>CAVUZJ010000001.1:0-64634 GCA_963745975.1 uncultured Pseudomonadota bacterium
GGCGACCGGGTCGGGGACGTGCTCCAGCACGTGGCCTGACATGACCAATCGAACGCGCGGTCCGCAAACGCCCCTTCCCGGAGATCCCCAAGATGAACCGTGAGGCCCCGGCGACGAGCCGCGTCCACCGCCACCGCGTCGAAATCGATGCCCTCCGCCTCCCACCCCATCTTCTGTGCAAGACTAAGCATTCCGCCATTCCCGCACCCGACATCGAGAAGGCGCCCGTTCGCCCTTCTTCCGAGCACGGCGATCGGAAACTTGATGCGGCTCCTGAAAGACTGGGTGGACGTAGGCAGGCAGCGACGCGATCTCCAGCGGAGAAGCCCGGGGGCAATCGTGGCGCGTCGAAATGCTCAAGGTCAGGGCGACCGAACTGTTCGCTGAAGTAGGTCGCCTTCACGAAATCATACATTCGGGCGACCTGACCAGCGCGAGCTTCGCGTACCGGCGGAGCCTCATGCGTGAAGTAGCTTTCATACAGTCTGATCAGGTCCTCCTCGACGGGCATTGGGTCGAGCCAGAGAAGCCCGCAACCGGAATTTGGACAGCGTCTGATATTCCATTCGCCGGGCGCCCCGAACAGAACGTCTCGCATGCCGTCGTAAAGCGGCCGGCCGGGCGTGCCGCAGAGGCAGCACGCCGGACGCGCCCGCTTGCGGATCTCGGCGCGCTCCCGCACACCCTCGGTTGCGGCGCTCAAAACCACGACCTCTTCATTTCCCCGGGAAATGCGCGGGCGCTACGAAGAATTCTGCGGATCAGAGCCTTCTCGTCCGGCCCAAGGACAAGCCCCCAAAGCGCAGCTCCGGACAGGGCGAGCACGATCCCAAGGAACGGAACCGCTCCCCGGAATGTGTGAAAGGCGAAGCCGCCGCAAAAGAGTAGGCCCGCCATCGCAATGACCGGAGCCACCTGCGCGATTGCGGAGCGCGCCTGCGGCAGAAGGCGCCAGCCCATGACGAACAGTGCCGCCATATCCGCCGACACGCGAAGCGTCCACGCGATTGCGGCACCCTCTACCCCGTAGCGCGGCAGGATCCACCAGAGGAACAGGCAATAGAATGGCACCTCGGCAACGTGCAATTTGGCCGTGAGATCCGGCCGATGCGCGGCAAGGAGGAGGGCGAACGGCATTCTCGCAAGCGCGTTCATGAATACGCCGATCGCCAACCAACGCAGCACGCCCGAACTGTTGCGGGCGAACTCCGACCCGAGCCATAGCCTGAGGCCCTCGGGCGCGAGGGCTGCGATCGTGAGCACGATGGGAAACAGCGCGAACAGGATTGCAAGCGTCGCACGCTGGAAGATGAGCGCGGCGCGCCGGGGATTTGTCCGGAAGCTGCTGGAGAAGCCGGCGAACGCCACCCCTTCGAACGCGGCCGAGAATCGACCAGGAGCTTCCAGGCCACCAGGTACGGCACGGCGTAATAGGCGACCGCCGCCATAGAGAGCATGGCGCCGATCAGGAAGCGGTCGAAATAAACCATGATCGGGCCGACGATGAGGGAGACTGTTACCCACCCGCCGAAGCGAAGCATCGGAAAAGCGGTCATCCGCGAGAATGTGGGGCTGCCGCGCAACTCCGGCAGCAGCCGGAAGCAGAGAAGAAGACTTGCCGCCCAGGCGGCGAGCCTTCCCGCGACCATGACCGCCACAAAAAAGCCGAGCCCGCGCGAAAAGGGCAAGACGAGGAGCGGGCCGATATACGAGAACACGCCCATCGGCACCCGCACGGCGTTGATCATGTCGAAGCGCTGGAAGGCGGCGAGCGTGCCCCGCAGGCTGCCCGCACTGATCACGAAGGGCAGGGAAAGGGCCAGGAGGTAGAAGGCGTGCAGGGCCCCCGGCCGAAGGCCCGTCGATATACGGAACAGATGATGGACCAGCCAGGGGCTCAGCACCGCGGCAAGAACACCGCCACACGTCCCGAACCCGAACATGAGCACGAGAGAAGTCCAGAAAAGGCTGGGAATCGCCGCCCGGTCACCGGCCCCGGCCGCCTCGGCGATAAGCTTGGTGGCGGCCGCCCCCAGTCCGAAGTCGAAGAGGCCGAAATATCCGACCACCATCGCGGAAAGCGTGATGATCCCATAGCGATTGACGCCGATCGCGTGGATCAGGACCGGAAGAGCCACGAGCCCGACAAGGAAGGGCAAGACTTCCCCCCCAAGATTGAGCAGCGTGTTGCGGGCGAGAAGACGCCCGCTCGTCAGATCGCTAGCGATGCTCACGATCTTCCCCAACCGGCGTCGCGCCCGGCCGCCCTGTCTTGCTCACGGTCGCGCCTTGCAGCCGCACGCGCCCAGGCGCTCGCCCTGCCCAGGTGACCGCTCCCTCGTGTCGCCCGGGCTGTTATGATAGGCTCCATAGGTCGCGCAGTTCCCGTAGCCGCCGTGCGGCGGAAGCGTGACGTCGACCCGGCCGCAGACAAAGCCGAGAACCACGGCGCCGGCGCGCCGCAGCGCCGTGTACGGGTTGAGAACAACCTTCCTTGGGGTCCCGGACCCGACGACAAGCACAACCCCATCCACCACGACCGCGAGCGCGACCGTCTCACCCGCCACGCCCCGCGTCCGCCGCGCCGGGCGGGCGCCGGAAACTTTGGGCCTGGCTGGGGCGCCGGCCCCGCCCACTGCGCGCCCCCCCAACAGAATCCGACCGCCAGCGGCGATCGAGATCGCCAGCAGAGGGGAGCTCTACTGATTCCGAATGGACTCGATCGCGCCAATGAAGGATTTGATGTCCTCCGAATAGAGGCGGGGCTCGAGCTGGAGAAGCCTAGCGTCCGGAAGGTCCCACCAAGCAACGGAGAGCAGCCGCTCGATGAGTGCCGGCTCAAATCGGTACCTAACGACGCGTGCGGGGTTGCCGGCCGCCACCGCATAAGGCGGAATATCGCGGGCCACGACCGCCCCCGCCCCCACAACAGCGCCCGACCCGACCGTGACACCGGAGAGAATCGTCGCGCCATACCCAATCCACACATCATGCCCTACTTCAATCGGTCCACGTGTCACCGCATCGAGGTTAGGAGAACCTGGGGCACGAGGTCGCTCCCCCGGGTGAAAGAGCAGGGACCGAAAAGGATAGGTCGACGGAAGGCCGAGCGGATGATTGGCATGGCAAAGAAAGGTGACGCCGGGGGCAATCGAGCAGAAGCTCCCGATGACGACGGGGGCCCGCTGTGTGCACAGGACGAATGAACTGGTGCTGACCCCAAATGTATGTCGGCCTACGCTGACATAGGGGGAGACTGCAGCCCCCTCGCGCCATGACGGCCATTTTGCCCCGAGCGAACGAAGTCGGCGCCTCGCGCTGCTCACCAATCGGTATGCGAGGGACGCCTCGGCCGCTTGAGCGCTACGGATAGCCATCGGCGCTTGCATCCGGCCGGCCGCGGCCCTGGGCCCAAAGCCCGCCGAGCACCGCGGCCACGCTGGTGGGCGCGCTCATGCGCTGTCGTCCCCACACCGCGAACGACCCCACCCGCGACGCCCCCATCGGCGGCTGCTGGAGCGCAGCATCATCAGTCGGGCCTGCCCCACTCGTTCCTCGCTAACGATGGTCCACCGAGGCGGAAGGCTCGGTCGGTGTCCCGAGCGCGATCTCGCGCAGGAATTGCTGATACTGCGCGCTCCAATCGGCACGGCTCGGTGCGAGCGCGATCGCGTGCTGATAATTCCGCGCGGCCGCGCTGTAGTCGTAGTTCGCCTCCTCGGCGCCGGCGAGGAGATAGAACGCGTCGGCCGAACGCGGATCGAGCTGGGAGGCGCGCGTATAGGCCCGCGCCGCGTCGCCGAATTCGCGGAGCTGCCAATACACTTGACCGAGACGGATCGCCAGGCCCGCGTCGGACGGGCGCGCACCGATCGCCTGCTCGAGCGCCGCCACGGCCGCATCCAGATCGCCCGTCCATTGCCGCTGGTCCGCAAGCGCCAGGTAAAGCGTCGCGCGGTCCGCGCCGTGGCGCACGCCCTCGGCAACCGCCGCCTCGGCCTCCGCCCATTGCTTTCGCGGTCCGTACACCAGGGAAACAAGATCCGCATACGGGCGCGCGTCGGCGGGAACGAGGGCGGCCGCTTCGTTGAAGAACCCGATGGCGGCGCCGGCAGCGCCGGCCGCTTCCTCGGCCCGCCCGGCAAGGAGAAGAAAGCCCTCCTTGCGTTCGGCGCTCCCGGCCTCGCGCGCCGCGCGTGCATAGAGCGTCGCCGCGTCGCCGGGGCGGTTGATGGCCTCGTAGAAGCTGCCGAACCCGTCCACGGCCCCGCTGAGGCCGCCCGCCACCGCCTCCTTGAACCCCTTGGTCACGGCGCCGACTTCCGCCGCCGAAAGCCACGGCAGGAGCCGCGCATCGAGATAGCGGTGCGTGCCGAGCGAGGGCGAATTGCGGACGGAGAGCGTGATCTGCCGGAGCGCGGCCGCGCCATCCCCGTCGCGCGCCAGCGCCTCGGCATAGCGGTCGCGAATGGCTGGGTTCGTCGGGTCCAGCCACACGGCCACGGCAAGCTGCCCACGCGCGATCCCCACGGGAACATCGGCGTCCCGCGAGGTCGAGCGCGATGAGATGCGCGCGCGCATCCGCCGGGTGCGCAAGGATGAGCGCCCGCGCCTCGCTGAGGTTCTTCGGCTGCGGAACATTGTAGGGATAGGGCACGGGGTCCTGCCGCAGCGCGGCGATGACGAGCGCGGCCGCGCCGGCGAGAACGGCCGCGCCGGCAAAACCCTCCGTCCTGCGCCGCGCGTCCCTCGGCCCCCCGTCGGCCAGCGCAACCCCGCTGAGCCGGAGCGCGGTCGCGAGCAGGACGACGAACAGCACGGCATTGGCGGGCGTATGGAGCGGAAAATCCACGCTCTCGTGGAATGCCATCACGGCGAGCGCGGCAAGCAGTGCCAGATAGAGCGCGCGCACATCGGGCGGCACGGACCCGATCCGCCTGACGAGCCGTACGCCCGCGGCAATCGCGAACCAGCCGACGAGCGCGAGCCCGGCGAGCCCGGCCTCGCTCGCCAGCTCGACATAATCATTGTGCGCCTCGCGGAAATATCCGCCCGAGTAGGGCGGCCGGCGATAGCGCGGAAATAGCTCGGGCCATGCGCCGAGACCGACGCCGAATTCTGGGAAGTCGCGTACCATTCCGAGCGAATCGTCCCAAAGATGCACGCGCTCCATGAATTTATAGCCGGCGAGCGTCTCGTTCAGCCGCCCGTTCAGCATCGCCTGTGCGTTCGTGCCGAGATAGGCGCCACCCGCGGTGACGAGCGCGAGAAAGAAAACGAGCGCCAGCGAAAGCCGGCGCCACGAGGGTGCCCGGAGAAAGCGCGGTCGCAGCTCTTCCGGCACGGCCCGCGAGAACCCGGCCAGCACGAGAACGCCGACGAACGCGCTGATCCATCCGGCGCGCGAGAGGCTGAGCAGGATCCCGCAGAACATGACGAAGGCGGCAACCGCGGAGAAGAGCGCCCACGGAAACCGCGCATCGTGGGCGCGGAGGAAGGTGCGAAAGAGCGCGCCGGCGAGCGCGATCGGAAAGATGAGGCTCAGATAGTTGGCGAAATGGTCGGGGTTCACGAACGGGCCCATCGCCCGCATCGCCCGGAACTGCTGCGCCGCCCCCCAATCGTACGGCACCACGGTCCACAGCATCCGCCCGTTCCACGTGGCCTGCGCGACGATCCCGAGCGTCGCGACGGCGAAGCCCATCACCAGCGCGGTCTGGAGGATGAGGCGTTGGAACCCTCGCTCGGCCCGAACCCGCTCCCGCCCGCCGCCCGCCCCGATCGGGTAGGTCAGAATCGCGAGAAAAATCCCGGCATACGCGGCCAATTTCAGCACCCATGGCTCGCTCACCGAAGGTGCTATGGAAAGCGGCATCCATCCCGGCGGGTCCGCCTGGCCGGCGCTCTGCCCAGCGGGAACCGCGCGCGAACCCGGCGCGAACGGCACCGGCGCCCCGGCCGCGACCTGCTGCGGCGTCGGAAGGATGAGCGGCGCGCCCGGGCTCGTCGCGCGCGCGGGCAGAGCGGTGCCCGTCACCGGCCACCCCGAGAGGCTCCGCTGGTAGAGCGCGACGGTCGCGGGCGAGAGAATGCGTTCCATGCCGAGGGGAAGCGGGACGAGCTGCCCAATCCCGAGCAGCAGCAGCAGGAGCGGCGGAAGCAGCAGGTTGCGCCACGGCTTTCGCCATGGAAGCGGCAGCGCCGCGCGCCGCATCCGCACCTTCGCGAGCCACCCGAGCGACGAGCAGCGCGGCAACGGTCTCGATGATCGCACTCGCCCACGGATAGACCCCGCCGAAGGCGAGCGGGCTGAAGACGAGCAGGAAAACGAGGCCATAACGAAACGAACGGTCGAGCCCCTCGGCCGCGCGCGAATGTGCAGCCTCGCTCAGCCGTCCCCTCCACCCGCGCCGTAATGGTATCCGTCATAGGCCCCGTAGCCGCCATAGGGCCGGTGCTGCGGCAGCCGGAGATCGACCCGGTTGAACACGAACCCGAGGATGACGGCGCCGGCGGAGCGCAGCGCCGCATGCGCATCCAGCACGGCCCTGCGCTGCGCGTCGGCGCCCACCACGAGCACCACGCCATCCACCATCGTCGCGAGCGCGATCGTCTCGCTCGCGGCAAGCACCGGCGCGGTGTCGATGAAGACATGGTCGAACGAATTGCCGAGCGTCACGAGAAGCTCGCGCATGGCCTGCGAGACGAGCAGCGCGGCCGGGTTCGGCGCGCGCGATCCCGCGGGGATGACAAACACGCCGTTGGCGCTGCTATGCACCGCATCGGCGAACCCGCGCTGCCCGGCGAGGATGTCGGAAAGCCCGATCGGGTTCTCGGTCGCCACCAGATTGTGGCACTGCGGCCGGTGCAAATCCGCATCCACCAGCAATGTGTGGCAGCCCATCTCGGAGCTCGCGAACGCCGCGCCCGCCGCGCTCACCGTCTTGCCCTCCTGCGGCGTCGCGCTGGTGAACATGATGAGCCGCGGCGAGCCGCCGGCGCGCGAGAATTGCAGCGCGACGTGCAGCGGCCGGTAATGCAGCGTGTAGGCCGGCGTATGCAGCGCGCGGATGATCCCGGTTCTCGTGGATCTCCGCCGCCTTGCCATCGCGGGTCCGGCGCGGGGCACCTCGGCCGGCGCCTCCGGTGCCGGCAGAAGCCGCCTCACCGTTGCGAAATCCGGGATCAGCGCGAATTTCGGCAGCCGCAGAGCGCGCTCCACCTCCTCGATGCTCTTGAACCGCTTGTCGAGCTTGTCGAGCGCGAACACCACCGCAAGCCCGATGATCAGGCCGCCGAGCCCGGCGATGGCGAGCGTCTTGATCACCTTCGGATAGGAGGGGAATTGCGGCACGCTTGCCGGCGCCGCGATCGTGGCGTTCGAAACCGGCCCTTGCTCCGAGATGCCAACCTCCTGGATGCGCGTCAGCACCGTGCGATAGATCTCGCGGTTGGTCTCGACCCGGCGGGCGAGAATCGCGTCCTGCAGCGCCGCGTCGTTCGAGGCGAAGTCCTTGTTCCTCTCCGCCTCCACCAGCGCCTGCAGCCGCGCCTCGCGCGCCACCGCCGCCTGGTATTCGCGCCGCACGCCGTCGGTGACGATCGCAACTTCCTGCGCAAGCTGCGCGCGCGCGGAGCCGAGCTGCGCCTTGACCTGCGCGAGCGCGGGCCAGCGATCGGTGAACTGCGTCGCCATGCCGGCATATTGCGCGCCGAGCCGGTCCACCTCCGGCTGCAGCGCCTGAATGGTCCGGTCGGCGATCACCTCGGGCAGCGAAGCGTCGTGCCCGGCGGCGATCAGTTGCATTTCCGCGCCCAGCCGAACGCGGTTGGTCTCCGCTTCGATCAGCGCCCGGTCCAGCTCGGCCATGCGGGTCTCGGCAAGCCGGCTCGAATCGTCCGTCTGGAACGAGAGGATGCCCATCTTGTGCCGGTACGCGTTCAACGCCGCTTCCGATTCCTGAACCCGCTGCCCGATCGCCTCGAGCTGCTTGCGGAGAAACGCCTGGACGATCTCGCTCGCCCCGCGCCGCAGCTCGAGCCCGCGATCGATGTAGGCGCGCGCCTGGGCGTTGGCGATCTCCGCCGAAAGAGCTGGATCCGGCGTCGTGAAGGTGATGTCCATGAGCTGCGTGCCGAGCACCGGCGTGACCTCGAGCATCCCGAGATAGGCGCGCAGCGTGCTGCGCTTGACCCCGAGATCCGCGCGCAGCGCCGCATCGGGCAGGACCGAGCCGGCCCACGGATATTTGAGCGTCGTCACGAGGTTGCCGAGGAACCCGTGGATCTCGCCGAGCAACCCGGTCGGCGGCTTGCCCGGAGCGAAGAGCGGGTTCCCTTCGAGGCCGAGCGTCCGGATGACCTCCGCCGCCACCTCCGGGCTTTGCGCAAGCGCATACTGCGTCTTGTAGAAATCGTGCTCGTCGGTCCCCGCATTGTCCACTTGCAGCTGCGGCACGTTCAGCACCTGCGGGATGTCCGGCTTGAGCAGCAGCTCGGCCGTCGCCGAATAGAGGGGCGTCTTCTGGATGGTGGCGAGCCCGGCGAGGAGAAGGATGCTGGCCACGATCCCGATCAGCAGCCAGAGCCGCTTCCGGACGGTGAGCCAAAGCTCCTTGATCCCGATCCCCTCCTGATCGTCGTCGAACGGCGCGCGGAACCGCTCCCGCGCGAAGGGGTTCGCTTCGTCGGGCATCGCCGGGCCGGCGGATGCGCTGGCAGCTCGGGCATGGATCAGGTCATGGGATCGGGATCGGAATGCCGGCGCCGAGGCCGGTGAAGAGCTCGTGGAACGCGTAGGGAAGGGCCCCCAGCGCGGAGCCCTCCACCATCACCACGTCCCCGGCCTCGACGGGAATATCGGCCTCTTTCCCGTTCTTCACCGCCGCGAGGTTGATGGGGATGCTGGTTCGGTCGCCCCGCCCGTTCACCCGGAGGACGACGACGTTGGAGCTGTAGAGCGCGCCGCCCGATGCGGTGATCGCGCCCAGCACCGTCATTCCCGGCGTGATCTGAATCTCGCCCCCGCGCTCGACCCAGCCGCCGACCATCACGTTCCCCGCGGGCGGGACCACGATCGTGTCCCCGGCCCGCATCGGGAGGTTGAGGCAGCCCTGCTCCGTATTGCTGTGCAGATCGACGATGATCGGCGTGATTGTCGCCTGGCCCGGAACGGGCGGCGGATCCGCGCTCGCCTCTATCACCGCCGCGCCCATCGGGGCGCCCATCGGCTGCGCCTCGGCGGCGCTCGGAATGAATAGAACCCGCTGGGAGGCGTCGTTGCTGAGGCCGCCGGCCTCGCCGATCACCTCCATGATCGTCTCGTTCGGCATCGTGAGCGGCACCAGCATCGGCTTCGAAACGAGGCCCATCACCGCCACCGTCTGGCTGCGGTCCGTCGTCATCACGATGTGCACCTCGGGCGAGCGGATGTATTGGGCGAAGCTCTCATCCAGCGCGTGCTCCGCCGCATCGAGGCTCATCCCCCCGATCGCGATCGTGCCCACGAAGGGCAGCGTGATCGTCCCGGAATCGGAGACCTGCACCTCTTCATCCTGAAGCTCCTTGATCCCGACAACCGAAACACGCAGCACGTCGCCCGGCCCGACCGGCTGGTTCTGGCCGGAGGGCTGCGTCATCCGCTGTTGCCAGAGCGCCTGCAACGAAGGCGAGCCATTGCAGTTCTCCGCCGCGGCAAGCGAGGTCGCGCTCGTCGCCCCGGTCGGCGGCGGCGCGGCGCCCCCCGAGCAGGACGCGAGCGCAAGGGCGCCGAGGAAGAGCGCGCACGGCCATCCGCTCAGCCGCCAGGCCGCCGAAAGAGGGCGTGATCTTTTACGCGCAGACATGATCGCGGTTCTTGCGCAGCTCCGTCGCGGACGGCGCTTCAGGCTCCCGCGCTAAAGGGACGGGCTCGCGGGATGCGACGGAAAGGGCGGCGGAACGTGCGAAGTCACACTGGCGATGATCCCGCCGATCAGCGTGCCGAACGGGAACGCACTTCCGGTCAAAAGCGCGAGGAATCCCGGAAAGCTGAATCCGAAGGGATCGCCCGCGGGAGCAGCGCTCGCCGCGACCACGGTCTCCGTGGCGGGCGCTCCGTTTCTCGCCAGCGCGACCGCCTCAGCCTTGCTCGAGCAGAGCCAGTCCACGCTCAGCCCCTGCGCGCCGATATAGGCGACCGACGTGCCTCCCTTGCAGGTTGCGACCTTCGACGTGAGGGTGAGGTCGTAGAGCCCGGGAGAGAGGCCAGCGATCCGGTAAACCCCTTGAGAATTGCTGAGCGCCTGCAAGGCAGCGCCGGCGCCCTCCGCTTTCACGCTGATCACGACGCCCGGGACGGGATGCTGGCTTGCATCGGCAACCGTGCCCGCAAGCTCGGCGCACAAGCCGGCGCCGCCGGACATGAAAAACCACATGACTGCCGCACTTATCGCGAAGCCGGATCGCCTCATCGCGATGCTCCTCCGGGGCTAAGCTTCCGCCAATATCCTCCCTGCATCGCAGGAAGAATTTGGCGCACTTCCCCTGTTCCCGGCCAGGTCCCGCAGAGCGAAACCGCCGGGCCGGCGTGCGAACGCGCGCTAGTCCGCCGCGGCGACGATCGCCTTTGGCATCACAACACGTCGTTCGGCACTCATGATCGACAGCAGCACCGCGACCCGTTCGGTCCCGGTGAGATAGCCGTCGAAAATCGCCTCGAACTGCCGGAACGGTCCGTCGAGCACCCGGACGGAATTGCCCGGGGAGAACCGGTTCTTCGACAATTCGACGGGTCCGTCAGCGCTTCGCTTGGCCAGCTGTTCCGCCACCCAGCGCGGCACGACCGCGACCTCTTCGCCGAAGCGGACGAGGTTGCGCACGCCGGGGGTGTAGCGGATCTGCCTGGCTGTCCTCGCCAGATCGAACAGGGAGAAGAGATAGCAGGGAAACAGCGGCACGATGCGATCGACCATCCGCCCACGCTGGGGAATGCGGCTCCTGGCAAGCGGCAGGATCGTGTCTTCGACGATGCCGAGCAGTTGCCGCTGCGCCTTGCGCTCTTCGCCGGCCTTCGTGCGCAGCAGGTACCACTCCGGCATCGACGCGTCCCTCAACAAAACGCTTCAGGAACCATACATTTACGAACCTATATCGGGATAGAGACGAGTCTCAACATATTTTCCCCGCCCGCCCCTCGTTTCTTTTGATGCCGATACGAGAAATCGGCCGCCTCGGCAGCGCCTTCGCAAGCCGCCGGATCCAACCCAGGGATGCATACGATCACGAAACGAGGGGCCCGCTTTCGTAAAGTCCCGCCAGCAGCGCACGTTTCTTGAAGCCTGGATTTGTATCGCGTATCGACTGGCCTTTACACGAATCTGGACACGTCTTGCCTGTGGCGGGGCGCCGGGCCGGCCCCCGCATGGGCCCCGATCCGCGCGCCGGGCTTGGGGTTGCGCGCCCATGCCGAAGTCGCAAATGAGACTCGGAGCGACCGGCGGGACAAGAAGCTCGCCGATCCTGCGGTCGTGGTACCGACCCGTCCCAATAAGCAGAAATCGGATCGTATTGGATACATATGATCGCATGGAGAGATAGATCCAAGGACGCGAACAACCTGGAGTAGCGGGTTGGGCGCCCATCGACCGCGCCAGCGCCCGCCCTTTCCCCCGCCGCACGGCAGAAGCATGGCCGATCACAACGTCGTGTACGATTGCCGGGTCGAGGACCGCGATGCCCGCCCGCCCTCCGCCGCGCTAGGGTGGCTCGGTCGTTCGCGAGCGAGCATCCCATGGCCTTCGCCTGGCTTTATCCCGCGCTGCTGTCCCTGGCCGCCCTGCTTTCCCCGGCGACGGTCTCGCCCACCGCTCCGTCGCCCCCCGCTCCATCGCCCACCGCTCCGTCGCCTCCCGCGCTCGCGCCGCCGCAACCCTCGCTCGCCGGCGATCTCCTGATCGCCTCCCCCCACATCGGCGATCCGCGCTTCCGCCAGACGGTCATTCTGATTGTGGAACAAGGCGCCGGCGGCGCGCTCGGCATCGTCGTCAACCGGCCCCTCGCCGTGGTGCCGCTCGCCGGCCTCTTGAACGCGATGGGTTTGAGCGGGGCGGGCGTCCACGCGACCATCCGCCTCTTTGCCGGCGGCCCCGTGGACCCCTCGGCCGGCTTCATCCTCTACAGCCCCGCCGATCGCCGTACCGGGCGCCACCCCGGCGGCATCGATATCGACGGTCATGTCGCCATGACGGAGAACCCCGATATCCTCCTCGACATCGCTCACGGAAGCGGCCCCAAGCGCAGCCTGCTCGCCTTCGGCTACGCCGGCTGGGGACCCGGCCAGCTCGCGATGGAACTGGCGCGCGGCGATTGGTTCACCATCCCCGAAACCGCCCGGCTCGTCTTCGACGACCCGCGCAATCGCGTCTGGGACGACGCGATGGCCGCCCGAACCACCCCGCTCTGATGGCCCGAAAGGGCGCCCGGCCCATCGCCCCGGCCGCCACCCCCGTCACCGTGCCAATGCCACCGCCGGCACGCCGAGCTCGAGCAGCCGCGCCACCGAGAGCTCGATGATGGCGCGCAGCTCCACCACGAAGCGAAGCACGGTACGGGGCAGCGGCCGGTAGCGCGAGAAAAGCAGGCAGAGCGTCAACTCGATCGGCGGCTCGAACGAGCGAACGACGAGATCGTCGATGAGCCCGGAGAGGAGAATGATCGGATCGGTCACGACGATGCCGAGCCCATGCCGCACCATCGCGAGCGCGGTGAAGGAGAGGTTGACCTCGATCGTCGCGGACGCGCGCCGCTGCATGGCCGGCAGGCGCTCGCGCACGAGCAGGCCCGGCGCGGTGGTCGGATCGAGCAGGATCAACCTCTGGTTCGCAAGCGAGCGCATATCGACCTGGGATTGCGCGGCCAGCTCGTGCCCCTGCGGCAGCAGGCAGACGAGTCGGGTCCTCAGCAAAGGTTCTGCCGCGATCTGCGAATCGTCGAGCGGCGCATAGACGATGCCGATATCGGCCTCCTCGCGCAGCACGCGCTGCATCACCTCGCGCGCGGTGTAGCAGTCCACCCGCAACTGCACGCCCGGACGGCTGGCGTGGAAGCGCGCGAGCGCGCGCGGCAGGATCGAGCTGGTCAGCGTGGCGATGGTGCTGATCGATAGACTGCCCACAGTGGTGTCGCGCAGCTCGGCGGCCCGGCCCTCGACCTTGTCGATGCGCACGAACATCTGCTCGACATCGGCGATCAGGAAGCGCGCCTCGTCGGTCGGGCGAATGCGGTTGCCCGCACGGAGGAAAAGGGCGAAGCCGAGCCGCTGCTCGAGATCTTTCAGCGCCTGGCTCGCCGCCGGCTGCGAGATGCGGAGCAGCCGCGCCGCCTCGGTGACGTTGCGGGTCTGCATCAACACGCGAAACAGTTCCATCTGGCGAAGGCTGAAAGCCATAACCCCCACATTATGATGCAATGCAAAAAGCATATTGGACGGCGCCGGGCTTGACCATCATAAAAATCAACGAGCCAGGAAAACGTGGCCTCCAAGGTGCGAACGAAGATGGAGCAGGCAAGTGTCGACTTCCGTGACCGTCGATAACCTATCTTCCGCGGGCATTGCCGAGCTCGGCCGCCTGCTGCGCGCCGGGGCGATCTCGCCACTCGAGATCCTCGATGAGTGTCTGGCCAGGATCGAGCGCCATGACGGCGCGCTGCACAGCTTCATCACGGTCGATGCCGACCGCGCGCGCGATGCCGCCCGCCGCGCCGGCGCCGAGCTCGATGCCGGCCGCGATCGCGGGCCGCTGCACGGAATCCCCTTTGCCCTCAAGGACAATGTCGATACCGCGGGACTGCGTACCACCTCGCACTCGCGCCAAGACATCGACCGTGTGCCGGAGCGCGATGCGACGCTGGCGACGCGCCTCCGCGAAGCGGGCGGCGTGCTGGTGGGCAAGACGGCCACCTTCGAATACGCGATCGGCGGGCCGTCCTGGGACCTGCCGTTCCCCCCGGCGCTCAACCCCTGGAACACGGACTATCTGCCCGGCGGCTCCTCGAGCGGCTCGGGAGTGGCCGTCGCCGCACGGTTCGTGCCCGCGGCCGTCGGCACCGATACCGGCGGTTCCGTGCGCTGGCCCGCGGCGATGTGCGGCGTGACCGGCCTCAAGCCGACCTACGGGCTGGTGAGCCGCACCGGCGTCGTCCCCAACACCTATTCGCTCGATCATTGCGGACCGCTCACCGTCTCCGCGCGCGACAACGCGATCATGCTGCAAGCCATGGCCGGTCATGACCCGATCGACCCGAGCAGCGCCGATCGTCCGTTGCCGGACTATGCCGCTTCCTTGAGCGGGGACATCGCCGGCTTGCGGATCGGGCTCGTGCGCGCCTGGTACGCCGACGAGGCCGCACCCGAGGTCGTCCGCGCCGTCGACGAGGCAGCGGAGATCCTCGTCGCGCTCGGCGCCGTCGTCGAGGAGGTCGGGCTCGGCCCGCTGCAAGAATACACGGACTGCAAGACCCTGATCTCCACCGCCGAGCTCTACGCCGTGCACGCGGAAAACATGAAGTCCCGCCCTGAAGGGTTCGGAAGGCGCCTGCGCCAGCGCGTGCTCGGCGGGGCGTTGATGCGCGCCGAGGACTATCTCCGCGCCGTCCGCTGGCGCACCGAGCTCGCCCGCAAGCTCCTCGGCGCCTTCGCCCGGTTCGATATGCTCGCGACCGCCGGCTGGCTCGGGCTGCCGGACCGCGCCCAGCCCGAGGGAAGCGACTTCTTCGGCGCGCTCCGGTTGGTGACCATGCCGTTTTCGCTGGCAGGCGTTCCGGCGATCGTCGTCCCCTGCGGCTTCTCGGCGGGCGGCCTGCCGCTCTCGCTGCAGCTCGCGGGCAAACCTTTCGATGACGCAACGGTCCTGCGTTGCGCCGATGCCTATCAGCAAGCGACCGACTGGCACCGCCGGGTGCCGGCGCTCGCCTGAACCTCCGGGGTGCTCCATGACCGATCGTTCCTCCGAAGCCCTTCTTCTGGCCCGGCTGGCCGGGCTCGACCTGCCGGCGGAGTTCCACCAGGACCTCTTCCAGGCTTACGAGAGATTGCAGGCCATGCTCGCGCGCATGCCCGGCCGCGACCGCGCCGACGAGCCGGCGCACGTCTTCGAGCCGGCCCGGTTCATGCCGCCCGCCCATAAGGCGACCGATCCATCCCCCTGACCGGGACGACCCGGCCCGCGCCCATTGGCGCCCAATGGCGCTGAATCAGATAGATCCCGCCAGGTATAACCTCCAACTTATGGTGCAATGCAAAAACCATATTGGACGGCGGATCGGCCGCGCACCATCGTCCCCGCGCTGAGAGGGATTTCGATGAGTCCTCGATCCATCGGTACGATCTCCGAAACCGAGCCCTGCTTTCTCACCGCCACCGAAGCGTCCGCCCTGATCGCGGCGGGAAAGCTCTCGGCGGAGGAGCTGGCCCGCTCCTGCCTGATCCGGATCGCGGCGCGCGAACCCGCAGTGCGGGCCTGGTCTTTTCTCGATCCGGATCACGTCGTCCGGGTCGCGCGCGAGCTCGACAAGACGCCGCCCCGCAGCCGGCTCCACGGTCTGCCCTTCGGCGTCAAGGACGTGATCGACACCGCCGACATGCCCACCACCCAGAACTCCCCGATCTACGCGGGGCTCAGGGTGGGGCGGGATGCGGCGTGCGTTGCCGTGGCGCGGCATTCCGGCGCGATCATCTTCGGCAAGACCGACACCGTCGAGTTCGCCGCGGGCGGCCGCAAAGCCGCCACCCGCCATCCCATGAACGCGGCTCACACGCCGGGCGGCTCCTCGTCCGGCTCGGGTGCGGCGGTCGGGGATTCCATGGTCCCGCTCGCCTTCGGCACGCAGACCGGCGGCTCGCTCATCCGGCCCGCCGCCTTCAACGGCATCTACGCGCTCAAGCCCACCCACGGCGCCGTCAGCCGCGAGGGGGCGAAGATGTATTCGCACACCCTCGACACGATCGGCTGGTACGGCCGCTCCGTCGATGATCTGATCCTGGTCGCAGGCGCCTTCCGTCTGCCGGGGATCGAAACCGCCTCGGTCCCGGTGGAGTTGCGCGGGCTTCATATCGGCCTCTGCCGCTCGCCGCAGTGGGAGCATGCGGAGCCCGCCATGCTGGCGGCGTTGCAGGCGGCGGGCGAGCGGCTCGAGAGCGCCGGCGCTCACGTTCATGAGCTCGAGCTGCCGGAAGCCTTCGCGCGCCTGGCCGCGGCGCAGGAAATCATCATGCACGGGGAAGGCCGCGCCGCCTTCCTCCCCGAATATCTCGCCGCCCATCACCTGCTCGCGTCCGACTTCCGCGACAAGGTCGAGAACGTGCTCCAAATCACGCCGGCGCAACTGCTGGAAAGCTACGCGCTGGCCGATACCTGCCGGGTCGCGTTCGATCACCTTTTCAGCGATGAGCTGGACGCCATCCTCACCCCGGCGGCACCGGGCGAGGCGCCGGTCGGGCTACACACCACCGGCGATGCGATCTTCAACAAAGTGTGGACACTGCTGCACGCACCCTGCGTCACCATCCCCGCCGGACGCGGCCCCGCAGACTTGCCGCTCGGCCTCCAGCTCGTCGGGCCGCGCTACGGCGATGGCGCGCTGCTCGCCCGGGCGCGCGCCGCGGCGGACGCGATCGACATCGCACCGTGATGCGCACGCAAGTCCCGCCCGAACGCATGCCACGCCGCCAAGGAGAGATGTCGATGCCGAGCCGCCGTACGGTCCTGTCCGCCTTCAGCGGGCTCGCCGCCGCCATGATGCCCTGGCGGCGCGCCCGCGCCGCCTCGGAGACCGTGCTCCGGGTCGCGATGACCGTCGCCGACATTCCGCTGACCACCGGCCAGACGAACCAGGGCGGCGAGGGGGACCGCTTCATCGGCTATCAGCTCTTCGATGCGCTGATCAACTGGGACCTTTCGCGGAGCGACGTTCCCGCCCCGCTCTGCCCCGGCCTCGCCACCTCCTGGTCGGTGGACGAGACCACGCACACGGTGTGGACGTTCCATCTCCGCCAGGGCGTCACCTTCCATGACGGCACTTCATTCAACGCCGATGCGGTGCTGTTCAATCTCGACAAGCTGATGAACAAGGACGCGCCGCAGTTCGATCCCGCGCAGGCGGCGCAAGGGGCCACCTACGTCGCCCCGATCAAGTCCTATCGAAAGCGCGACGACTATACCGTCGAGATCACCTCGAAGCAGCCGAACGCGGTGATCCCCTACCAGGTGGTCTTCATCTTCATCTCGGGGCCGGCGAACTGGGAAAAGCTCGGCCGGGACTGGAACAAGGTCGCCATGCACCCCGCCGGCACCGGGCCCTGGATGCTCGACAAGCTGGTGCCGCGCACCCGTGCCGAGCTGGTGCGCAACCCACACTACTGGGACCCCAAGCGGGTGCCGAAAACCGACCGTCAGATCCTCCTGCCGGTGCCGGACCCCAACACCCGTGTCGCGGCACTGCTCTCCGGCCAGGTGGACTGGATCGAGGCCCCGCCGCCGGACGCCATTCCCCGTCTCAAGGCCTCGGGAATGCAGATCTACACCAACAAATATCCGCATATCTGGCCCTACATCCTGAGCTACGAACCGGGCTCGCCGATGCGCGACATCCGCGTGCGCAAGGCGCTCAATCTGGCGATCGACCGCGACGGGCTGGTCCAGCTCCTCGACAACACGGCCATGCCGGCCAAGGGCATGGTCTATCCGGGCCATCCCTGGTTCGGCGATCCGAGCTTCGACATCAAATACGACCCCAAGCAGGCGGCATCGCTGCTGAGCGCGGCTGGCTACAGCAAATCAAAGCCGCTCAAGGTGCGCTTCGCCATCTCCACCGCGGGCTCCGGCCAGATGCAGCCGCAGCTCATGAACGACTTCATCCAGCAGAACTACAACGCCCTCGGCGTTCAGGTGGAGTTCACGGTGATGGAGTGGGAGGCGCTCCGCGAACGCCGCATGGCCGGCGCCCGCGCGCCCGACAACAAGGGAATCGAGGGGATCAACAACAGCTGGGCGTTCTGGGATCCGGACATCGGCCTCATCGACACCTCGTGGAGCATCATGCGACCGCCGGCGGGCTTCAACTGGGGCGGCTACAGCGATCCGGTGGCCGACGCGCTCTGCAAGAAGGCCCAGGTCACCTTCGACATCGCCGAGCAGAACAAGATCCTGGCGCAGCTCCACACGCGCATCGTCGATCAGGCGATGTGGATCTGGGTGGTTCACGACCTCAACCCGCGCGCGCTCGCGCCCAACGTTCACGGCTATGTAGAGGCGCAGAGCTGGTTCCAGGATCTCACCCCGGTCTCGGTCGGATGAAGGCCGACCGCGCCGAGCTCTGCTTCCTCACCATCGCCGAGGCGGCGCCGCTCATCGCCGCGGGCACCCTCTCGCCGCTCGCTCTCGTCGAGGCGATGCTGGCGCGCATCGCCGCCCTCGACCCAGAGCTCCAGAGCTATCTTCTCGTGCTTGCCGAGCCGGCCCGCGCCGCGGCCCGGCAAGCCGGGGAGGAGATCGCGGCCGGGCGCTGGCGCGGGCCGCTGCACGGCATCCCCTACGCGGCGAAGGACAACTACTTCACCGCCGGCGTGCCGACCACGGCCGGCTCGCGCGTGATGGCGGAGCATGTTCCCGAGACCACGGCGAGCGTCATCGAGCGCCTCGAGGAGGCCGGCGCGATCCTGCTCGGCAAGCTCAACACCTGGGAGTACGGCACCGGCAACGGCGGCGTCTATTTCGACCTGCCCGCGCCGCCCGCCCGCAACCCCTGGAACCTCGACCACTTCACCGGCGGCTCCAGCACCGGCGCCGGGGCTGCGGTCGCCGCCGGCCTCGCCCTGTTCGCGCTCGGGTCCGACACCGGCGGCTCGGTCCGCTTCCCGGCCGCCGCCTGCGGGCTGGACGGCCTCAAGCCGACCTACGGGCTGGTCAGCCGCGCCGGCATCCTGCCCAATTGCTGGTCGCTCGATGTCGCCGGGCCCCTCTGCCGCTCGGCCGAGGATGCAGCACTGGTGCTGCGCGCGATCGCCGGCCCCGATTCCCGCGACCAGGGGAGCGCCCAGGGCAGCGCCGCCCGTCCGGCGGAGGACTATCTCGTCCGCCTCCACACCGGCGTTCGCGGATTGTCCGTGGGCGTCGTGCGCGAATTCGGCCCCGACGCGCCTTCCATCGATCCCCCGATGCTGCGCGCCCTCGATGCCGCCGCGGAGACGCTCGCCCGTCTCGGCGCGCGCATCGTCGAACGGCATCTGCCGGCGCCGCTCGCCCTCTATCGGCAGGTCGCCTCGGTCATCAACTGGTCGGAATCCTACTCCATCCACGAGGACGATTTCCTCACGCGCGGGCACCTCATGGGCCGGGCGCTGCGCGAGAAGATGATCGCCGGCTTCCACGTCCGCGCCGCCGACTATCTCGCCGCCCAGCGCCAGCGCCGCGTCCTCGCCGCGGCGACGGATGCGCTGGTGCGAAGCTCGGACGTGCTGCTGCTCCCCGGCCCGTTCCACGTCGCCCCGCCGCTCGCCGAGCAGGACGCCGTCATGGCCTACACGCACGAGGCGGCGATGGCGCCGTTCAGCATCAGCGGCCACCCGGCGCTCTCGATCTGCACCGGCTACGACCCAAAGGGGCTGCCGCTGAGCGCGCAGCTCGTCGGGCGCTATTTCGACGAAGCGGCGGTGCTGCGCGTCGCCGCCGCCTACGAGGCCGCGACGCCCTGGCGCGAGCGCCACCCCGCGCTCCGGGAGATGGCCGCCCATGTCTGACGTGTCTGAGGGCGCGCCGCCCACGCCTGCCGAAGAAATCGCCTTCGCCCGCCGCCACGGTCTGGCGGAAATTCCGCCCGGCGATCTCGCCCGGTTCCTCGCCCTCGCCGCGACCGTCGCGGAGACCGGCCGCAAGCTCCCGCGCGTCCCCTCCAAGTTCGATACCCCGGCCCCGAGCTTCCATGTCGTTCCGAAATAGCACCAAAATCGCCTGGCCCGCGGCACCCGCCGCTCACCCCGGCCCGGACGAAACCCCTTCGCCCCGGCCGCTCCTGAGCGTGCGCGGCTTGAGCAAGCATTTTCCGCTGAAGGGCGGCCTCTTCGGCCGGGCCGGCGGAACAGTGCGCGCCGTCGACCAGGTCGATTGCGACGTCTTCGCCGGCGAGACGCTCGGCATCGTGGGCGAATCCGGCTGCGGCAAATCGACCACCTCGCGCCTGATCATGGGTCTTCTCGCGCCCACCGCCGGCACGGTGCGCTTCGACGGCCAGATGGTTGGGCCCGGTGGAGTCCCGCTTCGCGACTATCGGCGCCAGGTCCAGATGGTGTTCCAGGACAGCGCCGCCTCGCTCAATCCGCGGCTCACCATCGAGGAATCCATCGCCTTCGCCCCGCGCGCGCACGGCGTGAGCGGGCGCGAGGCGGTGGCGCGCGCGCACGAGCTCCTGAACGCGGTCGGGCTCTCGCCTGCGCGCTTTGCGCTCCGCTATCCCCACGAGCTCTCGGGCGGCCAGCGCCAGCGCGTCAACATCGCCCGCGCGCTGGCACTCCGCCCGCGCCTCGTCATCCTCGACGAACCGGTCTCCGCGCTCGACAAGTCGGTCGAGGCGCAGGTGCTCAACCTGCTCATGGATCTGCGCGAGCAGTTCGGCCTCACCTACCTCTTCATCAGCCACGACCTCGCCGTCGTGCACTACATGTCCGACCGCGTCCTCGTCATGTATCTCGGCCGGGTGGTCGAGGTCGGCCCGGTCGAGCGGATCTACGCCCGTCCCGCGCACCCCTACACCGCGGCATTGCTGGCAAGCCGCCCGTCGATGGATCCAAGCCGGCGCGTCCTCGAGCCGCCCGTCTCGGGCGATCCGCCGAACCCGCTCGACCCTCCCTCCGGCTGCGCCTTCCATCCGCGCTGCCCCCACGCCGAGCCGGTCTGCCGCGAGCGTGTGCCCTTGCCCGCGCACGTCGAAGCCCGGCACGAAGCCGCCTGCCTGATGAACGAGCCGGAGAGCGGGCACAGCCTCGCCGCGAGGCCCGCCGCATGAACGCCGCCCCCGGCCCGATCGCCGAGCCGCTGGTGCGGGTACGCGATCTCACGGTGCGCTTCGTCACCCCTGAGGCCACCGTCCACGCCGTCAACGGGATCGACCTCGACCTCGGCGCCCGCGAGGTGCTCTGCGTCCTCGGCGAGAGCGGCTCCGGGAAGTCGGTCATGCTGCGCGCGCTGATGCGGCTCAACCCGCCGCACCGCGCGCAGATGACCGGCAGCGTGCGCATTGCCGGGCACGAGATGCACGCGCTGCCGGCGAGCGCGCTCTCCGCGATCAACGGCCGCGTCGTCTCGATGGTCTTCCAGGAGGCGATGACGGCGCTCGATCCGGTCTTCACCGTCGGCTGGCAGATCGCCGAGACGATCATCCGTCACGAGCGCACGAGCCGCGCCGAGGCCGAGCGCCGGGCGCGCGAGCTCTTCGATCTCGTCCAGATCCCCTCGGCCGGGCGCCGCCTCGCCGCCTACCCGCACGAGCTTTCCGGCGGGCTCCGCCAGCGGGCGATGATCGCGATGGCGCTCGCCTGCCGCCCCAAGCTCCTGCTCGCCGACGAGCCGACGACCGCGCTCGACGCGACGGTGCAGATCCAGATCCTCCTCCTGCTGCGCCGCCTCCAGCAGGAGCTCGGCATGGGCGTCATCTTCGTCACCCACGATCTCGGCGTCGCCGGCGAGATCGCCGACCGCATCGCCGTCATGTACGCCGGCCGGTTCGTGGAAGAGGGACCCGTCGGCGCGGTGATGAGCGACCCGCTTCACCCCTACGCCCAGGGCCTGCTCGGGGCGACGGTGCATGCCGGCATGCGCGGCCGGCGGCTCACCGTCATCCCCGGCGCGCCTCCCGATCTCAGGCTCCTACCGCCGGGCTGCGCCTTCGCCGCGCGCTGCCCCCATGTCGAACCTTCCTGCCTCGCGCGCCTCCCCGATCTGCAGAGCCCGGCGCCGCTGCGCGCCGCGCGCTGCGTTCGCGTCGCGGCGGCCGCACCTGCGAGCGCGCCGATGGCCGAGGCGCTCTCGTGATCGGCTACGTCATCCGCCGTGTGCTCTACACGATCCCGATCGCGCTCTCGGTGAGCCTCGTCTGCTTCATGCTCGTCCATATCGCGCCCGGCGATCCCATCGACGCGATCGTCCCGCCCAACGCGCCCGCGGTGGTCGTCGCGAAGGTGCGCCGCGAATACGGCCTCGACAAGCCGCTGCCGGTGCAGTTCGCGATCTGGCTCGATCGCGTCGCGCACGGCGATCTCGGCAAGTCGCTCGCCAGCGGCCGTCCGGTCTGGGCCGATCTCGGCAGCGCCGTGAAGAACACGCTGGTGCTCGCGCTTGCCGCCTCCCTGCTCGGCTTCGTCCTCGGCTGCGGGCTCGGCGCGCTGGCCGGGGCGTTCCAAGGCAGTTGGATCGATCGCGCCGCCGTGGGCGCGGCCGTCGCCGGCGTCTCGGTGCCCAACTACTGGCTCGGCATGGTGCTGGTGATCGTCTTCAGCGTCGAGCTGAACTGGCTTCCGGCGATGGGTGCCGGGCCGAGCACGACGAGCGGATGGCTCTGGGACTGGGCGCATTTCTCCCACCTCTTGCTGCCCGCGGTGACGCTCGCCGGCATCCCGATGGGCATCGTCACGCGCACGGTGCGCGGCCTCGTCGTCGAGACGCTGAACCAGGACTTCATCACCACGCTCCGCGGCAAGGGGGTGCGCCCGCGCGGCATCCTCCTGCACGTCGCCAGGAACGTCGCGCCGAACGCGCTGGCCGTCATCGGGTTGCAGCTCGGCTACCTCATGGGCGGCTCGATCCTGGTCGAGACGGTGTTCAGCTGGCCGGGAACCGGGCTGCTCCTGAACAACGCCATCTTCGAGCGCGACATCCCGGTCCTTCAGGGCACAATCCTCGTGCTGGCGCTGTTCTTCGTGGCCCTCAACCTCCTGGTCGACCTCGCACAGATCCTGCTCGATCCGCGGATCCGCCGCACATGAGCGCAGTCACGGCCGATCCGGCGCACACCATGGACCCCTTGGCCCCCCCGCTCGCCGCCGCCGAGCCGGTCTGGCAGAGCCCGGGCTACTGGAGCGGCGTCCGCCGCCGGCTGCGGCGCGACAAGACAACCCTCTTCTGTCTCGCCGTCCTGCTGCTGATGCTGCTCGCCATCGTCTTCGCCGGCGTGATCTCTCCCTACGGTCCCTACCAGGGCTCGATGCTCCAGCGCCTCAAGCCGATCGGCGCGCCGGGCCACCTGCTCGGAACCGACGAGCTCGGGCGCGACATGCTGACCCGGCTGCTCTATGGCGGGCGGCTCTCCTGGTTCCTCGGGATCACGCCGGTCGTCATCGCCTTCTGCGCGGGCGGCGTCCTCGGCCTCGTCGCGGGCTTCGCCGGCGGCTGGGTGAACACGCTGATCATGCGGGTGACCGACATCTTCTATGCGTTCCCCTCGGTGCTGCTGGCGGTGGCGATCAGCGGCGCGCTCGGCGTCGGCATCGCCAACGTCATCCTCTCGCTCACCCTCGTCTTCATTCCGCCCATCATCCGCGTCGCCGAGAGCGTCACCACCGGCGTGCGCAACCTCGACTATGTGGAGGCGGCGCGCGCGACCGGCGCCGGCACGGCGATGATCGTGCGCGTGCACGTGCTGCCCAATGTCCTCGGCCAGGTCTTCGTCTTCGCCACCAGCCTGATCAGCCTCTCGATGATCATCGCCGCCGGCCTTTCCTTCCTCGGCCTCGGCACCACGCCGCCGACCGCGGAGTGGGGCCTGATGCTCAACACGCTGCGCACGGCGATCTACGAGCAGCCGCTCGTCTCCACACTGCCCGGCATCTGCATCTTCGTCACCAGCATCTGCTTCAACCTGGTGAGCGACGGGCTGCGCGCGGCGATGGACGTACGGGCCTGAGGCGGCGTTCGCTTGGCGCCCGGAATTTTCCCTGCTGCCCCGATAAGCACCCATCGCCGACAAGACTGACCTTCAAGAAAGACCAAGGGCCTCTGCCCCCTGGAATCATTGCGTTTTAGTAACCACCCCTGGGCGTGTGCCGGAGCACGAAGCCGAACGCATCGCCGTCGGCCCGGCGTCCGATCCCGGGCAGACGCCTCGCCGGCGGGCGCAAACCGCTTGACAGGCTTTCCGCTGCATGAAAGCGTATGGACGTTACCGGCGGCAACCGCATCGGCCAACAATCACGTCATGGGTTCTGGCGCCGCTTGGGAGCGCGCATGGATGTGCAATGGCCCACTCGGTCGACTTCCGTCCTCCGTCATTGCATGCTCGTGGCGCGACGATGCGCGAATCGCGTTCCGCGGCACGCCCCGCGTCCCGCACCTGACACCGCCGCCGTCTTCACGCCCCGCATTGCCCATGCACGGCGCCCCGTTCGGCCAGCTTTGACGAAGGGCCGCCTCGCCTCCCGCCCGGCATGCGGCCTTGGCGCGCGGAGCGGCGCCATCGCGTGAGCGGCTACTTCCTCCACCGCACGCTCGCGATCCTCGCGCAGGCTTTCGGCATCAGCATCCTCGTCTTCCTCATCATTCGCCTCATCCCCGGCGATCCCGCCATCGTGCTGCTCGGAACCAACGCCGGCGATCCCGCCCTGGTGGCAAGGCTCCATCACCAGCTTGGCCTGGACCGGCCCATCTACATCCAATATTGGCGCTGGATCGCGGGCGTGCTCCACGGCAACTTCGGATACTCCTACGGCTACGAGCAGAGCGTGACCTCTCTGCTCCAGGCCAATTTCCCGGCGACGTTCCAGCTCATGGTCGCGGGCCTCGGGATCTCCGTCGTCTTCGGCACGCTCCTCGGCGTCATGGCAGCGCTGCGGCGCAACCGCGCCCTCGACACGGCGGCGATGGGCCTGGCCATGACCTTCATGTCGCTGCCGAGCTTCTGGCTTGGCCTTCTTCTTATCCTGCTCTTCGCGGTGCAGCTGCAATGGTTCGCCGTGGTCGGCGGCACGTCCCTCAAGGGGCTGGTTCTGCCGGCGGTCACGCTCGGCCTGGGCGGCCTCGGATTCAACGCCCGCTTCGTCCGCTCGAGCGTGATCGCGGCACAGGGGCAAAAGCACGTGCTGAGCGCGCGCGCCAAGGGGATCTCGCGCGCCCAGGTGTTCCTTCGTCACGTGTTCCGCAACGCCCTGCTGCCAATCCTCACCATCGTCGGGCTTCAGGTGGGCCAGTTGCTCTCCGGCGCCGTCATCGTCGAGACGGTCTTCTCCCGGCCCGGCATCGGCCGGCTCCTCGTCCAGGCGATCCTCTCGAAGGACTATCTCACGGTGCAGGCAACCGTCCTGATCATCGCCATTCTCTACGCGCTCACCAATTTCATCGTCGATCTTTTGTACCCGGTCCTCGATCCCAGAATCGCGCGGCGCTAGGACGTGACAATTCTCCGTCATCGCGCGCCGCGCTTCGCTTTGCTGGGCCATGGCATGGCGCGGCCTGATCGCTCCGCGCCGTGCTGCCTCGGTTCAGCCGCGAACCCCATCGCCTCGGCAGGCGTGCCATGACGCTATGGCCCCGGCTGGAGACGAACGAGATCGGCTTTCCCGCACAATCCGGCGATATCGCGGGCCGGCCTCAACCGAACCTTGAGAGAGGCGCGAGCCTTCGCCGCGCCTTGCGTCATCGGAGCCTGCTCGCCGGCCTCGCGATCTCCATCCTGCTCGCGCTGATCCTCGCCGCGGCGCCGCTGCTCACCTCCGCCGACCCCGACGCTCAGAACCCGATGCTGACATTCGCGCCGCCCTCGCTCGCACACCCGATGGGCACGGACTCCTTCGGCCGGGATCTCTTCTCGCGCGTCCTCTATGGCGGCCGCACGACGATCGCGGCCAGCCTCTCGGTGGTCGCAATCGGCGCCGTCCTCGGCATCACGCTCGGTCTCGTGGCCGGATATTTCGGCGGAGTCCTGGGCTTCGTCATCATGCGCGCGGTCGATCTTCTGCTGGCGTTTCCCGGCATATTGCTCGCACTCGCCGTGGCCGCGATCTTGGGGCCGGGCCTCGCCAACGGCGTCATCGCCATCGCCGCCATTCTCGTCCCCATCTATGTCCGGGTCGTGGAAGGTGCTGCGGCCGAAGTCCGTCACCTCCCCTATATCGATGCCTCCGTCACGCTGGGCGCGGGCCCGCTCCGCATCATCCTCCGCCACATCCTGCCCAACATATCTCCCGGCATCATCGTGCTGACGACGAGCTGGCTCGGCATCGCAGCGCTCTGGATCGCCGCACTCGGGTTCATCGGTCTCGGCGTCCAGCCCCCGGCCCCGGAATGGGGTGCGATCCTCGCCGACGGCCAGAACTACATCAGCCTGGCGTGGTGGATCGCCTTCTTCCCGGGCATCTTCCTCGCACTCTTCGTCGTCGGCATCAATCTCATCGGCGACGGTCTTCGCGACGAGCTGGACCCGACCCTCGGTTGGCACTGATGTCGGGCGATCGCCCAATCGTTTTCTCAAGGCCAAACGTTTTCTGAAGGAGAGGCAAACAGCGATGAACGAGCGCAAGCGCGGAAGGGCCGCGACCGCCCTGATGACAAGCCTCGCGGCCGCAAGCTTCGCGTTCCTGGGCCATGCGGCCACGGCGCAGACCGTGAACAAAGACGCCGAGCTCACGATCGGCTGGGCGGAGCCGCCCAACTCGCTCAATCCGGCGACCACCGGCGCGCGCGATGTCGGCCCGATCGACGTCAACATCTTCGATACGCTCGTCTGGCTCACGCCGGACCTCAAGATCACCCCCGATCTGGCGACAAGCTGGTCTATCTCTCCCGACGGGAAGACCTACAGCTTCACCTTGCGGCGCGGCGTCACGTTCCAGGACGGAACGACCTTCAACGCTGCCGCGGTCGCCGCAAACATCGACTACATCACCGCCAAATCGACGCAATCCAAGGTCTCGCTCAGCCTTCTCGGACCCTGCAAGACGGCCAAGGCAACCGGCGAATTGACCGTCGCGATTTCCTGCACCACGTCCTACGCGCCTCTCCTCGCTCAGCTCGGCGAGCCCTATCTCGGGATCCAATCGCCGGCGGCGATCCGCAAATACGGGCCCGATCTCGGCCTGCATCCCACCGGCACCGGCCCATTCTCGTTCGTCCTCTATCGGCCCGGGCAGGAGCTCGTGCTGAAGCGCAACGCCGCGTACGAGTGGGATCCCCCCGCGACCGGACATGCCGGCCCGCCGGACCTCGCGGGGATCACATTCCAGATCGTGTCGAACTCGGAGGCCCGCGTGAGCGAGTTCCAGAGCGGCCAGTCGCAAATGATGCAGGAAACCCCGGGCATCTACTGGAAGGCCCTGGGAAGGGCGAACAGGTTCACCGCGATCCGCGTGCCCATCGCGGGCCTCGGCATCTTCGCCCCGATCAACGCGAGCCGCTGGCCGACCAGCGACATCGCCGTGCGCAAGGCGATCCTCTACGCGGTGGACAAGGTTGGCGTCCTCGAGCTCGCGGACGCCGGCGTCCTCCTGCCGAGCAACACGCCCATCCAGCAGGGATCCGCCGGCTACGACGCCGCGCTCGAGAACGCCTACCCGTACGATCCCGCCAAGTCCGAGGCATTGCTCAAGGCGGACGGATGGACGAAATCCGGCACGTTCTGGGAGAAGAACGGCAAGCCGCTGACATTGACGATCACGGCGATCTCCACGGTTCCGGCCTATCCTCTGCTCGCCCAGGCAATCCAGGGCTATCTCCGGAAAGTCGGCATGGACGCGCACGTGGTGGAGCTCGCCGTTCCCGCCTGGCTCGCGGCGAACATCAGGGGCGACATGTCGCTAACCCCGCTGCAATATATCGGTGTCGATCCGGACGCGCTCCGCCTCTGGTATCTCCCCGGACAATACTTCAACTGGAGCCACTACACGAACCCGGAATTGACGGACCTGCTCACGCGCGGGCAGCACGAGCTCGATGCCGCGAAGCGCCAGGCCATCTATTTCCGGGCGCAACAGCTCATCATGGACGAAGCGGTGGTGATGCCGATCAACCAGAACGCCGACCTCGTGATGGTCTCGAAGAAGCTCGCCGGCCTCAGCTGGTCCGGCGGCGGCTTCGAGTATCTCGGTGCCGCCTCCCTGGCACGCTGACGGGACGGAGCGGCTTTCATGGCAACCCTGATCAAGGCGGAAAGGCTGATCGACGGAACCGGCGCTCCGCCCCTCCATTCCGGCATCCTGGCCGTCGAAGGCGAACGGATCCTCGGCGCCTTCGAAGGCAGCGTACCCGAAGGTCTCGTGCCCGACGGCGCGGAAACTCTGGAATTTCCCGGCTGCACGATTCTGCCTGGCCTGATAGACATCCATGTCCACCTCAACCTGCCCGGCAACGGCACCTCGCTCGAGGATGCGGTCGCGGAGCGCGACGGCGTCCTCGTGGCGACAGCCGCCTACTCCGCCGCCCGCGCCCTCGTCGCGGGCATGACGACGGTCCGCGACGTCGGCGGCGCGCGAACGACGATCTTCGATGTGCGCCGCGCCCTCGAGCTCGGGCACGGCACCGGCGCCCGGATCATCGCCTGCGGCCAGCCGATCACGATTCAGGGCGGCCACACCTGGTATTTCGGCGGCGAGGCCGGCGGCGAGGAAGGGGTGCGCGAAAAGGTCCGCGAGATGGCCAAGCTCGGCGCGGACTTCATCAAGGTCATGGCGAGCGGCGGCGGAACCCTCAACACGATGTCGTGGCTGCCTTCGTTCCGTCGAGAGGAGCTCTCGGCGATGGTGGACGAGGCGCACCGCCTCGGCCGCAGGCTCACGGCCCATTGCCTCTGCGCGCAATCGATCGAGGATGCGGTCGCGGCCGGCGTCGACCAGATCGAGCATGCCGGCTTCATCACCGGCCGGGACGGCAATCAGGAATTCGTCCCCGCAGTCGCCGAGAAGATCGCGAAAGCCGGCATCCCCGTCACCGGCACGCTCGCTGTCGGCGGCGCGGTCCTCAAGACCATGCGGGCCAAGGCGCATCGCACGCCTTCCGAGGAAGCCCTGCTCCACCGCTGGGAGAAAATGTTCGATCAGAACCTCTCGCAGTTCCACAAGCTGCACGAGGCCGGCGTGCGCTTCGTCGCGGGAACCGATGCCGGCTGGCGCTTCACGCCGATCGACGGCCTGCCCATGGAAATCGCGCTCATGTGCGAGGGCGGCCTCTCCGCCATGCAGGCGATCGTCGCGGCCACCGGATTTGCCGCCGAGGTCATGGCCGTCGAAGACCGGATCGGAACCCTCCGCAAGGGGCTGCTCGCGGATGCGATCGTCGTCTCCGGCAACCCGCTCGAGGATATCGGCGCGCTCTCCTCCGTCCGCCTCGTCATGCAGGGCGGCAGAATTTGCGCGATGGATGGAAGGGCGATCCTCGCATGAGAGGAAGGAAGCGGTGACAATGCCGGGCGCGCTTGGCCCCGCCGCGCCGCTGCTCGATGTCCGCGCGCTCGAAACACATTTCGCAACCCGCGCCGGCGTCGTGAAGGCCGTGGACGGCCTCAGCTTCGGCGTCCCGCCCGGGGCGAGCGTCGGGATCGTCGGCGAATCGGGGTCGGGAAAAAGCGCCGCCGCGCTTTCCATCATGGGGCTGATCGATCCGCCGGGCTTCATCGCCGGTGGCGAGATCCTCTTCAAGGGCAAGGACATCGCCCGCCTCCCGGAACGCGAATTCCGCCGCCTCCGCGGGCGCGAGATCTGCCTCGTCTTCCAGGACCCAATGGCGGCGCTGAACCCGGTCTACACGGTCGGCGCGCAGTTGAGGGAGGCGCTCTCGGCGCATACGGAGATCAGCCGCGCGGAGGCGCGGAACCGTGCCGTCGAGCTCCTGAGGCTGGTCGGGATTCCGGCCCCGGAGCGCCGCGTCCATGAATATCCCCATCGTCTGAGCGGCGGCATGCGCCAGCGCGTCACCATCGCGATCGGCCTTGCCAACAACCCCGATCTCCTGATCCTCGACGAGCCGACCACCGCGCTCGATGTCACCATCCAGGCCCAGATCCTCGATCTGCTCGAGGATCTCCGCCGGCGCACCAATGCCGCCGTTCTCCTCATCTCCCACGATTTCGGCGTCGTCCGCGAGATCTGCGAGCAGGTGGTCGTGATGTATGGCGGGCGGGCGATGGAGCGCGGAACGGTCTCGCAGGTGACGGAGGATCCGAAGCACCCGTACACCGCGGGCCTCCTCGCCTCGATCCCAACTCCGGCGATGCGTGGCCGGCGCCTGAACGCCATCGGCGGCGCCGTCGCCAATCCGCTCGCCATGCCGCCCGGCTGCCCCTTCCGCCCCCGCTGCCCGCGTGCGATGGACATCTGCACGACGGTGCCCGTGCCGCGCCACACCGGCGGCGGCCGCGAAGTGAGCTGCTGGCTCTATTGAGCGGGCGCGCGATGGCGAGCCGGGACGAAAGCGGAGAAGCCGGGCCGGGCGCGCCACTGCTCGAAGTCAGGAATCTTCGCACCTATTACCCGGTCCGCGGCGGCCTCCTCGGCGCCCGCACCGAATGGCTCAAAGCGGTCGACGATGTCTCGCTGCAAATCGGCCGCGGCGAGACATTCGGGCTCGTCGGCGAATCCGGTTGCGGCAAGACCACGCTCGGCCGCTCCATCATGCGGCTGGAGCGGCCGCAATCCGGCCAGATCCTCTTCGCGGGAGAAGACATCCTCGCCGCGCCGCGCAAGCGGCTGCGCGCGCTCCGCAAGAACCTCCAAATGATCTTCCAGGACCCCTTCGCTTCGCTCGATCAGCGGATGAAGGTCGGCGACATCATCGCCGAGGGCCTCGTGATCGAGGGCGCGCTCGGCCGCGACGAACGGGAGGCGCGCGTGGCCGAGCTCGTCGAGCTCGTCGGCCTCAGGCGCGAGCATCTCAACCGCTATCCGCACGAGTTCAGCGGCGGACAGCGCCAGCGCATCGTGATCGCCCGCGCGCTGGCGCTCCGGCCCAAATTCGTCCTCGCCGACGAGCCCGTCTCCTCGCTCGACGTGTCGGTCCAATCGCAGGTCCTGAACCTTCTCCGCGACCTCCAGCAGGAGATCGGCGTCACCTATCTCTTCATCACGCATGATCTTTCGGTGGTCGAATATCTCAGCGACCGCATCGGCGTGATGTATCTCGGCCGGCTCGTCGAGCTGGCGGACGCCGAGGCGCTCTACGCCGATCCGCGCATGCCCTATACGAAGGCGCTGCTCTCGGCGATCCCGGGTGCCAAGGGAAGGGGAGGGGGGCGCCGCATCGTCCTGCAGGGGGACGTGCCGAATCCCCTGAGCCCGCCTTCGGGATGCCCGTTCCGCACGCGCTGCTGGATGGCGCGCGACGTCTGCGCCGAAATCGCGCCGCCGCTCAGGGAGGTTGCCCGGAATCACTGGGCGGCCTGCCATTTCGCGTAAGCCCGAGGAACACTACCATCGGGCTAGAGCGTGATCGCCGAAGGTGGAATCGGGGCACCCCGCGAACTCGTTCGCGGGGACCCCGGCACCGAAGGCGTGAATCACGCGGAAAAACAAAGACCTGGAGCGGGATGGGTGAGCGGAGGCGAACCCATCCCGCTCTAGCGCAATCAACGGGGAATGCCGCATGAAGATCGGCGAGATGAACTGGTCCCAGGTCGCGTCCTATCTCGACGCGGACGACCGCGCGATCCTTCCCTTGGGATCGACCGAGCAGCACGCGGGCCTCAGCCTTTCGGTCGATTCCATTCTCGCCGAGCGCGTCGCACTCGAGGCGGCCGACCCGCTCGGCGTGCCGGTCTTTCCCGTCCTCGCCTACGGCATAACGCCCTACTTCCTCGCTTATCCGGGCTCGATCAGCCTCGGCGTCGAAACCTATGCACGCATCCTTCACGACATCCTCAACTCTCTCAAGCGCCACGGCTTTCGCCGCATCGTCCTCGTCAACGGACATGGCGGCAACCAGCCCGCACAGTCCGTCGCGGCCGAGTGGCAGGCCGGCAATCCGGGCGTTGCGATCAAGCTCCACAATTGGTGGAACGCGCCTCTCACTTTCGCGAAGGTCCAGGAGATCGACCCCATCGCCTCGCACGCCTCCTGGATGGAGAATTTCCCCTGGACCCGTCTGCCGGGCGTCGAACCGCCGGCCGAGCCCAAGCCGATGATCGATTTCGGCCGCATGCGGGCGATGGATCCCGCCCAGATCAGGGCCTATCTCGGGGACGGCAATTTCGGCGGACGCTACCAGCGGCCGGACCAGGAGATGCTCGCGATCTGGAAGATCGCCGTCGAAGAAACGCGCGCGCTGATCGAGGGGCCCTGGGCATGAGCGCACGGATCCTCGTCTGGGGCGCCGGCGCGATCGGCGGAACGATCGGCGCCGCCCTTGCACGCAAAGGCGAAGACATCGTCTTCGTCGATGCCGCGCCCGATCACGTCGCCGCCATCCGCGCGAACGGCCTCAACATCGTCGGCCCAGTCGAACAAGGTGTCACCCGCGCGCCCGCCTTCACGCCCGCCGAAATCACCGGCTCGTTCGATCGCATCCTCCTCTGCGTCAAGGCGCAGGACACCGAAGCCGCCACGCGCGCGCTTCTCCCGCACCTCGCCGCGGGCGGCTACGTCGTCTCGGTCCAGAACGGCCTCAACGAGCGCGTCATCGCCGCCATCGTCGGCGCCGAGCGCACCATCGGCTGCTTCGTGAATTTCGGCGCGGATTACCTCGAGCCGGGCGTCGTCCAGCACTCGGGCCGCGGCGCGGTCGTCGTAGGCGAGATCGATGGCGCCCGCACGCCGCGCATCGAGGCGCTGCACGCCCTCTTCCGCAAATTCGAGGAGCGCGCGATCCTCACCGCCAACATCTGGGGCTATCTCTGGGGCAAGATGATCTATGGCGCGCTCCTCTTCGCAACCGCGCTCACCAACGAAAGCATCGCCGACGTGTTCGCCATCGAGCGCTACCGCCCGACGCTCGCGCAACTCGCAGCCGAGGTGAGCGCCGTCGCCGCCGCCGAAGGCGTGGCCCTCGAATCCTTCGACGGCTTCGCCCCGCTTGCCTTCGCTCCCGGCGCCGCGCCCGCCGAAACCGCGCGCTCGTTCGACGAGATGGTGGCGCACAACCGGAACTCCGCGAAATCCCATTCCGGCATCTGGCGCGATCTCGCAATCCGCAAGCGCCGCACCGAGGCGGACGCACAGCTCGGCCCGGTGGTCGAGATCGGCGCGCGCCACCGCATCCCCACTCCGCTCACCGCGCGGATCATCGCGATCATCCACGACATCGAAAACGGCCGCAGCACGCTCGACCTCCGCCATCTCGATACGCTCGCCCGGATCGCGACCGCCGGCGGCAACGCATGAGCGCCGCGCGATGACCCGCATCGCGCTGATCGTCGCGGCACTCCTCCTCCTCGCCTCCGGCGCCTTCGCCGCCCTCGCCTGGGCGCCCGCCATTCCGCCCATCGCCCCGCCCGCGCCCGCCTCCTTTCCGCCCGCCACAATCGCCCGCGGCGCGGCCCTCGCCGCGCTCGGCGATTGCGCCGTCTGCCACACGTCCGAGAACGGCCGCGCCCTTCGCCGGCGGCCGCGCCGTCCCCACGCCCTTCGGCATCGTCTATGCCACCAACATCACCCCCGATCCCGCCACCGGCATCGGTCGCTGGTCGCTCGCCGCCTTCCGCCGCGCGCTCCGCCTCGGCATCGCCCGCACCGGCCGCCGCCTCTATCCCGTCCTCCCCTACACGCACTTCACCCACGCAACCGATGCCGACATCGCCGCCCTCTACGCCTTCCTGATGACCCGCGCGCCCGTCCACGCCCCGTCTCCGCCCAACCTTCTTCCCTTTCCGCTCAACTGGCGCCCGATCCTCGCCGGCTGGGACCTCCTCTATCTCCATCCCGGCGTCTGGCGCCCCGATCCCGCCCAATCCCCCGAATGGAATCGCGGCGCCTATCTCGTGGAGGCGGTCGGCCATTGCGGCGCCTGCCACACCCCGCGCAACCGCCTCGGCGCCGAGGAAGCGGGCCGCGCCCTCGCCGGCGGCGAGGCCGAGGGCTGGTACGCGCCCCCGCTCCAGGCGGGCTCGCCCGCCCCCCGCCCCTGGACCGTCCCCGAGCTCGCCACCTACCTCCGCACCGGGATCGATCCGCTTCACGGCGCCGCCGCCGGCCCAATGACGGCAGTCACCCACGCGCTCGCCACCGTCCCCGACGCCGACGTCCACGCCATCGCCTTCTACATCGCCTCGCTCATGCCGCCCGCGCCGCCGCCCGCCGCCGCACCACCGCCCCCTCCCACGAACACCGAGGCCGCCGCCATCTTCAACGGCGCCTGCGCCACCTGCCACGGCACCGGCGCGCCGATGACGCTCGGCGGCGCGCCCTCCCTCGCGCTCAGCACCGCCGTCAACGCGCCCACCCCGCGCGACGTGATCGACATCATCCTCCACGGAATTCCCTGGCGGGACGGCTACGCCGGCCCCTACATGCCCGCCTTCGCCGACATCCTCACCGACGATCAGCTCGCGGCCCTCGCAGCCTACGTCCGCGCGCGCTACACAAATCATCCCGCCTGGCAGAGCCTCGCCGCGCAGATCCACGCGGCACGCGCCGAAGGAGCCGGCGAATGACCACGCTTACCGTGAACGGAAGCGAGCACAGCATCGGCGCCGATCCCGACACGCCGCTCCTCTACGTGCTCCGCGACGATCTCGCCCTCAACGGCGCCAAGTTCGGCTGCGGCCTCGGCCAGTGCGGCGCCTGCACCGTGCTCGTCGACGGCGCCGCCGTTTTCTCCTGCCTCACCCCGATCGCACTGCTCGCCGGCCGCCTCATCACCACCATCGAGGGCCTCGGCACGCCGGAGTCTCCCGGCCGCGTCCAGCGCGCCTTCCTCGCCGAGCAGGCGGCCCAGTGCGGCTACTGCACCGCCGGCATGGTGATGCGCGCCGAAGCCCTCCTCTCGCGCACGCCCAATCCCACCGAGCAGCAGATCCGCGACGCGATGAACCCCAATCTCTGCCGCTGCGGCACCCAGATGCGCATCCTCGCCGCCGTCCGCCGCGCCGCCGGCGCGGCCTGATGAGCCCGCGTCTCTCCCGCCGCCTACTGCTTGCCGCCGGCGGCGGCCTCCTCGTCTCTTCCGCCCTCCCATCCTCTCGCGCCGCCGCCGCCGCCGGCGCCGCGAAGCTCCCCGGCAGCCTCGAGACCACCCCTCTCCTCGACGCCTGGATCCACATCCGCCCGGACGGCGCCGTCACCGCCTTCACCGGCAAGGCCGAGCTCGGCCAGGGCCTCAAAACCGCGCTCATCCAGATCGTCGCCGAGGAGCTCGACATCGCCCCCGCCCGCGTCCGCCTCGTCACCGCGGACACCGCCCGCACGCCCAACGAGGGCTTCACCGCCGGCAGCCACTCGATGCAGGACAGCGGCACCGCGCTCCTCAACGCCGCCGCCCAGGCGCGGCTCCTCCTGCTCGCCGAGGCCGCCGCCCAGCTCAACGTCCCCGCCGCCTCCCTCACGGTCGCCGACGGCCTCGTCCGCGCCCCCACCGGCGCCACCCGCACCTACGCCACCCTCGCCGCCAGCCTCTCGCTCCACGTCCGCGCCAAGCCCACCGGCGGGCTCAAGAATCCCGCCACCTACCGCGTCATCGGCACCTCGATGCCGCGCGTCGACCTCCCGGCCAAGCTCACCGGCGGCGCCGCCTTCGTCCAGGACCTCCGCCTTCCCGGCATGCTGCACGCCCGCGCCATCCGCCAGCCGAGCCCCGGCGCCATCCTCCTCCGCGCCGACACCGAAGCCGTCGCCCGCCTGCCGGGCGTCGTCAAAGTCATCCGCGAAGGGAGCTACCTCGCGGTCGCCGCCACGCGCGAGTTCCAGGCGATCCAGGCGATGCGGGCACTCGCCGCCTCCGCCCAATGGCAGGAAACGGCAACGCTCCCGAACGAATCCCAAATCCCCGCCCTCATCCGCTCGCTCCCCGCCCGCGACATTCCCGTCCTCGCCTGGTCCAATCCCGCGCCCCCGCCCGTCAAACGCCTCGCCGCCCGCTACACGCGCCCCTACCAGATGCACGGCGCGATCGGCCCCTCCTGCGCCGTCGCCCTCCTCGCCGAGAGCGGCCTCACCGTCTGGACCCACACCCAGGGCGTCTTCCCCCTCCGCAACGCCCTTGCCCAGCTCCTCCGCCTGCCGCCCGCCCGCGTCCGCTGCATCCATCTCGAGGGCTCCGGCTGCTACGGCCACAACGGCGCCGACGACGTCGCCGCCGACGCCGCCCTGATCGCCCGCGCGCTCCCCGGCCGCCCGATCCGCGTGCAATGGATGCGCGAGCAGGAGAACACGAGCGAGCCCTTCGGCCCGGCCATGGTCGGCGAAATCTCGGGCGCCCTCGATGCCGAAGGCCGCATCGTCGATTGGGACTACGGCGTCTGGAGCAACACCCACAACCGCCGCCCGACCGTGGGCGGCCTCCTCCTCCAGAACGCGGCCCTTCCCAACCCGCTCCCGATCCCGCCGCCCGCCCCGATCCCGATGCCGGAGGGGGGCGGCGACCGCAACAGCAACCCGATCTACGCGCTCCCCAACGCGCGCGTCGTCTATCATTTCATCCCCGAGATGCCGCTCCGCGTCTCGGCGATGCGCGGCCTCGGCGCCTATCTCAATGTCTTCGCAATCGAGAGCTTCATGGACGAGCTCGCGCACGCCGCCGGCGCGGATCCCGTCGCCTTTCGTCTCCGCCATCTCACCGATCCGCGCGCCCGCGAAGCGATCGCGCTCGCCGCCGACCGCTTCGGCTGGTCCAATCCCCTCCCGCCCGGCCAGGGCCGCGGCTTCGCCTTCGCTCGCTACAAGAATCTCGGCGCCTACTGCGCGATCGCGCTCAGCCTCTCGGTCGAGCACGAAACCGGCGAGGTCCGCCTCGGCCGCGCCGTCGCCGCCGTGGACAGCGGCCAGGCGATCAACCCCGACGGCATCCGGAACCAGATCGAGGGCGCGATGATCCAGTCCGCGAGCTGGACCCTCTTCGAGGAGGTCCGCTTCGACCGGACCCGCATCACCAGCGCCGACTGGAGCGCCTACCCGATCCTCCGCTTCCCCGCCGCCCCCGAAAGCCTCGACGTCCACGTCATCGACCGTCCCGGCCTTCCCTTCCTCGGCACCGGCGAGGCAGGGCAGGGGCCCATGGCCGCCGCCATCGCCAACGCCCTCGCCGACGCCACCGGCGCACGCCTGCGCGCCCTCCCGCTTTCTCCCGCCCGCATCAAAGCCGCAATCGGCGTCTGAAGAAGCCGGACGGCCCCGCTTGCCGCACACGAACCCCGGGCCAGCTCACGAACCCATCCCTCGCGCCCGGGCCGGAACGACGCATCGCCGAGCAGCCGGAGCGCCTGCGCACGGAAGTGGCCGAGCGGCCCGAATCCCGCCACGTGAGGTGACCGGCCCCGCCGCCCCAAACGTCAACGACGTCGTCTGTGACAGCGATTGGGAGGCGCAGTTCGGCCGCCTCGTCGCCAGCCTGGTCCGAACCGCCATGGCCGCATGAAGGCCTTGGGGACAGACGAGGGCGCGTGATGAAGCTCCAGTACTACCCCGAGACCGACAGCCTGTACATCGAGCTCAAGCCCGAGCCCGGCGCGGAGGTGCAGGAGATCGCGGACGGCCTGAATGTCGACCTGAACGAAGCGGGCGAGGTCGTTGGCCTCGACATCGACCGCGCCTCCCGTCGGCTCGACCTCACGACGCTCGAGATCACTTCGCTCCCCCTTGGACACGCCCCCCCATGACCGCCCCCCTTGTCCCACCCGAGCTGCTCGACCGCGTCGTCGCGTATTTCCACCCGCGGAAGATCATTCTCTTCGGCTCCCGCGCTCGCGGCGAGGCAGGACCTGACAGCGATTTCGACCTTCTCGTCGTCGTCGATGACGACACGCCGCGCGAGAAGGTGACACTGCGGGCCGGAGTCGAGTCCCGACGGGGTTTCCACGAACCGACGGACGTGATTCCCGTGCGCGAGGAGAGGTTCCGGCAAAGGGCGCAAATACCGGGAACGCTCTCGCGTGCCGCCACGCTTGAGGGAATCGTCGTCTATGAGCGGAGATGACCCCACAGGGCTTTGGAACGAGGTTCCGGCGCGGCTCCGCGTAGCGGAGTCGGACCGCCAGGCGGCCCGTCGTTGCCTGGCACGCGACCCCCCACTCGCCGATGGCGCCGCATTTTACTGCGAGCAGGCCGCCGAGAAGCTGCTTAAGGGCTCCCTCGTGCGGGCGAATATCGGCTTCCGCAAAACCCACGACCTCAGCGGGCTTGCTGCGTCCGTCATTGCCAGGTTTCCCGCCGTCGAGGGACTGGCAAGACCGATAGAGCGGTGGACCGCCTGCGGCGTCGTCTACCGCCACCCGACCGAGAGCGAGCCCTAGCCCGAGCCCGTGATGCCCGAGTGACGTTGCCATTGACCGCACCGCCCTCGGGAAAAATCGGGTAGTGTCTCAGTTTGAAATTGAGACGCGCGTGGCGATCAGCGGGCCGGCGTAGCGGACACTTGGCGCCCCTTGTCGTTGTAGGTGAAGATGAAAGAGCCGCGCTGAATGTTCACCGTGCCTCCAGTGTAGCCTTTTAGGCCGTCCCCGGGCGCCGTCCCCTTAGGCTGAGTAAAAAGTTGATGTCCCTTCTCGTCATAGACGAAGACGAATGCGCCTTTTTCGACCGCGTTACCGATCGCCATTTTATTTCTCCTCCCTCGATGTTGAAGCTGATCAGTCCCGGTCGCATGCTTACCGCCAAGCAGGAGCGGAGTCGATGCCGAAAGGACCCCGAGGCGAGAAGCGCCCCGCCGACGTAATCGGCGCAGCAGTGAAGGTCATGCGGATCGCTACCGGCGAAGAGCCGGACGACCGGGAGGATGTTCCCGCGCTCTGCCAACGCTACGACAAGGCCGTCGCCGCTGAGGAACTTCAGGCCTGCAAGCTTCTGGTGAAACCTGACCATAGCGCCACGCTAACCTGCGAGGACGGCGACGGGTACGTCGTTCTCGCAAAGGCGTTGGAGTTCACCGACTTCCCGCTCCCGGAAATCGCGCTCTGGCTCGCCAACGGCACCATCTACCTGCCGAGCGAGCACTGACCAAGACCGGGGCCGCGCCCGTGCGCGGCCCCGCTTCTCGCAGCCGTGGGGATACGAATCGAGAACCACGATGGGCCCACTATGTTCTATCCCGTTACTTTTCGGGCTGCGCCTGCGCAGGACTTTCCAAGCTCAACGCGCACGCGCGGTTCCGCCTTATTCCCACCGCTGGCTTCGGAGACCTTCTGCGATCTTCGCCAGCGGGCCCTCGGCACCGCCCGCAAGATACTTGCGAAGGTCGAAGTACCGGTGCCCCATAATACCGCCCGGGCTCGATTTCAGGAACAAGGTCTCGCGCATCTCGTCACATAGGAAAAATTGGTGCCCCGACGCGATGTCCATTTCCTCCCGATCCATTGCCTCCGCCGACGCCGTAGTCATTCGGTCTCGCTCTTCGTTGGTCAACGGCACCGTCTCGCTCACCACACGCCCGTCCTCGAGTTCGGCCTCAACAACCTTGACAATGGTCCCGATGTACCGCACCGCCTTGTCGTAGTAGACACCCAAGTAGCGCGCTTTGCGACGCGACCAACTTGCGGGACAGAAATACAATCGTTGCTCGTGGTTGATGTCGTGGGACTTGCCGCAAGGCGGCGCAAACAGGGTCCATTTGTCCACCGGCAGTAGGCCGTCCTCGCTGCAAAACTCCTCATAGTCCGTTACCAAGGCGTGCATTTCCTCGTCGTAGTCGTTGAGGCACTCCCGCGCGGCCGCGATCAAGTCCTCGAAGGTAACGGGGACCATAAACACATTTTTCGCAGTTGCGTCAGCGACGAGCTTTTCCCAATTGGTACCTTTGATCTCAGCGCGCTCTGGACTCAAAAGGATGAGGAAGCCCCCGTCCGACTTCGCAAAGCCCATCAGATGACGGCTCAATTGCTCGCCATCGAAGGCATCGGCGCTTCGCTTAGTTTCAATTGCGATCCGCAGGCTGTCCTGGGAAAGGTAGCCGTCAACAACACCCGCGCCCGTTCCGACCTGTTGTTTGATCTGAAGCCCGAGCTCCAACGCTCTGCCAGCCTCCGTGATGGCGTCGCGGAGAAGTTTTGAAAGAAACCTTTCGAATTTGAAGCGGTTGTAGTTGTAGAGCCGATGCAGAAAGAGCAAGGCATTGTTCGTCTCGAAGTTTTCCCGCTGTGAATAACGAGGAAAATAATGGATCTGAGTCATCCCGCGCCTCCTCGCCGGACACAAAGTCGAGCAATCTGCTGTTTGCGCCGAGCCGCCCCGGCTCGCCAGCAGCCTAGTTGTTGGTGGCAGGCACTGGAACAGTCTTTGGCCGGGATTCCCCGAATAGTCGTCGATTACGCCCCTTCGTAGCCGACCGTAGTCGTCTCTGGAGCCTTTTCACAAGGATTCCATCGGTCACGGCCCGGTGACCTCTCTGCCGCGGTGCAGCGAAGGTGCAAATGGCGGGTCTTCCGATCCACAGCCCCGGTTCTTTCGCGCGCGTCCCCCACGGACAGACGCGCTGGCCAGCCGAGACGGCGATCCTCAACATCGGGCCGGCGGCCGCTCTCGTGGCCCTTGCTACACAACACCGGGGAAAAATCGCATGGCCCGGCAATGCCCCGCAAACATCGCCAACGCGCCCCGCCCCTAATCCCCCCTCAGTCCGCACATCAGATTCTTCCGCGCCCGCGCGATATGCGCGCGCATCAGCGCCTCCGCCCGGTCCGGATCCCGCCGCTCGATCGCGTCGAGAATCTCGAAATGCTCCGCGATCGCCGCCACATGCCGCTCCGGCACGACCGCGGAACGAAACCGCGAAAGCCGGATCAGCGAATAGAGATCGCGGCACAAGAACTCCTCGAGCCAGCGGTTGCGGCTGCCGCGAACGATCTGCGCATGAAAATCCTTGTCCTGCGTGCCGTGCACGAACGCGTCCCCAAGCCCCGCCCGCTCCACCCGCCCGCGGAACTCCACGAGGCTCTCGCGCAGCCGGCGCGTCTCCGAAAGCGTCATGCACTCCGCCGCCTGGCGGCTCGCCATCCCCTCCAGCGCCTCCCGCATCACCAGCAGCTGCTCGAAATCATCCACCGTGAGCGAAACGACGCGCACGCCCGAGAACGGCGTCCGCTCCACCAGCCGCCGCCCCTCCAGCGTTCGCACCGCCTCGCGCAGCGGCCCGCGCCCGACCCCAAGCTCGGCTGCAAGCGCCTGCTCGGAAAGCCGCTGCCCGGGCCCGATCGCGCCCGTGAGGATCGCCGCCTCGAGTTGCTGCACCGCACGGTCGACGAGCGCCCGCGTGCCGGCCACTCCGGAGGCTTCGTCCCTCATCTCGCCTCGCCCCGCTTCACCCCGTCCGTCCCGCCTCCATGAGCCTCGCGCCCCATCCCGGCCCGCCCTGTTGACAATCCTAGCATATTGCCGACAATCCGCCGCTCGTCCACACCCCCCGGTCCATGCTGGCCGGCCCAACCGCACGACACCCCTCCCACCCGGCTCCGCGCGCCGCGCGGCGCCTCCATCCAAAAAATCCTCTGCCGGCCTGGCATCAACCGGCAACGCACGGAGCGACTATGCAGCAGGTCCAGGAATCAATCGAGGTCGCCGCGCTTTTTCCGGAGCTCGCCGATATCGCCGACCCCAAGCTCCGCGAGGCGGTCGTCGCCACCTGGCAGGACCTCTGGAAGATGAGCCCCTGGAAGCGGATCGAGGAGGTCCCGACCTCCACCGAGATCCCTTACCCCACGCTCCCGCACAACCGCTGCGTCCTCGAAATGGCGCTCGCCGTCGCGGACGCGTTCGAGCGCCACCACAACCTCAAGGTCAACCGCGACTATCTCATCGCCGCCGCCATCCTCCAGGACGCGAGCAAGGTCGTGGAGTTCGAGCGCGGCCCGGACGGCGAAACCGTCGCAACCGAGCTCGGCCGCTTCTACCCCCACGCCTTCTGGGCCGCGCACATCGCACTTCGCCACGGCATCCCCGACGAGATCGCGCACGTCCTCCTCACCCATACGCCGCAGGCCGCGAAATTCCCAAGCACGCTCGAAGGGAAAATCCTCTACTACGTCGATCAGATCGACGTCATCGGCATCCACAAGGACCGTTGGCGGAAAGAGCTCTTCATCACGAAGTGAGCCACGCCGCCTACCCCCAACGAACCGGGAGAACGGACGAGATGAGCAAGTCCCAGACGCTGCGCACGCTGATCAATCAGCCCGAGATCCTCGTCATGCCCGGCGTGTTCGACGGCTTCAGCGCCCGCCTCCTCGAACCCTCGGGCTTCGCGGCCGGATTCCTCTCCGGCGCCGGCATCAGCGAGGCGAGCCTCGGCCTCGCGGACGTCGGCATCCTCGGCTTCGAGGAGAATCTCCGCGCCGCCCGCGCGCTCGCCGCCGTCTCTGCCCTCCCGCTCATCGCGGACGCCGACACCGGCTACGGCAACGCCGTCAACGTCCATTTCACCGTCCGCGGCTTCGAGCGCGCGGGCCTCGCCGGCCTGATGATCGAGGACCAGGTCTGGCCCAAGCGCTGCGGGCACATGAAGGGCAAGGAAGTGATCTCCGCCGAGGAGGGCGCGGAGAAGATCCGCGCCGCCGCCGAGGCGCGCGACGATCCGGACTTCCTCATCATGTCCCGCACCGACGCGCTCGCCACCCACGGGCTCGACGAGGTCATCCGCCGCCTCAACCTCTACGCCGAGGCCGGCGCCGATCTCCTCTTCGCCGACGCCGTCCTCACCGTCGAGCATATCTCGGCGATCGTCCGCAACGTCCCGCGCCCGCTTTGCGTCAACATGGGCTTCGGCATCCGAAGCCGCGCGACAACGCCGCTCCTCTCCGCCCGCCGGCTCGAGGAGCTCGGCGTCGCCGTCGTCATCTATCCCCGCCTGCTCACCGCCGCCGCCATCCAAGGCATGAAGAACGCAATCGCGGCGCTCAAGGAATCGCTCCGCACCGGCGCCACGGTCGATCGCCCGGACCTCCTCGTCTCCTTCGAGGAGCTCAACGAGCTGGTCGGCATCAAGGAGCTCGAGCGCCTCGAGCAGCGCTACCTCACGCCCGATCAGCTCCGCCACAAATACCAGCCCATCGCCGAACCGGCCCGCTGACACGCCGCTTCACTCGCCACCACACCGCCACGAACGGAGAAAACGCTTTGAGCAATCCCAAGATCCAGGCGATGCGCGCGCTCCTCTCCTCGGGGAAGATCATCGTCTCGCCCGGGGTCTATGATGGCTACAGCGCGCGGCTCGTCGAGCGCCTCGGCTTCAAGGCCGCCTCAATGACCGGCGCCGGGCTCGCCAATTCCCGCTTGAGCCAGCCCGATATCGGCATCCTCTCGCTCACCGAGAACGTCGAGGCCTGCAAGTGGATCGCCCGCGCGATCGCGATCCCGATGATGGCCGACGCCGACACCGGCTACGGCAACGCGGTCACCGTCTATCACGCCGTGCAGCTCTTCGAGGAAGCGGGCGTCGTCGGCGTCAACATCGAGGATCAGGTGAGCCCCAAGCGCTGCGGCCACATGCGCGGCAAGGAGCTGATCGAGCCCGCCGAGGCCGCCAAGAAGATCGAAGCGGCCGTCAAGGCGAAGCGCGATCCCGGCTTCATCGTCAACGCCCGCACGGACGCGATCGCGGTCGAGGGGATCGAAGGTGCGATCAAGCGCGCCAAGATGTACCTCGCCGCCGGCGCGGACATGGTCTACCCGGACGCCATCGCCTCCGAGGACCAGATCAAGCGCTTCGTCGATGCGGTCCGCGCCCCCGTCAGCGTCAACATGGGCTTCGGCATCCGCTCGCGCCCCACGACGCCCCTCATCTCGGTCCGCCGCCTCCAGGAGATCGGCGTCGCGCGCGCGAGCTACGCGCGCATGCTCCCCGCCGCCGCGATCATGGGCATGACGCGCGCGCTCGAGCTCTTCCGCGACAGCATCGAGACCGGCGCCGTCCCCGACCGTCCCGACATGCTCGCCGGCATCGAGGACATCACCGACCTCATGGGCTATCCCTTCATCGACAAGCTCGAGGCCGAGTTCCTCCTGCCCGAGGAGATCGAGCGGAAATACGGCGCGGGCAAGCAAAGCTTCGTGGTTCAGGGCCTAGCCCCAATCCCGCCAAAAGCAAGCTCACGATCTGGGAGGAAACGAACCATGGCATCCGAACCCGCCCGCCGCATCCCGATCGCGGCCCGGATCGAACGGCTTCCGGGCTCGCGATACATGGCGGGCGCCATCGTCCTGATCGCGCTCGGCACCTTCTTCGATTCCTACATGCTGTTCTCGATCGGCCCGATCTCGGCGCACTTCTTCGGCTATCTCGGCCAGAAGCAGTACGCGACGCTCCTGCCGCTCGTCCTCTTCCTCGGCACCTTCGTCGGCGCCGTCACGCTCAGCACCGTCGCCGACATGATCGGCCGGCGCAACGCCTTCACGCTCGATCTCATCATCCTCGGGCTCGGCAACCTCGGCGCCGTGCTCTCCCACACCGGACCCGTCCTCCTCGCCTGCATCTTCATCGCCGGCATCGGCACCGGCGCGGAGCTCCCGCTCTCCTCGGCCTACGTCCAGGAGCTGAGCCCGGCGCGCAAGCGCGGGAAGATGACGAGCCTCCAGCTCACCATCGGCTTCCTCGGCGGCACCGTCGGCGGCTTCATCGCCCTCCTCCTGGTGCCGCTCCCCCATCTCCCCATCCCGGGCTTCAAGCTCGCCCTTCTCATCGCCGCCATCGGCGGCTTCTCCTCGGTCATCATCCGGATGAAGCTCCCCGAATCCCCCCGCTGGCTCGAGCGCGTCGGCCGCCTCGACGAAGCCGACGCGGTGATGACGCTCATCGAATCGAAGATCATCGCCGAGAAAGGGATCGCCCTCCCGCCGCCCGCGCCGATGACCTACGAGATCGCGGCGCCGCATCCCGTGTCCCTGCTCATCTCGCCGCAATATATCCGCCGCACCCTGAGCGCCTGGCTAATCGAGCTCATGCAGGGCTTCGGCGCCTACGGCTTCACCACTTTCGTACCCCTCATCCTCTATACCCGCGGCTACACCATCGTCCATGCGCTCGCCTACACGGCGATCATCCAGATCGCCTATCCGGTCGGCACCTTTCTCTCGATTTTCATCACCGAGAGAATTCAGAGAAAATGGGGCATGGCGCTGCTCTATTCGCTCAACGTGCTGGCCGGCATCGGCTTTTTGCTCGCGAGCAGCGTCCCCTACATCCTCCTCTTCGGCTTCCTCACGGAGATGCTGATCTTCCTCGATGGCCCGCTGCTGCACACCTACGAGGCCGAGATCTATCCGACCGGCGTCCGCGCCCGCGGCGCCGGCATCAGCTTTGCCCTCAGCCGCTTCGGCGGCTTCCTCGCCCCGCTCGCCGCGGCGCTGATCCTCCGGGTGAACCCGAGCGGCGGCTGGCTGATCGGCGCCGCGGCCGCCGCCTGGCTGCTCTGCGCCCTCGTCGCCGCGATCCTCGCCGTCAACACCACCAACATCCCCCTCGAGGGGCTCGAGGTCCAGCCGACCCGAAGGGCCGGCTGAGCGCCGCTACTCCGCCGCCGCCTTCGCCTTGCCCTGCGCGGTGAGCTGCGACGAATGTCCCGGCGTGCCGGTCGCGCAGGTCGCCCCGCGCGCCTGCACCGTCGGCACCTTCCAGCTCACATCGCCGACATCGGTCGATCCAATCACCTATCAAAGACGCGCCTTTATCGCCGACGCGGCGTTGCGTTCATATGCGACTAACTTGCCCGTCGGTTGAGCGCGGGGCGATCAGAGTCTCTCGACAGGGACGTTGTATCCCTGATTTCAAGAGAGAGCGGCGCGCAGCGACGGGCGATGATGAGAGCTATGTTTACGCCATAGCCCTCCAAATGATGCTTGAGGATTAATAGAAACCCACGGAAATACGTGGGTCCGTCTGGCGCCGGACTATTTCTTCGTGCCATCACCTAAATTGCAGCATCTAGCGATCAGCAATAGCATACGCTGTCACAAGCCACGGAAGACCAGACGCAAGCCAAACTGATCAACCATCGAGGTGATCACGGCCGGCTGCGACGGCGGGTGCCCCAATTGTCATCGCGCAGAACTGCGCCGCGAAGCCGCGCCGCCGCCAGCGGCCCTTCGGCCCCGCTGAGTTGGCGAAATCGAAGCATCTTGACGAGCGGGCCATCACGCGCGGGTTCTTGATTCTTGCTCAGATCAGTCTATGCCTCTAGCCTCCGACCGAGTGGCGGTTGGGGCTGAGGCACAAAAGTGGACGGTCACATAATGGGCGCGCGCGGTCCCGAGGGGGCGCCGCGAACGGGTGCTAGCGTCTGGGTCGTCGCATGACCCTTACCCTTCAGGTCCCTGGAGGCGGCAACACGCTTCACGCCGCGCTCGTCGCCGCCGCGACGGGAGCCACAGGCGGTTTCGCCGCGTTCGCGTTCGCGACCTCCACGGGCATCGACACGGCCCTCGCTGAGCCTGCGGTTCACAAGCTCCTCGGTACTGGGGAGTTCCAACTCGTGGTCGGGCTCGACGCGATCACCGACACGGCAGCGGTCGCCGCGCTCAAGACCGCGAAGGTCGTGCTCCCGAACGCGTCCATTCTCGCTTTTCTACAATCCGAAGGGCGGCGTCCTGTACCATCCCAAGACGATGTTCTTCAAAAGGCCGGCGGGCGGGCGGTGCCTCACGGGCTCGGGCAACCTAACCCTCGGCGGCCTCCGCAACAACTGGGAGGCGTTCTGGAAGGCGGACGTCTCCACCGCTGACGCAGCCGCGCTCGAGGCTCAGTGGGCCACGTGGGTGGCCAACCATAGGGACAATCTCCTTCCGGCGGACGACCCGCGGGTCGCCGCGCAGGCGGCGCTCAACGCGAAAACGAGGGCGAAGATTCAGAAGGCGGTGAAGGAGACCGATGCCGAGGCGCTTGCTGCGCTGGAGGAGGGAGCAGCCGAGGCGGCCTCGTTGAATCCGTTCTTGATCGCCGAGGTGCCGAAGAACCGGCCCGGCCAAGCTGACTTCGGGATCGACACCTACCAGGGCTTCTTCGGCGTCACGATCGGCAGGCCGCGGGAAGTCACCTTCTATCAGGTCAGGCCGGACGGATCGCTTGCGCCACCGGAGCACCGGCATGCGGTAGCGGTGAAGAGCAGCAACTACCGCTTCGAGGTCGAAGCGCTCAGCGGGCTACAGCACCCAGCCAACGACCACTTCATCCTGGTCTTCGAGCGCATCGGCAAGTCCGAGTACAGGTACGTGCTTCTGAAGCCCGGCGAAGCAGGCCACGCGAGCGTGCAGAAGTTCCTGAACGACAACTACTTCGTCTCCGGCAACTCGAAGCGCAGAGTGGTCGTGACGCAGAGCTACGTCCAGGCTGCCTGGGCCGACAATCCCCTGCTTCTCCACTAGCGGCAGAGCAGCAGCATCTCGGTAGTGCCCTTCGCAGCCTTGTTCAGCGACGTCGTGTTGAGCTTCATATGCTCCAGGCTCGCTAGTTGCTCCACCCGGACGTCCTTGAAGTGCTGGTTCGCGAGGCTGATGACCGCGTCCAGCGCCATGACCCGCGGCCGGGCCTCCATGCTCGGGTCGTACCCGGAGTAGGAGAGGACGAGCGGCACCCGGAGCGTGGCCACGCCGGAGAAAAGCGCCGAGAACGCCGCCGGGGCTTCCGACTTGATGCAGAAGGGCGACTGGTGCCGCCCCGCTCTGTAGCCGCCACGGCTCTGAATGTCGCCGCGGCCGAGGTTACTCTTCGTGATGCTGGGGTCGTCCCCGAGAGTTATGGTCTCGAGGCTGTGATAGAAGCGGCTGTAGTGGTCGCGCGTGTATGGCGGGTCAGCGTAAACCACCGACGGCTTGAATGCTGGCTTGGCCAGCGCCTCCCGGAAGTCCGCTCGGACGGCCACGTGGTCGCGCCTAGTGACCGCAAGCTCCTCGTACTGCCGCAGGTAGCCCACGAAAACCGACCGGGCCGAGAGCCTGCGCTCAGCAATGATTTTCTTGACGAGGTGGCGCTTCGGCACGCCGGACTTGTCTCTCGGCCGTATCGGTTGGGCGAACTGCTTGCCGATCGAGTTTACCAGGTGGCTCGCGGTGCTCAGTGCGGCGGCCAGCAGAACCGAACTCCAGCTGTCGCGCGCCAGGTCTGCAATGGCGTCCAGTTCGGCGGCCTGCGCGTAGCTGAAGTACTGCCCGCCGAAGTGTCGGACGCACACCGTGTCGGCACCGGGTAGCTCAAGCGCCTCGATCCTGGCCTGCGTCTCGCGCACGGCGTCGCCGAGCGGCGAACCCGCAGGCAGCCCTTCGTCCCTCAGGCTCGCGAGGTTGCCCAGCTCAAGGAGCTCGCATAGCGGCTCGATGTCGCCGCGCATCGCGCCCAGCGCTACCTCGTTCTCCAGCTTGATAAGCGGATCGACCGCCCGGCCGAGTGCGGTTCCGCGGCGGTCGTCGCCGAGCGCCTTCTCGACCGACGTCACGGACCAGGCCGGGTCGCCGTTCAGGACGGCCTCCGCCAGCACCCGCGCGTATTCCTGGATGTCCACCGCCATGACTCGACGACGCTGGGAGAGGTACCGCGACACCGTAGCCGATCCGGAGAAAAGGTCGCAGACCGGGCCGCCAGACGGGTCGACGCGATCTACGGCTTGCTCTATGGCTGTCAGGACTCGGAGCTTGCTCCCGAGATAGTGGATTGGTCGGAAGACGAAGCTGGGGGCAGCGTCGCCGAACCACTCAGCCCCCGCATTGTGAGCTTTTACCGCGCTGTTTTTCGGCAAGACTTTGTTACCCTGTTAGCCCTAAACTCGAATCGGCCGACGGCCAGCGCGACGACAAGACACTGTGAGGGCCATGACAAGCAAGCCAAGAACCTCTGCGGCGCCAGTCCCACTGTCGCGCTTGTTGGACGGGAACAACGACTTCACCCTCGAGGCAAAGCTGTGCGTCGGAGAGGCTCAAACCGGCAGCGCCGTTGTCCATGGCGAGAACCTCGCGGTCCTCGACTCCCTCGGCGACGCGATCAAGGGACGCGTGAAGTGCGTCTACATAGACCCGCCGTACAACAACGCCGAGGTGTACAGGCACTATGACGACCGGCTCGGCCGGCGCGTCTGGCTGGACCGCATGACGCACCGCATGAAGGCGTTGAGGGAGACGCTGATGGTCGATGGGTCCCTCTGGGTCTCGATCGACGATAGCGAGCTGCATAACCTCAGGCAGATCGGCGACGATGTGTTCGGGCCGGAGAACTTCATCGCATCCGTGGTCTGGAACCACCGCAAGACCAGGGAGAACCGCAGGCCCTTCTCCACGAACCACGAGTACATCCTGTGCTTCGCGAGGAGCGCGGAGGCGTTTAAGCGTTCGAGGAACCTGCTGGCCGCGCCGCCGGAGATACTCAACCGCTACAAGAACCCCGACAAGGACCCGAGGGGCGCTTGGCAGTCGGTGTCGGCCAACGTCCAGGATGGCCACGCCACGAAGTCGCAGTTCTACACGCTGGCCGCGCCGAACGGACGACCGCACTGCCCGCCGAAGGGTCGCTGCTGGGTTTACAACAAGCCCAAGATGGAGGCCGAGATACGCGCCGGCCGCATCTACTTCGGCCGCGACGGGAACGCCGTGCCGCGCCTCAAGAAGTACCTGAGCGAGACGAGGATCGGGGTCGCCCCTTCGACGCTCTGGATGGCCGACGAGGTCGGCACCACGGACTCCGCGAAGAAGCACCTGATGACGCTGCTCACGAAGGAATCCGTCTTCGACACGCCTAAGCCCGAAGGGTTGGTGCAACGCATCCTCCACATCGCCACCAACCCAGGCGACCTGATCTTCGACGCCTATTTGGGCTCCGGGACCACGGCGTCGGCCGCCATGAAGATGGGGCGCGACTTCCTCGGCATCGAGCAGGGACCCCATATCGCCACCCACTGCGTGAAGAGATTGCAGGCGGTTCACGACGGCGAGGCGGGCGGCATCAGCCCCTTGGTCGGATGGAAGGGCGGTGGCGGCTGTGCCTTCTACTCTCACCGGTCGAAGCTCACGCACGTCTGAGCTAGGGCTTCCCTTCGGCCTCACCGCGCCGTGCGGATGTGGTGCTGGCGCTCCATCTTCACGCCGCTCGTGACGAGGCTGTGGCGCCTCCATCTTGACGCACGCGAATGCTTCATTGGCGACCTTTCGACACCCCCTTGGCCCCCGTTTCCTTCTTACCCGCGCGTCCAGATTGCACCGAAAGCCTTCCATATTCTCCGAGACGACCACCACCACGCCGCGCCCGCGCTTTTCGATCAGCAAGCCCAAAGGCGTTCCTCGCCTCGCGCGCCGACATGGTTTTCATGGCCAAATCCTGCGGCGATCCATTGCGCTATTAAGGGCGTTATGGCTCTTTTGTCCAAAGGGTTTGTTGGGCCACGAGAGGGTTTGGCGGGTGGCAAGCAAGGTACTGCAGGGAGGGTAGATCGGACGGGAAATTGGACGGCAAGGGAAAAGCGACGCCACCCGGTGCGCGCAGTGCATTGGAATGATTGAACTTTTTGACCATCCATCCGAAGGCTCTCGCCATACGTTTTGACCAAAACGTCAATGAAATCAACGTGGCAACCGCCATCCGCCAACACCGCGAGACTGCCGGGAGGAGAAAGGGGGTCGTGGGATAGGGATCGGCCGTTCCCCCCGCAGATGTGCAGCGCGATTCTGCAGGGATGTCCCGACCGCGCGCCAGCCTGGGCATGCTGCCCGATAACCTTTATATTCCCATCGAGCCTTGGCCTCGTATCGGTCGGCCGCCCAAGCACGACCTTTCGACCTGGACCGCCACCGACGACTGGCCCGAGCATATCCCGGTCACGGAGGCCGAGGTAGACGTATTCGAGGCGTGGTTCGGCGACCTGTCCCATGAGCCGTTCGGGCCGTGCCGACGACCTGAAAAGCAGATACGCGCCATGACCGCGCTACGCGCCGCTCTTTATCTGCGCGTCTCGACGGCGCGGCAGGCCGAGCATGACGTCTCCATTCCCGACCAGAAGCGGCAGGGCGAAGCCTATTGCGCCTCGCGTGGGTACGAGCTGGCCGAAACCTTCATCGAGGCTGGCGCTTCCGCCACCAACGACCGCCGGCCAGAGCTCCAGCGGATGATCGAGGCGGGCACGTCCAAGCCCGCGCCCTTCGATATTGTCGTGGTTCACAGCTTCTCGCGCTTCTTCCGCGACCACTTCGAGCTGGAGTTCTACGTCAGGAACCCTGGCAAGAACGGCGTGAAGCTCGTCTCCATCACCCAGGAGATGGGCGACGATCCCATGCACGTCATGATGCGCCAGATCATGGCCCTGTTCGACGAATACCAGTCCAAGGAGAACGTCAAGCACGTTCTGCGGGCGATGAACGAGAACGCCCGTCAGGGCTTCTGGAACGGCGCCTTGCCGCCGACCGGATACCGCATCGTCGCCGCCGAGCAGCGGGGATCGAAGACCAAGAAGAAGCTGGAGATCGACCCGCTGCACGCCGACACGGTGCGGTTGATCTATCGCCTGTTCCTTGAGGGGGACGGCGTGTCCGGCCCGATGGGCGTCAAGGCGATCACCTGTTACCCCAACGAACGGCGCATCTTCACCCGCGACGGCAGGCGCTGGGGCCTGGCGCAAATCCACGCCATCCTGACGCGCACGACCTATATCGGCGAGCACAGGTTCAACAAACGCTCGCACAAGGACCGGGAGAAGAAGCCCGAGAGCGAAGTGGCGGTCATGGCCTGTCCGCCGCTGATCGACCGCGAGACCCTCGACACGGTGCAGGCTCGCCTCAAGGCCCGCGATCCCAGGATGACGCCGGCCCGCGTCACCAGCGGCCCCACCCTCCTTACCGGCATCTGCTTCTGCGCCAAAAGCGGAGGCGCCATGACGCTCAGCACCGGCAAAGGCAGCGCGGACGGCGTCTATCGCTGCTACACCTGCTCAACGAAGGCCCGGCAGGGCAAGACTGGCTGCGAAGGCCGCTCGATCCCGACGGACCGACTCGACCAACTGGTCGCGAACCATCTGGAAGACCGCCCGCTTCAGCCCGAGCGGCTGGAGACCATCCTCGCCAGCGTCCTCGACCGCCGCCAGGAACGCACCGAGCGCCGCCGCGAGCACCTGGCTGAACTGCACAAGCGCGTCACAGAGACCGACCAGCGCCTCAACCGGCTCTTTGACGCCATCGAATCCGGCGTCGCCGATCTCCACGCCCCCGGCCTGAAGGAACGCATCTCCGGCCTCAAGTCGATTCGGGAACACGCCAGCGCCGACGCCGACCGCGCCCAGGCTGCGCTCGACCATGCCGGCAATCAGGCTGTCAGCCCCGATATGGTCAGAACCTTCGCCCGCGCGGCCCGCCAGCGCATCCGGCTGGACAGCGGCGGCTACCGCCGCGACCACCTGCGCGCGCTGGCCGAGCGCGTCGAGGCAGCGGACACGGAGGTCCGCACCATGGGATCGAAATCCGAATTGGTGCGCACCCTGGTCGCCGCCTCGGGCGGAAAATCGGGCGCAGTCGGTGCTCAGAGTTCTGTTCTGAAATGGCGCAGCCGACATGATTCGAACGTGCGGGCGTGATTGTAGAAGGGGTCCATAACGGCGAATGTCGAGCTTGAGCGTGATGACCGAAGGCGGAATCGCCGCGGGTCTGAATCACGCGATAAAGCAATAACCTAGAGCGGGATGGGTGAGCGTGAGCGATCTCATCCCGCTCTAGCCACCGCGCCCGTCCTCAATCGGATGGGCCGCAAGGAAGTCCAGTAGCGGTCGGGCGGTCGCCTCGCTGCGCTCGAGCGGGGTGAAGTGAGCGGCGCCCTCGATCACGCCGCCTGTGACGTCGGTCGCGACCTGCTGGAAGGTCTCGAGCGTCCGCCGCTCGAAGCAGTGCTCGCCGCCCAAGGCGAGGACCGGGATGGCGAGCTTGTTCGCGTAGTGGGGCGTCAGGTCGGCGATGTCTTTCGGCTTCGTTCGGTAGAAGCCGAACCCCGACGTGAGCGCGCCCGGCCGGGCGAAGGCACGCTCCACCTCCGCGCGGTCCTCGGGCATCACCTCACTGTTCGGCTCGACCAAGATGTCCCAGAGCGCGCGCACATACTCGCGCTCGCGCCCCGCGGTGAGCATCTCGGGAACATCGGGCGCCATGTGGAAGGAGGAGAGCCAGAACTTGCCCTCGTCTCCGCGCGGCTTCACATTGACGCCCGGCAGCAGTGTCTCGATCGCGCTGAGCGTGGCGACGCGGTCGCGGCGCCCGGCGGCGAGCGCGTAGGCGACCTGGCCGCCGAAGTCGTGGCCCACGAGATGCACGCGGCCGACGCCGAGCCTGTCCAAGAGCGCGAGCATATCGGCGGCCAGCGTCGCTTTATCGTAGCCCGAGCCGGTCCCCTCGCTCTCGCCAAAGCCGCGGAGGTCCGGCGCGATCACCCGGTAGCGGTCGGCCAGGCGGAGCATGACGCGGCTCCAGATCGCCCAGGTCTCCAGCATGCCGTGGACCACGAGAACCGGCTCGCCACGGCCGCCCTCCACGACGCTGAGATTCGGCCCGTTCGCCGCGACCTCGCGCCGCGCGAACCGATCCCAGAACGCTGTGCTCGGGTAGTCGCCGGACGGCGCCTCCAGCGAGCCGATCCGGAATGACTCCGTGAAGACGCCCGGCTCGGCCGTCCCGAACGCCTCCAAACCCTGGCGGCTCGCCTGCGCGCCGTCGTCGTCAATCACCGCCGCATCGAACGCCTCGCGGCTCGCCCAGCGGCCTTCGACCAGGACGCGTCCGTCCGCGCCTTCCAGCACCGCCAATGACCGGAAGCCCGGATTGGCGGCCAGCTTGGGCGCCTCCTCGCGCATCGTGGCGACCAGGCGCTTCTGGTTCTCGGGCGTCTCAGTACGCCAAACATTGTAGAACAGCGTGTCGGTCATGGTTGCGCCGGCTCCCGTTGACCGACGAGGAAGGCATGCATGCGTTGCGATTGTTCGGGCCCGAACAGGGCGGTGAAGCGGTCTTCCTCGAACCGGTTGATGTCGCGCGGATCTCGGTTCCGGTCATAGATGGCGGCGGCCTTGATGGCCGCCACGGAAGCTGCCCAGGTCGGCGACCCCGGAATGGAAAGGATTTCGACCCGGGCGTCGCCATCGACGAAGGCGTAGTAGGGCTTCGCTATCTCCTCAAACCAGGCACCCGTTGGTTCGTCCTTGGCCATCTCCGCATGAGAGGTCAGGACCGTGGCGACGCGGATCGGCGCGCTCATTCCAAACTCTCCCCAGATTGGGTTCACTTCGAGCTTGCGGTCGCCGGCGTCCATGTGGGCGCGACCGGCTGACCAGCGAGGAATGTCTCGACGATCTCGACGAAGGCCTCCGGGCGCTCTTCGACCAGGAAGTGGCCGGTCTCACTCATCAACACGGGCGTCACGCTGTGGGCGAAATGGCGCATCGCTGCTGGAACGCCTTCGCCGAGGCCGCGCTGCGCGCCGACCGCCAGCACCGGGATCGTTAGCGGCGTCTGGGATAGGACGGCGTTGTCGGCGATATCCTGGTCGAGCGTGCGGTAGAGCTTCAGGCTCGCCGCAAACCGGCCCGAGCGCGAATAAGTGGTCTCGTAGTATTCGATGTCCGCATCCGAGAAGCCGCCGGGAACCACATGGAAAACCTTGCTGCGGTAGAACCAGTCGAGAAACTGCCTCTCGTGTCCTGCCAGCACGGTCTCGGCGTAATTGGGTATTTCGAAGAAGCCGAAGAACCAATACGGGTTGTGGATGAGGGGCGTGGTCTGTTCGCGGGACCAGGGACCTTTCGGCGTACCTTCGGCGACGACAAGGCGATCGACAGCATCGCGGTAGGTCGCCGCGTAGGCGTAGGCCACCGACGCGCCCCAGTCATGGCCGACGACCGTCACCTTCTGGTAGCCGAGCCCCTGCATCAGCTCGTAGAGATCTTTGGCGAGCGTACGCCGGTCGTAGCCCGTGGCCGTGATTTCGGACCAACCGAAACCCCGCAGGTCGACGGCGATCACCGTGTGATCTCTCGCCAGCAAAGGCATCGCCTTACGCCATTCGTACCAGTCCTCTGGCCAGCCATGGATGAGCAGGATGGGCGAGCCGGAACCGCCAATGACGTAGTGCAAGCGCACCCCGTTGGCCGTGGCGAAGCGGGAAGAGAAACCCGCCGGCACGCCGTACCCCGCCCCATTCGATGGCGCCGCGACCGCGGGGACGGACATAGCGGCGATCGCGGCGGCAGCAAGCGCCGCTACGAGCGTCGTGACTGCCGCAATCGATGATCTGCGCAGTTTGTCGGCGTTGACCGGACGCAGGAACAGGCCGAGGCTCTGGCGCAGGCCCATGCTCAGCGAGAGCACGGTGGCGGCGACGGCGATCGGCACGATCACGCGCGCCGCAAAGGCGAATTGCGGGGCTGGCTTCGCGGCAAGCATGGCGGCACATCCTTCGCTAGATCGGACGCCGCTAACCTCGGCGTCGGTGTATGACGTCACATGTCGAGCCGCGAGCATCGGGCAAAGGACCCATTGTGTATATTCACTAGTCGGTATACAAAGGAGCATGGCACGAGACGCGAACGTGACCCGCGAGCAGATCATTCAGGCGGCCGATGATCTCTTCTATGGCGAGGGGATCCGCAGCGCGAGCGTGGACGCAATCGCTGCGAGGGCCGGCGTCACCAAGCGCACGTTGTACGACCATTTCCCCAGCAAGGATGACCTCATTGCGGCCTATCTCGCCGCGCGCGACGAGCCGACGCTCAGTCGCTACGCCGCCTGGCTCGACGAGGCCGAGGGCGATTTGCCCGAGCAGATTCTTCGGGTCTTCGAAAGGCTGGCCCGGATGACGAAGGCGCCGCGCTGGAAGGGATGCGGATTTCTACGCGCCGCGGCCGAGTTGGCCGGTACCCCAGGCCACCCCGCACTGAAGATCGGATCGGCGCACAAGAAGAAGCTCGAAGCATGGCTCACATGCCGCATCGCCTCGAAGGGCTTGAGCGCGCCTGCGCTCCGCGCTCGCCAGGTAATGATTGTCATTGACGGTGCGGTGGCCCAGGTGCTGATCCACCGCGACCCCGCCTATGTGTTGGCCGCCGGACAAGTCGCGGCGGCGCTCCTCGCCAAGAAGCCGTAAAACGCGGCGTTCCTCCAACCACAGGCATGCCGGGCGCTCATTGGCAGCGAGTGTGAGCACAAGTCTCCGTTGGCGCCCCCGAGCGCCGCTACTCCGCCGCCGCCGACATCCGGATCGGCGGCGTGACATCGTCGGGGATCGGGCACACGTAAGGGTGCGCGCCGATCCGCGCCGCATGGTCCGCCTTGGCGCGCGCCAGCAGCGTCTCGTCGCGGATCGCGTCGATCGCTGTCCCCGCCATCACTTTCGCCACGTGCACCATGCCCTTGTGCGCCGCCGCCGTCTTGCCCTGCGCGGTGAGCTGCCAGGAATGTCCCGGCGTGCCGATCGCGTAGGTCGCCCCGCGCGCCTGCACCGTCGGCACCTTCCAGCTCACATCGCCGACATCGGTCGATCCCATCATCGGCGCGCCCACCGCATCGAGCGGCACCACGAGATCGCAGAGCGGCGTCTCCGGCTTCACCGCCATTCCGATCCGCCGGTACGCCGCCTCGATATCCTCCTCGCTCAGGCTCGCCTGGATTTTTCTCGCGAATTCCCTATCCGCCTCGTCGAACGGCGGCGGGCCGAGCCGCTCGAGATTGCCGTGCATCGCCCGCTCGAGCGGCGCGTTGGCAAGCAGGTTCGAGACCGCGCTCACCACCTTCGTCGTCACCCTCGTCTCGGTCATCAGCGCCGCCCCGTCGGCGATCTTGCGCACCCGCGCGATCAATCTCTGCAACTCGGGAAGCTCGCGCGCGCGGATCAGGTAGCGCACCTTCGCCTCCGCCTGCACCACGTTCGGCGCGATGCCGCCGGCGTCGAGCATCGCGTAATGGATGCGCGCATCGCTCGGCATGTGCTCGCGCATGTAGTTGACGCCGACATTCATCAGCTCCACCGCATCGAGCGCGCTCCGCCCGAGATGGGGCGAGGCGGCGGCGTGCGCCGCCCGCCCGCTGAAGCTGAAATCGATCCGCGTGTTGGCGAGCGACATCGCGTCGTTGACGCCGGAGAACGCCGAGGGGTGCCAGGAGATCGCGATATCGACATCGTCGAAGGCGCCTTCGCGCACCATGAACCCTTTGGCCGCGCCGCCCTCCTCGGCCGGGCAGCCGTAATAGCGCACCCGACCCTTGATGCCGTTCTTCGCCAGATAGTCCTTGACCGCGGTCGCCGCGAGCAGCGCCGCCGAGCCGAGCAGGTTGTGCCCGCACCCGTGCCCGTGGCCGTTCGCCTCGACGGGCCGCTTCTCGGCGATCCCCGCCTCCTGGCTCAGCCCCGGCAGCGCGTCGTATTCGCCGAGGATGGCGATCACCGGTCCCTCCTCGCCCGCCTCGCCCATCACCGCGGTCGGGATGCCGGCGAGGTTGCGGGTGATGCGGAATCCCTGGGCTTCGAGCATCGCCAGGTGCTCGGCGACCGACCGGTGCTCGGTATAGGCGATCTCCGGCATGCCCCAGACCCGGTCGCTCAGCGCCTCGAAATCGTCCTTCTTGGCATCGACCAGGCGCCAGATTTCCTCGCTGTTCTGCATCGGGCCCATCCTTCCGTTCCGGCGCGATCTTGCGTCCCTGTTTCCCCCCAGGCAACACTCCCTGCCCGGCTTCTCTCCCTCCCTGATCCTCCGCCGGGAATATCCTCCTAACCCATTGACAGAATGGGAAATGGTCGTCATGGGTTCGGGTGAACTCCCGTTCTCTTCCCCAGCGAACAGCAAATCCTGGGTTGGCCGCGCGATCGAGCGCTGCGAGGACGCGGCCCTGCTCACCGGCCGCGGCCATTTCATCGATGATCTTCCCGTCCCGCCCGGCACGCTTGCCGCCGCAATTCTCCGCTCGCCCCACGCGCACGCCGAAATTCGCGCGATCGACATCAACGCCGCGCGCGCTCTTCCGGGCGTTGCCGCGGTTCTCGTCGGCGCCGACCTCGCAACGGTCACAAAACCCCTGCCCGCGGTGCTTCGCGTACCAATCGAATGCCGAGTGCTTGCCGTCGATCGCGTACGCTATGTGGGCGAGCCGGTCGCGATCGTCATCGCTGCCGACCGCTATATTGCCGAGGACGCGCTCGACGTCATCGAGGTCGATTGGCGTCCGCTGTCCGCCATCGTCGACCCGGAGGCTGCGCTTGGCACCAACCTCATAAACGAGCGTCATTTCTCCTACGGGGATCCCGACACGGCGTTTCGCGAGGCCGCGCGCCGCGTTGCCGTCACGATCCGTTATCCGCGCAACGCGGGCTCGCCGATCGAGACCTTTGGCGTCGTCGCCTCCTATGATCCGCACGAGAACGCCTACGACGTGCTCGCGAATTTTCAGGGACCCTTCAGCCTGCACCCGGTGATCGCGCGCAGCCTCGACGTCCCGGGCAACCGCCTCCGTCTCCGCACTCCACCCGACTCCGGCGGAAGCTTCGGAGTGAAGCAGGCGATCGTCCCCTACATCGTCCTCGTCGCTGCCGCCGCGCGACTCGTGGATCGGCCCGTGGAATGGACCGAGGACAGGCTCGAGCATCTTGCCGCGTCGGTCTCGGCAACCAACCGTCTCACCACGCTCGCCGCGGCCGTCGCATCGGATGGGCGCGTCACCGCGCTTGACTGGGACCAGATCGAGGATTGCGGTGCGTACCTCAGGGCCCCGGAGCCGGCGACTCTCTACCGGATGCACGGCAACCTCACCGGCGCCTACGCGATCCCGAACCTTCGCGTCAGGAACCGCGTCGTGCTTACGAATAAGACGCCAAGCGGCCTCACGCGCGGTTTTGGCGGACCCCAGGTCTATTATGCGCTCGAGCGGTTGATGCAGCGGATCGCCGTCGAGCTCGGCCTCGATCCGGTCGAGGTCATCCGCCGCAACCTCATCGGCCGTGAGCGATTCCCGTACCGTACCCCAAGCGGCGGCCTCTACGATTCCGGGGACTATCCTCGCGCGGTGGAGATCGCGCTCCGCGACGGCGGTTTCGACGATCTCCTCCGCCGGCGCGAAGCCGCGCGGGCGGAGGGGCGGCTCTACGGCATCGGCTGTGCGGCCGTGGTCGAGCCGAGCGTCTCCAACATGGGCTATATCACGACGGTCCTCACTCCGGCGGAGCGCGCGCGGGCCGGGCCGAAGAACGGCGCGCAGGCGAGTGCCACGGTCGCGTTCGATCCCGGCGGCGCCGTCACGGTTCACGTCTCCTCGGTGCCGCAGGGCCAGGGTCATCGCACCGTGCTTGCCCAGGTCGTTGCCGACGCGTTCGGTCTCGCACCCAAGGACATCCGCGTCGTCACCGACTTCGATTCGGCGAAAGACGCCTGGTCCATCGCCTCGGGTAATTATTCCAGCCGCTTCGCTCCCGCGGTCGCAGGTGCTGCGAGGCTCGCCGCGGAGCGGCTCTGTGCACGGCTCGCCCGGATCGCCGCGAGCCAGCTCAACGCGACCGCCGAGGAGTTGGATTTGGTGGGCGGCAGGATCGTCTCACGCCGCAACCCCGACCTCGCGCTCCCTTTCGGCCGTGTCGCGGCAACCGCCCACTGGGCGCCGGCAACTTTGCCGGATGACGCGGCGACCGGCGATCGCGGCGCCCCGCTGCGCGAAACGATATTCTGGACGCCCCCGGAGCTCGCGGCCCCCACCGAGGCGGACGAGATCAACTCTTCGCTCTGCCATGGTTTCATCTTCGACTTTTGTGGCGTCGAGATCGATCGGACGACGGGCCAGCTCCGGATCGACCGCTATGTGACGATGCATGATGCCGGGCGGCTGCTGCATCCCGGCATGGCGGAAGGACAGATCCGCGGCGGCTTTGCGCACGCGCTCGGCGCTGCCGCTTACGAGGAGCTCGTCTACGGCGAGGACGGCAGCTTCCTCACCGGCACCTTCGCCGACTACCTGCTGCCGACGGCGCTGGAAGTGCCGCCGATCGAGATCCTGCACATCGAGACGCCCTCGCCCTTCACGGCGCTCGGCGCGAAGGGCCTGGGGGAAGGGAACTCAATGTCCACCCCGGTCTGCCTCGCCAACGCGGTGGCCGATGCGCTGGGCGTTCCGGCCATCGATCTGCCGCTGAGGCCGGACAAGCTCTCCGCGCTCGCCGTGGGCGAAGAGCCGCCGCCGCGCCACGGTGCGGCCGAACCGCCCGAGCCGCCTTCGGCGCTGCGCGGTGCGGCCGAGGCACTGGTGGCGGCCCCCGCCGAGCATCTGTGGGAGATGCTGCTCGATCCCGACCTGCTCGCCTCGCTGATCCCCGGCGCGCGCGATGTCACGCGCCTCTCGCCGACGCGATTTGCGGCGGTCGTCGTGCTCGGCGTAGGGCCGGTCAAGGGCCGGTACAAAGCCGCGGTCGAGCTTTCGGGGCTCGACCCCCCGCACCGCGCAATTCTGTCCGGCACGATATCGGGCGCTCTGGGTTTCGGGCGCGGCACCGGCTGGATCAGCTTGGCACCCGACGGGGCCGGCAAGACCGTAATCGCCTATCGCTATGAAGTGGCGCTCGGCGGGAAGCTCGCCGCGGTCGGCGGGCGGCTGCTCGACGGTGCGGCTCGGGTGATCATCGGCCAATTCTTCGCCGCCCTTGCCCGCCGCGCGGAGAGGGGCATCGCACCCGTTCGAAGGGGACGACCCGCACGGCTCATCGCGTGGCTCCGTGCCCTCCTCAGGAGGGTCGGATGAAGCCGCCGCCTTTCGCCTATCTGCGTGCCGAAACCTCCGAGGAGGCGCTCGCGGCGCTCGCCGAGCACGGCGGCGAGGCCCGGGTCCTCGCAGGGGGCCAGTCGCTGATGGCGATGCTCAACATGCGCCTCGCGCGGCCGGCGATGCTCGTGGACATCATGCGGGTTCCATCGTTCGGCACGCTCGGCTCCGAGGCGGGCGCGCTCGTCGTCGGCGCCGGCGTCCGTCAGGCGGGGCTCCAGACCCGCCCCGGCTTGGCCAGAGAGGTGCCGCTCCTTGCCGCCGCCCTGCCCTGGGTCGGCCACTGGCAGACCCGCGCCCGCGGCACGGTGTGTGGTTCGATCGCCCATGCCGATCCCAGCGCGGAACTCCCGCTCGTCCTTGCCGTGCTCGGCGGTGAAGTCCGGCTCCGCTCGCGCCGCCGGCGCCGCCGCGTGCCGGCCGAGACATTCTTCGCGGGCATGATGCTGACCGCATGCAAGGATGACGAACTGATCGAGCAGGTCGCCTTCCCCCTCGCGCGCGACGGCGAGACCTATGCCTTCGCGGAGGTCGGGCGACGGCACGGCGATTTCGCAATCGTCGGCTGCGCCGCAGCGGTCAGCCGCAAGCACATGCGGCTCGCGGTTTGCGGCGTGGATGACCGACCGGTCGTGCGGAGCTTCCCTGCGCTCGAGCCGAGCGCGCTCGATGACGCTCTCAACGAATTCGCCTGGGAGCTGCCGGCACGCGAGGATGTGCACGCGACCGGGCGCTACCGGCGCGACCTGGTGCGTCGCCTTGGCCGCAAGGTTCTGATGGAAGCCGGCTCATGCCGCTCCTGATGCACGGTCGGCGCCACAAAGTCGCATTCACATTGAATGGGGCCCCGGCCGAGGTTGCGGTCGAGCCGCGCACCCTGCTGACCGACGCGCTGCGCCACGGGCTCGGCGCCACCGGCACGCATGTCGGTTGCGAGCATGGCGTCTGCGGCGCCTGCACGATCATGATCGATGGCCAGCCTGCGCGCGCCTGCCTCACGCTCGCCGTGCAGGTCGAGGGGTGCAAGGTCACGACAGTCGAAGCTCTTGCCCCGGCTCCGGACCGGCTTTCCGTCCTCCAGCGTGCGTTCCGCCGTCACCACGCCCTGCAATGCGGCTTCTGCACGGCCGGCATCCTGATATCGCTCGAATGCTTCCTGGCGACAACGCCCTCGCCCTCGGCCGAATCGGTGCGGGAGGTGCTGGCCGGTCATCTTTGCCGCTGCACCGGCTACGCGCCGATCGTCACGGCGGCGCTCGAAGCGGCCGCGGAATTGTGCGACCATTCCGGCAATCCGGGGAGACGCGATGTTTGACCTCGGCCGGAGCTTTCTTGCGAGCGTCGAGCGCGATCCTTGCGCCGAGGCGATCGTCGATGGAGCGACGAGGCTCACCTACGGTGAGTGGTACAAGGCGATTTCCGGCGCCGTGGCCGGCTTCGACGCGTTGGGTCTCACGCCCGGCGATCATCTTGTGACCGTCCTGCCGAACCGGTTCGAAGCAGCGACGCTGCACTGGGCCTCTCAATTCGCCGGCGTGATCGTGACGCCGGTCAACTGGCGCGTGAAATCCGAAGAGCTCGGCTTCGTCCTCCAGGACGCCCAGGCTCGTGCCATTGCCTACGCAGCTGTCGCAGCCGAAGCAGTCGCCGGCTGCCCGGCCGCCCGGCGCTTGCCGCGCATCGCAATCGGCGCCGATCCGGGCGGCGGCGAGACGGGCTTCGCCGAGCTCGTCCGCGCAAGCGCCAAGCAGGCGACGCCGCGCGCCGATGCGGAAGCCGTGTCGCTCATGCTCTATACGTCCGGTACGACCGCGCGGCCCAAGGGCGTGCCGCGCCGCCACCGTGTCGAGCGCGCGGCGGCGATCGCGCACGTAGCGCAGAATCTCTATGCGCGCGGCGAACGCACGCTCGGCGTCATGCCCCTCTACCACACGATGGGCGTGCGCTCGCTCCTCGCAATGTCGCTCATCGGCGGCGTCTTCGTGTGCCTGCCGCGCTTCGATGCGGCCCGCGCGATCGCCTTGATCGAGGCCGAGCGGATCGACAACCTCTACCTCGTGCCCACCCTCTATCACGACCTGCTCGCCCATCCTGATTTTTCGAGGCGGAACCTCGCTTCGGTCCGCAAGCTCGGCTTCGCCGGCGCGCCGATGACCGAGGGTCTTCTGAAAGCGCTCACCGAGGCATTCCGACCCGAGCTCTTCGTCAATCACTACGGCTCGTCCGAAATCTACACCTTCACGGTCGAGCAGCAGGCCATGCGCAAGCCGGGTTCGGCCGGCCGCCCGGGGATCAATGCGCGGCTTCGCGTGGTCAGGCTCGGCGCTGCGGGCCCCGAGGAGGCGGCGGCGAGAGGGGAGGAGGGCGAGATCGCCATCGACGCATCGGGCGATGAAGCATTCGAGGGCTATTGGCATCGGGCGGACGCCGATGAGCGTGCGTTCCGCGGCGGTTGGTACTTCACCGGCGACACCGGCTATCTCGACGCCGATGGCGATCTCTTTGTCACCGGCCGGGTGGACGACATGATCATCACCGGCGGGGAGAACGTATCGCCGGTCGAGGTGGAGAGCTGCGTTTCGCTGCATCCCGCGGTCTCGGAGGTCGCAGTCGTTGGCTTGCATGACGAACGGTGGGGGAACCTTGTCGTGGCATTCGTCAAGCGCCGGGCACGGGTGAGCCCGGAGGCGCTCGATGCTCACTGCCGTGCCTCCGGCCTTGCCGATTTCAAGCGCCCGCGCCGATACGTCTTTGTTGCGGAAATCCCCCGTTCGCCGGTCGGCAAGCTGCTTCGTCGCAAGCTGGTCGCCGGGGAGTACGAAGCGGAGAGCTCGGCCGGAGTGGAATTCGATCCAACCAGTCAGGGAATTGCGTCATGACCTCTGCGAACGACCCGAGGTTCGACCAGCTCGACGGGTTTCGGGTGGAGATCGACGCCGCCCGCGCGCGCGCCGACATCGTTCTCGCCCGCCCGCCGATGAACACGATCTCGATGTCCCAGCGCGACCAGCTGCGGCTTGTCTTCGAGGCGCTCGACGAGCATCCGCAGATCCGCGTGATCGTCCTGCGCGCAGCGGGCGATCATTTCTCCTCCGGTGGCTATATCCCCGGATTTCTCGAGGCTTCACCCGAGCATGTCGCGCATCTCGCCTTCAATATTGCAGCACCCGCGCGCTGCTCGAAACCCGTCATCGCCGCCAATCGCGGCTACACGTTCGGGGTGGGTTTCGAAGTCTCGCTGGCCTGCGACTTCCGGATCGTCTCCGAGACCTGTCTCTACGCACTGCCCGAACAGAAGCTGGGTCAGATTCCCGGCTCAGGCGGTGCTGCGCGTCTGCAGAAGATCGTGGGGATTACGCGAACCAAGGATATGGTCATGCGCTCGAAGCGCATCTCGGGCCGGCAGGCCCATGAATGGGGCATTGCGACCGAGTGCGTGCCGGACGACCAGCTTGAGCCCGCGACCGATGCGATGGTCGAGGAGCTGATCGCGCTTTCGCCTCTGGCCCAGCGCACCGCGAAGAGATTGCTCAATCAAACCGAAGACGCGTTTCTTTCGACCGCGATCGATCTTGAGGGCCATTGCTACAGCAGGTTGCGCCAGTCGGACGACTTCCGCGAGGGCGTGGAGGCATTCCATGCGAAGCGCGCGCCGCAGTTCCGTGGCTCGTGAAGCCTGCCGAGCGAGGTCTGCCGGCGCCGGCGCCGCGTTCACCCATCCCGCTCCAGCTCATTGCTTTCTTGCGTGATCGAACGCCTTCGGCGATCAGGCTCTAACTTATTGAAAATGGTGCCGACGCTCGGACTTGAACCGAGGACCTACTGATTACGA
>CAVUZJ010000002.1:0-382272 GCA_963745975.1 uncultured Pseudomonadota bacterium
CGAGTTTCTAGGTGCAACAAATTGAATTTATACAATGTTTTTTGCTTTTCCGGCGATCCAAATCAAGAACATACATCGAACATCCACAGGGAGGAGGTGCAAACGCCCAACCGAGCACTGTGTGTACGGGGCCAAATATATCAACGAGGTAACGAGAGCGCCAGGGGCCGATTCACTGCGATTCACACACAGTGCTCGGCGGTTCACTCGCACACTACGCTGTGCGTCGATCAACCCAGGACGTCGGCGGCCTGGCGGAGGTAGGATGGGCTGAAGCGGGCGTAGACCCGCTCGGTGATCCGACTGTCGCTGTGCCCCAGAAACTGTGCAATCTCGGCCATCGAGATTTTGCCCTCGGCCATCCAGACGGCGGCGGTGTGGCGCAGGACATGAGGCGTGCACCAGGGTAGATTGGCCTTCCGGGCGACGGCCATGAACGCCTTCGTGATTCTGCCCACGCGGCGGCCGCCGTATTCGATCACTTGGTCGGTCGTCCGGGCCTTCAGCGCCTCGAGGAGGGCTTGTCGAACCCGGTCGTTCATGGCGACCGTCGCGCGCCCTTTGACGCGCTTCTCGCCGCGGCCGAGCCGGATCAGGCCGCGCTCGAAATCCACTCGGTCCCAGGTGAGGTCGAGTATCGCCGCCGCACGGCCGGCCGTGGCGAGAGCGAGGACGATGAAGAGTCGGATGTGTGGGACCTCCGCCGCCACCACGAGACGCTCGTATTGCTCTCGGCTCAGGTGACGATCCATGGGAGGGGGTTTGGACGGGAGCTCCACGATCGCCGGCGTCCGCGGGTCATGCCATAGGAGGCCCGCCCGCAGGTAGGTCAGCTCAGTCCATATCGTGCCGTCGCCGACCCCTGCGGCCCGCCGCGCGGCCACATAGGCACGGCAGGACTGCCGGTCGATCTGATCGGGGGCAAGCGCGCCGAAAGAGGGCTCAAGGCGCTTCCAGGCCCCTCGCGCACGGTCGGTGCCACGGTCAGCCAAATAGGCGGCATAGATGCTGGCTACGCCGCCAGATGGGCGTTTCGCCGCTTTCGCGTGGTCTGCTATCAGCCGCTCGGCAAGAGCACGATCCTTGGTGCGGAGGGAGGATCGGCGCGTTTGGCCTTCGTGACGCCAGACGGCGTGCCAGACGCCTCGGTAGAGCTTGAGACGCATCCTCCTCTCCTCTCATAGTCGGCCACGGCCTCGATAGGAATACGGTAGAGTCCTTTCCCGACAAGGAAATGCCCCAGGCGATGGCGCCGGCAGAGAACGCGCACCTTCTCTGGGCTGCAGGCCCAGCGTTCGGCAAGTGTCTCCGGCGTAAAAGGGCACTGAGGAAGATCAGGCACGGTTCGGCCTCCGCATGAACCCAGGGGTCCAGCCCTGGGTATTCGACTGCCCGTCAACGACGATGGGCTGCGGATCACGGCCCCACTGCAGGGACGCCCAGAAGGCGCGCTCGGCATCGAGAAGCTTGGTGATGTACCAGTCATCCCGGGCGATCGTGCGGCATTCATATTTCAGCGTTCCAAGGAACACAGAAAGGTGGGGCGTCTTGAGCCCCGTGCAGGGCGGCCCATGCTGCGCCGGCGGGAGATACCGCGCGACGACCTCGTCGATCTTCGAGAAGGCCTTGACGTGCTTGCACTCAAGCGTGGCTGGCGCGCCAGCTTCGTCCACCGTCATGGCGTCGAGGGTCGCGCGGATGAACGGATAGTCGGGGCTCCCCACGACCTTCTGGAAGGAATGCGCCGGGCGCCGCTGGGTCACAGAGAACCAGGCGATATTCAGGGCCTCGGTGAACTGCCCCATCACGACGGGGAGGACGCCTGAAAGGTCCTCTGGCGCAACTCCGCCCCGCTTTGCCTGGGCCAGACGATTGATCTTGCCCCGGTCGCCTCGACCGATGATGCTGGCGTCCGAGGAGCCGATATAGGCCCGGCGTCCCTCGAGTTGGGCCGCCCCGAGCTGGAGCTCAGCAAGCAGGGTGGCCGGATTGAGGGCCAGCATAGCAATCCTTTCTCATCGGAGGGCGCTCAAGACTCCTTCGCGCCCCAACGGCATGGCACATAGCAATGTGCCATCGAAGGCACAAGGGGGTGCTCAACACAAAATAAGAGCCATCCCGGGAACACCGGGATGGCTCTCTGTGTAGGAAGGACGGCGGCCTACGCGGCCTCGCGCTCGAGGGCGACGGTGCCGCCTGGGAACGTCGTTGGGGGGTACGTCTCGTCACCACCGAGGGCAGGTGGCACATCAATCCGGAACGACCATGGCGATCCGACGAAAGTTGAAGGAAGGCGCAATAAATGTAACGTTTATAGTATAGCAGATATTGAAATGTTCCAATATAGGATCATATAATATCTGCAGACGTTTTCCCGCAATTGCATCCTGCCGATTGTCCGGTGCTGTACTCGAAGCCACGGGCGAAGCGGTCTGTTTTCGATCTGCCAGGGGTCACGTTGTGACCTGGGACGCGGTGCCGGGATTTCTGGATATCATCAATGACACTTGACACCACCTCCGCCGTGGGCGGCGACGCACGTCCCGCGTCCGTCGCAACGGAAGCCGAGATCGATCTCGTCTTCGCAATCGATCCGTTCCGCGACGCCGTGACAGCCCTCGGATTGGCGATCACGGCGGCCCAGCAGGCGTTAGCTAACGGCACCAATCCGGCTGCGGGTGTACGCCCTGCGATGACGCTCGTGCGCGGCGCAGCCGCAGTGCTGACGGAACGTGCGACGGTGCTTGAGCAGGCGGCCTGGGCCCTCCTGAACGCCCAAACGGCTACGTAACTCCCAGCGGCAGGAACGCCGCCGACTACCCTATGCCCCCGCCCTCACTCGAGGACGGGGGCTTTTTCCGTCCTGGAAGCGTTCCCCACGTCCCGCGCCGCCCTCGCGATCACCCCCATCGGAACCCCCTCTGACCGACGACGGGAGCGGCTTCCGCGGCCGCCAAGGCGAGCGCCAGCTCTTGAGCGAGCAACGCATGGCGGTACCCGGCGCCAACCGAGGATTTGGGCCGCCGCGGCCAGCCTGTCACCACCACGGTGCCAAAGACGAGATTACGTCTGCTCTGAAGCGCCGCCGAGCGATGATTTTCGTGCAGAGATTTCTCGCCATGTCTCATGGCACCTTACCCGCCTCGGAAAGTGCCATTGCCGCTGTGTCCTGTAGCTCCGGCTCCGGTTGCACCTGCAACAGGCGAGCGACCCACCCCAGCGATAAGCGCTCCGGCAATCGGTGCCAGCCAGAACAGCCAAAATTGACTGATCCATGGCGCGCCCGCGAACAGCGCGGGGCCCGTGCTGCGCGCGGGATTGACCGAGGTGTTGGTCACCGGGATCGAGACCAAGTGGATCAGCGTAAGCGACAGCCCGATCGCGAGCCCTGCGAAGCCTGCCGGCGCACGCGGTGAAGTCGCGCCGAGGATCACGGTGACAAAAAAGAATGTCAGCACGATTTCGCATACGACGCAGGCGACGAGGTTGTAGTGGCCGGGACTGAGTGCGCCGTAGCCATTCGAGGCAAAGCCACCGGCGGCAAAGCCGGGCTTGCCGCTGGCGATCACGTAGAGGACCGCAGCAGCAGCGATCGCCCCAAGGACCTGGGCGATCCAGTAAGGCAGGATGTCGGAGGCAGGAATCCGGCCGCTGGCCCACACTCCGGCCGTTACGGCGGGATTGAAGTGGCCACCCTGTTCGCCGAAGCGGCCTGCGGGACGATCCGGCTGAAGCTGCTGAAACTCGGCGCCCTGGTGCGAGTGAGCGTTCGCCGGATCAAGGGGGGAATGGCTTCAGCCTGTCCCCATCAGGACGAGTTCAGCCTCGCCCATGCCCGATTGAGAAACGCCGCGGCCTGATACGAACTAGATAGCGCGCAGCCGCCATCCACCCCGACAACGCTGCCCTCCTCGCGGCGATGCGGCCGCTTGGCCGATTCCTGTCTCCGCATCGCCACTCCACCGCCCGCCTCACATGCGCCCCGTAGCCCGCCCATTTCGTGCCTATTTACCCCCCAAGTGTGAGAAATGCGGGCTAGAGCTTGGCTTTCGCGCCGATGTCGGCGTGGCGGATGGAGATGCCATTGCGGGGCGACGGAGTCTGGTTCCGTGTGGTTCAGCGTTAGAATATCCATAAAGACACCTGACAATGTGTCCTTCGAGCGCGGGCCCGCCAACATGGAGGGCCAAATCTCGGCTCTGAATAGAGGCATCGGCCGTCCTGTGCATAGAGGGATCCCAATATGAAAAGGGAAAAGCGAGATTTAGTAGGAGCCCCTACTGACAGGCACAAGATGTGAGGCCTCGTTCGGTGGCTAGACAAAGCACCTTGGCTAACACATACTAATATGCTACAAGGCTTGGCCTGATGACAATGGCACACGACACGGTACCCCATCGGCGCCGCGGGCGCAACCGTTTTCCGGAGAATTCTATGGCTCGAGGCCGTCCACCTTCAATGATCGGCCCTGCGGAGATTTCGCTGCTGCGGCGTGGGGTCACCGAGCTTTCTGTCGAAGAGCGTCTGCTGTTACTCGATCTCCTGGAGGCCGGCGCGAGCGCCGGAGGATGGATCATCATCGGAGCCGGGGATCCAAGGCGCTCGGCGATCGACCATCTTGTCGAGGGCGGTTTCGCACGCTGGGCCCGTGACGGTAGCTCTCGCGTCTGCATTCCCACCCAACGGCGCCGGTTTCAGCACGCAAAGCTGGTTCGGCGCGGGCGCCAAGAGGTCACAATTCCCCCGACTGAAGAGGTCACAATTCGCGCTGAAGAGGTCACAATTGCCCCAGCCGATCTCGGGGGCCTTATTAAGATTCCCGCGCCCGCGCGCGCGATAGAAGATCTCTCTTCTTCCTTTCTTACTGGGGTACAAGAATGTCCAGTACCTCAGAATCTTGATTCATCAATCCCTGAAGTACCAACAGAATCAAACCTTGAATCATTCCCTATGGGGGAAAGGGTTGTAGGGGAAACCCCCACCGGACCAACCAAACGCGGCAAAGAGAGCCACACCATGACCAAGCGGCCACGCCTCCAAGAGGCCTTTTCCGGCAATGCCGAGAACCCGAACGGCCGCAAGCCTCGCAAGCCTCCCGTCCAGTCGCCGGCGCCCAAGGCCCCTCCGCCCGAGTTCGATCGTTTCCGCCAAGCCTATCCCGAGGGTGGTTGGCGCGACAATCGGGCAACCTACGAGGCCTGGCAGCGGATCGTGGCCGCGCGGCCGGAGATGGCTGAGCAACTGGTGATCGCTGCCGCAACTCGCCGCCTCAAGACGGGAGGCACCCCGGCCCAGTACATCCAGGGGGCGCACAACTATCTCACCTCCGGTGGCTATGATGTTGATCTCGGGGGTGCCCTCGGTGGCGCGACTGAGCGGACTGTCTGGCTCATGCGTGAGATGCAGACGGTTTGGAGGGAACGGCCAAACTCGGGAAGCGAGAGTTTGTTTTTCGCTCTTTACCAGCATGAGAACTGGGGTTGGCACGATGGTGGTTTCATCCCGGACAACGAGCGCGTCGTGCTTGAGGAGGCGTACCGATCGGCTGGTACGCTGGGGAGTCACCCAAGAGCTTCCCGACTGCGTGCCGACCGGCAAGCCGCTTCGTTTCTGCATGGTGTCGAGCGGCCGGAGTTCCGGCGAGGAGGTGATCGAGAAAGCGGTCCAGAGAATACGGGAAAATCCCAACCTTGCCCCGCGGGTGATCTGATGACCTCGCTTTTCGAACTGCTCGCCGATCAAGGAATTCTGGCCCAAGGACTGCGGGCCGGATCGGATCATCGTCTGATTTGCTCCAAATGCCAGGGCGGCCGCACCAAGGAAAAGTCGCTCGCGCTGACCCTCGATGCGGACGGTGGCGCGGTATGGGTCTGCCACCGCGCGAGTTGCGGTTGGACGGGCAACGTGCCGGGGCGCCATGCGATAGGGAGCTTCCGGCGCAAGGCCTATGTGCGCCCGGAAGCTGATCTCGAGCAGCCGGCGGAAGACTGGATGCTCGCCTATTTCCGGGAGCGGGGCATCAGCGAAGAGACAGTTCACGAGCTTGGCATCTACTCGTCGGAGGCGTTCTTCCCGGAGACCGAGAGCCGGCTGCCGGCGATCGTCTTCCCCTTCGTGCACAAGGGCGTCCTGCTGCGGCGCAAATACCGGGGCTTCGTGCTCGACCCCGATACCTCGAAGCCGTTCTCGGCGCGCATCCTGAAAAAGGTTCAGGTCCAGGACAAGGACAGCGAGCCCTGCCTCTTCAACGGCGATTCCATCGCCAGTGACGAGGTGATCATCGTCGAGGGCGAGGCGGACGTTGCCGCGCTCTGGGAGTGCGGCTACCGCTCGGTGGTGACGCTGCCCGACGGCGCAATGAACGAACCCCACGATCAGACGAAGGGCCAGTATTCGCAGAAGCTCGCCGCCCTGGCGCGGCACGATGTGGCGCTGCGGGCCATCGACCGGATCATTCTCGCCGGAGATATGGACCGCCCCGGCATTGTGCTGATGGATGAGTTGGAGCGGTATTTGCAGCCCGAGCGGTGTCTGCGGGTCGCGTGGCCCCAGGGCTGCAAGGACGCCGCGGAGACGCTTCAGAAGCTCGGGCCGGAGCCGGTAAGGCGGGCGATCTTGCAGGCCATCCCAGGCCCGGCCAGCGGGCTCGTGCGCGTGCCCGGCGTTGCCGCGGTGGAAGTGCGCTATCAGCGGGACCTGGCGAAGGGGCTGACGCTCGGGATCGAGAAGCTGGACGAGGTGTTCAAGCTCCCCCCGGGAGGCGGGCTGACGGTGCTCACCGGGATTCCGGGGCGCGGCAAGACCAGCTTTGTGACCTGGGTCGCGGTGGAGTCAGCGCGGCGCTACGCCTGGAAGTGGGCGCTTTATTCAGCGGAACTCCCCACTGAAACCGCCTCGGCCTATCTCGCGCGCACCTATGCCCGGCGGGCACTCGAGTACGACGACGTGGCGCCCCTCCGTGGAGCCGATCTTGACGAGGCTCTCCAATGGGTGAGGGAGCACTTCATCTTCATTTCCCCCCTCCTGATCTGCGCTATCGGGAAAGCGGCAATGGCAATCATGTGAAGCTGCCGAGGCTTCTCGATCGGGCCGACCTGGCGCTCGATCGCTTTGGGGTCAGGGGGTTCGTCATCGACCCGTGGAACGAGGTCGACACGGTGCCTCCCAAAGGGGTTCGGGACGATATTCACCAGGGCGATCTTTTTGCCATGGGCAATCACTGGGCGCATCAGCGCGGACTTGCCCTGGTGATTGTCGCCCATCCGCGGACAATGCGTCGCACGAGTTGGGGGGAAGTTCCGGAGGTCGGGGGGTACGACATTTCGGGCGGCGCTTCGGCCTTCAACAAGACCGATTGCGGTCTCTCCATTCGGCGCGTCGGGGATGATCGTTCCACTGATGTTCTGATTGAGTGCTGGAAGGCGCGTTACGCGGGCTGGTCGCACCTCGGGAACGCTCCGTTGCACTATGACCCGCGAACCGGGGATTTTCGGCGCCCCCATCGGGAGGAGGCTTGATAACTATGTGTTGCGGCGCTATGTTTGGACAGCCAAACACGGAGTGACGTGTATTGGGACCGCCGGAGTGGATTCGGTCCCTCGGGCCGAATCATCCTGCCATCGTGATCGCAGGTGCCGTCGAGGAGCGGGAATGCCTGGAGCGGCCGCTGCGCTGGGAAGAGAGCCCGCTCCCGTGGGTGCTGCGTTTTTTGCTCGCCATCTGGCGAGCCATGGTCGCAAGCGGGTGCTCTACTGCGCCCAGGCCATGACGATGCAACGCGAGCTGAACCTGGCCATGCGGGATCTCGAGCGGCACTCCGCCTTTTTTCTCTGTTCGTCGTCTCTTCGAGTATCGCGCCGCCGACCGGCTCGGCGCGCTCCTGCGGCGGGCGAGGGAGGTGGGTGCCGAACTGATCGTTTTCGAGGATGTCACGATCTTCGGCGAGGGGCTGATGGAAGCTCTGGGGGCGATCGTGCGCAACGGCGTCAGAATTGTCGCCGGTACCAATGATGCGCTACCGCCCGATGCGGCCGAGCTTGCCTCGCGTCTGGGGTGTCCCCTGGCGATCGCGGCCTGGGATCTCCTGGACGCCCAGGAAGCGCCATTGCGGCGCATCTCGCTCAATCTTCTCGGCGATCAGATCTTTCCTCTGGCTATGGAAGCGGAGACGGGCCGGATTGGAGAGCCGCTCGGGGAGGATTTTCGGCCGCTGCCTCCGGCGCCGGTGTAGGGGCTTTCCCTGCGTGCTTGGTCAAGCCGCTCTCCCGCAACAGCGCCATGAACTGGTCGAGGTCGTCGATCGTATCGGTCTGGTGACCGAGGGCCCGGAGACGCCGGTGGATGTCCTTTTGGGCCTCGGAGAGCCGACCGACAGCGAGTTTCAGGATTCTGTTCTTCGGCCGCCTCACTTCGATCCAGCGGACCCGGCCGCCGGCGGTGATGAGGACGGGGTCCGGCATTCCGGGCACCACCCCCTGCTCGCGCAGCCGTTCGGCTTCGCGAGCGTCGCGCCGGCCGCCGTTGGGGATGGCGGCAGGAATTGCCTTGCCTGGGGGGGACGAGCGGGCGGAAGAGACGGACCATCGCCGCCTGAGGGGCGTCCTCAACAAAGCGGCGTTTCTTTCCGGGAGGCCCCATTATTGCGAAGCCGGGAGGGGCTCAGGCAGTAGGTAGCCGCGGCGAGGGATGGGCCGCTCAATGTGAAAGGGCGACTCGATGAGCATCAAGGCGACCCGCTCGGGGCATGACAGGAGCGTCGAGCGCCGGAGAGAGGCTCTGCGGAAGGTCATGGAGCAACATGATCTGACGCCGTCGGTGTGGGCGGAGCATGCCCGCTTGCCCACCGCGAACGCGTTGTATGCGTTCTTGAAGGCCAAGGGGACGCCGGGCGCGCCGCGCCCCAATTCGTTGCATGTGGAGACGCTCGAGAAGCTGGCGGCCGCGATTCCCGGCGTCACCGTCTCGGAGCTGCTTGGAGAGAAGCTGCCCGATCGGCCGAGTCTGATGGGCGTCGTGCCTCTGCGCCATCTGGTGAGCGGGAAGTGGGAAGAGGCCCTCGAGCTGCCGCAAGAGGAGCAGATCACGATCGGCGTGCCGGAAGTGCCGGCCGCTCTCAAGGATGCCTTCGGTGTGCGCGTGGCGAGCCCCGAGATGGATCGGGTCATTGCCGCGGGGTCGTTGGTGATCTGCGTCGCTGCGGGGCGCAGGAAGCCGCAGGACGGCGATATCGTCATCGCCGAGCGGTGGCACACCGAGAAGGGCAAGCGCCGTGTGCGGCTCCTCCTGCGGCGTTTGAGTGTGGCGGAGGGCAAGGGGTGGCTGCTCACCGAATTGAGCCATCCCTCGCATATCGGCGTGATCGTGCTCGACCATTGGCCGGCGTTGGAAGCAGTCAATGAAGGCGACCGCGTGGTGGTGACGGGCGTGGCGACGGGGGCCTTCGTTCGGCTCTGATCTATCGCATTGTTATGTGCCACCTTGCAGCGTCTACTGCCACCTCAATACAACCTGTGGTGCCGGGGGATGAGCGTGGCCAAACGCAAGCGGCGCTATGTCTCGACGCGGAAACGGCCCTGGGAGCTGAAGTTCGACTCACAAAAAGGCGTCTATATCGTTGAATGTGGCTCCGATTATGGGCCAATAGAACGGCGGCGCCAGCAGGGTGGGGTGGTCATCGTCCCCCGTCACCAGACCCAGAGCGGGGTGGTGACTGCCAAAGGGGCGATAGCCGTGGGCGAGAATGTGCTCGAGCTGCTCTTTGCCCGGGGGAGCTGGTCGCCGAGGAAGAGCGCCGGCGGGACCCGTTTGCCGCCAAGGAGCTCGCCAAGCGGCGCTTCGATGCCGGCCAGGAATTCTTCGAGGGGTGGTTCCGGAGCGATCTCAGGCGCACCGTTGGCTCTTGCGTGCAGGAGCGCCACCGGAGCCGAGCCTCCGTTGCCGGTGAATCCGCTCGGTAAGCGCGACGTCGCCTTCTGGATGCTGCTGGATGCCTGCGCATGGACCGCGACCATCGTCTGGGGGGTGCTCTGCGGTAACCTGCCGCCCCGTAAGGGAAACCTGGCCGCGCTCCGTGGGGATCTGTAACTATGTGTCAAATACATAGAAACGCAATGGATGGCACATTTTAGTGTTGACAGCCCAGGCGGGAGGCTCTATTAACTTTTGTGAGCTGGCGATTTCTGCGCCTGGTGACGTTTCCTCCCTGATTGTGAATCGGCATGGAATAAGGGTCCGGTTTTCGGGGGTGATCGGCATCCAATTGGGACCCTGGGGACGGCGGGTCCACAATGGCTGCCATGGGCGAGATGGGGGCCGCTTTCGGGATGCTGGTGATGGAGACGATTGCGAAGATTCGGTGGGCATATTTTGGTCAGTAGAAGTCGATCCGGTCGATCTGCCGGAGTTTCATGTTTCCCGGAAGGTGGTGCGGAAGGTGATCGGGTCGGAGGCGACGGAGTTCCGCTACGAGCGGACGACGCAGCCTCTGCCGAGGATCATCGACAGACGCCAACGACAACCAGGCATTCGCTGCGGCCGCGTAGGCCGTAAGCGGGGCTGAGGGGGTGCCTGGCAACAGAAAGCCCCGCCTTCTCTTCGCGAGGTCGAGCTCATGCCCCGTATGACTCCCGACGCATGGGCGGCCCTCAAGGCCGACTGGAAGACCGGCGGCTACAGCAACAGCGAGCTCGCTCGGCGCTACGGGGTAACCGAGACGGCCATCCGAAAGCGGATCACCAAGGAGGGGTGGACGCGCGATAACGAGGCAGCAGCCGAGCGTCGCGCCGACGTTCTGCTTCTCCACCAGATCAGCAAGCCGGAGGTGCCCAAAGCAGCGCGCGCGGCATTGCGCGTGATCACCAGCGCCGGCGGTGAAAGTTCGAGCTCGAACCAAGATGGTTCGAGCCAAGAAGTTCGAGGGGTCGAACCATCGACCCCCGACGCGGCGCCGTCGACGACGGGCGGAATGGCCAGGTTTTTCAATATATCAGGGCCGCTTGCTGAGACGGTGCGCAAGGCGCTGAGCAGCGACGACGGGGCCATCGAGGCCGCGGCGATGGTTCGAGCGATCGTCAACCAAGACGCTCTCGCGCGCGGAGCTGAGGTCGCCGCGGTGCGCGAGGCGTACCTGCGGCTGATCCGCTGGCTTCTTGCCGGCACCGACGATGAGCGCGCGGAGGCAGCGCGCATCCTTCTGGCGGGCCGGAACGACAGTGTGCAGGGCGCGTTGCAGGCGCTGGTCGCGCTCGACGAGCACATCACCAAGACGCAGCGGCGCGCGTTGAACATGGACAAGCCGGAGAAGGCTGGCTCGGTGTCGAGCGATCAGCCGGCGCCGTCAACGCAGGTCAACGTCAGCATCGCGCAGCTCACGACCGAGCAGCTCGAGGCGTTCTGGCGCGTCAATCAGCGGCTCGACGGCGTGACGGCTCCCGATCGCTTGCCGTTGCCGCCGGGACTTGAGCCCACGAAATCTGGGAGCCCCGTATGAGTCGCGCGAGCGAGGTCGTCCTCGACGTCGGCCAGATAGCTCGAAATCATCGGATCGAGACCGAGCGGCCGGTGTTAGCGCAGACGGCGTAGTAGATGATCGTCCGGATGGAGATGAGCAGCCACAGGGCGATATTGAGGATCAGAGGCAACGCGTAATCCAAAGCCCTGACAAGGAATTTCATGACGCCGCCTCCTTCTCGCGGCGGAGGGCGCGGTAGAGCGCGGACCGACTGACTTTGTAGCGCGCGGCGATTTCCGTAACCCTGATCTCCGGGTCTTTCAAAAGCGCATTGATCTCACGCAAGACCCTGGCGTCCACCTTCCGTTTCCGGCCGCCCTTTCGCCCCCGCGCCCGGGCCGATTCCAAACCGGCCTTCGTGCGCTCGCGGATCAACTCGCGCTCGAACTGCGCGATCGAGCCGAAAATGTTGAATATGAGCTCGCCGGCGGCCGAGGTCGTGTCGATCGGGTCCATGATAGAACGAAAGCCGATCGCCCGGGCCTTGAAGTCGCCGATAAGCTCGATCAGGTGCGGAAGGGAGCGGCCGAGCCGGTCCAGTCGCCACACCACCAGCGTGTCACCCGGCCGAAGATGACTGAGTGTCAGGGCGAGCTCGGGGCGATCGGAGCGCGCACCCGATGCCGTCTCGGTGAAAATCCGATCGCAGCCGGCGGCTTTTAGGGCCTCGATCTGCAAGGACACGTCCTGATCGCGCGTCGAGACGCGCGCATAGCCTATGCGCATGGCCGTCGCTTCCGGCTGAGCCGCCGCTGGCCTGGTCCCGGCGATCGGCCCCGCAGTGGCACTCATCGGCTTCCTCCGTTCTGCTGGGCGTCGCGGAGCCGGCCGAGCTGGTGCTCATCCATTCCCATCGCCCTCCCGATCACGCGGGCGAGCGGGTGCTCGTCCCCGCGAAACGAGGCGATGCTCGCCCCGATCCAGTCGCGCGCCTCGACGTCGGCGATGTCAATGGAGTGGCCCGCTTGGTGCGCGATCTGCTCAAGGTGAAACCGCATCGTCCGCCGATTCCCCTCCCTGAACAGGTGGATCGCATTGAGCTCGGCCATGTGGTGCGCGGCCTCGGCCGTGAAGATCAGGGCGTCCATGCCGGAAAGCTCCTTGATCGCCGCCACTTGGCGGAAGCGATCGCGCAAGACGGGCTCGATGAAGGCCGGCCGGGCGAATTGTGCGCCGGGGCGAGAGAGGTCCGTTGTGCGAAGCTCGCCCGCATACTCGAACAGGTCCTGGAACAAATGCCGGTGCGTGGCGCAGTATCCGCCCGCGCCAAGCGGGAACACCAGCCGCTCGGCCGCACGAGCGCGCGTGGCCGCGTACTCAAGGACCGCCAGGCGCGCAGGTTCCGGCTCGTCGAACCTCTTCCGCAGAACCTCCGTGCCGGGATAAACATAGGGGTCTTCCTCCACGGTGCGGCCTAGGCCGCGTGTGTGGTGGCCCGCTGATTCTGCACGAAGGCGAGCACCAGGCCGGCCCATTCCTCGGCCGGCACTCGCTCGTCGAGCAGCACCTCGAACAGGGCCACGGTGTCGGCGTCGGGAGTGATCCCCTCGATGCGGTTGCTGTGATGGGCGTTCAATGCCCGATGCTTCACGTCCGCGAGCTCGGCATCGGTGAGCCGGCGGAAGCGCCGGCGCCGAACCTCAGCCCGGAACCGCTCGATGGCCTGGCTCGCCATGGTCACTCTCCTAATTCGGAGGCGAAACTTATACCATATCGCGACATAGAAAGCGAGACGGAAAACGCACAACATTACCATGCGTTCCGAGCCCGATTCTCGGCACTTGGCCTTCCCTCGCGGAATCGGCCGTTTTCGACACACCCCTACTGGGGTGGTTCACCACCGGCAGACGCCGCCAGATTAGGAGCCATCGGGCTTCGCCCAAGGCTTCCCCGGCACGCGGGCTACAGCGGGCCTGGGCCGCCCGCAGCGCGGGGCCATAGGCCCCGGTCGAGCGCAATCCGGGCGCGCCCGCCGGCGCACCACCCCGCCTTACCCTTCGATTGACCCGAAGAAAGAGGCGCGAGGCCGGTCTCGGGTTTCGTTCAACGGAGATTGCAGATGAACAGCTTGAACAAGATCAATGACGCCGGCCGCATAGGTCATGATGCCGAGCGCGGCTACCGGCCTATCTCGCGACCCTGCTGGTCGGCGCCGCCGGCGAGGGCCTCCTTTCTCGGCGAACCCCTGCATGTAGCCCGCGGCGAAGAGCTCGTGGAGGCGGTCGCAGGCGAAATCGACCGCGAGAGGGCCGTGCCGTTCCCGGAGGAGTCACGGCACGCGCTAAAAGTCGAAATCGTCCATGCGGTCAGCCTATTGGCTCGCCTCCTCCACGGCATGGAGCGCGGCATCAACACCGCCGTCCGCGAGCTCGGGGACGACCGGACCGAGGCGCAGGCCCTCAGTGCATGATCTCCTATCGGCACCCCTCAAACTGCTGCATCTGATTCACCGCAGCTAATATCCGCGACCACACGGCGCATCCGTCAAGGTCGCCGGCGGCAGAGAGCTCACGCAACCGGCGGATGCAGTAATCCACAGCAGAGAAACCGTAGGTTTGTCCGAAGATTTTGGCGACGCGCCACACGTCGATTTCCTCCATGACCGAAATAAGGCCCTCGACGGCCCAACGGCAATAGGTCGAGAGGTCAACTTTTGTCGAGAGAGGTGGCACGGGTGAGGCGGACCGGGAGGGAAAGCCGGCCGTCGGCCCGCAAGTTTCCCCTCAGACGCGAAGCCCTTTGTGCCGGGCAAGATTTTGTGATCCCGCCGGCGACGGTGTTGTGCCCTATCGTCTGAGCGAGTGCTTCTTGAACTCGGCTATGCTGCCGTCGGGTGGTCGGGTTCACATCGCGGTCTCGTCCAAGGTGTCACAACCCCGACGAATCACGATTTTCCCCGGCCGCCCAGCCCCTCATGCGATCATGCCGCTCGCGTTCCGAGACAGCCTCTCAGTGCACATCGTCGTGAACATGGCAAGCGCATGCGCCCGGTGTATTGCCTCGATTTGTCCCGAACGTAGCTTTATTGATAGCGCTGAGGAAAACCCGTTATTACCCAGTCGCTTATCGCGAGGTACTGCGGATCTTGCGCGCCGAGCCAGGTTAGTATGCGCTCGGTCTCTGCCTCAGGGGTGAGCGCCGCGACCAGCACGGATGTATCGAGATAAAGGATCAATAGCGCGCTTCGTCACGCATTCGGCGGACTACTTTGCGCGCAGGCTCCCTCTGCCTCGGCATGGTCGCAACCATCGCACGGACGGCCGTAATGTCGATGTGCTTGCGAGGCGCCTCAGCGGCGACAATCTGCGCGATCGGCTTTCCACGGCGGGTAATCCGTACCGTCTCGCCGGCGGCGGCCCGCTCGACGAGTTCAGTCAAATGTGCCTTGGCGTCGGCGATACTGACATTCCCCACGGGGGCCTCATGACCATCCAGTTGGTCAAATATTGCATGAAGCGGGCCAGCACGAATGGGGAGCGTGCAAAGCCGTGGGGAGCCGGTGGGGCGCGGAGTAAGCTGAGGATTCCCTCCCCGCCCCGCAGTGAGGCCTCGGCCTATCGCACGCCTCACCGGCTCCCCACGGCGTTGCATGCTCCTCCTATGGACCGGAAGACCCCCCATTTTGGCTATCATCGCACCACAGCGGGGGCGTCGGCGCGGCCCTGATCAAAAAAATCGTTGCCGCAAGGCCCTGGCCAAGACTACGGTGCACTCTGGATCGGCGAAACCGTCGGCTATTTTGGAAATGGCCAGTAAGATGTCCGCGGCGCCAGATATCGCAACCAGGCAGATTAGGGAAATTGAATTCTGGCGAAATTCTCGTGAGGAATCCCCGGGCGTTGACTCATTAGCAAACCTTACCAACAAGATGTCGGAAACGCGGGTATTCCTGGATTGCGTGGAACGCCACCGAGACAAGGTTGCGACGAGCGGACGGGCTCTGGAGATAGGCGCGGGGCAGGGGTGGGCGTCCTGCATATACAAGAAACTGTTCCCTTGCGCCCACGTTACCGCGACGGACATTAGCGAATTCGCCATCATGTCTCTCCCTAAGAGGCTGTCTCGGAACGCTATCGGCATGACATGGTAGGGCTGGGCAGCCGGGGCAAATCGTGATTCGTCAGGGTTGCAACACACCAGACGAGATCGCGATGTGGACCCCGACCACCCGGCGGCAGCATAGCCGTGCCGGGCTACGCTATGGAAGCGACCTGACTGACGCCGAATGGACGCTGCTCGTCCCGTTCCTGCCTGCCGAAGCCGGCTGTGGCCGCAAGCGTGCCTGGCCGATGCGCGAGATCATCAACGCGATCTGCTACATCCTGCGTGGTGGAGTGGCCTGGCGGCTGTTGCCGGCGGGCTTTCCGCCCTGGCGCACGGTCTATCGCTGGTTCGCCCGCTTCCGCGACGACGGCACATGGGAAACGGTCAACCACCACTTGCTGATGCGCGACCGCGAGGGCGTGGGCCGCGAGGCCAGTCCGACCGCCACCGGGATCGACAGCCAGAGCGTCAAGACCACCGAGAGCGGCGGCGTGCGGGGCTTTGATGCCGGCAAGAAGATCAAGGGCCGCAAGCGCCACGCTCTGGTCGATACCGACGGCCGGGCGCTCAAACTGCACGTGCACGCGGCCGACATCCAGGATCGTGACGGGGCCGGCCCATTGCTGCGGGCTTCACGTCCGCGCTGGCCGTTCGTAAAGCTTGCCTTCGCCGACGCGGGCTATGAGGGGCCACGGGTCGCCAATGCGAGCCGCATCCGCGTCGAGATCGTGCGCAAACCCAAGGATCAGGTGGGCTTCGCCGTCCTGCCTCGGCGCTGGGTGGTCGAGCGGTTCTTTGCCTGGATCAATCGCAACCGCCGCCTCGCCAAGGATTTCGAAGCCACCATCAAGTCCGCCGAGGCGTTCCTCTATGCCGCGTCAGCCATTCTGCTTCTGCGTCGGCTCGCACGTTGATGACCCGATTCGAGACAGACTCTAAGTGGGAACGGATATTCTCCGTCCGCCTTGATCGCTCCTACGCTTGCATCAGCTACCAAATGGACGAGCCGGACAACTCCATCGACCGGATCTTCTGCTTCGCTGCGGCTCACCACTTCCTGGCGCATAGAAAGACGCTCCGCGAAATCGGGAGGGTCCTAAGGCCGCGTGGCACGGCATGCTACTTCTACGAGCCTACAACGCCAAACTTCCTTTATCCTCTGGCCTACCGTAGGGTGAACAGAAAAAGGCCAGAGGTTCCAGAGGACGTTCTGATAGCCTTAAAAATAAGGGACATTGCTCTCGATCTCGGTTTTTCCATGGTGATCGACCGTTATCCGTCCACCCTGTGCCGGGGGCCGGTCGAGACGATGTATTATTATATGCTCTGCAGAATGGCGGTCCTTCAAATATTGCTTCCATGCACGGCAAATTTGATTTTCACCAAACCAGCTTCCTGATCGGGGGCCTGCCGGCCGGGTCGCAAGGTGCGACTTTGCTACGAGGCCGGTCCGTACGGTTACGGGATCCAGCGCCAACTGACGGCTGCGGGAGAGGAGTGCGTGGTGATTGCTTCCTCTTTGATGCTACGTAAGCCGGGGGAGCGGATCAAGACCTACCGACGGGATGCGATCAGCCTGGCGAAACTGCATCGGGCCGGCGAGTTGACCCCGGTCTGGTTTCCGGATCCGGCTCATGAGGCGATGCGTGACTTGACGCGGGCGCGGCTAGCCGCTGTCCGTGCGCTGCGGTAAGCGCGCCAGCAACTCTCGGGTTTTCTGCTGCGCCATGGCTGACACTACGGCCGCCCCGGCGTGGACGGTGATGCATCGACGTTGGCTGGCCGGGCTCCGTTTTGAGCAGCTCGTACATCATATCTCGGCGCGCACGGCTGGAATTGACCTGATTCAATTCATGCATAGGACATGTGCGATTGGAGGATTTCGGGCTCCCCACGGTCACCAATGTTGTCATGCTGGCGCTGGCCGATGGCTCGACGCCAAAACGCGGTGGTCAAATGGCGGGCCGAGCGGCTGGCGCGAGGAATTCCATTCGCGCGTTGATATGCACGTGTTCGATCGCGCCGGGACTGTCCCGTATCGTTGGACGGCTCGCAAGCGAGGAAGCGCATGCCAGACAACGAGCCTGACCATGTGGCGATCGTTGATGACGATCGTGCGGTCCTCGCTTCCGTCAAATCGCTCCTGCAAGCCTATGGCTACAGGGTGAGGGCCTATGCCTCGGCGGCTGCATTCCCGGGCGATCAGGGACGGCGAGCTGCCTGTATGATCCTCAACCATCACATGCCGAAAATGACTGGATTGGAGCTGGTCGCGCAATTCCGCACCGCGGGGGCACACACTCCGGTCCTGATCGTCACCGCCTTGCCATCTCCCTCCATCGTCGTGCGGGCGGCCCAACTCAGCGTCGAGAGAGTGGTCAGCAAGCCGCTACGGGAGGATGATCTCTGGAGGTTCGTCAACGCGCACTACTGTGTAGGGGAAGGCCGAGCATGGGGAACACCAGCGTTTAGCAGACTCCAGATATCGCCGAAAAAACGAGAATCTCTGCGGAAGAAATTCCGATATTAAACGGCGGCAAATTCACGAACGAGCACGTTTCCATTAGGTTTGGGCAACCTGACAAGCGGCGTCAGGCGCCGCGTTGGACGACGGCGCGAAGCTGGTCTCCCATCATAGAGTTTCCGGGGCCGGTAAGTCTGCGAAGCCCGTCATCCGGCGAAAGCTGCTTAAGCCGCGGCATAATGCGGCTTTGTGGAGAGCTGCGTTACCAGCTCCACGAGCTGACTTTGCCAGGCATCTGAGGATTTGCCAGATCAGCTATTGCTGTCCAGCCAGCATTGCCGGCCATCAACCTTCGGACTTCGAGAACTGTGCCAATCATGCGCACTCGGCTGGTTTCGTATTCGTCAAGCACACGAATAGCTTTCTCGAAATTCGATGGTTGCAAGGCGGCAATGCCGTCCTTCGCTTCTCTCTCTATTTCGTTAGTAGCGACGCGCAGATTTGTAAGCCCGGACAGGAGCTCCCTCAGCTGGCGAGGTGTCGCGTCTCGCTGTTCGGCCATGCGCCTAACCCGTGCGATTCCGTTCAAAATGCGTTTGGCTTTCGCCAATGCGTCGTCTGACAAAAAGAATAGCTGTCCTTCCAGCTTATAGGTTATGCGCTCGTCCCCATAACCATGCCGTCCCAAACGCCCATTGCGACTACGACAGGCGTTAGCGCATTCACGCATAAAATCGCGTGCATCAATCAAGAGAATGCTCCGTATAGCGCTACGAACCTGCATCCCTGGAATCAATGCCTGCAAGCGAGGCTCTACCTCCGCGGCATTTTCCAAGAATCTATTCAGTTCCGCTCGCAGCTCCGCGGCGCGCTCCTCGGCTCGATGCCTAGCTACAGCTTGTGTCCATGTCTCTTTGAATTCCCGCCTTCCGCATACGTGACCGATGATTCCACGTTCAGAACTGGCGCTATCGTTCCTTGTGAAAACGACAACATAGCCCCTCTTGTGGGCCGTCCCGCAGTTAGACAGTCCACAGGGCACCGCGGCATCCAAAGGCCCGTAACTAGACTCTATTCTTTCGAGCCTAGAGTTTTTCGGGATCATCACGCCCACAGGGAACGTCCTGTTTCCTATAGTGGGAGCCTCGATGCTGGGTGCGTTTACGTCATGCTCGCGCCACGTCATACGGCCAGCCTCGAAATCGTCGCCCTGCTTACATTGTAGCTGCGGCCGATATCGGCAAGTGTTTCGTCGCCCCGATCACGCCGCTCGATCGCTTCGCGCCTCTGGTGCGGGGTCATCTTGAACGGGCGCCCGAGGCTTTTGCCGTTCGCCTTCGCGCGCGGCCGGCCTTCGCTCGTGCGCGCGCGGATCAACTCCCGCTCGAACTCTGCCAGGCCGCCCAGGACGGTCAGCATCAGCCGGCCGTGTGGCCTAGTGGTATCCGCCCACGCGTCGCCCAGGGAGCGGAAGCCGGCCTCGCGGTCGGTTATCGTGGCAAGGGTGTTCAGGAGGTCCCGCGTTGATCGCGCTAACCGGTCGAGCCTGGTCACCACCAGCACGTCGCCGGCCTCGATCTGGGCGAACGCGCGGCGGACCCGGTTGCGGTCAGTCTTGGCTCCGCTCGCCACCTCCCGAAATACCTTCTTGCATCCGGCGCGGGTGAGTTGGCGCACCTGGGCGCCAACGCTCTGGCCGTCCGTGGATGACCTCACGCCACCACTTATCGACGCCGCGCCCATCCAAATTCCCACCCCGGCCGCCTGATTCATGGCCGCCTCAAACTACACCCCAATTTCCATCTGTGGACGCCCCCCTCTTGGCAAGGGCAAACTTCAGGTTCGTCGTAGCGCGTAGTCGGATGCTGCCATCTGTCCGGCCTCTGATGCGGCAGCGAGTCGCCGCGGGCCTGTATGGGAGTTCGCGGGCCGGATCCAAATCACCAACAGCGTGCTCGAAGCACTGTGGAAATCCCTGGTTCTTCCAACCCCGTCTCGCCGACTGTTGCGCCATACTCTCCTTCCGGTCACCCTACACCTCTGTCGTCCTGGCCAGTCTACGCCGCCGGGACCGGACCCTTGTATACCCCGCCTTTCATCAGCAGCGCCCAGACGATGCGGGCCGTCTTGTTGGCCAATGCCACGGTGACCAACATTCTCGGCTTGCGCTGAAGCATCTGTGCCAGCCACGAGCCGGACGGTGCCCCGTGGAAGCAAGCCTGCCTGAGCACCGCGCTGGCTCCGATGATGAGCAGGCGCCGGATGGTTCGTTCGCCGTGTTTCGAAATGGTGCCGAGCTTCTGCTTGCCGCCACTTGATTTCTGCAGCGGCGTCAGTCCGAGCCGGGCGGCAAAGTTACGGCCGGTTGCGAACCCTTCCGCTGCTGGCGCCAGGGCCGCAATCGCCGTAGCCGAGATCGGGCCCACGCCCGCGATCGTCGTAAGCCTGCGTGCGACCGGGTCAGCCTTTGCACGCCGGTTGATCTCCGCATCCAACTGCTTCACCTGCGCCTCCAGCGCGGTATAGGTGCCGATCAGCACCTGCAAGACAGCGCGTGCATCCTCTGGCAAGGCGAACTCCGGATCGTCTACCCAGACCATCAACGTGCCAACGTGAGTGGTGCCCTGCGGGACGACATGGCCGTATTCGGCGAAGTGCCCGCGCAAGGCGTTGATGCACCGCGCGCGCTGATGCACGAGCAGGTCGCGAGCGCGGAACACGACCCCGTTCGCCTGCTGCGCCTCGGTCTTCACCGGCACGAACCGCATCGTCGGCCGCTTCGCCGCTTCGCCGCTTCGCAGATCGCCTCGGCATCGGCGGTGTCGTTCTTTTGGCACCCGGGCATCGTCATCCCATGAATCCATCTCGGGAAACATTGCCAGCAACGTGTCGCGCATGCGCTCCGCCGTCCGACGTCCCACCTCCACCTGGGCCGCCATTTCGTCGAGCGTCAGGCCCGTCCGGGTCGCCGCCAGATGGCGGGCCAAGCGGAGCAGGTTTTCAGCCGGGCCGTAGCGCATGCCATGTTGTTGCCCGCGCCTCTTCCGTCCTGCAATCACTTTGGTGCCCCGGCGGCGAACCCCACCAGCCCCCGCCCGTCGACGCGCCCCGCGCATTCGGCCGCCAGCCGGCCAAGCAGCGTCGGCGGGTCCGGGGCATCACCCCGCAAGGCGGCCCGCCGCCGGACCAGGGCAAAATCCGCGGGCGTCAGGGTCCTGAGCGCGTCCAGCCCCGCCGGGGCTGCCAGGCCGAAGAACCGCCGGAACGCGAGCCGCGCCTGCGCCTCCGTCATTGGAACACAACCACCTTCGTCGCCGGTCTGCGGCACGATCGACTGGTGGCACCGATGGTGCTGGCCGGGGCGATGAACGGCGGTGCGTTCCGCGCCTGGGTCGAGCAGTGTCTCGCCCCGACCCTCGCTCCCGGCGACACCGTCATCGCCGACAATCTCGGCAGCCACAAGGTCGCCGGCGCGCGCGACGCCATCGAGGCTCGTGGCGCCAGCTTGCGGTTCCTGCCCGCCTACTCGCCCGATCTCGACCCAATCGAGCAGGTCTTCGCCAAGCTCAAAGCCCTGATCAGGCGCGCCGCCCCACGATCGCGCGACGGGCTATGGCAAACCATCGGATACACACTCGACCGCTTCAGCCCAGCCGAGTGCTCCAGCTATCTCCGCCATTGTGGCTACGGACACCCTCGATGAAACGGCTCTAATCTCCCAGCCCCGCACCGCGTCGGCCCGCTCCAGCAGCAGACTGCCCGCCTCGTCGAACACCAGGAAGGCCCCCGTATCCCGCGCCTCGGTGAAGGCGCCGGCAATGTTGTGCTCGGTGGCGCCGACGAACGAGTTCGAGCAGGTCCGAGGCGCGTTTGTGCAGGACCGGCAATCCCATCCGGCCGGCGAGATGTCGCACCCACGCGCTCTTGCCGGAACCCGGCGGGCCGGCAAGCAGGAACGAGAGGGTACTCGGCGCGCCCGGGCGCGTAAGGTCCGCCTCCAGCGCGGCAAGGTCACAATCGGCGTTCACCAGGGTCGGATCGTAGTTGCCGTCGAGCTCCGGTTCCGGCTCCGGCAAGCCGCCGCCGCGTACCGCCCGGGCTACACCCTCAACGGTCAGCCGCGCCGTCTCCGCCCCGCCGCCGGCGAGCCGCGTGGCCCTGAGCGCCGTCGCGGCAACCGCCGGTGCGGTGGGCACGAGCCGCGCGAGCCGCGCCGCGTCCGCGTCGCGTCCGCGTCGCGCAGCGCGACGCCGTGCGCCTCGCCCAGCCAATGTCGATGATCGCCCCGAAGTAAGCCGTCTTGCCCAGGCAGTTCGGGATGCCACCGGCGAGAGCGCCAAGCTTGCTTACGCCGCTCGGGGATATGCTGATGAGGCACCGCCCGAGGCGGCACGCGCGCCGGGTATTTCCCTCGAGGTCCAAAAACAGCCCGAAGCAAGGCGCGGCTTCGTTCCGCTGGCCAGGCAATGGGTGGTCCAAACTTTCCTCACATGGGCGACGTGATGCCGCAAGCCAGTCAAGGATTACCAGCGATACGCCAGCAATTTGGCCGGCTTCAACGTCCTTGCGTTCGTCGGCCTGATGCTCGGACAGGCCGCCACGCTTGCCTCAGGTTCATCTGACCCTGCCAGCCTTCGTGCGTTTCCCGGGCCCATGCCTGACCTGGAGAAAACCCGGTCCAAGATCAGCTTTTCCGGAGGGATGTGCCATAAGATAGATAAACTAGAACATTTGTGACATTCTGGATTGCGACGGGAATGCAGCCACAAGCAAAAAACGCTGTACCCGCCGCACAGATAAGGAGATGAGGCTTAAAGGGGTGATTTACCTTGATCGAGGCAGCAGGGCCCCGCCTTGAGCTCGAGGCGGTGCTGCCTACAAATCGTAATATTCCCGCTTCTGTTACGTAGCGGCAGCCGGTGATGAACGTACGTGGCGTCTAACAAGACGAGGCATCCACTAACGATTATTACGGAAATTCCAAAACCTCACGCCAGGTCAACATCCTTTCGGTTGTGCCGCCAACTTTCACATTCTGGCTTCAGAATTATCTTGCTCAGGAAAGCGCAATAACCTTAGGGTTTGTTTGCGGCGGCGCCATGAGTCCGTCGCCACGAAATGTTTGCGCTTGAGCACTTCTTTTTTCTAGAGGTGCTTCGGGAGAAGTGCACCGATTAGCGCGGTAACGTGCGCTGCTGCTTGGCGGCTACGAAAAAGCCAGGCAGCGGGCACGAGGGGGGAAGGTTTGTGGAGAGGTTGAGCGCGCCGCTCGCCGTAAGCTCCAACAGCACCGCGATTTTGCGGCGCACGAGTCTCTTTGCTTCCTCCCCCAGCTCCCTGCCGTTTATTGCCGGAATCGAGTGATGGCCAGCCGGCAGCTCGGCTGTTGCTCTTCGGGCTTTTCCCAGTCTGAGAAACCCGAACCATTCCGTGAGCAATCCCGGAGTCGCGCGAGGCGCGAGCGGTCGTGGTTCTCTGTCATTTCGGGCGTACGTCGGGCGAGCGTGGATAATCCGCCGCTCGCCAACCTTCGCTGCGAACGGTGTCGGGAGTCAGAATCATGAGTGAGACCCTTTATACTGTCTCCGGGACTGACCCCAACTCCTTGGCAACGGAGGTCTATGTCTGGGCCCTCGAAGACGGGAGTTACGTCCTGTTGGGTACCAGTGACGTAGTTACTACTAGCGATGTCGATCCACTTGGCGCGACAGGCAGCTACGCCGCCACCGTGGTTCTGCCGAGCGGCGTGACCGCCGGCGACATCGTCGTAGAGGACAATCTAGGAAATACCGGAGCTCCGGGCGTCTCCGGTGCGCTGTCAGTAACTGCGACTGAGGACACCGTGGCCGGTGCGACCGGGGCCACGGGTGCGACCGGGGCCACAGGCGCTACCGGGGCGACGGGTGCCACAGGTGCGACCGGCGCGACGGGAGCGACGGGAGCCACCGGAGCTACGGGCGCGACCGGAGCCACAGGCGCTACCGGCGCGACCGGAGCCACGGGTGCGACCGGCGCTACCGGCGCCACGGGTGCCACCGGGGCCACGGGTGCCACAGGCGCAACGGGTGCCACAGGAGCGACCGGCGCCACGGGTGCGACAGGTGCGACCGGGGCCACAGGTGCGACTGGCGCTACAGGTGCGACCGGAGCTACGGGTGCGACCGGTGCCACGGGTGCGACCGGAGCTACCGGCGCTACAGGTGCCACCGGAGCCACGGGTGCGACTGGGGCCACAGGTGCGACCGGGGCCACGGGTGCCACAGGCGCAACGGGTGCCACAGGAGCGACCGGCGCCACGGGTGCGACAGGTGCGACCGGGGCCACGGGTGCCACAGGCGCAACGGGTGCCACAGGAGCGACCGGCGCCACGGGTGCGACAGGTGCGACCGGGGCCACAGGTGCGACTGGCGCCACGGGTGCCACCGGCGCAACGGGTGCGACTGGGGCCACAGGCGCAACGGGTGCCACAGGAGCGACCGGCGCCACGGGTGCGACAGGTGCGACCGGGGCCACAGGTGCGACTGGCGCCACGGGTGCCACCGGCGCAACGGGTGCGACTGGGGCCACAGGTGCGACCGGGGCCACGGGTGCGACCGGAGCTACCGGAGCTACAGGTGCGACCGGTGCCACGGGTGCAACAGGCGCAACGGGTGCGACCGGAGCCACGGGTGCGACCGGAGCAACGGGTGCGACCGGAGCAACGGGTGCCACTGGCGCAACCGGGGCCACAGGTGCGACCGGGGCCACGGGTGCCACAGGCGCAACGGGTGCCACAGGAGCGACCGGCGCCACGGGTGCGACAGGTGCGACCGGGGCCACAGGTGCGACTGGCGCTACAGGTGCGACCGGGGCCACGGGTGCCACCGGCGCCACGGGTGCGACTGGAGCGACCGGAGCGACGGGTGCAACAGGCGCAACGGGTGCGACCGGAGCCACGGGTGCGACCGGAGCAACGGGTGCGACCGGAGCAACGGGTGCCACTGGCGCAACCGGGGCCACAGGTGCGACCGGGGCCACGGGTGCCACAGGCGCAACGGGTGCCACAGGAGCGACCGGCGCCACGGGTGCGACAGGTGCGACCGGGGCCACAGGTGCGACTGGCGCTACAGGTGCGACCGGTGCCACGGGTGCGACTGGCGCTACAGGTGCGACCGGTGCCACGGGTGCGACCGGAGCACCGGCGCTACAGGTGCCACCGGAGCCACGGGTGCGACCGGAGCCACGGGCGCGACGGGTGCAACGGGCGCGACCGGAGCCACCGGCGCGACGGGTGCGACCGGGGCCACGGGGGCGACTGGCGCGACGGGTGCCACCGGCGCGACGGGTGCGACCGGGGCCACGGGTGCGACCGGGGCCACGGGGGCGACTGGCGCGACGGGTGCCACCGGCGCCACGGGTGCCACAGGAGCGACCGGCGCCACGGGTGCGACCGGCGCCACGGGCGCGACTGGAGCCACGGGTGCCACCGGCGCCACGGGTGCGACTGGAGCGACGGGCGCGACCGGTGCCACGGGCGCGACAGGGGCGACCGGGGCCACGGGTGCTACCGGAGCCACGGGTGCGACGGGTGCCACCGGCGCTACTGGCGCAACCGGTGCCACGGGGGCCACAGGCGCAACCGGAGCGACAGGCGCTACCGGGGCCACGGGCGCGACAGGCGCTACCGGGGCGACGGGTGCCACAGGTGCGACCGGCGCGACGGGAGCGACGGGAGCCACCGGAGCTACGGGCGCGACCGGAGCCACAGGCGCTACCGGCGCGACCGGAGCCACGGGTGCGACCGGCGCTACCGGCGCCACGGGTGCCACCGGGGCCACGGGTGCCACAGGCGCAACGGGTGCCACAGGAGCGACCGGCGCCACGGGTGCGACAGGTGCGACCGGGGCCACGGGTGCCACAGGCGCAACGGGTGCCACAGGAGCGACCGGCGCCACGGGTGCGACAGGTGCGACCGGGGCCACAGGTGCGACTGGCGCTACAGGTGCGACCGGAGCTACGGGTGCGACCGGTGCCACGGGTGCGACCGGAGCTACCGGCGCTACAGGTGCCACCGGAGCCACGGGTGCGACTGGGGCCACAGGTGCGACCGGGGCCACGGGTGCCACAGGCGCAACGGGTGCCACAGGAGCGACCGGCGCCACGGGTGCGACAGGTGCGACCGGGGCCACGGGTGCCACAGGCGCAACGGGTGCCACAGGAGCGACCGGCGCCACGGGTGCGACAGGTGCGACCGGGGCCACAGGTGCGACTGGCGCCACGGGTGCCACCGGCGCAACGGGTGCGACTGGGGCCACAGGTGCGACCGGGGCCACGGGTGCCACAGGCGCAACGGGTGCCACAGGAGCGACCGGCGCCACGGGTGCGACAGGTGCGACCGGGGCCACAGGTGCGACTGGCGCTACAGGTGCGACCGGTGCCACGGGTGCGACCGGAGCTACCGGAGCTACAGGTGCCACCGGGGCCACGGGTGCGACAGGTGCGACTGGTGCGACTGGTGCGACCGGCGCAACGGGTGCGACTGGAGCGACGGGCGCGACCGGTGCCACGGGCGCGACAGGGGCGACCGGGGCCACGGGTGCCACCGGAGCCACGGGTGCGACGGGTGCCACCGGAGCCACGGGCGCAACAGGTGCCACCGGGGCCACCGGCGCTACTGGCGCAACCGGTGCCACGGGGGCCACAGGCGCAACCGGAGCGACAGGCGCTACCGGGGCCACGGGCGCGACAGGCGCTACCGGCGCAACGGGTGCCACCGGGGCAACGGGCGCAACAGGCGCAACGGGTGCGACCGGAGCGACGGGTGCAACAGGCGCAACGGGTGCGACCGGAGCCACGGGTGCGACCGGAGCAACGGGTGCGACCGGAGCAACGGGTGCGACAGGTGCGACCGGGGCCACGGGTGCCACCGGCGCCACGGGTGCCACCGGCGCGACGGGTGCGACTGGGGCCACAGGTGCGACCGGGGCCACGGGTGCCACAGGCGCAACGGGTGCCACAGGAGCGACCGGCGCGACGGGCGCGACGGGCGCGACAGGCGCCACCGGCGCGACAGGTGCGACAGGCGCCACGGGCGCGACTGGAGCCACGGGTGCCACCGGCGCCACGGGTGCGACTGGAGCGACGGGCGCGACCGGTGCCACGGGCGCGACAGGGGCGACCGGGGCCACGGGTGCTACCGGAGCCACGGGTGCGACGGGTGCCACCGGCGCTACTGGCGCAACCGGTGCCACGGGGGCCACAGGCGCAACCGGAGCGACAGGCGCTACCGGGGCCACGGGCGCGACAGGCGCTACCGGCGCAACGGGTGCCACCGGGGCAACGGGCGCAACAGGCGCAACGGGTGCGACCGGAGCGACGGGTGCAACAGGCGCAACGGGTGCGACCGGAGCCACGGGTGCGACCGGAGCAACGGGTGCGACCGGAGCAACGGGTGCGACCGGAGCAACGGGTGCCACTGGCGCAACCGGGGCCACAGGTGCGACCGGGGCCACGGGTGCCACAGGCGCAACGGGTGCCACAGGAGCGACCGGCGCCACGGGTGCGACCGGCGCAACGGGTGCGACAGGTGCGACCGGGGCCACGGGTGCCACCGGCGCCACGGGTGCCACCGGCGCGACGGGTGCGACTGGGGCCACAGGTGCGACCGGGGCCACGGGTGCCACAGGCGCAACGGGTGCCACAGGAGCGACCGGCGCCACGGGTGCGACAGGTGCGACCGGGGCCACAGGTGCGACTGGCGCTACAGGTGCGACCGGAGCTACAGGCGCGACGGGCGCGACGGGCGCGACAGGTGCGACCGGCGCGACAGGTGCGACCGGCGCAACGGGTGCGACAGGTGCGACGGGAGCGACGGGTGCGACAGGCGCCACCGGCGCGACAGGTGCGACAGGCGCCACGGGCGCGACTGGAGCCACGGGTGCCACCGGCGCCACGGGTGCGACTGGAGCGACGGGCGCGACCGGTGCCACGGGCGCGACAGGGGCGACCGGGGCCACGGGTGCCACCGGAGCCACGGGTGCGACGGGTGCCACCGGAGCCACGGGCGCAACAGGTGCCACCGGGGCCACCGGCGCTACTGGCGCAACCGGTGCCACGGGGGCCACAGGCGCAACCGGAGCGACAGGCGCTACCGGGGCCACGGGCGCGACAGGCGCTACCGGCGCAACGGGTGCCACCGGGGCAACGGGCGCAACAGGCGCAACGGGTGCGACCGGGGCCACGGGTGCGACCGGGGCCACGGGTGCGACAGGCGCGACTGGAGCCACGGGTGCCACCGGCGCGACTGGAGCCACGGGTGCCACAGGTGCGACCGGCGCCACAGGCGCAACGGGTGCGACCGGAGCCACGGGTGCGACCGGAGCCACTGGAGCGACCGGCGCGACGGGTCCCACCGGCCCGACGGGGAACACCGGCCCGACGGGGAACACCGGTCCGACGGGGAACACGGGTCCGACCGGGAACACGGGTCCGACCGGGAACACGGGTCCGACCGGGAACACAGGTCCGACGGGGAACACGGGTCCGACGGGGAACACGGGTCCGACGGGGAACACCGGTCCGACGGGGAACACCGGTCCAACGGGGAACACCGGTCCAACGGGGAACACCGGTCCAACGGGGAACACCGGTCCGACGGGGAACACCGGTCCGACGGGGAACACCGGCCCGACGGGAGCCTCGGGTCCGACGGGGAACACCGGCCCGACGGGGAACACGGGTCCAACGGGGAACACCGGCCCGACGGGAGCCTCGGGTCCGACGGGGAACACGGGTCCGACGGGGAACACCGGCCCGACGGGAACCACAGGTCCGACCGGCTCCTCGGTGGGCGCTACGGGTCCGACCGGCCCGACGGGAGCCTCGGGTCCGACCGGCCCGACCGGTCCGACCGGGCGCTCGTTCCTGCAGCAACTTTTCGACCGGCTCGGCTTCGGCGGCGGTGTCCTCGGCCTCTCGCAGAGCCCAAGCTTCGCCAACAATCAGAACGGTTCGAACACCACGAACCAGTCTGCTCTGACGACGCAGCAGGACACCGGCACGCAATCGCTCGGCAGCGCCTTCGGTGCGGCGAGCACCGAGCAGCCGGGCACGGCAGGAGGTGCGCTACAGCAGCCGGACGAGACTCAGACTGGCACCAAGGGGACGAGCCTCCCCGGCGAGCAGCCGAGTCAGTTCTGGCCGTTGCCGCCGCACTAATGGGTCGGAATGGTCCGGCTGATCGGCGACGCGGGTCGCAGGGGGGCGGGCCTAGGCCTTCGGGCCGGGCCCGCCTTCCCCGCCTCGACCGCACCCCGGAGTCCCCGAACTCGCTCAGACTTTGGGGAACGGCGGTACCCGCCGCCGTATTTCTTTTCGCAATCGATGCCGCGCTGGGGCATACTGCGCGTGATCGCACGGCGGTTGGCCGGCGCGAGTAGCCGGTTTATCGCCGCACGTCCGCTTCGGCCAGGATCGCCGTGAAGGGAACGAGGCGTGGGCAAATCCAAAGGAACCGGTCCGGGCCCCAAGGGGCGTGACTCGAAGGAGCGCATAGAGCCGCGTCTCGTGCGCGGCGTCGCCGCGGAACCGGTCCGGGCGATCGCGGGCCCAGTCCAACCGGCCGCCTCGCCCCACTCGGGTGACGACGAGCTACACCCCCGCCTGCGCGCGATCCTGCTTGCCGCCCGCTATTACGGCATGGAGCTCGATCCCGCGGACTTTCCGGATATTGCCCGCCCCGCCGCTCCCTCGGCCGCCTCGCTTTCTCTCTGGGCGCAAAACGCCGGCCTATGGTCGCGCGCCATCCGCCTCAGCTGGCGCCATCTCCTGCACCTCCGCGATTCCGGCCCGGTGGTGCTGCTGTTCAACGACGGCGGGGCCGCCCTCTTCGTCGGCGTCAACGCCGAGCGTGGCGTGGTCCTCGTCAAGGACCCCACCGCCCCCGAAGGCGAGCCGCCGGTCGCCGTGGACGAGATGCGCCTCGCCAAGGCATGGTCCGGCGAGGCCATCCTGCTGCGCGCCGGCCGCGGCAAGGCCGAGGCCGACATACCCTTCTCCCTCGCCTGGCTCGCCCACCTTGTGCTCGGTGAGCGCAGGCTGCTCCGCAACATCGGCCTCGCCTCGCTCACCATCAGCTTGCTGACGATCATCCCGCCCCTCCTCGTAATGGTCGTCGTCAACAAGGTGCTCATCTACCAGAGCTACTCGACGCTCGCTCTGCTCTCCATCATGCTCGCGATCTTCGTCGTCTACGAGACCGTGCTCGGCCACGCGCGCCGGCTCATCGTCATCACCGTCAGCGCGCGCATCGACGCAAAGCTCAATCTTCACATCTTCAATCGCCTGGTCCGCCTGTCGCTCGACTATTTCGAGCGCCACCCTGCCGGCGAGACGATGTCCCGCGTCAACCACGTGTAACAAGGTGCGCGAGTTCCTGAGCGGCAAGCTCCTCACCACCTTCCTCGACCTGATGACGCTCGTCGTCCTGCTGCCGTTCCTCTTCTTTCTGAACGCCACCCTCTCCTGGATCGTGCTCGTCTCAGCCGTCGTGATCGCGCTCATTATCGTTGCCTTCCTCAAGCCGCTCCGCGCCGCAACGCACCGCGTGATCCAATCCGAGATCGACAAGCACGCGGTGCTCGGCGAAACCGTCTTCGGCGTGAAGACCGTGAAGTCGATGGCGCTCGAGCCCGAGCGCAAGGCGCTCTGGGATTTACGGGTGGCGGAGGCCGGCCACGCCCGGATCGCCCTCGGCAAGATCGCCAACTGGCCGGAGACCCTCGTCACGCCTATCCAACGCTTCATGTGGATCGGCGTCATCATGATCGGCGCCTATTTCGCGCTCTCGGATACCACCGGCTATATGGTCGGCAGCCTCTTCGCCTTCATGATGCTCTCCCAGCGCGTGTCGCAGCCGCTCGCCGGGATGGCCCACCTGATCACGGATTTCGAGGAGGTCGGCTGCGCCATCGGCGAGGCCGCCTACGTCCTCAACCGTCCGCTCGAGGCGGACGCCGCCTCCGGCGGCCTCCGCCCCAAATTGGCCGGCGCCATCAGCTTCGAGGACGTCACCTTCACGTATCCCGGCACCAAGACGCCCGCGCTCGACCGTCTCTCCTTCTCGATCCCGTCCGGCACCATGCTCGGCGTGGTCGGGCGCAGCGGCTCCGGAAAATCCACCCTCGCGCGCCTCCTTCAGGGCATCAACCGCGATTATTCCGGCTACATCAAGATCGACGGCACCGATCTGCGCGAGATCAATCTCCGCCACCTCCGCCAGAGCTTCGGCGTCGTCCTGCAGGACAACTTCCTCTTCCGGGGCTCGATCCGCGAGAACATCATCTCCGGCCGGCCCGGCCTCACGCTCGACGACGTCGTCCGCGCCGCCCGCCTCGCCGGCGCCGAGGAATTCATCGAGCGCATGCCGAACGGATACGAAACCTACATCGAGGAAGGATCGCCGAACCTCTCCGGCGGCCAGCGCCAGCGGCTCGCGATCGCCCGGGCGCTGATCCGGGACCCGCGCATCCTCCTCCTCGACGAGGCGACGAGCGCGCTCGATCCCGAAATCGGAAGCGTTCGTTAACGCCAATCTGCTGCGCATCGCGGAAGGCCGGACGATGGTCATCGTCTCGCACCGCCTCTCCTCGCTCACCGAATGCGACCAGACCCTGGTGCTCGAGAACGGCAAGGCCGTCGACATCGCGCCCCACACGGTGCTGCTCGAGCGCTGCACCGTCTATCGCCAGCTCTGGGCGCAGCAGCACCGCCATCTCCAATCGCAAGGCCAGCGCCATGGCTCTCCCGCGCCTGCCCTCGTTGCCGGCGACGATTGACCTCGCGGACCCCAGGAAAGATCCGGCGCTGCCGGTGATCCTGGAGTTCCAGTCGCCCTCCACCGCGGTGGTTGCCGCCCCGGTCCCGCGGTTCGCCCGCGGCATGATATGGATTATCACCAGCCTCTTCGCCGCCATTATCCTCGCAGCCGGAACCATCAAGGTGGATCAGGTCGTTGCGGCTGAGGGCGAAATGATCTCGCGGGTACCGACGCTCGTCGTCCAGCCCTTCGATACCTCGATCGTCCGCTCGATCGACGTTCACGTCGGCGAGAGGGTGCGCGCCGGCCAAATCCTCGGCAGGCTCGATCCCACCTTCGCCTCCGCCGACCTCGGTGCCCTGACGGCCCAGGCCTCGTACCTCCAAGCACTCGTCGCGCGGCTCAGGGCGGAAGCATTGAACAAACCGTTCACATCTACGGGCGCCGACCATGATCTCGTCTTGCAGGAGGCGATTTATGCCGAGCGTCAGTCGCAGTATCGCGACCAAATGGAGAACTACAACCAGACGATCGCCCAGTTGGAGGCCCAGATCGTCGGTGCCGATTCCGACGCCGCCGAATTCTACAAGCGTATGCAGATAGCAGGCGATGTCCAGAGCATGCGTCAGGAGCTCGAAAAGCTTCAGGCCGGCAGCAAGCTCGATGTGCTGGTCGCGCAGGACAACCTGACCGAAATGGAGCGCCAGTACCTAAGCGCCGTCCAAACCGCCAACGCAGCACGGCACAGTCTCGCCGCCCAGTTGGCCGCCCGCAACGGCTACGTCCAGTCCTGGCACGCCGACGCCGCGGAGCAGCTCTCCGACAACTTGAGCAAGCTTTCGAATGCCAGCGAGCAGCTCCGCAAGGCCGAGCTTCACCGTAAACTCGTCGTGCTCCGCGCCGATCGGAACGCAATCGTGCTCACCGTCGCGAAGGTCTCCGTGGGCTCGGTCGTGCAAACCGCGGACCAGCTTTTCACCCTCATGCCGACCGACGCGCCGCTCGAGGTCGAGGCCAACGTCCCCGGTGACCAGGCGGGCTACGTCCACGTCGGCGATCCCGTTGCGATCAAGTTCGCGACCTTCCCCTTCACCCGTTACGGCCTCGCCTACGGCACGCTCCGCATCGTCGCCGCGAACAGCTACACCGCCCAGAACGCGCAGCAGAACCAGACCAACGCCCTGCCGCTCCCGCCCACGGACACCATGCCCTTTTACACCGCCCGGATCGCGCTCGACCGCGTCGCCCTGCATGGCACGCCCAAGGGCATGCATCTGATGCCGGGCATGCCGGTCGAGGCCGACATCAAGGTCGGCCGTCAGACCGTCCTGCAATATCTCTTGCAGCGCGTTCTTCCCGTCGCCCGCAACGCGATGCACGAGCCGGGATGACACGGAGCGCCGAGCCGCCGAACCGCCGCCCAAGGCGCGCTGAACGACGCTGACGATGGCGCTCCTGCAAAGCCTCGCCGCGTCCGTCTCTCCCCGCGCCGCGCTGCAGGAGGGCGAGCGCCTCGCCGCCGGCCACCGGCTGCCGGAGGCCTTCCGCCTCTTCGCGCGCGCCGCGCGCTCCGGACTACTCGAAGCCGAATACCGCGTCGGCCGCTGCTATCTCGAAGGCGCCGGCGTTCCCGTAAGCCGCGGCGACGCGGTGGCCTGGCTCGAGCGCGCCGCCCAAGGCGGCCACGCGGAGTCGCAAGCGCTTCTCGCGACCCTCTGCCTGCAAGGCTTGGCGCGCGCCGATTCCAATGGCTCCAGCGAACGGCCGGGCGCCTTGTTCTCCAGCAATCGATTCTCGGCCGAACCGGATTTCATTTCTGCATCGAAATGGGCGACCCCCGCCGCCGAAGCCGGTCTGGCGGATGCCCAGGCCGTCCTCGGCTTCATCCTTACCTCCGGCCCAGCCGAGATGCGCGATCTCGAGGCCGCCGCTCGCATGTACAGGAGGGCCGCTCTGGCCGGCTCTCCGCAGGGAGCGCTGGGCTACGCTCTCGCGCTCGCACGCCACGCGAAGACCGAAGCAGAGCACGCGAAGGTCGCGCACTGGCTGCGCCAAGCCGCCGCCACCGGCCTGCCGACTGCGCTCTACCTGCTCGGCCTGATGACCGAGCGCGGCGCCGGCGTGCCGGCCGATCGTGCCGCCGCTCTCGCGCTTTTCCGCGACGCGGCCGAGAAGGGAAGCCGCCCGGCCCAGCTCCGCTGGGGCTCGGCGCTGCTGCACGGGGACGGAGTCAAGACGAACCAGCTCGAAGGCGAATCCTGGCTGCGCAAGGCAGCCCTTGCCGGCGAGGCCGAGGCCGCCGCTTGTCTCGGCGATCTCTACGCCCGCGGCGGCAACCTTCCGCCCAATTACAGCGAGGCGGTCGCCTGGTTCCAGCGTGCCGCCGCCGCCGGCCACGCGGGCGCCGCCCGCGCCCTCGGCATGCTCTATCTCACCGGCGCCGGCCTGCCGCGGGACCGGAACGAAGCCGCCCGCTGGCTCCGCCAATCCGCCGCCGGCGGCGATGAGCAGGCGCGCGCCGAGCTCGGCAATCTCTTGCTCAAGGGCAGCGGCGAGAGCGAAGACGCGAACCACGCGCGCGCCTGGTTCGAGGAGGGGGCCGCCGCCGGCGATCTGCTCGCCGCCTTCAATTTCGGCGTCTGCCTCGCGCAAGGCGTCGGGATCGACCGGGACGATCGCGCCGCCGCCGAATGGATCCGCCGCGCCGCCGGCGGCGTCGTGGACGCGCAGTACTGGTATGGCCGCATGCTCCTCGAGGGCCGCGGCGTCCCTCCGTCGCCCGAGGAAGGCCGCGCCTGGGTCGCCCGCGCCGCCGAGAACGGAATGGTCGAGGCCAAGGTCGCCTTCGCGCAGCTTCTGGTCGATGGTCTCGGCGGACCGCGCGACCATCCGGGCGCGCTCGCGCTTTTCCGCGAGGCCGCGGAGCAGGGACACGTCGGCGCCATGTTCGGCCTCGCCGCCATGCTCGGCGGCGGGCACGACGTGCCCGCCGATCGCCCCGCCGCGCAGCGCTGGTTCCTCGCCGCCGCCGAGCGCGGGCACGCTCACGCGCAGCTCATGCTCGGCCGCTCCCTCGCCGGCGGCCTCGCCGGGGACCCCGATCCCGAACAGGCCCGCCTCTGGCTCGAGCGCGCGCTCGCCCAAGGCGTTGAAGAAGCACGCGACGATCTCGATGCCGTGCCGATCCCACGGGACGCCCAGGTCGGCGTCGAGCCAGCGGCTCCGGGCCTATGAGGGCGGGCGCGGAGATGCCCACGTTGGCGGCCGATGGACCCACGATAACGAACCCCAAGGCGCTCTGCCTCAACATGATCGTCAAGAACGAGATGGCGAACCTCGAGCGGTGCCTTCGCTCTGTCGCCGACTACATCGCCTGCTGGGTCATCGGCGATACCGGGTCCACGGACGGCACCCAGGACTTCATCGCCTCGTTCTTCGCCGACCGCGGTATCCCCGGCGAACTCCACAGTTTCCCGTTCGAGAATTTCGAGCAGGCACGCAACGCTGCGCTCGATTGCGCCTACGCTTCGCCGCTTGCCTACGACTACCTGCTGCTCACCGATGCGGACATGGAGCTCGTGGTCGAGGATCGCGACTTCCGGAGCAAGCTCGACGCGCCAGCCTACAAGCTCCTGCAGCGCTCGAGTATGACCTATTGGAATTCGCGCCTCGCGCGCCGCGATGCAGGCGCCCACTACCGCGGCGTCACTCACGAATACCTTGAAGTGCGTGAACCCGGAACGAGGCTCTACGGCGTTTGGTTCAAGGACCATGCCACCGGCGCCAATCGCAAGGACAAGTTCGAGCGCGACATCAGGCTGCTGCTCGAAGCACTGAAGCAGGAGCCGGAGAACACGCGGTACTGGTTCTATCTCGCTCAGTCCTACCGCGATTCCGGACGCTTTCAGGACGCGGCCGATGCCTACACGAAGCGCATTGGGACGGGCGGCTCGAACGAGGAGGTCTGGTATTCCCGGCTGCAGCGCGCGCGCTGCCTGAGAGAGCTGAAGGACGAGAGCGGCTTCATCCGAGAAGCGATCGAGGCCTTCAATGCGCGCCCGCATCGTGCCGAACCGCTCTACGATCTCGCACGGTTCTATCGCGAGCGCGGGATGACCCAGGCAAGTGTGCTTTTCGCCGAAGAGGGCCTCGCAATTCCGTGGCCCGAACAAGACATGCTCTTCATCCTGCATTTCGTTTACACCTGGGGATTGCACGAGGAATATTCGATCGCCGCCAACTACTCCGGCGATCCCGTCCGCAAGGAGCGCGGGCACGCCGCATGCAACTGGCTCGCGCTCAATCGGACCATCCCCGCGCGGCCGCGCGATCTCGCGCGCTGGAATCTCTTCTTCTATCTCAAGCCCGCCAATGCACTGATGCCGTCATTTGCCGCACAACCCGTCGGCTTCACACCACCCGACGCGTACCGCCTGGCGGAGGCATCCGTTGCGCGGCGCAATGGAGAGCTCCTGCTCCTGCAACGCGCCGTCAATTTCGCAGTCGCGGACGATGGGCAATATCGCACCGCGAACGACGAGCCGATTCACGCCCGGAATTTCCTTCTGCGCCTGACCGACGATCTGAACATGCATTCCTCGTCCGAGATCCTGCCGCCCACCGGCAAGCTCGATGAGGCCGGCCCGCTCGCCTCCGGATACGAGGACCTCAGGCTGTTCGCCTGGCGTGACGCGCTCTGGTGCTCAGCGATCAGCCGGGAGCCAACCCCGGACGGTTGGTGCCAACACGTACTCGCCCGGATCGATGATGGCGTCAGCGGCGCCTCCTTCTTCACCGAATGCCGACCGCTCCACGCGCGTCGGCCCGCCCGGCCCGAGAAGAACTGGATACCGCGCGCCACCGGCGACACCCTGCAGTTCATCTCCCGTTGCGATCCCACCCGTATCGTCGACGACGAAGACCGGACGATCACCGAAACCGCACCTGCGATCGCCGCCGAGCAGTTCGACGGCGCCTCGCAGACGATCGCCTTCGACGGTGGCTGGCTCGCCTTGGTACGGGAGCTATCCGTGCGCGACAAGCGACGGTACTGCCAGCACCGGTTCGTCTGGTTCGACGGCGGAAATGCGCTGCGTCGTCTAAGCCGGGCGTTCTACCTCAACAAGCAAGGAACTGAATTGGTGGGCGGCCTCGCCTGGCATCCCGACGGCGAGCGCCTTGTCCTCTCCTTTGGCGTTGACGGCCGGGAATCCTGGCTGGCCACGGTCCAGGCCAGCGAAGTCGGCAAAGTCCTGGAAGACGCCGAGCAACTCCCCTCGGGCTCGCCCGTGTCGCCGGCCCGCGCTTCCGCTCCCGCGTCGCCGCCCGCGCTCGTTCGTTCCGGTCGCGCTTTCGCGCTGTTCGATACTCTGGTGGCCCGCCGCTGCGTCTATCCGCGGGTCATCTTCGAGATCGTCGAGCGCGCCTCCGGTCGCCCCGGCTTCACCGAGGCGCGCGTTTGCGCAGAGGCCGATCTGGACGGCAAAACGCGGAACTACACGATCGACGACATCTATCGGGAGCTTGCCGCCAACTTTAGCATCTCCGAGCAAGAAGCCGAGCGGCTCAAGTCCCTCGAGCTTGCCACTGAGCAGGACAATCTCTTCGCAATTGCCGAGCATTGCCGCGAAGTCGGGCCTGACGACGTCGTCGTCTCGGACACTTACCTGCCTGGATCGTGGTTGATACCCGCGGCTCGGGAATTGTGCCGCATCCGACCCCGCATGTTCGCCCTTTCCTCCCGCGGCAAGCGGACCGGCGCGGTCTGGCCCGCGCTACGCGGCAGCGTACAGCTCACCGAACACCTCGGCGCCGATCTCGTGACCGACGTTGAATCCGCCCGGCTCGCAGGTATTCCCGCCCGCCTTACCACCGTCGCGCGCCGCACCCGGATCGAGGATGAGCTCGCCGATAGGGGCTTCGTTCCGCTGTCCAACCTGATACGTGAAGCCCGGCTCACTACCTCGACCGACGACGCCGCCCTGCGCGACGCGCAGCTTGCCCAGATCCAGCTCAATTTTCCGCTGCTCTTCCTCGCCACCCTCCAAATGCGGAAACTGGCGACGATCCGGAAGTGGGACAATGTCCTGATGGCCGGGCCCCACTGCCATCTCTGGAACGACCTCTACAACGGCCTGCGGCCGGGGCTCCCGGGCGCTCCCCCCGCGAGCTACTTCTACGGTAGCCACACTGCCCAAGCGGACCCCTCGCCAGACTATCTCGCCTATTTCTCACATTTGCGGGCCGCTTCGCGCAGCGTCGTCGCCGAGCTTTGCGGAACCGGCGCGGCCATGCGCCGGCTGATCGAGCGCGCGTCCACGCCTCCCACCGAAATCGTTCTCTTGTGCCGAACCGGCGTGTCGCCCGGCTCGGACGGCGACGGGCGAGGCGATCTCTCAGCGGATCCGATCGAAACTCACTCAGTCATCACCTGCGCGCCGAGCCCCACCGACAACCGCGCCTTGAAAGAACTCAATCCTGCTCCTCACCCGCCGGTGCGCGACATGGCACGCACGGCGCAGGGGTTCATACCCGTCTATTCACCCCTTGCGCATCCCGACGAGCTCGCGAAACGGACTCGGGCCCAGCATGAGGCGTTCGCGCAGGCCCGCGCGCTGCTGAGAAACCTATCGGGGCCCGACATTGAAGCGATGCTGACTTGCGAAGCCGCGCCCGCAATCGAGGCCATATTTCTCGCGCTTGCGAACCGGTCCCTGCAATCGGCAGAACGACCGGAGCACCGGCCCCCTGCCCAACCCCCCGGAGACGGGGAACAAGGGCGGTCGAGCCCACCACCCAACTCGCGCGCGGCCGGGCGGCACAAGCGCGCCGGGCGCGAAATTGCGCCCGCCCGTGCCGCGGCAGCACCGGCAATTCCTCGGTTGTTCCACTTCATCACCGGGCTCGACCCCAATTTCGGCGGGAAGCAGTTCTCCTTTGTCCACTACATGGCGATTAGATCGGCTTTGGAACTGAACGAGGGTTTCTCTGCAAGGGTCTATTACCATTACGACCCGAGCGGCGAGTATTGGGAACGCATCAAGGGCCGGGTCGAGCTTGTCCGAGTGCCCGTTCCCAACGAGGTGTTCGGCAACCCCGTGGAGCACTACGCACACAAGGCCGACGTATTGCGACTGCGGATACTCCTCGAGCACGGCGGAATTTACCTCAACCTTGACACGATCTGCCAGCGCCCGTTCGCCGAACTCCTCGATGGCCGCGTCGTCATGGGAAAGGAGGAGGTGGAACATGCCAATGGCGCGCGGTCGCTCTTGGGACTGTGCAATGCGCTGATTATCGCGCCCGCACACGCCGAGTTCCTGCAAATGTGGTACGAGACCTACCACGACTTCAAGGGCGGGCCATCCGGCGACGCATGGAACAAGTTCCCCGTTCAGGTCCCGATGGCACTGGCGCGGAAACGTCCCGATCTTCTCCGTCTGGAGCCTGCAACCTCCTTCTACTGGCCGAGCTGGACCAACCAAGGCATTGACGCGCTGTTTTCCAAGGACTTGGAGTTCCCGGATGCGTTTTCCTTCCACCTTTGGGAGTCGAAGTCCTGGCCCCTCCTGAAGGATCTGAACGACCGGACGGTGGCAACGGTCAACACGACGTATAATCGCGTCGCGCGACGGTTCTTGCCGCATCAAGCGCCGGTGAGTGAGACTATGGCCGAGCTACCTGGGACCGTCCCTGGGATGGCAGGCCGCACGGTTCGTGCCGCTGGCGCCGCGGTGTCACTGATGCTCCCAAAGGGGGGTGTTGTGGCCAAAGATGACGGCGAATTAAGTCGAGCGCGTCCAGAGACAGTAGCGGAAATACAGAAGACGCTGTCTTTGCTCACCCCGTACGCGATTCCCGGCTTCAACAAGACGCGCGTCGGGCACGATAGTGACGGTGGATACGTCATGCTTAACGATCTCGATCATGATATGGTTTGTTGTTCCCTCGGTGTGGGCGCCGAGATTACCTGGGATTTGGAATTGGCAGATCGTGGCGCACTGGTATTCCAATACGACGACAGTGTCGATGGCCCTCCCGTCTCGCACCCCAATTTCCAGTTTCGGCGAGTTCGGATAGCTGGCGCGGATAACTCGGACGCAGCCACAATTACGATCGATACGATCGTGAACGCGGGCCAGGAGTGGCGGAACAAGTACGTTGTACTCAAAGTGGATATTGAAGGAGGGGAATGGGAGGCAATTCGAGTCCGTCGACCCGGAAATCCTCGGCACATTCGCTCAGATCATAGCAGAGTTTCACGAACTGACGAAATTGAGGGAGGTCGCGACCAATCGCTTCGTCAGACGAATATTTCGGAAGCTATCCGCGACGCACGTGCCGATCCACTTGCATGGAAATAATTGGGCGACCACCTTTCGGGTAGGAGACTTTGACTGCCCGGACGTGCTTGAGGTGACGTTTGTAAACCGTGCGCGATATCCGAGTTCCAAAAGACTCCATGACTTACCCTAATGCACTCGACAGGCCCTGCAGGAGTGACCGTCCCGATCTCGATCTTCGACGGTTTCCGTTTTGTTATCTCGACGAAGTAGCAGGATCTCGGCTAGCCTGGCCGGGCAACATGCGGATTGCCGCTTCCATGACGACCATTCCGTCGAGGATTGATCGGATTCGTCCTGTGATCGAAGCCATCCTTGCTCAGACTGTCCCAGTCGAGCACATCGAACTGAATATCCCGTACAGATGTATCAGAACCGATGAACGCTATACCGTGCCCACGTGGCTTGAGTGCACGGATCGAGTGATGATTTTTAGAACCGAGGATTATGGGCCGATTACGAAAGTGGCTCCTACATTCGTGCGCCATCAGAATGACCACGAGACCTACATTTGGTCCGTCGATGATGATTGCGCGTATCCCACGAATCAGTTGGAATTGCTCTGTCGCGTTCATCACCCCGACAAGCGCCGCATCTTGACGCGGTATGGCGGTGAACTCAAGGCGGACGGCACCGTGCAGTTTTGGTATGGCGAGGGCCAAGTGACGATGTTCGAAGGTTTCGGCGGTGTCCTATATCCGCCGGCCTCCGTCGGAGAAGATTTTCTGGAATATCTCACGGTCACGTCCGCGAACGCCGATTGCAGAAAGAACGATGATATGGTGCTAGCAATGTACTTTTCCTCGCGTGGTCTGCCGATGTATCTCTACAATCAGCCATCCGAAGGCGCGCCTTACATGGTGCCGGGCTGGTTGCCGCACGCTAAGCAGGACGCGCTTTCTCAGGGCGGCCATGCAGAGAATTACAAGCGCATCTTTGCGTTTATTAATTCGCTTCGCCAGTCGGCGACGAAGTTAGATTAACTACGATGGGTCTCGTCGGACACGGCGCGGCTTGGTACGGAGGAGAGCGTCGGGGCTTGCGGCGGTGTCGATCAGCGCGCTGGGGCGACGTGGTTGCGCAGGCGGGGGTGACCTATTTCACCGCCTCCGGAACATTGGCGGAGCTGTCTTTTTGGACGTCGCGTTTGAACGTGGTGCAGTTTCCCTATACTGAAAAAAACGCGAAGTCGCCGCCCTCAACGAGCAGAACGCCGCCCTTGCCGCGCGGCTAACGGCCCCGCAGAGCCGGCTCTCGCATCTCGCCCCCGCGCACTGATTCGCCGGGCCGTCGCACGTCCTAACCTTCTCGTTCGTCACAAGCAGAGGTGGCTGGGGAAATTCGAACAGGTCGATAGGTGGAAAATCTGCCTGAGAGCGGCGAGGATGCCGCAGATCAGGAGAGAGCATGACGAGACGAGCGCGGCGGACGCACAGTCCGGCCTTCAAGGCGAAGGTGGCATTGGCGGCCATCAAGGGCGAGAAGACGCTGGCCGAGTTGGCGCAGCAGTATGACGTGCATCCGAACCAGATCACGGCTTGGAGGGCCCAGCTGGCGGAGGGCGCCGCTGGGGTGTTCGGCTCCGGTCCTGCGGGGACCTCGGCGGCGCCGGTGGTGGACCTCAAGGTTCTGCACGCCAAGATCGGCGAACTGACGCTGGAGAACGATTTTTTGTCCGGTGCGCTCAGCAAAGCCGGCCTGCTGAGCGCAAAGCGATGATCGACCGGGGCCACAGACTGTCGCTGGTGCGGCAGGTGGAGCTGCTGAGGCTGAGCCGCAGCAGCCTTTACTATGAGCCTCGAGCGGTGCCGGCGGCCGATCTGGCTACCATGCGACGGATTGACGCACTCCACCTGGACCATCCGTTCGCGGGCAGCCGGATGCTGCGCGATCTGTTGCGCGGCGAGGGTGTCGCGATTGGCCGGGAGCGGGTCGCCACGATGATGCGGCGCATGGGGATCGAGGCGCTGTATCGCCGCCCCAACACGTCCAAGCCGGCGCCGGGGCACAAGATCTACCCCTATCTGCTCCGCGGCATGGCGGTTGAGCGGCCGAATCAGGTCTGGGCGATGGATATTACCTACATCCCCATGGCACGCGGCTTCGTCTATCTGGCCGCCGTGGTGGACTGGTTCAGCCGGCGGGTTCTGGCCTGGCGCGTGTCGATCACGATGGAGGTCGATTTCTGCCTCGCGGCGGTCGAGGAGGCGTTGGCCAGACACGGCCGGCCAGAGATCTTCAACACCGACCAGGGGAGCCAGTTCACCAGCGCCGCATTCACCGGCCTGCTGATGGAAAACGCCATCAAGATCAGCATGGATGGCCGCGGCTCCTGGCGCGACAACGTCTTTGTCGAGCGGCTATGGCGGTCGGTCAAATATGAGGAAGTCTATCTGCGAGCTTATGTCGACGGCGGTTGGAATCCGCGCATAGACGGCGCCCTGGGTTGGTTTGGGTGATCGTGCGCGAGGTGGGCGGACGGCGGGAGGGGCGATAGCCCCGACCAGAGTCGGCCCACCGCTGAGCAGTCGTGGGTTCATTGGGCGGCGGTGTGTTTGGTGACGGCGTGGGGTCGGCGTCTGCCGTCTCGGCAAAGCGCCAGGGGCCTGCCAGAGTTGTGGGCAAGCACGGCGCCGCGCTCAACCTGCAAGTTCTGTCATCGACGCCGTGCCCCACATCGTGCCGGGCACGAATGCAGGACGAGTATCCTGCCGATCGAGGGCGTTCGTCCACGTTTTGTCTGCGACGCGCGGACAGGCGGAGCCGGTCTCGGGCCGTCTGTTCGTGTGCGTCGGCTGCCGCGCGCAGGTGATCGTCTGCAGCTGCTGCGACCGCGGGCAGATCTACTGCATCGGCGGCTGCGCCCGCGGCCGCGCCGGAGCGAGACGCTTCGAGCGGCCGGCCGGCGCTACCAGGCGAGCCCGCGAGGCCGGCGCGCGCATGCCGCCCGGATGGGCCGCTACCGGGCGCGACAAGAAAGAGTGACGCATCAGGGTTCACCCCGGCCGCCGCGCGGGTGATCTGCTGCCGCTGGTCGCGATGCCGATCCCGCGTGACGGAGGCTTCCCCTGCCGACGGGCGGCGGCCAGCCGGGCCTGCACTGCCACTGGTGCGGCCGCTCCTGCCGGCCGTTGCTCCGTCAGGGGTTCCTGCGTCGCCGCCGGCGGCATCGCGGCCGCGCTGGACACGACCGGAAAGGGCCCGAGACGCCATGGTGACGCCGCCTGACATCGAGGCGCAGATCCTGCGCTACTATCATGCCGAGAAGTGGACGATCGGCACCATCGCCCGCCAGCTGCACGTCCACCACAGCGTCGTGCGCCGGGTGCTGGCGCAGGCCGGGCTGCCCGCGGAGCGGCGCGCGCGCCGCGGCCGTCGCAGATCGACGCCTATCTGCCGCTGATCCGCGAGACGCTGGAGAAGTTTCCGACGCTGACCGCCAGCCGGCTGTTTACGATGGTGCGCGAGCGCGGCTATCGCGGCAACCCCGATCACTTCCGCCATCTGATCGCCCGGCATCGGCCGCGCCGGCCGGCGGAGGCGTATCTGCGCCTGCGCAGCCTGCCCGGCGAACAGGCACAAGTGGACTGGGGCCATTTCGGTCATCTGCAGATCGGCCGCGCCCGCCGCCCGCTGATGGCCTTCGTCATGGTGCTGAGCTACTCGCGGCAGATCTTTCTCCGGTTCTTCCTCGATGCCCGCATGGAGAACTTCCTGCGCGGCCATGTCGGCGCCTTCACCGCCTGGAGCGGCGTGCCGCGCGTTGTCCTGTATGACAACCTCAAGAGCGCCGTGCTGGAGCGGCGCGGGCGATGCGATCCGCTTCCATCCCACCCTGCTCGGCGTTCGCCGGCGCACTATCGCTTCGAACCGCGTCCGGTCGCCGTGGCGCGCGGCAACGAAAAGGGCCGGGTCGAAAGAGCCATTGGCTACGTCCGCGGGAGCGTTCTTCGCCGCCCGCAGCTTCACCGACCTCGACGACCTCAATGCCCAGGCGGAAGACTGGTGTCGCGGTGCTGGCCGCCGACCGGCGCTGTCCGGCGGAGCCTGAGCGCACCGTGCGCGAGGTGTTCGCCGAGGAAGCGCCGCGCCTGCTGGCGTTGCCGGACAACCCTGCGCCGCTGCTCGAGCGCGTCGCGGTCAAGGTCGGCAAGACCCCTTACGTCCGCTTCGACCTCAACGACTACTCCGTCCCGCACACGCATGTCCGCCGGATGCTGACGGTGCTCGCCGATCCGCACGAGGTGCGCATCGTCGACGGCGCTGCAGCTGCTCGCCTGCCATCACCGCAGCTACGACAAAGGCGCGCAGATCGAGCAGGCCGCCCATCTCCAGGCGCTGCTCGACCAGAAGCGCGCCGCCCGCCAGCATCGCGCGACCGACCGCCTGGCCCAGGCGGCGCCGGCCAGCCAGGACCTGCTGATGCGCGCCGCCGAGCGCGGCGGCAATCTCGGCGCCATCACCGATGGGCCTGATCGCGGCTGCTCGACCGCTACGGCGCCGCCGAGCTGCAGGCCGCCATCCGCGAGGCGCTGGAGCGCGACGTGCCGCACCCAATGCCGTGCGCCTCGCGCTCGAACGCCGGCGCGAAGCAGCGCGGCGAGGCCCCGCCGGTCGCCATCGATCCTGCCCGCGCATGTGCAGGCCCGCGACGCGCCGGTGCAGCCGCACGCCCTCGAAACCTACGACCAGCTCAAGGAAGTCGCCGATGACTGAGCCCGATCACCCTGCGCGCCCGCGCCGAGCGCGCTTGCATCTGCACGGCCTGCTGGCGCACTGGCCGGAGGCCGCCGCCTCCGGCTGGGTTGCGCCCGCTGCTCGACTGGGAGGAGCAGGAACGCGCGCCGCCGCAGCCTGGAGCGGCGCCTGAAAGACGCGCACATCGGCCGCTTCAAGCCGCTCTGCGACTTCGACTGGGCCTGGCCCAAGCGCTGCGACCGCGCCGCCATCGAAGCGCTGATGGCGCTCGACTTCCTCAACGACGCCGCCAACGTCGTCCTGGTCGGCCCCAACGGCGTCGGCAAATCGACCCTGGCGCAGAACATCGCCCATCAGGCGCTGATCGCCGGACACACCGTGCTGTTCACCAGCGCCGGCCAGCTGCTCGGCGATCTCTGCCGCGCTCGACAGCGATTCCGCCCTGCGCCGCCGCCTGCGCCATTACGCCCGCCCCGCACTGCTGGTGATCGACGAGGTCGGATACCTCTCCTACTCCAACCGCCATGCCGACCTGATGTTCGAGCTGGTCTCCCGCCGCTACCAGGAGCGCAGCACGCTGATCACCACCAACCGCCCGTTCGCCGAATGGCGCGAGGTGTTCCCCAACGCCGCCTGCGTCGTCTCGCTGATCGATCGCCTCGTCCACAACGCCGAGATCATCGCCATCGAAGGCGACTCCTATCGGCTCAAGGAGGCCCGCGAACGCACCGAGCAGCGCGCCCGCCAGCGGCGTAGTCGAAAAACATGACCAAACCCTCCAAGCCGCCGGCACCCGTACCCCTCTGGGCCACCACCGTCGTCATCCCCTCCCTGTGGACGCCGGAGCAGGCACTCGCCGTGTTCGATCTGCTCAACGAACTGCGGGACAAGCTCTGGAGCCTCTACGGCCCCCAGATCCAGACGCACCTCCGCGAAGAACAGCACGGTGCTGACGCCGGCGCTGACGCCAATACGCCTCCCCACAGCAATCGCGCGTTCTGATCGCCTCCACCGCCGGCGCCAGCCCGCCCTGCCTCCCGAACGCCCCCCGGCCCCGCCCACCAAGCATGGACGGACGCTTCAGTCCCCCCTCCCTCACCAGCGCTATGCAGCCCACCGGATCGCCGCCAGCAAGGCCCTCACTCCTTAACCGTAATGAAGGCGCGCCGGATTTACGCGGATCCTCACCGCCGCTGTCGTAAGCTCGCAGATAGACTTCCTCATATTTGACCGACCGCCATAGCCGCTCGACAAAGACGTTGTCGCGCCAGGAGCCGCGGCCATCCATGCTGATCTTGATGGCGTTTTCCATCAGCAGGCCGGTGAATGCGGCGCTGGTGAACTGGCTCCCCTGGTCGGTGTTGAAGATCTCTGGCCGGCCGTGTCTGGCCAACGCCTCCTCGACCGCCGCGAGGCAGAAATCGACCTCCATCGTGATCGACACGCGCCAGGCCAGAACCCGCCGGCTGAACCAGTCCACCACGGCGGCCAGATAGACGAAGCCGCGTGCCATGGGGATGTAGGTAATATCCATCGCCCAGACCTGATTCGGCCGCTCAACCGCCATGCCGCGGAGCAGATAGGGGTAGATCTTGTGCCCCGGCGCCGGCTTGGACGTGTTGGGGCGGCGATACAGCGCCTCGATCCCCATGCGCCGCATCATCGTGGCGACCCGCTCCCGGCCAATCGCGACACCCTCGCCGCGCAACAGATCGCGCAGCATCCGGCTGCCCGCGAACGGATGGTCCAGGTGGAGTGCGTCAATCCGTCGCATGGTAGCCAGATCGGCCGCCGGCACCGCTCGAGGCTCATAGTAAAGGCTGCTGCGGCTCAGCCTCAGCAGCTCCACCTGCCGCACCAGCGACAGTCTGTGGCCCCGGTCGATCATCGCTTTGCGCTCAGCAGGCCGGCTTTGCTGAGCGCACCGGACAAAAAATCGTTCTCCAGCGTCAGTTCGCCGATCTTGGCGTGCAGAACCTTGAGGTCCACCACCGGCGCCGCCGAGGTCCCCGCAGGACCGGAGCCGAACACCCCAGCGGCGCCCTCCGCCAGCTGGGCCCTCCAAGCCGTGATCTGGTTCGGATGCACGTCATACTGCTGCGCCAACTCGGCCAGCGTCTTCTCGCCCTTGATGGCCGCCAATGCCACCTTCGCCTTGAAGGCCGGACTGTGCGTCCGCCGCGCTCGTCTCGTCATGCTCTCTCCTGATCTGCGGCATCCTCGCCGCTCTCAGGCAGATTTTCCACCTATCGACCTGTTCGAATTTCCCCAGCCACCTCTGGGCGTTAGCGAGAATTGCCTTTTATATGGGGAACCCCGACATACTTGAGTGCGGCGAACGACGTCAGCGCACCCTGCCGGACGCGGACATAACCATCGCCCTGCCCAGGCAACCGCCGCCTCAATCCCAGCCAACAGCTTGCCTCGCCGTCCGCTTTTTCCTGCCGGGGGTATCGCACCCAGGCAAGGCTACACTCTGAGCCACGCCGCGGCCCCCGCACCGCTCCAGCCCCTCCCTAGTTATGGTCGTTTAGCAGTGACAAAGTCGATTGCTTGGCTAATTTGCTCCTGAGTGGGACGGATCCCCACAAAGGCGGCCAAATCCGACAGACACTGCGTTGGAGAACTTATCAAATACGCATATTCGACTTGGAAAATGGGGAGGCGCTCATGCGCGCAGGCAGCTTCAATGCAGTCATAAATTATCTTGGCTGCCAACGCTCCGTAATAGGGCAGCCAATGTCGCCGGAGGCGCGTCCTCTCAATATCTCCGAGATCGCGCCTCACACAGATTATCCTCGTATCGAAGACGCTGGCTATCTCGGGGATAAACAGGGCCGCCATTGCGGCCTTGAGAAATATTCGCCTACTTCCTCCTCCACCGGTCTGCCCTCTGAACAACTGCTGCCCTACGTGTTGGCGGAACTCTCGCAAGCGAGACGTCGCCGCTGATGCGGCGGACGGCAGCCGGCATACCAACGGAATATTAGCAAACTGGTCTATCAGTTGCACGAACTCGCCAGATTCGTAGCTGCTCGGCGTCCGCTCGTCATTGGTCAGCCAGTATGGCGGTAGCCCCGCCACTCCTAAAAGTTCCAAGCAACCAGAAACGGCAGACGTCCCGCTGCCCCATGGGCCGCAGACCAGGACAAGCTCAATGGGATCACCCTCGACGCTATCAACAACCTCAATCAACTCCAGAGAGCTTGACTTAGGGCCTTTCGCTGCTAACGGGTTCTCGTCATCCGCTTGGCGGAGTTTTAAGGCCTCTGCCGACGCGGTCAGATTGCCCTCCACGCGATGCCGTTCTGCCTGGGGTAAGTGCCCTTCGGCTAGGAGGCGTTTACAGGCGTCGAAACAGTCCTGATGGCGCCCTATCCAATATGCGCAGACTGAGAATTCATCCAAAAGTCCGTAATCATAGATCCATCCTCGAACAAACAGGCCCTCTTGCGGACGCGCTACCATCAGTCCGCAACGTGCGTATTCGTAGCCCTCTTCGTATCGATTCACCCAGCGAACCGAACCCCTATCCCGTTCGCGCCCGGCTTCCTCGCGGGCCGCTCGGCTCGCCTCGTAGTAACCTTCCGCACGGCTCGGCGCCGCTTCTGATGCGCGGCGATATGCGGCGATGGCTTCATCGATGGGCCGACCTATAACCTCCATCAACTGAGCTGCGCGATAGAGAGTTACGAACACCTCGTCGGACCAATGGCCGATTTCCGCACGCTCGACAAAGCATTTGAGTGCCTCAGTCGTTTCGCCCGCCTTCTCGTGATCACGGGCCAAAAAGCTCGCTTCGAAGATGCGTCCAAGTGTATTCCCATCACTCGGATACCTGTGGACGACTGACGAGGGCTCGCCCTGCGGGGTGGCCTCGGCCTCGACCTTTTTAGGTCGTTGAGTTTCACTCATCTGGGCACGCGCCATCTGATGCCGATCTCAAATCTGCCGGCCTGAACCGTTGCATCCGACCGGACACACGGTACGGCCATGGCCCTGTGCCATCGGACGCGGACCGGGGCGAGAGAGAAGCGGCTCCGACCGAACGGCTCCCGAACCATGGCAGACACGCACCGGGTCGAGGGCAAATCGGGCGCGAACGGTGGGCGGCGTCTTCGCCGGTCTGCCAGCCACACCGCGATGCGGGGACCCCGGCAGTCCTCACGGGCAGACCCAAGGCGCCACTGGCGCTAGTTTGATGCTCACGGGCCACCGAGCCAACCTTGCTTCTTCACGCTGCCTACTTCGCGTATACCCTATTCTTTCGATTATTTCGATCCTCCCGGGCCCGTCTTCGGCGGTCGGGCCCGCCGGATACGGTTGGCCCCTGTCGCGCAACGGGGCCGCTTCCGGTCATTCATCCCGACCCCTAACTGTGGGCCGGTGGCCGCGGGCCGCGACGGAACCCGCAGAACGGCGCTCATCCAAGCCGAAGGCTTGAAGCCGAGTAGGGACGTAAGCGAAGGGCGCCCGCGGACGCACCTGCCCCGGCGCCCGGCGAGGCGAGATCAGCGGTAGGGCGTCGCAGCCGCGGCGCCGCCAGCGCCGGTCGCGTGCGCGACGCCGAATCGAACAGGCAGGCCGGCAGCCCCAGCCAGCACCTTGCCGCTCCTCTATTCCGGGGGCAGCGCAATCATCTTGTCCGTCGCGAGAACCACAAACCTAGACGCATGATCAGCTACCGGCGCGGTTCGCCTCGCGTCGCGCAGGACGGATCAACGAGTGACCGTGCGCTATGTCATCGTACGCACAAATCTTTTCGCGTCGATAGCACAACATTCGAGTGTACTGCCCCGGACTCTTACTAGCCGAGCCCTCATTGCTGTATTCGATGACATCCCAGCCGAACGGCTGGATCACGTCAGGAAACAACAATACCTTGGCGGTGAACGCGCAGGTGAGGTAATCTTCGCGAGGGATCGCGTGGGCCAGGCCCAGTACGTGGACAACGCTGCTCATGCGCTGGCTGGATCACGTGGAGAAGAGATCGGGTTCTGGCCCGGCCGGATCGTCGCCATGTCAGCGAAACGTTGCAAGCATGAATGCCGCCGGGCCGAGCTAACGGCATTCGAGGATGCGCGCCGCGTCGGCACCTGTAACTGCTTCATCAACAGCCCGCGCCTTGGATCCGCGGGCGGGGCCGGGCCCGGATTCGCGGCCTCAAGCCTGCAATGCCAGCTGGTTCCGCGCGAATTCGGCGTTCGCCGCCACACGCGGACGCATATCTTTCGGACATCTTCCCTCTTGGAGCAACCGCTCGCACGCACGGAGGCAGTCGTCGTACCGCCCGGCCCAATAGGCATTAACTGCCAATTCGTCCAGCAGGCCGTAGTCGTAAATCCACGGCTCGATGAAGAGACCCGTATTAGGCCTCTCAACCTCAAGACCTTGCCTCGCGATCATGTAGCCCTGCTGGAATTTCCCAGTAGCTCGACAATACCGCGCCGCGCCGTGGAGCGCCTCCGCGCGATGGGGACAGGTTTCGTACGCGCGCAGATGCATCCCGATAATCTCAAAGTCAGGATGGCCGAGCGTCTCCTTCAGTCGCGCAGCGTTGTAGAGGCTTACAAAGATCTCCTCTTTCCAGAAACCGAGTTCCGCTCGGGTGAGATAGGCGGCGAGCGCCTTCTCGCTCTCGCCCGCGTCCCGCCAGCTCTGCGCCAAATAAAACGTGTAACGTGACCGGAGGAACGGATTCTGCTCCGTCTCCAACGCACCTAGCAGGATTCCCGCATCTTTCCGGTACTTGTCGGGATCCTGGCTGCGGGCACCCTCCACGCGGGAGCTGATGTGGAATCCAGTGGCAAGAGCGGAGGACCCCTCCTTCGGCCCCTCCAGAAACTCGTGCACCACTCCGCGGTAGCGATACTCCATTCGATTGCTGCAGATCTGCGGCCGATCGTGAACCACAGCACCGTCATGGAAGGGTACGAGATAGATATCCTTCGAGAGCCCTTTCTTGAAACCGGCCGCGCAGAAGCTCTCGTCACACACGAGGACGTCATCAGCGTCGATGATGAATGCGTAGTCGATCTCCGCCCTCTCGCGCAACCGTGCCAGAGCTATTGAGCGGTTGTGCGCGAAGTCTTGCCACGGCTCATCGAAGACCTCACCTAAGAGACCCTCGCGTTCCAGATAGCGCCGGATGATGTCCTGAGTGCCGTCGGTCGAGCCGGTATCCTCGATCAGCACGTAATCGACCAGCGGCCGCACGCTATCGAGGCACCGCAAGATCACGCGGGACTCGTTCTTCACGATCATGCAGAGGCCGATTGTCTTCATCCGAACACTCGCAGCCTTCAAATCCCCGCTATCCCGCCCCTCGTACGTGCAATGCCCCTTGTCACTCGCGCCCCGGCGCCCATCGGTCGATGGTCTGCCGCGCCTCTTCGCGTTCGCTCTCGGCGAGCGCCTTTCCGAGCACCGGCACGTCCTCCCAGTCCCCGCCAATCGCTGGAGCGGCCGGCGGCCTCACCTTGCCCATCAGGTAGCTCCAGCCCTCGTCGCTCACATCGTATCGCCGCCCGTCCTGCAGGATGACCCCGAGCGACGTGTTCCTGCCGACATAAGGATCACGCTCGGCGGCAATCTTCGCCTCCAGCACCCGTATAAGGCACGGCATCAGTTGCATGTTCTTGTCATGCGGTGCCTGGCAACGAACGGCCATCGCCATCGGTGCGCCGGACCCGATCGCCACATAGGTTCTTTCCCAGAACACGCCGCCCCATTTCCCGGTCCGCAGAATGAGAAGATCGCGATCGCCGGAATAGACGATGATCGTGTCCACGTCCAAACCGATCTGTTGTATCTCGGTCAATATCTTCTTATAGATCTCCTTTCGCATCAGCTTGGACCCTTTCTTGTAGAACCGATCCAATGAAATCCCGTAGGTCATAGCAACATGGTGCTCCGCGCGTAGCCGCTTACGGCGAACGACAGCCTCTCGCAGCTTGGCAAGGTACTGGCCAATACGCGGTTCGAAATCGCTCTTGGATCCGGCAATCTCGTCCAGTTCTCTGACCACCTCGTACAGGTCGAAACAAAACGCGTCGGCGGCACCGAGCTCGCCGCTAATCATGATCGTGGCATGCGGGTAATGGCGCAGCTTGTAATAGTCCTCTGCGGCGGTGGATGGACCCGTGATTTGCCAATCGGCGCAGGTAACGACCGCAGCGTGGCTTTCGTGGCGGCAGGCCGCCGCGATGCAAAGAGTCATTGGCCCGACGCCCTGCGCTCCGGCTCACGCAACATCGAGCAGCGTCTTCAGCCGCGCCGGCAGCGCGCCCGGCGCCGAAAGCTGCGCGCAGCTCACCCGCCAGACCGCCAAATATTCTTCGACCGGTATCCCGCACCGCCCCGGCCAGCGATTGACCGCGCCCATATCCTCGACGCAACGCTTGTCGCGGTCGAACTCGGCCAGGATCGCCACAATCGCCGGCCCCTCGTTCCTGTTGAGACCGTGGTCGCGGTCGAGCGTCGCCCGGTTCGCATGATACCACTCGGCAAGATTGCTCACCGGCCGGCCGTCGGGCCCTTTTCGGTAACCCTCGATCAGGTTCTGTCGATAAGCCCGGATCGCCTTTGCATAGCCGGCGTTGTGCGGAAAAGGCGGGTCACGCTCCCAACTGTCCGCAAGCAGCCCAAGACCGCGGATCGAGAAAGCCTCAACCATCGCTTCCTCGAGCCATCGCGTCGGCGGCGTCAGCTCCGCTTTCCAGACCCAGCTATTGCAGAGCACGTGCCCCAGCTCGTGCCCGAACTGGTAGGCGAGCTGAATCCAGGCAAGCTGCGCGAAGTCGACGGCGACCCAGCCGAGATCGGGCTGCTCCGTATGCAGCCAGATGTGCGGAGGGCCAGAATGGTGCTCGTCGACCCGAAGCTGGCGCGGCTGCTCATCCGAGACGAGACGAAGCCCGGAGAGGCAAGCCTCCCGCATCCGCGAGATGACGACACCGGCATCTCGCGGGTCCCATCCCCCCCACTCGCCCCCGAGTTCCAAGGGCCCCGTAAGGAGATTTGGCCAGGGAGTGGGCGCTTGCGCGTCGCTATCGGTCACCGAGACCGGCCCAACCGCAAGGAATGCACCAAAGAGCGCAAGGAACGTCGAGCGGTTCATCCCGGCCTGCGTCCGCGAAATCGCCGGTGCCGGCGAGATCGATCGCGAACAAGGTATCTGTGCGGCATCCCCGAGTCCAGCACGAAGAGCCCGAACTCGAAGCCCTCTGCGATGGCAGGCCGGGAAAATCTGTTCATTCCGTCCAGCGCCTTGTCATTATGGAACGTAAACATTCCCCCTCCGTCGGGCCGCGCCCGCCCCGATGATGACGGATCCGCGAGCCGCAATGCTAAATCTAGCGGGCGCTGAACGCGCGCAGAGCAACAATTTCGGCGACCGTGGCCGAGTAGGTCTGCGTCACGACCCTGTGTATCGTAAGTGTCGGAAACAAAGGGCAGTAGGTCCTCGCCATCCCGTCGAGCGCCGCGCCGACCAGATTCAGCGGAGCGCCCGGCTTCCGGCCCGTCATCGCGGTATACGCTTCCCCATATTGCTTGGCGGCGGCCATGATGTACGCCGAGATCGCCGCGAGAGCGGCACGATCGTTACGGAGCAACGCCGCCCGCAGGACCGTGCATTCGGTGGCATCGGTGGCGACAAAATCGGGCATGGCTGTCGCGGGCGCCGCCCGCGGCGTGGCCAGCAGGGCCGGTGCCGTCAGCACCAACGCCCCGAATATCGCGCCAAGAAGGTGCCGCTTCATGCTCCGCGCCTCCTCCCACAACAAGGACCCGCAAGCGGAACCGGGACCGCAGCTCCCCCACCGCCGTCAGCGCGTGACCGCCGCCTTGCACGCCATCAGGGCCGCGCGTACCTCGGCCGGATCGATGGTTGCGATCCACGCCTCGCGATCATCGGCGCCGAACGAAACCATCAGCCGCTCGCGATCGGGATGCCACGCCAGCCCGGCGGCATACTCTAGCCGCTTGTTCCGGAAGAAGAAGGGCCGGCTCGCCGTTCGCAGCACGCCCAAGGCGTCGAACCAGACGAAGCGATGGCGATAGACGCGCTGCCCCTCGCGTTCGCCCCTCAAGACCTCGTGAATCATGGCAAGCCGGCCGCCGTCGAATTCGATCGCCTGCGAGCCGCCCCGGAAGTTCTCGCCGGCAATCGCCGGCGTGCTCTCGCTCACCGTGCGCGCCGCCTCGTCCACGATATGCGTCGGATCCGAGAGGCGGATGAATCTGAGGCTCTCTCCGGCGACAACCGGCATCCAGTTCTTCTCGTTCTGCCGTGGAGCCTCGGCCTTGAGCACGCGCCAGTCGGCGAGCCGCAACGTCCCGCCTTCGCCTTCGCCGATCCGCGCCAGCACCTGCTCGCACCAGCCCTCCCGCGTCAATTGCCGGACCGTGGCCACGCACCACAATTGCTCGCGCCATGCGAAGAGGCGCGCATCCTCGAACCCGAGCACGAGATCGAAAGCGGGCGCCGGCAGGTCCTCGGGCGGGAGGATTTCCGCCGCCGACTCGATTTCCAGCTCCGCGCTGAGCCGGAGCAGGAAATTCCGCGTATTCACCGGCGCTCCCTCCGGGGTGTGATACGTGCCGTCCTCCGTGAGCGTGAAATTGACCGTGCGCTGGATCATGAGGATATCGTCGCCCCGCCGCCCCACCGACGGATTCATCGCGTGATACAGCTCGGGAGGCGTGAAACCCACCCGGCGCATCTGCACCGAGGGCATGATCGTCTCGGCGGGCCCGACATAGAAGCCGAGGTTTTGCCGCGCCAGGCCGCGCGACGAGGGAGGGACATTACGATTGAGCGCCAGCCAGTCGCACGCCGCGAACCCGCGCTCCTTGCACGCCTGGTCGCTCGAATAATAGGCCGCGATCGACAATTCCTCCATCAGGCCCGCCTGATAGATGAAATCCTCGATGAAGAGCACGTCGCCTTCGGGCCGCCCCCGCGCCATGCCCGCCTCTGCGAAGAGGACGCTCGCCTCGTGCATGCCGCGCACGCGGTAGAACCGCGCGAGGTCGTAGAGCGGTTCGGCGCGATGCGGGCGCTGGTTGAACGCCGCCACCGCCTGCCTGAGGAAGCCGCCTTCGTCCCCGAGATCGCGCCGACACCTCGCCTCCTGCAGCCGCGCGTACCACGCCTCCTCGTCCCAACCGCCCATCGCGGCCCGCTTGGCATAGGCGTCCGCCGCCTCCGCCGTCTGCCCGGCATCCTTGTAGGATTGCGCGAGATAGAACCAGTAGCGCGCGTTCTCCGGCTCTCGGCGCAAAGCTTCGCGCAGAAGTCGGACGTCGCGCTCGAGTTTTTCGGCCCGGTTCGATCCGCTGGCATGGTCCTTGTACCAAACCCCGTGCAGCTGCCGGCTCTCGCCGCCTGCCACCTCCAGGTACTCGTGCGTGACGCCGCGATATCGCACCGCGGCGTCGCGGCGGACGAGGCGCGGATTCCAATAGCTGATGCCGGACCGCTGCAGGACGTCGTAGCAGGGCGCCTCGAGCCCGTTCCGGAAATCGGCGTCCTCGACGACCAGCTCCATATCCGCGTCCGCGAGCAGCAGGTAATCGAAGCGAAGGGGCGAGGCGTAGGCACGCTTCAGCGCCTCGTTGCGCGCCTGTTCGAAGTTCTCGAACGGGAAGCTGTGCAGCTCGCCCGGGATCCCGCGGCCCCCGAAGAAGTCGCGCACGAAGTCTTGCGTGCCGTCCGTCGAGCCCGTATCGCCGATCACCCAGCACGCGATATGCCCTGCGAGCGAGCCGAGACAGCGCGCGAGGTTCGTCACCTCGTTCTTGACGATCATGTTAAGGCAAAGTGCCTTCGCCCCGGGCACCGCGCCGCCCGCCTCTGCGGTCCCGCCTTTCAGTTCGTCCGGCATGACGAACCGGCTCCGGGCACTTGCGCAAGCCGCATCGCTGGCAATCCGTGCGCATGGAGGTCCAGCCCCGATAGGTGCCACGGATCGACGGTTTCTCTCAACTGTCCGCGCGAAAACACTGGACTCACCCCGACCAATCGTCTCGGAGTTTCTTGATCACGTCATTCCCGGCGCAGAGGTGCTAGCAGCACCGCATCGTCGGCGGTGGGCGCTGTGGCCCATCTGCGGCCGCAGCGACGGTTGGGCATATCCAATCGAATTCAGGCTGCTTCCGCGGCCCCTCGACGTCGGCCGCATCGACGGTCGGCCTGTTGACGATCGCGATCGGCTCCACCTCGGTCGTGATCTCTTTGATCGTACAGGAGAACGTCGCGGGCACCTGGTAATCCTCGCTCAGTGGAGTCCCAGATTCTCGCCGACGTCGCCCCCCTCATCCGCAGGGAACAGGAAAGGCTGGGTTCGGGCGATCTGCCCTTCGGCGACTTGGTACCGTCGAGGGAAATTCATCCAAGGCCCTCCGACGAAAACTTCCCGCCATTCTAGGCGAAATCCAATCTACTACCTGCAATCGTACTTGGTTGATACGAAAATGCTTTGAAAACCCGAATCACCCATGAACGATGGCGGGTACGAGAGAACAGGCCGGCCGGCAGAGGGTTGTCTCGCAAGGTAGCGAATCAGGCAATCCCGAGCAGTTCCTTCAGCCGTACCTGAAGGGTGCCCGGCGCGGAGACTTCCGCACACCTTATCTGCCAAAAGGTCAGGTATGCTTCGATCGGTAACGCGCATCGGGCTGGCTATCGATTGACCGCGCCCATATCCTCAACGCAGCGCTTGTCACGCTCGAATTCTCCCGAAGTTGCTACAATCGCGGGTCCTTAGGTTCTTGTTGAGACGATTATCGCCATCGAGCGTCGCCCGGTTCGCATGGAACCACGTGGCAAAATCGGTAACCGGATGGCCGTCCGCGCCCTTCGGGTAGCCGTCGACCAGGTTCTGCCAGTATGTCCGGATCGCGTTCGCATAGCTTGGACTGTGCGGAAACGGCGGGTCGCGCTCCCAGCTATCGGCCCGGCGCCCGAGGCCGCGGATCGAGAAAGCCTCGACCATCAATTCCTCAAGCTAACGGCTCGGAGGCTTGAGCTCGACCTCCCACACCCCACTGTTGCAAAGCACGCGCCCCAGCTCATGCCCTGGCCGATAGGCTGTTTAGTCCCGCCATCTCCAAAATCACACTACCCCGAGCCGAAGCAAGAAATTTAATGGGTCCTGAAGCTAGCACTACTTTGGCATTTTATAGATGAGCGAGCGTAGCCGCTTATGGCAGTGCGGGCAGCGCGACGGGGGTTGTAGCGGCGCGAACAGACGGGCGCTGATGGCCCGGCGCAATTCAGGGAGTGTCGGTCGTGGCGGTGGTGCGTTCGGTGGCAGATTTTTTCCCCCGGCCGGCGGCCTTGAGGCGCAGGTGCTGGAGATAGGCGAAGGCGATGCAGGTCATGAGCGCGTGTCGGTGTAGGCCGGTCCAAGATCGGCCCTCGAAATCGTCGAGCCCGAGTTCCTGCTTGAGCTGCTGGTGTGCCTGCTCGCACACCCAGCGCGCCTTGATTGCCGCGGCCAGACGCCGCAGTGAGGTGCGAACTGGCAGATTGCTGAGATAGTATTTGCGCTCGCCGCTGCTGCGCCATTCGCCAATGAGCCAGACTTCCTCGCCGGGCAGGTGACCGTGGCGGGGAGTGCGCGGTCCGTCGGCCACGCGTATCCGGATGGCGGCGAAGCGGGCGGCGAGCGCGCCCTTGGTGCCCTGCCGCCAGGCGACGCGCCGCCAGAGACATCCGGCCAGGACATCGGCGGCACCCTGGGCCGTTTCGCTCGGCACGGCATGCTGTCGCGGGCGGCCTGTCGGCGCTTGGGGACGACGCAACCCCACGCCGGTCGTAAAGACCTTCAGGGTGCGGGGAACCCCGACCGCCCAGAGCAGACCGCGCTCGCTCAGCCCCCGGCGGAAGGGAGCCCCGCTGCCGTATCCGGCATCCGCCAGCACACAGCCGAAGTGCAGTCCAGCCTCCATCAGCCGGTCGATCTCGGCCAGTGCGATCTCCGGCTTGGTTTGCGCGCTGCGCGCCACCTCCGGCACACCCGCCGTGGCGCAACGGCTCGGATCGTCGGTCCAGACGGTTGGCAGGAACAGCCGCAGCCCGATCGGCACGGGCACCTCGCGCCGTGCCAAGGTCAACGACACCAGCGACTGACAGTTGGCCTGTTTGCCCAGGGCACCGCAGTATTGCCCTGCCACCCCGACCGAGGCCGTGCCCTTCTTCGGCAGCGCCGTGTCGTCGATCACCAGCACCGCGTCGTCGCCACCAACCAGCCGGTTCGCTCGCTCCGCGAGCACCCGCCAGAGCGGGGCGTCATCCCACGCCGGACTGCTGACGAAATGGTGCAGCTGGTCGTGGCCCGAAAGGCCAAGCCGAGCCGCGATCGGCTGCACGCTCTTTGCTCCGTCCGGCCCCAGCAGTCCTCGCAGGTAGAGCGGCGCCCATTTGCTCCGCGTGCTGCGCCCCATCACCCCGAGGAACGGCGTCAGCCACCCATCAAGATCCCCACCAATGTCGCTCGTCCGGGACACAGCGCATACTCCACTAAATCCCAGTCCGGTACACAACTGCCACGTGATCGTACAAGTGCCAAAGTAGTGCTAGAAAAGTGTAATGGCGATGCGCCATTTGGGTCGCTAGGAACGTCACAAATTTTTCCATTTTCGTACCCTCATCGCATCCACCAGGTAGGCTAACAACGCAAGTCCAAGCAAGTACAAGCAAGATGAGCGCGATGCCAGGGGTGGCCCAAATTGACTAAGGTCGGCCGATCCACGCCCGCCAGGCTCCCAAGCGAGCCGATCACTTTCGCCGCCGGTGGGCTCAAGCGCGTCATGCCCGCACACGAGCGGCAGGCTAAGCGCGACCCTCGTGCCCGTATGCCCGACGGACGCCGTATGCAGCAACAAAGAATGGCCCGCGTTACCGTTTCACCAGCCTCAAACGACAGGGGGCCGGCAGTATTGTCCGCGTCGACATCCGCGCAGATCCTTCCATCCAGAGCCACGAGATTCCCTCCACCAATCAACCCACTCCTCTAATGAGAACTCGAATGCAATTCCTCGCCGAGTGGCGTTGCTCCGATGGTCAGAGAACAGTGCCCGAACCGATTGCTTCAGCATGATGTGTTTGAGTGTCTTAATTTAGACTACAGCACACAACAAGGTTCTTCCGTGGCTAACGAAAGGCCCTGCAGGTCTTCTCGACCCAGTAGGAGAACGGTTCAATTGAACCGCCCTCCACTGTGTGCAAACCGGCTAAGTTATTAAAAAGATTGGTCGGAGTGAGAGGATTTGAACCTCCGGCCCCTGCGTCCCGAACACAGTGCTCTACCAGGCTGAGCTACACTCCGGGCGGCGGGGGCATATAGCCGAGCGGCCTTTAGAAGAGAAGGCCCCGGCGCAGCATGCCGTGCACGCCCTTCTCGCCGTTCACCGTTTGCGTGACGTGAAAATCGACCGCGAGCGAGCAGAACTGGTAGGCCTGCTCGGGCGAGAGATTGCTGCGCGCGGTGATGAAGGCGATCATTTGGCGGAGCGCCTGCTTCATCGCGAGATCGAGGTCCTGGTTGAGCCCCATGCTGATGAAGTGGGTGGGTGTTTCGGCGCGGGGATAGGCGAGGAGGGGGGTGCGCGCGCCGGGCGGGTTCTTGTGCAGGATCGGCGTGAAGGTGCCGGTGAGGCAGATCTCGAGGGCGTTGATGCAGACCTCGCCGTCGCCCTGCACGCCGTGGCCGTCGCCGACCGAGAGGTTGGCACCTGGATGGTGGACGGGGAGAAAGAGCGTGGCGCCGGCGGTGAGCTCCTTGTTGTCGAGGTTGCCGCCGTGCTCGCGGGGCTCGACGGTGGAGATGCGGCCGTAGGCGGCGGGTGGGGCGACGCCGATGACGCCGAAGAAGGGAGCGAGCGGAAGCTCGGTGCCCCAGGGCAGGAGGCAGGTCTTCTTGGCGCGATCGACGGGGATGTGGCTCAGATAGCGCTTAGGGAAGTCCTCGGGCAGCGTGCCGGCGAGGGGGCGGAAGCCGCAGAAGCCCCAGTCGGCGCCGAGGGTGATCTCCTCGATGCGCAGCTCGAGCATGTCGCCGGGCGCGGCCTGTTCGATGGCGACGGGGCCGGTCATGATGTGCCCGCCGAGGCGGGGCGGGTTGGCGGCGTGGATCGCGGCGAGTGCGGGCGGGACGGCGAGGCCGGAGGCGGGCGGGGGCATCACCTCCGGGCCGCCGGAGACGCATTCGAAGGTGACAGTGTCGCCCGAGCGGATGGTGGCGATGGGCGGGAGGGCCGCGTCGAACATGCCCCAATGGATGGTCTTGGGGGTCGCGGGGATGTGGTGGCGGGCCATCGGGTTCAGGCGACGGCGAGGGCGGGGCGGGGGCTCTCGCTGAGGAAATCAACCGGAGCGCCGGGGCCGAGGGTGCGGATCGAAGCGATGAGGGCGTTGGCGGCCGGGTGGCCGATGACGGGCACGGCGAGCTCGAAGAATTTGTCGGCGAGCTCGTCGTCCGAGAGCGGGGCCTCGGGATCGCCTTTGCGGGTGGGCTGGAGGTGGCGGAGCGTTCTTCCGTCGGTCGTTTCGACCTCGACGATGGCGGAGCGGCGGTGGGGGAAGGCGGCGTCGCATTCGGGATCGAGCGCGATCGCGATGTGCTTCATCAGGGACTGGACCTCCGGATCGGCGAGGCGTTCGGGCGAATAGGCGTCGAGGCGGACGCTGCCGTGGACGAGGGCGCTCGCGACGCAGAACTGGGTGCTGAAGCGGCCCTCGAAGGGCGTGGCGACGCGGGGGCGGTCGGTGAGGTCGAGGGCGGCGCGATAGCTGCCGATGCGGGCGCGCGCGATCGATAAGGGGGTGAGGTTGTATTGGCGCTTGAGCTCGAGCATGCCGTCGATGGCGGCAAAGATATGGCCGCAGCAGCCGTGATTCTTGAAGGTCATGACGGTGATGTTGTAGCGCTCGCCGAGGCCGGCGAGTGCCAGCGACCAGTCCGGCTTCTCGCACATGGCGGCACCGAAGCCGGCGGGGCCGTCGAGCACGTCGAGCGCGCCGGTGACGCCCTCGGCGGCGGCGAGGGCTGCGAGCGCGCCGGCTTCGGCGGCGTGGCCGGGATGGAGGGGCTTGGACATCGCGTCCGAGCGGAAGGCCTGCTGGAGGCCGGCGGCGAAGGTCGCGGCGTTGGCGAGCGCATGGGCGAAGGGGGTAGGATCGAGCTTGAGGATCGAGGCCACGGCGGCGGCGGCGCCGAAGGTGCCGATGGTTCCGGTGGTGTGCCAGAAACGGTAGTGCGAGGGCTGCACGGCAAGGCCGATGCGGGTCGAGATCTCGTAGGCGACGACGATGGCGCGCAACAGCGCCTCGCCGTCGGCGCCGCGGGCCTGGGCGGCGGCGAGGGCGGCGCCGATGACCGGGCAGCCGGGATGATAGACGGCGTCACGGAAAATATCGTCGAACTCGACGGTGTGGGCGGCGGTCGCGTTGATGAGCGCGGCGGAGCGGAGGCTCGCGCATTTGAAGGTGGACCCAGGGGACGAATAGACGATGGCGCCGTCGGGGCGGGATTCGTCGGCGAGCGCGCGCGCGAGGAGGGTTGCGGGGGGAAGGCGCGAGCCGGGCAGGAGGGTTGCGAACCAGTCGATCAGGGCGCGCTTGGCGTGGTGGCGGACGGGGTCGGGGAGCGGGCGGGTGCGCTCGGCGGCGCCGTACTCGGCGAGCCGTTCGGTGAGCTCGGTCATGGCGAGACTCTCATGGGGGCGGGGATTTCGCTATCGAGATGGGCCAGCTGGGCGGGGTCGTCCGTGGGGCCGTAGAGGCCGGACATCGCCATACAGCCGAGCCCGATCGCGGGGACGAGGGGCCCCCGCGGACCGAGGGAAACGCTTCGCATCAACCGGCCCGAGGGAGCCGAAAGCCCGGCTGCTTCGTACCCACGATCTGGCCCATCTCGCGCGCGCGCGCGAGGCTATTGCGCGTGCGTCTCGGCCTTCGAGCGGTTGGCGGTCGAGGCGCTGGGGCCCGGGATCGAGCCGGGCGGGCGCTCGGCGCTCGCCGCCATCGAGCTGTCCTCCGGCTCGTCCTCCGCCATGTGCTTCTTGAAGGATTTGATGCCCTTGGCGAAGTCGCCCATCAGGGTGCTGACCTTGCCGCTGCCGAAGAGCAGCAGCACGACCAGCAGCACCACCATCCAGTGCCAGATGCTCAAGCTACCCATTGTTCCTCCACCGGAGGCTCACCTCCAGGCCGACCGGCTCGTTACTTAAGCCTCCCGAGGGGCATTGTCACCCTCAAGAGCCCACGCGGGCAAGCGTCGCTTGAGGGTCGGGCAGGACGAAGCCGTAGACCGGGAAAACGCTGGTGCCGAGGGCGTCGATCGGGGGGTACCAGACGCGCACGCGCGACCAGTTATTGGCGGGGGAGACGTCGATCACGGGCTGGTCCGCGGTGATGCGGTAGGGGACCCAGTTGGCGTGCTCGACGAGGATTTCGCGGGGCGAGAGGATGGCGGTGACGACCGAGACATGGCCGAGCGGCATCGCATCGGTCGGGCGGAAGACGAGGACGGCGCCGGCGACGGGGCGGTGGAGGCGGGGATAGTGGCCGGCGGCCTCGCGCCACCAGGTGTAGGCGTCCCCAGTGAGCGAGATGCCGGTGACCTCCTGGGCGTAGGGGACGCAGGTGAGGCTGGTGGGCGTGCCGATGGCGGCGTAGCGGCTGCCACCGCCGCAGGAGGCGAGGGCGAGCAGGAGAAGCAAGGCCCAGGCGTGTCGGGCGGGAAGCGCCATGGGCGTGGATTGTGGGCGGTGGGAGAAGAAAAAGCAAGACGTTGGAAGTGAGTTCTAAGGTGAAATGGGGAGATCGGGCGGTTCGTCGTTGACGTAGTGGTTGTGGGCGGCGGGCGGGGGGTTGAGATTGGTGGCCGGAGGGGTGCGGAGGCGTGCCTGGTAAGGGTTTGGCAAGGGACGGGGGTTAATGTTGCGGATGGGACCGAGCGTTGCCGGTTCCATGTTTCCTCCCCCCGATCACGCGCCGCCCCCGCGGCGCCGAACTCGAGAGGCGGCATCCGCGTGGTGCCGCCTTCTTTTCGTGTGCGGCGCAAAATCGCCCGTCCCGGTTTCACACGTTCGCGAGGGGGTCCTTAACTCTCCGCAATGGTCTTGCGGGAAAAGAGAGCGCCGTGCCACGGTCGTTACAATTGGCGCCGCCGGAGGCAACGGGGACGACGTGATGGGAACAAGGCGGCGATGGGAGCCGGTCGTCCTGGTTGTGCTGCTCGGGCTCGCAGGCTGCGCGGCCGTGGACAGCTTCAGCTCGCGCGCAACCACCTACAACCAGCAGGCGGAGACCATCAAAGAGAGCCAATTGATGCTCAACGTGATGCGCTCCGCCTATCGCGAGCCTCTGCAATTCTCCGATTTCACGCAGGTCACCGGCCAGGCCACAGTCTCCGGCACCCTCGCCTTCACGCTGCCCTTCAACGCGACCCCGCCCACCTTCGGCCGCGCCGACACGGCCGTTCCGGCGGCTACGGCCTCCGGCACCCAGGCCTTCACGGTCGCCAATCTCGACACGCAGGAATTCTACCAGGGCATCCTCTCGCCGATTCCGATCACCAGCATCGACTATTATCTGGAGCAAGGATTCCCGGAGGCGCTGCTGCTCACGCTGGTGATCAACCGGGTCGATATAGAGGGTGGGAACCGCTCTCCGCTTGCGTTCTACAACGACTCCGTGGACGGCCATTTTTCGGACTTCGAATCTCTGGTCGCGGCGTTTGCCGATCTCGGCCTCCGCTCCGAGGTGGCGAAGACCCTGACCAATGTCGGACCGCCGATCGCGGCCAGCGACATCGCCAGCCTGCGCGCGCTTGGACCGCTGGCGGAGGGTGCCGAACTCAAGCGCTTCACGCCGGCGACCGACCCCGATCTCACGCCGAGCGAGCGCGCCGACCTCGCCCGCCGCGGCGTGAGCGAGTATTTCCGCCTGCAGCAGACGACCCAGCAGAGCCGGTTCTGCATCGACACAAACGAGCCGAACGTGAATCTGAAGGCGGCGAGCGAGATGCTTGCCAAGCTCGGCGTGCTGGCGGCGGGCGATGAGATCGAGGGACTTCCGGCGACGCCGGCGGACGCCGCGCTGGATGCGGCCGCCGCGCGCTGCGGGGCCTCGCCTTATGTGCGGATGAGGGCGGCGGAGCAGAACGGCTACGCGGAGCCGGCGACCCGGTTCGCGCTCGCGGTTCGGACGGGAGGCGGCGAGCTTCAGACCGTCAGGTTGCGTATCGAAGTCACCATCCGTTCGGTCGAAGGCATCATCTATTATCTTGGCGAGCTGGCGCGGGGCGAGTTGAATATCGGAGGGGTCAACATGGGCTCGCCGCCGACGGTCCCGACCGGGGCCGGCTACAACCAGGTGCTGTTCCGGGTGCGCCAGAACTGCACCGGCTTCGGGGCCGAAATCGACGCCGTCTATAATGGCACGCGCTACTGCGTGTCGATCGACCCCTCCGGGGCAGACCGCTCGTCGCAGGTGATGGAGATCGTGCTCCAGCTTCTGGCGCTCAACACCTCGGCGAAGACGCTGCCGGCGCCGAGCGTGATCACGGTTCTCGGGCAGTAGGGGCGCGGCGAGAAGACCATGCCTCGCCTTGGCATCTTCCGGCTCGGGGAGTGGCTGCCGGTGATCGCGCTCGGGGTGGTCGCGGTGGTGCTGGCTGTCGTCGGCTTCGAGCAGTGCGGTCCCAAGCTGGCGTGCCACCCGGACTCGATCGGAGACGCGGTGGCCCGCTCGCTGTTCCTGATCCGCGGCGGCGAGAGCATCGACTACAAGAACGATCCCGCTCTCCTGGTCGCGGCGCAGACGCTGATGTACGGCGTGGTCCTCTGGGCGGCGGTCAAGGGCAGCATCAAGCTCGCGGTGCGGGACTTCCGCCATGACGTGAAGCTTGCGCGGGCCCGGGCATTGCGCGGGCACGTGGTGGTATGCGGGCTCGGGGAAACGGGGCTCGAGATCGTCCACCGCCTCAATCACGAGGGTCACAAGGTGGTCGCGATCACGCGCGAGGATGCGCCGGCGGCGATCGCCCAGTGCGACCGGCTGGGCGTGCCGGTGCTGAGCGCGGACGCGACCCGGGCGGAGACGCTCGACAGCGCGGGGATCGCGGGGGCGCGCGCGCTGGTGGCGACGACGGGATCGGACGCCACCAATCTCGACATCGTCATGGCGGCGGGGGAGCGCGCCGCGGGGCGCGGCGCGGGAGGCGGCGGCCCGGCGCCGCTGCTGGTGCGACCGGAGGTTCGTGCGCCCTGGCTGATCGACGCGCTGGTGGCCCCGCCGGCTTCGGTCTTCGATCCGGGGATGCTGGTGCATCCGCTCAGGGTCGAGGAGGTTTCGGCACGGGCATTGCTCGGGAATGCGGGGTTCGCCCGCACCGCCGGCGCGCGGCCGCGGATCGTTCTGGTCGGCCTCGGCGATCTGGGTGCGGCCATCCTCCGCCAAGCCGTCCTCTCGACCTTCGCGCTGCCGGGCGTGCGGGCGGAGGTCCTCGCCTACGACGGCGAGGCCGAGGCGCGCGCCGCCGTGCTGAACGCCGCTCCCTGGCGGCAATTCCTCGATCTCAAGGCCAGGCCAGGCTATTTCGGGCCGCCTGACGAGCAGGGCCGCGTCACCGACTGGGAGGCGATCTCGGCGGAGCTGGCGGCCCGCCCGCCGGACGCGGTGATCGTCGCACTCGGCGACGACGACGCGGCACTCGAGGCCGCCGTCGGCTTTCGCGATGCGCTCGACCGGCTTCGCCGCTTCGCCACCCCGATCCATGTCCGCACGCGCAAGCGGCGCGGCCTTCGCGAGCTGCTCGGGCGCATGGCGGAGCGGCCGCTCTGCCCCGAACGGCTCGCGGGGTTTGGCGACCTGCCCTCGCTGGTCGGGCCGGCGCAGCTGTTCGAGGAGGAGGCCGACCGGATGGCGCGCGCGGTCCATGAGGACTACCTGGCGTCCAAGCCCAGCCCCGACAAACCCGCCGCGAAGCCCTGGGAACAGCTCGCGGAGCGATTCCGGCGCCAGAACCGCGCGGCCGCCGATCATATTCCGGTCAAGCTCCGCGATGCCGGGTTCCGCCTCGTGCCCGGGCCCGGGCCCGGCGCCAGCTTGCGGGCGGAGGAGATCGAGCGGATGGCGCGTGCCGAGCACCATCGCTGGAGCCTCGACCTGCTTGCCGTGGGATGGCGCTACGGCCCGGTGCGCGACGAGGCGGCGAAGACGCACGACCTGCTCGTGGCATGGGAGCAGCTGCCGGGGCGCGACCGCGACTATAACCTGGGCGCGGTGGCGAAAATCCCGCGCATCGCCGCCGAGGCCGGCCTCGAGGTCCGCCGTCTCCGGCGCATCGATCTCGCCGCAGCCCCGCGCGCGCCGCCGCCGGACGCCGAGACGATCGGGCTCATCGAGATCGACATCGACGACGGCGATGCCTGGCGAGTGGCGGACGGGCTGGCGGCGGGTGCGATGCTCGCGATCCATGGGCGCGGCCTGGAGCGGGCGGCGCCGGACAAGCTTCGAGATGTTGCCAAGGATTTCCCGCGGGCGGCGGCCGCGGTGGAAGCATGGGTGGATGCCCAGGAGGCTGTCGCGCGAGGCTCGCTGGGCTCGCAGGCCTCCTCGAAGGCTTGAGCGCCGGGGCGCGCTTCGCCCTCGGCTTCCGGGGGAGATGGTGGGACTGGCGCGCGCGGGAGGGGGGAGGGTTGCGACGGGTGCCCGGACTCCTTGCGGGTTGTACGCCAGAGGCGTATATCGGCGAGTGTGCGATACGTGTTCGATCCGGCCAAGGATAAGGTCAATCGCGCGAAGCATGGCGTTTCCCTCGCACTGGCCGAGGTCCTGTTCGCGGGGCCGCAGGTGTCCACGACTGATGATCGCTTTGACTACCACGAGGTTCGCGAGGTGGCTTTTGGCCTTATCAATGAGCGTCTTTTTGTGTGCGTTTATGTCGAGCGGGACGCGGAGCGACGGGTGATCTCGCTGCGCAAGGCGAACAAGCGAGAAGTGAAGCGCTATGGCGAAAACCTTGGGTAAGGCGGCGCGCGATGCGCTGGCGGCGACGGACTGGAGGACGATCGATGCGATGACGGACCAGGACATCGCACGGCAGATCGCATCCAATCCCGACGCCGCGCCCGACATGGCTCCGGAGATCGATGTGCGCGCGATCCGGCGCGCTGCGGGGATGACGCAGGCCCAGTTTGCCGCCGCTTACGAATTCAGTGTCCGAACCGTGCAGGAATGGGAGCGGGGCGCCAAGAAACCCAGCGGGCCTGCGCGAACGTTGTTGCGCGCCATCAAAGCCGATCCCGAGGGCTTGCGAAAAGCCCTTGCCGCCGCGTAGCGTCGTCGGAAGCGATCCGGGTGGGGCAGCCGGCGATAGCGTGGATTTGGCGCGATCCGGGTGGTGCGGCCTTTTTTTGTGTGGCTAGTCCTTTATCGCCTGCTCGACGATCGAGAGCGCCTGCTTCGCGGCCGGGCCGTTGCTCGCTGCCCATTGCGGCCAATAGGAGCTCATGCGCGCGGCGATCAGCTTGGCATCCTCGGGCGTGCCCGGCGTGACGACCATCCCTTGCTTCGCGAACTCTGCCGTCAACTGGCCCTCGGTGCCGCGGAGAACGGAAGTCATGTCGTGGGCCGCCTGGGCGGTGAGGAGGGCGATCTGGTCCTGCAACGGCTTCGGCAACGCATCGAAGCGGCGGCGGTTCACGATCAGCATCGTCGAGACATAGTTGGGACCGGTGCGGAGGTTGTAGCGCAGGATGTCGCGCAGGATTCGGCCGCCGCCGGAGCTCGCGGTCACGAGTTCCTCGATGATGCCGCGCTGCAGCGCGGGCCCGACGTCGGCGATTCCCATCGTGATGGGGACGGCGCCGAAGCGCGCGGCGAACTCCGCCTGCTGGGCGGTGCTGACACGCAGCTTCATGCCTTTGAGGTCGGCGAGGGAGACGAGCTTCGTCGTGCTCCAGAGCACTTGGAGGGGATAGTTGGCGACCGCGAGGAGTGTTGCGTTCCGCTTGGCGAACTGCACCCTGAGCATCGGCATCACCGCCGCGATCCCCTTGTCGAGCGCGGCATCGCTGCCGAAGAGGCCCGGGAGGGAGATGACGGCGGCGGCGGGAACGAGGCTGTTGTAGGCAAGGGAGTCGGCAACCGCGAACTGCAGCACGTCCTCGCTCACCGCCTGGGCGACGTCGCCCGCCTTGATCGGGAGCGCGCCGGACGGGTGGCAGAGGACGGTGATCCGGCCGCCGGATGCCTTGCCGATGTCGGCGGCGAGGCGAAGCAGGATCTGATAGGTGGGGTCGGTGGGCGAGGAGGTGTTGCTGACGCATTGCCAGGTTTCGTGCGCCGGCGCGGCGCGTGCGTGGCGGTGAGCGGGCAGCAGGACGAGGGACAGGAATCCGAGTGCCATGATCCGGCGCATCATCGCGACACCTCCTTAGCTGGTGCGACATCTCGTGCGAAATGGGGTCCGCTTTGGAAGCGGGCGCCTGCGTCGGCGGCGGCCGCGCGAACGTCGATTTCGGGATTATCGCGCGCAACGAGCGCCGGGGCGAGTGGGCTGGCTACGGCGGGAGCAGCGGGGCGCGGTCGGCGGTCAGGGGGTGCCGCCCGGGGCGTGGCGCGCGCGGAGGGCTTCGGCCTCCGCGGTGCGGCCGAGTGCGGCGAGCGCGTCGGCCGTGATGCGGGCGGAGTCCGCGGTCCAGGGGTGGTTTGGTCCGAGGGATTTTTCGTGCGTGGCGAGCGCGGCCTCGGAAGCTGCCAGCGCGGCGGCGGGATCGCCGGCGGCAAGGAGCAGACGGGCGTAATTGCTCCGAAGCCGCCCGGTGAGCGGGTGCTCGGAGCCGAGGACGTTCTCGCCGATTGCCAGCGCGCGCGCACACAGCGGGCGTGCGGCGGCGAGATCGCCCTGGTCAAGGAGCAGGTTCGCGAGGTTGTTGAGGTTCGTCGCGATGTCGGGGTGGTCGGGGCCGAGCGCCTTCTCGCGGATCGCGAGTGCGCGCTCGTGGAGCGGGCGTGCGGCGGCGAGATCGCCCTGGGCCAGCAGCAGTTCGGCGAGGTTGTTGAGCCCTGATGCGGTTGCGGGATGCTCAGGACCTAGCACCTTTTCGCGGATCGCCAGCGCGCGCTCGTGGAGCGGGCGTGCGGCGGCGAGGTCGCCGTGGGTGTTTAGGAGGTTCGCGAGGTTGTTGACGCTCGTCGCCGTGTCCGGGTGCTCGGGGCCGAGTGCCTTCTCGCGGATCGCGAGCGCGCGCTCGTGAAGCGGGCGTGCGGCGGCGAGATCGCCCTGGTCAAAGAGCAGGTTCGCGAGGTTGTTGAGGTTCGTCGCGATGTCGGGGTGGTCGGGGCCGAGCGCCTTCTCGCGGATCGCCAGCGCGCGCTCCTGGAGCGGGCGTGCGGCGGCGAGATCGCCCTGGGCCTGCAGCAGGGCCGCGAGGTTGCTGAGGTTCGTCGCGATGTCGGGATGGTCGGGGCTGAGGGCCTTCTCGCGGGTTGCCAGCGCGCGCTCGTGGAGCGGGCGTGCGGCGGCGAGATCGCCCAGGTCGTGCAGCAGGACTGCGAGGTCGTTGAGGCTGGTCGCGGTGTTGGGATGGTCCGGGCCGAGCGCGTTTTCGGAGATCGCGAGCGCGCGCTCGAAGAGCGGCCGGGCGCGCGTATAGGCCCCGATGCCATGAAAATACTGCGCGGCCCGGTTCAGAAGCGCGGCTTGGTCCGCGGTGCCGGGACCGTGGGCCGGATCGGGCTCGCAGCGGACGAGGAGATGCGGCGTCAGTTGCGCGCAGAGTGGCCATGAGGCTGGATTGTCGTAGCCGTCGGCCGGATAAATTTCGGTGAGCCGGGCCACGACGCGCTCGGATGCGGGCACGGCGGCGCGCGCGCGGGCGGCGGCTTGGACGAGGCGGTGCACCGTTAACGCCGGCGTGCCGTCCTCGAACGGGTCGTGGCGGAGGAGCGAGACGTCCGCGAGGGCGAGGAGCGCGGCCGCGCGGTCCGCCTCGTCGGCCAGGGCGCCTTCGACCAGGGCGAGAGGAATGCGCTCGGGCGCGCAGGCGGCGAGATAGGCCATGAGGATTTCGGCCGAGGGACATTCGCGGACGGCTTCGGCGATCGCGAGGTCGAAGGTCGCGGCGACGCTGCGCGGATAGGAGGTGCCGCGGGGGACCGTGGCGATGAGCTGGGCGGCCTTGGCGGCATAGGCGGAAAAACTCATCTGGGTGCGCTTGCAGTAGGCAGCGGCGTGGTCGAGGGCGAGGGGCAGGCGGCCGAGCGCCTCGGCGAGTGCTGCCGCACCTTCGGGGTCGCGGCGGGTGGCGCGGTTTTCGAGGAACGAAGAGGCCTCGGCGGGCGGGAGGACGTCGAGCGGGACCTCCTCGGCCCAGCCGCTCCAGTCGGCGAAGCGCGAGGTGAGCAGGAGGCGCGCGCCGGAGGCGGGGAGGAGGTCGGCGATGTCGTCGGGGCTCGTGACGTTGTCGTAGACGAGGAGGAAGGTCGCGCGCTGCTCGGCGAGGCGGCGGAGGCCCGCCTTCGCCGCCTTTTCGATGTCGGGCTCGTCCGCGGGCGCTGCGGCGAGGTCCTTGGCGAGGGCAGCGAGGCTGGTCAGGAGGCCGATGCGCGTCTCGGCCGGGCACCACCAGACGCCGGCGTAGAGGTCGCGGTAGCGGTTCGCATATTCGACCGCGAGGGAGGTTTTGCCGACGCCGCCCATGCCCTGCACGGCGGCGCGGCCGATCTGGGTCACGGCGGCGGTGCGGCCGCCGGTGAGGATTGCGTCGAGGCGGTCGAGCGCCGACTCGCGGCCGGTGAAGCTCGGGATGCGCGGCGGCACGCCGACGAAGGGCCGGGGGGGAGGCTTCAGGGCCTGGGAATGGCCCTCGGCGGCGGCGACGATGCGGCGGGCGCGCTCCTCGGGATCGGCGACGCCGACGAGGTCCTAATAGACGGTGGCGGCGAAAAGGCCGCGCAAGGGCACGTCGTCGCAGCGGAGGATGACGACGCGGCGCTCCTCCGCGCTCTGGGCGCGGTCCGCCTCGAAGCTCGTGAACTCCTTGCGGGTCCAGGGCGAATCCTCGTAGTCGCGGGTGAAGAGGACGACGAGGTCGCGCGCGTTCTTGATCGCGTCGTGGATCGAAGCGACGAAATTGGAGGTGAGCGGAATGTCGTAGTCCTGGACGAGGACCGTGTAGCCCTTGGCGCTCAGGACCTCCTCGACCTCGCGCGCGACGGATGCGACCGAGCCGCGCCGGCTGAGGAAGAAATCCGCCCTCTTCGCAGGCATCAGGTCATCGCTTCACGCGGAGGCGCGCAAGGGGACGCTGGCACGGAGGGTTGCATTTGCCGGCGAACATCTTGCTGCGCCGCACTCCCGATATCATCCGCGGACGGACGATCCGGAGCCGCCGCATCGGCCCGCCCCACCCGGCGAAAATGATTTTGGATCATCACGCTTAGGATTTTGGTTTGTCGAGCCATTTCATTGCTTGGAGGAATCGCTCGCACAGGATGCCCGGATCGAACGTGAGAGCGTGATTGCCGGAGGCGTTCGATCACGCGTGCCAAGAATGCGCGGGAGCGGGACGGGTCGGTGCCGGCGAGCCCGTTCCGCTCCGGCCCGACGCCCCTTCCTTGACACCGTCCCACCCGCCGGGGAGAAACTCGGAAGTGTCGGCACCCCGGCACGGTCGCCGGAGGCAGAGGCGCCGGAAGAGCCATTGAGAGGGCGTGAGCGATTCCATCCCGCTCCGAAGGCGCTCCTATAACAAAACGACGGGCGAGGAGGATACGTCAATGAAAAGGGACAAAGCGCAGGCGAGCGAGGGAAAACCGCAGCTGCCGCCTCAGAAGCGCGGACGCCGGGCATTCCTGCAAGCGGCGGGAACGGCCGGGCTCGGGCTGATGGTCGCGCCCAGGGTGTTCGCCGCTCCCGCGAGCGACGGATCGGTCGTCGGCTCCCTGCCGGCGGCGGTTCAGCAATATTACGATCTGGCGACGACGACGCCGCTCGGTGCCAGCATGTACCGCGATTTCAAGCCGAAGAAGAGCCCGCCCTGGCTGATCGGCTATGCGAGCTCGTTCGCCGGGAACACATGGCGCATCGGCGCGCGGACAAGGCTTCAAGAAGCATTGCTGCCGAAATACAAGGCGGCGGGGCTGGTGAAGGATGTCGTCACCACGGAATCGAACCTCGTTATTCCGAGGCAGATCCAGCAGATTCGCCAGCTCGTCGATCAGGGCTGCGATGCCGTCATGACGATCGGCGCCGCGCACACCGCCTTGGACGGCGCCATCAAGTACGCGTACGACCACGGCGTGCTGTTCGTCGCCATTCAGGGTGGCGTTGCCTCGCCCTACGCGCTGCAAGTGAGCGGCAACTACGCTCTCTGCGGCAAGCTGCAAGGGCAGGCGCTCGGCAAGAAGATGGGCGGCAAGGGCAATGCCCTGATCGTCCAGGGGATCCCGCAGGCCGAGGCGAGCGCGGACTTCCAGCGCGGCCACGAGGCGGGCCTCAAGGAATACCCCGACATTCGGATCATCGGTGCGGTGGCCGGCGGGTGGGTCGATTCGGTTGCCAAGACCAAGGTCCTGCAGTTTCTTGCGACCCACCCGGAGCCACTCGGCGGCATCGCCACCCAGTCTCCGGGAGACCTCGGCACATTGGGCGCGCTGCAGCAGCTCGGCCGGGCGATCGCGCCGATGACCCCGGGCGGCGAGATGGGGCCGCTTGCGTATTGGCGCGACCATCCCGACTGGATCGACCTGACCTATCAGGGATGGCCGCCGGGGAACGAGATGGAGGAAGGGTGGGAGGCGATGCTGCGCACCCTCGAGGGGCAGGGGCCGAAGATCGCGAGCATCCTGATCGGTCCAGGGCCGATCACCTACAAGGACCTCGCGGGGCTGCTTCCCAAGGGCACGAGCTACGCTTCCAACGAGTGGGTCGAGCCGCCGTACAAGACCTGGTTCCCGCCGGAAACCATGGACATGTACTTCGACCGCCCGGCCGATCCGCTGCAGGGGAGAGGATGATCCGCGTCGCGGGCGGGACTGCGGGCGAAGGGGCGCGCTGAGCGGAATGTCCGGGCCCGGCGCCTATCCGACGGGTCCGGGCGACGTCGTCGAGGTCCGCAAGGTCAGCAAGTCGTTCGGCGAGACGCATGCGCTGAGTGCCTGCTCCTTCTCGGCGCGCGCCGGCGAGGTGCACGCGGTCGTGGGCGAGAACGGCAGCGGCAAGAGCACTCTCGCCAAGCTGCTCGCGGGCGTGCTGCATCCCGATCGGGGGAGCGTGCGGGTCAACGGCGTGCGCCCGGCGAACCCGGGGTTCGCTCGGGCGATGGGGATCGCCGTGGTGTTCCAGGAGATCCTCGTCGCCGAGGGCGCCAGCGTGCTCGAGAACCTGTTCATCAGCGATGACGGGCTCCTCCGCGCCAGGCTTTCGCAGCGGGAGAAGCGCAAGCGGGCGAATTCGTTGCTGGGCCGTCTCCTCGGCGCGCCGATCGATCTCGACATGCCGGTCGAGGCGTTGCCGCTCAATACGCGGCAATGGATCGTCATCGCGCGCGCGCTGCTCGGAAACCCGCGCGTCGCGGTGTTCGATGAATCGACGGCCGCGCTCGACCACGCGAGCGTCGAGCGGTTCTTCGGAGTGGTGCGCGAGCTTAAGGAATCCGGCGCCGCGGTGCTGGTGGTCACCCACCGCATCCACGAGCTGACCGCGATCTGCGACCGCGCCACCGTGCTGAGCGACGGCGTCGATGTCGGCACGCTGGCGGGAGCCGAAATCAAGGAGGAGCGCTTGCTCGAGCTGATGCGCGGGGAAACGGTATCCAGGACGACGCACGCGGTTGGGCCCGAGCCTCGGGAGCGGCAGGCCCGCGCTCATGCCGAGCCGGCGCTCACGGTCTCGGGGCTGCGGCTCGCGCCCGAGGCGGCCGCGGTCGAGCTCGTCGTCCGGCGCGGGGAGATCGTGGGGCTGGCCGGGCTGGAGGGGCACGGCCAGGGCGAGTTCCTTCAGGCCGTCAGCGGCATCCGGCGGCCGGCCGCCGGCGAGGTTCGCCTGGCACGCGAAGGGCGGGCCGCAGGGCGGACCGCAGGGCCGACTGGCGTGATCGATTCCCTCAAGTCCGCCGTTCGTGCCGGCATGGCCTATATCCCCGGGGACCGGAAGGCGGAGGGCATCTTCGCCAACCTCTCGGTTTTCGAGAACTTCGGCATCGCCTGCTACCGGCGGACGGCGCGCGCCGGGTTCATCGACGGGCGCCGTGTCGCGCGCATGTTCGCCGACCAAGTCGAGACCCTCGCCATTCGCATTGGGCGGGCGACGGCACCGATCAACTCCCTGAGCGGGGGGAACCAACAGAAGGTCGTGCTCGCTCGCGCGCTGGCCGCCGCCCCGCTGGTGCTGGCGCTGAACGATCCCACGCGTGGCGTGGACATCGGCGCCAAGCGCGACCTTTACGTCCAGCTACAAGGCCTCGCGGAGGCGGGAAAGGCCATTCTCTTCCTCTCCAACGAGATCGAGGAGTTCGTGGGTCTCTGCGACCGGGTCGCCGTGTTCCGGTCCGGCAGCATCTTCGTGACACTCGCCGGCGCGGAGATCACCGCCGATGCGGTGCTTGCCGCGATGTTCGGCTACGGGAACCGGCAAGCCTCCGATGGTGCCCCGCGCTGAGCGCCCCGCCATGCGCTTGCCCGCCGGACAGCTCTCTCTGGTGACGCCTGCGGCGCTCTGCGCCGTGCTGCTCGTCGTCTCCGCCTGGCACGGGCCCCACCTCTTCACCTCGGACGGGCTGGCGGGCGCCGTGATCGGCGCCGCGCCGCTGGTGCTGGCGACGCTCGCGATCACCCCGATCGCGCTGGCGGGACCGGCGGGCGTGGACCTCTCCATCGGGCCGTTGATGACGTTCATCAACATCGCGATCGTGCTCGGCCTCCCGACGCTCGGCGTCTCGGGCCCGATCGCGGTATTCGCCTGCGCGATCGTGCTCGGCGTTGCCCTCGAGGCGGCGATGGGGGGGCTGATCGCGCTGCTCAGGGTGAGCACCGTGGTGGTGACGCTCGCGGTCTATCTCGTGCTCGACGGCCTCAACACCGTCATCCTGCCCGAACCGGGCGGCAGCGCGCCGACCTGGCTCGCGAATTGGGGCTCGGCCTCGACGATCCTCTCGCCCATCCTCTACGTCCCGCTCGCCGCCTTCGCTCTCTGGACGCTGCTCTCGCGCACCACCTTCCTGCGCAACATCCGGCTGATGGGAGCCAACGACCGGACCGCGTTCGTAAGCGGGATTCCGCTGATCCCGACGCGCATCGGCGCGCACGTCATCGCCGGCTGCTTTGCCGGCGTCGCGAGCGTGATGTTCACCGGCCTGATCGGGTCGGCAGACCCGACCGCCGGCGCGTCGTACACGCTGAGTGCGGTGACCGCGCTCGTGATCGGCGGCGCGAGCCTCGCGGGAGGCCGCGCGAAGGGCCTCGGCTCGGTGCTCGGAGCGATCGATATCTGGCTCGTCTCCTATGTTCTCTCGACCTTCAACTTTGGCCTGAACGCGGGCTACTGGGTGCAGTTCGCGACCGGTGCGGTGTTGGTCGCGGCCCTCCTCGCCGGCGGCGCTCTGACCGGCCTGCCCGGAGGCCGGGGGTGGCGCAGCAGGCCCGCTGCGGGGCCGGGGCGATGACGACCCGCCCGGAGCCGATCCGCCGCGGCGGCCGCGCCGATTTGGGAGCGCTCGTCTTCCGGCACTGGAGCACCGTGATGGCGGGTGCCGTCTTCGTTGCCCTGGTCTGTTTCGGAGCGGCAACGATAGACGGCTTCTGGTCGCTGCTCAATCTCCGCTCCAACCTCGTCTTCGCCTCGTTCCTCGGCATCGCCACGATCGGCCAGACGCTCTGCGCCTTGATCGGCGGCCTCGACCTCTCCATCCCCTTCGTCCTCGGCGGGGCGAATGTCGGCCTGGTGAAGCTGATGAACCTGGGTGCCGCGCCGGGCGCGGGAATCGTCATCGTGCTCGCTCTCGCGGCCGCGATCGGCGCTTTCAACGGCGCGCTCAGCCATCGGCTGCGCGGCCAATCCCTTGTCGTGACGCTCGGCGTTGGAAACGCGGTGCTCGGGCTGGTGCAAATACTCGTCAGCAGCGGCGGAGTATCGGGCATCTCCGGCGGCACCATCGAAGGCAAAATTCCACGCTGGATCGAGGGCCTCTCGTCGATGCGGAGCGCGATCGGCGTTGCGCCCGCAGTGCTGCTGTGGGCGGCGCTCATCGTGCTGACCATCGTCCTGCTGCGGCGAACCTGGTTTGGCCGCAGTCTCTATGCGCTGGGCGGCAACCAGACCGCTGCCGAGCGCGTGCCCATCTCGAGCAGATGGTGCTGGACGCTGGTGTTTGCCGCAAGCGGGGTCGCCGCCGCGCTTACCGGCGTCCTGTTGCTCGGCTATACGGGCAGCGGGTATGCCGGCGTCGGCGATCCCTATCTCTTCACCACGATCGCGGCGGTGTTGATCGGGGGCACCTCGCTCGTCGGCGGACGAGGCGGCTACGGGCTCAGCGTTCTCGGCGTCCTCATCCTGACCGTGCTCCAGACCATCCTTTCGGGCTACAACCTCTCGCAGGCCGCACAGGAAGCAATTCTCGGCTCGCTCATCATTCCGACCGTCGCGCTCTATGCACGCAGTTCCCACCCGCGCACCCAGATCTGAGGCTTCGGGAGCGAAGCGAAGGCAATGCGGGCGATCCGGGGTCAACCTTGCGCGAAAGGGGCGTCCGCGGCGCGGGTCGGTTTGACAACATCGCGCATTGATGACAGAGAGTCTGCCTTCGCTCGCGCCAAGGATCGAGCGCGACAGCGACGGCAATCGCGGCCATCCGTCCGCAGCTCTTGCTGAAACAATAACGTGGAGGAAGCTCAAAGAAATGACAACCCTCGCCAACACCGATCGCTTCTACGAGCTGGTTCCCAAAGGCGCGAAGACGGAACGTCTTGGCACCGGGTTCACCTTCACCGAAGGACCGGTGTGGAACCACCGCGGCAGGTTCCTGCTGTTCAGCGACATGCCGGGCGACGTCCGCCGCCGCTGGGACGCGAGCGGCGGCGTGCGCGAGATCGCGCGGCCGTCGAACAAAGGCAACGGGATGACCTATGAGGCGGATGGGAGCCTGCTCATCTGCGAGCACGCGACCAGCTCCGTCGTTCGCATCCGGGAAGACGGCGGCCGCGAGACGGTCGTTTCCCGCTACAAGGGGAAGGAGCTGAATAGCCCCAACGACGTCATCGTCGCCTCGGACGGGCGCATCTACTTCAGCGATCCGACCTATGGCCGGATGCCGGTGTTCGGCGTCGAGCGCAAGCAGGACCTTTCGTTCCAGGGGGTCTATCGCGTGCAGCCATCGGGCCAGGGGATCGAGCTTTTGGCCGATGACTTCGAGCAGCCGAACGGGCTCTGTTTTTCGCCCGATGAGTCGTTGCTCTACGTCAATGACAGCTCGCGCGCGCATATCCGCGCGTTCAGGGTAGCGAAGGACGGCACGATCGATCGCGGATCGGTCTTCTTCGATCATATCGGCTCGGGGGCACTCGAGGAAGGAATCCCCGACGGCATGAAGTGCGACGCGGAGGGCAATATCTACGTGACCGGGCCGGGGGGAATCTGGGTCATCGGTCCGAAGGCCGAGCTGCTCGGCCGGATCGAGGTGCCCGAGAATGTCGGCAACCTCAATTGGGGCGGGGACGATTGGAAGACGCTTTTCATCTGCGCCTCGACATCTCTCTACAAGATCGACCTGAGCGTCGGCGGCAACCGGCTGGCGTATATGCGTTAGGAGGAAACCGTGACAAGCGAGACCTTGCGGATCAACCAATCGACCGCGGCCCTCATTATCCAAGACCTCCAGAACGACGTGATCAGCGAAGGCGGAGCCTTCGCTGACTCGGGCGCGCCGAAGCATGCCGCGAGCCAGCGCATCGTCGCCAATGTATCGCAGCTCGCCAAGGAGGCGCGGGCCCGTGGCGTGCCGGTGATTCATGTCCACTACATCGTCGAGCCGGGGGCGAAGGGGCTTCGGCTGAACGCCCCGTTGTTCAAGGGTGTCAAGGAGGCGAAGGCACTCGTGCGCGGAAGCTGGGGCGCGGCGCCGGTGGCGGGGCTCGAGCCCCAGCCGGGCGATTTCGTCGTCGAGAAGCTGCGCATGAACGGGTTCTACAGCACCAAGCTCGAAATCCTTCTGCGCGGTCTGGGAGCCGAGACCCTCATCATCACCGGCGCGTGGACCAACATGTCGATCGAGCACACGGCGCGGCATGGCGCGGATGCGGGGTTCGAGGTGATCGTTGCGAGCGACGGCACGTCCACGGTGAATGACGATTGGCAGCGCGCCGGCCTCAACTATGCGCTCACCAACGTCGGTCGCACACCGACCTGCGCGGAAATCGTCTCGGCCCTCGGCGCGTGATCCGGAGCGTGATCGCCGGAGCTGGATGAACCGGGGGCGTTCGATCAGGCGAGATGCCGACGAGCAGGAGCGGGATGGGCGAGTGGCAAGCGAACCCATCCCGCTCTGGGTCCCTTTCGATGTGGCCTTGAGCGGGACCGACCAGCGCTCGCCCGAAGGCGCGGCGACCGATAAACCCGGCCCCGCGGGCGTTCCTCGTCGGCCCGGTATGACGCCGGCAGCGAACGGCGTATTCTGGTGGTGCTCGACGGGCCGCGGCCGACCGGCCGCGCTCGCCGAACCTTTGGGTCAAGGAAACCAGAGGAGGACATCGCGATGATCAGCCGCCGTGCTTTTTTTTCGACGGTTCCGATTGGGGTTGCCGCCGCCGCGAAGGTCGCGGAAGCTGCCGGCGCTGTCCCGGTCGATGTCGCGCTCGTCCTCGTCACCGACGTCTCCTACAGCGTCATCGACCCCGAATTTGCGATCGAGAGGCACGGATATGCTGCCGCGATCCAAAGCGCCGAAGTGCTGGGCGCGATCCGCGGTGGGTTGGTCGGTGCAATCGCGGTGACCTACTTGGAATTCTCGGGTTCGGTGCAAATCGCCACGGTGCTCGGCTGGGAGATCATCCATGACCAGGCATCGGCCAAGAAATTCGCCGCCGATATCCTGTCCCAGCCGCGCTCCTCGTTCGGTCGCACCGCCATCGGGTCCGGCATCGATGCCGCGGTCGGGGAGCTCGCCGAATCCGGCTTCGCTGCCACCAGGCACGTCATCGACGTGTGCGGAGACGGCACTTGCATCGGCGGCCCGCCGCTCGACCGCTCCCGTGCCGAGGCGATCAAGGCCGGCGTCACCATCAATGGACTCGTCATGATCCACGAGAATCCACCGCCGTGGCTGGTGCCGCACGTCGACCCGCCCGGCGGCATCGTAAAGTGGTACCGCGACAACGTCATCGGTGGCCCCGGTTGCTTCGGGATGCAGGTGAAATTCAACGACGACTTCGTGGCCGCGATGACGCGCAAGCTCGAGGCCGAGATCGCCGGCCGCACGGTGCGGCTGTCGCGCTGGAGCTGACCATGCAGCAAGCGCCGCCGGCGGCACCCGGAGATCGGGAAGAGGCGATCGATACGCCGGCGCTGGTGATCGATCTCGATGCGTTCGAGGGGAACCTCGCGCGGATGGCGGAGCTGCTGCGAGGGACGAAGGCGAGGCTGCGCGCGCATGCGAAGACGCACAAATGCGCGGTGATCGCACATTTGCAGATGAAGGCGGGCGCGGTCGGGCAGTGCGTGCAGAAGGTTGCGGAAGCGGAGGCGCTTGGGTGGGCAGGGGTGCCCGATATCCTGGTGAGCAACGAGGTGGTGGGGGCGGGGAAGATCGCGCGGCTGGTGGCGTTGGCGCGCATCGCACGGGTGGGCGTGTGTGTCGATGACGCGGGCGAGGTCGCGGTGCTCGAGGCGGCGGCGGAGGCGGCCGGAATCCGGCTTTCGGTGCTGGTCGAGATCGATGTGGGCGCCGGGCGGTGCGGGGTGGCGCCGGGGCCGGAGGCGGTGGCGCTGGCGCAACGTATCGCGGGGTCGGCACATCTGCGATTCGGTGGTTTGCAGGCGTACCATGGGAGCGCGCAGCATATAAGGCGATACGCGGAGCGGGCGGCGGCGGTCGAAGGGGCGGTTTTGCACGCGCGGCGGACGGTCGAGCAGTTGAAGCAGGTGGGGCTCGATTGTCCGATCGTGGGCGGGGGCGGGACCGGGACGTTCCAGTTCGAGGCGGGCTCGGGCGTCTATAACGAAATCCAGGCCGGCAGCTATGTTTTCATGGACGCCGACTATGCGCGGAATTTCGACGAGGCGGGCGCGCCGTTCTCGACGTTCGAGCAATCTTTGTTCGTGCTGGCGAGCGTGATGAGCCGGCCGCGTCCGGAGGTCGCAGTGGTGGATGCGGGGCTGAAGGCGCTGGCGGTGGATTCGGGGATGCCGCTGGTGTGGGGGCGGCCGGGCGTGCGGTATGTCGGGGCCTCGGACGAGCACGGGAAGCTTGTGGTGGAGGAGGGTGGCGGTGGGCCGCGGCTTGGAGAAAAGCTGAGGCTGGTGCCCGGCCATTGCGACCCGACGGTCGATCGCTACGACTGGTATGTGGGCGTGCGGGGCGGGCGCGTGGAGTGTTTGTGGCCGATCGCGGCGCGCGGGGGGTTCAGCTAAAAAAGGGATGGGGGTCTGGGGCCTCAAGGCCCCAGTGGGGTTCCAAGGGGCAGAGCCCCTGGCAGTTGACGGCGGAGGGTGAGCGGAGCATACGCACTTGGTCCCCGGGTGCGGGGGCGCCGCCGCTCCGCGAGGGTTCGCGCAGCGGCGCGTTTTTGTTTGGGGCAAGGTGATGTTCGACGCGCTTTCCACGCGGCTATCGGGCGTTTTCGATCGGCTGCGCCGCCGCGGCTCGCTCTCGGAAGCGGACGTGGGCGAGGCGCTGCGCGAGGTGCGCGTGGCCTTGCTCGAGGCGGACGTGGCGCTTTCGGTGGTGCGGGAGCTGACCGAGAAGGTGCGCGTGCGGGCGGTCGGGCAGGAGGTGCTGAAGTCCGTCACGCCCGGGCAGCAGGTCGTCAAGATCGTGAACGACGCGCTGGTGGAGGCGCTGGGGGGCGAGGGGGCGGTGCCGCTCGCGCTGGAGGCGCCGCCGCCGGTGCCGGTGCTGCTGGTGGGGTTGCAGGGTTCGGGTAAGACGACGACGGCGGGGAAGCTCGCGCTGAGGCTCCGGGAGAAGAGCCGGAAGAAGGTGCTGCTCGCGAGCCTCGACGTGCAGCGGCCGGCCGCGCAGCTTCAATTGGCGCAGCTCGCGGAGCGGGCGGGGGTGGCGAGCCTGCCCATCGTGGCGGGGCAGGGACCGCTCGCGATCGCGCGGCGGGCGATGGAGACGGGACGGCGGGAAGGGTACGACGTCGTCATCCTCGACACGGCGGGGCGGCTCTCGATCGACGAAGAGCTGATGGCGGAGGTGAAGGAAGTGCGCGCGGCGACCGAGCCGGCGGAGACGCTGCTGGTGGTCGATGCGATGACCGGGCAGGACGCGGTGAACACCGCGCGGGCGTTCAAGGAGGCCGTTGCGGTCACGGGGATCGTGCTCTCGCGGATGGACGGCGATGCGCGCGGGGGTGCCGCACTTTCGATGCGCGCGGTGACGGGGGCGCCGATCAAGCTCGTGGGCGTGGGGGAAAAGCTGGACGCGCTCGAGGATTTCCATCCCGAGCGGGTGGCGGGGCGCATCCTCGGGATGGGCGATATCGTGGGGCTCGTCGAGCGGGCGGCGGAGGTGATCGACCGCGACGAGGCGGAGCGGCTGGCCGCCAAGATGTCGAAGGGGAAGTTCGACCTCGAGGATTACGCAGCCCAGCTCAGGCAGATCACGAAGATGGGGAACCTTTCGGGGATTCTGGGCATGCTGCCCGGGGTGAACAAGGTGAAGGCGCAGCTCGCCGAGGCGAACCTCGATACGAAGATCCTGAAGCGCCAGGCCGCGATCATCGGCTCGATGACGATGGGCGAGCGGCGGCATCCGGACATCATCAAGGCGAGCCGGAAGCGGCGGATCGCAGCGGGCTCGGGCGTGAGCGTGCCCGAGGTGAACAAGCTCCTGAAGCAGTTCGACGACATCACGGTGATGATGAAGCGGGCGCAAAAGCTCGGCGAGAAGGGCATGATGCGGCACGGATTGTCCGCGCTGATGCCGCCGGGTGGGGCGAGAAGGCCGTTCTGAAGAGAAGGAGAGAGAGTTGAGTTTGAAAATCCGGCTAGCCCGGGCGGGGGCGAAGAAGCGCCCCTACTATCACATCGTCGTTGCCGACAGCCGGAGCCCGCGGGATGGGCGGTTCATCGAGCGGGTGGGGACCTACAACCCGCTGCTGCCGGTGGACCATGCAGACAGGGTGCGGTTCATGTCCGAGCGGGTGACGCACTGGCTTGGGAAGGGTGCGCTCGCGACCGAGCGGGTCGCGCGATTCCTGGGGAGCGCGGGGCTGGCGCCGCCTCCGGTGCGGCACGAGCAGACGAAGCAGGCTGAGCCGCGGAAGGCCAAGAAGGGCGCTGCCTGACGCAATTGGCGGGCGAAAAGCGCGTGCTGGTGGGCGTGATCGGCCGCCCGCACGGCGTGCGTGGGCTCGTGCATGTGACGAGCTACACGGCAGAGCCCGCGGCGCTCGCGGGGTACGGGCCGCTCGAGGACCAGAAGGGCGAGAGATACCGGCTCGAATGGGCGGGCGAGGGCGTGGCGCGGCTCGCGGTGATCGGGGCGGAGGGCGAGCGGCGGATCGAGGATCGGGAGGCGGCGGCGAAGCTCACCAACCGGCGGCTCTATGTGCCGCGGGAGGTTCTGCCGGCGCCTGAGAATAACGAGTTCTATCTGGCTGATTTGATTGGGCTCGCGGCGTTCGACGGCGAAGGGAGAGCGCTCGGACGGGTGAGCGCGGTGCACGACTATGGCGGGGGCGCGAGCCTGGAGATCGGGGCGCTCATGGTGCCGTTCACGCGGGAAGCCGTGCCGGAGATCGATCTGGCGGGCGGGCGGGTGGTGGTGGTGCCGCCGGCTTCGGTGGAGGGGGAGAAATGAGCTTTCGGGTGAGCGTGCTCACGCTCTTTCCCGAGGTTTTTCCGGGGCCGCTTGGGGCGTCGCTGGCGGGACGGGCGCTGGCGGGGGGGCTCTGGGCGCTCGAGGCGGTGGATATCCGGGGGTTTGCTGCGGATCGGCACCGGAGTGTCGATGATACGCCCTATGGCGGCGGGGCGGGGATGGTGATGCGGCCGGACGTGGTGGACCGGGCGGTCGCGAGCGTGGCGGACGGGCGGACGCTGATCTTCCTCAGCCCGAGGGGGCGGCGGCTGGAGCAAAGGCGGGTGGCGGCGCTGGCGGGCGGGGATGGGGTGGTGCTGCTCGCCGGGCGCTACGAGGGGATCGATGAGCGGGTGATCGAGGCGCGAGGCTTCGAGGAGCTGAGCGTCGGGGACTACGTGCTTTCCGGGGGCGAGCTGGCGGCGATGGTGCTGCTGGACGCGGTGGTGCGGCTGCTGCCGGGGGTGATGGGGGCGAGCGCCTCGGCCGAGGAGGAGAGTTTCTCGGGCGGGCTGCTGGAGTATCCGCATTATACCCGGCCGCCGGTGTGGGAGGGGCGGGCGGTGCCGGAGGTTCTGCTCTCGGGCGACCACGCGGCGATCGCCGCCTGGCGGCGGGCGGAGGCGGAGAGGATCACGCGGGAGCGCCGGCCTGACCTGCTGGCCGGAACGGTTGCCAGCCGGGCCGGGGCGCCTTAAGGAAACGCCGAGAGGGTCAGTTCCATGAACATTATTCAGCGCTACGAGGCGGAGACGGTCGCGCGCCTCTCCGCCGAGCGGGCGGTGCCCGAGTTCGCGCCGGGCGATACGCTGCGCGTGCTCGTCCGGGTGGTCGAGGGCGAGCGGACGCGCACCCAGGCGTTCGAGGGGGTGTGCATCGCGCGCTCGAACCGCGGGCTCAACTCGAGCTTCACCGTGCGCAAGATCAGCTATGGCGAGGGCGTCGAGCGGGTGTTCCCGCTGCACGCGCCGAGCGTGGCCGGGATCGAGGTGGTGCGGCGGGGCAAGGTGCGGCGGGCCAAGCTCTATTACCTGCGGGGGCGGCGCGGCAAGTCCGCGCGGATCGCCGAGCGGGCGCGCGAGACGGGGCCGGCGGCGGACGCGCCGGCGGCGGCGGCGGAGTAGCGGCCAGGCTCCAAGGCGGGGCTCCAAGACGGGTTGGCGAGGGAGGGACCGATGGCCGACGGAGAGCCGCGGACGCTGTTCGACAAGATTTGGGCGAGCCATATCGTCGAGACGCTGCCGGACGGGACCTGCCTCCTCTATATCGACCGCCATCTCGTGCACGAGGTGACGAGCCCGCAGGCCTTCGAGGGGCTGAGGCTCGCGGGGCGAAACGTGCGGCGGCCGGATGCGACGATCGCGGTTGTCGATCACAATATTCCGACGACGGACCGACGGAATGGCATCGACGAGCCGGAGAGCCGGCTGCAGGTCGAGACGCTAGAGAAGAACGTCGCCGCGTTCGGCGTGCCCTACATCCCGGTGCTGGATGAGCGGCAGGGGATCGTTCATGTCATCGGGCCGGAGCTTGGGCTGAGCCTGCCGGGAATGACGCTGGTGTGCGGGGATTCGCACACCTCGACGCACGGCGCGGTGGGCGCGCTCGCGTTCGGGATCGGCACCTCCGAGGTCGAGCACGTGCTGGCGACGCAGACGCTGCTTCAGCGCCCGGCGAAGAACATGCGCGTCGAGGTGAAGGGGACGCTGCCGGCAGGCTGCTCGGCCAAGGACATCGTGCTCGCGATCATCGGGCGCATCGGCGCGGCGGGCGGGACGGGGCACGTGATCGAATACGGGGGCGAAACGATCCGCGCGCTCGGCATGGCCGGGCGGATGACGGTGTGCAACATGTCGATCGAGGCGGGCGCGCGGGCGGGGCTCGTGGCGCCCGACGAGACGACGTTCGCTTACGTGGCGAGCCGGCCCTATGCGCCCAAGGGCGAGGCGCTCGAGCGGGCGATCGCCTATTGGCGGACGCTGCCCTCCGACGCGGGGGCCGCGTTCGACCATAGCGTGAGCCTCGATGTTTCGGAGCTTGCGCCGATGGTGACGTGGGGGACGAGCCCGGAGACGGCGGTGCCGATCACCGGGCGCGTGCCGGACCCCGAGACGGTGACCGACCTCGGGCGGCGGGCGAACTGGGTGCGGATGCTCGAGTACATGGGCCTCACGCCGGGGACGAAGATGACCGAGATCCCGGTGGACGTCGTGTTCATCGGGAGCTGCACGAACAGCCGCATCGAGGATATCCGCGAGGCGGCGCGGATCGCGCGCGGGCGCAAGGTGGCGGCGGGCGTGCAGGCTCTGGTGGTGCCGGGATCGGGGCTGGTGAAGAAGCAGGCGGAGGCGGAGGGGCTCGACACCGTGCTGAAGGCGGCGGGATTCGAGTGGCGCGAGGCCGGCTGCTCGATGTGCCTCGGGATGAACCCGGACAAGGTGCCGCGCGGCAAGCGCTCGGCGAGCACGTCCAACCGCAATTTCGAGGGACGGCAGGGGCCGGGGGCGCGGACGCATCTCGTTTCGCCGGCGATGGCGGCGGCGGCGGCGGTCGCGGGGCACTTCGTCGATGTGCGGGAGCTGGCCTGACGATGGAGAAGTTCACGAAGCTCACGGCGATCGCGGCGGCGCTGCCGATGGCGAACATCGATACGGACAAGGTCATCCCTTCGCGCTTCCTCAAGACGATCAAGCGGACCGGGCTCGGCGCGCACCTCTTCGATGCGCTCCGCTACGACCACCGCGACGGGAGCGAGGTTCCGGACTTCGTGCTCAATCGCGAGCCGTGGCGGGGCGCGGGCGTGCTGGTGGCGGGCGATAATTTCGGCTGCGGATCGTCGCGCGAGCACGCGCCGTGGGCGCTGCTCGATTTCGGCATAAAGTGCGTCATCGCGCCTTCGTTCGGCGATATCTTCTACAACAACAGTCTGAAGAACGGGCTGCTGCCGATCCGTCTGCCGCTCGCAGTTTGCGAGCAATTGATGGCGGACGCGGTGATGGGTGGCAATGCGCGGCTCACGATCGACCTCGAGCGGCAGGTGGTGATCCGGCCGAGCGGGGAAGAGATTCATTTCGAGATCGACCCGTTCCGCAAGCATCTCCTGCTCGAGGGGCTCGACGATATCGGCCAGACGATGGCGCATGCGCCGGCGATCGGCCGCTTCGAGGACAAGCGGCGCAGCGATTGGGCCTGGCTGCCCGCGACCACCGACGCCGCCGCCTGAATATGCCCGCCAACAAGACACTCCTGCTGCTGCCGGGCGACGGCATCGGCCCGGAGGTGATGGCGGAGGTGCGCCATGTCATCGCATGGATGGCGCGGCACCGTGCGATCTCCTTCGACATCTCCGAGGACCTCGTGGGTGGGGCGGCGATCGACGCGCGCGGCACGCCGATCACAGAGGAAACGCTCGCACGCGCGAAGGCGGCGGACGCGGTTCTGTTCGGCGCCGTCGGCGGGCCGAAATGGGACCATCTCGGCTTCGCGAACCGCCCGGAGATCGGGATCTTGCGGCTGCGGCGCGAGCTTGGCCTGTTCGCCAATCTGCGGCCGGCCGTGGTGCTCGAACCGCTCGTCGATGCGAGCACGCTGAAACCCGAAGTGGTGCGCGGGCTCGACCTGATGATCGTGCGCGAGGCGACGGGCGGCATCTATTTCGGCGAGCCGCGCGGCGTCGAGATGCTCCCTGATGGCCAGAAGCGCGGGATCAACACGGAAGTTTATACGACCGGCGAGATCGAGCGGGTCGGGCGCATCGCCTTCGAGCTGGCGGGCAAGCGAGAGAAGCGGCTTTGCAGCGTCGAGAAGGCGAACGTGATGGAAAGCGGCCTCCTCTGGCGCGAGACGATGAGCGCGCTGGGCAAGCGGGAATTTCCCGACATCGCGCTCTCGCACATGTACGCCGACAATTGCGCGATGCAGCTGGTGCGCAACCCGCGCCAATTCGACGTGATCGTCACCTCCAACCTCTTCGGCGATTTGCTCTCGGACCTGGCCTCGATGCTGACGGGAAGCCTCGGGATGCTGCCCTCGGCGACGCTCGGCGCGGCGGACGCGTCGGGCAAGCGCCCGGCGCTCTACGAGCCGATTCACGGCAGCGCCCCCGATATCGCGGGCAAGGGAATCGCCAACCCGATGGCCGAAATCCTGAGCTTCGCGATGCTGCTCCGATGGTCCTTCGCGCTCGAGGAGGAGGCCAGGCTGCTCGAGCAGGCGACGACGAAGGTACTCGCCGCGGGGCTGCGCACGCCGGACGTGATGGCGCCCGGCTGCACGGAGGTCGGAACCGCCGCGATGGGCGCAGCGGTGGTGAAAGAGCTCGACACGCTCGCGGCCTGAGCGTGGCGAGAGCCCGCGGCGCCGGCGTGACGCGCGGAGGGCATTGAATGGCGCCGTCCGGGGGCCGGTTTCGCTGGGGCATTCTCGGCACCGGCGCGATTGCGGGCCAGTTCGCGACCGAGCTCGGGCGCGCGGAAGGGGCGGAGCTCCATGCCGTGGCCTCGCGCGAGAGGGAACGAGCCCGATCCTTTGCGGCGGCCCATGGAGCGAGCATCGCGCATGGGTCGTACGAGGCCCTGCTCGCCGATCCGGCCGTCGATATCGTCTATGTCGCGACGCAAGCGGAGCGGCACCACGATCATTGCCTGGCAGCGCTGGATGCCGGCAAGCCGGTTCTGTGCGAGAAGCCGTTCGGGCTGAGCGCGCGCGAGGCGGCGGCGATGGCGGCGGGCGCGCGCGCGAGGAACCTCTTCTGCATGGAGGCGATGTGGATGCGGTTCAGCCCGCTGGTGCGGCGGGCGCGCGAGCATGTCCGGTCCGGCAGGCTCGGCGCGATCGGATTCCTGCGCGCGGAGGTGGGCTATCGCGCCGGCGAGGCGCGCCTTCGCGAGGCCAGTCCGGGGCACGGCGCGCTGCTGAATTTCGGCGTGTACGGGACTTCGCTCGCCCATTTCCTCTGCGGCCCGCCGACGCGGGTGCAGGTCGAGATGACGCGGCACGCCTCGGGGCTCGATGAGAGCTTTTGCGCGACGCTGCGCTACCCGACCCACATCGCGACGATCAGCGCCGGGATCGGCGCTGCGATGACCAACGAGGCGGTTGTCGTGGGCAGCGCGGGGCGGTTGCGGCTCGGGGCGCCGTTTTTCAATCCGGGATACCTTCAATATGTGCGGGAGGATATGCGGGAAGGGGGGAGCCCGGCGCGGGCGAGCCGCCTTGCGGAGCGGCTGCCTGGTCTCGGCCTTTTGCAAGGATCCTTTGTCGCTTCATGGCTCAGGGGGCGCGGGCAGATCGTGGCGCGACCGCGCGGCGCCCACGGCCTCCGGCTGGAAGCGGAGGAGGTGATGCGTTGCCTCAGGGATGGGGAGACGGAGAGCCCGGTCGTGCCGCTCGCGGAGACGGTCGCGGTGATGGAGACGCTGGACGCCATCCGCGCCGCTGCGGGCTCAGCGTGATCGCCGGAGGTGGAATCGGGGCACCCCGCGAACTCGTTCGCGGGGACCCCGGCACCGAAGGCGTGAATCACGCGATCAAACAATGACCTAGAGCGGGATTGGTGAGCGCGAGCGAACCTATCCCGCTCTAGGCGTGATCGCCGGGTCCGTCAGGGACTCCGGGGGAGCGGAGCGATCGGCGCGAAGCTCGAGGTGATGGTCCGCGGATTGGCGAATCGCTCGGGGTACTGCAGCGTCTCGATCAGCTCGGTCATGTGCAGCGCGAGCTCCGGCGAGAGGCGGCATGGCCGCCGCTCGCGGATCGACTCCGCCATTTCCGCGGGCCCGCGCAGGAAGTCGACCGGCTTGTTGCCGCCCGAGCTCTGGAACCGCGGCTTCTGCGCATAGGGATATCTGCGCTCGAGCCGCCAGCCGCCGAGGGAATAGGGAAGGCGGAGCGCATGCTCGACCCGGCCCCGGACCTCTCTCCAGCGCGCGCCGATGGCCGCGAGCACGCGGTTCGGCGGAGCCTGGCGCCAGTACACCGGCGCGGCATCGTTGCGGACATCCTCGGTGCGGACGATTCCCCTCTCGCCCACGATGACGAGCGATTTGTCCGCGGGTGCCACGATGCTGCACGTCACGCGCGCGACAATGCCGTTGTCATATTCGAGGCAGCCGACCGAGAAGTCCGGCGCCATCCGCTCGACCGCGATGCCCTTGTCGGGAAGGAGGCACGAGGCATAGGCGTGGACCCGCCTTGCCGGGCCGAAAAAGGCCGCGAGCCACGAAAGAACATAGCCGGCGTGCTCGTAGGTGCAGCCCGTTTCGAACTCGTCGCGGGCGGGCCAGGGGGCGCCGGAAGCGCTGCGCCATCGCGTCGGGTCGAGCCGGTGGATCATGCCGTCGTCGAAGTTCGCGTAAACGAGGCGGACCGGCCCGAGCGCGCCGTCCGCGAGCGCTCTTCGCATCGTCTGCGCGGTCTCGCCGAGCAGGCTGCAGGGCGCGGCGGCAAGAGACAATCCGCGCTCCCTGGCCAGGCGGACCAGGTCCGCCGCTTTCTCGCTCTCCATGGCGAGCGGCTTCTCGGAATAGACGTGCTTGCCGGCGTCGAGGCACGCCTTCGTCAGATCGTAATGGCTGCGCGGATTGGTGAGATTGAGCACCATCTCGACCGCCGGATCGTCCAGCAATTCGTTAAGTGAAGGAAACGATACGGTCTTGTGATAGTCGGAGAAATCCTTGAGGCGGCGCGGATCATAGTCGTGGACGCCGATCAGCCTGAGGCCCGGATGGCGCGCCAGCGTCGCCATGTAGAGATCGGCGACATAGCCGCAGCCGAGGATGGCGATGTTCACGGGATCGTTCCGCCCCGTGCGGGCAGGCGCCGAACGGTGCTCTGGCGTGGGGGTGGTCAAATGAGGCTCGCCTCGAAAGCGGGGGGTCTCTAGCGCAGCGAGCCGGCGGCGGAAACATCGCCGGCCGGCGGGGAGGGTTGCGAGGGCTGAGCCCTTGGGCCTGCTTACATGGCCTGCATCGCGGCGGTGAGGCCTTTTTGCAGGTCGTCCTGATTCATCACGGGCAGGAACTCGATTTCGGCGTTGAGGGCCATGAAGAGGGGTTCGGCGATCGCCGGAATGTCCGAGGCGTCTTTCATGTCGAAGAAGAGCATTGCGGAGCGGCAGCCTTTGTGGGCGGTGAAATAGGCGGCTTCGGGCTTCAGCTTCTGCATCGTCGCTTCCATGACCTTGGCGAACGAGCCGTCCTTGATCACGCGGTTGCCGAGATCGGTCGGGAACGTGATTCGCAGCATCGTGCGCATGGCTTGGGTCCTCCCTGGCATTTTGTTACGGTTTACGAACGATTCAGGCGCCGTCGCGGGTGAGCACGAAGTCGTATTCGAGGGTGTAGAAGGGACGCTCGCGCGTGGTGCCGTCCGGGGCGGGGCCCGGATCGTGGCGGACGAAGTCGACGATGAGGGAGGGGCGGACGCCGAAGGCGACGTCGTCCTCGATATGGGGGCTGCCGCGCACGAAGAGGTGGGTCATGAGGGAATCGGCGCCGGGCGCCTCGAGGGCGAAGTGGAGGTGGGCGGGGCGCCAGAAGCATTTCGTTGTGTTCATGATGAAGTCGCCGAGGGCGGCGTCCATCGGCGCCGGGTAGGGCGTGGGCAGCACGCTCCGGAACGAGTAGCGGCCTTCGGCGTCGCCCTGGATGCGGCCGCGGCCCCACATGTGGGAGGGGTCGAAATTGTCCTGCACGTCGTAGAGGCCGCGTTCGTCCGAGTGCCAGACGTTGAGGATGGTGCCCGGGATGGGCTTGCCCGCGGTGTCGAGGGTGCGGCCGTGGACGAGAAGGGGCTGGCCCTGGGCGCCGCCGGAGATGTCGGTGCCGGAGGGGAAGATGGGCGCGTCGGCGAGGAAGAAGGGGCCGATCAGGGTGGGGATGGTGGCGCCGGGCGGCTTGGGCTGCGAGGTCGCGAGGACCTGCATGGAGAGCCCGATCGAGTCCGAGAGGGCGATGAACTCGTTGCGGCCGTTCTTGGTGACCGAGGCGGCCTTGGCGAGGAATGCCATCGCCGTTTCCCATTCCTGCCAGGTGACGCGGTTCTCGCGCACGAAGGCGTGAAGGTGGCGGACGAGGCCGAAGACGAGCTCGCGGAGGCGGGGGTTGGGGGTGTGGGCGAAGCGGGCGAGGACCTCGGCCAGGATTTCCTCCTGGGCCGCGGCCGCGAAGGTTGGATTGGCGGGGTGCTGGTCGTCCATCGGGGGCCTCTCAGTGGGACATTAGGACGGGGAGGGTCATGGTGGCGAGCAGGGCGCGGGTGACGCCGCCGAGCACGACCTCGCGGGCGCGCGAATGGGCGTAGGCGCCGACGACGAGGAGGTCGGCGGCCGTGTCGCTCGCGTAATTGAGGAGGGCGTCCGCCTCCGTGACCTGGGGGCGGACGACGTAGGTGGGGGCGCCGAGGCTTTCGGCGATCGTTTCGGCCGGGCGGGCGTCGATGGCGTGGCGGGCGAGATGGCGGGCGGCGGCGGAAGTGGGAAGCTCGGTGCCGGGTGGGGTGAGCGGCCCGCGATGGACGGCGAGGAGGGTGGTTTTGGCGCCGGGTGCGATGAGGGGGAGCGCGTCGTGGGCGGCGCGGGTGGACTCGCGGGTTTCCGTCCAGCCGATGACGACGTTGGCGCCGACGGTTGCGAAATGCCCGGCATAGGGGACGAGGAGGGCGGGCCGGCCGGAGGTGAGGAGGACGTCCTCGATCACGTGGCGGGCGAGCGGGGCGAGCGGATCGTCGGGGTCGGGCTGGCCGAGGACGACGAGATCGGCGGTGTGGGCGTGGCGGACGATGGCGGCGGCGGGCGGGCCGATTTCGGTCTCGAAGGTGCCGCGGAGGTTGTGTGCCGCGAGGGATTCGCGGAAGGCCGAGCCGATCCGCTCGGCCTGCTCGGGGGGGCTGCCGGGCTCCGATTCGGCGACGGCCTCGGGGATGGCGGAGGCGGTGGCGATGTCCGCGAGCCCCTGGAGGCCGAGCGGCGAGGGATAGACGTGGGGCCGCTCGGGGGCGGGTTCGCCGGGGCCGAGGAGGCGATGGGGACAGAGGCCGATCAGGCCGGCGCCGTGGCGCGCGGCGAGCGATAAGGCGATAGCGAGGCAGGAATCGCTTCGCTCGCTCGCGTCGAGCACGATCAGGATATCCTTGAGAGCCACTTTCGCCTCCCGTTTCCGGAGAACTGGAGCGTTCCATTCCGCGGCGTTCGATGCAAGCGGGCGCCATTGCGCGGGTACTGCGGGGACGGCAGAATCGCGGGCGGCGGAGCGCGCGAAGGAAAACCGGGGGATGGAAGCGGACTACGTGGTGGTCGGCGCGGGATCGGCCGGCTCCGTCATCGCGAGCCGGCTGACCGAGGGGCGGGCGCGAGTGCTGCTGCTCGAGGCGGGGCCGCGGGACCGCAATCCGCTGATCCATATTCCGGCGGGCACGCTCAAGCTGATGCACCATCCGGTTCTCAACTGGAACTATTCGGCCGAGGGCGGGCCGGGCACGGCGGGGCGGAAGATCCATTGGCCGCGGGGCAAGGTGCTCGGCGGGTCGAGCTCGATCAACGGGATGCTCTATGTGCGCGGCAACCCGGCCGACTTTGACGGCTGGGCGCAGATGGGCTGCCGCGGCTGGAGCTTTGCCGACGTGCTGCCGCTGTTTCGCAAATCGGAGGATTATGAGCGGGGAGAGACGGAGCTGCGCGGGAAGGGCGGGCCGCTCCGGGTGGAGGCGTATCGGACGATCCTGCCGCTTACGCATCGGTTCGTGGAGGCGGCGGGGGAGGCGGGGTTTCCGTTCAGCGAGGACCTCAACGGGCGCGTGCAGGAGGGGGTTGGGTATTCGCAGATGACGCGGCGGGGGCGGTTCCGCGCCTCGACGGCGCGGAGCTTCCTGGCGGCGGCGAAGGGGCGGGAGAATTTGCGGATCGAGACCGGGGCGCTGGCGACGCGGCTTCTCTTCGAGGGGACGCGGTGCGTGGGCGTTGCGTTCCGCCAAGGGGACAAAGATCGGGGGAAGGATGTGGTGGCGCGGGCGGCGCGGGGTGTGGTGCTGTGCGGCGGTTCGGTGAATTCCCCGCATTTGCTGCAGATTTCGGGCGTGGGGCCGGCCGAGCATCTGGCGGCGATCGGCGTCGCGGTGGTGCACGCGCTGCCGGGCGTGGGGCGCAATCTCGCGGATCATTACGTTGCGCGCATCGCGCATCGGGCGAAGGATGCGATCTCGATCAACCAGCTCGCGCATGGGCTCAGGCTGGCGCGGGAGGCCGCGCTTTTCGTGCTGACGGGGCGCGGGGCGCTCACCTTCGGGGTGACGACGGCACAGGTGTTCTGCCGCTCACGCGAGGGGCTGGCGAGCCCGGACTTGCAGCTTCTGTTCACGCCGGCGAGCCATGATCCGCAGAAGTTCGGGTCGCTTGAGAAGAAGCCCGGGTTTTCGGTGGCGGTGTGCCCGGTGCGGCCGGACAGCCGCGGGACGGTGATGGCGGCCTCGCCCGATCCGTTCGCGGCACCGGCGATCGTGCCCAACTATCTCTCCGCGCCGAGCGATGTGCGCGTGATGATCGCGGGGCTCGGGCTCACGCGAAAAATCCTGGCCGAGCCTGCGATCGCGCGTTTCAGCGAGGGCGAGACGCTGCCGGGCGCGGCGGTCGCGTCCGACGAGGCGCTGGCGGACTACGCGCGGCAGTACGGGACGACGCTCTACCATCCGGTGGGGACGTGCCGGATGGGCGAGGACCCGATGGCGGTCGTCGATTCGCGGCTTCGCGTGCGCGGGCTCGAGGGGCTTCGGGTGATCGACGCCTCGATCATGCCGACGCTCACCACCGGCAACACGAATGCGCCGACGATCATGATCGCGGAGAAGGGTGCGGCGATGATGCGCGAGGACGACGAGGCGGGATGAAGGAGGTGGGCATGAAGGGGTATCTGTTCGCGGAGATCGAGGTCACGGATCCCGAGACCTACAAGCAGTACATGCCGCTCGCAGGGGCGGCGATCGCCGCGTACGGCGGGCGGTTCGTGATCCGCGGGGGCGATCCGGAGGTGGTGGAGGGCGGGCGGAGCGCAAAGCGATGCGTGCTCGTGGAGTTCGAGAGCGTGGAGCGCCTCAAGGAGTTCTATCATTCGGCGCAATATCAGGCGGCGGCGGCGATTCGGCAGAAGGCGTCCACCGGGCATGTGTACCTGCTGAGCGGGGCGCCCGAGGGGGCGCCCGAGTGAAGGTTTCGATCACGTTATGAGAGCGGCAGGCCGGGGGCAGGCGTGCGATGAGTGAGGATCGGCGCGCGACGGTGAGCCGGGTCGGGCTCAACGCGTTCAACTTCTTCACCGCCGGCGTGCAGACTGGCTTCGGGCCGTTTTTGGCAGTCTATTTGACGCGCTCGGGCTGGGACCAGGGCGCGGTGGGGCTGGCGCTGAGCGTCGGCACGATTGCCGGCGTGGTGAGCCAGGTGCCGGGCGGAGCGGTCGTCGATTACGTGCATCAGAAGCGGCTGGCGTGCGCAGTGAGCCTGGGCGCGGTGGGGTTGAGCGCGCTGGTGCTGGGGTTCTGGCCGGGCCTGGTGCCGGTGTGGGGCGCGCAGATCCTGCACGCGTTCGGGAGTGCCGTGCTGACGCCGGCGATCGCGGCGCTGACGCTGACGCTCTCCGGGCATGGCGCGTTCGGCGAGCGGGTGGGTGGCAATGCGCGCTACGCCTCGCTCGGGAACGCGGCGGCGGCGGCGCTGCTCGGCGTGGTGGCCTATCGGATGTCGGAGCAGGCGGTGTTCTTCGTCACCGCGGCGATGGCGGTGCCGGCGCTGGCGAGCCTGCTCTTGATCGAGCGGGCGCCGATCGATGCGCATGCGGACCATCCGGCGCTGTTGCATCCGCGGCGGCGCAAGGCGCGGCCGTGGCACGTTTTCGTCGAGCTTCATTTGCACACGTTCGCGATCTGCGTGGTTCTCTTCTTCCTCGCGAACGCGGCGATGCTGCCGATCGCGCTCAATGCGCTGGCGGCGCACGACAAGGCGGCGGGACTGGCGACCACCGGCACGATCATCGCGCCACAGGTGGTGGTGGTGCTGTTCTCGCCGTGGCTCGGGCGGGCGGCGGAGCGGTGGGGACGGCGGCCGCTGCTCGCGGTGGGGTTCGCGGCGCTGCCGCTGCGCGCCCTCTTATTCGCGCTGGTGCCTGGGGCGGGGCCGCTGGTGGCGATCGAGCTGCTCGACGGGGTGAGTGGGGCGGTGATGGGGATCATGATCCCGCTGATAGCGGCGGACCTCACGCGGCGGACCGGGTTCCTCAACCTGGCGATCGGCTCGTTCGGGCTGGCGGCGAGCTTGGGTGCCACGTTCAGCACGGCGCTCGCGGGATTGATCGTCGATCGGTTCGGGTTGCGCGCCGCGTTCCTCGTGCTGGCCGTTGCCGGCTGCGCGGCGCTGGCGATCGTTGTTGCCGTGATGCCGGAGACGCGGCCGACGCGGGCGCGGGCGAAGGTGGCCGCGTGACCGGGGGCGGCGATGGATGAAGGGAGCCGATCGTGAGCTACACGCTCTATTACGCGCCGGGCGCGGCCAGCATGGCGGTGCATTGGATGCTGATCGAAGTGGGCGCCAAGTTCGAGGCGGTGCTCGTGGATATCGATGCCGGCGCACAACGGGATCCTGCTTATTTGCGGCTCAATCCGAGTGGGCGCGTGCCGACGCTGATCGTCGAAGGCGTGCCGCGCCACGAGTTCGCGGCGCTGATGATGCTGCTGGCGGAGCGGCATCCTGAGGCGGCGATGATGCCGCCGGCCGGCTCGGCGGACCGGGCCGATTGGTTGGAGACGATGGTCTATCTCGCCAATACGCTGCTGCCGGCGATGCGCGACTGGTTCTATGCGGGGAAGGACGGCGATCCGGAAGGGGCGGAGGCCGTGAGGGCTCTTGCGAGGCGGCGGATCGAGGGCGCGTGGGATGCGCTGGAGGCGCGGCTGGCGGAGGGGCGCTCCTATTTCGTCGGCGATCGGCTTGGCACGGCGGATTTGTTGGCGACGATGCTGATGCGCTGGTCCCGCAACATGCCTCGCCCGGCGACGACATGGCCGCATCTCGCGCGCTACGTTTCGCGGCTCGGCCGGCTTCCCTCGTTCATCGAGGTGAACCGGCGCGAGGGGCTGACGGACTGGCCGACGGGTGCGGTGTAGGGTGGCGTCGGTGAAGGAGAATTGCATGGCAGGGAAGATCGAGTGGAGCGGGGTTGGGGCGGCGATTGCACGCGGGGAGGAGCGGGGGACGGTGGTTGGCGTTGCCGTGATCGCGCCGGGGGGCGAGCGGTTCGGCCACAACGAGGGGCGACGCTTCGTCGCGGCGAGCACGGTCAAGGTGCCGCTGATGATCGCGCTCTTCCGCCGGATCGAGGCCGGGGACCGATCGCTCGCGGAGACGTACCGGCTACGGAATGAGGACCGGGCGCCGGGGAGCGGGGTGATGCTCCATCTCCACGAGGGGATGGAATTGACCCTCAATGACCTCGTCTATCTGATGATCTCGATCAGCGACAATACGGCGACCAACATCCTGATCGACATGGTGGGGATGGAGGAGGTCAATGCGGTGATGCGGAGCCTCGGGATGACGGGCTCGGCGCTGGGGCGGAAGATGCAGGCGCGCGCGGCCGGCGCGGGCCAGAAGGAGAACTGGGCGAGGCCGGAGGATTATGCGCGGGTGATCGAGGCTTTGCTGAAGAACGAGGCGGCGTCGGCCAATTCCTGCGCGGCGATGGTGGCGATGCTCGAGAAACAGCAGAACGAGCGGCGGATCGCGCGCTATCTTCCGAAGGAAGACCGGCCGCGCTGGGGCTCGAAGACCGGGAGCGTCCCGGGCGTGTGCAACGATGTGGGGTTCGTGATGACCGGGAAGGGCGCGCTGATCGTGAGCGTGTTCTGCGAGGGCGAGGCCGAGCCTTATGCGAACGAGCAGGTGATCGGCGAGATCAGCCGCGCGGCGCTAGAGGCGGTTGCTTGAGGCCCCCCTGCGGCGGGGTGGACGGGATGGCGCGGATGTGTAGGATAAAGCGAGTTGATACACATCCCGTACCGCGATGCGCACCAATATCGAGATCGATGACGCCCTGATGGCGGCCGCCATGGAGGCGAGCGGATTGCCGACGAAAAGGGCGGCGGTGGAGGAGGCCTTACGGATCCTCGTGCGGCGCTATGAGGAGAAGCGGGCGCTCGCCGATCTGAAGGGGCTTGGATGGGAAGGCGACCTCGACGCGATGCGGGAGGGTCGTCGTGCCGGCCGGCGGCGGTGATCGTCGTCGATAGCTCGGTTTGGATTGCCCATCTCCGCGGCCTCGAGACGCCGGCGGCGCGCAAGCTTCTCGCGATCGGTGACGCCGAGCAGATCCTCGTGGGTGACCTGGTGCTTCTCGAGGTGCTGCAAGGGGCGCGGAGCGAAGTCCATGCAAGGAGGATCGAGCGCGATCTCATGCGCTTCCCCGTGGTTCGCATGCTCGACCCCGCGCTGGCCGTGCAGGCTGCCCGGAACTACCGCCGGATGCGGGACCTCGGGGTCACGGTCCGCAAGACCATCGCCATCGTCATTGCGACCTTTTGCATCGCGGGCCGCCATCGTCTGCTCCATGACGATCACGACTTCGAGCCGATGATCGCGTATCTCGACCTCCGCGTCGTCTGATCGGGGCGGCGGTCCGGAGAGCATGATGATTGTCGATCGTCCGCGCGGTGTTTTTGTTGTGGGCCCCCACCTCACCCTGCCCTCTCCGCCCCGAGGGGCGGAGAGGGAAAGTAAGTGGCGCTCTCCGCACCCCGAGGGGCGGAGAGGGTTTTTCGCCGGGCGGGATATCCCGCTTTAGCCGCCGTAGAAGACGGAGTCGCCGAGGTCCTTCATCTCGAGGATCGCGGCGTCGGGGCGGCCGGCGGGCGGCTTGGGGAGATGGGCCTCGGTCACCTCGGCCACGACGATGTGATGGTCGCCCTGCTCGACGATCGTCTTGACCGTGCATTCGACCGCGCCGATCGCGGCCTCGAGGATCGGCGCGCCGTTGGCGCCGGCATGGAAGGCCTGGCCGGAGATTTTCTCGCCGTCCAGCTCGGCGGGGCGGAAGAAGGCGAAGGCAAGCCCCTTGGCGTCCTTGCCGAGCATGTTGAGCGCGAATTTGCCGACGGATTTGAGGAGCGCGTAGGCGCCGGAATCGGCCTTCACGCCGACGACGAGGAGGGGTGGGGCGAAGGCGGTCTGCGTCACCCAGTTGACCGTCGCGGCGGCGACGCCGCCCTTCCCGTCGAGCGCGGTCAGCACATAGATCCCGTAAGGGATCATCCTGAGCACCGTCTTCTTTGCGTCCGCGTTCATCGGATCCTCTCCCCCCGCCGGCTCCGCGCCCCCGTATCACGCGGGCGGTTGGGTGTCAGCCGGGGCTGCGGAAGATGAAGTGCTGGCGGGCGCCGTAGTTCCAGAGGAAGACGACGGCGGTGGCGACGAGCTTGGCGGGCAGGCTTTCCCAGCCGACGAAGTCGATCATCACCCAGAGCGCGGCCTCGTTGAGGAGGAGGCCGATGGTGCTGACCGCGAGGACCAGGGCGGCCTCGTGGTGGCGGCGGAAACGGATGCCGCTTTCGAACACGAACCGGATCGAGAGCGTGTAGTTGACGACGACGGAGACGAGGAAGCTCGCCATGGCCGCCCAGAACCAGAAGATGTGGAGGGGGCCGGTGAGGATAAGGAAGCCGCCGATATCGACCACGGCGGCGATGCCACCGACGATGAAGTAGCTGAAGAAGGTTGCGGGAATCGATCGCACCGGGCGAAGGAGCCGGGCGGCGAGACGATCTTCCTGGATCATGCGCGGGTCTTTTACCGTGGGGTGGGGCGATTCAGGAATAGAGACCAGCTTGTTTTGCGCGGAGGCGGGCGAGGGCGATGAGGAGGTCGAGCGTGGGCGTCGCGACGCCGGCGAGGCGGGCGAGCTCGAGCGGGGCGTCGAAGAGGGCGGCGATCTCCATCGGGCGGCCGCGCTGGAGATCCTGGACCATGCTGGGGAGGTGGTCGAGGCGGCGGCCGGATGCGAGATGGGCTTCGGTGTCGGGGTCGATGGGCTGGCCGAGGGCGGCGGCGGTGGAAGCCGTTTCGGCGGCGATGCGTCGGACCGCCTCGGCGCAGGCGGGGTCGTTGTAGATGAGGTTCGGCCCGGCTTGGGTGAGCACGCCCATCGGCACGCTGCAGAGGTTGAGCACGAGCTTGCGCCAGATCGCCTGGCGGATGCGCGGGCTCGCTTCGGTCGGGAGGCCGCCGGCGGTGATGATCGCGGCGAGCGCCTGAAGGCGGGGGGAGACGGTGCCGTCGAGCTCGCCGAGGGCGAGGCGGTTGGAGCGGCTGGCGACCTCGACGATGCCGGGGGAGACGACGGAGCAGGCGGACCAGACGACGCCGCCGATGGTGCGGGCCGGGCCGATGGTGCGGTAGAGGATCTCGTCCGGATCGAGGCGGGGAAGGCGGCGGTTGTCGAGCGGGCCACCGTGGGAGAGGAAATACCACCAGGGAATGCCGTTGGTAACGAAGGCGACGGCGGTCTCGGGGCCGAGCAGGGGCGCGATGGTGGCGGCGACGGAGGGCAGGGCGGGGGCTTTCACCGTCACCAGCACGGCGTCCTGCGGGCCGAGGTCTTGCGGGTTGTCGCTCGCGGCCGGGCGGATGTGGATCTCCTCGGCTGAGGCGCGGAGGCGGAGGCCGTCGGCGCGGATGGCGGCGAGGGTGGGGCCGCGGACGAGGACGGAGACCTCGGCGCCGCCCTTGGCCGCGCGCGCGGCGATATGCCCGCCGACCGCGCCGGCGCCGAAGACGCAGAGCTTCATATCGTTTCTGTACCGTAGTGGACGACGAAGCGGGCGCCGAGCTCGGTGAGGCGCTCGACCAGGGCGGCGCCGGTGGCGGCGGAGCAGAGGCTCACGTCCGCGGCGAGGGAGCCGCCGGGCGCGGCCTCGTCGAACTCGAGCGGGAGTTGGATCTCCGCGTCCTCGAAGCGGGCGGTGCCGAGGCCGGTCGGGGTGAGGCCGAGGATCGGGGCGGGCGCGCGGTGGGTTGGGAGGAGGTCGGGGCGCATGAGGGCGGGGGAAAGGTGCAGGGCGATGCTGGTGAGCGGATCGCCGCCGTGGGCGGCGGTGGCGCGCGCCGTCTCGGGGCCGACGATGGCGGGGAGGAGGGTGCCGGCGATGCGCCAGGGATAGAAGCTCGGGATGACGATCCCGCGCGATTTGCGGATGGCGAGCGTGACCTCGTGGATCACGGGGACGTTCTCGCCGTGGCCGTTGAGGATGACGAGGCGGGTCTGGCCGTGGGCGAGCAGGCAATCGAGCGTTTCGGAGAGGAGGGATTTGAAGGTCGCGCTGGAAAGGGCGATGGCGCCGGGGGCGTGGCCGAAGAAGGCGGCGACGCCGTAGGGGATGACGGGGGCGACGAGCGTGTCCGTGCCGAGCGCGGCGGCGCGCTCGGCGATGGCGAGCGCGAGGGCGTCGGCGAGGAGGAAGTCTCCCATCGGGGCGTGCGGGCCCTGGTCCTCATGACTGCCGAGGGGGACGAGGATGACGGGGCGGGCGGCGAGGCGCTCGCGCGCCTCGGTCGAGGTGAGATGGGCGAGCAGGCGTTTCGTCACGCAAGCAGTTCCATGGCGGCACGCGAGAGGGCCTGGACGCCGAGCCCGATGCAGGCCTCGTCCGGCTGGTAGGCGGAATTGTGGAGCTTGTCGTGGCGGCCGGGCTGGCTCGAGCCGATGCGGAGCTGGAAGGCGGGGACGCGCTCGGCCATTAGCGCGAAATCCTCGCCGCCGAGGCTCGGCTTGCCAAGGGCTACGACGTCGCCGAACTGGGCGCGGACGGCCTCGACGGTGCGGTCGAGCACGGTGTCGTCGTTCACGAGTGCGGGGACGCCGTGCGTGTATTGCAGCGCACAGCGGACGCGGAGCGTGGCGAAGGCGCCCTCGCAGAAGCGGCGTATGGCGGCCTCGGCGATGCGGCGCGTGTCGGCGTCGAGGGTGCGGACGGTGCCGCGGAAGGTGACGGAATCGGGGATGATGTTGTTGACGGTGCCGCCGTGAATGGCGCCCACGGTGACGACGGCGGGGGCGATGGGATCGACCTCGCGGGAGACGATGGTCTGGAGCTGGGTGATGAGGTAGGCGGCGGCGACGATCGGATCGACTGCCTTCTCGGGATGGGCGGCATGGCCGGAGACGCCCTCGACGGTGATCTCGAAGCGGTCGGAGGCGGCGAGGCAGGCGCCGCGGCAATACCCGAAGCGGCCGGCGGGAAGGTCGGGGTGGTTGTGGAAGCCGAGTGCCAGATCGACCTTGGGCTCGTCGAGGACCCCGTCCTTCAGCATTTCCGCCATGCCGCCGAGCGCTTCCTCGGCGGGCTGAAAGACGAGCTTGATGGTGCCGGCGAACTGGGGGGCGAGGTCCTTGAGGACGGCGGCGACGCCGATGAGCGTGCTGGTGTGGACGTCGTGGCCGCAGGCGTGCATCAGGCCGGGGACCTCGCTCGCGAAGGGCAGGCCGGTCTGCTCGGCGATGGGGAGCGCGTCCATGTCGGCGCGGATGGCGAGCACCGGGCCGGGGCGGCCACCTTCGATGAGGCCCACGATGCCGGTGCGGCCGACGCCGGTGCGATGGGGGATGCCGAGGCGGGTGAGCTCCGCGGCGACGAGGCCGGCGGTGCGGACCTCCTCGAAGGCGAGCTCGGGGTGGGCGTGGATGTCGCGGCGGATGGCGACGAGGTGGGGGGCGATGCGCTCGGCGGCGGCGCGGATCTGGGGGCCAGGATCGTTGGGGAGGGAGTTGGCGGTCATCGGGGGCCTGTCTGTTGCTGCGGCGCATCATGAAAGCGGGGCGCGAAAAAGGAAACGCCGGGGCGGGCGCGGCGGTTCGCCCGGCTACGATCTTCGATCTCCACCTTCATTGTGCCATGCTCGCCTTTCAGGAAGCCAGAAGGGCCGGCTTCGTTCCTGGCCGGCGCATGGTTCAATATCGGAATCGGAGACCGCGATGAACGTCATGCAGCCCTCCTCCGGCTCCGAGCCCGCCGCGGCGGGCGCGGCGGGGCGGATCGTGCCGGTGATTCTCTCGGGCGGGGCGGGGACGCGGCTCTGGCCGCTCTCGCGCGAGAGCTTCCCCAAGCCGCTGTGGCCGCTGCTCTCGGAGCGGTCGCTGATCCAGGCGACGGCGCTCAGGGCAAGCGGGGCGGAGTTCGCGCCGCCGCTGATCGTCGCGGGCGAGGCCCACCGGTTCCTGATCGCCGAGCAGATGCAGGAGGCGGGGATCGCGGGGGCGCGGATCGTGCTGGAGCCGGAGGGGCGGAACAGCGGGCCGGCGATCGCGGCGGCTTCGCTCCTGGTGGCGGAGAGCGATCCCGGGGCCGTGATTTGGATGATGGCGGCGGACGCCGCGATCGGGGAGCCGGAATCGCTGGGCGAGGCGCTGGCGGCGGCGCTTCCCGCGGCGCGGGCGGGATGGATCGTCACTTTCGGGATGAAGGCGACGCGGGCGGAGACCGGGTACGGCTGGATCGAGCCGGGGGCGGAGATTGCGGAGGCGCCGGGGTCGCGCGAGGTGGCGCGGTTCATCGAGAAGCCGGATCCGGAGACGGCGGCACGGCTGTTCGATGCGGGATCGTATCTCTGGAATTCGGGGATGTTCGTCTTCACGGCGGGCGCGCTGATCGAGGAGCTGGCGCTGCATGCGCCTTCGCTGCTGGCCGAGGTGCGGCGGGCGGTCGCGACGCGGAGCGAGGACCCGGACTTCATTCGGCTCGGGGCGGCGGCTTTTCTTGCCTGCCCGAACATCAGCCTCGACTTCGCGGTGGCCGAGCGGACGCGCCGGGCTGCGGTGGTGGCCGCCGACCTCGGGTGGTCGGATATCGGGAGCTGGCATGCGCTCTGGGAGATCGGCGAGAAGGACGAGGCGGGGAACGTCGCGGTGGGCGACGTGATGCTGGAGGACAGCAGCGACTGCTACGTGCGGAGCGAGGGACGGCTCGCGGCGGTGGTCGGGCTCAAGGATGTCGTAGTGGTGGCGACCGAGGACGCCGTGCTCGCGGTGCATCGCGAGCGGGCGCAGGACGTGAAGGCGGTGGTGGACCGGCTGAAGGCGGCGGGGCGAGCGGAGGCGGTGAGCCATCGGCGCGTCTATCGGCCGTGGGGATTCTACGAGAGCCTGATGCTGGGCGAGCGGTTCCAGGTGAAGCGGATCGTCGTCAAGCCGGGCGGGATTTTGAGCCTGCAGAAGCATTTTCATCGCGCCGAGCATTGGGTGGTGGTGGAAGGGAGCGCGCTGGTGACCGTGGGCGGGGAGAAGCGGCTGGTGAGCGAGAACGAGAGCGTGTTCGTTCCGCTCGGTGCGGTGCACCGGATGGAGAATCCGGGGCACATCCCGTTCACGCTGATCGAGGTTCAGTCGGGGAGCTATCTCGGCGAGGACGACATCGTCCGGCTCGAGGACAGCTACGGGCGCGCTTAAGCGCGAGCGGCGCCGGTGGGCGGGGGGCTCGACATTGTTGTCGATGCGCGCGCGCTGCAGGAGCCGGAGTACGCGGAGCGGGGGATCGGGCGGCGGGCGGCGAGCCTCATCACGCATGCGCGCGGGGCGGCGCCGGAGCTGGAATGCGCGCGGCTGATCGCGCTCGTCGATCCCGGCCTGCCGCCGCTTTCCGCCCCGCTTCGGGCGCTCTTCGATGCGGAGCGCAGCACGGCGGATACCGGGGCGATGCGCCGGAAGCTGTGGTTCGTCGAGCCCTCGCCGATGACGCACGATCCGCTGTTTGTCGGGCGGCTTATTGCGCATCCGCGCGTGCTTTCGGCGGCCGTGGTTTACGACTTCATCCCGTTGAAGGAGCCGGGACGCTATCTCGCGGGGACCGGGGCGCGGATCTCGTATCATGTGGCGCTTGCGTGGCTCGCGCGGTATCGGCTGCAACTCGCGATCTCGAAGGCGACGGCCGAGGAGCTGGCGCGCGTGCTGCAGCGGCCGGGGTACGAGGCTTGCGTGATCGGCGCGCCGCTCGATCCGGTCTTCGAGGGCGGGGGAAGCGCGGAACGGCGGCACGTGCTGGTCGCGGGCGGGGCGGAGGCGCGGAAGAACGTCGCATGCGCGCTGAGGGCGCAGGCGAGGAGTGCCATGATGCGGGAGGTGCCGGTGGTCGTCACCGGGCGCTATCCGGCGGCGGAGATCGCGGCACTCGCGGGCGCGTTCCGGGAGGCGGGAGGCAAAATCGACGGGCTGCGCTTCGCGGGGCATGTTTCGGATGCGGAACTGGCGCGGCTTTATCGCGAGGCGCTCGTGCTCGTCTGCCCGTCGCGGGCGGAGGGATTCTCGCTGCCGGTGATCGAGGCGATGGCGGCGGGGACGCCGGTGATCGCCTCGGCGATCGATGCGCATGCGGAACTCATCGGCGACGCGGGACTTCTGTTCGACCCGGAGGATGAGGCGGTGCTTCGGGGGCTGCTCGAGCGGGTTTGCGGCGAGAGGGAGTTTGCCGAGGGGATTGTTGCGAGAGCGGAAAGAAAATGGAAACGGTTCCGGGCGGTGGAGGTGGCGCGGCGGTTCTGGGGCGCGCTCGCGGCGCGCGCGGGAGGAGTCTCGGCGCCTTCGGTGGTGGCGGGACGGCGGCCGCGCGTCGCCCTGCTGACGCCGCTGCCGCCGGACCGCTCGGGGTGCGCCGATTATTCCGCCGCCTGCACCGAAGAGCTGGGAAAGCGCGTGGAGCTGCATCTCTTCAGCGCGACGCGGGCGCCGGCGCTACGTGCGGGGGCGGCGAGCGTGCGGCCTCTTTCGGCGCTGGCGTCGGTTTCGGCGGGCTTCGACCGCGTCGTCGGCGTGATGGGGAATTCGCCGTTTCATTTGGGGATCTCTTCGATCCTGCTGCGGCATGGCGGGGCGGCGATCTGCCACGATGCGCGGATGCTCGGCTTCTACGGGATTTTCGTGGGCATGGAGCGGGCGCGGGAAGTGGCCTCGGCCGAGCTGGGGCGGACCGTGGGCGCCGAAGAGATCGAGGGCTGGCTCGCCGACGAAGAGACGCTGCCGACGCTTTTTTTGGGCGAGCTTGCGGGCGCGTGCGAGCCCTTGATGTTCCATTCGCGCGAGGCCGCGCGGCTGGCCGGGGCGCAGTACGGGATTGCCGAGAATTTGCTGCCGTTCGCGCTCTACCGGACCTGGCGGGCGGAGGCGCTAGCGGCGCCGGCGCGGGAGGCGGCGCGCGCGCGGCTTGGCATCGGGGCTGATGAAATTTTGCTCGCGAGCTTCGGGATGGTGCATCCGACGAAGCTGCCGGAGGAGTGCGTCTGGGCGCTCGAGATGCTGCGCGGCTGGGGCGTGCCGGCGCGTCTTTGCTTCGTCGGGCGCGGCGTGGAAGGCTGCCCGGGGCTGCGGCCGCTCGTGGACCGGCTCGGCCTTCAGCGCGAGGTGCGGTTCCTCGAGGATTATGTGAGCGAAGAGATTTTTCGCGACTTCCTGCTCGCGGCAGATGTCGGGATCCAGCTTCGCAGCTTCGGGTTCGGCAGCGTCTCGGGCGCGCTCGCCGATTGCATCGCGGCGGGATTGCCGAGTGTCGCGAACGAGGGGCTCGCCGAGGCGATCGAGGCGCCTTCCTATGTGCGGAGGATTCCAGACCGGGTGAGCCCGGTGCTGCTCGCGGGTGCGATCGCCGACCTGCTCGATGTGGGCGCGCACCGGGTGCGCGCGACGGCGGAGCGGGAGGAGTACGCGGCGAGCCATGATCTCGCCCATTATGCCGAGCGGCTTTCTACGCTGCTCGGGCTCGAGACGGTCGGATGAGCGAGGTGCTGATCGATCTCTCCGAGCTGGCGGCGGAGCCGGCGCGCACGGGGATCCAGAGGGTGGAGCGGGAGATTCTGCGCCGCTGGCCCGGGCCGGCTTCGCTGGAGCCGGTTGTGTTCGCGGCGGAGGCGGGCGGGTTCGTGCGGCTTACGGAACGGGCGGTGGCGGTTCCGGTGGGCGGGAAGATCGTGTTCAATCCGGAGCTCTTCTACGACAAGCGGCGGGCGGAATTCTATCGCGCGCTTTGCCGGGATGGGGCGAAGGTAAGCTGGCTCATCTACGACTTCCTGCCCTGGCTCGCGCCGGGCTTCTTCCATGCGGGCGCGGCGCGCGTCGGGATGGATTTTCTCCGCGCGCTCCGCGAGGTGAAGCGCGTCGCCTTCATCAGCGAGGAGACGCGGGCGGATTACCGGGCCGCGGTGATGCGGGATCGGGCGCGCGACGGGCCGGTGTTCGCGCTGGGCGGCGACGGGCTCGGGTTGGCGCGGCAGGAATTCGATCCGGCGCGGCGGAGCTTCGTCGCGCTCGGGACGATCGAGCCGCGGCGGAACCTGGGCACGATCCTCGAAGCGTTTCGGACGCTTTGGGCGGAGGGGATCGAGGCGAGGCTCGTCGTGATCGGGAAGCTGATTGGGACGGGCGGGCGCGAGCGGGCGCTGCTCGATTCGCTCGAGTCCGCGCCGCAACTCAGCTTTATCGAAGAGGCGGATGAGGAGACGGTGCGCGAGGCGCTCTCGCGGGCGCGGGCGCTGGTGAGCGCGAGCCTCGCGGAGGGGTTCGGGCTGCCGCCGCTCGAGGCGCTTGCGGCGGGGATTCCGGTGATCGTGCCAGAGGATATGCCGAGCGTGCGGCTGCTGGTCCCGCTCGGGCAGATCCGGCTCGGGAGGGTCGATGCGGGGACGATTGCGGAGGCGGTGCGGGCGATGCTCGATGACGAGGTTGCCGCGCGATTGTGGGCGGAGGCGGCAGGGCTCGCCGTGCCGGGGTGGGAGGATTTCGCGCGCGCGCTCGCGGCGTGGGTTCAGGAGGGGTGATCGGCGCCCGGTGCGGGGTCGTCGCGCCCGGTCGGGGGATCGCTGGCGGGGCTTGGGGAAAGGGCGACGGTGAGCAGGGCCGCCTCGATCGTCCCGGCGATGCCGGCGACGCGCTCGGCGAGCGCTTCCGCCGCTTCGGCAAGGCGGGTTTCGGCGGCCTGGAGATCGGCGAGGGCCTGGCGGGTCGGCTCCAAGAGGAAGCTGCGGGTGCGCCAGGCGATCGGGCGGGCGATGGGGCGGACGAGGCGCCAGAGCGCGCGGAGCGCGCGGCGGGAGAGACGGCTTGGCGGTGGCGCGGGCGGCGGGACGGCGGCGGCGAGGCGGGCGAGCGCGGCGCGGAGGGTTTGCAGTTCCGCCTCGGCCGCTTCGAGGCGGCGGGAAAGGGAGGCTGCCTGCTCGTCGCGGGCGAAGAGGGCGCGGCGGAGGGCGAAGAGCTCGGGGCTGAGCGGGGAGGCGGGCTCGCCCGCCGTCATTCGGGCGGCCTGCGCAACGATGCGGCTCCGCTCTTGCCACCGGCCGGCGGGGACCGATAAAGCCTGACGCCCGGGCGGCGCCTGAAGCTGCCGGGGTCCAGCGCAAGCCTCAGGGAAACCCACAGCCCCATGCCCACCGCCCTCATCACCGGCGTCACCGGCCAGGACGGCGCCTACCTCGCGCAGTTGCTCCTTGGCAAGGGCTACCGCGTGCTCGGCCTGCTGCGCCGTTCGGCCTCGTCCGACGTGATCGGCGAGCGGCTGCGCTGGCTTGGGATCCTCGACCGGGTGGAGCTGCTCGACGGCGACCTGATCGATCTCGGCAGCCTGATCCGCATCCTCGGGAAGCACGCGCCCGACGAGGTCTATAACCTCGCCGCGCAGAGCTTCGTCGCCTCCTCCTGGCAGCAGCCGCTGCTCACGGGCGAGGTGACCGGGCTCGGCGCCGTCCACATGCTCGAGGCGGTGCGGACCGCGGCACCGAAGACGCGCTTCTACCAGGCGAGCTCGTCGGAGATGTACGGCAAGATCCAGGAGCCGCGGCAGAGCGAGCGGACGCCCTTCTATCCGCGCTCGCCCTACGCGGCGGCCAAGCTCTACGCGCACTGGATGACCGTAAACTACCGCGAGAGCTACGGGCTGCACGCGAGTTCGGGGATCCTGTTCAACCACGAGAGCCCGCTGCGTGGGATCGAGTTCGTCACGCGCAAGGTGACGGACGGGGTGGCGCGGATCAAGCTCGGGCTGGCGCGCGAGCTGAAGCTCGGCAACCTCGAGGCGCGGCGCGATTGGGGGCACGCGCGCGACTATGTGCGCGCGATGTGGCTGATGCTGCAGAGGGAGGCGCCGGACGATTACGTCGTCGCGACGGGCCGCAGCACGAGCGTCGGCGAGTTCTGCCGGCTGGCGTTCGCGCACGTGGGGCTCGATCATCGCGAGTTCGTGCGCGTCGACCCCGCGCTGTTCCGCCCGGCCGAGGTGGACGTGCTGGAGGGCGACGCGAGCAAGGCGAGGGACGTGCTCGGGTGGGAGGCGGAGATCGCGCTCGAGACGCTGGCGGCCGAGATGGTCGAGGCGGACCTCGCGCGCCATCGCCGCGCGCAACAGGGAACGTGAGTGGACCCGCGCCGGATCCTGATCACCGGGGCGGGGGGATTCGTCGGGCGGCATTTGCAGGGCGCGCTCGCGCGCGCCTTCCCCGAGGCGAGCCTGCTCGCGACCGGGGACGGGGCGGCGGAGGGCGTCGTGCCGATGGACGTGACGGATGGTGGCACGGTGCTCGCGATGCTGGAGGAATTGCGCCCCGATGCGGTGGTGCATCTCGCGGCCGTCGCGGCCGTTCCGGAAGCGAACCGGGATGCCGGGCACGCCTGGCGGGTGAATTTTCGCGGCACGCGCAACCTCGCGCGGGCGGTGCTGGCGAAGGTGCGGGAAGCGCGCTTCCTCTACGTCTCGAGCGCGGCGGTGTACGGGCGGTCGTTCCGCTCGGGGGAGCCGGTGGGCGAGGACGCGCCGCTCGAGCCGCTCGACACCTATGCGGCGACCAAGGCCGCTTCCGAGATGGCGCTCTCGGCGATGACGAGCGAGGGGCTGCGGCTGGTGCGGCTCAGGCCGTTCAACCATATCGGGCCGGGACAATCGCCTTCCTTCGCGGTCGCGGCTTTCGCCGGGCAGATCGCGCGGATCGAGGCCGGGCTCCAGGCGCCGGAGCTGGCGGTGGGCTCGCTCGCGCCGGAGCGCGACTTCCTCGACGTGCGCGATGTCGTGGCCGCCTATGCGGCGACGCTCGCGCGGGCGGATGAGCTGCCGGCGGGGATCGCGATCAACCTCGCCTCGGGCGTGCCGCGGCGGATCGGCGCCGTCCTCGACGAGCTGCTGGCGCTGGCGCGCGTGCCGATCGCCGTGCACACCGACCCTGCGCGGCTCCGGGCGGACGAATTGAAGCGCAGCGTCGGCGACCCGGCGCGGGCGAGGCAACTGCTCGGCTGGGAGCCGCAAATCCCCTGGGGGACGACGCTCGCCGATATCCTCGCCGAGTGCAGGCGCGAGGTCGGTCGCACGGGCACGCTCTGACGGCGCGGGACCGGCGTGACGCCTTCCTTCGCCGCGGCACTGGTGGCGGGCGCCGTGCTCGGCGGGTTCGTCCAGGGACTTTCCGGGTTCGGGTTCGGGCTGCTCGCCCTGACCGTCTGGGCCTGGACGATCGCGCCGCGGCTCGCCGGGCCGCTGGTGGTGTGGGGCTCGTGCGTGTGCCAGCTGCTGGCCCTCGTGGTGCTGCGGCGGCGGCTCGGCTGGAGCCGATCGCTGCCGTTCGTGCTGGGCGGCCTGCTCGGCGCGCCGGCCGGGGCGCTGGCGCTGCCCTATGTGGACCAGCATCTGTTCCGGCTGATCGTCGGGATCGTCCTGCTGGCTTACTGCGGGACCGTGCTCGTGGGGCGCTATCTGCCGGCGATCGCCTGGGGCGGGCGAGGGGCGGACGCCGCGGTGGGGGTGGTGGGCGGCTTCATGGGCGGGCTGAGCGGGCTGACGGGGCCGGCGCCCACGCTTTGGTGCACGCTGCGCGGCTGGGACATGGACACGCAGCGGGGCGTGTTCCAGTCGTTCAACCTCTCGATGCAGTGCCTCACGCTGCTGACCTACGCGCTCGACGGCACGCTGCGGCCCTCGATGATCCCGGCCTTCGCGCTCACGGTGCCGATCGTCGTGCTGCCCACGCTGGCGGGCGTGACGCTCTACCGGCGGTTCAGCTCGGCGGGATTCCGCCGCGTGGTGCTCATGCTGCTGCTGGCCTCGGGCGTGGGGATGCTCGCCTCGTTCGCGATGGGCTGACGCTGCCTTGAGGCCGCGTTTACGGGGGCGGCGGAGGATCGGCGGATGGTCCTCTTCGCGATCGCCGTTGCGTTCGATTTGCTCGGGGACTGGCGCGGGATCCCGCACGTGGTGCGGGGCGGGCTGTTCAACCCGGACAGCTATATGCGCCTCGACCGGATCGAGGCGGGGCTCAAGGCCGGGCATATCGGGTACTGGATCCCGCGGGGCGGGTTCGTGCTGCATTGGTCGCATCTGCTCGACAGCCTGCTGCTGGCCGCGGCGGCGCCGCTGGAGCCGCTGCTCGGGTGGCATAGGGCGCTCTTCTGGGTGGGCGCGGCGTCGGGGCCGGTGTCGGTGGGGCTGCTCGCGGTTGCGGCGGCGTGGGCGGGGGCGCCGCTTTCGGAGCCGCGGTTCCGCTGGTGGGCGGCCGTGGCGGTCGGGATGGCGCCGGCGATCGAGGGGTATGGGCGGCTCGGGGTGATCCATCATCACGTGCTGCTCGTGCTCGTTGCGGTGATGGTGGCGGGCTACGGGTTTCGGGCGGCGGCTGGTGAGCGGCGCTGCGCGATGGCGGCGGGCGCGTGGTTCGCGTTCGGGCTCTGGCTGACGCCGGAGATCTGGCCGTTCGGGGTTTTGGCGCTGGGCGCGCTCGGGGTGGGGTGGCTTCAGGGGGTGCCAGGCACGGGCCGGGCGCTGGCGGTCGCGGGGCTGACGACCGCCGTGCTGGTGGGCGCGATCCTGCTGGTCGATCCGCCGCCCGGGCGGGCTGTGGCGTTCGACCATGTCTCGGTGGTGCATCTGGGGCTCGCGCTGGCGGTTGCGGGGATTGGGGCGGGGCTCGAGGGGATTGACGCGATTGGGCTAGCGGGGGGGCGGCGGGCGGCTTTTGGGATTGGGGTTGGTTGCTGCCTGGTCGGGGCATGGGTTGCGATCTTCCCGCGCGCGGTGGCGGGGCCGGCGGGGATGAACGCCGCGCCCGGGGCCGGGCTGATGCTGGCCGCGATTTCGGAGATGCAGCCGGTGGTGCGGCCCGCGCTGGTGGCTGCGTTCCTGCTCGGGGGATTCTTCGGCGTGGCCGGGGCGGGATGGATCGCCTGGCGGCGACGCTCGTGGCTGGGGGCGTACGGGGCGGGCTGTGGGGTGGTCGTGCTGGCACTCGGGTTTCGGTACGTGCGGTTCTCGCCCTATGGGGAGGCGCTGGGGGCTGCGATGCTGCCGCCGGTGCTGACGGCGATGGGCGGGGAGGTGCTGTGGCGGGTGGGGCTGCTGGCGGCGTTGCTGCTGGTGCCGCGGGTGGCGCCGGCGTTCGCTCCGGGGCCGCGCGTGGCGGGCTGCGCGCTGCAGGGGGTGGCCGTGCGGCTGGCGCCGGATGCGGGCAAGATCGTGCTGGCGAGCGCGGACCTCACGCCCGAGCTTCTCTACCGGACGCGGGTGAGGGTCGTGGGCGGGCTCTATGTGCGGGACGTGGCGGGATTTCTCCGCCAGCGCGCGGCCTGGGGCGCCGATCCGGGGGCGAGGATGCCGGAAGCGGTGCGGGCGAGCGGGGCGAGCCTCGTTCTGTTCTGCCGGCGGGCGGGCGGCGCGGGCGGGTCGACGCTTGCGGGCGCGCTGGAACGCGGGCTTGTGCCGGATTGGCTCCGTTTGGTGTGGGACGACCGGGTTTCGGGGTTCGCGCTCTACCGGATCGGGAAATAGGGCTCAGCTTTTGTTGGCGAGCTCGGCGAGCAGGAAGTCGCGGAAGACGGCGACGCGCTTGGAGTTCCGGAGCTCCTCCGGATAGACGAAATAGACGCCGACCTTGGGCGCTTTGAGCTCGGGGAGGACGCGGACGAGGCCCTGCATCTCCTGGGCCATGTAGTCTGGCAGGGCGCCGATGCCGAGGCCGGAGAGCATGGCGAGCGACATGCCGTAGAGCGAATTGACCTCGAGCGTGGCGCGGCGGGCGCCGCCGGCGCGGCGGCCGGCGTCGGCGAGCCAGTTCACGTCCGCGACGGGCGGGCGGTAGTCGCCGAAGAGGATGAGCCGGTGCTCGTCGAGGTCCTCCGCGCGCTGCGGCACGCCGAAGCGCTTGAGGTAGCCGGGCGAGGCGCAGACGTGCCAGCTCATGTCGAGGAGATGGCGCTGCACCAGCTCGGGCTGTCGGGGCGGGTGCATGCGGATGGCGACGTCGGCCTCGCGCATGGCGAGGTCGAGCTCGAGATCGTCGAGCAGGAGGGTCATCGAGACGTCGGGGTAGAGATCGAGGAAGCGATGGAGGCGGGGGGCGAGCCAGTGCGAGCCGAAACCGGCCGTGGTGGTGACCTTGAGGCGGCCGGCCGGCTTCTCCTTGCTCTCGGTGAGCAGCGCCTCGGTCATCGCGAGCTTGGCGAAGACCTCGCGGACGGTGCGGTTGAGCGCCTCGCCCTGCTCGGTGAGGATGAGGCCGCGCGCGTGCCGATGGAAGAGCGGCACCTGCAGGGCTTCCTCGAGCGCCGAGATCTGGCGCGACACCGCCGACTGGCTCAGGTTGAGCGTCTCGCCGGCATGCGTGAAGCTGCCGGCCTCGGCCACCGCGTGGAAGACGCGGAGCTTGTCCCAGTCCATTGTATCAGCCATCCCCGTGCACCCGATTTTTTGCGGTTTTTTTCCGCGCGCTATCCCGCCGCCCGGTACATATTCCGGTACATATGCCCGCGCTCATTGCGCGGCGAGCGCGGGACTATCCTGGCGCGCCGCCAGGAATTTCTCGGCTTCCAGCGCCGCCATGCAGCCGCTGCCGGCAGCGGTGACCGCTTGGCGGAAGATGCGGTCCTGCACGTCCCCGGCGGCGAAGACGCCCGCGACGGAGGTGCGGGTCGAGCCGGGGGTGGTGAGGATGTAGCCCTCCTTGTCCATCGCCAGCTGGCCCGCGAAGATGTCCGTGTTTGGGCGGTGACCGATGGCGATGAAGACGCCGTCCGCGGCGAGTTCGCCCGACGCGCCGGTCAGGAGGTTGCGCAGGCGGACGCCGGTGACGGTCTCGGGCGCGCCGGCGGCGAGGACCTCCTCGAGCCGGCTATCCCACACCACGCGGATCTTGGGATGGGCGAAGAGGCGGGCCTGGAGGATCTTCTCGGCGCGGAGCGCCGTCGCGGCGATGGACCAGCGTGACCTCGGCGGCGTGGTGGGTGAGGTAGAGCGCCTCCTCGACGGCGGTGTTGCCGCCGCCCACGACGACGACGCGCTTGGCGCGGAAGAAGAAGCCGTCGCAGGTGGCGCAGGCCGAGACGCCGGCGCCGCGCAGGCGCTGCTCGGAGGGAAGGCCGAGCCAGCGCGCCTCGGCGCCGGTGGCGATGATGACGGCGTCCGCGATATAGCGGTCCCCGGAGTCGCCCTGGCAGACGAAGGGCGATCGCGAGAAATCGGCCGCGGTGATGATGTCCTGGACGATGCGCGTGCCGAAATGGGCGGCCTGCGCCGCCATCTGGTCCATCAGCCATGGGCCCTGGATCACGTCGGCGAAGCCGGGATAGTTCTCCACGTCGGTCGTGGTGGTGAGCTGGCCGCCGGGGCTCAGGCCCGCCGCGAGGAGCGGGGAAAGGGCTGCCCGGGCGGCGTAGATCGCAGCCGTGTATCCTGCCGGCCCCGCACCGATGACGAGGACGGGGCTGCGATGCGACTCGGTCATTGATCCTTCCCGTTCGAACGACTGGACAGGATATTGGCGCGGCAGTGCAGCGCGCAAGAAAAAGACCCGCGGGCGGGGAAAAGCTTGGTCTTGCGGACGGCGGGCCGTGCAATAATATTTCAATCCGACCGGCGCATGCCGAAACGGTTTCAAAGCTTCACGTCGCCCCAGAAGAATGTATCCGATGAGAACCCGCAACGCCGAACCGCCCGCGCTGGATGGCATCGACCGCCGGATCCTGGCCGAACTCCAGGCGAATGGCCGCATCACCAATGTCGAGCTGGCGCAGCGGGCGGGGATTTCCGCACCACCCTGCCTGCGAAGGGTGCGGCGGCTGGAGGAGGCGGGGGTTATCCACGGCTACCACGCTGAGCTGGACCCGGCGCGACTCGGCTGGCCGATCACCTTCTTTGCGCTGGTCGGGCTGGACAGCCAGAAGGAGGCGGTGCTGACGGCGTTCGAGCGGATGGTCTCGGAATGGCCGGAGGTGCGCGAGTGCCACATGATCCGGGGCGGCGGGGATTTTCTGTTGCGGCTGGTGGCGCGCGACACGACGCACGAGAACCAGCTCACCGAGCGGCTGACGGGTGCGGCGCAGGTGAGCCAGGTGCGGACGCTGCAGACGATACGCACGAGCCGCGACCTCGCCGGCGTGCCGCTGTAAGCTGATGCTGGCGGCGCGGGAGCGGGTGGCGGCGGTGGCGCCGGCGCCGGAGCTGAGCGTGGTCGTCCCCTGCTACAACGAGCGGGCAAACGTGGCACCGCTGGTGGCGGCGCTGGAGGTGGCGCTGGCGGGGATCGCCTGGGAGGTGATCTTCGTCGATGATTCGAGCCCGGACGGGACTGCTGCGGAGGTGCAGCGCCTGGCGGCTTCGGACGGGCGGGTGCGGTGCATCCGCCGGATCGGGCGGCGGGGGCTTTCGTCGGCGGTGATCGAGGGGGCGCTCGCCTCGTCGGCCCGATACGTCGCGGTGATGGACGGGGATTTGCAGCACGACGAGACGCGGCTGCCGGCGATGCTGGCCGCCCTGCGCGCGGGCACGGCGGACCTCGTGGTGGGGAGCCGGCACGCGGCGGGCGGGGATGCGGCAGGGCTCGGGTCGAGCTGGCGGCACCGGGTCTCGGGGCTCGGGATCGGGCTGGCGCGGCTCTTCCTGCCGGTGCGGCTGGCCGACCCGTTGAGCGGCTTCTTCGCACTGCCGCGGCCGCTCTTCGAGCGGCTGGCGCCGCGGTTGACGGGGGCGGGGTTCAAGATCCTGCTCGACCTCGTGCTGACGGGGGGAAAGGAACTCCGGGTGGTGGAGATCCCGTTCGTGTTCCGGCCGCGGCGCGAGGGCGAGAGCAAGCTCGACGTGCTGGTGGCGATCCAGTTCGCGGCGCTGCTGCTCGACAAGGTCTCGGGCGGGCTGCTGCCGCTGCGGTTCGCGGCCTTCGCGTGCGTCGGCGCGATCGGGGTGCTCGTCAATCTCGCGGTGCTGGGGGTGCTGACAAAGCTCGCGGGGCTCGGCTTCGAGGTCGCGCAGAGCCTGGCCACGCTGGTTGCGATGCTGGCGAACTTCGAGCTGAACAACCGTGTCACCTATCGCGACCAGCGGCTGCGCGGGCGGCTTCTCTGGCAGGGACGGGTGATCTTTGTGCTGGTGTGCGGGATCGGGGCGGTGGCGAACGTCGGGATTGCGGGAATGCTGTACCGGCGCCACGCCGGATGGTCGCTCGCGGGCGCGGCGGGGGCGGCGATTGGGGTGGTGTGGAACTACGCGGTTTCGGCGACGCTGGTGTGGCGGGCGCGGTAGACACAAGGGAATGGGGGTCTGGGGCCTCAGGCCCCAGCGGGGTTGCAAGGGGCAGAGCCCCTTGCGTTGAGGGAAAACTCTTGCGCGAGCAGGGAGTACGACCGGCGGCGGGCGTCGGGGTCGTGGGTTGCGGTGAGGATGGCGATTTCGTCCACTTTAAGGTCTTGCGCGAGTGATGCCAAGCGCTCGGCGACGCGGGGGGCGCTGCCGGCGAGCATGCGCGCGCGCATGCGTTCGATGCGGGCCTGTTCGGCCTCGGTATAGGGGTAGGCGGCGGCTTCCTCGGGGCTGGGGAGTGGCGGGAAGACGCCGCGGTCGCGGTTGAGGCGCCAGAGCGCGCGGGAGAGGAAGAGCGGCTCGGCCTCTTGCTCGGTTGGGGCGGCGACGGCGAAGACGCAGAGGGCGGCGATTGGCTCGGGGTGGCGGAGGCTCGGGCGGTAGTTGCGGCGGTAGATTTCGAGCGCCTCGGGGGCGCCCTGGCCGTCGGTGATGAAGTGGGCGAAGCAGTAGGGAAGGCCGAAATAGGCGGCGACCTTGGCGCCGTAATCGGAGCTTCCGAGCATCCAGACCTCGGGGATGGTCGGGCCCTTGGGCTGGGCCTGGACGCCGTGGAAGGGGTGGTTCTCGGGCGGGGTGCGGCCGGCGAGCCAGTCGAGGATTTCGGCGACCTGGGCGGGGAAGTGCTCGGCGGCGGTATCGGCGTTGGGGTTCAGCGCGTAGGCGGTGCGGCCGTCCGAGCCGGGCGCGCGGCCGAGGCCGAGATCGATGCGGCCGGGGGCGATCGCCTCGAGCACGCGGAACTGCTCGGCGACCTTGAGCGAGGCGTAGTGCGGCAGCATGACGCCGGCGCTGCCGACGCGGATGCGGTGCGTTGTCGCGGCGATGGCGGCGATGAGGATCTCGGGCGCGGTCCCGGCCTGGGAGTCGGTGTTGTGGTGCTCGGCGAGCCAGTAGCGTTCGTAGCCGAGCGCCTCGCAGTGGCGGGCGAGGGCGAGGCTTTCGCGGATCGAGGCGTCGGGCGAGCGGCCCGAGACGATGGTCGATTGGTCGAGCACCGAGAGGCGCATCGGCGCCTTTTCCTTAAAAGAGATTGACGGGGCCGAATGTCGCACGCAGGACGACGTAGACAAGGCCGCCCACGAGGAAGCCGACCAGCGAGCCGTTGACGCGGACGAACTGGAGGTCGCGGCCGACGAAGAGCTCGAGGCGCTGGGTCAGCGTTTCGGTGTCCCAGTTGGCGACGACGCTCGCGATGAAGCCGGAGAGCTGGGCTTGGGCGGCCGGCATCAGCGAGGCCACCATCGCCTCGAGCGCGCGGTCGACACGGGTGCGGAGGTCGCGATCGCTGCCGAGCAGGCCGGCGAGGTTGGCGAGCATGCCGCGGACGATCGTGAGGCTGTGGCTGCCGGGGTTGGCGACGTCGCGCTCGAGCGCTTCGCGCAGGCGCCGCCAGACGTCCCAGAGCCAGGCGAGGACGGTGGGGTTGGCGAGGACGTGGCGCAGGCTGGCGCCGATCTCGGCGGCGCGGGCGGGGTCCTCCTCGATGCGGTCGATCTCGCGGCGGACCCATTCGTCGAAGGCGGTGCGGAGCTCGGAGCCGTCCGGGCCCATCTTGTCGAGCTCCTTGTTCACCGCGCCGAGGACGCGGCGCGCGATCGAGGCGCCGACGGCCCAGCCGACGAGGCGGCCGCCGTGCTCGCGCACGCGCTCCTCGATGGCGGCGCGGAGCTCCTCCTCCTTGGAGGCGAGCGTGGCTTTGAGCTGTCCGACGACGAAGCCGAAGACTTCCTGGTGGCGGCCGCCTTCGACCAGGCTGCGGAGCGCGCGGACCATGAGGCGGCCGCCGGCTTCGCCGCCGAGCATGCGCGGGATGAGGCGCGAGAGGAGGCGGCGGGCGCGGCCGTCCTCGACGCTGGCCAGCAGCCGCGGGAGCATCGCGGCCAGGGCGCCGGCGGCGGCGCGGGAGGAGCGCTCGTCCTCGAAGAAGCGCTCGAGGATTCCGGAGAGGTCGAGGCCGGAGAGCGTGCGCGCGACCTCCGATTCGGTGAAGACGTGGTTGGCGACGAAGTTGCCGAGCGCGCGGCCGAGGCGCTCCTTGTGGGAAGGCACGATGGCGGTGTGCGGGATCGGCAGGCCGAGCGGGTGGCGGAAGAGGGCGGTGACCGCGAACCAGTCGGCGATGCCGCCGATGAAGCCGGCCTTGGCGGCGGCCTCGAGGAGGCCCGAGGCGTAGGTAGGGGGCAGCCAGTGGCTGCCGACCGCGACCACGCCCATGACCACCAGGAGGGATGTCGCGAAGGCCCGGTGGCGGGCGAGGGAGCGGCGAGCCTCGCGGTCGGGATCGCTCATTGGAGGGCGAGCATATCGCGCGGCGGGTCGGCGGGGGCAACCCGGCCTTGGCGCGGCGGCGCGCCGGCCTTCATGGTGGGGAGCGAAGAGGGAGGAGACGCGGATGGCGGAGCGGACGTTCGTGCTGCTGCATGGCGCGTTTCACGGCGGCTGGTGCTGGACGCGCGTGGCGGGAGAGCTGCGCCGGCGCGGCCATCGCGTGTTCACGCCGACGCAGACCGGGCTCGGCGAGCGGCGGCACCTGCTTTCGCCTGCCATCACGCTCGAAACCTTCATCGACGACCTCGTCAACGTGCTCGAGTTCGAGGAGCTGGAGGAGGTGGTGCTGGTGGGGCACAGCTTTGCGGGGCCCGTCATCACTGGTGCTGCCGACCGCGTGCGCGAGCGGATCAGGCAGCTCGTCTATCTCGACAGCGGGGTGATCGGGGACGGCGAGGCGCCGTTCGACTTCCTGCCGCCCGCGGTGGTGGCCGCGCGCACGCGGGATGCGCGCGAGACCAGCGGGGGGCTCAGCATTCCGGCACCACCGCCGCGCGCGTTCGGGGTTCCGGACGGGCCGGACGCCGAGTGGGTGGCGCGGCATCTGACGCCGCATCCCTTCGCCACGTTCACCGACCGGCTGCGGCTTGCCAACCCGCCCGGCAACGGGCTGAGGCGGACCTATCTCTGTTGCACGGAGCCGGTCTATGCGCCGCTCGAGGCGGCGCGGCAGCGGGTGAAGGGCGAGCCGGGTTGGGAGTGGCGCGAGATCGCGACCGGGCATGATGCGATGGTGACGATGCCGGAGACGCTCGCGCGGATGCTGGTGGAGATCGCCGGGTGAGGGACGGTGAATTGACTCGGTTTGCGCGCGCGGCTCAACTTCGGGCAGCGCGAAAGGGCTGAGCGGCGGGGAGGAGAAGCGTCGATGGTCGAAAAGCCGGACGAGACTTTGGTGCGCCGCGTGGCGGCACGTCTGCCGCGGCGGGCGATGGCTCAGGGTGTCGGGGTGGCTTCGACGGCCGCGATACTGGCAGCGATGACGGGCACGGCGCGGGCGGCGGACGCCGGGCCGTTCCCTGCTCATCCGCGCTGGCGCTTCGTCTTCGTCAATCACGTGACCACCAACCCGTTCTTCGTGCCGACGCAATACGGCATTGCGGATGCGTGCTCGCTGCTCGGCTGCACCTACCAGTGGACGGGCTCGGAGATCAGCGACGTCGCGCAGATGGTGAACGCGATGGATGCGGCGATCGCGGGGCGGGCGGACGCGATCGCGGTTGCGATCGTCGATCCCAGGGGGTTCGATGCGCCGACCGCGCGCGCGCTCGCGGCCGGCATCCCGGTGTTCAGCTACAATGCCGACTCTCCGCCGGGCAGCCCGAACCGCCGGCTCGCCTATATCGGCCAGGAGCTCTTCCTTTCCGGCGAGATGATGGGCGAGCGCATCGTCAAGCTGGTGGGCTCGGGCGATGTCGCGCTCTTCATCGCGACACCCGGGCAGCTCAACCTCCAGCCACGCGTGGATGGCGCGATCGCGGCGATCAAGCAGTCAGGCGCGCCGATCAAGGCGACAATGATTGCTACGGATCCCACGGTGAATGTCGGGCTTTCCAAGATCCGCGCCTATTACCTCGGCCATCCCAACGTGAAGGGGATGTTCGGCACGAGCGGCGGCGATACCGAGAATGTCGGCACCGTGATGCAGGAATACGACCTGCCGAAGAAGGGCGTGCACGGCGGCGGATTCGACCTCTTGCCGAAATCGCTGCAGGCGGTGAATAGCGGACACCTCGATTTCGTCATCGACCAGCAGCCCTATCTGCAGGGCTTCTACACGGTGATGGAGATGTTCGCCTTCAAGGTCTCGGGCGGGCTTTCGGGGCCGGCGGACATCAACACCGGCCTCAAGTTCGTGACCAAGGAAGGGGTGACGCCCTATCTCACCACGAAGACGCGCTACGAAGGGAGCTCCGAGGAGGCCCAGATCATTCCGCGCTCCGGCCCGATCGCCGGCTGAAAGAGCGCCGCTCCCGTTGACTCCGCTTTCGCGCGCGGCCTATCTCTGCCTTACCCTGAGCCGGAGAAGCGAAGGGGAAGGAGGAACGGAGATGAGCGAAGGACCGGACGAAAGGTTGCTGCGTGGCGTGGCGGCGCGTCTGCCGCGGCGGGCGATGGCGCAGGGCATCGGGCTGGCAACGGCTGCCGCCATGCTGGGCGCGATGGGGGGCACGGCGCGGGCGGCGGATGCCAGGCCGTTTCCCGCCCATCCGCGGTGGCGCTTCGTCTTCGTCAATCACGTGACGACCAACCCGTTCTTCGTGCCGACGCAATACGGCATCCAGGACGCCTGCGCGCTGCTCGGCTGCGACTACCAGTGGACGGGCTCGGAGATCAGCGACGTCGCGCAGATGGTGAACTCGATGGACGCGGCGATCGCGGGCAAGGCGGACGCGATCGCGGTTGCGATCGTCGATCCCAAGGGGTTCGACACGCCGGTGGCGCGCGCGCTCGACGCCGGCATCCCGGTGTTCAGCTACAATGCCGACGCCCCGCCCGGCAGCCCGAACCGGAGGCTCGCCTATATCGGCCAGGACCTCTTCCTTTCCGGCGAGATGATGGGCGAGCGGATCGTCCAGCTCGTGGGCTCTGGCGACGTCGCGATCTTCATCGCCACCCCTGGGCAGCTCAACCTCCAGCCGCGCGTGGACGGGGCGATGGCCTCGATCAAGAAGTCGGGCGCGCCGATCAACGCCGTGATGATCGCGACCGACCCGACCTCCAACGTCTCGCTCTCGAAGATCCGCGCGTATTACCTCGGCCATCAGAACATCAAGGGGATGTTCGGCACCGGCGCCACCGATAGCATGAACATTGGCACGGTGATGCAGCAATACGGCCTGGTGAAGAAGGGCGTGCACGGCGGCGGCTACGATTTGCTCCCGAAATCGCTGCAATTCGTGCACGCGGGCATCCTCGACTTCGTCATCGACCAGCAGGCCTATTTGCAGGGCTTCTATACGGTGATGGAGATGTTCGCCTTCAAGGTCTCGGGCGGGTTGTCGGGGCCGGCGGACATCAACACCGGGCTCAAGTTCGTGACCAAGGAAGGCGTGATGCCGTACCTCAGCACCAAGACGCGCTACGAGGGCAGCTCCGCCGAGGCCCAGATCGTGCCGCGCTCCGGCCCGATCGGCTGAACCGCGTGGACACCACTCCCCGCGGGGCGGGCGGCGCCGAGGCAGTGCCGCCCGCCCCTGCTCGCCGTTTCGGGCTCGGGCGGGTGGTCGGCGGCTTCCTCGTCTGGCGCGAGGCGAGCGTCATCCTCGTCGCCGTGCTGCTCGTCCTCTATTTCGAGCTGACCAACGGGAACTTCCTGAGCAGCGATAACATCGTGACGGTGTCGCAGTTCGTCGCGGCACCGGCCATCATCGCCTGCGGCGAGATCATGCTGCTGATCTGCAAGGAGATCGACCTCTCCGCCGGCCAGACCTTCGCGTTGGCCCCCTTCCTCGTCTATTTCGGCGCCAAGTTCGGCCTGCCGGTGGTGCCGGCGATCGTCGTCGCGCTGCTGATCTGCGCGGCGATCGGGCTCTCGATCGGGCTGATCACCGTCCTGCTCGGCGTACCCTCCTTCGTGACCACGCTCGGCACCTACTTCCTGATCACCGGCGTCACGCTCACCATCTCGCGCGGCTTCCCGGCGACGCCGCCGGGCGGCGGGCTGCTCACCAACATCATGGGTGCCTACGGCTATTCCGAGATCATCTGGGCGCTTTTGATCGTCGCCTTCATGCACATCGTGCTCCGCCATACGCGCTGGGGCCTGCATACCTCCGCGGTCGGCGGCAACGAAATCGCGGCGGCGGAGGCCGGGATCGATGTCCGGCGGATCAAGGTCGGCAACTTCATGCTCACCGCCGTGCTCGCGGGGTTCACCGGCATCATCGAAGCCTACCGGGTGGGCTCGAACGATCCGCTCGCCGGCGGCAGCACCATCATGTTCCTGGGCGTCGCCTCGGGCGTGATCGGCGGCACCGCACTCACCGGCGGCTCCGGCACCATCATCGGCGGGTTCATCGGCGCCGTGGTGCTCGGCGTGCTGCAGGACGGGTTCACGCTGCAGGGGATCAACGCCTTCCTCTTCGACGGCATCATCGGAGCGGCGATCCTGATCGCCATGATCGCCAATATCCGCCTCGCGCGCTGGCAGCGCGGAGTGGCCCGATGAGCGCGGCCGCGGTCGGCGGCGCCGAGGCCATCCGCGCCGAAAACATTGTCAAGCGCTTCGGCAGCATCGTCGCACTGAACGGCGTCTCGATCCATGTCAATCGGGGCGAGATCCTCGGCATCCTCGGCGACAACGGGGCCGGCAAGTCGACGCTGATCAAGATCCTGACCGGATTCCACCAGCCCGACGGCGGGCGGCTCTTCGTCGACGGCAAGGAAGTAGCGCTCGCCTCGGTCGATCACGCGCGCAGCCTCGGCATCGAATGCGTCTATCAGGACCTCGCGCTGATCAATACGCTCTCGGTCTATCACAACATGTTCCTCAACCGCGAGCTGACCCGGCCGCCCTTCGGCCTGCTCGACCACCGCGAGATGCGCAAGCGCGCGGCCGGGGCGCTCGACGATATCGGCGTCGGCGTGCCCTCGGTGGAGGCGGAAGTGGCGCGGCTCTCGGGCGGCCAGCGCCAGGCGATCGCAGTTGCGCGCGCGGTCTATTCCAACGCGCGCATTCTCCTGCTCGACGAGCCGCTCGCCGCGATGGGCGCGCGCGAGGCCGGCCTCATCATCGACCTCGTCGAACGGCTGCGCAGCCGCGGCGATATCGCGATCATCATGATCGCGCACAACTACGCCCAGACGCTGGATATCTGCGACCGCGTGGTGCTGGTGCAGCACGGCGAGATCACCTTCGAGAGCCACTCGGCCGAAACCACGGTCGAGGAGCTGCTCGAGATCGTCCGCCGCGAATACCGCGCCGCGCGGCGCGCCTGAGACGCGAGGGACCCGCCATGGACGAAGAGGACAAACGGGCGATCTACCCGAGCCTCAGCGGCCGCGTCGTGCTCGTCACCGGCGGGGCCAGCGGGATCGGCGCCGCCCACGTCGAGGGATTCTGCCGCCAGCACGCGAAGGTCGCGTTCTTCGATATCGAGGAGGGAGCGGCGGAGGCGCTGATACGCAAGCTCGGCGCCGACGGCCACGCCAAGCCAACGTTCCGCCGCGTCGACCTCACCGATATCGCCGCGCTGCAAGCGGCGATCGACGAAGTGCGCGAACAACTCGGACCAGTCACCGTGCTCGTCAACAACGCCGCCAACGACCAGCGCCACCGCATCGAGGATGTGACGGTGGAGTTCTGGGACGAACGCATGAGCGTGAACCTCCGGCACCAGTTCTTCGCGGCCCAGGCCGTGTGGCCGATGATGCGCGAGGCGGGCGGCGGCGCCATCATCAACTTCGGCTCGGTGAGCTGGCACCGCAAGACAGGAGGAATGCCCGCCTATACTTCCGCCAAGGCCGCCGTGGAGGGCCTGACCCGCAGCCTCGCGCGCGACCTCGGCCCGGACCGCATCCGCGTCAATTGCGTGATCCCGGGCTGGATCATGACCGAGCGGCAAATGCGCCTCTGGCTTACACACGAGGCCGAGACCGACCTGCTCAAGGCACAATGCCTCAAGGAAAAAGTGTATCCCGACGACGTGGCAAACCTCGTGCTTTGGCTTGCCGCCGACAATTCGCGGATGTGCAGCGCTCAGAATTTCATTGTGGATGCGGGGTTGATGTAAGGGCAGGGGGGCTCTGCCCCCCTGCACCCCCCGCCAAGGGCGAGCCCTTGGAACCCATTCGTTTTGGCAGAAGCTGAGGGCGGTTTGGGCGATCGCGCAAACACGCGATCGCCCAAACCGCCCTCAGCTTCTGCCAAACAGGCCATCCAACGCGCAAGCGCGTTGGATATGTGACGGCGAAATCTATGGTTCGGAGCAAGGGGAAGGCGCCGCCCGCAGCCGCAGCAAACGCATGGGGTCCAGGGGGCAGAGCCCCCTGGCTAGAAGGAGGAGATCGCGACTTCCTTGCTGGTGAGGAATTCGAGCAGCGCGGGCTGGCCGCGTTCGGTGGCGGCGATGCCGCGCTTGATCGCTGGGATGATCTCCTCGGGCTTGGCGACGCGTTCGCCGTAGCCGCCGAAGGCGCGGGCCATCGCCGCGTAGTCGCCGGAGATGTCGGTCGCGCGGTATTTCTCGGTCGAGACCGGCATCACCTTGAGCTCGATCGCCATCGAGAAATTGTTGAGGAGGACCGAGAGGATCGGGATTCGCTCGCGCACCGCCGTTTCGAAATCCATGCCGGTGAAGCCGATCGCCGCGTCGCCCCAGACATTGATGCAGAGCTTGTCCGGCTGCGCGAGCTTGGCACCCATGGCGAGCCCGAGACCGTAGCCGAGCTGGGTGGTCTTGCCCCAGCCGATATAGGAGAAGGGCGTGGGCGAGACCCAGAAGGGCGAGAGCTGGTCGCGTGGGCTGCCGGCGTCGTGGGTGATGATCGTGCGGGCGCGATCGACATTGTTCGCGAGGTCCCAGATCACGCGATAGGGCGAGAGCGGCGTTTCGTTCGAGGTGAGGCGCGGCATCCATTGCGCCATCCAGGCGCGGCGGATGGCTTCGATCTCGCCGGCGACGGGCGCGGGATCGCGCCGCTGCGGGAGGAGGTCCTCGAGGGCGGCGTTGAGTGCTGCGAGCGTGAGCGCGGCGTCACCGGCGAGCGCATCGGCGATGGGAACGTCCTTGCCGAGATCGTCGGGGTCGAGCGTCGCCTGGATAATGGTTTTGCCCTTGGGCATGGCGACGCCGAAATTCGTTTCGGTGAAGCTGCAGCCGATGCCGAGGATGACGTCGGCATTGGAGAGGAAGTCGTGCACCATCTTGGGGATGGCGCGTCCGCCCGAGCCGAGCGAGAGCGGATGGTTCTCGGGGAAGGCACTCTTGCCGGTGAGGCTCGTGGTGACGGGTGCGGCGAGGCGTTCGGCGAGCCTGAGGAGCTCATGCCAGCCGCGCGCGTAATGAACGCCCTGGCCGGCGTAGATCACCGGGCGCTTGGCTTCGGCGAGAAGCTTGGCGATGCGCTCGACGGCCTGCGGGTCGGGGCCGGTGCGGGTGGCGGGGACGGGCGCGTAGTCGAAATCGTCGGGGATTTCCTCGGCGAAGACGTCGGAGGGGATCTCGACGAGGACCGGGCCGCCGCGGCCGTTGCGCAGGCGGCCGAAGGCGCGGCGGAAGACGTTCGGGATCTCGCGCGCGGCGGTGAGCGGCTCCGCCCATTTCGTGACGTGGGCGAAATTGGTGACCGCGTTGAAGTTGGGCGGGACATGGGCGATGCGGCGGGGATAGCCCATCGGGAGCACCAGGATCGGAGCAGACTCGCCAAAAGCCTGGGCGACGCCGCCGAAGGCGTTCTCGGTGCCCGGGCCGTGCTGCATGGCGAAGACGCCGGGGCTGGCGCCGGAGCTGAGGCGGGCGATCGCGTCGGCCATGTGCAGCCCGATCCGCTCCTGGCGGACGATGATCGGGCGGATATCCGCCCTCGCCGCGTGCTCGAGCAGATGGTTCACCGGGTAGCCCATGATGGTGCGGATTCCCTCGCGCTTGAGGATTTCCGCGATCGCGTCGCCCGCTTTCATTGGCTTGGCCTTTAAAGCGTGATCGCCGAAGGTGGAATCACCGAAGGCGTGAATCACGCGAGAAAACAAAGAGCTGGAGCGGGATACGTGAGCGAAAGCGAACGCATCCCGCTCTAGCTGTTGGGGCCGCGCTCCATCGATTGCGGCTGCCAGCGCTTGAGCGCGGACCGCGCGAGCACGGAGGGATTGACGCAGCTCATCGGCCAGCGGCCGGTGAGCACGAGGGCGAGCTCCTGGCCGACGCGCCGGCGGCGCGCCGGATCGAAGCGCGCCGAGGCCGAGGCGACATGCGCGGTGAGGATGACGTTGTCCATCTTGAGGAGCGGATTGTCGGGCGCCGGCGGCTCGGTTTCGAGGACGTCGAGCCCGGCGCCGGCGATCCAGCCCTGCTCGAGCGCCTTGATCAGCGCCGCTTCGTCCACCGTCGGGCCGCGGCCGGTGTTGATGAAGAGCGCTGTCTTCTTCATCCGCCGGAAATGCTCCTCGGTCAGCATGTGGCCCGCGTCGGGCGTTGCCGGCGCGTGCATCGAGACGAAGTCGGACTGCTCGAGGAGATCCGGAAGGCTCACGGGCTCGACGCCGTAGGGCGTCATGACGAGCTCCTCGACGAAGGGATCGTAGGCGAGCATGCGCAGGCCGAAGGGGCGGGCGCGGAGCGCGACCGCGCGGGCGACATGGCCGAAGGCGATGAAGCCCAAGGTGCGGCCGATGAGGCGGGGGATTTTGAGGAGCGCCGGACGGCCTTCGCGCCAGCGCCCGGTGCGGACCATCCGGTCCTGCACAACGAGGTCGCGGAAGGTTGCCAGCAGCAGCGTCATCGCATGGTCCGCCACCTCCTCGATGAAGGTGTCCGGCACGTTGGTGACGGGGATGCCGCGTTCGGTGGCGGCGGCGACATCGACGGAATCGACGCCGACGCTGCCGAGCGAGATCACCTTGCAGCGCTCCAGCCGGTCGATGATCGTCTTGGTGATCGGGATGCCCTTGGCGTAGAGCGCATCCGCGTCGCGCGCGGCGGCGATGAACTCCTGCGCGGTGGCGCCCGGCGCCTCGACGATCTCGGCGTCGATGCGCGAGAGCGCCTCCATCTCGTAGCCGTAGCCGCCGCCGGCCACCGTGAAGCTCGCCCCGATTGGGGTCACCACCTTGAACCTTGCCACGCCTGCCTCTCCTTGGACTGATCCGGCCTCTATTCCCCGGTGCGCTATCTTACCCCTTGGGCGGGCGAGCGCGCACTGCCTTCTCGTTCACCTCGATCCCCCAGCCGGGCTTGTCGGGGACGAGGAGCGCGCCATTCTCGATCACCGGCGGATCGATGAAGAATTCGTCGCGCCAGGCGACGCTGTCGATATCGATCTCCATGATGCGGAAGTTGGGTACCGCGGCGGAGAAATGCGCGCTCATCATCGTGCAGAGATGGCCATAGAAATTGTGCGGCGCGACGTTCACTTCATAGGCTTCGGCCATCGCGGCGATCTTCACCGATTCGGCGAGCCCGTTCCATGGCACGTCGACGATCGCGACATCCATCGCGTAGGTCTCGAAATAGCGCTTGAACTCGCGCCGCGAGGTGAGAACTTCGCAGGAGGCGATGGGGCAGGGGGCGGAACGGCGGATGAGGGCGAGCGAGTCGGGATCGTAGGTGTCGAGCTCGAGCCAGGAGAGCGCGAAGGGGGCCACTTCGTCGGCGACGCGGCGGAAGCCTTCCGTCTTGAAGTGGAAATTGATGTCGAGGTGAAGGCCCGCCTCAGGACCGATCGCGTCGCGGAAGCATTTGAGCTGGCGGCGCATGGCTTCGAGGACGGTGGCGTCCCAGTTCAGCTCGGGGAAGCCCGGGGAGCGGCCGAAGCCCGGGTTGAAGCTGGTGAAGCCGTCCTTGCCGGGGAGGAGGATGTTGGTCTTGAGCGCGTGGAAGCCGCGCCGCTTCACCTCCTCGCCGAGGCGGGAGATGTCGTCGTAGGTCTTGAGCGGCGGGGCGCCGACGAGATCGGCGTTGCGCGCGCGATAGGTGCCGCAATGGGACCAGTAGAGCGGGATGCGCGTGCGGATGGCGCCGCCGAAGAGATCGTAGATCGGCACGCCGAGCGCTTTCGCCTTGATATCGAGCAGCGCATTCTCGATCGCGGCGATCGCGAGATGATTGAGCCCGGCGCGCGCCGGCGTGACCTTGGTGTAGAGGGCGCTCGTGATGAGGCCGATGCGGCGCGGGTCTGCCCCGATGATGGTCTTGGCGAGGGCGGCGATCACGCCGCCGAGGCCGGCGGTGCCGAAGCCCTCGCTGAACTCGGACCAGCCGACGATGCCGTCCGCGGTCGCGATCTTGAGGAAGGAGAAATTGCGCCAGCCCGCATCGCAATGCAGCGTCTCGACGTGGGTGATCTTCATTCCGTCCCTCCGAGCCCAATAATATGCGGAGCACAAGCGGATCGCCATCGCAAGGCGGGCGGGTGCGAGGCTTGATTGCCCGGCCCGCATGGCGGAATGTCGGCGTCGGTTCGGCACAGGTCGGGGAGGGTGGTCGTTGGGAAGGCTGGAAGGGCGTGTCGCCTGGGTCACCGGGGCGGGATCAGGCATCGGCGAGGCGGCTGCGCTGGCGCTCGCCGCGGAGGGAGCGCGGATCGTTCTCACCGGGCGGCGGAAGGCGCCGCTCGAGGCGCTCGCCGGGCGGATCGAGGCCGCGAAGGGCGAGGCGCATGTCGAGGCGGGCGATTTGATGGAGGCCGCCACGGCCGAGCGCGTCGGGGCCGCCATCGGCCAGCGGTTCGGGCGGCTCGACATCCTCGTCAACAACGCCGGCGGCAACGTCCTCGAGCGGGACTGGAAGCGGCTGACGCCCGCCGGGATCGACGAGGTGATAGGCGCTAATCTTTCCTCGGCCTTCTATTGCGCGAGGGTGGTCCTTCCTTTTATGCGCGCGCAGAGGGACGGCGTTTTGATCCACACGGCCTCGTTCGCCGGGCGGTTCGTCCACCCACTGAGCGGCTCGGCCTACAGCGCCGCCAAGCACGGCGTGGTGGCGATGAGCTACAGCATCAACATGGAAGAGTGCGTGAACGGCATCCGTTCGACCGCGATCTGCCCGGGCGAGGTCGCGACGCCGATTTTGGACAAGCGCCCGGTGCCGGTGAGTGCGGAGGATCGCGCGCGCATGCTCCAGCCGGAGGATTGCGGCGCGCTGATCCGCTATGTGGCCTGCCTGCCGCCGCATGTCTGCATCAACGAGGTGGTGATCACGCCCACCTGGAATCGCGGCTACGTCGCGATGCTTCCGCGCGGCTAGATTTCTTTCCTTTTTCCACCTGCACGAACGGACAGGCGCCATGGCGGCCAACCGCAAGAAGGTACTGCTTCCCGAAAACATGGCCCGCGCGGGCTGGGATCTCATCGGCACGCGCGACGATGTCGAGGCGATTTCCTATCCGCCGACGCTTCCGGCGGCCGACTTCCACCACTTCCTTGGCGAGGCCCACGGCATCGCCCTCTCCTACACGCCCTATCACGCGCCCGAGCTGGCCGCCTCGCCGGCGATCGAGGTCGTGGCACGCATCGGCGTGGGCTACGATTCGGTGGGCGTGGCGGCGCTGACGGCGCGGCGCGTGCCGCTTTTGATCGCCGGCACCGCCAATTCGGTGAGCGTTGCCGAGCACGCGCTCTTCATGATGCTCCAGCTCGCCAAGCGCGCCGCGGTGCTCGACCCGCTGGTGCGCGCGGGACGCTGGCACGAGCGCTACGCCGACATGCCGGTGGATCTTGCCGGGCGGACCGTGCTCGTCATCGGCTTCGGCCGCATCGGCACGCGCATCGCGGCGCGTTGCCGCGCGATGGATATGAGCGTGCTCGTCTATGATCCGTACGTGCCGCAGGAAGCGATCGAGGCGGCGGGATGCGAGCCGGTCTCCGACCTCGACGCCGCGCTGCCGCGCGTGGACTTCCTCACCATCCATTGCCCGAAGACGGCGGAGACCGCGGGAATGATCGACGCGCGAAGGCTCGCTTTGCTGCGGCCGAGTGCGTTCCTCGTCAACACCGCGCGCGGGGGCATCGTCGATGAAGCGGCGCTGGCGGCGGCCCTGGTGGAAAAGCGGCTGGCCGGCGCCGGGGTCGACGTGTTCGCGACCGAGCCGGTGAGGGAGGACAATCCGCTGTTGACGCTTTCCTCGGTGATCGTCTCGCCGCACATGGCGGGCGTGACCAGCGAATCGACCGCACGCATGGCGGTCGCGGCGGTTGGGAATATCCTGAGCGTCTTCGACGGCAAGCCCAACCGCGAGAACGTGGTCAACAAGGAAGTGCTCGACTGAACTTGCCGGCGCGGGGTCAGACCCGCCGGGCGAGGACCGCGAGCAGGGTGAAGAGCCGCCGGGCCGTTTCGAGGTCGATCGCGACCTTGCCCTTGAGGCGTTCGGCGAGGAGGGCCGCGGCTTCGTTGTGCAGGCCGCGGCGTCCCATGTCGATCGCTTGCAGGCGGGCTTCGCGTCCTTCCTGGACGGCCTTGGCGTAGCTTTCCACGAGCAGGTGGTAGTCCTTGATCAGGCGGTGGAAGGGGCCGAGCGCCAGGAGATGGGCGGCGAGCGGGCGCGAGCCGAGGTCGCGGATGTCGAAGAGGAGGCGCCCGTTCTCGATCGAGAGGCGGAGCTCGTAGGGGCCGGGCGGGGCGCCGGCGGGTTCGAAGCGGTTCTCGCGGGCGAGGTCGGCAATGGCCTGGGCGCGGTCCGCCTCGAGCTCGGGGGAGAGGCCGCTCGGGGTCTCGGCGCCGAGGATGATGCGCGCGAGCGAGGGGCGCGGCGCCGCGGGAGCGTCGATGCCGGTGCTGCGTTGCCGGGCCGCTGCCATCTGCGGTGAGTTTGGCGGCTTTTCGCGACCGCAGCAAGCTTGCCTCGGGGTGGGGGGCGATGTAAGCCTTTACATCAGCCTGCGCGGAGGAGACGCTGGGAGCAAGATCGTCCGTTCGCGCCGCCGCTGTCGCCCGGCAGGCGACCGTCGCCCGGCAGGCGACCGTCGCCCGGCAGGCGACCGTCGCCTGTGTCGGGATTGCGGTGCTGGACCGGATTTTCGCGGTCGATCGGCTTCCGGCGGGCGCGGGCAAATATTTCGCGGGCGAGATGCGCGAGGTGGGCGGCGGGCCGGCTGCGTCGGCCGCGGTGGCGGTGGCGCGGCTGGGGGGTGCCGCTTCCCTGCATGCGAGGGTGGGCGCGGACGCGGCGGGCGAGGCGATCGTGGCGGAGCTCGCGGCGCACGGCGTGGACACGGCGTTCGTCCGGAGGGTGGCGGGCAGGCGATCGACGGTGGCTTCGATCCTGGTCGAGCCGGGGGGCGAGCGTCTCATCGTGACCTATGCCGATCCGCGTATGCCGGTCGATCCGGGCTGGCTGCCGCGCGAGCGATTGGCGGGGGCGGGGGCGCTGCTGGCCGATAGCCGCTGGCCGGAGGGGGCGGCGGCGGCGCTGGGGGTGGCGGCCGAGCGCGGGCTGCCTTCGGTGCTGGACGCGGATGCGAGCCCCGATCCCGGCGCGGTGCGGAAGCTCGCTTCGCTCGCGACGCATGTGGTTTTCTCCGAGGCCGGGTTGCGCCAGGCGACCGGCATTGCCGAGCCGGAGGCGGCGCTGGCGGCCGCAAGAAAACTGGGGCCGGGCTGGGTTGCGGTGACGCTCGGCGAGCGGGGCGCGCTCAGCCTGGAGGCGGTGGGGATGAGGCGCTGGCCGGCGTTTGCGGTCGCTGCGGTGGATACGGTGGGGGCGGGCGACGTTTTTCATGGCGCGCTGGCGCTGGCGCTGGCGGAGCAGCGGACGCTTGCGGAGGCGATGCGCTTTGCCGCGGCGGCGGCGGCGCTCAAGTGCACGCGGCCGGGCGGGCGGGCGGGCATTCCGGATCGGGCTTCGGTCGAGGCGTTTCTGCAGGGGAGGGGGGAATGAGGGAGCTGACGGGGGGGAAATATTGGGGGATGCGGCGGCTGGCCGCGGCGGGGGGGACGCTGGCGATGCTGGCGACCGACCAGCGGCCGCCGATCATGGCGATGATCCGCGAGCGGACCGGGCGGGCGGCAACGTTCGCCGAGATCGCCGAGGCGAAGCGGATGCTGGTGGCGGCGCTGGGCGGGTCCGCGTCCGCGGTGCTGACCGACCCGGTGTGGGGCTATGCCGCCTCGTTCGCGGAGCTTTCGCCGGGGCGGGGGCTGATCGTGACGCTCGAGGACCATGAATACGAGGAGGGCCCGGGCGGGAGGCGGTCCGCGGCGATCGCGGGGTGGTCGGCGGAGAAGATACGCCGGCTGGGGGCGGATGCGGTGAAGCTGCTCGCCTGGTATCGGCCCGATGCCGCGCCGGAGGTGATCGCCCATCAGCGCGCGTTCGTGGCCGAAGCCGGCGAGGCCTGCCGGGCGGCGGACATTCCTTTTGTGCTCGAGCTGTTGACCTATCCGTTCGCGCGCGAGCGGGGGGCGGGTGCGGAGTATGGGAGCGATGCCGGGCGGCGAGCGGAGCTGGTGCTGGGCTCGATCCCGCCGTTCGGCGGGGATGGGGTGGATCTCTGGAAGCTCGAATGCCCGGTGGCGGCGGAGAGCCTGCCGGATGCGGACGGGAAGGGGGCGGCTTCCGCGCAGGCGCTGTTCGACGGGCTGGGGGCGGTGACGCCGGGACCCTGGGTGATGTTGAGCGGCGGGGCCGATTTTGCCCGCTTTCGCAACGTGCTCGTCTATGCGTGCCGGGCCGGGGCGAGCGGGTTCCTTGCCGGGCGGTCGATCTGGGCGGACGCGTTCCGCGCCTGGCCCGAGCGGGCGGAGGTGGAGCGGGCGCTCGGGGATGTCGCGCGGGCGCGGCTCGAGGCGCTGGCCGAGCTGGCGGAGCGGATGGCGACGCCGTGGCATCTTCATCCGCGGTTCGGGCCGGGCGGGCCGGTGCTTGCCGATGACGGCGAGGGTTTCGCCCGCCGCTACGGGGCGGAGATGGGAACGCCTGCCCCTATGCCGGCGTGAGCGGAGGGAGGGGATTGATGGCGGGGAGCAGGACGGCGCTGGTGACCGGGGCGACGGACGGGGTCGGGCGGGTGGTGGCGATGCGGCTGGGGGAGGCGGGCGTGCGCGTGCTGGTGCATGGGCGCGACCGGGCGAGAGGCGCGCGCGTGGTGGCGGAGATCGTGGGTGGCGGCGGGCGCGCGGAGTTCATGCACGCCGATCTGGCGGCGCTCGCCGAGGTGCGCGGGCTAGCGGAGGCGGTGCAGGCGCGGACGGACCGGCTCGAGATTTTGATCAGCAATGCGGGCGTCGGCACCGGCGGGGCGGGCGCGCCGCGGCGGACGAGCGCCGATGGATACGAGCTCCGCTTCGCCGTGAACTATCTCGCGGGCTTCCTCCTCACCCGGCTGTTGCTGACGCTGTTGCGGGCGAGCGCGCCGGCGCGGATCGTCAATGTCGCCTCGGCCGGGCAGCGGCCGATCGATTTCGATGACGTCATGCTGACGCGCGGCTATTCCGGAGCGCGCGCCTATTGCCAGAGCAAGCTCGCGCAGATCATGTCGACGATCGACCTTGCCGAGGAGCTGCGCGGCTCGGGCGTCAGCGTCCATGCGCTGCACCCCGCGACCTACATGGACACGACGATGGTGCGCCAGGCGGGCGTGGCACCGATCAGCAGCGTGGAGGAGGGCGCGGAGGCGATCCTGAGGCTTGCCGTTTCGCCCGATCTCGAAGGCAAGAGCGGGCTCTACTTCAACGGGACGCGCGAAGTGCCAGCCAGCGCGCAGGCTTATGACGAGGCTGCGCGGCGGCGGCTCGGCGCGATCAGCCGCGCGCTTGCAGGGCTCGAGGCGGCGAGCCCGATGTATTCGCCGTGAGAATGACCATATTTGGCACGTAGGAAATTGGATTGCGAAATTGGCCGCTGCAATGGTGATGACGAGGAAGATGGTGGATGCCGCTTTCGGGGCGACCGCGGCGGCGGAGGAGCCGGGGGATGCAGATCCGTTCCAGACGGGCGATTTCGTGGTCTATCCCGGCCATGGGGTCGGCACTATCGATGGCGTGGGGCCGGAGGAGTTTGCCGGGCATAGGCTGAACCTCGTTCGGATTTCGTTTGCCGAGAATCAGATGACGCTTCGAATTCCGCTTGCGAGTGCGCGGGCGGCGGGGTTGCGCAAGATCGCTGGCAAGGACGTGCTGGCCGAGGTGATGGCGACGCTTGGCGGCCGGCCCAGGCTGAGCCGGCTGGTCTGGACGAAGCGGGCGCTCGCCTATCTGGCGAAGATCAACTCGGGCGATATCCGGGTGCTCGCCGAGGCGGTGCGCGACTTGCAGAGCGCGGCCGACGGCTCGCGCGCGAGCTTCGGCCAGCGCAACCTTTTCGAGCTGGCGATGGACCGGCTGGCGAGCGAGATCGCTGCCGCGACGGGTGCCGAGAAGGCGGCGACGATCGAGCGGTTGCATGGCATGCTGCACGAGGTGCGGCAGGCCGCGACCGAGCGAGCGGGCCGCGTGGCGGAGTGCGTCGACGCCTGATCGGCGGGTCGACCGGCGGTTGCACGGCGAGACGCGATGCCGCAAGAGGGGCGGCGAGATCAGCGCGTGGCGGAGCGGATCTGACGGTGCGCTTCGGATCGTGAAGTCCGTAGGGGAAAGTCATGGTGTTCAAGCCCAACTACAACTTGCAGCGGGCGGAGCGGAATCGCCTGGCCCAGGCGAAGAAGGACGCCAAGCAGCGCGAGCGCGAGGAAGCGGTTGCGCGGCGCAAGGCCGAGCGGGAAGCGGCACGGACTCCGTCTTCGGACCCCGAGACGTCTCGCGGGTCGTGAGCGGCGCGCGCGCAAGAGGAGCCGATTCGATGAAGCGCCGTGTCGTGAACAGCTTCGTCCTGTTCGATGTGACCTATGTCGATGGAAGCCAGAGCTCGCGGAGGAAGGTTCCCCAGGCGATGCTCGCGGAGGCGGGCGGCGAGGCCGCGATCAAGGCGATCATCGAGGCGCAGGACCGTGAGATCGCCATCGCCTCGGGGCGGCCGCGCGGGGCGATCAAGTCCGTGGTGCGCTCGCGGATGTAAGGGGACGGCGGCTCAGTGGTGCCAATAGCCGCCGTGCCAGCCGCCACCGCTGCCGTGCCAACCGCCGCCGTACCATCCCCCGCCGTGCCAGCCCCATCCGCCCCAGGCGCCGTAGCCGATCGAGATGCTGCCAATATAGGGCGCGCCGTAATAGTACGAGGGGTAGCCGAGATAGGGGTACGGCCAGTAGGGGTACGCGGGGTAGGCGGGATAGGGGTAGGCATAGGGAGAGGGAGCGGCGTAGCCGCCGGTCGCGGCTTCCATGCCTGAGGCCAGTGTATTGCCCTGCGCGACCATGCATTGGGCGTAGGAGACGTCGTAGCGCTGCTGGAGCGCGCCGCCGGCGTAGGCCGCGTTGCCGGCGCCGGCCGCCGAGCCGAGCAGGAGGCCGCTGCCGGCCCCGATCGCGGCGCCGGCGGCGGGATTGCCGGCCGCCGCGCCGATCGCGGCACCCGCGGCAGCGCCGAGCGCGGTTCCGACGACGGCGCTTCCGACCGCGCTCTGGGTGGCCGCCTGAGCGGGCGAGCCATAGCCGATCTGGGCGGAGGCATAGTGGCGGCAGACCGCGTCGTCCTGCTGGAAGGCGGCGAGGTCCTTGCCCTTGCCGGGCATCACCATGACGGTCGGGCCGGTTGGCGGCGGCACCGCGCAGGCGCCGAGCGCCATGAAGGCGGCGAGTGGAGCGAGCGAGAGGGCGCGCGACATGTGAGACCTGCGGGGCCTTCGTAGGGCGGAAGTTAAGGGAATCCTAGCGCAAAGACGAAGGCAAGTCACGCCAGGCGATGGGCGGGAGGCGCGGAAGCAATGGAACACGAGATGTTGAATTTGCGGAATGGAGTACAGGCGGGATGAGGGGTATCGTGTACTCTGCTGGCCGATTCGATGTTCGAGGCGCCTCTATCCCTCGGCTTGATCGATGAGATCGGTGAAGCCGCCGTCATGCGCGAAGTGACGGCGAGGGAGTGCGGCATGCGTCTGCTGACGGTCCGGCATATCACGGTCTACCGCTATTCCGAGCCGGTGCGGCTCGGTGAGCACCGGATGATGTTCCGTCCGCGCGCGAGCCACGATCTGCGGCTGATCCGCACGCGGCTCACGATTTCGCCGCAGCCCGTGCATCTGCGCTGGCTGCACGACGTGTTCGACAACTCGGTGGCGGTGGCGAGCTTCACCGGCGCGGTGACCGAGCTTCGCTTCGAGAGCGTCGTCACCTTGGAGCATACCGAGGGCCAGCTTCCCGATTATCAGCTCGAAGCCGGGGCCGCGAGCTTTCCGTTCGATTATTCGCCCGATGATGAGCTCGACTTGGTGCGTGCGCGCGAGCGCTGCGACCCGGACCTCGCGGTCGATCGTTGGGCCGGCGGGATCGTGCCAGAGTCTGGGAAGGTGGAGACGATGCGGCTCTTGCGGGCGATGACGCTCCGCATCCGCGAGGAGCTCGTCTATTCCCACCGCTACGAACGCGGGGTGCAGAGCCCGGCCGAGACGCTGCGGCGCGGGAGCGGCACCTGCCGGGATTTCGCCTGGCTGATGATCGACGCCGTCCGCTCGCTCGGCTTCGCGGCGCGGTTCGCGAGCGGCTACATCTTCGTTCCCGACGCCGATTCTTCTTGCGCTGTTGGCGGCGGCGCTACGCACGCCTGGCTGCAGGTCTATCTGCCGGGCGCGGGCTGGATCGATTTCGACCCGACCAACAGCATCGTCGGCAACCGCAACCTGATCCGCGTCGCGGTTGCGTGGGATCCCGCGTCCGTCCTGCCGCTCTGGGGCACCTTCATCGGCGCGCCGGGATCGGCGCTCGGGATGGAGGTGAGCGTGGCGGTGACCGAGGAGCCGGGGTTCGTCGAGGTAGCGCGATCGCGAGGTGCGGCATGAGAATCCGTGTCGGCTACGAGCTGATCTACGATTGTCCGCAACCGACGCCGATGATGCTGATGCTGCATATCCATCACTCGCGGGCGCCCGACATCGTCGTTCCCGACCAGGTGACGACTAGCCCCATGGTTTCGGTCACCGCCTATCGCGACGGGTTCGGGAACTGGTGCAGCCGGCTTGTCGCGCCGAAGGGACGGACGCGGATCGCGAGCACCGCGGTGTTGCACGATTCCGGGGTGGCGGATCCGGTCGTCTCCACGGCCCGGCAGCACGAGGTGCCGGAGCTGCCGCCGGAGGCGCTGGTGTTCCTGCTCGGCAGCCGGTACTGCGAGACCGATCGGCTCTCGGAGACGGCGTGGCATCTCTTCGGCCATGGGCAGACCGGCTGGGGCCGCGTGCAGGCGATCTGCGACTTCGTGCATCGGCATATCGCGTTCAGCTATGCGGACGCCCGCCCGACGCGGACGGCCTGGGAGGCCTTCAACGAGCGGCGCGGCGTCTGCCGCGACTTCGCGCATCTCGCGGTGACGCTCTGCCGGTGCATGAACATTCCCGCCCGCTACTGCACCGGCTATCTCGGCGATATCGGCGTGCCGCCCCCTTACGGGCCGATGGATTTCGCCGCCTGGTTCGAGGCCTATCTCGACGGGAGCTGGCACATCTTCGATCCGCGCAACAACGTGCCGCGGGTGGGGCGCGTCCTGATGGCGCGCGGGCGCGACGCGGTGGATGTCGCGATCAGCAACACGTTCGGCCCGAACGTCCTCACCGGCTTCACCGTGTGGACCGACGAGGTCGACGAAAGCCCGGCCGCGGGCCAGGCCGCCTGACGGAGCCGCGCCGGCGGGGCTCCGGCGCCGCTAGGACTTCTTGCCCGCGTTCTTGCCGCTCATGCGCGCGATCTGCGGAGCGGCGGTCGAGGCGCTGGTCTTCAGCCGTTCGGCGGCGGTCTTCTTGGGCTTCTTGGGCTCACGGTTCGATCTCTTCTGCCCCTTGGCCACGGCGATCTCCCATCCTGCTTGCCACGGGGACGGTGATAGCATGGCTCGCCGGGGCGTGCAGCACGATCTGGCGGCACGATCTTTGGGTGGAACGGCGGCCGGCGGCGGAGGGCCGCGCGGCCGCCGCAGTCGCGGGCGATCAGGTGTAGTTGACCCAGAACCAGAGGATCTCGTAGCCGCCGGGACTGCTCCCGTCGGGCAGGCTGATCGGCAAGGCCAGCAGATCCTTGTTCGATTGGTTCTGCATGTTGATGTAGGTGAGGGTGCCGTCGAACGGAGTCGATCCGTCGGCGCCGAGCCGCCAGGGCGTGTCCCCGTAGAGCGCGTCGGCGTACCAGCAATTGTGCATCCCGGCGATGCCGAAGGAGGCGAGAGGATAGGGGCTGCCGCTGCCGAGATCGGTCGGGCGCTCGATGATGAACTCGGCGGTCGAGCCGGTGAACCCGCTGCTTCTGAGGCCGCCGGCGGAAGAGGGCGCCGTCGGCAGGGTTCCCCAATAGGAGAGGCCCTTGGTGTTGTTGTAGATCATGAACCAGACGCTGTTGTCGGCCGGCGTGAGACCGCCGTTGGCGCCGTCCTTGAACCAGGTCATGCCGTACTGGTCGGCCGCGAAAATATCGACGCTGACGGAATCGCCGGGAGAGAGCGGAAAATTCGGCAGGCCCCACGGGGCGAAGGGCAGGGTCTCGATCCACATCCAGTAGTTCGTGAAGGTCCAGCCGAAGAAGAACCAGCACTCGGAGTCGGTGCCGGACTGGTAGAGATCGGTCCCGCTGTTGTCGAGGCCGATCCATTCGGCCGCCGCGGAATAGGGCGGCGCGTCCGGCAGGTTGAAGACGCCGGGCACGGACCAGTCCGCCTCGATCCAGAAGAACTGCGAGGCCGGCCTGGTGAGGTAGGCGCCGCTCCAGGTGTTCCAGTTCGCATTGAACATCGGCCGGGCGAGCGGTGGCGGGAGCGGCAGGGTCGGGCTGAAGAGTTGCGGCGGCAGCGCTGGCCGCATTTGCGCCTGGGTGTGCAGGCGCGGCTGCGGGCGCGAGAAAGTGACGCCGGGATGGACGATTTTCGTGGGCGAGACCTGCGTGAACGGGCGCGAGACGCGGCGATGCCAGCGCGCGTACCGCGCGGGCGAGGAAGCGGGATCCGGGCGGGGCGGGTAGCCGTGCGCGAGCAGCTCGCGGTTCGAGAGCGCCATCGGGTCGCCCGCGAGCGCGGGGCGGAGGGTTCCGTGCGCGGACGGCGCCGGCGCCGGCGCGCTGGCACCTCGCACGTCGGCGCGGAGCGCGATCTTGTGGTGGGTCGTCGCCCCATCCTCGGCCGCGCATTCGAGCTCGAGCTCGATCGCCTGGCCGTTTTTTGGGGGCCGGGCATGAAAGCGGACGAGGCCCTGCTCGTCGGCATCGAGCTGCAGGCGCTGGCCGGCTGCTTGCTCGTGGCCGAGGAAGCAGACGGCGTTCGGCGCCGCCTGGACGGTGACCAGCGTCTCGACTTCGGGAAGGAGCGCGCGCTCGACGCGCGCCGGCTGCTCGGCGCTCGGTTTTTTTGCCATGGATCCTCCTCGCCGGCGGATGCGGTCCGAGCGGAGCCATCGGCCGGAACCGTTGTGGCGATCAGGATGACGAGAGATGCGAGGGAGGGCTGTGACCGGGCTCACAGCGTTACGAAAGCGGATCGAGCGCCCTTTCCGGTGCGGTCTGTCGTTCCGCCTGCGGTACGAGGCGCATGACATAGCGCCGGAGCATCCAGACGATGAGCTCGAAGAGGCTGGTGAGGGCATAGAGGTGGCGGTGATCGGCGGCGCTCAAGCCTTGATCGGCGGTGAGGACGGTGCGTCGGAGGCCATCGACGAGGCTGTCGCGATCGCCGGTGAGCCGGCGGAGGAGTGCGAGGTCGTCGGGATCGAGGCTGCCCGCGGCCTCGGCGGCGGTGTGCAGCAAAGCGCCGAGGCCTTCGCGAAGACCATCGCCGAGGGAACGGAGTGCTGCGGATTCGAAGGGATGCGCCAGATGCAGGGCGAGCGAGGCCACCAATTCGTGGATCGAGGCCAAGAGCGCGCCGCGGGCCTGACGGTCGCTGATGGCCTCGATCAGGCGGCGCTCGGCGCCGGTATCGGCGAGGTCCTTGAGGAATTCATCGATGGAGCGGCCCAGGCCCTGGGCGGAGGCGAGCACCTCGGCGCGGGCGAGCGGGCGGGCTTCGTCGCCGAGCGCTTCGGTGATGCCGAAATAGACCGGGAGCAGCGCGAAGAGACGCACCTGCTCGCGATCGACGAGCGTGAGCGCCGTTTCGGGATCCTCGATCGCCTGGGGGTAAATGTAGCGGGGCTTGGCGAGGCCCTCCTGCGGTAGCGGCGGGGCGAGCCGTTCCAGGAGCGGCTGCAAGGCGCGGCCGAGCACGGCCTGGGCCGCCACGGCGGCGAGCTGGCAGGCGAGATAGACGAAGGCGATCCCGCGTCCGGGATTGGTGGTGAGCGCGCGGACGGCGAAGAGGAGGAGAGGAACGTCGAAAAAACGCTCGACGAGGTAGAGAGGGATCAGCGCGGCGACGCCGAGGATCTTGATGATCACCTGGAAGACGGCGAGCTGGCGCGAGGCGCCGCGGAGCTTGGCCGAGACGAAGTAGGTGGTGAGGCCCGAGCCGATGCTGGCGCCATAGACGGTGAGCGTCGCCTGGTCGAACGTGACGAGATGGGCGGAGATCAGCGCAATCGCGATGACCGTGACGGTGGCGGAGGACTGGACGAGGAGTGCCAGCAGGATGCCGGCCACAAAGCCGAGTGACGGCCAGCGCGCGACGTCGAGGAGGATGTCGCTGAGCCAGGGGAGATCACCGAGCTCGCTCGAGCCGGTGCGCACGAAGGCGAGGCCGAGCAGCAGCAGCGCGAGCGCAAAGGAAGCCGAGACGGCGGGGCGCCATCGCGGCGAGCGGTCGAGATTGAGATAGAAGCAGAACCCGGTTGCGGCGACGAGGGCATAGACGAAGAGATGCATATCGAGGGTGGCGAGAAAGACCAGCGCCGCGGTGCCGACATTGGCCCAGGCGAGGATCGGCTTTGCTTGGGCGAGCGGAATGAGATCGGCCGATGTGAGGCTCATGAGAATGACGGTGACGGCGGCCGTGCTCTGGGTGAGCGCGCCGGAGAGGATGCCGGCCAGGAGCTTGACCGCGTAGCTGCCGGTCGAGCGCGAGAGCCAGCGCCGCAGGCTGCGTCCGGCGAGCTGGCTCATGTTGGCGGCGAGCCCCTTCACGCCGAAGAAGAAGAGGCCGAGCCCGGCGAGCATGGAGATCGTGGCGTCGAGGATCATGCGGGCGCGCCGGCGGGGATTGGGGCGGGGCCGGTTTCCGCCGGCTTGTCCTTGCGGGTCAGGCGCCGGCGACGCGTGTGAGCAGCGCTTCGATCTTGCCGAGCAGGCGCGGAAAATCGACGGGTTTGGTGTCGTAATCGTCGCAGCCGGCGGCGAGCGCCTTGTCGCGATGCTCGGCCATGGCGTGAGCGGTGAGCGCGATGACGGGAATGGCGCGGGTGGTGTCGGCGGCCTTCATCCGCCGCGTCGCCTCCCAGCCGTCGAGGATGGGAAGGTCCATGTCCATCAGCACGAGATCGGGGCGCTCGCTATGCGCCTGGTCGAGGCCCTGCTGGCCGTCGAGGGCGAGGACCACCTCGAAGCCCTTGCGAATGAGCCGCCGCGACAGCATGTCGCGATTCATCTCGTTGTCCTCGACCAACAGGATTTTCGTCATTCTTCCCTTGCTAAGCTAGCTCACCGCCGGCCTGCTGTGGGCCGCGGCGGAGCGGAGGGCATCGCGGACCGCCGCGCGGAGATCGACCCCCGTGGTCGCTCCCTTGGCGATCACCCTCTCGGTCAGACCCTGGAGCTGATAGAGCTCCGCGCTGCTCAGATCCCTCGCAGTGACCACCAGCACCGGCACCGCACGCCAGGCGACACTCGCGCGAATATGATCGAGGAACTCGAAGCCGTCCATGACCGGCATCATGAGATCGAGCAGGATGAGCGCCGGCGGCGGGTTGGCTTCGAGCCAAGCGAGGCCGGCGGCGCCGTTCTCCGCCTCCGCCGCCTCGAGCCCCATCCGTTGCAGCATTTGCCGCGTCATCGCGCGCATTTCCGGATCATCGTCGACGACGAGGACGGCGCCGGAGACGCTGGTGCCGATGTACTGGCGCAGCATGGCGTTGAGGCGCCCCCAATCGACCGGCTTGGTGAGGAAGCCCGAGGAGCCGAGGGAGAGGGCGATCGCGCGGTCGTTGAGGATGGTCACCATGATGACGGGGATGTCGCAGAGGTCCGGATCGGCCTTGAGCGCGGTGAGGACGGACCAGCCATCCATCTGCGGCATCATCACGTCGAGCGTGATCGCGTCGGGGTGCATCTCGTGGGCGATGGTGATGGCTTCGGGACCGCTCCGCGCATGGAGGACGCGATAGCCCTCGCGGCCGAGCATGGTGCCCACCGTCTCGTGGATCGCCTCCTCGTCGTCGACGACCAGCACGGTGAGCTCGGCCGCTTCATCACCCGAGACCATGCGCCGGGGCTCAGCCGGCTCATCCGCCGGCGTTGCGGGCGCCGTGGCGCGGCGCATCGGCAGGGCGAGGGTGAAGATGGAGCCTTTGCCGGCCTCGCTCTCGACGGTGACGTCGCCGCCGAGCATGCGGGCGAAATGACGCGTGATCGCAAGGCCGAGGCCGGTGCCGCCGAATTGCCGCGTGGTCGAGGAATCGGCCTGGACGAAGGCCTGGAAGAGCCTGCCGAGCTGTTCGGGCGACATGCCGATGCCGGTATCGGCGACGCGGAAGGAAAGGTTCTTTTCTTCGCCCTCGCCGCTCTCGGTGAGGGTCAGCGTCACGGTGCCGTTGTTGGTGAATTTGCTCGCGTTGCTCAAAAGATTGAGGAGGCTCTGCTTGAGCTTGGTGACATCGGAATCGATGATGCCGAGGTCGTCCGGACATTCGACGAGGAGGCGGTTGCCATTCTTGGTTGCGAGCGGCTCGATGATGCTGCGGACCTCGGCGAGCAGGGTGCGGACGTTCACCGGCTCGATGAAGAGGGTCATGCGGCCCGCCTCGATCTTGGAAAGATCGAGGATGTCGTTGATGAGGGCGAGCAGATGCTTGCCGGCGTTCTCGACCTTCTTGAGATCCGGGAGATAGCGGTCCTGGCCGTCGTCCGCCGCTTCCTCCTGGAGCATCTGGCTGTAGCCGATGATCGCATTGAGCGGCGTGCGCAGCTCGTGGCTCATATTGGCGAGGAAGTCCGATTTCGTGCGGCTCGCGGCCTCCGCTGCCTGCTTGGCCTTGGTGAGCTCCGCCTCGGCCGTCTTGCGCTCGGTGACGTCGGTATAGATTGCGATGAAACCGCCGTCGGGCGTCGGCGCGCGGGTGATCTCGAGCACGGTTCCGTTGGGGCGGGTGCGCTCGAGGGAGTGGACGCGCTTGAGGAGATCGAGGCGCTGGGCGATCAGGGTCTCGGCGTCGGCGTCGCCGAAGTCGCCGCGCGCCGCGTTGTACCGCAGGTAGTCGATGAAGCCGTGCTCGCGCGAGAAGAACTCGTCCGGCATATCGAGATATTCGCGGAAGCGCTCGTTCCAGGTCACGAGCTTGTAATCGGCGTCGTACATCGCGACACCCTGGTGCATGTTCTCGAGCGTGGCCCTGAGCTGGGATTCGCTGCCCGTGAGGTCGGCGATCCTCGCGGCGAACTGCTTTTCCTGACGATCGTGCGCTTCCGCAACGGCACGCGCGATGTCTCCGATCTCGTCGGCGCGATCGATCGGCAACCTGGCGTCCCCTTCGGGCTTGCGGATACCCTCGCGAATGGAAAGAAGGGGGGAAACGATGGTGCGCGCGGCGATGAGGGAGGTGACGGCGGCGGCGATGAGGGCTGCGAGCAGTGCCGGCAGGATGAGCCGCGAGCCGGGCGCGGCATGCACGGGCGCGAGTGCGAGGAGGACCGCGAGTGAAGCCGCGGCGACGACGAGGAACACGGTAAGCGCGATCTGCCGGGAGAGGCGGCTTGCGAGAGGCGGCGGCATGGTCCTCAGAACTCCCACCCGTTGCTCATTCAGGCTCGGCATGGTCCGGCGCCGATCCGGACATCGAGATTCGGTCGACGGCAGAGAAACGTTATGGTATCGGCGAGCGATCATCGTGCCGTCGAAGCAGGGAGATCGCCGTGAGCGGCGAGCGGCTGAGCGTCCGCCTCGTCAACGACCTGGCGGAGATTACGCGGATGGCCGGAATCGTCGAGGATTTCTGCGCCCGCCAGGGCATTTCGTCGGTCTCCGCGCTGAAGGTGACGCTGGCGCTGGAGGAGGTGCTGACGAACACGATCTCCTACGGCTTCGCCGACGGAGGGCGGCACGAGATTGCCCTCGAGGTGGCTTGCGAAGAGGGCGAGCTCGTGATCGAGATCGCCGATGAGGGGAAAGCGTTCGATCCGCTTCAGGCGCCGCCGCCCGACCGGGCCTCGCCGCTCGAGGCGCGCCCGATCGGCGGGCTCGGCGTCTATCTTGCAAGGACGATGATGGACACGGTCGAATATCGCCGCGAGGGCGGGCGGAATCATTTGAGACTGCGAAAGCGGATCGCGGCGGAGCCCGGCTAGAGCGGGCGCGAGAAAGGGGCCTCTCGCCCGCCGAAGAGGGGGCCGCCCCGGGGACGCCGCTCTCCTCTCGCTCGTCGATTTCCGTGGGGTTTTCATTTGAGACAAGGCGAAAATGAAATTTCTTGCGACCGAGTCATAGCGGGGGGCGGAAGCCAGCGTCAAGCGGAGCGGCGGGCGAGGCGCAGGGCGGCGGCAAGGTCAGGACGCCGGTGCCAAGCGGCGGATCGCGAGGCTGGTGATGTCATCGAACTGCGGGGCTTCCCTGGTAAAAAGCCGGGCTGCTTCCGTCACTTCCCGGACCACCCGCTCGAGCGGCGCGGTGGCGAGGCCGTGGAGCACGGCTTCGAGGCGCTCCTTGGTGAAGAGGGCGTTCTCGGGATCGGTTGCCTCGGTGATGCCGTCGGTGAAGAAATAGAGCGCCTCGCCGGGCAAGAGATCGAACCGCACGGCCTTGTAGGTCCAGTCGGGATTGATGCCGAGTGCCACGTTCTGGGGCGTGGCGATGGCGGCGGGCGCGCCGGCGCCGAGACGGTAGGGCGGGTCATGGCCGGCGTTGCAGAGCTCGATCGCGCCGGTCATAGGATCGAGCATGGCGAAGACCAGCGTCATGAACATCATCATGTCGTTGTCTTCGCAAAACTCGCGATTGACGCGGGTGACGATCTCGGCGGCGCGCTCGCCGTCGGCGGAGCGGTGGAGGAGGCCGGTGACGACGCGCAACAAATTCTTGGCGCGCGCCATGAGCATCGCGGCCGGGACGCCTTTGCCGGAGACGTCGCCGATCGCGAAGGCGAGGCGGCCGTCGTCGGTGGGGAAAAAATCGTAGAGATCGCCGCCGACCTCGCGCGCCGGCTCCATCATCGCGAAAATCTCGATCGGACGCTCGGGCGTCGGCTCGGGGAAGATCGCGGGGACCATGCTCATTTGCAGCTTGCGCGCCGCGACGAGCTCCTGCTCGAGGCGGTCGACATGCGCGCGGAGCGTGTTGCGGAGCGATTTCTGCTCGAGGCTCGCGCCGACCCGCGCGCGCAGCAGGGTGGTGTTGAAGGGCTTGGGCAGATAATCGACGGCGCCGAGCTGGATGCAGCGCACGGCGCTGTCGATCTCGTTGAGCGCCGAGATCACGATGACCGGGAGCTCGTGCAGGCGGTTCTCGGCGCGCAGCTGCTCGAGGACCTGATAGCCGTCGCACTTCGGCATCATCACGTCGAGCAGGACGAGATCGAAGGGCTGCGCGCGGAGGAGTGCCAGCGCCTCCTCGCCGTCGGCGGCGACGCTGATGTCGCGATAGCCCTCGCGTTGGAGGCGGCGGGTAAGGAGCGCGCGGTTGTCCTCGATATCGTCGACGACGAGGATGTGGGCGTTTGGCAGTGCGGCTTTGCCGTTCAGTGTCTCGGCCACTTCCATCCCCCGCTGCCCGAAGCCGACCCAACGCCAACGCCCCGGGATCGCGAAGCGATCCGGAGATGCGGTGTGTCCGCGCGATCGCGCAATCCGGGAGCCTGCTCGCTCGGGCTGAAGATGGCAGTGTAGAGCAGATCGATGCGCGTGTGTGAATGTGCGGGCGGGCGATGCGAAGGAGAGTGCATGGGTCACAGGATCGTGACCAGGTGTGACGCGGGTTTACGGGGCGATGATCCCCGCGGCGTGGCGCGACCCTGCGGCGGGGTGGATTCCGCATCCCGGGTAACATGTAACTTCCGGAACGATTTCCTACGCAAGCCGCCCTTGCCGCGTTCCGACGCGGCGAGAGGCGCGCGCGGGAGGGCTAGCCGCGCCAGAAGGGCTTGTCGTGATCGAAAGCCGCCTGAGCGCGGCTGATTCCGAGATCCTTGAGCTCGGCATCGCTCAGGGCGAGCGCTGCCGCGCGCTGGCGCTGACGCGCCGACCAGGTCGCGAGCTGCGCCTTCAGACCCGCGAGGGCGGCGAGCGCCGCGCGGACGGCGCGGGGCGGATGGGCGGGGGTGCGGGCGATCGAGAGCGTGTTCATCGTCGTTCTCCTCACATGAGCGCGGGCACCGGCCTTTTGCCTCGTCCGTCGCGCAATCTCGTGATACCAGTGGATTTGAGAGCCGCTTCGGGCATCGACAACCGAATTGTCGTCACGTATGATGTGAGGAAAAATCACGCGAATAGGACGGAGGATGGCCCGCCCATTGCCCCCGCTCAACACGCTGCCCGACTTCGAGGCGGCGGCCCGGCTTCTCAGCTTCACCAAGGCGGCGGAGGAGCTGCACGTCACCCACGGCGCCGTGAGCCGGCAGGTGAAATCGCTCGAGGAGTATCTCGGTCTCGTCCTGTTCCGGCGCCTGAACCGCGCGCTGCGGCTGACCGACGAGGGGCAGGCCTATGCCCGCACCGTGCGCGAACTGCTCGATCAGCTCGCGGAGGCGACGCGGCGGCTGCGCACGCCGGGGGAGGCGCGCGGGCTTACCGTGAGCACCAGCTATTCCTTCACGAGCGGCTGGCTGGTGCCGCGGCTTGGGCGTTTCCGTGCGCTCCATCCGGATATCGACGTGCGCGTTCAGGCGAACGACCAGATCGTCGATTTCGCGCGCGACAACGTCGATCTCGCGATTCGTTACGGGCGGGGCCATTATCCGGGCTTTGCCGTCGAGCGCATGATGGGCGACGATTACGTGCCGGTCGCGAGCCCGTCGCTGGTGAAGGGACGGCATCCGCTCAGGAAACCCACGGACCTCCGGCACCATGTGCTGCTCCACGACGAAGGGAACGAGGTGGATTGGCGGATGTGGCTGATGGCGGCGGGGGTGGCGGGCATCGACGCCTCGCGCGGGCCGATCTTCAGCCACACGGCGATGGCGATCCAGGCGGCGATTCGCGGCGAGGGCGTGGCGCTCGGGAGGACGGCGCTCATCGAGGAAGAGCTCGCGTCCGGGCAGCTCGTGCGTCTGTTCGACCTCAGGCTCGAAGCGCAGATGGCCTATTACATCGTCTGCCCGCCGCGCGCGCTCGAGCAGCCTAAGGTGCGCGCCTTCCGTGATTGGCTGCTGGCTGAGGCGGGAGGTGGCAGGTGAGTGCGCCGCGACGCGATCGATCTTCAGGAGAAACGGCGCCCGGCGGACGACGACCCGGAGCGCCGTTGGCTGCCTTGCTAAAGTGGGTTACGGCCATTCCAACCGCTCCCCGGACGCCCCTTGACATGGGCGGCGGCGCGCCGCACGATTTGTAAACGCTTACAAAATGGGGAGGAAGATGATGCGCATCCGGTCCGCCCTCGCCGCGATGGTCGGCGTGGTCATCTCTGTTGGCGTGGCGCAGGCCCAGTCGTTCGACTGGCAGAAATACAAGGGCCAGACGGTCAGCTTCCTCAACGAGAACAATCCCTGGTGGAACGAGCTCAGGCCGTATTTGCCGGAGTTTCAGAGGCTCACCGGCATCCATGTCCAGGTCGTCACCTTCCAGGAGCAGCAGATGCGCCAGCGCCTGGTGACGATCCTCCAATCGAAGAGCAACGAGGTTGATACCTTCATGTCGCTGACCTCGCTCGAGGGCGCGCTCTACGCCCACGCGGGCTGGTACGCGGACCTCGGCCCGATCATGAAAGGCGAGACCGAGCCCGGCTACGACCTCGCGGACTTCAGCCGCGCCCTCATCGCCGGCGAGACCTACGGCGGCAAGCTGATCGGCATCCCGCTCAACATCGAGGGCCCGATCGTCTATTACCGCAAGGACGTCTTCGAGAAATGCGGGATCGCGCCGCCTAAGACACTCGACGATCTCACCGCGGCCGCGGCGAAGATCAAGCAATGCGAACCGCACATGGTGCCGTGGGTGACCCGCGGCCTGGCGCCGGCGCTCCCCTACACCTTCAGCAACGTGCTGCATAATTTCGGCGCCGATTATTTCGACGCCGCCGGCAAGCCGGATCTCTGCGCGCCCAAGGCGGTCGCGGCGGTGACGTGGTACGCGGGCATGCTGAAGAAATACGGCCCGCCCGGCGCGGTGAACTACACCTTCGTGCAGATTGCCGATCTCTACGGCCAGGGGCGCGCCGCCATGGCCTTCGAATCCAGCAACGAGTTCACCCCGATCATGGCCGCCCCCGGACGGAGCGGCGATACCGGGCTGATGCTGCTTCCGCCCGGGCCGGGCGGATCGAAGCCCACGGTCATCGGCTGGGGGCTCTCGATGTCCGCCTTCTCGAGCCACCAGCCCGCCACCTGGTACCTGATGCAATGGGCGAGCAGCAAGGCGATGGAGGCGCGGCTCGCGCTCAAGGGGATCGCGCCGCCGCGCGCCTCGGTCGCCGATTCGCCCGGTTACAAGGCGTGGCTCGACCAGCTCCCGGTGCGGGGCGAATGGCAGACGCTGGTCGACACGATGGCGGCGACCGGGACGAGCGAGGTGGGCCCGCCGATCGACCGGCAGCCTCAGGCGCGGCAGATCATCGGCGAGGCAGTCGATCGCGTGCTGCTCGGCCAGGCGAGCGCGAAGGACGCCGCCTGCCAGGCGGACCGCGACATCGAGGCGATGCTCGCCTCGCACTGAGCGGCGCCCCGATGTCGTACTCCGCGGCTGCGGTCGCGTCTTCGCAAACGCGCCGCCGTGGGCGGCTCGCGCGCCACAATTTCCGCTGGATGCTGGTGCCGGCGGGCGTTTTCGTCGTCGTGATGATCGGGTTTCCGTTCCTCGATACGCTCTGGCTCAGCCATTTCTCGTTCCATTTCGGCTCCGCCGCGCACCCGATCGGGCTTGGCAATTACGCGGCACTGCTCAAGGACCGCGAGTTCTGGAACGGGCTCAAGGTTACGTTCGTGCTCTATGTGCTGGCGCTTGTTCTGCAGCTCGTGGCCGGGCTCTATCTGGCACTGCTGCTCAACCGCGTCACCCGGTTCCGCCGGTTCCTGCGCACGCTGCTGGTTTCGCCCTTCGTCATGCCGAGCGTCGTCGTCGGCATGATGTGGCTCGTGATCTTCGATCCCACGATCGGGCTGGCGAATTGGGTGCTCTCGCTGGTGGGCCTGCCGCCCTTGCTCTGGCTCGCCTCGCCGACCTGGGTGATCCCGACCGTCGCGCTGATCGACACCTGGCAATGGGCGCCGTTCGTGGCGCTGATTTTGCTCGCCGGGCTGCAATCGCTGCCGGGGGACGTGTACGAGGCGGCCGCGATCGACGGGGCGGCCGGGTTCTCGCTGCTGCGGCGGATCACGCTGCCGCTGCTCGGCCCGAGCCTGCTCACCGCGGCGATCCTGCGCAGCGTCGATCTGCTGCGCTTCTTCGACATCATCTACATCACGACGCAGGGCGGGCCGGGCGATGCCTCCGACACGCTCAACATCTACGCCTTCCGCCAGGGCTTCGTGTTCCTCGACATCGGCTATGCCGCCGCACTCATGGTGGCACTCACCGCCGTGGTCATCGGGGTCGTGCTGGCGCTGACGCGGCTCAGGCGCGTGCTCGCATGGTGAGGCGGCCGATTGGCGCGCGCGCGCTCCGCGTGCTCGACGGCGTGCAGATGCTGCTCGTCGCACTCGTCGTGCTGGCGCCGATCGTCTGGATGGTCACGGCGAGCTTCAAGAACGCGAGCGCGGTCACCGCCTATCCGCCGCAATTCCTCTTCCGCCCGACGCTTCGCAACTATGCGACGCTGCTGCAGACGATGCCGTTCGCGCGCTATGCGCTCAACAGCCTCATCATCGCCTCGGGGGCCACAATCGTCGGCATCGGGCTCGGCGTGCCCGCCGCCTTCGCGATCTCGTGGAACCGGCTCAACTGGCCGGCCGTGACGCTGCTCGCGGCGCGCATGGCGCCGGGCGCGCTCTTCCTGCTGCCGTGGTACGTGATGTTCTCCGGCATTCATGCGATCGGGGATTTCTGGGTCCTCATCGTCACCCATGCCGTCATCACGCTGCCGTTGGCACTCTGGACCATGCTGCCGGCGTTCGATGCGCTGCCGCGCTCGCTCGTCGAGGCGGCAATGATCGACGGTGCGGGCGATCTTTCGCTTCTGCTCCGCATCGTCTGCCCGCTCGTTGCACCCGCGCTCGCGGTGAGCGTGATCCTCTGCTTCGTCTTCACCTGGAACTATTTCCTCTTCGCCCTCGTGCTCTCGGGCTTCTCCTCGACGCCGCTGGTGGTCGCGGCGTTCAACTTCGTGGGCGAGGGCGTCACCGACTGGGGCGCGCTGATGGCCGCGGCGACGCTGATCGCGCTGCCGCCCGTGCTCCTCACTTTCCTCGTGCAGAAACAGCTCACCGCCGGCCTTGCCGCCGGGGCCGTGAAGGGATGAACCGAATGCGGGCAGCGATCTTCGAGGGCGGGGGCAAGATCTCGGTGGGCGAGCGCGAAGCACCCGACCCGCAAGCGGGCGAGGTGCGGCTCGCGGTCACGGCCTGCGCGCTCTGCGGCTCCGACCTTCGGCTGTTCCGCGAGGGCGCGTCGTGGATTCCGGGCCACGAGATCATAGGCCGCGTGGCGGCGCGCGGCCACGCGCTCGATGGGCGGCGCGCTCTCGTCTATATCCCCGTCTTCTGCGGGGCGTGCGCGCGCTGCCGCGCCGGCGATACGCATCTCTGCGTGACCGACCCCGACCTCATCGGCTGGAACCGGCCGGGCGGCTATGCCGAGGCGCTCAACGTTCCCGAGCGTTGCCTGCTGCCGGTGCCCGAGGATATTCCGGACGAACTGGCGCCGCTGCTGCTCGACGTGATCGGGACCACCGCGCATGCCGTCCGGCTGGCGCGGAAGCTCGTCTCCGGCGGGCGGGCGCTCGTCCTGGGGGCAGGGCCGATCGGGCTCGGCGCCATCCTCTCCGCCCGCGCGCTCGGGTTTTCCGCGCTCACCGTCTCCGAGCCGCAGCACTATCGGCGCGACCTCGCCCTTTCTCTCGGCGCGGCGCCGTGGGACGGCGAGGCGGGAGGGTTCGACCTCGTGCTCGAATTGAGCGGGCGGGCCGAGGCGCGGCAGGCGGCGATCGAGAAGGCGGCACCGGAAGGGGTGGTCGTGCTCCTGGGCGAGAGCGGGACGCCCTGGCCCTTCACCGAGAACCGAAAAATCCGGCGCAAGGACTTCTGGATGCTGCGCTCCTTCTACTTCCCGATCGGCGACTACCAGGCCAATCTCGCCCTGCTTCGGGCCGATCTTGGCGCCTATCGCGGGCTGGTCGATCGGACGTGCGGCCTTGAGGGGCTTGGGGCCTGTTTTTCTGACTTTTCTGCAGGACGGTTGGCCAAACCTTTGCTTTCGTTCGCCTGATAGGGCCCTTGGACAGGCGGCGTGCGCGCGATATCGTGCCGCCGGCCAAGCGAGGATGCGCCCCCATGGATGAAGCGAGCGCCAACCAGTTCCGGATCGAGGAGGACGCGCTCGGCGATGTTCATGTTCCCGCCGAGCATCTCTGGGGCGCGCAGACCGAGCGCTCGCATGAGAACTTCCTGATCGGCGTCGAGCGCTTCCGCTGGCCGCGCCCGGTGATCAAGGCGCTCGGCATCCTCAAGAAGTCGGCGGCGCTCGCAAACCTCGAGCTCGGGCAGCTTCCCCGCGAAAAAGTCGATCTCATCGTCCGCGCGGCGCAGGAAGTGATCGACGGCAAGCTCGATCAGGAATTCCCGCTCGTCGTCTTCCAGACCGGCTCGGGCACCCAGACCAACATGAACGCCAACGAGGTGATCTCGAACCGCGCGATCCAGATCGCGGGCGGCGTGCTGGGCTCGAAGAAGCCGATCCATCCGAACGACGACGTGAACCACTCCCAATCCTCGAACGACACCTTCCCGACCGCGATGCATATCGCCGCGGTGGACGAGATCGCCGACCGGCTGCTGCCGGCGGTGCGCACGCTCCGCAACACGCTCGCGGCGAAGATCGCGCCCAATGAAGCCATCGTCATGGTTGGGCGGACGCACCTCCAGGACGCGACGCCGCTCACCGTGGGCCAGCTCATCTCGGGTTGGGTTGCGCAGCTCGACGACGGGATCGCGACGATCGAGCGCGCGCTGCCCGGCCTGCTCGAGCTGGCGATCGGCGGCACCGCCGTCGGCACCGGGCTCAACGCGCATCCCCGCTTCGGCGAGACGGCCGCGCGGAAAGTCGCGGAGGAGACGGGGCATAAGTTCGTCTCGGCGCCGAACAAGTTCGCCGCCCTCTCGGCGCACGACGCGATGGTGAACGCCTCCGCCGCGATGCGCACGCTCGCCGGCGCGCTGATGAAGATCGCCAACGACGTGCGCTGGTACGCCTCCGGCCCGCGCGCGGGATTGGGCGAGTTGCTGATCCCGGAGAACGAGCCCGGCTCCTCGATCATGCCGGGCAAGATCAACCCCACCCAATGCGAAGCGATGACGATGGTCGCGGTGCAGGTGTTCGGCAACGACCACGCGGTTGCGTTCGCCGGCTCGCAGGGCAATTTCCAGCTCAACGTCTATAAGCCGGTGATGCTGCACAATGTGATCGAATCGGCCGGCCTCCTCGCCGATGCCTGCCTCTCGTTCGAACGCCACTGCGCCCGCGGCATTGAACCCAACGAAAAGAGAATCGCCGAGCACCTCAACAATTCCCTGATGCTCGTCACCGCGCTCAACCCGCATATCGGCTACGAGAAGGCGGCGAAAATCTCGCTCACCGCCTACCGCGAGGACATCAGCCTGCGCGAGGCGGCGCTGAAACTCGGCTTCCTCACGGCCGAGCAGTTCGACCAGTGGGTGCGCCCCGCGGACATGACGCACCCGCTGCCTGAACCGGGCAGGTGAACGGAGAGCAGGAGCTCCGCACCGCGGTCGGCATCGTCGGCGCCGGCCCCGCGGGGCTCATGCTCTCGCACCTGCTCGCGCGCGCCGGCATCTCCTCCGCCATCGTCGAGAACCGCACCCGCGCCGAGATCGAGGCCACGATCCGCGCCGGCGTGCTCGAGCAGGGAACGGTCGATCTGATGGTGCAGACCGGCCTCGGCGCCCGCCTCCTCCGCGAAGGCTTCGTCCATCACGGCATCTCGTTCCGCTTCGAAAGCCGCTTCCACCGCATCGACTTCTCCGCGCTGACCGGCGGCAAGGCGATCACCGTCTATCCCCAGCACGAGGTGCTGAAGGACCTCATCAAATCCCGCCTCGAGGCCGGCGGGACGATCTTCTTCGCCGCCGAGCACGTCTCGCTCCACGATGTCGACACCGATGCCCCCTCGCTCCGCTTCCTTTATGAGGGAGAGGCGCATCGCCTCGTCTGCGACTTCATCGGCGGCTGCGACGGCGGGACCGGCCCGGCACGCCACGCGATTCCCGCCGCCTGCCAACGCATCTTCGAGCGGCACTACCCGTTCGGCTGGTTCGGCATCCTCGCCGCCGCGCCGCCCTCGTCGCCCGAACTGATCTACGCCCGCCACGAACGCGGCTTCGCGCTGATCAGCACCCGCTCGCCCACCGTCCAGCGCCTCTATTTCCAGTGCGATCCCGATACGTCCCCCGATGACTGGTCCGACGACCGCATCTGGGCCGAGCTGCACGCGCGCGTCTCCGGCCCCGACTTCCGGCTCCACGAAGGCAAAATCTTCCAGAAGGGCGTGATCCATATGCACAGCCGCGTCGCCGAGCCGATGCAATACGGGCGGCTCTTCCTCGCCGGCGACGCAGCCCACATCGTCCCGCCCACCGGCGCGAAAGGCCTCAACCTCGCGATCGCCGACGCGTTCCTCCTTTCCCGCGCGCTCGCCGCCTTCTACGCCACCGGCCACCGCACCCTGCTCGACACCTACTCCACAACCGCACTCCACCGCGTCTGGCGCGCCCAACACTTCTCGTGGTGGATGACCGCCATGCTCCACCGCTTCAACGAGGCAACCCCGTTCGATCGCCGCCGCCAGCTCGCGGAACTCGAAATGGTGGCCACCTCCCACGCCGCCCAAACGATGCTCGCGGAGAACTACGTGGGCCTGCCCTACGAAGGCGAAGGAAGGCCAAGGGGGCTCTGCCCCCTTGGAACCCCCGCCAAGGGCTGAGCCCTTGGAACCCTTTCGTTTTGGCAGGCGCTGAGAGCGGTTTGGGCGTTTGCGCGTCGCGCAAACACCCAAACCGCTCTCAGCGCCTGCCAAGCGAATGGATTGCAAAGGCTCCGCCTTTGCCAGGGGGTCCAGGGGGACAGCGTCCCCCTGGTCTTGCCTATCGGCCGGTCCAGGCGCTCGGGTCGATGCGGATATGGCCGACCTGGATGTGTTTTTTGGCTGGGGGTTCGCTGCGTTCGTCGGAGAGGCGGAGGGTGTTGAGCACCAGCAGGAAGGCGATGCCGCCCATGAGCGAGCCGGGGAGCCAGAGGATGATGGCGCCCATGTGTTGGTCGTGCAGTGGGGTGATCCAGGGGAAGAGGCGGCCGCAGAGATTGTAGTAGCCGTAGAGGTCCTGGCTCGTCTGGGAGAGATAGGCGCCGATCGGGATCACCGGCAGCATGCCGAAGAACGAGACGAGCATGCGCGTGAAGAACGAGAGGGGTGCCGGCGGTTTCGCGCGCGGATCGAGCACCAGGCACCAGAAGAGGACGCCCTCGACGGCCATCAGGAGGTTCATCGCGTCGTAGAGGCGCCAGTCGATCATCACCCAGAGCACGACGATGGGGAGGACCTGGCCGATGATCAGGAGGATGAAGAGCAGGGTTGCGATCAGGGGCTGCTGGAGGATGCGGAGGAGGGTGGCGAAGGGGCGGGTGCGGAGGAAGCGGAGGGTGGAGGCGGGCATGCCTTGCGCGAGGGCGGCGCCGGGCCAGGAGAGAGCGATGAGGAAGGGGCCGAGGTCGTGCAGGACGAACTGCTGCGCCTGGGTTGCCATGAAGAGGTGGAGCGAGAGGTAGGTGAGGCGCGTTTGGACGGCGGCGTACATGCCGATGATTGCGATGGCGTAGCAAGCCTGGCGCCAGAGGGCGGGGCGGGCGCGTGGCGCGAGGCGGGCGACGCCGCGTGCGTACCAGAGGAGGGCGAGGGCGGAGCCGAGATATTCGATCCAGGAGAATTGCCAGGGGCCCCAGGCGGGCATTTCCGCCGGATGGAAGGCCGAGAACCAGGCGAGTGCTGCGCCGGCCAGGACGATGAGGCCGAGCGGCGCGGCCTCGTCGAACCGCGTGCGCCTGCCCTGCAGCGGCGCGGCCGTCATGGTTTCAGAATCCGAACATGTGGTCGAGCGAGAAGGCGTCTTCGCCCGCCATCAGGCCGTGATAGCCGAAGAGCCGGCAGGTGGTGTCGCGGATCAGCACGTAGCCGGTGGGGCCGGCGCTGTTGAGCTGGGCGGGGGAGAAGATTTCGTCGGGGAAGATCATGGCCGAGCCGGAGCAGGCGATTTTGAGGTGGTGCTCGGCGATTGCGGCGCCGGAGGAATCGTGGAGGACGAGGGAGGTTTCGGAGTTGGGGTGCCAGGGCGCGGAGGCAGGGTAGATGAGGATTGTGAAGCTGCGGCGGCCGGATTCGCCGAGCTTGAGGAAGAGGCGCGTGGAGAGCCCGGGCGGTGGGCCGCCATAGGATTGCGGCTCGTCCTTGTACGTCATCAGCGTGTTGAAGATGTGCGAGCCGAAGCTGGTTTCGGCGGTGTGGCCGGAGCTTCGATGCTCGTAGCGCATGAGCGCATGCATCCAGCCGTCCGCCTCGCCGCCGTCGCGGAAATCATAGACGAGCTCGGCGTGGCCGCCGGTTTCGGCGAGTGCGGGCGCGGGGAGCACTTCGTCGAGATCGAAGGCGAGGTCGTGGCGGCGGGGCAGGCAGCCGAGGAAGTGTTCGGCGACGCGCGTGCCGGCGGCGTCGAACACGTCGAGGCGGAGGGGGAGGGTCGCCTGGCTTTCGGCCATCGGGTTCGGCTGGACGATGCTGCGGAAGTGTCGGCGGGGGAGGATCGGGAAGGGAAGGAGGAAGTTGCGGCCGAGGAGGTTGGAGAGGGCGCGGATGCCGGGATCGGGCTTGAGGTCGGCGCGCTCGACATTGACGTGGGCGATGTGGGGGCGGCCGTTGCGGACGATCTCGTAGCGCGGGCGGACGACGTGGCGGCCGGCGCGGACTTCGATCTGGGCGGGCCAGCGCACGCCCGGGAGGAGTTTTTCGACGTCCACGGCGACGGTCGCGTAGGGAGCGACGGTGCCGGGGAGGGGGACGGGCGTTTCGGCGCCCATGCGGTCGAGGGCGATGCCGCCTTCGGGGATCGGCGTGGCGTGGCTGTTCTGCACCCAGAGGAGGACGGTTTCGCCGGCGCGGGGCGCGGGGAGGCCGGCATAGCGGGCGGAGGGCCAGGCGTTGGCGTCGTGGGTGCAGGAGAGGGCGGGATGGGCGGCGCCGTTGGTGGAGAAGGTGTCGAGCGCGTATTTGACGACGTCGTGCCCGGCGGCACCGATGACGTGGAGGAAGAGCTGGCCGGTGAAGGGGGCGAGGCTGAAGCGGGCGCGGATGGCACGGCTGTCGAGCGCGATGCCGCCCGGGCCGGCGGGTGCCTCTTCCTCCCAGCTCGCGAGGGTTTCGCCGGAGGCGCCGAAGAGGCGGAGCCAGAGGCGGACGTCGCGGGCGCCGTAGCCGGCCCAGTAGTTGGCGGTGACGAGGCGCGTCGAGAGCCCGTCCTGGTCGCGGAAGAAGGCGTAGTTGGTGGCGAAGTTGAGCGGGTCGAGGTAGCGGCGGCGGTTGCCGAGCATGGGATCGGGGAGGCGGGCTGCGTCGAGGCTGGCGATGAGGGCGCCGGCCGGGGCGAGGGCAGCGAGGCGCGATTCGATGCGCGCGGCGTCGAAGGCGGCGATGAGGATTGCGCGGGCGCCGGAAGCGGGGAGATCGGAGAGCGGGCGGCAGGCGAGGCCGGCGCGCGTCGCGCCGATCTCGCGGACGTCCTGGACGAAGATGCCGGCGAGCGGGGGCGGGGCGGGATGGAGGGCGAGGAGGGCCGGGGCGATGCCGTCGGGGTCGAAGAGGGCGACGGGGGCGGCGGAGGCGAGGCGGGCGTAGAGGCGGGCCACGGCTTCGGCGGCGAGCGGGTGGGCGAGCGCCTTGTAGACGACGTTGCCGCCGCGCCGCTGATCGAAGGTCTCAATCTCGAGCATGGTTCCTCTGGGGTTAGTCTCTATAGCGTGATCGCCGGAGGTGGAATCACCGAAGGCGTGAATCACGCGGGAAAACAAAGGTTAGAGCGTGTCCACTCTGAGCGGACACGCTCTAAAGGCCGAGGCGGCGGCGCATCTCGGCCGCGGCTTCGGCGGTATCATTGAGCGCCGCCACGTTCCAGTGGACAAACCGTCCGGCGAAGGGCCGCACGCGGCCGGAGGCCTCCATCGTCTCGACGAAGAGCCGGTTGCGCCGCGACCGGCCGGGCAGGGGGGCTAGCATGACGGGTGCCGTGGTGGCCACCGCCTCCGAGATCATCGAGACCGAATCGACCGTCACCACGATGGCATCCGCGAGCGCGAGGAGGCCGAAATATGGGTTCTCGCCGGCGCCGTCCCAGACATAGCCGCCGAGCGGGGCGATGGCGTCGCGGAGGGCCCGGGTTGCGGCGGGGTCGGTGCGGCGGGAGGGAGTGAGGGCGAGGCCCGTGCCGTCGCGGCGCATCATGGCGGCGAGCTGGGCGCCGAGGCGGGCGGCGACGGCGCGGTCGAGGCGGAAGCGGCCGTTGGTGCCGCCGACGAGGACGGCGACGAGCGGGCGGGGAAGATGGGCGAGGCGCGGGGCCCAGAGGGCGGCGGCGGCGGCGAGGCGGTCCTGGGTGACGCGGTGGAGCGCGGTGCGGGTGACGATGACGTTGGGGCCGGAGATCTGGTCGTGGTGGGCGGCGACGACGAGGTCGAAGCGGTCGAGCGGGAGGCGGGGGTCCTGGACCTGGACGACGCGGACGGCGTGGCGGCGGAGCGCGGCGCCGACGGCGGCCCCGACGCCGCCGATGCCGATCGCGAGATCGGGGAAGGGCGGCGCCAGGCGGACGGCGGCGAGCGGGGCGGGCCAGGCCCGGGCGGCGATCCAGCGCCAGGGCGCGCGCGGGGCGAGGGTGAGGACCTCCGCGGGGAGGCCGGCCGCCTCGGCGAGGCCTATGCCCTGGGCCTGGAGGCCTGCGTAGGGCTCGGCGAGGATGCGGGTGAGCGGAGTCACACTGCAAGCGACTCCATCTCGCGCCAGAGGGCTTGCTTGCCCTCGAAGCCGATGCCGGGCAGCTCGGGGAGGGTGACGAAGCCGGCCTCGACGCGGACGCCGTCGGGGAAGCCGCCATAGGGCTGGAAGAGGTCGGGATAGTTCTCGTTGCCGCCGAGGCCGAGGCCGGCGGCGATCGCGAGCGACATCTGGTGCCCGCCGTGGGGGATGCAGCGGCGCGGCGACCAGCCATGAGCGGCGAGCATCGCAAGCGTGCGGCGGTATTCGCAGAGGCCGTAGGAGAGCGCGCAGTCGAACTGGAGCCAGTCGCGGTCCGGGCGCATGCCGCCGTAGCGGATGAGGTTGCGGGCGTCCTGGTGGCTGAAGAGGTTTTCGCCGGTGGCCATAGGGCCGGGATAGAATTCCGCCAGCGATGCCTGGAGATGGAAGTCGAGCGGGTCGCCGGCTTCTTCGTACCAAAAGAGAGGATAGTCGCGTAAAGCTTTGGCGTAGCTGATGGCGGTCTCGAGGTTGAAGCGGCCGTTCGCGTCCACCGCGAGTTGCGCGTCGGCGCCGATCTCGGCCAGCACCGCCTCGATCCGCCGGCAATCCTCGGGCAGCGCGGCGCCGCCGATCTTCATCTTGACGACGGTGTAGCCGCGATCGACGTAGCCGCGCATCTCGGCGCGGAGGCCGGCGAGATCCTTGCCGGGCTCGTAGTAGCCGCCGGCGGCATAGACGAAGACGCTTGGGTCGGCCTCGCGGCCGGTGCGTTCGGCGAGTAGGCGGAACAAGGGCTTGCCGGCTATTTTTGCAGTGGCGTCCCAGATCGCCATGTCGAGCGCGCCGACCGCGACCGAGCGCTCGCCGTGGCCGCCCGGCTTCTCGTTCGCCATCATCGCCGCCCAGGCGCGGTCGGGGTCGAGGTTCTCGCCGGTCTCGTCGAGGAGAGAGGCGGGCGGGGCTTCCATGAGGCGGGGGGCGAAGCGCTCGCGGATCAGGCCGCCCTGGCCGTAGCGGCCGTTCGAGTTGAAGCCGTAGCCGATGACCGGGCTTCCGTTGCGGAGCACGTCCGTCTCAACGGCGACCAGGCTCGTGGTCATGCGGGAGAAGTCGATATAGGCGTTGCGGATCGTCGACGCGATCGGGGTGGTGCGCTCGTGGACCGCGACGATGCGGAGGGGCATGGGGCGGCTCCGGGTGGGGTTGGCTGGGTGGGGTTAGGCGGTGTTGGGCGCATCGTGCCGTGCCGGGCCGGGAGAAGCCAGGGCGGCCGGGAGGCCCGGCTCGAGCTCGGCAAGGAGGCTGGCGGCGAGCGCGCTCCAGGCGGCGTCGTGCGCGGCGTTGTGAGTTGGGGCGGGCGGCGCCGGGGGAAGGGGCTCGCGGGCGAGGCGGGCGAGGCATTCGGCGAGGGAAGAGGGTTCGGGGGCGGCGAGGCGGGCGAGTGGCTCGCCGGCGAGCTGCCGGGTGAGGCCGCCGACGCGGGTTGCGACGACCCAGCGGCCGGCGGCGAGGGCGCCGGCGGCGACGCCGCTCTGGCTCGCCTCGCGGTAGGGCAGGACGATTGCGTCCGCCCAGCCGAGGAGGGAGGCGATCTCGGGCTCGGGGACCCAGCGGTTCTCGACGGTGACAAAGTCGAGTGCGGCGAGGGCGGCGAGCGCGGGGCTTGGCGGGCCGCGGCCGACGACGCGGACGGCGAAGAGGCCGGGAGGCAGGCGCTGGAGCGCGGCGGCGAGGAGGTCGAGGCCCTTGTAGCGGAGGAGGCGGCCGAAGAAGAGCAGGCGGAGAGGGCCCGCGTGCGGGCGGCGCGCGGGGACGGGGCCGAAATCGAAGGGCGGGTGGGAGGCGAGCAGAAGGCGCTGGCGCGGGGCGAGGCCCTGGGCACGGAGGCGGGCGGCGACATGAGGCGAGAGGGCAGCGAGGACGGCGGCGCGGCGGGCGAGGAGGCGCTGCATGGTCATCTGCAGGGGGGCGCCGTCGCCGGGATGGGCCTCGGCGTCGTGGATCACGACCGCGAAGGGGATGCGGCGGCGGGCGAGCGCGCTTGCCATGACGAGATCGAGCGGCGCCGGCATGGCGCAGATGGCGGCGTCGGGGCCGAGCGCGGCGAGGCGGCGGGCGAGGGCGCGGGCGAGGAAGGGGGCGGCGGCGATGCGGGCGAGGAGGCCTGGGAGGCCGGTGTAGGTCGGGAAGGGGAGTGCGCAGACGGGCGGCGCGGGGCCCTGGAGCAGCTCGGCCTGGGCCGAGAGGGAAAGAAGGGCCTCCGTGCCGGGCAGGCGGCGGAGGCCGGCGGCCAGCTCGGCGGCGAAGCGCGGGCCGGCGCCGAAGCGTCCCCAGTGCCAGACGAGGATTCTCAACGGCGCGCTCCGAGCCCGATTGCGGCGAGCGCCTCCTCGAGCGGGGCGGTGCCGAGGCGGGAGAGCGCCATGGCGCGGGCGCGGGCGCCGAGCGCGGCGCGGGCGAGCGGATCGTCGGCGAGGCGGGAGAGATGGCGGGCGGCGTCGGCGATGGCGGGCTCGGCCCAGAGGGCGCCGGGCACGTCGTAGACGCCGCGGGGATCGACGGCGGGGATCAGGCGGTAGCCGACGAGGGCGGCGCTTTGCTCGTCCATGAAGTCGAGATTGCCGGACCAGCCGGTCGCGACGACGGGCTTGCCGAGCAGCATCGCCTCGGCGGGGACGAGGCCGAAGCCCTCGCTGCGATGCAGGCTCAAGACGATGTCCGCGGCGCGGGTGAGGGCGTGGTTGTCGGCGGTGGGGAGGGTCTGGGTGAAGAGGCGGACGTTAGGGAGATCGGCGACGGCGGAGGCCAGCTCGGAAAAATCCTCGGGCGCCGAGGCGGGGTTGCCGATCTTCAGCAGGAGGAGGCGGTCGGCGCGGTCGGCGAAGGCGGCGCGGAAGGCGGCGACCGCGGCGAGCGGGTTCTTCCGCACGTAGCTCGAGGAGATGCTGAAGGAGACGAGGACGATGACGGCGTCGGGCGGCAGGCCGAAGGCTTGGCGATCGAGCGGGGAGGGCGCGGGCGGGGCGATGGCGAGGGGAAAGGGGACGACGCGGACGCGGCCGGGCAGGAGGGGGGCCGCGGCAGCGGCGGTGAAGCGCGAGGGGACCCAGGCCTCGTGGACGAAGCGCGCGCCGAGCTTCCAGGTGGGCGGCACCGTGCCGAGCTCCCAGTTCCAGAAGCCGATCACGCGGCGGCCGCGGAGCAGCCGGCGGGGCTGGTGGAGGAGGACCCAGGGGAGCATGGGCGGGTTGACGTGGAGGGCGAGGGCGGCACCCTCGGGCGGGTGCGCGGACGCGGGCGGCGGGAGGTCGGGGGCGGCGCCGGGCCACATCGGGCCGGTGATGTCGAGCGGCCAGGAGGCGATGCCGAGATGGGCGAGCGCGTGGCGCATCAGGCGCGCGCCTTCGCCGAGGCCCGAGGAGCGGGAGAGCTCGCCCGCGACGATGAGGCCGGAGCCGGAAGGGGGGACGGCGCGATCGGGGCGCGGGGCGAGGAGGCCGGTGGCTTCGGCGAACATGCGCCGCCTGCCGCCTGCCGGAAGGAGGCGCCAGAGCCGGTGCGGGAGGGTCAGCGGCGCGGTCAGGGCGCTCGTCATGCGCGGCCATAGGTGCCGGAAAGCCGGCGGGCGGCAAGCCCGGACTTTCTCGTTTGTCGCGCGGTGTTGGGCTTTCGCGCGAAGAATCTCTCGATTAGGCTCGGGGCCGGTGGGCCGGGAGGCGGCCCGGCGGAAGAAAGACGGGAGGCTAGGCGATGTCCATTACCCGGCGTGGCGTGCTGGCGATTCCGGCGCTCGCTGCGTTGCCGGCGGCGATGCCGGTGCGCGCGGCGGCGGCCCCGCCAGTCAAGATCGGCTATATCGAGCCGCTGACCGGCAATGCCGCATCGGCGGGGCAGTCGATCAAGCAGGGGGTCGAGCTGGCGCTCGACATCATCAACAGCGCGCATCCGGACTTGGCACCCTTGCCGCTCGCGGCGACGGCGGGGCTGCCGCGGCTCGGCGGCGCGATGGTGGAGGTGACCTGGGCGGACAATCAGGGCAGCCCCGCGGTCGGCCAGAGCGACGCGCTCCGCCTCATCACTCAGGACCGCGTGGTGGCGCTTTGCGGCGCCTACCAGTCGAACGTCACGCTGACGGCGAGCGCGGTCGCCGAGCGCTACGGCATTCCGTTCCTGACCGGGGAATCGGTCGCCGCCAACCTGACCGAGCGCGGCTACCAATGGTTCTTCCGCACGACACCGTTTGGGCCCGATTTCGGCAAGCTCTATCTCGACTTCCTCGCCTATCTCGCGAGCACCGGGATGGCTACGAAAAAGATCGCGATCGTGCACGAGAATACCGACTACGGGACTTCCGTCTCGGGCTCGATCACCGACGCGGCGAAGGCGCGCGGGCAGACGATCGCGCAGACGATCTCGTACAACGCCAACGGGACCGACGTCTCGCCGCAGGTGCTGGCGCTCAAGAACGGAAACCCCGACGTCGTCATCTTCGTGAGCTACACGTCCAATTCCATCCTCTACATGAAGACGTTCCATACGCTCGGCTATCGTCCGCCGATCGTGATCGGCGACGATGCGGGGTTCTCCGATCCGTCGTTCGCGAAGACGGTGGGCAATCTCGCGCAGGGCGCGCTCGACCGCAGCGCCTTCGTGCCCGGCAAGCCGGACAGCCTCACCTACAAGGTGAACGCGCTCTTCAAGCAGAAGACGGGGCGGGACCTCGACGATACGACCGCGCGCTCGATGGAGGGCTTCTTCGTGCTCTGCGATGCGATCAACCGCGCGGGGTCGACGAAACCGGAGGCGATCCGCGAGGCGCTCGTCGCGACCGATCTGCCGGCGAGCGAGCTGATGATCGGCTACAAGGGCGTGAAGTTCGACAAGACGGGGCAAAACACGCTTGCCTATTCGCTGATGATCCAGCTCCAGGGGCCGGGGTACGTGCCGGTCTGGCCGCTCGAGGAGGCGACCGCGAAGCTTGCGCTTCCCTTCAAGGGATGGACCTGACACGCCGGCGCGCCGGCGTGCCGGCCCCCGGGGGGGACGAATGCGGACGATGACCTCGGGCGGATGATCCTCCTTCAGCTCGCGGTGGACGGGCTGCTGCTCGGCGCCGTCTATGCGCTCTTCTCCTCCGGTCTGACGCTGATCTGGGGCATGATGAACGTCGTCAACTTCGCGCACGGCGATTTCGTCATGCTGGCGATGTACGTCGCGTTCTTCGCCTTCACCCTGCTCAAGGTCGGGCCCCTGATCTTCGTGCCGCTGGCGGCGGTGATGCTGTTCGGGCTCGGAGTCGTCGTCTATCTGGCGCTGGTGCGGCACGTCATGCGCGGGCCGATGCTGGCGCAGATCATCTCGACGTTCGGGTTGGCACTTTTCCTGAGATACTCGGCGCTCTGGGCGTTCTCGGCCAATTTCGTCTCGCTGCCCGACACGCTGGTGGGCGGGGTCTATGAGGTGGGAGGGATCCGGCTCTCCGCCTCGCGTCTCATCGCCGGCGCGACCGCGCTCGTGCTCACGCTCGGGATGCATCTTCTGCTCACGCGGACGGATCTCGGCAGCCGGATGCTGGCGGTTTCCGAGGACCGCGTCGCCGCCTCGCTCGTCGGCATCCGCGCCGACCCGATGCAGGCGCTGGCGTGGGGGTTGGGGGCGGCGGCGACGGGCGTTGCGGGCGCGCTGATCGCGCTTTTCTTCTACGTCTCGCCGGAGGTCGGCAATTCCTTCACGCTGCTCGCCTTCGTCACCGTTTGCCTCGGCGGGTTCGGCAGCGTGCCGGGGGCGCTGATCGCGGGGCTGGCGATCGGCGTGATCGAATCCTTTTCCGCCTATTGGCTCGGGCCGGCGACCAAGGACGTGGTGGTGTTCGCGCTCTTCGTGGTGCTGCTGTGGGTCAGGCCGCAGGGCCTGCTCGGCCGCGCATGAGGCGTTTCCCGCGAGCGGCGCTGATCGTGCTGGCGCTCCTCCTCGTCATCGCGCCCTTCCTCACGGCGAATGCGTTCTACCAGCGGATTGCGGCGCTGACCGTGCTGGCGGCGATCTCGGCCTCGGCGTGGAACGTGGTGGGCGGCTACGCGGGCCAGGTCTCGTTCGGGCATGCGGTCTATTTCGGGATCGGCGGCTATGCGGCACTCCTCACCTTCACCAAGCTCGGCCTGCCGCCGATCGCCGGGGCGCCGCTGGGCGTTCTCGCGAGCCTGGCACTTTCGGCGATCGTCGGGGTGCCGAGCTTCCGGCTGCGCGGGCATTATTTCTCTATGGCAACGATCGCGATCGCCGCACTTGCGGAATTGCTGATCGCCAACTGGGGCTACGCGGGGGGCGCGATCGGGCTGATGGGTCCGGCGACGCCGCGCTCGGTGGCCGATCTCCTGTTCCGGAGCGCACTCCCCTATTACGCGATCTTCCTCGTCGTGCTCGCGGTTCTGCTGGCGCTGACCTGGTGGATGCAGCGGAGCCGGATGGGGTTCTATCTGCGCGCGATCGGCTCGGGCGAGCGGGCGGCGGAGAGCCTCGGCGTGCCGATCCGGCGCTACAAGCTCTACGCACTCTTCATCTCCGGCGCGTTCACGGCACTCGCCGGCTCGCTCTATGCGGTGATGATCGGGTTCATCGATCCGGACAGCGGATTCGGGATCATCGTCTCGGTGAACATGGTGGTGATGGCGGCGCTGGGCGGGGCGGGGACGCTGTTCGGCCCGCTCGCCGGCGCGATCATCCTGGTGCCGCTGCAGGAGATGAGCAACGCATGGCTGGGCGGCGGCGGGACGGGGGCGGCGTATGTCGCGTATGGCGTCATCATCATGCTGATCGCCCGCTTCAGCCCGCGGGGTCTCGCGCAGTGGATGCCGCGGCTGAGGGAAGCGGGGCGGACGCGCCGTGCTGCTTGAGGCAAGGGGCATCGTCAAGGCGTTCGGCAGCTTCCGCGCGGTGGACGGGGCAGATCTCGCGCTCGAGGAGAACGAACTGATCGGCCTGATCGGGCCGAACGGGGCGGGGAAGAGCACGTTCTTCAACTGCCTCGCGGGCGACACGCGGCCGACGGCGGGCACGATCCGCTTCCGCGGGACGGATGTGACGAGGCTCGCGCCGGATGGGCATGCGCGGCTGGGGCTGGCGCGGACGTTCCAGGTGCCGATCGTTTTCGAGGGCATGAGCGTGCGCGAGAACGTGATGGTGGGCGCGTTCCTGCGCCACCCGCACCGGCGGCGGGCGGCCGAGAAGGCCGAGGAGGTGCTGGAGTTCACCGGGCTCGCCGAGCAAGCGGGGATGGCGGTGACGGCGCTCGGCACGCCGGGGCGGAAGCGGCTCGAGATCGCGCGCGCGCTGGCGAGCGAGCCTTCGCTGCTGCTGCTCGACGAGGCGCTGGCCGGGCTTACCTCGCGGGAAGTGGAGGCGGCGATTACGCTGGTGGAGCGCATCCATGCGCGTGGGATCACGCTGATCGTGGTCGAGCACATCATGGAAGTGATCCACCGGCTGACGCGGCGGGTGCTCGTGTTCAACCAGGGCCGCGTAATCGCGCACGGGACGCCTGCGGAGGTGACGGCGGATCCGGCGGTGATCGAGGCCTATCTCGGGCGGCGGGCCCAAGGGCGCACGGGTCGGTTGGCGCGATGAGCGAGGCGCTGCTCAAGGTGTCGAAGCTCGCGGTGCGCTACGGCGACCTCGTCGGCGTCGCGGACGTCTCGTTCGAGGTAGGCCAGGGCGAGGTGGTGGCGCTGCTCGGCGCCAACGGGGCGGGCAAGACGACGACGCTGAACGCGCTCGCGGGGCTGGTGCGGCCGGCGGGCGGGACGATCGAGTGGCGGGGCGGGCGGATCGAGGGGATGGCGGCGCACGCGATCGTGGCAAGGGGGATTGCGCTTTCGCCCGAGGGATGGCGGCTCTTCGTGCAGCAGACGGTGGAGCAGAATCTGCGGCTGGGCGCGACGGCGCTTGGCGAGCGGACACGGCTCGCGCCGCTGCTCGAGCGCGTCTTCTCGCTTTTTCCGCGGCTCGCCGAGCGAAGGCGGCAGAGCGCGGGAACGCTCTCGGGCGGCGAGCGGCAGATGCTCGCGGTGGGCCGCGCTCTCATGAGCGACCCCAAGCTCCTCATGCTGGACGAGCCGAGCCTGGGGCTCGCGCCCACGGTGGTGGACGCGATGTATGAGACGCTCGCGCGGCTGAGCACGGCAGGGCTCACGCTCCTGATCGCCGAGCAGTCGATGGAGCTGGCGCTGGACATCGCCGACCGGGCGACGGTGTTGCAGACGGGACGGACCGTGCTTTCGGGCACGGCGCGCGAGATCGCGGAGAATCCGGATCTGCACCGGGCGTATCTGGGCGCTGCGCTGTAGGCCAGGGGGCGGCTTGCCCCCTGGGCCCCCTTGGTCTTGCTGCGCTATCGCGTCATGCGGCCGATCGCCTCGACCAGCTCGTCCACCTTGCGGCGCTGCGCGACGACGCCGCCGGAGGCGAAGGCGTCGGCGACGCAGTGGCCGACATGGTCGCGCAGGATCTGCTCCTCGACCTTGTGCAGCGCCGCCCGCACGGCGGCGATCTGGGTCAGCACGTCGACGCAGTAGCGGTCTTCCTCGACCATGCGGAGAAGTCCGCCGACCTGGCCTTCGATCCGCCGGAGGCGCGTGCCGACCGCCTCTCTCGTTTTCTCATGCATGTCCGGGCTGCCCTCCTTGATACCATACCCGTGTGGGGTATATGAGCGATCGGGACGCCGCCGGCAAGGGCGCGCGGCACGGAGATCGGATCATGGACGAGCACCACGTCATGCATGGGCACCATCATCATCACGGGCCAGCGGCGGAGGCGAAGGCCGCGCCCGCGGGCGCGATCTACACCTGCCCGATGCATCCCGAGGTGCGCCGGGACCATCCGGGCGCCTGCCCGATCTGCGGGATGGCGCTCGAGCCGCTTCAGCCCGCGGCGGTGGAAGGCGAGAGCCCGGAGCTCGGCGACATGCGCCGGCGGCTTTGGGCCGCGATCGCGCTGGCGGTGCCGATCGTCGTGCTGACGATGGGCACGTACGTGCCGGGGTTCGGGCCGGCGCTCGAGCGGGTGGTGCCGCGCGCGGCATCGGACTGGATCCAGCTCGTGCTCGCGACGCCGATCGTGGTTTGGGCGGGCTCGATCTTCTTCGTTCGCGGCTGGCGCTCGATCCTCAACCGCAGCCTCAACATGTTCACGCTGATCGCGCTGGGTACCGGCACGGCGTACCTCGATAGCGTGGTTGCGACGCTGGCGCCGGGGATTTTTCCCGCCGGCTTCCGCGGCGCCGATGGCGCGGTGGATACCTATTTCGAGGCGGCCGCGGTGATCACCGTGCTGGTGCTGGTGGGCCAGGTGCTCGAGCTTCGCGCGCGCGAGCGGACCGGGGGCGCGATCCGCGCGCTGCTTCATTTGGCACCGAAGACGACGTGGCGGCTCCGCGACGACGGGACGGACGAGGAGGTCGCGCTCGAGCGCGTGCAGGTGGGCGAGAGGCTCCGGGTTCGGCCGGGCGATGCGGTGCCGGTGGACGGGGTGGTGCTCGAGGGAAAGAGCGCGGCAGATGAGTTTATGGTGAGCGGCGAAGCGATGCCGGTGATGAAAGAGCCGGGTGATGCGCTGATCGGGGGCACGGTGAACGGCAGCGGAGCCCTGGTGATGCGCGCGGAGAAGGTGGGCGCGGAGACCGTGCTCGCGCGCATCGTCGCGATGGTGAGCGAGGCGCAGCGCTCGCGCGCGCCGATCCAGCGGCTCGCGGATCTCGTCGCCGGCTGGTTCGTGCCGGCGGTGATTGCGGTCGCGGTGCTGTCGTTTGCGCTGTGGGCGATCTGGGGGCCGGCTCCCGCCCTGGCGTACGGGCTGCTTGCCGCGGTCTCGGTGCTCATCATCGCCTGCCCGTGCGCGCTCGGGCTGGCGACGCCGATGTCGATCCAGGTGGGGATCGGCAAGGGCGCGGCGGCGGGCGTGCTGATCAAGTCCGCCGAGGCGCTGGAGCGGATGGAGAGGGTGGACACGCTGGTTGCCGACAAGACCGGCACGCTGACCGAGGGCAGGCCGCGCGTGACGCGCATCGTCCTGGCGCCGGGATTTGCCGAGGCGGAGGTGCTGCGGCTGGCGGCGAGCCTCGAGCGCTCGAGCGAGCATCCGCTGGCCGCCGCGATCGTGCGCGCGGCGGGCGAGCACGGGATTGCGCTGGTGGAGGCTCGGGATTTCGCATCGGTCACCGGCAAGGGCGTGCGCGGGCGGATCGGCGGACGCGCGGTGGCACTCGGCAATGCGGCGTTGATGGAGGAAGGTGGCGTGGCGATCGGGGCGCTTGGGGCGGCCGCCGATGAATTGCGCACGGAGGGTGCGACGGCGCTCTTCGTTTCCGTGGACGGCAAGGCGGCGGGGGTGGTGGCGATCGCCGATCCGATCAAGGAGAGCGCACGGGCCGCACTGGCGGCGCTCAGCGCGGAGGGCGTGCGCATCGTTATGCTGACCGGGGACAACCGGCGCACGGCCGAGGCGGTGGCGCGCCGGCTCGGGATCGAGAGCGTCGAGGCCGAGGTGCTGCCCGAGCAGAAGCGCGAGGTGGTGCGGCGGCTCCGCGCCGAGGGGCGCGTGGTGGCGATGGCGGGGGACGGCGTGAACGACGCGCCGGCGCTCGCGGAGGCGGATGTCGGGATTGCCATGGGCAGCGGGACCGATGTTGCGATGGAGAGCGCCGGCGTGACGCTGGTGAAGGGCGACCTCGCCGGCGTGGTCCGGGCACGGCGGCTGAGCCGGGCGACGATGCGCAACATCCGCCAGAACCTCTTCTTCGCGTTCGTCTACAACGCCGTGGGCGTCCCGGTGGCCGCGGGCGTGCTCTATCCGTTCTTCGGGATCCTGCTGAGCCCGGTGATCGCGGCGCTCGCGATGTCGCTGAGCTCGGTCTCGGTGGTGACGAATGCGCTCCGCCTGCGCGGGCTCGATCTGAGCGCATAAAGGTTCATAGGGCCATTCGCCGCCCGCATGGCGCGATGCGGCGGGCGAAGCTGGACGGGGCGGGCGCGCCGCCCAAATCACCCATGCTAGTCGTTTCGAACTTCCGTCCGAGAAAGAACTGCGAGCCGGGATGGAGGCTCGCGTAGCGCCGGCTTGAATTTTCGGAAGGACGGCCATGAGAAAGCGCATTGTCATAGCGGCCGTGCTGGTCGCAATCGGCGCCGGCGGCGTGGCGATCTGGCGCGCCCATGGGGCGGGACGACCGCCGGAGGCGCCCGAAGCGGTGGCCGCCGTGCCCGTCGTCGCGGCCAAGGTCGCGGTCTCCGACGTGCCCATCGAGTTGACGGGCATCGGCACCGTGATGGCGTACAACCTCGTGCAGGTGAACGCGCAGGTGACGGGCACGATCGAGCGGATCGGGATCGTCCAGGGGCAGACCGTGCATCCGGGGAGCCTGATCGCCGAGCTCGACCCGCGCCCGTTTCAGGCCGTGCTCAGGGAGGCGGAGGCGAACCTGGCGCGCGACCAGGCCTCGCTCGCCAATGCCGAGATCAACCTCAACCGCTACATCCCGCTGCTGAAGCCGGGATACGCCTCCGCCCAGCAGGTTGCCGACCAGGAATCGACGGTGAGCGAGGCGAAGGCGCAGGTGGAAGCCGACCAGGCCGCGATCTTCAACGCCGCAACGCAGCTGAGCTACACCAAAATCACCTCGCCGATCGACGGCGTGACCGGGATTCTCGGCGTCGATATCGGAAACATCGTTCAGCCGGGTGCTGCGACGCCGATCGTCACGATCACGCAGATCCAACCGATCTATGTCGATTTCACGCTGCCGCAGGACGACTTGCCCGCAGTGCAGGCGGCGATGGCGAAGGGAGCTCTGTCGGCCGTTGCCTACGGCCAGGACGACCGCACCGAGCTCGGTAGGGGAACGCTGCTGCTCGTCAACAACACAATCAACCAGAGCGACGGGACGATGCAGTTGAGGGCGACGTTCCCGAACGCGAACCGCGCATTGTGGCCGGGCGAGTTCGTCAATGTCCACCTGGTCATCGGGGTCCGGCATGACGGGATTACGGTGCCGATGAGCGCCGTGCAGGAGGGGCAGAGCGGCTCGTTCGTGTTCGTGGTCGCGCCGGACGGCACGGCGCGCGAGCGCAGCGTGAGCGTCGCCGAGACGATCGGCGGGCGTGCGCTGATCGACAAGGGGTTGCAGGCGGGCGATACCGTGGTGACGGCGGGCCAGTACGGGCTCGCCGATGGCGCCAAGGTTACGGAGGTCGGGCCGGGTGATCCGCGGGTCCAGGATGTGACCGAGGCCAGCGCGGGAATGCTCTGATGAGCATCTCGGCGCCGTTCATCCGCCGCCCGGTCGCGACATCGCTCTTGATGGTGGCGATCGTGCTGCTCGGCGCCGTGGCCTTCGAGCTGCTGCCGGTCGCCTCACTCCCGGAAGTCTCCTTTCCGACGATCGAGGTTTCGGCGCAGCTGCCGGGCGCGGATCCGGAGACGATGGCCTCGTCGGTCGCGACGCCGCTCGAGAAGCAGTTCGGCGAGATCCCTTACCTGACGCAGATGACGTCGACGAGCTCGCTTGGCTACACCAACATCACGCTGCAATTCGCGCTGAGCGACAATATCAATTCGGCGGCGCAGCTGGTGCAGACGGCGATCAACGCGGCAGCGGGGAATCTGCCGAAGGACATGCCGACGCCGCCCACCTATCACGAGGTCAACCCGGCGGACGCGCCGATCCTGGTGCTAGGCGTCACCTCGAATGTGTTGCCGATCACAAGCGTGGATGACTACGCCGAGAGCATCGTCGAGCAAAGGCTCTCGCAGGTGCCGGGGGTCGGACTTGTCAATGTCGGCGGCGAGCAGCACCCCGCGATCCGGATGCAGTTCGATCCGGCGCTGCTCGCGGCCGACGGCCTCGATCTCGAGGATGTGCGGAATGCGCTTACGAATGTGAGCGTCGATCAGCCGAAGGGCAGCCTCTACGGCCCGGCACAGTCGTACACGCTGCAGACCAGCGACCAGATCTTGCAGCGGCAGGAATGGAACCGCCAGATCATTGCCTATCGCAATGGCGGGCCGATCACGGTGGGCGATGTCGGGAAGACCGTCGTCGGGCCGCAGGACATCACGCTCGAGGGCTGGGTGAACCGGCACCGCGGCATCATCCTGCTCGTCGAGCAGTTGCCCGGCGCCAACGTGATCGCGACGGTGCAGGCGGTCAAGGCGGCGCTGCCACAGATCGAGGCCTCGCTGCCGCCGACGATCAACATCTCGGTGCTCTCCGATCGCACCACGAGCATTCGTGCCTCGGTCGCCGACGTCGAGTTCACGCTGATCCTCACGGTCGCGCTCGTCGTCGGGGTGATCTTCCTGTTCCTGCGCAGCGTGTGGCCGACGATCATTCCAGGAGTCGCCGTGCCGGTCTCGATCGTCGGGACGTTCGGGGCGATGTATGCTTTCGGCTATAGTCTCGACAACCTCTCGCTGATGGGCCTCTCGATCGCGGTGGGCTTCGTTGTGGACGATGCGATCGTGATGGTCGAGAACGTCGCGCGGCACATCGAGATGGGCAAGACCCCGATGCAGGCCGCACTCGACGGGGCGGGCGAGATCGGTTTCACGATCGTCTCGATGTCCATCTCGCTGGTCGCGGTGTTCATTCCGCTGCTGCTGATGAGCGGCATGGTCGGGCGCATGTTCCAGGAGTTCGCGGTGGCGGTCGCGGTGACCATCGCGTTCTCTCTAGTTGTGTCCCTGACGCTGACGCCGGCGATGGCGGCACGATTGTTGCGCCATGAGCGACCCGAGGAGCAGGGGCGGTTGGCGCGCGGGCTCGAATGGTGCTTCAACGGGCTCCTCGAGGCGTACGACCGCGCGCTCAAGGTGGCGCTCAGGCACCGCTTCGCCACACTGATGGTGATGCTGGCGACGGTGGCGGCGACGGCCTGGCTCTTCATCGTGATTCCCAAAGGATTTTTCCCCGAGCAGGATACCGGCCTCATTCTCGGCGTGAGCGAGGCGGCGGAGGATATCTCGCCGCCGGGGATGGCGGCGCTGCAGCAGCAACTCATCGCAGCGGTGTTGAAGGACCCGGCGGTCGCCTCGATCGGGGCGGCGATTGGCGCCGGGGGGGCGACCTCGACCGAGAATCAGGGACGCGTGTTCATCGCGCTGAAGCCAAGGAGCGAGCGCCCGCCGATCGATGCGGTGATGGCGCGGCTCGGCCGGGAGACGCGCGGGATTCCGGGTCTCAGGCTCTTCTTGCAGGCGGTGCAGGATATCAATATCGGCGGCCGGCTGACCGCGACGCAGTACCAATACACGCTGACGGACGTGGATTTGGACGAGCTGAACCAATGGGCGCCGGTGGTGGAGCAGCGGCTGGCGAAGCTGCCGGAGCTCATCGACGTGACGAGCGACCAACAGTCCGCGGGACCGCAGCTTAATCTCGAGATCAATCGGAGCGTGGCTTCGCGGCTTGGGATCACCCCCGCCGATATCGACGGGGTGCTGTACGATGCCTTCGGGCAGCGACCGATCGCGCAGCTCTATACCAGGCTCAACCAGTACCTGGGTGATCATGGAGGTCAATCCGCGGTTCCAGCTCGGGCCGGATGCGCTGCAGCGGATCTATGTCCGCTCGCAGACGGCGGGCATGGTTCCGCTGAGCGAGCTTGTCACGTTGCAACACACGGTGGGGCCGCTTGCGGTCAACCACCAGGGCCAGTTCCCTTCCGTGACGATCAGCTTCAATCTGAGGCCGAACACCTCGCTCGGCCCGGCGGTGACGGCGATCAGGAACGCGGTTGCGGCGCTCGATCTGCCGCCAAGGATCAGCACCAGCTTCCAGGGCAACGCTGAGGCGTTCCAGGCCTCGCTCGCCAGCATGCCCATCTTGATCGTGGCCGCGCTGATCGCCGTCTATATCATTCTCGGGATGCTCTACGAGAACACCATCCATCCGCTGACGATCATCTCGACGCTGCCGGCGGCAGGGCTCGGCGCCCTGCTCACCCTCTATGTGTTCGGCCTCGGCCTCGACGTGATGGGGATGATAGGCATCATCCTCTTGATCGGGATCGTCAAGAAGAACGGGATCATGCTGGTGGACTTTGCTCTGGAGGCCGAGCGGCAGCGCGGACTGACAACGGAGGAATCGATTCACGAGGCCTGTCTGCTGCGGTTCCGGCCGATCCTGATGACGACGATGTGCGCGCTTCTGGGTGGTCTGCCGCTGATGCTGAGCACGGGCGCGGGAGCGGCATTGCGCCATCCGCTCGGCTATTCGATCGTGGGCGGGCTTCTCGTCTCGCAGCTCCTGACCCTGTTCACGACGCCGGTCGTCTATATCTACATGGATCGGCTGGGAGAGCTCGGTGCGCGGATTCGCGGCGGAGCGAGGCCGCGCCTCGCGCAGCCGGCGGAGTGAGGCGGGGCCGCACCTGATGGGGCTTGCGGCATTTTCCCATGCAGAATGGGCATGAGGGCATGACGCCGGGCGGGATGGCGAAGCAACGTAGCACTTCCATGTTTCATCGGTGACGGAACCGGGGATCGGGTCCGCCGAGTGGATTGCGCCTGAGCGGGATCGCGAAACGATCGCGAGGGGCGCGTGGATGGGCTCGATACAACAAACCTGGGGCGTGCTCGCTCGAGTCGGTACGCTCCCGACAGAAATGGAGTTGCTCCGATGAAGATTCTCTCTGGTGCGGTGCTCGCCGCACTTCTGCTGGCGGCCCCGGTGGTCGCCGATGCCGCGACGGCGGCGAACGCGGGAAACGCCACGCAGTCTCCCGTCGCGGCGATGGATGGCGGTGCGATGGCCTGGGGCTATGCCGCCAACGTGTCGCGTCCCTATGCGGTGCTGGACTTCCAGGACGGCGCGCACGTGATGCCGGTGTCTCCGGTGAGCCGGAGCACGGTGCGCCCGATCGACGGTACGCTCCGGCTGCTTAACCGGACCGGCTCCGGGCGCTGACCCGGAGGCCCGGTCGAAGAGTCCGCACCGAACACAGCGTTGTCTCGCCGGAGGACCGGGGCGCGGGAGAAATTCCGCGCCCCGGTCGTTTCGATTTGGCGCTCTCGCGGCTCCGCCGGTGCGCGGGCTATCCGATCCGCTCACCCTGCAGCAGCCGCTCGCCGTAGGCGAGGATTGCGTCGCCTAGCTGGCGCGCGGGCGGGCGGAGCGTGCGCCCGGCGGCGCGCAGAACGAACTCGACCTCGCCGAGCGAGGGCAGCGTGGCGGCGGGCAGCTCCGCAAGCCCATGCGGAATGAGGCTGCGGGCGAGGGCGAGGACGCCGAGGCCGGCGAGCGCAGCGGCGCGCAGCCCGGTGAGGCTGGCGCTCGTGCAGGAGAGAAGCCACGGGCGCCCGGCCTGCTCCAGGGCGCGGACGACGCGGGCGCGGGTGATGCTGGGCGGAGGGTAAAGGATCAACGGCACCGGCTGGCGCGGATCGGGCTCCTCCATGCCGGGTGCGGCGACCCAGACCAGGCGGTCGCGCCAGACCAGCCGGCCGCGGTCATCGCCTTCGGGGCGCTTGGCAAGAACCAGATCGACCTCGCCTGCGTCGAGCCTCGCGTTGAGCCAGCCGCTCAGGCCCACCGTCAGCTCGAGGTCCACGAGCGGATGCAGGCGTGTGAAATCACGGAGCACTTCGGGCAGGCGGGAGAACACGAAATCCTCGGAGGTGCCGAAGCGCAGCCGGCCGCGAAGTGCTGCGCCCGCAAAATAGCGCTCGGCGCGGTCGCTCGCGGCGAGGATGCTCTCGGCGAAAGCAAGCATGGCTTCGCCGTCCGGCGTCATGCGAACGGAATGGGTGTCGCGCACGAAGAGAAGCCGCCCGAGATGCCGCTCGAGGCGGCGCACGTGCTGGCTGACGGCGGGCTGGCCGAGGCGGAGGCCGCGGCCGGCGTGGGTGAAGCTCCCGGCGCGGGCGACCGCAAGGAAGCTGCGGAGGAGGAGTGGGTCGAGCATCCGAGCCGCTTATCACGAATCGTGATGACAATAAGCGGATGCGGGTGCGTTCACAACTGCCGCGGCGCAGCGCAAACAAGGAGGCGAGAACAGGAGACCAGCGGTGGAGTGCCGGATGTCCGCTCGGCGCATGTTTGCAGGCCGCCTGCTCGATCGCCTGCCCATCGATCCCTACCTGCTGGCGATCGTCTCGATGGCGGCGCTCGCATCGGCGTTTCCCTGCCGTGGCGACGTCGCCGTGGGATTCGACCGGGCGACAATGCTCGTCATCGGGCTCCTTTTCTTCCTCTACGGCGCTCGGCTCTCGCCGCAGGCGGCATGGGCCGGGCTTTCGCACTGGCGGCTGCAGGGGCTGATCCTGGCGAGCACGTTCGCGGTGTTCCCGCTGTTCGGCCTCGCCGCCCACGTGCTGGTGCCGCGGGTCCTCGCGCCGGAGCTCTATCCCGGCGTTCTTTTCCTCACCACGCTGCCTTCGACGGTGCAGTCCTCGATCGCCTTCACCTCGATCGCGCGCGGCAATAGCGCGGGCGCGGTGTGCGCCGCCTCGGCCTCGAGCCTGATCGGCATTTTCGCGACCCCGATGCTGGTCGGGCTGCTGATGGGCGCGCAAGGCGGCATCTCCATGCACGGCATCGAGGGGATCCTCCTGCAGCTTCTCGCACCGTTCGTGGCCGGGCAGGTCGCCCGGCTCTGGATCGGGGCGTGGCTCGGCCGGCACAAATGGATCACCTTCCTGATCGACCGCGGCTCAATCCTGCTGATCGTCTATACCGCGTTCAGCGAGGGCGTGGTCGATGGAATCTGGCTTCGCGTCGATCTCATGAGCCTCGCGGGCGTGATTCTGGTCGATCTGCTGCTGCTGAGCTGCGTTCTGGCGACGACGACGGTTTTGAGCCGGCGCTTAGCCTTTTCACGGGAGGACGAGATCGCGATCGTCTTCTGCGGCTCGAAGAAGAGCCTCGCCAGCGGTGTCCCCATGATCAACGTACTGTTCCCGGCGCCGATGGTCGGGCTGATGGTGCTGCCGTTAATTTTCTTCAGCCAAATCCAGCTCATGGTGTGCGCGATGCTGGCGCGGCGCTATGCGCGGCGTGGAGGGCCCGGCTCGGCGCGCTCCGGGTTGGCGCCCGATGGCAGGGTTGCGCTGCGCGCGGGGCGATCGCGTTCGGCGAGGCGGGCGGGTCCAGGAGACGAACGCCCCGGTGCCGGCGCCTTCTGAACATCGGCACACGAGAATCCGGCGGTTGCGCTGCACTATACCAAAGAGATGACAACGGAACGGATGGCGCAACGAGTCGGTGCGCTGGCGATGAGGGGCGTTCCCGGCCGACCTGGATCGCGCGGACGGGTGGGGCCCCGCGGGGGACGGGCAGCCACCAATCCAAGCTGAGCTCTGGAGAATCTTGTCAGGTGCGTGGCCGGCGCCCGGACGCGGCGGGTCGCGTGGCGTTCTGTTACGTTACGCAACGCCTGCGTAGCCGCGATAATCTCATGCATTTGCTGCATGTGCGAATGGCGCCGGGCGAGGGTGCGCATCCCGGCGGGCGCACCAAACTCTGCTCGCGACGGGACCGAGAACGAGCCCGCCATCGACTGAGATGGAGATGTTACAATGAAGACCTTCTTTGGTGTGGCGCTGACAGCGCTTGTGCTCTTGGCCCCCGCGATCAGCGAGGCCGCGAGCGTCGCTCAGACCGCGGGTCAGCCGCAGTCTTCTGCTTCGGCGGCGACGACCTACGCCCAGCAGCATCCGTACGCCGTGCTCGACTATCAGAACGGCCTGCACCTGATGCCGGTTTCTCCGGTGAGCCGCAGCGCCACAACCGTTGCGCCGCGTGACAGCACGCTCGGGCTGGTTGACGCGACCGGCAACGGCCCCTGATCCCAAGCCCGGACCAGACGAACGATACGGGCCAATCGCTTAGGCTTCTTCTAGAAGTGCGGGGCGCGCGAGAAATCGCCGCCCCGCCCTTTCTGATTCCGTGTTGCTCGTTGCCGAGGTGTGTGTTGGGTGCCGGGTTCCGGCGCGATGGGTGTACGGGCGGCAATTGGGTGGATGCGTCCTTGGTATGACGCCATGAGCAGGGTGCATTGGCGAGGGACGGTCCGAGCGGCGAGATTATCGGTTGCAAGCACGTTTGAACCGCAGCGTTTCTGCCTTCCTTCATTCGGAAAAGGTCAGGCCGCTCGCCAGAGGAAAGGAACCGACGATGGCCTCGGCCGCTTCCCCCCGCGCTTTTGACGGCAACCTCTCGCGCTATCTCCGCGAGGTTCGCAAATTTTCCCTGCTCTCCGCCGAAGAGGAAATCGAACTCGCCCGACGCTGGCGCGACCAAGCGGATGTGCATGCGGTCAATCGCCTGGTCACCGCGCATCTCGGGCCGGTGGTGAGGATCGCCCGGGGCTTTCGCGGCTATGGGCTGCCGCTCGCCGAGCTGATCAGCGAGGGCAATATCGGCATGATGCAGGCGGCGATGCGGTTCGACGCGGAGCGCGGGTTCAGGCTCGCGACCTACGCCATGTGGTGGATTCGCGCCGCCATCCAGGAATACGTCCTGCGGTCGTCCTCCATGGTGAGGGTTGGCAGCACGGCGGCGCAGAAAAGGCTTTTCTTCAACCTGCGCCGGCTTAAAGTCCGGATGGACGTGTTCGGCGACGGCGATCTCGCGCCTGAGCAGGTGAGCGAGATCGCCGAGGTGCTGGACGTGGCGGAGCAGGACGTGATCCGCATGAACCGGCGGCTTGCCGGTCCCGACCGAAGCCTCAATGCGCCGGCGCGCACGGACGGCGACGAGGAATGGCAGGATTGGCTGGTGGACGAGACGGAGAGCCAGGAAACGGCGATGGCCGAGCGCGAGGAGATGGACAGGCGCAAAATCCTGCTTGCCGGTGCGTTGAAGACGCTCAAGGAGCGCGAGCGGAATATCCTGTTCGCGCGGAGGCTCAAGGACAAGCCGGCGACGCTCGAGGAGCTTTCGCAGTTCTATCGCATCTCGCGCGAGCGGGTCCGCCAGATCGAGGTGCAGGCCTTCGGCAGGCTGCAGAAGGCGATGAAGGCGGAACTGACGAATCGCGAAGGCAGCGCTTCGCGCTTCGCGCTTCGAGGCGTCGCAGCGGCAGGCGGCGAGCGTGCGGCCCTGAGCGGGGCGGGTTGAGGAGAGGGGATGCTTGTCGGCGGCTGGGCACAAGCGGGACCATCCATGTTGGCGGCGTTTCTGGCGTCGCTGGTGGAAGGCGTCGAGGCGTTGACGGTCGTGCTGGCCGTGGGGAGCGTGCGCGGCTGGCGCGGCGCGCTGAGCGGCGGCACGGCAGCGCTCCTGGTGCTGCTGGCGGCCGTTGCGGTGCTTGGGCGCGCGCTCACGCTGATCCCACTCGATCTTATCCAGGCGGGCGTCGGCGGCCTGCTCTTGTTGTTCGGCCTTCGCTGGCTGCGCAAGGCGGTGCTGCGCGCGGCGAAGATCATCCCCCTGCACGCGGAGGAAGCGATCTTCGCAAGGGAGACGGAAGCGCTTGGCCGCGCGCGCGGCCTCGGCGGCGGTCCCTGGGGGGACTGGCTCGGCTTCGCCACCAGTTTTCAGGCGACGATGCTGGAAGGCACCGAGGTGGTGTTCATCGTCATCGCCATCGGCGCCGGAAAGACCGGATTGCTGCTGCCGGCAAGCCTGGGAGCGGCGGGTGCGCTCATCGCGGTCATCATCCTCGGGGTTGCGGTCCGCCGCCCGCTCTCGGCCGTGCCCGAGAACGCGCTCAAGCTCCTGGTTGGCTGCCTCTTGTCCGCCTTCGGCACCTTCTGGGTCGGGGAAGGAATCGGCGCGCGCTGGCCGGGCGGAGATTGGGCGATCGCGGGGCTGATCGGCGGATTTCTGGCAGTCGCATCGCTTGCGGTGCGGCTTTGCCGCGCGCGTGTGCCGCTCTCCGGGCGCGCGAGCGGGAGCGTTTCGCCGTGAGCCGGATCGGCTTCGTTCTTCGGGAGCTGTTCGGGCTCTTCGTCGATGACGGACGCTTCGCACTCTCCATCGTCGTCTGGATCGGCATCGTGTGGCTGGTGCTGCCGCGGCTCGGCCTCGGCCGGGCCTGGGAGGGTGTTGCGCTGTTCGCGGGTCTTGCCGCGATCCTGCTCGAAAGCACCCGGCGGCGCGCCGGGTGATGGGATTTGCGAGACCTACGCGGCGGTGATGGGCACCGATGAACTGGAACGCTTTCGACCTCAATCTCCTGGTGGTGTTCGACGCGGTCGTCGAGGAGAAGAACCTGACGCGCGCCGGGCGGCGGCTCGGGATGAGCCAGCCGGCTGTGAGCCACGCGCTCGCGCGCCTTCGCCATATGCTTCAGGACGAGCTTTTCGTGCGCACGCCCGATGGGATACACCCGACGCCGCGGGCGGAGCGGATGGTCGAGCCGGTGCGGGCGGCGCTGCGAGAGCTCCAGGTGACATTGGAGGCCGACGAGTTCGAGGCCGCGGAGGCGGAGCGCGGCTTCACGATCGTTGCGAACAATCATGCCGCGCGCGCGGTGGTTCCGGCGCTGGTGCGGCGGGTGGGGAGGCTCGCGCCTGCGGTCGTTCTCGACGTGCGGCCGGCGGGGCTCAAGGACGTGCTCGACCAGCTCGACGACGGGGAGGTGGAGCTTGCGCTGAGCACTTTGACCGAGGGCGGCGACCGGTTCAAATGCGTGGGCCTCCTCGAGGACGAGTATGTGGCGCTGCTCTGGGACGATCACCCGGCGGCGGCCGAGCCCGAGCTTTCGCTCGAATCCTTCGCGGCGCTGCCGCAAATCGCTGTGACGTCGAGCGGCGACGACACAAGCTTCGTCGACGAGGCGCTGGCGCGCCACGATCTCGCGCGGCTGGTCACTGCGAAGATGCCTCTCCATTCCCTGATATCGGTGATGGTGGGCTCGACGGCGCTCGCGGTGGTGCCGCGGCGGGTTGCCGTCGATCTCATCGCCGTCTGCCCGCTCATCATGCGGGCGCTGCCGTTTCCTTCGCCGCGCGTCACGCTCTCGATGATCTGGCACCGCAGGCTCGACAACCATTCCGCCCACCGTTGGCTGCGCGGCACGGTGAGGGCGACGGTGATGGGGAGCTGATTCGGGGGAGCCGGTGCGGGCGATCAGCGACGCAAGCAATAGGCGCGCGCGCCGAGGTTTGCCACGCTGCCGCGATCGAGGATGAGATAGTCGGCGCGGATCGGTACGGCCCCGAACCAGGATTCCAGAATTTCCCGGGTTCCGGCCGCATAGCGCGCCTGCGCCGAGAGCGTGGCGCCTGCGAGCGGGAGCGCGGAACTTGTGTCCGCGGCGTAGCCTGCGAGGTGCCCCGTCTCAAGCGCATGCGCGAGGGCGTCGGGCTCGCAGATCGCGGCGCGCGCGGTGTTGACGAGATAGGCGCCGCGCTTCATCCGGCCGATCATCGGCGCATCGAAGAGCGCGGCCGTGCGGGCGTAGAGCGGGCAATGGATGGTGACCACGTCGCAGACCGGCAGCATCGAAGCAAGGCTCGGGTGATAGGTGAGGCAAAGCTCGCTCTCGACCGCCAGCGGCAGGCGCCGCGGGTCGGTGTAGTGCAGGCGCACGTCGAAGGGGCGGAGACGGCGGAGAACCGCGAAGCCGGCGCGCCCGGCGCCCACGCTGCCCACCTGCATTCCTTCTAGGTCGTAGGCGTGCGTGAGCCGATCGGCGATCGCCTGCTCGCGCCCGGCGCGCGGCGCGTGCGAAGGACCGGCGTTGCGGACCAGGGAAAGGATTAGCATGACCGCGTGCTCGGCGGCGCTGACGCTTGCCGAGTGGGTGACTTCCGCGACGGTGAGGCCGTGCGCGGCGGCCGCCGCGAGATCGATGTGGTCGGAGCCGACGCCGGCGGTGATGACGAGCTTGAGCTTGATCGCCTTGGCGATGCGCTCCGCCGTCAGGCGGGCCGGCCAGCATGGCTGGGAGATGACGATCTCCGCTTCGGGCAGCGCGCGCTCGAAGACGGAGTCCGGGCCGTTTGCGTCCGATGTGGCGACGAGCGTGTGGCCGCGCGCGGCGAGGAAGCTCCGAAGCCCAAGCGCGCCCGAGACATCGCCGAGGAGCTCGCCCGGCCGGAACGCGATCGCCGAGGGCGAGGGCAGGGTCTGGCCGTCCGGATAGAGCTCGGTGTCGGCAATGGCGTCCCGCGCATAGGCGAGGGGATGGCCGCCCGCCGGGTCTTCGTAGAGGACGCAAAGAATGTTCGCCAATGGAGGGTTCCCTTCGGCAGTCCCCGGGCGGGTTGCTCGCGGTGGCGCGGGCCCGCTCCGAGGACGTCTCCTTGCCGTGGATATATCGTCCTTGGGGCGCCGCTTCGGTCATGAGAAGGGTGCATGTGCCGATGCAGGGAGGGCGCCGCGCCGCCGGCGATGCTTGAGACGGCGGGTGCGGGAAGCCCGGGGTTTTGCGTGCGCGGGCTTTTTGGTACGATGACGCACCATGAAGCACGGGATGAGCGGGGTTTTCATCAGCTATCGCCGCGCCGACGCCGCGGGGTCCGCGGGACGGCTCTACGATCGGTTGGTCGGCGCGCTCGGGACCGACCGGGTGTTCATGGACGTCGCGGGCATCGAATCGGGCGAGGATTTCGCCGAAATCATCGATGCGACCCTGGCTTCCTGCTCCGTTTTCATCGTCGTCATCGGCCGGAATTGGTTGACCGCGGCCGACGAGTACGGAAGGCGCCGGGTCGACCAGCCGGCCGATTGGGTGCGGATGGAAGTCGCCGCCGCGCTGAGCCGCGATCTGCTGGTGATTCCGCTGCTGGTCGAGGATGCGCAAATTCCGCCGGCGGCGGCGCTGCCGGGCGAGCTGGTGAGATTGCCGGAGCTCCAGGCGATGGAGATCCATCATCAGACGTTTCATCCGGATGTCGATCGATTGCTCCAGCGGATCGAGCGCGAGCTGGCTGCGAAGGAGGGCGCGGGCGTGGCGGTGGCGAGCCTGCCCGCCGGAACGGTCCGGATCAATACCAAGGACGGGTGCGACTATGTATGGGTGCCGCCGGGCAAGTTCCGGATGGGGCGCGTGCCGGGGGACAATGTCTCGGACGGACGCTACGACGATGAGAAGCCGCACCATCCCGTGGAGATCAGCCGCGGCTTCTGGCTTGGGCGCACGCCGGTGACCGTGGCGGCGTTCCGCCGCTTCGCTGCGGCGCGGCGCGTGGAAATGCCGCGGCCTCCCAAGGACAATCCGAACTGGTCCGAGCCCGATCACCCGGTCGTCAATGCCTCGTGGGGGCGGGCGCGCGAATACTGCTCCTGGGTGGGCGGGCGCCTGCCGACGGAAGCGCAATGGGAATACGCCGCACGCGGCGGCATCGACGACCAGATCTACCCGTGGGGCCCGTCGATCACCGCGGAGCAAGCCAACTATGACGAGAAATTGAAGGGCAGCTCGCCGGCCGGAACCTTCCCGCCGAACGGCTTCAATCTTTGCGACATGATCGGAAACGTGTGGGAGTGGATCGCCGATTGGTACGAGGAGGGGGTCTATGGCACGCGCTCGCCGGTCACTCCGACGGTCGATCCGCAAGTGTACCGGAACCAGACGGACAAGCGCGTCGTGCGCGGCGGCTCGTGGCGATCGATCGCGATCGAGGTCCGGACCTCCAATCGCGGCTTTCAGACCCCGAACGACGGTTTCGACGATTTCGGATTCCGCTGCCTGATCGATGAAATTCCGCCGGACGCGGGCCCGCCCGCCATCCCGGCCCAGCCTGCCATCGCGGCATAGATCCGGACGTAGGATTGCGCCATGTGCACGTCCGTGAAGTGTTGCTCGTAATGGCGAAAGGCGGCTCTGGCCTTGGCGTCGCGCTCGGCCTCGGATGAGCGGATCCAGCGGACCATTGCGGATTTGAATCCCTCGTAGCTCGCATCTTCGTACGAATAGGCGTGATCGCCGAGTGCCTCGATGAGGCCGCCCGAGCCTGGGCAGACGACCGGAATGCCGCGCGCCACCGCCTCGAGGGCGGCGAGGCCGAAGGGCTCATAGACCGAAGGAACGGCGAGCACGTCGATCTGCTCGTAGAAGGCTTCGAGCCGGGGGCCGGCGCACCAGCCGAGATAATCGACGCGGGAGTCGAGCTTCTCGCGGGCGAGCAGGTCCCGTGCGTACTGGCTGAACCCGCGGCCCGCGATCAAGGTCCGGCAGGCGCCGAATTGGGGATCTTTGAGGATGAGCTGGGGGTATTCGGGGCGCTTGCGCGGCACGAGGCGCCCGCAAAACCCGATCGTGGCAGTGCCGCGGGGCGAGCGGAAGGCGCCGGCGCGGCGCACCCCGTTGCGAACGACGGAGACATTGGGATTGAGATCGAGATAGCCGAGGGCGCCGTAGGCGGATCGTTCTGATTCAGAAATGACGGCGACCCGCGCGGCGGCGCCGATCAGCGCCTCCTGCCAGCGTATGCTCGCGGTGAGATCGATGTCGTTGGAGCGGGCCTCCCAATTGAGCAGAGAATGGATCGTGTAGAGGCAGCGACGCTCGCGACAGAGCTCGAGCAAGCGCTGATGCGGCTCATAGCAATGGATGTGCAGGATGGGGGCGGAGAATTGCCGCAGGTCCGCGAGCGTCCCGGCCTCGACCTTCGCACCTTCGAGAGAGAGGGGCGTGGTTCGACTTTGGTCGGCGGCTTCGTCCACGAGGAACCAGAGCACGCTGAGGCCGAGCTTGCGCAAGCCGCTGGCGAGGCCGTCGATCACCGTGCCGACACCGCCGAGTTTGCCGGTGGGAAGCTCGTTGGTGAGCTGGATGACGTCGAACGCGTGCGCAGCGGCGCCGGGGCCCCGCTTCATCGCGGCCGGATCGTTCATTCGCGATGCCGGGCGGCGGGCGGGGCGAGGGAATAGGGGGGAGCGCGCGTGTCCACGACCGCGACGATCGCGAGCGAGCGACATTCCGTCGGCCAGCGCTCGGGCTCATCCCAGATGCCGATCTCGCGGCGGCGGGCGAGGAAGATGCCCGCGATGGACTGGGCGAGATCCGGATTGTCGTCCTCGGTCCAGAAATCCTGGACGACGTGCACCTGGTAGAGATCGGGCTCGATGGTGCGGAGGTCGATCCGGAGCTCAGTGCGATGAAGAAATGTCCGACGGCCCCGCTTCAACCGGAACGGCGGGATCGAGAGCGTGTGGCGCTCCAGGGTCGGAGCGATTTGCGACGAAGAGATAGCCGGTGACGCGGATGGAGCCGGAAGAGGCAGGGAGGATGCGCTCGGCGTAGTGTCCGTAGAGCCGGGCCGGCGCATGGCCTGCATCGAAGTTCGTCCTGACATGAGCCGCCATCGGAACAAGCTACCGCGCCGACGCCGCTCGGATCAAGGCGGCGGGGGCAACGCGGTGGCGTTCAGGCGGTTTCGAAGTCTCCGGGCTGCGGCGGGGCGATGGGCGTGAAGAGCGTGCGGTCCGGCTTGAGATCGAGGAGTGGGGTTCCGTCAAGGCAATCGAGGCCGCGGACGAAGAGTGTCGCACCTTCGATGCGGACGAGATGGGCGATCGCCGTGCCGATCGGGTTGGGGCGGACGGGGGAGCGCAGTGAGAAGGTGCCGCGGGACGTGCCGTCATTGGCCGGGCTTTGGCGCACGAGGTCGCGGCGGGAGAGGTGCAGCCAGTAGAGCACCTCGACGCGCGGGTAGCGCGCGAGCCCGTCGAGCGCGGGCACCCAGGGGGGAAAAATCTCGATGCGGCAGAGCGGGCCGTCGGGCCGGCCCTGGCGCGGCGCGGTGAGGCGCGATGTCCAGGGGGTGGCGATGCGGCCGATGAAGACCAGGCCGGCATCGGTGGCGGGCGGCGGATCGATGGCGATCTCGCCCGCGCGGATCTCATTCTCGCGGACCATGGGCCATTGTGGCACGGCGCGGCCGGCGGCGGGACCCTGCGCGGGCGCGCTCAGGCGGAGCCCGCGGTGGCCCTGCGGGCCGAAAGATGGACCAGAGAGACGAGGAGAGCGGCGAGCGTACCGATGATGATCTCGGCGACGCGCTGCATGGGCAGGATGATGGTGGCGCCGCTGCCGGACGCGAGGACGACGATCGTGAGCGTGATGCAGGAGAGGCGGAGCGTGGGGCGGATGGCGGTGAGCAGCACGAGGGGGACGAGGCCGGCGGCGTAGAGCGGTAAGGTCGGCAGCCCGTGATCGCGCCCGAGGAGGGCGAGGGCGCCGACCGCCGCGCCGATCAGCGTGCCGATGATGCGGTTGCGGCTCGCGCTCACCGTGCCCGGCAGGTCGGGCTGCGCGACGATCACGACGGTGATGAGCGACCAGTACCCTTCCGGAAGGCCGAGCAGCAGAGAGGCGCCATAGGCGAGGATGCAGGCGGCCAGGATGCGCGCGGCGTAGCCGAGCTCGGTGGGTCCGAAGGCGGAGAGGATCGCACGCATGGGCTGTCCCTTCAGGAGGCGGCCATCATGGGCGGAGCGGTCTCGGGCCCGCAAGGAAGGAGGCTGCCTTGCCAGGGCGCGGCGGGGCGGCCAGGGTGCCGCGCCTAGAGCGTGTTCACCCTCACCGAACACGCTCTAAGTTGTTTTCCCGAGCGGATTCACGCGCCTCTGGATCGTTTCGCGATTCCAGTGAGGCGCGATCCGCTCTAGCTGGAGCATGCGCATGTGACCGGCGTGCCGACTTTTGCCGTTCCGCCGAGCTTTCTCGGGCTCGCCCGGCAGGGGCGGGACGCTTCGTTCGTGGTTGCCGGGATTCCGCTCGATGTCGGGACGACGAACCGCGCGGGCGCACGCGAGGGGCCGGCGGCGATCCGCCGCGCGAGCCGGATGCTGGTGGACGGCGCGCACCCGCGCTTCGACATAGAGCCGGCGGCGCTCGAGCTTGCCGATATCGGGGATTTTTCGCTCGCACTCGGCGACATTCCGGGCTCGCTCGCTGCGATCGAGGAGCAGGCGGGGGGGCTCCGGCATCTGGTGGCGCTCGGCGGCGAGCACGGGATCACGCTGCCGCTGCTCCGCGCGCTGGCGCGGCGTGCGGGGCGGGCGCTGGCGCTGGTGCAGTTCGACGCGCACGTGGACACCTGGCCCGAGAATTTCGGCCAGCGCTTCGCCCATGGATCGGTGTTCTACCACGCGATCGAGGAGGGGCTGGTCGCGCCCGAGCGGATGGTGCAGGTCGGCATCCGCTCGCCGGTGCAGCGCGAGGTTTGGGACTGGACGGTCGGGCGCGGGGTCACGGTGCTGAGTGCGGCCGATGTGCACGAGGCGGGGCCGGAGAGCGTGGCGGGGCGGATCCGCGCGGTGATCGGCGGCGCACTTACTTATTTGAGCTTCGATATCGATGCGCTCGATCCCGCGTTCGCGCCGGGGACCGGCACGCCGGAGATCGGCGGCCTCGCCTCGTGGCAGGCGCAGGCGATCCTGCGGCGGCTTGAAGGGATCGCGTTCGTGGGCGCGGACGTGGTGGAGGTCGCGCCCGCCTATGACACGGCCGAGATCACGGCGCTCGCCGCCGCCACGATCGCCTGGGAGTATCTCGCGCTGGTCGGCGCGGCGGGGTGCCGCGAATAAATCCCGCCCGGATGCGGATACGGTCTGGCATCCCGGACGAATTTGCATATCTCCTCGCCGCCGGGGTGCGTATAAGCGCGCCCCCGCCTCGCTCATCTGGGCGAGAGGGTTGACGCATCGCACGTGCCGCGAGCCCCAAAGGCGGAAGTCCCCGGGCACAGCAACGACGTAACGCGTCCTTTTCGGTCGAGCCGGCCAGCGTGGGCCGGGGTCGTTAGGGAGCCGCCTATGTTGGCTGATCGGTCCGCTGCGATGCGAAGTTCTCGCAGCTTCGTCTGAGTCGGAAGCCGGGGCGCGTGCGCGCCCGGGCCGCCGCTCTTTCACCCTGTTCCGTCCCATTCGTCCGGCGCGGCCTGAGCGCGCCGGCGGAGGCCTGCGAGGATTGCCGCGATGAACCTCACCCGTGTCCGTTCCGCCGTCACCCCGCTTGCGCGCCGCTTTCCGGCCGCGGGCGAGCCTTTGCCCACGGTCGATGCGCTGATCGCGCTCGAGCGACCGGAGGAGCCCGTGCATTGCCTGCGCCCGGCGGCGGCGAGCGGAGCGGCGCGCGGGTTCGTCGCCGGGTTCGCGGGCAAGGTGCTCTACGCCGTCAAATGCAACCCGGAGCCGGCGATGCTGCGCGCGCTCCGCGCGGGGGGGATAGAGCATTTCGATTGCGCATCTATCGGTGAGGCCCGACTGGTGCGTCAGATGTTTCCCGAGGCGGCGATCCATTTCATGCATCCTGTCAAGGCGCGGGGCGCGATCCGCGAGGCGTGGGCGCGGCACGCGGTGCGGGACTTCGCGCTCGACAGCTTCGAGGAGCTGGCGAAGATCCTGGGCGAGGTGGGGGCGACGGGAGTGGGCGGCGCGCTCGGGTTGATCGTGCGCCTGGCGCTGCCGAAGGGGGGCGCGGTCCTCGATCTTTCGGGAAAGTTCGGCACCGATGACGAGGAGGCCGCGAGGCTCATTCGTGCGGCGCGGCCGCATGCGGCACGGCTTGGAATTTCCTTTCATGTGGGTTCGCAATGCCTCGACCCGCTCGCCTGGCGGGCAGCACTCGCCGAGGTGGCCGAGGTGGTGCGGCGGGCGGGCGTGGCGATCGAGATCGTCGACGTCGGCGGGGGCTTTCCGGTGGCGTACCCGGGGATGGAGCCGGTGCCGCTCGGCGCCTATCTCGCCGAGATCGAAGCGGGATTCGAGCGTCTCGGGCTGCCGGACGCGGAGCTTTGGGCGGAGCCCGGGCGCGCGCTGGCGGCGGCGGCGGGCTCGGTCGTCGTGCAAATCCAGCACCGGCGCGGCGCGGCGCTCCATATCAACGACGGCGTCTTCGGCAGCCTGGCGGATGCGGGCGCGCTCGGCTTCCGCTATCCGGTGCGGCTCATTCGTCCCGGCGGGCCGGCGCCTGCCGAGCGGGAGATCGGGTTTTCGTTCTTCGGGCCGACCTGCGACAGCGCGGATGCGATGCGCGGCCCGTTCCTGCTGCCGGCCGACGCGGCGGAGGGGGACTGGGTCGAAATCGGCCAGCTCGGCGCCTATGGTGCGTGCCTGCGCACGGGCTTCAACGGCTTCGATCGCGCGCGGCTCGTCGCGGTGCGGGATGCGCCGCTCGGGGCGGGCGCGTGGCCCGCTTCCCTCGCCGCCTGATCGGAAGGAGTACGTCGAGTGAAAAAAGTCCCCTTTGCCGGCCGTCTTGTCATGCTCGGCTGCGGCAGCATCGGCCAGGGTGTGCTGCCGCTGATCGTCGAGCATATCGACATGCCGCGCGAGCGCATCCGCATTCTCACCGCCGATGAGCGCGGCCATGCGGTGGCGAAGGAGTTTGGCGTCGCGATCACGATCGCGCCGCTGACGCGCGGGAATTTCCGCGTGCTGCTGACCCCGATGCTGGGACCGGGCGATTTCCTGCTCAACCTTTCGGTCGATGTCTCGTCGGTCGCGCTGATCGCGCTCTGCCGCGAGCTGGGTGCGCTCTATCTCGACACCTGCATCGAGCCGTGGGCGGGCGGCTATACGGATCCTTCGCTCACGCCCTCGGAGCGCTCGAACTATGCGCTGCGCGAGAGCGCGCTCACACTCCGCGCGGGTGCTGCGGACGCGCCGACGGCGCTGCTGACGCACGGCGCCAATCCGGGCCTCGTGTCGCACTTCGTCAAGGTGGCGCTTTTGAATATCGCGCGAGACACTGGCCTCGAGACCGACGTGCCCGCCGGGCGGGACGGATGGGCAACGCTCGCCGAGCGGCTCGGCGTCAAGGTGGTCCATATCGCCGAGCGCGACACACAAGTGGCCGATCTTGCCAAGGAGCCGGGCGAGTTCGTGAATACCTGGTCGATCGACGGCTTCGCGGGCGAGGGCCGCCAGCCGGCCGAGCTTGGCTGGGGTACGCACGAGCTTGCACTGCCGGCGGATGCGCGGCGCCACGAGTTCGGCTCCGGTGCTGCGATCTATCTCCTGCGGCCGGGCGCAGGCACGCGGGTGCGAAGCTGGACGCCGCTCGAAGGCCCGTTCCACGGATTCCTCGTCACGCACAACGAATCGATCTCGATCGCCGACTACTACACGCGGCACGACGAGACGGGCGCCGTGCGCTACCGCCCGACCGTGCACTATGCCTACCACCCCTGCGACGATGCGGTGCTCTCTTTGCACGAGATGGCCGGGAAGGAGTGGCAGGTTCAGGAGCGGCAGCGGCTGATGATGGACGAGATCGTCCGCGGGATGGACGAGCTCGGCGTGCTGCTGATGGGGCATGCGCGCAACGCCTATTGGTACGGGTCCCGGCTCACGATCGAGGAGGCGCGGCGGCTGGCGCCGTACAACAACGCGACGAGCCTGCAGGTGACGGCGGCGGTGCTCGGCGGATTGGTGTGGGCGATCGAGAACCCGCGCGCCGGCATCGTCGAGGCCGATCATATCGACCATGCGCGCGTGCTCGAGGTGGCACTCCCCTATCTCGGCGAGATGGCGGGTGCCTATAGCACCTGGACGCCGCTGGCTGGGCGCGGCGTGCTCTTCCCGGAGGAGGTGGATGCGAGCGAGCCCTGGCAGTTCGGGAATTTCCGGGTGAGGTGAGGGAGCCCCGCCGCATGCATCCCGGAGAGGCCGGGCGGGAGCTGAGGGTCGCCGCGGGAAGCATCGTCGCCTACCGGCTGTTCGACATCGCGTACGCGATCGACCTGCCTGAAGTCGAAAAACTCTGGACGGAGCACGCGCCGAGCGGGAGCACGCGGGCGAGGCTCAGCGCCACGCCCCCGGAGGCGGTTTCGTTCGGCGTGCCGCCGGTGGAGCTCGCGCTCGATCCGGTTTCGCTGCCGCTCGCGGCGGCGAGCCTCCGCGCCGACGTGACCGCACGGTTCTATGATTTCGGTGTCGTCACGTTCGCGGTCAAGGTGCCGGCCGGCGATCTCGCCTGGCCGGACTATGCCGAGCGGATGAACCAGATGGATCGAAGCCTGCGCGACGAGGGCGCCGGGGCGGACCTCTGGGGGCGGCTGCTCGACGACGTGCGGAGGCGGTTCGCGCCGGCCCTGGTGCGGCCCGCGGAGTCGGCGGTGGAGGAGGACTATCTGATCGGCATCGTCTCCTCGTTCGACGAGAAGCTGACGGCGGAGGCGCTGCAGAGCCGGATCGACCTCGCCCCGCTGCTCTCGGGAGAAAGCCGCGCGCTGTCCGAGGGGGCGCGGGCCGACCTGCTCCGGCAGCGCTTCTCCTACTACGCGGACGACCTAGCGGTGCTGACCTGGGACCGGGCCTTCATCTACGAGCCGCGGCAGGATTCGGACGTCGCCGACGTGCTCGAGGTGGCGAACGCGCAGCTCGTCGAGATGCGCTATTACGACGAGCTTCTCGATGCCGAGCTGCCGCGCATGTACGACCTCATCGAGCGGACGCAGCGGACGACGCGGCTCTTGGCCTCACGGCGCTTCGCCGATCTCGCGCGCCGGCTCTCGGGCTTGGTGGCCGAGGTCACAGAGCTCACCGAGAAGGTGGACAATGCGCTCAACGTGACGGAGGACGTGTATCTCGCGCGCGTCTATGAAGCGGCGCTCGACCTCTTCCGTGTGTCCATCTTCGGTGCGGCGGTCGATCGCAAGCTCGCGATCATTCGCGACACTTACGCCGCCCTCTACCAGGAGGCTTCGGCGGCGCGGGCGGCGCTGATGGAGGGCATCATCGTCGTGCTGATCCTGATCGAGATCGTGGTTGCGCTGGCGCACCTTTGATCAGGCCCATTGGGTCAAGCGAGCGTGTGCGAGGCGAGGTCGACGGTGACGAGATCGTCGGGCGTCTTGGCGAAGGGGCCGTCGCTCGCGGGGTGGTATTCGATGCGGAGGGTCTCGGCCGAGACGATGACGCGCAGATAGCCGTAGTCCCGATCGTCGTAATTCTCGAGGACGATCTCGTCGCCGCCATCGTCCGCGGCGTGGACGACGGCGGGCGTGCGGAGAACCTTGCCGCGGCGGGAGAGGCGCGCGAGCCCGTGGCCGCCGTTGCCGGCGATCAGGTAGGGGATCTGCATCTCCCCGTGGCGGCGGGTGAAGCGCTGGTAGTTGTGGGCGTGGCCGGCGAGCACCGCGTGCGGCCAGACCCCGACCTCGTCGCAGATCTGGTCGATCTGCTCGCCCATTTGGGCGCTGCCGCCGTGCATGGAGTCGGCGACGTACACGGGATGATGGTGGGCGATGATGAGCGCGCCCGCGAATTTTTCATCGTTGACGCGCTGAAGCGCTGCCTCGAGGAAGTGGAGCTGGGACTCGCCGATGCGGTCGTCGGCGATCACGCCCGGATCCTCGAGCGTGTTCGAGTAGAGCGCCAGCACGCGGAGAAAGGGAGCCTCGAAGGTGAAGAAAACGCCGGGCTCGATCTGCGCGGTGCGCGAGAGCCCTCCTGCCTCGGGCGTGACGACGAAGTGCTCCTGGCAGAAATTCTCGAGGAAGGCGGTAAGCGTCTTCGCGCCCGACTCGGGCGCCACCATCCCGTCGTGGTTGCCGGCGAGCGCGATGATCGGCGCGGGATAGTCGCGATATGGCTCGTAGAACTGGTCGTAGTAGTAGGCACCCTCGCCGAAGCTGTAGACGACGTCGCCGAGATGGAGGAAGAAGCGCGGCGCGTCGTTGGGGTCGGCGTCGTCGAAGTCGGCGGTCATCTTGTCGGCGACGCGGTTCTGCGTCTCCGGTCCGCGCGTGCTGCCGGTATCGCCGACGGTGTGGAAGACGAGTTGGCCGGCCGCTTCGATGGCGTCGATCGTCTCCTGATCGCCGTCGAGCAGGTCGGCGAGGGTGAGCCGGGGTTCGACACCGCCGCGCGGCGGGGGGAAGGGCATGGGAGCGAGCCTGTGCTCGCGGTTGAGCGCGTCGATCTCGCGGTAGGCCTCGCGGTCGGAGACGTGGCGCACGGCGAAGTGCCGGGGATCCGCCGTCGGTTCGGGCTGCGCGAAGACGGGGCCGCCGAGCGCGCTCGGCTTTGTCAGGCTCCTGGGCTCGGGCTCCTCGGCGTGCCCATGCCCGTGCCGATGCTCGTGCTCATGCGGCCGTCTCGCCATTCCCGTCCCCATCCATTGCCCGGCGGATGATGCGACAGCGCCTGCACCCGGTGTGTGACGATGGTGCTAATCTCTTGTTGCCTGGCGAAGGATGGGGAACATGGCGCGACGGGCAGGGGAGCGCCCGGGCGACGAGCTCGCAGCGTATGTTGCGGAGATGTTCGCCCCGCTTGGCGCGGTGCGCGCGGCCAGGCTCTTCGGCGGCCATGGATTGAAGCTCGATGGCGTGCAGTTCGCCATGATCATCCGCGGCGTTCTCTATTTGCGCGTCGATGCGGCCCTCGCACAGGAGCTTGCTGCCCTTGGCTCCTATCCCTTCGCCTACCGGACGAAGGTCCGCTCCGTTACCGTGAGGTCCTATTACGCGGTGCCGGAGGATCGGCTCGACGATGCCGAAACCCTCCTCGCCTGGGCCCGCCGCGCGGTCACGGCGGCGCGGTCAAATGCTGCGCGCCCCAAATCCTCCCGCCGGACGATCCTCTGAAGCCGTGCGCCGGCGCTGACAAATCGGCGCGTCCGGAGGTATTACTTCTAGAGAAAGGTAAGGACGAAGGATGGAATCCGCTCTCACGACCAAGGGGCAGGCGACGATTCCGAAAGCCATCCGGGAGCATCTTGGGCTGAAGCCGGGCGATCGGGTGAAGTTCTTCCTCCATCCGGACGGCAGCGTGGTGCTCCTGCCGAAGCATCCGGTCAGCGTCCTGCGGGGCATCGTCAGGCCGCGCCGGCGGCCCGTGACGACCGACGAGATGACCGAAGCGGCGACTGCCGGCGCGGCCGCCCGCGCACCGCGCCGTGGACGGCGGTGATCGGGCTCGATACCAACGTCGTCATTCGCTACCTCGCGCAGGATGATCCCGTTCAATCGCCGATCGCAACCGAGCTTATCGAACGGAGGCTGAGCGAAGAGGATCCCGGGTTCCTCAGCGTCGTTGTCATGGCCGAGACGGCGTGGGTCCTCGAGCGGGGCTACGGCCTCGGCGATCGGGAAATCGCTGCGGCGATCGAGCGGTTGCTCGAGGCGGATGCCTTCGTCGTTGAATGCGAGCAGGAGGTTTTCACCGCGATGACGGCGCTCAAGGAGGGGCGCGGCTCATTTGCCGAGGCTCTGATCGGCGCGCTCGGCGCCGCGGCGGGGTGTTCGCGCACGGTGACATTCGACCGCAAGGCGGTTCGGCTTCCGGGGTTCGAAAGCCTTTAGCCCTCACAATCGCGGGAGCCAGACATCGATGACGGCGGCGCGGTTTTCATGGCGTACGGCGCGAAAGGCGCAAGCGAGGGCTGCGTCCAGCTCGCCGGCATGGCGGACGGCCGCGGCGAAGGCGCCGCCGGAAGCGGCGGCGATGGCGGCGTAGTCGGGCGGAGGATCGAAGGAGACGCCGACATCGTTGGCGCGGCTTGCGTAGCCCGAGGGATGGACGGCGAGCGTCGAGAGCTTCGGTGATTTCCAGCCGCGATTGTTGAGGATGATCGTGAGGAAGGGCGTGCGGTACTGGCGCGCCATCCAATGCACCGTGGAGGGGACGGAGAAGAGATAGGAGCCGTCGCCGGCGATCGCGACGACGGTCTTCTCCGGGCGCGCGAGCTTGGCGCCGATCGCGGCGCCGCCGTGCCAGCCGAGCGAGCCGGCGCCGCTCGCGAAGCACGAGCCGGGGCTGAGCGGGCCGATATGCTCGTTGACGAGCGTGTAGCTCGAGATCGCCTCGTTGAGGATGATCGTTTCGGAATCGAGATAACGGCGGAGGGCGGCGATGGCGAACTCGGGGGTGATCTCGTCCGCGGGGCGGCGCTCGCGCTCGGCTGCGAGGGCAGCGCGCTCGGCGTGGCGGCGGGCGAGGCGCGCGCGGCGCGGGGCGAGCCGGGATAAGTCGGGCGGGCACGCGGCGAGACGTTGGTTGAGCTGGGCAAGCGCGGTCGCGGCGTCGGCGCGGAAGACGCGGCGGGCCGGGATGTGCCAGAGAGGAAACCGTTCCTTCAGCGGATCGACATCGATGTGGTAGATGCGCGCCTCCGCGGCCGGGCGGTTCACAGTCGGGATCCATGGCACGTCGCTCTCGATCACCAGCACGAGATCGGCCTCGGCGAGAATCGGATCCTGGCGCTGCTCGTTCCAATAGGCGCCCTGCCAGGCGGGATCGTCGGTCGGGAAATTCATCGCACTTGGCACGGATTCGAGCACGCCGATGCCGAGGCTTCGGGCGAGGGCGACGAGGGCGGGAACCGCAGCCGGATTGCGGCCGAGATAGGAGGTGACGACGAGCGGGCGCTCGGCGGCGAGGAGCGCGGTTGCGAGCGCGTCGAGATCGGGCTCGGCGAGCGCGGCGGGAGAGATGGGCTGGAAGCGGGCGGCGTTGGGGATGGCAGGCGGAAGCTCCTCCTCGAGCACTTCGCGCGCGGCGGTGAGATAGACCGGGCCCTTCGGATCGCTTTCGGCGATCTGGAGCGCGCGATGGATGATCTGCCTGGCGTTGCGGCCGGAACGGAGCTCGTTCTCGTATTTGACGTAGCCGCGGAGGATGCCGCGCTGGTCGGGAACGTCCTGGAGCCAGTGGATGAATTCGTTGCGGCTGCCCCGGAGCTCGCCTTCCTGGGTTGCGGGCGAGAGGCCGGCGAAGATGAGCACGGGCGCGCGGCCGCGGGCGGCGTTGTGGACGGCGCCGGCGAGCGCCTGGGTGCCGCAATCGACGTGCACGAGCACGGCCTGGGCGCGGCCGGTCAAGAGCGCGGCGCCGTGCGCGGCGCTCAGCGCCACCATCTCGTTCGGGCAGGTGACGACGGCGGGCAGGGGCCGGCCGGTTGCGTTCGCCTCGGCGAGCGCCTCGATCAGCGCCGGATGGTCGGAGCCGAAATTGGCGAAGATGAACGAGACGCCCGCCTCGGCGAGCGCTGCGAGCAGGGCGGAAGCGGTGGTGTACACGAGCGCCTCGCCTCTACTTGCGATTCTCTCGGTCTTCCTTCTGCTGGGCGCGGATCGGCACCTGGACGAAGGCGGCCGCGCGATAGACGCTCTGGTCCTCGGCGTCCCAGCAGTGATAGCCGCGGCAGTCGGTCGGCCGGGCGGCATAGACGGTGCACCGGCGCTTCGCGTCGAGGAACTGGCAGGTCTCGAACTCGGACTTGATGTGCTTCTTGCCCCGCCGGGTGCGTTCGACGATGTGCTGCTCCTCGAATTGGCGCTTGGTGAGCCCGAGGAATTTCGCGAGCCGGCGGATGTCGTACTCGCTCACTTCGACATAGCCCGCGATCTTGCAGCAGAAGGCAGGGCAGCGGAGGCAGTCGAGGGGTTTCGAGTCGTCGCTCATGGGCGCGAGCTTAGGAGATATCTTGCCCCGGCGGAAACGCCGACGACGCTCAGGTGCGGCCGGCCCGAAGGGCGCGGCCGTCGCGGCCGACGTCGGGGAGGAAGACCGCGAGCAGCCCGATCGCGGGGAGGAAGGCGCAGAGGCGATAGATGAACTCGATGCTGGTCCAGTCGGCGACCGCGCCGAGGATGGCAGCACCCAGGCCGGCGATGCCGAAGGCGAGGCCGAAGAAAAGGCCGGAGATGGCGCCGATGCGGCCGGGCATCAGCTCGGTTCCATAGACCAGGATGGCGGAGAAGGCGGAGGAGAGGATGAGGCCGATCAGGATGCTGAGCGCGATGGTGAGGCCGAGGCCGACATAGGGAAGCAGGAGGGTGAAGGGCAGAACGCCGAGAATCGAAGTCCAGATCACGTATTTCCTCCCCACCCGGTCGCCGAGCGGACCGCCGACGAGAGTGCCGAGCGCGACCGCGGCGAGGAAGGCGAAGAGGCAGACCTGCGCCGAGGCGGTGGCGAGATGGAAGTGCTCCATCAGATAGAAGATGTAGAAGTTCGTGATGCTGGCGAGGTAGAAGAATTTCGAGAAGATCAGCGCGATCAAGACGGCGAGCGCGCGCCGGACCGCAGGCAGCGGTAGCGTCAACTCGGCCTGGAGGATGCGGGTTCCGCGCGGGCGCGCTTCGCCGCTCGCCTGATACCAGCGGCCGAGGCCGCTCAGGAGCACGATGCCAAGGAGGGCCAGCAAGGCGATCCAGGCGAGGCTGCCCCGGCCGCGCGGGAGGATGAAGAAGGCGACGACGAGCGGGGCGATCGACTGGCCGAGATTGCCGCCGACCTGGAAGACCGATTGGGCGAGGCCGAACCGCCCGCCCGAGGCGATGCGGGCAAGGCGCGAGGATTCGGGATGGAAGATCGAGGAGCCGATGCCCATCAGCGCCGCACCGAGGAGGAGGAGCGGATAGTGGGCGGCATTGGCGAGGACGAGGATCCCCGCCATGGTGAAGGTCATGCCGACCGGCAGCGAGTAGGGCTGGGGCCGGCGGTCGGTGAAGCGGCCGACGAACGGCTGGAGGAGCGAGCCCGTCACCTGGAAGGCGAGCGTCAGCACGCCGAGCTGGACGAAGTTGAGCCCGAGCCCGCTCCGGAACAGCGGATAGAGCGCGGGAAGCAGCGTCTGCATCGTGTCGTTGAGGAAGTGGCAGACGCTGATCGCGGCGAGAATGGCGAACGCTGTGTGCCCCGTCCCGCGACGGGCCCTGGCGATCGTCTGCCCCACGCCGAAATGCTCCTATGCCGGTCCGCGCGAATATCGCAGGCGCAACATTAGGCGAGACGCGGTGCTTCGGCACCGCGCGAGGCGCGCATCAGCCATGCCGCCCGACTTCATTAAGGACTTGGGCTCAGGCGCGAAGCAGGCCCGTCATCGGCGCGGCTTCTGCGCTTTCGGGGAAGATGCGCGCAAGCGAAGAAGCGGAGAGGCCGAATTGCGCGGCGAGCACGCCCTTCGCAGCCGCGCGGATGTCCGCCGTCGGCGCGAGGTCGCGGTTTTGGAAGAGCTGTCCCGGACCGAGGCCGGGCCAGGTCGCGCGCACGCGCCCGCCGGCGACGGCGCCGCCGAGGAGGAAGGCGACCGTGGCGGTGCCGTGGTCGGTGCCACGCGTGCCGTTCACGCGCGCGGTGCGGCCGAACTCGGTGATGACGAGCACGACCGTGTCGCGCCAGGCCGGGCCGAGCGCGGTTTTCAGCGCGACGAGGCCGGCATCGAGCGCAGCCAGCGGCGGGCGAAGGAGAGAAACCTGGTTGCCATGGGTGTCCCAGCCCTCGAGCTGGAAGGCGGCGATGCGGGGTCCGGCCGGTGCCGCGAGGAGCTTGCCCGCTTGCATGGCGAGTGCTGCGAATCCGTAGCCGGCGCGCGGGGCGCGTTGCGGCTCGCCGTCCATGGCGAAGGTTTGCGCGTCGAAATGCTGCTCGGCGAGGCCCTCGGCGATGGCGGGGCCGAGGAGGGGATCGGGGGCGTTGAGTGCTGCGATCCGGCGGTAGAGATCGGGCGAGGGGGCGGCGAAGCCTGCGGGCGCGTAGGAGCCGACCATCGCCTTGCCGCGCAGGAGGAGCGGCATGCCGACGCCGACGGCGAGGCCGGTTCCGGCGGCGGCGTGGCCGCCCGAGGGCAGCTCTAGGAGGACGCGGTTGAGCCAGCCCGAGGTGATCGCGGTTTCCGTCTCCGTGGCACCAGTCTGGATAAGGTCCTGGGCCTCGAAATGGCTGCGGGTGCGATAGGGGCCGGCGATCGCGTGGACGGGGAGGAGCTCGCCATCCCGGTAGAGCGTGTGCAGGCCGGAAAGTGCCGGATGAAGAGCGAAGAATCCGCCGAGATCGAGAAGCGAATCCTTGCCCTGGCCCGGCTCGAGCGGGACGAGGCCGGCGCGGAGGGCGCGCAGGTTCGGATCGCCGTAGGGCACGACGGCGGCCATTCCGTCGAGCGCGCCGCGCAGCAGGACGACGACGAAGCGCCGTTCGGTCGCGGCGTCGGCGAGGGCGAGCGTGACTGGGCCGGCGGCGAGGACGGCGGGGAGGCCGAGCAGCGTGCGCCGGCGGGTCAGTTTCATGGGGCTCATCTCCGCTGGAACTCGGGAGCGGCGAAAAGGAGGCTCGTCCCTTCGGCGCGCGAGCCGGCGCGGCGGATCGCGGTCGCAGTTGGCGGGCGGAGCATCGGGCCGAGCGCGGCGTCGGCGAGCTCCAGCGGGTCGGCCTCGGGGAGGCGCGCGGCTCGGCTGTAGCCGAAGCCGATGCGGCCGAGCACCGCGTCCGAGCCGGCCCAGTCGGCGGCAAGGTCGGACCAGCCGTTGGGCAGCGGCGCCGCCCAGAGCGGCTGGCCGAGCTTGCGGAGGACGGCGAAGTAAGGGGGCGCGCCGCGGGAAGCGGGCGGCGTGGCGCGCAGGACGGACACCAAGTACTCAAGCGGCGTCTTCAGCTTGGCAAGAGGCTGCCAGGCTTCTGGCAGGTCGATCAGGGCAAGCGAGGTGGCGTGCAGGTCCCCGCCGGTCTCGGTGAGGACCGCTTCGATCCGGCGGACGGCGCCCGGCGGGGGATCGTCGGCCACGAAGTGGCGGACGAGCTTTTCGGCGAGCGCGGTCCAGGTGGTCTTGTAGGTGGAGAGGAAGCGGAGTGCAGCGAGCCCGCCCTCCTCGCCGGGCGGGAACTCTTGTCCCATGACGGTCTGGGGCCCGGGCTCGTGGGCGAGCGGACGAAAGAGAAAACCATCGGGCTGGCTCGCGGGCGAGACCGACCAGCCGGTAAGGAGCTTGGCCATGCTCGTGACGTCCGCCTGGGTATAGCGGGCGGCGAGGCTCACCGTGTGCAGCTCCATGCATTCGCGGCCGAGATTCTCGTTGAGGCCGCGGCCGGTGCGCCGGCCGACGGGGCTTTGCGGCCCGACCGAATAGGCGTTGCTGAGATAGAGCAGCATCGCGGGGTGGCGCTCGGCGGCGAGCACCATGTCCGTGAAGCGGCCGGTGACGTGCGAGCGGATCGCTTCGCGGATGAAGGGGCCGACGAGGCCGAGCGTGCCGCCCTGGCGGATGCTGACGGTGAAATGGTTGGTCCAGAACCAGACGAGCCGCTCGCGGAAGGGGGCCGGGGTGACGACCGCCCAGTCGAGCGCGGCGCGGGCGTCGGCGGTGAAGAAGGCGAGCGAGCGCGAGCGGAAATGGCCTTTGAGGGGCTCGCCGGCGGCGAGCACAGCCCGCCGTGCGATCGCATCCGCACGCAGTGCGCCGAGGGCGGCGGCGCCGGTCGGCAGGGCGCGGAACGGCGCGGTGTTGAGCGCCGGATCGGGGCCGTCGAGCTGAGCGGCGAGCCACGCGCGCGGGTCCGCGGGCGGAAGCGCGGCGGGGCCGGCGCCGAGGCCGAAGCGGGTGAGGGCGTGGATGGCCGCGCTCTGCATGGGCGGATGCTAGCGCCGATCGCGTGGCGCCGAATGTTTCAAAGGGATACGTGAAGAGATCGCAGGCCGCGCGGCCGGCGCCGAGCTGGCCGCAGCGATTGGCGGGGCTCGTACCCCTGTCAACCGGGCCCGGAGTCCCATCTGGTCCTCATGGCCCGATCGCTGCCCCCAATAGTTCTGCTGCTTGCCCTTTCCGCCTGCGCGCCCACGGGCCCGGACCCCGGCTACGCGGAAGCAACCGGGCCCTTCACGCATTTCGCGACCCAACCCTCGCCCGTGCCGCCTCCCGCCTGCCCGAAACCCGGCCTCTCTCTTCCCTGCGCCAACAGGGCGTCGAACGCCGCTTCTCCCGCGCTCTTCAATGCGCCGACGCAGGGGATCTACCAGCCGCCCGTGATACCGGTTGCCAGCGCGCCCGCCGCGCCCGCTCAGCCGAGCCTTCCGTCCCTCGGTTCGGCCGTATTCGGGCCGCAGGGCGTGCTCGGGACCGTCGTCAATCATGCCGGGAACGACGCTGTCGTTGCGCCCATCGGCAGCGGGGCGTCGGGGCTGATGGTGCCGAACGGCAACGGCACGGCGACCGTCTTCGTGCCGGGCGGCGTGCCCACGGTGGTCGCGACACCCCCGGTCCCTTAAACCTCGCGCGTGCCTCCGGCTATGATGGGCACGTCACGCGGCAGCACGGAAAACCGGAATGAGCGGCTCGACGGAATGGGTTCGCATCGCCTCGACCTCCGATGTCGCGGAGGGCGAGGCGCTCGCGATCGAGGCGATGGGACTGAGCCTCGCGCTCTATCATGTCGAGGGCGAGTGGTTCTGCACCGACAATGTCTGCACCCATGCGCTGGCGATGCTCACCGACGGCTGGCTGGACGGGCACATCATCGAATGCCCGCTGCACGGCGGGCAGTTCGACATCCGCACAGGCAAGGGCGTGAGCCCGCCGATCGACGAGGATCTCAAGACCTATCCCGTGCGCGTCGAAGGCGCGGAGGTGCTGATCGGGCTGCCGTGAGCCGACGGCTAGACTTCGACGACGATGTAGTCCTCCTCGACGCGCACCGGAACCGTTTCGGCGACGTAGGGACCGGCGACCACCTTGGCACCCGGGGCGGTATCCACCTGATAGGATTTCGCGCGGATGCGCTCGGGGTCGCAGTAGGACTGGCCGGTGCGGATATCGAATTCCCAGCCATGCCACGGGCAGCGGAGGATCTCGCCCTTGCGGGTGTAGCTGTACTCGCCGGGGCTGGAGGAGAGCAGCAGGCCCGTGACGATGCCTTCGCAGAGGCTGCCGCCCTGATGCGGGCAGCGGTTCAGCATGCCGAAATAGTCGCCCCCGAGGTTGAAGACGGCGATCGGCCGGCCTTTCACGGTGAAGAGCTTGCGGCTTCCGGGCGGCACGTCGCTGGTCGGCGCGACGACGTGGCGGCTCACTCGGCCACTCCGTAGACGGCGCGGGCATTGCCGAGGAAGAAGGCGTGACGCTCCTCTTCGCTCACGCGGAGCGGCAGCGCGTGCGCGGGATCGTCGAAGTCCCAGTGCGGATAATCGGTTGCGAAGAGCAGCCGGTCCCAGCCCATCCAGCCGATGGTGTCCAGCAGGTGCTCGCGCGGCTCCGGCTCCTCCATCGGCTGCGTGGTCCACCAAACCCTGCGACGCATGTACTCGCTCGGGAGCTCTCTGAGGTGCGGGGTTTCGGCGCGGAGCGTCTTCCAAGCCTTGTCGAGACGCCAGGCAAGGGCGGGCGCCCAGGCGAAGCCCGCCTCGACCATGATCACGCGGAGGCCGGGGAAACGCTCGAAAACGCCCTCGATGATCATGCTTGAGAGGCCGGCCTGGCAGCTCTGCGCATGGCCCGTCATTTCCTCGACGTAATAGCTCGGCCAGCCGGTGCTGGTGATCGGCGCGCCGCCATAGCCGAAGGCGTGCACGGAGACGGGGAGCCCGGCCTCGGCGGCGGCTTCGTAGATCGGCCAGTAGCGCCGGTTGCCGAGCGGCTCTGCCGTGCGCGAGAGGAGCAGCACCTGGACGAAATCCTGGTGCCCGGCCCAATGCCTGATCTCCGCGGCCGCCGCCGGCGCGTCTTCGTAGGGAACCACGACGGAGGCCTTGAGCCGTGCGTCCTTGCCGGTCCACTCCGCCCGCTGCCACTCGTTCACGGCGTGGCACATGGCGGCGCTGAGCTCCGGGTCGGTGAACCCCTCGCCGCTGAAGAGCGGGTTGAGGATGCCGAGCACCACGTTGTTCGTATCGAGATGCTGCTTCTGCATGAAGGAGAGGCTGCTGCCCTGGCGGCCGCCCTCCGGCGGATAGGCGTCCCGGCGCGAGGCGTTGGGCTGGCCTTTCGGGTAGGCGGGCCCGGCCGCCATGCCGAGGCGGCGGCGCGCGCCGAAAAGCGCGAGCCGCTCCCGCCAAAGCTCCGCGAGCCACGGATGCAGATCCTTCTCGCCGCGCCGCGGCACGGGGTGGATATCGCAATCGGCGATCCCGATGCGGCGGTTCGCCGACGCCGCTTTTTGGCTCTTCAGCTCAACGTTCATCGCACGGGCTCCGTAAGCCGGGCGTAGGTCGCCCTCGGGTTGTCGCATTTGATCTTGCGCACGAGGTCCGCCGGCAGTCCCGCCGGGATGGCGTCCGTCCCGGAGAACTGCCAGTGCGGATAGTCGGTCGAGAAGAGCAGAAGCTCGTCGGACTGCAGATGCTCGAGGATGCGCGCGAGGCCGGCGGCGTCGGGTGGGGCGTCCGTCGGCTGCAGCGAGAGGCGGACGTTGCTGCGCACGATATCCGCGGGCGAACGGTCGACCCACGGGATCTCCATGCGCAGGCCGCGCCAGTATTTGGTGAGCCGCCAGAGATGCGCCGGCAGCCAGGTCCAGCCGGATTCCAGCAGCACGACCTTGAGGTCGGGGTAGCGGTTGAACACGCCCTCGCAGATCAGGCTGGTGAGCTGCGACTGGAAGGCTTGCGCCTGGGCGACGTAGTCCTCGGTGTAGTAACTCGGCCAGCCGACCGCGGTCGGCGGATTGTGGTAGTTGCTGCCGGCATGGATGCCGAGCGGCAGCTTGTGGCGTTGCGCTGCCGCATAGAGCGGCCAATACATGCGCTTGCCGAGTGGATGGTCCCCGCTCGCCAGAACCAGGATCTGCACGAAGCGCGGGTCCTCGGCGCAGCGCTCGATCTCCTCGACCGCGAGCTCGACGTTCTGGAGCGGGACGACGATGCTCGCGCGGAGCCGGGGCTCGCGATCGAGGAGCTCGGCGGCCATCCAGTCGTTGAGGGCGCGGGCGAACGCGGCGGCCATGTCCTCGCTGAACAGGAGCTGCACGCCGTAGAGGCAGTTGCAGATGGCGATTTCGCTGCCGAACGGATCGAGGCACTCGCGGCGGATCTGTTCGAGGCTCGAAGCCGGCTTGCCCTCTCTCGGGCGCCAGTCGGGCCGCGCCGTGAGCGGCGAGCGCGCCGGGTAGCTGATCGGGTTCAGCTCGTCGACGCCGCGCATCTGGACGATTTCGCGCCAATGCTCCGGCATGTAGGGAAGCAAGGCGTCGATGCCGGGCACGGACGGGTGGATGTCGCAATCGATGCCGCCGGGCGCGCTCATGGGGACTTTCCCGTGCCGGGGTTACAGGCGCTCGTCAACGCGTGGCCCCGGCCGCGGAGAGCATGGTCTGTCCCCCCCTCCGCGCAAGCCGGCTCAGGCGTGGCCGAGATAGTCCAGCCGGCCGCCATCCACCGCGAGCACCTGGCCCGTGACCCAGCTCGATTCCGGCGCGGCGAAGAAGGCGACCGCATTGGCGATATCCGAAGCCTCGCCGACGCGCCCGGTCATCGCCCGTTCCGCGAGCCGCTTCGAGACCTTCTCCCATTCCTCCGCCGAGCGCCGTCCTTCGGTCATGTCGGTACGCACGAACCCGGGGGCGACGGCGTTCACGGTGATCCCGGAGGCGCCAAGCTCCATCGCGAAGCGCCGCGTGAGGATGATGACCTCGGCCTTGGTCGCCGCATAGAACGCATTGCCCGGCAGTGAGGTTCCGATTCCGGCGACCGAGCTGATATTGACGATGCGCCCGTAGCGGCGGGCGCGCATCCCAGCCATCACCGCGCGCGTCGCATGGATCACGCCGTCCACGTTGATCTCGCGCATGCGCGCGAACTGTGCCGCATCGAACGTATCGAGCGTTGCCTGCAAGGCGATGCCCGCGTTGTTGACGAGGATCGTGACCGGGCCGAGCTCCGCCTCGGTCCGCGCGATCATCGCCTCGACCGCCTTTGGATCGCTCACGTCCCCGCCCACCGCGACCGCGCGCGCGCCGCCGGCGAGAAGCTCCTTGGCAAGCGTCTCCGCCGCTTCGGCGTGCGCGACATAGTTTACGCACACGGCGGCGCCGTGTTTGGCGAGAAGCTCTGCGCTCGCGCGGCCGATCCCGCGCGCGCCGCCCGTGACCACTGCCACCTGATCGCTCCACTCGGCCATCCGTCCCGCTCCTTCCTCGTATCGCGCCTATCGTGCGGCCGACGCGGCGCGCCGGTCAAACGAGGGGGATGGGAAGGTCTCTCAGGTGGCTTCGGCCTGCGCGGTGGTCTGGCCGTCGCCCGCGACCGTGGTGCGCCGCATGTCGCGCGGCTCGCTCTCGTCGAAGCGGCGCACGCGGTGCATCGTCTGGCGATTGTCCCACATCACGAGATCGTTCGCACGCCAGCGGTGCACATAGACGAACTCCGGTGCCGTCGCTTGCTCGGTGAGGTCGCGGAGGAAGGCACGCGCCTCGGGCATAGGCCAGCCGACGATCGCGCCGATATGCGAGGAGAGATAGAGCGACTTCCGTCCGGTCGCCGGATGCGTGCGCACGAGGCGCTGGCGGACCGGGCGGAACATCATCCTCTCCTCGTCCGTGAACTCCGTGAAGCCGAGCGAGCCGCGCGAGTACATCAGCGAATGCTCGCAGACGAGGTCCTCGATCTCCGCCTTGGTCGCCGCGTCGAGTGCATCGTAGGCGGCGCGCATGTCGGTGAATTCCGTGTTGCCGCCGCTCGTTGCGACCTTGCGCCCCGAGAGGATGGAATATTTGGCGGGAACCGCGCGGAAGGAACTGTCGGAATGCCAGAGGCGGTTGCCGAGATTGAACATCCGCTTGCGGTCATCGCGGGCGAGCGGCTTGCCGTCCATGCCGAGATTGGAGACGTCGTTCATCTCCACGCCGAGCCGGCGCTCGTGCGCCTTGGCGACATGCCCGCCGGCGGAATTCTCGATCGCGCCGAAGCCGCGCGTGAAGGCGATCTGCTGTGCGTCCGTCAGCGCCTGGTCGTGAAAGACGAGCACGCCATGGCGGTCGATCGCATCGCGCACGGCGGCGAATTCGTCGACCGTGAGCGGGCGCGTGAGGTCGAGCCCCGACACTTCGCCCACGAAATGGCGGCTGATCTGGTGGACCGCGAGCTCCATTCCCGTTCCTCCCGATTCCGAAACGAGTTCCTTTCCAGGATAGCCCCTCGCCAGGGTGCCGTCACGGTCTCTCAGCCGACGAGGGCCGCGACCTCGGCGGCGAGGGCCGCCATCTCGGCGGCGGCGAGCGATCGCGGGGCCTCTTCGAGCACGCTCGATCCGAGCGCGAAGGAGGAGGCGAAGGCGGCGCGGTTGCCGAGCACTGCTGCGAGCGCCGGCAGCCCGCGGGCCGCGATTTCGCTTTCGATCGCCGCGCGGAGCTTTGCCCCGGCCGGCGCCCGGTTCAGCACAAGGCGGGCGGGGCGGCGCTCGCTCGCCGCGAGCCGGAGCGTTCCCTCGGCCGCCCAGAGGTCGGGCGGGCTCGGCTGCAACGGCACCAGCACGAGGTCCGCGGCCCGCACCGCCTGGCGCGCGTCCGTGTCGATCTGCGGCGGGCTGTCGATCACCACGAGGTCATGCGAGCGGGCGATGCGGTCGAGCTCGATGCCGATTCTCCAGCCGGCGACCTCGATGAATGTGAGTGCTGCGCCGGCCTTGTTCCGCTCGGCCCGGATGCGCTGCCAGTGCGCGAGGCTCTTCTGCGGATCGGCGTCGAGCAGCGCCACCCTCTTGCCGGGCGCGAGTGCCACGGCGAGATTGGCGGCGAGCATCGTCTTGCCCGCGCCCCCCTTCTGCTGTGCGACCGTGATCACCACCGCCATGGGCCGCTCCTCTCATGAGGGACCGGTATCCCACGTTTCCGGAACAAACGCGCGGCTGGCGCGGGGCGGCCCGCAAGGCCGTCCGCCGGCCGGTCAGCCGGCGCGGCTCGGGGAGCGGAAATCGCAGCGCGCCTCCTCCGGCGAAATGGTTGGGGGAGTTGCCCCAGATTGACGGATTGTCGGACAATATCGAAACCTCGCGCGGAGGAGGAACCCGGTCCATGAGCGCCGAAGCCCGACCATCCCCGACCTCGGCGGCTCCGGCCCGGGCGGGCGCGACGCAGACCCTCGCGCGCTATCTCGCCGCCGTCGGCTCCGCCGATCTGCCCCAGGCGGTGCGCAAGGAGGCCCATCGCGGCTTCCTCAACTGGGTCGGCTGCACGCTCGGCGGCGCGCGCCACGAGGCGGCCCGCTTTGCCTTCACCGCCCTCTCGCCCTTCGCCGGACCCGCCCAGGCCTCGCTGCTCGGCCGGGCCGAGCGCACCGACGCGCCGCTCGCGGCGCTCATCAATGGCATCGCCTCGCACGTGCTCGATTTCGACGACACGCATCTCGCGACCGTCATCCACCCGATGGGACCGGTTGCCTCCGCCGCGCTGGCACTCGCCGAGACGCGCGGCGGGGTCAGCGGGGCGGAGTTCGTCACAGCCCTCGCCCTCGGCGTCGAGGCGGAATGCCGCGTGGGGCTTTCCGTCTTCCCCGAGCACTACGATCGCGGCTGGCACATCACCGGCACCGCCGGCGTCTTCGGCGCGGCTGCTGCCGCCGGGCGGCTGCTAGGGCTCGACGCTGCGCGGATGGCCCACGCGCTCGGCCTTGCGGCGACGCAGCCGGTCGGGCTTCGCGTGATGTTCGGCTCGATGGCGAAGAGCTTCCATCCGGGCCGCGCGGCGGCGAACGGGTTGCAGGCGGCGCTCCTCGCCGAAGCGGGCTTCACCGCGGCGGAGGACGCGATCGAGGGCCGGCGCGGCTGGGCCGAAATCCTCAGCACCCGCTTCGATCCCGGGCAGATCACCGAAGATCTCGGCGGCCGCTTCGAGATCAGCGCCAATACCTACAAGCCCTTTGCCTGCGGGATCGTCATCCATCCGGTGATCGATGCGTGCCTGCGCCTCAGCGCCGCGCATGCGCTCGCGCCGGAAGCCGTGCGCTTCATCGAGCTTTCCGTCCATCCGCTCGTGCTCGAGCTCACCGGGAAGACCGCGCCGGCGACCGGGCTCGAATCGAAGTTCTCCGTTTTCCATGCCGCTGCCGTCGCGATCGTCCGCGGCGGCGGAGGGGAGGCGGAGTTCAGCGACGAAGCGGCGAGGGATCCGCGCGTCGTGGCGCTGCGCGCGCGTGCACGCGAGCGTCGATCCCGCGCTCGCGCCGGACGCCGCGCGTGTTGCGCTGCTGCTGGCCGACGGAGGACGGATCGAGGAGCAGGTGGATCACGCCGTCGGCAGCCGCCTTCGCCCGATGTCGGACCAGGCGCTCGGCGAGAAGCTCGCGGCCCTTGCCGCGGGAATCCTGCCCCCATCGCGGATTGAGAAGCTCGTCGATCTCTGCTGGGGGATCGAGGAGATCGCGGATGTCGCGGCGATCGCCGCCGCCGCCCGCCCTGCCTGACCTCGTTCTCGAGCCCGAGCCCGACCGAAGGAAACGAAGATGAGCTCCGCCGAAGCCGTGCCGGGCCGCGCCTCCATCCTCGCCCGGATCGATCGCCTCCCACCCTCGCGCACCCTTTTCGGCCTGGTCGCGCGCATCGCCAGCGGCGGTTGGTTCGAGTTCTTCGAGCTCTTCATGCCGGGCTACATCTCCGTCGGCCTGATCCGGAGCCACCTCTTCACGCCCACCACCAAGGGCCTGCTCGATTTCCACAGCTTCTCGAGCTTCCTTGCCGCCTTCTTCGCCGGCATGTTCCTGAGCACGGTCCTCTTCGGCGCCGTCTCCGACCGGTTCGGGCGCCGGCCGATCTATATCGGCGCCATGCTCGTCTATTCGCTCTTCAATTTTCTGATCGTCTTCTCCGACTCCGCCGGCTGGATCGATTTCTTCCGCTTCGTCGCGGGCTTCGCGGTCGGCCTGCAACTCATCAACAACGACAGCTTCATCTCCGAGCTGACGCCGCGCGCCGAGCGCGGCCGCTACATGGCCTTCGCCATCACCTTCATCCTCACCGCGACGCCCACCGCCGCCCTGCTCGCTACGCTCTTCGTCCCGCACCAGCCCTTCGGCATTGCCGGCTGGCGCATCGTCGTCGCGATCGGCGCGCTGGGCGGCATCGCCGTCTGGTTCCTCCAGCGCGGGCTTCCCGAATCCCCGCGCTGGCTCGAGGTCCACGGACGCCGCGCGGAGGCCGATGCGGTCGTGACCGCGATCGAGGAGGGGATCCGCGCGGAGACTGGGCGCAACCTGCCCGCACCCGATCCCGCGATCCCCGACGCGGTGGTCGAGCGCGGCCGCTTCCTCGAGATTTTCGGGCCCTTCTATCTCCGCCGTACGATCGTCATCTCGATCTTCCAGTTCTGCCAGACGATCGGCGTGTTCGGCTTCGGCTCCTGGGTGCCGATCTTCCTTGCCCGCCGCGGCTTTCCCATCGTCCACTCGCTCGAATACACCTTCATGATCGTCCTCCTCACGCCATTCGGCGGCGCGATCGGGCTCTGGCTCGCCGAGCGCTTCGAGCGAAAATACCAGCTGGCGCTCGCCGCCCTCATCGTCGGCATCTTCGGCTTCGCCTTCGCCTCGGCCCGCAGCGTGCCGTTCATCCTGCTCACCGGCGCGATGATCGTCCTCGGCAACAACTGGCTTACCGCGATCTTCCATACCTACGCGGCCGAACTCTTCCCCACGCGCATCCGCGCGGCGGCGGTGGGCTTCACCTTCTCCTTCAGCCGCATCGGTGCGATCTTCGTGAGCTACATGGTTGCCGCCGTCCTCGCGAGCTACGGAACCGCCGGCGTCTTCACCATGATCGGGCTCGCCATGGCAGCCATTATCATCGCCGTCGGCGGCTTCGGGCCGCGCACCAACGGCCTCGCGCTCGAAGTCCTTTCACCGTAAGGGTGCCCAATGCTTTCCACCCCGACCCAGGCCGAACGTCTCGGCGCCTGGCTCTCCGCCCTCGATGCCGAGCGCTTGCCCACGGCGGCGGCGCGCACCGCCGAGCATCTCCTGATCGACGTCGCCGGGCTTTGCCTCGCCGCGCGCAACGCGGATTACGTGCGCGCGGTGCTCGCCTCGCTCGATCCGGCCGGCCCCTGCACCGCGATCGGGCACCCCGGGCGGCGCAACGGTTACGACGCGGCGCTCGTCAACGGCACCGCCGCCCATGGCGAGGATTACGACGACACGTTCGAGGGCGGCCCCGTCCACGCGGGCGCCGTCATCGTTCCTTCCGTGCTCGCGGCCTGCGAGCGGGAAGGGCGCGGCGGGCAGGATTTCCTGCGCGGCGTCGTGGTCGGGACGGAGCTGATGTGCCGGCTCTCGCTGGTTGCGCCGATCGCGATCCACCGCGCGGGGTTCCATCCGACCGCGGTGCTGGGCGCGCTCGCCGCCGCCGGCGCCGTCTCCGCCGCACTCGGGCTTGCGTCCGGAGAGGCCGTCTCCGCGCTCGGCATCGCCGGGAGCCAGGCCGCGGGCATCATCGAATATCTCGCCGAGGGCACCTGGACCAAGCGCATGCATGCCGGCTGGGCCGCGCAGTCTGGGCTGCGGGCCGCGCTTCTCGCGCGCGGCGGGTTCCTCGGGCCGCGCACCGTGCTCGAGGGAAGGCACGGGTTCTTCTCCGCCTTCGCGCCCTCCGTCAGGCCGGATTTCTCCCATCTCACCGACGGTCTCGGCGAGCGCTGGCTGATGGAGACGATCGCCTTCAAGCCCTATCCCTGCGGCACGATGACGCAGCCCTATATCGACTGCGCGATCGAGCTCGGCGAGAGCGGCGTCGCGGCCGAGAGCATCGCCGAGATCGTCTGCGAGGTGGGCGAGGGGACGGTGCACCGGCTGTGGGAGCCGCTCGCCGACAAGCAGCGCCCGCCCAATGCGTATGCGGGAAAATTCAGCACGCCCTACTGCATGGCGGTCGCCTTCTTCGACCGTCGGGTGGGCTTCGCCCAGTTCGCGGCCGACCGGCTGACCGATCCCGCCGTGCTCGGCTTGGCCGGAAAAATCCGCTACGTGATCGACCCGCACAACGAATATCCGCGCAACTTCACGGGCCACCTCCGCGCGACCCTCAAGGACGGCAGCGTGCGCGAGATCCGCCGGCCCTATATGCGGGGCGGCGCACACGCCCCACTCTCTTCGGCCGAGATCCGCGCCAAATTCCTCGACAATGCAGTCTATGGCGGGCTTTCGCGCGAACGCGCGGAGGCGGCGCTCGCCGCGCTCGGCAGCGCCCTCAGCGGCTGCCAAAACGAAGGGGTTCCAAGGGCTCAGCCCTTGGCGGGGGTTCCAAGGGGGCAGAGCCCCCTTGGTCTTTGCGACGGTTGGGATCGCTTATCGGGAGCGTTCGGCCGGCCGGACGAAGGCGAGGTAGAGCGCGAGCGCGCCGGCCGAGAAGGCTGCCATGACGCCGGTCATGGCGAGCGCCGTTCGTCCGTCGAAGAGGGCGGAGACGATCATTCCCGAGAAGGCGCCGGTGAGCATCATGAGGAGGCTCAAGACCGCGGCCGCGACGCCGGCGACCTCGGGCAGCGGCTGGAGCGCGCCCTGGGTCGCGTTCGGGGTGATGAGGCCGTAGCCGAAGGCGGCGAGCAGGAGCAGCGAGACGAGGCCGGGAAGGCGCGTCGTGCCGGCGAGGGAGAGTGCGAGCAGGGCGAGCGAGGCGGCGGCAGCGAGCCAGAGCCCGGCGAGGAGTGGCGCGTGGCGGCCGATGCCCCAGGCGTTGAGCCGGCCGTTGAGGAAGAATCCCGCCAGCAGCCCCATATCCACCAGGGCGAAGAGGAGCCCGAAGATTCGCGGCGAGACGCCGAGCACCTCGATCATCACCAGAGAGGAGCCGTTGATATAGCCGAAGAGGCAGCCGAAGGCGCAGGCATTGACCAGCGAGTAGCCGAGGCAGGCGCGGTTGCGCAGAACGCGCGCGTAGGCCGTGATGAGCCGCACCGGCACGTGCGGGTGGCCGGAGAAGCGGGGTGCGCTCTCGGCGAGCCGGAGGATTGCGGCGGCGAGGAGGAGGGTGGCGAGGAGTGCGGTGAGCGCGTAGATGCCGCGCCAGCCGCCGAAGGGGAGCACGAAGGCGCCGAGGCTCGGCCCGACCATCGGCGCGATGACGCGGACGATGCTGATCTGGGCGAGGCGCCGGCGGAGCCCGGCGCCGTCGAAGAGGTCGCGGACCACGGCGAAGGAGATCACGGTGCCGGCGCCGGCGCCGGCGCCTTGAAGCAGGCGCCAGAGGAGCAGCATCGGGATCGAGCCCGCGAAGGTGCCGAGGATGGCGGCGAGCGCGAAGAGGGCGCAGCCGGCGATGACCACGGGGCGCCGGCCGTACTCGTCGGAGAGCGGGCCGAAGGCGATCGGGGCGAGCGCGTAGCCGACGAGGAAGAGGCTCAGGGTGAGCGCCGCCTCGCCGGGGGAGGCGTGGAGCGCGCGGGCGATGCCGCCGAGCGCGGGCAGGCTCATATCGGTGGCGAGCGAAGGCAGCGCGGTGAGGGCGCCGATCAGCACGGTGAAAGTGAAGGATTCGGGATGGATGTTCCGCGATCGGGTGGGGGTGGTCATGGTGATCCGACGGGCGTGCCCGATCGTGTCCCGGAGGGCGGGTTTGGATTAGGGTCGGAGCGCATGTCGGAACAGGCAACGGAGGCCGGGCGTGCGCTCGCCTGGCGGGACGGCGCGTTCCGTCCCGACGAGCGGAGGCTCGCCGGAGAGTGCGCGGTCGCGATCACCTATGGGCGCGCGACCCACGCGGTGATGCTGGCGACGCCGGCGGATCTCGAGGATTTCGCCGTGGGCTTCAGCCTTTCGGAGCAGGTGATCGGCACGCCGGGCGAGATCGAGAGCATCGCCGTGGTGCCGCTGGAACAGGGTGTCGAGGTTCGGATCGACCTCGTTCCGGAGCGGGCCGGGGGGTATGTCGGTCGGCGGCGGATGATGGCGGGGCCGGCGGGCTGCGGGCTCTGCGGGGCGGAGAGCCTCGAGACCGTGATGCGCGCGGTCGCGCGGGTCGAGACGGAGCTGAGCCTGGCGCCCGAGGAGGTGCCGGCGGCGATGGCGGCGCTCGATCGGGCGCAGCGCCTCAACGCGGAGACGCACGGCGTGCACGGGGCGGGCTTCTGGGTGAAGGGGCGCGGGCTGGTCGCGGCGCGCGAGGATGTCGGGCGGCACAATGCGCTCGACAAGCTGATCGGGGCGCTGGCGCGGGAAGGGATCGGGGCGGAGGCGGGGATCATCGTGATGACGAGCCGGGTTTCGCTCGAGCTGGTGCAGAAGGCGGCGCGGGCGGGGGCGCCGGTCCTCGCCGCGATGTCGGCGCCGAGCGCGCTGGCGGTGCGCGTGGCCGAGGAAGCGGGGCTCACGCTCATCGCCGTTGCGCGGCGCGACGGGTTCGAGGTCTTCAGCCACCCCGGACGGATTCTGGGAGCGGAATGCGGGCGGCTTCGATGAAGGCGCGGATCAGGGCGGGGTCCTTGACGCCCGGCGCGCTTTCGACGCCCGAGGAGACATCGACCGCGTTGGCGCCACTTGCCGCGATGGCGGCGGCGACGTTGTCGGGATCGAGCCCGCCGGCGAGGAGCCAGGGCACCGGGGCGTGCCAGTGCGCGAGAAGCGACCAGTCGAAGCGGAGGGCGTTGCCGCCCGGGCGCGTCGCCTCGGGGGGCGCCTTGGCTTCGATGAGGAGGGCGTCGGCGCCGGCGGCATCGTTAGGGAGATCGGCGCGCGCGGCGATGCCGACCGCGCGCCAGACCGGGCGGGCGAAGCGGCGGCGGAGCGAGGTGGCGCGGGCGGGCCCGGCGTAGAGCTGGAGGATATCGAGCGGGAGGGCGGCGAGCGCGGCTTCGATCGCTTCGTCGGCGGGATCGACGAAGAGGCCGACGCGCGGCGGGCCGGCTTGGTGGCGGGCGGAAAGTGCTGCGGCGCGAGCGGGGGTGACGAAGCGCGGGGACGGAGGGAAGAAGACGAAGCCGACCCAGTCCGCGCCGGCTGCGATCGCGGCGTCGAAGGCGGCTTCGCTGTTGATGCCGCAGACTTTGACGCGCGCGCGCATCGCTCAGCTGGGGGGACCCGCGGGAAGGCGGGCTTCGAGGAGGCGCGCGCGGGCCTCGGCGCGGCGGGCGCGGCCGCGCTGGCGGAGCGCCTCGGTCCAGACAACGAGGGCGCCGGCGAGGAATGCGATGGCCATGCCGGCGAGGACGGCGAGTGAGAGGGGCAGGCGAACGGCGAGGTCGGTCGGCCAGAGGCCGATGGAAACGGGGGCGGTGTTCGAGAGGGCGAAGAGGACGAGCAGCAGCAGGAAGGGAGAAGCGATTACGAGACGCATGGGATTGTCCCCGCGAGGGGTGCGCTTTTAGGCCGAGGCGCGCCGCGAGCTTGCACCCGGCCGGGCGGGGGCGGCCGGCCTGCCGCGGTTCACGCGCTCGCGGAGCTCTTTGCCGGCCTTGAAGAAGGGAACGAGCTTCTCGCGGACCGCGACGGCCTCGCCGGTGCGGGGATTGCGGCCGGTGCGGGCGCTGCGGCGCTTTACGGTGAAGGCGCCGAAGCCGCGCAGCTCCACCCGATCGCCACCGGCAAGGGCGGCGACGATCTGATCGAAGACCGTCTGCACGATCTGCTCGGCGTCGCGGGCCAGCAAATGCGGGTTGGCCGCGGCAAGGTCGGCAATCAACTCCGACTTGGTCATCAGCCCCCCCGATTGCGAGGAATCCCTGTCCCTAGCGCAATTGTTCCGCAGGCTGCCAGATTGCCAAAGCGCCGTCAAGATTAACCTCTTGTGATAGAAAGATTTTTAGCAGGCCGCCGAAGCTCGCGCCGATCCCGTGCCAGGAGAGGCCGGAGGTTTCGAGCGGAACCGCGGGAAGCGATTCGGGGATCCCGTGGGCGGAGGCAAGCCAGGCGCGCGCATCAGCGGTGCCGCCGATCGCGTCGATCAGGCCGAGCTTGAGCGCCTGCTCACCGGTATAGGCGCGGCCGTCGGCGAGTGCCTTCACCGCATCGACGCTCATGTGGCGGCCGGCGGCGACCATCGCCACGAACTGCCCGAAGAGATTGTCGACGAGGCCCTGGAGGACCTGGCGGCCCGCGGGGGAGATCGGCGCGGTGAGGCTCGGCTGGTCCTTGAGCGGGCCGGAGACGATCGTCTCGGCGGTGATGCCGAGCTTCGCAAGAAGGCCGGAGACCTCGCCGGTCTCGAGGATGACGCCGATGGAGCCGGTCAGCGTGCCTTCGCGGGCGTAGATGCGGTCGGCGGCGACGGCGATCATGTAGGCCGCCGAGGCGGCGAGCGGGCCCATCACCGCGACGACGGGCTTCTTCGCCGCGACCTTGGCAATCGCGTCGTGGAGCGCCTCGCCGCCGGCGACGCTGCCGCCGGGGCTGTCGATCGCGACGATGAGCGCCTTCACATCGGGCTCGGTCGCGAGCTTCTCGACCGCCTGATCGCGGGCGGGATCGTCGGTGATGATGCCGTTTACGGCGAGCAAAGCGACGTGCGCGCGCGCGCCAAAGAGGGGAAAACGGCCGGTTCCGAGCCATCCGAGCACGGCGGCGGCGAGTGCGGCGACCGCCGCGACCCGCCAGAAAACAAGCCGCCTTTTCAGGCGCTTACGGTCCAGGAGGAGGTCGACCTCGAGGCTCATGGCTGGAATATCCGGCCCGTGCCACGCGAGCGCCCACGCGCCCGCGCGCGAGGACTACTTGCTCTCGTTATCCGCCTGCTGGTTGCGCCGGCGGATGGCGGCGCCGAGGATGTCGCCGAGCGAGGCGCCGGAGTCGGACGAGCCGAACTCCGCCATCGCCTGCTTCTCCTCCTCGATCTCCTTGCCCTTGATGGTGAGCGTGAGGCGGCGGGCGGCGCGGTCGACCGAGACCACCTTGGCGTCCACCTTCTCGCCCACGGCGAAGCGGTCGGGGCGGTTGTCGGCCTTGTCGCGGGCGAGCTCGGCGCGGCGGATGAAGCCGGCGAGCACCTCGTTCACCTTGACCTCGATGCCGTTGGACTGCACCGCGGTGACGATGCCGGTGACGATGTCGCCCTTGCGGACGCGATCGAGGGCGGCGGCGCCCGGATCGTCGCGGAGCTGCTTGATGCCGAGGCTGATGCGCTCCTTCTCGACATCGACGTCGAGCACCTTGGCCTTGACGACGTCGCCCTTGTTGTAGCGGGTGATGGCGAGCTCGCCGGGATCGTCCCAGGAGAGGTCGGAGAGGTGGACCATGCCGTCGAGCTCGGCGGCGACGCCGATGAAGAGGCCGAACTCGGTGATGTTGCGGACCTCGCCCTCGATGGTCGAGCCGACCGGATGGGCCTCGAGGAAGGCCTCCCAGGGGTTCTGCATGACCTGCTTGAGGCCGAGCGAGATGCGGCGCTTGGCGGCGTCCACGTCGAGCACCATCACCTCCACCTCCTGGCTGGTGGCGACGATCTTGCCGGGATGGACGTTCTTCTTGGTCCAGGACATCTCGGAGACGTGGACGAGGCCCTCGACGCCGGGCTCGAGCTCGACGAAGGCGCCGTAGTCGGTGATGTTGGTGACGCGGCCGGTGAACTTGGCCCCGGGCGGATATTTGGCGGCCACACCTTCCCAGGGATCGGCCTCGAGCTGCTTCATGCCGAGGCTGATGCGCTGGGTCTCGGCGTTGAAGCGGATGACCTGGACGCGTACCGGCTGGCCGATGGTCAGCGCCTCGGAGGGGTGGTTGATGCGCTTCCAGGCGATGTCGGTGACGTGGAGGAGGCCGTCGACGCCGCCGAGATCGACGAAGGCGCCGTAGTCGGTGATGTTCTTCACCACGCCGTCGAGGATCTGGCCCTCCTTGAGGCCTTGGATCAGCTCGCTGCGCTGCTCGGCGCGGGTCTCCTCGAGGACGGCGCGGCGGGAGACGACGATGTTGCCGCGGGCGCGGTCCATCTTGAGGATCTGGAAGGGCTGGGGCGTGTTCATGAGCGGCGTCACGTCGCGGACGGGGCGGATATCGACCTGGCTGCCGGGGAGGAAGGCGACGGCGCCGCCGAGATCGACGGTGAAGCCGCCCTTGACGCGGCCGTAGATCGTGCCGGTGACGCGCTGGCTGGTTTCAAAGGCCTTCTCGAGGCTGGTCCAGGCCTCCTCGCGGCGGGCCTTCTCGCGGGAGAGGACGATCGCGCCGTCGCGGTCCTCGTAGCGCTCGATATAGAGCTCGATGGTGTCGCCGGGCTTGACCTCGGGCTTCATGCCCGGCGAGGCGAACTCCTTAAGCGGCACCCGCCCTTCGCTTTTGAGCCCGACATCGACGACGGCGTATTCCTCGGTGAGCCGGAGCACGCGCCCGGTGACGACCGAGCCGTCGAATCCGCTGTCCCGTCCCAGCGTCTCGTCCAAGAGGTCGGCGAAGCTTTCCTTCGCTGGTGGCCTGGTCCCCTGGCTCGGACGATCAAGGGGGATGGTCGCGGTGGCGGATGACATCGGGCGGGTTTTGTCCTCGTTCGGGGCGCGTAAGGGCCCCAAGGGTTTGCGCGTTCCACGCGATGCGGAACACGGCTTGCCTCGACCGGCGGAACGACGGGAGGAGGCCAGGTTGGCGATCTGGGGTGGCCGGGGGTCTGGTCCCCGGCGCCTTCCCTGCGCGGAAGCGCCCGCGCAGATGGCGGAGAGATACGCGCGCCGGCCACCAAGTCAAGGGAAACCCTTATTGCTGCGCAGCGATCCGGCCGCGGACGGCGGCGAGGGCGGCGGCGAAGGCGCCGTCCGGATCGAGGGAGGTGGTGTCGATCAGGATGGCGTCGGCGGCGCGGCGGAGGGGGCCGACGGGGCGGTTCTCGTCCTGCGCGTCGCGCTCGGCGATCTCGGCGGCGATGGCGGCGCTGTCCGATTGGATGCCTCTGCCAAGAAGCTCGCGGAATCGGCGCTCGGCGCGGGCGGCGGGCGAGGCGGTGACGAAGAGCTTCAACGGGGCGTCGGGGAAGATGACGGTGCCGATGTCGCGCCCGTCCATGACGGCGCCGCGGGAGCCGGGGAAGCGGCGCTGGAAGGCAAGCAGGGCGGCGCGGACGCGGGGCTCGGCGGCGACCAGGCTCGCGGCGCGATCGACCTCGGGCGTGCGGAGATCGGGGCGGTCCCCCGGGGCGTTGAAGTCGGCGGGGTCGAGGGCGCGGGCGGCTTCCTCGGCGGCGGCGCCGTCGGCGGGGTTTTCGCCGGCATCGAGCAGGCGGCGGGCGACGGCGCGGTAGAGGAGGCCGGTGTCGAGATGGGGAAGGCCGAGATGGGCGGCGAGGCGGCGGGCGAGCGTGCCTTTGCCGGCGGCGGCCGGGCCGTCGATGGCAATGACGAGGGGATGCTTCACGCCGGGGAGAAGCGGGCGCCGGCCGCCTCCATCAGCGCCGAGAAGCCGGGGAAGCTGGTGTCGATGAACGAGGAGTCGTCGATGGTGACGGGGGCGGCCGAGGAGAGGCCGAGGATCAGGGCGCTCATGGCGATGCGGTGGTCCATGCGGGTGGCGACGAGGCCGCCGCCCGCGGGCGGGCCGCCGGTGCCGTGGACGAGGAGATCGTCGCCCGCGATCTCGACCGCGACGCCGTTGGCGGCGAGCATGGCGGCGGTGGCGGAAAGCCGGTCGCTTTCCTTGACGCGGAGCTCGGCGAGGCCGCGCATGCGGGTGGTGCCGGCGGCGGAGGCGGCGGCGACGGCGAGGACGGGATATTCGTCGATCATCGTGGGGGCGCGGTCGGGGGGGACGTCGGCGGCGGCGAGGGGGGAATGGCGGACGAGGAGATCGCCTACGGGCTCGGCCCCCTCGGTGCGCGGGTTCTCGACGGCGATGGCCGCACCCATCTCGGCCAGCGTGGCGAGGAGGCCGGTGCGGAGGGGGTTGAGGCCGACGGCTTCGAGGCGGAGGACCGAGCCGGGGACGAGGAGGGCGGCGATTAGGGGAAAGGCGGCGGAGGAGGGATCGGCGGGGACGGCGATCGGGGCGGCGCGGAGCTCGGGCTGGCCGGCGAGGCGGATGCGGCGGCCAGCGGCGGCGGGCTCGACGGCGACGGTGGCGCCGAAATGGCGGAGGAGGTTCTCGGTGTGGTCGCGGGTGGGGGCGGGCTCCTCCACTTCGGTTTCGCCGCGGGCGTTGAGGCCGGCGAGGAGGATAGCGGACTTCACCTGGGCGGAGGCGACGGGCAGGCGGTAGCGGAGCGGCAGGGCCTCGCCGGTGCCGGTGATCGCCATGGGGAGCCGCCCGCCGGCGCGGGCGGCGAAGCGGGCGCCGGTGGCGGAGAGGGGGTCGATGACGCGGCGCATGGGGCGGGCGCGGAGGCTTGCGTCCCCGGTGAGGACCGAGAAGATCGGGTGGGTGGCGAGGATGCCGGCGAGCAGGCGCGCGGCGGTGCCGGAATTGCCCATATCGAGGACGTTCGCGGGCTCGGCTAGGCCGCCGACGCCGCGGCCGGCGACGAGCCAGGCGCCGGAGGGGAGGCGGGCGATCTCGGCGCCGAGGGCGCGCATGGCGGCGGCGGTGGCGAGGACGTCCTCGCCCTCGAGGAGGCCGGTGATGCGGGTCTCGCCGACGGCAAGCGCCCCGAACATCAGCGCGCGGTGGCTGATCGACTTGTCGCCCGGGACGCGGAGGCTGCCGGTGAGGGGCCCGGGCGGCCGGGACGCGCGGAGCGGCTTCTGGGCGGGGGCGGTGGGCGGGCCCTGCGGGCTCATGAGGGCGGTATCCATGGTGGCGGAAAAAAATGTCCCTCGATCCGCAAAAGGCGGACGGGAGGTTTGACAGCCCGCCCACGCGGTGGCAAGGCGCCGCTCCGCTTGGAGCGGGATGGGTTCGCTTGCGCTCACCCATCCCGCTCTAAACTCTTTGTGGGATCGCGTGATTCACGCCTGCGGTGATTCCACCTCCGGCGATCACGCTCAAGGAACGGGACCGATGGTGAAGCCGGAACTAGGCAACAAGCGCATCTGCGTGGCCTGCGGCGCGCATTTCTACGATCTCGGGCGGGCGCCGGCGGTTTGCCCGAAATGCCACACCGAGCAACCGGCCGAGCAGCCGCGTCTGAGGCGGCCGCCGGGGCTGCCGGCGGAGGAGCGGCGGATCAAGAAGCCGGTGCCGGTGCCGGAGGACGCGGCGCTGGAGATCGAGGAGGAGACGCCGGAGGCGGGCGAGGAGGACGTGATCGAGGATACGTCCGATCTCGGCGACGATCCCGACGCGCTCGGGACCGATATCGAGGTGGGGCCGGGCGCCGACGACACGGAGACCTGAGGCGGGGAACTGAAGGCGATGGCGGACGCGGTGGGGGCGACGCGGGAGGCGGAGGCGCTGCCGGCGGGCTGGCCGGCGCACCGGCCGCTGGCGGTTTCGGTGAGCGTCATGCTCGAGGGATGGACGGACGATTCGGCGCCGGGGATCGGGCCGATGGGGAATCCGCTGAAGGCGGGGGTGCTCGATTTGCAGGCTCGCTCGTGGGCCGATTACGGGCCGCGGGCGGGGGCGTGGCGGATCCTCGAGATTCTCGAGCGCGCGGGCGTGCGGGCGGTTTTCTACGTGAGCGGGATCGTGGCGGAGCGGCACGCGGGGCTGGTGCGCGCGATCGCGGCGGCGGGACATGGCGTGGCGGCGCATTCCTGGGCGCAGAACATCATCCCCGCGATGCAAAGCGAGGAAGACGAGGCGCGGGACCTGGCGCGGTGCGTGGCGGCTCTCGGCGAGGCGGCGGGAAGCGCGCCGCGGGGCTGGCTTTCGCCGCGCTGCACGCCGAGCGCGCGGACAACGGGCCTGCTCGCGGGCGCGGGCTTTGCGTGGCACGCGGATTTCTTCGACGCGGATCTGCCGCGGCTCGCGCTGACGGCGGCGGGGCCGATCGTTGCGATGCCGTTCACCGTGGAGGTGAACGACATGCCGCTCTATGTTCGTTACGGGAGCGAGCCGGAGGCGTTCAGCGCGATCCTCGCGCGGATCGTGGGCGGATGGCCGCTTCTCGGGCATCGGCCGGGGTGCCTCGACATCACCGTGCATGCGCACGTGTTCGGGCGGCCGGCGGGGGCGATCGAGCTGATCGCGGCGCTGGAGGCGGTGCGCGGGGCGGAATGGGCGTGGCTGACGGAGCACCGGGCGCTGGCGGGGCTCTATGCGGCGCCAGTGGGCGAGGAGGGCGTGGCGTAGGGCGCGGGGGCTGCGCGGGGGTTCCGCAAGCGTATCCATGTGCGATCGCCGCAGGTGTCAATCACGCGGTCAGGCAAACAGATAGAACGGAACGGGGGAGGGCGGGCGAGCCCGCTCTGCTCCAGGAGGGATGGGAGTGGCGGCAACGCGAGAAGGTGCGATCGCGCGCGCCCGAAGAGGATTCGACAACGGCAGCTTCATCGCGCGCCTCGGCGCGCTCGTGGCGGTTCCGACCGAGAGCCACCCGCCGCTTCGCAAGCCGGAGCTGGAGCGCTATTGCCGCGAGGTCTGCGGGCCGATGATCGCGGCGCTGGGTTTTGCCACTCAGGTGCTCGACAATCCCGAACCCATCCACGGCCCGGTGCTGATCGGCACGCGCATCGAGGACGCCGCGCTGCCGACCGTGCTGGTCTATGGTCACGGCGATGTGGTGCGCGCGATGCCGGAACGCTGGCGCCCGGGCCTCGACCCCTGGACGCTGACCGTCGAGGGCGAGCGCATCTACGGGCGCGGCGTGGCCGACAACAAAGGCCAGCACCTGCTCGCCTTCGAGGCCCTGCGCGCCGTTCTGGCCGAACGCGGCCGGCTCGGCTTCAACGCCAAGATCATGGTCGAGACCGGCGAGGAAGCCGGCTCCCCCGGATTGCTGCCGTTCCTCCGCGAGCATCGCGAGCTCTGCGCGGCCGACGTGTTCATGGCACTCGACGGACCGCGCCAGAGCCTCACGGTTCCCGACATCACGTTGGGCACGCGCGGCGGCATCGCCATCGACCTCATCGTCGATCTCCGCGAGGGCAGCCATCATTCCGGCCATTGGGGCGGCTTGCTCGCCGATCCGGGCGTGATCCTCGCGCACGCCATCGCGCATATCGTCTCGCAGGAAGGCCGCATTCTGGTGCCGGGCTGGACGCCCGCCGTCATTCCCGACTCCGTGCGCCGGGCCAGCCGCGACGTCGTCATCGAAGATCTGCCCGGCGCGCCGGTGCCGGACGCCGGCTGGGGCGAGCCGGGCCTCTCGCGTTCCGAGCGCATCTACATGTGGAGCAGCGTCATCGTGCTCGCGAGCATCGCGGGCCAGCCCGAAGGACCGGTGAACGCCGTTGCCGGCAATGCAAGCGCGCGCGTGCAGATCCGGCACACGGTGGACGTCAAGGCCGAGACCATCGTGCCGGCGCTGCGCGCGCATCTGGACGCGCACGGGCTCGGCGTCGTGCAGCTCGTGCAGGTGACCGAGCGCGACGCCTTCCCCGCCTCGCGCACCGACCCCGAGGATCCCTGGGTGCGCCTTGTCGCGCGCTCGATGCAACGCACGGCCGGCCGGCCGGCGAACATCATCCCCAATATCGGCGCTTCGGGGCCATCGGAATATTTCAGGCAGATGCTCGGTGTTCCCGTGATGTGGATACCGCACTCGTACGGCGGCTGCGGCCAGCACGGACCCGACGAGCACGGGCTGGGATCGCTGTTCCGCGACGGGCTCGGGCTGATGGCCGGCGTGTTCTGGGATATCGGCGAGCAAGGCCACCCGGTGTGACGCGCCGATCGCGCTTTGCACCGACGGTCGACGCGCGGGCGGCCTTCGGGAGGGCGGGCCGGCCCACGTTTCGGGCGCGTAGCGACGGCGAGAGCGCCGGCATGCCGGCGGGAGGCGGCACCATTGTCAGATGATGACGGGAAGGCTAGGCTGCCAGGCAGGGAATGACGATCGGGGAGGTTGCAATGTCGCTCAGGATCAACTCGGAAGCTCCGGATTTCACCGCCGAAACGACCCAGGGCACCATCCATTTCCATGACTGGATCGGCAGTAGCTGGGTTATCCTCTTCAGCCATCCCAAGGACTTCACGCCGGTCTGCACCACCGAGCTCGGCTACATGGCCGGCCTGATGCCGGAATTTGCGCGCCGGAACACCAAGATCGTCGGGCTCAGCGTCGATCCGGTCGCGAGGCACGCAAGCTGGGCCAAGGACATCGAAGAGACGCAGGGGCACGCGGTTACCTACCCGATGATCGGCGACCCCGAATTGAAGGTCGCGAAGCTCTACGACATGCTGCCCGAGGGCGCCGGCGGCACGGCGGAAGGCCGAACCGCCGCGGACAATGCGACGGTGCGTTCGGTGTTCGTGATCGGCCCCGACAAGAAGGTCAAGGCGATGCTCACCTATCCGATGAGCACCGGCCGCAATTTCGACGAGGTGCTGCGGCTGCTCGATTCCTGCCAGCTCACCGCGAAGCATTCGGTCGCGACTCCCGTGAACTGGAAGATGGGCGAGGACGTCATCATTCCGCCCGCGGTGTCGGACGAGCAGGCGAAGCAGAAATTCCCCAACGGCTGGAAGACCATCAAGCCCTATCTGCGCGTGGTCGCCCAGCCGCCCGCCTGAGCGCTCCGGGCGCCGAACCCGCCGCGCGGGTTTCGCTAGGCGGCAACTGCGGAGATGACGATGATCTTCCGGCAATTGTTCGACAGCGCCTCGAGCACCTACAGCTACCTGCTGGCCAGCCGCCACGGCGGCGAAGCGCTGGTCATCGATCCGGTGCTGGAGAAGGTCGATCGCTACCTGAAGCTGATGGAGGAGCTCGAGCTCAGGCTGGTCAAGGCGGTCGATACGCACCTGCACGCCGACCACATCACCGGCCTCGGCGCGCTGCGCGACCGCACGCACTGCATTACGGTGATGGGCGAGCAGAGCGGGGTCGATGTCGTCTCCATGCGGATCGCCGAGGGCGACCGGCTGCACGTGGAGGGGCTGAGCCTCGACGTGCTGTACACGCCCGGCCATACCGACGATTCATACAGCTTCGTGCTCGGCGACCGGGTGTTCACCGGCGATACGCTGCTGATCCGCGGCACCGGGCGCACCGACTTCCAGAACGGCGATGCGCGCCAGCAGTATGAAAGCCTGCAACGGCTGCTGCGCCTGCCCGAGGAGACGCTGGTGTTCCCCGCGCACGACTACAAGGGCGACACGGTGAGCACGATCGGCGAGGAGAAGCGATTCAACCCGCGCCTCAATGTGCGGGACGCCGACGAATACGCCGCCCTGATGGAGAGCCTGCACCTGCCCAATCCGAAGATGATGGATGTGGCGGTACCGGCGAACATGCGCCAGGGCCTCTTGCAGGCCGAGATCGCCCGGCGCGGCTGGGCGGTGACCGCCGCCGAGGCGGCGGGGCTGATCGGCCGGCGCGACGTGGCGCTGGTGGACCTGCGCGAGCGGAGCGAACGCGAGAAGCACGGCGTCATCCCCGGCTCGCTGCACGCGCCCTATCCGGACCTGCAGGAGAACATCGGCCTGGGCGGCGTGTTGCACGAGCTGGCGAGCACGACCGGCAAGCAGCTGCTGTTCTATTGCGCGTTCGGCGAGCGCAGCGCGATGGCAGTGCAGGCGGCGCAGGATGCGGGCCTCTCCTCGGTGCGCCACATCGAGGGCGGAATGGGCGCGTGGAAAAGTGCGGGCGGTGCAACGAGCGGTTAGAGCGTGATGACCGAAGGCGTTCGATCGCGCGAGAGAACAAAAGCGCGATCGTCGCGGCGCCGGCGGTTATCCGATTCCGCGGCTCCCGGGCGCGAGGCTTGTTGGGCCGGCGCGAAGGCGGGACGATGGAGGGGGCGGCGGGTGCCTTTGGCACGCGGGAGGGGGAGACGATGGCGTACGAAGGCATGATTGCGGAGACGATGGCGATCAGCGGCGATCGGGGCGAGCCGATCTCGGCCTATGAAGCGCGGCCGCTGGGTCCCGGCCCGTTCCCGGGGATCGTGCTCATTCATCATGCGCCGGGCTGGGACGAGTGGTACCGCGAGGCGACGCGGAAATTCGCGCATCACGGCTATGCGGCGATCAGCCACAACCTCTATCACCGTGCGGGCGAGGGGAAGACGGACGATGTGGCGGCCAAGGTGCGCGCGGAGGGCGGCGTGCCGGATGCGCAGGTGATCGGCGACACCGAGGGCGCGGTCGCGTGGCTCAAGGCGCAGCCGTTCCTCAACGGAAAGGTCGGCGTGTTCGGCACCTGCTCGGGCGGGCGGCACACATTCCTGTTCGCCTGCCACACGAGGAGCATCGATGGCGCGGCCGAGCTTTGGGGCGGGCGCGTCGTGATGAGCAAGGAGGAGCTGACGCCGAAGCAGCCGGTCGCACCGATCGAATTCACCAAGGATCTTTCTTGCCCGCTGCTCGGGCTTTTCGGCAACGAGGATCGCGCGCCGACGCCCGAGCAGGTGAACGAGCACGAGGCCGAGCTGAAGCGGTGCGGCAAGCCGTACGAGTTCCACCGCTACGACGGCGCCGGGCACGGGTTCTTCTATTACGACCGGCCGATGTACAGGATCGAGCAGGCGCTCGACGGCTGGCAAAAGGTGTTCGCCTTCTTCCACAAGCACCTCGCCGCCTAGCGCGGCGATGTGCACCTCGATCGTCGAGATCGTGGGCGCGGAGGGCGCCGGCAAGGGCGAGGGCGGGTGGTTCGTGCTGACGAACGCGGTGGTGTCCTACGACCACCCGCACCATGCGCTCCTGGAGGATGCGATCACGATCGACTTCGTCAACGCGGAACTCGGGCCGGGCGCGCGGGCGGCGGTGGAGCTGACGCTGCCGGCGGCGAAGGCGCTGAGCGGCGCGCTGGCGCGGGCGATCGCGGCGGCCGAGCGGGAGGAAGGCGCGCGCGGGCGGCAGCCCCCGCAATCGCTTGGGGTCACCTAGAGCGGGATGGGATCGCTTCCGCTCACCCATCCCGCTCTAGCCTTTTGTTTTCTCGCGTGATTCACGCCTTCGGTGATTCCACCTTCGGCGATCACGCTCTAGGGGGATCGAGCCCCTGTTTCCGCCGTCCCAGGGCAGTGACCAACGGGTTGGCCGTGATGCCGTGCGCGACGACGCTGAAGAGAACGGTGCAGGCGGCGGTCGCCACCACGGTGTTTCTTCCGGGCAGCCCGGCATCGAACACGATCACCGCGAAGACGATGCTGGCCAGGCCGCGCGGTCCGAACCAGCCGATAAACAGCTTGCCGCGCAGGCTCATCCCGGTTCCCGCCAGCGAGAGCAATACCGGGAGCATCCGGATCACGGTCAGGCTGAGCGCGGCATAGAGCACCATCCGCCAGGTGATCTGCGGCAGTATCCGTTCGAGCACGGGACCGCCAAACACCACCCAAGTGAGCAGGGCCAGCACCTCGCCCGTGCTGGACGCTCCGCTCAACAGATCGGGCCGGCGGGAGCCCTGCAGCGCGCCGAACAGCAGGCCGCCCGTGAAACAGGCGATGAAGCCGCTGCCACCCAGCGCCTGCGCGGCGGTGAAGCAGAGTGCCGCCAGCGCGACGATCGGGATGTGCAGCCAATGCTCGCTTGTCCAGCCGAACCGGGAGGCCCGCCGCAGGATCGCGACCGCGAAGGCCGTCAGCACGACGCCGACGAGCAAGCCGATGCCGATCTCCTCCACAACGATCATCGCGATATTCCGGGCCGTGCTGCCTTCGACCTCGGTGCCGACGGCGAGTTCGAGCAGGGCGACGACGACCGGCACGCAGATACCGTCGTTCAGGCCGCTTTCCAGGTTCAGCGCTTCGCGCGTCGTGGCAGGGACGGCCTCGTTGGTGACCACCGGCGCGCCGAGTGCGGCGTCGGTCGGCGCGAGAAGCGTCGCCAGCAACGCCACTTCCACCAGGTCGAGCTGTGGGAAGACGAGCAGCCCGATCAGGAAGCCGAGCACGATGGTCAGCGGCAGGCCGATCAGCAGCAGCCGCCCCGGTAGCCCGACGGTGCGTCGTACGACGCTGAGATCGGCGTGCGCGGCATCGCTGAACAGCACCATCGCGAGCGCGAGCTCTGCCAGCGTGCGCAGGTCGGCGGCAGTCAGTGGCAGGCGCAGCGCGCCGATGCCGGCAGGGCCAAGGATGAGCCCCGCAGCCGTAAAGAGGATGGGGCCGCTCAGCCGGGAGCGTCCGACGCGGCCGGCCCCGGCGCTGTAGAGCAGCACCATGGCGGCAAGGATCGCTGCGTCTTCGTACATGTCGTGGCCTTTGCCCCTGGCGCAGCATTCTATGGCCGATCGGGGCCGGCATCGCGACGTTGTCGGCGAAGCGAACAAGCGCGGCCGGTGAGGCGTAAACGAATGGGGTCGGGCGCCCAACGCGCTTGCGCGTTGGGACCCGTCCAGGGCCCCGGGCCCTGGCGGGGGTTCAAGGGGGCAGAGCCCCCTTGGGGTCAGGGGGGCGGGGCGAGGAGGACGCGGTTGAGGGCGGAGAGGCGGGCGAAGGTGTCGCGCCAGGCGCGCTGGAACTGGGGCGCGTCGATGCCGCGCTCGGCCAGCACGGCGGCGATGTCGGCCACGGTGCGCGTGCCGTCGATGAGGTTGAGGATGGGGAGTGCGAGGCGGGGAACGGGGATGAGGGCGCGGAGGCCGTCGAAGAGGAAGGACATGGCACCATCGGCGCCGATGTGCTTGGCGAGGTCGGGGCCGGAGATTTCGCGAGCGATGGGGATGGCGGCTTGGTCGGTGGGATCTGGCAGGGGGCGGGGCGCGCGGGCGCAGTAGGCAATGTGGGCGATCATGTTGCCGGTGATCGCCTCGGCGAGCGCTGCTTTCGAGAGCGGATTGAGGGGCTCGGCGAGGGCGCGCAGCTTGGGATCGGCGAGCCAGGTCGCGGGGTCGTAACGCGTCGGCTCGATGAGGGCGGAAATCGAGAGGCCGGCGGAGAAGAGGAGGGCGGCGAACTCGGGGACGGTGTAGGTGCGCTCGCGGGGATTGAGGAGCAGGTCGTAGATGCCGGCATCGCCGCCGGCGAGGTGGTCGCCGACATAGGGGTTGCGGCGAAGCCAGGCGGAGTCGGGGAGGTGGCGCAGCAGGCGCTTGGCGACGGCGAGGCGGTCGGCAGGGGGCTCGGAGGGGGGGGCGAGGCCGGCGAGGGCGCGCTGGAGCGGGGCGACGCCGGTGCGGCCGTAGGGGGCGTAGACCATGAGGCCGAGGCCGCCGTCGGGGGCGAGGACGGAGAGGAGGGCGGCGAGGCCGGCCTCGGGGTCGGGGAGATGGTGGAGGACGCCGCAGCAATCGATGTAGTCGAAGGGGCCGAGGCCGGAGGTGGGGAGATCGAGGAGCGAGCCGGTGTGCCAGGCGATGTTGGCGAGGCCGCGGATCTCGGCGCGGGCGCGGGCGATGGCCATCGCGGCTTGGGAGCGGTCGAGATAGGTCACGGTTCCGGGGCGGTTCGCCGTGGCGAGCTGCTGGGCGAGCATGATTGTGCCGTCGCCTGAGCCGCCGCCGGCGATGAGGGCGTGGAGGGGACGGGACGTGGGGCGGGCGGCGGCGAAGACCCAGTAATCGATCTCGCGGAGATGGCTCGGGCTGCCGACGATGAGGCGCTTCTTCTCATCCGCGGGGTCGCGGCGGGGATAGGGGTAGGCCTCGTATTGGGCGGCGAGCCCGGCATCGAGCGGATCGGCGAAGGGGGCGGGCATAGGCGCCCATAACGCGGCGCGCGAGTTGCGTGAAGGGCGGCTTGCCGCGGGAGGCGCAGGGCTTTATCTCGGGTTCCCATGCGCGCATCCTTCGTCTTCTCCCCGGCTCTCGTTCTCGCTGTCGCGATGGCCGCCGAGGCGGCGCCTGCCGTCACGGCCGGGCCGAGCCCGCTCGGCACCTTCGCGGAATGGACCGCCGCGACGTACGTGCAGGGCGGGCAGACGATCTGCTACGCCTTCACGCGGCCGACGAGCTCGGCGCCGACGCTTGCCGGGCGGGGCGATGTGCTGCTGAGCGTGACCGAGCGGCCGGGGGTGCGGGACGAGGCAGCGCTGAGCGCGGGCTTCGCCTACACCAAGGGGGCGAGCGTCACTGTGAGCGTGGGCGGGTCCAATCTTGCGTTCTACACGGCGGGCGATGCGGCGTTCGCACGCGACGGGGCGGAGGCGGTGCATGCGTTCAAGATCGGCTACACCGCAGTTGCGCATTCGCCGGGCCCGGGCGGGCATCCGGTCACCGACAGCTTCAGCCTGAGCGGGTTCTCGGACGCGTACGGCGCGATCGTCAAGGCATGCCCGGGATGATCGCGCACGCGGCCGTTCTTGCGAATAGCGAAGAGCGGGCGCGGATCCTTGCCAAGGCGGCGCTGTTCGCTCCGCCCTCGGGGCGGCTCGCGGACGGCAGGCGGGAGCTGGTGGGGCTGTCAAGGGCGGAGCTGGGCGCGGAATTTGCGGCGCTGGGGGAATCCGGGTTTCGCGGGCGGCAGGTGTGGCACTGGATCTACAATCAGGGTGCCACGGAAATCGCTGCGATGAGCACGCTCGCGCGGGGGTTGAGGGAAAAGCTCGCGGAGAATTTCGTGGTCGGGAGGCCGGAGGTGGCGGCGCGGCAGGCGAGCGCGGACGGGTCGGAAAAATTCCTGCTGCGGTTTCGCGACGGCGAGCAGGTGGAGACGGTGTACATCCCCGATCCGGAGGAGGAGCGGGGTGCCGTCTGCATCTCGACGCAGGTGGGCTGCACGCTTTCGTGCCGGTTCTGCCATACGGGGACGCAGCCGCTCGCGCGCAATCTCGCGGCGGGCGAGATCGTGGGCCAGTTCCTCGCGCTGCGCGATGCGTATGGCGAGTGGCCGAGTGCGCGGGCGCCGCGGCTTCTTTCCAACATCGTGCTGATGGGGATGGGCGAGCCGCTCTACAATTACGAGGCGGTGGCGGCGGCGCTCGCGATTTTGATGGACGGCGAGGGGGTGGCGCTCTCGCGGCGGCGGATCACGCTTTCGACGTCGGGCGTGGTGCCGATGATGGACCGGTGCGGGGCGGAGCTCGGGGTCAATCTGGCGGTGAGCCTGCACGCGGTGACGGACGCGCTGCGCGACGAACTGGTGCCGCTCAACCGGAAATACCCGATCGGCGAGCTGATCGCGGCGTGCCGGCGCTATCCCGGGGCGTCGAACGCGCGGCGGATCACCTTCGAGTACGTGATGCTGGAGGGCGTCAACGATTCGGATGGGGACGCGCGGGGGCTGGTGCGGCTGATCGCGGGGATTCCGGCGAAGGTGAACCTCATTCCGTTCAACCCCTGGCCGGGGAGCCGGTTCGCGCCGAGCGGGGCGGGGCGGATCGGGCGGTTCGCGGCGATCGTGCAGGAGGCGGGCTTTGCCTGCCCGGTGCGGACGCCGCGCGGGGCGGATATCCTGGCGGCCTGCGGGCAGCTCCGCACCGAGAGCGGGCGGGGACGGCGGGATGGCCCCAGGGATTCTCGCGGGGATTCGGGGCGGGCGGCCCTTGCCCTGGAGCCGGCGACGGACGATCTATCGGCCTGACGAGACGGTTGGTCCAAAGGTCGGGAAAAGAAATGTTCATCGAGACCGAGAGCACGCCGAACCCCGCGACGCTCAAGTTCCTGCCCGGTCGGGAGGTGCTGGGGGCGACGACGGCGGACTTCGCCTCGAGCGAGGCGGCGAGCCGGAGCCCGCTCGCGGCGAGCCTGTTCCTGCTGCCGGGCGTGGCGCGAGCGTTCCTGGGGGCGGATTTCATCACCGTCACCAAGACCGAGGACATCACCTGGCAGGCGCTGAAGCCGCAGGTTCTGGGCGCGATCATGGAGCACTACCTCTCGGGGCGACCGGTGATCGAGGGCGGCGCCGAGGCGCTGACCGAGGACGAGGTCGCGCCGGAGGACGAGGAGGTGGTGGCCCAGATCAAGGAGCTCTTGGACACGCGGGTGCGGCCGGCGGTGGCGGGGGATGGAGGGGACATCATCTTCCGCGGCTATCGCGAGGGCGTGGTGCGGCTTTATCTCCAGGGCGCGTGCAGCGGCTGCCCCTCGTCGCGGGCAACGCTCAAGCACGGCATCGAGAACATGCTGCGGCACTATGTGCCCGAGGTGATCGCCGTGGAGCAGGTTGACCTCTAGGGTTCGGGTTATCCCTGGGGCCGGCTTGACGGGGCCGGCGGTCAATTCGATGGTGCGGCGCGACAATCCGGAAGTGAAGGGAAGGACGCCGCATGGCGATCGACGAGACCGCTCTGGAGACGCTGTTCCGCGCCGCGCGGACGCACAACAAGTTTCGCGACGAGCCGGTCTCCGATGAAACGCTGCGCGCGATCTACGATCTTCTGAAGTGGGCGCCGACGTCGGCCAATTCCTCGCCGGGGCGGTTCCTCTTCATCCGCACGCGGGAGGCGAAAGAGCGGCTGAGGCCGGCGCTCTCGCCGGGCAATACCGAGAAGACGATGCAGGCGCCGGTGACGGTGATCGTCGCCTACGATCCGAAATTCTTCGAGCATCTGCCGCGGCTTTTCCCGCACAACCAGGAGGCGCGGTCGTGGTTCGCACCCAACGAGGCGTTCGCGCAGGAGACCGCGTTCCGCAACGGCACGCTGCAGGGCGCCTATCTCATCATGGCGGCGCGCGCGCTGGGGCTCGATTGCGGGCCGATGTCGGGCTTCGACAAGGCCAAGGTGGACGAGGAGTTCTTCTCGTACCGGGGGTGGAAGTCGAACTTCCTCTGCAATCTCGGGTACGGCGATCCGGAGGGGCTATTTGCGCGCTCGCCGCGGCTCGATTTCGAGGAGGCCTGCGAGCTTCTGTGAGGAAGCCTTGCCCGGAGCGGGCGCGTGCGGTACGAGGGACGGCGGCGCGGACGTAGCTCAGCTGGTAGAGCATGAGCCTTCCAAGCTCAGGGTCGCGAGTTCGAATCTCGTCGTCCGCTCCAGTTCGGTGTTTGCGCGCGCGGTTGGGCGTGGGCGGAAGCGTGGGGGCCGGGAAGGACCGGCGGGGAGCGGCGGCATGAGCCGGAGCCATCGTCATGAGGCCCCAGGGGAAACGAAGGTGGCCAAGGGGACAAAGGTGGATTGGCGGCTGAACGGCGTGCGGGTGATCAAGGCCGGGCAGCTCGACCCGAACACCGCGCAGACGCCGGGGATGAGCCGGGCGGCAGCGATCAACGCGGCACGGGTGGGGGCGCAGAAAATCTGGGCCGGGACGGTCACCATCCATCCGAACGCGAAGACCGGCGCGCACCATCACGGGGCGCTCGAGAGCGTGATCTACGTGGTGCGCGGGAAGGCACGGATGCGCTGGGGCGAGCGGCTCGAGTTCGTCGCCGAGGCGGAGCCGGGCGATTTCATCTTCGTCCCGCCCTACGTGCCGCACCAGGAGATCAATGCCAGCACCGACGAGCCGCTGGAATGCGTGCTGGTGCGGAGCGACAACGAGGCGGTGGTCGTCAACCTCGACATCGAGCCGGTGGAGAAGCCCGAGGCGGTCGCCTGGGTCGATCCGATCCATAAGGAGCCGTGAGGGGGAGGGTTCGGCGCGGTTCGTAATTCCCGGCGGGGGCGATCCGCTCTAGAAAGGCGCGGACTACCGGGGAGGATCGAAGATGCGACGTCGAGGCCTGCTGGTTTCCGCGTGCGCCGCGGCGCTCGGGGCGCCAGCGCTGGTGCGAGCGAAGGAGCCCAAGCTCATCCGGTTCGGGTGGGCCAACACGCCGGCACAGCTGATACCGCTGGTTTTCCAGAACACGAAGATATTGAAGCATTACGGGCGCTCGTACGTGGCGCGCGGAGATTATTTCCGGGGCTCGACGCCGCAGATCACCGGGCTCGCGACGGGCGATCTCGAGATCGCGGGGCTTGCGTTCTCCTCCTTCGCGCTCGCCATCCAGAACGCGCACATGCGCGACGTGCGGCTGGTGGGCGATATGTACCAGGACGGGGTGGCGGGCTATTATTCGAGCCAATACTGCGTGCGGGCCGGCAGCCCGATTACGAAGGTCGAGCAGCTCAAGGGAAAGGTGCTCGCCTCGAACGGGCTCGGCGGCGCGATCGACATGGCGATGCGGAAGATGTGCCTCGCGCACGGGCTGATTGCGGGACGGGACTATCGGATCATCGAGGTCGAGTTCCCGGCGATGCCGGCGATGCTGAACGAGGGGAAGGTCGATCTCGCGGGGATGGTCGCGCCGTTCTCGCTGATCGAGATCCGGGGCGGGCGGGCGCGCTCGCTGTTCACGCTGAAGGACGCGATGGGAGTGGCGCAGACGACGCTGCTCGCGGCGCGGGCACCATTCATCGCCGCGAACCGCCCGGTGCTGGTGGATTTCTTCGAGGACCTCCAGCGCGGGACGCAATGGTTCCTCGACCCCGCGAACCGCAAGGCGGCGATCGCGCTCGTTGCGGACTTCACGCACCGCTCTCCCTCAATCTTCGATTTCTGGCTCTTCACTCACGGCGATTACTACCGCGACCCGGCGGTGGTGCCGAACGCGAGCGCGCTGCAGAACAACATCAACGTGCAGAAGGAGCTCGGGTTCCTCAAGATCGACGTCAAGGTGGCCGAATTCACGGACCTCTCCCTGGTGCACGAGGCGGCGGCCAGGACGAAGACATGACGAGTGCGCCGCCGGCGATCCTCTTCGATTCCGTCAGCCACGCCTACCGCACCGAAAAGGAGAAGAGGGTTCCGGCACTTTCCGCGATCAACCTCGCGATCGCCGAGAAGGAGTTCGTGGTGCTGCTCGGCCCTTCGGGGTGCGGGAAGAGCACGCTTCTCTATCTGCTGGGCGGGTTCTTGCCGATCCAGGAGGGGCGGATTCTGGCGGAGGGCAAGCCGGTTGCCGGGCCGGGGCCGGACCGCGGCGTGGTGTTCCAGAACTTCGCGCTCTTTCCATGGAAGACGGTGCGGCAGAACATCCGATACGGGCTCGAGCGGCTCGGGATTCCGAAGCGCGAGCAGGAGGAGCGGACGCGGGCGATGATCGAACTCGTGCATCTGGCCGGGTTCGAGGACAGCTTTCCCTCGCGGCTCTCGGGCGGGATGCGCCAGCGGGTGGCGATTGCGCGGACGCTCGCGGTGGCGCCGCGGATCCTGCTGATGGACGAGCCGTTCGGCGCGCTCGATGCGCAGACGCGCGAGATCATGCAGGAGGAGCTGCTGGCGATCATGCGGCAGAGCCGGATGACGACGCTGTTCGTGACGCATGACGTGCGCGAGGCGGTGACGCTGGCGGATCGGGTGGTGGTACTTTCGGCGCGGCCGGGGCGGGTGAAGGAGATCGTGCCGATCCGGCTTCCGCAGGATGCGGGGCCGGAGCGGGCGGCGAGCCCGGAATTCGCGCGTTATGTCGAGCATTTGTGGGGGCTGGTGCGCGACGACGCGGCGCACGCGGTGCAGGGGCGAGCATGATCCGGTTCGTCGCGCGCTGGGCGCCGCTCGGGCTGCTGGCGCTCGCGTGGGAGGGCTCGGCGCGGCTCGGGCTTGTCTCGCCGCAGGTGCTGCCGCCGCTTTCGCGCGTGGCGGTTTCGTTCTGGACGATGACGCGGAGCGGGGAGCTGCCGGTGAACGCGGCGGAGTCGCTCACAAGGCTGGTCGCGGGGCTGGCGATGGCGGTGGGCGGGGGGATCCTGCTTGGGCTTCTGATGGCGTGGTACCGCGCGCCGCGGGTGGTGTTCGCCCCGTTGCTGCGGCTGCTTTTTCCGCTGCCCAAGACGGCGCTGATCCCGGTGCTGCTGCTGTGGTTCGGGCTCGGCGATCTTTCCAAGGTGATGCTGATCTTTTTGGGCTGCCTGCTGCCGGTGGTGCTGAGCACGTTCAACGGCGTGCGTGGGGTGGAGCGGACGATGATCTGGTCCGCGCGGAGCGTCGGCTGCGGGCATGCGCGGGCGCTCTTCGGGGTGGCGCTGCCGGCGGCGCTGCCGGACATCCTGGCGGGGCTTCGGACGGCGCTTGCGCTTTCGTTCATCCTGCTCGTCACCTCGGAATTTTTGATGGCGAACAACGGGCTTGGATATCTGATCTCGTATCTCGGCTCGGGCGGGGCGTATGGAGCGATGTTCGCCGCCGTGCTCGTGGTGGCGCTGCTCGGGTTCGCGGCCGATCGGCTGTTTCTTTTGATCTCGCGGCGGGTGCTGGCATGGAGGGAGTGAGCGTTGCGCGGGAGCGGGCGTGGCCCGCATTCCCGTGGGCGGCGGCGGTGGCGGGATGGCTCGCACGATCGGGCTCGGTGATCGCGCTGGTGGCGGCGTGGTGGGCGATGAGTGCGGCCGGGATTTTCTCGCCCTATCTGCTGCCTTCGCCGGCTTCGGTGTTGGGGCGGTTCGGGGCGGATGCAGCCTCGGGCGTGCTCGGGGACGAGATGCTGATCACGTTTACGCACGCGCTGGCGGGGTTCATGATTGCGGCGGTGGCGGGGATCGTGCTCGGCATCCTGATGGTGCGCTCGCGGGCGGTGCGGTGGTTCTTCGACCCGATCGTTTCGATCGGGTTTCCGATGCCGAAGATTGCGTTCTTGCCGATCGTGCTGCTGTGGCTGGGGCCGGGCGGGGGGACGGATATCGCGATCGTTGCGGCCTCGGTGCTGTTTCCGGTGACGAGCGCGGCGGCGGCCGGGGCGGAGGGCGTGGAGGCGAGCCTGCTGTGGTCGGCGGAGAGCCTGGGCACGAGCCGGACGGGCCTGTTGTGGCGGATCGTGTTTCCGGCTTCGGTGCCGCAGATCTTCACCGGGCTCCAGATCGGGCTGCCGATTGCGCTGATCACAGAGATCGTGGCGGAGATGATGCTGGGCAGCGACGGGCTCGGGGGGGCGATGCTGCAATCGATGCGGTTCGCGGATTCGCCCGGGGTTTTCAGCGGGATTATCGCGATCGGCGCGCTCGGCTCGGTTGTCGTCTGGGCGCTGGAGGTGCTGCGGCGGCGGCTGCTGCGCTGGCACGCGGAGGCGGAGGTGGCGGGCTGAGGGGCGGGCGGGAGGACAGGAAGGTCGTCAATTTGCGGAGCCCGGGCTGCGATTTTGGATGGACTTTTGATACAGATCAATGCGAAAAGCCAACGGCAATGCGATCGGAAACGCGGTCGCAATGACCGGCGGGAAGGGAATATCAAGAAAATGAGATACGGTTTGACTCGCGGGGTTATGCTGCTTCCCCTCATCGCACCGCTTGCCCTCGCAGCCTGCGGGGTCTCGCAGAGCGATTACAATGCACTGCAGACGCAAAATCAGCAGCTGCAGCAGCAGGTGGCCGCCGACAAGGCGGAGATCATGCGGCTGCAGGGGGCGATTGCGTACACGGTGAACAGCGACCTCCTGTTCCCCTCGGGCGGCTGGCAGCTCTCCGACCGGGGCAAGGAGATCATCTCCAGGCTCGCGCAGAAGCTCGCGCCGTCGCAGCAGAACCATCTGTATGTGAGTGGCTATACCGACAACGTTCCGGTCGGGCCTGGCCTGCAGCAGCAGGGCGTCACCTCGAATCAGATACTGTCGCAAAAGCGGGCCGAGAACGTGATGCAGTATCTGGTTTCGCAGGGCGTGAAGCCGGACCTGATCTCGGCGCATGGGTACGGCGACGCCGATCCGGTCGCCTCGAACAATACGCCGGCGGGGCGTGCACAGAACCGGCGCGTTGTGCTGTCGCTCGCGCCGCCCGCGAGCTGAGGGCTTTAAGGCCCGGACGTCGAAAAGGTGCGGTGCCAGGGCGGTTAGGGAGTGTTGTATCCGGGCTTCTTGTAGAGCGTGTCGGGCTTGCCGATGATGTCGGGCTTGTAGACCTTCTCGACCCAGTCGCTCGGCGCGACATCCTCGATGCTGACCGAGACGGCTTGCTCCGTGCAGTTCGCGCCGGCCATGACGGCCTTGGTGACTTCGTCCGCGATCTTCGCTTTCTGCTGCTCGGATCTCCCGGATTGGAGCTTGACGATTACGTGCGGCATTGTCCCGTCCTTTCGCTCAGATTTCCTGCCTCGTGGGCCGGTAGAGGATCTCGTTGATGTCCACGTCGTCCGGCTGGCTGATGGCGAAGGCGACCGCACGCGCGAAGGAGTTGGCGGGGATCGCCACTGCCGCGTAGAAGTTGTGGACCCTCGCCGCGGCGTCCGGGTCGGTCACGCTGTCGGGCAGCTCGGTTGCGACCGCGCCCGGTGAGATCACCGTCGTGCGGATGTTGTAGGGCTTCACTTCCTGGCGCAGCCCCTCCGAGAGGGCCAGCACGGCATGCTTGGTGGCGGCATAGACGGCGGTGCCGGGCCCGACCCGATGGCCGGCGACGGAGGAGACGTTGATGAAATGGCCGGATTTCTGCTGCTTCATGTAGGGGAGCGCCGCGGCGATGCCGTAGAGCGTCCCTTTCAGGTTCACGTCGATCGTCCGGTCCCATTCGTCGATGCGGAGACGCTCGAGCAGCGCCTGCGGCATCAGCCCGGCATTGTTGATCATGACGTCGATCCGTCCGTATGCCTGCACGGCGGCGTCGACGAGTGCCTTGACCTGCTCGTGGCGGGTGACGTCCGTCGTCAACGCGGTTGCCTTGGCGCCGGCTGCGGCGAGCTCGTCCGCCAATGCCTGAAGTCGGGCGGCGCGCCTTGCTGCCAGGACAACGCAGGCACCCTGGGCGCAGAGAAGGCGGGCGGCTGCCTCGCCCAGCCCGCTGCTGGCGCCGGTGATGACGACGACTTTCCCTTCGATGTTATTGCTCATGTCGTTACCTGCGATGTGGCGATGTGGGTCATGGAAGTGCTGCGTGTGGGGCCGAGGGAGGATTTAGGGGGCGCGAGGCCGGAGGAATAGGAGTTAAAGTCCGAATGGACCCATAAGCGGGCCTTCTGAATGATTCGGACGGATTTCAACGACATCGTGGCCTTTCTTGCCGTGGCTCGGGAGCGGAGCTTCACCCGTGCCGCGGCGCAGCTCGGCGTCTCGCAACCGGCGCTGAGCCAGACCGTGCGAGGGCTCGAGGCGCGGCTCGGGCTCCGGCTGCTGACCCGCACCACGCGCAGCGTCGCGCCGACCGAGGCCGGGGAGCGGTTGATCAGTGCGGCGGGGCCGCGGCTCAACGAGATCGACGCGGAGCTGGCGGCGCTCAGCGAGCTGCGGGACAAGCCCTCCGGCACCATCCGCATCACGGCGCACGACCATGCGGTGAAAGCGGTTCTCTGGCCGGCGCTGAAGAGGCTTCTGCCGGGCTATCCGGACATCAAGGTGGAGATCGTCATCGACTACGGGCTGACGGACATCGTCGCCGAGCGCTTCGACGCCGGCATCCGCGCGGGCGAGATGGTAGCGAAAGACATGATCGCCGTGCGTGTCGGGCCGGACATGCGCTCGGCGGTTGTCGGCGCGCCGGCTTATGTCGCGAAGCGGACGAGGCCAAAGACGCCGCAGGACCTCACCGGCCACGACTGCATCAATCTGCGGTTGCCGACGCATGGCGGGCTCTACGCGTGGGAGTTCGCGAAGGGAGGCCGCGAGCTGAGGGTGAGGGTCGAGGGGCAGCTCGTGTTCAATGGAACGGCTCCGATGCTGGAGGCCGCGTTGGCGGGGTTCGGCCTGGCGTATGTGCCCGAGGACAGCGTGCGGGTGCCGCTTGCCGAGGGGCGGCTTATCCGGGTGCTCGCCGATTGGTGCCCGCCCTATCCGGGCTACCATCTCTACTACCCGAGCCGCAGGCAACCGACGCCGGCCTTCGCCCTGCTGGTCAATGCGCTGCGCTACCGGGGCTAATCATTAGATGCTCTTATAGGAGTATGCGGATTAATCTGTCTAATCGGGAGCCGAGCCGCCGGCTATTCCTGTCCCTCGCCCGGATGAGGTGGGCCGGAGACAGAGATGGCGGGACTGCTTGAAGGAAAAGTCGTTCTTGTAACGGGTGCCGCTCGCGGCATCGGTCGCGGCGCCGCGCTAATATTCGCCCACGAAGGCGCCCGTGTCGCGCTCGCCGATCTCTCCGCTCACGGCGTGCGGGAGACCGCGGAGCTGATCATTAAGGCCGGGGGTTCCGCGACGGTGGTTACGGTCGACGTGAGCAAGCGCGCCGACGTGTCGGCGATGATGGCGCATACTCTGCAAGCCTATGGACGGCTCGACTGCGCGTTCAACAACGCCGGAATAAACGGCACCCAGGCCGGCGCGCGAGGCAAGCTCACGGCCGAGTGGACCGAAGAGGAATTCGATCGGGTCATTACGGTCAATCTCAAGGGCACCTGGCTTTGCATGAAGGCGGAGCTTGCCCGGATGGTCGAGCAGGGCTCCGGTTCGATCGTGAACACCGCTTCGCTTGCCGGGCTGACCGGCTTCCGGACGACCGCGGGATATGCCGCGAGCAAGCACGCGATCGTCGGCCTGACCAAGACCGCGGCGATCGAGTATGCGCCCAAGGTTCGGGTCAACTGCATCTGCCCCGGATGGATCGCGACGGACATGACCGCAGCGACGATAGCCCAGCGGGGCGAGGAGCTTTTGGCGCGCGTGCCCTTTCGCGAGTTCGGTCATCCGGAGGATGTCGGCGAGATGGCCTGCTGGCTGCTATCCGCGCGCGCACGCTTGGTTACCGGAGGCGCCTTCACCGTTGATGGCGGCTACATGGCGAATTAGCCGTAGGGAGTCAGCACAATGGTGCAACCGGGTGGCCTGAGCGGCTTCGATTTCAGCGAAGCCATGGTCGTTGTCACCGGGGCCGCGTCCGGCATCGGCTTGGGGATCGCTCAGGCATTTCATGCCGCGGGCGGCCGCGTGGCGCTGGGCGATCTGCACGAGGAGACGGTTGGGCGCGCAGCCGCGGGGTTGGGCGGCGACCGGGTCTTTGCCGGCGTGGTTGACGTGCGCGAGGAGAAATCGGTGGAGGAGTTTTTCGCAGCCGCGGAGCGGGCGCTGGGCCCGGTGACCGTGACTGTAGCCAACGCCGGCATTTTTCCCAATTGTCCGGTGCTCGATATGTCCGTCGAAGAATGGGATCGCGTGATGGAGACGAACCTTCGCGGGACGTTCCTTACGTGCCGGGCGGGCGCGCGAAGCATGACGGCGGGCGGGCGGCCGGGCAAGATCATCACGATCTCCTCGGGTGCGCATGCCAGCGCCCGGCTCGGCGGCGCGCATTACAGCGCCTCGAAGGCCGGCATTGTCATGCTCACCAAGGTATTGACCATGGAGCTGGCCGAGCGGCGCATCAATGTGAACAGTGTCGCGCCCGGCTACATCAACACCAAACCGGACGTGGCACCCGTGGATACGGACTTCAAGAACGCGATGCTGAGGAATATTCCGTGGGGGCGGTTCGGCACGCCGGCGGAGGTCGCCGAGACCGTGCTGTATCTGGCCTCATCCATGGCCGACTACGTGACCGGCGAAGTGTTCGCCGTCAATGGGGGTGCCTTTGCCGGGCGGGCGTATCTGCCTTTCAATAAGCCGATAGCGCGCTGATCGAGCGCGGGCCGAGCTCAGACCTCGCAAAGGAAGGATTTCACCCGTGCGGCGAGGTCCGTTGCGACGGCGGCGACGCCGGCGGACGGCAGATGCGCGGCCGCCGCGGTGAGGCTCGCCTGAAGATCGTTGGGCGGGCGCGCCTTCTCCGCCGCGATCGCGGCCGCGCCCGGCGGCGCGACCTCCGGCAGCGCGAAATCCGCGGGCCCGTCGTTCGCCGGCTCATCCTCTAAGAGATCGAGCAGGTGCGGCGCCGCCGCGTCGCGCGCGGTGAGCGGGCCGAGACCGAACAAAGCCCGCAAGGTCGCGATGATCGTCGTATGGTCGAACGGTGTCGCGCCGCGCGCGCGGAGCACGCTGCCCGGGCGAACATAGGGCGAGACGATCACCGCCGGCACGCGGACGCCGAAGCGATCGAAGCGGAAACCGTCCGGATAAGGCCCGCCCGGTGGCGTTGCCGCCGGCGGAAGCACATGGTCGAAGCAGCCGCCATGCTCGTCATAGGTGATGATGAGCAGCGTCTGCCGCCATGCCGGCCCGCCGCGCAGCGCCGCATACACTTCCGCGATCAGCCGCTCGCCATAGACGACATCGTGCGGCGGATGCTGATCGTTCGGCAGGGTGCCGGAGAGAAAATCGGCGAAATAGCGCGGCTCGATGAAGGCGTACTCGGGCAGCGTCCCGCCGGCGGCATCCTTGGCGAAGTCCGCGAAGCGGCGGAAATGGCCCGGCACATCCCCCCACAGGCTGGAGAGCGCCGCGGCTTGCGGGAAATCGCCGAAATAAAGCCGCCAGGCGAATGTTTTCTCCTCGAGCCGGTTGAAAACCGTGGGCATCGTGAAGGGCAGCCGGTCCGGGTCATTGTTGACCGCGCCGCCCGCCGCGCCGCAATGGGCGAAGAACCGGTTGGGCCAGGTCTGGCACGGCGCGGAGGCGAACCAGCGATCGCTCAGCGCGAAGGCGCGCGCGAGCCCACTCATCACGGGGAGCTGCTCCGGCGTGAAACCGTGCATCGGCGCCCGCGGATCGTACGACGCGGAGCCCGGATTCTGGCGCATATAGTTGTCGACGAACCCGCCCATCGGGGCATCGCCGCCGAGGCCCGCGATCTGCATAGCCATATCGGTGAATTTTTCGCCCGGATCGGGATCCGGGATGGTTGCCGCCGCTTCGCTCAGCGCTGGGCTGCTCCAGACCCCGACGGTTTGCTCCGCACCCGCCTTCTCATGCCAGACATTTGTCTCCGTTCCCGTGAGACCGTCGAAATCCGGGCCCGGCGGGCGCAATCGTCCCAGCATGCAATCGAAGGAGCGGTTCTCCAACATCAGGACGACCACATGCCTTATCTCACGCCGCATCTCCCGCCCTTGGGCCCCGCTCATCGCAACCCTCCTCTTCCGCACGCGTCCCCCTATCACGCATCGCCGGCGGTTGGGTATGACGATGCGAACGGGCAACGAGTTGCGTCTCGCACGGAGTGACGCCGCTTGCTATCTTGCGGGATGAAACGAGTTCCGGGCGGGAGAGGTTCGCCATGCGCTACGAGGTGAAGGGCCGCACCGCGCTGATCACCGGTGCCTCGAGCGGCATTGGTGCGGCGCTCGCGCGCGAGCTGGCCGGGCGAGGGGCGAATGTGGTGCTGGTCGCGCGGCGGCTCGCGAAGCTCGAGGCGCTCGCCGGGGAAATTCGAGGGAAGGGCGCGGAGGCGGTGCCGTACCAGGCCGATCTCGCGGTGGAGGCCGAGAGGGTGGCGCTCGCCGAGGCGCATCCCGAGATCGATATCCTGGTGAACAATGCTGGCGTCGGCGTGTTCGGCGAGTTCGCGGAGCGCGAGTGGCCGCTTCTCGCGGCGATGCTGGAGCTGAACGTGGCGGGGTTGAGCCATCTTGCGCATCTCTATGCCAGGCGGATGGCGGCGCGCGGGAGCGGGAGGATGATGCTGGTTGCCTCCACCGCTTCGTTCCAGCCGACGCCGATGTACGCCGCCTACGGGGCGAGCAAGGCCTATGTGCTTTCGTTCGGCGAGGCGCTGAATGTCGAGCTGCGGCGCTTCGGCGTGCAGGTGACGGTGCTCTGCCCCGGCACCACCGAGACCGAGTTCTTCGAGGTCGCATCGCAGAAGAAGTCCGCCTTCGTCGAGCGGGCGATGATGGCGCCGGCGGAGGTTGCGAGGGTCGGCGTCGAGGCGCTTGTCGCGGGGAGGAGCCTGGCCGTTGCCGGACTTGCCAACCGGGCGCTCGCCTTCTCGACGCGGTTCGCGCCGCGGGCCCTCACGGCGCGGATCGGTTACCGGCTGCTGAAGGGGTAAGGTGTCCGCGCGGGTGCGGGCGCTGCGTTGGGCGGGACGCATGCGGGGGTGGTTGGGCTGGTCGTGGGGCTGATCGTTGGAGAGGGACCATGTTTGCGGTCACTGGAATTACCGGGCGGGTTGGCGGGGTCGTTGCGCGCGGTTTGCTGGATGCTGGCCTGTCGGTTCGCGCCGTCGTGCGCGACGCGGCCAAGGGCGTCGGCTGGAAGGAGTGCGGGTGCGAGGTCGCCCTTGCCGAGATGAATGACGCCCCGGCGCTGTCCGCCGCCTTCACCCGCGTGAGTGGCGTGTTCGTGCTGATCCCGCCGATCTTCGACCCGGCGCCGGGCTTTCGCGAGGTCAGGGCCGTCATCACCGCACTGACAACGGCGATGGACGCAGCGAAGCTACCCAAGGTGGTCTGTCTTTCGACCATCGGTGCGCAGGCGACGCAGCCGAACCTGCTCAGCCAGCTCGGCTTGGTGGAGCGGGCGCTGGGCGCGCTGCCGACGCGGATCTGCTTCCTGCGGGCGGCCTGGTTCATGGAGAATGCGGCTTGGGACGTCGCACCGGCGCGGGACCTGGGCGTCGTGCCGAGCTTTCTGCAGCCGCTCGACAAGCCCGTGCCGATGGTCGCGACGGCTGACATTGGTCACGTCGCGGCTGGGCTTCTGCAGGAGGAGTGGACGGGGCGCCGCGTCGTCGAACTCGAGGGACCGCAGCGCATCACCCCCAATCAGATCGCCGCAACGTTCGCCGAAATCCTCGGTCGTCCGGTGCGCATGGAGGCCGCTCCCCGTGACACGTGGGAGGAACTATTTGCTTCGCAGGGGATGAAGAACCCGACGCCTCGCGCGCGGATGCTCGATGGTTTCAACGAGGGCTGGATCGAGTTCGAGACTGGCGAGCGGGGCTCGCTCAAAGGCCAAACCCAGATTGGGACCGTGCTGAGGCAGCTTGTGGCGGCCGGATAACGGTGGTTGACCGTGGCGCGGGGGGAGTGGCAGGGGTCGGGGTGAGATGGTTGCGATTGGGTGTTTGCTGCCGTTCGTGCTGATGATCGTGGGCGCTGTTGCGGGTGCCGCGTTGGGTGGGACGCATGCGGGGGTGGTTGGGCTGATTGCGGGGCTGGTGGTTGGGGTTGTTGGGGCGGTGGCGATGATTTGGGGGTTGGCCCGGGCCGAGGACGGGTGAACGCGTATCGCGCTTGCGCATTTGCGCAAGCGCCCGATCCGCTCTCTGCCGCCACCAAAGCGAATGGGGTCCAGGGCCTCAGGCCCTGGTGGGGTCCAGGGGCGAAGCCCCTGGCCTTAGCCTTTGACGGCGCCGGCCATGAGCTGGTTCCAGTAGGTCTCGAACTGGCCGACGTAGGTGAGGACGAAGCCGGGCGAGGCGGGTTCAGGGCGTGGCGGAGACGCGCGTGGGGTCGAGATCGCGGTTGCGGTCGCCCATCAGCGCGGCGACGGTGGGTTCGATCGCCGCGGCGATCTTCTCCATGCCGGCTGCCGTCGGGTGGAGCAGAGGATCGGGGGGATTGAGGTACTGATCGAGGAAGAGGCTGCGATCGAGCTTGCCGTTCTTCATGAAGAGGCTGGTGAGGTCGATGAAGTGGACGGTGGCGCTATCGGCGTAGATACGGGCGAGTGCGGCGTTGGTGAGGATCGTGTTCTCGGTGATCCAGGCGGAGCGGTCGCTCGGCAGGACGGAGAGCAGGATGATGGCGGTCGCGGGCAGGCGCTCGCGAATAAGGCGGACGACGGCTTCGATTCCCGGGACGGTCTGGCTCGCGGGCCAGTGCGGCAGGCCGAAATTGTTGGCGCCGATCTCGACGATCGCGACCTTGGGTGAGATGCCGGCGGCCTCGCCGTGCATGAGGCGCCAGATGAGGTTGGCGGTGGAATCGCCGATGAAGCCGAGATCGATGGCGTGGCGGCCGGCGTAGAAATGCTGCCAGACGGGGGCGAAATCGCGCCAGGCGGGCGGGCCGTTGCGTTCCCAGTTCTCTGTGATGGAATCACCGTACCAGACGAGTGACACGGGGCGGGTGAGGAGCTCCAATTCCTTGTCGTAGAAGCGCTGGCGCCACCATGGGAGATCCATGCGCGAGATCGGCGCCGCGGCGAGATTGACCTCGGCGTGAAGGGCGCGCGGCGCGCCGCCGAGGAGGGGCAGCGTGAGGAGAAGCAGCAGGGGTGTGGTGCGGATCTTCATTGGTCGGACTCCCTCGCCGCGTTTCTTATATCATCGTGAGGCCGCCGGAGACGCTGATGGTCTGGCCGGTGATGTAGCCGGCATCGTCGCTGAGCAGGAAGGCGATGAGGCCGGCGCAATCTTCCGGCTGGCCGAGGCGGCGGAGCGGGATCGCGCGCTTGAGGCTTTCGGAGAGTTTCGCGCCGAAGGGCGAGGCCTCGCGGATGCTCTCGAAGAGGGGGGTTTCGGTGGGGCCGGGGCAGATCGTGTTGAGGATCACGCCGCGCTCGGCGAGTTCGCGGGCGAGGGTTTTCGTGAAGGCGATGACGCCGCCCTTGCAGGCGGCGTAGACGGCCTCGCCGGAGGAGCCGACGCGGCCGGCGTCCGAGGCGACGTTGACGATGCGGCCGCTTCCGCGCTCGGCCATGGCGCGGGCGAGCACGTGGTGGACGACGAGCGTTCCGTAGAGATTGATGCGGATGATCTCGTCCCAGAGGGCGGGCTCGGTCTCGAGGAAGGGAACGGGGCGGTCCCACCCGGCGACGTGGGCGAGGCCGTCGATAGGGCCGAAGCTTTGCTCGAAGCGGGCGAGTGCGTCGGTGACGGCGGCGCGGTCGGCGATGTCGAGCTGGTAGGAGGCGGCGGATTCGGCCGCACCCGTGCCGTCGCGGTCGAAGATGCCGACGATGCAGCCTTCGGCGGCGAGGCGCCGCGCGGTCGCGCGGCCGATGCCGCTCGCTCCGCCGGTGACGATCACGCGCTTGCCGGCGAGGCCTTGCATGGGATCAGCCGAAGAGGATCACGAGGCTGCCGAGGCCGAGGGCGAGGCAGTACCAGGCGAAGGGTGCGAGCGCCCAATCGTCGTGGCCGCGGAAATAGCGCATCAGGAAGGCGGTGCTGGCGAAGGCGGTGACGCCGGCGACGATGGCGGCCATCAGCGAGATGCCGAAGGCGCCGTGCGGGACGCCGGCGTGGAGGAGCTTCGGGACCTCGAGCACGCCGGCGCCGAGGATGACGGGGGTCGCGATAAGGAAGGAGAAATGGGCGGCGTCCTCGTGGTCGATGCCACGGGCGAGGCCGCCCACCATGGTGGCACCCGAGCGCGAGATGCCGGGGAGGAAGGCGAGGCACTGCCAGAGGCCGATGAAGAGCGCGTCCTTGGGGGTGAGCGCGTCGAGCGTCCGGCCGGAGCGGCCGCGCAGGCGCTCGCCGGCCAGCAGCAGCGCGCCGTTGGCGATGAGGAATAGGGCGGCGGCCGATGGCGTGCCGAAGAGGCGCGCGATGAAGTGCTGGAGGGCGAGGCCGATGATCACGGCGGGGACGGTGGCGACGACGATGAGGAGGAAGACGCGCCGGCTCTCCTGCTTTTGATGGGCGCCGCCGATCCCGAGCACGCCGAGCGCGATGAGCCACCATTCGGCGCGAAAGTAGACGAGGAGGGCGGCGGCGGTGCCGAGATGGAGCATCACCAGGAAGGGGAGGAAGATCGGTGCGGCCTGGTCGAAGTGCCAGGCGGCCAGCGCCGGCAGGAGCACGGCGTGGCCGAGGCTGCTGACCGGGAAGAGCTCGGTCGCGCCCTGGAGGGCGGCGAGGACGAACGCCTGAAGCGCAGTCACGCGGGCCTCGCGGCCGTTCGAACAGGATGCATGAAGGCCCTCCGCGGTCGGCGTGGTTCTCTCGGAAATCGGGGCCGGGGACAACCCGGCGGGTCATCGGTGCGGGGCCGGGATGGCGGTTGTATGACCGCGTGAGGCCGAGGGTAGAGGGATTCGATGACGCTGGAGCAGCTTCGCATGTTCGTCGCGGTCGCCGAGCGCCAGCACCTGACGGCGGGGGCGCGGGCGCTGAACCGGACGCAATCGGCGGTGAGTGCCGCGGTGCGGGCGCTCGAGCGGCAGCACGAGACGGTGCTGTTCCACCGGGTCGGGCGGGGGATCGTGCTGACGGAGGCCGGGGTCGTGTTCCTGGCGGAGGCGCGGGCGGTGCTGGCGCGGGCGGAGGCGGCGGAGCGGACGCTGGCGGAGCTGGCAGGGCTGAAGCGCGGGCGGCTCACGCTGATGGCGAGCCAGACGATCGCGAGCTACTGGCTGCCCGAGCGGCTGGTACGGTTCCGCCAGACCTATCCGGACATCTCGCTGGCGGTGAGCGTGGGGAACACGGCGCAGGTGGCGCGGGCGGTGACGGAGGGCGAGGCGGAGCTGGGGCTGGTCGAGGGGGTGGTGGAGGATGGGCGGCTGCTGAGCGAGACGGTGGCGCACGATCGGCTGGCGCTGGTGGTCGCACCCGGGCACGCGTGGGCGGACGGCGTGGCGCTGCGGCCGGAGGACCTCCTGGAGAGCGGGTGGGTGCTGCGGGAGCCGGGGTCGGGGACGCGGGCGGTGTTCGAGGCGGCGCTGGCGGAGCAGGGGATCGCGCCCGGTTCGCTTTCGGTGGTGCTCGAGCTGCCGTCGAACGAGGCGGTGCGGGCGGCGGTGGAGGCGGGGGCGGGGGCGACGGCGATCTCGGAGCTGGTGGTGGTGCGGGCGCTGGCGGCAGGGACGCTGGTGCCGGCCGCGTTCGCGCTGCCGGGGCGGGCCTACAACGTGCTGCTCCACCGCGACCGGTTTCCGAGCCGGGCGGTGGAGGCGCTGCGGGCGATCCTGCGGGCCGATCAGGCGCGGGCGGAGAGCGCGAGCGCGGGGGCCTTGCGGCGGGAGGCGCGGGCGCCGTCGGCACGGTAGAAGCCCTCGTCGGCGGAGCGGGCGACGGCGCCGGCGATGGTGCCGATGACGCGGCCCTGGGCGCGGATGGCGCGCTCGAGAAGGCGGCGGTTCTCCTGGGCGAGATCGGCGAGCTGGCGCTCGACTGGGGTGGCGGGACGGCCGGCGGCTTCGTGGCCGGGCTTGCCGCCATAGGCGCGCTCGAAGGCCTCGGCAGCGCGGCGCTTGGCGCCGAGCATGGCGGCGGCGCGGGCGAGGTCCATGCGGGCGAGCGCCTCGTTCTCGCGGGCGAGGGTCTCGGCGAGGTCCACCGCCGCGTCGATCCGATCCTGGGTCATCGCCTGGGTCATCGTTTGTCTCCTGGTTTAGACGAAAGGCCGCGCTCTCCCTCCTGCTGGCGGACGAGCTCGCGGAAGACGGTGGCGGCGATGCCGAGGCCACCTTCGGAGGCGACCTCGCGGCCGATCGCCTGGACGAGGATGGGCTGCCAGGCCTGCTCGCCGGCGCCACCGCCGAAGCGGGAGCTCGAGAGGTCGACGGTCGCGAACATCGGCTCGAAGAGCTCGCCGAGCGCCATGGCGGCGAAGCCCTCGGCGGCCTTCCAGTCCTTCTCGGCGGCGGCGGGCGAGAGGCTGGCGGCGGCGGCGGCGAGACCGGGCGGGATCCCGCTCATCGGACGCGGAGCTCCGCCTGGAGGGCGCCGTCGGCCTTGATGTTCTGGAGGATGGTGATCATGTCGCGCGGCCCGACGCCGAGCGAGTTGAGGCCGCTCACGAGCTGCTGGAGGGTGACCGTGGTGGGCAGCAGGGCGAGGCGATGGCCGCTTTGCGTGTCGATCTGGATGTTGGTCTGCGGCGTGACGACGGTGGTGCCGTTGGAGAGCGGGCCGGGCTGGCTCACCTGCGGGGTCTCGGTGACGCGGATGGTGAGGTTGCCCTGGGCGATCGCGACCTCGCTGATGCGCACGTTGGCGCCCATGACGATGGTGCCGGTCGCCTCGTCGATAACCACGATCGCGGGGCTGTCCGGGACCACGGGGAGATCCTCGATGCTGGCGAGCGTGTCGACGACGTCGCGGCCGGCGAGATGGAGGACGACGGTGCGGGGATCGCTCACCTCGGCGACGTGGTCGCCGAGCTTGGCGTTGATCGCGGCGGCGATGCGCTCGGCGGTGGTGAGGTCGGCGTTGCGGAGTGCCAGATCGAGCGTGTGCTCGGCGCCGAGCTCGAAGGGGATCTCGCGCTCGACGATCGCGCCGTTGGCGATGCGGCCTGAGGTCGGCACGCCGCGAGTGACGGATTGCGCCGCGCCCTGGGCGGAGATCGCGCCGGTGGCGACGGGGCCTTGGGCGACGCCGTAGACCTCGCCGTCCGCGCCAAGGAGGGGTGTCACGAGGAGCGTGCCGCCGGTGAGGTTGGTGGCGTCGCCGAGGGCGGAGACGCCGACGTCGAAGCGGCTGCCCTCGCGGGAGAAGGCGGGCAGATTGGCGGTGACCATGACCGCCGCGACGTCCTTGGTCTGGAGGTCGGCCTCGACGTCGTGGGTGTTGACGCCGAGGCGCTCGAGCATGCCGACCAGCGATTCGCGGGTGAAGAGTGCGTTGTTGAGCTGATCGCCGGTGCCGTTGAGGCCGACGACGAGGCCGTAGCCGACGAGCTGGTTGCTGCGGACGCCCTCGACGTCGGTGATGTCCTTGATCCGCACCTGCGCGAAGGCGAGGCGCGGGAGGACGAGGATGAGGGCGAGAAGGAGCAGGCGGTGGTGCATCGGCCTTCCCCCGGGTAGCGGGGCGTCAAGGAATTTCGAACAGGCTTCGAGCAAGGGACGTGCCAAGCGACCAGGGACCGCGCGAGGCCGGTGCGGCTTCGGTTGCGGGCGCGGTGCGGGCAGAAGCTGCCGGGCGGCGGCTTCCCATGGGCAGAAGGAGCCGGAGGGGGATGACGGGCGCGATCAAGGGCGTGGGGCGCGGCGGGGCGGCCGAGGGCGCGACCGCGGTGGGACGCGGGGCGGCGGCGCGCGGGACAGGGGCGGGGTTCGCCATGCCTGAGGGCGGCCCGGCCGGGCCGGCGGCGGCGGGGATCGGGGCGGCGGAGGCGGCGCCGCTGATCGGCGTGATGCTGGCGCTGCAGGAGGCAGGGGCGGGCGGCGCGGCGGAGCGGGCGCGGGATCGGGCGGCGCGGCGGCACGCCGAGGCGATGCTCGGCGAGCTGAGGACGCTCCAGCTCGCGATTCTCGGGCGGGCACCAGGGGGGACAGCGCCGGGCGCGGCGCTCGAGCGGCTGGCCGGACTCGCGCGGCAGTTGCCCGAGGCGGCCGACGCCGGATTGGCGGCGACGCTCGGCTGGCTCGCGGTACGGGCGCGGATCGAGCTCGCGCGGCGGGAGGGCTGATCAAAAACAGCTTGAATGTCAGTTGCTTGAAAGTTGTGCGCGGAGCTTGCGGGAAAGCCCTCTCACGGCTTGGCGGCGGAGCGGCCGGTGGCTATAAGCCGCCCGGCCCGGACGATGGGCCCGCCGAGACCCAGGTGCATGCATCGATGATGGTGACTCTGCCGCCCGACTACCGTCCTTCCGAGGACGAGGACTTCATGAATCCCCTCCAGGTCGAATATTTTCGCCGCAAGCTGCTGACCTGGCGGGCCGACTTGCTCAAGGACGCGGACGGAACGCTGGCCAGCCTCTCGGAAGGCGGCATCCGCGAGCCGGATATCACCGATCGGGCCAGCGTCGAGACCGACCGCGCGCTCGAACTCCGCACGCGAGACCGCGCCCGCAAGCTCGTCGCCAAGATCGACCAGGCGCTGCTGCGCCTCGAGAACGGGGTGTACGGATACTGCGAGGAAAGCGGGGAACCGATCGGGATCCGCCGGCTCGAGGCACGACCGATCGCGACACTCTCGCTCGAAGCGCAGGAACGCCACGAACGCATGGAACGCGTGCACCGCGACGACTGAGGGGTAGGGTGATCGCAGACGCGGGCTTGCTTTTTGTTACTCATTGGGAGGTTCCGAAGCGTGCCCCTGCGTGATTCAGTGAGGGGATGGGTGTTGCGGCGGGACCGGCCGAACCGAACTTCTTCATTGTCGGCGCCGCGCGGTGCGGGACCACGTCTCTGTTCGAGGCGCTCGGCCGGCATCGCGACGTCTATTGCTGCCCGGTCAAGGAGCCGAACTACTTCGCGTTCGATTTCGCGGCCGAGCCCGGCATCCTCGAGGATGCGCGGCGGCGGGGCGTGCTGATCAGCCGTCCGCTCGGAAAAATCATCGCCCCGCCGCGGGTCGCGCTGACGACCGACTATGCCGCCTATGCCCATCTTTTCGATCGATGGGAGGGGCAGCTTGCCGTCGGCGAGGCCTCGACCGCGTACCTGCCGTCGCGGGTTGCGGCGCAGGCGATCGCGGGACGATTTCCCGCGGCGCGAATCGTGATCGTGCTGCGCGATCCTGTTGCGCGTGCCCGATCGGACTATCTCATGCATCTTCAGCTCGGCGGCGCGATCGGCACGTTCCGTGAGACGGTCGCGCCCGAGCTGGAGGCGATCCGGCGCGGTGCCATTGCGGCGCGCGGCATCGTCCGCTCCGGGTTCTATTCGCCGCAGATCCGGCGGTATTTGACGCATTTCCGGCGCGAGCAGATTCTCTTCCTGCTGTTCGAGGAGCTGGTGAGGAATTCGAGGCGCGCGCTCGAGAGAGTGCTCGAGCATCTCGGGGTGGATCCGCGGCCGGCGGGGGAGATCGCGCTCGGGTGGGAGAACCGGAGCCGCGTGCCGCGCTTTCCCGGGCTCAACCGGTGGGCTGAGAAGACGGGGCGGCGGACGAGCGTCTTGCGATTTGTGCCGCGCCCGATGCGCCACGGGATGCGGGCGATCTTCTATCGAGCGGGCGAGCCCCCGGCGGTGGAAGAGGGCGACCGCGCTTCACTGCTCGAATGGTTCCGCGACGACATCGCGGCGACGGCGCGGATAACCGGGATCGATCTCTCCCACTGGATGGGCGAGCGAAGGCGGGCATAATCGCCCCGGCTTTCGCGGCCGCGCTCTCTCCGGTAGGAGCGCGGGGCGGAGTGGGAGGAATTGGTGGACGGGCCAGAGGCGGCGGGAACGCGATCGTGGCCGCGGCTGACGATTCTCTGGCTGCTCGGGATCGACCTTCGCGTGACCATCCTGGCAGTGCCTCCCGTACTGCCGCTGATCCATCAGCAGCTCCATCTCGACGAGAAGAGCGTGGCGGCATTGACGGGATTGCCGGTGCTGCTGTTCGGGCTCGCCGCGATTCCCGGATCGCTGCTGATCGCGCGGATCGGCGCGCGGCGGGCGGCGATCGCGGGGATCGTGGTCGTGGCAGTGGGCTCAGCGCTGCGCGGCGTCGGACCCTCGGCGCCGACGCTGTTCGCGATGACGGCGGTGATGGGCGCGGGTGTCGCGGTGATGCAGCCGGCGTTGCCGACGCTGGTCGGCGCCTGGTTTTCAGGCAGGGTGCCGCTCGCAACCGCGGTCTATGCGAACGGATTGCTGATCGGGGAGATGCTGGCGGCGAGCCTGACCATTCCCTTCGTGCTGCCGCTTGTCGGAGAAAACTGGGCGGCGAGCTTCGTGTTCTGGAGCGTGCCGGTGCTGGCGACGGCTTTCCTGGTGCTGTTCGCGACACCGCATGTGCGGGTGCGGGCAGGCCATGGACGGATGCTCTGGTGGCCCGATTGGCGGGATCTGCGCACCTGGCAGCTCGGCTTCGTGCTCGGCGGCGTCTCCGCTCTCTATTTCGGCTGCAACGCCTTCCTGCCCGGCTATCTGCACGCGATCGGGCGGCCGGGGCTGGTGGATGCCGGGCTGACGGCACTCAACACCGGCCAGCTGCCGGCCTCGTTCATGATCATGGCGCTGGGGCGTCGGATCGTCGGGCGGCGGGCGCCGTTCATCGCCTTGGCCTTGGTCGGGCTGGTGAGCCTGGGTGGACTGCTGGTGCCCTCGGCGCCGGTGATGATTGCCGCGGCTGCGCTGATCGGGTTTGCCGCGGCGGGCGGCCTCATTCTCGCGCTTGCCTTGCCGCCGCTGCTGGCGCGGCAGGACGACGTGCACCGGATGGCGGCGGGGATGCTCGCCATCGGCTATGCGACGAGCTTCCTCGTGCCTTTTCTCGGCGGCGCGGTGTGGGATGCGACGCATCTGACGACGGCGGCATTGTTCCCAGGCGTGGTGGGCACGCTGATGGTGGTGGTGATGGCGGCTTCGGTCCGGCTGGAGCCGGCGCTTCGTCTCGGTACTGGAATTGGTAGGTGATGCCGACGCTGGTGCCGCTCGTCGTGTTGGCGCCGGTCGCGTTGGTGGCGGTGCCGCCGACGGTGGCGTTGAGCTGGATCTCCTTCGTGATGTTGATCTGCACCTGGGCCTGGCTGCCGCCGCCGGACGCCGGCTGGCTGGCGCCGAGATAGACGCCGGGGGCGAGGTAGCGGCCGACCTGGAGGGTCGGGCTGCCGCTGGCGCTGCTGCCGACGCTGAGCTGGTCGAGGCCGAGGCCGTTGCGCAGCGCCCCGAGCGGATCGCCGGTGCTGGGGCCGACGCCCGTGAGCGTGGTGAGCGAGTTGGCGAGCTCGGCGATCTGGAAGGGGCTGAGCGAGGAGGAGCTGCTGCCGAAGAGCAGCGCGGCGAGGATCTGGTCCTGCGGTAGCTCGGGGGAGCTGGAAAGCGTTACGGTCGGGTGCTCGGCCGTGCCGCCGAGCGTGAGCGTGGCGGTGGTGCTGGAGGTGGTGTTGGTGGCGACGAGGTCGAGCGTCGGGTTCTCGGGGCTGCCGCCGTTGAAGCCGATCGTGCCGGAGGTGAAGGTGAGGGTCTTGCCGGCCATGCTGACCTGACCGCGGACGAGGGTGAAGGCGCCTTCGGGGAGCGGGGCGGCGGCGGTGCCGCCGATATGGATCTTGCCGCCGAACTCGGTGTCGATGCCGCGGCCGCGGACGAAGATCTCGCGCGCGGCGCTGACCGTGATGTCGAGCGCGACGTTGGGGCCGGGAGCGGGCGGGGGCGGCGGCTTGGCTCCGGCGCGGATGACGTTGAGCACGGGAATGTCCGGCGGCATGTGGTCCGGGATGCGGATCTCGGCGCGGCGGAGGCGGACGGTGCCGCGCGCGGCGAGACGGCGCTCGGCCTCGCCGGTGATGGTGAGGTCGGAATCGAAGCGGGCGGTCATCAGGTCGGACTGTGGGAGCTCGGCATTGCGGGCGGTGATGGCGAGATCGACGGGGAGGTTGGGGGCGAAGGCGCCGATGCTGCCGGAGATTGCGATCGCGCCGGGGCCGGCATGGGCATCGAGGCGGGCGACGCGGAGGGTCTCGCCGGCGGCGATGATCTCGCCCGAGATGTCGCGGAGCGAGACGCCGTTGGCGTAGTCGGCGAGCGTGGCGTTGGCGAGGCGAACGGTGCCGGCCAGCGCCGGTTTTCCGAGGTTGCCGGTGACGTGGCCATCGAGGGTGAGCGTGCCGGCGACGTGCCTGCCCTCGGCGGCGAGGAGGGGGTTGAGGATATCGAGATCGATGGCGCCGCGGGCGGCGAGGTCGAGCGCGCCGGTTGCGGCGAGGGGGATGGTGCCGGAAAGGGCGAGGCGGGTTCCGGTGCCGGCCGAGAGGGTCGAGGCGATGCGGGCGGATCGGCCGGCGAGATTGGCGGTGGCGTCGAGCGAGGCGGGGGGCAGCCCGGCGGCGAGGCCCGAGGCGAGGCCGATTCCGGTGCCGCGGATTGCGAGGCGGCCGGCCGGCGCGGCGAGGGTGCCGGAGAGCGCGGCGTCGGCGTCGAGGCGGAATTTGGCATGGAGGTCGGGGGCGAAGGGCGCGAGGAGGGCGGGCGTGAGGTTGCGGGCGGCGAGGCTGAGCGCGAGGTGCGGCTCGAGGCTGCCGTTGGCGGAGAGCTCGGCGCCTGCCATCGCAAATCTGAGGTTCCCCAAGGTAATACCCGGGGAATAAACGATTTGTGCGGGGCCAAGGAGGCGGAGCGCGGCGCCGTGCCAGGAGGCGGTGAGGGCGGATAGGCGGGCCTGGCTGGAAGCGGGATCGAGGGTCGCGGTGGCAGCGAGGCTCGCATGATCGGGGCCGGCGGCGGCGAGGCTGAACGCGAGCGCGTTCATCGGACCGGCGGCGGAGAGGGTGGCGGAGGCGCCGGAGATGCCGCCGGCCGCGATGTTCGCCAGCGCAAGGCGGGCTTCGAGGCGGCGGACGCCGAGCGGATCGAGGAGGCTTGCCGCGAGGATGGCGCGCCCGACGGAGGCGCCGCTGGCGGCGAGGCTTTCGCCGGTGAGATTGAGCGTGAGGCGGTGGGCGGAGGCGGCGGCGAGGCTGCCCGCGAGCGAGCCGTGGAGGGGTGAGGAGAGAAGTTGAGAGAAGTCTGAGAGGTTTTTGATTGAGAAGGAAAGTTTTCCGGATGGCCCGCCGGCGCGGGCGAGGGCGAGGGTGCCTTCGGCGTGGGCGCTTTTCCAGTCCGCCTCATGGATCGCCAGCGTGAGCGCGGTGGGCGAGCGGGCGGCGGAGAGAGCGAGGCGGAGGGGCGCGCCGGCGATCGTGCCCTCGGCGGTGAGTTGGGCCGAGGGCGCGGCGGGGAGGCCGTGCACGCCGAGATGGGCGTGGACGGGAGCGGGAGGGAGGTTGGCGGCGCCGAGCGTGGCCGTGAGGTCGGCGGTGAGGGCGAGCGCGTCGGTGGGACCATCAATTCGGCCTTTGGCGGCGAGGGCGCCGGTGACGCCGGCCGTGAGGGCGGAGAGATTCTGCAGCGAGGAATTCCAGGCGAGGGCAACTCTTTCGGGGCTCGCGGTGCCGGACGCGCCGAAGGAGAGGGCGGCGCCGGAAAGAGCGAGGTGGCGGAGGGTGACGGTGCCGTTGGCGAGGCGGGCGGCGAGCGAGACATGCGGGGCGGGGCCGAGGAGGGCGGGGAGTGGGGCCATGCCGGCGGTGAGGGCGAGGCCGCCGGCGAGGTCGAGCGCGAGGCCGGCGGGCTGGCGGGCGGCGTCGATCTTGAGGCTGGCCTGACCGGAAAGCGCGATGCCGCCGAGCGCGGCGAGCGGGGAGATGTCGGGGAGGGCGATCGTGGCGGCGAGCTTTTGCTCGCCTTCGGTTTGGACCGTGCCGGAAGCCGCGATCAGGGGATGGCGCAGCGTGAAGGAGACGGGGCGGCCGGGGGCGGCGAGATTTGCCTCGGCGGTGACGGTGAGCGGCGCGGCGGCGAGGAGCGTGGGCGCGGGGCCGGGCAGGAGGATGCCGGAGAGCGTGGCGGCGAGATGGGCGGTGCCTTCGTTGCCACGCAGGGCGGCTTCGATGCGGGCGATTCCGGCGCCGGCGGCGGCGAGGTTTTCAATGGTGAGATTGCCGGCCAGGGTGGGCGTGGCGAAGGGGCCGGCCAGGCGGGCGTGGAGGGAGACGCCCTGCCAGGAGATGCCGGGGCGGGGCTGCATGGCCGGAGCGGTTGCGTCTACCGCGAGGTCGGCGGCGTGGCGGGCGAGGTCGATCGTGCCGCGCGCGTTGGCCGAAAGCGGGCCGGCGGTGAGTGCTACGCGGGTGGCGATGGCGGAGCGGGGGCCTGAAAGCGAGGCGTTGAGCCGGATCGCGCCGAGATCGGGCAGGCCGGCGAGGCTCGAGAGGAGGCCTTTGGGCGGTTCGGAGAGATTTGCATCGAGGGCGACGTCGCTGGGGGTGAGGCGGGCGGAGACGCGGTAGGTGCCGCCGCCGTGGCCGAGGCGGCGTGCGTCGAGCGAGAGCGATTGGGTGCCGTCGGCGCCTTCGGCGAGCGAGCCGCTGACGGCGAGGCTGGCGGCGGCACCGGCGAGGGAAGCGGGAAGCTCGAGGCGGGCAATGGCGAAGGAGCGCACGAGGAGCGGCGTGGGCTTGGAGGAGCTCTTTCCGGATTCTTTGGGGAGGCGGAGAAGATCGATCTCGGCGGCGGTGAGGCGGTCGACGGCGATTTCGCCGTGGAGGAGCCGGAGCGGCTGCCAGTCGAGCGCGACGTCGCTTCCCGTGAGGTAGGGGCCGGAGCCGTCCGCGAGGGTGAGGGCGCGGAGGCGGAGCGCGCTTGGGAAGCTGCCGGAGAGGCCTTCGACGCGCACCTCGCCGCCGGTGAGGCGGGGGACGAGCCAGCCGAGGACTTCGCGGCCGGGCTGGGTGTTGGCGCCGAGGAGGACGACGGCGAGCAGGAACACGGCGGCGCCGAGGGCGCCGGCAAGCGTGAAGAAAAGAAGTTTGGCGATGCGCCGCATCGGTCAGAAAGCCTCGCCGAGGCCGATATAGAGCTCGAACGCGTCTCCCCCCGGAAGCCGCTCGAGCGGGAAGGCGACGTCCAGCCGGATCGGGCCGATCGGGGTATAGTAGCGCAAACCGCCGCCGGCGCCGATGCGGACGGGGGCTGAGAAGGGCGTGCCTTCGGCGCTGACCTGGCCGGCATCGACGAAGGCGGCGGCGCCCCAGTTGCCCCAGACGTGCTGGCGAAGCTCGATCGTGCCGGCGTCGATCGCGGTGCCGCCCTCGGGCGAGCCGTCCGCGAAGGTTGGGCCGATAGAGAGATATTTGTAGCCGCGGATGGTGCCGCTGCCGCCGCCGTAGAAGCGCTTGTCGGCGGGGACGTCGGCGAGATCGGCGCCGAAGGCGGTGCCGAAGAGGGCACGCAAGGCGAGGATGCTCCGGCCGGGCTTCTCGCCGGCGAGTCGGGAAAAATCGAGATAGGTCGAGGCGCCCAGCTGGGCGAGGACGAAGGGCGTGGCGGGCGAGCCGAAGGAATAGGTGGGGGTGAGGGTGAAGGCGGCGCGGACGCCGCGCGTCGGCTCGAGCAGGCTGTTGGTGGAATCGTAGGCGAGGCCGAGCGGGATGCCGAGGATCGTGTAGTCGTTGGTGAGGCCGTTCTGGGTGATCTGCTCCTGCTCGGCGGCAACGGCGATGCTGCCGGTGAGATGGGGGGCCAGCGGGCGGGAGAGGCCGACGCTGCCGGTGACGGCGATCTGGTCGTAGGCGTCGAGGTCCTGGTCGACCGTGCCGAGGCTCACCGTGAGGGTCTGGTTGCGGACCAGGAAGTCGGGCTTGGTGAAAGTGGCGTTGAGGTTGTAGCCGAGGCCGGTGACCGCCGTGCCGCCGAGGGTGGTGCCGGCGGAGAGCTTGAGGTCCTCGGCGTTGCCGAAGAGGTTGCGGTCCTCCCAGCCGGCCGTGAGACCGATGCCGAGATCGGTGGAGTACGAGGCGCCGATGCTCACGACGTGGAGCGGGCGTTCGGCCAGGTTGAAGGTGACCGGGAGCTGGCCTTGGGCGTTGGTGGCGGTGGCGGGCTGGACGCTGACGGCGGCGAAGACGGGGAGCGAGGCGAGGTCCTGGCGGGCGGTGGCGAGCTTGGCAGGATCGAAGCGCTCGCCGGGATGGACGGTGAGACGGCGGCGGACGAAGGATTCGTTGACGGTCTTGAGGCCGGTGATGGCGATCGGGCCGAGATCGACGCGCGGGCCGGTGGCGACGGTGAAGGTGATGTCGAGCGTGCGGGACGTGGAATGGAGGATCGCCAGCGGCTCGGAGACCTTGGCGAGCGCGTAGCCCTCGCTTTGCAGCGCGGCGAGGAGGCGGGTGCGGGCGGCGAGGACGTCGGCGGCGAGCGCCGGCTGGCCGGGGGCGAGATGCAGCGCGGCGCGGGCCTCAACGGGGAGCGTGCCGTGGATCGCGACCTGCCCGAGATGGAAGAGCGGGCCGAGCGTGAAGCGCACCATGATGTTGACGGGCGGCGAGGCGGGCGCGGCGCCGAGGATGGCGGGGAGGCTGGGATCGTCGAGCGGGTGGCCGGCGATGCGGATCTGGGCGGTGCCGTCGTAGTAGCCGAAGCTTTCGAGGGCCGCGCGGAAGCGGGCCTCATCGTTACGCGCGCGTAGGGTCAGGGCGAAGGGGCCGACCGGGGCCGCGGTGCGCAGCGTGATGAGCGTCGAGCTGGCGGCGAGGGCCGCGTCGAGAGGGGCGATGCCGGTCGGCGCGAGGGTGACGAGGTAGGGCTGGGGCGCGGCGGCGCGCACGCTTGCGCCGACGAGGGCGAGGAGGATGAGCGAGACGGGCCGAAGGAAGGCGCCGAGCGGCGGAGTTTTCGGCAAACCTCCTGAGGCTGGCGCGCGCACGATGCCCGGTTCCTCCTCCGTGGGACGGCCCCCGTGGGACTAAGTCTGCGGATCGGGGAGGCCGCCCTCCCCGGCTCACTGTCTGCGCGTTCGCGCTTGTCGTTGGGGCGGCGCGCGGAGGCGGGCGGCGCTTTGGAGGTCCGGGCCGGAATCGAACCGACGTACGCGGATTTGCAGTCCGCTGCATGACCACTCTGCCACCGGACCCGGGGCCCCTGGGGAAGGCCCAAGGGACCAAACGTATATCGGCTGCGGCCGAAGGAGAGGTCAAGCCGGACGGACCGGGGTGGCGGGGCGCGTGCGGGACAGGCTATGAACGCTCGCGATTGTCTTCGCCCCTCCGCTCGTTCCGGGATTCCATGGACCAGACCATTCTCGACTTTGCCGCCGCGCGCATGCACATGGTGGACAGCCAGCTTCGGCCGAATCGGGTCAGCGACCCGCGAATTCTGGGGGCGATGAGGCGCCTGTCGAGGGAGCAGTTCCTGCCGGAGCGGCTGGCGGCTTTCGCCTACGTGGACGAGGACGTGCCGCTCGGTTGCGGGCGCGTGCTGATGGAGCCGCTGGTGCTGGCGCGGCTGGTGCAGCTCGCGGAGCCGCGGAGCGGCGAGCGGGCGCTGGTCGTGGGCGCGGGGACCGGGTACGGGGCGGCGGTGCTGGCGGCATGCGGCGCGGCGGTGACCGCGCTCGAGGAGGACGAGCGGCTCCTGGCGGTGGCGCGTGCGGTGCTGCCGCGCGCAGCACCGGGGGTCGAGCTGGCGCAAGGGAAGCTCGCCGCCGGCTGGCCGGCGGGCGCGCCCTGGCACATCGTGTTCATCGAGGGGGCCGTGAAGCGGATCCCGGCCGCGATCGGCGAGCAGCTCAGCCGGGAGAGCGGGCGGCTGGTCACCGTGCTGGCGAGCGGGGAGGCCGTGCACCGGGCGATCGTGGCGCGGCCGAGCGTGGGCGGGCTCGCGATCCAGAGCGCTTTCGACTGCGGGACGCCGCTCCTGCCGGCGCTCGTTCCTCCGCCAACGTTCACTTTCTAGAGCAATTTGGCTTGAAGATGAATCGCGGAGCGTAACACCTTGGCGCCATAGGGGCTGGTATGGCAGATGGTGCTTCGCTTCGAGCGTACGGACGCCGGCGGGGCGGGCGTTGGAGAGGGGACGCAACGGGGATGCGAAGGACGATCGTACGTTGCGGCACGGCCCTCGGCCTCGTGCTCGCCCTCGCCCCCGCCCTCCTGCCCCGGGGCGCGCGCGCGCAGGCGGAGGCGGGGTCGATCCCGACCACGCTCGAGCAGGCGCTGGTGGAGGCCTACGACACCAACCCGCAGCTCCTGCAGGAGCGGGCCAATTTGCGGTCGGTGGACGAGAACGTGCCCAAGGCGCTCTCCGGCTGGCGGCCGACGGTGGTGGTGAACGGGAGCGCCGGATACCAGAGCGAGAACCAGATCACGCAGGTCGGGCCGACCTTCTTCACGCCCGGTGGCACCGAGACGACCGACTTGAACCGAGACACCCTGACCGGCCAGGCGACCGTGACGCAGCCGATCTTCCAGGGAGGCAAGACGCAGGCGAGCGTGTTCGAGGCCGAGAACCAGGTGCGGGCGGAGCGCGCGCAGCTGATCGCGACCGAGGGAACGGTGTTCGACAACGTGATCTCAGCCTATGTCGGGGTGATCGAGAACCGCGCGCTTGTTGCGGTGAACGAGAACAACGTCGAAGTGCTGCAGGAGCAGCTCGAATCGACCCAGGACCGGTTCCGGGTTGGCGAGCTGACGCAGACGGACGTGGCACAGGCGGAGGCCGGGCTGGCACAGGGCCAGTCCGAGCTCGAGACGGCGAAGGGCGATCTGCAGACCGCCCTTGCGACCTACCTCCAGCAGGTGGGATCGCCGGCGGCGGCGAAGCTCGGCGACCCGCAGCCGCTTGTGCTGCCGGTGAATTCGGAGTCGGCGGCGGACAACCTCGCCGCCAACAACAACCCGACGGTGATCTATCAGCTCTTCACGCTGGCGGCGGCGAAGAACGCCGTCTCGCTCGCCTTTTCCGCGCTGATGCCGACGGTGAACGTGCAGGCCAGCGCCTATGCCGAGAACAACCCGCAGATTCCGGACAATAATTACCGCGGCTGGTCGGTGACGGCGAACCTTGCGGTGCCGCTCTATCAGGGCGGGGGCGAGTACGCGACCATCCGCCAGGCCAAGCAGAACCAGGATGCGGCCGTGCAGACCCTGGAATACGATCGGCGCTCGGCGGTGCAGTCCGCCTCGCAGGCGTGGGAGACGCTGGTGGCGGCGCAGGCGGCGATCACCTCGAGCCAAGCGGCGGTGAAGGCGAACCGGATTGCGCTCGAAGGCACCGAGCGCGAGGCGATCGTCGGCACGGCGACCACCCTCGACGTTTTGCAGGTGCAGCAGAACTTGCTGACGGCGGAGACGACGCTGGTGCAGAACCTCGCCAGCATGGTGACGGCGTCCTACGGGGTGGCGGAGGCGATCGGGCGGCTTACGGCGCGCGACCTCAAGCTGCCGGTGCCGTACTACAACGAGGACGCGTACTATGACTCGGTCCGCGATGCGCTCTTCGGCACCGGCGGGCCGGCCAATCCGGGCACGTATGCACCGCCGCCCGTTCCGCCGACCGTGCCCACGGGGGCGCCGGCGCAGCATTGAGGAACGAGAAGGCGAGGGCAACAATGAGCGGCCAAGGATGAGCGCAGGCTCTGATCTGCCGGGCAAGCCGGGGGGCGGCGGGCCGGCGGAGCCCTCGATGGAGGACATCCTCGCCTCGATCCGGCGCATCCTGAACGAGGATGAGGCGGCACCTGCGGCGGCGCCCGTCGCGGCGCCGGCGCAGCCGCGGCCGGAGGACGTGCTGGTCCTCGACAGCTCGATGATGGTCTCCGCGCCGGTGGAGGAAGTCGCGACCGAGGCGGGCGCAGCGGAGGCCCGGCACGGCGCCGCGGACAAGGAACCGGGCGAGGTGGGGCGGGGGATGGGCGAGGAGGAGGCGGCGAGCGAGGTCCGGTTGATGGCGCCCGAGCCCGCGGCGTTGGCCGCGGCGGCGGTGGGCAGCCTCGTCAAGCGGCTGGCGAGCGAACGCGGGACGCTCGTGCACCATGGCGGGCCGACGATCGAGGATTTGGTGCGGGAGGAGATCCGCCCGCTGCTCAAGGCCTGGCTCGACGCGAACCTGCCCGGGCTGGTCGAACGGCTGGTGCGCGCGGAGATCGAGCGCGTGCTCGGACGCATCGCTCCGTAGCACGGGTTGCACTTGCGCTGGTGCGCGCGGCGAGCGAAAGCATCCGGGATGCTGGAGAAGAATTACGACCCGGCGGCGATCGAGGGACGGCGCTATGCCGAATGGGAGGCGAGCGGCGCCTTCGCCGCGCGGCCGGAGGGCGAGGCGCGACCCTTCACGATCGTCGTGCCGCCGCCGAACGTCACCGGCATCCTGCATATCGGGCACGCGCTCACCTTCACCCTCCAGGACACGCTGATCCGCTGGCGGCGGATGCAGGGGCGCGACGCGCTCTGGCAGCCGGGCACCGACCATGCCGGAATCGCGACGCAGATGGTGGTGGAGCGGAAGCTGGCGGAGGAGGGAACGAGCCGCGAGAAGTTGGGGCGCGAGGCGTTCGTCGCGCGGGTGTGGCAATGGCGGGAAGAATCGGGCGGGACCATCAGCCGCCAACTGCGGAGGCTCGGCGCCTCGCTCGATTGGCCGCGCGAACGCTTCACGATGGACGCGGGTCTCTCGGAGGCGGTGCGGCGCGTGTTCATCACGCTCTACCGCGAGGGGCTGATCTACCGCGCGCGGCGGCTGGTGAACTGGGACCCGAAATTCCGCTCCGCGATCTCGGACCTCGAGGTGGAGAGCCGCGAGCTGAAGGGCACGCTCTGGCACATCCGATACCAGATCGCGGACGCGGACGGGGCGTTCATCACGGTTGCGACGACGCGGCCGGAGACGATGCTGGGCGACGTCGCGGTCGCGGTGCATCCGGAAGATCCGCGCTACCTGGCGCTGATCGGGCGGGAGGCGATCCTGCCGCTGGTGGGGCGGCGGATCCCGATCATCGGCGATGAATACTCCGATCCCCAGAAGGGAACCGGGGCGGTGAAGATCACGCCGGCGCATGACTTCAACGATTTCAGGGTGGGCGAGCGGCATGGGCTCGCGATGCCCTCGGTGCTCGACCGCGAGGCGAAGGTGAGGCTCGACGAGATCGAGCCCTTTGTCGAAGTTTCGTCGGAGCGCCGGTTTCTGCGCGGCCTCGATGGGCGGGATCGCTTCGATGCGCGCGGGGCGATCGTCGAGCGGCTCGAGGAATTGGGGCTTCTGGAAAAGTCCGAGCCGCATGTGCACCAGGTCCCGCATGGGGACCGCTCGGGCGTGCCGATCGAGCCGCTCTTGACATGGCAATGGTTCTGCAACGCGGTGGAGCTTGCCAAGCCCGCGATCGCGGCGGTGGAATCGGGAAAAACCGAGTTCGTGCCGAAGCAGTGGGAGAACACGTTCTTCGCCTGGATGCGCAACCTCGAGCCCTGGTGCATCAGCCGCCAGCTCTGGTGGGGCCATCGCATCCCGGCGTGGTACGGACCGGACGAAACGATCTTCGTCGCGGAGGGGGACGAGGAGGCCGCGGCGGCGGCGGAAGCTCATTACGGAAAGAAAACGGCTCTGCGGCGGGACGAGGACGTGCTCGACACCTGGTTCAGCTCCGCGCTCTGGCCTTTCTCGACGCTGGGCTGGCCCGCAGAGACGAAGGAGCTGAGCCGCTACTACCCGACCGACGTGCTGGTGACGGGGTTCGACATCATCTTCTTCTGGGTCGCCCGAATGATGATGATGGGCCACCACTTCATGCATGACGTGCCGTTCCGTACCGTCTATATCCACGGGCTCGTGCGCGACCAGCACGGGCAGAAGATGGCGAAGTCCAAAGGCAACATCATCGATCCGCTGGAGCTGATCGATCGATACGGTGCAGATGCGCTGCGCTTCGGCATCAATCAGCTCACCGGGCCGGGGCGCGACATCAAGCTCGGGCCGGCGCGGGTCGAGGCGGCGCGGAGCTTCGTCACCAAGATCTGGAACGCCGCGCGCTTCTGCGAGATGAACGGGATCCGCCCCGATCCGGGCTTCCGGCCGGAGGCAGCGGCGCTCCCGCTCTGCCGCTGGGTGCTGGACGCCGCCAACCGTGCGACCGAAGAGGCGACGGCCGCCCTGGAGGCTTACCGCTTCGATGAGTACGCGGCCGCCTGCTACCGCTTCGCCTGGCACGTGTTCTGCGACTGGTTCCTCGAATTCGCCAAGCCCGCGCTTGCCGCGGGCGGAGAGGAGGCGGCGGAGGTACGGGCGACGGCGGCGCATGTGCTCGGGACGCTGCTGCGATTGCTGCACCCGGCAGCGCCCTTCGCGACCGAGGAGCTTTGGGAGCGGCTGGGCTACGGACCTTCCGGCAGCCTGATCCGCACGGCCTGGCCGGCGCCCGTGCCCGTCGCGGATGCCGAGGCGGCGCGCGCGGAGCTGGAGTGGCTGGTGCGGCTGATCGGCGAAGTGCGCACGGTGCGGTCGGAGATGAACGTTCCGCCGGCGACGCGCACGCCGATCCTGCTCAAGGACGCGCTGCCGGCGACGCTCGCGCGCGCCGAGCGCTGGCGCGAGGCGATCGGGCGGCTCGCACGGGTTTCAGAGATAAGGCCGATCGAGGGCGCGCCGCCGCGCGGCGTGGCGCAGGCGATCGTCGAGGAGGCGACGGTGATCCTGCCGCTCGCCGAGATCGTCGATCTCGCGGCAGAACGCGCGCGGCTCGACCGCGAGCGCGGCAAGATCGGGCGCGAGGCGGCAAGGCTCAAGCAGAAGCTCGCCGATGAGGCCTTCGTCAGCCGCGCGCCCGAGGAAGTCGTCGAGGAGAACCGCGAGCGGCTCGCCGCGGCCGAGGCGGAGCTCGCCCGGCTTGAGGCGGCGCTCCGCCGCATCGCCTGAATCTTTCAGCCCCGCCCAACGGAGGAAACGCCAATGCTGCAAAAACGCTGGGACAAGTCTCGGCTGCCCTCGCGCCACGTCACCGAAGGGCCGGACCGCGCGCCGCATCGCAGCTATTATTACGCGATGGGAATGACTGAGGACGAGATCCACCAGCCGCTGGTGGGCGTCGCGACCTGCTGGAACGAGGCCGCGCCCTGCAACATCGCGCTCTCGCGCCAGGCGCAGTCGGCCAAGAAGGGGGTTGCGGAGGCGGGCGGATCCCCGCGAGAGTTCACCACCATCACCGTGACCGACGGCATCGCCATGGGCCACCAGGGGATGAAATCCTCGCTCGTTTCGCGCGATCTGATCGCCGATTCGATCGAGCTCACGATGCGCGGGCATTGCTACGACGCGCTCGTAGGGCTCGCCGGCTGCGACAAGTCGCTGCCCGGGATGATGATGGCGATGCTCCGGCTCAACGTGCCGAGCGTCTTCATGTACGGCGGCTCGATCCTGCCCGGCCGCTTCCACGGGCACGACGTGACGGTGGTCGACGTGTTCGAGGCCGTGGGACAGCACGCGGCCGGCAAGATGAGCGACGAAGAGCTGCACGAGCTGGAGTGCGCGGCCTGCCCGTCGGCGGGCGCGTGTGGCGGACAATTCACCGCCAACACGATGGCGACGGTGAGCGAGGCGATCGGGCTCGCGCTGCCGGGCTCGGCGGGAGCGCCGGCGCCCTACGAGGACCGCGACCGGTTCGCGGTCGAATCGGGGCGTGCGGTGATGAGCTTGCTCGAGAACCGCATCCGGCCGCGCGATATCGTGACGCTGCGCGCGCTCGAGAACGCGGCCGTGGTGGTCGGCGCGACCGGTGGCTCGACCAACGCCGGGCTCCATCTGCCGGCGATCGCGCACGAGGCAGGGATCCGCTTCACGCTCGACGACGTCGTCGCGATCATGCGGCGCACGCCCTATATCGCGGACCTCAAGCCCGCGGGAAAATACGTCGCCTTCGATGTGCACCGCATCGGCGGCATCCCGGTGATCCTCAAGGCGCTGCTCGACGCCGGGCTGCTGCACGGCGACTGCCTCACCGCGAGCGGACGGACGATGGCGGAGAATTTGAAGGACGTCGTGTTCCCGACCGACCAGGACGTCGTCTATCCGGTGTCGCGGGCGATCTCGCAGACGGGCGGGGTGGTCGGGCTCAAGGGCAGCCTCGCGCCCGACGGCGCGATCGTGAAGATCACCGGACTGAAATCGCTCCGCTTCGACGGCACCGCACTCTGCTTCGATTGCGAGGAGGACGCGTTCCGGGCCGTGCAGGAGCGCGCGTACAAGACGGGCGACGTGATCGTGATCCGCTACGAGGGCCCGAAGGGCGGACCCGGCATGCGCGAGATGCTCTCGACCACCGGCGCGATCTACGGCCAAGGCATGGGCGGAGAGGTGGCGCTGATCACCGACGGACGGTTCTCGGGCGGCACACGCGGGTTCTGCGTGGGCCATATCGGGCCCGAAGCAGCAGTCGGCGGGCCGATCGCGCTTTTGAAGAGCGGCGACCGCATCATCATCGACGCGGAGAAAGGCAGCATCGACGTGGCGCTTCCGGAAGCCGAGCTTGCCGCCCGCCGCGCCACCTGGCAGCCGCGCAAGACGGACTACCGGAGCGGAGCACTCTGGAAATACGCCGAGCTCGTCGGGCCCGCCTGCTACGGCGCGGTAACGCACCCGGGCGCGGCGGCGGAGAGCCACGTTTACGCGGATATCTGATCGCCGCGTCGCGAGAAAGACCAAGGGCTCAGCCCTTGGCAGGGGGGCCAGGGGGACAGCGTCCCCCTGGCCTTTACTGCGAGGCGCCGAGATAGAGGCGGCGGACGTGGTCGTCTTCGGCGAGCTCGGATGAGGGGCCGGAGAGGGCGACGCGGCCGGTCTCGAGGACGTAGGCGCGATGGGAAAGTCGCAGCGCCATGCGCGAATTCTGCTCGACGAGGATGACGCTCACGCGGTCGTCGCGGATGATCGAGAGGATGAGGGCGGCGATGTCGGCGACGATTTTCGGCGCGAGGCCGAGCGAGGGCTCGTCGAGGAGGAGGAGGCGTGGGCGGGCCATCAGCGCGCGCGCGACGACGACCATCTCCTGTTCGCCGCCGGAGAGCGTGCCGGCCTGCTGATTGATGCGTTCGGCGAGGCGGGGAAAGCGGTCGAGCAAGCGGTCGAAGTCCGCGCGGATGGCGGATGGATCGCGGCGGAGATAGGCGCCCATCAGCAGATTGTCGCGGATGCTCATCAGCGGGAAGACGTGGCGGCCTTCGGGGACCATGGTGATGCCGCGGGCGGCGATGGCGGCGGGCGGAAGCCCGTCGATGCGCGTGCCCTCGAGGCGGATCTCGCCGGAGGCGGGGCGGACGAGGCCGGTGATCGCGCGCAGCGTCGAGGTCTTGCCGGCGCCGTTGGCGCCGATGAGCGCGATGGCGCTGCCGGCCTCACAGGCGAGGGAGACCTTCCGCACGGCGAGCACGCGGTCGTAGCGGACGACGAGATCGGAAACGGAGAAGAAGGAGTCGGTCATAACGCCGCGATCTCGTCGGCGCGGCCGAGATAGGCGTCGATCACCGTTTCGTCCTGCTGGATGGCGGCAGGAGGGCCGGAGGCGATCAGCGTGCCGAAATTGAGGACGACGATGCGGTCGCTGATACGCATCACCGCACCCATGTCGTGCTCGACGAGGACGACGGTGACGCCGCCGGCGCGGATGGTGCGCACGATCTCGACCGCGCGCTCGGTCTCCTCCGAGTTCATGCCGGTGAAGGGCTCGTCGAGGAGGATGACGCGCGGGCGGATGGCGAGCGCCATAGCGATGCCGAGCGCGCGGAGATGGCCGTGCGGGAGGTTGCGGGCGAGCTCGTTTTCGAGCCCCGCGAGGCCGAGGCGGGCGAGGATTTCCCGAGAGTCGGAAAGGAATTCCTTCTGCTCGGCGCGGACGGAAGGGGTGGCGAGGAGCTCGGCCGCGATCGAGGCGCGGCGGCGGAGATGATGGGCGACGGTGACGTTCTCGAGCGCGGTCATCTCGCGGAAGACGGTGGTTTCCTGGAAGGTGCGGACGAGGCCGCGGGCGGCGATGGCGTGCGGGCGGAGACCGTCGATGCGGTTGCCGTCAAGGAGGATATGGCCCGCGGTCGGCTTGACGAAGCCGGCGATGAGCTTGAAGAGCGTGGACTTGCCGGCACCGTTCGGGCCGATGACGGAGAGGATCTCGCCCGCCTCGACGCGGAAGCTCACATTGTTGACGGCGATGAGGCCGCCGAAGCGTCGCGTCACGCCCTCGATCGCGAGCAGGCTCATTCGTCGCGGCGCCGGCGCGCTGCGAGGATATGCGGCAGGCTCATCAGCCCGTTCGGCAAGAAGAGCATCGCGGCGATCATGAAGATTCCGTAGAGCAGGGCCTGGAATCTCTGGATCGCCGAGAGGAGCTGGAAGGCGATCACGAGGAGGAAGGCGCCGACGACCGGGCCGGCGACCGATTGGAGGCCACCCAAGAAGCAGTAGAGCATGAAGTTGACGCTGTCGTTCACGGTGTAGCTGGTCGGGAAGATGTTCTGCTGGAAGGCGGCGAACATTGCGCCCGCGGCGCCGCCCATGCCGGACGAAGCGACGAAGGCGAGGAGGCGATAGCGGGCGATGTCGATGCCGAGCGAGGCGGCGAGCTCCTCGCCCTGGCGGAGCGAGCGGAAGACGGCGCCGGCGGGAGAGACGGCGAAGCGCCAGACGATGACGATGCCGGCGAGGAGAAGAAGGGCGGAGGCGATGTAGATCGCGAGCGAGGAGGAAAGGAGGGCGGGGCGGGGGATGGAGGTGATGCCGGAGGCGCCGGCGGTGAAGCTGCCGCCGTTGAGGAAGGCGAGGCTTGCGACCTCGGTGAGGCTCAGCGTGATCATTGCGAAATAAACCCCGCGCAGGCGGAGGATCGGCCAGCCGACGAGGGTTGCGACGAGCATCGAGACGAGGACGGCGACCGGGAGGGCGAGCCAGAAGGAGACATGATAGCGCGTGCCGAGGATCGCCACGACATAGCCGCCGATCAGCGCGAAGGCGCCCTGGGCGATGTTGATGCGCCCGATCGAGAAGGTGAGCCAGACGCCGAGGCTGCCAAAGGCGAGGAGGGCGGCGGTGGTGAGCACGGTGAGCCAGTATCCCTGGCCGGCGAGGGCGAGCGGGACCGCGAGCAGCAGCACGGCCGCGAAGAGGGCGAAGGAGGCGAGGGTGGGCGGCCCGCGCATCAACCCCAGGGGTGGCCCATGATGCCCTGCGGGCGGACGATCAGGAACAGCACGAGGGCGATGAAGATGAGGAGGTAGGTCTCGGAGCCGGGGAGGAGCGAGTAGCCGACGGATTCGGCGAAGCCAAGCACGAGCGCGCCGAGGACGGCGCCGCTAACGACGCCGGCGCCGCCGATCATGATCATGATGAAGGCCTTGATCGAGATATCGACGCCTATCCCTGCGTTCACGCCCTGGATCGTGACGAGGAGGCCGCCGGCGAGACCGGCGAGGCCGGCGCCGATCGCGAAACCGAGCATCGAGGTGCGATCGACATCGACGCCCATGAGGAGTGCGGCGTCGCGGTCCTGGGCGAGCGCGCGCATCGCGCGGCCGGGGCGGGAATATTGGACGAAGGAAAGGAGGGCCGCGATCAGCGCGAGCGAGAGAATGACGACGACCAGGCGCTGGTAGGGAAGGAAGCCGCCTTCGATCTGGAGCACGCCCGAGACCGTCTCGGGGACGCCGTGCTGCTCCTCGCCGAAGAGGAAGAGGGCGACATTGTCGAGCAGGATCGCGGTGCCGACGGCCAGCAGCATCGCGTTCTCCTCGCGTGTCGCGATGCGCATGACGCGGCGGAAGAGGAATTTCTCGAAGCCGGCGCCGATCAGGGCGGGGACGAGGGCCGCGACGACGAGGCCGGCGGCAAAGGGCAGGTGGAACACGCCGTAGACGTAGTAGACCATGAAGGCGCCGATCATGAAGAGCTCGCCATGGGCGAAGTTGAGCAACCGCATGACCGAGAAGATGAGCGTGATGCCGAGCGCGATCAGCGCGTAACTTGCGGAGAGCACGCAGCCATCGATCAGGATCTGCGCCATCGTGCCTAGAGCGGGAGGCCGCCGCCGGGGAGCGGCGGCGCGCTTGTCCGGGGCGTCAGGCGACGCTGCCGACGAAGAGCGTCTCGAACGCGCCGTCCTTCACTTCGTTCACCACCATCGGCACGCCGATCTGGCGCTTCTGGCCGAAATATTCCGTGCCGACATATTTGAGCGTGCTCGCCGATTTGAGGAAGGGGTTGGGCATCGCGAAGCCGTCGATCGCGGCCTTGTAGAGGCTGGTGTCGGCGATCGCGGCGGGGCCGGCCTTGGCGATGGTGTGGAGGATCATTTCGAGGGCGTAGACCTTGGTGCCGGCCTCGTCGTCCCACTGGCCGGCGGCCTTGGCGTATTCCTTGACGAACTGCTCCATGTAGGCGGAGCGGATCGAGGGCGTCGAGGCGCCGCCCACGGAGATGAAGCCTTCGGCGTATTTACCCGCGCCTTCGTTCAGAATTTTGATGTCCTGCGCGGTCTCGGTGGAGAGGAGCCCCTTGTCGCCGAGCACGCGGGCGGCCTTGATGAGGAGCGGCGCGGTTGCCGGGGCGACGCCGGAAAAGACGAGGAGGTCGGGCTTTTTCTTGACGATCGGCGAGACGACCGGGAAGAAATCGGTGGAGCTGGCCTGGTAGGTTGCATCCTTGACCAGGACGTCGAGGCCGAGCTTCTGGGCGGCGGCGACGCCCGATTGCTGCTGGTTGAGCGCGTCGGGCTCGTTGGCGGCGAGGAAGGCGATCGTCTTGATGCCTTTTGTTTGCATCAGGTATTTATAGATGATCGGTCCCGCCTCGTAGGAGGCGATCATGCCAAGGATCGCATTCTCGGCCGGCGGCGTGTAGAGCGTCTTGTTGAAGGCGTAGGGAATGTAGATCGCCTTGTTACGATCCATCACCGGCTTGATTGAGAGCGCGGTGGTGTCCACGTTCGGGCCGATGACGTAGCGGAGCCCATCCTCCTGGGTGAGCTTTTCCGCGCCGGCGACGGCGATCTTGGGATCGAGCTGATCGTCCATCGCGACCGCTTCGATGCCGTATTTGTCCCCGCCGATCTCGAACCCGCCGGCTGCGTTGTACATGTTGGCGGTGGCGATCGCGCAATATTTGTTGTGCAGGCCCCAGGCGGCGTCCGGCCCGCTCATCACGCCGAGCACGCCGACGCGGAAGGTCTTCATCGCAGCGATCGCCGGGCGGGCGAGCCCGGTAGCGGCGGCGGCAAGCCCGCCCGCGGCGGCGAGCAGGTGGCGGCGTTTCAGTGAAGCTCGATTCATCCGTGCCTCCCCTTTTTGCAGGCAGAAGGCCGTTCCTCCCCGCGCTCTCTTGTGGCCGGCGAGAGCTGCGTCGTCCTCCAGGAACGCTAGCACCGGGCTTGGCGGGAGCGCAATTATTGTATGCAAGTTGGCAGTAGAATTGTATATCCGTGCGCCCGCGCCGCGGCGGCGGCCCCCGGGGGATGAGGTGAACGAGACGGACGGGCGATGCGGATCCAGGTGATCAACCCCAACACCACCGAGAGCATGACCGCGACGATCGCGGCGGCGGCGCGGGCCGCGGCGGCGGCCGGAACGGTGATCGTGCCGGTGACGGCGCCGACCGGGCCGGTCTCGATCGAGGGGCATTACGAGGAGGCGATCGCCACGATCGGCGTGCTCGAGGCGGTGCGCGTGGGCGAGGCGGAAGGCGTGGACGCGCACGTGATTGCCTGCTTCGGCGATCCGGGCTTGCTCGCCGCGCGCGAGATCGTGCGGGCGCCTGTGATCGGGATCGCCGAGGCGGCGATGCATTTGGCGAGCCTGGTGGCAACGGGCTTCTCGGTGATCACCACGCTCGCGCGCACGCGCGTGATCGCCGAGACCCTCGTGCTCGCCTACGGAATGGAGCGACGGTGCCGGCGCGTGCGGGCGACGGATCTGCCGGTGCTCGGGCTGGCGGATCCTGCCGCCGATGCGCGGGGCGTGATCGCGGCGGAGTGCCGGCGGGCGCTCGCCGAGGACGGATCGGAGGCGATCGTGCTCGGCTGCGCGGGCATGGCGGATCTGGCCGCCGCGCTTTCGGACGAGCTGGGCGTGCCGGTGATCGACGGGGTGGGCGCGGCGGTGAAGCTCGCGGAGGCGCTCGGCGCGCTCGGGCTCACGACGAGCAAGGGGCGCGACCTCGCGCTGCCGGGGATCAAGCCCTATCGCGGCTTCCTCGCGCATATGGCGCCGCGCGGCGGTGGCGCGGCGCAAAGAGCGCCGCGAGATCGAGCTCTCGCGGGGCCGGACGCGGCTTGAGCCCGGCCTCCAGCCGCGCGAGGTGCGCCGCCATCAGGCTCTGCGCGTCGCGCTCCTTGCGAGCGGCAATGGCGGTGAGCAAGGCGCCGTGGTCGTGCTTGGAACAGGAGGGCGCGCCGGCGGTTTCGTAGAGCGCGAGGATCAGCGCCGTGCGCGAGACGAGCTGGCCGACGAAGCCGGCGAGCGTGCGGTTGCCGGCGATGGTCGCGATCAGGCGATGGAACTCGCCGGTGAGACGAAGCTCGGCCTGGCGATCGCCAGCCGCGGTCGCGGCTTCCTCCTCCTCGATATTGCGCCGGAGTGCTGCGATGCCGTCAGGACCGGCGCGGCGGGCGGCGGCGGCGACGAGCGGCACCTCGATCGTTGCGCGGGCGGCGAAGACCTCGCGCACCTCATCGAAGCCGGGGCGCGCCACGGCCGCGGTGCGGTTCGGAAGCTGCTCGAGCAGCCGGTCGTGCACCAATAGCTGAAGCGCCTGACGAACGATCGTGCGGCTGCAACCGAAGGCGGCGGCAAGCCGGTCCTCGGTCAGGCGCGTGCCGGGCACCAGACGATGGTCGGTGATCGCGGCAAGGATTGCACGATAGACGACACGATCCGCCGCTCCCCGCTCGCCGTTTCGTGCCACCATGCGCGCCGCCTGTTGACCGTCTGGGTTACGCTATAGATCAAGGAGGATTTTGAAAGCGCAGGGGCGCTGCCCCTCGACCCCGGCAAGGGGCTCTGCCCCTTGCGACCCCGCTGGGGCCTGGAGGCCCCAGACCCCCGAACGTTTTAATTAATGGATTGCAAAGGCTCCGCCTTTGCCGGGGAGTCCGAGGGGCAGAGCCCCTCGGTGGGGTCCAGGGGCAGAGCCCCTGGCTTGGCCTTTTCTTATGTGATCGGCGGATGTTTGTCGTGCCAGTGTCGGGCGATGTCGATGCGGCGGGCGAGCCAGACGCCGGGGTGGCTCAGGACGTAGTCGGCGAAGCGGGCCAGGGCGGCGGCGCGGCCGGGCCGGCCGGCGAGGCGGCAGTGCAGGCCGACGCTGAGCATTTTCGGCTGGCCTTCTTCGCCTTCACGCCAGAGCGTGTCGAAGGAATCCTTGAGGTAGGTGAAGAACTGATCGCCGGAGTTGAAGCCCTGCGGGGTGGCGAAGCGCATGTCGTTCGCATCGAGCGTGTAGGGGATGATGAGGTGTCGTCCGATCCAGTAGGGGAGCTCGTCGGCGTAGCTGTCCGAGGAGTAGAGGAAAGCGCCGGATTGGATTACGAGGTCGAGCGTGTGCATCGAGCAGCGGCCGAGGTAGAAGCCGAGCGGGGGCGCGCCGGTGATTTCCTCGTGGAGTGCGATGGCCTGGCGGAGGTGGTCGCGCTCGGTCTCGATGGGGATGTCCTTGTATTCGATCCATTTGAGACCGTGCGAGGCGATTTCCCAGCCGGCTTCCTGCATCGCCGTGACCTGCTCGCGCCCGCGCATGAGCGCGGTTCCGACGCCGAAGACGGTGATGGGGATTTGGCGCGCGGTGAAGAGCCGCCAGAGGCGCCAGAAGCCGGCGCGCGCGCCGTATTCGTAGATCGATTCCATGTTCCAGTGGCGCTGGCCGGGCCAGTTCGCGGCGCCGACGATCTCGGAGAGGAAGGCTTCGGAGTGGGGATCGCCGTGGAGGATGTTGTTCTCGGCGCCCTCCTCGTAATTGATGACGAACTGCACGCAGATGCGTGCCTGGCCGGGCCAGGCGGGATCGGGCGTGTGGCGCCCATAGCCGGTCATGTCGCGGGGATAGGGGGGCATCGGCGCTAGGAGGTGAGAAGGGTGGCGAGGGTGAGGGCGATGATCTCGGTTGCCTTATGGAGATCGGCGAGCGGCAGGCGTTCGTCGGCGCGGTGGGCGTTGGCCTCCTCGATCGTGCGCGGGCCGGCGCCGTAGAGGACGACCGGGATGCCGGCGGCGGCGTAGTGGCGGGCGTCCGTGTAGAGGGGAACGCCGGTGGTGGCGATAGGCTCGCCCATGATTTTTGTGGCGTGGGCGCAGAGGGTTGCGGCGAGGCGTTCGCCGCCGGGGAGCGGGACGAGGGGTCTGGCGAGGAGGATGCGGCGGATTTCGACGCGGGCGTGGGGAGACGCGGCGGCGATCTGGGCGCGGAGATCGGCCTCGACCAAGCCGGGGTCTTCCTCGGGGATGATCCGGCGATCGAGGCGGAAGGTGACGCGGTCGGGGACGACGTTGGTGTTGATGCCGCCCGAGATGAGGCCGACCGTGAGTTGCGGGCTGCCGATGCCGGGCGTGGCGGAGGTGCGGGCGGCGAGGGCGGCGCGGCTTCGATAGAGCGAGGAGAGGATCGCGGTTGCGGCCTCGAGCGCGTCGATGCCGCTCGCGGGGAGGGCCGCGTGCGCGGAACGGCCGTGGACGGTGACTTCGAGATGGAGGCAGCCGTTGTGGGCAGTCACGACGGCGTAGGAGAAGCCGGCGGCGATCGCGAGGTCGGGGCGGGAGATTTTTTCGCGCAGCAGGAGGGCCGGGCCGATCTCGCCGCCGGCTTCTTCGTCGTAGGTGAGGTGGAGCTCGACCGTGCCGCGGAGGGGCAGGTCTAGGGATTTTAGGGCGAGGAGGGCGAAGGCGAACGTCGAAAAGTCGGATTTCGAGACGGCCGCGCCGCGGCCGTAGAGCCAGCCCTCGGCGATTTCGGCGCCGTAGGGATCGTGGGTCCAGCCTTCGCCCGGCGGGACGACGTCGCCGTGGGCGTTGAGCGCGATGGTGGGGCCGCCGGCGGAGAACGCGTGGCGCACGACGAGGTTGGTCGCGGTTTGCATGAAGTTGGCGCGGACGAGGTCGGGCGGGACGGGATGGCGCTCGACGGCGAAGCCGAGCGCTTCGAGGAGGCGGGCGGCGCGCTCGGCGTGCGGGGCGCAGTCGCCGGGCGGATTGTCGGAGGGCGCGCGGACCAGGGCGGCGAGGAATTCCTCCTGGCGCGGGCGTTCGCGGGCGAGGAAGCGGGCGATCGCGCCCGCGCTCATTGCGAGAGAGAAATGCCTTGCGGGCGGAAGAGGCCGTCCGGCTCGGGCGTGTAGCCGGAAAGGCGCGTGGTGGCGCCCCAGAGCCAGCGGAGATTGTAGAGAAAGAGGTGGGGAACGTCCGCGAGGTAGGTCGCGACCACCTTGCGGTAGAGCGCCTGGCGGGTGGCGATGTCGGTCGTCGAGCGGGCCGCGGTGAGGAGCGAGTCGAAGGGCTTGCTGCAGTAATGGCCCCAGTTGAGGAAGCCGTTGCAGGCGAGCCAGATCGAGAGGTTGAAGTCGGGGTCGGAGCGGCCGCTCCAGAAGACGAGGGCGGCCTGGTAGTTGCCGGCGCGCCCCGCGGCGACCTCGGCGTTCGCGTCCATCGGGCGGAGCGAGATGTGGAAGCCGGCTTGCGCGGCCATGGACTGGAGGACCTGGCCGACCTCCTGGTCGGTGGGGGTGTTGTCGGTCAGCAGGGTGAAGGCGAGGCTGGGGTGGCCGGCGGCGGCGAGGAGCTTGCGGGCTGCGGCGGCATCGGCGGGTTCGACCGGGAATTCGGGGTCCCAATAGGTGCTGTGCGGCACCTCGGTCTGGTTGTTGGGGATGAACTGGCCGCTGAAGACGACCTGGTTGAGGGCGGCGCGGTCGATCGCGAGGGCGAGGGCCTGGCGCACGCGCTTGTCCTTGCCGAGCGGGGTGTCGGCGGCGGGGCCATGGTCGAGGTTGAAGGAGATGGTCGCGTAGGCGAGCGCCGGTGAAGAGATCAGCTTGAGGTCGTGGTGGCGGAGCATCTCGGGGATGTCGGGCGGGGGATCTGCTCGGCGATGTCGAGCGTGCCGGCTTCGAGGTTCTCGAGCCGTACGGCGGCGTTGGGGATCATGCGGTAGATGATGCGGTCGAGATGGATGGCTTTGGCGTTCCAGTAGCCGCCGAAGCGTTCGAGGGTGATGTGGTCCTCGGCGACGCGGTCGACGAAGTTGAAGGGCCCGGCGCAGACCGGATGGAGGGCGATGTTCTTGCCGGCGCGGGCGAGCGCGGTGGGCGAGAGCATCATGCCGGCGCGGTCGGCGAGGACGGCGATCAAGGGCGCGTAGGGGTGGGAGAGGGTGAGGCGGATGGTGCTCGGGCCGATCACGGTGACCGCGCTGATCGGCCCGAGCTCGACCTTGCGAAGCGAGTACGAGGCGTGGAGGTAGCGCTCGAGGTTGGCCTTGACGGCGGCGGCGTCGAGCAGCGTGCCGTCCTGGAATTGCACGCCCGGGCGGAGCGTGAGGGTCAGCGATAGATTGTCGGGGCTCCAGCGCCAGGCGGTCGCGAGCTGGGGCACGAACTGCATTTGGGCGTTGGTGTCGATGAGCTTGTCGCACATCGCGGCGAAGACGACGCGCCCGGTGTAGCTGCCGCTTTGCGCGGGATCGAGGGCGTCCGGGTCGTCCTGCATGCCGTAGCGCAGCGTGCCGGCGGCGCCGGCGGGATGGATCGGGAGGAGGGGGAGAAGGAGGAGGGCGAGGAAGAGGAGCGCGCGGTGCAACTTGTTCTCCCGTAACGGGGTTCGGGGGATCGTAGGTACTGTCGGGGTGGGGGAAAAGAGAGAAAGCGGCTCGATTGCAGCCGCCGTTTCGGACCCTCATATGGGGCGGAGCGAGCCGGGGCCGGCGCCCGGCGGCGAGGGTCAGGAGGAGAGGAAGGATGGCCATTCAGCTTGGGCAGATCGCCCCCGATTTCGAGCAGGACAGCACCGAGGGGCGGATCAGATTCCACGAATGGCTCGGCGATTCCTGGGGCATCCTGTTCAGCCATCCGAAAGACTACACGCCCGTCTGCACAACCGAGCTGGCCGAGGCGGCGCGGCTGAAGCCGGAATGGGCGAAGCGGAACGTCAAGGTGATCGGGCTCTCGGTCGATCCTGCCTCCAGCCACCAGGGGTGGGAGAAGGATATCGAGGAGACGCAGGGGCAGAAGGTGAATTTTCCCATCGTTGCCGACGCCGATCAGACCGTATCGAAGCTCTATGACATGGTGCATCCGCTGGCCGACCCGACGGTGACGGTGCGGAGCGTGTTCGTGATCGACCCGGCGAAGAAGGTGCGGCTGACCATGACCTATCCGCCGAGCGCGGGGCGCAACTTCCAGGAGATTTTGCGGGCGGTGGACAGCCTCCAGTTGACCGACCGGGAGAAGGTGTCCACGCCGGTCAACTGGAAGCCGGGCGAGCCGGTGATCATCTCGCCGGCGCTTTCGGACGCGGACGCCAGGGCGCGCTTCCCGCAGGGGTGGAAGACGCTGAGGCCCTATCTCAGGATCGTCGAGCTGGAGAAGGCAGCCGACAAGGCGGCGGAGTAGGGGATAGCGTCGGGGCTCTGTCATCAAGGCTTCACGGTTCTGCAATAGTGGCGTCGCCGGGTCCCCGTAAGGTCCCGCCGATGAACGACAGTTCCGCACAACAGGTGAGGGTGGCCGTGGGCGTGCAGGCCGGCGGCGGGCCGGGCGAGACGAGGATCGCGATCCGCGGCCTCGACTTCTTCTATGGCGGGACGCAGGCGCTCAAGCACGTGAACCTCGATCTGCCCGAGCGGCGGGTGACCGGGATGATCGGGCCCTCCGGGTGCGGCAAATCGACGCTGCTCCGGGTGCTGAACCGGATGTACGACCTCTATCCCGGGCAGCGGGCCACCGGGGAGGTGATGTTCGACGGGAAGAACATCCTCGAGCCGGACCTCGACCTCACCGTGCTCCGGGCGCAGATCGGAATGGTGTTCCAGAAGCCGACGCCGTTCGCTATGTCGATCTTCGACAACATCGCCTTCGGCGTGAAGCTGCACGAGCGGCTCGGGCGGGGCGAGATGCGCGAGCGGGTGGAATGGTCGCTCACGCGGGCGGCGCTGTGGGACGAGGTGAAGGATCGGCTGGGGAGCCCGGCGGGCGGGCTCTCGGGCGGGCAGCAGCAGCGGCTGTGCATCGCCCGAACGATCGCGGTGCGGCCGAAGGTGATCCTGCTCGACGAGCCGACCAGCGCGCTCGACCCGATCAGCACGCTCAAGGTCGAGGAGTTGGTGGACGAGCTCAAGCAGGATTTCACGATCGCACTGGTGACGCATAACATGCAGCAGGCGGCGCGTTGCGCCGATCAGGTGGCCTTCTTCTATCTGGGCGAGCTGGTGGAGGTGGGGCCGGCGGCGACGATCTTCACCGCGCCGCACGAGAAACGCACCATGGAATACATCACCGGGCGGTTTGGTTGATCATGTCGGAACCGGCGGAACATATCGTCAAGAGCTTCGAGCAGGAGCTGGTGCGGCTCGGCGACCTGATCGCCCGGATGGGCGGGCTGGTCGAGAGCGAGGTGGCGCTTTCGTCCGCGGCGGTGGTGGATCGGGACACGACCGCGGCGACCCGGGCCGTGGAGATGGACCCGCAGGTGGATGCGCTGGAGCGCGAGGTGGAGCGGTTCGCGATCCGGCTGCTCGCGCTGCGCCAGCCGATGGCGAGCGACCTCCGGCGGATCGTGGCGGCGCTCAAGATCACGGCGGCGCTGGAGCGGATCGGCGATTACGCGGTCAATGCGGCGAAGCGGAGCATGGTGCTTTCGCAATCGTCGCTCGCCTTCAGTATGACCGGGCTCGGGTCGATGGCGCGGATGGTCCAGCAGAATCTGAAGACGGTGATCGACGCGGCGAGCGAGAACGATCCGGCGAAGGCGATCGAGGTATGGCGGTCCGACCGCCTGATCGACGACCTCTATACCGCGATCTTCCGCGAGCTGATCACCTACATGATGGAAGATCCGCGCAACATCACGTCCTGCACGCATCTTCTGTTCATCGCCAAGAACCTCGAGCGGATCGGCGACCATGCGACCAATATCGCCGAGACCGTGTACTATGCCGCGACCGGCGAAGTGCTCCCCGACGAGCGGCCGAAGGGCGTGAGCTCCGCTTTCGCGATCGAGCGCCCGGAGGCGTGAGAGAGGCGGCATGGGCGAGGCGCTGAACGGGCTCGGCAAACCGCTCGTTCTGGTGGTGGAGGACGAGGCGGCGCTGGCGACGATGCTGCGCTACAACCTCGAGAAGCAGGGATTCCGGGTCGAGGAGGCGGGGGACGGCGAGGAGGCGCTGATGCGCATCTCCGAAGCGCGGCCGGACCTCGTGCTGCTCGACTGGATGCTGCCGGTGATGTCGGGGATCGAGGTGTGCCGGCAGATCCGGCGCCGGCCGACGACGCGGGATTTGCCCGTGATCATGGTGACGGCGCGGAGCGAGGACCAGGACGCGGTGCGCGGGCTCAATATCGGCGCCGATGACTACATCACCAAGCCCTTCAGCGTGGACGCGCTGCTCGCACGGATGCGCGCGCTGCTGCGTCGCTCCGGCGCGGTGCCGGCGAAGGGCCAGCTCCGGTTCCACGACATCACGCTCGACTTGGCACAGCACCGGACGAGCCGCAGCAATCGCGCGGTGCATCTCGGCCCGACCGAGTTCCGGCTGCTCGAGTTCCTGATGCAGCACCCCTGCCGGGTGTTCTCCCGCGAGGAGCTTCTGGACGCGGTTTGGGGGCCAGACATCCATGTCGAGCCGCGGACGGTGGATGTGCATATCCGCCGGCTGCGCCGGGCGCTCAACGGGCCGGGCGAGCAGGACGTGGTGCGCACGGTGCGGGCGGCGGGCTACGCGCTCGATACCGAGCCCGTTTAGATTCCTTCGATAGCAGGGGACGAACCGCTGCGGTCTCGACCGCGCAGGGCGGGCGGGGCATGATGCGGCTGCCGGCGGGGCACGATCGCCCGCGCGCTGACGGAAGGGGAAGCCCATGTATTCCGATGTCTCGCTGTTCATCGACGGAACCTGGAGCGGGAGCGCGGCCGGCAAGACCATCGCGGTCCTGAACCCCGCCACGGGCGAGCCGATCGGCAAGGTCGCGCACGCCGAGGAGGCCGATCTCGACCGGGCGCTCGCCGCGGCGGCCAAGGGCTTCGAGACCTGGCGTAAAATCTCCGCGTACGAGCGGGCGAAGATCATGCGCAAGGCGGCGAGCCTGATGCGCGAGCGGATCGAGCCGATCGCGCGCATCATGACGACCGAGCAGGGCAAGCCGCTGGCGGAGGCGCGGGGCGAGACCACGCTTGCCGGCGACATCATCGAGTGGTTCGCCGAGGAAGCGAGGCGGGCGTACGGGCGGGTGGTGCCGGCGCGGGCGGCGGGGATCTACCAGCTCGTCGTCAAGGAGCCGATCGGCGTCGCGGCGGCCTTCACGCCGTGGAACTTCCCGATCAACCAGGCGGTGCGGAAGATCTCGGCCGCGCTCGCCGCCGGCTGCTCGATCGTCATCAAGGGGCCTGAGGAGACGCCGGCCTCGTGCGCGGAGCTGGTGCGCGCCTATGCCGACGCCGGCGTGCCGGAGGGGGTGATCAACCTCGTCTTCGGCGTGCCGGGCGATATTTCGAGCTACCTGATTCCCCACCCGATCGTGCGGAAAATCTCCTTCACCGGTTCGACCGCGGTCGGCAAGCAGCTCGCGGCCCTCGCCGGGGCGCATATGAAGCGGGTGACGATGGAGCTCGGCGGGCACGCGCCGGCGATCGTCTTCGAGGACGCCGATATCGAGGCGGCGACGAAGATCCTCTCGGCCAACAAGTTCCGCAACGCCGGCCAGGTCTGCATCGCGCCGACGCGCTTTCTGGTGCAGGAGAAGGTGTACGACGATTTCGTCGATCGTTTCGTTGCCGTGGCCAAGGGGATGAAGGTGGGCGACGGGCTCGACCCCGCGACGCAGATGGGGCCGCTCGCCCATGAGCGGCGCGTGGCGGCGATGGAGGGCTTGATCACCGATGCCGTGCAGAAGGGCGCGGAGCTGGTGACGGGGGGCAAGCGGATCGGCAACAAGGGCTATTTCTTCGAGCCGACGGTGCTGACCAACGTGCCGCAGACGGCGCGAGCGATGAACGAGGAGCCGTTCGGGCCGGTGGCGCTGATCGCGCCCTTCCGCGAGATCGACGATGCGGTGAAGGAGGCGAACCGGCTGAATTACGGGCTGGCGGCCTATGCGTACACGCGCTCGGCGAAGACGGCGAACGCGGTCGCGAATGCCGTGGAAACGGGGATGATCTCGATCAACCACCACGGGCTCGCGCTGCCGGAGGTGCCGTTCGGGGGCGTCAAGGATTCGGGCTACGGCTCGGAGGGCGGGCTCGAGGCGATCGAGGCCTATCTCGTCACCAAGTTCGTCTCGCAGGCGAGCGCCTGAGGGCGCTCGCCATCTGAGGTCTCAACGTCCTCAGGTCTCAACGTCGAGGCGGTGGTAGCCGCGCGCGCGATAGATGATCGCGGCGACCAGCCAGCTCGCGACGAAGATGCCGATGATCAGGAAGCCGATCGTGCCGAAATGATCGTTGAGTGAGTCCATCCCGCGCCAGAGGGGGCCGCGAAGGCCGAATTCGTCGCCGATGAGGCCGAGCGCCTCGACCCCGCCGACGAGCAGGGCGACGACGACGGAAACGGCGGTGATCGTGAGGTTGTAGTAGAGCTTGCGCACCGGCTTGAGGAAGGCCCAGCCGTAGGCGCCGAGCATCAGGATGCCGTCCGTGGTGTCGATGAGCGACATCCCCGCGGTGAAGAGGGCGGGGAAGACGAGGATCGACCAGATTGGCATGCCCTTGGCGCCCTCGGCGGCGGAGATGCCGAGCAGCCCGACCTCGGTTGCGGTATCGAAGCCGAGGCCGAAGAGGAAGCCGAGCGGGTACATGTGCCAGCTCTGCCGGACCAGGCGGAACATCGGGCGGAAGAGGCGAGCAAGCAGGCCGCGGCCGGCGAGCAGTGCGTTGAGATCCTCCTCCTCGTAGCGACCGCCGGCGGCGACGCGGCGGAAGGTGCGAAGGAGGGTCGCGAGGATGACGATGTTCATCGCCGCGATGGCGAGCAGGAAGAGCGCCGAGACGAGGGTGCCGATGATGCCGCCGATCGTCTGCAAACGGTCGAACCGGCCCTTGAGCGCGAGCGCCGTCGCGGCGATGCCGACCGAGGCGAGCACGACGATGGTCGAGTGGCCGAGCGAGAAGAAGAAGCCGACGCCGACCGGGCGCTTGCCTTCCTGCATCAGCTTGCGCGTTACGTTGTCGATCGCGGCGATATGGTCCGCGTCGACAGCGTGGCGGAGGCCGAAGCCGTAAGCGAGGAGGGCGGTGCCGAGGAGCAGCGGGTAATGGCGGAAGGAGGCGAAGGCCCAGGCCCAGGCGGCGAGGTTGGCCGCGATCAGGAGCGCGTAGATCCCGGCCACCTTGGCGGCGAGGCCGCTTTGGCGGTCGTCGAAGAGGCGTCTGAGCGCGTTCCGCAAGTGAGCTTTCGGGGGAATGGGATGCAAGGATCAATCATACTATTTTTGTCAATCGTCCTATTGTCAATCGCGCTTGAAGGGCAAGACGCCGGGGCGGTACGCTGCTCCTGACGATCGGCGGGGCATGGAACGGATCACCATCACGATCGACGACGATCTGTTGGGCACGGTGGACGCGCTGATGCAGCGGCGCGGCTATGCCGGCCGGTCCGAGGCTGTCCGCGACATGATCCGCGACGCGGCGGCGCGCGAGGCAACCGCCGAGGGCAACACGCTCTGCATGGCGGTGCTCGGCTATGTGTTCGAATACGAGACGCGGGGGCTGGCGCAGCGGCTGAGCCGGGCGCTGCACGAGCATCACGACCTCGTCGTCTCGGCGATGCGCGTGCCGATCGACCACGAGAGCGCGCTCGAGGTCTCGGTGCTCAAGGGACCGCTCGCCGCGGTGCGGGCGCTCGCCGACGCGATCACGGTGGAGCGCGGCGTGCGCCACGCCAGCCTGCATGTGGTGCCGGTGCGGGAATCGGGCGCGCGGCACGATCACGGGACCGGCCCGCATGCGCATGTTCACGCCTGATCGGCGGCCTCCTCCAACGGCGCCGGCTGTCCCGTCGCCTCGTCCAGGGCCTCGACCCGTCCCGCGCCGATATCGAAGATCCAGCCGTGCAGGCGGAGGCGCCCGCTTGCCAGCGCGGCCGCCACCGCGGGGTGGGTGCGCAGGTGCTGGAGCTGGAGCGCCACGTTCTGCCGCACCAGCGCGGCCACCATCTCGGCCTCCGGCAGGTCCCCGGCGATTGCGCGGACGACGCTCTCGGCCGCTTCCGCGTTGTGCAGCCACGACTTCACTGTCGGCATGCCGTCCAGGTCGTGTTTCCTGGGGTCGCAGAGGGCCTTCATCGCGCCGCAATCGGAGTGGCCGCAGACGATGATGTGCGGCACGTGCAGGGCGCTCACGGCGAACTCGACGACGGCCGAGACGCCGCCCAGCATCTCGCCGTACGCGGGCACCAGGTTGCCGATATTGCGGCAGACGAAGAGATCTCCCGGCGCCGCGTCGGTGATCATCTCCGGGCTCACACGGCTGTCGGCACAGGTGATGAAGAGCGCTACCGGATTCTGGCCGGTCGCCGCGAGGCGGGCGAATTCCTGGCCGTGAGCGGGGAAGATGCGGTCGCGGAAGCGGCGCGCCGCGCGGACCATGCGCGGGAACCGGCCATCCTCGGTGCGGCCGGTCACGAATGGCGCCCGGGGGCCGGGAAGAAAGTGCCGCCACGAAAGGTCCCGAGCAGCGCGAGCGAGGCGTCGAACAGCGTGAGGTCGGCGCGTGCGCCGGGGGCGATGAGGCCGAGGCGGTCGGTGAGGCGGAGGCAGGCGGCGGGGGTGGCGGTGGCCATTCGGAGCGAGTCCTCGGGAGAGAGGGCGAGCAGGCGGTGGGCGTTGTGCACGGCTTCGGCGAGCGAGAGGTGGGCGCCGCCGAGCCTGCCTTCGGCATCGACGAGCCGGCCTTCGCGGAGGCTTATCATGGTCTCGCCGATGCGGAAGCGGGTGAGGGGGGAGCCGACGGTCGGCATGGCGTCCGAGACGAGGAAGAGGCGGCCGGGGCCTTTGGCGGCGAGGGCGAGGCGGAGCGGCTCGGGGTGCACGTGCAGGCCGTCGACGATCATCGAGGCGAAGCAATCGCGATCGGCAAGGGCGGCGCCGGCGGGGCCGGGCGCGCGGGCTGCGATCGGCGGCATGGCGTTGAAGAGGTGGGTGAAGCCGGCGAGGCCGGCGGCGCGGGCGCGAGAGATCTGTTCCGGGGTTGCCTCGGTGTGGCCGGCGAGGAGCACGACGCCGGCGGCGGCGAGCGCGCGGAGCGCCGGCTCGGGCACGGTCTCGGGGGCTAGGGTCAGGGTGAGAGGAAAGGGGACGGGGGCGGTGAGGAGGGCGAGGTCGCGCGGGGAAAGCGGGCGGATCGCGCCGGCGGGGTGGATGCCGCGGCGGGAGGGCGCGAAGAAGGGGCCTTCGACGTGCAGGCCGAGGATGCCGGGAACATTGTGCGCAATGGCGGCGCGGACGGCGTCGAGGGCCGCCTCGATCTGCTCGGTGCTGCCGCTGATGAGCGTGGGAAGGAGGTAGGAGGTGCCGAGCGTGCGGTGCGCGCCGGCGATGCGGGCGAGCCCTTCTTCGCTGAGCGCATCGTTGAAGAGGACGCCGCCGCCGCCGTTCACCTGCAGATCGATCAGGCCGGGTGCGAGATAGGCGGCCCCTTCGGGGCGCGCGATCGGCAACGATGGGGGAACTTTCGATGGCGGAATGATGGCGGCGACGCGATCGCCTTCGAGGATCACCGCGCGGTCGGGGAGCAGCCGCGTTCCGTCGAACAGGAACGGAGCGAGAATGGCCTGATCGGTCACGGAGGATCGAGGGAAGCGAGTGCGGCACGGAGATTCCCGCCATGCCGCGCGAGCAGAAGATCCGCCGCTTCGGGAGTCAATCCCCTGGCGAGGACGAGTGCGCGCTTGACGCTTCCCTGCGCGCGGGCGAGCAGGATCGTCGATTCCTCCTCGGTCGCGCCGGAGAGCTCGGCAATCATGCCGATCGCGCGCCGGCGCAATTTAGCGTTGGTGATCTCGAGATCGACCATCCGGCCGCGATAGACATGGTTGAGCAGGATCATCAGGAGGGTCGAGAACAGGTTGAGCACGACCTTCTGGGCGGTGCCGGCCTTGAGGCGGGTGGATCCCGCGAGCGCTTCGGGGCCGGTTTCAACCAGCACGGGGAATTCGGCCGCGCTCAGCAAGGGAGTTCCGGGACTGTTCGCGATGGCGATGGTGAGCGCGCCGGCGCGGCGTGCCGCGTCGAGGAATGCCACTGTATAGGGTGTCGTTCCGCTGGCGGCGACGGCGAGGACGACGTCCGGCGCCGCGATCGCGTTGCGGTGGACGGTATCGGAAGCGGATCTTTCGTCGTCCTCGGCATTTTCGACGGCGCGGACGAGCGATTCGGCGCCACCGGCCGGCAGGAGCAGCGCGCGTGCGGCGGCCCAGCCGAAGGTTGGGCCGAGCTCGGCTGCGTCCTGCGCAGCGATGCGCCCCGAAGTGCCCGCACCGGTGTAGACAAGCCGGCCTTTTCCGGAGGCGAGGCGGGCGGCGGCCGCACGGCAGGCGGCGGCGAGCGGGCCGAGCGCCGGCCGAACCGCGGCGACGGCGGAGGCTTGCGATTCCAAGAGCATTTCGAGCGCGGTTTCCGGCGGCCAGGCGTCGAGATCGGCGAAGCGGGCGTCCGCGGATTCGGTGGCGGGACGGGTGGAATTCGTGCGCGCAAGATTTTTCATCAAAAGGGCTGGCCGAATCTCCTCTCTTACTCTAAAAGGCCCGTCCGGCGCACAATTTGGGAGAGCGCCGATTTTCTCCAACGAAATGGCGGCGACGCGCACGCCACGGCGTGGCGCTCCGCGAACAACGAGGGTGCGATGTCTAAAGCGTTCATAGCCCAAGTACTCCAGGAATCCGCCGAGCTTTCGGGCGTGGCGGCAAATCGTGCCGCCGGCGAACTGATGGGGGCGATCGTCAAGGAACTGAAGAAGACCGGCAAGTTCAAGCTGCCGAGCTTCGGAACGTTCACCGTGCGCCGGACCAAGGCGCGCAAGGGCCTCAATCCCCGGACCGGCGAGGCGATTCGCGTGAAGGCCGGAAAGACAGTGCGTTTCAAGGCTTCGCCTTCGCTCAAGAAAGCCGTTTGATCCGCCGGGCGGGGGACCGACGGTCCCCCCCCAACTTGCCGTGCCCTGGCTGCATCGCGGGCCCGATCATCTTCGTAGATGTATTATAGTACTATTCATCCGAATGATCGGACCATTCGAAAATCGGCAGGCGGCCTTAGCGAACGGCGCTGACGCCGACCTTACAATAGAAAATACCATAGCATACAACATACAATAGCAAACAATCGGAGCGACGCGGGGGGCATGTCCATCGGGCGCAACCATGCGCGCGCCTGCCGCCTTGTGCTGCGGCTGCGAGAGTGCGAGGCGTGTGCGGCGAGAATCCTGGCCCGCGGCGCCGACGCTTGCGCCCGGCCGGGAGAAGCGCGGGGAGGAGGCGATCCATGGAAGCGATCCGCCTGACCATGGCCCAGGCGCTGGTGCGGCATCTCGCTGCCCAGCGCATCGAGACCGAGGCCGGCGAGGTTCCGCTTTTCGCCGGCGTGTGGGCGATCTTCGGCCATGGCAACGTCGCCGGGCTCGGCGAGGCGCTCGCGCAAGCGGGGGACGCGCTGCCGACGTTCCGCAGCCATAACGAACAGGCGATGGCGCACGCCGCGATCGCCTTCGCCAAGGCTTCCGGGCGGCGGCGGATGATGGCGTGCACGACCTCGATCGGGCCGGGCGCGACCAACATGGTGACGGCGGCCGCGGTTGCGCATGTCAACCGGCTGCCGGTGCTGTTGCTCCCGGCGGACGTGTTCGCCTCGCGCCGGCCCGATCCGGTTTTGCAACAGGTGGAGGATTTCGCCGACGGGACGGTCTCGGCCAATGACTGCTTCCGCCCCGTGTCGCGCTATTTCGACCGCATCCTCCGCCCGGAGCAGATTCTTGCGGCCCTGCCGCGGGCAATTTCGGTGCTGACCGATCCGGCCGCGTGCGGGCCGGTGACGCTGGCGCTCTGCCAGGACGTGCAGGCGGAGGGTTTCGACTGCCCGCGCGCGTTCCTCGCCCCTCATGTCTGGCGGTTCCGCCGCCCGCCCGCCGATCCGGCCGAGCTCGCGGCGGCGGCTTCGGCGCTGCGGGCGGCGCGCTCGCCGCTCGTCATCGTGGGCGGCGGGGTGGTCTATGCCGGGGCGGGGGCGGCGCTCGGGCGGTTCTGCGAGGCGCACGGGATCCCGTTCGCCGAGACGCAGGCGGGGAAGGGCGCGCTGCCTTCCGGGCATAGGCTCAACCTGGGCGGGATCGGCGTCACCGGGACGGAAGCCGCCAACGCGCTCGCCCGAGAGGCCGACGCGATCCTGGCCGTGGGCACGCGGCTCGGGGATTTCACCACCGGCTCGCGCGCGCTCTTCCGGCGGACGGGGCGGCGGATGATCGGGCTCAACGTGCAGCCCTTCGACGCGGCAAAGCATTCGGGCCTGCCGCTGGTGGCCGATGCGGGGGCGGGGCTCGCGTCGCTGGACGAGGCGCTGGAAGGCTGGCGCGCGCCGGCTGCGTGGGAGGCGCGGGCGGGAGTGGAGATCGCGGCGTGGCGGGGGGTGGTCGCGCGGGCAAGCACGCAATCCAACCGAGCGCGGCCGAGCGACGCCGAGGTGATCGGCGCGGTCCGGCGGGCCGCCGGGGCGGAGGGGATCGTGGTTGCGGCGGCGGGCGGGTTGCCGGGGGAGCTGCACAAGCTCTGGCAGAGCGCGGTTCCGGGCGATTACCACCTCGAATACGGCTATTCCTGCATGGGCTACGAGATCGCGGGGGCGCTCGGGGTGAAGCTCGCGCGGCCGGAGGCTATGGTCTTCGCGCTGCTCGGCGACGGCAGCTACTTGATGCTGAACTCGGAGATCGCGACCTCGGTAATGCTCGGGCTCAAGCTCGTGCTGGTCGTGCTCGACAATGGCGGGTTCGGCTGCATCGACCGACTGCAGCGCGCGACCGGGGGCGCCCCGTTCAACAACCTCCTCGCGGACTCGCGGCATGTGGCCCTGCCGGGGATCGATTTCGCGGCGCATGCGGCGAGCCTCGGCGCGATCGCCGAGCGGGTGCGGGGGATCGGCGAGCTCGAGGGGGCGCTCGAGCGGGCGCGGGCGGCGGAGCGGACGTTTGTGGTGGTGATCGAGACCGATCCGGGGGTGAGCACAGAGGAAGGCGGGGCTTGGTGGGAGGTCGGCGTGCCGGAGGTCTCGGAGCGCGCGGAGGTGCGGGCGGCAAGGGATTCTTACGAGCGGGAGCGCGCGCGCCGGCCGGATTGACAGGGCAGGGAGGGCGCGGGAGAGTTTGGGCGCGTGTGCAACGGATTCGTGGCCGGTCGAACGGGAACGCGCCCGCGATGAACCGGCGGGGCGAGCCAGAATCGCGGCGCTTCGTCACCGCCGGCGCGGTGGCGCGGGAAGCGCGGGTCTCGCGTTCGACCGTGAGTCGAGCCTTCACGCCGGGGGCGAGCGTCTCGCCCGAGGTGCGGAGCCGGGTGATCGAGGTGGCCGCCGCGATGGGCTACCGGGTCAACCGGCTGGCGCAGAGCCTGATCCGGGCGCGGTCGTACCTGGTCGGGCTGGTGGGCTCGAATCTCGCGACACCCTTCCACGGCAGCCAGGTGGCGGCGCTGAGCGAGGCGCTGTTCGCGGCCGGCATGCAGTGCCTGCTGCTGAACGCCGATGGCCGCGGGGCGGACGTGGCGCCGCTGATCGAGACGCTGCTCGAGTTCCGGGCCCGCGCGGTGGTGATCCTCTCGGGCACGCCGCCGACCGCGATCGTCGAGGAATGCCGGCGATCGGGGTTGCGGGTCGTGCTCATCAACAAGCCGCTGCCGGCGGTTGCGGCGCACACCATCGTCTGCGACGACGCGTCGGGCGCCAGGCTGGCGGCGGAGCGGCTGGTGGCGGCGGGCTGTCGGCGGCTCGCGGTGATCGGGAGTGCGAGCGGCACGGCGAGCATCGTGCGGCGGATCGAGGCGTTCCGGGCCGAGCTTGAGGTGCGCGGGATGGGCTGTGCGGTCTGGGCGGAAGGGGCGACCGGGTACGAGACCGGGCTTCGCGCCGCGCGGCCTGTGCTTGCGGGGCGCGATATCGACGGGGCCTTCTGCGCAACCGACCTCATCGCGATGGGTTTCATGGACGGGGCGCGGCACGAGCTGGGATTGCGGGTGCCGGAGGATCTCTCCGTGATTGGGTTCGACGACATCCCGCAGGCGGCCTGGCTCGGCTACCGGCTGACGACGCTTCGCCAGTCGGTGCCGCATCTGGTCGCGGCGGTGATGGAGGCGCTCGGGCGCGAGGAGGAACCCGAAGCGGGTGCCCCGCCGGTCGTGCTGCCGGTGGCGCTCGTGGAGCGCGGCAGCGTGCGGGGCGGGGGAGAGCGCGCGTGAGGGAGGGCGAGATCGATGCGCGCGAGGGCATCCTGCGGGCGGCGCTGGGGGCGGCGGGGAAGGAGGTGCTCGCCTATCTCGCGGAGCCGGGGCGGCTCGCGGTCGGGCGCAAGGGGCCGCAGGACTTCGTGAGCGCGGCGGACGGGGCGGTGGAGCGGCTGCTGAAGCGGCGGCTGCTGGCGGAATTTCCGGGCGACGGGTTTCTCGGTGAGGAGACTGGGGGCGAGGAGACGGCGGGCGGGGCGGCGGGGAGCGGCGCGCGGCTCTGGGTGGTCGACCCGATCGACGGCACCGCGAACTTCGTGCGGGGGCTGCCGCATTTCTGCGTCTCGGTCGCCTTCCTCGCCGGCGGCGCAATGACGCTGGGCGCGATCCTCGATCCGGTGCGCGGGGAGCTCTATTTCGCCCGGGCCGGCCAAGGGGCGACCCGGAACGGCGCGCGGATCACGGTCGCGCGGACCGAGGAGATGAGCGAGGCGATGGTCGAGATCGGCTGGTCCACGCGCGTCGAGAGCGAGCGGTATCTCGCGTGCGTCGGGCGCGCGCTCGCCGCGGGTGCGGCGGTGCGGCGCGGCGGGTCGGGCGCGCTGGGCCTGGCGTATGTGGCGGACGGCCGGACGGACGCCTATGCCGAGCTGCACATCAATGCGTGGGACTGCCTGGCGGGGCTGTTGCTGGTGCGGGAGGCGGGAGGGTTGATCAGCCCGTTCCTAGAAGCGGGCGGGCTCGCACGGGGGGCACCGGTGCTCGCGGCGGCGCCGGGGATCGCGGCGGCGATGGCGGAGCTGACCAGGATCGGGCTGGAGGCGGCCTGACTCAAGACTCGCGGCGCTTGATGGCGAGCGGGCCGGGCGCCTGGCAGGTCGGCATGATCTCCATGCGGTTGACGTTGACGTGGCGTGGCAGGCCGACGACCCAGGCGACCGCCTCGGCGATGTCCTCCGGGGTGAGCGGGGTGGTGCCGGCATAGACCGAGGCGGCGCGGGCGGGATCGCCGAAGCGGACGGCGCTGAACTCGGTGCCGCCGACGAGGCCGGGCTCGAGGTCGGTGACGCGGACATTGGTGCCGACGAGGTCGGCGCGGAGATTGAGGCTGAACTGGGCGACGAAGGCTTTGGAGGCGCCGTAGACGTGGCCGCCGGGATAGGGGTAGCGGCCGGCGGTGCTGCCGAGATTGACGATGTGGCCGCGGTCGCGGGCGAACATGCCGGGCAGGAAGGCGTGGGTGAGATGGAGGAGGCCCGTGACGTTGGTCGCCACCATCCTGTCCCAGTCCGAGAGCTGGGCGCGCTGGGCGGGGTCGAGGCCGAGGGCGAGGCCGGCGTTGTTGACCAGGACGTCCACCTCCTGCCAGCCGGCGGGGAGCGAAGCAGGGAGGGCGGCGACGGCGGCGGGGTCGGTGATGTCGAGGGGGAAGGGGAGCAGGCACTTGCCGAGTTCTTCGCGGAGGGCGGCGAGGCGCTCGCGACGGCGGGCGGCGGCGATGACACGGTTTCCGTCGGCGACGAAGCGGCGGGCAATGGCGGCGCCGAAGCCGGCGGAGGCGCCGGAGACGAAGAGGGTGAGCGGCATCGGAGGTTCTTAGCCGGGGAGGTTGAAATCGACCATGACGGGACAGTGATCGGAGAGGCGTTCCTTCCAGATGGGCGCGGTTTCGCGATAGACGAGCACGCGGAAGGTGGAGGGCTCCATCCAGGCGCGGGCGGCGTCGCCGGCCAGGATCTGGTCGATGAAAGTGCTGTAGCGCCCGCCCCAGCAGGGGTTGCGCACGCCTTCGGTGGCGACCGCGAGGGGGGTGACGCGATCGAGCCCGGCGAGGAGGGCGTCATCCGAGCCGAGCACGCGGTTGAAGTCGCCGATCACGAGGAAGGGCGTGCCGGCGGCGCGGCGGGCTGCCATCCAGCGCTCCAGCACGGGAAGCTGCTCGCGGAGCACGTCGCACGCGGGGCGATGCTGGTCGAGCGGGACCTCCCAGCAACCGGTCTTCAGATGGACGGCGAGGATGCGGAGATTTGTGCCGCCGAGATGAAGCGTGATGTCGGCGCCGCTCCGCAATTGCTCGGGGGCGGAGGGCGGATAGGGATCAAGCGCGGTGAGGTCGGGGTTGGCGGTGAAAGAGATGCCGCGGCGGATCGCGAAGCCGACGCGCTGGACGACGTGGTCGGCGGTGAAGTGGAGCACGTAGCGGTCGGGCGTGAAGACCTCGGCGGCCGGGACCGGGCCGTCCACCTCCTCCATCGCGACCACGTCGGCGTCCAGGATGTTCGCATAGGCGCGGAGCTTCGCGATGTCCGCCGGTTGCTTCGGCTTGACCGAGGCGGGGAGGGAGGGTTCGCCGGCCGGGCGGAGGGTGAACCACTCCATGTTCCAGGTCGCGACCTTGAGGACGGCGGCGGCGGCCGGCAGCGGCAGCAGCAGGGCGAGCAGCAGGACGAGGCGGCGGATCATCGGGGGACCGGGCGGAGAGAGGGAATGTAAAGGTTGCGCATCATCCGCCGGATACGCGTTACAGTCGAGAGGGAAGCCGCCGCCGCTTAACGCAGGAAGGACCAGTTCTTGTAGAACATCCGCTGAAAGGAGCGCGAGATGACGCTGACGGCGTGGACCGCGACATCGAAGAGGGCGTCCCAGCGGTTGGGGCGGACGATGTCCATGAAGAGGCAGTAGCGCACCTGCTCCACGTCGTTGGTCGAGCGGTGGAAGAAGGTGTCATCGAAGATGAAGAGCGGGTCGTCGATCCAGTAGTGGATCCGGTTGTCCACCTCGATGAAGACGGCGCGGCTGTCGATGGGGTCGAGGTTGAATAGCACGCGGAAGGTGAGGCGGAGCGGGCCGAAATGCCAGGAGGTCCGCTCGCGCGTGTTGAAGACCGAGAGGGCGATCGTCTTGATGTAGCGGTAATCGCGCTCGAAGGCGGGGATGCGCATCTCCGGCGATTGCGGGCGGCCGTACCATTGGAAGGTGAACATGCCGCGGCGGTTGGCGGCGAGGGTTTTGGCGACGTGCGCCTTCACGAGCTCGGCGTTTTCGGCGAGCGCTCGGGTGCAGGCCTCGATCTCGGCGCGGTGCGCGGGAGGCAGGCTTGCGAGCGTGGAGATGCCGGGATTGCGGTGGGAGAGGAGGTCGGCGAGCAGGTTCAAGGGCGAGAGGAGCCAGGTGAGGATGCCGTTGCCGGTGAAATACTGCTCGACCAGGCGCACCGTGATCCGGCGGTGCCGCAGCACGTCGATGACGCCGCAGGCGACGAGGATGCCTGTGGGGATAGGGACGAACCAGGCGGCGGGGGCGAGGACCGCGACCAGGATTGCGATGCGGCGGACGCGCTTCGCGGCGGTTTTCCTGCCCTTGCTCATACCGATCCGCTGGCCAACCTACGGGGCTCCTGCAAGCGCGCTCCGCGGCGCATCGGCGGCCGAAGGGCGGGGCCACGGATCCGGGCCCGCGTCAGCGGAGGCGGAAGGCACGTTGCGCCAATTCAGGCCGGCCAACAAGGCCGGCGCGGTCCGGGGGGGCGTCCAGGGGTTGGGCGCCGCAATCGAGGAGGAACCGGGCGATCGCGTCCTGGATTGCCGGCTCGCGGGTCTCGTCCTCCGTGCTGCCGGGCGGGACGAAGAGGATCGTCTCGTAGCGGGCGCGGGTGAGCAGAACGCGGTACGTGTTCATCGCGTTGGCGATGGGTTCGGCGGTGCGCGGGATCGTCCATTTACGGCCACGGAAATCGCGCACCTGCCAGAAGCCGCCGTGGCGGACGAGGTCCCCGCCCCAGCAGAGGCCGACATAGTCGAGCTCGAGGCCCTGGCAGCAGAACTCGGTCGCAGGGACCTCGAGCGCGTCGGATGCGCGCACGTCGGGCCAGCGGTCGAGGAACCAGCGCGTGACCGCAGCGACGTCCATGTGCGGGAGCTCGGCACCAATTCCCTCCGCGCGCAGCCGGCGCGCGCCGGAGCTCGCGAGCAGCCCGGCGCGGCAGCCGCCGGCTGCGAGCGCGCGCAAGGTAGTGCGCATGGCGGCGGGATCGCGGGTCAGCCGGAACGGCACGCCGCCCTCGTGCCCGGCGATGCGGCGGGCCTCTTCGGGTGCGTTCGCGAGCACGGCGTCGACCCAGCGGGGCACGGCCTCGTTGCGGATCGCGCGCATCGGCACGGTGAGGGCGAGTGCTGCGTTTTCGGTGAGCTGTGGAAGGCGTGGGAGGCGCTGGCGCGGGTCGGCGGCCTCGCACGCAGCACCGGCCGCCTCGATCTGCCAGAGCGCACGCTCGCGGAGCGCCGTTCCCCACTCGGCGAGCCCGCCCTCGCCCGTGTGGATTTCTTGCCCGCCGCCGACGACGCAGACGAGCGCCGCCCAGTCGCGATGCCGCCCCATGATCTCGAGCAGGTGGCCGGGCTCGGAATCGGTGAGCCTGGGAAGGCGGCTTTGCGATTTGCGCACCGCGTACTCGCGCGACCAGCAGCGCTGCGCCTCGTCGATCACGACGACGCGCTCGGCCGGAATTTCATCGCCATGCAGGACGTAATGGTCGCGGAATTTCGGGAGCGCCTGGATTTTCGCCTCGACCTTCTGGCGTGCGGCGCGAAGCGCCCCCTTCCGCCCGCGCCCGGCATCGCGGGCGAGCGCTTCGCGGAGCACGTGCACGAGAGTCGGGTTGCCGGTGAGATAGGCCGCCCCGAGCGCCCGGCCGGCGCCGAAGACGGCGTTGAGGCCGACGAGCGTCTTGCCGGCTCCGGGGACGCCGGTGACGAAGAGCACGAGATGGCGGCGCTCGGCCTCGGTGCGGCGCACCGCCTCGACGATCGCGGTCGTGGTGCGCCCGAGCTCGGCTGCGCCCGCGCGGGCGGTTGCGATCTCGGCGACATCGTGCCGCGCGTAGAGCATCCGGGCCGCTTCGACAATTCCCGGGACAGGGCGATAGGCGGCGCGCTCCCAGGCGATCGCGTCGATGGGCGCGGCGAGCGGCGGGAAATGGCGATCGAGCGCCGCGATCAGGTCGGCAAGCGAGGCAGCGGAGGCGCGCATCGGGGGCGCGACCCCGTCGAGCGCGAGCGGCCATTCGAATTCGGGCGCGCGGGCCTCGGTGGCGACGAGGATCGGCACGAGCGGGATCGCGCGGCTCAGCGCATGGAAATCGTGCAGGTCGATCGCGTAATCCTCGACCTGGCGGAGGTCTTCCGCGGCGAAGGCGTTCGCGTTCGCCTTGAACTCCAGCACGAGCACCATGCGCTCGGCGATCAGGATCGCGTCGATGCGCCTGCCGAGGCGGAGCATTGGATATTCGAGGAGAAGCCGCCAGGTACGCGCCGTGGGGAGGGTCGCGAGGGAGGCGCGGAGCACCGCGATCGTCGTCTCCCAGGCCGCGATGGCCGCCGCGTCGGTCACTCGGAAGTGCCGGATTTGCTCGGCGGCGAGACGCTCGGCGATTGAACCCGGATCGGCGGCGAGGAAATCGGCGACCGTGGCGGCATAATAGGCTGCCATGCCGTCAGGTCGGGGCGCCGGCGGGGCGGCGTTCGAGATCGTTGCAGCCCCGCATCGGCGCCCCCGGTTCGAAGGATGTGAAAGAACGGATCGGGATTGTGCAGCGCAGCGCCGTGGCACCGCAATCGCCGCCCCGGGGGAGAGTGTGTCATGCCGTCCGAGCCTGCCCGATACCAGCGCATCGCGCCGTACTACGATCTGCTCGACTGGCCCTTCGAGCGGATGCGCTACCGCAGGATCCGGCCGCTTTTGTTTGATGGGCTGAGCGGACGGGTGCTCGACGCCGGCGTCGGGACCGGGCGGAACATTCCCTACTACCCGCAAGGCGCGTCTGTCGTGGGGATCGACAACAGCCCGGCGATGCTGGCGCGCGCGGAGCAGCGGCGGCGGAGATGCGGGGCGGAGGTCGAGCTGCGGGAGATGGACGCCACGCGGCTCGACCTGCCGGACGCTTCGTTCGATGCGGCCGTGGCCACCTTCCTCTTTTGCGTGCTGCCCGAGAGCGAGCAGGGGCCGGCGCTCGTGGAGCTTCGCCGGGTCGTGCGGCCCGGCGGCCGGATCCGGCTGCTGGAATATGTGCGCCCGAGGGGCAGGGTGCGGCGGTTCGTGGCCGGGCTCTGGGCGCCCTGGATGGCATGGGCGTACGGGGCCGGCTTCGATCGCCGCACGGAGGCGCACATCCCGGGAGCCGGGCTGGAGATCGTCCGATCGGAGTATGTGGTGGACGACCTCATCAAATTTTTCGAGCTGCTGGTGCCCCAGAGCGTGATCGCCGAAGGTGGAATCACCGAAGGCGTGAATCACGCGAGAAAATAAACACCTAGAGCGGGACGGGTGAGCGCCAGCGAACCCATCCCGCTCTAGTACCCGACCGTGAAGCGGTCGCGCGGGTGAGCGCCCGTCTCCAGTTCATCGGCGAGCGCAATCGCGAAATCCTCGAAGGAGATGCGGCTGCCCTGTTCGTTGGAGAGGAGCTGGTTCCCGCCGATGCGGAACTTGCCCGTCCGCTCGCCGGGCGCGAACAGGGCGGAGGGGGAAATGAATGTCCAATTCAGCTCGCTCTCCTGCCGCAGCAGATCGAGGAAGGCTCCGCCCGCCGCGGCTTCCGGCTTGTATTCCGCGCGAAAGCCCTCGCTCTCCATGAGCTTCACGCCCGGTGCGACCTCGAGGCTGCCCGCGCCTCCGACCACGATGTAGCGATTGACCCCGGACGCTCGGACGGAATCGATCAGCTTGCGCGGATCGCTCGCCGCAAAGCGGACGGAGCTGATGACGGCGTCATGTCCGGCAAGAAGAGCGGAGAGCGCCGTCGCGTCCGATGCGTCGCCTCTCCTTGCCTCGACATTCGGCTGGGCGGGCACTTGTTCCGGGTGGCGTACGATCGCCGTCACCGCGTGGCCGCGACGGGTGAGCTCCGCGAGAATGCGCGACCCGACATTCCCGCTGGCGCCGATCAATGCGACTTTCATGCGATCCCCTCATTGGTTTCCGGCCGGCTGCCTTGACCGAACGCTGAGCCCGACGTCTCTTCCGCGCCGCAGTGTGGCGCGGTACGCTCCGGCCCCGGACGGTTGAGCGGAGATTCGGAGCCTCCGCGCATAGCGTCAACGCACCGCGAGGTATGTGAATGCCGGGTTCGGACGAGAGGGAATTCCGGTTGAACGGCGACGACGGCGCCGAGACGGTGCGGTGCCCGCTCGAGCTCGCCATCCGCGTCATCGGAGGCAAGTGGAAGATGCTCGTCCTTCGCTCCCTGTTCGTGGCGGGTGCGCAGCGCTACAATCATTTCCTCAGAAGTGTCCCGGGGATCAGCCCCAAGGAGCTGACGCGCAATCTCCGCGAATTGGAGCGCGCGGGACTGGTAGCGCGCGCAAGATGCGACGGCGAGCGGGCGGACGTCGAGGTCTATGCGCTGACCGACACCGGCTCGAGCCTGCTCCCGACGTTCAGGGCGCTTGGCGCCTTCGGCGAGCGTCTTGCCCGAAACCGTGCGGAGGCCGAAACTGCACCGACGCGGCTTCGCGAACGCGCCTGAGCGGGACGGAGAAAGCTCGGTTCCGCGGTCTTCCCTCTTGCAAGGTGGCTCAGGCGATGATGCCCACGCTCTACGTCAGCCACGGCTCGCCGATGACGGCGATCAGCGATACACCGGCGCGCCGCTTCCTTGCCGGGCTCGCGGCGAGCCTCCCGCGGCCACGCGCGATCCTCGCCGTTTCGGCGCACTGGGAGAGCGCGGCGCCGATGCTGAACGCGGTCGCACGCAACGCGACGATCCATGATTTCTACGGATTTCCCGCCGCACTTTTCGCGATCTCCTACCCCGCGCCGGGGGCGCCGGAGCTCGCCGAGAGCATCGCGGCGCAGCTTCGCTGCGCGGGCTTCGCGCCGGCGATCGACCGCGCGCGCGGGCTTGATCACGGCGCCTGGGTGCCGCTCTATCTCGCGTACCCGGCGGCCGATATTCCCGTCGTGCAGCTCTCGGTGCAGACGGCGCTCGGGCCGCGCCATCACCTCGCCCTCGGCGAGGCGCTCGCCGGGCTGCGCAGCGAGGAAATCCTGGTGCTCGGCAGCGGCAGCTTCACCCACGACCTCGGCCGCTTCCGCCGCGGCCGGCCCGGCATCGACGCGCCGGAAATGGCGGACGTGAGTGAGTTCTCCGAATGGATGGACGCGCACATCCGCGCCCACGACATCGACCCGCTGGCGGAGTATCGGCGCCTCGCGCCGCACGCAGCCGAGGAGCACCCGACCGAGGAACATTTGCTGCCGCTCTATGTGGCGCTCGGCGCCGCCGGGGAAACGGCGGAGGCTAAACGCCTCCATAGCTCGGTGGAATACGGGTTCCTCCGCATGGACGCGTACGCGTTCGGCTGAGGGAAATCAGTAACCGAGCAGGAAGGGATTGACGGCGCCGCGGGCGAACCCGGTTTCCTGCATGAGCAGGTCGAGGCCGAGGGAGGCGATGTCGTCGGCGAGCGGCTCGATCGCGGGATCCTTGAACTGGTGCAGGATCTTGACGTAGCGGCGGCAGGACGAGCAGCTCTCGGCCTTGATCGTGCCGGCATCGCCATCGATCCCGTGATAGTCGATGCCTTGGGTCGCGCCGCAGAGCGTGCAGGTGATGCGGGGATAGAGCCAGAAGGATCCGCAGAGGCCGCAGGCGCAGTAGCGGGCGCCGCGCGCGCCCGGCCAGCGGACGAGGAGCGAGGCGAGCGGGGGGTTGGCGCAGATAGGGCAGGCGCCGGCGGGGCCGGGGGAGAGCGTTTCGGGCGCGAGGCCGGCGGCGCGGCGGGAGAAGGCGATCTGGAGCGCGGCGGAGAGGAGCGCGTGCTCGGGAAGTGCCTCGGTGGGCGCGGGCGTGGCGAGCGCCTGCTTCAGCGCCGCGGTACGCGAGGCGGCGTCGGATTGCCGGAGGCGGCGGAGCGCGGCCGCGGCGGGTTCCGGCATGGCGATGCCGGCGAGGGCGGCGAGGAGCGCGTCGGCGAGGGCGCGCTCGGGTTCCGCGGGAACGAAACGGGAGCGGTCGAGCGGGGCGCCTTCCGCCGCGAGTGCTGCGGGCGGGAGAGGGGAGGCGGCGAGGCTTTCCTGGATGCGCGCCAACGCGGCGAGGAAGGTGAGGTAGGCGGCGAGGCGGTGGCCGATCGCGAGCTCGCTGAGCCGGACGGCGCGGGCGCGGAAGAGCGAGGCGGAGTCGGGCAGGCGGACGAAGCCCGGCTCCATCGATGGGACCGGGGGCGCCGTCTTCTCGCTGCCCGGTGGCGGATTGTTGGGCATGTCCCGCATGGATGCGCGAGGGCGCGGGCGAAGGCAATATCGGATCTAATGCTTGAAATGCAGCCGGAGGACGGCGGTGCCGCGCTCCAGCGCGCTGCGCGCGCGGTCGGTCTGCCGGCGCACCAGGAAGCCCGAGAGGCGGCGCGCGCCTTCTTCCGATTCGAGGACTTCCTCCTGGGAGGGCGGCCATTCCGGCAGGTCGAGGGCGACGCCGTCATAGGTGAGCGTGGCGTCGATATCGAACTCATCATAGCTCATCGCGAGCGCGACCGGTCCGGTGACGTCGCAGAACTCGATGATGGCCTCGACCGCTTGCTGCACCGCGAAGCCGACGCGCGTGACGACGTCGCGCCGCGCGCCCCAGGCGCCGGCCGCGCGCTCGATGAAGTTGGCGATGTCCGCGAGCGCGGGCGCCTTGGGATCGATCGAGAGGGTGACAGTCCGGCGGATGCCGATGCGGAAGAGGAGATTGAGGAAAAGGGCGACCAGGGTTGCGAGCACGAGCCCCGAGGTTGCCACGGGCGCGATCCAATGGGGCACGCCGGCAAAGGCGCGCGGGGAGACGGCGACCATGAAGAACGACATCAGGCCGGCGCCGATGACCAGCGTGCGGCGGGCGTCGAGGATGCGGGTGGAAATGATCTGGATGCCGCTGATCATGATGAAGACGGCGGTGAAAAGAAGCGGCGCGGCCATGACCGGCGGCGGCATGATGATGAGCAGGCCGACGAAGGTGGGCTGGAAGGCCGCGACCGCGAGGATGGCGGCGATGACGAAGCCGATGCGGCGGCTCGCCACGCCGGTTGCCGCAACGAGGCCGACATTGGCGGTCGAGATGGTGAGGCCGTAGGTGCCGAGCAGGCCGGCCACGACGGCGGCGATCCCGTCGCCGAAAATGCCGCCGCCGATCGAGTTGATGTCGGGGCGGACCCATTCGGCGTCGGTGAGGCGCTGGTAGGTGGTGACGACCGCGGTGGCGCTCATGGCGGCGGCGAGGCCGGTGACCGCGAATGGGATGATCATCGATGCGCGGAACGACCACGAGACGTGCGAGAGAGAGGGCAGCGCGAAGACGGGGAGAGCGAGCACCGCGTGGAACTGGGCATGGGTGATCTGGCCGGTGAAGCCCGCGAGCGCGTAGCCGACCGCCATGCCGACCAGGATGCAGAAGAGCCGGAGCCTTCCCTTGTTCCAGATGTTGAGCCCGATCATCGTGGCCAAGCTGATGCCGGTGATCAGCGCGTCGCGGCCCGAGACCATGTGGCTGGCGGAATGGAAGAGCAGGAGCTGAAGGGCGGCGAGCTGGATGATCACGCCGATCAGCAGGATGACCATGCCGGCGATCTCGGGCGGGACGAAGACGCGCAGCCGCGACCAGATGCGCGAGAGGCCGATCTCGACGGCGCCGGCGAGCATGGTCATGCCCCAGACCAGCGGCAGGCCGCCGAGCTTTGCCGCGAGGAGCGAGGGGGCGAGATAGACGCCGGTGAAGATCGAAGGGGCGAGGAAGCGGCTGCCGACGGGCCCGCGGGGCAGCGCCTGGAGGACGGCGGCGACCGCGAGGACCAGCATGGAGACGCGGAGGACGGCGCCGACCTCGGCGGGCGGGGCGCCGGCCGCGCGCGCGACGATCAGCGGATAGATCATGAAGATCGCGATCACGCCCACGTGCTGGAAGGCGCTGATGACGGTGATGGCGATCGGCGGCTTTTCCTCGGCGCCGTAAACGAGATTGGCCGGCTTTTTCATTGCAGCCGCGATTCCCCCCCGACCGGGCGGGCTTTTCGGCTTGCCCGGCGGGAGAGCCTAGGCCGGCGCCCAGGCTTGGTTCAAGGCGGGGCGCGGTTCAAGGCGCAAGTCCGGGGCGGGCGTGGATAGAGGCCGCGCGCTTGACGCCACCTTGGCAGGCCGTTAGAGAAGAACAATTGCAACACTTGGACTTGCGCCAAGTCTCAAAGAGGAAAGTCTTGGAGATCAGGGAGCTCGAGGGGGGCGGGGCGACCGTCCTCCAGCTTAGCGGCCAACTCGACGGGACCACGTCCCCGGAGGTCGATGAGAGACTTTTTGCGGTGTCCGCGAAGAGCCCGGTCCTCATCCTCGATCTTGCCGAGCTCAGCTATATCAGCAGCGCCGGGTTGCGGGTTCTTCTCAAAGCGGCGAAGCAGGCGCAGACGGCCAAGCAGAAGCTTCTGCTCTCGGGCTTGCAGCCGGTGGTCAAGCAGGTCTTCGACGTGAGCGGATTCACCAGCATCTTCGCCTTGTTCGCCAGTCGCGACGAAGCGCTCAACAGCACGAAATGACGGCTTGATGCTGACTTTCGCCGAAGAGCTGCTGCTGCTCGTGCATGACGAGAAGCGCGGCAGCTTTCACGACATGCAGGATATGCTGTTCGATGCTGCGCTCGGCGGCGCGGTGCTGATGGACCTCGCGATCCGCAACCGCATCGACACCGATCTCGAGAAGCTTATCGTTCTCGACCGCACGCCGACCGGCGAGACGCTGCTCGATCACGGGCTGGCGACGCTCGGGCGGGATCCGACGATCGCCACCACCGCCGATGCGCTCGACCTCCTGCGCAAGGAGGGGGCTTCGATCCAGGAGATGGCGCTCGAGCGGCTGGTCGAGCGCGGCATCCTGCGCCGGGACGCCCAGCGCATCCTCTGGGTCTTCGAGACGCGCCGCTATCCGCTGATCGACGGGAAGGAACTGCGGGAGGTGAAGCTCCGCATCTCCGAGCTCATCTTCAGCGATACGATTCCGGATCCCGCGGATGTCGTCATCATTTCGCTGGCGAACGCGTGCGGGCTGCTCGAGCGCGTGTTCTCGGAAGACGAGGTGCGGCGGAGCCGGGCGCGGATCGAGCAGCTCGCCAAGCTCGATCTCATCGGCCAGGCGACGGACGCGATGCTGATGGAGCTCAGCACCGTGCTGACGAGCGTGCTGATGCGCTACGGCTGAGCCGGCGCGCTCCTCGCTAGCCGCTTGCGTTGCGGCGCCGGACCACATGGAGCAGGAAGAAGGCGGCGAGGCCGGCCGCGAGGAGGCCGAGACTGCCGGGCTCGGGCACCGAGGTTGCCGGGAGCGTGCCGTCGAACGGATAGTCGTGCAGCTCGCCCTGGCCGGTCCAGCTCTCGGCGACGAGCGTGCCGTCGATCTGGTTGTCGTTGGTGACCGTGGCGTCGGGCGCGAGGACCGTGCCGGCGATCTGGGTCGTGAGGGTGACGCTCGTTGCGTCATAGAAGTTCCAGATGATGTTGTCGGCGCCGGTGACGCCGCTCTCGTCGTTGGCATTGAAGTCGATCGTGCTGCCCGAGACGTTGATGATGAGCGTCGAGGCGCCGTTGAGGTCGATGCTGTAGCTCGGGATCTCGTCGAGCTGGGCGGCGGTAAGGTCGATGACGGCGATGCCGTCGGAGCCCGGGACCGCTTTGATCACCTCGTTGTTGGTCGGGCTCGGCACGGTTCCGGTGGCGGTGAGTTGCGACAGTTCCGTCGAGAGGTTGTCGAGCGGCGTTTCGAAGTCGGCGATTGTGGCGCCGGGCGCGGCGACGTAGCTGCCGCCGTTGAAGCTGATCGTGGCGCCCTTGGTGCCGCCGACATAGGCGTTGCCGCCGTTGTCGATGTCGATCGTGTTGCCGGAAGTGCTGCCGAAGACGGTCAGCGCTCCGAAGCCGGCCGGCTGCGAACCTGTCGGACTATTATACACGGTTGCACCGGAGAAATTGCCGCCGACGACCGCCGCGCCCTCGATGTCCGCGCTCGTGGAGGCGTTGTCGTAGATCACGGCGTTGAAATCCTGGAGAATTGTCGCCGCGGTGAGCTGATCGGCGTGGGCGGTTCCGGGATCGGCCATGCCGCCGATCAGGGCGGCCGCGGCGATCATCGATCCGCCGAGAATCAAGGACTTGAGGGACATCTGAACTCCACGCTTCAAAAGGCAGATTAGTGAAGCAAAATGAGTGCCACGAAAATTATTGATCGTTATCAGATGGTTATTAATGCGGCAGCGGTGTGAGCCGCGGAATCTGTCAAATTGACCGACAGGGGCCGGCGTGGCGGGAAGAAAAATCAATCCTCGCGGAAGGGCGAGCGCTCCGAAAGCTGATCCATGGTGTGTTCGATCTCCGCCTGCTCGTGGCAGAGGAAATCGGCGACGGCACGCCTGAGCCCCGGATGGGCGATCCAATGGGCGGAGAAGGTGCGCTCGGGGAGATAGCCGCGCTGGATCTTGTGCTGGCCTTGCGCGCCCGCCTCGACCCGCTTCAGCCCGTGCGCGATCGCGAACTCGATCGCCTGGTAGTAGCAGAGCTCGAAATGGAGGAAGGGCCACTCGCCGCGGCAGCCCCAGTTGCGGCCGTAGAGCGCCTCGGCGCCGATGAGGTTGAGCGCGCCGGCGACGGGTTTGTCTCCCTTTTCGGCGATCATCAGGACGACCTTGTCGCCGAGGCGCTCGCCGAGCAGGGGGAAAAAGCGCTCGGTGAGGTAGGCCGAACCCCATTTGCGATCCACCGTCGAGGTGTAGAAGCCATAGAAGGCGCGCCAGTGGCGGGGCTCGATCGCGGCGCCGCGGAGCGCGCGGATCGTCAGGCCTTCGGCGGCGTCGCGGCGCTCGCGGCGGATCACCTTGCGCTTGCGCGAGGAGAGCGCGGCGAGGAAGTCCTCGAAGCTCCCGTAATTCTCGTTGTGCCAGTGGAACTGCATGCCGACGCGCCGGAGCCAGCCCGCTTCACCGAGCGCCTCCCATTCGCCCTCGGTGCAGAAGGTGACGTGGACGGAGGAGAGCGAGAGCTGGCGGCAGGCCTGCTCGAGCGCGTCCGCCATCAGCGAAGCGGGCACGGCGGCATCGCAGCGGATCAGGAGGCGCGGGCCGGGGACCGGGCTGAAGGGCACGGCGACCTGGAGCTTCGGGTAGTACTCGCCGCCGGCGCGCTCGAAGGCGTGCGCCCAGCCATGGTCGAATACGTATTCGCCGTAGCTGTGGCTCTTCGCATACATCGGCGCCACCGCGGCGATGCGCCCGGCGCCGTCGCGGAGTGCGGCGTGCTGGGGCAGCCAGCCGGTGCGCGGGCCGGCCGAGCCGCTGTCCTCGAGGGCGGCGAGGAAGGCGTGGCTGACGAAGGGGTTTTCCGATCCCGCGCACTCATCCCACTCGGCAGCGGGAATCTCGGCGATTGCTCTGTGCAGGGTGAGGGTGAAGGAAGCGGCGCCGTCGGGCATGCGCCCGATATGGCAGCGAACGCAGGTGCAGCAAAAGAGGATTTAACCGATCAGCGGATTTCGAACATCCCCTCGACCTCGACCGCCGCGTCGAGCGGCAGCACGGGCACGCCAATCGTCGTCCGCGCGTGGCGCCCGGCCTCGCCGAACACGGCGACCGCGAGGTCCGAGGCGCCGTTCATCACCTGCGCCTGGCCGGTGAAGGCGGGAACGGAGGCGATGTAGCCGCCGAGGCGGACGACGCGGAGGACCCGGTCGAGATCGCCGCCGCAGGCCGCCTTGAGATGGCCGAGCACGTTGATCAGGCATTGGCGCGCGGCCGCCTTGCCCTGCTCCGCCGTCAGCTCGGCGCCCACCTTGCCGGCAAAAGCGACCTTGCCGTCCACGGCCGGGACCTGGCCGGAGACCACGACGAAGGCGCCGCTCAGGACCCAGGGGACGTAATTGGCGACCGGGGCCATCGGCGTGGGGAGCGTGATGCCGAGCTCGGCAAGCCTCGCCTCGATGCGACCTTCCATGGGGGGACCCTTACTTCTTGATCAGGCGGAGCGCGCGGCGGCGCTCGCCGGGCGTCGCGGCGTGCGGCAGCTCGAGCGGCAGGAGCGGGGAAGCGGGGGCTTCGCGCGCGGGATCGGCCTGGTCCTCGGGCTCGGCGGCCGGGAGGTCGCTGCGATGGAGATAGTGGGCGGCGAGGTTGCGGAACACGTAGTCGACGAAGGAGCTGGCGAGCGGGACGGCGGGATCGCCCTCGACCGCGCCGGCGGGGGCGAAGCGGGCGCCGACGAAGGCCTCGACGAACTCCTCGAGCGGGACGCCGTGCTGGAGGCCGACGCTGACGGCGGTGGCGAAGGCGTCCATCAGCCCGCGGAAGGAGGCCGGCTCCTTGTGGGGCGTGATCGCGAGCTCGCCGAGACGCCCGTCGGCGTATTCGCCCGTGCGCACATAGAGCCGGTGACCGCCGACGATCGTTTTCTGGGTGTAGCCGCGGGTGTGCGTGGGCATCGTGTCGCGGGCGCGCGGCATGGGCGAGGGCTCGGCGGCGGCGGGCAGCGGGGGGACGGCGTGGAGGAAGGCGGCGACGCGCTCCTGCATCGCGGCATGGGCGGCGTGTGAGGCGGGGACGAAGAGGGGGTTGCCGGCGAGCAGGGCGGCGAGGGCGGCTTCGGCGCCGATGCCGCGCGCGGCCAGCCAGGCGCGGGCGGTGCGGGTGAGGCCGCCTTCGGGCTTGATGGGGCTGAAGGCGGGGGCGATGCCGGCGGTTTCGACGCCGAGGAGGGCCTCGGCGGGACCGGCGGGGGCGAGGGCGGTGGTGGCGGCGTGGCGGAGGCGGGGTGCGGCGGCGGCGGCGGCCAGCGCACGGGCTGCTGCCTCGGCGAGGCCGGGGACGGGGGTTTGGCGAGGCGGCGGCTCGGGCGCGGTATGCCCGGGCGCGGTATGACCGGGCACGGCGAGACCAAGGGGGACAAGACCGGAGGCGGCGTCGGCGCGGCCGCGGAAGAGGGCGGCGATGGCGCCGGCGACGTCGCGCGCGGCCGGGCTTTCGTAGTCGAGCCCGAGGGCGGCGAGGAGGCCGGCGAGGTCGGCGATGCGTATGGCGAGGCGGGTCGCCTCGGGGCGGGCGAGTGCGAGGGCGAGGACGGCGGTCTCGACCGCCTCGGAGAAGGCGGCGACGGCGAAGCCGGTGCCGGGCTCGTGGAAGGCGGCGAGGTTGAGGACGAAGCCGGGAATCGGGGTGGGTTTGGCGCGCCAGATGGGCGCGTCCGGCGCGCCGCGCCGGGTGAGCAGGAGCGCGTGGAGCCGGTCGGCGAGCGGGAGGGCGAGCCCGGCCTCTGCGGCGCGGACGGCCAGCGGGCGGATGAAGGCTTCGGCGGCGAAGGCGAGCCGTACGGGGGCCTCCCCGCCCACCAGGGCGGCGAGGCCCGAAGCCGCCGTCTCGTCCCAGGAGGCGGGGACGGTCACGGCGCGCGGCGGAGCGTCCGGGTCGATCCCTGCGTGCGTCCGCCGCATCCGCACGCCCTGCCAACTCGGAGGCATTCTCATGCCCGCCATGCTAGCGGGCAGGCGGCGACTGGCAAGCGTATTTTGCGGCCCCGATGGGTTTCGACCACAAAAGGTTGTGGATGAACTGAGGAGCGAGGGCCGCATGGACCGCGGACCGCCGTCCCACTATATCGGCATGATGAACCTCGGCACTCGCCTCTTCACCTGGTTCCACGGCCGCCCCGTCGGCCGGGACACGGAAGGCAACCGCTATTACGAGGAGCGGCGCGCGCGCACAGGGATGCGTAGGCGGCGCTGGGTCGCCTATGCCGGGCCGGCGGAGGCTTCCGCGGTGCCGCCGGAATGGCATGCCTGGCTCCATTACACGACCGACGCAGCCCTTCCGGAGGGCCCGCAGCGCCCGTGGCAGAAGCCGCACCTCCCGAACCTCACCGGCACGCCCGAAGGCTATCGTCCGCCCGGGCACGACTATCAGGGCGGGCAGCGCCCGCCCGCCACCGGCGATTATGAAGCCTGGACCCCCGGGACCTGACCTGCGGGGGACGGCTCGGCTGGCGGCGATGAGGGCCTGACGATGGCGCGGCATAGTTTCGCGGAGGTTGGGACCGGCGCGGTGGTGGTGGTGCTGGCCGTGGGATTCCTCGCCTATGCCGTCGGGCATTCGGGCGCGGCGCCGATGGCCGGCTACGAGCTGCGTGCGACCTTCAACAGCGTGGCCGGGCTGCCGGTGGGCTCCGACGTGCGGATCGCCGGGGTCAAGGTGGGGAGCGTGACATCCGAGAGGATCGACCCCGAGACCTATCTCGCCGATGTCACCTTCACGGTCACTCACGACATCCGGCTGCCCAAGGACACGAGTGCCGCGGTGCGGAGCGAGGGGCTGCTCGGGGCCGATTTTCTCGCCCTCGATCCCGGCGGCGATACCGCGATGCTACCGCCGGGCGGGCGGATCATGGTGACGCAATCGGCGGTGGATATCGGGAGCCTGCTCGGGAAGTTCATCTTCGGCGGGGCCGGAGGGGGCGGTGACCATGGGGGCGCGGCGGCTCCGTCCAAGACACCATCCACGACATCGTCCACGGGGGGCAAGCCGTGATCCCGCCCGCTCCGGCGACCTGGCCACAGAGCGACGGCGCGCCGGTCTCCTGCCGCGAGAAGCTCCGCGTGCTCGAGGAGAACCACGCCGAGCTTGCGCAGGTCATGCAGGACGCGTTCGAGGACGCGGTGCTGATGGGGGTCGATGAGGCGGCGATGCGCCGGCTGCTGGTCGGGATGGTGGAGGGCCTCGAATCGCCGAAGAAGCCAAAGGGAAATGCCGAAGGGAAGCGGATGAAAGGCGGATGAGCGGCCGGGTTCGGCGGGCCGGCGCGGGCGCGGCGCTGCTCCTGATCGGGCTGATCCTCGCGTGGCCTGGGCCGGTCTCGGCGCAGAATGCGGCGCCCCCGCCTGCGGCCACGCCGGCGCCGGGGGCCGCGCCGGCGCCGCCCGCCAAGCCCCCGCCGCCGCCCGAGCCGGCCTGGCTGCCGCGGCACAGTGCGGAATTGCAGATTCTCGACAAAGTGGACGCCACGCACGAGACGCTCGACGTCGCCGTCGGCGCGTCGGCCAAGGTGGGCGACCTCACCATCGCGGTCCAGGCCTGCCTGGTGCGGCCGCCCGACCGCGAGCGGGACGCGGCGGCCTACGTGGACATCACCGACCGCAATCCGGCGATCCGGCCGTTCCGGGGCTGGCTGCTGGCCGCCGAGCCGGCCACCTCGACCTTCGAGCACCCGCTCTACGACGTGCGCGTGACCGGCTGCGGCTAGAGCGGGATGGGTTCGCTTCCACTCACCAATCCCGCTCTAGCTGTTTGTTTTCTCTCGTGATTCACGCCTTCGGTGATTCAACCTCCGGCGATCACGCTCTAGCCTGGGCTTGTCGGATGGCGGGAGACCGTCATCCCTGGCATTGACGGCTGAACAAAATTACATGGATCGGATGCAAGCCCCTCCCGTCCCCGCCGCCGCCGCGGTCCCGCCGCTCCCCCCCGCCTCCCGGCTCGCCGTGTTGCTCGACCTCGATGGAACTCTGCTGGACCTGGCCGCCTCGCCCGATGAGGTTCTCGTGCCGCCGGCGCTGCCGGCGATGCTCGGCCGGCTCCGGGAGCGGCTGGGCGGCGCGCTCGCGGTGGTGAGCGGCCGCACCGTCTCGTCGGTGGCGGCGCTGCTGCCCGGGCTCGACCTCGCCATCGCTGGGGAGCATGGCGGGGCGATCCGGCGCGGCGGCGAGAGGGTGGTGGAGCGGCCGGAGCTGCCCGAGCTGCCGGACGAATGGCGGACGGCGGCGGCGGCGCTGGCGGCGGCCAATCCCGGCGTGCTGCTCGAGGAGAAGCCGCACGGGTTCGTCCTGCATTACCGCAAGGCGCCCGCGGCCGGGCCGGCGCTGGCGGGCCGGCTCGCCGCGCTGGTGGATGGGAAGGACGGCGGCTCGCTTTTCGTCCTCGCCCCGGCGGTCATGGCCTGGGAGGTGCGGCCGCGGGCGGTGAGCAAGGCGACGGCGGTGGAGGCGCTGCTGGGCGCCCCGCCCTTCGCCGGGCGCGTGCCGGTGTTCGTCGGCGACGATACGACCGACGAGGACGGGATCCGCGCGGCGCGCCAGGCGGGCGGATTCGGGTTCCGGGTGGAGGAGACGTTCGGCGATGCGGCCGGCGTCCGCGACTGGCTTGCCCGCCTCGCGGCCGGCTCCGAGGAAGCGGAGGAAAGCGCATGCCGCGCCGGGTCGTGATCGTCTCGAACCGGGTGCCGATGCCCAAGGAGCGGGCGGCGGCGACGGGCGGGCTCACGGTCGCGGTGCGCGACGCGATGCCGCGGCGGCGCAAGCTGTGGTTCGGTTGGTCCGGGCGGACGGCGGCGCGCGAGACGCAGAGCCTGCCCTCGATTGCCCGGGCGGGCTGGGCGGAGCTCGCCACTATCGATCTTACGGAAGCCGACTATCGCGGGTTCTATCTCGGCTTCGCCAACAGCACGCTCTGGCCGCTCCTGCATTACCGGACCGGTGTCGCCGAGTACCGGCGGAGCGACCTCGAGCGCTATCTCGCGGTGAACGCGGCCTTTGCGCGGGCGCTGGTGCCGCTGCTCGACGAGGACGACCTGGTGTGGGTGCACGACTACCACCTGATCCCGATGGGTGCCGCGCTGCGCGCGCTCGGTGTGCGCCGGCCGCTCGGCTTCTTCCTCCACGTGCCGTTCCCGCCGCCCGAGGTGTTCAGCGTGCTGCCGCGCTACGAGGAGCTGCTGCGCGCGCTCGATGCCTACGACGTGATCGGCGTGCAGACGCCGCGCGACGCCGCGCACATGAACCAGGCGATGTCTTCGGTGGCGGTCGCGCCGCGGGCCGATGCGTTTCCCGTAGGCATCGATGCGGCAGGGTTCGCGGCACTCGCGCGGCGCGCGGCGATGGGGCGGGATTCGGAGCGGCTCCATCAGAGCCTGGGCGGGCGGGCGCTCGTGCTCGGCGTCGACCGGCTCGACTATTCGAAAGGCCTGCCGCAGCGGTTCCGCGGATTTGCCGCCCTCCTCCAGCGCTTTCCCGAGCACCGGCTGCATGTAACGATGCTGCAGATCGCGCCGGTTTCGCGCGGCGAGGTCGTGCAGTACCGCACGCTCCGCCGCGAGCTCGACGAGCTCGCCGGACGGATCAACGGCGAGCACGCCGAGTTCGACTGGATTCCGCTGCGCTATCTGACGCGCGGGATGGCGCGCCAGACGGTGGCCGGGTTCTATCGCTACGCGCGCGTCGGGCTGGTGACGCCGCTGCGCGACGGGATGAATCTTGTCGCCAAGGAGTATGTCGCGGCGCAGGACCCGGAGGATCCGGGGATTTTGGTGCTCTCGCGGTTCGCCGGCGCGGCCGAGGACATGCCGGGCGCGCTCATCGTCAATCCTTTCGACCCGGACGAGACCGCCGAGGCGCTGCACGTCGCGCTGACTATGGGGCACGAGGAGCGGCAGAGCCGTTGGCGGGAGATGATGGCTGCGGTCGAGCGGACGAGTGCCGCCGCCTGGGCGCAGAGCTTCCTCGCCCGGCTCGAGGCGGCGGCGCCGGCGCGCGTGCCGGAGGTGGTCTCTTAAGCGGGACCGCCGGGGCGCCAGAGGGTTTCGCCGCCTGCCTTCTCGTTCTCCATGCGGGCGAGGACGAAGAGAAGGTCGGAGAGCCGGTTGAGGTAGCGGAGGATTTCCGGGTTGAGCGGCTCTGCGGCGGCGAGCGAGACGACGCGGCGCTCGGCGCGCCTCACGATCGCGCGGGCGAGATGGGCAGTTGCCGCGACCGCGGTGCCGCCGGGGAGCACGAAGCTCTTGAGCGGCGGAAGGGCGGCGTTGCGCTGGGCGATGGCCTCTTCGAGCGCCGCGACCTGTGCGGCGCGGAGGCGAAGGCGCGGCTTGCCGTCCCCTTCGGGAACCGCGAGATCGGCGCCGAGGTCGAAAAGATCGTTCTGCAGCGTTGCGAGGAGCGCGGCGGTGGGCTGATCCGGGGCGGCGGCATGGCGCAGGAGGCCGAGGGCGGCGTTCGCCTCGTCCACGTCGCCGAGCGCCTCGATCCGGGACGTGTCCTTCTGCACGCGCGCGCCGTTGCCGAGCGAGGTTTCGCCGCGATCGCCGCCGCGCGTCACGATCCGGTCGATCCTCACCGTCATTGGCTGTTTCCCGGATTGGTGAGCACGAAGCGTATTCTGATCGGGATCGATGATGGAACGGGCGTGCGGCCGCGGCGGGCGGGCAGGAAGCGCCAGCTTGCGACCGCGGCGCGGGCCGCCTGGTCGAGCAGGAGATAGCCCGAGCTTTGCGCGACGTCGACCGCGGAGGTCGCGCCGGTGGGCGCCACGTGGACCAGGAGGACCACCGCGCCCTGCTCGCCCTCCGCAACCGCTTCGGGCGGGTAGGAGGGCGGGATGTTCCGCACTGCCTTGTCGATGGCGGCGGGCACCACGCGGGGGCCGGAGACGAGGCCGGTGCCGGAGGCGGCTGGGGGAGCTGGGCGAGCCGGCAGCCGGGGCGGTGCGGGAGGCTGGCGTGGGGGTGCGGGCGCGGGGAACGGCAGGGGGGCGGCGCGGGCGCGTGGCCGGGGAGGGCTCGGGCGGGGCGCGGTGGGCGCGTGGGCGGCGGCGCGTGGCGCCGGACCGACGGTCGGGGTGTTTTGAACGACGAGCTCCACCTCCGCGAGCACCGGCGGGGCGCGGATGCCGGCCGGCCAGAGCAGGCCGCCCGCCAGGAGCAGGAGCAGGGCGAGCGCGTGCAGGGCGACCGAGAGAGAGGCCGCGCGGCCGAGCGACACGGCGTCCTCCATATCCGTATGAGGCCGGAGGCGAGGCGCTGCTTGCCGGCAGAGGCAAGGAGCGCCGCGAATCGGGCGTGGTGGCATTGCGAAGCAGTCGCCGCAACAATTTCGCACAAGACTTGCGGAAAAGTGGATTTTCCCGCGCTCCTAGAGCACGGGCACGCCGTGCTGCTTGGCCTTGACCTCGGGCTCGACATGGATGGTGACGACCAGGCTGCCCATCTCGCGGCGCAGCGCCTCCTCGATCCGGTCGCAGATCGCGTGCGCCTCGTCGACCCGCATCGCGCCGGGGACGACGAGGTGGAACTCGAGGAAGGTGAGGCGGCCGGCGGTGCGCGTGCGCAGATCGTGCGCCTCGAGCGCACCGGTGGCGTGGTCGGCGACCAGGGCCCGGATGCGCTCCAGGACGACCGGATCGGGCGCCTCGTCCATGAGCCCGCCGACCGAGCTCCGGATGATCCGCCAGCCCGAGAAGAGGACATAGAGGGCGACGGCGACGGCGAGCACCGGGTCGAGCCAGAGCGCGCCGCCCAGGACCGCGGCGAGCAGGGCCGCGACCACGGCGAAGGAGGTCACGACGTCGGTGAGGAGGTGGCGCGCGTCGGCGTCGAGCGCCGGCGAGTGCCCTTCTTTTCCCGCGCGGAGCAGGACCGCCGCCCAGCCGGCATTGAGGAGCGTCGCCAGGGCATTGAGGGCGATCCCGCGCAGCGGTGCGGCGATGGGCCCGGGATGCTGCCAGACGAACCAGGCGTGCTGGAGGATCGAGACCGCGGCGATGACGATCAGCACGCCCTCGAGCACGGCGGCGAAGAACTCGGCCTTGTCGTGGCCGTAGGGGTGGTTCGCGTCCGCGGGGCGGGCGGCGAAAGAGAGCGCGGCGAGGGTGAGCCCGGCCGCGGCGACGTTGACCACCGTCTCGAGCGCGTCCGAATAGAGCGCGGCGCTGCCCGTGATCCACCAGGCGAAGCCCTTCAGCGCCAGGACGGCGAGTCCGACGAAGATGCTGCCGGTTGCGATGCGCTGCAGCCGCTGCAAGCTGTCCCCCCTGGGATTCCCCTGGCATGCCCCTGGGGCCTTCCCGGTTCTCGGCGGCTGGATGCCGATCAGGCCGCCGGACGCTCTAGCAAGAACGAGGGCGCGGCGTCACCCTTGCGCTGTTCGGGCTGTGCGAGCCGGCGGCTAAACCGTGACGGCGCACCCGGTTCTTGCGGATAAGAGCGCCGCGTCGGCAAGGCGGAGCGCTCGCCTACCGTCCTCGACCGTGAGTGGCATCGGCGTGCCCTCGGCGAGTGCGGCGAGGAAGGCGTCGAGCTCGAGCCGGTAGGCCTCCGCATAGCGCTCGAGGAAGAAGTTGAGCAGCGGCTCGCGCGCCTCGGTCTCGGCGGCATCGTACCGGCGGAGAGTGGAGGGGCGGAGATTGTCGTTGAGCAGCATGCCGCGCGAGCCGAAGACCTCGATGCGCTGGTCGTAGCCGTAGGCGGCCTGCCGGCAATTGTTGATGTGGCACTGCCGGCCCGAGGCGGTGCGCATGATGATCATTGCTGTATCGAAATCTCCGGCCGCGCCGATCGCCGGATCGACGAGCGTGCTCGCGGCAGCGAAGATCTCGCTCGGCTCCTCGCCGAGCAGCCAGCTTCCCATGTCGAGGTCGTGGATGGTCATGTCGCGAAAGATGCCGCCTGAGCTTGCGACGTAGGAAGGCGGCGGCGGCGCGGGATCGCGGCTGGTGATCACCACCTGGCGCACGGCGCCGATCGCGCCCGCCGCGAGCGCGCGGTGCACGGCGGCCGCGCTCGGATCGAAGCGGCGATTGAAGGCGACCATCACGTGCGCGCCGAGCCTTTCGATCTCGGCGGCGGCCGCATCGACCTTGCTGAGGTCGAGATCGACCGGCTTCTCGCAGAGCGCCGCCTTGCCCCGCCGCGCCGCCGCGAGCAGGAGGGCGACATGCGTGTCGGTGGGCGTGCCGATGACGACGGCGTCCACGTCCTCGCGCGCGAGCGTGGCGGCCGGATCGCGCGATGCCTCGCAGCCGAGGCTCCGCGCGAGCGAGGCCGCGGCCTCTTCGGCGATATCGGCCACGGCGACGAGGCGGCAGCGCGGATTGGCCGCCGCGTTGGCGGCGTAAATCCGGCCGATGCGGCCGGCGCCGAGAACCGCGATGCGGATCACGGGTTTCCTCCCTCGCGAAACTCGGCCGGCGGTACCATGCAGGTTCGCGGCAGGTCAATCGCCCCGGACCGTGATTCGCGCTGATTGACGCGGGGGGCGCCCGGGCTGGTAGCCTTGCGCGAAGGGGAGGGGCGAGGATGAATCCCGAGACGTTCGAGAGGCTCTCGCTCAAGGGCCGGATCGCCGTCGTCACCGGCGGGACCCAAGGGTTGGGCGAGGCGATCGCCGGCCTCTTTGCCGATCGCGGTGCGGCCGGGCTCGTCATCGCGGGGCGCAACCGCGAGAACGGCGCGCGCGTGAAGGCCACGCTCGAAGCGAAGGGCGCGAAATGCGTGTACGCTGCGGCGGATCTTGCGAAGCTGGCGGACGTGCGCGCGGTGACGGCGGCCGCGGAGGCGGCGTTTGGCCGCATCGACGTGCTCGTGAACGCCGCAGCGATCTCCGATCGCGGCACGATCTGGGACACGAGCCCGGAGCTTTTCGAGCGGATGTTCGCGATCAACGTCCGCGCGCCGTTCTTCCTGATGCAGGAGGCGGCGAAGATGATGCGGCGCAACAAGACCGGCGGATCGATCGTCAATATCCTCTCGATGTCCGCCCATGGCGGGCAGAGCTTTATCACCGCGTACAGCGCCTCGAAGGGCGCGCTGCTGACGCTCACCCGGAACGTCGCCTTCTCGGTGATGCGCCACCGCATCCGCGTCAACGGGCTCTGCGTCGGCTGGATGGACACGCCGGGCGAGGATCGGATCATGCGCACTTGCCATGGTGCTGCCGACGATTGGCGCGAGAAGGCGGAAGCGACGCTTCCGTTCGGGCGGCTGGTGAAGACGAGCGAAGTCGCGCGCGCGGCGGCCTATCTCGCGAGCGAGGAATCGGGGCTGATGACCGGCGCGATCATCGATTTCGACCAGTCGGTGCTGGGGGCTTACAAATCCGCCCCGCTTCCGCCGCCGATCGGGTAGCGCCCGTGCGGCGCCTCCTCTCGGAGATCGTTCTCATCCCGTGGGCCGGCGTGCTCATCGGCCTCGTGGTCGTCGCGGCGGCGGTGAGCGCGATGTCGCCCTACTTCCTCACGGTCGGCAACATCCTCGGCAATGTCGCGCTCTATTTCTCCTGGTTCGCGATCGCGGGCTTCGGCGAGGCGCTGGTGATGATCGGCGGCGGGCTCGACCTCTCGGTGGGCTCGGCGATGGGCTTCTCCGGCATGATCGCGGCCCTTGCACTCGCCGCCGGTATGCCGCTCTGGATCGGGCTCACGGCAGGGCTCGCGGCGGGCGCGCTTGTCGGTTTCGTCAACGGGCTCGCGGTGACGCGGCTCCATCTCAATCCGTTCATTGCCACGCTCGCCACGCTCGGGATCTTTCGGGGCATCACCTACGGGATTGTCGAGGGCCAGGCGATCACGCCGCCGAGCAACGGCGCGGGTGCGGCGTTTACCGCGCTCGGCACCGGCGCGCTCGCCCGCGTTCCCTCGCCGGTCATCGTCATGCTGGCGCTGGCCCTCGTCTGCTTCGTGGCACTCAACCACACAAAGTTCGGCCGGCACGTCTATGCGCTCGGCGGGAACGAGGCGGCGACGCGCCTGCTCGGGCTCGATGTGCGTCGCCTCAAGATGACGCTCTACGTGATCTCGGGCCTCGCCGCGGCCGTGGGCGGCATTTTGCTCACCGCGCGTGCCGGCACGGCACTTCCCGACGCCGCCGAGGGCTACGAATTGCAGGTGATCGCCGGCGTGATCATCGGCGGTGTCAGCCTATCGGGCGGGCAGGGGACCATTCCGGGCGTGCTGATCGGCGCCGCCCTGCTCGGCGTGATCAGCAACGGCATCGTGCTGGCGGGACTGGCCGGCTACTGGCAGCAGCTCATCACCGGCCTCGTCATTGCGGCCGCCGCGGCCCTTGACGTGCTTCGCCAACGGCTCTCATACCTGAGGGCAGCATGAGGCTCCGCGGAGGTCAATGATCCGAGGAGGCATCGGCCAAAAGGGAAAAGGGGAAACGCCATGCCGGGAACGCGGCAATCCTTGCTTCCGCTCCGCCGCCGCACGCTGATCGGCGCCACCGCGCTCGCCGCCGGGGCCGGGCTGCTCGCCCGGCCCTCGGTGGCGCGCGCGGCCAAGCGATATTCGATCGCGGTGATCCCGAAGTCGCTCGACAATCCGGTCTTCTACTATGCCCATTACGGTGCCGAGACGCGGGCCGCCGAGCTCGGCGACGTGGACGTGATCTGGACCGCCTCCACCACCTCGGACGCGAGTGCCGAGGCAGAGGTGCTTTCCGGGCTGGTCGCGCGTCACGTCGATGCGATGGCGGTGGACGCCAACGCGCCGCAGCCGCTCATCGCGCCGATCAACCAGGCCGTGGACGCCGGGATCAAGGTGATCACCTGGGATTCCGACGTCCCGGGCTCGAAGCGGCAGCTCTTCTACGGCGTCGACAGCTACAAGATGGGCCAGCTGCTCGGCGAGCAGACGATCAAGTTCATGGGCGAGAGCGGCACGGTGATCCTGGTGAGCGGCGGGCCGGGTGCCACCAACCTTAATGCCCGGCTCAAGGGTGCCACGGACTATCTCGGCAAATATCCGAACGTGAAAACGCAAGGCCCCTTCTTCGACTACGACGACCTCGTGAAGGCGCAGGACCTCATGAACAACCTGCTCGTCTCGCATCCCGACGCCGGCGCTATCCTGAACGTGGCGGCCGTTGCCCTGTTCGGCAAGATGAGCGCCCTGCCGCAGGTGACGGGGAACAAGGGCAAGGTGAAGATCATCGCCAGCGACTGCCTCGCACCCGAGCTTCCTTTCGTCGCGGACGGCTATGTCCAGGCGCTGGTCGGGCAGGATTATTGGGGCTGGGGCTACCAGACGGTGAGCATCCTCCACAACCTGCTCACCGATCCGAACTGCCGCTACCCCGCGCTCGTGCCCCAGTCGATGCCGGTGGTGACGGCGGCGAACGTCAAGGAATGGACCGAAAAATGGGACGCGGCGAAAACGAGGGCGGGCGCGGCCGAGGCGTTCAAGGAGGCGCCGATCGGCTGTACGGCATGACGCGCGGATGAGCGCGCCGGTTCTATCGCTGCGCGGAATCCTCAAGCATTACGGGCCGGTCCACGCGCTCGATGGGGTGGATTTCGATCTGTTTCCCGGCGAGATCGTGGGCCTCGTCGGCGACAACGGCGCCGGCAAATCGACGCTCGTCAAGGTGATGTCGGGCGCGCTCGAACCCGACGCCGGCACGATCCTCTTCGAAGGGAGGGAGGTGACGCTCCGCTCGCCGCTCGAGGCGCGCGCGATCGGCATCGAAACGGTCTACCAGGACCTCGCGGTGATCCCCTGGCTCGATGTGGAGGCGAACCTCTTCCTCGGCCGCGAGATCACCGGGAGACGGTGGTGGAACCGCTGGCTGCTCGACAAGCCGGCCATGCGGCGCGAGGCGGCGAGTCACATCGCCTCGCTCCGCGTCGGGCTCAAATCCGTCCGCCAACCGGTGGGCCTGCTTTCGGGCGGACAGCGGCAAAGCGTCGCCGTCGCGCGCGCCATCTCCTGGGGCCGCAAGGTGGTGGTCATGGACGAGCCCACTGCGGCACTCGGCGTGCGCGAATCGGAGGGCGTGCTCGACCTCATCCGGCGCGTGAAGGAGCGCGGCCTTTCGGTGGTGCTGATCAGCCATAACCTCCCGCACGTGTTCGAGGTGACGGATCGCATCTTCGTCCTCCGCCAGGGGCGCGAGGCCGGCACGCTGGCGACGGGAAAGGCCCATGTGAGCGAGGTGGTCGGGCTGATCACCGGCGTCCATGTCGCGGCCGCGGTGGCGTAGGGGTATCGGCGGAGAGGGTGCTGCGGATTCGTTCTCTTGTACGAACGAGAACTCGGATGTAACGTGCCACAGATGATTTCTGTCCAATTATCGGCGGGGGAGCGATCATCAACAATTCGTGACAAGTGTCGGAATTTGGACCAACGGATCGGCCCACCCGAGAAAACCCGATAAAACAAGCGAGAGCGTGGCGGCGCGGCGGTGGGGCTCTGGTGCGGGAGCATTCGTTCGGCCTATAATGTATTTGGAACGGAACATTGCGAATGGGCGCCGACCTTCCACTTGGGGGGTCGGGGCATGCCGGCGGGATCCTCGCCGGCCGTAGGGGACGGAAACTCAGCTTCGGGCAGATCGCCCTTGCGGGACGGGAGCGGCTTCCGCGCGCCGGCGGGCAAGGGCCGGTAGGCCAAAAGGGGCAGCAATGGCGAAGGCGAACAAGCGATCCTGGATGGTGGTGGCGCTGACCGGGCTCATGGCTCTCGGCACCGCGCAGGCGCAGCAGCCGCAACCGCCGGCCGCGCCGCCGCCGCCCGCGCATCCGGCGATCGAGCCGGCCGCGCTGGCGATGCTCAAGGCCGCGAGCGAGCGTCTCGCAGGTGCGAAGTCGATGAGCTTCACGGCGGTCGCGACCTACAAATCCTCGGCGCGGAACGGCCAGCCGCTCTATTACACGACCCTTTCCAGTGTGCTGGTCGAGCGGCCGGACAAGCTCCGGGTGATCACGCCGGGCGACGGGCCGGCTTCGAATTTCTATTATGACGGCAAGACGATGACGGCCTATGCGCCGGCGGCAAACCTGGTCGCGACCGCGCCCGCGCCGTCGACGATCGATGCGATGATCACGACAGCGCGCGACAAGGCCGCGATCTTCTTCCCGTTCTACGAGGTCATCGTCTCGGACCCGGACAAGCACCTCTCCGAGGGGCTGACCTCGGCCTTCGTGGTCGGCCAGTCGATGGTCGTCGGCGGGACGATCACCGATTTGGTGGCCTTCTCGAACGGCAATTTCGAGGCGGAGCTCTGGATCGGGATCAATGACGGGCTGCCGCGGATGATTCGCGCGATCTATGCCAAGGACCCGCTGAAGTTGAGCTATGAGATCGAATTCTCGGACTGGCGGATCGATCCCAAGGTGACGGCGGGCGATTTTTCCTTCACTCCGCCGGCGAACGCGGGACGCATGGCCTTCGCCCGGCCTGACGCGCTGCCGCAGACGAGCGGGAACAAGGGCAAGCCATGATGGGGAGGAATAATGCCGTGAAGCGGGGCATCGTGACGATTGCGGCGATCGCGACGCCACTTCTTGCGGTCGGCCCGGCCAGTGCCTGGTACGCCGGCGGCGGCGGGTATCACTACTCCGGAAGCTACAGCTCGAGCGGCGGCCAGCATACAGCAACCACCGCGCGCGGCGGAACGGCGAGCGCGAGCAACGGAAGCTGGTCCTCGACGAGCGCCACAGGGCGCAGCAATTCCGGCACATACGGGACCACGGCGAACGGCACGCATTACGCAACCGGGTCGTACGGCGGCGCGGTCGCCACCAACAACGGGCATTGGGGTGCCGAGTTTAATGGCAGCTACGCGTACGGCACCCATTATTACGGCAGCACGACGTATAGCGGGGCTTATCACCCGCCCACCGTCACGAACCAGTATTACGCCACCGGCTGCTACAATTGTGGTGGCTGGAGCGCGGCCGGGGCGGCCGCGGCGGGAGCGGCCGCCGGCGTCGTCGTAGGGGCTGCAATCGGGGCAAGCGCCGCGAGCAGCGCAGCGCCGCCGCCCGTCTCGCCCTACGCGATCGGCACCGTCTATGCCGTCCTGCCGGCGGGCTGCAGCTACGCCCCGGTCGGCGGCCAGACGTACTATGCCTGCAACGGCGTCTGGTTCCACCCCTATTACGGCGCGAACGGGCTCTACTATGCGGTCGTCCCCGCGCCGTCGTGAGAGACCTTTTGCAAATGCTACTGCGGCGGTCGTCCGGCGGGGCTTTCTGCGCTTCCGGTGCTCACGGCCCTTCAAGGCCGCTCCGCTCCGGTTCTCGAAAGCCGCGCCGGACTGGCGCCTTCGGCGCCTCCGACTCACCGCAGCGCATTTTCGAAAGGTCTCTAAGTACCGCCGCCTGATCCGTTCCGAAGCGGGTGCGATCGCGCTCTTCTTCCAGGTTGTCTGCCCAGCGGAGAAAAGGATGACGCCGCGGTTTCGGCTGATACGAAAGGCGCTCGCCGTGCTCGCGCTCGCCGCGCTGCTTGCGGCGCAGCACACGATCGCCGCGCGCGCCGAGGTTTCGGCCAATGACGGCTATGCAACCGATGGCAGCTATGAGTGGCACGTGGAATTGGCGCCCTACGCCTGGGTGCCGGCGACGAGTGCCAGCATCCGGCTCGGCAACGGCGCGACCGCCAATGTCAATGCGGGCATGCCGACCGTCTCCCAGCTGCGCAACGTTCTGACCGGCGCCTTCATGGGCGCCGGCCTCGTCCGCTACGGCCCGTGGTCGGCGCAGATCGATATCGACTATATCGGCGCGTCGGCGACCAAGGGGCTGGGCCAGGGCCCTGCCGGCGTCGTCGGCCGCACGCTCGACCTCACCACCTCGCTTTGGCGCGTGGCCCCCGGCTTCGGCTACGAGGCCTACAGGGGCGCGCTCGGCCCGGTGCCGACGACGCTCGACGCTCAGGTCGGGTTCTCCTATTTCACGGACAGCACGACGCTCGATCTCAGCCGCTTCGGCCCGCAAGGCACAACGCTGCCCTCGAGCAGCGTCAGCAGCACCGTCGATTTCGTGCAGCCTTGGCTTGGCTTCCGCGCCTCGATCTATCCGTGGCCGCGCTGGCGGTTCCAGCTCCAGGCCATGGTGCAGGGGCTGGGCGTCGATGGCGGTTCGTGGGGTTGGGGCGCTGGGGTCTTTGGGACCTGGGCGGCGACGCATTGGCTCAACCTCATCGCCGGATTCGATGCGCTGAACAGCCAGGACAGGAACGGTTCGAGCGCGCTCATCCGCTCCATCAACATCACCGAGTACGGACCGGTCCTCGGGATGTCGTTCACGTTCTGATTTGACATTGCGACGGAGGGCGGCGCGGGTGGCAGGCAGCCGCGTCACCGGGGAGGGTGTGCCGATGAATCGCCGCGAGCTCGTTCTTTCCACCGCGAAGGCAGCGCTTCTGGGCGGGCTCAGCGAGGTGTGGCAAAGCTCGGCCGCGCACGCCGAGGACGAGGGAACGATCGCCATTGCCGAACAGGCGTATATCTACGGCTTTCCGATGATCGCCGCGTACAAGGCGCTCTATCAGTTCAACGTCGACAAGTCGTCCGGTCAGTACAAGGCCTCCTTCAACGAGATATGGAGCGACGCGCGGCTGATGACGCCGGCGGACACGGCGATCGTCACCCCGAACGCCGACACGCCTTATTCGCTCGTGCAGCTCGACCTCAGGGCGGAGCCGATCGTGCTCTCCGTGCCCGAGATCGAGCAGGGGCGCTACTACGCGGTGCAGCTCGCCGATATGTACTCCTTCAATTACGGCTATATCGGGAGCCGAACGACCGGCAACGGCGTCGGGGGCTTCATGGTGGCCGGCCCCGGATGGCAGGGCGAGATGCCCGCGGGGATCAACAAGGTCTTTCGCTCGGAGACCGAGTTTGGCCTCGTCATCTATCGCACCCAGCTCTTCAGCCCGGCCGATATGGTGAACGTGAAGAAGATCCAGTCCGGCTACAAGCTGCAGACGCTTTCCGCCTATCTCGGCCAGCCCGCGCCGCCGGCCGCGCCGCCGATCGACTGGCCTCCCTATTCGATCGCTGCCTTCAAGGGCGATTTTCCCGCCTATCTCAATTTCCTCCTGCAATTCTGCCCGGAGGTGCCCGAGGAGACGGCGCTGCGCGCCCAGTTCGCCACGATCGGGATCGGGCCGGGCCGAAAATTCGCCTTCCAGAGCCTCTCGATCGTGCGGAGGGCGGAGATCCTCCTCGGCGTGAAGCGGGGCTTCGACAAGATCGAGTATGCGGCCAACCACATCGGCAAGGTGATCAACGGATGGGGGGTCGGCGCCGCGGCCGGCAGCCGTGCCTTCTTTCACGGCGACTGGCTGCTGCGCGCCGGCGGCGCCAAGGCGGGCATCTATGGCAACGATGCCGACGAGGCGATGTATCCCTACGCGCGCAACGATTCCGAGGGCCAGCCGCTCGACGGCAGCGTCAACACCTATAGGCTCACCTTCGCCGCCGGCCAGTTTCCGCCGGTGAACGCCTTCTGGTCGGTGACGATGTACGACGGCAAGTCGCAGCTCCTCGTCGCGAATCCGATCAACCGCTACCTCATCAATTCGACGATGCTGCCCGGCATGAGACGGAATCCGGACGGCTCGCTCACCATCCACATCCAGAAGGATCAGCCGGGAGCGGACGATCAATCGAATTGGCTGCCGGCGCCGGATGGGCCGATCTTCCTGGTGATGCGGCTTTACTGGCCGAAGACAACGCCCCCTTCGATCCTTCCGCCGGGTTCGGGCACGTGGAGCCCGCCGCCCGTGCTTCGGGCCGATTGAGTTGGCGGCGCGATCGGATTTGAGGCGAGGGCATGACGAAGGCCGTTTTTTGCGGAGCCGCGCTGGCGCTCTTTGCGTGCCTGAGCGGGCAGCCGGGCCATGCAGAGAGCGGTGTCGCCGCGACGATCCCGGACCGGGCGTTCTTTCTTTACCGGCCGGGCGACAAGACGATGGAAAATGTCGTCCGGACGGACGAGCGCTATGGCCATGACGCGCTTTTCTTCGGCCCGCGTGGGTGGGACTACTGGAACTGGCTCCAGGACCCGCGACCGATCCAGAACCCGAACCTCTGGCCCGATACGCAATCCACCTACTTCCTCAGCCGTTTCGCACTGCCCGCCGGGAGCACATTGACCCTCCACGGCACCTATCCGCATGCCCGCTATTTCGAGTTCGCCCTCTACAAATTCGAGCACGGGACCTTCGTTGCGGTCGGCGAGGCGCTGCGCGGCCAGGACATCGCGCCCGATCCCGGCGCGACCAACCCCTTCCTCGTCGGGGCCGACCGGCTGGCCGGCGTGCGCGACTTCACGCTCAGGATCGTGGCCGCGGACGCCCCTGCCGGCGCGCGCGCGACGAACACCCTCTATGTCGGGCAGGACGGCGGCGAGCTGCAAGCCGCGCTCCGCATCTATCTCTCGGACCCGGGCTATGACGGGGCCGGATGGGGACCGGCAACCGCTCCCTTCGCCGGGCGCGGACTGCCGAGCTACGAGGGGAGGCTCGCCGACGGCACCAGGCTTTCGGCCGCAGAGGTCGCGGCGCGATGGGCCCAGCCGATGGCAGCGACGAAGCCCGCTATGACGGTCGTCGAGTGGGAGGGGCTGCTGCATGCGAAGAACAACGACCCCGCGCTCGATCCGGCGTCGGCGCCGGCGCGCAACCCGCCAGAATGGCAGAAATTCTGGACGCTGCGCTACAGCCTGCTCGGCGCCTTCAAACCCCCGGCGCTGCGCGCGAGGATTCCCTATGAGGGCGCGATGGAAGGCGGCGGCGACCCCTACACCCAGTACATGATCGTCTATCTCTCGCGGAAATTCGGACCCGTCTATGTCATGCACGGCAAGATGCCGAGCTTCCCCGACACGTTCGCGGGCGAGGACGGCAAGCCGCTCGCCATCATGCCGGACGCGCAGGTGCAGTACTGGTCGATCGTGAGCTGCGAGTCCCCGCCGTCCGGCCAGGACGTCGACGGCCTCACCGACATGCAGGTGCCGCTCAACTCCAAGGGCGACTACACGATCGTGGTGAGCCGCCCCGAAGACCGGCCGCGGAATGCGACCCTCGCGAACGGCGTGGCGTGGCTGAACTGGGGCACGCGCGGCGAGGGACTCGATATCCCGCAGAACCGCACCGGCTGGGGGATGCTGATGATCCGCTTCGTCGGCACCAACCCGAGCTGGGCCCAGAGCCCGGCCAACGTCACCACGCCCGGCACCGAAGCCTCCGTCATGGGGCCCTACTACCCGCGGGGCGAGTACACGACCAAGGCGGCCTTCGAGGCGAGCGGGCCGAAATAGAGCAAGTGTCGCGATGCCCCGCTCGCCAGCTCGTCTATCCGTGGCTCGCCGCGTGGGGCCTTGCACGAACGGAGGAAACGTGACCGAAGCTCGCCATTGGCCGATGACAGGCGCGCGCGCGCTGGTGCTTGCGCTCGGTCTTGCGCTCGGCGCTGCCGTCAATATTGCCCCGTTCGTGGGCCGGACCGCCGCCGCCGCGGACCTCACTTCCGACGAGCAGGCGGCGAACGGGCCGTTGCCCGGAGACGTGACGCTCGACGCCTCGGAGTTAAGCTGCCTCAAGGCGCATCCGGCCGCCGGCTACTACGCCTCGCTGAACGCCGCGGAAGTCGCCGACGCCGAGCGCACCGGGCTCTACCCTTGCGCGGACTTCACCGGCTCTTTCACCGGGCCCAACCGGGTCTTTGCCTGGCAGAGCGAAGGCACCTACCAGGGCGCCTACTTCCTCAACAACCGCAAGCCCGGCGAGCTCTATCTGGTCGGCGGCGTGGCGCCCGCGCTGACGGGTCCGGTGGCGCCGGGACCCTATGTCGCCAAGGTGGATGCCACGACGGGCAGGCAAATCTGGCGCACCTATCTGGAAAACGCCAACGTGTCGCACCGCTGGATCGCGGTGACCAACCTCAACATTCTGCCGGACGGAAATATCGTCGTCGCCTGGACCGACAAGGTCGCCATCATCGACGGCGATAGCGGGCTGATCCTGACGTCGAACACCCTGCCGACCGGCGGCGCCGCGGTGGAGAACGCGAGCTTCAAGCACGTCACCATTGCGCCCGACGGCACGCTCATCCTGAAGGACCAGTCGCGACCGGCGGGCGAAACCGGCCAAGGAAGCCTCGCGATCATCAGGGGCGTGCAAAAAGGCCTCAAGATGGCGAACTCGGAGCTGGTCGCGGTCGATCCGGATACGCTCCGGATCCTCGACGCCGTGCCCCTGCCGGAACCCTCGGCCTCGCCGCACGTGATCACGACATTCGCGGGAAAGATCGCGATCTACCTCTCGGGAAGCCAGCACCTTTACCGGTATTTCTGGGACCCGGCGACGAAGAAGCTCTCGCAGGACCCGCGCTGGATCGTTTCCTATCTGAAGCCAGGCCAGTCCACCGGAACCGCGCCCGGCGTGATGGGCAACTGGATCGTGGTCCTGACCAACGGCGTGGGCAGCAAGACGGTCGCGTCCAGCGTCGTCGCGGTCAGCCAGAGCGACCCCTCCAGGGTGGTGACGATCTTCCCGTTCGGGCCGCTCAAGAAAGGCGAGATCAGCTTCGCCCCGCCCAAAAACGGGACCGACATCGAGAACAACATGCTCTACGCGGCCGATATGGGAATGGGCAAGGTCGCCGGCATCAAGCTCGACCAGGCGACCGGCGCGATGACGACTTCGTTTGTCGTCGATGACACGACCACCGGATTTCAGCCCCTCGTCGGGCCGAAGGACAAGCGGGTGCTGGTGATTTCGAACATCCGACGCGACGTTCGTTTCGAGGGGACGATGTTGGAGCTGATGACGCATCTCTATACGGAGCAGGTCACATGGCGGGATGCGGCCACGGGCCGGATTCTCGCGGCGTCGGACTTCTTCGCGCCGATGCAGCCGAATGCGCTGATCACGCCGGGCTTCGGCGGTCGGTTCTATTACATAACGAACAAGGGGTTTATCGTCTTGCAGGTGGAGCCGAGCGAGTAGAATTCCGGCCGGATGTGCCGGTCGGCTCCCGTGCCCGGCGACGATGCGCCCTTGCCGGTTAATCCAGATCAATGAGGACCGGTCGGAGGGCCTGGAATGTGGCGTAACATTTGCGACCTGCGCCGAAGGGGAATGATCCGCGTGCTCTTCCTGGGACGGTATGCCCCGCGCGAGCGGGGAGGCGTCGGGTTCGGGTGAGCGGCGAGGAATCGAGGCGGGCTGACATGCGCCCGATCGAAGGCGGCACCTTCCGGATGGGATGTGGCAGCGCGTACCCGGAGGAAGCACCCGTGCATTTCGCCAGGGTGAGAGGTGGCTGGGGAAATTCGAACAGGTCGATAGGTGGAAAATCTGCCTGAGAGCGGCGAGGATGCCGCAGATCAGGAGAGAGCATGACGAGACGAGCGCGGCGGACGCACAGTCCGGCCTTCAAGGCGAAGGTGGCATTGGCGGCCATCAAGGGCGAGAAGACGCTGGCCGAGTTGGCGCAGCAGTATGACGTGCATCCGAACCAGATCACGGCTTGGAAGGCCCAGCTGGCGGAGGGCGCCGCTGGGGTGTTCGGCTCCGGTCCTGCGGGGACCTCGGCGGCGCCGGTGGTGGACCTCAAGGTTCTGCACGCCAAGATCGGCGAACTGACGCTGGAGAACGATTTTTTGTCCGGTGCGCTCAGCAAAGCCGGCCTGCTGAGCGCAAAGCGATGATCGACCGGGGCCACAGACTGTCGCTGGTGCGGCAGGTGGAGCTGCTGAGGCTGAGCCGCAGCAGCCTTTACTATGAGCCTCGAGCGGTGCCGGCGGCCGATCTGGCTACCATGCGACGGATTGACGCACTCCACCTGGACCATCCGTTCGCGGGCAGCCGGATGCTGCGCGATCTGTTGCGCGGCGAGGGTGTCGCGATTGGCCGGGAGCGGGTCGCCACGATGATGCGGCGCATGGGGATCGAGGCGCTGTATCGCCGCCCCAACACGTCCAAGCCGGCGCCGGGGCACAAGATCTACCCCTATCTGCTCCGCGGCATGGCGGTTGAGCGGCCGAATCAGGTCTGGGCGATGGATATTACCTACATCCCCATGGCACGCGGCTTCGTCTATCTGGCCGCCGTGGTGGACTGGTTCAGCCGGCGGGTTCTGGCCTGGCGCGTGTCGATCACGATGGAGGTCGATTTCTGCCTCGCGGCGGTCGAGGAGGCGTTGGCCAGACACGGCCGGCCAGAGATCTTCAACACCGACCAGGGGAGCCAGTTCACCAGCGCCGCATTCACCGGCCTGCTGATGGAAAACGCCATCAAGATCAGCATGGATGGCCGCGGCTCCTGGCGCGACAACGTCTTTGTCGAGCGGCTATGGCGGTCGGTCAAATATGAGGAAGTCTATCTGCGAGCTTACGACAGCGTCGGCGACGCGCGTGCCTCGCTGGGCCGGTATCTGGATTTTTACAACCGCCGGCGCCCACACTCGAGCCTCGACGCGCGGACCCCGGAGCAAGCCTACTTCGCGCACCTGCCGCAGCGCGCGGCAGCCTGAATTTCGCCGCCGTTGTCGGGGCGTCACCGCGCTCGGGCTACGCCCTCCCTGCGTGACGCCCCGACAACGGCACACTACAATGCCCACCGGCAGAGGCTCCACTTATCGAAGGCGAAACGCTGTTCCAACGAAGCCGGCCAGCTCTGTGGGCGGCTTTTGGATGGACGAAAGCTGCGTTACCAACGCGGAGTTCGGGCAATTCGTCGCCGCGACCGGGTACGTGACGGTTGCCGAGCGACCGCTCGATCCGGCCCTCTATCCCGACGCCGATCCGGCTCTGCTGAAGCCGGGTGCGGCGGTGTTCCACATGCCGTTCGGCCCGGCGCGGCTTTCCGACATTAGGAGCCGCTGGAGCTACGTGCCCGGCGCCAACTGGCGCCACCCCGAGGGGCCGGCGAGCACGATCGAAGGGCACGAGCGCGAGCCGGTGGTGCAGGTGGTGTTCGAGGACGCGGCGGCGTACGCGCGGTGGGCGGGGAAGGCGCTGCCGACGGAGGCGGAGTGGGAGTTCGCGGCGCGCGGCGGGCTTGACGGGGCGGCCTTCTGCTGGGGCGATGAGTTCAATCCGGGCGGGAAATGGATGGCGAACACCTGGCAGGGCGAGTTCCCGTGGCAGGACCGTGGGGAAGACGGGTTCGCGGGGCGCGCGCCCGTCGGCTCCTTTCCGCCCAACGGGTACGGGCTCTACGACATGGCCGGCAATGTCTGGGAATGGACCACCGACTGGTATGCCGGCCGGCATCCTGCGGATGCGGGGAAACCCTGCTGCGCGCCCCAGAATCCGCGTGGGCCCAACGAGGCGGGGAGCGATGACCCGGAGCAGCCGGCAATTCGCATCCCGCGCAAGGGGAACAAGGGCGGGTCCTATCTCTGCGCGCCGAATTATTGCCGGCGGTACCGGCCGGCCGCGCGCCATCCGCAGATGATCGATACGGCGACCTGCCATATCGGCTTCCGCTGCATCGTGCGGTCCGGGGGCCGCGACCAAACCGAGGAGGGGTGATGACGATCGGGACAGAACCGCCGGCGCCGCGGGAAAAAGGCGGCGTCGGCCGCCGCAACGTGCTGCTCGGCGGCGGTGCGAGCCTCGCGGCGAGCGCCGGGGCCGGCTCGTTGCTCTCCGCCGCAACGAGCCGGACGGCGATGGCCGCTCCTCCAGGGCCGCCCAACATCGTCTACATCGTTGCCGACGATCTCGGCTGGCAGGATGTCGGCTTCCGCGGCTCCGACATCAAGACGCCCAGTCTCGACCGGCTCGCCGAAAGCGGGGCCGAGCTCGAGGAATTCTACGTCCAGCCTTATTGCTCGCCGACGCGCGCCGCCCTTCTCACCGGCCGCTATCCGCTGCGCTACGGGTTGCAGACGGGCGCCATTCCCTCGGGCGCGCGGTATGGGCTCCCCACCGACGAATTCCTGCTCTCGCAGGGGCTGCGCGGGGCGGGATACGAGACCGTGCTGGTCGGCAAATGGCATCTCGGGCACGCCAAGCCGGAATTTTGGCCGTGCCAGCGCGGGTTCGATCATTTCTACGGCCCGCTCGTGGGCGAGATCGACCATTTCACGCACGAAGCGCATGGAGTGACGGACTGGTATCGCGACAATACGCGGATCACGGAGAAGGGCTACGACACCACGCTCTTCGGCGACGAGGCGGTGCGCGTGATCGACGCCCATGATCCGGCGAAGCCGCTCTTCCTCTATCTTGCCTTCACCGCGCCGCACACACCCTATCAGGCGCCTGAGGAGTATCTCGCGCGGTACCCGAATATCGCCGATCCCAATCGTCGCGCCTATGCGGCGATGATCTCGGCGATGGACGATCAGATCGGGCGGGTGATTGTCGCGCTCGAAGCGAAGGGAATGCGCGGAAATACGCTCATCGTCTTCCATAGCGACAATGGCGGCACGCGTTCGGCGAAGTTCACTGGCGAGTCGGCGATCCAAGGCGAGCTTCCGCCGAGCAACGGGCCCTATCGCGGCGGCAAGGGCACGCTCTACGAGGGCGGCACGCTCGTCGGCGCCGTTTTCAACTGGCAGGGGAGGATCAAGCCCGGGCGCGTTCAGGGACTGCTCCACGTCGTCGATATCTACCCGACGTTGCTCGGCGTCGCGGGCGGGGAGCTCGGGAAGAACAAGCCCCTCGATGGCATGGATGTCTGGGCAACCATAAGCGAAGGCGGGCCCTCGCCGCGTCATGAGGTCGTTTACAACGTCGATCCGCTGATGGGCGCGGTGCGCGAGGGGGCGCAGAAGCTCATCTGGGTGGGGATGCTGCCTTCGAGTTTCGAGCTGTTCGATCTTGCGGCGGACCCGTACGAAAAAGCCAATCTGGCTGCAGCGAATCCCGAGCAGGTGAAGGCGCTGCAGGACCGCATAGCCGCGCTCGCGCGGGAGATGGTGGAGCCCCTGGTCCTGGCGGACGTGCTCGGCCTTGTGCTCTCGACCGCGCCCTCCACTCCGGCGGAATACTTTGTCGATTGCTGAGATGGCGTACGGCGGCAAAGCGATTGTTGTGAGAGATCGGCGGTAGGCGGCCAGTCAACGCCCTGAAGAGGAGACGCTACGATGAACCGCAGGCAATTGTTCCTTTCGACCGCGAAAGCCGCGTTCCTGGCAGCACTTGGCGGCGGATGGCGCGCGACGGCGGCGGAGGCCCAGGCCGCGGCGCCGCGTGCGGCTTCGTCGCAACCGACGGTCCAGGGCGTGGCAGGATCGCCCACCGCGACTCAGGTCATCGATGGCCGGTACCTTCCGCCCGAGCCGCTGCCGTTCGGCGGCGAGATCGGCCTCAGCGCCGCGGATTCGAAGCCCTGGTGGCCGCCGCGGATCGTGCCGCCAAGCGGCGCGCCAAACATCCTCCTGATCATGACCGACGACCAGGGCTACGGGGTTTCGGGCACCTTCGGCGGTGTCGTTCCCACGCCGGCGCTGGACCGCGTCGCCAATGCCGGCCTGCGCTACACCCAATTCCATTCCACGGCGCTCTGCTCGCCGACGCGGGCGGCTCTGATCTGCGGGCGCAACCATCACTCGACCGGATTCGGCGTGATCGCCGAGCTTTCGACCGGCTATCCGGGCTACAATTCAGTGATCGGCCCGGAGAACGCCACGATCGGAGAGATCCTGAAGCAGAACGGCTTTGCCACGTCGTGGTTCGGCAAGAACCATAATACGCCGGGGACCCAGTACAGCCTCGCGGGTCCCTTCGACCAATGGCCGGTGGGGATGGGCTTCGAATATTTCTACGGGTTCCTGGGCGGCGAGAGCGACCAGTGGACACCCTATCTCTTCCGCAACACCACGCAGATTTTCCCCTGGGTCGGCAAGCCAGGCTATAACCTTACGACGGACATGGCGGACGAGGCGGTCAGCTATCTGAACCAGATGAACGCGGCCGGGCCCGACAAGCCGTTCCTCCTCTACTACGTGCCCGGCGGGAGCCACTCGCCGCACCAGCCGACCAAGGAGTGGATCGAGAAGTTCAAGGGCAAGTTCGACATGGGGTGGAACGCGTTGCGCGAGGAAATCTTCGCCAACCAGAAGCGGCTCGGCGTGATCCCGCCCAACACGGAGCTGACCCCCTGGCCGGATGATCTGCCGAAATGGGAGACGCTCACAGCGGAGGAGAAGAAGCTATTCGCCCGCCAGGCGGAGGTATTCGCTGCCTACACCGCCTACACCGACCATGAGATCGGCCGGGTGATCCAGGCCGTCGATGATCTCGGCAAGCTCGACAACACGCTCATCATCTATATCTGCGGCGACAATGGCACCAGCGCCGAGGGCACGCTGGTCGGCACCCCCAACCAAATGACCGCGTACAATGGCATCCTGGACATACCGATCCCGGAGCAGATGCGATTCTACGAGGCGTGGGGCTCGCCGGCGACCTATCCGCACATGGCGGTCGCCTGGTCGTGGGCATTCGACACACCGTTCAAATGGACCAAGCAGGTGGCGTCGCACTTCGGCGGCACGCGGCAGGGCGTTGCCATGGCGTGGCCGAACCGCATCAAGGATGCTGGAGGCGTCCGCACGCAGTTCCACCACATCATCGATATTGTGCCGACGATTCTCGAGGCCACGGGGATTGCCGCGCCGGTCGAGGTCAACGGCGTGGGGCAGAAGCCGATCGAGGGCATCAGCATGGCTTACACCTGGGGGAAGGCGAAGGCGAGCGCGCCCTCGGCCCGCACGACGCAGTATTTCGAGATGGTGGGGAACCGCGCCATCTACGACAATGGCTGGATGGCGAGCACGACCCCGCCTTCGCCGCCTTGGGACCTCGCCTTGGGCAAGATGCCCGACGTCGTCAACGGCTACAACTGGGAACTCTACCACATCGCCGAGGATTACTCGCAATACAACGACCTCGCGGCGACAATGCCCGAGAAGCTGCGCGAGATGCAGGAGCTCTTCTTTGTCGAGGCCTCGAAATACAACGTCTTCCCTCTCGACAATTCGGGTTTCGTGCGCGCAATCGCGCCGCGCCCAAGCCCCGTTGCAGGGAAGGACCTGCTCACCTACTCGGGCGTCTTGCCGGGGATACCCTTGGGCGATGCGCCCAGCGTGCTCAACCGCTCCTACACGATCACGGCGGAGATTGACGTACCGCAAGGGGGCGGTGAGGGGATGATCGTCACCGCGGGCGGCCGCTTCGGCGGATTCGGTTTCTACCTGCTCAATGGAAAGCCGGTGTTCCTCTGGAACCTGCTCGAGCTGGAGCGGGTGCGTTGGGAAGGCCCCGGCGTGCTCGCGCCGGGCGCGCACACGCTGGTGTTCGACTTCGCCTACGACGGGCCGGGATTCGGCAAGGGTGGCACCGGAGATCTCTGGGCGGACGGCGCCAAGGTCGCGACCGCGAAGCTGCCGCGCAGCATTCCATTTCTCCTTCCCCCCGACGAAGGCTTCGATGTCGGCCTCGATACGCGCACGCCGGTCGATGACCGCGACTACCAGGTACCCTTCGCCTTCAACGGCACGATCGCCAAGCTGACCTTCAAGCTCGGTCCGGTGCGGCTGAGCGAGGACGAGCGGCGGGTCATGCACGGGCATCTCGTCACGGCGAAGGATTAGAGGCGCGGGCAGTCGCGAAGACCTGTATCTAAGTGCCCGTGCGGGGCGGGGGACGCCTCGGCGTCCTTTCCCTGGCGGTTGCGGCGGAGGCGTGCGAAAAGGCGGAAGCCGATGCTGAGGGGCTGCCCGTGCTCTTGCGCGGTCGGGGCGCGATGGCCGCCCGCTCGTTCCTTCCGGCGAGCGGTCAACACGAGGAGAAGAAGCTGATGCCTTCCCGATACGTGCGGGCCGCCGTGGTGGCCGCGATCATCGCCGCCGCCGGCGCGCCGGCGCTGGTGCTGCCGCGCGAGGCGGCGGCGCAGCCGAACCCGACGCTCGAGAACGTCGTGCCGGAAGCGGCCGCTGTGAGCTTCGCGGCGAGGATCCGATCGATCGATTTCGCCACGCGGGAGGTCGTGCTGGTGGGCCGCTCGGGCAGCCCGGTCACGGTCGTCGCCGGACCGGCGGTGCGGCTTTCGATGCTGAACGCGGGCGATACCGTGAGCGTGAAATATTACCGCTCGGTCGCCTTCCTCATTTCGGCGCCGCAATCGAGCGGCGGCGCCGCGCCGCCGCCGGCCTCGATCACCGCGGCGCTCGCGCGGCCGACCGAGGCCCCGGGCGGGATCGGCGTGCGGGTGACCAAGGTGACCGGCCTCGTCGTCGGCATCGACCTCGCGGCGCACAGCGTCGATCTCGTTGCTCCGGGCGGCGGCGGCGTTTATACGGTCGAGGTCACGGATCCGGCGCGCGCGGCGCACCTCTCCGAACTGCATGTGGGCGACGCGGTGACCGCCGTGGTCAGCGAGGCGCTGGCCGTGACGATCACGCCGGCCCCGAAGAGCTGGTTCTGAGGGGCGTCCGCCCGTCCTGACACATTGCGGGTGATCGACATGGCTATTCGCCTTTTCTCGACCCGGTCTCTTTTGGGCGGCCGGGTCGGCGGCTGATGGACGATACCTCTTCCGCGCTCCCGCCGGCGCGCGTCGAGCGGCGCCGGCGCATCTCGGCGATCTGGATCATCCCGCTCGTCACGCTGCTGATCGCCGTCTGGCTCGCCTGGAACACGCTCTCAGAGCGCGGCCCGCTGATCACCATCACCTTCGACAGCGCGGAGGGGCTGACGGCCGGCCAGTCGCAGGTGCGCTATAAGGACATCCCGCTCGGCACCGTCCAGAGCATCACGCTCGCGCCCGACTATACTCATGTGATCGTTGCCGCGCGGATGAACCGCGACGCCGAGCGGCTCCTTACCGACAAGGCGGTCTTCTGGGTGGTCAGGCCGCGGCTCTCCGCGGGCAATCTTTCCGGACTGGGGACGATTCTCTCCGGCTCCTACATCGCCGTCCTGCCCTCGACCGCACCGGGCCATCCCGCGCGGCACTACGCCGGGCTCGAAAACCCGCCGGTGCTGCAAACCAGCGTTCCCGGCCGCACCTTCCTCCTCAAGGCAAGCCGGATCGGCTCGCTCAACCCAGGCTCGCCGATCTTCTATCGTGGGCTCGAAGTCGGCACGGTGCTGGGGTGGGATCTCGGCGAGATGGCCGAGAACGTCACCGTGCATGCCTTCGTCCGCGCCCCGTTCGACAGCTACGTGCACGAGGATTCGCGCTTCTGGAACGCCTCCGGCCTTTCGGTCTCGCTCGGTGCGACGGGGGTGCAGCTCAACGTCGAGTCGCTGCAGGCGCTGCTCATCGGCGGCATCGCCTTCGACACGCCGGTGGCGGCGCGGAAGACGCCGTTGGCCAGCGAGAACGAGGCCTTCAGGCTCTACGCCAATCAGGGGGCCGCCGACTCGGCGCTCTATCGCCGGATTGAGGCGGTTGCATATTTCTCGGGCGCGGTCGGCGGCCTTGGCCCCGGCGCGCCGGTGACGCTGTTCGGCATCCGCATCGGCGAGGTGACATCGGTCGATCTCCGCTACAACCGGCAGAAGAACTCGCTCGAGGTGCCGGTGCATTTCGTCGTAGAGCCCGATCGGATTGCGCTCAGCGCCGAGGCCGCGAAGCGCGGGCCGCTCGCGAACGCGCAGACCCTCGTCAATCGCGGCCTCAGGGCCCAGCTTGCGACCGCGAATATCCTCACCGGCCAGCAGGAGATCGCGCTCGTCTTCGTGCCCAACGCCCCGCCGGCCACCATCACCGTCGAGCACGGCGCGATCGTCGTCCCCACCGTTCCGGGGGCGTTGAGCGGCATCACCCAGTCGGCAGCCGCGCTGCTCGACAAGATCAACCACATGCCCTTCCAGCAGATCGGCGACAACCTCAACGCCACGCTCGCCGGCCTCAATGGCCTCACCAACGGCCCCGCGCTCCGCGACAGCCTCACCTCGCTGCAGGCGACGCTGGCCTCCGCCCAGGACGCGATCAAGAAGCTCGACCAGGGCGCGGGGCCTGCGCTCGCCGAGCTTCCCGGCATCGCGCAGGACCTGAAGATGCTACTCGCCCGCACCAACATGTTGGTTTCCTCCGCCGATGCGGGCTATGGCCAGAACTCGAAATTCTACCGCGACCTCGACCGACTTCTTTTGCAGACGAACGACCTTATGCAATCCGTCCGCTCCCTCTCCGACCTCCTGACCGAGCAGCCGAACGCGCTGATCCGCGGCCGCACCGGGGCCGCCGCGCAATGAGTCCGGTCGATCCGCCGTTTTTTCCGAAGCTCGCCCGCCGACCGATGCTGGCGCTGCTCGGCGCCGGCCTGCTCGCCGGCTGCGCCTCGCCCACGCCCACACTCTATTCGCTCGCTCCCGTTCCCGGCCCGATCGTCGGCGCGCGGGCACGCATCATCCTGGTCCGCGAGGTGAGCCTGGCGCGCTATCTCGAGCGCTCGCCGATCGTCCTCTCCTCGGCGGACTATCGGCTCGACGTCGCCGCGAACAGCTGGTGGGGCGAGCCGCTCGCGCCGATGGTGACGCGCGTGCTCGCCGCCGACCTCGCTTCGCGCCTGCCCGCGAGCACAGTGCTTGCCGAGACGGTGGCGATCACGGTGACGCCCGATCTCTCGGTCGAGCTCTCGGTCCAGCAGTTCGATCGCGACAGCACCGGCGCGGTCGTGCTTGCGGCGGCCTTCGCGTTGCCCGGGCCGCGCGGCACGCCGCCGCCCGAGACCTTCCGCACCTCCATCATGCCGGCGGTCCAAGGGGGCGCGGGCGGGCTCGACGCGGAGGTGGGCGTCCAGGTGGCGGCGATGAGCGCGGCCCTCGGCCAGCTCGCCGACGTGATCGCCCGGCGGATCGCAGCGGCGCCGGGCGGAAGGTCGTAGCGCTTCCGTGGCGGCGGACGCGCCCGCGCTCCACGAGTGCCACGGCTGCGGGCTCCGCCAGCTCGTCCCGCCGCTCGCGCCGCAGACGCTCGCGCGCTGCATCCGCTGCCGCACGGTGCTGCGCGGGCGGCGGCGCAATACGATCGAGCACTCGCTGGCGATCGCCTTCGCCGCCGTGGTGCTGCTCGGCGTGACCGCGAGTGCGACGATGATGACGGTCCAGGCGGGCGGGATCCTGCATCGGGCCGACCTCGTCGGCGGGCCGGAGGAGCTGGTGCGGCGGGGGATGCTGAGCCTTGCGGCCGCGGTCGTCTTCGCCAGCCTGATCGCGCCCACGGCGAAGCTCGCCGGCACGATCTACGCGCTCGCGCTTTTGCAGACGCGAAGGCCGCCGCGCCACATCCGCCGGGTGTTCCTGATCGTCCGCAGGCTCACGCCCTGGTCGATGAGCGAGGTGCTGCTGCTCGGCGCGTTCGTCGCCTACGTGAAGCTGCAGGCGTTGGTGACGATCACGGCCGGCCCCGCGCTCATTTCCCTGGTGGCGCTCGCCTTCACCATGTTCTGGCTGGATTCCGAGCTCGACGCCCAGGATGTATGGGAGGAGATGCAGCGCAAGGGAGTGGGCGAGCCCGTGCTGCCGCCCGGTGCCGCGGCGCTCGCCTGCCATTCCTGCGGCCTCGTCAGCACGCCGAGAGAGTCGGTTCGCCCGCACTGCGCGCGCTGCGGCTCGGCGCTGCATCGGCGCAAGCCGAACAGCGTTGCACGCACCTGGGCGCTCGTGATCAGCGCGGCCATCCTCTACATTCCCGCGAACTACTATCCCGTGCTCACCGTGATCCAGCTCGGCTCCGGCGCGCCGAGCACGATCCTGGGCGGGGTCGAAGAGCTGGTGGATGCGCGGCAGTGGCCGCTCGCCGGGCTCGTCTTCCTCGCCTCGATCGCGATCCCGCTGCTCAAGCTTGTGGGCCTCGCAACGATGCTCACCTGCACGCAGCTCGGCGCCACCGGGTGGCTGCGCGAGCGCACGCTCCTGTTCGCGATCGTCGCGTTCATCGGACGATGGTCGATGATCGACATCTTCATGGAATCCCTGCTCGGCGCGCTGGTGCAATTCGGTACGCTCATCACGATCGATCCCGGGATGGGCGCGGTCGCCTTCTGCGCCGTCGTCATCCTGACGATGTTTGCGGCCGAAACGTTCGATCCCCGCCTGATGTGGGACGCGGCTGCGGGGCCGGCTCGCGCCGCCGCGTGAGGGCGCGGCGAATTCGGCGCGCGCGGGTGCTATTCAGCGGCGACGCGCGTCGCCGCCTCGGCCTGAAGCTCGGTCCGGCTGACCCGCGACGCGCCGAACCCGCCAGCCGCCGCCGCCAGCTCCTGGAGCTGATGGGCGCTCAGCACGAGCTCCGAATTGGCGCCGCAATCATCGGCGCCGGCGCTCGTCGGCCCGCCCGCCCAGTGAACGCGAAAGCCCTTGGCCGGCGCGCGGCTCTGCCCCTCGACGAAAAGGCTTCCGCCCGACGCCGCCATGACGTCGGTATCGAGTGCACAAATGCGCCGATCATTGGCGCCGGGACGGACCGCGCTCAGCACCAGCGGCGGATTCCGGTTGGGCGAAACGCTGGAGAAGCTCACGATATCGCCGAGACTTGGCTCGGTCGCCGCAAGCTCGTGGCCGAGCGCCAGCATGACGACCGCGCCCACGGTCGCGAACAGCACGACCGCGAAGACGGACTCGGTCAGCTTGTTGGTATCGCAGCGCATATCCTCCTCGCGCCCGGTTCGCCATTCGGTTAACGATAGGCATAAAAACCTTGCCAAAACCTTGATGTTCATCAAGGTGTGCGCGCGGTTCGCGCCGTTCTGACCAGTCCCCTGCGATCGCGGGAACAGCAACCGGGAGTGCCGGTCTTGCATGCCGGCATTGAACATCGCTTGCTGCACCGCATCCGCACGTTGCCCGGGAAGGCGAGAATCGCACCGCGGAGCCGAGCCCCAGTGTTTTATTGGATGATTGCCGATGCGAGGTGAATGCCCATGAAGGCTTGGCTGATATGCGGGCAATCGCTAATTTTTGGCAGTGCAATAGAGACGCGCGGGGCGTTCATCCTTATCAAAGAGTTCATGAATTTCGCAACGCAGCATTGCAACTGCTCTCCGAGAACCATTTGTTACGATTTGCGTCGCCGCAGCGATTGCGCAATCGAAGTGCAAGGAAAATCGGAGCCGCAAGGGGAGCGTGAATTTTTGATGGACGGAGCCGGCGTTGAGGTCGGCCGCGCGGGCCTGATATCGTGCGGTGGTTGCGATCGCATCGACCGTTTGACGAGGAGGAGCCCGCCATGACGGGGAAGGCCTATCCGGTCACGCACAGCGACGCCGAGTGGCGCCGCATTCTGACGGCCGAGCAGTACGGCGTCATGCGAGGGCACGGAACCGAGGCGCCGGGAAGCTGCGCGCTCAACGTGGAGAAGCGGCCGGGGCGGTTCTTCTGCGCCGGCTGCGGCCAGCCGCTCTTCGAATCGGGCCTGAAATTCGACAGCGGCACGGGTTGGCCGAGCTTCAACGACCCGATCGCGGGCGCGGTCGAGACCTCGGTCGATCGCAGCCATGGCATGGTCCGCACGGAGGTGCATTGCGCGAGATGCGCGAGCCATCTCGGCCATGTTTTCGAGGATGGGCCGCCACCGACGCATCTTCGCTACTGCATCAACGGAATTGCGATGACCTTCATGCCGGACTGACGGTCTTCGGATCGCGCGCCCCAGCCAAGCGCCGTCGAGGACGGCGATTATGGCTCGGGCTGCGGGTCGGTGCGCGCGCGGGCTTTCATGCAAAGGAAGCGGATTAGCCATGCGTTTTGCACATTCTCTTTTCGCCCGGCGGAACGTCCGTTCCCTTTCGCCGGCCGGGGCCCATCTTCGGGCGCCGGCCCGGGAGGGTAGTTGCGGCGAGCCTTGCGGCCGCGCGCGCGCTGCCGTTACGGTCGGGCCGGGAAGGCGCAAGGGAGAGGTAACCCGTTATGGGGCCGGGGCGGCGCGGCAGTGAATTGCGGATTTCGTCCGGGGAGCGCCGGGAGCCGGCCGTGGCGGTGGAGCGCCGCGTCGTTCCACGCCATGACGCGGTAAGATCGCACGCTCGCCTGCGGGGAAGCCATCCGTGATCGAAACTCCCTGCGGGACGGGCGGCGGGGTGAGAAGGAACGACGAGGCGCGCGCCGGCGGGCGGCGGCTACGATCGAGGGGGACGGCGGCGCGCGCTGCGATGCTGGGCGTTGCGCTCGCTCTTCCGTTCGCCTTGGTCGGCTGCACCGCGCCACTGCCGCTTCCCCCCGCGCCTCCGGCCGCGCCGCCCGTTGCGGCTGCCGAGCCGGCGCCGCACGCGCCGGCCCCGCACGCGCCGGCCGCGCCGGCGGTGAAGACCGGCGCGGCGCAGACGGAAAGGCCGGGCCCGGTGGGCGGGTTCTCGCCGGACACGATCGCGAAGGTCCGCCGCGCGATGCAGAACGTGACGAGCCTCAGCAACCTCTTCACCGCGGAGATGGCGAGCACCAGCGATCCGAAGATCCAGGGAGCGATCTACGCGGATTTCGAGAAGAAGTACACCGATGCGGTGGTTGCGCAGGGCTTGAGCATGAGCACCTACCTGCAGGTGCTCGCCGCCGCCGCGAAGGACCCGAAACTCTCGGAGGAGCTGAACGGGCCCGGCGCACCCGCCGCGCAGAAGTGAGCGCGTCGCCCTGCGTGCCTCAGTGCCACTCGGAGAGCTCGACCGTCACGCCCTCGGGCCCGTCGAGGAAGACGAGCTTGCGCGCGTGGAAATCGAGGATCCCGCTGCGCGTCGCGAAGCCGGCCTCGCGCATCCGGCCGACCTCGGCCTCGATGTCCTCGACCGCGAAGCAGATGTGGTTGAAGCCGATCTTCTGCAGTGCGCGGATATGGGGATCGGCTACGGGTTCGGGATTGCGATAGTGCAGCAATTGTATCTCGGTGCGCGGCGTCGCGTTTTCGAGGACGAGGGTGACGTGGTCCGCCTCGATGTCGGGCACGCCCATGTAGGAGGCGAAGGGCTCGCCGGCGATCACGACGGCGATCGCTTCCTTGAAGCCCAGCAGGCCGAAGAACCGGCGCGCCTTCTCGAGGTCGCGTACCACGATCGTCACATGGTCGAAGTGGCGCACCATCTCCGCTCTCCCGATTCGCATCGCTCCCGATGGGTGGGCGGCGCCCCGGCCGCCGAGGCTTTGCCCGGAGGACGGAACCAGTCTTGAGCGCGCCCTTGGCTGCGTCAATCGCCGGCACGCCGCGGCCGGCGGAGCTCTATCCGTTCCGTGAGATCAGGGCCGGATCGCGCCACGCCGTCGCCGTCGGCTATGCGAGCCATAGCGATGAGGCCGTGCGGCTCTATCTGCAGGAGACTTTGACCTTCCTCCTGCTGACCGGCGAGGCGTCCGTCGCACTCGCCCCTCCGGAGGAGAAGCGCGCGGCCTGACGCCGCAGCGGACGCGGGCGTTGCTCAGGAAGGCTCGCTCAGCTCCTTGGGCGAACGGGCAAGGGCGGCGACGATATCGGCGCGGCTCACGATCCCGACCAGCTTGCCCTCGCGCAGGATCGGCACGCGCTTGATCTGATGGGTGGCGAGGAGGTCGGCGATCTCGGTGAGGCGCGTCGCCTCGCCCGCCGTGATCACCTCCTTGGTCATCAGGTCCCGCGCGCAGTGACGGTCGAGGCGGAGGTAATCGACGAATTCCGGCGCGAGATCGGTGCCTTCGGCGAGCATGCCGAGCCACCATGAGCGGCGGAGCGCGTTCGTCTTGGCGAAGGGGCGCATCAGGTCGCCTTCGCTCACCATGCCGACAAGCCTTCCGTCGTCCTCGCAGACGGGCACCGCGCTGATCCCGTGCTCACTGAGGACCTTCGAGATCTTGGCCACCGTGGCCTCCGGCCGGACGGTGAAGACCTTGCGGGTCATGATGCTGGCAGCGTCGATCGTCATCCGATGTCCCCTCCTCCCCGGCGCGGCCGCGCCCGCAATCGAGGGGCCGGCCGGGTCCGCGTCGCATTGATCCGGCGCAACCGTGGCGAAACGATTGTCCCAGAGGAGCCGCGCTCCCGCCAGGGGCAGGGGCAGCTCTAACGCGCGTGCGCGCGGGGGCCGAAGCGGGCCCTGTGGCAACCTTCCGTTCATTGGATTCGCGGATGCTGGGCACAGTTCCAGGGTTGATCCGCCGCATGCCGCAAGATGCCATGATGGAAGCGCTGCCCAGGACGATCGAGGGGTGGCGTCCGTCGACGTTCGTCGAGCGGGGCGTGGTCGTGCCTTTCACGACCCCGCAGCTTGCGGGCGCGCGGCTGCGCCGGACCGAGCGCGGCATCCTGGAGCTGATCCTGCCGGAGGTGTGCGGGCCGGGCAGCGTCGGGATCCTTCCCTGGGAGCAGGTGAGCGACGTGTGCGTGCCCACCTTGTTCGACCGGAGTGTGGGCGCGCGGCTCGTCCTCGTGAGCCGGCTCGGGTCGGCGGAATTGTGGCAGGCGATATGCGTGGAGGCGCGGGCGGGGCTGGCGGGCGTTGAGGTGCAGGCGGCGGCTGCCATGGCCGAGGCGGCGAAGGAGGGGGCGCGGGTTCGTGCACGGGGCGAGCTCGAGGCCGTGATCGGGCGCGGCATGGAAGGAGACATGCCGGAGGGTTCGGTGCCGGCCGCGATCCTGGACGAGCTTGCGGCGCTGTTCGGGCCGATCGGCCTGGGGGCGGAGGCGAATGCGGCGATCTTGCCGCGCACGATCGCCGCGGTCGGCGCGCTGATCGGCGAGATCGGCGACCCGCGCGCCGCCGGCGGCCTGCCGGGCCAGGCAAGGCTCGGTCACGCCGAGCTGGTGCGGGCGACGGCGCAGGCGGTGGCGGCGGCGGCGACCGCCTCGCTCATGGCGGCGCGGACCCTGACCCTCGACCTCCGGCTCTTGCTCCGCCGCTGGACGATCAAGCGGCCGATCATCCTCGATGAGCTCGGGCGCGCCGAGCGGCTGCTCAACGGCTGGGCCTGGCTCTGCCAGCTCTGGGCGGCGCCGGACGAGCGCATCCCCTACGGCGTCCGGCTGGCGCAGCTCGCCGCGCTGCTGCCGCCTTTGCCGCACGATTCCGGGGTCCGGGCCGCCGCGCCGCCGCCCGCCGACATGCCGCAGGCGGTACGCGACATGCTGCGGGGCGTCGATTGGCGCAATGGCCTGACGCGGCAGGATCTGATCGCACGCAACGAACGGCTGCTCGCGGCAACGCTCGCGATGGCGGGCTAACCGTACGGTGCCCGAAAGCGGGGTGCTGATGGCGCCGGACGAGCGGCTGCGGCGCGTCGTCGCGATGGTGGATGCGCTGCCCGCGCGCGGGACGATGGACGCGCTGGTCGCGCCGATGCGGCCGCGTCTCGCCCGGTTGCGCCCGCCGCGTCCGATGACGCTCACGCGGCTGCTCTTCGTGCCGGCGGATCCGCTGATCGTGCCCGCGGCGTCGTGGACGCCGGCGAGCCCGGCCATTCCCCGCTCCGCGCTCCTGGCGCTTGCCGCGGTCGTGCGCGCCGCGCTCGGCCAGGATGCGCAGGCGCTCGAGGCGCGCATGGCCGGCCTGACGATGGAAGCGGCGGCGGAGGTCGCCGAACACGGGGCTCTGCTCTGGCCGCGCGCCGCGACGGAACTGCGCAAGCAGAGGGTGCCGGCGGACTGGTCGGCGACCGGCCTCAGCGAGGCCGCGCACGAGGCCATCGTGCGGCCGCTTTCGGCGCTGCTGGCAGAGGGTGTTGCGCTGGTCCGGCTGGCCGGGTTGGAAGGAGCCGAGGCGGTGGCGGAGGCGGACCGGCTGCTGCGCGCGGCCGCGGCGGACGGGCCTTCCGCGCTCGGGATGATGCTGGCACTCTTGCTGCGGCGCCTGCCGCGCATCCAGCGGCTGCTCCGGATCGCGGACGAGATCGCGCCGCGGCTGGGGGGCGGGGCGGCGCCGATCGAGCGCGCGCTCGAATTCCTGGTGGGCGAAATCGGCGCCCCGCCGCCGGACGATGCCGCCCTGGCGGAGGTCGCCCTGCATTTCCATCGCGCGGCGCGGACGCTCCACCGGCTCGAGGGCGCCGCCGCGAGCGTGCGGGAACCGGCGCCGGCGGCGCGGATCGAGGCGGCGAGGGAACGGCTGGCGGAGCGCTGCCGGGCGCGGTTCGCCGCCGCCGCGGAGCGTCTGGCCGCGCCCGCGGCGCGGAGCGCGGACGAGCCGCCCGCGCCGGCGGGGCTGGAGGAAGAGGCGCGGGCGCTGTTGCGGCTGGAGGTGGTCGGGCGGCATCTCGGCGACGGCGAGGCCTACGAGCGCCCCTTGAGGGAAGCGGCCGGCCGCGTGGCGGGAGATGGGCGGCTGCCGCGCAGCTTCCGGCTCAGGCTGGCGGAGATCCTCGTCGGGCCGGATTCGGCCTTGGCGCTGGTCGGCCCGGCGGGCTGATCCGGGCCGAAGGGCCAATCCGCGAGCGTTCGGGCTGTAAAATCTCTCGACGGGCGCCGCGGGATCACCGGCCGGCGCGTTGAACGCGCAGGAATCCGTGTGAATCCGCCGGTTGCGGGCGTTTCGGCATGTCCGGAACGGCAGGGAAATCGAATCGAAATCAACACGAGGCGTCGTCAAATGTTACAGCGCACGGTGCGCAATCTCGGTGGGCAGCTCTATTTCCTTGAATCGTCTTGATATTATCACGATGCGTGCGTCTGGTACAGAAATTGCTCTCCTTTCTCGCATTCGGAACGGCTTTTGGGTTCCGCGACCAAAGGGTGATCCAAATCATGAAGAAAATTCTGGTTGTGATGGCAGCGACGCTCCTGGTCGGGACCGTGGCCGCCCACGCCGACACGATCGATGTGACGGGCAGCTACAAGCTGTCGTACCAAGCGACGGACGGTAGCGGCCCCGGGCTCAGCCCCAGTTCGGACCCCTTCAGCGTAAGTCTGACCGTAGGGACGGCGTCGAAGACAACGGACTTCTTCACCGCGTCGCCGGCGGGCTCATCGGGCCTTTGCACCACCAACCGCGGGAAAACCACGTGCACCGACAACGATACGGTGAGCGGGACCGTAACCGCCAAGTTCACCATCAACACGCCGGACGGGACGCAAACGATCAGCGATACCGGCAGCTATCTCGCCGATTACAATAACCCGAAAAGCAACTCGATCGATTGGACCACGGAAACGCTGGTGCTCGATTACTCGAGCACCCTGGACCTCGACATTATCCTCGGCGATGCGTCCGACTGGGACATCAGCCCGACGATCAGCTTCGAGCTCGTGGACGCCCCGCCGTCCACGCCCACGGATGCGCCCGAGCCCGGGTCTCTCGCCCTCCTCGGCACCGCCTTCGTGGGCTTCCTCGGCTTCGCTCGGTATCGCCGTGCCCGCGCCTGACCGCCCTTCCTAAGCCCGGCCGGCTTGGCGCAAGGTTGCGCCGGCCGGCCGGCTCTGGGAAAAGCGGCCGTTTCTCGCGAGAGCGGCGCGCGGCCCGATGGAGCTTTCCTTCCACAATAGCCTGACCCGGCGGCGGGAGCCCTTCGTCCCGCTCGATCCCGCGCATGTCCGCGTCTACGTCTGCGGGCCGACCGTCTACGATCTCGCCCATCTCGGCAACGCCCGGCCGGTCGTCGTGTTCGACACCCTGGTCCGGCTGCTGCGGCGCCTCTATCCGCGCGTCACCTACGTCCGCAACATCACGGACGTCGAGGACAAGATCATCGCCCGCGCGGCCGAGACGGGCGAGGCGATCGCCGATCTCACCGCCCGCACGGCGCGCGAGTTCGAGGAGGACATGGCCGCGCTCGGCGCGCTGCCGCCCGATGTCGAGCCACGCGCGACGCTCCATATCGCCGAGATGATCACGCTGATCGAGCGCCTGATCGCCTCCGGGCACGCGTATCTCGCCGAGGGGCCCGAGGGAATTCACGTGCTTTTTGCGGTCGCGAGCTTTGCCGATTATGGCCTTCTCTCCGGCCGCTCGCGCGAGGACATGATCGCGGGCGCCAGGATCGAGGTCGCGCCTTACAAGCGCGACCCGGCCGATTTCGTGCTGTGGAAGCCCTCCGCACCCGACCAGCCCGGCTGGGAGAGCCCTTGGGGCCGCGGCCGGCCGGGCTGGCATATCGAGTGCAGTGCGATGTCCTGGCGCCATCTCGGCACCGACTTCGACATCCATGGCGGCGGCTCGGACCTCCTCTTCCCCCACCACGAGAACGAGATCGCCCAGAGCTGCTGCGCCTTCCCCGGCAGCCGTTTCGCCCGCGTCTGGCTGCACAATGGCATGCTCCGGGTGAACGGGGAGAAGATGGCGAAAAGCCTCGGCAACTTCTTTACCGTCCGCGACGTGCTCGCCGAGGCGCCGGGCGAGGCAATACGGCTCCTTCTGCTCAAGACGCACTACCGCTCGGAGCTCGATTTTTCCTTCTCCTCCCTTGCCGAGGCGCGAAAGGAGCTCGATCGGTTCTACCGCGCGCTCGCCCGCCACCCCGCGCACGCGGACGCGCCGATCCCCGCGGCGGTGCTGGCGGCGCTGGGGGACGATCTCAACACGCCGGGTGCGATCGCCGCGCTCCACCCGCTCGCCGATGCCGCACTCGCGGGCGATGCGGACGCGGCGGCAGGGCTCGCCGCCGCCGGGGCCGTGCTTGGCCTGCTCGGCGCTGATCCGGCGGCCTGGTTCCAGTCGGGCGCGGATGCCGGCGCGATCGAGGCGGCGATCGCCGAGCGCCGCGCCGCCCGCGCCGCCCGCGACTTCGCTCGGGCCGACGCGATCCGCGCCAATCTCGCGGACAAGGGCATCCTGCTCGAGGACGGGCCGGGCGGGACCACTTGGCGCCGCGCCCCATGACCGGCCGGGACGGCGGGGCGATGCTCGGCGAGCCGGGGGCCGCCCCCGTGGTGATCCTCGTCCGCCCGCAGCTCGCGGAGAATATCGGCGCCGCCGCCCGCGCGATGGCCAATGGCGGGCTGCTCCGGCTGCGCCTCGTCGCCCCGCGCGACGGCTGGCCGCAGGAGAAGGCTTGGCGCGCGGCCTCGGGGGCGGACCGCGTCCTCGACGAAGCGGAGATTTTCCCCGATGTCGGGGCCGCGATCGCCGATCTCCACCGCGTCTTCGCGACCTGCCCGCGCCCGCGGCACGTGATCAAGCCGGTGCTCACCGCCCGCGGCGCGGCCGCCGAGCTGCGCGCCATCGCCGCCCGCGATCTCAGCGCCGGCATCCTCTTCGGGCCCGAGCGCGCCGGGCTCGACGCCGAGGACATGGCCCGCGCCGATTGCCTCGTCCGCTACCCGGTCAATCCCGAATTCGCCTCGCTCAACCTGGCGCAAGCCGTGATGGTGATGGCCTATGAGTGGTGGCTCGCGGGGGAACCCGGCGCGCCGGCGCGGCGGCTGATGACGAACGAGACGCGGGTGGCGACCAAGGCCGAGCTCGAGAACTTCCTCGCCCACCTCGTCGCCGAACTCGACGCCTCCGGCTTCCTCCGCAACCGGCCGAAACGGCCGGGGATGGTGCGCAACATCCGGCACTTCTTCACCCGCGGCGAGGTGACGGCGCAGGAGCTCGCGACCCTGCACGGCATCGTCACCGAGCTGTCCCGCGGCCGGCGGATGCACGGAAGGCTAGAGCTGGGCGGCGAGGCGGCGGGCGATCAGCCAGCCGGTGATCCCCGAGGCGGGCGCGCCGGGCAGCAGCAGGAGCCAGCCGAGATATTGGCCGTTGACGACGAGGTCCATGCCGATCCCGAGCATGATGCCGCCGACGAGCCCGCCCGAGACCCCCGAGGCGATGCCGAGCCAGAGGATTTCCTCGCGGGTGATCATTGCCGGGTTGGTACGGGCGGGCGGGCGGTTTGACAAGGCGGGAGCCCGGGCCCTATAGCGCCCGCCCACTGCCGGGAACGTGGACGGGGGAATGCCCCGCGCCCGCCGCGCGCCTCTCGCGCGGCCTACCGGCGCAACCGCGAAGAAAGGAAGGTGCTGGATGACCAAGCGCCTCGAGAGCAAGTACAAAGTGAATCGCCGGCTCGGCGTCAATCTCTGGGGTCGGCCGAAATCGCCAATCGGCAAGCGGGACTACGGGCCCGGCCAGCACGGCCAGCGGCGGAAGAAGCCCTCCGACTACGGCATCCAGCTCGCGGCCAAGCAGAAGCTCAAATTCTATTACGGCAATATCGGCGAGAAGCAGTTCCATCACTATTACGAGGAGGCGGTGCGCCGCCGCGGCGATACCAGCGAGACGCTGATCGAGCTCTTGGAGCGAAGGCTCGATTGCGTCGTCTATCGCATGAAGTTCGCGATCACCCCCTTTGCGGCGCGCCAGTTCGTCTCGCACGGGCATGTGATGGTGAACGGGCGGCGGGTGAACATCCCGTCCTATCAGCTACGCGACGGCGATACGGTCGAGGTGCGGGAGAAGTCGAAGCAGCTCGCGGTGGTGCTGGACGCCGCGCAGAGCGCCGAGCGCGACGTCCCCGAATATATCGAGGTGGATCATCGCGCGATGAAGGGCCGCTTCCTCCGCGGCCCGAAGGCGGGCGACGTGCCCTATCCGGTGCAGATGGAACCGCACATGGTGGTCGAGTTCTACTCGCGCTGAATTTCCATGCCCTCCGAGGCGAGCATCGCGGGCGACCTGGCGGCGGCGATCGGCAACACGCCGCTCGTTCGCCTGCGCCGCGCGTCCGAGGCGACCGGCTGCACGATCCTCGCCAAGGCGGAGTTCATGAATCCCGGCGGGTCGATCAAGGACCGCGCCGCGCTCGCCATCATCCTCGATGCCGAGCGTCGCGGCGTGCTCAAGCCGGGAGGCACGGTGGTGGAGGGGACGGCGGGCAACACCGGCATCGGCCTCACGCTCGTCGGCAATGCGCGCGGCTACCGCACCGTGATCGTGATGCCGGAGACGCAGAGCCGCGAGAAGATCGACTTCCTGCGCATGATCGGCGCCGATCTGCGGCTCATCCCCGCCAAGCCCTATCGCGATCCCGGCAACTACGTGCATGTCTCGCGCCGGCTCGCCGAGGAGACCGGCGCCGTGTGGGCCAACCAGTTCGACAACCTCGCCAACCGCGAGGGCCATCGCGCTACCACCGGGCGCGAGATCTGGGAGCAGACGTCGGGCAGCGTCGACGCCTTCACCACCGCCTGCGGCACCGGCGGCACGCTCGCCGGCGTCGCCTTTGCGCTCAAGGAAAAAAAACCCGCCGTGCGCATCGTGCTCGCCGATTGCGAAGGGAGCGGGCTCTACGGCTGGGTGAAATCGAACGACCTCAGCGTTTCGGGCAGCTCGATCACCGAAGGGATCGGCCAGTCGCGCGTTCCGGCGAACCTCGAGGGCGCGCCGATCGGCGATGCGGTGCGGATCCCGGATACCGAGGCGCTCGAGCAGGTCTTCGATCTTTTGATCCACGAAGGGCTCTCGATCGGCGGCTCCTCGGGGATCAATGTCGCGGCCGCGATTCGCGTGGCGCGCACGCTCGGTCCCGGGCACACGATCGTCACCATCCTCGCCGACAGCGGCGCGCGCTACCAGTCGAAGCTCTTCAACCCGGAATTTCTGCGCGGGAAGAACCTGCCGGTGCCGGCCTGGCTCGCCTGAACCGGGCCACCAGCGCGCCGAGCCCAGCCGACTGCTGGGCGAGATAGCCGCCGGAGGCCAGCGCCTCGGACGCCTCGGGGTCGCCGGTGGGCTCAAAAACTCGCGAAAAATCCGCGGTGCCGAAGATCATGTCCCACCACGGCAGAACCGCGCCGTAATTGCAGCTTCGTTGGCCGGCGGCGAGCACGCCGTGATGCGCGCGGTGAAAGCGCGGCGAGACCAGCAGCCGATCGCCGAGCCAGCCGAAGGAGACGCGCGCATTCGCGTGGCTCAGGCTTTCGACGAAGCGGAGCAGCAGCACGAGCAGCGGGAACTGGAAGGGCGAAATGCCGATCAGGAGAGCGATGAAGCCGAACCAGAGCGCGGAGATGAAGTCGTCGAGCAGATGGTTGCGATCGTCCGACCAGAAGGTCATCTGCCGCTGCGCATGATGGAGCGAATGGAGCGCGTACCAGGACGGAATGATGTGCGAGAGCCGGTGGCGCCAGTAATCGGCGAAGTCGAGGATCACGGCATAGACGAAGAAGGTGATCACCGGATGGCCGAGCAGGGGCGGTATCAAAAGCTCGAGGTCGGGCGGAATCCAGCCGTGATCGACGATCCAACCGTTCACCCATACCTGCACTTGGTAGAAGGCGACGAAAGTGACGAGCGGCAGGAGGCCGACGCGGGCGATCAGCGTATAGGCCATGTCGGTCAGCACCACGCGCCGGTTGGCCCAGCGCTCGACCGGGCGCCAGGCCTCGAGCGGCATGCAGACGGCCCAGCTCGCCAGCACCTGGAAGAAGCCGTAAACCGCGAAGAGGCTCCAGCCGAAGGCGATGTCCTCCCATTGCATCCAGCCGAACCGGTAGAGCAGCGGAATGACGACCTCGCCCTGGAGCCGTCCGGCGAGCGCCATGAAGGGATCGATCATACCGAGGCGAACCCGAGGCCGGCGCGGCCTTCGTCGGCGAACAGCTTGAGCATCGGCGAGAGGAAGACGCCGTGCGGCGAGCGGCCGACGGGAATGAGGTCGAAGGCGCCGTTGGCCGGGTCCAGCACCGCGAGGCTGTCGCGCCAGCGGCGCGAGATCCAGAGCTTTCCGTCCGGGGCGAAGGCGATGCAGTCCGGGCCACCGGTGAGCGTGTAGCGCGCGAGCCGGTTGAGCGTCGTGCCGTCGAGCGCGTCGAGCGTTCCGGCAACGCGGTTGCCGACATAGATCACCCGCCGGTCCGGCGAGAGCTGGATGATGTGGGTGCCCTGGCCGGTCCGGATATGGCCGATCACCGCCCCGTCGGTCGGATCGACGACGGCCACGGAATCGCCGTTCATCAGCGCCACCAGCAGCCGGTCCTGGTGCCAGATGATGCCGGCCGGCACGGGGCCGACGCGCGCGCGCCAGGCGACCTTGTTCCGCGTGAGGTCGATGGCGACCACGCTGTCGGAGCCCTGGAGGGTCGAATAGACCATCGAGGAATCGGGCGCGTAGGTGAGATGGCTCGGCATCGAGGATTCGTCGAAGCGATGAACGAGCGCCAGCGTCGCCGTGTCATAGACATCGACATGGTCGAGTCTCAGCGCATTGACGGTGAGCCGCGTGCCGTCGGGGCTCACCCAAAGCTGGTAGGGATCGGCGAGCACGCGGTGCCCGAGCGGCGTGCCGGTGGTAGGATCCAGGGCGAACATTGCGTTGCCGCCGGCATCGCCGACCCAGAGCTCGGTCCCGTCGGGCGAGAGGGTCCAGTGGTGCGGCTCGCGCAGCACGGGCACTTCACGGATCTGCCTATGGCGCGCCATGTCGACGATGCTGATCGAGGCACCGGCCGAGTTCATGACGATGGCGATTCCGCCCGCCGGCGTAGCCGGCGCGGCACCGGCGCGCCCGGCGGCGATCCCCGCCGCGGCCAGCGCGGCGCCACCGCCAAGGATGGACCGCCGGCGGAGGAGGGGGATGTCGCTCTGCATTGCCACCGGATCGCAACCTGCGACGGAACAATAGCAATTCCAGGCAAGTGGTGGAAACGCGCAAATTTGCTCAATGCCATGCTCGCTCCGGCCCTTGAATGAACCCGGCCCGCGTGCCATGCGGCGGGGAGGAGGTGCCCCCGATGGTCGAGAACGTCACCCCTGAGGCCGCCTGGCAGGCGTTGAACGACGACCCGGACGCGGTGCTCTGCGACGTGCGCACCGAGCCGGAATGGGCGTTCGTCGGCGTGCCCGACCTCGCTCCGGCCGGGAAGGAGGCGGTGCTGATCCCCTGGCAGGTCTACCCGGCGATGCAGGTCAACCCCTCGTTCCTGGACGCCTTGCGCGAGGCCGGCATCGGGCCCGGGCAGCGCGTGTTCTTCATCTGCCGCAGCGGCGGACGCAGCATGGCCGCCGCGCGCGCGGTGGAGGCGTCCGGCTACGCACAGGCGTTCAATGTCGCCGGCGGCTTCGAAGGCCCGGCGGATGCGGCCGGCCACCGCGGCGGTACGGCAGGATGGAAGGCGGACGGGCTTCCCTGGCGACAAAGCTAAGGCCAGGCCAGGGGCTCCGCCCCTGGACCCCGCTGGGGCCTGGAGGCCCCAGACCCGCTGTCGTTTTGCCCGACCCGGCAGCAAGGCTGCCGCCCGGCGTCCCAGCGCTATGCCTAGCTTGTCGGCGTGGCATTTGCCCTGCCCGTGCCTTTGGCGCGCACGCGCCAAAGGCACGGGCAGGGCAAATGCCACGCCGAACAGGCCCGCCCCCGGTCATCTCGGGTGCCGAGACCGTCGGTGGGGCGGCCAACACCTAAGCGAATGGGTTCCAAGGGCTCCGCCCTTGGCGGGGTCCAGGGGCAGAGCCCCTGGCCTGCTCAGCGATCGTAGAGCACGTGCACGACCACGAACCAGGGATAGCGTGGATCGACCACGTGGCCCTCGGGTGTGGCGAGCGTGCCCTCCTTTGTGGTCGGCACGTGCTTCATCGTCACCGCGTCGCCGACGTTGCCGCCGATCACCGTGAGCACTTGTGGCGCCGCCGCGGTCACGAGGTCGCAATGGCCGTAGAAGAACGGCACCGGCAGGTCGCGGTAGCGGAGGTTGCGGTTCGGGCCGGAGCCGAAGCAGATGAGATCGCCCGTTTCAGGCGCGTAGGTCTCCACGCGTTCGGCGCGGACCGCGTAGCGCGGGTGCGCCGAGCGGTCGGCGTGCCAGCCGGCATCGACGTAGAAGGCGTGGGCGGCGGAGTAGGGGAATTGCGGGCCGGCGCCAGCCTCGCGCATGACGTAGGAGATGAAGGCGGCCGACCAGGCGTAGTAGAGGTCCTTGCTCGCGGGAAAGACGTGACCTTCGGCGTCGTGCTTGCCGGTCCAGCGCGAGAAGTACGTGCCGGCATTCATGCCGAGCCACCAATATTCGCCGACTCGCTCCCAGAACCCCGGCCAGCGCTCGGGCTTCTGCGAGGGCAGCGGCGGCGGGCGGCTGCCGGGTGCGGAATCATCGACGCGGCTGCCGAAGAGGCGCCACTCGTCCGTCGCGATCGCGATCGCGTCGGTGCGCGAGAAGGGCTCGTAGGGCTTGCGGGCGAAGGGCGGCACGTGGGCGTCCGGCTCGGTGCAGGCGGCGAGGGAGGCGACCGAGGCAAGCAGGAGCAGGCGGCGCATCAGGCCCGCTCGGGGAAGAGCTCCTTGAGCCCGTCCGCGCTGGCGGGGCTCAGGCCTCGCTCGGTGATGAGCCCGCTCACTAGGCGTGCCGGTGTGACGTCGAAGGCGGGATTCGCGGCCGGGCTGCCGTCGGGGATCACCGAGACGCGGACGATCTCGCCTGCCGGCGTGCGGCCGGCGATGGTGGAGACCTCCGAGGCGTCCCGCTCCTCGATCGGGATTTCCGCGATCCCGTTGGCGATCGTCCAGTCGATGGTCGAGGACGGCACCGCGACCCAGAACGGGACGTTGTTGTCGCGTGCCGCCAGCGCCTTGAGGTAGGTGCCGATCTTGTTGGCGACGTCGCCGGTGCGGCTGACGCGGTCGGCGCCGACGATCGCGAGATCGACGTTGCCGCGCTGCATCAAGTGACCACCGGCATTGTCGGCGACGACGGTGTGCGGCACGCCGTGGCGCCCGAGCTCCCAAGCGGTGAGCGAGGCGCCCTGGTTGCGCGGGCGGGTTTCGTCCACCCAGACGTGGAGGTCGATCCCGGCGTCGAAGGCGCGGTAGATGGGCGCAAGCGCGGTGCCCCAGTCGACGGTCGCGAGCCAGCCGGCGTTGCAGTGGGTGAGGAGGTTCACCGTCCGGCCTGCGGCGGCGATCGCGGTGATGAGCGGAAGGCCGTGCTCGCCGATCGCCTGGTTCTGGGCAACGTCCTCATCGGCGATAGCGGCTGCCTCGGCGTAGGCCGCCGCCGCGCGGGCGGCGGGCTCCGTGTTGCGGAGCCGGGTCAGCATCCGCTCGAGCGCCCAGCGGAGATTGACCGCGGTCGGCCTTGCCTCGGTGAGGTGCTGCGCGGCGCGCTCCATGGCCTCGGTGGCGGGATCCGCCCGCACCGCCAGGGCGAGGCCATAGGCGGCGGTGGCGCCGATGAGCGGCGCGCCGCGCACCTGCATGGTGCGGATGGCGGTGAAGGCCTGCTCGGAGGTCTCGAGCCGCGCGAAGGCGAGGCGCCAGGGCAGGAGGGTCTGGTCGATGATCAGGACCGACCACCCGTCCGAGTGGTCGACCCAGATGCTGCGGTGGGCGGTGCCGTCGATCCGCATCCCTCTATCCTCGTCTCATAGGAACGACCGTCGATCGGAGGTTGCGCTGCCGAACGGGTAGGCTAACGTCGGTGGCCTGGGAAGGGCTTACGGGGGAGAACTCTTATGCGTATGGGTGGCGTCGCATTGGCCGGCCTTCTGCTGGCATCGGCAGCGTGCGGACCGGCCGAGGCGGCGGTCTTCAAATGGGCCAACAACGGCGATGCGACGTCGATGGACCCCTATACGCTCAACGAGACGGTCCAGAATTCCTTCCTCAGCAACATCTATGAGCCGCTCGACCGCTTCGACCAGCACATGAAGCTCGAGGGAGCGCTGGCGACGAGCTGGAAGATGACCTCGCCCACGACCTGGGTATACCAGTTGCGCCCGGGCGTGAAGTTCAGCGACGGCACGCCCTTCACCGCCGACGATGTGGTGTTCTCAGCCCAGCGCATCGAGTCGAAGACTTCGAACCTCGCCGGCGTGCTTGCCAGCGTGACCTCGGTGAAGAAGCTCGGTCCGCTGACGGTGGAATTCACGACGAAGCGGCCGGATCCGATCCTGCCGTTCGAGGTGGTGAATTTCCCCATCATGTCGCAGGCCTGGTCCGAGAAGCACGACGCGACCGTGCCGGTGCACCTGAACGGCAAGAACGCGAACTACGCGACCCTGCACGCCATGGGCACGGGGCCCTTCGAGCTCGTCTCGCGCGAGCCGGACCGGCTCACCGTGCTGCAGGCGAACCCCACCTGGTGGCACAAGCCGACCAGCAACGTCACAAGGGTGGAGTTCTACGTCATCTCCAATGACGCGACGCGCGTCGCCGCCCTGCTCTCGGGCCAGGTGGACATGCTCTACGACACGCCGCCGCAGGATGCGGCGCGGATCGCGCATACGCCGGGCTTTCATCTGATCACCGGCCCGGAGTTGCGGACGGTCTTCCTCGGCATGGACCAGTCCCGCCCGCAACTTCTGGAATCGAGCGTCAAGGGCAAGAACCCGTTCAAGGACGTCCGCGTGCGCGAGGCGTTTTTTCTGGCGATCGACGAGGACGCGATCGCCAAGCACATCATGCTGGGCTTCGCCCATCCGACCTGGATGATGTGGGGGCCGGGCGTCAACGGCTATGACGCGAAGGTGGACGACCGGCCGGCCGCCGATCCGGCGAAGGCGCGCGAACTCCTCGCCGCGGCGGGCTATCCGAACGGGTTCGAGGTGGGCATGGACTGCCCGAACGACCGCTACGTGAACGATGGCGAGGTCTGCACCGCGGTCGTCTCGATGCTGGCAAAGATCGGCATCAAGGTCGATCTTCTGGCGCAGGAGAAGGCCAAGTTCTTCGCCAAGATCCTTCCGCCCGGATACAACACGAGCTTCTACATGCTCGGCTGGACGCCGGCGACCTCGGATGCCGAGAACTCGATTTACAACCTGATCGCGACCCGCCGTGGCGAGCGCGGCATCTTCAATGTCGGCGGCTACTCGAACCCGAAGATCGACGCGCTCGACGAGCAGATCCAGGTCGAGACCGACCAGGCCAAGCGCGACGCGATGATCGACCAGGTGGCCGAGCTTCTCCAGAAGGACTGGGGCTATATTCCGCTCCACCAGCAGGTGATCATCTATTCGGCGCGGAACGGGATCGAGCTTACCCAGACGCCGGACAATTACTTCGAGCTGCGTTGGGTGAACGTTCAGGCGACGCAGTAAGGCGCACGCCCTGCCGGAAGCGGCCGGCAGGGCGTTCCGATGAAATTGCCCCATGAAATTGCCCCGTGAAATTGCCATGACAGGGCGGCTGGCCGAGGTCTAAACTGCTAGGATGAATGTTCTTGCCCCTCCCAAGGCGCGGCTTGCGGTCGAGGTGGTGCATGACCTCGTCTGCCCGTGGTGCTTCCTCGGCGTGCGGCGGCTTTTCTCCACTCTGCGCCGCCGCCCCGATCTCGTTTGCGAGATCATCTGGCGGCCGTTCCTGCTCAATCCGGACATGCCGCGCGCCGGCATGGCGCGCTACGACTACGTGATCCGCAAGTTCGGTGGCGAGGAGCGGGCGCGGCGGCTCTATGCCTCCATCAGCGAGATCGGGCGGAGCGAGGGGATCGCCTTTCGCTTCGATCGGATTCGCCGGGCGCCGAGCAGCGTCGATGCGCACCGGCTGGTGCGGTGGGCGGAGCGCGCCGGCCGCGGCGGGGCGGCGGTCGAGGCGCTCTTCTACGCCTATTTCACCGACGGCAAGGACATCGGCGATATCGGCGTGCTGACCGCGGTCGCCGAGAACCTCGGGCTGTCCCCCGGCGCGGCGCGCGCCTTCCTCCAGAGCGACCTCGAGACGGAGTCGGTGCACGCCGACAATCTCCGCGCGCATCGGCTTGGCATCAACGGCGTCCCCTGCTTCGTGGTGGCGGGAACCTATGCGATCGCCGGCGCGCAGGAGCCGGAGGTGATCGAGCGCCTGCTCGACGTGGCGGCCGTGGAAGCGGCCGAGGTCGGCGCCATCGGCTGAGGCGCGCCCGGGCCGAGAGCAGGGGCGCAAGGGGAGGGAGCGGGGCGGTTGTGAGCGACAGCCTCAAGGTGGAACCGATTGCCGGGGCGCTCGGCGCCGAGATCGGCGGGGTGGACCTCGGGGCCGAGGTCGATGACGCGACGATCGCCGCAATCCGCCGCGTCTGGCTGCAATACGGGGTGGTCTTCTTTCGCGACCAGGACCTCTCCGAGGCGTGGTTCCTCGCCTTTGCGCGGCGCTTCGGCGAGGTGATCGAATACCCGTTCGTCAAAGGGCTCGAGGGGTTCCCGGAGATCATCCCGGTGGTGAAGCTCGAGCACGAGCGCGTCAATTTCGGCGGCGTTTGGCATTCGGACACGAGCTACCTGGATATCCCGCCGATGGGCACGATGCTGATCGCCCGCGAGGTCCCGCCGTACGGCGGGGACACGCTGTTCGCCAACATGTGCCTGGCATACGAGGCGCTCTCGGACGGGATGCGCCGGCTGCTCGATGGGCTCGTGGCGCTCAATAGCTCGGCCAAGGCGGATGTGTCGCGCACGCGCGAGGACCAGGTGCGGGCGCGCGCGCGCGACAACGCCAAGCCCGACTATGCCGCCGAGCATCCGGTGGTGCGCACGCATCCGGAGACCGGCCGCAAGGCGCTCTACGTCAATATCGGGCACACGCTCCGCTTTCGCGACATGACGGAGGCGGAAAGCGGGCCTTTGCTTGGCTATCTCTTCGCCCACCAGGTGCGCCCGGAATTCACCTGCCGCTTCCGCTGGCGGCCAGGCTCGATCGCGTTCTGGGACAACCGGTGCACGCTGCACAACCCGGTCAATGATTACCACGGGTACCGGCGCGTGATGCACCGGATCACGCTCGCGGGCGATCGGCCTCGGTGAGGTTATTCAGGGTGAGGTCATTCAGCGCGAATAGGTGCCGGTGAGGCTGGCGGTCGCGCCGTTGAATCCGCTCCCGCTCGCCGAAAAATCGTAGATGCCGCCCCCAGCGTTATTGACGGTGGTACTGGTGCTCGCCGTCGCGCCGTTGAAGCCGGTGCCGGTCACCGTGCGGGAATAGCCTCGGTTGGCCGGGTTGAAGCTCTGCGTGGTATCAAGCGAGGCCGTGTGGCCGCCGACATTGGTGGCGCCGCGATCGAAGCTGTAGTCGCCGTAGCCGGTGTGGTTGAAGGTGCTGTTGAAGTGGTCGGTATGGCCGTTCGGCAACGTCACGCTGCCGGACGACGAGAAGCTGCGGGCGCTGAAGTTCTTGGCGGCCGGGGCGTGCGGATCGAAGGTGGACGGGCCGCGCCAGCCCTTGGCGTCTCCGCCCTTCAGCCCATGCCACCCGCTCCCGGCCGTGCCCCTGCCGGCACCGTGGACTACGGGCGCCCAGTGCCCTTTCGCTTGCGCGGCCGGCGTGGCTGCGAGCATCCCGGCACAGGAGAAGAGGCCAATGAAGCCGATTCGCCGGGCGTTCCAACGGGATCCACGCATAGCACAGCCCCGAAAATCTGCAGATTCGTAAATTATCACCGGATGTACTGATCGGAAAGTGAAACTTTTCAGTTTCCGTAACTCATGTAACGATCTCCTTCGGCCGTGCCGGAGAGGTCGGCGAGGCCGGCCTCCGTCGCCAGCAGGTGGCTGAGCGGGCCCGAGCTGGTCGCCATCCGCCAGGAGAGCAGGGCGCGGGTTTCGGCGAGCGCGGCGGCGGCATAATCGGGGGCCTCGGCGAGGTTCTCGAAGCAGTGCGGATCGCGCGCGAGGTCGAAGAGGAGCGGGGGGAGGGTCGCGAAATGCACCGCCTGGAAGCGGGCCGAGCGCGCCGCCGCGAAGCCGCATTCGTGGGCGCCGGGCCCGAGCGCTTGGGCGAGGCGCTCAGTCTGGTTGCTCCGGAAATCGCCCTCCCAGTGGGCGGTGCGCCGCCAGGAAGCGGGCGGCTCGCCGCGGCAGAAGCCGAGTAGCGAGCGCCCGTCGCGGCGCGGCGGCGGCGCGGCGCCGAGCCATTCGAGGATCGTCGGCATGACGTCCACCGCCTCGGTGAATTCCGCCACGTGCGCGCCGCCGCGCGCACCCGGCACGCGGAGGGTCAGCGGCACCTGCAGGGCTTGCGCGAAATATCCCTCCTTGCCGAGCAGGCGGTGGTCGCCGAGCATCTCGCCGTGATCGCCGGTCGCGACGACGAGCGTGCGCTCGAGCAGGTCCCATTCCTCGAGGCGGGCGAGGATGCGCCCGATCGCCGCGTCCACCTCGCTCACCATCCCGTAGTAGGTGGCGCGGAGCGAAGCGCATTCGGCCTCGGTGAGCGTCGCGACCGGGCCTTCCGGGCCGGCCAAGAAGCGCGTGCGACGCTGATTTTCGAGCAGGGCGGCAAGGAGCGGATGCTGGCGCGCCTCGGCGGCGGCGTCGATCGCCGCGTGGCGCGGCGGCATCGCGGCAGGCGAATGGAGCGCGTGGAACGGTGCCGGCGCGACGAAGGGCGGATGCGGCGCGATGTAGCAGACATGGGCGAACCAGCGCTCGCGCCGCCGGACCGAGAGATAGCGCAGCACGGCGTCGGTAACGAAGGCAGCGCGGCCATGGCGGGCCTCGAACCGCGCCGCGCCGCTCGACCCCGGCCGCAAGGCCTCCTCGATGCTTGCGAACCCGTATCCCGCCTCCTCGAGATGGGCGAGCCAGGGTGCCGCGTCCTCGGTGAGGAGGAGCTCGGGCGTAAAGCCCGGCATCACGCCTTCGTAGGTGAAGAGCGCGGGATCGGCGGGGGGAAGCGAGCGCGGGTCCGCCGTGCTGTCGGTATAGCCGAACAGCGCCGGATCGTAGCCGGCGGCGCGTGCGCAAGTGGCGAGCGTCGGGATCGCGCGGTCGAGCGGGGTGCCGTTTCGCAGGACGTGGTTGTTGTGCTGATAGAGGCCGGTGAGCAGCGCGGCGCGCGCCGGCCCGCAGGGCGCGGCCTGCGCGAAGTGATTGCGAAAGAGCGTGCCGTCGCGGGCGAGGCGGTCGAGGTTCGGCGTGCGGATCCGCTGGTTGCCGGCCGCGCCGAGCGCGTCCGCTCGCCACTGGTCGAGCACGATGAAAAGGACATTGCGCTCGGCAGGGCTCATCGCTGCGCGTCTCCGGCGGCGGCGGCGGCCGCGCTCGCCCCATCATTGCGGGCAGTGGAGCGGCGAAGCAATCTCGCCCCGCCATCTGGTGACGGGCAGGAGCCCAAGGGCAGGAGTAGGTTATGGACGCACCGCCCGGCGGGGCACGCGAGGTCACGGTGAACGGGCGCCGCTACCGGTTCCCGCGCGAGGCCACCGTCGTCGTCTGCCTCGACGGGTCGGAGCCCGGCTATATCGAGGCGGCGATCGCCCGCGGGCTCGCGCCCAACTTCGCCCGGCTGATGCGGACCGGCGCCAGCCTGACCGCGCTCTCGGCGATCCCGAGCTTCACCAATCCGAACAATATTTCGATCATCACCGGCGCGCCGCCGGCAATCCACGGCATCGCCGGCAACTATTTCTTCGACGCCGCGAGCGGTCAGGAAGTGATGATGAACGATCCCCGCTTCCTGCGCGCCGGGACGATCCTGGCGGCTTTCCACGAGGAGGGCGCGCGGGTCGCGGTGGTGACCGCCAAGGACAAGCTCCGCACCCTGCTCGGGGCGGGGCTCACGATGAGCACCGGCCGCGCGATCGCCTTCTCCGCCGAGCGCGCCGAGCAGGCGACGATCGCGGAGAACGGGATCGGCGAAGTGCTGGATTTCGTCGGGCTCCCGCTCCCGGACGTCTATTCGCCGGCGCTCTCCGAGTTCGTCTTCGCCGCCGGGGTGCGGCTCGTCGAGCGCTTCCGCCCCGACCTGATGTACCTCTCCACCACCGACTATGTGCAGCACAAGGCAGCGCCCGACAGCGATCTCGCCAACGCGTTCTACGCGATGATCGACCGCTATGTGGGCGAGCTCGACGCACAAGGCGTGGTGCTCGCGCTCACCGCCGATCACGGAATGAACGACAAGCATCTCCCGGATGGCTCGCCCGACGTGCTCTATCTGCAGGAGTGGTTCGATGCGCGGCTCGGCGCTGCTGCCGCGCGCGTGATCCTGCCGATCACCGACCCCTACGTGCTGCATCACGGCGCGCTCGGCTCCTTCGCGACCGTCTACCTGCCGGCAGGCGCGGACGAGGCGGGGCTGATCGCCGAGCTTGCCGCGACCGAGGGGGTGAGCCTCGCGCTCTCGCGGGCCGAGGCCTGCCGGCGGTTCGAGCTGCCGCCCGACCGGGTCGGCGACATCGTCGTGCTCTCCGGGCGGCGCAAGGTGCTCGGCACCAGCGCCGCACGGCATGATCTCTCCGCGCTCGATGCGGCGCTCCGCTCGCACGGCGGGCTCGAGGAGCAGAGGGTCCCGATGATCCTCAACCGCCCCGTGAGCATTCCCGCCGGGCGCGACCTGCGCAACTTCGACGTCTTCGACGTGGCCCTGAACCTGGTGGCCTGACACCGCCCCGGGGGCGGCGCATCGTTTTTTAGCCGAAATGTCATCGTTTGGCGGCATTGGGACTCCGGCCCCCGGCGGCAAGGAGGGCGCGTCCGCACCATTCGCCGAAAAGGGGGAGACATGAGGCACATGCGCGCGCCAGTTTTGATCACCGCAGGCCTCGTGCTGGCAGGGCTGGCCGGCGGGCCGGCATGGGCGCAATCGGGTGTTGTTACGATCTACAGCGCCGATGGGCTGCATGACGGCTCGCCCAACTGGTACCAGACCGAGTTCGACGCCTTCACCAAGGCGACCGGGATCCGCGTGCAGTATGTCGAGGCGGGCTCGGCGGTCGTGGTGGACCGCGTCGAGCGCGAGAAGGCGAACCCGCAGGCGGACGTGCTGGTAACGCTCCCACCCTTCATCCAGAAGGCTGAAGCGGACGGGCTGCTCGCGCCCTACGTGCCGGCGGCGGCGGCGGAGATCGCGGCACGGGACAAGGATCCCGACGGCCGCTACTACGCGGTGGTCGGCAACTATGCCGACTGGATCTACAACGCGGCGATTCTGAAATCCCCGCCGGCGACCTTCCAGGGCCTGCTAGCGGCGAGCTTCAAGAACAAGGTGCAGTATTCGACGCCGGGCCAGGCTGGCGACGGCACTGCGGTGATGCTGAACGTGTTCCAGGCCTTTGGCGGGCCAACGCAGGGTTTCGCCTATCTCAAGAGCTTGCAGGTCAACAATCTCGGGCCCTCGTCCTCGACCGGCAGGCTCACGGCGCTCGTCAACAAGGGCGAGATCTGGGTCGCGAACGGCGATATGCAGATGAATCTCGCGCAGATGCGGGACAATCCGAATGTCCGCATCTTCTGGCCGGCCGGGCCGGACGGCAAGCGGCTCACCTTTTCGCTGCCTTACGATATCGCGCTCGTGCATGGCGCGCCGCACGCGGAGAACGGGCGGAAGCTGATCGATTTCCTGCTCTCGAAGGAGGCGCAGTCCCAGGTTGCGGGCATCGCCATGGGAATCCCGGTGCGCGCGGACGTGCAGCCTTCGGGCGAGACCTACGCGACCATGCAGGACCTGCTGAAAGGCGTGGAGATCTGGTCACCCGACTGGGCAAGCCTGCTCAAGAATCTTCAGCCCTACGTCTCGGAGTGGCACCAGCAGACCGGGAGCTAGAGCGTGATCGCCGGAGGTTGCTTAACCGGAGGCGTGAATCACGCGATCCAACAAAGCTCTGAAGCGGGATGGGTGCGCGCGAGCGAACCCGTTCCGCTTTAATGAGCGAGGCCACCGCGGCCGCTGCGTCCGCCGATGGTCCGGATGAGGCTTCGGCCGCCGCCTCCGCCGCCCTCGCCGCGGCCCCCGCCACCGCCGCGGGGCGGGATGCGGGCGGCATCGGTTTCGAAGGAGTAACGGTCTCCTACAAGGGAAGCGTCGTGCTTGCCGACTTCACGCTCGCCGTGCGGCCCGGCGAAATCATGGCGCTGATCGGGCCGTCCGGCTCCGGCAAGACGACGGCGCTCCGCGCGATCGCGGGCTTCGTGCGCCCCGCCGCCGGGCGGCTCCGCGTGGGCGGCCGCGACGTGACCGACCTTCCGCCGCGTGCGCGCGGGATCGGCATCGTGGTGCAAAACTACGCGCTCTTTCCCCACATGCGGGTCGCGGAGAATGTCGCCTTCGGGCTGCGCGCGCGGCACGCGCCCGAGCAATTGGTGCGCTCCGAGGTCGAGTCCACGCTCGCCATGGTCGGCATGAGCGCGTTCGCCGCGCGCTATCCGCGCGAGCTGTCCGGCGGGCAGCAGCAGCGCGTCGCGATCGCGCGCGCGCTCGCCGTGCGGCCTGACGTGTTGCTGCTCGACGAGCCGCTCTCTGCCCTGGACGCGCAGATCCGCCAGGCCATGCTCGAGGAGCTCGCGCGGCTGCACCGGAACCTGCCCGCGCTCACCGTGCTCTACGTGACGCACGACCAGACGGAGGCGCTGACGCTCGCCGACCGGATCGCGATCCTGCGCGACGGCAGGCTCATGGCACTCGGCCCCTCGCGCGCGCTCTACCGGCGGCCGCCCAATCGTTTCGCCGCCGAGTTCCTCGGCCGGGCGAACCTTCTCCCGGTCGTCGTGGAAACGCCGGATGCGGGAAGCGGTCTTGCCGAGGTGCGCTTCGGGGCCACAAGGCTCCGCGCGTGCGGCCACGCCGGCATCGCGGCGGGAAAGCGGTGCCTGCTCTGCATCCGCCCGCACGACCTGGCACTCGCGGCAAGCGAGCCGGACGCGAACGTGCTCACCGGCTCCGTCCGCGAGGTGCGATGGAAGGGCGAGCTGCACGATCTGACGCTCGAGGTCGAGGGAGAGACGCTCCGGCTGACATCGGTCGCGCTGCGCGCGCCGCCGCAGCCGGGGGTCACAGTTTGCGTCCATTTCTCCCCCGACGACGCGACGCTCATTCCCGACGCCGACCATGGCTGAGCTGGCCCTCGCAGACCGGCCGCTCCATCGCGCCGCGGCGCCCGGGCTCGCGCTGGCGCCACCGCTCGCCGTGCTCGGATTTCTTTTTTTCTATCCACTGGCGCTCATCCTCGCCCAATCGCTCGCCACCGGCAAAGGCGCGGGGCCCTTCGCCAACTACGGAGCGGCGCTCGGCACTTCGCTCTTCCGCAATGCGCTCTCGCACACGATCGCCATCACGCTTGCCGCGAGCTCGGGCTGCCTCGCGCTCGGCTTCACGCTCTCGGTGGTCATCGCCTTCGTCCCCTTCCCGGGCGCACGGATCCTCGGCCGCGCCATCGACACCTTCATCGCGCTGCCGACCTTCCTCGTGGCACTCGCCTTCACCTTCATCTACGGCTCGGCGGGACTGCTGAACGGGGCGGCGACGAAGCTCTTCGGCTTGGCGCTGCCGCCGATCGATTTCCTCTACTCCGCGTGGGGCGTCATCCTCGCCGAGGTCACGGTCTATACGCCGTTCGTGATGCGGCCGCTGCTGGCCGCCTTCTCGCTGATCGACCAGGCCGAGATCGAGGCCGCGAGCATCCTCGGCGCCGGCTGGTTCCGCATCCTCCGCCAGATCATCGCCCCCGCGGCGCTGCCGGCGCTGATGGCCGGCGGCAGCCTCTGCCTCCTGCTCACGACCAATGAATTCGGCATCGTCCTCTTCATCGGCGCCAAGGGCGTAGAAACGCTGCCGCTCCTCATCTACGACAAGGCCATCCAGGAGTTCGACTACGCCGGCGCCTGTGTGCTCGGCGCGGTCAATATCGCGCTCTCGCTCAGCCTCTTCGCCCTCTATCGCGGCACGCTCGCCTGGCTCGGAAAAACCCGTGCTGGTCTGGTCTAGATCGGGCCGGGCAACCGCTTGGCTGCTCTTCGGCGTCCTCGCCGGCGTGGTCTACGGCCTGCCGGCCGCGGTCATCCTCCTCGCGAGCCTGGCCGGCCAGTGGAACGGCGTCCTGCCGTCCAATCTCACGCTCGCGCACTACGCCGCCGCCGTCTCGGGCAGCTCGGGCGCGGCGCTCCGCACGAGCCTGGTGACCGGCGCCGTCGCCAGCCTCCTCGCCCTCCTGAACGGCACCACCGCCGCACTCGCGCTCCGCCGCCTGCGCGGCCTGCCGCGCCGCGCGCTCGATGCAATCTTCTTCCTTCCGAGCGCAATGCCCTCGGTCTCGATCGGGCTCGGGCTGCTGGTGGCGTTCAGCCGGCCGCCGATCCTGCTCAACGGCACGATAGCCATCGTCCTCGCGGCGCACTTCGTCCTGATCTCCGCTTTCACCTTCGGCAGCATCTCGGCCGGGCTCGCACGCATCCCGCCGGACTACGAGCAGGTGGCCGAAAGCCTCGGCGCGCACCCCGCCTACCTGCTGAGGCGGGTCACGCTGCCGCTCGTGCTGCCCTACCTGCTCGCCGCCTTGAGCCTGAGCTTCGCCCTCTCGATGGGCGAGCTGGGCGCAACCGTCATGGTCTACCCGCCGGGGTGGGTGACGCTCCCGGTGCAGATCTTCGGGCTCAGCGACCGCGGCGACGTGTTTGCCGCCGCTTCGCTCACCGTGCTGCTCGCAGCCAGCACGCTCGCCGCTTTGGCCGCGCTCTCGCTCGTGCCTTTGCGGAGCGCGGCTCGATAAGGCCAGGGGGCAGAGCCCCCTTGCCTTACGCGGCGATCGCCTCCTCGATGATCGTGAGTGCGCGCAGCATGTCCGTCTCCGTGGTGATGAGCGGCGGGGTGAGGGTGAGCACGTTGCCCATGGTGGTCTTGAAGGAGAGGCCGGCGTCGAGGGCGCGGTAGAGCACCGTTTCGGCGAGGGCGGGGTCGGGCTCCTTTTCGGTTCGGCTGAGCACCAGTTCGATGCCGAGGAGGAGGCCGCGGCCGCGCACGTCGCCGATGGCGGGCAGGCGGCGTTTCATCTCCGTCATGCGTTCGAGCGCGATCCCGCCCAGTCGCGCGGCGTGGGCGACGAGGTTTTCGTCCTCGATGATCTCGATCGTGGTGAGCGCGGCGCGTGCGGTGATGGGATTCTTCTCGTGCGTGTAGTGGCCGAACGCCCATTCGGCGCCGACGTCGAGATCGGGCCGCGCGATCACCGCGGCAATTGGGAGCATGCCCCCGCCGAGCGCCTTGCCGAGCACGAGGATGTCCGGCACCACGCCCTCGTGCTCGCAGGCGAACATTCGTCCGGTCTTGCCGAGGCCGGTCGGGATCTCGTCGAAGACGAGGAGCGCGCCGTGGCGGTCGCAGGCTTCGCGCACGGCCCGCCAGTAGCCGGGCGGCGGGAGGTAGGGCACCGCGCGCGCGGGCTCGGCGATGACGGCGGCGACGTCGCCCTCGCGGGCGAGCACGTAGTCCACCATGTCAGCGCAAGCGGTGCGGCAGTGGGCGAGAAATGGGGCTCCGTCCTCGTCCACGTCGTGGCCGTAGGGGCAGCGGTAGCAGGCGAAGGGGGCGACGTGCTGGGCCCCCGCGACCAGGGGCGCGGCCGGGCCGGCGCGGAAGAGTGCTTCGCCCGAGAGGCTGGCCGCGCCGACGCCGGCGCCGTGGAAGGAGTCCCAGAACGAAAGGGTCTTGAAGCGGCCGGTGGCGGCGCGCGCGATCTTCACCGCGACCTCCACCGCGTCCGAGCCGCCGGTGGTGAGGAGGACCTTGGAGAGGTTTCCCGGGGCGATTATGGCGAGCTTTTCGGCGAGCGCGACCGCCGGCTCGCAGGCGTAGCGGCGCGGGGCGAAGGAGAGCGCCTCCATCTGCTGGGCGATCGCCTGCTTGAGGCGCGGGTGGCCGTAGCCGATGTGATGGACGTTGTTGCCGTGGAAATCCATGAAGCGGCGGCCGGCCGTGTCCTCGATCCAGATCCCCTCGGCGCGGGCGATCGCGTTGAGGCAGGGGGTGGAGACGGACTGGTGGAGGAAGGCGCGCGAATCGCGGGCAAGCAGCGCCTGGGCCGCCGGATCGAGCGCGCGGGCCTGCCAGGCGGCACGGCTTCCGGTGAGGTTGGTATCGCCTTCGGATTCCATGCCCATCAAGCCCCTCTTCGCCGGTCCGGGACGGATCATGCCGGCCCTTGCCTTGGCCTTCCATCCGATGCTCAGTTGGGGAGGAATGAGGCGGCTCGGTGCGGGAGTGGAAGGAGAGGCGATGGGCAGGAACTCGAACGAGCGGGAGCGGGCGCTTCAGGAGCTCGCGCGCCGGGTGCTGCCGGCCGGCAGCTTCGGCAACACCGCGCTCGACCTCGTGATCGCCGAGGGAAGGGCCGGCCGCGTGCGGGACGTGAGCGGCAACGAGTATGTCGATTTCCTGCTCGGCTCGGGCCCGATGTTCGTCGGCCACGCGCACCCGGAGGTGCTCGCCGCGGTGGCGGCGCAGGTCGCGAAGGGCAGCACCTTCTTCGCCTTGAGCGAGCCCGGCATCCGGCTCGCGGAGGCGATCGTCGAGGCCGTGCCCTGCGCGGACAAGGTCCGCTTCGTTTCGAGCGGCACCGAGGCCGACGCCTACGCGATGCGGCTCGCCCGTGCGTTCCGCCGGCGCGACAAGATCCTCAAGTTCGAGGGTGGCTATCACGGCATGAGCGACTATTCGCTGATGAGCCTCGCCCCGAAGCGGCCGGGGAACTTCCCGCAGGCGGTGCCCAATTCGGCCGGCATTCCGGCCTCCGTGCGCGACGAGATGCTGATCGCGCCGTTCAACGATGCCGCACTCGCGCAGAGCCTGATCTTCGAGCACCGCGATGAGCTTGCCGGCGTGATCGTCGAGCCGTTCCAGCGTTTGCTGCCGCCGCGGCCGGGCTTCCTCGAGGCGTTGCGCAAGATCACCGCCGAGCTCGGCATTCCGCTGATCTTCGACGAGGTGGTGACCGGCTTCCGCTTCGCCTATGGCGGGGCGCAGGAATATTACGGCGTGACGCCGGATATCTGCACGCTCGGCAAGATCATCGGCGGCGGCTTCCCGCTTGCCGCGATCGCCGGCCGCGCCGACATCATGGCGCATTTTGATCGCGCTTCGGTCGGCGACGAGCGGTTCCTGATCCAGATCGGCACGCTGTCGGGCAACCCGGTGGCGGCCACGGCGGGGCTTGCCACGCTGGCGGTGCTGAAGCGGCCCGGCGCCTACGAGCGGGTCTTCGCCACCGGCCGCGAGCTGATGGCGGGCTTTTCCGAGGCGATCGCGGCGGCCGGCGTGGCGGCGCAGGTGATCGGCGTGCCGCCGCTCTTCGACGTTGCCTTCCGTGCGGGCGAGGTCGCCGATTATCGCGGCTGGCTCGCGCAGGATGCGGAGATGCAGAAGCGCTTCAACCGCGCGATGCTCGAGGCGGGGGTTCTCAAGGGCGAGAGCAAGTTCTACGTCTCGCTCGCGCACGACGCGGCCGATGTGCGCCTCACCCTCGAGGCGTTTGCCCGCGCGATCGAGCAGGCGATGGTGCGCGAGCCGGCCTGACCACCGCCGTGCCTGCACCATCGCCGGAGGTCGGATGTGGGTTCGCTGCCGCTCGTAAGCTGCGTCATGCCGACTTACGGGCGGCCCGTGTTTGCCCTGCAGGCGGTGAGCTACTTCCTGCGCCAGGACTATCCGGCGCGCGAGCTTCTGATCCTCGACGATGGTCCCGAAGGGCCCGGGGAGGGGCTTGCCGCGCGCCTCCCGGCTGACGATCGCATCCGCTATATCCGGCTGCCGCGGCTGCCGATCGGCGGCAAGCGCAACATCGGCTGCGCGCTTGCCCGTGGCGCGATCATCGCCCAGTGGGACGACGATGACTGGTACGGCCCCGCCAGGCTCTCCGCGCAGGTAGCACCCCTGCTGGCGGGCCGCGCCGACATCACCGGGATTCGCGGCACCACGGTCTTCGATCTCGAGCGCTGGCAGGCCTGGACGTGCACGCCGCGGCTGCACCGTCTGATGTACCGCCATGACGTTCATGGCGGCACCCTCGTCTATTTCCGCGATCTCTGGCAGCGGCGCGCGCGCTATCCGAATCGCTCGCTCGCCGAGGATGCCCGCTTCCTCTCCCGCCTCATGCGCGCCGGCGCCCGGCTCGGTCGGGTCGAGGATGCGGGGCTCTTCGTCTATATCCGCCACGGCGCCAACACCTGGTCGTTCCGCTCGGGCCGCTTCCTCGATCCGCGCGGCTGGCGGAGCGTTGCCGGCGTGCCGATGCCACCTGAGGACCGGCCCTTCTATGTGGCGATCGCCACCGCGGCGGACGAGGCGGCCGTGCGGCGCGCGGGGCCGCGCTTCTTCCGCCAGGCGCTCAGCCGGATGATCGCGCCCGCGCCGGATCGCGGGTGACGCTTGGCGGCCTTCCCTGCGCCGGCGTGGCGGGATAGATTCGCGCTGGAAACGAACGGGCGGCGGAGGAGAACGGCGATGGTCCTGAAACGGGCGGCGGGCTGCGCGGCGCTGGCTCTTTTGTGTCTCCCGTTTCGCCCGGGACTGGCCGCGAGCCCGGAGGTGGCGCGCGGCCAGTACCTCGTCACCGTGATGAGCTGCACCGACTGCCACACCCCCGGCACGTTCCTCGGCAGCCCGGACATGACGCGGTTTCTTGGCGGCTCGGATGTCGGCTTCGCGATTCCGGGCCTCGGCGTCTTCGTTCCTCCGAACCTGACGCCCGATCCGGCGACCGGGCTCGGGAAGTGGAGCGAGGCGGAGATCGCGACCGCGCTCACCACCGGCGTCATACCGGGCGGACGGGTCCTGGCGCCGATCATGCCCTGGCGCTCCTTCGCGCATCTCACGCCCTCGGATGCGCTGGCGATCGCCGCCTATCTGAAGAGCCTGCCGCCGGTGGACCACCCTGTGCCCGGACCGTTCGGGCCGAAGGAGACGGCGACGGTCCCGGTGATGGCGGTGGTTCCGGCCGCCCTCTACGCCGCGCTACCGGCGCCCGGCGCCCCGGCCGCGAAATAGCGCGAGCCGCGCAGTGGGGCCTCTGCGCGAACACGTGATTTCAGCTTGAAAGCGTGCGGCCTGTAAGCTCGACAAACGCAGCCGGGATTGCCGTCGTGGAGTTCCAACAGGCACTCGCGCTCCATCGCCAGGGCCGCATGGATGACGCCGGGCGGGCCTATGAAACGCTGCTGCAGGCGGAGCCGACGCATCTCGATGCGCTGATCCATCTCGGGGCGCTGCGCCTCGGCCAGGGGCGCGCGGAGGAGGCGGAGGCGCTGCTGCGGCGGGCCGTGCGGACGGCGCCCGGATCGCCCGAGGCGCTCGGCAACCTTGCCGCTTCACTGCAGGCGCTGGGCCGCCACGAAGAGGCGGCCACGCAGTACCGAAGCCGCGCTGGCGCTCGAGCCCGCCATTGCGGATGCGCGCTTCGGCCTGGCTGCGTGCCTGCAGGCGTGCGGCCGGCATGAGGCGGCGAGCGCGTGCTACGAGACGATCCTCGCCGCCGAGCCCGCGCACCCGGAGGCGAATTACGGGTTGGCGACGCTGCTGGCGCGGCTCGGCCGCACCGCGGAGGCGTCAGCCCGATACCGCGCCGCCCTGGCGGCCGATCCGGACTTCGCCGAGGCGAGCTTCGGCCTCGGCCAATTGCTCGCGCGCGATGGCGCGCTCGGAGAAGCCGTCGCCTGCTTCCGCCAGGCGCTCGATGTCGATCCCGACTATATCGAGGCGCGGGCGGCGCTCGGCGTCGCGCTGGCGAGGAGCGACCGGGACGAGGAGGCGATGGCGGCGTTCCACGCTGTGCTCGCTTCCCAGCCGGGCCACGCCGAGGCCCACAACGGCATGGGCATGGTGCTGGAGCGCAAGCTGCGTCACGCCGAGGCGATGACGCATTACGGCGCCGTGCTGGAAGCCGAGCCCGAGCAGGTCAATGCCATGGCGGGCATGGCCAACGCCATGAAGAGCACGGGGCGGCATGCGGAAGCGCTGGCGCTGGCGCGCCGCGTGCTGGCGCTGCGGCCGAATTTTTCCCCGGCCGCCACCCTGCTCGGCTCCATCCTGGCGGAGCTCGGCGAGATGGGCGAGGCGCTGGCGGAGTGCCGCCGCGCCGTTGCGCTGGCGCCCAACCGGCCGGAATCGCTCTACCAGCTGGCGCTGCTCGCCAAGGTGCGGCCCGGCGACGGCACGCTCCATGCGCTGGAAGCGACGCTGCCGGTCGCGGGCTCGTTCACCGCGCGCGAGCAATGCCTGCTCTATTTCGCCCTGGGCAAGGCGTACGACGATATCGGCGCGCGCGAGCAAGGTTTTTTCTACCTGCTGCGCGGCAACGGAATCAAGCGGTCCCAGATGCAATACGACGAGGCGGCCGTGCTTGGCGGCATGGCGCGCCTCTCCGAGATCTTCACGCCGGGGCTGCTGGCGGCGCGGCAGCGGCTCGGCGATCCGTCTTCGGTGCCGGTCTTCATCGTCGGCATGCCACGCTCCGGTACCACGCTGATCGAGCAGGTCCTCGCCAGCCATGAAGCGGTCCATGGCGCCGGCGAGCGGACCGAATTGACGCAGGCGGTCGTGCGCCTGAACGCCGAACGTTTGGGCGCCGCCGCGTTCCCGGATTCCGTCTGGACGCTTGCGGGCGAAAAGCTGCGCCGGATGGGCGCGGAGCATGTCGCGGCGCTCAGGGCGCTCGCCCCGAATGCGATGCGCATCACCGACAAGATGCCAGGCAATTTCCTCTATTTGGGATTGGTCCGCCTGATCCTGCCGAACGCGCGCATCATCCATGTCCGGCGCGATCCGGTCGATACCTGCCTCTCCTGCTTTTCCAAGCTGTTCACCGGCATCCAGCCATTCGCGTACGATCTCGCGGAGCTCGGCCGCTACTATCGCGCCTATGAGCGCCTGATGGCGCATTGGCGGGAGGTCCTGCCGCCCGAGATCCTGCTGGAGGTGGAGTACGAGGCCCTGGTGGAGGATTTCGAGCCGCAGGCGCGCCGCATCGTCGCGCATTGCGGCCTGGCATGGGACCCGGCTTGCCTGGACTTCCACCGGACGTCGCGGCCGGTGCGAACCGCGAGCATGGTCCAGGTGCGCCAGCCGATTTATCGCAGCTCGATCGGGAGATGGCGCCCGGATGCCGCGCTGCTGCGACCCCTGCTTGACGCACTTGCCGCCATACCGGCCGGCAGCGCTAGCTCCGGTTGACGCGGGCGGGCTCGGTCGGCGCCTGCTCCTCCGCCGCCGGGTCGCGCAGCGGATAGAGCAGCTGCCCCACGAGCGAAGCGGGTAGCCTTGTATCGGTGCCGTAGGCGGCGGGCCAAATCGCCGGCAGATGATAGGTGCCGAAGAGCCGGTCCATCCAGGGCAGCATCGAAGCGAAGTTGCGGTCCCGGAACTCCGAGCGGGTGTGATGCCAATGATGGAAGCCCGGCGTCGTGATCAGCCATTCCAGCGGGCCCAGGCGCCAGCGCACGTTCGCATGGATGAAGAAGCCCCAGACCGGGACCACCAGCATCACGAGCGTGACGATCAGCGTGCCGCGCACGCTCTCCGGCGCGCCCAGGCCGAGGACGTAGATCGGGACCAGGCCGCACAGGCGGATGAACGCGCTGTCGATCGGATGGGCGCGGGCGCTGATCAGGAAATACACGTCCTCGGGGCTGTGATGCAGCGCATGGAAGCGCCACAGAAAGGGGATCTGGTGCGCCCAGCGATGGCCCCAGTAGAAGCCGAGATCGCCGACGACGAACGCGCTCAGGGCGCGCAGCCATATCGGCCAGGCGGCGATCGCGGCATGCAGGCGCCACGGCACGAAGCGGTAGGCGATATAGGCGGCGATGGACAGCGGGACCGCGAGCAGCAGTTGCGGCACGAGCCCCGTGATGAAAAAGAATCCGACATCTCCAAGGACGGACTTGGGGATGACCTTCTGCTCACGGAGCGCGAAGAGACGCTCCAGCGGCAGGAAGATGACGGAGAGGATCAGCAGCCAGATGCAAAGCCTGAGGACGCCCAAGAGGGCCGATTCCAGGTGCTGGTGGTGCGCGACGAATGCAAGCAAGGGGAATGTCCTGGTTGGGGCGCCCGCTTCCCGCGCCCTCTATGCGAGCCACGGCACCCGGGAGAGGCTGGAGCCTCACCGGGTGCCTCGGCTCGCCGATGGATCAGAGCGATGCGGACGGATTCTTACGGCGGCGGCGGGCGAAGGCGCCCATGCCGAGAAGCCCGATGCCGAGCAGCGTCAGGCTCGCCGGCTCCGGCACCGGCGCCCCCAGGCCGGGCGGGGAGTTGACGCCGCCGAGGAAGGCGATCGGCGGAAGATTGACGGTGCTGCCGTCGTCGCCGTACGCGAGGAAGCTCAGCAGGTCGGTGGTGGCGTCCGCGGTCAGGGTCACGGTGACATAGTCCCAGCCGACCGTGCACGTGTAGCAGATCGTCATCAACGGCGAGGCCACGATGGAGGCGGTTGGGTCCGAATCGGAATAGGTTTGCGTCGGGCCGTATGTCGGGTTGTACGGGCCGCTGCCGTTGCCGTTGAGAGTGAGGCCCGCCGTGCCCAGCGAGACGATCCACTGGTCGGTGGTCGGCGTGTCGCCGCCGGTGACCGGGTTGTAACCAAATCCCGTCTGCTCGCTGGCACCCTGGTAGAAGCTCAAGGTGTATTGCTGACCAATCGTCAGCCCTGTCACTTCGTAATTGAAGCCGCTCTCATAGCTCGGGTTCCCGTCCGCTTCCACGTAGTTGCCGCTGTAGCTTCCTACGGGATTGCCGTAGGTCGTGAGGTAGGTGGCGCTGTCAGCCTGCGCACCCGGGATGGTTGTGGAATCGATGAAGATGAGGCCCGATCCCCCGGTCCAACCCGACGGATCGACAGACGTGAAGCTGCCTTTCGGCGTGCTCCCCGTGTAGCTGTCGAAATCCAGGTTCGTCAGATTGGGAAGGGGGATTGGATTCGCCAGCGCAGCCCGGCCCGCGAGCGACAGGGTGAGCGCGGTGGTGGCGATATAGAAGGACCGGCGAAACATCATGGCGTTCGACCTTCTCATTGTTACTGGGTTGCCTGGGGTTGCTGAAGCAAATGCCATGCCGGAATGAAAAAATGCTTCTTTTCAATAAGTTGCCATTGGTCCACCGAAGGCTTGGTTTCAAATGTGTAAGAGTCTTCGACAGATCGGGGCAAAGGTCGGCCAGGAGGCTGACATCGAAGGCTTGGTTCCAAGCGAGCCTTCGCTTTCGAATCATCGCTTGACGGATTGGCGGCTCGCCGAGCTTGACCGGAACCGTACGGAATCCGCCCAGCCAAGGGGATGAGGCGCCGGCAGGCGCCGTTCGCCGCCTCGATCGAGACCATTGCGGACATAGCGGTCCCGGCGCGCGCGCTCGACTCCCCGATCGCCGCGCGCCCGCCTAAGGCCAACCGCGAGTGGATCGCGCGGCTGCTCGGTGTGGGCGTCCGGAGCCTCCATTGCCCGCAGGTCCAGAGCACGGAGCACGCGGCGGAGATCGTGACCGCGCTGCCGACCGGCGTCACAGCGGGCGGGCGGATCCTGGCATCGATCGTGCCCAGGCACCCTCTACGCGACACCGCCCGCGCCCGGCGCCCCGGACGCGAAATAGCGGGGACCCGAGAAGGAGCGCGAGGCCGACCTCGTCAGGCTGCCGCGCAGAACGCCGACTCGCGGGCAAGCGCAAGGAACGCGTGCAGCACCGGATCGTCGTTGTCGGCCCGCCAGGCGAGCATGAATTTCGCCACCGTGCCTTTGGGCAAGGCGATCGGCGCGTAGCGGACATTTTCGAACGCCATGACGGCGGCGGATTCCGGAACGAGCGCGACGCCCACACCGGCGTTGACCATCGCTACGATGCTGTGCGCAAGGCCGGTGTGCCGGACGAGATCCGGCATCACGCCCGCTGCCTCGAAGAGCCTCCCGACCAGATCGTGGAAATAGGGTGATTCGTCCGGCGAATGCATGAGGTAGCGCCGTCCGGCCAGGCAGGAGAGATCGAGCGGCCCGGCATCGTACAGCGGGTCGTTCACGTTCGCGGCGAGCACCAGGCGCTCCTCGTGAATGGTGACCGCGCGAAGCTCGGGATTGTTGAGTGGCGGCCTGAGGATCCCGACGTCGAGCTCGCCGCTGATCAGGGCTTGAGCCTGGCCGCCGGAGAGAATCTCGCGCACCGCGATCAGGACCGCGGGGTGGCTCTGCCTGAATGCCGCGATGAGGCGCGGGATCAATGCGTAGGAGGCAATCGGCGTCGCGCCGATGGAGAGCTGGCCGGCCTCGCCCTTCGCCGCTAGCCGCGCGACATCGGCCGCGGCGGAGGCAAGCTGAACGACACGCCGCGCCTCGGGAAGAAAGGCCTGCCCGGCATGGGTGAGGCCGACGGCACGGTTCGTCCGGTCCACGAGCCGGACCCCAAGATCCGCTTCCAGCATCCGGATCTGGCGGCTGAACGGGGGCTGGGTCCGGCCCAGCCGCGCGGCGGCCCGGCCGAAGTGCAGCTCCTGGGCCAAGGCGACGAAGCAGCGCAGCTGATAGAGCTCGAACATGGATACAGATCCTGGATCGCACGCAACAGACTTTAACATATCCCGGCAGGATCCGCGCCGCTATCGTCCCAAAGGTGCAGCAAGAATTGCTCCGATAACGCGTGGGAGGAGACGGCAATGGCGATGCTCGCAGGGCTTCGCGTCTCATGGATCGCCCGGTTGGCGATGCTCGCTTGCGTCCTTGGCTTGTGGACGACGGCGGAAGGCCGCGCGCAATCGCTCGACGCGCTGATCAGCCGCGGCGAGATCAATATCGGCTGCCTGATCGATGCGCCGCCGTACGGATTCCTGAATGGTCGGCAGCAGCCCGAGGGATACGACATCGATGTCGCGCATCTGCTGGGGAAGGATTTGGGCGTCAAGGTCAACATCATCCCCGTCACCGGGCAGACGCGCATCCCCTATCTGCTGACCGGAAAGATCGACGTCGTCATCGCGACGATGGGAATCACGCCCCAGCGCGCCAGGCAGGTGCTGTTCAGCGTCCCGTACGGCGCCATCTCCGCGTACATCCTCGCATCGAAGGACCGCACAATCAAAACCGCCGCCGACCTGAAGGGCCTCCGCATCGGCGTGCCGCGGGGCAGCACCTTCGACTATTGGCTGACCGCGATGGTCGGTCATAGGGCGACGATCATGCGTTTCGACGGCGACGCGAGCACCTACCAGGCGCTGGTCTCCGGGCAGGTAGATGCGCTCGCCCAGACCGGCATCATCCTCGATGCCATCAATCAGAGTCATCCGTCCCTGCATCTCGAGAAGAAGATGCTCATCGGCCGGCAATGGGACGCGATCGCGGTGCGTCGCGGCCAGTACCAGCTCATGTACTTCATCAACACGGTCCTTGCGTACCATATCGACAACGGCGATCTCAACGCGCTCTATGAAAAGTGGTTCCACGAGCCGCTCCCGACGCCGAGGCTCGCTGCCCAGTGACGGCTTCGGTCAATCGCGCGCGCGAGACAGAGGGGCCGCACCCGCCGCGATGGCGCTTCCGTCCGGAGGGCTCGACCTGGGGCGACTGGGGCGAGAACGACCAGATCGGCCGGTTGAATCTGCTGAACGCCGAGATTCGCCGCGCGGCGCTGCGAGAGGCGCGGGAGGGAATCGCGTTCTGCCTCAGCCTGCCGCTCGACTATCCCGGCGGAAGCGTACTTAGCCCGCGCCGGCATCCGCCGCAATTGCAGCCGACGCTGCGCGAGGGCATGCCCAGCCTCAACTACCCATTCGCGCGCGAAGCCCCGTTCTGCACCGACATCATCTCGGACGACAGCGTGCTGCTGCATCTGCAATATTCGACGCAATGGGATAGCCTCGCCCATATCGGGGCGCTCTTTGATGCCGATGGGGACGGCGTCGCGGAGCCGGTGTACTACAACGGCTTTCGCGCCGGCATCGAAATCCTGGGCCCGCTCGATTATCGCGAGGCCATCCCCACTCCGACCGGCCGGACAGGGTCCTACGCCGAAGCGCTCGGCATCGACACGATCGCCGCGTCCTGCGTCCAGGGGCGCGGCGTGATGGTGGATCTTGGGCGCCATTTCGGCGAGGCCAGAATTGTCGTCGGCTACGAGGCGTTGATGCGGGTGCTGGAGGAGGACGGGATCGGCATCGAGGCCGGCGACCTGGTCTGCCTGCGGACGGGATTCGACGAGCTCTTGCTCAGCATGCTGAAGGCGCCCGACCCGCACCGGGTCCATACCTCCTGCGCGGTGCTCGACGGGCGGGACGAGCGACTCCTGCGATGGATCACGGAGACGAACCTCGCCGCGCTGATCTCCGACAACGCCGCCGTCGAGCAGGTGGTCGCCGGCGCGGGGCCCGACGTGACCGGCCGCCTTCCGTTGCACGGACATTGCCTGTTCAAGCTCGGGGTGCCGCTCGGGGAGCTCTGGCATCTGAGCGCGCTCGCCGAATGGCTGCACGAGCATCGGCGCAGCCGGTTCCTGCTGACGGCGCCGCCATTGCGACTGCCCGGCGCCGTCGGTTCGCCGGTCACGCCGGTCGCAACCGTATGATCCGCCGCAACGGAGGGAGCGGTTCGTTCCGGCCCCGCGCCCTGGCGGCGGACCGCAGTACGCCGTACTGATCCAGGCGGGCCTATCAATGGCGAGGGGAGCATAGATGCACGCGAACGCGATGCGAGCAGGCGTGGAGCGAGGGGAGCTTCAAATCGGAACCTGGGTCAACATGATCCGAACACCCGCCATCCTCTCGCTGCTGAAGGAAGCGAGGCTGGATTTCGCCCGCGTGGACATGGAGCATTCCGCCGCCTCGATCGAGACCATCGCGGACATGGCGGTCCTGGCGCGCGCGTTGAACTTCCCGATTGCGGTGCGCCCGCCGAAAGCCAACCGCGAATGGATCACGCGGCTTCTGGATGTGGGGGTCTGGAACCTCCATTGCCCGCAGGTCGAGAATGCGGCGCATGCGGCGGAGATCGTGGCGGCGTCGCGCTACGCGCCATGGGGGCTGCGCGGCAATGGCGGGCTGGGTCCGGCGACGGACTTCGAGGCTTCCGGGACGGTCGAGGAGCGACGGGCCTTTGCCAACAAGCAGGTGTTCGTGACCGTGATGTTCGAGACCGCGGCGGCGTTCGAGCATCTCGATGCGATCGCCGGCATGGACGGCATCGACGCGCTCACCCTGGGCCCGGCCGATCTCGCGCAGGATCTCGGGCTCGCCGGCACGCCGGACCAGGCACGGGTCCTGGACGAGAAGCGAGACCTCATTCTCGCCGCGGCCAAGAAGCATGGAAAGACCTGCGCCATGCTCGTCTCGAGCCCGGAGCAGGCCCGGCGGTGGAAGGAGGCAGGCGCGCTGCTGCTCGCCTATTCCAGCGACGTCAACATGCTCCTCGGCGGCTTCAGCCGCGCAATCGCAACGATCAAGGGCTGAGCCGCGCGTTCGTCGCAGGCAGCGGCTGCGGCACGACGGAATAGGATTTTCGGTCACGGGCCACGGCCGGTCGCGAGAGGTCCGCGCGGGAGCGAAGGCGGGGAAGGGAAGCGCTCGGGGCGAATGCATTACGTCTTCCACTTCGGCGACATCTGGGCCGCGCGCGAGGATTTCCTCCAAGGCACGCTGCTCACGCTCCGGCTGTCGGCGCTTGCCATGCTCGCCAGCCTGACGGTGGCGATTCTTTGCGGGCTGGCGCGCAATTCCGGGCCCCGCTGGCTCGGCGGTCCGATTCGGGTCTACGTGGAGTTCATCCGCAACACGCCGTTCCTGGTGCAGCTCTACGCCATCTTCTTCGGCCTTCCGGTGATCGGTGTGCGCATGAGCGCGGATGCGAGCGCCTTGCTGGCGATGGTGCTGAACGGTTCGGCCTACACGATCGAGATCGTGCGGGCCGGAATCGAGGGCGTGGGCCCGGGCCAGCGGGAGGCCGCGACCGCGCTCGGCCTTCGCCGCCTCGCCGCGTTCCGCCTGATCGTGCTGCCGCAGGCTCTGGAGACGACATTCGCGCCGCTCGGTAGCCAGTTCATTCTGCTGATGCTCACCTCGAGCCTCGTCTCGGCGATCTCCGCCAACGACCTGACCGCGGCGGCCTTGGAGGTGCAGAGCCAGACCTTCCGTCCGTTCGAGGCGTTCCTCGCCGCGACGGTGATCTACCTGCTGCTTTCGCTCCTGTTCACCGGCGTGTTCACCGCCGTCCGCCAGAGGATGTTCGCGGGGCGGGAGCCGGCCTGATGCGGACGCTCGGCCCGTCCGACCTCGTCTTCCTCGTTCTCACCGCGCGCTGGACGATCCTGCTCTCTGTGCTCGCCTTCGCCGGCGGCGGCACACTCGGCCTTGTCATGGCGCTCCTGCGCGTCTCGGCCGCGCGGCCGCTTCGCTGGCTCGCGATCCTCTATATCCGAGTGTTCCAGGGCACCCCGGTGCTGCTGCAGCTTTTCCTGGTGTTCTTCGGCGCTCCGCTGGCGGGCATATCGATCGACCCCTACGTGGCCGCGATTCTCGGGCTCAGCCTCAACAGCGCGGCCTTTCTCGGCGAGATCTGGCGGGGTGCCATCCAATCGGTCCCGAGGGGCCAGTGGGACGCCGCGAAGGCGCTCGGCCTGCGCTACGCGACGCGCATGCGGCGCGTGGTATTGCCGCAAGCGCTTCGCGCCGCCGTCGCGCCGACGGTCGGCTTCCTGGTCAACCTGGTGAAGGAGACGTCGGTCGTCTCGATCATTGGATTCGTGGAGCTCACACGCTCGGGCCAGCTCCTGAACAACGCGACCTTTCAGCCGTTCATCATCTTCGGGACCGTCGCCGCAACCTATTTCGTGCTGTGCTGGCCGATCAGCCTGGCGAGCCGACGGCTGGAGCTGCGGCTGGCCCACGCGTACGGAGGCTGACCGCGGCGCCCAAGGGATCGGCCGGGTCGGAGGGGTGGAGAGCCCTTGCCAGGGGGCGGCGCCGAGGCTACGTCCGGTCGAACAGCAACGGGCCCGGGTATGCCGTCTTCCCGCCTTGCCGTCGATATCGGCGGCACCTTCACCGATCTCGCCCTCGAGCATCTCGGCCGCCGCACCACCCTCAAGATCCTGACCACGCCGGCCGCGCCCGAAGAGGGCGTGCTCGCGGGCACGCGCGCCATCCTCGCCGAAGCCTCCGTGGCGCCGGAAGCGATCGCCCTCGTCGTTCACGGCACGACGCTCGCCACCAACGCGATCATCGAACGCAAGGGCGCGCGCACCGCGCTCATCACCACGGCGGGCTTCCGCGACGTGCTCGCGATGCGCAACGAAAGCCGCTACGACCAGTATGACCTCAACCTTGTGCTGCCCGAGCCGCTGGTGCCGCGGCATCTCCGCCTCACCGTTCCCGAGCGGATCGACCATACGGGCGCGGTGCTCGCCCCGCTCGACGAGGGCGCCGTGCGCGCGCTGATCCCGCTGCTCGCCCGCGAGCGGGTCGAGAGCGTCGCCGTGGGCTTCCTCCACGCCTACGTCAATCCGGCGCACGAGGCGCGGGTTGGAGAAATCCTCGCCGCCGCGCGGCCCGATCTCTTCGTCTCGCTCTCCTCCGAGGTCTCGCCCGAGATGCGCGAGTGGGAGCGCTTCTCCACCACCGCGGCCAACGCCTACGTGCAGCCGCTGATGGCGCGCTATCTCGGCCGCCTCGAGGCGGGGCTCAGGGAGATCGGCGTTGGCGCGCCGGTCTTCCTCATGCTCTCGGGCGGTGGCCTCACCACGGTCGAGACCGCCTGCCGCTTCCCGATCCGGCTCGTCGAATCCGGTCCCGCCGGCGGCGCGATCTTCTCCGCGCACATCGCCCGCGAATGCGGGCTCGATCGCGTGCTCTCCTTCGATATGGGCGGAACGACGGTGAAGGTCTGCCTGATCGACGATTTCCGGCCGCAGACCGCGAAGAGCTTCGAGGTCGCGCGCGTCGGGCGCTTCCGCAAGGGCTCGGGCCTGCCGCTCTCGATCCCGGTGATCGAGATGGTGGAGATCGGCGCCGGCGGCGGCAGCCTCGCTCAGGTGGACGCGATGGGGCGCATCGCGGTGGGGCCGGAGAGCGCGGGCGCGGATCCGGGCCCGGCCTGCTATGGGCGCGGCGGCACCCGCCCGGCCGTGACGGATGCGAACCTGCTGCTCGGCCGCTACGACCCCGAGCGCTTCGCCGGCGGCAAGCTGCCGCTCGACCGCGCGGCCGCCGCCGCGGCGGTGAGCCAGGCGATTGCCGCGCCGCTCGGGATCGGCCCCGAGATCGCCGCCCTCGGCGTCGTCGAGATGGTGGACGAGAACATGGCGAATGCGGCGCGCGTGCATGCGATCGAGTCCGGCAAAAGCTACGAAGGCCGCACGCTCATCGCCTTCGGCGGCGGCGGGCCGGTACACGCCTGCCGGCTCGCCGAGAAGCTCGGCATAAGCCGCGTCCTCGTGCCTGCGGGGGCCGGCGTCGGCAGCGCGATCGGCTTTTTGCGCGCGCCGGTCGCCTACGAGCTGGTACGCAGCCTCTACCAGCGCCTCTCCTCCTTCGATGAAGCCGCGGTCAACCGGCTGCTCGCGGAGATGTCGGAGGAGGCGGCGAAGGTCGTCGCCAAGGGGAGCTTCGGCGCCCCGGCGGACGAGACGCGCACCGCCTTCATGCGCTATGTCGGCCAGGGCCACGAGATTCCCGTCCCGCTTCCTGCGCGCGCGCTCGCGCCCGCGGATGTCGCCGGGCTGCGCGCCGCCTACGATCGCGAATATGCGCGCTTCTACGACCGGCCGGTGCCGGGCTCGGATATCGAGGTGCTCAGCTTTTCGGTGATCGTCTCGACCTTTCCCGAGAAGCTCGGGCTCAGGCCGGAGCGGGAGGCGAACGGGGCGGCGGTGGCTCCCAGCCTCTTCCAGAGCGTGCGCGACACGGCGAGCGGCGAGGTCGCGGACTGGGCGGTTTTTTCCCGCGCGGAACTTCGCCCCGGAGCCCGCGTCGCCGGGCCTGCGATCATCGCCGAGGACGAGACCTCGACGCTGGTGGCGCCCGGCTGGACCGCCTCGCTCGATGCCTCGGGCTATCTCGCCCTTTCGCAGGAGGCTCGTTGATGGCCGCGAAAATTTTCGGGCTCGCCGAGATCCAGCGCCAGGTCATGTGGAACCGGCTGATCGCGGTCGTCGAGGAGCAGGCGCAGACGATGATCCGCACCGCCTTCTCGACCACGGTGCGCGAGGCGGGCGATCTCTCCGCCGGCATCTTCGATCTCGAGGGCCGGATGATGGCGCAGGCGGTCACCGGCACGCCCGGCCATGTCAACTCGATGATGGAGAGCGTCGGGCATTTTCTCGCGAAATTCCCGGCGGAGACGATGCGTCCCGGCGATCACTACATCACCAACGATCCCTGGCTCGGCACCGGGCATCTGCACGATCTCACCGTCGTGACACCCGCCTTCCATGGCGGGCGCATGGTCGGGCTCTTCGCCAACACGGCGCACGTGATCGATGTCGGCGGCCTCGGGATGGGGCCCGAGGGGCGCTCGGTCTTCGAGGAGGGGCTCTATATCCCGATCGTGAAGTGCTTCGCCGAGGGGCGCCCGAACGAGACCTTCTTCGACTTCATCCGCGCCGGCACACGGCTTCCAATCGAGCTCGAGGGCGATATCTATTCGCTTTGCGCCTGCAACGACGCCGGCATCCGCCGGCTCACCGAGATGATGGCGGAATTCGATCTCGATAGCCTCGCACCGCTCGCCGCCTTGATCTTCGAGAATTCGCGCCGCGCGACGGAGGCCGAGATCGCCCGCCTGCCCGCCGGCACGTACTTAGCCGAGATCCGCTCCGACGGCTATGACGAGGAGATCACGCTCAAGGCGGCCATGACGGTCGGGAGAGGCGGGATCACCGTCGATTACGCCGGCACCTCGCTCTGCGCGACACGCGGAATCAACGTGCCGGCGGCTTACACGCGCGCCTATTCCTGCTTCGGGATCAAGGTCGTGGTGGCGCCCGAGGTTCCCAACAACTGGGCGAGCCTCGCCCCCTTCGAGATGCGGATCCCCGAGGGCTCGATCCTCAATGCGCCGCGCCCCTATCCGGTCTCGGTGCGCCACGTCATCGGCCATCTCCTGCCCGATCTGATGATGGGCTGCCTCTACCAGGCCGTGCCCGACCGGGTGACGGCGGAGGGCGCCTCGTGCCTTTGGAATCCGCCGCTCCGCGGCGGCGCCTCGGTCTCCGGGCCGGCGCGCGGCAACCGCCCCGCCTTGCCGGATTTCGAGATCATCACCTTCAATTCCGGCGGCACCGGTGCGCGACCCACGCTCGATGGGCTGGACGCGACGGCCTTTCCTTCCGGTGTGCGAACGATGGCGGTGGAGGCGACGGAGAACGTCGCCCCGATCGTCTTCTGGCGGAAGGAGCTGCGCCCGGATTCGGGCGGCGCGGGGCGGACGCGCGGCGGCATCGGCCAGATCATGGAGATCGGCGCCAAGGACGATCTCGAGTTCGCCTGCAACGCCATCTTCGATCGGGTGAAGCACCCGCCGAAGGGCCGCGCCGGCGGCAAGCAAGGCGCGGGCGGCCGCGTCGCGCTCAAATCCGGCAAGACGCTGCGCACGAAGGGCTTCCAGATCATTCCGGAAGGCGATCGTCTTCTCCTCGAGCTGCCGGGCGGCGGCGGGATGGGGGATCCGGCCCTGCGCGGGCCCGCCGAGGTCGCGCGCGACGTGCGCGACGGGCTCGTCTCTCCCGAGGCGGCGCGGCTGCTCTACAAGGTGGTGGTCGGTCCGGACGGCGCGGTCGACGGTCCGGGGACCGCGGCGCTGCGCGCCCCGCGGAACGGTTGAGCGGGAGCCCCGGTCAGTCGTTCATCGGGTAGGAGGCCATCAGGCGCTTTTGCCGTCGCCAGAGGCGAAAGACCTCGCTTACGCCGGGCGGGCGATGGCCGCGCGCGCGGTTGGCCCGGCCGATCGCGAAGGCCGCGTGGTAGTGGGAGAACTGCGCGGCATAGGCGTCCGCGAGGCGGGTTGCCGGGTCCCAGATGTGGGTGGCCTCGGAGCCCGCGCCGTTGATCTCGATGATCCGGAAGCTCTTGCCGCGGCGAAGCTCGGCGAGCGAGGCGTAGCGCACGTCGATGCGGCCGAAATGGAACTCCGGGATCGCCTTCGCGATGCTGTCCACCACCTCGGTCAGGGCCGCGGTGATCTCGCTCGCACCGTTGCGGAAGGTCGAGCCCTTGCAATGGTTGCCGACGAAGACGAGGCGGACGGGAACGCCGGTCGCCGGCACTTCGGCGAGCCGGCCGGTGAGGCGCGGCAGATAGAGGTGCGGCACCAGCCCGGCACGCGGATCGTTGCGGATCAGCTCCTCGAGCGTCGAGCGCCCGTCGCCCACGACGACCGGCGCCGATTTGAGGGTGAGCGAGGTGACGCGCCCGGCGCTCTCGCCGGGCAGGCGGACGTAGAAGAGGCCCGCCTCGCCCTCGTAGGGCACGAATTGCTGGAGGATCACGCCGACGCCGCGCGGGTAGTCGGCAAGGAAGAGCGCGAGCCCGGCTCGGTCCTCGATCAGCCGGACGCCGGTGCCGTTGCAGCCGATGTCGGGCTTGCCGACGAGCGGGTAGGAGAGCCCGCCTCGGGCGAGCGCCGCCTCGGCCGCCGGGAGGTCGCGGGTGGGGTCGGCGTCGGTGACCAGGCTCGTATAGGGGGCGAGCCACTGCCGCGCCTCGCCCTCGACCTGGTCGAGGATGGAGGTTTTCGAACTCGCCGCAGAGGCCGCCCGCGGCGATGCGCGGGTTGGCGGCGGTGAGCAGGAGGGGGGAGCCGTAGCGCAGGCTGAGCCCGAGCCATTGCAGGGCGACGGGGGCGTAGAAGAGCCAGGCCGGCCAGAACTCGAAGAACGAAATCGGGTGGGAGGGGCGGACCCGGAGCCACCAGAGGGGCCGGGGCCGGGTGGCTTCGCGTAGTGCTGCGTCCATCGCCTAAGCGCCCGCCTTGCCCGTCACGGCACGCCGCGCACGGCACGCACCTTCGCCCATCAGCCGAACCTCCCGAAGCAGACGAAAGGAGAGAGCCGTACACACTTGCGGCGCCGCACCGGGGCGGCACGGCGGCGCATAGAGACATGGTCTTCCGCGCCGTGGCAACCAGGGATTTGGTAATCTTTTGTACCATCCCCCGGCGGCGGCGCCTTGGCCGGGGAGGGGCGATCCGGCAGGATCGTCGGCAGCGAGGCGCGGGTGGCGGGTCCAGGGTGAGCGAGGCGGAGACGGCGCGGCGCGCGGCGGGCCTGGCGATCTTCGCCGCGACCTATGCGGTGATCGCCATCGGGCGGCTGCCGGGCTTCCGGCTCGACCGCGCCGGGGCGGCCTTCCTCGGCGCGAGCCTGATGGTGGTGGTGGGCGCGATCAGCCTCCCCGACGCTTACCGGGCCATCGACATGAACACGATCACCCTCCTGCTGGGGATGATGATCGTCGTCGCCAATTTGCGCCTCTCGGGCTTCTTCCGCCTGCTCACCGCCTGGGCGGCGGCGCGGGCGCGCCATCCGCTGGTGCTGCTCGCCGCCGTCGTGCTCCTTTCGGGCGTGCTCTCGGCGTTCCTGGTGAACGACGCCGTCTGCCTCGCCTTCACGCCGCTCGTGCTCGACCTCGTGCTCGGCCTCAAGCGCAACCCGGTGCCCTACCTGCTCGCGGTGGCGATGGCGGCGAACGTGGGCGGGGTCGCGACGATCACCGGCAATCCGCAGAACATGATCATCGGCAGCCTCTCCGGGATCGGCTACGGCCCGTTCGCCGCGGCGCTGGCGCCGGTCGCCGCGGTCGGGCTGGTGCTGACCTTCGCGCTGATCGCGCTCGTCTGGCGCGCGGAGTTCCGGACCGCGGAGCGGCTGGCGGCGGCGCTGCCGCCGGCGCGGCCGAACCGCGTGGTGATGGGCAAGGCGCTCCTGGTCACCGCCGGGCTGATGGCGGCGTTCTTCGCCGGGGTCCCGCCGGCCGAGGCGGCTGCGCTCGCCGGCGCGGTGCTGCTCCTCTCGCGCCGGGTGAAGATCCAGAAAATCTACGACGAGATCGACTGGACGCTGCTCCTGATGTTCGCCGGGCTCTTCATCGTGGTCGCCGGCTTCGAGCGGACGGTGCTGACGCCCGGGGCGCTCGCGGCGGTCGGGGGAATGCCGCTTGCGAGCGCGCCGAGGCTGAGCCTGGTCACGGCCGTGCTCTCCAACATCGTGAGCAACGTTCCGGCGGTGCTGGTGCTGCGCCCGTTCGTCGCCCGGCTGCCCGATCCTGCCCACGCGTGGCTGGTGGTGGCGATGGCCTCGACGCTTGCCGGGAATTTCACCATTCTCGGCTCGGTCGCCAACCTGATCGTGGTGAGCCGGGCGCGGGCGCGGCGGGTCGAGATCGGGTTCGGCACCTACTTCCTCGTGGGCGGGCCGCTCACGGTGCTGACGATCGTGGCGGGCGTGCTGCTTCTCTGAGGTCTCGGGAGGAAACCGGCGATGGACTTTTCCTACGCGG
>CAVUZJ010000003.1:0-85320 GCA_963745975.1 uncultured Pseudomonadota bacterium
GTGTTCGGGACGCAGGGGCCGGAGGTTCAAATCCTCTCACTCCGACCAGCGGCCACGGGAAGGAAAAGCTCCGACATGGAAATCTCGCTCGCAGGCCGCGCGGCCATCGTCACCGGCGGCTCGCGCGGATTGGGGCTCGCCATCGCCAAAAGCTTCGCCGCCTCCGGCGCCGACGTCGCCATCCTCGCCCGCCGCCCGGACGTGCTCGCCCAAGCGAAAGAAGCCATCGCCCGCACCGCCAAAGGCCGCGTCGCCGCCTTCGCCTGCGACGTCTCCCAAGCACCCGAAATCGCCCGCGCCCACGAAGCCGCCATCGCCTCGCTCGGCCGCGTCGACATCCTCGTCAACAACGCCGGCACCTCCCGCCACGGCGCCTTCGAGGACATCACCGACGAAACCTGGCAGGAGGACCTCGACCTCAAGCTCTTCGCCGCCATCCGCCTCACCCGCCTCGTCTGGCCGGGCATGAAGGAGCGCCGCTGGGGCCGGATCATCAACGTGCTCAATATCGGCGCCAAAGCCCCCGCCGCGCGCGGCGCGCCCACCGCCGTTTCCCGCGCCGCCGGCATGGCGCTCACGAAAATCCTCGCCGGCGAAGGCGCGTCCAACAACATCCTCGTCAACGCCCTCCTCGTCGGCATAATCGTGAGCGAGCAATGGGAACGCCGCCACGCCACCGAAGGCGCCAACGCCAGCTTCGACGACTACATCGCCCGCATGGGCGAATCCGTGCCGCTCAAGCGCATGGGCCGCCCCGAGGAATTCGCCTCCGTCGCCTGCTTCCTCGCCTCCGACGCCGCCTCCTACGTGACCGGCACCGCCATCAACGTGGACGGCGGCCGCTCCCCGGTCGTCTGAAAGGCCAAGCCAGGGGCTCTGCCCCTGGACCCCGCCAAGGGCTGAGCCCTTGGAACCCATTCGTTTGGACGTTGGCCGCCCCACCGGCGGTGGACGCTCTCGGGGTGGTGGGGGGCGGGCCTGTTCGGCGCGGCATTTGCCCTGCCCTTGCCTTTGGCGCGTACGCGCCAAAGGCAAGGGCAGGGCAAATGCCGCGCCGAGACGCTAGGCATAGCGCTGGGACCCTGGGCACCAGCCTCGCTGCCGGGCCGGGCAAACGTTCGGGGTCCAGGGGCAGAGCCCCTGGCCTGGCCTTAAGCGGCTCGCTTACGCCACGCGCGCGGCGGGCTCGCCCACGCTCGCGGCAAGCTCCGGCCGCCGTCCGCGCGTGCCCATCGCCTCCTCGAGCCGGTGCGCCACGCGGAGCACGAGTGCCTCGCTCCAGGCCGGTCCCATGATTTGCACCCCGAGCGGAAGGCCCCGCGTCGTGAAACCGGCGCAGATCACCGCGGCCGGGATCGCCGCCACGTTGGCCGGCGTTGTGAGGAAGGGAACCGCGAACCCCTCGTCCGGCCGCTGCTCGCGGAACAGGGGTGCCGGTCCGGGGGTGGCTGCCGAGATCAGCAGGTCGAAGCGGGCGAAGGCGCGCGCGGTTGCTGCGATCAGGTCGGTCCGCCGCCGCTGGGCGGCGAGATAGTCGGCCGCGCGGATCAGCCCGCCCGCCAGCACCCGCACGCGGAAGGTGCGCGAATACTCCGAGAGTCGCGTTTGGAGGTTCGCCTCGTGCAGTGCGTAGGCCTCAGCCGAGATGATGATGCGGCCGACGGCGTTGTATTCCTGAACGGAGGGCAGATTGGCCTCCTCGACCCGGCAGCCGAGCTGGCCGAGCCGCCGCGCCGCCGCTGCCACGGTCTGGAGCATTTCGGCGCCCGCTGGCACGTCGCGCTCGTGGAAATGGCGGAGCAGGCCGATCTTCAGGCCCTTGACCGGGAGGCTGAGGGCGCGCGCGTAGGATCCTTTCGGCGCTGAGACTGAGGCTGGATCCGCCGGGTCGTGGCCGGCGAGCGCGTCGAGCAGGATCGCGCAATCCTCCGCCGTCCAGGCCATCGGGCCCGCAGTATCGAGGCTCGGCGCGAGCGGGATCACCCCGCGGCGAGAGACGAGGCCGGGTGTGGGCTTCAAGCCAGCGATCCCGCAATAGGCGGCCGGGATGCGGATCGACCCGCCGGTGTCCGAGCCGAGCGCGCCGAGCGCGAGCCCCGCCGCCACCGCCGCTCCCGAGCCGGACGAGGAGCCGCCGGTGAACCGTTCGGTATCCCAAGGGTTGCGCGCCGGCGGCCACGGCAAGTCGAAGGCGGGCCCGCCGATCGCGAATTCGTGGGTGGCGAGCTTGCCGAGCATCACCGCCCCGGCAGCGGCCAGCCGGCGGATGGCCTCGGCATCCTCCTTCGGCACGTTCTCGGCGAGCAGGCGCGAATGGGCGGTCGTGCGGATCCCGGCGGTGGCGTAGATGTCCTTATAGCCGAGCGGGATCCCCAGCAGCCGGCCGCGCTTGCCCGCCATCACCGCCTTTTCCGCCGCCCGCGCCTGCGCCAGCGCCTGGCGCCCCGTTACCGTGATGAAGGCGTTGATCCGCGGGTCGAACTGCTGGATCCGTGCCAGGAGCGAGCGTACGAGCTCGACCGGGGAGAGTTTTTTCGCCCCGATCAGGCGCGCCGCCTCGGCGATGGTCAGCCAGCCGGGCTCCGAAGCGGTCATCGCGGGGGCGGCTCGGGCCGGAAAACGAAGGGGAAATCGTCCGCGAGCGCGCGCTCGCGTGGAATGGCGGCGATCAGCGGCGCCAGCTGCCGCCAGGTCAGCACGAGGTCGGCGAGCTGTCCCGGGTTGAGCACGAGGCCCGCGCGCGCCACCATCTGCTCCATTTCCGGAGGCGTGATGGCGGTGCCGTTGCTTACGGGACGAACGGGCATGGCAGCCCCGACCGTTCCCCCAACCGATGGGATTTGTTTCGAAAGTCGAGCCTACCCGGTCGGGGCGAGCCCGACAAGCAACTCCGCCCCGACAAATTCGGGCTCGAGGCGGCTGCCGCTTCCCGCGTCGAAGACATGCAGCTCGGCCGGCGGCAGCGTCAGGTGCAGTGTCTCGCCCCCCGGCGCCGCGCCAGCCACCTTGACCACCAGCCCCGTCCCGTCCGCCAGCCTTCCATGGAGGAGGGTCTCCGAGCCGAGCGGCTCGACCAGATCGACCGCGAATTCCATCCCCTCGCGCGCGAGGAGCACGTGCTCCGGGCGGATCCCAATCGTGAGCCTGCGTCCCTCCGGGCCCGGCCGCGGCCCGTCCGCGAAGAGGACCGCCGGGCCGGCGGCAAGTGCGGCGCCACGTCCGCCCGCGGCGAGCCGGGCGGGCAGGAAATTCATCGCCGGCGCGCCGATGAACCCGGCGACATAGGTGTCGGCAGGCCGGGCGAACACCTCCATCGGGCTCGCCACCTGCGCCGCCCGCCCCTCCCGCATCACCACCAGCCGATCGCCCAGCGTCATCGCCTCGACCTGGTCGTGGGTGACGTAGAGGCTGGTGACCCCGAGCCGGCGCTGAAGCCTCCGGATCTCGGCCCGCATCTGGACGCGCAGCTTGGCATCGAGGTTGGAAAGCGGCTCATCGAAGAGGAAAAGCTTCGGCTCGCGCACGATGGCCCGTCCCATGGCGACGCGCTGGCGCTGCCCGCCCGAGAGCGCCCGCGGCTTGCGCGCGAGGAGCGCCTCCAGCCCGAGCATCGCGGCCGCCTCGTCGACCCGGCGGCGGATCTCGGCGCGCGGCAAGCGGCGGATCTTGAGCCCGTACGCCATGTTCTCGAACACGCTCATATGCGGATAGAGCGCGTAGTTCTGGAACACCATGGCGATGTCCCGCTCGGCCGGATCGCGCCCGGTGATGTCGCGCCCATCGAGAACCACCGCGCCGTGGCTCGGCTGCTCGAGCCCCGCGACCAGGCGGAGCAGGGTCGATTTGCCGCAGCCCGAGGCGCCAACGATCACCACCATCTCGCCGTCGCCGACCGCGAGGTCGATCCCCGCGAGCACGGTCTGCGCCCCGAAACTCTTCGTGAGCCCCTTCAGCTCGAGGCTGGCCATTATTTCTCCACCTCGGTCAACCCTTTGACGAACCAGCGCTGCATCGCCACCACGACGATCACCGGCGGGAGGATGGCAAGCACCGACATCGCCATCATCGTGTTCCAGGGCGTGAGCTGGAAGCCGGTATCGATGAGCTGGACGATGCCGATCACGATCGTGTCGAGCCTGGGGTCGGTCGCGACCAGCAGCGGCCAGAGATACTGGTTCCAGCCATAGACGAACAGGATGACGAAAAGCGCGGCGAGGTTCGCGGCCGAGACCGGGACCAGGATATCGATCAGGAAGCGGATCGGGCCCGCCCCGTCCATCCGCGCCGCCTCCACCAGCTCGTCGGGGATGGCGAGGAAGACCTGGCGGAGCAGCAGCGTCGCGGTCGCCGAGGCGATCAGCGGCACGGTGAGGCCGGCGAAGCTGTTGATCATGTGGAAGTCCGCCATCACCGCGTAGGTCGGGATGATGCGCACCTCCACCGGCAGCATCAGCGTGATGAAGATTGTCCAGAAGGCGAGCATGCGGAAAGGAAAGCGGAAGAAGACGACCGCGTAGGCCGAGAGGAGGGAAATGACGATTTTCCCGACCGCGATCCCGAGCGCCATGCCCGCCGAGATCATCAGCATGTGCCAGACCGGCGTCGTGGTGGCGCCGTCGCCCTGGCGCAGCACGGAGAGAAAGATGCCGAGATGCGAGAGCCGCGGGAGGAGAGAAATATCGCCGCGGTTGATCGCGCCCGGATCCTGCGTGGCGCCGGCGAAGATGAGCCAGACCGGAAAGGCGAAGAGAATAACGCCGAGCCCGAGCACAGCGTGGGCGACCCAGTCCACCCGCGTCCGCATCACGCGGCGGGCCGCCTTCCAAGGAAACGGAACTGGACGGCGGTGAGACCGATCACCAGCAGCATCAGCACCACCGACTGCGCCGCCGAGCCCGAAAGATCGAGGTTGATCACCCCGTCGCGATAGACCTTCACCACCAGCGTCTCGGTCGATTGGCCCGGTCCGCCGCGGGTCAGCGCCATGATCGTGCCGAAGGTCTCGAAGGCGGCATAGACGAGATTGACGATGAGGAGGAAGAAGGTGGTGGGCATCAGCAGCGGCAGCACGATCGTCCGGAAGCGGTGCAAGCCGCGCGCCCCGTCCATTCGCGCCGCCTCGATCACCGCGCGCGGGATCGATTGCAGCCCGGCGAGGAAGAAGACGAAATTATAGCTCACCTGCGTCCAGGCGCTGGCGACGATCACGAGGCCCATCGCCTGGGTTCCGTCGAGCGTATAGTCCCAATGCAGCCCCGCGCGGTTGAGGAGCCGGCCGACGATGCCGACCTCGGGGTGCATCACGAACACCCAGAGCACGGCCGAGACGGCCGGCGCCACCGCGTAGGGCCAGATCAGCAGCGTGCGATAGAGGCCGCGGAAGCTGATCTCGTGATCGGCGAAGATTGCGAGCACCAGGGCCAGGGAAAGGGCCAGCAGCGTCACCAGCGCGCAGAAGACCCCCGTGCGCGCCAGCGTCGCGACATAAGTGGGGTCGGCGAACAGTGCCGCGAAATTCGCCCACCCCGCGAACCGCGTGTGCAGTCCGAACGCGTCCGTCGAGGTGACGCTCTGATAGATCGCCTGGCCGGCCGGCAGCAGGAAGAAGAAGATCGTGACCAGGAGCTGCGGCAGGACGAGTACTGCCGGCAGCACCCAGCCGCCGAAGATCGTGCGCCGCTCCACGCTGGTTGATGCTGGCCCGGCTGCGTCCTGTCCTACCCGCCGAGCGAGCGCTGGAAGTTGCGCAGCACGACATTCCCTCGCGAAACTGCGCTCGCGAGCGCGGTCTTGGCGTCGTAGCCGCCCCCGAGCTGCTTCTCCCACTCCTCCTCGATGATGACGCGAAGCTCGGGCATGTCGCCGAGCCGGATGCCGCGCGAATTGTCCGTCACCGGCAGCCGCTCGAGCTGGGCGATTGGCAGGTCGGTGCCCGGGTTCTTCGTAAAGAACCCTTGCGTCTTGAGGAGGTCCGAGCCGCCGAACGTCACCGGCACGTAGCCCGTGGTCCCGGCCCAGTCGGCGTCCTGCGCCGGCTCGCCCAGGAAGGCGTAGAACGCGGCGACCGCCTTGTATTCCTCGAGCGTGCGGTGCGGTGCCGTCATCGTCCAGAGGCTGGCGCCGCCGATGATCGAGTTGATCGGCTTCTGGATGATTTCGGGGTCGTAGGGAAGAAAGGCCTCGGCGAAGCGGAACTTTGCCGTCTTGACCAGCGCGCCGCGGCTCGCCGAGGAATTGAAGGCGATCGCCGCCTGCCCGGAATAGAACACCGGGTCGGGAAGGTTGTCCCGCCCGGCATATTTGAAGCTGCCCGCCTTCGCCATGTCGAGCAGGCGCTGGAGGTTGCGCACGAACGGCGCGGAATCGACCAGGAGCTTCGTGTCCAGCCCCTTGAACCCGTCCGCTTCGGTTGCGTAGGGAACGTTGTGGATGGCGGCGAACTGCTCGAAATGGATCCAGGTCGGCCAGGAGGTCGTGACCGCAAATTCGGTGACCTTCTTGGCCTTCAGCACCTCGGCCGCCTGCACGAGTTCAGGCCAGGTCGCGGGCGGCTTCGCCGGGTCGAGCCCCGCCTTCTCGAACGCGTCCTGATTGTACCACATCATCGCGGTCGAGGAGTTGAAGGGCATCGACGCCATCCGCCCGTCGGCGAGGCTGTAATAGCCGCGCACGGAGGCGATGTAGCTCTCGCGCTTGATCGGCGCGCCGGTCTCCTGGACGAGCTGCCAGAGCGGCTTCACCGCCGGGCCGGCCGCCACCATCGAGCCGGTGCCGACGTCGAAGACCTGCAGGATGTGTGGCGCCTGGCCGGCGCGCCAGGCGGCGATCCCTGCCGTAAGCGCGTCGGCGTAGCCGCCCTTGAAGACCCCCACCACCGCGTACTCGCTCTGCGAGGCGTTGAACCGGGCGATCAGCTTGTCGAGCTCGGTGCCGAGGGCGCCGTTCATCGAGTGCCAGAACAGCACCTTGGTCGGCTGAGCGGCCAAGGCCGGCCGGGCGAGCGCAAGTGCGGCGGAGCCCGCGAGCAGAGAGCGGCGTTTCATGGGGTTGGTCCTCCCGTTCAGAGACCGCTCGCGGCGTAGCCTCGCCGCGTTACGGTGCGACGACAGAAATATGACGATTGGGCGAAGCCGGGAAGCGCCGGCTCAACCCTGTTCCGCCCTGATGACCGCCCGGCGCCCCTCGAGGAATTCCTCGACCGCCTCGACCAGCCGCCCGCACTCGCCCTCGCCGATCGGCAGCGAGAGGTTGATCATCCCCCGCCGCGCGATCCAGAGGCCGGCGGCAAGGAGGTCGAAGAAGAAGAGCTCCTTGAGCCGCGGATCGGCATGGGCCGAATCCTCGGGCGCCCGGATCGGTGTCGCGGTGAAATGCACCGTCATCATCGAGCCGATCCCGGTGAACTGCATCGGCGCGCCGTGCTCCCGGCAGACCGCATTGAGCCGCGCCCGCAACGCCTCGCCGCGCGCGTTCAGCGCCTCGGCCGCCGCCTTCGTATAGATTTCCGTGATCCCCGCGAGCCCGGCCGCCATGGTGAGCACGTTGTTGTTGAACGTCCCGGCGTGCGGCAGCGCATCCGCGCGCCGCGGGTCGAAGCGGTCGAGTAGCGCGGCGCGGCCGCCGAAGGCGCCGAAGGACATGCCCCCGCCGATATATTTCCCGAGCGTCACGAGGTCGGGCTCGAGGCCGTATTTTCCGGCGAGCCCCCCGGCGGCCAGCCGCGAGGTCATCACCTCGTCGAAGATCGCAACCGCGCCCGCCTCCCGCGCGGCGGCTATCAGGGCCGCAAGGAACTCCGGCTCGGCCGGGATGCAGCCGCCTCCGCCCATCATCGGCTCGATGATCACCGCGGCGAGCGCGCCCGCCTCCTCCCGGATCGCCGCCACCGCGCCTTCGGTATCGTTGTAGCGGGCGAGCACGAAGTCATAGGGCGCATTGACCGGCGAACCGCCGCCCGAGAAGGTGAAGACGCCGCCATGATAGCCGCCGCGGAACGCCAGGACCTTCCGCCGTCCGGTCACGGCGGCGGCGGTCGCGAGCGCCATCAGGTTGGCCTCGGTGCCGGAATTGGTGAAGCGCACCCGCTCGAGCCCGAAGCGCTCGGTGACGGCACGCGCGAACCGCGCCTCGAGCAGGGTATGGCCGCCGAGATTGATCCCGCCATCGAGCGCCGCCTCGACGGCGCGGCGGATCGCCGGATGGGAATGGCCATAGATCCCGGCCGTGTACTCGCCGAGGAAGTCGATATAGCGCGCGCCGTCGAGATCCCACAGATACGCGCCCTCGCCCCGCGCGAGTGCCACCGGAAAGGGCGCGTAGAAGAGCACGCTCCGCGTATTGCCGCCCGGCATCACTTCGGTCGCTTCGAGGAAGCGGGCGTGGCTCCTCGGATTGCGCGCGACATAGGCCTCGCGCACCTCGGCGAGAGCCGAATCGAGATCGGCGTTGCGAAGCCCAGGATCGTCCATCGCACCCTCCACCGATTGCCCGCGCCGTCGCCGCCGCGATAGAACGACCATTCGGTTACAAACGCGAGGCAGGGGACAACCGCATGGACCTCAAGGATCACATCCGCGGCATCCCCGATTTCCCCAAGCCCGGGATCCTCTTCTATGACATCTCAACCCTGCTGCGCCACGCGGAGGCTTGGCAGGTGGCGATGGACCGGATGGCCGAGGTGGTGCGGCCGTACCACCCGGACCTGCTCGCCGGGATCGAATCGCGGGGCTTTCTGATGGCCGCCCCGCTCGCGCTCAAGCTCGGCTGCGGCTTCCTGATGCTCCGCAAGCGCGGCAAGCTGCCCGGCCGGATCATCGGCCACGAATACGCGCTCGAGTATGGCGCGGACCGCGTCGAGATCCAGGCCGACGCGATCGAAGGCGGCGAACGCGTGGTGATCGTGGACGATCTGCTCGCCACCGGCGGCACGATGGCCGCCGGCATCGCCCTTCTGAGGCATGTCGGCGCCGTGGTCCCGGCGGCCGCTTCGCTGATCGAGCTCTCCTTCCTCGATGGCCGCGCCCGCCTCGACGTGCCCTTCGAGTCCCTTATTAGATACGCCTCTTAAGAGCGTGCGGCTTCGGTTTGATTTGACAGCAGGCGCCGGTCGCGTAGGACTCCCAGCGCGAATGGGGGACGAGGTGATGCGGACGGGCGGGAACCCTTCGCGGCGCGCGGCATTGCGGTTCTTTCTGGGCTCCTGCGCGGCGCCGCTCTTCCTGCGCGGCCCGCTCGCGCGCGCCGCGACCGCGATGGCGGCGGTTCCCTTTCCTGGCGGGGCCACGGTGCTGGTCGCCGGCACCCCGGACGGGCCGCTCGATCGCTGGGCCGGCATCCTGATGCCCGCACTCGCCCGCGCGCTGCCGCCGGGCACGCGGATCAGCAAGCAGAACGCCATCGGCGATGACGGCGTGACGGGCGCCAACGAGTTCACCGCACTCGCCGCACCGGACGGGACGACGGCCCTCCTTTTGCCCGGCGCCGCTGCCATCGCCTGGCTGGTCGGCGATCCGCGCGTGCATTTCGATATGGCGAGCTGGATCCCTGCCATGGACGCCCTCGCCCCGGCCGTCGTCGTGGGCAAGGTGCCGCTGTCCGCCTTGGCACCCGGCCAGAGCCCGCGCATTGCCGCGGCGGCGCCGACCGGGCCGGACCTCCCGGCGCTGCTCTCGCTGGAGCTGCTCGGGACCAACTTCACGGCCGTGTTCGGCCTGGGCGAGCCTGATCTGGCGCGCCAGGCACTGCGTGACGGCGCCGTCGATCTCGTCTTCCTCCACGGCGAGGACGTGCCGCAGCGCGCGAGCGCGCTCGCCGGGGAGGGGGCCTCGGCGCTCTTTTCGCTCGGCGCGGTCAACGCGGCCGGGCAGCGGACGCGCGATCCGCTGATGCCGGAGGTTCCGACACTCGCGGAGATTGCGCTCGCGCTCAGTGGCCGTCCGCTCCGCGGCAAGCTCGTCGGCGCCTGGGACGCGGCCGCGGCGGCGACGACGCTCGACTATGCGCTGATGCTGCCGGCGCTGACGCCGCCCGACGTCGTCGGGCTCTGGCGCAGCATGAGCGGCGAGATCGGGGCGATGCCCGCGGTGCGCGCGCTCGCGGACGCCGCCGCGGTGCGCATCGAGACCGCGCCGGCCGCCAACGCGAGCACGCTCGCGGTCGCCGCCGATTCGGCGACCCTGCTCGAGCTTCGCGGCTGGCTCGCCAAGCGGTTCGGTTGGGATCCGACCTGAGGGATCCGGAATTGCCTGTTAGGCTAGGAAAAAACAGAGAGCCCTCGGGTTTTGGCGCCGAAAAAGGCCGATCCCGAGCAAAAAACAGCCTTCTATTCAGGGGCTTAGAGGAACAACTCCCTAGAAAATCCGAACAGGGAGCTATTTTTTCGTATCAGGGAAGAAAATAGGGATAACAGGGGATCAGGCGGCCGCCGGCATCACCCCCGCGGTGGCGATATCCGAGTGCTGCGAGGTGAACTTGCAGGTCTCGGTCTCCATCTCGCGCAGCTTCTGCAGGCGATGGAAGAACGGGCTCGTCGAGGCCGGGCAGAAATGGGTGACCAGGCTGCGCCGGGTCCGTTCGGGCTGGGTCACGCGCGAGCCGCCGTGGGAGAGGTCGGCGTGCCAGATCAAGACGTCGCCCTTGCGGGCGAGGAACGACGCCTTGGCGTAGTTGTACTTCCGCGCATCGTCGTGGAGGCTGGCGAGGAACTTGTCGTGCTCGGCGCCGTAATCGGCGTCCGCGGTCGTCATCCATTTGCTGGCGCCGCCGAAGCAATAATCGGGGGCGCGGTGGCTGCCGACGAAATACTCGAGCTCGCCGGTGCCGGGCTCGATGTCCTCGAGCGCAAGCCAGGTGGCGGCAAGCGCCAGCGGGTTGCCGTCCACCCGCACATAGGCGGTGTCCTTGTGCATCGGCTGCTGGGAGCCCTTCCAGAAGCTCAAGCTCTGGAACGCCTGCGGCTTGTCCTCGAAGATCGCGCGCAGGAACTCGATGACCGGCGGGGCGCTGACAGCGGCGCGCGCCGCCATCGAGAAGGAGAAGAGATCCAGAAGCTTGGTGCGGCCGCCGCGGTAGGCGAGATCGGGGACGATCACCCGGAGATCGCCGGCCGGCTCGTGCGTCTCCATCCGCATGGTGGGCGGCGGATTCTGCCACAGCCATTCGAGATCCTCGTTGATCCGATCGCAGACCACCGCCGGGACCGCCTTCTCGATCACGAGGTAGCCGTCGCGCACGAAGCGGAAAAGCCGTTCGGCGAGCACCTCGGAGATCAGGCCGAGCCGATGGCGCTCGGCCAGCCGGTCGATCCAGTCCGCGCGGTCGATCCAGAGCCCGCCGAAGCGGCTGATCGTCTCGCGGGCGCCGGTGGCCGCCCCGGCAGCGGCCGGCCGCTCCGGCATCTCGAGAAAAAGGTCGGTTTCGCAAAAGCGGAGACGCACGCGCGCCGCGTCCGCCTCGGCCATCTCCGGCGGAAAATCGAAGCGGAACTCGCAATGTCCGTCACCGAAGCCCGACCTCTTCACATCCTCGCGATTCCCCTCGGCCCGGCACTGGCCGATGGTTCGGCCGTCGAGCACGACATCGAGCAGGGGCTTGAGCTCGGGCGCGCCGACGATCGTGATCCAGCCGCTGAGGCCGTGGCGGTCGAGCCGCTCGAAGGCGCCGCGTATCCGGACGGGCGGCGCGGCCGCCAGCGCGACCACCGAAGCTGCCGGGCTGGGCGCTGCCGGGCTGGGCGCGATTTCAACGGCAGCTCTTCGCGCGTTGCGACGCCTCACCTGCTCCAGCATGTTCCCCCGTGTGCCCCGTTTCGGGATAGGATGTTGCGCAAGCCGTAACGTTGCATCCTGCTAATGCGGTACGTTAATAGTGTCAACAAAAATGCCCACCTTACGAATCACAGTTCGTGGAACCGTCATGCTCTCCGCGTGCATTGGCTCAAGGCGATTTCCCCCGGAACGGGCGTGAACGAATGAAGGACCTCGTGCTCCATCTCGGGATGCCGAAGACCGGGAGCTCCGCTCTGCAGGTGTTCCTGGCGCGCAACCACGAAGCACTGCTCCGGCGCGGGGTGGACTATCTCCCGATCGGGGAGTTCGCGCTCGGGGTGAACGGGCGCATCTCGGCCGGCAACGGCGCCTACCTCGCGCGCACGCTGCTCGCTCCGGACTCGCCGGCGCGCATTGCCGAGCCCGAACGGCATCGCGCCGAGTTCGCCGCCGCCGTCGAGCGGAGCGGCGGGCGGATCGGCATCGTCTCGAGCGAGCTCTTCATCGACGCCCGTCGCGAGGCGCTCGAGACCCTGATCGGCGGGCTTCGCGAGCGCGGCATCGCCGTCAAGGCGTTCTATTATATCCGCCGCCACGATCAGTTCCTCGCCTCGGCCTATATGCAGCAGGTGAAGCGCCACGGCTGCACCGACTCGCCGGAGACCTATGTCCGGACCGCCTACCGCCAGCATCCGTTCCTGAAATACCATAGCTTCTACCGCTATCTCTCCGAGATCTTCGGCCCCGCCAACATCATCTGCCGGACCTACGATGGCGGGATGACGAAGGACAACGCGCTGTTCCACGATTTCCTGGGCGCACTCGGGATCGCGACGGATGGCCTCGCGTTCGGCGTGCCCGACGTGAATACCAGCCTGACGCCCAAGGAAGTGGCGATGATGCTGCTCATCAATCGCTACAAGCCGCGCATGCAGTTCTCCGATCTCGTGGTGGAGAACGCGGTGAGCACCGGCGCCATGAAGGCCGGCATGGAGCACCATATCCTGCCGCGCCGGCTGGTCGCCGAGGTGGAGGAGCATTTCCACGACGAGAACCGGGCGATGGCCGAAGAGTATTTCAAGCGCGAGACGCTCTTCGAAGCGCCGCCCTATACCGGCCCCGTCGATGCGATCGGCACGCCCTCACTTTCGTTCGAGGACGTCATCACGTTCTTCGGCGGCCTCTTCGTCCGCTACGACCAGCGCATCGTCGAGCTCGACCAGCGCATCGTCGAGATGGGCAAGGTGATCCGCGCGCTGCGCGCCGAAGTGCTCGCCTCCGAACCGGTTCGCAGCTAGAGCGTGATCGCCTGAGGTGGACTCACCGAAGGCGTGAATCACGCGGGGAAAAACAAAGACCTAGAGCGGGATAAGTGAGCGTGAGCGAACGCATTCCGCCCTAGAGCGGATCGACTCTCAGATCAAAAGCCTTGGCCAGCGCCAGCTGTCCGGCTGGGGTAATCGCGACGGCACGTGTATCCCGTAAGCGGCGAAGCCAGCCTTGCTTGAAGCAACACTCGCAGAGCGCTGCGCCGACGGCTCCTGCGATATGCGAGCGGCGCTCGCTCCAGTCGAGGCACGGCCGGCAGAATACCCGCCCGCCTCCCCGCCGGGTTGCTCGCGCCGCGGCGGCGTCCAGATCCACGCCGAGGTTGCGCAGAAGCGCGGTCCCTTTGTCCGTCAGGGCGCCGCCATCGGGAGAGAGATCGATCTGTCCGCGCTCGGCCATCCGATCCGCGATCGCGACAGCGACCCGGCCGGCGAGGTGATCGTAGCAGGTTCGCGCTTCGCGTAACGCCGTCTCGCGCGGTCCCGTCACGGCCCGAACCCTGGGACGGACTTCGTGGGCGCCGACGCCGCCGGCCGCCACGGACATGATGCTTTCCAGCATCTGCGCGACGGCTGGGGAGGCCAGACGGTGGTAGCGGTGCCGGCCCTGGCGTTCCATTGCGAGCAGGCCGGCCCGGGTCAGTTGCGCGAGGTGACCGCTGGCCGTTGGTGGCGTGATCCCTGCCGCATAGGCCAGCTCCTTCGCGGTCAGGGCGCGGCCGTCCATGAGCGCGGCAAGCATATTGGCCCGGGCAGGGTCGCCAACCAGGGCGGCGGTCTCCGCGAACATGGACGTGGTCAGCATGCCACTCTCCCTCCCGCTCTGGCCCTCCCGCTCGGGCGTCACTCTACACGCCGGCCCGTGGAAATGCTTCGGCCGGGTACGAAGCATCGCGCGGAAGAAACGCGATAGGCGTTCGGAAACAGGCGGGACCCTTCATGCCCATCCTCGTTCCGGCCGAACCATCCCTCGTTCCGCAGGCAAAGCACCGGCCGGCTTGGCGCGTCCGCATGGCTCACGCCACAGCCGCTCTCCGGCCTTGGCCGGACGTGGCCCGGGGGAGCGAGCAATGAAGGAAAATCCCCTCGACAACCCGGCCTGGCACGCGCTCGTCGGGCCGCATGCACACCTGGCATTGGGCCGGGGGGCGGCGCGTCACTACCCGCGCGATGTCGCGCCGTACTCGGCGATCGCGGCGCCTACGGAGGCGGCATACGCGGACCTGGCCGGCGAGCTGCCTCCGGGCCTGGAGGCTCGCCTGTTCCGCCCGCGAAAGGACTGCCCGCCGCCCGGGTGGGAAACGCTCAGCGCGCAGCCGATCACGCAAATGGTGGCGGACGGCTCGGGCCTGCCCGCGGCGCTCCCCGGCGAAGCGGACATTCTGGCGCTCGGCCCCGACGACGCCGCGGAAATGCTGGAGCTTGCGGAGCGCGCGCGACCCGGGCCGTTCGCCCCGCGGACAGCGTTGCTCGGCCGGTATATCGGTATCCGCGATGCCGTGACGGGCGGGCTCGTCGCCATGGCCGGAGAGCGTTTCCGCATGCAGGGTCATGTGGAGCTGAGCGCGATTGCCGTGCATCCGGGCGCCCGCGGACGCGGCCACGGCGCCGCTCTCACGGCCGCTCTCGCGCGGGCCGCATTTGCCCGCGGCGCCGTGCCCTTTCTGCATGTGTACGCACACAATCCGGCGGCGTCGCTCTACGTCCGGCTCGGCTTCGCCGAACGCCGAAAGCTCTGGGTGCTCCTGTGGCGCCGCCTAGAGCGGGATGGGCCCGAATGAGCGCGATACCGGATTCCTCCGGCAGGCTCGGCGGAGGCCGGCAGCGCGGCCGCATATTCTTTGGCTGGCGCGTCGTCGGCGCAGCTTTCGTCATTGCCGTATTCGCGTGGGGGGTCGGATTCTATGGCCCCTCCGTCCTCCTCGATGCGCTCCATCGCGACCGCGGATGGCCCGTGTCCGTGATTTCGGCCGCAATCTCCTGCCACTTCCTGGTCAGCGCCGGCATCGTCACGCGACTCCCGATGCTGCATCGCCGCTTTGGCGTTGCGGCTGTGACGCGCGCGGGCGCGATCTCCGTCTCGCTCGGCATGTTGCTCTGGGGAACCGCGACCGAGCCGTGGCAGGTCTTTCCCGCCTCCGTCCTGACCGGCGCAGGGTTTGGCCTCACCAGCGGCGCGGCAATCACCGCCATGGTTGCGCCCTGGTTCGAGCGAAAGAGGGGAGCGGCGCTGGCCATGGCCTTCAACGGGGCCAGCATCGGCGGTACGATTTTCGCGCCGCTCTGGATATTTCTGATCGCCGCATTCGGCTTCGCCGTCGCCGCGGCGGCAATCGGCGGGCTCATGGTCGTGACGGTCTGGCTGCTTGCCGGCCGGTTTTTGCGGCCGCCCCCGATCGGATTGGGCGTCGTTCCGGACGGCGATCCGGCGCCTTCAGGCCGCGCCGACGCAAGAGTGGCACGGCCGGCAGGATCGCGCGCGCCGCTCCCGCCTGGCGGAGCCGTGTGGCGCGATGGGCGCTTTGCAACGCTATCGATCGCATTTGCGCTGGGGCTCTTCGCTCAGATCGGATTGTTCGTGGACACGGTTCTGCTGGCGACTCCCGCTCTCGGCGCGCGATGGGCAGGGGCGGCAGTCAGCCTTGTCACGATTTGCGCAGTCGCGGGGCGCACGCTGATCGGCGTGCTGCTGCCCGCCGGAACCGATTGGCGTGTCGCCGCCGGCGTCACGTTTGCCACGCAGGCCACTGGCACCTTCGTATTGCTTACGGCCGGCAGCAGCTCGGCGCTGCTGTTTCTCCTCGGATGCGTGCTGTTCGGGTTCGGGGTGGGCAACCTCCTCTCGCTGCCGCCACTGATCGCCATGGCCGAGTTCGCGCCGGCGGAGGTTGCGCGGGTTGTGGCACTCGTCACCTCCGTCAATCAGGCATCCTATGCCTTCGCGCCCGCCCTGCTTGGCGTGCTGCGCGACCTGACGGCGGGAACGTCCGTCCCCCTCATCGTAACAGGGCTGGTGCAGATCGCCGCCGCGGCGGTCGTGTTGACGGGTCGGAGGATAAGACTGGCGACGGTGCTCACGTAGCTCCGGTCCTCGCCCTTCTCAGCCGGTCAAAATCACTGTGCAGGGGTGCTAGTGGTGAAAACCTGACGCTTGGTACCCTGGGGCGGGCGAGCTGGAAACGCAATGAGTGTGGGAAATCGAACGGCCTCTACCAGGCGAGCGGCTCTGCTGATATGGCTCGGGAATGTTGAAGCTCTCCTGCCTCTGCGGCCAAGTCCGCTTGGAAATCCCAAAGCGACCGGACTTCATCAACGAGTGCAACTGCACTCTTTGTGGCAAGTCGGGCGCCCGCTGGGCCTATTTCCATCCGTCGGAAGTCAGCGTCGTGGGAACGACGAAGGGATATAGCCGGGAAGACAAGGAAGACCCGGCTGCAGAAATCCATTTCTGTGCAAATTGTGGTTCAACGACACATTTTACTTTGACGGCAAGCGCCGTATCGAAATTCGGGAACAGCCAGATGGGCGTCAATGTGCGCCTTGCGGATGAGAAGGACCTCGCCGGAATAGAATTGCGCTATCCTGACGGACGCGCTTGGTCGGGCAAGGGCGCCTTCGGATATGTGCGGGAGGCTCGGATCATTGGCTGATGAGCGGGTTCGGGATGACCGCTTGGTGACGAGTGCCGGTCGGTCTTCAACGACCGCAAATTGAGCGCAAGCGAACGTCTCGCTCTTGGGACCAAATGTCAGAGTTTGACCACTAGCTCTCCGCTACCGTGCCGAGATGCTTGGCGAAGAAGGCAACCGTGCGGTCCTTCGCCAGCACCGCGTCCAACTTGCTGTAGCTTGCGCGATCGTCGCACCCGAAGCCGTGCTGCGCCTTCGGATAGGTGTAGATCTCCGCCCCCGGCTGCGCCTCGCGGATCAGAGCGACATCGCTCATGGGGATCGAGGCGTCCGCCTCGCCGAAATGCATCTGCACCGGGCAATGCGGCTTCTCGTTCCGTGCGGCCGCGATGCCGCCGCCATACCAGCAGGAGGCGGCCATGAAGCGCTGCATCCGCGTCGCCCCATACCAGGCGACGGTGCCGCCGAAGCAATAGCCGACGATGCCGACCCGCCGCTTGCCGTGGGCGGCGGCCGCCGCCTTGATGTCGAGCAGCACGTCGTTGTCGGTGAGCTTGCCGCGCAAGGCGCGCCCGCGCGCGGTGTCGTCCGCGCTGTAGCCGAGCTCCACGCCCGGCTCGGCGCGGTCGAACAGCGCCGGCGCGATCACCGCATAGCCGGTCTCCCCGGCCAGCGCGTCGCACACCCGGCGCATATGTGCGTTGACGCCGAAGATCTCCTGCACCACGACGAGGCCGATCGGCGGATCGCCCCGCATGCTCAGATAGCCCTCGAGCTTGTGCCCATCCTCGGCCGTCAACTGGATCTTGGCAGGCATTCCGCTCTCCCCGCTGGCGTGGCTTGCGGCCGCGAGCATGGGCAGATTGGCCCCCTGGTCAATGTCCCCCTCCGCTCTTGCGACCGGAGGCCGTGTCGCAGTTTGAATTTCGGCTTCCGGCACGGTCATCCGTGCGAAAGCGTTGTGGTTTGTGGCCCCCACCCCACCCTGCCCTCTCCGCCCCCTGTCATCGCCGCGCCCTGTCATCGCCGCGCCCTGTCATCGCCGCGCCCTGTCATCGCCGCGCCCTGTCCCGTGCCGGCTCGCTTCCAAGCCGGCCGCTGCGGGGACAGCGTCCGCGGCAGGTCGCCCACGAGCCCCACGACGGGTCGAGGGAGAGCGGTGATGGTCACACTCGGGGGGCTGGTGATGATCGTGGATCTGCATCGACAAGGCTTGAGCGTCTCTGCCATCGCCAGGCGCGCCGGCCACGACCGCAAGACGGTCCGGCGATACGTCGGAGCGGATGGACAAAATCGCCGCTCGGACTCCAGCCCTCGCTGGATGATAGTCGGGGGCAACGTCGGCGCCTGAGCAGGGCTATGGCGGGGCCGGAAGAGCAAGCCATGACGATCTTGGAGGATGACGAGATGGTGGCCTGGTACCGCGTGACCCGCGCTGACGTGCTGCGCGCGACTAAGGAGTACGATCGGCTGGGAGCCGAGCGATTCTTCTCCGCGCATGGTTTCGCCCCTACCACGACTTATGAACTAGACTGGGAAGAGCGCCGCTACCCGCCGAAAGCAATCCTGGGCGCAGCTTATGAATTCGCCACGGGCCAGCGACTTGCCTCCAGCGACTTCGAGGGCGGCAAGACGGGGGCGGTCAGGGTGCTCGGACGGCTCGGATTCACTGTCGAGGAAAAGCGGCGCCCAGCCAAGTAAAGTGGGCCGGCTCGCTCCCGTTCGATTATTTTCAACCAGGACTCTCGGCGATCCGAAATTTGCCCGGTTTCGGCGGCTGGTGTTTCGGCGGCCAACCAGCGCGCGCTTGGCGTGGCAAGGTGACGGACTGGTCGTACTAGGGAATTCTGCGACGCGGTGGGTCCCGGTCGGACACCGAAACGAAACACACTCGCCCTCATGCGACGCGATAGCGTTTGACGGCGTCCGGGTCCCAGGAGACCCCGGAGCCCGCCCGATCCGGCACCTGCGCCATGCCGTCGGCGATGCGCAGCGGTTCCGCCAGTATCGGCGCTGCCCAGTCGACATATTCCAGCCAGTGGCAGGTCGGGGTGGCGGCCAGCAGATGCGCGCTGACCTCCGGGAAGATGTGCGAAGACATCTCGATTCCGGTGGCGGACGCCAGCGCAGCCGCACGCTGCCAACCGGTGACGCCGCCGATCCGCTCAAGGTCCGGCATCACATAGTCGCAGGCATTGGCGGAGAGGGCCGCGGCCATAGCCTGAGCGCCGGCGAAATTCTCCCCGATCTGCACCGGCGTCCTCAACAGAGCGGCGATCCGGGCGCAGGCGGCATAGTCGTCGTGGCGGATGGGTTCTTCGATCCAATGGAGCCCCTCACCATCCAGTTGCTGGCCGCGCCGGATCGCTTCGGTGACTGTCAGGGCCTGGTTGTAGTCCGCCATCAAGGCGATGGTATCGGGCAGCCGGCCCCGGACAGCGCGCACGGCGGCCAGGTCCTGTGCCGCCGTCGGCCGCCCGAGGCGCAACTTGACCGCCCGGAATCCCTGTTCCAGCAGCGCCTCGGCTTCGTCTGCCGCCTGCTCCGGCGGCATCAGGCCGAGCCCGTTGCTGTTGTATGCTTGGACGGGGCGAGGCTGCGAGCCGATATAGCTGGCGAGCGGCAGGCCGACGGCCAGAGACAGCGCATCCCAGCAAGCGACGTCGAAGCCCGCCAGCGCCATGCGAACGATGCCGTGCGCGCCAAGCAGGCGATAGCGCTGCTGGAAACGGGTAGAAAGATCGACCGGCGCCAAACGTTCGCCGCGCGCGGCGTCCTCGATATCGGTCAGGATCGCTGCGATCAGTCCCGGCGCCATCCGTGTGTAGCAGAACAGATAGGCATGGCCGGTGATCCCCTCCTCCGTCTCGAGATCGATGAGCAAAATAGGGGCGGTCCGGATGGTCTGCGCGCTGGTACCCAGCGGCCGGGCCATCGGGACCTCGACCGGAGTGGCTCGGATCGCGCGCAGAGTGAGAAGCGGCGCTGCCATCTCAGACAGCCCCCCGATCGAGCAGCCGGCCCAGGAGGGCACACGTGAGCAATTCCTGTTGGTTCCTCACCATTCGCCATGATCCATTCTATATCGGTCGTATTAGAATGGACCGGAGGGTCACCCGCGGCAATCCCGCCCCCGTCCGGATCGTAGAGAATGGGGAAAAGCCAGGCGCCACGGCGACACCGATGACGGTCCTCCAAAAAGCCGATCTCCGGCGGCTCGCCGGCGTTATCAGCCGCCCCCGTCGAACGAAAGCCGGGGACCGGGACGGGTCGCGCTCTCGATGATGTCCTCCCAGCTCTTGCCCCGAGCCCGGAGACCGTCAATGGTCGGGCCGGTCGAATCGCCGTAGATCGCAAGCGTCCGGCTGCAGATCCTCGAGTGCAGGGGCTCCGGCGTGAGCTCCTTGAAAGCGGCGGTCAGCCGCCTGCGCTCGGCATGGACGGCGCGCGCGATCCTCTCCGGCGACCTGCCTTCGTCCCGCAGCGCCACGACCCGCGCGCGCAACTCCAGGACAGCCATCTCGTAGCGGGATCTCAGGTCGCTTTCCGCTATCACGCAAGGTGACGTGGCAAGAAGACGATCAATCCGCGCATGTGATGCTTGATCCCGGTTCAACGCGCAGTAGTGCCAATGCCGGCGCAAGAACACCCTCAAGCAGAGCGCGCTCAGGCCGGACGCGCGCCAGCACGCGAATGCCCATCAACACGCCGAGAAGGTGTTGCGCCAAGGTTTCGGCCGACAGCGAGCGGGTGATCGCGCCGTCGGCCTGACCGGCCCTGACACATGCGAGGAAGAACGCCTCGATCTCTACAAGAACGGCGGCGACGACCCTGCGAAACCCGGGGTCGTGGGGTGCTACGTCAAGTGCCGCGTTCACCAGCAGGCATCCTTTGCGGTCGCGGTCACCGAGCGAGCGTTTGACGATTTCCTCGAAGAACGCCTCGATCGCCCGGCAAGGCGGCAGCGCCTCGCAGCGCCGGATTCTGTCGGCGACGCTCGCCTCGACGTAGTGATCCAACGCTCTCCCATAGAGCGAGCGCTTGTCGCCAAAGGCGTTGTAGAGGCTCGCTGCGGTGATACCGGTGCGCGCCACCAGGTCCCGGACCGAGGTGGCCCCATATCCTCGCTTCCAGAAACACGCGACCGCCGCGTCCAGTACCGACCTCTTCGTCGAATTCCCTCGGTCTTGCCATCCCGCCACCTGCCCATCGCCCCGGGGCGTCTTGCCATCCCTGCCGCCGGGGTGCATTGTAGAACGAGCATACTAGAACGCAAGACGCCGATGGCCCGAAAGGCGTCGATCGCCTTGCGATGCCTAGAGCGGGATGAGATCGCTTGCGCTCACCCATCCCGCTCTAGCCTTTTGTTTTCTCGCGTGATTCACGCCTTCGGTTACACCACCTCCGGCGATCACGCTCTAGCGCCTGCGACGTCGGGGATTGGAAAAGGATCGGCCAGATGGCACTGCAACAGCAGCTTGATGCGTTCAAAGCCGAGTTCGCGCGCACCGCGCCGGCCGGCCGGCCCGCGCTCTACGAGGCGAAAATCGAGGAGCTGCGCGCCGGCTTCGCTCTGGAGCGTGCGATCCGAACCGGCGACCGGGCGCCTGACTTCACGCTGCCGAACCAGCAGGGGAGGCCCGTCGCGCTGGCGATGCTGCTGGAGGCCGGGCCGGCGGTCGTGACTTTCTATCGCGGAGGCTGGTGCCCCTACCGCAACATCCAGCTCCGCGCCTACCAGGCGGTCCTGCCCGAAATAACCGCGCTCGGCGGGCGGCTGATCGCGATTTCGCCGCAACTGCCGGATGGGTCGCTCTCGACCGCCGAGGCAAACAAGCTGACGTTCGACGTGCTCAGCGACATCGGCAACCGCGTCGCCCGCTTCTTTGGCCTGGTCTGGGCCTTGCCGGAAGAGCTGCGTGCCGCGCTCCGGTCGAACAACAAGGCGCTGCCGGACATCAACGGCGACGATAGCTGGGAACTGCCGGTGCCGGCCACCTACGTCATCGCCCGCGACCGCCGCGTCGCTCTTGCCGGGATCGACGTCGACTACCGCGAGCGGCTTGAGCCCGACGCCATTCTGAGCGCGCTCAGGTCGTTGCGACCGGTGTGATCCTGGCGGGCATCCGTCAATGCCCGTCCCAGGCCGTGCGCCGCCGCGCGGAGATACGCCAACCGTCCGACCCCGAGGAGACACCATGATCAGGTTCTACTTCCACCCGACTCCCAACCCCGCGAAAGTCGCGCTGTTCCTGGAAGAGGCCGGCCTGCCCTACGAGGCCATTCCCGTCGATACCAGCAAGGGTGAGCAGCACGCGCCAGCCTTCCGCGCGATCAACCCGAACGGCAAGGTGCCGGCGATCGTCGATACGGACGGTCCCGGCGGAAAGGAGGCGAGGGTCTTCAATTCAACGGCGATCCTGATCTACCTGGCCGAGAAGACGGGCAAATTCCTCGGCAGGCCGGAGGACCGGCCGGAGTTGTTGTCCTGGTTGCTTTTGATCGCCTCCGGGCTCGGTCCATTCTCGGGCCAGGCCGTGCATTTTCAGTTTGCTGCCCCCAATGGCCTGGATTACGCGGTGAACCGCTACCGCCGCGAGGCCGAGCGGCACTACCAGGTGCTGGACGACCACCTCCAAGGGCGGAATTTTATCCTCGGCGACACCTACACGATCGCCGACATGTCCGCCTGGGGCTGGCTCGATCGCGCTTCGCGCGTCCGCAAGGATGAACCGGACCCGCTCGCTCCGTTTCCGAATTTGAAGCGGCTGTTCGAGACCGTCGACGCGCGGCCCGCCGTTGCCCGGGCCCGGGCAGTCGGGAAGGACCACCCTTTCAAGAAGGTCAGTGACGAGGAGACCAGGCGTGCCCTGTTCCCCTCCAACTATCCGCCGGCAGCGTAAGGGGGGAACGCGATGAACCTGCAAGGCAAGCGCGTCCTCGTCACAGGCGGATCGAGCGGCATTGGGCTCGCCATCGCCCGCATCCTGCTGGCCAAAGGCGCGAAATTGGTCATTTCCGGCCGTCGCCCCGATGTTTTGGCGGCCGCCACCGAGGACCTCAAGAAGACTGGCGGCCAAGTCTGGAGCATTGCCGCCGATGTTGGGACCGAAAAGGGGCGGGCCGCGACTTTGCAGAAGGCGCGCGACGCCCTGGGCGGGCTGGATATCCTCATCAACAACGCCGGCGGCGTGCGCGCCGGTCGCCTCGAGGCGACGTCGGAGGCGGAGATCGAGGCGATGGTGACGGTCGATCTTCTCGCGCCGATTCTACTCACCCGTGCGGCGCTGCCGGCACTGCGGGCGAGCGGGGACGCGGTCGTGGTGAACGTCACATCCGGCATCGCCCTGATCGGCGCGCCGTTCTACACCACCTATGCCGCTGTCAAGGCTGGTCTGGCTCGCTTCGGTGAGGCGCTGCGGCGGGAGCTGAAGGGCGAAGGCGTCCATGTGCTGACCGCCTACCCCAGCGGCACCGACACACCGATGATGAAGTCCAACCGGGCCGGGCCGGAGTTGGGCTTCGGACGGGAGCCTGCCTCCGACGTCGCCGCGGCCATCGTCGAGGGCATCGAGACGGGCGCATTCGAGGTGATCCGCGGTGGCGAGGCTCGCGCGCAGATGATCGCGCTCAACCGGGAAAACCCGGCAGCGGTGGACGAGCGGTTCCTTGGGCTGAAGCCTGCGCTTGAAGAAGCGGTGAAAGACCACTCGGCGCTTTAGAGCGTGATGACCGAAGGCGGAATCGCCGTAGGTCTGAATCACGCGGGAAAAACAAAGACCTAGAGCGGGATAAGTGAGCGTCAGCGAACGCATCCCGCTCTAGACGTCATTGCCAAGGAGGTTGTCCCTGGCGATGCGGCTGATGAGTGGTTTACCCCGAGGGCGGAGTGGGGCCGGCTATGGTTATAGCTGGTGATCCAAGGCAGCATCGCGGCGGCGCGATCGGCCGATGTGAGGAAGGGCTTTGCGTAGGCCCATTCGCGCAGGCTCGTTTGGATGAAGCGCTCGGCTTTGCCGTTGGTGCGCGGTGTGTCGGGGCGGGTACGCTTGTGCCGGATCGCCTGCTCGGCCAGACGGCGAAGACTTTTGTCAAGGCCTGACTCAACTGTGGTCCCCGCAGGCGCGCTGGCTCGGCTGGCAGAGCGCCAATGGCGTGACTATCGCGCCCGCGACCCCGGCACATGCTTTGCCGACCCGCGCTTCACGCTGGACCTTCGGCACGCGTACGAGTTGCAAGGCGCCGTCTCGGCGTTGCGCTTGGCGGACGGTGATCGCGTCGTTGGCTATAAGGTCGGCTGCACGGGGCCGGGCACCACCGCGCAGTTTGGAATGGCCGGTCCGATCCGGGGTTATCTCTACGAAAGCGAGGTTCGCCGGACAGGCGCGAGCCTTGACGTGGCTGACTTTGCGCGGTTGGCGATAGAAGGCGAAATGGCCGTTCGGATCGGGGAAGATGGTACAATCGCGGCTGCGTTCCCGGTTATCGAGCTGCATCACTTCGTCTTCAGGGGACCGCGCAAGACGTTGGTGGAGCTGGTCGCGAACAACGGTCTGAACGCGGGCATCGTGGTGCCGGAGAAGGAGTGGCTATCATCTTTGGCGCACCCTGGCGGCAGTCCGCTGCTCAGAGTTGAAATCGGCACTCGGGTTGTCGAATCGGGTGGCTTATGGCCGATGGCGGGCGGCGCGGCGGCCTCGGTCGATTGGCTCCGCCAGCATCTTGCAGAATTCGGTTTGGCGTTGAGTCCTGGCAACATCGTAATCGCGGGTACGCCATTGGGCCTTTATCCGGTGGCGCCCGGCGACACTGTCGTCGTGTCCATCGACAATGAGCCGGCTGTACGCTGCTCGATCGTCTAAGCGTGATCGCCGAAGGTGGATGAACCGAAGGCGTTCGATCACGCGGGGAAAACAAAGTCTTGAGCGGGACGGGTGAGCGGGAGCGAACCGATCCCGCTCTAGAAGACCGAGCGGCATCCCGTCACGGAAAGCCTGCTTGCGCCCAGCGAATAGCCCGCGAACATGGCCGCTCGCGGGGCGTGTTCCGTCCCTTTGGGACGCGGCCTTCCGAGCCACCCGCCGGCCGGAGGCCATGGCGCATGGACATAAGGATATGTTTATGTGATACTGGGCTATGGACAGCCTCCTCGCGAGCCTGCGCGCCGCCGCCGAGCCCACCCGGCTCCGCCTGCTTGCGCTCGCCGCCCGCGGACCGTTCTGCGTGAGCGAGTTCACCGCGATCCTCGGCCAGTCCCAGCCGCGCCTCTCCCGCCACCTGCGCCTTCTCTGCGAGGCCGGCCTGCTGGAGCGGGCGCGCGAGGGCGCCCACGCCTGGTTTCAGGTGCCCGGCGGCGTGGAAGGCGGGCTCGCCCAGGCCCTCCTCGCCCGCCTGCCCGAGGACGACCCCGTCCTCGCCGCCGACCGCCGCCAGGTCGCCCGCGTGCTCGCCGAGCGCGCGCGCATCGCCTCCGAAAGCTTCGCCCGCCAGGGCGCGGACTGGGACGAGATGCGCGCCCTCGGGCTGCCGGCGGCCGATGTCGCGAAAACCCTTCTCGCCGTGCTCCCCGAGGGCAGGCTCGGCCGGATGATCGATATCGGCACCGGCACCGGCAGCCTGCTCTCCCTCCTCGCCTCGCGCATCGAAGCCGGCCTCGGCATCGATGCGAGCCCCGCCATGCTGGCGCTGGCCCGCACCCGCCTCGCCGGCGCCGGCCTCACCCACTGCACGGTCCGCCGCGCCGACATGTACCGCCTGCCGCTGCCTGACGGCGGTTTCGACCTTGCCACCCTCCAGATGGTGCTGCACTACGCCGAGGACCCGGCCGCCGTGCTCGCCGAAGCCGCCCGCGTGCTGCGCCCCCGCGCACGGCTCGTGATTGTCGATCTCGCCCCGCACGACGCGGCCGCGACGGCCCGCCTCGCCCATCGCTGGCCGGGTTTTTCCGACGCCGAGATCGAGGGCTGGTTGGGCTCCGCCGGCCTCCGTCACGCGCCCGGCCGCTCGGTCGCCGGCCCGCTCAAGGTGCGCATCTGGCCGGCCCAACGCACGAATTCCGCCTGAAGGGGAAAAAATGCCGCACCCGCCGCTGCTCGAGCTGCTGCAAAACCGCGTTCTGCTTTGCGACGGCGCCATGGGCAGCCGCGTGCAGGCGCTGACCCTCGATGTCGAGCGCGATTTCTGGGGCAAGGAGAACTGCACGGACGTGCTCAATCTTTCCCGCCCCGACCTCGTGCGCGAGATCCATCGCGGCTATTTCGCGGCCGGCGCCGATATGGTCGAGACCAACACCTTCGGCGGCTCGCCGGTCACGCTCGGCGAGTTCGGCCTCGCCGAGCACGCCCGCGAGATCAACCGCATCGGCGCCGAGCTTGCCCGCGAGGCCGCCGAGCAGTTCACCGATGCACGCCCGCGTTACGTGATCGGCAGCGTCGGGCCCGGGACCAAGCTGCCGAGCCTCGGCCATATCGAATACGACCCGCTCGAGGACGCGCTCGCGCTGCAATGCGCCGGGCTGATCGAAGGCGGCGTCGATGCGATCCTGATCGAGACCTGCCAGGACACGCTGCAGATCAAGGCCGCCGTCAATGGCGCCAAGCGCGCGCGGGCCGAAGCCGGCACCGATACGCCGATCTTCGTTCAGGTCACGGTGGAGACGACCGGAAGCCTGCTCGTCGGCCCCGACATCGCCGCCGCCGCGACGGTGATCCACGCGCTCGACGTGCCGCTGATGGGGATCAATTGCGCGACGGGGCCGCAGGAGATGGCCGAGCATATCGGCTGGCTCTCGCGCAACTGGCCGCGCCTGATCTCGGTGCAGCCGAACGCGGGCCTGCCCGAGCTGGTGGACGGCAAGCCCTACTATCCGCTCGCGGCCGCCGACCTCGCGACCTGGCTCGAACGCTATGTCGTCGAGGACGGCGTGAACCTCATCGGCGGCTGCTGCGGCACCTCCATTCCCCACATCGAAGCGCTCGATGCGATGCTCCGCCGCTTGGGCGAGAAGCGGCCCGCTCCCGTGCCGCGCCAGGCGGTGTGGCTGCCGGCGGTGACCAGCCTCTACGGCCAGGTGCCATTGCGCCAGGAGAACAGTTTTTTTTCCATTGGCGAGCGCTGCAACGCCAACGGCTCGAAGCGCTTCCGCGAGCTTCAGGAAAAGCACGACTGGGACGCAGCACTCGTGATGGCGCGCGAGCAGGTCGCCGAAGGCTCGAATGCGCTCGATGTCTGCACCGCCTTCGTCGGCCGCGACGAGTTCTCCGAGATGAACGAGGTGGTCCGGCGTTTCAACGCCGGCGTGAACGCCCCGCTCGTCGTCGATTCCACCGAGATGCGCGTGCTGGAAGGGGCGCTGAAGATCATCGGCGGCAAGCCGATCCTCAACTCGATCAATTTCGAGGACGGCGAAAAGCCCGCCCACGACCGGCTTGCCCTCGCCCGCCGCTTCGGCACCGCGGTGATCGCGCTCACCATCGACGAGGAGGGCATGGCGAAGACGCCCGAGCGCAAGCTCGCCGTGGCCCGCCGCCTGGTCGATTTCGCCGCCCGCCACGGCCTCTCGCCCGCGGACCTCCTGATCGATCCGCTCACCTTCACGATCGCCACCGGCAACGAGGAGGACCGCAAGCTCGGCCTCTGGACGCTCGAAGGGATCCGCATGATCCGCGAGGCGCTGCCCGAGGTGCAGATCGTGCTCGGCCTCTCCAACATCAGCTTCGGCCTCAACCCGGCCGCCCGCGCGGCCGTCAACTCCGTCTTCCTCGACCACGCATTGCGCGCCGGCATGACGGCGGCGATCGTCCATGTGAGCCGGCTCCGCCCGCTGCACGAGATCCCGCCCGAGGAAGCGAAGACCGCCGAGGACCTCATCCTCGACCGCCGCAGCGAAGGCTACGACCCGCTCGCCCGCCTGCTCGAGCTGTTCGCCGACCGCAAGGCCGAAGCGGCCACCGCCCGCAAGCGGGCCGAGACGCCGGAAGAGCGCCTCAAGGAACGCATCATCGCCGGCGATCGCAAGGGCCTCGCCGAGGACCTCGACGCCGCGCTCAAATCCTATTCCGCGCTCGACATCATCAACACCATCCTGCTCGACGGCATGAAGGTCGTGGGCGAGCTTTTCGGGGCCGGGCGCATGCAGCTTCCCTTCGTGCTGCAAAGTGCCGAGACGATGAAGGCCGCGGTCGCTTACCTGGAACCCTTCATGGAGCGCGTCGAGGGCCAGGAGAAGGGCACCATCGTGCTTGCGACGGTGAAAGGCGACGTGCACGACATCGGCAAGAACCTGGTCGATATCATCCTCACCAACAACGGCTACCGCGTCGTCAATCTCGGCATCAAGGTGCCGCTCACGGACATGCTCGCCGCGGTCGCCGAGCACCGCGCCCACGCCATCGGCATGTCCGGCCTGCTCGTCAAATCGACCGTGGTGATGCGTGAGAATCTCGAGGAGATGTCGCGCCAGGGCGTCGAAATTCCCGTCCTGCTCGGTGGCGCGGCGCTGACCCGCCGCTATGTCGAGGAGGTCTGCACCGCATCCTACGCCTCGGGCCGCGTCGCCTACGCGCGCGACGCCTTCGACGGCCTCTCGTTGATGGCAAAAGTCACCGGCAACGAGTTCGACGATTATCTCGCCGCCGTCGCCGCCCGCCGCCCCAAAAGCGGCCGCAACGCCGCCGGCACGCACTCACGCACCTTGGGCGAGGCCGATCCGCGGGCCTTCCGTCCCGTCGATCTCGCAAAAGTGCGGGAGCGAAGGCGCCGCCTCACCGAAACTACGCCGCCGCCGGCCCCGCCCTTCTGGGGCGCCCGCACCATCGAGGCCGACCCGCGCGCGGTCGTCCCCTTCCTCAATGAACGGAGCCTCTACCAGTTCCAGTGGGGGTTCCGGAAACAGGGCCGCTCGCTCGAGGACTTCCTCGGCTGGGCGCGCCAGGAGCTGCGCCCTGTGTTGAGGCGCATGCTCGCGATCTGCGAGGCCGAGAAAATTCTCGCCCCCCGCGCGACCTACGGCTACTGGCACGCGGCCGGCCAGGGCAACGACCTCATCCTCTTCGACCGCGACGGGGCGAGCGAGCTTTGCCGCTTCACCCTCCCGCGCCAGCCGCGCGAGGACGGCGAATGCATCGCCGACTTCGTCCGTGACGTCGACGACGGGCCGCGCGACGTCGTCGGGCTTCAGGTCGTCACCGTGGGCGCCCGCGCCTCCGAAATCGCCCGCGCCTGGTTCGAGGAGAACCGCTACCAGGATTACCTCTATCTGCACGGGCTCTCGGTCGAGATGGCCGAGGCCATGGCGGAATACACCCACAAACGCATCCGCGCCGAACTCGGCTTCGCCGCGGAAGACGGCCGCGACATGGAGAAAATGCTCTCGCAAGGCTACCGCGGCAGCCGCTACTCGTTCGGCTACCCCGCCTGCCCCAAACTCGAGGACCAGGTGCCGCTGCTGCGCCTTCTCGAAGCGGAGCGCATCGGGATCACCCTCTCCGACGAGTTCCAGCTCGAACCCGAGCAATCGACGAGCGCGCTCGTCATTCTCAACCCGCACGCCAAGTATTTCACGGTTTAGGCGAGGGGCTCTGCCCCTGGCCTTTCCTTGAATGGTCAGGCTATGCGGTGCTTCGTATAACCGAGGGGCCGTCATCCTTCTCATACCTCCCGCCGGATCGCCTCCTTGCAGCGACGTATTGCAGCCTCGTCGCGCCGATAGAACGTCCATTGCTTGACGCGCCTGGCCCGCACCAGGCCCGCCGCGCGCAGCACGCGCATATGCTCGGACAGTGTCGCCTGGCTTACGCCGAGCTTTTGCGCGATCAACACTGCGCACACGCCGTCGCGCACCAGATCGCCATCCGCCTGGGGCGGGAAATGCGCACGCGGATCGCGGAGCCAGGCGAGGATCCGAAGCCGCCGCTCATTCGCCAGCGCACGAAGGACGGTCTCGAGCTTCATTTAGGCACTTTGCCAACTGACGAATTTATGTCAAGGAACCGGGCGTCAGAGTCGGGGAGAAACGCCATGCTTGGCCAGATCGCGATCGACCGCGGCGACATCGCCGCCACGGAGCGCCTGATCCGCCCCTATATCCGCCGCACGCCGATCCTCCGAGCCGAAGCTGCCGACTTTGGCCTCGCCGGCGCGCCTCTCTCCTTCAAGCTCGAGCAGCTCCAGCACACCGGCTCGTTCAAGCCACGCGGGGCCTTCGCCAACCTCCTCTCCCGCCCGATCCCGGCATCCGGCGTCGTCGCGGCCTCCGGCGGCAACCACGGCGCCGCCGTGGCCTTTGCCGCCCGCCGCCTCGGCGTGAGTGCCGCCATCTTCGTCCCCTCCGTCACCTCGCCCGCCAAGCTCGCGCGCATCCGCGCGTACGGCGCCGAGCTTGTCATCGCCGGCGACCGCTACGCGGACGCGCTCGCCGCGAGCGAGGCGCGCCTCGCCGCCACCGGCGCGCTCGCCGTCCACGCTTACGACGCGCCCGAAACCCTCCTCGGCCAGGGCAGCGTCGGGCTCGAGATCGAGGAAGACGCGCCCGAGATCGAAACCCTGCTCGTCGCCGTCGGGGGCGGCGGCCTGATCGGCGGAATCGCCGCGTGGTACGCGGGAAGAATCCGTATCGTCGCCGTCGAGTCCGATGGAGCCCCGACCCTTGCCCGCGCCCTTGCGGCCGGCCATCCCGTCGATGCGCCGGCCGGCGGCATCGCCGTTGACAGCCTCGCCCCGCGCCAGGTCGGCAGCCTCATGTTCCCGATCGCGGAGGCCTTTGTTGACCCGCGCGTCGTTCTCGTTACCGACGATGAGATCCGCGACGCCCAGGCTGCTCTTTGGGAGGTGCTTCGCATCGCGACCGAGCCCGGAGGGGCGGCCGCGTTCGCCGCGCTGCTGTCGGGACGCTACGCGCCCGCGCCCGCGGAACGCGTCGCCGTGCTGGTCTGCGGCGCCAACACCGCGGATGTACGCTTCGGCGTGGCTCAGAAATAGCTCCAGATATCCGCCTTGCGCGCCTCCTCGGGTGTGGCGTCTAACACGATCTGGCCGTTGTTCATGATCACCACGCGGTCGGCGATGGCAAGTGCGGCGGCGACGTTCTGTTCGACGAGGACGGCCCCCACGTCGTGCGAGCGGCACACCTCGGCCAACTGGCCGAACAGGCGCTCCACGAGGTTGGGGGCGAGCCCGATCGAGGGCTCGTCCAGCAGCAGGCAGCGCGGGCTGCCGAGAAGCGCGAGCGCCATCGCCAGCATCTGCTGCTGCCCGCCGGAGAGGCTGCCCGCACGCAAGCCCATGCGCTCGGCGAGCGCGGGGAAGAGCCGGAGCACATCGGCGATGCCGAACATGGGACCGCTCTCCGCGGCGTTGCGTGCGCCGACGATCTCGAGATTCTCGGCAACCGTGAGGGTCGCAAAAATCCCCCTGCCCTCGGGCAAGAGCCGAAGACCCCGCGCCACCCGATCGGCCACCGTCATCCGGCCGAGCGGCCCGCCCGCAAACGAGATTTTCCCGCCACGCGCCTCGATCAGCCCCATGATCGCGCGAAGGCTCGTCGTCTTCCCCGCGCCATTGTGCCCGAGCAGAGCCAGGATCTGGCCCGGCTCGAGAGCGAACGAGACGTCACGGATCACCGTTTTTGCCCCGTAGCCGGCCGCGAGATTTGAGAGCTGCAGCAGCATCCTCTCAGATCACCCCGCCGAAATAAATCTCGGCGAGCTTCGGGTTCGCGACGATCGCCTTCGGCTCGCCCTCCGCGATCAGCCGCCCCTGGTGCAGGAAGAGCACATGATCGGCGATCCGGCTCACCACGCGCGTGTTGTGCTCCACGACGAGGAGCGATTTGCCGTTTTCCTTGAGCGCGAAGAGCAGCGCGATCATCGCCTCCAGCGCATCCTGCGCGAGCCCCGAGGCCGGCTCGTCCAGCAGCAGGAACTCGGCGCCCGTCGCCAGCACGCGCGCGATCGAAAGCAGCTTCTGCTCGCCGTAGGAAAGATTGCGCACCCGCTCGCGCGCCCGGCGGGCGAGGCCGACGCGCTCGAGCAGCGCCTCGGCTTCCTCGCGATGCCGCGCTTGCTCGCGCGCGGTACGGAAGGGGCGAAGAATTGCCCCCGCCGGCCTTTCCCCGAACTGGCCCGGCAACGCCAGCATCACGTTGTCGCATACCGTAAGATCGGCGAAGAGCCTGAGGTTCTGGAAGGTCCGCGCGATGCCGGCCGCGACGACCGCCTGCGGCGTCATCCCGTCCAGGCTCGCGCCGCGAAACCGGACGCTGCCGCGATCGGGGCGCAGGAAGCCGGTGATCACATTGAAGATCGTCGTCTTGCCCGCACCGTTCGGCCCCACCAGGCAGGTGATGCGCCCGGAAGAGGCGGCGAAGCTCAGTTCCGCCAGCGCCGCGAGCCCGCCGAAACGCTTCTCCACGTCCCGCACTTCGAGATAGGGCTCGCTCACAGCCTCTCGCCCAGGATGCCCTGCGGGCGGAACAGCATGAAGAGAACCAGCAGCCCGCCATAGAGAAGCTGACGCGCGGGTGCGGCGATGGTCGTCGGGATATTGATCAGGTCGAGGAGCTGCGGCAGCCCGACGAGCAGGAACGGCCCGAGAATGGCGCCCTTGAGCGTGCGCGCCCCGCCCACGACCACCATCGTCAGCAGCAACACCGAAGCGTCGAGATCGAAGGAGGAAGGGTCGATGAAGCTCAGGAAAACCGCGTAGAGCCCGCCGGCGACGCCGATGAACGCGCCCGAGAGCGCCGCCGCCGCCACCTTCGCCCGCAGCACCGGCTTGCCGAGTGCAGCAACCGCGAGCTCGTCCTCGCGCACGGCGTGGATCAGCCGACCGAACGGCGCCCGCATGAAAAGCCAGAACACGGCGATGCCGATCGCGAGCAGAACGGTTGTGAGCGCGAGCAGGCCTTCTGTGCTCTCGATCGGCACGCCGGCGAGCGAAGCCGGCGGGATTCCCGGCAGGCCGTTCGCCCCGCCCGTCCCCGCCGTCCAGTTGGTGAAAACCGCCGTTGCCAAAAGCTGAATGCCGAAGGACGTCACCACGAAATAATCCCCCGCGACGCGCAGGCTGGGGAGCGAGACGAGGATATCGAGCACGATGCAGCCGAGTGACGCGAGCACCAGCGCCGGCACGAAGCCGAGCCCCGCCTGCATCGTGAGCCCAGCCACGAGATACGCGCCGACGCCGAATACCGCCGCCTGCGAGACCGAGAAGATGCCGGCGATCCCGACCAGGAGGTTGGTGGAAAGCGCAGCCAGCACATAGATCTCGGCCAACACCAGATAGCTTTCGAGGAACGTCACGACGCGGCGAACAACCCCTGCGGGCGGAACAGCATGAACACCACGAACACCGCGAAGGTGCTGCCGATCGCCCATTCCCCCGGCATGACGAGGAGAGAGAGATTCTGGAGCACCGCGATCGCGATCGAGAGCGCAAGCGCGCCGGTGAGGCTGCCGATGCCGCCGGCGATCATCGCGATTGTCGCTTCCAGGAGCGGCGTGATCCCCGCATAGGGCTGCAAGCCGAGATCGAGCGGCACGAGCATGCCCGGCAGCGCCACCACCGCCGAGGCGAGCGCCATCACCACCACATAGACGCGCCGCGGCTCGAGCCGCGTGATCTCGGCGAGGAAGGGATTGGCCGCCACGGCGCGGATCTGCGCGCCGAGCAATGTGCGGCGCGTGAGCAGGGCCAGTGCCGCATAGGCGATGAGCCCGGCCGCCACCGTCGCGAGCTGGGCGCGCGTCAGCAGAAGACCCGAGACATGCACGACGCGGCCGGCCCAGCTTCCGGGAAACTGCAGAATGTCGGCCGAATAGATGCCCGCCAGCACGTTCTGCATCACCGCCAGCACGCCGAGCGAGGCGATCAGCACCACGAGCCCGCTCGCACCACGGCGCTGCAGAGGCGCGTAGATCAGGACCTGGATCAGCGCGCCCGCCGCGGCGGCCGCAAGCACCCCGACCGCGAGTGCGAGCGCGAGCGGCAGCCCTGCCTGCATCGCCGAATAGGCGATATATCCCGATAGCGTCCAGACGCCGGCGTGTGCGACGTGAAAGATCCGCAGCGTGGAGTAGATCAGCGCGAAGCTCATCGCCACCATCCCGAGCCCGACCCCGGTGATGAGGCCGTTGACCAGGAGCTGGAGGATCAGCATGCGGACCGGCGGGCGATCAGCCGGATGTCTCGCGCTTGAAGAGCACGTCCTTGCCGCCTTCGAACCGATCGATATCGATCTCCATCGTCGCCGTGTTGCTCGTGAAGTCGAGCGGCAGGAGGCCGGGGAAGTGCCGGATCTCCAGGATCGCGGTGCGCAGGCTGGCACCCGTGACCGGCTTTCCTTCCGCCGCCACCTTGGCGATCGCCGTGAGCACCATGTTGGTCGCGTTGTAGTATTGCCGGCTGAAGAAGGCGAAGTCGGCGCCGGGGAATTCCTTGCGGAACGCGGCCGTCAGCGCGGCCGGCTGGTCGATGCGCATCTGCGTGTGATACCAGCCCTCGGCCGCCGGGTCGGCGATTGCCGCCGGATCGTTGAGGAAGGTCGTGCCCACGACGGGAACGGCGATGGCGAGCTCTTTCTTCTGGTCCGCGAGCTCCTTCGCACCCTGCGTGATCGTGACGAACATCACGTCGGGCTTGGCGGCGGCGAGCTTCAGGAGCGCCGGGCGGAAATCGGTCTCGCCGAACGGCACCGGCTCCTGAGCGGCGATCGTCCCGCCGAGAGCGCGAAACTCCTTGACGAAATCGTCGCGTCCGGCGATCCCCGCCGCGTCGTTCTCGTAGAGGATTGCCGCACGCTTCGCCTTGAGGCCGTCGAGCACGAAGTGCACGAGCACCCCGACCTCGCCGGCCTCCTGCGGGATTGCGTTGAAGAGATAAGGGGAAATGGTGCCGAGCCGGTCGGTCTGTGCGCCGGCATTGATGAGCAGCGTCTGGGTCCGTGTGGCCAAAGGCGCCATCGCCAGTGTCGGGCCGGAATAGCCGGTCAGGACGACCGGGACCTGATCGAGATTGACGAGCTTGTTGAACGACAGCACCGAGAGATCGGGCTTTGCCTGGTTGTCCTCGAAGAGCACCGCGATCGGGCGGCCGCCGATGCCGCCCTTGTCGTTGGCCTGCTTCACGGCGAACTGGATGCCGCGCTGTTCCTCGGTGCCGATCTCCGCCGCCGGGCCGGTGAGCGGGAGGATCGCCCCGAGGCGGATGGGTGTTGCGGCGCGCGCGGCGATCGCCGGAAGGCCGGCGGCCAAGCCGGCGGAGAGGCCAAGGAAGGTGCGGCGGCGGCAAGGCTTCATGGTTTCCCCCCTACGGTATCGCGTTCTGGTTTGCGGCGACGGTAGCGTGGCGGTGCGCTGCCGGGCAATGGGGCCGGCGGATTATTCTTCCGTCTGATCGCCCGTCTGATCCATGGGGCGCGCCTCGAGATGGCATGCCGCCCATTGCGTGCCGCCAACACCCACGCCAACTCCCACGCCAACCCCCACGGGGCGCAGCTTTGGCTCCTCCGTCCGGCAGCGCGCGAAGGCGTGCGGGCAGCGGGTGTGGAAGCGGCAGCCTGACGGCAGGCTGATCGGGCTCGGCACATCGCCCTTGAGGATCATTCGCCGGCGGGCGGCCGCCGGGTCCGGCACCGGCACCGCCGAAAGGAGCGCCTGCGTGTAGGGATGAAACGGGCGGGCGAAGAGGCTTTGCCGGTCCGCCGCCTCGACGATGCGGCCGAGATACATCACCGCGACGCGGTGCGTCAGGTGCTCGACGATCGCGAGGTCATGCGTGATGAAGAGGAGCGAAAGACCGAGCTCGTCCTGCAGATCGGCGAGCAAATTGACGATCTGCGCTTTCACCGAGACGTCGAGCGCGGAGACCGCTTCGTCGCAGATGATCACCTCCGGCTCGGTTGCGAGCGCACGCGCGATTCCGATGCGCTGGCGCTGCCCGCCCGAGAATTCGTGAGGGAAGCGTCCGCCGGCATCCGCCGGCAGCCGCACCTTTTCCAGGAGCGAGGCAATTCGCGCCGAAAATTCGTCGCGCGTGCGGGCAAGGGAGAAGTTGGCGATGGGCTCGGCGAGAATCTCGCGCACCCTGAGGCGCGGATTGAGGCTGCTGAAAGGGTCCTGGAAGACCACCTGCATCCGCCGCCGAAGCGGCCTCAACTTTTGGGCCGGCAGATTGTCGATCCGCATGCCGTCGAGCCGCACCTCGCCCGCGGTGGGCTTGATGAGGCCGAGGATCGCGCGGCCCACCGTCGATTTGCCGCAGCCCGATTCGCCGACCAGCGAGAGCGTCTCGCCGCGGCCGATCGCGAGGCTCACATCATCGACCGCGTGCACCTGCGCGGCCGGCTGGCCGGGATAGCGCCGCGGCAGGACAAAATATTTCTTGAGGCCCCTCACCTCGATCACGGGAGGTGCATCGCTCATCACGCGGCTCCGGCGTGATGGCACGCAACCGCCTGCCCGGGAGCGCGCGAAAGCAGCGCGGGTGCTGAGCGGCGGCAGAGATCCGTGACGCGCCCGCAGCGCGGGGCGAAGGCGCAGCCCACGATCGGCTTGCGCAGATCCGGGACCTGGCCTGGGATTTCGACAAGCCGCGTCCGCCCCGGCGCGCCGCCGTCCATGCCGAGGCGCGGCACCGCGCCCAGGAGCCCTTGCGTATAGGGATGCAGCGGCTCGGCGAAAATCGCCGTTGTCGGCCCCTCCTCCACCGTCCGCCCCGCATAGAGGACCGCGACCCGGCCCGCCATCTCGGCCACCACGCCGAGATCGTGCGTGATCAGCATGATCGCCGCACCGATCCGCGCCTTGAGATCGCGCATCAGGTCGAGGATCTGCGCCTGGATGGTGACATCGAGCGCGGTCGTCGGCTCGTCGGCGATCAGGAGCTTCGGGTTGCAGGCGAGCGCCATCGCGATCATCACCCGCTGGCGCATGCCGCCCGAAAGCTGGTGGGGGTATTCGCCGATCCGCCGTTCCGGCTCCGGAATGCCCACCAGCGCCAGCATCTCGGCGGCGCGCGAGAGCGCCGCCCGGTTCCCGAGCCCCTGGTGCAGGGAGAGCGTCTCGCCGATCTGCCGCCCGACGGTGAGCACCGGGTTGAGGCTGCTCATCGGCTCCTGGAAGATCATGCTGATCTCGTTGCCGCGGATCTTCCGCATCTCGCCTTCCGGGAGCTTGAGAAGGTCGCGCCCCTCGAAGCGCACGGCGCCCGCGATCCGCGCCGGCGGCTCGGGCACCAGCCTCAGGATCGACATCGCCGTCACCGACTTGCCGCAGCCCGATTCGCCCACCACCGCCAGCGTCTCGCCCGCCTCGATCGAGAGCGACACGCCCTGGACCGCGCGCACCACGCCGTTGCCGGCGCGGAAGTGCGTCTGCAGCCGCTCGACCTCGAGCAGCGCCACTACCGCCCCATATTCATCGGCCCATGCTCATTTGCGGGCACCGAGACGCGGATCGAGGGCGTCGCGCAAGCCATCGCCGAGGAGATTGACCGCGAGCACCGTCACCGAGAGGAAGAAGGCGGGGAAGAAGACGATGAACGGTTTCACCTGCCAGAGCGCGCGGCCCTCGGCCATGATGTTCCCCCAGCTCGGCACCACCGGCGGCGTTCCGGCGCCGATGAAGTCGAGGATCGCCTCGATGATCATTGCCGAGGCGCAGACATAGGTCGCCTGCACGATCACCGGCGCCAGCGTGTTCGGCACGATATGCCGCCAGATCAGCCGCGGCGTGCGCGTCCCCGCCGCGATCGCCGCTTCGACGAAGGGCTGCTCGCGCAAGCCCAGCACCATGCCCCGCACCAGCCGCGCCACTTGCGGGACCTGCGAGATGGTGATCGCGATGATGACGTTGCCGACCGAGCCCTGCGTCAGCGCCATCAGCGCGATCGCGAGCAGGATCGCCGGAATCGCCATCACCCCGTCCATGATGCGCATCAGCACCGCATCCAGCGGGCGGACGAATCCGGAGACGAGGCCGATCGCCATTCCGCCCGCCGAGGCGAGTGCGGCCACCGCGAAGCCGACGACGAGGGAGACGCGCGCGCCGTAGAGCACGCGCGAATAGATGTCTCGCCCCAGCATATCGGTGCCGAACCAATGACCGGCCGAGGGCCCGATCAGCATGTTCGCCGGATCGAGCGCCTCGGGATCGACCGTGCCGAGCCAGGGTGCGAAGATCGCGAGCAGCATCATCAGGCCAACGAGCGCGCCGCCGATCGCGATCGCGGGATAGCGCAGCACGAAGCCCACCACACGGCCGTGCGCCGCCGGCGGGGCCAGGATCTCCGGCAGCGCCGCCGCTTCTTCCGCCAGCAGAAGCTCGCTCACAACCGGATCCTCGGGTCGAAGACGCTGTACAGCAGATCGACGATCAGGTTAACGATCACGTAGGCGAAGCTGAACAGCAGCACCACGCCCTGGATCACCGGGTAGTCGCGCTCGAGGATCGCGTTCACGGTGAGCGTGCCGAGCCCCGGGATCGCGAACACGGTTTCCGTCACCACCGTTCCTCCGATCAGGAGTGCGACGCCGAGCCCGGCCACCGTCACCACCGGGTTGGCCGCGTTCTTGAGCGCGTGCACGAAGAGCACGCCCCGCTGCGACACCCCTTTGGCGCGCGCGGTGCGCACGTAATCCTGCGCCAGCACCTCGAGCATCGCCGCGCGGGTGATCCGCGCCAGCAGCGCCACATAGATGGCGCCGAGCGCGAGCGATGGCAGGATCAGGCACTGGAGGAACGGCCAGAATCCTTGCGAGATAGGAACGAACCCCTGCACCGGCAGCAACCGCAGGCTGAGCCCGAACACATAGGCCAGCAGATAGGCGATCACGAACACCGGCACCGAGAAGCCGAGCACCGCGAAAACCATGACGGCGTGGTCGATCCAGGTCCCGTGCTTCCACGCCGCGATCACCCCGAGCGGGACCGCGACCGTGATCGCGATCAGCATGGTGAGGATCATCAGCGAGAGGGTGGGCTCGATATGCTGGGCGATCATCCGGGCCACCGGCTGGCCGGTGAACACCGAAGTGCCGAGATTGAAGTGCACCACCTGCCAGACCCAGTGCCCGAAGCGCACCAGGTACGGCTGGTTCAGCCCGAGCGAGGCGCGGATCTGGGCGATCTGCTGGGTCGTTGCCTGGTCGCCGGCGATGATCGCCGCCGGATCGCCGGGAGCGAGGTAGAGAAGGGAGAAGACCGTGATCGCGACGATCCCCATCACGGGGATCGTCGCCAGCACGCGGCGGACGATATAGAAGAGCATCGCCCCGCCGGTGCCCTACATCGGCTGCTCAGACGCGATGCACATTCCACGGATAGGGCGCGGCCCCGTCGATGATGCCGGCGAGCGTGCTCCGATAGGCGGTGCGGATGTAGAACTGCCCGAGCGGCACCGTGGGGACGTCGTTGAATGCGAGCGCCTGCATCTTGGCCCCGATCGCCTGCCGCGCGGCCTCGGTCGGCGCGGAGAGCCAGTCGGCGTTCAGCGCCATCATCGCATCGCTCTTGTACCAGCCGAACCAGCCCTTGAGGCCCTGGCCGAGAATGATTGGATTGACGGCGGGATTGTAGAGCGAAATTCCTTCCCACCAGGTGTGGAAGATCGTCCAGCCGCCCTGGTCGACGGGCTTCCTGCTCGCCCGCCGCTGCACCACCGTGCCCCAGTCGGTCTCGACGAGCTGGACATTGAGCCCGAGCTTTTTGAGCGTGGCATAGGTGATCTCGCCGAAGGGCTGGATCGAGGGGAAGTCGGTCGGGTTGATGATGACGATCTTCTCGCCGCCGTACTTGGCCGCCTCGATCAGCTTCTTCGCTGCCGCCAGATCCGGCGCCTTGGCCATCGGGTCGGGGTTGGGCGGAACGCCGTAGGTCGTGCCGATCGGGAAGAAGGAGTGGCAGATCGTGAAGTTCTTGGGATCGTTCGCCGTCACCGCGCGCATGTACGACGACTGGTCGGTCGCCATCATCACCGCCTGGCGCATCAGCACATTGTCGAACGGCGGGAAGAGCTCGTTGAAGCGCAGGCACCCCATATAGCCGGTCGGGTTGCCCTGGCCGATCACCACGTCCTTGTTCGCCGCCAGCAGCGGAATCAGGTTCGGCAGGACGAGCTCCCACCAATCGACCTCGCCCGACTGCAGCGCCGCCACCGCCGTCCCGGGATCGGTGATGACGTGCCACTCGATGCGGTCGAAATTCACCACCTTCCCGCCGGCGGCCCAGCTCGGCTTTTCCTGCCGCGGCACGTATCCCGCGAATTTGGAGAAGACCGCGCGGCTGCCCGAGACGTACTCTTTCGCCTCGAACACGCAGGGCCCGGAGCCGATCACCTGGTCGATGGTGATCGCCTTCGCCGCCGGCTGCGAGGCGATGTGCTCGGGCATGATGAAGGGAACGTTGGACGCCGGCTTGGCGAGCGCCGCATCGAGCAGCGGGAACGGCTTCTTGAGCCGGATCTCGAAGGATTTGTCGGCCCTCACCACGTAGCTGTCCACGGCGGCGGCGAGATCCTCGCCGAACGGATCGACCGTGGCCCAGCGCTTGATGCTGGCGATGCAGTCCGCGGCGCGCACGGGGCTGCCGTCATGGAACTTGAGCCCGTCGCGCAAGGTGATGGTCCAGGTCCGCCCGTCGCTCGAAATCGTGTGCCCGGCGGCCATCTGCGGGTGCGGCATGAGATGCTCGTCCACCGCATAAAGCGTGTCCCATACGTAATAGGCGTAGTTCTGCGTCACCGCCGCGGTGGTGGTGATCGGGTCGAAAAGCGTTAGATTCGCCTGCGGAACGAACTTCAGGACGCTCGGGGCGGCCGAGATCGCCGGGCGGGGCAAGGCGGCGGCCGCAGCCATCCCACCCGCCGCGCCCAAAAGGGTGCGCCGTTTCATCATCGCCATCGCCTCCGTTGGAATTTTCGCTCTCCCAGGCTCACGGTAGGGGATGCCCCGGGACCCGGCAAGCGGGAAACGCCCCGGCTCTCAGGCCGCGAGTGGCGGCGCCATTCCCTCCGGGAGGGCCGCGCCGAAGGCGTTGAGCGTCATCGCGACCATCGTGTAGTAGCCGACCAGCCCGACCAGCTCGACCATGCCACGCTCGCCGAAGCGGCCGAGCCCGCGGCGAAAGAGCGCCTCGTCGAGCCCGTGGGTGCGGCTGAGCGAGGCCGCCAGCGCATAGGTCAGCGCCTCGTCCTCGTCCGCGAACGCGGGTTCGGCGCGCGCGGCGATCGCGTCCGCCACCGCCGGCGCGAGCCCCGCCTTCTCGGCAAGCGGACGGTGCATGTACCACTCGTATTGGGCGGTCGTCGCCCGCGCCGTGACCAGGATCGCCAGCTCCCGGAGCTTCGCGGGCAGGCTCGACTCGAACCGGAGGAACGCCCCCAGCCGCTGCGCCGGGTCGGCGAGGCCGGGGCTCTTCAGCCAGAACGGCACCGGCCCGCGCACGCCCCCGCGCGGCCCCGCCACCACCGCCTCATAGACCCGAAGCTGCTCGGCATCGAGCTTCTCCACCTCGATCGGCGCCAACCGGCTCATCGCTTGCCCGTCCTCCCTACTCTCTCGGCCGCGCTCTGCTTAACATGGCCAGGGCTTTGCCAGGAGGCTGGGCTTTGCCAGGAGGGGTGAGCGGAGAAGGATGGCCATGCTCGAACGCCTGCTCGCCGGCTTCATCCGCGAGGGCCGGCTCACCGTGCTCACCGCCGGCGGCCGCCGGCTGACCTTCGGGGCGCCCGCGCCCGGGGTCACGGATGTCACCGTCCGCTTCCGCAGCCGCGCGAGCCTTGCCCGGGTGGCGCTCCGCCCCGCCGTCCATTTCGGCGAGGCCTATATGAACGGCGACCTCGTGCTCGAGAAAGGCGGGCTGGCCGATCTCTTCGAGCTCTGCGGGCGCAATCTCCGCAATCGCGGACCCGCGCGGCGCGGCCTGCTCCGGCGCGCCTTCCGCGAGATCGCCCACCGCCTCCAGCAGCACAACCCGATCCCCGTCGCGCGGCGCAACGTCGCCCACCACTACGACCTCTCCGAGACCCTATTCCGCCTGTTCCTCGATTCCGACCTCAACTATTCCTGTGCCTATTTCGCCACGCCCGATCTCTCGCTCGAGGAGGCGCAGCGCGCCAAGCAGCGCCGCATCGCGGCCAAGCTCCGCTTGCGCCCGGGCAACCGCGTGCTCGATATCGGCTGCGGCTGGGGCAGCCTCGCCCTGGCGCTCGCCGGCATGGAAGAGGTGAGCGTGCGCGGCATCACCCTCTCGGCCGAGCAGCACGCGCGCGCCGCGGCCCGCGCGGCCGCGTCCGGCCTTGCCGGGCGCGTGCGCTTCTCGCTCGCCGATTACCGCGAGGTCGAAGGGAGCTTCGACCGCATCGTTTCGGTCGGCATGTTCGAGCACGTGGGCTCGCCGCACTACGGGCGCTTCTTCGAGACGATCGGCCGGCTCCTCGCGCCTGACGGCGTCGCCTTGATCCATTCGATCGGCCGCATGGACACGCCCGGCCTCACCGATGCCTGGACGCGAAAGTACATTTTTCCCGGCGGCTACATTCCTGCCCTTTCGGAGGTGCTGCCCGCGGTCGAGCGCGCCGGCCTCTGGGCAACCGATATCGAGATACTCCGGCTCCATTACGCCGAGACGCTCCGCCATTGGCGCGAGCGGTTCCTCGCGAAGAAGGCGGTGCTCCGCGACATCTACGACGAGCGCTTCTGCCGCATGTGGGAATTCTATCTCGCCGGCAGCGAGATGGGATTCCGCCATGGCGGGCTGATGGTCTTCCAGCTTCAGCTCGCCCGTCGGATCGAGACGCTGCCGCTCACGCGCGATTACATCCGCGCCTCCGAATCCGCCCTTCCGGGCTGATCGAATCCTTGGCGCCCGAGGTCAGTGTCTGAAGGTGCCTGAGCCCCCTCTCCACCCGCGCCGCCTCACGCTCGCGGTCGGCTGCACCCAGGTCATCTCCTGGGGAGTGACGTTCTATCTCCCTGCCGTTATCGCCGCGCCCGCCGCCGCGAGCCTCGGCGCCTCGCGCGTCGCGGCGGTCGGCGGAATCTCGTGGGCCCTCCTGGTCGCCGGCTTCATCGCCCCGCGCGTCGGCCGCCGCATCGATCGCGCCGGCGGCCGGCTCGTCCTCGCCGCGAGCGCGCTGGTGATCGCAGCCGGCCTGGCGATCCTCGCCGCCGCACCCGGCCTCGCGCTCTGGTATCTTGGCTGGACGGTGCTCGGCATCGGCATGGCATTAGGCCTCTACGACGCTGCCTTCGCGACCGTGGGGTTGCTGCTTGGGCCCGCGGCGGCCCCCGCCATCACCGGCATCACGCTGATCGCCGGCTTCGCGAGCACTGTCTTCTGGACTGTCGGCGCCTTCCTCGCGGCCGCGATCGGCTGGCGCAGCCTCCTTCTCTGCTATGCCGCGCTCGAGCTTGCGGTGAACCTCCCGCTCGTCCTCCTGTTCGTCCCAAAGTTTCGCTCCGGGCATGAAGCCGGGCTCGCCCGCGAGGAGGAACAGGGAAAGGAACAGGGAAAGGAGCAGAGCGGGCCTGTCCCGAGCCACGCAGATGGACGCTCGCTCGTCTGCCTCTCGGTCTATTTCACGCTCCGCTGGCTCATCACTTCCGCGATCGCCGTCTATGTCCTGGAGCTTTTTACCGGGGTCGGGCTTACGCACGGCCACGCCGTGTTCGTTGCCGCACTGTTCGGCCCGAGCCAGGTTGCGGGCCGCATCGTCGATTGGGCGCTCACCCGGCGGCTCGGTATTCTCGCGCGCGCCCGGGTGGCGGCGGCGCTGCTCCCGCTCGGCGTCGCCCTGCTCGTTCTCGGCGGCCCCGCCGCGGCGGCCGCTTTCGCGGTTCTTTACGGCATGAGCAACGGCGTGCTCACCATCAACCGCGGCACGCTGCCGATGGTCATCTTCGGTCCCGCGGGCTACGCCACGCGGCTCGGCTGGCTCGCCATGCCGGTGCTGCTTGCGCAAGCGGCGGCGCCCACGCTCGCCGCGCCGGTGATCGCCGTGCTCCCACCATTGGATTTCTTTCTGCTCGCGGGCCTGATCGCGGCGTTGGCAGGTCTCTTCCTGATTCCCGTCCACGCGCGCTACGCATTGCCGGTGCGCCAGCGGGGCGTTTAGGCTCTGCGCCATGACCGGCCTTCCCCGTTTCCATTGGCCCGCGGCGGGAGTTCCGGCGCGGCGTATGAGCTGCCCGCAGTGCGAGGCGACGGACGAGAAGCCCGTGCTCGTTTCGATCGGCTGGCACACCAGGGATAATCCGGATCGACGAAACGACGTGCTCTCCTGCCCTTGCTGCGGGGCCGCCTTCTACGACGATCGGACCCCGCCCGATTACACCGACCCGAACATCGCCGAGCAGGGTCGCGCCGAATTCTACCTCCAGCAGGGCACGGGACTCTGGCAGAGCGCCGGCCTGCTCGCACGCATCCGCCGACCTGCCGGCACGCGCTATATCGAGGTCGGGTGCGGGCTCGGCTTCGGACTCGACTTCGCGATCCACGGCCTCGGCTGGCAGGGCAGCGGCTTCGACCCCTCGCCGATCGCCGCCGAGGGACGCGCGCGCCTCGGCCTGCCGATAACGCTCGACTATTTTTCGGCAGGCGAGCCCGATGCTTGCGACGTTTTGCTGGCGGCCGAGGTCATCGAACACGTCCCCTCGCCGCGCGAATTCCTCCTCATGCTTCGGAACGCCCTCGCCGCGGACGGCGTGCTCGTGCTCACGACGCCCGACGCCGCCGCGATCCGCCCGGGAACGCCCTCCGGCGCGCTCGTGCCGCTGCTTTCGCCCGGCCTGCACCTGATCCTGCAAAGCGAGCGGAGCCTCGCCTGTCTGCTCGCGGAATGCGGTTTCGGGCATGTGGCGATCGAGCGTGATTCCTACTCGCTGGTGGCCTTTGCCTCGCGCGCGCCGCTCGATCTCGGTGCGGACCGCGCAGCCGCGCGCGCGCTCTATCGCGACTGGCTCCGCAAACGCGCCGCGAGCATGGCGCACGATCCGGGGCTCTATGTCGCCTTCGCCGGCCACGCGCTTTGGGAATCGGTCAATGACGCCGATCTGGCGACCGCCCGCGCGGTCGCGCCCGCGCTCGCCGCGTACCTCGAGCGGCGCTTCGCCATCGCGATCGACGCGCCGCTGCCGCTGCCTGCGGAAATTCGCACGGCCGCGCTCGCGGGTCTTGCGGATCTGATGCCGCTCAACCTGCCGGCGATCCTCTTTTCGCGCGCCATCATGCGCCTTCACGCCGGCGAGCGCCGCGCGGACGTCCGCCCGCTCTTCGCGGCCGCGGCCGAGGCGGCCGGCGCGCTGCGCCGGGCGCTCGCCGAGCGCATGCTCGAGGATGGCGAGACCGAGGATATCGCATGGACCGCGGCGGCGGAGACGCTGCTTTGCGATGCCGAAGCGGGAGCGCCCGGCCTCCTCGCGCGCCTTGCCGATCTCCCCGCGGCACCCGGGGAGAAAGAGGGCGCCGAACGCCGCCGCGACATCGCGCGGCGTGCGCTCGTCGGTCTCGTCAATGCCGGGCATTACGCGCCCGCGCGCGCGCTCGCCCGGGCGGAGGGCCTCGATCGCGAGGGCGAGACGCTGCTTGCGCCCGGCCCACTGTACGTGACCCGGCGCGACATGCTGTTCGCCCTTGCCATGCTCGAGATCCAGAAGGGCGGCGATCCCGCCCGCGCCTCGTCCCTCTTCGCTCGCGTGCGCTCGGCGCTGGAGACGGAGGGCGCGCCGCCGTCCGAGCTCTATTGGGCGGCCCTGCGCGGCGAGGCGGCGGCCGCAGCGCAGCATGTTTTATGACTGGCCGGGACCACCCGGCCCTCCCATACTCGTGGTCCAAAAATAAGGGGGGAGGAAACGGCCATGATCCCAGGCGCCTTCGCCTATCACCGACCGCGGAGCCTTGCCGAGGCCGTGGCCCTCTGCGCCGCCCATCCGGATGACGGCCGGCCGCTCGCCGGCGGCCACAGCCTCGTGCCGATGATGAAGCTCCGGCTCGCCACGCCCGATCACCTGATCGATCTCGGCGCCATCGGCGAGCTGCGGGGGGTGCGCCGCGAGGGGACCGACTGGATCATCGGCGCCACCACCACCCAGGCCGCGCTGATCGAAGATGCCGCGCTCGGCGCCGCGATCCCGATCCTGCGCGAGACCGCGCTGCAGATCGCCGATCCGCAGGTGCGCGCCTGCGGCACGCTCGGCGGCAACGTTGCCAACGGCGATCCGGGCAACGACATGCCGGCGCTGATGATGTGCCTCGGCGCGAGCTACCTTCTGGCCGGGGCGAACGGCACGCGCGAGGTGATGGCGGAAAAGTTCTACCAGGGCGCCTATCTCACCGCGCTCGCGCCCGGGGAGATCCTCACCGAAATCCGTATTCCGAGCCCGCCTGCCGGCCACGGCTACGGTTACGAAAAACTCAAGCGCAAGATCGGCGACTATGCGACCGCGGCGGCCGCCGTGATGCTGACGCTTGCCGGAGGACGGATCGCTACCGTAACGATCGGCCTCACCAATGTCGCGCCGACCCCGCTGCTCGCCGCGGACGCCGCCGCCGGGCTGATCGGGCGGGCGCCCGAGGCGGCCGCCTTCGCCGAGGCCGCCCGCCGCGCCGAGGCGATCGCCGATCCCACCGAAGATGGCCGCGGCCCGGCCGACTACCGGCGGAAGATGGCGGGCGTGATGGTCCGCCGCGCGCTCGTCCGCGCCGCCGCGCGCGCCGCTTGAGGGGGAAAAACCATGGCGAAAACCGCGATCGCGCTCAGCGTCAACGGCGCCGAAGTGGAGGCGCTGGTCGAGCCGCGCACCCTGCTCATTCATTTTCTCCGCGAGCAGCTCAACCTCACCGGCGCCCATATCGGCTGCGACACCAGCCATTGCGGCGCCTGCACCGTCGATCTCGACGGGCGGTCGGTCAAATCCTGCACGCTCTTCGCGGTGCAGGCGGATGGGGGAAAAATCCGCACCATCGAGGGCATCGCCGAGGCCGACGGCACGCTCCATCCGTTGCAGGAGGGATTTCGCGAGATGCACGGCCTGCAATGCGGCTTCTGCACGCCCGGGATGATCGTCCGCGCCTGGCGGCTGTTGCAGGAGAACCCGCGCCCCACCGAGGACGAGATCCGCATCGGCATCTCCGGCAATCTCTGCCGCTGCACCGGCTATCAGAACATCGTCCGCGCGATCCAGTTCGCAGCCGCAAAGCTCGCGGGCGATTCCCTCAAGGAGGCCGCCCAGGAGGCTACGGTATGAACGAGATCAGCGAGAGCCGGGAAGCGCGCGAGGCCCGGCTGGAAGGGCTCGGCTGCAAGCGCAAGCGGGTCGAGGATATCCGCTTCACCCAGGGCAAGGGCAATTACGTCGACGACCTCAAGCTGCCGGGTATGATCCATGGCGATTTCCACCGCTCGCCCTACGGCCATGCGCGGGTGAAATCCATCGACACATCGAAGGCGAAGGCCGCGCCCGGCGTGCTCGCCGTGCTCACCGCGGAGGACCTCAAGCCGCTCAAGCTCGATTGGATGCCCACACTCGCGGGCGACGTGCAGGCGGTGCTCGCCGGCGAGAAAGTGCTGTTCCAGGGCCAGGAGATCGCCTTCGTCATCGCGACCGAGCGCTACCTCGCCGCCGACGCGGCCGACCTGATCGAGGTCGAATACGAGGCGCTGCCCGCGCTCGTCGATCCCTTCAAGGCGATGGCGCCCGATGCGCCCATTCTCCGCGAGGACATCAAGGACAAGACCGAAGGCGCGCACGGCCACCGCCGGCACCCCAACCACATCTTCACCTGGGAGGTCGGCGACCGCGAGGCGACCGATCTCGCCTTTCGCGACGCCGAAGTGACGATCAAGGAGCTGATCTCCTATCAGCGCGTGCATCCGAGCCCGCTCGAGACCTGCCAGTGCGTCGCCTCCTTCGACAAGATCAAGGGCGAGCTGACGGTGTGGGGCACCTTCCAGGCGCCGCACGTCGTGCGCACGGTGGCGGCGATCCTCTCCGGCATTCCCGAGCACAAGATCCATATCATCTCGCCCGATATCGGCGGCGGCTTCGGCAACAAGGTCGGCGTCTATCCCGGCTATGTGTGCGCGATCGTCGCCTCGATCGTCACCGGCAAGCCGGTGAAATGGGTCGAGGACCGGATCGAGAACCTCTCCGCCACCGCCTTCGCCCGCGACTACCACATGACGGCCGAGATCGCGGCGACGCGCGCGGGCAAGGTGACGGGGCTTCGCGTCCATGTGCTGGCCGACCACGGCGCCTTTGATGCCTGCGCCGATCCTTCGAAATGGCCGGCGGGATTCTTCAATATCGTCACCGGCTCGTATGATTTTCCGACCGCGCATGTGAGCGTCGATGGGGTCTATACCAACAAGGCGCCGGGCGGTGTCGCCTATCGCTGCTCCTTCCGTGTCACCGAGGCGGCCTATTGCATCGAGCGGGCGATGGACATCCTGGCGCAGAAGCTCGGGATCGACGCGGCCGAGCTCAGGATGCGCAACTTCATCCGCCGCGAGCAATTTCCTTACCACTCCGCGCTCAGCTGGGAATACGATTCCGGCGACTATCACACGGCGATGCAGAAGGCGCTGGACGCGGTGGGCTACCGGGCGCTGCGGGCCGAGCAGAAAGAAAAAAGAGAAAAATTCAAGCGCGGCGAGACGCGCGAGGTGATGGGGATCGGGCTTTCGTTCTTCACCGAGATCGTCGGCGCGGGGCCTTCGAAGAACTGCGACATCCTCGGCATCGCCATGTTCGACAGCGCCGAGATCCGCATCCACCCGACCGGGGCGGCGATCGCGCGGATGGGCACGAAGAGCCAGGGCCAGGGCCACGAGACGACATACGCGCAGATCATCGCCTCCGAGATCGGCATCCCGGCGAACGACGTGATGATCGAGGAAGGAAATACCGACACCGCGCCCTATGGGCTCGGCACCTACGGCTCGCGCTCGACGCCGACCGCCGGTGCGGCGACCGCGATGGCCTGCCGCAAGATCAAGGCCAAGGCGCAGATGATCGCGGCCCATCTGCTCGAGGTCCATCACGACGATGTCGAGTTCGACATCGACCGCTTCCGCGTCAAAGGCATGCCGGAGCGGTTCAAGACGATGAAGGACATCGCCTGGACCGCCTACAACGCGCCGCCGCCCGGGCTCGAGCCGGGGCTCGAGGCGGTGAGCTACTACGATCCGCCGAACATGACCTTCCCGTTCGGCGCCTATGTCTGCGTGATGGATATCGACCTCGACACAGGGGTTGCGAAGGTGCGCCGCTTCTATGCGCTCGACGATTGCGGAACCCGCATCAACCCGATGATCATCGAGGGCCAGGTGCATGGCGGGCTCACGGAGGCCTTCGCGATCGCGATGGGCCAGGAGATCGCCTATGACGAGATCGGCAATGTCAAAGGCGCCTCGTTCCTCGATTTCTTCCTGCCCACCGCGGTCGAGACGCCGAAATGGGAGACCGACTTCACCGTCACGCCCTCGCCGCACCATCCGATCGGCGCGAAAGGCGTGGGCGAGAGCCCGAATGTCGGCGGCGTGCCGGCTTTCTCCAACGCGGTGAACGACGCGCTTGCCTTCCTAGGTGCGACGCACATCCAGATGCCGCACGATGCTTGGCGAATCTGGAAGGCGGCGGAGGCGCTGGGCGCGCAGGGTTGAAGTAAGGACGGCCTGGCCGAAGAGATGCCGCGTCTGGAAACGCGCGAAAGAATCGCGGAAAGCCTGGCCGCCACCGGCTACATCGCCGACCCCGAGCTGGCGACCGCGCTTCTGCTCATGGAGATGCTCGAGCGGCCGCTGCTGATCGAGGGTGCGGCCGGCGTCGGCAAGACGGCTGTCGCGTACGCGCTCGCCGCCCTGCACGAGGCGCGGCTGATCCGCCTGCAATGCTATGAGGGGCTCGACCAGGCGAGCGCGCTCTATGAATGGAACTACCAACGCCAATTGCTCGCCATCAAGGCGCGCGAGGGCGAAGGCGGGGCGCGCCGCGCCGAGGACATCGAGGACGCCTTGTTCAGCGAGCGCTATCTGCTCGAGCGCCCGCTGCTCGCCGCCATCCGCGAGGAAAAGAGGCCGGTCCTGCTGATCGACGAGATCGACCGCGCGGACGAGGAATTCGAGGCCTTCCTGCTCGAGCTTCTTTCCGATTTCCAGGTGAGCATTCCCGAGCTTGGCACGATCCGCGCGCGCAGCATTCCCCGCGTCGTGCTCACCTCCAACGCGACGCGCGAGCTTTCGGACGCGCTCCGCCGCCGCTGCCTCTATCATTATCTCGACTATCCCGAGATCGACCGCGAGGTGGCGATCCTCCGCGCCCGTCTGCCCGCCATCGGGATCGACCTCGCGGGCCAGGTCGCGCGCCTGCTCGCCGCGATCCGCAAGGAGCAGCTCAGAAAAATCCCGGGCGTGGCCGAGAGCCTCGACTGGGCGGCCGCGCTGCTCGGGCTCGGCGTCGGCGATCTCGCCGATGCACCCGAGGCGCTCTACGAGACCCTCGTCTGCGTGCTGAAGACCCACGAGGACCGGGCGCAGATCGATCGCGCGACCTTTTTGCGACTTGTGGCGAAGGTCGCGTGATGGCGCTCTCGGCCGAGGCCCTGATCGCACGGCGCATCGCCGCCTTCTCGGCGAGCCTGCGCGATGCGGGCTTCAGCGTCGGGCTGCCCGAAAGCGAGGACGCCGCGCGCATCCTCGCCTCCCCGCTCGCGCGGACGCCGAGCGGCCTCCGCCCCGCGCTCCGCGCGCTCTTCGCCGGAAGGCGCGGCGAGTGGGAGCGGTTCGACGCGATCTTCGACGCGGCCTTCCTCGGACGCCGGCTGCGCCACGCGGTGCGGACGAGCGGCAGCCCGCCCGCGCCCGGGCCGCGCTCCTTGCGCGAGCTCGGCCGGGGTGGCGGCGGGAAGCGGCGCGAGGAGATGACCGAGGCCGGGCCGCCGGACGGGGGCGAAATCCCGGGCGATGGGGTCGGGATGGCGGGCGGCGCCTCGTCCTCGGAAGGCAGCGCGGCGCGCGATTTTCGCCCGCTCGCCGATCCCGACGCGCTCGCCGCCGCGGAGGAGGTCGCGCGCGATCTCGCCGCCGAACTCCTCGCCCGCCACGCACGGCGCCGGCGCCGCGCCCGCCGCCACGGCAGGCTCGATCTGCGGCGGACCATCCGCGCGAGCCTCGGCCATGGCGGGACGCCCTTCGCGCTCGCCTGGCGGCGCCCGCGACGGCGCCCGCTCCGCATCGCCCTTCTCATCGACGTCTCCGGCTCGATGGCGCCGCACACGCCGCTTTTTCTCCGCCTGGCACTCGGGTTCGTGCGCAGCGCGGCGCGCACCGAGGTTTTTCTCACGCATACGCGCCTCGTCGCCGCCTCGGAGGCGATGCGCGATCGCGACCGCGCGCGCGCGCTCGACCGGCTCACGCTGCTCTCCAAGGGGGTCGGCGGCGGCACGCGCCTCGGCGAAAGCCTCGCCGAGTTCAACCGCCATCACGCGCCGCGCGCGCTCGCCGGGCGCGCCGTCTGCCTCATCGTCTCGGACGGCTACGAGACCGGCGATCCCGCCCTCCTCGGCCGCGAGATGGCCGCCTTGCGCCGCCGCTGCCGCCGGCTCGCCTGGCTCAACCCCGCGGCGCTCTCGGCCGGCTACGAGCCGATCGCGCGCGGGATGCAGGCCGCCATGCCGCATCTCCGCCTCTTCGCCGCCGCGGGCACGCTGGAGAGCCTGGCCGTGCTCGCCGAGCCGTTCGGCCGGCTCTGATCGGCACGCTCAAGGCCGCGGGCGGCGTACGCAGAAGGGCGTATTCGCGCCCGCCCGCCGAAGCCCCGACTATGGCAGGTCCCGTCTCTGCTCACCCGACCAAGGAGCGAACCTTGCCCGACACCCTGATCAAGGTCGATCTGTCGCAGTCGCCGTACGAGAACGACATGATCCACAACCGCTGGCACCCGGAGGTCCCGATGGTGGCGACGGTGAAGCCCGGCGATGACTTCGTCGTCGAGTGCTATGACTGGACCGGCGGCTTCATCAAGAACGACAAATCCGCCGCCGATGTGCGCGACATCGACCTCAGCACCGTGCACTTCTTGAGCGGGCCGATCGCCGTCACCGGCGCCGAGCCCGGCGACCTCCTGGTGGTGGACTTCCTCGATATCGGCGCATTTCCGCACAATTCCTGGGGCTTCAACGGGTTCTTCTCGAAGAAGAACGGCGGCGGCTTCCTCACCGATCATTTCCCGCTGGCCCAGAAATCCATCTGGGACATCCATGGGCTGTTCGCGAGCTCCCGCCATGTTCCGGGCGTCAGCTTCGCCGGCCTCGTCCATCCCGGCCTGATCGGCTGCCTGCCGGACCCGCGCCTGCTCGAGACCTGGAACGCGCGCGAGAAGGCGCTGATCGCGACCAACCCCACCCGTAACCCGCCGCTCGCCAATCCGCCCTTCGCACCGACCGCCCATATGGGAAGGCTCGCCGGCGAGGCGCGCGACGCGGCGGCCGCGAGCGGCGCGCGGACCGTGCCGCCGCGCGAGCATGGCGGCAATTGCGACATCAAGGATCTCTCGCGCGGCGCGCGGGTTTATTTCCCGGTCTATGTCGACGGTGCGGGGCTTTCGGTCGGCGACCTGCATTTCAGCCAGGGCGACGGCGAGATCACCTTCTGTGGCGCGATCGAGATGCCGGGCTGGATCCATCTCCGGATATCCAGCCTGATCAAGGGCGGCATGGCCAAGTACGGCATCAAGAACCCGATCTTCAAGCCGAGCCCGATCACGCCGACCTACAACGACTACCTGATCTTCGAAGGCATCTCCGTCGACGACGCCGGCACGCAGCATTACCTGGACGTTTTCGTCGCCTACCAGCAAGCCTGCCTCAACGCCATCACCTACCTCAAGAAGTTCGGCTACACCGCCGCCCAGGCCTACGCGATCCTCGGCACCGCGCCGGTCCAGGGCCATATCAGCGGCGTCGTCGATATCCCGAACGCCTGCGCCACGCTCTACCTGCCGACCGAGATCTTCACCTTCGACATCTATCCGGGCGCCGACGGCCCGACTACGATGGTGCCCGCGGGGCCCGACGTGCTGATCGCCCCGGATACCTGACGGGACGCTCTCCATGCCGAGCTACGACTACGCCTGCCCCGGCTGCGGGCCCTTCACCGCCTCGCGCCCGATGGCCGAATACGACCTTCCGCTCGCCTGCCCCGGCTGTGGCGCCGAGGCGCCGCGGGCGATCCTCGGCGCGCCCTTCCTCTCGGGGATGGACGGGGCGCGCCGCGCCGCCTTCGCGGTGAATGAACGGAGCGCGGACTCCCCGCGCCGGTCCGGCGCCCACGCGGCCGGCTGCGGCTGCTGCGCGCCGCGCAGGCTCAGCGCCGACAACGCCGGAATGAAACCGACGGCATCGCGCCCCTGGATGCTCGGCGGCTGACCCGGTCGGGGGCTCTGCCCCCGATGCCCCCGCTGGGGCCTTGAGGCCCCAGACCCCCGAACTCTTTAAGTAAAGGATTGCAAAGGCTCCGCCTTTGCCGGGGAGTCCGAGGGGCAGAGCCCCTCGGTAGGGGCCCAGGGGGCAAAGCCCCCTGGACCCACGCCGCTACGCCGTTGCCACCTTGCACATGTCGTGGCACTTGGCCTCGAGCGAGCAGCAGAGCGAGCAGATATTGCCCTTGTGGAAGGGGCATCCGGCCATGTCCTCCCGTTCGTACTCGTAGCCGCAGGCGACGCAGTTCATCACGTCGTGGTGCACCCCGGCGTGATAGTTCGGATCCCGCGCGAGATAGTATTTGCCCTTGGTGATGATCGCCAGGATCGGCGAGAGCACGAAGGCGAGGCCGAGCGCGATGAAGGCCGAGTAGGCCTGGGCCGCCGGCCCCAGCAGGCCGAAGAAGGCGATCACGGACACCACCGAGCCCACCATCATCGAGCCGAAGCCCACGGGGTTGAAGTTGTAGAGATGCGCGCGCTTGAACTCGAGATAGCTCGGGCTCAGCTTGAGCAGCGGCTTGTTGATGATGAGGTCCGCCGTCACCGCACCGATCCACGCCACCGCGACGTTCGAGTAGAAGCCGAGGATCTTGCCGAGGACGGAGAACATGCTGAGCTCCATCAACGTCAGCGAGATCGCGACGTTGAAGAAGATGTAGACCACCCGTCCCGGATGGGCGTGCAGCAGGCGCGAGAAGAAGTTCGACCACGAGAGCGAGCCGGAGTAGGCGTTGGTGACGTTGATCTTGATCTGCGAGAGGATGACGAAGAAGGTCGCGACCGTGAGCGCGAGGAAGCCTTCGCCGAAGATGTAGTGGTAGCCGGTGAGATACATCTGGATCGGCTCGTTGGCCGCGGCGAGGGGGGTGCCGTGCGCGACCGCGAGTGAGGCGAAGAACGAGCCCATGAGCTGCTTGGCGCCGCCGAGGATCACCCAGCCGGGCCCCGCACCGATGACCGCGAGCCACCATTTGAAGGAATTGGCGCGCGTCTTGTCGGGCATGAAGCGCAGATAGTCCGCCTGCTCGCCGATCTGCGCGATCAGCGAGAGCGCGATTCCGGCGGCGGTGCCGAAGAGCAGCGGGTTGAAGCCCGATTTGCTCGGCGACTGGCCCGCGAAGTTCACCCAGTCGGTGAGCGAATGCGGGTCGAGCGTCAGTACCGCGACCGGCGGGGCGAACAGCAGCAGCAGCCAGAGCGGCTGCGTCCAGACCTGGAGCTTCGAGAGCAGCGTCATCCCGAACACCACCAGCGGGATGATGATCAGCGAGCCCAGCAAGTACCCGATCGGCAGCGGAATGCCGAAATAGAGGTGGAACGCCTGGGCCATGATCGAGCCCTCGAGCGCGAAGAAGATGAAGGTGAACGAGGCGTAGATCACCGAGGTGATGGTCGAACCGAGATAGCCGAAGCCCGCCCCGCGCGTCAGCAGATCCACGTCCACGTTGTATTTGGCGCAATAGTACGCGATCGGGATCCCCGTGAGGAAGATGATCACGGCCGCCGCGATGATGCCCCAGAAGGCGTTGGCGAATCCGAATTGCACGGCAAGCGATCCGCCGATCGCCTGATCGGCGAGGTAGGCGATGCCGCCGAGGGCGGCCGAGAACACCGCATACTCGGACCAGGTGCGAAAGCTCTTCGGCGCGTAGCGCAGCGAGTAGTCTTCAAGGACCGGGTTGTTGACCAGCTTGTTGTATGATCGTCGCGGGGCAAGTCCGGCGGTTATGTCCGACATCGCGCAGCTCCTTGGCTGTGGCGTGATTGAGCCGCGCGTACTCTAGGAAGTTGCGAAGTTCGCTCGTATCAGGCGTTTGGCGTATGTGCCCGCGTCGCCCGCCAGCAGAGGATGTGCGAAGGGGGAACCAGCCCGGCGAGCGCGGCGATCGCGGCTTCGGCGATCGCGGGGCTGTCGAAGAACTCGATCGCGAGCGGCAGGTCCGAGACCATGCGCAGGATATCCGTCTCCTCGACCTCGCCGCTCTCGTCGAAGCCGGCGATGCCGCGGAAGACGACGAGCCGCCCGACCCGATGCTCCGTGCCGAGCAGCGCCAGCACCTCCCGCATCAGGCTTTTGCGCCGTCCGTGCTCGGCCTCGTGCAGATAGATGCGCACGACCAGAACCTCGCCGTCCGCCGCTTCCTCGTCCGCCATCCTGTCCTCCGGGAAAGCTCCGTCTAGAGCGTGATCGCCGGAGGTGGAATCACCGAAGGCGTGAATCACGCGAGAATACAAAAAGCTAGAGCGGGATGGGTGAGTAGCAAGCGATCCCATCCCGCTCTAGAGCTCGATAGCGAGCCAGGCTCCGGCAAATGCGAGAAGCACGCCCAAGCCGAGAGAAAGCCCCATATAGAGCATTGCCTTGGCGGCCTCTCCTTGCACCAGCAGCAGGCGGGACTCCATCGCGAAGGTCGAAAATGTCGTGAAGCCGCCGAGCCCGCCGGTGAGGATGCCGGTGCGGAAGATCGGCGAGACGGTCAGCCGCTCGAGGGTGGCGACGAAGAGGAACCCCATCAGGAACGAGCCCAGAAGGTTGATGCTGAGCGTCGCGTACGGGAAGTCCCGTCCGAAGATGCTCTGCACCAGGTTGGTCATCGCATAGCGGCCCCAGCAGCCGATTGTGCCGCCGACCGCGATCGCGAAGTACGTCAGCATGCGTTCCGCCCACTTCTCACGCCACGCGACGAAAGCGCGTGCCACCGCCGGCGCCGCCCAGGCCTCGCGCGCCTTCGCCGCCGGCGCGGTCTCCCTCTCTCCCCTCAGGCTAAGCTCGTTCTCGGATTCACTCATGCGCCGGCCCGGGAACCGAATGGGGGGGACTCCGGGCCAAGGCTCGCCCGGCGAGGCGCCGCCCGCCATACGCCAAATGCCGCATATCGCCCCGGCGCCCGGCGCCGCTAGCGTTGCCCCAAATCCCGGCTGAGGAATCCCGCTCATGATGCACGGTGATATATCGAGCAGCGCCGACACGGTCGGCGTGGCCGTCGTCAATTATAAGATGCCCCGCCTGCACACCAAGGCGGAGGTGCTGGCGAACGCGCGTGCCATCGGGGAGATGCTCGTCGGCATGAAGGCCGGGCTGCCGGGCATGGACCTCGTGATCTTCCCCGAATACAGCACGCACGGGATCATGTACGACAAGGAGGAGATGTTCGCGACCGCCGCGGCGATCCCCGGCGAGGAAACCGAGATCTTCTCCGCGGCCTGCCGGCAGGCGCATGTCTGGGGCGTCTTCTCGCTCACCGGCGAGCGCCACGAGTTCCATCCGCACAAGGCGCCCTACAACACCCTTGTCCTGATCGACGATCAGGGCGAGATCGTCCAGAAATACCGCAAGATCATGCCCTGGACGCCGATCGAGGGCTGGTACCCGGGCGATTGCACCTATGTCTCCACCGGGCCGAAGGGGCTGAAGATCAGCCTCATTATCTGCGACGACGGCAATTACCCGGAAATCTGGCGGGATTGCGCGATGCGCGGGGCCGAACTGATCGTCCGCTGCCAGGGCTACATGTACCCGGCCAAGGACCAGCAGGTGCTGATGGCCAAGGCGATGGCCTGGGCCAACAACGTCTATGTCGCGGTTGCCAACGCCGCCGGATTCGACGGCGTTTATTCCTATTTCGGCCACTCCGCCATCATCGGCTTCGACGGGCGCACGCTCGGCGAGTGCGGGACGGAGGAGAACGGCATCCAGTACGCGCAGATCTCGAAATTCCTCATCCGCGACGCGCGGCGGACGATGCAATCGCAGAACCACCTCTTCAAGCTGCTCCACCGCGGATACACCGGCATGATCAACTCGCGCGAGAACGCGAGCGGCAAGGCCGAATGCCCGTACCAGTTCTACCGCCGCTGGATCGCCGATCCCGAGCAGGTGCGTCTCGAGGTGGAGGCGCTGACAAGAAGCGGCGTCGGGGTTCCGGAATGCCCGGTCGAAGGAATTCCGCTGCCCCAGGCCGCCGAATAGCCGGAGGGGGCTCCCCGTGGCGTTTTCCCATGGACCGCGAACCGCGGCACCGTGCAAGATGATTGGCTCGTAGCAATCGGGAGGCGCCGGAAGAGCCTTTCGCGGGAGGGGCGGCCAAACTCGAACGAACGAGGAGAGCCGGACCGCCGATGCCTTTGCGCCAGCGGATAATCCCATCGCGGCGGGACTATAATCGCTGGGTCGCCGACCAGACGCTCGAGGATTACGCGCTGCGCTTCACCGCCGTGGGCGCGCGGCGCTGGAGCGCCGGGCGGGTCGCGAACACGGCCCTCGGCGCCACCTCCTTCCTCGCCCTGGAGGCGATCGGCGGGGGCATCACGCTGCGCTACGGCTTCGCCAACGCCGCCGCCGCGATCCTCGCCGTCGGGCTTCTGATCTTCCTGACCGCGCTGCCGATCACGATCGCCGCCGCCCGCCACGGGCTCGATATCGACCTGCTCACGCGCGGCGCCGGCTTCGGCTATCTCGGCTCGACCGTCACCTCGCTCATCTATTCCGCCTTCACCTTCCTCTTCTTCGCGATCGAAGCTTCGATCCTCGCCGCCGCGCTGCAGATCTGCCTCGGCATCCCGCCGCATATCGGCTACGTGATCGCCGCCGTCGCGGTGATCCCGATGGTGACGCACGGCATCGCCTTCATCAGCCGCTTCCAGCGCTGGACGCAGCCGGTGTGGATCACGCTGAACCTGCTGCCCTTCCTCGCCCTCGCCGCGCGCGGCAACCTCCCGCTTGGGCAATGGGTCGCCTTCGGCGGCGAGGCCGGCGGCTTCACCCTCCTTTCCTTCGGCGCTTGCGCCTCGGTCGTCGTCTCGCTGATCGCGCAGGTCGGCGAGCAGGTGGACTTCCTCCGCTTCATCCCCCCGGCCGAGCCGGGCCGGCGCTGGCGCTGGTGGCTCGCGGTGATCGGCGCCGGGCCCGGCTGGATCCTGCCCGGGATCGTGAAGATGTTCGCGGGCTCCTTCCTCGCCTGGCTCGCCATACGCTCCGGGCTCCCGACCGCCCTCGCGGTGCAGCCGGCGGTGATGTACCGCACGGCCTTCGCGGCAATCCTCCCCGCCACGGCAGCCCTCGCCGCGGCGGGGATCTTCGTCGGCGTCTCGCAGCTCAAGATCAACGTCACCAACGCCTATGCCGGCTCGATCGCGTGGTCGAATTTCTTTTCGCGCCTGACGCGCAGCCATCCCGGCCGCGTCGTCTGGGTCGTCTTCAACGTCGTCATCGCGCTGCTGCTCATGGAGAACGGGCTCTATCGCGCGATGGAAGGCGTGCTTGCGCTCTTTTCGGTGCTCGCCTGCGCCTGGGTCGGCGCGCTCGTCGCGGACCTCGTCGTCATCAAGCCGCTCGGCCTGGCGCCGGCGATCTTCGAGTTCAAGCGCGCCCATCTCTATGACGTGAACCCGGTCGGCGTCGGCGCCACGATCCTCGCGGTTGCGGTTGGCGGGCTAAGCGCCGCCGGCGATCTCGGCTCGCTGGCGCGCGCGACAGCCCCGTTCGCGAGCCTCGCCACGGCCTTCGTCGCCGCTCCGGCGATCGCCTGGGCGACCGGAGGGCGCTTCTATCTCGCCCGCCGGCCGCGCCGGAACTGGAACGAGACGGCGGCCGGGCGCGCCTGCATCGTCTGCGGGAACTGCTTCGAGCCGCAGGACACCGCCTTCTGCCCGGCCTATGGCGGGGTGATCTGCTCGCTCTGCTGCACGCTCGACGCCCGCTGCGCGGACACCTGCAAGCCGCACGGCCGCGCCGGGGCCGAGCTGCGCGCCCTGCTCGGCGGGCTGGTGCCGCGGCGGCTGCGCCCGCACCTCAACGGCCCGCTGTTCCGCTTCACCGTCATCTCGTTCATCTGGGCGGCGCTGATCGGCGCGATCCTGCTGATGATCTTCCTCGAGGCCGCGGCGACCGGAGCGGCCGACCGCGCGCTGCTCGCGGGCGCGATGTGGCGGGCCTTCTTCGTGCTCGTCATCATCGCCTCGGTCGCGGCCTGGCTCTTGGTGCTCGCCCAGGAGACGCGCGCCGCGGCCGAGGAGGAGACCCGTCGCCAGACCAGGCTGCTGCTGAGCGAGATCGCCGCCCACCGCCGCACCGACGCGAAGCTGCAGAAGGCCAAGGAGGCGGCGGAATCGGCGAACCTCGCCAAGACCCGCTTCGTCGTCACCATCAGCCACGAGCTCCGCACGCCGCTCAACGCCGTGCTCGGCTATGCGCAGCTCCTCGAGCGCGACGGCGCCATCCCGGCCCACCGCCGCGAGGCGCTCCGCACCATCCTGCGCTCGGGCGAGCACATGGCGGGCCTGATCGAGGGCCTGCTCGACATCGCCAAGATCGAGGCCGGGCGCATCCGCATCGAGCGGCGCGAGGTCCGCCTCGACGACCTGCTCGGCAGCCTGGTCGATATGTTCCGCCTACAGGCCGCCGCCAAGGGCATCGACTTCGCCTTCCAGCGCCCCGACGACCTGCCCGCCGCCGTGCACACCGACGAGACCCGCGTGCGGCAGATCCTGATCAACCTGCTTTCCAACGCCGTGAAGTTCACCAGGCGCGGCGGCGTCACGCTGCGCCTCTCCCGTCGCGGCGACGTGACGGATTTCGAAATCGCCGATACGGGCCCCGGCATCCAAGCCGCCGATCTCGAGCGCATATTCGAGCCCTTCGAACGGATCGAGCGGCCGGCGGCCCCGGTTCCCGGGGTCGGGCTCGGCCTCACCATCGCCCGGCTGCTCACCGAGATACTCGGCGGCGAGATCACGGTCCGCAGCAAGCCGGGCGAGGGCAGCGTCTTCCGTGTCCGCCTCCTCCTTTCCTCGGTGGCCCGGCCGGCTCGGCAGGGCCCGCGGCGCCGGCACATCCAGGGCTATGCCGGCCGCCGCCGCACGATCGTGGTCGCCGACGACGATGCGGTTCACCGCACCCTCCTCGACGAGGTTCTGAGCCCCCTCGGCTTCGACGTGGTCACGGTGCCCGATGCCGCCGGCTGCCTCCGCATCGCCCCGGAATGCCGCCCCGACGCCTTCATCCTCGATCTCTCGATGCCGGAGATGGACGGCTGGCAGCTCGCCCGGCGCTTGCGCGAGGCCGAACCGGACGGGGCGGCGATCCTGGTCGTCTCGGCGCACCCCGACGATCCGACCGCGCGCTTCGGCGAACGGCCGCTGCACGACGCCTTCCTGCCCAAGCCGATCAGCCTCCAGGGCCTGATCGAGGCGCTGGGACGCCTGCTCCGCCTCGAATGGGTGGAAATGGCAGAGCGCCCCTCAGACTCAGCAGTGCCGGACCGCATTCCCGACGCGCTGCTGCCGCATCTCGACGAGCTCCGCCGGCTCGCCGCGATCGGGCATCTGAGCGCGCTGCGTGCCCGTCTCGCCGCACTCGCGGCCGAAGCGCCGGCGATCGGCCCTTACGCCGCGCGGGTGGAGGAGGCCGCGGGGGCCTTCCGCCTCGACGAACTCACGGCGCTGCTCCGACCACCCCGCCGCAATGCAGCGTGAGACGCCGCGCGACTCGCCGCATGAGTCGCTGCATGATTCCGGCACGATCCTCGTCGTCGACGACAATCCGGGCACGCTCGGCCTGCTCACCGAGGCTTTGGAGCGTGAAGGGTTCACGGTGCTGGTCGCGGTGCGCGGCGAGGGCGCGCTTGCCTCGGTGCAACAGGTGCGACCCGACCTCGTGCTGATGGACGCGCTGATGCCGGATATGGACGGATTCGAGACCTGCCGCCGCCTCAAGCGCATGGAAGGCGCGGCGACGATGCCGGTGGTGTTCATGACGGGGCTCTCGGACACCGAGCACGTGATCCGCGGGCTCGAGGTCGGCGGCGTCGATTATGTGAGCAAGCCGATCGTCCTGGAAGAAGTGCTGGCGCGGATCCGCGTCCATATCGCCGGGGCGAGGCTGGTGGCGAGCGCCCACGCGGCGATGGACGCGGCGGGCAATGCGCTCTTCGCCGCCGACCGCGAGGGACGGCTGCGCTGGGCGACGCCCGCCGCGAGCCGGCTCCTGGCCCTGCTCGCCGCACCCGATCCGGGGCTTCTCCCCGAGCCCGTACGCGCGATGCTCCGCCGCGCCCCGGACCCCTCTTTCGGCGACCTGCTGGCGCTGCCGCTGCCCGGCGCGGGCCAGGAGGGGTCGCGCATACTGGAGATGGGCGTGATCGGCCATATCGGGCGGGACGAGATCGTGCTCCGCGCCGTGCTGGTTCAGGAATCGCGCGAGGAGACGCGGCTTCGCGAGCGCCTGCAGGTGACGCCGCGGGAAGCGGAGGTGCTGCTCTGGCTCGCGCGGGGCAAAACCAACCGCGATATCGCGGAGATCCTTGGGCTCAGCCCGCGCACGGTGAAGAAGCATCTCGAACGGGCCTACGCGAAGCTCGGCGTCGAGAACCGGGCGTCCGCCGTCGGGCTGACGCTGCGTGCGCTGACGCCTCGCTGAGGCGCCGGTCTCCCCGATACCAGGCGCCGGAAGGATCGGCTCCGGGACGGCCGGGCGCTCGGGCGCTCGGCTTTCCGCTCGCGGCCTTCCGCCGGCGCAGCCGGGCTGTAGGATGCCGCATGCCGAGCAGCCAGCCCCAGCTCACCGTCCATCCCGCGCGCCGTCGGTGCTCTTGGGCCGCGGGCAGCCCCGCGATGATCGAGTATCACGATCAGGAATGGGGCACGCCCCACCATGACGACCGCGCGCTCTTCGAGCTCATCACCCTCGAGGGCGCGCAGGCGGGCCTTTCCTGGCGCACCATCCTCGCGCGGCGCGAGGAGTACCGCCGCACCTTCCACCAGTTCGACATCGCGCGCATCGTCGAGATGAGCGACCGCGAGCTCGAAACCGCCCTCCTCCACTCCGGCGTCATCCGCAACCGCCTGAAGATGTACTCGGTCCGCTCGAACGCCCGCGCTGCCCAGGGGGCGATCGCCGCCCGTGGAAGCCTCGACGCCTATCTCTGGTCGTTCGTCGGCGGGAAGCCGATCGTCAATCGCTGGCGCGATGCGGCCGAAGTCCCGGCGCGCACGGAGCTCTCGGACAGGATGAGCCAGGCGCTGCGCAAGGCCGGCTTTCGCTTCGTCGGCTCGACGATCTGCTACGCCTTCCTTCAGGCGAGCGGCATGGTGGACGACCACCTCGCCACCTGCTTTCGCGCCAGGCGCGGCTGAGCCTGTTCGCCGAATCGCGCGTCGTTTCGGCCGCGGGCTTGATGTCGCGAGGAGTGGGGTCTAGAGGCGGCTTCATGGGCCAGATGCCGATTGGCCGCTTTCGTGTGGGCCGCCGCCCCATTCTCGCCGCTCCGCTGCTCGCCGTGGCGCCGCTCGCGGCCTGCGGCCAGGACCCGAAATGGCACAATGTGGACGTGAGCGGGACGTTCCCCCCGCTCGCCTTCACGATGCAGCGCGCCGGCGATGGACGGGAGGTCACGGAGGCCGATTACCGCGGCCGGGTCGATCTGCTCTATTTCGGCTACACGAACTGCCCGGACGTCTGCCCGACGACGCTCTCCAACATGGCGACGGTGTTCAAGGATCTCGGGCCGTTGGCGAAGAACGTGACGATGTTCTTCGTCACCGTCGATCCGAACCGCGACAGCCTGCCCGTGCTCGCCCGCTATGTCGCCCTCTTCGCCCCGGAGATCGTCGGGCTGCGGGGAACGCCGGATCAGCTCGCGACGCTCGCGCGGCGCTATCGGGTGGCCTATTCGGTGACGCCTGCGACCAAGACGAGACCCTACGAGGTCTCGCACAGCGCGGCGATTTATGTCTTCGACAAGTCCGGGGCGTGCCGGCTGATCATTCCCTCGATGGCGAGCCGAACGCCGGACATTGCGGGGACGGCGGCGGATCTGAAGGTGCTCGAGGAGGCCGGGCCGCCAGGCTTGCTGGCCCGCCTGCTGCACATGGTTTAGAGCGTGGTTCCACGGTTTTGGGGGAGGGTTCGAATCCCTCTCGGTCAGCCAATCTGCGCTGCAGCACGCCAGAGCCCTCCAGAGCGGCCGGCATTGCGAGCAGCCTCACGGCCGTGATCGATCTGTCTGCGGGCGCTGGGCCGCCGGGTCTTGCAAAGCGGCGCTGAGTTTCTTACTCTTACATGTAAGAGTAAGGAGGTGGCCGTGCGCATCACATCCAAAGGCCAGGTGACCATTCCGGCTGAAATCCGCGAGCAGGCGGGGCTGCTGCCGCAGACGGAAGTGGAATTCGAGTTCGATGGCAAGGCCGTGCGCATCGTTCGCGCGAAAGCCCGTAAGAGCGCTGGGCGAGGCGCTCGACTTGTCGCTCATTTGCGAGGACGCGGCGATGTCGCGATGAGCACGGACGCAATCATGGCGCTGACCCGCGCTGACTGAATGACGGCGGTACTGATTGACGCCAACGTTCTTCTCGACGTCATGACGGAAGACGCTCGTTGGTTTGCGTGGTCGGCGGAGGCCGTAGAGCGTGCCGCCGACCGCTATCGCCTCGTCATCAATCCGGTCATTTATGCCGAGGTCTCGATCAGGTATTCGCGCATCGAGGAGCTCGACGCCGCGCTTCCGAAAACCATGTTCGACCGTGAAGCCATTCCGTACGAAGCCGCCTTTCTCGCAGGCAAGTCGTTCCTGGCCTATCGCCGGCGGGGCGGAACAAGGCAATCGCCACTTCCCGATTTTTTCATCGGCGCCCATGCGGCGGTTGCCGGATATCCGCTGATGACCCGGGATGCGGCGCGCTATCGGACTTATTTTCCCAAACTGTCCCTGATTGCTCCGGACTGAGCTTCCGCGCGACGCTTGATGTCGGTTCCAGTCGGCTAGAGCGTGATCGCCGAAGGTGGAATCACCGAAGGCGTGAATCACGCGAGAAAACAAAAAGCTAGAGCGGGATGGGTGAGCGGAAGCGATCCCATCCCGCTTTAGTTGCCCGGCCTGCCGGCCCAACCGTCGGTTGGATTCAGAAGACTCTAGACCGAGAGGTCGAGCAGCGAGCCGCGCGGGAGGATTTTGCCTCCTCCCGCCGGTGCCAACTGGGTCGGCGTCTGCCGCGGCAAGGATGTCGCGGGCGCCGCCGAAGTGGTTGGGGTTTCGCTGCTCGCGCGCGCGGGCGTGATGGGCCGCGCCGCTCCGATGGCGCCGGGCTGCACCGAAAAGGCGGCGAGCGCGTTGCTGGCAATCATGTGGAGGATGATGCGGCGCATGAGATGAACGGCGGGTAAATCCGGGAAGCGATTGCGTGGTCCGGTCCGGAGTTTACCCGCTGTTAACTCTTCGCGCCTACAATCCTCCGTTACCGCACGAGCGCCGCCACGCCCGGCAAGGTCTTGCCTTCCAGCCACTCCAGGAAGGCGCCGCCGGCCGCCGAGACGTAAGTGAGCTTGTCGGCGGCGTGCGCGAAATTGAGCGCCGCCACCGTGTCGCCGCCGCCGGCAACCGAGCAGAGCCGCCCGGCGGCGGTCGCCGCGGCGACGGCTTCCGCGATCGCGACCGTCCCGGCGGCGAAGGGCGGCGTCTCAAAAGCGCCGACCGGTCCGTTCCAGACGAGGGTCCGGAGATTGGCGAGCCGCGCCTCGAACTCCGCCACCGTCGCCGGGCCTACATCGAGGATCATCAGCAACTCCGGCACCGCTTCGACCGGCACCACATGGCTCGTCGTGCCCGGCTCGAGCGCCGCCGCCACCACGGCGTCCACCGGCAGCAGCACCTCGCAGCCGGCGGCCTTGGCCTGCTCCAGGATCTTCCGCGCCTCGTCGTGAAGCTCGGGCTCCTCGAGCGAACGGCCGATGGCGACCCCGCGCGCCGCGAGGAAAGTGTTGGCCATCGCGCCGCCGATCATGAGGAGATCGACCCTGCCGCAGAGATTGCCGAGCAGGGCGAGCTTGGTCGAAACCTTGGCCCCGCCGACGATCGCGCCCACCGGCCGGGCCGGATGGCCGAGTGCGGACTCGAGCGCGGCCAGCTCGGCCTCCATCAGACGCCCGGCGTAGGCGGGCAGGAGATGGGTGACGCCCTCGGTGCTCGCGTGCGCGCGATGGGAGACCGAGAAGGCATCGTTGACGAAGAGCTCGGCGGGCTTGGCGAGTGCGGCGGCAAAGGCGGGATCGTTCGCCTCCTCGCCCGGATTGAAGCGGGTGTTCTCGAGCAGCAGGACGCCGCCATCGCCGAGGCCGGCGACGGCGCGCTCGACCGCCTCGCCGATGCATTCGGTGCAGAAGACGACCGGACGGTTGAGCGCTGCGGCGAGTGCCGGGGCGAGCGGGGCGAGCGACATCTCCGGCCGGCGCTGGCCCTTCGGGCGATCGAAGTGGCTGCAGACGATGACCCGGGCGCCCTTCTCCGCGAGCTCGCGGATGGTGGGCACGAGACGCGCGATGCGCGTGGTGTCGGCGACGCGCCCGTAGCGGAGCGGCACGTTGAGGTCGGCGCGCAGCAGCACGCGCCGGCCCGCCACCGCGGCCTCGTCCAGGCCGTGGATGCGCCCGCTCACGTGAGCGCCGCTCAGAGACTGCCGAGAACGGAAGCGGTGTCGACCATGCGGTTGGAGAAGCCCCACTCGTTGTCGTACCAGCCCATCACCCGGGCGAGCGCGCCATCCACCACCGCGGTCTGCGTGGCGTCGAAGCTGCACGAGGCCGGGACATGGTTGAAGTCCACGCTCACCAGCTTTTCCGTGCTGTAATCGAGGATCCCCTTGAGCGGGCCGGCCGCGGCCTCCTTCATCGCCGCGTTGATCTCGGCGACCGTCGCCGCGCGGGCGAGGTTCGCATCGAGCGAGACGAGCGAAACATTCGGCGTGGGCACGCGAATCGCCGTTCCGTCGAGCTTGCCCTTGAGCTCCGGCAGGACGAGCCCAACCGACCGGGCGGCGCCGGTGGTCGTCGGGATCAGCGAGACCGCGGCCGCGCGCGCGCGATGGAGGTCCTTGTGCAGCGTGTCGACCGTGCGCTGATCGCCCGTATAGGAGTGGACCGTCACCATGTAGGCGCGGAGGATGCCGAAGGCGTCGTGCAGCACCTTCACCATCGGCACCAGGCAGTTGGTGGTGCAGGAGGCATTCGAGACAACAGTCATCGCGGGCAGCAGGGCGGCATTGTTGACGCCATAGACGATCGTCGCGTCCGCGCCCTCCGCCGGCGCCGAGATGAGCACTTTCCGCGCCCCGGCGGTGAGGAGCGCGGCCGCAGCGTCGCGCTTGGTGAAGAGCCCCGTGCATTCGAGCGCGACATCGACGCCGGCGAACGGGACCTTGTGGGGGTCGCGCTCGGCCGAAACGCGGATCGGGCCGTAATGGCGGTTGCGATGGCGGATCTCGATCGTTTCGCCGTTGACGCCGACCTCGCCCGGAAAACGGCCATGGACGCTATCGTAACGAAAAAGATGCGCGTTCGCCTCGACACTGCCGAGATCGTTGATCGCGACGGGCAGCACGTCCTCCCGCCCGCTCTCGACGATCGCGCGCAAGACGAGCCGCCCGATCCGCCCGAACCCGTTGATGCCGACCCTAACCGCCATCGCCGAACCCCCCTACCCCACCCGCTCGCGAACCGCGGCTTCCACCGCCTCGGCGGTGATGCCGAAGTGCCGGTAGAGGTCCTCGGCCGGCGCCGATGCGCCGAAACCCTTCATGCCGATGAAGACGCCGTCGGGGCCGAGCCAGCGCTCCCAGCCGAAGCCGCCGGCCGCCTCGACGCCCACGCGGAGGCCCGTGCCGAGCACCGATTCGCGCCAGGCCGCGTCCTGAGCGGCAAAAATCTCCCAGCACGGCAGCGAGACGACGGCGGTTGCGATGCCCGAGGCTTCCAGCGCCTGCCGCGCCGCCATCGCGATCGAAACTTCCGAGCCGGTCGCGATCAGCGTCGCCCGCCGCGCGCCCGTCGCCTCGGCGAGGACATAGCCGCCGCGCGCGCAAAGATTCTCGCCCGCCTGGGCCCTGAGCGCCGGCAGCGCCTGGCGCGTCAGGACGAGCGCGCTCGGCCCGTCGGCGCGGCGAAGCGCCAGCTCCCAGCACTCGGCGGTTTCGACCGCGTCGGCCGGGCGGAAGACGAAGAAGTTGGGCATCGCGCGGAGCGAGGCGAGATGCTCGATGGGCTGATGCGTGGGGCCGTCCTCTCCGAGGCCGATCGAATCGTGCGTCAGGACGTAGATGACGCGCGCCTCCATCAGCGCCGCGAGCCGCATCGCCGGGCGCATATAGTCGCTGAAGACGAGGAAGGTGCCGCCGTAGGGAATGATGCCGCCGTGGCGGGCCATCCCGTTCATCGCCGCCGCCATGCCGTGCTCGCGCACGCCGTAGCGGATGTAGCGCCCGGCGAAGCTGCCCGGGGCCACGGAGGCCATGCCGCGCACTTCCGTGAGGTTGGACGCGGTGAGGTCGGCGGAGCCGCCGATCAGCTCCGGGATCGCCGGCACCAGCGCCTCGAGCACCTTCTGGCTCGACTGGCGCGTGGCGAGCCGGGGACGGCTTGCGACGAACTCGGCCTTGAGGGTCGCGATCGCGGCGTGGGAGGCGTCCGGCAGGCGGCCGGACATCACCCGTTCGAACTCGGCGCGGAGGGGATGGTGGGCGAGCCTCCGGAGCCAGGCGCGGCGCTGGGGCGCGCCGCGGACGCCGGCGGCCCGCCAGGCGGCGGAAATATCGTCCGGCACCGTGAAGGGCGCGGCATCCCAGCCCAGTGCGCGCTTGGTCGCCGCCGCCTCCTCCGCGCCGAGTGCGGCGCCGTGGGCGGCCTCGGTGCCGGCCTTGTTCGGCGCGCCATAGCCGATGACCGTGCGGCAGGCGATGAGGCTGGGACGCTGGGAGCGCGAGGCCGCCGAAAGCGCGGCCGCCACGGCCGCCGAATCGTGCCCGTCCACGCGCTTGACCGACCAACCGAGGGCGGCGAAGCGCTTCAGCGGATCGTCGGAGACGGCGAGCGCGGTCGGGCCGTCGATCGAGATCGAATTGTCGTCGTAGAGGACGGTGAGGCGCGCAAGCTTGAGATGGCCGGCGAGGCCCGCGGCCTCGTGGCTGATGCCCTCCATGAGATCGCCGTCCGAGGCAATGACCCAGGTCCGGTGATCGACCAGGCTGCGGCCGAAGCGGGCGGCGAGCAGGCGCTCGGCGAGCGCCATGCCGACGGCGGTCGCGAGGCCCTGGCCGAGCGGGCCGGTCGTCGTCTCTATCGCGGGATGGAGCGCGACTTCGGGATGGCCGGCCGCGGCGGAATGGAGCTTCCGGAAACGCCGCAGCGCGTCCATCTCCATGCCGGCGAAGCCGGTGAGATGCAGGAGCGCATAGAGCAGCATTGAGCCGTGGCCGGCCGAGAGCACGAAGCGGTCGCGGTCCGGCCAACGCGGGTCGGCGGCATCGAACTTGAGGAAGCGCGTCCAGAGGACCGTCGCCGCGTCGGCCATGCCGAGCGGCATCCCGGGATGACCGGAGTTGGCGGCCTCGACGGCATCAATCGCCAGCGCCCGGAGCGCGTTCGCCAGCTTCGGCTCGGCGCCCGCCCGCCGCGCCGGCTTCACGGCCGGTGCGGCGAGAACCGCGCTCTCAGCGAAATTCGCCATGCGCCCTCCTGCCCGCGGCGGCTATAGGCGGCCACTTGTGGGCGGGCAAGGGGCTCTGCCCCTTGCAACCCCGGCCGGGGGCTCTGCCCCCGGCGCCCCCGCTGGGGCCTGGAGGCCCCAGACCCCCATTCGTTTTGGAAAAGTAATGGATTGCAAAGGCTCCGCCTTTGCCGGGGAGTCCGAGGGGCAGAGCCCCTCGGTGGGGTCCAGGGGCAGAGCCCCTGGTCTGGAGCTCATCGAAATTTGCCATAAGAGTCGAATTTTGCAGCTGCTTCTTCGATTTCGGTGTCGGTCAGGAGGTGGGGGCCGCCGATCATGAGGCTCAGGCAAAAATGCTGGGCGAGGGCTTCGAGCTCGACCGCTTTGCGTAGCGCGCGCGAAAGGTCGGGGGCGAAGACGATCATGCCGTGATTGGCGAGCAGGCAGGCCGAGCGGCCCTCGAGCGCGGCGAGCGCGTTTTGCGAGAGCGCTTCCGTGCCGAAGGTTGCGTAAGGGGCGAGGCGTATGCTGGGGCCGCCGAAGGTCGCGATCATGTAGTGGCAGGCGGGGATTTCGCGGCGGGCGATGGCGAGCGCGGTGCAGTACGGGGGATGGGCGTGGAGGACGGCGCCGGCCTCGGGGCGGGTGCGGAGGATGTCGCGATGAAAGCGCCATTCGGTGGAGGGCGGGAGCGGGCCTTCCCAGGCTTCGTCCTCGGCGGAGAGCGGCATGGCGGCGATGTCCTCGGCGCGGAGCTGATCGTAGGGAACGGAAGAGGGGGTGATCAGCATCGTGCCGCCCTGGCGGACGCTGATATTGCCCGAGGTGCCCTGGTTGATGCCGAGCGCGTTCATCCGGCGGCAGGCCTCGACGATCGCCCGGCGGATCAATTCTATTTCCGCCGCTCCGCCGGCAGCGCGCCGGTTGCCCGGAGCGTCGCGATCTCGTCCTTGGTGAACCCGTGCTCGGCGAGCACTTCGGTTGCGTGGGCGGCGAAGGCGGGCGGCGGGCGGCGCGTGGCGCCCGGCGTGCGGGAGAATTTGATTGGCGTGCCGAGGCCGCGATAGGTGCCGAGCGAGGTCACCATGCCGCGATGGGTGGTGTGGGGGGCGGCGGTCGCCTCGTCCACGGCGAGGACGGGGCCGACGGGAAGGCCCGCCTTGAGGAGGCGCTCGGCGAGCGCGTGGCCGTCCTCGGGGGCGAGGGCGGCGGCGAGTTCCTTCATCAGCGCGGGGCGGTTGGCGACGCGGTCGGAATTGGTGAGGAAGCGCGGATCGGTGGCGAGCTCGGGGCGGGCGAGCTCGCGGGCGAGCTTTGCGAACTGGCCGTCATTGCCGACGGCGATGAAAATCTCGCAGGTGCGCGTCGGGTATTTTTCGTACGGGGCGATGTTCGGGTGGGGGTTGCCGAGCGGGACGGGGCGGCGGCCGTTGAGGAAGAAATTGGCCGCCTGGGGATGCAGGAGCGCCATGCCGCAATCGTAGAGCGTCATGTCGAGGAACTGGCCGCGGCCGGAGTGGGCGCGCTCATGGAGCGCCATCAGGATGCCGACGGCGGAGAAGAGGCCGGTGGCGAGATCGACGACGGGCGTGCCGAGGCGGAGCGGGCCGGTGGTGGGGTCGCCGTTGACGCTCATCAGGCCGGTCATCGCCTGGAGGATCGCGTCGTAGCCGGGCATGCCGCCGAGCGGGCCGTCGGCGCCGAAGCCCGAGATGCGGCAATGGACGAGGCGGGGAAAGCGGGGCGCGAGGTCGGCTTCGTAGCCGAGGCCCCAGCGCTCCATCGCGCCGGGCTTGAAGTTCTCGACCAGGACGTCGGCGCCGGCGAGGAGCGAGAGCAGGATGGCGCGGCCCTCGGGCTTGGCGAGATCGAGGCCGAGCGAGCGCTTGTTGCGGTTGACGCCGATGAAGTAGCTGGCGGTGTGGTCGGCGAAGGGGGGGCCCCAGTCGCGCGTCTCGTCGCCCTGGGGCGGCTCGAGCTTGACCACGTCCGCGCCGTGGTCGGCGAGGATCATGGTGCAGAACGGCCCGCCGAGCACGCGCGAGAGATCGACGATTTTCAGCCCGTCGAGCGCGCCCATCAGGCGGCCAGGCGCGAGACGAAGGCGGGGTAGATGGGGGAAAGGGCAGCGGCGACGGGGCCGCGGAGGAGGGCGAGCTCTTCGCGGGAGGGTGGGGGAGTTTCGGGAAGAGGGTCGGCGATGTCGTAGTCGAAGCCGGTGGCGGCGCGGATGGTCTCGGCGGTTTCGCCGGGATGGACGGAGGCGAGGGTGAAGCGGGCGCGGCCGGGCGAGAAGCGGAAGATTGCGCGGCCGGTGACGAGGGCGTCGGCGTGGCCGCGGCGGAAGATTCCGGGGGGCGAGGTGCCGGGGGCGGAGATGTAGGCGACGCGGGGGACGAGGACGCGGCGCGAGTGCTCGCGGCGGAAGAGGATGGTACGCGGGACGAGCAGATACATGAAGGCCGAGCCGAAGCTGCCGGGGAAGCGGACGGTGCGGCCGGGCCATTCGCCGAGCCCGATGAGGTTGATGTTCGCGGCGCCATCGATTTCGCCGCCGCCCAGGAAGAAGAGATCGATCCGGCCCTGGGCGGCGAGGTCGAAGAGCTCGCCGGTGCCGTCGGTGAAGACGTTGCCGCGGCGCTGATAAAGCATTGAAACCCGTAGGTTGCCGGACATTTCTCGCGCGAGGAGCGAAGCGGCCGCGGGGATCGGGCTCGCCGCCCCGATGGCGGCGTGGCGGGAAGGCGGGATCAGCCGGGCGATCGCTGCGATGAGCGCCTCGTCGGCCGGGCTCATTCCGCGGCCTCGGCAGGCCGGGGATCGACACGGGGATCGACGTAGCGCGCGAGATAGGCGCGGAAGCCCTCCTCGGTGCGCGCCAGGGCGGCGTATTCGGCGAGGTGGGCTTCGTCGTCCGGATACTCGTCGGTGAGGCCGCCGGGCCAGGCGCCGTGCTCGGCAACCGAGATCGCCTCGATATAGGCGGCGCTGATGGTGCCGGGGGCGAGAAGCTCGTCCTCGATCAGGCTGCGCTCGACGAGGCGCTCGACGGTGACCAGGGAGCGGCGGGCGGCGTGGGCCATGACGGCGAGCTCGCGGTGGCGGCCGACCCAGACATTGCCCTCGGGATCGGCGAGGGCGGCGTGGAAGAGGGCGATGTCGGGCGCGAGGGCGGGCAGAAGGACGATCGGATCGCCGGGTTGGAAGGGGTTTTCGATGACTTTCCAGTCCGTGCGATGGGCAAGAAGGTCGCTTCCGAGGATTCCGCGGATGGGAATGAAGGGGATGCCCTTGGCGGCGGCCTCGAGCATCGCGTGCATCGCCGGGCAGGTCGCGTCGCGCATGCGGAGCGTGCCGGCTTTGACCGCGCGGGTGAAGCAGGGGGCCGGTCCCGCCTCGTCCAGCGAGACCGCGCTCGATTGGATTTCGGCCACGCAACCTGCGCCGATGAGCAGATCGGTTGCGTAACCCGATACCGGAACGCCGATCAGGGAAATGGAATATCCGGCCCCACTCAAGCGCGCGCGCGCGAGGGCGCGCGCGAGGGAGGACGGCGTGGCGGAGTTGTCCGGCGGGATGGCGACCACGGCATCCGGCGGGACCATGCCGGCCAGGGCATCGAGATCGACGAAGCGCATGGCGCATCATACGCCCGGAGCGGCCGATGAGGCCAGGGCGCGCAAGCAATGCCACGCGCGCAGCATGGGCGGCGGGCGCACCGCAATCATCAAGGAGGCCGACGGCCCGATCCGCGTCGGCGGCCGGCGGGCGGGATTGCCGCAATCGTGGCAAACGCGAGAAAACGAGGAGCGAGAGCGGGATGGGTGAGTGCCAAATGATCCGATCGGGGATCATCCGGGAGAACTTCCTCTCGCCGTCACTCTTTTGCTCGACGCGTACTGAATGGCTCGATAAAGTGAATCGAGCCAGTGCCGTAAGAATCCAGCAAGTCTCCTTCAGCGTCGCGATCGGGGGGAGTCGTTCGCCAATGCACGGCAGCGAGGGACGGATTGCCGGGGCGCGAAAGACGCAGCGCGTATGGATCGCATCCGAGCCCGGCGTCTAGGAATGGCGCGTGGGCGCCCCGGATCCGGGCGATCGCGGCCGGCTGTAACATCCGTTACGGAGCCGGCCGGCGAGCCGGGGAGGCGCGCATCGGTTTCGGTCGATCTCGCGCTGCAAGGCGGCGGGGCGCACGGCGCATTCACCTGGGGTGAGAGGTGGCTGGGGAAATTCGAACAGGTCGATAGGTGGAAAATCTGCCTGAGAGCGGCGAGGATGCCGCAGATCAGGAGAGAGCATGACGAGACGAGCGCGGCGGACGCACAGTCCGGCCTTCAAGGCGAAGGTGGCATTGGCGGCCATCAAGGGCGAGAAGACGCTGGCCGAGTTGGCGCAGCAGTATGACGTGCATCCGAACCAGATCACGGCTTGGAAGGCCCAGCTGGCGGAGGGCGCCGCTGGGGTGTTCGGCTCCGGTCCTGCGGGGACCTCGGCGGCGCCGGTGGTGGACCTCAAGGTTCTGCACGCCAAGATCGGCGAACTGACGCTGGAGAACGATTTTTTGTCCGGTGCGCTCAGCAAAGCCGGCCTGCTGAGCGCAAAGCGATGATCGACCGGGGCCACAGACTGTCGCTGGTGCGGCAGGTGGAGCTGCTGAGGCTGAGCCGCAGCAGCCTTTACTATGAGCCTCGAGCGGTGCCGGCGGCCGATCTGGCTACCATGCGACGGATTGACGCACTCCACCTGGACCATCCGTTCGCGGGCAGCCGGATGCTGCGCGATCTGTTGCGCGGCGAGGGTGTCGCGATTGGCCGGGAGCGGGTCGCCACGATGATGCGGCGCATGGGGATCGAGGCGCTGTATCGCCGCCCCAACACGTCCAAGCCGGCGCCGGGGCACAAGATCTACCCCTATCTGCTCCGCGGCATGGCGGTTGAGCGGCCGAATCAGGTCTGGGCGATGGATATTACCTACATCCCCATGGCACGCGGCTTCGTCTATCTGGCCGCCGTGGTGGACTGGTTCAGCCGGCGGGTTCTGGCCTGGCGCGTGTCGATCACGATGGAGGTCGATTTCTGCCTCGCGGCGGTCGAGGAGGCGTTGGCCAGACACGGCCGGCCAGAGATCTTCAACACCGACCAGGGGAGCCAGTTCACCAGCGCCGCATTCACCGGCCTGCTGATGGAAAACGCCATCAAGATCAGCATGGATGGCCGCGGCTCCTGGCGCGACAACGTCTTTGTCGAGCGGCTATGGCGGTCGGTCAAATATGAGGAAGTCTATCTGCGAGCTTACGACAGCGTCGGCGACGCGCGTGCCTCGCTGGGCCGGTATCTGGATTTTTACAACCGCCGGCGCCCACACTCGAGCCTCGACGCGCGGACCCCGGAGCAAGCCTACTTCGCGCACCTGCCGCAGCGCGCGGCAGCCTGAATTTCGCCGCCGTTGTCGGGGCGTCACCGCGCTCGGGCTACGCCCTCCCTGCGTGACGCCCCGACAACGGCACACTACAATGCCCACCGGCAGAGGCTCCACTTATCGAAGGCGAAACACTGTTCCAACGAAGCCGGCCAGCTCTGCGTGCTGGACCGGCTGCTCGAGGAAAGGTGGATCACGATCGATGGCGTCTCCGGCACCTCGGCCGGAGCGATGAATGCGGCGGTGCTGGCCGACGGGTTCGCGGAGGGCGGAGCGGAAAAGGCCCGCGAGCGCCTCGAGAAGTTCTGGCGGCTCGTCTCGGAAGCGGCTGCGCTCAGCCCTCTGAGGCGCGGACCGCTCGACATCGTGCTCGGGAGATGGTCGCTCAATTCCTCGCCGATCTTCGTCGGGATGGACATACTCACGCGGCTCTTCTCGCCCTACGAGCTCAATCCTTTCGGCTATAATCCGCTCGCCGACATCCTGAACGAAGGCATCGATTTCAAGCGGCTCTCGGCCTCGACCATCCGCCTCTTCATCACTGCTACCAACGTGCGCACCGGGCGCGGGCGCGTCTTTCGCAATGCGGACATCACGACCGAGGTGCTGCTCGCGTCGGCCTGCCTGCCGACCATGTTCCAAGCCGTCGAGATCGACGGCGAGCCCTACTGGGACGGCGGCTATGCCGGCAATCCGACGATGACGCCCCTGGTGCGCGAATGCGATTCCGAAGACACGATCCTGGTTCCGATCAACCCCGTGGAACGACCTGGCACGCCGCGCACGGCGGGCGAGATCCTCAACCGGCTGAACGAAGTTTCCTTCAACGCCACGCTCTTGAAGGAGCTGCGGATGATCGCGCTGCTCCGGCAGGTTGCCGACCCCGGCCACGCGGAGGGAGCGCGTTGGGCGAGGATGCGGATTCACATGATCAACAGCGAGATCATGGTAAAGCTTGGCCACTCCTCGAAGATGAACGCCGAGTGGCCGTTTCTTACCATGCTGCGCGACGAGGGCAGGCGCGCGGCGGAAGCGTTTCTCGCCATCCACGGCGAGGCCCTGGGCAAGCGCTCGACGCTGCCGATCGAGCGGCTGCTGGCCGAGGTTTGACGCGATGGGGCTCATCGGCATCCTGCTTGGGCTCGTCGTTCTCATCGCTCTCGTGTTTCGCGGCTGGAGCATCCTGCTGCTCGCGCCGGTTGCCGCCGTGATCGCCGCCGCCGCGAACCGCCAGCCGCTGCTCGCGCACTGGACGCAGACCTTCATGGGGGGTGCGGGGCACTTCGTCGCGCAGTTCTTTCCGCTCTTCCTGCTCGGCGCCATCTTCGGCAAGCTGATGGACGACAGTGGGGCGGTGCGCGCGGTCGCGAGCTTCATGAGCGAACGGCTCGGCGCACGGCACGCCATCCTTGCGGTCGTCATCATCAGCGCGCTGGTCACCTATGGGGGCGTCAGCCTGATGGTGGCCTTCTTCGTGATCGCGCCGATGGCGCAGCAGCTCTTCCGGGAGGCCAACATTCCGCGGCGGCTGATGCCGGCGGCGATCGGGCTCGGCACCTTCACCTTCACCATGTCGGCGCTGCCGGGCTCGCCGGCGCTGCAGAACGCGATTCCGATGCCGTATTTCGGCACCACGCCGTTCGCGGCCCCGGGCCTTGGCGTGATTGCGGCGGCCATCATGCTGGGCTTCGGCCTGTGGTGGCTCGGGCGCGCCGAGACCGCAGCGCGCGCGGGCGGCGAGGGCTATCTCATCGGGGCGGCGCTTGCGGTCGAGGCGCTGGCCGACGACCCGGTGGTGCGCGAGCGCAGCACGGCGACCGGGGAGTTCGATCCCGCGGAGTTGCACCATGGCGAGCCGAGCCCAGGCGAGCCCGCGTTCCTGCTCGCCGGGTTGCCGCTGGTGGTGGTGCTGGTGGTCAATCTGCTGATGAGCCTTATTATTCTGCCGCGCATGAACGATGCGTTCCTTGCCGAGCCGCGATGGGGCGCGACCTCGCTTGCCGCCGTCGGCGGCGTTTGGGCGGTCCTGGTTGCGCTGCTTGCCGGCATCGTCACGGTGATCGCGCTCAACCTCTCGCGGCTTCGCAACGTGCGCGCCAGCATGGATGCCGGCGCCAATGCCTCCGTTCTTCCGTTGATCAGCATCGCAAGCCTGGTCGGCTTCGGAGCGGTCGTCGCCGCGATGCCGGCCTTCGAGCAGGTGAAAGGCTGGGTGCTCGGCATCGGCGGCGGCCCGCTCGTCTCGCTCGCCGTTTCGGTCAATTTGCTCTCGGCGCTGACCGGCTCCGCTTCCGGCGGCATGACCATCGCGCTCGGGGCGCTCGGACCGACCTATATGCATCTCGCCGCCGAGCACGGCATCAGCCCCGACCTCCTCCATCGCGTCGCGGTCATGGCCTCCGGCACCCTCGATGCCCTGCCCCACAACGGTGCGGTCGTCGCCTTGCTCAGCGTTTGCGGCACGACGCACCGCGAGGCGTATGGCACGATCGTCATGACCGTGATCCTGGGGCCCATCCTGGCACTCGTCGCCGTCGTCGCACTCGGCTCCCTCGTCGGCTCGTTCTGACCGGAGCGAGAATTCGAGCGGCCGGCCCAGGGCTTTCCGATACCGGCCGGGTCAGTCCTTGCGTCTGCCCTGGTGCGTAAGGAAGAAGGTGAGGACGGCGATAATCAGCGCGATCGCGGCCGTACGTCTCATAGACCCACTGGAACGAATTTCTGCCGCCGCAGGGCAAAGGGCCGGTGGTCGTCGTCGTGTCGGGCCAGTTGGGTGCTCCCCATTGCGTGCCCCCGGCACGGCAGATCGCCAGCCTCGGCTATGATGGCGTTGCGATTTCGCAACTACGCAGGCGCAAAAGCGAGGCCAAAGCGGGCAACAACGCACCCGCCGGCAAGTGAGACCATCTGCGTGGCCAGGGTCGTCGCCACACCATCACGCCAATCGACTCGTCGTCCCCGCCAGCGAATCAGCGGTTTACCACAGCATTGCGCTAGACTTCCTTTTGGCAATGCATCACACGTTCTGACGAGATCGGTTCAATCAAAACAATTCCGCTTCAATACGACACGACGTTCTTGACGTCGAAGGTTCCTGATTGATCACCGCTTTGCCAGGTTCCTATCACTTCGTTGCCACCCCTGACGGCGATGCCTTCCAAATACATGTCGGAGTTGCCAAAGACTTCCAATTTGTTGGTGTGCGCAGCGAACTTGCAATCCGAACCCACGCTGTACGCAGCACCCAAAAAGCTCCCGTCGCTTCCGGGAACCGAAGCCTTCCCTCGGGCGACGTGCACGTGACTGCCGTTAAAGGTTCCGGAGCCGTTGAAGTTCGCCAACATGGAGAAGTTCCACCCAGTGCTGCCAGCGTTTCCCGGTGCCACTAAGCCGTAGTTGCCGTTCAGCGTCTCGTTCAACTTCGGGCAGACGTTGGGCGCAGCCTTGGCCTTGCGTACCGGGTACAGCACGAGCACAGCCAAGACGGCTACGAAAACAACAAGCATGGTTGATAATGCGAAAATGGATCGTTTCATCCCCATCCTCCTAGCCGACATTCGCCGGATTCCGGCGATTGCGGGTCAGGGTCGCGCATTCCGAACGCTTGAGCAACGACAAATCGCCGTCACCGCCCCGTTCGATCCCCCACGAGATGCTGGATTTCGATCCGGAACTGCCGCAAGCGCCCTCAAAATCGTGGCTTCATCCGGGGAATGCGGGTCAATGGCTTTGCGGGGATGTCCCGCTGTTTTGCCGTGGCCCCACGGCGAGGACCATCGGGACCGGCTTACAAGTTGGAAGCGTGGCTGCTCCGATCTCCTGCTGTCATTATGCTGCACATGCCGACCGTGAGCTGCCGATGCGCGAAGTGGTCGACGCCATCTTCTTCGTCCTGCGCGGTGGCTGCCCATGACGGATGCTGCCCAGGCACTTCCCGCCGCACCGGACCACTTGCGCCCGGTTCGCCCGGTTCCGGAACGACGGCACCCGCGAAACCATCAATCATCACCTGGTCATGCTCGACCGCGAGCGGGTGGCGTCACCCGGCCATGTCGAAGGCGGGCTTCATGCCGTCCGGCAGCGGGCAGACATAGGGGGTGCGGGCGAGGCGCGCCTGATGCTCGGCCTTCGCGCGCTCGATCAGCGCGGCGTCCTGCAGCACATCCACCGCGGTGCCGGCCATCACTTTCGCCACGTGCACCATGCCCTTGTGCGCGGCCGGCGTCTTGCCCTGCGCGGTGAGCTGCCAGGAATGCCCGGGCGTGCCGATGGCGTAGGTCGCCCCGCGCGCCTGCACGGTAGGGACCGCCCAGCTCACGTCGCCGACATCGGTCGAGCCGCGCATATCGGCGCCCACGGCGTCGAGCGGCACGATCGCGTCGCAGAGCGGAGCGTCGGTCGGCGGAATGCCGAAGCGGCGAAAGGCGGAGGCGATGTCCTCCTCCGTCACCGTCGCCTGGATCCGGCGCGCGAAGGCGCGATCCTCCGCATCGAATTCCGGCGGCCCGAGACGGCGGAAATTGTCGTCCATCGCCTGCTCGAGCACCTTGTTGCCGAGCAGGTTGGACATCGCGCTGTTGACCGCGGAGGTGACCCTCGTCTCCGTCATGAGCGCGGCCCCTTCGGCAATCTTCTTGACCCGCTCGACGAGTCTCCAGAGCGCCGGCAACTCCGCGGCGCGCACGAGATAGCGCACCTTGGCGCTCGCCTGCACGACGTTCGGCGCGATGCCGCCGGCATCGAGCACCGCGTAATGGACGCGGGCGTCGCTCGGCATGTGCTCGCGCATGTAGTTGACGCCGATATTCATCAGCTCCACCGCGTCGAGCGCCGAGCGGCCGAGATGCGGAGCGGCGGCGGCATGCGAGGCACGGCCGGTGAAGCTGAAATCGAGCTGGAGGATGGCGAGCGACTTCGCCTCGTTGACGCCCGAAAGCGGCGCGGGATGCCAGGAGATCGCGATATCGACGTCCTTGAAGACGCCGTCGCGCACCATGAAGGTCTTGGCGGCACCGCCCTCTTCCGCCGGGCAGCCATAGTAGCGCACGCGGCCTTTCACCCCGTTCGCCGCCAGCCAGTCCTTGACCGCGGTCGCGGCGAGGAGGGACGCGGAGCCCAGCAGATTGTGCCCGCAGCCATGCCCCGAGCCGCTCCGCTCCAGCGGACGATGCTCGGCGACGCCCGCCTCCTGGCTCAGCCCGGGCAGCGCATCGTATTCGCCGAGGATCGCGATGACCGGCCCTTCCTCGCCGGCCTCGCCCATGATGGCGGTCGGGATGCCGGCGAGATTCTCCGCGATGCGGAACCCGTGGCGCTCCAGCATGGCCTTATGCTCGGCGGCCGAGCGGACTTCCTTGAAGTTGAGCTCCGGCATGCCCCAGACGCGGTCGCTGAGGGCCTCGAACTCTTCCCGCTTGTCGTCCACCAGCTGCCAGACCTGCTCCACGTTCCGCATGTCGCGCTCCGTTCCCTGATCGGTCATGATCCTGGCGCAGGCGGGCGGCGGCGGGAAGCCTCGGCCGGTTTCGGCGCCCCACCGCCCGGAAGGATCGCGCCATGACCCCTGAGGAGTTCCGCCGCCACGGCCACCGGCTGATCGACTGGTTGGCCGACTATCAGGAAGGGCTGGCCGACCGGCCGGTAATGGCGCGGACCCGGCCGGGCGAGGTGCGCGCGCTGCTGCCGGCGGCTCCGCCGGAGCAGCCGGAGGATTTCGGCGCGGTGATCGCCGATCTCGACCGGGTCGTGCTGCCGGGCCTGTCGCTCTGGCAGCACCCGCGCTTCTTCGGCTACTTCCCGGCCAACGCGCTGCCTGCCGGCATCCTGGGCGATCTGGTGAGCACCGGCCTCGGCGTGATCGGGCTTTCCTGGCAGTCGAGCCCGGCGCTGACCGAGATCGAGGAGGTGGTGACCGACTGGTTGCGGCAGATGCTGGGGCTGTCGGCGGGTTGGAGCGGGGTGATCCAGGACACCGCCTCGACCAGCACGCTGGTCGCGCTGATCTCAGCGCGCGAGCGGGCGACCGGGTTCGCGCTGGCGCGCGGCGGGTTGCAGGGCGAGGCGCGGGTGCCGTGCGTCTATGTCTCGGCGCATGCCCACAGCTCGGTGGACAAGGGCGCGCTGCTGGCCGGGTTCGGCCGCGACAATCTGCGCCTGGTGCCGTTCGACGAGACGTTCGCGATGCGGGCCGATGCGCTGGCGCGGATGCTGGAGGAGGATCTCGCGCGCGGGCGCCTGCCTTGCGCCATCGTTGCGAGCGTCGGCACCACCGCGACCACGGCGATCGATCCGATTGCTGCGATCGCAACGATCGCTGGGCGGCATGGCGTATGGCTGCATGTCGATGCGGCGATGGCCGGCAGTGCGATGATCCTGCCGGAGTGCCGCTGGATGTGGGAGGGGATCGAGGGCGCCGACAGCCTGGTGATCAACGCGCACAAATGGCTGGGCGCGCCGTTCGACTGCTCGCTCTATTACGTGCGCGATCCGGAGCACCTGATGCGGGTGATGTCGACCAACCCGAGCTTCCTGCAATCCTCGGTGGACGGGGAGGTGAAGAACCTGCGCGACTGGGGGATTCCGCTTGGCCGGCGGTTCCGCGCGCTGAAGCTGTGGTTCGTGATCCGCGAGCAGGGGGTGGCGGGGCTGCAGGCGCGGTTGCGGCGGGACATGGCGAATGCGCGCTGGCTGGCGGGTGCGGCGGTGGCGACGCCCGGCTGGCGTGTGCTGGCTCCGGTGCATTTGCAGACCGTGTGCCTGCGCCATGAGCCGGCGGGGCTGGAGGGTGCGGCGCTGGATGCGCATACCACCGGCTGGGCCGAGGTGGTGAACGGATCGGGGGCGGCCTATCTGACGCCGGCGGTGATCGACGGGCGCTGGATGGTGCGGGTTTCGATCGGGGCGCTGGCGACCGAGGCGGCGGATGTCGCGGCGGTGTGGGGGGTGATCCAGGAGGCGGTGGCGGCCGGCGCGGCGCGGGTGGCGGCGGAGTGATTGGCGCGGGGTGCCTGGGGCGGCGGCCGGCGCAAAAGGGGGCAGCCGGTCAGATGACGGTGATGCGCGGCTGACGTTGCCCCCGACTTTTATCCAGCGAGGGCTGGAGTCTGACCGGTGATTTTGCCCATCTGCTCCGACGTAGCAACGGGCCACGGCGCGGAGCCGTCGATACGGAGCGTCATGGCCCGTTGCGGTGAGAATTTGGCGGCATAGGCGGCCGGCGTTAGCCAGGCGATGCGAGAATGGGGCCGCACGGTGTTGTAGTCGCGACGCCATTCCTCGAGGGCTGCGCGCGCCTGGGCGAGCGAAGTGAACAAGGTTTCGTTCAAGAGCTCGTCGCGCAGCCGGCCGTTGAAGCTCTCGATGAAGGCGTTCTGCACGGGCTTACCGGGATCGATGTAGTGCCAGCCGACGCCGGTCTCTGCCGTCCATGACAGGATCGCGTTGCTGGTCAGTTCCGTGCCGTTGTCGCTGCCGACTGTCTTGGGCTTGCCGTGGCGTGCGATGAGAAGATCAAGCTCACGGGCGACTCTTCTGCCCGACAGAGAGAAGTCGGCGATCGTGGCCAAGCATTGCCGAGTGCAGACGTCGGAGATCGCCAGGATGCGGAAGCGGCGCCCAGAGTTGAGCTGGTCGGACACGAAGTCCAGCACCCACAAATCGTGTGGCAGCGCCGGAACCGGCATGGGCGTCCTTGTGCCCACAGCCCTTTTGCGGCCGCCTCGTTTGCGCACCACGAGACGTTCTTCGCGATAGATGCGAAATAGCCGCTTGTGGTTCACAACAAAGCCCTCCCGGTGCAGGAAGATGAGCAGGCGACGGTAGCCAAAGCGGCGGCGTTCCCGGGCGAGCGCGACAAGCCGCTCACGCAGCTTGGGATCGTCGGGCCGCCGAGACCGGTAACGGACCGTCATACGCGCGCAGCCGATCACTTGGCACGCCCGCCGCTCGCTCATCTCGTGCGTCGTCCTGAGATGGGCGACAGCCTCCCGCTTCACGGCGGGCGTCACCATTTTTTTCCCAGCAGATCCTTCAAGGCGGCGTTGTCGAGCATGGCGTCCGCCAACAGCTTCTTCAGCTTGGCATTTTCCGTCTCCAGGGCGCTCAGCCGCCTGGCTTCGGAGACCTCCATGCCCCCGTACTTGCTCTTCCAATTGTAGAACGTCGCCTCGCTGATCCCGTGCTTCCGGCAGAGGTCCGCCGTCTTCGCACCCAGCTCGTGCTCCTTCAGCACCCCAATGATCTGCTCTTCCGTAAACCGCGAACGCTTCATCGTCTGGTCCTTCCCAAAAGGGCCAGACTCCAGTTCAGCCCGGATTAAACGGCGGGGGCAACGTCATACTGCCGAAGGCCTCTGCTTCCACCGGATTTCCGGTCGAGCTCAGATAGCCTTTTTCGTAGTCCTCCTTTACAGCGAAAAAGATCGGCTTAAGGTTTTGCAATATGCTGTAGTTGGTAGCGCCTACGTATGCCTTTTCATGTTTTTCGAATTCCTTGTAGTGCTCGGATTCCTTTCCGCAGACCTTGGAAATCAGATCACGCGCCTTGACCTTCCAGTTGAGGAAAAGGCCGTTATCGACCCAGTCCCCCTCCATAAATGCAGACCGCTCATGTCGTTTGCTCGCCTCGACTGCGACAAATTGCGCCGCGAGTTCGGTAAATCTCTCCGTGAGACGCGGCGCGGCGGCCATAGTTCCCTCGTATGGTTTCAGGTCTGAAGGGCATGGAGTCGTAGTGTGCGACACATTAAGCGGGTGCCCAGACGAACTTTCCCACCATCCGAGGATCACGTTCGCGCTCCTGCCGCAGGGCTTCCCGCGCTCCCGCCATGACTTGGTCAAGCTCGTCTTCACCAAGGCCGGCCGGAAACAGCACGGTTAACGTCCCGTCATCTTTGATGCGAAACACGGTCGCGGTCTGGGCGTGAAACACCGATTTATCATCGAGCAAGACGGTATAATTGATCGGTGCATATTTCGCCCTGCGAGCCAACATGCGGGCTTCGTAGCCCTGTAGAAGCGCCAGAATATGCAGACCAATCGCGGTCAGCAGCGGGAAGCCATCGATTCCGGTGATAATTTGGAGTTCGGCTAAAGCTTCGAGATCGCCCCGCGAACACCCGGTTTCGACCATAACGTCAGCTACGGTTGCCATGCGTGGGCCGTTCCGAACCTGAAGCGCCCGAATCACACGCACTTGCTGTTCGGTAAACGGAGGCACCCATTCCACACCGGCATGGGTGAACACGACGCCAAGCTGTTGCAGGGCGGTTCGGATCGCCGCGAGATTGGCGGCAGTTGGCACCCGGTCGGTTGTGTCTTCAAAGCTGGTGATCGTCCGGAGACTTACGCCGCTGGCGTTGGCCAACTCCTGCCGGGACATTGCGAAGAGGCTTCGCGCGGCGCGGCACCGGTCCGGGGCTATGGTCATTGGTTCTCAGCGTAATGTTGCTCGATTAGCGCAATGTGGCGCTCAATATTCAATGCGTCAAGCGATCTTCTGCCGTCACCCCTGGCTCAGCATCTTGTGGTGGGTCTGACTCGCGGCGATCAGTAGATCGCCGCGTAAGGTCCACTATGACAAGTTTTTCAGGTAATTCCTGAGTTGTGGTTACACGATTGGAGTTCTCGCGGCGCGGGCGGGGGATTTGACTTGGTTTTTGAAGAGGTCGACGACGGGCCGAATACTTGCCTTTGTTTCGGCGCCCAACCGGAACTCTCTTGGCGTGGCAATCTGGCAGGCTGGCGATACTGGCTGGTCCTCCGACGCGGCGGGCCCCGGTCGGGAGCCGGGAGGCAGGGCGTCGTCTTTAAGGGGCTCGAGCGGGATGGGTAAGTGCCCGCGACCCCATCCGGCTCTGGCGCTTGTTGGGCCCGGGTCCGTTTTGACCTGCAAGACAAGTCCTAGTCTTCAATTCAACGTCGCCTTCCCGCCTCTAACTCCGCGAGACGCGGCGCAATTTGCCGGCATCGTCGAGACGCTGCGCGCGTTCGCGCACGGCCGCATAGAGACCGGCCGGCAGCCGGCCATGATAGTAGGCGCCCGGCTTTCCGGGGACGGGCCTGAGATCAAAGCCCGGCCAGTCGGAAACGTTGATTTCCGTGACCACGATCCAGGCCGGCGCGTCGTCCAGGCCCAGCAAAGGCTTCAGGTTGGCTGGTAGCGCGATCGCCGCCTCGGGATCGCTCGGTGCCCGATGCGTGATGGGAGCCAAGACAACCCTCTTCGCGTCAGGTTCCTGTCCGAACACGGCGAGGATGACGCAGGGACGGTCTTTGCGTCCGTCGACCAAACCGCGCGCGGCCTCATCAGCCCAGAGAAACGAGAAGTGAACGATCGCCCCCGGTAACGGGGGCGGCACGATCACAGGCCGGACGCCGCGAACTCCTCATCCGTGGGATAAGCCGCTTCGTCGATCGCGCTGCGGACCTCGGCCGGTAGCTCGCCGGCACGGTGGACCTGTCGGACTGCGCGCCGCAAACGTTCGTAATCGTCGGCCGAGAGAAACACCCCGACCACCCGGTTGTGGCTCTTGACGACCACCGGCTCCTTGATCGCCGCATCCTGATAGTGGCCGAAATTGCGTACAAAGGCCGAAGCGTTGGCTTCCATGGTCCGCTCCCGATGTTATGCGTTAAATACGCATTTTACACAATAACGCAATGGGAGATTCGTCCTGCGCGGGATGCGGGAGCTGCAAACGGTCGGAGGCTTTTTCACTGGGAAGTCCTCTGATGCGGCGGGGCCCGGGCTCCGCCGGTTGCATCGAGGGCGCCATGGCCAAGGGGACAGAGCGACGGTCTATCGAGAGCACCGCCGGCCGAGTGGCGGGCAGCGCGGCGCGAGGTCGCCCCACGCCCTGAACAGGCTCATATCGTTCCGAGACAGAATCCGAGATCAGACGGCCGCGAGTGCGGAAGAATTCTTCTTGGGGCGACGATAAGCGATAAATCCAAGACCGATGAGACCTGTGATCAGCACCGTCCAGCTTGGGGGAGCCGGTACGGCGGTCAAGGTCAGGTCTTCGGTGGCGAGGGTCTCGGTAGGCTCATATTCGTAAAGCCCATAGGTTCCGCCGCCGCCGATGATTGCAGAAATATTGGCGTATTCGAAGGGACTGGGACCCGAGACATAACCCAGAAGCAGGCCGAGGTCGTCGAGCGCCGGATCGAGGTTCGGAAGCAAGATATTGTCGTACACGAACCAGTTGCCTGGGCTATAGGCCGGCCCGCCCGGTTGGCC
>CAVUZJ010000004.1:0-144675 GCA_963745975.1 uncultured Pseudomonadota bacterium
CAGACCTTCATCATCGAGGTCGGCGAAGCCGACGCGGGGAGCGCCCAATCAATAGGGGACTATCTCGGCATGCACGGCGTCAGCGCGACCGTGCGCAATGTCCTCAAAGTCCCGCCCGTGGGATCGGGCGGCCAGCTCCTCGCGGCCGCCGCGAGGAAGGGGCGGACCTGCTCGTCATCGGCGCCTACGGCCAAGCGCCGTGGCGCGAGGCGCTCTTCGGCGGCGCCACGCGCACCGTCGTCGGCACGAGCCTGCTACCGCTTCTGATCACGCATTAGAGCGGATCGCGCCTGACTGGAATTGCGAAGCGATCCAGGGGCGCGTGAATCCGCTCGCAAAAACAACTTAGAGCGTGTTCAGTCAGTGTGAACACGCTCTAGGAGAACGCGAGCGCGCCCGCTTGCGCTGAGCGCGCTCGAATCCCCGATCCTCAGCCCGCTTTGACCTCGATCTTCTTTTCCTGCTTCTGCGCCTCGGGCGTCTTCGGCAGCGTGACGGTAAGGACGCCGTTGGCGAAAGTCGCGGCGAGCTTGTCGCGATCGACGCCGCTCGGCAGGCTGAAGCTCCGTTGGAAGGACCCGTAGGAACGCTCGGAGAGATAGCGGTTCTCGTCCTTCTCCTCGTGCTCCTGGCGCTTCTCGCCCTTGATCGTGAGCGTATCCTCGGTGAGCGATACCTCGATATCTTTCTCCGCCATGCCGGGAAGCTCCGCCGTGATCTTGTAGGCGGTTGCGCTCTCGGCGACGTCCACGGCCGGCACGCCGTCCCGGAGCGGCCACTCCGTCCGCCAGGCCGGCTCGAGATCCATCATCCGGCGCAACGAGGGGAACCCGAAGCCGGACGTGAAACGATCGAACAGGCGGTCCATCTCGCCCCGGAGTGCCAGGAAGGGATCGGGCGCGCGCGCCACGGGTGCTTGCTTTTTCTCAACCGGCATCTGAGCCATTTGTATCCTCCATTTGCCACTGCGTTACGGGCGGGGAGCTCTTCGCCTCATCGTCCCCCCGCAACCCAAGGAAATAGGTTGCCCAACCGTTGCTGCGAGAGGTCAGTCCCGCTCTTCACGCGGCTGCCACAACCAGCTCGTCGTACACCTCGGTCACTCCGGGCGCCGCCCACGCGGCCCGAACGATCTCCTCCCGTTCGGTCCAATCGCCGACACGGCCGGTCAGCGTCACCTTGCCTCCGGTCACGCCGACGACGATATTGTTCGCCTCAACCTCCGCATTGCGCTCCAATGCGGCACGGATCTTCGCGTGCACGTCCTCCGCCTGGACCTGCGGTGCGAGCGTGATGTTGTTGATCACCGCCCGCACGCCGCTCAGCTTGCGGATGTCGTGCTCGGCGGCGCTGCGCTGAAATTGCCACTCCACCTCGCCGCCCAGCGAGACCATGCCGTGCTCGACCCGGACACTGATCTTCTCGGCCGGCACCGAGACATCCCAGCCCAGGATGCGCACGGCCCGCTCGGCGATCTCGTCGTCGGCGATTTTGCGGTCCTCGGCCAGCCGCACATCGAGCTCCATCGCCACCGCCTTGACGCCCTTGACCCTGCGCGCGGCGCGCTCGGCCGCATATTTCTCCGTATAGCTGCCGACATGGCCGGTCAGCGTCACCACGCCCTGGCGGACGCTCACGCCGATATGCGCCGCCGCGACGCTCGGCTCGAATTCGAGCTCGTCGAGCACGCGCTGCTGCAATTGCAGATCGTCGTTCATGATCGGGATCTCCTTCGCCCGCTATTTTCCCCTTGCCGGGCGCGGGCGCCTTGATCCTGATCAACTCCCGGGCGGAGGTTCTCCCGGACGGCAGCGCCGCGGCGGAGCGCGCGGGCCGGTCAGCCCGGCTCGCCGCGCCGCGTCGCCTCGAAGAGGAACCAGACGCGCCGTTCCGCCTCGTCGATCCAGTTCTCGATCATGCTCGCGCCCGCCAAGTCCCCGTGCTCGTCGCAGACGCCGTGCGTGGCGCGCAGGTGCTGAACCAGCTGCGCGTTGTCTTCCTTGAGCTCGGCCAGCATGTCCTCGGCCGTCACATACTCCGCGTCATTATCGGGGATGCGCTGCAGCCGCCCGATATGTCCGATCGAGCGCAGCGTCATGCCGCCGATCTTGCGCACCCGCTCGGCAATGTCGTCGGTGGCGGCGAAGATCTGGCTGCCCTGCTCGTCGAGCAACAAATGATAATCGCGGAAATGCGGGCCGGAGACGTGCCAGTGGAAGTTCTTCGTCTTCAGGTAGAGCGCGAACATGTCGGCGAGCAGCGCGTTCATCGCGGCCGAGATGTCCTTGACCGCGTTCGCCCCGAGCCCGCCCGGGGTCGCCAGCGGCGCCGCCCGTCTTGCCTTCAGCTCCTTGGCACTTGCCATATCGGTCTCCTCCCCTCACTTCGGCCGGCCGTAGAGCCCGACCGTCTGCGCCGTCGCGAGCGTGTTGAAGTGAAGCACGAATCCCACCATCCCGCCCGAGGACTCGGCATTGAGCGGAAGCTGCGCGACCTTCACGGCGAACACCGTGATCTCGTAATGGTGCGGCGAGTCGCCGACCGGCGGGCACGGCCCGCCATAATGCGAGAACCCGAAATCGGTCCGCCCCTCGCCCGCGCCCGCCGGCAGCGAGGCTGATCCCGCGTCGCCCGCGCCTGCCGCAAGACTGTGCACGGTGGGGGGGATGTTGAAGACGGTCCAGTGCCACCAGCCGCTTCCGGTCGGCGCATTGGGATCGTACATGGTGATCGCGAAGCTCTTCGTCCCGGCCGGCTCGCCGGACCAGGAGAGCGCGGGGGAAATGCTCTGCCCCGTGCAGCCGCCCTCGTTCAACACCTGGGCCATCGGGATCGTGCTGCCATTGGCGAAGTCCGGGCTGGTCACGGTAAATCCGCCGGCGAACGCCGGCATCGCAACGGCCAATGGCGCCACGCCTAAGAGCAAGGCTCGCATTTTCTCCTCCCCGATTTTCTCGTTGCCCGCGGACGGATGAGAGCATGCCTTCCATCGCCCGGCAAGGAAGGAGCCCTCCTTCGACGCCGCGCGGCCCTTGGCCGTTCGCACCTCCCATGGCAGGAGAGTGGCGAGGTCCGGGAGGGTGCTCGATGAGTGAGGTGCGGCGCGGCGGCTGCCAATGCGGGGCTATCCGCTACGAGATTACCGGCCCGGCGACCGTCGTCTATGCGTGCCACTGCCTTGAGTGCCAGCGCCAATCCGGCAGCGCCTTCGCCATGGCGCTGGTCCTCCCGGCGGAGAGGTTCCGCCTGCTCGATGGGGTGCCCAAATCCTTCGCGCGTGCCGGCGAGAGCGGCCGCATCGTCACCGGCTGGTTCTGTCCGGCGTGCGGGACTTGCCTCTACCATACGCCCGGCCAGCTCTCGGGGAACATCAACGTCAAGCCGGGAACGCTGGACGACACGTCGGATCTGGCGCCCACGGTCCATGTCTGGACGCGGAGCGCGCAAAGGTGGGTGCAGCTTCCGCCCGGCGTTGCCCGCCACGAAACCCAGCCCGCCGACCGGAGCTGGCTCCGCCCCTCCGAAGGACGCTGAGCGGCCGCCATACAAACCGGGCGCCCGAGCGGCGGCTTGCGGCGCGGCCGACGCCGTCGGATGGTGCGGCGCAACAAGGCGGCGGAGCTCCCGTGCAAGATCTCGATCGTCTGCGGCTCGAGCGCCGCATCGACCATCTACTCGCTCCCTGGAGCGCAGCAACCACGCCCGGCTGCACGATCGGCGTGGCGCGCGCCGGCGCGCTTCTCGCGCATCGCAGCGCCGGCCTCGCCAATCTCGATCTCGGCGTTCCCATCGGCGCCGAGACGACCTTCCGCATCGCCTCGGTCACCAAGCAGTTCACCTGCACCGCCGCGCTGCTGCTCGCCGAGGAGGGAAAGCTCGCGCTCGCCGACGAGATCCACGCGCATCTGCCCGAGCTGCCCGATTTCGGCGCCCCGATCACGATCGACCATCTGATGCGCAACACCAGCGGCATCAGGGATTTTCTCGAGCTGATGCGCCTCGGCGGCATGGACCTCCGCGCGCCGTGCGCGCTCGCGGACATCCTCCACGTGATCGGTTTGCAGCGCGGCCTCAACTTCGCGCCCGGAAGCCGGTTCCTCTACAGCAACACCAATTTTCTGCTCCTCGGCCGGGTCGTCGAGAAGCTCGCCGGCGAACCGCTCGGGAGCTACGTCGCGCGCCGGATCCTCGTCCCCCTCGGCATGACGCGCTCGCGCCTCGTCGCCTCGACCGCCGAGACCGTGCCTGGCCTCGCCACCGGCTACTTCCCCGCCGAGGGCGGCGGCTTCGTCAAGGCCGCGCACGGCTTCCCCCTGGGCGGCGAGGGCGGCCTCGTCTCCTCGGTCGAGGATCTCGCGCTCTGGGACCGCAATTTCACGACCGGCCAGGTGGGAGGCAAGGCGCTTCCCGCTTCACTCGCCGAGCAGGCGCCGCTCACCGATGGGAGGTCCAGCGCCTATGCGCGCGGCCTCGCCGTCCAGGAATGGCGCGGCGTTACCACCGTGAGCCATGGCGGGCTCTGGCCCGGCTATCGCACCGAGTTCCTGCGCATCCCCGAGCGCGACCTCACGGTCATCTGCATCGCCAATCTCGGCAGCATCGTCCCCTACCGGCTCGCCCGCGAGGCCGCCGAGGCCGCGCTCGAGGCCGAGCGCCAGCTTCATCCGCTTCCGCCGCCGCCGGCTCCGGAGGTGCTCGAGCGCCTTGCCGGCCGGTATTTCGATCCCACCCTACCAGCCAGCGTGGACATCGAGCCGGGCCCGGCCGGCGCCTTGCAGCTCACCGCGAACGGCGTTCCCTTTCGCCTCATCGCCGAGCCCGACGGCCGGCTCATCGCGGATGCGAGCAGCTTCGAGTTCACCGCGGTTCCCGCCGCCGATGGCCTGCTCGTCGGCGAGCCCGCGCGACTCTTCCGCCGCGCGCCCCCGGCGCCGGTGCTGCCCGCCGACCTTCCCGGCCGCTACGAATGCGACGAGGTCGGCGCGACCTGGACGCTCGCGCCGGACGCCAATGGCGGCCCAAAGGGAAGCATCACCGCGCGCGCCGCCGGCCCCTTCGTCAATGCGGGCCCGTGGGAGGTCCTCGCCGTCGCCGACGACATCGTCCGCATCCTCACGCCCAGCCAGCTCTATCGGAGCTGGTTCGACGTCCGGCTCGACCGCGCTCGGGACGGCGCCGTGCTCTCGCTCACCGTGAGCGGCGGCCGCACCCGCAACCACGTCTTCACGCGCATCGGCTGACGAGCGCTATTCGGCGAGCGCCGCCCGCGCCGCGGCCGCGAGATAGCTCGCCGCCGCGGGGAGGATCGCGTCGTTGAAGTCGTAATGGGGGCTGTGCAGGTCCCGCCCGCCCTCGTTCGGCCCGTTGCCGATCCAGGCGAAGGCGCCCGGCTTCTTTTGCAGGTACCAGGCGAAGTCCTCGCCGGTCATGCTCGGCTCGAGGTCGCGCCGCACTTCAAGCCCTGCCGCCATGGCGGCCCCGGCCGCTAGATCCGCCTCTTCCTTCGTGTTGACGGTGGCGGCGCCGATGAGCGTCATGTTGACCTCCGCCGTCATGGCGAAGGTCGCGGCCACGCCGTCGGCGATGCGCCGGACCGCGGCGCCGATCAATTCGTGCACTTCGCCGCGATAAGTGCGGAACGTGCCGCGCAGCGTCGCGGTTTCCGGAATCTGGTTCGGCGCATTGCCGGCTTCGAGCATCCCCACCGTCAGCACCGCCGGGTCGAGCGGGCTCACGTTGCGCGAGACGATCGATTGCAGGGCCAGCAGCAGATGGCCGGCCGCCACCATCGGGTCCCTCGCCAGATGCGGCAGCGCCGCGTGCCCGGCCTTGCCGTGCAGTGTGATGGCGAAGCGCTGGCCCGCCGCCATCACCGGGCCCGGATGCAGCATCACCGTGCCCGCTTCGAGCCCGGGCCAGTTGTGGAAGGCGAAGATGCGCTCGAAGGGAAAGCGCTCGATCAGCCCGTCGGCGAGCATCGCGCGTGCCCCGCCGCCGCCTTCCTCGGCCGGCTGGAAGATCAACCGGATGGTCCCCCGCCAGGTCGCGTCGCGCGCGAGCAGCCGCGCCGCGCCGAGCAGCGAGGTCGTGTGTCCGTCATGGCCGCAGGCGTGCATCACCCCCGGCCGCGTCGAGGCATAGGCGAGGTTGGTCTCCTCGGGGATCGGCAGCGCGTCCATGTCGGCGCGCAACGCGACCGAGCGCTCCGAGCCGGGCCGGGCGATAGTGGCGACCACCCCGTGCCCGCCGACGCCGGCAACGAACGGGATGCCGAGCTCCGCGAGCCGCGCCGCGACGAAGGCAGCCGTCTCGCGCTCCTCGGTGGAAAGCTCCGGGTGCGCGTGAAGGTGGCGGCGCCATTGGCCGAGCGTTGCGGCGATTTCGTCGTCCATCGTCGGGAATTTCCTTTCCGTCCGGCGCGCTTGCCTTCCAGTCAAGGGAGCGGCCGTCCGCTCGTCAATCCCCGCATCGGCGAAATCGAGCACGCAAGATCCATCCCCGATCCGGGCCGCTCGAAGATGCACATTGCCCGATCAGCAGAATCCTCGGCAACTTTGGAAACAAATTCCGCCCGACAGCGCATAGGATTCGCTCCCTGCCGCCATCACCGGGAGCACCGCCCATGCCGCACCTCTCCTTCACTGACCATCCGCGCTCGGTCGGCGAGACCTACCTCCAGCATCTCCACTCGGCGTCGAGCTTCGCCGCTGCCATGATCGGGGGTGGCCTCGCCTGCTTCGTGCACGGGCTCTTCCCCTTCCTCTGCACGACCACCGGCTCCTCCGCCATCCGAAGGCTGCACGAGCGGATGGTCGTCAACCGCGTGCGCCCGGTTCCCGCCGCGGCCGAGGAGCGCTATCGCACCACCCGCGCATAGCCGAGCGGCAGCTCGGTCGTGGACTTGATCTGCTCCATCGCGAACATCGAGGACACGTCCTCGATATCGACCTGCGCGATCAGGCGTTTGTAGAGTCCGTCATACGCCTCGATGTCCGGGAGCACGGCGCGGATCAGGTAGTCGATCTCGCCGCTCATGCGGAAGAAATCCACCACCTCGGGCATGCTCGCCACGGCATCGTGAAACTGCTTCAGCCAGCGCTCGTTGTGCTGGTTGGTGCGGACGGCGATAAAGACGGTGACGCCGACATTGAGGCTCTTCGCATCGAGCAGTGCGACGCGCCGGCGGATATAGCCTTCCGTCTCGAGCCGCTGGATGCGCCGCCAGCAGGGGGTCGCGGTCAGCCCGACCCGCTCGGCGATCGCGGCCACCGGCAGCGTCGCGTCCTTCTGCACCTCGCCGAGGATCTTCAGATCGATGGCGTCGAGGGCCATGCGCTTGCTCCATCCGGCCTTTGGCCGGGCTCCCATGCTCCCATGGGGCGGCGCCGGAGGAAACGGTTCTCTGCCGGTCAATGAGCAAGAAAGCGGACGAGGCCCACCGAGGCGGCGCAGAGGATCAGCAGCGCGGGATTGAGCCGCGTCGTCATCAGGAGCGCGAAGACGGCGAAGGCCATGCCGCCATTGACCCAGCCGTGCACGGCGCCCCGCGCCATGCTGATCGAGCCGGCGAGCAGGAGCCCGATGGAGACGGGTGCGAGCCCGCGCTGCACCGCCGTCCGCCAGGGCCAATGCTCGAGCCGGCCCCAGGCCCGCCCGACTCCGAAGGTGAGCAGCGCGGTGGGGAGGAAGAAGGCGACGACCACGGTGAGCGCGCCCACGGGGCCCGCGACCCATTCGCCCACCGCGGCGACCATCATCATGTTCGGCCCCGGCGAAAGCTGGCCGACGCTGTAGAAATGAATGAGCTCGGGGAAGGTCAGCCAGTGATGGACATCGACCGTGAGCGTCTTCATCTCGGGGAAGGCGGCCATTCCCCCGCCCACCGTCAGCAGCGAGAGATAGGCGAAGACGGCGGCGAGCGCGGGGAGCTGCTTCATTCGCGGGCCCCCGCTGGCGCCGGCGCCGCGCCGCGCGGCCGGCGCCACCAGATCGCGAGCGCGCCCACCACGAGCAGCGCCACCAGCACGGAAAGATGCAGCACGTTCACCGCGATCGCGGTCAGCGCCACGAAGACGAGGTCGGCCGATCCCTTGAGCGATTTCCGCCCGAGGTCGGCCGCCACGAAGAAGGTGATGCCGACCGCGGCGGCGGCGACGGCGGCGAGCAGCACGGTGACGATCGCGTGGTCGCCGCGGCGGGCGTAGATGAACCCCGTGGCGGTCATGATCAGCCCGCCTGGCAGGCAGATGCCGACGATCGCGGCGAGCGCGCCGCGGGCGCCACGCAGCCGGTCGCCCATCAGGATCGCCATGTTGGTTCCGTTGAGGCCCGGCAGCGCCTGGCACATCGAGAGCATGCGGACGAACTCCGCATCGCCGAGCCATCCTTTCTTGCCGACCAGGCTGCGCCGCAGATAGGCGACGATGCCGCCGCCGATGCTCGTGGTGCCGATCGTGAGGAAGACGAGGAAGATCTCGTGCAGCCCGACGCGCCCCGCCGGCGCGTCCCGCCCCGCCACAGGCTCACTCATCTCGGCTCACTCATGACTTTGGGGCGCGTTGCCGTTGCGCCGATAGACCGCCCCCGTCTTGGTCGTGCCCAGCAGCACCCGATCCTCTCCGAGCGTTTGGAGCAGCGTGAAGAAGTGCTGGCCGCGCGCGATCGCCTTCTCGTGCACCTCGTCCGCGCGCTTGAATTGCGCCTGGAAGGCGAACTCGCCGACCAGCGGCGCGTGGTCCCCGCGCATGCGCCAGAGGGCGACGTTGCATTCGGCGGAGATGCCTTTTCCGAAGCCGAGCACGCCGAGATCGAGCAGCACCTCCTCGACGATCGCCTGGTTGACGACATCGACCCGCTCGCCTTCGGACCCGCGCAAAGGCTCGAGGCAGGGGAAGGCGCGCGCCAGCACCGCCATCGACTGGCGATCGCCCGCCGGCGCCTCGCTCAGCGGGAACTGCGCATTGTGCGAGTAAAGGAGCCGGCCGCCCCCCACCCGCTCGCGCAAGGGCAGCGCCTCGGCCTTGAACTTGATCCGGTGCCTGATGTCGAACTGGGGCCGCACGTCGCACTCCGCCGCCGTCTGCAGGTCGGGGTGGCGGAACTTGAAGACGATCTCCGGCTCGCCCAGCGGAAACCCGTCCTCGTAGCGGACGCGCAGGCGGAGGATGAAGGCGTTGTTGTAGAGGCGGAAGTCGGGCGTGTCGAAGAAGCGGATCTCGCGGATCGCCGGGCGGAGGCTTGCCATCCCCTCGTCGGAGTAGGTCACGCCGGCGCCGGCCGCCGCCTCCCGCACGACCGCGCCGTAATCGCGGAGCGCCTTGACCGAGGTCAGCCCGTCCGGCTTCAGGATGATCTTCGAATTCGATGTAGTGCACCCGATCGAGCGGGCTGCCGTCGCTGTAGCTGCCGGGCTTCACATATTGCCGTTCCATCGATCCTCCCCGGCGATCAGGCTCTGCCGCCCAGTCAGGCCGCCTCGGCGCGCAGCACGATGCGCCCCGTCACCTTGCCGTCCCGAAGCCGCATCAGGGCCGCGTTCGCCTCGCGCTGCGGCACCATCGTCACCGGCAGCGGGGCGAGCTTGCCCGCCGATGCCAGCCACACCAGCTCCCTGAGCTCAGCCGGGCTGCCGACATAGCTTCCCTGCACGGTGAGCGCGCGGATCGCCATCAGCGGCAGCGGCAGCATCAGCTCGCCGCCGAACAGCCCGACCTGCACGAGCTTTCCCCCTTTGCGCAGCGCATCGAACGAAAAGCGCGCCGAGGCCGTCCCGTTGACGAGGTCGATGATCGCGCCCACCGGCCCGCCGCACGCCTCCATGATGTCGCGCGCCACCGCCTCGCCGCTGCCGTCCACCACTTTCGCGGCACCCGCCGCGAGCGCCGCCTGCCGTTTCTCCGCGGCCACGTCCACCACGACGATGTTCGCGTGCCCGAGCGCCCTCAGGATCGCGACGGCGTTGAGCCCGAGCCCGCCCGCGCCCACCACCACCACCGGCTCCTCGGGGGGCAGCGGCGTCAGCTTGCGGATCGCGGAATAGACGGTGATCCCCGAGCACGCATAGGTCGCGGCGACCGCCGGATCGAGGCCGCCCGGATCGATGAGATGGCGCGGATGCGGCGCCAGCACGTGAGTTGCGTAGCCGCCGTTCTGATAGACGCCGATGCTGCGCGGCGTGAGGCACATATTGTCCTCCTCCGCCCGGCACTTGGCACAGGTGCCGCAGCCGACCCAAGGATAGACGATGCGGAGATCGCCCACCTTCACCCCCTGCGCATCCGGCCCGAGCCCTGCCACCCGACCGACGATCTCGTGCCCCATCGCCAGCGGCAGCGTCACCCCGCGTTCCTTAAGCGAGATTTTTCGCCCGCCGCCGATGTCGTACGAGCCTTCCCAGATATGCAGATCCGAGTGGCAGACGCCGCAATGCGTCACCGCGAGCAGCACCTCCGTGCCCTTCGGCACCGGCGTCGGCAGCTCGATCTCCTGCAACGGCGCCCCGTTCTCGACCACCGCCCATGCGCGCATCGCACCCGTCCTTTGCTTAGCGAACCGCTTCCGTCCGCGGCTTGAGCGCGTCCGGGTTCATCATCCGGATCGGCGCGCCGTCCAGGAAAGCCTCGATGTTGGCGACGCTCTCGCCGTAGAACTGCGCATAGACCTCGCTCGCGCAGTAGCCGAGATGCGGCGTGAAGACGGTGTTCGGAAGGGCGAGCAGCTTGTGGCCCGCCGGCAGCGGCTCCTCGGGGAAAACGTCGAGGGCGGCTACGATCTTTCGCCCCTCCAGGGCGGCGATCAGGGCCGCTTCGTCGACCAGCGGAAAGCGCGAGGTGTTCACCAGCACCGCGCCCGCTTTCATCCGCTGAAGCTCGGCCGCGCCCAGCAATCCCCGCGTGCGCTCCGAAAGAACCATGTGCAGGCTGACCGCATCGGCCTCTTCCAGGAGTTTTTCCTTCGTTGCGAGCTCCGCACCCGCCGCGGCCGCCCGCTCGGCCGTGAGGTTCGGGCTCCAGCCGAGCACGCGCATGCCGAGCGCATGGCCGTAGCGCGCCATCCGCGCCCCGATCCGCCCGAGGCCGATCACGCCGAGCGTCTTCCCCTCGAGCACCGAGCCCGGCGGCACCACGCTCTGGAATTGTCCCGCCCGCACCGCCCCGTCCGCCGCCGGCAGGTGCCGCATCGCCCCGATCAGCAGCCCGAGCGCGATCTCCGCCGTCGCCGCCGAGGAAAGCTCGCCGCCGGTGTTGCAGACGAGCACGCCGTGCCGCGTGCACGCCTCGAGATCGAGCACAGGCGAGCGCCGCCCGGTGAGCGAGATCATCCGGAGCTTGGGAAGCCCCGCGATCAGCGCGGCGGGGAACGCCATCCGCTCGCGCATCGCGACCAGGATCTCGCATTCGCCGAGCGTCTTCGCCGCCGCCTCGCCGCTGCCGAGCGGCGCCTCGAAGAAGGAGACGGTCATCCCGCGCTGCTCGAGCCGCGCCCACTCGGCACTCGTCCGCGCCACGCGCTGCCAATCGTCCAGCACCGCAACCCGCATCTTTCCCCCCATCACCTGCCGCCCGAGCCTCGCGCGCCCACCGCCCCCGCGCAAGCCGCCGCAAGCCATAATGAGGGGGCGATGAACCGGCCGGCCGCCCAACCACCCTCGGTCACCTGCGGCGTCCTCGTCACCGATGGGGCGCAGCTCCTGCTCGGCCACGCGACGCGCTCCCCGCGCTGGGACATCCCGAAGGGCGTCGCCCAGCCAGGCGAGGGCTTTGCCGCCGCCGCCTTGCGCGAGCTTCGCGAGGAGACCGGCCTCGAACCTCCCGCCGCCGCCCTGATCGATCTCGGGCGCCACCCCTACCTCCGCGCCAAGGATCTTTCCCTCTTTGCCTGGCTCCCGGAGCCGCTCCCCGATCCCGCCAGGCTCCGCTGCACCTCGACCTTCACGACGCGGGAAGGGAAAACCCTCCCCGAGCTCGACCGCTTCGCGATCCTTCCCTGGGACGAGGCGATGGCGCGCGTCGGCCCCAGCCTCGCCCGCCTCTTGTCCTCGCTCGACGCCGTGGCGAGGCTCAGGCGTCAATCCGCGGAGGAGCGGCGCCCATGAAGATCAATCTCACCGTCGATTGCACCCCGGAGGAGGCGCGCACCTTCTTCGGCCTGCCGGACGTGAAACCGCTTCAGGAGGCGATGCTGAAGGAGCTGGAGCAGCGTCTGAAGGCGAGCCTCGAGGCGATGCAGCCCGAGGCGCTCTTCAAGACGTGGTTCCCGGACGCGCCCGGCTTCGAGCAGTGGCAGCGCATCCTCGCCAACCTGGTGACACCCCGCCCGACGAAATGACGCCGCCGCAAGCGCGGCTCAGCAGCACGCCTCGCCGCGCCATGCGGCCCTTCCTTCCCTGACCAGGAACCAGACGATCCCGAGCGAGGTCACCGCATCGACCCACCAGGCGCCGCTCACCGCCTCGACCAGCAGCCCGGCGACGACCACCAGCGAAAGCCAGAAGCAGGTCACGCTCTCCATCGCATCGGCGCGCATCGCGCGGCTGCCGAGCGCCTCGGCAACCGCAAGCTTGCGCCGGCCCAGGAAGTACATCACCGGCGTCGCGAGCGCCGTGACGATCAGCCCCGGCCAGGAGAAACCCCCGCCCGTCCGCGTCCCGAGCTTCCAGGCCGCCGCCGCGACCACGTAGGCGGCAAGCGCGAGCAGCAGCGCCCCCGCGATGCGGCTCGCCGCGCGCTCCGCGTCTTCGGCGAATTCCTGCCCCCGCCGCAGCTCGACCGAGAGCCGCCAGATGAGCACGAAGGCCGAGGCGAGCTCGATCACGCTGTCGATGCCGAAGGCGAGGAGCGAGACGCTTCCCGCCCGCACGCCGCTCGCGATCGCGACCGCGGCCTCGATCACCATCCAGGCAACGCTCAGATATTCCAACCGGAACGCCTGCCGGACCAGCGCTTCCCGGCCGGGCCGCAACGGCGCCGCCGTGCAGCAGCAATCCTCGCAGTCGGGCGCGCACGCCTCGGAGAGGGAAGGGGCGTCGTCCACTTCGTCACCTCGACAAAGCCGATATGGGCTCCACATGGAGCCGCCAGCCGGCACGGGGTCAAGGAGGATCGCCACCGGCAGCCTCGGCGCTCACACCAATGTGCCATAAGCCCCACCCTACAACCTCTTGCCACAGGTGTAGCTTTTGCTATATTTCTCGCCATAGGCCACCAGGCGAGCCAGCGGGGGCCTCAGGGGAACGGCATGAGCGGACAGACGACCACTCTCACGGATCAGACGACCCTCGCCATCCGCGAGGTCCTGGCCGGCCGCCGGCGCGGACTGCGCTCGGCCCTCCTCTTTGCCGGCCCGGCGGTCATCGCCTCGATCGCCTACATGGACCCCGGCAATTTCGCGACCAACGTCCAGGCCGGCGCCGGGTTCGGCTACAGCCTGCTGTGGGTCGTGCTGGTGGCGAACCTGATCGCCATGCTCTTCCAGGGGCTCTCCGCCAAGCTCGGCATCGTCACCGGCCGCAACGTGGCCGAGATGTGCCGCGAGCAATTCCCCCGCCGGATCATCTATGCGCTCTGGGGCGCGAGCGAGGTCGCGGCGATGGCGACCGACCTCGCCGAGTTCCTCGGCGGCGCGATCGGCCTCTCGCTGCTATTCCGCATCCCCCTGCTCGCCGGAATGGTGGCGACCGCCATCATCACCTACGCGATCCTGCTGATCGAGCGGCGGGGCTTCCGCCCGATGGAGTTCATCATCGGCGGCCTCGTGGCGGTGATCGCACTCTGCTACCTGATCGAGATGTTCATCGCCCCGGTCGCGTGGGGCCAAGCCGGGCTGCATTCGATCCTGCCCTCCATGCCCAACGCTGCCGCGCTCACGATCTCGGTCGGCATCGTCGGCGCCACCGTCATGCCGCACGCGATCTTCCTCCATTCCAGCCTCACCCAGGCGCGCGCGCCGGCCCGCAACGCGACCGAACGCCGCTCGCTGCTCCGCTTCTCGAACCGCGAAGTCATCATCGCGCTTTCCATCGCCGGGCTGGTCAACATGGCGATGGTGATCATGGCCTCGGCCGCCTTCCACGCCGGCCACAGCGATGTCTCGGAGATCGAGACCGCCTATCACACGCTGACGCCGCTCCTCGGCGCCGGCGCCGCTGCTGTCTTCCTGATCTCGCTGATGGCCTCCGGCATCTCGAGTTCGGCCGTCGGCACCATGGCGGGCCAGGTCATCATGCAGGGCTTCGTCGGCTTCCGCATCCCGATCTGGGTGCGGCGGCTGGTGACGATGGTGCCGTCCTTCGTGGTCGTCGCCCTCGGCGTCAACGCGACCATGGCGCTGGTGATGAGCCAGGTCGTGCTCTCCTTCGCCCTGCCGATCCCGATGATCGCCCTCGTCCTCTTCACCCGCCGGCGCGATATCATGGGCGAGTTCGCCAACAGCCGGCTCACCGATCTCGGCGCGATCGCGGGCACCGCGATCATCCTCATCCTCAACGTCGTCCTGCTGGCGCAGACCTTCGGCATCAACATCCCGGGCCTGCCCTCCGGCTAGATCCCTCTGGGGTCGAGCGCGTCCCTGAGCCCGTCGCCGAGCAGGTTGAAGCCGAGCACGGTGAGGAAGATCGCCGCGCCCGGAAAGATCGCAAGCCACGGCGCCTGGGTCAGGAACTGCTGCGCCGCGTTCAGCATCGAACCCCAGGCGGGCGTCGGCGGCTGCTCGCCGAGGCCGAGGAACGAAAGGCTCGCCTCGGCGATGATCGAGGTCGCGATCGAGAGCGTCCCCTGCACCAGAATGGGGGGAAAGATGTTCGGCATCACGTGCCGCACCGCCACCCGCCAGGCCGGATTCCCCACCGCCCGCGCCGCCTCGATATAGTCGTACGTCATTACGTCCATGGTGGCGCCGCGCGCCACCCGCATGAAGATCGGCGCCGTCGTCACCCCGATCGCGATCATCGCGTTGCGCAAATTCGGCCCGAGGAAGGCGGCAAGCGCGATCGCCAGCACGAGGAACGGGATCGCCAGCATCGCATCGACGATCCGGCTCAGGAGCGTGTCGGTGATCCCGCGCGCGAATCCCGCCGCCAGCCCCGCCGGCACGCCGATCGCCGCCGCGATCAAGACCGAGACCACGCCCGCAAGCAGGCTCGCCCGCGCCCCGAAGATCACCCGTGCCAGCTCGTCGCGACCGATCTCGTCGGTTCCCATCCAGTGCGCCCAGGAGGGAGCCTGGCGGATCGCCGACCAGTCGGTCGCGATCGGGCTCACCGGCGAGATCAGCGGTGCCGCCGCCGCGACCGCAACGAAAAGAACGCAGAGCGCCAACCCCACCATCGCCGAGCGGTGAGCGAGCAGCCTTCTCACCGCAACCCGCGCCGGGCTGTCCGGAACCGGCAGCGCCGGGGCCAGCGCGGCCGCCGTGCTCATCCCGCGTGCATCCGCGGATTGATCAGGAAATAAAGGAGGTCGGTGATGAGGTTCAGCACCACGTAGAGCAGCGCCGTCACCAGCACCACGCCCTGGATCACCGGGTAGTCGCGGTTGAACACCGCGTCCACCACGAGCTTGCCGAATCCCGGCACGGAAAAAACCTGCTCGGTCAGCACCGCGCCCGAAAGCAGTGCGCCGAGCTGCAAGCCGCCCAGCGTCACCACCGGAATGAGCGCGTTGCGCAGCGCATGGCGCAGCACCACCACCCACTCGGAAAGCCCCTTCGCCCGCGCCGTGCGCACATAGTCCTGCCCGAGTGCTACCAGCATCGCGCTCCGCGTGTGCCGCATCAGGATCGCCGCGATCGCGTTGCCGAGCACGAACGCCGGCATCACCGTGGTCGCGAGCGAGCGCACCCAGTTCTGCGCCAGCGGCACATAGCCCGAGGGCGGCAGCCAGCCGAGCCAGACCGAAACGACGAGGATCATCACGATCCCGAGCCAGAAGGTCGGGATCGAGAGCCCGAACAATCCGATGCCGTTGGCGAGCCAGTCCCAGGCAGTGTTGCGCTTCACCGCCGAGAGGATCCCCATCGGCACGCCGATGACGACGGCGAAGAGGAACGCCATCACCGAAAGCTGCGCCGTCACCGGCAGCTTCTGCTCGACGAGCTGCACGACCGGCTCCTGCAGCCGCCAGCTATAGCCGAGGTTGCCGTGCAGCACGTTGTCGAGCCAGTGGAGATACTGCACCGGGATCGGCCGGTTCAGCATCAGCTCGTTGCGGATCTGCGCCACCAGCGCCGGATCGCCGGCGCTCTCGCCGGCGATCACCAGCGCCGGGTCCCCGGGCATCAGCTGCTGCAAACCGAAGACGATGATGCTGACGAGAAAGAGCGTCGGCAGGATCTGCGCGATCCGGGACCCGAGATACCCGCGCATAACCCTGCCTCGCCCCGAGCCGCCCCTTCTAGTTCGCCATATACATGCCCTGGACGCGGATGATCCCGTCGGGCACCTGCTGGAATCCCATCAGCTGCTTCTTCATCCCGACAATGTTCTCGAGCCCCCAGAGATAGATCACCGGCACCTGCTTGCGCACCTCCAGCCAGACCTTCTCGTAGACCGCGTTGCGCGCGGCGACGCTGGTATGCTGCCGCGCCTCGTCGAGCAGGTTGTCCACGACCGGATCGGAGAAGCCGCCAAAATTGAAGCCGTAGCCCGTGTGCAGGAACGAGTACATGTTGCCGTCCGCGTCCGCCCGGCCCGACCAGCCGATCAGGTAGGACTGGAAGTCGCCCCCGTGCCCGGCGGCGAGCGAGGAGGCGAACTCCATCGCCTGGATCTTGAGATCGAACCCGGCAGGCTTCACCATCGCCTGGATCACCTGCGCGGCCTGCAGAATGTCCGGGCTGTTCGGCACGATCATCGTCACCATGACCGGCGCCTTGAACCCCGATTCCGCCACCAGCTTCTTCGCTCGCGCGATATCGCGCGGCAACGGCTGGAACGAGGGAATGTAGAACGGCGATCCCGGCGGGTTCGCCTGCGCGATCGGCGGGTAGAGGCCGTTATACACGACCTGGACCAGCGCCTTGCGGTCGATCGCCCGCTCGAAGGCCTGGCGCAGATCCGCGCTCTCGCCGATCGCGCTCTTTGCCATCGGCCCCCTGCCGACATTGAAGGTGATGCCTTCATATCCCGGCGACCAGCTCATCGCGAGCTTGAGCTTCGGGTCCTTCTTCACCGCCGGCACATCGGTCGGCACGATATATTCCACGAGGTCGAGCGTGCCCGCCTGAAGATTGGCGAGCCGCACCGCGGAATTGACGATCGGCACATAAACGAGCCGGTCGAAGTGGATCGCCTTGGCGTTCCAGTAGCCGGGGAAGCGCTCGAGATCGATCTCCTGCTCCGGAATGCGCTTGACGAAGGTGAACGGCCCCGCGCAGACCGGATGCAGCCCGAACTTGTCCCCCTCTTTCTCCGCGACCTCGGGCGCCACCATGATGCCCGGGCGGCCGGCGAGCTGCGCGACCAGCGGGGAATCCGGAGATTTCAGCACCAGCTCCACGGTCAGCGGGTCGATGACGTCGATCGCGCTGATCGCGTCGATCTGGCCCTTGCGCAGGGTCCCCTTCATCGTGAGATCCCGCATCAGCGTGTATTTGACCGCCGCCGCGTCGAATTTCTCCCCGTCCTGGAAGGTCACGCCGGGGCGCAGATGCAGGATGAGATGCGTCGGGTCCTTGTATTCGTAGCCCGTCGCGAGCTGCGGCACGATGTTGAGCTTGGTGTCGTAATCGAACAGCTTGTCGCACATGCCGGCGAACACGATGCGCCCGACATAGCTGCCCCCGATCGTCGGGTCGAGGACGTCGGGGTCCTCGCGGAGCCCGATCCGCAGCGTCTGGGCCGCCGCCGGCCGGGGTGCCGCTCCGAGCAGCAGAAAGGCCGCCGCAGAAGCGGCGAAGAAAATGCGTCGCATGGGGGAAGCCTCCATTATCGTCTTTTGCGCGCCATCGCGCCTTTTTTGCGTCGCCGCGTCCCGGCTGGCAAGAACAAGCGTAAAATCTTACGCTTGGGCAACGCCCTCGCGGGCGATCGCCGCGTCGATCACCGCCCGGTCGAACACCCCGCACGCACTGTCCCGGCCGGGCAGGAACCGGCGGAACACCGCGAACCGCTCCCGGCTCACCCGATAGAGCCGGCCCAGCTCGGCCAGCGGATCGGGATGGTCGTCCACCCTGATATCGAGGTCCGGGTAGGGGTCGCGCGTCGCGATCTTGAGCGCCGCCGACTGCCGCCCACGCTTGTCCCCGCCCGCCGCCTCGCCGGCCGCCAGCGCCGCCAACAGCCGCTCGGCCAAAGTCCCACCCGCCGCCCGATAAGCCTCGAGCGTGCGTTCGAGCACCGCCGGCCCCGCCAGCATGTTGCCCGCCACCGACACATCCGCCCCGCCCAGCATCCCACACCAGGAGACGCACTCCGCCCCGGTGTACCGAGCCGCCCGCCCCGTCGCATCCAGAACATGAAGCTGCCGATGCGCCCGCCCGGCATCGCCGGCCACCAGCGCCGCCGCAACCGCCTCGGGCGCCTCGCCCGCCCGCAGCCGCGCCATCCCCTCCACGGCATACATCGGGTTGATCAGCGCCTGCGTCGCCAGCGCCGCCACCCCACCCTCGACGTGAATGCAAAGCGCGCCCACGGCGAAAAACCGCGTGGCCACCGCCGCACCCAACGCCCCACACTCGGGATCGCGCACCAAAATCGACCAGGTCATGCCCCCATCCTCGCCGCGCCACCCCGAAAAGACCAGGGGGACGCTGTCCCCCTGCACCCCCTGGCAAAGGCGGAGCCTTTGCAATCCATTCTCTCGGCGGCGGCAAAAGGGCGGCCCATTGGCTGAGCGTTCGCTCAGCCAATGGGCCGCCCTTTTGCCGCCGCCGAAACGAACGGGTTCCAAGGGCTCGCCCTTGGCAGGGGTTCCAAGGGGACAGCGTCCCCTTGGCCTTTCGCGCTAGCCGCCCGGTCGGTCCCGCAGCGCCTCGGGCGAGAGCACGAGCCGTGCGGCGAGGTCGTCGAGAAGTTTCAGCCGCGCCTTCTCCGTCGCTCTGGCGATCTCCCCGACCAGGATTTGCGCCGCCTCGTCCTTCTTCCCGTTCGCCGCGAGGTGGTCGAGATAGGCCTGGAGGAGCCCGAGCCGTTCGCTATTGGCCCGATAGAGCGTGAACCCGGCCTCCACCAGCTCCTCGTTCCGTCCGCCCGCCGCGAGCGCCCGGTAGAGAATGTGGGCCGCTTCGTGCGCCGTTGGGTCTTCCTCCTTGAGCCGCCGTGCGATCGGCTCGGCCGCGTCCCATCGTCCGGCCTCGAGCAGCGCCCGTGCCCGGAGCGTCTCCCACGCAGCCGGGCGGTTGGGTCCACCGCGCGGGGTGGCGAGCAGCGCCAGCCCCTCCTCGGGCCTTTGCTGGGCGATCAGCGCCGCCGCCGCCGCGTAGCGCTCGACGGCGCCGCGCGGGCGGATGCCCGGCGAAAAACCCGGCCGGATCCGGTTGAACTGCGTCGCCTGCACGTAGCCGACGGAAGAGCGTCCGGTGCGGCCGAGATCGACCTCAACGAGGCTCGCCGCGAGCCTGCCCAGCCGGTCGCGCTCGAGCACGTTCCCGATCAGCGCCTCGAACCCCCGCTCGCTCCTCGATCACCGGCAGCAGGAAGTGCCCCGCCCGCCGCCCGTTCCGCCGCTTCTCGGCTCCCCGTCATGAGCGAGCCCTGGTACTGCTGCGCCGAACCAACCGCGCGACAACAAAGCGCCTACTGAACGGCACGGTTGTGCCGGCCGATCAAGCCTGCGCGATGCGCAAATGATCCTCGTTGCGGACAGGCAAGGAGTGCTCTACGGCATTCGTCTTGTAATCGATACGTGTTCGGGCCCGGATCAGGCAGCGCGGCGCGCCTCGATCCGGAGGGGAGGAAGTGATGGCATCACGCGCGACGATCGTCCGGCTTTCCTTGGCACTTCTCGTTCTCGCCGGATGGGCTCTGGCGGCCTCTCCGGCGATGGCTCAGGCCGCCGTCCCTTGCCCCGCATCGGGGGTCTCGGTCACGCACAGCGACGGAGTGACGGTCCGCTATCTCGGCGCCGACCCGTCCGATCCGAATCTCTGCCTCTCCACCGTCAACGGGGCGTCCTCGCGGCTCCTCTTCTCGCTCTTCGGCGTGCCTCCGAACATGTCGCCCGGCACCGTCGCGGACGCCCGCACCGCGCTTTCAACCGTGCTGGCCGGCCCCGCGGGCGCGCAGGCGAGCTTCACGACGAGAATGCTGGACAACGGCTACGTGTCGCCGACCGGTCAGGTGCAATGGCGCATCACCTGCGTCAACCAGGGCACGGACCCGGTCACCGTCGGCGGAACGACCTATCAGGCGATCAAGGTGCAAAGGGATACGCGGATCACGATGGTCAGCCGATACGCTTCCTATCACGCCGTAAGCCACTCCTGGATCGACCCGAAGACCGGCGTCGTGCTGAAATACGATTTCAGCGTGATCAGCGGGAGCATCCCGCCCGTGCAACCCTGGGTCGCGACCGCCATCACACTATAGGGGGTGCGCGCCCCCTCAATTCGGCGGCTTTCTCGATCGCCGCGATGATCCGATGCAACGCGACGCCGTCTTCGAAGCTCGGCGCGGTACGAGTGCCCTCCCGCAGGTCCCGGGCCATCCTGGCATAGAGGCGGGCGACGTTCCCCGGCTCTACCTCCTCCGGCCACCCAGAACGGTAGGCAGCGGGAACCTCCAGCGGCCGGAACGCCCTTTCCTCGCCCCGCGCGCCCTCGAGGGATAGCCTCACCATCTGCGTGTGGCCGGAGGGACCTGAGATCCGGATATCGCCCTCCGTGCCGTTGATCTCCCAAAGCAGGCCGTCCCCATCGCGTGCCGTGCCGCCGCGGTAATGGATGGAGACGGGCGCGCCGCCGGCCAGGACGAAGCTGACCAGCACCTGGTCCGGGGCGGTTACGGGCAGCATCTCCCCGGTATCCGCCGCGAGCGCCGTAGGACGCCGCGTCGCCAGCACCGCGGAGATTTCCGCGACCTCGCCGAACACGTCCCTCAGCGCCGCCAGCGTATGCCCCACCGGGATCGTCAACAGGGTGGCGCCGTTGGCGCGGTCCAGCAGATAGGCATAGGTTTTCTTGTCGGGGATGGTGCCGCCGCCCTGCAGAGCGCCACCGCGCGCGACCAGCGTGGTGGACAGCACCTCGCCGACGAAGCCGTCCGCGATCAGATGTTTCAGATACGCGATCTCCGGAGCGAGCGGTGCCTGGGTTCCGACCACGCCCAAGACCCCTTTCGCCCGGACGAGCGCGGCCATTTCCTCGGCCTCCGCCAGGCCATTGCCGAGCGGCCACTCGCAGTAGACATGCTTGCCTGCTCCGATCGCCGCCTTCACGACCTCCAAGTGATGGGGCACCTTCATCGTGACACTGACAATGTCGACCTCCGGCGCCGCGACCAGTTCGGCCGCGTCGGCGAAGGCCCGCGGTATCCCGCTCGCGGCGGCAGCCTCTTCGGCGCTGGCCCTGCTCGTGTTGGCGACGCCGACGATCTCGAAGGTCTCGGATAGTGCGCGCAGCGCGGGAACATGGGCTCGCACGGCCCAGCCCCTGTCAGGCTTCAAGCCAACGATGCCGACCCTGAAACGTTGTCCCGGCATGGCGTTCGGTTCTCCTTCGCACCGCCTCGCCTGGAAATACGCCTGGGCGTTCTGTGCGGAAATTCTGTATATATGCGAGTGATCCTTGAGATTCCGCACAGATGGCCGATTGGGAAGACATCCGGCATTTCCTGGCCGTGGCGCAAAGCGGCACGCTCTCCGGGGCCGCTCGCAATCTGAGAGTGGACCATGCGACGGTCAGCCGGCGGCTTGCCGCGCTCGAGGCCGCGCTCGACGTTCGGCTCGTCGATCGCCTGCCGCGATCCTGCCGCCTCACCACCGTCGGCAGGCAGGTGTTGGAGCGCGCCATGGAGATGGAAGCCGGCGCTCACGGCATCGCCCGCCTGGCGAAGGCCGCCCATGCTCCGCTTGTCGGCCGGGTCACGCTCAGCGCACCGCCCGTTCTGGTCACGTATCTTCTGGTCGAGCACCTGGCGCGCTTCCGCACCGAATATCCGGACATCCGGCTTTCGCTCGCAGCCCAAGGGATGCAGGTTTCGCTCAGCCGTCGCGAAGCCGACGTCGCCGTGCGGCTCGTGCGGCCGGACGAAGCGGGGAGCGTGACACGGAAGATCGGGACCATGCCTTTCGGCCTCTATGCGCACCGGTCCTACGCTCACTTGGCAGTGCCCGAGCGGTGGCAATTCATCGCCTTCGATCACGGCTACGCCGACATGCCGCAACAGCGGTGGCTGCTCGGTATTGCCGGCGACCGCCCGGTGGCCTGCGAATTGAACCACATCGGCGAACACCTGATCGCGGCGCGAGCCGGGGTGGGTGTGGCCGGCTTGCCCTGCTTTCTGGGCGAGCGAGACCACGATCTCATTCGGATCTATGAGGATGTGCCTCCCTTCGCGCGCGACATCTGGCTCGTGGTTCACCGCGACTTGCGAAAGACCCCTGCGGCGCGCGCGGTGATGGATTTCATCGTCTCCGTCGTTTCCGGGGATCGAGATCTATCCATCCGATAGGCACTCTCGCGAGCAGCCCGCCCGAAGGCCGCATTCGAAAAGCAACTCGGAGGGCGAGATGTGCCTGGCTTACTCGCCTCCGACACGGGCGCCCTTCTCGGCCACCGAGCGCTTCATCACCAGCACCACAGGCACGAGCACGAGCATCACAACGGCCAACACCCAAAAGACGTCGAAATAGGAAAGGGCGGATGCTTGCTGCTGGCGCAGGTTCTCGAGTGCTTGCAAGGCGAGCTGATGGGCAGCAACGGGATCGCCGGTCTGCTGAAGGAACAGCCCCTGAGCGCGGTTGAGGAAGGAATTTGTAGCCGGATTGAGGGGATTGAGAGTTTCAACGAGCCGGAGGCTGTGGAATTGGTCGCGGCGCTCTTGAAGTGTCTGCGCCAACGAGGTGCCTACGCTGCCTCCCTCGTTGCGCAGCAGGCTCAACAAGCCGACAGCCGCTCCGCGCAGCTCTACCGGAATGTAGAGATAGGCGGCCACGTTCGCCGGGGCAAAGCATATCGCAAGGCCCGCGACCAATACGACCCGAGGCCAGACGACCTCGCCCGGACTAATGTCCAGATTCATCTGTGACATCCAATAGTTGCCGGCGGCCATGGTCAGTAGGCCGGCGACCATCACCCACCGCGCGTCGGTGCCCCGGCCAAGCGTGCGGCCCACGAAGGGCATTGCGACGACAGCAATGAGGCCGGCCGGCGACATGACCAATCCCGCTCTCAGCGCGTCATAACCAAACAGGGACTGCAGCAGCTCAGGCAACGAGGTGCTGGCGCCGTAAAGCACCGCGTAAGCGGCAAAGATGATGACGCAGCACGCGATGAAGTTCCGCTCCCCCAATGGGCGGAGATTGACCACGGGATTGGGGTGGCGCAACTCCCAGAAGATCAGCCCGATCAGGCCCACGGCGAACACGATCGCCAGCGTCTGCACACGCCAGAACGGGTCGCCCACCCAGTCCCACTCCTGTCCCTTGCTGAGCATCACTTCCCAACAGACCACCACGATGACCAGCAGCGACAAGCCGATCGCGTCGAAATTGAACGGCCGCTTCCTCAACTCCATACGCTGGGCCGTGAGGTACTCCGGATCCCGGAGCAGGAAATAGCATCCGGCCAATGCCAGAAGACCAATCGGGACGTTGATGAAGAACACCCACCGCCACGAGTAGATATCCGTGATCCAGCCGCCAAGGGTCGGGCCGGCGACCGGCGCTATCAGGGCGGCGAAGCCGAACAGCGTCATGGCCATGCCTTGCTTCTCCACCGGGAAGGCATCCAGCAGCACCGCCTGGCTGCTTGGCTGAAGACCGCCGCCCGCCAAGCCCTGGATCACGCGGAAAAGGATCAGCTGAGTGAGACTGGTGGCAATTCCACACAGTCCCGAGGCGAGGGTGAAGACGGCGATCGACAGCAGAAAGTAGTTACGGCGACCAAGATGTGCCGAGAGCCAGCCGGTGATCGGCAGGATAATGGCGTTGGCGGCCAGGTAGCTGGTGATGACCCACTCGCCGTCATCGACCGTGGCGGACAGGCCGCCCGCGATATAGCGCAGCGCCACGAGCGCGATCGTGGTGTCGAGCACCTCCATGAAGGTCGGCACGACGACGACGACGGCGACGACCCAGGGGTTTATCGCCGCGCGGGATCGGGAATTCAGGGGTGCCGACGACAGCACCGCGCCGGTCATTGCTTGGTGGCCTCCGCGCCGGCCGTCGGACCGGGGCTCGGAGAGCGCGGGACATAGGCCTGGAGAAACTTCCCGGCATTGGGCCCCGTTGGCGGCTTATGGATATAGACGTAGGGAACGACCGAGCTGCCATAGAACAGCGGGTACTTGTCGGGGTCATAGTCCTCGACGTCGATCCGAACCGGCAGCCGCTGCACCACCTTGACGAAATTGCCCGTAGCGTTCTCTGCCGGCAGCAAAGCCAATGTTTCTCCGGTCCCCATGGTAAAACCGGAGATGCGGCCCTTGAATACGTGGCTCCCACCGTACATGTCGACGTAGAGATCGACGGGCTGACCGATGCGCAAGGAGCGCAACTCCGTCTCCTTGAAATTGGCGTCAACCCAAATGTCGTGGAGCGAGCGGACCGCCATGAGGCTCTGCCCGACTTGAACATCATCGCCGGGATTGACATTGCGGCTGGTCACGACGCCGTCGATTGCCGCGACGATGTCGCAGTACCGAAGGTTCAGCTCGGCCTGGGCAAGATTGCGCTCGGCGGCTTCAAGCTTTGCCTCCGCCTCCTTCACCTGTGGCGCGTCAGCCGCGTACCGAGCGAACGTGACATCGATGTCGCCCAACTTCTGAAACTGCTCGAGCATCTGCTTCGGCGTCTGGTCGTAGGAATGCATGACGCCCAGTTGAGCCGCACTCTCAATGAGGTCTGCTTGCGCCTGGCGGACGGAAGAGAAGGTCTCATCGATATTGGGTGGCACTGAAGCAAGATCCCCGCCTTCGGGTGCCGCCGGCAGCCCCAGGGAGGCACGGACTTGGTACACTTCGGCCAGCGCCTGGGTGACCTGTGCTCGGGCAGTCAGCAACGCCGTTTGTCGCTGGTCGAAATCCGACTGGCTCACGGTACCCGATCCCACCAGCTTCCCTGCCCGTTCGAAATCCACTTGGGCCAGCGCCAGCTCTGCTGTGCTCTTGTCGAAGGCGGCAACCCGCGCGCGCAGCAGGGCTACCTGGTTATCGACCTCCTCGATGGCATTCTGTAATCCAAAGCGCCGGCTTCTCGCCTCTGCTTCGATACCGCGGGCCGTGGCCATGGCTGCCACCAGGTTCGCCCTTGCGGTATCGACGGCCGCTTTGGCCACGGCAACGGCGTCCTGATAAGGCTCCTTGTCCAGTTCGACCAGAATATCTCCTTTGCGCACACGGTTGTTGTCATCCACCAGGACCCGGGCAACCTGGCCGGGGACGCGGGGGGCAACGAACGTGAGGTGGCCGTTCACGTACGCGTCGTCCGTCGAAACGGTGTTGAGCATCTCCTCGACCGACGGGATGCCGAACACGAGGAGAGCCGCCAGGACGGCAACACCGAGCACACCGAACAGCAGCTTTCGCTTCCGCGTAGCCTTTCGGGCCTCCTGTGCCACCGGGGGGGACCCCGCGGGCGTCTGCCCGGATGTCGCATCGTGGGCAGCCGAAGCATCGCCATTCTCTGTCGGCTGCGCATCGCTCGAAGCTGGCTTGTCGCTTTGCTCGGTCATGTCGGGTATCCGTTGCTAGAGCGTGAGGACCGAAGGCGGACTCGGGGCACCCCATGCCGTGGGTCTGAATCACGCGATAAAACAATGACGTAGCGCGGGATGGGTGGGCGCGAGCGATCCCATCCCGCTGTAGGGGACGAAACGAACGGCGTCGAAAGGCCACCAATCGTCCTACCCTCGGCCAAAACGGCTGGTCGACGAGGCAATTGGCAAGCCCACTCATCGGCGATCTATCCCGCTACCGAGCCCAGGAGCGGAACAAGGTCGTCCAGCATCGTGGGAACGAATTCCGAGACCGTCGGGTGAATATGCATCGCACGCTTGAGCAGCGTGTAAGGCGCCTTGGCATACATGACATCGAGCACGCAGTGGATCGCCTCGTCGCCGCTGGTGCCCAGGAACGATGCCCCCAGGATTTCCTTGGTCTCGGCATCGACCAGTATCTTCATGAAGCCCTCGGTCTCACCTTTTTCGAAGGCACGGGAAACATCCTCCATGGCGAGTTTGCCGATCAGTGCAGGGCGGCCGCTCTTGCGAACATCCAACTCGGTCAGGCCGACACGCCCCAACGGTGGATCGATGTAGAGCGCATGGGCGGGAATGCGGTCACTCACCCGCCTGCTCTCGCCATCGAACAGATTGGCGACGACGATTTCGTAATCATTCCACGATGTATGGGTGAACGCGCCTTTGCCATTGCAGTCGCCTAGCGCCCAGATGCCGGGGACCGAGGTACGCAGCTCATCGTCCACGACGATATAGCCGCGTTCGTCTCGCCTTACCCCCGCGCGGTCGAGACCGAGATCATCCGTGTTGGGTCGGCGCCCCGTCGCAATAAGCAAGTGCGAGCCCCGAAGCTCTGAAGTACCGCCGCAATCGACTCCGATGACGATGTCGTCGCCTTGTTTGTCGATGCGCAGGCATTTCGCGCTGGTAAGAACCGCGATACCTTCCCGCACCAGGATATCGGTGATCGCCGCCGATACGTCTTCATCCTCGCGCGAAACAAGGCGCGGCCCAAGCTCGACGATACTGACCTCGCTGCCAAACCGCCGATACATCTGACCGAACTCCAGACCAATGTAGCTGCCGCCGAGCACGAGCAGGTGGCGCGGCAGGAAGTCGATGTCCATCATCGAGCTGTTGGTGAGGTAATCGACCTGATCGAGGCCGGGGATGTCAGGCGCCGCCGCACGAGCACCGACATTGATGAAAATCCGGTCGGACGTCAGGACCTCGCCGCCGGCCTGCACCTCGCGCGGCGACACCAACCGCGCATGGGCTTCATAGACCCGGCAGTTCTCCAGACTTTTAAGAGACCGCTCGACCCCGCGATTGGAAAGCCCGACGACATGATCCTTGCGCGCTTTGACGCGCTTCATATCGACTTTGACGTCGCCGGCGCTGAAGCCATAGTCGGCACCGCGGCGGGCCACGCGGGCGGCATACGCACTGGCGACCAGGGTCTTCGTCGGTGTGCAGCCCGTATTGATGCAAGTGCCGCCGAAGCGACCGCGCTCGACGACGGCGACTTGCATGCCCAACCCCGCCATGCGTCGCGCGAGCGCTGGGCCTGCTTGTCCGGTTCCAATGACGATCGCGTCGTAAGCCGCCATCGTGTCCTCTTGCTTAGCTGTATGGTCTGATATTCCCACCGGCTCGGGTGATTTCGCGGAATTCCGACTGCGCGCCGAGCCGGTCGATCCGGCGATCATGAAATCGCTGAACGAAACCGCCTTGCCCTGAAGGCTGCCTGCATCGCCTTGCCGACGGCTTCTTCATTGCGGTATCGTCCGCCGCGATCGAGATCTCGAAATCCCACTTCCGACGCGGTCCTGGTAGCTTCTTCTGCCGCGACCCGGCGCAGGCCGACCAACCTCTCGCCCCGTAAAGTTGCTTCTCTTATCCGTTGAACGCTCGCGGGCCGCTGACGAACCGATTGCCCCGAGCGTAGAATCGCAGCGGACTCTCGGCTGCGCGCGTGATGCCGATCCGTTTGCCCTGCCCGATTTCGGACGACGCCTGACCGTCGGTTCCGAGCCACAACGGACCAGCCTGACAGAGGTCGATCCCGTCCAGCCGGCGATCAACCGCCAAGGCCGCGGCCAGCCGTCCCGGGCCCCGCGCCAGGTCGCGCACCCGCTCGGTGCCGCGATTTCGCTCCATGATCCCGATGCCATGGGTTGGCTCGATCGCCCTGATCAAGACGCCCGCGCCCACGCCGGACGTCTCGCTCGAGACGTTCAGCATGAACGAGGTGCCATAGGCAAGATAGACATATGCGTGCCCGCGCTCAAGGAAAAGCGCCCGGTTGCGGGGGGTCATGCCGCGATAGGCGTGACCGGCGGGGTCGCCGATGCCGTACGCCTCGGTCTCGACGATGCGGCCGCCCGCAACACCTTCGGCCAGCGTTCGCACCAGCATTTTGCCGATAAGAAAACGAGCAAGCCGGGCGGTTTCGGCGGGCAGCTCTGTCCGATCCAGCAGGCGCGGGCATGCCACCGTCGCGCCGCCTTCAAACCATCCGTTCAACCCATTGCGCGCGTGAAGGTCCGGGCTCGAACGGGTCGCCGAAATACTGGGTCTCGCGAGCGACCTTGCCATCCAGGAACTCCATGACGCTCACCGACCAGGACGGAATTCCGTCATAGGCGATGATGAATTCCGTGACCCAAAGGTCTCCCGTGCCGACAATTCGGCGCACCGTGAAACGCTTGCTGCTCGGCTGTGCGGTGCGAGAGGCCTGGATGTTGTGCCGGCCCCTGATGCGCTCGCCCGATTGCGGGTACTCGAGCAGTGCGTCCTCTCGATATATGTCGTGCTCAACGACGAAGTCGTTCGCATCCGAGGCGGCCCAGTGGCGATTGAGCGCCTCTCGAATCGCAGTCTCGTTCATCCTGCTACTCCCGTTCCGGGTCATCGAAGCAGCGCCTCGGCCACTCGGTCGAAAGTGACTGCCGGACAGCGTTGACATGATATTCCCCCCTTTACCAGACCTGCGAACCCGGGTTCGCTCCGGCATGGCGATTGGCCGTGTGGACCGTCTCGTTGCGGGGTCGCGGGCTTGCCGGGCGGATGAAAACCCTCGATCCTGCCGCTGCGGTTTAGCGCGGCGCCGGCGCCGCCGCCTTCCGCCGGGCGAGGCTGGGTTGCCATGGTACGTGCGAAAAGACGCTCCGCCGGCCCGCTCGCGGCTTCCATCGGCGCGCGCCCGCAATGACGGGTGGAGAGGAGAAGCCGGACGGCTCCGCCGGCGCGCCGCCCGGAGAGCGCCGCCAGCGCCTCGAGTTCGCGCTCACCCTCGTCCTGCTGGCACTTCTGCTCTTCGCCGGCTTCCTGGTGCTGCGGCCCTTCATCACCGCGGTGCTCTGGAGCGTCGTGCTCGTCGTCGCCACCTGGCGCGGCTACGAGCGGCTCGTTTCGCTGCTGCGCGGCCGGCGCCGGATCGCCGCCCTCGTCGCCACCGCCCTTCTCGCAATCATCCTCGTCGCCCCCCTCGTGCTTATCGCCGGCCGCCTCGCCGCGAGCCTCGCCGGCGCCGCCTCGTATCTCCGGCAGTTCGTCGATCAGGGCCTCGAGCCGCCGGCCTGGCTCGGCAAAATTCCCCTGGTGGGCGCCTCCCTCGTCTCCGAGTGGCACCTTCTCCTAACCGACGATGCGGCGCTGCAACGGCTGGTCGGCGCGCAGATCCGCCCCGTGGTCCTCTGGCTGCTCGGCGCCTTCGCCACCCTCGGCACCGGCCTCGCGCAGGTGGCGCTCGCCGTGTTCTGCACGCCGTTCTTCTACCTCGGCGGCCCGGACGCCGCGCGGCGCGGCCGCGACATGCTGCGCCATCTCGCCGGCGACCGGGCGGACCAGCTGATCACGGTGGCGCATCTCACGCTCCGCGGCGTCGTCGTCGGCATCCTCGGCGCCGCAGCGGCGCAAGGCGTGCTGGCGGGCCTCGGCTTCTGGGTGGCGGGGATGCCCGAGGCGACGCTGCTCGGCATCGTCGTCTTCTTCGCCGCCATCATCCCGAACGTGGCCTTCCTCGTCCTCATTCCGGCAACGATCTGGGCCTTCTACGCCCTCGGCACCGGCTGGGGCATCGCGCTCCTGATCTGGAACTTCGGCATCGTCGGCCAGATCGACAGCGTCATCCGCCCGATGGTCATCGCGCGCGGCGCCCGCATGCCGCTCCTGCTCGTGCTCTTCGGCGTGATCGGCGGCCTGGGCGCCTTCGGCTTCCTCGGCATCTTCCTCGGCCCGACCCTGCTCGCGCTCCTCTACACGCTGATGCGCGACTGGAGCCCGGACGAGGCGCCCCGCTGAGCCGCCGCCCCTTCCTCTCGCGGCCAAAGAGCGGCATGGAGGGAACACCGACCGCCGGCCGGGGAGGAAACAACGGGAGCCTGCGATGAGTTCCGGGAAGAAGGCGAAAAAAGCCGGGAAGGAAGCGAAGGTCGAGACCGCCGAGAGCGCCGGGAATGAAGCTGCGGCGCCCGCGAACGGCACGCTCAAGTACAAGGATTATGCGCGCGAGCTCGCAAGGCTTCATGTCGAGCTGGTCAAGCTGCAGCAATGGGCCGTTCACGAGCGGCAGAAAATCTGCGTCGTCTTCGAGGGGCGGGACGGCGCCGGCAAAGGCGGCGTGATCAAGGCCATCACCGAGCGGGTGAGCCCGCGCGTCTTCCGCGTCGTCGCCCTTCCCGCGCCGACCGAGCGCGAGAAGTCGCAAATGTACCTCCAGCGCTACATCCCCCATCTTCCCGCCGCCGGCGAGGTCGTGATCTTCGACCGGAGCTGGTACAACCGCGCCGGCGTCGAGCGCGTGATGGGATTCTGCTCGGAAAGCCAGGCGCTGCGGTTTCTCGAGCTGGTGCCGGGCATGGAGAAGGCGATCGTCAACTCCGGCGTCATCCTGCTGAAATACTGGCTCGAGGTGAACGAGGCCGAGCAGACGCGGCGGCTCGAATCCCGCATCGATGACGGGCGGAAGATCTGGAAGCTCTCGCCCATGGATCTCAAATCCTACAGCCGCTGGTACGATTATTCCCGCGCCCGCGACGATATGTTCATGGCGACCGATACCGCTTGGGCGCCCTGGTTCGTCGCCCGCTCGGACGACAAGAAGCGGGCACGGCTCGACATCATCTCCCATATGCTGAGTCGCATCCCCTACGAGGAGAGGCCGCGCGAGAAGGTCAAGCTGCCGAAGCGGCAGGCGCCGCACGGCTACAAGGAGCCCGACTACCCCTACAAATTCGTCCCGGAGCAGACCTGGCCGCGGGGCACGAATTCTCTCAAATCCGCGTGAGATGCGCTCGCAGGGGGGACAACCGCCATCCGGCGCTTGTTCCTATAAGTTGCATATAGGTTCGGTTCCGTCCCCATGTTTCACGTGAAACATGGCCGCGATCAATGAGTTGATCCGAATCGCCCCGGGAAAATCCCGCACAATCGGCACGCATTTCTGGACGGCAGGATCTAATACGTCGCCCGCCCGCCCGAAACGTCGAACACCGCCCCGGTCGAGAAGGAGCATTCCTCGCTCGCGAGCCAACAGACCAGTGCGGCCACCTCCTCGACCGTGCCGAACCGCCCCATCGGAATCTTGCTCTTCATGTAGGCGATCTGCGCCTCCGTCATCTGCGAGAAGAGCGGGGTCGCGACGGCCGCCGGGGTCACGCAGTTGACGCGGATGCCGCTCTCCGCGAGCTCCTTGCCGAGCGACTTGGTCAGCCCGATCACGGCGGCCTTGGCCGCGCTGTACGCCGCTGCGTTCGGGTTGCCCTCCTTCCCCGCGACCGAGGCGATGTTCACGATCCGCCCGTAATCGTGCCCTTGCATGAGCTTCACCACCGCGCGGCAGCAATAGAAAACCCCGTGCACGTCGACATCGAACACGCGCCGCCATTCGCCGGTCGGGTAGTCCCACACCGGCGCGTTCGGCCCGGTGATGCCGGCCGAGGTCACCAATATGTCGATCCGCCCGAGCGAAGCCGCAGTCGCTTCCGCCGCGCGCTCCACCGCCTCCGCGTCCGCCACGTCCACCGCGACGCCATGCGCCGCGCGGCAGGATGTGCGTGCGCGCGCGAGTGCCGCTTCGTCGCGGTCCCAGATGCTGACGCGCGCGCCCTCTCCCGAGAGCCGCGCCGCGATCGCCTCGCCGATCCCGGAAGCCCCGCCCGTCACCACCGCGACCCGGCCCGCGAACCGCCCTCCATGGCTCCCGCTCATGCTTCCTCCTCGCTTCGCCTTGATGACGCGAGCGCGATCCGGATATTGCCGAAATCGTCGCGCATTGCCGAGGCGCCGGGCGGCACGAGCGTCGTCGCGTCGTATTCCTGCACGATCATCGGCCCCTTCATGGGTGCGGCGCCGAGCCCCGCGCGGTCGAGAATGGGCGCTTCCCGCCAGCCGATCCCGGGAAACCAGCAGGCCCGCCGCCCTTCGCGCGCCGCCTGCCGCGGCGCGAGCCGCTCGGGAAGCCGCTCCCGCTCCGGCACGCCGCGCGCGAGCAGCGAGAACCCGACAAGCTCCACCTTCTCTCCCGCGGGCGCTCGAAAACCGTAGGTGCGCTCGTGCTCGCGCGCGAACGCCTCGGGAAAATCCCCGATGCCGCGCCCCTCCGGCAGCTTCACCGCGATCTCGCTCGACTGGCCGGCATAGCGCGCGAGGGCGGCAAACGAGAGCGCCTGCCGCTCCGGGGCGAACCCCTCGGCCGCGAGCCGCGCGCGTCCCTCCGCCTCCAGCGCCGCGAGCACGCCATCCACTTCTTCTGCCGAACCGCGAAAACTCCGCGCGAGATGATGTTCCGTATCGGCAACCAGCAACCCGAACGCCGAAAAAAGTCCGGGCAGCGGCGGCACCAGGATGCGCGCGATGCCGAGCTCGGCCGCGATCGCGGCCGCGAAGAGCGGCCCGTTGCCGCCGAAGGCAAGGAGGGAAAAATCGCGCGGGTCGCGGCCGCGCTCCACCGTCACCGCGCGGACCGCGCGCATCATGCTCGCCGCCGCAACGCGCAGCATTCCGTGCGCCGCCTCCTCGAGCGCAAGCCCGAGCGGTTTCGCGATCGCCTCGCCGAGTGCCGCCGAAGCGGCCGCGCGATCGAGCGGGATCGCACCTCCCGTGAGCCCCGCCGGATCGAGATAGCCGAGCACGAGGTTGCAATCGGTGATGGTCGGGCGCGTGCCGCCGCGCCCGTAGCATACGGGCCCGGGCTCCGCGCCTGCGCTCTCCGGCCCCACCTTGGGCGCGCCCGCCGCATCGAGCCAGCAGAGCGAGCCGCCGCCCGCGCCGACTTCGGCCAAGTCGATCGCCGGCAGCTTCAGCATATAGCCCGCGCCCACCAGAAGACGCGCACCGGCGAGCACGCCCCCGCCCGCCTCCATCGCCTCCGCGCGCAGCACCTCGCCCGCCTCGACGAGCCCCGCCTTCGCCGTCGTCCCGCCCATATCGAAGCTGATCAGCCGCGCCTCTCCGAGCCGCCGGGCGAGCGCGGCCGCGCCGACCACCCCGGCGGCCGGACCGCTCTCGACGGTGTGAGCGGGAAATTCGGCGGCGAATCCGGGCGAGGCGAGCCCGCCGTTCGATTGCAGGATCCTGAGCGGTGCCGCGATCCCCGCGTTCGCGAGCTTCTCGCCGAGCCGCGCGAGATAGGCGCCGACGACGGGTGCGAGATAGGCGTTGATCACCGCGGTCGACGTGCGCGGATATTCCTTGATCTCGGGCAGGATCGCGGCACTTTCCGAGACCGCGACGCCGGGCAGCGCCGCCCGAACGGCGTCTCCGACCGCCCGCTCGTGCGCCGGGTTCGCGTAGGAATGAAGCAGCGCGATCGCCACACTCTCGACCTTCTCGGCGCGGAGAAACGCGATCGCCGCCGCGACGCTCGCTTGATCGAGCGGCTGGGCGACGCTGCCGTCCGGGCGCATCCGCTCGCTCACCTCGAGCCGGAGCCGCCGCTTCACGAGCGCGGCCGGTTTCTGCCAGGCGAGGTCGTAGAGGCGGGGCATGCGGAGGTCGCGGATCTCGAGCACGTCGCGAAAGCCTTGCGTCGTGATCAGCGCCGTGCGCGCGCCCTTGCGCTCCAGAAGCGCGTTCGAGGCGACCGTGCTCGCGTGCAGCACCTCGGCGACATCCTCGTTCCCGAGCAGCGCGGCGAGCCCTGCCATGATCCCCGCCGTATAGTCGGAAGGCGTCGAGGCAACCTTGCGCACGCGCACGCGCCCGGCTTCGTCGATCGCCACGAGGTCCGTGAAAGTGCCGCCGATATCGATGCCGATGCGCAAGCCTCCCGCGCTCACGCGATGCTCTCGCGCGCGACAGGAGGGAAGGGCGGCCGGCTGGCGCGGAGCCGGGCGCGGAGCGACGCGGTCCCCGCCGCGTCGATCACCGGCGGATTGCCCGCGGCGACCACGCCGTAGTCGCGCGCCGCCGCGGCGATGCTCACGAGCCCCTCGGAAATATCCCGCTCCACCAGCCGCGGCTCGCGGCTCAGCGGATCGCCCCAGCCGCCGGCGCCGGCCATGACGTGGCGGAATTTTTCTCCCCGCTTCATCGTCATGGTGAGCTTGGCCGGAAGCGGCCGCTCGGTCGCCTCGCCGGGATCGAGCCAATTGCGGCTCAAGGAGCCCGGCGCGCCGCCCTGCAGCCCGTATGGGCGGTGCGTCGCGCGGTCCGCGCGGACCTGCAAGATCCCCTCCTCGGCGAGCATCCGCCAGGTGCGCGAGAGCGCCATCCCGCCACGAAATTTCCCGGCCCCGCCGGTGTCCGGCACGATCCCGTATTCCAGCACCTCGAGCGGCTGCTCCGCCTCGATCGCCTCGATCGAGAAGCTCGCCATGTTGGCGAACATGTTGGTGTTGCCCTCGAGCCCGTCCGCCCACGGCCGGCCGCCCCAGGCGCCCGAGAGGAAGTCCACATAGATGAAGGGTTTTCGCCCCGCGTCGAAGCCGCCGATGGTGATCCCGGTATTGCCGCCCTCGGAGGCGGCGGGCACGCGGTCGGGATAGAGCATGGCGAGCGCGCCCAGACAGCAATCGAGCATGCGAAAGCCGGTGAGGCCGCGCGCCGCGCAGGCGGCCGGCGGCAGCGCATTCGCGATCGTGCCGGCCGGGGCAATCACGCGGATCGCGCGGAACACGCCGTCATTGTTCGGCATGTCCTCGGCGAGCACGCACTTGGCGGCGGTGAAGCTCGCCGCCGCGGTGTAGGAGTAGGTGTTGTTGATGGCACCCTTCACCTGCGGGCTCGAGCCGGTCCAGTCGATCTCCATCTCCGTGCCGCGCTTCCTCACCGTGCAGACGAGCGGGATCGGCTTTCCCGCATCGATCTGATCGTCGTCGATCCAGTCGGTGAAGGTGGCCTCGCCGTCGGGAAGCGAGGCGAGGCTTCGGCGCGTCAGAAGCTCGCTGTGATCCATCGCCGCGTTCATCAGATGCCTGACACCTTCGCTGCCGTAGCGGCGGACAAGGTCGGAAAAACCGCGCTCGGCGATCTCGCAGGCGGCGAGCTGCGCGCGGAGATCGCCGAGCACGCGGTCGGGCACGCGCACGTTCTTCTCAATGATGCGAAAGAGGCTCTCGTCGGGCACGCCCCTTCGATAGAGCTTCAGCGGCGGGATGCGGAGCCCCTCGGCATAGATCTCCGTGCTGTCCGAGGCGTTCGAGCCCGGCACGCGGCCGCCGACATCGGTGTGGTGGCAGATCGTCGCCGCCCAGGCGATCACGTCTTCCCCAGCATAGATCGGACGGAAAACAAAGATATCGGGCAAGTGCATCCCGCCCTCGTAGGGATCGTTCATCGCCAGCACGTCGCCCGGCGCGATGTCGGATCCGTAGCGGGCAAGGGCGGCCTTGAGTGCGACCGGGATCGAGCAGAGATGCCCGGGGACCGAAAGCCCCTGTGCCGCGAGCCTGCCCTCCGCGTCGCAAAGAGCGGCGCTGTAGTCCATGATGTTCTTGAGCACGCCCGAGTAGGAGGTGCGGTAGATGGTGAGCGCCATCTCGTCGCCGAGGGCGGCGATCGCGGCGCGGAACAGCGCCTCGGTGATCGGGTCTTGCTTCATGGCGTGTGGGCTGCCGGGAGCGGTGCCAGCGCCGCTTGCGGCCGGGCCACACCCGCCGCCTCCGGATAGACGGCGACGGGACGGCCCTGCTGCCATTGCAGGAGCAGCGCGTAGGTGGCCTGGTTCTGGCCGTTCGCGTCGAACGCCGCACCCCAGCCATTGGCCGTGGTGCCGACCGGCAGCCCGCTCGCGAGCACGGCGGCGCGCACCTTCGCGCCATCCGCCGTGCCCGCGCGCGCCATCGCGGCGAAGAAGAGCCCCGCGCCCGCGTAAGCCGCAAGGCTGAGCCCCGAGCGCGGCTCGGCGCCGTAGAGCGTGCGATACGCCGCCTCCACCGCGGCCGCGCCGGGGGCGGTGCGCCGGTTCACCGCATAGGGCGGGAAGGCGGCCGCCATGGTGCCGTCCAGCGCCGTTCCCACCGCCTGGCGCGTGTCGGTCATCGCGTAGGCGGGGCCGGAGCCGATCACCATGCGCGGCCGCCAGGCGGCTTCCGCCATCGCGCGATAGAGCAGGACCACGTCGTTGGCGGCGCCGGTGTGGAGCAGCACCTCGATCCCCGCGAGCTTGAGCGGGCGGACGAGCGGAGCGAAATCGACGGTGCCCGGCGCGTAGCTCAGCGTCTGGGTCGGAAGGAGCCCGCGGCGGCGGCATTCCCCCGCCTGCGCAGCGGCGACCGCCTGGCCGAGATCGCCGGTCTCGGCGAGCACCGCGAGCCGGAGCGATCGGGCGCTCCGCTGCCAGAGCGGGGCCAGCACCTCGCTCACCGCCGCGACCGAGATTATGCCAAACGCGTCCGCTTCGGGGCAGGTGCGGAAGACGGTCGGGATCGAGCGGCCGGTGAGCGCGGCTCCCGTGGCGGTCAGCTCGAAATAGGGCACGCCCGCGAGCCCCGCCGCCTCGGAGGCGGCGAGCGCGATCGAGGTGACACCGGTGCCGAAGATCGCCGCCACCTCCTTGGAGAGCGCCTTCACTTGATCCGCCGCATGGGCGGCGTCGGGCGCATCCGCGCGCTCAAGCACCACCGGCCGCCCGAGCAGGCCGCCATCCGCGTTGAGCTTGTTGGCGGCGAGCACGACGCCGCGGAAGCTCTCGTCGCCGACCAGCGCGGCCTCGCCGGTGAGCGGGAAGAGGGCTCCGAAGCGAAGCGGCGGCGGCGCCGGCTTCTGGGGCCGCGCCGCCGCCTGGCTCCTCCTGCCGAGGCCAGCGGCCGCGAGGGCCGCCGCGCCGGCCGCGGCCTTGCGGCGGGTGATGAGCATGCTGCCTCCAGGCGGCCAATGTCCCGCCCATCGCCCGAGCGCGCAACGGGGGAGTAGGCTTGGCGGCACGCTCGCAACCCGGAAGCCGAAGATGCCTCTTCCCGACCTTATGACCGCCATCACCGTCGCCGCCCCGGGCGGGCCCGAGGCGATGGTCCCCGCCGAAATTCCCCGCCCCGCGCCGGGGCCGGGCGAGGTGCTGATCCGCGTCGCGGCCGCCGGCGTCAACCGTCCCGACATCCAGCAGCGCAAGGGCCTCTATCCGCCGCCGCCGGGCGCGAGCCCGATCCTCGGCCTCGAGGCGGCGGGCGAGGTCGCCTTACTCGGGCCGGGCGTGGAGACATGGCGCGTCGGCGATCGCGTCACCGCGCTTTGCAACGGCGGCGGCTATGCCGAGTACCGCGCGGTGCCGGCGCCGCAGTGCCTGCCCTGGCCGGAGGGGTTCGACGCGGTCAAGGCGGGAGCGCTGCCCGAGACCTTCTTCACCGTCTGGGCCAACCTCTTCCAGGGCGGGCGGCTCGCCGCCGGCGAGCGCGCGCTGATCCACGGCGGCGCGAGCGGCATCGGCACGGTCGCGATCCAGCTCGGCCACGCGTTCGGCGCCACCATTTACGCGACGGCCGGCGCGCCCGAGAAGCTTGAAGCCTGCCTCCGCCTCGGCGCCGGAGCGGCGATCGACTACAAGACGCAGGATTTCGTGGCCGAGATCGCGCGCCTCACCGAGGGGCGCGGCGTCGATGTCATCCTCGACATGGTGGGCGCGCCGTACATCGCGCGGGATCTGCGCGCGCTCGCGCGCGGCGGGCGGCTGGTGCTGATCGCCTTCCAGTCCGGCTCGAAGGTGGAGGCGTTCGACTTCCTGCCGGTGATGACGAAGCGGCTCACCATCACCGGCTCGACGATGCGGCCGCGCTCGACCGAAGAGAAAGGACAAATCGCCGCGGAGCTCAAGGAAAAAGCCTGGCCACTGCTCTCGTCGGGGCGCATAGCCCCGGTGATCTTCGCGACCTTCCCGCTCGCGGAGGCGCGCGCCGCGCACCTTCTGATGGAGGAAGGTCGGCACATCGGCAAGATCGTGCTCACGCTTTGAGGAACCACCGTCCCCCGCACCTCCTCGGCCGGCTCATCCACCGGCTGGGCCCGGGCCTCATCACCGGTGCCGCGGACGACGATCCGAGCGGCATCGCGACCTACGCGCAGGCCGGCGCGGCCTTCGGCTACGCGCTCGGCTGGTCGGTCGTGCTCACGCTTCCCTTCATGGTCGCGGTGCAGGAGATCAGCGCCCGCATCGGCCGCGTCACCGGCGCGGGGCTCGGCGCGGCCTTTCGCCGCCACACGCCGCGCCCGCTCCTCTTCGTGCTCGTCGGGCTGCTCGTGCTCGCCAATCTCGTCAATCTCGGCGCGGATATCGGGGCGATGGCGGATGCCGCCAATCTCGTCCTCGGGGGGCCGCGCGAAATGTGGGCGCTTGCGACGGCGCTTTTCTGCGCCGCGACGGAGATCTGGATCAGCTATCGCCGCTACGCGCTGCTGCTCAAATGGCTGACGCTCGCACTTCTCGCCTATGTCGGCCTCCTCTTCGTGATCCACGTGCCGATCGGGGCCGTGCTGCTCGGCACGCTTTTGCCGCGCGTCGATCTCACGCGCGCGGCGCTGACGACGCTGCTCGCGCTGCTCGGCACGACGATCAGCCCCTATCTCTTCTTCTGGCAGGCGGCGGAGGAGGTCGAGGAGGAGGAGATATCGCCCGACCCGCGCCCCTTGCGCGAGCACGCGGACGACGCAGAAAGCGAGATCGGCCGCATCGGCTTCGATACCTGGGCGGGGATGGGGTACTCGAACTTCGTCTCGCTCTGCATCATCGTCGGCACCGCCGCCACGTTGCACGTCCACGGCGTGAGCACGATCAATACCGCGGCGGATGCGGCGCAGGCGCTGGTTCCGATCGCCGGACCTTTCGCGGGCCTCGTCTTCGCGCTCGGCATCTTCGGCACCGGGCTGCTCGCGGTGCCGGTGCTCGCAGGCTCGGCGGCCTATGCGCTCGGCGAGGCGTCGGGCTGGCGGGTCGGGCTCGGGCGCCGCGCGCTGGAGGCGCGCGCCTTCTATGGCGCGATCGCCGGGGCGACGCTGCTCGGCACCCTCATCATCTTCTCCCCGCTCGATCCGATGCGCGCCCTCTTCTGGGCGGCCGTGATCAACGGTGTCGTCGCGGTGCCGATGATCATCGCCATGGTCATCCTCGGCAGCCGGAGCGATGTGATGGGCACGCTCACGCTGCCGGCCTGGCTTCGCATTTTCGGCTGGGGCACCGCGGCGCTGATGGGCTTCGCCAGCGCCGGGATGTTCTTCTCGTAGAAGCCTAGGGTGTACCTGATTTCGGCGAGAGGATCGATCCGGTCGCGAAGGCGAGTGCCGCGGCCGCGGTGAAGACATTCGCGTGCGCATCCTCCTTTTCGGATTGCGCCTCGGCGAGCGCAGTCTCGTCCCTGACGAGATCGGTGTAGGTCCCGACGCCGTTGCGATAGGCGTCGAGTGCGGCGTCATAAGCCGTCTCTGCCGCGGCGGTGAGCGCCACCGAAGCGGCGTACTCGGCGAAGCTGGTGTGGAGCGCGTCGTATGCGTCGCTCACCTGCTGCACGGCCGCGTTCCGCGCCTGCTCCAATGCCGCGTTGGCTGCGGCGACCTCGGAGCGGGCGGTCGCGACGCGCGCGCCGCGCGCCCCGCCGTCGAACAGCGGCAGGCTCAGCTTCAGGATGACGTTGGCTCCCGGCTTGTCGACCGAGTAGTAGCTGCTTCCGTCCGTGCTGAGGCCGCCGAAATTCTGGTAGGCCTGCGCTTCGAGGCCGATCGTCGGATAGTAGCTCGCGCGCGCGCTCTTCAGCGTGGCCTCCGCCGCCCGCACCTGCCCGATCGCGGCATTGACGTCCGGGCGGTTGATCAGCGCCTCCTGCATGAAGCGGTCGACGTCTGCGGAAGGGGCGGCGGGGAGGCGCTCTTGCGTGCTGTCGGCGACATCGATGTGCGCATCCGGCGCGATGCCCATGCTGGCGATCAGGGCCTCGTACGCACTGTGCTCGGCGGCGGTCGCCCGCTCGAGATCGAAGCGCGCCTCCGCGGTCTGGCGCCGCGCCTCGGCCAGCGCGACCACGGTCCCGAGGCCGTTGGCCAGCGCCGCCTCGGCGGCATCCTCGACGATCTCCGCCGTCTTCAGGGCCTCCCCGGCAACTCGGAGCCGGCCCCGCGCGGCGCCGAGCGCGAAGTAATCGCGGCTGACGGCATACACCAGCCTCTGCTGGGCGCCACTGAAAGCGACGTTCGCAACGAAGGAGCTCGCCCGTGCCGCCTCGGTTGCGCCGGCGCGCTGGCCGAAATCGAAGAGCAGCCATTTCACCGCGAGCGTCGGGATCAGCTCGGTTGTGTCGGTGGTGAAATATCCCTGCGGAATGAGAGTGGTTGGGATCGGCAGCGGCGTCCGCTGGAATCCACCGATCATTTCGGCTGAGATCTGCGGCAGAAAGCTGGTTTCGCTGAGACCGACGGCGAGTGCCGCCTGGCGCGCGCTCTCCCATGCCTCGCGCGTCTCGGGGTTGTTCCGCTCCGCAAGGTCGATCAGGGCGGCGAGGTCATAGCGTCTCGCCGGATCGATCGCGACCGCGTTTCCAGGCGGAAAATCCGCGCCCCCATTGCGAGAGGGTAGGACATTCGCCGCACCCGGAGGCGGCGGCGCGCTGAGCGAGGGCGGAATGAGGAGCGGCCGGTCCGGCGTTGCCGGCGCCAAGGCGAGCTGATCGGTCGCGCAGGCAGCGCCGGGCAGGGCTGCGATCAGCACGGCCCGCCGCCACCAGGCCGAGAGGCCTCTCTCGCGTGGCTTCTTTCGTTCAGTCACTGAGATTGTGTCCCGACACCGCGGCGGCGGTTGCTTCCATCTCCGATTGCAGCATCAGGCGCGCCGCGATGGCGGGGCCGCGATCGGCCCGAGCCTCCGCGGCGAGGGAAGCGAGCGGCCGGGCGAGATCCGCAACACCGAAGGGGACCGCTTTCATGCCGCCGGCGGCGGCTCGCGCGCTCCACTCGGCGAGCCACGCCGCGGCGGCTTCGTCGTAGCGATGGAGGGGGCCGGCTTCATCCGCGCCGTTCCGCTGTTCGATGACGACGAAGACCGAGGCGGCGAGACGGTCGAACGATGCAACGGCGAATTCGCGGACGTCGTCGGGCCATGCGCGCCCTTGCAGGATGCGGAGCTCGAATGCGTCGATCGCCAGGAGGCGGCGCGCCTCGGCGAGCGCCCGCACGACGGCAAGGCGAGCGCCCGTCTTCGATCTCGCGTCATCGTCGGCGAGAAGGCGGCCGAGAATGCCGAGCGCATCGGCGAGCGACGCGCGCGCCCGATCGATCGCGCTTGCCGGCCAAAGCACGCTGAAGACGAGCGTGATGAGGACATTGCCCAGCAGGATGCCGACGACACGGTCCCGGAGCACGGCGAGATCGGTGGACGGGCCATAGCCCTGGAGCACGCCCAGGAAGAAGGCAAAGGCGATCTGCATGCCGGCATAGGAGAGGAGCTCGCTGCTGGTCGCGACCCAGGCCGCGATGAAGGAGGAAGCGGCGATCAGCAGGCAGAGTTGGCCGATATCGGTCATCGCCGGCAGCAGGAAGACGATGCTGAGCCCGGCCGCGAGCCCGCCGATCACGGCGCCGGCGAGGCGCAGCGTGAGCTTGTGCATGGTCTCGCCGAGGCTGCCGAGTGCCACGAAGAAGCAGGTCGTGATCGCGGTGCTGATGCCCGGCCAGTCGAGGCCGCTATAGACGACATAGGCGGCCATGACCGCGATCGTCGTCTTGAGCGCGAAGCGGGTGTGCTCGGGGTTGGTGAAGGCGTCCGGCACGAAGAGGGATTTGGCCGCTTGCCCGACCGGCTGGGCAAGGGGCTGCGCCGCGCCCGCATGCCGGCGGGCGAGGCCGGCGCTTAGTCGTTCGAGCGCTGCGGCGAGCGCCAGGGCAACCGGCCCGGCAGCGGGGCCGAGCGCCCGGGGAAGCGCCCGGGGAAGCGCCGGGGGAAGCGCCGGGGGAAGCAGCGGCGCCGTGCCGCGCTCGAACGAAGTGATGCTTTCTTCGCAGGAGTCCGCGAGCGCCTTGCGCACATCGCCCGGCGTGTCCGCGGGAAGCAGCTCGACCAGGGAGAGGAGCTCGGCCAGCGTCTCGATAAGATCGCTGTCGGCGGCAGAGAGATCGCGGAGATCCCGATCGAGCATGCCGGCGCGCTGCCTGAGCTCGACGAGCACGATCGCCTCGGTACGCTCCCGCCGCAACGACCCCTGCGAGCCCTCACGCAGCGCCTCCGCCAGGGAGCGAAGGAGGCCGAGCGCCATCCGCCGCGCCAGCCGCGCCGGGCTCTCGCCCGCGGCGAGGTTCAAAAGAAGCGTGACGACGTCGGGGACGAGGACGACGACCCAGAGCCAGAGGACGAGGCGCACCAGCACCTCGAGCGTCGGGACCTCGTCGATCAGGGTTTGCGAGAGAACCAGCACGAAGCCCGCGAGGAAGCCGATGGGCCCGAGCGCCATCGTGCGGGACATGAACATCCCGATGAAGGCGCCCGCTGCCATCAACGGCAGCCGCAGCGCCGGCTCGGAGGCGTCGAGCGTGTAGAAGAGGAGCGTGAGCCCGATGGCGAGCGTCGCGGCGAGCGCGCCCCCGATGCCGGTCATCAGCGTGCTCGCGAGCTCGTCGCGGCTGATCAGGAAGACGATGTACGCCATGTAGGCGGGCAAGGGGATCCGATAGAGCATCGCGATCGCGACGACGATGGTGCAGCCAACGGCGATCCGAGCCGCCGCCGCGACGCGGCCCGGCCGCGGCGCCAGCTCCTCCTGGAGGAATCGCAGGAAGGTGGAGCGCGGCAGGGCCGCGTCAGCGGCGAGCGCCATGGCGAACCACGATCGATACGGTGGCGCCGATTCGCATCATTGCTTCGGGCGGGTCGTCGAGGCGGATCCGGACCGGAAAGCGCTGTGCGACGATGACCCAATTGAGCGTCCGTCCCACGGCGGGCAGGCCCGGCGCGCCCTCGTCCTCGGGCTGGACGCCCCAGCCGATGCTCTCGACATGGCCACGGATCCGGCGGTTGTTGTCGCCCATCAGCCAGACGGTCGCGGGATCGCCGATGGCGATGTTCGGCAGCTCAGTCTCCCGGAAATTGCCGACGGCGTACCACTCATGCGCCTTGATCAGGGTGAACAGCGGATGGCCGGCGACGGCATAGGCGCCCACGGCGATGTCGAGCCCGGCCACGAGGCCGTCGAACGGAGCGCGGAGCGTCGTGTTGCGGAGGTCGCGCGCGGCGAGGGCGGCCCCGGCCTCGGCCCCGGCCAGCTGCGCCTCGAGGCTTGCGGTATCGCCGATGGCCTCGCGGGCCTGCCGCGCCTCTTGGATCGCGGTCGTCAAGGCGGCCTCGGCGGTCTGCTCGTTCGTCCTTGCCTCGTCGACCTGCTGGGCGGTGACGTAGCCTTTGCCGAGTAGCGGCTCGAGCCGGCCGAGCGTGTCGCGGGCGAGTGCGAGCTCGGAGCGCGCGCGCGCAACCTGCGTCGCGGCGGCTGCGGCACCCGAGCCCTGCGCCGTCACCTGCCGCGTCGTCAGGTCGATCTCGGCGCGGAGTGCCGCGACCGCGGCGCGCGCCTCGCGGAGCCTGAGTGCGAACGGTTCGGGATCGATGTCGACAAGGTCCTGTCCCTCGCTCACGCGTTGGTTGTCGTGCGCGTCGAGCCGCACGATCCGGCCGCTGACATCGGGGGCAAGACCGATGCTGTCGGCATAGAGATAGGCATCCTCGGTCCTCGGCGAGCGGTGGAGGCGGTCGATCGAATAGGCGCCGAGGCCGATCGCCGAGGCGACGGCAACCAAGGCGACCGCCCGCCCGACCCAGGGGCGAGGCGGGCTCAGCACGGGCATTTCCCGGCCCCCGATTCCGATGAAGCCGGATCGGATCTCAGCCGAGCCATATGAGCCATGTTGCGAAGGCGAAGGCGATCGCGAACGAGAGATAGACGACGAGTGGAACCGGGAGCATTTTTTCGATGCCCGCCGCGACGAGAAGCTGGCGGACGACGATGGTCATGCCGAGCCCCGCCAACGCGCAAAACATCCAAGAGGGGAAATAGGATCCGAAGACGCTCCGCGATGGAGCCGCGCTGCAGCCGGCGATGGCGAGCGGCAACGAAGCCGCCCACGGCGCACGGCAATGCAGCCGTCGCGCTCGCCTATAGATGGCATAGAGCAACCGCCCTTCCTCCGCAGGCAAGAAGGGCCGCACAAAGAAGGAGCCCACCCGCTGTTCTTTCGAGACCATAAGGTACGCGCCATGTCGAGGCTACGGAATAATATTCAGTATGACAATGAGTCGCCCTCATGGAGGCCCGGCCGTCATGATGCGTAGGATCGATCTCAATCTCTTCCGTGTCTTCGAGGCGGTCATGCGTCATCGCGGCGTCGCCCCCGCGAGCCGGGAGCTCGGTGTCACCGCGTCGGCCGTGAGCCACGCATTGTCACGGCTGCGTCAGGCGCTCGCGGACGAGCTCTTCGTGTCGGGCGAGTCGGGGATGGAGCCGACGCCGCGCGCTCTCGAGTTGGCGCCCGTCATACGCGACGGGCTCGGGCGCATCGACGTCGCTCTCGTCTCGGGGGCCTTCGTCCCGTCCGAGGCTCTTCGAACTTTCCGTGTTGCCGCCACGGACTATGTCGGCGTCACGATCCTTCCCCGCCTGGTGAGCCGCATCGCCAGGGACGCGCCGCAGATCGACTTGCGCGTATTTCCGTTCAGCCGCATGGATGCGATCCGCTACCTCGACGATGGACGCCTCGATTTTGTCGTGGGCTGGTTCGGCGAGCTGCCGGACCGGATGCGCCGCGCGACGATCGTGGTGGAGAGGGAGGCGGTTGCCGTGCGAGCCGGGCACCCTCTGACCCAGGGGGCGGTGACCAAGGAGCGGCTCTTCTCCTTTCCTCATATCGTTGTGGATCTGACCGGGACCGAGGGCCAGGCGACCGACGGGTTCCTGGACGAGCGCGGCGTCTGGCGGCGAACCTGGATCGAGCGGCTGCTGATCGAGCTGGGCGACGGCGAGCTTGGTTTGGTCGGGCGTGTGGCCGTCTCCGTGCCGCACTATGCCGCCGTGCCGCCGATGCTTCGCGTCACGGACATGGTAGGGACGCTGCCCCGCAGTCTGGCGCTGCTTGCGGTGGAGCAGGGAGGGCTCGCCATGCTCGATCTGCCGTACGAGCCCCTGGCCGTGCCGATAGAGGTCGTTTGGCATCAGCGCGCCGAGCGCGACGCGGGCGTCCAGTGGCTGATCATGGAACTGATCGACGAAATGCAGCCCGCGGCGGCAAAGGATGCGTGAGCCCGGGCGCGAGACGTTCGGCCTCCGCCGTCGTTGGTGGCGCGGGAGACGGGCGCGATTGGCGGCCCGGGCCGTGCCCCTGCTATCCGCTTACGGTTCCTCCGCCAGCCAAGTCCCGTCTGCATGCCTCGCCGAATGCGACAAGGAAATTCAGCTTTTCTAGCTTCGCGTCGTCCAGCAGCTCGTGCAAGGTGCGATTTGGCCCGAGGTAGGTTTCGATGATCGCGTCCAACGTTCGTTCCGCTTCGGTGACGACCGTCCGGGACGATGCAAGCCTCATCCGTCCGATCAGGGAATAGAGCTTGACCAGATCGGCGACGTCGTCCTTATGGTGACCCAGAGCGTCCCCGTAGAGGCGGGAGGCTTCGGCAACGAACTCCGAGTAAAGCGCCTCCCGCTTGGCCTTGTTGGCTTCGTAGTGCGTGAAGCGCAGCTGCGCCCGCTGCGTGAGCCACGAGCTTCCGAAGGACGCCAGTCCGCCGATCGAGGCTCCTGCAAGGGCAGAGACGGCTGAGAGATAGGCTGTATCCACGTTCGACTCCGCGAGAAGCTCCACGCGCCACGCGGGCGGATGCCGGCGCTTGTGTTTCATTTGCGTGGTTTTCCCGCGATTTGCGTGCCGCCGGCCGCTTTTTGGCGGATCGCTCAGGTGATGAGGTTCTGCTTGGCCATCTCCACGAGTTCGGACGTGCGACCGGCGAGGACTGCGCGCATCGAGTAGAGCGCCATGCCGAAGGCCTGCTCGACACCCGCCGCGGGCGGCATGATCAGTTCGTAGCGGCTGGTGATGACATCGAGCAGCGCCGGTCCCGGCTGGGCCAGCCACTCCTTCACCGCCTCGTCCAGCTCCTCAGCCCGGTCAACGCGCCGGCCCCAGTAGCCGACGGCCTCGGCGACTTTCGAGAAATCGGGATTCTGAAGGTCCGTGTAGGTGGCCAGCATCCCTTCGACGCGCTGTTCGAGCTCGACGAAGCCGAGCGAGGCGTTGTCGAGCACCGCGACCTTGATCGGAAGCTTTTCCTGAACTGCGGTGATCAGGTCGCCCATGAGCATGGCGAGGCCGCCGTCGCCGCAAAGCGCAATGACCTGTCGATCCGGGAACGCCGCCTTCGCGCCGAGCGCCGCCGACAGGGCGCCGGCCATGGTGCCGTGACGGTAGCTGGCGATCGTTCGGTTCTGTCCTGTCGCCGCGACGTGGCGCAGGCAGAACACCACCGCGGAGCCATCGTCAGGGGCCCAGACAGCGTCCGGATCCGCGTGCCGGGCGATGGTCTCCACCATAAACTGCGGGTGCATGGGCTTGCCGGAATGCAGGTCGTGCGCCGGGGCGTCCTGCTTCGCGAACGCCTTTTCCTTCATGGCCAGCATCTGATCGAGGAAAGCGCCATCCGTCCGCTCACGAAGCCGCGGCAGCAATGCGTCGATCGTCGGCCCGATATCGCCCACGGCGCCGAGAGTGATCGGGTGGCGCAGACCAAGGTTTCTCGCCTTGATGTCGATCTGGATGATTTTGGCGCGATCCGGATAGAACTGCCGCCACGCGAAGCCGCAGCCGAGAAGAAGGAGCGTATCGCACTTCAACACCGCCTCGTAGCCGCTCTTCAGGCCCAGCACGCCGGTCATGCCGACATCGCAGGGGTTATCGTAACCGAGGAAGTCCTTCGCCCGGGACGTGCGGGCGATCGGTGCTTTGAGGCGCTGCGCGAGGGCCACCACCTGGTCGTGGGCATATTCACATCCGGCGCCGCCGTAGATCGAGATGCGGCCGCCCTCGTTGAGCAGGGCGGCGATGCGGTCGAGTTCGCTCTCGCTCGGCCGAGTGACGGGCCGCGCCCGGTGGACCGCGAAATGCTGGTCCTCGACGTGGGAGCTGGAGACGTCAGTCGGCACGATCAGCACCGCGACGCCGCGTTCGTTGATGGCGGCCTGACAAGCCAATACGGTCTTGCGTTGCGCCTGCTCGGGCGTGCGGATTTCGTCGCAATAGACGCTGACCGAGGAATAGAGCGCCTTGAAATCCACCTCTTGCGGAAAGTCGAATCCAAGCTCGTCGCGGACGATCTGGCTGGCGATCAGAACGACCGGAGCGCCGTTCCGGTTGGCGTCGGCGAGACCATTGATGAAGTGGAGGCTGCCGGGTCCGCACGATCCGGCACAGGCGGTCAGCTCACCGGTCAACTGGGCGTCGGCGCCGGCGGCAAAGGCGCCGGCCTCCTCGTGGCGGACATGAATCCATCGCACGTCGCTCTGCCGGATCGCGCCACAGACGTGGTTGAGGGTATCCCCGGGAATGCCATAGCAACGCTTCACGCCGGCCTGACGCAACACGTCGACGATGACGTCGGCCACCAATCTGCTCATTCCAAGACTCCTCTTTGGCGATTGAGATGCATGAGGTTCGCGCGGCGGGCGCTCGGCACGTCGCTCATCGACATCAAATCCGGATGCGCACTTGAGCCATATCACGGATTAGGTTTCAATACTGAACGTTATTCATGGGTTGGATGAGCGATCATCATCGCATCACGCCCCCGCGCAACTGAACTATGGTTGGATTTACCGGCGATCACGCTTCATGCGCGGGCGAACGACAGCCTCATCGCCTGCGCAGATCCCGGAGCGCGCCCATCAGAACGCCCAGCAGGAGCAGCCGAGCGCGCCCCAGAACCCGGGCTCGTCCGATGCGGGCACGGTGCGGCGCGCCCAGGCATGGGTATGGCCGTGAACGCCGCACGCCCTGTTGCAGCACCCATCCAGGCTGCGCGGGCTGACCGCCTCGGCGCGGCGCGGACCGTGATAGCCGCCGAACCGGTTCACCGGCGACCAGTCCGGCATCGCCAGCGGCCGCGGCGGCGCCAGATCGGCGAAGGCATCGCTGCCGTGCACCACTCTCCCGCCGACCGCGGTCAGGAGTGCCGTGATGTGGCGGATCTCGGCCTCCGGCACCGCGAAATAGTCGCGGTCGAGCACCGCGAAATCCGCGAGCTGCCCGACAACGATCTGCCCTTTCTTGCCGATCTCGTTGCTGAACCAGCCGACATTCTCGGTCCACATCCGCAACGCCGTCTCGCGGTCCAGGAGGTTGCGTATCGGATAGAGCCTGAGCCCGCCCAGGGTCTCGCCGGTGACCAGCCAGGCCAGGCTGACCCAGGGATTGTACGACGCGACGCGGGTCGCGTCGGTGCCGGCGCTGACCGGCACGCCGAGCTCCAGCATGCGCGCCACGGGCGGCGTGCGCTCGGCCGCCGCGGCGCCGTAGCGTTCCACGAAATACTCGCCCTGGTACGCCATGCGATGCTGCACCGCGACGCCGCCGCCCAGCCGGACGATCCGCTCGAGGTTGGCGTCCGTCACCGTCTCGGCGTGGTCGATGAACCAATGGAGCCCGGTCAGCGGAATGTCGCGAGCCACCTGTTCAAAGACATCGAGCGCGCGGCCGATCGTTTCGTTATAGGTCGCATGTAGTCGCCACGGCCAACGGTTCTGCGCCAGGATGCGCACCACGCCGTCCAGCTCGCTCTCCATCTGCGGGGGCATGTCAGGGCGCGGCTCACGGAAATCCTCGAAGTCGGCGGCGGAGAACACCAGCATCTCGCCGCCCCCGTTGAGGCGGAAATAATCGCTGCCCTGCTGGTACTTGGCGGACGAAGTCCAGCTGAGGAAATCGGCTTTTTCCTGCTGCGGCTTCTGCGTGAAGAGGTTGTAGGCGATCCGCACCGTGAGCTCGCCGTCGTCGGCGAGCTTCTGAATGATCGCGTAGTCCTCGGGGTAGTTCTGATATCCGCCGCCGGCGTCGATCGCGCTCGTCACGCCCAGCCGGTTCAGCTCGCGCATGAACTGTTTGGTAGAGTTGAGCTGATACTCCGGCGGCAGCTTCGGTCCCTTGGCCAGCGTCGCGTATAGGATGGTCGCGTTCGGTCGCGCCAGCAGAAGCCCGCTCGGCGTGCCGTCGGCGGCGTGCACGATCTCGCCACCCGGCGGGTTCGGCGTGTCCTTGGTGTAGCCGCAGACGCGCAGAGCCGCGGCGTTCAGCAGCGCACGATCATAGAGATGGAGGATGAACACCGGCGTGTCGGGCGCCAGCGCATTCAGCTCCGCGATGGTCGGCAGCCGCTTCTCGGCGAACTGATGCTCGGTGAAGCCGCCGACCACGCGCACCCATTGCGGGGGCGGGGTGATCGCGACCTGCGCCTTGAGCATGGCCATCGCATCGGCCAGCGTCGCAACGCCGTCCCAGCGCAGCTCCATGTTGTAGTTGAGCCCGGCGCGGATGATGTGCAGGTGGTTGTCGCAGAGGCCGGGAATGACCCGGCGGCCGCCGGCATCGATCATCCGCGTCGCCGGGCCGCGGAGCGCCATGACGTCGGCGGCGTCGCCGACCGCGACGAAGCGGCCGCCTTGCACCGCGAACGCGGTGGCGAGGGGTGTCGCGCGATCGAGCGTGGTCAGCCTTGCGTTGTGAAGGATCAGGTCGGCCTCGGTCGTCATGTCGTTTCTCCCGGATGCGCGCCGTGGCCGCTGGGGCCGGCGCAGTTGGCTGCATTGAGCGCGCGTTTCGCCATCAGGCGATCGGTCAACCTGTATCCCACCGTCATGGCGAGCACGAGCAGCGCGCCGGTCAGCGCCGGCGGGGCGGGCGAGGGGATTCCCAGCACGCGGCAGACGAAACCGACGGCGAAGGCAACGGCAATCCCGAGCAGCGCCTTCATGGCGTGATCCGCACGGCGCCGCCGGCAATGAAGCCGAGCGTCATCGCGATCAGGATGACCGCGCCCACGATGCGCGGCGGCGCGGGCGAGGGGATGTCAAGCGCCCGGCAGAATGCGCCGACCGCGAGACCAAGCACGATGCCGATCAGGGCCGGGATCATGGCAAGTCCTGCCGTGGTGCCTGTGGTGGCCGCGTTGGTCCGGCGATGGCCGAATGCTCAGTGCCCCTCGCCACTGCCGAACATCGTCTTGGCATAGATCAGCCCCAATCCATAGGCCCCGCCATGCGCGACCGAGATGCGCACCGTCTCGTTGTAGGTCTCGGTCCGCGCCCAGTCGCGCTGAAGCTCGAGCAGGTATTGCAGCGAGGTCATCGGGCGCGCGCCCGCCTGTTCCATGCGGCTCATCGCCCGCTCATGCGCTTCGGCCGACACATCCCCGCACGCATCGGCGATGACATAGACCTCGAATCCCTGATCGATCGCCGACAGCGCTGGCCCCACGATGCAGACGCTGGTCCACAGCCCGGCCAGCACGATGCGGTCTTTGCCGATCGCGTTCACCCGCGCGATGACGTGGACGTCCTCCCAGGTGTTCATACTGGTGCGGTCGATCGCATCCTGACCGGGGAAGGCGCCTCTGATCTCCTCGAACATCGGGCCGGAGAAGGTCTTCTCCGCGACCGTGGTCAGGATGGTGGAGACGCCGAACTCCTTCGCGGCCTTCGCCACCAGGGCGGCGTTGTTGCGCAGCGTGATGGCATCGATCGACTTCGTCGCGAAGGACATTTGCGACTGATGGTCGATCATGATGAGCGTGTGGTCGGACGAGCTCAGCAATGTGCGGCCAGGCGCGGCCTTGGCGGTCGGCATCGGAAACTCCCTCCGGGGATGGAGCGGATTGGCGGGAGGCAGTTTCCGACCTGAAACGAGACGCGAAAAGAGAAACAATGGAAACTCATCGTTTCCAATTTAGAGGTTTCTCCCCAGCCCTCGCGGGAACAGCACTCGGAGCCGCGTCATCGCGCTAGAGCGGGATGGGTGAGTGCCGCCGAACCCGTCCCGCTCTCGTCAAATTCGTTCCCAGATGCCGGTTTCCTCGTCGAGCCGGTCCAATTCGAGGCCGCGGAAGTCGCCGCGCGAGACGATGCCCGTGACGACGCCTTGGGCGACCACCGGGACGTGACGGAAGCCGCCGTCGCTCATCAGCCGCAGCGCGTCGATCGAAGTCGCGGAGGGCGACATCGTCTGCGGGTTGCGTGTCATCACGTCCTTGAGGGGATCTCGGCGGCGTCCTTGCGGCGGGCGAGGCAGTGGACGGCATCGCGGCCGGTGAAGATGCCGAGCAGACGGCCCGCGGCGTCCGTGACCAGGACGGCGCCGACATGGCGCGTGTCCATCTTCCGGCAGGCCTCGCGCACCGTGGCCTCGGGGCGCATCGTCAGCTTCTCCTGCCTCCGCACGATCTCAGCCATCGAACGATCGGTCATCCTTGACTCCCTCGGCGCCTCCCTTGGCGCCTCCCTTGGCCCGGCCGGAGAGCTTGCACGCAGGGCCGGGCCCGCCATTGATCGGGATCAACCGGGGGAGGCGGTTTCGCCTGCGATCCGTTCCGCGAAATCGCTCACGGCGTCGGCAGGGCCTGCCTAGAGAAAAGTCAGATGCCCGCGCCGTGGCTTCGGGGATCCGGCTCCGCCGCGCCGGATCCCCCTTGAAGGCCAAGCTGGTTCGGTTCGCGGGGCGCTGGCACGGAACTTGCTAGGAACATCCGACAGGCGGCTAGGGTTCCGGCCGGATCGGGAGGTCCGGCGGCTGGTCCGAGAGCCGCAGCCGGCGGGGCTCCGCCGGTGCACGGCGGGACAAAAGCCCGGGAGAGCATCGATGCGAGGTTCGCATGTTCTTCCGCTGCCCTCCTCGCTTCGATGTCGATGGGTGAGCATCGAAGGGGGTGAGGATGAGGCCGTTCGCCGTCCCATTACCTGAATCCGACCGGCCGGGCGCGCCGTGACGCAGCCGTTCCGCCTCTTCTACGCGAGCGACATCCACGGCTCGGAGAAGTGCTTCCTCAAGTTCGTCAACGCCGGAAAATTCTACAAGGCGCAGGCGCTCGTGCTCGGGGGCGACATCACCGGCAAGATGGTGGTGCCGCTGATCCGCCGCGGCGGACGCTACGAGGCGCGCTTCCTGGGCCGGGATTTCAGCGTCGAATCGGATACGGAACGGGCGGAGCTCGAGAAGCTGGTGCGGATGAACGGCTTCTACCCGGTGACGATGAGCCCCGAGGAGCACGCCCATTGCCAGGCTGACGAGACCGCGCGGCAGGCGCTGATCGATCGGCTGATCCTCGAATCGGTGGAGCGCTGGATCGCGATCGCCGAATCGCGGCTCGCCAACACCGGAATCCGCTGCCTCATCAATGCCGGAAACGACGACGAGGACTATGTGGACGCCGCGCTCCGGCGCTCCGGCGTGGTCGAGAACCATGACGGCGGGGTGGTGCGGCTCGACGACGATCTCGAGATGCTGATCTGCGGCTATTCCAACCGCACGCCGTTCGACAGTCCGCGCGAGATGGACGAGGCCGCGCTCGAGGCCCATATCCGCGACATCGCGGCGGGCCTCGGCAATCCCGCCCGGACCATCTTCACCCTCCATGTGCCACCCTACAATTCCGGGCTCGATTCGGCGCCGTTGCTCGAGGACGGAAGGATCGTCACCAAGGGCGGGCACACGGTGATGGCGGCCGTCGGCTCGACCGCCGTGCGCCGGATCATCGAGGAGATGCAGCCGCTGCTCGGCCTGCACGGGCATGTGCACGAATCGCGCGCGATCCGCTCGATCGGCCGCACGCTCTGCATCAATCCCGGCAGCGAATACAGCGAAGGGGTGCTGCACGGGGCGCTCATCACGGTCGGCCCGCGCGGCATACAGGGTCACCAGCTCGTGCAGGCCTGAAGAGAAACATATGACGATGAACCCTCGGAGAACAGCTTATGTCCGCTAACTTCGCTCGCAAGGCGACCGGGCTGGTGCGGCAGGCCAGCGCCCGGGACGTCTTCATCTACAACGTCAACTTCATCAACATCGCGATCGGCGTCGCCTTCATGTTCCTGTTCATGCCCAACGGGTCGTACCCGGGCGTGAACATCTATCTCTCGACCATCCTCTGCACGCTCTTCGTGCTGCCGACGTCGCTCGTCTATGCGATGTTCGCCTCGGCGATGCCGCGATCGGGGGGCGAGTACGTCTATGTCAGCCGCGCGGTCTCGCCGCTCTTCGGCTTCGTCGCGAGCTGGAACTACACTATCTGGTGCTTCTTCTATATCGGCGTGCCGGCGGCGTTCCTCGGCAAATACGGAATTTCTGCGCTCTTTCGCGAGCTTGGCGCGACGCTCGGCTCGGCAACCATGACGACCTGGGGCGACTGGTTCAATACGCCGCTCGGCACCGCGCTCACCGGCACCGTGCTCATCGTCCTCTTCGCGATCGTCTTCATCTTCGGTATCCGCACCTATATGCGGATCCAGAACATCACCTTCTATCTCGCGAGCCTCGGCCTGCTCGTCACCGCCGTGGTGCTGGTGATGTACGACCACGCGCAATCGATCGCCGCCTTCAACCACTATGCGACGGGCTTCACCGGCAACCACGACACCTACGCCGCCGTGGTCAAGACGCTCGGCAAGAACGCGGTCGCACCGGCGCCGTTCAGCCTCGAGCAGACGATGATCGCGATGACTTGGCCGTTCACGGTGCTCGGCTTCTCCATCGCCTCGGCCTATATCGGCGGCGAGATCAAGGGCGCCAACCGCTCGCAGATCCTCGGCATGCCGGGCTCGCTGATCTACAGCGCGATCTGGCTCCTCGTGCTGAGCTATGTGACGCTGCACGCCTTCGGCTTCACCTTCCTGGGCAACCTCGCCGCGGTCGATCCGACCAAGGTGAAGCTCGCCTTCACGCCCACCTTCTCCGAGCTTGCCGCGGCGCTGACCGACCATATCTGGCTGGTGCTGGTGATCGGCATCTCGTTCGCGCTCTGGACCTATGCGTGGCTGCCGATCTACATCCTGACGGCGACGCGGAACCTGCTCGCCTGGGCGCTCGACGGGCTTCTGCCCGACAAGATGTCGCAAGTGGACGAGCGCACCCATTCCCCGCTGGTCGCCATCGTCTTCTCCTCCGTGCTCGGGGTGATCTTCCTCTGGATCTACGCCTACGACGCCGCCTTCGCGACGATCTCCGGGTTCTTCGGCCAGGTCTGCGGCACCTTCCTCCTGACCTCGCTCGCGGCGATCGCCTTTCCCTACACCCAGAAGGACATGTTCGAGGCCTCGCCGGTCGCCTGGCGGTGGGCCGGCATTCCCGTGCTCGCGATCCTCGGCGTGTTGAGCACGATCGGCATGCTGGTGATCGCCTGGGCGTTCCTCAACGACCCGCAATCGGGCATCAGCTTCGCCCAGCCCTTCATGCTGCTCATCAACATCGCGGTTTTCGCGAGCGGCTTCGTGTTCTTCTATGCGGTCAAGCTGCTGCGCTGGCGCCAGGGGATCGACATCAATCTCGCCTTCATGGAGATTCCGCCCGATTGAGCAGCGACATCTCCGGTTCCGTCTCCGGGCCCGCGGTGGTCGCCGCCGTCGCGGAGGCCGGCGGCACGGCGCGGCTGCTCGGCGGGCGGGCGGTGGCGGCGGCCGGGGGCGAGCGCATCCCCGAGGCGCTGCGCCGGCACTCGAGCGACATCGACATCATCGTCCGCAAGCAGGACCGGCGGGCGGTGAAGCCCGCGATGGAGGCGCTGGCGTGCCTTCCCGCCTCCGAGTTCAACCTGCTCAACGGCCGCGAACGAATGATCTTCTACGCCGGGGAGACCAAGATCGACGTCTTCGTCGAGCAGTTCCGGATGTGCCACGTGCTCGATCTCGGCGGGCGGATCCCGCTCTGCCCGCTCACCCTGCCGCCTGCGGATCTTTTGCTCACCAAGCTCCAGGTGGTCAAGCTCGAGCGCAAGGACATGATCGACACGGCGGCACTGCTGCTCGCCATCCCTCAGAAGGAGGGCGATCCCGAGCGGATCGACACGCGCTATCTCGGCCGCCTGCTCGGCGCGGACTGGGGGCTCTGGCGGACCGCGACCGGCACGCTCGCCTCGGTGCGGGACGAGGCGCATACGCTCTGCAATGACGCCGCGCTCGCGGCGCAGCTCTGCGCGGCGATCGATGCGCTCGCCGCCGCCATCGAGGCGGCGCCGCGGAGCCTGGGGTGGAAGATGCGCGCGGTGCTGGGCGAGCGGACCGCGTGGTACGAACTGCCGGAAGAGCCCGAAGCCCGGCCGGATTCGCGGCAAAGGGCCTCCGCCTCGCCGGCGTGATCGGGGAGATATCGGAATGGATGCAGCGATCGGGCGCGTCTCGGCGGCGAACCGCCTGGACGGGGCGGATGGCGCCGCACTCGCCCAAGCGGGCGTGCGCTACTGCGCTGCGAGCTATGTCGACATGCACGGCATCTCCAAGGCAAAGCTGGTGCCGATCGCGCACCACGCGGAAATGCTGCGCGGCTCCGAGCTGTTCACCGGCGCAGCCCTCGACGGCGTGCCGCAATCGGTGCACGAGGACGAGGTCGCCGCAATGCCGGACCCCGCCTCGTGCATCCTCCTGCCATGGTCGCCGGATGTCGCTTGGTTCGCCTCCGATCTCGCGTTCCGGGGCGCGCCGTTCGCGGCGTGCAGCCGGGGGATCCTGAAGCGCCAGCTCGCGCGCGCCGCCGCTCTCGATCTGCGCTTCGATCTCGGCATGGAAGCCGAGTTCTTCGTCTTCCGCGCGGGCGAGGACGGCAGCTACGCGCCGCTCTCGGGCCGGCCGCATCTCGCCAAGCCCTGCTACGATCTTTCCCGGCTGCTCGACAATCTTCCCTGGATGGACGAGCTGGTGCAGGCGATGAACGGGCTCGGCTGGGATGTCTTCTCCTTCGACCACGAGGACGGCATCGGCCAGTTCGAGATCGATTTTCGCTACGCGGATGCGCTGACCATGGCGGACAATTACGTCTTCTTCCGCATGATGGCAGGCGAGATCGCGCGGCGGCACGGCGCCTTCGCGAGCTTCATGCCGAAGCCCTTCGCCGATCGGACCGGCAACGGCGCGCATTTCAACATGTCGCTGGCGGACCGGCAGAGCGGCGAGAACCGGTTCGGCGCGACCGAGGACCCGCGCGGCGCGGGGCTTTCCGCGCTCGGCTATCGCTTCATCGCCGGCGTGCTCGCCCATCTGCCGGCGATCTGCGCGGTCGTCGCACCGACGGTGAACAGCTACAAGCGGCTGATCAAGCAGGGCAGCGCGTCGGGCTTCACCTGGGCGCCGGTGCTCTGCTGCTACGGCAACAACAACCGCACCAACGCGCTCCGCATTCCGCTCGCCGGCGGGCGGGTGGAGCTGCGCGCGGCGGACAGCGCGTGCAACCCCTATCTGGGTGCGGCGATGGTGCTCGCGGCGGGGCTCGAGGGGATCGAGAAAGGCCTCGATCCGGGCGCGCCGAACACCGAGAACATGTACCTCAAGACGCCGCAGGAGCTTGCGGCACTTGGGATCCGCACCCTGCCCGCCACGCTCGGCGAAGCGGTCTCCGCCTTCGCGGAGGATCCGCTCGGGGCGGAGGTGTTCGGTGCGGCGATGCGCGAGGCCTGGATCGCCTACAAAAGCGAGGAATGGACGAGCTATCTGCACCACGTCTCCGACTGGGAGAAGGAGCGCTATCTGCGGTTCTTCTGAGTTTCCGCCGCGGATGGTTGTGCTGCATTCGCCTTTCGGACACTGCGCCGGCGCGCCGGGGCGATTTTGCGCCGAGTCGGATGCGATCGAGCGCGAGATGCATGCCTTGCTCGCAGCCCCTTCTTGCGGGTGGGACCGCGCGATACGCCGAGGATGGAGAGGAGACGAGGGATGAGACGCCACGCCATGCGGGCCGGTCTTTGCCGGCCTATCGAGCGCCGATATTTCCACCATCCGGACTTCAATGCCCGCGAGACGAGCGGGTGGAAGGCGCTGGAGGCGGAAGGGCGGCTTGCCGAGCGGGGCTGGCGGCGGGAGCAGCAATGGGCGCTGGAGATGGGGCTGCCCGGCGCCGAAAGCCTGACCGACAAGTCGATCCCGACCTTCTCCCGCGGCGAGCTGCCGCATTTCGCCGGCATCAACACTTTTCTCAAGGCGCCCTATGTCGAGAATGTGCGCGATGTCGGCCGCTACGACGCGGCGGTGATCGGCGTGCCCTTCGATTCCGGCACCACCTACCGCCCCGGGACGCGATTCGGGCCGCAGGGCATCCGGCGGATCTCGGCGCTCTACACGCCCTACAATTACGAGCTCGGCGTCGATCTCCGCGAACAGATGACGCTCTGCGACGCGGGCGACGTGTTCACCATTCCCGCCAATCTCGAGAAGAGTTTCGATCAGATCAGCCGCGGCGTCGCCCATGTCGCCTCGTCCGGGGCGCTGCCGATCATGCTGGGCGGGGACCATTCGATCGGCTTTCCCTGCGTGCGCGGCATCGCCCAATGCACGTCGAAGCGGATCGGGATCATTCATTTCGACCGCCATATCGACATCCAGGAGAAGGACCTCGACGAGCGCATGCACACGACGCCCTGGTACTGGGCGACGAACCTTCCCAATGTTCCGGCGACGAACCTCGTCCAGCTCGGCATCGGCGGATGGCAGGTGCCGCGGGCGGGGGTGGCGGAGGCGCGCAAGCGGCAGACGAACGTGCTGACGATCGAGGACATCGAGAGGATGGGCCTCGAGAGGACGGCGGAGATCGCGCTCGAGCTGGCCTGGAAGGATGTCGACGCGGTCTATATTTCCTTCGATGTCGATTCGGTGGATTGCGGCTTCGTTCCCGGCACCGGGTGGCCGGAGCCGGGCGGGTTCCTGCCGCGGGAGGCGCTGAAGCTGCTCGGGCTGGTCGCCGCGTCGGGCGTCTGCGGGATCGAGGTGGTGGAGGTGAGCCCGCCCTACGACACGTCCGACATCACCGCGCTGCTCGGCGTGCGCGTGGTCGTCGAGACCCTGGGCTCGATGGTCGCGCACGGCACGCTCGGCAAGCACAAATCGATCATCGACAAGCCGGCGAGCCTGTGAGGCGGGTCATGCATCTCGATCATGAGCATCCCCATCGTCATGACGAGGATGGCGGCCATGCCGGGCGCGGGCACAACCGCGCGGAGCGGCCGGCGCAGTGGCAGACGCCGCATCTTCCCCCCGAAGAGCGCGCCGGCGCCGAGACGCCTTCGGTGCGGGATCTCGACCTCGTCGAGGCGAGCTTCCTCGAAGGCTTCGCGGGCTGCTCCGATCCGACGAGCTTTCTCCGCCTCGCCGGCGTGCCCTTCGCGGGCCGGGACGGGGAGGGGCGGCGGCTCAATCTGTTGCGGGTCGAACTGCAGGATGTGACGGATATCGGCTCGATCGTTCCGCTGCTGGGCGGGGAGGGGATGCGCTATGCGCCGCTGCCGGCAAGGCTCGCCTCGCGCCGGCGGCAGGCGCGGTTCGTTTATCATGACGGCGCCGCGCTCGTGAGCCTCGACTTCGCCGCCGCGCGCGCGCTGCGCCCGGAAAGTCCCTGATCATCCCATGCCGGCGAGGCCGGCGATAAGCCCGAGTGCGCCGATGCCGAGAAGGGCTGCCGCGATCGCGGCACCGCCTGGCCCTTGGAGGCGGAGCGCGGGCGGCAGCGACGTGCGCGCGAGGAAGACGAGGAGGAGAAGGATCGCGGGCAGCAGGATCGCGTTCGCGACACCGGCGCCGACGGCGAGCGAAACGAGGTTCACGCCCGAGGCGACGAGGGCGCCCGCGGCGAGCAGCATCGCGGCGATCGTGGCGTAGAACCACGGCGCCTCGGCTGGATGATGCTCGAGGGAGCGGCGGACGCCGAGCGCCTCGCCGAACGCCCATGCGAAGGCGAGGCAGGCGACGATCGCCGCCACCAGCGCCGCACCGCTCAGGCCGAGGACGAAGACCAGCCGGCCGGCGGCCGTGCCGAGGGTGGCGGCGAAGGCGGCCTCGATCTCGCCCACCGAGCCGAGTTTCTCCCCGTTGCCGAGCGTCGCGGCGGCGGCGATGAGGAGGGCGGAGGTGATCGCCTGGCAGAGAATGACGCCGGCGAGCGTCTCGATCCGGGAGAGGCGGATCTGGCCCGGGCCGAGGCCTTTATCGACGCTCGCCGACTGCTGATAGACGAGCGCCCAGGGAATGATGCTGGTGCCGAGATTGGCGGCGAGCAGCCAGAGATAGGCGGGATCGCGGAGCGGCACTTGGCGGACCTCGGCGAGAATGCGCGAAAAATCCGGCGCGGCCTTCCAGGCCATGACGAAGAAGGCGAGCTCGAAGAGGCCGAGGCAGAGGGCGATGCGCTCGACCGAGCGGTAGGAGCCGGTGCCGACCACCAGGATCAGCCCGCCGACCGTGGCGGCCATCGAAAGCCAAACGGGAACGCCGAGGACGGCGCCCGCGCCGGCGAGGCCGGCCAGCTCGCTCACCAGCGCGCCGAGGCTGCTCGCGGCGAGGAGGCAAAGGAGCGCCAGGGCCGGCCCGCGGCCGGCGCGGCGGCGAACCAGCTCGGCGAGCCCCTGACCGGTGCCGAGGCCGAGCCGGAGCGCCAGCTCCTGGGCCAGGAACATGAAGGGGATGAGGAGGAGATTGGGCAGCAGCAGCCGATAGCCCCAGACCGCGCCGCTTTGGGCGACCGTGATGACGCTGCCGGCATCGGTGTCGGCGAGCATGGCGACGAGGCCGGGCCCGGCCGCCCAGAGGAGCGGCCGCCAGAAGCCGCGCCGGGGTGGGTTCGGTCGCGCATGCGCCGCCGTCTCGGGATCTTCGGGCAACCGCCTCGCTCCTCGCCCGGTTCATGAGGTCTCATGGCGCGGGAGAGAAGTCGAGCAGCGCGAGCATGGATTGACAAATTCAAATCTATCGATATGATGGGCTCATGATCGAGTTGCCCGAGAGATTGTTCAAGGCCCTGGCCGACCCGGCGCGGCTTTGTATTGTAGCCGCGCTCGCCCGGCCCGAGGCGATCTGCTGCTCGCCCGAGGACCAGGTTTCGGCGGGCGACCTCGAGCGGCTGGTCGGCCTCGCCCAGCCGAGCGTCAGCCATCACATGCGGATCCTGACCGAGTCCGGGCTCGTCGAGGCAAGAAAGTCAGGAAAATTCGTCTATTACCGCCTGAAACGCACCTCGTTTCACAAGCTCGGCGCGTGGCTCGCGGCGCTCGCGGGCGAGCCGACAGAGGGACCCTATCCCGTCCTCGCCGAGGACGAGGCTGCTTGAACGGAGAAGAAAAGATGGAAGAGCGCGCCATTCGCGAAATGGTCCGGAGCCGCTACGCCGGGATCGCCGCCAAGGCATCCTGCTGCGGCGGCGCCGAGCCAGAGCTTGCGGAAAAATCCCGCCGGATCGGCTACTCCGAGGCCGAGCTTGAGCAAGTGGGCGAGGGGGCCAATCTCGGGCTCGGCTGCGGCAACCCCCAGGCGATCGCGAGCCTTTGCCCGGGCGAGGTGGTGGTCGATCTCGGGAGCGGGGCGGGGTTCGATTGCTTCCTCGCCGCGCGCGCGGTGGGGCCAACGGGGCGCGTCATCGGCATCGACATGACGGAGGAAATGCTGGCGCGGGCGCGGACCAACGCCGCGCGGCTCGATCTCCCGAACGTCGAATTCCGCGCGGGCGACATCGTGGAACTTCCGCTTCCCGACGCGATCGCCGACGTCGTCATCTCGAACTGTGTGATCAACCTCGTGCCCGAGAAGGAGAAGGTCTTCCGCGAGGCCTTCCGCGTGCTGAAGCCGGGCGGCAGGCTCGCGGTCGCCGACGTCGTCAATATCGCGCCGCTGCCGGCCGATCTCGCCGCCGACCCCGCACTGCTTTGCGGCTGCGTCGCCGGCGCGGCCGCGGTCCCGGCTCTCGAATCCATGCTCGCCGCCGCCGGCTTCGCGGCGATCCGTATCGAGCCGAAGCCCGAGATCGGCGAGACCATCGCCTCCTGGGCGCCGGGTCGTGGGATCGAGGCCTGCGTTGCCTCGGCGAGCGTGACCGCGCTTAAGCCGCCTCTCTGATCCTTCGCCCTACGTCCCGATCTCCGCTTCGGCGCGGGTGAGGTGGAGGGCGAGCGCCATCAGCCTCCGGTCGCGCCATTGCTGGCGCTCGGCGAGGCGCACACGGGGCAGCGTCTTGCTGCGCTCGGCCTCGATCCGCTCCGCGAGCGCGCCTGACCAGGGCACCGGCTCGGCCTGCGACTTGGCGAGCGTGCGATAAAGGCCCTCATAGCGGGCGATGTAGTCGGCGACGCCGCCGGGCGCGTTGAGGTCGATCGTCTCGAACGGCCCCATGAACGCCCAGCGAAGACCGATGCCCTTGCAGATGCCGGCATCGATGTCCTCGGCCGAGGCATAGCCGCCGGCGACGAGCCGGAAGGCCTCCTGGAGCAGCGCGCCCTGCAGGCGGTTCATGATGAAGCCGTCGAGCTCGCGGCGCATGACGATCGGCGCCTGGCCGATTTCGCTCATCAGCCGGCGCGTGCGCTCGATGACGGCGGGATCGGTCCAGGGCGCGGGGACGAGCTCGACCGCGGGCACGAGGTAGGGCGGATTGATGGGATGGGCGATGAGGCAGCGATGCCGGCCGGCCAGCGTCTCGGTGAAGAGGGAGGGCAGGATCGCCGAGCTGGAGCTGGCGAGCACGGCATCGGGGGCGGCCAGCGCGTCGATGCGGGCGAAGATCGCGCGCTTGGCCGCGAGCGCTTCCGGGACGTTCTCCTGGACGTGGGCCGCACCGTCCAGCGCGTCCTCGATCGAAGCGGCGCCGGTGATGCGGGCCTGCACCACGGCGGCGCTCTGGCCCGCGAGCATCCCGCGCGCTTCGAGATCTACGAGCAGCTCGGCGATAATTCCGAGCGTGCGTGCGACGGTCGCGCCCTCTTCATCGTAGAGCGCGACGCGCCGCCCGCCGCGGGCGAAGCTGATGGCCCAGGCCCGGCCGATCAGGCCGGCGCCGATGATCGCGACCTTCTCCGCCATGGGGATCAGAAATTGACCCGGGCGGCGCCCTTGAGCGCCAGGATCTCGCGCGCTTCGTCGGGCGTCGCGATGGCGAGGCCCAGCCCCTCGATGATCTGGCGTACTGCCTGGACCTGCTCGGCGCTCGAATGCGCGAGCTTGCCGGGACCGATCCAGAGCGAGTCCTCGAGCCCGACCCGCACGTTCCCGCCCATCGCCGCCGCCTCCGCCGCGATCGGGAGCTGGCTGCGCCCCGCGCCCAACACCGACCAGCGATACTGATCGCCAAACAGCCGATCCGCCGTGCGCTTCATATGCATCACATCCTCGGGGTGCGGGCCGATGCCGCCCAGAATGCCGAACACCGTCTGCACGAAGAGCGGCGGCTTCACCAGGCCGCGCTCGAGGAAATGATGGAGGTTGTAGAGATGGCCGACATCGTAGCACTCGAACTCGAAGCGCGTGCCGGAATCGCCCAGCGTGCGCAGCACGAACTCGATATCCTGAAACGTGTTGCGGAAGATGAGGTCGCGGGAATTCTCGAGATGCTCGCGCTCCCAGGAATGGCGGAACTCCTTGAAGCGGGCGAGCATCGGGAAAAGCCCGAAATTCATCGAGCCCATGTTGAGGGACGCAATCTCGGGCTTGTACGTCGCCGCCGGCTGCACGCGCTCCTGCACCGTCATGTAGGGCGCGCCACCGGTCGTGAGATTGATCACCGCACCCGTGCGCTGCTTGATGCGCGCGAGGAAACGACCGAACGCCTCGGGCGACTGATCGGGCTTGCCGGTCTCGGGATTGCGCGCATGGAGATGCACGATCGCGGCACCCGCCTCGGCGGCGCCGATCGCGGCATCCGCGATCTGCTCGGGCGTGACCGGAAGATGAGGCGACATGCTCGGCGTGTGGATCGACCCCGTCACCGCACAGGTGACGATGACCTTGCGCTCTCTCGCGGGTGACTGTGCCACGATGCTCCCTCCCCTTCGTTGATCGGCAGAGCATCGCCTGCCAAGCGGATGGGGTCCAGGGCCTCAGGCCCTGGTGGGGTCCAGGGGCAAAGCCCCTGGCCTTAATCAGCGACCGCGAGTTCTTCGCTGCTTTGGCGTGGGCCGAGGGGTGGGGCCTTCATCAGCAGCACGAGCGGGGTGGCGATCAGGGTCAGCACCATCATCAGCTTGAAGTCGTCGATATAGCCGATCATTGCCGCCTGTTGTGTCACCTCTGCGTTGAGGAATTCCAGGCCGCGGGCCAGGTGGGGGTTATAAAGGTGGGAGAAGGGAAGCTGTTGGAGCGTCCGGTCGAAGGGCGTCAGCCCGGCCCCGATCGTTGCGTGGTTGATTTCCGTGTTGCGGTCCACGAGCGTGGTGACGATCGAGATGCCGACGCTGCTGCCGACGTTGCGCATGAGGTTGTAGATGCCGGCGGCTTCGGTGCGCCGCGCCACGGAGAGCGTCGAGAAGGCGGTCGCGGTGAGCGGGACGAAGATGAAGCCGAGGCCGAATCCCTGCAGCACGCCCCAGGAGAAGACGTCCCACGGGCCGACGGCGAGGGAGAAGCCCGCCATGCCCCACATCGAGTAGGCGTTGACCAGGAAGCCGAAGATGATCAGCACCCGGGGCGGCATGACGCGGGTGAGGCGGCCGACGAGCAGCATCGCGATCATCGTGCCGATGCCGCGCGGGGCGAGCAGCAGGCCGACCGTGACTACCGGGTAGTCGAGGAGGTCCTGCAAGAGCGGCGGGAAGAGCGCCATCGTGCCGTAGAGCACCATGCCGACGATGAAGATGAAGATGAGGCTCAGGAAGAAGTTTCGATTGAGGAACAGGTCGGGGCGGATGAAGGGCTCGCGCGCGGTGAAGATCTGGACCAGGAAGACGTAGAAGGCGAGGCCGGCGACCACGGTCGCGACGACGATCTGGGTGGAGGAGAACCAGTCGAGGAGCTGGCCGCGGTCGAGCACGTATTGGAGGCAGGCGATGGCGATGCTGATCGCCGCGAAGCCGAAGAAGTCGAAGGAGGGCGGGCGGCGTTCCTTGGTATCGTGCACATAGGCGCCGATGATCGCCGCATCGATGAAGCCAATCGGCAGGTTGATGAAATAGACCCAGCGCCAGCTCCAGTTCTGGGTGAGCCAGCCGCCGAGCGTGGGCCCCAGGATCGGGCCGAGCATGATGCCCATGCCCCAGATCGCCATCGCCTGGCCGTGCTTCTCGCGCGGATAGCTATCGAGCAGCGTTGCCTGCGAGAGGGGGACCAGGGCGGCGCCGAAGAGGCCCTGGATCACGCGGGCGACGACAGCCTCGCCGAGCGAGCCGCAGATGCCGCAGAGGGCGGAGGCGGCGGTGAAGCCGAGGACGGAGGCGAGGTAGAGGCGGCGGCGGCCGAAGCGGGCGGCGAGCCAGCCGGTGGGCGGGGTCATGATCGCGGCGGCGACGATGTAGGAGGTGAGCACCCAGGTGCTCTGCTCGTAGCTCGCGGCGAAGGTGCCGGCCATGTAGGGCAGGGCGACGTTGGCGATGGTGGTGTCCAGCGCCTGCATCAGCGTCGCCAGCATGGTCCCGATGGTGACCATTGCGACGTTGGCGGCAGGCAGGCCGCCCTGATCCGTCTCAGCCACGATTCCCGGTCAGCTCCTCGTTGCCGGCGTGCGGGATAGGCGCTTGCGCGGCCTCTGGAAACCGCCGCCGCCGGTGGGCTGGGTTGCCGTCCGCCATCGCCTGGAGTTTGATGTGGGCGAGTGCCGTGATCCGCGACGGAGCGAGCCGCATGGACGAACAGCCATCCCGGCCCGAGAGCGCATCGGGGCCGTACTTCATCTCTGCCACCGCCTCCTACGCCGAGGGGCGGCCCTGCACGCTCAAGGCCGGGGACACCTTCGCGGTGTTCGGCCATGACGGCGACGCGACCGCGGGGCCCGGGAGCGCCGAGGGCGTCTATCATCGCGACACGCGCTATCTCTCGCGCCTTGGGCTCACGATCGGCGGATCAGCGCCGATCTTGCTCGGCTCCGCGGTCTCGAGCGACAATGTGATGCTGACGTGCGATCTCACGAATCCGGCGCTCGGCGAGGGGCCGGAGGTTCTGGACCATGGTCAGATCCATATCCGCCGGGCCAAGTTCCTCTGGGACGGCGCCTGCTACGAACGGCTCACCGTGCGGAACTTCTCGCAGGCGCTGCGGCGCGTCAGCCTCGAGATCGGGTTCGGCGCCGACTTCGTCGATCTCTTCGAGGTGCGGGGGACGAAGCGGGCGCGGCGCGGCCAGCTCGAGGCGCCGCAGGCCGAGGGCGGGCGCGTCGTCCTTGCCTACGAGGGCCTCGACCGGCGCCGCCGTGCGACCGAGATCCGCTTCGATCCCGCGCCCGCGCGGCTGGGGCCGGATCGCGCCGTCTATGAGCTCGATCTAAAGCCGGGCGTGGTGATCGTCATCGGGCTCGTGATGCGCTGCGTCGAAGGGGAGACGGAGGCCGGATCGCAGGCTGAGGGCGGCGCGGCGCCGAAATTCCTGGATGCCCCTGAATTCCTCGATGCGATGTGTGCGGCCCGCCGGCGGCTGCGCGAGGCGCGCGAGGGCTCGGCGTTCGTCGAGAGCGACAACGAGGTCTTCAACGAAGCGATGCGCCGCGCCGCCGCCGATCTCGCGATGCTGGCGACCAAGACGGAGCAGGGGCCCTACCCCTATGCGGGCATTCCCTGGTTCAGCACGGCCTTCGGGCGGGACGGGATCATCACCGGGCTCGAGACGCTCTGGTTTGCGCCGGTGCTCGCCCGCGGCGTGCTGCTCTATCTGGCGGCCAACCAGGCGACGAAGGAGGACCCGTTCGCCGACGCCGAGCCGGGGAAGATCCTGCACGAGGTGCGGCATGGCGAGATGGCGCTGCTCGGCGAGGTGCCGTTCCGGCGCTATTACGGCTCGGTCAATTCGACGCCGCTCTTCGTCATGCTCGCCGGCGCCTATTTCGAGCGGACGGGGGATCTGCCGACGCTGCGTGCGCTCTGGCCGAATATCGAGGCGGCGCTCTCGTGGATCGACCGCTACGGCGACGCGGACGGCGACGGCTTCGTCGAGTACGGGCGGAAGAACCCGACGGGGCTGGTCAACCAGGGCTGGAAGGACAGCTACGATTCGATCTTCCACGCCGATGGGGCGCTGGCGGTCGGGCCGATCGCGCTTTGCGAGGTGCAGGGCTATGTTTTTGCCGCGCGGATCGCCGCGGCGCGGATCGCCGCCGCGGTCGGCGAGGGCGCGCGCGCCGCCAAGCTCGGCGCGCAGGCTTCGGCGCTGCGCGATGCGTTCGAGCGCGCCTTCTGGGACGAGGAGCTCGGGCTTTACGTGCTGGCGCTGGATGGGGCGAAGAAGCCTTGCCGGGTGCGCGCGTCCAATGCCGGGCATGCGCTGCTTGCGGGGATCGCGAGCCCGGCGCACGCGGCGACCGTGGCGGCGAGCCTGCTCGACCGGCGCTTCTTCTCCGGCTGGGGCATCCGGACGGTGGCCCTCGGCGAGGCGCGCTACAATCCGATGTCGTACCATGACGGCTCGGTGTGGCCGCACGACAATGCGCTGATCGCGGCCGGGTTCGGCCGCTACGGCCATCGCGACGCCGCCGCGCGCGTCATGGCCGGGCTCTTCGGCGCGGCGAGCCATGCCGATCTCCGCCGTTTGCCTGAGCTTTTCTGCGGCTTCGCGCGCATGCGCCACCAGGGGCCGACGGATTATCCGGTCGCCTGCTCGCCGCAGGCCTGGGCCGCCGGGTCGCTGCCGGCAGCACTTGCGGCGTGCCTCGGGCTCGGCTTCGACCAGGCGGCCCGTGCGGTCACGTTCGACCATCCGGTGCTGCCTTCCTTCCTCGAGCGGCTGCATCTGCGCAATCTCGCGATCGGCGATGCGGCGATCGACATCCTGCTGCACCGCGCCGAGGCCGGCGCGGTGGCGATGGCCGTCACCGCGCGGCGGGGCGATATCCGCGCGGTGATGACGAGCTGATCAGCCCTCGTATTTTTCGACGATGCCGGCGGGGCGCAGCTTGGCCTCGTCAGGGTTCTTGCCGAACTCGCGCAAGCTGCGGCGCTGGCGCAGCAGGTCCCAGCACTGGTCGAGCGCGACATTGATCGCACTGAGCCGCGCGCGCTCCGCCTCGGTGATGTCGGCTTGGGCGTAGAGAAGCTCCTCCTCGGCGACGAGCTCCTGGATGTGTGTGAGGACCTTCCGGTCCGCGCTCGACTCGCTCATGCTGGGTCCTTTCGTTTTTATGACGAAACGGCGAGCGCCTGGTCGAGGTCGGCGATCAGGTCTTCGGCGCTCTCGAGCCCGACCGAGAGACGCACCACGTCGGGCCCGGCGCCGGCGGCCTCGCGCTGCTCGTCGGTCAGCTGCCGGTGCGTCGTCGAGGCGGGATGGAGGATGAGGCTCCGCGTGTCGCCGATATTCGCCAGATGCGAGAAGATGCGCACGCTTTCGACGAGCTTGATCCCCGCCGCGAAGCCGCCGGCCACACCGAACGTCATCACCCCGCCCGCCCCGCGCGGGAGATATTTGCGCGCGAGCGCGCGGTAGGGGGAGGAGTCGAGCCCGGCATAGGAGACCCAGGAGACGCGGGGATGGCCCTCCAGGAAGCGGGCCACCTTTTCCGCGTTCGCGACATGCCGCTCCATGCGCACGTGCAGCGTCTCGATGCCGGTGATGGTGAGGAAGGCGTTCATCGGCGAAAGTGCCGGCCCGAAGTCGCGAAGGGCTACCGCGCGGGCCTTGGTGGTGAAGGCGAAGTCGCCGAAATTCTCGTAGAAGCGGAGCCCGTGATAGGCGGGCTCGGGCTCGGTGAGGGAAGGGAAGCGGTTGCCTTCGCTCCAGTCGAATTTTCCTGACTCCACGATCACGCCGCCCAACGCATTGCCGTGGCCCGAGAGGAACTTCGTCGTCGAGTGGCAGACGAGGTCCGCGCCCCATTCGATGGGGCGGCAGAGGAAGGGGCTCGCCAGCGTATTGTCCACGATGAGCGGGATGCCGGCGCCGTGGGCGATGGCGGCGATCGCTTCGAGATCGACGACGATGCCGCCGGGATTGGCCAGGCTCTCGACGAAGATCGCCTTGCAGCGCGGCGTGAGCGCGCGGGCGAAATTCTCCGGATCGCGCGGATCGACGAAATGGGAGGTCCAGCCGAGGCGCGGGAAGGAGAGGCCGAACTGGGTGAGCGACCCGCCATAGAGATTGCGCGAGGCGAGGAACTCATCGCCCGGCTCGAGGAGCGTGAAGAAGATGAGGAACTGCGCGGCGTGGCCCGAGGCCGCGGCAAGCCCGGCGCGCCCGCCTTCGAGGCTGGCCACGCGCTCCTCGAGCACCGAGACCGTGGGGTTGGTGAGGCGGGAATAGATGTAGCCGAAATTGTGCAGGTTGAAGAGCGAGGCGGCGTGGTCGACATCCTCGAAGACGTAGGAGGTGGTCTGGTAGATCGGCGTGGCGCGCGCGCCCGTCGTCGGGTCCGGCGCGGCGCCGGCGTGGATGGTGCGGGTCTCGAAGCCGAGGGGGCGGTTCGCCGCCGCTTCCCTTTGCGGGCGGGCGCGGCCCGCGGTCGGCGGCTCGGGCGGGCGGTTGCGCATGATCCCCGAGTTCACCCCGCTCCAGGAAAGCTCGCCCGCGAGCCTGCCGTATTCGATCTTCGGGCACCGGTTCATCACCACCTCGAGCCCGGCCGCCTCGGCCTTGGCCGCCGCCTCGTCGTTGCGCACGCCGAGCTGCATCCACACCACGCGGGCGCCGATCGCGATCGCGTCCTCGACGATGGGCATCACGTGGCGCGAGGCGCGGAAGATGTCCACCATGTCCACGGGGTCGGGGATTTCGCGCAAGCCCGCGTAGACGCGCTCGCCGAGGAGCGTCGTGCCGGCGATCGCCGGATTGACCGGGATGACGCGGAAGCCTTTCCCCTGGAGATACTTCATCACGAAATAGCTCGGCCGGTTCCAGTCCGGCGAGGCGCCGACCAGCGCGATGGTGTGCACGCTGCGCAGGATCCGCGCGAGCGTCTCGTCCGGATAGGGAATGGGGTCGAGCACGCCCATGGAACTGCTCCCCGGGAAAGGGCGGATCATCCTCGCGCCGGGGCGGCGTGGCAAACGCCGCGACCGACCAGCACGGCGGCCCCGGCGAGGCCGGCGGCGGCGACCAGCAGCATGATGTTGTAGCCGAACGCCTCGACCAGCCAGCCGCCGAGGAAGGTGCCGAGCACGGTCGCCAGAGCCCCGGTCGCGCCGAGCAGGCCCATCGCCGCACCCCGGCCCGCCGGAGCGAGGTCGGCGGCGAGGCCGGTTCCGGAAACGCTGAGGATCGGCCAGGCGAGCACGACGAGCGCGAAGGCGAGCAGGGCCAACGGGGCCGTGCCGGGGAGCGAAGCGGCCGCGAGGATCGCGAGCAGGACGAAGCCGGCGAGCCGGAAGAGAAGCCCGGCTTGGAACAGGCGGCGGTCTCCGTGCTTCTCGGCGGCGCGGCCGGCGAGGATGAAGAGGACGATGCCGATCCCGGCGGCCAGCGCGTAGACGAGGGCGGTCGCCGGCGGCGGGACGGCGTAGATCGCGCGCATGAGCAGCGGGTAATAGGCGAAGAACGGTGCGGTGCCGAAGTTCCAGAGGCTCCATGCCAGGAGGAACCGGCCGAAGCGGCCGCTGAGATGGCGCGGCAGGCGCGCGAGGGCGGCGCGGTTGAGATGATGGGAGTGAAGCAGCGGGCCGCCGAGCGTTGAGCCGGGAAAGGCTCGCATCAGGTCGGCCCAGGCGAGGCGGGGCAGGCGAATGGAAGGGCTTGGCTTGGCGAGCGGCAGGCCGATCCGGCCGAGGAGGAGCGCGAGGGCGGCAAAGAAGGCGGCAAGCCAGAAGCCCACGGAGAGCGGGCCGGCGACGATCGCGCCGGCCAGCAGGAGGCCGGCGAGCTGGCCGGCGCCGTTGAAGCCTTGTAGCCAGCCGATCCGCTTCTCCCACTCGGCCCGCGGCGTGAAATCGATCACGAAGAGAGGGGCGACGGTTGCGGCGGCGCCGACGCCGAAGCCCATCAACAGGGCGAGCGGGGCGTACCCGGCGAGGCGGGTTACTTCGGGCAGGCAAGCGAGGCCGACCGCAAGCGCGACGAACCCGCCGAAGAAGACCACACGGAAGAGGCGGCGGCGCTCCGCAAGCGCCCCGAGCAGCGGCGAGGGGAGCATCCCGAAATTGTAGGCGCCGATCACGACGGCGACGTCGCCGAGGTCGTCCGAGCGGCTCGCGACCGCGAGCGGCAGCAGGAACGGCAGCATCCCCGAATTGATGAGGCCGAGGATGAGATAGGCGAGATACCAGGGGGCTACGGGCCTCGGGTGGAGACTGGCCGGATCTTCAGCCATCTCCGTCCGCTCCGGTCATCTTCGGCCGGATTTTCATGGGCATCGATCCCCGCACCGCTTGCTCGTCCCGGATGGATCAGTGTGGCTGATGGCAGAATTCCGTCCCGGCCGCTTCGAGCGCGGCTTGCACATCTCCGCATTGATCGGGATCAGGGACGGTGGCGAGGTTGATTTGACGCCTCCCGGTTGAACGCTAATCTGCCGGTTCGCAACCGGGACCGGACGCGCCTTGTCCCGCTTGTTGGCGAAACGGGAGGAACAAAATGCAAGGAAACCTCGCAAGGCGGAGCCTGCTCGCCGGCACGGGCGCCGGGCTGATTGCCGCGAGCCTGCCGGGCCGCGCCCGCGCGGCAGGCGGCAAGCTCAATATCGCGCTCTCCAACTCGTACATCGGCAACAAGTGGCGGATCGAGATGGAGAACCTCTTCAAGGCGGCGCTCCAGATGGAGCCGTACAAGAGCCAGGTGGACGGAACCTGGTTCAACTCCGGCAACGATGTCAGCCAGGAGAGCCAGCAGATGAGCGGGCTGATCGGCGAGCGCGTCGATGCGATCCTGGTCGATGCGGCATCGCCCACCGGGCTCAACGGCATCATCCGCCAGGCGACCGAACGGGGAATCCTCGTCGTCTCGTACGACAACGTCGTGACCGCTCCAACCGCGATCAAGGTCAACACCGACCAGTTCGAGTTCGGCAAGAAGCTTGCCGGATTCCTCGCCCAGAAGCTTGGCGGCAAGGGCAACGTGATCATGGTGACCGGGGTCGCCGGCACCTACGTCGACCAGCAGCGCAACGAAGGCGCCGATTCCGTCTGGAAGGCGAACCCCGGGATCAAGGTCGTCAACCGCTACACGGGGATGTGGGATTCCTCGGTCGCCGAGCGCAACACGTCCGCCATCCTGCCGAGCTTGCCGAAGATCGACGGCATCTGGTGCCAGGGCGGCACGGACGGCGTGCTGAAGGCCTTCATCGCGGCGAAGCGGACGCCGCTGCCGCCCACCGCGGGCGAGGCCGAGAACGGCTTTCGCAAGTTCATGACGCCGGCGGGCTACATGGGCCAGCACGTGGACGGGCTCTCGATCGGCCAGCCGCCCTATCTCGTGCTCGTCTCGCTGGAGCTGGCCCGCCGCATCCTGCAGAAATCCTATCCGCACAAGGACATCACGATCCCCTTCCCCTATGTCACGAACGCGACCGTGAAGGTGGGGGAGACGGTGTTCCCGGACCTGCCGGACAGCTTCTTCGCCGACTTCACCGACAGCGGCCCGGAGGCGACGGTGAAGATCTGCGTCGATGCCGCGCTGACCGGCAAGCCCTGCGCCGGCAATCTCGACATCCGGCTGCCGCCGACCGCATGAGCGGGGCGCCGGCGGCGGAGCGGGAGCCGGCCGCTTCGATCGCCGCGCGCGGGGCGAGCAAGGCGTTCGGCGGCGTGCAGGCGCTGCGCTCCGCCTCGTTCGCCGCGCGCGCCGGCGAGGTGCACGCGCTCGTCGGCGAGAACGGGGCGGGGAAATCGACGCTCATCAAGATACTCGGCGGGCGGCTCGCCCCGGACGCCGGCAGCGTCTTGCTCGAGGGCAGCCCGGTGCGGCTTGCGGGCACGGCGGGCGCGGCGCGCCGCGGCATCGGCACCGTCTTCCAGGAGCTGACGCTGCTGCCCTGGATGAGTGTCGCCGAGAATCTGCTGCTCGGTCGCGAGCCGCGCTCCGCCTTGGGCCTCATCCGCCGCTCAGCCCTCGCGCCCGAGGCCGAGGCCGTGCTGGGGAGGCTTGGCGTCCACCATATCGACCCGCGCGCGCTCGCGAGCGAGGTCTCGCTCGCCGAGCGCCAGATCGTCGAGATCGCGCGCGTCATCATCCGCCGCCCGCGCATCCTCCTGCTCGACGAGCCCACCTCCTCGCTCGTCGAGCGCGAGGTGGAGTGGCTGTTCGCCCGCATCCGTGAGCTGCGCGCCGCCGGCACCGCCATTGTCTTCACTTCGCATCGGTGGAACGAGATCACCTCGATTGCCGACCGGATCACGATTTTCCGCAACGGCGCGGAGGTCGGCACCTACACCGCGATCGACGAGGGCGAGGCGATCACGCTGATGACCGGCCGCCGGGTCGAGGCGCTCTATCCGCGGCTGCCGGCGGTGCCCGCCGACGCGGCGGCCACGCTCGCGCTCGTGCCCGCCGCTTCCGAGAGCCCGGGCACGTTCGCATTCTCGCTCGTCGCCGGCGAGATACTCGGCATCGGCGGGCTCGCGGGCCAGGGGCATCGCGAGCTCTTTCTCGGCCTCTTCGGCGCCCCGGCCCTGAAGCGGGGCGTGATCCACGTCGGCGGCAAGCCGGTGCGCATCGCGAGCCCGGCGGATGCGATCGCTGCCGGCCTCGGCATCGCGCTGGTGCCGGAGGACCGCAAGTCCGAGGGATTGCTGCTGCCGCTTTCGGTACGCGACAATCTCACGCTTCCCATTCTTGGGCGGCTCTCCCGCGCGGGCGTGATCCGCGGCGGGGAGGAGCGGCGGATGAGCCGGGAGATCATCTCCCGCCTCGGCATCGCGACGCCGAGCCCGGCGCAGAAGGTGGGCGCGCTCTCCGGCGGCAACCAGCAGAAGGTCCTGGTCGGGCGCTGGCTGCTCGCCCAATCGCGGATCCTGCTGCTCTACGACGTGACGCGCGGCGTCGATGTCGCGACCAAGCACGAGATCTACGAGCTCATGGCACGGCTCGCGGGCGAGGGGAGGGCGATTCTTTTCTACTCGTCCGACACCGAGGAGCTCGCGCATCTCTGCCACCGCGTGCTCGTTCTGCGCGGCGGGCGGATCGCGGCCGAGCTTGCCCCGCCGGCGCTCGACGCCGAGGCGATCGTTGCGGCCGCGATGCGTGAAACGCATGCCGCCTGAGTCTTCCGTGATCGACGACGCGAGAACGCAAGAGACCCGCCCGCGGCGCCCGCGCGCGGCGCACGTCATCGGCCAGAACATCGGGCTCATCCTTGCCGCTTCCATCCTGCTGCTCAGCGTGGTCGTTTTCGCCGCGATGTTCGTGCTCGAGCAGCATCGCCTGCCGGGCAACTTCGAGATCACCTCCACTGTCGACAACACGATGCCGCTGGCGCTCGCCGCGATCGGCCAGACGGTGGTCGTCCTGACGCGCGGCATCGATCTCTCGGTGGGCGGCGTGGTCGATCTCACCAACGCGCTCGCCGCGATCTACCTTGCCGGAAGTGTTGCGCACATGGCGCTCGTCGCCGCGCTCGTCGTGCTGGTCGGCGCCGCGGCGGGCCTCGTCAACGGCCTCCTCGTCGGACTCGGGCGCTTGCAGCCGATCGTCGTCACGCTGGCGACGCTCTCGATCTTCCAGGGGCTGGCGATCCGCGTTTTGCCGCAGCCGGGCGGCACCGTGCCGGAGGGCTTCACGGACCTGCTCGTCAACACCAACGGGCCGTTCGCGCTCTTCTTCCTCGTCCTTGCGGCACTCGGCTGGATGGCGCTCCGGCGCTCGCGGATCGGCGTCGAGATCTTCGCCGTGGGGAACGACGAGCAGGCGGCGATCGCGCACGGGATCAGCGCCGTGCGCACGAAGATCATCGCCTATACGATCGGCGGTGCGCTCTATGCCCTGGCGGGCCTCTTCCTCGCCGCCAACGCCACCTCGGGCGATGCCACCAGTGGCAACGTCTATACCCTCACCTCGATCGTCGCGACGGTGCTGGGCGGGGTCAGCCTCTTCGGCGGGCGCGGCAGCGCGGTGGGCGCGATCTGCGGCGCCTTCATCACGACGATGATCGTCAACATCCTCTTCTATGCCCACATCAACCCGCTCTACCAGTCCTTCTACGAGGGGCTGTTCCTCGTCATCGCCGTCGTGCTGGGCGCCGCGATCGGCCGCCTGGTGCGGCGCGAAAGATCCTAGTCGTGCTCGGGGCTGTGCTCGCGCGCCTGACGCCGGACGGAATCCGCATCGTCGCCGCCTACTGCGCCGCGGTCGCGCTCTTCGTCATCGGCGCCTTCGTCCACCCCGGCTTTGCGAGCTTTCCGAGCGTCACCTCGATCCTGCTCGTCGCCTCCTTCGTCGGCCTGGTCGCGGCCGGGCAGTGCTTCGTCATCCTCATCGGCGGCATCGATCTCTCGGTGCCGTGGGTCCTGAACGCGGCGGCGATCCTGCTTGCGACGTCCTCGCTCGGCCAGGATCAGCGCGCGCCCTATGCGATCGCGCTCACACTCGGCATGGGTGCGCTGGTGGGCGGTGCCAACGGCGTGTTCATCGTCTGGTTCGGTGTGCCGGCGGTGGTGATGACGCTCGCCATGAACGGCATCGTCGAGGGCCTGGCACTCGGCCTCTCGGGCGGCATGACCTGCGCCGCCTGCGCGTCGTACGCGCCCCCCGTGGTCGCCGCTGCCGTGCACGGCGTCTTCCTCGGCGTGCCTGCCGCCCTCTGGCTTTGGCTCGCCGTCGTTCTCGTCGTCTCCTTCGTGCTGAGCTTCACCCGGTTCGGGCGCGCGACCTACGCGATCGGCAACAACCCGCGCGCGGCCTTCCTCGCCGGCGTCAACGTCAACCGGACGACCGTCCTTCTCTATATGCTGAGCGGGATTTTCTCGGCGCTGGCAGGCATCCTGCTCGTGGGCTTCGGCGGGCAGGCCTCGCTCGGCATGGGCGATCCCTATCTCTTCCAGTCGATCGCGGCGGTGGTGATCGGGGGCGTGAGCATCCTTGGCGGCCGGGGGAGCTATCTCGGCGCCGCGGCCGGCGCGGTGAGCCTCACCGCACTCGTGAGCGTCCTGCTCGCGCTCAATATGCCGGAGTACGGCCGCAGCATCATCTATGGCGTGGTCATCCTCGCCCTTCTGCTCCTCTACGGCCGCGAGCAGAGAGAATAGGGCGGTTCACCCTTTCCCATAGTGATAGCGGCAGGCCGCGATCTCGATGCGTTGATCGCCGCCCGGCTTGCCGGCGATCCGATAGACGAGCCGGTGATCTCCGGTGATCCGGCGCGACCACCAGCCCGCGAGATCCCCCTTCAAGGGCTCCGGCTTGCCAAGGCCCTTGAAGGGATTTCTCCAACAATCCTCGATCAGCGCATTGAGCCGCTCGAGAATGTCGGGCTCGTTCTTCGCCCAGTGCCGATAATCGTCCCAGCCGCCGTCGGTGAAGTGGACCTTCACCCCTTCGCGGCCGGCGCGAGGAGCCTGCGTTCCTTCGTGCGCCCTGCCGCGGCGGAACGGACGGACCGCAAAAGACGCTTCGCATTGGCCGGGCTGCGCAGCAGGTGAACCGTCTCCTGCCAGCCCTCGAATTCCTTCTCGGAGAGGATCACGACGTTTCCCTTCCCGCCCTGGCGGGTCACCAGGATGGGGGCGCGGCCATCGGCGGCCTCGTCCATGTAGCGGGCGAGGTTCTGCCTGAGCTCGGTGTACGAAACCTGTGCCATCGCGCCCTTCCGGAGGATCAGTACAAAAAGATGTACGCCGCCGGGAGCGCCGTCAAGGCCCGACGGTCAGACCGGGAGGGCCATGCGGACCGCGACGAAGAGTCCGGCGCCAGCGGCGAGCAGGAGCAGGGGATTGATGCGCGTCGTCATCAAGACGCCGGTCGAGGCGAACGCGATGCCGCGGGCGAGCCAGCCGCCATCGAGCGAGCGGAGCAGCACATAGACGGCCGCGAGGATGAACCCCGCGGCAACCGGCCTCAAGCCGCGCTCGAGCGCCTTCTGCCAGCGCGCGCCCTGGTGGCGCTTCCAGAGGTGGGCGACGCCGTAGATCAGGAAGGTGGTCGGGCCGAAGATGCCGATCGTGGCGACGATGGCGCCGGCGACGCCCGCGACCTGCCAGCCGATCAGCGTCACCAGGAGCGAGCCGGGCCCCGGCGCCATTCGGGAAATGGCGAAATCGTTCACGAACTCGGCCGCGGTCATCCAGTGATGCACGCCGACGACCTCGCGCTCGATCCCCGCGACCACGGACTGCCCGCCGCCGATCGTGGCGAGCGAGAGCGGCGCGAAGACGGCGAAGAGGCTGAGGAGGAGTTTTCCCAATGGGGCTAGGCCCGGGCGAGCTTGGCGTATTCGATGGCGACGCTGAGCGATCCAGCGACGAGCAGCACCCACACCAGCGGCCAGCGGAAAATCCCGACGACGAGGAACGTCGCGGCGAGGACGATGACCGGCATGATCCCCGGCGGCACGCGGCGGGCGGCCGTGATGCCCATCGAAAACGAGAGCCCGATCGCCGCCGCGGCCGCGCCGTCGAGGGCGAGATGGGTGACGGAAAAGCGAGTGAGCAGGGAGAAGAGCATGCCGATCAGCACGATCACGACCGCAGGCGGCAGGACGATGCCCGCGAACCCCACCACCGCGCCCGGCGTGCCGAGCAGGCGAAAGCCGATCCAGATCGCCATGTTCGTGACATTGACGCCCGGCAGCGCCTGGGAGATCGCAAGCCCGTTGAGGAATTCCTCTTCCGAGAGCCAGTTCCTGTCCTGCACGAACTCGCGGAGCAGCCAACCGCTGAGCCCGCCCCCGAAGCTGGTCAGCCCGATCCGGGTGAAAGCGAAAAAAAGACGAAGCGCGGTCGGGCGCGGCGTCGTGCGTTGCTGCGGGGCGGTCGGCATGAGCGGCCCTTCATCCGGCGATGCGTGAGTGCGCGATCAGGATGCGCCCCGCGCCGGTTCCCGCGAAGCGTCAATCCGGCAGGCGAGCGCTACGCAGGGCCCCGTTGACCGGGTCAGGGTCGCTGTCCTAAATTTCAGCGGAATGCAAGCGCTCGCGCGCGGGAGACAAAAGTGATCCGTTCCGTACTTGCCTCTCTTCTGGTCAGACCTCGCGCGCACGAAGCCGGGCGCGGCGGCTAGCGATGGCCTTCCGGGTCGGCGTCGATATCGGCGGCTCCTTCACCGATTTCGCGGTGCTCGACGAGGAAGACGGGCAGGTGCGCACGCTCAAGGTCTTCTCCCGCCCCGACCAGCCGGGGGAGGAGGTGCTGGAGGGCCTCTCCCAGCTTGAGCGGCGCTACGGCATCGCGGCCGGGCAGATCGGGTATTTCACGCACGGAACGACAATCGGCGTGAACACGGTGATCCAGCGCAAGGGCCTCCGCCTTGCGCTCTTCGCGACCAGGGGCTTCGTCGACGTTCTGGAGCTGGCGCGGCTCAAGATCGCCGACATGTACGACCTTTTCAGCCGCCGGCCGACGCCGCTGGTGACGCGCGAGCGGGTGTGGCCGATCGAGGAGCGGATCGACGCCGAGGGCAAGGTGCTGAGCCCGCTCGATCGCGCGAGCGTCGAGGCCGCACTCGGCCATGCGCGCGAGGCCGGCTGCGAGGGAATCGTCGTCGCGTTGCTGCACAGCTACCGCAATCCCGTGCACGAGCAGGCGGTGGGCGCGATCATCGCCGAGCGCGCGCCGGAGATGCCGGTGTTCCTCTCCTCGGAGGTGTGGCCGATCGTCCGCGAATATGAGCGCACCGTCACCGCGACGGTGAGCGGCTATGTGCAGCCGCGGGTCGCGACCTATCTCGCGTCGCTGCAGGCCGCCCTCGGCCGCGCCGGCGTCGCACCGGAGCCGCGCATCACCAAGTCGAACGGCGGGGTGATGCTGGCGGAGCAGGGCAAGCGCGACTGCATCCAGATGATCCTCTCGGGCACGGCCTCGGGCGTCATCGGTGCCGCCTTCATCGCCCGCGCCGCCGGCGTCGAGCGCGCGCTTTCGCTCGATATCGGCGGCACCAGCGCGGACATGGCGCTGATCCTCGACGGCCAGCCGCAATATGGCGTGGGCGAGACGATCGGCGATTTCCGCATCTTCATTCCGTCCGTCTCGGTGAGCTCGATCGGCGAAGGCGGCGGCTCGATCGCCTGGGTGGACGGGCAGGGCGTGCTGAAGGTGGGGCCGGAGAGCGCGGGCTCGACGCCCGGGCCCGTCTGCTACGGCCGCGGCGGCACGCGGCCGACGGTGACGGACAGCTTCGCCGCCTGCGGCCTGATCGGGGCGGCGGATCTCGGCTACGATGCGGTGAAGGTGGATCGCGCGGCCGCGCGCGCGGCGATCGCAACGCTTGCGGAACGGCTGGGTGCGACGGCGGAAAGTGCGGCCGAGGCGATCCAGCGCATCTCCGTCTCGGGGATGTATACCGGCGTGAGCGCGCTCGTTTCCCGCTTCGGGATCGATCCCCGCGAGTTCACGCTGATCGCCTTCGGCGGCGCGGGCCCGATGCTGGCGCCGATGCTGGCGCGCGCGCTCGGCATCCGCGAGGTGCTGGTCCCGCCGACGCCCGGAGTCTTGAGCGCGCTCGGCGGGCTGGTCGCGGACGTGAAGAACGATTTCATCCGCACGATCTATGCCGCCCTCGAGCCAGGCGTTGCGCCGAAGCTGCGCGAGGGATTCGCGGCGCTGGAGGCGCGCGGGCGCGCCTGGCTCGCCGCCGAAGGCACGGCGGAGGGGGCGGCGCGCCTCGCCTACTCCGCGGATATGCGCTATGCGGGCCAGTCCTTCGAGATCGAGACCGCGCTCGATCCTGCCTGGATCGCGGCCGGCGACCTTGCCGCGATGGCGGAGGCGTTCCATCGCCGCCACGAGGCGCTGTTCGGCCATTGCGACCGCGGCGCCGCCATGCAGGTGATCAATCTCCGCCTGGTCGCGGAGAGCCCGACAGAGCGGCCGGTGCTGCCCGCTTGGCCGGCAAGCAGCGAACCGCCGGTTCCAGCCGGCACGCTCGGGGTTTGGCTCGATGGGGCGAGCCGCGAGATCCCGTTCTACCGGCGCGCGGAGCTCGCCGCGGGCCAGCGCTTCGCCGGGCCCGCGGTGGTGGCGCAGAACGATTGCACGACGATCGCGCCCACCGGCTGCGAGGTCGCGGTCGACGCGATCGGCAATCTCCGCATCACTCTGGCCTGAGGACCGAACATGCAGACCAACCGCCTGGAGCTGCAAATCCTCGCCGACTATTGCGCTGCCGCCGCCGAGGCGATGGCCTACACGCTGACGCGCACGGCGCACTCCACCTTCGTCAAGGAGACCGAGGATTTCACCTGCGGGCTGCTCACCCCCGAGGGCCTCACCTTCGCCTCGCCGAAGACGCTCGGCACGACATGGTTCACCGGCCTCGATTACGGCCCGGCGATCCGCATGATCGGCGACTACCGGGAAGGCGACATCTGCATCACCAACGATCCCTATAGCGGCTCGGTTGCGACGCACACGCCGGATATCCATATCTGGAAACCGATTTTCGTCGAGGGTGAGCTGATGTGCTTCGTCGCCGGGCACGTCCACAACACGGACATGGGCGGTGCGGTGCCGGCGACGCTCTCTCGCACGCTGATCGAGATCCAGCAGGAGGGGATTCGCATCCCGCCGATGAAGCTCGCGAGCGGCGGCAAGTACGACGAGAAACTGCTGCGCATCATGGAAATGAACGTGCGCGTGCCACAGCAGAACCGGGGCGATCTTAATGCGCAGATCGCCTCGCTCGCCGTCGGCGAGCGCAAGGTGCGCGAGATCGTCGCCCGCTTCGGCCGCGCCGGATTCCGCGCCGGCATCGCCGACCTGCTCGACTATGCCGAGGCGCAGGCACGTGCGGTCGTGCGCACCATCCCGGACGGCGATTACATGCACGCCGAATACGCCGACGAGGATTCCGACGGGGGCGAGCCCTGCCGGATTGCCATCACCTTGCGCGTGCGCGGAGGCGATGTCGTGCTCGACTATACCGGCAGCGACCCGCAGCTCAGCGCCTCGCTCAACATGCCGACCGGCGGGCACGAGCGGCATGTTTTGGTGATGGTCGGGCTCGTCTATGTGCTTTATGCGCTGGATAACACCCTGCTCTTGAACGCGGGCATGCTGCGCTGCGCCCGCGCGGTGCTGCCGCAGGGCACGGTCGTCAATCCCGAGCCCCCGGCCGCCGTCGGCATGAGGAGCCTCACCTGCGGGGTGACGCAGCTTGCGACGATCGGCGCCTTCGCCCGCGCGGTGCCGGAGCGCATGCCGGCGTGCCCAGCCGGGGCGGTCACGATCATGAACGTGCGCACCGTCGATCGGCGTGGGCGGCCGATCATGGCCTCGATCGGCCCGGTCGGCGGCGGGGCCGGGGGCGCGGCCGGCAGCGACGGCATCGACGCGAGCGGCGCCAACACGTCCTTCCTCAAGAACACGCCCGTGGAGATCAACGAGGCCGAGGTACCGATCCTCTTCCAGGGCTACGGGCTCTGGCCGGATTCCGCCGGCGCCGGGCGCCATCGCGGCGGGGCGGGGATCTTCATGACGTTCGAGGTCTCCGCGCCGCAGACCATGATCACCGCGCGCAATCGCGACCATTCGAAATTCGCGAGCTGGGGCCTCTCCGGCGGCAAGGCGGGCAGCAATTCCCTATTCACCCGCAATCCCGGCCGCAACAACGTGGAAGAGCTCGGCAATCGCGATATCGTCGCTTGCGAGCCGGGCGACGTGATCCGCATCGTGGGCGGCGGCGGGGGCGGGTGGGGCGATCCGCTCGAGCGCCTGCCATCGGAGGTGGCGTTCGACGTGGCGGCGGGCCTCGTCTCGCCCGAGCAGGCACGCGCGGTGTACCGTGTTGCGTTCCGCGACGGCGCGGTCGATGTCGCGGAAACGGAACAATTGCGCGCGGCCGCGCCGCGTTCGCGCGCTTTGTTCGATTTTGGCTCCGGGCGCGAGGCCTTCGAGCGCGTATGGACCCCCGAACGCTACGACGCGCTCACCGAGGCTCTCGCGGCGACCGCCGTCACCTGGCGGCACTGGGCCAAGCGCATGATCTTTCAATCGGTCGCACGCGGCGAGCTTGCCGACCGCGCCCCGGCCGCGCAGATCCGCGCGCTCCACGCAGCCCTTGCCGCGCGCTTCCCGCAGATGCTTGCGGCGCCGGAACCAAGAGCCGAAGCCGCCGAGTAGCCCGCCCGCCGCCGTGCGACCCATCCCGGCGGAACGGTGATAGGATTCGCGGCTCCGCTGGAAAAGCGGTTCAGGGTCAGGCTCCGGGCCCTGGCGCAAGGTCCGGGAGGAGAACATCGGGATGAAGCTGGGGCAGATAGCTCGCCGATGGTGCACGGGGCCGCCTGCTTGGCTGTCCGTCGCGTTCCCTGCGGCGGTCTTGCTCCTTGCGGCGGCGGCGCACGCCGGAGGCGCCCAGGCTCCGGCCTCGGCGAATATCGGCGCGGGGTTCACCGGGACGGGGACCTACCTCATGTCGCCCAAGTCCGCGGGTCCGCCACCGCCGGGCATCGGGCCGATGTACAGGGCGTCCGCGATCGTCACCGGCACCGACATGCGCCAGCGCCCATGGGGTTTCGTCCAATGCCTGCGCGAGGTTCTCGTCAAGGTCTCGGCCGATCCCCGGCTCGAGAACGACCCGCGCACCGCGAGTCTCGCCCTGCACGCGGATCGTTTCGTCGCCTATTTCAGCTACGTCGATTTGATGGCCGCTGACCCGCTGCACGACGAGCAGGGAACGTACGACCGGCCGTACCGGCTGACGGTCTATTTCGACCCGGCGCGTATCGATGCGGCCTTGGCTGCGCTCGGCGAGCGGCCGTGGCGGGGCGCCCGGCCGGTCATCGTGCCGGTGCTGCGGGTATCAGGGCCGAAGCCGCCGCCCTACGTGCTGAGCGCGGACATTGCGGCGGGGGCGGCGCAGCGCGGAGCGTTCGCCGTCGCCGCCGGAGTGTTCGGCATGACGGTCCGCTTCCCGGGGAAAGCCGAGCTGGCGGCGTGGGGCGTTTCCGCCGCGGACTTCCCGTCTCCGACGGCGCAGCCGCCGGCAAGCCGGACGCCGGGCGAGATGGTCGTTCTCGGCACGCTCGAATGGAGCGAGACCCTGCCGGGCTGGATCGGAAGGTGGCGCGCGGACTGGAATGGCGCCCCCTATCGCTGGGGCGTCAAGGGCGTGAACTACGATGCCGCCTTCCGCGATATCGTGAGCGGAGCCGTCCTTCTCGCTACCGGCCACGGGTCGCCGGACTGAGCGCGTGCAGGACCCTTGCCAAGGATCGCAAGGTAGCCATTGCAACGGAGCACGCGGAAACGCCGCCGGTCGGCCTCAGCCCTCACAGTGCCGAGACGGTTCAAACCGCCTCGATCCAAGAGTCCGATTCTGAGCTCAGTTGTCCTGAGGGTTACGCCGCGTGGCGGTGAGCGGTGCGGCGAAGCTCGGCGATCGCGGACTGGACCGAGCGCCAGAAATCCAGCGCGTCAATCCTGGCCGCGAGTTGGGCCTCCTCGGCCTGCTGCTCCGCGACGGCCGCGGCACGGACGCCGTGCCGGTCGATGAGCGTGCGGGCGACGCGGATCGGATCCTCACCTTGCATGGACTTTCTCCTTGTTTTTCAATCGACGGTGCAATTTGCGGCGCTGCGGCGAAGCGGGTCGCGGCCGCCTTGGGGCCCCGTATATGGTGGCACGGAAAGGGGCGAACAGTCTGGAGTGTGGCTTGCAAGGCTGCGATGCAAGGAGGATCGGGCGATGATCGGACCCGCCTATGTGCGGACCATGGCCGCCTACAACGAAGAGATGAACCGAAGGCTCTATCAGGCCGCCGCCCGCATCCCGGACGAGGAGCGCCGGGCCCCGCAGGGCGCGTTCTGGGGCTCGCTCCACGGCACGCTCTGCCACCTGGTCTGGGGCGATTCGATGTGGCTCTCGCGCTTCGCGGACTGGCCGAAGCCCGACGTGCCGATCACGCGGAGTGGCGAGATGATCGAGGATTTTTCGACGCTTGCCGCGGTGCGGGAGGAGCTCGACACCGCGATCTCGCGCTGGGCGGAGGGCGTGGACGAGGCCTGGCTCGCGGGGGAGATCACCTGGTTTAGCGGCGGGGCGAATCGCGAGGTCACCGGGCCGCGCGAGCTGCTCGTCACCCACATGTTCAACCACCAGACGCACCATCGCGGGCAGGCCCACGCGCTCATCACCCGCGCGGGCCAGAAGACCGGTGATACTGACCTATTCCTTGTCGTGCCGGGAATCGTCTGAGGCTTATCCGCCGCGCGGGCGCAGAAAGGCGAGGTCGCAGCCCTCGTCCGCCTGGAGCACCTGCTCGGCGACCAGGCGGTTCCAACCGCGTGCTGGGATCGGCCGCGCGTGCCAGGCTTCGCGCCTGCGGGCGAGCACGGCGTCGTCCACCCGCAGATCGAGCCGGCGCTCGGCGACCGAGAGGCGGATGCGATCGCCCGTCTCGACGAGCGCGAGCGGCCCGCCCACCGCCGCTTCGGGTGCGACGTGCAGCACGATGGTGCCGAAGGCGGTGCCGGACATCCGGCAATCGCTGATCCGCACCATGTCCTTCACCCCGGCGCGCGCGAGCTTCTGCGGGATCGGGAGATACCCCGCCTCCGGCATGCCTGCCTCGCTCGAGGGCCCGGTGTTCTTCAGCACGAGGAAATCCTCGGGTGTGACATCGAGCGCGGGGTCGTCGATGCGGCGGGCGAGGTCCGCGATCCCGTCGAAGACGATGGCGCGGGCTTCGCGTTCGAAGAGGGAAGGGGTCGCGGCACTGCGCTTGAGGATCGCCCCGCGCGGGGCGAGGCTGCCGAAGAGCGCGACGAGCCCGCCCACGGGCGAGACCGGTTCCTCGCGCGCGCGGACGTAGCGCCGGTCGACGAAGGCGGGCGGGGCGGCGAGACGCTCCGCGAGCGTCGTGCCGGTGACGTCGATCGCCGAGAGATGGAGGAGATCTTTGAGCTCGTAGAGCAGCGCGGGCACGCCGCCGGCGGCGTGGAAATCTTCCATGTAGCCATCGCCGGTCGGCTTGAGATCGACGAGGACGGGTGTGGCATCGGAGAGCGCGTTGAGGCGCTTGAGGTCCACAGGGATTCCGCGCCGGCCGGCGATCGCAGTCAGATGGATCAGCGCATTGGTGGAGCCGCCGAGGGCGAGCAGCACGATGAGCGCGTTCTCGACCAATTCGGGCGTGATGAGCTGCGCCGGGCGCACGGGCGCCTCGATCAGCCGCATGGCGAGCGCGCCCGCCGCCTCGGCCGCTGCAAGTCGCTCGGCGTGCACGGCGGGGATGCTCGCCGTGCCGGCGGGAAGAAAGCCGAGTGCCTCGGCGAGGCAGGCCATCGTGCTCGCGGTGCCCATGACGCCGCAGGTGCCGGCGGTCGTCGCGAGCCGCCCCTCGATCTCGGCGATGCGCTCGGCGCTGACCTTGCCGGCGCGGTAGGCCGCCCAGTAGCGGCGGCAGTCGGTGCAGGCCGCGAGCCGCTCGCCCTGGTAGGGGGTGGCGAGCATCGGCCCGGTGACGACGCCGACGACGGGAAGATCGGCCGACGCGGCGGCCATGAGCTGCGCCGGCACCGTCTTGTCGCAGCCGCCGACCAGCACCGCGGCGTCCATCGGCTGGGCGAACAGCATCGCCTCGGTATCGAGCGCGGCAAGGTTGCGGTAGTGCATCGAAGTGGGAAAGAGCGCGGGCTCGCAGAGCGAGACCGTGGGGAAGGAGAGCGGCAGCCCGCCGGCGGCGAGAACGCCGCGGCGCACCGCCTCGATCAGCTCGGGCACGGTGCGGTGGCAATTGTTGTAGGCGGACGAGGTATCGACGATGCCGACGACCGGCCGCTCCAGCATCGCCCGCGAATAACCCATCGAGCGGGCGAAGGAGCGGCGGAGATAGAGGGAGAACTCGGCATCGCCGTAGCCCGCGATATTGCGCGAGAAGCCGCGTTTCGGTTCCTGATCCATGCCGGCAGGCTACGTTCCGCGCGCGCATCCCGCAACTATGGTAACATAATACCACCGACACAAACGCTTGACGGGAGGCCGGGTTGCGGCCATAAGCCGCCGCCGCTCGCAAGGATGCCGCCGATGAGGACGACCCTTTCGCTCAAGCCCGCGGAGGTCACCAAGGACTGGGTGCTGATCGACGCCGAGGGCCTCGTCCTCGGCCGGCTCGCCGCGATCATTGCGCAGCGTCTGCGGGGCAAGCACAAGCCGCAATTCACTCCGCACGTCGATTGCGGGGACAATGTGGTGGTGGTGAACGCGCGCAAGGTGCGCGTCACCGGGCGGAAGCTCGAGCAGTCGGTGTTCTACTATCACACAGGCTATCCCGGCGGCATCAAGGGACGGACGCTCCGCCAGCGCCTCGAGAGCGCGCACCCCGAGCGCGTGGTGGAGAAGGCGGTGGAACGGATGATCACGCGCGGGCCGCTGCAGCGCCAGCAGATGCGCCATCTTCATGTCTATGGCGGGCCCGAGCACCCGCATGCCGGCCAGACGCCGCGCAAGCTCGACGTGGCGGCGATGAACGCCAAGAACGCAAGGGGCTGAAGCCGATGTCCGCAACCCAGACGCGCACGCTCGCCGATCTCAAGGAGCTGGCGGCGAAAGCCCCCGAGCTCGCCGAGGCGCCGAAACACGAGCCGAAGCGGGACGCGCAGGGCCGCGCCTACGCGACCGGGCGGCGCAAGAACGCCGTGGCGCGGGTGTGGATCCGGCCCGGGAAAGGCGAGATCGCGATCAACGGGCGGCGGGCAACGCAGTATTTCGCGCGGCCCGTGCTGCGGATGCTGATCACACAGCCCTTCCTGGTCGCCGACCGCTATAACCAGTTCGACGTGATCTGCACGGTCACCGGAGGGGGACTCTCCGGCCAGGCCGGCGCGGTGCGGCACGGGATCAGCCGCGCACTCACCAACTATGAGCCGGACCTACGCACGATCCTCAAGGCGGCAGGCTTCCTCACCCGCGACGCACGCGCCGTCGAACGCAAGAAATACGGCCGGGCGAAGGCCAGGCGCAGCTTCCAGTTCTCGAAGCGATAATAGGAGCCGCCGACAAGGCCAGGGGGACGCTGTCCCCCTGGCCTTGTCGGCGGTTCGTATCAATCCGCGTTGGCGCCGAGCTTTGCGGCGAGTGCGGGATAGTGTCTGGCGTGGGAAGGCGCGAGCCAGCGTTGCAGGCGGTCGAGGTAGAGGTAGACGACGGGCGTTGTGTAGAGCGTAAGGATCTGGCTCACCGCCAGTCCGCCGACCATGGTGTAGCCGAGCGGGCGGCGGAGTTCGGACCCGGCGCCGTGCGAGAGCATCAGCGGCAGGCCCGTAAAGATCGCGGCCATCGTCGTCATCAGGATCGGGCGGAAGCGGAGCGCGCAGGCCTCGCGGATCGCCTCGAGCGGCGGCTTGCCGTCGCGCCGTTCGGCGGTGATTGCGAAGTCCACCAGCATGATGCCGTTCTTTTTGACGATGCCGATCAGCAGCAGGATGCCGATCAGCGCGATCACCGAGAGATCGTAGTGCACGGCGAGCAGGATCAGGAGCGCGCCCACGCCGGCCGAGGGGATGGTGGAGAGGATGGTGAGTGGCAGGATGTAGCTCTCGTACAGAATGCCGAGGATGATGTAGACGGCGACGATCGCCGCGGCGATCAGATAGGGCTGCGAGGCGAGCGAGGACTGGAAGGCGGCCGCCGTGCCCTGGAAGCTGCCGGCGAGCGAGGCGGGCGGATCGAGGGTGGCGATCGCCTTCTGGATCGCGTTCACCGCGTTGCCGATTGCGGTGCCTTCGGCGAGGTTGAAGGAGAGCGTGACCGAGGGGAACTGGTTCGCGTGGCTGACCGAGAGGGGCACGACCTTGTTGGGATCGAAATGCACGAGGTTGTTGAGCGGCACGGGCGCGCCGGTTGACGAGGGCACGTAGAGCTCGTTCAGTGTCGCGAGGCTCGCCTGGAACGAGGGCAGAACCTCGAGGATCACGTAGTAGGCGTTGGTCTGGGTGAAGTACTGGGTGACCTCGCGCTCGCCGAAGGCGTCATCGAGGATGTTGTCGATCGCGGCCGGGGTGATGCCGTAGCGGGCGGCTTCGTCGCGGTCGATGGTGAGCGTGGCGGCGAGGCCGGACATCTGCTGGTCGGTCGCGAGGTCGCGCAGCATCGGCAGGGTGTGGAGCTTGGCGAGCACTTTCGGTGCCCACTGGTAGAGCTCGTCGAGATTGGCGTCCTGCAGCGTATATTGGTACTGGGTGCGCGAGATCAGGCCGCCGACGTTCACGTCCTGCGCCGCCTGAAGGAACATCTGTCCGCCGACCAGCCGGTTGAATTTCGGCCGGAGCTGCGCGATCACGTCCTGGGCGCTGACGGTGCGCTCTCCGAACGGTTTGAGGTTGATGTAGTAGCGCGCGTCGTTGCTTGTTTGCCCGGCGATGCCGGCGCCGAGGCTCACCGAATAGGTGGTCACGACCGGGTCGGACTGGACGATCCGGTTGGCCGCGGCGACGAGGTTCTCCATTTCGGCGAACGATGCGCCCTGCGAGCCTTCGAGCGTGCCGACGAGGAGGCCCACGTCTTGGGGCGGGAAGAAGCCCTTGGGAATGACGACGTAGAGATAGGCGGAAAATCCCATGGTCGCGAAGAAGACCATGAGGGTGATGAAGCGGTGGCGGAGCGCGATGCCGAGCGTCACGCGGTAGAAGGCGGCGAGGCCCTGGAACCCGCGTTCGGCCGCGCGATAGACCGCGCCGTGCTTCGCCTCGTGGCGGAGGAAGCGGGAGGCCATCATCGGCGTGAGCGTGAGCGAGACGAAGGCCGAGACCGCGACGGCCATGCTGACCGTGACGGCGAACTCGCGGAAGATGCGGCCGACGATGCCGCCCATGAGCAGGATGGGCAGGAAGACGGCGATCAGCGAGGCGCTGATCGAAACGATGGTGAAGCCGATCTCGCCGGCGCCCTGGAGGGCTGCCTCGACCGGCGGCATGCCCTCCTCGATATGGCGGAAGATGTTCTCGAGCATGACGATCGCGTCGTCCACCACGAAGCCGATCGCGATGGTCAGCCCCATCATCGAGAGATTGTCGATGCTGTAGCCCGCCAGGTACATCATCGCGAAGGTGCCGAGCAGCGCGATCGGGATGGTGACGGCGGGGATGATCGTCGCCCAGATGCTGCGGAGGAAGACGAAGACCACCATGATGACGAGGCCGACCGCGAGCAGCAGGGTGAACTGCACGTCCGAGACCGCGGCGCGGATGTCGAGCGAGCGGTCCACCACCACGGAGACGTGGATCGAGGGCGGGATCGAGGCCTCGAGGCGCGGCAGCGCCGCCATGACGCGATCGACGGTGGAGATGACGTTGACGCCGGGCTGCTTGAAGATGATGAGCTGGACGCCGCGATGGCCGTTCTGCCAGCCGGCGATCAGCTCGTTCTGCGGCCCGTCCACGGCGCGGCCGATGTCGCTGACGCGGATCGGCGCGCCGTTGCGGTAGGCGAGGATCACGTTGTTGAAGGCGGCGGCCTCGGTGATCTGGTCGTTGGTGTTGACGGCGAAGCCGCGGTGCGCGGTGTTGATCGTCCCCTTGGGATTATCGACCGTGGCGTTGAGGATCATGTTCCGCACGTCCTCGAGGGTGAGGCCCATGCCGGCGAGCTTGGCGGGGTCCACCTGGACGTGGATGGAAGGGGTCTGCTGGCCGCTGATGAAGACCTCGGCGACGCCGGAAAGCTGCGAGATCTGCTGGGAGAGGACGACGTCGGCGTAGTTGTCGACGGTGGTGAGCGGGAGCGCGTCGGACTGGACGGCGAGGATCAGGACCGGGGCGTCCGCCGGATTGATCTTGCGGTAGGTGGGCGGGTTCGGCAGGTCCTTCGGCAGCTGGCCGGCGGCGGCGTTGATTGCTTCCTGGATGTCCTGGGCGGCGGAATCGATGCTGCGGTCGAGCGTGAACTGCACGGTGACGGAGGTGCTGCCCTCGACGCTGATCGAGGTCATTTGCGACACGCCGGGAATCTCGCCGATCTGGCGCTCGAGCGGGGTCGCGACGGTGGAGGCCATGGTCGAAGGATCGGCGCCGGGCAGGCTTGCCGAGACGACGATGGTCGGGAAGTCGACGTTCGGGAGCGGCGCGATCGGCAGCAGCGGATAGGCGGCGATGCCGACCAGCAGGATCGCCATCATGACGAGCGAGGTCGCGATCGGGCGGCGGATGAACGGAGCGGAGATGCTCATGCGGCGCGAACCAGGACGCGACCGGCCCCATCACCGGGCATATCCGCGCTCAGCTCCCCGCCTCGATGCTCACGCGCGTGCCGTCGTCGAGCCGCGACTGGCCGTCCAGCACGACCTCGGTGCCCGCCGGGACGCCGCTTGCGATGACGGCGGTGTCGCCCTGCTCGATCGTTTCGGTGACAGGCTGGCGCATCACGGTCCCGTCCGCGCGGACGAGATAGACATAGAGCCCGTCCGGCCCGTGCTGCACGGCGCGCGAGGGCAGGGTGAGGACGTTCTGGAGCGTGTGCAGCAGGAGCCGCACGTTGACGAACGCGTCGGGCCAGAGGGTCTCGTCGGGGTTCGGGAAGATGGCCTTCATCTGGATCGTGCCGGTGCTCGGATCGACCATGTTGCTGATGGTGGCGAGCGTGCCGCGATCGAGCACGCGCGCCTCCGCGCCTTCGCTTACGGCGAGAACGGCGAGCCGACCCTTGGCGGACGCGTCGCGCACGGGCGTGATGTCCGCCTCGGGCAGCGTGAAGATCACGCTGATCGGCTTCATTTGCGTGATGGTGACGATGCCGGTGGGCGCGTCGGCCTGGATGAGGTTGCCGGGATCGACGGCCCGGAGGCCGAGGCGCCCCGAGATCGGCGCGGTGATGCGGGTGAACTCGAGATTGAGCCGCGCCTGCTCGATCGCCGCGGCATCGGCACGCAGCGCCGCAGTGAGGCCGAGCACGAGGGCGCGCTGGGTATCCATCTGCTGCTGCGAGGCGAAGTTCTGCTTCACGAGCGTGGTGTAGCGGGCGAGGTCGGCCTGGGCGTTGGCGAGCGCGGCTTGGTCCTCGGCCTGCTTGGCGTTCGCCTGGTCGAGCACCGCCTGATAGGGGCGCGGATCGATGAGGGCGAGCACGTCGCCTTCCTTCACCTCCTGGCCCTCGGTGAAGGGCGTCTCCTCGAGCGTGCCGCCCACCTGCGCCTTGATCACCACCGTGTTGAGGGCCTGCACTTGGCCGAGACCTATGAGGTAGACGGGTACGTCCGCGCGGGTGACGCGGGCGGCGGTGACCGGGACGGAAGGACTTCGCGAGGATGGGCTCTGGGCGCGGGGAGCGCCGCCGCCGGTGGACAGCAGCACCAAGCCGGCGATCGCTCCGGCCGCCACCAGGGAGGCCAGGAGATGCCGCACGCGCGCAGCCGGCGGGGTGCCCGGCGAAGGTGCGTCCTTCACCGTGCCGCCCCCAAGCTGCAGCTCCCTGATGGTCTCATCGGCATCAAAAGGCCCGGATCCCTAGCGCGCTTGGCCTTCCCTCATTGGGCGTCATTGTTGCTTTTCCGTGGCCGGGAAGCCAACGGCGATTTGCAACGCAATGTTGCCCGATAAGGCGGTGAGACCCGGGGACAAGGTAGGGATCAGGACGGGCCGAGCCCGAGGGCGGCACGGAACCGGTGCTGGAGGAAGGCGCCGTCGCGCGGGGGCAGGAAGCGTGGGGGCTCGCCCGCCGCGATCCTGACCACGGCGAAGAGCGGCTCGGAGCGCAGGCGCAGGCGAAGCGGCTCGAGCTCGGCCTCGGTCGTGACCGTGGCGGTCGCGCGCCAGCCGCAGGAAGCCGCCGCCGCCGCGAGATCGGTCCCGAGCGAGGTATGGCTCTGCTGGGACCCGGTTTCGCCGTAGCGTCCGTTGTCGAAGACGGCGATGGCCAGATTGGGCGGCGCCGCGGCGGCGATGGTGGCGAGCGCGCCGAGCCCCATCAGCATCTCCCCGTCCCCGGTGAGCACGAGCACCCGGCGGGCGGGGCGGGCAAGGGCAAGGCCGAGCCCGATCATCGCCGCACCCCCCATCGCGCCCCAGAGATAGAAGCTGAGGTTGCGGTCTCCGGCGGCGCCGGCGTCGTAGGTCGTCGAGCCGAGGCCGGTGACGACGAGCATGTCGCCGGGATCGCGGAGCAGCGCGGCGGCGACCGCCCGCCGTTCGAGGGAAGCCATGGGGCTCACTTGCGGAATTCCTTGGCGCCGATCAGGCGCTGGGAGAAGAGCACCGCGACCGGCACGGAGCTGTCGAACGCGAGGGACGCGGCGGCGGCGACCATGGCGGGCGCTTCGTCCGCATGGTCCGCGCGATGCACATGCACGCCCATGGCGGCCAGAACGGTGGGCGTCGCCGAGCCCATCGGCACCTGCCACGGATTGAACTCGCCCCACTCGCCGCGCATCGTCACCAGGGCGAGGAACGGCATCCGGCAATTGACGATCAGCGAGAGCATGTTGATGCAGTTGCCGACGCCGGAGGACTGCATCAGCAGCACCGCGCGCTCGCCTCCGAGCCAGGCGCCGGCGGCGAGGGCCACGCCCTCCTCCTCGGTGGTCAGCACGACAGCCCGCATCGCGGGGTCGGCGTGGGCGCGGACGATCAGCCGCGCGTGCCCCGCGTCGGGCACATAGCCCACCTGGCGGATGCGCGCGGCCTGGAGGGCGGCGAAGACGGCGTCAGGCCACGCCTGCAACTCGGTCTCTTGTGCCGTGGTCTCTTGCATGAGGGCTCCCTTCCGCCGCCGATGCTGCAATCGATGGTGCCTTGGCGGCGCATCGCGGGCAACGCGGGTTGCGCGCCCAACTTGCCTGCGGTCTCATTGGGCGGTCAGGAGGGAGCGAATGGACCAGGTGGCGGGTGTTGGCGTGGCGCACGGAGAGATCCGTGAGGAGGTCGCAAAACTGTGTGCGCGCTTTCCCGGCGAGTATTGGCGGGAGATGGACCGCGAGCGGGCCTATCCGAGCGAATTCGTCCGCGCGCTCACCGAGGCCGGCTATCTCGCCGTCCTGATCCCCGAGGACTATGGCGGGGCAGGGCTGCCGCTTTCGGCCGCCTCCGCGATCCTCGAGACGATCCACGCCGAGGGCTGCAACGGGGCCGCCTGCCACGCCCAGATGTACATCATGGGCACCATCCTGAGGCACGGATCGGCGGCGCAGAAGGAGGCCTACCTGCCCAAGATCGCCTCCGGTGCGCTCAGGCTGCAGGCCTTCGGCGTGACCGAGCCGGGCAGCGGGTCGGACACCACTGGCCTGCGTACCTTCGCCCGCCGCGAGGGCGATCACTACGTCGTGAACGGGCAGAAGGTGTGGACCAGCCGGGCCGAGCATTCCGACCTGATGCTGCTGCTCGCCCGCACCACGCCTAAGGAGCAGGCGAAGCGGCGCACCGAGGGGCTTTCGACCCTGATCGTGGATATGCGCGCGGCCCTCGGCGCGGGGCTCACGATCCGGCCCATCCGCACCATGATGAACCACAATTCCTGCGAGGTGTTCTTCGACAATGTCGTGGTGCCGGCGGAGAACCTGGTGGGCGAGGAAGGGCAGGGGTTCCGCTACATCCTGGACGGGATGAACGCCGAGCGGCTGCTCATCGCCTCCGAATCAATCGGGGACGCGAAATGGTTCATCGCCCGGGCGGTTGCCTACGCAAAGGAGAGAAAAGTGTTCGGCCGGCCGATCGGCCAGAACCAGGGCATCCAGTTCCCGATCGCGCGGGCGCATGCCGAGATGCGTGCGGCCGAGCTGATGCTGCACGAGGGGCTCGGGCGTTTCGAGGCGGGCGCGGCCTGTGGCGAGGAGGCGAACACGGCGAAGCTGCTCGCCGCCGATGCCGCCTGGGCGGCGGGGGAGGCTTGCCTGCAGACGCATGGCGGCTACGGGTTCGCGGAGGAATACGACATCGAGCGCAAGTACCGCGAGGCGCGGCTCTATCGCGTGGCGCCCATCAGCACCAACCTTATTCTGTCCTTTATCGCCGAGCATGTGCTCGGCCTGCCCCGCAGCTACTGAAGCCTGCGGCTCAGCCGCCGGGCCGGAATATACCGGACGCGATCACGACGGGCCTTGCCCGGTAGGAGGCGAGGCTCCGTCCGTAGAGGGAAGCGGTACCGAGGAGCGGGCGGTTGGAGAGCATGAAGCCGCCGGTGCGGCCGGCGAAGGGACCCGATTGGGGCAGCATCGGCGGCGCGGCCGCCATGTCCGGCATCGGCGGGGGCGTGAGCGGGCCGGAGGGCAGGCTCGCCGGCACATTGGCGGCCTCGCGGAGCCCGGCCGGCCAGGCGGCCAGGACCTTCCGCTCATAGGCATAGCCGATGGCGGGCGTGGTCGAGTGGTAGAAGGCGGCGGCCTCCGGCCAGCTTCCCGTCTCCACGTGAAGCTCGCGGAGGAACTTGGCGGCGTAGGCGGTGTTGCTTGGCGGGTCGAAGGCCTCCGCCAGTGTGCGGAATGCGTGCGGGTGGTGGAGCAGGTTGACCTGCATGCAGCCGACATCGATCGAGCGGATGCCGGCGGCCTGGAAGGAGCGGACCGCCGCAATCGCGGCCGCCTTGGTGGGGTAGAAATGCCCATCGCCGTCGGCGTCCACCGTCCACGGCCAGGGAAGGTAGGCACCGGTGACGGGATCGCGGCGGCCGCTCTCCACCTGGCCGATCGCGCCGAGGAGGCCCAAGGGAATGGCGAAGCTGCGCTCCGCGCTGGCGATGCCGGCGCGGCAGAGCTGCCCGGGGCGCGGCGGGAGCGCCCAAGGCTCCGCCGCCGCCGGGGGGGCGAGCAGCCAGAGCAGCAGGAGCGGCAGCACCAGATGCTGCGCGCGGGAGGCAGGCCGAGCCACGCCGCGAGGGTGCCATGGCCGGGTTAGCAAAGCCTTGCCGGCCTGCCCTTAACGATCTCGTGAGCCGCCCCGAAGAATTTTGCCGCAGCGCAAAAAACCCTTGCGCGGGGGCATGCAAGCGCTTAGTTTCCGCATTGCAGCAGTACGGCGATGCCGGGCTGCCTGCTTTTCTTGGACGTTTCCTCCCTAAACTTGGCGGCGCCAAAAGCGCCGCCATTTTTTTGTGTCCGGCCCGCCCCGCGCTATGCGGGAAAAATCTTCCCGGCGCCGTTGCCCAGGCCGAGCAGCAGCCGCTCGATGCCCTCCCGCAGCGGGACGAAGCCCGCCACCCGCTCGATCCGCTCCTCGTCCATGTAGAGGTCGCGGGCGATCTCGAGCTGGAGCGCGTGCACGCCTTCCCGCGGGCGTCCGTAATGGCGGGTGATGTAGCCGCCGGAATAGGGATCGTTGCGGCGCACGCGGTAACCGAGGCCGGCGAGGATCTCCTCGACCAGCCGCACGGCTCGCTCGGCGCAGGTCGTGCCGTGGGCGTCGCCCAGGACGAAGTCCACGCGGCGGCCGGCTTGCGTGGGCAGGGCCGGCATGGAGTGGCAGTCGATCAGAAGGCAGGCGCCGAAGGCTTTGCGGGTCTCGTCGATCAGCGCGGTGAGCGTGGCGTGGAAGGGCTCCCAGCAGCAGCGGATGCGCGCCTCGGCCTCGGCGAAGGAGAGCTTGTCGCGGTAGATCACCGAGCCGGAGGCGACGACACGGGCGATGGTGCCGAGGCCGGCGCCGATGCGGGGGCTCACGCTGTTGACCCATTCGGGCAGGGGCTCGGAGAACATCTCGGGGTCGAGCTCCCAGGGCTCGCGGTTGGCGTCGCAGAAGGCGCGCGGGAAGCAGGCGGCGATCAGCGGCGCGCCATGGCGCGGAGCGGCGGCGAAGAGCTCGTCCACGAAGCTGTCCTCGCTCTTGCGCAAGGAGAGCGGGTCGAGCCGCGCGGCGGCGAGGAAGGCCGGCGGATAGTCCCGGCCCGAATGGGGCGAGGCGAAGACGAGCGGCATCGTCTGGCGCGCCGGGCGGTGCAGCGCGAACGGGGGCGGGCCGGTGCGGGAGGCGAGGGGCGGCAGATCCATCAGGCCCGGAAGTGAAGCCGCTCGGCGGCTTCTTGTCATCAGGGAACAAGCCTTGCCGCCCCTTTGGGGGCCGGGCTAGAAGCGAAAGGGGGCGTGTAGCTCAGCGGGAGAGCACCACCTTGACACGGTGGGGGTCCCAGGTTCGATCCCTGGCGCGCCCACCATTTCCGCGGGAGTTCCCTTCCGGGATCAGGAGAGCGCGTTGCAGAAGCGGCGCAGGCGCTCGAGAGCGGTCCTCAGGCGGTCGGTCGCCAGCGCGTAGGTGATCCGGAAATAGGGCGAGAGGCCGAACGCGCTGCCCGGGACCATCACCACGCCCGCGTGCATCGCGGCGGAGTGGACGAAATCGGTATCGCTCGTAACAAGGGCTCCGTCGGGCGCGCGCCGCCCGAGCACGCCTCCACAGCCGGCGAAGAGATAGAACGCGCCATCCGGGGGCGCGCAGGTGATGCCGGGCATCTGGTTCAGCGCTTCCACCGCGAGGTCGCGGCGTTCGCGGAACACCGCGACGTTGCGCTCAAGGTACGGCTGCTCGCCGAGCAGCGCTTCGACGGCCGCTGCCTGGGAGATGGCGTTGGGCGGGCCCGCAATGTTGCCGAGGATCTTGCTCATCGCCTGGATCGCGGGACGCGGCCCGGCGGCGAAGCCGAGGCGCCAGCCGGTCATGACATAGCCCTTGGAGAATCCGTTGGTCACGACGACGCGTTCGGCGAGGTCGCGATCGATTGCGGCGAACGAGACCGGCTTGGCGCCATTGTAAAAAATATGCTCGTAGATCTCGTCGGTGAGCACCCACACGCGCGGATGCCGCCGCAGCACCGGAAGCAGGGCTTCCATGTCTTCGCGGCGGTACACCGCGCCGGTCGGGTTGTGCGGGCTGGTGATCACCAGCACGCGCGTCCGCTCGGTGATCGCGGCCTCGAGCGCGTCGGGCTGCAGGCGGAAGCCGGAAGATTCCGGGCACGGGACGAAGACCGGCGAGGCGCCGACGATGCGCGCGACTTCCGGATACGAGACCCAATAGGGCGCGGGCACGATCACCTCGTCGCCCGGATCGGCGAGCGCCATCATCGCGGCGAGCAGGAGCGGCTTGGTGCCGTTGGCGACCACGATCTGCTCGGGCGGATAGTCGAGGCCGTTGTCGGCGGCGAGCTTGCGCGAGATCGCGCGCTTGAGATCGGGTGTGCCGTCGGTCGCGGTGTATTTGGTGATATCGTCGCGGATCGCGCGGATGCCGGCTTCCTTGATGTTGTCGGGCGTCGCGAAATCGGGCTCGCCCGAGGAGAGCGCGATGATCTCCCGCCCCTCCGCCGCGAGCTGGCGCGCGAGCGCAGTCATCTTGAGCGTGCCCGACGGCGCGAATTGGCCAACCCGCCCCGCGAGCTCCCCCATGCGACCGAGTTCTCCGTTTTTCCGAACCGCAGCGTCGCGAAGCCGAAGCTAGCTCGTGGGCGCGGTGCCGATGTACTTGAACTGGTGGAGCAGGTCGGTGAGTGGATAGTTGGTGTTCTTGACAACCTGGAAGATGCTGATGGTATGGCTCGCGAGGTCTCCATTCTTGTCGAACGTGACCGTGCCCTGGAGCGTCGGCGTCTTCGAGACCTGAATGGCCTCGCGCAGATTGGCCCGCGTGATCGGCTTGCCGGCATCAACGAGGCTCGCAAGCGCACCGATGATGATCAGCCCGGCGTCGTAAGCTGTCACGGCATAGTCCGAGGGCTGGGTGTGGTAGGTCAATTCATAGAGCTTGACGAAGGGCTGCACTTTCGGATCGGCAGTCAAATGCGGGGCGGCGATGGTGCAGTACCAGCCCTCGGCCGCCGGGAATCCGACCGTCGTCAGCATCTCGGGCTCCAACAGCCCATCGCCGCCGCCCTTCGGCATCGAAGCGGGCAGGATCCCGTAGCTCTGCTTCACGAGCTTGGCGCCCGCCAGGATAGAACCGCCGAAATAGAGCGCATCCGGCTTCTGTCCGTTGATCTTGGTCAGCGAGACCGTGTAGTCGGCCTCCAGCGGGTCGAGGCGGTCATGGCCCAGGACCTTCATGCCCTTTTGCTTGGCCCGCGCCTCGAACGCATCGGCGAGCCCGACGCCGTAGGCACCGCTGTCGTCGAGGATATAGACCGAGCGTGCCTTGAGCACGTCGTAATAGTAGTTGGTCATGTACGGGCCCTGATAGGCGTCCGTCGTTACAGTACGGAAATATATGGGCTGGTAATCATGGGCCGGCCGAAACTCGCCTGCAAACTTCGGGTTGGTGATGTCAGGATTGGTCGAGGAGGGCGTGACGGTCGCGAGGCTGGCCTCGCTCAAGATTGCCGCCATCGCCTTCCCGCAGCCGCTCGTCATCGGGCCGATGGCCGCCATGACCTCCGGGTCGGCGACGAACTTGCGCGCATTGACCGCGGCCTGCGCCGGGTCGTACTGGCCGGCGGTGGTGGTTGCATTGTTGAGGATGACCGGCACGAGCCGATAGCCCTTGACCGCGCCGCTAACGTTCGCCTGGTCGATCGCCAGGAGGGCGCCGTACTTGATGCGATCAGCACCTTCGGCGGCCCCGCCCGTGAGCGGCAGGTCGATACCGATCTTGATGACCTTGTCGCCGGCCCAAGCCGCGCGGACTCCTGTTCCGACGAGCGTGCCGGAGGCTGCCGCGCCGGCAATCAGCTTGCCGGCGTCACGACGTGTGAGCATAAACCGTCCCCCTCATGAAGCGAGCCACGCTGCAATCTGCGTGACGCCGCGATCGGGCGGAGTTCTGTGCTCGCGCTTTGAAGACCTCGGCGCCGTTACGGACTGTGACGCGCCGAACGGGCTTGAGCAATAGGTTTTTGAATGTTTCGCCGACGCGCGCTCTGGACTGAAGCGGCAAGTGGCTATAGCGGGAGCATGATGATTAAAAACTCATCACACACAGGTGCATACTCTCGGTTGCGGGGTCGAGCGCAGCGCGTGGAGCCGCCGACGGCCGAAGATGTCCGCATCGAGCGGATCGGCGCGGACGGCGATGGAATTGCGGCACTTCCCGACGGCACGAAGCTCTATATCGCCGGCACTCTGCCCGGCGAGCTTGTCAGCGCGCAGCCGATCGCCGGGCGAGGGGAAGGTTGGGCGGCCGAGACGCTGGCAATCATCACGCCGAGCCCGGAGCGCGCATCCCCGCCCTGTCCGCATTTCGGCGCCTGCGGCGGCTGCGCGCTTCAGCACTGGCGGGACGATGCCTATCTCGAATGGAAATCCGGCCTGCTGCGCGCGGCTCTTGCCCGCGCCGGCTTCCCCGATGCCCCGGTCGCGCCGATCGCGCAAAGCCCGGCGGGCAGCCGGCGGCGCGTGGACCTCGCGCTGCATCGCGCCGCGGCCAAGGTGCAGGTCGGGCTGCACCGGCGGCACGGCGCGGACATCGTCGATCTCCACGCCTGCGTCGTGCTCGATCCCGCCCTGGTCGATCTGATCGCGCCTCTTCGCGCCGTCCTCGCCCGGCTCTCGGCGCTGCGGCGAGGCGGGTCGGCCATCGTCAATCTGCTCGAGACCGGGGCCGACCTGCTGCTCCGCACCGACGCCGAGATCACCACTGCCGACCGCACTGCATTGACCGGTTTCGCCGCCGCGCACGGGCTCTCGCGAATTGCCTGGGCGCGCGGGAACGGCGAGCCCGAAGCCGTTTGCATCCTCCGCCCGCCCGTGATTTCTCTCTCTTCCGTCACCGTCTTCCCGCCTCCCGGGGCCTTCCTTCAGGCCACCCCGGCGGCCGAGGCGGCGATCGTCGCCGCCGTCCTCGCGGGGCTGCCGCAAGATTTGCCGGCGCGGGCCCGCATCGTCGAATTGTTCGCCGGCTGCGGCACGCTGACATTCCCGCTCGCCGCGCGCGCCCGCGTGGTCGCCTTCGAGGCGGACGAAGCCGCGGCGGCGTCATTGCGCCGCGCCGCCGCCGGCCGCCCGATCGCGGTCGTGGCGCGCGATCTTGCCCGCCAGCCGCTCGGCGCGGAGGAGCTCGCCGGCGCCGCCGCGGTGGTGCTCGATCCGCCCTACGCCGGCGCGGCGCCGCAGATGCCGGCGCTCGCTGCGAGCCGGGTGCCACGGATCGTCTATGCGAGCTGCAATCCCGCAACGCTCGCGCGCGACGCACGCAGCCTGCGCGATGCGGGCTACGAGATCCTCGGGGCGAGCCCGATCGACCAGTTCCGCTGGTCCGCGCAGCTCGAAAGCGTCGTCGTCTTCGGCCGGTAATCAGGTGCTTTGGAGATTCTCCGGCCGCGCCGGCAACTCGCCGCGCTCCACGCGCTTGACCGTCTCGACGAGGCGCGCGTGCGCGGCGGCGGGAAGGCCGATCTCGGCGCCCTTCGCCACCACCAGGCCGTTCATGAAGTCGATCTCCGTGCGCCGCCCCTTCATCATGTCCTGGCCCATCGAGGGCCGCTGGGCGTCGCTTCGCGTGTTGCCGCCGGCGGCGGCGAGCAGGCGCGCCTCCACCTCCTCGAGCGCGGCCTCCTCGCCCTCGTGCGCGCGGGCCAGGAGATCGGGCTCGAGCGGCCCGATATGCTCGAGCACATAGCCGAGCGCCTGGCCCACGCGTACCGCCTCGCCGCCCAGGTGAATGGCGAAGCGGCGGATCTCCGGATCGCGGTCCGCCGCGTTGCCGGCGAGCCCGGTCGCGGCGGAAACCCCGTTGCGCATGCCATTGAGGCAGAGCTTGGACCAGCGCTCGCCCCACAAATTCGTCGTTACCTTGACGCTGTCGATCCCGGCGATCATCGCAGCGATCTCCTCGGCCCGCGCGGTGACCCGCCCATGCACCTCGCCCACCCGGAACACGGTGTGCGCGGCCCCGCCCTTGGGGACGGTGCGGCGGATCTGTCCCGGCGCGTAGAGATCGACCGAGATGCGCGCGGCGATGCAGCCCATCGTCCTTCCCCAGCCGACGATCGCGGCGATCCGCTCCTCGTTGATGCAGTTCTGCAACGACACCACCACCGCACCCGGGGAGAGATACTGCTTGATCATCGTCGTCGCCCACTCGGTGTCGTACGACTTGACCGAGACGAAGGCGATGTCGATCGGCCGCTCCTTCGAAAGCTGCTGCACTTCGGTCAGATGCATCGTCGGCACGCGCACCGTGCAGGCTTCCTCTTCGGTCACTCCCTCAAGCTTCAGGCCGTCGGCGCGGATCGTCTCCACGTGCTCGGGCCAGGGATCGATCAGCGTCACGTCGTAGCCGTTGCGCGCCAGATGCCCCCCGACATAGCCGCCGACGGCTCCGGCGCCCATGAATGCGATCCGCTTCTCCATCCCGCCCTCCCGTCCGCTCTCCCGCGGGGCGCCCCCTCTTCGCGCGGGCGCCCCGAACGGGCATCTTAACCCCCGGACGATCGGCGGAAAGCGAGGGAGGAGCGCGATGCACTGGAAGGAGCGGCGGGAACGGCTGCGCGCGGTGCTGGCGGGCAACGAGTGCGTGCATCCTGCCTCGGTGTTCGACGCGGGCTCCGCGCGGATCGCGCAATCGCTCGGCTTCGAGACGGCGATGCTCGCGGGCTCCGTCGCCTCGCTGGCGGTGCTCGCCGCGCCGGATCTGATCCTCATCACGCTCAGCGAATTCGCCGACCTTGCCTATCGGATCGGCCGCGCTGCGGAACTGCCGCTCATCGTCGACGCCGATCACGGGTACGGCAATGCGCTCAACGTCGCGCGCACGATCGAGGAGCTTGAGAACGCCGGCGTTTCCCTCGTGATGATCGAGGACACGCGTCTGCCGCGCGGCTTCAACGAGGCCAAGCCCGAGCTGGTCTCGCTCGAGGAGGGGGAGGGCAAGATGCGCGCAGCACTCGCCGCGCGCGCCGATCCCGCGCTCATTATCGCCGGACGCACCACCGTCTCGCTCGCCGGCGTCGCGGGCGCGATCGCCCGCGCGCGTGCCTACCGCGCCGCCGGTGTGGACGCGATCTTCTTAGCCGGGCTGCGCACTCTCGAGGAGCTTGCCGCGATCGCCGAGGCGGTGCCGCCGCCGATCCTCCTCGGCGGCATTCCGCCTGATCTCGCCGACCGCGCGAGGCTTGCCGCGCACGGCGTGCGCGTCGCACTCCAGCCGCACCTCAGCTTTTCGGCGGCGATGCAGGCGGTCTTCGCCACCCTCAAGGCGCTCCGCGAGGGGGCGCACCCCAAGTCCATCCCGGGTACCGCGCCGCCGGCGCTGATGGGCGAGATCGTGCGCGAGGGTGATTACGACGCCGCGATCGAGCGTTACCTTACGGATGCTTCTCGTTGAACATCGAGAAGAGGCCGCGCAGGAAGCCCGGCGTGATCGCGGCGAGCGGGTTCACATTCACCTTGGGATCGTCGAGCGGCCCGTCGATCGTGTAGGCGGCCGCGAACAATCCGCCACCCTTCTCGGGGCTGAACAGCCTTCCGACAAGGGGAATGTTGCCGAGCAGGGAATTGAAGAAATAGGCGGGCACGATGGTGCCCGAGAGATCGGCGACGCGGCGCTCGAGGTCCACGCTTCCCTTGATTGTCAGCCCGAGCGAGGGATTGAAGGCGCGCGCGTCGGTGAGATCGAGCTGATCGCCGGCCAGCCGGAACGGTGCGATCAGCTTCGTGAAGCGCATGCCCGGCCCCTCGAGCACCTGCGCGAGCCCGTAGAGCGTCATCCCCTGGAGGACGCGGGCGAGCCCGGGCGCCTTCAGGACGCGGAAGTCGTCCATTTCGGCGCTGCCCGAAAGCGGCGCACCCGCCTCGGAATCATCGTAGCGGGCGGCGAGCGCGAAGGTGCCGTCACGGACGTCCTGCGTGACGTCGATCGCGGCCAGCAACGCGCCCGCGTCGTCGGTCGAGATAGCGAGCGTCCGCCCGCCGGCGTCGGGCGCGATCGCGAAGCTGAGCGGCCGCCCCGAGGCGAGCGTGCCGGTGAGGCGGGCGCTGGTGATGTGCGCGCCGTCGCTCTCGGCGTGCAGGCGGCACTGGCTGAGCGTCTGGCCGTTGGCGAGCAGGGTCTGGCCGAAATTCGCGTCGACCACCCAGGGCGGGCCGCGCTCGGGCGGCTTCGCCGCGGCCGCCGGCTTGGGCGCGGCTGTGGGCTTGTGTTCCTGGCGGGCAAAACGGGGGGAGAGGTCGAGCATCGTCCCGGAGAGGACGACGGCGATCGGCCCGCCATCGCTCGGGATGCGGAGCGAGCCCTCCGCCTCCGTCCGTCCGATCACCGCGCGGTCGAGCCTGACGAACATCGGCCGCCCGCCGGAGAAGCTTGCCGAGCCGGCGAGCGAAATTCCCTGCCCCGTGAGGTCGAAGCCGTCGATCGCGTCGATCCGTCCGGCGTGAAAGGCGATCGAGGCGTGGGCTTCGGCGGCGCTCCCCGCCGGCTTCGTAAATCCGAGCGGGGTGATCGTGAGCGCAGCGTCCGTGAGCCCGGCTTTCACCTCCGCCTTCCCCTTGCCGTCGCGCGCGAGGGTGAAATTCGCGGCGAGCCGCATCGGGCCGGCGAGCGTGCCGGCAAGCCCCCCGACACCAAGCGCCGCGAGTTGGGCCGCGTTCGCGGTCGCGCTCGCCTCGCCCCGCTGCACGACCCCGCCGGGCGGGCCGGCGCCGAAATCGAGCGCATAGGAGAAGCGCGCCGGGATGCCGGCGAGCGCGCCCTGGCCCGAGACGCTCATCCCCTGGTTGTCGGCCGTGAGCTTGAGCTTGCCCTGATCAAACGATTGCCCGTTCACGACCGAGCCGAGATGCACCGCGGTGAGCGCGGACTCCGCCCGCATCCGCACCTGGTCCATGGTGACGTTGTCGTTGAGCGGCAGGGCGACCGTCAGCTCCGTGTCGGTGTCGCCGGAGGGGTCGGTGAAGGGCAGAGAGAAGCGGGAGAGCAGGTTGAGCCGCCTCTGGCCGAGCAGGCCGAGCACGGCGGGCAGGGGTCCGGCGATGTGCGCGGCGATCGAAGCGTCCTGGTCCGGGGCGCTGAGGCCGGTGATCCGCACTTTCCCGCCGACGACGCTAAGCGCCCCTTCGGCCGCGTGCGCGACATCAATGGTGAGCGTGTCCGGACCGGTGATCGAGAGGCTCGCCTGGCCGTCGGTGAGCGGCGGCACCGGGCGCAGCCAATGGACGGTGAGCTTGCTTGCCGAGACGTAGCCCGCGACGCTGGTGAGGCTGAGGCTCCCGAGGTCCGAGGGCGCCGTGAAGCCGAGCGCGAGCCTCGCCTCCTCGGCGGTGCCCGCGGTGATGTTGGAGGTGACCCAGGCGCGGCCGCCCTTGGCGATCGCCGGCGGCCAGTAGCGCGCAAGGTCCGCCATGTTCACGCCCCCTGTCTCGACCGAGAGGTCCCCGCTCCAATTCCGCGCTGCCTGGAGCCGTGCCGCGCCCTTCACCGTCAGCACCGGGCCGGCCTCGCCCTTGGGGCCGGCGAGCCGGAGCACGAGCGGATGCAAGGCGAGTCGATCCCGCGTCGCACTGAGCGCGAGCGCGCCGCCCGCGATCGGCACCACGGCACCGCCGAGCGCGATGTCGCCGGCGCTCACATCCGCCTGCAGCCGGAGCTCGGGCGTGGGCGCCTCGCCGCCCATCGCGAATTCGGCATCGAGCGTGACCGGCGCATCGACGGCGGCGAGCGGGGCGAGGCGCGGCAGGATCGCGGCGAGCTCCGCCGGGCGGATCGGCGAGAGGTTGGCCGTGACCGCGAGCCCGCCGCGCTCGCTGAGCGCGGCCTGCAGCGCGATCTCCGCCTGTCTGCCCTTGACCGCGAGCGTGATCCGGCCGCTCCCGGTGAGGCCGCCCTCGGCGCCGCGGGTGAGCGTGAGATTGGCCGTGGGCGCGTACCAGGTGGCGCCCAGCGCCTGATCGACCACCGTGAGCTCGGCGCCATGGATCGCCAGGATGCGCAGCTGGCTCAATTCGCGAAATTGCTGCGCGGGCGGGCTCTGGTCATTGCCGGGCGGGGCCTTCAGCGCGGCGAGCACCTGGCCCGCGAGGCCCGCGGTGGCGGGAGACGGGGAGGCGGCTTCGCGGCGCCGCCCGAAGGCCATCTCGAGCCGGCCCTCCGGGTCGCGGACGATGCGCACGCGCGGATCCTCGATCACGATGCGGCGCGGGACGATGCGGCCGATCAAAAGCTCCGGCGCCGAGAGCGAAACCTCCGCGCGGGGATCTCGGCGATGCCGGCGCCGCCCGCGCCGCGGAGGACCACGTTCGCGAACACGAGGTCGAGCGGGCTTTCGAACCCGTTCCGGAACCCCTCCCAGCCGAGTGCTGCTTCGCCGATCGTGAGAACCGGCCCGGCCGCCGGGCGGTTCAACGCCGCCTCGACGCGCGGGATGAGGAAGGCGAGGTCGATCGGGCCCTCGGCCAGCCGCCCGGCGAGCAGGCCGGCCGCGACCACGGCGAGCAGCACGACCCCGAGCACGATCTCGGCGAGCAGGTGGAGGATGTGCGCCGCGGCTTGACCCGAGCGCCTCAACATGCCGAGCCTCCGCGATGCAAGCCGCCTTCCGCCTTCCCGAGGCCTGGCCGCCCCCGGCCGACGACGGGGCGGCGGATCGGCTGATCGAGCGCTTCGCCGCCCTCGGCCGGGCCGAGGCGCGGCTGGCAGCCCGTAAGGAGGGCCGGGCGCTCTTGAGAGCGCTTGGCGGCAATAGCCTCTATCTCTCTGATCTTGCGGTGCGCGAGGCTGCCAGCCTCCGCGCGCTCTGCGAGCGTGGGCCGGAGCCGCTCGTGGCCGCGGCACTCGGGCGGCTCGCCGTGGCCGCGCCCGGCTTGCCGCGGCCACGGCTCGCGGCACTCTTGCGCGAAGTGAAGCGCGAGGTGGCGCTCGCCACCGCGGTCGCCGATATCGGCGGGCTCTGGCGGCTCGAGCGCGTCTCGGGCGTGCTCTCCGATCTCGCCGAGGCCGCACTTTCGCTCGCCACGCGCCACCTCCTGCTTGCCGCGCACGAAGCCGGCCAGCTCCGCCTCCCGGACCCGGCGGAGCCCGATCGCGGCTCGGGCTTCGTCGTGCTCGGCATGGGCAAGCTCGGCGCGCGGGAACTCAACTACTCGAGCGATGTGGACCTCGTCCTGCTCTACGATCCGGAGGCGACACGAATCGCCGGCGCCGATCCGGGCTTCGTCCATGCCCGACTCGCGCGCGACCTCGCGACACTCATGGAAGCTCGCGACGCGAACGGCTACGTCTTTCGCATCGATCTCCGGCTCCGCCCCGACCCGGCCGCGACGCCGCCCGCCGTCGCCCTCCCCGCCGCACTCGCCTACTACGAGGGCATGGCGCAGAACTGGGAGCGCGCGGCGATGCTCAAGGCGCGCCCGGTCGCAGGCGACCGCGCGCTCGGCGCCGGCTTCCTCGACGAGATCCGCCCCTTTGTCTGGCGCCGCCATCTGGATTTCGCCGCGATCGCGGACATCCACGCGATGCGCCGGCGGATCGATGCCCAGATGGAGAGGCGCGCCGCCGCCGGCGCGCGGGGGTCCGCGGCGCCGGCCGAGCGCCCCTTCGCGCGGCTCGCCGGGCACAATCTCAAGCTTGGCGCGGGCGGCATCCGCGAGATCGAGTTCCTCGCCCAGACCTTGCAGCTCGTCTGGGGCGGGCGAGATCCGAGCCTGCGCGTGCCGGCGACGCTCCCCGCGCTCGGCCTGCTCGCGCGCGCGGGCGTGCTTTCGCTCCACGCGGCCAAGGAGCTTGCCGCGTCGTACCGCTTCCTCCGCACGGTCGAGCATCGGCTGCAGATGGTGGCCGACCGGCAAACGCACAGCCTGCCCGAGACGGAGGAGGGCGTGGCGCGCTTCCTCCGGTTCATGGGCAAGGATCCGGAACGGGTCGCCGCCCGGCTGCTCTCCCATCTGAGGCGCGTGGAGGCGCGCTACCGCGAGATGTTCGAGCCGGTGCGCGAGACGGTGCCGTTGCCGCAGGCGCTCGACCTGCGCGGCGAGGACGAGCCGAAGCCGGCGGCGCTCGAGGCGCTCGCGGCACTCGGCTTCGCCAACCCGGCCCGCGTCGCCGCCGCGGTGCAGGCGTGGCAGACGGGGCGGCCGCGCGCGCTGCGCTCGGAGCGGGCACGCGAGCTCCTCTTTCATGTCCTCCCGCATCTCCTGGCCGCGCTTGCGCGCCAGCGCGACCCGGACGCGGCGCTGGCGCGGTTCGACGAGTTTCTCGCCCGCCTGCCGGCCGGCGTGCAGATTCTTTCCCTCTTCCAGCGCCACCCGGTGCTGCTCGGCCGCATCGCCGCGGTGTTCGGGGCGGCACCATCGCTCGCCGATTATCTCGCGCGCAATCCGGCCGCGCTGGATGGGCTGCTCGCGCCGGCCGCCGAGGGGCCCGAGCCCGCGCGCGCGCTCGCCACGCGCCTCGCCCCGATCCGTGGCTTCGAGGAATCGCTCGCCGAGATCCGAAGCTTCATCCGGACCGAGCAGTTCCGCATCGCGGTCGCGACGCTGGAGGGCCGGATCGATGCCGATCAGGCCGGCATCGCGCGCGCGGCGCTCGCCGATGCGACGCTCGCTTGCCTGCTGCCGCGCGTGCTCGCCGATTTCGCCCGCCGCTACGGCCGCGTGCCGCGCGGGCGGCTCGCGGTCGTCCTGCTCGGCAAGGCGGGCGGGCGCGAAATGATGGCGGGCTCGGACCTCGACCTGATGCTGATCTACGACCATCCGTCGGAGGTGACCGAAAGCCGCGGCGCGCGGCGGCTTTCGGCCAGCGAATGGTTCATCCGCGCGGTCCACGCCTTCATCGCCGCCCTCTCCGCGCCGGGCGCGGAGGGGCCGGCCTTCGCGGTCGACATGCGGCTCCGGCCCTCGGGCAACAAGGGCCCCGTGGCCGTCTCGCTCGGGGGCTTCCGGCGCTATCACGCGGGCGAGGCCTGGACCTGGGAGCGGATGGCGCTGACGCGGGCGCGCGTGGTCGCTGGGCCGCGCGACTTCCGCGCCGAGGTCGCGGAGGCGATCCGCGCCGCGCTCGCGGGCGCCCAAGGGGCCATCCCCCAAGGGGCCATCCCCCAAGGGGCCATCCAAGGGGCTGCCGCCCCGCCGGAGCGCATCCGCGCCGATGCGGCTGCCATGCGCGCGCGCATCGCCCGCGAGCTGCCGCCGGCGGGCCCGTGGGACATCCGCCTCCGGCCCGGCGGGCTGATGGAGGTGGAGTTCATCGCCCAGGCGCTGCAGCTCATCCACGCGCCCGCCCGGCCGGAGCTCTGGAACCCGACCACCCGGCTCGCGCTGGCGGGGCTCGCGGAAGCCGGGCTTCTCGGGCGCGAGGACGCCGCCCTCCTGCTGCGCGCGGACCGCCTCTATCGCACTGTGCTCGGCCTCCTGCGCGTGGCGATCGGGAGGGCGCCGCCCGCGTCCCAGGCAAGCGGGAGCGCCGCGCCCGCCGCACTTCCCGAAGCGGTGGCCGCCGCGCTCGTTCATGCGGTGCGGGCGAGCGGCGAGGCGGTGCTTGACGTGGCCGGGCTCATGGCCACCCTGGACGAGCTCGGCCGCGCGGTGCGCGGTGCGTTCGAGCGCGAGGTAGGACCACTCGCCCCGGCGCCGATGGAGGAGGAAGAGACATGAGCCTTGTCGAGGGCGACGCGGCGCCCGAGTTCTCACTGCCGGCAAGCGGGGCGCGCACGGTGAGCGCCGCTGCCATGAAGGGCAAGCCGTTCGTGCTCTATTTCTATCCGAAGGCGGACACGCCCGGCTGCACGCGCGAGGCCTGCGCCTTCGAGGAGGCGCTGCCGGCGCTCGGCAAGATCGGCATTGCGGTGATCGGCGTTTCGCGCGACCCGATGAAGCCGATCGAGGCGTTCGCGAAGAAATACGGGCTCAGCTTTCCGCTCGCCTCGGACACCGAGGGAAAGGTCGCGGAGGCCTACGGCACCTGGATCGAGAAATCGATGTACGGGCGCAAATATATGGGCATGGAGCGCGCCACCTTCCTCATCGACCGCACGGGACGGATCGCCCGGATCTGGCGCAAGGTGAAGGTGGACGGGCATGCCGCCGAGGTCATGGCGGCGGCGAAGGCGCTTTGATCCGGCCAACCAAGCGTTGACGGAGGGCGGCGGCCGGGCTTCTACTCCCCGCCAAGAGTAGGGAGAAACGTCGAGTGGCAGCCCTTCTCGAAGTGGAAGGACTGGTCAAGAGTTTCGGCCCCGTGGACGTGCTCCACGGCGTCGATCTCTCGCTCGCGGCAGGCGAGGTCCTGGCGCTGGTGGGCGACAACGGCGCCGGCAAATCCACCCTGATCAAGCACATCGCCGGCGTCTATCGGCCGGATGCCGGCGAGATCCGGCTCGCCGGGCGGCCGGTCAAGCTCGAGACGCCCGGCCAGGCCCGCGCGCTCGGCATCGAGACCGTCTATCAGGATTTGGCACTCGCCGACGAGCTTTCGGTCGGCGCCAACATCTTCCTCGGCCGCGAGCCGGTACGCCGGCTGCTCGGCTGCATCCCGGTGATCGACAAGGCGCGGATCCGGAGCGAGACGGACGCGCTGCTTTCGCGCATCGAGAGCCGCATCCCGCGCAAGGCGCGCACCGTCTCGCGGCTCTCGGGCGGCCAGCGCCAGGCGGTCTCGATCGCGCGCGCGCTTTACTGGCAGGCCAAGGTCGTGATCATGGACGAGCCGACGGCGGCGCTCGCGGTGATGGAGCGCGAGCACGTGATCGCGCTCGCCCGCCGGCTCGCCGCCGAGGGCTCGGGCGTTATCTATATCGGCCACAACCTGATCGAGATTCTCGAGGTCGCCGACCGCGTCCTCGTGATGTACCGGGGTAGGATCGTTTACGCAACGAACGCGAGGGAGACGAACCAGCAGGAGCTGATCAAGTACATGACCGGATTCACCGAAGCCGCTTAGTTTCTTCGCCAATCAAGGAAAGAGAGAGGAAATGCCATGAGAAAAGTCCTGCTGATCACGGTTGCCGCGCTCGGCTGCACGATGGTTGGCGCGGGGGTCCCGGCGCGCGCCCAGGATTTCTCGAAGGCCAAGATCGACGTCATCGTCAAGGCGACGACGTCGCAATACTGGGCGACGGTGTTCGACGGCGCGCGCGCCGCGGCCAAGGTGCTCGGCGTTCAGATCGCGACCTTGGGCGCGGCGAGCGAGCTCGACGCCGCAGGGGAGGTCTCGATCATGGAGAACGCGATCTCGGCCCATCCCACCGGCATCGTGATCGCCGCGACCAACGCGCAGGCGCTCGCCGAGCCGATCGCGGCGGCGACCAAGGCGGGGATTCCGGTGATCGTGATCGATTCGGATGCGAATACCGATCAGTACGTGACCTTCCTCGCCACCAACAACGAGACCGGCGGGCAGAAGGCGGCCGACGAGATGGCGCGCTGCGTCAAGGCGCACACCGGGGCAGACACCGGCAAGGTCGCCTATCTCACGGCACTCGCGGGCGCCCAGTCGCTCAACGATCGCGACAAGGGCTTCCTCGAGGGGCTGAAGAAATATCCCGGCCTCACGATCGTCGAGCATCGCGTTGGCAACAACCAGCCGAGCCGCGCGCTTTCGGACTCGGAGGACCTTCTCACGCGCCATCCCGACCTCGTCGGCCTGTTCGCCGACAACGAGCTCGAGGGCGACGGCGCCGGCACCGCGCTCTCCGAGAAGGCGCTCGGAGCCAAGGTCTGCCTGGTCGCGTTCGACACGTCCGATACCGAGATCAAGTTCGTGCGCAGCGGCATCATCGATGCGCTGATCGTGCAGAACCCGTACATGATGGGCTATGCCGGGGTGTGGTACGCGCTCGCCGCGGCGCACGGCGTGGTCTTCCCTCACTATGTCGATACGGGAGTGAGCGTCGTCACCAAGGACAATATCGACAGCCCGCAGATGGTGGGCCTGCTCGATCCGAGCAAATACGTGCTGACGCCGTTCCTGGGCGTGCAATAGCGCGACGATCGGGATGAGCGAAGGCGCCCTAAGCAGACCGGCCGAGGAGGAGGCGAAAGGATCGTTCCTGGCGGAGCTGCAGCATCGTCTGCCGCTCGAGACTTATGTGCTTGCGCTGACGGTGCTGGTCTGGGTGCTGCTCGGGGTGCTCTCGCCCTATTTCTGGACGGCGGGCAACATCACCAACATCCTGCGCCAGGTCTCGATCGACGCGATCCTCGCCTTCGGCTCGCTCTTTCCGATCATCCTCGCCGGCATCGACCTCTCGGTGGGCTCGGTCGCCGGGCTGGCCGGCGTCGTCTTCAGCATGCTGATCGCCGATGCCGGGCAGGGCCTGCTGGTGGCCTTCGTCGCCACGCTCGCGATGGGGATCGCGATCGGGGTCATCAATGGCTGGGCGATCGACCGGCTCGGCATTCCACCCTTCATCGTCACGCTGGCGGGCCTGCAGGGTTATCGCGGGCTGGCGCTGCTGCTTTCGGGGGGAGAGACGATCTCGGGCATGCCGGCGGGGCTGCAGGCGTTCTCGCTCTCCTCGGTGGCGCATATCCCCACGCTCTTCATCCTGATGGCCGTGATCGGGTTCGCCGCCCACTTCCTGCTCGCCTATACGCGGCTCGGGCGGTACATGTACGCGATCGGCAGCAATGCGGAGGCGGCGCGGCGGGTCGGGATCCGGGTGATCCACGTGACGACCGTCGCCTATGGGCTGGCGGCCTTGTTCGCGACGATTTCCGGGCTCTTGCTGGTGGCGCGGCTCTCGATGGGCAGCCCGACGGCCGCGACGGGGTCGGAACTGGAGGCGATCGCCGCTTCGGTCGTCGGCGGGGCGAGCCTCTTCGGCGGGCGCGGGACGATCCTCGGCTGCTTCATCGGCGCGCTCCTCTTCACCACCATCGGCAACGGCGCCAACCTGCTCGGGATCAATTCCTTCTGGCAGATGGTGATCGAGGGGCTTCTGATCGCCTTCGTCGTCTATTTCGACAACCTCCAGAAGCGCCGCCAGGCGGGCATCGGCTGAGCCGGCGGCCTTGCTGCGCCCGGGGCCATCGGCTAGACCGCGCCGCTGGCGCCCGTAGCTCAATTGGATAGAGCACCAGACTACGGATCTGGGGGTTGGGAGTTCGAGTCTCTCCGGGCGCGCCATCGTTTCAATGGCTTATTCGTCAGTCTTGTCGGTTTTGGTTTCCCCGTTTTCCAATTGGTTTCCGAAACTCTACGTAGGCCACCCCGACGGTCCGACCGCGCTCCCAGGTTTCGATCCCGCCCAGGGCCACTTCGGTGCGTCGGGGCAGGTAGGTATCGATGATCCTCTGGCAGTAATCGATCGAGTGGCCGCTGATCGCGGCGATCTGGGGCGTGGTTGCGCCGGCCTCAGCCAGCCGGACGATCCCGGTCCGGCGGATATCTCGACGCTGCCTGTGCCGAGCCTTGAGCTCCTGTTGGACGTCCTCCTCGGTCATCCCCAGCGCAAGGAGCTCGCTGGACAGGCGTTGGTTGGCGATCGCCAGGTCGTGATCCCAGGCCCGAGAGAAGTTCCGCCGTGACCAGAGCTTCCCCGTTGGACTCGGCACCAGGAGCGATCCGCCGAACTTCTCGTCCAGACGGGCCCGTAGGAGAGGCGCAAGGGTGGCGTGCACTGGGACGTCGACCAGCACGCCTGTCTTGGCCTGCTTCAGAGCGATGAAAAGACGGCTGTCGCGCTCGGTCACGCGATCGCGGTGCATCTCGAGCACGTCAGATGGGCGCTGGAGGGTGTAGAGGAGAAGGTGGAAGGCGAGCTTCAAGCGCGGTCGGAAGGCGGTCAGAACCCGTTCCTCCTCGTCCCGCTGCCATATCTCGGTGCGCTTTGGTGCCGGGAGGCGCCCGGGGTTGGCGGCTGGGTTCGTCAGGCACAGATTATTCCGCATCCCGAAATTGAACAGGATCGAGAGAACGGCCAACATGCCGTTGGCCTTCGCTGGCTGATCCTGCCAGGCATTCTTGATTTGCTGAATGTCCGAAGGCTTGATATCGGCGATTGCATGCGCGCCCCAGTCGAGGCGGATCCGATCAATGATGCTTTTATAGAATGCCTGGGTTCTTGGAGCGATGGTCTTCTTGTATTTAGCTGATGCGAGGTAGGCTTCGCATAGCTCCCCCATTGTGGCTGGAGCTGTCGCGGTGCGAGTCGGTGCGCGCTTCACGTAGCGATATTCGCGTACGGAGCCGTCCGCGAGCTTCTTGCGGATGATCTTGATTCCGCTGCCTCTCGGCCTTGGCATGCTTCGTTGCTCCTAACACCGGCACGGCAGCGGTCACCTGGGCGTCCAAAGTTAGGCGGGAACGAAGATCGCTGCGTTGATCAAGCGCCGCCCGATCCCAGGTGATGCGTCCCCCCTTGGCGCCTCGGCGCTCTCCAGCGGGCCATATGCCGTGTCGCACCTCGTCATCGAACGTGTCCGCGGAAACCCCGACGTACGCAGCCGCGAGCTCGCGACTCAGATGGCGTGGCCAGAACGGAAGGTCAGTGATCGAGGGACGGCGCTTAGACATTCATTGGCTTCCGTATGAACTCGTGCGTCCAATGCTGGGTCCAATCGCACAACGGACAGATCCGGCCACGCACGGGCGTATTCTCTCGGCGCAGGGTGCGAATGGGCGCGCGCCAGCCCGAAAGGCGGCCCGATTTCATAAAACTGCAATTCCTGGGCCCGCGAATGCCTGCCCATCTGTCAGGCGGCGACAGGTCCAGCCCATATAACAAGCGGTTGTCACCCTCCCGGCTCAGACCCCGTCTCTCGACGACCTCTCCTTTCTGAGCGTGCATATGCATGCGTCCTCCTTCAGCCCTACGAGCCCCACCAGCGGCCGGGCGTTTTGGACAAGCGTGGATGAACTTGTAGCGAACGGAGAGGCGCTTTTAAGTCGTGCAGTGGGGGGGGGGTTCTCCATATAAGGTCTCCCTGCTGATCGGCGGCGGGCCGTTCGGCCAAATCAGGCCTCTTCCTGGACAGCAGTCGAAGACCCGATCCTGCCCGCACACGCCGCAATCAGAGGGGCGGGTGTGAACCCGCGTGCCGGTTGGGCACAGCTACGGTCGAGTTATCACCACCCTCCACCCCGCCCAACCGACCGTCCTACCGGTTGCTCACCGGACAGCGTCACTGTGGCGCGGCGGCGTCTCGGTTCGGAAATCATGGCGCCGGCCGCGGCCGCTGCTGCCTGTCCGCCATGAGACCGCGCGGGCATTCCATCGGCCGAGCAGGTCCTCGTCGAACTCAACCGCCCAGAAGGGGCAGCCTGGTAAGGCCAGGTTGGAGAATTTCACCTCGATGCGGTCCGTCCTCATCGGGTTCCTGGGGCTAGCGACGAGAACGCCGCCGCCCGGCGGAGCGACAACGCCAAATGTCCAATTTCACGCGATGTTCAAAACTGACCGTTTGCAGAGGTGGCCAAGAGCTCGAGCTGAGCGGGGCGTTTCCGCGGGACGGTGGGGCAGGGGAGGGGGGCCAAGCTCGCCGGACGGTCAGCCAGGCCGTTTTTGACGGGATTCTGGGCTCTCGGCCGGGCCTAAGCCGGCCAGGTAGCGCTGATTTGGCCGACCTTGGGCGCCGAAAGGGCGCTTATTGAACGGAATCCACCGGCACCCGGATCCGGCGTCGGGCGCTGCTCAGCACCGACACAGCCAGGCGAGACTTTCTATAGTCATTTCAGTCGAGTAGGCCATTCTCGCGGCACCCTTTACTCCTCAAAACCCCCATTTTGAAGACTTCCCCCCCGCAAAACGCCAGTTGCCACAATCCGCGCCGCTCGGGCAGACTCGCGCCCGGGAGCGCGGAGGCAGCGTCGTGGCCGAGGGAACAGCCGGGCAGGGCAGGGGAGGGGGGCAAAACCGGCGGGACCGAGGGGCGCCATGGGGGGCGTGACCGTGGGGAAGGGCAGGGGAGGGGGCCGGGAAGCCGCGGCGCTGGTGGCGCACGACGCGCGGGCGGTCGGGTCCTGCGGGGTACCCGCCCGCGCGAACCTCAGACTTCCGGTGGCTCCCACAGGTCTCGGAGCAGCGGCGGCAGGTCCTGCGTCGTGTGCAGGATGCGGGCAATCCGCGGCGGTCGCGCGGCTGATTCGTAGACCACCACATAGTGAAAGTCAGTCAGCGACCAGAACCGATACCGGGGCGGCGCCAGCAGCGGCTGGAGGCGCCCCGCCTGGGGATGCTCGCCGATCAGCCGCGCCGCCGCTCCGACTGCCCGCCTCAGCCGCCGGGCCGCAGCTTCGTTGTCCTTGGCAATCCGACGAACCGCTTTCAGCAGCTCAGCCCGCGCCTCGGGCGCCAGAACGGCCGGGCGGCTCACCGCCGCGCGCTGAGGACGTCCTCGATCGCCGCGTCCATGTCGCGCTCGATCTCCTCAATGCTGAAGAACCCGTTCTGCTCGCCTTCGGCGATCGCTGCGTCAAACGAGGCGACGAAGGCAGCCCGCGCCTGTTCTGTCCGCTGCAACAGGCTGACGCTGGTCGCAAGCAACTCGGCCATGTCGCGATATCGCCCGGAGGCGATGGCCTCGGTTGCGAAGCGCTGGAGCTCGGGGGGCAAGGTCACGGCGTTCATGGTGGGATCATAGGCGCACGAGGTTCGAACTTAAAGCCGATGGCCGGTCCGGCCGCTTTGCGCTCCGCTCTGGCAGGCTGCCAACCCAAGGACAGAGGGGGCGGCATGGCGGGCGGACGGCCGGGCAGGGCAGGGGAGGGGGCCGAGAGGCTTTGCCGGTCAACGACTTGCGAACGCAGGCGGCCGCGCCCGGGTCTCCGGGGCGGCCACGCGGAAGGGGCGCCGTCCGATCTAGTCCGGCTGGTCCGCATCCGGCAGCGCCGCCAAGTCCGCCAGCAACGGGGCGAGATCCCGCGCCATGTATACGACCCTCAGGATCGGACGGCCCGGGTGCTCGGCATTGTAGACGAGCAGATAGTCGAAGCCCTTCACCGCCCAGAACCGGAACCGACCGGGCAGGAGCTCGAGCCTCCGGTGCCCCCGCAACGGGTGGCGGGCCACCCGTTCGGCAGCATCCGCAACCGCGACGGCGAATCGTTCGGCGAACGCGGGACCGGCGACACTTGCGGCGATATCGTCAACAGCCTGGTCGATGTCCCGAAGCGCCCGCGGGGAGAGATTCTTCGGCCTCACACGGCCGCGCCGTACTTCTCCGCAAGCCGGGCCCTGACGCGTGCGAGCATCTCGTCGCCGGACACACAGCCCTCGCGCTCGGCCTCCTGCTCGGCCGCGAGGACGGAGGCGAGCAACTCGGCCCGGGCCTGTTCCTGACGCTGCAGCAGGCTCAGACCGGCCGTCACCACTTCGGACATATCCCGATAACGGCCGGCGGCGATGGCCTCCGCGGCAAAGCGCTCCAGCTCGGGCGGCACGGTCACGTTGTCCATGGCGTGATGATAGGCAAGCGGAGTCCAAACTTAAAGCTTCCGCGCGGTCGGGCCGCCGCAGCCGCCGATGACGCGACTGGGGGCAGAACGCGAGGCCGGCATGGCTGACGATCCCGAGATTCTTCCCCCCGCCGCCCCCGCCCTCCCGGACCCCTCAGCTGCCCGGGCGCTGGTCGGGCGGCTGGTGCGCGGCGGCGCCGCACCCGAAAGCCTGCTCGTGCTGATCGCGGGGCCGCTCGCCGATGCCGTGGCGACGGCGGCGGACTATGCCGGCAAGGCAATCGCCCCGGGCACCGTCGAGACCTACAAGGCCGACTGGACGGATTTTTCCCAGTGGGCGCGACGGCACGGGGTCGATCCGGCCGGGCTGCCGGTCCATCCCGTCGTGGTCGCGGCCTGGCTGGCGACGCTCGCGCCGGCGATGGGCCGCAGCGCGCTGCGCCGGCGGGTCGCGGCGATCGCCTGGCACCACCGCAGTCTCGGCCACGCGTGGCCGTCCGGCCACGCCGCGATCCGCCAGACTCTCGCGGGCATCGCCCGGGCCTATCCCCGCCCGGTGCGGCCGGCGGCGGCGCTGACCTCCACGGAGGTCAAGCGGTTGATCGCCGTCTGCCCGCGCGACCTCGCCGGTTTGCGGGACCGGGCGCTGTTTCTGGTCGGCCTCGCCGGCGCCTTCCGCCGCTCGGAGCTCGTGGGCATCGACGTCGTCCATCTGCGCTTCGACGCCGGCGGCGTCACGGTGCGGCTGCCGCGCTCGAAGACCGACCAGGCGGGGGAGGGGGCGGATGTCGCGCTGCCGCGGATGCGCGGTGAGGAGACCTGTCCGGTGCGCGCGCTCGAGGACTGGCTGCGGCGGGGAAAAATCCGCCGCGGCCCAGTGTTCCGGCGCATCACCGCCGCCGGCACGATCGAGGGGCGGCTCACCGGCGACGGGTTCTACAAGATCCTGCGGGCGCGGGCCGCGGCGGCGAAGCTCACCGTCGCCGACACCGAACGGCTCTCGCCGCACGGGCTGCGCGCGGGCCTGATCACCGAGACCTCGCTGAATGGCGCCCTGGACGAGCAGATCATGCCGCACTCGCGGCATAAGGACCTCGGGACCATGCGCGGCTACCGGCGGCGGGCCCGCATCGTCGTCGACAATCCCGCCGGGCTGCTGGACCTGTGAGCGGCGAGGACACTGCAAAGCCGGGCTCTGCCCGGACCCGCCAAGGGCCGGCGGGCCCTTGGATCCCGGACGCGCCCCTGGCGCTCGCCCACACCGACTGGCTGCGCAATCTCCTCACGGTGAGCGGCCCGGCCGGCGAGGTCGGGCGGTTCCGCGCAGCGGCGCGGGGAACCAACGCCATGCCCTGGCATCTCGATCTCGACCACGAGGAAAGCCGGCTGCTGGCGCCGATGGCGATGCTCGGGCCCGAGGCGCGGGCGCTCGCGCGGGAATTGGGCGAGGTGATCGCCGCCCGCCACGACCGGGTGCTCGCGCACTGGACCGAGCCCGGCGCTTGCCCCCTGGACCTGAACCGGCTGATCCCGGTCCCCGACGACATCCTCCGGCTCGGCGCAGACGCGCCGGCAGCCCGGCAGTGGCTGTGGGGGAACTGGGGGACGACGGAGAAGCTGCGCCAGGTGCGGCTGCGCGACGATCAGCCCGACCGGCGCCTTCGGCGGGCAGGGCGGGTCATGTACGAGTTCTTCTCGGCCGACTGGACGCCCTGGCAGGCCATTCGCCGCCTGCGGCAGGAGTGGCCGACGCTCATCTTCGACGTTCGGCCCTGCTACGATGATTCCGGCAGCCCGACCGATGCCTGACGAGCTCGGGCCGGCGGCCGAACACTCGCCCTCTCGGAGCCCCACCGGCGATACCCTGTGGGACGACTGGGACACGCCGCTCCGCATCCCGGCGATGCCGGTTCTGCACCTCGACGGGCTTCGACGGGCCGATGGACCTCCTGCTCGACCTCGCCGAGCGGCAGCGCATCGATCTCGGCCGGATCTCCATGGCGGCCCTGGTCGAACAGTTCGTCGCCGAGTCCGCTCGGGTGGCCCCCTACGTCCCCATCGAGCGCCGCGCCGAATGGCTGGTGCTGGCAACGCGGCTCGTGCTGCTGCGCTCACGGCTGCTGTTTCCGGCGAGCCCGGCGGAGGAGGCGGACGCCGAATGCGAGGCCGAGCAGGAAGTCGCGCGGCTCAGGGAGCTGAACTTCATTCGTGCCGCGGCGGCGTGGCTGGGGGAGCGGCCGCAGCTCGGCCGCGACGTGTTCGCCCGGCCGCCGCCGGGGGCGGACCCGCGCGCCGCGTCGTACATGGCTCTGATGGAGGCGTGCCTCACGGTCCTGCGCGGCCGCGAGGAACTGCCCGCCGAGGCCCCGGTTTACCGGCCGGCGCTGGCCGCCGTCTTCCGCGTCGAAAACGTTTTAGCGCGCATGCGGTCTCTGGTCGCCGGGATGAGCGAGGGCCGGCCACTGGCGGCGTTCCTGCCGGGATTGGACGATGAGGCGATCGGCGAACCGATAGTCGCGCGATCCGCGGTGGCCTCGACCCTCGTCGCCGCGCTGGAGCTGTGCCGGGAGGCGGTTGTCGGTCTCGAACAGGCGGAGGCCTTCGGCGCAATCATTATCGCGCCCCGAGTGGCCGACGCTGTGCAGCCCGATGCCGGGTCGAGGTCGGGCGCACCACCATCTGCTCAGTCCAGCCGCTCGAGCACAGTGAAGAGGCTCGGCGCGCAATAGCGCTCGGCGGCGCTGCGTTCGCCGGCCGGGCGGTGATCCTCGCGCAACTCGAAAAGCGCCAGCTGTTCGATGCGGCGCTGAAGCTGCGCACGGCGCAACGCCACGAGGTCGCGCCAGAGATAGCGCCGTCCGTCGATGTCGATATAGAGGGACCGGGACATGGCTCTTATCCGGGGCAGGGCAGGGGCCGCCTACGCGGCGGCCCGCTCCTCAAGGGTCACCTGCGGCTGCAGGCCGTGCAGGTAGTCGGCGGCGCGCTGGGCGTGACCGGCAGCGGTGAAGATGAAGCGCTTCTCGTTCTTCAGCACGGTCAACCAACTCGCAATGTAGGCGGCATGGTCTTCCCGCACGTCGGGCGTGATGCCGAGATCGGCGCAAAGGAAGGCAGAACCAAGCTCCGCGACGAGCTCCTCGCGGGCATAGCCTTCGTCCCCGTAGCGGGCGCGGCCGAAATCGCGGGCGAGGCGCTTCTCGTGTTTCGTCCAGTGGCAACATTCATGTGCAAGCGTGGCGACGTGGCTCTCGGCATCCCTGAAGCTCTCGAAGGGCGGCATCTGCACGTAATCCGGGCCTTCGGCGTAGTAGGCGCGGGTTCCGCCGTGGCGGATGTCGGCGCCGGTCGCGGCAAAGAACCGGTCGGCTACCTTGATGCGCTGCGTCAGGGGGAGGGCAGGGGCCTCGGGTTTGGCGGTAAAGTGCACGGGCAGGCCTTCGCACTGCTCGGCATTGAGCACGGTGTAGCCTCTCATGAAGGGGATCGAGCGCTCGCTCTCCGCACCATTTTCATCGGTCTCGGTGCGGGTGGTGCGGTCGGCATAGACGACGAGCTCGCCATGCTCGCCCTTCCGCACGTTTCCGCCGAGCAGCTGCGCCTGTTTGAATGTCAGCCAGAAGGGGCAGGCATAGCCTTTTGCGACGGCGGCCGACCACAGCATCACGACGTTGATGCCCTGATAGGGCACGCCATTGTGCCGCAAGGGCCGGGTGATCTTTCCCGCCATATGCTCGGCATTCCACGGCCGGTGCCACGGGCGCACGCCCTCTTCAAGATCGGCGACGATCCGGTTGGTGATCCGGCTGTAAACATCGGTGCGAGGCTCTGACATGGTCTTTTCCTTTCAGGCATGAGGTTCAGCGCGTCTGAACCTCTGCCCGTCTGGCGAAGACCGGGGTGTGCAAGCGGAAAGGGGCTTCTCAGGAACCGGAAACGCAACGAAATTGGCGGCACGGCAATTTCGTCTGTCGTTTCGGGTGGAAGCCCCTTGCGGCGCGCCGAGGGGCAGCGCCCCTAAGCAACCAAAAGGACAACCCCGCGCGCCCAAGATGGCGCGCGTCCGCCGCTCTTCCTTGCGCGAGGGATCGTCACCCGCGAGGGCTGAGACCGGTCACACGTAAGCGGGGGACAGGGCTCGGGAAGGGCGCTTGCGCCCGCCTAGAGCCCGGTTCCGCAGGAACGCGCCCGCGCACGAGTCTCATCGCACTCGTTCATCAATCAGGCTCCCCCGTCTCCTTCCGGGGAGTTTCCGACGCTATCGCTGCCTTCTTGCTGTGATTCGGCACCGAAGTGGGACCCCTGCCGAAACTGAGGCTGCGCCTTGAAACGACTGCAGAAGTCGGTGATGGGGTGGGCGCCTGATCGGCGCCGATCGGGACCCCACCTTGAACGAAATTTCCGGTGATATGTTCGTGCGTTGACGCGGATCAGGAGGGGGGCCCACGTCGGTGCCGATTCACACAGCTGATTCCGCTGCCGTAGCCGATCCTGGCAACCTGAGCCGCTGGGCACGCGGCAACGGCCGGCTCAGGTTGTAAGCAGGCTTCTCAGACCGCGGATGCAGCCGACTTTTCGCCGGAATCCCCCCGCCGCGGCGGCAGCCCGGCTGCTCCTGCGGGAACTTCGTTTGAAGGGCCGGCGGCGCGGCTGTGCCACGCCGTCCTGACACACTCGCACCGCGATGGGAAAGCGCGTAAACAGGCATGGACCTTGATTCGACGCAAGCCCCGGTCGCGACCCAATTGAGAATCGTCTCGCGCCGCAGCGCCGACGGCATCCGGTGACACGGCAAAGAGAAAGAGGGGGTTGGCTATGTTCATTGAAACGGAAACCACGCCCTATCCGGCGAGACTGAAATTCCTGCCCGGCTGCCCGGTCATGGAAAAAGGGACCGCCGATTTCACCGACGCCAACGACGCCCGGCGTTCGCCATTGGCCACCGCCCTATTCGGCGTCGAGGGGATTACTCGTGTCTTTTTGGGTTCCGATTTCATCACCGTCACCAAATCGGATGACAGGGAGTGGGACAGCATGAAAACGGGGATCTTGGGCACCATTATGAAGCACTTCCTATCGGGACAACCCGTGATCGCGGGATCCGCCGCGGCGACGGACCCCGGGGAATCGGGTGGTGACGACCCCATCGGAGCGCAAATCAAAGACCTGATCGATACCCGCATCCGGCCGGCGGCGACCCAGGACGGTGGCGACGTTACTTTCCGCGGCTTCAAGGATGGAGTGGTCTACTTGGAATTCCACGGGTCTGCGTCGGGCCTCATGAACGGTATCGAGAACATGCTTCGCCACTACGTGCCGGAAGTCGAAGCGGTCAAGGATCACCGCGACGCATTGCCCAAGCCGGGCTTGGACACGCCAGAGGGCAAGGCCATCCAGGATCTCTTGGAAGGGCAGGTCAACCCGGCCGTGGCCGCCCACGGTGGGCATATTTCCCTGGTCGATGTCCGGGACGATACGGTCTATATCCGGCTCGAAGGGGGATGCCAGGGATGTGGTATGGCGGACGTGACCCTCAAACAAGGGGTGGCAACGGAAATCCGGCGAGTGGCCCCGGGCATCACCAAGGTGCTGGATGTGACCGATCATGCCGGCGGGACCAATCCTTACTATCAGCCGGGCAAGGGTGGCATCAGCCCCGTTTAGGGTGCGTCGCATTGCTCTGGCATGACCGTCCTCCTCCAGACTGATTGGCAGCGCCGGCGCCGGAAACGGACAATCGCCATGAAGGTCCTTCTTGTAAGCGAACCTTGGTACTGTTGCGCCGAACCGACGGAGAACCAACTCGCGGAATTCAAAGCCCGTAAAAGGTGGCTTCGTTGATCGACCGCGACTCGCAAGATCGGCTACTTCTACTCATTCCCACCACCTCCTACCGGGTCGCCGATTTTCTTGAGGCCGCCCATCGCCTAAACGTGGCCGTGGCCGTGGGCTCCAACCAACGGCACGTGTTGGAAGCGTTCGTAGACGGACGTACCGTCACCATCGATTTTCAAGACTCTGAGAAGGGTGTCCGAGAGATTTGCGCCTACGCCCAAGATCACCCGTTGAGGGCCGTTCTGGGCGTTGATGAGGAAACCACGGTGCTGGCGTCTAAGGCGTCCAAGGCCTTAGTGTCCGTCCGGAGACGTTGCGAGTCATTTGAATCGGTTAGCGCTTGGCGCGATGAGCGCTTGAATGGTCCGAATCAACTGTGATTCCATGCGTGGCACCGATTCGCGAGGTGCCCGATGTGGACGACCGAGAACCGCCACCGCTACGACCGTGACAAGCTGCGCTATCCCAGTGATCTCACTGATGGGGAATGGCGGCATATCGAGCCGCTGATCCCGCCGGCCAAGCGTGGTGGCGGCAAGCGCACGGTCGACATGCGCGAAGTGGTCAACGGCGTGATGTATGTCCTGAGCACTGGCTGCCAGTGGCGCTACATCCCCAAAGACCTGCCACCGCGCAGCACGGTGAATGGCTACTTCTGCCTGTGGGGCTGGGACGGAACGCTGGATAAGATCCACCACGCGCTCTACGTGAAATGCCGTGAGCAGGCCGAGCGTGCGGCCAGCCCGACCGCCTGCGTCATCGATAGCCAGAGCGTGAAGAGCGCGGGAAAAGGGGGCTCTGGCGTCGACCCGCATGGCTTCGATGCAGGCAAGCTGATCAAGGGCAAAAAGCGCCATGTCCTGGTCGATACGCTGGGTCTGGTACTGCACGCGCTGGTGACTGCCGCCGACGTGCAGGACCGCGACGGGGGCATCCTGCTGTTGTCGACCCTGTTCGGACAGTTCCCGTTCCTGCGCAAGCTGTTCGCCGACAGCGCCTATACAGGACCGGTCTTCCACGACGGCATCGCCAACGCGACCCGCAGCCTGGTCGTCGAAATCGTCAGGCGCCGTGACCACGCCAAAGGATTCGTCGTCGAACCCAGGCGCTGGATCGTCGAGCGCTCCATCGCCTGGCTCAACCGCTGTCGCCGCCTCGCCAAGGACTGGGAAAATCGCAACCACAACGCGCTCGCCTTCCTCCGCCTCGCTTCAATCCGCCTCATGCTCAGAAAACTCTGTAATCCTTCATGAAGTCTCCAGACAGATGGGGTGATTGGGGTCCCTGCCTGGTAGGTTTGGTGGCTGCTCCTCACGGGATGATAGAGCGTGGTCCGGTGTGCAAACGGCCACAGGCATCGAGGAGGAGCAGCCATGAGGTATTTTGCCGGTTTGGACGTGTCGTTGGAAGAGACGGCGATCTGCGTTGTGGAGGAGAGCGGCGGGATCGTGCGGGAGGCGCGGGTGGCGAGCGAGCCGGAGGTGCTGATCGGCTTCTTTGCCTCGTTGGGAATGGTGATGGAGCGGATCGGTCTGGAAGCCTGCTCGTTGAGCGCTTGGCTGTATGAGGCGCTGACGACGGCGGAGCTCCCCGCGATCTGCATCGAGGCGCGGCAGGCGAAGGCGGCGATGGCAGCGATGCCGAACAAGACCGACCGCAACGACGCCCGTGGGATCGCCCAAATTATGCGCACCGGTTGGTATCGCGCAGTGCACGTGAAGAGCCCGTCGTGCCGGTCGTGGCGGGCTCTGCTGACGGCGCGCCGGTTGGTGCTGAATAAGCGGCGCGACGTCGAGAACGAGTTGCGGGCCCTGCTGCGCGAGGCCGGGCTCAAGGTCGGCAAGGTAAGCCGCAAGGACTTTGCTCCGCGAGTCCGCGAACTGGTCGCCGACGAGCCCCTGCTGATGGCGCTCGTGGAGCCGCTGCTGTCGATCCTCGAGGTGATGACTGCGCGTTCCGGTCGATCGTGATCACTGATTCCGGTGGATCGTGAACACCAATTCCGGTCGATCCTGAACGCTCAATCCGGTGGATCGTGAACGCCAATTCCGGTGATCGTGAACACGGCCCGGGGGTCATGGTGAGCCGCGGCTGCTGACAGTCTTCAACCAAGGGTAGTCCCTCTCCTTTGCCCGGTGAGGGAGGGAGCGGGATGCCTGGTGAAAGATTGTCGATGCGGAAGATTCGCGAGTTGCTGCGGTTGAGGTTCGGCCAGGGGCTGAGCCAGCGGACGGTCGGGAGCAGTCTGGGGCTGAGCATTGGGGCGGTGAACAGCTACCTGACCCGGGCCCGGATGGCGGGGCTTGGCTGGCCGCTACCCGAGGGGCTCAGCGATGAGCAGCTCGAGGAACGTCTGTATCCGCCGCCGCCCCCGGTCGAGACGGAGCGGCGGCCCATGCCGGACTGGGCGATGGTGCACCGCGAGCTGCGCCGGCCGAACATGACGCTGTCGCTGCTCTGGGAGGAATATCGCACCGGCCTGGGAGCAGAGAGCGGGTTCAGCTACTCCTGTTATGTTGCGGCCCGGGTTATGTGGCGCCGCCAGGGAAAGGACCCGTTTCCCCGGGATGAGCCGCAACATAAATTCGAGCGGTGGCCCGAGCGACTACAGGGCTTTCAAGAACGTCATCAGGGACGGCAGCGGCCGCTGCCATGGTCTGTTTTGCAGGCCGGAGATGTCGACGCTGGCCAGCGCCTTTGCCTTCATTTCCATGTCGACCTCGGCGTAGACGTGCGTCGTGTCCAGAGACACGTGACCGAGCCAGGCGCGGATGGTGTTGATGTCGACCCCGGCGCGGAGCAGGTGGACCGCGGTCGTATGGCGAATCGTGTGCGGGCTGACCCGCTTCGTCGCCATCGACGGCACGGTCCCGCTGGCCTGCTTGGCATATTGCCCCACGAGCCGATGGATCCCGAACCGCGTCAACGGCTGATTGCTCCGGTTCAAGAAGACCGGTTCGTTCTTGCCACGGTTGGCGATCAGTCTCGACAGCGACGTCGCTGTGACCGGCCACAACGGGCAGGTCCGGAACTTGTTTCCCTTGCCGTGTAGCCGCACAGACGATTGCGTTCCCAGCTGCAGTCGGTCGATGGTCAGCGTCGCCGCCTCGTTGGCACGAGAACCGCTGTTATACAAGAACAAGAGCAAAGCATGATCTCGGTCGCCGAGAGCCGTGCGCCGATCCGGTTGGGCCAGGAGAGCGTCCATCTCGGCCTTCTCGAGATACCCGACCCCGGTCTTGGCCGTCTTCTTAAACGGCGTGGTCCGTATCTCGGCGCACCAGGCCACATGCGCCGGTGAGCGCATGCCAATGAACCGCGCCAATGATCGGATGGTCGCGAGCCTTTGGTTGCGCGTGGTGCCGCTGCATTTTCGGTCGCGTTCCAGGTGGTCGAGGAAGCTGCGGACCAGGGATGGGGCCAGATCTTCGACGGCCATGCGATCGATGGCATGCCCTCGATGCTTGCTGGCAAACGGCAGCAAGAGCGCCAGGGTATCGCGGTAGCTGACTTGCGTGTTCCGGGCCAGATTGCGTTCCGCCACCAGATGTTCGAGGAGGAACCGCCGAACCCATGGTCCCAGGAGCGTCTCATCCTTCATGATCGCCCCCCATCGCATACTGGGCGAAGCGCTGGCTGGCCGCCTCCAGGAGTTCGGGCGTCATTCCGAGGTAGCGCTGGGTCGATCGGATATCGAGGTGACCCAGGTAGGTCGCGAGCTGCGGAAGCAATCGCTGGACGTCCTGGCCGGTGCGATACCACGCGACGACACGGTGTACGGCCGCGGTGTGGCGAAGATCGTGCAAGCGTGGCGGGCGCGGCTCACCGATCGGGCAGTTGATACCGGCAGCGCGTCGCACATGCTGGAACATCGCGATGACGCGCGGATAGCACCATCCTCGAACGCCGCGCGACGCGAAGAGCGGCGGCGCCTTGTCGCGCGGCATGGCCAGCAGGCCGCGGCGTTCGAGGTGTGCCGCCAGCTCGCCCGCAAGCTTCGGTCCGATCGGCACCAGACGCGTCTTGAAGAACTTCGTGCAGCGGACGGTGATGATTCTTTCGGCGAGATCGACGTCCTGCAAGGTCAAGCGCAATGCCTCGCCGATGCGCATGCCGGTTCCGTAGAGGAGCAACAACAGGGTGCGGTACATGGCGGGGACATGACGGCTGTGGCCCGTGCGCAAGATCGCGGTTGCGTCTAGCAGGCGGCGCAACTCCTCGGTAGAATAGACATACGGCGTTTGCTGTGGGGGCAGCTTGGGCAGAGTTGTCGGCAGAGGCGAGCTGTCGACGTACCCGCGGCTGACAGCAAACCGATATAGACCGGTCAGCACTCTGTGCTTGAGCATCCAGGTCGCGGTCAACGCACTGTTGCCGTTGAGGAAGTCGAGGATCGCGGCGGCCGTCACGTCCTGGATCGGCCGCTCTCCCATTGCCCGGCCGAAGCGATGGAGCAACTCTCCGGCGGACTCGAACCGCATGCCCAGCGACCGTTGGCGGGTCAGGTAGGCATCGATGACGTCGGTCACCATCATAGGACGTCTCCCAGGTCGAAGGCGCCGACCTCGCGAAGCGCCGCCATGTTTACCTTGGCGTAGGTGCTGGTTGCGGACGTGCTGCGGTGCCCCAGGTGGTCGCCTATCTCCTTGAGGGTCAGGCCTTCGGCGAGCAAACGGACTGCGCAGGCGTGACGCAGCGCATGCCCGCCGCGATGGGCCGCTTCAATGCCGAGCGCGACGAAGCGCCGATTGGCGACGTCAAAGATGCTGCCTGCCCTCAACGGCCGAAGAGGTGCGTGCATGCAGAGGAATACTTCCCGGCAGGATGAGGGCGGTCGGACGGTATCGATGTACCGGGCCAGAGCTTCGGCGACGGCGGGCAGCAACGGGTAGATCTGAGGTTGCCGTCGCTTCAGCCGAACGAGCCCGATGGTCCGCCTCGCCCAATCGATCTGGTCAAGCCGCAAAGCGGCAACTTCGCCGCTCCGCATGCCGTAGAGCGCGAGCAGGAGCAGGATCGCGCGATCGCGGATATCCCGTGGCTTATCCGTGTCGACGTCGGCCAGCATCTGCTGGACGACAGACCAATCCGGAGCATACGGGAGCGATTCCTGCTGATAGAGCCGAGGCCGAGCAATCGACCCTGCCAATCGGTTCGAGCACCACCCCTCTTTCGCGGCGTATCGCAAGAACGCGCGCAATGCCGAGACCGTGTTGGCTGTCGAGACGCGCGTCCAGCGGCCCTTTCCCTGGATGGCGACATAGTTATCGATATCGCCCGCCGTCAGCTCTCCGAGTTGGCGGCCCGTCTGCATACACCATCGCAGGAACCTTGTCGTCGTTCGGCCCCATTGCTCCACCGTCGACGGCGCGAAGCCGCGCTCGTCGCGCATCCAGCTGACATAGCCGTCGAGTTGGTCCCGGCACAAAAGCGGTGCGTCAGGCTCACGCCACCAGCCGAGAAACCGCAGCCACGGTCGCCCGATATCGATGACCCGCCGCGCGGCGGTGGCCGCCCCGTGGAGGTCCTGTCGCTCCAGCGCGATCGCCATCAACTCCGTCATGTCGACACCGCGATCGGCGCCGGGGGCGAGACTTCGGGCGATCCATAGGAGTTCGTTGCGTTTGATCTTCAAGGTCGCGGGCCGCGCGCCATGTGCCGCGCAATGGCTGAGATAGCGGTTCCGCTCGTCAGCGAACGGTTGGTCTTGAACCCGACGATCGGCGGCGCTGCCGGAAGTACAGAGCTGATCCATGGCGAACCTCGAATTGGGTGAGATCCGCCAAACGAAGAGGCAGCTTATGTTGCGTCAAGCGCACGTCGACCTTCCCCCTCGGAAGGGGAACAGCGTCACGAGACCACATAACCCGGGCCGCAACATAACAGGAGATATGTTCTCGACCACATATCTCCTGGTTCTGCGATCTCTACCGCGAGTGGGTCGGGCGGCTGAGGCCGACCTTGCGGCAGGTGCACGCGGCGGGTGAGCGGGTCTTCGTCGACTTTGCCGGCCACAGCATGGAGGTGATCGAAGCGGCAACCGGAGAGATCCGGCGTACCGAGATCTTCGTCGCCGTGCTCGGCGCCTCCAGCTACATCTTCGCGGAGGCGACCTGGACGCAGTCGCTGCCGGACTGGATCGCCGTGCACGTGGCTATGCTGGCGTTTATCGGCGGCGTGCCACGGCAAATTGTGAGCGACAACCTCCGCGCCGGGATCACCCGTGCCTGCTTCTACGAGCCGTTGGTCAACCGCACCTACGCCGACATGGCGGCGCATTACGGGACCGCGGTGATCCCGGCGCGGCCGTACAAGCCGCGCGATAAGGCCAAGGTCGAGGTCGGAGTCCAAGTGGTGCAGCGCTGGATCCTGGCGCGGCTGCGTAACCGGCGCTTCTTCTCGCTGGCCGAGCTGAACCAGGCGATCCGCGAGCTGGTCGACCAGCTGAACGACCGGCCGATGCGCGGCTGGGGCACCAGCCGCAGGGCCCTCTATGAACAGATCGACCGGCCCGCCCTGCGGCCTCTGCCGCCGACGCCTTACGAATACGCTGACTGGAAACGCTGCCGGGTCAATCTCGATTACCACGTCGAGATCGAGAAGCACTTTTACTCGGTACCGTTCCAGCTGCTTCGCAAAGAGGTGGAAGCGCGGATCACGGCGCAGACCATGGAGATTTTCCATCGCGGCAAGCTGGTCGCCATGCATCTGCGCAGCTTCCGGCCCCACCGGCCGACCACGGTTGCCGAACATATGCCGAGCTCGCACCGGCGCTACCGCGACTGGACCCACGAACGGATCCTGCGCGAAGCCGCCGCGATCGGCGACGACACCGCGGCCCTGATCGGGATCATCCTTCGCTCCCGCCCGCACCCCGAGCAGGGGTTCCGCTCCTGCATCGGCATCCTTGGGCTGCTGAAACGCTACGGCGCCGAGAGGCTGGATGCCGCCTGTGCGCGGGCATTGGCACTCGGCACCCGTTCCTACGGCTCGGTCGCCGCGATCCTGAAGAATGCTCAGGAAAGAAAGACCACTGAACCGGAGCAACCGGTCTTGTTCCACGAGAACGTCCGCGGCCCCGGCTATTACCATTGAAAGGAGAGACGATGCTGACCCACCCCCTGGCCGAGCGCCTGCGCACCCTCGGCATGGCCGCCATGGCCGAGGCCTTCCTTGAGATGCAGGCCAACGTGACCGCCGCCGACATCCCCCGCGAGGACTGGCTCGGCCTGCTGGTCGATCGCGAAGCGACCGCCCGCGAGAACAAGCGCCTCGGTCGACGTCTCCGCCAGGCCCGCTTGCGCCAGAACGCGGTGATCGAGGACACCGACTTCCGCACGCCGCGCGGTCTCGACCGTGCCCTGTTCCAAAAGCTCGGCGACTGCGAGTGGATCCGCCGCAGCCAACATCTTGTGATCACAGGGCCCACCGGCGTCGGCAAGTCGTGGCTCGCCTGTGCCCTGGGGCACAAGGCCTGCCGGGAGGGCTTCTCGGTTCTCTATCGGCGCGCCCCACGGCTGTTCACAGAACTGGGCACCGCCCGCGGTGAGGGCAGGCTGCCCAGGATGCTGGCGATGTTGGAACGTACTCGGTTGCTGGTCATCGACGACTGGGGACCGGAGCCGCTGACCGCCGAGCAGCGGCGCGATCTCCTGGAAATCGTCGACGACCGATACGAGAAGGGCTCCCTCTTGGTGACCAGCCAAGTTCCCGTGAACCGCTGGCACGAACTCGTTGGCAACCCGACCCTCGGCGATGCCATCCTCGATCGCGTCGTCCACCGCGCCCATCGCATCGAGCTCAAGGGACCCAGTCTGCGCAAGCGCCACGCCGTTAGCCCTCCTGCCGAAGACGACAGCCGGAGCTTGACGAACGCCGCGGAGAGATGAGAGGAAACAACCGTCAGTGGCAACGACCCGCCATGACCGCCGGCCGCCCGCCAGTACCCTTCCAAGGTCAGCGCGAGCGGATGTTCATGATCACCGGAATCGGTGTTCATGATCAGCCGGATTACGCGTTCAAGATCACCGGAATCCGCAGTCGACCGCTCCTGCGGCCTGAGCATGATGGCGCGGCCGGGCGGACAGCTTGCGATAGCCGAGGGCGCGCAGTTCCCGGCTGACTGTCTGCGCACTGATCGTGACGCGGAATTGCTCCCAGACCCACTGCGCCAGATCGATCAGCCGCCAGCGTACCACGCCATCCACAGAGGGCATCGGTCCGCTCTCGACCACCGCGGCCAGCGCTCGCCGCTGCACCTCGTTCAGCCGCGGCATGGGGCCCGGCGCCTTGCGGTCGAGCAGGCCTGGGGGTCCTTCGGCGTTGAACCGTACCACCCAGTCGCGGACGATCTGCAACCCCACGCCGCCGACCCGCGCCGCATCGCCACGCGAGCCTCCGTCGTAGATCGCCGCAAGGGCGAGCAAGCGGCGACCCTGGTTCGCGTCGCGGCTCCGCCGCGCCTCGCGGCGAAGCTCGGCAGAAGTGAAGTCGCGGCGCAACGGAAGAGGCGCGGCCATGGCGGACATCCTGCTGTTCGCCATGGTGAATCATATCCTCCCCCGCGTCGGGAAGCCCCTTCGTGAGTCAAAGCCCACCTGGGTTGGTATTACTCCCCGCGATTGCGCTTCGCGCGCCAAACGTCGTTGCAATCTCAGAATCCGCGGTACGAATTGAGAACTACGGCGCCGGCCTGTGTTTCGGCGTCCAATCGGAGCGCCGCCCGCACATGGGTTAGAGCCCTTGTTCCCTGTCGATTCATAGACGCTACGCCTCACCGGAGTCAGGCCAGTTGGCAGACCTCAAGGATGACCAGCAAATAGATGCGCACCATGTCCAGGTAGTCAGCCACGTCAACCCGCTCGTCGGGCATCGTGTTGTAGCGACCACCCGGCCCGCAGACAATCCCCTCCATGCTTGCCCCCCGATAGAGTTGGGCGGCATCAGTGCCGAAGAAACCGGGCGGCGTGATGGCCCCGGTGGGTTGCTCCAAGCCACGCACCTTGTGGTAGGCCGCATTTATCGCCTTCACGATCTTGCTGTCGGGCGATACTTCGAATGACGGCATGGTAGGCCGGCCCAGCAGGTGCTCCGGGGTAATGGCCGCCTTGAGGCCAGGAAACCGCGTTTCGAGATCATCCAGCACGGCCCGAATATCCGCCAGCGCACCCTCTTCCGTTTGCCCAGGCGCGTAGCGACCCGAGCCTTTGATGCGCGCGTAGTCGGCAACCTGTGGCGGTCGCCACTCATGGAGATCCTTGCCAAGTGCGCCGTGCATGACGCCAACATGGACACGATTGATCTTCTCATGCTCCGACGTGAGCGCGCCCGAGAATTTCATGGCGGACAAGCGGGGGATCAAATCGCAGGCGGTAATGATGGCATCGACCGCCTCCTCGCGCTTCGACAGGTGCCGCGTCTTACCGACGAGCTCGATGACGAAGGTAAACGAGGCGGCATGCATTGTGACCGCGGCAAGATCGGTCGGCTCCGCGTTTACGAAATAGTCCGCCCGCAACCCTTGTTCGATGAAGGCCGACGTGCCGACGCCACCCTGCAACTCACCAACGACGAAGGTCAATATCACATCGCCCTTGAGCTTGACGCCGGCTTCAATCAGCGTCCGGACGGCACAAAAATAGGCCGCGTCGCCGGCCTTCATGTTGGACACGCCAATGCCGTAGATGAATTGTTCGTCGAGCTTTCCGCTCCAAGGATCGATCGTCCACCCCTCGGATACAGGATTCGTGTCGACGTGTCCGTTGAACATCAGGCTCCTGCCCCCGCCCGTACCTCGCCAGCGGCCGATCGCATTGACGCGATCTCCCTTGACGGGCGCAAGCTCTGCCTCAAGACCGAGGCTTCTCATCTCGTCGACCATGAGGCCAACCAGCTTGCGCTCGCCTTCGGTCCCGCTGTAGCTCTTCTGGCGCACCATGCGGACGACGAAGTCGAGGCAAGCCTTCTCGTCGACGCACTCGAGAAGCTCGTCAACAACCATATCTTTCCTCCTGTCTGATGGGACTTGGCGGATCGCCCCGAGTCATCGAAGCCGCGCCGGCTGCGAGCTACCGGTTTCAAAGCCCTGATAACGACGACAAGTCTCGCGGGTAGTCCGTCAGAACCTGATGCCCCTCTCCGGTTACAAGCACACAGTCGGAATGACGAAAGCCACCGACGCCATCGCGGTACAGACCGGGTTCCACGGTGACGATCATGCCTGGCTCGAGAACCGTATTGTCTCCAATATCAAGAAACGGAGCCTCATGAGCCCCAATCCCTATCGAGTGACCGGTGTGGTGCCTCCACAACGCCTGGAGTTTCTCCCGTTCGAAGCGACTGCGCACTGCGGCGTCGACCTCGGCGCACGTGGTCCCGGGTCGGATCAAGTCGATGGCGAAGGCCTGCATATCCTCTCCAGCACGAAACAGGTCGCGGGCCTCAGTGGACGGCGGACCGACGATCATGGTGCGCTCGAGTTCGCAATGATAGCCCCCGATGACCGCACCAACCTGAGTGATTAGCAGGTCCCCGGATGCCAGTTCCGGGTCGACCGATGTTTGATGGTGATGTGCTGTGCCGTCGGCCCCAATCTGGCCGCCGAAACCGGCGAAAACCCAAAAGGGCCGTAGAGGCCGCTGCACCTCGAGCATGGCCCGTCTCAACGCGGCCATTGCTGCCCCCGTCGCGGGACCGCTAATAGCCAATTCGGTCAACCCGCATCGTACGGCGTCGTGCAACAGCCGGTGCGCATAGGTCGACCAAGCACATCCGGTAACGACGAGCGCCAGCTCAACAGGTGACTTACGCATGCGAAGACGCTCGGCGAGTTCTCGGAGCGAGAAGTGTATCGGCCTCTCGGAAACACTCGGCGAAGTCTGGTCCGTGATAGCCTTGGATGGAAGGGTAACCTGGAAGGTCTACCACTGCCATGCGGCCGCCGTGCGCCCCGACCAGCTCGGCAAAGCTGTGCATCGGGTGTACCTTTTCCGGATATTCGCGATAGGTCGCGATCTTCACTTCCGACGAAAGCTCCGCATGCCGCGCATTCAGGAGAGGCACCCACAATGTCGGCTTGCCGGCAGGATCAATTAACGCCGCAACTGGGCGTTCGGTCGCAGTAGCGTAGTATCCCGTAAAATAGAAAATACTCGCGGGATCGAAAGAAACAAAGCAGTTGCCGCCGAGCGTTTCGGCGGCCGCGCGGGCGGCGGTGCATCGCCCGGCCATCTCTACTGCGGTCGGCGGTGGCGGCAGATAGAGCGGAGGCTCCGTCATCGTAAAAGCCTGCCCAGGCCAGGAATGTGCTGAGGCAGGCCAAGCGCGCCAAGGAGCCCCCACAGCATGGCGCTCAAACTGGTCACAATGGGGCAGCCGTGATCGGCTTCCAACCGATCAACGATCGAATGAGACCGGATACCGGTACAGCTCACGAAAATCGCGTCGACAGGAGAGGTCTTGGCGCGCCTCACCCATACCGCGATTTCTTCTGGAGCCACCCGCTGCATCTCAAACGAGTCGTCAATATTCGCTCCCCCAATTGAGGCGACCTCAAGCCCATGTGCCTCGAGAAACTCCGCCTCGTATCTATTGAGGGCTGCGCTGTAGGGTGTTACCAAGCAAATCCGGCGGGCACCGAGAGGACCGAGAGCGTCGAGCGCCGCCTGCGCCGTCGCTACCACCGCCAGCCCGGTCTCCTTCTTCAGATCCTCCACGAGACGCGAGGGTTCGTAGAGTAGGCTACCCATTGTGCAGTGATAAACGAGGGCGTTGAGGCACGACAGGGGCAAGAGAGACACACCTTCGCTGATGGAGGCATTCATTGCGCCGAGCGTCTCAGCATTTACCGGCCCGGTTCGACGCAGACGCGACGTATGAAACGAGATGCCACTTGGCAGATAATAGGGCAGGAGGCCTTCCGAGAGATAGTCGAGTTGAGGGATAAGGAGGCCTACCCTGGCGCGCCATCCGAGCATCAGTAGCTCAGCGTCGCGAAGAGATTGCAGCTCGGTCATCATACGGGATCCTCTCGAAGACGGCAGATATCATGCGCTAGCCAGCCGAGACTAATCGGTTCGCCGGCGTGAAGACTCGCATCGACAGGCCATTGGAATAGGCAGTGAGTAGAGGCCCACTCGGCGTTTGGATTTGATACTTAATACGGTCGCCAAAGTAGAGCGCTTCCGTTACAAGACCCTCGAATCGGATCGCGGCCTGCTCAAGATTGCTAAAGCAAGCGCGTTCCGGTCGAACCGCGATCGCGGTCACGTTGGCGCCCGCCGCAACCTGACCCTGCAAACTGTCAATCGGCAGGATGTTGGCCTCACCCAAAAATCCCGCAACGAAAGGTGTGCCGGGATCGGCGTAAAGATCGCGTGGCGTGCCGAGCGCCGCAACCTTGCCGCTCCGCATGATGGCAATCCTGTCAGACATCGCCATGGCTTCACCCTGGTCGTGGGTCACGAAGACCATGGTAGTGCCGAGGCTGGCATGGATGCAACGCAACTCGACCAGCATGTGCTCCCGCAATCTTTTGTCGAGAGCGCCTAGAGGTTCGTCGAGCAGCAGAATGTCCGGGCCAGGGGCGAGCGCGCGCGCGACTGAAACGCGTTGCTGCTGTCCCCCAGAAAGCTGGTCGGGATAGCGATCCGCCAGAGCAGAGAGCTGCACGAGGCCCAGCATCACACCCACCTGCGCATTGATTTCGCTACCCCGCCGGCCTTGGGCGCGCAGGCCATAGGCAACGTTTTCGAAGACGGTGAGGTGCGGAAATAGAGCATAGGATTGGAACACCACCCCTACACCGCGACGATGCGGCGGCTGACGTAGGATCGATCGATCTCTGAGGACAATGTCGCCGCCGGTCGGCGCCACGAAGCCGGCGATCATCATCAGAATCGTGCTCTTGCCCGAGCCACTGGCGCCCAGGAGTGTCAGGAATTCGCCTTGCCGGATATCGAGATCAACTCCGTCAACCGCGATCACGTTGCTATAGCGTTTTCGCAGACCCCGCAATGAGAGGATCGTGGCTTGCGCCCCATCGTCACCCATGGAGACCAGCCTCGATGGCGACCCGTTCCGCAGTCTTGATGATCGTGCTTGCTAGTAGTTCAAGGGATCGCTCCCGTCCAACACGCGCGGTGGGAAGAGAAAGATCGATCATCGCCTCGACCCTGCCGGTGCGGCCGAGAATCGGAGCGGCCACGGCGCTCAATCCCAGAACGTGCTCTTCGCGATTGACCGCATAGCCAAGACGGCGCACCCGCCTAAGTTCCGCCTCCAGGCGTGCAGCGTCGGTGATCGAGTGATCTGTCAGAGCCGGCAGAGGCCCGCCACCAAGCACACTCCGGCGCTCGCCAGGGTCCATCCAGGCGAGCACGACCTTTCCGGATGCGCTGCAATGTATGGGAAAAGCCTCCCCAACCTGCGTGCGGGTGGTGAGCATGTGGGTGCCCTCCTGGGTGTGCGCCAGCACCAGCCGATCACCTTCCCAATACGAGAGATTAACAGTCTCGCCGAGTACCTGCGACGAGCTCCGTCATCATCGGCACCGCGACCGCGATCAAACGTTGCAACGGTGGACGCACCAAACCTAGCTGCCGTAGAGCGTCGCCGGGTCCGTAAAGCTTGCCCGACGGCGTGCGGCGCACATACCCGAGGTGCTCAAGGGTCGTGATCAGACGATACGTCGTTGAATAGTCAAGTCCAGTCCGGTTGGCGATGCTCGTAACGCCGGCGGGATTGGGAGCGGAAGCGATCTCGGCGAGCACCGACAGCCCCTTTTCCAAGGATGCGTTACGGTATTGATGGCTCGGCATCACCAAATACCGCGTGCCTGCCACGATCGAAGAACGTCGAGAGTACGCGCAAATCCGATCGAGATTGGAGTCGGACTTGAAAATCCGTTGTCGCGCGCGAGCGCGTCCACGGCATAGCGCCAAACAAGCGATGCCGTGCCCGGCTCGGCCGCGATCTTCGCGCCCGGCACAAGCTCGCGCAGGATCTCAAGGGAGCGACTCATGGACACCACTTCGCCCGAAGTGTTGTAGACCGGGATGCCGCGGTACGGCATGTCGATCGCGCGCGTCAGGATGTCCGCGATATCCTCGACATCTTGCCAGTTGATCACGTCATCTCCGTACGGGACGCGGTAGGGTTCTTCAAGAAGCGCCTTCTCGAACATAAGATAGCCGAATGGGCGCCCGCGCCGCTTTCCAGGACCGTACCCTTGGCAGAAGCGGAACCCGATGCTGTCGACGCCGTAACGCTCACGGTACAGCAAGCTCAGGCGCTCATTCGTGGACTTGGTGATCCCATAGAGCGTCGCAGGATAGTGTGGTGCATCGTCACCCACGACCATATCAATGCCACCATGCCGTTCGGGTGGCCCGAAGACACTGGTGGCACTTGCCCAGATCATCCGCCGGATACCGAAGATCCGACACGCATCTAGAACCGCCAGATGACCACCTGTTATCGCAGCCATCGATGCCACCGCGTTGCGCTCCGCGTCTGGCGGCAATAGGGAGGCAAGATGAAAGATAACTTCCGGACGACAGGCAGCGATTGCATCCATCACCTCGGCCGCGATTGAGACATCCGCCATGAGGACGTGTACCCGCTCGACTGCGTCCGCGCCACAGATCAGTTGGAGCGCGGCAAGGTCTGCTCTGTGGTCGAGCAGCGTCACCTGCTCGCCATGCGCCAGGAGATTGCGCGCGAGATAGGTACCGATGAGGCCCGTGCCACCGGTGATCAAGTACATCAGGTGCTCTCTTTGGGGCGGCGCGACAGATGCGACCGCAAGTATTGCAACAGGCCAAGCATCGCCATGACGACCAGGGTGATGACGGTTGAGGCCGCCGCGATCGTCGGATCGATCTCCTGGAGGCTCTCCCACATGAGGCGAGGGAGGGTTTCCAGGCGAATTCCCCCGATGAACAGCGCGATGAGCAGGTCGTCGAAAGACGCCAGGAAGGCGAAGACGCCAGCGGTCACGATGGTCGCGATGACGAGCGGGAGCACCACGCGACGCGCCGCTTGGACCCGGCTTGAGCCGAGACTGAGTGCGGCCCGTTCCAAGGCCCAATCAAACTCGCTGAAAGCGGATACGAGCACCACGACCGCCACGGGGAGGGCAACGACGGTCTGGCCGAGCACCAGCCCGAGGGTCGTCTCCACAAGGCCCAATCGTGCAAACAGAAAGAATATGGAAATGGCGGTTATGATCGTCGGCACAATCAATGGCGAAACAACAAAGAGATACGCCACCACGACAAGCCGTGACCGGGATCTTGCAATGGCGAGCGCCGCTGGCACAGCGATCAAGAGCGTCAGCACGGCCGTCAGTGTGGCTATCAAGAGGCTGTTGCCCGTAGCCGTCATCCAGCGCGGGTCGCTGAAGAATGCCGCGTACCAGCGCAGCGAATATCCGGGGGGCGGAAAGACAAAATAGTCCACTGACGTGAGCGAGAGTGGGATGATGAACAGAATTGGCAGGACCAACAGAGCAAGGACAGCCGTACCGATAATGCCGCAGACGAATGGCCAACACGGATTCAGCAAACGTTCGAGAGCGGCTGTCATGCTATCGGGCAGAAGCTTCCGTGCATGAGCCCGAGGCGTGCGCAGCGTGCGCAGATGGGGTGCGATCACGGCAAGGCCTCCGAACGTCGCTTGCATCGCAGCAAGCGCGATCAGCGAGACCCCAAGCAGAACGATGCCAAGTGTTGTCGCGAAGCCCCAGTTCAAAAATCCGACCTCTGTAGAGATCGTGTTAGCGATCATGGTCTCGCGCGGACTCCCGAGCATCGCCGGCGTCACGAAAAAGGCCAAGCCGATCACGAAGACCAAGATCAGAGCGGCCGCCGCCCCAGAGCGCGACAAGGGCAACACGACGCGACGAAACAGGGAGAATGACCCCGAGCCAAGCGACATGCCGGCACGCAGCAAAGACGGGTGGATTGCCCGAAGAACGCTAACTAAAATCAACACGGCATACGGCAGCAGAATATTCGTCATGCCAACTATGACAGCGAAACGATTATACATCAGGTTCTGGCGAGGCAGCCCAAGACCTTCGAGGGCTCTGTTCACCGCGCCTTGAGCGTCGAGAAGGAATACCCACGCATAGTTGCGGACCAGAAGGCTAGTAAAAAAGGGCGCGACGACCATTATCATCAACGCATCGGACATCGCGCGGCGCCGGCTGACGATGAACAGGGCTGTTGGATAGGCGAGCACAAGACATAGAACCGCGACTTCGCCAGCAATTAAGAACGTGTTGACCAGGATCTTGAGATAGATTGGCGTGTGTACAAGGTGAATGAAGTTGGCGAGTCCTGGTCGTGGTTCCGTTACACTGAGGGAGAGCGTGCTCACGACGGGGAGAAGGAAGACGAGGGCGAGAAACGCCAGCGCCGGCCAGATGAGCTTCAATACTCGCCCTTCTTCCATCGCAATAATATGCCCCCGGCAATCTGATCCGCGCTACGTCTGGTGTCAGACTAGTACAGGGCCGAAGAGCATGCTTCCACCCACTTCTCACGATTTGCACGCCACCAGTTCTCATTCTTCTGGAATGCGACCTTGAGATGATCCGGATAGGTTGGGAGCGTACGCGCCACCGAGGGATCGAGCAGACCCATGGCGCGGGGATTGGTAGGCCCGTAACCGCCAAGCCTTGCCATCTCCGCCTGTTGCTCTGGCCTGCTGGCGAAGGCAATAAACCGCATGGCATTATCAGCGTCCGGCGCGCCGCGCAGGACATACCAAACGTCGAAAGTGTACCGGTTTTGGTTCCAGACGATTTTCAGCGGCGCACCGTCATCAATCAGCGTCTGAATACGGTTGCTCGGCGCCATTGACATCACCGCGTCGCCGCTCGTTAGCATTTGTCCAGCCTGGTTGACGTCGTGCCACCATATGATATTCGGCGCGAGTTCTTTGAGTTTGCGGATCGCGCGCTCGATTCCGCCCGGCGCTGATAGCACCTCGTAGACGTTCTGCGGCGGCACTCCGTCGGCAAGCAGGGCCGACTCCGGCAGAGGATAGGTTGCCACATCGCACCAAGGAAACGCCCGCTTGCCGGGAAATTTGCTGACGTCCCATGCATCAGCCCAGGAGTTTGGCTGCGCTCGGGTCGCCGGAAAGGCCTTAGTGCTGATCGCGAGACCTTCGTCGTAGATGATCGTCCCGACGCCGTACTTTTGCCGGAACCTGACCGGCATCGCCGCGAGGTCCTTGGGATCAAAATATTTGTAATCGATCGGGAGCCACAAATTCTGATCAATGCCGATCAGGTTGAAGGCCTGATTGGTGGAAGCAAGATCGAAATCCGGATGTCCCGATTCCACCTCTGCCCGCGTCCTCTCGATTTGTGGACCGACACCCTCGATCACGTGAATTCCCGTGGCCTTCTCGAAAGGCTGGAAGAAGGCCTTGCGTTGCGCCGCTTGGTAACTGCCTCCCCAACTGACGATCGCAAGGGCCTTGCTCGATGGGGACCCCGTCTGAGCCAACGGGTACCCCGACATGAAGGGTAAGGCAGCGAGCGCCGCAACCACTACGCCGCCCAGATACATGAGTTGCGTTCTCCGCAGCATAGCCCTGTTGTCTCCGAGTATTTAGATTATGCCCACCCTGGGCATAGAATGAATGATTGTCAAGCCAATTCTGTGTACGCAGGCGGAGCAAACCCAACCCTTCCTAGTGCGGAGATCGTCGCTCAATGATCGGCTCGGACTGGCAGTTCTGGATCGACCGCAGCAGCACTTTCACCGATATCGTGGCGCGCGGTCCGGGGGGGCGGCTCTGCACCCACGAGCTCCCGAGCGGGAATCCGAGGCCGTATCGAGATGCCGCCATCGCCTGGATCAAGACGGTGCTCGGCGTCGCGCTCGACCAGCCGATCCCGCCGGCACCGGGGGCGCAGTGAAGATGGGCACCACGGTCGCCACCAATGCGCTGCTGGAGGGCAAGACCGAGCGGACCCTGCTGCTCATCAATCGCGACTTTGCTGACGCGCTGCGCATCGGTAGCCGGGCTCGGCCACGGCTGTTCGACCTCTTCATCACTCCTGCCCTCGATGCTGGACCAGCAGGTGGCCGAGCTTGGCGGGAGGGCCGTCGTCGAGGAAGCCGAGATCGAGGCACTGGCCGAAGTGCAGGCCATCGCGGCACTGGAGGCAGCGCGAGAAGACCGCATCGCCCCGGTTGCGATCGTGCTGACGCATGCCTGGAAATAGCCGGCGCATGAGCGGCGCCTGGCAGAGCTGGCGCGCAAGGCGCGCTTCGCCCAACGCTCGCCGAGCCATCAGGTGAGTCCGCTGCTGCGGCTGGTGCGGCGCGGTGACACGAGGGGGGGAGGCGCCTATTTTTCGCCGATCCTGCACCGCTATGTCGACGAGGCGGCGAGCGAGCTCGACGGCGAGGGGCTCTATTCCATGCGGTCCAACGGCGGGCTTGTCGAGGACGCGATCCTGTCGGGTCCCACGGTCGGCCTCGTCGACGCGGCCCGCACTGCGAGAATAGCAGGGCTGACCGACGTCATTGGCTTCGACATGGCTGGCACTTCCACCGACGTCGCGCTCTATGACCGACCCCGACGTGCTTGGGTACGCTATCCCGTCCGGCTGGAGCAGTTCCTAATCTGCCGCAGCACCTGCGTGGCGGGCGAACATTACGGCGGCGACCAGGCAGTGCGGCGCATCCGCGTTCTCGAGCCGACGACAGCGGTGATCATCGCCTCGCGCCGCAACGTGGGCCGGTTCTGCCTCGAATGCGGCGCCGATGGGCCAACCGGCCGGCAATGGGTGAAACGTGCCGACCGTGCGGTCGAGCCGCTACGCCGCGCCGACAGCGCAGAGCTCGCGCCGGAAGATCCGGTCGTGATCGGGACGCCGGGTGGTGGTGGCTTTGGATCGCCAGTCCGATCGCGGTCATGCCCTGTCACGACGAGATATGGGGCTGCGATCACCAACTGCCGCGTTGAAGATGGGTCAGTTCGACAGCGAGCATTCAAGTGTTGCAATCTCCTGGGCCCAGGCCTTCTGACAAAGGATCGGGACTTCTAATGATATTTGCCCTTCCCAAGCGGATCATGGCCGAAAGGCTCTCGACTGTGCCGACGGAGTTCCGGCGGCCCCATCCTGGATTTACCACACGCCATCTTGGTGATACCTTCGACTGCTATATAGAAGGCGCTGCGGTCGATCGTGCCGGCAATGTTTTAATGGTGGATATCCCGGCTAGCCGCGTTCTTAAACTTTCGCCACGGGGCGAGTGGTCTATCGTCGCAGAATACGATGGAAGACCAAAGGGATTGAAAGTTCATCGGGACGGACGCTTATTCATCGCCGACAATCGACGTGGAGTCGTCATTGTTGATCCGGCCACCGGAAAGACTGACATCGCGTTGACAAGGTCCTCCTATGGCGGATTTCAAGCGTGCAACGACATCGCTCTATCGCGAACTGGAAGCGTCCTTTTTACCGATCAGGCCGCGAGCTGCCTTTCCGAACCGAACGGCAGCGTTTATCGATGGAGGCCGGATGGGCCTGTCGAGCGTTTGGTAAACAACGCACCGGGCCCGAATGGAGTCTGCTACAATCCGAGTGAGACACAGATCTATGTTGCTGTAACTCGCGCCAATGCGATCTGGACCCTTTGGCTCAACTCGGATGGTACGCGGGATAAGTTGATGCTCTTCGTCCAGATGTCGGGAGGTATCGGACCAGATGGCCTGGTCGTTGATGAGCAGGGTGGTTTGATCGTGGCTCACTTGGGCATCGGCGTATGGCGTTTTGATGGGCGCGGCCGGGCCACCCATTTTATTGAAACGCCAGGGGGTGACCTATGTTCGAGCGTTTCGTTCGGTTCGGGAGATTCGAGGACCCTGTACATTACTGAGGCTGCGAGTGGTTCGATCTATCAGGTGGAGATGCCATACAAAGGCGCCACGTAATTATTGGAGATTGCCGTGGCCTTGCCTCGTGTCAGGTTGCTCTTTGGACAGTCCTTCCGCACTTTTCCGGGGTCTTCCTCATTCTCTGTGAGTCTTCCTCAGTTCCTGTCCCGCTTACCATCGACATTCAGCCGGGTAGGAGATTATTATCGTTCTGAAAACGCCTAGATTGTCAGGATCAAACCGATGCCTCGCAACCGCGAGCAGCGCCAAAAAGGCCTCTCGGACGACGCCTTCGAGCAGCGCTATCCCAACGAGGCGGCATGCCGGGAGGCGTGGTTCGCCTGGCGCTGGCCTGAGGGCTTCGAGTGTCCGCGGTGCGCCGGGACGGAGCATTCCGAGATCCGGGACCGTCATTTGCTTCAGTGCCGGCAGTGTCGCTATCAGGCATCGCTGATCGCAGGTACAATTCTACAGGGCAGCAAGCTGCCGATGCAGGTGTGGTTTCGCGCCATGCATCTGCTCGCCCAGGGCAAGAAGGGCCTGTCCAACATCGAGATGGGTCGGCGGCTCGGCATTTCGACCAACGCCGCTTGGCGCCTTCAGCACAAGTTGATGCAGGCCATGCGCGAGCGCGACCGTCGCTACAAGCTTGGCTCCGCCGGTCCGCGGATCGAGATCGACGACGCCTATATCGGCGGCCCGCGCACCGGCGAAGGGACCGGGCGTGGTCGACCCGGGCATACGCCCTTTATCGCCGCCATCGAGACCCCCGCCGATGGCCGACCTTTGCACGCCCGCCTGCAAGTCGTACGCGGATTTCAAACTGGCGAAACCAAGCGGCTGTGCTCCGGTGTCGCGGCCGGAACGATGGTCGTCAGCGACGGCGGCCAGTGGTTTCGCTGCATTGCCGCGCAGCCGGGAATCGTCCACGAGCGCCACGTCACTGGCTCCGATCGCGGCGCTGCGCGCCATCCCGCTTTCCGCTGGGTGAACACCATGCTAGCCAACGTCAAGAACAGCCTTCTGGCCACGCACCGTGCGGTTGGTGCCAAGCATCTGCCGCGCTACCTCGGCGCCTTTGCGTGGCGCTTCAATCGACGCTTTGTCCTGAAGACAATCCACGAGCGTCTCGCCATCGCCGCAGCGACGACTGGAGTGCGCCCCTGGGGATTCCTCTGCGAAAAAGGGGTAGCGGCGCGGCGTGAGGGATGATTCGCTGTTGCCGAAGTGGCCGGGGAGAGGTGGGGCATGGCGAAGCAGCTTGGCTTTGCGGATGCGTTCGTTGATCCGCGGCTTGGGTCGAATGCGAAGCTTGCGCGGATCGACCAGCTGATCGACTGGTCGCGCCTGGCGGCGATCGTGGCGCCGGTGCGCAGCGGCGAGACCGGACGACCTCCTTACGATCCGCTGGCGATGCTGAAAGCGCTCTATCTGCGGGCGCTCTACGATCTCTCGGACCCGGGCCTGGAGGAGGCGCTGCTGGATCGGCTCTCGTTTCGTCGCTTCTGCGGCTTCGGCCTCGACGCCGCCACCCCGGACGAGACGACGATCTGCCGCTTCCGCGCGGCCGTGACCACGGCCGGAGTATTGGAGGCCTGCTTCGCCGAGGTCAATCGCCAGCTGGACGCCTTGGGCATGGTGCTGCGCAAGGGCACTCTGATGGATGCCTCGATCGTGGCGGCCAGCCACAATCCGCCGCCGCGCGATGCCGGGATGGGGACGAGCCACCCACGCGAGCCGGGCGCCGATTGGACCAACAAGAACGGCACATCCTATTTTGGCTACAAGCTGCATGTCGGGGTCGATGAGCACAGCGGCATCGTCCGCCGCGCCGTCTTCACCGCGGCGCGGATCGCCGACGGCGCGGTTGCCGAGGCGCTGATCTCGGGCGACGAGCGGGCGGTTTACGCCGATCGTGTCTACGACATGAAAGCCCGCCGCCAGCGGTTGCGGGCGGCGGGCATCCGCGACCGCCTCATGCATCGCGCCAACAAGCACCATCCCGTGCTGCCGTTCTGGCAGCGGCGCCGCAACCGGTTGATTGCCCGCCGCCGCGCCCCGGTCGAGGCCGTCTTCAGCGCCATGAAGCGGCTCTACGGCAAGGCCCGAGCCCGCTGTCACAGTCTCGAGCGCAATACCACCGACTTCTTTGCCTTCCTCACCATCTTCAATCTCCGTCGCGTCACTCTGCGGGCCGCCTGAGCGCCGCCAGCCGCTCCGACACCTGCCGCCAACAGCATTCCACCAGCCCATCACTCCAGCCTCATCCGGCCGCCCATCCCCGTCCCGACCCCAACAGCCCCCTTTCGCAGAGGAATCCTTTTGGGCGTGCGGGGTTGTCCGCTTGGTTGCTTAGGGGCGCTGCCCCTCGGCGCGCTGCAAGGGGCTTCCACCCGAAACGACAGACGAAATTACCGTACCGTCAATTTCGTTGCGGCTCACCGCCCGGCCGGCGAACGCAGCGCCGCCGAGCGCTATTGCGCGCCGAGCCTCTTCACTGTGCTCGAGCGGCTGGAGTGAGCGGATGGTGGTGCGCCCGACCTCGACCGAGCATCGAGCTGCGCAGCGTCGGCCGCTCGGGGCGCGACGGTGATCGCGCCGAACGCCGCTTCCTGCTCGAGGCCGACGACCGCCTCCCGGCACAGCTCCAGCGCGGCGACGAGGGTCGAGGCCACCGCCGCCCGCGCGACTACCGGATCGCCGATCGCCTCATCGTCCAATCGCGGCAGGAACGCCGCCAGCGGCCGGCCCTCGGTCATCCCGGCGATCAAAGACCGCATGCGCCCTATGACGTCTTCGACACGGAAGACGGCCGCCAGCGGAGGCCGGTAGACCGGAGCCGCCGCGGGGAGCCCATCGCGGCCGCGCAGCACCGTCAGGCACGCCTCCATCAGCGCCATGTACGAGGCGGCGCGCGGGTCGGGCCCGGGCAGCGGACGAGCGAACACATCGTGGCCGAGCTGCGGACGCGCCTGCAGCCAGGTGCCGGCCGCACGGATGAACCGCAACTCGGCAAGCCGCGCCACCTCCCGCTCGGCCTCGCGCTCGGCATCCGCCTCCTCCGCCGGACTCGCCGGAAACAGCAGCCGCGAGCGCAGCAGCACGAGCCGCGTCGCCAGCACCAGCCATTCGGCGCGGCGCTCGATGGCGACGTAGGGGGCCACCCGAACGGATTCGGCAACGAACTGCTCGACCAGGGCCACCACCGAGATCCGGCCGAGATCGATGCGCTGCCGCTCGGCAAGATCGAGCAGCAGGTCCATCGGGCCCTCGAACCCATCGAGACGCAGCACCGGCATCGCGGGGATGCGGAGCGGCGTGTCCCAGTCGTCCCACAGAGGATCGCCGGTCGGGCCTCCGGAGGAG
>CAVUZJ010000005.1:0-796804 GCA_963745975.1 uncultured Pseudomonadota bacterium
GCATCTCTACAGGAGGCAAGATAGGGTTCCAAAGAAATACGCCGGCATGTCACGGCGATTGCCGCCGCCACCTTGCTCATGGCTGCGACTGCCGAATCATGCTACGCAAAGAGCCTAGAGCACGAACATTGGCTGAGCTTAAACTGGCGGGAGAGGGAATGACCTCCGTAATTCAGAGCAGGGAAATCCAGAGCGAGACGGCGTCGAAGCCGCAAGGGCTCGCGCTGAGGGGCCGTGGTCCGACCTTGCACTCTACAGCATCGGCTGGAAGGCGTTTCAGGACTTATGCGCCCAAGGTGTGCGAGTAGGTCCTTCACCGGCCGGTTGAGATATTCCGGGAAGCGCAGGACGGTGGTCAGGACGCCGTGTTTCTGCTTCCGCCACGATCGGGGGATGCACTTGATGTGGGCTCCGTTCAGTGCAAACACTCCTCCGACCCCGGGAAGCGGCTTCGATTGGGCGACTTAAGGCCGGAACTTACGCACGTCGAAGAACTTGTCCAATCAGGCCAGGCTCATACCTATATTCTCATGACCAGCATGAGCGTCGATGCTCCGGTTGCCGCCGGACTTAGGAGGCGCTTGCGGGAGATTGGTGTACGCAAGCCCCACATCCTGGGCAAACAGTATCTGATTCGCACGATCAAAAGCAGCCCGCGTCTGCGTGCTCTGGTCCCTCAGGTCTACGGCCTTGGTGATCTCACGACCATTCTTGATCAACGGTTCGTGCAGCAGACGCGCGCCCTTCTTGACCACTGGATACCAAAGCTGAAGGTGTACGTGCCAACGGCCGCCCACCGCAAGGCTGTGAAGGCGTTGAGCGACCACGGTGTGGTTTTGCTGCTTGGGAGTCCATCAACCGGAAAATCGGCGATCGGTGCCATCCTGTCTACTATTGCGTCGGAGGATTTGCAGCACACGGTGTTGAACTTGACGAGCCCACGCGACTTTGAGGCGGGCTGGAACCCACACGATCCCGGTCGCTTTTTCTGGATAGACGATGCTTCGGGTCGAATGTCGTGCGAGAGGAGTACGTGCAGGACTGGACGGCGGCTTTTCGAAAGGTCCCGGCAGCCATAGGTCACGGCAACCGATTTCTCCTAACCTCTCGCCGTCACATTTACGAAGCTGTCAAGGTCAGACTGGTCAACGCAATCTGCCGGTCTTTATCGACGGGCGAGCGGTTGTCGATGTCGGCGACCTGACGGCGGCAGAGAAGACTTCAGATCCTTTATAATCACATTAATTTTGGTAGTCAGACGCAAAGCTGGAAAAGAAATGTGAAACCTCACCTCGTCGCTGTCGCGGAGGTCCCGGAGTTTCTTCCGGGGATCGCCGAACGCCTCGGTGACCCTGCGTTCACGAAGAGCCTTGCAACAACGCAGGCTGAGATCATCCGGTTCATGCAGGAGCCGCGGGAACACTTGGATCGACACTATCAATGCGTTGGATGCCGCACTTCGGGCGGCGCTCGTTCTCGTCTACGTCCATCAGGGCGGTTTGACACGAACTGCAATGGACCTATCGGCCGCGCAGGCAGTCAGCGATTTGATGGGGGTGCTGCTTCCCCGCATCCTGGACGCTTTGGCGGAATTGGGGGATCATTTCTGCGGCTGGCGACTGTCGATGAGCATGAATCCTGGGCGTTCGCGCATCCAACGATCGCAGACGCGTTGACCGACATTTTGAGAGAGCGGCCTCATATGATGGCAGCTTTGCTGCGCGGCGCTACCATCGAGACGATCTTGGACAGTTTCGTCTGTGAGGGAGCGGGCCACATACGGGATGCGCCGACGATCCCTTCCACATTGGATGACACGCTTGTAGGGCGTCTGGCCCATGTTCCGGACCAACCTTCGACTAACTGGACCCTGTTTGCGTTTCTCGCCGACCGGGCAAACGAGCATGTGTTTCAGCATGTTGTGACTGCTGATCCCGACATCCTTACCCGTCGATCATGGGATGCACATCGAACAATATACGATCCCAAGATATTGACATACGCGCGTGCGCATCGTCTTGGGCTCTTGGAAGAGTATCGTCAGACCGATATGGCAACGCGCCTCGAAAAGGCTGCTATGTCAGACTTTGATCTTTCATTTTGGGAAAATGAGGATATTCTCAGACTGATCCCGCCAAAGAGACTTATTGCGCTCGGTATCCGACTACGCGTTGATGCATTGGTCAATGCACCGGATCGCATTGCGCAAATCGCGGAGGAGGCCGATCTTAGTGAAGATCCGGAAAGCCATTTCGAGCATTTTTCACGGGGACTGGATGTGCTTGCGGAGCTCACCGGGTTCGACGACGCGACGGTCCAGATTATAGACGAGGCGCGACAGGCCGTTTCGGATGCCATTGATGACGTGAGGGCGAGGAAGGAAGCTGAGGATGAACCGGATCACTTGACAGACTGGTCGTACATGTCCTCGGCTTCGCGAGAGAAGACCGTCGAAGAACCGCCTGCTGATCAGCCGGCAAAGCGTTCGGTATTCGATGATGTGGATCGCTAGCGGGATGCGACATTTATCGCCCTCGCGAGAATCCGGCGCGCCGAATCCACTGCCCATCGGTGTCGATGCCCGACCAGGTGAGCCACTGCATATTATCTGAGGTTCTTCGCCCGGTCTTGCTCGATTAGTCCGTGCCCCTTGGTACTGGCTTGCGTCATGAACCCTTGCGCGGGTGCACAGCGTTTCGAGCGTGTGCCGGAGGAAGCGCTGATACGGAACGCGAGCCTGCAGCCATGGCCTTCACCGCATCGAGCAGCGGAGGCGGCAGGGGCATGTTGACCCGCTCGTTCTTGGGCTGGAACCCGAAGCCGACGAGGAGGACGAGGTAGCAGGAAGTGCAGGAGGGCGGAATATCACGATTGCCCCACGCCGCCTCACGCCAGTTCCAGCCTGTCATTCTGCGAGAACGGATCAATGCTGATCCGAAGCGCGCGGACCGCCGCCATCGGCACCTTGCGGTGGTTGACGGTCTTCATCCGGATAAAGCCGACCGCTTCGAGCTTGCCGAGCGTCCGCAGGACGTTCGGCGGCTTCCGCCCGGTCATTTTTGCCAGTTCGGCAACCGACTGCGGCTTACGGTCCCGGATCACGGCGAGCAACTCGCGGTTCTTGGGCGTCAGAAGGCGCAGGAGGGCCTCGACCGAATAAAAGCTCATGCCCGCCGCGTCTTTCGGTGCCGCCATCTCGCCGGCGGCGATCGCCTTCATTTCCTTCCGCAGGCCGGCATGGCTCTGGATTTTCACCTCTTTCATCACTTTTCTCCTTCCTTGTCCTCGACGGCCTCGAACGTAACCCCTCGCTCCGTGAGCACCCGTTCCACCTCGTCGAAGAAATCGTCTATCAATGTCGCCGCGTTTTTGAACGCGTAGGGCTTGCCGGGGTCGTCTTCCGTCCGGTGCCAGTGGTCCGTCATGACGGAGCGCTTCTTGTAGCGTCCGCCTGCCGGCGGGACCGAATGGGCGTTGTCAAAGCCCACAAGCCGCGCGTTGTCTGGACCGTGGAGCGTGAACGAATAACTGAGGCCATGGGGCCGCGTCCGGGGTTGCCTCAACCCGACGAATTTGAACTTGAGCCAGTAGCCGCCCGCATACCGGTGGACACGCCCGTCGAAGGCAAGCAGGAATTCCAGCGCATGTTCGTCCGTTTTCTTTGCCACGAGCCTATCATATCCCCATATGATAAGTCTATGTCGTTTCGGCATGAAAGTCAAGGAAGTCCGCCGGGGAGGACACAGGGACAGCCCGTCCAGCGCCCAGACAAGGCTGCTTTCCGCGCGGCGGGACCCGTCACGCCACGCCGTATCGGGCGGGGTGCTGCTGTGAGCGTCATTAGAGCATTTTCGGCGATTCTCGATGAAAAATCGCGAAAAATTAGAGCATGTGACTAGAGCACTATCTCACTGATCGCAATATATGGCATATATATCATAGACTTACAAAGTAGCCGTCCCGTCTCATAACCTGAAGGTCAGAGGTTCAAATCCTCTCCCCGCAACCAACTTCACTTCTGATCCCGCGGATTCTCTTCCCTCGTCGGCTCCGTCACCAGGCGCAGATAGTTCGCGCCCAGCACGCCGGTTAGCTCGGCCTGGCGGAAGCCCGCCTTCTCGAGCGCGCTCACGAGCTCGCCGAACTGCTCGGGCTGAAGGAAGTCCCAAGGCGGCTCGGGATAACCCTTCGGCCAGCGCACGCGCTGGCGATAGAAGAAACCGTAGTCGCTGCCTTCGAGAAACATGAAATCGAGGCCCAGGCCGAGACGCTCCGGCCCGGCGATCTCCGCGATATGGGCGGCATGCCTCGCCATCGCGGCCGGAATCTCGCGCAGAGACGCGCCAAGGAATATCCCCACACCGTTGATGCCGATATATCCGCCTCGCCGCGCGACCGCCCTGATCTGCGCATCGCTGATGTTGCGTTCATGGTCGTAAACGGCCCGCGCGTTGGAATGCGAGAAGATCGGCGGACGGGCCGACGGCATCTCGAGCACGTCGAAGCTGGTCCGCTCTCCGCAATGGCTGAGATCCACGATCATGCCGACCTCGCCCATGCGTTGGACGAGGCCGCGCCCGGCCGCCGAAAGGCCCGCATTGCGGGGCTCGTGACAGCCATCGGCGAAGATGTTGCCCTCATTGTAGGCAAGGATCGCCCTGGTTATCCCAATCCGGTGAAAGCTCTCCACGAGATCGAGGTTGGGAGCGAAAGGGGTGGCCGATTGGAAGTGGAACGAAACCGAAAGCCGCCCGTCATGCTTTGCCTTGCGGACCGCCGCCGCATCCGAGGCGATCGGCACGCGCGAGCCTTCGCGGCCGAGCTCCCGCAGCAGGAACCCGTAGCGCGCCAGCGCTCTCTCCGACCCGTCGCGCCCGGCCGCGACCGAGAGCGAGATGTGATCGCACCCGTTGCGGTGAAACCGGCCGAGCTGCTCGGCGAGGCTCGCGCCGGGCGGCAGGAATTCGGCGGTCCAGGGCAGAAGACCATCGCAGAACACCGCGTCGGCGAGCCGGGGACGCTCCGCCCGCCACGCGGGAACGGAACCTTCCGCCATCGTCACGCCGCCCGCAGCGCCGCGCGCACGCGGGCGCCCAGGCCCTTCAATCTGCCCACCGGCTCGTTGGCGAACACGAAGCGGATATATTGGCCGCCGTGAGTTCTCGCCCCAGCCGGCCATCGCGGTGGCGCAAACGCCTTCCGCCAGCAACCGTTCCGACATGGCCGCGCCGTCAATGCCATGGTCGGAGACGCGGAGCAGCATCGACCATCCCCCTCCCGGCATGCCGAACGGAAGGCCGGCAAGCTCCCCCGCGATCACGTCCCGCCGCGCCTGCAGCTCGGCGATGTAGGGACCGAGCGTTGTCTCGGAGCGTTCGAGCGCGATGGAAACGGCGTCCTGTGCGATCCCGACCGGCACGACGACATTGGCGAGAGAGACCGCGACCAAGTCGGGCATGAATGTCTCGGGGGCGACGATCCAGCCGACCCGCCAACCGATCATGCGAAGCTCCTTGGCCGATGAGCCGACCGTGATGGTTCTCTCCGCCATGCCCGCGAGCCCGGCAGGATGAATGACGGTTCGGCCGTCGAACACCAGCCGCTCCATCGCGGCATCGAGGATGAGGATCAGGTTGCGCTCGCGACAGAGCGCGGCGACGAGCAGCCAGTCCTCCTCGTCCAGCACGCCGCCCGAGGGCATGGAGGGCGACATCAGCAGCATCGCCCTTGCCCGCGGCCCGACGGCACGCCGGAGCGCGTCCCGATCCAGCCGCCATTCGCCGCCCGTGGCGAAGGTGAAGGGCGCGAATTTCGGCACCCCGCCGGCAAGACGGACGCGATTGATCAGGCCGGCGTAGGTCGGGTCGGTGACGATGACTTCGTCTCCGACCTCGATGGTCGCGAGCAGCACATTGAGGATGCCCGAGAGCCCTCCGGCGGAGATGATGCAGTTGCGCTCCCCCGAATAGGCGACGCCGGAGATTTTCGAGACGTGCCGGGCCGCGGCCTCCCGCAAGCGGATCTGTCCGACGAAAGGAAGATAGCTGTTGTCGGCATCGCTCGCGGCGGCCTCGCGCGTCCGCGCGACGGCGGCCGGATCGGGCGGGATATCGACGTCGAGATTCTCGAGCCGGAGGAGATCCCCGGCCGAGGCGTCGGCGATCGATCCCATGCGGTCGACGCCGATGCCGGCGACGTGGCGCAGACGCGCGGGACGGACCCACTGCATGGCAATCCCCAGTTTAATATATTATCTATGAAACCATGAGAGTTGCATCATCGCAAGAGCCCGGCGCCGACAAATCCGTGGCGGACATCATCGCCGATGGCCTGGCCAGAAGGATCGTGCTCGGCGAGCTGCCGCCCGGCCGGAAGGTCGGGCAGGACCTCGTCGCGGCCGAGTTCCGCGCCAGCCACGTGCCGGTGCGCGAGGCGTTCCGCCGGCTGGAAGCACGCGGCCTGCTGGTCGCCGAGCCGCGGCGCGGCGTCAGGGTCGCCCCGATCGATCCGGCCGCCGTCCGGGAGGTCACGGAGATGCGCGCCGCGCTCGAGGTGCTGGCCCTACGCCATGGCGCGAAGAGGCTCGCGCGCGCGGATATCGAAGCGGCCCGGCTCGCGATCGCCGAGGGAGAGGCCAGCGACGACCTCATCGTATGGGAGGAGGCCAACCGGCGCTTCCACCGCGCCATCATCGCCGCCTGCGCGATGCCGCGATTGCTCCTCGCGATCGACGATCTTCATCAGGCGAGCGCACGCTTCCTGCTGGCGACCTGGAAGGACCTCGACTGGCAGCCTCGCTCGGACGCCGAGCATCGCGCCATCGTCGCGACGATCGAAACCGGAGATATCGAGGGCGCAACGGCGCTCTTGCGGGATCACATCCTCTGCGCCGGCCGGGCGCTGGCCGAGCGGCTCGAAATCTCGATGACGGATATCCACCCGCCGAAAGACTGAAACCGGCGCCCGTGGGCGGCGAGGAAGATCCGCTCACGTTGGTGGAGGGGGTTGGATTCGAACCAACGTAGGCGTGCGCCAACGGATTTACAGTCCGTCCCCTTTAGCCACTCGGGCACCCCTCCGCCGCGCGGCGTATGGAAAGTCGGAAGAGTTGTCAACGAAGGCGCGCCAAGCGGCGGGGGCCGATTACCGCGCCCGGCGATCTGCTCTATAGGGGCTGGATGATGGACCGGCATTCTCCGCCCCGCCGCCCCGCCCCGCCGTCGCGCCCGCAGGCGCCGCGCCCGGACGCGCCTCGCATGGGGGTGCCTCGCCCAGAGGCACCTCGCACCGGGGCGCCGCGCCCCGGGGCTCCCCATGGGGCACCCCAAGGGGCACCACGTGGCGGCATGTGGCTCTATGGCCTGCACGCGGTCGCGGCCGCGCTCGCGAACCCGCACCGGCGCGCGCGCCGGCTGCTGCTCACCGAGGAGGCCGAGGCGGTGCTCGCCCCGCGCGTCGGCATGCCCTGGCCGCTCGCGCCCGAGCGCACCGAGCGCGGCCGGCTCGACCAGCTCCTCGGCCACAACACCGTCCACCAGGGCGCGGCCCTCCTCGCCGATCCGCTGGCCCCGCCACCGCTCGCCCAGGTGCTGGCGCGGCCGGGCCCGCTGATCGTGCTCGATCAGGTCTCCGATCCGCGCAATGTCGGCGCCATCCTCCGCTCGGCCGCCGCCTTCGGCGCCGCCGGCGTCATCGCCCAGGAGCGCAACGCCCCGGACGAGACCGGCGCGCTCGCCAAGGCCGCGTCGGGCGCGCTCGAGACCGTGCCGCTGCTCCGCGCGGTCAACATCGCCCGCACCCTGATCGCGCTGAAGGCCGCGAATTGCTGGACGGTCGGGCTTGCCGCCGATGCGCCGGCCACGCTCTCGGGGCCCGCGCTCAAGAGCCGGCGCATCGTCCTCGTGCTCGGCGCGGAGGACGAGGGGCTGCGGCGGCTCACGCGCGAGACCTGCGACGAGATCGCCCGCCTCGCGATGCCGCGGGCGGCGGGCCAGGCGATGCCGAGCCTCAACGTCGCGGCCGCGGGCGCGATCGCGCTCTACGAGCTCTCCCGCCCGGAGGACGCGCCGGCCCGATGAACCCCCAAGGATGAGTGGGCAAGCCGAGGCCTGCGCGGAGCTGCTGCTCGCCGCCCGCCGGGCGCACCGCAAGCTCGACCAGCTGCCGGAGAGCCTGAGGCCCGCCGATGAGGCGGCGGGGGTTGCGGCGCAGCGCGCGCTCGCCGAGCGCGTCGGCGCCGTGCCGCCGGCCGGCTTCAAGATCGGCGCCACGGCGAAGCTCATGCAGGCCTATCTCGGCCTCGACGGACCGATCGCCGGGTTCATCGCCGAGAGCGGCCTACATGCGAGCGGCATCCGGCTGCGCTTCGGCGACTTCCAGTCTCCCGGCGTCGAATGCGAGCTCGTGGTCAAGCTCGGCCAAGATCTCCCGCCGGGCCCGTGCGATGCGGCGCGGGCGGCGGCTGCGGTGGCCGCGGTCTCGGCCGGAATCGAGATCGTCGAGAACCGCTACCCCGAACTCAAGGAATTCGGGACCAACGCGCTCATCGCCGATCAGGTCTTCCACGCCGGCGCGGTGATCGGCGCGGCCGAGGCAGAGTGGCGCGCGCTCGATCTCAAGGCGATCGAGGGGCAGATCCGCGTCAACCAGGCCGAGCGCGGCCGCGGCAAGGGCGCGGAACTGATGGGCGATCCGATGGAAGCGCTCGCCTGGCTCGCGGCCTCGCCGCTCGCCGTGGCGTTCGGCGGGCTCAAGGCCGGGCAGGTGGTGATGCTGGGCAGCGTCACGCCGCCGATCTGGCTGCTCGGGCCGGCTTCCGTCGAGGTCTCGTTCCCGCCGCTCGGGACGGTGTTCCTGACGCTCGAGTAGTACGAACCCGCCTGAATACCCACAGACGCCCGCGCGCGGGCGCTCCCCCGGCCTTACGCTTCCTCCCGCGCCTCCGTGCGCGTGGGAAGCGGTTTCTTCCGTTCCTCGAAACGCTGCATCACGACGAAGAACGAGGGCACGAACAGCACGGCGAGGCAGGTCGAGGCGATCATCCCGCTCGCCACGGTGATGCCGATCGATTTGCGGGAGTTGGCGCCCGCGCCGGTCGCGAGCACCAGCGGCATCACGCCGAGGATGAAGGCGATCGAGGTCATCAGGATCGGGCGCAACCGCGTATGCGCCGCTTCCACCGCAGCTTCGAGGATGGGCCTGCCGTGGAGGATGCGCAATTCGCGCGCGACCTCGACGATCAGGATCGCGTTCTTGGCCGAGAGCGCGATCAGCAGGATCAGCCCGATCTGGACATAGAGGTTGCTTGAGACGCCGAGCGGGGTGAGCGCGATCACCGGTCCGAGCAGCGAGAGCGGCACCGCAAGGATCACCGAGATCGGTGCGAGCCAGCTTTCATATTGTCCGGCGAGTACGAGATAGACGAGCAGGATGCCGAGCCCGAAGACGTAGTAGATCTGGTTGCCGACGATCTTTTCCTGGTACGACATCGCCGTCCAGTCGTAGCCGGCGCCCGGCGGCAGCACGTGCTGGGCGAGGTCCTCCATCACTCCCATCGCCTGGCCGGAGCTGTAGCCGGTGGCGGACGCCCCGGCGATCGTCGCCGCCGGGTAGAGGTTGTAGAGCGTGATGAGGCTCGGCCCCACCGTGGGCGCCTCGCTCAGCACCGCGCCCATCGGCACCATCTGGCCTTCGTCGTTCTTGACGTTGAGCTGCTCGATGTCGGAGGGCGTCGCCCGGAACTTGCTGTCCGCCTGCGTATAGACCTGGAACACGCGCCCGAACGTGATGAACTGGCCGACATAGCTCGAGCCGAGATAGGTGCTGAGCGTCGAGAAGACCTGGCCTACCGAGACGTGCAGGCGCTCCGCCTTGACCCGATCGACGTTCACCTGGATGGCCGGCGAATCGGCGCGGAACGAGGTGGTCATCCCCTGGATGCTGCTTTGCGACGCGCCGTCGGCGATGATCGTGCGGGTCAGCGTCTGCAGCTTGTCGAAGTCTTCGCTGCCGTCGCGCAGCTCCACCATCATCGTGAAGCCGCCGGCATTGCCGATCCCCTGGATCGCCGGCGGCACCAGCACGAATCCCACGCCCGCCGGCACCGTCCTGAGCGCCTTCGTGAGATGGAAGTAGATCGCGCGCAGGCTTTCGGAGGCGCCGCGCTCGCCCCACGGCTTGAAGATCACGTAGGCGACACCGCCGTTGGCGAGTGTGGCGTTGTTGTCGAGCACCGAAACCCCGGTGATGTCGATCACGTGGGCGACCCCGGGCGTCGCCGCCGCGATCTTCTCCACCGCCTGCATCGCCTGGTTGGTCCGTTCGAGCGAGGCGCCGTTCGGAAGCTGGAGCCCGACCAGCACGTAGCCCTGGTCCTCGGTCGGCAGGAACCCGGTCGGGATCCGGCTCAAGCCCACGAACCCGATCGCCATCAGGATCACGGCGAGCGGCACCATCACCGCGGTGTGGCGGGTCATGGCCCCGACCAGCTTGAGGTACGGCCGCTCGAGCGCCCCATAGACGGCGTTGAACCCGCGGAAGAAGAAGTTGCGCTGTTCGGGCGGCACGGTGGGCCGGAGCCAGAGCGCGCACTGCGTCGGCTTCAGCGTCGCGGCGTTGATCGCGCTGATCAGCGCGGTCACCGCGATCACCAGCGCGAACTGCGCGTACATCTGTCCCGTGAGCCCGGGCAGGAAGGCGGCGGGCACGAACACCGACATCAAAACCAGCGTGATCCCGATGATCGGCCCGAACAGCTCCCTCATTGCCTGGATCGCCGCCTGCACCGGCATCATCCCGCGGTCGATGTGATGCGCCGCGCCCTCGACGACGACGATCGCGTCGTCCACGACGATCCCGATCGCGAGCACGATCGCGAAGAGCGTGGAGATGTTGATGGTGAATCCGAGTGCGGCCATGCCGGCGAAGGCGCCGATGATCGTCACCGGCACCGTCGTCGCCGGCACCAGGCTCGCCCGCCAGTCCTGGAGGAAGACGACGATGACGATGAGCACCAGGATCCCGGCCTCGATCAGCGTCTTGTAGACCTCGTCGATCGAGGCCGAGACGAAGAGCGTGGTGTCGAACGGGATGTTCCATTCGAGCCCCTGCGGGAAGCTCGTCGCGAGCGACTTCATCGTCCCCCGCACTTCCTTGGCGACCGCGAGCGCGTTGGCGCCCGGCGTCAGGTAGATGCCGATCCCGGTGGCGGGATGGCCGTCGAGGGTGAAGGTCTGGCTGTAGGTCTGCGCGCCGAGCTCGACATGCCCGATATCGCTCACATGCACGATCTGCCCGCCGGCGCCCTGGCCCGACTTGACGATGATGTCGGCGAATTGCGAGGGCTCCACGAGCCGCCCCTGCACGTTCACCGTGTACTGGTAGTTTTGCCCCGCCGGTGCCGGCGGCGCGCCGATCTGTCCTGCCGTGACCTCGGTGTTCTGGTTCTGGATCGCCTGCATCACCTGGTTCGGGGTGAGCTGGTAGGCCTTGAGCTTGTTCGGGTCGAGCCAGACGCGCATCGCGTACTGCCCGGCCCCGAAGACGTTGACGTTGCCGACCCCGGGCAGGCGCGAAAGCTCGTTGACGAGGTTGATGGTCGCGTAGTTGCTGAGATAGAGGCTGCTGTACTGGCCCTTGTTGCCGACCAGCGTGATGATCTGGAGGATCGCGGTCGAGCGCTTCTGCACCGTCACGCCCTGCGCCTGCACCGCCGTCGGCAGCGAAGCGAGCACGCTCGCTACTTTGTTCTGCACCAGAACTTGGGCGAAATCGAGGTTGGTGCCGATCTGGAAGGTGACGGTGAGCGTATAGGTCCCGTCCGAGGCGCTGGTCGATTGCATGTAGAGCATGCCCTCGACGCCGTTCACCGCCTGCTCGATCGGCAGCGCCACGTTCTGCATCACGGTGAGCGCGCTCGCGCCGGGATAGGTCGTCGTTACCTGCACGGTCGGCGGCACGACGTTCGGGTATTGCGCGACCGGCAGCCCGAACAGCGCGACGCCGCCCAGCAGCACGAACAGGATCGCCAGCACATTGGCGAGCACCGGCCGGGCAATGAAGAACTCGGAGATCATCCCCGCGCGGCCGCGCTTACTTGGAGGCTTCGGTGGTGGCGGAGATCGTCGTCGTCGTAGGGGCTACGACCTGTCCCGGGATCGCCCGCTCGATCCCGCTCACGATCACCTTGTCCGTTGGCTCGAGCCCGCTCGTGACGATCCGGAGCTGGCCCTGCTGCTGCCCGAGCACCACCCTGCGCTGCTCGACCTTGTTGTCGGCGCCGAGCACGAGCACGTAGGTGCCCTGCTGGTCGGTCGACCATGCCGTGTCGGGGATGAAGAGGGCGTTGGTGAGCTTCCCTTCCGGGATACGCACCCGGACGAAGAAGCCGGGCAGCAGCGCGTGGTTCGCGTTCTTGAACACGGCCCGAGCGAGCAGCGTGCCGGTCGAGGGGTCGATATCCGGCGAGACGTAGTCGAGCACGCCCTGGTGCGGGTAGCCGGTCTCGTTGGCGAGCCCGATATCGATCGGGATCGCGCCCAGCTCCGCCAGCGTCAGCCCCTTCGCCCGTAACTGCGCCCGGATGCGCAGCACGTCCTGCTCGGCGACGTTGAAGGTGACGTAGATCGGCGCGATCGAGACGATGGTGGCGAGCGTGGTCGGCCCGGCCTGGCCCACCAGCGCGCCGATCGATTGCTGATGCTTGGTCACCACCCCGTCGAACGGCGCATTGACCTTGGTGTAGCTGAGGTTGATCGAGGCGATGGCGAGGCTCGCCTCGTCGTTCTGCACCGTCGCCGCATCCGAATCGCGCTTGGCCAGCGCCTGGTCGAGCTTGGATTGCGAGGCGAAGTTCTGCTGCGCGAGTTGGGACTGGCGCTCATACTCGGCCTGGGCCTGCACCAGGTCGGCCTGGGCGCCGGCGAGCTGCGCCCGCGCCTGTTGCAGCTGCGCCGCGTAGGGCGCCTGCTCGATCACGAAGAGGTTGGTGCCCTGCTTGACGAAGGCGCCGTCCGTATAATTGATCGCGCTCAGGAACCCCGGCACCCGTGCGACGAGGTTGACCTCGTCGATCGCCACCGTGTTGCCGGTGAGCTCGAGATAGAGGGTGGTGTCCTTCTTGAGCGGCGTCGCAACGCCGACCGCGGCCGGCGGCGGCGGCACGAAGTGGTTCTGCTGCTTGCACCCGGCGAGGACGAGGGCGGCGCCCATCGCCGCAACGAGAAGACCGGCCCATCGCCCGCGGCGCATCGTCCACTCCAGAGACACTTCTTTCCCCCTACGCGCGCGCGCCAAAGACGCCCACCGAGGATCGGCAGACAAAGCTTAACCGATTGACCTGACCGGGCCGGACCCGCCCGAATATGCCGCAACTACCTGGAATCGCAAACGGATTTATTCCGCGCCGCCGTCGGACGCGATTCTTGCCCGATTATGCCCATCTCTCGCCTTTTTTGCCTTGCAGCATGGCTCAAGGCTGGATGCCTCCCCAGCTCAGGCGCGTGGCCCCTACCCATAAAGATGGCCCGCGCGCCGTGCCTTTGGCCCGCGCCGGGCCGCCCCCGACCCGGCGCGGGCCTTTCTCATGCCGGCCCGATCCGCAACCCCTTCATCCCCCGGCCCGCGCCCGCCCCGCTCGCGAGGGGCGCTAAGACGTTGCGCGGGTACCACAATTCCTGGTTATGCCCGCATCACGTTTTCGCGCATTCGCGGTGGCCCCGCTGCACCGCCCGGCACGAACCCGGCCACCCCCTCCGGGCCGCCAAGATCAGTGCGTCGCGATCCTCGCATGTCCAGGAGACGTTTGCGCGATGAGCACCGCGTTGCCCGCAACGCCGCTGCCCCCGCCCTCGGTGGAGGCGCTCATCCAGCGCCGGCGGCCTTTGCGCGACGTCCACAAGGAGGTCCTCGAAACGATCGGGCCGCTCGACCCGTTCCCACTTGGCGCTGCGCAGGAGGCAACACTCGCGGCCATGGGCAACTGCCCCAATCCGGGCTCGAGCGCCGCCCCGTGGCAAAGCCGCAAGCCTCACTGCCACGCGCCGTTTGCGTTCCAGTGCCCGGGATTCGCGGGCTGCGCGGCATAATAGGGGTGATAGTCGGGGTGTGGCTGGTTGTAACCATAGCCCCCCTGGTACGGGTAGGCGACACAGCCCGCCAGCATTGTTGCCGCCACGATGGCGGCAAGCGGCAGCACCCGACGGACGTTTCCTCGGGGTCCCACGGGGCCGCGCGCGCGATTGATCTTGGTCATGAGAAAACCTCACCTAGCTACATCGATTTCACGGGATCGACCCGACACGGTGAGGAGAGGACCCGGCCGCTCGCGACCTTCCGCCGAAGGGGAAGGTCCGCAAAACCGGCAAATGAGGAAGTGAAGTGTCGCCCGCCACGTGGCGTGTCGATCACACTTGAATATGTTCACGCTTTGCCCGGCTTACAAGGTCGGCAGCGTCGCTTCGGCATCTGCGGCGGCGCGCGATGATGGAGAGGTCGGCGCTGCCCGCCGCGGCCTGGCCGGCCTCGGCGAGGCTGTGCCTTCCGTTCAATCGTCGCCAGTAAGCCTATCTTTTGATGATGCTCGCAATGATGCTGGCCGCTGCCGATAGGTGAGTCTGGCGGGTGCGCTACGCATAGGCGCCCAAGGAAATCGCTTCCGGTCCGCAGCCGCCGTCTTTCCGCAAACCGAACGTCTCGGAGTCGCGGGCATGCTCGTCCTGCTGACGGGCATGACCCCGGTTCCGAGCGCACGCAATACAACCGCCGGGGCTGAAGGAGACATCGCAGCGACCGGCAACGCGACGGCGAACGGCCCCGTCCGTGCAGCGGCGCGAACGAGAGAAGACCGATTTGGGTAGGAGATCTCGATGGGCCTCATTCTTCTGATTTTGCTGATCGTGTTCCTCTTCAGCGGTGGCGGCTACGACGGATACCGCTCGGGCTATTACGGCGGCCGCGGCTTGAACGGCGGCCTTCATCACCCGCTCAACTTCTGATGCCGCGGCTTCCGGCCGTCATCGGAGAGCCAGCCAATCGCGATCCCGCTCCAGTGCCGGCTTTCATAGAAAGCTGACACATAGGTCTTTGTTCAAGTGCCCGATTCACGCGGCGTTTCGTGATCGCTGCGCTTCCCACGAAACTCTGCGATCGGGCACGAGGCCTTTCCGGCGCTCACGGCGTCTCCCGCGGGAGGAATCCGGACCACGCCCAATCGAGAGCCTCGGGCTCTGATATCGTCGCACGACCGCAACGGAGGAGACGTCCTCATGGACCAGGACCGTATCGCAGGCTCAATCAGGCAAGTCGCCGGCTCGGTCAGGCAGATGATCGGCAAGCTGCCGGGCGATCGCAAGATCGCGTTGAGGGGAAGGGCGGACATCGCCGCGGGCAAGGTGCAGAACGCCGTCGGGGGCCTTAAGGACACCGCCCGCGAGATCGTTGGCAAGGAATAGAAGCGTCCTGCCGATCTTCGGCTGGATCGCCCTCGGACTTGCTTCGGGCCTCCTCGCAAGCCCGATTGTCGGCAGCGCGAGGGAAGGCGTCGTTGTCGATATCCCGCTTGGCATCGGCGGCGCGATCGTGGGCGGCAAGCTCTTCGCCTTCGCGGGCGCGTCCGGCCTCGACGTCCGGAGCCTGATGGCCGCCGTCATCGGCGCGAGCGCCGGTGCCACCGCGCCTCAGCCCACGCGCACGTACGCCAGCCGCCGCGCCAGCCAACATCCCACCGTCGCGCCCGCGACCCGTCCCGCCGCATCGCGCCGGAACGCCAGCGTCCAGTCCCCGGGCGGCGTGTGGTCGAGCGCGCGCGGGCACGGCAGCGTCCAGACATCGCCGCCCACCGGCTGGAGCATCTCCATCCGCCCCTGACCGAGAAACCCCGAGAACCCGCCGTAGAGCGCGCCGCCCGCATCGGCCACGGTGAGCGCCGCGCCCAGCTCCTCGCACGCGTAACGCCCGGCGATATCGCGCGCCGCCTCGCCTTCGCACTTCACCAGAAGCGAGCTCTGATTGTCGTTCGGCCGGTCCATCCACAAACCGCCGTCCGCGAACCGGAGCCGCGCGGTCGCGCACTTCGCCGTCCCGTCCGCCTGCAAGTCCAACCGCTCGGGAACGTGTCCGTAGCGGAGCCGCACCTGCCCCGTTCCCGCCGCGTCGATGCGCACCGCAAGCCCGGTCTCCGGCTCGGTATAGGCGCCGAACCAAGCCTGAGCCGCAGCACCCGCCGGCGCCTTCCTCTCCTCCCCGAGCACGGCCGCCAGCACGTCCACCGCCGCCTCGTGCGCGTCCGAGAGATGATTGAACATGACGACGACCGAGACGCGCTCCGCCGGCACGTACATCCGGTGGCTCCGCCAGCCGCGGAGCGCGCCCCCATGCCCCGTCACCGCCCGCCCCAGCTCGCTCGCCCGCGCGAGCCCGAACCCGTATGCCGCCTGCGCGCCGTCCGCGAAGCGCACGGCTGCCGACAGATGTCCATACAATGACCCGGCATCCTCCCGCGTCGCGTCGATATGCCGCTCCCAGGCGATCATGTCCTCGAGCGACGCGCCGAGCCCCGCATCGCCGGTCCACAGGATCCGGTTCTCCGCTGCCCGGAACCCGCCCGCGACGCTCCCCTCGTATCCCTCCGTCCCGTCCGGCATCGCCCGCGTGTCGGCAGCGAGCAGCGCGCTCTCCATCCCGACGCGGGCGAAGATCCGCTGCCGCAAAAGTTCGGCAAAGCTCCGTCCGCTCCGCTCCTGCACGATATCCGAGAGGATGCGGAAATTCTGGTTGACGTACGAATAGCGCATGCCCGGCGCGAACTGCAGCGTCCGCGCGCCGCCGATCACCCGCGCCGCCTCGATCTCCCCGAACGCAAATTCCGCCGGCGCGCCGTGCAGCATCGCCACCGCCCAGTAGTCCCGCAGCCCCGATTGGTTATGGCAAAGCTCAAGCGCGCCCGGCGCTTCTCCCTCCCTGAGCGCCAGCCGCGCGCGCACGTCCCCGTCCAGCACCGAAGGATCGGGAAAAGCGTCCAGCACCAGCGCACAGGTGAACTGCTTGGTGATCGAGCACATCCGGAACAGCGTCCGCGGGGTGAACGCGATGCGCCGCTCCGCGTTCGCCCAGCCCCACGCATGGCGCGCCAGCACCTCGCCCTCGCGCAGCACCGCGACCGCGCCTCCCGGCCCCGGGTAGGCGCGCGGCAGAACCTCCAGGCAATGCTCGACGCGGGCGGCGAGAGAGCTTGTCATGCACGCAACCCTCGCACCCGCGCCGCGGGGCGTAAACCCGCCGGCCGCAGGCCGGGCAGACATCCCCTTCGCGCCGGAGCGGAGGCCGCTCCGTCAACGCAACGTCATGCGCCCAACGCTTGCCATTATCGAGACGCCACCCTAAGGTGTCGATGGCGGAACGTGACCGGAGCCGCCGAAAGAAGGGTCTCGCTTTCATACGACGGGACCAACAGCTTTCCGAAAGCTTCATCAGGAGAGTAACAAATGAACACGAGTGACACAATTCTTGAACACCCGGTCGAACTGGCGGACTCTGAGCTCGATCAGGTTTCCGCGGGGACGATGAGGCTTGCTCCGGTATCCCCCATCGTCGCCCTGGAGGACGACATCAAGCGCCTGGTGGGGACGATCCTCTCCGACGTCGGGATCGGCCGGCCGAGCGTCGGACCCACCATGTAGCATTTGCCTCCCGGCGATTGTCCCGCCGGGAGGATCCCCGCCGCTCGTAATCAATTGCCCACTCGGGCAGCCTTAGGGGGCGCGCTTGCGCAATCCTATGGCCACGGCGGCGGAACGCGACCAGAGCCGCCAAAAGGGAAGGATGCCGCTTTTAGGAGCGGAACCGGCAGATCTACCGAAGCCTCAATGGGAGAAAACAAATGAACACGAGTGACACCGTTCTCGAACACCCGGTCGAATTGCAAGATTTCGAGCTCGACACGGTTTCCGCCGGAGCCTTGCGGGCGCGCGAATCCTTGGGCGCCGAAATCACGAACCTCGTGGAGACGATCCTCTCCGACGTCGGGATCGGCCGATCGAAGGCAATGGCGTACTGAGAGCCTAGCGGCTTCGCCTCCCGGCGGTGTCGCCGCCGGGAGGATCTCCGCAACTCGTCCAGGGACGTCGATGCTTCGCGCCCGGCCGTGCACCCACGCGGGGCCGGCACCGATGCTCGCACGCGAATCGCTGCTTCAGCGAAGCAATGCTTCCAGCGTTCCTTTGCGCAACCCGCACGGAAGGGCCGCGATCCCGTTTCTCCACGCTTGCGATTGCACCCTCGCAAATGTATGATTGCAAAGGCGGAACGCGACCGGAGCCGCCAAAAGGGAGGGATGCCGCTCCCAGGAGCTGAAGCGGCACACCTTCCGAAGCCTCAATGGGAGAAAAACAAATGAACACGAGTGACACGATTCTCGAACACCCGGTCGAACTGCGAGACTCCGAGCTCGACACGGTCTCAGCCGGGCTTACCACCGCCAAGGTCTCCCCCATCGTCGCCCTTGAGGACGACATCAAGCGCTTGGTCGCGACGATCCTCTCCGACCTCGAGCCGGGCGGGAGCCGCGCGTTCGCGTGAAAGCTTAGCGGCTTTGCCTCCCGGCGGCCTCGCCGCCGGGAGGATTTCTCAGGCTTGTCCGCGAGAGCGCGAACCGGCGAGGTGCGAGAGTGGCGCTGGGCGGGTTGCTGTTCCGCCGCGAAGCCGTCGATTTCCAGCGGCGGCAGCTCCAATGGAGCGAGGCGGCTGTACCCCAGCCGCTGTCGGCAAAGATCCTGACCTGGATCTTGTGCGCGACGGTGGCGGCTGCCGTCGTCTTCGTCTGTCTTGCAGAGTTCGCGCGAACCCAGTCCGTGCATGGCTATCTCCGGCCCTCCGCCGGCATCGCCCGCGTCTATCCCACGCGCCCGGGCACGATCAGCGCGGTCTATGTCAGCCAGGGCGAGAGCGTGCGCCGGGGCCAGCTCCTCTTCGCCGTGGCAACGCCCGAGACCGCGGCGAACGGAGAGGACGTCAACGCCGCCAAGCTCGCGGTCATCGAAGAGGAGGCCCGCTCGATCCGCCGGCAGATCGCGGCCGAGCGGCTTCTTTCCCGCTCGCAACAGCGCGGCCTGCAAGCGACGATCGGCGAAACCGGCGCCGAAATCGCGAGCGTGGAGCAGGAGATGCGCATCCAGACGGAGCGCGTCGCCGTGACCAGGAGCCTGCTCGGCGACATCGACTGGCTGCTCGCGCGCGGCGATATGTCCCTCGTGCAGGCCAAGGAGCGCGAGGCCCAGCTCCTCGACGACGAGGAGACGCTCGCCTCCCTCTCGGGCGCGCTCGCGGAGAGAGAGGACCGGCTCGGCGCGCTCCGCTATACGCTCGTCGAGCTGCCGCTGAAAACCGCAGGCGCCGTCGAGCTTCTGCGCGAACGTCTGGCGGATACCGAGCAGAGCATCGACGCGCTCCGGGGCGCGCTCGCCTACGTGATGCGCGCGCCGCTCTCCGGGCGCGTCGCCTCCCTCCAGGCGACGGCGGGGGAGAGCGTCGATCCCCAGCACCTCGCACTCCAGATCGTCCCCGAGGGCGCCTCGCTGCAAGCCATCCTCTTCATTCCCTCGCGCGCCGCCGGCTTCGTCCGCCCCGGCCAACGCGTGCGGCTCCGCTACGACGCCTTTCCCTACGAGAATTTCGGCACCCACGAGGGCCGCATCCTCCGCATCTCCCGCACCGTGCTGACCGGCAACGAGGTGACGGGCCCGGTCTCCCCCGATCAGCCCGCCTACGAGGCGGTGGTCGCGCTGGACCAGCCCGGGGTCGACGCGTACGGCAAGGAAATCGCGCTCAAGCCCGGCATGCAGCTCGAGGCCGACATCGTGCTCGACAAGCTCAGCCTCGCCCGCTGGCTGCTCGATCCGCTGCTCGCGCGGGGGATGTGAAAGCGATGGCGGCGGCAGCGATCGCGCGGCGCGGCTTCCTGCCGATGATCCGGCAGACCGAGGCCGCCGAATGCGGCCTCGCCTGCCTCGCGATGATCGCCTCCTATTGGGGCCACACGATCGACCTCAACACGCTCCGCCGCCGGCATCCGGTCTCGCTCAAGGGAATGACGCTTCGCGGGCTGATCGAGATCGCCCGCCATCTCGATCTCGCCTGCCGCCCGCTCCGCCTCGAGCCCACCCACCTCCGCAGCCTCCGCCTGCCCGCGATCCTGCACTGGGACCTCAATCATTACGTCGTGCTGAAATCGGCCACCCGCAAGGGACTCGTCCTGCACGACCCGGCCTCCGGCGAACGGAGCTTCACCTGGGAAGAGGCCTCGAAGCATCTCTCCGGCATCGCAGTCGAGCTCTGGCCCACCGAAAGCTTCGCCGCCAAGGACGAAAGATCGCGCCTCCCGCTCTCCGCCGTCTTCCGCCCCGTCCGCGGCACCTGGCACGCGCTCGCCCAGATCCTTGCCCTCTCGGTGATCCTCGAGCTCGGCGTCATCGCCGCCCCCCTCTACGTGCAGCTCGCACTCGACCGCGTCGTCGCGACCGGGGACCACAGCCTGCTCCCCGTGCTCGCCATCGGTTTCGGCCTCGTCACCGCGGTCACGGTCGCCGCCACCGCCATCCGCTCGCTCACCATCCTCCTCTTGCAGAACACGCTCAACTTCGAGATGGGCGCGCGCCTCTTCCGCCATCTCGTGCGCCTGCCGCTCGCGTATTTCGGCAAGCGGCATATCGGCGACATCCTTTCGCGCTTCAGCTCGCTCGAGCCGATCCGGAGCGCCATCGCCGAAGGCCTCGTCACCGCGTTGATCGACGGCGTGATGGGTGCTGCAACTCTCGCGATGATCTTCGTCTACAGCCGGCTCCTCGGCGCGATCGTGATCGGCGCCTTCCTCGCCTACGCCACCCTCCGGCTCGGCCTCTACCACCTTCTCCGCCGCCGCACCGACGCGCTGATCCGCAGCAAGGCGCAGGAGGAATCGGTCCTGATCGAAACGCTGCGCGCGGTGCAGACACTGAAGCTCTTCAATCGCGAGAGCGAGCGCGAGGGCCAGTGGCTCAACCGCTACGCCGAGGTCATCAGCGCCACCGTCCATCTCGGCCGCGCCCGCATCCTCTTCAAGGCGCTCGACGATGGCATCTTCGGCGTCGAGAACATCCTCGCCATCTACGTCGCGGTGCGGCTCGCACTCTCCGGCAGCCTCACCATCGGCATGATCTTCGCCTTCATCGCCTACAAGCGGAGCTTCATCCAGAAGGCGGTCTCCCTGGTCGAGAAGGGGATCGAGTTCCGCATCCTCGATCTTCATCTCGAGCGCATCTCCGATATCGCGATGACGCCGCCAGAGCCGGGCCACGACCGCGCGCTCTCCTACGCACGCCCGGTCTCGGGAAGGATCGAGTTCCGCAATGTCGGCTTCCGCTACGCCGAGACCGAGCCGCTCGTCCTCGAGAAGGTGAGCCTCACCATCGAGGCGGGCGAGTTCGTCGTCATCACCGGACCCTCCGGCGGCGGCAAGACGACGCTCGTCAAGATCATGCTCGGCCTGCTCGACGCCACCGAAGGCGAGGTGCTGATCGACGGCATCCCGCTCGCAACACTCGGCCCCCGCGCCTATCGCGAGCAGGTCGGCGCGGTCATGCAGGACGACCAGCTCCTCTCGGGGTCGATCGCCGACAACATCTCCTTCTTCGATCCCGACTTCGACCCCGAGCGGATGATCGACTGCGCGCGCCTCGCCGCCGTTCACGAAGAGATCATGGCGATGCCGATGACCTACAACAGCCTGATCGGCGACATGGGCAGCTCGCTCTCGGGCGGGCAGAAGCAGCGCGTTCTGCTCGCCCGCGCCCTCTATCACCGGCCGCGCATCCTCGTCCTCGACGAGGGCACGGCCCATCTCGATGTCGAGCGCGAGCGAGAGATCAGCGCCAACCTCGCCCGCCTCCCGATGACGCGCATCAGCGTCGCCCATCGCCCAGGGGCGGGCCAGGGCGCCCATCAGGTCTTCTGGGTCTCCCGCACCTGCCGCCGGTTCGGAACGGCCGCGCTCCGCGCCCCGCTGAGTCCCGCGCGCGCTCCCGCTTGGGGTCCCGCGGGGCATCCAGCGGCCCTCCCGACCGATGCGGACCTCGCCCCCGCCAAGTAGGCCGTCTCTTTTCTGCGTCTGATCGCACTATTTGCGCGTTACCTCATACGCTCGTTAACATCTCATCAGACGAAATGCAGCGTTCCTGATCACCGAATCCCTAATTCCAACAATCATCTCAAATTAAACGCGCGACAGCGCGCGCGCGGCGGCCTAACCTTGTTGCCAGCAGGGAACGTGTCACTCGAACCTGCGAACCTCTGCGCCGCTCTCCGTCCGGCACTCCTATGCCCTTCGGAGGCGGCGCTTTCTTTGGGCCGACTGCGCCTATCCGGCCTCCAGCCGCTCCCGCACGAGCTTCATCCGCCGCGCCAGCGCCGCTTCGTCCACGAGCCCGCGCTCGAGCATCGTATGGACCAGCGCCAGCAGCTGCCGTTCCGGCGCCGGAACGCGCCCGTACACGCGTTCGCCGAGCGCGTCCTCCGCTTTCCGCCGCTCGAGCGAAGGAAGCGCCCCGCTCGCCGCGAGGCTCTCGCACATCGCGTCGAGGCTCGTCTTCCACGGCGGATCCGGGTTGGAGACACCGTAGCGCGGCGCCAGCTCCTCCCAGCTCTTGCCTTCGCACCGCACCGCCTCGAGCAGCGCGATCCGCGGAAATGCCCCGTCCCTCTTGGCACTCATCCCCGCGCCTGCCCGCGTGCCGCGCGCACCGGCCGCGCCGCCTTGATCACCGGCCGCGCATCGTCCGCCGTCCTCCCCGCCCGCGGCAGGGCGACGCCGATCATGCAGTCCCGCGTCACGATCGCCGCCAGCTCCGGCTCCGCCCAGCCCTCGGTGCCCGCGGGCCGCATCGGCAGCACCATGAAGCGGCATTTCTGGTTGGAATCTGCGACGCGCACCTCGATCTCGGCCGGCAAATGCAGCCCGAACTCGGCCAGCACCTGGCGCGGCCAGCGCACAATCCGCCTGCGATAGTTGGGCGAGCGGTACCATTCGGGCGACATCCCGAGCACCGGCCGCGGATAGCACGAGCAGAGCGTGCAGACGATCACATGGTGCAGGCTCGGCGTATCCTCGAGCACGCGGAATTGCATGTAGTCGCTCGGCGTCCCGCTCCCCGTGGGCTCGGTCCAGTCGACGCCGATCTCCTTGCACGCCGCGACCGCATCGGCAAGGAGCCGCGCCTTGAAATCCGGGTCCCTCCACGCCTTGGCGACCAGCCGCGAGCCGGCGGCCGGCCCGATCTGCTCCGCCCACTCGGTGAACTTCCGGTGATCCTCGGCGGTGAAGAGCCCGTGCTCGATCGCCAGCTCGCGCACCGCGATCTCCAGCACCTCGAAGTCGGTAATCTCGTCCACCATCGGCGCGGCCTTGTGCTCGTGGTGCTCGCCTTTTTCTTCCATGAACCCTCTCCTCCTCGCCGTGCCGGCCCCGCTCACCCCTGGACCGCTTCGAGCCAGCGATCCGGGAGCTCCGTCTGCAGCGTGTCGTTCTCGAACGTATAGGCCTCCCAGAGATCCTTCTGCCGGAAGCGGACGATGTAGAATTGCTCGCGCCCCGCCTCGTCGCGGTTCCACGCCTCGTCCTCGGGATTGAGGTCTTCATAGACGCGCGCAACCACCGTTCCCACCACCCCGCGCACGTACACCTGCGTGCGGGTGTAGAAAATATTCGGCATGTCCTTCACGCGCACGCGCTCGCCCGCCTTGAAGCGGGCCGTCTCAGTGCGCGTCATGGCGGGCCCTCACTTCCGCGATCTTCTCGATCAGCTCGGTGAGCGAGATCAGGTTCTTGTCGACGAGCATCCGCGCCGCTGCGAGGATCCACCGCCCGTAATAGGGAAAGCCGAGATAGACCGCCTGCCCGACATCGTTGTTGCCGCGCCGCCGCCGTTCCTCCGCGTTCCACACGCCCCGCCAGGCCAGCACCTCGCATGTCACGTAAGTGTCAAGCTCCCACTGCTCCTCCTCCTTCTCCTCGTATCGGATCGGAACATCGGGCTCGCCCCCCACATCGTGTGGCGGCCGCAGATAGGCCTCGTACTGATCCGCCGTCACCGTGTACGGCGCGCTCTGTATCTTATGGATCGCCGGCGCCAGCGCGCCCACGATCTCGTAGTGCTTCCGAAGCTCGCCCCGCGACGGCATCGCGTTCTTCCTCCCGATCGAACATCCCTTACACTCCCAACGCTAGCGCCCGCCAGCGCCCGCGAACAGTAAAATTCGTTGCCCGCCCCTGCGTTGAACGCCGCCGCCGGGCCGGCTAGGCTTGCCCGTTCCGCAAGCTCGCCGAGGCGCCGTGATGCGTGTCCTGCACCTGGATCATGTTCTGCTCGCCATGCCGGCCGGACGGGAAGACGAAGCGCGCGCCTTCTACGAGGCGGGCCTTGGCATTCCCGAGAAGGCCAAGCCGCCCGGGCTCGCGGTGCGCGGCGGATGCTGGTTCGAGAGCGGCGCCCTCAAAATTCATCTCGGCGTGGACAAGGCGTTCGTCCCGGCGCGCAAGGCGCATCCGGCCTTCATCGTCGAGGACCTCCAAGCCCTCGTCGCACGGCTCGCCCGAGCCGGGTACCGCATCACCGGGGACCAGCCGCTCGAAGGCTGCGAGCGCCGGTTCGTCGACGATCCCTTCGGCAACCGCATCGAGCTGATCGAGCTCGACCGCGAACCGTAATGCCGCGCGATCCCGATCATCCGCCGGCCCTTCACAGCGTCTCGACATTGCCGCAGACGCCGATCGACTGGCCGGAGACGTTGCGTCCGAGCGGCGAGACGAGGAACAGCACCATTTGTGCCACGTCTTCCGCGCTCACCATGCGGCGGAGCGAGACCTTCTCGAGATACCGTTTCTCCATCTCGGCGTAGGAGAGGCCGAGCTGGGCCGCGCGGGCGCGGATCACGCTTTCGATGCGCGGCCCCTCGACGACGCCGGGGAGGATCGCGTTGACCGCGATGCCGGCCGGCCCCAGCTCCTTCGCAAGGCTTTCGGTCAGTCCGATGACGCCGAACTTCGCGGCCGAGTAGGGCGTGCGGTACGCGTAGCCGTGGCGGCCGGCCGCCGAGGACATGTTGACGATGGCGCCGCCGCCGGCGGCCTTGAGCAGCGGCACGGCGCGCCGCGTGCAGAGGAACTGGCCGGTGAGATCGACATCGATGCAGCGGCGCCACGCGGCGGGCTCGATCTCCTCGACCGCGCCGGTCGGCCCGGCGATGCCGGCATTGTTGACGAGCGCGTCGAGACCGCCGAGCGTGCGCCGGGCCGCATCGAACAGAGCGTCCACCTCGGCCTCGTCGGAGACGTCGGCCCGCGTCGTGCCCACGCCGAGCCGCTCGGCGCACGCGGCGAGCGCCGCCTCATCGACATCGCACACATGCACCCGAGCCCCCGCTGCCACCAGCGCGGAAACGATCGCAAGCCCGATCCCGCCGGCCCCGGCGGTGACGACGACTCTCCGCCCTTCCGCGCGCATCCCGGCCATTATTTTCCTCCCGGATCAGCTCAATGGCCTCGATGACGTCCGCGAGTTGGGCGACGGACGGCCGCACCGCCATCAGAACACCTGCTGGGCCGAGGCCTCGATCCCCGCGCGCAGAACCGGATGCAGGCTGCGCCGTGTCATGATGTCGGTCTTCCGCCCGAGAATCCTGGCCGCGGTTTCTTTCACGTCCATTAACTCGAAGAGCCCGAGCGATCCTTCGGGGTGGTCGAAGAACAGGTCCACGTCCGAATCCGCGCGGGCTTCTTCGCGCGCGGTCGAGCCGAACAAATAGAGGTGCTCGACCCCGAGCGCCCTCAGCTCGGCCTCGTGCTGCCTCAACCTCCTGATGACCTCTTCGCGTTCCATGGCACCCCGCGCCGGCCGCCCCGCGAGCAGCGCCCGCTCACCCCGCAGGCGGGGGCACCACCCCTAAACACGCGCCTCTGCATTCCGCCGAAATCATGGTGCTGCTGGGGAGGATTGAACTCACGACCTCTCCCTTACCAAGGGAGTGCTCTACCACTGAGCTACAGCAGCGCCGAGCGCGCGGTATAGCCTCGGGGCCGCGCCCCGGGCAAGCAAGCAGGGCAGACGGACCGGGCTTGAACCGGCGGCCGTCGCGGCCGATCGTCCCGCCATGTCCGAGCCTCCGCCAAAGCCCGCCCCGACCCCCTCGAAGGCCGCGCGCCTGGCGCGCGAGACGGCGGCGCTTCGCGAAAACCTCCGCCGTCGGAAGGAGCAGGCGCGCGAGCGGGAAGAAGCGGCCCGACCGGATGAGCCGCCGCCCAAGCGCCCCGCCGCGCCTTAAGCGCGAGGTCCCTTTGCCCCGGCGCGGCGGCGTGCGCTAGACCCATCCCCCGTCTCGCCCAGGAGCCCCGCCCCCCATGCCGGTGATGCCCGACCACTGGATCCGCCGCATGGCCGAGGACCACGGCATGATCGAGCCCTTCGTCGAACGCCAGCAGCGCACCGGCGTCATCAGCTACGGCCTCTCCTCTTACGGCTACGACGCCCGCGTCGCCGATGACTTCAAGCTCTTCACCAACGTCGATTCCCCGATCGTCGATCCCAAAGCCTTCAACCCCGCGAGCTTCGTCGACCGAAAGGGCGAAACCTGCGTCATCCCGCCCAACAGCTTCGCCCTCGGCCACACGATCGAGTATTTTCGCGTCCCCCGCGACATCCTCGTCGTCTGCCTCGGCAAATCCACCTACGCCCGCTGCGGCATCATCGTGAACGTCACCCCGCTCGAGCCCGAATGGGAGGGCCAGGTCACGATCGAGATCAGCAACACTACCCCGCTCCCCGCAAAAATCTACGCCGGCGAGGGCATCTGCCAGTTCCTCTTCCTCAAGGCCGAGGAGGTGTGCGAGACGAGCTACGCCGACCGCGCCGGCAAATACATGCGCCAGCGCGGCGTCGCCCTTCCTCGCCTCTGATCGGCGAACAGCCCAAAGGACGAACCCCACAATGGATCGCATACGCATTCGCGGCGGCCGGCCGCTCTCCGGCGAGATCGCGATCAGCGGCGCCAAGAATGCCGCCCTGCCGCTGATGGCCGCCGCCCTCCTCACCGAGGAGCGCCTCGTCCTCACCAACGTGCCCCGCCTCGAGGACATCCGCACGATGATGATCCTCCTCGCCCAGCACGGTCTCGACGTCGCCTCGCTCGACGCCGAGCAGCGCTCGCTCGCCCTCGGCGGGCGCATCCGCAACACCGAGGCCCCCTACGACATCATGCGCAAGATGCGCGCCTCCATCCTTGTCCTCGGCCCCCTCCTCGCCCGCGCCGGCGAGGCCCGCGTCTCGCTCCCCGGCGGCTGCGCCATCGGCACCCGCCCCGTCGATCTCCACCTCAAGGGCCTCGAGCAGATGGGCGCCGAGATCCGCCTCGAGGGCGGCTACATCGCCGCCCGCGCCCCCGGCCGCCTCAAGGGCGCCAGCATCGTCTTCCCCTCCACTTCCGTCGGCGCTACGGAGAACCTCCTCATGGCCGCCTCGCTCGCCGACGGCGTCACCGAGCTCGTCAACGCCGCCCGCGAGCCCGAGATCGAGGACCTCGCCCACTGCCTCAACGCCATGGGCGCGCGCATCACCGGCATCGGCACCGGCCGCCTCGCCATCGAGGGCGTGGCCCGCCTCTCCGGCGCCGAGCACGCGATCATGCCGGACCGCATCGAGACCGGCACCTACGCCTGCGCCGCCGCCATCACCGGCGGCGAGATCATCCTCCGCAACGCCCGCCCCGACCATCTCGCCGCCGTCGCCCGCACGCTCGGCGAATCGGGCGTGGACGTAGCCGTTGCCCCCTCCGGTATGCGCGTCGCCCGCCGCAACGTCCTCGCCGGCGCCGACGTGATGACCGAGCCCTATCCCGGCTTCCCCACCGACCTCCAGGCCCAGTTCATGGCCGTGATGGCGGTCGCCGAAGGGGCCGCGATGATCACCGAGACAATCTTCGAGAACCGCTTCATGCACGTCCCCGAGCTCAACCGCATGGGGGCGCGCATCAACGTCCACGGCGCGTCGGCGATCGTCCGCGGCGTGCCCGAGCTCTCCGGCGCGCCCGTGATGGCGAGCGACCTCCGCGCCTCGGTCTCGCTCATCCTCGCCGGCCTCGCCGCGCATGGCGAAACCACGGTCAACCGCGTCTACCATCTCGACCGCGGCTATGAGGCGCTCGAGGCGAAGCTCGCCGCCTGCGGGGCCGATATCGAGCGCCTCTCCGACTGAGCGGCAGGGCCGCGCCCGCTTCCCTTCCGCGCCCGCCGACACGGTGCTAGAGGGCGGCCGCGATCGCCTCCGGAGCCCGCGCATGACCGCCGTTCCGTCCGCCATCCGCCCGGGCGCCCCGCCCGCCGGCGCGCCGGCCGCGCCCCTCGTGCTCGCCCTGCCCAAGGGCCGCATCCTCGACGAGTGCGCGCCGCTCCTCGCCCGCGCCGGCATCCGCCCCGCCCCCGACTACGCCGACGAAGCGAGCCGGCGCCTGCGCTTCCCCACCGACGATCCCGGCCTCGACGTCGTCCGCGTCCGCCCCTTCGATGTCGCGACCTTCGTCGCCTTCGGCGCCGCGGCACTCGGCATCTGCGGCGCGGACGTGCTGATGGAGTTCGACTATTCCGAGATCTACGCGCCCCTCGATCTCGGCATCGGGGCCTGCCGCATGGTCGTCGCCGAACCCGCCGAAGGGGCCGGTTCGGAGGACCTCCGCCGCCTCTCGCGCGTCCGCGTCGCCACCAAATACCCCAACACCGCCCGCCGCCATTTCGCCGCGCGCGGCATCCAGGCCGACGTCGTGACGCTCAACGGCTCGGTCGAATTGGCCCCCGGCCTCGGCATCGCCGGCCGCATCGTCGATCTCGTCCAGACTGGCTCGACCCTCGCCGCCAACGGCCTCGTCGTCTCCGAGGTGATCGCCCCGGTCACCAGCCGCCTCATCGTCAACCGGAGCGCGCTCAAAACCAGCGGCGAGGCGCTCTTCTCCCTGATCGCCCGCTTCCGCGCCGCCCTCGATGCCCCCTTGGCTCATGGCTGAGCGCCTCTCAACCGCCGCTCCCGGCTTCGAAGCCGCCTTCGCCGCCTTCCTCGCTTCCCCCCGCGGCCAGGCCGCCTCGGTCGAGACCGCCGTCGCCGCCATCATCGAAGCCGTCCGCGCCGACGGCGACGCCGCCCTCTGCGACCTCACGCGCCGCTTCGACCGGCTCGATCTCACTCCCGCCGAGCTGCGCATCCGCCCCGCCGAGATCCTCGCCGCCGCCGAAGCCGTCCCTGAATCCCAGAACGCCGCGCTCCGCCTCGCCGCCGAGCGCATCGAGGCCTTCCATCGCCGCCAGCTCCCGCCCGACTTGGCACTCACCGACCCCGCCGGCGTCCGCATGGGCCTCCGCTGGCGCCCGCTCGACGCCGTCGGCATCTATGTCCCCGGCGGCAAGGCCGCCTACCCCTCCACCGTGCTGATGAACGCGATCCCCGCCCGCGTCGCCGGGGTTCCGCGGATCGTCATGGCCGTGCCCTGCCCCGGCGGGGTTTTTCCCCCGCTCGTCGCCGCCGCCGCCCGCTTCGCCGGCGTCACCGAGGCCTACCGCGTCGGCGGCGCCCAGGCCGTCGCCGCGCTCGCCTACGGCACGGCTTCCATCGCGCCGGTCGATCGCATCGTCGGCCCCGGCAACGCCTATGTCGCCGAGGCCAAGCGCCAGGTCTTCGGCCGCGTCGGCATCGATTCCATCGCCGGCCCCTCCGAGGTCGTCATCCTCGCCGACGCCGCCAACGATCCCCGCCTGGTCGCGATCGACCTCCTCGCCCAGGCCGAGCACGACGAGCTCGCCCAGGCGATCCTGATCACCGACGACGCCGCCTTCGCCGACCGTGTGGAGGCGGCGCTCGCCGCCGAGCTGAAAACACTCCCCCGCGCCGCCATCGCGGGCGCGAGCTGGCGCGAGCAGGGCGCCACGATCGTCGTCGCCGACTGGGAGGAGGCCGCCCGGCTCGTCAACCGGATCGCGCCCGAGCATGTCGAGCTGATGCTCCCCGAGCCCGAGCGCGTCTTCGCCCTGATCCGCCACGCCGGCGCCGTCTTCCTCGGCCGCCACGCCCCCGAAGCGCTCGGCGATTACGTCGCCGGCCCCAACCACGTGCTGCCCACCAACCGCACCGCCCGCTTCTCGTCGGGCCTCTCGGTGCTGGACTTCCTCAAGCGCACGAGCTTCGTCGCCGCCGATCGGGCGGCCCTCGCCCGCATCGGCCCGGCCGCGATCACGCTCGCCGAAGCCGAAGGCCTCACCGCGCACGCGCGCAGCATCAAGCTCCGCCTCGCTTGACCTTGCAGGACCCCGCGCTCATGTTCCGCTCCGATTTGCGGCCGCCCAGGGACGGCCCGGGAACGGAGTATTGATGTCGAAGGAGGACATGATCGAGTTCAGCGGCACGGTGACCGAGCTGCTGCCCAACGCGATGTTCCGGGTCAAGCTCGACAACGAGCACCTGGTCCTGGCCCACACGAGCGGGAAGATGCGGAAGAACCGCATCCGCGTCCTCGCCGGGGACCGCGTGAACGTCGAGATGACCCCCTACGACCTCACCAAGGGACGGATCACCTTCCGCTTCAAGTGAGCCCGCTGCTCCTGGCTTCCGCGAGCCCGCGCCGCCTCGAGCTGCTGGCCCAGATCGGGATCGTCCCGGAAGCCGTGCTCGCCCCGGAGATCGACGAGACGGCGCTGAAAGGCGAGCGGCCCCGGGCGCGGGCACTCCGCCTCGCCCGGGCCAAGGCCGAGGCGCTTGCGTGCACGGACGGGGGCCGCGTTTTCATGCTCTCTGCCGACACGATCGTCGCGGTGGGCACCCGCATGGTCGGGAAAACCGACGATCCCGCCCAAGCTCGCCGCGCGCTCACCCTCCTCTCGGGCCGCCGCCACCGCGTCATCACCGCAATCGTCCTCACCGCCCCGGACGGACGCAAAGCCGAGCGGCTCTGCGAAACGACGGTCGCGTTCGCCCGCCTAAGCGGCGAACAGCTCGACTCCTATCTCGCCAGCGACGAATGGCGCGGCAAAGCGGGTTGCTACGCGGTCCAGGGCCGCGCCGCCGCCTTCATCCGCGCGATCTCCGGCAGCTACTCGAACGTCGTCGGGCTGCCGCTCTTCGAGACCGCCCAGCTCCTGAGGGGCTTCGGCTGGCACATCCCGTGAGGATCCTCGTCGCCGCAAGCCCCGGCGAGACCCGCGCCGTTTCCCTCGACGCCGAGGGCCGCATGGTCGATGTCGCACTCTTCCGCCCCGCCGCGCCGGACGGCATCGGCGATCTCTTCCGCGGCCGCGTGACCGCTATCGCCCCCGCCCTCGGCGGCGCCTTCGTCTCCTTGGGCGATGGCCCGGACGGCTTCCTCCCCGATACCGAGGGCGCGGCCGGCCTCGCCGAGGGCGCGCTCGTTGCCGTGCGCATCATCCGCGCCGCCCAATCCGCCAAAGGCCCGCGCCTCTCCGCCCGGCTCGACGAAGCCCCGCCGCCCGGCCCCGTCGGCCTCGTTCGTCGCGGCCCGGATCCCGTCCGCCGCCTCGCCGCCCTCTTTCCCGACGCGCCCCTCGAGCGCACCGGCCTCGCCTTCGATCCCGCGCTCGAGGCCGAGCTTGCCGCCCTCGCCGAGCCCGTCGTCGCCTTGCCCGGCGGGGCGACGCTGCGCATCCACCCCACGCCCGCCCTGGTCGCGATCGACCTCGACGCCGGCGCCGCCGCGTCCGGCCGCGGCCCCGCGCGCGCGACCCACCGCGCCCTCAACCGCGCCGCCATTCCCGAGATCGCGCGCCAGATCCGGCTCCGCAATCTTTCCGGCGCCATCCTCGTCGATCTCGCCGGCCTCAGCCCCCGCGAACGAAGGCCGCTCGCCGAAACATTCAGGGCCGCGCTGGCGCCCGACCCGCTCGGCCCCCGCTTCCTCGGCTTCACCGCGCTCGGGCTTGCCGAGATCGTCCGGCCGCGCGTCGCCCCGCCGCTCCACGAGCTCCTGCTCACCCCCCACGCCGCCGGCCTCGCCGCGCTGCGCGCCCTCGCATTGGAAACCCTCGCCGCCCCGGCCGGCGCCTGGGCGCTCCGCGCCGCGCCTACCGTCGTCTCGGCGCTCGAGCAGGACCAGTCCGCGCTCGCCGAGCTTGCGCGGCTGACCGGCCGCTCCCTTATCCTCCGGAGCGACCCCGCGCTTGCGCGCGCACGCTGGAGTCTCGACCCGCTATGACCACCCCCTGCCCGATCTGCGGCAAGCCGACCGTCTCGCGCTTCCGCCCCTTCTGCAGCCGCCGCTGCGCCGATGTGGATCTCGGCCGCTGGTTCACGGGCCAGTACCGCATCCCGCTCGCCCCGGAGACCGAGCCCGAGGACCCGGATGCGCTTGATCGCGATCAGGGCATGGGTTAATTCCGGCCGGCCCCACGGCCGCCCCCAAGGATGCCCAGGTAGCTCAGTTGGTAGAGCATGCGACTGAAAATCGCAGTGTCGGTGGTTCGATTCCGCCCCTGGGCACCACTCCAAAAATTTCTCAATAAAACCAACCGCCCTCACCGGCCGCCAAAACGAAAGGGTCGCAAGGGCTCAACTCCTTGGGCGGTCGGTATAAGCTCGCAACGCCACGATAGCGTCTACGACAGCAGACGGGCACGCTCGCCTCGCCCTTCCATTAGCGTCACGGCCTTCCTATCGAAGGAAAGGAAGATCTCCGCGCCAAGCCAATTGCCTTCATAGGCGACGATGCCATCGGCAAAGTCGCCTCCCGCATCCAGAACAGCCAACCCGGCCTCCACCGCTGGCCGGTTCACCACAACATTTCCGGCGTTGACCAAGCGCCGGATCGCTTCGGCTACCTCGGCGGAAGGGATTTTGTATCCCCGCGACAGCACCCAGACCAGTTCGCAAAGCGCCGGTAGCGCCAGGGCGACGAGACTTGCATTCGCCAGCTCGGCCTGAGCGATCTTGCTCTGACGCTCGTCGGCGCCAGTCATGGCCCGGACGAGAACGTTGGTATCGGCTGTGATCTTCACCGCTTGCCGGCCCAGCCTTGGCTGGCGATCTCATCGATTTCCTCGATCGACAGGGATGGGCCCTTCTCCCTCTTTAGAGAATCGAAGACGTCCGAGATCCTGCCGGTCGGCCGCTCGGCCCTCATCTCGATCCTGCCGTCGGGAAGCTTGTCGACGGCAATTTTCTCGCCGGGGTGCACGCCCAGATGCTTCAGGATATCCTTCCGCAGCGTGACTTGGCCCTTGGCGGTGACAGTGAGCGTGCTCATCGCGTGCCTCATGTGAAGCCGTACATGTAAGGCAAAAACGCCTTACTATCAAGGGCGGCTCCGTCGGTGCCGACTCTCAGTCTTCGAAGATCGACGGCCAGGGCGCTTGCAACCGCGGCCGCCCTGCGGTGAGGAGCGCCAAGCGCCTCCCTCATCGCAACCCGAACCCAAGATAGAGGGGCGCGCTCAGCGCCTCGTGGCCCGCGTGCTCGACCGTGACGGGCGGCAGCGATTCGATGCGGGTGAAGAGGCTCCCATAGTCCGCCGCCATGCGCCCGGGCGCGACGTTGGGGGCGATGATCAACACGTCATCGCCGCGGTAGCGCGAGAGCGGGCGGATCAGCCCGTATTCGTGCGGCTCCGATCCGAGCACCACGACCGGGGGGTGCCCGCCCAGCGCGTAGTCGATCTTCGCCGCATCGCTCCACCGCACCGTGCCGATGACGAGGCCGGGCCGGTCGAGCAGATCTCGTTGCGCAAGCTCGCGGCGGAGCGAGCGCCAGTCGATGATCTGGAGCGCGGGGTCGCGGCCGGGGGCAAGAAACGGCGCCAGAAGGTTGAAATGCGCGTCGGCGCCCACGAGCACGGCCCCGATCAGCACGAAGCCCGCGGTTGCGAGGCACCACGGCCGGATGAAGCGGGCGCCGGCCGCGAGCCGGCGGTCGATCGCAGCGCCGAGCAGGGGAAAAAGCATCAGGTAGCCGGGCGCGGCCCAGTGGTAGAGCACGCGCCCTTGCGACCAAAGCGCGATCACGCTGAAGAGCAGGATCGCGGGAATTCCGAGGCAGAGCAGCAGCCAGCCTCGCCATTCGTCCGGCCCGCGCCGCAGCGCCCCCACGCCGGAGAGGACTAGCGGCAGCCAGATCCACGGCAGCAGGAAGAGCGCCTCGCCGCCGAAAACCACGAACGGTGCCAGCGGGTGAAAGGCGAGGCCGTCGGCACGGTCCCCCTGGAAGGCGAACGAGATCCAATGATGATGAAAATTCCAGACCAAAACCGGGCAAAAGACGAGGAACGCTACCAGGATCGCGAGCCACGGCGCGGGGCTGGCAAGCCAGCCTCGATGCCGCGGCGCCGTGCAGAGATAGAGGAAGGCCCCGGCGAGCACGAGAATCGCCGAGTATTTCGAGAAGAGCGCAAGCCCGAGCGCGAGCCCGGCGAGCAGCCACCACGCAAGCGCCGCCGCGCCCGCGGCTTCGAGCCCAGAGGCGAGGAAGAGCACGGCCGCGAGCAGGGCCGCATCCAGCGGACCGTCGGGCAGCACGAAGGTCCCGAAAACCACGCCGAAGAGCGGCGAAAGATTGAGGCAGATCGCCGCCCAAAGCCCGGCGCGCGGGGAGAACAGAAGCGCGCCGAGCCGGTACATGAGCCAGGTCGAGAGCGCGAACAGCAGGATGAAGGGCAGCCGCACGATGATGGGCGCGGCACTTCCGGCAAGCGTTGCGGCCAGCGTGGAAAGCCACCACACGGCGGGCGGATGGTCGAAATAGCCGAGCCGCAGCGTGCGGCCCGCCGCAACCACGTAGCTCTCATCCACGCCGAGGCCGAGCGCGGCCGCGAAAATCAGCCGGAGCACGCCGCTCCCGAGAATGAGCAGCCAGAGGGCACGCAGGACAGGCGCGTCCCGCGGCACGCCATGGCCGCGAGACGCGTCAAGGACTCTCGAATGTGGCAAGAAAGGTTTTGCCGGCCCGCGGCCTCAGCCCGCGACGACCCGCTGCTGCTGCTCGCCGAGCCCGGCGACGCCGAGACGCATCGTCTGGCCCGCCTTGAGATAAATCGGCGTCGGCTTCTTCCCGAGCCCGACCCCGGGCGGCGTGCCGGTGGAGATGATGTCGCCCTGGTGTAGCGTCATGAAATGGCTCGTATAGCTCACCAGCTTCGCGACGCCGAAGATCATCGTCCGCGTGTTGCCGTGCTGCATGCGCACCCCATCGACGTCGGTCCACATCTCGAGCGCCTGCGGATCGGGCACCTCGTCGCGCGTGACGAGCCAGGGGCCGGTCGGGCCGAACGTGTCGCAGCCCTTGCCCTTGTCCCAGGTGCCGCCCCGCTCGATCTGGTATTCGCGCTCGCTCACATCGTTGCAGATGCAGTAGCCGGCAACGTAGTCGAGCGCCTGGTGCTCCGGCACGTAGCTTCCATCGCGCCCGATGACGATCCCGAGCTCGACCTCCCAATCGGTCTTCTGCGACCCGCGCGGCAGCCGCACCTCGTCGTTCGGGCCGCTATAGGCGCCGAGGGATTTGAGGAAGATGATCGGCTCCTTGGGAATGGGCGAGCCGGTCTCGGCGGCGTGGTCGCTGTAATTGAGGCCGATGCAGAAATAATTGAGCGGGCGGGCCACGCACGGCCCGAGCCGCGGCGATCCCGCAACCTTGGGCAGCGCCTTCCAATCGAGCGCGTGCAGGCGGGCAAGGCCGGACTCGCCCAGCACCTCGCCTGCGATATCGGGCACGAACCCGGAAAGATCGCGGATGGCGCCTTCGGGGTCGAGCAGGCCGGGTTTTTCCGCCCCCGCGGGGCCGTAGCGCAGCAGCTTCATTCTTTTCCCTTTCGTGCGGATGATAGATGACGGGCGAAGCGGACTCTTGGCACGCTCATACGGTCCAGCCGCCGTCGATCACGATCGCCTGGCCGGTGAGAAAAGCCGATTCGTCGCCGGCGAGATAGACGGCGAGTGCCGCGATCTCCTCGGGCGTGCCGAGCCGTCCCATCGCCTGGCGGGCGACGAAGGCGGCGCGCGCCGCCTCCGCCGAGCCCGCCTCGACCGCATTCGCCGCAATCCGGTCCTCGAGGCTCGGCGTCCCGATCGTGCCGGGGCAGATGCAGTTGCAGCGGATGCCGCGCGCAACGAAGTCCGCGGCAACGGATTTCGTGAGCCCGACGACGGCCGCCTTGGTCGCGCCGTAGATGAAGCGCCGCGGCGCGCCCTTCACGCTGCTCGCGGCCGAGGACATGTTGACGATCGCCCCACCACCCTTGGCCAGCATGCCGGGCAGGAAGGCGCGGATGGTGCGGAACATCGAGCGCACGTTGAGCGTGAAGGCAAAATCCCATTCGGCCTCGGCGGCCTCGAGGATCGTGCCCTGATGCACGAAGCCCGCGCAGTTGAAGAGCACGTCGATCGCGCCGGCGCGCGCTGCCGCCTCTTCGATCGCCGCCGCATCCGTGCAATCGAGCGCCGCGACGGTGATCGCCGGCCGCGCGAGCGAGGCGAGTGCCGCTTCATCGATGTCGGTCGCGATCACCCTGGCACCCTCGGCGGCAAAGGCGAGTGCAGTGGTGCGGCCGATGCCCTGCGCGGCGGCTGTGACGAACGCCCTCTTTCCGGCGAGCCTTCCGGTCATGGCGCGGCCGCTCCCTTCAATGGTTGTTGCGCGATTCGCCGCGCGTCTCGATGATTTTGAGATAGAGCGTCGCCGGCTCGAGGCACGCGCCCGTGCCGAGCCCGCCGACCATGCCGCGATAGATCTCCTCCCACGGCGTCATGTTGAGGAGCGCGGGCGGCTTCCACGCCGCGCGCCGCGCCGCGATCTCCGCGGGCGGAAGTAGTAGATCCACGCGGCGCGCATTGAGGTCGATCCGGATCGGATCGCCGGTGCGCAAAAGCGCGAGCCCGCCGCCCACCGCGGCCTCGGGCGTCACGTTGAGGATCGAGGGGCTTCCCGAGGTGCCGGACTGCCGTCCGTCGCCCATGGTCGGCAGCGTGTCGATGCCGCGCTTGAGAAGTGCTGCCGGCGGCTGCATGTTCACCACTTCGGCGCTGCCGGGATAGCCGACCGGTCCGGTGTTGCGGATTACCAGCACGCTTTTTTCGTCGACGCCGAGTGCGGGGTCCTCGATGCGCGCGTGGTAATCCTCCGGCCCCTCGAAGACGATCGCCTTGCCCTCGAACACGTTGGGATGCGCGGGATCGGCGAGGAAGCGTCGGCGGAACGGCTCGTCGATCACGCTCGTCTTGATGACCGCGCTCTCGAAGAGATTGCCCGAGAGCACGACATAGCCGGCTTCGGGCTTGAGCGGCTTCGCGTAGGGCCGGATCACCTCGCGGTCGGGCTCGGCAATCGCGGCGAGATTTTCCCCCATCGTCCGCCCACTCACGGTCATCGCCTCGCCATGCAGCTTGCCGGCGTCGAGCAGCTCCTTCATCACCGCGGGAACGCTGCCGGCACGGAAGAAGCGCTCGGAAAGGAAGCGTCCGGCCGGCTGCATATCGACCAGCAGCGGAATCTCCGGGCCGAGGCGCTGCCAGTCCTCGAGCGTGTGATCGACGCCCATGTGCCGCGCGATTGCCACCATGTGGATGGGGCAGTTCGACGAGGCGCCGATCGCGGCCGCGGCGACCACGGCGTTCTCGAAGGCCTTCCTGGTCATAATGTCGGAGGGGCGCAGATTCTCGTGCACCATCGCAACGATTCGCTTTCCCGTCTCGTAGGCCATCCATCCGCGCTCGCGGTACGGGGCGGGAATCATGGCGCAGCCCGTGAGCGACATGCCAAGCGCCTCGGCGAGCGAATTCATCGAGCTCGCGGTGCCCATCGTGTTGCAGTGCCCGACCGAGGGCGCCGAGGAAGAGACCATCTCGATGAACCGGTCGTAGCCGATCTTGCCCTCGGCGAGCAGCTTGCGCGCCTCCCAGATGATCGTGCCCGAGCCGGCGAGCCGGCCCTGCCACCATCCGTCCAGCATCGGCCCGCCGGAAAGCACGATCGCCGGGATGTTCACCGTGGCCGCGCCCATCAGACAGGCCGGCGTCGTCTTGTCGCAGCCGGTGGTGAGCACCACGCCGTCGATCGGGTAGCCGTGCAGCACCTCGACCAGGCCGAGATAGGCGAGGTTGCGGTCGAGCGCGGCGGTCGGCCGCTTGCCGGTCTCCTGGATGGGGTGGAGGGGAAACTCGATCGGAATGCCGCCGCCGTCGCGGATCCCTGCGCGCACGCGCTCGGCGAGCTGAAGGTGATGGCGGTTGCATGGGGCGAGGTCGGATCCCGTCTGGGCGATGCCGATGATCGGCTTGCCCGACTGGATCTCCTCGCGCGTCAGCCCATAATTCATGTAGCGCTCGATGTAGAGCGCCGTCATGCCGGGGTCGTGCGGGTCGTCGAACCACCGCCGGCTCCGAAGCCGCCGCTCGCCTGCGCTCGGGGCCTCGCCGCTCCCGTTCGCCGTGGCTGCCATGGTCCCTTCCTCCCGCCGCTCGAGGGCGCGGAAGAAGGCGACGGGTGGTGCGACCTGTCAACCGGGCCGGTCAGGCGGCCTTGATCGGGCGGTCGGCGAAGCTCTCCTGCGGCACGCCGCGATGGAGCGACATGTGCGAATGGACGACCTTCCATTCATCGCCGCTCCGTTGGAAGACCAACGTGGCGCGGCCGGGCCGGGGGAACGAAGTCCCGTCCGGCCCGAAACCCATGCTCGTCCAGGGTGCGATGACGACGGCAAGGCTGCCCTCCGCCTCCGCGAGGACCCGCGTCCGCGCGAGGTCGAAACGAAAATCCTCGGTGCGCGGCCAGACATTGCGCCACTGGTTGGCGATCGCCGCCTCGCGGCCTTGCACGAGGTCCTGGTGCGTGCCGAAGACGATGACCTCCTCGTCCCACATCGGGCGGGCGGCGGCGAAGTCCACCGCGCGGACATGGGCGGCGAAGCGCTCGAGCCAGTCGAGGAGCGAAGAACGAACATCTGCGTCGGCTTCCGGCAAGGACACGGCGGTACTCCTTCTTTCGGCGGGCGAGGCTAGCTTCCGGCGCACGGGCGGGGCAAGCTCGCGCCATGAGCGGCCTGCTCGATCGTGTGGTGCTGCTGACCGGGGCGGCAAGCGGCATCGGCGCGGCAACGGCCGCGCGCCTCGCCGCAGCCCTCGTTGGCATGCTCCTGCACTCGCGGCGCAACGAGGCGGGGCTCGAGGCCGTGGCCGTTGCCGCGCGCCGGCGCCGGCGCCGAGGTCGCGACGATGCTCGGCGATCTTCAGGACACGCACGTCGGCGCCGCACTCGTCGCCCGCGCGATCGCGCGGTTCGGCCGGCTCGATGTGCTGATCAGCAATGCCGGCTTCGCCGACCGCACGCCGGCCGCCGATCTCTCCGACGCGGCGCTCGCCTCCTCCTTCGCCACCATCGCCGGGGCCTTTCTCGCCATGGCGCGATCGGCGATGCTGCATCTCGCGCGCGCGAGTGACGGGCGGATCGTCGCCGTCAGCAGCTTCGCGGCCCATCTGTTTCGCCCAGGCCAGCCGGTCTTTCCCGCCTCCGCCGCGGCCAAGGCAGCGCTCGAGGCGCTGGTCCGCGCGCTCGCGATCGAGCTCGCGCCCGCCCGCGTGACGGTCAACGCCGTCGTGCCGGGCTTGATCCGCAAGGACGAAGGCGCGCATGCCGCGCTCGATCCGGAAACGTTCCGCAAGCAGACGGAAAAGATTCCGCTCGGCCGGCTCGGCCTGCCGGACGACGTCGCCGCGGTCATCGCCTTCCTCGTCTCCCCCGCCGCCGGCTACGTCACCGGCCAGGCGATCCACGTCGATGGCGGCCTGGTGATGTCGCCCTGAGCGCACGCCTAGAGCGGGATGCGTTCGCTCCCGCTCACTCATCCCGCTCTAGCTGTTTGTTTTCTCGCGTGATTCACGCCTTCGGTGCCGGGGTCCCCGCGAACGAGTTCGCGGGGCGCCCCGATTCCACCTTCGGCGATCACGCTCTATCAGCGCTTCAATCCCTTGGCCGTGCCGAGGCCTTTCGCGCCCGCCAGCACGGCGTCCGTCAGATCGGCGTCGGTGAAATCGGCGCCGGTCAGATCCGCCCCGGTGAGGTCGGCACCGGACAGATCGGCCCAGTGCAGCTTGGCTCCGCTGAGGTCGGCACCGGTGAGGTCCGCGAAGCGGAGGGTCGCATAAGCGAGGTTCGCGCCCTCGAAGTTCGCGTGGCGCAGATTGGCGTTGTTGAAGTCGCTATGCAGGATCCCCATCGACTGGTTGCGGATGTCCGCGCCGAGATCGGCATGGGAGAAGTTCGCTCCTTCGGCATCGCCGTTGAGGCGGGCAATGATCTCTGCACCGGAGAAGTTGGCGCCGACAAGGATCGGCGCGTCCTTCGGCACGTCCTCCATGCCCGGCGCGGTGATCGGGCCGTGGAGCAGCACGCCCGAGAGATTGGCCCGCGTGAGGTTCGTGCGCATGAGCCAGGCGAGATCGAGCCGATCCCCGGAAAGATCGGCGCCGGTCAGATCGGCGTCGTCCAGCTTGACGTTGTAGAGGTCCGCGTGCGCGAGGTCGGCACCGGCGAGGTCGAGGCCCGAGAGATCCGCGCCGGCGAGAGAGCGCCCGGCGAAATCGACGGGATGGCCCGGCCCGGCGGAACGAATCGCGGCTTCGACGTCGGCGCGCGTCAGCGCGCCCGCAAGCGCGGAGCCTGCGCCCAGCGCGAACGCGGCGGCCCAAAGAAGCAGACGGGTTCTTGGCATGCGTGATGTCCTCCGGTTTGCCCGCGGATCTTGGTGCGCGGCCGATCAGCGCCGTCCGGCACGCCACGCGACGACATGGCCTTTGGGGACCATGCCCTCGAGCGCGCCCAGCACCGCGTCGACCACCGCCGGCCGGTCGAAGAACTCGATCACCACCGGCAGATCGACGTTGAGGCGCAGCAGATCCGAGGCGCGCACCTCGCCGCCGGCGCCCAGTCCCGCGATTCCGCGAAAGACGACGACGCCCTGCACGCGATGCTGATCGGCGAGCAGGCTCAGCACCTCCTGCATCAGCGTCTTGCGCTTTCCGTGGTCCGCCTCATGGAGGTAGATGCGCACCACCGTCACCTCATCGTCCATGTTTCCTCCCGGTTATTAGATCAGATCGCGCTTGACTGGATCGCGCAGCGATCCAGGAGCGCGTGAATCTGATCGGAAAAACAATGCTAGAGCGTGTTCACTCAACGTGAACACGCTCTGAGATTCCGGGCGATGTAGGCGCCGCCGAACGCGGCGAGGAATCCGAGTCCGACGGAAAGGAACACGTAGAGCAGCGCCTTCGCCACGTCTCCCTGCTCGGCAAGCAGAAGCGTCTCCATCTCGAAGGTCGAGAAAGTCGTAAAGCCGCCGAGCGCGCCGGTGAGGATTCCGGCACGGACCGCGGGCGAGACGGTGAGCCGTTCCAGCGTCTCGATGAAGAGGAAGCCCATGACGAAGGCGCCCAGCACATTGATGCTGAGCGTCGCGTAGGGGAAATCACGGCCGTAAACCGCCTGCACGAGGTTCGTCATGGCGTAGCGCGCCCAGCAGCCGAGCGTGCCGCCGATGGCGATCGCGATATAGGTCCACATTCGGAGGCATTGTCCTAAAGCAAGGTGAGAACGAGGATGACGACGAGGAGCAGCCCGATCAGCGCGAGATAGAAGTTGAGATCGCCCGACTGCAAGGCGCGAAGCTTTCGCGCGACGAAGACGACGGTCCGCTCGATCGGGGCGAAGAGCAGCGGCCCGAACACCGGCGCCACGTCGTGGGTGAATTCGAGCCGGGTGACGAAGTAGCGGCGGGCGCGCGTCTCGCGCTCGGTCTCCTCGACGGGTCGGTAGATGAAGCTCAGGAAAGTCCGAAGCGCGTTGGAGAAAGTAAGCGAGGTCGTCGCCGCCGCGACCGGGTCTTGCGGGAGCCCGCCGTACCACACCGGCACGCGGCGCGCGGCGAAGCCGCGCGAAAGGACGAGCGCGCCCACCGGGACGAGCGCGAGCAGCGGGCCCACGATCACCAGCATCGTGGGCGAGATGAAGGCGAACTTCGCGGTCAGCGGCACCAGCAGCAGCCCGTCATGCATGGAAGCGGCCGCCGGGCTCGCGAACTCCGCGAGCGTCGCCCAGTTGAGCGCCGGCAGCCATGCCGGCATCCCGACCGCCAGCGCCAGCACGCCCAATCCCAGCGACCCGGTCGAAAGCGCGATCCCGGGCGGGACGGTGTTGCGCGCGTGATTGCCGTAGCCGAGGACGCCGAGGCCGAAGAGCTTGATGAAGGTAGCAAAAGCGACCGCCGCGGTGAGCGCAAGCCCAGCGCCGGCAAGCGCGAGTGCGAGCCGCGGCGCCAGCCCGGTCAAATGAAACCCCTGGAAAACGGTCTGGAACACGAACCATTCGGAGACGAAGCCGGCCTGGGGCGGCATCGCCGCGAGACTCATCGCGCAGAAGAGCGCGCCCACCCCGAAGATCCACGAGGCGCGCCGGGTGAGGCTCGCATGGCGGATCGCGTAGGTGCCGCTGGCCCGCGCCGCGCCGTCCGCGGCCAGGAAGAGGCCGCCCTTGGCCAGCGAATGGCCAGCGAGGTGCAGCAGAGCCACCGTCCAGGCGAGCCCCGCGAGATCGCCCTCGCTCTCGCTGCGGAAAAGCAGCGCCGCACCCAGCATGACCACGGCGATCGCCGCGTTCTCGGCCGAGGAAAAGGCGAGCAGCGCGCGCCAGTCGTCCGACTGGAAGGCGTAGAGCACCGCAAGCAGGGCCGAGAGCGTGCCGGCCGTGACAACGAGCAGCCCGACGCCGACCGAGGCCGGGCCCGTCGATCCCGGCAGCCAGCCGAGCGCGGCGTGGCTCAGGCCGAAGAAGGCGGCATTGAGCACCACGCCGGAGAGAACGGCGCCCGAGGCGCCGCTGCCGCTCGCATAGGCGCCGGGATACCATTCGTAAAACGGCAGCAGGCCGAGCTTGGCGCCGAAGCCCGCGAGCAGCAGCGCGCTCACCGCGAAGCGCAGCGCCCCGGGCAGCAGCGGCGCCGCCTGCGCGAAGTCGAGGAAGTCGAGCCCGCCCGCGCGATCGGCAAGCAGAAGCACGCCGAGCAGGAGCGCCACCGAACCCACCTCCAAGCAGGCCCAGCATGAAGAGCACCGGCGGGCCGGGCGCGGCCGTCAGCCGCTCCGAGAGCAGCATGGCCGCGCCGCCGAGGCTCATCAGCTCCCAGGCCACGAGAAACGCAGCGCCCTGCTGCAAGCCGAAGACGCCGAGCGCGCCGAGCAGGCTCACCGCAACCCCGAACACCCATCCGCCCCGTCCGTGCGGCGCCGGCGTGCCGTTGACGGCGGCAAGCAGAGCCGGGACGAGCCCGAACCCGAACAGCCAGAGCGCCTCCGGGGCCATGACGAAGCGGACCGCGGAGCCCGCGAAGGAGAGCGGCAACACGAGGCTCTCCGTGCCGAACGGAATTCCCGCCAGCGCAGCCGCGATCCCCGCCGCGGCGCCGAGTGCGAGCGCTGCGCGCCCGAGCGCGGCAAGGCCCGCCAGGCCAAGAATCGCCGCGGCGAGCCAGAAGAGCGCCGCCGCGGCGAGCAGGTCATTCGCCAAGCCGGCCTCCCCCAATTCGACCGCCACGCACGCGCTGTGGCACGCGCCCCAGGAAAACCAGCAGCGCCTCGATGATCGCCGCCGGGTTGGGCGGACATCCCGGCAAATAGAGATCGACCGGCAGCACGCCCTCGAGCCCGTGGCCGCACGCGTACCCGCCCTCGGCGATGCCGCCCGAAACCGCGCAGGTCCCGACTGCCATCACCCAGCGCGGCTCGGGCATCGCCGCGTACGTCGCGCGCAACGGCTCCAGCATCGCATGCGTGACCGGCCCGGTGACCAGCAGAAGGTCCGCCGATCGCGGCGAGGCGGTGAAGAATATCCCGAGCCGATGGAGGTTGTAGAACGGGTTGTTGAGCGCGCGGAGCTCGAACTCGCAGCCGTTGCACGAGCCCGCATCGACATGGCGGATATGCAGGCTGCGGCGGAACGCGCCGGTCCCGAGTTGCGGCGCCGGCGCGGATTCGGCGCCGAGCACGAGGTCCTCGCGCCTTCGCACGCCGAACGCCCAGTCCGAAGAGGGCTGCATCGCCCCGGTGGGGCAGGCTTCCGTGCAGAGCTGGCACACGACGCACCGCCCGTAATCGACGGTGATGCCGCCGTCCGCGTCCTCGGCGATCGCCGCGGTCGGGCAGGCATCGGCGCAGGCACGGCAGTCGGGCACGCAAAGCGCCGCATCGAATCGCGGCATGCCGAGGAGGCCCTCCTGCCCGTCCTTGCCGCCGGGCGCGGGCCAGGCGGTGGTGACCTTGCCTTGCCCGAGCCCGAAGAAGGTCCAGAACGCCATTGCGATTTCCTAACGATCGCAACCGGCGATGGTGAGGCCGAAGCTCGCCTCGTTGATCGCGTAGTCCATCATGTTCGTCTCATGGACGGTGAAGGGAAAGGCGCGCCAGTTGGAGAACGAGGGCGACTTGATCTTCACCCGCGCGAGCCGTCCGTCGGCCCCGATATGGACGGCGTAGAAGAGCGTGCCGCGCGGCGATTCCGCCCACCCCAGCCCCTCGCTGCCCGGCGGCGGCACCGCGGCGGCCGCCACCGGCCCGTCCGGCAACAGCAGCAGCACGCGCTGCATCAAGGCGAGACTGGCGCCGATCTCGCCGGTCCGCACCTTGGCGCGCGCCTCGGCATCGCCCGCCTGCTCGACGGGGACCTCGAACTCGAGCGCACCATAGGCGGCATAGGGATGATCGCGGCGAAGGTCGCGGTCGAGGCCGGACGCGCGGTCGACCGGCCCTGTCGCGCCCTGGTCGAAGGCGACCTCGCGTTCGAGGATGCCGGTCCCGATCAACCGGTCGAGATAGCTCTCGGAACGCTCGAGCAGCCTCGCGTAAGCCCCGATCTCCTCGCGCAGCGCCTCGAGCGCCTCGCCGAGCCATGGCTTCGGGTCGAGGTCGCGGCGCAGTCCGCCCGGCACCAGCAGGCTGCGCAGGAACCGGCTCCCGGTAAGCCGGGCGTTGATCTGCTTGGCGCGCTCCTCGAGCAGCTTGCCCTGCGCCTCGCCCACCTTGAGCGTCGTCGTGCCGGCGAGATGTCCGAGATAATGAAGATGATTGTAGAGTCGCTCGAGCTCGGCGAGCAGCACCCGCAAGGCCGGCCGCCCGTGGCGGCACGATGCACTCGGCCGCCGCCTCCACGGCCTGGCAATAGGCGAGCGCATGGGCGAGGCTGCCGACGCCCGAGACCCGCTCGGCGAGCACGACGCCCGCCGCCGGCGTGCGCCCCTCGAACCTTTTCTCCATCCCGCGATGCTTGAAGAAGAGGCTCGGCTGATAGTGGATGATCCGCTCGCCGAGATAGAAGAAAAGGAATTCCGCCGATTCGAAGACATCGGCGCGCACCGGCCCGAACGGCAGCTCCTGCACCTCGGGCGCGTCGATCTGCCGGCGCGCGATGGCGCCGGCTTCCCGTCGGAACCAGCGCCTCGCCGCGCGCCGCGGGCGAGAAGGGAGGCGGCGCAGGCGGAATGCCCTCATGCAGCACGAGGCGATAGGGCTCGGGGTTGCCGCGGAACGGCAAGCCGAAAAGATCCATGATCTCGCGCTCGTACCAGCCGAACAACGGTGCAAGATCGGCGAGGCTCGCCATCTCCTCCCCCGGCGTGCAGCGCCACATGCGGAAACCCTCACGCCCTGCGGGAGTGGCGAGATAGCGGAGCTCGAGGCGGCCCGGCTCGGGGTGCCAGGCATAGATCATCTGCGCCCGCCCGCCCGCTTCCAACAATCCTTCAAGGGCCGGGCGCACTTCATGAGGCGCGGCGTCAGCGACCACGGTTCCCTTCATCGCACGCCGCCGAGCGTATGCGCGATCGTCGCGAAATAGCTCCAGAGCGCGTCGGGCCACCAGAGTCCGAGCAGCAGCACGGGCGCGAGTGCGAACCACATCGGCACCGTGCACCAGGCGCTGAGCCTTGCCGCCTCCGCCCCGCCGGGCACCGCGGGCTCATAGTACATGACACGGAAATGATTGAGGAAGCCGATGAAGATCACGATCAGCAGCACGCACATGATGAGCACCGGAAGAACGTGCCCCCCCGCGAGCCCGCCGCGCAGGATGGAGAATTCGGCCTGGAAGAGCCCGAAGGGCGGCGCCCCGGTGATCGCCACCGCGCCGGCCAGCCAGAGCGCGCCCATCACGGGAAAGCGCAGGCCCACGCCGCCTATCTCGCCGATCTCCTTCGTCCCGAAGCTCCGCATCACATTGCCCGCGCCGAAGAACATCAGCGATTTGTTCAGCGAATGATTGAGCATGTGATAGAGCGCGCCGGCGATGCCGAACGGGCCGCCGAAGCCGAACCCGAGCGCGATCACGCCCATATGCTCGACGCTCGAATAGGCCATCAGCCGCTTGATGCCTTCCTGGCGAACGATGAAGAACGCGGCGACGAAGAGCGAGAACGCCCCGAGCCCGATCAGCACGCCATGCGAGATCCGTCCCACCCCGGCGGCATCCGCAACCACGAGGTAGCGCAGGATGCCGCCCATGGCGGTGTTGAGCAGCGCGCCCGAGAGCATCGCCGAAACCGGCGCCGGGCCCTCGCTGTGCGCATCGGGAAGCCAGGTGTGCATCGGCGCCAGCCCGACCTTGGTCCCGAAGCCGATCAGCACCAGGAGGAAGGAAAGCAGCGCCAGCATGGGATTGAGGTGCGGCGCGATCCGCGCGAGCGACGCCCAGGTCATGTCATAGCGCGCGCCGAGCACGAAGCTGCCGTTCCAGTAGGCGAGCACGGTGCCGAGCAGGGCGAGGCTGAGGCCGCCGGAGACGATGATGATGTATTTCCACCCCGCCTCGATCGCCTCTGGCGCGTGCTCGAAGGCGACCAGGAAGGTGCTGACGAGCGTCGTGAGCTCGATCGCGATCCAGTAGAGGCCCGGATTGTTCATCATCGGCGCGATCAGCATCGAAAGCCCGAAAGCGGCGAAGAGCGCATAGAATCGCGGCAGCCGCTCGTCCTCGCCGAGCATGCGCATGTAGCCGACGGCGTAGATCGAGGCGAGCAGATAGACGATGCTGGTGCAAAGCCCGATCCAGGCGCCCAAGGGGTCGATGATGAGCGCGCTGCCCCAGAAGACATGCGGGCCGCGCATCGCCGTGAGCACCGGCAGCGGCAATGTCGCCAGGAACGCGATCACGGCCGCCGCGAGATTGAAAAGCTCCGCGAGCCTCGGCCGCCGGGTGACGCCGATCAATAGGATCGCCGCAACCGGCGCCAGCACCGCGATCAGGGCAAGCCCGAGCATCGCTCAGCCCACCAGCCGGCGCAGCTCGCGGCTGCTCGTCGTGCCGGCGTGCGCCATCAGGTAGCGCACCAGCACGCCGAAGCACGCAACCACGATCAGCAGATCGAAGAGGATGACGACCTCGAGCAAAAGCGGCATCCCGGGCACGAGAATCTGCGAGCCCAAGAAGATGCCGTTCTCCAGGATCAGCAGGCCGAGGATCTGGCTGATCGCCTCCTGCCGCGCCGCGAGAATGAGGAAGCCGATCAGCTTCATCGAGAGCATGACGGTGAGCGCGAGTGCGGCGATCGTGCCCGCCAGGTTCAGCTCCGCCGAAATGCTGTGCGCGACCACAAGCGCGAAGACGACGCTGAGCGCTCCGACGACCAGCGCGGAACTCGGCCGAAGCACCTCGTGCAACTCGCGCGGCACGCTGAGCCGGCGGATGATGCGCAGCAAAAGATAGGGCAGCAGCAGCCCGCGAAACAGGAAGGTGAGGATCGCGATCAGATAGAGCTCGGGAAAATGGGCGTAGTAGCCGACGCTCGCCGAAAGGATGGCGATCAGCCAGGACTGGGCGCCGAACGCATAGAGATAATGCCGCAGCCACCGCGAGCCCAGCATGACGAAGGAAAGGAGCAGGCTCGCGATCGCGATCAGGCTGAAGACGGAGGAGGCGAGGGGGTCGAGATGAGCGAGCAGCACGTGCGTCAGCTCAGCTGCGAACCGATGATGGAAAGCACCGCCAGCAAAAAGGACGCGGCAAGCGGTTCCTGGTAGCGATAGAAGCGAAGCCGCGACTGGGAGGTCTCCACGAAGACGACCGCGCAGGCAACCAGCGTGAATTTCAGCATGAGCGCGACCGAAGCAGCCACGGCACCAACCGCGGTGCCCTTCACCGAGAGCCCCCAGGGCAGGAAGAGCACGTTGCAGAAGATCGTATAGAGGATGAACTGCTTCATCATCCCCGCCCAGCGCAGCAGGGCGAGCAGCGGTCCCGCATATTCGAGGATGCGGGCCTCCTCGATCATATAGACCTCGATATGCGTCGCCGAATGGATCGGCAGCCGGTCCGTCTCGGTCAGCAGCAAAATGAAGAACGCGGCGACCAGGAAGAGATGCTGCGGGCTCCAATACGCCGCCGGGCTGGCGACGAGCAGGTGGTTGACGACGAAGGGCAGCATCGCCTTGGCGAGCAGCGTGATCCCGATGAAGACAAGGATCAGCGTGGGCTCGGCAAGGATCGTCACCATCACGGCCCGGCTCGAGCCGATGCCGCCATAGGCGCTCCCGCTGTCGAGCCCGGCCAGCACAATCATGAACGAGCCGAGCGTGAGGATTAGCCCGCCGCCCAGGATATCGCCCATGTCGGAGAGCGGCAGCGGATAGTTGGTGAGCACCGGGATCAGGATCGGCACGATCATCATGCAGGTGAAGGCGGTGATCGGCGCCGCCCAGAACAGCCACGAGGCCGTCTCCGGCATAATGTTCCGCTTGTGGAACAACTTCCAAAGGTCGCGGTAAGGCTGGAAGATGCCCGGCCCCTGCCCGCGCTCGATGCGCTCCTCGAACTGATGAACGATGCCCTGCAGCAACGGCGCCAGCACCAGCACAGCCAGCACCTGCGCGATTTGCAGAAGACTATCGCGGAACGCCAAAAACCCCTCCGTCGCACGGACTTCCAACGGAGGAGTCATCAGCCCCGCGGGCGGTTACAAGGTGGACCCCATCACCTCCGCTCCATGAAGGCGGAACCGCCGCGCGCTGTCAAGGAAGGCCAAGGGGGCTCTGCCCCCTTGGAACCCCCGCCAAGGGCTGAGCCCTTGGAACCCGTTCGTTTTGGCGGCCGCTGAGGGCCGGTTTGGCTTTGCGCAGCATGCGCAAAGCCAAACCGGCCCTCAGCGGCCGCCAAGAGAATGGATTGCAAAGGCTCCGCCTTTGCCAGGGGGTCCAGGGGGACAGCGTCCCCCTGGTCTTCATAGCAACGGCGAGGGCTGCGGGCGCGAGCCGTCGGTGAAGCGGGAGAACCGGAACGGTGTTGGATCGACCACCGGCGTATCGCCGCTCACGAGGTCGGCCGCCAGTCGGCCGGCGCCGGGGCCGATGCCGAATCCGTGCCCCGAGAAGCCGGTGGCGATGAAGAAGCCCGGCACCGCATCGACGGGCGAGATCACCGGCACCGCGTCCGGCGTTACGTCGATCGCCCCGCCCCATGTCTCGGCCACGCGGAGGTTGCGGAACACCGGGAAGGTGGTGCCGATATTCTTCCGCGCCTGGGCGAGAATGGCCTCATCGGGCGCGGGGTCGAGCGTGCGCACGCGCTCGAACGGCGTCGTCTCGTCGAGCGCCCACTTCCGTTTCGTCCGCCACGCGTCGATGAAGGGGCGGCCGATGCGCAGCCGCAGCGACCGGCGCTCGAGGCGGAGCGCCGGGAGGAAATCGGCGAAGAAGCGCAACGCGTCGGGCGTGAGATCGAAGCGGTTGCTGCTCCAGCTCGCCACCGTGTAGCCGCCGTCGAGGCGCTTGCGGAACCCGAAGCCGTCGCCTGCGGCCGAGATGTCCGGCCCGCCGTCGAGCTTCTCGGTGCGCATCACCGCGGAGACGACGCGGAGCTGCGGCAGCCGCAGCCCGAGATTGCCGGTGAAGAGGCGCGACCACACCCCGCCCGCCAGCACCACCCGCTCGCAGGCGATCCGTCCCTTCTCGGTCACCGCGGCGCTGACGCGCCCGCCCGTCGTCTCGATGCCGCGCACCGCGCATCGCGTGAGGATGGTGGCGCCCAGCCGCCGCGCCGCCTCGGCGATCGCCGGTGCTGCCTTGGTGGGCTCGGCGCGCCCGTCGCTCGGCGTGTAGAGCCCGCCCGCCCACTCGCCCTCGATCGCGGGGTAGAGGGACTTGAGATCGGCCCTGGAAAGCAGCCGGCTGTCGAGCTGGTAGGGGCGCGCATGCTCGAGCCACGCCTCGCGCCTTTCCATCTCCGCCTGCGTCTTGCAGAGATAGACGATCCCGCAGCGGCGGAATCCCGTTTCGGCCTCGGTGAGCGCGTTCATCTCGCCCCAGAGACGGAGGCTTTCGGCCGCGAGCGGGATCTCGCGCGGATCGCGCCCCATCTTGCGGCACCAGCCCCAGTTGCGGCTCGACTGTTCGGCCCCGATCTCGCCCTTCTCGCAAAGGACCACGGGCACTCCCTTGCGGGCGAGGAAGAAGGCGGTCGCGGTGCCGATGATGCCGCCGCCGATCACGAGGACGGCGGTCTTTTCGGGCAGGCTCGGATCCGAGCGTACCGGATCGACGCGGGGCGCCATCCTCCCAGTTAGCCCGGCGAGACCTTGCCGGAGCCTCCGGAGCCGGAGAGCGGCAGCGGCACCCAATTCATCACGCTGCCCCGCTGGATCAGCATCAGGACCGACGGGCGGCCCTCGCGGCGCACGGCGTCGAGCCGCTCCACCACGTCCGCCGGCGAGCTCACCTCCTGCTGCTGCACCTCGAGCACCACGTCCCCGGGCTTGAGCCCGCGCGCGGCAGCCGGGCCGCCCGGGCTCACCGCGGTCACCACCACGCCCTTCTGATCGGCGCCGAGATGATACTGGTCGCGAACCTTGGCGGAGAGCGGTGCGAGGCTCAGGCCCAGCGAGGCGATCGCCGTCTCCGGCGGCGCCGCATTGGGCGCGGGCGTGGTGGCGGCCGCCTTCGTCTCGGGCTGGAGCTCGGCAACCGTCGCCTTCAACGTGTCCGTCTTGCCATGCCGCCAAACCTCGACCGGAACGCTCGCGCCGATCGTCGTTTCGGCGACGATCAGCGGCAGCGCGTGCATGTCCTTCACCGGTTTGCCGTCGAAGGAAAGAATGACATCGCCGGCCTTGACGCCCGCCTTCTCCGCCGGCCCGCCGGCATTGACGCCGGCGACCAGCGCGCCCTCGGCCGATTTGAGCCCGAGGCTCGCGGCGATGTCGGGTGTCACCTCCTGGACGCGCACCCCGAGCCAGCCGCGCCTTGCATGGCCGAACTCGCGGAGCTGGGCGAGCACCGGCTCGGCGATATTGGAGGGGATCGAGAAGCCGATGCCGACCGAGCCGCCCGACGGCGAGAAGATCGCCGTGTTGATGCCGATGACTTGCCCCGCCATGTCGAAGAGCGGGCCGCCGGAATTGCCGCGGTTGATCGGCGCGTCGGTCTGGATGAAGTCGTCGTACGGGCCCTCGTTCAGATTGCGCCCGCGCGCCGAGACGATCCCCGCCGTCACCGTGCCGCCGAGGCCGAAGGGATTGCCGATCGCGAGCACCCAATCGCCCACCCGGATATGGTCCGAATCGCCGAACGCGACGGCGGGCAGGGGACCTTTGGCGTGCACGCGCAGGAGTGCGAGGTCCATGCGCTCGTCGTGCCCGACCAGCGTCGCCGGCAGCACGGTCCCGTCATGCAGCGTCACGGTGATCTGCTGCGCGCCGGCAATGACATGGTTGTTGGTGACGATGAGGCCCGACGGATCGATGATGAAGCCCGAGCCCAGGCTCTGCAGCCGGTCGGGCGGCGGCGGCGCATTCCCGCCCTGGTCGTGGTTCATGAAATCGTGGAAGAACTTCTCGAGCGGCGAGCCGGGCGGCAGCGGCGGCAAGGCTGGTTCTCCCTGCCCCTGATCCCCTGAAGACGAAACAGTCTCGGTGCTGGCGACATTCACCACCGCCGGCAGCAGCCGGGCGGCCAGGTCGGCGAAGCTCGGCGGCGCCGGGAACGCAGGCGCCGCGGCCGGCCCGCTCGCCGCCACCGCGCCGGGCGCGCCCGCCAGGAGAAGCGACAGTCCGAAGAGGGCGGTCGGGGCAAGGAGCAGGAACCGTGAACGCATGGAAATTCAAATCCTTCGAGCCGGCCCCGCCGGGTCGGTGCGGGAGGCTCGTACGGCGGCGCCCCAGCGGCGCCGAACCCGGAGCCAATTGTGCGCTGGCCGATGGTGGCGCGGCAAGGGGAAGCGGCCGCGGCTCGCGCCCGGCCTCAGGGATGTGCGGGCGCGGGCGCCGCGCCCCGGCTCGGGCGGCGTGCTGAGGTAGCGGAGCAGCGGCGTCGAGGGGCTCAGCAGCAGCTCGGTCCGGCTCGTCGCCAGCCCGTCGCTATAGACCTGAAGCGTGCGCCAGATGTTGAAGAAATTTGGATCCTGCCCGTACGCCTTGGCCAGGATGGTGATCGCCTGCGCCTCGCCCTCGCCGCGCAGCGCCTGCGCCTTCGCGCTCGCCTGCGCCAGCAGAATCGTGCGCTCGCGGTCCGCATCGGCGCGGATCACGGTCGCCGCCTGCGCCCCGTCGGCGCGCACCAGCGCCGCCACCCGCTCGCGCTCCGATTGCATCCGCGCCAGCACCGCCTCGGTGTTCGCCTCGGGCAGATCGGCCCGGCGGATGCGCACGTCCTCGATGGTGATGCCGAAGCCCTGCATCGCCTCGTTCACCCCGCTCCGGATCTCGCCCATGATCCGGTTGCGCGCGGTCGAGAGAACGGCCGGCAGCGTCTCGTTGCCGAGCACCCGGCGGAAGGAGGAGCCGAGGATCGAGCCCAGCCGGGCGCGAATCCCCTCCTCGGTCGCCCCCACCGCCTGATAGTAGGCGAGCGGATTGGTGATCCGGAACCGCGCGAACCCGTCCACCACCAGCCGCTGCTGATCGCCCAGGATCACCTCCTCGCTCGGCAGCTCGTAGTCGAGCAGCCGGCGGTCGAACTCGATCACTTCCTGGACGAACGGCAGCTTCACGTGCAGCCCGGGCGTGGTGACGACGCGGACCGGCTTGCCGAACTGCGTGATCAGCGCCTCGTTGATCTGCGGCACGGTGAAGAGCGCGTTCGAGCCGACGAACAGGATCAGCACCACCGCAACCAGAGCGGCCCAGTAGCGCGCGCTCATGGCGTGGCCTTCGCCGCCGCCGCCGCGGCCGCCGCCGGCGGGCTCGCCGCCGCCGATTGCCCCGGCAGCGAAAGCAGCGGCAGCAGCCGGTCGGCGCCCGAGCCGAGCACGATCGTGTGCGCCTCGCCCAGCACCTTCTGCATGGTGTCGAGATAGAGCCGGTCGAGCGTGATCGACCGCGCCAGCCGGTACGCGGCGAGCACCGAGAGGAAGCGCTGGGCATTCCCGGTCGCGGCCGCGATATCGGAGGCCCTGGCGGCCTCGCCCTCGGCGACGAGGCGCGCCGCATCGCCGCGGGCGCGCGGCACGATGTCGTTGCGGTAGCCCTCGGCGTTGTTGCGCGCGCGGTCCGCATCGGTGCCGGCGCGCTGCACGTCGCGGAAGCTGTCGATCACCTCGGGCGGCGGATCGACCTTGAGAAGCTGCACCTCCGTGATCTCCACCCCGGCGCCGTACTGGTCGAGGATCGCCTGCATGTCCCGCCGCACCTCGGTCTCGACCGAGGCGCGCGCGGTGGTGAGCAGGGGCTCGATCTGGCTGTGGCCCACCACCTCGCGCATGACGCTCTCGGCCACCGCCTTGATGGTCGCCTCGGGGTGGCGGATCACGAACAGGTACTGCTCGGCATTCGCGATGCGCCAGAACACGGCGAAGTTGATATCGACGATGTTCTGGTCGCCGGTGAGCATCAGGCTTTCGGCCGGCACGTCCTGGGGCGGCGGCGGCGCAGCACCCGGCTGGACGGAAGGCGAGCGGTAGCCGATCTCAATGCGGTTGACGCGCGTCACCGCCGGCAGCAGCACCTCCTCGATCGGCCAGGGCAGATGATAGTTGAGGCCGGGATAGGTCGTGCCGGCAAAGGCGCCGAAGCGCAGCACCACCCCCTGCTGGTCCGGCTGCACGACATAGAATCCGCTGGCCAGCCAGATCAGCACGACGACCGCGGCGCCGATGCCCGCCAGCCGGCCGGAGGAAAGCCCGCCCCCGGGCAGCCCCGGCAGCTGCGGGCCCCGCCACTTTCCGGGCAGCAAGCCCCGCAGCCATGCGAGCAGGCGCGCGAGCAGCTGCTCGGGGTCCGGGAGCTGCGGCCGCCGCCTGCCGCCGCCGCCCCACGGGCCGCCGGGCGGCGATCCACCGGGCGGGCGGCCGCCCGGAGGCGAACCGCCACCCGGCCCGCCCCATGGGCCGCCGCCACCGCTGTTCCAGGCCATCGGGCGGGGGAGAACTCCTCGTAAGGGAAGCGCCGGGGCTGCGGTTGGCAGCCGGGCGGCGAGGCGCGATATATCGCGCGCGGCCTGATGATACCGGGGGTCCGCGGAAGGTGGCAAGCCGATGAGCGAGGCCAGAACCGAAGCGCTGCGCGAGGCGCTCAGGACCATCGTCGATCCGGCGAGCGGGAAGGACATCGTCGCCGCCGGCCTGGTCGAGGGGATCGAGCTCAAGGGCAGCCTCGTCCAGGTGGCGCTCGCCGTCCCCCGCGAGCGCGCCGCTGCGATGGAGCCCGTGCGCAAGGCCGTGGAGGCAACGCTGGCCCGCCAGCCGGGGATCACCAACGCCTCGGCGGTGCTGACCGCCCACCGCGCCCCCGCGCCCCAATCCCCGCCCCAACATCCAGGGCGCCACGCCGAGCCCCTGCTTCCCGAGGTCCGCGCAATCGTCGCCGTCGCCTCCGGCAAAGGCGGCGTCGGCAAATCCACCGTCGCGGTCAATCTCGCCGTGGCGCTCGCCCGCCTCGGCCACAGCGTCGGCCTCCTCGATGCCGATATCTACGGCCCCAGCCTGCCCCGCATGCTCGGGCTTGCGCGCAAGCCCGAGATGGCGGGCGATAAGCTCAAGCCCATTCCCGCCTGGGGCCTGGCCACGATGTCCATCGGCTTCATGGTCGAGGAGGAAACGCCGATGATCTGGCGCGGCCCGATGGTGATGGGCGCGCTCGAGCAGATGCTCGGCCAGGTCGCCTGGGGCAAGCTCGACTTCCTGATCGTCGACATGCCGCCCGGCACCGGCGACGCCCAGCTCACCATGGCCCAGCGCGTCAAGCTCGCCGGCGCCGTCATCGTCTCGACCCCGCAGGACATCGCCCTGATCGACGCGCGCCGCGGCGTGCGCATGTTCGAGCGCACGCACGTGCCCGTGCTCGGCCTGGTCGAGAACATGAGCTTCTTCACCTGTCCCCATTGCGGCGAGCGGGCGGACATCTTCGGCCATGGCGGCGCGCGCAAGGAGGCAACCCGGCTCGGCGTCCCCTTCCTCGGCGAGGTGCCGCTCCTGCTCGCGATCCGCGAGACCGGCGATCGCGGCACGCCGATCGCCGCGTCCGAGCCCGACGGCGCCGCCGCCCAGGCCTTCGCCGCCATCGCCGCCCGCGTCGCCGAGGCGGTCGAGCAGCGCCTCGCCGCCGCCACCCCCGGCCCGCGAATCACCGTGAGCTAAAAGCCGGCGCCTCCATCGGCTGCATCCGTGTCGTCCACCGGCTCGGTCGCCCGCACCGAGGCCCGCGCCGCGAACCCCTCGTGCCACGCGGCCAATCCCGGGCAACCGCGCCGCCATTCCTCGCCCGCGAAGCGGAAGTCGAGATAGGAGAGCGCGGTGCCGATGCCGATCTGCCCGATCCCGAAAGGCCCCTCGCCCAGCGCCTCCGCCTCCCGTTCGAGCAACACCAGCGACGCCCCAAGCTTCGCCCGATAGGCCGCGAGATGCGGCGCCGATTGCAGCCCCTCGGGACGGCCTCGCTCCCCCACCCAGAGCAGCAGGAAATCGAGCATCCCATCGCCGAGCGCCTGGCGCCTCAGCGCCACCAGCCGCTCGGGAAACCTCGCGGGGAAAAGCCGTGGCCCCGCATGCAGCGTGTCGAGATATTCGCAGATGACCCGCGAATCATAAACCGCCGTGCCGTCGTCGAGCACCAGCGTCGGCAGCTTGGAAAGCGGGTTCTCGGCCATCAGCCCGGCATGCGGCGCCGTCGCCGCAACCACGGTGCGCACACATTCGATGCGTCCCACAAGCCCCGTCTCGTACGCGACGATCATCACCTTGCGCACGAACGGCGACCGCGGCGACCAATGCAGCTTCATCGCCCGCGAACCCTCCCATACCCACCCTCCCCCGTCCAGCGACAGCCGAATGGGTTCGCCTCCGCTCACCCATCCCGCTCTCGCTGCTTGTCTTGTCGCGTGATTCACGCCTCCGGCGTTCCGCCTTCGGCGATCACGCTCTGGCTTGCCCGAACCCCCGCGCAGCCATAACGTCCCGCCGCACGCACGAGGGGGAAATGGCAATCGACAAACGCATCGCCTCGGCGGCCGAAGCGCTCGCCGACGTGGCGGACGGCGCCATCGTCCTGATCGGCGGCTTCGGCGGCGCCGGATTTCCCAACGTCCTCATCCGCGCGCTCTGCGCACGCGCACCGAAAGACCTCACACTCGTCGTCAACTCCGCCACCCACCGCTACTCCACAACCCACGAGCTGATCGAAGCGGGCCTCGTGCGCAAGGTGATCGCCTCGGCCGCGCGCGGGCACGAGAAAGAAATGTCCGCCTTCGAACGCCTCTGGACCGCGGGCCGGATCGAGCTCGAATGCGTCCCCCAGGGAACCTTCACCGAACGGATCCGCGCCGGCGGCGCGGGAATCCCCGCCTTCTACACGCCAACCGGCTTCGGCACCGCCCTTGCCGAGGGCAAGGAGACACGCCGCTTCGCCGGCCGGGACTGCGTCCTGGAAACCGCGATCCGCGGCGACCTCGCGCTGATCCGCGCCGATCTTGCCGACCGCTTCGGCAACCTCACCTTCCGCTACGCGCAGATGAACTTCGGCCCCGCCATGGCGAGTGCGGCGCGCCTCACAATCGCCGAGGTCCGCGCCCTCTCGCCCGAGCCCATCCCGCCCGCCGGCGTCCAGCTCCCCGGCCTTTTCGTCGACCGCGTCGTCGCCGCGGAGCAACCGTAAATGCCGCTCGACCGCAAGGGAATCGCCTGGCGCGCCGCCCAGGACCTCGAGGAAGGCATGATCGTCAATCTCGGCCTCGGCCTGCCGGTGACGATCGCCGACTTCCTCCCGCCCGGACGCGAAGTTTTCTTCCACGCCGAGAACGGCGTCATCGGCGCCGGCCCGCTCGCAAGCCCCTCGCTCGCCGATCCCGACCTCGTCGATGCCGGCAGCCGCCGCATCACGCTGCGCCCTGGCGCCACCATCGTCGATTCCGTCGCCTCCTTCGCCATGATCCGCGGCGGCCATATCGACGTCGCCGTCCTCGGCGCTTTCGAGGTCGCCGAGAACGGCGACCTCGCGAACTGGGACCGCCCCGGCGGCAACAAAGGCCCGCTCGTCGGCGGCGCCATGGACCTCGCCGCCGGCGCGCGCGCCGTCCGCGTGGTGATGGAGCACACGACCCGCGACGGCAGCCCCCGCCTCGTCTCGCGCTGCACCCTCCCGCTCACCGCGCTCGCCTGCGTCAAACGCATTTATTCCGATCTCGCAACAATCGACATAACGGACCAAGGCTTCCTCGTCCGCGAGATCGTCCCCGACCTCACCCGCGAGGCGCTCGCAAACCTCACCGGCGCCCCGCTCTCCTTTTCTTCCGACTGCCGCCCCCTCCTCGTCCCGCCACACCCATCCTGATGGACCAACGCACGATGGACTTCATCGAAGTCAACGGAACCGCGCTCCGCTACGACCTCTCCGGCGCCGGCGCCCAAACCCTCGTGCTCGTGCACGAAATGGGCGGCACGCTCGAAAGCTGGGACCACGTCCTGCCCGCGCTCGCGGCAAACCGGCGCGTGCTCCGCTATGACACGCGCGGCGCCGGCCTCTCCGAAAAAATCCGTGCCCCGCTCCCAATGAAAACCATGGTCGACGACCTCGCCGCCCTCCTCGACGCGCTCGCCATCCGCGAACCGGTCGCACTCGCCGGCACCGCCGTGGGTGCGGCCATCGCGCTCGCCTTCGCCGCTCGCCACCCCGAACGCACCAAAGCCCTCATTGTCACCAGCCCCGCCACCGAAGTCACCGGCGAACGACGCACCGCCACGCTCGCCCGCGCCGCTACCGTCGAACAACACGGCATGGCCGCCATCGCCGAAGCCGCGCTCGCCGCCTCATACCCGCCGCAACTGCGCACCGACGCCGCCCGCTTCCGCCGCTTCCGCGCCCGCTGGCTCGGCAACGACCCAACCAGCTACGCCGCAATCAACCGCATGCTCGCGGACCTCACCACCGACCTCTCCGCCATTCACTGCCCCACCCTCGTCATCGCGGCCACGCTCGACCGGCTCCGCCCGCCCGAAACCGTGGAACCCATGGCCCACGCCATCCCGGGCGCCGAATTCCTCACGCTGGAGAGCGGCCACTTCATGGCCCTGCAAACCCCCGAACCCGTCAGCACCGCTTTCACCCGCTTCCTCGATATGCACGCCCGCTAAAGACCAAGGGGGCTCTGCCCCCTTGGAACCCCCGCCAAGGGCTGAGCCCTTGGAACCCATTCGCTTGGCGGCGGCCGAGGGCGGTTTGGACGCCGAGCGAACGCTCGGCGTCCAAACCGCCCTCGGCCGCCGCCAAAACGAACGGGGTCCAGGGTCCCACACCCTGGCAGGGGGTCCAGGGGGACAGCGTCCCCCTGGCCTTAAGCGAGCGTGAACATCGGCAACGGTGGGCCGCCTTCGGTTGGCTTGAAGACTGCTCTGACTTTCATGCCGATGCGGATTGTATCGAAGTCGCAATCGACGATATTCGTCATCATGGTCGTGCCTTCGTCGAGCGTGACGTAGGCGATGGTGTAGGGCACGGGCGCGCGCTGCATCACGCTGAAGGAGTAGATGGTGCCGTTGCCCGAGGTGGTCTGCCATTCGGTTTTGTCGCTGAAGCAGAAGGGGCAGAGCGTACGCGGGTAGTGGTGTGTGCGGCCGCAAGCGGTGCAGCGCCGGACAAGGAGTTTTCCTTCTGTCGTCGCGTCCCAGTAGGGCTTGGTCTCGGGGTTGGGCTCGGGCGCGGGAAGCGGGCGGTCTGCCATGGGGGTCATTCCCGTTCCAGGATGAGGGTGGCGCTGCCGTGGCGCGTGCCGAGCGAGCCGCCGGTTCCGTGGGCGAGTGCCAGCGTGCAGTTTTTCACTTGCACGGAAGGGTTCGCTTCGCCGCGGAGCTGGCGCACCGCCTCGATCACCTTTGTCATGCCGCCGCGATTGGCGGGGTGGTTGTTGCAGAGGCCGCCGCCGTCGGTATTGAAAGGGAGCTTGCCGGTGCCGGAGATCAGGTTGCCGTCGGCGACGAAGCGTCCGCCCTTGCCTTTTTCGCAGAAGCCGAGGTCTTCGATCTGGATGAGCACGGTGATGGTGAAGCTGTCGTAGATCGAGGCGTATTGGATATCCGCCGGCGTCACGCCGGCTTCGGCGAAGGCGCGCGGGCCGGACCATCGCGCGCCCGAGAAGGTGAGATCGACATCGCCGCCGAGCTGGCCTTTCGGCGCCTCGCCGGCGCCGATGATCTTCACGCGCGGCCGCTTGAGGCTTTTCATGATCTCGGGCGCGACGACGACGAGCGCGCCGCCGCCGTCGCTGATGACGCAGCAATCGAGCCGGTGCAGCGGCGAGGCGACGATCGGCGAGTCGAGCACTTCCTTCACCGTGACGACATCGCGCAGCATCGCGTTCGGATTGTGCTGCGCGTGGTGCGAGGCGGCGACCTTGATCCAGGCGAGCTCTTCGCTCGTGGTGCCGTATTGGTACATGTGGCGCATCGCGCACATCGCGTACATGTTTACCACGGTCGGGCCGTAGGGGTACTCGAACTGGATGTCGGGTTGCGCCGGGTTGCCCGGCCGCGGCGCGGTGCCCGTTGCCATGCCTTCGCTGCGCGGCCGGCCGGCGAGGGTGATCAGCGCGACGCTGCATTTGCCGAGCGCGATCGCCTCGGCCGCGTGCGCGACATGCACGAGGTAGGAGGAGCCGCCGGTGTCGGTCGAATCGACATGGCGCAGCCGCAGGTTCATGTAGTCCGCCATCGAGAGCGGGCCCATCCCCGGCGCGTCGCCGGCGCAAAAATACCCGTCCACGTCGTCCTTGGTGAGGCCCGCGTCCGCGAGCGCGCCTTTCGCGCATTCCGCGTGGAGCTGCGCCACCGACTTGTCCGGAGCCTTGCGGGTCGGATGCTCGAACGCGCCGGCGATATAGGCTTTCCCTTTGATCGTCATCGGCGCTGCCGCTCCTCTCCGTGGCGTGGAGGCTAGGTTTGGGGCGAAAGTCGTGTCAAGGCAGCCGGCTTGTGCCGGAAGTGGCGGCGTGCGAGGTCCGGGGCAGGAGAGGGGGGACGCAGCGATGGCGCGCATGAGCACGGCCGAGGCGGTCGTGGAAAGCCTCATCCTCCATGGCATCACCACCGTGTTCGGCGTGCCGGGCGTGCACAACGATCCGTTCTTCGACTCGCTGCATCGCGCCGGCGATCGCCTCCGCATGGTGCATACGCGCCACGAGCAGGCGGCGGGTTACATGGCGCTCGGGGCGGCGCTCGCGAGCGGCAAGCCCCAGGCGTTCGTCGTGGTGCCGGGGCCCGGCCTCCTGAATGCCTCGGCGGCCCTGCTCACCGCCTACGCGATGAATGCCCCTGTCCTCGCCCTGGTTGGGCAGATTCCGCAAGCCGAGATCGATCGCGGCTTCGGCCATCTGCACGAGATCCACGATCAGCTCGGCCTGCTCTCGCACATCACCAAGCATGCCGCGCGCATTCGCCATGCGGGCGAGGCGGGGGAGCGCGTCGCCGAGGCGCTCGCCATCGCGTGCTCGGGCCGCAAGCGGCCGGTGGCGCTCGAATGTGCGATCGACGTCTGGGGCTGCGCGGCCGAGGCGCCCATCCCGGACCGGCTCCCGATCGTGACCCCGCCGCTCGATCAAGATGCGTTCGGCCGCGCGGCCGAGATCCTCGCCCGCGCGAAACGGCCGCTCATTGTCGTGGGCGGTGGTGCGATGGACGCGGGGGCCGAGGTGCAGGCGCTCGCCGAGCGGCTGGAGGCGCCGGTCGTCTCCTATCGCCGCGGGCGCGGCGTCATCCCCACCACGCATCGGCTCGCCCTCTCGCTCCCTGAAGGGCATCGTTTGTGGAAGGAAGCGGACGCGGTGCTCGCCGTCGGCACGCGCTTCTTCCCCTACCAGACCGTCTGGGGGCTCGACGACGCCATCGCAGTCGTGCGGGTCGACATCGACCCCGAGGAAGGCGAGCGATTCCGCCGTCCCGCCGTTTCGCTCATCGCCGATGCCGCGCCTGCGCTCCGTGCGCTCTCTTCGTTGCTGCCCGCAGCGCCACGCCCCTCGCGCGAGGCCGAGCTCGCGCCGCTCCGCGCCTGGTTCGCCGCCGAGCTCGCCGGCCGCCAGCCGCAGATGGCGTTCCTCGCCGCGATCCGCGCGGCGCTGCCGGACGACGGCATCTACGTCGAGGAGGTGATGCAGCTCGGCTTTGCCGCGCGGCTCGCCTTTCCCGTGCTTGGTCCTCGCCTGCACCTCTCGCCCGGATACCAGGACAATCTCGGCTGGGGCTATGGTGCCGCGCTCGGGGCGAAAATCGCGCGCCCCGATCGCGCGGTCGTTGCGGTCATCGGCGATGGCGGCTTTCTCTACCAGGCGAACGAGCTCGCGACTGCCGTCCACCACAACATCGCCGTCGTGGCGGTGGTCTTCGACGACGGCGCGTTCGGCAATGTCCGCCGCATCCAGGAGCAGCGCTACGGCAACCGCCTGATCGCCTCGGACCTCACCAACCCCGATTTCGTTTCCTATGCGGAAAGCTTCGGCGCGGTGGCATTGCGCGCGGAGACGCCCGAGGCGCTCGAGGCCACCTTGCGCCGGGCGATCGCGCGCGCCCGGCCGGCGCTGATCCATGTGCCGGTCGGTCCGATGGCGGACATCTGGGACCTGATCCTGCTGCCGCGCGTGCGCGGCGACACCCCGCCGGGGATGGGGGTTTGACTGCCCATGGCGGCCCGGATGTGACACAAATGTAAAAACTGGCTGGCACCGCCGTCGCCTCCCCTTGATCGGGATCAAGGCGCACGCGACGGTCCTCGACCAGCCTTTCGTGCGTGTCCGGATCCCAGAGCTATGGAGGGGCGTCATGTTGAGCGTACCGGTCGACAGGATCACCATGCTTCTCGAACAGGCGTCTAAGGTCGGGAGCGAGCCGGCCGAGAACGAGGCCGAGACCGGCGAGGCCGTGCCGGAGGACTTCGCCGATCTTCCGGCCTATCGCGAGCTCACGGCGATGCTCGACGAATTTACCCCCGAGGAGCTCTACGAGCTGCTGGCGCTCGCGGCGATCGGTGCCGGCGAGATCGCCGAGGAAGCGTGGGACGAGGCGGTGACGCGGGCGCAAGCCACGGCGGCCGAAGAGGCCGTTGCCGAGCTTGCGCGCATTCTCGTGGTGACCGACGCCATCGAGAACGCGCTCGATCGCCTCGGCTACACGGTTTCCGAGGACGGCGACGACGACGACGAAGACGACGAGGACGAGGACGACGAAGACGAAGAAGACGAGGACGAGGACGAAGAAGACGAAGAGAAGGACAAGAAGCAATCCTGACCGCGATCACGCCTCAGGGGGTCGGGTGATGCTTCCCGACCGGGATCACGGTGCTGGCCTGCGGACCTTTCTCTCCTTCGCCCTCGTGCACGACGAAGCGTACCTCCTCTCCTTCGACGAGCGCGTCGAAGCCCTTTCCGAGCACGGCGTTGCGGTGCATGTAGACCTCATCGCCGTCGCTCGAACGGATGAAGCCGTAGCCTTCGTCCCGCAAGAGGCGGGCGACGAAGCCGTGGCTCGGCGTCTCGTGGGCCTTGACATCGTTGCGTGAGGTGCGGGCGTAGTCCTCGAGCTGCCGGCGCGCGGCGTTGAAGGCGTCGTGGACCGCGACCAGGATGTCTTCATGGGCATGATGCTCGGCGGGATCGCGCTCGATGACGATCTCGCGGCCGGGAACGGTGAGGTCCACGCGCAGATGGTAGAGCTTGCCCTGGTGCTGGCGGCGCGTGCTCTCTTCCACGACCACGCGGCATCCGATGATCCGGCCGAAATATTGCTCGAGGGCTTCGGCCTGCTCGCGGATGAGCGCCTCCACCGCCGGCGCCGAGGCGAGGTTGCGGAAGCTGATCTGGATGGGAACCTGCATGGCGCTCTTTCCTCCCGGACAAGACCCCAAATTAGGATCCCCTTGGCCCCGCCGCGTTGATCTGGAGCAACCCGGACCAAGGGGCAGAGCCCGCGTGCTCCTGGCCTTCCTACGCGAACGCGCTGTGGTATGCGCTGAGCGCCGGCGCGCCGCCGAGGTGGACGTAGAGCACCTTGCTTGCGGGCGAGAGCTCGCCGCTGCGTGCCATGGCGATCAGCCCGGCCATTGATTTCCCTTCATAGACCGGGTCGGTGAGCATGCCCTCGAGGCGGCCCGCCGTGCGGATGGCCTCGATCGTCGCGGCGTCGGGGAGTCCGTAGGCCGGTCCGGCGAACCGCGGGTCGATAATGATGTCCTCGTCGCGAATTTCCCGGTTGAGCCCGATCAGGTCGGCGGTCGCGCGGGCGATCTTGGTCACCGCCGCGCGCGTCATCGCGGCGTCGGCAGCCGTGTCGATGCCGATCACCTTGCGCTCGCGCGCCTGGCCGCGGAACCCGACGACCATGCCGGCCTGGGTCGAGCCGGTGCAGGTCGCGGTCACCACGGTATCGAAATGGATGTCGAGCTCTTCTTCCTGCCGCGCAAGCTCCTCGGCGAAGGCGGCGTAGCCGAGGCCGCCGAGCTTATGGTCGGAGGCCCCGGCCGGGATCGGGTAGGGTTTGCCGCCTTCGCGCCGCACGCTCTCGAGCGCCTGTTCCCAGGTCTCTTTGATCGCGGTCGAATAACCGCTTCCCGCGAGGATGCATTCGGCGCCGACGATGCGCGAGAGCAGGATGTTGCCGGTGGTGGCGTAGGCTTCGCCGGGCCATTCGGTCCAGGTCTCCTGGACGAGCACCGCGCGCATCCCGAGCGCGGCCGCGACGGCCGCCACCTGCCTCGTATGGTTGGACTGGATGTTGCCGATCGAGACCAGCGTATCGCAGCCCTGGGCGAGCGCGTCGGCGGCGAGAAATTCCAGCTTGCGAATTTTGTTGCCGCCGAAGGCGAGCCCGGACGAGACGTCGTCGCGCTTGGCCCAGACTTCGACGCCGAGCGCCTCGGAAAGCCGGGGCAGCTTTTGCAGAGGCGAGGGGAAGAAGCCGAGCATCGTGCGTGCGAAGCGGTCGAGCAGGCTTGCGGGCATTGTCTCTCCGAGGGATCAGCCGTTCGGAGCAGCCCTATAGCCCTTACGGAGCACGAAGTCGTCCTATCCCTCGCCGCTCTGGGGGGCCGGGTCTGAGCGTCCGCGGCGGGCAGACAGGCCGGCAGAAGAAGGCTATCGGGAAGCCGCACAGTGGCGAGCGGGAGATGTCGATGAGGGGATGGGCGATCGCGGCGGCGGCCTGCCTGACGATTGGAGTCGCGGCGACCGCCAGGGCAGGGATCGGGCCTGTGGCGCCCACCGAGAGCGCCGTGGCCGCCTGCATCCACACCCTATCGGAGCGCTATGACAAGCAATCCCCCGGCCTTGGCCTCGCGTCCCGGCCAGACGACCTCTGGGCAGATCTCGGGCTCGCGACCTATCCGCAGGATGGCTCGGCTGCCTGCGCCCATGGCTTCGAGGACAAATTGGCCGATCCCGAGCTGGGAGCGCCGACCCAGCAGGGGTGAGCCGGGCAGTGAGGCGACCAAGCGATCGATCCCGTCGCCCGCGTGTTCGGCGACGCGTGCCCCCCCTGCCCACACGCCGAGCGGGGCGTCGCTCTATGCTGCGTCCCGCTTTACCCGTCGCGCCGCGCTTCGCGCCGCTTTGCCCGCTTTCGCCTTGCGTGCCGGGCCTTCCTTGAGCGCTGCAAACCCGGTCAGTTCCACCGGGACACGCCCCTTGATCTCGGCCACCAGGCGCAGCCGGCCGCCGAGCGCCTTGAGATAGAGGTCCAGCGTCGAGATCAGCACATCCGCCCGCTGCTCGACCCGCGAGACGTTCTCCTGCTTCATCCCGAGCTTCTTGGCGACCGCCACCTGCGTCTTGCCCAGCGCCTTGCGCAGATCCCGCAGGGACATTTCCCCGGCGATCAACTCCGCTGCTCGCGCTTCCACCTTGCGCCGGCGCTCCTCCGGCAGCCGATCCATCATCTCGTCCAGCTTCACGCCCATCCGAACCTCCATCACAAGCTGCCGGCGCTCCACGTCGCAAAGCGCCGCTCGGCGGTCGCAATCAGCGTCTTGTAGAAGCGTGCCCCGGCCTTTCCCCGCTTGTCACCGGCCGCCAGCAGCACGGCGATCCGGTTGCGATCGAAGGCAAAGACCACTCGCCACACACCGCCATCGGCCGAAAACCGCAGCTCCTTCAGGTTCGCGACCTTCGTGCCCTTCAGCGTATCCACCGAAGGGCGGCCCAGAGTCGGCCCGAACTCGGCCAGCAGCTTGGCATGTGCCAGCAGCTCATCCTGCACCGCCTCGGCTAACCCGGCGAACTCGGCCGCCAGCTCCGCGTGGAACCCCACCGCCCAGGGCATCGGCAGGAATATGCACTAAAGCGCATATGACTTCAAGAGCAAGAATACCCCGCGTGTTCGGCCCCCGCCTCGGCGATGCGCGTGCTGCGATGGAAGCCCTCGCGGTGTCTCTGCCGCCCGAGCTCGCGTCCGCGCGGCGAGTGGATATCCCACCGGCCGTCTGGCTCACTGGTCGGATTTATTCAACGATAGGGAGGAAGAGATGACACCGGCGACCAGTCCCGCCCTCGCCTAGAGCGGGATGCGTTCGCCCCCGCTCACCCATCCCGCTCCAGGCCTCTCTTTTTTCCCGCGTGATTCACCCCCCCGACAACTCCACCTCCGGCGACCACGCTCTAACCGTCAGGTGCGGCCTCGCGCGACGTCCGCCGCCGAGATGCCCTCGAGCGCAAGCCCGTAGCCAACGCTTTCATCGATCAGGCGGCGCAAATTCTGGGTGAGCGCCACGCGGGTGTAGCTCGTCGTCAATGGCGGCAGCTTGGCGATGCCGGCGGCGATCTCCCGCGCTCGCGCCAGCAGGCGCTCGCGGCCGACTATCTCGTTCACGACGCCCAGCGCCTTCGCTTCCTCGGCGTTGAGCGCTTGTTGCGTAAGAACGAAGTAGCGGCCGCGAACAGAGCCGATGACATGTGGCCAGAGCGAATGGATCCCGTCGCCCGGCACGATCCCGAAGGCGAAATGCGGCTTGTCCTGGAACACCGTGTCCGGCGTGGCGATCACGATGTCGCATAGCAGCACGTATTCGGAATGCACCGTTGCGGGACCGTTCAGCGCCGCGATCACCGGCACCGGAATATCCAGCAAATTGGCAAGAACCTTCTTGCCTTCGCGATAAATCTTGTCATAGCCGCGCGGAGTGAAGAAATCGAAGCCGGCCGGGTCGATGCTGTCGATGAAAGCCTCGCCCGTGCCGGTCAGGATCACCACACGATTCTTCGCGTCCTGGCCGATCTGGTGGAACAGGTCCACGAATTCCTCGTGTGCGTACCCGTCGAACACCAACGTGCCCCCATTGGAGTGCAACGCCACTTCCAGCACTCCGTCGGCGGAACGGGTCAGCTTGGCGTGCGGAAAGGCGCTTCTGTAGCTCTCGAACCTCACCATGATCCGGCTCCTGTTGCGCGGCGACAAAAGCGTGCGCCACGCCGCGAGCTGAATACGACGGAAGTGGCGGCGGTAGCGGCGACAGCGGAACAAGCCTCATTCCTGCGCGGAATAGAGCTGCCGCAATTCCGCTTCGACAAAGGCCGCGAAGGCCCGCGCCTTGGCGCTGGGCATCCGGCCTGCCGGATAGACCGCCCAAAGATCGATGGGTGGTAGTGACCAGTTCGTCAGCACCCTTTGCACCGCGCCCGAGGCGAGCTCCGGGCCGAACATCCAGGACGAGGCGACGGCCAGCCCGATATCGGCCAGGACGGCAGCCCGCACGCCCTCGGCGGCACTCACTTGAAGCGGGCCCGAGACGCTGACCGACACCTCGGTCGCACCCTGGCGGAAGCACCATGTGCTGCCTTCCTGCGCATAGATCACCGCCGTATGCGCGACGAGTTCGGCCGGCGTTGCCGGCACCCCCGATCGGGCGAAATACGCCGGAGTTCCCACAACGTGGTGGGGGGCGGTCGCGAGCCGTCGCGCCGTTAAGGACGACGAGTCTCCGAGCCGGCCCATCCGCAGCGCCATGTCCATGCCCTCCTCGACGAGGTCGACCATCCGATCATCGAGAACGACGTCCATCGTGAGGCCAGGGTGCGCTGACAGGAATTTTGGCAGGCAGGGGATCACGTGCTGCCGCGCGAAGGTCACGGCGGCACAGATCCGCAAGCGGCCGGTGAGGCCTGCGCCGGCGCCGCGGGCGGCCAATTCCGCCTCGTCGGCCTCCTCGATGGATCGCTTGGCGCGATCGTAAAAATTCTGCCCAGCCTCGGTCGGCGACAGGCCATGCGTGGAGCGGATCACGAGGCGCACGCCGAGGCGGCGCTCCAACTCCGCCACGGTTTTGGAGACCGCGGGCTGGCCAATGTTCAGCACCCGGGCCGCAGCCGAGAACGACCCGCTCTCGACGACACGGACAAAGGCTTCCATCGCGGCCAACCGGTCCATCCCTATTCCTCCCAGGAATGAACATTATCCCCACGCGGGATCTGCCACACCAGCCCGGCGCGGATCACCTTCGCCTCGCATGACATTCCCGTCGGCGAGAAATCCGGAAGAACCCATGTCCCTGCAAGCGAGACTGGACGCATTCAAGGCTGACTTCGAGGCCGGCAAGCCGCCCTACAGCGTGCCCCGCGCGGTGATCGAGACGATGCATCGGGCCACCGAGGAGCTGATCGCCTCGGGCGCGGCGGCAAGGGCGCTGAAAGCCGGCGACATCGCCCCTTCCTTCGTGCTGAAGGATCCGGATGGAAGCCCCATCTCGTCGGCCGAGCTTCTCGCGCAGGGTCCACTCGTGGTCAGCTTTTATCGCGGGGTCTGGTGCCCATACTGCAACATGGAGCTGCAGGCGCTGCAGGAGGCGCTGGCGAGTTTCCGCGAGCTCGGCGCAAACCTCGTGGCGATTTCTCCGCAGAACCCGGTGAACAGCCGGAAATCCGTGCGCACCAACAAGCTCGAGTTCCCGATCCTGTCCGATCCGGGCAATCAGACGGCCGTGGCCTTTGGCCTCCGTTTCAAGCTGCCGGACTACCTGATCGAGCTCTATAAAAGCCTGAAGAACGATCTGCCTGCCTTCAACGGTGATCCAAGCTGGACGCTGCCGATGCCGGGGCGGTTCGTGATCGGCCAGGACCGGCTGATCCGCTACGCCGAAGTCAACCCGGACTACACGCACCGCCCGGAGCCCGCCGACATGCTGCCCGCGCTCCGCAACCAGCAGGCTCACGCGGCCTAGAGCAGGATGGGCTCGCTTGGCACTCACCCGTCCCGCTCTAGGTTTTTGTTTTATCGCGTGATTCATACCTACGGCGGTTCCGCCTTCGGTCGATCACGCTCTAGGCGCACGAGCGGTCGCGACGGAAAGCCCCGCCGCAGCCTCGCGGCCGGAAAGCGGATCATGGAGGGAACCCGTGCCTCTGCTGGTGACGAGCGCATCCGGCGCTAACGGAAATGGACACGGCGCACTCCTCGCCTACGACGACCGCGACGGCAAGCTGCTCGGCATCTTCAGCGAGGATAGCCGCATCGCGGATCCCCGCGGGACGGCTGTCGAAGAGAAGGAAAGCTTGGTGTTCCTCAACAGCGCCGATCGGGTGCTGGCGCTCGATGCCGCCGGCAAGGTGGTGCGCGATACCGGCGTGATTGCCGGGCTGAACCCCGGGGGTGGGACCTTTGGGCCGGAGGGCGGGTATTATGTCGGCTTACGAAGTGCGCGCACGATCCTGGCGCTGCAACCCGATTTGAAGTGTCCCGGCGAGCATGTGCTGCCAGACGGGATCGTGCCCTTTCCGCGCGGATTCGGGTTCAATGCCGAGGGTAGGTTGTTCTTATCTTCGGGCATCGGCCCGAATGGCGAAGGCGACGACACGATCATAGAATTTGCTCCGGCCGATGGCGCGCGGCCACCACGGCTGGTCGCGCAGGATCCGAACCTGAGCCCGCTTGACCTCGCTGTGGCGCCCAACGGTAACATCCTGGTGTCCAGCGAGCGCCCGTTCGGCGCGCCGGACGCCGTTACGACCGTCCGCGAATATGATCCCGAACGCGGCCGGCTCGTTCGTGTTTTCTCCGCTGATGGATTGGCCGCGTTTCGGAAGCCGCGCGGGCTGCGCTTCGGTCCCGACGGCAATCTCTACTGCACGGCTCAGGACGAAGTCGTCGCGTTCGATTTCAGGAGCGGAAGCTGTCTTGGCGCCGTCGTACGTTTTCCCCGGCTGTACGGGCAGGCCCTCATCTTCTTTCCGCCATAGCCAACCGCCGGATCGACCCTCGAGCCCTTGTTGGGATCCGTTCCGGCAATGGCCGCCACCAAATGCCGTCCAGGGCATCGCTATCGAGAATCAGCGCTGCCCCGACGAACGGTGTGGCGCATTGGAAGTCATGGCGCGTGCCTGGACGACGGAAATCCGAAAGGTCAGCCGTTCGGAGGCGCCGTATAGCCCTTGCGGAGAACGAAGTCGCCGAATCCCTCGCCTTCCTTCCGTTCCGCGGCGTAGTCGCGGAAGAGGGGGCCCAGGGTCTCGAGAATCGCCGCGTGGTCGAGGTTCGGCCGGTAGAGCGAAGCGAGCCGGCCGCCGTCGAACCCGCCGCCGAGATGGAGGTCGTAGCGGCCCGGGGCGCGCCCCACCAGGCCGATCTCGGCGAGGTAGGGGCGTGAGCAGCCGTTCGGGCAGCCGCTGACGCGGAGCAGGATTTCCGCCTTGGCGAGCCCCGCTTCGGCGAGCAGCGCGTCGATGTCGGCCGCGAGCTCCGGCAGGTAGCGCTCGCTCTCCGCAAGCGCCAGCCCGCAGGTGGGGAGTGCGACGCACGCCATGGCGTTGCCGCGGAGCTTCGTCGGCGCGGGGTCGAGGCCGGAGCCGGCGATCGCCGCGGCGATCGCGCCGCGCGCGCCGGGCGCGATGCCGGCGATGACGAGGTTCTGGTTCGGCGTGATGCGGAAGGTCCCGCGATGGAGCCGCGCGAGCGCGGTCACCGGCGCCGCGTCGCCCGCAACCAGCCGCCCGCCCGGCACCAGCACGGTGAGCGTGCCGAGCTTCGCGTTCCACCCGAAGCGGTCGCCGGTATGGGTGAGCGTGAAGGGCCGCGGCGGCGCGAGCTTCTCGCCGAGCCGCGCCTCCACCTCGCTCCGGAACCAGTCGAGCCCGTGGTCGGCGATCGTGTATTTCAGCCGCGCATGCTTGCGGTCCGCGCGGTCGCCGTAATCGCGCTGCGTGCGCAGCACCGCCTCGGCGACGGCGACGGCCCGCTCCGGCGTGCAGAAGCCGAACGGCTCGGCGAGCCGCGGATAGGTCGCCGCCTCGCCGTGCGTCGCACCCATCCCGCCGCCGGCGGTCACGGTGAATCCCGCGAGCGCGCCGCGCTCGATCGCGGCTATGAAGCCCAAATCCTGGGACAGCACATCGACATCGTTCGCCGGCGGAACGACCAGCCCGATCTTGAATTTCCGCGGCAGGTACGTCGGGCCGTAGATCGGCTCTTCGTCCCCGTCGGCTCCGCCTTCCGTGCCCAGCCACATCTCCTGATAGGCCGAGCTCTGCGGCAGCAGATGCTCGCTGATGGCGGTGGCGATCGCCAGCACCTCTTCGTGCAGCCGCGCAGGCAGCGGCGCCGTCGTGCACATCACCGTGCGGTTCACGTCCCCGCAGGTCGCGCGCGTGTCGAGCCCAGCGGCCGCGATCGCGGCGATCACGGTGCGCAAATTGCTCTTCAGCACGCCGTGGAGCTGCACGCTCTGCCGGCTCGTCAGCCGCAGCGTCCCGCTGCCGTAGTCGCGCGCGATGGCGTCGAGCGCCAGGAATTGCGCGGGCGTGAGCACGCCGCCCGGGATGCGCACCCGCACCATGAAGGAAAAAGCCTTCTCGAGCTTGCGCTTTCCCCGCTCGGGGCGAAGGTCGCGGTCGTCCTGCTGGTAGGTGCCGTGGAACTTGAGGAGCTGGGTGTCGTCCTCCTCGATCGCGCCCGTCACCTTCCGCGCGAGCCCCTCCTCGATCCCCCCGCGCAAGAGGCGGCTCTCGCGCTTGATCGTCTCGTTTCGCGAAAGCGGCGCGTCGGGCTCTGCCATCCTCATTCACTCCCGATCGAGAGATGGATGCCGCACTCGGTCTTGGCCCGGTCGGCCCAGCGGCCGGCGCGCATCGCCTCGCCCGGCCGCACCGCGCGCGTGCAAGGAATGCAGCCGATGGAAAGAAAGCCGCGCGCGCCCAGAGGATGTTGGGGCAGCTCCCGCGCGGCGAGGAAGGCCGCGATCTCGCCCGGCTGCCAGGCGGCCAGCGGGTTGAGCTTGATGCGTCCGGCCGCGTCCGCCTCGAACGAAGCAAGTCCGCCGCGCGCCCCGCCCTGGTAGCGCTTGCGCCCCGTGATCCAGGCCGAAAAAGGGCGCAAGGCCGCCTCCAGCGGCAGCACTTTTCGCAAGTGGCAGCAGCGGTCCGGATCGTCGTTCCAAAGCCACTCCTCCGGATCTTCCGCCGCCAGCGGCTCCGCCTCGGGGCGCATGCTCCGCACGTCGGAGAGGCCTAGCCGCGCGATGAGCAGGTCGCGATAGGCGAGCGTCTCGGCGTGAAGCTTCCCGGTATCGAGGAAGATCACCGGGATCGCTCGATCGACCTCGGCCGCAAGCGCCAGCAGCACCGCCGATTCCGCCCCGAAGGACGAGACGAGCGCGATCCGTCCCGGGAAAAGCCGCCCGATCGCGAGCGAAAGCAGCGCCGGTGCCTCGAGCCCGCCAAACCGCTCGTTGAGCCGCGCGGCCTCCGCCGCGGCGGGCAGATGGGCGCCGTTCGGCGGCAGCGCCGACATCAATAGACATCCCTGAGATAGCGCCCGCCGCGCACCATGTCTCCGAGCAGCACCTCCGCCTCCGCCGCGTCGCATCCGGCCTGATCGGCGATGATCCGCCGCAGCATCGCGTGCACGTCGCGCGCCATCGCCTTGGCGTCGCCGCACACGAACACATGCGCGCCCTCCGCGATCCACGCGTAAAGGTCGCGGCGCGTCTCCCACATCCGGTCCTGGACGTAGATTTTCTCCGGCTGGTCGCGCGAGAAGGCGAGGTCGATCCGTTCCAGAATCCCGCTCTTCAGCCATTCCTGCCATTCGAGCTGGTAGAGGAAGTCGTGCGTGAAGCGCCGGTGGCCGAAGAAGAGCCAGGTGCCGCCCGCCACGTCCATCGCCTCGCGCTCCTGGAGGAAGGCGCGGAACGGCGCGACACCCGTGCCCGGCCCGATCATGATCACCCGCGTCGCGGGATCCGCCGGCAGGCGGAAGTGCGGGTTCGGCTTGAGATGGACTTGGATTTTTCCGCCCGCGTCGTGCCGCTCCGCAAGATCGAGCGAGGCAACGCCCCCGCGCGCCCGCCCCTGCGTTTGGTAGCGCACCGTGGCCACGAGCAGATGCGCCGCGCTGCCCGTGAGCTTGCGGCTCGATGCGATCGAATAGGCGCGCGGCGGCAGCTTCCGGAAGAGGAAGCTCAGCGCCTCGGGTGCGAGCGCGTGCGGAAAATCCTCGAAGAGATCGAGCGGCTGCCTTCCGGCAAGATATTCTTCCGCGCGCCCCTCTTCGCCCAGCAGCTTTCCGAGCGCCGCATCTCCCGTCAGCTCGCGGTATTTCTCGACCACCGGCCGAGTGAGCGTGGTGATGTCGCGCTCGCCGATCAGCGCCTCGGCGAGTGCGGCGTTCCCTTCCTGCCCGACCGCGGCGAGGAGAGCCGCCGCGAGTGCGGGATCGTTGCGCGGATGGAATGCAAGCGAATCGCCTGGCTCCCACGCGAACCCCGCGCCCTCGAGATCGAGCTCGAGATGCAGCGCCTCGCCGTCCGCGCGGCTCGAGCGCAGGCTCGTCCGCTCGACGAGCGTCGCGGGGAACGGGTTCGTTGGTCCGAAGACGCTCCGCGCAAAATCGACGTGGATCACGTCTCCGCCCTCTGTGGCCGCCCGCCGGCGCCGCGGCCGCCGGCGGCGCGAAGAGCGGCAGCGCCGTCTCGATCCACCCGTGCGCAGGCGCGGCATAGTCGAGGTCGCACTCGATCCGCTCGGCGAGCCGCGCCGCACCCAATTCCGCCAGCCGCTCGTCGATCCGCCGCCCGGTCTCGCAGAACCGCGCATAGGCCCGGTCGCCGAGCGCCAGCACGGCGTAGCGCAGCTTCTCGAGCCGCGGCGCGCCCGCGTCCATCAGCGCCGCAAGGAACCCCTCCGCCCGCTGCGGCGGATCGCCCTCGCCCCAGGTGCTGGCGATGATCACTGCGTTCTCCGCCCGCGCGAGGTCGGCCGGGCTCGCATCCGCCATGTCGAGAACCTTCGCGCCAAACCCGAGCTTCTGTGCCGCCCGCCGTGCATCGGCGGCGAGCGCCTCGGCGTTCCCCAATTCGCTCGCGAAAAGAATAACCAGCTTCGTCCGCTGCGGCGGGCTCGCCGCTTCCGCCGCCGCCTGCCCCGGCGCGCTCGCCACCTCGATCCCGGCCAGGAAGCCCGAGAGCCAGGCGCGCTGCGTCGGGCTCGCCGCGGCTAGCGCGCGGTTGAGCGCCGCGATCTCCTCGGGGTCGAAGGGCGCCGTCGCGGGCAGCTTCAGGGACTGGGACATTGAGGGCTGCCTTACGCGCCGGCGGCGCGCGCTTGCGATTGCGAAACGAGCGCGCATCGGCGCCGCCTCGTTGAGCGGGCCGAGCAGGTCCGAAAGCCCGACGGTCGGCCCGATGACGACCAGCGTCGCCTCGCCGCCCGCAATCCCGGCGGCAACCGCGCCGGCCGTCCCGAGCGTTGCCCGCCGGACGCGCTGGCGCTTCGTCGTCGCCTCGCTCAGGAAGGCAACCGGCTCGTCCGGCGCCCGCCCGGCCGCGATCAGCGCCTCCGCGATCACCCCGATCGTCCCAAGCGCCATGTAGAGGACGATCACCGGTGCGGCGCGCGCCAGCGCCGCCCAGTCGAGATCCGCGGGCAGCCCGCCCGTCCGGTCATGGCCGGTGACGAACGAAGCCGCATGCGCGAGCCCGCGATGGGTGAGCGGAATGGCGGCCGCCGCCGTCGCGCCGATCCCGGCGCTGATGCCGGGCACAATACGGAAGGGAATCCCCGCCGCCGCCAGCGCCAGCGCCTCCTCGCCCCCGCGCCCGAACACCAGCGGGTCGCCGCCCTTGAGCCGCACCACGCGAAGGCCCTGCCGGGCGAGCGCGATCAGCCGCTCATTGATCGCAAGCTGCGCCTTGTCCGGGCTTCCCGGCCCGCTTCCCCGCCGCTTCGAGCCGCGCCGCTTGCCCTGCGAGCGCGAGTATCTCCGGCGCCACCAGCGCGTCGTAGAGGATGACATCGGCCGCTTCGATCGCCGCGGCCGCATGCAGCGTGAGCAGCCCCGGATCGCCGGGCCCGGCGCCCACCAGCCAGACGGAGCCGGGAGCGAAGAGCGGCGGGACGAGCCTGGCCGTGGCGGGAAGGGCGAGCATACCGAGGAAAGAAAAGAATTTTCCCCCGATTGGCAATCCCGCCGCCTGAAAAAGATTCTCTTCCCCCTATCCGCCAAATCCAAGGGAAAAAATCACGTTCGCAACGCCTCGCGTGGCAAGCCGCGGCGGCTCAGGCCGGCTCCACCTCCGGCTCCGGCGCCGGCTCCCGCTCCGGGGGGAAGCGGCGCAGGAGATAGATCATCACCCCCATCGCCGGGAACGCGGCAAAGGTCGTCAGCGAATAGAAGAGCTTCCAGCCGGCGGCCGCGGCGAGGAATCCCGAGAGCCCGCCCACCGTCCGGAGCGCCAGCGCCGCCACCGAGGACAAGAGCGCATATTGCGTCGCCGTGTGCTCGCGCGCGCAAAGCGCCGAGAGGTAGGTGATGAAGGCCGCATCCGCGAGGCCCTCGGTAAAGGATTCAACCGCCGAGGTCGCCAGCAGCACGCGGTGATCGCCCGCCGAATAGGCGAGCAGCACGTACATCGCGAGACACAGCGTCTGCACCCAGCCGGTCAGCAGCAGCGCCCGCCCGGTCCCGATCCGCGCGACCAGCCAGCCGCCGAGCACCGCGCCCACCAGCACCGCGGCAAGCGAGACCGGCCCGTTGGCCACCGCGACCGCGACCCGGTCGAACCCGAGCGAGCGGTAGAAGGGCGGCAGCATCACCCCCGCCATCGCCTCGCCGAGCCGGAACAGCACGACGAAGGTGAGGATCGGCACGGCACCCGGCCGGGCCATGAACTCGGCGAGCGGCGCCACCAGCGCCTCCTTGAGCCGCCGCCCGAAATCCACCCGCCCGGGCGCTTCCGGCGCCGGCGGCGCCGGCTCCCGCGCCGCCAGGGTCACCGGAATCCCGATCGCCCCGAGCCCCGCCATCAGCAGCAGCGACCAATGCCAGCCGATCGGCGTCGCCAGCGCGATCGCGCCCGCCCCCGAGATCAAAAGCGCCCCGCGATAGCCCCACACATAGGCCGCCATCGCCGCGCCCTGGAGGCGCTGGGGAAAGGTCTCGATCCGCCAGGCGTCGATCACGATGTCCTGGCTCGCCGAAAGGAACGCGACCAGCGCCGCAGCACCCGCCGCCGCCGCCGGCGCCACGCCCGGCTGCGAAAGCGCCAACAGCACGACCGCCACCGCCAGCGCCGGCTGGATCACGAGCAGCCAGCCGCGCCTCCGCCCAAAGCGGGCCAGGAACCCTGGCGGGGCGGCATGATCGAGGAGGGGGGCCCAGAGGAATTTCAGCGAATAGGCGAGCCCGATATCGGCCGTGAGCCCGATCGCGCCGAGCGAGACATGGCCCTCGGCGAACCATTGGCGGAGCGTGAAGCCCGAAAGCGGCAGCGGCAGGCCGGAGGCGAAGCCGAACCCGCCCATGAGCCAAAGCGCGGGGCTCGCCAGCATCTGGCCAAGCGTCGGGGCCTCGCGCGCGCCCGCGAGTCGGGCCGTATATTCCACCCCCCCACACTGGCGGAGCCGGCTTTCCGAGGAAAGCCGCCAATTCGCAAGCCGGCCCGGGGGTCACGAATAGCGGCTGAACCGCGCAAAAGGAGGATCGAAATGGCCGATTTGTCGGCGGAGAACCGGGCGAAACTCGCTCTCTTTCAGCAACACGTCGCAGCCGAGCTGGCCGGCGATCTCGAAACCACCATGGCCACGATGACCGAGGACCCTCACCTCATCAACGTCCCCACCCGGGTGGGCGGCGTCGGCCGCGAAGGCGTCCGCGCCTTCTACCGCGACCACCTGGTCGGCAAGTTCTTCCCGCCCGACGTGAAAATGACCAGCGTTTCAACCACGGTCGGCGATGATCGCATCGTCGATGAGCTGGTCGTCTCGTTCACCCACACGATGCTCATCGACTGGCTGCTGCCGGACGTGCCGCCGAGCGGAAAGCCGGTCGAAGTCGCCTTCGTCGTCGTCGCCGGCGTCAAGGACGGCAAAATCTCCCACGAGCACGTCTATTGGGACCAGGCGAGCGTCCTCGTCCAGATCGGCCTCCTCGACCCCGCCAACCTCCCGGTCGTCGGCGCCGAAAACGCCCGCCGGCTCAGGCAATGGCAGGAGACGGCGTGATCTGGCTGCGCCGGCTCTGCCAGAGTGCCACGAAGTCGATCGGCGCCAGCAGCACCGGGGGAAATCCGCCGTCGCGCGTGACGTCGGAGACGATGTTGCGCGCGAAGGGGAAAAGCAGCCGCGGGCACTCCACCAGCAGCACGGGCTCGACCGCATTGTCCGGGATCGCGCCCAGCGTGAACACGCCGGCATAGGTCAGCTCGGCAATGAAGATCGGCTGCTTGGCCGCGGCTTCCTGCCCGTTGCCCCCGGGCGGCAGATTGGCCTCCGCGCGCACGAGCAGCGCCACCTCGAACACCGGCTGGCCTTCCTGCAGGCGCCGCGCCTGCACGTCCATGTTGATCGCGACCTGCGGCGGCGTGCGCAATTGGGTGAAAATCTGCGGCCCGCCCGGCACCTCGAAGGAGAGATCCTTGATGTATTGCAGATTGACGGTGAGCGGCAGCGTCGTCACCGGCCCGCCGACGGTCGTCGTCTCCGACATTTTCCTTCTCCTGCCCGTCGCGCGGGCCCGTCACGGCTTCCAGACGATCTCCGCCGGCGGCGGCTCGGCCGGATCGTAGCGCAGCCATTCGCCGTTCGGCACGCTCCGCCCGGTGAGCGCCAGAATGAACCCCCAATGGCTGACCACGAGCCATTCCTCCGCGTCCTCTCCCGCGACCTCGGCGCGGAAGCGCGCCGCCCGCGCGATCACCTCCGCGTGAGACTCCGCCTCGGCGGGCCACCAGATCTCGGGAAGGTGAGAGAAGTCATGCTCCGGCCAGCTCCGCTCGAGCGCGCTCTTCGGGGAGCCGATGTCGCAGATGAAGGCGAAGCGCTCGCGCACCAGCGGATGCACCGCAACCGGCGCGCCGAGCGACGCCGCAAGCGGGGCCGCGGTCTCGAGCGCCCGCCGATAGGGCGAAACGACGATCCGCCCGACAGGCTCCGCCGCCAGCGCCGCCGCGGCCGCCTTCGCCTGGGCGTGGCCACGCCCGGTCAGCGCCGGATCGCGGATGCCCGGATCGCGCCTTGTCGCCGAGAAATGCTGGTTGAACTCGCTTTCCCCGTGCCGGAGCAGGATCATCGGGCGGCTTTAGCGGCCCCGGCCGGCCCGGGCAACCGATGCTTTGTTGTCTGAAGCGCCGGCTCCGCCTATCTCTGGCGCCACAGGAGTGAGTTGATGGGCCAGAGTGGGTTTCCGATCGATCTCGTTCTGTTCGGGCTGATCGCGGCGTTCCTCGTCCTGCGCCTGCGCAGCGTGCTCGGGCGCCGCACCGGCTTCGAGCGCCCTCCGCTCGACCCCCAGGCGGCCCATCCCCCCCTGCGCGCGGCCCCGGTGATCGAGGGCCGCGCCGAACAGCCGCAGCCCGCGCCCGCCAGGCCGCTGCCCGATCCCGCGAGCCCCACCGGCGCAACCCTCGCCCGCATGGCCGAGGTGGACCGCAGCTTCCAGCCCCAGCGCTTCCTCGAGGGGGCAGAGCAAGCCTTCCGCATCATCGTCGCCGCCTTCGCCGCCGGCGACCGCGCGGCGCTGCGCCCGCTTCTCTCGGAAGAGACCTACCGCACCTTCGACACCGCGATCGCCGAACGCGAGAGCAAGGCCGAGACGCAGAAGACCGAGGTCCGCGGCATCCAGTCCGCCACCATCGAGAGCGCCGAGCTCAACGGCACGACGGCGCGCATCGCCGTCCGCTTCGTCTCCGACCAGGTCAACCTGACCCTCGGCACCGACGGCCAGCCGGCCGCGGGGACGGACGCCGTGACCGAGATCACCGACCTCTGGACCTTCGAACGCGATCTCGCCGTCGGGGACCCGACCTGGCGGCTCGTCGGCGCCCGCAGCGCGTGAGCAGCCTCGCCGGGGCCCGCCGCGCTAAAGCGGCGGCGGTGCTCCTGTCTCTCGTTGTGGCCGGTTGCGCAATCCAGCCGCCTCCGGGCCAGGCGCCCGCCCTGGGCCTCGAGCCGGTGCCGATGACCGCCCTGCCGGGCTGGCAGACCGATCATGTGGACGCCGGGCTGCAAGCCTTCCGCGCCGCCTGCGAACGTATTCTCACCCTGCCGGCGGACCAGCGCCTCGGCGGCGCCGGCATCGCCGCCACGCTCGGCGGCACCGCCGGCCTCTGGCAGCCGGCCTGCACGCAAGCGCGCGCCGTCCCGGCCGGCGACGAAGAAGCCGCCCGCGCCTTCCTCGCCCGCTCGCTTCAGGCCTACCGCGTCAGCGCCAACGGCAACCCGGCGGTCCTCTTCACCGGCTATTTCGAGCCCGAGGTGGAAGGCTCGCTCCGGGAAACCGCGCACGACGACACGCCGCTCTACGGCCGCCCTCCCGATCTGGTGCAGATCGATCTCGGGGATTTCGCCCCGGATCTCGCCGGGCGCATCATCGCCGGCCGCGTGCAGGACGGGCGCCTCGAGCCCTATTTCACCCGCGCCGAGATCACCGCGGGCGCCCTCCAGGGCCAGCATCTGGCCATCGCCTGGCTCGCCGACCCCGTCTCGGCCTTCGTGCTGCAGATCCAGGGCTCGGGCCGCATCCGCCTGCCGGACGGCGAGATCGTGCGCGTCGGCTTCGCCGGCGAGAACGGCCGCCCCTACGTGCCGATCGGCCGCATCCTCGCCGACCGCGGCGATATCCCGAAGAACGACATCACGCTCCAGACGATCGTCGCCTGGCTCGAGGCCCATCCCGCCCAGGCCCAGGAGGTCATGGACCAGAACCCGTCCTACGACTTCTTCCGCATCCTGCCGGGATTGCCGCCCGACGAAGGCCCGCCCGGCGCCCTCGGCGTTCCCCTCTCGCCCGGCCGCGCGCTCGCGGTCGATCGGCACTACCTCCCGCTCGGCGCCCCGGTCTGGATCGCCACCACCGACCCCGACACCGGCAAACCCCTCCAGCGTCTGATGGTCGCCGAGGATATCGGCGGCGCGATCACCACGCCGCTCCGCGCGGACATCTTCTTCGGCTGGGGCGATCAGGCCGAAGCCTCGGCCGGGCGGATGAACGCCGACGGCGCGGCGTACGTGCTCCTCCCGCGCCCACCCGCGCCACCGTCATAGGATCGCGCCATGCCGCGCGTCGCGCTCTTCGTCACCTGCCTCGTCGATCTGCACCGCCCGACAATCGGCTTCGCCGCGATCCGGCTGCTCGAGCAGGCCGGCTGCCAAGTCGAGGTCCCCCGCGCCCAGACCTGCTGCGGCCAACCCGCCTACAACTCGGGCGACCGCGCCACCACGCGCGACATCGCCCGTGCCCTCCTCGACGCCTTCGGCGGCTACGACTACGTGGTGGTGCCCTCCGGCTCCTGCGGCGGCATGCTGAAGCACCACCTCCCCACCTTGTTCGACGACGACCCGAACCTTAGGCCGCGCGCCGAGGCGCTCGCCGACAAGACGTTCGAGCTCGTGAGCTTCCTCACCGGCGTCCTCGGCCTCGATCGCGTCGACGCCGCCTATCCGGGAATCGTCACCTATCACGACAGCTGCTCGGGCCTGCGCGAACTCGGCATCAAAGAACAGCCGCGCCGTCTTCTCTCCTCCGTGACTGGCCTCACCCTCAAGGAAATGACCGAGCCCGAGGTCTGCTGCGGCTTCGGCGGCACCTTCTGCGTCAAATATCCCGAAATCTCGGTGCGCATGGTTGCTGACAAAACCAAGGACATCAACGCCACCGGCGCCGATACGCTGCTCGCAGGCGATCTCGGCTGCCTGCTCAACATGGCCGGCAAACTCTCGCGCGAAGGAAGCACGATCCAAGTCCGCCACGTCGCGGAGGTCCTCGCCGGCATGACCGGCGACGTTCCACCGATCGGCACTCCCCGCAAGTGAAGGCCAGAGGCTCCGCCTCTGGACTCCGGTCGGGGGCTCTGCCCCCGACGCCCCCGCTGGGGCCTTGAGGCCCCAGACCCCCGAATCTCTTTTTCGATGTTGGCCGCCGCACCGGCGGTCTTGGCTCCCGAGATGACCGGGGGCGGGCCTGTTCGGCGCGGCATTTGCCCTGCCCATGCCTTTGGCGCGTACGCGCCAAAGGCATGGGCAGGGCAAATGCCGCGCCGAGACGCTAGGCATAGCGCTGGGACGCCGGGCGTCAGCCTGGCTGCCGGGTCGGGCAAAACGTTGGGGGGTCCAGGGCCTCAAGGCCCTGGCAGGGGGTGCAGGGGGACAGCGTCCCCCTGGCCTTGCCTTGCCTAAGCGCGCCGGCGGCGCTCCGGCGGTGCGGCTTCCGCGGGCTGCTCCTCGGTGGGAGCGATGGCGGCGAGCACGGCCTGGCGCAATTGCCCGAGCTTCTGTTCGTTCGTGATTTTCAGCCCGAACATGTCCTTGACATAGAATACGTCCACCGCGCGCACGCCGTAGGTGCTCACGTGGGCGGACGAGATCGAGACCCCCTGTTCGCTGATTGCCGCGGTCACGTCGTGCAGGAAGCCCGGGCGGTCGCGTCCGTTCACCTCGATCACCGTCTGGGCGTTCGAGGCGCGGTTGTCGATCACGACGCGGGCGGGCACATGAATGGCGCGCATCCGCCGGCCGAGGAGCGCGGTCGTCACCTTGCGAATTTCGGTCGCGAACTTGAGCCGGTCGGAGAGCGCCTGCTCGATCAGCACGGAAAGCCGCGCCAGCCGGTGTGGCGCGTCGAATGCGCCTCCCGCCGCGTCCTGGATCCAGAAGCTGTCGAGTGCCATGCCGTTGGTCATCGTGTGGATGCGCGCATCGACGATCGAGGCGCCGGCCACCGCGAGCGCGCCGGCGATGCGGCTGAAGAGCCCCGGGTGGTCCGCGGTATAAACGGTCACCTCGGTTACCGCGCGCTGCGGCAGGATTTCGGTCTCGACCGTGAGCGGTGCGGCGCGCGCCTCGGCCTCGCGGATCATGCGTGCGTGGCGCGCGTGCGTCGCCGGATCGAAGCCCAGCCAGTAGCCGGGATAGCCGAGGCCTAAGAATTTCTGCACGTCCGCGGCCGGCCAGTCGCCGAGCAGGGCGGACGTTGCGCGCTTGGCTCGGGCGACGCGCACGTCCCGCTCGGTGGTGGCGAGGCCGCCGGCGAGCACTTCGGCTACTCGCGTATAGAGCTCGCGCAGCAGCGTCGCCTTCCACGCGTTCCAGACCTTGGCCGAGACGGCGCGCATGTCGGCAACCGTAAGGATCAGCAAGAGCCGCAGCCGTTCCGGGGATTGGATGGTGTCGGCGAGGTCGAGGATGGTTTTCGCGTCGTCGATGTCGCGCTTGAATGCGGTCTGGCTGAGCAGCAGGTGGTGGAGGACGAGCCAGGAGACCATCTCGGTCTCCTCGGCCGAGAGCCCGAGCGTGGGGCCGACCGCGAGCGCGATCCTCGCGCCGATCTCGGAATGATCGCCGCCGCGGCCCTTGGCGATGTCGTGCAGAAGGGTTGCGACATAGAGCGCGCGGCGGGACTGGAGATGGTCCATCAGCCCCGAGGCCACGGGCGCGATCTCGGCCAGCTCGTCGCGCTCGAGCATGTTGAGCACGCGGATCGCCTCGACGGTGTGTTCGTCGACGGTGAAGACGTGATAGCTGTCGAACTGCATCTGCCCGACGATGCGCGCCCAGTCGGGGAGCAAGCGGCCGAGAATCCCGCTTTCGTTCATGATCGTGAGCCAGCGCGCGCCGTCGGCGCGGTCGTGCTCGGCATCGCGGCCGCACAGCAGGTCGAGGAAGATCGCCGCCGCCTCGCGGTTTCCGCGGAGCTCGATCGCATTGCGCTCGTGGCGGATGAGGGCTGCGAGCGCCAGCGGATGCAGCTCGAGATTGCGGTCGCGCGCGATCTCGAGGATGCGGAGCATGAGCAGCGGCTCGCGGGCGAAGCTTGCCGGTGCCTTCGGCATCAGCTTGCCTTCGTCGAGCATGAACCCTGCGGCGGAGAGCGCGGGGTCCGTGGTTCCCGCCACCACCGCCGGCGGGCCGAGTGCTGCGCGGAGGATGGCCGGCTCGAGCACGCGGGTGAGCCGCGTGACCTCGCGCGCCGTCAGGAAGTAGTGGCGCATGAACCGCTCCACCCCGTCCTGGCGGCGGTGGCGCGTGTAGCCCATCCGCGCGCCGATGACCGGTTGAAGATCGAAGGTCAGCCGCTCCTCCGCCCGTCCGGTGACGTAGTGGAGGTTGAAGCGCACGGCCCAGAGAAATTCGAGCGAACGCTCGAAGCGGCGCGCTTCGAACGCGGAGAGGATATGGTCTTCGCGCGGCGGCGCGCCCGGTGCTGCGCCGAGGGCGGCGACATTCGGCACCGCGAAGGCCGCCTTCGCCATCCAGTAGATCGTCTGCAGATCGCGCAGGCCGCCGCGTCCCTCCTTGATGTTCGGCTCGACCAGGAAGGGGCTCTCGCCGTAGCGTTGATGGCGCGCCGAGCGCTCGGCCTCCTTGCCCGCGAGAAATCCGGAAAGCGCGCCTGCGATGCATTCGGCGCGGAAGCGGGCGACGAAGCTCCGAAAGACGCCCCCATCGCCCTCGAGCAGGCGCGCATCCAAGAGTGCGGTGCGCACAGAGAGATCGTTCTTAGCGACGGTAAGGCAATCGTCGATCGAGCGCGTGGCGTGTCCCACCTTCAGTCCCAGGTCCCAGAGCAGATAGAGCATGAACTCCACGACCTGGCGCACCGCTCCGGCGGGCTCGGCTTCGGTGAGGAAGAGAAGATCGAGGTCGCTCATCGGCGCGAGCACGCCGCGCCCGAAACCGCCTGTCGCGACCAGCGCAAGCGGCGTGTCGAGCTCGGCGCCCGAGCGTGCCAGCGAATAGGCGAAAATGACCCGGATCAGCCCGTGCGTCAGCTCGGCGAGCAGGCGCGCGGCGGCAAGTCCGGAAAGATCGCCGTGCTCGAAGCGTGTCCTCACCGTCGTCTGGATGCGGGCGAAGTGGCGGCGAAACGTTCCCAGCGCCTGGTCGCGCCGCACCGCCGCGAGTTCGCCGCCAAGCTCGCCAAGCGCCTGAAGAAGGGCTTCCGTCGCGGCTTCGGGCGCGGCGGGAAGGGAGGAAGGTGTCAGCATCGCGCGGATGCTAGCTGTTCGTCGCCCCCGCGAACAGGAAGCAGCGCCTTCAGCCGGTAAAGAATTTCGAGAGCTTCCCGCGGCGTCAGCGCATCCGGCGCCAGTTCTGCAACCGCCGCATGCAACGGATCGGGCGGGGGCGCAGTCGGCGGTTGTTCCCGCACGCCTTCGCTCGCCGCTCCGGGTCCGGAGCCGGCCGCGGCGAACAGCGGCAGCTCGCCGGGCGCGGTCAGCGCCGCCCCACGCTCCTCGAGCAGTGCGAGCAGCCTGGCCGCGCGGGCAACCACCGGCGCCGGCACGCCGGCGAGCTTCGCCACGGCAACGCCGAAGCTTCGTTCGGCCGCCCCTTCGGCAACCTCGTGCAGGAACACCACGCCGCCCTGCCATTCCTTGACGCGCATCTTGAGCGGCCTGAGCCGCGGCAATTCCGTCGAAAGCCGCGCCAGCTCGTGGAAGTGGGTGGCGAAGATGGTGCGGCATCGCAGCCCCGAGTGCAGCGCCTCGAGCACGGCCCAGGCGATCGCCAGCCCGTCGAGGGTCGCGGTCCCGCGGCCGATCTCGTCCACCACCACCAGGCTCTCCGGCCCGGCCTGGCGGAGAATCGCGGCGGTCTCCGTCATCTCGACCATGAAGGTGCTGCGCCCGCGCGCCAGATCGTCCGCCCCGCCGACACGGGAGAACAGCCGGTCGATCACGCCGATCTCGACCTCCTCGGCCGGCACCGGGAGGCCGGCCTGGGCGAGGATCGCGATCAGCGCGTTCTGCCGCAGGTAGGTCGATTTGCCCGCCATGTTCGGCCCGGTGAGCAGGGCGACGCGCCGCTCGGGCGCGAGATCGCAGTCGTTCGGCACGAAGGCGACGCCCGCCGGGAGTGCGGCCTCGACCACCGGGTGCCGCCCGCCGCGGATGCGGAACTCGCTCCCCCGCGCAATCAGCGGCCGGCACCAGCGCCCGCCCTCGGCCAGCCGGGCGGCCGAGAGGGCGACATCGATCTCGGCCAGCCGCCCGGCCGCAGCGCCGATCGCCCCGGCCTCGCCCAGCGCCGCTTTCGTCAGCTCGGCCAGGATCGCCCGTTCGCGCGCGAGCGCCCGCTCCGCTGCCGCGCTGATCCGCTGGTCGAGCTCCGCCAGCTCGGGGGTCGAGAACCGCGCCCCGTTCGCCATCCCCTGGCGCAGCACGAAGCCCGGCTCGGCCTTGAGACGCTCGACGGCCGCGGCAGCTACCTCGATGACGTAGCCGAGCTGGGCATGGTAGCGGACCTTCAGCCCGCCAACGCCCAAGCGCGCCGCCAGCGCGCGCTCGAGCCCCGCAACGACGCGCCGGCTCTCGTCCCGGAGCCGCCGCTCCTCGTCGAGCGGCGCATCGAAGCCCGCCGCGATCGCGCCCCCCTCGTCGGCCCGCGCCGGCAGCCGCTCCGCGAGCGCGGCGGCAAGCCTCTCCGCCAGCGCCTTGCCCCCGTGCAAAGCCCGGTCGGCCGGCCCGCTCAGCAGCGCACCCGCCCGGTGCGCCGCCTTGAGCCCGTCGCGCAGGCTGGCGAGATCGCGCGCCCCGCCCCGCCCGACCGAGAGCCGCCCGAGTGCCCGCGCCAGGTCCGGGCAGCCATGGAGCGCAACGCCGAGTGCCGCGGCGAGGCTGGGCGTGGCGAGCAGCCCGGCCCACGCATCCTGCCGCGCCGCAATCGCGCCCGGGTCGGTGAGCGGCGCGGCCAGGCTCTCCGCCAGCGCCCGCGCCCCCGCCGCGGTCAGCGTCCGGTCCACCGAAGCCAGCAGCGTATGATCGCTCCCGCCGTCGCGCGCGCGCAGCAGCTCGAGGCTCGCCCGCGTCGCCGCGTCCATCGCCATGATCGCCGCACTTCGCCGCGGGCTCGGCGGCGAGAGACGGGGCAGCCGGCCGCCCTGGGTCGTCCGCGCATAGGCGATCGCCACGGCGCCCGCGACCGCCTCGGCATCGGTGAAGCTGCCGAACGCCTCGAGGCTGCCGACGCCGAAAACCTCCGCCAGCGCCCCCCGCGCCGCCTCCGCGCTAGGCGCCGCTGGGCTCGCCGGCGCCCGGCGCGGCGCGAACTCGCCGAGCGCAACCTTCTCCGGGGCAAGAATCTCCGCCGGATCCAGCCGGCCCAGCAGGTCCGCAAGCCCGGCCGGGCCGAGCGCCTCGGTCTCGAAAAGCCCGGTCGAGATGTCGAGCCAGGCCGCACCCATCCTTCCCTCGGATGCCGAGAGCGCGAGCAGCAGGTTCGGCCGCGCTGGCTCCAGCAGCGCCTCGTCGGTGAGCGTGCCCGGCGTGACGAGCCGAACCACGTCCCGCCGGAGCGGCGCGCCCGGCCGGCGCTCCGAGGCCTTTTCGAGCTGCTCGGCCACCGCCACGCGGAAGCCGCGGCGAATGAGCCGGGCGAGGTAGAGCTCCGCCGCCGCCGCCGGAACCCCGCACATCGGCACCTTCCGCCCCTCGTGCTCGCCGCGGTGGGTGAGCGCTATGTCGAGCGCGGCCGCCGCCGCCTCGGCGTCGGCGAAGAAGAGCTCGAAGAAGTCGCCCATCCGGAAGAAGACGAGCGCATCCGGGTGCTGCGCCTTGACGGCGAACCACTGGCCCATGGCCGGCGTCGCGCTCTTCGGGATCTCCATGCGGCCGATGTAGGCCCCTCTTCCGCACGTGCGAAGCGCCCACTTTGCCTTGCCGATCTGCAATCGTCATGATGGCGGGCGAAAGTAGGGAGGATCGGCCATGGCGGACGGCATCGTCGACACGCGCACGGCGCACATCTCGGCGGAAGAGGCGCTGGCGCTGCACGCCGTCGGGAGGCCAGGCAAGCTCGAGACGCGGATCACCAAGCCGCTCACCACGGCGCGCGATCTCTCGCTCGCCTACTCGCCCGGCGTCGCCGAGCCGTGCCTGCGCATCCAGCGCGACCCGGCGCTCGCCTACGACTACACGACGCGCGGCAACATGGTCGCCGTCATCTCCAACGGCACCGCCGTGCTCGGGCTCGGCAATCTCGGCGCGCTCGCCGCCAAGCCGGTGATGGAGGGCAAGGTCGCGCTCTTCAAGCGCTTCGCCGACATCGATGGAATCGACCTCGAAATCTCGACCGAGAACGTGGACGAGTTCGTGGGCGCCGTGCGCTTCCTCGGCGCGAGCTTCGGCGGGATCAACCTCGAGGACATCAAGGCACCCGAGTGCTTCGTCATCGAAAGCCGCCTCCGCGAATTGATGGACATCCCGGTCTTCCACGACGACCAGCACGGCACGGCGATCGTCGCCATCGCGGGCCTGATCAACGCCTGCCATCTCACCGGCCGGGCGTTCCGCGATCTCCGCCTCGTCATCAACGGCGCCGGCGCCGCCGGCATCGCCTGCGCGGAGCTCTTGAAGGCGATGGGCGTACGTCCCGACAACGTCATCCTCTGCGACACCTCGGGCGTCATCTACGAGGGCCGCGAAAAGGGCATGAACCAGTGGAAGTCAGCCCACGCGACCGTCACGAAGGCGCGCACGCTCGCCGAGGCGCTGGACGGGGCGGACGTCTTCTTCGGGCTCTCCGCCAAGGGCGCGATGACGCAGGAGATGGTCCGCCGGATGGCGCCCAAGCCGATCATCTTCGCGATGGCCAATCCGGATCCCGAGATCACGCCGGAGGAGGCGCGCGCCGTGCGCCCCGACGCAATCATCGCCACCGGCCGCTCGGACTATCCGAACCAGGTCAACAACGTTCTCGGCTTTCCCTACATCTTCCGCGGCGCGCTCGACGTGCGCGCGCGCACCATCAACGAGGCGATGAAGATCGCAGCCGCCGAGGCGCTTGCAATGCTCGCGCGCGAGGACGTGCCGGACGAGGTGAACACCGCGGCGGCCGGCAGCCGGATCAAGTTCGGCCCAGAGTACATCATCCCCAACGCCTTCGACCCGCGCCTGATCTCGCACGTCGCCCCCGCGGTCGCGAAGGCGGCGATGGAGAGCGGCGTCGCGGCGCGGCCGAACGCCGATCTCACGCGCTACGGCCGCGGCCTCTCCGGCCGGCTCAACCGTACCGCCAACGCGCTCGAGACGATCATGGAGCGCGTCCGCGGCGAACCCAAGCGCGTCGTCTTCGCCGAGGGCGAGGAAGAGGCGGTGGTGCGCGCCGCCGTCGCCTTCCGCAACGCCGGCTTCGGCGCGCCGGTCCTGATCGGGCGCGAGGAGCGGGTGAGGGCAACCATGGCGAGCCTCGGCCTCGCGCATCCCGAAGGCATCGAGATCCACAATGCGCGGCTCTCGAGCGCCAACCGCGAATATGCCGACTATCTCTACGCCCGCCTGCAGCGCCACGGCTTCCTCGCCCGCGACTGCCAGCGCATGGTCAACCAGGACCGCAACGTCTTCGCCGCCTGCATGGTGGCGACCGGCGACGCCGACGCGATGCTGACCGGCGTCACCCGCTCGACCTCGGTCTGCCTCGAGGATATCCGCCGCGCGATCGACCCCGGGCCCGGGCTCATCCCGTTCGGCCTCACGCTCCTGCTCGGCGAGCACGGCGGAACCCTCTTCGTCGCCGACACGCTGATCCACGAACGGCCGACGCCAGAACAGCTCGTCGGCATCGCCAAGGGCGCGGCGGCGGCCGCACGCCACCTCGGCGTCGAGCCCCGCGTGGCCCTTCTCTCGCATTCCACCTTCGGCAATCCGCGCCACCCGACGGTGGACAATCTCCGCGAGACCGTCGCCATCCTCCAGCGCCTCAAGGTGGATTTCGAGATCGACGGCGAAATGAGCCCCGACGTTGCACTCGATCCCGCCTATCGCGCGCTCTATCCGTTCTGCCGCCTGACCGACTCCGCGAACGTGCTCGTCATGCCGGGGCTGCACGCCGCGCACATCGCGACCAGGCTCGCCTCGAGGCTCGACGGCGGCTCGGCGATCGGCCCGCTCCTGCTCGGCCTCCAGCACCCCGCGCAGATCGTGCCGCTCGATGCCTCGGTGAGCCAGATCGTCGATCTCGCCTGCCTCGCCGCCTACCAGGCGCTGCAGCGCGCCCGACCGTCCGCGGACTGAAAAGCAAAGCAAGCAACAAGGGAGGATCATCATGGCACGGGTTGCGCTCGTCAGCGGAGGAACGCGCGGCATCGGCGCCGAGGTCAGCAAGGAGCTGAAGGCGGCCGGGCGTACCGTGGTCGCGAACTACGCCGCCAACGACGAGGCGGCGGAGGCGTTCGCCGCCCAAACCGGCATCGTCGTCGAGCGCTTCGACGCCTCCGACTATCCGTCCTGCGAGGCGGCGATCGCGCGGATCACACGCAACCTCGGCCCAATCGACATCGTCGTGAACAATGCCGGCATCACCCGGGATTCGACACTGGTGCGAATGAGCCGCGAGATGTGGGACGCGGTGATCGATACCAACCTCGGCTCCTGCTTCAATCTCTGCAAGCTCACCTTCGACGGGATGCGCGAGCGCAAGTTCGGCCGGATCGTCAACATCGGCAGCATCAACGGCCAGGCCGGCCAGTACGGGCAGGTGAACTACGCCGCGGCCAAGTCCGGCATCCACGGCTTCACCAAGGCGCTCGCACAGGAAGGCGCACGCCACGGGATCACGGTCAACGCCATAGCACCTGGCTACGTGGACACCGACATGGTGCGCGCGGTCCCCGCCGACGTGTTGCAAAAGATCATCGCCCGCATCCCCGTGGGAAGGCTCGGCCACGCGGAGGACATCGCCCGCGGCGTCGTGTTCCTGACCGCGGACGACGCGGACTTCATCACCGGCTCGACATTGTCGATCAACGGCGGCCAACACATGTACTAGCCCGGGACTGCCTCGCGCTTCCGCCAAGCCAGGGCAGGGGCTCCGCCCCTGCACCCCGCCAGGGCCTTGAGGCCCTGGACCCCATCCGTTTTTGCCACAGCGGGGCTGACGCCTGGCGTCCCAGCGCTATGCCGCGCCGAACAGGCCCGCCCCCGGTCATCTCGCGAACCGAGACCGCCGGTGGGGCGGCCAACATCGAAAACGAGTTCGGGGGTCTGGGGCCTCAAGGCCCCAGCGGGGTCCCAAGGGGCAGAGCCCCTTGGCCTTGGCTATGAGCTAGCGCCCCCGGAGCCAGGTGAGCGAGGCGAATGCGCCCACCCAGGAGCCGGCCGCGGCGAACAGCACGTAGAAGGCATTGTGCGTGTAGCTGATCACCGCGAAGGCCGAGAGAAGGTACCAAAATGCGCTCCAGCTTGCGGCCGGCACGCGCTTTCGTGCCGCGACCGCCGCGCTGAACATAACGTACGTGGCATCGGTCGCGGCGGTGGAGGCGAGCACGCCGGCAGCGATCAGCGGATTGATGTGGAGGATCATCCCGGCTCTTCCTCTCCTCAGGCCGCGAAGGGCGCGAGCGCGTCCTCGATCTTGCGGAAGACGGCGGCGAGGGCCGCGAGCTCCGCGTGCACTTGTGCCTCGCTATCCTGGCCTGGGAGCGGTGACGTGGCGGTCTCGGTCGTTTGCAGCAGCACGCGCGGATTGAGCGAGCCGGCCGTGAGCAGCACGATCGAGAGCGAGGCGACCGCGCGCCCGGTGGCCGGCTCCGCCCAGAGGGCCAGCAGGTCCGGTTCGAGCGTGAGGTCCGCGTCGGCGAGGCTGCCGGGGGCGAGCACCGCGGAAAAGAGGCCCGACTGGGCGAGGAACTGGCTGAGCGATGCGCCCACGCCCTCCGCTGGCGGCACTGCCCAGCGCTCGTAGAAGCTCGTCGTCATGGTGCCGTCCGGGCCGAGCGTCAGAAGCCCGCGGTCGCCGAGCGCAGGTCCCGCCAGCATGCTGCGCACGAGCAGCACCTTGCGCCCCTTCCGTGCCGGCGCGTCCTCAGCCGGCGGCGGCACCGAAAGCGCCCAGTCCTGGCGCGCGACGTAGGGTCGCTCGAGCGCCGAGGCGCAGCCGGCGAGCGCCAGCGGCAGGCCGAGAAGCGAGGCGCGGCGCGTCATCTTCCTCATCGCCCACCTCCGCTCGCCCGCGGCGGCGGCGCGCCGAAGAGCGCGCCGGCGGGGTAGCTGCGCAGCTCGTCGGTCGTGTCGCGGAGATTGCCGGCCGTCGCTTGCAGATCGGCGAGGATGCTCGTCATGCGCCGCTGGAGCTCGGCCGTCGTGGCGTCGGCGCGATCGGCGGTGCGCGAGAGTGCTGCGATCAGCGGCGGCAGGGCGCGGGCGGCCACCGCGAGCTCCCCCGCGGCGCGGTTGGCGTTCGTGAGCAGCCCCTGCAGCTCCGCATTCTGCGCGAGGCTCCCGGCGGCGTCGCTGGTCTTGCGCAGGCTCGCGGTGAGGGCGGGAAGATCTGCCTTCTCCAGGGTTGTCTGCAGGGCGCCGAGCAGCGCGGTCGCGGCCGTCAGGGTCTGGTGCGCCTCGCCGCTCGTCAATTCCCGCTGCAGCGTCTGCGTGAGCCCGAGCAGGCCCTCGGCGATCGCCTTGAAGTCGATCTGCTCCAGTTGGCTTGAGATCCGTTCGGCCGCGCTCTGCACCTGGGCAAAGGTGCTCGGCACCGAGGGAACGTAGGGGTACTCCGGTTTCCATGGCACCGCCACCGCGGGGTATTGCTCCGGATTGAGGAAATCGAGCGAGAGATAGCTGATCCCGGTGATGCCCTGCGAGGCAACCCGCGTCCGCAGACCCGCCGCGATCGCGCTCTCGACGTCCGCGGGCGTGAGCACCCGACCGATCTTGCGTGGGTTGATGACGAAGCGGACATAGACGAGCCGGTAGGTGGCGCGACGAATATCGACCGGTGCGCCCTCGCCGTACTCGGCGGTCACCAGCCCGATGTCGGTGACACGGCCGAGCGTGACGCCGAGATAATTGACCGGCGCCCCGACATCGAGCCCTTCCACCAATTCGCGGAAATAGGTCTCGAGCTCGACCCCGTTGGAGAAATTGTTGCCGCCGAGGAAGAGCACGACGCCGATCACCGCGCCGATGCCCACCAGGACGAGCAGGCCGACGCGCAGGAACATTCCTCGTCCGCCCATCACAGCGCCTCGCGGTGGAAGAAGGCGTGCACGATCCGGTTGGTGCTGTCGGCCTTGAGCTCTGCAGGCACGCCTTCGGCGATCAGCCCTTGTGCCTCGCGGTCGAGCATGATGCAGCGGTCGGCGATCGCCATGATCGAGGAAAGCTCGTGCGTGACGACGATGAAGGTGAGGCCGAGGGCGGCGCGCAATTCCAGGATCAGCTTGTCGAGGCCGGCCGAGGTGATCGGGTCAAGGCCGGCGGCCGGTTCGTCGAGGAAAAGGAGGGGCGGGTCGAGCGCCAGCGCGCGCGCGATGCCGGCGCGCTTGGCCATGCCCCCGGAGATCTCGGCCGGCGGCAGCCCGGCCGCATCCGCCAGCCCGACCAGGCCGAGCTTCGTCCGCGCCACCACGGCGCGCGCCGCCGGCGGCAGGTCGGTATAGATCTCGATCGGCAGCATCACGTTCTCGAGCAGGCTCATCGAGCCGAACAGCGCGCCCGACTGGAACATCACCCCGATGTGCGGCAGCACAAGGCTGCGTTCGCGCGCCATGTCGCGGCCAAGCACCTCGATCCGTCCGGCGCTCGGCTCCAGGAGCCCGATGAGCTGCTTCATCAGGGTGGTCTTGCCGCAGCCGGAGCCGCCGAGGATCACGAACACTTCCCTCTCCGCCACCGTGAACGAGACGTCGCGGAAGATCGTGCGGGCACCGAAGCGCTGCGCCACGCCCTCGGCCCGGACGACCGGAGCGCCCGACGCCGCGCTCACAGGTTGAGCCGGTAGAAGATGAGGGCGAAGGCGCCGTCGAGCAGGATGGTCGCGACGATGCCGCCGACCACGGCGGCGGTGGTCGAGATGCCCACCGCCCGCGGCCCCTCGCCGGTCGCCAATCCGCGGCGGCAGCCGATCGCCGCGATCGCGGCCGCGAAGACGAGCGCCTTGACGAGCCCGCCCACGAAGTCGCCGACGGTCGACGCCTCCTGCACCTGCCGCAGGATCGCCGTCAGCGGGAAGCCGAATATCTCCATCACCACCGTCATCCCCACCAGCCCGGCGATCTCGAGCCCGATCGTCAGCATCGGCATCACCACCACGGCCGCGATCAGCCGCGGCAGCACCAGCATGGTCACCGGGTCGAGGCCCATGGTCGAGAGGGCATCGATCTCCTCGTTGACCTTCATCGTGCCGATCTCGGCGGCAAAGGCCGAGGCGGTGCGCCCGGAGAGGATGACGGCGGCCATGAGCGGCCCAAGCTCGCGAAAGAGGCCGATCGAGACGAGGCTCGCGACATAGATCACCGCGCCGAAGGCCTGCATCGGCACCGCCGACTGAAAGGCGAGGATCAGCCCGATCAGGAACCCGAGCATGAGGATCAGCGGCATCGCCCGGACCCCGGCCTGGTCGGCGATCGCGAGCAGATCCCCCGGCCGCAGCATCCGGAGCCGCCGCGGCGCAAGCACGGCGGCGACCACGGTCTCGCCCAAGAAGGCGACGCCATCGGCGGCCGTGGTGAGGCCCAGCCTCAGCGGGTGGTAGACCGGCTGCCGCGCCGGCTTCGGCCGGCGCCCGGGCGGCGGCAGGGCCTGCCGTACCCGTTCGAGCAGCAGGTGCAGCCCCTCGGCCTCACCCTTGAGCCGCGCCGGCGCGCCGTGCGCGTTCTCGGCGGCGACCAGAAGAGTCGCCCCGGCCGTGTCGCAGGCCGAGACGGCGGAGAGGTCGTAGAGCAACGCGCGTCCCTTCGCTCCCTGAGCCGCCTTCAGCGTCGGCGCCCAGAGACGCGCCACCCCGTCGGCGTCCAGCCGGCCCGCAAAGACCAGCGCCAGGCCTTCGCCACGCTCGACCCGTTGGAGAGACGCCGCGTCGGCCTTGCGGTGGCCGCCTCTCAGCGTCACGACCGGCCCCGGATGGGGCTGCTCCGGCCGGCTCTCACTGCGGGCGGGTGCGGCGCTGGCTGCTCAGCTATCGGCCTCACGGGGCATCTCATCGCCCCCGGCGGGAACGCGATGGGGGGCAGGCAGGGCTGGCCGGGGGTAGCGGAACCGGGGCTCATATACCAATCCTCCCCTACGGTCACGTGCCCTACCGTCACGGGCGCGAGGCAGCTTCGCAGGAGGGACGCGGTGGACGAGCAGCCAGTGGGCGGGGACAGAACGATCGTGGCGGCCCGCGAGGGCCGCATCGGCCGCATCAGGCTCGACCGTCCCACCGCCCTCAACGCCCTCGATGTCGGGATGATCCGGGCCATCCACGCCGCGCTCGATCTCTGGCGCGAGGAGCCGCGCGTGCACGCCGTCGTGGTCGAGTCGGCCGACCCCCGTGCCTTCTGCGCCGGCGGGGACGTCCGCGCGATCCGCGAAGCGGCGCTCGCCGGCGACCTGGGCGCCGTCTTCGCCTTCTTCTCCGCGGAATATGCGCTCAACCGCGCGATCGCCGAGTATCCCAAGCCTTATATCGCGCTGATCGACGGCATCTGCATGGGCGGCGGCATCGGCATCTCGGTGCATGGCGCGACGCGCGTCGCCGGCGAGCGCGCCCTCTTCGCGATGCCGGAGACCGCGATCGGCCTCTTTCCTGATATCGGCGCGAGCCACGTGCTGCCGCGCCTGCCCGGCGCGCTCGGCGTGTGGCTCGGGCTCACGGGCACGCGGCTCGCCGGCGCGGACGCCGCGCATGCGGGCCTGGCGACGCATTACGTGCCGAGCGCGCGCCTTCCCGCGCTCTCCGCCGCCCTGGCGGCGGACGGTCCCGGCGTGCTCGCCGCCTTCGCCGCCCCACTTCCCCCGTTCTCGCTCGGCGCCGAGCGCGCGGCGATCGACCGCTGTTTCGCGAGCTTTTCAGCGCCGGAAATCCTCGCCCGCCTGGCCGCCGAGCCGGCTCCCTTCGGCCCCGCCACGCTGGCGGCCTTGCGCCGCGTTTCCCCCTCTTCGATCTGCTGGACCTTGGAGATCATGCGCCGCGGTGCCGAGCGGAGCCTTCCCGCAGCACTCGGCCTCGAGCTCGCGCTGATGCGGCGCGTGGCCCGCCACCCCGACTTCGCCGAGGGCGTGCGCGCCATGCTGGTGGACAAGGACCGCAAGCCGCGCTGGACCCCGCCCGCGATCGAGGACGTCGATCCCGCCGCGATCGCCGCGATGTTCGCCGACGATCCGAGGGATTGACCCGATGCCGTCCTTCATTTGCACCACCTGCGGCACGGAGTTCCCGCCCTCCGAAAACCCGCCGCCCGCCTGCCCGATCTGCGAGGAGCCGCGGCAGTACGTGAACCCGGCCGGGCAGGGCTGGATCACCCCGCACGCGCTCGCCCGCAGCCATGGGAACGTCTTTCGCCTCCTCGCACCTCATCTTTTCTCGATCGCCACCACGCCCGCCTTCGCCATCGGCCAGCGCGCGCTCCTCATCGTGCGCCCCGGCGGCAACCTGCTCTGGGATTGCATCTCGCTGCTCGATCCCGCGACCGAGGCGCTGACCCGCGCCCTCGGCGGGCTCGCCGGCATCGCGATCTCGCATCCCCACTACTACACGGCGATGGCGGATTGGGCCGCCGCCTTCGCCTGCCCGGTCCATCTCCATGCGGCAGACCGCCGATGGGTGATGCGGCCGGATCCGGCGATCCGCTTCTGGGAAGGCGCCTCCCTTCCCCTGGCCCCCGGCCTCACGCTCGTCCACGCGGGAGGGCATTTCGCCGGCGGCACCGTGCTGCACTGGGCGGCAGGCGCGGGCGGCAAAGGCGCCCTCCTCTCCGGCGACATCTTGCAAGTCCTGCCGGACCGGCGCCACGTCTCCTTCATGCGGAGCTTTCCCAATTACTGGCCCCTTTCCGCGCCCGCCGTCCGCCGCATCGCAGCCTCGCTCGAGGGTTTTTCCTTCGATGCGATCTATGGCGCCTTCGCCGGCCGCGAGATCCCGAGCGGCGGCCGCGCCGCGCTCGCCGCCTCGCTCAATCGGTACCTGCAGGCGATCGAGGGCGACGGCAGCGCCGAGCTACTCTGAGCGGCCGCTTGCCCGCCCCCGACCAAGGGGGGCAGTCTGCCCCCGCCCGCGGAGAGGGAACCCAATGACGCGACGGAAGGCCGAGGATCTGCGCAGCCACCGCTGGTTCGGCGCCACCGACCTGCGCAGCTTCGGCCATCGCAGCCGGATGATGCAGATGGGCTACGCGCCGGCGGACTGGGCGGGCAAGCCGGTCATCGGCATCCTCAACACCTGGTCCGACCTCAACCAGTGCCACCAGCACTTCCGCACCCGCGCCGAGGAGGTCAAGCGCGGCGTCTGGGAGGCGGGCGGCCTGCCGCTCGAGATCCCGGCACTCGCCGTCTCCGAGCAGTACATGAAGCCGACCTCGATGCTCTATCGCAACCTGCTCGCGATGGAGGTCGAGGAGATCGCGCGCAGCCAGCCCTTCGATGCGCTCGTGCTGATGGGCGGCTGCGACAAGACGACGCCCGCCCTGCTCATGGGCGCCATGGCGGTCGATCTGCCGTCGATCTTCCTCCCCGCCGGGCCGATGCTCCGCGGCTATTGGGCCGGCCATACGCTGGGCTCGGGCTCGGATGCCTGGAAGTTCTGGGACGAGCTCCGCGCCGGCAACATCACCGAGGAGGACTGGAAGGGCGTCGAGACCGGGATCGCCCGCTCCTGGGGCACCTGCATGACGATGGGCACCGCGAGCACGATGATGAGTGCGGTCGAGGCGCTCGGCCTCGCTTTGCCGGGCAGCTCCTCGATCCCCGCGCCGGATGCGAATCACGCCCGCATGGCGACCGCGGTCGGGCGGCGCATCGTCGATCTCGCCTGGTACGACGAGCGTCCCTCCCGCCTCCTCACCGCCGCCAGCTTCGACAATGCGGCGATCGTGGCGCTCGCCCTCGGCGGCTCGACCAACGCCGTCGTCCATCTCATCGCCATGGCGCGCCGGGCCGGCATCCCGCTCGATCTCGACCGCTTCGATACGCTCGCCCGCGCCACACCGCTCATCGCCAATATCCGCCCGTCCGGCAAATACCTGATGGAGGATTTCTATTACGCGGGCGGCCTCCGCGCGCTCATGCAAAGCATCGCCGATCTGCTCGACCTCTCGGCCCGCACCGTCGCGGGCGGCACGCTCGGCGAGGCGATCGCCGGGGCGAAAATCTTCAACGACGAGGTGATCCTGCCGCGCAACCGCCCGCTCCAGCCGGATGCCGGCCTTGCCGTGCTGCGCGGCAACCTCGCCCCCGACGGCGCGGTGATCAAGGCGAGCGCCGCCGATCCGCGCCTCCTTCGCCACACCGGCCCGGCCATCGTCTTCCACGACTATGACGACATGGCGAAGCGGATCGACGATCCCGATCTGCCCGTCACCGGCAATTCGGTGCTGGTGCTCCAGAACGCAGGACCGGTCGGCGGTCCCGGCATGCCGGAATGGGGCATGCTGCCGCTGCCCAAAAAGCTGCTTCGCCAGGGCGTGCGCGACATGGTGCGCGTCTCGGATGCGCGCATGTCGGGCACCAGCTACGGCACCTGCGTGCTGCACGTCGCCCCGGAAAGCGCGATCGGCGGCCCGCTCGCCCTGGTCCACGACGGCGATCCGGTGACGCTCGACGTCCCCGCGCGCCGGCTCGCGCTCGAGGTGGCGGAAAGCGAGCTCGCCCGCCGCCGCGCCGCCTGGACGCCGCCCAAGCCGCATTACGTGCGCGGCTTCGGCCTCCTCAACGCCCGCGAGGTCCGCCAGGCGAACGAAGGCTGCGACTACGCCTTCCTCGAGGGGGCCGCGGATCCCCGCATGCACACGCCCGAGCCCGAGATCCACTGACATGCGGACCTCGCTCGCCGCCTTCCTCGCCCTCCTCCTGCTGATCGGGCCGGCGCGCGCGGCGACCATCCTCCATCTTTCCGCAACCGCAACGGTCCAGGTCGTGCCGGACGAGCTCGACGCCGAGCTTGCGGCCGAGTCTGCCGCCGCCTCGCCCGTCGCGGCGCAGAACGCGGTCAACGCCATGATCGGCAAGGCGCTCGCCGCCGCGCGCGCGGTCCCTGCCGTCACCGCATCGACCGGGGCCTATTCGGTCTGGTACGTCACCGACCCGCACCCCGCGTGGCAGGCGCGGCAGACGCTCGTGCTCAGCGCCCATGACGGCGCGGCGCTGCTCGGTCTCGTCGGCAAGTTGCAGGGAGCGGGCCTCGCGGTCTCCTCGCTCGGCTGGCAGCTCGCGGCGGAGACCGCGCAGAAGGCGCGCGAGCAGGCGCAGGCGATCGCGCTGGCCCAGCTCAAAGGCCGGGCCGAGGCGGCGGCCAAGGTGCTCGGCCTCCATTTCGCGGGCTTTCGCGAGGTCTGGCTCAATCCCCCGTCGCCCTCGCTCATCCAGCCGATGATGCTGATGGCAGCGCGCGGCGCGCCGCCCAATGCGGTTCCAGCGGAGACCACGGTCGCCGCGACGGTCGAGGCCGACGTTACGCTCGAGGGCGAGGCCAGGCACTGAATCGGATTCCCTGTTCGGATCTGCCAGGGAACGTTCTCCCCGAACCCTTGATCAGGATGGTGTTTCGCGCTCGGGACCGGCCGTTTCGCGCTTTCAGGCGCCAGAAATCCCTGTATCCTCCCTGCACAACAGGGAATTCCGCCCGCGCAGCACGCCGTCCGCCTCGCAGAGTGCAATCGGCGTCCCGGGCGCAAGTACGCCGTCCAGCCGCACGATCATCCGATGCCCCGCTTCCGTCCTCACGCTCGCGAGCACCGGCGCTGCCGTGTCCTCCCGCCCGATCGCATGGCGCACCACCGTCACCTCCTCGACGATCCCCGCCCCGACGCGCTCGGCGCGAAGCCGGCCGCCGCGACAGCGCGGGCAGAGGAATCGCTCGGGGAAGAAGCTCGCGCCGCAATCCGCGCAGCGCCAGCAAGGCACGCCCGCAATCATTCCACGCGCTCCAGCATCGCCGCAGCCGCGGTGCCGCCGTAGCGATAGAGGGTCATCCCGTACCCGGTTGCCAGCGCCAGCCGCGCGTCCCGCACCTGCCGGGCCCCGGCCCGCCCCTGTAGCTGTAGCACCGCCTCGGAAACGCCGTTGAGCCCGCCGGCCGGCCCGCCCGGCTGGCCGGCGGAGAGCATGCCGCCCCAGGTGTTGATCGCGGCTCGCCGTTCGCCGATCTCACGCCGCGCGAAGCCCGCGAGATCATGGTCCGGGATCATGCCGAGATCGTCGAGCTGGGCGAGCACCATCGCCGGATAGTCGTCGTAGATGCTGGCGACGTCGATGTCTCCGGGCGCCGCGCCCGCGTCCGCCCAGAATTGCCGGGCGAAGCCGACGATGCCGGTCTCGAGGCCGTCGCCTTCCTGCTGATCCCAGTTGAAGCTCTGGCGGAAGGCACGGAGCCGCACCGCCGGCCGCCCGGCCGGCGCCCGCTCGGCCGGCGCGATCACCATCGCCTGGGCGCCGGTGACGATCGGCACGCAGTCGAACCGGCAGAGCGGGTCGGCGACGAGCGGCGCGGCGAGATACTCTTCCATCGTGAGCGGTTCGCGATAGACCGCGTTCGGGTTTCCCCCCGCCCACGCCCGCTGCGCGATCGCGAGCTCGCCGTAGTCGCGCTTTTCGAGCCCGAACCGGCGCATCTGGCGCGTCGTCAGCAGGGCATAGAGCGCATTCGCCCCGCCATGGCCGAGCGGCGTCAGATGCTCGCGCGTGGCGCTGTTGTAAGCGGCGGCGACACGCGCGTACCCCGTGCGGCCCATCGCGTCGCCGGCCACCGCGAGCACCACGCGCGCGGCGCCGGCCTCCACGGCGCGGCAGGCATGCCCGACGAGGTCGAGCCCGGCCGAGCCGCCGTTGGTGCTCTGCATCAGCCAGCCGAGCGCGAAGCCGAGCCGCCAGGCGACGTCGATCGCATTGTCCGGCGCCATCGAGAGCGAGCTGACGGCGAGCCCGTCCACCGCCCGCGCGTCGATCCCGGCGTCCGCGAGCGCCGCCACCGCGGCGTCGCGCATCACGCCGAGCGTCGTCTGCCCGGGCAGCGGATGGCGCGTATAGGGCGCGTGCCCGACGCCGATGATCGCCGCCTTCACCCCCGGCCCGGCGCGCGGGTGCGGATCAGCGCGTCGGCGATCACCGGGCCGCGTGGTCCGGCGATCACCGGATTGAGGTCGATCTCGGCAATCGCGGGATTGGCGATGAGGATCTCCGAGAGAGAGACCAGCATGGAAGCGACCGCGGCGCGATCGACCGGCGGCAGCCCCCGGAACCCGTCGAGCAGGCGATGCTTGCCGAGCCGGCCGAGCACGCGCAGCGCCGCGCCGTGCGTCGTGGGCGCGCGGAGGAAGACGACATCCTCGAGCAGCTCGGCGAGAATGCCCCCGAACCCGACCATGACGACCGGACCGCTCTCCGCCGTGCGCTCGGCTCCGAGGATCAGCTCCACGCCCGGAGGAAGCATCTCCTGGACCAGGATCGCGCCTCCCTCGAAGCGCGCCAGGATCGCGTTCGCCGCACGCCGCATCCCGGCGGCGTCGGCGATGCCGAGCACGACGCCCCCGCCCTCGCTTTTGTGGAGAACCCCGCGCAGCGAGACCTTCGCCGCCACCGGATAGGAGATGGACTCGGCGGCGCGCACGGCAGCCTCCGCGTCGGCGGCCAGCGCCTCGCGCGTGACCGGCAGGCCATACGCAAGCAGCACGTCCTTGGCTTCGGCCTCGGTCAGCTCGCCCGCCGGCAGGGCCACCGGTCGGACCGGCGCCACCGGTGCGACCCGCACCGCCGGCGCCAATCCCGGCGCCCTCATGCCCCCGCGCTCGGCAAGATGGCGGAGCGCCCGCACCGCGCGCTCGACGGAGGGAAAATTCGGCACGCCGCAAGCGGCCAGCCGCGCCTCGGTGCGCGGCGCGCCGATCAGGCTCCCGATCACCGGTTTCTCAGCGCGCGCCGCACAGAGTCCCTCGGCGTACTCGGCAAGATCGACCCCAATCCCGATGGCGAGGATCGCATCGACCGTGTCGAGCCGTGCGGCCGCCTCCAGGCAGAGAGGAAAAAGCTCGCGCCGGGCCGAGCCCGGCAGGTCGATCGGGTTGGCGAGCGAGGCGAAGGCAGGCAGCTGCCCGCGGAGAGATCCGAGCGCCTCGTCGAGCCGCGGCAGGGCGAGGCCCTGCGCCGCGCACTGGTCGGCGGCCACCACGGCGGGCCCGCCCGCCACGGTGAAGATGGCGACGCGCCGCCCCTTGGGAAGCCGATCGCCGCTCCGCGCGAAGGCGGCCGCCACGTCGAACAGCTCTTCGCTTCCGTCCACCACCTGCGCGCCCGCCTCGCGCAGCAGCGAGACCCAGACGCGGCCGTCGCCGGCAAGCGCGCTCGTGTGCGAAAGCGCCGCCCGCTGCCCGAACGAGGAGCGCCCACCCTTCAGGATGACGACCGGCTTGCTTGCCGCGACCTCGGAAACCGCGTCGAGGAAGTCGGCCGGCTCGCCGGGCCCCTCGATGAAGGCGGCGATCACGCCGGTCGCCGGGTCGGCGCCGAGATAGCGGATGAGCTCGGCCGGGCCGATATCGGCCATGTTGCCGATGCTCGCGAGCTTAGACATGCCGACGCCGGCGGCGCCGAGGGCCAGCGCGGCGGCGCTGCAGAACGCCCCGCTCTGCGAGATCATCGCGACCGGCCCGGGCGGCAGCGGGCGGACGAACATCGGCGAGGCATCGAGACGGGCGCCCGCGCTGCGCACGCCCATGCAGTTGGGCCCGACGACGCGCACGCCGGCGCGGGCGGCGCGCGCCACCATCCCCCTCTGCAATGCGGCGCCCTCTCCGCCCTGCTCGGCAAAGCCGGAGGAAAAGACGACGGCCGCCCGCGCGCCGACCCCGGCCGCCGCCTCGATCCCTGTGGCGACCTGCTCGGCCGGCACGGAGATCAGCACCAGGTCGATGCCGTCTTCGATCGCGGCGAGCGTCGGAACGCAGGCCGTGCCGGCGATCTCCGCGGCCGTGCGATGCACCGGATAGATCGCGCCCGCGAAGCCGCCCTCGCGCAGATTGCGGACGATGCGATGGCCGAACTTGGCGGGGTCGTTCGACGCGCCGAGCACGGCGATCGCGCGTGGGGCGAAGAGCGCGTCGAGCGCCGATGCCGCCGCGGCGCGCCGCTCCGCCGCCAGCGCGGTCACAGGTCGGCGACCGTCATTGCCTTGGCTTGGTTGATGATCGCCTGATGGTCGAATTTGTTGGCGTCGTCCAGGAGGTCCGTCGTGAAGTAGGGCGAGACGTCGGGGATCTTTGTCGCGAGGCCCATATAGGCGACTTCGGCGGCGAACTCCGCCTTGGACATCCCGCCGATGCGCTGGTCGGGATCGCCGGGCGCAGGTACCCAGTTGACACGGCGGATGTCGAGCACCGCCCGCGCCTCCTTCATCGCCTCGGCGTCGCTGAGGTCGCGCGGCTTGGTTTCCGGATAGAGGGCCCAGTGCAGCTTGATCGCGACGTCGGGGTTCGTGTAGGCGAAGAGGGTGGACATCGCGAGCCCGCGGAAGAACCGGACGAAGAAGTCGCGCTCTTTCTCGAGCGCCGGCTTGCGCACCGCGAAATAGGCGCCGGGCATGTTCTTGACGCGCGCCGAGAGCGGCAGGAATCGGAGCTTGATCCCCTCGAGCTCCATCCGCACGCAGCCGGTGTCGAGATAGGCGAGCGCATCCACCGTGCCGCGCGTGAGCGCAAGCCCGGCAGGTCCCGGCTCGCCGACCGCGATCCAGCTCACGTCCCGGTCGGGATCGATGCCGAAATCCTCGAGCAGGTGCCGGCCGCCGACATAGCCGGTGTCGCCCGCGTTGCGCATCCCGATCGTCTTGCCCTTGAGATCGCGGATCGACTGAAAGGGGCTGTCCTCCTTCACCGCCATCACCCAGAAGGGCTTGCGCAGCCAGCAATAGACGACGATGAGATCGACCGAGGGGTGCTCGGCGATCACGTTCATCGCCCCGCCCACCACCGAGAAGGAGCCGACGTCGCAGACGCCGGTGAGCACCGCCTGCTCGTTCGCGGCGTTGCCCGACATGTCGAGCATCTCCACCGCCTCGCCTTCCTCCGCGTAATAGCCGAGCTTCCGGCTCATGCCCGCGGTGAGATAGATCATCTGGGTGTCGTTGAAGCCGCTGCCGTTGGCGAAGTGGACCGTAGCGGGCCCGGCGGCCCGCGAAGCGGGCGCGGCGAGCAGCAGCGCCGAGCTCGGAACCAGCAAGCCGAACGCGCGTCGCGTGAGCATTCTTTCCTCCCTTATGTCGTGGTTGGGCCTGATGTTTGTGGCTCGGGGCGTTGTGGTTCAGCTGCCGATCGTGCCGACCGGCGTCCCCGACCAGAACAGGAAGTGCCGCTGCAGCGCGCGCAGGACGAGGTGCAGCAGGCTGCCGAGCAGGCAGAGGATGATGAAGACGGAGAAGGTGCCGGCGGTGTCCATGCGCGCGTCCATCGCAAGGATCAGCGTGCCGAGGCCGCGCTGCGCGCCGACGAACTCGCCGACGACGGCGCCGACCACCGAAAACGCCGCCGCCATCTCGAGGCCCGCGAAGATGAACGGCAACGCGCTCGGCAGCTTCACCTTCCAGAAGGTCTGCCACGAGGTGGCGCCGAGGGCCGCCATCAGCTCGAGCCGCTCGCGATCGACCGCGCGGAACCCCGCCATGCTGGTGACCAGCAGCGGGAAGAAGGTGAGCAGCCAGATGATGACGATCTTCGAGGTGAGGCCGTAGCCGAACCACAGCACGATGATCGGCGCCAGCGCGATCTTCGGCAGGCTCTGGATGGCGACGATATAGACCCGGAGCGTCGCCTCCAGCAGGCGGAACTGCGAGATGACGATGCCGAGGATCAGCCCGACCGCGCTGCCGGTGACGAAGCCGATCAGCACTTCGGCGAGCGTGACGCCGGTTTGCAGCCAATAGCCGCCGCGCGAGAGGAGCCCGGTATCGAGCCCGTCCCAGAGTGCGGCGAACACCGCACTCGGCGGCGGCATGATGTAGCTCGGCACGCCGAGCCAGGCGACGCCGTACTGCCAGGCGAGCAGCACGAGCACCAGCACGATGAGCGCGAGCGGGATCTCCGGGCGCGTCGTGAGGACGACCGCGACCGGGTTGGCCGGCCGGACAGCGGCGAGCGGCCGGCGCGCGAGCGCAAGCGGTGTCATGAGAGACCTCCGGCAACCGGCGGCGCACCGCCCTCCTCGTGGCCGGCGAGCATGCGGCGGATCTCCGCCGCGATCCGGCCGAACAGCGGATCGCCCATCACCTCGAGCGGGCGCGGGCGCGGGATCGGGATGGGAACGAGGCCGGCGACCCGCCCGGGCCGCGCGGTCATCACCGCCACTCGGTCGCCGAGGAAGACGGCTTCCGGGATGCTATGCGTGATCAGCACCACGGTCTTGCGGTTTTGCCACCAGATGCGCTGCAGATCGAGGTTCATCTGCTCGCGGGTCAGCGCGTCGAGCGCACCGAACGGCTCGTCCATGAGGAGAATGCGCGGATCGTCGATCAGCGCCCGGGCGATCGCGGCCCGCTGCTGCATCCCTCCGCTCAACTCCATCGGGTATTTCGCCTCGAAGTCGGCGAGCCCGACCATCGCGAGCAGCGTGCGAGCGCGCTGGCGCGCCTCGCGCGCGGGCAGCCGGTGCACCTCGGCCGGCAGCAGCACGTTCTCGAGGATGGTACGCCACGGCAGCAGCACCGCGTTCTGGAACGCAACGCCGACATCGCGCCGTGCGCCGCTGACCGGGATCCCGCCGAGCAGCACCTCGCCGGAGGTTCTTGGCGTGAGCCCGGCCAGGATCTTCATGAGCGTGCTCTTGCCGCAGCCGCTCGGGCCGACGATCGCAAGGAACTCGCCCTCTTCCACGGTGAGCGAAATGTCGTCGAGCGCCTGGATGCGCTCGCCGCGCATGGTCTGGAAGACCTTGTGCAGCCCGGAGACCACGATCGCGGGCGCCGCCGCCGGCGCGGCCGGCTGAGCGCGGCGAAACCCGATCGAGGCAGCGGTCCCGCTCATGCCGTGCCGGTCCCGGGCAGAAGCCGTCCCGATCGTTCAGACGCGCTCGAGCGCGAGCGCCCGGGGCGCGGCCGTCAGGACGAGGATCTGGCATGGCATGCGCGCTTCCCCCCGCTCGCTTCGAGTTCTTGCTTTCCGTAACATTCATAATGCAGGATGCAATCCCGCTCGTAAAGCGGAAATGCCGGGTGATGGGAGGTCAGATGTCCGAGCCGGCCGGTGCGCTCGCGCGGAGACCGCTGATCGTCAAGTCGCCCCCGCTTCACGAGCAGGTGGTGGCCTCGCTCCGCGACATGATCGTCGAAGGGAGTTTGGCACCCGGCGAACGCGTTCCGGAGCAGAAGCTCTGCCTTCTGTTCGGGATTTCGCGCACGCCGCTGCGCGAGGCGCTGAAGGTCCTGGCGCAGGAGGATTTCGTCCGGTTGGAGCCCAACCGCGGCGCGATCGTCACCGACCTCGCGACGGACCAGGTGGACGCGAAGTTCGAAGTGCTCGCAGCCCTCGAATCGACCGCCGCCGCATGGGCCGCGGCGCGCGCGACGGACGCCGAGCTCGCGTCGCTGGCGGCGATCCATCGGCGCATGCTGGAGGAATTCGCCCGCTCCGACGTCCCGCACTATTTCCGGTCCAACATGGAATTCCACCAGGCGATCGTCGATGCCTGCCACAACGAGGTGCTGCGCGGCATGCACGGGCACCTCCTGATGCATTTGCGGCGCGCGCGCTATCGCAACCTCTCCGGGCTGCCGAACGAGCTTCGCCGCACCTTCACCCGCGACCATGGGCAGATCGTGGCGGCAATGAACGCACGCGATCCGGCGGGCGCGGCCGCCGCCGTCGAGAGCCACAATGCGAACGTGCTGAGAATGCTGCACGGCGATCTGCAAGCGGAGGGCGCCTCGCCCGCCCCCTGATGCGTCCCTAAGCGTTCGCTGCGACCGTCGCCTTCCGCCCGGTCGCAGCCGATTGGACGACCGCCTCGAACACCGCGACGCCGTGAAGGATCTCGCCGATCGGCGTCGGGAACGGCGCCTTGCCTTCGACGGCGCGCGCGAAGGCCTCGAGCTCGGCCGTGAGCATGTTGAAGCTCGGCGTCTCGACGGTCTCGGCGGCGCCGGAAGACGCCGGCAGAAGGCGGAACGTGCCCATCTGATGACCGAGCACCTCGCCCAGGCCCTTCGTTCCGTAGAGCGCCATCCGGTAGTGCGGCCTCGCGACGGTGGAGCAGAAGAGATGGCCGGTCGTGCCGTTCTCGAACGAAAGGAGCACGCAGGTGGTGTCCGCGCCCTCGCTCGCCGCACGCCGCTCGACCAGGCAGGAGACTTCGCGAACGCGGCCCACGAGATCGATCATGCCGTCGAGCAGATGCACGCCGATCTGCGTCATCGCGCCGGCCGGCGTCTCTTCCGGGCGGGCGCGCCAGGCATCCGGCGAGAGCGCCAGCCCCGCGAGCGATGTCTGCTCGCCGATCACGGTGGCGATCGTGCCGAGCCTCTCCTCCCTCATCTCCTCGCGCAGACGCTGCATCGAGGGGTGGAACCGCCGATTATAGCCGACGGCGAGCACGACCCCTGCCTTCTCGACCGCGGCGACCGAAGCGCGGGCATCGGCAAGGCTGAGCGTGAACGGCTTCTCGACGAAGACGGCCTTTCCCGCGGCCGCAGCGCGCCGCATCTCCTCGCCGTGCAGCGTATGCGGTGTCGCGAACACCACCGCATCGAGATCGGCGTCGCCCAGGATGGCGTCGAGATCGCCGACCCAGAGGAGCGACCTCTCGCGGCAGAATTCGGCCGCCGTCTCGGCGTTTCGCGTGTGCGCCTTGACGAATCGCACGGCCTCGCCGCCCGCGACGGCATTGACGAGGTTCCTGCCCCACCACCCGAGGCCGACGATGCCCGCGCGAATCATTCTTCCCTCCCGTCGGGGCTGCCGCGTGCTGCGGATGGGCGCTTCAGGCGGTGGCGTCGCCCGCTTCGACGATCACCAGCTCGACCTCGCCTGCCCCATCGGCGCGGAAGCTTGCCGCCTCCCGGTATTCCGGGAAGTCGTGGCAGGCCACCGCCTGCTCGAGGGAGGGGAACTCGATCACGACGAAGCGGTGGAACTTCTCGGGGCCTTCGAGAATCCGGAAGCGGCCGCCGCGCGCGAGAACCTTGCCCTGGTACTTGGCGATGATCGCCGGGACACGGTCAGTGTACCTCTTGTATCCGGCGGGATCGTTGATGCGCGAGCGCGCCACCCAATAGGCTGCCATCTCCGGCTCCGGGAAGGAGTCTCCGGAGAGCGTCAAACGCTCCGGATTAAGTGCAATCTAGCTCTCTGCACTCATAATGCAATATGCGGAAGACGGCGAACACGAGCGAGGCCACCCCGCAACCTCGCGATTTCATGGGATGGCGTTGCTGCGCAGCTCCCGGACGAACCGGCTCGCCAAGCGTGCGAGCGGCTGGGCGGCGGAATAGACGATCCGCGCCCGGACCGGGATCGAGGGCCGGAACGGAAGCTGCACGAGACCGGGGAAGAGCCTGCCGACCGACATCGGCTCGACGATCGCCACACCCGCGCCGGCCGCGGCCAGAGCGCAGGCCGCGGCGGTGTGGTTGGTGCCGACCATCACCTGCCGGCGCAGGTCGTGGGGGCCGAACGCCTGCTCGATCAGCGCCAGGATCGGATCATTGCGAACATTGGCGATCAGCGCGTGCCCGCGGAGCGCGTCCGGGTCGAGCGTGCGGTGGTGGGCGAGCGGATGGCCGGGCGCCATCACACAAACGAGCTCGGCGGCGAAGAGCGGCTCTACGGAAAGACCGGACTCCGCGGCGGGCGGGTAGATCACGCCGAAATCGATTTGCCGCTTCTGGGCGAGGTCGATCACCTCACGCGTCGTCGTCGCCTGCATCCACACGCGAACGCGCGGATGGGCGGCGCGGAAGCGCCCGATCGTCTCGGCGAGCAGGCTGCACGCGAGCGAGGGGGTGGCGGCGATCGTCAGCACCCCGGAATGGGCCTCTTTCAGATCGTGCGCGTATTTCTCCACCACCGCGACGGTGCGGAAGATCCGGTCCACTTCCTCGTAGAGGCCGGCGGCCTCCGGCGTCGGTTGCAGGCGGCCGCGGCTGCGCCGGAAGAGCGGAAGCTCGAGCCGCCGCTCGAGCGCACGGATGCCGGCGGTCGCGGCCGGCTGCGAGATCTGCAGCGAGCGCGCGGCGGCGGTCACCGTGCCGTGCATCATCACGGCGCGGAAAATCTCGAGCTGTCGCAGCTGCATGACGCTTCCCGTGGAGTCCTCTTGCACCATAAAGCGGCCTTATGGCTGACCGCCTTTTCCTCTGTAGACGGATGGATCGCGCGGGCGGCATGGTGGCGTCAAGCCGAGTCGGTCATTGGGGGGAACGACCATGTTCACGCGCCGCGTCGCGCTTGCCGGCCTCGCGGGCCTGCCGCTTCTTCCCGCCGCCGTCCGTGCCCAAGCGAGCGCGGTCGCCGGCGAGCTCGCAGGCCCGCTGGCCCGCTACAAGGGCACCACCGTCCGCTTTCTGACCGAGCGCAATGCGCACCAGCTCGCGCTCGCGGCCGAGCTCGGCAGGATCGCGCACGCGGCCGGCATCACCTTCGAGACACGCTACATCACCACCGACGAGATCGAGAAGATGGTGGTGATCGACTACGCCGGCGGTGCCGCGACCTGGGATCTCATCTACACCGGTGGCGTGCAGCGCATGGCCGAGTGGGCCTATGGCGGGATCATCCTGGACCTTGCCCCCACCATCGAGCGCATCGGCGATCCCAAGCTGCTCGACTGGTCCGACTTCACTGCCTCCGCGCGCCACGCCGTCACCTTCGAAGACAAGATTTTCGGCATCACCTGCGCAACCAGCGAGCAGGCGATGGTCTGGCGCAAGGATCTCTTCGAGAACGCAGAGGAGAAGGCCGCCTTCCGCAAGCGCTACGGCTACGACCTCGCCCCGCCCGAGACCTACGCGGCAGTGCACGACGTGGCCGAGTTCTTCACCCGCAAGCCCGGGGCCATGCTCGCCGGCAAGAAGCTCACGGCCGACTTCTATGGCACGATCCTCGCCGCCAAGCGCGGCACCTTCCTCTGGCACACCTACGAGAACTATGTCGCGGCCTTCGGCGTCGAGATCTACGACCCGAAGACGCGCAAGGTGGGATTGACCGCGCCGGCGAACCTTGCACTGGTCCAAGCGATGAAGGCGCTGGTGCCCTTCATGCCGCCGGACTACATCAACATGACGAGCGGCGAGATCGCCGAGAGCTTCGCCCATGGCGACGCTGCTTTCATCGGCGAATATTTCGATCGCCTGGTGCTCGTCCTCTCCGCTCCCGGCACGGTCGGGCTCGGCAATGTCGGCTTCGGCTTCTTTCCCTCCGCGCCCGGCAATCCGCTCGGCCGGCAGCACGGCGCGCGCTCCGGGCCGCCCGTCGTCTCCATTTCGAGCCGCTCCCGCCATGCCGATGCGGCATACAAGCTGCTCGAGGCCGCCTGCTCGGTCGCCGGCGAGACGGAGATGATGCAAACCAGCGTCGGCTATTTCCCGAGCCGGACCTCGGTGCTCGAGGCCCTCGCCAAGCGCCTTCCCGTCTCCGAATATCTCCTTCGTCTCTCCGCTGCGGTGGCGGCGGGAAAGGTCTCCGCGCTCACCGACCGCGACATCCTTCCCTATCCCGCGATCACCAAGGCCGCCGAGATCGTCGATGCCGTGACCACGCCCCTTTCGGACATCCTGGTGGGCGCCGCCGTCAAGCCGAAGCTTGGGGAGATGCAGGCCTCGGTCGAGGCTCTCCTGCCGCCCGCGTGAGCGGCGATGCCCGACTTCTCCTTTCGCGCGCTCGAGCTGCACAGCGCCTATGTCTGGGACTTCGATTGGGTGCGCAAGGCGCTCGGCTTCATCCGCGCCCACGAGCTGACCGCGCTGGTCCTGCACCGCAACGATATCGTCGACCAGGTCGTCTATCCCGCCCGCCTCTTCGGCGGAAGTGGTGCCGGCACGAACATCTTCGAGCGCTACCAGGAGATCCATCGCGCGCTCTATCGCTATACACCGACGCGCCGCAGCGGTCCCTACCAGCGCCGCGACTACCTCCGTCGGGTGATCGATCTCGCGGCGCGCCAGTCCGTCACGGTGTGGTTCGAGAACAAGGAGCTCTATTTTCCGGACATTCTTCCCGAACTCGCGCCGGAGGTCGTGAAAGAGGGGACAATCTGTCCCAACGCGCCCTTCTGGTGGGAGTTCCTGGGCGCGAAATACACCGAGCTGTTCGAGGATCTGCCGGGGCTCTGCGGCGTCATCACCGCACCCGGGACCGGCGAGAGCCGCCTTGCGATCTCCGCCAACCGCTGCCGTTGTGCGCTCTGCCGAGAGACCTCCGCGCCTGCGTGGTATCGAGCGCTGATCGGGGCGATGCATCCGCCCGTGCGCCGGGCCGGCGCGACGCTCGCCGTGCGGGATTTCGTGTTCGACCGCAAGGCGGCCGGTGAGCTGGCCCGCGCGATCGAAGAGCTTCCTTCCGACATCATCATCTCCTTGAAGAACACGCCGCACGACTATTATCCGACCTTCCCGGACAATCCGCGCCTCGGGCATGTCGGCCGGCACCGGCAGTGGATCGAGTACGACTGCATGGGTCAGTATTTCGGCTGGGGCCTGGCGCCGGCGATCATGATCGAGGATCTCGCCCGCCGCTTCGCGACCGCCCGCGCCGCCGGCGCCGAAGGGGTGATCCTGCGCACCGACTGGGAGAGCCTCGACGCGCATAGCGCCTTCCATACCCCGAATCTGATCAACCTGCTGGCCGGCGCCGGCCTGGCGCGCGATCTCGCCGCGGACCGCTCGGGCTTGTACCGCGCCTGGCTGGAGGAACGGAACATGCTGCGCGGAGACGCCGGCGAAGCCGCCCGCGCCGAAGCCGCGCGCTGGCTCGAATCGCTTCTTGGCGCGAGCTGGGAGATCACGCGCCGGACGGTCTTCGCCCAGGATTGCGTGTTTTCCGATTCGACCAACCTCCCGGTGAGCTTCGCCCATGCCTGGTGGCTCGCCGAGGAGAAGAACAGCCTTGCGGACTGGGATCCCGCGAAGGAGGGCGCGCTTGCGCCCGATGCCGCCAATGTGCGGCGGATCCTCGCCGAAAAGGATGCAGCGCTCGCCCTGCTCGACCTCATCGCCCCGCTGCTCGCAGAGCCGCCCGCGGCACTGACTGCGGTGGCGGCCGGGGAGCTCGCCGAGCGGCTGGAGGTCTTCCGCCTGATCGTGCAGGGGTTTCGCGCCGCGACGCAGGCGCTGATCCTGACCCGCTTCCTGCTCGCGCCGGAGGCTGCCGCCGACCCCTTCGCGCCGGAGGCGACGGCGAGGCGCGGCGAGGCGCTCGGTACTCCTTCTCGGGCTGGCGGCGAGCTACGAGGAATTCGCGCGGCGGACCGACCTTCGCCACACGGTCTACACGCTGCTCAGCCCCGAACGCCTTCGTGCGCTGCACGCGGATCTCTGTCGGCAGATGCCGCCGGACCGCCCCGGCGGGGATCCGGGCGCAGCTGGCCAAAGCCTTGAAAACGAATCGTCGGGCCAGGGCCGGCGCGCGATGAGCGGGACCGATCAGGCTTCCCGAGCGAGACCCGCGGCGCCATGAGCGCACTCGGCAGGGCCCGCCGGCGGGCGGTGCTCTTCCTATTCGTGCCGGGCTTCGCCTACCTCGTCGGCGTCCGGATCGTTCCGGCGCTCTTCACCATCTACATGAGTTTGACGCGCTGGGACCTGACCAGCGGCCAACCGATGCGCTTCACCGGCCTCGCCAATTACGCGGCCCTCACCGGCGATGGCGGATTCCTCGACGCGCTCGGCCGCACCCTCCTCTTCATGACCGCCGCGACCGCAATCGAGCTCGGCCTCGGCCTCGGCCTGGCGGTGATGGTCAACCGGGATTTCCGTGGCCGCCGGCTCGTGCGCACCCTCCTGCTTGCGCCGATGGTCATCACCCCGGTCGTTGTCGGCACGATGTGGTACATCCTCTTCCAGCCGCAGATCGGGCCGGTGAATTACTTTCTATCGCTGCTCGGCCTCGCGCCCGTGGGCTGGCTGACCAGCCCGCAAGTGGCGCTCGTCTCGATCATCATCACCGACGTCTGGCACTGGACGCCCTTCCTCTTCCTTCTCTCGCTCGCCGCGCTGCAGGCGGTCCCGCTCGAGCTCACCGAGGCTGCTGCGGTGGACGGCGCCGGCCCGTGGCAGAGCTTTGTCCGCATCACGTTGCCGGTCATTCGCGACACGCTTGTCGTCGCGGTCGTGCTGCGTGCGATGGAAGCCTTCGAGATTTTCGCCGAGCCCTACGTGATGACCGGCGGCGGGCCCGGCAGCGCGACCGAGACGCTGAGCCTGCATATCTACCGCGCCGCCTTCCTCTATTTCCACATGGGCTACACCGCGGCGATGATCGTGGTCTCGATCGGGATTCTCGTTGCGTTCTACAGTCTCTATCTCAGAACTCTCTCCGCAGTCGGCCTGATGCGCAGCCGCCGCGGCAGACTGCTCGCGCGGCTGGGCCACGCGCTCGGCCTGGCCTTGGTCGAGGGCCTGACGCTCTTTCCCGTCTACTACATGGCGCTGACCTCGCTGAAGCCGACCGGCCTCCTGCTCGCCTCCCCGCCGGTCTTCTGGTTCCGACCGGTTTTCGATCACTACGCGACGCTCCTGTTCGAGGGCTCCTTCGCCCGCTACTGGGCCAACAGCGTCATCGTCGCCTCCTTCACCACCGTGCTGACGGTGCTGCTCGGTGCGATGATGGCCTTCGCGCTCGCGCGCCTGCCGTTCCGCGGCAGGGGCCTGGCATTCTTCCTGATCCTGCTGCCGCGCACCTTCCCCCCGATCACCACGCTGATCCCGGTCTTCATCGTGGTGCGCGCGCTCGGGCTGATGGACCATCTCGGCACGCTCGTCCTCTTCGAAACGGCGGCGCAGCTGCCGCTCGTTGTCTGGATCATGCGGAGCTTCTTCAATACGCTGCCCACGGAACCCATCGAGGCGGCGCTGATCGACGGATGCGGGTTCGTCCAGGCCTTCTTCCGTATCGTCGTGCCGCTGGCCGCGCCGGGTCTCGCCGCGGTGGCCATCATCAGCTTCATCAATACGTGGGACTCGTTCCTGATGCCGCTCGTGCTCACGAGCTTCAATGCGGTCACCGCGCCCGTGGGCATGCTCTCCTACATCAACAACGACGAGCAGATCGTCTGGGGAACGCTCGCCGCGGCGGGAGTTCTGACGGTCCTGCCGGTTCTGCTCCTCGCCTTCGGCCTCAACCGCTTCCTCCTCCGCGGGCTCACCGCGGGCGCCCTCAAATGACCGCACAAGGATCTCTCGCCATGCCCTTTTCGTTTCGCGGCTTCGAGATGCACGGACGGCGCATGTGGGAGCGCGCGCGCCTCCTCGAGGCGCTCGATTTCATCACCCGCCACGGGATGACCGCGCTCGTCCTGCATGAGCCCGACCTGATGCACCAGCTGGTCTTCCCGCGCGCTTTCTTCGACCCCTATGCGGAGTGGAGCGGCGCGCCCGCGCGGCGCGGGGAGAACGCGATTCAGAACAACCGCGTGTGGTTCGACCATGTGCTCACGCTCGCCCGCGCGCGGGGGGTCGAGCCGTGGATCGAGGTGAAGGAGCTCACCTTCCCCGACGAGGTGCTGGAGGCGGAGCCCGGTCTCGTCAAGAACGGCGTGGTTTGCCCCTCGGAGCCGTTCTGGGCCGATTTCATTGCCCGCAAGACGGAAGAGCTGGTGGCGGATTTCCCCCTCCTCGCCGGCGTCATCCTGAGCCCCGGCTCGCCCGAGGGCCGTGCGGCACGTTCGCAAAACAAGTGCCGCTGCGCGCGCTGCGCCGCGCTTTCGCTTGCGGACTGGTACGACGGCATCATCCGCGCCATGCACGGGCCGCTCGCCCGTGCGGGCAAGCGGCTCGCAGTGCGTGATTTCGCCTATCGCCCGGCCGACCATGCGCCGCTGATCGAGGCAATGGGGCGCCAGCCCGCCGACGTGATCTTCTGCATCAAGACGACCCCGCACGACTTCTACCCGACCTTTCCCGACAACCCGGCGATTGTCCCCCGCGCGCGCGAGCAGTGGGTGGAGTACGATGTTCAGGGCCAGTTCTATGGCTGGGGAGTCTTTCCCTGCATCGTGCTTGGCGATCTTCGCGCGCGGCTCGCGCACGCGCGCGCGTGCGGCGTCACCGGCGGCCTCTTCCGTGCGGAATGGGAGCGGGTGAACGACTGGTGGGTTCTCGAGAGCCCGAACGCCATCAACATGATCGGCGCGGCGATGCTGACGCGCGATCCGGCCACGCCCGACCAGGCGATCTACGCGGCCTGGCTCGCCGCGCGGGGGCTGCCGGAGTCCGCCGCGTCCTGGCTCCGCGCGATGCTCTCGGAGACCTGGCCGATCATCGAGCGCGCGCTCTATGTCGACGGCTTCGTCTTCGCCGATTGCAGCATGTTCCCGCGCAGCATCGGCCGTGCCTGGTGGACGATGGAAAAGAAGCACAGCCTCGTCGACTGGGCGCCCGAGCGAGCCGGCGGCCTCTCCCTCGATGGGCCGCGCATCGCCGCCCTGCTCGCCGAGAAGGCGGAGGCGCATTCGCGCGCTTGCGCCCTTGCGGCCCGCAGCACGCTCCCGGATCCGGCCGTCCCCGAAACGCTGCGCCGCGAGATCGCGGACGCGCTGGCGCTTCTTCCTCTCTACACGGAGGGCATGGCGCTCGCGGCCGAGGTGTGCCTGCGCGATGCCTGGGCTCGGCGGACTCCGGCCGAGGCGCAGCGCCCCGAAGCGCGCGATTCCTTTGCCGCGGCGATCGAGCGGCTTGCCGCATTCGCCGGATCGCTCGCCCCGATGGCCCGCGAAACCCGATATCCGCACCAGGTCCTGATGCTGCTCGACCATCGCCGGATCGGCGACATCCTTGCCGAGGCGCGCCGCACGCTGAACGCCGCGGCCGCCGCCTGAGGCCGGAGCCATGGAACCTTCCCGGGCTCCATCCGAAGCCCTGCCGTTCCGCGCGCTCGAGCTGCATGGCCAGCACATCTGGCGGCGCGAGGCGATCCTCCGGGCGCTCGATTTCATCCGCGCCCACCATCTCACCGCGCTCGTGCTGCACGAGACCGACCTGCCGCAGATGGTCACCTATCCGCGCTTCTGCTTCGACCCTCACGGGCTCTGGCGCAGCGCACCGGTCCGGCGCGGGGAGAACGCGATCGAGAACAACCGGGCCTATCTCGACCATGTGCTGAGGCTCGCGGCCAACCGGGGCGTTGGCGTATTCGTCGAGGTCAAGGAGATCGGCTTTCCCGACGAGATTCTCGAACTGCACCCGGAGCTTCTGAAATCCGGCGTCGTCTGCCCGAGCGAGCCCTTCTGGCCGGACTTCATCGAACGCAGAACCGATGAGCTCTTCGCCGACTTCCCGCTGCTCACCGGCATGATCTCGAGCGCGGGATCGACGGAGGGCAAGACCTCGCGCGCGCAGAACAAATGCGGCTGCGCGCTCTGCCGGGCGATGGAACTTCCCGAGTGGTACGGCGCCATCATCGGCGCCCTCCACCGCGCCGCAAGCCGCCACGGGAAGAAGCTCGTCGTGCGCGACTTCGCGTACCGGCCCGAGGACCATGGGCCGCTCCTCGCGGCGATCGCTCGGGCGCCGCAGGAAATTGTGCTTTCGGCGAAGGCGACCCCGCATGATTTCTACCCGACGTTTGTCGATAATCCGGCCCTACCCGCCTGCGCGCCCGCGCGAGGGCGGTGGGTCGAATACGACACGATGGGCCAGTTCAACGGCTGGGGCGTCTTCCCCTGCCTGCCGCTGGCCGATCTCCGGGCGCGGCTCGCCCGCGCACGGCAACTCGGCGTCGAGGGCATCCTGCTCCGGGTCGAGTGGGAAAGGATCAACGACTTCTGGGGCTTGGACACGCCCAACGCGGTCGCCGCCATCGCCGCCGCGGCCCTCGCCAACGGCGAGGCGATCGACGAAGCGGAGGCCACGCGGCGCTGGCTCGCCGAGGGCGGCCGGCCGACCGGGGCGGCGGCCTGGCTCGGGGCGATCCTCGCGCGAGACCGAGGACGTGGTCCGCCACGGCCTCTATCTCGACGGCTTCGTCTTCGCCGACAACAGCAAGTATCCGCCGAGCCTCGCGCGCGCCTTCTGGGGCATGGAGGAGCGCGATGCGCTGGTGCCCTGGGACCCCTCCCGCGCGGGCGGGCTCGTCATGAGCCGCGCGCGCGTGGGCGAGGTCATCGCCGAGAAGGAGCAGGCGCTCGCCGCGATCGGCGCGCTTTCCGCCCGGGTTTCGGCGGGCCATCCGGACCTGCCGGGCGATCTCGCGGCCCACCTTGCCGGGATCTTTCGCCTCTATGAGACCTATATCGAGGGCTTCCGCCTGCTCGCCGAGGTCGCCGTCCGCGCGCGCTGGGGCGATCCCGCCGGACGCAGCGACGCCGGGCCGGCGGCCGCGGACCGGGCCGAGCTTCGCGCCGCGGCGACGGCGCTCGCCTCATTCGCCGAGCGCATTCGCCCGCTCGCGGAGGAGGCGCGGCTGCCGCACCAGGCGCTGATGCTCCTCGATCACCGGCGCGCCGCCGCGGTTGCCGGCGAGGCGCTCGGCCTTGCCGCCGGGAGGGAGGCATGAGCGGCGCCGCGCCACGGTTCGCGCTCCGCGGCATCGAGATGCACGGCGATCGGATGTGGAGCTGGCGGTGGGCGAAGCGCGCGGTCGATTGGGCGCAAGCGCTCGGGATGAACGCGCTCGTCCTGCACCGCAACGACATCCTCGACCTGCTCGCCTTCCCGGCGCGCTATTTCACGGTCGAGCGGATCTGGGCGCGCTGGCCGGTGCGCTATCATAACATCGACAACAACCGGCAATATGTCCGGCTGCTCGGAGACTACGCCGCGGACCGTGGAGTTCGCCTCCTTCTCGAGGTCAAGGAGATTTCATTCCACGATTCGATCCTCGCGGCCCGGCCGGAGCTCTGGACGGGCGGCGGCGTCTGCGGCTCCGATCCCTTCTGGTGGGAGTTCGTCGCCGCCAAGCTCGAGGAGGCGCTGGAGGCAGTGCCTGCGATCGCCGGCGTGATCGTGAGCCCGGCCACGCGCGAGACGCGCGTCACCATCGCCGCCAACGCCTGCACCTGCGAGCGCTGCCGCGGCATGACCGCGCGCGCATGGTACCGCGCCCTGCTGGCGGCGATGTTCGCCCCGCTCAAGGCGCGGGGGAAGACGCTCGCGGTGCGCGACTTCAGCTACACGCGCGCCAACCAAGGGGATGTGCTGGCGGCGGCGGGCGAGGTCTCCTCCGAGATCGTCGTCTCGCTCAAGAACACCCCGCACGACTATTACCCGACCTTCCCCGACAACCCGCGGATCGGGGCGGTAGGCGCCCACCCGCAATGGGTGGAGTTCGATGTCTGGGGCCAGTTCTTCGGCCTCGGCGTCTTCCCGGCGATCATCCTCGAGGACATCAAGGCAAGGCTCGCCCATTGCGCCGCCAACGGGGTCGCGGGGGTGATCGCGCGGACGGATTGGGAGGTGATCTCGGATGGGAGCGTCTTCGACACGCTCAATCTTGCCAACCTGACCGGCTTCGGCCGCCTCTGCACCGAGGCGGACGCGAGCGTGCAAGCGCTCGTCGAGGAGGCGCTCGCCGGCCCGGTCGCGACCGCGCTCGGCGGCGGCGACGATTTGGCGCGCTTCGGCCTCGCCGCGTTCCCGGAGGCACGTCGGGCGCTCGCGCGGGCGCTGATAGGTTCGTGGGAGGTCATGCGGCGGACGGTCTTCGTCGAGCGCCGCGTCTTCCACGAGGACTGCATGTTCCCCGACAGCCTGCGCAAGGCCTTCATGATGCTCGTGGAGATCCACGGACTCGCCGAGTGGGACGCGGCGGCGGGGGAGTTCTCCCTTACGCCGGAGCGCATGGAAGCGATCTTCGCAGAGAAGGACGAGGCGCTCGCCCGCGCGCGCGACCTCGCGGCGGAGCTCGGCCGCGCGGCGGGTGCGCTTCCCGAGCCGGGCCGCTCGCAGCTTGCGGACACCGCCGAGCTCTGGGTGTGGTACGTGCGGGGCTTCCGTGCCGCCGCGCGCGCCTGCTTCGCCACCGCGTTCCTCCGTGCCGGCGGCGGCGAGGAGGCGCGTCTTGCCGCCGCCGCGGAGACCGAGGCGCTGGCCGAGTATGCCGGGGCGCTCGGGAAGCGGCTTGCAGGCACGCGCTTCCCCTATCTCGTCTACTGGATGCTGGACACGCGCCGGCTCGCCCTCCTGCTCGCCGATCTGCGAGCGGCGACCGCCCATCTGCCCGAGCCGGGCTGACAAGGCGCAGCTTCTTGCATGAGGCCACGCGGCCATGTAAGCCGTTTCAGGCACTTGAAGCGGGGTGCGGCGGAACTTGTCGGAACTTCCGTCAGTTGCGGCGAGCGGGGCGCGGAAGCGAAGGCGGGGGGCGAAGAGCCTGCTCGCCGATGTCGCGCGCCTGGCCGAGGTCTCGACGGCCACCGCCTCGCGCGCGCTCAACAAGCCCGCGACCGTGAGCGCGGTCTTGCGCGCGCGGATCGGCGCGGCGGTCGAGAAGCTGCAATACCGGCCGAACATCGCCGCACGGATGCTGGCGGCGCAGCGCTCCTGGACCATCGCGGCGATCGTGCCGACGATCCAGAACAATGTCTTCGCCTGCGGCCTCGAGGCGATCCAGGCCCGCCTCGAGGAGGCGGGATACACGCTCCTGATCGGGGCGGCCGGCTACGACCCCGAGCGCGAGCTCCTGCTCACCGAGGCCTTCCTCGCCCGCGGCGTGGACGGGCTCATCTTCATGGGCGCCTCGCACCTGGCGGAGGTCTATGAGGCGCTGGAGCGAAGCCGCGTGCCGTTCGTCAACCAGGGCGTGTTCGACCCCGGGGGGTCCTATCCCTGCGTCGGGTTCGACAACCGGGCGGCGGCGGCGCTCGCGGTCGGGCACCTCCGGGAGCTCGGGCATCGGCGGATTGGGATGGTGGCGGGGATCGCCGAGCACAATGATCGCGCGGCCGGGCGGATCGCCGGCGTGCGGGAGGCGCTGGCGGCGGAGCGCCGGGAGGGATGGCCAGAGGGATGGCCAAAGGGACGGGAATTGCCGATCGTCGCCGAGCCCTACACGATCGAGGGCGGACGACGCGGGCTGCGGGCGCTGATGGAATTCGCGCCGCCGCCCACGGCAATCGTCTGCGGCAACGACATCCTGGCCCAGGGCGTTCTGTTCGAGGCGAAAGAGCGCGGGATCGCGGTGGGGCCCGAGCTCTCGATCATCGGCTTCGACGACCTCGAGCTCTCCGCACAGCTCGGCCTATCGTCGGTGCATATCCCGACCGCGGAGATGGGACGGCTGGCCGCGGAGTACGTGCTGAAGCGGCTGGCCGGGGAAGTCCCGCCGCATGCGACCGAGGTGCGGATCCGCGTCGCCGCGCGTGCCTCGACGGCGCCGCCGGCGCGGTAAGGCGTTACCAGACCGGCCTTACCAGACTGGCCGGACGGGGTCGCCCAAGGAGATCGCGCCGCCCTGCAGGATCCGGCAATTGAGCCCGGACCGGTGCAGGAGGGGCTTGAAGACGGGCTTGCCCGTCAGCTCCTCGAGGTAGCGGCAGGGGATGGAGAGCCGGGTCGCCTCGACCAGCACGGTCCCGATCATGAATTTCCGGCCGACGAGGTGGTTGAGGGGCACGCCGCGCACGGTGACGTTGCGGCGATGCTCGTGCGGGCCGAGGGTGATCCGCTCGTCACGCGCGAGCGCCTCGAGGGTCTCGATCTCGAAGAGCGTGACCTGGCGGCCCTCCTCTGGCTTGTTCGAATAATAGCCGGTGCCGAGGAGGTAGCGGTCGCCCTCTACCCCGCGACCGGCGATCAGGGTGAGCCGCGGCTCGGGCTGCATCGGGGCGGAAGCCTTGGGCGCGCGGTGGAGATGCACCACCACCCCGGCCCAGCTTGGCGCCACGCCCCCGGCCAAGGCTAGATCGATATGGCTGCCGGCGGACAAGCGAAGCGGTCCGCCAAAGCCATGAAATTGATCGCCAAGCGAAGCCCTACGGTGCGGTAACCGCGCCGCCGACCGCGCCGACGGCGCCGCCGATCAGCGCACCGGTGGCGGGCTTGCCGCCGCTGACGGCCGCGATGCCTGCGCCGGCGCCGGCGCCGATCGCCCCGCCGGTCAGCGCACGCATCCCCGGGCTGTTGCCGCATCCGGCGAGCCCGAGGGCAAGGCCCACGAGCAGCAAGGGAACGACGAGCCTTCGGATCATTCTCACCCTTTCAGTTTCGTTCATGACCGGCATGGACCCCGGCCATTCCTTCTTCCTCTCGCCTAAACCGAGACATGGGCAGGGGGATGGCACGCGGGAACCGGGGCCTGGACGACCGGTATCACGATTCCGTGAACGCATTCCAGGCCTTGCCCAGCGCGGGCTGATCACGCGCGGCGCGGGGGGTCGTGCCTGGCGTCATCAACCGCCGGTCATTCATTGATGCCTGCTTCCTAGGCGGAAGCTTGCGGCTTGGTCGGCCGCCTGCCTGGCCGATCACTTGCCGGCGAGGCAAGCGTTAAAGCCCTGATCCATCAAAACTTAACACTTGCTTTTCGCAGGTGCATCAGATACCGAAAGGTTAACAAAACACGTGAAGCACGGTCGGTTTGAACAGAAAATCTGTGCTCGGTTAACACTTAGAAGCGCGGGGGTCGCATGCCGTCAGTTTCGGTTCCGTCTGGGACGAATTTCGATTTCCAGATGGCCTTCTCGGCAAACTCCGACTACCAGCTCGCCCAGCAGCTGGCGAACACGCTCCTCGTGCCGTCCGAGAACGGCACCGAGACATTCCAGCTCTATACGCTGGACAGCCAGCCGATCTCGACCGTGCCGGGCGGGAACGTCGGCGTGCTCGGGATCGTTGAGGCCCTGTTCCCCCTGAACACGCCGGTGACCGTCCCCTCCTCCTACAGCTTCACGTCGATCGAGACCTACAACGGCAATACCAGCGTTCAGGGGAACGGCGGCGAGAACCAGAACATCCTGCTTTCCTCGGTCGCCGGCGTCGTGTTCAACACCGGCGGCGGCTCGGGCACGGTGGTCGCCGGCTCGGGCAACGACCTGATCGGCACGCCCACCTCCGGGGGCGGGGGTTACGTCTTCTCCGGCGGACCGGGCAACGACACCATCACCGCCTTCAGCGGTAACGACACCGTCAGCACGGGCAGCGGCTCGAACCTGATCGGGCTCGGCACCGGCAACAACCTGGTCGACCTCTCGGGCAACAACGATACGGTCGTCGCCGGCTCGGGGAACGATACGGTCGCGGTGAGCGGGAGCGACAACGCGCTCGTCTTCGGCGGCTCCGGCCAGCTCACCTTTCTCAACGGCTCCGGGCCCTCGACCGTGGTCGGCGGCACCGGCAGCGAGACAATCCAGGGCGGCACCGGCGGCGGCCTCTACCAGGGCGGCACGGGTGGTAACAACTCGATCTCGGGCGGCACCGGCAAGGCCACCATCTTCGGCGGCGGGTCGGGCGACACGCTCGCCGCCGGTGGCAGCCATGGCGACGCCCTGGTGGCGGCCACGGGCAACGAAACCCTGACCAGCGCCAGCTCCCAGGGCCTCGACTCGATGTACGGCGGCACCGGACAGGACGCGATGATCGCCGGCGCCGGCGGCGACCTGATGGACGGCGGCTCCGGCCTCATGAACTTCGATTTCAGCAAGGGCCTCACCAGCGCCGGGAGCACCTACGCCGTCTTCAACTACCACGCCGGCGATACCGTCACGCTAAGCGGTTATAGCGGCGCGCCGACCGAGACCTCCGCCGGCGGCAACACCGTCCTCGGCCTCTCGGACGGCACCCAGATCACCTTCGTCGGCGTCGCCAGCGCCAGCTCCCTCAATATCGACACTTGATCGGCCGGTCCGGCCGCTTCACCCTGCCCGGCCTTTTGCCCGAGGAGCGGCGCGGGACGAATGCGGATTCTCCTGACCGGCGGATGCGGCTTCATCGGCTCGGCCGTGGTGCGCCACCTCGTCCGCGCCACCGGGCACAGCGTCGTCAATCTCGACAAGATGACCTACGCCGCTTCCGAGGAGGCGCTCGAGGAGGCCGGCCACTCCCCCCGCCACACCCTGATCCGCGCCGATATCGCCGATAGCGAGGCCGTGCGCAGCGCCTTCGCGACCCACCGGCCCGACGCCGTGATGCACCTCGCCGCCGAAAGCCACGTCGATCGCTCGATCGACGAGCCCGGTGCCTTCGTGCAGACCAACATCGTCGGCACCTACGTGCTGCTCGACGCGGCGCGCGCCTACTGGTCCGGCCTCGCTCCCGAAGCGAAGGCCCGCTTCCGCTTCCATCACATCTCGACCGACGAGGTGTTCGGCGCGCTCGAGCCTGCCGACCCGCCCTTCACCGAGGCCACGCCCTATTCTCCGCGCAGCCCTTATTCCGCCTCCAAGGCCGCCGCCGACCACCTCGTCCGCGCCTGGTTCCACACCTACGGCCTGCCGACGATCGTCTCCAACACCACCAACAATTACGGCCCCTGGCAGTTCCCGGAGAAGCTCATCCCGCTCATCGCCATCAACGCGCTGGAGGGAAAGCCCCTGCCCGTCTACGGAAAAGGCGAGAACCGCCGGGATTGGCTCTATGTCGACGATCACGCCGAGGCGCTCGTGCGCGTGCTCGAGCGGGGCGAGCCCGGAGCGACCTACTGCATCGGCGGCCGCGCGGGACAGAGCAACCTCGAGATCGTGCGGTCGATCTGCGCGCTGCTCGACGAGCTCGCGCCGGACCCGGCCGGGCCGCGCGCGCGGCTGATCCGCTTCGTCACCGACCGGCCCGGCCACGATTTCCGTTACGAGATCGACCCAACGGCGGCGGAGTCCGCACTCGCCTGGCAGCCGCGCCACGACCTCGCACTCGGGCTTCGCCGTACCCTCGAATGGTACGTCGACCACCGCGACTGGTGGGAGGCGATCCGCGCCGGGCGCTATTCCGGCCACCGCCTCGGCACGGCGGCATGAGCATCGCCAAGGGAATCCTGCTCGCCGGTGGCTCGGGCACGCGCCTCCACCCGATGACGCTCGCCGCCTCGAAGCAGCTGCTGCCCGTCTACGACAAGCCGATGGTCTACTACCCTCTCTCGACGCTGATGCTCGCCGGCATCCGCGACATCCTGCTGATCTCGACACCGGAGGACCTGCCGCAGTTCCGCCGCCTGCTCGGCTCGGGCGAACGGCTCGGCCTCTGCTTCGCCTATGCCGAACAGCCCCGCCCCGAAGGGATCGCCCAGGCCTTCCGGATCGGCGCCGAATGGCTCAAGGGCGAGCCCGTGGCGCTCGCCCTCGGCGACAACCTCGTGCACGCCGACCACCTCTCGGCACTGCTGCGCCAGGCCGCCGCCCGCACCGAAGGCGCCACCATCTTCGCCTACCAGGTGCGCGACCCGGAACGTTACGGCGTCATCTCGTTCGCCGAGGACGGACGCGCCGCCGAGATCGTCGAGAAGCCCGCCATCCCGCCCTCCAACTGGGCGGTCACCGGCCTCTACTTCTACGACCGGCACGTGAGCGACTACGCGCGCGATCTCAAGCCCTCCGCGCGCGGCGAGCTCGAGATCACCGACCTCAACCGCATCTATCTCGAGGCTGGAGCGCTGCACGTCGAACGCCTCTCGCGCGGCTGCGCCTGGCTCGACGCAGGCACGCCCGATTCGCTCATCCAGGCCGCGACCTTCGTGCAAACCATCCAGGCACGCCAGGGATTGCTCGTCGGCTGCCCGGAGGAAGTCGCGTTCCGCATGGGCTTCATCGAGGCAGCCCAGCTGCGCACCGAAGCACGCCGGCTCGGCAAGACCGAGCTCGGCCGCGTGCTCGCGGAGCTCGCGGAAGGGCAGGGGGGCTCTGCCCCCCTGCACCGGCACCCCGTCACGCAGGCGTGACGGGGACCCGCCAAGGGGGCAGAGCCCCCTTGGCCTTCGGCGGCTACGCAAGCAGCGAGCGGAGGTATTGGACGCTCTCCGCGATTGCCTTGTCCTCGTCGCCCAATTTCGGGTGCAGGTAGTCGATCTCGATCGCGAGCAGCCCTTCGTAGCCCGCCTCGGCGAGGAGGTTGAGGACGCCTGGGATGTCGATGATGCCCTGGCCCAGCGGCACGCTCGGCCAGAATGAGAAGTCGCGCGGGCTGCCGCGCCAGGCCACGCAATCCTTGAGGTGGGTCGCGCGCGTGTAGGGTGCGAGCTTTTCCGCAACCTGCATCGGATCCTCGAGCAGGCGGAGATTGTTGACCGTGTCGAGGCAGACGCCGAGCCAGGGCGAGGCAATTTCCTCGATCAGCTCCACGAGTTCGTCGGCGAGGAGGTCGATGTGGTTCTCGATGGCGAGGACGATGCCGGCCTCGGCGGCCGGTTCGACGATCTCGCGCAGGAGTGGCAGCAGGCGCGCCTTGTGCTCGGGCCATGAGGCGGGGCGCGTGCGCCGCCCGCCGCAGCAGATCCGCATCACCCGCGCGCCCACCGCGCGGGCGATCGCAATGTGGGCGATCAGGTCCCTGGCCGCCGCCGGGTTGGCGCCGGAGGAAAGCCCGCTCGGGTGGCCCCAGGCCCAGACCGGCTCGAGCCCGGCCTCTTCGAGCGTGGCGCGAAGCCGCGCGAGCGTCGGCGCATCGAGCGGGGGCATATAACAGGCTTCGAGCGAGATCCCTGCGAGGCCGAGCGCCTTGGCGCGCGCGATCACGTCCCACGCCGAGACGCGGACGCCCGGGTCGGTCTGGATATCCGGATACCAGTCGCCGAACTGGCGGTGCCAGCAATAGGAATCGACGGCGGGCTTCATCGTTGAGAGTCTCCGGAGAGGAAGGCGGCGATTGCCGCGATGCTCGCCTCATCGGAAAGCGCCGGCGCGTGGCCTGCTCCGGGCACGATCAGGCTTTGCGCGCCGGAAGCGATCATTCTCTGCAATGTCTCGGGGAGCAGAAGATCGCTCTCCGCGCCGCGGATCGCGAGCACCGGAATGCGGATCAGGTCCCACAAGGGCCAGAGATCGACATCGCTCGGCGTTTGCGCGCGGATCGGCTCGGCGATCTTGGGATCGTAATGGAGGGCGAAGCGGCCGTCGGGAAGCGGGCGGGCGGAGAAGCGCGCCATTGCTTCCCATTCGGCGTCCGGCAACTTGCCGAAGGGCGCGTGGACGCGCCGCAGATAGGCCTCGAGTGCCGCGAGATCGGGAAAGCTCTCGGGGGCCGCGGTCATGTAGTCGCGAATGCGGACGAGCGCGGCCTTCGGGATGTGCGGGCCGATATCGTTCAGCACCATGCGCGTGATCGGCTGGCCGGAGGCGGCGGCGACCATCATGCCGCAGATGCCGCCGAGCGAGGTGCCGACCCACATGACCGGCCGGCCGATCGCGGCCAAGAGATGCGCGAGTGCGACCACATAGACCGGCGGCTGGTACAGCTCGCCGCGCGGCAGCCATTGCGAGCGGCCTCGCCCGGGCAGATCGGGGGCAATCACCAGGAAGCGCTCCGAGAGCGCCTCCATCAGCGGATCGAAATCGCGCCCGTTGCGCGTGAGGCCGTGCACGCAGAGCACGGGCTCGGCGGCCGGATTGCCCATCTCCACATAGGCCATGCGATAGAAGGCGTTGTCGAGGAGGCAGCGCACCTCGCCCTGGCGCGGCCACATCAGATGATGCCCTTCGCGCGCAACCCCGCAAGCTCGTCCTTGCCGAGCCCGAGTGCCGCGCCGAGCACCTCATCGGTGTGCTCGCCGAGCGTCGGCGGCGGCACGCGGTAGTTCACGGGGCTCTCCGAGAGCCGCACCGGGTTGGCGATCAGCCGCACGCGCTCGCCCTCCGGCAGCGCCTTGTGGGGCATGGCGAAAACCATCTCGCGCGCGAGGACTTGCGGATCGGCGAACACCTCGGAGAGACGGTTGATCGGGCCGCAGCCGATCTGGAGCGCCTCGAGCTTCTCCACCCACCATGCGCTCGGGTGCGCGCGCAGGACGGGCGTCAGGGTCTCGGTGACGAGCACGCGGTTCTCCACCCGTTTCACATTGGTCGCAAAGCGCGGATCGGCAAGCAGGTGCGCCAGCCCAAAACTCTCGCAAAATCTGGCAAAAGTCGCGTCGTTTCCGATCGAGAGCACGATGTGCCCGTCCGCCGTCGGGAAGACCTGGTAGGGGACGATGTTCGGGTGCTGGTTGCCGAGGCGCGGCGGGTTCTCGCCGGTGGCGAGGTAGTTCATCCCCTGGTTGGCGAGCCAGGCGACGTGGGCGTCCAGCATGCCGATATCGATCGCCTGCCCGCGGCCGGTTGCGTCGCGCTCGCGCAGTGCCGCAAGAATGCCGATGCATCCGTAGAGGCCGGCGAAGAGGTCCGCGACCGGCACGCCGACTTTCTGCGGCATCCCGTCCGGCTCGCCGGTAAGGCTCATCACCCCGCCCATCGCCTGGATCAGGCTGTCATAGCCGGGCCGCGGCGCGTAGGGCCCGGTCTGGCCGAAGCCGGTGATCGAGCAATAGATCAGGCGGGGAAAGTCCGCTTTGAGATCGTCATAGCCGAGCCCGTATTTGGCGAGCGCGCCCACCTTGAAGTTCTCCACCAGCAGATCGCATCCGGCGATGAGGCGGCGCGCGATCGCCTGGCCTTCGGGCTTCGCGATATCCAGCGTCACCGACTTCTTGTTGCGGTTGACGCCGACGAAATAGGCGCTCTCGGCGGTTCCCGGAATCGAGGGCGGGGCGAAGCCGCGCGTATCGTCGCCGGCGCCGGGCCGCTCGATCTTGATCACCTCCGCGCCGAGATCGCCCAGCATCTGCGTGCAGGTGGGTCCCGCCAGCACGCGCGTGAGATCGAACACGCGGATCCCTCTCAGAGGGCCCGTTGCCTCGATGAAGTCCATCCACCCCTCTGCCTTGCCGACGCCGGCGTCGCCGGTCCATCCTGAAGCCGCCGCCGACAGGGTCAAGCGAGCCGCGGACGATGAAGATCACCGACGTCACGCTCACCCTCTTCGCCTGGGAGGATATTCCCGCGACCTTCTATGCGCGAAGCTCGGGCCGCCCCGCCGGCGGGTCGAGCGATCTCGGCCTCCTGCGCATCATCACCGACGAGGGGCTGGAGGGCCATGCCTTTCTCGGCAGCTCCGCCTGGCCGGCGAGCCAGGACGGGCCGGGCCTGATCCGCTTCCTCAAGCCGCTCCTGATCGGCGCCGACCCGCTGGAGCGGGAACGGCTCAACCCGCTCCTCTGGCAGCGCAGCCGGCAGACCACCATCCGCACGATCGGCGCCGCCGATGTGGCGCTCTGGGACCTTGGCGGGAAGGTCGCGGGCCTGCCCATCCACCGCCTGCTCGGCTCCTTCCGCTCGAGCGTCGCGGCGTACGCAAGCTCGCCGGTGCTTCCCGCCGCCTCCGCTTATGCCGAGCAGGCGCGCGAGATCAAGGCAGCGGGATGGGCCGGCTACAAGATCCATCCGCCGCAGCGGCCGGCCGAGGACGTCGCGGTCTGCGAGGTGGTCCGTCAGGCGGTCGGCGATTCCTATCCGCTGATGCTCGATTCGATCTGGACCTACAACTATGCCGAGGCGCTGAAGGTGGGGCGCGCCATCGAGCAGCTCGATTTCCGCTGGTTCGAGGATCCGCTCGCCGACCAGGACCTCTACAACTACGTCAAGCTCAAGCAGAAGCTCGAAATCCCGATTATCGCCACCGAATACCCCGCGCACGGGCTCGATGCGTACGTGCCCTGGCTCATGGAGCGCGCGACCGATGCGCTGCGCGGGGATGTTGCGGTCAAGGGCGGCATCACCACGCTCATCAAGGCCGCCCATCTCGCCGAGGCGTTCCACCTCGATTACGAGGTGCATCATGGCGGCAATTCGCTCAACAACCTCGCCAACCTGCATGTCATCCTCGCTGTCCGCAACGCCGGCTTCTTCGAGGTGCTGCTTCCGGACGCGGCGCAGAAATACGGGCTTGCCGAGGATATCGCGGTGGATGCGAAGGGGCTCGTGCACGCGCCCGTCGGCCCCGGGCTCGGAGCGGCGATCGATTTCGAGCTCATCAAGGCGAAGACGATCTCCGTTCTGAGCTGATGCCCATCTGCGAGGCCGATCCCTGGCGGTTGCAGTATTTCGCGGATATCCCGTGCCCGCCCGAGGTGATGATCCCGACCGAGGATTCCGATTGCTGGTCGTGGTATCCGCGCTTCCGCTGGGTCTATGACAAGATCGCGGTGGCGCATTCGCAAGGGCTGGCGGCGGCGCCGCACGCGGTGATGCCCGAGAGATTCCCGGTTTTCTCCAAGCCCATCACCAATCTGCGCGGCATGGGGGTGGGCTCGCGCGTGATTGCCGATGCGGCCGAGTATGCGGCCTCGCTGACGGCCGGGCATATGTGGATGACCCTGCTCGAAGGCGAGCATGTGAGCTCGGATGTCGCGATGGCGGAGGGCCGGCCGTGCTGGTGGCGGCACACCACCGGCGAGCCCAGGCCGGGCGGGACGTTCGACCACTGGACGATCCATGCGGCTGCCCGCCCCGCGCTCGAGGCGGCCTGCGGCGCCTGGGCCGAGCGGCACCTGGCGGGCTATACCGGCATGCTCAATCTCGAGACGATCGGCGGGCGCATCATCGAGGCGCATCTGCGCTTCGCGGACCAATGGCCGGACCTTTATGGCGCGGGATGGGTCGAGGCCGTGATCGGTCTTTATTGCAGCGGACGCTGGCGCTTCGCTGACACCGATCGTCGGGACGGCTACAGTCTCGTCCTCTTCGGGCCGCACGGCAGGCGCTATCGTCATCCGCCGGCGGCACTGGCGGAGGCGATCCGGCGGACGGCCGGCGTTTCGAGCCTGCAGATCACCTTTTACGAGAATCGCCCGCCCGAGACTCACGCCATGCCGCCCGGAGGGTTCCGGCTTGCGATCGTCAATGCGCACGGTCTCGCCGCCGGCGAGGCAGCGCGCGCGGCGCTCAGCCGGGCGCTCCTCGAAAGCGCTAGGGGCTCCGCCCCTGGACGGGTCCCAACGCGCTAGCGCGTTGGGTGCCCGACCCCGGTCGGGGGCTCTGCCCCCGACACCCCCGCTGGGGCCTTGAGGCCCCAGACCCCCGAACGTTTTAAGTAATGGATTGCAAAGGCTCCGCCTTTGCCGGGGGCGCCGGGGGCAGAGCCCCCGGCTGGGGTCCAGGGGCAAAGCCCTTGGACTGGGCCCGCTAAGCCTTCTTCTTCTGATCGACTTCTTTGAACACCTCGACCGCCGTTTTGAAGGCGTCGAGGCCGGCGGGGATTCCGCAATAGATGCAGGTCTGGAGTAGGATTTCCTTGATTTCCTCGCGCGTCACGCCGTTGGTGAGGGCGGCGCGCATGTGCAGCTTGAGCTCGTTCGGGCGGTTGAGCGCCGTCAGCATCCCGAGATTGAGCATGCTGCGTTCTCGTCGGCCGAGCCCGGGTCGGGTCCAGATCTCGCCCCAGGCCATCTCGGTCGTGATCTTCTGGAAGGCGCGGAAGAATTCGTCCGCGTTGGCGAGCGAGCTGTCCACGTAGTCCGCGCCGAGTACCTCGCGCCTCACCGCGAGGCCCTTCTTGAAGAGCGCGCTCGAATATTCCGGATGATCTGGATGCTGCGCCATTGGTCCCTTCCTCCCGGTTTCGCGGACCGAGGTTAGAGCAGATCGGGCCGCAATGGAATCCGGGCGGGCGCTTGCCGGGGCGGGACCCGGCTGTTAAGGGAGCGGGCGCAATGGAACGGAATGCCGCTGAGCGCTTCATTCGATCCCTTTACCAGCATGTGCTGAGCCGCGAGCCGGCCGAAGGGGAATTGACCCTCTGGGCAGCGAAGGCGGTTCAGGGCTTATCCGGGGAGGAGATCTTCCGCTCGTTCGTCACGTGCCGCGAATACGTCAATCTGACCGCAAAGCGCGTGGCGAAGGAGCGGACGGTGCCGCTTTATCCCTTCGGCCATCCCTATTCGCCCGTCGTCGATCCCGCCGAGGCGAGGAAATACGTCCGGACCGGCAGGGGCGCCGAGATCGACCTGCCGGGAATCCGGATTTCCGGCAAGCGGATGCAGGATTTCTGGGATGGAGCGATCGATTTCATCAGGACGACGTCGTTCTCCGCCGAGGGGGCAACCGATGATCGGTTCTATTACCCGAATCCGAGCTATCCTTATGGCGATGCGCTCATTCTGCGCGCGATGATCGGGCGGTATCGTCCCGCACGGGTGATCGAGGTCGGCTCCGGCTTCTCCTCCGCCTGCATGCTGGACGCCGCCGAGGATGCGGGAATCGAGGATTTCTCGCTCACCTGCATCGATCCCTATCCAGGCCCAGTTCTGACCTTGCTGCGCCCGAGCGATGCCAAGCGTGTGCGCATCGTCAACAAGCCGGTGCAGGAGGCTCCGAGCGATCTCTTCCGCACATTGCGGCGGGGGGACATTCTCTTCATCAATTCGACGCATGTCCTGAAGACCGGAAGCGACGTCTGTCATGAGCTCTTCGCGATTTTGCCGAGCCTCGCCGTCGGCGTCATCGTCCATTTCCATGATTGCCAGTACCCGTTCGAATATCCCGACGGATGGATTTTCGCCGACAACCGCTCGTGGAACGAGATCTACGCGGTGCGCGCTTTTCTCATGTATAATTCCCACTTCGATATCCTGTTCTGGAACGGATTCTTTGCGCGCAGCGGGAGGGCGCGCATCGCGGCGACGTTTCCTGCCTTCCTGCGGCAGCCCGGCGGCGGGCTTTGGATCGAGAGGGTGGGGCCGCCGAAGGCGAGCTCCCTGCTCGGCGACTAGCTGCTTGCCCGAGGGTGGCGGCCGTGCCACGGTGAGGCGAGAGCTATGACGGTCCTGGTCTCATCGCCGCGCGATGCTTACTCCGCCTGAAGCGTACGAATACATCTGGTCGCTCTATAAGCATTTCCTGAAGCGCCAGCCGCGTCGCGAGGAGCTGACAAGGTGGCTGGAGAAGGCCCACCAGGGCGTCGCCGCCGAGGACCTCTTCGAGGCATTCGTCGCTTGCGAGGAATATCGCGCCGTCGCGGAAAGGCGTGCCGCGGCGGCGCGGACCGCTCCGAAATTTCCTCCCGGGCATTTCTACTCGCCGATCGTCGATCCGGCAGAGGCCAGGAAATATGTCGGCGTGGCGAGCGGGGACGGGGAGGAGATCCCGGGGATCAAGATCCGCCGGCGCGACATGCTGGATTTTTGGGATGCGGTCGTCCCGTTCATCGAGACGATGGCGGTTCCCGGGGAGGGCGGTTCGGGGGAGCCCGCCGCGGCCCCGGAGCGGGGTTGCGCGTACGGCGATGCGACGATGATCCGGGCGATGGTCGGGCGGTACCGGCCCGGCGCGGGCGATCGAGGTGGGACCCGGAGTGTCGTCCGCATGCGTCCTCGAGGCGGCCCGGGATGCGGCCATCGCGGATTTCTCGCTCACCTGCATCAGCCGCGAGCCGGAGCGGGTGCGGAGCGTGCTTGGCGCCGCCGGTGGAGAACGGGTCCGGATTATCGGAACGCCGGTGCAGGAGGTCCCGATCGAGCTATTCGGCGCGCTGGGCCGGGGGGACCTGCTGCTGATCGATTCGACGCATGTGCTGAAGACCGGGAGCGACGTCTGCCACGTGCTGTTTTCGGTCCTGCCAAGTCTCGCGAAGGGCGTGATCATCCATTTCCGAGATTGCCCCTACCCGTTCGAATATTCCGACCGATGGATCTTCGAGGACAACCGGTCCTGGAACGAGGTCTACGCCGTGCGGGCGTTCCTCACGTACAATTCGGATTTCGAGATCGTCTTCTGGAACAGCCTGTTCGCGACCAGCTTCAGGGAGCGCATCGCGGCGACGGTGCCGGCCTTTCTCGACGATCCCGGAGGAGGGCTCTGGATCGAGCGGGTGGCAAGGAGAACGGCGAGCGGCACCGCGGAGGATGAGCGCGCGGCGCGGGCCGCGTGATCGGGCGGCGGCGCCTGCGACGGCCTGCTACGGCGGCGTGTTGCGTTGCGTACCACGTTGACAATATGCACATTTCCTGCAATGACACATCATGTTCCATAAGGGGCGGATGTCTCATTGTGCGCGTACGTGGAACGTCACTGATATTGCGCGTCCGGTGATGCGCCGGGCGAGAGCGCGTTGGCTCAGGAATCGCTGAGCGTGGAAGTCCTCGCGCCCGAAGGGCCGGAGAAAGAGCCCGCCGAGGGACCAAAGGTCTTCGTTTTGGGCTCCGCGCGCTCCGGGACCTCGATCCTCTACCTGGCGCTTCATCGCGTGTTCGAGTTGAGCGGGCCCGGGGAGAGCCACGTCTTTCCCATCTTCGTGCGGATCCTTCACGAGTTCTGGCAATACCGCGAGGGCCTGGTCGCCAGGGACGTCAAGAACAAGAAGCTGCTGGCCTATCGCCTGGATCCGAAGCTCTTCCGGGCCCACCTCGCCCTCTTTATCCGCTCCTTCTACGCCACCCAGTTTCCCACCGGCGCGTGGGTGGACAAGACGCCGGGCGCGGAAGCGATCCTCGCAACGTCGATGATCATGGAGGCCTTTCCCTCGGCCAAGATCATCGCGACCAAACGGACCGGGGTTGAAGTGGTCCGCTCCTTCTCCACCAAGTTCTCGGCGGGGCTCGAGGAGGCCTGCAACGCGTGGGCGGGCTCGATGGCGGCGCTGCACCAGGCCACCGCGAAGTTTCCCGGCATACTGGTGGTCGATCAGTACGACATCGCGAACAGCCCGGCGGAAACCGCCGAACGGATCGCGAGCTACATCGGCGTCTCCGAGAAGAGCGCCGCGCTGGCCGAGTTCTTCACCGGTACCGAGTTCGACCGGAGCTCGACACGTTCGTGGCAGACCAGGATGACGCTTGCGGACGTCGACTGGGGCGAGCGGGGAAGGCGGACCTTCGAGCGCATCTGCGGCTCGATGATGGAGCGATTCGACTACCCGATGTAGCGAAGGCGGAGCGGCCATGGGCGAGCGCTCAGCGAGAAAGTTTGGTCGGGTCTCGGCGGCCGGGCGGGCGGTGTTGGCGGTTCTGCTGCTGGCGGCTGGGCTCGCCGCGGGCGCCGCTCGGCCGGCATACGCCGCGGGCGGGGCGTTGCCGCAGATCTGGATGGGAGCGACGGAGCCGGTCTGGCGCGTGGCGCACGGATGGCCGCCCAACGACTACATGGAGTTGTTCCAGCCCAACGCGCCCTGGCAGTACGCGGCACGGTACGTCCGCGTGTTCCAGGTCTCGAAGCGGTTCGTCGAACAGACCAGCGATCGGGATCTTTCCGGGGTGATCGCCGACCTCAAGCGGCGCGGCATGCTGCTCGCGATGCAAGGCACCCCGAACCTGCCCACGCGCGGATGCGGCCGCGGCATCGAGAGCTACGGCCCGCCCGACGATATGGGCCGCGACGCGGCGCGGATCCGGGCGCTCGGCGGGACCGTCACCTACATCATGATGGACGAACCGCTGTTCTTCGGACATGTGTTCGACGCACGAGGGGGCCGGATCGCGTGTCACGCGCCGATCGCGACGATCGCCGCCGATGCGGCGCGGAAAATCGCCGAGGCACGCGAGGTGTTCCCCGCGGTCCAGGTGGGTGAGACCGAGCCCTTCGGGATTCCGTTCCTGAGCGCCGGGGAGTGGGCCTCGATGCTTCAGCAATGGTTCCGCGCGTTCGAGAGCGCGACGGGGCGGCCGCTCGCGTTCCTGCACGCCGACATCGTCTGGCTGCGCCCGGACGCGATCGGCCAGTTCGAAGCGGCGCTGCCCGTGATTCGCGCTGCCGGCATCCCGCTCGGGGTCATCTATGACGGGACGCCGGCCGACCCCACCGGTGCGGCGTGGGTTGCGGACGCGAAGGCGCATGTCGTCCTGATCGAGAGGCAGCTTGGCATCGTTCCGGCGCAGGCGATCTTCCAGACCTGGATGGAGATGCCGATGCGCATGCTGCCCGACACCGCCGACAACAGCCTGACGGGCCTCGTCGCGTCCTATGTCGCGAGCCACTGACTTCTGGCGGCTGCGATCTCGATAGAGCCGCGCAACTCGCGGGAGCGAGGGGGAGTACGGCCACGAGCGAGAACCCCTCCCTCACTGACTCGGCAGCGCACACGCTCCCTTGGGCACGCTCCCTTGGAGGAAAGGTCGGGCCCGGCTTGCCGGGCAGGCGAGAAGATCAGCTCGCGAGAAGACGCTTCACCAGGTCGAAGTCGGGGCGCGTGATGAGCTTGACCAGGACCGGATGGTGGGAAACCCCTTGCAGGGGTTCGAGGGTGACATTCGGCAGATCGCCCATGCGCACCGCCTGCCCGTCGTCCGCGGCGTGCTTCTCCCCCCACACCATGGTGACTTTCGGCGGGTTCGGGTGCTGCTCGTAGAGCGGCACCAGGTCGACGAACATATCGGGCTTGGTCCGCAGGATCGAGCGGAACGCCGGGTGCTTCGGCGCCTCCTCGGCCATGTTTGGGTGGCCGGTGATCGGGCTGATCGCGAGCACGCCGCGCACGCCCTCGAAATCGAGCGCGTAGCGGAGCGCCGCATAGCCGCCGCTGGAGCTGCCGATCATGAAGACCTTGGTGGCGCCGAGATCGGCGACCAGTTGCTTCAGCCCCTCCAGGCAGTCCTCGTAGGTGGCGCCGAGGCCCTCGACGCCGGCAAGGTGGAAGAGGCGCCGCGCGTCGCGCAGCACGATCAGGTGGCAGTTCGACAGTTCCAGGAACTCGGGAGGGAGCCAGAACACTTCGCTGGCACCACCGAAGGCGATCAGCACCTGCTTCACCTGACCGGCGCGAACGATCATCACGTCGGTCGGCGGCCGGACCTCGATGGGCTCGGCCAAGCCGTCCACGCTTACGTCGTGCGCGCCGTTCAGCTTCTCGAAGGAGTCCTTGTGGTAGATCCTGGCGCGCTCGCACGAGCGTTCGAGCCGCAGGACCCGCTTGTCGAACGGGTCTTCCTCCTTCAGTCTCACGACGGTCTCGCGCGCGTTGTCGACGTAGCCGTAGGAGAGGAGCGTGAACGCGCCCTTGAGCGTGGCCTCCAGCGGCTGGTCCTCGTTGTACGCAGTGTAGATGGCTTCGGTCACCGCTTGTGACAGTGGCATGCTCCGATGTCCCCCTGCGCCCGCGCGAAGACGGGCCTGCCTCTCAAGAAAAGTGCTGGTCGTGTCGCCTTGCGCTCTCCGTTTCCGTCCTCGCTTCGTTCAAGAGCAAGCTCCGCGAGGAGCCGCTTTCGTTCGACTTGCGCAAGCTGCCGATCGCCAAGGATCCGGGAACCTCCTGCAATCCAGAAGCAAGATATTTTATCAACGGGTTGCGACAACGCCACCGTTGTCAAGATTGTATGTTTGCGGGACGTTCCATGTCAATGTTTCAGATACATTCCGTTGCGTTGCAGGAAACAGGGTTCGCTCATCCCGCGCCCCACGCGAAGCCTTTGCCCGGCGCTTGGGAAGGCGCGCGAGTCGCGGCCGACTCTCGTGGAAATTGAACGCGTTAGTGCTTTGCAACCCGGCCGGCCGAAGTGCGACGGCCGAGAAAGTAGCGCCCGCGGAGCCGGGATCAGGGCTCTCGCGGCGGCGGGCGGAGCGGCCTTGCGCACATCAAGAGGTCGTGAGAGCGCCGGCCGCCCCGCTTTTCCGCCGGAGGCGAAATGATCTAATCCCGGAGCTTCGCCGTCAGCGCGCGCCGCACTTCGGCCATGCCGAACTGGATTTCCTCGGCGAGCTCGGCGACGGCCGAGCGGTCCGCCTCGTTGATCCACGTGGCCACGTCCGAGAGCGTGAGCGGCAACGTCTCGGCCTCGAGCTGCCGCTTGCGCTGCTCGAGATCGCGCTTCTTCTCGAGCCAGGTCTCGACCTCGACCACTTCTTCGCTGCTGAGCGCTTCAAGCGCGCGCTCGTTGATCTTGCCGGTGAGCAGGTTGACCGATCCAACCGGCGCGGATTTCGCCTTTCCCGACTCCGGATCGGCGATCGTCTTCACGAGCTGTACGTTGTTGCCGCGGATACGAAAATGCATGTGCGCCGATCTCCCTCGCCCGCCGGGAGCGGCGGGTCGATATGATCATCATACACATGATGATCATAGGTCGCAACCCGCCCCGATGGGCTCAGCGCGTCGCGACCAGGAAGAGGCGGGGAAAGGGGAGCAGCACGCTGCCGTCCGGCAGCGCGGGATACGCCGCGGCGACGAGGTCGCGGTAGCGGGCGAGGTAGAGGGCGCGCTCGGGCTCGTCGAGCGGGCTCAGGAACGGCCGCAAGCCGGTCGCCTGAAGCCACTCCACGACGCCCTCCGCGCCGCCGGCGAGCGGATGGTGGTACGTCGTCCGCCAGACATCGACCCGGCGGCAGAGCGGGCGGAGCAGGCGGTAGTACCACTCGGCGCCGGCGAGCGAGGTTCGCGCGGCGGCCGCCTCGCCGAGCTTTCCCGCCCACGGTTCCTCGGCGGCGAGCGCGCGCATCAGGCGATGCGTCGGCTCGTCGAGGTTGTCGGGCATCTGCACCGCGAGGCTGCCGCCCTCGGCGAGCTTGCCGAGCAGGCGCGGCAGCAGGCCCGCGTGGTCGGGCACCCACTGGAGGGCGGCATTGGCGAAGAGGAGGTCCCAGGGGCCGTCGTCGTCCCAGGTCTCGATGTCCGCGAGCCGGAACTCCGCCATGGGCAGGCGGCGGCGCGCCGCGGCGATCATGTCGGGCGAGCTGTCGATCCCGACGATCGCGGCCTCGGGAAAGGCGCTTGCGAGCAGCTCGGTCGAGTTCGCCGGGCCGCAGCCGAGATCCGCGGCGCGGCGGACGGTGCCCGCCGGCAGGGCAGCGAGCAGGTCGCGCACCGGCCGCGTCCGCTCGTCCTCGAATTTCACGTATTGGCGTGCGGACCAGTCCATCCGGCGTCTCCCTTCCTGACCGCCAACTCAAGGCGCAACGGACGATCGCGCTCTGCCCCGCCGATACGCGCCCTGCCCTCCGCGGATAGAACGACCGCGGCCTCCGCGAGGCGCGGGGCGGCCTCGAAGACGACCTCCACCAGGCCGTCCGCCGTCGCGTCTTCCCAGATGGCGAGCCGCGGGCAGGAGGTGCGCCAAGCCGCCATCGTCTCGGCATAGGTCCGCGGCCGGGCGGCGACCCAGGCGAGGAATTGCAGCAGGAGCATGCCGGCCGGCGAGAATCCCGCCGTCGTATCAGGTCCGGTCCGGGCTGGCTGCTCCTGCATCCTCCCTCGATGGCGGAAAAGTCGCTCCCGTTCAATGCATGACTGGTGCTAATCTGATACCCGCAGGGTATGGCATGATCGGGCTTCGCTCCCTTCGCGCCTTCGTGGCGGTCGCCGAGGAGGAACACATCACCCGGGCCGCCGAGCGGCTCGGCATGGAGCAGCCGCCGCTCAGCCGCCTGATCCGCAAGATGGAGGCGGAGCTCGGCGTGGCACTGTTCCGCCGCCTGCCGCGCGGCGTGCGGCCGACGGAGGCCGGCCGAGCGCTGCTCGAGGAAGCCCGTGCCCTGCTTGCCCGCGCCGCGGCGATGGAGGGCGCGGTGCGGCGCGCGGCGCGCGGCGAGCAGGGACGCCTCGCCGTCGGCTTCACGAGCTCGGCATCGCTCCATCCCTTCGTGCCGAGCGCCTTGCGCGCTTTCCGCGAATCCTTTCCGGGCGTTGCCGTAGCCCTCGAAGAGGCGGGGACGATGGAGCTGGTGGACGGGCTCTTGCACGGAAGGCTCGATGCCGCCTTCGTCCGCACGCCCGTCGCCGGCACGCCCGGCCTCGACGTCGATCCGGTGCTGGAGGAGCCGATGCTGGCCGCCCTGCCGGGCGGGCATCCGCTGATGGCGAGCGCGCCCGATCCGATCCCGCTCGCGGCACTCGCGGGCGAGACGTTCATCCTCTATCGCCGCCCGGCCGGGCCGGGCCTGCATGATGCGATTATCGCCGCCTGCCGCGCGGCGGGCTTCAGCCCCCGCGTCGGCCAGGAGGCGCCGCGCCTGCCTTCCACCTTGAGCCTGGTGGCCGCGGGCCTCGGCATTTCGATCGTGCCGGCCTCGATGCGTCGCGTCGGGCTGGAAGGCGTCGCCTATCTCCCTCTGACCGGCTGCCCCGGGCTCCGGGCGCCCATCCTGCTCGCGACGCGCGGGTCGACCGACAGCTCGGCCGTGGCGCAGCGCTTTCGAAGCGAGGTCAGCCGGAGGGCGCGCGCCTTGGAGGGCGGATAGAGGCCCCGCCGCATACCGTTCCGGACAGAACCGGATGCTGGCGGACGGCTCCATGAGTGTGTATATTCATGCGCATGGACAGCCGGGCGATCATCCGGGCGCTGCAAAGGGCCGGATGGGAGCATGTGGCGACCAAGGGCGATCACTGGCAGTTCAAGCACCCGAGCCGACAAGGCCGGGTCACGGTGCCGCACCCGAAACGCGACATGCCGAAAGGCACGCTGCGGAGCATCGAGAAGCAATCCGGGGTGAAGCTGAAATGAGTGCTTACATTGCACTGCTGCGTAAAGAGAAGGGCAGCGATTACGGCGTGGACTTCCCGGACTTCCCGGGCTGCGTCACCGCCGGCCGCAACCTCGAGGAAGCCCGACGCATGGCCACCGAGGCGCTGGCGCTGCACGTCGAGGGGATGATCGAGGACGGCGAAGCGCTGCCGGCGCCGAGCAGCCTCGACACCATCATGGAGGACGCAGGGAACGCCGATGCGGTCGCCTTCCTGGTGGACGTGCCCGCCGCCCCGACGCGAACCGTGCGCGTGAACGTCACGCTGCCGCAGGATGTGTTGGACGCGATCGACAAGGTCACGACGAACCGCTCGCGCTTCCTGGCTGACGCGGCACGCGCGAAACTCAACGAGGCGGCGTGAGCCGGCGGCCCCAGGGCCGCAACCGCCGTCGGGAGCGTGATCGCCCGAGGTGGATGAACCGGAGGCGTTCGATCGCGCGAAAAAACAATGAAGGGGAGCGGGATGGAGTGAGTGCCGCCGATCCCATCACGCTCTAGTGTCCCGATTCCGAAGTTCGCCGCATTGAAATGCGGGCGGTATCGGGACACTGATTCTTTATTTTCAGTGGCCTGCTTATCCCCTCCGTTCGTCGCGAAATGCGACGAACTTCGGGGGCAGGACACTAGAGATCAGCTTCAGCCAAGGCGGCGAATGGAAGGCGCTCATCAGCAGGTACATCGGGATCATTCCGCTCAGCGGCCCACTCAGCGGCGACGCATGTTCCGCGGCCGAGCAGAGCATCACCATCGGGCCACCCCCGAGGACGGCCGTGAGCAGCGCCATGACGGCGAAGGTCGGGGCGGCCGCCAGCGCCAGCCAATCGGCCGCGCCGAGGCGGCCCGGCTTGTGCGGGCCGCCCTCGATGCTGGTGCCGATCGGCCGGCAGGACATGCTCATCCGCCGCAGCACGAGCCGGCCACTTTGGCTGCCTTCGCGACCGGCGCCGGCTCGTACCGATCATGGTGGCGCACCCATTCCATGGTGAAGCCAAGCCCGTCCTCGTCCCGGCCTTTGGGGGTGAGATCGAGCAGCCTGTAGGTGTGCATCATCACCTCCACGCCGCGGCCGTAGGTCGAGTAGGTACGGAAGACCGCGCCCGCATCATCCTTCCGGAAGGCGCTGACGCCGGGCATCTCCCCGCCCGCGGGCGTGCCGCCGAAATTATAGTCGGCCTTGCCATTGGCCATCTCGTCGGCCGTGAAGCTGACGTGGAAATCCCGGTTGAAGTCGTTGCCGTGCGAGGACACCCACGGGAACTTCCAGCCCATGCGCTGGCGGAATCGCTCGATCTCGGACAGCGGCGCGCGCGAGACGGCAACGAAGGTGACGTCGCGCTGCGCCAGGTGCGCGGTCGCGCCGTCGGTATGGTCGGCCATGTAGGAGCAGCTCTTGCAGCCCTGCTCCCAGCCCGGGGCGAGCATGAAGTGCTGCACCAGCAGCTGGCGGCGGCCGTCGAACAGGTCGGCCAGCGTGCGCCGGCCCGCCGGCGTGTCGAATATGTAGGTCTTGTCGATCCGCACCCAGGGAAGCGCCCGGCGCTCGCGCGCGATCTGGTCGCCGAAGCGGGTCAGCTCCTTCTCGTGCGCAAGCAGCGTCATACGCTCGGCAATCCACTCGTCCCTGGATACGACGCGATGGTTTTGGGTGCTCGACCCGGAAACGGCGGTCGTGCCGGCTACGTGTGCTTTCATCGCCGTGGCTCCTTCCTTCGGCTATCCATTCGCTTCCCGACACTCTCGGTCGGTCACGAGAATCACGTAGCGCCGGGCATCGGAACGGTGAGAGTGACAAGTGTGGCGCGATTCCGATGGAGTAGCGGATCACGGCTGCGGCGGCGGAGGCGCGGCGAGCCGCAGGATCATCGTCATCGGCTGCGGACGGTCAGGCCTTACGAGCACCAAGACGCGGCAACGCTGCTCGCCGCCTTCTGGGAGATATGTGGATGCGGTGTTGCGCGAGAGAGGAGTGATCCCATGACGACGTTGAAGGTGGGCACCGCCAGCTGCGAGGACGTGAAGGCCCGCACCATGGCCGTGGCGCGTCGAGAGCGCCCCATTGCCGCCGACGAGCCGAAGGTGTGGTTCACTTCCACCGAGTCCTTCGCCAAGGTCTTGTCGGCCGGCAACCGCGACCTGCTGCGCGTCATCGCCGAGAAGGCGCCCGGCTCGCTCGACGAGCTGGCTCGAATCACCGGCAAGGCCAAGTCCAACCTCTCCCGCACGCTGAGGACCATGGAAGGCTATGGCCTCGTCCGCCTCGAACGTGGCGAGCGGGGCCGCATCACACCCAAGTTGATGCACGACCGCGTGGAACTGGACCTGCCACTGACCCTTGCGAGGCGCACGACACAATCAGGCTTGATTAGCTAGACTGAAAGCGCCAGAATAGACAGATGAAGAGAGCCAGCATCACCGAGGCCAAGAACAATCTCAGCGCCTTGATCGACGGGCTCAAGGGCGGCTCTCCAGTTCTCATCGTCGATCGGGGGCGCCCCGTCGCCCGATTGGAAGCCGTTACGGGTCAAGATGAAGGTGGCCAAGACGGCAGGCTTTCGCGACTCGTTCGGGGTGGGCTCGTGCGACCGCGCCGTGGCGCGCCATCCCAGGCACTGTTCAGCACACCGCCGCCCTGCACCAGCACAGGCGCATCCGCGCTTGACGCCATCATCGAAGAACGCCGGGAGGGGCGGTGAAATTTTGGGATTCTTCGGCAATAGTGCCGTTGCTGGTGGCCGAACCCACAACGCCATTTGTTCAGGCGCTTGCCAGTCGTGACCCCGAGATGTTGGTCTGGTGGGGATCGGAAATCGAGTGCGTGTCAGCCTTGAGCCGGCTTGAGCGGGCCGCCGCGCTCGATGTGGACGGGGTGGCGCTCGCCTCAGACCGGCTGAGGCAGCTCGCTAACGGCTGGCACGAAATCGAACCCAGCGAGATCGTCCGCGAGAGCGCGACGCGCTTCCTTCGGGTTCACCCGCTGCGCGCCGCCGATGCGCTGCAATTGGCCGCCGCCTTCACGGCCGCCGAACAGCGCCCCGCGCTGCTTCAATTCGTGACGCTCGACGAACGCCTTGCCGGCGCCGCACGAAAAGAAGGCTTCGCGATGGTCGACCTCGCCATAAAGTAAGGCGTTCGCAGTTCTGTTCCGAAATGGCGTCCCCGGCGGGATTCGAACCCACGGCCCCAGGATTAGGAATCCGACGCCCCGAGGTCCGCGACGGAACCGTTCGTAACGTCGAACCGTCGCGGCTGACCTGAGCCCCTAAAACTCCTCCAGTTTTGAGTAGAGTCCGCCCGATCAGGAGGTGGATTGATGCGGACATCGAGGTTCAGCGAGGAGCAGATCATCGGCGTGACTGTCGCTACATCCACGCCGTTCACGGTGATTGATACCGTCATGATTTTCGCTCCTGGGTTGGTTGGCACCCTCCAGGGTAGCGGAGTGGGGAGGCGGCCGAAACGTTCGCCTCCCCAACTGCTTCAGAAATCGCGGCGCCCTCGCGGTCAGTTCACCGCCTCGCCGTCGTCCTGCGCAGTCCGCCGCGGCTCATTCAGCGCCCCCAGCATCCGGGACCACATAGCGCATTCGGCGGCGGTTGCCGCTTGCAATGCCCGTATCGCTTCGGCATGGTAACAATGGTGGGATAAGACCGGGTCCTTCCTGGCGACGGCCCCGCTCCCATGGGGCGGGGTCGAGCGCGTAGTGAAGTGTCAACGGGAGAAGAAAATGAACACGAGTGACAACGTAATTTCGCAGCCTGTCGAGCTTGGTGGTGCCGACCTCGATGCGGTCTCGGCCGGCGTCGCTAACCCAACCCCGCGCTCGCCTCTCAAGGTCCTTGAGACCGATGTGGTGGACTTGGTGGAGACTATCCTCTCCGACCTCGGCGGAGGAAAGCCCAAGGCCTACTAACCCTCTGCCTCCCGGTGGCGGTGCCGCTGGGAGGCCCTTCGCTCCCTGGTCACTTCCCCTCGGTTCACCGGCTCGCCAGCGTGCCGTTGCTGGCGCGCGCGCTCATTGATCGCCGCCACGACGCGCGACCACACGGCGCACCCCTCGATGTCGCCCACAGCGCAAAGCTCGTCAATCCGATCGCAGGCCCGCTCGACCGCGAGGGAGCCGTATTGGTCGAGCAGAAGCCGCGCCGCGACCAGATGTCGAGATCGTCCATGCAGGTAGCGGCCCGTCATCGCCGTTGAAGCCAAGGAGCATGGTATAACCGGCGCATGGTACTCCCGCTTCTGTTCGCCGCCGCCCTGGTGCTCGCCGGCTGCATGACTGCATGGAGCGCGGTTAAGCTGCTTGGCGTGTTGGCGTACGCTGGCGCGGCGCTGGCCGCGTGGCCGGTCCGGGTGAGTGTGCGACGCTATGGGCGCGGGCTCAAAGACGCGAGGGTGCGCCCGTGAGAGCCGTCACTCCGGTCGCCGGCGTGCCGCGATCCCGTCCTCGTCGCGAAAGGGCTAAGGCGGTCACCAGATATTGATCTCGTCGATATCTCCTTCTGCTAGCCTAACGGTCGGTCGAGGGAGGGCCGGAGATGCCCGTGGCGCCGCCAAGGCAAGCAGCGGCCGACTTGCTGCTTTGGATTGATTCCGACACCAAGTTCCTGCTCCAGCGCGGCCAAGACGCGCCGGAGCTCCCTGGGCCGACGCGGTCCTTGCTCGAAGCCGCCGCCCGGGGCGAAGCGGTTGAACTCGCAGCAGTTGAATCACGCGTTAGCGGTCGCCCGAGTGCTGCGGCACAAACTGAGCTTGGCGTACCTGAGATCACCCGCGGCAGGCGGAATCGCTCCCGATGACAGCAAACCGCCTTCAGATGGCTTGCCGGCGTCCTGAGGCGGCCATGCCGGGCTGCCCCCCCAATTCCCTTGCCGCACTTGCCTCTCTGCGCAGCGCACGGTTCATTGGGATCAGGGCGGCCGGCATGGCGGAAGGGCAGCATGGGGCGAGACCGCCGGCGGTCTCTTCATCACCACGAAGCCGGACTGCTCAAGGTGCTGCACGAGCCAATCGGCCGTGATCCGCGCCATGGCCTCGTCTGCATGCTGGACCGCCTTGCGCCCGTCGAACCGGAGCCCGTGCGCGACAGCGTCGAGGAGCTCTTCGGGTGGGACAGGGCGGAGGGCTGGGCATCGGCAGGCATGCCGCCGTGAGGCTACGTCACGGACCGGAACGGAGCAAGAACCTGGGCCGCGCCACGCGCTCGCCGGATGCTGGCGTCGGCGCGGTCGGCGGCGCAGTCACTGGGCCCTGATTCGGCGTCTCGCTGGGTGGGACGAGGGGATTGCGAGACACCTTCAGTCCCGGTCCATCCGGGTGCGTCTCGTCCTCGCCGAAGCCCCAGTGAAGCCCCGACCAATAAAATCCATGTTGATCCGTTGGGGAATTCGTCTCGTAAGTAATTGATATTGGCTGGCGTCCCCGGCGGGATTCGAACCCACGGCCCCAGGATTAGGAATCCTGTGCTCTATCCGGCTGAGCTACGGGGACCCGGCGGCCGCTTATAGCGGCCGCTGCCCCGCGCGTCAGCAGGACGGCCCGTCAGTGGACCCGGACGGGCTCCAACCCATGCTGGCGGATCGCCGCCATCGCCACCTCGGCATCGGCCGCGAGCGCCATCGCCGTGCCGTCGGCCGCATGGATCGCGAAGGCCGGCGTGCTGTTCACCACCACCGGCTTGAGGTAGGCGATCTCGGCCATCCCGAGCGCGGCAAGCTGGACCTCCGAGAGGTGCCGCATATCCGCGGGCGCGGGGACCATCCCGACCGTGCCCATTTCATCACCACTGTTGGTATTCATCGTCGCTTCTCCTTGCCCGCGCGGCACCCCATGAAAGTCAATGCAAGAGCGATGCCACGCCGGCGCTTGCTCAGGGGAGGGGCGTCAGCCCTGCTCGGCCGTCCCCTGCACGATTTTGGTGGCCCTCGGGGCTTCCCGATGGGCCCCGCCTCCGCGCCGCCCCCGATGGGGATCGTGCGCACCCGCACTTCGGGCTCTGGACGCAAGAGATCGATATGCAGGAGCCCGTTGTCCAGCCAGGCGCCCTTCACCGTGATCCCTTCGGCGAGCACGAAGGCCCGCTGGAACTGCCGCGCGGCGATGCCGCGGTGCAGGAAGACCCGTCCCTGCCCGTCCTCGGTCTGGCGGCCGCGGATGACGAGCTGGTTCTCCTCCTCGGTGATCTGCAGATCGTCCATCGTGAAGCCCGCCACCGCGAGCGTGATGCGGAGCGCATTCGCGCCCGTCTGCTCGATATTGTAGGGGGGATAGCCGTCCGCCGCGGTCTTCGACGCCCGCTCGAGCATCTGCTCGAGATGGTCGAACCCAAGGAACAGCGGGGAGCCGAACAGCCTGGTACTCATGCCGAGAGCCTCCTCCTAGAGAGCGAAGCAACCGCCGGGACCCGTTGCGGCATCCCGGCACCGGCCATGTTGGCAGCCGGCGCGGACCTTGCAAGGGGAGGAGCGACGGGCCGGATTGATCGGCGCGAGGACGGCCGCTACATCCCGGACATGGCTGAGGCCGCAACAGAAATCCTGCCGATCGTCATCGCCCCGGCACGCATCCTGAAATCGAAGACCCGCCGCGTCGGCCCGGCCGACGCCGAGACGGTGCGCGCGCTGCTGCCGCGCATGTTCGCCACCATGTACCACGCCCCGGGGATCGGGCTCGCAGCCCCTCAGGTGGGGGTGGGCCTCGCCGTCACGGTGATCGACCTGATGCCGAACGACAAGCCGGCGCCGCTCGCGCTCATCAACCCCGAAATCGTGGCGGCGAGCCCCGAGCTCGCAACCCGCGAGGAGGGCTGCCTCTCGCTCCCCGGCCAGTACGCCGAAGTCACCCGCCCGGCGCGCGTGACGGTCCGTTACGAGGACCAGACGGGCGCGCGCCGCGAGATCGCGGCCGAGGGGCTGCTCGCCGCCTGCCTCCAGCACGAGATCGACCATCTCAACGGCGTGCTCTTCGTCGATCACCTCTCGCTCCTCAAGCGCAACATCATCCTCCGCCGGCTGGCCAAGGAACGCCGCCAGAACGCCGCCCAGCCCGCCACGGCGGAATGACGAGCGGATAATGCGGCTTGCCTTCATGGGCAGCCCCGAGTTCGCGGTGCCCCCGCTCGAGGCCCTGCTCGCCGCCGGGCACGAGGTCGCCGCGGTCTATGCGCCGCCGCCGCGCCCGTCCGGTCGCGGCCACCGGACCCAGCCCGCACCCATCGCCCGCTTCGCCGCCGCGCACGGCCTCCCGCTGCGCACGCCCGAGCGGCTGCGCCGCAACCGCGAGGAATGGGACTATTTCGCCGCCCTGGCGCTCGACGCCGCGGTGGTCGCGGCCTACGGGCTCATCCTGCCCGCGGAGATGCTCGCCATCCCCCGCCGCGGCTGCCTCAACATCCACGCGAGCCTGCTGCCGCGCTGGCGCGGCGCGGCCCCGATCCAGGCAGCGATCCTCGCCGGCGACGCCGAGACCGGCGTCACCATCATGCAGATGGATGCGGGGCTCGACACCGGCCCGATCCTGCTCGCCGAGGCGGTCCCCATCCCGCCCGACGCCACCGCGGGCACGCTCGCCGTGACGCTCGCCTCACTCGGCGCCCGCCTGATCGTCCGCGCGCTCGCCGAGGACCCCCCGCCGCGGCCGCAGCGGGAGGAGCAAGCCTGCTACGCCCCGCGCCTTGCCCACGAGGACGCGCGGCTGGACTGGTGGGAGCCCGCGCCGGCGCTCGCCCGCCGCGTGCGCGCCTTCGACCCCTGGCCCGGCACCTTCTGCGAGCTCGACGGGCTCCGGCTCAAGGTGCGCCAGGCGGTTGCCGTGGCGGGCGAGGGGCCGCCCGGCACGCTGCTCGACGATGCGCTCACCATCGCCTGCGGCGAAGGGGCGCTTCGCCTGCTCAGCGTGCAGCCGCCGGGGGGCAGGCCGATGGAGGGTGCGGCGTTCCTCCGCGGCCACAAGCTCGCGCGCCACGCCGCGGCGAAAGCGCTGCCGCCATGAGCGCCGCCTACGCGCTGCTGATCGAGTATGACGGGACGCCCTTCCGCGGCTGGCAGCGCGAGAAGAGCGGTCTTTCGGTGCAGGAGGCGTTGGAGGCGGCGGCGGCGCACCTCGCTCGCGGCGCGGTCGCGACCATCGTCGCCGGCCGGACCGATTCCGGCGTGCACGCCGAAGGGCAAGTCGCAGAGCTCCGGCTCGCGGAGGAATTCCCGGTCGGGCAGCTCGCGGCGGCGCTCAACTTCCATCTCCGCCCGCACCCGGTCGCGGTGCTCCGCGCCGTTCCCGCACAAGCCGGATGGAACCCGCGCTTCTCGGCGATCCGCCGCCTCTACCGCTACCGGATCCTGAACCGCCCGGCCCCGCCGGCGCTCGAAGCCGGGCGCGTCTGGCACCTGCCGCACGCGCTCGATGCGGGTACTATGGCGGAGGCCGCGCGGCTGCTCATCGGCCGGCACGATTTTTCCTCCTTTCGCGCCGCCGGCTGCCAGGCCAACACCGCGCTCCGCACGCTCGATCGCCTCGAGGTCGTGCGCGAGGGCGAGATCATCGAAATCACCGCGGAGGCGCGGAGCTTCCTCTACCACCAGGTGCGCAACATCGTGGGCACGCTCGCACTCGTCGGCGCCGGGCGCTGGGAGCCCGCGCGCGTCGGAGCCGTGCTCGCCGCCCGCGACCGCCGCCTCGCCGGGCCGACCGCGCCGGCGTCCGGCCTCACGCTGCTCGCCGTGCGCTACCCGAGCGACCCCTTCGGCCCGCTACCCCCAGCCGAGCAGGAGCCGCGGAACGAGCAGGAGCGCCGCCGTGCCGAGGTTGACGAGCACCACGAGCACGCCGGCGCGGAGCTTGCCGAGCGCGAGCCCGTGGCGGGCGAGGAACCATTGCAGCCAGAGCCCGTAGCCGCCGAGCCCGCCGAGCAGCACCGGCATGCCCCACTCTGAGGGCATGCCCATCGTGACCAGGAGGCCGATCACGACGATGAGCAGGCTTCCGAGCACCGGGATCACCCACTGGCACCAGTTGAACGCGGTGGCGTAGCGGAGCCAGAGCTCGCCTTTTCCCCAGCGCGCGGCGACGAGCTCGGAGATGACCGGCTGCGCGAGCAGGACCGAGATCGTCTCGAGGAAGCTCACGATCCCGGCATGCAGGGCCCCGTTGAGCGCGAGCAGCACTCCGCCGACCAGCGGAAAGGCGATGAGTGGGGCGAGGCTGGCGAGGAAGGCCTGCGGCGTCGCGCCGAAATGCGCGAACCCCTCGGCTCGCCCGCGCGCGATCAAGGCGACGCCGAGCACGATCGCCGGGGGACCACCGCGTGGGCTGCCCCGTGGGCCGCTGGGCGGCCTCACGCCGCTCATCCGAGAAAGCTTCCCAGCACGGTGCGGTAGATCCGCATCAGCCCCTCAAGTTCGGCGACCGGCACGTGCTCGTCCGTCTTGTGCATGCTGGCGCCCACCAGCCCGAACTCGGCCACGGGACAATAGCGCGCGATGAAGCGCGCATCCGAGGTGCCGCCGCCGGTGTCTAGCCGCGGCGCGACGCCGCACGCGCGTTCGATCGAAGCCGTCAGTTTCGCCACCTCCGGCCCCGGCTCGGTGAGGAAGGCCTCGCCGCTGATCGCCACCTCCACCTCGCTCCGCTCGGCATAACGCGCCAGCACCGCGCGGAGCCAGGCTTCGAGGTCGGCCCCGCGATGGAGGTCGTTGAAGCGGATGTTGAGCGCGGCCCGCGCCGCTTCCGGGATCACGTTGCTCGCCGGATTGCCGACATCGACGCTCGTCACCTGGAGCCCCGAGGGGGCGAACCAGGCGCTGCCGGCATCGAGCGGTGCCGCGGTCAGCGCGGCGAGGGCCGCCACAAGCCGGTGCACCGGGTTGTCCGCGCGCTCCGGATAGGCGACATGGCCCTGCGTGCCCTGCACCGTGATCGCGGCGTTCAGGCTGCCGCGCCGCCCGATCTTGACCACCTCGCCGAGGCGGGACGGGTTGGTCGGCTCGCCGACCAGGCAGAAATCCGGCTTTTCCCCCTTCGCCTCCATCCACTCGAGCACTTTCACGGTCCCGTCGATGGCCGGGCCCTCCTCGTCGCCGGTGATGAGTAGGCTGATCGAGCCTCTTCCTTTTCCCTCCGAAAGATGCTCCGCCGCCGCGGCGACGAAGGCGGCGATCGCCCCCTTCATGTCGCACGCGCCCCTGCCGTAGAGCATCCCTCCCGCCACCTCCGCCCCGAAAGGATCGAAGCGCCAGCCCGCGCCCGGCGGCACCACGTCGGTATGCCCCGCGAAGCAGAAATGCGGCGGAGAATCGCCGATCCTTGCATAGAGATTTTCCACCGCCCCGAAGCGGAGCGGGACAACGGAAAAACCGAGCGCGCCGAGCGCCGCGGCCAGCACCGCCTGCGCCCCTTCATCCGCGGGCGTGACCGAAGGGCAGCGGATCAGCGCCCGGGCGAGCGCCAGAGGGGCAAGCGCCAGAGGGGCGAGTCCGAGCGGGTCGGCCTCGCTCACGCGCGGAGCAGCTCGTTGATCGAGGTCTTCGCCCGCGTGCGCGCGTCCACCCGCTTGACGATGACGGCGCAGGCGAGCGAGGGGCCGGGCGTCCCGTCCGGAAGCGGCCGGCCGGGCAGGCTGCCCGGCACCACCACCGAATAGGCGGGCACGCGGCCGAGGAAGATTTCCCCGCTCGCGCGGTCGACGATGCGCGTCGAGGCGCCGAGGAAGACGCCCATCGCGAGCACGCTCCCCTGCTCCACCACGACGCCCTCGGCCACCTCCGAGCGCGCGCCGATGAAGCAATCGTCCTCGATGATCACCGGGCTCGCTTGCAAGGGCTCGAGGACGCCGCCGAGCCCGACGCCGCCGCTGATATGGCAGTTGCGCCCGACCTGCGCGCAACTGCCGACGGTCGACCAGGTGTCGATCATCGTTCCGCTATCGACATAAGCTCCGACATTGACGAACGAGGGCATCAGAATGACGTTGGGAGCGATATAGGCGGAATGCCGGACCACCGCGCCCGGGACCGCGCGAAACCCCGCCTCGGCGAAACGGTTCTCGCCCCAGCCCGCGAACTTCATCGGCACCTTGTCATAAACCGGCGCGCCGCCGGCGCCCGGCAGCGGCGCCGCCTCGGTGATCCGAAACGACATCAGCACCGCCTTCTTGAGCCACTCATGGACGACCCAGCCCGTCCCCGTCGGCTCGGCGACGCGGAGCACGCCCCTATCCAGCGCATCGAGGGTGGCGAGGATCGCCTCGCGCGCCTCGCCCGATGTGCCGGGTGCGAGTGTGTCGCGTTCCTCCCACAGCGCCTCGATCGCGGCGCAGAGCTCATCCGCTGCCATCACGCTCCTTCTCCTCCGGTCCTCGGTCTGTCAACGCAGCTTCGATAATCGGCCGTTAACCTCGATCCTTCAGACCAGCGCGGCCGCAGGAGAGCGATGGCCGATTTCGACATCAGAAGCCAGGGCGGGGCGCCGGCCGGGAACACCGCTCCCGGCGCGCCGCCGGCCGGGCACCCTGCCCTCGGCGAGGCGCTGATCGAGAGCCGCGAGCGTTGGCGCGACCTGGCACAGCTTGCGGCGGACCTCGCCTTCGAGATCGACCGCAGCGGGCGCTTCTCGTTCCTCTTCCCCGATACCGCCCTCGGCTGGCCGGTCGCGACGCTGCTCGGCCAGCCGGCCGACCTCGTGCTCGCGGTGAGCGGCGGCAACGCCGATTTCAACCCGTTCCGCCCGATCGCCCCGCATCGGCGGCGCAGCGTCTGGATCCGCCGCGCGGACGGCACGCTCGCCTGCCTCCTCTTCACCATCGTCCCCCTCTACAATGAGATGGGCCAGATCGTGGGTAGCCGCGGGGTCGCGGTGGACATCACCGAGCAGCACGGCAAGGAGGCGGCGATGGCGGCCGAGCTCCGCCGCGGCGCCCTGCTCGATCACATCCTGGGCGAGGTCCACCGCGAGGTCCTGGCGCCGCAGATGATGCAGGCGGTGCTGGAATCGCTGGTTCCCGCGCTCGGGGCCGAAGGGGTCGCGGTGTTCGATCTCGACCCGGCGGCCGGCGGCGAGCCCGTGGTGCTGCACCAGGCGGGCGGCGGCGGCGCTGCGGTGATGGCGGCGGTGCCCGCGATTCTCGCCCGAAGCAGCCCGCAGCCGGTCTCGACGAGTGCGGCCGACGGGAGGCCGCTGATGGCAGCGCTCTGCGGCACCCGCTTTGCCGACCATGCCGGGTTCGTCCTCTGGCGCACGCCGGGATCGCTCCCCTGGGACCCCGACGACCGGCTGCTCGCCATCTCCGCCGGCACGATCATCCGGGTGGTGCTCGAGCATCTGGCGACGCAGCGGGAGATGTCGCGCCAGGCGCAGACCGACCCGCTGACCGGCCTCCTCAACCGCCGCGCGTTCATCGACGAGGTATCCCGCCGGCTTGACCGCCTCGCCTTCGACGAGCTTCCGGGCACACTGATGTTCGTCGATCTCGACCGGTTCAAGGAGCTCAACGACGCGCTCGGCCACGAGGTGGGCGATGCGGCGCTCCTCATCACCGCCGCCCTGCTCCGCGAGCTGGTGCGGCCGTCCGACCTGATCGCAAGGCTGGGCGGCGACGAGTTCGCGGTCTGGCTCGACGGGGCGGACCATCTGGTCGCCGCGGAGCGGGCCGAGCAGCTCCGCTGGGGCGCGCCCGAGCGGCTCGCCCCGCTCGCCGCCGGGCGCGACATCCCGCTCACCATGTCGACCGGCATCGCGACGCGCGATGCGAATTCCGACGAGAGCCTCCAGGACCTGATGCGGCGGGCCGATACGGCGATGTACGCGGTCAAGCGCGACGGCCGCGGCCATTGGCGCGTTGCGCACCGGAACCCGCCTTCGTGAGCGCGGCGCAGGCGGACGACGAGGGACGCCGCGTCCGGCTCGCCTCCCATGCCGCGACGTCGGCGGAGGTCCTGGCCTTCCTGGCCCGCGATCCCTCGGTGCTCGTGCGCGCGACGGTCGCGATGAACCGCGCGGCGCCGGCGGAGGTCGACCGGGTGCTGGCCGGCGATGAGGACGAGCGCGTGCGCGCGCTGCTCGCCGGCAAGGTCGCGGCGCTGCTCCCCGGGCTCGCTGCGCCGGAGCGGACGGAGGTCCGCGACCAGGTGCTGGCGACGCTCGCGAGCCTGGTCGCCGACGAGGCCGAGCACGTGCGCGGCGCCATCGCCGCCGTGGTCGCCGGCATGCCGGAGGCCCCGCGCGAGCTGATCCTCCGCCTGGCGCGCGACACCGCGGTGGCGGTGGCCGAGCCGGTGATCCGGCTCTCGCCGCTGCTCACGGCGGAGGACCTGCTCTCGCTGGTCGGCTGTCCGCCGACCGCGGCGACGGTGCTCGCCGTGGCGCGCCGGCCGGGGCTGTCCGGAGGCGGTGACCGACGCCATCGCCGCGACGGCCGACGTCACCGCGATCAGCCTGCTGCTCGCCAATCCCGAGGCGGCGATTCGCGAATCGACGCTCGACGCGCTGATCGCGTGCGCGGCCGCGCACGAGGCGTGGCACGCGCCGCTGGTGCGCCGGCCGCAGCTTTCCGAGAAGGCGGCGCGCGCGCTTTCCGACATCGTTTGCGCCGAGCTGCTGGCGGAGCTCGCCCGGCGGGCCGATCTTTCGGAGGTGCTCGCCGCCGATCTGGGGCGCCGGCTGGCCGAGCGCCTGGCGGCGGAGCGGGGAGCGGGAGAAGCGCGCGCCACATCCTCCCTCGCCGCGGCCGAGTCCCTCGCGGCCGCGGGCGTGCTCACCGAGCAGGCGCTGCTCGAGGCGGTGCGGCGGGGCGAGTCCGCGATGGTGGCCGCCTGCCTTGCGGTTGCCGCGCGCGTGCCGCTTGCCGCGGTCGAGCGGGCGGTCAGGCTGCGCAGCACGAAAGGGTTGGTGAGCCTCCTCTGGCGGGCGGGATTCTCAATGAAGGCAGCAGCGCCCGTGCAGTCGCTGCTGGCGGGCCTGCCGCCCGGCGAGGTCCTCCTGGCCGGACCGGCCGGCAGCTTCCCGCTCGGCATCGCGGAAATGCGCTGGCACGTCGATCTCCTGGGCGGCGCAGCGACCTGATCCGGCGCCCCCCGGCGGCTCTCCCCGGGGATCATCATCGTTCTGTCATCCAACTGTCATTTCGCTGACCCGCGAAGCTGATAGCCCGGTGCTGCCCGACGGGCCCGCAAGGCGCCCGGCCTTCCCCATCCGCATCACCCACGCATCGGAGGCACCCATGCAAACGCGAGCGAGCGAGACATTGCTCCGCCGTACTTTTCTCCTCGGCACCATCGGCGGCACCACGCTTGGCCTGGTCGCGCTCGATCCCCGCCGGGCCGCCGCGGCCAACGTCACGCTGCTCGAGACCGGGTCGAGCCTGCTCTACCCGCTCTTCAATCTCTGGGTCCCGAAATACACCGCCATGCACCCGGGCCTGCGCATCACGACGCAGAGCACCGGCAGTGGCACCGGCATCGCCCAGGCGATCTCGGGCGTGGCGCAGATCGGCGCCTCGGACGCCTATATGAGCTACGCCCAGGTCAAGAAGAACCCGGACATGCTCAACATTCCGCTCGCCATCTCGGCGCAGACGGTGAACTACAACGTGCCCGGACTGAACGACAAGGGCCTCAAGCTTTCCGGACCGGTGCTCGCCGGCATCTATGGCGGCAAGATCGCGAAGTGGAACGATCCCGAGATCGCCAAGCTCAATCCGGGCGTCAGCCTGCCGGACCATGGGATCACCCCGATCCACCGCACCGACGGCAGCGGCGATACCTTCATCTTCACCCAGTACCTTTCCTTTTCGGCGCCGGTTTGGGGCAACGGCCCGGGCTACGGCACGACCGTCTCCTGGCCGCCCGTGCAGGGCGGCATCGGGGCCCTCGGCAACCCGGGGATGGTCCAGGCCTGCGGCCAGACGCCCTATTCGATCGCCTATATCGGCGTCAGCTTCCACGCCCAGATCGCCAAGGCCGGCCTCGGCACGGCGCCGCTGCAGAACCGTGACGGCAACTTCGTCCTCCCCGACCCGACAACCGTCGGCGCCGCCGCCGCTGCGCTCGAGGGCAAGACCCCGCCCAACGAACGCATCAGCCTGATCTACGCGCCGGGCGCCAACTCCTATCCGATCATCAACTACGAATATGCGATCGTGAGCTCGAAGCAGCCGAACCCGGAAACCGCCGCGGCGGTGCGCGACTTCCTCACCTGGGCGGTCGATCTTTCGGGCGGCAACGCGCCGGAATTCCTCGACGTGGTGCAGTTCCTGCCGCTGACGCCGAAGATTGCGGATCTCTCCAAGACGCAGATCGCGAAGATCCAGTAGCCACGACGCCTCCCGGCGCCGGCGCTCGATCGGGCGCCGGCACCCCTCCCCTCGCGGCCCCGCTTCTGCTAAATTCGTTCGCCAACCGGAATTCCAATCCCTTGCACACGAGCCCCTTCCGTATCGGAGTGATCTTCCTGGCGGCACTCATCCCCGCCATGCTGATCGCCGTCGTTCTGTTCCTTGCGCTCTACTCTTGGCCGGCGATCAACTTCAACGGCGTGGGCTTCCTGTTCCGCACGACCTGGAATCTCGGCAATCTCTACGCCGATCCGGTGATGGTTCGCGGCATGCAAGTGCCGATGCACGCCCAGTACGGCATCCTCGTCTTCATCGTCGGCACGCTCGCGACATCGGCGATCGCGCTCCTGATCGCGGTGCCGGTCAGCCTCGGGGTTGCGATCTTCATCGCCGAAGGCGCACCTCCGCACCTCCGCCCGACGCTCTCGCTCATCGTCGAGCTGCTCGCGGTGGTGCCGAGCGTGGTCTACGGGCTCTGGGGCATCGCAGTTCTCGTCCCGCTGGTCGCCCATTACATCGCTCCGGCGCTCGACGCCGTGCTCGGCTTCATCCCGTTCTTCGCCGGCGGCTCGCCGACGGGCTTCGGCCTGCTTTCCGCGTCGCTCGTTCTCACCCTGATGGTGGTGCCGATCATCACCGCCACCGTCTATTCCTCGCTCCTCCAGGTGCCGCGCCCGGACAAGGAGGCGGCCTACGCGCTCGGCGCGATGAAGTTCGAGGTCGCGGTGCGGGCGATGCTGCCGATGGTGCGCGGCAGCATCGTCGGCGCGGTGATCCTCGGGCTCGGCCGGGCGCTCGGCGAGACGATGGCCGTGCTGATGGTGAGCGGCGGCGCGATCAACTACCTGCCGCACACGATCCTGACCCCGATCAGCACCATGGCCTCCTTCATCGTCTCGCAGCTCGACAGCGCCGAGCAGGACCCGACCGGGATGGCCGTCCGCTCGCTCGCGGAGATCGCGCTCGTCCTCTTCATCATCACCGTCATCGTCAACGTGATCGCCCGCATGATCACGAAGGGTCTGCATGTCGGTCTCGCAAGCCGCGCTTGAGTTTCCCCGCCTCAGGGGACGCCGCATCCGCACCCGCATCGGCTGGGTGCTCTCGGTCGCGGCCTTCATCCTCGTCGCGGCACCACTCGCCGACATCCTCATTCTCGTCACCGCGCGCGGAATTTCGGCGATTTCCCCGCAGCTTTTCCTCACCGCAACGAACGGCATCAGCGGCGGCCTGCTCAACGCGATCGTCGGCACCTTCGTCCTCTCCGGCGGCGCGCTCATCATCGGGGTCCCGATCGGCGTCGGCGCCGGCATCTGCCTCTCGGAATTCGGCGACGGCTCCTTCGGCAACGTCGTGCGCTTCCTCTCCGACGTGCTCACCGGCATCCCCTCGATCGTGCTCGGCTATTTCGCCTACATCACCATGATCATCGGCCTCGGCTGGCAATTCTCCGCACTCGCCGGGTCGATCACGCTGGCGATGATGATCGTGCCCTACATGGCGCGGCTGACCGAGCTCTCGCTGCGCCAGGTCCCGCTCTCGCTCCGCGAGGCGGGCTACGCGCTCGGCGCGCCCGAACGCAAGATCGTCTTCCGCATCGTCTTCCCGCCGGCAATGCCGGGCGTGCTCACCGGTGCGCTGCTGGCGCTCGCCATCTCGGTCGGCGAGACCGCACCGCTGATCTACACGGCCGGCTGGTCCAACTATGTCTGGAACGGCAAGCTCACGCACGAGCCGATCGGCTTCCTCACCTACGTGATCTGGAGCTTCATCAACCAGCCCTTCGCGACCGCCCACGCGCTCGCCTTCGCCGCGGCCTTCCTCGTCGTGCTCGTGGTGCTGGTGATCAACGTCTCCGCACGCCTGATCCTCTTCGCCCGCAAGTAAGGCCAAGGGGGCTCTGCCCCCTTGAACCCCGCCAAGGGCCCCAGGCCCTGGCAGGGGTCCAGGGGACAGCGTCCCCTGGCCTTGCTTACGCGCGGATGATGGTGCCGACGCCGCCTTCGGTGAAGAGCTCGAGCAGGCAGGCGTGTGGGATGCGGCCGTCCATGATCGTCACGGCCTTGACGCCGTGCCTCACCGCGTCGATGCAGGTTTCGATCTTGGGGATCATTCCGCCGGTGATGGTGCCGTCGGCGATCGCTGCCTCCGCTTCCGCCACCGACATCTCGGAGACCACGCGCCCGTCTGCTCCTTTGACGCCCGGCACGTCGGTCAGCAGCAGGAAGCGGTCGGCCGCGAGCGCGCCGGCTATCGCCCCGGCCACCGTGTCGGCGTTGATGTTGTAGGTCTGGCCCGTCTCGTCCATGCCCACGGGCGCGATCACGGGCACCAGGCCGGCGCCCGTCAGTGCGTCGATCACCCGCACGTCCACCGAATCGGGCTCGCCGACGAAGCCGAGATCGAGTGCCTGCTCGATATTGCTACCAGGGTCGCGGCGGTTGCGTGTCAGTTTGCGCGCCCGGATCAGTCCGCCGTCCTTGCCGGAGATGCCGACGGCGATGGCGCCGGCGCGCGTGATCAGCCCGGCCACCTGTTTGTTGACGGTGCCGGCGAGCACCATCTCGACCACTTCCACCATCGCCGCATCGGTCACGCGGAGCCCGTCGACGAAGGTCGAGGGGATGGCGAGTCTTTTGAGCATGGCGCTGATCTGCGGCCCGCCACCGTGCACCACCACCGGCCGGACGCCGACCTGCTTGAGTGCGGCGATATCGCGGCCGAACTCCACGGCGAGGGTTTCCTCGCCCATGGCGTGGCCGCCATATTTGACGACGATGGTGCTGCCCGAGTAGCGGCGGAGGAGGGGCAGCGCGTGTGCCAGGATGCGCGCCTCCTCGGCTGCCTGCGCGAGGGGTTCCGCCTTCTCCGTCTCGATCGTCGCTGCCATGGAAGCTCCGCGAAATCCTGCCGCGCGGAGGCGGGTACGGCTGGCGGGGCCTGTGGTCAAGCGGCGAGCGGGGCAAGCTCGGCCCGCAGGCCGGCGATCCCCGCGCCGGTCCGGCTCGAGGTGGCGAGCACGTCCGGGTGCCCGGCGGTGTGCGCGCGGGCGAGCCGGGTCAGCGCCTCGATCCGCGCGGCGAGCGGCGCTTGCCCGAGCGCATCCGCCTTGGTCAGCACGAGCTGGAACGTCACCGCGGCGGCATCCAGGATCGCCATCACCGCCTCGTCGGCCGGCTTGGGCGCGAGCCGCGCGTCGAGAAGCAGCAGCACGCGCCTCAGGTTCGGCCGGCCGCGCAGATAGGCGAGCATCAGGCCCTGCCATTCCCGCGCGAGCGTCTTCGGCGCCTTCGCATACCCGTAGCCGGGCATATCGACCAGCGTCAGCCGGCCCCCGAGATCGAAGAAGATGAGCTCGCGCGTGCGCCCGGGCGTCACCGAGACGCGGGCGAGCGCGTGGCGCCCGGTGAGCGCGTTGAGCAGCGAGGATTTGCCGACGTTCGAGCGCCCGGCAAAGGCGATTTCGGGTGCTGCGCCCGGCGGGATGCGCGCGCGCTCCCCGGCGGCGGCGGTGAAGCGGCATTCGGCCGCGAAGAGGACCCGCCCGGCCTCCAGAACGGCCTCGTCGTCCGCCTCGCTCAGGGCCGCGCGAGCTTCGGGTTGGGCAGGCGGGCGCGCCGCATGATCAGCCATTGCTGTCCGGCGGAAAGCAGATTGTTCCAGCTGTAATAGATGACGAGCCCGACCGGGAAATGGCCGAGCATGAAGGTGAAGATCACCGGCATGAAGAGGAAGATGCGGGCCTGCACGGGATCGGGCGGCGTCGGGTTGAGGCGCTGCTGGAGGAACATCGTGCAGCCCATGATGAGCGGCCAGGCGCCGATATGCAGGAACGGCGAGATCGTCTCGGGGTCGAAGGGAATGACGCCGAAGAGGTTGAAGACGTTGGTCGGGTCCTGCGCCGAGAGATCGTGGATCCAGCCGAAGAACGGCGCGTGGCGCATCTCGATGGTGATGAAGAGCACCTTGTAGAGCGCCCAGAACACCGGCACCTGCACCAGCATCGGCAGGCAGCCGGAGGCCGGGTTCACCCCTTCGGCCTTGTAGAGCGCCATCATCTCCTGCTGCTGGCGCTGCGGCTCGTCCTTGAGGCGCTCCTTGATCGCCTGCATCTTCGGCTGCAGGAGGCGCATCCGGCTCATCGATTTGTAGGATTTGTTGGCGAGCGGGAAGAAGACGGCGCGCAGGCAGACCGTGAACGCCATGATCGCCAGGCCGAAATTGCCGAGCAGCCGGTTCAGCCAGTCGAGCGCGAAGAAGGTGGGCTCGGTGACCATGTAGAAATAGCCGAAATCGACGGCTTTGACGAAGAGCGGGATATGGAGATCGGTCCCGTACTGCTGGAGCAGGCTCACCACCTTGGCGCCGGCGAAGACGTGCTCGGCAATCGCGACACTCCCGCCCGGGGGAATGCGCTCGGGCGCGGAGGCGATGTAGTCCACCTGGTAGCGGTCGCCGTCGTTCTCGTGCAGATAGCGGAAGCTCGTGCTCACCGTCTCGTCCTGGCTCGGCACCAGCGCGACCAGCCAGTATTTGTCGGTGATGCCGGCCCAGCCGCCCGGGCCTTCGGCGTGGAAGGCGACCCCGTCCGGCTTGTCCTTCGCGTCGCCGCGGATGCCCGAATAGGAGTATTGATGGAGCGTGCCGTCGAGCACGCCGAGCGGCCCTTCCTGTAGCAGGTACGAGCCCTGCACCTGGGGCGTGTAGTCGCGGCGCACGCGGGCCCAGGGGTAAAGCGCGACCGGCGTGGTCCCCTCGTTCACCACCTGCTGGACGATGCGGAACATGTAATTGTCGTCGATGCCGAGCATCAGGCGGAAGACGAGCCCGGCGCCGTTGTTCCACGAGAGCGTCACCGGATGACCGGGCGTGAGCGGGCCGGGGGTGGCGCTCCATATCGTGTCCGCGCCCGGCAGCTTGATGTCGGTCCCGGGGGCGGCGGACCAGCCGAACTGCACGTAATAGCCCTTGTCCCCGCCGGGCGGCGAAAGGAGCTGCACCAGGGGCGAGTTCTTCGCCGTCGTCTCGCGATAGCTGCGAAGCACGAGCTGGTCGAGCCGCGCGCCCTGGAGGTCGAAGCTTCCCTCGACGGCGGGGGCGGCGACCGCGAGCGTGGGCGCGCTCTTCGCGGCCGGCTGGGCGCCCGCAGTGAGGGCGCCGGGCGCGCCGGGCGGCGCTGCGGGCCGGGCGGCCTGCTCAAGGGTTGCGGATGCCGGCGCGGGCGGCTTTGCGGCCTGCTGCGGCGCGGGGTGCGGCAGGAGGAACTGGAAGGCGATCAGGATCGCGATCGAGACCGCGATCGCCAGGAACAAGCGTGTCTGGTCCATCAGCCTTGGCGAGCGCCTTTCCGAGCCGGATCCGGCGGCGGCACCGGGTCGTAGCCGCCTTCATTCCAGGGGTTGCAGCGCAGGATCCGCCGCGCGGCCAGGAAGCTGCCGCGCCCGGCCCCGTGCCGCGCCAGCGCCTCGATGGCGTAGTCGCTGCAGCTCGGGTGGAAGCGGCAGGCCGGGCCCAGCACCGGCCGGACCGTCCATTGATAGACGCGCACCGTCCCCGCGAGCGTTCGCGCCGCGGGGCTCACGGCACCGAGGCGCGATCGAGCGCCCGCTTGAGCTCGCCGAGGAGCCGCTCGAAGGGAGCGCCGGAGGTCGAGGACCGGCCGATCAGGACGAGGTCGAAGCCGCACGCGGGCCGCTCGGCCAGCACCAGGCGCGCCGCCTCGCGCAGTCGCCGGCGCGCCCGGTTGCGCACCACCGCGTTGCCCACCTTGCGCGTCACCGTGAAGCCGACCCTGACCGGCCCCGCATCGCCGCGCGGCAGGGCCTGGAGAATGAGCGTGGCGCCCGGCAGCCGACGGCCCGCGGACGCGGCGCGCAGGAACTCGGCGCGGCGCCGGAGGCGAAGGGGCGGGCGCGGCATCGCGCCTCAAGCGGAAAGGCGCTTGCGGCCCTTGGCGCGACGGTTGGCCAGGACCCTCCGCCCGCCCTTGGTCGCCATCCGCGCGCGGAACCCGTGCCGCCGCTTGCGGACGAGCTTGGAGGGTTGGTACGTGCGCTTCACGGGTCGTCTCCGCTTGTCTCGGGGCCGCGCCATCAACAAACACGGGGCGCCCGGAGGCGACCCCGTTGCGGGCAGCGGCTTATTAGGGGTGCAGGGGGAGGCGCGTCAATCGCGGCGGGCTCCGCGGCGGGGCAAGCCGCGTATAAGCCCATGCACCGCAGGCCGATGATGCTCCGTTCCCTCTCCTCTTGCGCCAGGTTCTGGCCCCTTCTGCTGCTGGCGCTGGCGATCGCGGCGGCCTGGAGGCTCGGCCTTGCCGACCGTATCTCCTTCCCCGAGCTTGCCCGCCGCCAGGACGATCTCCGCCTGTTCGTCGCCCGCCGCCCCTTCGCCGCACCCGCCCTCTATGTCGGGCTCTATGCCGCCGCGGTCGCGCTGTCGCTTCCCGGCGGCGCCGTGCTCACCTGCGCCGGCGGGCTCCTCTTCGGCACCTGGCTCGGCGGCGTGCTCGCCGCCGTTGGCGCCACGGCCGGCGCGGCTCTTCTCTTCCTCATCGCCCGCACCGCGCTCGGGCCGCTGATGGTCCGCCATGCCGGCGGCCTGATCGAGCGGATCCGCCCCGGCCTGGAGCGCGACGGCTTCAGCTATCTCCTCGCACTCCGCCTGATCCCGGCCTTCCCCTTCTGGCTCGTCAATCTCGCCCCGGCGCTCGTCGGCATGCGCCTCGCCCCCTACGCGGCCGCGACCGTGCTCGGGATCCTGCCCGCGACCTTCGTCTTCGCCTCGATCGGTGCGGGCCTTTCCATCGTACTCGCCACCGGGCGCAGCCCCGATCTCTCGCTCATCCTCTCGCCCGCGGTGCTCGGCCCGCTGGTGGCGCTCGCCCTCCTTTCCCTGCTGCCGATCGCCTGGCGGCGCTGGAAGCTCCGGCATGGCTGATTTCGACCTTGCGGTGATCGGCGCCGGCGCGGCCGGCCTCGCGGTCACCGCGGTCGCCGCCCAGCTCGGGCTCCGGGTCCTGCTGGTCGAGCGCGAGCGGATGGGCGGGGACTGCCTGAACGCCGGCTGCGTGCCGAGCAAGGCGCTCCTCGCCGCCGCCCACGCCGCCGCCGGCGCGCGCGCCGCAGGCAGGTTCGGCATCCGCCTGCCTCCACCCGAGATCGACTGGGACGCCGTCTCCGCCCATGTCGCCGGCGCCATCGCCGCGATCGCGCCCAACGATTCCGAGGAGCGCTTCCGGGCGCTCGGCGCCACCGTGCTCAGGGCCGAGGCGCGCTTCGTCACCCCCGGGGCGATCGCGGTGGAGGGGCGGCGGATCACCGCCCGCCGCTTCGTCATCGCCGCCGGGAGCCGGCCTGCTGTGCCGGCGATTCCCGGCCTCGATGAAGTGCCCTTCCTGACGAACGCCACGCTCTTTGGCATCCCCGCCCCTCCGGGACATCTCCTGATCCTCGGCGGCGGGCCGGTCGGGCTCGAGATGGCCGCGGCGCACGCCGCGCTCGGCTGGAAGGTGAGCCTGGTCGAGGCCGCGACGATCGCCGCGCGCGAGGACCCCGAGCTGGTCGCGGGCCTGCGCGAGGCGCTCATCGCCGGCGGCGTGCGGCTCTTCGAGGGGGTGGCGGTCGCCGCCGTGGGACGCGGCCCCGCGCTCGTGCTCGGGGACGGGACGCGGATCGCGGGCACGCACCTGCTGATCGCCGCCGGACGACGCGCGAACCTCGAAAATCTCGGCCTCGAGGCCGGGAATATCCGCGCCTCCCGTGTCGGCATAGAAACCGACCGCGGCCTGCGCAGTCTCTCCAACCGCCTGGTCTATGCGGTGGGCGATATTGCCGATCCGGCCGGGATCGGGCCCCGCTATTTCACCCATGTCGGGAGCTACCATGCGGGCATCGTCGTCCGCCGGGCGCTCTTCCGGCTGCCGGCCCGCATCGATTATCGGGCGCTTCCCCGCGTGCTCTATACCGAGCCCGAGCTGGCCCAGGTGGGGCTCACCGAGGACGAGGCCCGCGCGGCCGGCCGGGACGTGCGGGTCGTGCGGTGGAAGCTCGCCGAGAACGACCGCGCGATCGCCGAGGGGGAGACGCGCGGGATGGTCAAGCTGGTCGCCACGAGGCGCGGACGGCTCCTCGGCGCCGGGATCCTCTCGCGCGCGGCCGGCGAGATGACCGGCGTCTTCACCCTGGCGATCGAGCGGCGGCTCAGGCTCTCGGCGCTCGCCGCGATGATCGTGCCCTATCCGACGCGTGCCGAGGCGGGCAAGCGGGCGGCGGGCCTGTTCTATGTCCGTTCTCTCTTCTCTCCCGCAACCAAGCGCCTGATCCGCTTCCTGGCCCGGCTGCCCTGAGGTGACCAGTAACAGCTGGCACTTCATTGTGCGGTGCACCATGTAAGCGCGCATGTGGATGATACGGAAACCTCGGACCATTGCCCTGGCGCTGCAGGGGGGAGGGGCGCACGGCGCCTTTGCCTCCGGCGTGCTCGACCGTCTCCTGGAGACCGGGTTCGCGCCCGATCGCGTGTCGGGCGTGTCCTCGGGCGCGCTGCTCGGCACGATGCTCGCGCAGGGCTGGGCGGCGGGCGGGGCCGGCGGCGCGCGCACCGCGATCGACCGGCTCTGGGAACGGGTGGCGCAGGCGCAGGCCGTGAGCCCGGTGCAGAACGGACCGCTGGAGCGGTTTCTCTGGGGTCCCGACCTTTCCCGCAACCCGGTCTGGCAGGGGCTGGAGACCGCCATGCGGTTCTTCAGCCCCGCGCAGCTCAATCCGCTCGGCCATAATCCTCTGCGCGCGGTGATCGCCGATCTTCTCCTCCCCGACCTGCTCGCGAGCCCCGCCGCGCTCAGGCTGACGGTCGGTGCAACCGACGTCGAGACCGGCGAGGCCGTGCTCTTCGGCAATCGGGAGATCACGGTGGACGTGCTGCTCGCCTCGGCGTGCCTGCCCTTCGTCTTCCCCGCGGTGGAGATCGGCGGCCGCGCCTTCTGGGACGGCGCTTATTCGGGCAATCCGCCGCTCGCGCCGCTCCTGCTGCCCGAGCCGCCGGACGAGCTGGTGCTGATCCGCGCCCAGCCGCGGCGCCGGCCCGGCGTTCCAAGGAACCACGAGGAGATCTTCAACCGTGTGAACGAGATCGCCTTCCAGGGCGTGCTCGAGCGGGAGCTCGCCGCCCTGCCTTCGAGCGTGCGCGTGAGCAGCTACGACGCGGACGAGGCGCTGGCGGGACTGCCGATCTCCTCGAAGCTCTACGCCGAGGACGGATTTCTCCGCGCGCTTCATGAAGCGGGGCGGGAGGCCGCCCGGAGGCGGGAGGACGGGGCGCCGCCGCTGGCCGCCGAGTGATGGGCCGGATTGCCCTCTTCCGTCCGCCCCGGTAATCCTCGGCGATCGTCGGCGAGGGGGGTCGGCCCCGCGAGAGGGAGGCAACGGTGGCTCTGTCCTTCTGGGTGCAGCTCGTGCTGGCGGGGATTGTCGGCATTCTGGCGCTCGTGGACGCCTCGGTCAGGCAGGGCACGACGGCGGCGAGCATTGCCTTCCTCGTCTTCCTCGGTGCGATCGCCTACGGCTTCTACATGATCAAGCGCGCCTTCGACCGCAGCGAGCGCGAGCGGCACCGGGACGGGAATTGAGCTGGGATCCGGCGCAGTATCTGCGCTACGGCTCCGAGCGGCTGCGTCCCGCGCTCGATCTCGTCGCGCGGATCCCGGCGAGCCGGCCGGCGCACGTGATCGATCTCGGCTGCGGGGCCGGCAACGTCGCTTCGCTGCTTGCCGCGCGCTGGCCGGAGGCCGACATCCTGGGGCTCGACGGGTCGGCGGAGATGCTCGCCCGCGCCCGGGAGGCGGCGCCCGGATGCCGGTTCGCCCGCGCCGACATCGCGGCCTTCGTCCCCGACCGGCCGCCGGACGTGCTCTTCTCGAACGCGGCACTTCAGTGGCTGCCCGACCACCGGCGGCTCCTGCCGCGCCTTTTCTCCTTCCTCGCCCCGGGCGGCTTCCTCGCCGTGCAGATGCCGGCGATGGACGGCGCGCCCTTCCGCAGGCTCCAGCAGGAGATCGCCAAGGCCGGGCCGTGGGCGCCCGCGCTTGCGGGCGTAGGGCGGGTGCTGCCCGTGCTCGACCCGGCGGAGTACCTGGGACATCCTCAGGCCGCGGGCGGCCGCGCTCGAGCTCTGGGAGACGATCTATCTGCATGCGCTGACCGGCCCGGACGCGGTGCTGCAATGGGCGATGGGCACCAGCCTCCGCCCCTATCTCGACGCGCTCTCCGAGCCCGCGCGCGGCGAGTTCCGCGAGGCCTACAGGGCCGCGCTTCGGCCGCACTATCCGCCGCGGCCGGACGGCACAACTCTCTTCCCCTTCCGCCGGCTCTTCCTGCTCGCGACCGCCCCTCCCTAGCACCGCACCGCTTCGCTATCCTGGGCGTTGCTGTCACCGTCCCCTGCCACCGTCCGAGGATCCGTCCGATGATCTACGAGCTCCGCGTCTATCACTGCGTGCCGGGCCGGCTGCCGGCGCTGCTCAAGCAATTCGACACCATCACGCTCGGCATCTGGCAGCGTCATGGCATCCGCCAGGCGGGGTTCTGGACGGTGCTCGTCGGCGCCTCGAACCACGACCTCTATTACATGCTCGCCTGGGAATCGCTCGCCGAGCGGGAGCGGGTCTGGGGCGGCTTCATGAAGGACGCGGAATGGATCGCCAAGCGCGCCGAGACCGAGCGCGACGGGCCGATCGTCGCCTCGATCACCAACGAATTCCTCGAGCCGACGTCCTTCTCCTCGGTCCGCTGAACCGACCGGCGATCCGCTCCAGAGCGGGATGGGCTCGCGTCCGCTCACCCATCCCGCTCTAGGTCTTTGTTTTTCCCGCGTGATCGAACGCCTTCGGTGCCGGGGTCCCCGCGAACGAGTTCGCGGGGACCCCGATTCCACCTTCGGCGATCACGCTCTAATCGATCCGGACGAGGCGGCCCTCATAGAGCATCGGGCCGGTGGGGGTGCCGCTCGGCGAGGCGCCGGCCGGTTCCAGGCTGATCATCAGCTCGGTGCCGGCGCCGAGATCCGCGGTCATGCGGACGCGCCGTCCGCTGCCCGGCACCACGCCGAGCGGGATCATGGCGCCGGACCGCGCCTCTTTCGCCCAGAGCTCGAGCGCCATGCCCTCGGCCACCGCGACGGGCGAGAGCGCGTGGACCATCAGCGCGCCGCCCGGCCGCATCTCGGCCACGAACATCGGCGTGTGCGAACGCATCGGCGCGAGGCTTGCCATGTACATGGGATGCGGGAGCGGGCGCAGCACGACGAGGCCGGCGAGGACGGCGGCGAGCGCCAGCGCGCCGGCGGTCGAAGCGCGCCAGAACCCGACGCTCCGCCAAGCGCGGGCGAGCGGCCGGCCAAAGGCCACCGGGGCGGCCGTGGCGGCCGGGGGCAACGCTCCCGCAATCCGCGGCCAGAGATCGGCGGGCGGAGCGAGAGGCGGGAGCAGGCGTGCGAGCGGGGAAAGGCGGCGCTCCCAGGCCGCGATCGCGGAGGCGAGTGCCGGATCCGTCTCGGCCGCTTGTGCGAGCGCGCGGGCGGACGCCGCATCGAGCGTGCCGAGCACGTACTCGGCGGCGGCGAGGTCGCGTTCGTCGTCGCTGCCGCTCATCGCCCGAGACACTCCCGGAGCTTGAGGAGGCCGCGCCGGATGGACGACTTCACCGTGCCGAGCGGCATGCGGAGGCGCTGGGCGAGCTCGGCCTGCGACCAACCCTCGAGGAAGGCAAGCTCGATCAGGCGGCGGCGGTCGGCCTCCAGCGTCTCGAGGCAGACTCTGAGCGCCGCCCCGTCCTCGTCCGCGCCAAGGCGCGCGAGCGCATCCGGTTCCTCAAGAGGGAAGTCCTCAGGCTCGAAGCCCAGCACTTCGCGCCGGCGGCCGCGGGCGATGTCGAGCGCGCGATAGCGGACCAGGCTAACGAGCCAGGCCTCGGCGCTGCCGCGCGCCGGATCGAACCGGGAGGCGCGAGTGAGGACCTGGATGAAGGCCTCCTGCAGCGCGTCCGCCGCGAGGCCGCGCTCGCCCGCAATCCGCAAGGCGACGGCATAGAGAAGCGGCGAGGCAAGCTCGTAGAGCTTGCGGAACGCTCCCTGGTCGCCGGCGGCGACGCGGACCAGAAGACCGGCGAGAGGGTTGACGCCCGCCGCACCGCCGCCGGCCGCGTCCTCCCGCCGCCGGGGCACGTCCTCTTCCATCGGGTGCCGGGCCGGGCCAGACGCCATTGCGGCGCGAGGATAAGGGATCGGCCTTGGCGCGAACAGGCTCGGGAGCGGAGCGAGGGCAACGGCGGGCATCGCGGGCACCGGATCAGGCGGGCCCTTTCCTTACGAGCGTCCAAGGCGGGCGGATGCCGGCCGACCGCCCAGAGCGGGATGGGTTCGCCCCCGCTCACCCATCCCGCTCTAGGTCTTTGCTTTTCCCGCGTGATTCACGCCTTCGGTGATTCCACCTCCGGCGATCACGCTCTAGAGTTTTGTTTTTCCCGCGTGATTCACGCCTTCGGTTCATCCGCCTCAGGCGATCACGCTTTAGGCGGCGCGCGCACCCGTCAGCGCGCAGGCACGGATGATCGCCTCGCGGAGTTGCGCCTCGTCGAAGGGCTTCTCCAGCCACACCACCCCGGGATCTTCGCCCCCTTGCGCCTCGCGCCCGGAAACGATGATCGTCGGCAGCTCCGGGCGCTGCAGGCGGAACTCCGAGACGAGCCGCGCGCCATCCGCGTCCGGCAGGCCGGCGTCGGCGATCACCAGCTCGGCGTCGCTCGCGGCCTGGCGCGCCTCCGCCGCCGAGCCGGTGGCGCGCACGCTGTGGCCCATCGCACCCAAGAGCTCGGCCGTGGTCTCGCGCACCAGCGGCTCATCCTCGACCAGCAGCACGCGCAGTCGCTGCGTCGGCGCCTGGCGCAGGCGCTCGCTGGCCGCAATGCGCAGCGCGTCGCGGATCGCGTCGGCCAGCGCCGAGCGGGTCCACGGCTTCGCCAGCAGCCGCGCTCCGGGCTCGGGCATGTCCGCCGCAAGCCGCTGATTGTCCGCGTACCCGGTGGTGAAGAGCACGGCGATCGAAGGCTGCAGCGAGCGGGCGACGCGTGCGAGTTCGGTCGCGGTGAGGCTGCCGGGCATCACCACATCGGTGAACAGCACGTCGGGATGCGCGCCGGCGCGCAAGAGGTCGAAGGCGGCATCCGCGTTTTCCGCCTCGAGCGTGCGATAGCCGAGATCGCGCAGGCTGCCGACCGCGACCGCCCGCACCGCGCGATCGTCCTCGACCACCAGCACCAGCTCGTCGGCGCCGAGCGGCGGCTGCAGCCGGCGCGCGGGCAGGGTGAGCGGCGCGTGCGTGCGCGGAATGTAGAGCCGGACGGTGGTGCCTTCGCCCGGCGCGCTGTCGATATGGAAATGGCCGCCGCTCTGGCGAACCAGGCCATACACCATGGAAAGGCCGAGCCCGGTGCCGCGGCCCGTGCTCTTGGTCGTGTAGAACGGCTCCACGGCGCGCGTCAGCTGCTCGGGGTCCATGCCCTTGCCGGTGTCCGCCACCGCGATCATCACGTATTGGCCCGGGGTCACGTCGGCATGGTGCGCGGCGTATTCCTCGTCGAGCACGCGGTTGGTGACGATGATCACCAGCCGGCCGCCGCTCGCCATGGCGTCGCGCGCATTGAGCGCAAGGTTGAGGACCGCATTCTCGAGCTGCTGGGGATCGGTGCGGATCGCCCAGAGCGTTTCCCGTTCATCGAGGGCGAGGCGAACCTCGTACATCTCGCCGAGCGTCCGGCGGAGCAGCTCCGCCGTGCCGTGGAGGAGCTCTCCGGGGTCGATCACCTCGCTCGCAAGCGGCTGACGGCGGGCGAAGGCAAGCAAATGCCGGGTCAGGTTGGCGCCGCGGGCAACGCCCGCCATCGCCGATTCGAGCCGCGTGCGCAGGCCCCCTTCCGCCGGCAGGCCGCCGGCGATCTGCTCGAGATTGGCGGAGATAACCTGGAGCAGGTTGTTCATGTCGTGCGCGATGCCGCCGGTGAACTGGCCGAGCGCGTCCATCTTCTGCGCCTGACGCGCCATCTGCTCGGCCTCGGCCCGCTTGCTGATGTCGGCCACCGCGAGGATCTGGCCGCCGTCGGGAAGCGCGCTCCGCCAGACCTCGAGCACGCGCCCCTGCCGGTGCATCTCCGCCACCACCGGCTCGTCCCGCGGCCGCGGCTCGTCGAGGAGCGGGGGAAACCAATCGGCGGCGGCGGCGGCGAAACGGGCGAAGCTCGTCCCCGCCTTGCCGAGCTCGGGCGCAAGCCCGGTCGCGGGGAAGAAGGCGTTGTTCCAGAGCACCAGCCGGTCCGCGGAATCGAAGACGGCGACGCCGTCGCGGATGTTGTTCACCATCGCCGCGAGCCGCTCGCCCTCCCGGCGCAAGGTATCCTGCGCCACGGTCCGCTGGCGCCGGCCGGCCACGAACCCGACCACGGCGATCCCGACCAGCAGGGCCGCCGCCGCCGCGGCAATCGCGAGCCCCGTCACCACCTCTCGCCGGCCGCTCTCGAGGGCGTCGATGTCCCCCTCCCGGCGCATCGCGGCCTCGCGAGCGATCTCGGCGAGCGCGGCACGGAGTGCTGCGGAATCGGCCCGGTCCGCGGCGACGGCGGCTTGGTTCAGGGGCGGGGGCGAGCCTGGCGAGGCGGGAAACCGCCGGGCGGCCGTTTCGAGGCCGGCAAGGCGCGTCTCCGCGAGCAGGGACAGCAGCCCGAGCCGCGGGCCGAGCCAGGGATTCGTTGGCGCCTCGGCCGCCAGCCGTCCCAGCGCCGTCCTCGCGTCGGCCACCGCGGCCTCGAAGCGCGTGAAATCGCCGACGCGCCCGGTGAGCAGGAAGTCCCGCTGATCGAGCTCGGCCGCCAGCAAGGCCAAGCCGAACCCCTCCGCCGCGTCATACACGGCGCGCGCGTCCTGGGCCTCGGCAAGCTCGAGCTTCAGCTTTTCGGCGGAGATCACGGCGAGCCCGCCGCAGGCAGCGACCGTGGCGGCGATCGCGAGGCCGACCACGATCGCCGCCGCCCATGTCCCCGACCGGAGGGGCCCGCGCCTCAGTCTTTCCGCCATAGCGGCGCCTTGAGGCGCGCGATGAACGCGGCGTGCCGCGCCTGGTCGGCTTCGCTCGGCACGAGCCGGCGCGGCGCGCGATCGCCATAGGCCGCGATGCTCGCGCGCGGGGCGCTCGCGGCCCGCTCGAGCGCCAGCCCGCGCTGACGCCCGCCGGTAAGCTCGACATAGACCGCGGCGAGCAGCCGGCAATCGAGCAGCGCGTTGTGGGTGCTGCGCTCGGCCAGATCGATCGCGAACCGCCGGCAGAGCGCATCGAGCGTGTTCGGCAGGCCCGGGAAGAGGGATTTGGCAAGGACGAGCGTATCGACCATGCGGCCGCGGTCGAGGGGCGGAAGGCCTGAGCGGAGAAGCTCGGCATCGAGGAAGGCGAAGTCGAACGGCGCGTTGTGCGCGATGATCGGAGCCTCGCCGAGGAAGGCCAGGAGCTCGGGCGCCACCTCCGCAAAGCGCGGCTGGCCGGCCAGGTCGGCATCGCCGAAGCCGTGGATCGCCGTCGCCTCCGCGGGCACCGGACGGCCGGGATCGAGCAGGCGGTGGAAGAATTCCCCGGTCGGCAGGTCGTTGCCGAGCTCGATCGCGGCGATCTCGATGACCCGGTGCCCGAGCGCCGGATCGAGGCCCGTCGTTTCCGTATCGAGCAGCACCGATCTCGTCACCCGAGCAGCCTCCCGATCAGGCGGCGCAACACGCGCTGGCCGTGACGGCGCGAGAGCCCGGTCGGCACCACGTGATCGGCCCGCCGCCGCTTCTCGCGATCCGGCATCTGGCGCGAGAGTATGGCCGAAAGCTCGCCCGGTTGCATCTTTCCGCGCCGGGAAAGACGCCTCCGCTGCACCGCGGCCGGCGCCGAGACCACGACCACCTCGTCCACCCGGCGCTCGCCCCCGGTCTCGAAGAGGAGAGGAATGTCGAGCACGGCGAGGCGCCGGCCGGCCCGCCGCGCGCGGGCGAGGAAGGCCTGCTCCGCGTCGCGCACCAGCGGATGAAGGATCCGCTCGAGCCGAGCCATCGCCGCCGGATCCGCGGCGACGCACGCGCGCAGGCGCGCCCGGTCCACGGCGCCCTCCTTGACGACATCGGGGAATGCGGCCGCGATAGGCTTGACCGCCCGTCCCCCGCGCGCTTCGAGCGCGTGCACGGCACGATCCGCGTCGAACACCGGAATTCGGGCGCGGCGGAAGATGTCCGCTGCCGTCGACTTGCCCATCCCCATGCCCCCGGTGAGCCCGATCACGCGCATCCGAGCTAAGTATCAGCTTTCCATGTGTAGCGGTCGCGCGTCGTTACGCCGAGGCGAGGTCGCGGGCGACGAAGTCGAACAGCTCCCGATCGACCGTGGGGACGATGTCGAACCAGGCGGCGAAGCCCGCCACGGCCTGGTGGAGCAGCATGCCGAGGCCGTCCACGGTCTTGAGGCCCCGGGCGCGGGCAGCGGCGATGAGCGGCGTGACGAGCGGGGCATAGACGATGTCCGCAACGACGAGCGAAGCCGGAGCGTGGGAGAGATCGAGCCCGAGCGGCGGCTTCCCCGCCATCCCGGCGGAGGTTGCGTTCACCGCCAACGCGTGATCGGCGAGCGCGCTTGCCCGATGCTCCCAGGCGACGAGGGCGAGCGCGGGGAAGAGCCGCGTCAGCGCGTCCGCACGCTCGGGCGTGCGGTTGGTCACCGCGACTGTGGCCCCGATATCGAGCAAGGCGGCGGCGATGTCGCGCGCCGCCCCGCCGGCGCCGATCAGGAGCACGGGCCCGGCGGACGGCGCGACGCCGTGGTCGCGGAGATTGGCGAGGAATCCGGCCCCGTCGCTGCTGCTGCCGTGGATCTTGCCGTCGCGGAACAGAAGCGTGTTGACCGAGCGCACGCGCCGCGCCCCATCCGCAAGCGTGTCGCAAAGCGCAAAGGCGGCCTCCTTGTGCGGGGCCGTCACGTTGCAGCCGCGGAAGCCCACGGCGAGCAGCCCGCGCACGCCGACGGAGAGGGAGTCCGGCGCCACCGGGAGCGGCACATAGGCGCCGTCGATCCGGTGCCGCTCGAGCCAGAACCCGTGCACAAGGGGCGAACGCGAATGGGCGACCGGCCAGCCGACAATCCCGGCGAGCCGTGCCTGGCCGGTCAGAATGGGCATGCCGGGAAGAAAACACGGCCGCCACGCTGGCGGCAACCACGGGCCCGGGAGCCCGCGTCACGCCTCCTGCCGGCGCGGCGTGAAGTCCGCGTCCCGGTGAACCTGCACCGAGAGCAGGACGCCGAACCCTGCCATCGTCGTGAGCAGCGCGGAGCCGCCGTAGGAGACGAGCGGCAGCGGCACCCCGCCCACCGGGATCACGCCCATCACCATCGCAACATTGACGAACGCATAGAGGAAGAAGTTCATGCCGAGCCCGAACGCCACCAGGCGGCCGAACTGGTGGCGCGAGGAAAGCCCGATCGCGATCGCCAGGAAGACGATGAGCGCGATCAGCGCGAGCAGGGCGAGGCTGCCCGCGAAGCCGAACTGCTCGGCGAAGAGCGTGAAGACGAAATCGGTCTGCTTCTCGGGCAGGAAATCGAGGCTGCCCTGGGAGGCGTGCATGAAGCCTTGCCCCCAGAGCCCGCCCGAGCCCAGCGCGATCTTCGATTGGAGGATGTTGTAGCCGGCGCCCAGCGGATCCCGCGCCGGATCGAGGAAGGTCAGGATGCGGGCCTTCTGATAGGGGTGCAGGTGCGCGTAGGCGATCGGTGCCGCGACGGCGAGCAGCAAGCCCGCGAGGCCGAACTTCCAGAGCCGGACGCCGGCGGCGAAGAAGATCGCCCCGCCGATCGCGACCACGATGATCGCCGTGCCGAGATTGGGCTCCTTCAGGATCAGCGCGGCGGGTGCCAGCACCGCGAGCATCGGCGGAACCAGGAACAGCGGGTTTCCCACCCGTTCCCATGAGGCGCGGTGGAACCAGTGGGCGAGCGCCAGCACGAGCGCCAGCTTCATCAGCTCGCTCGGCTGCACGGCGATGCCGCCGAGCGAGAGCCAGCGCTCCGCTCCCAAGCCGACCGAGCCGAAGCGGAGCACGAGCGCCAGCATCGCCAGCGACACGAAATAGAGCGGCCAGGCGATGCGCGCGATCAGGCGGATATCGACGAGCGCGATCGCGAGCATGAGCGCGAGGCCGGCGGCGAAGCGGATGAGCTGGGGCTTCGCGTAGGGCATGAACGAGCCGGCGGCGGAATAGAGGGAAAGCGCGCCGACACTGGCGAGCAGGCCGACCAGCAGCACGAAGATCCAGTTGATGGCGGCGAGCTTGCGCGTCAGATCGAACGCGGCGGCGCGGAGGAGCCGCCCTTCGGCCGTGATCACGTGCGGGGCTCCCCAAGGGGCGCACTGCCGGCCGGCGCATTGCCCGGCGGCGTGCTGCCCGGCGGGACGCTGCGGTTCGCCGGGTCGCGGGCGAGCACTTCCGCCATCAGGTCGCGCGCGATCGGCGCTGCGGCGTCCGCGCCCTCGTTGCCGTGCTCGACCACGACGGAGAGTGCATAGCGCGGCGCGGCCGCCGGCGCGAAGGCGATGAAGAGCGCGTTCGGCCGGAACTTCCAGGGGAGCGTGGCGGTGTCCTCGTTCTGCGGCCCGTCGAACACCTGGGCGGTGCCGGTCTTGCCGGCCATCTCGACGTTCGGATCGGCAAGGCGCGAGGCGTAGCCGGTCCCCATCGGATTGTTCACGACCTCGCGCATGCCCTCGCGCACGAGGGCGAGATAGGGTTCGGGGATGCCGAGGCCGGGCGCGTCGTCGAGGCCGGCCGCCTTGCCCCCGACGTCGGCCGTGACCCGCGGCGAGAGCGCGCGGCCGCTCGCCACGCGCGCCGCCATCAGGGCGAGCGTGAGCGGCGTCGCCTGGATGAAGCCCTGGCCGATGCCGGAGATCACGGTCTCGCCCAGCGTCCAGGGCTTGCCCTGGCCGCGGCGCCAGGCGCGCGTCGGCACGAAGCCCGAGCCGACCCCCGGCAGGTCGATCGCGGGCGGGGTGCCGATGCCGAGCCGCTTCGCCATCGCGGCGATCCGGTCGATCCCGGTGGCGAGTGCGACGTGATAGAAAAAGACGTCGCAGCTCTGGCAGATGGCGCTGGTGATGCCGAGCCAGCCGTGGCCGCCATGGTCCCAGCACAAGAACCGGTGCGTGCCGAGATCGAGGTATCCCGGACAGAAGAAGCGCGTCCCGGGATTGATCGCGCCCGAGGTGAGGCCGGCCAGCGCCACCACCGGCTTGAAGGTCGAGCCGGGCGCGTAGAGCCCGGCACCCGCCTTGTCGAGGAGCGGCGCGCGCTGGTTGGAGATCCAGGCCTTCCACTGAGCCGCAGGCACGCCGGTGTCGAAGAGCGTGGGGTCGAAGGAAGGGCTGTTCCCCATCGCCAGGACCGCCCCGCTCCCGAGATCGAGCACGACGGCGCTGGCGCTCTGCTCCTTCCCGAGCCGGGCGGCCATCAGCCCTTGCAGCCCGGAATCGACGTGCAGCCGGACGGTTTCGCCGGGCATGCCGGGATCGCGGGAAAGATCGCGGATGACCCGCCCGAGGGCGTTGACCTCGAGCCGCACCATGCCCGGCTCGCCGGTGAGCGGCTGGTTCCACTCCTCCTCCATGCCGCTCTTGCCGACCCGCATGCCCGGCAGGTCGAGCACCGGCGCGCCCGCGACCTGGGTCCGCACCGGCGGCCCGACATAGCCCACGAGATGGGCGAAGGCGGGGCCGAAGGGATAGAAGCGCGTGGTCCCGACATCGACGACGATGCCGGGCAGCTCCGGCGCGTTGACGGCGAGCCGAGCCATCTCGTCCCAGCTCAGATAGTCGCGCAGGAGGACGGGAATGAAGGGCTGGTGGTGCGCGATCGCCTGCTCGATACGCCGCCGCTCGACCGGATCGAGCGGTATCAGGCGGGCGAAGGCGCCGAGGCTCGAGGTCGCGTCGGCGCTCTCCTCCACCATCAGGAGCGCCCGCCAATGCGGCTTGTTCCCCGCGAGCAGCGCACCGAAGCGATCATGGATCTCCCCGCGCGGGGGTGCGACGAGCCGCGCGCTCACGCGGTTGTCGGTGGCGAGCGTCGCGTAGCGGGCGCCGTCGGTGACCTGCATCCGGTAGAGGCGGAACCCGAGCAGGCCGAACAGACCGGCCTGTCCCGCGGCCGCGACCAGGGCACGGCGGGTGAAGACGCCGAGGCGCTGCTTCTCCCGCCGCATGCTAGGCACGCTCCCAGGCGGCGATGCCGCGGTGCGCGCGGGTGAAGAGTGCCGCGAGCGGCGGATAGAGCGCCGCGGTCAGGGCGAACTCGAAGATCGCGGGCGCCGAGGGCAGGAGCCGGAGCGAAAGGAGGGAATCGAAGCCCCATTCGAGCGCCGACGCGCCGCAGGCGACCGCGACGAAGGCCAGCCAGACCAGCAGGAACGGCTGGCGCGCGAGCCCTCTGCGCGAGCCGACCGCGAGGCCATGCACGAAGAGCAGGATCAGGACCCGGACCCCGAGCGGGGCGAAGCCGAGCAGGTCCGCGAGCACGCCGAGCGCGAAAACGATCGGCGGGGGCATCGCGGCGGGGCGAAACACCGACCAGAAGAAGACCGAGGCGAGCGCGAAGCCCGGCAGCAGCTCGGCCTGCCCCGGCAAGCCCAGCGGCGCCGCCGCGAGCAGCATCCCGAGCGCGGTGACGGCGGCGGGGAAGCTCTGGCGGCCGAGCGTGTCGAGCCGGCGCCAGAGGCTCGGCCGCGGCCGGATGCCGGGCGTGCGGTCAACTTCCATGCCCGCTGCCTCCCGCTCGCCCTTCCTCGGGCGCAATGATCCCGTGCAGCCCGTAATCGAACAGGCGCACCAGGCTGAGCTGGCCAAGCTCGGCCGCCGGCACGATCTCGACCGTTCCGCCCTCGGCATAATGCACCGTGCCGACCGGCAGGCCGGGCGGGAAGGCGCCGACGATCCCGCTCGTCACCACCTGCTCGCCTTCGGCCGGCATCGTTCCGGGCGGCCAATAGAGCAGCTCGGGGTCGGGGCCGTTGGTCCCGGCGAGGATCGCGCGCGCGCCGGTGGCGGCGAGCCGCACCGGGATGCGGCTGTTGAGATCGGTGATCAGCAGCACGCGCGCGCTCTCGCTCCCCACCTCCGTCACCCGCCCGACCAGCCCGTGCGCATCGAGCGCGATCTCGCCCGGATGCACGGCGACACCCGGCGCGAGGGCGACCAGCACGGCGCGGTCGTAGAGGCCGCCGGCATCGGCGACGGCGCGCGCGGTGACGAACGGCACCGCGGGGTCCGGGATCCAATGCAGCTCGGCCTTGAGCCGCGCATTCTCCGCCTCGAGCGCCAGCGCCACCGCCTGCCAGCGCTGGAGCTCCGCGTTTTCCGCGCTGAGCCGGTCGTTTTCCGCGTGCAGGTTCCAGAGAGCCTGGACCTGGCCGAGCCCGTACCGGAGGTCCGAGAAGGGACGCGTGAGGCCGGCATAGACCGGCGTCAAGGCATCCGCGAACGCCATGCGCGCGCGATCCGCCAGCTGCCCGTCCATCCGGCCGGCCAGCATCAGCCCGATCGCTGCCGCCATCAGGAACGGCAGGCTGATCTTCTCGATCGCCTCGCGCACCGGGATGGAAAGCCGGATCACGTCCCGTTCTCTCCTTCGCCAGAGCCCCCGATCGGCCAGGGAACGATCGGCCGGGGAACTGGAGACAAGCGACCCATCGGCCGGCGCGCCCCCGGCCAACAATAGCGCGATTAGTACATCGTGGTGAGCACGTTACGAAGCCGTTTCATCTCCTCGAGCGCGCGCCCGGTGCCGAGTGCGACGCATTGCAGCGGGTCCTCGGCGACGACGACGGAGAGCCCGGTTGCCTCGCGCAGCACCTGGTCGAGCCGGTGCAGCAGCGCGCCGCCGCCGGTGAGCACGATCCCCTTGTCGACGATATCGGCGGCAAGCTCGGGCGGCGTGTTCTCGAGCGCCACCTTGACCGCCTCGACGATCGCACCGACCGGCTCGGCAAGGCTCTCGGCGATCTGGTGCTGGCTCACGATCACCTCGCGCGGCACGCCGTTCATCAGGTCGCGGCCCCGGACCTCGCGCAGCGGCCCGTCGTCTCCCTGCTCGGGCGGCATCGCCGCGCCGATCTCGATCTTGATCCGCTCGGACGAGCCTTCGCCGATGAGAAGGTTATGGTTGCGGCGGATGTAGCTGATGATCGCCTCGTCCATCTTGTCGCCGCCGACCCGGACGGAGCGCGAATAGACGATGCCGCCGAGCGAGATGACGGCGACCTCCGTGGTGCCGCCGCCGACATCGATCACCATGCTTCCCGACGGCTCGGTGACCGGCAGGCCGGCGCCGATCGCCGCGGCCATCGGCTCCTCGATCAGCAGAACCCGGCGCGCGCCGGCGCTCTCCGCGCTCTCCTGGATGGCGCGGCGCTCGACGGCGGTCGATCCGGAAGGCACGCAGACGATGATGAGCGGGCTCGCTAGGATGCGACGATTGTGCACTTTGCGGATGAAATGCTTGATCATTTCTTCCGCGACCTCGAAATCGGCGATCACGCCGTCGCGCAGCGGCCGGATGGCGGAGATGTTGCCCGGCGTGCGGCCGAGCATCTGCTTGGCTTCTTCGCCCACCGCCAGGACCTGCTTGCGGCCCCGCACGTCGGCGATCGCGACCACCGAGGGCTCGGCGAGGACGATGCCGCGCCCTTTGACATAGACGAGCGTGTTGGCGGTCCCGAGATCGATCGCCATGTCGGCAGACATGAACCCGAGCAGGCGTGCGAACATCGAGGAGCCTTATGCGAGAGCGAAGGTGCGGCTTAGCGGCAGCGCCCCACCGCCACAAGGGGGTCGCGCAACGCCCATTGGGCGGCCTCGCAAGGCCGTTTCAGGCGGCGCGGCGGCCGGGCGCGAGGCGGCGGCGCAGCCGGCCGATCGCGGCGAGCCCGGCCAGCCTTCGGTCGAGGAACGCGAGCGTGGCCGCCTCGTCCTCGCTCTCGTCGGCGAGCCAGTAGAGGAGTGTGGCGCCATAGATTGCGGCAAGGCTCGCCCGCTTGGTGTACCAGCTGAAATCGGTCGCGCGATCGCCCGCCGCGTGCCAGATCGTATCGACCGTGCAGGCCGCGATGCGGGCGGCCGCGCGCGCTTGGCCGGCGCGGGCAAGCAGCGCAAGCGCCCTTCTCAGGGCCTCCCGATGCGGCCGGAGCTGGCGGAGCCGGAGTGCGACGAGGGCGCGCACGCGCCCCGCCAGTCCGAGGCCCTGGAGATCGCCGGCCGCTTCTTCCATTTCGCGATCGGCGAGGTCGCACCAGGCCTCGACCATGCCGACGGGCCCGTCCGGGAAGAGGTTTCCCACGATGTCCGCCGGCTCGCCGAGATCCGCGAGGCCGGCGCGCAAGGCCCGCGCGGTCCAGCCCTCGAACGGGACATGCGCCAGCAGCGCGCGGATCGCCGCGTCCCGCTCGGCGTTCCGCTCCGGGGCCGCAATCATCAGATCCTCTCCATCGCTTGCGCGCGCGTCAGCTCCTCGGTGAAGCCGAAGCGGGAGAAATCGCCCATCCGCATCGGATAGAGGATGCCGTCCAGGTGGTCGTACTCGTGCTGCACGACGCCGGCGTGGAAGCCCTGCGCCGTTGCCTCTACCTTCCGCCCCTCGCAATCCACCCCGGCATAGCGGATGCGGGGCGCGCGCGGGACGGCGCCGCGCAGGCCCGGGATGGAGAGGCAGCCTTCCCAGCGCAACTCGCGGTCCTCGCTCAGGAGCTCGAGCTCCGGGTTGATCACCACGGTGATCGGCACCGGCCCGTCCTCGCCTGCCCGCTCCGGGGCGACGCGGAAGACGAAGGCGCGGAATGGGGCGTGCACCTGCGGCGCGGCGAGCCCGGCGCCGCCTGCGTCGAGCATGGTCTCGATCAGGTCGGCGATCAGCCGCCGCGTCTCCGCCGCCCCCGGATCGGCGATCGGATCGGCGCGGCGGGTCAGGATCGGGTGGCCCATGCGGGCGATCTTGAGGATGGCCATGACGGAACCAAGATTGTTTTCGGGCGGGGGTTTTGCGAGCCGTGCCGGAGTGTTATACGGCGCGCCTTTCCGGCGGTCGCGCCGGAAAATTCAAGGCGCGCCCGGGATCGGCCCGGGCGCACGGGTGGGAAAGGAGAAGGCGGCCAAGTGCAAGTTCTGGTGCGCGACAACAATGTCGATCAGGCGCTGAAGGCGCTCAAGAAGAAGATGCAGCGGGAGGGGATTTTCCGCGAGATGAAGCTCCGCCGCCATTACGAGAAGCCCTCCGAGCGGCGCGCCCGCGAGGCGGCCGAGGCGGTGCGCCGGGCGCGCAAGCTCGAGCGCAAGCGGCTGGAGCGCGAAGGCTTCTAAACGATTATTCCCGGGCGGTCCGGCTAACGCCCCAGGGCGCCGGGCAGGCGTCCGGGCCTGCCGTAGAGCCAGCCCTGCCCGAGATGCGCGCCGATCGCGCGGCAAAGCGCCTCCTGCTCGGCGGTCTCGATCATCTCGACGACCACCTCCGCGCGCGTGTCCTGGGCAAGCGATACCATCGAGCCGAGCATCGCCCGCGCGCGCGGGCTGTGCAAGGCCGCGCGGAGATAGGCGCCGTCGATCTTGATGAAATCGACCCGGAAATCGCGCAGATAGCGGAACGCCGCGGCACCGGAGCCGAAATCGTCGAGACAGACCGGCACCCCCGCCTCGCGGAGTGCCGCGAGGGTTCCCTTCGCCGCGGCGACGTTCTCGATCTCGGCGGTCTCGGTGAGCTCCACGAGCAGCCGCCCGCGCGGCAGCGCCGCGCGCCTCACCTGCGCGAGCAGCCGCTCGCGAAACGCCCCGTCCTGCAAGGAAAGCCCTGAGAGGTTGACGGCCAACGCGACCCCGGGCGCCTCGCGGAGCACCGCGAGCGCCTCCTCCAGCACGGCCGTGTCGAGCGCCTCCGAGAGGCCCACGGCCTCGGCGAAGCTCACGAACTCCTGCGTCGAGGTCGGCGGCGCGCCCAGCGTCGGGGCCGGGCGCAACAGCGCCTCGTAGTGCCGTACCTTGCGGTCGGCGAGCGATACCACCGGCTGGAACACGAGGCGGAAATGCCGCCCCGCGATCGTCTTCTGGATCGCCGTCGCGCGCTGGCCGGCCTCCTCGAGGAAGCCCTCGAGGCCGCGTGCGAAGCCGGCCTTGGCCAATCCCGCCACGCCGCCGCCGGCGAAGCTCCGCAAGGCGGAGCGCAAGGCCCGCATCGCGCGCACCGCGCCCAGGTCTCCGGCGGCGAGCCGCATCCCGGTGCCCCGCGCGCCGCCCGGCTCGCCCCCGAGGCCGGTGAGCGTCTCCAGCCGCCGGCAGAGCGCCTCCAGGTCGGCCGTCCCCGGGCCGATGACGCCGAACCGGCCGGGCGCCAGCGCGCCCACCAACGGCTCGGCCCCAAGCTCGGGCGCGTTCGCGAGCGCCCCGCCGATCGCCTGATGCCACGCGGCCCGCTCGGCGTCGCCGGGCGCTCCCGGACCCTCCTCGCCGAGCTCGATCAGCGCGAGCGAGGCGGAGGCACCGGTCGCCAGCCGCATCTCCGCCTCGAGCACGAAGGTCGCGGGGTCGTCGAGGACCTCTCCGGCCCCGCGCGGCACGGCGGGCGGCCGCCCCAGCGTGACGCTGAGCCCGGGCGGCGCGCCATCGCCGGCGAGGGCTGCGAACACCAGCGGCGCGCGGGCGGCGTTGGCAAGATGCAGCACTGCCGGCGCCGAGCGGCCGCGCGCAAGCGCCTCGGCGAGCGAAGCGGTGAGCGCCGTGCGGTCCGCCGGCGCGATCAGCCGGCTGATGTCCTCGCCCAGGAAACGGGCGGCCGGCGCGCCGAAATGCGTGTTGAACGCTCCCGTCGCATAGCGGATCGTTCCGTCGGCGCCGAGCTCCATGAGGAGATCCGCCGCCGTGAAGGCGAGGCGCAGGAACCGCTCCTGCGCCGGGGCCGGAAGCGGGTGAGAGACAGAACTGTCCGCAGTTGCAGCGGTGTCGTCGGTGCGTGCCATGGCCTCCTCCGCGGGCCTTTTTGCGCGCGCGCGCGAACGATTCGGCTCAGCAAAAGATTAAGGGTGGGTGTCGCGTTTTGGTCAGGGCTCGCCGCGGCCGACGCCGAGCATCGCCAGCCCGAAGAGGGCGGCGGCGAAGGTCACGACGCCGATCAGGAGGCGCAGCCGTGCGTCGAGCTCCGCCTCCTCCTCGGCGAAGCGCGCCCGCATTCGCTCGCGCTCTCGCGCCACCCGCTGGGCGAGCGTTCCCGGCCCGCTCAGCACCGCCTCTGCGCTCTCGCCGAGCGCCGGGCGGAGTGCTGCGAGGCGGGCCTGGGCATCCGGCGCGAGCGATGCGGCCAGCACCTGGTCCAGCACCGCCTCGCGCGCCAGCGCGCGGCCGAACGGAACGGGCGCGGCGTAGGTGCCGAATATCCCGGCGAGGCCGACCACAACGAACGCCATCGCGAGGAAGCCTGCCGCACTGAAGCTCGGTCTTCCCGCCACCTGCGCCCTGTCCTCCGGTCCCTGCCAGGGGCCTCGGAATCCTCTCCTGGCGCCGGGCTGTCAACGGCGCGGCTTGACACGGAACGGCGCGCCCCCTACCTCGCCCGCTCCCGCTTCCGGCCGGTGCCCGGGGTGAGCGGCGGTGGAAAGCCCGTGCCATGAAGATCCGCAACAGCCTCCGCTCGGCCAAGGTCCGCGACAAGAACTGCCGGCTGGTGCGCCGGCATGGCCGGGTTTACGTCATCAACAAGAAGAACCCGCGCATGAAGGCCCGCCAGGGCTAGCCTCTCGGCGCGCTTGCCGCGTCTCCTCGGCCGGCCCATCTTCGGAAGGGATTAACGCCAAGCCGGAACCGGAGTGCGCGCGTGAACGCCCAGCCTGAACCGAAGGCCTCGGTGCTCGCCCGCCGCGAGGAGATCATCGCCCGCCTCGAGGCGCTCGTCGGCGAAGGCGCCGTGATCGGCGAGCCGGTCCGGCTGCGCGCCTACGAGACCGACGGCCTCCCTTCCTATCGCCAGCCGCCGCTCGCGGTGGTGCTGCCGGAGACGACCGAGCAGGTCGCTTCGGTGCTCCGCTTCTGCCATGCGGAGGGGATCCGCGTGGTGCCGCGCGGCGCCGGCACCAGCCTTTCGGGCGGGGCCCTGCCGCTCGCCGACTCCGTCGTCATCGGCCTGATGCGCATGAACCGCATCCTTGCCATCGACTACGCCGATCGCGTCGCGACCGTGCAGGCGGGCGTCACCAACCTCGCGATCACCGGCGCGGTGGCGAAAGAGGGCTTCTTCTATGCCCCCGATCCCTCGAGCCAGCTCGCCTGCATGATCGGCGGCAATATCGCGATGAATTCCGGCGGCGCGCACTGCCTGAAATATGGCGTCACGGCGAACAACGTGCTCGGCCTCACGATCGTGACGATGGAGGGCGAGATCGTGAGCCTCGGCGGCGCCCATCTCGACGCCGCCGGCTATGACTGGCTCGGCATCCTCATCGGCAGCGAGGGCCAGCTCGCGATCGTCACCGAGGTGACGGTGCGCATCCTGCGCGCGGCGGAGGGAACGCGGGCGATGCTCGCTTCGTTCGGCTCGAACGCGGTTGCCGGCGCCTGCGTCGCCGCGATCATCGGCTCGGGCGTCATTCCGGTCGCGCTCGAGTTCATGGACAAGCCCGCGATCCACGCCTGCGAGGCCTTCGCCCATGCCGGCTATCCGCTCGACGCCGAGGCGATGCTGATCATCGAGGTCGAGGGAAGCGAGGCCGAGCAGGACGATCTCCTCACCCGGCTCGCCGCGATCGCCCGCCGCTTCGATCCGCTGAGCCTCCGGGTCGCGGCGACCGCCGAGGAATCGGCGGCGATCTGGAAGGGCCGCAAGGGCGCGTTCGGCGCGGTCGGGCGCATCAGCCCGGACTATCTCTGCATGGACGGCGTCATCCCCACCTCCGCGCTCCCCTCGGTGCTGGAACGGATCGGCGAGATGAGCCGCGAGTACGGGCTCGGGGTCGCCAACATCTTCCATGCCGGCGACGGCAATCTCCATCCGCTCATCCTCTTCGACGCCAACGATCCGTCCAGCATGGCCAAGGCGGAGGAGTTCGGCGCCGAGATCCTCAAGCTCTGTGTTGCGGTCGGCGGCTGCCTCACCGGCGAGCACGGCGTCGGGATCGAGAAGCGGGAGCTGATGAAGGTGCAGTTCTCCGAGGCCGATCTCGACCAGCAGCGGCGCGTCAAATCGGTCTTCGATCCCGACTGGCTGCTCAACCCGAGCAAAGTCTTCCCACTCGCCGCGCCGCCCGTCATCCCGGCGGCATGAGCGCGGCCGAGGCGCCGGGAGACGACACGGGCATCGCCGCCGCGATCGCCGAAGCGGCCACCGCGCGCGAGCCGCTCTTGGTCTCCGGCAATGGCAGCAAGCAGGCGATGCTGCGACCGGTGCAGGCGGCGCGCGGCATTTCGACGCGCAATCTTTCCGGCATCACGCTCCATTCGCCGGCCGAGCTCGTGCTCTCCGCCCGCGCCGGGACCCCGCTTCCCGTGATCGAGGCGGCACTCGCCGAGCATGGCCAGCACCTGATCGCCGAGCCGCCGGACCTCGGACCACTGCTCGGCGCCGCTGCGCCGCCGACGCTCGGCGGCATCGTCGCTTCCAACCTCTCCGGCCCGCGCCGGATCGCCGCCGGCGCGATGCGCGACCACGTGCTCGGCGTCCGCGCGGTGAATGGCGAGGGAACGATCATTCACTCCGGCGGGCGCGTGCTCAAGAACGTCACCGGGCTCGATCTCTGCAAGCTGCTCGCCGGCAGCCACGGCACGCTCGCGGTGATGACCGAGATCACCCTCAAGGTCCTGCCGGCGCCGGAGGCGACCGGGACGGTGGCGATCTCCGGCCTCGACGCCGCTCAGGGCGTCGCCGCGCTCTCCGCGGCACTCGGCTCGCCCTATGCGGTGAGCGGCGCGGCCTACCTGCCCGAAGCGGCCGCCGCGCGCCTCTCGGAGCTCGGTTCGATCGCGCTCGGGCGGATCTCGGACGGCATCGCGCTCGCCCGGATCGAGGACTTCGCCCCAAGTGTGGCCTACCGCACCGACCGCCTCGCCGGCGCGCTCGCCCGCTTCGGCGCGACCCGCCTGATCGAGGATGCCGAAAGCCGCCGCATCTGGCGCGCGATCCGGGATGCCTTGCCGCTGCCCGCCGCCGAGACGGATGCGGTCTGGCGGGTTTCCGTCCGCCCCTCCGCCGCGCCCAGGGTCGCCGCTGCGCTCGCCGCCATGGACGCAGGCTGGTTCCTCGACTGGGGCGGCGGCTTGCTATGGGTCGCCGCACCAGCCGACACGGCAACCCACCGCGCCATCACCCGGGCCGCCACGGAAGCCGGCGGCGCGTGGATGCTGCTCCGCGCGCCCGAGGCGCTGCGCGCCAGCCTCCCGGTTCTTCCGCCGCCGCCGCCGGTCCTCGCTCGCCTCACCCGACGGGTGAAGGCGGCCTTCGACCCGCATGGCATCCTCAACCCGGGGCGGATGTACGCCGGACTCTGAGCGGCAGCGATGAATCTCCTTTCATGGCCGATCTTTCTCGCCCTGATGGCCGCCTTCGGCTGCGGCGCGACCGCGCTCTATCGGATGAGAAAGGACGGGACGGCACTCGCCTGGGCGCTGCTCGCCTTCTGCCTCGCAGCCCTCGCGCTGATGTTCGTCTATGGATACCTCATCAACCCCTATACGCAGCCGCCGATCGTCACCCTGGGTTTCCTCGGCGCGGCGCTCGCGCTGCTCTTGATCGGCATCGCCCTGGTCAGCTTCGTCCCGAGCGCATTGAACACCAGGCTGGCGCCCGAAGCGGTCCGCGCGCTCCTGCCCGAAAGCATCACCGAGCTCACGCCCGAGCAGATGCGCGAGCTCCTGCCGGTGCGCTTCCGCAAGCTTCCGGATCTCGAGATCCGGTTGATGGTGCTCTCCTACCTGACCCGCGTGCCGCCGGCGACGATCCGCACGCTGAGCCCGGAGCGCCTCAGCGTTCTGCTGCGGCGCGAGATTCCTCGTTCCATTCTTGATTCCCCCAATCTTGACCGGCGATGAATCATGCAGACACGATTCAGCCCCGCCCAGCTCGCCGATCCTGATCTCGCCGCCTGCAACGACGTGCTCCGCCGCTGCGTGCATTGCGGCTTCTGCACGGCCACCTGCCCGACCTTCGTCCTCCTGGGCGATGAGCTCGACAGCCCGCGCGGGCGCATCTACCTGATGCAGGACATGCTGGAATTGGGCGGGCCGGCGCGCCCCGAGGTGGTGCGGCACGTCGATCGCTGCCTCTCCTGCCTTGCCTGCATGACGACCTGTCCTTCGGGCGTCAATTACATGCACCTCGTCGATCACGCCCGCACCCATATCGAACGCACCTATCGCCGCCCGGCCACCGAGCGCTTCCTCCGCTCGTTCCTCGCCGTCGTGCTGCCGCGGCCGCGTCTCTTCCGCGCCGCACTCCGCGCGGCGCGTCTTGCTCGCCCGCTCGGTTCGCTGGTCCCCACGCGCCATCCGCTCGGCGCCCGGCTCCGGGCCATGCTCGCCCTCGTCCCCCGGCACCTCCCTTCGCCGAGCCCCGCCGACGCCCCGCGCACGCACAAGGCCGAAGGCCCACGCCGTGCCCGCGTGGCCCTGCTCGCGGGCTGCGCGCAGCCCGTGCTGGCGCCCTCAATCAACGCTTCTGCCATCCGGCTGCTAACGCGGCTCGGCGTCGAAGTCGTCGTGGCCGAGGGCGCGGGCTGCTGCGGCGCGCTCGTGCACCATATGGGCCGGCACGCGGAGGCGCTCGCCGCGGCACGCGCCAATATCGCAGCCTGGCAGGCCGAGATCACGGGCAAGGGACTCGATGCGATCATCGTGACGGCCTCAGGCTGCGGCACCATGCTCAAGGATTACGGATTTCTTCTGCGCACATCCGCCGAACGCAAAACGGCCGAACGGATCTCCGCCCTCACGATGGATATCAGCGAATTCCTCCATCGCCACGGCTACGCGCCGACCCGCCCACCGCCCAGCATCCGGCTCGCCTATCACGCCGCCTGCAGCCTCCAGCACGGCCAGAGCGTCACCGTCGAGCCGAAAGCGCTTCTCACACGCGCGGGCTTCACCCTCGTCGAGCCGGCCGAGGCGCATCTCTGCTGCGGCTCCGCCGGCACCTACAATCTCTTACAGCCCGAGATCGCCCATCGGCTCCGCGCGCGCAAACTCGCCAACCTCGAGGAAACCGGCGCCGCGGCGATCGCTGCCGGCAATATCGGCTGCATCACCCAGCTCGCCACGGGCCGCCTGCCAATCGTGCACCCCATCGAACTGCTCGACTGGATGGCCGGCGGCCCCAAACCCGCCGCGCTGAAGTAAGACCAAGGGGGCTCTGCCCCCTTGGAACCCGTTCGCTTGGCGGGCGCTGAGAGCGGTTTGGGCGTTTGCGCATCGCGCAAACGCCCAAACCGCTCTCAGCGCCCGCCAAAACGAATGGATTGCAAAGGCTCCGCCTTTGCCAGGGGGTCCAGGGGGACAGCGTCCCCCTGGCCTAGCTGTACCGCTCCTCGAGCCAGGGGTCGGCGTTGTTGTGATAGCCGCGTTGTTCCCAGAAGCCGGGGCGGTCCGCGGCGGCGAACTCGATCCGGCGTATCCATTTCGCGGATTTCCAGAAATAGAGCCGCGGGATCAGCACGCGGAGCGGGCCGCCGTGTTGGCGTGGGATTGGCTTGCCTTCCCATTGATGGACGAGGAAGACGTCCGGCTGGTCGAACTGGTCGAGCCGGACATTCGTCGTGTAGCCGTCATGCGAGTGGAAGACGACGTGCCGCACCGTGGCCGCCGGTTCGACGAGTGCGACGAGGGTATGTGCCGCGACGCCTTTCCAGTGATTGTCGTAGCGCGACCACTGGGTCACGCAATGGATGTCCGAGACGCTCTCGACCTGCGGCAGGGCCAGGAACTCCTCCCATGAGAGGCTGGCTTTTCTCGTCACGTCGCCATCGAGGTCGAGGCGGAAGTGTGACAGCGGCACGTTCGGCTGCACGCCGAGATCGAGCACCGGCCAATCGCGCACCAGGCGCTGGCCGGGCGGCAGGCGCTGCTCGGGCGGCGCCCAGGTTCCGGTGAGCAGCCGGCCCTCGCGCGCCCATTCCTGCTTGCGCTCGATCAGCTTTTCCTTGATCCGGCCGAGCAACGTTACTTTCGGGTCCTCGGCCACCGCCGCGTCCTTTATTTTTTCGGTGGAGCGATGGGTCCGGCGCGACGCGCCTTGCCCGCGCCGCGCTGCTCCGCCGGCTGGCGGCGCGGCTTCGCCGTGGCCTTCGGCACCGTCGCGGCCCGGCGGAGATCGGCGATCGTCGCGCGCGTCGTGATCTGCTCGGGGTTGGTGACGAGCTCGATCACCGCCGGCCGGCCGCTCTCGACGGCGCGGCGGAAGGCGGGCGCGAATTCCGCCGTCTCCGTCACCACTTCGCCGTGGCCGCCGAACGCCTCGATGAAGCGTGCGAAGTCGGGGTTGGTGAGCGCGGTGCCCGAAACGCGGCCCGGAAAATGCCGCTCCTGGTGCATGCGGATCGTGCCGTACATCTGGTTGTTGAAGACCAGCACGATCGGCGCCACGCCATGATGGAACGCGGTCGCGATCTCCTGCCCGGTCATCAGGAAGCCGCCGTCGCCCACCATTGCCACGACCATGCGCTCGGGGAAGGCGATCTTCGCGCCGACCGCCGCCGGCACGGCGTATCCCATCGCGCCGTTGCAAGGGCCGATATAGCGCTGCCGATCGCCGAAATTGATGAAACGTGTGGCCCAGGGCGCGAAATTGCCGGCATCCGTGGTGACGATCGCGTCCGGTGCGAGCAGCGTCTCGAGTTCGCGCATCACCGTGCCGAGATTGAGCGGGCCCGGATAGTCCGGCACCACGCGCCCGGCCTCGCGCACCGCGCGGAGCTCGCGCGTCCAGTCGCGCCAGCCGATCCGCTTGGGTTCGAGCACGGCTGCGGCTTCGGCGAACGCATTGATCTCAGAAACGATCCCGAGCGCGGGGCGGAAGACACGGCCGATCTCGCTTTCGTCCGGGTGGACATGGACGAGCGGCACGCCTCCCGCGTGGTCCAGAAGCTCGTAGCCCTGGGTTGTGGCTTCGCCGAGCCGTGTGCCGATCGCCAGCAGGAGATCGGCCTCTTTCGCCTTGGCGATCAGCGCCGGATCGGAGCCGACGCCGAGATCGCCTGCGAAATTGTCGAGCGTCCCGTCGTAGAGCGCCTGGCGGCGGAAGCCCACGGTCACCGGAATCGCATGGCGGGTGAGGAAGGTGCGGATCGCGCTTCGCCCCGCATCGGTCCAGCGCGAGCCGCCGAGCAGGGCGAGCGGCTTTCGCGCTTGCGCAAGGAGTGCGGAGAGCCGGGCAAGCGCGGCCGGATCAGGGTACGGCCGCGCGATTTCGGCCAGCCCGATGTCCGGCACCTCGACCACCTGGCGCTGCATGTCCTCCGGCAGCGCGATCACCACCGGCCCCGGCCGGCCCGAGACCGCAACATCCACGGCATGCGCCAGGATCTCGGGAATCCGCGCGGCATGATCGATCTGCGTGACCCATTTCGCGACCGCTCCGAACATACGGCGGTAGTCGATCTCCTGGAACGCCTCGCGATCGGTCTGGTCGGTCGGGATCTGGCCGATGAAGAGCAGGAGCGGGGTCGAGTCCTGCATCGCGATGTGCACGCCGATCGCGCCGTGGCAGGCGCCCGGCCCGCGCGTCACCATCGCCGCCGCCGGCCGGCCGGTGAGCTTGCCGAACGCCTCGGCCATGTTCACCGCGCCGGCTTCGAAGCGGCAGGTGATGAGCTGCAGCTTTTGGCGCGTGGCGTAGAGGCCGTCGAGCACGTCGAGATAGCTCTCTCCGGGCACCTCGAAGACATGATCGATGCCGAGCGCCACCAGTGCGTCCGCAAGGATCCGGCCGCCGGGGCGGGGTATCATGCGCGCCTTGCGCGCCTTCGCCAGCTCCATCGTCGCCTCCGCGCTCCATCTCTCCGCGGAGCGAGCATAGGCGGTGGGCGCGGGATCGTCACCTGCCGCGCCGCCGCTGCTGGGCAGCGTCCCCCGCATCGTGGCATGCTCGCCCGGAAAGTAGTGAGGAGACGCGCGATGCGGGCGATCTTCGTGCAGATCAAATGCGAGATGGGAACTGCCTATCGGGTGGCCGAGCGCGCCGCGGACGAGATCGAGGAGCTCTCCGAGCTCTATTCGACCTCCGGTCAGTACGACCTGCTCGGCAAGTTCTATCTCGATCCGGAGCGCGACATCGGCCGGTTCGTCACCGAGCGGATCCAGTCCATCCCGGGCGTCAAGGACACCTATACGCTGATCACCTTCAATGCCTTCGGCGGCGCTCGCGCGCGCTGAAGCCCAGGGCCGCCCACCAAAATCTCAGTCGAAACCGAGGAATCCAGGGGTCTCAGCCAGCGGCGCGGCCGCTGCCAGCCGTTCAAGATCCGGCACCGGCCGCGCGGTCTCCGGATCGCCGGCGAGCATCGCCTCGAGTGCCGCCGCGACCGCCAGGACCTTGGCATCGCCGCCGCGCGGCCCGACGATCTGCAATCCGAACGGCATGCCCGCCCGGTCGCGCCCAACCGGGAGTGAAATCGCCGGATGGCCGGCCAGCGTCACCGCATAGGCGAGCGCCAGCCAATGGAAATAACCCTTCGTCTTCTTCCCGTCGATCTCGGCGGGGTAAAGCTCGTGCCAGGGACGCGGGCTGATGGTGATGGCGGGCGAAAGCAGCACATCGTAGTCGCGGAAAAAAATCTGCCAGCGCCGATAGAGCGCCGTCTGCAAGACCCCGGCGCGCGCCACGTCCGCCGCCGAATAGCCGAGCCCCTCCTCGACATTGGCGATCACGTTCGGCCCCACCTCGCTTCGCCGCTCGCGCACTTTTTGGAGATGCGAGGCGAGGAAGTACGTAGCCCGTAGCACGGCGAACGCCTCGTCCGCACCGGTGCAGTCGGGGCTCGCATCGTCCGCGCGGGCGAAGACATGGCGAAAGCGGGTGGTCTTCTCGGCGAACACCTCGGCGATGTGGCGCTCGGTCGGCGCGAAGCCGAAATCCGGCGTGAGCGCCACCTTGAGCCGCGAAAGATCGGTGCCCGGCAGCGGAAAGAAATCCTCCGCCCTGCGGACCGTGCGGCCATGGACCGTGGTCGCGAGCGGGTCCGCCGCATCGTCGCTCGCCATCACCGAAAGCAGCAGCGCGAGATCCGCGACCGTGCGCGCCATCGGCCCCGCCACCGGAAGCGATGACCAGCCGAGCAGCCGCTTCTCGTTGGCGACGAGCCCAGGGCTCGGGCGGAAACCGACGATGCCGCAGAACGCGGCCGGATTGCGCAGGCTTCCCCCGGTGTCGGAGCCGGACGCGAGCGCTACCATGCCGGTCGCCAGCGCCACCGCCGAGCCGCCCGACGATCCCGCCGCGGATTTGCGCGGATCGAACGGATTGCCCGTGGCCCCGTACACGGCATTTCGCGTGTTGGCGCCGGCGCCGAACTCCGGCGTGTTGGTCTTGCCCGCGATGATGCCGCCGGCCGCGCGGATCGCCTGCACCACCCGCTCGTCCCTGAGCGGCACGTTCCCCGCGAAGATCGGGCTGCCGAAAGTGGTGGGCAGCCCCGCGGCGTCCTGGAGATCCTTGATCCCGACCGGCAGGCCGGCGAGCGGGCCGGGCGCCTCGCCCGCCATAACCGCCTTGTCCACTTGCGCGGCCGCCGCGCGGGCGCCTGGAAAATCGGTCGCGACAATCGCGTTCACGGCTTGGTTCACCCGCTCGATGCGGCGGATGCAGCTTTCGAGAAGCGCGCTCGCCGAAAGCTCTTTCCGGCCGATCCGCGCGCGCGCCTCGAGTGCGGTGAGATCGCAGGGCTCGCCCATGGCTCAGTACCCGAGCGCCAAACCGTCCTTGCGCGGATCGGACCCACCGCAAAGCACGCCTCGCGCGCGGTCGATCCAGATCGCCTGCCCGCCGCCGTGCGGCCGGTCGACCACCACCGGATCGTGGCCGCGGCGCGCGAGCGCTTCGACCGTCGCGGCCGGCACGCCGCGCTCGATCTCGAGCCTGCCGTGATAGGGGAACACCCGCGGGGCATCGAGCGCTTCCTGGATATCGAGCCCATATTCGAGGAAATTCGTGAGGAAGAGGGTCTGGCCCATGGGCTGGAAATGCCCACCCATGACGCCGAACGGCATCACCGCCTCGCCTCCCTTCGTCAGCATGCCGGGGATGATCGTGTGCATCGGCCGCTTCCCCGGCGCGATGCAGTTCGGGTGCCCGCGCTCGAGGCGGAAGCCGAAACCGCGATTCTGCAGCATGATCCCGGACTTCTCGGCGAGGATGCCGCTGCCGAAACCCTGAAAGAGGGAGTTGATGAAGCTCGCCGCATTGCCGTCGCGATCGACGACGCAAAGATAGACCGTGTCCGCATGCACCGGCATCGCCGCCTCGCCCGCCGGCGGCAGCACTCGCATCGCTTGCTCGTCGCGGATCGTCGCCCTCAATTCCGCAAGATACGCGGGGCTCGTCAGACGCTCGACCGGCACCGCGACCTGCCCCGGGTCCGCGAGGAACGCATCGCGGTCGCGATAGACCAGGCGCGCCGCCTCGATATGCCGATGCAGACGGAGCGCGCCCATCGGGCCGTCCGGCGCGCTCGGCATCCCGCCGAGAATGCCGAGCAGCATCAGCACCAGAAGCCCCGCCCCGTTTGGCGGGCACTGCCACACCTCGAAGCCGCGCCAACCGGTGCGAATCGGCGGCACGAACTCGGGCGCAAGCCGGCCGGCCGCGAAATCCGCCTCCGTGTGCAGCCCGCCGCGCGCACTGAGCACCGCCACCATGTCCGCGGCAACCGGTCCTTCATAGAAAGCGCGCGCGCCCGTCTTCGCGATCGCCCTCAGTGTCGCGGTAAGATTCGGCTGCACGAATCGCTCGCCCGCAACCGGCGCGCGCCCGTGCGGAAGAAACGCCTCGGCGCCGTTCTTGACGAGCTTGTCCTCGAGCCTCACCCAATCGAAGGCGAGGCGAGGCTGCACGACGAATCCCTCCTCGGCATACCGGATCGCCGGGCGCAAAAGCTCATCGAGCCCTTTGGTGCCATGCGCCGCAAGCAGCGTCTCCCACGCCGCAACGGCTCCGGGCACCGTCACGCTGTGGGGGGACGTGTTCTCCAGCGCCGCCATCTCACGGGCTTCGTACCAGTCGATAGTTGCGGCCGCGGGCGCGCGCCCCGACCCGTTCAACGCCACGACCTTTCCGCTGCCGGCCGGCGCGTAAAGGCAGAAACAATCCCCGCCGATCCCGGTCGATTGCGGCTCGACCACGCACTGCACCGCAACCGCGGCCACCGCTGCATCGAGCGCGTTCCCTCCGGCCCTGAGCACATCGAGCGCCGCTAGCGTCGAGGCGGGCATCGAAGTCGCCGCCATGCCGTTCGTGGCGAAGACCTGGCTCCGGCCCGGCAGATGGAAATCGCGCATGCCCCCGACGCTGGCACGGGACCGCCCGATTGGCAATTGCGCTACCTTCGGGATCATAATAGCGCGACTTATCCCTAAGAGGGCCCGATGAGCGCCACCATCGAAGACTTCGAACGCGTCGAGATCCGCGTCGGCACCGTCGTCGAGGCAGCGCCCTTCCCCGAAGCGCGCAAGCCCGCCCTCAAGCTGGTGATCGACTTCGGCGCGCCGCTCGGGCGCAAGAAATCATCCGCACAAATCACCGAACACTACGTGCCCGACCGGCTGATCGGGCGACAAGTGTGCGCCGTGGTCAACCTTCCGCCACGACGCATCGGCCCTTTCACCTCCGAGGTGCTCACCCTCGGCATGCCGGATGAGGACGGCGCCGTTGTGCTGATCCGCCCGGACTTCACCGTCCCGGACGGCGGGCGCTTGTTCTGATAGATAAGGCCAAGGGGGCTCTGCCCCCTTGGAACCCCCGCCAAGGGCTGAGCCCTTGGAACCCATTCCCTGGCGGGCGCTGAGGGAGCGGTTTGACTTTGCGCGTTTCGCGCAAAGTCAAACCGCTCCCTCAGCGCCCGCCAAGAGAACGGGGGCCAGGGCCCCAGGCCCTGGCAGGGTGGGGCTCCCATCGCGCTCGCGCGATGGGGACCCGTCCAGGGGGACAGCGTCCCCCTGGCCTTGCCTAACGGGAGGGGCGGATGTCGATCGGGCGGTTCGATTATGTGATTGTCGGGGCCGGCAGTGCGGGGTGTGTGCTGGCCAACCGGTTGTCCGCTGATCCGCGTGTTTCGGTGCTTTTGCTCGAGGCGGGCGGGCGGGACAACTATATCTGGATTCATATTCCGATCGGTTATCTCTACACCCAGAACAATCCGCGCACCGACTGGTGTTTCAAGACCGAGCCCGAGGTGGGGCTGAACGGTCGTACGCTTTCTTATCCGCGCGGGCGTGTGTTGGGCGGCTGTTCGTCGATCAATGGGATGATCTACATGCGTGGCCAGGCGGGCGATTATGATCAATGGCGGCAGCTCGGGAATGTCGGCTGGTCCTGGGATGATGTGCTGCCCTATTTCCGTCGTTCCGAGGATCAGGTGCGCGGTGCGGACGAGGCGCATGGCGTGGGCGGCGAGTGGCGGGTGGAGGAGATGCGGCTTTCGTGGGAGATCCTCGATGCGTTTCGTGCCGCCGCGGCGGAGATCGGGATTCCGCCGACCGATGATTTCAATCGCGGCAACAACGAGGGTTGCGGTTATTTCCAGGTGAACCAGCGGCGCGGCGTGCGGGTGAGCGCGGCCACGGCGTTTCTTCGTCCGGCGCGGGGAAGGGCGAACCTGACGGTGCTCACGGGTGCCGAGGCGCGGGCCGTTCTTTTCGAGGGAAGGCGTGCGCGGGGGGTTGCGTTCGCGCGCAAGGGCGTTGCCGACGAGGCCGAGGCGGGCGAGGTCGTTCTTGCCGCCGGCACCGTCGGTTCGCCGCATCTGCTCGAGCTTTCCGGCGTCGGGCAGGGGGCGCTCTTGAAGGAGCGCGGGATCGCGGTGCGCCATGAGCTTGCGGGCGTGGGCGAGAACTTGCAGGATCATCTGCAAATTCGCATGGCCTATCGGGTGAGCCACACGCGAACATTGAACGAGCGCGCGAACAGCCTAGCCGGGCGGATCGGCATGGGGCTCGAGTATTTTCTGTTCCGCCGCGGCCCGCTGACGATGGCGCCGAGCCAGCTCGGCTGCTTCACCAAGAGCGACGCGTCGCGCGACACGCCGGACCTCGAATATCACGTTCAGCCGCTGAGCCTCGATCGCTTCGACGCTCCGCCGCACGCGTTTCCGGCCTTCACGGCCTCGGTCTGCAATCTCCGCCCGGAGAGCCGCGGCTCGGTGCATCTGAAGGGGCCAGAGCCCGGGCAGGCGCCGGCGATCCGGCCGAACTATCTGGCGAGCGAGAACGACCGTCGCGTCGCGGTCGCGGCGATGCGGCTCACCCGCCGCATTGCGGCGGCGAAGGCGCTCGCGCGCTTCGAGCCCACGGAGTTTCGCCCCGGGCCGGCGGCCGAGAGCGATGAGGCGCTCGTGCGCGCGGCGGGCGATATCGGCACGACGATCTTCCATCCCGTCGGGACCTGCCGGATGGGAACGGATAGGCTGGCGGTGGTCGATCCGCGGCTTTGCGTGCATGGGCTGGCGGGGCTGCGCATCGCGGACGCTTCGGTGATGCCGGTCATCACCTCGGGCAACACGAACGCGCCCACGATCATGATTGCGGAGAAGGCGGCGGACATGATCCTCGCCGACCGCGCCGCAGGGAAGGGAAACGGCCATGCTGCTTGATTCGTCTCCCGAGATCGAGGCGGTGCGCGCGAGTCTCCGCCGCTTCGTCGCGCGCGAGATCGAGCCCGCGATCGGCGCCTTCGAGGCAAGCGGGGAATTCCCGCGCCCGCTGGTGCACAAGATGGGCGAGGGCGGGTTCTTCGGGGCGAGCTTTCCGGTGGCCCTCGGCGGCTCGGCGCTCGGTTTCGCCGCGGTTGCCGCGGTGAGCGAGGAGATCAGCCGGCTCCGTCCCGAGTTCGGCTATTGCATGAACCTCCAGGCGATGACCTGCCCCTTCACCATCCTCAACTGGGGCACGGAGGCGCAGATCGCGCGTTTCGTTCCTGATCTGATCGCGGGGCGCAAGATCGGCATGTTCGCGCTGACCGAGCCCGGCGGCGGCTCGGATCCTGCGGGCGCGATGCGCACCCTCGCGGTGCGCCGCGGGGAGCGATATCTCCTCAACGGGGAGAAGACCTTCATCACCTTCGCCCACGCGGCCGACGTCGGCGTGCTCTTCGCGCGGACGGATCCCGCTGCCGGTCATCGCGGCATCACCGCCTTCATCGTCGAGCCCCGCTCCGCGCCGGGCTATTCGGCCGTTCCCATCAAGATGCGCGGCCTCTCGCGGGCCTTGGCGAGTTGCAGCGTTCATCTCGACGATTTCCCGGTTCCGCTCGAGAACCGGCTCGGCGAGGAAGGCGAGGGGTTCAAGATCGCCATGAACGCGCTCTTCTATGGAAGGCTCACGGTGGCCGCCCGTCTCACCGGCCTTTCGCAGGCGCTGCTCGATCTTGCGCTCGACTATGCGCGGAGCCGCCTGGTGCGCGAGAGGCCGCTCGGGAAGTATCAGATGATCCAGGGCCTGATCGCTGACATGGCGACCGAGACCGATGCGGCGCGGCTGCTCACCGCGCGGGCGGCGGCACTCGCCGATGCCGGCCGGCCGTTCCATGGCGCGGTGGCGCGGGCGAAATATTTCGCCTCCCAGACGGCGCGCCGGGCGGTGCTTGCCGCAACCGAGATCCATGGCGGCTATGCGCTCGCCGAGGAATGCCGCATCGGCTATTTCGGCGCCTACGTGAACATGCTGAACGCCGGCGAGGGAACCGCGAACGTCCAGCGCATCCTGATCGCCGAGGACGCGCTCGGCTACAAGGATGCCGACCGCCATCCGATTCCGCCGCGGTTCGCGGCGGTGGAGGCGGCCTGAGCGATGCCCGGGCTCTTCTTCGAAGACCTCACCGAAGGCCGCGTGATCGATGCCGAATGGACGCGCACCGTCACCGAGGCGGACAATGTGTTCTTCTGCTCGCTCACCATGAACGTCCAGAAGCTGCATCTCGACGCGGAATATGCGAAGGGAACCGAATTCGGCCGCCCGCTCGTCAACTCGCTCTTCACGCTCGGGCTGATGATCGGGATGAGCGTGCACAATACCACCCAGGGGACCACGATCGCCAATCTCGGCATGACGGACGTGCGCTTTCCCGCTCCCGTTTTTGCCGGCGACACGCTCCGCGTCGAAACCACCGTGCTCGCCGCGCGGCCGAGCCGTTCGCGCGCCGACGCCGGCATCGTCACCTTCCGCCACCAGGCGTTCAACCAGGCGGGCGCGGTCGTCGCGAGCTGCGAGCGGGCGGCGCTGATGCGAAAGCGCCCGCAAGCGGAGGAGGAGGAATGATGCGGCTGCGCAGCCTTCTCTTCGCACCCGGCGATTCCGAGCGAAAGATCGGCAAGGCGCTGGCCGGCGATGCGGACGCGGTGATCCTCGATCTCGAGGATGCGGTGGCGCCGCCCGCCAAGGATGCCGCTCGCGCAAGCGTCGCCGCCCTGCTGCCCGGGCTTGCCCGCGCGGGCGTGATCGTCCGCGTCAATCCCGAGGAGACGCCTTGGCATCTCGGCGATCTCGCCGCGGTGGTGCCGGGCCGGCCTGCTGCGATCCTGCTGCCGAAATGCGAAGGGCCCGAGGCGCTGCTCCGGCTCGATCAGCGGCTTGCGGCCCTCGAGGCCGCCGCGGGGCTGGCGCCCGGCGGCATCGCGACGCTGGCGCTCGTCACCGAGACCGCCGCGTCCGTGCAGGCGCTCGCGCGCTTCGGTCCGGGCCTGCCGCGGCTCATCGCGCTCTCCTTCGGAGCGGAGGATCTTTCGGCGGATCTCGGGATCCGCCCGCGCCTTGCGGGCGGCGGCTTCGCCCAACCGATCGCGGTGGCGCGTGTGCTCACGCTGATCGCCGCGGCGGCCGCCGGCGTCGCCGCAATCGACACGCCGTTCCCGGATCCGCGCGATCCGGCGGGCCTTGCGGCCGAGGCCGAAGCGGCCGCCGCCGACGGCTTCTCCGGCAAATACCTCATCCACCCCGACCAGATCGCGCCGGCGCATGCCGCCTTCACGCCCTCGCCCGAGCGCGTGCGCTGGGCGCGCGCGGTCGCCGAGCTTTTCGCCGCCAATCCCGAGGCCGGCGTCATGGTGCTGGAGGGGCAGATGATCGACCGCCCGCACCAGAAGCTCGCGCTCCGCATCCTCGCCGCCGCGGGATGATGCGTCCCGCAGGCCGCGCGGCCATTCTGAACGGCTTCGGCATGACGCTCGGCGACGGTGTGATCGGCCTCTCCGCGCTGGTCGCGGCGCTTGCCGCCGGCGTGCTCGAAGGCAGGCGGCCGCTTCTCGTGCGCAAGAAGCTGTTCGGCCGCAGGCTCGTCAACGCGCTCTACGAAGCGGCCTGGCTGTTCGCGGACGTGGCCTGGTTCCCCTATCGCGCCGCCGCCCCACCACCTTTCGAGACTCGCATCGATATCCGCGAGTTCGCCTTCGATCCCGCCTTCCGCGGCATCGCGATGGTCGATTTCTTCTTGGCCCGGCTCGGCGCCGATCCTCGCGCCATTCCTCCCGCCGCGAAGCGCAACCGCTGGCTCGCGGCCGCGCTCCGCCCGCGCCGGCCCATGGGCCTCCCGCGGCGCTACGTGCTCGTCTGCCCGCGCGCGGCGATGGCATTGCGCACGATGCCGCCCAAGGTGCACGCTCGCCTGCTCGCCGCGCTCCTTTCCCTCCAGGACCTGCCCATCGTCACGCAGGGAATGCCTGCGGCGCCGCATCCCCGCATCCTCCACCGTCCGGCCGTCGCCTCGCTCGCCGAGCTCGCCGGGCTCGTCGCCGGTGCCGCGCTCATCGTTTCCACGGACACCGCGATGGTGCACCTCGCCGATGCCTGGAACGTGCCCACGCTCGCCTTCTTCGTCACCCATCGCCCGGAATGGCGCGTGCGCGATTATCCGTTCTGCACCGCGATCAAGCTTCCCGCGAACCTTCCCGCCGCCCTCGAATTCGCGCGCGGGCCGGCCGATATCGCGGCCGCCGAGGCCGCCTGGTTCGCGTTTGGTGCGGATCTGGCGTGGCTCGAGCCCGCTCTCGCCGCCGCCGCGGCAGGCCGCGCGGCTTGACTTTCCGGCGTTCTTCATCACATACCGGCGCGAGCTCCGGGCAGCGAGCCGATGCGCCGCTTGCGCTTGCCGCGTGGCCCGATGCCTTCCCAGTGCGAACGGAACTTCACCGCTTGTCCGAAATCATTCTCAGCACGGCGGAGCCGCCCGCGCACGCGAACAACGCGGCCGGCGAACCTCTGCCGCTTTTCTCCGACCTCGGCCTTTCCGAGCCGATCCTGCGAGCCGTCGCCGAGAAGGGCTACCTGCATCCGACGCCGATCCAGGCACAGGCGATTCCGGTCGTGCTGATGGGCCGGGACGTGCTCGGCTGCGCCGAGACCGGGACCGGCAAGACGGCGGGCTTCACCCTGCCGATGATCGACATCCTGAGCGGCTCTCGCGCGCGGGCGCGCATGCCGCGCAGCCTGATCCTCGAGCCAACGCGCGAGCTCGCGCTCCAGGTCGCCGACAACTTCGTCCTCTACGGCAAGCACCAGAAGCTCACGCACGCGCTGCTGATCGGCGGCGAGAGCGTTTCCGACCAGCGCGAAGTCCTGGCGCGCGGGGTGGACGTGCTGATCGCCACGCCCGGGCGGCTGATCGACCTCTTCGAACGCGGCGGGCTTTTGCTCACCGACACCCGCATCCTCGTCATCGACGAGGCGGATCGGATGCTCGATATGGGCTTCATCCCCGATGTCGAGCGCATCGTGGGGCTGCTCCCGCGCAAGCGGCAGACCCTGCTCTTCAGCGCCACTCTCGGCCCGGAAATCCGCCGCCTCGCCGATGCCTTCCTCGACAACCCGAAGCAGATCACGGTCGCCCGGCCGGCCTCGGTCGCCGCCACCATCACCGAGCGGCTGGCCCTCGTCGCCGAGCACGACAAGCGCGAGGCGCTGCGCCGGCTGGTTCGCGAGGAAGAGGTGCAGAACGCGCTCGTCTTCTGCAACCGCAAGCGCGACGTCGATATCCTGCTCCGCTCGCTCGTCCGGCATCACTTCAGCGCCGGCGCCCTGCACGGCGACATGGCGCAGCCGGTGCGCTTCGCTACGCTGGAGAGATTCCGCGCCGGAGAGATCCGCCTGCTGGTGTGCAGCGACGTTGCCGCGCGCGGCCTCGACATCGGCGGGCTGTCCCACGTCTTCAACTTCGACGTGCCGCACCATGCCGAGGATTACGTCCACCGTATCGGCCGCACCGGGCGGGCGGGGCGCGAAGGCCGGGCGTTCACGCTCGCCACGCCCGCGGACCAGCTTGCCGTCGAGGCGATCGAGAAGCTGACCGGCCACGCAATCCCGCGCCTCCAGGTCGAGGGGCTCGACCCGGTCGATTGGGCCGCGGACGACGGCAGATCGCGCGGCCGCCGCGGCCGTGGCGCCGGCACGCGCGCTGACACCCGCTCCGCGCGCCCGGCACCAGCGCGCGCCCGCGCGCCCAATCCTCCGGAGAGCGCCCCGTCGCGGAGCGCGCCCGCGAGCCCCCCGCGCCCGGCGGCGCCCGCGCGCGCGGCGGCGCCTGCGCCGCGCCCCGCCGCCCGCCGTTCGGAACCGCCGCCACGGCGGGAGCCGGTCGCCGCGGAGCCGGCCAAGCCGGTCGTCGGCTTCGGGGCGGACGTGCCCGCCTTCATGCGCATCGCCGCGCGCGGCGCCGGCCCGCTCGAGGGCGAATCCTAACCCACGCCATGAGCCCCGAAGCGCCCACCCCACGCCCGAGCGCCGGAGCACCGAGGCACGGCTTCGCGCCCTTCATCTGGGACGACCCGCTCCGCTTCGACGAGCAGCTCAGCGCCGAGGAACGGCAGATCCGCGACGCCGCCCACGCCTACTGCCAGGAGAAGCTCTTTCCGCGCGTGCTCGAGGCGAACCGTTACGAGCGCTTCGACCGCGCCATCCTCGACGAGATGGGCGCAATGGGCTTCCTCGGCGCCACGCTCGAGGGCTATGGCTGCGCCGATATCGGCATGGTCGCTTATGGGCTGATCGCGCGCGAGGTCGAGCGCGTCGATTCCGGCTACCGCAGCGCCTTCTCGGTGCAATCCTCGCTCGTCATGTTCCCGATCCACGCCTTCGGCTCCGACGCGCAGAAGGAACGCTTCCTGCCGCGGCTGCGCAGCGGCGCGCTCGTCGGCTGCTTCGGCCTCACCGAGCCCGACGCCGGCTCCGATCCCGCCGCCATGCGCACGCGCGCCCGCCGCGCCGAGGGCGGCTACGTGCTCAACGGCACCAAGACCTGGATCACCAACGCGCCGATCGCCGATCTCTTCCTCGTCTGGGCCAAGGACGATGCGGGCGAAATCCGCGGCTTCCTGCTCGAAAAAGGCTTTCCCGGCCTGACGGCGCCGACGATCGAAGGCAAATTCTCGCTCCGCGCCAGCACGACCGGCATGATCATGATGCAGGACGTGTTCGTTCCGGAGGAGAATCTTCTGCCCGGCGTGAAGGGGCTCAAAGGTCCGTTCTCCTGCCTCAACAACGCACGCTACGGCATCGCCTGGGGCGCCCTCGGCGCCGCGGAATTCTGCTGGCATCGGGCGCGCTCGTACACGCTCGAGCGGCAAATGTTCGGCCGGCCGCTCGCCGCGACCCAGCTCATCCAGAAAAAGCTCGCGGACATGCAGACGGAAATCACGCTCGGGCTGCAGGCGGTGCTGCGGCTCGGCCGGCTGATGGAAGAGGGCCGCGCCGCGCCGGAAATGATCAGCCTCTGCAAGCGCAACTCATGCGGCAAGGCGCTCGACATCGCCCGCCTCGCCCGCGACATGCACGGCGCCAACGGCATCGTCGACGAATACCACGTCATCCGCCACGTCATGAACCTCGAGACCGTCAATACCTACGAGGGCACACACGACGTGCACGCGCTGATCCTCGGCCGCGCCCAGACCGGCCTCTCGGCCTTCGGCGGTTAAAAAGACCAAGGGGGCTCTGCCCCCTTGAACCCCCGCCAAGGGCGAGCCCTTGGAACCCGTTCGTTTTGGCAGCGGCAGAGAGCGGTTTGGCTGATGCGCGTTTCGCGCATCAGCCAAACCGCTCTCTGCCGCTGCCAAGCGAATGGATTGCAAAGGCTCCGCCTTTGCCAGGGGGTCCAGGGGGACAGCGTCCCCCTGGCCTAAGCCGCGCGGCGGGCGACCTCTTCGGGCGGCAGGCGCACGAGTGTCTCGAAGTCGCGGTGCAGGGTTTCGGTGATCCGGCCTGGCGAATAGTGATATGGCCCGATCTGGCGGACCGGCGTGATCTCGGCGGCGGTGCCGGCGAGGATGACCTCGCTTGCGGTCGCGAGTTCCGCGGGCAGGATCGTTCGTTCGATGACGCGGATCTGTCGATGCCGGGCGAGGCTCATGACCGTGCGGCGGGTGATGCCGTCGAGGAAGCCTTCCGGGCTCGGCGTATGCAGCGCGCCGTCGATGACGAAGAAGATGTTGGCCCCGGTTGCCTCGGCGACGTGGCCGCGCCAGTCGTACATGACCGCGTCGTCGAATCCGGCCGCCTCCGCTTCATTCTTGGCGAGCGTCCCGATCATGTAGAGTCCCGCGGCCTTGGAGGCGGTGGGCGCGGTCTCGGGTGAGGGGCGCTTCCACGTTGCGATGCCGAGACGGACGCCCTTCACCCGTTCGGCGCCGAAGAGGTTGGGCCACGGCCAGGCGGCGATCGCGAGGTGGATCTTGGTGTGTTGCGCGGCGACGGCGAGCTGCTCGGACCCGCGCCAGGCGATCGGGCGCACGTAGGCGTCCGAGAGGTCGTTGGCTCCCAGCACGGCGGCGCAGGCGGCGTCGATCTCGTCCGCGCTCCAGGGAATAGCGAAGCCGAGCATCCGGCCGGAGGCGAGCAGCCGCTCGGTGTGGGTCCGCAAGCGGAAGATCGTGCCGCCGTAGGCGCGCTCGCCCTCGAAGACCGCGCTCGCGTAGTGCAGGCCGTGCGAGAGCACGTGCAGATGGGCGTCCCGCCAGGGGATCAGGGCGCCATCCCACCAGATGGTGCCGTCGCGGTCATCGAAAGGAATGAGCGTCACGGACCAGTTTCCCGCAATATTGTTGCTCTGACTTGCGGGACCGTAAAAGCTGGGTCATATTAAGTCAACGAACCTGTCGTAATGTTCCGGGTATGCCTGCCATGTCTGACCGGAAAGGCGATCAGCCCATCCGTCCGTCCTCTTTCCCGCCCTCTTTGCCGTCCACGGGGGCGGCGGTGCCGGCGGGCGCCAATCTTCTCTTTCTCCGCGAGGAGGAGATGCGGCTTGCGCAGGACCTGCTGTTCTTCGCCTACCGCGACTTCACCAACGCCGCCGACCTCGTGCTTGCCGAGCTTGCCCTCGGCCGCGCGCATCATCGTGCGCTGCACTTCATCGGCCGCAATCCCGGCATCAGCGTGAGCGAGCTTCTGGCGATTCTCCGTATCACCAAGCAGTCGCTCGGCCGCGTGCTTTCGCTGTTGGTCGCGCGCGGCTACGTGACGCAGACGCCGGGGCGGGCGGACCGGCGGCGGCGGCGGCTTTCGCTCACGCCGGCGGGGATGGCGCTCGAGCGGCAGCTCTTCGAGCGCCAGCGCGAGCGCCTCGGCGCCGCCTACCGAGAGGCCGGCGGCGCGGCGGTGGAGGGGTTCCGCCGGGTCATGCGCGGCATCATGAACGATCTGGCGCGGGGCTACATGGACGGCGCCGAGCAGGCGGCGCGCGAGCCGCGCGCGCGTCCCGCCTGAGCGGGGCGAAGGGCGGGGGCGCCGTGGCGGAGGACGCCCATATCCTGGTGGTGGACGACGATGCGCGTCTGCGCGGGCTGCTCTCCCGCTATCTTGCCGAGCATGGCTTCCGGGTGACGGTGGCGGAGAGTGCGGCGGAGGCGCGGGAGAAGCTCGGCTTCCTCACGCCCGACCTGATGGTGCTGGACGTGATGATGCCGGGCGAATCGGGGCTCCAGCTCGCCGAATCGCTGCATCGGGAGCGGGTGAAGGAGGTTCCGCTCCTGCTCCTGAGCGCGCGCGGCGCGCCCGACGATCGCGTGGCGGGGTTCGAGGCCGGCGCCGACGACTATCTGCCCAAGCCGTTCGATCCGCGCGAGCTGGTGCTCCGGATCCGGGCCCTCCTGCGCCGGACCGCGCCGGCCGACCCGCCCGCCGGCCCGCTGCCGCTCGGCCGGGCCGTGTTCGACATCGAGCGTGCCGAGCTCACGACCGAGGCCGGCACCGTCCGCCTGACCGGCGGCGAGGCGGCGCTGCTGACGGCGCTCGCGCGCAAGCCGAACGAGGTGCTTTCGCGCGAGGAGATCGCCGCCGCGCTCGGCATGGAGGATGCGAGCGAGCGGGCGATCGACGTGCAGGTGACGCGGCTGCGGCGCAAGATCGAGGCCGATCCGCGCGAGCCCCGCTTCCTGCACACGGTGCGCGGACGCGGCTACGTGCTGAAGCCGGGCGCCTGATGCGGATTCGGCTGCCGCTTCCGGAACGGCTGCTGCGCCGCGTGCTGCCCCGCTCCCTGCTCGGGCGCAGCCTCTTGATGATCCTGCTGCCGCTGGTCCTTTTGGAGGCGGTGACGCTGCAGCTCTTCTACGGCAGCCATCTGAGCCTGCTCTCGCGGCGGCTGACGGGCGCGGTCGCCGGCGAGGTGGCGCTGGTGGCGCGGACGTTCGAGCGCGAGCAGGATCCGGCCGACCGCCGGGCCGTGCTCCGGTTCGCGCGCCAGAACCTCGAGCTGGCGATGAGCTTCGAGCCGGGGGCGGTGCTGGCGCCGCGACCCGCGCCGGAAGCGCTGGGGCCGATCGACAACGACCTCGCGGGCGCGATGGAGCAGCTCGTGCATCGGCCCTTCACCATGGCCTGGGCGGACAACCCGGAGCCCGTGATCCTCCGCGTGCAGCTTCCCGACGGGGTGCTCAGGGTCGCGGTGCCGCACAAGCGGCTCTATGTCGGCACGATCTACGTGTTCCTGGCGTGGGTGGTGGGCACCTCGGGGGTGCTGTTCGGCATCGCCTCCATCTTCATGCGCAACCAGGTGCGCGCGATCCGCCGCCTCGCGGGAGCGGCGGAGGCCTTCGGCATGGGGCGCGACCAGGGGGCGATCAAGCCCGAGGGCGCGATCGAGGTGCGCCGCGCCGCCTCGGCCTTCAACCGGATGCAGGAAAGGATCCGCCGCTTCCTCGCCCAGCGCACCGAGCTTCTCGCCGGCGTCTCGCACGACCTGCGCACGCCGCTCACGCGTCTCAGGCTCGCACTCGCCATGCTGCCGCCGCGGCCGGAGCTGGCTCCGGACGTGGCGGCGATGACCGCCGATGTCGAGGAGATGGAGCGGCTCGTCGAGGCCTATCTCGCCTTCGCGCGCGGCGAGGGGGTCGAGCAGGTGCGCCCCGTCGATCTCTCGCGGATGCTCGAGGAGGTCGCGGCCGGCGCCCGGCGCGCCGGGGCGGATGTGAGCCTCGAGACGCCCTACGCCCTCACGCTTCCGCTCCGGCCCGACGCCGTGCGGCGTGCGATCACCAATCTCGTCGACAACGCGCAGCGGCACGCGCGCCAGATTTCGCTCTCCGCCGCGCGGCTTTCCGCCCGCAGCGTTCAGGTCACCGTCGATGACGACGGGCCCGGCATTCCGCCGGAGGAGCGCGAGGGCATGTTCCGCCCCTTCCAGAGCGGTCCGGCGGGTGGGACCGGTCTCGGACTCGCCATCGCGCGCGACATCGTCCGCGCCCATGGCGGGGAGATCCTGCTCGAGGAGAGCCCGCTCGGGGGCTTGCGGGCGCGCATCCGCCTCCCGGTCTGAGCCCTGCGCGCGGCCGGCGGCTCAGCGCTGATAGGGCAGGGGCAGCAGCAGCGAGGCGGGGAGCCGCACCAGGCCGGCGGGCCCGGGGAGGATCACGAGGGCGTCGGGGGCGTGGTCGGCGAGCATTTCGCGGCAGGCGCCGCAGGGCGGCACGATGGCGGGGTGCGGGGGCTCCTCGTCGGGCTTGGGCTGGCGGAGCGTGACGATAGCGGCGATCGTACCGTCGCCTTCGATCAGCGCGCGGCCGAGCGCGGTTGCCTCGGCGCAGATCGAGAGCCGGCCGACCGTCGCGCCGAGATGGAGGCCGGTGAAGATGCGGCCGCTGCCGTCGCGCGCGGCCGCGGCGAGGCGGTGGCGCCAGGGATGGAAATGACGCCTGAGCGCGGCGGCGGCCGCCGCGATCAGGGCGTCGTCCTCGGGGTCGAGGGGCGAGCCGGTGGCGAGTGGTTCAGTCAGCCGCTTCGGGCTCCTCGGCGAGGTCGGCGGAGGCGAGCATGGCGCCCGCCACGAGGCCGGCCTCGGCGCGGATCTTGCTTTCGATCGCGCCCGCGGCTTCGGGGTGCTCGCGCAGAAAGCGCTTCGCGTTCTCCCGCCCCTGGCCGATGCGCTGCGAATCGTAGCTGAACCAGGCACCCGACTTCTCGACCACGCCCGCCTTGACGCCGAGATCGATCAGCTCGCCCACCTTGCTGATGCCTTCGCTGTACATGATGTCGAACTCGACCTGGCGGAACGGCGGGGCCATCTTGTTCTTCACCACCTTCACCCGCGTCTCGTTGCCGATCACCGCCTCGCGGTCCTTGACGCTGCCGACGCGGCGGATATCGAGGCGGATCGAGGCGTAGAACTTGAGCGCGTTGCCGCCGGTGGTGGTCTCGGGGTTGCCGAACATCACGCCGATCTTGAGGCGGATCTGGTTGAGGAAGATGAGCAGCGTGTTGCTGCGCGAGACCGTGCCGGTGAGCTTGCGCAGCGCCTGGCTCATCAGCCGTGCGTGCAGGCCGACATGGGTATCGCCCATCTCGCCCTCGAGCTCGGCGCGCGGCACGAGCGCGGCGACGCTGTCCACCACCAGCACGTCCACCGCGCCGGAGCGGACGAGCGTATCGGAGATCTCGAGCGCCTGCTCGCCGGCGTCGGGCTGGCTGATGAGGAGATTCTCGATATCGACGCCGAGCTTGCGCGCGTAGGTCGGGTCGAGCGCGTGCTCGGCGTCGATGAAGGCGCAGGTGCCGCCGAGCTTCTGCGCCTCGGCGATCGCGTGGAGCGCGAGCGTGGTCTTGCCGGAGCTTTCCGGGCCGTAGATCTCGACGATCCGCCCGCGCGGCAGGCCGCCGATGCCGAGCGCCAGGTCGAGCCCGAGCGAGCCGGAGGGGATGACGTCGACGGGCTCGGTTCCGGCGGTGGCGCCCATGCGCATGACCGAGCCCTTGCCGAAGGCGCGCTCGATCTGTGCCAGCGCGGCATCCAGCGCCTTGTTCTTCTCCATTGACGACCCCCGTTGGTGAGCGCCCGGCAACTCGCGGCTGAGCGTAGAGTCGCATGTGCGCCCGCGAATTGTCGAGTACGTTGGTTTACAGAACAAACTCGCAACGAATTTATGGGAAGCCCGTTAAGAAGTCGATCCCTTTTTGTTCTTATTCTACTATTGCGTGTAGCATTCGGGAGGAATTCAATCAAGAGGTAGCGGCGGCAATCGCCCCGGCGGCGGCGGAAACGGCCGAGACCAGGCTGGCGAGACGGTAGGGCTTGGCGAGGAAGATGATTTGCTCCGCTGCCAGCCCGAGTCGCGCCGCTTCGTCCACGTACCCGGAGGCGAGGATGGCGGGCAGGCCGGGCCAGCGCTCGCGCAGGCGCCGCACCAGGGCGGGCCCGTCCAGGCCGGGCAGGGCGAGGTCCGAAACGAGAACATCCGGGCGTGCGAGCCGACCGAGATTCGCGAGCACCGACTCGGCCAACTCGGCCAGATGCACCACCCATCCCTGCTTGCGGAGCGCCAGTGCGGCGACGCGGCCGACCGCGGGCTCGTCCTCGACGACGAGCGCCGTCCGCCCGGGCGTCGCGGCCGCCCCGGCTTGATCCCCGGGGGGCTCGAGGAGCGGGAGATGGATGCAAAAGCGCGTGCCCCGGCCGGGCTCGCTCTCCACGCGGATGAAGCCGCCGGCCTCGCGGACGATCTCGTGGGCGGCGGCGAGGCCGAGGCCGTGTCCGCCCTCCCCGGCCCGCGTGGTGAAGCCGGGGGCGAAGATGCGGGGCAGGAGCGCCGGTGCGATGCCGCATCCGGTGTCCGCGGCCTCGATCGTCGCGTAGCGTCCGGGCGGGACGGTGCCGCGGGCGCGCGCGAGCGTGGCCTCGCCGGTGCGGAGGCGGAACTCGCCGCCCGCTTCCATGGCGCTTCTGCGCATTGACCGCGAGGTTGACGAGCACCCGGTCGAGCTCCGCGGGATCGATCCGCACCATGGGCCCCGGGTCCTCGAGCGCAAGGACGAGGTCGATCCGGCTGCCGAGCAGCCGGCCGAGCAGGGGTGCCAGCGCGCCGATCGCCGGGCCGAGCGCGATCGCGCGCGGCTCGGGGCGCGCGCCGCCGCCGGGGGCGAGGAGCCGGCCGACCAGTGAAGCGGCCCGCGCGGCGGCCGCCGCGATCTCGCGCGCGTCCTCGATCGTGGCGGGATCGCCGCCGCGGGCGAGGATCAGCTCGGCGCCGCCCGAGATCGCGGTGAGGAGGTTGTTCACGTCATGCGCGATGAGGCGGGGGGCGATGAGGCGGGCGCGCCGCCCCGGTGCGGGGCTCTTGCGGGCCGGGGGCATCAAAGCGTTCCGGCAGTCCGCCCGGCGCGGGCACCGAGTCGCCAGACATAGGCGATGACCTCCGCCACCGCCTTGTAGTACTCGGGCGCGATCTCGGTATCCAGCTCGACCTGGTAGAGGGCGCGGGCGAGCGGCGGATTGGCAAACACCGGCACCCGAGCAGCCTCGGCGATCTCGCGGATTCGCGCGGCCATCGTATCGACCCCCTTCGCCACCACCCGGGGTGCGGCCTTCTTGCCGCGCTCGTAAGCAAGCGCCACAGCATAATGGGTGGGGTTGGTGACGACCACGGTCGCCTTCTTCACCGCGGCCAGCATACGCTTCTTGGAGCGCGCGGCGCGGATCTGCTTGAGCCGGTTCTTGAGCTGCGGGTCGCCCTCCATCTCCCGCGTCTCCTGGCGAACCTCCTCGCGGCTCATCTTCAGGCTCCCGGCGTGGCGGAGCCGCACCCACAGCACGTCGGCGACCGTGATGAGGGCAAGGGCGCCGAGCATCGGCGCCAGCAGGCCGAGCAGCATGCTCCGCACCGCGGCGAGAAGGCCCGCGGGCGAGAGGAAGGCGGCGCCGGCGACCGCCTGCATGCCGCCGGCCAGCACGTGCCAGGCGATGAAACCGAGGATCGCGAGCTTGGCGAACGCCTTGCCGTGCTCGAAGAGCCCGTCGGGGCTCACGATGCGGCGGAGCCAGCGGCGCGGGTCGATCCGTCCGGGATCCGGGGCGACGGCGCCGGGCCGGAAGAGGAGGCCGGTCTGGGCGAGCGCGGTGCCGACGCCGCCCAGGAGTGCGACGGCGGTGAAGGGCGCGGCGGCGCTGAGCGCGGCGCCGGCGGCGAGGCCGAGCGCCGCGGGGCCCTGGGCCGCGAGCGTGATGGTGCCGGCGTGGGCGAGCAGCGCGGCGAGCCGCGTGGCCAGCGAAGCGGCGAGCGCGGGGGCCAGCATCGCCAGCACGCCGGCGGCGCCGGCCAGGCTCGCGAAGGAAGGGAGGTCGCGCGAGACGGCGACCGACCCTTCCTCGCGGGCGCGGAGCAGCCGCCGCGGCGTCGCGGCTTCGGTGCGGCCTTCCTCGCCCTCCGCCATGGCAGCGCCCGGCTCAGCCCAATCCGGGCAGCAGCCCGGGCGGGCCCTGCATCGCGCCGAGCCAGAGCGCGAGCAGCGTCGCGGCGAGGCCCGCCAGCAGCGCGAAGCCGCCGAGGATCTGCCCCGGCAGGGAGACGAAGTAGATCGGCACCTGCGGCACCAGCCGCGCGGCAAGGCCGAGCGTCACCTGCCAGACGATCGAGGCGAGCACGAAGGGTGCGCCGATGCGCAGAGCGAGCGCGAAGGAGATCCCGACATCCTGGACGACGATGCGCGTCCCGTCGGCGGCCGGCAGCAGCGTGCCGGCTTGGATGACGCGGTAGCTTTCGGCAAGGGCCGCGACCGGCACGCCGTAGAGGCCCGTGGCGAGCACCAGCGCGGCGGCGGCGACGCCGAGGACCTGGCTCAGCGCGGTCGATTCGACGCCCATCGCGAGGTTCGGCACGATGACGTTGGAAAGCCCGAGCATCGCCGAGATGATCTCGCCCCCCATGGCGAGCGAGAGGACGAGCAGCCGGGCGAGCCAGCCGAGCCAGAGCCCGTCGATCAGCTCGGCGGCGATCAGGGCGAAGGCGTGCCACGGCGAAGCGGGCGCCGGCGGCAGCAGAGGGAGAAGGACCGGGAAGAGCAGCGCGGTGAGCGAGAGCGCGATCGCCGCGCGCACCATCGGCGGCAGCGCCGCCTCGCCGAGCCCGGGCAGCAGCATCACCGCGCCGCCGACGCGCGCGAGCACCAGGAGCGCGCCGAAGACGAGCCCGGGAAGCGCCTGCACGAGTGCCGCGTCGGCCGCGGTCATCGTTTCGGGGCGGAGTGCTACCCGCTGCCGCCGATGGCGACGAGCCGGCTCAGCAGAAGCGTGGTGAAGTCCGAGAGCGTGACGAGCATCCCGTGGCCGAGCAGGAGCAGCACGCCGGCGAGTGCCAGGATCTTGGGAACGAAGACGAGCGTCGATTCGTTCACCTGGGTCATCGCCTGAACCAGCGAGACGAGGAGCCCGACGCCGAGTGTCGCGAGCAGCGGCGGGGCGGCCAGCTCGAGCATCACCACCATGGCATCGCGCAGGCTGAGCGCGAGATCGGCCTCGTTCATCGCGCGTCCTCGGCCCGGACGGGTTAAATTGGCATGCTCATGATGGTCTGGTAGGCCGCAACGACCTTGTCGCGGATCGCGGTCGCGGCTTGCAGAGTAAGCTCGGCGCGCGAGACGGCGGTGACCACCGACGTGATGTCGCCGTTGCCGGCGGTGCCCTGCATCGAAGCCTGCTCCGCCTGGTTGCCTTGCGAGATCGCGCCCGAGACCGCGTGATCGAGCGCGGTGCCGAAATCGTTGCCGATGCTTTCCGAGGCGCCGGTTCCCTCGCTCGTGCGCGCATAGGCCGAAGCGGCGCTGCCCGGCGAGACGCCAGAGGACGTGCCAGCGGGCGTAATGGTGAGCGTCGGGACGCCGCCGCTCATTTGAGCATGCCGATCACGCGCGTGAGCATGCTGCGGCTGACCGAGAGCACCTGGAGATTGGCGGAGTAGCTCTGCTCGGCGTCGCGCATGTCCGTCATCTCGATGAAGGTGTTGACGTTCGGCACCTTGACGTAGCCGGCCGCGTTGGCCGCCGGGTTCGTGGGGTCGTAGCGCAGCGGAAACGCGCTCTCGTCCTCGCCCACCTGCTTCACGTGCACGAGGTCGACGCCCGTGGTGGGGTCGAGCACGTCGGCGAACGAGATCGTCTTGCGCCGATAGGGGTCCGCGCCGGGCGTGGCACCGGTGGTTTCCTGGTTCGCGAGGTTCTGGGCGACCACCGTCAAGCGCGCCGACTGCGCCTGCATGCCGCTGCTCGCGATCGCGATCGCCTCGGTGAGGTCCATCGATTGTTGCCTCCCTGCTTCTATCCGGTGCCGTTCGAGATATCGAGGGCCGTGCGGAACATGCCGAGATAGGCGCCATAGAGGTTGACGACGAAATTCTGCATCGTTTCGCTGTCGGCGAGCTTGCCGAGTTGGCTCTCGAGCGCGCCGTCGTCCCCGCCGGCGACGGCGGGCGCGCTCGAAGCAGAGGGAAGCTGATCCGGGAGCGGCGGGAGCGGGATGTCGCCCGGGTTGGTCGCGGTCGGCGTGAGGCCCGCCGCCTGGTCGAGGCTCGCGGAGAAGGGCGGCATCTCGGCCGGTTGGTATCCCGGCGTGTCGGCGTTGGCGATGTTCTCGGCGCGCACTTCCTGGGCGCGGTCGATCCAGGCGAGGCGACGTTCCGCCAAGGTGAAAAGGCCGCTGCTCGTCAGATCCATCGCCGTTTCCGTTTCAGAGGACAAGGACGCGCGAGTTCCCGGCGCCGATGATGGCCGGGCGCGGCTTAAGAGGACGTAAAGGCGAGGCGGGGCGGCGACAATGGTTTGGTAACCGCAAGCGCGTGCAATCGCCGCGATGCACGAATCGTCCGGCACCCGCGCGGTGCGCACGGCCGCACTCCGGATCACGGGATTCCTCGAGGTCGCGCACGCGTTGATCGAGGCGGGCCGCCGGCTCGACCTTTCCGGGTTCGAGGGCGAGGTCGGCCGGCTCTGCGGCCAGGCGCTCGACCTTCCGCCCGAGGAAGGGCGGACGCTGGTGCCGGCGCTCTCGGCGCTGCTCGCCGAGATCGACGGGACCGGTGCCGCTCTCGCGCGCAGGGATTCTTAATCATCGGGCTCTACTCTCCGTCTTCGCCCGGCAAAAGGCCGCGCCATGTATTCGTTCTCCTTCAATATCGTCTTGGGCGTCGCGGCACTCGCCGCGGTGCTGGCGCTCGTGTGGCTCGCCGCGCGCGGCGCGCGGCATCTCGGGATTGCCCCGCGCGTCGGCGGCGCGAGAAGGCTCGCATTGGCCGAGACGCTGGCCCTCGATGCGCGAAGGCGCGTGCTCCTCGTTCGCTGCGACGGGCGCGAGCTCCTTCTGCTCACTGGCGGCGGCAACGATGCGGTGATCGGCTGGCTCGCGCGCGAGGAGCCCGAGACGTGAGGCGGCTCGTTCCGCTCGCCGCGCTCTGCTTCCTCCTCCTCGCGGCACACCCCGCCTTCGCGCAATCCCTCGACATCGATCTCGGCTCGCCCGACGGGCCGGAGGTGACCAGCCGCCTCGTTCAGCTCACCGCGCTGATCACCGTGCTCGCACTCGCGCCGAGCCTGCTCGTGATGGTCACGGCCTTCACGCGCATCATCATCGTGCTCTCGCTGCTCCGGAGCGCGCTCGGCTTGCAGACGACGCCGCCCAACATGGTGCTGATCGGGCTCGCACTCTTCCTCACCTTCTTCGTCATGCAGCCGGTCCTGCACACGGCCTGGGCGAGCGGGCTCCTGCCGCTCGAGCAGGGCCGGATCGGCGATCTCGAAGGATTGCGGCTGGCCGCGGAGCCCTTCCGCCGCTTCATGCTGGCCAATCTCCGCCCCGCCGATCTTCAGCTCTTCCTCGATATCGCGAAGCTCCCTTCGCCCGCGACGCCGGACGCGACGCCCTGGCGGGCGCTGATCCCGGCCTTCCTGGTGGGCGAGCTCCGCCGCGCCTTCGAGATGGGTTTTCTTCTCTACCTGCCGTTCCTGGTGATCGACATGGTCGTCTCGAGCGTGCTGATGAGCCTCGGGATGATGATGCTGCCGCCGACGGCGGTCTCGCTGCCGTTCAAGCTCGTTTTCTTCGTGCTTGTGGATGGCTGGCGGCTGGTGGCGGGGAGCCTCGTGCAAAGTTTTGCGCCGCCCCACCCTTGAAGATCAGCGAAGCAAGCCGGGCGATCGCGCCTTGCGCGGCCTCGGGGGCGATCGCGGCGAAGCTGAGCCGGAGGAACGCGGCGGGCGCCTCGGCGGGAAACCAGTGCCGCCCGGGGCTGAGGAGAATATCGGCGCGGCGGGCGCGCTCGCAGAGCTCGACGTCGGAGACCTCTTCCGGCAGGCGGACCCAGAGATGGAGCCCGCCGGAGGGAAGAAGGGGCAGGGAATCGGGGCCGAGATGGGCGCGGACGGCGGCGGCGAGCGCATCGCGCCGGGCGCGCAGGGCGGCGCGCAACCCGCGCAGATGCCGCTTCCAGGCGGGCGTGGCGAGAAGCTGCACGGCGGTCTCCTGGAGGAGGCCGGGGACGAAGAAATCATCGATCAGCCGGGCGGCGCGCAGCCGTTCGAGCGCCGCACCGCGCGCGGCGATCGCGCCGATCCGAAGGCCCGGGGCCGCGCACTTGGTGAGCGAGCGCACATAAACGACATGCCCGCCTTCGTCGCTCGCGGCGAGCGGCGCGGGGGCGGCTATCGTGTCGAGCGGGAAGTCGCGCGCCCAATCGTCCTCGATCGCGAAGGCCTGGGCGCGGCGGAGGATCTCGAGCAGCTCGCCGCGCCGGTCCGGGGCGAGGACGGCGCCGCTCGGGTTGGCGTAGGTCGGCTGGCAATAGAGCAGGCGCGCGCCGCTCGCGCGGAACGCCTCGGCCAGCAGGTCCGGACGGAGGCCACCCGCATCGATCGGGACCGGCACCGGACGAAGCCCCGCCGCGCGCGAAGCGGCGAGCGCCCCGGGATAGGTCGGGCTTTCGACAAGCACGGGATCGCCGGGGGAGGCGAGCGCGCGGAAGGCGGCGGCGAGGGCTGACTGGGTGCCGGGGCAGATCGTGATCTCGTGGGCGCGGAAGGCGCCGGAGGCGGCGGCGAACCAGGTGCGCAGCGCATCGAGCCCTTCGGGCGCGGAGCGGTCCCAGAGGCCGGGCCGGCGCAGCGCGCGCCCGGCGGCGGCGGAAAGGAGCGCGCTCGCCTGGAGCTCCGCGGGCAGGTAGCCCGCATAGAGGGCGAGCGCGCCGGGCGCCGGCACCAGGGCAAGCTCGGCGAGCGCATCGGCGGCGGCGCGCGCGGGGCCGAGTGCCAGGGTCTGCCAGTCGAGATCGGCGGCCGCACGCGCGGGCGGCGGCGGGCGGCGGGGCGACGAAGGTGCCCTGGCCGGGCCGCGCCTCGATCAGCCCCTCCTGGGCGAGGCGGCGGAGCGCGGCCTCGATCGTCACCGGGCCGGCACGGAGCGTGCGCATCAGCGCGCGCACCGAAGGCAGGCGCGCGCCCGCCTCCTGCCCGGCGGCGCGGCCGCGCAGGTATTGAATAACGCGCTCGATGCTGTTATCGGTTTCCATGTCAGGCGACAGTAACGTTATCCCAACCGCGGCGGTAACGCAAATGATCCCGAGCCTCTTCAGCCTCATCCTCTTCTGCTTCGCCATGTCGGCGACGCCGGGCCCGAACAACGTGATGGTGATGGCCTCGGCGGCGCGCTATGGCGTGCGGCGGACGCTGCCGCACGTGCTCGGCGTCACGCTCGGCTTTCCGGCGATGCTCGCCCTCGTCGGCGTCGGAATGGGCGCGCTCATCCTCGCCTCGCCCGAGATCCATCGCGGGCTCGAGATCCTGGGCGCGCTCGTCATGCTGTGGATCGCCTGGCGCATCGCCACCGCCGGCGCGCCGCACGAGGCGCCGCGTCCAGGGGCATTCGCGGCCGCCCGGCCGCTCGGATTTTTCGAAGCGGCACTCTTCCAGTGGGTCAATCCGAAGGCGTGGGTGATCGCGGTCGCCGCGGTCGCGCTCTTCGCGCACGGGTACCGCGGATCGGAGGCGCGGTTCTGGATCGACATCGCGCTGATCGCCGCCGCCTTCATGCTGATCTGCCTGCCCACACTGCTCGCCTGGGCGGCGCTCGGGCGCGGCGCCGGCGCGTTCCTCAAGAACGAGCGTCATTTTCGTCTGTTCAACGGCGCGATGGCGGCCCTTCTCGTCCTCGCCCTCGTCCCGCTCGCGTGGGGTGGATAGGAGGGGGGCGGATAGGAGAACACGAATGAGCGAGAAAGTGAGCGTGGAGTACGTCACGCTCGACGTCTTCACGGACCACGCCTTTGGCGGCAATCCTCTCGCCGTGGTGCTCGACGGGCGGGGCCTTACAGATACCGAAATGCAGGCGATCGCGACGGAGTTCAATTATTCGGAGACGACCTTCCTCCTGCCGCCCGAGGATGCGCTTCACACCGCGCGGGTGCGCATCTTCACGACCGTGAGCGAGCTTCCCTTCGCGGGCCATCCGAACGTCGGCACGGGCTTCGTGGTGGCGGGGCTCGGCGCGCTGTTCGATCGAACAGTGGGCGATGAGCTTCTCTTCGAGGAGAAGGCGGGCCTCGTTCCGATCGCGGTCCTGAAGGAGGGCGGCGCCGTTGTCGGCGCGCGGCTGACTGCCCCGCAGAAGCTCGCGGTAGGGCGCACAATCGCGCCCGGGATCGTGGCGGAGTGCCTCGGCCTCGATAAGGCGGAGATCGCGACCGACCACCATCCGCCGGTGATCGCCTCGGTCGGGCTGCCGTTCCTCTTCGCGGCACTCACGAGCCGCGCTTCGCTCGAGAAGTGCCGGCCGTCCTCTTCCGCGTTCGCCCGCCACCTCCCGATCGAGGGCGCGCACGCGATCCATGCCTCGGTCCGCGAGGGGGCCGAGGTGCGGGCCCGCGTCTTCGCCGATCACGGAACGATCATCGAGGATCCGGCGACGGGCAGCGCCAATGTCGCCTTCGTGGCACTCTCGGCCGATCTCATGCCCGAGCCGGACGCCGAGCTTTCGCTCGACATCGTGCAGGGCGTGGAGATGGGGCGGCCGAGCCGGCTCGCGGCGCGCGCGGTCAAGCGGGCGCGGAAGGTGGCGCGGGCCGAGATCGGCGGGCGCTGCGTTCCCGTGATGCGCGGGCGCCTCTCCTTCGTCCGAGCCGGGTGACGCCACATCCCCTTGCGCACCCCTTGGCGGAGGCCGGCCGGGCGCGCAAATTCCCCGCTTGGCCTTGGGGGTCATGATGCATCCGATCGTTCTGTTCCTGAAGGCGGCCGGCGTTGGGCTCGCGGTCGCCGCACCGGTCGGGCCGATGGCGCTGCTCTGCATGCGCCGCAGCTTGGCCCTCGGCTGGCGGCGCGGGATGGCGACCGGCCTCGGCATCGCGACCGGCGACGGGATCTATGCCCTCGTCGCCGCCGCCGGCCTCACGGGCCTCTCGCATTTCCTGCTCATGCATGCGCGGCCGCTGCATTTCGCTGCCGCCCTCGCCCTGCTTTATCTCGGTATCGTCACGTTTCGCGCGCGCCCGGCCGAGCCTGCGGTGGCGCCGGGGCGCGGCACTTATTTCGGCTCGGTGCTGCTCACGCTCACCAACCCGCCGACGATCATCACTTTCGCCGCCTTCTTTTCCGTCCTTGCGCCGCGCACCGGCTTCGATCCCGCCACGGCGGGGCTTACGGTCGCGGGCGTGTTCGCGGGCTCGCTTCTCTGGTGGTGCGGCATGGTCGCGGTGATCTCGAGCTTCCGCGCGGCGATCGGGGAGCGCGCGCGGCGCGCGATCGACCGCATCGCCGGCGCTTTTTTCCTCCTTTTCGGCCTCGTCGAGCTGCGCCGGGCCATCGCCCGATGACCGATGCCGCTGCCCTCCGCGATCTCGCTTCCGAGCTTGCCGGCCTTCTCAAGCTGCGAAGCCTGCCGATCGGGATGAAGCTCTTCGCCGAGCGCGAGGCGCTGCTCGCGGTGCCGGGCATTCGCATGGCCCAGGACGGCCGGCGCTTCACGACCTGCCAGCTCGTCACCAATGCGCGGCTCGGCGGGCAGACGATCGGAATCGTCGCCGAAAGCGTTCTTCCCTTCACCGGCTGTGCCTCGGTGATCGGGCTCAAGGAGCCGGATCCGCGGCTGGCGTCGGGCGAGACGATGCGCGGGGTGTGGTTTGAGAACCAGGCGGCGGCGCGGGCGCACCAGGAGGAGATGCCGCGGGTCGCGCCCGGGCGGTGGCAAGGCCTCGCGGCCTCGCCGCTCCGCACCGGCCGGCTCGATCCGCCCGATATCGTGCTCTTCTATGCCAATCCCGCCCAGATGATCCTCTTTATCAACGGCTTGCAGTGGCGGAACTATCGCCGGATCGGCTTTTCCGTGACCGGGGAGACGGCGTGCGCCAACTCCTGGGGGCGGGCGCTGGCCTCGGGCGAGATCAGCCTTTCGATCCCCTGCTATGCCGAGCGCCGCTATGGCGGCGTCGCGGACGACGAGCTGGCAATGGCCTTGCCGCCCGCGGAGTTCGAGACCGGGATCGCGGGGCTCAGGGGCCTCGACAAGGCCGGGCTCCGCTATCCGATCCTCCCTTACAGCACCGGCAACGACCCCGGCGCGGGCCTCGCGAAGAGCTACGGGCTTGGGTAGGGGGCTGGGGATATGATATCCATGATCATGCACATGACCATGGAGGGCGGGCGTGGCGGCGACAGCGCGTGTGGTGGTTTTGATGTCCCCGGAGGAAAAGGCGGCCCTGGATAGCAAGGCCGCGCGGGCGGGTCGCATTTCCGCCGGCGAGCTCGTGCGCCGTGCCGTCGAGGCCTATGACGAGGAGACGATGCGGGAGGCGGAGGAGCTGAGGGCGCTGCTTCGTGTGCTCGCGGGCACGCATGAGGCGACCATGGCCGCGATCGATCGGACGGACCGGAAGCTTGACGCGTTGTTCGCAGAACCGGGACGCGGGCAGCAAGCCGGATGAGCCTCTATGGCGAGGCGGTCGCGGCGATTCGCTCGGTGATCCTGATCGATGAGCGTGTGCAGGGGGTGATGGCGAAGGTCGACCGGTTGACGGACGAGGTGCGCGCGATGAAGGAGCGGCTGGTTCGGCTCGAGACGCTCGTCGAAATCGCGCGCGGCGACGGGTCGGTCCTGCGGATTGCGCCGGGACGCGCGCGAGGGCCGGAAGGGGAAGGCGGCGTCTGACGAGTGGGGTCCAGGGCCTCAGGCCCTGGCAGGGGGTGTAGGGGGACGGCGTCCCCCTGCTCTTGAGCGGAGTTGCGATGCGCTACGTCTCGACCCGCGGGCGGGCGCCCGCGCTTGATTTTGCCGGGGTTTTGCTGGCCGGGCTCGCCAAGGACGGCGGGCTCTATGTGCCGGAGGAATGGCCGGTCTTTTCGGCAAGCGAGATCAGGGCGCTCCGGGGCCTCTCCTATGCCGAGCTGGCGGCTTCGGTGATGGCGCCGTTCGTGGGCGATGCGGTGCCGGATTTTTCCCGACTCTGTGCGGAGGCCTATGCCGGGTTCGATCATCCGGCGGTGGCGCCGCTCACCCAGCTCGAGACCGGGCTTTTCGTCCAGGAGCTGTTCCATGGCCCGACGCTCGCCTTCAAGGACCTCGCACTTCAGCTCGTCGGGCGGATGTTCGAGGCGGTGCTCGATGCGGTGCCCGGGGGCGAGCGGCTCACGATCGTCGGCGCGACGTCGGGGGACACCGGGGCGGCGGCGATCGAGGCGCTCAAGGGCAGGCGCGGCATCACGATTGCGATCCTGCACCCGGAGGGCCGGGTGAGCGAGGTGCAGCGGCTTCAGATGACGACCGTGCTCGCCGAGAACGTCGAGAACATTGCCGTGAGCGGCAGCTTCGATGACTGCCAGGACCTCGTGAAGGCGATGTTCGCCGATGCCGCCTTCCGCCAAAGGATGCGGCTTTCGGCCGTCAATTCGATCAACTGGGCGCGGATTGCGGCCCAGATCCCCTATTATTTCGCGGCCGGGCTGGCCTTGGGCGCGCCCGACCGGGAGGTCGCGTTCAGCGTGCCCACCGGCAATTTCGGCAATGTGCTCGCCGCCTGGGCGGCCGCGCGGATGGGGCTGCCGGTCGCGAAGCTGGTGGTTGCCTGCAACCGCAACGACATCCTGGCCCGCTTCCTCGCGGCGAACGATATGTCGATCCGCCCCGTCGAGTCCTCGCTTTCGCCTTCGATGGACATCCAGGTGAGCTCGAATTTCGAGCGGCTCCTCTTCGAGCTGGTGGACCGCGATCCCGGGTCGGTCGCGCGGATCGTCACGGGGTTTCGCGCCGAAGGGCGGATGGCGGTGCCGGCTTCGGCGTGGGAGCGGATGCGCGCACTCTTCGGCGGTTTTTCGCTGGACGACGCGGGGACCGAGGCGGAGATCGGGCGGCTCTACCGCGCGTCGGGCTATCTCGCCGACCCGCACAGCGCGATCGGGATCGCCGGCGCCCGGGCCGCCGGCCTCGCGCGCGGCGTGCCGGTGGTCGCGGCGGCGACGGCGCATCCGGCGAAGTTCCCGGAAGCCGTCGCGCGGGCGAGCGGGGTGAGGCCGCCTCTTCCGGCCAGGCTTTCCGACCTATATCAACGCCCGGAGCGCTGCTCGTCGGCCGGGAACGACCTCGCCGCCGTCGAGGCGCTGGTCGCCGCCCTTGCCGCGCGTGCCGCCCATGTAGGAATCGCCGCATGAACGAAGATGCCATTCGCGTCACCCGCCTGCCTTCCGGCCTCACCGTGATCACCGAGGAGATGCGCCGGGTCGAGACCGTCTCGCTCGGCGCCTATGTGGCGGCCGGCGCGCGCTTCGAGACCGAGGAGGAGAACGGGGTTTCCCACTTCCTCGAGCACATGGCCTTCAAGGGCACCGAGCGGCGCACCGCGGCGGCGATCGCCGAGGAGGTCGAATTGGTGGGCGGCCACATCAACGCCTACACCGCGCGCGAGCAGACCGCCTATTACGTGAAGCTGCTCAAGGAGGACCTGGCGCTGGGCGCCGACATCATCGGCGACATCCTCGCCCACAGCACCTTTGAGCCGGAGGAGCTGGAGCGCGAGCGGGCGGTGATCCTCCAGGAGATCGGCCAGGCGAACGACACGCCGGACGACATCATCTTCGACTATTTCCACGAGGCGGCCTATCCGGAGCAGCCGCTCGGGCGGCCCGTCCTCGGCACCGCCGACGTGATCGAGCGGCTCAAGCGCGGCAGCCTCCTTTCCTACATGGGTGCGCATTACGCCGCCGGGAACGTGGTGCTGGCGGCGGCGGGCGCGCTCACCCACGAGACGGTGGTGGCGCTGGCCGGGGAGCATTTCTCCGACCTCGCCGGGCGCGTGCCGCCTTTCGCCCAGCCGGCGAAATATCGCGGCGGGGAGTACCGCGAGACCCGCGATCTCGACCAGGTGCACGTGGTGCTCGGCTTCCCCTCGGTCGCCTATTCCGACCCCGCCTTCTATCCGGTGCTGCTGCTGACGACGCTCTTGGGCGGCGGCATGTCCTCGCGCCTCTTCCAGGAGGTGCGGGAGAAGCGCGGCCTCGTCTATTCGATCTACAGCTTCACCGAGCCCTATCGCGACGGCGGCCTCTTCGGCATCTACGCCGGCACGGGAGAGCGCGAGGTGGAGGAGCTGATGCCGGTCGTGCTCGACGAGCTGCGCAAGGTGCAGAAGGACGTGGCCGAGGCGGAGCTGGCGCGCGCGCGGGCGCAGGTGAAGGCCTCGCTTCTGATGTCGCTCGAGAGCACCGGCAGCCGCTGCGAGCAGCTCGCGCGGCAATGGCAGGTCTTCGGCCGGGTCATTCCGGTGGCCGAGACGGTCGCCAAAATCAGCGCGGTGACCCTCGATGACATCCGGGCCGCGGCGAGCCGGCTCTTTCGCGCCCCGCCGACGCTCGCGGTGCTCGGGCCGGCGGCGCGGGTGCCGGAGCTCTCGGCGATCGCCGAGCGGCTGGCGGCATGAGCGAGGCGGCGCCGCTCGCGCTGCTCGCCGAGCTTCTGGCCAAGGCGCGGGCGGCGGGCGCCGATGCGGCGGACGCGGTGCTGGTGGCCGGCACCTCGCTTTCGCTCGCGCGCAGGATGGGCCGGATCGAGCATCTGGAGCGGTCGGAGAGCCAGGACGTTGGCCTCCGCGTCTTCGTCGGACGGCGCGCCGCGATCGCTTCCTCCGGGCGCGTCGATCCGGGCGAGTTCGCGGCCCTCGCCGAGCGGGCGGTCGCGATGGCGCGCGTGGTGCCGGAGGACCCGCATATCGGGCTCGGCGAGCCCGAGCCGCCGCCGGACGCGCTGCCGCTCGATCTCGTCGATCCGGCCGAGCCCGCGGTTGCAGCACTGATCGAGCGCGCCCGCATCGCCGAGGAGGCCGCGCTCGCGGTCCCCGGGGTGACGAACAGCGAGGGCGCCGAGGCGAGCTGGGGGCTCTCCGAGGTGGCGCTCGCGACGAGCGCCGGATTCGCCGGCACCTATGCGCGCACCGGCCACAGCCTGAGCGCGACCGCGCTCGCCGGCACCGGCACCGGGATGCAGCGCGACTACGACTTCACGAGTGCCGTGCATCTCGCAGACCTCGAGGACCCGGCCGCCATCGGGGCGAGCGCGGGCAGGCGCGCGGTGGCGCGGCTCAAGCCGCGGCGGCCGGCGACGGCGCGGCTCCCGGTGGTGTACGAGGCGCGGGTCGCGGGCAGCCTGCTCGGCCATCTCGCCGCCGCCATCAATGGCGCTTCGGTCGCGCGCGGGACGAGCTTTCTGAAGGAGCGGCTGGAGAGCGCCGTGTTCGGCGCCGGAATCACCATCCGCGACGACCCGACCCGGCCGCGCGGGCTCCGCTCGCGCCCGTTCGACGCCGAAGGCATGCCGACATCCGCGCGCGCGCTGGTCGCCGAGGGCGTGCTGAAGAGCTGGATCCTCGATCTCGCGAGCGCGCGCCAGCTCGGGCTTGCCTCGACGGGGCATGCGGTGCGCGGAACCTCGGGCCCGCCGGCGCCGGCGCCGAGCAACCTCTATCTGGCACCCGGCGCGCTCTCGCCCGAGGCGCTGATGGCGGATATCGGCGAGGGGCTTCTCGTGAGCGAGCTCATCGGCATGGGCGTCAACACGATCACCGGGGATTACAGCCGCGGCGCGGCCGGCTTCATGATCCGGGGCGGCGCGGTCGCGGAGCCGGTGGCCGAGATCACGATCGCCGGCCACCTCACGGAGATGTTCGCAAGCCTCGTCCCCGCCAACGATCTTTGCTTCCGCCGCGGCGTCGATTCGCCGAGCGTGCGCGTGGAAGGCATGACGACGGCGGGCGCCTGATCTCGCTCCGCACGGGAGGGAGTCCACCGGAGACAAGCCGATGACCGACCTCGCGATCGGCCGTCATCTGGCGTTCGCCGCGGCACTCGCGGTGATTTCCGCTTTCTGCGTGCTGCTGATGATGCGCTTCGGGCCGATCGATCACCCGGACGAGCGCAAGGAGCATCCGCAGCCGACGCCGAAATGCGGCGGCGTCGGCATCGCCGTCTCCTTCATGGTGGGGATCGCCGTCCTCTATCGCCTGGCCGAGTTCGCCCGCCTCGCCGATCCCTATTTTCGCGGCGTGATCCTCGCCGCGGCGATGATCGCCGTGGTGTCGTTCCTCGACGACGTTTACAATTTCTCGTTCCTGGTGAAGCTCGGCGCGCAGCTTGCGGCGGCCTTGGCCGCGGTCGGCAGCGGCCTCTATCTCCAGGTGCCGCGCATTCCCTATATCGGCCCCGTCGATATCGGCTGGCTGGGCCCGGCCGCGACGCTCGGCTGGATCCTCTTCGTGACCAATGCGATGAACTTCATCGACGGGCTCGACGGGCTCGCCGGCGGGGTGGCGCTGATCGCGGCCTGCTTCTTCTCCGGGATCGCGGCGGCGCAGGGTGCGTGGTTCGCGTATTTCGCCTCTCTTCTCCTCGCCTCCGGCCTGCTCGGCTTCCTCCCCTTCAATCTGCCGCCGGCGCGCATCTTCATGGGCGATGTCGGCGCGCAGTTCTGCGGCTTCGTGCTGGCGATGCTGGGCGTGGTGGCGGCGCGCTTCGAGACGGTCGAGCTCTCCTTCATGATGGTGCCGATGCTGCTGGCGGGCCCGCTCTTCGACGTCGCCTTCACGCTGGCGCGGCGCATCGTCGCGGGGCTGCCGGTGACGCGGCCGCATCGCGGCTTCGTCTTCCACGTCGCCCAGCGCGCGGGCGTGCCGGATCTGGCGATCGCCGCGACGCACTGGGGCTTTGCGTTGTTCGGCGGGCTCTGCATCCTCGCCTTCCTCCGCGCCGGCTCCTTCTGGAAGCCGGTGCTCTCGGTGCTGCCGATCGTCCCCCAGCTCGCCTGGCTCGCCTATGTGCGCTGGCGCTCGCTCAAGGTGGGCCTCCTCCGCTGGGACTGAGTGACTCTTAAGAGGACCAAGGAGGCTCTGCCCCCTTGGCCCTCTTAAGGGTCACTCGTTCCGGCGGTTGGTCTAAGAGGCCGCTCCGTAATGCCATCGTAACGGAGCTTGGGACCACGACGTGCCGTGATTGCTACAGGCTGCCGAGACTACCAACCACGGAATAGTCCTATCGTGAGAGAGGCCACCTGACGGCGGCATTCGCGCTACGAAATGCGCACTTTAGCATGCTGCCGCCGTGCTCTGCCGCCCGTGATCCCTCGGTTCTTCTCGGAACTGTCATACATGGACAGGCGGCCATGCGTTAAGCACGATCACAATATGCAATCAAACAGGATATCGATCTCATATGAAAATCGTCGTGAAACGCCGGGTCCTCAGCTTGTTGCTGCCGGTGCTCCTCCTATCCCTCACCACCCAAGCGAGGGCAGCCGAGCCAATCCGAATTCGCAGTTGGGCCCTATCTTCCAACGCCTTCCGACACCAAGAAGGCTTTCGAGCCGTTCTTCGCATATCTCGCCGCTCGCTTAGGTCGGCCCTATACCCTCATCGCGACCAATGACTGGGCCGGCATCTCCGTCGCGCTTGCAAATAACCAGGTCGACGCGGCTCTCATGGGCCCCTGGGGCTACGTGCTCGCGCACCGGCACGCGGGCGCCGAAGCGATCGCGATGCTGAAATATCAGGGCAAGACGACGTATCGCTCGATCATTGTGACGCGCCCGGACGTCGCCATCCAAAAGTGGCCGCAGGACGCGGAAGGTCTTCGGATATCTTTCGACGACGTGGGCAATACATCCGGTTACCTCGTCCCGACCTATTGGTTCCTGCAGCACGGTATCAATCCCAAGACCTATTTCCACGCCTATCGGGACGGAGCCGCGCCTGCAGCCAACTTTGTCGCCGTCATAAACGATCAGACCGATCTTGCAACCGGGTGCGACCGATGCCTGGATGAATATGCAGCAGCCGGCGCCTTTTCTCGCGACGCCGTAAAAATCGTGTGGCGCAGCAATCCCCTCCCGAATGACGCGATCGCGGTCCGCAAGGGGCTCGACCCGAAGACGGTGGCAGAGTTGCAGGCCGTCGTGACGAGCCTCACTCCGGATCAGGCCCGATCCCTTCTCCCAAAGAACTATACCGGATTCGCCCCGGCGACCAACGCCGACTACGCCCCCATCCGGGACGCAGGCGCAGCGCTCGGTCTTCTACCTAAGAACAAGTAGATCCGTGAGCGTGTTCTATCCCGATCCCCGACAGCAATGGCTGTCCTGGAACAGCCTGCGTTTCGGGATTGTCCTTGTGCTCGTGGCCTCCGCCTATGGAACGAGCATCTGGCTGACGGGGTTCGATCCTGTCCAACTGATCGAAGGCCTCCCTCGTTTGGCATCTTGGGCTGCGCGCGCGTGGCCGCTTGATTTGGCAGGTCTTGGAACCTTGCTCGTGCGGGCTGCCCAGACCTGCGCGATGGCGTTGATCGGAACAACGCTCGCAGGCGTACTTGCGTTGCCCTTATCACTCGTTGCCGCCGGAAACGTCAGTGGCCTCAGCCCGGCCGTTACAATCCCAGTACGTTGGATATTAAACGCCCTTCGCGGAACAGACAGCTTCATTTTCGCAATCTTGTTCGTTGCCGCCGTAGGGCTTGGACCGTTTGCGGGCGTGATGGGGATAGCCTTCCATTCGACGGGATCGCTTGCGAAACTGTGGTCGGAGGCGATCGAAGCGGTCGAAAGCGGCCCCCTCGATGCCGTGAGGATGACCGGGGCGAATCGGGTCAAGCTCATCGCTTATGCGCTCATACCCGATATTCGCCCGGCGCTGATATCGGTTGCGCTCTATGTTTTCGAGTTCAACATACGCTCCTCGACCGTTCTCGGCCTTGTCGGTGCGGGTGGCATCGGGCAGGACCTGAAGGATTCAGTGGATCTGCTCTTCTTTCCACGCGTCGGGACCATCATTTTGGTGATCCTCGCCATGGTCACGATCGTGGATCAAGGAAGCGCGTGGCTGCGTCGAAGGGTGCTGTAAAGATGCTCAGCTCTCCCATCCTGGCCATCGCCGGATTGCATAAGACTTACGGCGGCCGTGAGGTCCTACGCGATCTCTCCCTGACGTTGATGCCGGGAGAGGTGGTGGCGCTCCTTGGAGCCAGTGGCGCAGGCAAAACCACACTGTTCCGCACGATCACGCGACTCACTCGGCCGGACTCCGGGACGATCACGCTCGAAAACAGGCCGCTGCACACGGCCTCCGGGAACGAACTGCGCTCCGCCCGTTGCGATATAGGCCTCATATTCCAGCAGTTCAATCTGATCCGCCGCCTGTCCGCATTCCACAATGTGCTGGCCGGGCGTCTCGCATATGTACCAAGCTGGCGCGTTGTCATGCGGCATTTTTCGTCCGCCGACAGGCAACGCGCCTATGCTGCGCTCGACCGGGTCGGGCTGTTGGATTTCGCTCATGTGCGGGCAGACCGGCTCTCGGGTGGCCAGCAGCAACGCGTTGCAATTGCAAGGGTACTCGTTCAGCAATGCCGCCTCGTGCTTGCGGACGAACCCGTCGCCAGCCTTGATCCCGCCTCGGCGGAAACTGTTCTTCAAACTCTGCGTGCAGTGGCTGCGGAGCGGGGACTCGCCGTTCTGTGCAGCCTCCATCAAACCGACCTGGCATTGCGCTACAGCGACCGTGTGATCGGCCTTCGTGCCGGGGCCATCGTCTGCAACGCAACTCCCCATGAGCTAGGGCCGCCAGACATTTCTGCCATCTACGAGGGGATCGAGCCATGAGCGAGCCGGTCACGGTCGTCGTCACCAATCGAGTCCATGACGATGTCCTCGATCGCCTCAGGAAAAAGGCGGTGGTGATCGCCAACACCGGGCCCGAGCCATGGCCGGCAGACGAGCTGCGCGGGCACCTGGCGCAGGCAGATTTACTTATCGCCTTCATGCCGGACCGAGTTGATGGCGCTTTTCTCGACAATGCGCCGAATCTGCATCTGATCGCATGTGCTCTGAAGGGGTATGACAATTTCGACGTTGCCGCCTGCTCGGCGCGGGGCGTGCTGGTGACCGTCGTTGAGGATCTGCTGACCGACCCGAGCGCGGAGCTTACCGTCGGGCTGATGATAGCGCTGGGCCGCCATATCGTGGCGGGAGACCGCAGCATCCGCGCGGGCGAATTCAAGGGCTGGCGGCCGCGACTTTATGGGACTGGCCTGGCCGGCAGCACGGTCGGTATCATCGGAATGGGAGCGATCGGAAAGGCCATTGCCGCTCGGCTGCGCGGTTTCTCCTGCCAAATGATTTACCATGATTCGCGGCGGCTGGCCCAACCGCTCGAGGCGGAGCTGGGGCTTGCTCCGGCCGAGCTCGACGCCGAGCTGCTGCCCCGCAGCGACTACGTCGTGCTCGCACTACCACTCACCGCCGGGACCAGGCATGTCATAAATGCGCGCCGGCTCGATCAGATGAAGCCGGAGGCACTTCTGATCAATCCGGCCCGTGGTTCTCTGGTCGACGAGGCCGCGGTCGCGGCGGCGCTGGCCAGCGGCCGGCTTGGAGGCTACGCCGCAGACGTGTTCGAATGCGAGGACTGGGCCCGGCCGGATAGACCGTCCGGCATAGATGGTGCCCTGCTGGGATCGAATCGCACGTTGTTCACACCGCACTTAGGATCAGCCGTGGACGAAGTACGGCGCTCCATCGAACATGCGGCAGCCGACTGCGTGCTGAGCGTGATCGACGGCAAACGTCCCAAGGGCTGTGTCAACTGGTCGCGGGTGCGATGATGAGTTCGCCGGATCCCCTGAACCTGGGACAGGTGCGCGCCTTCCTGGCAGTTGTGGATGCTCGTGGGTTCCACGATGCTGCGACCGCGCTCGGCTGCGCGCAACCGACCGTCTCGCAACTCCTGCGCAAGTTGGAGGAGGCGCTTGGCGCCTGCCTGATCCTGCGCGGCCACGCCGAATCCATTCCGACAGCAGCCGGCCGACGCTTCGTCCCTATTGCGCGCAGCTTGTTGCGGGCCGAGCAACGAGCCCGGGAGGCCGTTACCGGCGGCCAGCTTATCGTCGGGGCAAGCAGCAATATCGGCATCTACCTGCTGCCCCAACAGTTGAAACGCGTGCGCGACATGGTGGGACAGCCGCTGGAAATGCGGATCGGGTCGAACCCGGAAACGGCAAACCGGCTGGAGACGGGGGAGGTGGACGTCGCCGTCATGGAATGGTGGGACGACCGGCCCGGATTCAAGGCCATGGACTGGCGGCGGGAGCGCCTGGTCGTGATCGTGCCGCCGGACCACCGGTGGGCATCCCGAAGAGCGATCACGGTGGATGATCTCCTCACGACCGAATTGCTCGGGGGCGAGACGGGAAGCGGCACCGGCACACTCCTCCGGCACGTCCTCGGATCGCGCGCGGCGGATCTTCGCACGGGCCGCAATCTCGGCAGCACGGAGGCCGTCAAGCAGGCTGTAAAGGCCGGTCTCGGCGTCTCGCTCGTCCTTGCCGGCGCGGTGACCGAGGAGGCGCGTCACGGTTCGCTGGTTGCCCTCGATCTGGAAGATGTGCGCCTGGAGAAGACGCTTTGCATCGTCGTCTCTACGGACGTACCGCGCAGCGCGCCCGCGCGGCGTTTCGCGACATCGCTCGCGGCCTGATGCGCCTGCACTTCCTCGGCACTGGTGATGCTTTTGGCACTGGAGGCCGTTTCCAGAGTTGCCTGCATGTGACAACGGGCAGGACGCGCTTCCTGGTGGATTGTGGCGCCTCTTCGATGATCGCGCTGCGCCGCGGCGGGATCGACCCGACTGCTCTGGACGCAATCCTGCTTACCCACCTTCACGGTGACCATTTCGGCGGCCTGCCGTTCCTCTTGTTGGACGCTCAACTCGCCTCCCGGCGCCGCCGTCCCCTCACCATCCTGGGGCCGATCGGCACCGTCGAGCGGCTTGGCGAAGCGCTGGAGGTGTTCTTCCCCGGTTCGTCGAAGACACGATGGCGCTTCGATCTGGATGTGCGGGAAATGCCGGCGGGCGCAGCGACACGGATCGCGGAGGTGACTGTCATCCCTTACGAAGTCGTCCATCCTTCGGGAGCGCCGGCCTACGCGCTGCGCATCGAGGCCGCTGGCAAGGTGGTCACTTGTTCGGGCGACACCGAATGGACTGACGCGCTGGTATCCGCGGCCGAGCGGGCCGATCTTTTTATATGCGAGTGCTACACCGTCGGAAGAAAGGTCCCGTACCACATGGATTACGATGGTCTGCTTGACCAAACGAGGCGGCTGACTGTCAGGCGGATCCTCGTCACGCACATGGGCCAGGAGGTGCTGACCAGCGCGAGGAGCTCGTTAGAACGAGCGGAGGATGGCCTTGTGATCGAAATCTAAGATCCTCGTTAGGGCGCCGCCCAGCCTGGCCACAGCGCGAGGTCGTTGACGCCATCTTCCATGTGCTGCGCGGCGGTGTCGCCTGGCGAATGCCGCCACAAACCAAAGGCGCGAGGAGCGGGATCGCGCCCGCCCCTCGCGCCGTTGGAAGAAAGCCGGGATAGCGCCGGCGTTTACTGGCCGTAGCCGGTCTGGTTGACGAGCCGCATCGTGCTGTCCGGAAGGGCGACAGCGCTCTTCTGCGTGCCCGGGACGCTCGCGCTCACCGGGACGCTGTCCTGGTAGTCGAAGCTCGGCGTCGCCTGCAAGTCGCCCGTGCCGTAGGTGAACGGGGTCGAGATCGTGCCGGCGATCCGGACGCCGGCCTGCGGCCCGGCCGCCATCGCGGGGCCTGCGAGCATGAGCGCGGCGAGCGTGGCACCAAGGATGGTCTTCATAGCAGCAACTCCTGATCTGGTTTCTCGGCGGCGGGTCTTGCTTGGTGGCCTCGTCGTCGCAGACGGAGTTGGGAAGAGACTGAACGGTTCAGTATAGACAATCGCTGCCAACCGGCATGCGTGCAACGCATGCAATAATCACGGATACGCTTGCGTTGCATAACTCGGCGAAGGGAAAACCGTCGGCCTCAGAACGGCAGGAGGATATCGAGCAGCTGCTGGCCCCAGCGCGGCGTCTGCACGGTTGTGAGCTGGCCCTGCCCGCCATAGGAGATGCGCTCCTCGGCGATCTGGTCGTCATTGATCGTGTTCTCGCTCGTGATGTCCTCCGGGCGAACGACGCCGCTCAGCGTGAGCACCATGAGCTCGCTGTTCACCCGCACCTCGTCGTGGGCGACGACCACGAAATTTCCGTTCGGCAGCACCTGCGTCACCACGCCGGCGAGGTTCAGCGTCACCGCCTCGCTGCGCTGGATCTGCCCGGTGCCGCCGGAGACGCCGGTGCTGTTGGTGTTGACGAGGTTGGAGGGATTGACGCCGCTCAGCATCGTCGGGATCGCATTCTCCAGGCCGAAGAGGTTGGTAATGCCCATGGACTCCGTGCCGTTGCTGTTCGCCGCGGTCGCGTCCTTGAGCGTGCCGCTGTCGTTCATGGAGACGAGGATGGTGAGGACGTCGCCGACGCGCTGGGCGCGCTGATCGGCGAAGAAGGCGCGCGAGCCGGCGCGCCAGAGGCTCGCGGGCTCGGTCGGCGCGGGCTGCGGGTTGGGCATCGGCATGGTGACCGGCCGCCAGGCCGGGTCGGTGGTCGGGTTGGCGGTCGGCGTCATCGGTGGCGGCTGGCCGACCTCCGAGAGCTTCGTCAGCGTGCCGCAGCCGGCGAGCAGCAGCGCGGGCAGCGCGAGCAGCAGGGAACGCCGGGTCATGGTCATTGCGCCGCGAGCTCCGGATCACCAGGGGGATAGGCATTGGCATAGGCGCCGGCGAGCCCCGGCGCGGGCGGCGAGAGCGGCACGCTGCCCGGCGCGACGCGGACCCGGCCGGGGCCGACGACCGTCGCTTCCAGCACCGCGCGCGAGACCGGATTGAGGACGCGGACCTCATCGCCGGCGGCGCCGGTGTCGAGCGCCCGTCCCTGCTCGTCGAGTGCGAGGTCGCTGACCGCGAGCGCAATCATCACAAGCTGCCCGCGCCGGACCAGCGGCGGGCGCGCGAGGTCCTCGAGCGGGATCGAGTCACCGGGGGCGATCGGGTGGAGAACCTCCATCCCGACCGCCTGGCCGGGGTCGGTCGCGACGGCATCGACGATGTCGCTCGCCGGCAGCTCCTCCGGGCCGAGGTCGCCGGGCCCGATGACGGTCCCGGGCATCAGCACGCGCGTCGCGACGAGCACCCGCACCGTGGGCTCGGCGCGGCCCGAGACCGGCACCTCGACCTCGTCCATCCCGCTCGCCTCGACGAGGAGCACGGCGGAGAACCGGCCGGAGGCGGGATCGTAGTCGAGCGCCCGCACCTCGGCCGCGACGGCGGCGCCCGGCGGCACCTCGGGCGGGCTGAAATCGGGCAGCAGCAGGCGGAATTGCGCGGGCGCGCCGGCCGCGACGAGCGCTTCATGCAGCGGGCGCTCCACTTCGGCACGGCGGAGCGGCCGGCCCGGCCGCTCCAGCACCGCCTGGTCCTCGGGCGAATGCGGCTGCCAGGAGACGCCGAACTGCGCCGCGATCGCGGCGAGCTGGGGTGCCGGGACGGTGATGCTCTGCCCAGGCGCGGGGCCGGGCCCGAGCACGCGCGCGCCCGCCGCGCCGATGCCTTCGAAAAGATCCCCGAGCCGCACCTCTGGCCGGTCGATGATGCCGAAGGGGCGGAGCGTCGCCGTGGTCCCGGCGCGCGCCCCGGGCGTGCCGAGTGCCAGAAGCATGAGCGGGACGAGGAAAGCGCTGCGCATCCTGGGCATCAATGGGGGCATCAATGGGGCCATCAATGCAGGTTGGTGAGCGTGGTCAGCATCTCGTCGGCGGCGGTGATCACCTGGCTGTTCATTTCGTAGGCGCGCTGGGCGGTGATCAGGTTGGTGATCTCGGTCACCACGTTGACGTTCGAGGATTCGAGGAAGCCCTGCATCGTGGTGCCGAACCCGGGCTGACCGGGCGTGTCGCTCACCGGATCGCCGGAGGCGGCGGTCTGGAGGAAGAGATTGTCGCCCTGCGCGGCAAGGCCGGCATCGTTCGGAAAAACCGAGAGCTGGAGCTGGCCGAGCGTCTGCGGCGCGGTCTGGCCGTCGAGCGTGATCTGCACCTGGCCCGAGGAATTGATGGTGATGGAGGTCGCGTTCGAGGGGACCTGGATCCCCGGCTGCACGACATAGCCGTCCGCGGTGACGATCGTTCCGTCGGGGGCGAGGCTGAAGCTGCCGTCGCGCGTGTACGCGGTCTCGCCGGAGGGCAGCGTGATCTGGAAATAGCCGTTGCCCTGGATCGCCAAATCGAGACTGTTGCTGGTCTGCTCCAGCGTCCCCTGGTCGTCGATCGGGTAGATGCCGGCGGTCTTCACGCCGAGCCCGATCTGCGCGCCCGCCGGCACGATCGTGTTCTGGTCGCTGCTGTTGGAGCCGACGACGCGCAGGCTCTGATAGAGCAGATCCTGGAACTCGGCGCGCTGGCGCTTGTAGCCGGTGGTCGTCATGTTGGCGATGTTGTTCGAGATCACCTCGACATTGGTCTGCTGGGCCTGCATGCCGGTGGCCGCGATATCGAGCGCGCGCATGGGAAATCCTCCGGCTCACGCGCTGGTGCTGGTGATCTTGGTCATCGCGTTCTGGCGGCGGTCGGATTCCTCCTGGAGGAACTGGGCGAGGAAGGAGAACTGCCGTTCGGTGTCGATCATGCGGGTGATCTCGAGGATCGGCGATACGTTCGAATCCTCGAGCATCCTTTGCATCAGCTCCGGGGCGGCGACAGGGACCGTCGGGCCGTTCGCGTTGAAGAGCCGCCCGCCCTCGGCCGTCATCGCGGTCGGATCGGTCGGGCGCACCAGGCCGATCTCGGCCAGGATGCCGTTCTCGCGGCTGGAAAGCGTGCCGTCGGCGGCAATGGAGATCCCGCTGTCGCTCTGCCCGAGCGTGATCGGGTGGCCGGCGCCGTCGAGCAGCGGATCGCCCTCCTGATCGACCACCGTGCGGTTGACCGAAAGCGTGAACGCGCCGGCGCGCGTGAGCCGGACGCCGCTTGGCGTCTGCACGCGGAACCAGGCGTCCGGGTTGCCGATGGCGAGGTCGAAGGGATTGCCGGTCTTGCGGAACGCACCGCTCGTGCGGTCGCGCCAGGTGCCGCGATCGACGACGAAGGCGACGTCCCGCTCGGCGCCCGGCTTCGCATGCGGGCTCGGCGACAGCCAGTCGGTGAACTGCATGCGCTCGGCCTGATAGGCGGGCGTGCTCGCATTGGCGATGTTGTCGGCGATCATCGCCATGTCGTCCTGCTCGGCGATCAGGCACGAGGTGGCGATCAGGCTCGCGATCTGCATGGGTCCCTGCTTTCGCTTCCTTCGCGCGCATCCTCAATCGCGCGATGCGCACGATGGCGAGCAGCAAGCCCCGTGCCAGCGCGCCAGGTGCCGGCGGCCGGCGGTTCCCGCGCGAACGGTTCGGAGCCGCACCGGCAAGCCTTGCCGCAGCCGGCCGTTTCTGCCGGGCAGTGGAGATCCCGGCCCGCCGGAAAGGCGACCGCAAAGCTTCCTTAATCGGTTGCCGCGATCTTGGTCCCTCACGCCGTTCAGGAGGCGAGGAATGGCGGTTCAAGCCGCTTCCGTTCGGTCCGACGCGGAGGGCGAGGCGCAAGAGGCGCCGGCACCGTCCGCCGCATCGTCGCGCGGACGCCGGCGATGGCTCCTGCTCGGCGCGCCGCTCCTGCTCGGGCTCGCCGGCGCCGGGCTCTGGTTCAGCGGCGTGCTGCCGCGCCGGTTCGGCCTCGCGCACAAGGGCGCCACGGTGGCGAGCACGGCCGCCCCGGTGACCTTCGCGCTGCCCGATATGGTGGCCAACCTCGCCGGCGAGGGCGACGCCGATCATTACGTCAAGGCCGAGATCCGGCTGGTCCTCGCCAATTCCTCCGCGGTCCCGGTGGTACGCTCGCACCTGCCCGAGCTGCAGGATCTCTTCCTCACCTATCTGCGCGACATGCACGCCTCCGAGCTCGAAAGCTCGATGGGCACCTGGCGGCTCCGCGAAGAGCTGCTCTCGCGCGCGGCGATCGCCGTCGGGCCGGGCCGGGTCACCGACATCCTCTTCACCAATCTGCTGATCCAATGAGCGAGGCGAAATCCGAGCCGGGCGATGCCTGGGAGGCGGCACTCGGCGCCGAGGCCGCGCCGGCGGCGGGCGTCCTCAACCAGGCCGAGATCGACAGCCTGCTCGGCGGCGCCGGCGACCGGCCCGGCGACGAGGAGAAGAGCGGCGTCGAGCGCATCATCAACTCCGGCCTCGTCTCCTACGAGCGCCTGCCGATGCTCGAGATCGTGTTCGACCGGCTGGTGCGCATCATGTCGACCAGTCTCCGCAACTTCACCGGCGACAATGTCGAGGTGAGCATCGAGAACATCACCAGCCTGCGCTTCGGCACTTACCTGAGCGGCATCCCGATGCCGGCGATGCTCGCCGTCATCAAGGCCGAGGAGTGGGACAACCAGGGCCTGATCGTCCTCGATTCGCCGATGATCTACGCGATCGTCGACGTGCTCTTGGGCGGGCGGCGCGGCACCGCGGCGATGCGCATCGAGGGACGCTCCTTCACCACGATCGAGCGCGTGTTGGTCGAGCGGCTGATCGAGGTCGTGCTCGGGGATCTCTCGGCGGCCTTCGATCCGCTGACCCCCGTGACATTCCGCTTCGAGAGGCTGGAGGTAAATCCTCGCTTCGCCGCGATCTCGCGTCTTTCCAACGCGGCGGTCCGGGCGCGGCTCCGCGTCGATATGGACGATCGCGGCGGCCGGTTCGACCTCTTGCTGCCCTACGCGACGCTCGAGCCGGTGCGCGAGCTGCTGCTGCAGAAGTTCATGGGCGAAAAATTCGGCCGCGATTCGATCTGGGAGACGCATCTCGCCGAGGAGCTCTGGAACACCGAGATCACGCTCGACGCCGTGCTCGACGAGCAAACGATGCCGCTCTCGGAGGTGATGGCGCTGGTGCCGGGCAGCCGGCTCGAGCTCAACATCGCAACGAACACGCGGGTCGCCTTGCGCTGCGGCAGCATGCCGCTCTTCGAGGGACGCCTCGGCCGGCGCAAGAACGCGCTCGCCGTCGAGATCGAGCGCGCGATCCCGCGCCCCGCGGCGCGCTGAGGACGAAGGGAAGGGGACCGCATGGGCGGATTGCAGTGGCTGCTCGAGCTTGCGCTGACCGGCCTCCTCGCGGCCACGCTCTTCCATGCGCTGAGGCTCGAGCGCGCGCTCGGGGTCTTGAAGCGCGACCGCGCCGCCCTCGGGGCGCTGGTGCAGGGCTTCAACGAGAGCACGCGCGAGGCCGAGGCGGGGATCGACCGGCTGCGCGCCTGCGCCGAGACCACCGGCCGCGATCTCGCCCGCCAGGGCGCGGCCGCCGCCGCGCTGAAGGACGACCTCGCGTTCCTGATCGAGCGGGCGGAGCGGATGGCCGACCGGCTCGATGCGGCGCTCAGCGCCGGGCGCGCCGGGCCGCTATCGATCGAACCGGCCTCCTCGCCGCGCGGCGGAAGGCGGCCCGAGAGCGAGGCCGAGCGCGAGCTCCTGAGGGCGCTCCGGGTGGCGCGCTGAGGCCGCGATGGCGCTCCGCCTTCCCCGCCTGCTGCCGGTGACCATCCTCACCATGGCCATGCTGCTCGGCGTCAAGACGGTCGCGCTGGTGCGCGCGGCCGCGCCGGCCGCGAGCGGCCAGACCGCGCCCCAACCGCTCGCCCCGCCCGCGCCGGAGGCCGCTTCTCCGTCCCCCTCCCCGCCGCCGCCGCTGCCGAGCCCGACCGAGCGGCGGCTGCTCGAGGACCTCGCCCACCGCAGCGCCGAGCTCGACGCCCGCGCCGCCGCGCTCGACCTCCGGGAGACCGTGCTGAAGGCCGCCGAGACGCGGCTCGCGCAAGAGGTCGCGGAGCTCTCGGCGCTGCAGAAGAAGCTCGCGGCGGAGGATGCGGCGCGCCAGCAATCCACCGCCGCGAACTGGGACGGGCTCGTCAAGCTCTACGAGAACATGCGGCCCGGCGATGCGGCGACCATCTTCAACGGCCTCGACATGCACGTGCTGCTCGAGGTCGTGCGCCGGATGAACGAGCGCAAGGCAGCGCCCATCCTCGCCGCCATGGATCCCGCCAAGGCGCGCGCGCTGACCGCCGAGCTGGCGCAAGCGCCCGCCGTCCCGGGCGGAGCGTGACGATGAGGGATCGTTGCGCGGTCTTCGTGCTCGCGGCCACGCTCCTGCTCGGCGCGGCCTGCCCCGCCGCGGCCGCGGACATCGTGGCGGTTCGGGCCGGCGATCACGGGGGCTTCGGCCGGCTGGTCTTCGACTTCCCGGGCTGGGTGAGCTACCGCCTGAAGAGGGTCGGGCAGAGCGTCGTGCTGGACTTCGCGGACCCGGCCCCGATCGGCACGCCGCCGTTCCTGCCGCGCAACGTCATAGCCTTCACCGCGGGCGCCGGCACGGCGAGCCTCGGGCTCTCCTCCGGCGCCGGGCTTCGCACCATGCGGGTCGGCGATCGCATCGTCCTGGACGCGCTCGATCCGGCGGCCGCTCCAAGCGTCGGCCTGGCCTCCAACGATCCGGCCCTGCCGCTTCCGCCCCCGTCGATCCCGCTTCCCCTGCCGCCGCTGCCGGGCGGCTCCGCTGCCGCCGCGCCGGCCGCCGCGCCGGTCGCCCCGGGGGCCGCCGCGCCCGCGGCCCCGCCGGTGCTCGCCGCCGAGCGGCCCCAACCGGCCGCGACTCCTCCCGCCCCCAGGGCCGTAAGCCCCGCGCCCGGCCCGCTCGCGCCGCCCGCGCCGAGCGGGGACGCGGCCCCCGACCTCGCCGATCTCGACGGGCTCGCCCTCGCCGCGAACCGCGTCGCACCGCCCGCCGGCGCGCTCGCCGCCATCCTCCTTCCCTTCGGCCACGATTCCGGCGCGGCCGCCTTCCGCCGCGGCGACGCCGGCTACGTGGTGTTCGACGAGCGCCGCCCGATCGACATGGCGGAGCTGGCCGGCGACCCGGCCTTCGGCGCCGCGCGGGTGACGCTGCTGCCGGCGGGGACGCTGCTCCGCGTCCCCCTGCCGCCCTCGCTCGGCCTCACGCTCAGCCACCGCGAGGCGGGCTGGGTGGTGGCCATCACCGCGGCCGCGCCCACGGCGAGCGCGATCGTCTCGAAGGCCGCCTCCGGCACGCTCGTGCTGCCGCTCCCGACCGCTTCGCAGGCGGTGGTGATGCCCGATCCCGAAACCGGGGCCGATCTCCTCATCGGCACGCTCCACGTGCCCGGCGCGGCGGTCGCGGTGAGCCGGCACTTCCCGGGCTTCCTCCTGCTCCGCACCTGGCTCGGGGTCGCGGTGGCGCCGCAAAGCGACCATCTCGTCCTCGCCGCCGACGCCGACGGCTTCGCGCTCAGCTCCGATACGCCGGGCGGGCTGCCGCTCGCCCCCGAGCCCGCGCATCTCGCCGCACTCGAAGATGCCGCGAGCCTCACCCGCCGCTTCGACTTCCCCGCACTTCCGCTGGCCGCACTCGCGCCGCTTCTCGCCCAGGAATTGGACGCCGCCGTGGCCGCGCCGCGGCTGGCCCGTTTCGCCCCGCGGCTCGCCGAAGCCAAGACCATGCTCGCCCTCGGCATGGGCCCCGAGGCGGCGGCGCTGATCCGGCTCGCCGTGACCGACGATCCGCGCCACGCGAACGACCCCGTGGTGCAGGGCCTCGCCGCCGTCGCCGCCTTGCTCGCCGGGCGGACCGATCAATCGGGCGGCCTCGCGGACCCCGCGCTTTCCGGCAGCGACGAGGTGGCGCTCTGGCGCGCCGCCCGCGCCGCCCTGCGCGGCGAGGACCCGGCCGGCACCGCCCCGGTCTTCGCCGCGACCTGCCCGCTCATCCTCGCCTACCCGGACGCGCTGCGCGACTTCCTCGCCCCGATCGCGGCGGAGGCGATGGTGAAGGGCGGCGAGCTTCAGGCGGCCTCTTCGTTCCTGGCAAAGGCCCCGGACGATCCCCCGCTCGCCCTCGCACGCGCCGGGCTGCTCGCCGCCCAAGGAAAGACCGAGGCAGCGCTCGCCGCCTATCAAACCCTCGTCAACTCGCCGGACCGGCCGGTCGCCGCGCGCGCCGCGAGCCGCGCCGTGCTGCTCCGCCTGGCGAGCGGCGCGATCGGCGAGAAAGCGGCCGCCGACGCCCTCTCGCGCCAGCTCTACGCCTGGCGCGGCGGCGCCCACGAGCTCCGGCTTCGCCTCAAGCTCGCCGAGCTCCGCGCCGATGCCGGCGAGTGGCGCGCTTCGCTCGACCTTCTCGCCCGCACCGAGGCGCTCTTTCCTGCCGACGCGGCGAGGCTCAGCGATGCGCGCGCCGCGACCTTCGAGCGGCTCTTCGCCAGCCACGCCGCGGATCGGCTCGCCCCGCTCGCACTGGTGAGCCTGATCGAGGACAACGCCGACCTGATCCAGGCCGGCCCGGCCGGGGAGAGGCTCGGGGAAATGCTCGCCGACCGGCTGGTCGCGCTCGACCTCCCCGACCGCGCGGAGCCGGTGCTGGCCAAACTGATGGTGGAAGCCCCGCCGGGCGCGCCCCAGGCTGGCCTCGGCGCGCGGCTGGCGGAGGTCCGCCTGGCGCGGGACGATCCGGCCGGCGCGCTCGCCGCCCTTGCCCAGTCCCGCGCGGCCAACCTGCCGGCCCCGCTCGCCGAGCGCCGGACGGTCGCCTACGCCCGCGCGATGGCCGCCGAGGGCCACGACGGCCCCGCCCTCGCCGCCCTCGCCGCCTTCGACGATCCGGCCGCCGAGGCAATCCGCGCCGGCCTCCTCGAGAAGCAGAAGAACTGGGCCGGCGCGGAAAGCGCGCTCGCCGCCCTCGTTTCGACCGACGTACCGGCTTCCGGCCCGCTCTCCGAGGCCGATCGCCGGGCCCTGGTCCGGCTGGCGAGTGCTGCCACCGAGGCCGGCGACACGGGCGGGCTCGCCACGCTCGGCGCCGACTACGGCCCGCGCATGGGCGAGGGGCCGCTTGCGGATATGTTCCGCCTGCTCACGGATCCGCCGGCGCGAAGCCTCGGCGATCTCCCGCGCGTCTCGCGCGAAACGACGATCGCCGAAGAGCTGCCCGACGAATTGAAGGCCATCGGCGCCACGATGCAGGTTGTGCCTTAGAGCGGGATGGGATCGCTTCCGCTCACCCATCCCGCTCCAGGTCCCTGTTTCTCCCGCGTGATCGAACGCCTTCGGTGCCGGGGTCCCCGCGAACGAGTTCGCGGGGTGCCCCGATTCCACCTCCGGCGATCACGCTCTGGATCAATAAGACCGCGGTCTTTGCTCTTGCGCCGATCGCGCGCTTTGCCTATGTGCCGGGACCTTGGCCCGCCGGCGCGAAGCGAAGTCTTCGCCCGAGAGGCTGTCTGCTGGTTGCAGGGGTACGCGATGAACGCGCTTGCTCAACTGGGGATGGTCTCGGAAAGCTCCCGAGAGAACCAGGAAAACGCCTCCGCGCCCGAGGCAAAAGACTATTTCGTCACGCGCGACGGGCTTCGCTTCGCCGGCACGCATCTGCTGATCGATCTGTGGGGCGCGGAAAATCTCACCGATCCCGCTGCCATCGAGGAAGCGCTCTCCGCGGCGGCGCACGCCGCGGAAGCGACGATCCTGCACGCGCACCTGCACCATTTCGGGCCGGAGGGCGGCGTTTCCGGCGTGCTCGTGCTGGCGGAAAGCCACATCTCCATTCACACCTGGCCCGAACGCGCCTTCGCCGCGATCGACATCTTCATGTGCGGCGCCTGCGATCCCTACCGCTCGGTGCCGCTCATCAAGGCCGCTTTCCGCCCGCGTTCGATCCAGCTCTCCGAGCAGCGGCGCGGCCTGATCGCGTGATGCGCCGATGGCGCTCGACGCCTGGGTCAATGAAAGCCTCTATCCCGCGTGGGGCCAGCGCTTCCGCGTGAAGCGCTGGCTCGCGTCGGCGCAAAGCGCGTTCCAGGACATCGCGATCTTCGAGAGCGAGACGCACGGGCGCGTGCTCATGCTCGACGGCGTGGTGCAGATCACCGAAGCGGACGAGTTCGTGTATCAGGAGATGCTCGTGCACGTTCCGCTGATCGCGCACGGCAAGCCTGAACGCGTGCTCATCATCGGCGCGGGCGACGGCGGCGTGCTGCGGCACGTGCTCGCGCACCGCACGGTGCGCCGCGCGGTGATGGTGGAAATCGACGCGGAAGTGATCCGTCTCGCACGCCAGTTCCTCCCCGCGATCGGCGGCGCGGCCTGGGAAGATCCGCGCGCCGAGGTGATCGTGGGCGACGGCATCGCCTACGCCGCGGCGGCGCCGGATGCGGAATTCGATGTCGTGATCGTCGATTCCACCGACCCGATCGGCGTCGGCGAAACGCTCTTCACCGAAGCGTTCTACGCCCACGCCGCGCGCATCCTCTCGCCCTCCGGCATCGTCGTGAACCAGTGCGGCGTGCCGTTCATGCAGGCCGACGAATTGGCCGAGACCAGCCGCCGGCGGCGCACCGCCTTCGCGCATGTCGGCGCCTATCTCGCCGCCGTGCCGACCTATGTCGGCGGCTTCATGACGCTCGGCTGGGCGGCGAAAGAGTCCACCCTGGCAGCACTTTCGCCCGCGCGCGCGCGCGACCGCGCGAAGGAGGCGGGAATCCTCGGCGCGACGCGCTACTGGACACCCGAGATCCACGCGAGCGCCTTCCACCTTCCGCCCTACATCGCCGAGCTCCTTTCGCGCTGAGATGGCCCGGGGCAAGAGCCCGAAATCGGCCGATGAGGTCCAGGCGGCGCTGCACGAGGCCGCCCTCGCCCACCTCTCACGCTACGCGGCCACCTCCGCCGGCCTCGAGCGCGTGCTGCGCCGCTGCCTCGCCCGCTGGGCCCGCGAGCCAGACGCCGTCCCCTCCGAGCCCGCCGCCGCCCGCGCCGCCGCCAAAGCCGTGGTCGCGCGGCTCGTCGCGGCCGGCGCGGTGGACGACGCAACCTTCGCCGCCGCCCGCGCCCGACGCCTCGCCCGCACCGGCAACTCCCGGCTCAGGATCGCCGCCCACCTGGTCCGGCACGGGATCACCGGCGCCACACTCGCCGCCGCACTTCCCTCGGACCGCACCGCCGAACTCACGGCCGCGCTGACGCTGGCACGGCGCCGCCATATCGGACCGTTTCGCGCATCACCCCGCCCCGACCCGGACACGGCCCGCCGCGAGCTCGCGATCCTGGCGCGCGCCGGGTTCCCGGCCCTGGTCGCAAAGGAGGCGCTCGCCATGCCACGCGCCGACGCCGAGGAACGATTGGCAGGGGTGCTCCGCCCCCCTGCACCCCCCGCCAAGGGCTGAGCCCTTGGAACCCTTTCGTTTTGGCAGGCGCTGAGAGCGGTTTGGGCGTTTGCGCGACGCGCAAACGCCCAAACCGCTCTCAGCGCCTGCCAAGCAGGGCACCCATCGCGCGAGCGCGATGGGAACCCGGAATGGGGTCCAGGGTCCCAGACCCTGGCAGGGGTCCAGGGGACAGCGTCCCCTGGCCTTGCCGGTCAGCGGGAGAGGGCGGCGTCCACCGCGGCGCCGAGCCGTTCGACGATGAGGTCGATCCCGGCGGCGTCGATGATGTAAGGCGGTGCGATGATGACGTGGTCGCCCGCCGCCCCGTCGATCGTGCCGCCCATCGGGTAGATCGCGAGGCCGCAGGCGAGCGCCTCGTCCTTCACCCGCTCGTGCAGTTTGAGCCCGGGGTCGAACGGGGTCTTGGCGCCCCGGTCGGCGACGAATTCGATCGCCCGGAAGAGGCCGCGGCCGCGGATGTCGCCGACATGGGGATGGTTGCCGAAGCGTTCTACGAGACCGGCCTCGAGCCGGGCGCCCATGGCGCGGACATTGCCGATCAGGTCGTCCTCGCGGATGGCCCGCTGCACCGCGAGCGCGGCCGCGCAGGCGACCGGATGGGCCTGGTAGGTCTGGCCGTGCTGGAAGCGGCCGGAGCCGCGCGCGAGGGCCTCGGTGACCCGCCGCCCGATGAGCAGTCCGCCGATCGGCTGGTAGCCGCCGCCGAGCCCCTTCGCGATCACCTGGATATCGGGCGCGACCCCCTCCTGCTCCCACGCGTGGAGCGTGCCGGTGCGGCCCATGCCGCACATCACCTCGTCCAGGATCAGGAGCGCGCCGTGGCGGTCGCAGACCTCGCGCATCGCCCCGAAATAGCCCTCGACCGCCGGCACGCAGCCGGTCGTCGCGCCGACCACGGGCTCGGCCACGAAGGCGATGACGCGGTCCGGCCCGAGGCGCTGGAACTCGGCCTCGAGCTCGGCCGCGAGCCGGCGGACGTATTCGGCGTCCGTCTCGTCCGCGCTCTGGAAGCGGTAGGCGAAGCAAGGGGAGACGCGGGTGAAGTTGGGGGCGAGGATCGGCTCGTAGAGCGCGCGGCGGGGCAGGTTGCCGCCGGCGGCCAGCGCGCCGAGCGTGCTGCCGTGGTAGCTCTGGCGGCGGGCGATGAAGCGGGTGCGCTCCGGCTCGCCCCGCTCGACGAAATATTGCCGGGCGAGCTTGAGCGCCGCCTCCATCCCCTCCGAGCCGGAGGAGACAAAGAAGGCGTGGGTGAGGTCGCCAGGCTCGTCGGCGAGCAGGTGCTCGGCCAGCTCCTCGGCCGGGCGCGAGGTGAAGAACGAGGTGTGGGCGTAGGCGACGCGGCCGGACTGCTCGGCGATCGCCGCGATCACCCGTTCGTCGCCGTGGCCGAGGCAGGCGACCGCGGCACCACCCGAGCCGTCGAGCACCTCCTCACCGGAGGCCAGGCGGAGCCAGATGCCGTGCCCGCTCTCGGCGATCGGCGGGGGTGCTGCGAACGAACGGTGAAGGAGACGGCTCACGGGAACACCTTGGTGCTTGAGGCGCGGGGGGCGAGAGGCCATTTTTTGAGCCTCGCCCGAGAGGCCGTGCATGACAAGCTCCTCTGCTCTCCTGATCCGGCGCCGTGGCGCCCTCGGCCTGGTCGCCGTGCTCGGCTTGGCCGTGTCCTCCGCCATGGCCCAGCCGATGCCGGGGAGCTTCGCGCCCCTGGTCCGGCGCGTGCTGCCGGCGGTCGTCAACATCGCCGTCACCGAGACCGTGAACGGCCAGGAGGACATCGCCCGGCTCCTGCCGCCGGAACTGCGCGGCACGCCGTTCGCGCAGCAGTTCCTCCGGCATTTCGGCGCGGGCGAGCAGGTGCGGGGCGCGGCCTCGGGCTTCATCATCGATCCGAGCGGCGTCATCGTCACCAACAACCACGTCATCCGCGATGCGACCCGCATCCTGGTCTCGCTCTCGGACGGAAGGACGCTCAGGGCGCGGGTGCTCGGCGCCGACGCGCTCACCGACGTCGCCGTCCTCAGGGTGGACGCGGGCGGGCCGCTGCCCTTCGTGCGCTTCGGCGATTCCGCCGCGGTCCAGGTGGGCGACTGGGTTCTTGCCTGCGGCAACCCGTTCGGCCTCGGCGGAACCGTGACCGCGGGGATCGTCTCGGCCGAGGGCCGCAACATCGAGGCGGGGCCCTTCGACCGGTTCCTCCAGATCGACGCGCCGCTCAATCCCGGCAACTCCGGGGGACCGCTCTTCGACCTCGACGGCGAGGTGATCGGGATGAACACGGCGATCGTCGCGCCGAACGGCGGGTCGGTCGGGATCGGCTTCGCCATCCCGAGCAACGCTCTGGCGCCGATCGTGGCACGGCTCAGGGCGAACGGGTTCATCCCGCGCGGCTGGCTCGGCGTCGCGATCGAGGAGCTTCCCGACGATTCCGGCCGGGACCGGGGCGTGATCGTGACCGGCGTGTCCGCGGGAGGGCCGGCGGCCAGGGCGGGGATCCGCGCCGGCGACGTGCTGCTCGCGGTCAACGGCACCGCGGTTCCCAGTCCGCTCGATCTCGTTCGCACGGTGGCCGGCGTGGTGCCGGGCACTCGAGTGAGCGTGACCTTGCGCCGAAACGGGGCGAGGATGGCGGTGCCGGTGACGGTGGGCGAGCGGCCGGCCGACGCTCCGGAATGAGGCTGCTTGCGCAGGAATTGAGGAGGCAAAGGGCGAGGGAATGCGGATTCTGGTGGTCGAGGACGACAAGGACGTGGCGGGCTTCGTCGTCAAGGGCCTGCGCGAGAGCGGGCACGTGGTCGAGCACGCCGACAACGGGCGCGATGGGCTGTTCCTGGCGGCGAGCGAGCCGTTCGACGCGATCATCCTCGATCGGATGCTGCCCGGCGGGATCGACGGGCTGCGCATCCTCGAGACGCTGCGCTCGCAGCGCAACACCGTCCCGGTCCTCTTCCTCTCCGCACTCGGCCAAGTGGACGACCGGGTGCTGGGCCTGAAGGCCGGTGGGGACGACTATCTAACGAAGCCGTTCGCCTTCGCCGAGCTCTTGGCGCGGGTGGAGGCGCTGACCCGCCGCGGCAAGGGCGAGGGGCCGGTCACCAAGCTTCTGGTCGGCGATCTCGAGATGGACCTGCTCTCGCGAAGCGTGCGGCGCGCCGGCCAGAAGATCGACCTCCAGCCCCGGGAATTCCTCCTGCTCGAATATTTGATGCGGCACGCCGGCCAGGTGGTGACGCGAACCATGCTGCTCGAGGGCGTTTGGGATTATCACTTCGACCCGCAGACCAACGTGATCGACGTGCATGTCTCGCGGCTGCGCCAGAAGGTCGACAAGCCTTTCCCGACGGCGCTGATCCACACCGTGCGCAACGCGGGATACATGCTCCGCACGGACACCCAATGAGGGGCGCCGAATGAGGGGCGCGCCATGAGGGAGGGCGGGTGATGGCGGCAGGCGCGGCCGGGCTCGGCGCCGGCGTCGCCCCGAGGCGGCCTTCGGCTTCCTCGGCCGCGCCCCGCGTGCCGGCGCATCCGCGCTTCCTGCATTCGGCGGCACTCCGCTTCGCCGCCGTCTATGTGCTGCTGTTCGGCCTTTCCGCGCTCGCGCTCGCCATTTTTCTCTGGTGGCAGACCGCGGGCGTGCTCGATCGCGAGACCGACAACGCGATCGCGGCCGACGTCCAGAGCCTCGCGGACCGCTGGAATCAGGGAGGGCTCGCCGGCCTCATCATCACCATCGAGAATCGCCTCGCCGAGAACGTGGACGACAACGCGATCTATCTTCTCGTCGATCCGAGCCTGCAGCGGGTCGCCGGCAATCTCGCCTCCTGGCCGACCTCGCTGCCGCTCGATCGCACCTGGGCGGAGCTGCCTATCGACCGCGCCGGCATCCGTTCGCTGGCCCGGGTGCGGCGCTACAACCTGCCCGGCGGCTTCCATCTCCTGGTCGGCCGCGATGTGCAGGTGCGCGCCGAGCTGCGCGATCTTTTGACCGGCGCCCTGCTCTGGGCCTTGCTCGTGGTGCTGGTCCTCGGCCTCGCCGGCGCCGTCGTCATCCGCGGTCTGTTCCGCCGCGCGCTGGCCGATGTCTCGGCGACGGCCGCGGCGATCTCGGCCGGCGATCTTTCCCAGCGGGTGCGGATCACCGGCCGCGGCGACGAGTTCGACCGTCTCTCCGAGACCATCAACGAGATGCTCGAACGGATTTCACGGCTGATGGACGGGGTGCGGGAGGTCTCGAACGCGATCGCGCATGATCTGCGCACGCCGATCACCCGCGCCCGCACCCGGCTCGAGGATGCCGCCCTGCACGCCCGGACCGAGACCGACCTGCGCGCCGCGATCGAGCGGGCCACTGCCGATCTCGACGGCGTCGTCGCGGTGTTCCAGGCGCTGCTCCGCATCGCCGAGATCGAGGCCGGCGCGCGGCGCTCCGCGTTCGCGCCCTTCCTCGCCGGGCCCCTGCTCGCCGATCTCGTCGATCTCTACGGCCCGGTCGCCGAGGAGAAGGGGATCTCGCTCAAGCTGCAATCGCCCGAGCGGCTGGCGCTCTTCGCGGATCGCGAGCTGATCCAGCAGGCGATCGCCAATCTGCTCGACAACGCGCTGAAATTCTCCCCGCCCGGCGGGGTGGTGCGGCTTTCGGCCGAGATCGTCTCGGGCATGGTGGTGATCAGCGTCGCCGATCGCGGTCCCGGCATTCCTGCCGCGGACCGCGCGCGTGCCGCCGAGCGCTTCTTCCGCGGCGAGGCGGCCCGCCACACGCCCGGCGCGGGGCTCGGGCTGGCGCTCGTCCAGGCGGTGGCGCAGCTGCACGGGGGCAGCCTGACGCTCGCCGACAACCTGCCGGGGGTCAGGGCCGTGCTGCGCCTGGCCTGCACGGCCGAGCCCGAGCCCACCCCCAAGGGGACAGCAAAAGGGGCAGCCAAGGGGACGGCCAAAGGGACGGCCAAAGGAACGGAGCATGAGGTTCGGGCCGCCGGCACATGACCGCGTCTTCACCCGGCCCACACGGCGCGGTGAGGCCGTTCCCGATAGGCAGGCAGGCATGTGGGGCGCACATCGGATCGGTGGTCTCGCCGTGGGGGCGGCGACCCTGTTCATCCCGTTGGCGATCGGGGTCGAGGCCCCGGCCCAGACCGCCCCGATGCCGCTCTTGACCGACACGCCGCAATATTGCGCCGAGCTTTCCAACGAGGTGGAGGAGGATCGGCAGGCGCTGGTGAGCCCCGCACCGCCGGAGGTCGAGGAGCTGGCGGAGGAAGGGCGGCGGCTCTGCGCCATGGGCGAGGTTCTCGGCGGCATCGCGCGTCTGCGCCGCGCGATGGTCGTGCTCCGCCAGATTGCGGGCCGGAGCTGAGTCTCCCGCCGCTCAGGCGCGGCTTTTCAGAAGATCCCTGATCTCGCCGAGCAGCGTCTCCGTGGGCGTCGGCGGCGCCGCCGCCGCCTCCTCGTGCACGTGCAGCCGGGTCAGCGCCTTGATCAGCCAGAAGATGGCGAAGCTCACGATGAGGAACTGGATCACCGTGTTGAGGAAGAGGCCGATATTCAAGGTCACCGCGCCGGCGTGCTGCGCCGCGGCGAGCGTGGGCTCGGCGTGGCCGCGGAGCGTGATGAAGAGGTTGGAGAAGTCGATGCCGCCGAGGATCAGTCCGAGGATCGGCGTGAAGAGGTCCTTCACCAGCGAGTTGACCACGCCGGTGAAGGCGGCGCCGATGACGATGCCGACCGCGAGATCGACCACGCTGCCGCGCATGATGAAGGCGCGGAACTCCTCGATCCAGGCCGGTTGCTTGGGCAGCGGCGGAAGCATGGAACCCTCCCCTTCTCCCGATTCCCCAACATCATAGCGGGCGAAAGGGGGCGGCTTCCATCGCCGCCCCGCCGCCTTACGGCGCCGCCCCTTCCGCCCGCAGCAGATCGGTCACGGCCTCCGCCGGCACCTCGCGGGAGGTGAAGGCATGGCCGATGCCGCGCGCGAGCACGAAGGTGATCGTCCCGTCGCGCACCTTCTTGTCGTGCCGCATGTGCCCGAGCAGCGCGGCCGCGGAGAAGCGGCGGTTGAGGTGGGAAAGCTCCGCCGGCAGCCCGGCCGCGGCGAGATGGCGCACCACACGCTCGGCGTCCGCCTCGGGCGCGAGCCCGAGCCGCGCCGAAAGCCGGAACGCGAGCCCGAGCCCGATCCCCACCGCCTCGCCGTGCAGCAGCGCATCGCCGTAGCCGGTCTCGCGCTCGAGGGCATGGGCGAAGGTGTGGCCGAGATTGAGCAGCGCCCGTCCGTCGCTCGGCCTCTCCTCGCGCTCGTCCTCGCCGACCACCGCCGCCTTGAAGGCCGCGGCCCGCAGCACGGCCTCCGCCTGCACGTCGGCATCGCCGCCGAGCAGCGCCTCGCCCTGCGCCTCGCACCAGGCGAAGAAGCCGGCATCGCCGATCAGGCCGGCCTTCACGATCTCGGCATAGCCGGCGCGGAGCTGGCGCGGCGGAAGGGTCGCGAGCGTGGCAACATCGGCGAGCACCAGCAGCGGCTGATGGAAGGCGCCGAGCAGGTTCTTCCCGCGCGCGGTGTTGATCCCGGTCTTGCCGCCGACCGAGGAATCGACCTGCGCGAGCAGCGTCGTCGGCATCTGCACCAGGGGAAGCCCGCGCAGCGTCGCCGCGGCCGCGAAGCCCGCGAGGTCGCCCACCACGCCGCCGCCGAGTGCCACCACCGCGGTCCGCCGCTCGACGCCGAGCTCCAGCAGCCGGTCGGTGACGGCGCCAAAGGTCGCCAGCGATTTCGAGCCCTCGCCGGCGGGCACCACGATCTCCGTGGCCTCGATCGCCGTCTCGGCGAGCGAGCGCTTCACCGCGGCGAGATGGAGGCCCGCCACCGTCTCGTCGGTCACGATCACCACCCGCTTCTGCGGCAGGACCGGCGCCAGCCACGCCCCGGCGCGTTCGATGAGCCCGGGTCCCACCAGCACGTCGTAGCTCTTCTCGCGAAGCGCGACGGCAAGCCGCCGCGGCGGTTGCCAGGCGAGCAGGGCGGCGAGCACGCGGCTCGTCGTCGCGTCCGCGCTCTCGTCCTCGCAATCGACGACGACGTTCGCCTCGGCATAGACCGGCCCGCGCACGCGCATGAGCTGCTCGAGGATCTCCGCACTCTCGCCGCCGGCGAGCAGCGGGCGGTTGGTGCGGCCGGCGACGCGGCGCACCAGCGTCTCGAGCGGGACGCGGAGCCAGATCGAGACCGCCTGCTCGCGGATCGCCTGGCGCGTTTCGGGGTCCATGAAGGCGCCGCCGCCGATCGCGAGCGCCACCGGGTCGCCTGCCAGGATCCGCCGCACCACCCGCCGCTCGCCCTCGCGGAAGGCGCGCTCGCCGTAGCGCTCGAAGAGCTCCGGGATGGTCGAGCCGGCAGCGGCCTCGATCTCGGCGTCGGCGTCGCGGAACGCCAGGCCGAGCCGGGCGGCGAGCCGCCGGCCGATCGAGCTCTTGCCCGCGCCCATCAGCCCCGTCAGCACGACCGAGCGCCCGTCGAGTGCCGCCGGCAGCGGCCTCGCCTCCTTGGGCGCCTCCTTGAGCACAGTGTTGCGTGTCATCGCGGCGAACGCTAGCACACGCCCCTCGGCCGAGGCCAAGGAACCCCCGGATGCGGCGCGCGTTTGCCATCGTCGTTGTGCTTGCCCTTCTGGCGCTCGGCGCGGGGTTCCTCTGGCTCGGCGCCTTCCCCCCGCCGCCGCCGCACGCGACCCCGGTCGAGCACAGCATCCCCACCGCCGCGGTCGGCGCCGGCTGAGGCCAAGGGACCCCAGGAGATGCAGCGCGAGATCGAGGCGTTCCTGGAGATGCTCGCGGCCGAGCGCGGCGCGCGGCCCAACACGCTCGCCGCCTACGGCACGGACCTCGCCCAGTTCGCCTCCTTCGCCGCCGCGCACGGGGCGAGTGCCGCGACGGTCGATGCCGCGATCCTCGCCCGCTATCTCGAGGCGCTCGCCGCGCGCGGGCTTTCGGCGCGCACCGCCGCCCGCCGCCTCTCCTGCCTCCGGCAGTTCCATCGCTTCCTGCTCGCCGAGGGCATGCGCGCCGACGACCCCACCCGCGCCCTCGATTCCCCCCGCCTGCCCGGGCGCCTGCCGCGATTCCTCTCCGAGGTTGAGGTCGAGGCGCTGCTGGACGCGTCCGCCGCCCGCACCGGCCCGGCGGGCCTCCTCGTCAAGGCCGCGCTCGAGATCCTCTACGCGAGCGGATTGCGCGTCACCGAGCTGCTCTCGCTCCCGGTCGCCGCCTTCCGGCCGGACCAGCCGATGCTCTTCGTCCGCGGCAAGGGCGGCAAGGAGCGGCTGGTCCCGCTCTCCGCCGCCGCCCGCGCCGCCACCGAGGCCTGGCTCGCGAGCCGCCCCACCAACGCCGGCCGCTTCCTCTTCTCCGGCCGCGATCCGCGCCGGCCGATGACGCGCCAGGGCTTCGCGCTCGTGCTCAAGCACATCGCGCGCGCGGCGGGGCTCGATCCCGCGCGGGTCTCGCCGCACGTGCTCCGCCATTCCTTCGCCTCCCACCTGCTCGCCCGCGGCGCCGACCTCCGCAGCCTCCAGGTGCTGCTCGGCCACGCCGACATCGCCACCACCGAGATCTACACGCACGTGCTGGCCGAACGGCTGTCGCGCCTGCTCGCCGAGCACCACCCGCTCGCGCGCGCCTGACGGCGGTCCATCAGTATCTCGACTTCGAGAAGCCGATCGCGGAGCTCGAAGGGAAAATCGAGGAGCTGCGCCGGCTTTCCGAGCCCGAGGCCATCAACATCGCCGAGGAGGTGGCGCGGCTCTCCGAAAAGGTCGAGCGGCTCTTGCGCACCACCTACGCGAAGCTCACGCCCTGGCAGAAGACGCAGGTCGCGCGCCACCCCGAGCGGCCGAAGGCGGAGGCCTACATCGCCGCCCTGATCACCGATTTCACGCCGCTCGCCGGCGACCGCGCCTTCGCCGACGATGCGGCGGTGATCGGCGGGCTCGGCCGCTTCGCCGGCCGCTCGGTGATGGCGATCGGCACCGAGAAGGGCTCCGACACCGAAAGCCGGATCGCGCATAATTTCGGCATGAGCCCGGCCGGAAGGCTATCGCAAGGCGCGGCGGCTGATCGAGCTGGCCGGCCGCTTCGGCCTGCCGGTGCTCTCCTTCGTCGATACCGCCGGCGCCTTTCCCGGCATCGACGCCGAGGCGCACGGCCAGGCCGAGGCGATCGCGCGCGCGATCGAGGCCTCGCTCGAGGCACCGGTCCCTTTCATCGCCACCATCATCGGCGAGGGCGGCTCGGGCGGCGCGATCGCGCTCGCCACGGCCGATCGCGTGCTGATGCTGGAGCACGCGATCTATTCCGTGATCTCCCCGGAGGGCTGCGCCTCGATCCTCTGGCGCGACGACGCCGCGGCCGCGCCCATGGCGGCCCCAATGGCAGCCGAGCAGCTCAAGCTCACCGCCGAGGACCTCAAGCGCCTGGCGCTGATCGACGCCGTGATCGCCGAGCCGCTCGGCGGCGCGCACCGCGATCCGGCGGCGACGATCGAAGCGGCGGGCCGCGCGATCGAGGCGGAGCTCGGCCCGCTGCTCGGCCTCGAGGCCGCCCTGCTCAAGGCGCGGCGGGCCGAGAAGTTCCTCCAGATGGGGCGCGACCTCGTCTGATGTGACGGTGTTCGGGGGAGGCGGGGAGGGGTCCTACGGGCGGCATAATCCCCCTCATCGGCGAGGCGGAGATCGGCGCGCGGGTCGAGGCGCTCGCCGGGGAAATCGTCCGCGCGATCCCGGGCGATTTCGTCATGGTCGGGCTGCTCAAGGGCGCCGCGGTTTTCACCGCCGACCTCGCCCGCGCGCTCGACCGCGCCGGCGCCTGCCCCGAGATCGAGTTCATGCGGCTCGCCAGCTACGGCCTTGCCGCGCAATCCGCCGGCCGGGTCCGGCTTCTCGGCGAGGTGCCGACCAACATCGCCGGGCGGCGCGTGCTGCTCGTCGACGACGTCGTCGATACCGGCCGCTCCCTCGCCCGCGCCGCGGCCCTCCTGGGCGAGCGCGGGATCGCCCGCCTCTGGACCTGCGCGCTGCTCGACAAGCCCAAGCGCCGCGAGGTCGAGGTCAGGATCGATTTCGTCGGTTTCACCCTGCGCGATGTCTTCGTCGTCGGCTACGGCCTCGACCTCGCGGAGAAATACCGCCACCTGCCTTATATCGCCCTCATCGAGGGATAGAGCGCGACCGCCGGAGATGGAGTAGCCGGAAACGTCCGATCCCGCTCTAATCTCTCGCTCTCTCACACGGAGCCTCGATCCATGTCCGCACCCGCCGCGACCCGCAGCAACCAATTCGCAATCCCGCCCACCATGCGGGCCTGGGTGCTCGCCGGTCCGAACGAGCTCGCGCTGATCGAGAAGCCGGTGCCCGAGCCCGGCCGCAGCGAGGTGCTGGTGCGCGTGGACGCGGTCGCGATCTGCGCCACCGACATCGAGATCATGAAGCACGGGCTGCCGGCGATGGTCGAAGGCGAGCTCGCCCGTTCAACAAGAACTTCACCATCGGCCACGAATACATGGGCACGATCGTCAAGCTCGGCCCGACGGTGGACGAGTTCGCGCTCGGCGAGCGCATCGCCGTCGAGATCCATGCCGGCTGCGGCCGCTGCCCGCGCTGCCGCGAGGGGATGTACACCTCCTGCCTCAACTACGGCTTCCCCTCGAAGGGCCATCGCGCCAACGGCTTCACCACCGACGGCGGCTTCGCCGAGTACGCGGTCAACAACGTCAACACCATGGTCCACGTGCCCGACGAGATGTCGGACGAGGAGGCGACGCTGATCGTCACCGCCGGCACCGCCATGTACGGGCTCGACGTGCTGGGCGGGCTGATCGCGAGCGAGGGCGTGGTGGTCACCGGCCCCGGGCCGATCGGTCTGATGGGCGTGGCGGTCGCCAAGGCGCTCGGCGCCGATCCCGTCATCCTCACCGGCACGCGCGAGCGAAGGCTGGAGATGGGCCGCGAGCTCGGCGCCGACGCGGTGGTGAACGTCAGAAGCGAGGACCCGGTGGCGGCGGTGAGCCGCATCACCGGCGGCAAGGGCGTGCAGTACGTGCTGGAATGTTCGGGTGCCGCCGAGGCGCTCGACCAGGCGGCGCGCATGGTCACCCGCGGCGGGCGGATCTGCCTCGCCGCCTTTCCCCACGAGCCGGTCTCGGTCGATCTCGCCTATATCGTGCGCAACAACATCTACGTCTTCGGCATCCGCGGCGAGGGCCGGAGTGCCACCCACCGCGCGGCCGCGCTCATGAAGCAGAAGCGCTTCAACGCCAAGCTTATCCACACCCACACTTTTCCGCTCGCCGAGGTGCCGACGGCGATCAAATACGCGCGCGAGCGGATCGAGGACGCGATCAAGGTGGTGGTCAAAATGCGCTGAGAGTGCAGCGCCCGCCGCCGGCCGGCGGCCCCGGGGGAGCAACGCCATGACCACAACGCCATGAGAACAACAAAGGCCCCGCACCGGCGCTACGTGAACCTCGTCGCCGCGTTCTTCGCCATGTTCGTCATCAGCCCGTTCGAATATGCCTGGAGCTCGATCTCCGGCCATATCGGCCGGGTGTACGGCTGGTCGCACGCCCAGATCGCGCTGCTCTTCACCCTCTTCATCATCTTCCAGTCGGTCGGCATGCTGCCCGGCGGCATGCTGCGCGACCGTTTCGGCCCGCGCTGGACAACCGCGGTGAGCGGCGTCTTCGCCGGCATCGGCATCTACGCCCTCTCGCTCGGCCCGTCCTATCCGCTGGTCGTGACACTTTGGTGTCTCGGCAGCTTCTTCACCGGCTTCATCTATAACAATGCCGTAACGACCGGCAACAAATGGTTCGCCGACCGGCGCGGCGTGATGACCGGCCTGATCGCGGGCGCCTTCTCCTGGGGCTCGCTGCCTTTCATCTTCCCGATCCGCGCCATCTCCCGCACCGCGCCCAGCATCGTCTTCTTCCACGTCATCTACGCCATGGCGGCCATCATCGGCGGCGTCTCGGTGATCGCCGCGCTCTTCATGCAGGACCCGCCGCGCGACTGGTCTCCCAAGCAAGCCTCCCTCGCCCGGCCGTCGGCGCACGAATTCTCCGTCGGCGAAGCGCTCGCGACCTGGCAGATGTGGGTCCTGATGGCGTCCTTCGTCCTGATCTCGAGCGCGGGGCTCGCGGGCATGAGCAAGATGGTCGCCTATTCCGACAGCTTCAAATTCACCGCCACCGCCGCGACCGCCGCCGCCGGCGGCATCGCGCTCGCCAACGGCTTCGGCAAGCTGGCACTCGGCGGCCTCGCGGACCGGTTCGGCCCGGAGAACATGATGGTGTTCAGCTACATCCTCTCCGGCCTGCTGCTCTTCGTCACCGTCTTCGCAGGCCTCGTCCACAGCGATGTCCTCTTCGTCGCCGCCGCGATCGCGGCGATCTTCTTCTGGGCCTCGCTCTTCTCGCTCTTTCCCATCACCATCGGCCACTATTACGGCCGCGCCTCGGCGGGCGGGAACTACGGCGTGCTGTACGCGATCGCCAAGGGCACCGGCGGCCTCTACGGCGGCATCCTCTCCACGCTGCTGATCGTCCGGCACGGCTTCCCGTTCGCGATCGGCGTCGCCGGCGCGATGGCCATCGCGGCCGGGCTGATCATCATCCCGCTCCGTTTCCACCCACCGAAAGCGCCGGGGGCACGGCGCCTCCGGGGGCTTGCTTGAAGACCCGCCCTCTCCGCCCCCGGGTGGGGGAGAGCGCCCCCCCTTACCCTCTCCGCCCCTGGGAGCACGAGAGGGCCCTTACTTTCCCTCTCCGCCCCTGGGAGCACGAGAGGGCCCTTACTTTCCCTCTCCGCCCCTGGGGGCACGAGAGGGCCCTTACTTTCCCTCTCCGCCCCTGGGGGCACGAGAGGGCCCTTACTTTCCCTCTCCGCCCCTGGGGGCGGAGAGGGCAGGGTGAGGTGGGGGCCACCAGCCGAACTCCAAACTGCGACACCACCCATCGGACCACTCATGGGTCCGGCGATCGGGGATCAACCGAACGAAAGGATTGAAGCAATGCCCTCACGTCCCTCCCAGCCAGCTGTTGTCCGCGTGTCTCTCGCTACCTTCGACCCCGGCCGCTTTCCCGAGGTCAAGCGAATGACAGAGGACACCGGCGCCTATCTCATTCCGGCAATCGGTCGTCTGCCCGGCCTGTCCGCCTACTTCGCGGGGACCTCGCCGTCAGGCTCGATCGTCCATGTGAGCTTGTGGGAGAGCGACGCGCACGCGCGGCAAATGGCGGAACTGCGTGAGATGACGATCAACGCCCGCCGCGACGCCGAAGCCGTCGGCGTGAGTTTCATCCCTATCGTGAACTACCCGATCGACTGGCGCATCTGATCCGATTCCCAAAAATTGCTGCCGCGCGACAGCGACGGTGTCCGGTGTCAGCCCGGCCGCCTCTCCTGTAAAGCGATTGATCGCTGCGATTCGAGTTCAATGCTCATGACCACGAACGCTGTTTTCTGCCGATCCACATTGATGAAGCAGTGAGCGGCAAGCCGCTGGCGGAGTGCCGGCGACACATTCCGATACAGAAAACCGTCGGCATAATTGACAGCTTCACTGCCTCATGCGCTGAGCCGCCGATAACACCCTAGAGTTGCTTAGAGCGTGATCGCCGGAGGTGGAATCACCGAAGGCGTGAATCACGCGGGAAAAACAAAGACCTAGAGCGGGACGGGTGAGCGGAGGCGAACCCATCCCGCTCTAGGCGGTTGGAGTTGGTGCAATTCTTGCGTCGCCGCATGCGCCGGGATTCCGGCGCAAGGAGCGGATGTATGCGAACCAATCAGCACGCCGGCAACCTGTCCCGATCATGGAGCGTCACGTTGAAATCCACTTGCCTTGCCTTGGGTGGTCTTCTCCTGTCGGGCGTTGCTCTCACGGCCCACGCTGACCCCATCACCTTCACCGAGACCCTCACCGGGAGCAGTTTGTACGGTCCCTCGCCTTACACCACCGAAAACATCACCATCACCGGAACCGGGAACACCAACAACGTCGTATTCAACAGCGCCGCCGACGAGTACACGCTGCTTCTCAGCTCTGCCACCGTCCAGGAAGGATCAGGCCCCGTAGAGACATTCTCAGGCACCGTTGAAGCCTTCGTCGTGCCCGGTTCCATCGCAGGCTTCGAGCAATTGACCCCGCTGAACGTCAATATCGCCGCCGTCTTCGGCTTTAACGATCCGTTCGTCGGCTACGCTCTCGACTCCGACATCTCGGTCACCGACGACACGGAGGTCCCCGCGTCATCCACACTCTTCGCCACCAGCGGCGGCACCTTCGATTTCTGGACTTCCAGCGACACGGCGACATTCACCTCAACCGTCTCGCCCGTACCCGAGCCGTCCTCCCTCCCTCTGCTCGTCACCGGCCTGCTGGGCGTAGCCGCAACCGTGCGCCGCAAGTCTCGCGCCTCTAAGGCGCTCTAGAAGCGCGATCGCCGAAGGTGGATAAACCGGAGGCGTGAATCGCGCGGGAAAACAAAGACTCGAAGAGCGATCGCCGGAGGCGGATCAACCGACGGCGTAGACCACGCGAGAAGACAAAAAGCTACAGCGGGATGGGTTCCCTTGGCACTCACCCAGCCCGCTCCAGCGGTCAAAATCTGACACTTGGTACCCAAGAGCGAGAGGTTCGCTCGCGCTCAATTTGCGGTCGTTCAAGACCGACCGGCACTCGTCACAAAGCGGTCATCCCGAACCCGCTCATGAGCCGATGATCCGCGCCTCCTGCACATATCCGAAGGCGCCCTTGCCCGGCCAAGCTCGTCCGTCAGGATAGCGCAATTCCACTCCGGCGAGGTCCTTCTCATCCGCAAGGCGCACATTGACGCCCATCTGGATGTTCCCGAATTTCGATACGGCGCTTGCGGTCAAAGTAAAATGTGTCGTTGAACCACAATTTGCACAGAAATGGATTTCTGAAGCCGGGTCTTCTTTGTCTTCCCGGCTATATCCCTTCGTCGTTCCCACGACGCTGACTTCCGACGGATGGAAATAGCCCCAGCGGGCGCCCGACTTGCTACAAAGAGTGCAGTTGCACTCGTTGATGAAGTCCGGCCGCTTTGGGATTTCGATGCGGACTTGGCCGCAGAGGCACGAGAGCTTCAACATTCCCAAGTCATATCAGCGGAGCCGCTCGCTTGGCAGAGGCCGTTCGATTTCCCAGACGAATTACGTTTCCAGCTCGCCCGCCCAGGGTACCAGGCGTCAGGTTTTCAGCACCAGGGTGCCATGAACTCGACCCATGGTCGCGTTATCGGGCGGCCGAGCCAGGACCGGACCTCCGATCTCGACCCAAGCACGAACCGCTCCGCGGGATTGGTGCTGTGGTTGAGTTATAAGTTGTCGCCCCAATCAATTGCCGCTGAGGCAAAGGAAGATTGGGGCGCTGCCACAAACCCCGCCAGGGGCCGAGCCCTGGACCTCACCACTTGTTGGGACAGTAGTGATCCGGCAGTAGTAGTCACGCGTGAACGCGCCGGCGGTCGGTTCAGCGCGCCGTCCCTAACACTTGAGCAGGGCGAGATTACCTCGCGAGCATTGGAGTTCCCTCAACCTGAGAGGAACTTCCGATGCCTGTTTCAACGATCGACCGCCCCGTCAGTGCGCTGCGCCAACGTATGCTCGGCGATATGGCAATGCGCGGCCTGCGATCAGATACCCAGCGCGACTACATACGCGTTGTGCGCAGCTTCGCCGCCTTCCTCGGGCGGTCGCCCGATACGGCGACGGCTGAGGATATTCGCCGGTTTCAGGTGCACCAGCACGAGAGCGGCGTACAGCCACCTACGATCAACTGCTCGGTCTCGGCACTGCGTTTCTTCTTCACCGTCACGCTTGACCGGCCGGACCTGTCGCGCCGCCTGGTCTTGGCGCGCTACCCGCTCAAGCTGCCAGCAGTGCTGACTGTCGAGGAAGTAGGCCGGCTGCTCGAAGCAGCACCGGGTCCAAATACAAGGCGATACTTGGCGCCGCCTATGGTGCGGGCCTGCGCGTGTCGGAAGTGGCCAGCCTCAAGGTAGATGATATAGACAGCAAGCGCATGCTGATCTGCGTAGAGCAGGGCAAGGGGCGCAAGGACCGCAACGCCATGCTGTCACCCCAGCTCCTCACGCTGTAGCGGCTGTGGTGGGAGGAAGGCAAGCGACGCGGGGTCATGCTGCGGCATGACTGGCTGTCACAGGGCGCAGTAGCACAGATCCGATCTAGACCAGGCAGATCAACCGCGCGACCCATGAGGCGGCCGAAGCGGCTGGGATCAGGAAGCGGGTATAGCCACATACGCTGCGACACAGCTTCGCAACACATCTGCTGGAACAGGATGTAGATATCAGCGTCATATAAGTACTGCTGGGGCACAGCAAGCTAGATACGACTGCGCTTTAAGCGCGCGTTGCGACCAAGACGATCGTTCGGTGACCAGCCTCTGGAGCATTTGGCATAGCTGATGCAGGGCGAGGAACCCAGAGGCTGAACCGGCTTGCGCACCTCGATAGAGGTCGCCGATATCTTCCAGGCTGAAGGTGCAGGATATAGTGCCGTACAGGACGGCCATCTAAGTGACACAGCTCAAGGTCATGTCGGCGATAGAGAACTGCCGCACGGCGGCGCTAGGCGGACATGTCGATGCCTGTGAGGACTGCGGGCATCAGCGCATGCCTACAACAGTTGCCGCAACCGACATTGCCCGAAGTGCCAGGGAGCCGCTGAACGCGTCTGGCTGGCCGAACGAGAAGAAGAACTGCTGCAGATAGGATACTAATATGTAGTCTACAAGCTGAAGGAAGAGATAGAAGACATAGAAGAGCAGAACAAGGAGATCGTCTACGATCTGATGTTAAGAGAGGAGTAGGAGAAGATGATGAAGATAGAGAATGAAAAAAGGAAACTAGGAGAGAGAATAGGAATAACAGAAGTGCTATACAAATGGGAATAGGTAATGACTAAATATCTACATATATACATGATAGTGCCGGGAGAAGGAATTTAAATAGAGGGGAAAAGATGGGTATCATAGAGTCAAGCATTACTGCTGACGGTGAGGGTGATGGGAGCAATATAAAGAAGATTGTTCCTCACGAGGCAGATAGAGTTATATGAGAAAGGAAGACTAGATTTCTTAGGCAACAGGGCCGATCTCACAGAACACCGACTGTTACTGAGTCATCTTGCTGAGATAAGGAAGAAGAGATTAGTGGTATATGACAAGACACAGTTCTAAGGAAAGGAGGCCGTTCTCGCCTACCTCTCGAGATACACCCACCGGGTCGCCATCTCGAACCATCGTGTGATTGGGTTCGAAGAGACCGGAGTCAACTTTCGATACAAAGATTAAAGAAGAGATGGTAAGGAGAGGCAAAGAGTAATGACGCTAGCGCCACAAGAGTTCATCCGAAGATTACTGCTATATGTATTGCTGCATGGATTCCAAAGCATAAGATATTAAGGTATGATAGAAAGTTAAGAAAGTAAGGAAAATATCAAGTGTGAAAGAGAACTGTTTGAAGTGGCATAGTAGCTGGAGCAGCTAGAAGAGACAGAGCCCTCAGACTGGCTCCCGCCCTGTCGCTGCAGTGGTGGTAGCATGATCATAGTAGAAACATTTGGGAGATGGCGGCAACCACGCGAGACACAGTATAAGCCAGCACCAACCGGGAGACGCACGTCATGACAAGGAGCAGCATAAGATGAAGTGACGCCGCAACACCACGGTAGCGGAGAAAGCACCAGAGCGAGCCTTGCGTCAGGATCAGAGGAAAGCAGCTGTGTCTCAGCAGCAGCAGGTCTCCAAGTCAACATCAGACGGGAGAAAAATAACAAGTAATAAGATAAAGATAATAGAAGAAAAGAGATGGATGAGAAAAAAAAAAAAAAAAAAAAAAAAGAAATAAAAATAGATAAAAAAAGAAAAAAAAAAAAAAAAAAAAAGAAAAAAAAAAGAAGAAAGAAGAAAAAAGAAAATTAACCAACTCGGCCGCCGGACCGCCGACCGGTTGGTCCCTGAACCGGACGTTCAGCGCCACAAGGTGGTGGCGCCTTCGCGGCCAATCCGGCGACCCCCGTCCTGCTGACTTAGGCCCGGAACGTCGGTAGGCTGCGTCGGCATGAAGAAGATCGGCTTCCTCTCGTTCGGGCATTGGACGTCCTCGCCGCAGTCAGAGACGCGCTCGGCGGCCGACGCGCTCCTGCAATCCATCGACCTGGCCGTTGCGGCCGAGGCGCTGGGCGCGGATGGGGCCTATTTCCGCGTTCATCACTTCGCCCGCCAGCTCGCTTCGCCGTTCCCGCTTCTGGCGGCCGTGGGCGCGAAGACCAACCGCATCGAGATCGGCACGGCGGTCATCGACATGCGCTACGAGAACCCGCTTTACATGGCCGAGGACGCGGGCGCGGCCGACCTCATCGCCGGCGGGCGCCTGCAACTGGGGATCAGCCGAGGCTCGCCCGAGCAGGTGATCGAGGGGTGGCGCTATTTCGGCTACAGCCCGGCCGAGGGCGAGAGTGACGCCGAGATGGGCAGGCGCCACGCGGAGGCGTTCCTCGACGTGCTGCGCGGCGAGGGCTTCGCGCAACCAAACCCACGGCCGATGTTCCCAAATCCGCCGGGCCTGTTGCGCCCCGAGCCTTATTCGAAGGGCCTGCGCGACCGGATCTGGTGGGGGGCCGGCTCCAACGCCACAGCTTCTTGGGCTGCGAAGCTCGGGGTGAACCTGCAAAGCTCGACCCTGAAGGACGACGAGACCGGAGAGCCCTTTCACGTCCAGCAGGCCGCCCAGATCCGCGCTTTCCGCATCGCGTGGAAGGAGGCCGGCCATGCGCGCGAACCGCGCGTCTCGGTCAGCCGCAGCATCTTCGCGCTGGTGGACGATCGCGATCGCACCTACTTCGGACGCGGGCGCGAGGAAGAGGACCAGGTCGGCTTTATCGACGAAAAGACGCAAGCAATCTTCGGTCGTAGCTATGCCGCCGAGCCGGACGTCCTCGTCGAGCAGCTCAGGAGGGACGAGGCCATCGCCGAGGCCGACACGCTGCTGCTGACGGTCCCGAATCAGCTGGGCGTCGCCTACAATGCGCATGTGATCGAGGCGATTCTCACCCACGTCGCGCCCGCCCTCGGTTGGCGCTGACGTCAGCCATCGATACGTGCCTGCATTGCCTCGCCGATACGATACCTCTCCGTTGGCATAATGCCCCGCTCATGAAATTCTGACCGACCCGAGGCAAGGTTGGTTGGCCAGGGCGGCGATGCAGGCTCGCCGGTCGCGCCACTACCTCGCTCGCACCGACGTCAACCAAACGACCGCACGCATCGCGGCATCGTGAGCCGCTTGCCTCGATCGGTATACTGCATGCGAATAATACTGGACTTCTGTCCAGACGCCGGCGTCCTCGACGTCACGACGAAACTCCTCGAAGCCGAATGTACCGTCTGGACGCCGGAACAAGTCGACGCAGCGGTCCTGCGAAGCGTTTTCGATGCTGTCGACAACTATCCAGGTGGGATCAATGCGTTTAGACATAGGGCATTCTATCGTGCATCACTCTGTCGGCAGGGCTCGCCGCTTCCCGGAACGCCTCCCCGCACGAGGCACCCGGGCTACTATCTCAAAAGCGGCTTTATGGAAAGTCGAGCGATGGTCATACCGGGGCGGGCGAGTCATCCCCGCCTGTCGCGGATCATCGATTACGGCAAGTAGCACTTCCGCCGTCGGTGCCGCCGGTCGTCGCCCCCGGCGATGCCACCAGCCATGCTATCCTGCCCGTTCTACGACGTAACCCCAACTTGCCCCTCGGTTCTTCATCGTCAGCCCAGGTGAGGGGTCACCCAAAAATCGGATTCGACGCCCCCAAAATACCCTTCTCACTCATCTGCCGCCAAAGCGCGGCAACCCCCTCGTCGGGCAACGTCAACTGAAACGGCTCCGCCAGCGCGAGCGCGAGCGCACGTTCCCCCTCCACCACCCGCCGCTCCACGACCTCACCGTCCCGCCGCACGGTCACCCGGCCATTCAGAAACGTGTGCCGCATCCGCTCAGCTCCCGCCCGGGCCACAATAAGGTTCTCGGTAAACAATCCAGGACACGTGGCGCAGAACCAGCTCCCCACCTCGTAATCAATGTCCGGTGTCGGTCGCAGCGAAAACCGATACAGATGCTGCCAACTGCCCGCGAGCCTCGCCTCCAGCACCAACTCCTCGTTCGCCGGTCTCAGCCGCATGGCCTCATGCAGCGTCTGCTGCTCCAGACCCGGTTGCAGACGCAACGGTAGGGTCGCCGTCTGGTGCCCGAACCCCACATCCGCCAGGAATGGCCCCTCCGGCAAGTCAACCCGCAGAATCATGTGTGTTGCCGGTGTAAACGCATCCGCCGAGCCCCCGAGGACCACCCGCGCCACCAGGCTCGTCACGTCAAACCCGAGCGCGATCAGGCCGGCACGCAGCAGGGCGTTGTGTTCGAAGCAGTATCCGCCGCGCCGGGAGGCAACCATCTTCGCCTGCAGCGAGGCGACATCCAGCTTCGGCGCCCGCCCCAGGAACGGATCGATGTTTTCAAACGGGATCGACGCGCTGTGCGCCGCGATCATCCCGCGCAGCGCCGGCAGGCTCGCCTCCCGCGTGCCGGCATAGCCGATCCGGTTCAGGTATCCGTCCAGGTTGAATGCGGTTTCGGCCATGTCCTTTAGCTTTCCCGATCACGGTGCCCACTCTATGCCGGCGAGTGTACCGAACTCTAACGCTTGTCGCCCACGGACCACCTTCTCAAGGATAGCGGATGCGGATGCGGTCCGGACGAAACGTCCGGCGGTGCGTTTATTCCGACAATGAAGGCTTTACAAGCCAGGGGATCGCCGTCGCACATGAATGGACGCATCGCTCGCTTTCCTCCAGAAAGCGTCTCAAGTTCTTCAGGCAAGACGCGCAGGCTCAATTTGCCAACCGCGAAATCGTCCCCAGCCCCACGTTGTAGCCCTTCGCCAGTTCCTTGAGCGTGGCCCCTTCGGCCCGCCGCCGCCGGGCTTCCTTCTGCTGCTGCGCGGTGAGCTTGCGCTGTCGGCCCCTGTGCTGCCCGCGCGCCTTCGCCCGTGCCCGAGCCGTCCTCCTTGGCTCCGCTCTTCACCGGCCTGCTGGGCGTAGCCGAAACCGTGCGCCGCAAGTCTCGCGCCTCTAAGGCGCTCCAGAGCGCGATCGCCGGAGGTGGATGAACCGAAGGCGTTCGATCACGCGGGAAAACAAAAAGCTAGGGCGGGTTGTATGAACTCGACCTATGGTTGCGTTATCGGGCGGCCGAGCCAGGATCGGACTTCCGATCTCGACCCAAAGCGGGCCATAAGCCCAGAGGCACGACGACAGTTGACAAATGCCCACCCGATCCCGCCACATAACACAGGGTCCAAAGCGCACAACAGCCAGCTTGACGGGCGGATTTTTGCTTTATGGATGCTGCAGAACTGCCGACAATTGCGAAGGCGGTCAATCGGTGGCTCTCGTACCAGATTCTCTGTGGCCGAGAGACTCTGCTCTCCGAATCCTATCTAGGCCAGCCGGTCGCCGAGTACCTCATTCACCGACATTCGGGAGAGCTAAAGACCGAGGTGGATCATCCCGTCCTTCAGACTCCGGGACACGGGCGGCCGAGACAGATCGACTACGCTCTTCTGACAAGGGATAAAACTTATATCGAAGTAGCAATAGAATGCAAGTGGATAGCGGAGACACCTTACAGCAAGCAGCGAATCATAAATGACCTACTGCGCCTTGAGTGCATCAGAGTCGAACGGCGGCAGGTAAAGCGCTTTCTCTTGATCGCGGGGTTGAAAGAACAGTACGAACGCAACTTCAGGGACCTCGCTATAAATGTCGGCGGAGCACGGAGCTCGTTTACAAAGCGGCTGCTCCGATTCGGCATAAAGAAGCCGGGCATAGAGATCAAGGTGAAGGACTGCCAACTCGGTTTCCGCCCTTTCTATAAGGAGTTTTTCAAGTCGTTCGGAGCGAACGTTCCAACGTCGTTCAAAACAACGCTGGTGGGAGCTGGTACAAACGACCAAATCTCCGTTCGTATTTGGGAGGTATCCAGCTCGCTCGGCAGGCGGAGCACTTTCAACCCCAGTGGCGTGTGGCACTAACAAAATCAGTGCGCCCACTTGCGCCTAGGAGGCCTCGTGGATTCTGGTCAGGTGCCCCTCGCAGGGACGCCTATCCGCTCCCTGCCTAGGGAGGAGCCGAAGTGTCCGCGAGCCACCCGGGACCACGGTAGCCAGGTGGCGAGGCCTGGATAGCCAGCCCTTACCCTTCAGGGCTGCCTGCGGCGTTTGCCTCCGCGGATTTGTTGCCCGGGCTATCTCTGACCTGCCTCCGACTCCGGGCTTCCCCAAGGCCGCCTTGCCGTCGCAGCAACGGGGCTTGCCGGGACTCCTCGCAGGAGCGCTGACCGGCGCCCGGCCGCGGCGGAGCGGTTGGATCCCCGGTGCCGTGTGCGGCGCGCTCGCCGGCGTGGCTCTTTGGCTAGCTGGCTGGATCTATTTCGGTGCCACACTGTAACGGCGATGGAGCGCTGCCGGGGCTCCCGGGTGCCGAATTCGGCTTCGATGTTTGCAGCCAAAGCTCGCGAAGATGCGCTTCCTGCGCTCAACGGCCGCAGGGCCGCACGGCGGCCTGCCGCCCCCGGCTCCGACCCGAGGCGGCCCTTGGCATCAGTCGCCGGTCTCGGCTCCTCGCGCCCCAGAGCTGACGCCTTCTTGAAACTGGCCACCTGCCGCAGGCGCTTCGGCGGCCCCCGCCGCGACTTGGCGCACGACAAGGCATTCGGTCGTCGGGTCAAAGTCGTTCCTGACGCCACGGGCAATGTTACAAGCACCAGCGGTATATCTGCCATTGCTTAGCTCCGTTTTGCCGCCCTTGCTGTGCGGAACGATGTGGTCGATCGCCGCAATATCGAACGGAACCGCGCGACCGCAGGGCACGCCATTGAGCGAGAGCTGACACTTGCCTCCGGCGAGATGGTATAAGATCAGCTTTTCCTCATACGAGAACAGCCGGTTGGGGTCGAGCTGCAGCCTCGGTTCTAGGGTTGCGCCTTCGAAAAGGAATTGGCTCAGAATATCATGGCGAGCCTGGATTTTTTCCGACCCGTCGGTGCCGTATGACATCGATATGCTCAATTCCTCGAATGGCTCGTCATTCGGCTTGTCACCATATTCCCGCTCGCGGGCCAGGAGGCGCTGGGCGTCGAGCCGTTCGAAATTCACCCGAATTTTTGGGAATTCGGTGGCGGCAATAGTGTAGTCCTGGCTGATCCTCGACATCAACCAATATAGGCTGAGGGCGTAGGTCCGGTTCAGGTGTGGGTTTTGCACCGGAAAAACCTGCCCCAGCATCGTCACCATGCCTCGGACCTTGCCAACCAAGGCGGGATCAAGCTGCCGCCCCTGACAATAGTCGCGGTAGAACCCATCTAAGCGCTGGGACGTGCAGGGCGATATCCGGTCCCGGTATTCAAGCAAAAGCATTTGCGAGGCGACGCGGCGATGGTCCCCCAATTCGTTATCGAACGGGACCGCCGTAGTGAAGAAAGGGAGCTCAGAAATTAGCCGCGCCGCTCGCCCGACATCTGACCCCATCGCGTCTCGCTTTTGCTGGGCGTTCAGCGGCGTGCCATTCTGCAACCGAAGGAACATATCTCGTATTTCGTCGATGGTCGCGTCCTCCAGCACCATCATCGAGAGGCTGTATTGCTTGAATTTGAGCTGATGATCGAAGCTCAGATTTGCGTACGGGCGGCCCTGCGCGAGTGGTGTGGTTGGCATGGCCTCGAACGGGTCCAGCCAGCTCCCGCGATATTGCCACCCGTACCGGGGCCGCCTCCCCATATATTCAAGGATCGTCCGGACGCGCTGCTGCCCATCGACCACCTCCAGAACGTAAGGGTCGAAGTCGCCGCTTGCGCGTTGCTCGTTCAGTAATTGGGCGTAGTGATCCCTCATGGCTCCGGCGGGGTAACTCGCAAGGGTCCTTGTATCGACGCGCCAAAGGTAAAATTTCGGGATGTCGAGTAGCCGGAAGATCGTATCGATTAAGAGTCGCTTCTGGTCGATATCCCAGGCGCTCTCGCGCTGATACTCTTCGGGCGACAGAAACAGGTTTCCAAACTCAAAGGCATCGGCCACTTGTCCCACGCTTTGCGGGCCGTTGTGGGTTATTTTCATCTCCCGAGCCCCGTGCCATGTGACCGAAAAGCTGCTCGGCCCACGCTTACGCTCGGTTCGCCGACGCTGCAACATGACCTGATGCTCGTACCGATGCCATCTCATGCGGTGGACCGGCGCCCGGGTTAGGGCCCCTGCAGGGTGCCCCGCCCTGCCCGGGCCGGTACAGATCGCTGGAGACGCTCCGCGATCAGAGTCTGCTCCCGACGCAGCCACGCTGTCGGGGCCCGTGTCGGGGAAGGTCCGCTCCCCACCCAAGCCGTCTATTAGCCGCGGCCGCAACCGTCGGTTGGATTCATAACACCCTCCAGCCCGCATTTCTCACGCTCCGGGGGGAGATAGGTACGCGATCGGCGTCGCCGGCGTGATGGCGATCGCGGCCGGGCTGATCGTCATCCCGCTGCGCTTCCACCCGCCGAAAATGCCGGCGGACGGCGTCTCCCGGGCCTTGCTTGAAGACCCGGCGGCTCCGACGGTGGCAGGCGGTGGAAGATCGTCACCACGCGAAAGCGGTGGTTGGTCGATTTCACCATCCCGATGACCGCGTCGATCGAAAATGCATCCTTGCGGTACATCGGCAGCACCTGGTCCAGCCAGACGATATGCGTTCCGGGCGAGACGCGCTGCAATGCGCGGAGCACGGTGTTGCGCTTGACCATCGTCGTCCGGTAGCGGTCCGCGTCCTCGACGCTGTAGGGCGGATCCGCCAGCACCAGGTCGTAGGATTCGAGCGGAACGGCGCTCAGCTTCTGCGCGTCGTCGATGTAGGTCGGCTTGAGCTTCGGGTTGATATCGACCGTGTCGCCCGGCAGCGCGCCGAGATCGACCTTGCCCGAGAAAAGATGCAGCACCCGCCGCTTGTCCGGGAAGAGCGCGCGGATGCGCCGGAGATATCCCGCCGGGTAGCCGCCGTAATAGGCGGACTTCACCCGGTAGTCGTTCCCCATGATCCAGGTGCCGACCACGCGGCCCTCCCCGGAGAGGAAGAGGCTGCGCGGAAATCCCGTCTCGCGGACGTAATTATCGATCCGGTCCTGCCACTGCATCGGCCGCCGCTTGCTCCCTCGCCCGCTCCTGCGCCGCGCGCACCATGATCGCGGTGACGTTGACGATCCCGCGCGCGGTGACACTCGGCACCAGCACGTTGAGCGGCTTGGCGAGCCCGAGCAGCAGCGGCCCCACGGTGAGCCCTTCCGCGGCCGCCTTCAGCATGTTGAAGGCAATGCTGGCGGCATCGAGGTTCGGCATCACCAGGAGATTGGCCGAGCCGGTGAGCCGCGCGTCCGGCACCGCGCGGTTGCGGATCGCCTCCGAGAGTGCCGCGTCCGCCTGCATCTCGCCGTCGATCTCGAGATCGGGCGCGCGGGCGCGGATCATCGCCAGCGCCGCCCGCATCTTCCGCGCCGAATCCGAGCGCGAGCCTCCGAAGTTCGAATGCGAGAGCAGCGCCGCCTTCGGCACCATTGCACCCGCGGTGCCGAAGCCCCCGGTAACGCCGCCGTGAGGTGAAAACAAGCCGCGCCAAAAGCAGCAAGGATGCGTTGGTCCATATGGACGAGACTGACGGCAACACGACCGAACCGCGACGGCAACACAACGGCATCGCCATGGAACCAAAAACGGTGCCGTCGCAGGGCATCGCCCCTGCCACCGGTTTGATACCGCCCCTGGGTCAGGGGTTGGGTGCGACCGCCGCGAAGCGCTGCATCGCCGCCGGGTCCTGCGCTGCGGCGAGCAGCTTCGGCCAGTCATCCGGCGGGTTGCCATGGGCCAGCATGCGGGCAAACACCGCGTAAGGATCGCTCGCGGCGCCGGCCTTGCGCAGCGTGTCGCGGTCGTTGACCCAGGCATAGACCACAATCCGCGACGTCGAATCGGCACGGAAGAACAGCCGGAACCGGTTGGCGCCGAACTTGGCACGGAACCAGTGCCGGTGCGCCGGGCCGAGCGTGTTGCCCTGCCGGAACTCGGCCGCCAGCGGGCCGCGCGGCACACGATCGAGCATGAGATCGCGCAGGACGGCCAGCAGCTTGACGTTGGCGTTGCCCTGCCAGCCCGCCGGATCGGACTGCCGGGCACGCTCGGCCGCGGCAATCAGCCTGTCGAGCTGGTCGAGCAGCAGTGGGTGACCGGCCAGCCGCCAGCCGTGGCGTTGCAGCAAGGTCGGGCTACAGCGCCACCTCGCCGTCGATCGGCGTGTCGGGATCGATCTCCACCCCCTCCGTCGCTGCCGTCATGCAGGCGGCCAGCTCCGATGTGAACGGGACGAGGGCCTCCGGCCGGGCCGCGATATCGCGCTCAAGCAGGGCCAGGAACGGGGCCAGGGCCGGGTCCTCCTCCGGTTCGGCAGCGGCGTGAACGCTGACAGTGCCGTCCTCGACCCGGAAGGTGATACGGCCGCCATAGCTGACGCCGAGCGCTCGGCGGATCGCCTTGGGCACGGTCGTCTGGCCTTTGGCGGTGATGGTGCAGACCTCTTCGATCACAGACATGGCTGGTCTCCTCGCGGCCCAATGTAAGGCATCGTCCTTACCTTTGCCAGTCCTTTAGAGCGTGATGACCGAAGGCGGAATCGCCGTAGGTCTGAATCACGCGATAAGACAATGACCTAGAACGGGATGGGTGAGCGCGAGCGATCCCATCCCTCTAGCGCCCCGGACCGCCAAAAGCGCTTGCCCGGCACGGCCTCGCGGGGGCCAGCTCGCGTCCAGGAAAAATTCTGACGGCGGCGGGAGGTGCAGTGACGTTGCCCCCGGCTTTTATCCAGCCAGGGCTGGAGCCTGGCCCGGTGATTTTGCTCGAAGACCCTGCCGCTCCGCCGGTCCTAGCCGGCGGAAGATCGTCACCACGCGAAAGCGGTGATTGGTCGATTTCACCATCCCGATGACCGCCTCGATCGCGAACGCATCCTTGCGGTACATCGGCAGCACCTGGTCCAGCCAGACGATATGCGTTCCGGGCGAGACGCGCGCAATGCGCGGAGGACGGTGTTGCGCTTGACCATCGTCGTCCGGTAGCGCTCCGCGTCCTCGACGCTGTAGGGCGGATCCGCCAGCACCAGATCGTAGGATTCCAGCGGAACGGCGCTCAGTTTCTGCGCGTCGTCGATGTAGGTCGGCTTGAGCTTGGGGTTGATATCGACCGTGTCGCCCGGCAGCGCCCCGAGATCGACCTTGCCCGAGAAGAGATGCAGCACCCGCCGCTTGTCCGGGAAGAGCGCGCGGATGCGGCGGAGATATCCCGCCGGGTAGCCGCCGTAATAGGCGGACTTCACCCGATAGTCGTTCCCCATGATCCAGGTGCCGACCACGCGGCCCTCCCCGGAGAGGAAGAGGCTGCGCGGAAACCCCGTCTCGCGGACGTAATTATCGATCCGGTCCTGCCACTGCATCGGCCGCCGCTTGCTCCCTCGCCCGCTCCTGCGCCGCGCGCACCATGATCGCGGTCACGTTGACGATCCCGCGCGCGGTCACACTCGGCACCAGCACGTTGAGCGGCTTGGCGAGCCCGAGCAGCAGCGGCCCCACGGTGAGCCCTTCCGCGGCCGCCTTCAGCATGTTGAAGGCAATGCTGGCGGCATCGAGATTGGGCATCACCAGGAGGTTGGCCGAGCCGGTGAGCCGCGCGTCCGGCACCGCGCGGTTGCGGATCGCCTCCGAGAGTGCCGCGTCCGCCTGCATCTCGCCGTCGATCTCGAGATCGGGCGCGCGGGCGCGGATCATGGCGAGCGCCGCCCGCATCTTCCGCGCCGAATCCGAGCGCGAGCCTCCGAAGTTCGAATGGGAGAGCAGTGCCGCCTTCGGCACCACGCCGAAATTCTGCATCGCGGTCGCCGCCAGCATCGTCATCTCGGTGATCTGCTCGGCCGTCGGATCGAGGATCATCTGCGTGTCGCAGACGAAGAGCGAGCCGTTGCGCAGGATGAGCACCGAGAGCGCATAGACCCGCGTCGCCTCGGCCAGCCGCGGCACCAGCGGCAGCGCGTGCTGCATGTGCCGCCACCACTCCCCCGTCCCGCCGCAGATCGCGGCATCGACGCGCCCGGCATTGAGCAGCATCGCGGCGAGCACCGTGCCGATGCGCCGCAACCGCACGGCGGCGTCCGCCGGCGGGATGCCGTGCCGGCCGATCAGCCGCTCGTAGTCCGGCAGCAGCGCCTCGATCAGCGCCGAATCGGCGGCGGCGTCGAGCACTTCCACGTTCTCGCCGATGCGCAAGCCGGAGCCCCAGCTCGCGCACGCGCTCGGCGATCACCCCGCGCCTGCCCACCAAAACCGGGATCGCCAGCCCCTCGTCGAGCACCGTCTGCACCGCGCGCAGCACGCGCTCGTCCTCGCCCTCGGCGTAGGCCACACGCTTCGGCGCGCTGCGGGCGGTATGGAACACGGGATGCATCAGCGCGCCGGAGCGGAACGCGAAGCGCTCGAGGTCCCGGCGATAGGAGGCGCAGTCGGCGAGCGGCCGCCGCGCCACGCCGCTCTTCATCGCCGCCTCGGCGACCGCCGGCGCGATCTCGAGGATCAGCCGCGGATCGAAGGGTTTCGGGATGATGTAGTCGGGGCCGAACAGCGGCGCCGCGCCGCCGTACGCCGCCGCGACCGCCTCGCTCGCCTCCATCCGCGCGAGCCCGGCCAGCGCCTCCACCGCGGCGATCTCCATCCCCTGGTCGATCGTGCGCGCGCCGACATCGAGCGCGCCGCGAAAGACGAAGGGAAAGACGAGCACGTTGTTGACCTGGTTCGGATAGTCCGAGCGCCCGGTCGCGACGATCGCATCCGGCCGCGCCGCAAGCACCAGCTCGGGCATGATCTCGGGCTCGGGGTTGGCGAGTGCGAGGATCAGCGGGCGGGCGGCGAATTTCGCCAGCCACTCGGGCTTCAGCACGCGCGGCGCCGAGAGGCCGAGGAACACGTCCACGCCGTCGAGCACCTCCTCGAGCCGCCGCGCCGGCGTTTCTCTAGCGTAACGGACGAGATTCTCGCCCTCGAGCCCCGCCCGCCCGCCATGCACCACGCCCTTGATGTCGGTGAGCGTGACGTTCCCGGGCTTGAGCCCCATCGCGACCAGGAGGTCGATCGTGGCGAGCGCCGCCGCGCCCGCGCCCGAGGTGACGAGCTTCGCCTCCTCCAGCCGCTTCTCCTGCAGGAGAAGCCCGTTGCGCACCGCCGCCGCCACCGTGATCGCGGTGCCGTGCTGGTCGTCGTGAAAAACCGGAATGCCCATCCGCCGCCGCAGCGCCGTCTCGATCGCGAAGCACTCGGGCGCCTTGATGTCCTCGAGGTTGATCGCGCCGAACGTCGGCTCCAGCGCCGCCACCACCTCGACGAAGCGCTCGGGGTCGGCGGCGTCCACCTCGATGTCGAACACGTCGATGCCGGCGAACTTCTTGAAGAGGACCGCCTTGCCCTCCATCACCGGCTTCGCCGCCAGCGGCCCGATATTGCCGAGCCCGAGCACCGCGCTGCCGTTGGTGATCACCGCCACCAGGTTGCCGCGCGTGGTATAGTCGTAGGCGGAGGCCGGATCGGCCGCGATCGCGAGCGAAGCGGCCGCCACCCCCGGCGAATAGGCGAGGGCCAGGTCGTGCTGCGTCGCCATCCGCTTGGTCGGCTCGATGGTGAGCTTTCCCGGCTGCGGCAGCCGGTGATAGTCGAGCGCTTCCTTGCGAATGGTCTCGTCCATCGCTCACTCCTGCCGTAACGGCGGGACCATCGGCGGAACGGCCCGCCCTGGCAATGGAGCAGCCGGCAACGGAGGGTCGCAATTTGGCGGATTGGTGCGGTCGAGAAGACTCGAACTTCCACGGGGTTTCCCCCACAAGCACCTCAAGCTTGCGCGTCTACCATTCCGCCACGACCGCCCGCACGGACGGGCCCCCGGCGCGCGGTTGCGCCGGAAACCCGGAGGCAGGCGATATAGCGGATGCCATTTGACCCTTCAATTGCCGCCGGACCCGGCATTCGAGCGCGCCGCCGCCCTCGTTCCCTACGAAGAGGCGCTCGCCCGGATGGAGGCGCGCGCGGCCGCCATCCGTGCGGGCACCGAGCGCGAGCTCGTCTGGCTCCTCGAGCACCCCTCCCTCTACACCGCCGGCACCTCGGCCCGCGCCGAGGACCTCACCGCCCCCGGGCGGTTTCCCGTCTTCCGCACCGGCCGCGGCGGCCAATGGACCTATCACGGCCCCGGCCAGCGCATCGCCTACGTGATGCTCGACCTCGCCCGCGCGCACGGAACTCTGCCGCCGCGCGACGCTCGCGCCTACGTCCACGCGCTCGAGGAGTGGGTGATGCGCGCGCTCGCCCGGCTCGGCGTCGCGGCCGAGCGGCGGGAGGACCGCATCGGCCTCTGGGTGAAAGACGAGGGAGGGGAGAAAAAAATCGCGGCGATCGGGGTCCGCCTCAGCCGCTGGGTCAGCTCGCACGGCGTCGCCGTCAACCTCGCCCCCGACCTCGCCCATTACCAGGGCATCGTTCCCTGCGGCATCCGCGAGCACGGCGTCACCAGCCTCGCCGCCCTCGGCCGCCCCGCCACCATGGAGGATCTCGACGCCGCGCTGCTCGCTGCCTGGCCCGAAATCTTCGGCGACGGCGCCCAACGAGAATAATTGGCATTCGCAAAACCGTCCGATCCCCCCCTAGATGGGCCAGATCGTGGGTACCCAGCGAAACGCTCTATCGCCGAAAGAACCCCGGATCCGCCGGCGGCTCCGTCCATTCCTCGGTGATGCTGACGACCTCGGCGCCCCTCGGGCCGCGCCGGCACGCGCGCAGCATCTCCTCGACCGCCGCCTCCTCGCCTGCCACCAGCGCCTCGACCAGCCCGTCCCCGCGGTTGCGCACCCAGCCAACGACGCCGAGCCGCCGCGCCCGCACCACCATCCAGTCGCGGTAGCCCACGCCCTGCACGCGCCCGGCGATGACGAGCAGCCGCGCCCTCACGCAAGCTCCCCGGCGAGCGCCACGAAGCGCGCCGCAACCGCGATCTCCGCGCCGACCGCTTCCCGCCGCTCCGCCGCCTCCCGATCCTCGCCCCACATCTCCGCCTGGAAGCTCTCGTCGAGAAACGCAGCCTTTGCCGCCTCCGCGGGGCCGAGCCGGCCCCGCACCAGCGCGAGCCCGAGGACGAGGCTGCCGAGCGCCGGCACGGCGAGCCCGAGTGCCGCGAGGCAAGGCACGCTCGCCGCTCCGACGGCGCGGTCAAGCGCCTCCAGCGCCGCCGGGTCCTGCTTGAGCGGCATCACGCCGCTTGCCACCAGGAGCCGCGCCTCCAGCTCGCGCGCCGCCCACTCGAGCCAGGGCTGCCACGCCGCCTCCTGCCGTTGCACCAGCGCCTCCGGCGCCGCCGCGCGATAGCAGAGCAGATCGGTCTTCCCGTAAGCCGCCACCGCGGCCGCCGTCGGCCCCTTCGCCGGCGCGATCCGCTCTTGCGCCGTCGCCGCGAGCCGGGTCAGCGGAAGGTCCTCCGGGCGGATCGCCTCGCCCACGGGCCGGCTCTCCCATTCCCGGGCGATCGCCTCGGCCAGCTCCCGCGTCGCCGTCGCGAGCGTCGCCCCGCCCGGCAATCGGACCGGCCGCCCGTCCAGAAGCACCGCGAACCCGCCCGCCTCCGGCACCGCGCGCGCCTCCCGCCAAAGGCGCCGCGTCCCTTTCATTGGTGAAAGAGCCCGCGCAGCAGATTGAGCGGGCTGTTCGGCTGCCCACTCTTCCCGCCCGGGGCCGAAGGCGCCGGCGCCGCCGCCGGCGGGGCCGGCCCCGGCTGGCCGAACCGGGCGAGCGCGAGCGCGGGCTCGCAGGCCGGAACCGCGGCGGCCGGCGCGCCCCGCAGCGCGCCCAGAAGCTGCGCCAGCGCGCCCTCCGGCTTGGCGGCATTGGAAACCGCGCCGCCCGCATCCGGCCCGACCTTGGGTGCGAGGAACGTCCCGCCCACGCGCACCGGCAGCGAGATCGCATTGGCCCCGTACTGGTACGAAGGATCGAGCTGGAGCGCCAGCGTCTCCGGCCCAAGGGCCAGGCTCCCCCCGCCGGTCAGCGTCAGCCGCGACGCCTCGAGCAGCAGCGTCCCCACGGTCCCGGTCCCTCCGGCGAAATCGAGCCGGCCGGCGAAGCAGCGAACCTGGCTCTGCCCGGAGCCCAGCAGCTCGGGAGGCACATTGGCGGCGCTCAGCACCGAGCCGAGCAGGGCGGTGACGACCCGGTTGTCCACGCTCCCGCCCGCCATCGCGACGCCCACCGCGCCGTTGAGCCCGGCCGCGATCGCCTGCGGCGATGAGCCGGCGCCGCTCAGCCGCGCCTGCACCTGGATCGTCCCGCTCGCCTCCGCCGGCAGCCCGAAGGCGGCGAGCAGGGGGCTCAGCGCCAGCGCCGGCGCATTCAGGGTCATTCCGACCTGCGGTGGAGCCTTCGCCGCTGGCGCGCTCGCCGAGGCGGTGAGCGCCACATGCCCGCCCGGCGCCTGGAGGCCGAAGGGGTCGAGCGTGAAGTGCCCGTCCTTGAGCGCGAGCTTGCCCGCGACGTTGCCGTAGGTCACGCCGCCCACGGTGAGGCTCTGGGCGCCGAGGCTCACATCGGCATCAGCGGCATCGAGCAGCGCGAAGGGGATCGGCGTCGCCGGAATGAGCCCGGGCGGCCCTTCCGCCACGCCAGCCGGCGGAACCGGCGGCGGCGCGGGCGGCGCAACCGGCCTCGCGCCCGGCGCCTGTCCGGCGGTGGCGAACGCCTTCTTGAGCGCATCGAGGTCGAGCTTGCTCGAGGTCAGCGCCGCGCTCACCGAAGGCCGCGCACCGGCGAGCGCCAGCGTCGCCTCGCCGGAAAGATCGCCTTGCGGCACCGTGAGCGAGAAGTCCGAGATTTTCACCCATTGCCGCCAGCCCGTCTCCGCGTCCGCGATCTGGCCCGAGAGCACGATCTGGGAGAGCGAAGGCAGGGGCCGGCCGGCAAGCGGGGCGAGTGCCGCGACGTCGGGCACTTGCAGCGAGACGGCGAGGTTCGCGCCCGCCAGCCGCGCCGGCTCCGTCATCGTCCCCGAGATCGCGAGGTCGGCGCCGGCGGCCGCGGCATGGATCGCGACCGGCCAGGGCGTGGCCGGAGGCGGCCCGAACCCGGCCGGGAGGAGTGCTGCCGGCGGGCCCAAGGTCGCGTCGAACGAGAACGCCGCCTTGCCCACCGCGCCCGCGAGCGTGAGCTTGCAGGGCTGGTCGAGCGCCGGGGCGGTGAAGGAGAGCCCGGTGAGCGTAAGGCCGGGTTCGAGCGTGCCGAGGTCCGACGCGCCCACGTCGAGCGAGAGGTCGCTGATCGCGGGCCGCCCGGCCCCGGAATCGACGAGGTCGGTGGCGAGCGTCACACCGTGCAGCGCGGGCAGCTTGCGGCCGGGAAAGAGCGGCGCCAGCGCCTCGAGCGCCGGCAGCTTGGCCTGGAGCGCGAACCGATAGCCTCGCCCCGCGGCAGGATCCGCGACACTCCCATCGAGCGCGAGCGTCGCCTGGCCCAGCGTGGCGGCGAGCCGCACCGGCCAGGGCGGCCCGCCGCCCGCTCGCGCGAGGCGCGCAAGCGGGCCGGTCTGGCCGCGGAGCGTGAAGGGCAGCCCGGCATAGCCTGCGTCGGCCGCGAGCGTCATGGGCGCCGTGTCGCTCGCCGCGGTCGCCGTGAAGGAGCCGAGCGAAAGCGTCGCGTGCTGCCCGGTGCGGTCGTCCTGCCAGGAAAGCGTCCCGTCGGTGATCCGGATCGCGCGCACGTCCACCGCCACTGGGCGGGAGGGCCCGGAAGCCGCCGGCGCCGGCGCCGCCGCGCCCGTGCCTCCCGCCGCGGCCGGCAGCGCCGCGAAGGAAAGGTTGCTTTCGCCGGCCCGGTCGATCTCCAGCGCGATCACCGGCTGCACCAGGACGATGCGCCGGATCGCAAGCCTGCCGCCGAGCAGCGGGAGCAGTGCCGCCTGAATGTCGAGGCGCTTCAGCGTCGCCATCTCGGGGCGCGAGAAGCCCGGAGGATTGGCGAGCGCGACGTCCTCGGCCGAGATCGTCGGCGCGAGCGAGAGCGCGAGCGAGAGCGGCCCCTTGAGCGCGACCTGGCGGTGAAGCGTCCGGTCCAGCGCCTGCTCGATCTGCGGCTTGTAGGAATTCGGGTCGAACCGGGCAACGAAGACGCCAACCACGAGAACCGGCACGAGGATCACGACCGCGACCATGGCAAGCGCGATGCGGCGCATGCGCCGCCGCCGCCTCCGCGGAGCCGGATCGAAGGTCTTCGGCACGCCGCCGCTCATACCGGAAGTGTGACGACGGCGGTGGCCCCGCCGCTCGCGCGGTTGACCAGCGTCACGTCCCCGCCATGGGCGCGCAGGATGTTGCGCGCGATCGGCAGCCCGAGCCCGCTGCCGCCCGTCTCCCGGTTGCGGCTCGCCTCCAGCCGCTGGAACGGCTGGAACACGCGCTCGAGGTCGGTGGGCGGAATGCCCGGCCCGTCATCCTCGATCTCGATCCGCGCCAGCCCCGATTGCGGCGGCACCAGCGTCAGCCGCGCCCCGCCGCCGTAACTGATCGCATTGCTCACCAGGTTGCCGAGCGCCCGCTTGAGCCCGCTGATCCGCGCCCGCGCGGTGAGATGGAGCGGCCCGGAATAGGCGAGCCTCTCGGCCGCCTCGGGGCGCACGTCGCCGGCCTCGTCGATGACGGTCTGGCAGAGAAGGGCGAGATCGACGGGCGCCACCGGCTCGGACGCCGTGGCGTCGCGGCCGAAATCGAGCGTCGCCGCGACCATCGTCTCGAGCTCGTCGAGATCGGCCAGGATCTTCCGCCGCTGCTCGTCGTCCTCGACGAACTCGGCGCGCAGCTTGAGCCGGGTGATCGGCGTCCGGAGGTCGTGCCCGATCGCGGTGAGCAGGAAGGTGCGGTCATCGACGAAGCGGCGGATGCGCGCGGCCATCGTGTTGAAGGCGGCGGCGGCCGTCGCGACCTCGGCCGGGCCATCCTCGGCGAGCGGCGGGGCATTGACGTCGCGGCCGAGCCGCTCGGCGGCGGCGGCGAGGGTGCGCACCGGCTCGGTCAGCCGGCGCACCGCCCAGACGGTCAGCAGCGCCGCGACCACGGTCATCAGCACGAACGCCCCGAGGAATCCCGGCGAGTGCCAGGGCAACGGCGGCGGCACCCGCACATTGACGGTGAGCCATCCCCCCTGGCTCGGCAGCCGCATGCCGATCAGGAGCCGCCCCGCGGGGAAGTCGCCGCGGACGACGAACTTGTCCGGGCGCAGCCAGGGCGGCATCGGCACCAGCAGCATCGCGACGTGGAGCGCGCGCTTGAGCGGCTCCGGCGCCAGCGGCAGCGGCCCCGCGGTGTCGAGCGGCGATCTCGGGAGGATCTGCGCCCGCATCTCGGGCGGCAGCGCGATCGTCCGGAGCGCCTCGGCGCGGTCCTCCCGGGGCGCGCTCGCGACGGCGCGGAAGAGCGCGCTGAGCCGGATCGAGATATCGCGGACCTGGGCCAGCCGCGCGAGATCGAGCCGGTCGAGCGCGTCGATGGAGAGGCCGGCCACCTGCACGGTCACCAGGGCCGCGAGCAGCAGCACGGCTGTGCGCGTCGCTAGGCTGCGCGGCCAAAACCTCGCAAGCCGCCTCATCGGCGCTCGATCGCGGTGGCGAGGACATAGCCGCCGCCGCGGACGGTCTTGATGAGCTGGGCGCGGCGGCCGTCGTCGTCGAGCTTGCGCCTCAACCGGCTGATCGCGACGTCGATCGCGCGGTCGAACGGCCCGGCCTGCCGGCCGCGCAGGAGGTCGAGGAGCATGTCGCGCGTCAGCACCCGGTTGGCGCGCTCGACGAGGGCGAGCAGGAGGTCGTACTCGCCGCCCGTGAGCGGGACCTCGACGCCCTCGGGATTGATCAGCCGCCGGCGCGCCGGCTCGAGGGTCCAGCCCGAGAAGCAGAGCGCCTGCGCCCCCACCGCCTCCCGCCGCTCCGCCGGCTCGCCGGCGCGGCGCAGCACCGCGCGGACGCGCGCGAGCAGCTCGCGCGGGTTGAAGGGCTTGGCGAGATAGTCGTCCGCTCCGAGCTCGAGGCCGATGATGCGGTCCGTCTCCTCGCCCATCGCCGTGAGCATGATGATCGGCACGTCGGACTGGCCCCGCATCCAGCGTGCGAGGTCGAGCCCACCCTCCCCCGGCAGCATCAAATCGAGGACGACGAGGTGGAAATGGGCGTGCGGCCAAGCCCGCCGCGCCTCGCGCGCGTCGCGCACGGCGGTCACCCGGAACCGGTTGCGCTCGAGGAAGCGGGCCAGCAGCTCGCGGATCTCGCGGTCGTCGTCAACGATCAGGACGTGCTGGGCGGTCTCCACGGCTCTCGATCATAACCCTTCGGCGAGCATTTCTCACGCGCCCGCTCTCCCGCAGGGGGCGTCCCAGGGCGGCGAGGGCGCGAGGCGCGGCCGACAGCACCGGCGCGGCGCGGTTGCAATCGGTTGCATTTCATCGCGATGCCGCCGAATTCGGGCTGGCATAGTCCGCGGCCTCGCACGAACCACCATGGAGACGCCATTCATGCGCAAGCTCATTCCCGGCCTCGCCGTCGCAGCCCTGCTGGCCGGCGCCGTCGCCGCGCCGATGCTGGCCGGCGCCCAAACCGCGCCGGCCGCCGGCGCGCCTGCCCAGGTCCTGCCCGCGCAGACCCCGCCCCCCGGCCCGATGCGCGCGCCACCCCCCGGCAACGGCTGGGCCCGCGGCCCCATAATGCGCGGCCCCGCGGCAGGCTGGGTCCCACCCTGGATGGCGCACCGCGCCATGCACGCCGCCTTCGCCTGGCGCCGGAACTGGGGCCTCTTCCATCGCCCGGCCGACCTCGGCCTTTCCGCCGCGGACGTGCAGACGATCGCCGAGGGGATCCTGCTCCGCAACGGCGAGCACGACTGGAAGGTGGGCGACGTGACGGCGAACGCCGATCATACGGTCAGCTTCGCCTTCGTGACCGCCCACGGCGACGTCATCGCCCGGTTCGTCATGGACACGCAAAACGGGCGGATCCGCCGCACCGGCTGACGCCCTCCGACCGCATCAGCCGCCGTGGCGCGGCGGCTGATGCGCCCCCGCCCGAAGCCGCGCCGGACGAAGCCCCGGGGGCAGAAAAGGCGCCATCCTGAGCAGGATGCCGTCGCCGAGAACGAAATGATGCGCCAGCGCCGCGAGCGCATGCAGCCCCGCCAGCGCAACCACGAGATCGGCCAGCGTCCCGTGCAGATGGCCGAGCAGGCCGAGCGGCCCGTGCGTGACGAGAGCAACCCGCGGCACCACCTCCGTCCCGTAGAGGCGGATGCCGTGGGCGAGCGCGTGGGTGAACCCGGCGAGCACGGTCACACCGATCGCGACATAAAGGGCCAGATGCATGGCCTTCCCGACCAGCCCGAGGACTCCGCGCTCGCCGGCGAGCCGCCTTCCCGGCCCCGCCCGCCAGACGATGCGCGCGAGCAGCAGCACGCCGATCGAGATGCCGATCAGCATGTGGGTGGAGAGAACCGCCGCACGCGGAACGCCCGCGGGGAAGAACGGGCGTGTCTGCCCAAGCGTCCAGTTGAGGCCGATCAGGAGGGCCATAGCCCAATGAAGGAGAATGCTGGTCGGATCGTACTGCTCGGCCTGCCGCGCAGCCTCGGCGAGGGATCGCAATTGGCTCATGGTCCGCTCCGGTTGCGGACGATCCCTCCGGCTTGGCGCCAAGATAGGATCGGCGAAGCCCGCCGGCTCGTGACAAAAAGTAAGGGAATCAGGGCCTAAATAGGGCCTGTCTAGCTGCTGCCGATCAGCACCCCGGTCGCGAAGACAAGCGCGCCGCCGAGCGCCACCTGCAGCGTCGCCGAGACCGGCGGCGTATCCATGTACCGCCAGCGGATCCAGCTGATCACCCCAAGCTCAACCACGACCACCGCGATCGCCACCGCGATCGCCGTGTGGAAGGCAGGGATCAGGAACGGCAAGGTGTGGCCGATCCCGCCGAGCGTCGTCATCAGCCCGCAGATCGCCCCGCGCAGCCAGGGCGAGCCGCGCCCCGTCAGGCTCCCGTCATCGGAGAGCGCCTCGGCGAAGCCCATCGAGATCCCCGCACCCAGCGAGGCGGCAAGCCCGACCGCGAAGGCGTCCCACGAGCGCCCCGTGGCGAAGGCCGCCGCGAAGACCGGGGCCAGGGTGGAGACCGAGCCGTCCATCAGGCCCGCAAGCCCCGGCTGGATCACCCTGAGGACGAACATCCGCCGCGCCGTCTGCGCCTCTTCCTCGCGCACCGCGGTCGGCAAATTCTCCTGCACCAGCCGATCGGCGATGTGCTCGTGCTGGACCTCGGCCTCGGCAAGATCGCCGAGCAGCTTGCGGATCGAGGCATCGGAGGTCCGGCTCGCGGCGCGGCGATAGAACCCCGTCGTCTCCAGCTCCATGAGCTGGGCCTGCTTGCGCACCGTATCGAGGCCGAGCGGCCGGATCTGCCAGACCGGCCGTCGCGTGATGAACCCCCGCACGTCCTGGCGGCGGATCAGCAGGATGTGCTCGCCGAACTTCTCGCGATAGAGATCGATCAGCCGGCGCCGATGCTCGCCCTCCTCCGCCGCCATCTCGGTGAACATCGCGGCGGTCGCCGGATAGTCCGCCCTCAGGCCGTCCGCGAAGTCGGCGTAGATGCGCTCGTCCTCCTCCTCGCTGCCGATCGCCAGCGCCAGGATCTCGCGCTCGGAAAGGTCGGAGAAGTCGCGCATGCCGCATTCATGGGGGAGTGGCGCCCGCCGATCAAGGCAAGACCGATGAACTTCCGCCACCCCCTCCCGGCAGGCCGAGCATCAGTAGCGCCGCCCCCGCCCCGCGCGTCCCGCCCGCCGGCATTATGAGCGAAACGTCTAGCCCCGCGGCCCGCGCGAGAAGAACCGTCAGCGGTGCCTGAACCGCGCGCGGGTCCTCGATCGCCGCCTCGCCGGCCAGCGACGCGGCAAGCCCGGAAGGCCACTCGACGCGCGGCCCCGCCACCCCGAGCACCACGTCCGGCTCCACCCTCTCGAGCCAGACGGTCCCGCCGGCCGGCAGCGCCTCCGCGCCCAGGAGCACCAGATTGAGAACCACGCGCCCGACCGCCGGATCGAACAAAGTCGCCGGCGGCAGCGCCGCGAGATCGAGTACGATCCGCCGATCGGCCAAGCCCGCCGCCAGCTCGGCCAGGCGCGCCAGACCGAGCGGCATCCCGTCGCCCACCCAGGCGGTGCGCAGCAGCCTGAGCCGCGCCACCAGCCCCCGCCCGGCCTGGCTCGCGATCGCGATCGCGTCCCCCGCCATCCTCTCGTCCTCGCGCGCGAGATCGAGCGAGCCCATCAGCGCCCCCAGCGCCCCGGCCATGTCATGGCAGAGGCGCGCACACAGACACTCGGCGATCCGCAAGGGCTCGTCGGACGCGACGGCCGCACCCAAGCCTGGTCCGCCTGCTGCCACGGATCGCGTCCTTGCCGGAAAAGGGCTAATCTGAAGTTGCGATTATCCTCGCCACCGGCTCCAAGTCGAGGCCACCGAGGATGCGGGCGAAAATCGTGACGCCCAATGAACGCTCCCGGAGAAACACCGTGCCCGCCCCCACCGGCTCCGCCCTGACTCCCGGCACGTTCGTCCGCCACCCGGACCGCCCCGACTGGGGGCTGGGCCAGGTCCAGTCCTCCATCGGCAGCCGGATCACGGTCAATTTCGAGCACGCCGGGAAGGTCCTGGTGAACGCTTCCCTCATCGCCCTCGAACCGGTATCCGAATTGGAGCTTGACGCCGCGCCGCCCCACCCAAGATCCGGCTCGGAACGATGATCGATCCCTTCGGCCGCAGCATCACCTACATCCGCGTCTCGGTCACCGACCGGTGCGACCTTCGCTGCGTCTACTGCATGGCCGAGGACATGACCTTCCTCCCCAAGGCGGAGGTCCTCTCGCTCGAGGAGCTGGAGCTCCTCTGCGGCGCCTTCATCCGGCTCGGCACCACGAAGATCCGCCTCACCGGCGGCGAGCCGCTGGTGCGCCGGAACGTCATGCGCCTCGTCGACGGCCTCGGCCAGCGTCTCGGCCACGGCCTCGAGGAGCTGACGCTCACCACCAACGGCACCCAGCTCGCCCGCCACGCCGCCGCCCTCGCCGCCGCCGGCGTGCGCCGCATCAACGTGAGCCTCGATACGCTCGATCCTGAGAAATTCGCCGCCATCACCCGCTGGGGCCGCCTTGCCCAGGTCCTCGAAGGCCTCGCCGCAGCCCAGGCGGCCGGCCTCGCCGTCAAGATCAACACCGTGGCCCTCAAGGGCGTCAACGAGGACGAGATCGAGGACATCCTTTCCTGGTGCGGCGAACAGGGCTTCGACCTCTGCCTGATCGAGACCATGCCGATGGGCGAGATCGGCGCCGACCGCGTCGACCAGTATCTCCCGCTCTCGCTCGTCCGCGCCCGCCTCAAGCGGCACTTCACGCTCACCGAATCCAACTACCGCACCGGCGGACCGGCCCGCTACTATAGCGTCGCCGAAACCGGCCGCCGCCTCGGCTTCATCACGCCGATGACCCACAATTTCTGCGAAGGCTGCAACCGCGTGCGGCTGACCTGCACCGGCACGCTCTATATGTGCCTCGGCCAGGACGACGCCGCGGACCTCCGCCAACCGCTCCGCGCCGGCGCCACCCAAGCCGAGCTCGACGAGGCCATCCTCGAGGCGATCTCGCGCAAACCCAAAGGCCACGACTTCATCATCGACCGCCGCAATAACCGCCCCTCCGTCGCCCGCCACATGAGCGTCACCGGCGGCTAGTTCGAAGGAAGACCAAGGGGGCTCTGCCCCCTTGGAACCCCCGCCAAGGGCTGAGCCCTTGGAACCCATTCGCTTGGCAGCCGCTGAGGGCGGTTTTGCTTTGCGCGCGTCGCGCAAAGCAAAACCGCCCTCAGCGGCTGCCAAGCGAATGGGTTCCAGGGCCTCAGGCCCTGGCAGGAGGTCCAGGGGGACAGCGTCCCCCTGGCCTTCCTTGAAACTCAGGCCCCACGGGCACCGGCACGAACGGCGCGCGGTCGGGTGGGCCGGCGGCGAAGAGCCAGATCGGCGTGCCGTGGCGCGGCAGGGCGAGCAGAGAGGCTGAGACGGTGCCGAAGCCGGCGCGTTCGGGGACGTTGATTTCGCTGCCCGGCGGGCCGGAGCGGTCGGCGAGGATGGTCTTCCATGAGGCCCAGTCGGCTTGGGCCGGGTCGGGCGGGGGCGTGGCGCGGAAGCGTGGCAGGGCGCGGGCGACGCGCGGGCTTTCCGTGTCGTCGGGGTCGCGCGCCGTGATCATGTGCACGCCGGGCTCGAGCGGGATTTCCGTGATGGGGCCCATGCCGTCCGAGCGGAGGCAGATCGCGGTCTCGGTGTCGGCGAGGACGAGGTTGAAGGAGCGGAAATCCTCGGCCGGGATCGTTTGGATCGCGGCCGAGGCGGCCGAGGCGCTCGGATGAGCGAGCGCGAGGAGGGGCAGGATGCCCCGGCTTCGCTTGCCCGGCGCGGGCCCGAGGCTGCCCGGCCGGTTGAGCACGCAGGCGACGACGCCCGCCTCATTGAGCGCCATCCAGGTGCCGCCGGCGGTGCTGTCCCGCCCGCCGATCACGTCCGGGCGGTCCGGCCACCAGGCCGATGGCGGGTCCCAGGCGCGGTCCACGCGCTCGTCGCGGTTGGCGGCGAGGATGAGGGGGAACGGCTCGGCGGGCGCGATCCGGAGGACGACGGTGCACAAGGCTCAGGCGGCGGCCGCGATCTTGTTGGCGAGCGGCAGCGTCACCGGTTCGTTCGTTTCGGCCGAGAGATCCGCCGCGATATAGACCTCCATCACCTGCCGCGCCTCCTCCGGCGTCACCAGCACCGGCCGATCGAGCGCCACGGCGTCGATGAAATGCAGCGTCTCGGCCGCCATCGGGCCGGCGAAGACGTGGCCGAGCGGCTCGCCCGGCATGGTCGAAAGCGGCAGGCGCATGCCGTCCTTCATCGTGTTGAGCACGACGTCGCGGTGGGTGTCGTCCACCATCAACGCGCCTTCGGTGCCGACGATCTCGATCCAGGTGCTCGAGAAGTTGGGGTAGCCGGGCGGCAGGCTCCAGCCGCCGCCGACGACCAGCGAGAGCCCGCTGTCGAGCGTCACCATCATCCACTGCAGGTCGGGGATATCGGCGCCGCCCGCGCCCTCGCGCATCGCCCCGTAATTGACCTGGGAATAGACACGGACGGGCTTCGCCGGTGCCAGGCACCAGAGCAGGAAGTCGAGGTCGTGGGTCGATTCCATTGCGGCGGGAGAAAGCTTCACCCGCCCGCTGATCTTCTTGCCGAGCCCGCGCGTGATGTGCCGGCTGACGAGCGCGCTCACCGGCCGCCCGATCGTCCCCTCGGCAATCGCCTTGCGCACATGCGCGTATTTCGGATTGAAGCGCTGCGAGTAGCCGATGGTGAATTTGAGGCCGGAGCCGCGGGCGAGTGCCACCAGCTCGTCCGCTTCGTCGAGCGTCATCGCAATCGGCTTCTCGAGGAAGACGTGCTTGCCTGCGCGCAAGGCCTCGCGCGCCATCGGATAGTGCGTGGTCTCGGGTGTCGCGCTGATCATCACCGCCGCGATCGCGTCACGCGCGAGCAGCGCGCGCCAGTCGGTGGTGGCGCTGGCGGGATTGGTGGCGGCGGCCACCTCGGCCAGCCGCTCGGGGCGGATTTCGGCGATGTGAAGCGCGCTCACCAGCGGGTGGTCCGCGGCGGCCGCGGCGCGGATGCCGCCGCACCAGCCGGTGCCGATGATCCCGATCTCGATCCCGCTCATCCTCTCACGCTCCCACGGTGTCTGTTGTTTGGCCCGCGCGTAGGCGGGGACGGAAGGCCAGTCAATTGCCGGACACGGTTTCGACATTGCCGCTTCCCGCGGAGCGGACGATCGCCTCGAGCGCCGCAACCGTCGCCAGCATCTCGGCATGCGAAATCGGGTAGCCGGGCCCGCCCGAGGCGGCGGCGGCGAAGGCCTCGAGGTTCGCTCGCACCGAAGGCGCCGGCGGATATTCGACGCTCTGCTTCGCCCCGCCGCGGATCGCGCTCGTCAGCACCCAGCCCTCCGGCTTCTCGGGATGGGCCTTGTCGCGCACCTCCGCCCATCCCTTGCTGCCGTAAAGGGCGAAGCGGCCGTCGAAAGGTGTCGCCAGGATCGCGCTGATCAGCGCGCTCGCCCCGCTTTCGAACTCGACCAGGGCTGCGAGCGTGTCGCCGTTCGCCAGCGCGCTGCCGAGGCTCCGGACATTGACGAGCACGCGCCGCGCCGGCCCGAGCAGGGCGACCGCGAGGTCGAGGAGATGGATGCCCGTCGCCGTCATCGGCCCGGCCGGCGCGTCGTGGGCGGAGAGCCGCCAGTTGCCGGCGGGCAGGGAGAGGAACTTGTCCTGGCTGAAATTCGCCTCGACCTGCAGCGCCGTGCCGAGCGTGCCCGCGGCGAAGAGGCGGCGCAGCTCGAGGATCGGCGGCTCGAACCGCCGCTCGTGCCCGACGCCGAGCACCACGCCGGCGCGATCGCAGGCCGCGATCGCGGCCTCCGCATCCGCGCGGGTGAGGCAGAGCGGCTTCTCGCAGAAGACGTGTTTACGGGAAGCGGCCACGGCGGCGATCTGCGCGGCGTGCAGGCTGTGCGGTGTCGCGAGGATGACCGCGCCGATCGCCGGATCGGCGAGGATTTCGTCGAGGCTTTTGCAGAAGGGAAGGCCGAGCGAGGCGGCCGCGCCGCGCGCCGCGGGATCGACATCGGCGGCGGCGGAGACGTGGAGTGCGGTGCTGTCCTTGAGCGTGGCCGCGATGGTGCGGCCCCACCAGCCAAGCCCGACGAGTCCGGCGTTGAGCACGAAGGAATTTCCTTTCAGACGAGAACTTCGGCCCCGCGCCTTCGGATGCCCGAGACGCTGAGCACGGCGACGAGCGCCACGGCGAGGAGGAGGAAGAAGGCGGCGATCGGGCGGGTGAGGAAAATCGTCGGATCGCCGTGCGAGATCACCATCGAGCGGCGGAGATTGTCCTCGAGCACCGGGCCGAGCACGAGGCCCAGGATGAGCGGCGCCGGCGAGCACTCGAACTTCTTGAAGAGCACGCCCACGAACCCGAAAAACGCCGCGAGCAGGACGTCGAACGGCGAGTTGCGCACGCTGTAGACGCCAATGCAGCAGAAAAGAAGGATCGCGGGATAGAGCAGCCGGTAGGGGATGGTCAGCAGCCGGATCCACAGCCCCACCATCGGCAAATTCAGCACCAGCAGCATCATGTTGCCGATCCACATGCTGGCGACGATGCCCCAGAAGAGGTCGGCGTGCTGCATCATCACCTGTGGCCCGGGCGTGATGCCCTGGATGGTGAGCGCGCCGAGCAGCAGCGCCATCGCCGGCCCGGCCGGAATCCCGAGCCCGAGCATTGGGATGAAATGGGTGAGCGCGGCGGCATTGTTCGCCGCCTCCGGCGCCGCGACGCCCTCGATCGCGCCGCGCCCGAACCGGCTAGGGTCGCGCGCGATCTGCTTCTCGATCCCGTAGGCCGCGTAGGAGCTGACGAGCGGGCCGGTGCCGGGCAGCGCGCCGAAGATCGCGCCGAGCCCGGTGCCGCGCAGGATCGGCAGCAGCGAAGCGCGGAGGTCGGCCCGCGTCGGCAGCAGGCCGGAGAGCCGGAACAGCACGTGCGGCCGCTTCTCGGGCGCGCCCATGTGCTGGATCACCTCGGCGAAGGCGAAGAGTCCGACCGCGACCGCGACGAAGCTCACCCCGTCGGAAAGGCTGAGCAGGCCGAAGGTGTAGCGGGCGATGCCGGTGTCGGGATCGGTGCCGACGGTGCCGACGAGGAGCCCCGTGACCGCCATCGCGATCGTGGTGAGCAGCGAGCCGGTCGAGAGCGCCGCCGCCGCGACCAGCGCCATCACGATCATCGTCGTGTATTCGGGGGCGCCGAACAGCAACGCCACGCGCCCGAGCAGCGGCGAAAAGAGCGCGATGACGACGACGCTCACGCAGCCGGCGAAGAAGGAGCCGAGTGCGGAGATGCAGAGTGCCGCGCCGGCGCGGCCCTGCCGCGCCATCGGATGCCCATCGATGCAGATGACGACCGAGGTGGGCTCGCCCGGCATGTTGAGCATGATCGCGGTCGTCGAGCCCGCATGGTGCGCGCCGTAGAAGATGCCCGAGAGCATGATGAGCGAGGCGAGCGCGGGCAGCTTGAAGGTGATCGGCAGCAGCATCGCGATCGTCGTCACGGGGCCGATGCCCGGCAGCACGCCGACGATCGTGCCGAGCACGGCGCCCAGCATGCAGTAGAGGAAGTTCTGCACGGTGAGCGCGAGGCCGAAGCCCATCGCGAGGTTGTGCCAGAGGTCCATCCTCGGAACGGGCCTCAGAACGGCGGAATCGGCATCGCCAGCAGCCTGACGAAGAGGACATAGACGAAGAGCAGAAGCGCGGCGGCGATCACGGCGAACTCGAGCGGCCGGGAGCGCAGCCGCGTGAAGCACGCGAGCGCCATCAGGCCGAGGCCCGCCGCAAAGAGCCCGGCGCGTTCGATCAGCAGCGCGAAGAGGACGACGCCCGAGAGCACGAGCATGCTCGCGAGCAGCGGCCAGTCCTGCACGCGCGGAAGGGGCGGCGAGCGGAGCGCGGTGAGCGCGGCAGCGGGGCCGAGCACGAGCAGGAGGATCGCGAGCACGAGCGGGTAGAACCCGGGGCCGATCCGCGCCGGCGTGCCGAGCGGATAGGAGAGCGCACCCGCCAGCGCGGCGGCGCCGATCGCCGTGAAGAGAAGGCCCGCGAAGAACTGCGGCTGGTTCGCGACGCCCCTGCCGCCCGTGATGCCGCTACGGGGCGCCATCGCAGCCACGCTCCGCTTCAGTTGACGTGGAAGCCCGTCTCCTTCACTGCCTCCCGCCATTTCGCGATCTCGCCCGTGAGCCAGGCGGGGGCCGCGTCCGGCGCGCTCGTCGTCGCGACCGCGATGTTGCCGGGCTTGAACACGCGCACGGCGGCCGGGGAGTTCATCGCCGCCACGGCCGCCTTGAAGATCGCCGCGACGATCGGTGCCGGCGTGCCGGCGCGCACGAAGAGCGCCTGCCACTGGTTGGTGCCGATGCCCGCGTAGCCAAGCTCGGCCATCGTCGGCACGTCCGGCCACTCCGGCAGGCGCGTTGCGGTGGTGACGGCGAGCGGGCGCATGCGGCCCGCGCGGATCATCCCGGCCGAGCTCGCAACATTGAGGAACGCGGCGTCCGCATCGCCGGTGGCGAGGCTGTCGATGATCTGCGCGGCACCCCCGTTGGCGGGCAGCTCGACGACATTGATCCCGACGCGCTTGGCGAACAGCTCCATGTCGAACTGGGGAAAGCTCCCGGGGCCGGCATCGGTGTAGCGCACCTGCCCGGGATGGGCCTTCGCGTAGGCCACGAACTCTGCGAGCGTCTTCACCGGGAATTGGTGCGTCGTCACGGTGAGGAAGGCGGGAAGTGTCGCAAGCTCGGTCACCGGCAGGATGGTCTTCGCGTAGTCGATGGCCATCCGGTGCGGGTAGAGGATCGGCGTGATCGCGTTGGTGCTGACATTGCCGACCATCATCGTGAGCCCGTCCGGTGGCAATTCGGCGATCTGCTGGAGGGCGAGGATGCCAAAGGCGCCCGGCTTGTTCTCGACCAGCACGGTCCGGTGGAAGGTCTGATGCATCTCCTCGGCGAGCACGCGCGCGACGATATCGGTCGCCCCGCCGGGCGCGTAGGGCACGTAGATAGTTACGGTACCAGAAGGATAGGGCGCGGTCCGCGCCGGCGCTACGGTCGCGAAGACCAAGAGCGCGAAGAACGCCGCGACGATTTTTCTCAAGCTCTTTGCTCCCCTCGCGCCCACCTCACTCGGCCGCCGCCTTCATCCCGTGCAGGCTGTGCGAGGCGTCCTTGCAGGTGAAGAAGAGCACGTCCGCCTCCGGGGCGGCGCGCATCTGATGGACGGTGTTGGCCGGGATATAGATCGCGGTCCCGGGCGCGACGCGCTTCGGCTCGCCGCCGACCACCGCCTCGGCGATGCCCTCGAGAACGAAGATCCACTGCTCGTTCGGATGCAGATGCGGCTCCGCGCCGGTCCCGGCGGGCATGCGCATCAGCGCGATGATCATCCGCTCGCCCTCGACGCACGGCCCGAAGACGGAGGAATAGTCCGGCCCGCCCTGGATCGGGTCCACTTTGGCCAGCTCGAAGAAGAATTCGCCCTCTTCGGCGCGCCTCGCACCCGGCGTGCGTGCGATCGCCTGCTCCGTCATGGCCCGTCCCCCGCAATATTCTTCGTTGCCCGACCGCTATAGAGCGGCGCTCGGCCTCACCCCAAATCATCTTCCTTGAATGGCCGCATCACAATCTATGATGCGGTCACGCCGCCGCCGCGAGCCCCGGTCCCGGCTCGCCGAAGGCGCGGGTGAAGAGGTCGTCGAGCGCCGAGAGATGGAGCGCGGGATCCATCGCCGCGTCCAGCGCCGCCTCCGGCACGCGGCCGGCGACTTCCTCGTCGGCCTCGAGGTTCTCGCGGAATGTCCGTCCGCCCGGCGTGCCGAGCGCCTCCCAGGTCGCCATCGCGTTGCGCTGGACGATGCGGTACGCCGCCTCGCGGGAGAAGCCCGCGCGGGTGAGCGCGAGCAGCACCTCGCCCGAGTGAACAACGCCGCCCAGGCTCTCGAGATTGGCCCGCATCCGCGCGGGATAGACGGTGAGGCGCTCGATCAGGCCAGCGGCGCGGGCGAGCGCGAAGTCGAGCGCGATCGTCGCGTCCGGGCCGATCACGCGCTCGACGCTCGAATGGCTGATGTCCCGCTCGTGCCAGAGTGCCACGTCCTCGAGCGCGGGCACGACGGCGGCGCGCACCAGGCGCGCCAGCCCGGTGAGGTTCTCCGAGAGCACGGGGTTGCGCTTGTGGGGCATCGCGCTCGAGCCCTTCTGCCCGGGATGGAAGAACTCTTCCGCCTCCCGTACCTCCGAGCGCTGGAGATGGCGCACCTCGATCGCCAGCCGCTCGATCCCCGAGGCGATGACGCCGAGGATCGCGAAGAACACGGCATGCCGGTCCCGCGGGATGATCTGGGTCGAGACGGTCTCGGCGGCGAGGCCGAGATGGCGCATGACGTGCGCCTCGATCCGCGGGTCGAGATGGGCATAGGTGCCGACCGCGCCGGAGATCGCGCCCACCGCGATTTCACCCCGCGCCTGCGCAAGCCGGGCGCGGTCGCGGGCGAACTCCGCGTAGTGGCCCGCGAGCTTGAGCCCGAAGGTGGTCGGCTCGGCGTGGATGCCGTGGCTGCGGCCGATGGTGAGTGTGTATTTGTGCTCGAAGGCGCGCGCCTTCAGCGCGGCGAGCAGGCGCTCGAGGTCGGCGGCAAGGAGGTCCGCCGCGCGAGCGAGCTGGACGGCGATGGCCGTGTCGAGCACGTCCGAGGAGGTGAGCCCGAGATGGACGAACCGGCTCTCGGGCCCGATCGCCTCGCCGAGCCAGGTGAGGAAAGCGACGACGTCGTGGCGCGTCTCGGCCTCGATCGCCGCGATCCGGGCGAGCTCGGCCGGCCCAATCGCAGCGACCGCCTTGGCCCCCCGCTCCCGGATAACCGCGGCGGCCTCGCGCGGGATCTGGCCCAAGGAGGCCATTGCCTCGGCGGCCAGCGCCTCGATCTCGAACCAGATCCCGAACCTGGCCTCTTCCGACCAGATTCGTTCCATTTCGGGGCGGGTATAGCGTGGGACCATCGTCCGGGGTTAGCGCCGCGCATGGCGGCTTGACAAGGCCGCGGCGAGAGGCGGGAAGAGCCCATGGATTTCGCCGGCTCGCTCCCCGCGCTCGTTGCCCTTGGCCAGGTGCTGCTGATCGACCTCGTGCTCGCCGGCGACAATGCGGTGGTGGTCGGCCTCGCGGTCGCCGGGCTCAAGGAAAAGGAGAGGCGGCGGGCGATCCTCTTCGGGGTGGCTGCGGCCGCGCTGCTCCGGATCGGCTTCGCGGTGACCGCGCTGGCACTTCTGGAGGTGATCGGCCTGCAGCTCGCCGGCGGGCTTCTGCTGCTCTGGGTCTGCTGGAAAAGTTTTCGCGAGTTCGGGCCCGGCCGGAAGCCGGCGGCGGAAAAGCGGCACTCGCCCGCACGAACGCGCGCGCGCGTGATGGGCCGTATCATCCTCGCCGACCTCTCGATGAGCCTCGACAACGTGCTCGCCGTCGCCGGCGCGGCGCGCGAGCACCCGTGGGTGATGGTGTTCGGGCTGGCGCTCTCGGTCCTGCTGATGGGCGTCGCCGCGGATCTCGTATCTCGCCTGCTCGAGAGCCAACGGTGGGTGGCCTGGATCGGCCTGCTGATCGTTCTGTTTGTGGCGCTCAGGATGATCTGGGAGGGATCGTTCCAGGTCGCCGGGCATTTTTGATTAAAGGAGCCCTTCGCGGCGGAGGCTCGTCCAGCGTCCATTGCCGATGATGACGTGGTCGTGGAGCACGATCGAGAGCGCGGCGAGCGCCGCGGCGACGTCGCGCGTCATCGCGATGTCCTCGCGCGAGGGCGTGGGATCGCCGGAGGGATGGTTGTGCACGAGGATCAGCGCCGTGGCGGCGAGCTCGAGCGCGCGCCGCGCCACCTCGCGCGGATAGACCGGCGTGTGGTTGACGGTGCCGCGCGACTGCTCCTCGTCGGCGAGCAGGCGGTTGCGCGTGTCGAGGAAGAGCACGCGGAATTTTTCCGTCCTCTCGCGGCCAAGCCCGGCGTGGAGATAGGCCATCAGCCGGTCCCAGTTGTCGAGCAGCGGGCGGTCGACGATCTCCGCCCGCGCCAGGCGAAGTGCTGCGGCCTGGACCGTCTTGAGCGCGGCGATCCCCGCCTCGCCGAGCCCCGAGACGCGCTCGAGATCGGCTGCCGGCGCGGCGATTACGGAAGCGAAGCTCTTGAACCGGGCGAGCAGGTCCTTGGCGATCGGTTTGGTGTCCCGCCGCGGCAGCGCGAGGAAGAGGACCATCTCGAGCAGCTCGTGGTCGGCGAGCGCGTCTGGGCCGGCCTTCAGCAGGCGGGCGCGCAGGCGGCCGCGATGCCCGAGCTGGCCGGGGAGCGGCGCCTCGGGCGAGGCTTCGGCGGGCGGTCGGGCCGCGCTTGGCATGCTGCGGGCAGGCTACCAGCCGGACCCGGCCAGGGGAATCAGCTTGGAAATCAGCTCGTGAGGTACGGCGGCTTGTCGAAGCCCGCGGGCGAGAAGGTGAAAACCTCGGAGCCCGTTTCGGTGATGCCGATCATGTGCTCGAACTGGGCGGAGAGGCTGCGGTCCCGGGTCACCGCCGTCCATCCGTCTTCGAGGATCTTCACTTCCGGGCGCCCGGCATTCACCATCGGCTCGATGGTGAAGAACATGCCGGGCCTGAGCACCGGCCCTTCGCCGGCGCGGCCGAAATGCAGCACGTTCGGCGGCTCGTGGAAGCGCCGCCCGATGCCGTGGCCGCAGAAGTCGCGGACCACGCTGAACCGCTGCGCTTCGACGAAGCGCTGGATGGCGTGGCCGACATCGCCGAGCGCCGCACCCGGGCGCACGACCGCCACGCCCTCCATCAGGGCCGCGTGGGTCGCCTCGATCAGCATCCGGGCGCGGGTGGAGGGACGACCGGCGACATACATGCGCGAGGTATCGCCGTGCCAGCCATTCAGGATCACGGTGACGTCGATATTGAGGATATCGCCCTCGATCAGGCGGCGCTCGCCGGGGATGCCGTGGCAGACCACGTGATTGATCGAGATGCAGACCGATTTCGGGTAGCCGCGGTAGTTCAGCGGCGCGGGCACCGCGCCGCGATCGAGGATGAATTCATGGCAGAGGCGGTCGAGCGCGGCCGTAGCGACGCCCGGCACGACATGGGGCGTGATCATATCGAGCGTCTCGGCGGCGAGCCGGCCCGCCGCCCGCATGCCCGCGAAATCGTCGGGCCGGTGAATGATAATTCGCCGCGGATCGGCCTCGCCGTCCATCCTTCCTCCATCGGCCGCTTCGTCCCGGGTCGCGGCCACCGGACGAAGATGCGCAAGCCGCACCGGCCGCGCAAGGGTTGTGCGCCGCAGCGCTTGTGTCCCTTGCCGCGGACGCAGGGTCGCGCAAGCCTCGCCCACCATGGCCATTGATATCCTTGCCCGAGTCTCGCCGCGCGCCGAGCGCATGGAAAGACGCATGGCGCAATACGGACGGAAATCGGGCCATAGGAACGCCGGCCGCCGGGCCCGGGTGCTCCTGCTCCTCTTCGGCGCATGCGTGCTCTCGGGCTGCGCCACGGCGCCCGTGGAGCGGCCGGCGGGCCCGGGGCAGGAGACCGTCCCGGAGACCATCTATGTGATCGGCCGCGGCTGGCATACCGAGATCGGCCTTTCGGTCGCCGCGCTGGATCCGCCGCTCACCGCGCTCGCCGCACGCTTTCCGGGCGCCCGCGCGCTGACCTTCGGCTTCGGCGACCGCGCCTTCGTGCTGGCGCGCCACCGGGGCGTCGGCGATGCTCTCGGCGCGCTCCTGCCCAGCCCCGGGCTCATACTGCTAACCGCGCTCAACACCTCGCCCACGGAAGCGTTCGGCGCTCGGCACGTGGTGGTGCTGAAGGTGACGCGCGCGAGCTTCGCTTCCATCGACGCCTATATCTGGGACAGCCTGGCGACCACGAACGGCCGCCTGCCCGCGCCCTATGGGGCCGGCCCCTATTCCGGCAGCGTCTTCTACGCCTCCAGCGTGACCTACGACGCCTTCGACACCTGCAACACCTGGACGGCGACGGCCTTGCGCGCGGGTGGCCTGCCGTTCAGCCCGGCGGGCACATTGTTCGCCTCACAGGTCATGCAGCAGGCCCGCGCAGCGGAGCCCGTGAAGTCGTCGCCCGAGCCATCGCCGATCAGCACGGCGGGGCAGCGCCGTTCGGGCAGGCTGGCTGGGAAGGCGGAACGACCACGGTCGTGTTTGGCGGCGGCGGGGCAGGATTGCTGCTGCTCAGGCTGATGCAGCCGCCGAGCAGGAGTGGCGCGAGCAGGGCGAGCGCGGACCAACGGAGAGCGGACATGACATTCCCTTCGGGCGTTCGCGGCCGGGATGGGGCGGCAAGGCGAAACGTTGCGTCCAGCGCCCTCAGGTTAGCGCGTCATAGGCCCTTGGCAATGGATTGGCCCCTGATCAGCAGGGCGGGGCAGCGCCGTTGGCGCAGACAGGCGCCGGGCTCGCTGGGACGACCACCGTCGTGCCCCTTTGCGGCGGCGGCGGATCGCTGCTGCTGAAGCTGAGGCAGCCCGCGAGCAGCAGCGGGAGGAGGATGGCGATCGCCGACCAGCGGATGGGATTCATGAAGAAACGAATGGCGGGCGTTTGTGGCCTCAGTTTGACCGGGATCTGAACAAATCGGGGGCGATCAGGGTCAGGTCTTGGCCGCCCAGCTCTCGTAGCGCGCCCGGTTCTCGGCATTCGGCGGGTAGAGGCCGGGCAGGGCCGCCCCCTTCTCGACCTCGGACATGATCCACGTCTCCAGCCGCTCCTGCTCTTCCGCCATCGCGACGACCGCATCGAGCAGGGCCTGGGGGATCAGCACCGCGCCGTCCTCGTCCACGACCACCACATCGTCCGGGAACACCGCCACCCCGCCGCAGGCGATCGGGTCCTGCCAGTTGACGAAGGTGAGCCCGCCGACCGAGGGCGGCGCCGCCGCGCCCCGGCACCACACGGGAAGTCCCGTCCCGAGCACGCCCGCGACATCGCGCACGACCCCGTCGGTCACCAGCGCCGCCACGCCCCGCTTGACCATGCGCCCACAGAGGATGTCGCCGAAAATGCCGGCGTCGGTGACGCCCATCGCATCGACGACGGCGATGCAGCCCGCCGGCATGTCCTCGATCGCCGCACGCGTGGAGCGCGGCGAGGCCCAGCTCTCGGGGGTGGCGAGGTCCTCGCGCGCGGGGACGAAGCGGAGCGTGAAGGCCCGCCCGACGAGCCTCGGCAAGCCCTGCCGGAGCGGGCGGGGGCCACGCATCCAGACATTGCGCAGGCCCTTCTTGAGCAGCACGGTCGTGAGCGTCGCGGTCGAGACGCCGGCAAGCGTCTTCGCGATGGCGGGATCGAGGTCCATGGGCCGAGGCTCCGGTTGCCGATGCGACAGGTTCGCGTCAGTCGGGCAGGATGGCAACCGCGCGCGTCCAGCCGGCGGAGCCGCGATGCACCTTCACCGGAAAGCAGGCGATGCGGAATCCGTCCGCCGGCAGCGCCTCGAGGTTGGAGAGCTTCTCGATCTGCGAATAGCCGATCTCGCGCCCGGCGCGGTGCCCTTCCCAGATCAGGCCCGCGTCGCCGGTTTCCGCGACCTTCCGCCGCGTATGCGAGAAGGGCGCGTCCCAGCTCCAGCCGTCGGTGCCGACGACGCGCACGCCCTGCTCGAGCAGCCAGAGCGTGCCGGCGCGCCCGACGCCCGAGCCGCGATGGATGTAGTCCTCCTCGCCATAGCGGCTGCCTGCGCCGGTGTTGACGACGACGATCTCGAGCGGGGCGAGGCGATGGCCGATGCGCCGCAGCTCGGCCTCGAGATCGCCCGGGGTTGCGACGTAGCCGTCCGGGAGATGACGGAAATCGAGCTTCACAGCCGGCTGGAAGAACCATTCGAGCGGCAGCTCGTCGATGCGCGGCGCGGGCTCGCCCCCCGGCTTGAGCGCGTGGTTGCAGGTGGAGAAATAGTGCCACGGGGCATCGACATGGGTGCCGTTGTGGGTACTGACCGTGCAGCGCTCCATCGCCGCGTACTCGCCGTCAGGGAAGGCATCGACGCCCACGCCCATGTATTCGGCCATCCGAGGCGCGCTCTCGTGGTGCTCCAGGTACTGGATCTCGGGCAGCATCTCCGGCGGATCGCTCGCGATGCCGGCCTTGAGAGGTGCGGAAATGTCGATCAGGCGCATGACTGTTCCACGGTGCGCGCCGAGGCGGGAGACGAAAAGTCCGGGTCAGCCGCTGATGACCGCGATCGGGCTCGGCGCGTCGGTGATGCGGAGCGAGGCCGCGCCCGCGGGATCGCCGTCGGCTTGCGCGGGCGCGCCGCTTTCGATCTCGACCGATGTCGCGCGCATGAGACGCATGCCCGGCGTGCGCGGCAGGAGGTCGAAGGGCAGCAGGACGCCCGAGAGGAGGGCGGGAAGGCGCCCGCGGCGGCGGAAGATCGCGACGCTGAAGCCCCGCTCGGTCGGGTTTGCGCCGGGTGCCAAAAGATGCCGCCCGGCATAGTAGCGGCCCTTGGTCACGATGACGCTCGCCGCTTCCAGCTCCTCGCCTTCGAGACGAAGGCGGAGCGGCGGGAAAGGGTAGCAGGCGACTTCGCAAAGGCTTTGCGCAACGTAGGCGCCGCGGCCGAGCACGCGCTTCAGCGCGTCGGGGAGATGGTGCACCACGGCGGCGTCGAAGCCGACGCCGAGCATTTGCACGAAGAGCCGCTCGCCGGCGGGCCCGCGCGCGACCCCGGGCCAGAGAAGGCGCGTGCGGCCGAAGGCGAGCGCCGCGGCCACCGCGCGCGGCGCGAAGGGAAGTGCCAGCTCATGGGCCAGCACATTGGCGGTGCCGAGCGGGATCACGCCGAGCGGCACGCGGGCCCCGGAGAGGCCGTTCGCCACCTCGGCGATGGTGCCGTCCCCTCCGGCGGCGACGATGAGGCCGGCGCCGCGTGCGACGGCCTCGCGCGCGAGCTGCGTCGCATGCCCGCGATGGCCGGTCTCGGCCAGCTCCAGCCGGATGCCGTTGTGCACGAGAAGGTCGAGCACCCGCCAGAGGCGCTGCGAACGCCGCCGCCCGGCGGCGGGGTTGAAGACGATCAGCACGCAGACTCGACGCCAGGACGCATCGCAACTCGCAATCACAAGATTCCAGTGTCGCGCCGGGATGTTGCAAGAGGATGACATTGATGTGACAGACCAATGATTTGAAACGGCAACGCAGAAAAGCTTGCGTTTCACTGAAACTTCACTCTGCCGGCGCGATCTTCTCCGGCTATCGGACCGGAGCAGATGCACGGTAACATCCGCCCGACCCTGTACCGCAGCGTGTTCATTTCGGACGCGCATCTCGGCGCCCGCGGCTGCCACGCGCGGGCCCTCGCGGAGTTCCTGCGCGGCATGAGCTGCCGGCATCTCTTCCTGGTCGGCGACATGATCGATGGCTGGCGGCTGCGCCGCTCGTGGTATTGGGACGACCACCATGACGCGGTGCTCCGCCACATCCTCGGCCATGCGCGCGCCGGCACCCAGGTGACCTACATTCCGGGCAACCACGATGCCATGTTCCGCGCCTGGCTGCCGCTCGGGCTCGAGGTCGCGGGGATCCGGCTCAGCGCCGAGGCCGAGCACGTCACCGCCGACGGAAGGCGGCTCCTGGTGCTGCACGGCGATGCCTTCGACAGCGTGGTTCGCTATGCCCGCTTCCTCGCCCTTCTCGGCGACCATGCCTACGAGGTCGCACTCGCGCTCAATCGCTGGCTCAACGCCGTGCGCGGCCGGTTCGGGTATCCCTACTGGTCGCTCTCGGCCTGGCTCAAGCGCCAGGTGAAAGAGGCGGTGAAGGCGATCGACCGCTTCGAGACCGCGCTCGCCGCCGAGGCGCGCCGGCGCGGTTTCGACGGCGTGGTCTGCGGGCACATCCATCATGCCGAGATGCGCGACGTCGGCGGCATCCTTTACGCCAACGACGGGGACTGGATGGAGAGCTGCACCGCGCTCGTCGAGCACCACGACGGTCGGCTCGAGCTGATCGAATGGGCGATCGAGGCGCGGGTCTCGGCGGCCGATGCCGAACGACTGCCTGCGCACTGAACTCGCGCCGGACGCGCGAGGCGGGGCGGATCTGCGGCGTATCCTGATCGTCTCCGATGCGTGGGCGCCGCAGGTCAACGGCGTCGTCCGCACGCTCGCCGCCGTGGCGGACGAGCTCGTCTCAATGGGTCGCGAGGCGAGCGTGATCGGGCCCGGCGAATTCCGCACCATCCCCTGCCCCACCTATCCCGAGATCCGGCTTTCCCTGTTCCCGGGCCGCAAGCTCGCCCGGCGGATCGAGGCGATCGCTCCGGACGCCATGCACATCGCAACCGAAGGCCCGCTCGGCATGGCGGCGCGGGGTTACGCGCGCCACCACAAGCTTGCGTTCACCACCTCCTTTCATACCCGCTTCCCCGAATACATCGCCGCGCGCACCGGCCTGCCGCCCGCGCTCGGCTATGCCTGGCTGCGCCGCTTCCACGCCGCCGGATCGGGGATGATGGTGGCGGCGCCCAACTTGCGATCCGAGCTGGCGCGACGGGGTTTTCGCAATATCCGACGCTGGACGCGGGGCGTCGATTTCTCCCAGTTCCGTCCGGCGCCCCGCGAGGATTGGAGCTTTCCCCGCCCCGTGTTCCTCTATGTCGGGCGCGTCGCGGTCGAGAAGAATATTTCCGCCTTTCTCGACCTCGATCTTCCCGGCTCGAAAGTGGTGGTCGGCGAAGGCCCGCAGCTCGCCGCCCTTCGCCGTGCCTATCCCGCCGTGCACTTCGCGGGCGCGAGGCGCGGCGCGGAGCTTGCGGCGGCTTATGCGGGAGCGGACGTGCTGGTCTTCCCGAGCCGCACCGACACCTTCGGCCTCGTGCTCCTCGAATCGCTCGCCTGCGGCACGCCGGTCGCTGCCTTTCCGGTCCCCGGGCCGCTCGACGTGCTCGGCGACGAAGCGGGCAAGGTGGGCGTGCTCGATGCCGATCTCGGCCGCGCGGCGCGCGCGGCGCTCGCGATCGATCGCGCCCGCTGCCTCGCCTACGCCGAAACCTTCACCTGGCGCCGGGCGACCGAGATGTTCCTTTCGAACCTGGTGCCGGCGAGGACGTAGGCCGGACGAGCGTCACGCCTTCGTCGTGGCGACGCGATGGGCGCCGGGGCCGCCGAAGACCAGCTCGTCGAGATCGGTCATCGGCGCACGGCCTTTCGCCAGTCCGCGATAATGCTCACCCTTCGAGACCGGCCCGGTCTCGAAGATGATCTCCCAGCTTTCGCCGCCGTCACGGCTTTCGAAGATCTGGCCGTCGGTGTCGCCGGCATAGAGCGCATAGAAGCCCGGCCAGGCGGCGAGCGTCATCGCCCCGAAGGTCGGGCGGCCGCCCGAGGGAAGGCCCGCGAGCAGACGCTCCCACGTCTTTCCGCCGTCGCGCGAGCGGGCAATGCGTGAGCGCGAGCGGTTGATGGCGAACCAGTTGGGCGGATAGCCAGGAGAGCCCGCGACGAAGATCAGATCGGGATCCTCGGGATGGCAAACGAGCGCGTCGGGATAGTTGATGCCGGCGGGCTCGAGGGTGCGCCACGTCGCACCGTCATCCTCGCTGATCCTGAGGCCCCAGCCGGTCGCGACGATGAACCGCGCGGGCCTCGCCTGGTGCAGCAGGACGCGGTGGATGTCGCGATCGGAGACCTCGGGAAAGACCGCGGTCTCCGCAAAGCTCGCACCCTCGTCCTCCGAGCGCAGCAAGGCACCCACCTCGATGGCGACGAAGAGCGTGCTTCCCCCGCGCACCACGATGTCCTTCACATGCCCGAGATGCGGCGGCGGCGGAAAGAACCAGGACGGCAGGCTCGGCACGGCGCGAAGAGCGGGAAGCTCCCGCCATTCCGCGCCGCCATTCTCCGAAATGAAGAGATGCGCGGGCATCCCGCCGGCGAGCAGAACTTCGCGCCCGCCGAGCTCGAGCGCTTTCACCACCCAGACATCGAACTGGGAGAGGCCGCGGTTGATCCACCGCCAGGTCTTTCCCTCATCCTCGCTTCGCGCGAGGCCGAAGCCGTGCGTGGCGGCGATGAGCGCCCCGTCGTGCGTGCGCGCGAGCGCGCTCACGAAGGTGCCGGCGAACTCCTTGTGTTCGAGCGACCAGTCCCCGTCCGCGGCGCGGCGGAGGAACCAGATCCCGTCGGCGCTGGCAACCGTGAGGCGATCGGATGGTGCGGCGTGACGCTCGACGCCGGCACCGCCGGGTGAAAGCAGGATCATGGCGTTTCCCCTTTTATGGGGCACCGATTATGCCGGGATCAACCTTCAAAGGCGAGAATCGTAAGCCCGCCATTGTTGTCGGTGACATAGAGCGTGCCGTCCGCGGCGGCAAAGACGTCGGCCGACTGCACGACGCGCTCGGCGCCCGGGCGGATATCGACGAGCCGCTCGGGCGGCGGCGGCACGTAGCGGGCAACCTCCTTCGGCTCATAGGCGTTGGAGATGTCGAAGACGCGCACGCCGGCGTTCTGGTAGGTGGCGAAGATCAGCTCCTCGCTCTGGAACGAGCCGGGCCGGTTCTCATGGAGGTTGTGGGGTCCGAATTTTCCGCCCTTGGCGCAGAAATCGTCCTCCTTCGGTGTCGGCAGGGTCGAGATCGTCACCGGGTTCGCGGGCGTCCGCACATCGAACACCCAGGTGTAGGCGATGCCCTTCTCGCAGCGATTGCTGTTGCCCTCGTCCGCGATCACGGCGAGCCCGCGCCCGGGGAGCGGCAGCGGCGAATGCGTGCCGCCGGCATAAGGCGGGCACCAGTTGCGATGGACGACGAGCTTCGGCGCGGTCGGCTCGGCGAGGTCCATGATGGTGAGCCCGCCGTCGCGCCAGGCGGCGAAGCCGAGATTGCCCGCGGTCAGCATGTGATGCAGCGCCCAGCGCTGGCCCTTGGGCCAGCCTGGCCTCTCGCCGGCTGCCGTATGCATGCCGGGGAGCCACCACCGCCCGACGACCTCGGGCTTGGTCGGGTCGGCCATGTCGATCACCGCGAGGACATGGTCGATGAAGCCCTCGAAATGGACCGAGGCATAGGCGTAGCGTCCGCCCACCCACCAGATGCGGTGCGGCCCGATGCCGTCCACCGGCAGGAAGCCGATCTCGCGCGGGGACGCCGGGTCCTTCTTGAGGTCGAAGACGCGGATGCCGGGAACGAAGTTCTTCTCGCGCTTGCTGAAGCTCTCGGTGATCGGCTTGCCGAAATAGTCGCCCTCCGAGGCATATTGCTGGAGCGCCCAGACGTTCGGCGCATTGACCGCGAGCAGCAGCCCGTCATGCACCTGGATGTGATTCGAGCGCAGCGCCGGCGGGCAGGCGATGAAGTTCACCGGCTTCGGCGCGCGCGGATCGTGCACGTCGATCACGGTGATGCCGTCCGAGAGCATATGCCCGACATAGGCGTAGCCCTTGGCCACCATCACCTGCACGCCATCCGGCCGGCCGCCCTGGTCGGTGTGGCCGAGCCGGCGGATACGAACGGCGTTGCTCATAATTCCCCTGCTCGCCTCTTCAGCCGGTGGGTGGGGCGAGCACGTCGAGCGCCTGGCCGCGCGCCTCGGGCCCGATGCGGGTGACGCTGAAGGCCGCGACCACGAGCAGGATGGCAACGCAGGCGAACACGGCGTTCACCCCGAAACCGTTCTGGATCCAGAGAATGGCCGGAATGATGAAGGCCGTCGCCAGGCGGCCGATGCCGGAGGCGATGCCGAAGCCGGAGGCGCGGGCATTGGTTGGGAAGACCTCCGAGGCGAAGATCTGCGAAGCGTTGCCGGCGAGCTGCGTGAAGAAGGCCATCCAGAATCCGGCGATCAGCAGCCACAGGCTGTTCGGGGCCTGGACGAAGCCGATCGCGAAGAGGCCGGCCAGCACGAACGAGATGATGGCCACCGGCTTGCGGCCATAACGCTCCAACGCGAACATCATGAAGATGCTGGCGCAAGGATAGGCGATCTGGATCCAGAGAGTGAACTCGATGGTCTTGGTGATCGTAAGGCCGCGCTGGGCGATGATGTTCGGCAGCCACGCGCCGAGCCCGATGGCGACGCCGAAGAAGGCGACGAAGCAGACCGACGCCGCGATGACCCGATCGGGATAGTCGCGAAATACGACACCGAACGGATCGCTCCGCGTGTGGCTCGCCCGATCCTCGACGAGCGCGACGCCCGCGGCGGGTCCGGCAATGCCCATGCGGGCGAGCAGAGCGAGTGCGCGCTCGCCGTGGCCGTGCGTCGCCAGCCAGCGCGGCAATTCGGGCAGCGAGAAGCGCAGGACGAAGACGATCAGCGCGCCAACGCCATAGACGAACCAGATGCCTTCCCAGTGGATCCTGTGCAGAAAGAAGAGCACGAACAGGGTCGAGAGCGGCCAGACGAAGGCGCCGCCGATGAGCTGGATGCCGGCGAGCACGCGGCCGCGGATGCGCTTGGGCGCATATTCGCCCGCATAGGCGAAGCAGAGCGGCTGCTCGGCGCCGATGCCGATGCCGGCGATGAACCGGAAGATCGAGAGCCAGAAATAGTTGGGCGCAAAGGCGGAGGCGATGGTGAACACGCCGAAGAGGAGGAGGTTGAACTGATAGACCGCCTTGCGGCCGAAACGGTCGGTGAACTGGCCCTGGCCGACGGCGCCGACGAAGAGGCCCATCAAAGTTGCGAACCCGACGCCCGCGATCTCGGCCTTGGTCGCGAAATGCGTCTGCAGCATGTCCGGAACCATCACGCCGAAGACGATGTAGTTCGAGACGTCGAAGAAATATCCGGCGGCGATCAGCCCGAAGACCCGGTAGTGGATCGGGGTCAGCTTGGCCTCGTCCATGGACGAGCCGACGAAACTCTCGATGGACTGGGCCATTCGCGTCCTCCCGCAGCCGCTTGAGCACGGCCGATTTATTAAGTCATCTTAGGACGTATTGAGCCACAGCGTCAAGCGGCGCGCCCTCAGCGTTTCTCCGCGTCAGACCGAGGAAGCGGGTTGCAGGCGCCGTGCCTCGATCAACTGCCAGACGAGGAGAATGGGAACGCCGACCACGACGTCGCGCGTCCTGCGCACGAGGGAGACGGCGATCGCGACGTCGGGCGAGATCCCGAAGACGCCGCCGAGGCCGACATAGGCGGCTTCCTGCACGCCCGCGAAGCCGGGCACGGCGAAGCCGGCGGTGAGCGATACCTGCAGCAGCCCCTCGATCGCCAGCGCCGCCGGAATGCCGATCGGGACGCCGACCAGGCGCATGATCACCCAGCCGCCGATCCCGCTCACGACCCAGCCCAGCAGATGCAGTACCGTGGCTAAGGAATAGCGGCCGGTGAGGCGATAGATCGGCATCAGCTCGCCGTGCAGGAGGTCGATCCGGGCCATTAGCGCGATCAGCCAGCGCGCGCGGAGGCGACGGCCGAACCGGCGGGCCAAGGGCGCGGCGCCGCGCTGGACGGCGAGAAAGCCCACCCCCCCGATCAGCCCGACCAGGATGCCGATGCCGAATGGCAGGGCGAACCCGCTGCGAGGGTGCCAGGCGACGAGCAGGCCGAGGCCGGCGGCGGCGAAGAGGAGCTGGGTGAGGAACTCCGAGGTGACGTCGGCGACCGTCGAGGCCGAGGCGATCGGCCAGGCGATGCCGTGCAGCGTCGCCGCGCGCGCGCCGAGCACGAAGCCACCGACGGCGGAGAAGGGAAGGCAGTTCGCCGAGGCATCGCGCACCATCCGCGCCCAGATCAGGATGCGGACGGCGGGCCGGCGCGGCATGAGCGCCCACCAGGCAAAGCCCAGGATGACGAACAGGCACAATTGGCAGAAGACGGCGAGCGCCAGCCCGTCCCAGCCGACCTTGAGCGCCACCTCGATCACGCGGTGAAAGCCGAACCAGGCGACCAGCGCCGTGCCGACCCCGAGACCGGCCAGCGCGGCCACGATGGACAGCGTCTTCCTACTCAACCCGGTCGTCCCGGCAACGGAGCGTCCTTGATCTGCCCGCGGGGAGCCGCGCGCGGGCGGCTCTACACCAGGGGCGGGCGGGCGGCTATACACGCCGCGACCTGGAAGCCCTGCGAAGGAGAAGCCGGCGGTGAACGGCAGCGATCCCGTTCTCGTCACCGGTGCCACCGGGTTCGTCGGCAGCGGCGTGGCGCGGGCGCTGGCGCGGCAAGGGGCGCGGCTCCGGCTCATCGTCCGGCCGACGAGCAACCGGCGGAATCTGGCGGGGCTCGAGGCCGATATTGTCATCACAGGTACCCACGATCTGGCCCATCTCACGCGCGCGCTCGCGCGCGCGATGGAGGGCTGCCGGATGGTCTTCCACGTGGCGGCCGACTACCGGCTCTGGGTGCCCGACCCGGCGGCGATGATGCGGACCAATGTCGAGGGAACTCGGGCATTGATGCAAGCGGCGCGTGAGGCCGGCGTCGAGCGCGTGGTGTATACCAGCAGCGTCGCCGCGCTGGACCCCGATAACCTGATCGGCGCCTACAAGCGCTCGAAGTTCTTGGCCGAGCAGGTGGCGCTCGAGGAGGCGCGGGCGGGGCTGCCGGTCGTCATCGTCAATCCCTCAACCCCGATCGGGCCGGGCGACGTGAAGCCGACGCCGACGGGGCGGATGGTGCTGGACGCGGCGCGCGGGCGCATCCCCGCCTATGTCGAGACCGGGCTCAACGTGGTGCATGTGGACGACGTGGCGGCGGGGCATCTGCTGGCGGCCGAGCGCGGGCGGATCGGCGAGCGCTATATCTTGGGCGGGGAGAATCTTGAGCTTTCGGCGCTCTTGGCGCTGATCGCCGAGGTCGCGGGGCGGAAGCCGCCCAGGATCCGGCTGCCGATCGGGCCGCTGGTGCCGGCAGCGATTGCGGCGGAATGGTTCGCGCGCGTGACGGGGCGGACGCCGGCGCTGACGCGCGAGACGCTCGCGATGGCGCGGAAGAAGATGTTTTTTTCCTCTGAGAAGGCGGAGGCGGAGCTTGGGTATCGGGCGCGGCCGGCGCGCGAGGCGATCGTCGACGCGCTCGCCTGGTTCCGGGCCGAGGGCATGCTGAAATGACCTGGTTGGCGCTCGCAGCACTTGCCGCCTGGGCCTGGCTGCTGCTCGCCCATGACCGGTTCTGGCGCTCGGGGCCGGAACTGCCGCCCGGCCGGCCCGAGCGGGCGGCCCCGATCGATGTCATCGTGCCGGCTCGGAACGAGGCCGAAACGATCGGCGAGTCCCTCGCCTCCCTGCTCGCCCAGGATTATTCCGGGCCGATGCGCATCCTGATGGTGGATGATGGCTCGACCGACGGGACGGCGGAGATCGCCCGCGGGCTCGGGGACGATCGGTTGCAGATCGTGGCCGGGCGGCCGACGCCGCCGGGCTGGAGCGGGAAGCTCTGGGCGATGGCGGAGGGCATCGCGCGGGCGGAGGCCGATCTCCTCCTCCTCACGGACGCGGACATCGTCCATGCGCCCGGGCATCTTTCCGCCTTGGCAGCGAAGGCGGAGGAAGGGCTCGACCTGGTCTCGGAGATGGTCGCACTCCGCTGCGAGAGCTTTGCCGAGCGGGCGCTGGTGCCGGCCTTCGTCTATTTCTTCCAGCTTCTCTTCCCGTTCGCCGCCGTGAACGACCCGAAGCGGAGGATCGCGGCGGCGGCGGGCGGATCGATGCTGGTGCGCCGCGCCGCGCTCGAGCGCGCCGGCGGGATCGAAGCGATCAGGGACGCGCTGATCGACGATGTGGCGCTCGCCAAGGCGATCAAGCACCGAGGAAAAATCTGGCTTGGGCATACGCATCTCGCGCAGAGCCGGCGTGCTTATCCGGGCTTCGCGGACATCTGGCGGATGATCGCGCGCACGGCCTTCGTCCAGCTCCGCTACTCGGCGCTGCTGCTGGCGGGGACGGTGCTCGGCCTCGCGTTTCTTTTCCTAGCCCCACCGGCGATGGCCGTGCTCGGCACGGGCACGGCACGATGGGCGGGGCTCGGCGCATGGGCGCTCGGCGCTGTCTCATTTGTTCCGACGTTGCGGCGGTTTCGCCGGCCGCTGCTCTGGGCGCCCGCCCTGCCGGCCATCGCCACCTTCTACCTCGCGGCGACGATCGGCTCGGCGATCGATCACTGGCGCGGGCGCGGCGTGGTGTGGAAGGGAAGGCAATATCGCGGGGCGCACTCGTGAGCGGAACTGCCGCAAGCGTCGAGACGTGGTCGGGCAAAGACCGCGCGGACGAGAATTTTCCGGTGGGCTCGGCGCTGATCCGGCCGGATCTGCGCCGCCACGTGCACGCCTTCTACGCCTTCGCGCGCAACGCCGACGACATAGCGGACAGCGCAACCCTGCAAGCGGCGGACAAGATCGCCCGGCTCGACGCGATGGAGGCGGTGCTGCTCGGCCGCGCGGACGAGGCGGCATCGCCGAGTGCGGCGCAACTCCGGAAAAGCCTCGCCGAGACCGGAACGCCGGCGCAACATTCGCGGGAGCTGCTGGTGGCGTTCCGGCGCGATGCGACCAAGCTGCGCTATGCGAACTGGGACGAGCTTTATGATTATTGCCGCTATTCGGCGATGCCGGTCGGGCGGCACGTGCTCGACCTGCACGGCGAGGACGTCGCGACGCACCCGCCCTCGGACGCGCTCTGCACCGCGCTCCAGGTGCTGAACCATCTCCAGGACTGCGCGAAGGATTTCCGCGCGCTCGATCGCTGCTATCTGCCGGAGGATTTGCTGGCCGAGAACGGCGCCGGCGTTGCCGATGTCGCGGCGCCGGCGGCGAGCCCGGGATTGCGGCGCGTGTTCGCGGCACTGCTCGCGCGCGTCGCGGCGCTGAACGCGCTGGCGATCGAGCTGCCGCGGCGGACGCGGAGCCGGCGGCTTCGCCTCGAGACCGCGGTGATCGTCGGGCTCTCGCGGCGCCTGGCAGCGCGGCTCGGGCGGGAAGACCCGATCGCGGGGCGGATCGCGCTTCGGCGGACGGACATCGCCCTGAGCGTGCTCGGGGCACTTCGGTTCCTGCCATGAGCGAATTGCGGGAGCGGGACGGTCGTTCCGATTACGAGGCCGTCGCGGCGCTGGTGCGCGAGGCCGGCACGTCCTTCTATCGCGGCATGCGCGTGCTGCCCAAGGAGCGGCGGGCGGCGATGTACGCGCTCTATGCGTTCTGCCGGATGGTGGACGATATCGCGGACGGGCCGGAGGCGATGGACACGAAGCGCGCGGCACTCGATGCCTGGCGCGCGCGCATCGACGCGCTCTATGCCGGCGCGAGCGATGACGCCGTGACGCGCGTGCTGGCCGCCGCCATCCCGCTCTACGGCCTCCGGCGCGAGGATTTCCTCGCCGTCATCGACGGCATGCAGATGGACGCCGAGGCGCCGATCGTCGCACCCGAGATCAAGACGCTCGACCTCTATTGCGACCGCGTCGCCGCCGCGGTCGGGCGGCTTTCGGTGCGGATTTTCGGCGACGCTTCGCCGGCGGCGGACCGGGTCGCCAACGCGCTCGGGCGCGCGTTGCAGCTCACCAACATCCTCCGCGACCTCGTCGAGGACGCCGAGCGCGGGCGGCTCTATCTGCCGCGCGAGTGGCTGGAGGCCGCGCACGTGCCGGCCGATCCCGCCGCGGCGCTCGCCGCACCCGGGCTGCCGCTCGTCTGCGCGCGCACCGCCGCCCTGGCCCACAGCCATTTCGACCAGGCCGCCGAGGCGATGCGCGCGTGCGACGCGCGGGCGATGCGGCCGGCGCGGCTGATGAAGGCGACGTACGCCGCCATTCTTGCCCGGCTCGAGCGGCGCGGCTGGCAGGCGATCGGCGAGCCCGTCGAGCGTGCCCACCTGGCAGAAGCTCTGGCTCGCGCTGAGGCACGGGCTGATTTGAGGGTGCGCGCGGGGCGTGGGCCCAATGGTGCCGGCGGCTGCTTTGCGCCCACTCCGGTCGTCCGGCGGCCTTGGCCGAGGCCCCAGAAGCGGGCATGCCCCTACGAGCCTTTGTCGAGCGGGATGGGCGGGAAGCGGTCCGCCCGGCCTCGGGCGGCGTGTGGTGGAAGCGGAAGATCCCGAATCTCGGATATGGAAATCCTCGCGCCCCAGACCATATCCCGGGCCCAACGAACGCGAAGGATGGCGGGCCTGGCACCAACCGCGCGATTCCGGCCCGCCACAGAGGCTGCCAATGTCGATACCGGCCCCGCATGCGTGGCGAAACGTCTATCACTTCTCGCACGTCGACAACCTGCCCGGTCTCCTGCGGAGTGGCTTTCTGGCCAACAATCACCCGAGGTTCCCGCGACGCAGCCGTCGCTCGATCGCGTCGGCCGGAATCCAGGAACGGCGCGCCGCAATGGCCGTGCCCTGCGGCCCCGGCGGTTGCGTCCATGACTACGTGCCGCTCTACTTCGGTGCCCGCAGCCCGATGCTGCTCGGCGTCATCCAGGCCAAGAATGTCGATCAGTTCGAGATTCTCTACTTTGAGTTTCCGATCGCCCTCGCCGCTCGGCCTGATGCCGTCTTTACGGGTGCATCGGCCAACACGGCCGCCCCGCCGGACTTCTATAGCGACCCTGCCGACCTGGCCAACCTCGACTGGGCCGCAATCGACAGCCTAAAATGGGGTAATGCTGACGAGGGTTTCCGCCATCGCCGGATGGCCGAGCTTCTTATTCGAGACCAGCTTCCCGTCAGTGCGGCAGTAAGGTGCGTGGTGTGGAACGAGGACGTCAAGAAGCACGTGGAAAGAATCGTAAATGGTGCGCCCTTCCCCACGATCGAGCTCGAGCACCCGAACCGGCGGCACTGGTACACGGATTTCGCCAGCGGCGGTCAGTCCAGCGTGGTCAAGGGACCGCGCGAGATCGCGCATATCTTCGCGGCTGCCTGCGGCCATGTCGGGAAGAACGGCGGCAACCATCGCGAGACAGCCCGATTCGGTAGCCTCAAGGAGCTGCTGGAGGGTCTACGCGGCGATTTCGGGTGCCTGCCGCACACCGCCGAGTTGGTCGGGCTTAGGTCGGCGAACGGCATGCACAAGCGCACGGTCGATGTTCACACGCAGGAAGTCGCCGAACGGCTCCTCGCCTTGCCCGAATACCAGGCACTCGACAAAAAGCCGAAGATGCTGGTGGAGCTTGCGGCCTACCTCCACGACATTGGCAAGGGACCGCGCTCGCGGTGGGACGGCAACGGCGGCTTGCAGAAGGTCGATCCCAACCACCCGGTCGGCGCGATGTCAATGATGGAAGAGATCCTAACCGAGCACGTGGCCAAAGTGAGCGCGACATCCGCCGCGACCCTGATGAAGCTGGTCTGCTATCATGATCTGGTAGGGGACGTCCTCGGCAAGGGGCGCGATGAGCAGCAGATCGTCGATGTCGCCGATGACGAGGAAGAGCTCGACATGCTTTTTGCCGTTGGCAAGGCCGACACCACGGCGCTCGCCGAACATTGGTGGAACGAGGCTGCGGCGGATCAGCTGTACAAGCGCTGCCGGAGGGCAATCGGGGAAGCGGCAGAAGAGTAGGACATGCTTGAGTTCGTCCACGGAGACATGTTCGAGACGCCAGTCGATATCCGCGTCAATACGGTGAACTGTGTCGGCGTGATGGGGGCCGGCGTCGCGCTGGCGTTCAAGCAGCGCTACCCGGAGATGTTCCGCGACTACCAGCGCGACTGCAAGGAAGGCCGGGTGAAGCCCGGCGCGATGCACGTCTGGCGATCGCTGTCGGGCGACTGGGTCGTCAACTTTCCGACCAAACGCGATTGGCGCGAGCCGTCGCGCTACGAGGACATCGACTCCGGGCTGGACGATCTGCGCCGCTATCTCGACGAGGTTGGCCCTGTACGGATCGCGTTGCCGGCGCTGGGGTGCGGTAATGGCGGGCTCGACTGGCAGCGCGTCTCGGGCATGATCCGCGGCAAGCTGGACGGCGTCGATGCCCATGTCCTGGTGTTCGCCCCGGCCGCTCCACGCGAGGCCGGACGCCCAGCGGCTAAGGCCGCGACCCCGGGCGAGCGCAAAGGCGCAGAGCAGCTCGGCTTCACGATCCTCGAGTTGGATACGGCCCGCCCTCCCAATGCTCCGCCGTCGATCTACGCCGCGGGGAGCCCTGATCGTCTGTCGGGTTCATGGATCGCGCTCTTGCCCTCCCGGGCGCCCGGCGAGCGCGAACTCCAGGCACTTCGCTCGATCGCGGCCGAGCTGGCCCGGCGCGATACCAATGTAACGATCGCGCTCGTCCATGGATCACGGGCGAGCGAGGGTGTCGCCGACGTCTTCGCGACCCAGGGCATTGCCACCGTCCTGCTGCTTCCCTTCGGCGTCCTGACGCGTAAGACGATCGCTAAGCTCGCCAGCCCCGAACGCGCAGCCCCGCTCACGCTCGCCTCGCTGGCGCCAGCGAGTGCAAAGTGGAGCCGGCCCCTGTTCGCGCAAACGATGGAATTGTTGCGAACAAATGCCGCGGTCGTCCTTCTCTCCGATCCTGAGCCTGACTGGCTCGGGAACAAAGGATTGGCCAAATGGGGGCAGGTGCCGATCTCTTACATTCGTTACGAAGCCACGTCGCCGCTCGTGAGAGAGGCGCTCGCCAGCGTCGACGCCAGGGCCATCGGCCGTCGCGGCGAGGACGGCGCACCTAACCTCGATCACCTCGTCGGCGGACGGAGGCGCAGCCTCAAGCCCATCGATGGTGGGCAAACGCCCGCGTCTCAGTCCGCTCACGCCGAGACGCCGCAGATGGAGAGTGACACACTCACCGTCGTTCTCGACCATTGCGCGGATGAAGCCAAGCGGGCGCTACTTGCGGCTCTGCTTAGAACGAAACTCGAGAAATTGGCGCTGACCATAAAAATCCCCTCTGATATCAGTGATGCAGATCGTCGCCGCCTCTCGGAGCTGGGTTTCATTCGCGCCAAATAAGCCCTCCGCGCGGCAAGGCCGCGGTGGCAACTAGTGGATGGAATCTAACACTTGGTGCCCGCGTTTGACGGCGGCGATGATTTTTTCGGGATCCTTGGTCCAGGCGAAGGGCTTCGGGGCTTGGTTGTGCTCTGCCAGGTAGCGATTTATGGCGGCCTGGAGGTCGACGATGCTGCGGAACACGCCGCGCTTGAGGCGCCGCTTGGTGAGAATGGCGAAGAAGCCTTCGACGGCATTGAGCCAGGAGGCGGATGTCGGGGTGAAGTGGAAGACGAAGCGCGGGTGGCGCGCCAGCCATTCGATGACCTTCGGATGCTTGTGGGCGGCATAGTTGTCGAGGATCACGTGGACGATCTTGCCGACCTGAACCTTGGCCTCGATCCGGTTGAGAAAGCGGATGAACTCCTGATGCCGGTGCTTTTGCATGCACTGCCCGATCACCGAGCCGTCGAGCACGTTGAGTGCGGCAAACAGCGTGGTCGTGCCGTTGCGCTTGTAGTCGTGCGTCATCGTCCCGCAGCGCCCCTTCTTCAGCGGCAGGCCCGGCTGGGTCCGGTCGAGCGCCTGGATCTGGGATTTCTCGTCGAAGGACAGCACCACCGCATGGGCCGGCGGATCGACGTAGAGCCCCACAACGTCGCGGAGCTTCTCGGCGAAATGCTTGTCGTTGGACAGCTTGAACTGGCGGATCCGATGCGGCTGAAGGCCATGCCGGCGCCAGATGCGTTGCACCGAGGAGACGCTGATGCCGGTCGCCTCGGCCATCGCCGGCGCCGTCCAGTGGGTCACCTCGCCAGGCGGTTCCTCCAGCGTCCGGGCCACGACGCGGGCGACGATCTCGGCGCCGAGCGGCGGGATCCGCGACGGCCGGGTCTTGTCGCGCAGGAGCCCGTCCACGCCCTCCTGCACGAACCGCTCCTGCCAGCGCCAGACGCAGGTCTTCGCAACCCCCGCCTGACGCATGATTTCGGTCGCGTTGAGGCCAGCTGCCGTCAACAGCACGATCCGCGAACGCCAGACGTGCTTCTGAGGACTGTTCCGATCCGCCGCAATCGCTTCCAGACGGGTGCGATCGGCGGCATCCAGGTCGATCGTGATTCTTCCGCGCATCCGACAAACTCGCACAGCCGCGAGCCGCCGGGAATCCACTACCCAACTCTTCCGTCAGAATTTATCCACTAGCCACGAACGGACGCGAGATGTTGGCCGAACGAACGGTTGGTTTTATGACGGATGCGTCAAGCGCTGGGTGACCGGCCTGGGCGCCCAGCCGCCGGTACCGGGCGGCGTTCAACGTCCGGTACCGGGACCGCCTGATGGGCCGGCCTAGGGCCGAGCGCTTTCGCTGGGCAGTGCGGGTGTAAATGATCGCTTCGGCGCGCCGCCCCTCTCAGGCTGCCGTTGCGGAATCGGCCCGGTCCTGCCTGACCGCTCTGCGCCGACCCCCGCGGTTCCGCCGAGCTTGGCTGGCGCTCCGAAACGGATATGCAGGCCCGCTGGAGTCGCCCCGTGCGACCTGCTCCGCGCCGGCGCCAGCTATCTTTCCGCGCTATCCGACGTCCGCGGCCCAATTTTCCGGCGAGTGATCCTCCGGAACTGCCATTCCCGCCGGCGCCTGATGCCGGCCTGAACTAGGGTGATGCGCTCGACCGGCCGTCGGCGCGAATATCTGAGGTATTTGATAGCAGGCGGCGCACCGCCGATCTGAAAGCGGAGCCAGGTGGCCAGGTCCTGCGCCTGGGCGGCGGACATGCCACATTCCGGCTTGGGCGCCGCCAAAGCTCGCGCCGTGCTTCCCGCCTTAGCGGCGCTCTGGCACGCTGCCAGCGGGGAGCAGCGGGTACCGCGGCGGATCCGGCAGGGGACCGATTGAAGGGAGTAGCCGAGATGCCGGGACGGGCCGGTCGGGGATTGCCGTTGGCCCGACTGCTGATGGTGATCGGCAGCCTCGCACCGATTTTCCTTCTGTGGGCGCTTCGGGGCGCCTTTCTGCCGGATGAGTGGTGGGTGCCGCTCTGCCTGATGCTCGCAGTCCTGCCCAACTTGGTCCTGGTATGGCGCTGGCGCATCTCCCACCGGAGGAACGATCACCGGATCATCATCGTGGGCATTGCGCGTGATGGGAGCGAGCACCTGCTGGTGTATCTGTTCGCTATGCTGTTGCCCCTGTACGCAGTGAACCCGACAAGCGGCAGGGAACTCGCATCGGTCGCCGTTGCTTTCGCCTTCATAGTCTTCCTGTTCTGGCACATGAATCTTCATTACATGAATATTGCGTTCGCCATGCTCGGATATCGTGCCTATACGATTGAGACGCGAGCGCATCCTGGAGCGGCCCCGGTACTGGTGGTTCTACTGTCGAAGAGGCACAACACACCTCCCCCGGACACCTCGATCGACAGCTTCCGGCTGAGCGACACGGTGTACGTCGAAAAGGACGCAAGGGATGAGAAATGAGTTCGACTTCGACCGGATCCGGTCGGTCGAGTTCTGCGTGAGCTTTGGTCAATCGGGCGAGGGACCGGTCAACTATCTCGTCCCGTCCGATTCGTCCGTGCAGAATGCCCTGACGGAGGTCCTCGCCGCGACCGTAGCAGCCCTAGAGCCGGACGGAGAGGACTGGGTCGCCTACGAGATCTCTGAAAAGTACGGGCCGACCGAGTCTCTGCGTGCGGACCTGGGAACCGGCCCGATGGCGGCAATGAAGGCTTTGTATTCTGAGGAAGGATGGGAGGTGAACGCGAGCGCTCTCGCCGATCCCGCGCAGCTAGCGTACTATTTCGGCGTGTCCCGAGACGACCGAAGGCGGAAGCTGCTCGGCGTGCGGCAGGCCACGCAGTTCAAGGGCACATTCAGAGCACGCTTCCTGTCCATTGTCGACGACACACTTAGGATGATTCCAGACCGTGTGTTCAAGCTCGATCATCTTTTCGATTTCCTGATTACTGGAAGCCATATCTACGTACTGCACCCGGCCGGCTTCGAGAGGATCGCGGAGATTGAAACCTATGCGTCGGAGAGGGCACGCGAGATGACGCTGGCACTAGGTGAGACAGTCAAGTTTCTCGATTTTTCGGCGCTAGCTGATTTCGTCGGCATGCACAAGCGTGCGGCGCGACTGGTCGCTGCCCTGCATGCACGCGACGACTTGCCCGCAATCAAGCGGGCGATGTTCGCTAGAGCCGCGGAGGAATCGGGCGTTCAGCTCACGGCGAAGAGCCGAAAACTCTCGCCAGAAAAGGGCAGCGAGCTCGCTTGCCTTGAACTTCTCGATTGCCGTCGCTACACGATCGCGCTAGTACCTGGAATCATACTTGAGTGATACGGCGGTTCTTAAATCGTCGCTGATAGACCCTCTTCTTGGTCCAGGCGAATGGCTCTGCTGTCGCGTTGTAGGCTGCAATGAAAGCATCGATGTGCTGCTGCAGCTCGGCGACGGCGGCGAACGAAGCGCCGGTCAGCGACTGGCTCTGGAGAATCGAAAACCAGGTCTCGACCTGGTTGAGCCAAGACGACCGCGTCGGGGTGAAATGGAATTGCACGTTCGGATGCCGCTTGAGCCAGCGGTCGTTCTTCTTATGAGTGTTGAGATTGTCGAGGACGACGTGAAGCTCGCGATCCGGGTAGGCCGCGGCAACGCCGTTCATGAAGCCGAGGAACTCAACCCGCCGCCGCCGCTTGGAATGCGCTGCGATCACTCTCCCGGTCGCGACCTCGAGGGCGGCAAACAGGGTCGTCGTGCCGTGCCGCTTGTAGTCGTGGCTCTGCCCGGTCAAGGCCCGCCCGTTCGGCAGCTTCAGATAGCCTTGCGCCCGCTCCAAAGCCTGGATCGATGGCTTTTCGTCGACACAGAGAACAATCGCCTTGGCCGGCGGATCCACATATAAGCCGACCACGTCGGCGGCTTTCGCCACGAAGGCGGGGTCGTTGCTCTCGCACCAGGATTTGCGGGCGGCCAGGTCGATCTTGTGCTCACGCAGAAACCGCCAGACATACTGAACGTCAACGTCGCCCAGCGCCTGCGCCACCAGCGGGCCCGTCCACCGCGCTTGGCCCGGCGGTGGTGGCCGATCGAGCACCGCCAGGATGCGCTTATTCGTCGCCGGACCGTAGAGCGGCTCCCTGCTTCCACGCGACCGGTCCTTCAGCCCTGCCAGGCCCTCCTCGTCAAAGCGTCGTCGCCAGTTGCTGACGATGCGCGGCTGAACACCCACCTCCTCAGCGATCGACCGCGTGCTGCGGCCCTGAGCCGCCAGCAACACTATCCGCGCCCGCTTCGCCTCGCCCTGCGCCGTCGTCGGCGCCCGGCAGCGCGCCTCAAGCAGCTTGCGTACCTTCGCCGTCAGCCGAACTTCTCTTGCCTCGGGAATCATCCCGATCTTGAATCACAACTCACCTAAGAAGGAAAGCGGGTACTAGCGCCAGGGCGGAAACCGGCCTTTGTAGCCGGCAGTAGGCGCCAGGTTCCGCTGCCTTCAGGCTCGTCGCGGCTATAGCTCTGAGTATCTCGGGGTACGTGCCAAAATGGCACTTCGCGCCTCGTGGATGTCCGCTTCCGAGACATGGCTCCCGACAGGCAGGCAGTCCGCTTCCGGCCAGACCTGGCCTTGAGCCGGATGACCGATACCGCGCGGCCCGGAAGCAGACCGTCGCAAGGCCACCCAGTGCGGTCTGTGACGTTGGCGCGGAAGAGCGGTCGCTCCTCTGCGCCTTCGGGACCGGTCGGCCGATCGGCGATGCTGCGGGCGGCGGCGGACGGCCGACGTGCGTCTCCGGCGAGCGGCTTTGCGGAGCCGTCGGGCTTGCCCCGGTTGGCTTGCGAGGCGACGGGCCGGGCCGGCATCCTGTGGCGTGAGGGGCAGAGCCCCTCGGCCGGCATTGTGCTGGCCCCATCGGAACAAGAGTGCTATCATAGCTGATAGCAAGCTGCCTGGAGTTGCCGAAGTGGGCCAGGTCCTGATCCGGAATCTCGATGACGGTGTCATAGAGGCATTGAAAGCACGCGCCGCGGCGCGAGGGCTTTCACTCGAGGCCGAGCTTCGGGACCTCCTGACGCGGGCGGCCGGGCATCCCCGTGCGGACCTGGCGAAGGAACTGGCAGGCGTGCGCGCAAGGACGCCCAAAGGGACGAGGCGATTGGCTGAGGACCTCATCCGGGAGGGCAGGGACGAGCGATAATGCTGGTCGTCGACGCCAGCGTCGCTCTCAAGTGGTTCGTCGAAGAAGAGGGGTCCGAACAGGCTGCCGCCCTGCTCGTCGCGCCGACGCTGCTTGTCGCGCCCGATCTGATCGTCGCAGAGGTGTGCAACGCCGCCTGGAAGGCGGTCCGCAGCGGCACAATGGCGCCCGAGCAGCAGGACCACGCGGCGTCCCGTCTTGCGGCTGCTTTCGACGAACTTGTGGCCCTGGGCCCATTGGCGGCGCGCGCGGTTGAGATCTCCCGCGAACTCGATCATTCGGTCTATGACTGCTTCTATCTGGCCTTGTCCGAACAGCGAGATGCACAGTTCGTGACGGCGGATCGCAAGCTCCTGCAGCGCGTTATCGGGACCGAGTGGGCGGGCCGGAGTTCCGACCTCCGCTCATTCCGTGCCCGGCAAAGCGAGGCTTGATGCTTGAGGCGCGCTCGCGGGAATTGCGGGGGCGCGTCAGGTCGAGACCGGCGCCGAGGAGCGGCGAGCGACGCAACGCGGCGAGGATTCCGCCGGGTTTGCGGGGCTCGCCGGAGGCGGCTTGTTGCACCGTCCGCCGGATTTGCCCGGCAGCCGGACCCTCCTCCACCAGCTTGCGCGCCAGCGTCCGGATGAGGTCGCGGTCCGTTTCGAAAACCTGGAGCTCGAAGCGAACGATGCCCCGCTCCGTCAGCCTGGACCGGTCGTTCGCGATTGGCCTTTTCTGCGCGCGATTGCCCACTTTCGACGCATCTTCATGTATAGCCGGGCATATAGCCAATCAATGAGGCGCCCGCAATTCAGGGGCCGGCCCGGCCCCAAGCCGGGCATTTGAATGACGGATGAGATCGGGGAAGCGGCAATGACCAACGGGACCGGCGAACACCGCATCGTCCTCGGCCTTGCCGAGGCGCGCGCTCTCGGCGAAGCGGCGATGCGCGGCGCCGGGTACGACGGCGAGGAGGCGCGCATCCTGACGGACCACGTGCTGGACGCGGCCCTCAGCGGTTACGAGTATTCCGGCCTGCCGAAACTTCTGAATGTCGTCGATGCCCCGGATTTCCGGCTGAAGCGGCGCCCCATCACCGTGCTTCAGGGAGACAGGAGCGACCGCGATGATCGATGGCGGCAACAACATCGGCATGCTTGCCGCCTACCGCGCCGCTCAGGCTGCCATCGAGCGGGCGGAAGCGAAAGGGTTGGCGATTGTCTGTCTTGCCAATACCTGGATGACGGGGCGGAGCGCCTATTACTGCGAAATGATCGCCCGCGCCGGGATGGTCGCGATCCATACCGTGGCGGCGTCGCCTTCGGTGGCGCCCTTTGGCGGAGCGCGACCGGCGCTCGGGACGAATCCGATCGCTTTCGGTTTTCCGACCGAAGCCGATCCTCTGATCATCGATATGGGCACATCGGCGTTCATGGCGACCGACCTCCTGTTTCGTGCCCGCCGCCACGCCACTTTGCCGGAAGGTGCCGCACTCGGGCCGGACGGACGGCCGACAACCGACGCCAGCGCCGCGCGAGAAGGTGCGCTGCTCCCCTTCGGCGGCCCAGAGGGCGGTTACAAGGGCTTCGGCCTTGCGCTCGCGATGGATGCGCTCGGCGCGTTGACCGCCGGGGTCCGGCCCGCGGACGCGGTCAGCGGCACTGTATTCATCGCCTTCAAGCCGGACCTCTTTCTGCCGTTGGAGGATTACCGGCGCGAAGTCACCCGGCGGATCGAAATGATCAAGGCCACGCCGCGGCAAGCCGGGGTGACGGAAATTCGTATTCCGGGAGAGCGCGGCATGAGGACGCGCGCGCGGCTTGCGCGCGAAGGCATCGAGATCGATCGGAAGATCTACGATGCGCTGTGCCGCCTCGCGGAGGGAAAGCTCGATTACGGTGCGTGAACAAGGCGCGGAGAAAAAAAAGCAAGGTGGGTGAGCGTAAGGAAGCCCGCTCAGGCGCGTGCTTTCGCCTATGAGGACGATATGGGGCGCGGCGTGGTCAGGTTCACGGTGACGTTCTTGCGCTGCGTGAAGCTCTCGAGCATGCCTTCCAACGAGAATTCGCGGCCGATCCCGCTTTGCTTGTAGCCGCCATAGGAATGGCCCGGCTGCTGGCCCAGGCCCTGGTTCACCTGCACCCAGCCCGACTCGATCGCGTGCGCGGTGCGCAAGGCGCTGCCGATGTCGTGCGTCCACACATAGGCGGCGAGGCCGTAATGACTATCGTTCGCCATACGGATCGCATCGGCCTCGTCGCGCCAGGGGATGGCGACCAGCACCGGGCCGAATATCTCCTCGCGCGCCAGCCGCCAGTCGTTGGAGGTGTCGGCGAACACCGTGGGGATGGCGAAATAGCCTTCGCTCAGCGGTCCGTCCCGCGGCGGCAGGCCGCCGAAGACCAGGCGCGCGTCCTTGCGCTTCAGCCCTTCATCGACATAGCCGCAGACTTTTCGGAACTGCTTGTCGTTGATGATGGTGCCGATGTCGGTGGCCTCGTCCAGCGGGTCGCCGAGCTTCAGCGCCTCGGTCTTGGCCGTCAGCTTGTCGAGAAAGCTCTCGAAGATGTCGGCGTGGAGGAAGAGGCGGGATCCCGCGGTGCAGGATTGGCTTTGCCGCGTGAAGCGCATGCCGGCGATGACGCCATCGACGACCCAATCCTCGTCGGCGTCGGGATAGACGATCGCAGGGCTCTTGCCGCCGAGCTCCAACGAAACCGGAACGATGCGTTCCGCCGCGGCGCGCATGACGATCTTGCCGACCTCGGTCGAGCCGGTGAAGGAGAGCTTGCGCACCAGAGGATGCTGCGCGAGCGGACCGCCGCATTCCTCGCCCAGGCCGGTCAGCACGTTCAGCACGCCCGGGGGCAGGATGTCCTGGCAGATTTCGGCCATCAGCAGCACGGCGAGCGGCGCGTCCTCGGCGGCCTTCAGCACCAGCGTGTTGCCGGCGCACAAGGCGGGCGCGATCTTCAGCGCGCCCAGCAGCACCGGCGCGTTCCAGGGAATGATCGCGCCGACCACGCCCAGCGGCTCGCGCCGCGTGTAGCTCAGCACGTGCTCCCCAAGCGGAATCGTCTCGCCCTTCAGCTCCCCCGCCAAGCCGCCGAAATAGCGGAAGATGTCCGCCGCCAGGCGCGCCTCGCCGCGTGCCTGGGTGCGCAACGCGTTGCCGGTCTCCAGCGCGATCGTGCGCGCCATTTCCTCGGCGCGCGCCTCCATCGCATCGCCGATGCGGAGCAGGAGGCGGCCGCGGTCGCGCGGTATCACCTGGTGCCAGCGAATGAAGGAATTCGCGGCGGCCTGCACCGCGCGATCGACATCCGCCGCGCCGCCCCGCGGGATGGTGGCGATCGGCTGGCGCTTGGCGGGGTTTTCCACCGAGAGCGTCCGGCCGGAAGCGGCGTCCGCCCAGGCGCCGTCGATCAACATGCGTGCGTGCCTCAGATCGGCCGCGGCGGGGCGCTTCTCTTCCGTCACGGACATCGTGGTGGCTCCTCTCGTCTGCTCGTCTGCTCGTCTGCTATACGGCGGGGTGCGAGACGTTCTTCACCGCAATGTAGCGCTGCAACCCCTCGATGTCGCCCGCCCGGCCGAAGCGGGTGATGGCGCGGTTTGGATTTGGGTTTGTGGGCCGCGCCTGCCGCACGTCTTCCGCCTCCCCCACCTCACCCTGCCCTTCCGCCCCCAGGGGCGGAGAGGGTAAGTAAGGGGCGCTCTTCGCCGGCGGAGGCGGCGGCAAGGTAATGGATTGCAAAGGCTCCGCCTTTGCTGGGGGGTTGGGGGGGCGAAGCCCCCCCGGGAACGTGCATATCGTCGGGGCGGGGCTGGCGGGGCTTGCCGCGGCGGTGACGTTGGCGGGGCGGGGGCGGAGGGTGATCCTGTACGAGGCGGGGCCGGCCGCGGGCGGGCGGTGCCGGTCCTATTTCGATCGGGAGCTCGGCTGCCGGATCGACAACGGGAATCATCTGCTGCTGTCGGGGAACCGGGCGGCGATCCGGTATCTGGAGGCAGTGGGCGCGCGGGGGACGCTGGGCGGGCCGGGGCGGGCGGTTTTCCCGTTCCTGGATCTGGCGAGCGGAGAGCGTTGGGTGCTGCGGCCGAACCGGGGACGGTTGCCGTGGTGGGTGCTGTGCCCGGGGAGGCGGGTGCCGGGGACGCGGATCGGCGAGTATCGCGCGCTGCTTAGGCTGCTCGGGGCGCCGACAGGGGCGACGGTGGGGGAGGTGGTGGGGACGGGCGCGCTGGCGCGGAAGCTGATCGAGCCGATCGCGGTCGCGGCGCTCAATTGCCGGGTGGAGGCGGGTTCGGCGCGGCTGCTTGGGCGCGTTTTGGGCGAGAGCCTGGCGCGCGGGAGCGGGGCGGCGATGCCGCTGACGCCGCGGGTGGGATTGTCGGAGACGTTCGCCAATCCGGCGCTCGCGCGGCTGAAGGCGTTGGGCGCGGTGGTGCATTTCGGGCGGCGGGTGAGCGGGATCGAGGTGGAAGGGGAGCGGGTGACGGGGCTGGCGGTGGCGGGGGAGCGGGTGGCGGTGGGGCCGGATGAGGCGGTGGTGCTCGCGGTGCCGGCGCCGGTGGCGGGAGGGCTGGTGCCGGGGTTGGTGGTGCCGGAGGAATTCGAGGCGATTTTGAACGTGCATTTCCGGGTTCGCGCCGAGCCTGGGATCGCGGGGTTCGTGGCTTTGATCGGCGGGCTCGCGGAGTGGGTGTTCGTCAAGCCGGAGGTGGTTTCGGTGACCGTCAGCGCGGCCGGGCGGGTGATCGACCGGCCGGCGGAGGCGCTGGCGGAGGAGATCTGGCCGGAGGTGTGCGCCGCCGTGGGGCTTTCCGGGGCGATGCCGGCGGTGCGGGTGGTGAAGGAGCGGCGGGCGACGTTTGCGGCGACGCCGGCGCAGGAAAAGCTGCGGCCGGGGGCGCGGACCAAGTGGAAAAACCTGGTGCTTGCCGGGGATTGGACGGCGACCGGCTTGCCGGCCACGATCGAGGGTGCCATCAGGTCCGGCTTCCGTGCCGCCGGGATGCTTGGGGCCTAAGCGGATGACAGCGTGATGCCGGGCGAGACGCTGAGCGAGGACCTGACCGGGGAGCGGCTGGACGCGGCGATCCGCCGCGCCGCGGCAGCGCTGCTCCGCTACCGGCGGGCGGACGGGCATTTCGTGTTTCCGCTCGAGGCGGATGCGACGGTTCCGGCGGAATATGTTTTGCTCGAGCATTATCTCGACCGGATCGAGCCCGAGCTCGAGCGGAAGATCGGCGTTCATCTGCGCGCGATCCAGGGAGCGCACGGCGGCTGGCCGCTCTTTCACGGCGGCGCGCTCGATATTTCGGCGAGCGTGAAGGCCTATTTCGCGTTGAAGGCGATCGGCGATGCGCCCGAGGCGCCGCATATGCGGCGGGCGCGCGAGGCGATCCTCGCGGCGGGCGGCGCGGAGCGGGCGAACGTGTTCACCCGCGTCCAGCTCGCGCTGTTCGGCGCGGTGCCGTGGCGCGCGGCACCGGTGATCCCGGTTGAGGTCATGCTGCTGCCGCGATGGTTCTTCTTCCACATCTCGAAGGTTTCGTACTGGTCGCGCACGGTGATGGTGCCGCTCTTCGTGCTGATGGCGCTCAAGCCGCGGGCGCGCAATCCGCGGCGGATCGCCATCGAGGAGATTTTTTGCCGGCCGCCGGAGACGATCCGGGACTGGATCCGCGCGCCGGACGGTTCGTTCTGGGGGAAGTGCTTCGTGGCACTCGATGGGGTGCTGCGGAGAGTTGAGAGGTTTGCGCCGGGATCGGTGCGAAGGCAGGCGATCGGGCGGGCGGTCTCTTTTGTGACCAAGCGGCTCAACGGCGAGGACGGGCTCGGCGGCATCTATCCGGCGATGGCGAACGCGGTGATGATGTTCGACGCGCTGGGACGGGATGATGAGGACGCGGCGAGCGCGTGGGCTTCGGTGAGGAAGCTCGTGGTGGTCGAGGCGGAGCGCGCCTGGTGCCAGCCTTGCGTCTCGCCGGTGTGGGACACGGGGCTCGCCGGGCATGCGCTCGCGGAGGCGGGTGAGGAGGAGGCGGTGGGCGCGGCCGCCGCGTGGCTCGCCGAGCGGCAAGTGACGGAGCTTGCGGGCGATTGGGCGGTGGTGCGCCCGGCGGTGCGGCCGGGCGGCTGGGCGTTCCAATACGCCAACCCTTACTACCCGGACGTGGACGATACTGCGGTGGTCGGCATGCTGCTGCATCGGACGGGAGATCCCGCGTACGCGGAGGCGATTGCGCGGGCGGCGGAATGGATCGTCGGGATGCAGAGCGAGGGCGGCGGCTGGGGCGCCTTCGACGCCGACAACACGCATGACGTGCTCAACCACATCCCCTTCGCCGATCACGGCGCGCTGCTCGATCCGCCGACGGCGGATGTGACGGCACGGTGCGTCTCGTTCCTCGCGCGGATCGGACGGCGGGCGGAAGAACCGGTGCTGGCGCGGGCGCTCACTTTTCTGGAGCGGGAGCAGGAGGAAGAGGGAAGCTGGTTCGGGCGCTGGGGCGCGAACTACATCTATGGGACCTGGTCGGTGCTGGCGGCGCTCAACGCAGCCGGCGTGCCGCGCGAGGCGGCGATGGTGCGCCGCGCGGTGGCGTGGCTCGTGGGCTGCCAGCGCGAGGACGGGGGCTGGGGCGAGGATTGCGAGACGTACGCGCGCGCGCCGCACGGACGGTACCGCGAGAGCACGCCTTCGCACACGGCCTGGGCGGTGCTCGGGCTGATGGCAGCGGGCGAGGCCGGGCACGAGGCGGTGGCGCGGGGGATCGGGTGGCTGCTGGCGCGGCTCGAGGCGAACGGGGAATGGCAGGAGCAGGCGTATAATGCGGTCGGGTTTCCGCGCGTCTTCTACCTCCACTACCACGGCTACCGGCTCTACTTCCCGCTGCTGGCGCTGGCGCGCTTTTCCGACCTTGCGCGGCGCGGGGCCATGCGCGTCGGCTTCGGCCTCTGATGGCGATCGGCGTCGTCGTCGGGCTGGCGATGGAGGCACGGCCGGCCCGCCCGCTCGGCGGGGTGATCGCGACGGGCGGCGGGACGGCGGAGGGGGCGGAGACCGCGGCGGAGGCGCTGGCGGCGGGGGGAGTGAGCGCGCTGGTGAGCTTCGGGCTCGCCGGCGGGCTCGACCCGCGGCTCAAGCCCGGGCACCTGCTCATTCCGCGCGCGGTGCTGGCGGCGGGGGAGACCTGGCCCACCGACCGCGCGCTCGCCCGCTTGCTCGGCGGCCCGACGGTCGAGCTGATTCTGGGCGAGGGCGCGGTGGTGACAAGCGCGGCCGCCAAGCACCAGCTCTGGCGCACCACCGGGGCGGCCGCGGTCGATCTCGAGAGCGGGGCGGTCGCACGCGTGGCGGCACGGCACGACCTGCCCTTCGCTGCGCTCCGCGCCGTGTGCGACCCGGCCGCGCGCACCCTGCCGCGCGCGGCGCTTGCCGCGCTCGACGCGGAGGGGCGGGTGCGAAAGCTGCGCCTGCTCGCCTTCGTGCTGCTCCACCCGGCGGACCTGCCCGGGCTCGTCGCACTCGCGGCCGACTCCGCGCTCGCGTTCCGCGCGCTCGCCGACCGCGCCCGGCGCATCGGCGCGCTCGGCCCCTCCCCCGTGCTCGGAGATTCCGGATGAACCCGATCAAGCCGCCGCAACGCTACGCCGATCTCGCGGACCCGCAGGTGCGGCCGCGCTTCACCGGCGTGCCCACCTTCTTCCGCCTGCCCTATGCGGAGGAGCTGGCGGGGATCGATATCGGCATCATCGGCGTGCCGTTCGACGGCGGGGTGACCAACCGGCCGGGCGCGCGGCACGGCCCGCGCGAAGTGCGCAACCAGTCGAGCCTGCTGCGCACCATCAACGCCGTGACCGGCGTTGCGCCGTTCGCTGGAAGGCGCGTCGCCGACCTCGGCGATTGCTGGATCGAGCAGCCCTATGCGCTCGAGGGCGCGCTCGGCGAGATCGCGCGGTTTTTTGAGAGCGTGAAGGCGGCGGGCGTGACCACGCTCGCGGTGGGCGGCGATCACTCGATCTCGCTGCCGATTTTGCGCGCGGTGGCGGCCAAGGGGCCGCTCGGGATGGTCCATATCGACGCCCATTGCGACACGGGCGACGATTACCTCGGCTCGCGATTCCACCACGGCGCGCCGTTCCGGCGCGCGGTGGAGGAGAATTTGCTCGACCCCAAGCGCGTGATCCAGATCGGCATCCGCGGCACGGTGAACGACCCCAACATGTGGGGCTTCTCGCGCGAGAGCGGGATGCGCGTGCTGCCGATGGAGGAGTTCCAGGACGAGGGCTGGCGGTTCGCGCTCGCGGAGGCGAAGCGGGTCATAGGGGATGGGCCGACGTATCTCTCGTTCGACATCGATTCGCTCGACCCGGTCTATGCGCCGGGGACCGGGACGCCGGAGGCCGGCGGGATGACGACGCTCGAGGCGATGCGGTTGCTGCGCGGGCTGACCGGGGCGAACTTCGTGGGGGCCGATTTGGTGGAGGTTTCCCCGCCGTTCGATCACGGAAGCATCACGAGCCTGCACGGCGCCTCGATCCTGTTCGAGCTCTTGTGCCTTCTCACCGCCGCGCCCGGGCGATGAGCGGTCGGTATCGCGTCCTTGACAGCGCACGCGATCGCGCGATGTCTGGGGGAAGGCGGAGAGGCGGCTGAACGGCGGCGGAGTTGGAGATGACCGCGTACTATCTCGCCCGCGTGCAGTTCGCCCTGACGATCGGGTTTCATATCGTCTTCCCCGCTACCTCGATCGGTCTTGCGACGTATCTTGTGGCGCTCGAGGGGGCGTGGCTCTGGACGAAGAAGCCCGTTTATCTCGACGCCTATCGGTTCTGGCTGAAGATCTTCGCGATCGTCTTCGGGATCGGCGTCGTCTCGGGCCTGGTCATGGGCTACGAGCTCGGCCTCAACTGGTCCGGCTATACCGACAAGGTGGGCGCGATCCTCGGGCCGCTGCTGACCTACGAAACGATGACGGCGTTCTTCCTCGAGGCGGGCTTCCTCGGCGTCATGCTGTTCGGGATGAAGCGGGTGGGGCCGCGGTTGCATTTCGCCGCCACCTGCGCGGTTGCCTTCGGCACGCATGTGAGCGCCTTCTGGATCCTCGCCGGCAATTCCTGGATGCAGACCCCGCAGGGCGACAAGATCGTCGATGGGCGCTTCGTCCCAACCAATTGGCTCGCGATCATTTTCAACCCCTCGATGCCCTACCGCTTCGTGCACATGATGGGCGCGGCCTATTTGAGCGTGGCGCTGATGGTGGGCGCGGTCGGCGCGTGGCATGTGCTGCGCGATCGGAAGAACGATGTTGCGCGGCTGATGCTCTCGATGGCGCTCTGGATGGTGCTGTTCGCCGCCCCTTGCCAGATCGTCGCGGGCGACGTGCAGGGCGACAATACGCTCCAATACCAGCCGCAGAAGGTCGCGGCGATGGAGGGGGACTGGCGCCAGCCGGCGCCGGGCGCGGGCGAGCCGCTGGTGCTTTTCGCCATTCCCAGCATGGAGATGGAGAGGAACCGGGCAACGATCGAGATTCCGCGCGTTGCGTCGTGGTACCTGACCCATACCTGGGCAGGGACGATCAAGGGGCTCCGGGAGTTCGCCAGGGACGATATTCCGTATGTTCCGATCGTGTTCTTCGCGTTCCGCGTGATGGTCGGGCTGGCGATGCTGATGCTGGCGCTCGCCGTGCTCGGCGCGTTCCTGCGCCGGCGCGGCGTGCTTTACCAGACGCGCTGGTTTCTTCGGTTCGCGGTGGCGATGGGGCCGGCGGGCTATCTCGCGATGCTGGCGGGATGGACCGTCACCGAGACGGGCCGCCAGCCCTATACCGTCTATGGGCTGCTGCGGACGATCAACAGCGTCTCTCCGATCGGGGCGCCCGGCGTGGCGGGCTCGCTCGCGGCTTTTGCCGTTGTCTACGCCATCGTTTTCGGCGCGGCGGCGACCTTCCTGCTCCGGCTGATGGCGAAGGCGCCCGAGCACGGCGAGCCCGGCGTGCCGAACCTTCCGATCCGCAGCGCCGGTATCACGCCTGGCCCCGCCGGCGTCATGCATCAGGCGCCGGGCGGCGCGGAGTAGCGCGATGTGGACCCTGCACGATGTGCTCTCGCTCGCCTGGGCGGCGCTGCTCGCCTTCGGTGTGCTCGCCTATGTCGTGCTCGACGGGTTCGACCTCGGCACGGGGATCCTGTTCCTGATCGAGCGGGACAGGACCGATCGCGACGTGATGGTGAATTCGATCGCGCCGGTGTGGGACGGGAACGAGACCTGGCTCGTGTTCGGCGGCGCCGGCCTCTATGCGATGTTCCCGCTCGCCTATTCGGTCATCCTGCCGGCGCTCTACCCCATCATCGTCGCGATGCTGGTCGGGCTGATCCTGCGCGGGGTCTCCTTCGAGTTCCGCTTCCGCGCGACTTCGTCGGGGCAGTTCTGGTGGGACGCGGCCTTCTGCGGCGGATCGCTCGTCGCCGGGTTCTCGCAAGGGCTCGTGCTGGGCGGCTTGCTGCAGGGGATCCATGTCGTGAACGGCGTCTATGCGGGCGGCTGGTGGGACTGGCTGACGCCGTTCACCGTGCTCTGCGGCGTGGCCGTCGTCATCGGCTATGCGCTGCTCGGCGCGTGCTGGCTCATTTGGCGCACCGAGGGCGCGCTGCAGGAGCGCAGCCGCATGCAGGCGGGGCGGCTCGCGATCGCGATGCTGGCGCTGATCGTCCTCGTCAGCCTCGCGACGCCGTTTCTCCACCCGCAATATGCGCGGCGCTGGTTTTCCTGGCCCGGCATCCTGCTGACCAGCCCGGTGCCGGTGCTGGTCGCGGCGGCGGGGCTTTTGTTCCGGCACGGGCTCGCGCGGAAGCACCATTTCACGCCGCTGCTCGCAGCCGAGCTCTGGTTCGTGCTCTGCTTCGCCGGCCTCGGCGTCAGCCTCTATCCACTGATGGTGCCGCCCGCGATCACGATCTACCAGGCGGCCTCGCCCTTGTTGAGCCAGATCTTCCTGGGCGTCGGCGCGGTCGTGATCGTGCCGGTCATTCTCGGCTACAACGCGTACGCCTACTGGGTTTTCCGGGGAAAGGTGACGCCCGGGATGCACTATCATTGAGGACCGGGGATTGAGGCTTGGGCGGCGGGCGTGGAGCGGCGTCGCGCGGAAGCCGTAATTCCGCCCGCGTTTGGACTGAGACCGGGGTCACATCTCTTGGCATGGCACTCTTGTTATTGGTGCGCATGACGATGCGGGGGCCAGGCCGGAGCGGCGAGAGAGACCTCTCCCGCGTGAGGTTTGCGCCCGCAGGATTGCGGCCCGGTGCAGCGAGCGCCGGCGGGTGGCCGGGCTCTCTTTTGGAGAAAAGGCGCGCGACATGTCTTTCTTGATCGCCGAGGTTCGGATCCGGGATATCGCGGAAGGCGAGCGCGAGCCCGTGGCGGAGCGTCGGGCGAAAGAGCGGGCAGAATGGATGGCGATGCTGCGCGCGCTGGGCCTGGTGGCCTGCCTCCTTCTGGCCTGGGTAGCGCTCGGAGTGGTTTAGAGCGGGATGGGCTCGCTCCCGTTCGGCGATCCCGCGTCTCGCCTTTTGTTTTCCCGCGCAATCGAGCGCCTTCGGTTCATCCACCTCCGGTGATCGCGCGCTCGTAGCGGGGCAGGCATTCACTCCAAATCACTCAACACTCCGACCCAAGTACCGGGGTTTCGAAAGGCACCCTAAATCCCCTCAACGATGAATACGCGGTAGTCGGCGGCAAGGAAGCGATGTTTCACGGCCTCCTGGTAAGCCGCGCTGTGGTAGTAGGTTCTTGCCGCCTCCATGGTCGCAAACTCCAGGATGACCGCGCCCTCTATCGCCGGCCCTTCGAGCGTCTCGTGTTTTCCGTAAAGCGCCAACGGCTTCAAGGGATGGCTGGCGTTCACGGACCGCGCTTTTTCCCGATACCGCTCATATTCATCGCTATTCCTCATCTTTTCGCGGGTGAAGACAACGTAGGCAACCATCGGAGAGATATCCTTTCGACCAAACGAGAGCGGAATGAGATTGCTCGCGCTCACCCATCCCGCACTGGGACACGACACGTGATTCCATCTCCGCTATGTGCGAAGACTGTCGGCTCCTCCGCGTGTTGGTTTCCGTCGGGAGTGTCGCGGCGCAGCGGATGAGCGCGTAAGGGAGGTGCCTCGCCATCCGGATGGACCCAATGATCGCCCACGGTTCGTGGGACGAGCTCAGACCTGTGCCATGCCGCCGTCGACGAACATCTCGCTGCCGGTCATGAAGCTGCTCTCGTCCGACGCCAGGAACAGCGCCGCCGCGGCGATCTCGTCGGGATCGGCCAGGCGCCCGAGCGGGGTCCGAGCCTTGAGACCGTCGAGCAGCACGTCGGGCTGACCCGTCCTTTTCGCCAGTCCGTCGATCAAGCCGGGCGTGGCGGTGGCGCCGGGGGAAAGCACGTTCACGCGGATGCCCTTGCCTTTCAGGTCCAGGATCCAGCTTCGCGCGAAGTTGCGGATGGCCGCCTTGGTCGCGCTGTACACGCTGAACGCGGGGGTTCCCATCGAACCGGTGGTCGAGCCAGTGATGATGATCGATCCGCCCGCGCCCATCAGAGGCAGGGCCTTCTGCACGGTAAAGACCGTGCCCTTCACATTGACGCCGAATACGAAGTCGAATGCGGCTTCGGTGATCGCGCCCAGCGGCTCCTGCGCGCCCGTTCCCGCATTGGCGAACAGGACGTCGATCCGACCGTGCTGAACGCGAACCCTCGCGAATAGACGGTCCAGATCGTCCAGGTCGGCAACATCGCCCTGCACCGCCGTAACGCCGGTCCCGATCGCCGCAACCGCCCTGTCGAGCTCTTCCTGGCGCCGGCCGGTGATGTACACATGGGCGCCCTCCGCGACGAACCGCTTGGAACTCGCCAAGCCAATGCCGCTGTTGGCGCCGGTGACAACTGCGATCTTTCCTTCGAGCTTGCCCATGATTCCCTCACCGCCTGAACGATGGAGGGCATTTAGGTCTTGCCTTCCTCACATCCAGTACGCACCTTTTGGTAAGTGCCAATGCGGAGAGCGAAGACAGATGGAAGAGGCTCCCTTCACCTGCGGTTTGGATGCGGCGCTGTTCGTCCTCGGCGGCAAGTGGAAACCGTTGATCCTGTTCCATTTGGCCCACGGCACCCGCCGCTACGGCGCGTTGCGGCGCGCGGTTGGCAAGGTCAGCGACAAGGTGTTGATCCAACAGCTCAAGGAACTGCAGGCGGACGGCATCATTTCCCGCGCGGACCACGGGGAGATACCGCCCAGGGTAGAATATTCGCTGACCGCGTTCGGCATGACCCTGGGCAAGGTGCTTGCCCCGCTTTGCGAATGGGGAACCCGCTATTCGCGTGATGTCGAAGCAATCCTTGCCCGGCGCAATCACCTCGGACGAATCAACCCCGAGCAGAGCAGGGCAATCTTGAAAGGCGCTCTCGAAGTGACAGTCGACGCGCCGCGTTTCAAGCCCCGCGGGGCGGAAGGATCTCGGCGCTCCGGATGAAGCGGGCGCCGGCGGCGGCGAGGCGAGACCTGGCCTCGGTCAAGGTGGTTTCGGCGCCCGCGGTCGGCAGCGCGATGGCGCGGCAGGCATCCTCGATCACGAAGGCGGCGTAGCCCAAGCGCATTGCGTCCTCCGCGGACCAGGCGACGCAATAATCGGTGGCAAGCCCGGCGAAGAAGATGCGCCGGAAGCCGCGGGCGCGCAGGTAGCCGTCGAGGCCGGTGGGGGTCGCGCGGTCGTTCTCGAAGAATGCGGAGTAGCTGTCGATTGTACGGTGGAAGCCCTTGCGGATGATCATTTCGAGACGGGATTGATCGAGGGCCGGATGCAGGGTCGCGTTCCCGGTGCCTTGGATTGCGTGGCGCGGCCAGAGCGTTTGCGGGCCGTAGGGCATGGCGATGGTCGAGAAGGGCGCGTGGCCGGGATGGGATTCGGCGAAGGAGGTATGATCCGCCGGATGCCAGTCTTGCGTTGCGAAGGCGTGGGCGAAGGTTTCGGCCAGCAGAAGGTTGATCAGCGGAACGACCGCGTCGCCGTCGGCGACCGCGAGCTCGCCGCCCGGCATGAAGGTCGGCTGGACATCGGTCGCGCAGAGAATGTCGGTGGCGGGATCGAGCGTGATCATCGTGGTTTTTACTTGGGTGTCTTCGTTTTATCGGGGTAGGCGCAGAAGCGGGCGGCGGGGCAGCGCCAGCATTCGGGTTTTCGCGCTTTGCAGACATAGCGCCCGTGCAGGATCAGCCAATGGTGGGCGTCGCGCAGGAGCGCGCGCGGGATGCGTTTGACCAGCGCGTCCTCGACCTCGCGCGGCGTGCGGCCGGGGGCGAGGCCGGTGCGGTTGCCGATGCGGAAGATGTGGGTGTCCACCGCCATCGTGGGCTCGCCGAAGGCGACGTTGAGAACCACATTGGCGGTCTTGCGGCCGACGCCGGGCAATGCTTCGAGGGCGGCGCGGTCGTGGGGCACCTCGCCCTCATGGCGCTCGATCAGCAGGCGCGAGAGCGCGGCGACGTTGCGGGCCTTGGCCTGCCAGAGACCAAGGCGGCGGATATGCCGGGCGATGCCGGCCTCGCCGAGTGCCGCCATGGCGGCGGGGGTCGGGGCTTCGGCGAAGAGGCCCTTGGTGGCCTCGTTGACGGATTTGTCGGTGGTCTGCGCCGAGAGCACGACGGCGACGAGGAGGGTGAAGGGGTTTTCGAAGTGGAGCTCGCTCCGCGGATTGGGGTTGGCGGCGGCGAGGGCGGCGACGAAGGCCCGCGCGCGAGCCAAGCTCATCGGCTTAATGGGCGCGGGCGCCGGCCGGGCGGGCATGAGGGTTTTGTTGCAGGCGGGGCCCCAAGGCACAAGATCAGGCACAAGATTGGGCAGAAGATGAGAGCCGACGAGGTGGGATGATGGCGGAGCAGGCGGCGTCCGTTTTCGAGGCGGTGATCGTGCCGCATCGGAGCCTTTCGCGGCGCGGGCTCTATGGCGTGATCGGCGCCGTTTCGGCCCTCTCGGCGCTGATCAGCTTCTTCTGCTGGCGGCTCGGCGCCTGGCCGGTGGTCGGCTTCAACGGCGCCGAGGTTGGGTTTGCCGTGCTCGCGCTCAACTGGCACGCCACGAGTGCGGCGCGGGCGAGCGAGGTCCTGCTCTTGAGCGCGGCCGGGCTCAAGGTGGTGCGGAGCGACCCGCGCGGGCGGCGCGCGGAGAAGCTGCTGCCCGTCGGCTGGCTCACGGTCGTGCTCGAGGAGCGGCCGGGCCGGGTGCCGGGCCTGCTGTTGCTGGCGCGGGGCGTGCGGGAGGAGGTGGCGCAGGCGCTCGGCGAGGCGGAGAAGCGGAGCCTGGCGGATGCGCTCTCGGAGGCGATCGAGCGGTTGCGGCACCCGGTGTTCGACAACCCTCAGCTCAGAAGCTGAAGCCTGGGCGCTATTCCTCGTCCGGGGCGAGGGACTTGATGAGGTCGAAGACGCGCTTGCGCACGGCGGGATCCGAGATGCGGTAATAGGCGCGGACCAGGTCGAGGGTTTCGCGGCGGTTGAGACGGGCATCCGTCCCAAAGCCGTCCTGGCCCTCGGAGAAGCCGCCCGGCATCCCGCTCGTGGGCGGGGCGGCGCCGCCGACCGCCTCCGGCATGTCGTCGAAGAAGAAGCTGATCGGCACGTCGAGCACGCGCGCGAGATCGAAGAGCCGCGAGGCGCCGACGCGGTTGATGCCGCGCTCGTATTTCTGCACCTGCTGGAAGGTGAGGCCGAGCGCGTCGCCGAGCCGCTCCTGAGACAGTCCGAGCAAGGTGCGGCGCAGCCGGATGCGCGATCCGACATGCACGTCGATCGGGCTCGCTCTGCTTTCCCGCTCGGGACGGTCGCCTTCTCCGCTCGTGGCCGCCGCGCTCCAGCTCATGCCGTGGCTCGATGTACAACGTTCATTCCGGCATCAACCATTCACTTTTGAGGGGTGCCATGACCGGAAGAAGCGCGAGCCCGGTGTAACCTTCATCCTATCGCCGCAACCTCTGGTGTCAATGACTTTATTAAAATCGAGCAAACGGCTCGCCGCGAGAGACCGTCGTTAAGATTTACATATTCGCGAGACGGGATTCGTTGCGACCGCGACGAGAACCGCAAGGATTGCAACCGCCAGTGGTATCTCCCGTCCGAAGCGCGCATAGAGCGTGGGCGGCAGCGCGCCCGGAAGCTGCACCACGAGCACACCGCGACGGCCGAGCCCGAGCCGGGCGATCTCGTGGCCGCGCGCGTCGAAGGCCGCGGAGATCCCGGTCGCGGCGGCGCGCAGCAGCGGCAGCCCCTCCTCGACCGTGCGCATGCGCGCCGCCTCGAGGGCCTGGCGCGGGCCGGCGGTGTTGCCGAACCAGGCGTCGTCCGTGATGTTGACCATCCACTCCGGGCGCGGCTTCGCCACGATCTCGCCCGAGAAGATCGCCTCGTAGCAGATCAGCGGATCGAAGGGCGGGACGCCGGGCACGGCGATCGTGCGCGGGCCGGGGCCGGGGCTGAGGCCGCCGCCGGGCACCACCTGGATCGGCAGGGGGAACCAGTCCGGCTGGTATTCGCCGAAGGGCACGAGGTGCCACTTGTCGTAAGTGGCCGCCGGCGGGCCCGGCCCGTCGACGACGATCATGCTGTTGCGCGGGTGTCCATCCCCGTCATACCGGATCGAGCCCGCGAGCACCGGCACGCCGGGGCCGGCGGCCTCGGCGACCAGGGCGCGCGCTGCACCGTCGGTCTCGAGCAGATAGGGGCTCGCCGTCTCAGGCCAGACCACGGCCGCGGGATGCCGTCCGGCCTCGGCGACGCCTTGCTCGGTGAGGGTGAGGTAGGTACGGAAGATCCCGAGCGCGATCGCCCGGTTCCAATCAAGGATGATCGGGATGTCGCCTTGAGCCAGCACAACGCGGAGCGCGTGCGGGGCAGGCAAGGGCCGATCGAGGCGGGCGAGGCCGGCGCCGAACCAGCCGAGCAGAAGAAGGCAGGAGGCGGCGACGCCACGGCGGCCGAGCATGGGCAGGGTCGCGATCAGGAGGGTCGCGAGCGTGAGGCCATAGACCCCGAGCCAGGCCGCCGGCTGGAGGAAGACGTCGCCAAGCCGGCCGGGGAGCGCCCAGACGCTGCCCCAGAGGTTCCAGGGAAAGCCCGTCAGCACGGTGCCCTGGGCGAGCTCGCCCAACGAAAAGAGGCCGGCGAAGCCGAGCACGCGCGGCAGGCCCGGGCGGAAGCCGCGCGCCAGGCCAACCGGGATCGCGGTGAACAGAAGTGCCAACCCGGCGGCGGTCAGCGGGGTCGCGAAGGGGACCAGCCACCAGAAGCTGTCGACGCGGGTGAGGATCGCCTCGGTGATCCAGTAGAGGCCGACGAGATGGCGGCCGAAGCCGAACCAGAAGCCACTTCGGGCGGCGCGCCGGAGGCCGCGCCAGCCGGGCGGCGCGACATCGATCAGCGCGAAGAGGCCGGCGAGCGCCAACGGCAGCGCCGGCAGCGCGTGCCAGGGCGGCAGCGCGGTCGCGGCGAAGGCACCGAGGAGGGCGGCGGCGAGGTCCGCCCGCCAGCCACGCAAGCCCGCCAGCCAGGCGAGCGGGTGGGCGACAATGGAGGCGCGGGCGGGAAGGGCGAGGCGGGTCAGCCGCCGGCCTCGGAGGCCTCGCAGGCCTCGGAGGCCTCGCTGGGCTCGCGGGCCGCGGTGGCCTCGTCGTCGAGCGCCTCGCGCAGCTGCCGCTCGTAATGGCGGTAGTATTTGTCGGTCACGAGGTCGGTCTTCACCACCATCGCGACGTCGATGGTGTTGAAGTCGCGGTCGATCACGGCGCCGTCGCCGACGAAGCCGCCGAGCCGGAGATAGCCCTTGATGAGCGGGGGCAACCGGGCCAGCACCGCGCGCCGGTCGAGCCGATCGAGGTCGCGCCGGCGCATCTCGACATAGCGGCCGGGAAGCGCGCGGGGGCGAAGCCCGGGCGGTGCCAGGTGATGGTGATAAAGATAGGTGAGCTCCGGGGCGAGCGCGTCGGCGTCGGTGCCGGCGAGGCTCGCGCAGCCGAACATCAGATCGATCCGGTACTCGAACACATAGGCCGCGATGCCGCGCCACAGGAGCTGCATCACCACGCGGTTGCGGTGGGCGGCATCGACGCAGGAGCGGCCGAGCTCGAGCAGACGCGAGGGCAGGGCGAGCAGGCGGCTGATGTCGAACTCGCTCGCGGTGTAGAAGCGGCCGGCGCGCGCCGCCGCCTCGCGGCGGATCAGCCGGTAGGTGCCGACCACGCTCTCGGGGCCGGAGCCGAGCCCATGGTCGATCACCAGGAGATGGTCGGCGACCTCGTCGAGATCGTCGCGGTCGCGGCGAACCAGCGCCGCGGCGTGGCTCGGGGTGGCGCGCATCTCGTCGTAGAAGACGCGGTAGCGGAGCGCCTGGACGGCATCGATCTCGGCGGCGCTGGCAGCCAGCCGCACGCCGAGATTGCCGGCGCGAAGCTCGGCGAAGCCGGGACGCGCGAGCCTGCCGCCCTGCTCGCCGGTGCGCTGCTCGACGGTCACCGTCCGCCCTCCGGCGTCTCGTTTGGCTGCTGATCGGGCGGCGCCTTGCGCCGGCGCCGGCCGAAGAGCTCGAGGCGCAGCGAAACCAGCTCGAAACCAAGGCGCTCCGCGATCGCCTGCATCAGCGCCTCATGCTCGGGGTCGGCGAACTCAACGACGCGGCCTGTGTCCACATCGATGAGATGGTAGTGGTGGCCATGCTCGGTGGGCTCATAGCGCGCACGGCCGCCGCCGAAGTCGCGCCGCTCGAGAATCCCCTTCTCCTCGAGCAGCCGAACCGTCCGATAGACGGTCGCGATCGAGATATGGGCATCGAGGCGGGTGGCACGGCGATAAACCTCCTCGACGTCGGGGTGGTCCGCCGCCTCCGAAAGCACGCGGGCGATGACGCGCCGCTGGCCGGTCATCTTGAGGCCGCGCGCGACACAGGCCTGCTCGATCGCCGAGCCCCCCGCGGCGGGCCGCCGGCGGGACGGGAGATAGCCCTGATGGGCCACCTCCGCCTGCTGCTCGGGTTGCGGATGGCTCATGCGCGTGGTTCGCTCCTTGCGGGCACCCTGCCGCCCTCCGCCGGCGCGATCAAGCCCCGACCCCGATGCCCGGGGGCGCGGCACGTCAGCGGCGGGAGCGCGCCTTGGTGCCGAGCCCGATCTTCTTGGCGAGCGAGGAACGATGGCGGGCATAGTTCGGCGCGACGGTCGGATAGTCGGGCGGAAGTCCCCATCTCTCCCGATACTGCTCCGGCGTCATGTTATAGGCGGTCTTCAGATGCCGCTTCAGCATCTTGAGCTTCTTTCCGTCTTCCAGGCAGACGATATAATCGGGGAACACGGATCTTTTCACCGGAACGGCCGGCTGAGGCTTTTCGATTGGAACAGTCTCCTTGCCGACGCCGGCAAGTGTACGATAAACATCTTGTATCAGCGCCGGAAGCGCATCCGGAGAGACCGAATTATTCGACACATGCGCGGAAACGATTTGCGCCGTCAGTCCCAGTACATCAGGATTGGCCCCGTGGTCCGGCATGCTCCTTCCTCACGACATATCGACGCGCCTCATATAGTGAGACAGGTCCGATTCTTGCAATGCATATTTCTTGTGTGAAGGCTAAATTATTGTGAACTCTACTATGGAAGCCGACCTCGAGCTCGATATCACGCACGAAACTTGCCCCATGACTTTCGTGCGCACACGATTGGCGCTCGAAAGACTGCAATCCGGCCAAACGTTGCTGGTCCATCTCAAGGGCGCCGAGCCACTGCGCAACGTCCCCGCGACCGCCGAAAGCCAGGGCCACACCATCCTCTCGCTCACCACCGGACCCGACGGGGTGAGCCACCTCCTGCTGCGCCGGAAGTAAGAAAGGCAAGGCCAGGGGCTCTGCCCCTGGACCCCGCCAAGGGCGAGCCCTTGGAACCCATTCGTTCAGATGTTGGCCGCCCCACCGGCAGTCTCGGCTCCCGAGATGACCGGGGGCGGGCCTGTTCGGCGTGGCATTTGCCCTGCCCTTGGGCTTGCCGCATACGCGGCAAGCCCAAGGGCAGGGCAAATGCCACGCCGAACCGCTAGGCATAGCGCTGGGACGCCGGGCATCAGCCTCGCTGCCGGGTCGGGCAAGCGAACGGCGTCCAGGGCCCCAGGCCCTGGCGGGCGGCGGGGTCCCCATCGCGCCTGCGCGATGGGGTGCCGGTGCAGGAGGGCAGAGCCTCCCTGGCCTTGCCTTGCCTTCCTGGCGGCCGGGCATGGCCGAAGGGGCGGGGACTTGCTATACCCGCGCCGAGCCTCGCTGCTCTTGCGGCAGTGCAGCAGATAGTGCCAAGGAATAGCGTCATGGCCCGCCGCCGCCAGCTCTACGAGGGAAAGGCGAAGATCCTGTTCGAGGGGCCGGAGCCGGGCACTCTCGTGCAGTATTTCAAGGACGACGCCACCGCCTTCAACGCCCAGAAGAAGGGCGTGATCACCGGCAAGGGTGTGCTCAACAACCGCATCAGCGAGTATCTGATGTTGCGGCTTGCCGAGATCGGCGTGCCGACGCATTTCGTGCGCCGGCTCAACATGCGCGAGCAGCTCATCCGCGAGGTCGAGATCATTCCGGTCGAGGTGGTCGTGCGCAATGTCGCGGCCGGCAGCCTTTCCAAGCGCATGGGCATTCCGGAGGGCAAGCGGCTGCCGCGCAGCATCATCGAGTATTATTACAAGAACGACGAGCTCGGCGATCCGATGGTGGCCGAGGAGCATATCACCGCTTTCGGCTGGGCGACGCCGCAGGACATGGACGATATCGTTTCGCTCTCGCTCCGGGTGAACGATTTCCTGGCCGGGCTGTTCCTGGGCGTCGGCATCACGCTCGTCGATTTCAAGCTGGAGTTCGGGCGGCTCTGGGAGAACGAGGAGATGCGCATCGTTCTTGCCGACGAGATCTCGCCGGACAATTGCCGGCTGTGGGACACCAAGACCAACGAGAAGATGGACAAGGATCGTTTCCGCCGCGATCTCGGCAAGGTCGAGGAGGCCTACCAGGAAGTGGCGAAGCGGCTCGGGATTTTGCCCGAGGCCGGCACCCGGGACCTGAAGGGGCCGGAGCTCATGCAGTGAGGGCCATCGTTACGGTCATGCCGAAGCCGGGCGTGCTCGACCCGCAGGGCAAGGCGATCGCCCGCGCGCTCGGCCATCTCGGGTTCGGGGGCGTGGGCGAGGTGCGGGCCGGCAAGGTGATCGAGGTGGAGATGGCGGGGGCGGACGCGGAGGAAGCGCGCAAGGAGGCCGCCGCGATGGCCGAGCAGTTGCTTGCGAATACCGTGATCGAGAGCTTTTCGGTCACGATCGCCGAGTGAGCAGGCGGGCGGTTCTTTTATGCGCGCCGGCATCATCGTCTTTCCCGGCATCAACCGTGAGCGCGACATGGCGATCGCGCTGGAATTGGCGTCGGGGCGGAAGCCCAGGATGCTATGGCACACCGAGACGGATCTTTCCGGTCTCGATCTGATCGTCATTCCGGGCGGGTTCTCGTACGGCGATTATCTGCGCGCCGGCGCGATGGCGGCGCATTCGCCGATCATGGGCGCGGTTACGGCGCATGCGGCGCGCGGGGGCTATGTGCTCGGCGCCTGCAACGGGTTTCAGGTCCTGACCGAGGCCGGGCTGCTGCCGGGTGCGCTCTTGCGCAACGTCTCGCTTCGGTTCCTGGCGATGGATTGCCACCTGCGCGTCGAGCGTGCGGGCACCGCCTTCACCGGGCATTTCCAGGAGGGCGAGGTGTTCCGTGCCGTGCTCGCCCATGGCGAGGGAAATTATTACGCTGACGATACGACGCTCGACCGGCTCGAGGCCGAGGGGCGGGTGGCGTTCCGCTATTCGGATGCGGGGGGGCGGCTGAGTGAAGCGGCCAATCGCAATGGCAGCGCGCGGGCGATCGCCGGAATTTTGAGCCCGAACCTGCGCGTGCTTGGGCTGATGCCGCATGCGGAGAATTTGGTGGATCCGTTGGCGGGCGGCGAGGACGGAAAAAAGCTGTTCGAGGGGCTGGCGGCCGCGTTCGCCGCATGAACGCGCCGGTCGAGCCGAGCGAGAAGTTCGGGCTTTCGGCGGAAGAATATGCGCGGGTGGGGGAGATTCTTGGGCGGGCACCGAGCTTGGCCGAGCTTGGCATATTCGCGGCCATGTGGTCCGAGCATTGCTCGTACAAATCCTCGCGCGTGTGGCTTAAGGAATTGCCGACCGAGGCGCCGTGGGTGATCCAGGGGCCGGGGGAGAATGCCGGGGTGGTGGCGATCGGCGAGGGGCTCGCCGCGGTCTTCAAGATGGAGAGCCACAACCACCCGAGCTTCATCGAGCCCTATCAGGGCGCGGCGACGGGGGTCGGCGGCATCCTCCGCGACGTCTTCACCATGGGCGCCCGCCCGATCGCCAATCTGAATGCGTTGAGGTTCGGCGACCCGAAGGAGCCGGGGACGAAGCGGATCGTGGACGGCGTGGTGCGCGGCATCGGGGGCTACGGCAACTGCGTCGGCGTGCCGACGGTGGGGGGCGAGATCAATTTCCACCCCGCCTACAACGGCAACCCGCTGGTCAATGCGATGACGGTCGGGATCGCGCCGGCGGACCGGATCTTCCGCTCCGCCGCGACGGGCGTGGGCAATCCGGTCGTCTATGTCGGCGCCAAGACGGGGCGCGACGGCATCCAGGGTGCCACCATGGCGAGCGCCGAGTTCGGCGCGGATGCGGCGGAGAAGAAGCCGACCGTGCAGGTGGGCGACCCGTTCACCGAGAAGCTGCTGATCGAGGCGTGCCTGGCGCTCATGGAGACCGAGGCGATCGTCGCCATCCAGGACATGGGCGCGGCGGGGCTCACCAGTTCCACGGTCGAGATGGCGGGCAAGGGCGGGCTCGGGATCGCGCTTGACCTCGACGCGGTGCCGGTGCGCGAGGAGCGCATGTCGGCCTACGAGATGCTGCTCTCGGAAAGCCAGGAGCGGATGCTGATGGTGCTGCGGCCCGGCTGCGAGGAGGCGGCGCGGGCGATCTTCGCCAAGTGGGAGCTCGATTTCGCGATCATCGGGCGGCTGACGGATAGCGGGCGGATCGTCGTGCGGCATGGCGGCCGGGTGGAGGCGGATATTCCGCTCGGGCCGCTGGCCGCGGAGGCTCCGCTCTATCGCCGGCCCGTGGAGGAGACGCCGAAGCCCGAACCGTTGGGCGAGGTTGAGGATCCGGTGGGGCTCGAGGCGGGGCTGATCAAGCTGATCGAGTCGCCCGATCTCTGCTCGCGGCGCTGGGTGTGGGACCAGTACGACGCGACGGTGGGCGGGCAGACGGTGAAGCGGCCGGGGGCGGCGGACGCCGCGGTGGTGCGGGTGGAGGGAAAGAGGCTGGCGCTGGCGCTGACGACCGACTGCACGCCCCGGTACTGCGCGGCGGACGCCGAGGCGGGGGGCGCGCAGGCGGTGGCGGAGGCCTGGCGCAATTTGACGGCCACGGGCGCGCGGCCGCTCGCACTCACCGACAACCTCAATTTCGGCAACCCCGAGAAGCCCAAGATCATGGGGCAGTTCGCGGCTTCGATCCGCGGCATGGCGCAAGCGGCGCGCGCGCTCGACTTCCCGGTCGTCTCGGGGAATGTGAGCCTCTACAACGAGACCGAGGGGGTCGCGATCCTGCCGACGCCGGTGATCGGCGGCGTGGGCGTGCTCGCGGATGCGCGGCAGGCGGTGGGCATCGCGCTCGCGCCGGGGCTTTCGCTCGTGCTGGTGGGCGCAAGCAGGGGCTGGCTCGGGTGCTCGCTCTGGTTGCGGGAGATCGCGGGGCGCGAGGCGGGCCCGCCTCCGCCGGTCGACCTCGAAGCCGAGCGGCGGAACGGCGATTTCGTGCGCGCGCGGATCGCGGCGGGCGCGGTCGCGGCCTGCCACGACGTCTCGGACGGCGGGCTGCTGGTCGCGGTGGCGGAGATGGCGCTCGCCGGCGATTGCGGCGCGCGGCTCGCCGCGGGCCCGGGGGGCGTGCCGCCGCACGCTTTCTGGTTCGGCGAGGACCAGGGGCGCTATGTGCTGGCGGTGGGCAATTCGGCGGGACTTCTCGCCGCGGCGGAAGCCGCCTCGGTGCCGGCGAGGCTCCTCGGCGTTGCCGGCGGAGAAGATTTGACAGTCCCCGGGGCCGTCGCCATATCACTCGCGGCGTTGCGCGAGGCACACGAACGCTTCTTTCCGGCTTGGCTCGATTGAGGGCGCGGAGGGCGTGCATGGCGATGGGGGCGAGCGAGATCGAGGCGCTGATCAAGGCGGCGCTCCCTGACGCCAGCGTGGTTATCGAGGACATCGCCGGCGACGGCGATCACTATGCGGCAACGGTCGTGAGCGCCGCATTCCGCGGCCTTACCCGGGTGCGCCAGCACCAGATCGTCTACGCCGCCTTGCATGGCCGGATGGGGGGCGCGCTTCACGCGCTCGCCCTGCAGACAAGCGCCCCCGAACAGGAGCAGACCCAATGAGCAATCCCGTTGCCGCGCGTATCCAGGGCGAGATCGGCGCAAACCCGGTCATGCTCTACATGAAGGGGACGGCGATGTTCCCCCAATGCGGGTTTTCCGCCCGCGTGGTGCAGATCCTCACCCATCTCGGCGTGCCCTTCGCCACCGCGGACGTGCTCGAGGACCCGGAGCTCCGGGACGGCATCAAGGAATTCTCGAGCTGGCCGACGATCCCCCAGCTCTACGTCAAGGGCGAGTTCGTCGGCGGGGCCGACATCGTGACCGAGATGTACCAGTCGGGCGAGCTCGAGCTTTTGCTCAAGGAAAAGGGCGTGCCTCTCGAAAAGGCCGCCTGAAAATGCTACTGCGGCGGTCGTCCGACGTGGCTTTCTGCGCTTCCGGTGCTCACGGCCTATAAGGCCGCTCCGCTCCGGTTCTCGAAAGCCGCGCCGGCCGGCGCCTGCGGCGCCTCCGGCTCACCGCAGCGCATCTTCAATAAGGGCTCTTAAGCGCCGGAACGTCTCCGAGCGGGCGCCGGCGCTTTTTCGCTTCCTCTAGCCTCTGGCGCCGGGGCTTCCGCCTTGTATAGTGACGGAAGCCTGGGTCGAGCAGGGTAGGAAGGGAGCGAAAAAATGCCGGAAACAATCCGTAGATCTCTTTGGCAGCCCTCGCGGCGCCAGGTGCTGGCGGGCGCGGCGGGCATGGCGGGGCTGGCGAGCGTGCCGGCGACCGTTCGCGCCGCCGGCGAGCCGATCAAGATCGGCATCATCGCCGAGAGCTCCACCCTCCCCGGGGCGGCGATCCCCAAGGGCGCCCAGATGGCCGCGGACGCGATCAACGCGGCGGGCGGCGTCGGCGGGCGGCCGATCCAGCTCATCGTCTATGACGATCACGTCTCCGCCGTGGACGGCGTTCGGGCGTTCCAGCGCCTCGTTCAGCAGGACAAGGTGGCGGCGGTCATCGGCAGCTTCATCAGCGAGGTGGCGCTGGCGATCGAGCCGTGGTCGGCGCGGCTGAAGGCGATCTACATCACCCCGGGTGCGGCGAGCAACGACATCTCCAAGCGCGTGCACGATGATTACGCGCACTACAAATACACCTTCCACGGCTGGTTCACGTCCTACTTCATCGCCGAGTGCGCCTCCGACTCGGCGCACGACATCCTGGCCGGCCAGTTCCACATGAAGACCTGCGTCGTCATGAGCGAGGACGCCGCCTGGACGACCCCGCTCGACGTCGCCTATCTCGAGTTCCTGCCCAAGGCGGGGCTCGAGGTCCTCGACCATATCCGCTTCTCGCCCGACACCACGGACTTCACGCCGATCTTCAACCGCATCGAGGGGAAGAAGCCGGACGTGATCATGACCGGCATCAGCCATGTCGGCGTGGTGCCGACGGTGCAGTGGAAGCAGCAGCGCGTGCCCATCCCGATGTGGGGCGTGAGCTCGCAGGCGACGTCGAGCGATTTCTGGAAGGACACCAACGGCGCCTGCGAGGGCGTCGCCGGGCAGGAAGGCGCGGGGCCCGATTCGGCGGTCACCCCGAAGACGATCCCGTTCACGCAAGCCTATCAGAAGCGCTACGGCCTGGTCCCCGCCTACTGCGGCTATTCGTCGAACGACCTCGTCTACATCATCGCCGAGGCGATCACGCGCGCGGGCGGCTCGACGGACTCCGACAAGCTCGTCACCGCGCTCGAGGCGACCGACTATGTGGGCACGATCGGGCGGTTCAAGTTCTACGGAAGGCAGGACCGCTTCACCCATGCCATGGAATACGGCCCGGACCTCGTGCCGGGCGTGATGATCCAGTGGCAGAACGCCAAGCAGGTGACGGTCTGGCCGAAGAGGTTCGCAACCGCCAAAGTGGAGTTCCCCTCCTTCGTGAAGCTGCCCGCCTGAGCAGACAACTCGCGGCGGCCTGAATTACGAATGGAGGCCGTCCAGATCCTCGTCGACGGGTTCGCGATCAGCGCGCTCTATGCGTTGGGCGCGGTCGGCTTCACCCTCCTCTTCGGCGTCTCGGGCGTTCTCAACCTCGCCCACGGCGGAACGCTCGTCGTTTCGGCGATGATCGCCTGGCTGGTCGCGACCGACCTCCATTTCGGCACGCTGGCCGGCGCGCCCGCCGGCGTCGCGGCCGGGGTCGTCTTCGCCTTCGCCACCTACTTCGCCGTGGTGCGGCCGATCCAGCGCTCGCGCGCCATCCCGCGCGAGGAGACCGAGATCTTCATCCTCACCGGCACGCTGCTCTGGGGCATCATGTGCCAGACGGTGCTCGCCTACTGCTTCACCACCAACCCGGTGACCGTGCCGGCGCTGATCGGCGGCGTGGTACCCATCCTCGGCGTGCGCACGCCGCGGAACGAGATCGTGATCGCGCTCGCCTGCTGGGCGGTCATCGGCGCGCTCTGGCTCCTGATCAACCGCACGCGCACGGGAAAAACGCTGCTCGCCGCCTCGATCAATCCGCGCGGGCTCACACTCCTCGGCTTCGAGCTCTCGCGTATCCACCTCCTGGTGTGGGCGATCTACGGGCTGCTCGCCGGCGTCGCGGGCGTCCTGCTCGCAACCTTTCTGGGCGCAAGCTCCGACGCGGTCGGGCCGCTCACCGCGAGCGCCTTCTCGATCGTCGTGCTGGGCGGGCTCGGCAGCGTCGGCGGCTCGCTGATCGCCGCCTACGTCGTGGGCTACCTGGAGACGCTGACCGCCTATCTGGTCGCGCCGACGCTGCGCGCGATCCCCGCACTCGTGATCCTCATCCTCGTCGTCTATGTGCGCCCGCAAGGCCTGCTCGGCCGCCGCTAGCGATGCTGCACTCCCGCCTGCTCTGGGCCACCGTCCTGATCCTGGCACTTGCGACCCTCCTGCCGCTCTGGCTCTCCGCCTACATCCTGGGCGTGCTCACCACCGCCTATTATTTCGGCGTCTTCGCGATGTCGTGGGACCTGCTCTTCGGATTCGCCGGCGAAGTGAATTTCGGACCAACCTTCCTGATCGGGCTTGGCGCCTATACCGCCGCGCTGATCGACAACCTGCTCGGCTGGCCGATCCCGCTCTGCGTCGCCGCAGCGGCCGTCGTTGCCGTCGGCGGCGGGCTCCTGCTCGCGCTGCCCGCGCTTCGCCTCCACGGCCCCTATTTCGGCCTGATCACGCTCGTCGCCGTGCTGCTGCTCCAGAACGTGATCGTGATCTTCGCCCACTTCACCGGCGGCGAGATCGGGATGACCGTGCCCGACGTGCTCTCGATCAGCGCCACCACCAACTACTGGATCGCGCTCGTCTTCTTGGCCGTCAGCGGAGCCGCCCTCTTCTTCTATTCGCGCTCGCCGCTCGGGCTGATCCTGCAGGCCGCGGGCCAGGACCCGACCGAGGCGGCCTCGCTCGGCTTCAACGTCGCCAAGCACAAGCTCGCCGCCTTCTCGGTGAGCGCCTTCTTCTCCGGCATCGCCGGCGCGATGCTGATCTTCTATCTCGGCAGCGCCTCGGTGGACGTGGTGGTCGATCTCGCGATCGCCGTGCAGATCATCATCGCCGCGGTGCTCGGCGGGCGGCGGACGATCCTGGGCTCGGTGATCGGCGGCGTGTTCCTGATCGCCGCCGGCCAGGTGCTGCTGCCGCTCGGCCAGCTCAGCACCTTCGTGGTTTCCGGCGTGGCGCTGCTCGTGATCCTCTTCTTCCCCGACGGGCTGCTCGGCCACGCCTTGCGGCGAGGCGAGCAGGAGTGAGCGAAGCGCGGCTCGAGGTCGCGGGCCTCACCAAGCGCTTCGGCGGGCTCGTCGCCGTCCGGGACATCGGCTTCTCGATCCAAGCGGGCGAGATCCTCGGCCTGATCGGCCCGAACGGATCGGGCAAATCGACGGTGATGAAGCTGATCATGGGAATCGAACGGCCGAACACGGGATCCGTCCGCCTCGACGGCGCCGAAATCGCCGGCTGGCCGACGCACCGGATCGCGCGCGCCGGCATCGGCATCGTCTTCCAGCACTCGCGCCCGCTCCACCGCCAGACGGTGCTCGAGCACATCAAGCTCGCCCTGCTTCCCGACTCCCTGCTCCGGCTCGCGGCCGACCCCGCCGTGGAAGGAAAGGCGCGCACGATCGCCGCGCGCGTCGGCCTCGAAGCCGTGCTCGGGCGCCATCCCGGCACGCTTGCGTTCGCCGATCTCCGCCGCCTCGAGCTCGCCAAGGCGATCGCACGCGAGCCCTCCGTGGTGCTGGTGGACGAACCCTTCGCCGGGCTTACCCCAAGCGAGGTCGCGGGATTCTCCCAGCTGATCCGGAGCTTTCGCGACGAAGGCAAGGCGGTCCTGCTCGTCGATCACAACGTCAAAAGCGTTGCCGCGATGGTCGATCGCGTGTTCGCGATGTATCTCGGCGAGCGCATCGCCGAAGGCACCGCCAACTCGGTGATGCGCGACGAGAAAGTGCGGCGCGTCTATCTCGGCGGCAGCATCGAAACCGCCGCACGCGTCCGCACCAACGGCGAACGAGCGCGCCCCCTCCTCAGCGTCAACTCCGTAAGCGTCCTCTACGGCAAGGCACAGGCGCTCGACAACGTCTCGATCGAGGTGCGCGAACGCGAGTTCGTCTCGGTGGTCGGACTCAACGGCGCCGGCAAGACCACGCTCTTCAACGCAATCTCGGGGCTCGTCCCATACCGCGGCACGATCCGCTTCGCCGGGCGGACCCTCGGCACGATCAGCGCCGCATCGATCGCACGCGCGGGCATCGTCCAATGCCCGGAAACGCGCGAGCTGTTCGGCGCGATGACGGTCGAGGAAAACCTCGAGCTCGGCGGAGCCCACCTCTCCAACGCCGCACGCACCGAACAACTCGCCTGGCTGCTCGACCTCTTCCCGATCCTCGCCGAGCGCGCACGCCAGCAGGCCGCCACGCTCTCCGGCGGCGAACAACAAATGCTGGCGATCGCGCGCGCGCTGATGATGCGCCCACGCCTCCTCATCCTCGACGAACCGACGCTCGGCCTCGCACCGGTGATCCTCGAGCAACTCTCGAAGGCGCTCGCACGGCTGCACACGACAACCGAAATCACCGTGCTCCTCGGCGAACAGAACGTAACCTTCGCCCTGCCGCACGCGGACCGCATCTACGTGCTCGAACACGCACATATCGCCTGGGAAGGCGAACCCGCCCGCTTCGCCGCCGAAGCCGGCGCGCAGTACCTGTGACCCCACGGCCGGCTAGGCCAGGGGGGCTCCGCCCCCCTGGACCCCCCGCCAGGGCCTGGGGCCCTGGACGCCGTTCGTTTGCCCGACCCGGCAGCGAGGCTGACGCCCGGCGTTCCAGCGCTATGCCTAGCTTATCGGCGCTGCATCCGCTCTGCCCTTGGCGCGTACGCGCCAAGGGCAGAGCGGATGCAGCGCCGAACAGCCCCGCCCCCCACCACCCCGAGAGCGTCCACCGCCGGTGGGGCGGCCAACATCCAAGCGAATGGGTTCCAAGGGCTCCGCCCTTGGCGGGGTTCCAAGGGGCAGAGCCCCTGGCCTTTCAGGCGGTTGGGACGACGTACAAAGTGCGGGTCTCGGGATCGATCGTCACTGTGGCGCCGTGCGGTACCATGCTCGTGATATCGCCGTCGAAGCCCGCGAGCATCGTCACTCCGCCGAAGGCTGCGCCCTGGACGAGAACGGGATTCACGCTGTTGAACACCAGCGCTGCCGGCACCATACCGCGGCGGGCCATCTCGCGCAGCATCCAGGCGCTGGCCACGCCGCCTTTGGCGGTGTCGAGGACCAGCACCTTGCCGGCGTAGGACTGCCCGACGAGCGTGTGGGTGGGGCGCGAGAAGGTGCCGCGGATGCGGTCGAGATCGTAGCGTGCCGAGAACCCGTCATGCGCGACCAGCGCCGGGGCGGTCACTCGATTGCCGATAGCGTGTCTGGCGACGAAGGCTGACCCGACGGCGCGGGGATCGGGTTCGCTCACGGGAGTCTCCCGGTTTCGGCGGCATCGACGCAGCGTTCCATCGAGGCGAGTGTCGTCGCGTAGCCGTACCCGCCGAGGATGTTGACGAGCTTGGCGCTGTTCGTCGCGAGCCGTTTCCATCCGTTCGCCTCGGCGATTTCGCGTGCATAGGATTGGTAGAAGCACATTCCGGAGAGCACGAGGCCGCCGGCGGCCTCGATCCGTTCGGTCAGGCCGAAGCGATCCGCATCGGGCTTCACTTGTGGGCTGGTCACGGCGAGCACGGGTTTGACGAAGTGCCGCCCGTCGCAGAGGCCGGCGAGCGCGCGCAGCTCGTAAAGGCTGAGCTGTGGTGCCGAGAACACCACCACGTCGATCTCGTCGCTGCTGGCATAGGAAGCGTGCAGAGATCTGACATCCGCTTCGCTTATATGGTGGGTGAGCGGCAGCCGGATCGCGCCAGATTCTTCCGGTGTCAGCCCGATCAGATGGAACATGGCGACCGAACCGAAGCTCGCCATCGCCGCGCAGAAATGCTTGAGCGCGTCGGATCCGGGGCTGACGGTCAGCCCCTCGATCGCCGGAACCGCCCAATAATTGCCCGCGAGCCGGCCGATGACGCCGCCCAGCGCGCCCCAATCGTTCAGGCTGCGCGGCGTGAAGGTCACCCGGATTCGCAGCGTTGCCGTGCGCGCCGCATCGAGATGAAAGCCGTAGCGGGGCGTGCGCCCTGTGAGGCCGGCGGATACCGCCGAGGGCCCGCCTTCGAAGTTCGAGCGCGCGCCGCACACCGAATTCGCGTAGATCACGACGCCCGTATCGCCGAAAGCGACACTTTCGCCGCGCGTGGGCGCCTGGATCGTCTGGTAGTTGATGCAGGTGTCGGACATCAGCACGCCGAGATGCGTGAGGGCGCCGATCACGCGCCGCTCGAGATCGAGCATCCAGGGTGCCTGGCCGAGCCGGGTTGCCTTGCTGAAGTCCGTGCCGCGCGGATCGGTGATGGTGGGCACACGCACACGGGCTTCGCCCCGGTCTTCGCGGGCCAGGGATTCCAGCCATGCGACGCCCGCTTCGCCGAGGCTTTCGGTATCGGCCATGATGTGGGCCTGCGTCACCGGAACGAAGTCCAGGGCGCCGAAAAAGTCGCCCACCTTGATCTGGTGCATGATGGCGATCTGCGGCACCCGGCCCAGCTCGCCCTCCAGCATCGCGCGTTCCTCGTCGTTCAGCTTCATCGCTGGCCCTCCGGCGTGTCCATCGCCGGCGTGATCGGTATCTTGCCTCGCACCCGGAGTGAGAATTCGTAGGCATCCGCGTGTGCGCAGTAGAGCGTGTACTCGATCGGGGTTCCATCGGCGAGATAGGAGACGCGTTCGAGGACGATGACCGGCGTTCCCAGAGGGAGGCCGAGAAGTGTGCGCATCTCCCGCGTCGGCTTGTGCGCGCGCACGGTGAGGTCGACGTGATCGATGGAGAGATTCATCGCCAATTCGAACAGGTGATAGGAGGAGTGCGCCGCGACCAGCTCGCGCGACACCTTGGGAAGGACGGAGGAGAGATACACCCACGCGACGGCGAACGGCTTGCCCCTTCTCAGGTAGCGGCGCTTCCAGTGAATGAGCTTCTGCGTGCCCGAGCGCAGGCGCTCTGCGACGTGGGGCGGGGGAAGGATCTCGCCGAACTCGAGGATTTCGGTGGTCGGGTTGACGCCGCGGGCGACCAGCTCGTCGTAGATGCCGTGCAGGTCGACGAGGTCGTGCTGCACGGGCGCCTCGGCGACGAAGGTCCCTTTGCCCTGCCGGCGGACGAGCAGCAATTCGCGAACGAGCTGCATGAGGGCTTGGCGCGCGGTGATGCGTGAGACGCCGAATTGCGCCGCGATTTCCGGCTCCGGCGGTATGCGCTCGCCCGGCTTATAGGTGCCATCCGCGATCGCCACGCGCAGGCGCTGCGCGAGCTGGCGATGCATCGCGATGGGGCTGTCGCGCCTGAGGGAAGCGGTGTCCACGGCCGCCGATTTCATCCCGCTCTAGCGGTCGAGCAATTCGGGGTTGTTGACGAGCGCGAGGGCGCCGAAGTCCCGATCGCCGTGGCCTGCCGCCTCCGCATCGTCGTAATAGCCGAGCACGGCCTCTGCCGCGCGCACCGGGGTCCCGAGCGCCTTGGCGGTGGCGACGATCAACCGGTAGTCCTTATGCGCGGCGGAAAGACGGAAATAGGGCGAGAAATCTCCTTTGAACGCCTTGGGAATGAAGACGTTCTGCAGCGGCCAGCTGTTGGCCGCCGTTTGCGGCAGCGCCTCGGAGAAGACCTCCATGTCCGCGCCTGCCTTCCGTGCCATCGCATAGGCCTCGGAGATCAGCGCGCCATAGCCGCAGGAAAGGAGGTTGTTGGCAAGCTTGATGGCTTGTCCGGCGCCGAGCGGCCCGCAGTAGTAGATTTTGCTGCCGATCATCGAGAGCACCCAGTTGACCGATTCGCAAACCTCCCGATCGCCCGAGGCGAGCAAGGTCAGCTCGCCGGCCGCCGCCGCGGGGGGCCCCTTCCCGACCGGGCAATCGACGAAGCGGATGGATCGCGCGGCGAGGCCGGCCGCCATTTCGCGTATGGCCTCGATGCCGTCGGTGGAAAGGTCGATGACCGTCGATCCGGCCGCAAGGCCGTGGACGAGGCCGTCGGGGCCGAAGATCGCCTTCTTCGTAATGTCGGGGTGCGGCAGTGAGAGCAGGACCACGTCCGCGGCCGCGGCAAGATCGCTGGGCGAGGGGGCGGCGTGCGCGCCGGCGCCGACCAGCCGCTCGACCGCCGCCGGGCTGACATCGAACACGGTAAGCGCGCCATGCTTGCTGAGGATGTTCATGGCCATTCCGCTGCCCATCAAGCCGAGGCCCAGAAACCCGACGCGCTGGCTGTTCTGCATGATTTTTCCTTCCCTGTCGGCTTTCATTTCAGTGCCTCGGCCTGCGGGCTCAGTGCGCCAGCCGCAGGCCGGTGGCGCGGTCGAATGCGTGCAGCCCCTCCGGCTGGAAATCGATCGTCACGCGCTCCCGCTCTTTCGGGCGGATGTCCGTGCGCGCCTTGGCGCGAACGAGCAGCTCGCCGAGGCTGAGATCGACGATAAGATCTTCACCCAGCGCCTCGCACATCATCACCGTGGCCGGCAGTGCGCCGGCGCCGATCGTGATCGCCGAGGGGCGGACGCCCAGCATGATCTCGCGCGTTCCGAAGCCCGCGAGTGCCGGGATATCGAAGCTCACGCCCTCGACGGTCGCGCGGCCGCTTTCGAGGCGGGCCGGCAGCAGGTTCATCGGCGGATTGCCGAGAAAGGCGGCGACGTCAACGGTGGCGGGCCGGCCGAAGACCTCATCGGGCGTTCCGACCTGGACGACCCTCCCCTCCATGAAGACGGCCAGACGGTCCGAGAGGGACAGAGCTTCCTCCTGGTCGTGCGTGACATAGACGGACGTCACATTGAGGGCGCGTTGCAGCCGCCGGAGCTCGACCCGCGTCTCGCTGCGGAGCTTGGCGTCGAGATTGGAGAGGGGCTCGTCGAGGAGAAAGAGCGCGGGCTCGCGGACGATCGCGCGCGCCAGCGCGCAGCGCTGCTGCTGGCCGCCCGAGAGCTGCCCGGGCTTGCGGTCGAGCAGATGGAAGATGCCCACCCGCGTTGCCGCTTCGCGGACGGACGCCTCGATCTGCGGCGGCGCGACTTTGATCATGCGCAGCGGAAAGGCAATGTTCTGCCGCACCGTCATGTGGGGATAGAGCGCATAGTTCTGGAACACCATCGCAACGTCCCGGAGGCCGGGCTCGAGGTGGGTGACGTCCCTTCCGTTGACGCGCACGGTCCCTGCATTGGCGCGCTCGAGCCCGGCGAGGATTCGAAGCGTCGTCGTCTTGCCCGAGCCGGACGGGCCGAGCAGGGTGAAGAACTCCCCGGGCTCGATATCGAGGTCGATGCCGTCGAGCGCCGTCACCGTGCCGTGGCGCTTGATGATGCCCGATAGCGAGACGCGCGCGGCCGTGCTCATTGGCGCCCTCCGCCCTTCACTGCGCCCACGGTCAGGCCCTTGACGATATGCTTTTGCGCCAGCAGGCCGAGAATGATCACCGGCGCCATGCCCATCATCGCGGCGGCCGCCAGCTCGGCCCATTTGGTCTGTTCGAGCGAGATGAAATCGAACATCGCCACCGTGACCGTCCGGACCCGGCTGCCGCCGAGCACAACCGCGAAGAGAAACTCGTTCCAGGAATTGAGGAAGACGAAAATCACGGTGACGGCGATCCCGCCGCGGACCTGGGGAAGGATGATGTGCCAGAGGGCGCCGAGGCGGCCGGCGCGGTCCAGCAGGGCCGCTTCCTCCATTTCGTGCGGCACGTCCGCGAAATAGGAGACCAGGAGCCAGACGGCGAAGGGCAGCGCGAACGTCAGATAGACGATGATGAGGCCCTGATAGGTTCCGGCCCAGCCGAGACGGCGAAGGATCAGGAAATAGGGGATCACCAGCCCGACCGGCGGGATCATCTGTGTCGCGAGCACCGCGAATCCGGCACCGCGCTTGAAGGGCAGATCGAGGCGCGACAGCGCATAGGCGGCGGGGACCGCGAAGAGGATGGTGAGGATGGTGGTCGAGCTCGAGACGATCAGGCTCGTTATCAGGTTCGGCACGATCGAGGAGCCGCCGGAGAGCACGTTGCGATAATTCTCGAGCGTCGGCGTGAAGATGAGCGAGGGCGGATAGGCGAGCACGTCGCGCTCGGTCTTGAGGGACGTGAACAATCCCCAGACGATCGGGAACGTCCAGACCAGGAGCGCGAGCGCGGCTGCGGACGTAAGGATGAGGGTCTTGGAGAGGGAGGGCTTCATCGCGACCGGCGCAGACCGAAAAGGATGACCGCGACAGCGAAGGTCATCAGCATCAGCACCGTGGCCGCGGCGGAGCCGTAGCCGATGTCGAGCTCGTTGAACGAGATCCGGTAGACATAGAGGTTGAGGATCTCGGTTGCGGTTCCCGGCCCGCCGCCGGTCGCCGCGAAGATCGCCGCGAAGGCCGAGAGTGCCGTGACCATGCGCAGGATCACGACGATCACCAGCGCCGGGCGGATCATCGGCAGCGTGATGTAGCGGAACCTTTGCCATGCCCCCGCCCGGTCCAGCCGCGCGGCCTCGAAGATGTCGGGCGGGAGCGAGGCGAGGCTGGCCAGCAGCACGAGGAAGGCGAAGGGCGTCCATTGCCAGGTATGGATCGCGATGACCGAGACGAGTGCCAGCGTGGGGCTGCCCAGCCAGTCATGGCTGCCGAGGCCGAGCGCGCGCGTGGCGAAGTTCAGGACGCCGAAATCGGGGGCGAGGATGAGCGAGCGCCAGAAGAGGCCGGCGACCACGGGCGCGAGCACGATCGGCAGGATCGCGGCGATCCTGAGGATTGCCTGGCCGAAACGGATCTGCATCACGAGCAGCGCCAGGGCGAGCCCGAACACGACCTGGAGCAGGACCGTCGCCGCCGTATAGATCGCAGTCAGGAGAAGGGAATTCCAGAAGCGTCCGTCGCCTGCCAACCGGATGTAGTTCCCGAGCCCGGCGAAACCGGTGAGCCACGGCTCGGCGAGGTCGTTGTTCTGGAGACTGCCCCAGACGAGATAGAGGAGCGGGAGTGTCGTCGTGAGCACCAGCAGGATGAAGGCCGGAAGAAAGAGCGCGAGGGCAAAGCGGTGCTCCGCCGAAATCTTCGGGATCTTGCCGGTGCGCACGGCTCAGTGCGCAAGAAGCCTGGCGATCCGCGCCTGGGCGTCCTCGAGCGCCTGCGTCGGGCTCTTCTGGCCGACCAGTGCCGCCTGGATCGCAACCGCCATGATATCGCCCACCGCGGGCCATTGCGGCATCCGCGGCCGCCAATCGACGTCCGTGTCCTTTTCGAGTGAGTCGATCGAGGCCTCGAGGAAATTGGTCCCGTAGCCGCTCACCAGCTCGGCGAAGCCCTTCGCGCGCCAGAGTGCGAGGCGGTTGAGGCCAAGCCGCTTGTATGCGCCCTGATATTCCCAGGACGTGCGGGTCTGGGTTTCCGCGGACGCCGCCCAGGTGATGAAGAGCCAGGTCGCGCGCTTGGCCTTGTCCGAAAGCGCGGCATTGATCGGAAAGCCCCAGTTCCAGATCGAGGTGACGCGCTTGCCGGACGGACCCTTGGGCCAGCGCGCGTAGCCGATCTTGCCGATCACCCGCGAGCGTTGGGGGTTGTTGATCACCGAGGCCGCGGTGTTGGTATCGATGTAGAGCGCGAGCGTGCCTTCGGAAAAGGCGTCGGCAATATCGGGCCAGTTCCAGGTGCGCGCGGCGGTGGGCGCGAAGCGCGTCATCAGGTTGACATACCACTCGAGCGCCCGGATCGCGTCGGGGCCGTCGACGCGCAATTCCTTGCCCTGGAACCAGTTTCCCCCCATCTCGCGGAAGATCGAGGGATAGATGTACATGTTCTGGCCGGCGCCCGGAAAACCCCGGAGCGCCACGCCCCAGATCCGGTTGGCCGGATCGTTCAGCGCCGCCGCGTTGTGGACCACCTGGTCCAGCGTCTCGGCGGGCGTGAGGCCTTTCGCGGCGTAGAGGTCGGTCCGGTAGACCTGCAACGTCACTTCGCCGTCGTACGGCATGCCATAGAGCTTTCCGCCGACCTGGTTGGCCGCGCGCCATGACGCGATGATGTCCTCGGCGCGGAACCAGTTCGGGTCGGTGAGCGTGGTGTCGTTCAGGTAGGGATCCAGCGGCTCGACCCAATGGTTGGCGGCGTAGAGGTCGTAATACATCGTGTCGGCGGCGTGGGTGGCGTAGGCGCCGGTCCGTGCGGTGAGGTCGAGAATGGCTTTCTGCCGGATCTGGCCGGGCGGGACCTGCTCGTAGCGCACCTTGATCCCGCTCAGCGCCTCGAACTCGTGGGTGAGGGCGACGAGATTGTCGAAGTAGCCGGCCGGGATGACCGCGACGGTGATCTCCTGGCCGGCGACCTGGCGCCAGTCGATCTTTGCTTCCTGGTACGGCCCCAATGACATGGATTGCGCGTTGGCCGGGCGGATGATCCAGGGAGCGCCGAGGGCGAGGAGGGGTGAAGCGAGCGCGCCGCCGATGACGCTGCGGCGGGTGAGCGGCCTCGGATCCGTATGGGGGGTTCGGTCGCTGTCCTTGGCCATGGTTCTCTCCAGCGCGAATGAGGGGGCCGAATTGGGTCGCGGGCGGCTGGTGCCGCAACGGGGTTTGACTATAACAATATATAACCTTATAAGAAGAGATAGGTCAATACGAAACAGAGGCTGCGACGTGCCGCATTCGACCTATCTGCCCGAGCGCATGGGAACCGCCACCATCGAACCCGCCGGCGCGGTGGAAGCCGGCAGCTTCCAGTCCTTCACCCTCACCTACACCGCAGGATATTTCGGCATCGACGACACCGGCTCGATCAAGGTCGTTCACCGCTTCGCGAGCGACATGGGGCGGCCGCAATGGAGCGATCCGCACGCCGCCAACTACACGACGGTGGAGGCCTCCAACGGCGCGGTTCTCGAGGTCCAGTACGACGCCAAGCGCAACATCCGCCCCTGGGACAAGACCCTCTTCATCCGCGTCATCCGGGGATTTCTGCGCGAGGGCGATAGGATCACGGTGCGCTTCGGCGACCGACGCGCCGGCTCGCGGGGGATGCGCGTGCAGACCTTCGTCGAGCCCACCTTCGAATTCCGCGTCTTGGCCGATCCCTTCGCCACCTACGATTATGTCGAGCTGCCGGTCCAGCCGTCCATCGCCGTCGTCGCCGGCCCGCCCGTCACCTGGAAGGCCGTCCTTCCCACGCTCCGCCGCTCAGGCCAGCCGTTCCGCCTCGGCTTCAAGGCCGAGGACGCCTGGGGCAATCCGAGCGATCAGGTGGCGGGCACATTCTCGCTCCGCGCCAGCCGGCCGGTCGCCGGGCTTCCCGCTCATCTCTCCATGCGGCGCGGCGAGCACGCGGCGATCCTCGAAAATCTCTCGGTAGCCGAGCCGGGCGCGCTCTCGATCGAGGTGCTCGACGCCGAGGGGCGGCTGCTCTGCACGAGCAACCCGATGCGCATCGTCTCGGAGGCGTCCCTGCTGCCCTACTGGTGCGACCTGCACGGCCAGTCGGAGGAGACGATCGGCACCAACTCGGCACGCGAGCTGATCGAGTTCGCGCGCGACCGCGCCTTCCTCGACGCCATGTGCCATCAGGGCAACGATTTCCAGATCACGACGGGCTTCTGGAACGAGCTCAACGCGCTCACGCGCGAATACAACCGCGATGGCCGGTTTGTCATCTTCCCGGGCTACGAATGGTCGGGCAACACCGCGTTGGGCGGTGACCGCAACGTCATGTTTCTGCACGAAGGCCGTCCGATCCATCGCTCCTCGCACGCCCTGGTGGGTGATCTGACGGACCTCGCGAGCGACGCCAGCAATGCCGAGGCACTCTTTCGCGCCTTGCGGGGCGAGGAGTGCATCGTCTTCGCCCATATCGGCGGGCGCTACGCGGACGTGAAGATGGCGCACGATGGCCGTCTCGAGCGTTCGGTGGAAGTGCACTCGGACTGGGGCACTTTCGAGTGGCTGGTCGAGGACGCGCTGGAGCAGGGCCTTCGTCTCGGCATCACCGCCAACTCCGACGGCCATAAAGGACGCCAGGGCGCGAGCCATCCGGGCGCGTCGCTGTTCGGGGCCTATGGCGGGCTCACCTGCGTGCTCGCCGCCGATCTCACACGCGCCGCGTTGTTCGACGCGTTCCGCAAGCGCCACCACTATGCGACCACCGGTTGCCGCATGGTGCTCGATGTCCGCGCCGCGTTCGCGGGCGGGGCGCTGCACTACGACGAGGATCCGGCGCTCGGCGCGGCGAACGGCACGGAGGTGCGCTCGGCGATGATGGGCGACATCCTGCGCTCCGCCGATGCGGAGGTGGAACTGCGCATCGACGCGGAGGCCTCCGCCGCGATCGAGCGGATCGAAATCCGCAACGGGCTCGAGGTGCTGGAGGTCTGGCGGCCCTATGCGGAGGAAGAGCTCGGGCGGCGCATCCGCGTGATCTGGGAAGGATCGGAATATCGCGGCCGCGGCCGCCAGACCGTATGGGACGGCGGGTGCACGCTGAGCGGCAACCGCTTCGAGCGGATCGCGCCGATCAATCTATGGAACCTCGACAAGAAGCTCGAGCAGACCGGGCCGGGCGCGCTCTCGTGGACCGCGCTCACCACCGGCGGCTTCGGCGGCTTCGATGCGTGGCTCGCCGATCCGAAGGCCGGCGTGCTGAAAATCGACACGGCGCTGGTGAAGTGCGAGATCGCGATTGCCGACATCGGCCGCGACGATCTCGTCTTCGACGCCGGCGGCATCAAGCGCCGCATCCGCGTCTTTCGCCTTGCCGATGAGAACCCGCACCGGACGCTGCGGCTCTCCCGGCGCATCCGCCTGAGGGACGCGGGCGACAATGCCCTCTATGTCTGCCTCACCCAGGAGGACGGGCATCGCATCTGGTCGAGCCCGATCTACGTGTTCCGCTGAGGCGGGAGCGCGCGCGCCCGTGCGGTAGCCGTACGGCATCTTTGGGATATGATCCCCGCGTATGGCGGATCGGATGGTCCGAGGGTGCGCGGAGGATGCGTTGCCGATGACAAGTGCTGAGAGCGACGTTGCGGCCGGGCCGAATGCCGCCCAGTTCGAGTACTGGAACCAGGTGGCCGGGCCGAAATGGGTGCGGCTCGCAGAGACCATGGATGCGCGGCTCGCGCCCGTGCTCGCACGTCTCCTCGAGCGCGCCGGCGCGCGGCCGGGCGAGCGCCTGCTCGATGTCGGCTGCGGGGCGGGCACGAGCACGCTCGCGTTGGCCGAGCAGGTGGGCCCGTCCGGCCACGTGCTTGGGATCGATATCTCTGAGCCGATGCTGGCGCTCGCGCGCCGGCGCGCGGCGGAGCGGGGGCTCTCCAATATCTCGTTTCTTCGGGCGGACGCGCAGACCCACGCGTTCGGAGCCACCGCGTTCGATCGCGTGGTTTCGCGCTTCGGCGTCATGTTCTTCGCCGACCCCGCGGCGGCTTTCCGCAACCTGCGCGGAGCGATGCGGCCGGGTGGCGCGCTCTGCTTCGCCTGCTGGGCGCCGCTCGCCGAGAACCTGCACTGGCGCATACCGTTCGAGATCGTTGTGCGCGCGCTCGGCCCGCCGGCGCCGAAGCCGCCGCACGCGCCGGGCCCCGTGGCCTTCAGCGACGTCGCCTACCTCCGCGACATCCTCGAGAGCGCCGGATTCGCCGCGCCGCGGATCGTTACGGAAAACATTACGATCGCCGGCGGAAGCCCGGACGAGGAGGCGGCGCTTGCCTGCCTGATGGGCCCATCCTTCAGCCTCATGGAAGAGCGAGCCGCGCCCGAGGAGCTGCGCGCGGCGCTGAGGCGCGAGATCGCCGCCGCACTTCTTCCCTATGCCGCCCAAACGGACGGCGAACCCAAAGTGTTTCTCCCGGCGAGCGTCTATCTCGTCGGCGCCGACCGCAGCAAAGACTAGAACGGGATGACCGAAGGCGGAATCGGGGGGTCCCGGCGCCGTAGGTCTGAATCACGCGATAAAACAATGACCTAGAACGGGATGCGCACCCCGGCTCAGTGCTGATCCTGCCAGGCCGGACCGAGCTCCTGATGGACGAGATTGACCCAGTAGGCGATACCGTCCGGCAGGATTTCGTCGTTGAAATCGTACTTTGGCGTATGCAGCCCGTGGAAGCTGCCGTCCGCGCCGACGCCGTTGCCGATGCGCATGAAGGCGCCCGGCCGAACCTGCATCATCTCGGCGAAGTCCTCCCCGCCCGTCGTCGGGCGGAGCGTGTCGGCCACGTTCTCCGCGCCGACCGTTGCCGCGGCGGCGGCGAGCGAGACGCGGACCTGCTCGGCCTGATTGATGAGCGCGCGCGGGCCGCGCTCGTACTCGGTGTGCGCTTCGCAGCCCCAGGTGCGCGCGGTGAGATCGGCAAGCTCCGCGATGCGGCGTTCGATCAGGTCGCGCACCTCGGCGGAATAACTTCGGGCCGTGCCGCCGATGACGAGCTCGGAGGGAATGACGTTGCGCGATTCGAGCGTGCCGCCGGCGATGTAGCCGACGCTGATGACCGCCGTGTCGAGCGGGGCGACGTTCCGCCCGACGATGCCCTGCAGGCCGAGGACGAAATGCGCCTGGGCATAGGTGATGTCCATCGCCCGCTGCGGCGCCGCGCCGCCGTGGCCGCCGGGGCCGCGGAAGGTCACGGTCCAGTGGTCGGCGGCCGCGAGCATAGGCCCAGTGCAGGTGGCGAAGGTGCCGGTCTGCATGCCGGCCGTGTTGTGCAGGCCGTAGATCGCCTCGCACGGAAAGCGCTCGAAGAGGCCGTCCCGCATCATGGCGAGCGCGCCGCCGCGCCCCTCTTCCGCGGGCTGGAAGATGAGATGGAGCGTCCCGCCGAAATCCGGGTTCTCGGCGAGGTACCGGGCCGCGCCGAGGAGCATCGTCGTGTGCCCGTCATGCCCGCAGGCGTGCATCTTGCCGGGATGGACGGAGGCGTAGGGGCGGCCCGTCCGCTCCTGGAGCGCGAGCGCGTCCATATCGGCGCGCAGGCCGATCGAGCGCTGGCCGGGAAGGCGGCCGCGGATCGTCGCGACGATGCCGGTGCTGCCGACGCCCTCCGCCACCTCGATGCCCCATTCGCGAAGCTTGCCGCTGACGAGCGCGGAGGTGCGGTGCTCCTCCATTCCGAGCTCGGGATGGGCATGGATGTCGCGCCGGACCTCCGTGAATTCGGCATGATGGGCGTCGAGCCAAGGCTTCAAGCTATCCTGCATTGGTTTTCCTTGGGTAAGCCGGGAGTTCAGGCGAGTGCCGGCACGTGCGCGCGCTCCGTGACCGCGAGCACGGCGAGCCCGCTCACGAGGCCGGCGAACATCACATAGAAGGCGGGCGAGAGCGGGTCCCCGGTCAGCCGCACGAGGGCGGTGGAGATGAGCGGGGCGAAGCCGCCGAAGATCGTGACCGCGAAGCCGTAGCTCACCGAGAGTGCGGTGTAGCGGACGCGGGTCGGGAACATCTCGGCGAGGATGGTCGAGATCACGCCGGTGTAGAGTGTCAGGATGCTCTGCGCCACCGCCTGGACGATCAGCAATCCGAGGAAGGTCGGATAGGCGCGGAGCACCAGGAACATCGGGTAGGCGAGGAGGAAGCTCAGCGCCGCGCAGGAAAAGAGCATGGGCTTGCGGCCGGTGCGGTCCGAGGCCGCGCCGACGATCGGCGTCAGCACGATGTAGATCAGTCCCGCGAGCGTGGTGGACCAGAGGGCGTAGCTCAAATTGATGTGCAGCGTCTGCGAGGCATAGCTCGGCAGGAACACCAGGAAGACATAGTTGAGCACGCAGCCGATGATGGAAAGGCCGAACCCGGCGGCGAACATCGGCCCGTTGGCACCGATCGCCTCCAGCAGCGGCACGCGCGTGACGGACTCCTGCTCGACCAGGCGCTCGAACGCCGGCGTCTCGGCGACGCGGGTGCGCAGATAATAGCCGATCGGGCCGAGCACGAAGCCGGCGATGAAGGGAATGCGCCATCCCCAGGCGTAGAAATGCTGCGCCGTCATCGCCGAGGTGATGATTGCGGCGGTGAGCGTTGCCGCGACCGCGCCGATGGCGGTCGCCATCTGCTGGTAGCTGCCGATCAGCCCGCGCCGCCCGGCGGGCGCGTGCTCGACGAGGAAGGTGGCCGCCCCGCCCCACTCGCCGCCGGTGGAAAAGCCCTGCGCCATGCGGCAGAGAACGAGGATCACCGCACCCCAGACGCCGATCACGCCGTACGAGGGGACGAGGCCGGTGAGCCCGGTCGCCACCGCCATCATGCCCACGGTCACGACCAGCGCCTTCCGCCGCCCGTGCCGGTCCCCATAGGTGCCGATCACCATCGCGCCGACGGGCCGCATCAGAAAGCCGACCGCAAAGGTGGCGAAGCTGCCGAGGAGCGAGGTGATCGGATTGTGGGAGGGGAAGAACGCGCGGCCGATGGCGACGGCGAAGAAGCCGTAGATCACGAAGTCGAAAATCTCGAAAATTTGGCCGATCGCACAGGCATAGATCGCGCGGCGCATAGGGAGCGTATGGATGGAGTCCACCGGCTTCTCTCCGCCCAGCCTCATGCTCTCTGCCATTCGCGTCTCCGAGAGAGGGAAACGACCAGGTTAGCCGCGGCAGGAACGCTTTGGAAGCCGGATCGCGCTCAGGCTTCGGCGAGCAGCCGGTTCGCTTCGCCGAGCGCATGGGCCAGGCGGTTGCGCGCGCGGCGCGCGGCGACCATCGCGGGAAAGGCCTCATCCGAGCCGGGCTCCGTCTCCGCCAGCGCGCGCAAGGACGCAACCGGCGGCCACGGCGGCTGCGGCAGCGCCGGATCGTGGGCGAAGCGGTCTCCGCTCCGCGTGTGCAAGGGCACGAGGATGCGCGAGAGCTGCATCATGAGCGCGGTCGCACGCGCCGGCGGCAGGTCGGCGAGGCGCGCGGCCGCTTTTCCCAGCGCCTCGGCGGCCGCGACGAGCGGGGCGAGATCGAGCCGCTCGCCGAGCTTGCGCTCTGCGTCGGCAAGCTCGCGCGCGAGTGCGGCCGACCAGGCGGCATAGTCGAGCGGCGGCACCTTCTCGGCGAGCAACTGCCAGAGCAGGTGCGCGAAGATTTTGGTGTCGCGAACGAGATTCGTCTCGTCGATATGCTCGAGCGTGTCGTGCGGCGTGTGCCACCACCAGCCGAGCCGGTTGCGCAGCTTGAGCGGGCCGGGCGGCTGCTCGCTCAGGCTGCCGAGCGCGGAAGGAAGGCCAACGCCCCAGAAGGATTGGTCCGAGGAGCGGTCCATCGGCCGGCCGACATAGCTTGTGCCGGCCTGCGCCGCGAGCGCCTCGGCGACCAGCGGTGCCAGCTCGGGCATCGCCGCGCCGTTGGCGAGCACCGTGGCGCCGGCGCCGCCGGTGGAATCGACATTGATGTGCGCAATGCAGCGCGCATCGAGTTCGGCCCAATATTCGTCGGCGTACCAGGCGGAGCCGGAATAGCGCCCGTGCGAATGGCCGGACCAGAAGCAGAGCCGGAGGCCGCGGCGGAGCGCGTCGCGATGGAGGGCAGCGAGGCGCGCGACCTCCAGCATCGTCGCGTTGGCGCCGCCATTGTCCATCACGCCGTAGTACCAGGTGTCGTGATGGCCGGAGAACATGACGAACGGCGCATCGGGCGGAGCGCCGGGAGGATAGAGCTCGGCCACCAGGATGGGCGTCTTGCGCCAACCGGTGTCCACCTCCGCATAGAGCGTGATTTGCGGGGAGGCACCGCTCGCGAGGCTCGCGCGGATGGCGGCGCCGTCGGCGGCGGCGATGGTGTTGACGACGGTCGAAGGAAGCGCGGCAGCTTCGGGCGGCGACGGGCTGCCCCAAACGGGCGAAACGCACATCTCGTGCAGATGCTCGTGCGGGCTCACGTGGAGCTGGCCGACGGCGCCCGCCGCCTTGGCGCGATGGGCGACCGCGGGGCTCGCGATGCCGTCGACGAGAACGATGCACCCGCGCGCATCGACGGCCGCGATTTCGGCCGCGCTTCCCTCCCCGACATCGACGAGAGCGCCGGTCACTCCCTCGGGCGGCGAGGAGCGGGAGAAGCTGTGCGTGATGGAGGGCGGTGTCGCGTTGCCGAACGCGACGCGCGAGCGGCCCGGCAGGCTGACGAGCGCGTCATGGCGGAGGATCGTGGTGGAGAGGCCGTAACCGGCAAGCGAGGCGCGCACGGTTTCGAGGCTCTGCATCTCGCCCTCGCTGCCCGAGAGCTTGATCCAGCGCGCGAAGCTCTGCATGTGCCGCATCAGCACCGCTCCATCGACGCGCGCGCTCACGGAAGCGGGGCTCGGCTCGGTCATCGCTCTCTCTCCTCGCAGCAACGCGCGCGACGTTAGGGCTGGTCCGCGCCGCGCGGCAGGCGAAGCCGGCGGACCGTGAGATCGTCGATCTCGACCGAGCGGAATTTGGCCTTGCGAACCGCAAGGCCGGCAATCGCCAGCCTGCCGATCGCGACCGCGCCGATCGCAAGCGCCCCGAGCGCGGCGGCGCCGAGGGCGAGCGCGGCCATCTGCATGGCCGGCAAGGTCGCGTGCTTGGTGGGGCTCTGTTTCATCTCCCTGCTCCCATAAACGGTGGAGTCGAATGCGGCGACCGCGGAGGCACGCCTCTCCACTCGATCCGCGCGAGGCGATAGAAGACGTGCGGGCGGAGCGCGTGGCCCTCGGGCAGGAGGGGATGCTCGAAATCATCCTCCGGAGAGCGCCGCATCCCGAGCCGCTCCATCACCGCCCGCGAGCGGCGGTTGGCGGGCACGGTGAACGAGACGACCTCGCTCAATCCGAGCGGGCCGAAAGCGTGGGCGAGAACCGCGCCGGCCGCTTCGCTCGCATAGCCCTTGCCCCAGTGCTCGAAGGCGAATCGCCAGCCGATTTCGATGCACGGCGTGAACCGCGCCGGGAACGTCCACTCGGCGAGGCCGACATAGCCGACGAACGCGGCGCGGCCAGGCACCTCCACCGCCCAGCGGCCGAAGCCGCGCTCGGCGAGCCCGGCACGAATGCGGGCCGCGAATTCGTCGCTCTCGGCGCGATCGAGCGTCTTCGGAAAATGCTCCATCACGCGCGGGTCGGCGTTGAGCGCCGCGAACGGGGCCAGATCCTCGTCCCGCCAAAGCCGCAGCCGCAAGCGCTCGGTGGAGATCGTCATCGCCGGGGCCCTTCGCGCGGCGGCTTCCGTTGGCCGTATAGCGGGCGATGCCGGGAACGCCAACGGGCGGGCTGTTTCTCTGTGGCTCCTCTCACATCGGCCCGGCGCCGATGGGCTCGCCTCTACTCTCTCACTCTCCGCCAGCTCCCGCGCGGTTGGAGCATCGCGACCTGGAACTCGTCGCGATAGGCGATCTGCGACGGGGCGGGATTTTTCCGGCGCAGAACCTTGACCTGATGGCCGAGGCGGCGCGCCGCGGCTATGGAATGTGCCGGGAGCGAAGGCAAGGCCAGGGGGGCTCTGCCCCCCTTGAACCCCCCGCCAAGGGCTGAGCCCTTGGAACCCTTTCCTTGCGGCGGCTGAGGGCCGGTTTGGCTTCGCGCGTTTCGCGCGAAGCCAAACCGGCCCTCAGCCGCCGCAAACGAACGGGGTCCAGGGTCCCAGACCCTGGCGGGGTTCCAAGGGGCGGAGCCCCTTGGCCTTGCCTTTCTGCTTCCTGGCCGCCGCGAAAAGACTGGAGGTCGCCGCGGTTTGGTCGCAAAATAGGCAAGTTCATCAACAATTCGCGGGCCGATTCTCGCGTAGCGCGGGAATTCGTGCGATGGCGCGCGGGATGGCGGGGCAGGGAGAAGGAGGGTGCCGATGTCGCGTTTCGGTCTGGTCGTCCTGGCGCTGGTGGTGCCGCTCGTCGCCTGTGCCGACACCTCGCAGGAGAGCGCCGCCCAGCGGCTGGTCGATCGTTCCACGCTCACGGTCGAGACCATCATGAGCTCGCCGAACTCGGCGGATGTCACGGGCACGCTCAAGAATGCGCGGGCGGTGATGATCTGCCCCGAGGTCTTCAAGGCGGGCTTCATTGTCGGCGGCTCGGGCGGGGGCTGTGTGCTGGTGGCCCGTGCGGCCGGGGGCTCCTGGTCGGCGCCCGCGTTCTATACGATCGGCAGCGGCAGCCTCGGCCTGCAGGCGGGCATCGAGGACGCGAGCGTCCTGATGATGATCATGAACGACAAGGCGCTGGACGCGGTCATCAACAGCCAGTTCAAGGTCGGCGCGGACGCCTCGATCGCGGTGGCGACCGTGGGCGCGACCATCGGCGGCTCGACCACCGCGGCGATGCGCGCCGATATCGTCACCTTCGCCCAGAACCGCGGCCTCTTCGCCGGCGTCTCGCTCGACGGTGCCCTGCTCTCGTCCGACTACTCAGGGGATCAGGCCTATTACGGCGGAAAAGCCGACGCGCGGCAGATCGTGGTCGGGATGCAGGCGAACAATCCGGGGGCCAATCCGCTGCGTGCCGTGCTCGCCCGCTACGGGAGCTAGCGCCCGGGGGGGTAGCGCCGGACGGGCTTTCGCGCCCGCACCATCGGGGCTAGGCTTTCCGCCATGGCAGGCGGCCGGCTGTTCTGGAAGGAAAAGAGCCTCGCGGAGATGACCGACGCGGAGTGGGAATCGCTCTGCGACGGCTGCGGGCGCTGCTGCCTGCACAAGCTGCGCGAGGAGGACACGGGCGAGCTCTTCTTCACCGATGTCGCCTGCCGGCTTCTCGACACCAAGACCTGCCGGTGCACCGACTATGCGCACCGGCGCCGCCGTGTGCGGGACTGCGTGCGCCTCACCCCGGAAAGCCTCGCCGGGATCGACTGGCTGCCGCCTTCCTGCGCCTATCGGCGGCTTGCGGAGGGGCGGGACCTGCCGTCCTGGCATCCGCTCATCACCGGCGATCCCGCGAGCGTGCACCGGGCTGGCGCCTCGGTGAGCGGGCGGGTGGTGCCGGAGACCAAGGCGGGGCCGCTCGAGGACCATATCGTTGCCTGGCCGGGCTTGATGCCGCGCGGGCGAAAAAAGGAAGGAAGAGACGACGATGATGCAGGACGCGATTTTCGGCGGCGTCAACGCCGCGGTGCTGACGCCGATGAAGCCGGACCTATCCCCCGACCTTGACCGGCTGGCGCGGCGCTGCGCGCATCTTTTCGCCCACGGGTGCAACAATATCGGCCTTCTCGGGACGACCGGCGAGGCGAACAGCTTCGGCATCGCCGAGCGGCTGGCGATCCTCGAAGGGATGGTCGAGCGTGGGGTTCCCGCCGAGCGGCTGCTGCCCGGCACCGGCACCACCGCGATCACCAATTCCGTGCTGCTGACGCGCCGCGCCGCCGAGCTCGGCTGCCGCGGCGTCCTGATGCTGCCGCCCTTCTACTACAAGAACCCTTCGGATGACGGGCTCTTCGCCTATTTCAGCGAGGTGATCGGGCGTGTGGGGGGGAATATCCGGGTCTATCTCTACCATTTTCCCCAGCAGTCGGCGGTGCCGTTCAGCCTCGGCCTGATCGGGCGGATGCTCAAGGCGTTCCCCGGCGTGCTCAAGGGGGTGAAGGACAGCAGCGGGGACTTCGCCAATTCCGCGGCCATGGTGAAGGAATTCGCAGCGGACGGGTTCGAGGTCTATGTCGGGTTCGATAACGGGCTGCTCGACATCCTCAGGATCGGCGGGGCCGGCTGCATCACGGCGGCAGCGAACGTGACGAGCGAGGTGAACGCGGCGGTCGTTTCGCACTGGAACGAGAAGGCGGGGGAAGAGGCGCAGGTCCTGCTTTCGGCGCTGCGCAAGGTGCTGACCACGGCGCCGACCATCCCGGCGCTGCGCGCGCTGGTGGCGCGGGAAGAGGTCGATCCCGCCTGGCTCACGATGCGCCCGCCGCATGTGGCGCTCTCGGCCGAGGCGAGCGCCAAGTTCCTTGCCGCCTGGGACGCCAGCGGGACGGGTCTTTCCAAGGCGGCGTGAGGCCGATCCCGGCCGATCTCATCGAGGTCTTCGCCGGGCGCGAGCTGACGGGCGACGGCGTGATGAAGCTGCCGTTCGTCCAGGCGTTGCGGTTCGCTTGGCCGCGGGCGCGCATCGTCTGGCTGGCGGGCGGGAAGAGCGTCTTCGCGAGCACGCTCCGGCCGCTGACGACGGATCTGATCGACGAGGTGGTCGAGGACACGGGGCTCGGCGCCTCGTGGGCGGATCTGGTCCGGCCGCGGCTCGGGCGGGCGCGCGCCGACCTCCTGATCGACACCCAGCGCCAGGTGCGGACCAGCCTCGCACTGCTCAGGCTGCGCCCGAAAATCTTCGTCTCGGCCGCGGCGGGCTGGCGGTTTTCGGCGCGGGCACCGGCGGATCGGGCCAAGCCGCCCTCGATGCTCGGGCAGATGATGCGGCTGATCGCCGCCTGCGGCGCCGAGACGGATTTGTCCGGCTTGCCGCCGCTCAAATTGCCCGAAGCGATGGAAGAGGAGGCGGCGCGGCGGCTGCCGGGCGGGGCCGTGCGGGTCGGGCTCGCGCCGGGCGCGGGCGATCGGCGGAAGTGCTGGCCGCTCGAGCGGTTCCTCGGCGTCGGCGCGGCCCTCGCAAAGGGCGGTGCTGCGCCGGTGGTGCTGCTCGGGCCGGACGAGCAGGAGTGGGCCGCGCCGGTTGCGCGCGCGCTGCCGGAGGCGGTGCTGCCGGTCAAGGCGGAGGATTCCCCGCTTCTGACGATGGCGCTCGCTCGCCGGCTCGCGCTGGCGGTGGCGAACGACAGCGGGATCGGGCACCTGATCGCGGCGGCGGGGACGAAGCTCGTTTCCCTCTTCGGGCCGACGGCGCCGGAGAAATTCGCGCCTCAGGCGCCCGGCGCGATCGTCATCCGCGCGCAGGATTTCGGCGGGGCCGCGATGAGCGCCATTCCCGAGGCCGCCGTGCTGGCGGCGATCGCAGCACTTCTGCCTTGAGTCTTACCGCTGGTCTTACCGCTGTGCCGTGAGCGCCGGGGGATCCGCGGCGAGGACCGTGCAGCCTTCGGGAGAAATCGGCTGGACGTAGCCGCGCGAGGCGGCGAAGACGGCGAGATCGGAGGGGCTGTCGAGCGCCAGCGCCTCGGCGAAGACCGCGAGGTGGCGGCGGCAGAAATCCGTTCCCTCGGCGACGCCGACCTCGCTCATCTTGTTGGCGATGTTGGTGACGTACGCGTCGTGCATCGCCTGGCCGGCGCCGCCGTAGGTGTGCACGAAGTAGGTCTGGAGCTCGGAATCGTCCGCCTGGAGCATCCCCTGGTAGCGCAGGACGAAGGCGTTGTATTGGGAATCCGCGTCGCAGGAGAGCGCGGTGACCATCAGCTCGCTCTTCAGGCCGGCGACGTCGAACATCGCCTGCTCGCTGGGCGTCGCGCAGGCGAACGCCACGGGCGCGCCGGCGAGTGCGAGGGCGGCGGAGCCATAGAGGGCGGCGAGCAATCTGGGCATGGTCTTCTCCCTCAGGTGCGGGAGGCACGAGAGCCTCCCACGGCACTTCAATTAAAGCGCCTATCGCGCCGTTCAACAAGGCAGATTTCCGTTCGCCGCGATGGCGAAGCGCTGCCCCCGACCCAAGATTATTGTGGAGAGATTATGGCGAAGCGATCTCCGCTTCTACGGAAAAACGAATCGGTTTCGATCACAATTCAACGACGCTCCTTGCCCGCGGCGCGACGCAGCCGCGGCTTGGGCGGAAAGCTCGTCCCGTCGAGAATGGCGTGCATCGCCGCCACCGTTTCGGGCGGCATCCGGTGCAGGACCTGCCCGAGCCGGTTGGCGAGCGCGGTCTGCTCCGCGGTCAGTCCGCCGGTGTCGATCCGGACCTTGGGATGGGAGATCCGCGCGAGGCGCGCAAGCTCCTCCGCGTCGTCCCAGATCAGGCCGAAGAACTCGCAGACCTGGTGCACGAGGCCCGGGCTCGGCGCGCCGCGGCGCCCGTGCTCGAGGGCGGAGAGATAGGCGGGGGAGACCTTGAGGCCCGCGGCGAGATCGGCCAGCCGCACCCCGCTCGCGGCGCGCAGGCTGCGCACGCGCGCCCCAAAGGGAGTCATCGCCCAGGAGTCATCGTTTTCGGCGGAGGAGGAGAAGAACGGCGCCCGGGTTGGCCGGATGCGGGTGCGAGGCGCCGAGCAGCAGGGGCCGGAGCGAAGGCCGGTTGAGCCAGTGGGAGAACTCGCGGCGGATGACGCCGCCCTCGGCGCCGGCGCCGCGGCCGGTGATCACCTCGACCGTGCGCTCGCCGTCGGCGGAAGCGGCCTCGAGGAATGCCTCCAGGGCGGCGAGCGCGCGCGCCGCGGTGAGGCCGTGCAGGTCGAGCCGGCGGGCGGGGCGGGAGCGGCCGCCCGCAAGGCGCCGCCAGCTCGCCCGGTCGAGCCCGGGCGGGGCCGTGCCGATCGCCAGCGGAGCGAGTCCGGAGGCGGAGCGGAGCGGGGCGGCGCGCACGGTCTCGGCGGGCGAGGGCGGAGAAGCGGCGAGAGGGGCCGGCTCCCGGGCAGGCGCGCCAAGCGGCCGGACCGAGCCGGCGAAGCGGCGCCACGCCGCGCGGTCGTCGTTCAGCGAGGCGCCCAGGGAGGCGTCAGGCAACGGCGGCTTCATCGTCGTCCACCAGCACGACATGGAGCCGGCGCGGCCCGTGCGCGCCCAGCTCGAGCGACTGCTCGATATCGGCCGAGCGCGAGGGGCCGGTGACCAGCATGACGTTGCGCGGCATGAAGCCCCCCAAGGGAGCTGACGTCAGCGGGTCGTGACTCTCGGCGCGGAGGAGGTCCCACGCCTCCTCGTAGGCGCCGACGACGCGGCTCGCCCGGAGCATGACGATCGCCGTCTCGGCGAGCAGGTTGAGCGTCGTCGGCCGTTCGGGGGCGGAGGGCAGCATCAGCGTGCCGGTCTCGGCCACGCCGGCGAAGGCGTGCTGGAGGCTCACCACGTCCGAGGCCTCGGCGCGGCCGGTGCGGATGCGCAGGAGCGGCCGCTCGGCCCAGGGGAGCGCGGCCAGCTCCGGATGCGGGGCCATCACCAGCGTCGAGGGGAGGTTCTGCTGGGCGAGGTAGTCGGCGACGGCTTCGGGCACGGCGGCGGGATCGACGACGCGGACGATGGTCCCGAACTCCTTCTCGATGTTGGCCGCGAAGAGGGCGAGCTGCCCGGCGCGCGGCAGGCGCGAGCGGGCGGGGATGGGGCCGCGCGGGTGGGCGCCGAGGCGGGCGTGCAGCAGGGCGGCCTGGTCGGCGGGCAGCGGGCCGCGGCCGAGGTTGCGGCGGACCGCGGCGAGAACGAGGGCGCGGTCCGTCTTCGGGCTTCCCGGGGCGTTCATCGCGATTTCCGGCTTTCGCGCGCGTAGCGGGCGAAGAAGGTCTGGCCTTCCGGGGCGGGCAGGTCGCGCCCGCGCGTCCAGGCCCCGGCAAGGGGCAGCCGGCGGAAGCGCCCGCTTCGCCGTCCCATGAGCCCGAGCGCCAGCGCGGCCGCGCGCGTCGCCAGCCGGTAGGCGGCGGGGCGGCGAGCGAACCAAGCCCAGAGGCCGAGGTTGCGGCGGGCAAAGTGGGGGGTGAGATGGCGCTCGAACTCGCGCTCACGCCAGTGCCGCATCATCCCGGGCAGCGGGATCTTCATCGGGCAGACGCTCTCGCAGCGCCCGCAGAAGGTCGAGGCGTTGGGGAGGTTCCCCGCCTTGTCGATGCCGATCAGCGTCGGCGTCAGCACCGCACCCATCGGCCCGGGATAGACCCAGCCATAGGCGTGGCCGCCCACCGCGCCATAGACCGGGCAATGGTTCATGCAGGCGGCGCAGCGGATGCAGCGGAGCATGTCCTGGAACTCGCTGCCGAGCATCCCCGAGCGGCCGTTGTCGAGCAGGACGACGTGGTACTGCTCCGGCCCGTCGAGGTCGCCCGGGCGGCGCGGCCCGGTCGAGAAGGTGGTGTAAACCGAGAAATCCTGCCCGGTGGCCGAGCGGGCGAGCAGGCGCAGCAGCACCGAGGCGTCCTCGAGCGTGGGCACCAGCTTCTCGATGCTGGCGAGCACGATGTGGACCTTGGGGAGGGTCTGGGTGAGGTCGCCGTTGCCTTCGTTGGTGACGATCACGCTCGAGCCGGTCTCGGCGATCAGGAAATTGGCCCCGGTGATGCCGACGTCGGCGGCGAGGAAGCGCTGGCGGAGCTCGCCGCGCGCCTCGGTCAGGATATCGCGCCGCTCGCGGAAGACGCGGTCGGCGGGCAGGTCGGTGTGGGCCTTGCGGAAGCGGGCCTCCCAGTCCTCGCGGTTGAGGTGGAAGGCGGGGGCGATGATGTGGCTCGGCGGCTCGTGGCCGAGCTGGATGATGTATTCGCCGAGGTCGGTCTCGACCGGGGTGATGCCGTTCGCCTCGAGGAACTCGTTGATCCCGATCTCCTCGCTCACCATCGACTTGCCCTTGGTGACGATGCGCGCGCCGGCGCGGCGGCAGATGCCGAGCACGGCCTCGCGCGCGTCCGAGGCCGTGGTACACCAATGCACCTCGCCGCCGGCGCGGGCGACCTTGTCGGCCCAGCACTCGAGGTAGAAGTCGAGGTTCGCGAGCGTGTGGTTCTTGATCTCGCGGCCGCGCTCGCGCAAGATTTCGAACTCGGGGAGTGCCGCGACGGCGGCGGCCCGGCGCTGCTGGAAGTGCGGTTTGGTCCGTTCGAGCGCCCGCTGCAGGCCGGCGTCCGCCAGCGCCGCCCGGGCGTTCTTCTTGAAGGCGGGACTGGTGGGCAGCATCGCGGGGCTCCTCCGGGCGGGGGGAATGTTACTACCAGGATATCGCGCCTTGTATGGCTCGGCTGAAGGTGCGGCGTTTGCAAGTGCGGGCCGGCGATGCCACATGGCCGGCATGCATCGCAGAAAGCTTTTCGCACTCCTTTCCCTGCTGCTGGCGGGCGCAGTCCCGGTGGGCGCCGCCGCGGCCGCGCCGGTGGCGGCGCCGCTGACGCCGGCCGATCACGCCGAGCTCGACCGGATCGCCGCCTACCTCAACGGCATCACCTCGCTCAAGGCCAAGTTCCTCCAGGTGGCGCCGGACGGGGCGGTGAGCCAGGGGATCGCCTGGCTGGAGCGGCCGGGGCGCATGCGGTTCCAGTACGATCCGCCGAGCCCCTACCTGCTGGTGGCAGGCTACGGCCTGCTCGTCTTCCACGATTCGAGCCTCAACCAGACGACGAACATTCCCCTCTCCTCGACCCCGCTCGGCGTGCTGCTCGCGCCGCATGTCACGCTGACCGGCGCGGTCACGGTGACCGGGTTCCAGCGGCTGCCGGGAGAGTTCGACGTGACCCTGGTGCGCACGGATTCTCCCGGGCAGGGAAGCCTTACCCTCGTCTTCTCGACCCTGCCCCTCCAGCTTCGCCAATGGGCGGTGCGCGATGCCCAGGACGAGCTCACGCGCGTCTCGCTCTACGACGTGGCGCTCGGCGGACATTTTCCCGCCCATCTTTTCAGCTACGTCCAGATCCCGTCGAACAACGGCAACGCCAACTGACCGTCGAGAGGCTGGCGGAGCGCTCGGTTCGCGGCTAGAGTTGCACCAGAAGAAGAAGATCCCTGTTCCCGATGACGAAACCTCTGGTCGGCATCAGTTGTTGCCGCAAGCAGTTCGGTGTCTATGGCATGCCGAACCACGCCGCGTCCGACACCTACGTGCGGGCGGCGGATCAGGTGGTCAAGGCCGTGCCGGTGCTGATCCCCGCGAACGGCGAGGCGGCCGACATTCCGGTCCTTCTCGAGCGGCTCGACGGCATCATGCTGACCGGCAGCCGCTCGAATGTGCAGCCTGAGCTTTACGGCGGACCGCCGCACGCCGAGGGCACGCCCGAGGACGAGGCGCGCGATGCCGTCACGCTGCCGCTGATCAGGGCCGCGATCGCGGCGGGCGTCCCGCTGCTGGCGATCTGCCGCGGCCTTCAGGAGCTGAACGTGGCACTCGGCGGCAGCCTGCACCAGCGGCTGCAGGACGTGCCGGGCCGCTTCGACCATTCGACGCCGCTGCAGCCGCTGCCGCGGCTACGCATCGCCAAGGCGCACGCCGTCCGCGTGGTGGCGGGAAGCTTCCTGCACCAGCTCGCCGGGGCCGGCGAGATCGCGGTCAATTCGCTGCACAACCAGGGGATCGACGCGCTCGCCCCCGGGCTCGTCGCCGAGGGCACGGCGCCGGACGGCACGATCGAGGCGGTGCGGGTTGCCGCGGCGCCGGGCTTCGCCTTCGGCGTGCAATGGCACCCGGAATATGATTTCGAGACCGACGCGCTCTCGCGCCGCATTTTTTCCGCCTTCGGCGCCGCCGTGCGCGCGCGGATGGCGGGCGCGGGCTTCGCCGCCGCCGCCGATTGATGGAAGAGGCCTGGGAGCTTCTCTCCCAGGAGGCGCGGGACCTCGCCTACAACAACAACGCGGCCGTGCCGGAGAGCGCGCGGCTGAACGAGGCGCGGATCGCCGCCTCGGCGCGCTTGCGCGAAACGGCGCGGGCGGCGCTCGATATTCCCTACGGGCCGGCCGAGCGGATGCGCTGGGATCTCTTCCCTGCGGACGCGAAAGATGCGCCCTGCCTCGTCTTCATCCATGGCGGCTACTGGCAGCGCAACCGGCGCGAGGATTTCTGCTCGCTCGCCGAGGGGCTGCGCGCGCATGGCTGGGCGGCCGCACTTCCCGGCTATTCGCTCGCGCCGGAGAAGCCCCTGGCGGGGATCGTCAAGGAGATCACGGCCGCGCTCGACTGGCTCGCCGCGAACGGCGCGCGCCACGGCATCGCCGGGCCGATCCTGCTTTCGGGATGGTCGGCCGGTGCGCAGCTCGCAGCGCTCGGGCTCGGGCATCAGGCGGTCTCCGCGGGGCTCGCGATTTCCGGCGTCTTCGATCTCGCCCCGCTTCGCGACACCTATCTCAACGAGAAATTGCAGCTGACGGAGGAGGAGATCGCGACACTCTCGCCCCTCCGCCGGCCGCCGGTGCAAAAACCGCTCGCCGTCGCCTATGGCACGGCGGAGCTCCCGCGGCTGGTCGCGGACAGCCGTGCGCTGCATGCCCACCGCCAAGCGGCCGGCGCGCCCGGGCCGCTGGTTCCCGTGGCCGAAGCGAACCACTTCACCATCCTCGATGCGCTGAGCAGCCCCGCCGGCGCGCTCGTGCGCACCGCGCTCTCGCTCATGGGCGCGTGAGGATGACCTCGATCGGCGTCGGCTCGAAGCCGGCGGCTTCATTGTTCCGCTGCGGGCAGTTCGAGAGCACGGCGACCACCGGTCGTTCTGCCCGAAGCTCGACGTAATCGCCGGCGCGCGAGAGCCCGGCCTCGATCGCCATCGAGCCGTCCTGGCGCACCGGGACGTTCATGAAGAAGTTCACGTTGGCGACGATGTCCGCGGGGCCGAGCGACCAGCAGGCCAGCTCGGCGGTGAAGTTCGCGTAGCAGCTCGGCGTGTCTTTGAGCCCGTAGCGGGCGAAGTTGCTGGCCGCACTACAACACCCGCCGATCGTGTCGTGCCGGCCGACCGTGTCCTCGACGATCGTGAGCAGGACTTCCGCGCGCTCGGAATAGAGTTTTGCCCCTTTGCCGAGATAGATGCCGCCGTTCATCTTCATCGTGTTCGCCGCATTGTAGCGGTCGGCCGGAAGCTCCGCGCTGAAAGCCAGGAAATCGACCGCCTGCTTTCCGTGCAGATCGACGATGCGGAGCGTATCGCCGGTCTCGAGCCGGGCGGAGAAGCGCCCTCCCGCTTCGATCGTCCGGCGCAGAAGCTCGCGCACGGATCAGGCGGCGAGAAGTTCTGCCGGCGGAATGAGCGGGCTCTCCGCCGCGATCGTCCGGCCGGCGCGAAGAGCGAAGACCGGCCGCAGCATCTCCGAGACGATGACGCTCTCGCGGCTGTTGTCGGCGAGCTTGAAGCGGCCTTGCATCAGCTCGAGCACCGAGACATCGGCGACGCGGCCGGGCGCGAGCGCACCCAACCGATCCTCCAGCCGCAGCATGCGCGCGGCGTTGCTGGTGGCCGTCGCGATCACTTCGGGCAGCGTCAGCCCGAGGGCGAGAAGCTCGGTCATCGCGTGGGTGAGGTTGAAGGGGGCGACGCCGAAGAACGGGTTGGCGCTGCGGCTCGCCTCGTCGTCGCTCGGCACGCTCACATTGTAGCCGTGCATGTCCGCGCCCAGCGTGTACGGGCGGATGCCAGCCGCGAGCACGCGGCGGGCCATTTCGAAACTGAAATGAGAACCGTGGCCGACATCGACGGTGACGCCGCGCTCGAGCGCGGCCCACACCACCGGATGGACCTCGCCCGTTTCGGCCGAGATGAAGCCGCCGGGATGGCGGGTGAAGGGATGGGCGAGGACATCGCCCTCCTCCATCAGCGGAACCAGCGCGCGCACCACGTCGTCCGCGTTGACCTCCGCGCCCTTCTTCACCGGCCAAAGCTGGCCGAGATGGATGTAGAGCGGCAGGCCCGCCTCGCGCGCGATCTCCTTGCCGAGCTTGATGACTTCGAGGCCCCAGCGCGAGACGCCGCCGGTCTCGGCGTGCGCCTTGACCCCGCGCACGAGGTCGGCGTTGGCGCGCGCCGCCTTGACGGTCGCCTTCACGTCCACCTGGCCCGGGCCGTAGAGCTCCGGGTAGAGATGGCCTTCGAGGCCGCCGACGAGATAGGCGGAAATGAAGCAGAGCACGCGCGTCTCGGCCGGTTCGGCGATGAAATGGCGGAAGCCCGGGATCGTCATGCAGCTCGGCCCGCCCTGATCGACGACCGTGGTGACGCCCGAGCGGACGCCCACCATGTCGGCCTCGAGCCCGAAGCGGCCGGTGACGTAGCGATAGACATGGCCGTGCGTATCGATCAGGCCGGGCACGACGAGCTTGCCCGCGACGTCGGTCACGGTGCGCGCGGCTTCGGGCGGGATGGAAGGGGCGAGGGCGGCGATGCGATCGCCGGCGATCGCCAGGTCGGCCCGGCCGTCGAACCCGCTCGCCGGATCGATGACGCGGCCGCCGCGCAGGACATGATCGAACTGGGCATCCATCGCCAGTGCTCCGGGTTACTCTCGGGTTCACGCCGCCGAATTTCGTCAGTATGCTAACGATAGGCGCCGGCTGAATGCAAGCGGAGGATTGGTGCGCGAGGGAGTGGGATGCTCGGTGCCGCGGCTCGAGGACGAGCGGTTCCTGCGCGGGGAAGGCGAGTTCGTCGCTGACATCCGGCTGCCCGGCATGCGCGAACTCGCCTTCGTCCGGAGCCCTCTCGCCCACGCGCTGATCCGCGGGATCAAGAAGCCCGCGGGCGCGGTGTTCACGGCCGCCGACCTCGCCGGTGTGGCGCCGATCGTCGCGAATTCCGCCCTGCCCGGCTTCAGGACCTCCGAGCAGCCGGTCCTCGCCCATGAGCGGGTGCGCTACGTGGGCGAGCCGATCGCCGCCTGCGTCGCCGCGAGCCGCGCCGAGGCGGAGGACCTCGCGGCCGCGGTCGCGGTGGATTTCGAGGAGCTGCCCGCCGTGGTGGACATGCGCGAGGCGCTCGCCACGCCCACGCGCCTCCATGCGCACTGGCCCGACAACGTCTTTCTCGAAACGTTCGTGGCGGTGGCGCCGGAGCGCTTCGCCGCCGGCGCGCCGATCACCGTTCGCCGCCGGCTCCGCACCGCGCGACAATGCATGTCCCCGCTCGAGGGGCGCGGCGTGGTCGCGACCTGGGATCGCCGCCTCGGCCAGCTGCTCCTCTACACCGCAACCCAGATGCCGCACATCGTGCGCACCGGGCTCGCAGGCTGCCTCGGCCTCGACGAGGCACGCATCCGCGTCGTCTCGCCGGATGTCGGCGGCGGCTTCGGCTACAAGGGCATCCTGCTCGCCGAGGAGGTGTGCGCAAGCTTCCTCGCCCGCCGGCTCGGCCATCCGGTGCGCTGGATCGAGGACCGGCGCGAGCAGCTCGCCGGCAACGCGAACTGCCGCGAGCACGACTACGACATCACCCTCTACGCCGAGGCGGACGGGCGGCTGATCGGCATCGACGCCGAAGCGGTGGTGGATGCGGGCGCCTATTCCGCCTACCCGTTCTCCGCCTGCCTGGAGGCCGCGCAGGTGGCGAGCATCCTGCCCGGTCCCTACGTGATGGAGTCCTATCGCTGCCGCACCTTCTCGGCCGCGACCAACAAGCCGCCGATCCTGCCCTATCGCGGCGTCGCGCGCGCCGGCGTTTGTTTCGCTATCGAACTCATGATGGATGCGCTGGCGCGTGAGGCCGGGCTCGATCCGCTCGCCATTCGCCTCCGCAACCTCGTGCCCGCGGCTGCGATGCCGTTCGACAATATCACCGGCAAGCACTTCGACAGCGGGGATTATCCCGCCTGCCTCCGCCGCGTCGCCGAAGCGATCGACATTCCCGCCGTGCGCCGCCGCCAGGCCGAAGCGACCGGCGCCGAACGCATCGGGCTCGGGTTCTCCATCTTCTGCGAGCAGGGCGCGCACGGCACCTCGGTCTATGCCGGATGGGGCATCCCGATGGTGCCGGGCTTCGAGCAGGCGACGGCCAGGCTCACGCCGGACGGCGGGCTCGAGCTTCGCGTCGGCGTGCATTCGCACGGGCAAGGGCTGGAGACGACGCTCGCGCAAATCGCGCACGAGATTCTCGGGATTCCGCTCGCCGCGATCCGGCTCGTCCACGGCGATACGGCGATGACGCCCTATTCCACCGGCACCTGGGGCTCGCGCTGCATCGTCATGGCGGGCGGCGCCGTGGCGAGCGCCTGCACCGAGCTTGCCTCGCGCATCGGGCGGATCGGCGCGCATCTCCTCCAAGCCGCGCCGGAGATGGTGCGCGTCGGCAACGGCGTCGTTTCGAGCGCGGCCGGCGAGGTCGCGATCGGCGCCGTCGCGCGCACCTGGTATCTCCGCCCGCAGGACCTGCCCGCCGACGCAGCCCCGGGCGGCCTCGAGGTGACCGCCGGCTACAAGACCGCGCGCGACAGCGGCACCTTCAGCTACGCCGCCCACGCTGCGGTCGTCGCGGTGGATACCGAGATCGGCGCGGTGCGCATCCTCGACTACGCGATCTGCGAGGATGGCGGCCGGCTCGTCAACCCGATGATCGTGGACGGCCAGGTGCTCGGCGGCGCCGCGCAAGGGATCGGCACCGCGCTCTACGAGGAGATGCCGTTCGACCGCCAGGGCCAGCCGCTCGCCACCACGCTCGCCGACTACACGCTGCCGGGCGCGACCGAGGTGCCAGACATCCGGATCGAGCACATGGAAACCCCTTCGCCGCTCTCCTTCTTCGGCCAGAAGGGCATCGGCGAGGGCGGCGCGATCGGCCCGCCGGCGGCGCTCGCCAACGCCGTCAACGACGCGCTCGGCCCGCTCGGCGTTGCGATCGCGGAACTCCCGATCACGCCGCGGCGCATCCTCGCCGCCCTGCTCGCCCGGCGCAGATGAAGCCCGTCCGGTTCGACCTCGCGCGCCCGGCAAGCCTCGCCGAGGCGATGCGGCTCCTGGCGGCGGGGGACACCGAAGTGCGCGTGCTCGCCGGCGGGCAGTCGCTCGGGCCGATGCTCAACCTCCGCCTCGCCCAGCCCGACCTCCTGGTGCAGATCTTCCATCTGCCGGAGCTCGCTTCCGTGGCCGAATCGTCCGACTCCGTAACGATCGGCGCAACGCTGACCCACGCGGCGATCGCGGCGGGCCGAACCCCGGACATCGGCAACGGCATCCTCGCGCGCGTCGCGGGCGGCATCGCCTATCACGCGATCCGGACGCGCGGGACGATCGGCGGCAGCCTCTGCCACGCCGATCCCGCGGCGGACTGGATCGCGGCGCTCACCGCGCTGGACGCCGAGGCGGCGCTGCAATCCCTCTCCGGCACCCGCCGCGTGCCCATTGCCGCGCTGATCGCCGGCCCCTTCGCGACGGTGCTCGCACGCGGCGAAATCCTGACCGCGATCCGCATCGCGCGCCCGCCCGCGGGCGCGGGCTTCGCCCACGTCAAGGCCTGCCGCAAGCCGGGCGAGTTCGCCCACGCCATGGCGTCCGTGCTGCTCGCGGGGACAGAGCGCCGGCTCGTCATCGGCGCGACCGGCGGCCGGCCGCTCCTGCTCGAGGGAGACGAGGCGAGCATCGAAGGCGCGCGGGCGGCCCTCGCCGCAACCGCGGGGCTCGACGCGATCGACCGGCATATCGCGCTCGCGGTGGCCTGCCGCGCGCTCGCGGAGGCGCGCGCATGCGCCGCCTGAGCCTCACGGTGAACGGCGCGCCCATCACCGCCGAAGTCGAGCCGCGCACGCATCTCGCCGATTTCCTCCGCGAGCACTGCCTGCTCACCGGCACGCATATCGGCTGCGAGCACGGCGTGTGCGGCGCCTGCACCATCCTCCTGAACGGCGCGCCTGCGCGATCCTGCATCGCCTTCGCCGCCGCCTGCGAAGGCGAGGACGTGCGCACAATCGAGGGCCTGGCGGACGATCCCATCATCGTCTCGCTGCGCACCGCGTTTACCGCGGAGCACGCGCTCCAGTGCGGGTATTGCACGCCGGGCATGCTGGTGACGGCGCGCGACATCGTGCTGCGCGTGCCGGATGCGGACGAAGCGCGCATCCGCCACGAGCTCGCCGGCAATCTCTGCCGCTGCACCGGCTACGCCGGCATCGTGCGCGCGATCCGCCGCGTGCTGGGCGAGGCGCCGCCGCCTCCGCCCGCACCCGCCGCGCCGCCAACTTCTCGCATCGCCCCTCTTCCCCAACCTCCCTCCGACACGTCGCCTTCGCCCCCTCCCGCCGGCCCCTCGCTCGACCTCGTGCTCCGCATCGCGCGCCCGCGTGCGGAGGTGTGGACGGCGCTGCACGACCCCGCCCTGATGGCGGGCTGCGTGCCGGGGGCACGCCTGACGACGATCGGGAACGAACGGATCGAGGGCGAGATGCGGGTGGCCTTGGGTCCGATCACTGCCGTCTTTGCCGGCACCGCCCGCCTCCGCTTCGACGAAACCGCCGAAACAGCATCGCTCGCCGGCGAGGCCCGGGACCAGCGCACCGGCACGCGCCTCTCGGGCGAGGCAACGATCCGCCTCGCCGACGCCGGTGCCACAATGACCACGGCCAACCTCTCGATGACCTACGCGCTGGCCGGACCCCTCGCCCAGCTCGCGCGCGGGCCGATCGTTGCCGCGCTCGCTTCCGAGATCGCCGAGACGGTCGCGCGCGCTCTCGAGCGCCGGCTCGGGGGCGAGCGCTCCGCGCCGGCGCGCCTCTCCGCCCTCTCGCTGCTCGCGCGCGCACTGTGGAGGCAGCTTCGCCGGCTGCTCCGCCTGCCATGAGCGCGCGCGCGGACGACTACCAAAGCCTGACGCGGCGGCCTGGCTTCCTGATCCGCCGGCTGCACCAGATCCACCTCGCGCTGTTCGCCGAGGAATGCGGCGCCTTCGGCGTGACCCCCGTGCAGTACAGCATCATGACCATCATCGCCGGCCGGCCGGCGCTCGATCAGGGCCGCCTCGCCGAGGAAATCGGCGTCGACCGCGCAACGCTGGCCGACGTGCTCGCCCGGCTGGAGGCGCGCGGCCTCGTCTCGCGCAGGCGGCCGGGCGCCGACAAACGCATGAAGCTCGTCTCGGTCACCGCCGCCGGAAGAACCCTGCTCGCCCGCATGGACCCGCACGCGCGCCGCGCGCACGAACGCACCATCGCTTCCCTCCCGCCGGAAACACGGGCAAAATTCATCGAAAGCCTGACAATCCTCGTGGAGGCCAACAACGCGCTCGGCCGCGCCCCGATGCGTTTTCCCCGTGCGCCCGAAGGAAAGGCCAAGGGGGCTCTGCCCCTTTGAACCCCCCAAGGGAGGGCCTTCAGGAGATGACGCGCAGCGAGTGCACGCGCGAGAAATCGCGGTCATGCGTCGCCAGCGCGGCAGCGTTGATCGCCAGCGCGCTCGCCGCCTGAACGGCGTCTGCCAGCTTCAGGCGAAGCGACGCCCGCAGCCTTGCGGCGTTCTCCGCGATGTCGATGTCGAGCGCGACCGGTTGCCACGATTCGAGGATCGCACGGTAACGCCGCGCGAGCGCGTCATCTGCCGCTTGCAGCGGCCCGGTCAGCACCTCGGCGATGGTGATGGTCGTCACGGCGAAGCGCAGATGCCCGGCTGCATGGGCTTCGAAGAGCGGCTTGAAGCGAGGTCCGAATTTCGGGTGCCCTTCGAGGAAGTAGATGATGGGTGCCGAATCGACCAGAACCAGCGCACCCTCCGGCAGATCACCGAACTCTAACGGCTCCATTCGTCGCGCAATTTTCGCAGCGTGCGGGCGCTGTCCTTTCCCCACAGCCCGCGACCGGATCCGGCGACCGGCAGCAGCGGCTGCTGGCGCATCGCACCACCATAGGCCTCGATGGGCACGAGTGCGGCAACCGGGCGGCCATGCCTGGTGATGATCGTCGAGCGGCCCTTCTCGGCGGCCTCAAGAAGGGCCGGGAGCTGATTGCGAGCTTCCTCCGCGCCTTTGCGCAACATGGGGTTCATCGTCCTTGCCTCGATACATACCGTACAGCACAGGTCCTGCTCCAGTCAACAGCGTCCCCCGATCTTCAGACGTACCGGGCGAGGAACTGGCGGGCGCGTGATGTGGCGGGTGCGGTGAAGAAGCGTTCGGGCGTGTCCTCCTCGACGATTTTCCCGTGGTCGAGGAGGATGATGCGGTTGGCTGCCTCGCGGGCGAAGGCCATTTCGTGGGTGACGATGAGCATGGTCATGCCCTCGTGGCGCAGATCTTCCATGACCGCGAGCACTTCACCGACGAGTTCGGGGTCGAGCGCGCTCGTCGGTTCGTCGAAGAGCAGCAGCTCGGGGCGCATGGCGAGCGCGCGGGCAATCCCAACCCGCTGTTTCTGGCCGCCGGAGAGGCGCGCGGGGTAGGCGGCGCGTTTGTCGGCGAGGCCGACCTTGGCGAGCAGCGCCTCGGCCTCGCGGTGCACTTCGGCGCGCGGGCGGCGCTGCACGCGGAGCGGCGCCTCCATCACGTTCTGCAGCACGGTCATGTGCGGCCAGAGGGCGAAGTGCTGGAACACCATGCCCATGCGGGTGCGCATGCGTGCGAGCGCGGCCTCGCCCATCGGTTTCGTTCCGGCATCGTTCCATCCAACGCGCGAGCCGGAGAGGGTGATCGTGCCCGATTCCGGCACTTCGAGCCAGTTGACGCAGCGCAGGAGCGTGGATTTGCCGGAGCCCGATGGGCCGAGGAGGCAGACCGTCTCGCGTTCGCGCACCGTGAGGCTCACGTCGTCGAGCACGCACTGCGCGCCGAAGGATTTGCGGAGCCCGGCGATCTCGAGAACGGCGCGTCCCCGTTCGGGGGCGATGGGGTTCATCCGCGGTATTGGTTCCACGCCGCGTGCATTGCGGCCAGCGCGGCCGGGTCGAGGTCCGAGGTCGGCCGCGGATCCGCGTCCCAGTGGCCGAAGCGGTCGGTCCCGCGAACGAGGAGCGCGCCGCGGCGGCCGATCGTCGAGCGGACATGCGTCGGGATGTAAAAGAAGGCGAAGCCGATGCGTCGCTCGCCGCTGCGATTGGGCTCCGAGCCGTGCACGGTGCGCTCGTGGTGCAGGGAGAACTCGCCGGGCGCGAGCGCGATCGTCACGGCGGCGCTTTCGTCGGCGATTGCGAGCGCCTGGCCACGGGCGAGCATGTTGTCGGCGGCGTAGGTTTCCTCGTGCGCCAGGTCGGGGCCGGTATGGGTTCCCGGCAGGACCTTGAGCGCGCCGTTGGCGGCGGTGCTCGCGGTGAACGCGACCCAGGCCGTGATCTCCTCGTGCGGATCGAGGCCGAAATAGGCGCTGTCCTGGTGCCAGGAGACGAAGGAGCGCCGATCTCCCGCCTTGGCGAAGAGTGAGCTGCCGAACAGCAGGATGTCGGGGCCGATGAGGTCCTCGAGGGCGTCGAGGATGCGGGGATGGGAGGCGAGCGCCACCAGCGCCGGCATCGCGAGATGGCCCTTGATCTTCAGGCTGCGATTGGCGTCCTCGCCCACCTTGGCTTCGTAGGCGGCGATGCGCGCGGCGTATTCGGAGGCCTCCTCGGCCGACAGGGCGCGGAGCGGCGCGAGCCAGCCCTCGGCGCGAAACTGCGCAATCTCCGCATCCGTCAGGAAGCCGCCCATCTCGCCCTCCGGTGATATTTTAGCGCCCATCCTTCACCGCCAAGCGTCCGCCGTTCGCACGATCGCGCCCACGCCCCTTTCGACCGCGAGGCAGAGCAGCCAATAGAGGAGGATGGCCGCCACGAAGGACGCGAACGGGATGTAGAACGTCGCCTGGATCTCGTTCGCGGCGTAGGTGAGCTCGTGGACCGCGATGATGATCAGGAAGGCGCTGTCCTTGATGATCTGGATCATCTGGTTGCCGAGCATCGGGACGGCGTTGGCGATCACGGGCGGCAGCACGATATGGCGGATCAGCCGCCAGCCGTGAAAGCCGAAGGCGCTGCCGGCCTCGATCTCCTCGCGCGGAAGCTGGGTCCAGGCGCCGCGCAGCAATTCGGCGAAGTAGCAGGCGTTGTAGACGGCAAGTGCGAAGATGCCCGCCGTCCAGCCGTCCAGCAGCACGCCGCAATAGGGCAGCCCGTAATAGACGAGGTAGCAGAAGAGCATGAAGGGAACGCAGCGCATCAGGTCGATGAGCCAGGCGATGGCGCGCGCCACCGGCCCGCCCCGCGAGCGCACGAGGAGAACGAAGAGGACGAGGCCGAGGGCAAGCGCGAGCGCGGCCGCGATCGCGACGATCTCGGCCGTGTTCACCAGGCCGCGGAGCATCATGCCGCGCTCCGCCCACACCACCGCGAGGCTATGGGCGGTCATGCGAGCAGCGCCCCGTAGCGCCGCTCGAGCAGCCGCTGCAGGGCGACGATGCCGCCGATCGCCGGGACGTAGAAGGCGAGTGCGACGAGGAAGGGCGGCACGGGCGCGTAGGTCGTGGCGCCGATGCGCACGGCGGCGCGGGTCAGCTCGACGACGCCGATGACGGAAACGGCGGGGCTGACCTTGATGAGCAGGGTCATCTCGTTGACGAGGGCGGGCAATGCGAAGCGCCAGACCTGAGGTGCCACGATGCGCCGGAAGCGCTGCCGGCCGGTCATGCCGAAGGCGCGCGCGGCGTCGAGCTGATCGGCGGGGAAGGCGAGCAGCACGCCGCGCCAGATCTCGCAATTGAAGGCCATCGAGCCGAGTGCCAGCGTCGCGACCGCGGCGGCGAAGCGGGAGAGCGAGAGGCCGACCGTGGGCAGCGCGAAATAGACGAGGAGCACGAGGGTGACGGCGGGGGTCGCGCGAAGCGCGCTGACGAGCGTCGCCACGATCGGGTCGAGCGGGCGGATCTTCGCCCAGCGGATCAGGGCGAGGCCAAGGCCGAGCGGGGCGGCGAAGAGGATGGCGAGGAAGGAGACGGCAAGCGTGCTCGCCGCCCCTTGCGCGAGGCTTAGGTAGTCGGCGCTGCCCACGCGGTCACTCAGACGTTGGCGATCGGCTGTACGGGCAGATCCTTGAACGTCAGTCCGAAATATTTCTGCTGCAGCTTGGCCATCGTGCCGTTCTTCTTCGCCGCGGCGAGCTGGGCGTTGATAAGGTCGCGCAACCCCGTATTCCCCTTCTGGACCGCCCAGGCGATGTACACGGGCTTGGAGACGGCCTGGCCGACGGCGAAGACGTTTGGCCTCGCCGTGGCCACCGATTGAAGGCTGAGCAGCGTGTTGACCACGTAGTCGACGCGGCCGAGGGCGAGATCCTGATAGGCCTCGGGATAGCTTTGGTATTGCACGACTTTGCCGAGCGAGCCGCCGGTCGCCTTCAGCATGGCGTCGAGCTCGGGGAGCAGCTTCAGCATCGCACTTCCTGCCTCCACGCCGAGCGGCTTGCCGCTCAAATCCTTGACGGAGCTGATCGATCCGTCCTTCGTCCGCTTGAGGTAATAGTCCACCAATTCGGCGACCGGGCTGCAGAAATCGAGCACCTGCATGCGCGCCGCGGTGACCAGGATCGCGGTGACGGCGAGGTCGTATTTGCCGGTGGTGACGCCGGGGAGGATGCCGGTCCAGGGAATGATGTCCTGGCGCACGTGGAAGGGCAGCGTCGGCTCCATCGCCTCCATGAGATCCTGGTCGTAGCCGGTCGGCTTGCCGTTGACGATGTATTCGAACGGCTGATAGTCGTCCTCGGTCGCCACCAGCATGTAGCCGCGCTTCTTGATGTCATCGAGGCTCGCGGCGGCGGCGGGGTTGAAGGCCCCGAGAGCGGAGAACGTCATAATTGCTGCGGATCCGGCAAAGGTGCGCAGCAGGCCACGGCGGGTTGCGGTCATCTCGATGCCTCCTTGGGGCTCCATCTCGCGCGCAGGGCTCCGGCGGGATGGCAGCAAGGAACGTGCCAAGGGAAGTCGTTCGTGTACTGACGAACCGGCGCAACGTTTGCATCGGAAATGGGCAGGGCCGTCCCGGCGCGTTCAAAGAATGGGCACGCGCTAAAGCGCCGGGATGCCGCTCGTCGTCGAATACTCGAAGTGCAGGGCCTGGCCGGGGAAGACGATCGGGTGGATCGCGTGGGCCGCGATCGCGGCCTCGGAGAAGCCCTGGAGGATGAGCTTGAGCTTGCCGCGATAGCTTGCGATGTCGCCGATCGCGAAGACGCCTTCGTGCGAGGTCTGGCAGGTCCCGGGATCGACCACGAGCTGGTGCCGCTCGAGGGCGAGGCCCCAGCGCGCGATCGGCCCGAGATCCATCGAGAGCCCGAAGAAGGCGAGGAGCACGTCGGCCGGCACCAGCCGCTTCTCGCCGGAAAGGCCGGCGAGCTCCACCGCTTCGAGCACGCCCGCGCTGCCGGCGAGCCCGGCGAGCTGGAAGGGGACGACGAGCGAGAGCGCGCCGCTCTTCGCCGCCGCGGCGAGGCGCGCCGCACTCTCGGGGGCGGCGCGGAATTTCTCGCGCCGGTGGACGACGCTGATCTCGGCCGCGATGCCGAGGAGTGCGAGCGCCCAATCGACCGCCGAATCGCCGCCGCCGGCGATCACCACGCGCTTGCCGCGGAGCAATTCGCGGGAGGTGACGTAGTACTGAACCGCGCCGGTGGCCTCGTACGCGGCGAGGTCGGCGAGCGGCGGCCGGTTGGGGCCGAAGGCGCCGACGCCGGCGGCGAGGATCACCGCCTTGGCCCGCACGCTCCCGCCGCCCTCGATGCCGAGGCGGAAATCCCCCATCTCACCCGCCAGCAATTCCACCTTGTGGCCGAAGACGCGAGGCGGCGAAAAAGGAAGAATCTGGCGCTCGAGCGCGGCGACGAGCCCGCTCGCCGCGATCGTCGGGTGGGCCGGGATGTCGTAGATCGGCTTCTCCGGATAGAGCGCGGTGCACTGGCCGCCGGCTGCTTCGAGCGCGTCGATCAGCACGCTCCGCATCCGCAGCATGCCGCACTCGAAGACGGCGAACAGCCCGACCGGCCCGGCGCCGACGATCGCGACGTCGGTGATGATCTCCTCGCTCATGCCGGGCAGCCTAGAGCTTGAACGCCCGAGGGGGAATCGGGGCTGCCGCGGGCGTGCTGAAGCGATGTACAGTGCACCAAAGCGCCAACGGGTTCTGCCTATGGCCGCGAAGCGTGTGATCGAAGCTGTCCATGTCGTCCCGATGGGGATGGCAAACGCCTTCCTGATCGAGGGCGACGACGGGTTGGCCCTCATCGACGCCGGCTACCCGGGCAAGGAGGCAGCCGTCTTCGGCGCGATCGGCGGGCTCGGCCGTTCGCCGAGCCAGCTCAAGCACCTGATCTTCACTCACGGCCACCCCGATCATATCGGCAGCGCCGCCGCGATCGTCCGGGAAACCCGTGCGAGGACCTACATGCACCCGCTCGATATCCCGATGGCCGAGAGTGGAGGCCCTTTTCGGCCTATGCGGGCGGCGCCTGGTCTGCTGCGGCGAGTGTTGTGCAGGCTGTTCTTCCATCCCGACGAGCGAGTTGAGCCGGTTGCCATCGATCAGCCCCTGACCGATGGGGAAATCCTGCCCATCGCAGGCGGGTTCGAAGTCATTCATGCGCCAGGGCATTGCGCGGGACAGGTCGCGCTGCTGTGGCGTCAGGGACGCATGCTGTTCGCGGGCGATGTGTGTGCGAACTTCCTGGGCCTCGGTGATCCGGTCGGCTTCGAGAATTTGCAGGACGGTCGTGCGAGCCAGCGCAAGCTCGCCGGTCTTTCATTCGATGCTGCCGGGTTCGGCCATGGCCCCCCAATCTCGCGCGATGCGTCGGCGCGGTTCCGCGACAAGTGGGGCGGAAAATCGCCTGCCTGAGATGGCGGACGCCCGCTTTTGGTCGGGACCGGAAATCCGCTCGTGAGCCCGTCAGCCGCACAGAGCAGCCAGAGGTTGCATTCATGACGCTCTCTGGTAGATTTCAACCAGAGTATGCATATTTTGGTCAGACAGGACAGAAAGGCGGTCTGCAATGGCGACGTGGCAGGTCCAGGACGCCAAAACGCGGCTCAGCGAGGTGATCGAGCGCGCCCGCACCGAAGGCCCGCAAACCATCACGCGCCACGGCAGGGAGCGCGCGATCGTGCTCTCGGTCGAGGACTACCGTGCCCTGGCCGCGCACAAGCCGGACTTTAAGGCCTACCTGCTTGGCGGCCCCAAGGTCGATGACTTCTCCATCGACCGCGACCGCGACACCGGCCGCCCTGTCGAGCTTTAACCCGTGGCCACCGGCTATCTTCTCGATACCAATGTCATCTCGGAAACACGCAAGTCCCGCCCCGACGCCGGCGTGATCGCATTCATCTCGGCGGCCGAGCCGGCGGGGCTCTTTCTGAGCGTTCTGACCCTCGGAGAATTGCGCAAGGGCGTTGCAGCCAAGCGCCGTACCGATCCCGGCGCCGCCGACCGGCTCGGCGCCTGGGTGGACGGCATCGAGACGATTTTCGCCGACCGCGTGCTGCCCGTCGATGCCGCGACGGCGCGGCGCTGGGGCGAGCTGTCCGCCGACCGGAGCCTCCCGGTGATCGATACGTTGATCGCAGCAACGGCGCTCAGAAACGGCCTCGCCCTGGTTACCCGCAACACGCGCGATGTCGAATCTACCGGCGTCCCGCTCGTCGATCCCTGGCACGCATCTGGGCAGGCGCAATGAACGAGCCCCCGCAGCCTAAGGACCGGCGGTTGTTTCGCGTCGCGGCGGGCGGCAGATTTCGCCCGTGCCGCCCCCGAAGATCGCTTCACCCGCCGCGCTGATCCTGAGGCTCGCCGACGAGGACGCGACGGCGTCGCTCGGCGCGCGGTTGGCATCGCTCGCGCGGCCGGGCGATGCGATCCTGCTCGAAGGGCCGCTCGGCGCTGGCAAGACCGCGCTCGCGCGGGCCTTTCTGCGTGCGGCTTCCGGCGATCCCGCGCTCGTCGTGCCGAGCCCGAGCTACACGCTGGTGCAGAGCTACGAGACGCGGCTCGGGCCGGTGCACCATTTCGATCTCTGGCGGCTCGACGGAGCGGGCGGGATCGCTGAGCTCGGCTGGCACGAGGCGGAGGCCGACATCGTGCTGGTGGAATGGCCGGACCGGCTCGGCGCGCTCGCGCCTTCCGAGGCGCTCCGCGTCTCGCTCGCACTTGCCGGCGCGACGAGCCGCGAGGCGCGCCTCTCCGGCTGGCCCGACCGGCTCGCGTGACGCCCACGCGCGCCATGCTGCTGGCCGCCGGGCTCGGCACGCGCATGCGCCCGCTCACCGAGCAGATCCCCAAGCCGCTGCTCCCGCTCGGCGGCTGCGCGCTGATCGACCGCGCGCTCGACCGGCTCGCCGCGGCCGGCGTGGGCGAGGTGGTGGTGAACGCCCATTGGCGGGTCGAGCGCCTGGCGGCGCATCTCGCCGCCCGGCAAGGACCGCCGGCGACGCGCATCCGCAGCGAGCCCGAGCTTCTGGACACCGGTGGGGCGGTCGCGGCGGCGCTCGCCGAGGGGTCCCTGGGGCCCGAGCCGTTCTTCGTCGTCAACGGGGACGTGCTCTGGCTCGACGGGCCGCGGCCGGCGCTCGCCCGCCTCGCCGAGGGCTTCGATCCCGCCCGCCACGACGGCCTCCTCCTCGTTCACCGCACCGCGCACGTCCAGGGCGAGGTCGGGTCGGGCGATTTCGTGCTCGACCCGATGGGAACGCTCCGCTGGCGGAAGGAGCGCGAGATCGCGCCCTACGTCTATGCGGGGATCCAGCTCGTCCGGCCTGCGCTCTTCCGCGCGCCGCCCGGCGCCCGGTTCGGCATGGGCGTGGTCTGGACCCGGGCGATCGAGGAAGGGCGGCTCGCCGCGATCGTCCATGACGGGCTCTGGTTCCATCTCTCGAGCCCGAGCGACCTCGTCGAAGCGGAATGGAACCTCGGCGCGCGCGAGACCGGGCGGAGCCGATGAACCTCTTCGCGCTGCCGCCGGAGAGCCCGTTCCTCGACAGCGTCGCCGAGGCGTGGCTCGCCGAGCAGGGCTCGGACCCGCTCGCGGGTACGGACGGGCTGATCCTGCTGCCGACGCGGCGCGCGGCGCGCGCGCTCGCCGAAGCCTTCCTCCGGCGCGCCGGCGGGCGCCCGCTGCTGCTCCCGCGGATCGCCGCCTTCGGCGCGCTCGACGAGGCGCCGCTCGCGCTCGCCGGCGCGCTCGATCTCCCGCCCGCGGTGGGCGAGGCCGAGCGGCTCGCGGTGCTCACCCGTCTCATCCTCGCCTTCGGCGCCGCGCGCGGCCCCGCCGGCCGGGCCGACCGCGCCTGGGCGCTCGCCGCCGAGCTTGCGCTCCTGCAGGACGAGGCCGAGCGCGCCGGGGTCGATCTCGGCGCGAAGCTGCCGGGGCTGGTCCCGGCCGAATTCGCCGCGCACTGGCAGACGACGCTCGCCTTCCTCCGCATCGTCACCGACGCCTGGCCCGCCTGGCTCGCCGAGCAGGCGCTGATGAACCCGGCCGCGCGGCAGGTGGCGCTGCTCGCCGCCCAGGCGCACGCCTGGGAGGAAGCTCCGCCCGCGCATCCGGTCTGGGTGGCCGGGAGCGTGGGCGAGATCCCGGCGGTGGCCGCCCTGCTCCGCGTCATCGTCCGGCTGAAGCGCGGGCGCGTCATCCTCCCCGGCCTCGATCGCGCGATGGGAGCGGAGCATTTCGCCGCGCTCGGCCCCGAGCACCCCGACCATGCCGACGCCGGCATCGCGCGCCTGCTCGCCGCCCTCGGCGCGCGGCGGGAGGACGTCCTCCCGATGCCGGGACAGCCCGGGCCGGTGCCCGCCGAGCGGGCGCGCACGCTCCGCCGGGCGCTGCTGCCCGCCCCCGCGCTTGCCTGGCCCGCGGAGCCGGCAGCGGAGATCTCGGGCCTCTTCCGCCTCTCGCCCGCCGATGAGCAGGAGGAGGCGGTGGCGGTCGCGCTCGTGCTCCGCGACGCGCTGGAAACCCCGGGTGCGCGGGCGGCGCTGGTGACGCCCGACCGCGCGCTCGCCCGCCGCGTCAGCGCCGAGCTGCTGCGCTTCGGCGTGGTCGCCGACGACAGCGCCGGCGAGGCGCTCGGCGAGACCCCGCCCGCCGTCTTCCTCCGGCTGCTCGCCGGCGCCGCCGAGGCCGAGTACGCGCCGCTGCCGCTCCTCGCACTCCTCAAGCACCCGCTCTGCGGCGCCGGCCTCGCCCTGCCGGCCGCGCGGACGGCGGCACGGGCGCTCGAGCTTGCCCTCCTCCGCGGCCCGGGGCCGCCGCCCGGCCTCGCCGCGCTCGCGGAGGCCGCCCGGCACAAGCATGGCAACCCCGACCTCGTCCGCCGACTAACCCACGCGCTGGCCCCGCTCGAGCGCGCTCGCGGCCGGCGCGAGGTGCCGCCCTCCGCGCTGCTCGCCGCCCTGATCGAAGGCGCCGAGGCGCTGGCCGCGACCGACGAAGAAGCCGGCCCCGCGCGCCTCTGGGCGCTGGAGGAGGGCGAGGCGCTGGCCGCGCGCCTCGCCGAGCTGATGCCGGCGCTCGCCCATCTGCCGCCGATCCCGCCCGCCGAGCTTTCCGGCCTGCTCGCCGAGAGCCTCGCCGGCGCGGTGGTGCGGACGCGCCGGGCCCTGCGCGGCCGCGGGGACGCCGGGGCCGAGCATCCGCGGGTCTTCATCTGGGGCCTCCTCGAGGCCCGCTTGCAGTCCGCCGAGGTCATCGTGCTCGGCGGGCTCGCCGAGGGCACCTGGCCGCCGGCGACCGATCCCGGCCCCTGGCTCAGCCGCCCGATGCGCGCCGCCCTCGGGCTCGCCTCGCCCGAGGAGGCGATCGGGCGCGCGGCGCACGATTTTCTTTCCGCCGCCTTCGCCGCGCCCACGATCGTGCTCTCCGCCCCCCGGCGGCGCGAGGGCGCGCCGGCCGTGCCGGCCCGCTGGCTGGTGCGGCTGGACGCCATGCTCGCAGGCCAGGGACGCGAGCTGCCCGCCCACCCCGCCGTCGCCTGGGCGCGCGCGCTCGACCATCCGGCCGGCCAGGCGGAACCCTCCCGCGCGCCCCGCCCGGCGCCGAGCGTCGCCCTCCGGCCGCGCCGGCTTGGGCTGACGGAGGTCGCGACCTGGCTCGCGGACCCCTACCAGATCTACGCAAGCCACGTGCTCCGCCTCGAGAAGCTCGACGGGATCGGCGAGGTCGCGGACGCCGCCCATTTCGGCCGGATCGTGCATGCCGGGCTCGCCCGCTTCCTCGGCCGCTCGGGCGGCCAAGGCCGGCCCGGTTGGCCCGCGGACGCCGCGCGCGGCCTCGAGACGGCGCTCGCCGGTGCGCTCGCCGAGGCCGAACTGCCGCCGCACCTCGCCGCCTGGTGGGCGCCGCGCCTGCCGCGGATCGCCGCCTGGGTCGCGGCGGCCGAGGCCGCGCGCCGGGCGGAAGCGGCGCCCGAGGCGATCGGCGTCGAGCGTCAGGGGGACTGGACGATTGCGGGCCCGGCCGGGCCGTTCGTGCTTCGCGGGCGGGCCGACCGCATCGAGCGCCGCGCCGACGGGTTTCTTTCCATTCTCGACTACAAAACCGGCCGCAGCCCCGGCCGCGGCGAGGTCGCGGCCGGGCGCGCCCCGCAGCTTCCCCTGCTCGCCGCGATGGCCGCCTCGGGCGCCTTCGGGCCCGAGTTCGCGGGCCCGGCCGGCGAGTTCGTCTATTGGGCCTTGAGCGGCCGCTCGCTCGCCGGCGAGGCGACGAGCCTCGGCGATCCGGCCGAGATCGCCGAGCTCGCCGCCGCGGCGGCTTCGGGCCTCGCCGCGCTGATCGCGAAGTTCGACGATCCGGCGACCCCCTATCTCGCCCGCCCGCATCCGGGGAACCTGCCCTTCTTCTCGGACTATGACCGGCTCGCCCGGGTGGCCGAATGGGCGGGGGCCGAGGAATGAGCGGCGAAAGCGAGGCGCTGCGGCGGGCCGGGGCGGCCCAGCGCGCGGCCTCGGACCCTGCGGTCTCCGCCTTCGTCGGCGCCTCGGCGGGCTCGGGCAAGACGAAGCTGCTGACCGACCGGCTGCTCCGGCTGATGCTGGCCGGCAGCCCACCTGCCCGGATCCTCTGCCTCACCTTCACCCGCGCCGCCGCGGCCGAGATGGCGCTCCGGCTGCAGCGCCGGCTCGGCGAATGGGTGGTGATGGCGGAGCCCAACCTCGATTCCGCGCTCGCAGCACTCGGCTTCGCACCGGACGCGGAACTGCGCGCGCGGGCCCGGAAACTCTTCGCCGAGGTGCTCGACCTGCCGGGCGGGATGCGCATCAGCACCATCCACGCCTTCTGCCAGTCCGTGCTGCGGCGCTTCCCGCTCGAGGCCGCGCTCTCGCCCCACTTCGAGGTGGCGGCGAAGGAGGATGCCGCGCTCGCGCTCGAGGCGGCCGGCCAGCTTGCGCTGGCAAGTGCTGCGGGCGGTCCGCTCGGCCCCGTGGTCGGGCGGCTCGCGCCGCTGATCGGCGCGCTCGATCGGCTGCGCGGCCTGATCGGAACCCTCGCCGCGGACGAGGCGCGGCTCGCCAAGGCCCGCGCGGCCGCCCCGCCCTCGCTCGCCGCCGCCTTCCGCCGCGCCGCCGGCGCCCCGCACGAGCCGCCCGAGCGCGGCCGGGTGGCAGACGAGGCCGCACTCTGGGCCTCGTGCGCCGCACTCGCCGATCGCGGCTCTCCCCGGATGGCGGAGCGCGGGCGGGCGATGCTCGCCTGGCTCACGCTCGCCCCGCCCGCGCGGCACGAGCGCTTCGCCGAATGGTGCGATTTTCTCTTCACTGCCGAGGGGAAGCCGCGCCAGCCAGGCGGGATGGTGAACAAGGCGCTCGCCGAGGCCGAGCCGGAGGTCGCGGAGGCTCTGATCGCCGAGCAGGCGCGCCTGCTCGCGGTGCGCGAGGCCGAGGCCGCCGGGCGCGTCGCCGCCGTCTCGGCCGACCTCTTCGCCTTCGCCGCCCCGGTGCTCAATGCCTACGACGACGAGAAGGGGCTCTCCGGCCGGCTCGACTACGCCGACCTGATCCGCCACACGAACGGCCTCCTGGTCGATCCGGGCGCGGCCTGGGTGCTCTACAAGCTCGACGGCGGGCTCGACCATCTGCTGCTCGACGAGGCGCAGGACACCGCGCCCGAGCAATGGGCGATCGCCGAGGCGCTGACGGCCGAGTTCTTCGCAGGACGCGGGGCGCGCGAGACACGGCGCACCGTCTTCGCGGTGGGCGATCCCAAGCAATCGATCTTCTCGTTCCAGGGCGCCGACCCCGCCGGGTTCGAGCATTGGCGCGAGCGGCTCCGCGCGCGCGTGCTGGCGGCCGGCGAGGCCTGGCGCGAGCCCGCGCTCGAAATCTCCTTCCGCTCGACCGAGCCCGTGCTCGCGCTGGTGGACGCGGTGTTCGCCGAGGCGCCGGCCCGCTCGGGCGTGATCGCCCCCGAGAGGACGCTGCACCACGACCCCGTGCGCGCGGGCCAGGCGGGCGCGGTCGAGCTCTGGCCGCTCGCCCCCGCCTCCGACCCGCCTTCGCCCACGCCCTGGACCGTGCCGGGGGAGAACCTTACCCGGATCTCGGCCGCGAGCCGGCTCGCGGGCGGGCTCGCGCGCTGGATCGCGCGCGAGACTTCGGGGAGCGTCCGGCTCGAGAGCCGCGACCGGAAGCTCGCGCCGGGCGACGTCCTGGTACTGGTGCGGCGGCGCAACGCCTTCACCCGCGCCCTCGTCCGCGCGCTCAAGGTGGAATTGGTGCCGGTGGCCGGGCTCGACCGTCTGCAACTCACCGAGGAGCCGGCGGTGCAGGACCTGCTCGCCCTTTGCCACGCGCTCCTGCTGCCCGAGGACGACCTCACCTTCGCCAATTTCCTGGTGAGCCCGCTCGGCGGGCTCGCGGACGAGGATTTGCTCGCCCTCTGCCCCGGCCGCCGCTTCACGCTCGCCGAGGCGCTCGCCGCCCGCGCGGACGAGCGGCCGGCCTGGCGCGCGGCGCGGGATTTCTTCGCCGCCCTCCTCTCGCGCGTCGATTACGCGAGCCCGCACGCGCTGCTCGCCGAGGCGCTCGGCCCGCTCGGCGGGCGGGCGCGGCTCTATGCGCGGCTCGGCGTCGAGGCGGCGGAGCCGGTGGACGAGCTGCTCGGCGCGGCACTCCGCCATGCCGCGACCAACGTTCCCTCGCTCCAGGGCTTCCTCCACTGGCTCGAACGGGCGGGCGCGGAGGTCGAGCGGCAAGCCGAGGGTCAAGGCGGCCCCGCCGGCGGTATGGTCCGGGTGATGACCGTGCACGGCGCCAAGGGATTGCAGGCGCCGCTCGTCATCCTCCCCGACACCACCGGGCTGCCCCCGGAGAACGAGACGCTCTTCCGCGGCCACGACCCGCTCTCCGGCATGGAGCTGCCGCTCTTCTCGCCCAACCGCGAGCATCGCTGCCGGGCGACCGACGCGCTCGCCGCGGCGCGGCGGCAGGCGGCGCTCGAGGAGCACAACCGTCTGCTCTACGTGGCGCTGACCCGCGCCGAGGACCGCGTGGTGGTCGCAGGCTGGGAGATGCGGACCGCGCTCTCGGAAGCCTGCTGGTACCGCCTGGTGGAGGGCGGTTTTGCCCGCCTCGCCTCCGAGCGCATCCCCTTCGCCGGCGAGTGGGAGGGCGAATGCCTGCGCTTCGCCCTGCCCCAGCGTGCGACGCCGCAGAGAGAGGAAGCGCCGGACGTGGCGGCAACTTCGCCGCTTCCCGCCTGGGCCGGCCGGGCGCCGGAGTGGCGCAAGCTCCCGCCGCCGTCCGAGCCCGCGCGGCCGACGCCGCTCGCCCCGAGCCGCCCGGAGGGCGTCGATCTCGGCACGCTGCCGGCGTCCGCCTCGCCGTTAGCACTCCGCGATGCGGCGGGGCTGCGGTTCCGCCGCGGCGAGCTCGCCCATGCCGCGCTCCAGCACCTGCCTTCTTTGCCGGCGGAGCGGCGCGCGGAAGCGGCACGTGCGTTCTTCGCCCGCCCGGGCCAGGGGCTCGCGCCGGACGAAGGCGCCGCACTCGCCCGCTCCGTGCTCGCCGTCCTTCACCATCCGGACCTGGCACCCCTCTTCGGGCCGGCCGGCCGGGCCGAGGTGCCGCTCACCGGCCTGATCGGCGGCAAGGTGGTGGGCGGCCTCGTCGACCGGCTCGCCGTGTTGCCGGACCGCGTCCTCTTCGTCGATTTCAAGACCAACCGCCGCCCGCCGCCGACGCCGGCCGAGACGCCCAGGCTCTATCTTCGCCAGCTCGCGGCGTACCGGGCGGTCCTCCGCGCGGTCTTCCCGGACCGCCCGGTGGTGGCTTCCCTGGTCTGGACCGAGGCGCTCCGCGTGGACCTGCTGCCCGACGCGCTCCTCGATCCGCACAACCCAGGCAGTGGTGAAGCGAAGCCTTCCCCGCCTTGACCGCGTCCCGGCGCCGCCCAATTGCTGATCCCTCTTTCCCCGCAGGACCCCCCGCATGAGCGACAACACCAAGCCCGTCACCGATCAGAGCTTCGCAACCGACGTTCTCGAGGCCAAAGGGCCAGTGCTTGTCGATTTCTGGGCGGAATGGTGCGGGCCGTGCCGGACGATCGGCCCGGCGCTCGAGGAGCTGGCGGGCGAGTTCGCCGGCCGCATCACGGTCGCCAAGGTGAACATCGACGAGAACCCGCTCACCCCGAACACCTACGCGGTGCGCGGCATCCCGACGCTCATCATCTTCAAGGACGGCAAGCCGGCGGCGACCCAGATCGGCGCCGCGCCCAAGAGCCGCCTCAAGGCCTGGATCGAGAGCAGCCTCTCCGCCTCCGCCTGAAGGTTGACATCCCGGCTGCCGCTTCCGACGTGTTAGAGCGTGTTCAGCCAGGCTGAACACGCTCTAACTTTGTTTTGTCGAGCAGATTCACCGGCTCGCGGATCGCTGCGCGATTCCGCTCAAGCCGGATCTGCTCTAACGTCGATCGGAAGCGGAGGAGACCGGCGATGGTCGACATGAGCATGAACGAAACGATGGCGGATCCGGGCGTGATCCGGGCCGAGTTCGAGAAGCTCCGCGAGGAGCTGGCGGGCATCCGCAAGATGCTCGCCTCCGAGGCCTCGGAGCATCTCTCGGGCGTCAAGGAAGCGGCCGAGACGCGGTTCGCTGCGCTGCAGGCCGAGGTCGAGAAGCTCGCGGGCGAGATGAAGGGCCAGAGCAAGGAGGTCCTCCACGAGATCGATCGCCGCGTGCAGGAACGGCCCTTGACCAGCCTTGCCGTTGCGTTCGGGGTCGGGCTGCTCGCCTCGCAGCTCCTGCGCCGCTAGTTTCGGGCCCCGCCCGCATCCATGCTGCTGCGGCGTCTCGGCCTGGCGCTTGCCGTGGTCGCGGTGGCACTGGCGGTGGGACTGATTGGCGCGGCGTTCCTGATCGCGGCCGCCTATCTTTGGCTCGCGAGCCGTCTTTCAAGCGACGCCGCCGCGGCGATCGTCGGCGCGGCGCTGGTCGTCGTCGCACTCCTGCTTCTGCTGCTCGGCCTTCGGCGCCGGCGCCGCGAGCCCCTCGCGCCCGAGCAGCTGGTATTCGCCGCCCTCCGCTTCGTCGCCGGCTCCGTCCAGACCGCGCCGGAGAAGGCGCTGATCGCGGCGCTGATCGCCGGCGTGCTCTCCGAATGGTTCGGCGAACGAAAGGAAAAGTCCGGGCGGGATTGAAGCCAGGCCCTCTCTGCACGATGTCCCAAAATCGGAAGGAGAGGAGTCATGAAGCACATTCTCGGGTTGGCGATGGCCGCGGGCTTCCTGCTCGCCGGAGCGCCGCTCGCGCTCGCCGCGCCGACGCAATCGTCCATCTACGGTCGTCGCGGCGTTGCCCAGTCCTCTGCGATACCGCCCCCGCCTTTGTTCTCCATCTTCAGCACCCCGGTGATCGTCGATGCTCCGGTGGCCGCCCCCTACTGCAACTGCGCGACGGAAAACTTCGCGGGCCAGCCGATGCGGGGGCGGGAAGCGCCGATCGCGTCGGGCACCGGCTTCTTCGGACGGTAGGGCGGACTGGCAGCCCTCGTGCGACGGACAGAGCGAAGCGGACATTGACGCCGAGGCAGCGGACCGCCGCCACCGACCCAAGCCGGGCGTAGGCCGGCCCATCAGGCTATCCGCCGCGCGCGATCCGATAGTGGCGGATGGCTTGAATCCGTGCATTGGCAATTGTTGCCAAAGCTGCTATCTATCGCAAGGAAATCAGCGAGATCGGGCGGATGCCGACCCGTAATATAAGCCTGACACCCGAGCAGGACGCCTTCATCGACGAGATGCTCGAGGTTGGCGAATACCGCAACGCCAGCGAGGCCATGCGCGATGCCATCCGCGCGCTGCAACAACGCCGCGCGGAGGAAGCGCTGAAGCTCGAAAAGCTGCGCGTGGCGATCCAACAAGGCGTCGCAGCGCTCGACCGCGGCGAGTTCACAGAAGTCGAGGACGAAGACCTGGACGCCTATTTCGACCACCTCGCGACGTCGCCCGGCCGTTGATCCCGCGTGGCGCGGTATCGGCTCTCCGAACCGGCGGAGGCCGACATCGCCGCGATCCTCGGGCGAAGCGAGCAGCTTCACGGAAGGGAAGCCCGCATCCGCTACCGCGCCTGCCTCACGGCAGCGATACGGCGCGTTGCAGCCGATCCGGCGGGGCGTTCAACAGTCGATCGCTCCGAGCTCGACGCCGGGATTCGCGGCTTTCACATTCGCCACAGCCGCGACGAAAGCCCCGACGCGCCGGTCGCGACCCCGGTGCATGTGCTCTTCTATCGCCTGATGCGATCTGGCGGCGTCGAGATCGTGCGTGTGTTGCACGACCGTATGGAGCCACGGCTGCATATCGGGCCTGGGGCGGAGGCAACAGAGAAGTAGGTGGAATACCGATGCCGGCGCGGTTCCGGATTCGAGCGCGCAATAACTGAACTGTTCAGCTCCTTTATCTCGAAGGCGTTCCTGCGTTCGGTTTGAGCGCTTGAGTTCCAGGCTTCCAAGGGCTCGGACGAAGAAGCCGCGCTCGATGACCGGCAGCGGCGCTGGTCCGCACGGAAGGACCTTCGGGAGACCTCTGCCGAGGCCGCTTTCATACAAGAGTGCTTCCACGACACGTGGGGTTACGAGCAAACGGGCCCAGTGAGCGCCGAGAGCGGTTCGTTTGCGCTATGGCCGAAACTTCCGATCGCCGGACGGCCGCTCGCCGCGCCGACGCAATCGTCCATCTACGGCCATCGGGGCGCTGCCCAGTCTTCCGCGATACCGCCCCGCCTTTGCTCTCCGTCCTCGGGACCCCGGTGATCGTCGATGCCCCGGTGGCCGCGCCCTACTGCAACTGCGCGACGCAAAACTTCGCCGGCCAGCCGATGCGGGGGCGGGAAGCGCCGATCGCGCCGGGGACCGGCTTCTTCGGACGGTAGGCGCCTTTGACCGGATGGGATCGCTTGGCACCCACCCCACCCCTGACGGTGTTTTGAATTCAACTCACCGCCGCCGTCACGGGCGGGCCTGATAGCCGGGTGATGCCTGAAGCGACAGGCGGGCCGGACATGCAGCGTCAGGCGCTCAAAGTTCTCAGTTCGCCCGCAACAACACCCACCACAGTCCGGACCGCCAACGCCGCGATCACCAGCGTCGCCAAGCCGAGCAGCGCGACGGCGATGCCATCCGTGATGATGCCGGGTTGGGCTGCGGCGAAGCGCAGAGCCGCAATACTACACGCCGCCAGCGGAAAACTGACGGACCACCAAGCGATACGAAAGGGACAGGACAACGGGAGGTACCGCAACTGCCCGAGCACCACGGCGAGCACGAACAGCATCAACATATAGAGCGCTTGCGCGAACAAATCCGACTGCCCGACCGTCACGGCGTATGTCGAATAGCCGACAGCGAAGGGCGCCGCAAGAATGACCAGGGATGGTTTCAGCGCATCGGGCAAAGGCGGCTCGAAAAGCAGGCGCGAGAAGATCAAAGTGAAAAGCGGCACCGCGAAGAACAAGCCGACGGCGAGCGCGAACACCATCAGTCCGTGCAGGGGCGGCATGCCGAGAGATGGCAATGCGAGCGGCAGGTCCAGCAACCCGACAACGGGAATGATCCAGGCCGGCGTGGCATGGGCCACCTGCTGCCGCTCGCTCAGCCAGCGGTTCACCATCAACCAGGCGAACAATATCATGCCGGCCGCTCCGGCGACCCACACACCCTGAGCGAAGCGGTGAGCGTACGGTGCAACAATGGTCGGCAGCGAAAGCAGGCTGATCAGGACCGTACCGAACAGGCTGCCCGCGATCGGGTGCTGAAACTCGCCGCGAACGGCACCAAAGGCGGTTACCAGCTTGACCGCATAGGCGGCCAGCAGCACGACGAAGGCGAGCGCGCCCGCGACGCCGAAAGAGAGTGCGATCCACTCCGGCGCGCCATAGCGCTCGTGAGCAAGCTGCCAGGCCACGGATAGACCTGTCAGGCCGATCACCGCACCGAAAAGCCCGACGGGCAGGTATTCGAGCACGGGCTTCCCGGGCGCGACGAGGGCCAGGAATTCGCTCATGACTTCACCGCATTCACCGGGATCCGTTGCGCGGGGTCGAGCCTGCCGGCGAGCGCGTCGGGCATGCCCGACCGGCGAATTACCGCCCCGATCGGGCGGAAGGCAATCGCCGTTTGTCCGTCGTCCCGCAGGCGGACAAGCACGCGCAATGGCAGGTCGAGCGCCGCCAAAGGCACGGGCGAAAGGTACTCACCAGTTTCACCTGCTTCCTCGCCGCTCATGATCCTACGCCTTGTCTATGGCCAACTTGCCCCGCGCCGTGCCCTCCGTGATCGCACGGTCGGCTTCTCCGAGCATGTTCAGCGCCAATCGGCGCGCGTCAAGCGACGGCGAAAGCTCTCCCGCCTCGGCCCGGCGGCAAGGTGACCTGACGGAGCACGGCATCCGGTATGCTTCCCGACCGAAGCGGGCGGCTGCCGCGGAACGGCCGCCCGGATACTTCATCATGGGGCAAAGGGGGGAATCCAGGATGGCCAGCAAACAGTCCGAACAACTCACCACCCGCTACAAAGCCTGTGTCGCGGCGTTGGCTGCCAACCCGCAGATGCCGCTGGTCGAATTGCGGGCACTGCTGGCCCATACGATGGGTGACGCAACGGCCGAACCGGGCGGCGTCGATTACATTGAAACCGAGGCCGGAGGGCTGCCTGCAATGTGGGCGGCGCCCAAGGCATGTTCGGAAGATCGCGTCCTGTTCTGCTCGCATGGCGGCGGTTACGTCGCTTGCTCGAGGTACACGCATCGTAAGCTTTTTGGCCACGTCGCCAAAGCGGTCGGCTGCCGGGCGCTGATCGTGGATTATCGTCTCGCGCCGGAGAACCCGCATCCCCGGCCGGTGAACGACATGGCAACGGCTTACGGCTGGCTGCTGGACCGGGGGATCAAGCCGGACCGCATCGCACTGATCGGGGATTCGGCGGGAGGCGGGTTGGCGGTCACCACCATCCTCTGCGTGCGCCAGCAAGGCCTGCCATTGCCCGCCGCCACGATGCCGCTGTCGCCCTGGCTCGACATGGAGGCGACCGGCGGAACGTTCGAGACCAACAAGGCAAAGGACGTGCTGAACTCGCGCGAGATCATGCTGGGCATGGCGACGACGTTCCTTGGAGAGAACGGTAACCGTCGCGATCCGCTCGCCAACCCGCTGCTCGGGGATCTGCGCGGGCTGCCTCCGGTCTACATCCAAGTGGGCGGCTATGAGGTTCTGCTGGACGACAGCCGTGCCCTTGCCGAGGCGTTGCGGCGCGCCGACGGGGAGGTGAAGCTGGACGTGTATCCCGAGATGCAGCACGCGTTCCAGCTTCTGGCGGGCGTAGCGCCCGAGGCGGACGACGCGATCGGGAAACTCGCCGCCTGGGTGCGCCCGAAACTTGCGCTGGGGTCGGCTCACGTCGCGCCGGAAAGCTTGGGCTGACCTAGGTCCGCGTGGTCTCTGCGCGAACATCAAAGAGAGCCTGCAAACTTGCGGGCCCAAATGCGCGGGCCCAAATGCACGGGCCCAAATGCACGGTCACCGAGCCGTCATCGAGCCGTCATCGACCGGCCAGCGGGCTCCGTCGGACCCCCCTTGGCGATCCGGCCGTTGCAGGGCGCACGAATCCTGCCCTAACCTGCCCTTGGGGCGGGCGAATAGGCTGCCCAGCCGGTCAATCTCGATTCCAGGAGAATCCAAATGAGCTTGATCGAAAGCGCAATTGCCGCAAACCGCAAGAACGCAGCGCGCCATGATCCTTCGCTGGCAAACAAGCCCGCTCCGAAGATGGCAATCCTCACTTGCATGGACCCCCGCCTGAACCAGCTGCTCGAATGGCTGGACATCAAACCCGCCGATGCGGATGTGATCCGGAACGTCGGAACGGCAGCAACAGTGGATGTCGTGCGGTCTCTCATGTTTTCCATTCACGTTCTGGGCGTGCGAGAGGTCATGATCGTCGGGCACACCGGCTGTGGCATGGAACTGTTTTCGGAAGAGGAGTTCGAGAACCGCCTCCACGCGCAATGCGGCGTGTGGGCAGTGTCTCCCGATAAATTCCACTGCTATTCCGACGTGAATCTGACGACACAAAAGCAGGTCCTGAAGCTCAGGTCGCACCCGTGGATTCCCTCGGAGGTGGCAATTCGTGGATTTGTCTTCGATTTGGCGACCGGCGAACTGAGGGAAGTAACGCCGAAGGGCAACGGATAGTCGATCGGCCGGGTCGCGGCGGGCGGCGGGCAGGAGACCTGCGTCCCGGTATTGGCCTGCTCGCAAAGAGTCCCGCCCTCGCGGGGCTCATCGGACAGCCGGCAGCTCTTCGTTGGCGTCACGGGCGATCTGGTTGTTGCGGGCCGGAGGGATCGGGGCATAGGCTGCCCTCGCGGCAGGCGAAGAAGCCCTTCATCGGGGGAATTCCGGCTGAAACTTCCGGATGGGGAGGATACGAATGGTTCGAACCCATCAGTCAGGCGAAGCCGTTTTCAGATCGATCCTGCCTGAGGAGATCGACTGGAAGCCGTTCCCGGCTTTCCCGCCTTCGGTGCGTCTCGCGGTCCTTGTCGGTCGGCCCTCGGATCCAGGCCCTTACGTGGTAAGGGTCAAGGCGTCCTCCGGCGCCAAGCTGATGCCGCACAAACACCCGGAGGACCGAATCTACACTGTGATATCCGGTGTTTTTTACATTGGCCTCGGCGATCGGACCGCTCGGCCTTGAATAGCTGAAACGCGAAGACGATCCGCGCACCACGAGTGCTTAGAAGACGCCCAGCGTCTCTTCAAGCGCGCAGGAGCGACGCGGGAAACCTAAAGGGTGTTGCGAATTCAATCGAAGCTAGCGGATCGCGCCTGACTGGAATCGGGGCACCCCGCGAACTCGTTCGCGGGGACCCCGTGCGAAGCGATCCTGGGTGCCCTGAATCTGCTCGGGAAAACAACTTAGAGCGTGTTCAGTGAGGGTGAACACGCTCTAAGCGGAAAAACGGCGATCGGGAATACGTACCGAATCGCGTATGCTTTCGAGGATCAATAGATCGTCTGGCGCAGCCGCTCGGGATAGGCGGCGTCATAGGCCGCGCCGCCCACCGCGCCGTCGGTCAAGGCCGCCAGGATCGCGCCCGCGCTCGGCAATGCCGAGCGCGGCAGATGCTTCGCCGGATTCCAGAGATCCGAGCGCACCAGAGCCTTCTGGCACTGGAAATAGACCCGATCGACGGAAACGATGATGACCGAGCGCGGCAGCTTGCCCTGGGCCGGGAAGCGCGCGAGCAGTTCGGGCGCCACCGAGATCGCGCCGCGTCCGTTCACCCGCAAGGTTTCGCCCGCGCCCGGAATCAGGAACAGGAGCGCGAGCCGCGGGTCATGGATCAGGTTGCGGAGCGAGTCGATGCGGTTGTTGCCGCGCCGGTCCGGGATCAGCAGGGTGCGCTCATCGCTTACCACGACGAACCCCGGCGGATCGCCGCGCGGCGAGACATCGAGTCCGCCCGGTCCCGCCGTCGCCAGTGCCACGAACGGCGCGGCCTCGATGAAGGCGCGATAAATCGGCGGAACGTGATCCACCTCCTTGCGCAGCGACGGCTCCGACGGGGCGCCGTACAGCGCCGCCAGCGTGCTCTCGTCGGTGATCAGGTGCGGGTCCCGGTTGGCCGCATTCATGGGGAAAATTCTCCGCGGGCGAGCTCGGCACTCTAGGGAGCGCCCGCTGATCTGTGAATACGCGTCGGCCACGAGAATGATCGTGGTGAGGAAAGGCGGAAATCCGTATTCCCTGTTACGCCGATTTTTTTCCCTGATGGGGCCAGAAAATTCCCTGCACTGCTCGCGTAGGGAATTTCTCCTCTAAGCCCCTGATCCGGCTGGCGTTTCGGGCGCGGAATCGGCCGTTTCGGACGCCCGGGCCCGAGAATTCCCTGTTTTTTCCCTGCATTACAGGCAATCCTGCTTGAGCACCTCGCCCGCGAGATAGAGGCTGCCGCTGATCAGGATCCTGCCCCGCGCCTCGCCCGCGAGTGAAGCGAGTGAAGCGGCAACGGTCGGTCCCGGCTCCGCTCGTCCGGCCGAAGCGGCGATAATCTCGGCGATCGGGGCCGCGAGATATTGCCCTGGCTCGGCCACGGCGAAGACCTTGTCCGCGAGCGGCAGAAGCGGGGCGAGGAACCCCGCGATGTCCTTGCTCGATTTCATCCCGACGATCAGGTGCAAGGGCTGATCGCGCCACGCCGCGAGATGCTCGGCGAGCGCGGCGCCGGCGCCCGGATTGTGCCCGCCGTCGAGCCAGAGCGAGAAGCCGGCGGGGAGGCTTGCGGCGAGTTTGCCGGTGAGGCGCTGGAGGCGCGCGGGCCATTCGGCGCGGCGGAGGCCGGCGGCGATCGCCGCTTCGGGAATCGCGAGGCCCGCGGCGTCGAGGGCGGCGAGCGCGATGCCGGCATTGTCGAGCTGGAAAGGGCCAGGCAGCGCCGGCGGCGGCAGGTCGCGGAGGTGGGTTGCGTCGCGATAGCGGAAGCCCTCCGCGAGCGGTGCGACGTCCCACGCCTCGAAGCGGGCGAGGAAGGGTGCGTGGAGGTGGGAGGCTTGTTGGCGGATGACGGCGAGCGCCTCGGGCGCCTGCGCGCCGGTCGCCACGGGCACGCCCGCCTTGATGATGCCCGCCTTCTCGAAGGCGATGGCGGCGAGCGTATCGCCCAGGAATTCCTGGTGGTCGAGCGAGATCGAGGTGATGGCGGATGCGGCCGGCGGGGGGATGACGTTGGTCGCGTCGAACCGCCCGCCGAGCCCGACCTCCAGCAGGCAGAGGTCGGCGGGCTGCGCGGCAAAGAGAAAAAAAGCAACCGCGGTCACCATCTCGAAGACGGTGATCGGCGCGCCCGCATTGATGCGCTCGAGCTCCTCGAGCGCGTCGGCCAGGGCTGCGTCGGTGACGAGCGTCCCCGCGATGCGGATCCGCTCGTTGAAGCGCACGAGGTGCGGCGAGGTATAGACGTGCACGCGCCGCCCGGCCGCCTCCGCGATCGCGCGGAGGAACGCGATGGTGCTGCCCTTGCCGTTGGTGCCGGCGATGTGGATGACGGGCGGCAGGCGCCGCTCGGGATGGCCGAGGCGCGCCAAAAGGGCTTGCAGGCGCTCGAGGCTGAGATCGATGAGGCGGGGATGGAGCGCGTGCAGCCGCGCGATCAGGGGATCGATGCGGCCCTCGGTGGTGACGCTCAAGCCGCTTCCTTGACCGTCAGCAGGCCGATGATGCGCGCGAGTGTCGCGGCAAGCTCGCCGCGCGGCACCACCTGATCGACGATGCCGTGCGCGTGGAGATATTCCGCGCGCTGGAATCCCTCGGGCAGCTTCTCGCGCACCGTCTGCTCGATCACCCGCTGGCCGGCGAAGCCGATCAGCGCGCCGGGCTCGGCAAGGGCCACGTCGCCCAGCATGGCGAAGCTCGCGGTGACGCCGCCGGTGGTGGGATCGGTCAGCACGACGATGTAGGGCAGGCCCGCATCCTTGACCATGCGCACCGCGAGCACGGTGCGCGGCATCTGCATCAGGCTGATCGCGCCTTCCTGCATGCGCGCCCCGCCTGAGGCGGTGAAGACGACGAGGGAAGCCTGCTGGAGCGTGGCAAGGCGCGCCGCGGCGAGGATCCCTTCGCCGACCGCGGCCCCCATCGAGCCGCCCATGAAGGAGAACTCCATCGCCGCGACGACGGATTTGTGCCCGCCGATGGTTCCGTGCGCGACGATGAGCGCGTCATCGAGGCCGGTTTTTTCGCGCGCCTCGCGCAGACGCTCGGAATAGCGCTTCTGGTCGCGGAAGCGTAGCGGGTCGGCGGGGACTTTCGGCAGCTCGATCCGGGTGTACTCGCCCGCATCGAACGTCCAGCCGAGGCGTTCGGTCGCGGTCGCGCGCAGATGATGCTGGCAGTGCGGGCAGACCTTGAGGCTTTTCTCGAGGTCGCGGTGGAAGATCATCTGCTGGCAGGCGGGGCATTGGTGCCAGAGATTCTCCGGCACCTCGCGCCTTCCGAGCAGCGTGCGGATCTTCGGCCGCACATATTCGGAGAGCCAGCTCATGCGGCCCAGCTCATGCAGCAAGCCGCGCGCCGCGCACGCCCGAGGAGAGCGCGCGGACATCGGCGAGCACGCGCGCGACGGTATCGCCGGCTGCGCGGCCCTTGGCGTCGAGCGAGGCGGCCAGCGTCGCGATCAGCGAGGACGCGACCACGGCGGCGTCGGCGATCTGGACGACCTCGGCCGCCTGCGCCGGCGTCTTGACGCCGAAGCCGACCGCGATCGGCAAGGCGGTCGCGCGGCGGAGGCGCGGGATATTCGCCGCCAGCTCCGCGCCCGTCGCACTCCGGGTGCCGGTGATGCCGGTGATGCTGACGTAATAGACGAAGCCTGAGCTGCCCTCGAGCACCTTCGGAAGCCGCGCATCGTCGGTGGTGGGGGCGACGAGGCGGATCACGTCGAGCCCGTTCGCCTTGGCGTGCGGCAGCAGGAGATCCGCTTCCTCGGGCGGGAGATCGACGACGATCAACCCGTCCACGCCGGATGCGGCGGCGTCGCGGGCGAAGGGCTCGGTTCCATAGGCGAGGATCGGGTTGAGATAGCCCATGAGGATGACGGGCGTGTCCGCGTCGCCTGCGCGGAAATTGCGCACCATCGCGAGCGTGCGCCGGAGCGTCGCACCGGCGTCGAGCGCGCGCCGTCCGGCGGCCTGGATGATCGGCCCGTCCGCCATCGGATCTGTGAACGGCATGCCGATCTCGATCAGGTCCGCGCCCGCCGCCGGCAAACCATTAAGCATCGCTGCACTCGTCTCCGCGTCCGGATCGTATGCCTCGAGGAAGGGGATCAGCGCGCCGCGGCCGGCGCGGCGGAGGCTTGCGAAGCGCGCGGCGATGCGGCTCAAAGCGTGACCCCGAGGCGGTCGGCGACGGAGAAGATGTCCTTATCGCCGCGGCCGCAGAGATTCATGAGGATGATCTCGTCGGCGCGCATCGCGGGCGCGATCTTCATGACATGGGCAAGCGCGTGCGCGGGCTCGAGTGCCGGAATGATCCCCTCGGTTTTCGCGCAGAGCTCGAAGGCGGCGAGCGCCTCCTCGTCGGTCGCCGCGACGTACTCGGCGCGGTGGATGTCGTGCAGCCAGGAATGCTCCGGGCCGATGCCCGGGTAATCGAGCCCCGCCGAGATCGAATGGGCCTCGAGGATCTGCCCGTCCTCGTCCTGGAGCAGGTAGGTGCAGTTGCCGTGCAGCACGCCGGGGCGGCCGCGCAGCAGGCTCGCGGCCTGGCGGCCGGAATCGAGCCCCTCGCCCGCCGCCTCGACGCCGATCAGCCGGACGGAAGGATCGTCGAGGAAGGGATGGAAGAGGCCCATCGCGTTCGAGCCGCCGCCGATGCAGGCGATCGCGACGTCCGGCAGCCGGCCCTCGGCCGCGTGGAGCTGCGCCTTCGCCTCCTCGCCGATCACGCTCTGGAAGTCGCGGACCATCATCGGATAGGGATGGGGGCCGGCGACCGTTCCGATCAGGTAATAGGTGTCACGGACATTGGCGACCCAGTCGCGCAGCGCCTCGTTCATCGCGTCCTTGAGCGTGCTGGCGCCGGCGGAAACGGGGCGGACTTCGGCGCCCAAGAGCTTCATGCGGAAGAGGTTGGGCTTCTGCCGCTCGACGTCGGTGGTGCCCATATAGACCGTGCAGGGCAGGCCGAAGAGCGCGCAGACGGTCGCGGTGGCGACACCATGCTGGCCGGCGCCGGTCTCGGCGATGATGCGCGTCTTGCCCATGCGCCGGGCGAGCAAAATCTGGCCGAGGCAGTTGTTGATCTTGTGCGCACCCGTGTGGTTGAGCTCGTCGCGCTTGAAATAGATGCGGGCCCCTCCGAGCGCGCGCGAGAGGCGGGCGGCATGCCAGAGCGGGCTCGGCCGGCCGACGTAATGCTCGAGATGGTAATCGAGCTCGGCGCGGAATTCCGGGTCGCGCTTGGCTTCCTCGTACGCGCGCTCGAGCTCGAGGACGAGCGGCATCAGCGTCTCGGCGACGAAGCGGCCGCCATAGGCACCGAAGCGCCCGCGCGCGTCCGGGCCGGTGCGCAGGCTGTTCGAGCGTTGGGCCAGGGGGGTCTCGTTCACCGCTCGGTCTCTCTTGCCGGAAGGCTGATAGCCGAAGCGAAGAGCCGGGTCATCAGCCTGGGTCCGATCCGCCGCGCAGCCGTCGCGCCGGCGATGGCCAGCCCGCCGAGCGCCACCCATTGGGCAGGCCGAACACCGGCCTCGAGGGAAAGATTGGCGCCGAGGATGCGCGGCCACGGCAGGCCGGTGGCGAGCGCGTACCAGCCCGCCTCGAGCCCGGCGGTGGCGATGGCGGCAACGCATGCGAGGCCGAGCAGGGCGAGCGGCCGGCGGCGCGCACCCTTGGGCAGGAACCGCCAGCCAAGCAGCCAGAGATAGAGGCCGGCGCAGGTGGCGGAGAGCGTCACGTTCGCCGGCGCCTCCATGAAGCTGTGGAGGAGGGCCAGGACAATGGCGGGATGGACGAGGAGATGGAGCCGCTTCCAGCCGCGGCCGAGGCGGCGCACCCAACCGTCCGTCGAGGTGAACGCGAGCGCGGCGAGCGCGACGACGGAGGCGAGGCCGACGGTCAGCACCGGATGGCTCACCATCTGGACGGTGATGAAGCCCCACGCGAAGCCCTGCTGGAAGGCATAGACGACGAGGTGCGCCGCGGCGTAGGCGGCCGCCGCGACGCCCAGCATCCGCCGCACCAGAGTGAGCCGCGGCAGCGCGAAGACCACCGCAAGGGGCGTTACCGCGAGCGTGGCCACCAGGAGCCGGTCCGACCAGAAGCCGGTGAGCAGCAGGACCGTCTGGGAGGGATGACCGGCCACGCCGTCGACCGCCCAGGCGACCGCCTGCACCAGCGCCGGCAGCGGCAAAAGCACGAAGACGACGGTCTTGAGGGCCGAGAGGCGGCCGCTGCGATCCCGCCAAGGGGCGCGCCGCCTCGCTCCGCTCATGACCTTGCGGTGGCGGGCGGCGCCAGGCTCACGGCTTCGCGGGGGCGGGGGCGCCGGCCGGCGGCCCCGGCGGAGGAAGGTTCGGCTGGATGCGCTGGTAGCCCGTGGGTGCCATGAAGAGCGAGGCGGGCTGCGGGCCGTAGGTCACCGAGGTCGCCACGATCCCCGTGTTTGGCGTGGGCGCACTCGCCGGCTGGCCGCGCAGCACAACGCCATCGGCGGTGATGCAGGCGTCGCCCTGGACCTGGCCGGCCGCGGACATCTCCCACACGGTGCAGGGCTGGCCCGCCACCGTCGCCGTACCGCGGCGGACGAGCTGCAGATCAGGGGTGCGGAACATCAGCTCCCCCATGCCCGGCGGCGCTTGCCCCTGCTCGTAGCTGTGCGTCGCGTCGTCGACTGCCGTCACCACACCCCCCTTGTGATCGATCACCAGGAAGCCGGGCTGGCCGGACACGTCGATATGCACACGCTGGTCGGCGGCGTCGAAATACATGTGCAACACATGCGTCGCCCCCTGGGGGTCCTGCTGACTGGGGGGGTCCTGCACGCGATAGGTTACGGCGACGTCGCGCGTGGGAACGAGCGGCGGCTGATCATTGGCCCAAGCCGACGCCGCGCCCAGCACAAGTGCAAGCGCGCCGAGACCGGAAGCGAGGCGTGGCGGCATCAAATCCTCCTACGAAGACGGGGCGAAGCTGGGACTGGCGGCGGCGCGGGTCAAGCGGCCAGTCGGAGGCTTGGGGCGCGATCAGGCCAGGGGCTCTGCCCCTGGACCCCGACCGTTTGCCCGACCCGGCAGCGAGGCTGACGCCCGGCGTCCCAGCGCTATGCCTAGCGTCTCGGCGCGGCATTTGCCCTGCCCATGCCTTTGGCGCGTACGCGCCAAAGGCATGGGCAGGGCAAATGCCGCGCCGAACAGGCCCGCCCCCCACCATCCCGAGACCCGGCACCGCCGGCGGGGCGGCCAACGCCTTAAGGTCGGGGGGTCCAGGGCCTCAAGGCCCTGGCGGGGTCCAGGGGCAGAGCCCCTGGCCTTGTCTTTCTCAGGCCGCGTCGCGCGCCAGCGCCAGGATCTCGGCCGCGAGCCGGGCCTCGTCCGGTGCGGCAGTCCAGGACGCGTCCACCTCCAGTGCCGCGACCAGCTCGGCGCGATAGGCTTCGCGCGGGATCTCGACGGCGCCGAACTGGGCGAGGTGGCTGGTGACGAACTGCGTATCGAGCAGCCGGTAGCCGCCGATGCGAAGCCGTGCGACCAGGTGGACGAGGGCGACCTTGGAGGCGTCGCGCGCGAAGCTGAACATGCTTTCCCCGAAGAAGGCAGCACCAAGCGAGACGCCGTAGAGGCCGCCCACCAGGCGCTCCTCCTCCCAGACCTCCACGGAGTGGGCGTGGCCGCGGTGGGCGAGCTCGTTGAAGAGGGTTTCGATCTCGGTGTTGATCCAGGTGTCTTCTCTTCCAGGGCGGGCATGCGCGCAGGAGGCGATGACGGTGGGGAAGTCGCGGTCCGCGGTGACCGCGAAGGGGCCTCGGAGGACGGTGCGGGCGAGGCGGTGGGGCAGGTGGAAGCGGTTGAGCGGCAGCACCCCGCGCAATTCGGGGTCGAGCCAATAGAGCCGGTCGCCGCGGCGCGTCTCGGCCATCGGGAAGAGGCCGGCGCGATAGGCCCGGAGCATCAGCTCGGGCGAGATCTGCAAGCTGCGCCGCGACATCGTATCCATTCTGCTCGAACGGGCGGTGGCTGCGCCAGTGTGCTGCGATCAGGAAGCGAGGGCTGCTTCCACCGCGGCGGCGATCGCGAAGAGCCGGGCGTCGCCCATGGTCTCGCCCGTGAGCATCAGGCCCACCGGTGCCGTCCCGGGCGGATGAATGGGCAGGCTCACGGCGCAGCGGTCGAGCAGATTGGCGAGCACGGTATTGCGCAGGACGCGGAGATTGATGCGCGTGTAGGCCTCGTCCGCCTCGAGATCGGCGAGGCGCGGCGGGGCGACCGCCACGGTCGGCATGAGGAGCGCGTCGATACCGGAGGTGGCCTCGTCCATCTCGCGGATCAGCGCGGCGCGGCGCTCGTGGAGCGCGATGTAATCGGAGGCGGTCTGTTTGGCGCCCTGCGCGATGCGCCGGGCGACGTGGGGGTCGTAGCCGGCGGCGTGGTCAGAAAGGAGTTCGCGGTGCCAGGCGTAGGCCTCGGCGGCGACGATGCCGCCTTTTTCGCCGAGCGTGGGCAGCCGGGAAAGAGGTGGGAAGTCGCGTTCCTCGATGCGTGCGCCGGCGGCGGAGAGCTTGCGGCAGGCGGCGTCGAAGGCGGCGGCGACCGCGTCGTCCATTCCCTCGAGGGCGAAGGGGGCCGGGATCGTGAAGCGGAGGCCGGAGAGCGATGCGGCGCGGGGGAGCAGGGGATCGGCGCCGGCGAGGATTGCGTCGATGATCGCGGCGCAGGCGAGCGAGGGGGCAAGCGGGCCCACGGAATCGAGGCTCGGTGCGAGCGGAAGCACGCCGGCGAGCGGCACGCGGCGGGCGGTCGGCTTGTAGCCGACCAGGCCGCAGAAGGCGGCGGGGATGCGGCAGGAGCCGCCGGTGTCGGTGCCGAGGGCGGCGAGCGCCATGCCGTCGGCGACCGAGACGGCGGCGCCCGAGGAGCTGCCGCCCGGGATGCGGCGGGAGGCGCGGTCCCAGGGCGAGAGCGGCGTGCCGAAATGCGGATTGATGCCGAGGCCGGAGTAGGCGAACTCGGTCATGTTGGTCCGGCCGATCGGGATCAGGCCCGCGGCGAGCAGGCGGGCGACGACGGTGGCGTGGCGCGGGGCCGGCGGGGCCTTGGCGAGGACGCGCGATCCGGCCGGGGTTGGCTCGCCGGCGATATCGAAGAGGTCCTTGAGGCTGATTGGGATGCCGGCGAAGGGTCCGGGCGCGCGGCCGGCGCGGCGGAGCCCGTCCATGGCGTCCGCCATCGCGCGCGCCTGGTCGGCGTGGACCGCGCGGAAGGCGCGCGCGCCCTCCCCGGCCGGGTCGGCGATGCGGGCGAGGCACGCCTCGATCAGCGCGCGGGAGGAGATTTTCCCCGCGTCGAGCAGGGCGGCGGTGGCGGCGAGCGTCTCCATGGGGCGAGGCTGCCGGGCCGGGCAAGGGCGGGCAAGGGCGGGCCGGTTGACCGGAAGCGGCGCCGCCTTAAGAACCTCGCGGCAAAGAAATAGGGAGAAAGACGATGGCGGAGCTACCGGCGCGACCCGTACTGCTCACCGGCGCCTCGGGCGCGCTCGGCCGCGTGCTGGCGAAGGGCCTCGGCGAGGCCGGCTGGACCTTGCGGCTGACCGACATCGTTCCTTTTCCCGATGAGTTGCCAAGGGGGGCGCGCTTCACGCAGACGGACCTCGCCGACGGAGTGGCGATGCTGAGGCTCGCCGAAGGCTGCGGGACGATCCTGCATTTCGGCGGCGTTTCGGTGGAACGGCCCTTTTCCGAGGTGCTCGCGCCGAATTTCCTCGGCCTCTACCACGTTTACGAGGCGGCGCGGCGGGAAGGCGCGCGCGTCGTGTTCGCCTCGTCCAACCATGCGATCGGGTTCCACGAGCGGGAGGTGCGGCTCGACCATGACTGCCAGCTGCGTCCCGACGGGTACTACGGCGTCTCGAAGGCCTATGGCGAGCTGATGGGGCGGATGTACTGGGACAAGCATGGGGTCGAGAACGTCAATCTCCGCATCGGCGGCTCGCGTCCGACGGTGGACAATGCGCGCACGCTCGCGATCTGGCTTTCCTACGCGGACCTGCTTCGTCTTGTGAAGCGCGCGACGCTCGCCCCGCGCGTCGGCACGCTGGTGATCTGGGGCGCCTCGAACAATGAGCGCGGCTTCTGGGGCCGCGACGGGCGCGGCGTCATCGGCTGGGCGCCGGAGGATTCGGCCGATCCCTTCATCGCGGCGCAGGCGGGGAAGGTGAGCGGCAACCCGGTCGAGGAGCGCTACCAGGGCGGGCCTTATTGCGCGATCGAATACAGCCGCACGGAACCTTCGCCCCGGGAGCTTTTTCCCAAGGGGTAAGACCTGCCCGGCAGATCGTGCCGGCTGGCGCGGGACTCGGCCGCGCCGCGCGGGTTCGGCGATGGCATGGGAGGTGCATCGGCAGTTCGGCAGGACAAACCGCGCAAGGACCGCTCCCATGTCGATCGGCGCCGTCAGCAGCAACCCCTGGGCCAATCCGTACCTTTACACCGGGTCCTCCTCGTCGGCCGCCTCTTCGGCCGGTTCCTCCGGCACGACTGGCACCGACGCGATACCGGACTTCTCGGTCGCCGAGAGCCAGGGCAGCAGCTCGACCACTTCCGGCACCTCGACGACGAGCGGCAGCACGCTCGGCCTCGGCTCGCTGCTCGCCGATTTCCAGAACTGGCTCTTGCAGATGCAGATGCAGTCCGGGACCACGGGCAACGCAACGGCCGCGAGCGGGACCGGCGGCACGACGAGCGGTAGCGGCGATCAAGGCACCTCGCAGACCGCAGCCGCCTCCGGTGCGAATGGGCACCATGGCGACCAGCGCAATCAGGCCATGTCGCTGCTGCGCAATATCGACACCCAGCTCACGAGCATCAATTCGGAGCTGCAGGGCACCGGGGCGGCGAGCCAGGCCGGCTAACCGCTGCGGCGGACGCCTTCGAGGAAAAGAGCCACCGACCGTTCGGCCCAGGCGGCAAGGCCAGCGGCGTCCAGCGGCCGGCCGAGGCCGAGCGCCCGGCGGCGCGGCGCGCTCACCACCAGCATCAGGAACTGCTCGGCCGCGAAGGCGACCTCGTCGGGCGAGAGCGGACCGATCTCGGGTGAGCGGCGGAGCAGCTCGCCGAGCCACTCGACCCCGGACGCGCCGGCAGCCGAGAGGGTGCGGGCGAGCTCGGGAAACCGCTCGGCCTCCGCGACGACCATCCGGTGCAGTGCGAGCGCCTCGGGCTCGAGCGCCACGCGCAGGATGCCCTCCGCCGCTTCCTTGAGCGCGGAGGCGAGCGGCTGAAGCCGCTCCGCACGCGCTTCGAACGTGGCGCGCCAAAGGCCCACCTGGCGGTCCACCACGCCACGGAAGAGCGTGGCCTTGTCGCGGAACCGGGCGTAGAGCGTGCGCTTCGAGATATGCGCGCCGACCGCCACCTGCTCCATGCTGGTGGCGGCGAAGCCGTGTCGGAAGAAGAGCCCCGTCGCGACATCGAGGATGCGCCCCTCGATCTTTTCCGACTCCGCACGCGAGGGCCGCCCGCCATGCCGGAGCGGCGACCCGTCCGTCAGCGCCTCACCCATTGTCGATTCCTTGGGGCGATTCCTAGGGGCGATCCCTCAGCAGGCCTCCCCGAGCGATCAATAGACCGCGAATACGTAGGACCGGACGACCACCGGATCATAGGCCACCGGCCGCGCCGGCACCACGACACAGCCTGCGCGTGCGGCGCGATGAAAGGCGCGGATCGGATCGGCGCGGCGTGCATGGCTTCCATAGTGGATGATGACCATAAGCCGGGTTATTATCGCGCGGTGATCTCATCCGGCGGACAATGACCATTCCGACCAACGATCTTCTCTTCCTCCTGCACGACGTGGCCCGCCTGCTCCGCATCGAATCGGACAAGCGCGCACGCGGCAACGGCATGACCCGCGCGCAGTGGGTGATGCTGATCTGGCTTGAGCGGCAGCCGGGGCTGTCGCAGAAGGAGCTCTCGGAGCTGATCGAGGTCGAGCCGATCACGGTTGCGCGGCTGGTCGACCGGCTGGAGGCGCGCGGCATGGTCGAGCGCCGGCCGGACCCGGCCGACCGGCGGATTTGGCGGCTGCATCTTCGCCCCGCCGCGCTGCCGGTCTTGGCCGAGATCGAGCGGCACCGCGCGGAGATGGTGGCCCTGGTCACGGCCGGCCTGGACGCGCCGGCGATCGCGCGGATGACCGAGGGGCTCGCCCGCATGAAGGCGACACTGAGCGCGGAGGTGCGGCCGCGACCGCGCGAGGTGGCCAAGGAGGTCGCCTGATGTCGCAGGCGACGGCGGCCGCGGGCGCCAACCCGCGGGTTGCGGGCGATGCCGCCGTCGAGACGAGGCGGCGTCGGCGGAGCGGACTCTTGCGGCCGCTCCTGATGATCGGGGGGGTGATTGCGGTGGTGGTGGCCTCGGCGGCCTTCTGGGTCGAGGGCGGCACCTACGTCGGCAGCGACGATTCCTACATCGAGGCCGACAAGCTCTCGATCTCGACCGACGTCTCCGGCATCGTCTCGGACGTTGCCGTGCGCGAGGGCGAGACGGTCGCCAAGGGCCAGGTTCTCTTCCGCCTCGATCCCCGCAAGTTCGATATCGCGCTGGCGGGCGCCAAGGCCAATCTTGCCGAGACCGCGCTCACGCTCACGTCGATGCAGGACGACTACCGGCGGATGCTGAGCGACGTCGCGACCGCGGAGGCTAATCTCAGCTCCGACCAGGCGAATCTCGATCGCTATGGACGGCTCGTCGCCACCGGCGGCGTGCCGCGCGCGGAGTACGACGATGCGCGCTTCAAGGTGGCCGCGGACAGGGCGACGGTGGCCGCCCTCAAGGGCAGGGCTGCCGTGCAGCTCGCCAAGCTCGGCGGCAGCCCCGACGCAGCGGCCGCGTCGCTGCCGCAATATCAGGCGGCGGCGGCGCGGGTGGCGGAGGCGGAGCGCGAGCTCGATCATTCCGTCGTCCGCGCGCCCTATTCCGGCGTCGTCACCGACGTGAGCCAGCTTCAGCGCGGGATGTATCTCGCGGCCGGGACGGCGGCCTTCGGGCTCGTCTCGAGCGAGCATGTCTGGGTCACGGCCAATCCCAAGGAGACCGACCTCACCTGGGTCAGAGTGGGCGATCCGGCGACGGTGATCGTGGACACCTATCCCGGGCGCGTCTGGCACGGCAGCGTCGAAAGCATCAGCCCGGCGGTGGGCTCCGCCTTCTCGCTGCTGCCGGCCGAGAATTCCTCGGGCAACTGGGTGAAGGTGGTGCAGCGCGTTCCGCTCCGGGTGCGGATCGACCGCGAGCCCGGCGACCCGCCGCTGCGCGCGGGCATGAGCGTCGAGGTCTCGATCGACACCGGGCATCATCGGCGGCTCTCCGACCTCTGGTAGGCCACTCGCAATGACTGCGCCCGGCGCGGCGCCGGCCGCGGGCCCCGGAGGGGTGGTGCCGCATCGCGGCATCATCACCCTCTGCTGCATGATCGGCACGCTGATGCAGGCGCTCGATTCGACGATCGCCAACGTCGCACTGCCGTACATGCAGGGCAGCCTCTCCGCGACCTACGACCAGATCACCTGGGTGCTCACCTCCTACATCATCGCCGCGGCGATCATGACCGCGCCGGTGGGATGGCTCGCGGCGCGCTTCGGGCGGCGGAACCTCTTCGTGGTCTCGCTGGCCGGCTTCACGGTGACCTCGATGCTCTGCGGGGCGGCGCAGTCGCTGGGCGAGATCGTGCTGTTCCGGCTCGCCCAGGGCTGCTTCGGCGCCGCACTGGTGCCGCTCTCGCAGTCGATCATGCTCGATATCTATCCCGTGGCGCGGCGCGGCCAGGCGATGGCGATCTGGGGCATGGGCGTGATGGTGGGGCCGATCATGGGGCCGACGCTCGGCGGCTACCTGACCGAGTTCTACAGCTGGCGGTGGGTGTTCTACGTCAACGTGCCGTTCGGCATCGTCTCGATGCTCGGGCTGATGTTCTTCATGCGCCGGCTGCGCGGCAACGTGAGCCTGCGCTTCGACTGGCTCGGCTTCGCGGTGCTGGCGCTCGGCATCGGCGCGCTGCAGATGATGCTCGACCGCGGCGAGCTCAAGGACTGGTTCAGCTCGCGGGAGATCATCGTCGAGGCGGTGCTCGCCGGAACCGGGCTCTATCTGTTCCTCGTCCATCTCTTCACCGCGGAAAAACCCTTCATCCCGCCGGCGATCTTTCGTGACGTCAACTTCACCGCCTGCATGCTGGTGATGTTCTCGGCCGGGCTCGTGCTGGTGGCGAGCTCGGCGCTGCTCGCTCCCTATCTGCAGGATCTCGGCAACTATCCGGTGCAGACGGCGGGGCTGGTGCTCGCGCCGCGCGGCGTCGGCACGCTCTTCGCGATGATGGTCTCGGGAAGGCTCTCCGACCGGATGGATCCGCGCATCCTGATGGTGGTGGGCATCGTGCTGCTCGAATACTCGCTCTGGCTGATGCTCGGCTGGACGCCGGACGTGGCGCCGCGCGCGGTCGCCTGGGTGATCGTGCTGCAGGGGGCGGGGCTCGGCTTCGTGTTCACGCCGCTGCAAGTGATGGCGTTCGCGACGCTGCCGCTCGCGTTCCGCACCGACGGCACCGCGCTCTTGAGCCTCTTTCGCAATTTCGGCAGCGCGATCGGCGTCTCCGTCACCTCCGCGCTGCTCGACCGTGTGACGCAACAGGAGCACGCCGATCTGGCGGGGCTCGTCACGCCGTTCCGGAGGCTCTTCCAGGACAACCCGGCGATCCATCGCTTCCTCGATCCGGCGACGCCGGCGGGAGCTGCGATGCTCAACCAGGTGGTCGATCAGCAGGCGCAGATCATCGCCTATCTCGCCGATTTCAAGCTGATGATCTTCACCTCGCTGCCGATTCTTTTTCTTATCTTTCTGATGCGCCGCGCTGCGCACGCGGGCTTGCCGGTCGAGCACGCGGCGGTGATGGATTAGGCGTCGCCGTCGCGTGCCGCGGTGCGGGGCCAATCCGGTCGCAGAGAAACCATCTTTGCGTACGATTGGCGGGGCACGGAACATCCCTCGAGAGGGAGAGATGCCATGGTTCGATCGAGATTGCCTTGCATGGTGGCGGCGCTCGCGCTCGGTGCGGCGCTGGCCGTGCCGGGAGCACTGCCGGCGGCCGCGCAGCCGTACCGCCCGCCCCCGGGGCACGGCGGACCGCCGCCCGGCTATCACGGCGGGCCGCCGCCCGGGTATCACGGCGGGCCGCCGCCGAACTGGCATGGCGGGTGCTGCGGGGACGGCAATGCCGCAGGGGCCGCGATCGGCGGCGCGCTGCTTGGCCTCGGCATCGGCGCCGTGATCGGCAGCGCGCTGGCGCCCCCGCCGCCGCCCGCCTATTACGCCCCGCCGCCCGTGGTCTATGCCCCGCCGCCGCCGCCGGCCTATTACGCCCCGCCGCCGCCCGCCTATTACGGCTATTGAGGAAAGCGACCGTCCCATGAATGCGAAATTGACCGTGAGATCCTGGCTTGCGCTCGTTGCCCTGCTCGCGCCGCTGGCGCTGCCGGCCGGCGCCTTCGCGCAGACCGCCGCGCCGGCGCCGCAGGCGGCCGCGCCCAGCCATAGCGGCCCCGAAGGCGTGGACGCGTATATCGACCAGATGCACGCCATGCTGCAGATCACGCCCGCCGAGCAGGCCGAGTGGGACAAGTTCGCCCAGGTGATGCGCGAGGGCTCCGCCGGCATGCACCAGGCGTTCGAGCAGCGCGGCGCCGCGCTCCCGACGATGACCGCCGTGCAGAACATGCAGTCGTACGCCGATCTCGCGGCGCGGCACGCGAAGGACATGGAAGCGCTGGCCGCCGCCTTCCAGACCCTCTATGCCGCGATGCCGTCGGCGCAGCAGCAGAACGCGGATGCGGTGTTCCGCGACTGGTACGCCCATCCCGGGCACCATTGACCTAGATCCTGAGGGCGGGGCCGGCCCGGCCTGCGGGCTGGGCCGGCCCTTTCGTGTTGAAAGGAATCTGCTTTCGTCATAGAAGCGGACCCGTGGATCGCAGAAAAACCATGGGGAGGGGATCGTCCTTCGTCTCATGCCCGGCCCCAGCGTTCTCCGCCGGATAGGCCCCCGCCGGGTAGGTCCGTGACCTTCGGGAACCGCAGTGCCTTGCTGCAGCGCCGCCTGAAGATCGCCGAATGGATCCGCCAGCATGGGCAGATGCGCGTGGACGAGCTGAGCGAGGCGCTCGCCGTCTCGACCGTCACCATCCGCGCCGACCTCAATTATCTCGAAGAGCAAGGGCTGCTGGTTCGCAGCTTCGGCAAGGCGATCGCCGCGAAGGGCGCCCGCCCGCACGAACGGCCGCCGCCCGGCGGGCTCGCCAGGTCCCAGGCGCTGCCGATGCTGCGGCTTGCCCGAAGCGTGATCGCGACAGGCCACACCCTGCTCATCGGGCATGGCGAGCTTCCGGTGCAGGTCATTCCGCTGCTCGCCGAGATCCAGGGGCTCTCGGTGGTCCTCGCCTCGCTCGACTCGGTCCCGCTCGCTTGCGCCCTGCTCGACGGCCGCGTGCATGTGCTGGGCGGCGAGATCGGGCCTGACGCGGCCTCGCTCGAAGGCACGGCCGCGCTCCGCAGCCTCGAGCTTTATCCGATCACCCACTTCCTCATGCAGGCGGAAATGCTGAGCAGCGACGGCACCTTGCTGCTCGCCTCGAAAGAGGCCGAGCGATTCTGCGCCGCCGCCTGCCGCCGCGCCGAGCGCGGCATCGTGCTCCTGACACGGGCCTCGCTCTCGCTCGAGAAGCGGCCTTCGGCGATTCCGCTCGCCCTCGCCACCGATGCGATCTTCCCGATGCCGCCGAGCGAGCACTCGCGCGAGGCGCTGCTCGCCGCGGGTTTCCGCCCGGCCGGCGAAGAGCAAGGCGCCGCCTCGCTGTTCTCTCGATTCCGGGCGCCCGCTCCATGACGTTGCCGCCCGCGAAGCCCGGCAAGATCGTCACCATGGGCGAGATCCTGGTGGATATCCTGGCGGTCGAGCGCGGCCGCGGCTTCCATGAGCCCCTCAACTTGAGGGGCCCGTTCCCCGGCGGCGCGCCCGCCATCTTCATCTCCCAGGTCGCCCGCCTCGGCCATCCCGCCGGCATCATCGCCGGCGTCGGGGACGATGATTTCGGTTGGCTCAACATCGAGCGGCTGAAGCGCTACGGCGTCGACGTGAGCGCCATCCGCGTGCACGAGGACCATGTCACGGCGAGCGCGTTCGTGCGCTATCGCGACGACGGGGAGCGCGATTTCCTCTTCAATCTCAAATTGAGCGCCGCCGGCCGGACCGAGCTCGATGCGCCGGCCCGTGCGCTGCTCGAAGCGTGCGGCCATTTCCACATCATGGGGTCCTCGCTCTTCTCCTTTCACCTCATCGACGAGGTGAAGAAGGCGATCGAGATCGTGAAGGCGAACGGCGCCACGGTCTCCTTCGATCCCAATATCCGCAAGGAGATGATGAACATCGCCGAGATGCGGGCCGGGCTCGAGTTCATGCTGCAGTACTGCGACATCTTCCTGCCCAGCGGACTGGAGCTTCTGGTGCCGACCGAGGCGCGCACAGAGGAGGAGGCGATCGCCGAGCTGCTCGGGCTCGGCATCTCCTGCATCGTCGTCAAGCGTGCCGCCAAGGGTGCCAGCTACTATGACCGCGAGCGCGCGATCGACCTTCCGGGCTACGAAGTGGCCGAGGCCGACCCGACCGGGGCGGGCGATTGCTTCGGCGCCGCCTTCATCGCCTCTCTCCGCCGGGGCATGCCGGTCGAGGAGTGCGTGCGGACGGCCAATGCGGCCGGCGCGCTCGCGGTGAGCCGCCAGGGCGGCATGGAGGGCATCTCCACCCTCGCCGAGATGCAGGCGCTGATTACCGGCCAAATATCGAGTTGACTTTCCAAACGAAAGCAAATTAGCTTCAAATCATAAGAAGAACGGGCTCCGGCCCCGAGCCCCACGGAGGAGACGCATGATGGATGAAGATCCGTCGGCCCGTGTGCATGGCGCGCCTTCGCCATCGCATGCCCTCCTTCCGCAGGCCCGCTTTCAGCCAAAGGCCCGCCTTGAACCAAAGGCCCGCCTTGAACCAAAGGCCCGCCTTGAACCAAAGGAAGGACATTGTCCGATGCAGAAACGGATTGCCCCCGCGCTGCTCGCCTCGGTCCTCGCGTTGCTTCTTGCCGGCGCCGGCAGCGCCGCCGGCGCGACGCTCACCATCGCGACGGTGAACAACCCCGACATGCTGATCATGCAGAAGCTCTCGCCCGCGTTCACCAAGGAGACGGGCATCGGGCTCGACTGGGTGGTGCTGGACGAGAACACGCTCCGCGAGCGCGTCACCACCGATATCGCGACCAAGTCCGGCAGCTTCGACATCGTGACCGTGGGCACGCTGGAGACGCCGCAGTGGGGCAAGAACGGCTGGCTCGATCCGGTCGGCGATCTCGGCGCGTCCTACGACCTTGCCGACATCTTCCCGACCGTCCGTAGCGCGCTTTCCTACAAGGGCACGCTCTATGCCGTGCCGTTCTATGCCGAAAGCTCGATGACCTATTACCGCAAGGACCTCTTCAAGGCGGCGGGACTGACGATGCCGGCCCAGCCGACCTATGACGAGATCGCGAAATTTGCCGACAAGCTCAACGACCCTGCCAAGGGCGTCTACGGCGTCTGCCTGCGCGGCTTGCCCGGCTGGGGCGAGAACATGGCGTATCTCACGACGCTCGTGAACACGTTCGGCGGCCAATGGTTCAACATGAAATGGGAGCCCGAGCTCACCAGCCCGGCCTGGGAGAAGGCGATCAGCTTCTATGTCGATCTGATGAAGCGTGACGGGCCGCCGAACGCGACCTCCAACGGTTATACCGAGAACCTGGCGCTCTTCTCGACCGGCAAGTGCGGCATGTGGATCGATGCGACCGTCGCCGCCGGCTATCTCTTCGACCCCTCGAAGTCGGCGGTGGCGGCCGATGTCGGCGTCGCTCCGGCGCCGGTCGCGGTCACGCCGCACGGGTCGCACTGGCTGTGGTCATGGGCGCTGGCGATCCCCTCGACCTCGCGCCATGAGGCGGACGCCAAGAAGTTCCTCGCCTGGGCGACCTCGAAATCCTACATCGACCTCGTCGGCAAGACCGACGGCTGGGTTGCTGCCCCGCCCGGAACCCGCCTCTCCACCTACGAGAACGTGGACTACCTGAAGGCCGCGCCCTTCGCGCCGCTGGTCGAGGACGCGATCAAGACCGCCGATCCCGCTCACCCGACCCTGAACCCGGTTCCCTACACGGGGATCCAGTTCGTCGGCATCCCGGAGTTCGAGGGCATCGGCACGACGGTCGGCGAGGATGTCGCCGCCGCCCTCGCGGGGCGCGAGAGCGTGAAGCAGGCGCTCGCGAGCGCTCAGGCCTCGACCAAGCGCGGCATGGTCCAGGCGGGCTATATCCAGTAGCGCTGCCCGGCGCTGCCATGGGCGCGACCACGTCGCAGCACGAGGCGATGGCGGGAAGCTCGCTCACCCGCCATCGCCGGCGCTCGTCCTGGCTGCTGCTTTCCCCCGCGGTCGTCCTGCTCGCCCTCTGGGCGTTCGTTCCGCTGGCGATGACGCTCTACTATTCGTTCCAGCGCTATGACTTGCTTTACCCCGAGCGGCGCGGCTTCATCGGCGCCACCAACTACAGCCTCCTCTTCACGGATCCCGACTTCTGGACCGCCATCGTCAATACGCTCGTGCTCGTGCTCAGCGTGCTGGTCATCACCATCGTGCTCGGCATCGTTCTCGCCCTGCTCCTCAATCAGAACTTCCCGGGCCGCGCGGCCGCGCGGCTGATGGTGATCGCTCCCTTCTTCGTCCTGCCCCCGGTCTCGGCGCTGATCTGGAAGAACCTCCTGTTCAATCCGATCAGCGGGCTCATCGGCTGGCTCTTCAAGCTCGTCGGCCTCACTCCGATCGCCTGGTTCACCACCGACCCGATGATCGCGCTCATCATCATCGTCGCCTGGGAATGGGCGCCCTTTGCCACGCTGATATTGCTCACCGCGCTGCAATCGCTCGATGCCGACCAGCTCGAGGCGGCGCGCATGGACGGTGCCGGGCGTATCAACCGCGTGATTTACGTCGTGCTGCCGCATCTGGCCCGCCCCATCGCCATCACCATCATGATGGAGTCGATATTCCTCCTCTCCATCTTCGCCGAGATCCTGACGACCACCGCCGGCGGTCCCGGAAGCGCTACCACCACGCTCACCTATCTGATCTATATCCGCGCTTTGCTCGACTTCGACATCGGCGGCGCCTCGGCGGCCGGAATCGTTGCGATCGTGCTCGCCAACATCGTCGCCGTGTTCCTGATGAGCGCGGTCGCGCGCAACATCGAGGGCTAGGAGGATGAGGGAAGAGAAGGCACCGCTGGCAGGGACGATCGCGGCCTGGGCGGCCGCGTTCGTCATGTTCTTTCCGATCCTCTGGATGGTGATCACCGCCTTCAAGACCGAGGCGCAGGCGATCGCCATCCCGCCGCTCCTCTTCTTCCGGCCCGTGCTCTCGAGCTTTGCCGCGGCACTCGAGGAATCGGGCTATGTCCATTTCGCCGGGAACAGCATCGTCGTGAGCGTCGCCTCGACCGCGCTTGCGGTCCTGATCGCCTTTCCCGCCGCTTACGCGATGGCCTTCCAGCCCGGCAAGCGGACGCAAAACCTGCTCGTCTGGATGCTTTCGACCAAGATGCTGCCGCCGGTCGGCGTGCTCGTCCCGATCTATCTCATCTGCCGGGACGCCGGGCTGCTTGACACGCGCACCGCGCTCGTCATCGTCGATGCCCTGATGAACCTGCCGATCGTGGTCTGGATGCTCTATTCCTTCTTCCGCGACATCCCGCGCGATATCCTGGAGGCGGCGCAGATGGACGGCGTCGGTCCGCGTGGGCAGATGACGCATCTGCTGCTGCCGCTCGCCTCGCCCGGGATTGCGTCCGCGGCACTGCTCTCGATCATCCTCTCCTGGAACGAGGCGTTTTGGAGCATCAACCTTACCGCCGCGCATGCCGGCACGCTCGCCACCTTCATCGCGCGCTACACGGCTCCCGAGGGCCTCTTCTGGGCCAAGCTCTCCGCCGCCTCGGTGCTCGCCGTCGCGCCCATCCTCGTCTTCGGCAGCCTTGCCCAGCGCCGCATGGTGCGCGGGCTCACCGTCGGCGCGGTGAAGTAACGCCATGGCAGCGCTCGAGCTCCGCCAGGTGGGCAAGTGGTACGGCGGCTTCGAGGCGGTGAAATCCGTCGATCTTACCGTCGAGGATCGCGAATTCATCGTCTTCGTCGGCCCCTCGGGCTGCGGCAAGACCACGCTCTTGCGCATGATCGCCGGGCTCGAGGAGATCAGTTCGGGCGATCTCTTCATCGACGGCGAGCGCGCGAACGCGGTGCCGCCCGACAAGCGCGGGCTCGCCATGGTGTTCCAGTCGTATGCGCTCTATCCGCACATGACGGTCGCGGGGAACATGGGCTTCGCGCTCAAGATGGCCGGAGCGCCGAAGGCCGAAATCGAGCAGAAGGTGAATGGGGCGGCCCGCATCCTCCAGCTCGAGCCGTTGCTCGGCCGCAAGCCGCGCGCCCTCTCCGGCGGGCAGCGCCAGCGCGTCGCCATCGGAAGGGCGATCGTGCGCAATCCGAGGGGTTTTCTTTTCGATGAGCCGCTCTCGAACCTCGACGCGGCGCTGCGCGTGCAGATGCGCACCGAGCTTGTCAGGCTGCACCAGGACCTCGCGACGACGATGATCTACGTCACGCACGACCAAGTCGAGGCGATGACGATGGCGGATCGCATCGTCGTGCTCAATGGCGGGCGCATCGAGCAGGTCGGCACGCCGCTCGAGCTGTACCAGCGGCCGGCCAATCTGTTCGTCGCGGGCTTCATCGGCTCGCCCAAGATGAACCTCTTCCCGGCGCGCGCCGTCTCGCTCGGCAACGGCGCGGTCACGCTCGAGTTGGCGGCCGGCCGCACGCTCTCGGTTCCCGTGCCGGCCGGGCTGATCGCCCCGGGCGCTGCCGTCACGCTCGGCATCCGGCCCGAGCATCTGGCGCTCGCCGATGGGGGCCCGCTCGGTGGCCCCTTGGGGGGTATCGTCGATGTGGTCGAGCATCTCGGCGTCGAGACCCTGCTTTACGTGAAGGACCCGGAAGAGGGCACGACCATCGTCCGCACCGACGATCTCTCGCGGGTTCGTCAGGGCGAGACGGTTTCCCTGGCACTCCGCCCCGGCCGCGGTAGCCTCTTCGATGCGAGCGGGCACGGGTTCTTCCATCTTTGCCCGACCTGAGAGGCGCGCATGTATCTCGAGAAATTCGATCTCGCCGGCCGCCGCGCGGTCGTCACCGGCGGCGGGCGAGGAATCGGGCTCGCCTGCGCGCATGCGCTCGCCGAGGCCGGGGCGGCCGTGGTCATCGCCGATATCGACGAGAAGGTGGCGGGCGAGGGCAGGGGCGCGCTCGCCGAAGCCGGTCATGAGGCCGCTTCCATCCGGCTCGACGTGACCGATCCCGAGGCGGTGCGCGCGGCCGCCGAGCAGCTCGAGGCGCGCTTCGGCGCCGTCGATATCCTCGTCAACAATGCCGGCATCGCCCGCTCGGGCACCGCCGCCGAGGAGGTGGCGGACGAGCACTGGCTCGATGTCCTCAACGTCAACCTCAACGGCACCTTCTGGTGCGCGCGCACATTCGGCGCGCGCATGCTCCGCCGCGGGCGGGGCGCGATCGTCAATATCGGCTCGATGTCCGGCTTCATCGTCAACAAGCCGCAGAAGCAGAGCTACTACAACGCCTCCAAGGCGGCCGTGCACCATCTCACGCGCTCGCTCGCCGCCGAGTGGGCCGACCGCGGCGTGCGTGTGAACGCGGTCGCGCCTACCTATATCGACACGCCGCTCACGCGGTTCGGCATGGAGGACCCGGAGCTCAAGCGCGCCTGGCTCGAGATGACGCCGATGGGCCGCGTGGGCCGCCCGGACGAGATCGCCTCGGTCGTGCTCTTCCTCGCCTCGGACGCCGCGAGCCTGATGACGGGCTCGATCGTGCTCGCCGACGGCGGCTATTGCTGCTGGTAGCCGGCGAAGCGGCGCCTCATCAATCTCCCGCCCGCGCTCCCGAGGAGGAATCCTGAGGCGCGGACGCTGCGCCGCAGCATTGCGGGAGGCGATCGAATTTTGTTGCACGACGCGTTCTTGGAGGAGGAGCATGCCTCTCGCCGCCAAGAGATCGTACGAGCTTCCGGGCGGCATCGCCTCGCGAGAGGCCGGGCTTCGCGGAAATCGCGGGGCGATCCGGAAGCCGCCTGCTCCGTTCGAAAAAGCGAGCCTGAGCGCGTTCGGCCCTGCCGAACATGCTCGGGACCAAAAAACTGTCGGGAGGGTCAAATGACGTCTTTGCTTGCTCTTTCGCTGAGCATCGCCGTTCTTGGGGCGATCTGGGCGTTTCTTGCGCTCGGGCCGCTCAGCGGTTTCGTCCTGGTATGGGCCGGATTCATCGGCTGGGGCTGCTTCTTCCACAGCGGCGGCGACAACGCGGCGTTCGTGAAAACCGTCGTCGGCACCGCCTACGGCGCGGTGATCGCCTGGATCGCGCTCCTGATCATCGTCCACGTTCCGATTCCCGCGCTCGGCGTGGTCTGGCCGGCGATCGTGGTCGGCGTCACGGTGTTCTGCCTGGTGATCGTCGCCTCGGTCGAGCCGCTCTCGGCGGTCCCGGCCAATGTCTACGGTTATGCCGCGGTCGTTGCCTATTCGCTCTCCGCGACCTCCACCGCGCCTTCGACGGGGCCGCTCTTCAACCTCTCGTCGGCATCGTTCGCCAATCCCTTGGTACTGCTGATCGTCTCGATGGTGATCGGAGCCTGCTTCGGCTACGCGTCGGGCTGGATTTCCAAGGCGCTGACCAAATCGTCCGCGGCGGCCGCTTAGAGCGTCGATCACGCGAGAGAACGATCGCCTGATCGCTGAAGGCGGAATCGCCACCGGACCAGGACTGCGAGCGTGAGGATCTGATCCGCGCCGGCCAAGGGGCGCGCCTTCAAGAGAGGCCGGGGGCCGATCCCTCCGGCTTTTTTTCGCTCGTGAGCGCGACCCGTTCGCGGGCCGTATCGTGCTGTGGCAGAATGGGCCGGGCATGCCCGGTCGGAATTCCCTCCCGCCTGATGCCGACATAGCGAGCGCGCTTGCCGCCTGGGAGGAGGGCGAGGGGGCGCTCGCTCTCGGCGATCTTGCCTCGGCGCGGCGCTGGTTCGACCGCGCCCATCGCCTCGCGCCGGCAGAGGACCGTCTCACGCTTTCGCTCGCCATGGTGCTGGTGCGCGCCGGCGAGGAGCGCGGCCGCGTGCTGCTCGAAGCGGTCGGCAAGCGCCACGATTTGCGCGCGGTGTGGCTCGCACTTGCCGGGGCGCATCGGCGCGCCGGCGACGAAGCTGCCGCCGCGGGCGCGCTTGCGCGCGCCCTCTCGGGTCATGCCTGGACCGGGCGGGAGGCGGAGAAAGCGGCCATTCTCGATGCGGTCGCGGCGGAGGCGGGATATCAGGGCTGGTGCGCGCTCGCCGCCGACGGAAGGCTGCTCGTGGGCCGGGCGGACGCTGAGGCGCTCGTCGCAGCACTCGACGGAAGGCGCCTGCCGCGACCGCGGGCCGGCCGGCGAAGGTTCGCGCTGCCCTCGGGCTGGCGGCGCGCGACGCTGCTTAGCGTCGAGGCGGACGGAAGGGCGCTGCTCGGCAGCCCGATCCGGATCGCAGCGCTCCGCCGCACCGAGGGGTTCGTCGAGGCGCGCGAGGGTGGGATCGCGGGCTGGGCCTGGCACCCCGCCGAACCGGAGCGGGACCCTGTGCTCGGCGTTGGGCCCGCGGCGGCGGCAGACCCGGTTTTCACCGTCACGGCGAGCGATGCGACCATCACCGTGGCCGACGCCGCGCCGCTCGCCCGGCCGCGCGGGTTCGTCGTCCCGGCGGCGCGGCTTGCGGCGATCGCGGGTCCCGTCGCGGTGCGCGACCGCGATGGCAGGGACTTGGCGGGCAGCCCGCTCGACCCGCGGCTGGAGAGCGCGGGCGCCGCGGCGCTGGCCCGCGCGACGGCGCGGCTCGTGCCCGCGCCGGGCGCGCCGCCGGTGCCTCCGCCGCCGGCCGCGGTCTTCGCCGCCGCGCCGGCGTCGCTCCGTGTCTCCCGCACGGGCGCTAGGGGTGCGCGGCCGGGGAGCGTGCCAATGGGCGTGCCAATGGGCGTGCCAGTGGACGTCATCGTGCCGGTCCATGGTGCGATGGCGGCGAGCCTCGCCTGCCTTGAAGACGTGGAGCGGCACCTTCCGCCGGGCGCCCGGCTCGTCGTGGTGGACGACGCCTCGCCCGAGCCGACGCTCGCGCGTGCCCTCGACGACCTGGCCAGGGCGCGCCGCATCCATCTCGTGCGGCAGGGCCGGAACCGCGGCTTCCCCGCCTCGTGCAATGAAGGCATCCGTGCGGCACGGCGGCGGGCGGACATCGTGCTCCTCAACAGCGATACGCGCGTGGCCGCGGGCTGGATCGAGGGGCTCCAGGCCGCGGCTGCTGCGGCGCCCGATATCGGCACGGCGACCCCCTTCTCGAACGAGGCGGCGATCCTCAGCTACCCGGACCCGGAGGGCGGGAACGCGGTGCCGGATCCGGCCGAGACGGCGCGGCTCGCGCGGATGGCTCGGCGGCTTCATCACGGGGCCGCGGTGGAGATTCCGACCGGGGTCGGGTTCTGCCTCTATATCCGCCGCGCGTGCCTCGCGGAGGTCGGGCTCTTCCGCGAGGACCTCTTCGCGCAAGGGTACGGGGAAGAGAATGATTTCTGCATCCGCGCGCGGCATCTCGGCTGGCGCCATGTGGCAGCCCCCGGCGTGTTCGTCGCCCATCTCGGCAGCGGGTCCTTCGGGGCCGCGGCCACGTGGCTGACGCGGCGCAACCTCGCCCTGCTGAACCGCCTCCATCCGGGCTACGACGCGCTGATCGCCGAGCATGTCGCCGCCGATCCGCTGTTCGGGCACCGGCGCCGGCTCGACGCCGAGCGCTTCGCCGCAGGGCGCCGGGCGGCCGGGGCCGCGATCCTGATCACGCACGACCGCGGCGGCGGGGTGGACCATTTCATCCGCAGACGGGCGGCAGCGCTGCGCGAGGCGGGATTGCGGCCGATCCTTCTCCGCCCCGGCGACGCACCGGGCGGCGGCCGGGCGGCCTCGGTGAGCGACGATACCGAAGAGGATTTTCCCAATCTCCGTTATAGGATTCCGGGGGAGCTCGGCGCGCTCGCGCGCATGCTGAGGCCCGAGCGGGTTCGCCATGCCGAGCTGCACCATCTCGTCGGGCACGACCACGCGATCCTCGAGCTCTGCCGGCGGCTGAAGGTCCCCTACGACGCCTACCTTCACGACTACGCCGCCTTCTGCGGCCGGATCGCGCTGGTCGGCCGGGAGGGGCGCTATTGCGGTGAGCCCGAGCTGGAGGTTTGCGCCGCCTGCGTCGCCGATGCGGGCAGCGAGATCGAGGAGGAGATCGCGCCCGCCGCCCTCGTCGCCCGCTCCGAGGCGGAGCTCATCGGGGCGAGGCGCGTCATCGCCCCTTCCGCCGACGCGGCCGGGCGCTATCGCCGTCATTTCCGGGCACTCGCGGTCGAAGTCGCGCCCTGGGAGGACGATGCCACCCTGCCCGCATCCGTGCGGAGGGGCTTTCGCGAGGAGCTCTCGGTTGCCGTGATCGGCGCCATCAGCGTCGCCAAAGGCTACGAGATCCTGCTCGCCGCGGCGCGCGACGCGGCATGGCGGGCGCTGCCGCTCCGCTTCGTGCTGGTAGGGTATTCGTGCGACGACCGGCGATTGCTCGAGACCGGCCGGGTGTTCGCGACCGGCGCATACCGGGCCGACGAGCTGCCCGTGCTGATCGCCTCGCAGCGCGCGGATTTCGCGTTCCTTCCCTCGGTCTGGCCGGAGACCTGGTGCTTCGCGCTCTCGGAGGCATGGCGGGCCGGGCTCGATGTCGTTTCGTTCGACCTCGGCGCGCAGGCGGAACGGATCCGCGCAACCGGCCGCGGCTGGGTGCTGCCGCTCGGGCTCTCGGCCGCGGCGCTTAATAACGCATTCTTCAACCTCAGTCCGCTTGCAAGACGATAGACGGTCTGCCAAGAGTTTCACGAACACTATCTCGTAACAGTTGTAAACTCCGATAGCCTTCCCGCCCTTGTCCTGAGCTTCCGTCAAGAGAGCCCAATGTCCGAGCAGAAGATCGTGACGGAACTGAAGGTCTCGGGGCACTTGATGAAGCTGGATCCGGGGCTCTACTGCGTCTTCCACGGCCCCAACGGTCACAGCCCAAATCCGGCGACGGGCCTGCCCGGGGTGCGCATCTCCCTTCCGCCGGGTGTTTCGGGCGTGAATGGGGGCGTCGAGATCAGCGGCTTCCGCGAGGACGGGTGGGTCTCGACCGACAACGACGCGGCGCTGATAAGGGTCTCGGATGGGCCGGCCCAGGTGCTGGTCACCGTTTACCAGTCCGCACTCGGCGGCGATGCGTTGCCACAACTACAGGTAGTGCGGCTCGGGGATATCCGGCCGAACGGCGCCCATGCCGCGCCGCCGGCGCCGCAGCCGGGCGCAGTGGTGGGAGAGGCAGGGGATGGCCAGGCCATTGCCCCAGGGAGCGCCCCAGGGAGCGCCACAACGCGCCTGCCCGCGCCCGGCGGCATGGCTGCCGGAGCACCGGACGCCGCGCCCGCGGTGACGGCTCACGTGCAGCGGCGCGGCGATGTCGGTGGCCGGCTCGGCGAGTGGATTGGCGAGCGGGGCAGCAAGCTGTGGATCGAGGGGTTTGCGGTGGTCGCGCCGCCGGAGCTGCGGCCCGAGGACATCGAATACCAGGGCGTGCTCGGGCGCGGCTGGCTTTCGCCCTGGTCGCAGGGGGGGCAGTTCTGCGGCAGCCGGCGCATGGCCCTGCCAATCCTCGGGATTCGGGTGCGGCTGCGCGGCGCGGCCGCCGGCGCCTTCGAGTGCTCGTACTCGGCGAGCTTCACCGACGGCTCCTCGGTCGGTCCGGTGAGCGCCGGCGAGCCCTGCGAATCGGAGGCCCTGGCGCCGCTCGAGGCGTTTCAGGTGACGCTGCGGAAGCGGGAAGCGGCAGCCCGTCCGAGCCAGGCGGCGGCGCGGCCGGCGCAGGCGGGAGGCACGCCGGACCGGCCCGGGCCGCCGCCGTCCTTCATTGTCCCTGCGCGGGCCCCGGTGCCGCCGCCATTGGCGGGAAAGAAGGGGCGCGAGACGGCCGCGGAGGCCCGCCTTGTGGCGCACGCCCAGGGCAAAGGCCGCGGCAAGCGCCCTGCCCGCCACCGCTAGCACGGGGGAACCGCGGACTGGCGTGAGGTACCTCTTCGTCCACCAGAATTTTCCCGGCCAGTACGTCCATTTCCTGAAGCACCTCGCGGCGCGTGAACGCGACCAGGTCGTCTTCCTCACCGAGCCGAACGCCAACCACCTCGCCGGCGTGCGCAAGGTCGTCTACCGGTTGCCGCGCGGGCCGAGCCGGGCGACCCATCCGGATGCGCGGGAATTCGAGCTCGCCTCGCTGCGGGCCGAGACGGTCGCGCGCACCGCGGAGCGGGTGAAGCGGCTCGGCTTCACCCCCGATATCATCATCGGCCACCACGGATGGGGCGAGCTCTTGAACATCCGCGATGTCTGGCCTGCGGCGCCCGTGCTCGGATATTTCGAGTTCTTCTATCATACGGAAGGGGTGGATGTCGGGTTCGACCCCGAGTTCCCGCCCGACCCGGCGCTCTATCCGCGCGTGCGTGCCAAGAACGCGGTGAACCTGCTCGCGCTGACGATGGGCGGGCATGGCCAGACACCGACGCGCTGGCAACGCTCGACCTTTCCCCCGTGGGCGGCCGCTTCGCTCAACCTGCTGCCCGAGGGCGTCGATCTCGCGCTCTGCCAGCCGCGGCCGGCGGCGCGGCGGCGAGCGCTCACGCTCGGCCCGATCAGCGTGGCACCCGGGGAGAAGCTGATCACCTATGTTGCCCGCAATCTCGAGCCCTACCGCGGCTTTCACGTGATGATGCGGGCGCTGGCACGGGTGCTGGCGAAGCGGCGGGACGTGCGCGCAGTGGTGGTCGGGGGGGACGAGGTGAGCTACGGCATGCCGCCGCCGCAGGGCGGCACCTGGCGGGGCCGCCTGCTCGCCGAGCTTGGCGAGAAGATCGATCCGGCGCGGGTGCATTTTCCCGGCAAGATCGACTACCGGCATTATGTCGCCCTCCTCCAGCGCTCGGACGCCCATGTCTATCTCACCTATCCCTTCGTCGCCTCGTGGTCGCTGAGGGAAGCCTTGGCGGCGGGCGCGCCGGTGATCGGGAGCGACACGGCGCCGGTGAGGGAATTCGTACGCGACAGGCGCAACGGGCTACTCACGCCCTGCCTCGACCCTGCGGGCCTTGCGGAGCGGATGCTCGAGCTGATCGAGGATGTGCCGCTCGCGCGCCGCCTTGGCACCGCGGCGCGGAGCTACGCGGAGCGGCATCTGCGCATGGAGGACCACATCGCCGCCTATCGCACGCTGGTGCGGCGGCTCGCCGAGGGAGCTCAATAGCCGCGCGAAAGATCGACCCTGTTGGGGACGGCTTCGCCGCGGCGGAGTGCGGTGAGTGCTGCGAAGAAGCAGTCGAGCGTGCGCGGGTTGTAGGTGGCGGGATCGTCGGCGGCGATGTGCGGCGTGAGCACGAGGTTGCGGGTGTGCCAGAGGCGGTGGCCGGGCGGCAGCGGCTCGCGGCAGAAGACATCGAGCACGGCGCCGCCAAGTCGGCCCGCATCGAGCAGATCGGCGAGCGCCTCCTCGTCGAGCACCGCGCCGCGGCCGATATTCACGACCCCTGCGCCGGGCGGCAGCAGGGCCAGCCGGCGGCGATCGATGAGGTGCCGGCTCGCCGGCGTGAGCGGGCAGGCGAGGAGCAGGAACTCGGTCTCGGCAAGCGCGTGATCGAGCGCGGCGACGGGCCGCACCGCCGGGCACGCGGGATGAGAGACACCCGTGCGGGTGATGCCGGTGACGTGCATGCCGAAGGCGCACGCGCGGGCCGCGGCGGCCGCACCGAGGGCGCCGAGCCCGACGATGCAGAGGCGGCGGCCGGCGAGTGAAGGCGTGTAGCGCGGCCGCCAGCTTCCGTCGGCCTGGGCTGCGATCAGCGCCGGTATCTCCGCGGCAAGCATCAGGATCGCCATCATCGCATATTCGCCGGCTTTGTCGCCGTGGATGCCGCGATTGCAGACGAGGACCGCGCCGGGTGGCAGGTGGGCGAAGGGCGCCAGCGCATCGACGCCGACGGTGGTGCAGAAGATGAGCCGCAGGCGGGGCGCGGAAAAAGGCGCGGCAAGCGCAGCCGGCGGCGCGATCACCGCCTCCGCCGAAGCGAGGCCGGCGGCGAGCGCGGCAGGCGTCTCGCCGATGCTGAGCGCGTGGCCGGCGCCGGCCACGCCCGCCCGCGCTTCGGCCTCTTCCCACTGGCGGTGTGTGATCGCGAAAAGCGGATCGTCCGGTGCGTTCTGGATATGGATGCGCATGGCGCGAGGCTGCCACGGCGCCGGGAGAGGAGCGAGCGGCGGGGATTGACCGGCGGGGCGCCAATGGCCTTCCGTCGGGGATCATGGAGCCCGCGATGATCAAGACGCGGCGGGTCGAGACGCCGCCCGGCATGGTGTTCGACGTGTCGGTCGGCGGCCCTGGGGGCGCGGATCTCGTCCTGATGCTGCACGGCTTCGGCGTTTCGCGCTTCCTTTGGAATGCGCAGATTGCGGCGCTGGGGGGCGCGGGCTTCTTTGCGGCGGCGCCGAATCAGCGCGGCTATGCGGCCGGAGCGCGGCCCGATCCGGTCGACTTCGCCGAGTACCGGATCGATTGCCTGATCGGCGATGCGCTCGATATCGTTGAGGGGCTGGGCTACGGCGAGCGGCGTTTTCATCTGGTGGGACACGATTGGGGCGCGAGCCTCGCCTGGGAGATCGCCGATCGGAGCCCGGAACGGCTCGCCTCGCTCACCATTCTCTCGCGGCCTCATCCGCTGGCTTTCGCCCGCGCGCTCGCTTCGCCGGACGGCGAGCAGGTGTTGCGATCGCGGCACCACAAATGGTTTCTCGATCCCGGGGCCGGGGCGGAGATACTCGCCGACGATGCGAAGTGGCTCAGGGCGCGGCTCAAGGCGAACGGGGTGCCGGCGGAAGCGATCGAAGCGCACCTCTCCGTCATCGGCAATCCCGCGGCGATGGAGGCGGCGCTTGCCTGGTATCGAGCGCGCGGGGTGCTGCACCGGCCGGTCGGGCGGATCGAGGTGCCCACGCTCTATATCTGGGGGGACGCGGACGACACGGTCGGGCGCATGGCAGCGGTTGGCACCGGCGCGTTCATCGCGGCCCCCTACCGGTTCGAGGCGCTGCGCGGCGTCGGGCATTACGCCCCCGATCAGGTTCCGGATCAGGTCAGCGCGCTACTGCTCGCGCACCTCGCGCGCTACCCGGCGTGAGGCGCACTCACCAGCCGACGGCGTAGGCGGTGCGCCGCGGATCGGCCGCGCCGGACTTCACGCCGGTTTCGATGTCGTGGCGGATCATGCACACCGAGCCTGCCTCCCAGGCGAGCTCCGGCCACCATTCGACTTCATGGCCTAAGGCAGCGAGTTGCTCCCCGCTTCGGCGCGCAATGCGGCTCTCCAGCGCCAGTACGTTGGGCCGGTACTCGTTCGGATAGAACGAGGAGGGGAAGCTGTAGGTCGCGAAGCGTGGCGCCTCCACGGCCGATTGCGGATCCATGCCGAAGAGGACGTGGTTGAGCAGGCATTGCAGCATGGCCTGCGTCTGGACGTCCCCGCCCGGCGTTCCGAACGGCATGACAGCGCGGCCGGGGAAGAGCGCGAGGGCGGGATTTGGGGTGAGGCGCGGCCGCTTGCCGGGCGCGATGCTCGAGGGATGCGCGGGGTCGGTGCGCGACTGCGAGCCGCGCGGCGAGGCGACGAAGCCGGTTCCGGGAATGACCGGCGAGGTTCCGTTGCCATCGCTCGGTGTTGCCGAGAATACGTTCCCCTGGCGATCGACGGCGCAGAGATAAGAGGTATCGGCGGAGGTCTCGTCCGCCGCGATCGGGATGCCGTGGGTTTGCAAGGGCGCCGGCGCGGCGGGCCAGGGTTTGCCGTGCACGCGGCCGGACGGGGGCAGGCCGTCGATCGCGCGGGCGGGATCGATCAGCGCCCGGCGGTTCAGCGCATAGGATTCGGACAGAAGTGCATCGAGTGGTACATCGACCTTTCGCGGATCGCCGTAATAGCGCTCGCGGTCGGCGGCGGCGAGCTTGGTGGCCTCGGTCAGGCGATGGATGTAGCCGGATGTATTGTGCCCCTCGCGCTTGAGCTCGCCGGGATCGAGCAGGCTGAGCTCCTGGAGCAGCATCGGCCCCTGGCACCAGGGGCCGCAGGTGAAAATCTCCGCACCCCCGTATGACAACCGCACCGGCGGCTCGATGCCGACGCGGAATCCGGCGAGGTCCGACGCGGTGAGGAGCCCGCCCGCCTCCTGATGGAAGCGGACGATGCGCTGGGCGATATCGCCGCGATAGAAGGCATCGCGCGCCGCGGCGAGGCCGCCGGCGCGCCCGCCCCGCGCGGCGCCGCTCTTCTCCTGATCGGCGAGGAAGGTGAGCGTCGCGGCGAGGTCGCTCTGGATGAAGACATCGCCGATGTCCGGCGGCTTGCCACCGGGGAGATAGATCGCGCTCGAGCTCGGGAAGCTTTTGATCACGTCCTGGTAGCGCCGGATGAGGAGCGCCATGTGCGGATAGACGGGGAAGCCCTGCTTTGCGAAACGGATCGCCGGGGCGGCTACGTCGGCGAAGCTCATCGTGCCGTAGCGCTCGAGCGCGGTGATCCATGCGTCCGGGGCCGCCGGCACGACGGTGCGCTCGACGCCGATCGGAATCTTGCCGCCGTGGCGGGTACGGAAATACTCCGCGCTCGCCGAAGCGGGCCAGGTGCCGAGGCCGCTGATCGTCGTCACTTCGTGCGTTTCCGCAAGGTAGATGATGATCGGCGCGACGCCGGCGAAGCTCACATGCACGCCCTCGAGCACCGCGGTTGCGATGCCTGCCGCGACCCCGGCATCGATCGCGTTGCCGCCGGCATCGAGCATCTGAAAGCCTGCCTGAGCCGCCATATAGTGGCCGGCGGCAACCACGTGATTGACTGCCGCAACCAAGGGTCGGTGCGTTTTGCCCGGCCCTTTGTTCTCGACCATTCGCGATCTCCTCATCCGCCGTGCGTTTTCGACGATGAACGCTCATTCGGCTGTTGACAACCTTCAACATTGGTTGAAGCTGTTCTCCTCGTCGCGGATGCCGTTCGCGTTCGCCAAAAGCCGGGGAGAGAAGCCGGACGTGGAAGCCGCAGCCGCCGCCGTTCCCTCGCGCCGCACGCTCACCGACGTCGTGCTGGCGAGCCTGATCGGCACCACCGTCGAATGGTACGACTTTTCGATCTTCACGGCCTCCGCCGCGCTCGTCTTCCGGACCGCGTTCTTTCCGAGGTTCGCACCCAATATCGGGATTCTTTTCGCCTTCCTCACGTACGCCGTGGGCTTTGCGGCGCGGCCGCTGGGCGCGGTCCTGTTCGGGCATCTCGGCGACCGCATCGGCCGCAAGCCGGTGCTGATCCTCACCTTCATCGTGATGGGCCTGGCGACCGTGCTGATGGGAGTGCTGCCGACCTATGCCATGATCGGCGGGCTCGCCCCCGTGCTGCTGGTGCTGCTCCGCTTCATCCAGGGTGTGGCTCTTGGCGGCGAGTTCGGCGGCGCCGCGCTGCTCACCAATGAAACCGCTCCTGCCGGGCGGCGCGGCCTCGTCTCCTCTTCGGCGATGATCGGGCTCTCCACCGGCGTGCTTCTCGGCTCGGCGATCTTCGCCATCTTCGCGACGCTGCCGCGCGCCGAGTTCCTCGCCTGGGGCTGGCGCGTCCCCTTCCTTCTCAGCCTTCTGCTGGTGATTCTTGGGCTCTGGATCCGCTCGCGCGTGGCGGAGACGCCCGCCTTCCGCCAGGATCGGCGCGAGGCCAAGCCACCCGCCGCCCCTCTGCTCGACGTGCTGCGCAACAGCCCCGCGCGCCTCTTCCTCGTCTTCGGCGCGCGCGTCGGCGAGACCATGCAGTTCAACATCACAGCAGTGTTCGCGCTGCACTACGCGACGCAGCATCTTGCCGTCAGCCCGAGCCTCTTCCTTGGCGCCCTGACGATCGCCAATCTCGTCTCGCTCGTGCTCATCCCGGCTTTCGGCGGCCTCTCGGATCGCATCGGGCGGCGACCCATCGCCCTCCTCGGCGGTTTGGCCGCCCTCCTCGGCGGGCTTCTCTTCTTTCCGATGCTGCACACCGGATCGGTCCTCTTGGTCGCGCTCGCGGTGGTGATGATGATCGGCGTCAGCGCCGGCCTGAACAATGCCGTGCCGGCTTCCTGGTTTCCCGAGCTTTTTCCGGTCTCCTACCGCTACACGGGGATCTCGGTCGGCTATCAGCTCGGCACGGTGGCCGGCGGGCTCACGCCGGCCATCTCCACGCTGCTCTTCGCCCGTTTCGGCGTGACCGCGGTCGCCATCTATCTCGCCGCCGCCGGCGCGCTGATCATGCTCTGCGTGTCGCTCCTGCCCGAAACCTACAAGCCGGCCCGGTCGGAGCGGTGAGCCGCAAGCACGCGAGCCGGCGCCGGCCGGCAAATCGTGAGGGAGGATGTTGCGGACGCGTGCTGCCGCAACTAGTGTATGCAGTGGCTTTGCGAGGGCGTGGCAAAAGAGCGTGACACGGATCGACGCCATGTCGCCGCGACCTGGGAGACGGAGGGACAATAATGAACCGGTTGCGGTCTCTGGTACGGCTGGAGCGGCGGCAGTTGTTGCGCGGCGCCGGGGCCGCTGGCGCGCTCCAGCTCGCTTCACCTTTTGTGGTGCCGGCGCGGAGCCAGCCCGCGCCATCGCGCGACGGCATCTTGAAGATCGGCGTCTCCTCGGCGACGACGACGCTCGACCCGCACTTCTTCCATCTCACCGCGAACATGGAGATCGACAAGCTCATCTATAGCGCGCTCGTCACCCAGGATGCGCATATGGGGGTCATTCCCGACCTGGCGGTCAGCTGGAAAGCGCTCGACGATACCCATTGGCAATTCGAGCTGCGCGAGGGCGTGACCTTCCAGGACGGCACGCCCTTCACGCCGGACGATGTCGTCTTCACCTATCAACGTGCACGCAATGTCCCGAACAGTCCGGGCAGCTTCCAGCAATTCCTCAAGCACGTCGCGGACGTCAAGGTGGTGGACGCGACGACGATCGTCGTCGAGACCACGCAGCCGGACCCGATCCTGCTCAACGAGCTGATGAATGTGTGGATCGTCTCGCGCAAGATCGGCGGGAACGCAACGACGCACGACTACAATTCGTTGAAGACCGCGATCGGCACCGGGCCCTATCGGGTGGTCAAGTGGGTGCCGGGCGCGCAGGTCACGCTCGAGCGATATGACGGGTATTTCGGGACGAAGCCCGAGTGGAAGCAGGTTATCCAGACGGCGATGGTCAATGACGGGGCACGGGTCTCCGCGCTGCTGAGCGGCGGCGTCGACATGATCGGGGGCGTGCCGACTGCGGATGTGGTGCTGCTCAAGAAGCGGCCGGACATCGCCTTCTCGACGCTCGAGGCGGATCGCTGCTTCTTCATCCAGCTCGACGTGAGCCGCGACAACTCGCCGTTCGTCACGGACGCCGAGGGGCGGCCGATGACGAAAAATCCCCTCAAGGACGTGCGCGTGCGGCAGGCCCTCTCGATGGCGATCGATCGGGATGCGCTGGTGACGCGCGTGATGCAGAACCAGGCGGTGGCCGCGTCCCAGTTCATGCCCGACTGGGTTCCCGGCACCAGCGTTAAGATGAAGCCGGTGGCGTACGATCTCCCGGGCGCCAGGAAGCTGCTGGCGGAGGCGGGCTACCCGAACGGGTTCGGCCTCACGCTGGATGCGACGAACGACCGCTACATCAACGATTCCGAAGTGGCGCAGGCGGTCGGGCAGATGTTCGCCAGGGCCGGCCTCGAGGTGAAGGTGGATGCAATGCCGCAGGCGCTCTTCTTCCCGCGCGCGGTCAAGCGCGCCTTCAGCGCCTCGCTCGAGGGCAACTCCTCGGACACCGGCGAGCCGCTGTCGCAGCTCGAGTATCTGCTCGGCACGTTCGACGCAGCCAAGGGGATGGGGCTTGGGAATTTCGGGCGCTACTCAGACCCGCATTTCGACCATCTGATCGACGTCGCCTCCGCGACGCTCGACGATGCCAAGCGGAACGCGCTTCTGGCGGCGGCCTACGAATACGCGATCGGGGAACAGTACGCGGTGCTGCCGATGTATTTCCCGATCGATAGCTGGGCGATGCGCAAAGGCCTCACCTATACCGGCTACCCGCAGGAGATGACCGTCGCCTCGCTGGTGACGACGACGAGCTAACGCTCAGAAAGTGGCGGGAACGGGCTGGTAGGGCTCCTCGAGCGAAGCGATCTCGGCCGGGCTCAGGGCGAGATCGACCGCGGCCACCGCTGTGTCGATCTGCTCGACGCGCGTCGTGCCGACGACCGGCGCGACCAGGCCATCCTTGTGCAGTAGCCACGCGAGCGCCACCTGCGCGGGCGTGACGCCGTGGGCCTCTCCGATGCTGGCGGCGCGCTCGATGATCATCCGGCCCGCATCGCTCTCGTAGCGAAGCGCCATCTTGTCCTCGCGGGCACGCTCGGTGGGCGCGTTGCTGCCCGCGGTCCGCGTGCCGGAAAGAACGCCGCGCGCGAGCGGACTGTAGGGTGAGAGGCCGACGCCTTCCTCGCGGCAGAAAGGGATCATCTCCCGCTCCTCCTCACGGTAAAGCAGATTGTAGAGGTTCTGCATGGCGATGAAGGGCGGCAGGCCATTGGCGCGCGCGAAGAGCTGCAGCCGCGCGAACTGGGTCGCGCGCATCGTCGAGGCGGCGAGATAGCGCGCCTTGCCGCTGCGGACGATCTCGGCAAGGGCGGACATGATCTCCTCGATCGGCGTGACCGGATCGAACCGGTGCACCATGTAGAGATCGACATAGTCGGTCTTCAGCCGGGCGAGGCTCGCATCGATGCTCGCCATCAGGTGCTTGCGGCCAAGACCGGAACGGTTCGGCCGATCCGCCATGGGGGAGCCGACCTTGGTGGCGATGACGAGCTCGTCACGCCCGACGGAACCGATGAGGCCGGAGCCGATGGCCTCCTCGCTCTCGCCCTGATTGTACACATCCGCGGTATCGAAGAAATTGACGCCGAGATCGAGGGCGCGCTTGAAGAACGGGCGACTTGCGACGGCATCGAAGGCGGCCCATTTGCGCCGACCCGCCGCACCCCATGAGTTTCCACCGAGGCAGATGCGGCTGACGACGAGGCCCGACCGCCCGAGGTTCCGGTACTGCATGCGCGCTCCGCTGCGACTGTTCCACCGCATCATGCACGCCGGCGCGCCAGTGGCAATCGGCGACCGCACGCGGACGAGGCTGGCGAGGGGACCGGCTAAGGTTTATAGTAGATGCGCAGGAGGATGAGGAAAACGACCGATGTCAGCAACGGAGCTTGCCACGAAGCCTACAACTGCAGAGCAGCCTGCCGTTCCGTTCGACAAGGAGCGGCTTGACCGGTTGATGGACGAGGCGGGCATCGACGTGCTGCTCGTCACCTCTAAGCACAATATTCAATACATGCTCGGCGGATACCGGGCGCAGTTCTTCAGCTACATGGATGCGACGGGTATCAGCCGCTACCTGCCGGTGCTCGTCTATCCGAAAGGGGCTGCGGACAAGGCCGCGTATATCGGCCACCGCTCGGAAGGCCACCAGATGAAGGTGAGCCCGTTCTGGGTGCCAGATGCCAGGGCCGCAGCATCAGGCAGCGTCGATGCGATGGAGCTTGCGGCCGAGCAGGTCCGCAAGCTCGGGCTCGGCAAGGCGCGGATCGGCGTCGAGCAGCCCTTCCTGCCGATGGATGCGGCCGCTGCGCTGCGGGCAGCGCTTCCCGACGCCCGCATCGTCGAAGGGCTCTACGTCCTCGAGCGGCTGCGCGCGCTCAAGAGACCCGATGAGCTTGCCAAGCTGCGCGAAGCCTCGGAGCGCATTACCAATTCGATGCTGGCGGTCATCGGCAGCCACGGCCCGGGTTCCACCAAGAAGGAAATCGTGGCGGCGCTCAAGCGCGAGGAAGTGAATCGCGGGCTCGATTTCGAATATTGCCTGATCACGGCGGGGACGAGCCTCAATCGCGCGCCGTCGGACTATCGCTGGGAGATGGGCGAGCCGCTCTCGCTCAACTCCGGGGGCAATTACGAGGGCTATATCGGCGATCTCACGCGAATGGCTGTACTCGGCGAGCCGGACGGCGAGCTTCAGGAATTGCTCGGCGAGGTGGAGGAGATCCAGCAGATCGCCTTCCGCAAGATCGCGCCGGGACTGCCGGGGGGCGAGATTTTTGCGGCGGCGGACGCAGCACTTCAGGCGCTGCCGGAACACAACCACATGCACTTCATGGCGCACGGGATGGGCATGATCAGCCACGAGGCGCCGCGGCTCCCGAGCAAGGGACGGCAATCCTATCCGCCGTCCGACGCGGAACGCCCGCTCGAGCCCGGGATGGTGCTCTCGATCGAGACGACGCTCGCCCATCCAACGCGGGGCTTCATCAAACTCGAGGATACGGCGGCCGTGACGGCGAACGGATACGAGATTTTCGGCGAGCGCGCCCGCGGCTGGAACCGCGGGAAGGAGTAAAATCAGGGGGACGCTGTTGCCCTGGACCCCCTGCCAGGACCTGAGGCCCTGGACCGCATTCGCTTGGCGGGGGTTCAAGGGGGCAGAGCCCCTTTGGCTTTACTTATTGCGGTGGCAGGCGCTGCGATGGTTGGGGGCGATCGTTACGAGTTGGGGCGTTTCTTCGCGGCAGCGTGGCATAGCGTGCGGGCAGCGCGGGTGGAAGTGGCAGCCCGGCGGCGGATGAAGGGGGCTCGGGATTTCACCTTTGATGGCGGTGAAGGTTCGTTTGCGGGTATCGATGCGCGGCATTTCTTCGAGGAGGGCCGCGGTGTAGGGGTGGTTGGGACGGGAGAATAGTACGTCCGCGGGCGCCTCCTCCACGATGCGGCCGAGATACATCATCGCGACACGGTCTGCGAGGTGGCGGACGACGCCGAGATCGTGGCTGATGAAGAGGTAGGCGAGGCCGAGCCGCGTGCGGAGATCCATGAAGAGGTTGAGGATCTGGGCCTGGATCGAGACGTCGAGCGCGGCCACCGCCTCGTCGCAGACGAGAACCTCCGGATGCACGGCGAGCGCGCGTGCAATGCCGATCCGCTGGCGCTGCCCGCCCGAGAACTGGTGGGGGTAGCGGTGCCGATAGCTTGGATCGAGCCCGGCGCGGTGAAGTTCGGCATCGACATAGGCGGAGAACTGGCCGGGCGGGATCATGCCATGGACGCGCGGCGCCTCGCCCACGATGTCGATGACGCGCATGCGGGGGTTGAGGCTGCTGAACGGGTCCTGGAAGATCATCTGGACCTTGAGCCGGGCCTGCCGCTTTTCGCGTGGAGGCAGAGTGGCGATGTCCTGCCCGCGATAGAGGATCCGGCCGGTGGTGGGCGGGATGATCCCTGCCGCCATGCGTCCAAGCGTTGACTTGCCGCAGCCGGACTCGCCCACGAGCCCGAGCACTTCGCCCTCGCCGATCGCAAGGTCGACGCCGTCGACCGCGTGGACGATCTCGGGCTTGACCCGTGCGCCGAGGGTACGGCGCAGCAGATCGGCGGCACGCTTGGACATATCGGGCGTGCGGAAGAAATGTTTCGAGACGGTGCGGAGCTCCACGATGGGCGGGCGTGTCATGCCTCAAGCGATCGTTTCTGCGAGCGGATGGAAGCAGCGGATCGTCCCGCCGCCGTCGCGCGCGAGCGGCTCCGGATCGCCCTCGCAGAGCACGTCCGCGCGCGGGCAACGCGTGCGGAAGGCGCAGCCTGGTGGGAGGTTGAGCAGGCTCGGCGTCATGCCGGGGATCTGGCGCAGAGGCTGTCCGGGCTGGTTGCGGCTCGGGATGCTGTCGATCAGGCCTTCCGTGTACGGATGGAGAGGGCGATCAACGACATCGGCGACCGCGCCCAATTCGACAACGCGGCCTGCGTACATGACCGCGATCGTATCGGCGAGGCCGGTGACCACGGAGAGATCGTGCGTGATCCAGATGAGCGCGGTGCCGTAGCGTGCGGTGAGCTTGCTCACCTCGGCCAGGATCTGCGCCTGGATCGTCACGTCGAGGGCCGTGGTCGGCTCGTCGGCGATGATCAGGTCCGGCCGGTGGAGCAGGGCGATCGCGATCGCGACGCGCTGGCGCATGCCGCCGGAGAATTGATGCGGATAAGCCGAAAGCCGCTCTTCCGGGCTCGGGATGCCGACCATGCCGAGCGCGTCGCGGGCGCGGGCGCGTGCTTCGGCGCGCGAGACGCTTGCGTGGGCGCGCACCGCCTCGATCATTTGCGTATCGATGCGCAGGACCGGATTGAGGGTCATCATCGGGTCCTGGAAGATCATCGCCAGGCGGTTGCCGCGCAGGCCGCGCATCTCTCGCTCGGAGAGTGTGGCGAGGTTGCGGCCGTTGAGGAGGATCGCGCCGTCGACGACGCGGCCCGGCGGATCGACGAGGCGCATGATGGAGAAGCCAGTAACCGACTTGCCGGAGCCGGATTCGCCGACGAGGCCGAGGACGTGGCCTGCCTCGATGCGAAACGAGACGTCGTCCACCGCCCGCACCACGCCGCCGCTCGTGAAGAAATGGGTGCGGAGATTCCGCACCTCCAAAGCGTGATGATTTCTGATCATCACGCTCTACCCGCCGTTTTAGCGATCAATCTCATGGCTTTGGCGGTCAGCGAAGCTTTTCCGCCAGAAGCCATATTGATCTTGGGCCGGCCTGCTCACCGCCTTAGGCGCGGGTTCAGCACGATGCGAAGGCGGTCGCCGACCAGGGTGAAGGAGACGACGGCGATCAGGAGCGCGATGCCGGGAAAGAAGGTGATCCAGTATTGGCCGCTCAGCATGTACTGGTAGCCGTTGGCGACGAGCAGGCCGAGCGAGGGCTCGGTGACGGGCACGCCGAGGCCGAGGAACGAGAGCGTGGCTTCGAGCAGGATTGCCTGCGCGACCTGCATCGTGGCGACGACGATGAGCGGCGGCATGCAGTTGGGCAAGAGATGGCGCAGCAGGATGCGCGAGCGCGGCAAGGCGAGACATTCCGCGGCCTCGATATATTCCCGCCGCCTCTCGACCAGGGCGCTCGCGCGGATGGCGCGCGCGTAATAGGCCCACTCGACGATGACGAGCGCGAGCAGGACGTTCATGACGCCTTTGCCGAAGCCGGCGATGATCATGAGTGCGACGAGGATCGAAGGGAATGAGAGCTGCAGATCAACGAGGCGCATGAGGGCGGCGTCGATCTTCCCGCCGGCGTATGCCGCGAGGAGCCCGAGGACGGAGCCGACGACACCGGCGATGAGCGCGGAGCCGATGCCGACGCCGAGGCTGATGCGCAGGCCGTAGATGATGGCGGAGAGCATGTCCCGGCCCTGGCCGTCGGTGCCAAGCCAGTAGGTCATGCCGGAGCTCGACATCGAGCCGGGGGGCAGCCGGCTGTCGAGGATGTTGAGCTGTGCAAGATCGTAGGGATTCTGCGGCGTGATCCATGGGGCGAAGACGGCGGCGAGCGCCAGCAGGAGGGCGACCAGCAGCGCGGCGACGGCAATGCGGGAGGCCGCGAACTCGCCGGCGAAGCGGGCGAAGGGCGATTCCGGGATGGCGGTCGCCGCGACGCTCTTGCTCGCGCTCATTCGTCGCCTCCAAGCCGTACCCGGGGATCGAGCACGGTATAGAGCACGTCGACCACCAGGTTGATGAGGGCGAAGAGGAGGGCGATGATCATCAGATAGGCGACGATCACCGGCCGATCCAGGACGCTGATGCTGTCGATGATCAGCTTGCCGGTGCCGGGCCAGGCGAAGACCGTCTCCGTGACGACGGCATAGGCCATGGTCGAGCCGAACTCCATGCCGAGCACGGTGATGATCGGGATGAGGATGTTCTTGAGGACGTGCACGCCGACGACGCGCCTGGGCGCCAGCCCCTTGGCGCGGGCAAACTTGATGAAGTCCATCGGCATCGTCTCGCAGACGCCGGCATGGGTGAGGCGGAGCATCATCGCGATGTTGAAGAGTGCGAGGTTGAGCGCCGGCAGCACAAGGTGGCGAAGGCCGTCGAGCGTGAGGAAGGACCAGGGAATCCCGAAGAGCATCGCGGTGGCGCCGCGGCCGCTGCTCGGCAGCCAGCCGAGTTGGACGGAGAAGACCATGATCAGCATGAGGCCGACCCAGAAGGAGGGCAGGCTGAAGCCGAGGACGCTCGCGGCCATGATCACGCGGGAAGGGACGCTGTCCGGATGGAGGCCGGTGTAGAGGCCGAGCGGCAGGCCGAGTAGCACCGAAAGGAGCATGGCGATGAGGGTGAGCTCGAAGGTCGCCGGCAGCCGTTCCCCGATCAGCCTGAGCGCGGGCTCCGCATAGACGTAGCTGGTGCCGAGGCTGCCGTGTACCGCCTGGACGAGGAAGACGAGGTACTGTTGCCAGAGTGGCTTGTCGAGGCCGAGGGCGGCGATAGCGCGCGCGCGTTCCGCCTGGTCGGCGCCGGGCGGGATGAGAATGTCGACCGGGTTGCCGATCAGGTGCACGCCGAGGAAAACGATGATCGTCACCGCGAGAATGACGAAGGCAGCCTGGATCAGCCGGCGGATCAGCCAGGCGATCACCGGACCTTTCCTTCATCGTGTGCGGGAAGATGCATCGAGCCCTGTCCCGACCGCAAGCGGCCCGCAGAGGCCGGTTCGGCCGTCATCATTTAATCACCAACCCAAATCTTGTGCAATTTCCCGCGCTCCCCGGCGTCGTGGGTCCACGCTGTAGGCGTTCTCTCCCGCACATGGCGATGAGCGATGCAAAAGATGCGCCAGAGCTGAGGACATAAATGTCGGCAGAATGCGCGCACGAAGCTGAGTGAGCCCGCAGGCGGAGGTGGAGATTTGCGCCGCCTTGATATCGGGATAACGTCCGGTTCGGCGATGGCGAGGGAGAAGCGCGGTGGCAAAGGCGCATTGGGTTCCGGCGACGACGCGTCCGGTAATCATGGGGACGCGCTATATGGTCTCGGCGGGGCATTATCTCGCCGCTGCCGCGGGCGTGCGGATTCTCGAGAACGGCGGCAACGCGTTCGACGCGGGCGTTGCGACCGCGCTCTGCATCAATGTGCTGCAGGCGGATCTCACCAATCTCGGTGGCGTCGCGCCGATCTGTCTCTACCGGGCGGATACGGGCGCGGTGGAGACGGTGAGCGGGCTCGGGTGGTGGCCCGACGCGGTCGATCCCGAGTTGTTCCGGACGCGCTATGGCGGGCGCATCCTGCGCGGCATCCATCGCTGCGTCATGCCGGCGGGGATCGATGCCTGGCTGACGGTGCTGGGGCGGCACGGCACGATGCGGTTCGCGGAGGTCGCGGAGCCGGCGATCGACCTCGCGGAGAACGGGTTTCCGATGCATTCCGTGATGCACGAGACGCTCTCCGGGGCAGGCGCGCTCAAGGGGATGCGGAGCTGGCCCTCGACGCGCGCGATATTCCTCGACGAAGCGGGCGAGGTGCCTGCGGTCGGGACCGTGCTGCGGCAGAGGGACCTCGCGCGGACGCTCAAGCGGCTGGCCGAGGCGGAGAAGGGTGCTGCGAGCCGCGAGGCCGGGATCGCGGCGGCGCGCGAGCGCTTCTATCGCGGCGATATCGCCGACGAGATCGCGAGCTTCATGGAGAAGGAAGGCGGGTGGATCACGCGCGCTGACCTCGCCGCCTTCGCGGTCGCGGTGGAGCCGGCTTTCTCGGTCAATTATCGCGGCTACGACGTCTATTCCTGCGGGCCATGGTGTCAGGGGCCGGTCGCGCTGATGGCGCTCAATATCCTCGAGGGGTACGATCTTGCGAAGCTCGGCGCCGGCAGCACCGAGGTCTATCACCTCGTCCTCGAGGCGCTTAAGGCGGCATTCGCGGACCGGGACCGGTATTTCGGCGATCCGCGGCATGTGCGCGTGCCGATGGACGGGCTGCTCGCGAAGGACTACGCGGCGGGGTGGCGCGGCCGCATCGATTTGAAGCAGGCGGCACCCGGAATGCCGAAGCCGGGCGATGCCTGGCGGTTCTCGGCGCTGGAGCCGGAGCCCTCGCGCTGGCGGTTTCCGGAGCCGACGCGCGGCCCCGTCGAGCCGGACACGAGCTATCTCTGCGTGGTGGATGAGGCCGGCAATGCGTTTTCCGCGACGCCGAGCGACGGGGTGACGACCGGGCCGGTGGTGCCGGGGCTCGGCTGCATCGTCTCGAGCCGTGGCATGCAATCCTGGCTCGACCCGGACCATCCGAGCGCGATCGCGCCGCGCAAGCGGCCGCGGCTCACGCCGAGCCCGGGGATGGTGCTGAAGGACGGCAAGCTCGTGATGCCCTACGGCACGCCCGGCAATGATGTGCAGCCGCAGGCGATGGTGCAGTTCCTGCTCAATGTCATCGATTTCGGGATGGACGTGCAGGAAGCGATCGAGGCGCCGCGCGCCGCCACCTTTAGCTTCCCGCGCTCCTCCGACCCGCATCCCTATTCACCGGGTCAGACGAATATCGAGGGACGGGCTTCGCCTGCGGTGATCAGCGGGCTGGCCGCTCTCGGCCACGACGTGACGCCGTGGCCGGACTGGACGGGAACCGCGGGCTCGCTCGGCGCGGTGATCGTCGATCCGGCGAGCGGCGTGCGGCATGGCGGGGCGGATCCGCGGCGCGTGGCGTACGCGATCGGCCGGTAGAGCTGCGATGAACGAGCGGTCCTGCGAGATCGCAGTGATCGGGGGCGGGCTGGTCGGGATGGCGATCGGCTACGGGCTGGTGCGGGAGGGGCGGCGGGTCATCGTGCTCGACGAGGGCGATCGCGCCTTCCGCGCCTCGCGCGGCAATTTCGCGCTCGTGTGGGTGCAGGGAAAAGGCGTCGGGATGCCGCGCTACGCGGCCTGGACGCGCCATTCCTCCGAGGTCTGGGCCGGCTTCGCGCGCGAGCTCGGAGAAGAGACCGGAATCGACATCGGGCACCGCCGCCAGGGCGGCTTCGCGCTCGCTCTCTCGGAGGAGGAGCTCGCGCGGCGCGGGGCGCTGATAGAACGGCTGATGAGCCAGCCCGGAATGGAGCTCTATCCATGCGAGCTTGTGGGGCGGAACGAGCTTTGCAAGACCCTGCCGGAGATCGGGCCGGATGTGGTGGGTGGCTATTACTGCCCGCTCGATGGCGACGTGAACTCGCTCCGGCTGCTGCGCGCGCTGCACACGGGCTTCGCGCGGCGCGGCGGGATTTATGCGCCGGGGCGGACGGTCGCGCGGATCGCGCCGCAACCGGGCGGCGGGTTCCGGATCGAGACCGAAGGCGGCGCCGTCGCGGCGGAGCGGATCGTGCTGGCGGCGGGGATCGGCAATGCGCGGCTCGCGCCGATGGTCGGGCTCCGCGCCGCTGTGCGGCCGCAGCGCGGGCAGGTGATCGTGACCGAGAAGGTGGCGCCCTTCCTCCCCTATCCGATGCACACGCTCCGCCAGACCGACGAAGGCGGCGTGATGATCGGCGACAGCGCGGAGGAAGCGGGGGCCGACGATGCGCACGTGCGGCTCGGGATCCTCGGCCTCGAAGCGGAACGGGCGGCGCGGATGTTCCCGCATATCGGCCGGCTCAATGTCGTCAGGACCTGGTCGGCGCTTCGCGTCATGACCGAGGACGGGTTTCCGATCTACGACCAAAGCGAAGCCCATCCGGGCGCGTTCCTCTGCACCTGCCATAGCGGCGTCACGCTCGCCGCCGCGCATGCGATGACGTTCGCGCCGATGATCGCGGCCGGCACGCTCGATCCTGGGCTCTCCGATTTCAGCGCACGGAGGTTCGATGTTCCGGAGGCTGCCTGATCTCGCCCGGCCGAGCATTTCCTTCCTGCTCGACGGCGAGCGCGCGGAGGGACGCGAGGGCGAGAGCGTCGCCGCTTCGCTGCTCGCGGCCGGACGGCTCGCCTGCCGCACCACGCCGGTGGGCGGGCTGCCGCGCGGGCCGTTCTGCATGATGGGGGCCTGCTTCGATTGCCTGGTGACGATCGACGGCGTGGGGAACCGGCAGGGCTGTCTGGTCGTACTTCGTGAAGGGATGGACGTGCGCACGCAGGAAGGCAGGCGCGAGATCGGAAGATGAGGCAGATCGAGCGGCTCGCGGGGCTCGGCGCCGGCTACGACCTCGTGGTGGTGGGCGCGGGGCCGGCCGGGATGGCGGCGGCGGCGACCGCCGCCGCGCACGGGCTCTCGGTGCTCGTCGCCGACGAGGCGGCGGGGCCGGGCGGGCAGGTCTACCGCGCAATCACGACGACGCCGACGGCACGGCGCGAAGTTCTGGGGCGCGACTACTGGCAGGGCGCGGCTCTCGCCGCCGCCTTCGCCGCAAGCGCCGCCGACTACATCCCCGGATGCGCCGCCTGGTACCTGGACGAGACGCTGCAGGTCGGGCTCTCCGCGGGCGGGACCAGCCGGACGATCGCGGCGCGGCGGGTGATCCTGGCGACCGGCGCGCTCGAGCGGCCGTTCCCGATCAAGGGCTGGACCTTGCCCGGCGTAATGATGGCGGGGGCGGCGCAGATCCTGCTCAAAAGCGCGGGGCTCGTCGCGGCCGGACGGGTGGTACTGGCGGGCTCCGGGCCGCTGATCTGGCTGCTCGCCGCGCAATACCTGGCGGCGGGGGCGAAGCCGGCGCTGATCCTCGAGACGACGCCACGCGGCCGATGGCGCGACGCGGTGCGGCACCTGCCCGGTTTTCTCCTCTCCCCCTATGCGCGGAAGGGCGTCGCCCTGATGGCAGAGGTACGCTGCGCGGTGAAGGTGATCTCGGGTGTTGCGGAGCTCGCCGTGGAAGGCAAGGCGTCGCTTGAGGTCACGTGGAACCGCACGAACGGGGCGGCGGGGACGGTCACGGCCGATCACGTGTTGCTACACCAGGGCGTGGTGCCCAACATCAACCTCGCCACCGCGGCCGGTTGCGCGCTCGCATGGAACGAGGCGCAGGCGTGCTGGCAGCCGGGGACGGACCAGCTCGGGAACACGAGCCTTCCCGGCATCGCGGTTGCGGGCGACGGGGCCGGGATCGGCGGAGCGGAAATCGCCGGGATGCGCGGGCGGAATGCGGCGCTTGCGGCGGCCGAGGCGCTCGGGCGGATTTCGCACGAGGCGTGCGCGCGGCTGGTTGCGGGGGAGCGGAAGGCGGTGCGCCGTTTCGAGCGCGGGCGCGCTTTTCTGGACGCGCTCTATCGGCCGGCGCGGACGTTCCGCCTCGGGGCGGCGGAGGCGATGGCCTGCCGCTGCGAGGAGGTGAGCGTTGGGCGCGTGCGCGAGACCGTGGCGAGCCTCGGCGTTCAGGGCCCGAACCAGTTGAAGGCGTTCCTGCGCTGCGGGATGGGGCCGTGCCAGGGGCGGTTCTGCGGGCTGACGGTGGGCGAGATCATCGCGGATGTACGCGGGGTATCGCCCGCCGAGGTGGGCTATTACCGGCTCCGTCCGCCGGTGAAGCCGATCACGGTCGCCGAGCTTGCCGGCATGACGACGACCGAGGCCGACATCCGCGCGGTCGTGCGGAGCTAGCCTAAGAGGAACCAGAGGCGGAAGAGAAGCGTCTCGAGAGGCGTCTGGCGGTAGAGGCCGGCGAGGGTGAGCGCCGGAAAGCGCCGCCAGGGCGGGGCCGCGAGGGCCTCCGCGATCGCGGCGACAGCGGCGGCCGCCGCCGGCGAGAGAAGCTCCGGCGTGGCCGCAAGTGCCGCGACGTGCGCGCGGAACATCCGCATGAAGGGGCGCGGGCCGCGGTACAGCGCGCCGAGGGCGCGCGGGAGCCAGGCGCCGCGCGCGCCCACCAGGTTGCCCCCGTGCTGGCGGTAGAGCACGGCGGGCTCGGGGTCGGCGAGGATGCGCCCGCCGGCGGCGGCGACGACGAGATAGCTCCACCAATCGTGCAGCGCGTCGCAGGGCGGCCGGCTCCGCGCGACCAGGAGCGCAGCGGCACCGTTCATCATCGCCGTGCAGCCGGTGGCGATGTTCTGCGTGAGCGCGGCCGGGAATCCCGGCGGCCGGCGCACGGGAAAGGAGAGCCCGATGGGTGCCAGCGCCGGATCGACGAGCGTCTGTCGCGCACAATAGAGCGCCGGCGTGCCGGCGGGCTGGCGGGCGAGCGCGGCAAGCCCGCGGGCGAGCTTCTCCGGCAGCCAGACATCGTCCTGGTCGGCGAAGGCGGCGGCATCGGGCAGCGGCCCGAGGGCGGAAAGGCCCGCGAGGAGAGTGAGGAAGCTCCGCGTCGCCCCGAGGCGGCGGGAGGGTCCGTGGAGTTCGACCGCCCGGCCGGCAGCGGGGCCGGTGGCGAAGGCGTGAAGCAGCGCCCGCGTGTCGTCCTCGGAGCCGTCGTCGCGCCAGTAGAGGCACCAGGAGCCATGCGTCTGGGACAGGAGGCTCGCGAGCTGGGCCGGGAGGAAGCGCGCGCCGTTGTACGTGGAGAGCAGGATCGCCACGCGCCCCTGCCCGGCCACGACGAGAGGGTCGGGGGCGCTTCCTTCCGTGCTCCGCTCGGATACGATCGGCTCTGGCGTTGCGGCGCTCGGTTCAGCCGGGGGGGGCATCCAGGAGCTCGTCGATGAGCGGCCGGAGGCTTTCGCGCCAAGGCGGAAGGCGGATGCCGAACACCTCGGCGAGGTGCGTGCAGTCGAGCCGGGAATCGGCGGGCCGGCGCGCCCGCGTCGGCCAGTCCGCGGTCCGGATCGGGGCGATCTCGGGAGGCGCAATCGAGTGGCGGGCCGCTTCCTCGAACACAGCCGTCGCGAGCCCGTGCCAGGTGGTCTCGCCGGTTCCCGCGGCGTGAAAGAGGCCGCCGAACCTCGCCTGCCAGCCTTCGCTCTCGATCCGGCCGAGGATGGCGAGGATGGAAGCGGCGAGTTCGGCGGCCGAGGTCGGCTGGCCGTGCTGGTCGGCCACCACGCGGAGATGCTTGGTCTTGCGGCTTGCGCCGATCATCGTGCGCACGAAGTTCCGCCCCGTGGGCGAGATGACCCAGGCGGTGCGCAGCACGATGGCGTGGCCGCCGACGGCCAACACCGCCTCCTCGCCGGCAAGCTTCGAGGCGCCATAAACGCCGAGCGGTGCCGGCGGGTCGGATTCGACGTAGGGCGCGCCCTTGATGCCGTCGAAGACGTAATCGGTGGAGATATGGATGAGCGGGATCCCCGCCTCGGCAGCCAGCACGGCGAGCCGGGCGGGGCCGTCCCGGTTGGCGCGGAAGGCCGCCGCCGGGTCATCCTCGGCGGCATCGACGGAAGTGTAGGCGGCGGCGTTGATCACCGCGGCGAAGCGGTGCGCCGCGAAGGCCGCCGCGATCGTCTCCGGCCGGTCGAAGTCGAACGCGGGACGGCCGATGTGAAGCATCGGCAGGGCCCGCCCTGCCCTCGCCAACGAGGTGGCGAGCTGCCCACTGCCTCCGGTGACGAGGATCGCCCCCGCCATCAGGCAAGGGCATGGCTGAACCAGGCGGGGCAGTCGACGAGGCGCGGCCGCACCCGGTCCTTCTCCGACAGCACGGCACGTTCGGGCCCGATCGGCCAGGGAATGCCGAGATCCGGGTCGCTCCAGAGCACGCCGCACTCGGTGGAAGGATCGTACTCCCCGGTCATCTTGTAGATGATCTCGGTATCCTCGACGAGCGTGCAGAGGCCGTGGAGGAACCCGGGCGGGATCCAGAGCTGGCGCCAATTCTCCGCGCTGAGCTCGGCATAGACGCAGCGGGCGAAGGTTGGCGAGCCGTGCCTCACGTCGACCGCAACGTCCCAGATGGCGCCCCGGACGACGCGGATGAGCTTGCCCTGCGCGGCGGGGGGGGCTTGCGCGTGCAAGCCGCGCACCGTGCCCGCGGCGCGGGAGAAAGTGTGATTGTCCTGCACGAAGGGGTAGGCGATCCCGGCGGCGGCAAGCCGGCTTTGGCGGAAGGTTTCGGAGACGAAGCCGCGGGAATCGGAGAAGCGGCGCGGAGTAATGAGAAGCACTTCGGGAATGGCTTGCGGTTCGATCTGCATGTCGCTCCGGTCTCTGCGGCGGCGGCGCACGCGAAGCCGGGCGTGCGCGCGATCCATCGCAGGCTAGCATACCAGAGGCCGGGGGCGGCTATCCCCTTGGCCTTCCCTGAGAGCCGGAACGGGCCGCGCGACCTATCGATCAGGGGCGAAGGAACGCCCCGGCGAGGCGGGAGAAGATTCCGGGGCGGCGTGTGGCGGTGGCGCGGGCGGCAGCGCGCGGCCCGGGCGAGGCGGGTGCGCGGGTGCCGACGAGGCCCGCCATGCCGAGGATCTCCCGCGCCCGCTTGGCATTGCCGGGATCGTTGGCGATCCCGCGCTCCGCGGCGAGCTTCGCCTGCGGCCAGTCGCGAAGATCGAGCAGGAGCTCGCCGACAGATGCCCAGAAGGCGGCATCGCCGGCACGCCGCTCCATCAGCTCCGCAAGGCGGGCGCGACCAGCGGCGATGTCTCCGCCCCGGATCAGCGAACGGGCGAGTGCGAGCTTTGCCCACGCATCGCCGGGCGCGGCCGCGAGCCAGCGTTCGACGGCGGCGCGCGTCATTTGCTCGTCCCCGGCCTGTTCCAGGAGGGCCACGGCGCGGGCGAAGATGGCGCGCGAGGGGCTTTTCTCGAGCAGTGCGGCGAGCCGGGTCTTCGCCTCGGAGCGCTTGCCCGCGGCCAAGAGAAGCTCCGCCGCGCGGAGCTTGTAGGCCGGCTCGTCCGGCTCGAGCGCGATCGCCCGGCCGATCGCGGAGAGCGCGCCGGGCCGGCGATCGAGCGCGGCAAAAAGCTCGGCAAGCCCGGCCCAGAACGCCGGGTCCTGAGCGGCGCTCGCGGCGAGGCGGGAAGCGATGCGGCGGGCCGCACGCCGGCCGCGCCAACCGCCATGCTTCGAGCGGAGCGCGATCAGCTCCATCCATGCGACGGCCGGCTCGGTGCGCTCGCCGAGCGCGCGGGCGAGCAGATCCTCGGCGCGCAGCTCCTCTCCCGCGCGGCGATAAAGCCTCGCGATGGCGATCAGGCGTGCCGGGTCATCGCCCACGCTCCGGCGGACGCGAGCGAGTTGCATGCGCGCTTCCTGGGGCACGCCGGCTCGGATGAGCCGCTCGGCCAGGAGAAGCTGGGGGGCGAGCTGATCGATCTGCGCCGCCGCATTTCGGGCGGCCGCCTTGGCGGCATCGGCGTGCAGCCCGACTGCGCCGAGCGCGGCCACGGCCTCTTCCATGAGGTCGAGCCGGGCGGGAGGATTGGCGCGCACGCGCACAAGTTGCTCGAACGCTTCGGCCTCTTCCTCACGCGCGAGAAGCAATAGCGCGAGCTGCAAGCGCGAGGCCGAATCCGCGGGCCGTTCGTGCGCCGCCGTGCGGGCAAGCGCGAGCGCCTCGTCTTGCATGCCGCCCTGGCGCAGCATCAGGATCAGCCAGTCGAGGCGCCGGATCCGGGCCTGCTCGGGAACGAGCCGGGCGGCAATCGCCAGCGCTTCCGCCTTGTCGCCGCCGCGCTCGAGCGCGATCGCGAGCTCCATGCGGAGATCGGGATAGCCGGGAAGTACGGCGACCGCTTCACGGGCGGCGGCGATCTGCTCCGCCGGCGTGTCGAGCCGGTCGTAGAGGAGCAGCACGCGCCGCCAGAGGGCCGGGTCCGGGTCGATGATCGCCCGGGCCTCGGTGAGGCGGGCCAGGGCCTCGGCCCGCGACGCCTGGTTGGCGCGATCCTCGGTGAGGACTGCGGCAAGCTGGACGAGGTTCTCCGCGCTCGGCGCCTCCTCGGCCATTGCGCGGAAGACGGCGAGCGCCTTCTCCTTCGCGCCGACCGCGGCGAGCATCAGGCCGAGCTTGACGCGTCGGGTGATCTCCTTCTCGGCCGGCCAAATCAGCTCGAGGATCGCCGCAGCACTTCCCTTGTCCCCCATGTCGAAGCGGATGACGGCGTCCTCGAAGCGGAACGCGGTGTGCTCCTGCACCTCGGCGGAGGTGCGGCCCATCATCTCGATCGTTGCCTGGTCGCCGTGAATGCGGCGATGGCAGTCGATATAGCGGACCCACAGCCCGACCGGGGACCGCCCGTCGAGATGCACCCTGGCGAGCTCTTCTTCCGCTTCGGAGCGCTCGTCGCAGTTGAGGAGTGCCACCACGCGCGCGAGCCGCCAGATGGCCGCATCGGGCGCAAGGCTCAGGGTCGTATCCACCGCATGCAGGATTTGCCGCGTCGCCGCCGGGCGCCTGGCGGCGAGGATGGTCGAGCGGCTTTCCCAATAGACGAGCGTGCTGCGGCGGGTACGGCGGATCATGGCGCGCAGGTCGGCCGCCTTGCCCGGCGCGGGACCGACGAGGCGGAGGAGAAAAGGGTGCGCAATATGGCCCTCCCCCAGCGCGCGGATGCAGGCGTGACCGCAGCAGGGCAGCGCGAACCGCTCGACCGGACCGAGGGCCGCGATCCGGTCCGCGTTCTTGCGGTCCACCGTCCAGAACTTGTCGTAGAGAACGTAGTTCTCGGGCGCGACATCCTCGCCGCGAATCCGCATCCCGGCGTGCCGTGCAGGGTCGTAGAAGCGCACGAACCTGGTATCGAAGCGGGCGACGTCGGCGGGATCGATCGAGACCTGCGCGCCGAAGGCGACCGCCGCGTCGACGCCGAGCAGCGCGGCATATTTGAGCGCCGCATAGCCGCCCATGCTCACCCCGTAAGAGACGAGACGCTCGCCGGGCGCGCGGGCGAACGCGCCCTTGATTGCCTCCAGCGCCGCGCGCATCTCCGCTTCGGGGAACCAGTCCTGCTTCGTCGAGACGAAACCGATCGCTCCCAGTTCGTGCTTGTCGAAGAAGCTGTCGCCCCAGAAGCGGTTCGGCGGCTCGCGATAGAGGAGATGATTGAAGCTGATGAAGCGAACCGGCGAGCGCCACTTGTTGGCGACGACGCGGAGGGTTTCGCCCTGGTAGAGGACCTCGGTCTGGGGCGCGCTCATGAGGAACCCACGCCGGTATCGGTCTTACGCGGCGGGGGCGGTCAGGAGGATTTCGGCAGGGCGGCGGCGACCGCCTCGGCGACCGAGGCCGCCCCTTCTTCCGCGAGGCCCGCCACAACGCCGAGGCGATCCGCCATGGGGCGGTTCTGGCTCATCTTCCACTTCCCTTCGAGCCGGGCGATCTCGAGGCGGAAGCCGACAATGCCCTTGAGCTGGGAGGCGATGAAGCCGGCCGGCGCGTCCGTCACCGCCCAGGGGGCGGGGCGCGCGGCTTCGTGGGCGACCGTGAGACGGCTCACCAACGCATGGAGCTCGCGCGGATCGTCGAAGAAGGTAAGCCGACCGTACGCGTGCACGGCGACATAGTTCCAGGTCGGAACAACCTTTCCGGTCTCCCGCTTGGTCGCGTAGAGGGAGGGGCTCACGTAGGCGTCCGGGCCGGGGAAGATTGCGAGCGCCTGGACATCGGCCGCACTCGCCCGCCATTGCGGGTTGGCCCGCGCGACATGGCCGACGAGGACGCCGTGCTCGCCGGCGATATCGGGGCCTTCCGGCTCGTCGAGCAGCATCGGCACGTGGCTGGCGATGAGGCCCTCGGGACCGAAGCTCACCAGGACCGCCAGCCCGGTCGCGCGGACTGCCGCGCGCAGGATTTCGGGCCGATCCTCCCGGAAGGCTGGGGGAACGTACATCAACTCCTCCCGCGGCCGAAAACGAGGCCAAGACGGCACGATCGCCGGACAATCAGCATGCCAGACCCGCGCCGGACGCCGCAACACGCGATCCCGCGAGGCGCGTCCGGCCCGGAGCTGGAGCCGCCGCGGCCGGCCTCTCCCCCTATACGCGATTTATATGAAGCCCCGCTGCAGGCGCCATCGAAGTTATATGCGGCCAACGCTAGCTTGCGTGGGCGATCGCAGCGATCCGCGAGGGGTCACCCATGCTCGACATCATCTACATCCTGATCGGCGCCGTCTTTCTGGGCGGCGCAATCCTCTATGCGTATGGCTGTGAGCGTCTCTAGAGCTTTCAAACAATGCGAGAGCGTGACGAGCAGAGCCCATCACGCCTCGAGGGACCATTCCGATGATCTTCGACTATGCGCTCGGCGCGGCCGTGGTTGCCGGCCTCTTCGTCTACCTCGTCTATGCCCTGATCCGCCCGGAAAAGTTCTGAGCACGCAAGCGAGGAGCGCCGCGAGATGATGGGCCACACGACGATCAACGGCTGGGTACAGATCGCGCTCTACGGCGTGGTTCTGATCCTGCTGACCAAGCCGTTCGGCGGCTACATGACGAGCGTCTTCGAGGGAAGGGCGACGCCCCTTTCGCCGATCCTGCGGCCACTCGAGCGCGGCATCTACCGGATCTGCGGCGTCGACGAGACGGACGAGCAGCACTGGCTGACCTATGCGGTTGCCATGCTGATCTTCAGCTTCGTGGGGTTCGTCACCACCTACGCGATCGAGCGCCTCCAGGGGATGCTCCCCTTCAATCCCGCGGGGATCGGTCCGGTTTCGCCCGACCTCGCCTTCAACACCTCGGCGAGCTTCGTCACCAACACCAACTGGCAGAACTACGTGCCCGAGCAGACGATGAGCTATCTCACCGAGATGGCCGGCCTCACGGTGCACAACTTCCTCTCCGCGGCCACCGGCGTCGCGCTCGCGGTCGTGCTGATCCGCGGCTTCGCGCGCCGCTCGGCGCAGAGCGTCGGCAATTTCTGGGTCGATCTCACCCGCTGCGTGCTCTACATCCTGCTGCCGCTATCGGTGGTTTTCGCGCTCGTCTTCGTTTGGCAGGGAGTGCCGCAGAACCTCAACGCCTATACCCACGCCGCGACGCTGCAAGGTGCGACGCAGATCATCGCCCAGGGGCCGGTCGCCTCGCAGGAAGCGATCAAGATTCTCGGCACCAACGGCGGCGGATTCTTCAATGCCAATTCCGCCCATCCGTACGAGAACCCGACCGCGCTCACCAACTTCATGCAAGAGCTGATGATGCTCTCGATCGGGGCGGCGCTCACCAACGTGTTCGGCCGGATGGTTGGGAACCAGCGGCAGGGCTGGGCGATCTTCGCCGTGATGTTCGTGCTGTTCGTGGCCGGCGTCATCACCGAATATTCCGTCGAGAGCCAGGGCAACCCCGCCTTCGCCGCCTATCATGTGGATCAGGCGCCGAGCGCGTTGCAGCCCGGGGGCAACTTCGAAGGCAAGGAGGTACGGTTCGGGATCGCCAACTCGGCGCTCTTCACGACCACCACCACCGATGCTTCGTGCGGCGCCGTCAACAACATGCATGACAGCCTGCTGCCGCTCGCCGGCGCGGTGCCGATGGTCAATATCATGCTGGGAGAGATCATCTTCGGCGGCGTCGGCTCCGGCCTCTACGGCATGCTGCTCTTCGTCATCGTCGCGATGTTCGTGGCCGGGCTGATGGTCGGGCGAACGCCCGAGTACCTGGGCAAGAAGCTCGAGGCGAAGGAGGTCAAGATGGCGATGCTCGCGATCCTGATCCTGCCGCTCTCGATCCTCGGCTTCACGGCGATCGCGGCGGTGGTTCCAGCGGGCCTCGCCGGGATCGAAAACAACGGACCACACGGCTTCTCGGAGATCCTCTACGCCTTCACCTCGGTCACCGGGAACAACGGCAGCGCGTTCGCCGGTCTCAGCGGCAACACGCCCTACTACAACACGACGCTTGGGCTCGGCATGTTCATCGGCCGCTTCCTGATGATCGTGCCGATGATGGCGGCGGCCGGATCGCTCGCGCGAAAGAAAATCGTGCCGGCCTCGCTCGGCACCTTCCCGACGACGAGCCCGCTCTTCGTCGGCCTGGTCGTCGGCGTCATCGCCATCACCGGGGGGCTGATCTATTTCCCGGCGGTGTCGCTCGGCCCGATCGTCGAGCACTACGCGCTGCTGCACCACACCCTCTATTGATCGCACTCTGCTGAACGAATGATCGAAAGAGTCCCGATGGACACTCACAGCCACCGCCGCGCGCAATCGACCGTGCTCGACCCGGAGATCCTGCTCCCGGCGATCCGCGAGTCCTTTGCCAAGCTCGATCCGCGCATCCTGATCCGCAACCCGGTGATGTTCGTGGTCGAGGTGGTCGCCGCGCTGACGACGATCATCTTCGTCAAAGATCTTTTTACCGGCGCTCCCTATCTCGGCTTCTCGTTCCAGATCATCGTCTGGCTCTGGATCACGATCCTCTTTGCCAATTTCGCCGAGGCCGTGGCCGAGGGCCGCGGCAAGGCGCAGGCCGCCACGCTGCGGCGGGCGCGCACCGAGACGATGGCGAAGCGGCTGACCGGGACCGGGGCCGTCGGCTTCGAGACGATCCCCGCACCCGACCTCCAGCCGGGCGACACGGTGCTCGTCGAGGCGGGCGACCTGATCCCGAGCGACGGCGAGGTGATCGAAGGCATCGCCTCGGTCGATGAATCGGCGATCACCGGCGAATCGGCGCCCGTGATCCGCGAGAGCGGCGGCGACCGCTCGGCGGTGACGGGCGGCACGCGGGTGCTCTCCGACTGGATCAAGGTGCGGATCACCGCGGCCCAGGGCTCGACCTTCCTCGACAAGATGATCGCGCTCGTTGAGGGCGCGGAGCGGCAGAAGACGCCGAACGAGATCGCGCTCAACATCCTGCTCGCGGGCCTCACCATCATCTTCGTGATCGTCGTCGCGACCATCCCGAGCTTCGCCCATTACGCGGGCGGCAGGATCCCTGTGGTGGTCCTGGTCGCACTGTTCGTGGCGCTGATCCCGACGACGATCGGCGCCCTTCTCTCCGCGATCGGCATCGCGGGGATGGACCGGCTGGTGCGGTTCAACGTGCTTGCGATGTCGGGGCGCGCCGTCGAGGCGGCCGGGGACGTCGATACGCTGCTGCTCGACAAGACGGGGACGATCACGCTCGGCAACCGCCAGGCGGTCGAGTTCTTCCCGGTGGGCGGCGCCACCGCGGCCGAAGTCGCGGACGCGGCCCAGCTCGCCTCGCTCTCGGACGAGACGCCCGAGGGGCGCTCTATCGTCGTGCTGGCGAAGGAGAAGTTCAACATCCGCGCCCGCGAGATGGCGCCGGCCGGCGCGCGCTTCATCCCGTTCTCCGCGCAGACGCGGCTTTCCGGCATCGATTATGAAGGTACCTCGATCCGCAAGGGCGCGGTCGATGCGGTGCTCGCCTTCGTGCGCGAAAGGGCGGCGAACGGCGGGGCCGCGCTCACCGTGCGCGAAGGCGTGTCCGAGGCGGCCGTGAAGGAGCTCACGACGAAATCGGACGAGATCGCGCGCGCCGGCGGCACGCCGCTCGCGGTCGCGCGCGGAGCCCGGCTGCTCGGCGTCATCTACCTCAAGGATATCGTCAAGGGCGGCATCCACGAACGCTTCGCCGAGCTCCGGCGGATGGGGATCCGCACCGTGATGATCACGGGCGACAACCCGCTGACGGCGGCGGCGATCGCGGCGGAGGCCGGCGTGGACGACTTCCTCGCCCAGGCGACGCCGGAAAACAAGCTCGCCCTGATCCGCGAAGAGCAGGGGCAGGGCAAGCTCGTCGCGATGTGCGGGGACGGCACCAATGACGCCCCGGCGCTCGCCCAGGCGGACGTGGGTGTCGCCATGAACACCGGCACCATGGCGGCGCGCGAGGCCGGCAACATGGTTGATCTCGACAGCGATCCGACAAAGCTCATCGAGATCGTCGAGATCGGCAAGCAACTCCTGATGACGCGCGGCGCGCTCACCACCTTCTCGATCGCCAACGACGTCGCCAAATATTTTGCGATGATCCCGGCGATGTTCGCCGCCTTCTACCCGATGCTGAACGCGCTCAACGTGATGGGGCTCGGCAACCCGCGCTCGGCCATCCTCTCGGCGATCATCTTCAACGCGCTCATCATCGTCGTCTTGATCCCGCTCGCGCTGCGCGGGGTGAAATACCGGCCGATCGGTGCGGCGGGGATCCTGCGGCGGAACCTCCTGATCTACGGCCTCGGCGGCATCATCGCCCCGTTCGTCGGGATCAAGCTGATCGACATGCTCGTCACCGCCATCGGGCTCGCCTGAAGGAGGGGCCCCACACCATGATGCAACATATCCGCCCGGCGATCGTCATGATGATCGCCATGACAATCATCACCGGCCTCGCCTACCCGCTCGCGATCACCGGGATCGCCCAGGCCGTCTTTCCCTACCAGGCGAACGGAAGCCTGATCCGCGTCAACGGCCGCGTGATCGGCTCGGCGCTGATTGGCCAGGAATTCACCTCGCCGCGCTACTTCCACCCGCGGCCTTCGGCCACCACCGAGACCGACCCGAAGGACCCTTCGAAGACCATCAGCGTGCCCTACGCGGCGGACAACTCCTCGGGCTCGAACCTCGGCCCGACCTCCAAGGCGCTGGTGACCAACGTGCAAACCGCGGCGGCGGCGCTGGCAAAGGAGAACCCCGGCACGCCCATCCCAGTGGGCCTCGTGACGAGCTCGGGCAGCGGGCTCGACCCGGACATCACCCCGGCCGGCGCATTGTTCCAGGTGCCGATGGTCGCCAAGGCTCGCGGCATGCCTGAGGCGGAGGTCCGCCAGCTCGTGCTCGCCCACATCACCCCACGCTTCCTCGGCATCCTCGGCGAACCCCACGTCAACGTGCTGAAACTCAACCTCGCGCTCGACGCGCTGCATCCATAGGAAGGCCAAGGGGGCTCTGCCCCCTTGAACCCCCGCCAAGGGCGAGCCCTTGGAACCCGTTCGTTTTGGCGGCCGCTGAGGGCCGATTTGGCTTTGCGCAGCATGCGCAAAGCCAAATCGGCCCTCAGCGGCCGCCAAATGGATGGGGTCCAGGAGCCCAGCTCCTGGCTGGGGGTCCAGGGGGACAGCGTCCCCCTGGCCTTGCTGCGGTATAAGACAAAGCGATGAGTGATCCGGGAGAGCGGCGGCCGTCGGCGGATGCCTTGCTGGAGGCGGAGGCGCGCCGGCGCGAAGGGCGTCTCAAGGTGTTCCTTGGCGCCGCGCCCGGCGTCGGCAAGACCTATTCGATGTTGGCCATGGCGCAGGCGCGGCGGCGCGAGGGCGTGGATGTCGTTGTCGGCCTGGTGGAGACGCACGGGCGGGTCGAGACCGAGACGCTGCTCGAGGGGCTCGAGGTCATTCCGCGGCGTGCGGTTGAATACAAGGGCCGGCAGCTCCAGGAGATGGACCTCGATGCGATTCTGGCGCGGCGGCCGCGTCTGGTGCTGGTGGACGAGCTGGCGCATGCGAACGCGCCGGGCAGCCGGCATCCCAAGCGTTATCTCGATATCGAGGAGCTGCTGGCCGCGGGCATCGATGTCTTTACCACGCTCAACATCCAGCATGTGGAGAGTTTGAACGACGTCGTTGCCAGCATCACGCGCATTCGTGTGCGCGAGACGGTACCGGATTCCATTTTGGATCGGGCGGACGAGATCGAGCTTGTCGATCTGACGCCCGAGGAGCTGGTGCAGCGGCTCAAGGACGGCAAGGTTTATGTGCCGCAGCAGGCGGAGCGAGCGGTCCGGCATTATTTCTCGCCCGGCAATTTGACCGCGCTTCGCGAGTTAGCACTCCGGCGCACCGCCGAGCGTGTCGACGACCAGATGGTGAGCTACATGCGCCGGCACGCGATTGCCGGCCCATGGGCTGCCGGGGAGCGGGTGCTGGTCGCGGTGGGCGGCGAGCCGGGCAGTGCGGTGCTCGTGCGGCACGCGCGGCGGATGGCGGACCGTTTGCGTGCGCCGTGGGCGGCGATCCATGTCGAGACGGCGCGCAGCCTGCGCATGGGCTCGGCCGAGCGCGCGCGGATCACGGAGGCGCTGGGGCTGGCGGAGCGACTGGGCGCCGAGGCCGTCACGATTCCGGGGCAGGATGTCGCCGAGACGCTTCTTGAATATGCGCGGGCGAACAATTTCACCCATATCATCATTGCGCAGCCGCGCCGGTTCCGTTGGCTCGCGGCGATTTGGAGCTCGGTGACCGATCATCTGCTGCGGCACGCCGGTGAGATCAGCGTGCACGTGATCGCCGCCAAGGATGAAGAGAAGCGGCCGCGGGAGGGATGGTTCGAGCCGGGCGAGGCGGTGCGGCCGGCGGCCTGGGCGGGGAGCCTCGGGTTCGTCGGCGCGGCGCTCGGGGTTTCGATGCTGTTGCATGACGTGGTGCATGTCGCGGACGTGGCGGAAGTGTTCCTCGCCGCGGTGATGGCAACGGCGGTGACCTATGGGCTGTGGCCGTCGCTGCTGGCGTGCCTGGCGAGCGTGCTTGCCTTCAACTTCTTTTTTCTGCCCCCGCTCTACACTTTTACGATTTCCGATCCGGCGAACATCGTCTCGCTGTTCTTTTTTTCGGCGGTGGCGCTGATCGCGAGCCAGCTTGCGGCAAGGGTGCGGGCGCAGGCAGTGGTCGCGCGCGGGCGGGCGCGTACGACCGAGGAGCTTTACGCGTTCAGCCGCAAGCTCGCGGTGGCGGTGACGCTCGAAGATCTCTTGTGGGCGACGTGCCACCAGATCGCGCGGATGCTCAAGGTGCGCGTGGTGCTGCTGCTGCCCGAGGGGGAGAAGCTCGTCGTGCGTGCGGGCTATCCGCCGGAAGACCGTCTCGACGAGGCGGATGTCGCGGCGGCGACGTGGAGCTGGAAGCATAATCGGGAAGCCGGGCGCGGGGCGGACACGCTGCCCGGAGCGAGGCGGCTTTTCGTGCCGATCGAGACCGGGCGCGGCGTGCTCGGCGTGGTCGGGCTCGATCGCGACGCAGCGGGCGCGCTGCTCGGGCCGGACGAGCGGCGCCTGCTCGATTCGCTCACGGGCCAGGCGGCGCTCGCGATCGAGCGGATCATGCTCGCATCGGACCTCGACCGGGAGCGGCTCGCGACCGAGACCGAACGGCTGCGCACGGCGCTCTTGACATCGATCTCGCATGATCTGCGCACGCCGCTCGCGACCATTCTCGGCTCGGCGACGACGCTCACGGCGGAGGGAGCGACGCTCGAGCCGCAGGCTCAGACCGAGCTGCTTGGCCTGATCCGCGACGAGGCAGAGCGGCTCAACCGCTTCATCGGCAACCTGCTCGACATGACGCGGCTCGAGGCCGGATCGCTCGAACCGAACCGGGTGCCGACGGACATCGCGGACGCGATCGGCACCGCGCTCGCGCGGGTCGAGCGGATTCTCGCAGGGCATCGGGTGGAAGTCGCGATCGAGGGCGAGCTTCCGCTCCTAAGGCTCGATGGCGTGCTGCTCGAGCAGGTGCTGGTCAATCTGCTCGACAATGCCGCGAAATATGCGCCGGCCGGATCGCGCATCGAAATCACCGCAGGGCGTGAAGGAGGCGCGGTGCGGATTGCCGTGCGCGACGAGGGGCCGGGCATTCCGAAGGAAGATCTCGATCGGGTGTTCGAGAAATTCTACCGCGTTCGGCGAATGGATCGGCGACCGGCTGGCACCGGGCTCGGGCTCGCGATCTGCCGCGGCTTCGTCGAGGCGATGGGCGGTAAGATCTTCGCGGCAAACCGGACGGATCGGTCAGGGGCGGTGTTCACGGTGATTTTTCCGGAACCGGTGGCATCATGAGTCTTCCTGGCTCGGCCGCGATGCGCGTGCTGGTCGTGGACGACGAGCCGGCGATCCTACGGTTCCTGAGGGCGGGGCTGGGCAGCCAGGGGTATGGCATGGTAGAGGCGAAGACGGCGGCCGAGGCGCTGGCTGCCGTCAGGAGGAAAGCGGCGGATCTGGTGGTGCTCGATCTCGGATTGCCGGACCGCGATGGGCTCGACCTTATTCCGACGCTGCGCGCCGCGGATGCGGCGGTGCCGATCATTGTGCTTTCGAGCCGCGGCGACGAGCGGGCCAAGGTGGCGGCTCTCGATGGCGGCGCGGACGACTACGTCACGAAACCGTTCGGAATGGAGGAGCTGCTTGCGCGCATCCGTGCCGCCGCCCGGCACCGGCTGGCGCAGCAGGGCGAGCTTCCGGTCTTCAAGAGCGGCGGGCTTACGGTCGATCTCGTGCGGCGGATCGTCGCGGTGCGCGGGGAGGAGATCAAGCTTTCGCCGCGCGAATGGGATCTGCTGCGCCTGTTCGTCGCGCACGCAGGCAAGGTGCTGACCCACCGGTTTCTTTTGCGCGAGGTCTGGGGCGGAGAAACGGACGTGCAATATCTCAGGATCTATGTGCGCGCGCTCAGGCAGAAGATCGAGGAAGATCCGGAGCGGCCGCGGCTGCTTTTGACCGAGACCGGCGTCGGCTATCGGCTGCGGGCGGCGGACGAGGCCGAGGCGAAGGGGCCCGCGACACCGTGACGGGCGGGGAACGGGGCGAGGCCGGCGATCGGCGATGGAGCTGAGCGAGCTTCTTGCGCCGGAGCGGGTGATCACCGATCTCCAGGCCACGGACAAGCGGGCGTTGCTCGGGGAACTCGGGCGGCGTGCGGGAGCGCTCCTCAAGATGCCGGCCGGCGCCATCACCGAGGCGCTTGAAAGCCGCGAGGAGCTCGGATCGACGGGCCTGGGCCGCGGCTTCGCGCTGCCGCATGCGCGGCTCGAAGGGCTGGACCGCTTCTTCGGAATGTTCGTCCGCCTGGCGCGGCCGATCCCGTTCGATGCCATCGACGATCAGCCGGTTTCGCTCGTGTTCCTGCTGCTCAGCCCGGCGACGTCGGGCAACGAGCACCTGGCGGCGCTGGCCGCCATCTCGCGGCGGATGAGCGATGCGGACGTGGTGCGGCGCCTGCGCTCCGCTTCCAATGCCACGCGGCTTTTCGCCGATCTGGTCGGCGGCAACGGCAAGCAGGCGGCGTAGGCGGAAGTGCTGCGCTTGTCTGGCGCCGCCCGCGCACCGATATGGGCGGCCGGCGTTATGGACCGGGGCGGTTGCCGGGATAGCGGGACCCCCTCTCTCCTTATCGGAAAATCCGGTGAAGGCGGCGTGCCTTGCAGGGCGCCGAGTTGCGTGAGGACAAAGATGGATGGAATGGATGTCGCACTTGCGGCGGGCCAGGAGGGCGAGTTCAGGGATGCCTATTCGCGCGCGGTGATCGGCGCGGTCGAGGCGGTCGGGCCGGCCGTGCTGCACATCGCGGCGGGAAAAGGCTCGGGCTCCGGCGTCGTCTTCACGCCGGACGGATATGTGCTGACCAACAGCCACGTGGCCGGCGGCGCGGGGCGCGTCGCGGCGACGTTCCCGGACGGACGGTCGATGGCGGCGCGGCTGGTGGGCGATGACCCGGAGACGGACCTTGCCGTGCTGCGGCTCGAAGGCGAGGCGGCGGCGCATGCGCGGCTCGGCGAAGCCAGGCGCCTGGCGGTCGGCCAGCTCGTCATCGCCATCGGCAATCCGCTCGGCTTCCAGGCGACGGTGACCGCCGGCGTGGTGAGCGCGCTCGGGCGGAGCCTGCGCACGCGCTCGGGCCGGCTGATCGACGGCGTGATCCAGACCGACGCGGCGCTCAACCCCGGCAATTCTGGCGGCCCGCTGGTCAACGCGGCGGGCGAGGTGGTGGGGATCAACACCGCGATCATCGCCGGCGCGCAGGGGCTTTGCTTCGCCATATCGGCGGACACGGCGGCCTTCGTCGCCTCGCGCCTGATCCGCGAAGGCCGGGTGCGGCGTTCCGCGATCGGGCTTGCGGGGCACGATATCGTCCTGCCGCGGCGGGTGGTGCGTTTCCACAAGCTGGCGGGCGAGGGCGGCGTGCGGGTCGAGGCGCTGACGGCGGAGGGGGCGGCGGAAGCAGCGGGCCTGAAGAAGGGCGATGTCATCGTGGCGTTCGACGGGATCGCGGTCGGCTCGGTCGATGACCTGCACCGGCTGCTGACGGAGGAGCGGGCCGGCAAGACGGTGGCGCTGAGCTTCCTGCGCGGCACGGAGCGGCGGACGGTCGAGATCGTGCCCCTGGCACGATGAGGACCGAGGTGTCTCTGAACCGTCATCATACCATCCGGGAAGCATGATAAGCGACGCCCGCTTTCCTGCTGCGGGGGATAGAATGACGGATCACGGAGACACCGGCCTCGGCCGAGCCGGGCGGCGCGAGATTCTGAAGCTCGGCGCCGGCGCCTTTGCCGGCGCCGTGGGGGCAACCCTGCTCCCGGGCATTGCCTGCGCGGCAGATGCAATGGATGCGGCGCTGATCAAGGCGGCGAAGGGCGAGGGACGGCTCAACGTGATCGCGCTGCCGCCCGACTGGGCGAATTACGGCGCCATCATCGACACGTTCCAGAAGAAATACGGCATCCCGATCAGCAGCGCCGCGCCGGATGATAGCTCGGCGCAGGAGCTGCAATCGATCCGCTCGCTGAAGGGCCAGTCCCGCGGGCCGGATGTCGTGGATGTGGGGCCGGCCTTCGCGCTGATCGGCACGAGCGAGGGGCTTTTCGTTCCCCACAAGGTCGCGACCTGGGACAGCATTCCCGCGAACATGAAGGACCCGGGCGGGATGTGGTACGGGGATTATTTCGGGCTGATGTCGTTCGGCATCAACCGCTCGGTGGCGAAGACCGCGCCCCAGAGCTGGGCCGACCTGAAAAAGCCGGACTACAAGGGCATGGTGGCGCTGAACGGCAGCCCGCTCGGCGCCGGAGCGGCCTTCGGCGCGGTCATGGCGGCCTCGCTCGCGAATGGCGGCTCGCTCGACGATATCGGGCCCGGGATCTCGTTCTTCGCCGAGCTCGCGAAGCTCGGCAACTTCAACCCCTCGGCCGCGACCTCGGCGAGCCTGGTTTCCGGGCAGACGCCGATCGTCATCAACTGGGACTATCTCAATCTCGCGCAGGCGAAAAAGTCCAAGGGGATGACGCCGATCGACACGGCGATCCCGGCGAGCGCCACGCCCTATGGCGCGTTCTATTGCCAAGCGATCAGCAAATACGCCCCGCATCCCAAGGCGGCCCAGCTCTGGGAGGAGTTCCTCTATTCGGATGAGGGGCAGCTTCTGTTCCTGGAAGGCTTCGCCCACCCGGCCCGCTTTTCCGACATGGCCAAGCGCGGCGTGATCTCGAAGGAATTGATGGCGGAATTGCCGCCGGCCGAGCCTTACGCCGCGGCGGCCTTCGCCGACAACGACCAGACCAAGAAGGCGCAGAAGGCGCTCGCCGCGGACTGGACCAAGACGGTCAAGGCGTGACGCCGGGAGGCGCGCGCGCTTCCGCCCGGCCCGGGCTCCTTGCCCGATGGGGGGCCCGATGGGGGGCAAGGTCCGGCGGGGTGCCGAGCCTTCTCTTCGTCGGCCCCTTCCTGCTCTACGTGACCGCGTTCCTGATCCTGCCGGCGGGGATGCTGCTGGTCGAGGCCTTCGCCGGCAAGAACGGGCCGACGCTCTCCTATGTGGCCGGGCTCGGCGCGGGGCCGACGCTGGTCGCGTTCCGCAACTCGCTCGTGCTCTCCGCCCTCTCGGCGCTGGTCGGGCTCGTGGCGGGCGGGCTCGGGGCCTACTTCGTGATGCACCCGGGCATGCCGCGCGGGCTCGGCTCGCTCGTCACGAGCTTCAGCGCGGTGGCGGCGAACTTCGCCGGCGTGCCGCTCGCCTTCGCCTTCATCGCCACGCTGGGGAGCCTTGGGATGATCACGACCTGGCTGAAGTCGGCCGGGATCGATCTCTACGGGATGGGGTTCAGCCTCTATTCGCTGCCCGGGCTCGTTCTGGTGTACGCCTATTTCCAGATCCCGCTGATGATCATCGTGATCACGCCGGCGCTCGAGGCGCTGCGGCGAGAATGGCGGGAGGCGGCCGAGAATCTCGGCGCCTCTTCGTGGGACTACTGGCGGCTGGTCGGGCTGCCGATCCTGCTGCCGGGGCTTCTCTCGGCCTATATCCTCCTCTTCGGCAACGCCTTCTCGGCCTACGCGACGCCCTACGCGCTGACCTCGGGCATCATCGCGCTGGTGCCGGTTGAGATCAGCAACGTGCTCTCGGGCAACGTGATGCTCTCGCCGCAGACGGGGGCCGCGCTCGCGCTCGGCATGATCGTGGTGATGGTGGTGGTGATGGGGCTCTATGCGGCTCTCCTGCGCCGGGTCGGGCGATGGACGCGCTGACCGTGGCGGCGCGGCCGCGCACCGCCGCGGCGCGGCGGGCGAGCGGCACCGCCCTGCCGAAGGCCGGCCTTCTGATCCTCGGGCTCTATTTCGCGGTCCCTCTCATCGCCACCGGCGCGTTCAGCTTCTGGGAGGGCGGCGAAAGATACGGGCTCCGTGCCTATGCCACGCTGATCCATACGGCAGCCTTCTGGGATAGCCTGGGGCTCTCGATCAGGCTCGCCGCGGAGACGATCCTGGCGGGGCTCGTCATCCTCGTGCCGGCCACGTTCTGGATGAACCTCCGCGTCCGCGCGCTAAGGCCTTTGTTCGACCTTTTCTCCGTGCTGCCCTTCGTGGTGCCGCCGATCGCGCTGGTGGCGGGGATGACGGCGCTGTACACCGGGCCGAGCTGGTTCGTGGGCACGGCGAATTTCCTCGTCGTGCCCTACGTGATCCTCGCCCTGCCCTACACGTACCGCGCGCTCGATATCGGCATGCGTGCGCTCGACCTCCGTACGCTCACCGAGGCATCGCAGAGCCTCGGCGCCGGATGGGGTGCGCTGATCTTCCGCGTGCTGGTGCCGAACCTGACGAGCGCGCTGATCGGCGCGGCGCTGCTCACGATCGCCATCGTGATGGGCGAATTCACCTTCGCCACGATCCTGCTGTTCAACACCTTCGCCGTCTACATCAACTATGTCGGCCAGACCTCGGCGACCGAGGCCGCGGCGCTGACCCTGCTGAGCTTCCTCATCACCTGGCTCGCGATGCTCGGCGTGCTGCTCACGGGGCGCGGACAAGCGCAGATCGGAGGGGCGCGCTGATGGCGTATCTCGAGATCGAGTCGGTCGCCAAGGAGTACGGCGCGAAGACGGTGCTGCGCGACATCACGCTCCGCCTGGCAGCGGGGGAATTCGTCTCGCTGCTCGGCCCCTCGGGCTGCGGCAAGACGACGCTGCTGCGCATCATCGCGGGGTTCGAGCAGCCGTCGGCGGGGCGGGTCATGCTCGAAGAGAAGGACATCACCGCGCTGCCGGCGGCGAAGCGGCACATGGGAATGGTGTTCCAGGCCTACTCGCTCTTTCCGAACATGACGGCGGCGGCCAATGTCCGCTTCGGGCTCGGCGTGCGGCACATCGAGCGGACGGCACAGAACAAGCGCGCGCAGGAGCTCCTGGACCTCGTCGGGCTCGCCGCGCACGCCGACAAATATCCCCACCAGCTCTCCGGCGGGCAGCAGCAGCGCGTGGCACTCGCCCGCGCGCTTGCCATCCGCCCGTCCCTCCTCCTGCTCGACGAGCCGCTCTCGGCGCTCGATGCCAAGGTGCGGGCGCAGCTGCGTGAGGAAATCCGCCGCATCCAGCAGGAAACCGGCGTGACCACGGTCTTCGTCACGCACGACCAGGAGGAGGCGCTTTCGATCTCCGACCGCGTCGTGGTGATGCAGGAAGGCGTGCTCTCGCAGGTGGGCGACCCGGCGACGATCTACGGCGAGCCGGAGAACCTGTTCGTCGCACGCTTCGTCGGCGCGGTCGCCGAGCTGCCGGGCTCGGTGGTGGACGGCGGCGCGGGCGTGGTCGAGGTCTTCGGCACACGGGTGCCCGCAACGCGCGCCCGCGGCCTCGCCGCCGGAACACGCGTGCATTTCCTGCTGCGGCCGGAGAACGTGCAGCTCTCGCCCGCGGGCAGCAACGGTGCGCTCGCCGGAACAATCGCGGCGCGTACCTTCTTCGGTGCGCTCACCAACCTCCGGATCGACCTCGGCGGCAAATTCAGCCTGACGGCGGCACTGCCGAGCGCCGAAGCCAACGTGCTCGCGCTCGGTACCAAAGTCGCGGTCTCGTGGGACGCGGACGCACCGCGCGTGCTGGTAGCCTCGACCGAAGGGGACGGCTAACCTCTATAGAGCGGGCCCCTGGACTCGATCCATCCGGCGAATGCTCGCTTGACCCCGCTCGTTTCGTTCGCCAGCTTCCTGCGGGGACGCTGCGGAACGAAAACGAGCGGGAGGGGACGGGCATGCGTGGACGGCGGATGCTGGCGGCGCTCGCTGTCGCGATCGTGCTCGCCGTCGGCGTCGTGCCGGCGCGGAGTGAGCCGGCTGCCTCCTGGCCGCGCGCCATCGCGGCGAACGGCGCAAGCGCAGTCGTCTATCAGCCGCAGGCGATCGCCTGGCCCGATCAGAAAACGCTCACGGCGCGGGCGGCGATCGAGATCACGCCCGCCGGCGGAGGGAAGCCGATCCTCGGCACCGTCGAGGTCTCGCTCGCGACTTCGGTCGCAGGCGATTGGGTCTTGCTCTCCGATCCGCGGCTCATCGGCTCGCATTTCCCCTCCCTCGACACGAACCGCGCGGCGACGCTCCAGGCCAAGATCGGGGCGGCATTACCGGGCATGCATCCGCCGCGCGTCGCACTCGCCACGGTCCGGCTCAGTCTCGGGCAGAAGCCGCCGGAACGCGCCGTCGCGGTCGACAATTCCCCGCCGGCCATCTTCACGAGCGAGAAGCCGGCGAGCCTTGTCGTGTTCGACGGCCCGCCGGTCCTGGCGCCCGTCGGCACCGGCGGGCTTTCCTTCGCGGTCAACACGAACTGGGACGTGTTCGTCGATCACGGCACCTGGTACCTGCTCGCCAATGGGCTCTGGCTAGCAGCACCCGCCGCGACCGGGCCTTACCGGCCGGTGACGACGCTCCCGGCCGCGTTCGCCGCGATCCCGAACGATGCCGACTTCGCCGCGGTTCGCAAAAGCATCCCGCCGCGGCCGCCGGCCTCGGCGGCTTCGGTGCCGCGCATCTTCGTTTCCACCAGGCCCGCGGAGATCATCGTGACGGAGGGGCCGCCCGAGTTCGTGCCGGTGCCCGGAACCGGGCTGCAGTCGGTGAAGAACACCGCGAGCGCGCTCTTCTTCGATCCGGAGATCGGGCGCTTCTATCTCCTCGTGTCCGGCCGCTGGTTCGCCGCGACCGGCCTTGCCGGACCGTGGGCCTTCGCAACCAACGATTTGCCGCCCGACTTTGCGCTGATCCCGCCGGCGAGCCCGGAAGGCGCGGTGCTCGCCTCCGTGCCGGGCACCGAGGCTGCCGAGGAGGCAGTGGTGCGTGCCGGGATTCCGGAGACCGCGACGCTCAAGCGGAGTGCGACGATGCCGAGCGTGGTTTATGCCGGACCTCCGCAGTTCCAGCCGATCCCCGGGACCGATCTTCTCTATGCCGTCAACACCGACCAGTACGTTTCTGAAAGTCGGCAGTAAATACTATGCCTGCTACCAGGGCGCCTGGTTCGTCTCCGCAACGCCGACCGGGTCGTGGACATTGGCGGAGAGCGTCCCGCCGGAGATCACGAAAATCCCGCCGGCGAGCCAGCTCTATCCGCTCACCTACGTCGCGGTCTATGCGACGACACCGACCACGGTGACCTATGGCTACACCGCCGGCTACCTGATGGGATTCGTCTCCGCCGGCGTGCTGGTATACGGCACGGGATATTATTACCCGCCCGTTGTGCTGCCCGGGCCGGTGCCGATCTTCTACCCCTATCCGTACACCTACGCCGGCAATGTCTGGTACAATTCGAGTACCGGCGCATGGGCGCGCGGCGGCACGATCTACGGGCCCTACGGGGCCGCCTCCGCCGGGCGCGCCTACAATCCCACCACGGGAGGCTGGGCGCAGGGCGCGGCCGTGTACGGCCCGTACGGCGGCGCCGGCGCGTGGTCCTACTACAACCCGCACACCGGCACCTACGCGCACGGCAGCGCGGTCTGGGGCGGAGGGAGCGGAACGGCGTACGCGAACTTCTACAACCCGCGCACCGGCATCTCCGGATCGACGACGCAAAACGCCAGCCCCTATGCGCGCTGGGGCTCGAGCACGATCACCGGCCCGAACCAGACCGTGCACACCGAGAGCGGCAGCAACGCACGCGGCTCGGCCGGTGCGTTCAGCTCGTCCTCGGGGGCGGCCGGCGCGGGCTATCGCGGCGTCAACGGCAATCACAGCGGCGTGGTGCAGGGCGCGGGCGGAGACGTCTATGCGGGGCGCGACGGCAATGTCTACCAGCACACCGACAGCGGCTGGTCGAAATGGAACGACGGCGGCTGGACACCGGTGCAGCCGCCCGCGAACGGCGGCGGACGTTCGCAGGGCTCGCAGGCGGCGGGCGCGAACGGTGCGGCGCGCGGTTCGCTCGACAATTCGAGCTGGCAGCAATTGCAGCGGGATCAGGTTGGCCGGATGGCCGGCCAAGGCGCGGCCCGCGCCGGTGGCGCCCAGCGGTTCCGGCGGTGAGCCGCCGCGCCGGCACTCGGCACGGGATCAGCCGAGGCCGCCGGCGCGCTCGATGAACGAAGAAATCTCGGCCACGCCCTGGCCGGCGCGGAGATTGGCGAAGACGAAGGGGCGCTCGCCGCGCATGCGCCGCGCGTCGCGATCCATGATGTCGAGGTTCGCGCCGACGAGCGGGGCGAGGTCGATCTTGTTGATGACGAGAAGGTCGCTCCTTGTGATGCCAGGCCCGCCTTTGCGGGGGATCTTGTCACCGGCCGAAACGTCGATGACGTAGATTGTGAGGTCGGCAAGCTCGGGGCTGAAGGTCGCGGCGAGATTGTCCCCGCCCGATTCGATAAGGATCAGGTCGAGGGCGGGAAAGCGGCGGCGGAGATCGGCGACGCCGGCGAGATTGATGCTCGCATCCTCGCGGATCGCCGTGTGCGGGCAGCCGCCGGTCTCGATGCCGAGGATGCGCTCGGGCGGCAGCGAGCCCGCGCGCGTGAGGAACTCCGCATCCTCCTTCGTATAGATGTCGTTGGTGATGGCGGCGATTTCGTATCTTGAACGAAACGTTTTGCAGAGCGCGTCCATCAGCGCCGTCTTCCCGGTGCCGACCGGGCCGCCGATGCCGACGCGAAGCGGGCCGTTCGAACTCATGAGCGGAAGAGCCGCGTATATTGGGTTTCATGGCGCATGGCGGCGAGCTCGGAACGGAGGCACGCGCCGCCGAGATCCTCGAGCGTGGCCGTGCGGGTGGCTTCGGCAGTCGTGAGGATCAGGGACTGCAGGACGGCGAGGACGGTGAGGCCCGCCTGCTGGCCGAGCGGGATGAGGCGGATGGCGGCCGAAATGAGAGAGGACGTGAAGGCGTGGAGATAGGCAGCGGCGAGGAGATCTTCCTCGATTCCGTTCCGGGCGCCGAGCCGGCCGACCGCGACGGGATAGGGCGCCGGCTCGGTGCCACCCCAGGGAGAAGCGGCCGCGGCAAAAGCCTCGCCGAGCAGGAGGGCTTCTCGACGCCGCTCGAACGATGCGGCAAGCGCGGTTGCCAGATCGGCGACGTCCTCACCGCGGCGCGCGTGGCGAAGGAGGATGAGATCGTTGCGGCCGGTCCCCAAGGCGATCACGTCCGCGAGCCAGGCTTCGAGGGTTGCCACGTCCTTGATGTCGCCGGCTTCGACCGCCCATTCGAGCCCGTGCGAATAGGCGAAGCCGCCGGTCGGGAAGGCGGGCGAGAGCCAGGTGAGGAGGCGGAGCAAGGCCTCAGTGGGCGTGCTGGTGGTCATCGTCGTCGTCATGATGGTGATGATGGCCGCCTTCATAGGCGCCGGGCTCGGGATCGAAGGGCGCTTCGCGCGGCGTGGCCGTGGCGCCGAGAATACGGACCAGATCCGCGATCACGTGGTCGGCGCGGATGAGGATGCGGCCAGGAAGAAGCTGGACGGGGAGATGGCGGTTGCCGAGGTGCCAGGCGATGCGCACGAGCGCGTCCGCGTTCGCGGCGCGGATCTCGAGCAGGTTCTCGGGCTTGGCGAGGACGCGGACGACGCCGCCCTCCTCGAGGCGAAGGCCATCGCCCTCGCGGAGGCGATGGGCCGCAGGGAGGTCGATGAGGAGATCGGCCCCGGTTTCGGTTGCGAGCATGAGGCGCCGGCGGTGCCGGCGGTCGAAATCGATCCGCACGCGATCCACTTCCTGATCCTCGGGCCAGGTGCCGGCCGGAAGAACCTCACCCGCGCGCATGGTTAGAGACCTTTTGAAAATGCGCTGCGGTGAGTCGGAGGCGCCGAAGGCGCCGACCGGCGCGGCTTTCGAGAACCGGAGCGGAGCGGCCTTGAGGGGCCGTGAGCACCGGAAGCGCAGAAAGCCGCGTCGGACGACCGCCGCAGTAGCATTTGAAAAAGGTCTCTCAGAAGAGGAAGTAACGCTGGGCCATAGGAAGGATCGTCGCGGGCTCGCAAGTCAGGAGCACGCCGTCCGCGCGGACCTCGTAGGTTTCCGGATCGACCTCGATCACCGGCGTCGCGTCGTTGTGGATCATGCTGCGCTTGCCGATGCCGCCGCGCGTATTGGAGACCGCGGAGAGCGGCCGGGCGAGGCCGAGCTTCTTGCCGATGTCGTCGGCGAGCGAAGCGGCGGAGACGAAGGTGAGGCAACTCTCGGAGAGCGCCCGGCCGAGTGCCGCGAACATCGGGCGGTAATGGACAGGCTGCGGCGTCGGGATCGAGGCGTTGGGATCGCCCATGGCGGCCAAGGCGATGCTGCCCGCCTTGAGCACCATGTCGGGCTTGACGCCGAAGAACGCAGGTGACCAGAGCACGAGGTCGGCGAGCTTGCCGATCTCGACCGAGCCCACCTCGTGGGCGATGCCCTGGGCCACGGCCGGATTGATCGTGTATTTGGCGACGTAGCGCTTCGCGCGCGCGTTGTCGGCCGCACCATCGCCGGGGAGCGCGCCGCGTTGCTGCTTCATCTTGTGCGCGGTCTGCCAGGTACGGATGATGACCTCGCCGATGCGGCCCATGGCCTGGCTGTCCGAGGAGATCATCGAGATCGCCCCGAGATCGTGGAGGATATCTTCGGCGGCGATCGTTTCGCGGCGAATCCGGCTTTCGGCGAACGCGACGTCCTCGGGGATCGCGGGATCGAGGTGGTGGCAGACCATGAGCATGTCGAGATGCTCATCGAGCGTGTTCGCCGTGTAGGGGCGGGTCGGGTTGGTGGAGCTTGGCAGCACGTTCGCGAGGCCCGCTACTTTGATGATGTCCGGCGCGTGGCCGCCACCCGCGCCTTCGGTGTGGTAGGCGTGGATGGTGCGGCCGCGGAAGGCGGCGATGCTGTCCTCGACGAAGCCGCTTTCGTTCAGCGTGTCGGTGTGGATCATCACCTGAACGTCGAATTGATCGGCGACCGCGAGGCAGCAATCGATGGCGGCCGGGGTGGTGCCCCAGTCCTCGTGCAGCTTGAGGCAGGAGGCGCCGCCGCGGACCATCTCCTCGAGCGCCGCGGGGCGCGAGGCGTTGCCCTTGCCGGCAAAGCCGAGATTGACGGGGATGGCTTCCGCCGCCTGGAGCATGCGGCCGAGATGCCAAGGCCCGGGCGTGCAGGTGGTGGCGGCGGTGCCGGTGGCGGGGCCGGTGCCGCCGCCGATCAGCGTGGTGACGCCGGAGGCGAGCGCCTCGTCCGCGAGCTGCGGGCAGATGAAGTGGATATGGCTGTCGATGCCGCCGGCGGTCAGGATTTTTCCTTCGCCGGCGATGATTTCGGTTCCCGGGCCGATGACGATATCGACGCCGGGCTGGATGTCGGGGTTGCCGGCCTTGCCGATCCCGCTGATGCGCCCGCCGGTGATCGCGATGTCGGCCTTCACGATCCCCCAGTGATCGAGGATGAGCGCGTTGGTGATGACGGTGTCCACAGCACCGGCCGCACGCGGGGTTTGGGACTGGCCCATGCCGTCGCGGATGACTTTTCCGCCGCCGAACTTCACTTCCTCGCCGGGAATGGCGAGGTCGCGTTCGACCTCGATGAGGAGATCGGTGTCGGCGAGGCGGACGCGGTCGCCGACGGTGGGGCCGAACATGTCCGCATAGGCGGCGCGGGGGAGATGGGCCATCAGTCGAGCGCTCCCATCACCTGGCCGCGGAAGCCGAAGACGGCGCGGCGGCCGCGATAGGGGATCAAGGTGATCTCGCGATTCTGCCCGGGCTCGAAACGGATGGCCGTGCCGGCCGGTATGTCGAGCCGTTTGCCGCGCGCGGCCTCGCGATCGAAGAGCAGCGCGGGATTGGTCTCGGCGAAATGATAGTGGCTGCCGACCTGGATCGGCCGGTCACCGGCGTTGGCGACGACGAGCGTCGTCTGCTCGAGGCCCGCGTTGACCTCGATATCGCCGGCGCGGGGAAGAATTTCACCGGGGATCATCGGATCGGCTCGTGCACGGTGACGAGCTTGGTGCCGTCGGGGAAGGTTGCCTCCACCTGGACCTCGGGAATCATCTCGGCCACTCCCTCCATGACCTGATCGCGGGTGATGACGGCGGCACCCCGCTCCATGAGGTCGGCGACGCTCTGCCCGTCGCGCGCGCCTTCGACGACGAAATCCGTGATCAGCGCGATAGCCTCGGGGTGGTTGAGCCGGACGCCGCGCTCGAGGCGCCGGCGGGCGACGAGGGCCGCCATGCTGATCAGGAGCTTGTCTTTCTCGCGCGGGGTCAGGTGCATCGCGGCTTCCTGGCTGCCAACGGGGCAATCGATGCGGGTGCGGCACGGCGATTGTGTCGCCCGGTGCGCGGTGGTTCAAGGGGCGGACACGCCTCGCGCCCTCAGCAGAGCCAGACGCGAGGGAGGGCCCGGCCGGCGCGGAGGACGGCAAGTGCTGCGATAAGGGCGGCGCGCAGTGCCGCGCCGTCGCGCGCGAGGAGGCGGACGAGGAGAAGGCCGTCGAAGGCGGAGGCGCCGAGTTCGATCCCGGGAAGCGTGAGGGCGCGGAGCGCGTCGAGGTCGGCGGGCGGGCCGACGTGAACGATGGTCGCGAGCGCACGGGCGCCGGCGGCGATGGCGGGACGATCGAGCGCTTCCGCGATCGGGCCTTCGAGGCGGAGCGTGTCCTCGAGGATCAGGCGGCCGGCGCGACGGACGGACAGGCGATCGCGCAGGAATCCCGTGCGCACCTCCTCGCCCATCGCGCGGCGGCCGAAGACGATCGCTTCGAGTGCCAGAAGGGAGGCACCTGGCGCGAGGTCGATCGTGAGCGAACGGTCGAGCGCGGCACGATCGAAGAGGATGGCCTCCTGCGGGAGCCATTCGAGCGCCGCAGCGGGGCCGACGAAGAGATGGTGGCGCAGTTGCGCGGGCGGGCTATTCGGCGCGGCGCGGTAGAAGCGCTCGGCCGCCTGGCTGGCGATGGTGGCGGCGGCGCCTTCCTCGAGGCAGACCGAGATCTCGAGCCGGTCCCCCGGGGCGACGCCGCCCGAGCTGTTGACGAGGACGGCGCACGGCGGCTCGCCGGGCGTGGGGCGGGGAAAGCGCGCCTTCAGGCAGCCTTGCTGATAGAGGTGGGAGAGCGCGGTTTTCCCGGCCTCCCGGCTGCGGAAGCCGATCGCGAGGCGGCCGCGCGCGCGTTGGGCGGAGGGAAGCTCAGACGGAGAGGCGCCGTCGTACATCCTGCTCGTCGAGCGAGGCGAGCGGCCCGGCGAGCACGATATCGCCGCGATCCATCACCGCGACCTCCTGGGCCAGCTCGCGCGCAAAGTCGAAATACTGCTCGACGAGCAGGATGGCCATGCCGCCGCGGTCGCGCAAGAGCGCGATGATCCGGCCGATATCCTTGATGATGCTGGGTTGGATGCCTTCCGTGGGCTCGTCGAGGACGAGGAGCCGCGGCTGCATGACGAGCGCGCGGGCGATCGCGAGCTGCTGCTGCTGGCCGCCCGAGAGATCGCCGCCGCGGCGGCCGAGCATCGTCTTGAGGATGGGAAAGAGCGTGAAAATATCGTCGGGGAGGCGGCGGACGCGGCGCTTGAGGACCCCGAACCCGGTCTCGAGATTCTCGCGCACGGTGAGCAGGGGGAAGATATCGCGGCCCTGCGGGACCCAGGCGATGCCGCGGCGCGCGCGCTCGTAGGAGGGCAGGCGGGAAACCTCCGCGCCCTCCCAGCGGATGCTGCCGGCGGCGATCGGGTGGGCACCGACGACGGCGCGCAGGAGGCTCGTCTTGCCGACACCGTTGCGCCCGAGGAGGCAGGTGACCTCGTTCGGCCGGGCGGTGATCGATACCTGGCGAAGGGCGATCGCCGCGCCGTAGTAAAGATCCACGCCTTTCACTTCGAGCATCTCTTTAACGCCCCAGATAGACTTCGATGACGCGGTGGTCCTCGCTCACCTCATCGATCGAGCCTTCGGAGAGGACCGAGCCCTCGTGCAACACGGTGACGGTGACGTCGAGCTCGCGCACAAAGGCCATGTCGTGCTCGACCACGACGACGCTGTGGGTGCGGTTGATCTCGCGCAGGAGCTCGGCGGTTTGGTGCGTTTCGGAATCGGTCATGCCGGCGACCGGCTCGTCCACCAGGAGGAGGCGCGGATCCTGGGCAAGCAGCATGCCGATCTCGAGCCATTGCTTCTGACCGTGGCTCAGGATGCCGGCCGGCAGGCGCCGCTGTTCGGTGAGGCGGATGGTGGTGAGGATCACACCGATGCGTTCGATCTCTTCAGGCGTCTTGCGGGCGAAGAGCGAAAACCGCGGACGGCGGTCCCCGGCCAGGGCGAGAAGGATGTTGTCTTCGACGGTGTGGAACTCGAAGACCGTGGGCTTCTGGAACTTTCGCCCGATGCCGAGGCGGGCGATGGTGGCTTCATCGAGCCGGGTGAGGTCGGTGTCGGCGCCGAAGACGGCGCGGCCGGCGTCGGGGCGCGTCTTGCCGGTGATGACGTCCATCATCGTCGTCTTGCCGGCACCGTTCGGGCCGATGACGGCGCGCATCTCGCCCGCGGCGAGTGTGAGGGAAAGCTCGTTGAGCGCGCGGAACCCGTCGAAGCTGACGGTCACGCCCTCGAGGCGCAGCAGAGGTTCGGCCGCTTCGCTCATGGAACGGGCTCGGGCGCGCCGGGCGGCGCGTTCGCGACGACCGCTTGCGCTGTCGTCCGCGGCGCGCGCCTGCGGTCGACGAAGGCCGCGATCGAGCCGACGATGCCGCGCGGAAGGAAGAGAGTGACGAAGATGAAGAGGCCGCCCAAGGCGAAGAGCCAGATCCCCGGGAGCGCGCTGGTGAGGTAGGTTTTCGCGTAATTGACGACAATCGCGCCGAGGATCGCGCCGGAGAGCGTGCCGCGGCCGCCGAGTGCCACCCAGATCACCGCCTCGATCGAATTGGCGGGGGAGAACTCGCTCGGGTTGATGATGCCGACCTGCGGGACATAGAGCGCGCCGCCGATGCCGGCCATGACCGCAGAGAGCACGAAGACGAAGAGCTTGTAGGATTCCGGGCGGTAGCCGAGGAAGCGGGTGCGGCTTTCGGCATCGCGCACGGCGACCAGAACCTTGCCGAAGCGCGAGCGCACGATCCAGCGCGCGAGCAGGAATTCCGCCGAGAGGACCAGTGCCGAGAGCAGCATCAGCCCGACCTCGGTCGCGCGGGCGTCGATCGGGAAGCCCGCGATGTCCTTGAAGTCGGTCATCCCGTTGTTGCCGCCGAAGCCCATGTCGTTGCGGAAGAAGGCGAGCATGAGCGCGTAGGTCAGCGCCTGGGTGATGATCGAGAGATAGACGCCCGAGACCCGCGAGCGGAAGGTGAGGAAGCCGAAGACGAAGGCGAGCAGGCCGGGCACCAGCGCCACCAGGATCAGGGCCAGCCACAGATGGTTGGACCCGTACCAGTACCAGGGGAGCGCTTTCCAGCCGATGAAGACCATGAAGTCCGGCAGGATCGGGTTGGCATAGACGCCGCGCGCGCCGATCTCGCGCATCAGGTACATCCCCATCGCGTAGCCGCCGAGGGCGAAGAAGGCGGCGTGGCCGAGGGTGAGGATGCCGGCATAGCCCCAGACGAGATCGACCGCGAGGGCGAGCATCGCGTAGCAGAGATATTTGCCGACCAGGCTGATGACGAAGTCCGGCACATGCACGGGCGAGTTGGGCGCGGTGCCGATATCGAGAAAGGCGATCAGCAGGGCAATGCCGAGCACCAGCGCGATGGTGATCGTGGCGTGGGTGTCGCGCAGGCGCATCATGCCTCGACCGCCCTCCCCTTGACCGGGAAGAGGCCGCGCGGGCGGCGCTGGATGAAGAGGATGAGGAGCACGAGCACGGCGATCTTGGCGACCACCGCGCCGGAGACGGGCTCGAGGACCATGTTGACGATGCCGAGGATGAGTGCCGCGACGACCGCGCCCCAGAGATTGCCGACGCCGCCGAAGACGACCACCATGAAGCTGTCGATGATGTAGTTCTGGCCGAGATTGGGACTCACATTGTCGATCTGCGAGAGGGCGACGCCGGCGATCCCGGCGATGCCGCAGCCGAGGCCGAAGGTGAGCGCATCGACGATCGGCGTGCGGATCCCCATCGCGGCGGCCATGCGCCGGTTCTGGGTGACGGCGCGCATCGCAAGGCCGAGGCGGGTGACGCGGAAGGCCAGCATCAGGAGCCCGACCACGGCGGCGGTGAAGGCGATGATCCAGAGCCGGTTGAGGGTGAGCGTGAGGCCGCCCACCTCGATGGCGCCGCTCATCCAGGTGGGCGAGGTGACGTCCACGTTGGTCGGGCCGAAGAGCGAGCGCACCGCCTGCTGAAGGACCAGGCTGAGCCCCCAGGTGGCGAGCAGCGTCTCGAGCGGGCGGCCATAGAGGAAGCGGATCAGGGTCTGCTCGATGACGATGCCGAGGATGCCGGCGACGACGAAGGCGGCCGGAATCGCGAGCAAAAGGCTCCAGTCCGAGATGGCGGGGAAGAAGGCCGCGACGAGCTGCTGGACGACGAGGGTGGTGTAGGCGCCGACCATCACGATCTCGCCGTGCGCCATGTTGATCACGCCCATCACGCCGAAGGTGATGGCCAGCCCAGCGGCGGCGAGGAGGAGGACCGAGCCGAGGCTCAAGCCGTAATAGACCGTCTCGAGGATGTTCCAGAGGGCCAGCACGCGGTCGATATGCTTGACCGCGGCGGCGGCGGCGGTGGCGACGGGGGGCGAGGCGCCGGAGAGCGAGGCGAGGATGCTGCGGGAGGCGAGGTCGTCGCGCGCGCCGATGAGGCGGATGGCGGCGAGCTGTTCGGGGACGGGCGTTGCCGCGGATTTCAGGCGCGCGGCGGCTTCGGCCTCGGCCAGGACGGCGCGCACTCCCGGATTCGTCTCATGGGCGAGGGCGCGGGTGATGAGCGGGAGGGAATCCGGATCTGCGGCCTCGAAGAGCGCCTCGGCCGCCTGCCGGCGCACCGCGACCGAGCGCGAGAAGAGATCGAGCATGCCCTGCGCCGCGGAGATCGCGCTGCGGACCATGTCGTTGACGATGACCGCGCGGATGACCGGGAAGGGCGGCGTCGCGATCGGCTTGCCGGTGCGCGCGTCGACGAAATTGCCGTTCGGCTCCTTGATGAAGAGGCCGTTGTCGGGGCGCGGCCAGCGCCAGGTGAAGAGGCGGTTGTCGGCGAGGGCGGCGATGACGATGCGGGCGCGCGGATTGCCGGAGGCGGCGAGCGCGGTGACCGCGTTCTGGATGGTCTCGAAATTGGGCGAGGCGAGGCCGGCGAAGGGGTCGGGCGGGCCCGCCGCCCGCGCCGGCTGCGCGAAGGCGAAGAGGAGAACGAACCCGGGGACGAGCAGGAGCGCTGCGAGCCATGAGAGGCTCCTCGGTCCCCGGGTCCGCCGCATCGCGGTGCCGATCAGCTCTTCTGGTCAGCTCTTCTGGGACTTGCCGAGGCACTTCCCGGCAACCACGTCGTAGTTGCCGCAGGACATCGGCGGCAGCCAGTCGCCGATCAGGTTCTTCGATTCCGGCAGGTAGGGCGACCAGGGCTGGGCGACGACCAGGCCCGGCGTCTGATAGACGACGTTGAACTGACCGTTCGCCTGGACCTCGCCGATCAGCACAGGCTTGGTGAGGTGATGGTTGGGCATCATGGTCGCGTAGTCGCCGGTCAGGTTGGGATGGGCAACGCCGATCATGGCGTCGATCACCGCGTTGGAGTCGGTGGTGCCGGCCTTCTCCACCGCCTTCACCCACATGTTGAAGCCGATATAGTGGGCTTCCATCGGGTCGTTGGTGACGCGCTTGTCGTTCTTCACGAAAGCCTTGAAGTCGGCGATGAATTTCTCGTTGAGCGGGGTGTCGACGCTCTCGAAGTAGTTCCAGGCGGCGAGCTGACCGACGAGCGGCGCGGTGTCGATGCCGGCCAGCTCCTGCTCGCCGACGCTGAAGGCGACCACTGGAATCTCGGTCGCCTTGATGCCCTGGTTGCCGAGCTCCTTGTAGAACGGGACGTTGGCGTCGCCGTTGATGGTCGAGACCACCGCCGTCTTCTTGCCCGCCGAGCCGAAGCTTTTGATCCCTGCTATGATGCTCTGCCAGTTCGAATAGCCGAACGGCGTGTAGTTGATCATGATGTCGGACGAGGCGACTCCCTTCTGCTTGAGATAGGCCTCAAGGATCTTGTTGGTGGTGCGCGGATAAACGTAGTCCGTTCCGGCGAGCACCCAGCGCTTCACGCCGACCGTGTTCATCAGGTAGTCGACGGCCGGGATCGCCTGCTGATTGGGCGCCGCACCGGTGTAGAAGACGTTGCGGCTGCACTCCTGCCCCTGGTACTGGACGGGGTAGTAGAGAATGCCGTCGAGCTGCTCGAACACCGGCAGGACCGACTTGCGCGAGACGCTGGTCCAGCAGCCGAAGACGGCGGCGACCTTGTCCACCGAAAGAAGCTCGCGCGCCTTTTCGGCGAAGAGCGGCCAGTTGGACGCGGGATCGACGACCACGGGCACGATCTGCTTGCCCATCACGCCGCCCATCGTCTTGTTCTGCTGATCGATGAGCATCAGCATGACATCTTTGAGCGGAGCCTCGCTGATGGCCATGGTGCCCGAGAGCGAGTGCAGGATGCCGACCTTGATCGTGTTGTCATCCGCGGCGCGCGCGGCGCGGCTGACCAGTGTTGCCGTGCCGAGTGTTGCCGCAGCGGCGGCGGCCGCCATCCCGAGACCGCCAAATTCGCGGCGGCTCAGGCTCGGACCATCAGATGCCATCAGAAGCCTCCTTCCCGTTTTGTCTTGGAGCAAATGCGCCCGCCGCTGATGGGGCAGCGGGGGGAACGGAAAGTAGGAAAGCAAGAAGGGTGCCAGAGCCGATTGGCCGCTTTCTGGGCGCCTGAAGGGCAAATCTGCACAGAAACTAGGCAAGAGCCTCAGGACGCGCCGTCATTCGGCGCAGGCGAGAATCTGGCGAGCGAAGACCGCAAAATCGGCATGACAATCAAAGGTTGCGTACCAGCAACCACCGGTAGCGTTGCGGCTTCAAGGCAAGGCCAAGAAGGCCGTGCGCCGCCCACCAAGGGCCGATCGGATCCCGGCCGGTCAACGCGCGGGAATGATCCCTTCCTCACGTGGCTGTGAGGCCGCCAGGGCCCACCGGGAAATCCGGGCCTTGCACGTCTTGCTCGATTGAGCACATTGATTGCTCAAAGGAGCGATGTCGATGCCTCATCCGAGGTCTTCTCCTCGAGTTACGCCCGCAGGGGCGGCTAAGCGCAGGGCTGCGGCAGCCGGCAAGCGCAAGACGGCGCTGTCGGCGGCGGCAAAAACGAAATACAAGGCGCCGAAGCTTTCGTACCTGAAAGTGTACCGGGCGTCGCCGCTCGAACGTATCTCCTGGATTAAAAAGGGTATTCCGGCTGCTGAAGCGAAGCGCCTTTTCGCTGACTTGCCGATTGGACAGGGCGTCGGCTTCAAAGCGCTGAATTTGCCCATAGCCACCGTGAACAGGAAGGCGAAGCAGGGCGATCTTCTGTCGCGCGAGGAAAGCGAGCGGGTCGTTGGCTTCGCAAAGTTGGTGGGCCAGGTGGAGGCGATGATCGAGGAATCCGGCAATCCCACTGATTTCGACGCCCGCGCGTGGATGGCACGATGGCTTACAGAGCCCTTGCCTGCTTTCGGGGGCGCACGCCCGGCGGATCTCGTCGACACCATGGAGGGTCAGAGCCTGGTGTCCTCCGCGCTGGCGATGCTGCAAAGCGGCGCTTACTTTTGAGCAGGGCGGTTTGGCGGATCGCGACCGACATGCCGACTTACCAAGCGGACGATCTTTCGGGGGCGGGCGCGAAGGCGAGCGGCGGGCGTTGGAACGAAGCGGGCATCTCGCTCGTCTACACCTCGGAGACGCGCGCCCTTGCGTGCCTGGAGACGATTGTCCATTTGAACGGCGGCGGCCTGCCGCTCAATCGCTATCTGGTCGAGGTGACGATCCCGGACGATGTTTGGGCCGGGGCGCGGGAAGAGACTCCCGGTCGTCTGCCTGTCGGATGGGAGGCCGAACCGGCGGGCCAGGTAAGCATTCAGTTCGGCACCGCTTGGGCGCGTTCGGGAAGCTCGGCGCTCCTCGTGGTTCCCTCGGTGATCGTGCAGGAGGAGTTCAACGTTCTCATCAACCCGGCCCACGCCGATTGTGCGCGGATAACCGCCGTCAAACGACGCAGATGGCTTTACGATCCGCGGCTGACCAGGCCCGTTTGACGATCTCGGCGCGCCGAAGGCTGAACGAGCGGCGGCATGTCGTCTGCGGCGGCCCGGAGCTGCCAGTTGGATTTTGGCCAATCGCGGCTTGCAGCGTTACCAGGCCCGAAGTTGCGTTCGCCGGTGAAAATGCGTCGCGGGCGGACCTTGACCTGGCAGGTTGTCCGCCCTCGGTTTGGTGGCCGCTCTGCGCCCACTCGCGACGTCCGGCGGCAAGGCAAGCACGCCTAGTGTCCTGCCCCCGAAGTTCGTCGCATTTCGCGACGAACGGAGGGGATAAGCAGGCCACTGAAAATAAAGAATCAGTGTCCCGATACCGCCCGCATTTCAATGCGGCGAACTTCGGAATCGGGACACTAGGACTGGGCATTCACCTCCGACAGCGATCCCAAGGCGCCGGTCCCGCGTAAGTATTGATCTCATTGTTGAGCGGTTCAGGCGCCTCTCAGTCTCAGCCCGTAGTCCCACATAGGAGTCAATGTGTCAGGACGCTGATTCCTTTGGACCAGCAAGGTCCAGCGCAGTCGCGAGGCCTTGTTTCTACTTCTCACCTTCCATCCGGATGAAGGGTGCGACGTGCGCAAGATAATCGCGCTTGCCAATATCGACGCCGTTGTGACGGAGAATGTCGTAGGCGGTCGTTACGTGAAAATAGAATTGCGGCAGAACCCAGTCGCGCAGGAAACGCTGCCCATCCATGTCGAGCACGCGGCCTTCGCGTAGCGGAAGCACAATACGGCGCTCTGCCGCTCCCGCGAATTCGGATTCGGACAGGCTCTTCAGGTAGTCGATCGCGCTCGCGATACGGGTCTGCAATTTTTCGATCGTCTGCTCCACGTCGGGAAAGGGGGGCGGCTCTCGGCCGGCCAAGCGCGAAGCGCCGCGTACTGCCTGATCAGAGGCAATCTGCACCTGCGCCGAGAGCGGAAACATGTCCGGTGCGAGCCGTGCGTTCACCAGCACCTCGGGCTTGAACCCCCTTGCAGCCGCATGCGCCGCACCTTTGTCAAGCAGTTCCGACAGCGTGCGCAACATCGGCACAAAGCTTTCCATCGCAAGCGAATACATCGTCGGACTCATGGCTCTTCTCCCGCCACAACCAGAGCGGCCACGTCAGGCCTTACCATACCGAGTACCGCCTGCACAACGCATGGGGCCTTCGCACGATCGCGGCCGGTCGGGAGGCGCGGAACTATCCCTGGGATGATCTCCCGGAGGACGCCGTAGCGGCTGCGGGGCCAGTAATCGCGTGGGGTTGAATCGGCCAGGAAGCGTGGCCACTCGCCGCCGGGGCGCCGCTGCATAGCGGCCGGATAGCGCCCATCCTCGCCGTTCCCGGGCAAAGTGAGCCGTCCCGAAAGCGGCCATTCGTTCCGATTGCCCGTTTGCTGCCTTACGGAGATCGACGGGCGGCCCCGGATAAGGTTGCGAGCAACCGGATATCTCCGAACCTGATACGGAATGGTTCTGTTGCATTGGCACGGCGTTGGGGAGACAGAAGGCAGAAAAGCTTGAGGATATCTCATGTCGGTCTTCAAAGGTCGCCGGTTTCAGTGTCGCATTCTGTTGGACCGCCGGGCCGCCGACCACTGACCGGCAGACATCACTTCAGAATGTTGATTTCGAGGACGGGACGAAGATGTTCGTCTCGCTATTCCAGATACGGCGTCAGCACATCTTCGATCCATTTCATGAATGCTCGGACTCGGCGCGACAGATTGCTCCGATGTGCTACGACGAGGGACACGGCGAGCGCCCGGCGACGAAAATCGGGTATGATCTCCACAAGCGCTCCGCTCTCTAAGTATCGGCCAATCCCCAGGAGTGGCGCCTGAATCACTCCAAGGCCGGCGAGGGCAGCGGCTTCGTAGGTCTGCGCGCTGTTGACGTGTAGCGCACCTGGCAACTGAAGCGTCGCGTAGCCGTCGCCGTCCGGATATTCCCATCCATAGGGTCTTGCGCCCAGCATCGTCGAAAAATGAACTGTCCGATGTTCCTGAAGCCGGAGATCATCTAGCGATCGAGGGACGCCATAGCGCGCCAGATAGGCGGGGCTGGCAGCGTTGACCATGCGCAACAGGCCCAGCGGGCGGGCAACCAGCGTCTCGTCCCGTATGGGTCCAAGCCGCAATACACAGTCGAACCCCTCCTGAACCAGATCGACTTGCCGATCGGTACTCGACAGCTCCAGCTCCAACTCGGGGTGCGTCGCCATGAAATCCGGCAAGGCCGGCACGATAGTGGTGCGCGCCAGCTCGCTCGGCAGATCGACCCGTAAGCGCCCGCGAAGTGCCACGCGATCGCTTGCGAACATTGAGTGCAGATCGTCAACTTCAGCAAGCAGATCGCGGGCACGTGCATGAAATGCGCGTCCGTCCTCCGTCAACTGCACGCTGCGCGTCGTCCGGTGCAGAAGCCTGACACCGACATCTTCTTCGAGCTTCCGGACCGCCGTCGAGGCCCTTCCCTTCTGAATGCCCAGGCTATCGGCTGCGTGGGTGAAGCTCCCCATTTCCGCTACCGTTATGAAAATGAGGATGGGTTCGAGATTCTGCATTTTCGCGCCTCGGCATTGTTCACCACAGAGAGAACAGTGCGTTCACTTTATCGGTGTTTATCATATCTGAGAGACACAGTAAGCCTCGAAATTGGATGACCCCAATGGAGAACAACAAGTGTCCGAAACTATGAACCTACATCAGGTGCCTGAAGCTATGACCTTGCATCGCGCCCTGTGGGCCGGCCGGATAATGAGCGTGTTTGTCGTTATCGCTCTGGTGGCAGATGGGACCATTCAGCTTTTCGCGCCGGCACAGATCGCGAGCATGTTGCAGGAAACCGGGTTCGCGATGGACCTGACCCGTGTCGTGGGTCCGATCATACTCGCCTGCGCCATCCTTTACGCCATCCCGGCCACCGCCGTCCTCGGCGCGATCCTGGTGACGGGCTATTTGGGAGGTGCCATCTGCGCCCATGTCCGCATCGGTGAGTTGGGGTCGCCGCCGGAAATCATTTCCCTGCTTCTGGGCGTGATGACATGGGGCGGCCTCTACGCCCGCGATCCCCGTATCCGGGCCATTCTGCCGCTCATCCGTTGAACCAACAGGGGCAGTGCTCTGTCCCTCGAGATCAGGAGAAAACACATGTTTTTAGTAATGGGAATCACGGGAAAGGTGGGGGGCGCAACGGCAGAACAGCTGTTGGCGCACGGCAAGGAGGTACGCGCGCTCGTCCGCAATCGCGAGAAGGCGTCAAGCTGGGCGAATCAGGGCGTGGAACTGGTTGACGGCGATTGGAATGATTCGGCAGCCATCGAGCGGGCCCTCAAAGGCGTCGAAGGCACGTTTGTCATGTTGCCTTCTGTCTGGACCCCCTCGCCCGATTACAAAGAAGCCAAGGGCATGATTACAAACTATGTCGAGGCGCTCACCAAGGCAGCGCCCCCGCGAGTGGTAGCGCTTTCGTCGATGGGTGCGAACAGGACCAGCGGGCTTGGGATGATCACGGCCTTGTCGCTTCTGGAGCAAGGTTTTCGCGATCTGATATCGCCAATCGCATTTGTGCGCGCAGGTGGATTCTTCGAAAACTTCCTCTATGGCTTGCAGGTCGCCCAGAGCGGAACGCTACCGGTCTACTATAACCCGACAAACCGGAAATCGACCATGGTCGCGACGAACGACATCGGTGCGGAGGTCGCAACCCTTTTGATCGGGCCAGCCTGGTCAGGGCGGCGCGTCGTCGAGCTTGGTTCGATGGTCAGCGCGGATGAAGTCGCCGAGCAATTGGGTGAAGTCCTGAATCTCGGCGTGAAAGCCTTTGCAATCCCGCGTGCAGGGTGGGCGGAAGTGTTCGAGCAGTTCGGTATCCCGAAGGGCCACACCGGACCTGCCGAAGAAGTGTTTGAGGCCGTGAACGCGGGATGGATGGACCTCGGAGCCGAGGATACGGAGCACGTAGCGGGTACGACGTCCGCGCGCGATGTATTCGAGGCTGCACAGAACGCCGCCAAGACGTAGGTCCGGGACGGATCAGGCAGGAGACGGAGACTGCCCGCTTCTGCGTCGGACGCGTCGCGGGAAGCGCTCAACAGTTCAAAGCGACGCGAAGCGCCTCCACTCCCGCCTGACCTTCTGAATCTCCGGGAGCATTTAGTAGTTTCTGTATCACGATGCATGCATCCCGTGGCGCGAAATTCAAGGATACCGTTGAAAAAGTCCCCATTGCGGCGCGACTGATCTGGTGATTCCCTTGTCGACGCCTGGAGGAAGCGGAGACATTGCGATGATGGGGCGGCGGGACGAGCCGGGGCAGCTGTTTTATCGGTTCAACCTCGACCGCCACGTTCCGGCCGAGCACCTGCTGCGCCGGATCGACGCCGTGCTGGATCTCGGTGCGATCCGGCAGACGTTGGCGCCCTACTATGCCACCGGCGGCCGGCCATCGGTTGATCCTGAACTGATGATCCGCATGCTGCTGATTGGCTACGTCTTCGCCATCCGCTCCGAACGGCGGCTCTGCGACGAGGTGCACCTCAATCTCGCCTATCGCTGGTTCTGCCGTCTCGGCCTGGAAGGTGCCGTCCCCGACCACTCCACCTTCTCCAAGAACCGCCATGGCCGCTTCCGCGACAGTGATCTGTTTCGTCGTCTCTTCGAGCAGGTGGTGCGGCTGTGCATGCAGGCCGGTCTGGTTGGCGGCGAAGGCTTCGCCATCGATGCCAGCGTCATCGAGGCCGACGCCAGCCGCAACCGCAAGGTCGACGGTAAGCTCACGGCCTGGCCGGATGAGGAGAAGGTCACACGCCCAGTGCGCGAGTATTTCGCCGCCCTCGATGTGGCTCTGGAGGCGGAGGCGGCGCCACCGCGCGAGTCCGACGACATGCCGCCGGGCAACCCGCCCTCCGATCCGAAGGCAACCTCGCTGACCGACCCGGCCGCGGCCTGGACCAACAAGGGCCAGATGAAGGTCACCTTCGCTTACGGCGACAATTATCTGATCGACACGCGGGCGGCGGTCATCGTCGACGTACACGCGACGCCGGCGCGCTGGACCGCCGAGGTCGCCGCTACCAAGACCATGTTGGCGAGGACCGAGCAGTGTTTCGGGCTCAAACCGCAACGGCTCGCCGCGGATGCCGCTTACGGATCGGGGCTGATGATCGGCTGGCTGACGCAGCGCGGAATCACGCCGCACGTGCCGATCCTCGATCGCGAGCACCAGACCAAGGGCTTCTTCACCCGCGCCGATTTCACCTTCGACGAAGCCAAGAACGTGTTCGCCTGCCCCGGCGGCAAACATCTGAAGAGTTCCGGTCTGGTACACGATGACGGCACGGTGCCCTACTCGGCCAGTACCAAGGATTGCCGCGCCTGCGCACTGAAATCGGCCTGCACCAGCGGGGCCAAGCGCATCGTCACCCGCAATTTGTTCGAGGCTGAGCACGAGCGAGTGCGCGCGTTGAAGGAAACGGAGGCCTTCAAACAGTCGGCGCGCGAACGCAAGAAGGTCGAGATGCTGTTCGCCCACCTCAAGCGCAATTTCGGACTGCGGCGGCTCCGCCTGCGGGGCCTCACCGGCGCCGCCGACGAGTTCCTGCTGGCCGCGACTGCGCAGAACCTGAAGAAGCTCGTCCGCTTCCTTGCCCACGAGCCGCCAACGCCCACCCGATGCCCGGCGTGAGACCGGCGGAAGAACGCCCGACCCCGCCGGTCCGTGGATCGGCGGGAAGCACCCGCCGGAAACCGCCCGCACTGGCCTTCCCACGTCTTCTATCGCCCGTCGGGCGAGAGGTATTTCAACGGTATCCAAAACTTCTGCAAGCCGAGTTCGAACCAATGTTATCAATAGGTTGCGGCTTTCAAAAAATACGAGCGAAACTCTAAAAACATCGGTCAGGCTCAACCTTTTCTTCTGATTTCGACGGCCTCTTGCCGCGCAGGCGGTTCCTAAACCAAATGCCCGCTATCCGCGTCCTTTCATTCCATAGCGGACCAGCCGCTCTCGGCCAACTCCGGTCATAAGGCGATCGGCCATGGCATGGCCGGGAAGGGTCGAAGGCCGTGCAAAGCCTTCGGCCGTGAAGCGGGCCGCAAGTCCGCTGGCCTGCCTGAGCTACTCCGCTCGGGTTTTCGCACAGCCTGGGGGGCAAAACCGCCTGGCCTTCTGAAGGGTTATTCCGGCCGCCGAATGGAGGGGCTCTCGCCGACCTCCGGTAGTGGCGGAATGCGCTTCGCTCTTCCGCCCTACGCATGACTCCGGTAGGTCAGGCTTACCCGGCGGCTGCTCGTGCCCTACCTCAGGCTGGCGTTGAGCGCCGCGAGTGCGGCGGAGCTGGGATTGAGCTCGGCGTCGCCGAGGGAGGCGAGCGGTGCGGCGACCGTGTTGAGCGTATCGTGGAGGTCGCTCGCGTCCGGGCGGACATAGAGGAGGCCGGTCACGATCTCGCCGGCGCGCTCGCGCTCCTGGATGTGGGCCAATGCGGCGACGCGATCATGCACGTCGTAATCGGGGGCGAGCTTGCGAAGGCGGAGGATCGAGCCGTCATGCTGGACGACCACCTCGACGGCGCCTGGCGCGTACTCGGCGAGGATCTCGGGCCGGCCGACGATCACGTCGAGCGCGTCGACCGCCTCGTTGTGCTCGCGAACGTAATCGTAGCTCTTGGTCGATCCCGCATGGTTGTTGAAGGCAACACAGGGCGAAATGCAATCGATGAAGGCCGCGCCGCGATGGAAGATGGCCGCCTTGATCAGCGGCACGAGCTGGCCCTTGTCGCCGGAGAAGCTGCGGGCGACGAAGGAGGCTCCGAGCACCAGTGCCAAGGATGCGAGGTCGATTGCGGAATCGGCGTTGGCGACGCCGCGCTTGCTCTTCGCCCCGCGGTCCGCCGTGGCCGAGAACTGGCCCTTGGTCAGGCCATAAACTCCGTTGTTCTCGACGATATAGACCATGTTCACGTCCCGGCGCATGGCGTGCGCGAACTGGCCGAGCCCGATCGAGGCCGAATCGCCATCTCCCGAGACGCCAAGATAGACGAGCTCGCGGTTGGCGAGATTGGCCCCCGTCGCCACCGCCGGCATGCGCCCGTGCACACTGTTGAAGCCGTGCGCGCGACCGAGGAAGTAGGTCGGCGTCTTCGACGAGCAGCCGATCCCCGAGAGCTTGGCGATCCGGTGCGGCGGCAGATCGAGCTCGAAGCAGGCTATGATGATCGCAGCGCTGATCGAATCGTGCCCGCAGCCCGCGCAGAGCGTCGAAACCGCGCCCTCGTAGTCGCGCCGTGTGAGGCCGAGCTCGTTCTTGGGCAGGTCCGGATGGCGAAGCAGCGGCTTGGTGACGAAGGTCATGCGACTTCTTCCATTGTGCGGGCGGCGATCGCATCGGCGATCGCGTCTGCGATGAAGCGGCTGGTGATCGGCGTTCCATCGTAGCTGAGCACGCGGCGGAGGTGCCGGGGATTTACGCCGCCTTCGTCGATCAGGAGGCTCCGCATCTGCGCATCGCGGTTCTGCTCGACAACGAACACCTCCTCGTGCGCGGCGATGAAGTCGAACACTTCGTCGGCGAAGGGAAAGGCACGGATGCGCATGCGATCGAGCAAGATGCCGCGCTCGGCCAGGATTTCGCAGGCCTCGTCCACGCCCGGGCTGGTAGAGCCGTAATAGATGGCGCCCAGCCTGCTTGGCGCAGAAGCGGGGATCGTGACGGGCGGCGGGACCAGGCGCTTCGCGGTCGCGAATTTGCGGGTGAGGCGCTCCATGTTCTCGACGTAGGCCGCCCCCTCCTCGGTGTAGCGGGCATGGCCGTCCTTGGTCGTGCCGCGGGTGAAGAAGGCGCCGCGGCTCTCATGCGTTCCGGGATAGGTGCGCCAGGGAATGCCGTCGCCGTCGATGTCGAGATAGCGGCCGAAATCCGCTGCCTGTTCCAGGGCCTCCGCGGTCATCACCTTGCCGCGGTCCATCCGCCGCGCATCGTCCCAGGCGAAGGGCGCGGTGAGCCGCTCGTTCATGCCGATCTCGAGATCGAGCATCACGAAGACCGGCGTCTGCAACCGGTCGGCGAGATCGAAGGCAAGGGCTGCGAAGGTGAAGCACTCGTGCGGGTCCTCAGGGAGGAGCAGCACATGGCGCGTATCGCCGTGCGAGGCATAGGCGGCGGAGAGGATGTCGGCCTGTTGCGTGCGCGTCGGCATCCCGGTCGAGGGGCCGGCGCGCTGCACATCGAAGATCACCGCGGGGTATCTCGGCGAAATAGGCGAGCCCGATCGTCTCCTGCATCAGCGAGATGCCGGGGCCCGAGGTTGCGGTGAAGGCGCGCGCGCCGTTCCAGGCCGCGCCCACCACCATGCCGATCGAGGCGAGCTCGTCCTCCGCCTGCACGATCGCGTAGCGGCTACGGCCGGTTTCCGGCTCCGTCCGGTAGCGCCGGCAATAGCGCTGGAAGGCCTCGGCGAGCGAGGTCGAGGGCGTGATCGGATACCAGGCCGCGACGGTCGCGCCGCCATAGACGGCGCCGAGCGCGGCGGCGCTGTTGCCGTCGATGAAGACGCGATCGCCGACCGCATCGGCGCGCCGCAGGCGAAGCCCGATCGGGCAGGCAAGGGTCTCGCGCGCATGGTCGTGGCCGAGGCGAAGCGCGCGCAGATTGCCCGCGATCAGCTTTTCTTTCCCTTTGAACTGCTCGCCGATCAGACGCTCCAGCTCGGCGAGATCGAGGTCGATGAGGGCGGCGAGCGCGCCGATATACATGATGTTCTTGAAGAGCTGGCGCTGGCGGGGCTCGCCGTATTCGCGGTTGCAGAGGGCGGTGAAGGGCACGCCGAGGACGGTGATGTCGGGGCGGAATTTCTCCGCCCGCATCGGCTTGGTGGAATCGTAGAGAAGATAGCCGCCGGGCGCGATTTCCCTAATGTCCTTATCCCATGTCTGCGGATTCATCGCGACGAGGAGATGCACCTCGCCATGGCGGGCGAGGCGGTTCGCCTCCGAGATCCGGACCTCGTACCAGGTCGGCAGCCCCTCGATGTTCGAGGGGAAGACGTTGCGCGGCGTCGCCGGCACGCCCATGCGCAGCACCGCTTTGGCGAAGAGGCGGTTGGCGCTCGCCGAGCCCGAGCCGTTGACGTTGGCGAACTTGACGACAAAATCGTTGATGGCTTCTAGCGATTGGCGCATGCGTGGCCTGCCAGCGGCATTTTCAGGAGGAATAGCTGCATGTCCCAGGCGCCCGTCGGGCAGCGCTCGGCGCAGAGGCCGCAATGGAGGCAGACATTCTCGTCCTTCACCATCACGCGCCCGGTCGTGAGCGCGCCCGAGACATAGAGCGCCTGCTCCGCCTCCGTCGCCGGCGCCGCAAGCCGCCCGCGCAATTCCCCCTCCTCGCCGTTCGCGGTGAAGGTGATGCAGTCGGTGGGACAGATATCGGTGCAGGCATCGCACTCGATGCAGAGACGGTCGGTGAAGACGGTCTCGACGTCGCAGTTGAAGCACCGCTCGGCCTCGGCGAAGGCAAGCGCCTCATCGAAGCCGAGCTCGACCTCGGCGGCGATGTCCTTGAGCGCGACCTCATGGGCGCGGTGCGGCACGCGGAGCCGGAGATCGTTGGAGATCTCGCTGTCATAGCTCCATTCGTGGATGCCCATCTTCTGGCTGACGAGATTGACCATCGGCGGCGGCCGCGCCGCGAGGTCGGCGCCGCGGCAAGCTCTATCGATCGAAATCGCGGCCTCGTGGCCGTGGGCAACCGCCCAGATGATGTTCTTCGCCCCGAACGCGGCGTCGCCGCCGAAGAACACGCGCTCGTGCGTCGAACGCATCGTCGCTTCGTCGATTACCGGCATGTCCCAGCGGTCGAACTCGATCCCGCAATCGCGCTCGATCCAGGGGAACGCATTCTCTTGGCCGACCGCGATCAGCACGTCCTCGCAGGGGATGGTCACGTCCGGCTCGCCGGTCGGCACCAGGCGGCGCCTGCCGCGCTCGTCCTGCTGCGCCGCGACCTTCTCGAACACCACGCCACGCATTTCCCCGGCCTCATGGAGGAATTCCTTGGGCACGAGGAAGTTGAGGATCGGGATGCCCTCCTCCATCGCCTCCTCCTTTTCCCAAGGCGAGGCTTTCATCTCCGCAAACCCGCTGCGCACGACCACGGTGACCTCTTCGCCGCCGAGCCGGCGGGCGGAGCGGCAGCAATCCATCGCCGTGTTGCCGCCGCCGAGCACGACGACACGCTTGCCGATGCTGCTGACATGGCCGAACGCCACGTTCGCGAGCCAATCGATGCCGATATGGACGTGGCCGGGCGCGGCATGGCGGCCCGGCAGATCGAGATTGCGCCCGCGCGGCGCGCCACAACCGACGAAGATCGCGTCGAATTCTTCCGCGAGCAGCGCCTTCATGCTGCCGATCGCGGTGCCGAGGCGCGTCTCGACGCCGAGATCGAGGATGTACCCGACCTCCTCGTCGATCACCGTCTCGGGGAGGCGGAATTTGGGGATCTGGCTGCGGATCATGCCGCCGGCCGCGGCCGCGGAATCGAATATCACGACCTCGTACCCCTCGGGCGCGAGATCGCGCGCCACGGTGAGCGAGGCCGGCCCGGCGCCGACCAGGGCGACGCGCTTGCCATTGCGCTGCGGGGCCGGGCGCGGAAGCCGGGCGCTGATGTCGCCCTTGTAGTCGGCGGCGACACGCTTGAGCCGGCAGATCGCGACCGGCTCCTTCTCCACCCGCCCGCGCCGGCAGGCAGGCTCGCACGGACGATCGCAGGTGCGCCCGAGAATGCCCGGGAACACATTCGACTCCCAGTTGAGCATGTAGGCATCGGCATAGCGCCGTGCCGCGATGAGGCGGATATATTCGGGCACCGGCGTATGCGCCGGACAGGCCCACTGGCAATCGACGACCTTATGGAAATAGTCGGGATTGCGAACGTCGGTCGGAAGCAATAAAGCCGCCTTTCTTCCCCCGCCCCGCCTCCGTTCTCGAAGGATGCGCCGCATTGCACGGTCGCTCGGGACTCGGCGACTATAGGCTGATCGCGGAGGGGCCCATAGCCCCCCAGGCCAGGGGCAAGGGGCTCCGCCCCTTGCAACCCCGCCAGGGCCTTGAGGCCCTGGACCCCGAACGTTTGCCCGACCCGGCAGCGAGGCTGGTGCCCAGGGTCCCAGCGCCGAACAGGCCCGCCCCCCACCACCCCGAGAGCGTCCACCGCCGGTGGGGCGGCCAACGTCCAAACGAATGGGTTCCAAGGGCTCGCCCTTGGCGGGGTCGGGCACCCAACGCGCTCGCGCGTTGGGACCCGTCCAAGGGCAGAGCCCCTGGCCTGGCCTGCCTACCCTTGGCGGGCTTCGACCATCATGCGCTTCATTTGAGCGACGACGGAGGAGAGTCCATCGAAGATCGCCTGGCCGATCAGGAAGTGGCCGATATTGAGCTCGATCACCTCGGGGATTGCGGCGACCGGGGCGACGTTGGCGAAGGTGAGGCCGTGGCCGGCGTGGCAGGCGATGCCGAGGTCCGCGGTGAGGCGGGCGGCGGCGGCGAGGCGGGCGAGCTCCGCCGCTGGGTTCGTGGCGTAGCGTCCGGTGTGGAGCTCGACGGCGGCGGCGCCGAGCCGGGCGGCGGCTTCCACCTGGCGCGGGTCGGGATCGATGAAGAGCGAGACGGCGATGCCCGAAGCGGCGAGGCGCGCGATCGGGTCGCGGAGTGATGATTCCTGGCCGGCGGCGTCGAGCCCGCCTTCGGTCGTCAGTTCCACCCGGTGCTCGGGCACGAGGCAGCAGGCGGCGGGGCGGGAAGCGCAGGCGATGGCGACCATTTCGGGGGTGGCTGCCATCTCGAGGTTGATGGGTGCGGTGAGCGTGGTGCGCATGCGCTTGAGATCGTCGTCGCGGATGTGGCGGCGGTCCTCGCGCAGGTGGAGGGTGATCGAGTCCGCGCCGGCGGCGAGCGCGATTTGAGCGGCGGCGAGGGGGTCGGGGTGGGTTCCGCCGCGTGCGTTGCGCAGCGTTGCGACGTGATCGACGTTGATGCCAAGGCGGATGGGCCTCATGCGGCTCTCTCGCGTTGCGCGGCCATGGCGGCGGCGAGGCGAAGGGCGGCGATCAGGCTCGATGGATCGGCCGAGCCGCTTCCGGCGATGTCGAAGGCGGTGCCGTGGTCGGGCGAGGTGCGGACGATCGGGAGGCCGAGGGTCACGTTCACCCCGTGCATCATGTCGAGCGTCTTGAGCGGGATCAGCGCCTGGTCGTGGTACATGCAGAGCGCGGCATCGTAGCGGGCGCGCGCCGCCGGCGTGAACATCGTATCGGGAGGGAAGGGTCCGGTGGCGTCGATGCCGGCGGCGGCGAGGGCGGCGACGGCGGGGGCGACGATCTCGCGGTCCTCCAGGCCGAGCGCGCCTTCCTCGCCGGCGTGGGGATTGAGCCCCGCGACGGCGAGGCGGGGGCGGGCGATGCCGAAATCGCGGGCGAGGCCTGCTGCGGCGATGCGGCCGATGCGGACGATGAGCTCGGTGCTCAGCATGGCGATGGCGGCGCGGAGGGACACATGGACCGTGACCGGGATGACGCGGAGCTCGGGGCCGGCGAGCATCATCACCGGCTGGGCGCCGCCGGTGAGTGCGGCGAGGAACTCGGTATGGCCGGGATGGGCGAAACCGGCGGCGTAGAGGACGGATTTGCTGATCGGGTTGGTGACGAGCGCGGTGGCGCGGCCGGCGAGGGCGAGGGCGGCGGCGCGCTCGATGGCGGCGATGACCGCGGGCGCGTTGCGCGGGTCGGGCTTGCCGGGCGTGGCGGGAGCGGCGAGCGGGAGGGGCAGAACGGGGAGGGCTTGGGCAAAGCGCGCGGGCGCTTCCTCGGGCGAGGCGATCGGCGCGAGCGGCACGCGCGGGTTGATGGCGGCGAGGCGAGCGGGATCGTCGATCGCGAAGAAGGCCGGGCCTTCGGCGTTGAGAGAAGCCCAGGCAGCGAGCGTGATCTCGCCGCCGATTCCGGCGGGGTCGCCCATTGTCAGCGCGAGCGGGCGCATGGCGCGAAGTTAGAGGTGGATGGCCCGGCCGTCGACCGCGAGGGCCGCTTCCTTCACCGCCTCGTTGAGCGTCGGGTGGGCGTGGGAGGCGAGCGCGATGTCCTCGGCCGAGGCGCCGAACTCCATGGCGGTGACCAGTTCGGCGATCAGCGTGCCGGCGTCGGGGCCGAGGATGTGCGCGCCGAGCACCGTGTCGGTGGCGGCGTCGGCGAGGATTTTCACGAACCCGTCGGTATCGCCCATGGCGCGGGCGCGGGGATTGGCGGTGAAGGGGTATTTACCGATTTTGTAGGCGATGCCGGCGGATTTCAGCTCCTCCTCGGTCTTGCCGACCGCGGCGACTTCCGGCCACGTATAGACGACGCCCGGGATCGCGTCGTAGTTCACGTGCGCGGCCTGGCCGGCGAGGATCTCGGCGAGCGCGGTGCCTTCGTCCATCGCCTTGTGGGCGAGCATCGGCCCGGCGATCGCATCGCCGATCGCGTGGATGCCGGGGACCGTGGTCGCGAAGTGGGCATCGGTTTTGATGCGGCCGCGCTCGTCGAGCGCGATGCCCGCCTCCGCGAGGCCGAGCCCGTTGGTGTAGGGGCGGCGGCCGACCGAGACCAGCACGGCGTCCGCGAGAAGCTCGCTGGCTTCGCCGCCCTTGACCGGCTCGAGGCGGAGCCGGACGCCTTCGTTGCCGGGGACGGCTTCCGTGACCTTGGTTCCGAGGCGGAATTTCAGCCCTTGGCGGGCCAGGATGCGCTCGAGCTGCTTGGCCAGCTCGGCGTCCATCGTCGGCACCAGGCGGTCGAGGAACTCGACCACCGTCACTTCGGCGCCAAGGCGCTGCCAGACGCTGCCGAGCTCGAGCCCGATATAGCCGCCACCGATCACGACGAGACGTTTCGGAACCGCATCGAACACGAGGCCGCCCGTGGAGGTGACGATCCGCTTCTCGTCGATCGGCACGTTCGGGAGGGGCGTGCTTTCGCTGCCCGAGGCGATGACGATGTGCGGCGCCTCGTAGGCGGTGCCGTTCACCTCGACCCGCCCGGGGGCGGCGATGCGGCCCCATCCTTTGATCCACGCGACCTTGTTCTTGCGGAAGAGGAATTCCACGCCTTTGACGTTGGCCTCGACCACGGAGTCCTTGCGCGCCTGCATTCGCGCGAGATCGAGCCCGACCTTCTCAACCAGCACGCCGTGCGCCGCGAGGCCGTGGCCGGCGTGGGTGAATTCCTCGGAGGATTGGAGGAGCGCCTTCGAGGGGATGCAGCCGACATTGAGGCAGGTGCCGCCCAGCGTCTCGCGGCCTTCGACGCAAGCGACGCGCATGCCGAGCTGGGCGGCGCGGATCGCGCACACATAGCCGCCGGGGCCGGCGCCGAGGACGATGAGGTCGAATGCTTCGCTCATGCTTCAGAGGCCGAGCAGCAGCCGGCGCGGATCCTCGATCCCTTCCTTGACCCGGACCAGGAAGGAGACCGCTTCGCGTCCGTCCACGATGCGATGGTCGTAGCTGAGTGCGAGGTACATCATCGGGCGGATCTCGACCTTGCCGGCGATCGCCATCGGCCGGTCCTGGATCTTGTGCATGCCGAGGATCGCCGATTGGGGGGGATTGAGGATCGGCGTCGACATCAGTGAGCCGTACACCCCGCCGTTGGTGATGCTGAAGGTGCCGCCGGTGAGCTCCTCGAGCTTGAGCGTGCCCTCGCGCGCGCGCTTGCCGAAATCCGAGGTCGCGCGTTCGATCTCGGCGAAGCTCATGCGTTCGGCATTGCGGATCACCGGGACGACGAGGCCGTTCGCGCCGCCGACGGCGATGCCCATGTGGACGAAGTGCCGGTAGATGATGTCCTCGCCGTCGATCTCGGCGTTGGCGGCGGGGAATTCGGCGAGGGCCGCGATGCAGGCGCGGACGAAGAAGCTCATGAAGCCGAGCCGCACGCCGGCGTTCTTCTTCTCGAAGAGGTCGCGGTACTCGGCGCGGATCGCCATGACGGCGCTCATGTCCACCTCGTTGAAGGTGGTGAGCATCGCGGCGGTGTTCTGCGCTTCCTTGAGGCGGATCGCGATGGTGCGGCGCAGGCGCGTCATCCGCACGCGCTCCTCGCCGGGCTCGGTTTCGCGCGGGGCCTTGGCAACGGGAGCGGCCGGGGCTGGTGTAGCCGGGCGGTTGAGGAAGGCGAGCACGTCGCCCTTGGTGATCCGCCCGTCCTTGCCGGTGCCGGGGCCGATGGAGGAGGGCGGGATCTGCTTTTCCTCAAGCAGCCGTGCCGCTGCGGGAAGAGGGGCTGGGGAAGCCGCCGGCGGCGGGGCTTCGGCGGGCGGTGGGACCGCTGCGGGCCGCGCGACCGGGCCGGAGGGGCGAGGCGGCTCGCGCACGCCGGCTTCGGGGGCGGGCTTCGCCGGGGCCGCAGCGCCATCGAGCCGGCCCAGGACCGCGCCGACCGCGACCTCCGCGCCGGTTTCGGCCGTAATCTCGGCGAGCACGCCCGCGGCCGGCGCCGGCACTTCCACCGTCACCTTGTCCGTTTCCAACTCGACCAGCGGTTCATCCATCGCCACCGCCTCGCCGGCCTGCTTCAGCCATCGCGCCACGGTGGCGGAGGTGACGCTCTCGCCGAGCGGCGGCACCTTGATCTCGCTCGCCATATCCCCTGCCATACCCCTCTGGGCCCCCTTCGCGCTTAGCCGACCGTCAATGCCTGGCGGACCAGCGCCGCCTGCTCGGCCGCGTGCACCTTGGCAAGCCCGGTGGCCGTGCTCGCGGCCTCGGCGCGGCCGACATAGCGCGGCCGGCGTGGGGGGCCGCCGAGTTCCTCGAGCACCCGCTCCAGCCGCCGGTCGACGAAGGTCCAGGCCCCCATGTTCTCCGGCTCCTCCTGGCACCACACCAGCTCGGCCTTGCCGTAAGGCTCCAGCACGCGCTTCAGCGTCTTGGCCGGGAACGGATAGATCTGCTCGAGGCGGAGCAGCGCCACGTCGCCGATCTTCTTCGCCCGCCGCTCGGCCAGGAGATCGTAATAGACCTTCCCGCTCGAGAGCACGACGCGCCGAACCGCCTCGGGCGCGATCGGATCGACCTCGCCGAGCACCGGGTTGAAGGCGCTTCCCTCGCCCATCTCGGCGAGCCGCGACACCGCGAGCTTGTGCCGGAGCAGCGATTTCGGGGTCATCACCACGAGCGGCTTGCGGAAGTTGCGCTTGAGCTGCCGGCGCAGCGCGTGGAAGTAGTTGCCGGGCGTGGTGAGGTTGCAGACCTGCATGTTGCGCTCGGCGCAGAGCTGGAGATAGCGCTCGAGCCGGGCCGAGGAATGTTCCGGCCCCTGCCCTTCGTAGCCGTGCGGCAGCAGCAGCACGAGCCCGGACATGCGCAGCCACTTCGACTCGCCCGAGGCGAGGAACTGGTCGATGATCACCTGCGCGCCGTTGGCGAAGTCGCCGAACTGCGCCTCCCACAGCACCAGCGAGCGGGGATCGGCGAGGCTGTAGCCGTACTCGAAGCCGAGCACGCCCGCCTCCGAAAGAAGCGAGTTGCAGACTTCGAACTTCGCCTGACCGGGCGCGATCGCGTTGAGCGGGACGTATTGCCGCTGGTCGGTCTGGTCGATCAGCACCGAATGGCGCTGGCTGAAGGTGCCGCGCTCGGTGTCCTCGCCCGAGAGGCGCACGCGGTGCCCGTCGAGGAGGAGGGTGCCGAACGCGAGCGCCTCTCCGGTCGCCCAGTCGATCCCCTCGCCGCTTTCGAGCATCGCCTGCTTGGCTTCGAGCTGGCGGCGGATCTTCGGATTGAGGTCGAAATCGTCCGGCACGCGCGCGAGCGCCGCGCCCACCTTGGCGAGATCGCCCGCGGTTGCCGCGGTTGCCTCCTCCGCCTCCTCGCACGCCTGGACGAGCCCGCTCCAGTGCCCCTCCAGCCAGTCGGCCTTGTTCGGCTTGTAGGAAAGCGCTGCCTGGTAGGCGGCATCCAGGGTCGCGGCGAACTCGTCCCACATGGCACTCGCCTCGGCCGCGGCGACGCTGCCCGAGGCGGCCAGCGCCTCGGCGTAGAGCGTGCGCGTCGTTTTGTGGGCGGCGATCGCGCGGTACATCAGCGGCTGGGTGAAGGCGGGCTCGTCCGTCTCGTTGTGCCCGTGGCGGCGGTAGCAGACGATATCGACGACCGTGTCGACGCCGAATTCCTGGCGGAACTCGGCGGCGAGCCGCGCGCAGTAGACCACCGCTTCGGGATCGTCGCCGTTGACATGGAAGATCGGCGATTGCACGGACTTCGCGACATCGGTGCAATAGAGGCCCGAGAAGGCGTGGGCGGGAATGGTGGTGAAGCCGATCTGGTTGTTCACCACGAGATGCACGGTGCCGCCGACGCGGTAGCCGATGAGCTGGCTCATCGCCAGCGTCTCGTAGACGAGGCCCTGACCGGCGAAGGCCGCGTCGCCGTGCATCAGGATGCCCATCACCTTCCGCCGCGTGGCGGCGTCGCCCGCCATGTCCTGCCGCGCGCGCACCTTGCCCATGACGACCGGATCGACGGCCTCGAGATGCGAGGGGTTGGGCTGGAGCGAAAGATGGAGCGGCCTGCCGTCGATCTCGAGATCGGTCGAGGTGCCGAGATGGTATTTCACGTCGCCCGAGCCCTGCACGTCGTCGGGCTTCGAGCTTGCGCCGCCGAACTCGCTGAAGACGGCCGTCAGCGGCTTCTTCACGATGTTAACGAGCGTGTTCAGCCGGCCGCGGTGCGGCATGCCGATGACGACCTCGGTCGCGCCCGCCGCGACCGCGCTCTCGATCACCGTCTGCACCGCCGGGATCGTCGCCTCGCCGCCCTCGAGCCCGAAACGCTTGGTGCCGACGAAGCGCTTCTGGCAGAACGCCTCGAAGCCTTCGGCCTCGGTGAGCTGGCGGAGGATCTTTCGTTTCGCCGCGACATCGAACGCCCCCAGCCAGGGCGCCCCCTCCACGTGGCGCTGGATCCAGGATTTCTGTTCCGGATCCTGGATGTGCATGAATTCGACACCGATCGGGCCGCAATAGGTGGCGCGCAGGATCGCCAGGATCTCGCGCAAGGTGGCGGTCTCGCGGCCGAGCACGTTGGCGATGAAGATCGGCCGGTCGAGATCGGCCTCGGTGAAGCCGTAGGTCGCGGGATCGAGCTCGGTGTGCGGCTTGGGCTGGCTGAGGCCGAGCGGGTCGAGATGGGCCTCGAGATGCCCGCGCACCCGGTAGGAGCGGATCAGCATCAGGGCGCGGATCGAATCGAGCGTTGCGGTCCTGACCTCGGCGGAAGAGAGGCCCGCCTCCTTCGCCTGCAGTCCCTTGGCCTCAGCCTCCGGCGGCTCGGGCGCGAAGATGGACGGGCGAGGCGCCCAGGAGGCGCCGGCCGCGTCGGTGAGGACGGCGCGGGCCTCGTCGTTCAGGCTGGCGAAGATCTCGCCGAAGCTCGGATCGACGGTGGCGGGATTCTCCGCCCATTTCGCATAGAGATCGGCAAGGAACGTCGCGTTGGCGCCGGAGAAGGCGCTCGCCAGAAGATCCACACCCGCCATCGTCGCAATACCTCGTCAGTATCGTTTTCGGCTGTCAGAGCAAGTGAGTATCGGGGCTCAACATGGGATCGGCGCCGGCGCGGGATGCTGCGAGCCCGCGGTTCCTGCCCTGCGCGCCCGGCATGGACCCCTCGGCATGGGCGTCAGGCGCCGAGGGCGCGAACCATGGTGCTGCCGAGCGCAGCCGGGCTCTCGGCGACATGGATCCCCGCCTCGCGCATCGCCGCCATCTTGGCCGCGGCGGTATCCCGCCCGCCGCTGATCACCGCGCCGGCGTGGCCCATCCGCCGGCCCGGGGGCGCGGTCACGCCGGCGACGAAGCCGACCACCGGCTTCCTGACCGGGGAGCGCGCCAGGAACTCCGCCGCCTCGATCTCGCTCTCGCCGCCGATCTCGCCGATCATGACGATGCAAGCCGTCTCGGGGTCGGCGAGAAAAAGCTCCAGGACCTCGATGAAATCCGTCCCCTTCACCGGATCGCCGCCGATGCCGACGCAGCTGCTCTGGCCGAGCCCGGCCGCGGTTGTTTGCGCCACCGCCTCGTAGGTGAGCGTGCCCGAGCGCGAAACGATGCCGACCTTGCCGCGCCTGTGGATATGGCCGGGCATGATCCCGATCTTGCAGGCGTCCGGCGTGATCACGCCCGGGCAGTTCGGGCCGATCAGCCGCGAGGCGGTGCCCGAAAGCGCCCGCTTGACCCGCACCATGTCGAGCACGGGGATGCCCTCGGTGATGCAGACGATGAGCGGCACGCCGGCATCGATCGACTCGAGGATCGCGTCGGCGGCGAAGGGCGGGGGGACATAGATCGCGCTCGCCGTCGCCTGCGTCATCGCGACCGCCTCGGCCACCGTCTCGAAGACCGGCAGACCCAGATGCGTGGTGCCGCCCTTGCCCGGCGTCACGCCGCCCACGACCTTCGTTCCGTAGGCGATCGCCTGCTCCGAATGGAACGTGCCCTGCGCCCCGGTGAAGCCCTGGGTGATCACGCGCGTTTCGGCATTGACCAGGATCGCCATCTCAAGCCGCCTTGCCCACTGCCTTCACCACTTTCTCGGCGGCGTCGGCGAGATTTTCCGCAGAAATGATCGGCAGGCCCGAGCGCGCCAGGATCTCCTTGCCGAGTGCCACGTTGGTTCCTTCGAGCCGCACGACGAGCGGCACGTCGAGCGAGACCTCGCGCGCCGCCGCCACCACGCCCTCGGCGATCACGTCGCAGCGCATGATGCCGCCGAAGATGTTGACGAGAATCGCCTCGACGTCCGGATCGGAGAGGATGATTTTGAACGCCGCCGTCACCCGCTCGCGCGTCGCCCCGCCGCCGACGTCGAGGAAGTTCGCGGGGCTGCCGCCATAGAGCTTGATGATATCCATGGTCGCCATGGCGAGCCCGGCGCCGTTCACCATGCAGCCAATCGTGCCGTCGAGGGCGACGTAGTTCAGGCTGTGCCGCTCGGCCTCCAGCTCCTTGGGGTCCTCCTCGGCCTCGTCGCGCAGCTTCTGGAGGTCGGGATGGCGGTAGAGCGCGTTGTCGTCGAAGGCCATCTTCGCGTCGAGCGCGACCACCGCTCCCTCGTTCGTCACCACCAGGGGGTTGATCTCGACGAGCGAACAGTCGAGTGCGACGAAGGCGCGATAGAGCCCCTCGACGAGCCGGCCGAACGCGCCTGCCTCCTTGCCCTGAAGACCGAGGCCGGCGGCGAGCCGGCGGCCGTGGAAGGGCGAGACGCCGGAGGCGGGATCGACGGCGAGGCGCAGAATCTTGTCTGGATGGTGCTCCGCCACCTCCTCGATCTCGACGCCGCCCTCGCTCGAGGCGATCAGCGCCACCCGACCGGCCGCGCGGTCGATCAGGACGGAGAGATAGACTTCGCGGGCGATCGCCGCTCCCGCTTCGACATAGACCCGGTGCACCTGCCGCCCCTTGGGGCCCGTTTGGCGGGTCACCAGCGTATGCCCCATCATCGCGGCCGCCGCCGCGTGCACTTCGGCGAGCGAACGGGCGATGCGCACGCCGCCCTTGCCGTTCGGATCATCGGCGAAGTGGCCGGCGCCGCGGCCGCCCGCGTGCAGCTGGGCCTTCACGACATAGACCGGCCCCGGCAGCTCCTCGGCCCGCTTCACCGCTTCCTCCGCCGTCCACGCGACTGCGCCGGCGAGCACGGGAACGCCGAATTTCTTAAGGAGTTCCTTGGCCTGGTATTCGTGGATGTTCATCGGCGGCGCTCAGCCGATCAGCTTGCGCGAGGCTTCGATCAGTCCGCGCACCGACGCGCAGGACGCCTCGAACGCCGCCTTCTCCTCCGGGGTCAAGGAAATTTCTACGATCCTTTCTACGCCTTTCGCACCGATCACGACCGGCACGCCGACATAGAGGTCCTTGATGCCGTACTGCCCGGTGAGCCACGCCGCACAAGGCAGCACGCGCTTCTTGTCATGGAGGAAGCTCTCGGCCATCGCGACGGCCGCCGAGGCCGGGGCATAGAACGCGCTCCCCTTGCCCATCAGCTTCAGGATCTCGCCCCCGCCGTTCGCCGTCCGCTCGACGATCGCCTTGACGCGCTCCTCGGTCGTCCAGCCCATCCGCACGAGATCGGGGACCGGAATGCCCGCGACCGTCGAGTAGCGCACGAGCGGCACCATCGCGTCGCCATGCCCGCCGAGGACGAAGGCGGTGACGTCCTCGACCGAGACGCCGAACTCGCGGGCGAGGAAGAGCTTGAAGCGCGCCGAATCGAGCACGCCCGCCATCCCCACCACGCGCTCGGGCGGCAGGCCCGACTTCTCCCGCATCACCCAGACCATCGCATCGAGCGGATTGGTGATGACGATGACGAAGGCTGCCGGGCAATGCTCGCGGATGCCCGCGCCCACCTCCGATATCACCTCAGCGTTCTTGGCAACCAGGTCGTCGCGCGACATGCCGGGCTGGCGCGGGAAGCCGGCGGTGACGATGACGACGTTCGCATCCTTGATCGGCGCGTAGTCCGACCCGCCGGCGATCACCGCGTCGTACCCTTCGATCGCGCCGGCCTGCTCGAGGTCGAGCGCCTTGCCCGCCGCGACGCCGCCGAAAACGTCGAACAGCACGACGTCGCCGAGCTCCTTGAGGCCGACCAGGTGTGCGAGCGTGCCGCCAATGGAGCCGGCGCCGATCAGCGCGATCTTGTTGCGAGCCATTCCGTTCCTCAATTCCGGGCGGGCCGCGTACAGCAAGCCCCTCCGGGCACCCGCCGAACCGGAAGGCCCGGCCTGCCTAGCCCATCGCCGGCAGCCCGGCAAGTCGCGACACTCATGTGAGATGCGGAAGTGCGAGATACTCCGGCGTCTGCATCTCGATCAGACGCGAGGCGGTGCGGCGGAAGGAAGCCGCGCCCCCGCCTTCGGGATAGAGATGATCGGGGTCGGCGGCCGCCGAGGCAATGAGCTTCACCCGGTGGTCGTAGAGCGCGTCGATGAGGGTGATGAAGCGCCGGGCGGCGTCGAACCGCTCGGGATCGAGGCGCGGGATCGCGTCGAGCACGAGGGTCTCGAAGTGGGTCGCGAGCGCCAGATAATCCCCTGGTCCGAGCGGGGTTTCGCAGAGCTCCGCAAATTCGAAGCGGGCCACGTTGCCCGCCGCGCGCGGGACCGGGAAGCTCCTTCCCATCACCGCGAGCCGCCGCGCCGCCACCTTCTCCCCGCCAAGCTCGGCGAACGCGGCATCGAGGGCCTCGCGGGCGCGCGCATCCGCGGGCACGTGCCAGATCGGCATGTGCATGAGCCGCTCGCGCCGCCAGTCCTGCCCGCCCTCGATCACCAGGAGCTCGAGATGGCGCTTCAGCACCGCGATGAAGGGCAGGAATGCATCGCGGCCGGGCTGACCCTTGAAGAGATCGTCCGGCACGGTGTTCGAGGTGGCGACGATGATCACGCCGCGGGCGAAGAGCGCCTCGAAGAGCCGCCCGAGCAGGAGCGCATCGGCGACGTCGTTGATCTGGAACTCATCGAAGCAGAGCAGCACGCTCTCGCGCACGATCGCGTCCGCGAGCAGCGGGATCGGGTCGCCGCCCGGCGCTCGATGCAGCCTAGCGTGCATGTCCTGCATGAAGCGGTCGAAATGCACGCGCCGCTTGCGCGCGAGCGGGGCGGTCGCGAAGAAGAGATCCATCAGCATGGATTTTCCCCGCCCCACCTCGCCGGCGATATAGAGCCCGTTCGGCGCCACCGCGTCTTCCGCGCTCCGCCGCGGCCAGAGGCGCGCCAGCAGGTGATGGCCGTTTCCCCCGCCGTTGGCGGCGGGCGGAGGGTCGTAGGCGCGCAGCCGATACCAGAGGTCCTGCAGCCGCTCGACCGCCAGCGCCTGCGCGGAATCCGGCCCGAGCGCGCCTTGGGCGAGCTTCGCGCGATACAGGGGAAGCGGCCCGCCCGCGGCTTCTGGCCCGGGCGAGATAAGGCGGGACGACGAAAGATCCATGGCTCGGTTGCGCTTAGCGCGAACCCGGCGGCAGCTTCAATCTCTGGACAGGCGCCGGCGCGGGTGTACTTAAGAATGACTCGCCCGGAGGATCGTGGATGACCATGCTCGCCTACGACCGGCTTGCCGCCATGGGGGTCGCCTCCGACCCCTACCGGCACGTCATCGTGCCGGAGTTCGTGCCGCTCGAGGCGCTCGCCCGCGTCGTCGCCGACCTGCCGCCGCTCGAGCGGCGCGGCTCCTTCCCCATAGGATCGCTCCGCCTCGGCCCGGCGGCAGCACTCCTGATGGAGGAGCTGGAGGGACCCGCATTCCGCCGGGCGATCGCGGACAAGTTCTCGCTCGACCTCGACGACGCACCGACCATGCTCACGCTGCGCGGCGCCTCGACCGAACGCGACGGGCTCATCCACCGCGATTCGACCGCCAAGCGCGTCACCGTGCTGCTCTATCTCAATCCCGCGACCGCCGCCTGGGCGCGCCACGAAGGCTGCCTCCGGCTGCTGCGCAGCCCGGACGATCTCGACGATTTCGCGGTCGAGGTGCCGCCGGCGGACGGCGCGCTGCTCGTCTTCCCGAACGCGGCCGAGGCATGGCACGGCCACAAGACCTTCATCGGGCGGCGCTACGTGGTCCAGCTCAACTACATGACGACCGACGCCGCCGCGCGGTCCGAGCTTCGCCGCCACCGCCTCTCCGCGCTCGTCAAGCGGCTCACGCTCGCGGCCTGATGGCGCCAACCGCCGCCCGGCGCCGGATCCAGGCGCGGCTCGACGAGGCCGCGCGGTCCTGCGCCCGCGACGGCAGCGCGCTCACCGAACTCCGCCGCCTCGTGCTCGGCCTCGTTCTCGAGGCGGAAGGCCCGCTCACCGCCTACCAGCTCCTCGACCGGCTCAAGCGAACGCGCAAGGGCGCGGTGCCGCCCACGATCTACCGCGCGCTCGACTTCCTGCTCGCCCGCCGGCTCGTCCACAAGGTCGAAAGCCTGAACGCGTTCGTTCCGTGCGTCGAGCCAAACCGCGCCGCACACCAGGCGCAGTTCCTCATCTGCCGCAGCTGCGGCGCCGTCATCGAACTCGAGGACCACGCGATCGCGCGCGCCCTCGGCAGCGCCGCAGCAAGCCACGGCTTCCACCCGGCGAACGCCCTCGTCGAGGTCAGCGGCGAATGCGCCGCCTGCGCGCTCATCCCCACAGTGCAAGCGTCCGCCTCTTCATAAGTAAGGCCAAGGGGGCTCTGCCCCCTTGGAACCCCCGCCAAGCGAATGGATTGCAAAGGCTCCGCCTTTGCCAGGGGGTCCAGGGGGACAGCGTCCCCCTGGTCTTTCTTTGAAAGGGCGGGCGCTTGCGCTGTGGGGATCAGTGCGCAGCCGGCGTTCGTTTCAAGCTTTGCGTTCGACGATCATTTGCTTGATCCGGCCGATCGCGCGTGCCGGGTTAAGGCCTTTCGGGCAGGTCTCGGTGCAGTTCATGATCGTGTGGCAGCGGTAGAGGCGGAACGGATCCTCGAGCGCGTCCAGCCGTTCGCCGGTGGCCTCGTCCCGCGAATCCGCGATCCAGCGGTACGAGGCGAGCAGCACCGCCGGCCCGAGATAGCGATCGCCGTTCCACCAGTAGCTCGGGCAGGCGGTCGAGCAGCAGAAGCAGAGGATGCACTCCCACATTCCGTCGAGCTTTGCCCGCTCCTCCTCGCTCTGGAGGCGTTCGCGGTCCGGCGGGGCCGGGCTTTCGGCCTTCAGCCACGGCTCGATGCTGCGATATTGCGCATAGGCCTGCTCGAGGTTCGGCACGAGGTCCTTCACCACCGGCAGATGCGGCAGCGGCGTGATGCGCACGGCCTCCTTCACCTCGGCGATCGGCTTGAGGCAGGCGAGCGTGTTGGTGCCGTCGATGTTCATCGCGCAGGAGCCGCAGATCCCCTCGCGGCAGGAGCGGCGAAACGTCAGGGTCGAATCGACCTCGTTCTTGATCTTGATCAGCGCGTCGAGGACCATCGGCCCGCAGGCGTCGAGGTCGATCTCGTAGGTGTCGTAGCGCGGGTTAGCATCCTCGTCCGGGCTCCAGCGGTAGATGTGGAATGGCATCACCCGCTTGGCGCCGGGCGGGGCCTTGTGCTTGCGGCCCGCGGTGACGCGGCTTTTTTCAGGCAGTGAGAAGTTCGCCATCGCGTTCTTTTCCGATCACTGGGTTGCGTTCACGCCGCCCGCCGCACCAGGCCGATGATCACCAGCAGGATCACGGCACCGAAGACTGCGCCGATGAGGTGGGCGAGGAATCCGCCCACCAGGAACACGTTGAGCGCCGAGAGCACGTATCCGCCGATGATGGCGCCGATGATCCCGACGACGATATTGCCGATCAGGCCAAAGCCGCGCCCGCGCACAATCAGGCCGGCGAGCCATCCGGCGAGCGCGCCGACGATCAGGATGCCGATCAGCGAGGATACGTGGATGACCATGATCAGTAGACTCTCTTCTGCGGCGGGATCACCGAGACCTCGTTGGTGAGCGTGCGCATCTTCACCGGCCGGTAGGCGAGAGCGACCTCGCCCTTGCGATCGCACCAGGAGAGCGTGTGCTTCATCCAGTGCTGGTCGTCGCGCTCGGGATAGTCGTCATGCGCATGCGCCCCGCGGCTCTCGTGCCGCGCCTCCGCGCTTGCCATCGTCGTCATCGCGTTGTGCATCAGGTTGTCGAGCTCGAGCGCTTCCATCAGATCCGAGTTCCAGATCAGGCTGCGGTCCGCGACGGCGAGGTCGGCCATCCCCTCCCAAAGGTCCCGCATCTTGGAGACACCTTCACTCAGGCTCGCGCTGCTGCGGAACACCGCGGCGTGCGTCTGCATCGTACGCTGCATGGCGAGCCTGAGCTCGGCTACGCGCGTGCCGCCGCCGGCGTGGCGCGTCCGGTCGAAGTGATCGAGCGCGCCTTCGCCCGCCTTCGCCGCAAGCGGCGGCTGGCCGGCCCCGGGGTGCTGCGTCTCGGCCGCGCGAAGGCCCGCCGATCGGCCGAACACGACGATGTCGAGCAGCGAGTTGCAGCCGAGCCGGTTCGCCCCGTGCACCGAGACGCAGGCGCACTCGCCGACCGCCATCAGCCCCGGTACCGTCGCGTCCGCGTCCTCCGGCGTCGGGCGCAGGACCTCGCCGTGATGATTGGTGGGGATGCCGCCCATGTTGTAGTGCACGGTCGGCAGCACCGGGATCGGTTCCTTGGTGACGTCCACGCCGGCGAAGACGCGCGCCGTCTCGGAAATTCCCGGCAGCCGCTCGTGCAGGATCGCCGCCCCGAGATGCTCGAGATGGAGCAGGATGTAGTCCTTGTTCGGCCCGCAGCCGCGGCCCTCGGCGATCTCGATCGTCATCGAGCGGGAAACGACGTCGCGGCTGGCAAGGTCCTTCGCCGTCGGCGCATAGCGCTCCATGAAACGCTCGCCTTCGCTGTTCGTCAGGTATCCGCCCTCCCCGCGCGCCCCTTCGGTGATCAGGCAGCCGGCCGGGAAGATCCCCGTCGGGTGGAACTGCACGAACTCCATGTCCTGCGTCGGCAGCCCGGCACGCAGCACCATCGCGTTGCCGTCGCCCGTGCAGGTGTGCGCGGAGGTGCAGGAGAGATAGGTCCGGCCGTAACCGCCGGTGGCGAGCACGACGAGGCCGGCGCGGAAACGGTGGATCGAGCCATCCTCGAGGCACCAGGCCATCACCCCGCGGCAGGCGCCCTCCTCGTCCATGATCAGGTCGAGCGCGTAATATTCGACGAAGAACTCGACCGCGTGCTTGAGGCATTGCTGGTAGAGCGTGTGCAGGATCGCATGCCCGGTGCGGTCGGCGGCGGCGCAGGCGCGCATCGCCGGGGTCTTGCCCAAGTCCTTCATGTGGCCGCCGAAGGGCCGCTGGTAGATGCGCCCGTCCTCGATGCGGCTGAAGGGCACGCCGAAATGCTCGAGCTCGTAGACCGCGGGGATCGCCTGGCGGCACATATACTCGATCGCGTCCTGATCGCCGAGCCAGTCCGACCCTTTCACCGTGTCGTACATGTGCCAGCGCCAGTCGTCCTCGTCCATGTTGGCGAGTGCGGCGCTGATGCCGCCTTGCGCCGCCACGGTGTGGCTGCGGGTCGGGAAGACCTTGGAGAGGCAGGCGGTCTTGAGCCCGGCGTGGCCCATGCCGAGCGTCGCGCGCAGCCCCGCGCCGCCGGCGCCCACGACCAGCACGTCGTAGGTATGATCGACGATCTCATAGGCCCGCGTGGAAGGCAGCGTGATCGCGTTCATCCCTCGTCCATCCCTTGCCCCGGGGCGAGCCTAGCTCGCGAATGCGAGCTTGAGCACCGCGACCACGGCGGCGAGCCAAAGCAGCGCCAGCACGCCCTTCATCACGGCGAGCTCGATGAGCTTGGTGCCCTCGCCATGAACATAATCTTCGATCACCACCTGCAAACCCAGCGCCAGATGGTGAAAAAGCGCGATCAACAGGGCGAGCAGCAGCACGCTGTTCCACGGCCGGCCTGCCCAGCGCGCCATCGCCGGCGCCTCCTGGCCGAGATGGGCAAGAAGGGAGACGACGAACCAGACGGCGAGCGGTACGAGGGCGGCCGCCGTCAACCGCTGCGCCCACCAATGCCCGGCGCCCGAGCGCGCGGTGCCGAGGCCGCGCACGCGGCCGAGCTCCGAGCGCATGATTGCCTGATCTTTCACCGCCATCGCCTGCCCCCTACCAAACCGCCAACCCGATGGCCCAGATGGCCAGGCTCGCCACCACGCTCACCGCCAGCACCGCCCATCCCGAGGCGCGATAGACCGGCTTCTCGAAACCATAGCCCGCATCCCAGGCAAGATGGCGGATGCCGTTGCAGAAATGAAAGAGCAGCGCCACCGTCCAGCCGAAGAGCAGGATCAGCCCGACCCAGGAGGCGATGAACCATTGCACGGCGGCGAACGAGCCCGCCCCGCTCGCCAGCGCCACCAGCCATGCAACAAGCAGGAGGGTCCCGATCCCGAGCCCGATCCCGGTGATGCGATGGAGGATCGAGAGCGTCGAGGTGATCTGCGGCCGATAGACCTGAAGGTGCGGCGAGAGCGGCCGGCGCACCGTCCGCCCATCGCTCGCGCGGCCGGCCATCAGCGCCTCGCGAACGTCCTGCATCGGCTACTCCTCACCTCGGAACGATGGGCCGACGCGCGCTTGCCAAGCCCGGAGTTCCTTATCCTCGGCCCCGGGCCCGGTCAACGCAACCGCAGCAACTACCCTTCCGGAACCTCCCGCTCCAGCTCCTCGAGCCAGACCCGGGCATTGCCGTCCGACGGCGCCCGCCAGTCCCCGCGGGGCGAAAGCGCGCCGCCCGCGCTCACCTTCGGCCCGTTCGGCATCGCCGAGCGCTTGAACTGGCTGAAGCCGAAGAACCGTTCGAGGAACACGCGAAGCCAGCTTCGGATCTCGGCCAGCGCATAGGCCCGCCGGGCGCTCGCGGCGACCCCTTCCGGCCACTCGCCCGCACCCGCGTCAGCCCAGGCATGCCAGGCGAGAAAAGCGATCTTCGAGGGCCGGAACCCGTACCGCAACGTGTAGTAGAGAGAAAAATCCTGCAGCTCGTAGGGCCCGACGATCGCCTCCGTGCTCTGCGGCTCCGCACCCGCCCCGGCCGGCACCAATTCCGGCGAGATCACCGTCCCGAGCACCGACCCGAGCGTCTCCAGCACCTTGGGCTCGAACTGGCGCGAGCGCACGACCCAGCGGATCAGGTGCTGGATCAGCGTCTTCGGCACTCCGGAATTGACGTTGTAGTGCGCCATCTGGTCGCCCACGCCATAGGTGCACCAGCCGAGCGCGAGCTCCGAAAGGTCGCCTGTCCCGACCACCAGTCCGCCCTCGCGGTTGGCGATCCGGAAGAGATAGTCGGTGCGCAGGCCCGCCTGCACGTTCTCGAACGTCACGTCGTAGACCTTCTCGCCGCGGGCGAAGGGATGGCCGATATCGGCGAGCAGCAGCGAAGCCGCCGGGCGGATATCGATCTCGCGCGCGCTGACGCCGAAGGCACGCATCAGCGCCATGGCGTTCGCCTTGGTCGCCTCGCTCGTCGCGAACCCCGGCAGCGTCACGGCGATGATGTCGCTCCGCGGCCGGCCGAGCAGGTCGAAACACTTCGCCGCGACGATCAGCGCCTGCGTCGAATCGAGCCCGCCCGAGATGCCGATCACTGCCCGGCGCGTGCCGCTCGCGGCGAGCCGCTGCTTCAGCCCCTGAACCTGGATGTTGTAGGCCTCGTAGCAATCCTGCTCGAGACGCGGCCCGCTCGCCGGCACGAAGGGAAACCGCGCGACCGCGCGCTTGAGGCCAAAATCCCCTTCCGGCGGCGCCAACCGGAATGAAACGCGCCGCCACGGCTCGCCCGGGCGTCCGCTCGAGCGCGAATTATCCTCGAACGAGCCCATGCGCATCCGCTCCTGAACGAGCAGCTCGAGATCGACATCGCCCACCGCCATCTGCGCGCTTGCCGGGAACCGTTCGCTCTCCGCGAGCAGGACCCCGTTCTCGAAAATCCCGGTCTGGCCGTCCCAGGCGAGGTCGGTCGTCGATTCCCCAGCTCCGGCCGCTGCATAGAGATAAGCGGCAAGGCAGCGCGCCGACTGCGACCGGCAGAGTAGGCGTCGCACCTCGGCCTTGCCGATCGTGATATTGCTTGCGGAAAGATTGGCGAGCACCGTCGCTCCGGCCAGCGCCGCCGCCGCGCTCGGCGGGAGCGGCACCCAGAAATCCTCGCAAATCTCGGCGTGCACCACGAGATCCCGCAAATCCTCCGCAACGAACAGCAGGTCCTCGCCGAATGGCACGCGGTGCTCGCCGAGCACGATCTCCTCGCCCCGCACCCCGGCCCCGGAAGCGAAATGCCGCCGCTCGTAGAACTCGCGATAATTCGGCAGATGAATCTTGGGAACGACCCCTAGGATTCGCCCTCGATGCACCGCCACTGCCGCGTTGTAGAGCCGCCCGCGATGCCTCAGCGGCGCACCGACAAGGATGAGCGGCAGCAGCGAAGCCGAGCGCGCGACGATCGTCCCGATTGCCGCCTCGACGTCGTCGAGCAGCGCGCCCTGCTGCAGCAGGTCGCTGATCGCGTAGCCGGAAACACAAAGCTCCGGAAAGACCGCCACCCCGACCGCCTCGCGATGGGCGTCCTCGGCCATGGCGAGCACCGCCTCGGCATTGGCACGCGGGTCGGCGAGATGCGTCTCCACCGTCGCGGTCGCGACCCGCACGAACCCATGCCGATAGAGCGAGCGGAACGAACCTTCCATGCCGGGACCCTGTCCCCCGGCACCCTCCCCCGTCAACGGCCGGGGCTCCGGGTCCCATGAAAGTCGGCCAGAGGATGGCGCCGATCCGAGTTCTCCCTCGCCATCCCGCGTGACTCACGCCTCCGGTGATTCCACCTTCGGCGATCACGCTCTAATGTCGAGACCGCATCGGAGCCTCCGAGATGCGAAGATTTATTTATATCCTCGGCGTTTTCACGCTGACGATCGTCGTCGCGGCGGCCATCGGCCTCGGCGTGCTCTTTTACCGGGGCCACGCACTCGATACCGAGAGCAAGGCCTTCGTCGATAGCGCGGTATCCGCGATCGCCACAAACTGGAGCGAGGAACAGCTCCTCGAGAGAGCGACACCGGAGCTTCGCGAGACGATGAGTCCCGGCGAGCTCGGCGCGCTCTTCGCAGCTTTCTCCCGGCTTGGTCGCCTCGTGCGCTATGAGGGCGCAACAGGCGGCGCCACGATGTCGTACATGGCCGGTTCCGGCAGCACCGTATCGGCGTTCTACGTGGCGAAGGCCCGCTTCGAAAACGGCACCGCCATCTTCCGGATCCTGCTGGTAAGGCGGGCCGGGCGCTGGATGATCAACGGCTTCCACGTTGATTCCGCGCCAAGCGGCAAGCCCCTGCAACGGATTTGACCCACGCTCGAGCGTGCCTCCGCGCGCCCGGGTCCCTTATTCCAACCGCCGGACAGGGCTCCGGGGCCTGGCAGGGCTCACCCGGTGATCATCGGGCGGTCCCGTGCGAAATCCGGGCTAGAGCGGGATGCGCTCGCTCGCGCTCACTCACCCCGCTCTAGCTCTTTGTTTGATCGCGTGATCGAACGCCTTCGGCGCCGGGGTCCCCGCGAACGAGTTCGCGGGGTGCCCCGATTCCACCTTCGGCGATCACGCTCTAGAATAGCCCCATGACCTTCGCCGACAGGCACGACGCCGGGCGGCTGCTCGCGGAACGGCTGCTTCGCTTCAAGGACGGCCGGCCGGTCGTGCTCGCTCTGCCGCGCGGCGGCGTTCCGGTCGGCTTCGAGATCGCCCGCGCGCTCGCGGCACCCCTCGATCTCGTGCTGGTGCGCAAGCTCGGCGCGCCTGGCCAGCCCGAGCTCGCCATCGGTGCCCTGGCACTCGGCGAAGAGGCGGAATTCGTCACGGACCCGCAACTCCTCGCCACGCTCGGCGTCCCGCCGGCCGCGCTCGAGGCGATCAAGGCGCGCGAGCTGCGCGAGATCGAGCGGCGCCGAAAGCTCTATCTCGGCGACCGCAAGCAGGTAGCGGTCGCCGGCCGCACCGCCATTCTGGTCGATGACGGGATCGCGACGGGCGCCACCATGCGCGCCGCCCTCGCCGCCACGCGCAAGCGCAAGCCGGCCCGTCTCGTGCTCGCCGTCCCCGTCGCGCCCCCCGACACGATCGCGCGGCTTGCCGCGGAGGCGGACGAGATCGTCTGCCTCGCTGAGCCGCGTTCCTTCCTCGCGGTCGGCCAGTTCTACCGGACCTTCACCCAACTCGAGGATCGCGAGGTGCTCGACCTGCTCGAGGAGGCGCGCCGGTTCGCTCCCGGCGAGGGCTAGAGCGGGATGCGTTCGCCCTCGCTCACGTATCCCGCTCTAGCTCGTTGTTTTCTCGCGTGATTCACGCCTTCGGTGCCGGGGTCCCCGCGAACGAGTTCGCGGGGTGCCCCGATTCCACCTTCGGCGATCACGCTCTAGATCAGTCTCCTTTGGCGCGAAGGAAGAGGAGCCGCGCCGCGCCGTGACGGCGTTCGGCGAGCGGGCTGGCCAATTCCGGTGGGATCGCGGGGGAAGGGGCTTTCGCGCTCGCCCCGGACTCGAGCACGATCAGCGCCCCCGGCGCGATCCACCCGGCGGACGCCAGCGCCGCCGCCGCCCGGCCGGGAAGCTCCTCCTCGCCATAAGGCGGATCGAGAAGGACGAGCGTGCACGCCGCCCCCGCGGGCCACGCTCGCGGCGGATGCGTGGCGTCCGCGGCCAGCACCCGGGCTCGCGCTGCGACCCCGCACGAGGCGATGTTGGCGGCGAGCGCCCGCCGCGCGCTGGCATCCGTCTCGAAGAACACCGCCTCCGCCGCCCCGCGCGAGAGCGCCTCGAGCCCGAGCGCGCCGCTGCCGGCGAAAGCGTCGAGCACGCGGGCGCCGATCACCGCATCCTCGCCGTTGCCCATCTCGGCCCAAGGCGCATGCACCAGCATGTCGAAGAGCGCCTGGCGGACGCGGTCGGCCGTCGGGCGCGTCGCACCCCCGGGCGGCGCGGCGAGGCGGCGGCCGCGCAGCTCCCCCGCGATAATCCTCACCCCTTTGGTCTCATTCCTTTGGCATCTGCTCCCGCAGCACCTTCGCGGGCACCTCCTCCACCGCCCCGCGCGGAAGGAGGCCGAGCTGGAACGGTCCGAACGCCACCCGGATCAGGCGCGTCACCCCGAGCCCGAGATCGGCGAGCACGCGCCTCACCTCGCGGTTCTTCCCCTCCGTCAGGCTGATGCTCAGCCAGGCATTGGCGCCCTTGCGCGAATCGAGCCCGGCCTCGATCGGCCCGTAGCGGACCCCCGCGACCGCGACCCCCTTCTTGAGCGCGGCGAGCGCTCGCTCATCGACCACCCCGTGCACCCGCACGCGGTAGCGCCGCTTCCAAGCGGTCGCCGGCAGCTCGAGCTGCCGCGCCAGCTCCCCGTCGTTCGTCAGCAGCAGCAGCCCCTCACTTGCGAGATCGAGCCGCCCGACGCTGATCACCCGCGGAAGCCCGGCCGGCAGGTTGGCGAAGACGGTCGGCCTTCCCTCGGGGTCGGCGTGCGTCGTCACCAGCCCGGGCGGCTTGTGGTAGCGCCAGAGCCGCGTGCGGTCCGGCGTGGCCACCGCCCGCCCGTCCACCTGCACGACATCGCCCGCCGCGACGAAGGTGGCCGGATGCGCCACCGCAGCGCCGTTCAGCTTGACCCGGCCCTCCCCGATCAGCGCCTCCGCCGCGCGCCGGCTCGCCACCCCGGAAGCGGCGAGGAAGCGGGCGATCCGCATCCCCCGCTCGCCGTTGTCCTCCGCGACCGGATGGGCGGGAGCCCGCCTCATCGCCGGCAGGCGGCGATCAGGGCGTCGAAGATGCGCCGGTCCCCGGGATCGACGAAGAATTCCGGATGCCACTGCACGCCCAAGCAGAAATTCCGCCGTGGATCCTCGATCCCCTCGATCACGCCGTCGGGCGCCCGCGCGTTCACCGCCGCTTCGCCCGGCTCCGCCACCGCCTGGTGGTGCGAGGAATTGACCGCCATGCGCTCGGCTCCGAGGATGCGCGCAAGCAGCGTGCCGGGCGCGATCGCGATTTCGTGTGCCGCCTCGTGGCGGGCATCCGTCTGCTGGTGCGCGAGCGCTCCCGGCGCCTCGTCCGGGAGGTGCTGGATCAGCCGCCCGCCGAGCGCCACCGCGAGCAACTGCTCGCCTCCGCAAATGCCGAGCACAGGCATCCCGCGCGCAAGCGCGCCCTGGAGCAGCGCGAGCTCGGCCGCCGTCCTGCCCTCCTTGAGCCGCACGCTCGCGTGCCGCGCGCCCGCGCCATAGAGCCCCGGATCGACGTCGAACGCCCCGCCCGTCACCACGAGCCCCGCGATCCGGTCGAGATACGCCCCCGCCAGCGCCGCATGGTGCGGCAGCCCGATCGGCAGCCCGCCCGCGCCGGCGATCGCGGCGGCATAGTTCTGGCGTATCGCGTACCAGGGATAGGACGAGTAGCCGCCCGGCGGCTCGGCATCGAGGGTGAGGCCGATCGCCGGAAGCTTTTCTCTCATCGTCTCTCGCTCGATCATTGGGCGACCGCGGCCGCTCGCTCCGCCGGCGCCGCTTGCATCGCCCATGGGGCGGCGGCCAACCGCCCGGCGAGGAAATCGATCACCGCGCTCACCCGTGCCGGCCGGCGCCGCCCGGGCGGTGTCACGATATTGAGCGCGATCGGCGGCAACGACCATTCCTGCATCACCGCCTCGAGCCGCCCGGCCTCGATTTCGCGCCAGACCAGGAACTCGGGCTGCACGGCAAGCCCAAGGCCGGCCAGAAGCGCCGGGCCCAGCGCGTCGGCATTGTTGGCGCGGAGTGGCCCCCGCACCACCACCTCCACCTCCGCCCCGGCGGCATCGGCGAAGCGCCAGCGGTCCGGCGTCGGCAAGTACGCATAGCCGAGGCAGGCATGGCGCGTGAGCTCGCTCGGGTGGGACGGCCGGCCCCGGCGCGCCAAATAGGCGGGCGCGGCCACCAAGAGCCGCCGGACTTGGCAAAGCCGACGGGCCCGCAGGCTGGAATCGGGCAGCAAAGCGATGCGCAAGGCGAGATCGAACCTTCCGCCGATCAGGTCGACGATCTCGTCGCTGAGGTCGAGATCGATCGCGATCTCGGGATAGGCCTCGAAGAGCGCCGGCAGGAGTGGTGCCAGATGCGCCAACCCGAACGACATCGGCGCCGCCACCCGCACCAGGCCGCGCGGCTCGGCGGCCTCGGCCAGCGCCTCCTCCTCGATCGCCTCCGCCTCGGCGAGCAGGCGTGCGGCGGCGGCCGCCGAGGCGCGGCCGGTCTCGGTCAGGGCAAGCCGGCGCGACGTGCGGTTGAAGAGGGCCGCGCCGAGCCGTGCCTCGAGCCGCCCGACCGCCTTGGAAACCGTCGCCTTCGAGAGCCCGAGCGCGACCGCCGCGCGGGTGAACGAGCCGGTCTCCGCCACTCTGGCGAAGACGACCCAGGCTTCGAGGTCGGGCAAGCGGGACATGCGTTACCGGAAACGATCCGTTTCTATTGTTTCCCTTTTTGGGGGATGGGGCCAGCCCCACCTCCACCCCGACAAATCCATCTGCCGGTTGCCGGCAAGGAGGCACCCATGATCGACGTCCGCCCCTACGAAAGCCTCGGCGGAGCCAATCACGACTGGCTCGACACCAAGCACCACTTCTCCTTCGCCGACTACCACGACCCGGCACGCATGGGCTGGGGAAGCTTGCGCGTCTGGAACGACGACGAGATCGCGCCCACGAGCGGCTTTCCCCTCCATCCGCACGCGAACATGGAGATCATCACTTATGTCCGCGAGGGCGCCATCACCCATCAGGACAGCCTCGGCAACAAGGGCCGGACCGAGGCGGGCGACGTGCAGGTGATGAGCGCGGGCAGCGGCATCCGCCACGCCGAATACAATCTCGAGCCGAAGGCGACGAAGATCTTCCAGATCTGGATCCTGCCGAACGAGCGCGGCGGGGCGCCCTCGTGGGGGGCGCGGCCCTTCCCGAAGTCCGACCGCGCCGGCCGGTTCGTCACGCTGGCGAGCGGCCTTTCTGCCGATGCCGAGGCGCTGCCGATCCGCTCCGACGCCCGCGTGCTCGGCGCGACGCTCAAGGCGGGCCAGACCGCCGAATACGCGCTCGATCCCGCGCGGCGCGCCTATCTCGTCCCCGCCACCGGCCGAGTGAGCGTGAACGGCGTCGCGCTCGCCGCCCGCGATGGCGCCGCGATCGCGAACGAGCGCAAGCTCTCGGTCACGGCGATCGAGGATGCCGAGATCGTCCTCGTCGACGCGGCGTAAGTCCGCGGGGCTCGGCCGCGCGGGCGATGGCGATAGAGAAAGCGTCGGATCGCGCGATCAGCGCTTCCCGCGGTGCCGCCTCCGGCGATATGGCTTGAAGTCGAATCGGGGGGCTCCGCGAACCATGAAGCCGTCTCTTCCGGTCCTCCTCAGCGTCAACGGCGGCTACGTCGATACGGCCGGATTCCTCGCACTTCAGGGCCTCTTCACCGCGCACGTCACCGGCAACTTCGTCACCGCCGGCGCGGCACTGGTCTTCGGTACCTCGGGCGTGCTGGCAAAGCTCCTCGCCCTGCCGGTCTTCTGCGTGGTGGTGGCGCTGGTCCGCCTCGGTGGTCACGCGCTGTCGGCGCGGGATGTCGGCCCGGTACGGGTCTTGCTGTGGGTGAAGCTCGTCCTGCTGTTCGCGGGTTTTGCGCTCGCCCTGCATTTCGGCCCGTTTCCGGACGGCGACGCATGGCCGGCGCTGCTGACCGGACTGACCCTCGTTTCCGCGATGGCGGTGCAGAACGGGGTGCAGAGAATCCACCTCCCCACGGTTCCGCCGAGCACCTTGATGACCGGCAACACGACGCAGGTGGTCATCGACGCCGTGGATCTGCTGCGCGGACTGCCGGACCCGGCGGCGGGCACGGCCCGAAGGCGGCTCGCCGCGATGGCTGCGAGCGTGGCAAGCTTCGCCGCCGGCTGTGCGGCCGCGGCCCTGATGTTCGCGTTCACCGGCATGTGGTGCTTTGCGCTCCCGGTGGTGGTCGCTTTCGGCGCGGTTCTGGTGCGCGCCGAGTTCCCGGCGCCGGCTGGACCGCAGCCGGCGCCGCGGGCATGAGGGGGCCATGTCGGGGATGGAGATGGCGCTCGAGGAGGCCCGCGCCGCCGGGCGGCGAGGCGAGGTGCCGGTCGGCGCCGTCGTGCTCGCGGCGGACGGTTCCGTGCTCGCGCGCGCCGGCAATCGCGTCGAGGAGACGGACGCCGCGGCTCACGCCGAGCTGCTGGCCCTCGCCGCCGCCGCCCGCGAGATCGGCCGGCCGCGCCTCTCCGGCTGCGATCTCGTCGTCACGCTCGAGCCCTGTCCGATGTGCGCGGCGGCAGCGAGCCTCTTCCGCATCCGCCGGCTCGTCTTCGGCGCCTATGACCCCAAGGGCGGCGGCGTCGAGCATGGCCCGCGCATCTTCTCCGCCCCCTCCTGCAACCACCGCCCGGAAGTCATAGCCGGGGTACGCGAAGCCGATTGCGCCGCCCTGCTCAGGGATTTCTTCGCCGCACTCAGGCCAACGTCCTAGCCCCCGACCACCTCGAGCTGGACATCCACGTTGCCGCGCGTCGCGTGCGAATAGGGGCAGATTTTCTCGTGCGCCTCCTTCACCAGCGCCGCGAGCTCGGCCTGCGGCAGGCTCATGTCCTCGACGCGCAATTTCACGGCAATCCCGAATCCGCCGCCCTCGCGCGGACCGATCGAGACCTCGGATGTCACGCGCGCCTTGCTCGCATCCTTCTTGTGCTGCTTGGCGACGAAATCGACCGCGCCGCCGAAGCAGGCCGCGTAGCCGGCAGCGAACAGATGCTCGGGCGTCGCGGTGCCGGGCTTGCCCGGCCCGCCCATCGCCTTCGGCACGGAAAGCTCGGCCTTCACGACCCCATCGCTCGACTCGGTATGTCCATTGCGGCCGCCCGTGGCCGTCGCGGTCGCGGTGAAGAGCGGATTGATCCTGTCCATGCTTCCTCCGATCACGCGCCTTCAGAGGTGCCTTCCGACGCGCCCCATAACCTGCACCGCCCCCACCCCGATCGAAAGCGGAGAAACGATGGCGGGCCCGGCGCACCATGAAACCCGCCGCACGGGCGAGGGCAGGGTTCCGTGATGTTCATTGAAGCGTCACGATTTCCGAATCGGCCAAGGCGGGCTTCCGCATCGACTTGGCGCCGCGCTATGTGTCGCGCCGCGCGCTTGACGGAAGCTGCCGCGACAGTCGCAAGGGGCGTTACGATGGCGGTGGGACCGGGCCTGACGCGCGAGCGTCATTGTGTCGTTCTCGGCACGGCGACGCCGGGCGGCGGCTTTCCCCTCTTCGGCGCGGCCTTCGCCGAAGCGCTCGCCGCGGTCGATCCCGATCTCACGATCGAGACCCGCAACACGAAGGGCAGCACCGAGAACGTGATCCTGCTCGGCGCGGGCGCGCTCGAAATTGCGCTCGTGCAAGGCGAGGTCGCGGGCCCGGCGCTGGCCGCGCCGCGCGGCACGGGGGCGGGGCTCGCCGTCGTTGCCGCGATGTATGCGACGGCCGGCCTCTTCGCGGTGCTGCGCCATTCACCCCACCGCAGCATCTCCGATCTCCGCGGCTTTCCGGTCGTCCTCGGCGCGCGCGGCTCCGGCCTCGTCGTTCTCGCCCGCAAGGTGCTCGACGGGCTCGGGCTCGATCCGGACAAGGATTTCCGCGCCATCACGCTGGACCGCGCCGGCGACGGCCCGGCGATGGTGATGGCGGGAGAGGCTGCTGCGCTCTGGGGCGGCGGTATCGGCTGGCCGGGCTTCACCGCGCTGGCCGAGGACCCGGGCGGTGCCCGCTTCATCGCGCCGGACGACGCGGAGCGCGCACGCATCCTCGCCCGCCACCCGTTCCTCAAGGAGATCACGATTCCCGCGCTGAGCTACGCGGGCCAGACCGAACCGATCACGTCGGTGGGCTCGTGGAGCCTCGTCCTCGCCGGCCCCCGTCTCTCCGAAGAAGCGGGCTATCGTATCGCGCGGGCCCTGCACCGCGCCGAAGACCGGCTCGGGGCGCGGCTCGCACAGGCGCGCGAAACCACGCTCGTGAACACAGGGGCGGCAACGCCGAGCCACGCGCTCTTGCATCCCGGCGTGCGGCGTTACCTGAAAGAAATCGGCCTGAGCGATTGATTTCCCACCTCTTCGCCCGCACGCGCGGCGGCCGGCGCGCCCGATCCCCCGGCCTCACGTTCCCCGGACCGCGCGAAAATCATCCGGCCGGCCGGGCGTTACATTACACAACGTTCATTTTGCGTTCCGAGACTTATCTCCTTCTGAAGTATTTTCCACGCTTTTTCCTAATTCCCGGCAATAATGCCGGCGCAGCCCGCCGCCGGTGATGGCGGCACCCGCCTTTTTTTATGAGGAGCCCTATCATGACGTCCTTGCCGAGAAGTCCGGAGTCTCTCGAGAGCCGCGACCAGCTGATGCTCTCCGAGTCATCGGACGTCTTCCACCTCCAACCCCCAGCGTTCCGCGCGCCCGGCGCGGCGAACTTCATGGAGCGGTACGAAAATCTGGATGTCAGCTTCGATCCGGACAACGAGACGCTCTGGTGCTTCATGTCCCCGCTCGGCCGCCCGAGCTTCACGCTGCCCGTGCTGCGCGACATCACGCGGATGCAGCACTCGATCCGCCACCTTTTCGAGGCACGACGCTCGGAGGGCCACCCGCCCTGCCGCTATTTCGTCTGGGGATCGAACACGCCCGGCATCTACAACCTCGGCGGCGATCTCGGATTCTTCATCGACCGGATCCGCAGGGGCGATCGGGCTGGCATGACGCGCTACGCCCATTACGCGATCGAGGCCGTGTACCGCAATTCGGCGGCATTCCACGTCCCGCTGGTCACGATCGCGCTGGTGCAGGGCGATGCGCTCGGCGGCGGGTTCGAGTGCGCGCTCTCGCTCAACGTGATCGTTGCCGAAAAAAGCGCGAAGATGGGACTGCCGGAAATCCTCTTCAATCTTTTCCCCGGCATGGGGGCGTACAGCTTCCTTTCCCGCCGTCTCGACGTTCTGCGCGCCGAGAAGATCATCACCAGCGGCCGCATCTACTCGGCCGGCGAATTGCATGAGATGGGCCTGGTCGACGTGCTGGCGGATGACGGCGAGGGCGAGTCGGTCGTTCGCGACTACATCGATACGCACCGGCGCAAATGGAATGCGCATTATGCCATGTACCAGGCGCGCCAGCGCGTCCGCCCCGTGACCCTCGAGGAGCTCCGCGACGTCGTCGACATCTGGGTCGATGCGGCGCTCCGGCTGCAGGAGCCGGACCTCAGGAAGATGGAACGCCTGGTCGCCTCGCAGGACCGCCGTATGGCGGCGCTGCGTGCCGCTCCGGAGGCACGCACCGCATGAGGCGCACGCTCCTTATCAGGGCTGCATCACGCCAGGGTTCGACGATCGCCCGATAATGCTTGAGGCCGGGTTCCCCACGCGCGAGGGGAACCCGGCCGCGCAAGCGCGGCCGCAATTGACCTTACGCCGCGCGGCTCCGGATCAGGTCCGTCACGACCGCCGGATCGGCGAGCGTCGAGGTATCGCCGAGATTGCCGGTCTCGTTGGCGGCGATCTTGCGCAGGATCCGGCGCATGATCTTGCCCGAGCGAGTCTTCGGCAGGGCCGGCGCCCATTGGATCACGTCCGGGGCGGCGATCGCGCTGATCTCCGCGCGCACCCAAAGCACCAGCTCCTTGCGCAGTGCTTCGGTCGGCTCGACGCCAAGCTTGAGCGTCACATAGGCATAGATGCCCTGGCCCTTGATGTCGTGCGGAAACCCGACCACGGCCGCCTCGGCGACGTCCCGGTGCGCGACCAGCGCACTCTCCACTTCCGCGGTGCCGAGCCGGTGCCCGGCGACATTGATCACGTCGTCGACCCGGCCGGTGATCCAGTAATAGCCGTCCGCGTCGCGCCGCGCGCCGTCGCCGGTGAAATAGAGGCCCTTGAAGGCGCTGAAATAGGTCTGCACGAAGCGCTGATGGTCGCCGTACACGGTGCGCATGATTCCCGGCCACGCGTCGGCGATGCAGAGATTGCCTTCCGCCGGCCCGCTCAGCTCCTTCCCCTCGCCATCCACCAGCACCGGCTTCACGCCGGGCAGCGGCAGCGTCGCCGAGCCCGGCTTCTGCGCGATCGCGCCCGGCAGCGGGGTGATCAGGATGCCGCCGGTCTCGGTCTGCCACCAGGTATCGACGATCGGGCAGCGCTTCTCGCCGACCACGCGATAATACCAAAGCCAGGCCTCCGGGTTGATCGGCTCGCCGACCGTGCCGAGGATGCGCAAGGAGGCGCGCGAGGTCTTGTTCACCGGCCCCTCGCCCTCGCGCATGAGCGCGCGGATCGCCGTCGGCGCGGTGTAGAAGATATTGACCTTGTGCTTGTCCACCACCTGCCAGAAGCGCGAGGCGTCCGGATAGTTCGGGATGCCCTCGAACATCAGCGTCGTCGCACCATTGGCGAGCGGGCCATAGACGATATAGGTGTGTCCCGTGACCCAGCCGACATCGGCCGTGCACCAGAAGATCTCGCCCGGGTGGTAGTCGAACACGTAACTGTGGGTGAAGCTCGCCCATACCATGTAGCCGCCGGTCGTGTGCAGCACGCCCTTGGGCATCCCCGTCGATCCGGAGGTGTAGAGGATGAAGAGCGGATCCTCCGCTCCCATCGGCTCGGGCGGGCACACCGGCGAGGCGGCGGCCACCACGGTTTCATAGGCATGGTCCCGGCCCGCCTCCATCGGCACCGCCGCCCCGGTGACGGAGAGCATGATCACGTTCTTCACCGACGGGCAGGACTTCAGCGCCTCGTCGCTGTTGGCCTTGAGCGGGACGCGCCGTCCGCCGCGGCGTCCCTCGTCAGCCGTGATGACGAGATTCGAGCCGCAGTCCCGAATCCGGTTGGCCAGGCTGTCGGGCGAGAAGCCGCCGAACACCACCGAATGGATCGCGCCGATGCGCGCGCAGGCGAGGATGGCCACCGCCGCCTCGATCACCATCGGCAGATAGATCGTGACCCGATCGCCCTTCTTCGCGCCGAGCGTCTTCATCGCGTTGGCGAGCCGGCAGACCGCCTCGTGCAGGCCGCGATAGGTGATCGATTTCTGCGCGGCCGGGTCATCCCCCTCCCAGATGATCGCCGTCTGGTCCCCGCGCGTCTCGAGGTGGCGGTCCAGGCAGTTGGCCGAGGCGTTGAGCGTGCCGTCCTCGAACCATTTGATCGAAACGTCGCCCGTGAAGCTCGTGTTCTTGATCCGCGTCGGGAAGCGCATCCAACTGATCCGCTTCGCCTCCTCGGCCCAAAACCCGTTGGGGTCGCGGGCCGCCCGTGCCGTCATCTCGCGGTAGCGCTCGGCGTTCACCAGCGCCTTCGCCGCGATCTCTGGCTTGACGGGAATTACCTGCTCGTCGGACATCGGACGCCCTCCACCGCTTCAGGATTTTCCCTTTGCTTACCGGACCCGTGCGGTGGCGGGCAAGGGCAGGCTGCCCGCACCGGCCGTGCCCTTTTTCTGTTGCGGTGCAGCATCAATCGCCGGCTGCCTCAAGCGGGGAAGCCGCCCATTTCGGAGATGCGCCGCCAATGCTCCGCACTCACCGGCACGACCGAAAGCCGCCCCTGGCGCAGCAGCAGGAAGTCGGCGAAGGCAGGGTCGGCCTTGATCGCGGCAAGCGTCACCGGCCGCTTCATCGGCCCCACCGCCTTCACGTCCACCGCCACCCACCCGTCCTCCTTGGCCGTCGGGTCCGGATAGGCCTCGCGTACCACCTCGACCACGCCTACGATCTCCTTGCCCACGTTCGAATGGTAGAAGAAGGCGCGGTCGCCCAGGCGCATCGCCATCAGGTTGCGCTTCGCCGCATGGTTGCGCACACCCGTCCAGGGCTCGGCGCCGTGCGCCACCTGCTGCTGCCAGCTGAACGAATCAGGCTCGGACTTGACCAACCAATACCGCATCGCTCCGCATCCCCCTCCGGTGCAAAGGCCAGGGGGACGCCGTCCCCCTGGGTCTTGGCGGGGCGCGGCTTCAAATTGCACCTGGGTTGCCCTAACTTGCCCAATGTGGAACCCGCCGCCGCGCCGCCCGCGACCGCTCCTTCGGTGAGGAGTGGGCGCAGGATCCATAGTTTTGCCAATCCGGGGCGTTTCCTGCGCCTGTCGGGGCGGGTGCTTCCGTGGGTTGCGGCCGGCGGGATCGTGCTCACCGCGCTCGGTCTGTTCTGGGGCGCGTTCGTCGCCCCGGCGGACTGGCAGCAGGGCCAAGCCTCGCGGATCATGTATGTCCACGTGCCGGCGGCCTGGCTCGCGCTCTCGGGCTATTTCGCGCTTGCCGCGGCTTCGGCTGCCTCGCTGGTCTGGCGTCATCCGCTCGCCGATCTCGCCGCCCGCGAGATCGGGCCCGTGGGCGCGTGCTTTGCGGCGCTTTGCCTCGTGAGCGGCAGCCTTTGGGGCAAGCCGATGTGGGGCGCCTGGTGGGTGTGGGATGCGCGGCTCACCTCGATGCTCGTGCTTTTCTTCCTCTATCTCGGCCATATCGCGCTCGTGCGCGCCTTCGACGATCCGGCGCGCGGGTACCGCGCCGGGGCGATCCTGGCGCTGATCGGCGTCGTCGATCTGCCGGTCATCCATTTTAGCGTCGTCTGGTGGAACACGCTGCACCAGGGCAACAGCCTCGGCCTCTTCTCCGCGCCGACCATCTACATCTCGATGTTATGGCCGCTGCTGGTGACCGCGCTCGGCTACAGCCTTGGATTCACCGCGATCGTCCTCGCCCGGCTCCGCGCCGCCGTGATCGAGCGGCGGCTCACCGCGCTGCTCACGGCACGGGCGAGCGCGGGATGAATGTCTATCCCTTCATCGTCGCCGCCTATGCCGCCGGCATTCTCGTGCCGGCGGTGCTGGCGCTCGCCGCCTGGGCTCGGTTGCGCCGGGCGGAGCGCCGCCTCGCCGCCGTCGATCCGCGCGGCCGGCAGGGCAGGAGGGGAGCGCGATGACCCGCAAGCGCCGGCGCCTCGTGCTGCTGCTCGCCTGCATGGCCGGCCTCGGCACCGCGACCGGGCTCGCGCTCGCCGCCTTCAGCGGCAGCATCGTCTTCTTCGTCACCCCGTCCGATCTTGCCGCCAAGCCGGCCGATGTCGGGCGGATGGTCCGGCTCGGCGGCCTCGTCCAGCAGGGCAGCGTCATGCACACCGTGATCGACGGTACGCCGCTGGTGCGCTTCCGCATCACCGATGGCCGTGCCTCCGTCCCGGTGCGCTTTGCCGGGCTCCTTCCGGGCCTCTTCCGCGAAGGCCAGGGCGTGGTCGTCGCCGGCCGCCTCGCCCCGAACGGGATCTTCCGTGCCGACCAGGTGCTGGCCAAGCACAGCGCCGACTACATGCCCGCCTCGGTCGAGGAGGCGCTCAAGAAGCGCGGCCTCTGGAATCCCGGCAAGGGCGCGCCGCCGCCCGCCGCCACGTGGGATACGATGAGGATCCCGACGGCAAGCCAGGGAGGCGGCTGAGAGCACCATGATCCCCGAGCTCGGCAACTTCGCTCTCGCCCTCGCCTGCTGCCTCGCCGCCGCACAAGCGGTGCTGCCGCTGATCGGCGCCGAGGCGCGCGAGCGGCGGCTGATGGCCACTGCGCCGGGCCTGGCGCTCGGCCAGCTGATCGCCATCGGGACGGCATTCGCCGCCCTTGTCTGGAGCAACGTCGCCTCCGACTTCTCGGTCCGCAACGTGGCCGCCTATAGCCAGAGCCAAGCGCCGCTCTTCTACCGGATCACCGGGACGTGGGGGAACCACGACGGCTCGATCCTCCTCTGGTGCCTGGTGCTGGCGCTTTGCAGCGGCGCCGTCGCCGCTTTCGGGAGCAACCTGCCGAGCTCGCTCCGCGCCCGGGTGATCGGCGTGCTCGGCGCGGTCTCCGCCGGGTTTCTTCTCTTTGCGGTAACCGCCTCCAATCCCTTCGCCCGCATCTGGCCGCCGCCGATGCAGGGCCAGGGCATGAACGCGCTGCTGCAGGACCCCGCGCTCGCCATTCATCCGCCGATCCTCTATCTCGGCTATGTCGGCTTCGCGGTGCCCTTCGCCTTCGCCGTCGCCGCCCTGCTCGAAGGAAGGGTGGACGCGGCCTGGGGCCGCTGGGTGCGGCCCTGGGCGCTCACTTCGTGGTGCTTCCTCACCTGCGGCATCGCGCTCGGCTCCTGGTGGGCGTACTACGATCTCGGCTGGGGCGGCTTCTGGTTCTGGGACCCGGTCGAGAACTCTTCGCTTCTTCCCTGGCTCACCGGCACGGCGCTTTTGCACTCGGCGATCGTCGTCGAGAAGCGGGACGCGCTCAAAACCTGGAGCGTACTGCTGGCGATCGCCACCTTTGGGTTGAGCCTCTGCGGCACCTTCCTTACCCGCTCGGGCATCCTCAATTCGGTCCACGCCTTCGCCAACGATCCCGAGCGCGGCCTCTTCATCCTCGTGCTGCTCGGCCTGGTGATCGTCCCGAGCCTCCTCCTTTTCGCGTTCCGCGCCCCGGTGCTCGCGCCCTCGGGGTTCTTCGCGGTGCTCTCGCGCGAAGGCGCGCTCGTGCTCAACAACATCCTGCTCTGCTCGATCGCCGCGGTGGTGCTGACCGGCACGCTCTACCCGCCCTTCGCCAACCTCCTCGCGGGCATCCAGCTCTCGGTCGGCAAGCCCTTCTTCAACGCGACCGTGCTGCCGCTCGCCGCCCCCCTGATCATCGCGATGCCGATCGGCCCGATGCTGTCCTGGAAGCGGGCCGAGCTTTTTCCCGCGCTGCTCCGCCTCTGGTGGGCAGCGCTGGTGGCCGCCGCGGTCGGCATCGTCGCGGCACTCGGCTGGCATGGGCTCGCCTGTCTCGGCTTCGCCGGCAGCGCTTGGTTGATCGCGGGCGCCGCGGCCGATCTCGGCGGCCGGATCCGCCTCTTCCGTGTCCCGCTCGGCGAGAGCCTGCGTCGCTTGGCCGCCCTGCCCCGTGGCGCGGTGGGTGCGGCAATCGCCCATGCCGGGCTCGGCGTGACGGTTGCCGGCATCGCGGGCATGACGCTCGCCAGCCAGCTCGTCGTCTTCATGCGTCCCGGACAGAGCGTCGACTTCGCCGGCGACCGCTGGACCCTGCAATCGCTGGTCGACCGGCCGGGACCGGACTACGTGGCGCGGCGGGCCTCGCTCGAGGTCAGCCGCGACGGCCGAACCATCGCCATCCTGCACCCGGCGGTCCGTGCCTTCCCGGTGCAGCAGACCGCGGTCACCGACACGGCGATCCGCACCGACTTCGTCGTCGATCTCTATACCGCGCTCGGCGCCGTGCATGACGGCGGGGCGGAGGTGCGGCTCCGCTACGATCCGCTCGCGCCCTGGATCTGGCTCGGCGCGCTGGTGATGGCAGGCGGTGGGGCGCTCTCGCTCGCCGACCGGCGGCTGCGCGTCGGCGCCCCGGCGCGGCGCGGGACGCTCCCCGGGGCGCGCGATGCGGCGCGGGATGGCGCGCGGGTTTCGACATGATCCCGCCAGCCATTTCCTCGCGCCGGCGCCTCCTGCTGCTCGCCCCGCTCGGACTCGCCGCGATCACCGGGCTTGGCTTCCTTCGGGTGCTGAGCCGCATGCAGAGCGGGAGCTACAATCCGCACACGGTCCCCAACCTGATGGTCGGCCGGCTGCCGCCGCCCTTCGCCGCGACCCCGGCTCCGCCCGGCGCCGGCTTCACCGCCGCCGACCTTCAGAACCTCCCGCGGCCGGTCCTCATCAATTTCTTCGCCTCCTGGTGCGTTCCCTGCCACGAGGAGCACCCGCTCCTCATGCAGCTCAAATCCCAGGGCGCTGCGGTCTGGGGGATCGCCTATCAGGACCAGGAGAAGGCGATGGCGGGCTTCCTCGCCTCGGACGGCGATCCCTATGCCCGCCTCGGGGGGGACAATACCGGGGAGGCCGCGATCGCCTGGGGCATCAGCGGCGTGCCGGAAAGCTTCCTGGTCGATCGGAACGGGATCATCCGCTGGCACATCGGCGGGCCGCTCTCGTCCGAAGTGATCGCCGGGACCCTCGATCCGCTGCTCAGGAAATATGCGTGATGCGCCGCCTTGCCGCCGCGCTCGCGCTGATCCTCGCCGCCTCGCCCGCGCTCGCGGCAGCGCCCTCGCTGACCCCGACACTGACCTCGACACTGACCCCGGCCCAGGAGGCGCGCGCGGAAACCATCGCCGGCAATCTCCGCTGCGTCGTCTGCCAGGGCGAAAGCGTCGCGGAATCGAACGCCGGCCTTGCCGCCGACATGCGCCACATCATCCGCCAGCAGGTGGCGGCGGGCCGGACCAACCGCGAGATCATGCAGTGGATGACGGCCCGCTACGGGGATTTCATCCGGCTCGATCCGCCGTTCGACCGGTTCACCCTGCTGCTCTGGTCGGTCCCGGTGCTGGCGCCTGCGGTCGGGCTCGCCGCGGCGCTGCTGGCGCGCCGGCGCGCGGCTCAACCCCGGGTGCAGCCGCTCAGCGAGGCCGAGAAGGCCCGGCTCGCCGAACTGCTCGAATAGGGTCGCGGAGACAGGCAATCATGCTGTGGGGCCTCTTCGTGCTCCTGTCCGCGGCCGCTCTGGCGCCGGTCGCTTTCTCGTTCGTCCGCGCGCGCGGGGCGCGCGGACGGCGGACCGCCTCCGTTGCGCTGCATCGTGCCCAGCTCGACGAGCTCGCGCGCGATCGGGCGGAGAACCGCATCGGCGAGGCGGAGCACGCGCTCGCCCTCCGCGAGGTCGAGCGGCGGCTGCTCGCCGCCGATGCCGAGCCGGACGCCGAGCCGCGCTCCCGCGCCGGGCTTGGCGTGCTCGCCGCGGTCCTGGTGGCGATCCCGCTGGTCGCCCTCGCGCTCTATCTGCCGGCCGGCGACCCGGGCCTGCCGGCAGCGCCTTTGGCGCCGCGGCTGGCCGCCGCGCGGGCCGAGCATCGGCAGATGGACCGGCTGATCGCCGAGCTGCACCGGACGCTCGCGACGCTCGACCCGAAATCCGAGCCGGCGCGCGGGGGCTTCTTGCTGCTCGGCCGCGCCGAGGCGGAGAACGGCGATTTCGCTGCGGCCGCGAGCGCCTGGCGCGCCGCACTCGCCGCCCGGTTCGATCCGGCGCTCGCCGCGGCGGCCGCAGAGGCGGAAACCCGCGCGGCCGGGCGGGTGGATCCGGCGGCGGCCGATCTCTTCCGCCAGGCGCTCGCCAAGGCGCCGGCGGACGCGCCGTGGCGGGCGCTCGCCGAGCAGCGGCTCGCCGAAGCCGGAGCTCGCTGAGCCTTGCCGGAATTCCCCAGCCGCCCCTTATCGGTCCCATGAGCGAGCAAGAGACGAAGGCCGAGCCGCCGAAGCCGGAGCCGAAGCAAGAGCCGGCGAAACCTGCGACAGCGAAAACTGCCAAGGAGATCGGCGGGCCGCCGGGCCCCGAGCCCACGCGCTACGGCGACTGGCAGTACAAGGGCCGGGTGACCGACTTTTAGCCCTCCTTGTCCGCCCGAGGGCCCGCATGGTAGCGGCGAGGGATGGGGGTAGGGTCGGGGCTCAGGCGTATCGGCAAGCGCGTTCTGGGCATGGGCCTGCGGCGATTCGGGCGGCTCTCGATCGCCGAGCGGTTCGCGGCACCCGAGGAGCTCGCGGCGATCGGCTTGCCGGCGCCGCCGCTGGCGCGCGAGGGCGGGCCCGTCCGCTTCCTGCTCATCGACCCGATTGCGGGATCCTTCCGCACCGCCCGGCTCGAGAGGGCCCTCCCAGGCGTGGGGCTCTCCTTCGCCTTTCCCGCCTTCGCCAATCGGGCCGGGGCGCACTTTCTCCTACTTGTGTTCCAGCCGGCCGCCGAGGGTGCGGGCGCGCCGCGCGGATGCCAGCGCCGGCTCGCCGCGCTGGCACTCGGGACGCGCCGGCCGGTGGTTCTGCCCTGCAACGAGGCGCTGCCCGGCTTCCAGGCGCTCGCCCTGCCGCCGCAGCCCGCGCAGGCGATGCATCTCATCGGCGCCGAGGCGAGGGGGAAGGACGGCGAGATCGCCGCCGCCGGCGCGATCGAATCCTGCTGGCAGGAGGGGGGTGGCTGCTACGTGCAAGGCTGGCTGCACGCCTATGAGCGACGGGTCGAGGCCGCTTCGGTGCTCGGCAGCGGCGCGCCGCGTCCGATCGCGCGCCTCGCACCCCGCCCCGATCTTCTCGCGCCTTATCCGATGCTGCCGGAGCCGTCCCCGGCCGCCGGCTTCAGCCTCTTCGTGCCCTTCCATGCGGGCGAGGCGCTGAAGTTCCTGATCGAGACCGAGGCCGGCCCGGCGCGGCTTTCGCTGCCGCTGCCGGGGCGCGAAGTGCCGGCACCCGCAACGCTCGCGCACGAGGCGGCGCTCCGGGACCAGGGCTTCGTGCGCTTCGTCGCGGAAGCCAATGCGCGCCGGCTCGAGGTCCTGGAGATCGGGGCAAGGCTCGTCGGCAGCCGGAGCGAGGCGCAGCGCGAGCGCTTCCCGAAAGCGCGGCGCTATGTCGGGATGGACGTCCATCCCGGCCCGATGGTGGACGTGGTGGGGGACGCGCACGAGCTTTCCCGCCTGGTTGGGCGCGGCAGCTTCGATGCCGTGTTCTCGGGCGCGGTGCTCGAGCATCTGGCGATGCCCTGGCTCATCGCCGCCGAGATCAACCGCGTGCTGCGGCTCGGCGGCATCACCTACCACATCACGCCGCAGGCGTGGCCGGTGCACGAGGAGCCCAACGATTTCTGGCGCTTCACCGACGAGGCGCTGAAGCTGCTTTTCGGCGCGCCGCTCGGCTTCGAGGTGCTGCACGCGGGGATGGCCGACCGGATCCGGCTCTACCCGCTGGAGAAGGACAAGGGCGATGTCAGCCTGCCCTTCGGCTACGGCTACGGCTCGGCCTGGGTGCTCGCGCGCAAGGTGGCCGAGATCGACGAGGCGGGTGCGATGCCCGCCTCCCTCGGCGTTCTGGGACGGCGCTATCCGCGGGCCGACTGAGCGTGATCGCCGAAGGTGGAATCGGGGCACCCCGCGAACTCGTTCGCGGGGACCCCGGCACCGAAGGCGTGAATCACGCGAGAAAACATAAGTTGAAGCGGCTTGCGTGAGCTTGAGCGAACGCAAGCTGCTTCAAGCCCGGCGGGCGAGCGCCGCCGTGAGCGTGTTCTCGAGGAGGCAGGCGATCGTCATCGGCCCGACCCCGCCCGGCACCGGCGTGATGGCCGATGCCACGGAAAGCGCCTCGGCGAAGGCGACATCGCCGACGAGAGCACCGCCGGGTCGGGCCCCGGGGAGGCCCCCGGGGAGGCGATGGATGCCGACATCGATCACCACCGCCTCGGTGCCGATCCAGTCGCCGCGGACGAGCTCGGGCTTGCCGGCGGCGACCACCAGGATCTCGGCGCGGCGGCACTCGGCGGCAAGGTCGCGGGTGCGCGAATGGGCGAGGGTGACGGTGGCGTCGGCAGCGGTCAGCAGGGCGGCGGCGGGCCGGCCGACCAGGCTCGAGCGCCCGATCACCAGCGCCCGCGCGCCGGCGGGGGAGACGTCGGCCGCGGCCAGGAGCTTCATCACGCCGAGCGGAGTGCAGGGCGCGAGGAAGGGCCGGCCGGCGAACAGGAGGCCGGCATTGACCGGGGTGATCCCGTCCACGTCCTTGGCGGGATCGATCGCCTCGATCACCGCACGGGGGCGGATCTGCGGCGGCAGGGGGAGCTGGACGAGGATGCCGTCGATTTCGGGATCGGCGTTGAGGCCGCCGATGCGGGCGAGGAGTGCTTTCTCGGCGGTGTCGGCGGGAAGCCGGATGGTCTCGGCCGCGATACCCGCTGCGCGCGCCGCACGGTCCTTGTTGCGCACATAGAGGGCGGAGGCCGGATCGTCGCCCACCAGGACGACCGTAAGGCGCGGGCGGAGGCCGGCGGCCGCGATGCGGCGGGCAGTCTCGGCGTTGAGCGAAGCGGCGAGCGCCCGCCCGTCGATGATGCGCGCCGTCACGGAAGCTCTTCAGGCGCCGATAAGCGTGAAGAAGAGCCTCGCCAGCAGCATCTGCGCGGCTTCCAGGAGCAGGATGAGGATGAGCGGGCTGATGTCGATGCCGCCCAGGTTGGGGAGCACCGAGCGGATCGGGCGCAAGGCGGGCTCGGTGAGGCGGTAGAGGAAGTCGCCGATCGTCCAGACGATCCGGTTGCGGGTATCGAGCACGCCGAAGGCCGCCAGCATGCTGAAGACGGCGGCGATGATCACCGCCCAGATGTAGAGGTGGATCAGCTCCGAGACCAGCCAGTAGAAGGGATACATGCCCCGCCGTCTCCGTGGCGGGGCGGAAGCTAATCACGGCTCGGCGCGGAGGCAACCGTTGCTTGACTTGAGGGGGCGGCGTTCGCATCTTCCGCCCGCCCTCGGGCCCCGTTTGGCAGGTGTGGGGCTGTAGCTCAGCTGGGAGAGCGCCTCGTTCGCAATGAGGAGGTCAGGGGTTCGATCCCCCTCAGCTCCACCATTCCTGCCGCGTGCGGGCTGCCGGGTGGAATATCCGGCCCGCGCGAGGCGGCGTTTGCCTCGCCTCTTCACTCGGCTAGGCTCCCGCGATCACCAGCGGAGCGATCGCCGATGCCGGACGACTACCAGCGCCGAACCTACGGCGATATCTCCGTGGGCTGGGGCGAGAAGCCCGGTATCGTGGTCGTCGACTTCATGAAGGCCTTCACCGATGCGCGGTACCCGCTGGGCGGGGCGCCGCTCGTCATGCGCGCGCTCGAGAACACGGCGAAGCTGCTCGCGGCCGCGCGGCGCTGCGGCGTTCCCATCGCCAGCTGCAACACCGCCTACATGAACGAACGCGAGATGCCGTACTGGAAGATCTCCGCGGTGCGCGAGACCTTCCTGCACGACCATCCGAGTGCGGCGATCGACCAGCGCATCTTCGACCCCGGCTACGACCTCGCGGTGTGCAAGAAGGGGCCCTCGATCTTCTTCAACACCGGTGTTGCCGACTTCTTCGCCAAGGAGCGGGTGGACACGGTGATCGTCACCGGCTGCAACACCAGCGGCTGCATCCGCGCTACCGCGATCGACAGCTTCAGCCACCGCTACCGCACCTTGGTGCCGGAGGACTGCGTCGGCGACATCGAGGAGCAGCCGCACCGCGACAATCTGCGCGACATCGGACGGCGCTACGCCGACGTCACCACGCTCGCGGAGGTGCTGGCCGCGCTGGAGGCGTGGCGGAGCCGGAACGGGGGCGCGGAGATCCTCGGCGGATGAAGGTTGCCGCGTGCCTTGCCCTCGCGCTCTCCGCGCTCTTCTCGTGCGGGGCGCGGGCCTACACCTATTCCGGAATCGGGGCGGCGCCCTGCCGCGTGTGGCTCGACGACCGGGGCGGCAAGACGCTCGCCGCCGTCGCCGCGGCGGGGCAGGACGAGCAGTGGGTGATCGGGTTCATCTCGGGCGCCGCCTACGGGGGCGTCGGCGATCCGCTCGCGGGCACCGACGCGACCGGGGCGTGGGTGTGGATGGACCAGTACTGCAAGGAGAACCCCAAGCTCCGGATCATCAACGCCGCTCAGGCCTTCATCCGCGCCCACGAGCAGTGAGCGGCCGGGCGGCGGGGTGCAGGGCGGCCGCGGGCGGCGCACAATCCCGCCATGGCAGAGAGCGACGGCCGGACGGATCCGGACTCCCCCTACGCGGCAATGCGCAGCCGCAAGCTCAGCCTCCTCATCCCGCTGATCGTCGCCTTCGCGTTCCTGATGGAGCAGCTCGACTCGACAATCGTGACCACGGCGATCCCGGCGATGGCAAAGAGCCTCGGGGTGGGGCCGTTGCAGATGAGCGCGGCCGTCACGTCCTACATCCTGAGCCTCGCGGTGTTCATCCCGCTGAGCAGCTGGGTCGCCGACCGCTTCGGGACGCGGCGCGTCTTCGCGGTGGCACTTCTGATCTTCACCGCGGCCTCCGCGCTCTGCGGGCTGGCCCAGAGCCTGCCGGTCCTGGTCGCGATGCGGATACTGCAGGGCTTCGGCGGCGCGATGACGACGCCGGTGGGCCGGCTGATCCTGCTCCGCGCATTCCCGCGCGAGCAGCTCGTGCGGGCGATGACCTACATGTCGATCCCGGCCATCATCGGCCCGACCATCGGGCCGGTCCTGGGCGGCGTGCTGACGACCTATGTCAATTGGCGCTGGGTCTTCTACGTGAACGTGCCAATCGGCATCGTCGGCATCCTGCTCGCGCTCCGCTTCGTCGAGGACACGCGGGTCGCGAGGCCAGCACGGTTCGACGTCGCCGGCTTTGCGCTCTGCGGCATCGGGCTCGGCCTCATGCAGTTCGGGATCGAGAACCTCCGTCACCTCGTGCTGCCGCGGGGCGTCGTCATCGGCCTGGCGAGTGCGGGCGTGCTGCTGCTCGCGGCATACGTTCCCTATGCGCGCAACCGGCCGGGCGCGGCGCTCGACCTCAGCCTCTTCTCGATCCGCACGTTCCGGATCAGCACGCTCGTCGGCGGCTTGAGCCGCACCGGCGTCAACGCCGTGCCGTTCATGCTGCCGCTGCTCTTCCAGATCGGGTTCGGGCTGAGCGCGGTGCAGTCGGGCCTGCTCACGTTCATCTCCAGCACCAGTGCGCTCGCGGTCCGCCCGGTCTCGGCATGGCTGCTGCGGAGGCTCGGCTTCCGCCGGCTGCTCGTGGGGAACGGCGTGGTGTGCGCGGGGGTGATCGCGAGCTTCGCCGCGATCGAGGCCGGCACGCCGCACTGGTTGGATTTCCTGATGGTGCTGCTGTTCGGGCTCGTGCGCAGCGTGCAGTTCATGATGACGAACACGCTCACCTACGCCGACACGCCGGCCGCCAAGCTCAGCAACAGCACCGCGCTCGGCGGCGTCATCCAGCAATTGACCGTCTCGTTCGGCGTCTCGATCGCGGCGGTTCTGCTCGGCGTGATCGCGGGACCGGGCCGCCAGCCGGACGTGGCCGACTTCCACCTCGCTTTCCTGCTGGTGGCGCTGATCACGCTCCTCTCCGCACCGGGCTTTCTTCGCCTCCGCGAGGACGACGCGGAGCACGTGAGCGGCCGCCGCAAGGCGGAATTGCCGGCCGTATGACTTTCTAGCTCTTGAGCTCCGGGATCACCCACAAGGGAGGTTCGCCGCGGGCGACGCGCTGCACGTTGTCGAAGGCGTTGCGGAAGCGGCTAAATTGGTTGTCCCAGGTCGGGCCGGCGAAGTGGGGCGTGAGCACGATGTTGGCCAGCCCGAAGAGTTTGTTGTCGGCGGCGGGCGGCTCGCGGTCGAATACGTCGAGGCCGGCGCCGGCGATGGTGCCGTCGGCAAGCGCGGCGTGGAGCGCCTCCTCGTCCACCACGGGCCCGCGGCAGGTGTTGATGAGGTAGGCCGTCCTTTTCATGAGCCGCAGTTCGGGCCCGCCGATCATGTGGCGCGTCCGGCGGGTGAGCGGCACGTGGAGCGAGACGATGTCGGAGCTTTGCAGAAGCTCGGCGAAAAGCCGGAATTTCACGCCGAGCGCGTCCGCGCGGTCCTCGCTCAGGCGGACGACGTCGTAGTACTGGACCGTCATGCCGAAGGCGCGGGCGAGCGCGGCGGTCTTCTTGCCGATGGTGCCGAGCCCGACGATGCCGAGGGTGCGGCCGTTGAGCTCGTAGAGGCGCACGCTTGCCACGTCGTTGCCGCGCCAGCGCCCGGAGACGACGTTCTCGTGCTGCCAGGGGAGCCTGCGGCACACGGCCAGCATCAGCAGCATCGCGTGCTCGGCGACCGCGACCGCGTTGGCGCCGCCGTTGTTGCATACCGGGACCTTGGCGCGGCGCGCGGCCTCTATGTCGACACGGTCGTAGCCGGCGGAGAGAAGCTGCACCAGCTTGAGCCTCGAGGCGGTGCGGTAGAACGCATCGTCCATCGGGACTTCGCCGGTGCCGAGCAGGTACTCCGTCTGCGGCAGGGCGGCGGCGAATTCGGGAGAACGGGGGGCGGCGGCCACGATTTCGAACTCGGCGGGCGCGAGCTCGTGCATCACGTCGAGGTCGGTCAGCGGATTGGCGGAGACGAGGATGCGCGCCACCACGGTTCCTTCCTCCGGGCCGTCTCGGGAATCAGGCCGGGGGCGCGACGGAAAGGCCGCGCACCTTGTGCGCCGCGATGAGCTGCGCGACGAGGCCGGACGATTTCGCCCCCTCGACGAAATCGGCGAGGAATGCGGCGCCGGCGAGATTTTTCCGTGCCGTTCCGATCGCCTGCTGCACCGTGGCGAACCGCCCTTCGAGGATGCGCGCGCCGGGCAGCCGCTCGAGCTCGGAGAGCAGCCGCGGCCGGAGGCCGGCGAGCGCATCGAGCTTGTCGCGGATGAAGACCTCGTAGGCGGAATCGAGGGTTTCCGTGCGGACGAGCGTCGCGTGCCGGATGTTGCGATCGAGCCAGAGGCCGTAGGCGCTGCGGCCGGTCACGGCGATCCGCACGCCGGGCGCATCGACGTCGGTGATCGCGGCGAGGGGCGAGCCGGGCGGAACGAGGTAGGTGGCTTCGATTTCGGCGTAGGCGGCGGTGAAGGCGATGGTCTCGGCGCGCTGCGGCTCGGCGCCGATCAGCCCGATATCCCAGACGCCGTTGCCTGCCTGGTCCGCGAGCGCGCCGGGCGATTTGAAGGACACGTACTTGACCGGCACGCCGAGCCGGCGCGCGACCTCGCGCGCCATGTCGGGGGCGACGCCTTCGGGATCGCCCGCCTCGGTCCGGCCGCTCACGAGCAGGAAGTTGGAGAGGTTGATGCCGGCGCGGAGGACGCCCGTCGGCGCAAGCTCGGCAAGGATTTCCGGCGACATGAAATTCTGGCACTCCGGCATGGGATCGGCGCCATCCTAGGGTCGGCCGCGCGCGCGGGGCAATGCCGGGGCGCCGATCGGCACGCTTGGGCGCGGGGCCCCCTGAACCAAAGTATAATCGCCCGGCTCGCGCAATCGTCGCATGGTTGGCGCTTGCCCACGATGTCGCTCCGCGCCGGGGGTCTTCGAGCGCGGCGCGCCATCGTTCTCTATTCCTGGCCGGAATCCTGGCCAGACGGGGGTCGCGTGCCGAAAGCCGGGCCGCTCATTGCGATCGTCGACGACAACTCTTCGATGCGCGAGGCGATAGGCGGGCTCGTGGAGTCCGTGGGATACAGGGCGGCGTCCGCCGCGTCCGCGGAGGAGTTCCTGGGCTCGCGCCATGTGCATCGCACGTCCTGCCTGATTGCGGACATGCAGATGCCGGGGATGACCGGGCTCGAGCTGCATCAGCGCCTGTCGGCTGCCGGGAAAGGCATTCCAACCATCCTGATTACGGCGTATCCTGACGAGCGCGTTCGGGAGCGCGCGCTGGCTGCGGGCGTCGTCGGCTACCTCGCCAAGCCGTTCGACGAAGATGATCTGCTCGCTTGCATCGGCTCGGCGCTGGCGCCGGCAAGCGGCGGACGCCCGGACGGACGCTGATGAGCGGCAGGGGGTGAGAGATGGAAATGGACAGCGGTTCGGTGCAGTGCGCCGGAGGCCATCTCGGCCAGCACCGGCACATTTGCGCTTTCTTCAACGGCATCGACGAGGAGCACCGGGTGCTTCGCTCGTTCTTCAAGGAGGGGTTCGAGCGGGGGGACAAGGCCTTCCACATCGTCGACCCCGAGTTGCGGGAGGAACATTTGAGACGGCTTGCCGAAGCCGGCATCGAGGTGGACCGGGCGATGAGCACGGGCCAGCTCGAGATCCGGCGCTGGCAGGACGCCTATTTGCGCGACGGCCGCTTCGATCAGGACGCGATGCTGGCTCTGCTCGAAGAGGTGCTGCAATCGGGGGCGGCGGCCGGTTTTCCGCTCACCCGGTTCGTCTCGCGCGTGGAAGCGGGGCTGATCGACAAGGCGGGCGTGGAGAGCTGGCTGGAATACGAGACGCGGGTCAACTACGTGGTTCCCAAATACGATGATCCGGTCATCTGCGTCTACGACCTGTCGAAGTTCAGCGCGGCCATGGTGATGGACATGCTGCGGACGCACCCGGTCCTGATCGTGGGCGAGGTACTGCAGGAGAATCCGTTCTTCGTTCCTCCCGACCAGTTCCTGCTCGAGATCCGCGAGAGGAGGCGATCCGCACGAGCGCACTGATCGCAAGCCCATGAAGGCAGGTCCCGAGGCGGAGGTCCTCAGGCTCAGGACGGCGCTCAGGGACCTCGTGGCGCTCTCGACCGCCCCGGCGGTGTGGGTCGGGCGGGAACCGGCCGGCATCGCCGTCGGGCTCGCTGACCTGCTGGTCAATTCGCTGCACCTCGATTTCGCTTTCGTGCGCCTCAGCGATCCCGAGGGGGGTGCCGCAGTCGAGATCGCGGAGGGAAGCGCGTGGCCGGCGTTTCCGGAGTGGCTCAGGCATCATCTCGCCGTCGACGGGCGCCTCTCGCAGCGGGAAATCGTTCGCGATACCGGCGACGGCGCGGAGCCATGCCGCGGCATTGTCATCCCCATCGGCGTCGATGCCGAGGGCGGGCTGGTTGCGGCGGCATCCAATGACGCGGATTTTCCCACCGAAATCGACCAGATCCTGCTCTCGGTGGCCGCCAATCATGCCGCGACGGCATTTCGGACGGCTCGCCTCGTCCATCGGCACCGCCGCGCCGAGGACGCGGTGCGCGAGAGCGAGCGGCAGCTTCGCAAGGCCCGCGACGAGCTCGAGACGAAGGTCGCGGAGCGGACCGCCGAGCTGCGACGGAGCGAAGCCTATCTCGCCGAAGCGCAGAGGCTGAGCCACACCGGCAGCTTCGGCTGGGACGTTGCCGGCGGCAGGCTCTACTGGTCCGACGAGACCTTCCGCATCTTTGAATGCGACCGGCCCGAAGAGCCGACATTGGAGCTCGTGCTCCAAAGAACGCATCCGGACGACAGAGCTCACGTTCAGCGAACGATCGACCGTGCGGCGCAGGAAGGGAGGGATTTCGATTCGGAACATCGGCTGCTGATGCAGGACGGCTCGGTCAAGCACCTCAAGGTCGTGGGCCATGCCTCGAAGGGAGCGGGCTCCGGAACGCCGGGATTCCTGGGAGCGATCACGGATATCACGGAGCAGAGGCACGCGGAGGAGATCCTGCGGCGGAACGAGGCTTATCTGTCGGAAGCGCAAAAGCTGAGCCATACGGGCAGTTGGGCATCGATCCCGGCCAAAGGCGAAATCACCTACTGGTCCGAGGAGACGTTCCGCGTGCTGGGTTTCGATCCCTTGCGGCCGCTGCCGCGATTTGAGGAGTTCCTGCTGCGCATCCATCCGGACGACCAGGCTCCAACCAGGGAAAGATACGCGACGGCGGTCCGGGACAAGGCGGACTACGCAACGAGCTATCGGATCGTGCATCCGAGCGGCGAGATCCGGGATATTCAGGTCATCGGCCACCCCGTTCTCGGCCCGTCCGGCGATGTGGTTGAATTCGTGGGCACCGTGATGGACGTGACCGAGCGAAGGCGGGCGGAGGAAGAACGGCAGGCCCTCGCACACGCCCATCGGATCACCACGATGGGGCAGCTCGCCGCCTCGATCGCGCATGAGGTCAATCAGCCGATCGCGGCAGTGCTCACCAATGCGCAGGCCGCGTTGCGCTGGCTCGATCGGGAGCCGCCCGACGGAGAGGAGGTGCGGCGGGGAATTGGCCGGATCATCCGGGACGGGAGGCGGGCCGGCGAGGTGATCGACGGGATTCGCGCGCTCGTCAGCAAGGCGCGCCCGCGCAAGGACAGGCTCGACATCAACCATACGATCCTCGAAGTGATCGATATGACGCGGACCGAGATGGCGAGGAACGGGGTCTTGCTCAGGACCCGGCTTGCGCCGGCGCTGCCGCCGGTTGAAGGAGACCGGGTGCAGCTGCAGCAGGTCATGCTCAACCTCATCCTCAATGCCGTCGAAGCGATGAGCGGCGTGTGCGAAGGCTCGCGGGAGCTCTCGATCGGCACCGAGGCGGATGGCGAGAGCGACGTGCGGGTCGCGGTGCAGGATTCGGGACCGGGGCTGACCCCGGAGAGTTTCGAGCGCCTGTTCGATGCGTTCTACACGACCAAGCCGGGCGGGATGGGCCTCGGATTATCGATCTGCCGTTCGATCATCGAGGCGCACTGGGGCCGGATGTGGGCAGCGCCGAGCGTGCCGAACGGCGTGACCTTCCAGTTCACGCTGCCGCGGCAAGGCGCGCCGTGAGCGCGGTATGGGCCGCGGCGTGGGCGGACATTCGCCCCAGGTCAATCAACGCCCACCCGAGTACCAGGATTTTGAAAGGCTCTCTCAAGCGGGCGGAACAGGATCGCCGCACCGCCGGCGGAGGATGGGCTGACGAGGAGGCCGGTGGGGAGGGTTTGGTGGGGGGTGGCGTGGTCGGCGAGGATTCGGGTGATCGCGGCGTTGTTGTCGTCGGTGGTGATGGCGATGCCGGCGATGAAGGGGAGCGAGGGGATTGTGGTGCCGGGGAGTGCTACGGGGGGGAGGATGCGGACGCGGCCACAGGGAAGGGCCAGCGCGAAGCCGCCGGCGGGATCCGGGGTGACCGGGAGGCCGGCGAGGCGCGAGAAGCGGGCGGCGGTTTCGGCGGGAGCGGCAGAGGCGATGGTGACTTCGGCCAGCGCGATGGCGTGGTTGGGGTGGGAGAGGAAGCGTTCCTGCCGGATCGCTTCGGGCGTGAGGTGGCGGATGAGGAAGATGCGGCCTTCGGGCGCGTCGGGAAGGATGAGGCGGGCGGAGCGGGCTTGGGGGCCCGCTTGGTTCGCGTCGTCCACCGGGCGCTCGAGATAGGCGATGCCTTGGATGAGGATACCGGCGGCGCGCATGCGGGCGAGGTTCGTCTCCTCGTCGTCGATGCCAAGCGCGATGATGTGCAGGCCCGAATAGCGGGCGAGGGAGAATTCGAGCGAGTTGGTAAAGGATTGCGGATCGACGATGGCGATCAGCTCGATATAGCCCTCGCGCAGCATGGCGCAGCGGTTGCCGGTGCCGAAGGGCACGATCGGGCCTTCAGGCGTGCGGCGGCCGGAGTGGCGGGCGGGCGGCGTGAGGGTGAAGCCGAGGCGCTCGTAGGCGGCGGAGAGAGCGGCGAGGTCGGCGCCGGCGATGCCGACATGGTCGAGCGCCTGGGCGGTGTTCACGCGAGCTCGGCCTCGTATTTGGTGATGCGCCATTCCTCGGGCTCGCGCGCGGCCGCCTCGTACCAGGCGGAGACGAGGGGGTGGGCGCGGACGGCGTCGCAATAGGCGCGCGTGGCGGGGGAAATCTCGGGCTCGTAGGTGAGGAAGCGCGTGACGACGGGCGCGTACATCACGTCCGCAGCGGTGAAGGCCACACCGAAGAGGTAGGGGCCGGCGGCGCCGAAGCGAGCGCGGGTTTCCTGCCAGAGCGTCTCGATGCGGGCGATGTCGGCGAGCGCGCCATCCGTGCGGCCGCGGCCGGCGAGGGCGCGGCCGAGGCTCATCGGCATCGACTGGCGAAGGGCTGCGAACCCCGCGTGCATCTCGGCCGCGATCGCGCGGGCCTGGGCGCGCGCGGCGCGGTCGGCGGGCCAGAGCGCGGGGAAGAGCTCGGCGCAGTATTCGCAAATCGCGAGGCTTTCCCAGACGGCGATGCCGCGGTGCTCGAGATAGGGCACGAAGCCGGAGGGGGAGCGGGCCTTGACCTCGGGCGTGACGCCGCCGGCGAGGCGGATCACTTCCTCGGTGACGTCGAGGCCGGCGGCGCGGACGGCGAGCCAGCCGCGCAGGCTCCAGGAGGAATGGCGGCGGGTTCCGATGATGAGGCGGCCTTCGGACATGCGGGGCTCCTTGCGCGGCCGGACCATGCCACGGCGGCGGGCGGGCGCAACAGGGCACCCAGGGCCTTGCTTTCCGCCGGCCCCTCGGCTAAGCCGCCGCCCTTCCTTGCGGAGGGCGCCGGCATCGCCCTTCGCTATGCCCAGCCCCCTTTGGGGTGGAAGCGTTGCTTCGGGGCCGATCCAGCCAGAGGGAGAATGAAATGCCGCTCTACGAATGCGTGCTGATCGCGCGCAACGATGCGACGCAGCAGCAGGTCGATGCGCTCGCCGACCAGATCACCGCCGGCATGGAAGCCGCCGGCGGGGCGGTGAAGAAGCGCGAATACTGGGGCCTGCGCAATCTCGCCTACCGGATCAAGAAGAACCGCAAGGGGCACTATCTGCTGCTCGGGCTCGATGCATTGCCGCCCGCCGTCAACGAGATGGAGCGGCAGCTTCGCATCAACGAGGACGTGCTCCGGTTCCTCACCATCCGCGTGCCGGCGATCGAGGAAGCGCCCTCGGCCATCCTTTCCCGCCGGTCGGACGACCGGGAGCGCGGCTTCCGCGGGCCGAAGCCGGCCGGCCGCTTCGATTCAGGGCGGCGGCGCTACGACGAGCGCGAGGAGTTCCGCGCCCGGCCCGAGCGGGAGGAAGAGTTCCGCCCGGGCGAACCGGCGGCGGAGGAATAGAGCATGTCCGAATCGAGCGAGATCAACCCGGCTGCCCGCCGCCCCGCGGTGGGCGCACGGCGGCCCTTCTACCGGCGCCGCAAGTCCTGCCCGTTCTCCGGCCCGAACGCGCCCAAGATCGACTACAAAGACGTGCGGCTGCTTTCGCGGTTCCTCTCGGAGCGGGGGAAGATCGTGCCGAGCCGCATCACCGCGGTCTCCGCGAAGCGCCAGCGGGAGCTGGCGCTGGCGATCAAGCGGGCGCGCTTCCTGGCACTCCTGCCCTACGTCGTGGCCTGAGGGAGCGCGGCGATGGCCAATGTCGAGGTGATCCTGCTGCAGCGGGTCGAAAAGCTCGGGCAGATGGGCGACGTGGTGAAGGTGAAGCCGGGCTATGCCCGGAACTTCCTGCTGCCGCAAAAGAAGGGGATGCGCGCCACCAAGGAGAACCACGCGCGGTTCGAGCAGCAGCGCGTCGAGCTCGAGGCGCAGAACCTGAAGCGCCGCGAGGAGGCGCAGCGGGTGGCGGAGCGGGTGGCCGGGCTTTCGGTGGTGGTGATCCGCCAGGCGGGCGAGGCGGGCAATCTCTATGGCTCGGTGAGCGCGCGCGACGTTGCCGAGGCGTGCACGGCGGCGGGGCTTTCCATCAGCCGCAGCCAAGTCGAGCTCGAGCACCCCATCAAGACGCTCGGGCTCTCCGTCGTGCGCGTGATCCTGCACCCCGAGGTGTCGATCGGCGTCACCGTCAATGTCGCCCGCTCGCCCGAGGAGGCGGAGCGGCAGACGCGCGGCGAGAATGCCCCGCCCGAGGCGGAGGCGGCGCTGCCGGGCGAGGAGCAGCCGGCGGCCTGACGGCGCGGGACTGTCGGCGGCTTTGACGTTCGGGCCCGGGTCCGCCAGACTGCTCCGCCGCAGTAACGACGAGGTTCGCGGCGAGAATGGCCATGCAGCGCGTTCTGGATGCGCTTCTGAGGCGCCTGATCACCGTGGGCCGGCTGGAAGTGCACTGGCCGGACCACAGCGTTACCACTTACGTGGGAAGCCCCGGCGGGCGCGCCGCGGTTGCCCTCAAGGACGCCGCCACGGTGCGGCGGCTGGTGCTCAACCCCTCGCTCGCGCTCGGCGAGGCGTACATGGCGGGCACGGCGGTCCCGCTCGAATGCAGCCTCTATGAGCTGCTCGACCTCCTGGTCGCCAATGTCGCGGCCGCCGGCGGCGGGACGGGCGTCATGCGGCTCAGGGCGCGGCTCGGCCGGCTGATCCGCTTCCTCGCCCAGTACAATCCGGCACCGCGGGCGCGGCGCAATGCCGCCCATCATTACGATCTCAACGGCAGGCTCTACAGCCTGTTCCTCGATCGCGACCGGCAATATTCCTGCGCCTACTTCCGGCGCGGGGACGAGACGATCGACGAGGCGCAGGTGGCGAAGAAGCGCCACATCGCGGCGAAGCTGCTGCTCGACCGGCCGGATCTCTCGGTGCTCGATATCGGCTGCGGCTGGGGTGGGCTGGCGCTCACGCTGGCGCGGGACTACGGCGCACGCGTGCTCGGCATCACGCTCTCCGCGGAGCAGCTTGCGGAGGCGCGGGCGCGCGCGGCCGCCGCTGGGCTTGCCGACCGCGTCCGGTTCGAGCTGCTCGACTACCGCGCGGTCAACCAGCAGTTCGACCGGATCGTTTCGGTCGGCATGTTCGAGCATGTCGGCATCGTCCATTACGGGACTTTCTTCGCCGCGCTGAAGCGGTGCCTCGCTCCCGACGGCGTGGCGCTCCTGCACGCGATCGGGCGGAGCGACGGGCCGGGGGCGACCAACCGGTGGATCGGGAAATACATCTTCCCGGGCGGCTATTCGCCGGCCCTCTCTGAAGTTTTGCCCGCGGTCGAACGGACCGGCCTCTGGGTGACCGACATCGAGATTCTGCGGCTCCATTATGCCGAGACGCTGGCGCGCTGGCGCCGGCGTTTCCTCGCCAATCGCGATACGATCGCCTCGCTCACCGACGAGCGGTTCTGCCGGATGTGGGAGTTCTATCTCGTCGGCTCCGAGCTCGCCTTCCGCCGCGAGGGGCACATGGTGTTCCAGATGCAGCTGGGGCGCGAGCAGACCGCGGTGCCGCTGACGCGCGATTACATCGCCGAGGCCGAAGGGGCGGAGAGCCAGGATTTTCCGCAGGGCAAGTCGATGATTGCGTAGGCTAGGCCAGAGGCTTTGCCCCTGGACCCCAGCAAGGGGCTCTGCCCCTTGCCCGGGTCCCAACGCGCTCGCGCGTTGGGACCCGTGCAGGGGCGGAGCCCCTGCTCAGCTGGTGAACTGCTCGGCGATGATGCGTTCGGAGAGGGCCTGGTCGGGGTCGAACAGCACGGTGACCGAGAGCGAGCTGTCCTCGCGGACGACGACGCTTTGAACGTCGCGGACCTCGGTGAAGTCCGCGGCGGCCGAGACCGGGCGCTTCTCCGCCTCGAGCACCTCGAACGTCACTTCCGCGCTGCTCGGCAGAAGCGCGCCGCGCCAGCGCCGGGGACGGAAGGCGCTGATCGGCGTCAGCGGAAGGAGGTTGGCCGAGAGCGGAACGATCGGCCCGTGCGCGGAAAGGTTGTAGGCGGTCGATCCGGCGGGGGTCGAGACCAGCACGCCGTCGCACATCAGCTCGGGGAGCCTTACCCTGCCGTCCACGGTGATGCTGATCTTGGCGGTCTGGCGGAGCTGGCGCAGCAGGCTCACCTCGTTGAAGGCGAGCGCTTCGGATGGCTCGCCGGCGGTCGTCCGGGTGCGCATCCTGAGCGGGTAGAGAACGGTCTTCTGGGCCGCGGCGAGGCGCTCGGGCAGGTTCTCCTCGCCGTAGGCGTTCATCAGGAAGCCGACTGAGCCGCAATTCATGCCGTAGACCGGCAGGCCGTGGCTGAGCATGGCGTGGAGAGTTTCGAGCATGAACCCGTCGCCGCCGAGGGCGACGACGATCTCGGCCTCGTCGGCGGTGCAGTTGCCGTAGCGGGCGACGAGGCGGGCGCCGCTCTCCTCGGCGAGCGGCGTGGGGGCGGCGAAGATCGCGATCCGGCGTAGCGCCGGCGGCGGAGGCGCCGCGCGGCTTTCCATGCGTGGCGCGGCGAAGCCGTTCAGATCAGCCTGCGGTGGGCGAGCACCGGCATGTCCCGGCGCACCCGCTCGGCGAGCTTGGTTTCGATGCGCGCGGTGGCCCAACCGATGCCGTCCGAGGCCTTGGCGACGACGAGGCCCCAGGGGTCGCAGAGAAGCGAGTGGCCGTAGCTCCAGCGCGGCTCGCCGTTCGCGTCGCGGTGCATGCCCTGGCAGGCGGGCGCGGCGAACCAGCATTGCGTCTCAATTGCGCGGGCGCGGATCAGCACCTCCCAATGGTCTTTGCCGGTCTCGCGGGTGAAGGCCGCGGGGAGGAAGATGAGCTCGGCGCCGGCGCGACGCAGCGCCAGGAAGAGCTCGGGGAAACGGAGGTCGTAGCAGATCGCGAGCCCCACCTTCACGCCGTTCGCCTCGCAGGTGACGACCTGGTCGCCGGCGCCGAAGGTCGCACTCTCGCGATAGCCGGTCCCGTCGGGCGTCACGATGTCGAAGAGGTGGATCTTGCGGTAGCGGGCGATCTCGATTCCGTCGGGGCTGAAGACGACGGTGGTGTTGAAGAGGCGGTCGCCGTCCTTCTCGCCGATCGAGCCGCCGTGGACATGGATGCGCTTCTCGCGCGCGACCGAGCGGAGGAACTCGTAGGCCGCGCCCCCCGGCTGGTTCGAGCCCGGCGGTGGGAGGGGCTCGGCCTGGTCGAACTTGGCCGCGCGGTCGCCGCCGAGGCAGGTCCAGATCTCGGGCAGGCCGAGCATGTCGGGCCGGTCGGAGGAGACCGCGCCGTCGATCAAACGGGACGCCTGTGCAATGTTCTGGGCCTTGTCGTGGCCTGGGTTCATCTGCACCACGCTCACGCGCATCGCCTCGCCTCCGCTGGTTCGGGGGCCTGATCAATACGCCGCTCGGGGGCGGGCGCAAGGTGCGGCCCGGGTGCGCTGCGCGGGGCGGCGGCGAAGCGGGCGAGGAGCGCGCGGCGGGAGATCCACAGCTCCTGGCGGGAGCGGAAGAAGCCGTGGCTGTGGAGCGCGCCGGGGTTGAAGGCGCGGAGCATGCCCCAGAGCAGGAAGTCCTGCATCAGGTCGTGGATGCGGTGCGCGATCGTCCGGTCCGGGGCGAAAATGTCGAGGCCGAACTCCTCGATGAGGCGGCGCTGGTGGGTGGCGTCGAAGGCGCCGGCGAACGCCCATCGGGCGAAGACGGCGCGCAGGGTCCGCCAGGCCGGGTCGGCCGCGAGCGCGTCCGCGAGGAGGACGAAGGAGCGGCGGAGGCGGCGGGAGGTTTCGACCGCCCAGCCGAGGTCCGGCCCGTCGTGGGCGAAGGCCGGCATGTGCTCGCTCCAGAAATGGAGCTCGCCGACCGGCTCGCCGGCGGCGATCGGCGTGCCGTCGGAGAGAAGAAGGCCGCGCCAAGCCCGTTCGCGCGAGAGGCGAAGGATGCAGAGCGGGTCGTCGGTGAATTCGCGGATGCCGTAATAGCGGCGGAGTGCGGCGTCGATTTGGCGGAAGACGCTCGCTAAGGGATCGAAGGGGCGGCGGGGCATGCGGGCGAGCCGCAGGGGGGGCGCCGGCCCCGTCAGCGACCGCTCGCCGGCCGCCTCGGCCGAATGCCCGTCCTTCGGTGGCACCTCTCGCTTCCGTCCACTGCGGGGTCAGCCCTGCCGATCCGGGGCAAACGGTAGTCGAGAGCGGCCGCGCTTGTCACGCGGCGAGGCGGGCGAAGAGCTAGCCGGGCCAGTCCAGCCGTGGCTCGGTACGCGCGGGGCGGGGGATCGGGTCCGGGGCGCGGTGGCGGCTGGCGGCGGGGACGGGGCGCGGCTCGACTTCCATCGCGGGGGCGGGAGGGATGGGCGGTCTTTCCGAGAGCTCGGGCAGGCGGGGGGCGTTGCCGCCGAGCGGCGGGAGGTCCTCGCCGTAGCCGCTGGGGCCGGCGATCGGCTCGGGCAGGCGGAGCGAGAGCGCGCGAATCTCGGCCTGGATCTCGTCGAGCCGTGCCTCCACCCCGTCGAGCCTTCCCTTCACGCCGAAGACGCTGAAGGGCATGAGCACGAAGGCGAGCAGATAGAGGACGCCCGGCACGAGGACCACGAAAGGCAGCCACCAGGGAACCCAGTCGGGCAGCGAGAACGGCAATGTCATCGGCGGGCTTATAGCAGCGCCGCGCGGCCGGGGCGAACCTTGGGGGGAACCAGCGGCCAGGGCGGCTGGATTTCCCGAAACGTCCGTGCCAATCCTGGGCGGAGAAGACCGGCTTCCTCCAACACGCGCCGCGCATCGACATGAAGCTCATGATGAAACTCATGATTCCGGGCCCCGTGACCACTCGCGCCGAGGTCCGCGCGGCGCTCGCGCACGATTTCGCGCCGTGGGACCGCGACTTCTACCCGCTCTACGCCGGAGTGCGCGAACTTCTGCTGCCGCTCGCCGGCGTGAGCGGGGAGACGCATGCGAGCCTGCCGCTGCAGGGCTCGGGGCACTTTGCGATCGAGGCCGCGATCCGCACCTTCGTGCCGCGCGGGGGGAAGCTCCTCGTGCCGATGACCGGCAGCTATGCGAGCCGGCTCACCCGGCTCGCGCGCGAGTGCGGGCGGGCGGTGGTGAGCCTCCCGGTCGGCGAGGGCGAGCGGGCCGACCCGCGTGCGGTTGCGGCGGCGCTCACGGCCGATCCCGCGATCGGCCATCTCGCCTTCGTCTACAGCGAGACGAGCAGCGGCGTGGTGCATGACGCGGCGGCGCTCGCCGCGGCGGCGGGCGCGGCGGGGCGGCGGGTGATCATCGACGCCGTCTCTGCGTTCGGCGCGCTGCCGCTCGACCTGTCGGCGATGCCGGAGGTGGACGCCGCGCTGTTCACCGCCAACAAGTGCCTGGAAAGCGTGCCGGGGCTCGCGTTCGCGATCGCGCCCAAGGAGCGGCTCGCCGGGCGGGCGGGGCGGGCGGAGAGCTGGTGCCTCGACCTCGCGGATGTTCATGCCCATGCCGAGCGCGCAGGCGCGGGGAGCTTCCGCTTCACCCCGCCGGCGCAGGTGCTCAACGCGCTCTCGGTGGCGCTGGCGCTGCTCGAGGCGGAGGGCGGTCCGCCGGCGCGGCTGGCGCGCTACCGGGCCAATCTGCGCGCGTTCTACGACGGCGTGCTCGCGATCGGGCTCACGCCCTGCCTGCCGCGCGCGATGCAGGGGCCGATCGTGATGAACGTGCTGGCGCCGGACGATCCGCGGTGGGATCTGCAGGCGTTCGTCGATCTCTTGAAGATGCGGGGGTTCCTCATCAGCAATTTCTACGACACCCCCCTGCCGAGCTTCCGCGTCGGCCTGATCGGCGCGCTCGGGCCCGAAGACTACCGTGCCGCCGTGGCGGCGATGGACGAGGCCCTCGCGGGGCTTGGCATCCAGAAGCGCAAGGCGGCGTGAGGATGCCGGACGATCTCGAGATCGCCCGCCGCGTCCGGCTCCGGCCGATCGCCGAGATCGCGGAGAAGGCCGGCATTCCCCAAGAAGCGCTCGAGCCCTACGGGCGGTTCAAGGCGAAGATCGGGTTCGATTTCATCGCGAGCCTCGAGGGGCGGGCGGACGGCGCGCTGGTGCTGGTGACGGGGATCAACCCGACGGCGGCCGGCGAGGGCAAGACGACGACCGCGATCGGGCTCGCCGATGCGCTGAACGCGGCGGGCGAGCGGACGATGCTGTGCCTGCGCGAGCCAAGCCTCGGGCCCTGCTTCGGCGTCAAGGGCGGGGCGACCGGCGGAGGGCAGGCGCAGGTCGCGCCGATGGAGGAGATCAACCTCCATTTCACCGGGGATTTCCACGCCATCACCGCCGCCAACAACCTGCTCGCGGCGATGCTCGACAACCACCTCCATTTCGGCAACGCGCTCGGGATCGACGCGCGGCGGATCTTCTGGCGCCGCGCGCTCGATGTGAACGACCGCAGCCTGCGCACGACAGTGATTGGCCTCGCGGGCAACGGCCCGGCGCGGGAGGACGGGTTCGACATTACCGCGGCCTCCGAGGTGATGGCGCTCTTCTGCCTTGCACGCGACCTGCCCGACCTCGAGGCGAGGCTTGCGCGCATCGTCGTCGCGGAGCGGAAAGACGGAGGCGCGATCACGGCGCGGATCTCGGCGCCGACGGGGCGATGGCGGCGCTCTTGCGCGATGCGCTGATGCCGAACCTAGTGCAGACGCTGGAGGGCTCGCCGGCGCTCGTCCATGGCGGGCCATTCGCCAATATCGCGCATGGCTGCAACTCGGTGATGGCGACCAGGCTCGGGCTCAAGCTCGCGCCGATCGTCGTCACCGAGGCGGGGTTCGGCGCCGATCTCGGCGCGGAGAAGTTTTTCGACATCAAGTGCCGGCTGGCGGGCCTCACGCCCGGGGCGGCGGTCGTCGTCGCCACCGTGCGCGCGCTCAAGCTGCATGGCGGGGTGACGAAGCGGGCGCTCGACGCGGAGGATGTCGCGGCTGTCGAGCGCGGGGTGGCGAATCTCGCGTGGCATGTGGAGAACGTGAAGAAGTTCGGCGTGCCGGTGCTGGTCGCGCTCAACGAATTCACCTCGGATACGCCGGAAGAGATCGCTTCGGTGAAGCGGGCGATGGCGGCGCGCGAGGTCGAGACGGTGCTCTGCACGCACTGGGCCGATGGCGCGGCGGGGGCGGCGGGTCTTGCGCGCGCGGTGCTCGCCCGGCTTGGCGAGGGCGGGGTAAGGTTCGCGCCGCTCTATCCGGACGATATGACGCTTGCGGAGAAGATCCGCACCGTGGCGCGCGAGATCTACCGCGCGCGCGAGGTCGCGATTCCGCCCGCGGTGGCGCGGCGGCTTGCGGCGTTCGAGGCGGCGGGGTTCGGGAAATTCCCGGTCTGCATCGCCAAGACCCAGTACAGCTTCAGCGCCGATCCCGCTTCTCTCGGCGCACCCGCCGGGCACGTGCTGCCGATCCGCGCCGCACGGCTTTCGGCGGGTGCTGGATTCGTGGTGGCGCTCGCGGGCGAGATCCTGACGATGCCCGGGCTGCCGCGCGCGCCGGCCGCCGAGCAGATCGGCCTCGGGCCGGACGGGATGATCACCGGACTCTTCTAGTTTTTCCCGCCGGCCGCCGCTCGGGTTCCGAGAAATCGCCGCCGGCGCCGCGCGCGAGGCCGCAGCCGCTCTCGCGCTGAAAAACCAGAAGATCGAAGGACGGCGCCTCGCCGGCGAGCTTCGTCAGCATTGCATGCGCCTGGCCGCGATGATGGGTCTGGTGATTGAAGAAATGCACCAGGAGGGGAGCCAGATATTGCTCGATCTCGGTCGGAGCCCGCGTGGTGCGGTAGCGGATCGTCCCGGCGAGCGCCTGTTCGGTGAGCGCGCCGACATAGGCGATGATCCGCACATCCTCTGCCGTTCTCGCTTCGCGCAAGGTGGAAAAATTCTCGTAAAGGACGGAATCGAGCGCCGTCGGCTCCTGCCCCTCGCCGGTGAAGCGGTGCATCCAGATGCGGTCGCCGACGAGGAGGTGGTTCAGGGTGCCGTGGAGCGAGCCGAAGAAGGCGCCGTGATCGGCACGGTAGTCGTGGTCGGAGAGTTTCGCGACCGCGCCATAGAGGCGCCGGTTCACCCATTCGTTGTAGGAGGCCAGCATTTTGAACGGCGGGCGCATCGGAGGCTTCTCCGCGCCTGACGTGACTACCACGGCCGTCACTCTCCTCGGCTGGACGGGCGGCGCCGCGCCCGTGCGCAGGCCTCATAGCCGTTGATCCTCCGGTGCCGGAAGCCGATCATGGCGGCTCGCCCGGGGTCGGGGCTGAGGGCACGGCGGCACCGCCGACCTTCGCGAGCTCGAGCGGAGCCGGGGCTGGCCGAGCGGGAGGGCCAGCCTCGCGCAGCGCGCCGATGTCCTCCGCGCGCAAGGGCATCGAGAGAAAGTACCCCTGCACCTCGTCGCAATCCTCCTCGGCGAGATGGCGGAGCTGCTCCGCGGTCTCGACCCCTTCGGCGAGCGCCCGCGCGCCGAGGCTGTGGGCGAGATTGATGATCGCGCGCACGATCGCCGCGTCGGCGCGGCTGGTGGTGAGCGGGCCGACAAAGCTCTGATCGATCTTCAGACGATGCACGGGGAACATCTTGAGATAGGTCAGCGACGAATAGCCGGTGCCGAAATCGTCGATCGCGAGCCGCACGCCGATGTCGTGGAGCTGGCGGAGCTCGCGGGCCATGGTCTCGACGTTCGCCATCACCACGCGCTCGGTGAGCTCGAGCTCGAGATTGGCGGGATCGAGCCCCGTCTCGTTCAGCACCGAGAGGATCAAGTCCCTTACGTTCTGCTTGCGGAACTGTTCGGCGGAGAGGTTGACCGCGACCCGGAGCGGCGCGCCGTCGGTGCCGGTCCAGGCGCGCGCCTGGACGCAGGATTCCCGGAGCACCCATTCGTTGAGCGGAACGATCAATCCCAATTCCTCGGCAAGGGCCAGGAACTCGCTCGGCAGGACGACGCCGTGGCCCGGCCGGTTCCAGCGCAGGAGCGACTCGACGCCCACGATCCGCTGCGTTCCGATCTCGAACTGCGGCTGGTAATAGAGCTCGAACTCCTGCCTCTGCAGCGCCATATGCAGCTCGGACTCGAGGGCCATCATGCCGGTCGCGCGGCGGCGCATCTCGTCGGCGAAGCAGCAATAGGAGTCCCGGCCGCTGCCTTTCGCGCGATACATCGCGAGGTCCGCGTTGCGCAGCAGATCGTCGGCGGTCGTCGCATCGCGCGGGCAGATCGTGATGCCGACGCTCGCGGTTGCCTTCAGCTCGTGCCGCTCGAAGAAGAAGGGCTGGCGCATCGCCTCGATCACGCGCCGGGCCAACGCGATCGCATCCTCCTCGGTCGTGATGTTGGGCTGGACGATCGCGAACTCGTCCCCGCCGAGACGGGCGACGATGTCGCTCGCGCGGACCGACGCGCTGAGCCGCGTCGCTACCACCTTGAGGAACTGGTCGCCGACGTGATGGCCGAAGGCATCGTTCACCGCCTTGAAGCGATCGAGGTCGATGAAGTGCAGCGCGAGCATGCTGCCATCGGCCATGGTGCGTGCGAGCTCCGCGTCGAGACGTTCGCTCAAGAGCGTGCGGTTCGGCAGATTGATGAGCGTGTCGTAGTGGGCGAGATAATGCAGCCGCTCCTCGGCGCGCTTGCGGTCCGTGATGTCGAGCGAGGTGGTGAGGACCGCGCTCACGCTGCCGTCGGCGTTGCGGAGCGGCGATTTCGTGGTGATGAAGAAGCGCCGCCGGCCGCTGTAATCGACCAGCTCCTCCTCGAACTCCGCCGTCGCCTCGCCGATTGCGAGCACTTCCGCGTCGAGCTTGCGGTTGCGCTCCGCGTGGGCTTCGCCGAAGAGCGCGCTCAATTCCCGGCCGGCCAACGCCGTGGGATCGGAGCCGGCGAAATGCGCCAGGCAGACATTGGTGAAGATGAGCCGCCCTTCGGCGTCGGAGGCGCTGATCATCGCCGGGACGGTGTCGATGACCTGGATCAATCTTTCGTGATTGTCCCGCAGCATCTGCACCTTGGCCTGCTCGCTCGTCTGCAGGCGGCGCTCGAGCGCGCGGGCCCAGCGGCGCAGCACCACCTGCTGGCGGCGGAGCTTGAGCAGGTTCTTGGCGCGGGTCAGGAACTCGACGTGATCGACCGGGCTGAGCAGGAAGTCCGTGGCGCCCGAGCGGAGGGCGAGGATGCGAAAATCATAGTCGTCATGGACGGTGATGATGATCACCGGGACTTCGCCGCCCTCGGGCAGCGTGCGCAGCGCGCGGGTCATTTCCGCGCCGTCCATGAGCGGCATCTTGAAGTCGGCGATCACGAGGTCGGGCATATTCTTTTCGGCCTCGGCCAGCGCCTGGGCGGGGTCGGAGAAGGACATCACCTTGCAATGCGCGCCGATCGACTGGGCCAGGCGCGAATAGATGCGCCGGTTGGTGGAAAGATCGTCGACAATGAAGATCAGCGGCATGGGCCCCGTCATCCGATCCCGGGCTTGATGGGCTCCGCGGCCAACGCTTCGGCGAGGGCCTCGGGACGCCATAACCAAGGCTGTCATAGCCATACGAAGAGTAAATATCTATCGTTTGGTTACCGAGACGGCGAAGGCCGGCCAGTGTATAGGAATCGCCAAGGGTGCGACATCCGCGACTCTGCTCGCATAGCCCGTCTCACGGGGTGAGACGATCGGCTCAGGGCATTTGCGCTCGCTGCACGTTCACATAGAGCGAATGGCGCGATGCGCTCGCGGTTTGGCTGAGACCTCGGGCAGACCAATCTTCCCGCTCCATTCGGCGGGCGCCCCAGCCCGTACTGCTCCAGACATTGCCCCGGACATCCGTGCGAACCTCGTCGCTCATTCCGGATTCAAAATAGTCGGCGAAGACGCGGCGATTGCGAAGCCGCCCCTCGTCCACCGCGAAGCCGCGGATGTGCGAGGGCGGCGTTGTCTCGGCGGGAGAATCCCTTATCCAGTACTTCGATCCGCGCATCCGGATAGCACGCGCCGGGAAGGCGGCCCAAGGGTAGAGAGCTGCCTCGTTCGCCGTGCCTTCCTCGTTCCATCTTGCAAGCGCCGATGAGCGTACGCGAAACCGCGCGCCGGCGGTAGGCCCACGGCAAACGCCCGCCTATGATCGGCACGTCGAGGGAGAAGCGGCTTGGCTCCGACGAAGCTCCAACAGTTCCTCAAGCTCGAATCCGCGCCCGGGATCGCGCTCTGCGCGGCCGCCGCGCTTGCGCTGGTGCTGGCGAACTCGGGGCTCGGCGCGCTCTACGCCCGCCTGCTCGATCTTCCGGTCGCGATCCAGCTCGGCGGGCTCGCCATCGCCAAGCCGCTCATCCTTTGGATCAATGACGGGCTGATGGCCGTCTTCTTCATGCTGGTCGGCGCCGAGCTCAAGCGCGAGGTGATCGAAGGCGGCTTGTCGAAATTCTCGAGCGCGGCAGTGCCGGTGATCGCTGCGCTCGGCGGCATGGCCGGGCCGGCGTTCGCCTTCCTCGCCATCACGGCCGGCACTCCGGGCGCGGCGCGCGGCTGGGCCGTCCCGACCGCGACCGACATCGCCTTCGCCGTCGGCGTCGTCGCTCTCCTCGGCCCGCGCGTGCCGCCCGCCCTCAAGACGTTCCTGCTGGCGCTCGCCGTGATCGACGACCTCGGCGCGATCATCATCATCGCCGCGTTCTACACCGCGCACCTCTCGGTGATCGCACTGGCACTCGCCGGCGTCGGCGTGGCGGGACTCCTGATCCTCAACCTCGCCGGCTGCCCCCGTCTCGCGCCCTATATGCTGCTCGGCGTCTTCGTCTGGGTCTCGGTGCTCAAGTCGGGCATCCACGCCACGCTCGCCGGCGTCATCGTCGGGCTCCTGCTCCCGCTCCGCGCGGGCGACGGCTCCTCCCCGCTGCACCGGCTCGAGCACGACCTCCGGCCGTGGGTCAACTTCGGCGTGCTGCCCGTGTTCGCCTTCGCCAACGCCGGCGTGGGCCTCGCCCATATCGGGCTCGGGGAGCTCGCGAACCCGATCCAGATCGGGATCTTCGTGGGCCTCGTCGCGGGCAAGCCGCTCGGCGTCCTCGGCGCGATCTGGGCGCCCATCCGCCTCGGCCTCGCGAACCTCCCTGAAGGCGCCGACTGGCGCCAGCTCTCAGGCGTCGCGCTCCTCACCGGAATCGGCTTCACGATGAGCCTCTTTATCGGGTCGCTGGCCTTCCCAGCGGACGGATACAACCCGGACGTCCGCCTCGCTGTCCTCCTCGCCTCGCTGATCTCCGGGACCGCCGGCTACTTCGTGCTCCGCCGCCCTGGCCGGAGGGTGTGAAGTCCAGGGGGTCAGCGCCAAGGGGGCAGCGCCAAGGGGTCAACGCCAAGGGGTCAACGCCAGAGGGCGGCTGCCTCGGTGTCGGCCTCTTGTGCCTCGACCCAGGCTTCGGCGCCGTCGGCGAAGTGTTCCTTTTTCCAAAAGGGCGCTTCGGTTTTGAGCCAGTCGATCAGGAAGCGTGTGGCGGAGAGGGCGGGGTCGCGGTGGGGTGCGGCGGCGAGAACGACGACGATGTTCTCGCCGGGCACGAGCCGGCCGACGCGATGGACGACGGTGACGGCGGAGAGGCTCCAGCGCTTCTCCGCTTGTTCGGCGATCGCGCGGACCGCCCGTTCGGTCATGCCCGGGTAGTGTTCGAGCGTCATGGCGGTGATTCGACGTCCGTTTGCCTCGCCGCGGACGATGCCGATGAAGCAGCCGATACCGCCGGCGCCGGGGGCGAGGCTCGCGATTTCCTCGCCCGGATCGAAGTCCGCTTCCTGGATCGAGATCCGGGCCATCATCCGCCGGTCATGGGTGGGAAGAACGCCACCTCGTCGCCGGCCGCGAGCGCGGTCTCGGGTGCGGCGAACTCCTGGTTCACGGCGGCGCGGATCAGGCCGGGCCGCGCGAAGGCGGCGCCGTGGACGGGGTCGCGCGCCGCCAGCCAGCGCATCAGCTCGCCCACGGTATGGACCGAGGACGGAAGCGCCAGCTCCTCCTCGGCGTGTCCGACGCGCTCGCGGAGCCAGGCGAAGTAGAGAAGCCGCAGCATCTCAGCGCGGCGCGGGCACCGTCTCCACCGAGCCGTCCGGGCGGATGATGGTGCTCGTCCCATTGCCGTTCGGCACCATGATGCCGGCGTATTGGCCGTCGGGCGTGGTGAGCGTGAGGAAGTTCCCGGTGCCGCCGGAGACCACCTCCGGGCCGTGGGAGGTGTGGATGGTGGTGCCGCGCGGCACGCTGGGCGCGTTGCCCGTGTTGGGGGTGCTGGGGGTTGTTTGCACCGTCGAGGGCGGGGCGGTGAGGATGGGCACCGAGCTCCTGGGCGGCAGGGCCGGGCTCGCGGGCACATTGGGCAGGACCGGCACGCCCGAGGCTTCGGGCAGGGTTTTTGCGATGTCCGCGAGCGAGGGCAGCGGTTGGATCGGGCCCGGCCAGACATTGCCCGGCTGGACCGGGATCGGCGCCGGCGTGGGTTGGCCGCCGTTCGCGCGCTGAACGTTCTCGGCCGTGGTGACCGGCTGGTTCGGATCGCCGTGCATGCTGAAGGTATCGCCGAGGAAGCCGCTGAACCCCTGGCAGCCGGTGAGCAGGAGCAGGGCTCCGAGGAAGGCGGTGCGCCGCATGGTCAGGGTTCCTTGCTTCTGCCGCCGGCGTTGCCGCCTTGGGGGAGAGAGGAGACCGGCACTCCTCCCCCGGGCATCACGTGGCTCAATCCGGTTGCAACATAACCCCAGCCGGTGACCAGCGTCAGCCCTGCCGCGATCCACAGCATCACGCTGCCGATCGCGGTCACGTGCAGGAAGCCTATCCCGAGCAGCCGCGCGGCAGGGTCGCCCGCGAGCAAGACGCCGAGCGCGCCCATCTGGAAGCCGGTTTTCCATTTGGCGAGCGGAGTGACCGGCAGCCCGGCGCGGACCCCGGCCAGGTATTCGCGGAGCCCGCTGACCAGGATCTCGCGCAGCATGATCACGATCGCGGGAAAGAGCGTGAGGAAGGCGCCGAGGCGGCCCTCGCCGGCGAGCACCATGAGAGTCGCGCCGACCAGGAGCTTGTCGGCGATCGGGTCGAGCATGCGGCCGAAATCGGAGAGCTGGCGGCGGAAGCGGGCGATCTTGCCGTCGAAATAGTCGGTGATGGCGGCGGCGCTGAAGACGAGGCAGGCGGCGAGGTCGGCGCCCGGGTGCCCGAGCGCGGCCAGCGCCACCACGAGCGGCACCGCCGCGATCCGCGAGAGCGTGAGGAGGTTCGGGAGATCGGTGAGCATCCGGACCTAAGAGTAATGCGCCGAAGCCGTTCAGGAAACGTCCTCGAGGCGGGCGCCCGGATGAAAATATGCGTACACGCGGCGCGCGGTTTCGCGCGAGACGCCGGGCGTGGCCTCGAGATCGGCCAGCCCCGCGCCCTTGATCCCGCGCGTCGAGCCGAAATGATTGAGGAGCGCCCGGCGGCGGGCCGGGCCGATGCCCGCGATCTCGTCGAGCTCGCTCCGCTTGAGGCCGCGCGCGCGGCCGCTGCGATGGCTGGTGATGGCGAAGCGGTGCGCCTCGTCGCGCAGGCGCTGGAGGAAGTAGAGCACGGGGCTGGCGGGCGGGAGCTGGAACGGTTCGCGGCCGGCGATGTAGAGCCACTCCCGGCCGGCATTGCGGTCCGGGCCTTTGGCGATTGCGGCGAGCTTCAGCGCGCCGAGGCCGAGCCGCTCCAGCACCTCGGTGGCGACGCCGAGCTGGCCGGCGCCGCCGTCGATCAGCACGAGGTCCGGCGCCGGCGGGTCCTCGCCGGCCTCGCGCCCGGCGGCGAGGCGGCCGAAGCGCCGCTCGAACACCTCGCGGAGCATCGCGTAGTCGTCCCCCGGCGCGATCGGGCCGCGGATGATGAACTTGCGGTAGGCCGCCTTCTCGAACCCCTCCGGGCCGGCCACGACCATCACGCCGTACGGATGGGTGCCCATGATGTGGCTGTTGTCATAGACCTCGATCCGGGCCGGCGGGGCCGGGAGGCCGAAGAGGTTGGCGGTCTCGGCGAGCAGCTTCGCCTGGCCGGCCGCCTCGGCGAGCTTGCGCTCGAGCGCCTCGCGCGCATTCGCCTCGGCGTGCTGCACGACCGCGCGCTTCTCGCCGCGGCGGGGGACGAGGACGGCGACGCGGCGCCCGGCCTTCAGCGTCCCCGCCTTCAAGGTCCCCGCCCTCAAGGTCAACGCCTCGGCGATCAGCGCCCGCTCGGGCGGCTCGTGGCTCAGCAGGACCAAGGGCGGCGGCGGCTTGTCGTCGTAGAACTGGCCGATGAAGGCGCCGAGTACCTCGCCCGGGCTCTCGCCCCGCGCGTGGGCGGGGAAGAAGGCGCGGTTGCCGTTATTGTGGCCGCCGCGGATGAAGAAGACCTCCACCGAAGTCTGCCCGGCCGCCTGCCAGGCGGCGATCACGTCCGCGTCGCCGAGGCTCGCGGGATTGACGACGCCGCTCCCCTGGACGTGGGTGAGGCCGCGGATGCGGTCGCGCAGCCGCGCCGCCTGCTCGAAGTTGAGCGCCGCCGCGGCCTTTTCCATCTCCCCCGCCATCTCCTTCTGCACCGCCGCCCCACGCCCGGCCATGAAGCCCTCGGCCTGGGCGACGAGCTTCGCATAGTCCTCCTTGCCGATGCGGCCGACGCAGGGCGCCGAACAGCGGCGGATCTGGAAGAGGAGGCAGGGCCGCGTGCGGTTGGCGAAGACGGTGTCCGCGCAGGAGCGCAGCAGGAAGACGCGCTGCATGGCGGTCACCGTCTGGTTCACCGCCCAGGCCGAGGCGAACGGCCCCCAGTAATCGCCCTTGCGCACCTGGGCGCCGCGATGCTTGGCGATCTGCGGGAACTCGTGGTCCTTGGTGAGCATGAGCCACGGGTAGGACTTGTCGTCGCGCAGGACGATGTTGAACCAGGGCTTGAGGCGCTTGATGAGGTTCGCCTCGAGGAGCAGCGCCTCGGCCTCGGTGTGGGTGGTGAGGATCTCCACCGAGGCGGTTTCGCTGACCATCCGCCGGAGCCGCTCGGGAAGCCGGCCGGGCTGCGTATAGGCGACGACGCGCTTGCTGAGATTGCGCGCCTTGCCGACGTAGAGCACCGTGCCGTTGCGGTCGAGCATGCGATAGACGCCCGGCACCGCGGGCATGGTCGCGAGCGCCGCCGTAATCGCTTCCGCTCCGGTTGGCGTCTCCAATTCCGTCATAAGCCCAATTTTCGGTCCCGTGGGGTCCGGCCTCAAGGGCCGCCGATGCCCGCTCCCGCCGCTCGCCGGGCCTGTGGACAAACCTGTGGGCGAAGACTGCGCGCCCCGCCGCTGAGCGGCATTTGGCCATGGGTGCACAACCGAAGGGGGCTTGTGTGCAACCGCGTTAGTCCGTTGTTTTGAATTGGTTCTTTTGTGTCAGCGGCGTGACAGGTTCAAGAACGAGAGCCAGCGGCCTCAATCCGGCCAAGCTTTTTTCCGCGGGGGACAAACGACGCGGTTTCGCAAGCGCAATCAGAATATCTTGTTGATGAGATCGTCCCCGAGCCCGAAGCCGAGGCCCATCTCCATCGCGCGGCCGAACCCGGAGTTGAGCAAGCCGCCCAGCATTCCCCCCATTCCGCCGCCCATGCCCGGCCCGCCATAGCCGCCCTGGTAGGCGCCGCCCATGCCCATGCCGGGCTGGGGCGATCCGCCCCAGGGGCCCTGCTGCGGCACCTGCGCAAGCGCCTGGCCCTGGTTGGCAGCGAAGCCGTGCAAGGCTTGGAGCAGAAGCCCGACCTGGTTCTGCTCCGCCTGGATCGCCAGCGCCACCGACTTGAGGTCGAGCAGCCATTCCTTCGCGTCCTGATTGCCGGCCTTGGCGGCGTCGGAGAGCTTGCCGGCAAGGTCGCGGATCTCCTGGATGGTCTCCTGCGCCTGGCTTTGTAGCTGCTGGTACTGCTGGTCGATGGTGGCGACGTCCATGTTCGTCCTCTTGCATTGTTCCCGGGCGATTGTTCCCGGGCATCGTTCCCGGGCACGTCCCCCGGATTCCCTCGCGGCCGGTTCTCGGCTAGAGCGTGCGGCCCCGACGCGGAGCATGCCCTTTCCTTTTGCCGGGCCGGTTCCTGTGCTCCCGCTCGAGCGCGCTCGGCTGTAGCACCGACTATATCGGTCGTGCGAGGTGCAAGATGAAGGCCGTCGCCTATACCCACGCCCGCCCCGTGGACCACGAGGACGCGCTCCTCGACGTGGAGTTGCCGGACCCGGTGCCACGGCACCGCGACATCCTGGTCGAGGTGAAGGCGGTCTCGGTGAACCCGGTGGACACCAAGGTCCGGCGCAATGCGGACCCGGTGGGAGAGCCAAGGGTGCTCGGCTTCGACGCGGCCGGGGTGGTGAGCGCGATCGGGCCCGAGGCGACGCTGTTCGGCGTGGGCGATGCGGTCTGGTACGCGGGCAGCATCGCCCGGCCCGGCAGCGATGCCGAGCTCCAGCTGGTGGACGAGCGCATCGTCGGCCGCAAGCCGGCGTCGCTTTCGTTTGCCGAGGCGGCCGCGCTGCCGCTCACCTCGATCACCGCCTGGGAGATGCTCTTCGAGCGCCTGCGCATCCCGCTCGGCCCGCACCGCGAAGGCACGCTGCTCATCATCGGCGGGGCCGGCGGCGTCGGCTCGATCGCGATTCAGCTCGCCCGCCAGCTCACCGGCGTGAGCGTGATCGCGACCGCGAGCCGGCCGGAGACGCGCGAGTGGTGCCTCTCGCTCGGCGCGCACGAGGTGATCGACCATACGGCCGACTTGCCCGCCGAGCTCAGGCGCGCGGGCGTGGCCGGCGCCGAATACATCTTCTCCACCAACGCGACCGACCGGCATTGGAAGGCCATCACCGAGGCCATCGCGCCGCAGGGAAAGATCGGCGTGATCGACGATCCCGAGGCGATCGACGTGCGCGCGCTCAAGCAGAAATCGGCCTCCTTCCACTGGGAGCTGATGTTCACGCGCCCGATGTTCGCGACGCCCGACATGATCGAGCAGCACCGGCTGCTCGAGGCGATGGCGCAGCTCGTCGATCAGGGCCGCATCCGCACCACGCTCACCGAGCATTTCGGACGGATCGATGCGAGGAACCTGAGGCGCGCGCATGCGCTCATCGAAAGCGGCCGCGCCCGCGGCAAGATCGTGCTCGAGGGGTTCTGAACGCTCGGCCATGGCGGCGCGTTGCGCGCCGGAGCGGGGGGCCGTGCGTCGGCGAGCGGCCGCAGGCTGCAAATGAGACGGAAGCGATACGTTACCTTAGCATGCTCCTGCCGCGTGACGCTCACGAATTGAAAAATCATGGCTTGACGTCTCCGGATTCGCCAACGCCGGCGGCAAGACGCTGCGCCTTCGGGGCCGGAGGTCGGGCACCATCGGCACGTCGCGGCCGAGGCGCGGGCTGGCCAGGAAACGTCCCCGGGTCTACAAAAGGCCCGATCCGCATGCCATCAGCCAAATCCTTGAGCCGACCCATGGGGCGATTATACGCGGCGGCCCATCGCCGAAGGTGGCTCGCGACGCCGGCGACCGCTGCCTACATCACCGTCATTGCCGGGATCGCCCAGGCGACGGGCCTCCCCTACGTGCTTTTCCCCGAACTGGGTGCGCTCGCGCACGACGTACTGCAGCGACCGCTTGGCAAATGGGCACGGGCGCCGCTGATGCTGGCGCTGACGCCGGTGCTGACCGCTTTGGCGGGTACGGCGCTGACGCGCAACCTCGCTTACGAGCCGGTGCCCGTGCTGCTGAGCATCGGGAGCTCGATCCTCATCATCCGCCTCCTGCGCTCGCCGATCGTGCCTTCCATCTCCGCCGGGCTGCTGCCGTTGACGCTCGGGATTTCAAGCTGGCTCTATGCCCCGTCCATCCTTGTCGGCACGGGTCTCCTGGCCGTCATCGCCGCCGCCCGCCATTTTCTCTGGCCGCCGACGGAGCCGCCGGTGCCCGATCCCGCCGGCGCCCATGCCGCCGCTGGGCATTCATGGGTGCCGTTCTTCTTCGGCTTTCTCCTCCTCACCGCGCTGCTCGCGGGGTTGACCGGGTGGCGCTTGCTGCTGTTCCCGCCGCTCGTCGTGATGGGCTTCGAGATGTTCGCCCACGCGGCGGTATGCCCTTGGTCGCCCCGGCCGATCATCCTGCCGTTCGCCTGCGCCGCGACGGCAGCGGGTGGCCTGGCCTGCGTGAGCCTGCTCGGCGTCGGGCCGATGGCGGCGCTGGCCAGCATCCTCCTAGGCATCGCGGTGCTGCGCATCATCGACCTGCACGTGCCGCCGGTCCTCGCCGTGGGGCTGTTGCCTTTCGTCATCGCTCATCCCGATGGCGCGTTTCCACTCGCGGTCAGCGCCGGAACTCTGCTGCTGACCGCATGGTTCCTGCTCTGGCGCGCGCTGGCGCTGCAGCCTTCCTGATCGACATCCGTCGCGGGGCCTTGCGATCCCCGCCCCGCCCGCGGCAGGATCGTGCTCGAGGGATTCTGAATAGTCCACCATGGCGATGCGTCGTGCGACGGCAGTGAACGACGCGGCGAATGACCACGGTGCCGCGCCGGGCGGACGCGGCACTCTCGCGGCGGAGGCGATTCCGCTCTTCGGGCTCGCCGTGCTCGTCGTCATCTGGGGCCTCTCGGTGCCGGCGATGAAGCTCGGGCTCGAATCGCTTCCGCCCTTCACGCTCGCGGCACTCCGCTACCTGATCGCTGCGCCCTGCTTCGTCATTTTCCTCATCGGCCGGCCGCTGCCGCCGCCGCGGCTGCTGCTCGCGATGATCGGGCTCGGGGTCATCGGGGTCGATATCGGGCAGGCGATGCAGATTCTCGGCGTCGCGCGGACCTCGGCCGCGCTCGCCACCGTGATCACGGCGACGATTCCGCTCTTCACCGTCGTCCTTGCCTCGCTCAAGCTCCGCCAGAAGCTCGCGCCGCGGCACTTCGCCGGATTGGCGCTCGCGCTCGCAGGCGTGGGCTGCGCGGCATTCGGGCGGCCCGACGCGTTCGGCTCCGCCGGGCTCGCGGGGGCGGCGCTGCTGCTCGCCTGCTCGGTGGTCATCGCCAGCTACTATGTCCTCGGCACCGTGCTCGCGATCCGCACCACCGCGATCGTCGCGGCGGCCTGGACCTCGCTCGCCGCCGTTCCCGGCCTGGCGCTGCTCGCGGGCATCGAGCTTCTGCACACGCCGTTCCATCCCACGCTCACCGGCACGATGGTGGCGCTTTATCTCGGGCTTCTCACGACGGTTGCCGGGATGTGGCTCTGGCTCACGGGAATGCGGCGGCTGCCGGCACGCATCGCCGCGAGCACGCAGTACCTCCAGCCGCTCGTCGGCGTTGCCGCATCGGCGCTCGTGTTCGGAGATCGAATCGGATTTGTCTTCGCCATCGGCACCGTGCTGGTGCTTGGCGGCATCGCGCTCGCGTCTCTGCCGGCCCCGCGCGGAACTATACAAGCGCGATAGTTGTCGTCTTGCACTGGCAAGTCACGGAAGCTTCACGCCTCCGTCATTAGCCTGGCGCACCCCGCGTGTACTTTCGAACCGCGTCGCGACATGCGCGGGGGATCACGATGTCTCAGGCTCAAGCCTTTTCGGCCATCGACGAGCAGAAATTCAAGGCGTTCCACTGGCGCGCGATCGTCACGACGGGCCTCGGCGTCTTCTGCGACGGCTACGACCTCTCCTCGATCGGCATCGTGCTGCCGCTGGTGCTCGGCTCCTTCGGCATCGCGAAGATCGGCAGCATCCAGTCCGGCCTCATCGCCGGGTCGGCGCTGGTCGGCGCGGCGGTGGGGGCGCTGATCTTCGGGGTGCTCGGCCAGAAGGGCCGCAAGCGATTCTACGGCCTCGACGTGCTCCTGATGGGCGTGATGGCGATCGCCCAGGCCTTCGCGCCGAACCTCGAGTGGCTGATCGCGCTCCGCTTCGTGCTCGGCATCGGCATCGGCGCGGACTACGTGCTCTCGCCCACGATCATGGCGGAGCACGCCAACCGTGCCGATCGCGGCAGGACGCTCGGCATCGGCTTCGGCGTGATGTGGCCACTCGGCGCCTTCACCGCCGCCGTGCTGAACCTCGTTCTTGCCGGCTTCGGATTGTCGCACGACCTGCAATGGCGGATCGTGCTCGCGGCCGGCGCGATCCCGGCCTTCTCCGTCCTCTACCTCCGGCGCCGCATGCCGGAGACCGCGCGCTATCTCGCGCGCCTCGCGGCCGATCCGGGCGCTGCGGTCGAGGTCATGCGCACGATCAGCGGCCGCACGGTCGCCGCACCGGCCGAGGATCAGCGCCCGTTCGGCGAAGTCTTCGCCCAGCACGCGCGGCTCATCTTCTCCGCGGCCCTGCTCTGGATGGTCTTCGATATCGTCGTCTACTCGAGCATCCTGTTCGGACCCTCGCTCATTGCCAAGGGGCTTGGGATGGGCCCGATCGAATTCGCGTTGCTCACCCAGGCGATCTTCGTGATCCCGAGTTGCCTGTTCTACGCGCTCTACGTGCTCGACAAGGTAGGGCGCAAGCCGCTGCAGGTCTGGGGTTTCGTCGGCGCCGCGATCATGCTCGTCATCTTCGCGATGATGAAGCCGTCGCTGGTCGCGCTGCCCGTCCTCGGCTTCATCGTCTTCGGCTTCTACAACGTCGCGATCAACGGCTGCTCGGCGGTGAGCGGCGCAGGCATCCTAGGCGTCGAGCTCAGCCCGACACGCATCCGCACCGTCGGTCAGAGCATCACCGTCGTCGGCGGACGCATCGGCGCCTCGATCAGCGCCTTCCTCTTCCCTGTTCTCTTCACGCGCCTGGGCGAGGTCGGCGTGATCGTGCTGCTCGCCGTGCTCTCCGTGGTGGGCGCGGTGCTGACGCAGCTACTCGTCCCCGAAACGGCAGGCATCTCCCTCGAAACCCTGAACGGCGACGACCTCGCGAGCGCGACCGCGGTCGGCGACTGAACGCACCGGAGGGCCCGGCCTTCAAGGAAGACCAGGGGGACCCTCAAGGGGGCAGAGCCCCTTGGCCTTTCCGAAAGTCGGTCGCGCCCGTGCCCGGCGCGTTGACCGGCGCGACATCGGAAGAATAGCGTGCCGGCCTCGGCGGGATGCCGAAAAGGGCCTTCGTCCATGCTGCACTGCGGTTTCCGCTCTCACGGGATTGGCCCCAGTCTCGCCGGCTTGCTTTTCTGCCTGGGAATTTCGCTTCCCGCCGCTGCCCAGACCCTGGCCGGTGGCTCGGATGTTCCGAACCGGGCCTTCTTCGCCGGCTTGGGCGCGAGCTACAACGCCGCCAATTTCGGCACTCAGAACATCTATGCGATCGGGACTTCGAACAATTACGAGAATGGAAGCCTGGTCTCTTCGGGATCGGCTGCCGGTCCCGGCACGGTCTCGATGCCCTCTCAGTCCACCGGCAGCGCGTCCGTCCAGTTGGGCTACTTTCAGCACTTCGCGGGCAGCCAATGGCTCTGGGGCGCCAAGTTCTCCTACAGCGACCTCCGGGCAAGTGCTACGGCCGAGGATGTCAATGTTCCACAGGCCGGAGCCTTCACCTATACGGCGAGTCACGAAGTCGTTCCCTTCACCGGCAATGCCGTCATCAATTCGTATCAGACGTCCGTCAATAGCCGGTTGTCGCTCATGCCTTTCATAGGGCGCTCGTTCGGGAGAGGCTTCGTCTATGCCGGGGCGGGCGCGACCCTGTCCGAAACCGACACGCGCCTCAACGGCCTCGTCGGGTACGCGGTCATCAACGGCGTGAACACCAATGTCTCGGGCGCTCCGCAGAACTTCTCGAGCTCGGGCTGGGTGCTGGGCGGCGCCGCGATGGTCGGCGCGACATATTTCCTCGGTTCGTCGTGGTTTCTCGACCTCGACTATAGTTTTTCAAAAACCGCGGCGCAGATGGGGAATTACGCCTCGAGCTTCGTCAATCCGACGTCAACTCCCGGGGTGACGACGATTGGAACCCTGGTCGGCAATTCTTCCGAGAATGTCGCGACCCAGAGCGTCACGCTCACGATCAATCGGGCTTTCTGATCGTCTCGTCCCCGGCCGGCGCAAAGGCGTGCTCAGGCTTTGGGTCGGCCCGCGAGAAGCGTCTCGATCGCGCGGGCCAGCGTCACGTCGCGCTCGGTGAGACCGCCCGCATCATGGGTCGCGAGCGTGATCTCCACCCGGTTCCAGACGTTCGACCATTCGGGATGATGCCCCTGCTGCTCGGCGAGCAGGGCGACACGGCTCATGAAGCCCCAGGCCTCGGAGAAATCGGCGAAGCGGAGGGTGCGGCGGATCGCATCGCGCCCCTCCGCCATCGTCCACTGCGGCAAGGTTTGGGCCAGCGCAGCGCGGGCCGCAGGATCGAGACGCTCCACCATTCGCCATCCTCCCTCTTCCGAGACTTGACCCGGCGCCGGGCCGCTCCGCCAATAGCGCCCCATGACCGCCGCCCGCGTCTTTACCACGCCGCCATCGCTCGAGGACCTCATGGTGCTCGCCGAGGCCGCCCTTGCCGCCATCCCGAGGCGGCTCGCGCGGCACCTCGATGGCGTGGGGATCATGATCGAGGAGGAGCCGGACGAGGCGACGCTCGAGGAGATGGGACTGGAGTCGCCCTGGGACCTCACCGGCCTCTACCGCGGCACGCCGCTCGGCAGCCGGAGCGTCTCGGACCCGGCGCGCATGCCGGACACGATCTTGATCTACCGCGAGCCGATCCTGCTCGAATGGATCGAGACCGAGGTCGACCTCGCTTCGCTCGTGCAGAACGTCGTCGTGCACGAGATCGCGCATCATTTCGGCTTCAGCGACGCTCAGATCGAGGCGTTGGAGCAGGAGATGCAAACACCATCCCGCTAGAGCGTGTTCACCCTGACTGAACACGCTCTAAGTTGTTTTTCCGAGCGGATTCACGCGCCCCTGGATCGCTTCGCGATTCCAGTCAGGCGCGATCCGCTCTAATGCCACCGCCACCAGCCGCCGTAGCCGCCGCGCCAGCCCGGATGGCCCCACCAGCCGCCGCCGACGAAGACCCCGCCGGTCACCACCGGCGGGCCGTAATAGCCGTAATAGCTGTAGGCCGGGTACGGGTAGCCGTAGGCAGGGTAGGCCGGTCCATAGACGCAGCCCGAAAGCGCGGCCAATAGAAGCAAAGCCGCGGCGGGCAACAATCGCCGTGCGAGCGACATCGTTTGCTTCCCATCTTGCCGATGGACGAAGCGGTTAGATGGGCGGCAATTGCGGCGAAGCCGTGTTTTTCTCCGGGATCAATGTGCCCTCCGGCGGGACCTACAGGATGAAATGGCGGAGGTCGCCCTTGATAGCGAGCGGCGCGACACGGTCGCGGACGTAGGCGGCGTCGATCACGATGGTCTCGCCCGGGCGGTCGGAGGCGGAGAAGCTCACCTCCTCGAGCAGGCGCTCGAGCACGGTGTGCAGGCGGCGCGCGCCGATATTCTCCACCCGCTCGTTGATGTCGGCGGCGAGCTCGGCGAGCGCGTCGATCGCATCGTCGGTGAACGAGAGAAAAACCTTCTCGGTGCCGAGCAGCGCCTGGTCCTGCTTCAGGAGGGAATGCTCGGGCTCGGTCAGGATGCGGCGGAGATCGGCGCGCGTGAGCGAGGCGAGCTCGACGCGGATCGGCAGCCTTCCCTGAAGCTCGGGCAGGAGATCGGCCGGCTTGGCGAGATGGAAGGCGCCGGAGGCGATGAAGAGGATGTGGTCGGTCTTCACCGGCCCGTATTTGGTGGTGACGGTGGTGCCCTCGATCAGCGGCAGGAGATCGCGCTGCACGCCCTCGCGCGAGACGTCGCCGCCGCGGAAGCCGCCTTCGAGGGTGCGGGCGCAGATCTTGTCGATCTCGTCGATGAAGACGATGCCGTGGTTCTCGGCGTTGCTCACCGCCTCGCGGCTCATCGCGTCGGTATCGAGCAGGCGGTCCGCCTCCTCGCGCTCGAGCGCGGCGCGGGCGGCGGCGACCTTCATCCGCCGCCGCTGGGGCGCGCGGCCGAACATGCCTTTCATCATCTCCGAGAGGTTGATCATCTGGCCGGGCGGCATGCCGGGGATGTCGAGCTGGCCGATCGGCATGCCGGCGGGCTCGGCGACGCTGACCTCGACGTCCTTGTCGTCGAGCTCGCCCCCGCGCAGCATCCGGCGGAACTTGCCGCGCGTCTCGGACGAGGCGCCCTCGCCGACGAGCGCGGTGATGAGCCGCTCCTCAGCGGCGAGCTCGGCCTTGGCCTGCACATCCTTGCGCGCGGCGTCGCGGCGCATGTTGATCGCGGCCTCGACGAGATCGCGCACGATGCTCTCGACGTCGCGGCCGACATAGCCGACCTCGGTGAACTTGGTGGCCTCGACCTTGAGGAACGGCGCCTCGGCGAGCTTGGCGAGGCGGCGCGCGATCTCGGTCTTGCCGACGCCGGTCGGGCCGATCATCAGGATGTTCTTCGGCATCACCTCCTCGCGCAGCGCCTCGGGGAGCTGCGCGCGGCGCCAGCGGTTGCGCAGCGCAATGGCGACCGCGCGCTTGGCATCGTTCTGGCCGATGATGAAGCGATCGAGCTCGGAGACGATCTCGCGGGGGGAATAGCTCGGCGCGTCCATCGGGTCAGATCGTTTCCAGGGTGACGTTGCGGTTGGTGTAGACGCAGATATCGGCGGCGATCTCGATCGCGCGGCTCGCGATCTCGGCGGCGGCGAGGCCGGGAACGGAGAGGAGCGCGCGCGCCGCGGCCAGCGCGTAGTTGCCGCCCGAGCCGATGCCGATCACCCCGTCCTCGGGCTCCAGCACGTCGCCGTTGCCGCTGATGAGGAAGCTCCGCTCGCGGTCGGCGACCGCCATCATCGCCTCGAGCCGGCGGAGATAGCGGTCGGTGCGCCAGTCCTTCGCGAGCTCGACGGCGGCGCGCTCGAGCTGGCCCGGGAAGCGCTCGAGCTTGGCCTCCAGCCGCTCGAGGAGGGTGAAGGCGTCGGCGGTGGCGCCGGCGAAGCCCGCGAGCACGGCGCCGCCGCCGATGCGGCGGACCTTGCGGGCGTTGGCCTTGACGACGGTCTGGCCGAGGCTGACCTGGCCGTCGCCGGCCATGGCAACCGCGCCGTCGCGGCGGACCGCAATGATCGTGGTGCCGTGCCAGCCGATCGGGTCGGGCACGGCGGTCGTGGGTGAAAGGGGGATCATCGGGCGGGAAATGGCCCGCCGCGCGCTGCGGCGCAAGATGGGAGCAATGACGCGGAAGCAGGGAAGGGTTGGCGCACGGGGCCTTGTATGCCATTAGGATCGTTGGCTTCTCGTTGCGAGGGCCGATTCGCGCCGTGCTGTCGACCGGACGCGGCGGAAAATCGGGGGGAGACGTATGGGAACCACGAACAAGACCGGGGAGATCGCGGCACGGCTCGATCGGCTGCCCTCTTCCTGGTACGTCTGGCGAATGATCGTCCTGATCTCGCTCGGCGGGGTCTTCGAGTTCTACGATCTCTTCTTCACCGCCTATGTCGCGCCGGGGATGGTCAAGTCCGGGCTCTTCACGCCCGAATCGCTCGGCCCGATCGCAGCGCTCAAGGTGATCGGGCAGGCCGGGTTCGGCACCTTCGTGTTCGCGACCTTCGCCGGGCTCTGGGTGGGCGCGCTGATCCTCGGCAACGTTGCCGACCGCTATGGCCGGCGCAAGATCTTCGTCTGGGCGCTCATCTGGTACATCGTCTGCTCGGCGATCATGGCCTTCCAGACGACCGGGTTCACTCTCGTCATCTGGCGCTTCATCGCCGGCATCGGGCTCGGCATCGAGCTGGTCACGATCGACGCCTACATCGCCGAGCTGATCCCGCGCCGCGAGCGCGGCCGCGCCTTCTCCACCAACCAGTTCATCACCTACTGCGCGGTGCCGGCGGTGGCCTTCTTCGCCTGGCGGCTGGTGCCGATCGCGCCGCTCGGCTTCGAGGGCTGGCGCTGGGTGGTGCTGATCGGCACGGTAGGCGGGGTGGTGGTGTGGTTCCTCCAGATCGGCATTCCGGAAAGCCCGCGCTGGCTCGCCAAGCACGGCCGCAACGAGGAGGCGGAGCGCATCGTCGCCCGGATCGAGGCCGGGGTGGAGGCGGAGCTCGGGCGGAAGCTGCCGCCGCCGGTGCCGGAGCCCGCCGAGACGGAGGCGCCGGGCCGCCTCGCCGAGGCGTTCGCGCCGGAGTACCGCAGCCGCACGATCATGCTCTCGGTGTTCAATTTCGCCCAGACGATCGGCTTCTACGGGTTTGCCGCCTGGGTGCCGACGCTCCTGATCGCGCGCGGCATCCACATCACGCAGAGCCTCGAATACGCGTTCATCATCGCCATCGCCAACCCGTTCGGGCCGCTGATCGGCACGCTCTTCTCCGATAAGATCGAGCGCAAATGGCAGATCGTGGGCGGGGCTACGGGAATGCTGATCCTGATGGCGATCTTCGCCCAGCTCTCCGACCCCGCCGCCCTGATCGTGGTCGGCGTGCTCTTCACCCTCTGCGCGAACGTGATGTCGTACGCGTTCCACAACTATCAGGCAGAGCTGTTCCCGACCCGCATCCGCGCGCGCGCGATCGGCTTCGTCTATTCCTGGAGCCGCATCTCGGCCGCCTTCTCGGGACTCGCGATCGGCTATTTCCTGCATTCGGGCGGGGTGTCGGCGGTCGCGATCTTCATCGGCATCGCCATGCTGGTGGTGATCGGCGTGATCGGCTTCTTCGGCCCGGCAACGAAGGAGCTGGCGCTCGAGCAGATCGCTCGCTAGCGGAGAAAGCAAACGGCCCCGCCGGACAGGGAACCGTCCGGGTTTGGAAACGGAGCCCGTTTGGGCTAGTGCTCCGGCCATGGGCCGAAGCAGCACGATCCACCGCGTGACGAGCGAGACCGATATCCGGCTCGCCCTCTCCCTCGAGGGGACGGGCAAGGCGGAGATCGCGACCGGGATCGGCTTCCTCGACCACATGCTGACCTCCTTCGCCCGGCACGCGCTCTTCGACCTCGCCGTGACGGCCAAGGGCGATCTCGCGATCGACGCCCACCACACGACCGAGGATGTGGGGATCGTGCTCGGGCAGGCGCTCAAGGAGGCGCTCGGCGAGAAGCGCGGGATCCGCCGGTTCGGCCAGGCGCTGGTGCCGATGGACGAGGCGCTGGTGGAGGCGGCGATCGATCTTTCGGGCCGGCCGCACCTCTCCTGGAGTATAAGCTTCCCGGCGGAGCGGCTGGGCGGGATGGAAACGGAGCTCTTCAGGGAGTTTTTTGCAGCACTCGCAACCAACGCGGCGCTCACGCTGCACCTCACCCAGCGCGCCGGGGAGAATGCGCACCATCTCGCGGAGGCGGCCTTCAAGGCCGCGGCGCGCGCGCTCCGCATGGCGGTCGAGCGGGATCCCAGGATCGGCGATGCCATCCCTTCGACCAAGGGAAGCCTGTGAGGTACTTCACCGCCCATACGCGGGCCGACCGCGGCCCGGAGCTTCTGGTCGAGGGCTTCCGCTGGAGCGCGTTCCTGTTCGGGCCGCTCTGGCTCGCCTGGCATCGCACATGGATCCCGGCGGCGCTCGCGGCGGCGGCGCTGATCGGGATCGTGCAGGCGCCGGCGGGCGCGGTGCGGGCGGTGCTACTCGCCGCCTTCGCCCTCATCCTTGGGCTCACCGGCAATGATCTGCGCCGCTGGTCGCTGGCGCGGCGAGGCTACCTGCTCGCCGACGTCGTCGCGGCGCGCGACGAGGAGACGGCGCTGGCACGCTACCTGGCGGAGCGGCCGCAGCAGGCGGGGCGGCTTGCATGAAGGTCGCGGTGGTCGATTACGGCAGCGGGAACCTTGCCTCGGCGGCGCGGGCGCTGGAGCGGGCGGCCGCCGAGGAGGGCATTGCGGCCAAGGTGCGCATCACCGGCGAGGCGCGGGAGGTTGCGGCGGCGGACCGGATCGTGCTGCCCGGCCAGGGGGCCTTCGCCGATTGCGCCGCGGGGCTTGGCGCGGTTCCGGGAATGAGCGAGGCGATCGCCCATGCGGTGGACGGCGGGACGCCGTTCCTCGGCATCTGCGTCGGCATGCAGCTCATGGCGGAGCGGGGGCTCGAGCACCGGATCACTCCGGGCTTCGCCTGGATCCGGGGGGAGATCGCGGCGATGCCGGCGGATGGGCTCAGATTGCCGCAGATGGGGTGGAACGCGCTCGCGTTCGAACCGGAGGCGCGGCATCCGCTGCTCGCCGGGCTGGCGCCGGGGCAGCACGTCTATTTCGTGCACAGCTACGCGCTCGCGGGCGCCGATCCGGAGGACGTGCTTGCCACCACCGACTATGGCGGGGCGGTCGTGGCGATGGTGGCGCGCGGCAACCGCGCGGGCACGCAGTTCCACGTCGAGAAGAGCCAGCGCGTCGGGCTCAGGATCCTCGCCAATTTCCTCGGCTGGAACCCATGAGGGCAGGTGCGCATGAACGAAGCCGATCCATTGGCCGGCGCGCGGCCTTCCGTGCGCCCGAGAATCTCGGTCGAGCAGATCAGCGAGCTCACGGCCGATGATCTGAACGCGCTCTGCGAGGCGGCCAGTGCCGCGATCATCGACGGAGGCGGGTTCGGCTGGGTCAACCCGCCCGAGATCGGGGTGCTGGCGAGCTATTTCCGCGGCGTGCTGCTGGTGCCCGAGCGCGAGCTGATCGTCGGCCGTCTGAACGACATGATCGTCGCCGCGGCGCAGCTCTTGCTGCCGCCGCGCAACAACGAGGCGCAGCGCTTCAGCGCGACGCTGACGCATGCCTTCACGGCGCCCTACGCGCGCGGTCACGGGATCGCGCGGATGGTGCTGCGCAAGGCGGAGGACCGGGCGCGGATGCTGCATCGCCACGTGATCAATCTTGACGTGCGCGAGACGCAGGCGGCGGCGATCCGGCTCTACGAATCGATGGGCTACGAGCGGTGGGGCATCCATCCGGCCTATGCGCGGGTGCGCGGGCAGACGGTGCGCGGCTTCTTCTACTGCAAGGTGCTGGCCCGGCGGGGCCGTGCGCCGCAAGAGGGATGATGGGGCGCGGGCTCACGCTCTACCCCGCGATCGACCTCAAGGACGGCAAGGCGGTGCGGCTCCGCCGCGGGGAGATGGCGGAGGCGACGGTCTACTCGGACGCGCCCGAGGCGGTGGCGGCCGGCTTCGCTGCGGCCGGGTGCGAGTGGCTCCATGTCGTCGATCTCGACGGCGCCTTCGCGGGGAAGGCGGTGAACGGGGCGGCGGTGCGGGCGATCGTCCGCGTTGCCAAGATGGCCGCGGCCGAGGTGAAGGTGCAGCTCGGGGGCGGCATCCGCGACATCGCGGCGATCGAGGGCTGGCTCGCGGCCGGAGTGGCCCGGGTGATCCTGGGAAGTGCCGCGGTGAAGGCGCCGGAGCTGGTGCGCGCGGCCTGCCAGCTTTTCCCGGGCCGGATCGCGGTCGCGATCGATGCGCGGGAGGGGATGGTCGCGGCCGAGGGATGGGCGGAGACGACCGAGATCGCGGCCGAAGCGCTGGCGCTCCGGTTCGAGGACGCCGGCGCGGCGGCGCTCATCTACACCGATATCGGGCGGGACGGGATGCTCGGGGGGCTCGACCTCGAGCGAACGCTCGCCCTCGCCCGCAGCGTCCGCACCAAGGTGATCGCCTCGGGCGGGGTCGGAGGCATCGAGGACCTCAGAAGTCTTAAGGGAAAAGGCGGAAGGTTCGCTCGTGGGCGTGATCGTCGGCCGGGCGCTCTATGACGGGCGCGTCACGCTTGCGGAGGCGCTGGACGTTCTCGGACGATGACGGAGCGCGGGCGCCGGAAGGTTGCGGAACGATGACAATTGGCGGCTTGGACACGATTGCAATCATTTGATGCTATGTAAGCGCTCTTCGGCCTTGCCCGATTCGAGCGCGCCCATTCAATGGCTGGTGATTGGGGCTGGCGATGGGGGGCTGGTGGTTGGGGCTGGCGATGAAGGAGATCGGCCGCTGCTGAAGCTCAGGGTCATACCGTGCCTCGACGTGAAGGAGGGGCGCGTGGTGAAGGGGATCGGGTTCGTCCGGCTGCGCGACGCCGGCGATCCGGTGGAGCAGGCGGAGGTGTACGACCGCGCCGGCGCCGACGAGCTCACCTTCCTCGACATCACGGCGAGCCACGAGAACCGCGACACGATGGTGGACGTGGTGCGGCGGACGGCGGCGAAGATCTTCCTCCCGCTCACCGTGGGCGGCGGGATCCGCTCGATCGGCGACATGCGCCGGCTGCTCCTGGCCGGGGCGGACAAGTGCAGCGTCAACTCGGCCGCCGTGGCGCGGCCGGAGCTGATCGGCGAGGCGGCGGAGAAGTTCGGCAGCCAGTGCGTGGTGGTGGCGGTGGACGCGAAGCGGCGCGCGGGCGGCGGGTGGGAGGTTTTCACCCATGGCGGGCGGCAGGGGACCGGGATCGATGCGATCGGGTGGTGCCGGGACGCGGCGGCGCGCGGGGCGGGGGAGATCCTGCTCACCAGCATGGACCGGGACGGCACGGGCGAAGGCTTCGATCTCGAGCTGTTGCGCGCGGTGGCGGGCACGGTGCGGGTGCCGCTGATCGCCTCCGGCGGGGTGGGACGGCTCGAGCATTTCGTTGCGGGGGCGCGGGCGGGCGCGAGCGGGCTGCTCGCGGCGAGCGTCTTCCATTTCGGCATCTTGACGATCGGCGCGGTGAAGGAGGCGCTGGCGGCGGCGGGGCTCGCGGTGCGGCCGGTCGCCGAGGCGGCCTGAAGGGGAAGCATGGGCAAGGGAGCCAAGCGCGAGCGGCGCGAGAACGGAACCGGCGAGCTTGCCGCCGGGCCCTGGAAGAAGGGCTTGGAGCCGGCACGCATGCCGCCGCCGATGCCGGCGGGGACGGCGGCGGAACGGGAGGCCTCGGCCGAAGTGCTGGAGCGGCTGTGGCTGGTGGTGATGGCGCGGCGGCACGCCGATCCGGCGGTGAGCCACTCGGCGCGGCTGCTTTCGCGCGGGATTCCGAAGGTCGCGCAGAAGTTCGGCGAGGAAGCGGTGGAGTGCCTGATCGAGGCGGTGGCGGGCAACCACGAGGCGCTGATCGGGGAGAGCGCGGACGTGCTCTACCACCTGATCGTGCTCTGGGTCGCCTCCGGGCTTCGCCCCGAGGAGGTATGGGCGGAGCTGGCGCGGCGCGAGGGGATCAGTGGGGTCGCCGAGAAGGCCTCGCGCGGCACCGGGCCGCTCTTGAGGAAAATTCCCTGAAGCGTTGAGGGGCGCGCCGCGGGCCGCGCGTGGATCGGCACGCGCAGCGCAGCGATGGCGCCTGTCCGCGAGAGCCTGCGACGCCTGGGCTGACGGCGCGCCAAAGATTTCGCTATGTCCCGCGTGTGCGGAGCGGTGGAGGCCGGCGCTCCGCGTGGAAGGATGAACGAGATTCGTCTCGGGGCCGCACGATGGCGGGGCCGGACGCGGACGAAAGGAAGGGGGATCCGTCGATGGCTGGAGAGAAGGAAGCGCGCGTTCGCCTGCCGGTGGCCGGCCTCGTCATCATCAGCCTCGTTTATATCCTTTACGCGTGGGACAGGCTCGTCGTCCCGATCGAGCTCGTCGAGCTGCGCAAGGCGTTCGGGCTCAACCTCGCGGCAGCCGGATTCCTCTCCACGATCTTCACCTTCGGCATCGCGCTGACGGCCATCCCGGCCGGGTTCTTCGTCATCCGCTTCGGCACGCGAACTTCGCTGGTCGTCGCGGCGGTGATTTTCTCCCTCTGCATCGGCTATCCGCCGTTCGCCTCCGGGCTTGGCCATCTGACCGTCACGCAGATCGGCAGCGGCATCGGCGAGGGGCTCTACAACGTCGCCCTCTTCTCGTTCCTGGGCGGCCTCAGCGAGAAATACCGCGGAACGCTGACGGGGATCGCCGCGTCGCTCTTCGGCATCGGGATCTTCTCGGGCCCCCTCGTGGTGGCGAAGATCCTGACGCTGAGCGGCAGCTGGCAAGCCGCGTTCCTAATCTTCGCCATCGCGGGCCTGGTCGGTGCGGCGCTCATCGGGATCGCGCTCGGCCGGCACGACATCGGCTCCGACCGCACCACCGGGCCGATCACGCTGGAGCGGCTGCGGCGGGTCCTGGTGCCGAGGAATATCGGCGTCGCCGTCGTGATGGCGGTCAACGGGCTCGGCCTCTACTCGTTCCTCGGTCTGTTCACGACGTTCCTCCGGACTACGCATCACCTGGAGCTCGCCTCCGCGAGCGCCATCGTCAGCCTGTTCGGCATCGGCAGCATCATCGGCGGCTCGCCGGCCGGCTATGTCGCGGACCGCATCGGCCGCAAGCTCTATCTGCTGATGGCGCTGATCGTCTGCGCGATCTTCGCCGTCTCGGCGTATCTCGCGCCCTCCACGCCCTGGCTTCTGGCGGCGCTTTGCTTCGTCTTCGGGATTGGCGTGAATTCCGTCTATGCGAACTGCTACGCGCTCATCCAGGACCAGGTGGGCAAGGAGGACATTCCCCTGGGCACCGGCGTTCTGGCGACGATCTACTTCCTGATGGGAGCCTTCTCCGGCTATCTGCTCGTGCAGGCGCGCGACGCCTTCGGGTGGGGCTGGGGGAGCGTCGCCATCTACGGCGTGCCCTATCTGATCGCCGCGGTCGTCATGATCGGGCTGATGGCCGCCGACCGGGCGGCCGCAGAGACCGGGCGGTCATAGCGAGGCTGGTACTATTTCGCGGCCTGCAGCTTCCGGGCGGCGAGCGCGCTCTCGGCGATCTCGCGGAACTCCGCGTCCGAGACGAGGCCGCGCTTCTCGATTCCGCGCTCCTTCACGCGCTTGAGCATCTCGCCGACCGCGGCGTCGTCGGCGCCGGCGATGCCCATCCTTTCGAGCGTGTAGGTGATCGAAGCCTTGCCGCTCTTCTTGCCGAGCACGACCTCGCCGCTGCGCCCCGTCAGCGCAGGATGGGTGCCGAACATGGCGAGCGGCTCCTTGACCACGAGGTCCACCCCGATGCCGGACTCGCGGGTGAAGTTCCGCGCGCCCAGGATGGGCTTGTTGACGGCGATCGGGATTCCGCTGATGCGCTCGACGAGCTTGCCGAGCGCGGGCAGAAGCTCGAGCCGGTACTGCCGGTCGTAGCCGTAGAGGACATGCAGCGCGGCGATCAGCTCCTCGGTCGGAGCATTGCCGGTCCGCTCGCCGAGGCCGTTGGCGCAGCTATGGATGCAGGTGGCTCCCGCCTCGACGGCGGCGAGCTCGGTCGCGACGGCCATGCCGAAATCGTTGTGCGTATGGGCTTCGACCGGCAGCCCGGTGATGCCGTGCACCAGGCGGACGAGGTATTTGATGGCCTCGGGCAGCGCGCAGCCCATCGTGTCCACGACGCCGACCGAATCGGGCGGCGCGTCCTGCATCAGGCGGGTGAGGAGGTTGGTGAGGTCCTCCTCGCGGGCGCGCGTGGTGTCGTAGGGGAAATAGACGACGTAGAGCCCGCGGGCTTTGGCATACTTGACGACCTCGACGCTCTTGCGCAGGACGTCTTCCCAGGTCCATTTGAACTGGTATTTCAGCTTCGGATAGCCGATCGGGATTTCGACCACGACGCCGTGGCAGCCGCATTTCAACGCGGCGTCGATATCGGCGTTCACGGCGCGCGCGAAGCTGAAGATCTTGGCCTTCAGCCCGAGCTTGGCAATCTTCCCGATGGCATCGAAATCCATCTCGGAGACCGCGGGCATGCCCGCCTCGATGCGCTCGACGCCGATTTCGTCGAGCTGACGGGCAATGGCGATCTTGTCGTCCACGTCCATGACGACGCCGGGCGTCTGCTCGCCGTCGCGGAGGGTGGCGTCGTGGATCTCGACCCGGGGCGGCAGGAAGCGGGCGGCCTTGACCTCGGCGGCTTCGTTGTAGGGGGAGACCCACCACTGGTTTTCCCTGAAGAACGGCTCGGCCATGGCTGGAACCTCCGGCGAGTGGAAGGGTAACGCGCGCGGTCGATGCGGAACGGCGATCGGCGAGATGCGCGCCGGTCCGCCCCTTGATCGTGATTATCGAGAGAGTTCGTTCGCCCGAACAGCCCCCCTGCCCGGTCTAGTGCCTGATCGCAGAGTTTCGTGATTCGCGTAGCGATCACGAAACGCCGCGCGAATCAGGCACTTGGACAAAGACCTTTGTGTCAGCTTTCCATGAAAGCTGGCACTAGTACCCGCTTTCCTTCTTAGGTGAGTTGTGATTTAAGATCGGGATGATTCCCGAGGCAAGAGAAGTTCGGCTGACGGCGAAGGTACGCAAGCTGCTTGAGGCGCGCTGCCGGGCGCCGACGACGGCGCAGGGCGAGGCGAAGCGGGCGCGGATAGTGTTGCTGGCGGCTCAGGGCCGCAGCACGCGGTCGATCGCTGAGGAGGTGGGTGTTCAGCCGCGCATCGTCAGCAACTGGCGACGACGCTTTGACGAGGAGGGCCTGGCAGGGCTGAAGGACCGGTCGCGTGGAAGCAGGGAGCCGCTCTACGGTCCGGCGACGAATAAGCGCATCCTGGCGGTGCTCGATCGGCCACCACCGCCGGGCCAAGCGCGGTGGACGGGCCCGCTGGTGGCGCAGGCGCTGGGCGACGTTGACGTTCAGTATGTCTGGCGGTTTCTGCGTGAGCACAAGATCGACCTGGCCGCCCGCAAATCCTGGTGCGAGAGCAACGACCCCGCCTTCGTGGCGAAAGCCGCCGACGTGGTCGGCTTATATGTGGATCCGCCGGCCAAGGCGATTGTTCTCTGTGTCGACGAAAAGCCATCGATCCAGGCTTTGGAGCGGGCGCAAGGCTATCTGAAGCTGCCGAACGGGCGGGCCTTGACCGGGCAGAGCCACGACTACAAGCGGCACGGCACGACGACCCTGTTTGCCGCCCTCGAGGTCGCGACCGGGAGAGTGATCGCAGCGCATTCCAAGCGGCGGCGGCGGGTTGAGTTCCTCGGCTTCATGAACGGCGTTGCCGCGGCCTACCCGGATCGCGAGCTTCACGTCGTCCTCGACAATCTCAACACTCATAAGAAGAACGACCGCTGGCTCAAGCGGCATCCGAACGTGCAATTCCATTTCACCCCGACGCGGTCGTCTTGGCTCAACCAGGTCGAGACCTGGTTTTCGATTCTCCAGAGCCAGTCGCTGACCGGCGCTTCGTTCGCCGCCGTCGCCGAGCTGCAGCAGCACATCGATGCTTTCATTGCAGCCTACAACGCGACAGCAGAGCCATTCGCCTGGACCAAGAAGAGGGTCTATCAGCGACGATTTAAGAACCGCCGTATCACTCAAGTATGATTCCAGGTACTAGTGTCCCGACCGAGAAATGACTAGCCACTGAGGTGGCGGTGTGATTCGCTGTGGCTGTCAGCGCAGGAGGTGGCAGCATGGCGGCACCGAGGGCAATTGCGATCGAACTGTCGACCGCTGAGGCGGCGGAGCTCGCGTCTCGGCTCCGGCGACGCAAGGTGGCCCGGGCCGATGCCATGCGGGCCAAGATCGTGTTGCTGGCCGCCGAGGGGGTCAGCAACCTGGCGATCGCGGAGCGGCTCGGCATCACCCGCGTGACGGTCGCGACCTGGCGGCGCCGCTTCGCCGAGAGGCGTCTTGACGGCCTGTTGGACGAGCCGCGCCCTGGGGCGCCGCGGACCATCACGGACCAGAAAGTCGCCGACGTGGTGACGGCGACGCTGGAGACCCTGCCCGTCGGGAGGACGCACTGGAGCTCGCGGGGAATGGCTCGCGCGTCGGGGCTGGCGCCGTCGACCGTGCAGCGCATCTGGAAGGCATTCTCGCTGCAGCCGCACCGCAGCGAGACCTTTAAGCTGTCCACCGATCCGCTGTTCGTCGACAAGGTGCGCGACATCGTCGGGCTCTACCTCAATCCGCCGGATCGGGCGGTGGTGCTCTGCGTCGACGAGAAATCTCAGGTGCAGGCGCTGGACCGCACACAGCCGATCCTGCCGCTGCGTCCAGGACAGCCAGAACGCCGGAGCCACGACTATACGCGGCACGGGACGACCTCCCTCTTCGCCGCGCTCGACGTCAAGGCGGGAACCATCCTCGGCAAGTGCATGGCGCGCCATCGCGCGGCCGAGTTCCGTCGGTTCCTCGCTATGGTCGAGAAGAACGTCCCACCCGACCTCGACGTGCACGTCGTCATGGACAACGCGTCGAGCCATAAGACCAAGATGATCCGGAATTGGTTTGCCAGGCGCCCTCGCTGGCATACGCACTTCACACCCACCTCGGCATCCTGGATCAACCAGGTCGAGCGGTTCTTCGCCCTGCTGACCGACGATCAGATCAGGCGCGGCACACATCGCTCGGTTCGAGAACTCGAGGCCGCAATCGCCGCCTACATCGATGCTCGGAACGCAGATCCCAAGCCTTTCCGATGGACCAAGTCCGCGGACGACATCCTGGCGTCAATCCAGCGCTTCTGCCAGCGCACGGTCGCCGTCCAGGCACAATGTGACTAGAAACTTCGGAATCGGGACACTAGCACTACTTTGGCATTTTATAGATGAGCGAGCGTAGCCGCTTATGGCAGTGCGGGCAGCGCGACGGGGGTTGTAGCGGCGCGAACAGACGGGCGCTGATGGCCCGGCGCAATTCAGGGAGTGTCGGTCGTGGCGGTGGTGCGTTCGGTGGCAGATTTTTTCCCCCGGCCGGCGGCCTTGAGGCGCAGGTGCTGGAGATAGGCGAAGGCGATGCAGGTCATGAGCGCGTGTCGGTGTAGGCCGGTCCAAGATCGGCCCTCGAAATCGTCGAGCCCGAGTTCCTGCTTGAGCTGCTGGTGTGCCTGCTCGCACACCCAGCGCGCCTTGATTGCCGCGGCCAGACGCCGCAGTGAGGTGCGAACTGGCAGATTGCTGAGATAGTATTTGCGCTCGCCGCTGCTGCGCCATTCGCCAATGAGCCAGACTTCCTCGCCGGGCAGGTGACCGTGGCGGGGAGTGCGCGGTCCGTCGGCCACGCGTATCCGGATGGCGGCGAAGCGGGCGGCGAGCGCGCCCTTGGTGCCCTGCCGCCAGGCGACGCGCCGCCAGAGACATCCGGCCAGGACATCGGCGGCACCCTGGGCCGTTTCGCTCGGCACGGCATGCTGTCGCGGGCGGCCTGTCGGCGCTTGGGGACGACGCAACCCCACGCCGGTCGTAAAGACCTTCAGGGTGCGGGGAACCCCGACCGCCCAGAGCAGACCGCGCTCGCTCAGCCCCCGGCGGAAGGGAGCCCCGCTGCCGTATCCGGCATCCGCCAGCACACAGCCGAAGTGCAGTCCAGCCTCCATCAGCCGGTCGATCTCGGCCAGTGCGATCTCCGGCTTGGTTTGCGCGCTGCGCGCCACCTCCGGCACACCCGCCGTGGCGCAACGGCTCGGATCGTCGGTCCAGACGGTTGGCAGGAACAGCCGCAGCCCGATCGGCACGGGCACCTCGCGCCGTGCCAAGGTCAACGACACCAGCGACTGACAGTTGGCCTGTTTGCCCAGGGCACCGCAGTATTGCCCTGCCACCCCGACCGAGGCCGTGCCCTTCTTCGGCAGCGCCGTGTCGTCGATCACCAGCACCGCGTCGTCGCCACCAACCAGCCGGTTCGCTCGCTCCGCGAGCACCCGCCAGAGCGGGGCGTCATCCCACGCCGGACTGCTGACGAAATGGTGCAGCTGGTCGTGGCCCGAAAGGCCAAGCCGAGCCGCGATCGGCTGCACGCTCTTTGCTCCGTCCGGCCCCAGCAGTCCTCGCAGGTAGAGCGGCGCCCATTTGCTCCGCGTGCTGCGCCCCATCACCCCGAGGAACGGCGTCAGCCACCCATCAAGATCCCCACCAATGTCGCTCGTCCGGGACACAGCGCATACTCCACTGAATCCCAGTCCGGTACACAACTGCCACGTGATCGTACAAGTGCCAAAGTAGTGCTAGTGGCGAGGCTTGCGGAAGCGGGCGGCGCTCCCAAGATTGGGTCCGTTCATGAAAAGGAGCGGGGGAAATGGCTGAGGCGACCTTGGGCGGCGGGTGCTTCTGGTGCCTCGAGGCGGTGTACCAGGGCGTGCGGGGGGTAACCTCGGTGAAGTCGGGCTATGCCGGCGGGCACCTCGCCAACCCGAGCTACGAGCAGGTGTGCACGGGCAGGACCGGACATGCGGAGGTGGTGCAGATCACCTTCGATCCGGCGGTCGTGAGCTACGCGGACCTGCTCCGGATCTTCTTCACCATCCATGATCCGACGACGCCGAACCGGCAGGGCAACGATGTCGGGACGCAATATCGCTCGATCATCCTGACCCATGACGAGGAGCAGGCGGCGACCGCGCGGGCGGTGATCGGGGAGATTGCGGCGGCCGGCTTGTGGGATGGGAAGATCGTGACCACGCTTGAACCGCTCGCGCAGTTCTGGCCGGCGGAGGCGGAGCACGACGATTATTTCAACCGCAATCCGTTCAGCGGCTATTGCCGTGCGGTGGTGGCGCCGAAGGTGCAGAAATTCCGTAAGGGTTTTTCGCACCTGATGAAGGCGGCGGCCTAAGGATCTAATTCGGCAGGAGCGGGCTCGACTGCTGCAGCGCGTTGGCGGTGGGAAGCTCGCCCGCGGTCCAGCCGCCGCCGATATTTTCGACCAGGCTCACGCTCGCGAGCAGGCGGTCCTGCTGGATGATGAGCAGCGACTCCTGGTCGGCGAGTTGCGTCGCCTGGAAGACGACGACCGCGGTATAGGCGATCGTTCCGGCCTCGTATTCGTTGAGCGTGATCGCCACTTCTTCCGTGGCGGAGGCGACGGCGGCCGCCTGGGCCTGGTATTGGTCGGCGAGGATGCGCAGGGAGGAGAGCTGATCCTCGACGCCCTGGAAGGCGGTAAGCACGGTGTTGCGGTAGGTGGCCACGCTCTCGTCATAGGCGGCCTCGGCGGCGGCGACGGCGGCGCTGCGGTAGCCGCCCTCGAAGAAATCGTCGGTCGCCGCCGCGCCAAGCGACCAGACGCGGTTCGAGAGCTGGATGAGCGAGCCGATCGGGTTGCCGACATAGCCGAAGACCGCGGAGAGATCGACGACCGGGTAATAGGCCGCGACCTCAACGCCGATCAGCGCGTTCTCTTGAGCCATCACGCGCTCGGCGGCGGCGATGTCCGGCCGGCGCTCGAGCAGCGTGGAGGGGATGCCGACGGGCACGACCGGGACTTCGTTCGCGAGCGCGCCCGGCGCGATGGTGAGATCGGCGGGCGGCTTGCCGATCAGCACCGCGATCGCGTGCTCGAATTCGGCGCGGGCGACGCCGGCGCCGATCGCCGAGGCCTCGGCGTTCTGGACCTGCACCAGGGCGGCGAGCACGTCGGAGCGGGCCGCGACGCCGGCGGCGTACTGGTTCTGGGTGATCACCAGCGAGCGCTGGTAGGCCACGATGGTCGCGCGGAGCAGCGTCTCCTCGGCATCGGCATAGCGGAGCTGGAAATAATCGGAGGCGAGCGCGGCCTGCTCGGAGAGCTCGGCCTCGGCGAGGTCGGCAGCGCTCACCTGGGCGGCGGCGACCTGGCTCTGGACCTGGCGGCGGATCGCGCCCCAGAGATCGAGGTCCCAGCTGCCGCTGCCCTCGAGCGTATAGTCGGTTGTCGTGACCGGCGCGGAGGAGAAGTTGGCGGTGGTGCCGCCGCTGCTCAGGCTGCCGCGGCTGCTCGACTGGTGCGTCACGCCGGCGTTGGCGCCGAGCGCGGGATAGAGGGCGGCGCGCGCCTCGTTCACCAGCGCGCGCGCCTGGGCGTAGGCCGCGACATCGGCGCGGATGGTCTGGTTGGAGACGACGACCTGGGCTTCGAGCGCATCCAGCACCGGGTCGTTGAAGATCGACCACCAGGCGCCGCGATTGATCGCCGCCTGAGGTTGGGCCACGACCCAGCCGGAGAGCTCCTTGTAGTGGGTGGGGACGATCGCGGCGGGGCGGTGGTAGTTGGGGCCCACCATGCAGCCGGCGAGGAGGAGCGGGGCGGCGAAGGCGAGCCGCCTCATTCGCCAGGCTCCAAGGCTTCCGGCTCCGCGGCGGGCGGGCGGCCCGCGAGGCGGCGGAGCCAGAGGCGGAAACGGTCGAGATAGAGGTAGATGACGGGCGTCGTGTAGAGCGTCAGCGCCTGGCTCACGATCAGGCCGCCGATGATCGAGACGCCGAGCGGCTGGCGGAGCTCGGCGCCGTAGCCCTGGCTCAGCACCAGCGGTGCTGCACCGAGGATCGCCGCCATCGTCGTCATCATGATCGGGCGGAAACGCAGGATCGCGGCCTCGCGGATGGCGCGGCGTGGCGTGAGATTGCGGCTTCTTTCCGCGTGGATCGCAAAGTCGATCATCATGATGGCGTTCTTCTTGACGATGCCGATGAGCAGGATGAGGCCGATCAGCGAGATGATGGTGAACTGCATGCGGAAGAGCATCAGCGCCAGCAGCGCGCCGACGCCGGCGGAGGGAAGCGTCGAGAGGATGGTGATCGGGTGGATGGTGCTTTCGTAGAGGATGCCGAGCACGGTGTAGACGGCGATGAGCGCGGCGAGGATCAAGAGCGGCTCCTGGGAGAGGGACTGGACGAAGAGCTGGGCGGTGCCCGCGAAGGAGCCGTGGATGTCCGCGGGCATGCCGATCTTGAGCATCGCCTGGCGGATCGCCGCACTCGCGTCGCTCAGCGATTTTCCCTGAGCGAGATTGAAGGAGATCGTCGAGGCGACGAACAGGCCCTGGTGGTTGACGGAGAGCGGAGTCGTTCCCGGAGCGAAATGGGCGAAGGCGGAGAGCGGCACCATCGTCTCCTGGTTCGTGCTGACGGCGGTGCCGCTCGAGGCGCTGGATTTGCCGGAGGCGGCGATGGCGTTGAGGGCGGCGTTGCGCGCCGCGTCGGAGGCGATCGATGCGGCCGTGAGGCTCGAGGAGGAGCTGGCGACGGTGCCGGCGGCGAAGCCGGTGGAGGAGGTGCCGGCGGCGGGCGCGCCCGACGTGCTGACATAGATGTCCTTGAGGATCGTCGGGCTCTGCCAGTAGCGCGGCGCCACCTCCATGACGACGTGGTACTGGTTCATCTGGCGGTAGATGGTCGAGACGAGGCGCTGGCCGAAGGCGTCGTCGAGCGTGTTGTCGATCTGGTCCGGCGTGACGCCGAGACTTGCCGCCCTGGCGCGCTCGATCACCACGTTGCTCTCGAGCCCGCCTTGCTGCTGGTCGGAGTTGACGTCCCGCAGCACGGGAGAATGGGCGAGCGCGGCATCGAGCTTCTGGGCCCACGCATAGACCTCCGCGCCCGAGCTTCCCTGGAGCGTGAACTGGTAGGCGGCGTTGCTCTGCCGCCCACCGGCGCGCAGGTCCGCGGCGGGCTGGAGGAAGAGCTGCGCGCCGGCGACGCGGCCGAGCGGACGGCGCAATTCCGCGATGACCTGGGTCGCCGAGGCATGGCGCTCGGAGAGCGGCTTCAAGGTGACGAAGACGAAGGCGGAGTTGGTCGAGCCGCCGCCGGTGAAGCCGGTGACGTTCTGCACCGCCTTGTTGCTTCGGACGATCGCCATCAACTGGGCGAGCTTCTGCTCCATGCTTTGGAAGGAGATGCTCTGATCGGCCTGGACGCCGCCGATCAGGACGCCGGTGTCCTCGACCGGGAAGAGGCCCTTCGGGATGGCGATGAAGAGAAAGATCGTGAGGGTGAGCGTGGCGCCGAGGGCGAGGATCGAGAGCAGCGGATGGCGGAGCGCGGTGGTGAGGCTCCGCGTGTAGCGGTCGTGCGCGAAGTCGAAGGTGGCACGGCTGGCACCGAAGAGCCGGCCGAGCGCGCCCGTGCTTTGCTCGGCGCCGCGCGGCCGGAGCACGAGCGCGCACATCATCGGCGTGGTGGTGAGCGAGACGACGAGCGAGAAGACGATGGCGAGCGAGAGGGTGAGGCCGAACTCGCGGAAAAGCCGGCCGATGATCCCGCCCATCAGCAGGATGGGCAGGAAGACGGCGATGAGGGAGGTGCTCATCGAGAGCACGGTGAAGCCGACTTCGCGCGCGCCGCGCAAAGCGGCCTCGCGCGGCGAGAGCCCGGCATCGAGATGGCGGGAGATGTTCTCGAGCACGACGATGGCGTCGTCCACCACGAAGCCGGTGGAGATGGTGAGCGCCATCAATGAGAGGCTGTCGAGGCTGAAGCCGAGCAGGTACATGCCGGCGAAGGTGCCGATGATGGAGACCGGCAGGGCGACGCAGGGGATCAGCGCCGCGCGCGGATCGCGCAGGAAGAGGAAGACGACGGCGATGACGAGGAAGACGGCGATCAGCAGCGTGAGCTGCGTATCGGCGAGCGAGGCGCGGATGGTGGTGCTGCGGTCGAGAGCGACCGACACATTGATGCTGGAGGGGATGGAGGCACGCACCAGCGGCAGCGCCGCCTTTATCTCATTGACGGTCTGGATGACGTTGGCGCCGGGCTCCGGATAGAGGATGACGAGCACGGCGGGCTGGCCGTTGTCGAGGCCCATGGTGCGCACGTTCTCGACGCCCTCGGTGACCGAGGCGATGTCGGAGAGGCGGACGGGGGCATTGTTGCGCCAGGCGATGATGAGCGGCGCGTAGTCGGCGGGACTGGTCGCCTGGTCGTTGGCGTAGAGCTGGTAGCGGTCTCCGGAGAATTCGATCGCGCCTTTCGGGCTATCGGCGTTGGCCGCGGCGAGTGCGGCGCGCACGTCCTCGAGCCCGATGCCGTATTTGGCGAGCTGGTTGGGGTTGAGCTCGACACGAACCGCGGGCAGCGCGCTGCCGCCGAGCGTGATCTCGCCGACGCCCGAGACCTGGGAGAGCTGCTGCTGCACGACGGTATCGGCGGCGTCGTAGATCTGGCCGCGCGTGAGGGTGGCCGAGGTGAGTGCGAGGACCATGATCGGCGCCGAGGCGGGATTGAACTTGCGCCAGGTGGGGTTGCTGCGCAGGCCGGCCGGCAGATCCGCGCGCGCGGCGTTGATCGCCGCCTGCACGTCGCGGGCGGCACCGTTGATATCGCGGTCGAGGCCGAACTGCAGCACGATCCGGCACTGGCCGACGGTGCTCGTCGAGGTCATTTCGGTGACGTCGGCAATGACGCCGAGATGCGCCTCGAGCGGGCTCGCGACGGTCGAGGCGACGGTGTCGGGGCTGGCGCCGGGCAAATTGGCCTGGACGACGATGGTCGGAAAATCGACCTCGGGCAGCGGCGCCACGGGAAGCTGTGCGTAGGCGAAGAGACCGGCGATCACGATGCCGATGGTGAGCAGCGTGGTCGCGACGGGCCGGTTGATGAAGAGCGCGGAGAGGTTCACCTTGCCTGCTTCATTCGGCGTTCATTCGGCGTTCATTCCGCCGGGGCGGCGGCGGCGGGGCCGAGGCGGCGGGCAAGTCTCGCGGCGAGCCGGTCGAGATAGAGATAGATCACCGGCGTCGTGAAAAGAGTGAGCGCCTGGCTCACGATCAGGCCGCCGACGATGGTGAGGCCGAGCGGGCGGCGCAGCTCCGAGCCGGTCCCGGTGCCGAGCATCAGCGGCAGGGCGGCGAGGAGGGCTGCCATCGTCGTCATCATGATCGGGCGGAAGCGCAGCAGGCAGGCGCGATGGATGGCCTCGCGCGGCGGCAGGCCCTCGACGCGCTCGCCCTCGAGCGCGAAGTCGATCATCATGATCGCGTTCTTCTTGACGATGCCGATGAGCAGGATGATGCCGATGATCGAGATGACGTCGAGGTTCTCGCCGGCCGCCATCAGCGCGAGCAGCGCGCCGATGCCGGCGGAAGGCAGCGTCGAGAGAATCGTGAGCGGGTGGATGAAGCTCTCGTAGAGCACGCCGAGCACGATGTAGACGGTGGCGAGCGCTGCGAGGATGAGGAAGAGCTCGTTGCCGAGCGTCGCCTGGAAGGAGAGTGCGGCGCCCTGGAAGCTGGTGATGAAGCTGGCGGGCAAGCCGATATCGTGCTCGGCCTTCTGGATCGCGCTCACCGCACCGCCGAGCGAGGCGCCCGGGGCGAGGTTGAAGGAGATGCGGGTCGCGGGGAACTGGCCGAGATGCTCGATGACGAGCGGCGCCGTCTCGACCTTGACGCTGGCGATGGACGAGAGCGGCACCTGGCTGGTGAGGCCGGAGGTGCCGGTGGCAAGCCCCGAGGGCAGATAGACCGCGTCGAGCCCGGCAAGCGAGGTCTGCAGATCGGGCGAGGCTTCCAGGATCACGCGGTACTGGTTCGACTGGGTGAAGATGGTCGAGATGATGCGCTGGCCGAAGGCGTCGTAGAGCGCGTTGTCCACGGTCGCCATGGTGATGCCGAGGCTCGCCGCCTTGGCGCGATCGACGTCGATATAGGCGCTAAGGCCGCTCTCCTGAAGATCGCTGGTGACATCCGAGAGCTCGGGCAGCTTCTGGAGGCTCGCGAGCAGCTTGGGCACCCAGGTGGTGAAGGCGCCCGCGTTCGCGTTCTCGAGCACGAACTGGTATTGCGCGGCGCTGACCGTGTCGCCGATGGTGAGGTCCTGCACCGGCTGCATCGAGAGCGCGATGCCGGGCACATTGGCGACCGCCTGCTGGAGGCGGGCGATGATCTCGGTGGCGCTTGCGTTGCGCTGATCGCGCGGCTTGAGCGTGATCAGGAAGCGGCCGCTGTTCAGCGTCACGTTGGTGCCGTCCACGCCGACATAGGAGGAGAGGCCGGTGACGTCCGGGTCCTTGAGGATGATTTTCGCGAGCGCCTGCTGGCGGGTGACCATGTCGGAATAGGAGATCGATTGCGCCGCCTGGGTGATGCCCTGGATCTCGCCGGTGTCCTGCGTCGGGAAGAAGCCCTTGGGGATCGCGATGTAGAGGGCGACGGTGAGGGCGAGAGTCGCGATCGCGATCGCGAGCACCGTCGGCTGATGGTCCAGCACGACGTTGAGCGCGCGATCGTAGGCGGCGATCAGCCCATCGAAGAAGCGGCGGCTGGCGGCGCCGATGCGGCTCCGCTCGGTGCCGGGATCGCGGCGCAGCAACCTCGCCGAGAGCATCGGGACGAGGGTGAGCGAGACGATCGCCGAGATGACGATGGTGACGGCGAGCGTAAGCGCGAACTCGTGGAAGAGGCGGCCGACGACGTCGCCCATGAAGAGCAGCGGGATCAGCACGGCGATCAGCGAGACGGTGAGCGAAATGATGGTGAAGCCGATCTCGCCGGCGCCGCGCATCGCCGCCTCGCGCGCGGGAAGGCCCTGCTCGACGTAGCGGGAGATGTTCTCGATCATCACGATCGCGTCGTCGACGACGAAGCCGGTGGCGATGGTGAGCGCCATCAGCGAAAGATTGTCGAGGCTGAAACCGAGCAGGTACATCGCCCCGAAGGTGCCGACGATGGAGAGCGGCACTGAGAGGCTCGGGATGATCGTGGCGGGAATGCTGCGGAGAAAAAGAAAAATCACCATCACGACGAGCACGACGGCGAGCGTGAGCTCGAACTCGACGTCGCGGACGGAGGCGCGGATGGTGGTCGTCTGATCGGCGATCGTTGCCACCTGGATCGAAGAGGGGAGCGAGGCGGTGAGCTTGGGCAGGAGCGCCTTGACGCCGTCCGCCACCGCGATGACGTTGGCGCCGGGCTGGCGCTGGATGTTGAGGATGACGGCCGGCGTGGTGTCGGACCAGGCGCCGATTTCGGCATCCTCCGGCCCCTGGACGACCGAGGCGACGTTGGAGAGGCGCACCGGCGCGCCGTCGCGGTAGGCGATCACCGCGCTCAGATACTGACCGGCGCTCTCGAGCTGGTCGTTGGCGTTGATCGTGTAGGACTGCGCCGGGCCGTCGAAATTGCCCTTCGGCAGGTTGATGTTGAGATTGCCGATGGTGGTGCGCAGGTCGTCGATATTGAGGCCGTAGCCAGCGAGCTTCTGGAGGTTGACCTCGACCCGGACGGCGGGTGCGGTGCCGCCGCTGATGCTGACCAGCCCGACGCCGGGCAGCTGGGAGATTTTCTGCGCGAGCACGGTGTCGGCGTCGTTCTCGACCGTGGTGAGCGGCAGTACGGCGGAGGTCGCGGCGAGCGTGAGGATGGGCGCGTCGGCGGGGTTGTACTTGGCGTAGATGGGCGGGGCGGGCAGGCCGGAGGGCAGGAGGCTGTTGGCGGCGTTGATCGCCGCCTGGACCTCTTGCTCGGCGATGTCGATCGAGAGCGAGAGGTCGAACTGGAGCGTGATGACCGAGGCGCCGGCCGAGGAGGTCGAGGACATCTGGTTGAGCCCCGGCATCTCGCCGAACTGGACCTCGAGCGGCGCGGTGACGGAGGTCGCCATCACGTCCGGGCTGGCGCCGGGATAGAAGGTGGTGACCTGGATGGTCGGGTAATCGACCTCGGGCAGCGCCGAGATCGGCAGCAGGCCGTAGGCGAGCAGGCCGGCGAGCAGGATCGCCACCATGAAGAGCGAGGTGCCGACCGGGCGGAGGATGAAGAGGCGCGAGGGATTCATGCCGGGGGGCTCAGGCCGGGCGGGCGCCGCTCACGGCTGGGGCTTGGGCGCGGGCGCTGGGGGCGCGGCAGGAGCGGGCGGCTTTGCGGAGGCCGCCGCCGGGGCGACGACGGTGACCTTGGCGCCGGGATGCAGTCTATCGGCCCCGTCGGTCACCACCTTGGCGCCGGCGGCGAGGCCGGAGGTGATGGCGGTCTCGCTCGCGGTGTTGGGCCCGAGCACCACCTTCTGCACGGCGACCGTGCCATTGGAATTGACGACATAGACGAATGTTCCGGGGGCGCCGCGCTGGATCGCAGCACCCGGCACCAGCACGGCATTCTTCAGCGTGTTGACGAGCAGCTCGACGTTGACGAACTCGTTGGGGAAGAGCGTGTTCTTCGGATTCGGGAAGCTCGCGCGGAGCTCGACCGTGCCGGTCGAGACGTTGATCTGGTTGTCCATCGCGTAGAGCGTGCCGGTCGCGAGTTTTTCCGTATTTGTGCTGTCATAAAGCGTGACGGGAAGCGGCGGTCCGGACTGCATCGCCTCGGTAACGGCCGCGATATCGTTCTGCGGCAGGGTGAAGATGACGCTGATCGGGTCGAGCTCGGTGACGACGACGATGCCGCTCGTGCTCGAGGTCTGGACGTAGTTGCCGGGATCGACCTGAAGCAGGCCGGCGCGCCCGGTGATCGGCGAGGTGATGTGGCAGTAGGTCAGGTTGAGCTTGTCGTTGGCGATCGTTCCCTCATCGACCTTGACCGTGCCCTCGTACTGCTGGACCAGGAATTGCTGGTCGGCGACCTGCTGCTCGGCGATCGAGTTCTGCGCCTGCAGCCGCTGGTAGCGGGCGAGGTCGCTTCGCGCCTGATTGAGGAGCCCGGTGTCGTGGGCGAGCTGGCCCTCGGCCTGCTGGAGCGCCGCCTCGTATGGACGCGGGTCGATCTGGGCCAGGAACTGGCCCTTCTCCACCATCTGGCCTTCCTTGAAGCCGACGTTCATCAGCTGGCCGTTGATCTGGGTCATCACCGTCACCGTGTTGAAGGGTGTCACGGTGCCGAGCGCATTGAGGATCACCGGCATCTCGCCGGTGGTGGCGGTGGCGATGCCGACGGGCTGGGGCGGGGTCGGGGGCGGTCCCTTGGCCGGTCCGTGGCCCCAGGGATGGGCCCAGAAGACCGCGCCGGCGATCAGCGCGAGGACGAGGAGGGCGGGAAGGACGCGGCGGCGGCGGCGGACGGCGGGCGGTCGCGCGATCTCACGGCTCGCGGGCGGAGCGCCGTAGCTTCTTGCCGTTGCCGGATCGGTACGTTCGTCCATCGGTCCCCTCGTGCGCGGCCTTACCCCGCCGCCAGGGCGGAGTTGTCGCGCCGGCGGGGCGAAAACAAGGCGGCCATAGGCCTACCCCAGGGCCGGACGCGCGCCCGGATGGCCAAATGGCATAGCCTTATTGCAGCCGTATGTCGCTTATCTCTTTCCCGGCTTGCCGGCGGATTGCGATTGGTTCAGGCGTCCCGGGCGGCCTACTCGACCACCTCGGACTCGCGCTCGCCGTCCTCCTCGCCCTCGGGACGGGGCAGGGCAGGCGGGGTCGCCTCGATGAACTCGAAGGCGAGGGCCCCCTCCTTGAGGGTGACCTTGACGGCGCCGCCGCGGGCGAGCCGGCCGAAGAGGAGCTCCTCGGCGAGCGGCTTCTTGATGTGCTCCTGGATGACGCGGGCGAGCGGGCGGGCCCCGTAGAGCCGGTCGTACCCCTTCTCGGCCAGCCATTCCTTGGCGGCCGAGGAGAGCTCGATCGTCACGTTGCGGTCGGCGAGCTGCGCCTCGAGCTGCATGACGAACTTCTCGACGACGCGGGCGACGACCTCGGGGGTGAGGGCGGCAAAGGCGATGGTCGCGTCGAGCCGGTTGCGGAACTCCGGGGTGAACATCCGCTTGATCGCCTCGTCGTCCTCGCCGTGGCGGGCCTCGCGCTCGAAGCCGATCGTCGGCCGGGCGAGGTCGGCGGCGCCGGCGTTGGTGGTCATGATCAGGATGACGTTACGGAAATCGACCGTCTTGCCGTTGTGGTCGGTGAGCTTCCCGTGGTCCATCACCTGGAGGAGGATGTTGAAGAGATCGATGTGCGCCTTCTCGATCTCGTCGAGCAGAAGCACCGAGTGGGGGTGCTGGTCGATGGCGTCGGTGAGCAGGCCGCCCTGGTCGAAGCCGACATAGCCCGGCGGCGCGCCGATCAGGCGCGAGACCGAGTGCCGCTCCATGTATTCGCTCATGTCGAAGCGGGTGAGCTGGATGCCGAGGGTGGCGGCGAGCTGGCGCGCGACCTCGGTCTTGCCCACACCGGTCGGCCCGCTGAAGAGATAGTTGCCGATCGGCTTCTCGGGCTCGCGCAGCCCCGCGCGCGAGAGCTTGATCGCGGCGGCGAGCGCCTCGATCGCCCTGTCCTGGCCGAAGACCATGGATTTGAGGTCGCGCTCGAGATTGCGCAGCGTCTCCTTGTCGTCGGCGGAGACCGACTTGGGCGGGATGCGGGCGATCTTCGCCACCATCTCCTCGACGTCGCGCAGCGTCACGGTCTTGCGCCGCTTGTGCTCGGGCAGCAGCATTCGCGAGGCGCCGACCTCGTCGATCACGTCGATCGCCTTGTCCGGCAGCTTGCGGTCATGGATGTACCTGGCCGAAAGCTCGACGGCGGCGCGGATCGCCTCCTCGGTGTAGCGGACCTTGTGGTGCTTCTCGTAGTTGGACTTGAGGCCGCGCAGGATCTTCACCGAGTCCTCGAGCGAGGGCTCGTTCACGTCGATCTTCTGGAAGCGGCGGACCAGCGCGCGGTCCTTCTCGAAATAGTTGCGGAATTCCTTGTAGGTGGTCGAGCCGATGCAGCGGAGCGTGCCCGAGGCGAGCGCCGGCTTGAGCAGGTTCGAGGCGTCCATCGCGCCGCCGGAGGTGGCGCCGGCGCCGATCACGGTGTGGATCTCGTCGATGAAGAGGATGGCGCCCTGCTGGTTCTCGAGCTCGGCGACCACGGCCTTGAGCCGCTCCTCGAAATCGCCGCGGTAGCGGGTGCCGGCAAGCAGCGCCCCCATGTCGAGCGCATAGATGGTGGAGCGGGCGAGCACCTCGGGCACGCTGCCCTCGACGATGCGCTTGGCGAGCCCCTCGGCGATGGCGGTTTTGCCGACGCCGGGATCGCCCACGTAGAGGGGGTTGTTCTTGGTGCGGCGGCAGAGGATCTGGATGGTGCGCTCGATCTCGATCTCGCGGCCGATCAGCGGGTCGATCCGGCCGGCGAGCGCCTTCTTGTTGAGGTTGACGCAATAGTTGGAGAGCGCGTCCTGGCCGCGGCGGGAGGGCTTCTCGTCGCGCTCGGACGTCCCCTCGCCGTCCTGGCCCGGCCCGGTACCCTGCACCGGGCGCGTCGTGCTGCGGCCGGGCGCCTTGGCGATGCCGTGGCTGATGAAGTTCACGGCGTCGAGTCGCGTCATGTCCTGGAGCTGGAGGAAATAGACGGCGTGGCTCTCGCGCTCGCTGAAGAGGGCGACGAGGACGTTGGCGCCGGTGACCTCCTCGCGGCCGGAGGACTGGACATGGATCGCCGCGCGCTGGACGACGCGCTGGAAGCCGGCGGTGGGCTTGGGATCGCCGGGGCGGTCGGTCGCGAGGCCCGAGAGGTCCTTGTCGAGGAACTCGGTGAGGTCCTGGCGCAGCTTGTCGAGATCGACGCCGCAGGCGCGGAGCACGGTGGTGGCGTCGGTGTCGTCGACGAGGCCGAGGAGCAGATGCTCGAGGGTCGCGTACTCGTGGTGGCGTTCGCTGGCGAGCGAGAGGGCCCGGTGGAGCGTCTGCTCGAGATTGCGGGATAGCATGGCTGCGGCGCTCCCTTACGAAGTGCGGCCTGCCGGCAGAAGCGGCCGGGACCGGCCGGATTCTACGGGCAACCGGGGATTAAGGACGATCATTCTTTCTCGATCGTGCATTGGAGAGGGTGCTGGTTCTGTCGTGCGAGATCCATGACCTGCGTCACCTTGGTCTCGGCGACCTCATAGGTATAGACGCCGCATACGCCCACACCCCGGCGATGAACGTGCAGCATGATGCGGGTGGCTTCCTCGCGAGTCTTCTGGAAGAACCGCTCGAGCACATGGACCACGAATTCCATCGGCGTGTAGTCGTCGTTCAGCATCAGGACTTTGTACATCGCGGGCTTGCGCGTCTTCGGGCGCGCCCGCACCACGACGCCCGTGGAAGGGCCGTTGCCGCCTTGCCTGTCGTTGTCGCTCATCGGGATTCCACCCGGCGGGCGCCCGACGCGGGGCGCCGCCCGCCTTCCCCGGCCACGCCGTTCCTTGCCTTGGGCCGTCGCACACGGCCGAGCCCCGTGGGAGGCCGGGGCGAGAGGGGCACCGAGGGCGCGACGCGGTCCATGGCAAAACCATATCGGAACGCGGCCCGGTCGGAAAAGGGCTCTGCAAGATTCTACACGGGCTTGTTTGCAAGCGTGGCGCGCATGCGACGCACGCGCCCGCCATGCAAAAGGGGCCGGAGACGCCCTTGCGGTTCATCTCCGGCCCCTCGCGATCGTCCTGCCGCCCGCCTGCCGGCCAACCTGCACAAGGGCCAACCTGCACAAACGAAGGTGGCACAAGGCTCATCGTGCCGCTACGGGACCCGCACTGCCTTTCGCGGCCGCCCTGCTGGCAGCGAAAGCTTGCAGTCCGCGAACGCGACGGACGGCAAAATCACGACCCCACGCGGTGCGCTTACGCAGTCCGGGCGAACTTCTCCACCGCGAGCGCATAGCGCTGCGTCAGGGGGGCCATGGCCTGCTCGGCAAGCTTCACCGAAGCGTCGGTGATGCGGCCGGTTTCGGCGACGGCCTTCTCCATGGAGGACCGGGCGAGAGACGCCTGCAGATCCACCGCCTCCTTGAGCGACTTCACCCCGCTCAGCGCGCGGCAGGTCGCCAGCGTCTCGTCGAAGGAGGCTTGCGCGGAGGCCACCACCTGCTGGGTGATCTCCTGCACGCCGCTCGACCAGATCTTCCCCGATTTGACGACCGCTTCGAAGTTGCCCTGGTTGAAAGCCAGCATTTCCTCAGCCGTCTTCATGGCCTTCTCCACGTTTTCCTTGACCTGCGCCTGGGTTGTCTGGAAGCCCGCCGTCGCCTTGAACATGCCGTCCTTGATGGCCGTGGCCGTCTGCTCGAACCCGCTCGTTACGGAAGCGACTGCATCCGACGCTTCGCTGCCCTTTGCCTTGACCGTCATTTCCTGCTCCATTGAGATTGCTGCCAGGCGGCCGAGGAAGAGGCCAGGGGCGCGTCCCCTGCCGCTATCGGTCCGCTGTCGAACCGGCTTGCTGCAATGCAGCACAAACGGCACCTAGGACGGCGCGCGCCGCTTTGCAAGTGAAATTTGTGCGTTGCACAAACATAGCCCGGACGGCCCCTTGCGGCCAGTCGCGAGGGAGCTGGAAGTCCACCTGTTAATCCTTTGTTCCAACTTAATTTTCGCAATCGTTGCCTCTGGACAGGCCTTGACGGGCCAAGCTATACTCCGCAGCCTCGGCGGGCTTGCGAGGGAGAGGCGGCGGGATGGAGAGCGAGGAGGGCGCGTCGCGCCCGCGACGGCCCGCGGTTCCGGCGTGGTCCGAGGGGCGCGGCGGGGCTCGGAAATATCCCAGGCGTGCCGGCCACGGCCCGGGTACGCGCAGACTCCGCCCTCGAAGCTTCGGCCTTGCCTCGGCGCTCGCGCTCGGCGTCTGCCTCTGGCTTGCAACCATCGCCCCGGCGCGCGCCGAGGACGGATTCGCCCATCCGAGCTACATCGTCGTCGATGCGGCGAGCGGGCGGGTGCTGAACGCGTACCGCGCGGACGCCATTCGCTACCCGGCCAGCCTGACCAAGCTGATGACGCTCTACCTCGCCTTCGAGGGGCTGCGCGACCGCCGGATCAGCTTCGAGACGCGCATCCCGATGACCTACGAGGCGGCCTCGGTCGAGCCGGTGAAGCTCGGCCTGCCGCCGGGAGCCACCATCAGCGTGCGGGACGCGATCCTCGCCATGGTGACGCTCTCGGCGAACGATGTCGCAACCGCGCTCGGCCAGTATCTCGGCGGCGGCAGCATCCCCCGCTTCGCCGAGATGATGACGCTGCGCGCCCATGCGCTGGGGATGGCGAATACCACCTTCCGCAACCCCTCGGGCCTGCCGGACCCGGGCCAGGTGACCACCGCCCGGGATATTGCGATCCTGGCGCGGCGGCTGATCATCGATTTCCCGGACCAGTACCACTGGTTCAGCACGCGGCGCTTCCTCTTCCACGGCCGCTGGGTCGTGAGCGACGACAACCTCCTCAAGGCCTACCCGGGGGCCGACGGGATGAAGACCGGCTACACCTACGCGGCCGGCCACAACCTCGTGTCGAGCGCCGAGCACGGCGACGTGCGTTTGATCGGCGTGGTGCTGGGCACGCAGACGATTCCGCAGGTGGACGGCGAGATGATGGCCGTGCTCAACGAGGGCTTCGCCGAGGAGAACGCCCCCGCGTCCGGGCCCGAGGTCGCCGCGCGCAGCCCGCTGCACGAGCTGATCCCCGCCGCCCAGGCAGCCCCCGAGCCGGTCCCCGTCCCGTCCCCCGACGAGGGAGTGACGGACGGACCTTGGGGCGTGCAGGTGGCCGCCTACGCGAGCGAGCCTATGGCCGTCTACGTCTCCGACCTCACCGAACGCATCCTGCGGAACGGCAGGGCGGCGGTGGAGCGCGCCTACCTCGCCGGCCGGCCGGTTTGGCGCGCCCGCGTGCTGGACCTCTCGGCCGCAGAGGCGCACGCCGCCTGCCCGATCCTCGCACGCCACAGACTGCCCTGCTGGATGCTGCCGCCGAGCCGCAACGGCGAGCTCGCCAGCCGCTGACCGAGAAGGCCAGGGGGACGCTGTCCCCCTGGACCCCCTGCCAGGGTCCCAGACCCTGGCGGGGGTTCCAAGGGGGCAGAGCCCCCTTGGTCTTTCTCAGGGGTCCGGCGGCCAGGACAGTGCCGGGACCTCGAGGAGCGGGATGCTGCCGACGCTCAAGGTGCGGTCCTCGAGCCTGAGCGGCACGTCCACTTCGGGCGGGGCGCCGGGGGTAGCGGCAGGGTGGGCCAGCAGCATCAGCACCGCCTTGGCCGCCGTGGCCGCGCCCGGGCCGATGCTGCCGTGCGCCACCAGGGCGTCGAGCGCGGCCGTATAGCCGAGGATTCGCGCGGTCGCCTCCCCCGCCGGCTGCATCGCCCGGTCCAGGACCAGCCGGCCGGCGGCGCCGACCGCGAGCGGCCCCCAGATCAGCGAGAAGTCCCGCACGGTGAGGGCGCCCCCGCCGTCGCGCCAGGCGCCGAGCTCGGCCGTCCAGGCCGGGCCGGAGGGCAACGGGCCGGTCATGACCGCCGCCAGCGAGACGAGCGCGATGTCCCGGCCCAGCGCGGCGAGCCCGGCGTGGGCGATGCGGACCGACGTGGCGTGCACCTGGAGCTGGAGCTCCGGCCGCGTTCCCGCGACCGCCGCGGCCCGGGTTCCGATGCCGGGCTGGCCGGCGCCAACGGCGGACGAGGCCAGCGAAACCTCAACCCCGAGCGTCCCCGCCCGGATCAGGTCGGGATCGAGGCCGGCCGGCCCGAGCCTCGGCTCGGTCGCGTTGATCGCCATGCTCTCCGCCGGGCCCGAACCGGCGAAGAGGGGGAGCGCCGCCTCGATCCGGCTCGCGGCGAGCGCGATCTCGGGGCTGCCCGCGATGCGGAAGCGCTGCTCTCCTTGGGCGCGCACCCGGAGCCTTCGCGGGGTGAGCGGATCGACGCTGAGAAGAAGGCGGAAGCTGCGCCAGGCGAGGCCGCCCGGCACCAAAGCCTGGCCGCCGGAGATCGCGAAGCCGGCGACGGTCACGCAAGCGGATAACGGCCAGCCACCGAGGCGCTCGGGACCCGTTTGCACCTGCCAGCCCTCGCTGCGGCGGGCGGCCACCCAGTCGTGGAACGCCGCTTCAATTTGCCGGGCCGCGACCAGCCAGACCACGGAGTCGGCCGCGACCAGGAGGACGGGCGTGATGACGAGCAGGGCGAGGAGACGGCGGCGAAGGGAGCGGCGCATGCGGGCCAGAATACAAGTCCGCCCCAAGAGGCCGCCAGCCGCCGGCTATGAGGCGCGCGTCATCCACACCCTCGCACAAGGCAGGGCACGGGATCCTTTTGGAGGCAAAAAACCAGCTTCAATCAGGAGAATGGGAGAGGTTCCTGTGATCGCCCGGGAACCCGGGCGCCGAGCCCTCCACAGAGTTTTCCACAAGTGCCGCCGCGGTCCCCGGCCCGGCCGCATAGAGCGCGCCCAAGCGGGCGAGGAGGACCTGGCGCGGCAGGCGCGGAGCCAGCGGCGGATGGATCGCGATATGGATGGTCCCCGGTCGCTTGCGGAAGCCGCGCCGTCCCCAGGACCGGCCCGAATCGGTCGCCACCGGGATCACCGGGAGGCCGGTGTGGGTGGCGAGAGCGGCCACGCCCGGCTGCAGCTGGCCCACGGCGCCGGGCCGCACGCGCGTGCCTTCGGGGAAGATGATGATCTGGCGGCCGGCGGCGATCGCGCGGTCGGCGTCGGCGAGCAGGCCGCGGATGGCGGCCGCCCCGCCCGCGCGGTCCACCGGGATCTGCCCGGACGGGCGGAGCATGGGCCCGAAGAAGGGAACCCGGAGGAGCTCGCGCTTCACGACATAGGCGGGAAGCGGCACGAGCGAGAGCCAGACCAGGGTGTCGAACGCCGACTGGTGCTGCGAGGCGATCAGCGCCGGCCCCGCCGCCGGCAGATGCTCGGTCCCGGTCACGGCGAGCCGGACACCGGCGAGCGGGCCGAGCCCGCCGAGAATGGCGCGGGCCCAGACCTTGCCGAACCCCAGCGCCTTGCCGGGAAAGAGGAACCGGACCGGCAGCGAGGCGAGCGCCATCGCGGCGGTCACCGTCCAGAAATAGAGGTTATAGAGCGCCGAGCGCAGCAGGATCACGCCGCCTGCCCCCTCTCCCAGAAGACGACCAGGGAGCCCAGGCCGGCTTCGGCTGCCAGCCAGCGCGTGTATTCGCCGAGCACCACGCGCCAGAGATCGCGCTGCCACTCGGGCGGCGGGTTCGGCGGGGGCACGCTCACCGGCTCGAGCCGCACGCCCGGCAGGGTGCGGCGAAAGTCCCGGAGCGCCCGCGGCATATGATAGAACGAAGTAACCAGGATCAGGCTGGTAAGGTCGAGTTCATGCGCCCAGGACGCCGCCTCGCGGGCGTTGCCCGCCGTGGTGGCGGCGCTGTGGCCGAGCACCACCCGCCCGTCGAGCCGTGCCTCGGGAACGCCCGAGAGGCGAGCGAGGTCCTCGAGCCCTGTGCCCGGGGCGACCCCCGAGACGAGGAGGCGCGGCGCGGCGCCGCCGAGCAGCAGCCGGAAGGCTTCCTCGAGCCGGCCGGAACCGCCGGTAAGGACGACGATGCCCTCGGCCGGCACCGGCTCCGCCGTCGGGGTGAGGATGCGGGCGAGGAAGCAGACGAAGCCGGCGCCCCAGGCGAGCACGAGGACGAAGAGCACCACGGCCGTCCGGCGCAGCAGGCCGGCGGCAAAGCCCTGCCTCCGCCGCCTCACGGCAACCGGCGGAGCCAGCTGCGCACGGTCGCCTGCGCCGTGAGATAGCCGATCGCGGCGGCGATCGCGGGCAGGAGCGGCAGGGCGAGCCAGAGCAATGCCGGCAGCCCGCCCGCCTCCATCCCGCCCGCGGGCGCGGCCGGCGCATTGAGCTCCCCGAAGGGCGCGGCCAGGCCGGCCAGCGTCAGCAGCACCGGCAGGGCCGCGAGCGCGCCTGCGGCGCCGCCGATCGCGGCCAGGCGCGTGGCCCGGCCCGCGAAGCGCGCCGCGATGTAGCCGTCGGACGCGCCGAGGCCGTGCACGATCTCGATCGCCTCGCGGCGGGCGGCGATCCCGGCGTGGGTCGCGACCGCGACCACCGCGACGGCGACCGCGGCCACCACGAGGAGCGCCACCGCCGCGCAGGCCTGGAGGCTGCGGGCCAGCGCGGCCAGGCGCCGCACCCAAACGCCGTGGCTTTCGACCAGGGTGCCGGGCGCCGCGGCGCCGAGCGAGGCGGAAAGTGCCGCGAGCGGCGCGTCGGGCGCCGCCAGGCGGACTGCGACGACCGCCGGCAGCGGCAGGGCGAGGCGGCCGGCGGCGGCGCCGAGCCAGGGGCGGAGCAACGCGTCGAGCTCGGCCTCGGAGAGCGGGCGGGCCGCGGCCACCGCCGGCTCCGCGCGCAGGAGGGCGAGCACTTCCGTAAGCCGGCTGGCGCCGCCGGCGGCCGATGGGGACGTCGGGTCGGGAACCTGGACGGTGAGCACGGCCTCGGCCCCCTGCTGCCAATGCCGGGCAAGGGCTGCGGCCGCAACCGAGCCGGCAAGCGCGAGGGCGGCGAGGAACGCCATGGCGGCGACCAGGAACGGCAGCAGCCGGTCGGAGAGCGCGCGCTGCAGCCCGAGATCGTCGAATCCCGCCGGCCGCAGCTTCGATCTAGCCATGTGCGGCGAGCCGGCCATGGTCGAGGCGAAGCGCGGGCGCGGCGTGGCGGGCGACCAGGGCTTCGTTGTGGGTGGCGACGACGACCGTGGTGCCCAGCCGAACCAGCTCGTGCAGGAGGCGCATCAGCCGCTCGGCCTGCGCCTCGTCGAGATTGCCGGTCGGCTCGTCGGCGAGGAGGAGGCGAGGCCGGGCGATCACCGCGCGGGCGATAGCGACCCGCTGCTGCTCGCCCCCGGAGAGAGTTTCGGGCGGGGATTCGAGCTTTCCGGCGAGCCCCACCCAGCGCAGCATCTCGGCCACGTCGGCGCGGATCTGCCCCTCCGGCCGGCCGCCGATGCGCAGCGGAAGGGCGACGTTGTCGAAGGCCGAGAGATGGGGCAGCAGCCGGAAATCCTGGAACACGACGCCGATCCGCCGGCGCAGGCCGGGAAGCTGGCGCCGGCCGGCCCGCGCGATCTCGGTGCCGAGCAGGGTGAGCGTTCCCTCGCTCGGCCGGGCGGCAAGGTACATGAGCCGGAGCACGCTCGTCTTGCCGGCCCCCGAGGGGCCGAGCAGCCAGCGGAATCCGCCCTCCGGAATCTCGAAGGAGAGATCGCGCAGGACCGACGCGGGGCGCTCCCTGCCCGGCGCGGCGTAGCTCAGACCGACGTGCTCGAATCGGACCATTCTCTCCCGGCCACGTGGCTTGTCATTTCTGCAGCATGGCATGTCCGCTGCCATGCCGGGACGCCCGATCGGGCGCCGGCGGGGCGGGAATCGCTCGGCCCCGGGGCTTGCCTCGGCTCCGGGGCCGACCGATTCTCGCGTGATGCGGGTTCTCTGCCCATCCTGCGCGGCGGTCTACGAGGTGCCCGAGCCGCTGCTCGGCGCGGGCAGCCGGACCTTGCGCTGCGGCCGCTGCGGGACGGAATGGGCGCTCGTTGCGGTGCCGCCGGAGGGGGCAGCGGAGACGGCTTCGGCGGAGCCGGAAGAAGTGCTGCCGGCGCCTCCACCCGCGCCCGACCCGCCCGCGCCCCCAGCTTCGGAGCGCCTGGGCGCGGCGGAGCCGGAGGCAGCGCCGGAGGTAGCGCCCCAGGGCCCGTCCCAGCTCGCCATCCCGCAACGGGAGGCGCCGCGGGCGCGGCCCTTCGCACTCGGGCCGGCCGGCTCAGGGGAAGTGCCCCCGGCACCGGAGGCGAGAGAGCCGCGTCAGGGGCACAACGGAGCGGCGTGGCTCGGCTGGCTGGTGAGCCTTGCCCTCATCGCCTTGCTCGTCTGGGCCGGCTACGCGTACCGCGGAGCGGTGATGCATGCCTGGCCGCCCAGCCAGCGCCTTTACGCGCTCCTCGGCCTCGGCCCCGTGCGGCCCTGACCCCTCCTCTCACGCCGCCTGCCCGTCGAGCCAGCTTCTAAAATTGCTTGAGCAGGCGGTCGATGTAGTCGCGGTCTGGCACCGGCAGGTCGGGGCTGGCCTCGCGGCGGCGCAGCTCCTGCTGGATCGCGCGCGCCTCCGCGGCGACGTCGCCGTTCGGAATATTGACGAAGCCGTTGGGGTTGCCGCCGTCGATCTGATCGCCGGTCGGCCGTCCCAGCGGGTCGAGCCCGATGCCCGGCGCGCGGCCCAACCCGCCCTGGTTCGGGTTGCCCCCGAACGGGCCGCCCTCCATCAGGAAGCCGGCCCCACCGGCTCCGGGTTGCATGGCCCCCGCGCTGGCCGCGGCCGCCATCGCCGCCATCGCCTGCCGCCCGCCCTGCTGGAGATCGGCGATTGCCTCGCGCTCGGCGGCGGCGGCCGGCCGGTCCTCGCCGGCGCCGAGGGCCCCGGCCGCGCCGCGCATGGCGATATCCGCCTTGCCGAGCGCCGGCGGGATCTTGCCCATGGCGTCGGAGAAGCTGCTCATCATCACGCCGAGCACCTGGCGCAGCGCCTGCTGGACGGTCTGGTCCGCGCCCCGCTCGGCGTCCGCGGCTCCCTGCCCCGGGTTCTGGGCGGACCCGGATGACGGAGGCACAACCAAGGGCGAAGCCAGCCGGCGCTCGGCGTGATCGAGCAGCCCCGCCTCGCGCTGCACGACATCGCCGAGCGCGGCCAGGGCCTGCTGGCCCTTCTGCATCTGCATCGCCCGCGCCATGTCCTGCGGCGTCAGCGGGCGGGCATTCTGCAACTGGCTGAGCAGGTTCTGCAGCTCGGCCATCTCCTGCCGCGCGGTCGCGAGATCGCCCCGGGCGATCGCCTGCCGCATCTCCTCCGCCATCCGCTCGAAGGTCTGCTCGTCGTACTGGCGGGCGGCGAGCTGGTCGGGGAGCCGGGGGCTGTTGGCGGCGAGGTTCCGGGCGAGGGCCTCGATCTGCTGGCGGATCGCCTGCTCCAGGGCGGCGATCCGGCGGTCGATCTCCTTCTCCTGCGGCCCGCCTTGGTGCCCGGCCTCGGCGAGCGCCTGCTCGAGCGCGCGGGTCGCGGCGGCCAGCGCGCGGGCGGTCTCGGCGGTCGGGCCCTCCTCGTAATGCCAGGCGAGCTGCCAGAGCCGGTCCTCGGCCCGGCCGACCGCGGCGGGGGCGAGATCGCGCGCCAGCAGTGCCGCGATCGCGCGCATGTTGAGGAAGGCGCCGAGATCGCCGTTGCGCGCCGCCGGCGTCGCCGAGAGCGCATCGAGTGCCGCGATCGCGGGCTCCCGCGCGTCCGGCTCGAGGACCAGCTCTTTCCGCACCGCGATCAGCGCGCGCGCGAGCGGGTTGCGGAAGGCGATCTCGGGGAGGCGGAAGCGAACGGTGCCGCTTTCGCCGGCCAGCCCGGCGCCGTTCAGGGCGCGGAGCCGGGCGGTCACCTCGAGCCCGGCCCAGGGATGCGCGGTAAGATCGGCGAGCGCGGTGCCGCCCTCGTCACGCGGGTCCCCGCCGGCGAGCGGGATCGGGACGGTGAGGGCAGGCGCACCCGGCCGTGCGGCGAGGTGCAGCACGGCGCTGAGACCGGTGACGCCGTAGGCATCGTGCGCGTGCCAGGGAAAGCGCGTGTCGGTGCTGCGCTGATCGGGGCCGGGCAGCCCCGTGAAACGGACGGTGGGCGGCGTGGCCCCGATCACCGCGAGGTCCCAGGCGCCGAGCTCTGCCCCGCGGCGGGTCAAGCTGAGCCGGCCGCTCTCGGCGAGCAGGGTGGCGGCGCGGTAGCTGGACGGGCCGAGCTTGTCGAACGGGACGGTGCGGCCGGCGAAGGCGAGGCGCGGGGCGCCGCTGCCCCCGGTCAGGCTGACGGCGAGACGCGAGCCGGCAGGCACGGCAAGCGCGCCGCCGGGAACGCGCAGGAATAAGGGCGGCAGGTGGGTATAGGCGGGGGGCGTGATCCACCCGGCAAGCTCGGGTGCCGGCGGCGCCGCTCCCATCGGAACGACCGGCGTGAACGCGGCGGCCACGCGGTCGAGCGAGTCGGGTCCGGCGACGCCGATGCCGGCAATGATGCCCACGATCAGGCCTATCCTGAGCGCGCGAGGATCGCGCGCGGCGAGGTTGGGATGCGGCGGCCCGACGCGGAGCCGCGCGAGATGTGCTGCCATCCGCGCGCGATGCGCCTGCCAGAGGAGGCTCGCCGTGGCGCCGGTGATGGCAGGCCGGTCCGCGATGGCGGCGAGCGGGCGGTGGACGAGGTGGTTCGTGAGCTCGAGCCAGCGATCCGCGGCCGGGCGGGTCGGAAAGGAGAAGCGGGCGAGGCTGCGCCCCGCCAGCGCGGCCGTGCCGGCGGCGAGCAGAACCAGCAGCACAAGGTGCGGCCAGGGCGGCAGCAGCGAAACGAGGCCGAAGAGCGCGGCGGCGACGAACAGGCCGATGACCCCAAGCGGCGGCCAGAGCAGCGGCCAAAGACGTTCGAAGGCCAGCACGAGCCGGGCGGCCAGGCGCTGCCGCTCGAGCCGGGCCGTCCCGTCCGCCGGTGGATGCACGAAGCCGCCCTCCTTCAAGGACCAGCCTTCAAGGTTAGCGTATGTGGGCCCGCTGCCGTGAAGGAAAAGCTTCGGAGCAACGCCGTCAGAACCACTCCGGCATTAGCTCGTCAGCCCAGAGATCGGCGAGCGCCTGGCGCGGGCGGATGAGCGCCCAGCGCTCGCCCTCGACCATCGCCTCGGCGGCGCGCGGCCGGGCGTTGTACGCGGAGGCCATCACGCTTCCGTAGGCGCCGGCGTCGAGGATCGCCACGCGCGCGCCGGGGGCGAGCGGCGGCAGGGCGCGGGCCCGGGCGAATGTGTCCGCGCTCTCGCAGACCGGGCCGACGATATCGACGGCCTCTGCTTCCAACGCGGCCGAGGCGGCGGCGAGCGGGACGATTCCATGCCAGGCGTCGTAGAGGGCGGGACGGATCAGATCATTCATCCCGGCATCGAGCACGACGAAGGGGCGCTCCGGGCCGGGCTTGACGCGGACCACGGTGGCGAGCAGCAGCCCCGCGGGCGCGAGGAGCCAGCGGCCCGGCTCGAGGACGAGATCGAGATCGAGGCCGCGGAAGGCGCCGGCGAGCGCGCCGGCGAGCGCGTCGGGGGTGGGCGCGGGCTCGTTGCGGTAGGCAACGCCGAGGCCGCCGCCGCAATCGACGCGCGGGACCGGATGGCCGGCGGCGCGGAGCTCGCGGACGAGCCGGGCAAGGACGGCAAAACTCTCGCGGAAGGGGGCGAGCGAGAGGATCTGGCTGCCGATGTGAACCGCCAAACCCACCGGGGCGATTCCGGGGAGTGCCACGGCCTCTTCATAGAGCGCGGGAATCTCGGCCGCCGGGATGCCGAATTTGTTCTGGGCGAGGCCGGTTGTGATCTTGGCATGCGTGCGCGCGTCGACGTCCGGGTTGACGCGGAGCGCCACCGGCGCGGTGCGGCCGAGGTGCTGCGCTACGCGTGCGAGCGCGCGCAGCTCATCGGCGCTCTCGACATTGATCTGGCCGATGCCGGAGGCGAGCGCATGCGCCAGCTCCTCCTCCGTCTTGCCGACGCCGGAGAAGACGATGCGCTCGGGAGGAATCCCGGCGGCAAGCGCGCGGGAAAGCTCGCCCTGGCTCACGACGTCGGCGCCGGCGCCGAGGCGGCCGAGAAGGCCGAGCACGGCGAGATGGTCGTTCGCCTTGACCGCGTAGTGGATGTGCGCGGCAAGCCCGGCGCTTCCCAGGGCGGAGACGAGCGCGGAAACGAGCGCCGAATAGCGGGCGCGGATCGTCGATGCCGAATAGACGTAGGTGGGCGTGCCGAGTGCCGCGGCGATGGCGGCGAGCGGCACCCCTTCAAGGACGAGCCCGTCGATCGCGCTCCGCGAGAGGAAGGGGCGCGCGGCGATCAGTTCCGCCAGTGTGGGATCGGTGGCGGCGTCTGGGGGAAGGGAGCCGTGCATGGGGGCTTCGGTCTTGTTGATCGGCCTCTCTAGCGCGTGCTATCGAGAGGCGTCGAGGACCACCATCCGCGCAAGGGCGCGGAGAAGGAGGGTGCGATGATCAAGGGAATTTTCCTGGCCTTGGCCGTTCTGGCCGCCGTCGGCGGAGTCGCTTCGGTGCTGAGCCACCCCGCTTCGGCCTGTTCTTACGTCCACCACAGCACCTGACGGTCGCGCGGGCTGAGGGGCGCCGGCGCCTCGGCCCCGGGGCGCGGCGTGGCGCGTCCGCGCCAATGTTGCATTTTATCACAATCGGCAATGCGCGGCTGCTGCGGCCCGGGGCTAGAAACGCGCCCCTTGCGTAGCATTTCAGGCGGCAAAAGCAGGGATTGGAGCATGTCCGTTGGCGTCGTGACGCCCGAGAGGGGAAAAGCGCCGAGTCCGCCGCAAGGCCGGGCGCGGCCGCGTTTGCGGCTTGCCCTCGCCTTGCCGTTGCTGGCGCCTCTGGCGCTCGGCGCCTGTGCGCCGCCGCCGCCGACCGGCCCGACCGTGAGCGTGATGCCCGGGCCGGGAAAGACCTTTGCCGCCTTCCAGCAGGACGACGCGGTCTGCCGGAACTTTGCCTCGGCGCGGACGGGCGGCGCCTCGCCGGCGGTGGCGGGCGCGCAAAGCGGCCTCGCCAGCGCCGCCGTCGGCACCGGGCTCGGCGCCGCCGCCGGTGCCGCGCTCGGCTCGGTGAGCGGCCAGGCGGGCGCCGGGGCCGCGATCGGCGCCGCGAGCGGCCTCCTCTTCGGCAGCCTCTTCGGGCTGCAGAACTCGGCCGCCGCGGCCGGAAGCGTGCAGAGCGCCTACAATATGGCCTACGCGCAGTGCATGGCGGCAGAGGGAAACCGCGTCCCGCCGCCCGCCTATCCGGGCTACTACGCCTACGGCCCCTATCCCGCGTACGGGGGATACTACGTCCAACCTTGAAGCCCCGGACGCCGCGCCAGAGCGGTTTGCGTTCGCCTCCGCTCACGCGAACCGCTCCAGGCTTTTGTTTTCTCGCGTGATTCACCCCTTCGGTTCACCCACCTTCGGCGATTACGCTCTACTCCGTGGGATAGATTTTCGGATAGTTGATCTCGTTGGCGGGTCCGGGCGGCGAGGGCGGGCCGCGCTTGCCGCAGGCCGCAAGCAACGGCAGCAGGAACGCCAGCACCAGGAGGGCCGCGATCGTCGCGCGGCCAGGCGCGATGGGGTGCTGCTTTTTGCTTCCATCGAGGAACGGCATCGGAAATTGCCTAGCACGGCGGCGGCCACGGGTCACGGCCAGCCGCTCGTGCGGTTCCTCTCCTGGGCGGGCGAGAGCTGGTACGGCCCGTCCGCCACCTGCGGCGGCGGATCGATGAAGACCTGCGGATCGGTCCAGCAATCGATCCAGCCGAGGGTGCGGGTGCAATAGGGAAGCGCCGGCGGCTCGGGTTCCGGCGGCTTGCAGTAGCCATGGCCCTGATCGAGATAGACGATCGAGCAGTCCCGGTCGGCGGCGAACGACCAGATGACGTCGAAAAGCGTGCGGTGCAGCGCCATGATGCTGGCAAGATTGAACCCCGCGAAGGCGCCGACCGGCACCGTCCACGAGACGCCGCAGGCGGCCAGGGACAAAAGGAGCGGCAAAAGCAGGGCGACCGGCAGGAGGCGGCGCATGGCGCCCATTCCTCCCAGGAAGGGATGAACGGAGGGTTCTGCCCGATCGGGGCCGCGGGGACCGCGCCTGATCCCGTAGGGAATTCCCCTCTCTCGGGATCGGCTTTATGGTCCCGCGCCCGCCTCGGGCGAGGGGAGTGACTTGGCCGATATCTTCGAGGAAGTCGAAGCGGATCTGCGCGCCGAGCGCATGCGCGCGCTGGCGCTGCGCTACGGCAAGTTCGCGGCCGCGGCGGCCGTTGCCGTCGTGGTCGGGGTTGCGGCGTGGCAGGGGATGGCGTGGCTGCAGGCGCGCCGGCAGAGAACCGTGGCCATGGCCTACTTCGCGGCCGCGCAGGAGGCGGTGACCTCCACCCCCGCCGGATCGGGCAACGCCAAGGCGGAGGCGGATTTCGCGCGCCTGGCCGGGAACAACACGCCGGCCGGCTATCGCACGCTGGCGCGGCTGCGCGCCGCGGCGCTCGCAGCCGATGCCGGGCAGACGAAGCTCGCGGTTACCCTCTGGCAGGAAGTGGTGAACGATCCGGAGGCCGACCCGCTGCTGGCGGGCCTGGCGCGACTGCTTTCGGTGACCCATCGGATCGACGGGGTGAAGACCCGAGCCGAGGCGAAGCCGCTCGAGGCGGAGCTTCAGCCGCTGCTCGCCGCCGGCAACCCATGGCGGCCGATGGCGGAGGAGGCCGAGTCGCTGATCGAGATGGCGCGCGGCGATAGAAAGGCGGCGGAAAAGACCCTCACGGATCTCAGCGGCGATCCGAGCGCGCCGCAGGGAGTGCGCGGCCGCGCGGCGGCGCTTTTGGCGCGCCTTTCTGAATGAGCCACGAGGCATCGCGCCGGGCCGGCGGCCTCCGCGGCCGCGCGCTCACGCGGCGGGCCGCGCTGCTGGCGCCGCTCGCTCTCGCCGGCTGCGGCGACTGGTTCGGCGCGACGAAAACGCCGCTGCCGGGCAAGCGGCTCGACGTGCTGCCGCCCGTGCGCAATCTCACCGTGGACACCGCCAACACCAGCCCGATCGTCCTGCCGCCGCCGCTTCTCAACCCGGATTGGCCGCAGGTCGGGGGCAATCCGCAGCACCATATGGGCCCCCTCGCCGCGGGCACGGCGCTCAAGCTCATCTGGCGCGCCTCGATCGGCGAAGGGGCAAGCTACCGCCGCCAGCTCACCGCCCAGCCGATCGTCGCCGGCGGCAACGTCTTCACGATGGATGCCGCGGGCGTGGTGTGCGCCTTCCGCCTCGCCGACGGCTCCCGGCTCTGGCGCTTCAACACCAAGGCAAAGAAGGACCGCAGCCAGGAGCTGGGCGGCGGGATCTCCTTCGACCATGGCGTGCTCTACGCCGCGACCGGGCGGGCGGAGGTGGTGGCGATCGACGCGGCGCGAGGCGTGCCTCGCTGGCGCCAGACCATCGGCGCGCCGGCGCGTGCGGCGCCGACGGTCTCGGGCGGCAAGCTCTACGTGCCGACGATCGCGGCCCAGCTGCTCGCGCTCGACGCCGCCGGCGGCAAGCAGATCTGGTCCTACCAGGGGCGGGCCGCCCTCGTCGGCCTGCTCGGCGAGCCCTCGCCCGCGATCGGCAACGGGCTGGTGATCGCGGGCTTCGCCTCGGGCGAACTCACTGCGCTTTCCCTCGACACCGGCGCGGTGCAATGGTCCGACAACCTGGGCGCGGTGCTCGGGGCCGGGAGCCCGGCGGATCTCTCGGCGGTGCACGCACTGCCCGTCGTCGATGGGTCGGAGGTCTACGCCATCAGCATGGGCCAGGTCCTGGTGGCCGAGGACATCCACTCGGGCCGGCGGGTCTTCTATCTCGACGTGGCCGGGAGCGAGACCCCGTCGGTCGCCGGCGACTGGGTCTTCGTGCTCACCGCCGACCAGCGCCTGGCGGCGATCCAGCGCGAGGTGGGACTGGTTCGCTGGATCACGGTGATGCCCCTCTTCACCAACCCCAAGCACGAGCGCGGGCCGATCCTGTGGCACGGGCCGCTGCTGGCGGGAGGGCGGCTGCTGCTCGCCGGCGAGAACGGCGAGCTCGCCGCGGTGGCGCCCGAAACCGGGAAGATCCTCGATCGCGCGCGGCTGCCCGGTCCGGCGGCGCAGGCGCCGACCGTCGCGGACGGAACCGTGCTGGTGCTGCTCCGCGACGGCACGCTCACCGCGTGGCGCTGACGTGTCGGGCGCGATGCTTCCCCGGGTGGTGATCGCCGGCCGCGCGAATGTCGGCAAGTCGAGCCTATTTAACCGGCTCGCCGGGCGCCGGCTGGCGCTCGTCGGCGACGCTCCGGGCATGACGCGGGACGCGCGCGAATCCGAGGCGCGGCTCGCCGGGCGGGCCGTGCTGCTGGTCGATACCGCCGGGCTCGAGGAGGCGCCGGCGGGTTCGCTCGGCGGGCGGATGCTGGCGCACGCCGAGGCGGCGATGCGGCGGGCCGAGCTCGTGCTCTTCGTGGTCGATGCGCGGGCCGGCGTGCTGCCGCGCGACCTCGAGCTCGCGCAACGGCTGCGCAAGCTGGGCCGGCCGGTGATGCCGGTGATCAACAAGGCGGAAGGCAGAGGGGCGGCTGGCGCGGCCGAAGGCTGGACGCTGGGCTTCGGCGAGCCGCTCGCCGTCTCGGCCGCACATGGCGAAGGCATCGACGCACTGGCCGCGGCGATCGCGGCACGGCTCGCGCCGGCGGGCGAGGTGCGCGAGGCCGAGGAGCGGGCGCTCCGGCTCGCCATCGTCGGACGGCCGAACGCCGGCAAATCCACCCTGATCAACCGGCTGATCGGCGAGGACCGGCTGGTCACGGGTCCGGAACCCGGCATCACGCGCGACGCCCTGGCGCTGCCCTTCACCGCCGCCGACGGCACGCTCTTCGCGCTGATCGACACCGCCGGCCTGCGCCGCCGCGCCCGCGTCTCGGCCGGCGCCGAAACGCTCGCCGCCGGCGCCGCGATCGCCGCGCTGAAACGCGCCGAGGTCGTGGCGCTGACTGTCGATGCGACGGCCGGCATCCATGAGCAGGACCTCGAGATCGGCCGGCTGATCGCCGAGGAAGGACGCGCCGCCGTCCTCGTGCTCACCAAATGGGACGCGGTGAAGGCGCGCGTCACCGTGCAGCGGGCGATCGAGGAACGGCTCGCACGCAGCCTGCCGCAACTGAAGGGGATGGCCGTGCTGCCGCTCTCCGCCCTGACCGGCGCCGGCATGACCGCGTTCCTGCCGGCGGTGACGGAGGCGTCCGAGGTGTGGAACCGACGCATCCCGACCGCCAGCCTCAACCGCTGGCTCGCCACCGCGCTCGCCCGCCACCCGCCGCCCCTGGTCGGCGGCAAACGCGTCAAGCTCCGCTATATCACCGAAGCCAAGGCACGACCGCCAAGCTTCGTCGTGTTCGGCAGCCGCGCCGACGCAACACCGGAGGAATACCGCCGCTACCTCGCGAACGGACTGCGCGAAAGCTTCGCCCTGCCGGGCACACCCATCCGACTCTCCTTCCGCAGCGCCGAGAACCCGTTCGCCCCGGCGGAGTAAGTAAGACCAGGGGACGCTGTCCCCTGGACCCCTGCCAGGGTCTGGGACCCTGGACCCCATTCGCTTGGCAGGCGCTGAGGGAGCGGTTTGGTCGCTTGCGCGTCGCGCAAGCGACCAAACCGCTCCCTCAGCGCCTGCCAAAACGAAAGGGTTCCAAGGGCTCAGCCCTTGGCGGGGTTCCAAGGGGCAGAGCCCCTTGGTCTTGCTACGTCGCGGCGGATGCGCCGATGATGGGTGCAACAGTGTGTGCAGTGGGGGCGGGTGAGCATGCGGTTCGTGTATGCGGTACTATTTTCGGTGGTCGGGGCGGCCGCTGCGATGGCGGCGGGCAACACGCAGGGCATCACCGCGACGACGATCAAGATCGGCATGATCGGGCCCTATTCGGGTGTGGATTCGGCATTCGATCCGCTCGACTACGGGCCTGCGGCCTATCTCCGTTATGTTAATTCCCAGGGCGGCGTGAACGGGCGGAAGTTCGACATCGTTTTCGCCGACAGCGCCTGCAACGAGACGCAGGGCATCGCCGCGGCGAAGAAGCTGATCTACCAGGACAAGGTCTTCATGATCATGGGCCAGCCGTGCAGCGGCGTGACCATGGCGATCAAGCCGATGCTGCTCGCGACCGGCGTTCCCTGGATGGGCAGCGCGGCCAACCCGCACATCGCGATCCCGACCAGCCCGGGGATCTTCGCTGACGATTACAATGGCGAGGCCTCGGGGAATGCGATGGCCGCTTTTGCGATGAGCAAGCCCGGGGTGACGAAGATCGCGCTCGTCATGCACAGCAACGACTGGGCGCACGGCTATTGCGATGCGTCGAGCGCGTACATCAAGAGCCATGGCGGGAGCGTGGTCGCGACGACGATCCTCGATACGAGTGCCACGGACGCGACGGCGCAGGTGCTCAGGATCAAGGCGTCCGGCGCCCAGGCGGTGATGGGCTGTCTCTACCAGCAGGCGCTGATCGTGTTCCTGCGCGCGATGCACGAGTACGGGGAGCGTATTCCGGTGGTTGGGGCGCTCGGCGCCGATTTCGACCAGGTGGTGCACGATGTCGGCAATATCGACACGGTGAAGCAGATCTTCTTCCAGCCCTATCAGTTCCAGGCGCCGATCGGGCAGGGGCCGCTCAAGAAATTCCACGACATCTTCGTCAAGTACCTGACGAAGAGCGAGCTGCCGGCGAACGGCGTGCCGACCAATTTCTATTATTTCGGCGTGCCGGTGGCGATCGTCACGGTGCAGGGCTTTGAGCTGGCGGGTCCCAACCCGACGCGCGAGAGCTGGATCGCCGCTGTCGAATCGCTGAAGGACTTCCAGACCGGCGTGCTCGCCGACACCGAGACGATGAGTGCCACCGACCATGTCGGCGTCGAGCGCATGTACGCGGTCGGGCTCGACGCGGCCGGCAAGGAGACGCTCTACGAGGCCTGGGGGAAGCCGCTCGCCGGCGAGTAGGCTCCCCAAGCGTGCTTGCGATGCTGCCGCAGCTGGTGGTGAGCGGGATCGCCAACGGCATGCTCTATGCGCTGATCGCGCTCTCGATGACGCTCGTCTATCGGGCGACGACGGTGCTGAACTTCGGGCAGGGCGACATGGCGACGGCGGGCGCCTATGCGGGCTTCGTGCTGGTCGGCGCGGGTCTGCCGTTCGCCGCCGCCTTCGCGCTGGCGCTTGGGCTGCTCTTCGCGATCGGCTTCCTGGTGCAGCGGTACCTGTTGAGGCCGATCATGCGCGGGCCGCATCTGGCGCTGGCGACGATGGCGCTGGCGGTGGGCTACAGCCTGCGCGGCGCGGCGCGGCTGCGCTGGGGCAACCAGGTGATCAACCTGCCGCGGCCCTACCCTGAGGGCGCGCTGATGCTCGGCCCGGCGGTGGTGACGAATGATGCGCTGGTGATCACCGCCGCGGTGCTGGTGCTGTTTGCGCTCATGCTGCTGCTCTTCCGCGCAAGCCCGCTCGGGCGGATCATCCGCGCGGTGTTCCAGACCGAGCGCGGCGCGGCACTGGTCGGAATCAACGTTCCGCTCTTCCACGGAATGATGTGGGGCGTGGGCGGTGCGCTGGGCGCGGCCGCCGGTGTGTTGCTCGCGATGGTCGTCCCGCTGACGCCGGACATGGGCGAGTGGGTGCTGGTCCGCGGGTTCGCGGCGATGACGCTGGGCGGCTTCGGCTCGCTGCCCGGGGCGGTCGTGGGCGGGGTTCTCCTCGGCGTGGGGGAAGAGGTGCTGGGGTTCTACGTCGGCACCGTCTTCACCGACGTCACGGCCTATCTGGTGACGATCCTCGTGCTGCTGATCCGCCCGCGCGGCCTGTTCGGCAGGCAGGCGCTGGCACGGGTGTGAGAGGCGCCTCGCCTGCCGCGCGGCGGATTTTCTGGCTGGTGCCGCTGGTGCTGCTGCCGGTGCCGCTCGGCCTCAATCCCTATCAGCAATTCGTCGTCGATCTCGTCCTGATGTACGTGCCGGTAGCGATCGGCTTCAATGTCGTGGTCGGCAATCTCGGCCTCTTCGCCTTCTCCAACGTCGCCTATTTCGGGATCGGCGCGTACGCCTCGGGGATCCTGATGGCCAAAGCGGGGCTGCCGTGGTGGATCACGGTGCTGCCGGCGGGGCTCGCCGGCGCGCTCGCCGGCGTCGTCACCGCGGTTCCGGCGCTCCGCGGCGTGCGGCTCTTCTATCTCGCGATCATGACGCTCGCCTTTGGCGAGCTGATGCGCTGGACCTATATCCGCGCCGAGCCGCTCACCGGCGGCTCGATGGGGCTCGCTTTGCCGCGCCCGCTGCTTTTCGGCTGGCCGCTCGACGATACGCGCATGTTCTATGTCTTCCTGGCATTGGCGGTGGCCGCGGTGATCGCGACCGAGCGGCTGCTCTGCTCGCGATTCGGGCGCGCCTTCATGGCGATCCGCGGCAACGAGACGGCGGCGGCCGCGATGGGCATCCCCACGGAACGCTTCATCGTCATCGGCTTCGCCTGGAGCGGGTTCGTCGTCGGCGTCGCGGGCGCGATGTACGCGGCGCTGATCGGGCATCTTTCCCCGGATTCCTTCAACCTCACCGAGCTGATCCTCGAATTCGCGATCATCATGGTGGGCGGGCTCGGAAGCCAGCTCGGCTCGGTGCTCGGCGCGGCGGTGCTCACCGCGCTGCCGCAGGTTCTGGCGAGCTGGCCCGGCTCCGAGGAGCTGGGATTCGGGCTCTTGATCATCCTGGTGACGCTCTTCCTGCCGCGCGGCTTGGCGAGCCTGCTCGCGCGGTGGCACCCGATTTTCCGCGACCGATATCTTGCTGAGTAGGCGGGTGGAACTGCTCGAGTTGTCCGACGTGAGCGTGCATTTCGGAGGCGTGGCCGCGGTCGACCGCGTGTCGCTTTCTCTGGCGCCGGGCGAGATCGCTGCCCTGATCGGGCCGAACGGCGCAGGCAAGACGACGCTCTTCAACGCGATCGCCGGCAATGCGCCGGTCACCGGAGGGACGATCCGCTTTCGCGGCGAGGAGATCCAGAATCTTTCCCCGCATGCGATCGCTGCGCGCGGCATCCGCCGCACCTTCCAGAACGGCGGGCTTTTTCCTGATCTTTCGGTGATCGAGAACGTGCTGGCCGGGATGCACACCGAGATCGCGAGCGGCTTCTTCGGGCTCGTCCTCGGCGCGGCGCGATCGGGGCGAAGCGAGCGGGAGGCGAGCCGGCGGGCGCGCGCGCTGCTCGAGCGGATGGGGATCGGCGCGATCGCGGGCGAGAGCGCGGGCCGGCTTTCCGGCGGCCAGCAGCGGATGGTGGAGATTTTGCGCGCGGTTGCCGCGATGCCGCCGCTCGTGCTGCTCGACGAGCCGGCGGTGGGGCTGGCGCCGCCGGCGCGCGAGGCGCTCGCGGCGCTGGTGCGGCGGCTGGCGCGCGAGAACGGCATCGGCGTGCTGCTGATCGAGCATGCGATCGAGCTCGTGATGCAGGTCGCCGACCGGGTGATCGTGCTGAGCGAGGGAAGCAAGGTTGCGGACGGCGCGCCGGAAGCGGTGCGCGCGGACCGCGCGGTGCTCGAGGCCTATCTCGGCCATGCCTGAGGCGCTGCTCGCCGCGCGCGGGATCGCCGCGGGCTATCCCGGCAAGCAGATCCTGTTCGGGGTCGATCTCGAGGTGCGCGAGGGCGAGGTGGTGGCGCTGCTCGGTGCCAACGGCAGCGGCAAATCGACGCTGCTCAACACGATCTCGGGCTTCGTCCGCCCGAGCGGCGGATCGGTGCGGCTCGCCGGGATCGAGCTCGCCGGCGCGCCGCCGCACCGCATTTTCCGCCACGGCATTGTCCAGGTCTCGCAAGCCCGCGATCTTTTCCCGGAGATGACGGTCGAGGAGAATCTGCGGCTCGGCGCGGTGGTGCGGAAAGGGCCGCGCGAGGCGCTCGAAGCGGAGGTGCTCGCGCGCTTTCCGCGTCTCGCCGAGAAGCGCCACCGGCCGGTCGCGCTGCTCTCGGGCGGCGAGCAGCAGATGGTGGCGATCGGGCGGGCGCTGATGGCGCGGCCGCGGCTGATGCTGCTCGACGAGCCCTCGGGTGGGCTCGCGCCACGGCTGGTTCACGAGATCGCGGCGATCATGAAGGCGCTCAAGGCGCGCGGGACGACGATGGTGATCGTCGAGCAGAACATCACGCTGGCGCTTGCGGTCGCCGACCGGTTCCTGATCCTGCGCGACGGGCGCGTGGTGGAGCGCCACGATGTCGGCCCCACGGCCGGCAGCGCCGCGCCGGTCGAGGAGATCGTCCGGGCGATCTATCTCTGAGGAGGAAGCGCCTCAGCCGATCACCGGGCCCGGGATGAGGTTCTTCCACTGCGTGAACTGGCCGGCGGAATCGCGCGCGACGTACCAGGCCTGGAACCCGGCATCCGGGTGGCGGATGGAGAGCTCCCGCTTCAGCTCGGTGACGTCGGCCATGTGGGCGTCGAGCTCGAGCTTCGGGTTGTTGTACACGTCCTCACCATAGGCGATGCGCAGCGCGCCGCAGTTCGAGTGATCGACCACTACGAGGTTCTCGATCCGGTGCAACTGGATGGTTGCGCTGAAGTTGTCCCAGAAGGTTTCCCCCCACATCGAAGGGAAGGCGGGTGCGACGACGCCGACCGCCGCGCCGGCGATGGTGAACTGGCTGTAGAGGCCCTCAAGGCTGATGCTGTGGCTCTCCGCGACCGGCTTCGTCATCCAGCCGGCGATCGGCGCCTGGGTGCGCGGATCGACGCAGGAGAGCAGCATCGCCTTGTAGGGCGTCGCGGCCTGGGCGCGCGCGCGGCCGGGCGCGAGCGCGAGCCCGGCGGCGCCTGCGGCGGCCACCCGGAGGAAGCCGCGCCGGCCGAGGCCCGGGGGGAGCATCGGCGCACGGCAATGCGCGCAGAAACCAGAACCGTTGACCAGGGCCATCGTCTCCTCCGCGATCGTTCCCCCGATGATGCCTCCGCCGCGGCCTCGCGTCCAGTTGGGGCGGCGCGCCGGGCGTGCGCCGGAGGTCCGGCTTCTGTCGACATATATTGCTCGGGATCGCCTTGTGTGGGGCGAAGGCGGCGGCGGGACGGCGCCGCGAACCGTGCAACACTGTTATGTTCTCAACTTGCTCCTTGGAAATGCGCCCCTTCTGGTTGCGGGCCTCTCGTTCTTGACCGGATTCCGGCGTGCTGATATTAGTGTCGACATAATCGAAAGGAGGAACACGTCATGACGTCGAGCGCGATCCCTCGCCTGACCCGTAAGCAATTCCTGACCGGCGCGGCTGGCGTCGCCGCGGCGAGCATCCTGCACTACCCGGCCGACGCCGCGGAGTTCACCTACAAGCTCGGCCACGACCAGCCGGTCGCGCATCCGCAGAACCTGCGCGCCGTCGAGGCCGCCAAGAAGATCACCGAGGAATCCGGCGGCCAGCTCGTGGTGCAGGTCTATCCGAACAACCAGCTCGGCGGCGACACGCAAATGCTCGCGCAATTGCGGTCCGGCGCGCTCGAGCTGATGCAGTGCGGCGACAACATCCTGGCCAACGTCGTGCCTTCGTGCAGCGACACCAGCCTGCCCTTCGTCTTTTCCGGATACCAGCAGCTCTGGGAGGCGATGGACGGCGACTTCGGCTCATACATCCACGCCGAGATCGAGAAGACCGGGCTGCACGTCTTCGAGAAGGGCTGGGATGCCGGATTGCGCAATGTGTTCACGAGCGATCGCGCCGTGCACAACGCCGCCGACATGAAGGGCCTGAAGCTTCGGGTCCCCGAGGCGCCGATCCAGCTCGCCTTCTTCCGCGCGCTCGGGTCCTCGCCGACGCCGGTCAACAACAACGAGCTCTATACCGCCATGCAGACGCGTCTCGTCGATGGCGCCGAGCAGCCGCTCATCAGCATCGAAAGCGCCAAATACTACGAGGTGTCGAAATACATCTCCCTCACCCGCCACCAGCCGACACCCTTCGAGATGCTGGCGAACGGCCTCGCCTGGCAGAGGCTGCCGCCCAAGCTCCAGGAAATCCTCGCGAGCAACCTCAACGCCGCCGCACTGCTCGAGCGTGCGGACATCGCCGGCGGCGAGCCGGCGCTCGAGAAGCAGCTCGCGGGCCAAGGACAGACGATCATCACGCCGGACCGGGCCTCGTTCCGCACCGTCATCGCCAAGACCGGCCTCTACGCGAAGTGGCGCACCACCTATGGCGAAAAGCCTTTTGCACTTCTGGAAAAATACGTCGGGCCCATCGCCTAGAACGTGACGATCAAGAACTGCCACGCGCCGGCGGAGCGGCCGAAGGCCGCGGCGAGGGGAGGGCCCCTTGCCGGCCTTCGGGTGCTCGACATCGCGACGATGATCGCCGCACCGCTCACCGCCTCGATCCTTGGCGATTACGGCGCCGATGTCATCAAGATCGAGATGCCGGGGGCCGGCGATACCGTGCGCAAGCTCGGCGAGCAGCGCAACGGGGTCGGCCTCTACTGGAAGACGCTGAGCCGGAACAAGCGGAGCGTTGCCCTCGACCTCCGCCATCCCGACGCCAGGCCGCTCTTCCTGCGCTGGCTCCCGCAATTCGACGTGCTGATCGAGAATTTCCGGCCCGGGACGCTCGAGCGATGGAACCTCTCGCCCGAGCATCTGCGCGAGATCCATCCCGGCCTCGTCATCCTGCGAATGACCGGCTTCGGCCAGGACGGCCCCTACCGCTCGCGCCAGGGGTTCGGCACGCTCGCCGAGGCGATGAGCGGCATCGCCTCGGTCATGGTGCGCGACATTCGCGGGTTTCCGCGCGACCGGCCTGCCCTCACCTCCTTTCCCCTCGGCGACGTGACGGCGGGCCTGATGGGCGTGAACGGAATTCTCGCGGCCCTCTGGCGCCGCGAGCGGAGTGGGGTGGGCGAGATCATCGATCTCGCGATCTACGAGGCGCTGCTCAAGTTCATGGAGCTCGAGGTGCTGCGCTTCGCGGATGCGCCCCATCCCGAGCCCGGCCCGCAGGAGAAGCGCGAGCCCGATGCTGCGCCGCGCGGGGTCTATCGATGCAGGGACGGGCTCTGGATGGCGCTCTCGGGCAGCGCCCAGCCGGTCGCGGAACGCATCCTGAGCCTCATCGGCGGCGAGCGCCTGCGCGCGGATCCGCGCTTTCTCACCAACGCGCTTCGCGTCGCCCATGTCGATGAGCTCGATGCCATCATCGAGGAATGGTGCGGCGCCCGCACGCAGGAGGAATGCATCGCCGCGCTGAGCGCGGCGGGCGGCGCCGCGGGCCCCGTCTGCTCGGTCGAGACGCTGCTCGCCAACCCGCAAGTGCGCGCGCGCGAGGCGTTCGTCGATGTCGAGGACGAAGATGCGGGCATGCTACGCATGACCAACATCCTCCCGCAGTTCGCCGGGCACGAGCGCCGGCCGCCGCGACCCGGCCCTTCCGCCGTCGGCGCCGACACGCTCGACGTGCTCGCATCCGACCTCGCTCTCGGCACGGACGAGATCGCGCGCCTCCGGCGGGCCGGCGCGATCGGCGGCCCCGAGGCGCCGAGCGGGCCCGCCCACGCGCTTCGATCACATCCAGCGGAAGGATAATCCGGTGCCGGAGCAGAATCCGCAGACTCCCGCGAGCACCTGGGAGGGAATGTGCTACGAGGATTTCGAGGTCGGCCGGATCTATCGGCACCGATTCGGGCGCACCATCACCGAGCCGGACAATGTATGGTTCAGCCTGCTCACGCTCGGCCTCAACCAGGTCCACTTCAATTACGACTATGCCGCCCGTACGCCCTTCGGCAAGCCGATCGTCGCGAGCCCCTTCACGCTCGCGGTGATCACCGGGATCTCGGCCACCGATTTCGGGCAGAACACGGTGGCGAATCTCGGCTGGTCCGAGATCGCGCTGCCGCACCCCGTCGTGGCGGGGGACACGCTCTACGCTCGCAGCAAGGTGCTGGCCAAACGGGAATCGGCGAGCCGGCCGTACGCGGGGATCGTCGAGATCCGGACGGAGGGATACAATCAGGAGGGCGTCGTCGTCATCACGTTCGGCAGGACGCTGATGGTCTACCGGCGCGGCCATCTGCCGGCCACGCAGAGTCCCGAACCGAAGGACTCCACCCTGTAGGTTGGTTTTCCCGGCCGGCCGCAGGATGATCGCCGCAAGGCCGGTCGAGAGGGAAGGAAACGCGAGATGCCGAGCGCGTCCGTGCATCGACGCACCGAGCAGGAGGTCCCCGCGCCTGCCGCGGGCGCGGCGGCAATGGCGGAAGCGCTGCTGGCTCATTCCGAACGCTACCTCCGGCGGCGATGGACCAAGGCGCTGGACCGCGCGATCGGACGGATCGTCGAGCCGGCCGCCGCTCTGGTGCTGGTCGCCGAGCTCTGCGTGCTCACGGCCGAGGTCTATTCGCGCTACGTCATGGGCGACGCCATCGTCTGGGTCGACGAGGTCGCCACGATGCTGTTCCTGTGGCTGACGATGCTGGGCGCGGTCTCGGCCTACCGGCGCGGCGAGCATCTCGGATTCAACGCCCTGGTGCGCCGGCTGGCGCCGCCCTACACCGAAATCCTCGACGTCGTCAGCACCGTCCTGGTCGCGATCTTTTCCCTCGAAGTTCTCGCCGCCGTGGCCTGGCCCACGGTCGTGCCGCGCATCACGGGGCTTGGCCGGCTGATCGGCAGCATCCTGAACGGAGCCTTCTTCGCAAGCAGCTACCTGGGGCTCGAATCGACGGACTTCACCCCGGCATTGCAGATACCGCGGAGCTACACGGTGCTCGGCATCGTGGTCGGCCTCATCTTCATGCTGATCATCGCCGTGCTCCGGCTGGTGGACGGCAGGAAGCGGATCGTCCTTCCCGTTCTCGCCGCGACCGTCATCGTCGGCGCCGTCGCCTTCCTCGGGCGCGACCTTCTCGCCGAGCTCGGCAACCTGAACCTTCTTCTCTTCTTTGTGGTGATCCTGGGCGGCGAGATCGCGATCGGCGTGCCGATCGCCTTCGCCTTCGGAATGGCGACGCTGAGCTATCTCGGGCTCGCGACCACCGTTCCGCTCAGCGTCGTCGCCGGGCAGATGGACGAGGGGATGACCGATTTCGTCCTGCTCGCGATCCCGCTCTTCGTCCTGCTCGGCCTCTTGATCGAGGCGACCGGGATCGCGCGGCGCCTGGTCGAGGCGATCGCTGCCTTCGTCGGGCATCTCAAGGGCGGACTGAACATCGTGCTGGTGGCCGCGATGTTCCTGGTCTCGGGGATCTCCGGCTCGAAGCTCGCGGACATGGCCGCGGTGACGCCGGTGCTATTTCCCGAGATGGAGCGGCGCGGCCATCGCCGCGGCGAGATGATCGCGCTGCTCTCGACATCCGGGGCGATGGCGGAGCTGATCCCGCCGAGCCTCGTTTTGATCGTCGTCGGCACCGTCTGCAATCTCTCGATCGAGCGCCTGTTCACCGGCGGCCTGCTGCCGGCCGCCGTCGCGGCGCTGTTCCTGATCGCGGCCGCGCTCCTTCGCTCCCGCGCCGAGGGCGTGGCGCCGGCGAAACGGATGGGCTTCGGCAAGCGCATGCGGGCGCTTGGCGTTGCGACGCCGGGGCTCCTTCTTCCTCTGCTCATCCGCTATTGCGTCGTCGCGGGGATCGCGACGGCGACCGAGGTGAGCACGGTCGGCGTCATCTATTCCTTCGTCGTCGGGATCGTCATCTATCGCGAGTTCGACTGGCGGCGCCTCTATCCGATGCTCCGCGAGACGGCGAGCCTCGCCAGCGCGATCATGCTGATCATCGCCATGGCGACCGCCATGGGCTGGGCGCTCACCCAGTCCGGCTTCGCGGCGAGCCTGGCCGCGGCGCTTGCGCAAGCGCCCGGCGGGCGGATCGGGTTCATCGGGTTCTCGATCGTCCTCTTCATCGTGCTCGGCGCGGTGCTGGAGGGGATTCCCGCGATCGTCCTGTTCGGCCCCCTCCTGTTCCCGGTCGCGGAGAAGCTTGGGATCCACCCGATCCATTACGCCATCATCGCGATTCTCGCGATGAGCCTCGGGCTCTTCACGCCGCCGTTCGGCGTCGGCTACTACGGGGCTTGCGCGGTCGGGCGGTGCGATCCCGATGCCGCCGCGATCGCCATTCTTCCCTATCTCGGCGCGCTGCTGCTGGCACTGATCGTGATCGCTTCGGTGCCCTGGCTTTCGATCGGATTCCTCTGAGCACCGCCGGAAGAAAGAGGTGAGTTCATGTCAGAGCTGCTCTACGAGACGCGCGATCATGTCGCCTACGTCACGCTCAACCGGCCCGAGCGGCGGAACGCGCTGAACCTCGCCCTGCAGACCGCGATCGTCCAGGCCTTCACCGATGCCGCCGAGGACGACGAGGTCTGGGCCATCGTGATCACCGGTGCGGGCGAGCGCGCCTTCTGCGCCGGTGGCGATCTCAAGGAGATGGATGAGATCGCCCGCGAGAAGCGGCGCTTCCCGGTCCCGATGACGGGCATCTATCGCAACGTCTTCGAGGCGGTGCTCGAAACGCCGAAGCCCACCATCGCCTCGCTGAACGGACCGGCCGTCGCCGGCGGCTGCGAGCTAGCGCTCGCCTGCGACATGCGGATCGCCGCCGAGCACGCGGCGATCGGCATGCCTGAGGTCAAGATCGGCATGGGCGCGAATTTCGCTTCCGTGCTGCTGCCGCGCCTGGTTCCGCGCGCGGTCGCGTTCCAGATGCTCTACACGGGCGAGGCGATTTCGGCAGCCGACGCGCTTCGCTATGGGCTCTTCAACGCGGTCGTGCCGCGCGAGAAGCTCGGTGCCGAAACCGAACGGCTGGTGCGCTCGATCGTTGCCAACGCACCGCTGACGCTCCGGCGTTACAAGGAAATGGCGACCAAGGGATGGGAGCTCTCGGTCCCCGCGGCGCTCAGGCTGAACGCCGGACCCAACCCCTATCTCAGCGCGGATCGCGAGGAGGGCATTCGCGCCCGCCTCGAAAAACGCGCCCCGCGCTGGAGCGGCCGATAGCTCGTCAGTAGGGTGTGTAACTGTTAGCGAGGTTGAGTTTCGCGGCCCAGGGGCCGAAATCGATCCGTTCTTCGGCGGCCGTGGAGGCCAGTCCGACCAGAGCGAGAAAGTTCGCGCCGGCATCGCTCACGGTGCGAAACAGGCGGAGCTGGAGGACGTCGTTGCGCCCCTCATAGCTGCCGCGCAGTTGCGCAACCAGGTCGGCTTCGGCGCCGCGCTCGGCGGCGGCGAAGCGGAGCAGCACTGTCCGCGGGGCAGCGATCGTTGCCGCGTCGCCGGGATAGAGCTGCACGCCCACCACGCGATCGGAGCGCACGCGGCTCAGCACGCGGCGCGTCCAGGGCGAAAAATTGCCGGGGCCGACCCTTCGATATTCGGGCGAGTCGAGCACCGCCGTGTCCGCGAGGTCGTAGAGCGCCATATAGCGGGGCCTACCGAGGATGGAGACGTAGCGCCGCGCGCTTTCGAATCCCGGCAGTGCGAGCCGCTCGGGAACATGTTCCGTGTCGTACCAGCAATTGAACTCTTCTTCGAAGGAAGATGGCGGCTCCATCAGGACGAGAAGAATGGCGCGCGCGCTCATTGGCGCGGACCGTGGGCGATGACATCGGGCGGCGCCTCGCCGAGCACGCGCTCGAGCGTGGCGAGTGCGGTCATGTGGTTGAAGCGGATGAGCGCGGCGGCCAGGTTGGGGTCGCGTTTCTCATAGGCGTGCACGAGATGCACGTGGTCCGCGAGCGATTCCCCCAGCCGGCCGGGCTGCGAGAGGCTGAGCCGGCGGAGCGGCAGCGTCCGAAGCAGCAACGAATCGATGATGCGCTTGGCCGTGCGATTGTTCGCGAGCTGGGTGTTGCGGTCATGAAACTCAACATTCGCCCAGATATAGCCGCTGAGATCCCGGTGCTCGTGGTGGCGCTGCATGGCGCCGACCAGCGAGGCGAGGTGGGCGATATCTTCTTCCGATGCATGCAGTGCCACATCGCCCGCGATCAGCTCGAGCAGGGCCGCGCGGACGCGGTAGATCTCCCGCACTTCCGGCAGGGAGAGAAGGATCACGCGCGGGCGCCGCCGCGGCGCGACCTCGACCAGCCCCTCCTTCTCGAGCAGCATCAGCGCTTCGCGCACGGGGGTGCGGCTGGTCTGGTAGTGGCGCGAAAGATCGACCGAGTTGAGGTCGTCTCCGGGCTTGCGCACGTTCTCGAGAATCTCGGCGCCGACGTCGCATGCGATGCGGATGACCAGCGAGGGGCGGTCGTTCCCAAGGGCGATGATGCGCCGGATCACCCGCTTCGCGCGGCCGAGGGAACTCGTGTCCTCCCCTGTGCCGGCGAGGGCGGCGGCGCCGGAAGCCGCCGCGTGGGACCCGGCCCGGCCGCTTGGTCCGGGCTTAGCCTTCAATGGGGACGAGGAAGCGGCCATTGTCGATCTTGCGGACGCCGTCGACATCGAGCGTCGGCTCGAGGATCACGCCGTCCATGTGGATCTTCGACTTCACCGAGCCGCCGACATCGATGTTGGTTCCGAGGCCGAAATGCATCGAGCCGTAGATGTTCTTGTCCTCGCGCTGAATGCCGCGGACGATGGCCTTTGCGTTCACGCCCACCGATGCCTCGGCCGGGCACATATAGGCGTTGTCGTCGCCATAGGCGAGCAGGTAGTCGCGCAGCGTCCGCGCATCCGCGCCGCCGTCGATCCGGGTGATGCGCCCCTTCTCGACCGTGAGCGCGATCGGCTCGGCGAGCCGCCCGATATGGTGCATCGTGAGGTCGATGACGAGCTTGCCCGCAGCACTGCCTTCGATCGGCGCGACATTGAACTCGCCGGTCGGGAACAGGTAGTAGTAGAGATTGCCGCCCTTGCGGTTCTCGTCCTTGTCGAAATTGATCATCTTGTAGGGATCGAAGGAATTGGAGGGCAGCGGCGGCACGAAGATCCGTTCGTCGACGCGGTAGGTGAAATCGGTCCCGTAGCGGGACGTGACCCGGCATTCCTTCGCCTCCGCGCCGAACACGTTCTTCGCCACGTAGTGCTTGCGGGCGGCGATCTGCTTCATGTCGTCGGTGACGGCGCCCGATTGGAACATCTCGAGCGTCATGCCCCCGTCCATGCAGATCGAGGGAATTCCCGCCTGCATGGCACGGAAATTCGCCGGGCAATGGAGCATGCCGGTCGATGCGAGCAGAACGTTGATGTCCGATTTCATCATGCTTTCGCGCACCGCCTCGGGCGGGTCGTAGTAGTCGGCGGGCCGGCGCTCGAAGAGCGCGACCGTCACCTCGGCGCCAAGCTCGGAGAGGATGCTCATGACGACCTGCCACACGCGCGGATCGTGCGCGGTGTCGCTGAGGACGAGCACGCGATGGCCCGGCTTCACGTTGCGCACGAGAGGCCGGCGCAGGTAGTCCATGTTGCCCGTCACGAGCGTGCCCGGCGCCATCGTTATCCTCCCACGTATGATGTCGACACCTATTAAGGGACGCAGCGCATGCCGTCAAGCGCGCCGCGACGTCGTGCGATCCGGCAATCCTGCGATAGAAGCGTGAATATAGGCAAATCCGGCGGCCCCGCGATTGACAGGTCGCGGGCGCGATCGGACGATAGAGAGGCCTCAGTGTCGACATGGATGCCGCGCCGGCCGATCGCACCGGGGTTGATCGATGCCGAGGGCAATCCTGATCGGACCATGGGGCGAGGTTGCGGCAGAAGGTGCGAGCCTGTTCAATCTCTATGTTCCCAACCCCCGAGGCGAATGATGACGGCGAAAGAAGAATCCTCCGTGCGTGTGAACGGGCTTCGCTTCCGCTGCCGCGTGGAGGGCGAGGACGGCGCGCCCTGGATCGTCTTCAGCAATTCCCTGCTCACGGATCTCTCGCTCTGGGACGAGCAGGTGGCTTCGCTCGCGGACGAGTTCCGCATCCTGCGCTACGACCAGCGCGGCCATGGCGGGACCGAGGTCCCCGAGAACCCGGCGACGATCGACCAGCTCGTGGAGGATGCCGCGGCGCTGCTCGACGCTTTCGCGATCCCGCGCGCGGCCTTCGTCGGCATCTCGCTCGGTGCGGCAACCGCGCTCGGCATCGCCGCTACGCTCCCCGGGCGGATCGCGCGCGTCGTCGCCTGTGACGGGCAGGCGCGCACCCCGCCGGGCGGCGCAGAGGCGTGGCAGCAGCGGATCGATCTCGCCGCCGAGAAGGGAATGGAAGGCCTCGTCGAGCCCACCGTGAAGCGCTGGTTCCCGCCTTCGTTCGTCGCCGCCGACGGCGCCGGACTGAACCGCGTGCGCGCGATGATCCGCGAAACGCCCTTCGGCGGCTTTGTTGCCTGCGCGCGCGCCCTCCAGAATTTCGATCTGAGCCCCGTTCTCCCCGGCCTCGTCCAACCCGTTCTGCTGGTCGTCGGCGAGGCGGACGGCGCCTTGCCGCAGACGATGCGCGCGATGCAGGCGCAGATCCCCGATTGCGACCTCACCGTCATTCCCGGCGCCGGGCACCTGGTGAACATCCAGGAGCCGGATCTCTTCAACCGCGCGCTGTCGCCGTTTCTCTCGAAAGGCATGCCGTAGGAGCGGCCGGCTCGGGTTCCTCGGCCAGCGGGCCGAGGGCGGCCCGGATGCCGAACTCCCCCGGGAGGGAGCCGAGTGGAAAAAGCCTGGTCACATGGCCCATCTTGCGCCCCGGCCGCGCCTCGCGCTTGCCGTAGAGATGGGGGATGAGGCCGGGCGAGGCGAGGATCTCGGGCCAGCGCGCCGCCTCCTCCGGGCCGACCAGGTTCTTCATCACCGCGTCCGAATGGCGCGTCGGCCGCGGTAACGGCAGGCCGGCAACCGCGCGGACGAAAAGCTCGAACTGGCTCGCCGGACAGGCATCGATCGTCCAATGGCCCGAATTGTGCGGCCGGGGCGCGATCTCGTTCACCAGCACGCGGCCCGAGCGATCGACGAACATCTCGACCGCGATCAGCCCGACGAGATCGAGCGCCTCGGCCACACGGAGCGCGATCGCGCGCGCCTCCTCCGCCGTCTCCTCGGCGATCGGCGCCGGGGCGAGGGTGAGGTCGAGGATGTGCTGGCGATGGCGGTTCTCGACCGCATCGAAGGCGACCGCCCGCCCGTCCTCGCCGCGGGCGGCGATGACGCTGATCTCGCAGGCGAAATCGACGAACCCCTCGAGCACCAGCGGCTTCGGCGCGAGTGCGGCGAAGGCCTCGTCCAGCTCGCCGGGGCGGGCGATTAGGCGCTGGCCCTTGCCGTCATAGCCGAGCCGGGTGGTCTTGAGCACGGCAGGAAGGCCGAGCGCCTCGACCGCGCGGCCGAGCCCGGCGCGCCCGGTCACGCTCCGCCAGGGCGCGGTCGGCACCCCGGCTCCTCCCAGGAAGGATTTCTCCGCAACCCGGTCCTGGCTCACCCGCAGCACCGAGGGGGCCGGCCGCACCGGCTTGAGCGCGGCCAGGAGATCGAGGCCGGCGGCGCTCACGTTCTCGAACTCGAAGGTGATGACATCGACGGCGGCGGCGAAATCGGCGAGCGCGGAGGGGTCCTCGGTACTCGCCGATCGTGACCGAGGCGGCGACCTGGCCGGCCGGGCTCTCCGGCTCCGGGCTGAGGATGTGGCAGCGATAGCCGAGCCGGGCGGCCGCGAGCGCCGTCATCCGGCCGAGCTGCCCGCCGCCGACGATGCCGATCGTCCGGTTGGGCGGCAGCGGAAAGACGGGCGGCCGGCTCATCCGCTCCCCTATCCCCTTGGGGCCTCGGCCGCACCCTCCTCCGGCAGCTCGGGCACCGCCTCGGTCTGGGCGGCGCGCCAGGCATCGAGCCGGGCGGCGAGCGCGGGATCGGCGAGGGCAAGGATCGCGGCGGCGAGGAGGGCTGCGTTCACCGCGCCCGCCCGCCCGATCGCGAGCGTGCCCACCGGCACGCCGGGCGGCATCTGGACGATCGAAAGGAGGCTGTCCATGCCCTTGAGCGCCGCACTTTCCACCGGCACGCCAAGCACCGGCAGCGCGGTGAAGGCGGCGCACATGCCGGGCAGGTGCGCCGCCCCGCCGGCGCCGGCGATGATCACGCGAATTCCCCGCCCGCGCGCGCCCTTGGCGTAGGCGGCCAGCCGGTCCGGCGTGCGGTGCGCCGAGACCACCCTCGCCTCGTAGGGCACCAACAGCTTCTCGAGCGTGGCGGCGGCATGGCCGAGCGTCGGCCAGTCGGAGCGGCTGCCCATGACAATCCCTACGATGACGCCCGTTGGCATCCTCCCTCAGGCGATGCTGTCGGGAATGAGCCGGCTCTCGAGCCGGGCAATCTCGTCCTTCAGCACGAGCTTGCGCTTCTTGAGCCGCTGGAGATGGAGCTGGTCGCAGACCGCCTCGGCGGACAGGCGCGCGATGACCGTGTCGAGATCCCGATGCTCGCTCCTCAGGTCGTGCAGCCTGCGGAGCAGCGTGTCGTGGTCGGTCAACATGGCCGGTCCATACCACGGGTCCGGCAGCCGCGCAGCGATTCCCGTGGCGCCCGCTCGCCCGATTTTGCTAGGTTTTCCGATTGCGCGGCCGGCTGCCCGGCGGCCGGCCGCCGCAGGATGGAGGGCATGCCGATGAACCTGCAGTCCCACCTTTCCGCCTTGAAGGACCGCCACGCCAGCCTCGAGACGCGGATCACCGAAGAGGACCAGCGCCCACGCCCGGATCCCGATACGCTGAGCCGGCTCAAGCGCGAGAAGCTGCGGGTGAAGGAGGAAATGGAACGGCTGCGGAACCAGGAACAGGCCGGAGCCGAATAGAAGGCACCGAAGTCAGGCGGCCTCGTCGGTCTCCGGCGGCGGAGGCTGCGGCACCGCCTGGCCCTCGCGCGCAAGCCGCTCGTTCGCCGTCGCGACCGCATCGTTCAAGTCGCCCTGGCTGCAAAGGCCGAGAAAGACCGGATCGCGCGGCTTGATGTTGGCGCTGTTCCAGTGCGTGCGGTCGCGCACCTTCTGGATCGTCTCCTTGGTGGTGCCGAGCAGCTTGCTGATCTGGGCGTCCGTGAGCTGGGGATGATTGCGGAGCAGGAAAGCAATCGCGTCCGGCCGGTCGTTCCGCTTCGCCACGGGCGTGTAGTGCGCCCCGCTCGTCCGCCGCGGCAGCGGATTGGCCGGCGCGAGCAAGGATAGCCGCGCGTTGGGATCCGCCTCGCAGCGCTTGATCTCCCCGGCGGTCAACTGCCCGTTGGCGACCGGATCATAGCCGACGATGCCCTGCGCGACCTCGCCGTCCGCAATCGCCTGAACCTCGAGCGGATGCATGCCACAGAAATCGGCGATCTGCTCGAACGTCAGCGCCGTCTTTTCGATCAGCCACACGGCGGTGGCCTTCGGCATCAGTGGCAGGGCCATGATACGTTCCAGGTTGCATGCAAAAAACGCCGGCGCATCAAACCGCGCGCCGGCAGCCAAGGCGGGCATATGCTCGCCCCTCCCCCACCGGTCAATACGCAGATCAAGCCCGGCGCCCATGCTGATATAAGCGCTCCGGGCCTTCATGGGAGGGGCGGATGATCGACGAGGACGAGACACCGAAGAAACCGCGGGCACGCCTCACGCCGCTCCCGCTCGACCCGCTCGGCGTAGCGGAGCTCGCCAGCTACCGCGAGGAATTGCGCGCGGAAATCACCCGCGTCGAGACCGAGATGACCCGCAAGGAAGGCCACCGCACCGCCGCCGACGCATTCTTCCGGCGCACCGACCGCGACTGAAGAAAGAAAGGCCAGGGGACGCTGTCCCCTGGACCCCTGCCAAGGGCTGAGCCCTTGGAACCCTTTCGTTTTGGCGGCGGCTGAGGGCCGGTTTTGCTTTGCGCGTTTCGCGCAAAGCAAAACCGGCCCTCAGCCGCCGCCAAGCGAACGGGGTCCAGGGTCCCAGACCCTGGCGGGGTTCCAAGGGGCAGAGCCCCTTGGCCTTCCTTACTACAGCGCGATTGGTTCGCAGCGGTGGCGGGTGGCGTGAGGTTCGCCCTCCTGCCAGAGGTAGTATTCGTTGCGGCCGTCGCCGTTCACGGCGACGGTGCGGTGGTTGTCGCGTGTGTCGATGGCGTGGATGGTGATCCGGCCGATCAGGCCGCCCCGCATGGCGCGCATGTCTTCCACGGATTCGGAGACGGCGTCGTGGAGGGTGGCGCCTTTCTTGAGGTAGAGGACCACGCTGCGGGCGGTGCCGCAGCGGATCGCCATTTCGCCGACGCCTGTGCAGGCGCAGGCGCCGTAGCGTGTGTCGGCATAGGAGCCGGCGCCGATGATCGGCGTGTCGCCGAGGCGGCCGGGGTATTTCCATTGCCAGCCGGAGGTGCTGGTGCCCGAGGCGATGGCGCCCGAGCGGTCGCGGGCGATGAAGACGGTGGTGCCGGCGGGCCGTTCCGGCTGGACCTGGGCGCGGACGTGGGCGATGAGGCTGGCGTCGGGCCAGTGGGCGCGCTCGGCGGGGGAGATCTCGGCCTCGAACCAGGCTTGCCAGGCCTCGCGCGCGTGGGGGAGGAGGTTTTCCGCGGTTTCGGCGCCGATCTCGCGGGCGAAGCGTTCGGCGCCGGTTCCGACCAGGAAGACGTGGGGCAGGCGCTCCATCACCGCCCGCGCGATCGAGACCGGGTGGAGGAAGCCCTGCACCGCGCCGACCGCGCCGGCGCGAAGGGTGGTGCCGTCCATCATGGCGGCGTCCAGCTCGACCTCGCCCAGGATATTCGCCCAGCCGCCGCGGCCGACGGTGCGCACCCGCTCGTCCTGCTCGACCAAGCGGACGCCGGCCTCGATCGCGTCGAGCGCGGGGGACCCTTGGTTGAGCAGGCGGGCCGTGGTGTCGGCGCCGGGATAGCCCTCGCCGTTGGTTACGAGGATCAGGGGGGGAGGTTCCTTAGATCACGAGCGCGGCTTGGCGCGAAGAGGCGCGCGCCCAGGCGAGGGCGGCGTCCTCGTCGAACAGCTCCGCGAGCTTCTTCATCATGGTGCCGCCCAGCTCCTCGGCGTCGACGATCGTCACCGCGCGGCGGTAGTAGCGGGTCACGTCGTGCCCGATCCCGATCGCGATCAGCTCGACGAGGTCGCGGTTCTCGACCTCGTGGATGACCTCGCGCAGGTGCTTCTCGAGATAGTTGCCGGGGTTGACCGAGAGGGTGGAGTCGTCCACCGGCGCGCCGTCGCTGATCACCATCAGGATGCGCCGGTATTCGGGCCGGGCGAGCAGGCGGCGGTAGGCCCAGAGCAGCGCCTCGCCGTCGATGTTCTCCTTGAGCAACCCCTCGCGGAGCATGAGGCCGAGATTCTTGCGTGCCCGCCGCCAGGGCTGGTCCGCGGCCTTGTAGATGATGTGGCGAAGGTCGTTGAGCCGGCCGGGGTTGCGCGGCTTGCCGTCCGCCACCCAGCGCTCGCGGCTTTGCCCGCCCTTCCAGGCCCGCGTGGTGAAGCCGAGGATCTCCGCCTTCACCCCGCAGCGCTCGAGCGTGCGGGCGAGGATGTCCCCGCACATCGCGGCGACGGTGATCGGCCGGCCGCGCATGCTGCCCGAGTTGTCGAGCAGGAGGGAGACGACGGTGTCGCGGAAATCGGTCTCGCGCTCGCGCTTGTAGGAGAGCGACTGAAGCGGGTTGACGACGACGCGGGCGAGGCGGCCGGCATCGAGCAGCCCCTCGTCGAGATCGAAGTCCCAGGCGCGCTGCTGCTGGGCGAGCAGGCGGCGCTGGAGGCGGTTGGCGAGCTTGGAGACGACGCCGTGCAGGTGCTGGAGCTGCTGGTCGAGCTGCTGGCGGAGCCGGCCCAGCTCCTCGGGGTCGCAAAGCTCGTCGGCCGAGACCTCTTCGTCGAAGCTCCTCGTATAGGCACGATAGGCGCCTTCGTTGGCTCCGGCGGCGGCCTCGCGGCGGGGCCGCGGCCCGCCTGGCTGCTCGTCCCCTTCGGTCGCTTCGTCGTCGGACTCCTCGCCTTCCTCGGTGGCCTCGCCTTCCGCCTCCTCGGCCTCGGCCCCGAGCAGCGCCTCGGAATCGAACTCGGGGCGGCCCTTGCCTTCGGCGCTGTTGTCCTGGGCGCCGGACTGCTCACCCTCCTCGTTCTCCTCGCCGCCCTCCTCGGCCTCGGTCTCGGCCTCCGCCTCGGCGAGATCGAGGGCGGCGAGCAGCCGCCGCGCCGCCCGCGCGTAGGCCACCTGGTCGTCCTGGGCGCGGGCGAGATCGACCATCGCCGTCTCGGCGGCCGGGCCGAGCGTGCCGCGCCAGGTCTCGAGGATCTGGGCCGCCGCCGCGGGCACGGGCTCACCCGAGAGGCGTTCGCGGGCAAGGAGGGCGAGTGCTGCGGAGAGCGGAAGCTGATCCTTCCGCGTCATCCGGTCGTAGCCTTCGACCTCGCATTCCTCCGCCAGACGCGCGCGCAGGTTGGCCGCCACGCCCGCCATGTGGCGGGAGCCCACGACCTCGACGCGCACCTGCTCGAGCGCGTCGTACACCTCCTTCGCCTCGCGCCCGCCCGGGCTGCGCGCCGCGTGCGCGCTGTCGTCGTGGTAGCGCAGACGGAGTGCGACGGAATCGGCGGTGCCGCGCAGCCGCGAGCGCTCGCCGGGCGGCAGCGCGCGGGTCGGCAGCGGCAGTCGCGCGCGCTTGCCGGCGAGCCCGGGCGGGCCCGGCTGGAAAGCCACCTGCACGTCGGGCTCGGCGGCGATCGCGCGGAGCGCGCTCGCGGTCGCGCGCTTGAACTCCTCGACCCGTTCGTTGCCTGGCGAAGCGTTGCCGCTCATCGGCCCGGGATTCGGATCAGGAGGCCTTGCGCATGAAGGCGCCGGTCGGGATCTCCTCGTTGAAGCAGCGCTGATAGTATTCGGCGACGATCTGGCGCTCCGCCTCGTCGCACTTGTTGAGGAAGGTGAGCCGGAAGGCGAAGCCAAGATCGCCGAAGATCTGCGCGTTCTCGGCGAGCGTGATCACCGTGCGCGGGCTCATCACGGTCGAGATGTCGCCGTTGATGAAGCCGGCTCGCGTGAGATCGGCAAGCGCCACCATGCTTTCGACGCGCCGCTTCATCGCCGCATCCTCGGGATCGACGCCGAGCTTGGCCATCACGATCCCGACCTCCTGCTCGTGCGGGAGGTAGTTGAGCGTGGCGACGATGTTCCAGCGGTCCATCTGGCCCTGGTTGATCTGCTGCGTGCCGTGATAGAGCCCGGTGGTATCGCCGAGCCCGACGGTGTTGGTGGTGGCATAGAGGCGGAAGGCCGGATGCGGCCGGATCACGCGGTTCTGGTCGAGCAGCGTGAGCTTCCCCTCGACCTCGAGCACGCGCTGGATCACGAACATCACGTCCGGGCGGCCGGCGTCGTATTCGTCGAAGACGAGGGCGCAGGCGTGCTGGAGCGCCCAGGGCAGGATGCCCTCGCGGAACTCCGTGACCTGCTTGCCCTCTTTCAGCACGATCGCATCCTTGCCGATCAGGTCGATGCGGCTGATGTGGCTGTCGAGGTTGATGCGGATGCAGGGCCAGTTCAGCCTTGCCGCCACCTGCTCGATGTGGGTCGATTTGCCGGTCCCGTGATAGCCCTGGATCAGCACGCGCCGGTTGTACGCGAACCCGGCGAGGATCGCCAAAGTGGTTTCGCGATCGAACCGGTACGCCTCGTCGATGTCGGGCACGTGCTCGGTGCGGATCGAGAAGGCCGGCACCGTCATGTCGGTGTCGAGCCCGAAGGTCTGGCGCGCGTGAACCGTGATGTCCGGCAGGTCGATGGCCGAAGTCGGCGCGATGCGCTGATCGGAGGAGGCGGCGAGCTGGTTCATCGGCCGAACGGTCCTGTGACGGTCAGTAAATGCCTATGTAATGCCGGCGGCCGCACCTGCGAAGGGAGAGGTATCAGCCGGACGCGGCGGAGGTGTCGCGGGCGGCTTCGGTGCGGTGGCCGGCGCCGGGGCCGCGGCGGAGCCGCGTGCGCAAGGTGGCGTAGGCGAGATTGATCGTCTTCAGCCGCTCCTCGGCGCTGCGGTCCCCGCCGTTGGCGTCCGGATGGTGGCGCTTGGCGAGCTCCTTGTAGCGGGTCTTCAGCGCCTCGAGCGTCAGCGGCCAGCCGAGCTCGAGGGTGGCGAGGTGCGGGCGGAGCTCGGGCGGCGCCGCTTCCGCCGGCGCGCGGGCCGGCGCGTGCGCGGCGAGCGCGCCGAGCGGATCCTCGACCCAGGCGGAGTGCCGCCAGTCCTGCCCGCCGATCCGGCCGAGCGGCCAGGTTGGCCGCTGCCAGGAGACGTCGGCGCGGATCTCGGCCTCGATCTGGCCCGGGCTCATGCCGCGATAATAGTCCCAGGAGGCGTTGTATTCGCGCACGTGCTCGAGGCAGAGCCAGAGCCATTCGCGGAGCGCCCGGCGCGAGCGCGGCGCGCGGTACTGGCCGAGCGCCGAGCAGCCCGGCATGTCGCAGCCGCGTCCCGGCGCGTCCGGGTCCGGGGCGAACGCGCGTGGGCGGGTGGAGCGGCGGGAAGGGGTCGGTTCCACCCCACGCTTATGGGGTCTCGTACCCCACTTTGGCAACGGCGCACGGCACGAGCGCCGGGCACATCTGACCGGCTTCCGCCACCGGATCCCTTGGCGCGGCACGACGATCCGCCAATATCCGCGCAATGCAGACAAGCAAGGATCGCATCGCCGCCGCCCTCCGCGCCGCCTTCGCGCCGAGCGCGCTCGAGATCACCGACAATTCCGCCCGCCATGCCGGCCATGCCGGCGCGCGCGCGGAAGGCGAGACCCATTTTTCCGTCCTCCTCGTCTCGCCTCTCTTCCGTGGCCGGAGCCGCGTCGAGCGCGCCCGCGCCGTGCACGAGGCGCTCGGCCCCGAGTTCGGGGCCGGGCTGCATGCGCTCTCGCTCACGCTGAAAACGCCCGAGGAGAGTGCGGCTGCGCCGTCCGCCCCGACCTCCGAATAAAAATTTTTCCTTCGAGCCGCCAAATATCCCTGCCATACGGTCGTTCCGTCGCGGCGGAAGAAGGAGCTTCCATGAATGACGGGCCGACGATGACCGGGGCGAGCGCGAAGGCGCCGCGGGAGATCGACGCCCTCGACCGCGCCATCCTCCGCCTCCTCGCCGCCGACGCGAGCCTTTCGCTCAACGAGATCGCCGAGCGGGTCGGGCTCACCTCGACCCCGTGCTGGAAGCGGATCCGCCGGCTCGAGGAAGCGGGCGTCATCCGTGGCCGCGTTGCCGTGATCGATGCGGAGAAGGTGGGGCTGCCCGTCAGCGCCTTCGTCTCGGTCGAGACCGCCGATCACTCCGCGGCCTGGCTCGAGCGGTTCGCGGCACTGATCGCGAAAACCCCGGAGATCGTCGGCGCCTGGCGGATGAGCGGGGATATCGACTACCTGCTGCACGTGGTGGTGCCGGACATTGCCGCCTATGACGGGTTCTATCGCCGCCTGATCGAGGCCTTGCCGCTGCGCAACGTCACCAGCCGCTTCGCGATGGAGCACATGAAGCGGGCCCCCCTGCCGCTCTGACCGCGATCAGCCTCTGAACCGCGCGTAGTCGATCGGCGCGTTGCGGTCGATCCGGATGCCGGCGGGCGGAAGCGGATATTTCAGCCCCGTCGCGCAGTTGAAGAGCACGGCGCGCTCGTCCGCGCCGACCCGTCCGGACGCCACGGCCGCGCGCCAGGCGGCGAAGGTCGCGGCCCCCTCGGGGCAGAGCAGCAGCCCTTCTTCCCGCCCGACCTCCTCGCGCGCCGCGAGGATCGCCTCGTCGGAAACGGCGATCGCGAAGCCGTTGCTCTCGCGGATCGCGGCGAGGATCAGGAAATCGCCGAGCGCCTGCGGCACGCGGAGGCCGGCGGCGATGGTATGCGCGCCCTCCCAGCGATCGGCATACAGCGCGCCCGCCTCGAAGGCGCGGACAATGGGCGCGCAGCCGCTCGCCTGCACCGCGACCATGCGCGGCCGGCGCGCGCCGATCAGGCCGACCGCCTCCAACTCGGCGAACGCCTTCCACATGCCGATCAGGCCCGTGCCGCCGCCGGTCGGGTAGAAGATCGCGTCCGGCACGTCCCAGCCGAGCTGCTCGGCCAGCTCGAAGCCCATCGTCTTCTTGCCCTCGATGCGGTACGGCTCCTTCAGCGTCGAGAGATCGAACCAGCCGACGGCCTCTTTGCCGCCGGCGACGATCCGGCCGCAATCGTCGATCAGCCCGTTGACGCGATAGACCGCAGCACCTTCGGCGGCGATTTCGCGAACGTTCACCTCCGGCGCGTCCTCGGGGCAAAACACCGTCGCGCGGATGCCGGCGCGGCTCGCATAGGCGGCCATGGCGGCGCCCGCATTGCCGGCGGTGGGCATGGCGAGATGGCGGACGCCGAAGGATTTCGCCATCGCGACCGCAACGGCGAGCCCGCGCGCCTTGAACGAGCCGGTCGGCAGCCTTCCCTCGTCCTTGACGAGCACCGGCGCGCCGGCGGCTGCGCGCCGCAGCGGCAGCAGCGGCGTCGCCGTCTCGCCGAGGCTCACGACATCGCTCGCGCGGCGGAGCGGCAGCAGCTCGCGCCAGCGCCAGAGATCGGCCGGCCGCGCGGCGAGCGCCTCGCGGCTGAGCGCGGCGCGCGCGGCGGCGAGATCGTAGCGGACGAGGAGCGGCTTGCCCGCCGCCGAGAGCCCGGCCAGGCGATCGGCCGGATACCGCTCGCCGGTCGCCGAGCATTCGAGATGCGAGACGAAGCTTTTCCACCCCGCCGCGGGATCTTTTTCCCGCGCGCTGCTGCCTTGCGGCGCCATTGTTTCCTCCCCGGCCGGCGCCCGCCGCCGGGGGCCGGCCTAATCCTCGGCGGCGAGCGATGTCGCCGCCGGCGCTTCCGGACCCTTATAGAACTGCGGCCAGCGGCGCTGCACCACCGGGCTCGAGGCGGCATAGGCATAGCAGCTGTTGAGCAGCCGCGGCGCCGAATCGGCGGTGCTGGCCGCCGCCTCCTTGCGCGCCCGCACCGGGTAGAGGGTCTGGAACGCGACCGTGCCGAGCTGCTGGAGCAGCTCGCGCAGATGCGTGCAGCCGGCGACGCCGCCGACCCGCTCGGCCGCCTGCTTGAGGAAGCCGCGGCCGATCCGCAGACCGGCGAGGCGGGAAAAATTCGGCGCCGCGTCCGGGCAGATCCTGTAGGGGCCGTGATCGGTCGCGGCCTCGCAGGATTCGATGAGCATGTCCTCGTCCACGGTGAGCCGCACCCACATTTCGTGCAGCGGCTCGCCCGAGGGGATCTGGCCGCGATCCTCGCTCGGAAAGCTGTAGCTCTTGGTGTCGGTGAGATGGGCCTCGATGTCGAAGCGCCCGTCGGCCCGCCGGTAGCCGCGGATGATGATCTCGCGCTCGTGCAGCAGCTCGCGCTCGGTGGGCTTGCTCAGGGCCATGGCATCATCGCCTTTAACTCGAAAACTCCAGGAAAACCGCCGATTTCTCGGTGACTCAGCGAACCACTCATCCTGGTTGACCCCAGAATCGACCCCAAGAGCCTGCCACCTGCCAGCGCATGCGCCTGAGACATAGGCGCACAGGGCGGCTCTGTCATGGTGCGGTGCGGCATAATTCCGTTTGCAACCACCGGTTGAGCGCCTTATATAAGTATCGTTGTGAAATAGAAACATCCTGCCGATCGCGATGCCCCGGCCAGAATCCCGCTGGCTTCGAGCTTCTCGGCCCACTTCCGCGCCAGCCCAACCGTCAGCCGCTCGGTGCATTGCGCCACCCTGGCGCCGCTTCCGCATCCTGGCGATCTACGACCTCTGCACCCGGCAATGCTTGGCCGCGACCGCCGACTTCTCTCTCTCGGGCAGAAGGGCCGCCCGTGAGCTTGATCTTCTCATCGCACGCCACGGCAAGCCCGTGCAGAACGCCTTCATCGAGAGCTTCAACAGCCGGCTGCGCGACGAGTTCTTGAACGAAACCTTGTTCGCTCCGCTCGCCCAGGCACGCGCTGCCCTCGAGGAATGGCGTCGCGACTACAACACCGTGCGGCCTCGTTCTCGCGTCACCTGGCTGACGCCCGCCGCCAAGTTCTCACCGCAACGGGCCATGACGCTTTGTATCGACGGCTCCGGCGCCTCGGAGGCGTCCACCTGTGGCTCCGGCATATCAACGCAGGCATTGATAGCGCTCTTGGCGAGATTAGAATGCATCCTAGCAACGAAAACGGAGGAGGCCCTCATGATCACCAAGCTACGGAGTCTGTTGCCGGCTGCTACCATGGCTTGCGCGCTGGCGCCGGCCGCCCTGGGCGCCGGCTCGACCACCGTGCTGTTCACCTCTGGTTTTTGGACGGTGACCGCCGGCTATGCCAATGATGGCACCGAGGTTTGCTCCATCGTCACGCGGGGCAACAGCCACAGCTTTTTCGGTGTGAAACGCTACGGACACCAGAACTACCTCACCATCCAGTTCGGCTCCCGGGACTGGAATCTCAACGGCAACACCATGCCGGTCGCGATGCAGATGGACAACAATTCGCGCTGGACCGCCACCGGCGATACCGCAGCAGGCCACGGGATCGTCGAGTTCACCATTGGGTTGAGCGATGTCACAGAATTCGTGAGGCAGTTTTCCTACTCGGAGGAGATGTACATCGTCTTCGGCACCAACAATGTGCAATGGAATCTCAATCTGGAAGGCACGGCGGCGGCCTCGCAAGCCTTCAGTCACTGTCTGGCGGCGATGTAGGGCAGCACCTCAGGCAGGAGGGCGGCCAGTGCGTCTGTCTCGTTTTCCCCCGACACCGCGACGCAGCAGGACGCCGGCGATGACCCCCGGCAATCTCCCCCGCGCACTTCCGGACTCTGCGCCACGGCGGCATAGTCGGGGCGACGAGGGAGGATGGAATGTCGGAGGTCGGGGCCCTGAAAGTCGTCTCATTGCTCGGCAGCCTGCGCAAGGGCTCGTACAACGGCGCCATCGCCCGCGCGCTCCCGGCGCTCGCGCCCCCCGACATGACGATCGAGGCCCTGCCCTCGATCCGCGACCTCCCGCTCTACGATGCCGATCTGCACGCCAACGGCTTCCCGCCCGTGGTGACGGCGCTGGCGGCGAGGATCGCGCCCGCCGACGGCATCGTCATCGTCACGCCCGAGTACAACTACTCGATCCCGGGCGTGCTCAAGAACGCGATCGACTGGCTCTCGCGCCTTTCGCCGCAGCCCTTCGCCGGAAAGCCGGTCGCCCTCGCCTCGGGCTCGATGGGCATGCTCGGGGGCGCCCGCGCGCAGTATCACCTGCGCCAGTCGATGGTCTTCCTCGACGCCTACGTGCTCAACCGGCCCGAGGTCATCGTTCCGGCCGTGCAGACCAAGGTCGATGCGAACGGCGAGCTCGCCGACAAGGCGGTGCGGGACATCATCGCCGCCCAACTGAAAGCCTTTGCCGCCTTCATCCGCCGCCTCCACTGAGCCCTGTCACGCCGGCGGCTCGCCCGGGACCGGCTCGCCTCCGAGCGAGCGCAGGAGGGCGGCGGCCGCCGCGATCGCGGCCTCGGCCGCCGCCGCGTCGGTGCCCTTGGCGACCACCGCGACCCCGTTGCCGTTCGAACGGTAGAACGGGTAGCTGCCGATCTCGACCGCAGGATGCGCCCGCTGAATCTCCCCGAGCCCCTCGGCGAGCGTCCCCTCCGGCACGCCCGCCACGTGCACCGCCCGCGAGATCACCGGCGGCCCCCCGGCCAGCCGCGGCACCAGCGTCTCGAACATCGCCCGCATCACCTGCGGCACGCCCGCCATGACGAAGACGTTGCCGATCTCGAACCCGGGCGCGACCGAGACCGGGTTCGCGATCAGCCGCGCCCCGCGCGGCATCGTCGCCATCCGCTGCCGCGCGGCGTTGAACCCGCCCGGCGGATAGCGCCCCGCCAGAAGCGCCCAGGCCTCCGGCTGCTTCTCCCAGGGCACGCCGAAGGCGGCGGCGATGCATTCGCTGGTGATGTCGTCGTGCGTCGGGCCGATCCCGCCGGTGGTGAAGACATAGGTGAAACGCGCCCGCACCTCGTTCACCGTCTCGACGATCGTCGCCGCGACATCGGGGATCACGCGCACCTCGCGCAGCGGAATCCCAAGCTCGCCGAGACGCGTGGCCAGAAATTTTATATTCGCGTCCTGCGTCCGCCCGGAGAGCACCTCGTTGCCGATCACCAGCACGCAGGCGGTGGGAGAGCCCTCTGGCATCGCCGGCCGGTCAGAGAAAATCGCGAAGGAGGGGAATGAGCGGCCTATCGGCCGGCGGCACGGGGTAGTCGGAGAGCTTCTCCGGCCGCACCCAGGCGAGGAGCTGGCCTTCCCGCGGCGTGGGCGTGCCGCGCCAGCGGCGGCAGAGATAGAGCGGCATCAGCAGATGGAACGTCTCGTACTCGTGCGAGGCGAAGGTGAAGGGCGCGAGGCAGGCGGCGGTCACGTCGATGTCGAGCTCCTCGCGAAGCTCGCGGATCAGCGCCGCCTCGGGCGTCTCGCCGGACCGCACCTTCCCGCCGGGAAACTCCCAGAGCCCGGCCATCGGCTTGCCCTCCGGCCGGCGCGCCAGCAGCACGCGCCCGTCGCGGTCGATCAGGGCCGCGGCGGCGACCAGCAGCAGCGGAAGCGCGCCCGCTTCCGCCGGAGCCGGCTCGGGCGCGGCCTCGGCGGCGCCGAAAAGCGCCTCCCGCATCGCCTCGAACAATACCACCTCCTGCGCGCCCCCGCGGGAGAGGAAGGGCTCGCGGCCGGTCCCGGCGCGGCGGAAGCCGATCCGGAGCAGGACCGCGGCGGAGGCGAGATTGTCGGTTGCAACACTCGCCGTCAGGCGCCCGAGCGGCAGGTTGGCGAGCGCCCAGCGCGCCACGCGTCCGGCCGCCTCCGTGGCGACGCCGTGGCCCCAATAGCGCCGCCCGACCCAGTAGCCGAGGCTCGCGGTATCGTTTTGTTGATCCAGCCGAAGCCCGACCGCGCCGACCAGGATCTCGCGCGCGCCCTCGCGGCCGGTGATGGCAAGGTGATAGGCGCGGCCCGCCGCCAGCTCCGCCGCGGTCGAGCCGATCCACTCGTCGGCGAGCGCGCGCGGATAGGGGTAAGGCACCTCGGGCAGGCCCCGCGCCACCTCCCAGTCATTGATGAGGCGGTGCATCTCGGCCGCGTCCTCGGGGCGAAAGGGCCTGAGGCAGAGCCGCTCGGTGGCGAGCGGGGCGAAGCTCCCCGGCAAAAGACCCTCGGGCACGGCCGGGCTCCGAGGGCTGAGCGCGCTCACCACCGCGGCGAAGGCCGGCAAATGGTTCGGCTCGGCGGGTCTGGCGGCATTGCGGAGGGGCCCAATTCGACCGCCGGATGGTGGCCCAGGGCCAGCCTTGAAACAAGCCCGGCCCGAGCCCCCATCAATGCGCGAACAGCACCGGGACCGTCATGTGCTGGAGGAGCGAGCGCGTCACCCCGCCGAGCGTCAGCTCGCGCACGCGCGAATGACCATACCCGCCAACCACGATCAGGTCGGCGCCGATGTCCGAGGCGTAGTTCAGCAGCACGTCGGCGGGCGAGAGGCCGCCGGTCACCGTCTCCGCGGCGACCGCGCGGCACCCGTGCCGGGCGAGGTGCTCGGCCATTCCGGCGGCCGGCACGTCCAGCCCGCCGTCCCCCTCGTGCTCCGCCCCGATGGCCAGCACGCTCACCGAGCTCGCGGCGGCGAGGATCGGCAGCGCGTCGTGCACCGCCCGCGTCGCCTCGCGCGTCTCGGTCCAGCCGACGAGCACCGTTTCCCCGCAGGTCGGGAACGCGCCGTAGCGCGGCACCACCATCAGCGGGCGGCCGGAACCGAGCAGGATCTCCTCCACCGGGTTGACGTAGGGCCGGTCCGACCCGCCCTCGGGGTCGGTTTGGCCGGCGATCACGAGGTCGGCGAGGCGGGCATGGGCAAGCGAAACCGCCGCCGGCGCGCCGTCGGCCAGCACCCACTCGCCGCTCAGTCCGTCGCGCATCAGCAGCTCGTTCAGCCCGGCCTCGACCGGGGCGACCTGCCGCGCGCGCTCAGTCTTGATCTGCTCGAGGAAGGGAACGATCCCGGTGCCGAACGCGTAGGCGTCGGCGGTCAGCGCCAGCGGCTCGACCGGGCGGATCGCCTCCGCGAGGCAGAGCCCCTTGAGGTGGGCGCCATGGCGGCCCGCGAGTGCGCCGGCGAGGGCCAGGCGCCGCTTGCTCTGCTCCGAGAGATCGAGCAGCACCATCATATCCTTCAGCGCCATCTTCGTTCCCCTCGATGACTACGGCGTCCGGCGCCGCGCAGGGTGAATTGGCGCCGCTCCCGCCGCGCCTTCATTGATCGCGGTCAACTCGTATCGGACGGTCTCTCAGCTCCGATAGCTGCCGTTGATATCGATGTAGCCGTGCGTCAGATCGCACGTCCAGACGGTGGCCCGGCCGGCGCCGAGCCCGAGATCCACGGCAATCTCGACTTCCCGCCCCTTCATGTGCCGGACCACCGGCGCCTCGTCATAGCCCGGCACCACCGCACCCTCGCGCGCCATCCAGACGCCGCCCACCGCGACCGCGAGAAGGTCGCGCTCGGCCGGCTCGCCGGCCTTGCCCACCGCCATCACGATCCGCCCCCAGTTCGCGTCCTCGCCGGCGATCGCGGTCTTGACCAGCGGCGAATTGGCGATCGCCATGGCGACGCGCTTCGCCGACCGGGGCGAGACCGCGCCCGCGACATCGACGCGGATGAGCTTGCTCGCCCCCTCGCCGTCGCGCACCACCTTGAGCGCGAGATCGGAGAGCAGATCGAAGAGCGCGGCGCGAAACTCCCTCAGCATCGGCCCGCCCTCCGGCGGCACGCGCGGATGCCGCGCGGCACCGGTCGCGAAGAGCAGCAGCGTGTCCGAGGTCGAGGTGTCGGAGTCCACCGTGATCGAATTGAAGCTCCGCTCCGTCCCACGCGCCAGCAGCCGCTGGAGGAGCGGGGCCGGGATTTTCGCATCGGTGAAGACGAAGGCGAGCATTGTCGCCATGTCGGGCGCGATCATGCCGCTCCCCTTGGCGAAGCCGTTGAGCCGCACCTCCTCGCCCCCGATGCGCGCCGTGCGCGTCGCCCCCTTGGGAAAGGTGTCGGTGGTCATGATCGCCCGCGCCGCGTCCTCCCATCCAACCTCGGAGAGCCCGGCATGCAGCGCCGGCAGCGCCGCCGTCAGCCGCTCATGCGGCAAAACCTCGCCGATCACCCCGGTCGAGGCGAGGAAGACCTGCCGCGCCGGGCAGCCCACCAGCCCCGCCGCGGCCGTTGCCGTCGCCTTCACCGCCTCGCGCCCCGCCTTCCCGGAGAACACGTTGGCGTTGCCCGCATTGACGACGAGCGCCCGCGCCCGCCCCGCCTTGAGCGCCGCGCGGCACCAATCGATGGGCGCGCCCGGGCAGCGGTTCTGCGTGAAGACGCCGCCCACCGTCGTGCCCGGCGCCAGCTCGGCCATCATCAAATCGGCCCGGCCCTCGTAGCGGATGCCGGCCGCCGCGGCGCCGAGGCGCACGCCGCCGAGCGGCGGCAGCTCGGGCAGCGGAAGGGCGAGCGGGGATGGCGAGGCCGGCATCTTGCGTTCCTCGTGCGTGAATTTTCGCCGCTATCGGCGGCCGATGATGGCGGAGCGCCGCCCGAGCGACAACCTGGCCTAGAGCGGGATGGGCTCGCCTCCGCTCACCCATCCCGCCCTAGCTCTCTGTCTTCCCGCGTGATCGGACGCCTTCGGTTCATCCACCTCCGGCGATCACGCTCTAGCCCGCAGGCCGCCGATGCGTTGACCCGGGAGGGGGCGAGCCCTATCTCAGCCGCGACCGCCAACCGCCCGCCTCGCCTTCCCGCCAGCCGCGAAGGGTCTTCATGTTCGGCTCCCTTGCCCGCAAGGTCTTCGGCACCAGCAACGAACGCTCGCTCCGCGCCTATCGCCGGCGGGTGCCCGAGATCAACGCGCTCGAGCCCGCAATGACCGCCCTCTCCGACGAAGCGCTCGCCGCCAAGACGGTCGAGTTCCGCGAGCGCCTGGCCGCCGATGCGACGCTCGACGAGCTCCTCCCCGAAGCCTTCGCCGTGGTGCGCGAGGCCTCGCGCCGCACGCTCGGGCTCCGCCATTTCGACGTGCAGCTCATCGGCGGGATGGTGCTGCACGAGGGCAAGATCGCCGAGATGAAGACCGGCGAGGGCAAAACCCTCGTCGCCACCCTGCCGGTCTATCTCAACGCGCTCGCCGGCAACGGCGTCCACGTCGTCACGGTGAACGACTACCTCGCCCGCCGCGACGCCGAATGGATGGGCCAGATCTACCGCTTCCTCGGGATGGAGGTCGGCGTCATCGTCCATGGCCTCGAGGACACGCAGCGCCGCGCGGCCTATGCCGCCGACGTCACCTACGGCACCAACAACGAGTTCGGCTTCGACTACCTGCGCGACAACATGAAGTTCCGCCTCGAGGACATGGTCCAGCGCGAGTTCGGCTACGCGATCGTCGACGAGGTGGACAGCATCCTGATCGACGAGGCGCGCACCCCGCTCATCATCTCCGGGCCGGCGGAGGACTCCTCCGATCTCTACCGCCGCGTCAACGATGTGGTCGCCGAACTCGTCAAGGACCCCGAGACCTACGACAAGGACGAAAAATTCCGCACCGCGACGCTGACCGAGGACGGCTCGGAACGGGTCGAGGAGATGCTGAAGGAGGCCGGCATCTTCGCCGAGGGCAGCCTCTACGACGCCTTCAACATCTCCGTCCTCCATCACGTCACGCAGAGCCTGCGCGCGCACGCGCTCTTCACCCGCGACGTCGACTACATCGTGCGCAACGACAAGGTGGTGATCATCGACGAGTTCACCGGCCGCATGATGGAGGGCCGCCGCTTCTCCGAGGGGCTGCACCAGGCGCTCGAGGCCAAGGAGTTCGTGACCGTCCAGGCCGAGAACCAGACGCTGGCCTCGATCACCTTCCAGAACTATTTCCGCCTCTACCCGAAGCTCTCCGGCATGACCGGCACGGCGATGACCGAGGCCGACGAGTTCGGCGAGATCTACAAGCTCGACGTGGTCGAGATCCCGACCAACGTGCCGGTGATCCGCCGCGACGAGGACGACGAGGTCTATCGGACCACGGACGAGAAGTTCGAGGCGGTCGCCCGCCTCATCGAGGAATGCCGCGCGCTCGGCCAGCCGATGCTGGTCGGCACGGTGAGCATCGAGAAAAGCGAGACCCTGAGCGGGATCCTCAAGAAGCGCCGCGTCCCGCACCAGGTGCTGAACGCGCGCTTCCACGAGCAGGAGGCGGTGATCATCGCCCAGGCCGGCGCGCCCGGCGCAGTGACGATCGCCACCAACATGGCCGGCCGCGGCACCGACATCCAGCTCGGCGGCAACGTCGCGATGCTCTTGAAGCAGGAGCTCGAAGGGATCGAGGATCCGGCCGAGCGCGAAGCCCGCGCCGCCCGCATCCGCGAGAGGGTGGCGAGCGGGGCCGAAAAGGTGAAGGCGGCGGGCGGCCTCTTCGTGATCGGCACCGAGCGCCACGAGAGCCGGCGCATCGACAACCAGCTCCGCGGCCGCTCCGGCCGGCAGGGCGATCCCGGTCGCTCGCGCTTCTTCCTCTCCCTCGAAGACGACCTCATGCGCATCTTCGGCTCCGATCGGATGGGCGGGATGCTGCAGAAGCTCGGCCTCAAGGAAGGCGAGGCGATCGTCCATCCGTGGATCAACAAGGCGCTGGAGCGGGCGCAGAAGAAGGTCGAGGCGCGCAACTTCGACACCCGCAAGAACGTGCTCAAATACGACGACGTGATGAACGACCAGCGCAAGGAAGTCTACGCGCAGCGCCGCGAGTTCATGAAGAGCGAGGACGTCTCGGAGACGGTCGCCGAAATGCGCGCCGAGGTGGTCTCCTCCCTCGTTGCAACGCGCATCCCCGAGCGCGCCTTCGCCGAGCAATGGGAGACCAAGGAGCTCGCCGACGACGTCCGGCGCATCCTGAACCTTGACCTGCCTATCGAGGAGTGGGGGCGCGAGGAGGGGATCGCCGAGACCGAGATACGCATCCGGACCGAGCAGGCGGCGGACCAGTTGATGGCAGCCAAGGCGGCGAACTACGGCCCGGGCTTGATGCGCTTCATCGAGAAATCGCTGCTGATCCAAACGCTCGACCAGGTCTGGAAGGAGCACCTCCTGGCGCTCGACCACCTGCGCCAGGGCATCGGACTCCGCGCCTACGGCCAGCGCGACCCACTCAACGAATACAAGAGCGAAGGCTTCGCCCTCTTCAACGCCATGCTCGACGAGCTCAAGGAACGCGTGACGATGCTGCTCGCGCGCGTCGAGGTCTCGCCCGAGGCGCCGCCGCAGCCCGATTTCCAGCCGCGCCGGCAGACCATGATCGAGAGCCACCCCGAGCCGGTCCCCATCGGCGCCGAGCTCGAGTTCGCCGGCGTCGAACCGGTGCGCGCCACCCCGCTCGCGGCGCGACCCTCCCTCCAGCCGATGCGCGCCGTCTCTGTCGACCCGAACGACCCCGCGACCTGGGCCGGAACCCCACGCAACGCCCCCTGCCCCTGCGGCTCAGGCAAGAAATACAAGCACTGCCACGGCCGCCTGGCCTAAGACCAGGGGGACGCTGTCCCCCTGGACCCCCTGGCAAAGGCTGAGCCTTTGCAATCCATTCGCTTAGCGGCCGTTGAGAGCGGTTTGGGCGCTTGCGCAACGCGCAAGCGCCCAAACCGCTCTCAACGGCCGCTAAAACGAACGGGTTCCAAGGGCTCGCCCTTGGCGGGGTTCCAAGGGGCAGAGCCCCTTGGCCTTCTCGGCAGCCGAGGCTCGTTCCAGGTCCGTGCGGAATATTTTCTGGAAGAGGTCGGCGCCGTAGCTTGTATCGAGTGGTGCGCCTGTGACGATCCGGAAGGTGCGCGTGCCGTCCGTCGTGCGTTCCGCGCGGAGGAAGAGTGCGTTGGCGGAGTCCTCCGTTTCGAGGCCGTGCGCGAAGTCGTACATATGGGTGACGAAGCAGACGCGGATCTGGCGGTCGATCAGCGCGTGGACGATCTGGCGGGCGATTTCCGAGCCTTCGCGTTCGTTGGTGGCGGCGAAGGATTCGTTGAAGAGGATCATCGCCTGGGAGCGAATCTGTTCGGCGATGGTGCTCATCCGTTCCAGCTCCTCGTCGAATTTTCCGCTCGTCATCGTCGCGTCCTCCTCGCGCTTGAAGTGTGTGAAGAGGAAGCTGCAGGCAGCGGCTTCGAAGCGATCGGCCGGGACGAACATCCCGCATTGCATCATCAGTTGCGCGAGGCCGAGGCTGCGGAGGAAGGTGGTTTTGCCGCCCTGGTTGGCGCCGGTGATGACGAGGATATCCTTGCCGGTGGCGTTTATTGTGTTGGCGACGATCTTGCGTGGCATGCTGAGCGCGAGGGCCGCGTCGTAGAGGCCCTCAAAGTTGAGTTCGCGCCCGCCGAGCGGGGAGGGGGTGGGAAAGCACGTCGGCTGGTGTTTGGCCGCGAGGGCTTCGTGCAGGTTGAGGCAGCCGACATAGAAGGCAAGCTCGGTGCGCATGAGCGTGAAGAAGCTCAGGATATGCTCGGTCGAGCGCGCGAGGGCGTTGGCGACGAGGTTGATGCCGCGGTCGCGCAACTCCGAAAGCGCCCGTGCGCCCGCCTCGTCGCGCTCGTGGAGGCGGTAGGTGAAAGCGGGCGGCCCGCGGCGAAGGAGCCGTTCGAACCAGCCGGCGCCGTTGTCGCTCGGCTTGCGCAGGCTGTAGTCCTTGCCTTTGAGGCCGCGCCCGAGGGTGGCGCTTTCGAGCACGCCGTGGCGGAAGCGCAAGGTGCGCAGATGCTCGCGGATTTCCGCGAAATATTCGTCGGAGAGCTCGGTGGTGAGCATTGCGAAGAAGCGGCGGAATCCGGCGGAAGAGAAGGTGCCGCCCGATTGCTCGGCGACCAGGCGGAGCCGCCGCAGCATGTCCGCGAACATCTCCAGCACCTCGACCGAGCGGTGCAGGAGGTATCCGGGATGCTTCGAGAGCCCGCCCCAGTAGCCTTTTTTCTCTTTTTGGATCGCCTCGACGGCGAGGTCGTAGAGCCCGCGGGCGATCCTCGGGTTCTTGAGGCAGTCGCGGAGGATTTCCTGGCGGTAGAGGATCGCGTCAATGTCGGTGAGGCTCGCGAGCGCGGCCTTCGTCGCGACCTCCTTGAGGAAGGCGTCGCCGTTCGCCATCGCGGCGATGACGATCGGCAGGCCGATGTCCTGGGCGAGGGTTTCGGCGTTCGGCGGCGGCGCCTGCTCGACGTCGAAGTCGCGGTCCGGATGCATGAGGAACGCCTTCATGCGCGAACGCGCTCCTTGAGCGCCTCGTAGGTAAGGCGATATTTCTCGGCGATCGCCATCGCGTAGGCCCGTCCGTCGGCAGGCCGCCGCACGACCTTGTAGGTCCGCGAGGCGGGATCGCCCGGCACGATCGTGCTCACCATGCTGACGGTGGTATCGGAGAGCCGGGCCAGCTCCTCGACGAAGGTGACGAAGAGGCAGACCACGTCGCGGGCGATGACCCGCCGCATCACTTCCCGGCCGATGAAGATCGCGTCCTTGAGCGTCGTGGTGGAAAAACTCTCGTTCATGACGATGAGGCTTCGGCCCGTTGCGTGCTCGAGGATCGCGTGGACGCGGGTCAGGTCATCTTCGAATTTGCTGCGCAAATCCTCGATCTTTTCCTCCCGCTCGAAGTGCGTGAAGAGCCGGTCGAAGAGAAGGAGCCGCGCCTCATGCCCCGGCACGGGGCAGCCGAGGTTCGCCAGGTAGTGCATCTGGCCGAACATGCGGGCGAAGGTGGTTTTCCCGCCCTGGTTCGGCCCGGAGACGATGATGATCCTCTCGCGACCCGCAAGCGCGAAGTCGTTGCAGACGACGCGCTGGCCGGCGGCCGCCAGCTTTTGCGCGAGTGCGAGGTCGAAGCTCTCGCGGGCCAGGATCTCCTTGTCGCTGACGGCGAGGCGCGGATAGCAGAAGGGAAGTCCGGCCGCGCTCGGCTTTTGGATATATTCGAGGTAGGAGATGTAGAACTGCACCTCGCGGTCGAAGGCACGGACGGTCGCGTCGAGGAAGCCCTCGTGCTCTGCGGAGAACCGCTCGAGATCCGCGAATATCTCGGGATAGAGCCGGGCGACGAACTCGAGCACGGCGGCCTCGACATGGTTCATCTCGGCCGCTTCGGGGAACTTCGCCCGGTAATCCTTGCCCTCGCCCTGGGCGAACTTGCGAAACGTCTCCTCGACGGCCACGCTGTAGTCGATCTCGCCCTCGTATTTGCGGACCGTGACCGAGCCGTCCCGGATGAGGAGGCAGTAGTCGATCTCCGCGAGCGCTGCCCTGATCCGGCGCGCTTCGCGGGCGAGTGCCATGAAATCCGCGGACGCGACGTACTCGGCGAGCCAGGCGTGCAGCCCGCCGAACCCGCGCGAGGTGGGCTTCGTCTCGTCGAGATCGGCGCGCAGCGTCTCGACCGCGCCGCAATAGACGATGACGGCGTCGAGGAACCACCATTGCTTCTGCTGGCGGTAATAGAGCTTCTTCGCCCGTTCCAGCGCCTCGCGCATCCGGCGGATGCGCGCGGCAAACTCCGTGACGTGCGCGAAGAGGACCTCGCGCTGGAGATCACGCATCACCTCGTGGCGATAGAGGATCGCATCGAGGGTGTGGAGCGGTGCCTGGAAGAAGGGTACGAGGTCGTACTCCGCCTTTCCGGCCGTGATCGCTGCGACGATCTGGTCGAGATTGAGGTCGGTGAAGAACGAAGGCGCGGCTTCCGTTCCGCTCCCGATTTCCTCGCCCGGATAGAGGATGCTCTGGAATTGCATGCTGTTCCCCGGGGTGCTACCCGGCCCGCCGCGTCAGCGGTGCGACGTTCTCGCCGCGCGGCAATGAAGCCGGCCCGGTCTCGGCGCGCGGATTTCCCATCAGCGCGCGGAGCCCGCGCTCGCTCGCATTCGCCTCCTCCTTGCTGGTGAGGTGGCGCTGCATGCCGTCCCGCTTCAGCGCGAAATGCCGCATGTCCTCGGCCAGCCGCTCGAGCAGGTCCGCTTGGCGGAAGAGGACGGTTTGCACCAGCGTGGGCTCGGCGAGCGCGGCCGCGAGCCCGGGAAGGTGCGGCATGCAGATCGCCGAGAGCGTCTTCAGCGCATCCTCCCCGCCGCGCCGGAGCCGCCCCGCCGCCGCCTCGACGGCCGCGTTCGCCGCGCGGCGCGCCACCGCGCAGGCCGCGCAGGAATCGGCCGTCGGCAGTGCGGTGGCGACGGAATCGCAGGCGAGCTTCCCGCTCGGCTCGCTCCGCGCGAGCGCACGGAGATAATCGGCCTGGCGCTCGGCCACGCCCGCGAAGCCGGTGCAGACCTCCCGCGGCGCCGCCATCGCCTCGAACTGCCATGTGTGCGGGCCGCAGAGGCCGCGCCGCTCCTCGAGCGCGGCGCGCGCCTGCTGATCGCCGTGCAGCCGATACTGGTACGAAGCGAGGAAGCCGAACACCGCATCGGCCACACGCAGGCAAATCTCGCACTCCGGCACGCTCGGCGGAATCGCCGCCCGCGGCTCCGTCGTCAACCGCTCGGGCGCCGCCGCCGCGACTTCCTCGCGCAGCGTGGCAAGCCGCGCGCGCTCCGTCTCGTCCGCGCCGGCGCGCCCGAGCACCGCGCCGATCCGGCCGCACATGCCGAGCAGGAATTCGCGCCGCTTCTCGTTGAGCAGGAAGTCGAGCAGCGCCGCCTCGAAGCCGGGAAGCCCGCTCGCCGCGAGTGCCGCTTCGTCGCCGGCGAGCCGCGCCTCGAGCGCCTGACGTGCCGAGAGCGAATAGATCTCCCGCGGCAGCCCGCCGAAGATCGCCGCGAGCCGCGCGCCGAGATGCGCGAGCACCTCCGCGCGCTCGGCGTCATCGGCGCAGTCCTGCTTGTTGACCACCACGAACACGCGCCGCCCGGAGCGATGAACGCTCTCGAGAACACGGCTCTCCTCCTCGGTCAGCGGCCCCTCGTAGCTGGTCACCAGCACGAAGGCGTCCGCCTCGGGCAGGAACGCCTCGGTGGTCCGCGAATTCTCGACGATCGAGGAGCCGAGGCCCGGCGTGTCGATGAAATAAAAGCCGCGCCGCAGCAGCTCGGCCGGAAGCTGGACCTCGGCGGTGCGGATGCGCCGCACATTGCCGGGGTTGCCGCGCTCGGTGATGTGCAGGGCAAGCTCCGAGATCGGGACGTCGAGGAAGAGCCTCGTATGCAGGTAGTGGAGAACGACCCGCTCCTCGCTCCCGTAGCTCACCGTGGTGATGACGGACGTTACCGGAACGATGCCGGTGGGCAGCCGGTCGGTGCCGAGCATGGCGTTCATGAGCGTGCTCTTGCCGCGGCTGAAGCGGCCGACCACGACGAGGTTGAAACGGTCCTCGGCGAGGCGGGCGAAGAGCGCGCGCACCTCTTCCCGCTCGGGCTCCTGCTCGCGGCCCATCGCGGCGCCGCGCAGGAGCTCGGCCAGCGCCGTCTTGATCCGGTCGTATTGCCGCAGGTCCATCAGAAGCGGCCCATGCCGTCGCCGGCAAAGGAATGAAAACGGTCCATCGATGGCTCTCCTGCCCGCAACGAGGTAACGGCAGGAGTCATCAGCCGAAGCGGCGATTGACCCGGGCGGACTCCATCGCCCGTAAGCCTTGAACCACTTTCTATCTAGCCATTCCCCGGCCCACTCGCAATATCCAAACCGGGCCTCCGAACGGCCCATGGCACAGGAGAATCCGATGAAGATCGCGGTGATCGGCGCGGGCAACGTGGGCGGCGCCTTGGGCGCGCTCTGGGCCGGCAAGGGGCATGAGGTCGTGTTCGGCGTGCGCGACCCGAAGGGCGCCAAGGTCGCGGCGCTGGTGAAATCCTCCGGGGCGCGCGCGGCAAGCATCGCCGAGGCCGCGTCCGGGTCCGAGATCGTCGTCCTGGCAACGCCCTGGCCGGCGGCCGAGGACGCGATCCGATCCGCCGGCAATCTCGCCGGAAAAATCCTCGTCGATTGCACCAATCCGCTCCGGCCCGATCTCTCGGGCCTTCTCGTCGGCACCGACAATTCCGCCGCCGAGGAGGTGGCGCGCTGGGCACCCGAAGCCAAAGTGGTGAAGGCCTTCAACACGATCGGCGCGGCGAATTTCGCCAACCCGCGCTTCGGGTCGGAGAATGCGAGCATGTTCATCGCCGGCGACGATCCGGCGGCCAAGGCGGCGGTCGGGACGCTCGCCGCCGAGCTCGGCTTCGACGTGGTCGATACGGGCCCGCTCGTCGCCGCGCGCTGGCTCGAGCCGCTCGCGATGCTCTGGATCCACCTCGGCTACCGCCAGGGGCTGGGGACCACCGGCCACGCCTTCAAGCTGCTGCGCCGGTAGCCGAAGCCCCTTGGCCTTGAACTCCCGCGTTTGGCTCAATCCCCGCCGGAGGCAGCGATCGGATGCCCGGCCGGCCGCGGGCTCCGCGCGCGGGCCAGGGCGGCGAGCAGCGCGGGAACGAAGACGAGGCTCGCCAGAAGCGTGCAGCCGAGGCTGATCAGCAGAAGCTCGCCCATGGAGGCCGTGCCGGGCTCACCCGAAAGCGCCAGCGAGCCGAAGGCGGTCCCGGTGGTGAGCGCGGAGAAGAGAACCGCCCGCGCCGTCGCGGAGGCCAGCATCTCTCGCCGCCCGGCGCGCCAATTCATGACGAAATAGATGTTGAACGAGACGCCGACGCCGAGCAGCAGCGGGAGTGCGATGATGTTGGCGTAGTTGAGGCGGAGCGGCAGCAGCACCATCGCGAGCACGGTGAGCGCCGCCGAGAGCAGCAAGGGTGCCAGCACCAGCGCGGCGTCGCGCAGCTTGCCGAGGGCCATGACGAGGATCACCGCGATCGCGAGCAGCGCCGCCACGGCGGCGGAACGGAACGCGCCTACGATGGTATCGCTGCTCGCCACGACGTTCACCGCCGTGCCGGCCGCGTCGGGTGCGACGCGCGTCACCGCGGCCACGAACCGGTGCAGCCCTTGGCTGTTGCGCGCCGCCGCGACCGGCAGCACCTCGATGCGCGCGCGCCCGTCCGGCAGCACCCAGTCGCGCGCGATATCCGGCGGAAGGGACGCGAGCGTCGCGGGCTCGGCTCCGAGCGCGGTGCGCAGCCGGTCGAGCTCGAGCGGCAGGAACCGCGTCAGCGTGCCATCGACCGCGCGCACCGTGGCGTCGGGCGCGCGTGCGACGGCGCGGAGATCGCCGGCGATCGCATCCAGCGGATCGCCGCGCGCCAGCTTGGGAAGCGCGGGCTCGATCTGCCCGAGTGCCGCGCGCGCCGGGGCGCGGATCTCGGAGGGCGTCGCCGGACGCGGGTCGATCGGCGGGAGCAGGCTCGGCGCCAAAATCCCCGCCACGTCCCGCACCATCGCGAGCTTCTGGTTCTGGCCCGTTGGCACGAAGCTTTCGATCGTCAGCACGTGCGAGACCGTCGGCAAGGTGCGGAGCTTCGCCGCGAGCGCGCGCGCCGCGGCGACGTTGCGCGCCAGGATATCGATGCTGTAGGGGTTGCTCAGCGGCTGGTTCATCAGATCGCGGAGCGTGCGCATCGCCTCGGTGTTCGGGTTCTGCGTGTCCAGAGGATCGGAATCGAAGGCAAGCTTCGGCGCGAGCGCCAGCGCGAGCACGACCAGTGCTGCGAACCCGGCCAGGATCGGCGCGTGCCGACGCGTGATGAACCTGTCCGCCTGCCGCCCCCACGCGAATCCCACTTCGGCGCGCTCGTCGCGCGCGCGGCAAAGCGTGATCGCGGCAGGCAGAAAGGTCATCGTGCAGAGGAACGCGATCAGCATTCCCGTCCCGGCGATCAGGCCAAGCTCGGCGACGCCGCTGAAATCCGTCGGCACGAACGCGAGAAAGCCGGCGGCCGTCGCGAGCGCTGCGACCAGGATGGCCCCGCCGGCGCGCCGCGCGGTCATGCGCATCGCCTCCCCGATCTCACCCGCCTCGTGCCGCGCCTCGCGGAAGCGGACACTGAACTGGATGGCGAAATCGACCGCGATCCCCACGAACAGCACGCCGAATCCCACCGAGACCAGATTGAGCGTACCGATCGCGCCTGCGGCGAAGAGGAGCGTCAGCATCAGCCCGAGGCCGAGCGTGCCGAGGATCGGCACGATCAGCCGCCAGCTCCGCACCGCGAGCACGAGCCAAAGCGTGATCAGCACGACGCTCACGATGAGCCCGGTGACTGTTCCCTTGGCGACCGAGGCGAACTGGCTGTCGGCGAGCGCAACCGGCCCGGTGATGCGCACGTGCGCGGCCCCGTCGCGCACAAAGGGAAGCTTCGCCGCCGCCGCGCGGATCGCTTCGGTCGCCGCACCGCCCGGCTCGAGCGAGCGGAAATCGAGCCGCGGCTTGAAGAGCACGAATTGATACTTGCCCGCGAGATTGCCGAGCCCGCCGCTCAGCATCTGTTGCCATGAAAGAGGCTCAGGATGGCCCGACAGCGAAGCCGCCATCGCTGCGTGAAAGGCCCGCAATTCCCCGCGATAGGGCGCAAGATCGGCGCTGCCGTGCGTCACGCCCTGCCCGAGCAGCCCGAGCGCGCCGAAAAGCCCGCGCGCCGTCGGGTCCGCGGCGAGCTTGCCGAGGAACGGCTGCGCGCCCACGATCCGGTTCAAGAGCCGGGTGAGGTTGGGCGTGGAGAGGAAGAGCAGCCCCTCCTTCGCGAGATAGGGCGAGGAGCCGGGCCGGCTTACCATGCTGAAATCCGCGTGGTCGGAGGCAAGCGCGCCCGCCAAGCCGCGCGCCGTCTCCTCCGCCTCCTCCGGCACTTTCGCGTCGATCACCGCGACCAGCAGGCCCTGGAATTGCGGGAAGGCGCGCTCGAACGCCATCTCGCGCTGCCGCCACGGAAGCGAGGCGGAGAACATTTGATCCGTGTCGGTGTTCACGCCGAGATGGCGGCTCGCATACCAGCCCGACCCTGCCGCGAGCACGATGCCGGCGAGCACCACCCACCAGGCGTTTGTCCGGCTCGCATCGACGAGGCGGGCGAGCAGGCGCTGGAGGAGGCTCGCGCCGGGCTCGGCGCCGTTCATCCCAGCATGCCGCCCGAGAGGTTCTCCGCTTTGCGCGCCAAGCCGGCGGCGAGCGCCGGCACGCCGCCGCTCGCCAGCAGCTCCTGGAAATCCGAGCGCTGCACGGCGACGCGGCTGATCGAGCCGTCCGTCAGCACGTCCACCACCCTCCACCCGTCCGTGCCCCGGCGCATCACATAATCGAGTGCCACCGGCGCTTTGTCGCGGCGGATCAGCCTGGTCTGCACCACGATCTCGCCGTTGCCGACATCGCGCACCGCCGGCAAGACCTCGAAGGACTGGCCGTCGTAGCTGTCGAAGTTCGCGACGTAGGTCGCGACCGTGTAGCGGCGGAAGGCGGCCGCAAGCCTCGCCTTCTGCGCCGGCGGCAGCGTGGGCCACGAGAAGCCGACCGAGCCCGCGAGGACTCTCTCGAGATCGAACACCTGTTCTATCACCGGCGCCAGCGCCGCATAGCGCGCGGCGAACGGAGCGGCGTTGCCCGCTTTCATCGCCGCGAGCAGGGCGTCGTCGAGTTGCGCGACCGGCATGGCGGGCGAAGCCGCGCCAGCGGCCTGTGCGCCCGCGGCTTGAGCACTGGCCGCCCGCAAGGGCAGGGCGGCGGCGAAAAGGGCGGCCGCGCCGAGCGTGAGCACGCTTCGCCGGCCCGCAAGGGGGGGTTGGTATCCAGTCATCGCTCTATCTCCGTGAGGATCCTCCTGAAGGGTCATGACATGCGGCATTCGGCGCCGAGCTCGCCCGTGAAGCGGTGCCAGGTTTGCGTCTCGCCGAGCAGCGGAACGGCGAAGAAGCCTCTGAGGCGCAGATTGCCGGCCTCGTCGACGCGAAGCCTCGCGCCGAACGAGGCCCCGTCGCGCGGATCGGTGACCGTGCCGACCCAGCTGCCGTCGCCCTCGGGCCGCTCGCCCTGGATGATGACGAGCCCGCATTGCGGCCTTCCCTCGACATCGGTCGGCATCGGCGCCCCCGGCGCGCGTGCGATGCCCGCGATCTCGCCGCAAAGCACGTCCCCGCACGGCATGATCCGCACGACGGCGTTGCCCTTGGCGGTCAGCCATGCGCCGATCGGTGCTTCCGCCTGGCCTTGCTGCGGCGCAGCCCCGGCGGAAGACATGACAACGGCCAAACCGAGCGCGATTGCGCAAGAGAATGCCGCAAACAAACCGAAGCGGCGCAACATTGTTCCCGGTCCCCGAAAACCCAACTGAAGTCAGAGATCGGTTGCGTTCCGGCCGGGATAACCGCTTCTCCCGTCATGGGAACCATGACGGTACGGAATGGTTCAGCAGGCCCCGAGACCTTGAAACGACGATCGGGGCGCAGCGTTGTCCGGGCGAGCGAGTGCAACCGCTGGTACGCATTGCATCATCAGCGAACGTGATGCAGGCCATTCGCTCGCGGGATATCCGGGGAGGAATCGAATGGCACTCCACGTCCGGCGCGCGCCGATGCGGCTTCCATGACCGGCGGGGCCTCGCTCGCCCTCGCCGAGGGCGTGCTCGCGCTCCATCTCTGCATCATCCTCTTCAATGTCTTCGGCTTCGTCGCCATTCCGCTCGGCGCATGGCGCGGCTGGCGCTTCGTTCGCGGGTTCCCCTGGCGCGCGCTCCACGTGCTCGTCATGGTGGTGGTGGCGCTGCAGGCCGTCGCCGGCCGTGCCTGCTTCCTCACGCTCTGGCAGGGCGCGCTCGCCGGCGGCGCAATCCCCGCGCCGCTCGTCATGCGCTCGGTGAACGCCGTGATCTTCTGGCCTTTGCCGGTCTGGATCTTCGCCCTGATCTACATTGTTCTCTTCCTCTACGTGCTGGCGCTGCTCTGGCTCGTCCCACCCGACTGGCCATGGCGCCGCCCGCACGGCTCCGGTCCGGCGCAAGCGAGGTGACGCCGGCATCCGCGCCGGGCCTTTTTTCGCAAGAGCTGAGACTCGCCTGTACCCGCAATGTCCGTTCGATCATCCAAAGGGATAGGCCCCCAGGGAAATTCGTTGACTTCCATCGCAAAGATGCTACGTGCCGTCGGCATGAGAGTCGGACGTCATTATCTCATGCACGCCAGCCTGGGCTCCGTCGAAGGACCCATCCCGCTTCATCCGCCCTGATCGGGCGCACCCGCCCGTCTCTCTTGCAGGCAACGTCCGCGCTGGCAGCTTTTTCCGCCGGCACCTCCGGACCCTCACCGCGCTGAGCGCGCACAGGTCATCCGGCCTTCGGCAAGCCAGCGAGAGAAACGGGGCGGTTCTGGTCCCAGGCTCGCCTCGTCGCGAGCCAACCACTCGCGCGGGCTCGTCGAATGAAAAATAGTCAATGCACCGGTGAATACATCCGCTCAAAGAGGCGGATTGCGTCTTCCGAGACGCCGAGCCCCACCCATCCCCCGACCACCCCTCCCGATCTCCGGATGACCGCGAGCCGGCCATGGCGGCTGGTTCCGCTCGCCGCTGCCCTTCTGCTCTCGGGCTGCGCCGGCAGCGGCCAGAGCTTCATGACGCCCGACGGGCCGGTCTCCCTATCGCAATACTATCACCTGTGGTTCGTCACGCTGGTGACGCTGATCGTCGTATTGCCCGTGGTGATCGGCGTGCCGCTGCTGGCCTGGCGCTACCGCTACGGCAACAAGAAGGCCCGCTACGCGCCGAACTGGGACTTCTCGGCAGCGCTCGAATGGCCGATGTGGCTGGTCCCCTGCGCCATCGTCGTCGTCCTCTCCACCTATCTGTGGACGGACTCGCACAAGCTCGATCCCTACCGCCCGATCGCCTCGACCCGGCCGCCGCTCATCGTCCAGGTCGTTGGGCTCGACTGGAAATTTCTCTTCATCTACCCACAATATCACGTGGCGACGGTGGGCGAGATGGCCTTCCCGCAGGATCGCCCGGTCTCGATGACCCTGACATCCGATACGGTGATGCAATCCTTCATGATCCCCGCACTCGCCGGCCAGATCTACACCATGCCGGGAATGGTGACGCGGCTCAACCTCAAGGCCGACCGCACGGGCAGCTTCGACGGCATGAACACCCAGTACAACGGCGACGGGTTTCACAGCCAGCACTTTGAGGCCGTCGCAATGACGACCCAGCACTTCGACAGCTGGCTCCGAAGCGTGCAGGAGAACGGCATCGCCCTCAATCAGACGAGCTACCGGATCCTGGGCAGGAGCTCGACCGAGGATCAGGTCCACGCAACGCTCGGCAATGAAGCCATGCCGGCCGGCGTGACGTTCTTCAACAACGTAGCGCCCGACTTCTTCATGGGAATTGTCATGCGTTACGACAGTGGCGAGCCCGTCCCGGCTTCCGACCAGCCCGGCGCCGTCGCCTACAACCGCCGGGTGGCGAGCAAGTAAGGATTGCCAAGATGACAGATGGCTTCTGGGGCGCGGTGTTCGGCCGTCTCGATATCAACTCGCTCGACTTCCTGCACGTCTTCTTCCACCCGAGCATGAACGACGTCATCCTTTCCGGCGCCGCCTGGCTCGTCATCATCGGCGCCATCGTCACCCTCGCGCTGCTCACCTATTTCCGGCTCTGGGCGCCGATGTTCTCGAAATGGCTGATCAGCGTCGATCACAAGAAGATCGGCGTGATGTATATCGTGCTCGCGCTGATCATGCTGCTGCGCGGCGCGATCGAAGGGATCTTGATGCGCTTCCAGCAGGCCGACGGGCTGCATGGCGGCTTCCTCTCGCCCGATCACTTCGGCCAGCTCTTCACCACCCACGGCACCATCATGATCTTCTTCATGGCGATGCCGTTCCTCACGGGCCTCATCAACATCGTGGTGCCGATGCAGATCGGCGCGCGCGACGTGAGCTTTCCGATGATGAACTCGCTGAGCCTTGGCCTGACCGTGGCCGGCGCCATGCTGGTGATGATCTCGCTCGTCATCGGCGATTTCTCGACCGGCGGCTGGACCGGCTATCCCCCCTATACGGAGGTCGCCTTCCAGCCGGGCGCCGGGCCCGATTACTGGATCTGGTCGCTGACGCTCGCCGGCATCGGGACGACGCTCACCGGGATCAATTTCGTCGTCACGATCTTCAAGGAGCGCGCGCCGGGGATGACGCTCTTCCGGATGCCGCTGTTTACCTGGAACGCGCTCTGCACGTCGATCCTGATGGTCTTCGCCCTGCCGCCGCTGACGGTGGCGACCCTGATGCTGGCCGCCGACCGCTACATGGGCTTTCACTTCTTCACCAACGCCCTCGGCGGCAACATGATGAACTTCGCCAACCTCTTCTGGCTGTTCGGCCACCCGGAGGTCTACATCCTCGTGCTGCCCGCGTTCGGCGTCTATTCGGAGGTCATCGCGACCTTCTCGGGCAAGCGCCTCTACGGCTATCCGAGCCTGGTGATCGCCACCATGTCGATCGCTTTCCTCTCGTTCGGCGTCTGGCTGCATCACTTCTTCACGATGGGGCAGAGCGCCAACATCAACGCCGCCTTCGGAATCGGCACGATGCTGATCGGCATCCCAACCGGCATCAAGATCTATGACTGGATGGCGACCATGTACCGCGGCCGCATCCGCTTCAACGTCCCGATGGTCTATGCGCTCGCCTTCATGGTGCTGTTCGTTCTCGGCGGCCTTACGGGCATCATCCTCGCCAACCCCTCGATCGACTTCCAGGTTCACAACACGCTGTTCCTCGTCGCCCACTTCCACAACATGCTGGTCCCCGGCACGCTGTTCGGCATGCTCGCCGGCTACACGTACTGGTTCCCGAAAGTCTTCGGCTTCCGTCTGAACGAGCGGTGGGGCTACACGGCCGCGTTCTGCTGGATCGTCGGCTTCATCCTGGCCTTCTTTCCGCTCTATGCGGTGGGGCTGATGGGCATGACGCGCCGCACCGTCTCCTACACCAACCCGGCCTTCCAGCCCTGGTTCCTGATCGCCGGCGTCGGCGCGCTCTTCGTTGCCGGCGCCCTCGCCAGCATGGTCATGCAGCTCTACGTCTCGATCCGCGAGCGCGAGCTGACGCGTGACATCGGCGGCGATCCCTGGAACGCACGCACGCTGGAGTGGGCCACCCCCTCGCCCATGCCCGCCTACAACTTCGCGGTCATTCCCTACATCCATGCCGTCGATGCCTTCGCCGTGGCGAAGGAGCACGGCGGCGGCTATCAGGAACCGCCCGCCTATTCCGACATTCACCTGCCGGGCAACACCTATATCGGCCTGATCGCGGCCGTCTTTGGCACCACGCTCGGCTTCGGCCTCGTCTGGCACATCTGGTGGCTCACCCTTCTATCCCTCGCGGTCGTCGGCGTGTCGCTGATCGGGCGCGCGCTTCTGGGCGACCGCCACCCTGAGATAATTTCGGCCGGCCAGCTCGAGTGGGAGCACAAGACCTGGCTTGCGCAGGTTCGCTCGACCCCGCCTGTCACCCGCGCGCACGAGCGCGATCGTGTCAACCATGGCGTCGCCGCCCCCGAATATTCCCTGGAGCCAGCGGAATGAACACCATCGCCGATTCCCACGGCGCCAACCCGACGCTCGATGCGGACATTGCTCCCCGCCGCGCCTTCGGCCTGAGCTTCGAGCCGGAGTACGGCCACGAACACGATCGCGCCCGCATCACCCTTTCGGGCTTCTGGCTCTTCATGATGAGCGACCTCATCATTTTCGGGCTGATGTTCGCCACGTACGTGTCGATGCTGAAGCCGATGTCCTTTGCCGGCGGGCCGACACCGAAAGATCTGTTCGAGCTACCCGGCGCCGCACTCGAGACTGGTGCTCTCCTGACCAGCACCTTCACCTTCGGCCTCGCATCGCTCGCCATCAAGTACGACCGCGGCCGCGCACAGGTCATGTTCTGGCTGATGGTGACACTGGCCCTCGGCCTCGTGTTCCTCGGTCTCGAGGTCAGCGAGTTCGTGCGGATGTTCGCCGCGGGCGCGGTGCCGCAGCGCTCCGGCTTTCTCTCGGGCTTCTTCGGCCTGGTGCCGCTTCACGGCTTGCACGTGACCGCCGGCTCGATCTGGCTGGTCTTGATGCTCTTCCAGATCCGCACCAATGGCCTCACGGGGGATGTCAAGTCACGCCTCGCCCGCCTCGCTCTCTTCTGGCACTTCCTCGACCTGATCTGGGTCGGAATATTCTCTGTCGTCTATCTTGGGGGGATCGGCTGATGTCCAGCCCGAAGACTATCGGCGGGCCGGAGGCCTATCGCCACGACCTGCGCTTCTATCTGACGGGATTTGTGCTGGCCGCGATCCTGACGATCGTTCCCTTCGACATGGTGGCCATGGGCACTTTCCCGGCGACCACCGTGCGCTGGGTGATCGGCATTTTTGGTGTGACCCAGATCCTGGTCCACGTCCGCTACTTCCTGCACGTGGACCTCAGCGCGGAACGGCGCGAAGAGCTCTATCTCATGCTCTTCTCCGCATCCCTTGTCTTGACGATGATCGCCGGGACGCTCTGGATCCTGTTCAATCTCTACACGCGAATGATGATGCCGATGTGACTCCTCAGCGCACGATCGGCGGGCTCGTATCGCCGGCGCCGAGCGCCCGCTGGAGCAGCACCGTATCGAGCCACCGCCCGTGCTTGTAGCCGACCGAGCGCAGCACGCCGACGAGGCGGAACCCCGCGCGCTCGTGCACCCGGATCGAGGCAACGTTGCCGCTATCGCCCACCACCGCCACCATCTGGCGAAAGCCTAGCACCTCGGCCTCGCCGATCAGCGCCTCGAGCAGAAGCCGCCCGAGCCCCCGCCCGATCGCATCCGGCCGCAGATAGACCGAATCCTCCAGCGTCTCCCGATAGGCCGGCCGCGTCCTGTACGGCCCGGCATACGCGTATCCCACCACGCCGCCTCCCTCCTCGGCGACGAGATACGGATATCGCCGCTCCACCAGCTCCGCCCATCGCCGCCGCATCTCCGCAACGTCCGGTGCCTCGGTCTCGAAAGAGGCAGTGCCGTTTCGCACATGCCCGGCATAGATCGCGGCGATCGCCGCAACATCGCCCTCATCCGAGGCCCGCAGAATCGGATTCGCTCGCTCGTTCATTGCATCAGCTTACCCCAGGTCGGGGGCTCTGCCCCTGATGGCGGAAGGGCGCCCGTATTTTCCCTCTCCGCCCGTTGTTGTCCCTTGGGGGGCGGAGAGGGCAGGGTGAGGTGGGGGTCCCTTTCATCCTTGAGCGCAACTCCCGTAACACGCCGTCGCCTCATCTCGCGCATCAGCCAGAGCAGCGTCTCCGCCGCCGCCCCAGTCTCCAGCCCTCCGGGCCGAATGTTCGAGATGCAGTTCCGCTCCGCGTCCGTTCGTCCCGGCCGCGGCGCCCATGTCAGATAGACGCCCATGCTTCGCGGCGCCGAGAGCCCCGGCCGCTCGCCGATCAGCACCGCGACCGCAACCGCCCCGAGTGCGGCGCCGATCGCATCGCCAAGTGCCACGCGCCCCTGCTCGGCGATGACGATCGGCGCAATCGCGAGCCCTTCGCGCGCGAGCGCCGGCACCACGCGCGAAAGGAGCGGCACCGCCTCCGCCGCCACCGCCTCGGCCGCGAGTCCGTCCGCCACCACGAAGGCGATCGCGCCGGCGATCGCGGCCGCCTGAAGCCGCTCTGCCTCGCCCTCGGCGAGCGCGCGCCCGAGATCGGGCCGGAGCAGGAACGTTTTCCGCTCCTCCTCCGCCGCCGAGCGCACCGCGATGCTGGCGAAGCCCGCCACCGCCAGCGCGCGCGCGAGCGCCGCCACGTCGAGCATCTTCCACACTTCGTCCCGCGCCGCCGCATGCGCCGCCTGGAACGCCAGATGCGCGGCCGTCGGCAGCCCGTTCCCCGCCCGCCCCAGCGCCACCCGCGCCGGCGTGAAGCGCTTCAGCGCGCTCCAGGGTACTGGGCTAGCCAAGCCCGATCAGCGCCGGCGCCAGCGCCTCCGGGATGCGCGCCGGCGCCCCCGCGCCGCCAAGCCCGCGCGCCTCCAGCCACGCCTCGAACTCCGGCGCCGGCCGCAACCCCAGCACGCCGCGCAGATAGAGCGAATCATGGAAAGACGTGCTCTGATACGAAAGCATCACGTCGTCCGCGCCCGGCACGCCCATCACATACGTCACGCCCGCGACGCCGAGCAGCGTCAAGAGCGCGTCCATGTCGTCCTGGTCGGCTTCGGCGTGGTTCGTGTAGCAAACGTCCACCCCCATCGGCAGGCCCATCAGCTTGCCGCAGAAATGATCCTCGAGCCCCGCCCGCGCGATTTCCTTGCCGTTCGCGAGATATTCGGGACCGATGAACCCGACCACGGAATTCACCAGCAGCGGCGCGTAGGCGCGCGCGACCGCGTAGGCCCGCGCCTCGATCGTCTGCTGATCGCAGCCGTGATGCGCGTCGGCCGAGAGCGCGCTCCCCTGGCCGGTCTCGAAATACATCACGTTCTGCCCGATCGTCCCGCGCCCGAGCGAAAGCGCCGCCTCCCGCGCCTCGCCGAGCAGGGCGAGCGAAATGCCGAAGCTCCGGTTCAGCGCCTCGGTCCCGCCGATCGACTGGAACACGAGATCGACCGGCGCTCCCATCTCCATCGCCCGCATCGTCGTCGTCACGTGCGCGAGCACGCAGCTTTGCGTCGGGATCGCATAGCGCGTGCGGATCGTATCCAGCATCTCGATCAGCCGCACCGTCGCCGCGATGCTGTCGGTCGCGGGATTGATGCCGATCACCGCGTCCCCCGCGCCGAGCATGAGCCCGTCCAGCACCGAAGCCGCGATGCCCTGCGGATCGTCGGTCGGGTGGTTCGGCTGCAAGCGCACCGAGAGCCGCCCGGCGAGCCCGATCGTGCCCCGGAACTTCGTCACCACCCGGCATTTCGCCGCCACCGCGACGAGGTCCTGCAGCCGCATGATCTTCGAGACCGCGGCCGCCATCTCCGGCGTGATCCCGGGCGCGAGCGCGGCGAGCGCCGCCTCGTCCGCCTCGGGCGAGAGCAGGAAATCGCGGAACTCGCCGACGCTCATTCCCGCGATCGGCGCGAATGCCGCGCGGTTGTGCGCATCGAGAATGAGCCGCGTCACCTCGTCCGTCTCGTAAGGAACGACCGGCTCATCGAGGAACCGCGCGAGCGGCACCTCCGCGAGCGCGCACTGCGCCGCCACCCGCTCGCTCGCCGACTCCGCCGCGATCCCCGCGAGCCGATCGCCCGAGCGCGCCGGCGAGGCGCGCGCGAGCAGCGTCCTCAGCTCGGGAAACATGTACCGCGTCCCGCCGATCACGTGCGCGTAGCCCAATGAAGCCGCCTCCTCGTCCCGCCACCCTACATCCGCGCGGCCCATTCCGAAACGTTGCCGAGCCGCGCTGCCGGCGCCTATCCTCCGCGCCACGGCCGCCGACAGCCTTCCGGGAGGAAGTACGGATCCATGGACGCGCCCAGCCAAACGCCCAGGTTGCTGCTCGCGCGCCTCGACCGGATCCCGGTCTGGGCGCTGCCCCGCCTCTTCGCCTTCATCATCGGCATCGGCTTCCTCTTCACCTTCTACGACATCTTCGACATCAACGTCTCCTTCATCGAGACCTGTACGCAGCTCGTGCCGGGCTGCACGCCGCCGGGTGCGGCCGGCTATATCGGCCTGCCGGTGCTCCTCAATCTTTTCGGCTACGTCATCGGGACTCTCGCCTTGAGCCCGCTCTCGGACCGCGCGGGAAGGCGCGATCTCCTTCTGGTGACGATGGTCCTCACCGGCCTCGGCTCCGCGCTCACCGCAATCGTCGACAGCTATTCCTGGTTCGTCATCGCCCGCCTTATCACCGGCATCGGCATCGGCGCGGACCTCGCCATCGTCAACACCTACATCGGCGAGATCGCCCCGCGCGGCGGCCGCGCGCGCTACACTTCGATGATCTTCATCTTCTCCGCCCTCGGCGCGATGCTCGGCATCTGGGCCGGGCTATGGCTTACCACCCCGCCGACGCCGCTGCCCCTCGGTCTTCCCTTCGCGCTGGCCTCACCCGCCTTCGGCGACGGCTGGCGCGTCATGTACGCAATCGGCGCGCTGCTCGCGCTGATCGGCGTCTTCCTCCGCTTCCAGCTTCCCGAATCGCCGCGCTGGCTGATCTCCCGCAATCGCCTTGAGGAAGCCGAAGCCGTCATCGCGGACATGGAGGCGCGCGCCCACGCGATCTCACCGCTCGCGCCCGTGCCCGCTCGCGTCCCCCCGGCGCCGCCGGCCCTCCCGCATCTCCCGTTCTCTTCGATCCTCCGCAATCCGCTTTATCTCCGGCGCACGCTCCTCCTCGTCGCGATGTGGTTCTCCGCCTACATCACCGTCTATTCCTTCGCCGCCGGCTTCACCACGCTGCTCGCCGCACTCCGCTACCCGCCGCCGGAAGCCGGCCTCATCACCGCGATGGGCACCTTCGGCTTCCTCCTTTGCGCGGTCGTCGCCTACGCTTACGGCGAACGGCTCGAGCGCAAGACCTGGATGCCGCTCGCCGCTGCCATCACGCTCGTCGGCGGCATCATCGTCGCCCTCGCGGGCGCCATCTTTCCGCTCGCGGTCCTGGGCTCGATGATCGTCTTCTTCGGCTTCAACCTCTGGGTCCCGATCGCCTACGCCTGGTCAGTCGAGAACTATCCCACACGCGCGCGCACGACCGGCTTCGCCCTCGTCGACGGCGTCGGCCATCTCGGCGGCGGCGTGGGCCTCATCTTCATCGCCCCGCTCATCCCGCATCTCGGCGTGCTCGCCTCGATGCTGCTCATCATCTTCTTCCTCGTCCTCGCCGCGATCATCGCCCAGTTCGGCGCCGGCACGCGCGACCTCCGCCTCGAAGAAGTCTCTCCTTGAAAAAACCAAGGGGGCTCTGCCCCCTTGTCGGGTCCCCATCGCGCAAGCAGGGGCTCCCAACGCGCGGTGCGCGTTGGGGACCCGCCGTTGGGAGCCCCTCTACCCCTGCCAGGGCCTGAGGCCCTGGACCCCACCCGTTTCAAAAGAGCGGCAGTCGCTCACCGCTGAGAATGCCACTCTTCTTTGATACGGTCTCCGGCGTTGGTGTTGACCAACAGCACGAGGTCGCCATGCCGGGCGATCGCGAGACTTTGCGTATAGCTGCCACCCTCACAGCCGGGTTCCGCTTTATAGGTAATGGCGTCGCTGCCCGTGCCGTCGGACGCCACCCTATATGTGCCCGTAATCGTCGCCGTGCAGACCTGTGTCCCGACCACGTACGTCTCGTGGCCGCTCACGTGCCCGCTCCCGTCAGCGATAAACACCCCGGTGCCGAGAATCGGCACCCAGGCCTCGCCGCTTTCGACTTCTCCGCTGAAGCGGCTGGCATACGCACCCTGCAGGGTGGCCGCCGAAAAACTCTGTTGGGGCGCCGCATCGCCGTTGCTCGGAGCAATCGCCGGGGTCGCCGCCAGCGCAACGAGCATCGCTGCCAACATTTGTCGTGCGTGTCCCATTTGATCTCCTCCGCTCTTTCCGCCCGCTTGCGCCAACGGCCGGGAATGCTAGGCGCAGTCCGGTCGTTCAGGCAACAACCGCGCCGGCCCTCGAAGCGGCCGTCGCCATCGCCCTCATCCCGTGACAAGCCCGGCCGCCGCCAACAGGGCCGCCGCCGCGACCATTGAGGGCACGTCGAAACTCCCGAGCCGGTCGTAGAGGGCGCCCGCAAAGCTCGGGCCGATGATCTGGCCAAGCGCGAAGGCGCTCGTCATCAGCGCGAACACCCGTCTTGCATCGCCGCCCGCGAATTGCCGGCCGAGAATAAGGCCGAGCGAGGTCAGGCCCATGAACGTCCCGCCCACCATCACCGCCGCCAGGAACACGCCCACCATGCTCTGCCACGCAACGCTCACGGCCACGCCAACGGCTTCCACAAGCGAGGCAATCGCATAGGCGCGCGCAATGCCGATGCGCCCGGCAACATCGTTCCACAGCACAACGGACGGCACCGCTGCCAGCCCGAACACCACCCAGATTTCCGGCTCGAGCGGCCTGAAATGCGGGCTCCCGCGAACGATCGCGACCAGGAACGTCGCAGTGATCACGTAGCCGAATCCGAAGAGCCCGTACGCGCCGACCAGGCGCGGCAAGCCGCTCCCGCCTGCGCCACGCCCGATGGGCTTTTCGCTCCTCCCCGCCTCGCGCCGCTGCTCTGCGGGCAAAAGCAGCACCACCCCGATCGCCCCGGCGAGCGATGCAATCCCCGTTGCGACCCGCAGCGCGCCCCACCCCGCTCCCGCCGCGCGCAGCAGCGAAACCATCGCCGCCGAAACCGCGATGCCGCTTCCCACGCCGGCGAACAGCACGGAGGAAAGCTCCAGCCGCCCCGCCCGAACGAGCGCCTCCAGCACGATCGCGGAGATCAGGATCAGCACGAACGCGCTCGCAACCCCGCCCACAAAACGCAGCACCAGGAACGCATCCGCCGAAGACGTCGCTCCCATCAATCCGGTCGTCGCCGCGCTCGCCAGCAACGCCCCGATCAGCCAGAGCTTCCGCGACCCGGGCAGCGGCCCGGCCGCGAGCAGCGCGCCCACCAGGTACCCGGCGAAATTGGCGGATGCGACGAGCCCGGCCGTGAACCTCGTCCAGCCCAGCGCCTGAACCATCAGCGGCAGGATCGGCGTGTACACGAACCGTCCGATCCCGATCGCGACACCAAGCGCGAGCAGCCCCGCCATGGCCGCGCGCCACGGCGCAACGCCGCCCTCCAATTCCCTCACGCGACGCGATCCGCGCCGCGTCTTAAGCCGCGGCCTCCCGCGCCGCTCCGAACGGGCCTATCACCTCGGCCGCAAACGCGCGCAAATTCGCCACCGACGCGCGCGGATCGACGAGCAAAATATTCTCGACCCCACCCGCCCTCAGCCGCTCCAGCTTGCGGATGATCTCCTCTGGCGTGCCGAGCAGCGGCGCATCGTCGTGGCGCGCATCCTCCGGCGCCGCCTCGCCGCGCCGCAGCGCGCCGATCGTGTTCAGCACCTGCGCCCGCGTCGCGTACGCCGCCTCACGCTCCTCCTCGCTATGCACCATCTGCAAGCCCCGCGTCGCACCCACCATCGCGGGATCGTAGGGCCGCCCGATCCGCTCGCACTCCTCGCGAAAAATCCCGACCCGCTCGATGGTGATGCCGGTCGAGCCGAGCTGGTCGAGCAGCAGATTGTAGCCCTCCCGTGCGGCGCGGCGGATCGACTCTTCGCTCCCCGCCGCAAGCCACAGCGGCGGATGCGGTCGCTGCACCGGCTCGGGCTCGACCACGATGTTCTCGTAGTGCCAGCGCTTGCCGTGGTGCGAGAACCGTCCCTCGCTCGTCCACGCCTTGCGGATGATCTCCACCGCCTCGTCGAAGCGCTCCGTCGCCTCCTCCTGAGGAATGCAGAATCCCGCGAACTCCGCCGCGCGATAGCCCTTGCCCACGCCGAGATCGAACCGCCCGCCCGACAGCAGATCGAGCGTCGCCGCCTGCTCCGCCACCAGCACCGGATTGTGCCACGGCAGCACCACCACCGCGGTGCCGAGCCGGATGCGGCTCGTCCGCGCCGCCAGATACGCAAGCAGGCTCATCGACGCCGAGACCTGGCCCTGGCCGGTGAAATGGTGCTCGACCAGGAACACGCTGCCGAGCCCGAGCTTGTCGGCCTCCACCACGTATTCGATGAAGTCGCGATAGCCGTGGCTGTCGCCGTAGCCCACCGCAGCACCGCCCGTCATCCGCTTGGTGCGCGCGCCGCCGAACAATCCGAACCGCATGGACCGCCCCCAACTCCCGAGACGATCCTGATCCCCGGACGATCCCGCGGTCAATCGTCCGCCCTTGCCAATCTCCCGAGAACCGCTGAAACTGTCGCAAGAACAGCAGAAAAATCGGCCCGCAGCCAGTCCAAGGGGGGAACCGCCATGACGAGCCCGATCGGGCGCCGCGCCGCTCTCCGGGGCACGCTCGGCGCCGCCGCACTCGCCGCCTCCGCCGCGCCCGCGCGGGCCGCCCGCCCGATCACCATCGGCCTCAGCCTCTCGCTCACCGGCCCGCTCGCGGTCGCCGGCCGTGCCATCCTCGTCACCGCCCGCATCTTCGAATCCGACTTCAACGGCCAGGGCGGCATCAACGGCACGCCCCTCCGCTTCGTCTATTACGACGACCAGAGCAATGCCGCGAACATCCCGGAGATCTACACCAAGCTCCTCGAGATCGACCATGTCGATCTCCTGATGTGCAACGCGACCAACCTCACCGCCGCGGCGATGCCGGTGGTGATCCAGCACCAGCGCGTGATGGTCGCGATGTTCTCCCTCGCGGTGAACGACAAATTCCACTATCCCCGCTATTTCCAGACCATGCCCTTCGGCCCCAACGGCCGCCTCGCGATCTCCGAGGGCTTCTTTGCCGCCGCCGCCGCGCTCGTTCCGAAGGCGAAAACGATCGCGTTGGCCGGCGCGGACGCCGATTTTGCGAAAACCGCCGTCTCCGGCGCGCGCGAGCACGCGCAAAAGCTCAGCCTCAGGATCGTCTATGACCGCAGCTACCCACCCACCACCGTCGATTACGACCCGATCGTGCGCGTCATCGCCGCGTCCCGACCGGACGTCGTCTATATCGGCTCCTATCCGTTCGACACGGTCGGCATCCTCCGCTCGGTCCGTTCGGTCGGCCTGCGCGCGCGCCTCTTCGGCGGCGGCATGGTCGGAACGCAGATCGGCTCGCTCAAGGCGACCCTTGGCCCCGCGCTCAACGGCGTCTTGAGCTTCGAGCTCTATGTGCCGGCGGTCGCGAAATTCTTCCCCGACGTCGAGCCCTTCCTCGTCCGCTATCGCCCGCTCGCGGTGAAGGCGGGCGTCGATCCGCTCGGCTTCTACATGCCGCCCTTCGCCTATGCCTCCTTCCAGGTGCTGACCGACGCCGTCCGCGCCGTCGGGCTCGACCAGGCCAAGCTCGCCGCCCACATGCACGCGGTTCCCTTCCGCACGATGGTGGGCGAAATCCGCTTCGGCGCGGACGGCGAATGGGCGCATGGCCGGATGCTGCAAGCGCAGTTCCGCGGCGTCGCGGGCCATGACGTGAAACAGTTCCTCGATGCCGCGCGCGAGGTGGTCATCGCGCCCGCCGCTTACGCAACCGGCACCCTCGCGACACCCTTCGGTTAAGGATGCAACGACGCGCGCTTCGTCGCCGCGTCCACGTCCTTCTTGAGCCCCCTGAGCCCGAGCCCCACGAGCTCCGGCGCATCCGCCGGTTCTGCCCGGAACGCGGCGCGGTTCGCTGCGTCGTGCCCGGTTTCGAACATCGCCCGCACGTAAACCGCGCGCGCCAGGCCCCGCTCGATCCCGATGCGCCAGGCGCGCGCCAATCCTTCAGGCCCCGACGCGAAAATCAGGATCGGCTGGCCGAGCAGCCGCGCGTGAAGCCGGCCCGCCGCATCCTCATACGGCTCGCCCATCGCCTCCGGCGCCGCGCCCGCGATCCCCGTCGCCAGGAACGCCGTCACGTTCAGCTTCTGCCAGACCGCAAGATCCTCGAGCACGACAATCGCCACCTTCGTATCGAACATCGCCTGCCGCCTCCGCGACCCGCACTTCAGCCGCCCCCCGCCGCACCGTCTGGAACGCCCGTGCAGCAGGCCCGATACGCAGCCGGCGCGAGCCCATAAGCGCGCCGGAACCAGCGGCCGAGATGGCTCTGGTCCGCGAAGCCGCACTCCGCCGCGACCGCGGCCGGCCGGCCGCCGCCGGCGAGCATGGCGCGCGCCCGCAAAAGCCGGATCTGCACGAGGTACGCGTGCGGCGAGGTGCCGTAGGCCGCGCGGAAGGCGCGCGCGAGCCGGAACCGGTCCGCCGCACCGGCTTCGCGGGCCAGCGCGTCGGCGCCGATATCCTCCGCGATCGCCGCGTGCAGCCTCTCGCGCGCCCGCCGCGCCACGCCCGCATCGTCCCCCCTCCCTCCCTCCCGCGCGCGCCGGCCGAGATGTCGCCGCAGCAACCCCAGCACCGCATCGAGCGCGGCCTCGCGCTCCAGGCGCACGCCTGGGCCCGCCAGCACCCGGCACGCCGCGCGGACCGCGCCGCCGAGCCGCGCGTCGTCGGCGAGGTTGGCCCGAAATCCCGGTTCGCCCCTCGGGGCACCGCCCAAACCCGCCCGCAGCCACGCATCCGGCAAATAGAGCATGCTGTAGGCGAAGCCGCCTTCATCCCCGGCCTCGCCGTCATGCAGCTCGCCGGGCTCGATCAGGATCACCCGTCCCGTCGTGCTGCGCCGCCTGGCGCCGCGGCAGAAGAAATCCTGCACGCCGCGCTCGGTCACGCCGACCAGCCAGTCGTCATGCCAATGGAGGTCGTACGCGTGCCCCGCGAACCGCGCGCGGATCGCCTCCACGCCGCTGATCGGGTCGCGCACCAGCCGAACCCGGTCGGCAATCTTCCTCATGCACGCTAGCTCTTGAGCCGATATCCCGTCTTGAAGATCCAACCGACGATCGCCACGCAGATCCCGAGCACCGCGAGCGTCATCGCGACACTGAACCCGAGCCCGACATCGGCCTGATCGTAGAAGCTCCAGCGAAATCCGCTGATGAGATAGACGACCGGGTTGAGCAGCGCGGCCTTCCGCCAGAACGGCGGCAGAATGTCAATCGAGTAGAAGCTGCCGCCGAGGAAGGTCAGCGGCGTGATGATGAGCAGCGGCACCACCTGCAATTTCTCGAACCCGTCGGCCCAGACGCCGATGATGAAGCCGAAGAGGCTGAACGTCACCGCGGTCAGCACGAGGAAGCCCACCATCCACAAGGGATGCGCGATATGGAGCGGGACGAAGAGATCCGCCGTCGCGAGGATGATGAGGCCGAGCATGATCGACTTGGTCGCCGCGGCGCCGACATAGCTGCCCACCACCTCCAGATAGGAGACCGGCGCGGAGAGGATCTCGTAGATCGTGCCCACGAATTGGGGAAAGTAGATGCCGAACGAGGCGTTGGAGATGCTCTGCGTCAGAAGTGAGAGCATGATCAGGCCGGGGACGATGAAGGCGCCGTAGCTCACGCCGCCGACATGGCTGATCCGCGAGCCGATCGCCGCCCCGAACACCACGAAGTACAAGGACGTCGAAACCACCGGTGCGACGATGCTCTGCAGGAGCGTGCGCCGCGTCCGCGCCATCTCGGAGAAATAGATCGCACGCACCGCATAAAAATTCATTTTTCTTCCCTTACCAGCGTGACGAAAATCTCCTCGAGCGAGCTCTCTCTCGTCCGCAGATCCTTGAAGCGGAGCCCGGCCTCGATCAGCGCCTTCAGAAGCGTTGCAATCCCCGTCCGCTCGGCCTTCGTGTCATACGTATAGGTCAGCGTGTTTCCATCCGCGGACAGCTCGAGCGCATAGCCCGCCAGCGCCTCCGGCACGCGCTCGAGCCTCCCCTGCAGCTCGAGCGTGAGCTGCTTCCGCCCGAGCTTGCGCATCAGCGCCGCCTTCTCCTCCACCAGGATGATCCGGCCCTTGTTGATGACGCCGACCCGGTCGGCCATTTCCTCCGCTTCGTCGATGTAATGCGTCGTCAAAATGATGGTGACACCGCCATCGCTCAGCGCGCGCACGAGCCGCCACATGTCCCGCCGCAGTTCGACGTCGACGCCGGCGGTCGGCTCGTCGAGGAACAGAATTTGCGGCTCGTGGGCGAGCGCCTTGGCGATCATGAGGCGCCGCTTCATGCCGCCCGAGAGCGTCCTGATCTTGGCGTCCTTTTTGTCCCACAGCGAAAGCTGCGTGAGCACCCTCTCGATATGCCCCGCATCGGCCGGCTTGCCGAAGAGGCCCCGGCTGAAGCTGGTGGTCGCCCAGACGGTCTCGAATGCGTCCGTCGTCAATTCCTGCGGCACGAGCCCGATCCGCGACCGCGCGGCGCGATACTCCCCGACGATGTCGTGCCCGTCCACCAGCACGCTTCCTGCGCTCGGCGTCACGAGCCCGCAGATGATGCTGATGAGCGTGGTCTTTCCCGCGCCGTTCGGCCCCAGCAGCGCGAAGATCTCGCCCTTCCTGATCTCGAGGTTCACGTCCTCCAGCGCGTGGAACCCGTTCGCATACCTCTTGAAGAGCCCCGTGACGGAAATCGCCGGCACGAAATCTCCTGCGCCCCTTGGCCCCACGCACCACCTCTGACCCATCGCCGCGCCGGCGCGGCCCGACCCTGGCCGGGTCTCTACCACCCCGCCCGCCGGTTTCCGACCCCGGTCCGGTCTTCCCAGCCCAACGCCCGATGCGGGCGCGAGGAGCGGAGGGCCCGTTGACGTGGCCGGGCATTGGCCGTACAGATTGAACAGGAGAAGTGCGATGGGCAAGCCGGTCCCGAAAACCCCCCGTAGCCGCGCGCGCGCCCAGCGCCTCGAGGCGCGGGTGACGCCGGAACAGAAGACGCTCATCGAGCACGCGGCCGCCCTCGAAGGACGAACGGTCACGGATTTCGTGCTGACGAGCGTGCAGGAAGCGGCGCGGCGAGCGATCGAAGCTCACCGGCAGCTCTCTCTCTCTGCCCGCGACAGCCGGGCGTTCGTCGAGGCAATGCTGAACCCCAAGCCCGTCAACGACCGCCTGCGCGAGACGGTGCGCCGCTATCGCCGAGGCACCGGCGCCTAGCGAGTGGCGAGCGCGCGGGAGGGAGCGCTTCGCGTCGAGGCTCTCGGCCCGCACCATGACCGGAGCTCGTTTGCGAGCGGCGTCGAACCGCTCGACCGGTATTTCCGCACCCAGGCCGGCCAGGACGCACGGAGGCACGTGGCGGCGCCGTTTGTGCTCGTTCTGCCCGAAGGAGAGATCGGCGGCTATTACACGCTGGCCTCGACGGCCATAAAGCTCGGGGACCTTCCGTCAAACATCACGCGCCGGCTTCCGCATTATCCCCTTATTCCGGCGACGCTACTCGGCCGACTTGCGGTCGATCTCCGACACCGCGGCAAGGGCTACGGCCGCTTCCTCCTGGCAGATGCGCTTTTCCGCGCGGCGCGCAGCGAAATCGCCTCTTTCGCGGTGATCGTCGACGCCAAGGACGTCGCCGCGCGCCGTTTCTACGAGCGCGAGAGCTTCCTCCCCTTCCCGGACCTCCCGATGCAACTCTTTCGGCCAATGGCCGATATTACGGCGCTCTTCGAATAGGAAACGCGAGAAGCCGAAACAAGCAAAAGGACCCGCCCGCGCAGGCGAACGCCTGACCGTCGTCCTCTCTCCGCCCGCGCCCACGCAGAAAAAGCGGCCCGGCGCGCCCAAGCGGGCCTATGCGCGCAAGCGATGACGGCATGAGCGCGTTCGGCGGGCGCCTGGCCACAGCCTGACGGAGGCTCTCGCTCCCAGGGCACGCTGGCTACGGCCTATCTCCAGACGATCGCCTACGATCCGCAGGCGATCCACGAGATTGTGCAGGACTTGAGGATCGCCTGCCGTGCCTGCACCGCAGCCTGCCCTCCGGTAGCGAATCCCCGGCTCATCACACATCCGTGTAACCAAAAGCGCCTCTACACCAAGGAAAAACCGGCGCATCCTTCTATGGGAGCCCCGTCCGGACAGGACCACCCCCAAAGATGGCCAACGATAGCCTTTCGGTTGAAGCCCCCCAGATCCGAGAGGACCTGAAGAACCTCCTTCGTTTCGCCGAGCAGCTACTCGCAGTGCGAGACAAAGTAGTCCTCGACATAGGCGAATACCCAATCCATCTCACGGAAAGCGATCTCCTGGACGAAGGCGCTACGCCGCTGCCCGGGATCGCTTTCGGTTCGTCAGAGGACGTTTGGCTTTCATTTGGGCGCCTACAGGAGCGACGGCCGCCCCAACCCCCGCCCAACCTCGACCCCTGGCTACGACGCGACGCGCGCCCTTCGCCGACGCAAGCTCCGACCCTGCTGGCCGAGCGGGTCGTGCAGGTTACTGCCGAAGAGGCAACGGACCTGATCGAGGCAGGCTTTGCCGACACCGATGGTATCGCCGCCCTCCCCTCCAAACCGGGCGAGGTCGGAGAGTGGGCTGTGCCGTTACGACCAGCCGAGATGCCGGAGATCGCCCAAGCCCTAGGCGCGTACATCGAGGGCCCCTGGCAAGCGTGGGCCGCCGACGAAGCACCTCGGCGCCGAGCGATTAGGCTGTACGAGGTACTCTACAAAGCCCAGGCGCAGATCGCGGCAACCGGCGGCGAGGGCGGCCTGGAACTCGTGATTGGCATCGGCCTCGCGCGCTGGAGCCACGGCGGTGGACGAATAAACCTGGCGCTCATCGAGCAACGGGCCGAATGCGATCTGGACGAGTCCAGCGGTGCGTTGGCAATTCTTCCCCGCAACGTTCCTCCCGTGCCGGTACTCTCGCCATTCCTGGAGCTCGGTATTCCTGGGGTCGCCGACCTCCAGCGTGAGATGACGCAGCGATTGGAGCGGATCGCCAGGGACCCCGATGTTCCCTTCGGTCCGTTCCAGCCGGCAAGCTTTCGCGGGGTATTGGAAGCCTGCGCCGCGCGTTTGGACGCCAGCGGTAGGGTGCTTGCCCCCGAAGAAGAATTCGCGCCCGCGGGCGAGGCGTTACGCATCAGCCCGACATTTTGCGTCCTGGTCAGGACTCGCCGCGACGATATCATTCGCGACGACTTGCGCCGCCTGGCGGACACCCTAATCGACAACTCAAAGCCGCTACCAGAGACGGCGCGCCGCTTTGTAACCGCGCCAGCGGATGCCGTACCGGACGACGTCGATCCCGTTGATCTCGAAGCCCTTCTCGCCGCGAGCATCGAATCGGCCAAGGGAAGAGGGGCCGACACCGAGCGCGAGCAGTCCGGCAAGTCACCAAGCTGGTTGTTTTTTCCGCTGTCCGCCAACGAGGAGCAGGAGGAGATTGCCCGGCGCCTCGATCAAAAGGACGTGCACGGCGTCGTCGTGCAGGGTCCGCCAGGGACCGGCAAGACTCACACAATCGCCAATATCATCGGGCACTCGATGGCAATGGGCCGCCGTGTCTTGGTATCGGCGCACACGGCGGAGGCACTGACCGCGATCCGCGACAAACTTCCGCCAGAGCTTTCCGCCCTCGCAATCGCGGTGACGCACAGCGACCGTGAGGGGGCACGACAACTGGAACAGGCCGTATCGGCACTTGCGGATCGCGTGCAATCCATCAACTCCCGTGAAACAAAGCGGCGGGCGGAGGATCTGCTCCGCTCCATCGAGCAGGCGGATGCGCGGGTGGCCGAAATCGATGCCGAGCTCGCGCGCATCGCGCGAGCAAACCTCACAGAGCTGCCGTGGCGCGGCGGGACGGCGCTACCAGAGGCGATTGCCGTCTGGGTGGCCACGCAGGGTGGACAGCACGCGTGGTTTCCCGACCCGTTGGACCTGATACCGCAACACGAACCTCTTGTCGGCGAGGCGGAGATTGCCGAACTCCGTGCTCTGCGGCGGCGGCTGGGCGCAGATATCCGCTACCGCGCAGATGAACTCTTACCTGGCTCGGACGCACTGCCAGGAATTGGCACAATCGTCTTGGCCCATCGCACGCTACGCGGCGCGGAGGAGCGGAGAGAAAAAGAGCGCAACGGGAGCCTGCCGCCACCGGACCTTTCGGTGGCCAAGCCAGGCGAACTGGTGAACCTGTTGGGGTGGCTGGAACGGCTGGCAGCGTGGCGCGACGCCCGCCCAGACCACCCCTGGATGTCGGCGGCCTGGGAAACATTGGCCAGCGGCCGCCCAACGCGAAGGTTCACGACCGAAGGCCTGCGCCCGATGCTGGAAGAGGCGGCACTATTGGCCCAGGAGGGTGAAACCCTTGCGCTCCTAGCACTGGAGTTGCCCGAGACAGCGGATGCGGATCGGGTGGCCGTAGCGCTGAGCAATCTCTCTGCGGGACGAAAGCCGTTCGGACCTTTCGGCGCCTTCCGGGGCAGCCCGGTCAAGGCGGCGCTCGAATCTGCGCGCATCGCAGGGGAGCCACCCCACGATGCCCAGGGCTGGGCAAATTTGGCAAAGCTTCATGCCTGGCGCCGGGCCGTCCGTGGATTCGTCGCCCGATGGAACGCTTTTGCCGCGCAGCACGAATTGACCCGCCTGCCGGAAGATCCAATCGCAGCGCGCCAGGCGTTGGGGCAGCTGGGCGGATCAGCATTCGAGATGCTTACGTTGGTGGCGCACGCCCAAACCCACCTTGACCGGGTAAGTGCCCTATTTCCCTACGGCCTGCAGGCCGTAGCGGTCGTGCTGCGACTCGAGCTATCCGTGGCCATCGCTTCCCTCCGAGCCAACGTCGGCCACGCCGAACTGGCCGAAGCCGAGCGGTTACGAGATTCCCTAGGTGAAATCGGTAATCAAGTTGGCGGGGAGCTCCGCGAAGCCTTCCAGCAGATGGCGGAAGGGCTTGGCACGTTGGGTATTGAGGACGCAGAAGTCGCGGCAAAGTGGCAGGAGATCCAAGCAGAAGTCGATCGCTTGGGCAAACTACGCACTGACCTTGGCAGGTTATCGACGCTGTCATCCCTTATTCGCAAGAGCGGCGCCAGCCGATGGGCGGCGCAGATTGACCAGCAGATACCGAGCGCGGATGACGCCATCCTTCCGGTCAATTGGCGTGACGCATGGGATCACGCGCGGGCAGCGGGCTTCCTCTCGCGCATCGCCAACCGGACGGCAGTCCAGCAGCTGACACAGGCACGCGCCGAACTGCTTGACGTACGGCAGCGTCGATTCCTCGAAGTGATCGAACTTCTGACCTATCTCGGCCTCCGCGGCCGTTTGACCGAGAATGTGCAAGCCGCGCTGCGCCAGTTTCTTGCGGCCCTCGCGCGCCTCCCCAAGACGCCCGGGGCCAGGACAGCGGCAAGGCAGCGACGCATTCTGCGCGATAGTCTGGACCGTGCGGCCAAGGCGATCCCCTGCTGGATCATGCCCGAGTGGCGCGTGGCGGAGCAGCTGCCCCCAGAGCTCGGAACCTTCGACCTCGTCATAATTGATGAAGCCAGCCAATCCAACATCATGGCGCTCCCGGTCGTGCTCCGCGGCAAAAAGCTGCTCATCGTCGGAGACGACCGACAGGTCAGCCCCGTCGCTGTCGGAACAGAGGACGCCGCCGTGAACCGCCTCCGTGTCATTTACCTCAGGGGCCAGCCCCTCGCAGAGCAAATCGATCCGGCCACGTCACTCTATGAGCTGGGCGGTATGATGTACCCAGGAAAAGTGATTGTCCTCCGCGAACATTTCCGCTGCGTTGAACCGATTATCCGGTTTTCGTCTCGTTTCTACGGCGGACGCCTCGTGCCGCTCCGGCTGCCGACGCCCAGCGAACGCATCGATCCTCCCCTCGTCGACATCCTTGTCTCGGACGGAAAACGACGAGGCGATGTGAACGACAATGAGGCGACAGTCATAGTGGAGGAGATAAAGCGCACGATCAACGACCCCTTACTAAACGCATCGGCGAAGCGGACTATAGGGGTGATCTCGCTTCACTCGGACAAGCAGGCGAAGCTGATTTACGATCGATTGATCCAGGCGATTGGTCCCCAAGCCTTGAGCGGGCATCGCATCATGTGCGGTGACGCAGCAACCTTTCAGGGCCAGGAACGAGATATCGTCTTCCTCTCGATGGTCCACGACGAGAACACCGCCGCGAAACAATCGAGCCAACTCTATGAGCAGCGCTACAACGTCGCGCTCTCTCGCGCCCGGGACCGCATGGTACTCGTTCGCTCGGTCACGCCCTCCATGCTGAAAGATGGAGACATCAAGCTCGAGGTTCTGCGCCACTTTCAGGATCCGACTGCAGGCGGCCGTATTGACCAGTCGGACGACATTCTATCGGTGTGCGAATCGCGTTTCGAGCGGGCGGTCGGCGAGCGCCTGCTGAAATCAGGTTACCGATTGCGTGCGCAGGTACCCGCCGGCGGCTACCGGATCGACTTCGTCGTGGAGGGCGCGGACGACCGCCGGCTCGCGGTCGAACTGGACGGGGACTCGTTCCACGGGCCCGAAAGATGGGCGGAGGACGTGAAGCGGCAAAGGGCGCTGGAGCGGGTTGGATGGACATTCTGGAGGTGCTGGGCATCCGAATGGGAGGCGGACAAGGACGCGGCATTTCGCGACCTCGTTGAAACGCTGAGGAAAAGAGGGATTGAGCCAATCGGAGCCGCCGGGTCCACCGACGCCGCGCTGGTAGAATTCCGCGAAGTGCGGCAACCCACTCAAGCCGGGGAGCTTCTGAGGGGCTTCGCCGAGACGGAATACGTACCGCCGGCGGCGGCCCCCGACGGAGAGGCACTAGATCAGCGGCACGGCACAACCGATCGGAAGGTGAAGATCGGAGACGTCGTGGTCGTTCGATATGCCGACGGCAACGCGCGCTCACTTACGGTACGGATCGTAGCCGACGGGTCGGCGGACGGCCGCCGCCGGATCGCCCCGACATCCCCGCTTGCGGCAGCAATCGTCGGGCGAAGGACAGAAGAGGAGACGGAGGTCGTCATTAGCGGGAGGCTACGCACTGTCGTCGTGGAGGAGATCCGAGACGCGGGCACCGCAGCTGACCCATAACCCCGCGGACCGCTGCCGCATGCGCAGCCCGGAAACCGCCGCGACCCGTACCCACCCCGCGCCGCGGCGCGGCGAGCGCTCGGGTGCGGCGCGGCCCGGGTTGCGGCCTACGGACCCCTCCTCCCCATGCGCGACGCCCCGATTACCTTCCGGCCAGACGGATTGCGGGACCCAACGAGGCCTCAGGCCCTGCCTGCTTGTGCCGCGTCGCGCCACCCACTGAAGCCCGACATCAGTCATTGCTTAACGCGCGATCATTGCCTAATGTCTGGGGGGGCACCACCATGACGAGCATCACGATCCGTAACCTTGATGACGCCCTCAAGCGCCGGCTGCGCGTGCAAGCTGCCGAGCACGGCCGCTCGATGGAGGAAGAAGCCCGGGACATCCTCCGCTCGGCGCTCAACCGCAAGCCGGCGCCCGCGGTGAAAGTCGGAACCGCAATTCGCGCGCTGTTCGAGCCGCTTGGAGGCGTGGACATCGAGCTTCCCGAGCGGCAGCCGATCCGCGAGCCTCCGCGCTTCGACTGAGCCCGCCACATGATCGTCCTCGATACGAACGTCATCTCGGAGATGATGCGGCGGGCGCCGAGCGCGGCCGTCGTTGCCTGGCTCGACGATCAGCCACCGAGCAGCCTCTTCCTGACCGCCGTAACCGAGGCCGAGATCCGCTTCGGCCTCGCGGTCCTGCCGGCCGGCAAGCGCCGAGACAGCTCGGTGAAAGCCGCGGAGCGCATCTTCGAGGAGATACTGGGTGGTCGCATCCTTCCCTTCGACAGCGAGGCGGCAGGTGCCTACGCCGTGATTGCCGCCGCGCGCCGCCGCTTGGGTCGTCCCATCAGTCAGTTCGACTGCCAGATCGCCGCGATCGCCCGCTCACGCGGCGCGAGCGTCGCAACCCGCAACACGAGCGACTTCGAATTCTGCGACACCGGGATCATCGATCCCTGGCACGGCGCCTCCGCCTCGCAATGAATCCTCCGGCCTGCTACACGCGTGCCAAGGAGATTGCATTTCATGAAGCGGAAGGTCCCTGAATTCCGGAGCGACGAGGAAGCCGCCGCCTTCCTCGAGCAGGATCTCTCCGATCTCGACTTCGCCCGCTTCAAGCCGGTGCACTTCGAGATTGCCGAGAAGGCGGCACCGCGCGGCCGCCGCCGGCGCCCGAGCCGCCGACTAACGCCACCGCCCGCTAGGCCCCGCACGCGCTGACCGCCGCGCGTGCACGCGCGCGTCCCGATTTCGCCCAAATTTGGACATCCGGTCCGTCTTTCATCGTGGGCAACGGCGGGGCGGTGTCGATTGCACCGTCGCTCCGGTGCCGCAACCTGCCGGCGCGTGTCGGAGGGTTCGGTGTGCGGCGCGCTGCGCCGCGACTGCGATCATTGGAGGCATTGGGGGCCGCTGAGCCGCGGACGCGCTTCGTTCTGGAGCGAGGTCCGCGGGGATTCACCATAGAAGGAGGATTGTTCCAATGACCGGCCATTCATCCCGTTTCCTCAAAGCGGGCGTTCGCGCCGCCGCCGTGCTGGGCGGCCTGACGCTTGCGTCCTGCGCGCCGCAATATTCCGCGCCCCGGGAGGTCCACGCGAGCGATCCAAGCGTCACCTACACCTATTCCACGGACCGGGGTCTGCTTCAGGTCGATCGGAGTGCGGCCACCTATTGCAGCCGCTACCAAGCCGTCCCAAGGGCCGCGAGCTTCACGACCGATCCCTCCGGCAGCAAGGACGTGGTCTTCCAGTGCGTGCCGGCGACGACGACCACGGCAGCGTTGTCGCCGCAGCCCAATCCCAATCTCACCTACAATTACCAGACCGACCAGCAGTTGATGGACGATCAGCGGAACGCGCAGAGCTACTGCGCGAACACGGGCTCGCCGCAGGTGACGTCGAATATCGTTACCAACCCGGACGGAGCGCGCACCGTGACCTTCCAGTGCGCCCCGCAATAAATCGCGATCGCGCGCTTTAAGTTGTTTTTCCGAGCGGATTCACGCGCCCCTGGATCGCTTCGCGATCCAGCCAGGCGCGATCCGCTCTAGCGCGCGGGCGGCAGGCTCGCGAGATAGGCGGCGACCGCCTGGCGCTCGCCCGGCGTGAGGCCGGTCGCGACCATGCGCATCATCGCATTGTGCCCGTCGGGGCCTGCGTAATGCGCGAGCCTGGCAAGAACCTCCGCCGCCGGCAGCCCGGCGATCGCGGGCGCGCGGATCGCCGCGTTGCCCTGCAAATTCTGCCCGTGGCAGGTAACGCAAGCCGGGCCGCCATCGCCGTTGCCGTGTTCGGCGATGATTTGCCCGGCCGGCGCCGCCGCCGCCAGCGGCAGCGCGAGCACGAGGAGCAGGGCGCGGAGCATCCGGTTCATGAGCGGGCCTTCTCGACGGCGACGATGATGAGACACATCGTCCGCTCCGCCGGATTTCAAGGCCGCGACCGCCCCGCGCCTCGCCCTCGCCGCCCTCCTCGGCGCCTTCCCCTGCCTCACGCTCACCCCCCGCGCCTGACCGCGCGCCACCACGGCAGCGCGTCCCGGCATCGGAGAAGGAACCAGAGCAGTCCGGGACGCTCGCCCGGAGCCGGACGGCCAAGCAGCGCAAGACACGCCCCTCAAGCCAGCGCCCCTCACGCCAGCGCCCCCCAAGGGGCCCGCCAAGCCCCGCCCTATCGGGCGATACGTCCTCGCTCAGCGTCGCGCCGGCAGGATGTCCTTCCTCAGCTTGCAGATATACGTGAACTTCGGATTGACCATCTGCGTGCACCGCGCCTCGGCGGTCGAGCCAAGCAGCATATAGGCCTCCGCGCGCGAGAACCCGTAATCCTCCTCGAGCCAGAGCACCATCTCCTGGAAGGCGATCCGCAGCGCATCGTCGAGCGGCCGCGCGCACCCGATCGTGCCGATATGCTCCGCCGTCTCGATCCGCGGCCAGGTCATCGCCGCGGGCTTCGCCGCCAGCTCCACCGAAAGCGTCACCCGCCCCCTGATCTCGATCGCACCGATCCCGTTGCACTCGGCATCGCCCTGCACTGCGTGCACGTCGCCGAGATGCAGGAGCGCGCCCTCGTGAAACACAGGCAGCGTCAGCACATTCCCCGCCGTCACCTCCTGGACGTCGAGGTTCCCGCCGTGCGGCCCGTTGTCGATCGTGCTGACCGACTCCACCCAAGGGGCGACCCCCATCACGCCCACCATCGGTGCGGCCGGGATCTTGATCTGCTCGCTCCAGTGCACGATCCCCTTCTCGACCCGCACGACATGGCTCTGAATGCCGAATTCCTTCTGCCGCGCCCAATCGGGAAAAATCCCGACCCCCGGCCACAGCGCGGTATAGCCGAGCCCAACCACCTCCACCCGGTGCACTCGCACGCGCAGCGCCTGGCCGGGCTTGGCCCCCTCCACCCAGATCGGCCCGGTCGCGGGATTGACGAACGGGATCACGAAGGAATCGGCCGTGATCCGGTCCTCGATCTCACGAATATTATGCCCGCCGATATTGAGCTCCGTTTCGACCACGATCGCCTCGCCCGGCCGGATACGCGCCACCGGCTTGTGGAACTGGCTGAGCGTGTATTTGAGCTCGCCGATCGGCACGTGCTGCGCGGCCATCGGCTCCGCCGCCACCGAAAGATCTCCCGTCATCCCGCCCTCCCTCGCCGCGCTATCTCGAAATTCTCCGCCACGGCATCAGCATCCGCTCGATCCGCCCGACGATCTCCACGAACGCGAGCGCAATCGCGATCGTCGCCAGCAGGGAGGAAAACACCTTGGGGATATTGTAGAGGTTGCCGGCGATGAAGATCGCATGCCCGAGCCCCGCGCTCGAGGAGATGAACTCGCCGATGATGGCGCCGATCAGCGCGAACCCGACAGCGAGCTTCAATCCCGAGAAGATGTGGGTGAGCGAGGAGGGCACGACCACCAGCCGGAACACCTGCCACTTCGTCGCTCCCATCGAGTAGAGGAGATTGATCTCCAGCGGATCCGTGCTGCGCGTCCCATCGAAGGCCGCGAGCAGCGCGACGACGACCACCGAGAGCGTCGACATCAGCACCTTCGAGGCAAGCCCGGTCCCCGCCCAGACGATGACGAGCGGCGCCAGCGCGATGATCGGGATCGACCCGAGGGCAAGAATGAAAGGGGTGACGACACGCTCGAAGAACGGCGAGTACCAGAGCGCGAGCCCGATCGTCGCCCCGATCGCATTGCCGAGCACAAAGCCGAGCGCGGTCTCCTCGCTCGTGATGTACATATCGTGCAGCGTCGAGCCGTCGGCGAGTCCCTTCACCAGGAAATGCCAGACCGCGGAGGGCGAGCCGAACAGGAAGCCGCTGACATAGCCCGCACGCACCCCGTACTCCCAGAGCGCCAGCAGCCCGGCAACCAGCACGAGCTGGGTCAGCAGCACCTGGCTCGTCCGCCGCCGCCGCGCCGCCCGCCGCCGCCGCCCCTGCTCCGCGCCGGCCTCGAGCGCGGCCTTCGCGCGAGCCGGGTCGGCCCCGCCGCCGGCCACGTCCGCCCCTCGCGCCGCGGCGGCCGCGATTTCGGCCCCGCTCATGCAGCACCCCCCACCGTCATGTCCGCGGCGCGCAAGCCCTCCATGTCGAGCGCGCTCGTCTGGATCTCGAGCTGCTTCCAGATCCGCCCGACATACTCCCCGAAGCCCGGGGCCTCGCGCGCGCTCACCGGGTCGGTCCGGTCGCAATCGAGCCGGATCTCGTGCACTGCCTTGATCCGCCCCGGCCGGCGGCTCATCACCAGCACCCGGTCCGAGAGCGAGACCGCCTCCTCGACGTCGTGGGTGATGAAGAGCACGGCGCGGCGCCCGGCCGCCACCGATTTCGCAAGCTCGCTCTCGAGGATGAGCTTGGTCTGGAAGTCGAGCGCCACGAACGGCTCGTCGAGCAGCAGGATGCCCGGGTTGAGGATCATCGTCCGCGCCAGCGCCGCCCGCTGGCGCATCCCGCCCGAAAGCTCCGAAGGGTAGCGGTCCTCGAAGCCGCCGAGCCCGTAGAACCGGAGATATTTGCGCGCGAGCTCGCGCGCCGTGCGCCGTGCCGTCCCGCGCACCTCGAGCCCGAGCGTCACATTGTCGAGGATGGTTCGCCAGTCGAGCAGCAGGTCGCGCTGGAGCATATAGCCGTAGTTCTTCGACGCCCCGTCGACCTTCTTCCCGTCGAGCATGAGCTCGCCCGTGGTCGGCGCGATCAGGCCCGAGAGCAGGTTGAGCAGCGTGCTCTTCCCGCAGCCGCTCGGACCGACGACGGTGACGAACTCACCGTCGCGCACCTCGAGGCTCACGTCGTCGAGCACGAGGTTGGCGCCCTCGACGCTCTCGCCGTACACCATCGAGACGTTGCGGACCTCGATCTTCGTCGTCCGCACCGACCCTTCGGCCATCGCGCGCCTCCGGCGCCCCGCCCGCCGCTACAGCTTGACCGTCGCCTGCGCCTTCATCGCGAAGGAATTGTCCACCACCTTGCCGAAGGGCAGGTTGCACTCGCAATTGCCGAGCCCCGCGCCCACCCGCATCAAGGCGTCCCAACCGGTCTCGCTGACGACGAAGGTCGCGGCGGGGATGTCGTTGTCGAGCTGGCGCTGGATCGCGGCGTCGACGATCTTCGGATCGAGGTCGGGAAACTCCTTGCGCGCCACGGCCTTGGTCTCCTCGGGATATTTGTAGGAGTAGAGCGCGCCCTTCTGCAGCGCGTTCGCCATCCCCTGGACCAGCTCCGCGTTGGCCGCGACGAACTTCGGCAGCGCGTACATCCCGGTATTGTGGAACGGGCCCATGAATGTCGCCCACGAGAAGACGACGTGCGCTCCCTGGCCGACCACGGCGGTATCGACGTTCGGCTCGTAGGCGACCGCGACGTCCGCCTCGCCGGCGAGCACCGGGCCGATTTCCGTCCCCGGGCTCACGGTCAGGATCTTCACGTCCTTGGTCGGGCTGAGCCCCGCCTTCTTCAGCGCCAGCACGAGCACGTTGTAGTTGGTGTTGGGCGGCGGCGAGGTGACGAAGGTCAGCCCCTTGAATTGCTTGGGGTCGGTGATCGGCTCAGTGATCTTCTTCGAGACGCCGAAATACTGGGCCCGTGAGACGAGTTCGCCGAGCACCACCCCGGGCCCGCCCTTCTCGAGCGAGATCTCGCAGAGCGTCGAATCTCCGCAGCCGAACTCCGCCGAGCCGCCGAGCACGGAGGCGAAGGCCTGGCTGTCCCCGCCGGCCGCGCTCAGGGCGAGCGTAATCCCCTGCTCGGCGAAGAAGCCTTTGTCCCGCGCGACATAGAGATCGATGTAGCCGAGGTTGTGCACGGCCTCCGAGAACCGGACCGTGCGCATCGCACCCCACGCCCGGCGCGTGATGATCGCCGGTGCGGCCAGAAGCCCGATCCCCCCGGCCGCGGCGCCCCGCAGCACCGCCCGCCGCCCGATGTCACGCCCCGCCCATCGGCGCCCGGATCCCTGCCGCATGTCGTCCCCCTTTGCCTGATCCGCCCGGCCCTGCGCCGGCGCGAACAAGGAGGGGCGTGCAAGCGCCATACCATCCTGGCCGGGCCGGCTTCGTTCGCAGATGCCGCCTTTCGAGTTCTCGTTTTCGTGATCGTCTCGCCCACCGCACCCTCCGGCCCGCCTGCCGCGATGCTGGGCATCCGGCCCGTGCCATCCGCCCACCGCCTGGGCAGAAAGGGGCTGGGCAGAAAGGGCTCGCGGTGGAAAGGGCCCGGGGCGGAAAGGGCCCGGGGCGGAAAGGGCTGGACTCGCCGCGCCGCATCCGCTAAGCGCCCACCCCTTGTTGGAACGCGGGAGAGCGGACGCCCCCCGCCGCGGGACCATTCCCGGCGGCCGGTCCGCTCGCATGCACCGCGGTCCTTGGCATGCGCCGCCCACGGCCGCCTCCGTGGCGCGCGAGGAGGACCAGGGATGGCGAAGAAGATCGCGGGCTATGTGAAGCTGCAGATCCCGGCGGGCAAGGCCAATCCCTCGCCCCCGGTCGGCCCGGCACTCGGCCAGCGCGGCCTCAACATCATCTCCTTCTGCAAGGAGTTCAACGCCGCGACCCAGAACCTCGAGCCCGGCATGCCGGTGCCCGTCGTCATCACCGCCTACACCGACCGCAGCTTCAGCTTCATCACCAAAACCCCGCCCAACTCCTACTTCCTCTTCAAGGCGGCCGGCGTCGAGAAGGGCACCCAGGCGGCCGGCAAGGCCGCCCCGGTCGGCCGCGTCACCACCGCCCAGCTCCGCGAGATCGCCGCCCAGAAGATCAAGGACATGAACACGACCGATATCGAGGCCGCCGTCCGCATGCTCGCCGGCTCCGCCCGCTCGATGGGCCTCACGGTGGTGGAGTCCTAAAGATGGCGCGCGTCGGCAAGCGGCTCCGCGCCGCCCGCACCACCCTCGAGCAGGGCCGCCTCTACCCGCTCCCCGAGGCGATCCGCCTCGTCAAGGCGAACGCGAAGGCCAAGTTCGACGAAACCGTCGAGCTGGCGATGAATCTCGGCATCGATCCCCGCCACGCCGACCAGATGGTCCGCGGCATGGTGAGCCTGCCCAACGGCACCGGCCGCACCGTCCGCGTCGGCGTCTTCGCCCGCGGCGCCAAGGCCGAGGAGGCGCTCGCCGCCGGCGCCGATGTCGTGGGTGCGGAGGACCTCGCCGAGAAGATCCAGGCGGGCGAGATCAATTTCGACCGCTGCATCGCCACCCCCGACGTCATGGCCCTCGTCGGCCGGCTGGGGAAGATCCTCGGCCCTCGCGGGCTGATGCCCAATCCCCGCCTCGGCACCGTCACGATGGACGTCAAGGGCGCGGTCACCGCGGCCAAGGGCGGCCAGGTCGAGTTCCGCGCCGAGAAGGCCGGCATCGTCCATGCCGGCGTCGGCAAGGCGAGCTTCGCCGACGAGAGCCTCGCCCAGAACGTCCGCGCCTTCGTCGATGCGATCCAGAAGGCCAAGCCCACCGGGGCGAAGGGCACCTATCTCAAGAAGGCGGCTTTGTCCTCCACCATGGGACCCGGCGTGCATCTTGATCTGCCGAGCCTCACCACATGAGACCGGCACGTCATCATTCGGACCCCCGGGGTGTGCAAGTTGAGCGCCGCCTCGTCTCGTTCTTTGGAGCGTCTCCATGAATCGGGCTGACAAGCAAGCCTTCGTCGCCTCGCTTGCGGCGGTCTTCGGCACGGCCGAGATGGTCGTCGTCGGCCGCAACAACGGCCTGACCGTCGCCGAGGCCTCCGACCTCCGCCGCCGCATGCGCGCCGCCGGTGCCACCTACCGCGTCACCAAGAATCGCCTCGCCCGCCGCGCCCTCGCCGGCACCCGCTTCACCTCATTGGAGCCGCTGCTCAAGGGCCCGACCGCGCTCGCCTGGTCGCCCGACCCGGTGTCCGTCGCCAAGGCGGCCGTCGATTTCGCGAAAACGAACGAGCGCTTCGTCGTCGTCGGCGGCGCCCTCGGCCCCCAGCCGCTCGACGCGCGCGCCGTCGAGGCCCTGGCCTCGCTTCCCTCGCTCGACGTCCTCCGCGCCGGCCTCGCCGGGCTCATCCGCATGCCCGCCCAGCGGCTCGTCTCCGTGCTGGCCGCCCCCGCCGGCGGCCTCGCCCGCGTTTTCGGCGCCTACGCCCGCAAGTAGCAGCCCCTTGCAACCCAACACCCAACGCTTAATCTAACAGGACACGCAAACATGGCAGACTTGGCGAAGCTGGCTGACGAGCTCTCCGGCCTGACGGTTCTGGAGGCCGCGGAGCTCACGAAGCTCTTGGAAGAGAAGTGGGGCGTCTCGGCCGCCGCACCGGTCGCGGTTGCCGCCGCGTCGGGCGCTCCGGCCGCGGCCGCCGCGCCGGTCGAGGAGCAGACCGAGTTCACCGTCGTGCTGACCAAGTTCGGCGAAAAGAAGATCAACGTCATCAAGGAGATCCGCACGATCACGGGGCTTGGGCTCAAGGAGGCCAAGGACCTGGTCGAAGGGGCTCCGAAGACGGTGAAGGAGGGAGTGAGCAAGGAAGAGGCGGAGAAGATCAGGAAGGTGCTGGAAGAGCAGGGCGCCGCTGTCGAGATCAAGTAGTTCTCCGATCCGGATTGCCGGGGCGCCTTTTGGCCGCTTCGGAAACGCCGGGCGGGAATCCGTGCGATTCCCGCCCCTTTGGCTGTTGGCGCATCCCGTCGCGCCGCGGCGCGCCCCGGAGCACCGGGGCAGCGGTTTTTGCATCGGCTTTTTGGGGCAGCAGGATAGAGAATGAGCGCGGTCCTTCAATCGTTCACCGGCAAGAAGCGTATCCGCCGCAGCTTCGGGCGCATTCCCGAGGTGGCGCCGATGCCGAACCTGATCGACGTCCAGCGCGCCTCCTACGAGGCGTTCCTGCAGATGCATGTCGCCCCCGATTCCCGCCTCCATGCCGGGCTGCAGGAAGTCTTCAAGTCCGTTTTCCCGATCGACGATTTTGCCGGCCGCGGCCGGCTCGAGTTCGTCTATTACGAGCTCGAGGAGCCCAAATACGACGTCGAGGAGTGCATCCAGCGGGGCATGACCTATGCCGCGCCGCTCAAGGTGATCCTCCGCCTGATCGTCTGGGACGTCGATGAGGACACCGGCGCCCGCTCGATCCGCGACATCAAGGAACAGCCCGTCTACATGGGCGATATGCCGCTGATGACGGACAACGGCACCTTCATCATCAACGGCACCGAGCGCGTGATCGTGAGCCAGATGCACCGCAGCCCCGGTGTGTTCTTCGATCACGACAAGGGCAAGACGCACTCTTCCGGCAAATACCTCTTCGCCGCCCGCGTCATCCCCTATCGCGGCTCCTGGCTCGATTTCGAGTTCGACGCCAAGGACCTGCTCTATGTGCGGATCGACCGTAAGCGCAAGCTGCCGGTGACCACGCTCCTCTACGCGCTCGACAGCGCGCGGACCGCGTCGCTCCGCGAGGAGCGCGCCGCCAAGGGCGAGCCGCTCGATCTCTCCGAGGTCCGCGGCATGGATGCCGAGGAGATCCTCGGCTACTTCTACGGCCGCGTGGTCTTCACCCCGCTCGCCAAGGGCTGGGCGCGCCCCTTCGATCCCGACGCCTTCCGCGGCGTCAAGCTGCTCGAGCCCCTGATCGACGCCGAGACCGGCGAGGTCGTCGCCGAGGCGGAGGCGAAGCTCACCCAGCGGACGGCGCGGCGGATCGCCGAGAAGACCAAGGAGGTGCTGGTCGGCCGCACCGACCTCCTCGGCCGCTTCGTCGCCGAGGACCTCGTCAACCTCGAGACCGGGGAGATCTACGCCGAGGCCGGCGAGGAGCTGACCGAGGCCAAGCTCGCCGCCATCGAGGAAGCCGGCCTCGAGCGGCTGCCCACGCTCGCCGTCGACCAGTCGAACGGCCCCTGGATCCGCAACACGCTGGCGATCGACAAGAACGCCAACCGCGAGGACGCGCTGATCGACATCTACCGGCTGATGCGGCCGGGCGAGCCGCCGACACCGGAGACCGCCGAGTCCCTCTTCCGCGGCCTCTTCTTCGATCCCGACCGCTACGACCTCTCGGCCGTCGGCCGGGTCAAGATGAACAAGCGGCTCGAGCTCGAGACCGACAATTCGGTCCGCGTGCTGCGTAAGATCGACGTCCTGCGCACCGTCAAGACGCTCTGCAACCTCAAGGACGGCCGCGGCAGCATCGACGACATCGACAATCTCGGCAATCGCCGCGTGCGCTCGGTCGGCGAGCTGATGGAGAACCAGTACCGCATCGGGCTGCTGCGCATGGAGCGGGCGATCCGCGAGCGCATGGGCAGCGTCGATATCGACACCGTGATGCCGCACGACCTGATCAACGCCAAGCCGGCGGCGGCGGCGGTGCGCGAGTTCTTCGGCTCCTCGCAGCTCTCGCAGTTCATGGACCAAACCAACCCGCTCTCCGAGGTCACCCACAAGCGCCGGCTCTCCGCGCTCGGCCCGGGCGGGCTCACCCGCGAGCGCGCGGGCTTCGAGGTGCGCGACGTGCACCCCACGCATTACGGGCGCATTTGCCCGATCGAAACCCCCGAGGGGCCGAACATCGGCCTCATCAACTCGCTCGCGACCTACGCGACCGTCAACAAATACGGCTTCATCGAGACGCCGTACCGGCTGGTCAAGGACGGCCAGGTGCAGGAGGGGTGGAAGTACCTCTCGGCGATGGACGAGGACAAGCTCGTCGTCGCCCAGGCCGATGCCGCGCTCGACGCGGAGGGCCGCTTCACCGAGGAACTGGTCTCGGTGCGCCGCAGCGGCGATTTCCGCCTCGTGCTGCCCCAGGAGGTGACGGCGATCGACGTCTCGCCCAAGCAGCTCGTCTCGGTCGCCGCGGCGCTGATCCCCTTCCTCGAGAACGACGACGCCAACCGCGCGCTGATGGGCTCGAACATGCAGCGCCAGGCGGTGCCGCTGATCCAGGCCGACGCCCCGCTCGTCGGCACCGGCATGGAGGCGGCGGTGGCGCGCGATTCCGGAGCCACGATCGTCGCCCGCCGCCCCGGCGTGGTCGATCAGATCGACGGCGCGCGCATCGTCGTGCGCGCGACCACCGAGGAGGGCACGACCCGCGGCGTCGATATCTATCGGCTCCGCAAGTTCATGCGCTCCAACCAGTCCACCTGCATCAACCAGCGCCCGCTGGTGAAGGTGGGCGATCGCGTCTCGGAAGGCGACATCATCGCCGACGGCCCCTCGACCGAACTTGGCGAGCTCGCACTCGGGCGCAACGTGCTCTGCGCCTTCATGCCGTGGAACGGCTACAATTTCGAGGACTCGATCCTGATCAGCGAGCGCATCGCGCGCGACGACGTCTTCACCTCGATCCACATCGAGGAGTTCGAGGTCATGGCGCGCGACACCAAGCTCGGCCAGGAGGAGATCACGCGCGATATCCCGAACGTCGGCGAGGAGGCGCTCAAGAATCTCGACGAGGCCGGGATCGTCTATATCGGCGCCGAGGTGAACCCGGGCGATATCCTGGTGGGCAAGGTCACGCCCAAGGGCGAGAGCCCGATGACGCCGGAAGAGAAGCTCTTGCGCGCGATCTTCGGCGAGAAGGCCTCGGACGTGCGCGACACCTCGCTCAAGCTGCCGCCCGGCGTCAACGGCACGATTGTGGACGTGCGCGTCTTCAGCCGCCGCGGCGTCGAGAAGGACGAGCGCGCGATGGCGATCGAGCGCGCCGAGATCGAGCGGCTGACCAAGGACCGCGACGACGAGAAGGCGATCCAGGAGCGGAGCTTCCTCAACCGGCTGCGCGAGAAGCTGCTCGGCCGCAAGGCGGCCGGCGGCTTCAAGGGGCTCAAGGCGGGCACTTCCATCACCGAGGAGGTGCTCGCCGAGCACTCGCGCGGAAGCTGGCGCAACATCGCCGTGCAGGACGACGCGGTGATGGCGGAGATCGAAATCCTCAAGCACGAGTTCGACGCCGCGGTGGGCCGCCTGCAGGCGCGCTACGATCAGAAGGTCGAGAAGCTGCAGCGGGGCGACGAGCTCCCGCCCGGCGTGATGAAGATGGTCAAGGTCTTCGTCGCGGTGAAGCGCAAGCTCCAGCCGGGCGACAAGATGGCCGGCCGGCACGGGAACAAGGGCGTCGTCTCGCGGGTCGTGCCGATCGAGGACATGCCCTTCCTCGCGGACGGCACGTCCGTCGATCTCGTGCTCAACCCGCTCGGCGTGCCGAGCCGGATGAACGTGGGCCAGATCCTGGAGACCCATCTGGGCTGGGCCTGCGCCACGCTCGGCCGGCAGATCGGCGAGCTGGTCGAGGAGTACCGCAGGCGCGGCACCGCGCGCCGCGCCTTCATGGAGCGGCTCAAGGACGTCTATGGCAGCCGGCAGTTCGACGAGTCGATCGCCGACCTGCCGGAAGCCGAGCTGCTCGAGCTCTGCGAGAACCTGAAGAAGGGCGTGCCGATCGCGACCCCGGTGTTCGACGGCGCGCGCCCCTCCGATATCGAGGACATGCTGGAGAAGGCCGGGCTCGATACCTCGGGGCAGGTCACGCTGGTGGACGGCCGCACCGGCGAGCCGTTCGAGCGCAAGGTGACGGTCGGCTACATCTACATGCTCAAGCTGCACCATCTCGTGGACGACAAGATCCACGCCCGCTCGATCGGGCCCTACAGCCTGGTCACCCAGCAGCCGCTCGGCGGCAAGGCGCAGTTCGGCGGGCAGCGCTTCGGCGAGATGGAGGTCTGGGCGCTCGAGGCGTACGGCGCGGCTTACACCTTGCAGGAGATGCTGACGGTGAAGTCCGACGACGTCTCGGGCCGGACCAAGGTCTACGAGGCCATCGTCCGCGAGCAGGACAATTTCGAGGCGGGAATTCCGGAGAGCTTCAACGTCCTCGTCAAGGAGCTGAAGTCGCTCGGGCTCAATGTCGATCTCGACAACAAGGCAGCCTGACCCGGCGCCCGTGCCCGCGCTCATGGCGAGCGGGCGCGGGGCCGACGCACAGAGCACGATGCCGGCCGCCGCGGCAGGCCGGACAGGAGTGGATGGCGCATGAACGAGCTGATGAAGATCCTGGGTCAGACCGGCCAGGCGTTGACGTTCGACCAGATCAAGATCCAGATCGCCGCCCCCGAGCAGATCCGGAGCTGGTCGTACGGCGAGATCAAGAAGCCGGAGACCATCAACTACCGCACCTTCAAGCCCGAGCGCGACGGCCTCTTCTGCGCCCGCATCTTCGGGCCGATCAAGGACTACGAGTGCCTATGCGGCAAATACAAGCGGATGAAGTTCCGCGGCATCATCTGCGAGAAGTGCGGCGTCGAGGTGACGCTCGCCAAGGTCCGGCGCGAGCGCATGGGCCATATCGAGCTCGCCTCGCCGGTCGCCCATATCTGGTTCCTCAAGTCGCTGCCGAGCCGCATCGGCCTGATGGCCGACCTCACGCTCAAGGATCTCGAGAAGGTCCTCTATTTCGAGAGCTACGTGGTGCTCGAGCCGGGCGTCACCGATCTCAAGCTGCACCAGCTCGTCAACGAGGACATGCTGGCGGCGAAGGAGGACGAGTTCGGCGAGGATGAGTTCCGCGTCGGCATCGGCGCCGAGGCGGTCAAGCAGATCCTGAGCGGGATCGATCTCGACGCCGAGAAGACGAAGCTCCGCGCCGAGCTCAAGGAGACGACGAGCGAGGCGCGGCGGAAGAAGCTCGTCAAGCGGCTGAAGCTCGTCGAGGCCTTCGCCGAGTCCGGGACGCGGCCGGAATGGATGATCATGGACGTCGTCCCGGTCATCCCACCCGAGCTCCGCCCGCTGGTGCCGCTCGACGGCGGCCGCTTCGCGACCTCCGACCTCAACGACCTCTACCGCCGCGTGATCAACCGCAACAACCGGCTGAAGCGGCTGATCGAGCTCCGCGCGCCCGACATCATCGTGCGCAACGAGAAGCGGATGCTCCAGGAAAGCGTCGATGCGCTCTTCGACAACGGCAGGCGCGGCCGCGCCATCACCGGGGCGAACAAGCGCCCGCTCAAGTCGCTCTCGGACATGCTCAAGGGCAAGCAGGGCCGCTTCCGCCAGAACCTGCTCGGCAAGCGCGTCGATTATTCGGGCCGCTCGGTGATCGTCGTCGGCCCGGAGCTCAAGCTCCATCAGTGCGGGCTGCCGAAGAAGATGGCGCTCGAGCTCTTCAAGCCCTTCATCTACGCCAAGCTCGAAAAGTACGGCCACGCCACCACCGTCAAGGCGGCGAAGCGGATGGTCGAGAAGGAGCGGCCGGAAGTCTGGGACATCCTCGAGGAGGTGATCCGCGAGCATCCGGTGATGCTCAACCGCGCGCCGACGCTGCACCGGCTCGGCATCCAGGCCTTCGAGCCGGTGCTGATCGAGGGCAAGGCGATCCAGCTCCATCCGCTCGTCTGCACCGCCTTCAACGCCGACTTCGACGGCGACCAGATGGCGGTGCACGTGCCGCTCTCGCTCGAGGCGCAGCTCGAGGCGCGCGTTTTGATGATGTCCACCAACAACATCCTGAGCCCGGCGAACGGCAAGCCGATCATCGTGCCGACCCAGGACATGGTGCTCGGCCTCTATCATCTCTCGCTCGAGCGCCCGGAGTACCAGAGCGTCGCGGACGAGGACGCGCCGGCCTTCGGGACCTTGGGCGAGATCGAGCACGCGCTCTCGGCTTCGGCGATCACGCTGCACGACAAGATCAAGGCCCGCTTCGATACGGTGGACGCCACCGGCAAGCCGCTGCGCCAGCGCGTCGTGACGACGCCGGGGCGGATGATGGTCGGGCAGATCCTGCCGCGGCATCCCAACGTGCCGTTCTCGCTCGTCAACCGGGAGCTGACGAAGAAGAACGTCTCCGACGTGATCGACGTCGTCTACCGCCATTGCGGGCAGAAGGAGTGCGTGATCTTCGCCGATCGGCTGATGGGCCTCGGCTTCAACCAGGCCTGCAAGGCCGGGATCAGCTTCGGCAAGGACGACCTGCTCATCCCGGCCGAGAAGGACGAGCTGATCCGCCGCACCCAGGCGGAGGTGAAGGAGTTCGAGAACCAGTACCAGGACGGGCTGATCACCGCGGGCGAGCGCTACAACAAGGTGGTGGACGCCTGGTCGCGCTGCACCGATGCGGTGGCGGCGGCGATGATGGTCGGAGATCAGCCGCCAGGAAGCCGGCAAGCCGATCAACAGCGTCTGGATGATGAGCCACTCGGGCGCGCGCGGCAGCCCCGCGCAGATGCGCCAGCTCGCCGGCATGCGCGGGCTGATGGCCAAGCCCTCGGGCGAGATCATCGAGCAGCCGATCATCGCCAACTTCAAGGAAGGGCTCTCGGTCCTCGAGTATTTCAACTCGACCCACGGCGCCCGCAAAGGCCTCGCCGATACTGCGCTCAAGACCGCCAACTCCGGCTACCTCACGCGCCGGCTGGTGGACGTGGCGCAGGACTGCATCATCGTCGACGAGGATTGCGGCACCGAGCGTGGGCTCACCGTGCGCGCCGTGATGGATGGCGGCGAGGTCGTCTCCAGCCTCTACGAGCGCATCCTCGGGCGCACGGCGGCCGAGGACGTGCTCGATCCGGCATCCGGCGAGGTGATCCTCCCGCGCGACCGGCTGATCGAGGAGGAGCACGCCGAGCGGATCGAGCGTCTGGGCGTCGAAGCGGTGGCGATCCGCTCGGTGCTCACCTGCAACTCCAAGGTCGGCGTCTGCGGGCGCTGCTACGGGCGCGACCTCGCCCGCGGCACGCCGGTGAACATGGGCGAGGCGGTGGGCGTCATCGCCGCCCAGTCGATCGGCGAGCCGGGCACGCAGCTCACCATGCGCACCTTCCACATCGGCGGCGCGGCGCAGCGCGGCACCGAGCAGTCGAACGTCGAGGCGAGCCACGACGGCACGATCACGGTGAAGAACCGCAACGTGGTGATGAACAGCCAGGGCACGCCGGTGGTGATGAGCCGCAATTGCGAGCTCGTGCTGATCGACGAGCGCGGGCGCGAGCGCGCGCGCTTCCGCGTGCCCTACGGGGCCCGCCTGCTCGCCGACGAGGGCCAGCAGGTGGCGCGCGGGCAGAAGCTCGCGGAATGGGACCCCTTCACGCTGCCGATCATCACCGAGCGGGCGGGCGTGGTCGAGTATTTCGACCTGATCGAAAGCGCCACCCTCGTCGAGCGGGTGGACGAGGTGACCGGGCTCACCTCGAAGGTCGTCGTCGACTACAAGCAGTCGGTCAAGGGCGCGGATCTGCGCCCGCGGCTCCAGCTCAAGGACGAGAAGGGCGACGTCGTGAAGCTCGCCAACGGCGCCGACGCCCGCTACTTCCTCGCCCCGGACTCGATCCTCTCGGTGGAGAACGGCGCACGCGTGAACGCCGGCGACGTGCTCGCGCGCATCCCGCGCGAGGGCAGCAAGACGCGCGACATCACCGGCGGCCTGCCGCGGGTGGCCGAGCTCTTCGAGGCGCGCCGGCCGAAGGACCATGCGGTCATCGCCGAGATCGACGGCCAGGTGGAGTTCGGCAAGGACTACAAGGCCAAGCGCCGCGTCATCGTCAAGAACGACGAGACGGGCGAGGAGAGCGAGTACCTCATCCCGAAGGGCAAGCACGTCTCGGTCCAGGAGGGCGACTTCGTCCGCCGCGGCGATCCGCTGGTCGACGGCCCGCGGGTGCCCCACGACATCCTCAAAGTGCTGGGCGTCGAGGCGCTGTCGGACTACCTGGTCAACGAGATCCAGGACGTCTACCGGCTGCAGGGCGTGAAGATCAACGACAAGCACATCGAGGTGATCGTCCGCCAGATGCTGCAGAAGGTGGAGATCCTCGACCCCGGCGACACCACCTTCCTCACCGGCGAGCAGGTGGACCGGCTCGACCTCGACGCGGAGAACGCCAAGCGCGAGACGGCGGGCGAGCGGCCGGCCGCCTCGATGCCGGTGCTCCAGGGGATCACCAAGGCCTCGCTCCAGACGCATAGCTTCATCAGCGCGGCCTCCTTCCAGGAGACGACCCGCGTGCTCACCGAGGCGGCGACCGCCGGCAAGGTGGATCAGCTCTCCGGGCTCAAGGAGAACGTCATCGTCGGGCGGCTCATTCCGGCCGGCACCGGCAGCGTGATGAACCGGCTGCGCGCGATCGCGGCGGGAAGGGACGAGCAGCGCCTGCCGGAAGAGACGCCGGCGATCGCAGGGCAGCCTGAGATGGCGGCCGAATAGCGTCCCGGCACCTTGTGGCGGGCGGCGAGGCGCTTGACTTTGGGCGCTTGACTTGGGGCGTTCCCGCCCCTAGTTTCCGCGCCCTCGACCGACCCGCCCCCCGGGGCAGGCCGGCCGTCGTTTGCAGGGACATGAGGTCTGCGGCGCCGCTTCCCGGAGCTCTCCGGCAGCCAAGGCCGCAGGCACGAAACGACCCCGCGGTGTGAGCCCGGCTCACGCGTCGCGGGGTCTTTCTGTGACGATGGAAGCCCCGACGGGCGGTGTGGTGAAACGATCGGATTGGGACGATGCCGACGATCAACCAGTTGATTGCCAAGGGACGCGAGCCACGCTCGGCGCGCAACAAGGTCCCCGCCCTGCAGCGGTGCCCGCAGAAGCGGGGGGTCTGCACGCGCGTCTACACGACGACGCCGAAGAAGCCCAATTCGGCGCTCCGCAAGGTCGCCAAGGTGCGGCTGACCAACGGCTACGAGGTGGTGAGCTACATCCCGGGCGAGGGGCACAATCTGCAGGAGCACAGCGTCGTCCTGATCCGCGGCGGGCGCGTCAAGGACCTCCCCGGCGTGCGGTACCACATCCTTCGCGGCGTACTCGACACCCAGGGCATCGCCAAGCGCCGGCAGCGCCGCTCGCTCTACGGCGCCAAGCGGCCGAAGTGAGGCAGCGATGAGCCGCCGACGCCGCGCCGTCCGCCGCGAGATCCTGCCGGATGCGAAGTTCGGCGACGGGGTGATCAGCCGTTTCATGAACGCGCTGATGCATGACGGCAAGAAGTCGGTCGCCGAGAGGATCGTCTACGGCGCGCTCGACGCGCTGAAGAAGCGCGGCTCCGCGGCCGCCGATCCGGTGCGTCTGTTCCATGAGGCGCTCGACAACGTGAAGCCGGCGGTGGAAGTGCGCTCGCGCCGGGTCGGCGGGGCCACCTACCAGGTCCCGGTCGAGGTGCGCACGGAGCGGCGCCAGGCGCTCGCGATCCGCTGGATCATCGACGCGGCCCGCAAGCGCAAGGGCGAGCACACCATGGAAGAGCGGCTCTGCAACGAGCTGCACGACGCGGTCAACAACCGCGGCTCGGCGGTGAAGAAGCGCGAGGACGCGCACCGGATGGCGGAGGCCAACAAGGCCTTCAGCCATTACCGGTGGTAGGTCCTTCGTTGGTAATTCGGGCGTTGGTAGGTCAAGGCTTGGACATGGGCCGGATGCGGCCGTACGGAGAGAACTAGGATGGCCAAGGCGAAATTCGAGCGGACGAAGCCGCACTGCAACATCGGCACGATCGGTCATGTCGATCACGGCAAGACGACGCTCACGGCCGCAATCACCAAGATCCTGGCGAAAAGCGGCGGGGCCACCTTCACGGCCTACGACCAGATCGACAAGGCACCGGAAGAGCGCGCCCGCGGCATCACCATCTCGACCGCGCACGTGGAATACGAAACCAAGAACCGGCACTACGCGCATGTCGACTGCCCGGGCCACGCCGACTACGTCAAGAACATGATCACCGGCGCGGCCCAGATGGACGGCGCGGTTCTCGTGGTCTCGGCGGCGGACGGGCCGATGCCGCAGACCCGCGAGCACATCCTGCTCGCCCGCCAGGTCGGCGTGCCCGCGCTGGTCGTCTATCTCAACAAGGTGGACATGGTGGACGACCCCGAGCTCCTCGAGCTGGTCGAGCTCGAGGTGCGGGAGCTCCTCAAGAGCTACCAGTTCCCCGGCGACGATATCCCGATCATCACGGGCTCGGCGCTCTGCGCGCTCGAGGAGCGCAATCCCGAGCTCGGCGAGCAGTCGATCCTGAAGCTCATGGAAGCGGTCGATGGCTACATCCCGCAACCCGATCGTCCGAAGGACCGGCCATTCCTGATGCCGATCGAGGACGTGTTCTCGATCTCCGGCCGCGGCACGGTCGTCACCGGCCGCATCGAGCGGGGCGTCGTCAAGGTCGGCGACGAGGTCGAGATCGTCGGCCTCCGGGCGACGCAGAAGACGACAGTCACGGGCGTCGAGATGTTCCGCAAGCTGCTCGACCAGGGCGAGGCGGGCGACAATATCGGCGCGCTGCTGCGCGGCACCAAGCGCGAGGAGGTGGAGCGCGGCCAGGTGCTCGCGGCCCCCGGCTCGATCACGCCGCACACCCAGTTCAAGGCCGAGGCCTACATCCTGACCAAGGAGGAGGGCGGGCGGCACACGCCGTTCTTCACCAACTACCGGCCGCAATTCTACTTCCGCACCACCGACGTGACCGGCGTGGTCAAGCTGCCCGACGGCACCGAGATGGTGATGCCGGGCGACAACGTCTCGATGGACGTCGAGCTGATCGCGCCGATCGCGATGGATGACGGGTTGCGCTTCGCCATTCGCGAGGGCGGCCGCACCGTCGGCGCGGGCGTCGTCGCGAAAGTCGTTGCGTAAAGCGGCGGGGCCGGGGCTTAGGACGCGCGGACGCGAGAGAAGAAGGCGATGGACAACCAGAACATCCGCATCCGGCTCAAGGCCTACGACCACCGCGTGCTCGACAACAGCACCAAGGAGATCGTGAACACCGCCAAGCGCACCGGGGCGCGCGTGCGGGGGCCGATCCCGCTGCCCACGCACATCGAGCGGTTCACCGTGAACCGCTCGCCGCACATCGACAAGAAGAGCCGCGAGCAGTTCGAGATCCGCACCCATCGGCGCCTGCTCGATATCGTCGAGCCGACGCCGCAGACGGTGGACGCGCTGATGAAGCTCGATCTCGCCGCCGGCGTCGATGTCGAGATCAAGATCTGAGAGGCGAGGCGGATGCGCACCGGAATTCTCGCCCGCAAGCTCGGCATGACGCGCCTCTTCCGCGCCGACGGCACGCACGTGCCGGTCACGGTCCTTCACCTCGACGAGGTGCAGGTGGTGAGCACGCGCACGCTTGAGCGCGACGGCTACGCAGCCGTCCAGCTCGGCTGGGGCAAGGCCAAGGCGCAGCGCGTGAGCAAGGCCAATCGCGGCCACTTCGCGAAGACCAAGGTCGAGCCGAAAGCGAAGCTCGCGGAGTTCCGGACCGCGCCCGAGGCGCTTCTGGAGCCGGGCGCGGTGCTCTCGGCTGCGCACTTCGTGGTCGGGCAAAAGGTGGACGTCGCCGGGACGAGCAAGGGCAAGGGCTTTGCCGGCGTGATGAAGCGGTGGAACTTCCGCGGGCTCGAGGCGAGCCATGGCGTCTCGATCAGCCATCGCAGCCACGGCTCCACCGGCAATCGCCAGGACCCGGGACGGACCTTCAAGAACAAGAAGATGGCGGGCCATCTCGGCGACGAGCGGGTAAGCGTGCTCAATCTCGAGGTCGCGGCGGTGGACGCGGAGAAGGGGCTCCTGATGCTGCGCGGCGCCGTGCCGGGCGCCCGCGGGGCCTTCGTGCGCGTGCGCGACGCGGTGAAGCGGCCGCGCCCGGCGGAGGCGCCCTATCCCGCCGCGCTCGCGGTCCTGAGCGGGGGATAGCGATGCAGGCCGTGGTGACAACGCTCGAGAATGGTGAAGCCGGGCAGATCGATCTGCCGGATGCCGTCTTCGCGGCCACGCCGCGCCCCGACGTCATGGCGCGGGTCGTGCACTGGCAGCTCGCCAAGCGGCGCGCCGGGACGCACAAGGCGAAGGGCCTGAGCGAGGTTTCCGGGACCACCAAGAAGCCCTACCGGCAGAAGGGAACCGGCCGGGCGCGGCAGGGCAGCCTGCGCGCGCCGCAATTCCGCACCGGCGGCGTCGTCCACGGGCCGGTGGTGCGCTCGCACGAGTACCAGCTTCCCAAGAAGGTCCGGCGCCTGGGCTTGATTTCCGCGCTCTCGCAGAAGCAGGCGGAGGGCAAGCTCGTCGTGCTCGATGCGGCGACCGCCGCCGGCCGCACCAAGGAGCTCCGCCAGCGCTTCGACGTCCTCGGCTGGCGCTCGGCGCTGGTGATCGACGGCGCCGTCGATCAGGGGTTTCTCCGCGCGAGCCGCAATCTCGAGGGCATCGACGTGCTGCCGACGATCGGCGCCAACGTTTACGACATCCTCCGCCACGAGCTCCTGGTGATCACCCGCGCCGGCGTCGCCGGGCTCGCGGAGCGGCTGGCATGAGCGAGCCCCGCGCCATGGCCGCCCGCCACGCGCCCAAGAAGCTCTCGCGCGAGGCGATGTTCAACATCATCCGCCGGCCGCTGATCACCGAGAAGGCGACCGCGCTCGGCGAGCGCGGCCAGGTGGTCTTCAGCGTCGCTCTGGACGCGACGAAGCCCGAGATCAAGGCCGCCATCGAGGGGATCTTCGGCGTCAAGGTGCTCGCGGTGAACACGCTGAACGCCAAGGGCAAGACCAAGCGGTTCCGTGGCCGTCCCGGCCGCCGCCCCGACATCAAGAAGGCATTCGTCCGCCTGGCCGAAGGCCAGAACATCGATTTCACCTCCCGGCTCGCCTAAGCAGGATCAGGCCGATGGCACTCAAGAACTTCAACCCCGTCACCGCGAGCCTGCGCGGCACCGTCCTCGTCAGCCGTGTCGGCCTCTGGAAGGGCAAGCCGGTCAAGACCCTGACGGAAGGCAAGAGCGCCACCGGCGGGCGCAACCAGCACGGCCATACCACGAGCCGGTTTCGCGGCGGCGGCCACAAGCGCGTCTATCGGGTGATCGACTTCAAGCGCCGCCGCTTCGACGTGCCGGCAAGCGTCGAGCGGCTGGAATACGACCCGAACCGCTCGGCGTTCATCGCCCTTATCCGCTATGCGGACGGCGCGCTCGCCTACATCCTCGCCCCGCAGCGGCTCGCGGTCGGGGACAGCGTCGTCTCCGGAGCGCGCGTGGACATCAAGCCCGGCAACGCGATGCCGCTCGCCGCGATCCCGGTCGGCACGATCGTCCACAATGTCGAGATGAAGCCGGGCGCAGGCGGCAAGATCGCACGCGCGGCCGGGACCTACGTCCAGCTGGTCGGCAAGGATGCCGGCTACGCCCAGCTCAAGCTGGGTTCGGGCGAGCTCCGCGTGGTCCGGGGCGAGTGCATGGCGAGCGTCGGCGCCGTCTCCAACCCCGACAATGCGAACGTGCATATCGGCAAGGCCGGACGCAGCCGCTGGCTCGGCCGCCGGCCGCACAATCGCGGCGTGTCGATGAACCCGGTCGATCATCCGCTCGGCGGCGGCGAGGGGCGGAGCTCGGGCGGGCGGCATCCGGTGACGCCGTGGGGCAAGCCGACCAAGGGCTACAGGACGCGCACCAACAAGCGGACGGACAAGATGATCATTCGCCGCCGCAACCAGGGCAAGGGCTGAGGCGATGGCACGCTCCGTCTGGAAGGGCCCGTTCGTCGACGGCTATCTGCTCGCGAAGGCGGACGCCGTGCGCGGCGGCGGCCGCAACGAGATCATCAAGATCTGGTCGCGGCGCTCGACGATCCTGCCGCAGTTCGTCGGCCTCACCTTCGGCGTCTACAACGGCCGCAAGTTCCTGCCCGTGCAGGTGAACGAGAACATGGTCGGCCACAAGTTCGGCGAGTTCTCGCCGACGCGGACCTTCACCGGCCACGCGGCCGACAAGAAGGCGAAGAGAAGCTGAGATGGGCAAGCCCTCGCATCCCCGCCGGCTCGCCGACACCGAGGCCGAGGCGATCCTGCGCAACCTCCGGGTGAGCCCGCGCAAGCTCAACCTGGTGGCGGCCTTGATCCGCAATCTGCCGGCGCAGCAGGCGGTGGCGCGGCTGACCTTCAGCCATCGCCGCATCGCCGTCGCGGTGAGGAAGGCGCTCGAGAGCGCGATCGCCAATGCCGAGAACAACCATCAGCTCGACGTCGACCGGCTGGTGGTGAGCGAGGCGCATGTCGGCCGTGCCACGGTGATGCGGCGGTTCCAGGCGCGCGGGCGCGGACGGGCCGCGCGCGTGGAGAAATGGTTCAGCCATATCCGGATCGTCGTCTCGGAGCGGACGGAGGGGCCGGACCTGGATGACGCCGGAAGGGCGAGGGAAGCGGGCTAATGGGGCACAAGGTCAATCCGATCGGCTTGCGCGTCGGCATCAACCGCACCTGGGACAGCCGCTGGTACGCGAGCGACACCGACTATGCGGCGATGCTGCACGAGGATCTCAAGCTCCGCAGCCATCTGCGCAGCCGGCTCGCCGGCGCCGGCGTCTCGCGCGTGGTGATCGAGCGGCCGGCGAAGAAGCCGCGCGTCACCATCTATGTCGCGCGTCCCGGCGTGGTGATCGGCAAGAAGGGCCAGGACATCGACGCGCTGCGCAAGAACCTCGCGGCGATGGCGAAGACCGACGTGGCGCTCAACATCGTCGAGATCCGCAAGCCCGAGATCGATGCGACGCTGGTCGCCGAGAACATCGCCCAGCAGCTCGAGCGCCGCGTCGCCTTCCGCCGCGCCATGAAGCGGGCGGTGCAGTCGGCGATGCGGCTCGGCGCGCAGGGGATCCGGATCAATTGCGCGGGCCGGCTCGGCGGCGCGGAGATCGCCCGCGTGGAGTGGTATCGCGAGGGGCGCGTGCCGCTGCATACGCTGCGCGCGGATATCGATTACGGCACCGCGACGGCCAAGACGACGTACGGGACCTGCGGGGTGAAGGTGTGGATCTTCAAGGGCGAGGTCATGGCGCACGATCCGACGGCCCAGGATCGCCGCGCGGCCGAGCAGGCGCCGCAGCGCTGAGAGAGGCGATCACCGATGCTGTCCCCCAAGCGCACCAAGTTCCGCAAGGCCCACAAGGGAAGGATCCACGGCCTCGCCAAGGGTGCGACCACGCTCGATTTCGGCGCCTTCGGCCTCAAGGCGCTCGAGCCCGAGCGCGTGACCGCGCGCCAGATCGAGGCGGCGCGGCGCGCCATCACGCGGGCGATGAAGCGCACCGGCCGCGTTTGGATCCGCATCTTCCCCGATGTGCCGGTCTCGACGAAGCCGGCCGAGGTCCGCATGGGCTCGGGGAAAGGCAGCCCGGAGTTCTGGGTCTGCCGCGTCAAGCCGGGCCGGATCATGTTCGAGATCGACGGGGTGCCGGCGGCGATTGCGCGCGAGGCGCTCGAGCTCGGCGCGGCCAAGCTGCCGATCCGGACCCGCTTCATCAGCCGGATCGAGGGCTGAGGCGATGAGCAAGGCAACCGAGCTGCGCACCAAGACGGCGGACGAGCTCACGACCATGCTGCTCGACCTGCGCAAGGAGCAGTTCAACCTTCGTCTCCAGCGCGCGACCGGGCAGCAGGAGGGATTCTCGCAGGTCCGCATCGTGCGCCGAGAGATCGCGCGGGTGAAGACCGTGATGACGGAGCGCAGCCGCTCCGCCGGCAAGGCTTGAGGAGAGATCGATGCCAAGGCGCGTGTTGAGCGGGCGCGTGGTCAGCGATCGGATGGACAAGACCGTGACGGTTCTGGTCGAGCGGCGCGTGATGCATCCGCTCTACAAGAAGTTCATCCGCCGCTCGAAGAAATATGCGGCCCACGACGAGGCGAACCTCTGCAAGGTGGGCGATGCCGTGCGGATCGAGGAGTGTCGGCCGATCAGCAAGCGCAAGACCTGGCTGGTGGTCGAACGGAACGGCGAGTCCTTCTCGCCCCAAGCCGCCGGCTGAGGAGGCGTCGATGATCCTTCCCGAGACCAATCTCGATGTCGCCGACAATTCGGGCGCGCGGCGCGTGCAGTGCATCAAGGTGCTGGGCGGCTCCAAGCGCAAGACGGCCTCGGTCGGCGATGTCATCGTCGTCTCGATCAAGGAGGCGATCCCGCGCGGCAAGGTGAAGAAGGGGGACGTGCACCAGGCGGTGATCGTGCGCACGGCCTTTCCGGTGCGCCGGCCCGACGGGAGCGCCATCCGCTTCGATCGCAATGCGGCGGTGCTGATCACCAAGCAGCAGGAGCCGATCGGGACGCGCATCTTCGGCCCCGTGGTGCGCGAACTGCGCGCCAAGCGCTTCATGAAGATCATCAGCCTGGCCCCGGAGGTGCTGTAGCGTCATGGCGGCACGCATCCGCAAGGGCGATCAGGTCGAGGTGATCAGCGGCGAGGACAAGGGCAAGCGTGGCGAGGTCACGCAAGTCCTGCCCAAGGAGAACCGCGCCGTGGTGCAGGGCGTGCGTCTGGTGACGCGGCATCAGAAGCCGCGCGGGGTTGGCCAGCCGGGCGGGATCGTCGAGCAGGAGGCGCCGCTCCATCTCTCGAAGCTCGCCCTCATCGACCCCAAGACGGACCGGACGACACGGGTCGGATTCCGCCGCCTCGAGGACGGCCGCAAGGTGCGGTTCGCCAGGAAGAGCGGCGAGGCGATCGACCGGTGAGGAGGAAGCCGCGATGAGCGAAGTCTCGGCGATGGGCGAAGGCCGGGAGGTCCCGCGCTTGCAGGAGCGCTACCAGCAGGTCCTGCGTCCGGCGCTGCGCCAGGAGTTCGGCTACCGCAACCTCATGGAGGTGCCGCGGCTGGAGAAGATCGTCATCAACATGGGCGTGGGCGAGGCGGCGGCGGACGCGAAGAAGCTCGACTCGGCGATGGCCGAGCTTGCCCTGATCGCCGGCCAGAGGCCGGTGAAGACGCTGGCGAAGAAGGCGATCGCCGCCTTCAAGATCCGCAAAGGCCTGGCGATCGGCTGCAAGGTCACGCTGCGCAAGGCGCGGATGTGGGAGTTCCTCGACCGGCTGGTGAATATCGCGCTGCCGCGCGTGCGCGATTTCCGCGGCATCGGGGGCAAGGGGTTCGATGGCGGCGGCAACTTCGCCATGGGGCTCAAGGAGCAGATCGTGTTCCCCGAGATCAACTACGACAAGGTGGACGCGATCCGCGGCATGGACATCGTTTTCGTGACGACGGCAAAGACGGACGCGGAGGCGAAGGCGCTCTTGCGCGGCTTCGACCTTCCGTTCGCAAGCTGAAATAGAGGGTTTGGAAAACCGCCGGGAGCGCCCGGCAGGTTCCGGAGGATGATGCAGGCATGGCCAAGATCTCCGCGGTCAATCGCAATCTCAAGCGCGAGCGCATGGCGTCCCGCGACGCCTCGAAGCGCGCGGCGCTGAAGGCCCAGGTGATGGACCGCTCCTCGCCGGTGGAGAGCCGGTTCGAGGCGTCGGTGAAGCTCGCGCAGCTGCCGCGCAACGCGGCCAAGGTGCGCATCCGGCTGCGCTGCGCGCTCACCGGGCGCTCGCGCGGCAACTACCGGAAGTTCAAGCTTTGCCGCATCGCGCTCCGGGAGCTGGCGGGGGCCGGGCAGATACCGGGGCTCGTCAAGGCGAGCTGGTAACGGAGAGCGCTGATGTCCGTTTCCGATCCTCTCGGCGACATGCTGAGCCGCATCCGCAATGCGCAGCGGGCGGGTCACACCGTCTGCGTCGCACCCGCTTCCAAGCTCAGGGCCAATGTGCTCGACGTCCTGAAGCGCGAGGGCTTCATCCGCGGCTTCTCCGCCGAAGAGCTGCGCCCGGGTGTGGCGCGGCTGCGCATCGAGCTCAAATACAGCGAGGGCGAGCCGGTGATCAAAGAGATCACCCGCGTCTCGAAGCCGGGGCGGCGCGTCTATTCGAAGATCGCCGAGCTGCCGCGGGTCTATGCCGGGCTCGGCGTCTCCATCCTCTCGACCCCGCGCGGCGTGATGAGCGATGCCGAAGCCCGCGCCGCCAACGTGGGCGGTGAGGTTCTGTGCCGGGTGTTCTGAGGAGCGGGCAATGTCGCGCGTCGGCAAATATCCAGTGGAAATCCCCGAGGGCGTCGAGGTGGCGATCGCCGGCCGGGTGCTGACCGCCAAGGGGAAGCTCGGTGCGCTCTCGCTCGAGCTCTCCGAGGATGTCACCACCTCGCTGGAGGGGCGCCGCGTCGTCGTGGTACCCAAGGGCGCTGCGCGTCCGGCGCGGATGATGTGGGGCACGACGCGGGCGCTGATCGCCAACATGGTGCGCGGCGTCTCGGCGGGCTACGCGAGGGGGATGGAGATCACCGGCACCGGCTACCGCGCGTCGGTGCAGGGCAAGAACCTCGTTCTCAACCTCGGCTATTCGCACGAGGTCGTCTATCCGGTGCCGGAGGGGATTCGCATCACCTGCGAGAAGCCGACCTCGGTCCGGGTCGAGGGAGTGGACAAGCGCCTGGTCGGCCAGGTCGCGGCGGAGATCCGCGGCTTCCGCCCGCCCGAGCCCTACAAGGGCAAGGGCGTGAAGTACGAGGCCGAGCAGATCCGGCGCAAGGAAGGCAAGAAGAAGTAGCATGAGCGGGAAAGTGGATATCCGCGCGCGCCGGCAGGCGCGGCTCCGGCACCAGTTGCGAACGAAGGGGCATGGGCGCCCGCGGCTCTCCGTGTTCCGCTCGGGGCGGCACATCTATGCCCAGGTGATCGACGATGCGGCCGGGCGCACGGTGGCCGCGGCGTCCAGTCTCGAGCGCAGCCTGCGCGAGACACTCGCGTCCGGGGCGGACAGAGAGGCCGCGGCGGCGGTCGGCAAGCTGATCGCCGAGCGGGCGATCGCGGCCGGGGTGAAGGAAGTGGTGTTCGACCGCGGCGCCTATCTCTATCACGGCAGGGTGCAGGCCCTCGCCGACGCTGCCCGCGAGGGCGGCCTCGCTTTCTAAGGAAGCAGAGCTTATGGCACGAGACGCGAGAGAAGGACGGGGCCGCGACCGCGAGGGCGGCGACGAGCTGATCGACAAGCTGGTCAGCATCAATCGCGTGGCCAAGGTGGTGAAGGGCGGAAGGCGCTTCGCCTTCGCAGCCCTCGTCGTGGTCGGCGATCAGAAGGGGCGCGTCGGCTACGGCGCCGGCAAGGCGCGCGAGGTGCCGGAGGCGATCCGCAAGGCGACCGACCGGGCGAAGCGGGGGATGATCCGCGTGCCGATGCGCGAGGGCCGCACCCTGCATTACGATGTCGAGGGAAGGTTCGGCGCCGGCCGCGTGGTGGTGCGGGCGGCTCCCGCCGGGACCGGCATCATCGCCGGCGGGGCGATGCGCGCGGTGTTCGAATCGCTCGGCATCGGCGACGTGGTCGCCAAATGCCTCGGCAGCCGCAATCCGCACAACATGGTCAAGGCGACGTTTGCGGCACTCCGCCGCTGCGCCGCCCCGCGGACGGTCGCACAGCGGCGGGGGCGCAAGGTCTCCGATCTGCTCGGCCGGCGCGAGGCCGCGGCCCCAGGAACAGTCCAGGCCGAGGCGACCGATGCCTGAGTTGAAGCGCCTGCGGGTGACGCAGATCGCCTCGGTGGCCGGGCGCAAGCCGGGGCAGCGGGAAACCCTGATCGGGCTCGGGCTCGCCAGGATCGGCCGCAGCCGCATCGTCGAGGCAACGCCCGCCGTGCGCGGCATGGTCCGCAAGGTGGCGCATCTGCTGCGGGTCGAAGACCTGCCCTGAACTCGAGCAGGATGGGATCGCTCGCGCTCACCCAATCCTGCTCTCGTCTTTGTTTTCTCGCGTGATTCACGCCTTCGGTGGGTCCACCTCCGGCGATCACGCTCTAGGGGACCGAGGGATGAAGCTCAACGAACTCTCCGACAACGCGGGCGCCCGGCGGCGTTCCAAGCGGGTCGGCCGCGGCATCGGGTCGGGCAAGGGCAAGACCTCCGGCCGCGGGGTGAAGGGCCAGAAGGCGCGCACCGGCGTCGCCCTGAATGGCTTCGAGGGCGGCCAGCTCCCGATTTACCGGCGCCTGCCCAAGCGCGGCTTCCATAATCCGTTCCGGAAGGTTTTCGCGCCCGTCAATCTCGGTGCGCTCGCCGCGGCGATCGCGGCCGGGAAGCTCGACCCGGAGGCGCCGATCACCGAGGAGACGCTGGCGGCGGCGGGCTTGGTCCGCAAGGACGCGAAGGGCGCAGGCGTGCGCCTGCTCGCCAAGGGCGCGATCGATCGTGCCGTAACGATCTCCGTTTCGGGGGCCTCGGCCGCGGCCGTCGCGGCGGTCGAGGCCGCCGGTGGCAGCGTCGCCCTGACCGCCGCGGCGAAGCAACCTTCGGAGAGCTAACCGCTCGCCGCTCGCCGATCGGGCACGCGAGCGATTTCCGGAGGGAAAATGCCGCGTTGCGGCAAGCACATGCACGCGCTCACCAATGGCGCGGCGGGTGGGCGGCCTTGCACGGCGGGGGGCGGAGCGGCACATTGGATGGGGGCGGATGCGCCCACGGCCTCGCCCGGAGGGCCGCCGGAGCGAGCGCGGAACGGGTTCCGATCGGTTGAGTGAGGATGACGCATGGCCTCGATGGCCGAACAGCTTGCCGCGAACTTCGACATCGGCGTGTTCGCGAAGGCGACCGACCTCAAGAAGCGCATCTGGTTCACCCTCGGCGCGCTGATCGTCTACCGGATCGGCACCTACATTCCCCTCCCCGGGGTCAATCCTGCCGTCATGGCGGAGCTCCTGGCCCGCTCCGGCGGCGGCATCCTCGGGATGTTCAACATGTTCTCCGGCGGGGCGCTCGGCCGGATGACGCTCTTCGCCCTCAACATCATGCCCTACATCACCGCCAGCATCATCGTGCAGATGATGGCGGCGGCGATTCCCTCGCTCGAGGCCTTGCGCAAGGAGGGCGAGAGCGGCCGCAAGACGCTCAATCAGTACACCCGCTACCTCACCGTGGTGATCGCGCTCTTCCAGTCCTACGGCATCGCGGTCGGGCTGGAGGGCGTGCACGGCACCATGGGCGCGGCGGTGAGCAATCCCGGCTGGTTCTTCCGCATCTCGACCACGATCATGCTGGTCGGCGGGACGATGTTCCTGACCTGGCTCGGCGAGCAGATCACCGACCGCGGCATCGGCAACGGCTCGAGCCTGATCATCATGTCGGGCATCATCGCCAACATGCCCCAGGCCCTAATCTCGCTGCTCGAGCTCGGCCGCACGGGCGCGCTTTCCACGGTCTTCATCATCTTCTTCCTGGCGCTCGCCGTGGGCGTGATCGCCTTCATCGTCTTCATGGAGCGGGCGCAGCGCAAGGTGGTGGTGCGCTATCCGAAGCGGCAGGTCGGCAACCGCATGTTCGGCGGGGATTCGACCCACATGCCGCTCAAGGTGAACACCTCGGGGGTGATCCCGCCGATCTTCGCGAGCTCGATCCTGCTGATCCCGGCCACCATCACGGGCTTTTCGCAGGCGAGCGGCGGCTCCAACTGGCTCGCGCGCATCGCCGCCACCCTGGGGCACGGCCAGCCCGCCTACATGGTGCTCTACGCGGCGATGATCATCTTCTTCACCTTCTTCTACACCGCGGTGGTGTTCAACCCGGAGGAGACGGCGGATAACCTCAAGAAATACGGCGGCTTCATCCCCGGCATCCGTCCGGGCAGCGCCACGGCCCAGTATTTCGACCACGTGTTGACGCGCATCACCGCGGTCGGCGCGCTCTACCTCGTGGCGGTCTGCCTGCTGCCGGAGATCCTCATCAACTACTACTCGGTGCCCTTCTATTTCGGCGGCACCAGCCTGATCATCATCGTCTCCGTCACCATGGACACGGTGACGCAGATCCAGTCGCACCTGCTCGCCCACCAGTACGAGGGGCTCATCCGCAAGGCGCGGATCAAGGGCCGCAACCGATGATCGTGATCCTCCTCGGCCCGCCGGGGGCCGGCAAGGGCACGCAGGCGGAGCGGCTCATGAGCCGGCGTGGCTTCCGGCAGATCTCCACCGGCGACATGCTGCGCGCCGAGGTGGCTCGCGGAAGCCCGATCGGCTGCGAGGCGAAGGCGATCATGGACAAGGGCGAGCTGGTCCCCGATGCCGTGATCGTCCGCCTGCTGGGCGAGCGGATCGCGGCCGAGGCCGGGCACGACATCATCCTCGACGGGTTTCCCCGCACCGTCCCGCAGGCCGAGGCGCTCGACGGGATGCTCGCCGCGCGCGGCCTCGACCTTGCGGGCGTGATCGTGATCGAGGTGGACGATGCCGCGCTCACCGAGCGGATCGTCGGGCGGTTCACCTGCGCGAAGTGCGGTGCGGGGTATCACGAGCGCTTCCGGCCGACGCGGGTTCCCGGGGTGTGCGACCGATGCGGCAGCACCAAGTTCGTCCGCCGGGCCGACGATACGGCGGAGACGGTGACGGCCCGGCTCGCCGCCTACCACCGCCAGACCGCCCCGCTGCTTCCCTATTACCGCCGGCAGGGAAAGCTCTTCCCGGTCGACGGAATGGCCGGCATCGAGGCGGTCGCCCAAGCGATCGGCCGGGTGATCGAGCGGCTTGAAGCGGAAGCCGGCTCACCTAAATTTGACCAGGCTCGATTGACTCCGCGGGAGGCGGGCCTATAGTCATCCCCACATCTGATCCCTGCGGCCGGGGGCCGCGGGGCAGATTGTGTTGTGGAATAGCTTGATCGCGAATTTGCGGGACCGGGTCCGGGCCCCGGCAGGAGTGAGGGCAGCGTGGCACGCATCGCCGGTGTGAACATCCCGACCAACAAGCGGGTCACCATTGGGCTTCGCTACATTTATGGGATCGGGGCGACGAAGGCCGGGGAGATCTGCCGCAAGCTCGCCATCCCCGATGAGCGGCGCGTGAACCAGCTCTCCGACGACGAGGTCCTGCGGATCCGCGAGCTGATCGATCGTGAGTACCGGGTCGAGGGCGACCTGCGCCGCGAAGTGGCGATGAATATCAAGCGGCTGATGGACCTTGGTTGCTATCGCGGCCTGCGCCATCGCCGCGGCCTGCCGGTTCGCGGCCAGCGCACGCACACCAACGCGCGCACGCGCAAGGGCAAGGCCGTGCCGATCGCCGGCAAGAAGAAAGTGACGAAGTAGAAGCGGGCGACCGCCGAAGACAACCGAACCGGGCCGCCCCCCGCACGGGGGCCGCGCAGGACCAAAGGAACCGAACGACATGGCGAAGCCGGCTAACGCTGCTCGTCCGCGCAAGAAGGAGCGGAAGAACATCACCGCCGGCGTGGCGCATGTTGCCGCCACCTTCAACAATACCGTGGTCACGATCACCGATGCGCAGGGCAACACCATTGCCTGGTCGTCGTCGGGGAGTCAGGGCTTCAAGGGCAGCCGCAAATCCACGCCCTACGCGGCACAGGTGGCGGCCGAGGATGCCGGGCGAAAGGCGCGCGAGCACGGCATGGAGACGCTCGAGATCGAGGTGAGCGGCCCGGGCTCGGGGCGCGAAAGCGCGCTCCGCGCCCTCCAGGCGGTGGGGTTTTCGATCACCGCCATCCGCGACACGACGCCTATCCCGCACAATGGCTGCCGCCCGTGCAAGCGGCGCCGCGTCTAGAACCGGGCGGGCCTGGAATTGAATGAGGCAAGCGTGATCATCCAGAAGAATTGGCAGTCCCTGATCAAGCCGGAGAAGCTCGGCGTCGAGCCCGGCACGGATCCCTCGCGCACCGCGACGATCATCGCCGAACCGCTGGAACGCGGCTTCGGCATGACGCTCGGCAACGCGATCCGCCGGATCCTGCTCTCCTCGCTGCAGGGCGCGGCGGTGACGGCGGTGCAGATCGACGGCGTGCTGCACGAGTTCAGCTCGATCCCGGGCGTGCGCGAGGACGTCACCGATATCGTGCTGAACGTGAAGCAACTGGCGCTTCGCATGCACGGCGAGGGGCCGAAGCGCATGATGCTGACGGCGACCGGGCCGGGAGAAGTGAAGGCCGCCCAGATCCAGACCGGGCACGACATCGAGATCCTCAACCCCGATCTCGTGCTCTGCACCCTCGACGATGGGGTGAAGTTCGGCATGGAGTTCACGGTCAACAGCGGCAAGGGCTACCAGCCCGCGACCGCGAACCGGGCCGAGGACGCGCCGATCGGCCTCATCCCGGTCGATTCGATCTATTCGCCGGTGCGTCGCGTGTCCTACCGCGTCGAGCCAACCCGCGTCGCGCAGGTGACGGACTACGACAAGCTCCTCCTCACGGTCGAGACGAACGGCACGGTGAGCCCGGAGGACGCCGTCGCGCTGGCGGCGCGCATCCTGCAGGATCAGCTCCAGCTCTTCATCAATTTCGAGGAGCCGCGCGAGCTTCGCCACGAGGAGCCCGCCGAGGACCTGCCGTTCAACCGCAACCTCCTGCGCAAGGTGGACGACCTCGAGCTCTCGGTGCGCAGCGCCAACTGCCTGAAGAACGACAATATCGTCTATATCGGCGACCTCGTACAGAAGACCGAGCAGGAAATGCTGCGGACGCCGAACTTCGGGCGGAAATCGCTGAACGAGATCAAGGAAGTGCTGGCGGCGATGGGGCTCTCCCTCGGCATGACCGTCCCCGGCTGGCCGCCCGAGAACATCGAGGACCTGGCCAAGCGGCTCGAAGAGCCGTTCTGATCCGCGATCGCGAAGGAGAAGCGGTACCATGCGTCACGGTCTGGCCGGCCGCAAGCTCGGCGTGACCTCGAGCCACCGGCAGGCGATGCTGCGCAACCTGACGGTGGCGCTCTTCAAGCACGAGCAGATCACGACCACGCTGCCCAAGGCGAAGGAGCTCCGGCCCACGGCCGAGCGGCTGATCACGCTCGGCAAGCGCGGCGGCATGGCCGCCCGCCGCCAGGCTTACGCAGCGCTTCGCGACGAGAAGATCGTCGTCAAGCTGTTCGATACGATTGCGGAGCGCTATCGCGCCCGGCCCGGGGGCTATACGCGGGTGCTCAAGGCCGGGGTCCGCTACGGCGACGCAGCGCCAATGGCGGTGATCGAGCTGGTCGATCGGGATCCCGCGGCCAAGGGCCAGGATAGCGGCCCGAAGGCGAAGGCTAGCGAGGAAGAGGCGGCGGCGTAACTCAAGGCCAGGGCTCCGCCCTGGACCCGGCAAGGGGCTCTGCCCCTTGCAACCCCGCTGGGGCCTTGAGGCCCCAGACCCCCATCCCCTTAAGTAATGGATTGCAAAGGCTCCGCCTTTGCTGGGGGTCAAGGGGGCAAAGCCCCCTTGCTGGAGTCACGCCAAGCTCGAGTACCCGCCATCCACCACGATTCCGGCGCCGGTCACGAAGTCGGACGCCGGGCCGCCGAGGAACACGGCGATGCCGGCGAAGTCCTCGGGAGCGCCCCAGCGGCCGGCCGGCGTGCGCGCGAGCACCCGCTCGTTCAGCTCCGGCACCTGGCGGCGCGCCGTCCGCGTGAGCTCGGTGTCGATCCAGCCCGGCAGGACCGCGTTCACCTGGATGTTGTCCTTCGCCCAGGCGACGGCGAGCGCCCGCGTCGCCTGCAGGAGGCCGCCCTTGCTCGCCGCGTAGGGCGCGGAATAGGGCGCGGCGAAGATCGACATCATCGAGCCGATATTGATGATCTTGCCCCCGCCCCGCTCGCGCATGCCGGGATAGGCGGCCTGGGCGCACCAGAAGGCGCTGTTGAGGTTGATATCGAGGACGGATTGCCATTCCTCTTCCGTGTATTCCTCCGGCCGCTTGCGGATGGAGATTCCGGCGTTGTTCACCAGGATGTCGAGGCGGCCGAACTCGCGGCCGACGGTCTCGATCATCGCGCGGCAGGCGTCCTGCTTGCCGGCATCGAACGGGACGAAAGCGGCGCGCGCGCCCAGCCGTTCAAGCTCGGCGATGGCCTTGCCGGCCTTGGCGGCGTCGCGCGCCGCGATCGCTATGGACGCGCCGGCTTCCGCCAGACCCTTGGCCATGCCGAGGCCGATGCCGCCATTGCCGCCGGTGATCGCCGCCACCCTGCCGCTCAGATCGAAGAGACGCATCGCGCTCGCTTTCCTCCCGCCGCTCAGTCGGCGCGCGTTGGGCTATGCTTGAGAGATGTCGTCAACACAACCCAACTCCGATGACCTCTTCGGCGAGCCGCAGGCCGCCCCGGCGGCGCAGGCGGGCACGCCCCACCCGCTGGCCGACCGGCTGCGCCCGAAGACGCTCGACGAGGTGGTGGGGCAGGATCATCTGCTCGATCCGAATGGGGCGCTCTCGCGCATGCTGGCGCAAGGCTCGCTTGCCAGCCTCATCCTGTGGGGTCCGCCCGGCTCGGGCAAGACCACCATCGCCCGCCTGCTCGCGGCGCGCGCGGGCCTTGCGTTCGTGCAGCTTTCGGCCGTGTTCTCCGGGGTTGCCGACCTCAAGCGCGCCTTCGAGGAGGCCCAGCGCCGGCGGCAGCGCGGCGAGGGCACGCTGCTCTTCGTGGACGAGATCCATCGCTTCAACCGTGCCCAGCAGGACGCTTTTCTTCCCGTGGTCGAGACCGGGACCATCGTGCTGGTGGGGGCGACGACGGAGAATCCCTCCTTCGCCCTGAACGGGGCCCTCCTCTCGCGCTGCCAGGTGCTGGTGCTGCGGCGGCTCGACGATGCGGCGCTCGAACAGCTGCTCGCGCGTGCCGAGGCGGCGGCACGGAGGCTGCCGCTCACCGCGGAAGGAAGGGCGGCCTTGCGGGCGATGGCCGACGGCGACGGACGATACCTCTACAACATGGTCGAGCAGTTGCTCGCTCTGCCGGCCGACGCGGCTCCGCTCGACGCGGCGGGCCTCGCGGCGCTGCTGGCGCGGCGGGCCGCGCTCTACGACAAGGACCGCGAGGAGCACTACAACCTCATTTCGGCGCTGCATAAGTCATTGCGCGGGTCGGATGCCGATGCCGCGCTCTACTGGCTCGCGCGCATGTTCGCGGGCGGCGAGGATCCCCGCTACATCGCCCGCCGCCTGGTGCGGTTCGCCTCCGAGGACGTCGGCATGGCCGATCCGGCAGCGCTCGGCCAGGCGCTCGCGGCATGGGAGGCCTATGAGCGGCTCGGCACGCCGGAGGGCGAGCTGGCGATCGCCCAGGCGGTCGTCTATCTCGGGACCGCACCGAAATCGAATGCGCTCTATGCCGGCCTCGGCCAGGCGATGGATGCGGCGAAGGCGACCGGCAGCCTGATGCCACCCTCGCATATCCTGAATGCGCCGACGGGGCTCATGCGCGATCTCGGCTATGGGGCGGGGTATGAGTACGACCATCAGGCGGAGGAGGCGTTCTCCGGCCAAAATTATTTTCCGGAGGGAATGAAGCGGCGCGTCTTCTATCGGCCGACCGAGCGCGGGTTCGAGCGCGAGGTTGCGAAGCGACTTGGCGAATGGGAGCGGCTCCGCGCCGCGAGGCAAAAGTGAGCGTGGAGCATCGTCTCGTCGCCGCGGACGAAGCGGAGATCAGGCTCGACCGCTGGTTCCGCCGCCATTTTCCAGGCTTGACCCAGAATGCGATCGAGCGGCTCTGCCGCACCGGGCAGGTGCGCGTCGACGGAAGGCGCGCCGCGGCCGCAACCCGGCTGGCCGCCGGCCAGGCGGTGCGCGTGCCCCCCTTGCCGGAGGGGAAGCCGCCGCGGCTCCCGCCGCCGGTCGATCCCGGGACGGCGCGGGAGCTCGCCCGGCGCGTCCTCTACCGCGACGCGTCGGTGCTGGTGCTGGACAAGCCGGCCGGGCTTCCCGTCCAGGGCGGCCCGGGGATCGCCCGCCATCTCGACGGTATGCTCGAGGCGCTCGCCGAAGGCGCGACCGAGCGGCCGCGGCTCGTCCACCGGCTGGACCGCGACACCGCCGGCGTGCTGGTGCTCGCCCGGACTGCGCCGGCGGCGGCGAAGCTCGCCGCTTCGTTTCGCGGCCGGGAGGTCTTCAAGACCTATTGGGCGGTCGTCGTCGGGCGGCCGCTGCCACCCGCCGGGCGGATCGACGTGAAGCTGATACGCACGCAAGGCGCCCGGTTCGGCCGCACCGCGCCGGCGACGGACGGCGCCGGCGTCGTCGCGGTGACGAGCTACCGGACGCTCGATCACGCGGGCAAGCGCTTTGCCTGGCTGGAGCTCGCGCCGCGCACGGGCCGGACGCACCAGCTGCGCGTTCATTGCGCTTCCCTCGGGACGCCGATCCTGGGCGATGCAACCTATGGCGGGGAACGGGCCTTGCCGGAAGGCTTTCCCGCCACGCTCCATCTCTTCGCCCGTGCGCTTTCCTTCCCGCACCCCGAGGGCGGGCGGCTCACGGTCGAGGCGGCGCTGCCGCCGCATATGGCGGAGACCTTTCGCCTCCTCGGATTCGCAGCACCCCCGCCCGCGCGGCCGGCCCGCCCGGCTTGACCATGGACCGCGGGCGCGCCCACATTTGGCCGCGCTTCGGCGGCCGCGTTTCGGTGCGTGGCCGCTACGGTAAGGAGGGGACGCAATGCCGCAAGTAGCCCTGACGGTGAACGGCGAGAGCGTGACGGCGGATGTGGAAGCCCGTACCTTGCTGGTCGAGCTCCTGCGCGAAACGCTCCGCCTGACCGGCACGCATGTCGGGTGCGACACGAGCCAGTGCGGCGCGTGCGTGGTCCATATCAACGGCGTCTCGGTCAAGTCCTGCACCATCCTGGCGCTGCAGCTCGAAGGCGCGGCGGTGACAACGATCGAGGGGCTGGCGGCGGCGGACGGAACGCTGCATCCGATGCAGGAAATGTTCCGCGAGCATCACGCCTTGCAATGCGGCTTCTGCACGCCGGGTATGGTGATGAGCGCGATCGATCTCGTGCAATCGCACCCCGAGGGGCTTACGGAGCAGCAGATCCGCCACGGGCTCGAGGGCAATCTCTGCCGCTGCACGGGCTATCACAACATCGTCAAGGCGGTGGCGGCGGCGTGGCCCCTGATGCACGGCAAGGCGGTGCCGGCCGCGGCCGAATAGGCCGCCCCGCAGGACGCATCTCGCAAAAATACGAAGAAATCTGACGGAGGACGTCGCGATGGGATCGATGGGGATCGGGGCCGCCGTTCGCCGCAAGGAGGATCGGCGTTTCTTAAGCGGATCCGGCCATTACACCGACGATATCAACCGCCCGGGAGAGCTCTACGCCCATCTGCGCCGCTCGGACCGGCCGCACGCCCGGATCGTCTCGATCGACACCGCCGCCGCGGCCGCGATGCCGGGCGTTGCCGCGATCTATACCGGCGCCGACATGCAGGCGGACGAGGTCGGCGGGCTGCCGTGCGGCTGGCAGGTCAAGAACAAGGACGGCACGCCGATGGCGGAGCCGCCGCATCCCGTGCTCGCAGTGGGGAAAGTCCGCCATGTCGGCGATCCGGTTGCCGTGGTGATCGCGACGAGCCGGCAGGCGGCGAAGGATGCCGCGGAAAAGATCGTGCTCACCTGGCAGGATCTTCCCGGGGTCGCTTCGATCGCGGACGCGCTCGCGCCGGGGGCGGCGCTGGTGCATGACGAGGTGCCCGGAAATCTTTGCTACGACTGGCATATCGGCGATCCGGCGGCGGTCGATGCCGCCTTCGCGCACGCGGCGAAGGTGGTCAAGCTGGAGCTGACCAACAACCGGCTGATCCCGAATGCCATGGAGCCGCGCGCGGCGGTGGGCGATTACGACCGCACGACCGGCGAGCACACGCTCTTCACCACGAGCCAGAACCCGCACGTGATTCGCCTCCTGATGGGGGCCTTCGTGCTGCACATCCCCGAAAGCCGACTGCGCGTCGTCGCGCCCGACGTGGGCGGCGGATTCGGCTCGAAAATCTACCATTATGCGGAGGAGGCGATCGTCACCTGGGCGGCCGCCAAGCTCGGCCGGCCGGTGAAGTGGACGGCGGAGCGGACCGAGAGCTTCCTCTCCGATGCGCATGGCCGCGACCATGTCAGCACCGCCGAGATGGCGCTCGACGAGGAGGGAAAATTCCTCGCCCTCCGCGTCAAGACGCTCGCCAACATGGGCGCCTACCTCTCTACTTTCGCGCCCTGCATCCCGACCTATCTCTACGCCACGCTGCTGGCCGGGGTTTACAAGACCCCTCTCATCTATGCCGAGGTGAAGGCGGTCTTCACCAACACCGTTCCGGTGGACGCCTATCGCGGGGCCGGGCGGCCCGAGGCAACCTTCCTGCTCGAGCGGCTGGTGGACGTGATCGCGCACGACACCGGCATCGATCCGGTGACGCTCAGGCGGAACAATTTCATTCCCGCCGATGCCTTTCCCTACCAGACGCCGGTGGCGCTGCAATATGACAGCGGGAACTATCAGGCGACGCTCGACGCGGCGCTCAAGGCCGGGGACTGGAACGGCTTTCCCGCCCGCCGCGCGGCCGCGGCGGCGAAAGGAAGGCTGCGCGGGATCGGCATCTCCACCTATATCGAGGCCTGCGGCATCGCGCCCTCCGCCGTGGTGGGCTCGCTCGGCGCCCGCGCCGGGCTCTACGAGGTCGCCAACGTCCGCGTCCACCCGACCGGCAGCGTCAGCGTCTTCACCGGCGCGCACAGCCACGGGCAGGGACACGAGACGACGTTCGCCCAGCTCGTCGCGGAGCAACTAGGCGTGCCGTTCGAGCAGGTCGAGGTGGTGCACGGCGATACCGCGAAAATCCCCTTCGGCATGGGCACGTACGGCAGCCGCAGCCTGGCGGTCGGCGGCTCGGCGATGGTCAAGGCGATGGACAAGATCGTCGCCAAGGGAAAGCGCATCGCCGCCCATCTGATGGAGGCCTCCGTCGAGGACATCGAGTTCAAGGACGGCGCCTTCTCGGTGGCCGGCACCGACAAGGTCAAGACGCTGGCCGAGATCTCGCTTGCCGCCTACGTGCCGCACAATTATCCCATCGACGAGCTCGAGCCCGGGCTCGAGGAGACCGCCTTCTACGATCCGAAGAACTTCACCTTCCCGGCGGGATGCCACGTCGCCGAGATCGAGATCGATCCCGACACCGGCGTCACCACGGTGGTGAATTTCATCGCCGTGGACGATGTCGGGCGGGTGATCAACCCGATGATCGTCGAGGGGCAGGTGCAGGGCGGCGTGGCGCAGGGGATCGGGCAGGCGCTGCTCGAGAACGCCGTCTATGACGGGTCGGGCCAGCTCGTGACCGGCTCGATGATGGACTACACCATGCCGCGCGCGGACGATCTGCCCGCGATCCGGGTCGGGACCGAGACCACCCTCTGCACGCACAACCCGCTCGGCGTGAAGGGCTGCGGCGAAGTGGGCGCGATCGGCAGCCCGCCCGCGATCATCAACGCGGTGGTGAACGCGCTCGCCGATTACGGCGTGCGGCATATCGACATGCCGGCGAGCCCGCAGAAGATATGGTCGATCATCCGGGCCGGCCGGCCCCGCATGGCCGCCGAGTAGGCCGCGCAGGAAACGGGAGAGAGCACGATGTACGAGTTCGTCTATCAGAAGCCGGACAGCCTGCCGGATGCGCTAAAGCTCCTTTCCTCCGACCCGGAGGCCAAGGCGCTGGCCGGCGGCATGACCTTCATCCCGGTGCTGAAGCAGCGGCTTGCCAGGCCCTCGATGCTGGTCGATCTCGCCGGCCTCGGGCTCTCCTCCATCCGCGTGGCCGGGGGCAAGGTGACGATCGGGGCGATGACCACCCACGCCACCGTCGCGGGCTCGGCGGAGGTGAAGAAGGCGATCCCGGCGCTCGCCGCCCTCGCCGGCGGCATCGGCGACAAGGAGGTGCGCCATCGCGGGACCATCGGCGGCTCGCTCGCCAACGACGATCCTACCGCCTGCTATCCTTCGGCGGTGCTCGCGCTCGGCGCGACCATCCGCACGAACAAGCGCGCGATCGCGGCGGACGATTATTTCCAGGGCATGTTCACGACCGCGCTCGAGCCGGACGAGCTGATCACCGAAGTCGAGTTCCCGGTGCCCGAGAAGGCGGCCTACATGAAGTTTCCGAACCCAGCCTCGCGCTACGCCATCGTCGGCGTGTTCGTGGCCAAGGGGTCGGCCGGCGTGCGCGTGGCCGTCACCGGCGCGGGACAGGACGGCGTGTTCCGGCACAAGGCGATGGAGGAGGCGCTCGGCAAATCCTTCTCCGCCGCCGCCATCGCGAACGTGCCCACCTCCGCCGAGGGGCTGAACGGCGATATCCACGCGAGCCCCGAGTATCGCGCGCATCTCGTCGGCGTGATGGCCCGCCGCGCCGTCGCCGCGGCCGGTTGAGGGAGCCCGTCGCCCTCCTCCGACATGGCTGAGCAGCCAGCGTCGCTCCACGTGGTGGTGATCGGCGCGGGCATCATTGGTGCCGCCGTAGCGATGGAGCTGCTGGCGGAGGGGCACCGCGTCAGCATTGTCGAGCCCGGCGAGCCTGGCGGAGAACAGGCCGCCAGCTACGGCAACGGGTGCTGGCTGAGCCCGGGCTCGGTGGTGCCGATGTCGGTCCCCGGGCTCTGGCGCAAGGTGCCGGGCTACCTCGCCGATCCGCTCGGGCCGGTCGCCGTCAACTGGCGCTATTTCCCGCTTCTCCTGCCCTGGCTCGTGCGTTACGCGAACGCGGGCGCGACCATCGCCAAGGTCGAGGCGATCGCGCGCGCGCTCGCCCCGCTGCTCGCCGAGTCGCCGGTGCGGCACAAGCGGCTGGCGGAGGCGGCGGGCGTCGGCGAATTGATCGAGCGCAGGGGCCTGCTCCACGTCTTCCCGAGCCGCGCGGACTTCGAGGCGGAGGCGCTGGCCTGGCGGCTCAGGCGCGAGAACGGCGTCGAGTGGATCGAGCTCGATCGGAACGAGCTCCGCCAGCGCGAGCCCGACCTCGATCGCCGCTACACGTTCGGCGTCCTGGTCGAGGCGGGCGGGCACTGCACCGACCCGGGCTTCTATGTCGCCGCCCTCGTGCGCGAGGCCGAGGCGCGCGGCGCGCAGCTTCACCGCGCCCGGGCCCACGGCTTCGGCATCGAGCATCACCGTCTCGCCGCCGTCCGCACCGACGCCGGCGACATTGCCTGCGACCGGGCGGTGATCGCGGCCGGCGCCTTTTCGAAACCCCTGGCGGCGGCCGCCGGCGATCGGGTGAGCCTGGAGACCGAGCGCGGCTACCACGCGACGATTCTCGGCGCGGAATGCGGCCCGCGCACGCCGCTGATGCCGAGCGACGGCAAGATGGCGCACACGATCACGCGCGGCGGCCTGCGCATTGCGGGCCAGGTGGAGCTGGCCGGCCTGGCGGCGCGGCCGAACTGGCGGCGTGCCGAGATTCTTCGCGACTTTGCGCTCCGCATCTACCCTCGTTTGCCCCGCAGCCTTGGCCCCGAACGCGTGCGGTTCTGGATGGGCCACCGCCCGGCGACGCCGGACAGCCTTCCCTGCATCGGGCCCGCTTCGGCCAGCCCGGACATCGTTCATGCCTTCGGCCACGGCCATGTCGGGCTCGCCGCCGGCGCGGCGACCGGCCGGTTGGTCGCCGATCTGATCGGGGGCAGGCGGCCTTCGTTCGACCTTTCTCCCTACGCGCCCCAGCGCTTCGGATAGAAATTCCGCCCGAATTTCGGGTTTTCCACAACTTTCCGCATCCTCCCGCGTCTCCGCCGTTGAGCCGGCTATGGACGGCCGCTACTCTATATTGTGGTTACATTAGGGTGGAGACCACGATATGGAGTGGACCGAGGAACTGATCGCCCGTCTCAGGGCCCTCTGGGACGAAGGTCACTCCACGGCCGAGATCGGCCGTAGGCTCGGCGTCTCGAAGAACGCGGTGGTCGGGAAGGCGCATCGGCTCAACCTGCCTGCGCGGCCTTCGCCGATCCGGCGGGACGCCAATTCGGAGGCTCCGCGTACGCGCCGGATCGCCCGCGGGCCGACCCTGCCCCCGCTGCCGGCTGCCTCCCTCGCGGATGGCGGCGCGCGGCTTGCCTCTCAGGCGGGCGTGCCGCCGGTGGGCGCGGCGATCCGGGCGGGAACCGGTGCCGGTGCGAGCACGGCAGGCGTCGCGCCGGCCGGCAGCGTCGCGCCGGCACCGCGGCCCTATGGGCGCAGCATCGCCTGCTGCTGGCCGCTCGGCGAGCCGGGCACGCCCGGCTTCCACTTCTGCGGTGTCGGCGCGCTCCCCGGCAAGCCGGTACTGCGTGCAGCACGCGCAGCTTGCCTATGTTCGGGTTCGGGATCGCAGGGACGACGCCGCGTAGAGCGTGATGACCGAAGGCGGAATCGGGGTCCCCGCGAACTCGTTCGCGGGGACCCCGGCGCCGTAGGTCTGAATCACGCGACAAAACAATGACCGAGAGCGGGATGGGTGAGCGCAAGCGATCCCCTCCCGCTCTGGAAGCGCACCCGTCGCGGCAATGTGACGGGTCCGTTGCGGCAGAGGATGCCGCGGCGTATCGTTCCCCAAGGAGGCTGACCGGTGCCAGGGAGAAGGACCGGCAGATCAGGGAGCGGGCGGCCGATCCTCCGTTGGTCCCCGGATTCACCAGGCGGCGGGAGAGTCTAGCGCCTTCCCGCCCCAAGAAAGGCAGAAAGGTGGCGGAGCGATGCCCAAGGGCACCGTCAAATGGTTCAATCCTACCAAAGGATATGGCTTCATCGCGCCCGACGTCGGCGGCAAGGACGTGTTCGTGCACATAAGTGCCGTGCAGAAAGCGGGGATGCGAAGCCTGAGCGAAGGGCAGAAGGTCGGCTTCGAGATTGAACAGCAACAGAACGGTCGGACCGCCGCCGTCAACCTCTCCAAGACCGAATAGGAGTCTCGGTGGGTCGGGGCACGGGACTGGGGGTTGTCTTGTGCAACAGCGATGGCTAGACACAATCATAAAACGATGATCCAGGCCCTGAATCCCCGCTCCCCCTCCCGCCGGGCGCGGGGAATCCCGCGCGCGGCGCTCGATTCTGAGGCGATTGTGAACGCCTATCGGCGCTGGGCGGGCGTCTACGACACCAGCTTCGGCATGGTCTCGACGCTCGCGCGGCGGCGCGCGGTCGCCCTCGTCAACCGCCTTCCCGGAGAACGCGTGCTCGAGGTCGGCGTCGGCACGGGGCTGGCGCTGCCGCTCTACGCGGCGGAGAAGCGCGTCACCGGTATCGACCTTTCGGCCGATATGCTGGCGCGCGCGCGCCGGCGCGTCGCCGCGCACGGCATCGCCACCGTCGAGGCTCTGATCGAGATGGACGCCGAGGCGATGACCTTCCCCGACAATTCCTTCGACATCGCGGCGGCGATGTTCGTGGCCTCCGTGGTGCCGCATCCGCGCCGGCTGCTCGGGGAAATGCGCCGGGTCGTGCGGCCGGGCGGAAAGATCCTCTTCATCAACCACTTCGCGGCCGCCGGCGGGCCGCGCTGGTGGCTCGAATGGGCGCTGGCGCCGGCGAGTCGCGCGCTCGGTTGGCACCCGGACTTCGGAATCGATGCGCTGCTCGCGCCCGAGGACCGGGGGCGGGCGGTGAGCCGCGCAGCGCCGCCCGCGGGGCTCTTCACCCTCGTGCAGCTCGCGCATTGATGCGCCGCAACACCCCCCTTGATCTTGACCGGCTCGTCCGTTAGGCGAAACTCTATCGTCGGGCGTTGGGCCTGACGCAAGACGGGTCGGGTGGAACGGACGATGCGGCTTCTCAGGCGATGCGCTCCCCTTGCGTTGTCCCTGCTTGCGCTGCTGCCCTCCGTTCCGGCCTTCGCCCAAAGCAAAGGCTCGCCGCCAGGCGTGATCGGCGAGCCTCACGATTGGCAGATCACCCTCCAGCCCGGCTACAGCCCGGTGATGCGGGACGTCGACTGGCTCAACAACGACATCGTCACCCCGATCATCGTCGTGATCTGCCTGCTGGTGGCCGTGCTGCTCGGCTATGTGCTGTGGCGCTTCAACGCCGCGCGCAACCCGGTGCCGAGCCGGCTCACCCACAACGCCCCGCTCGAGATCGCCTGGACGGTGCTGCCGGCGCTGGTGCTGGTCGGCATGGCCATCCCCTCCTTCCGTCTGGTCTTCTTCGAGAACCGGACCAACGACCCCTACATGACCCTCAACGTCACGGGCCATCAGTGGTACTGGGAGTACGGCTACCCCGATCAGGGCAATCTCGACTTCATGAGCAATTTCATCCCGCAGAACGAGCTCAAGCCGGGCGAACCCAGGCTGCTCACGGTCAACCACCCGCTGGTGCTGCCGGTCGGCGAGAACATCCGGATCCTTGAAACGAGCGGCGATGTGATCCACAGCTTCTTCATCCCGAGCCTCGGGGTGCAGCGCTATGCGATCCCGGGGCAGACGATCGAGACCTGGGTTAAAATCGACCAGCCCGGCACTTTCTACGGCGAGTGCAACCAGATCTGCGGGATCGGCCACCACGAGATGCCGATCGAGGTGCAGGCGGTCCCGCTGCCGCAGTTCCTGGCCTGGGCCAAGCTCGCCAAGCAGCAGATGGCGGCGAACGGGTCGGTGCCGCCCGTCTCTGCGGTGCTACGGGTTGGGGCGGACGTCGCTTCGGTGGATAAGGGAACCGCGACCGAGGTGGCGGAAGCAACGCATCGTGACGTGATGCAGCCCGTGGGGTCGAGCCCGGGCAAAGGAGACTGAGCCGTGTCGATGTCCGCTTATGAGGGGCATGCCCAAGGGCATGCGGATCACGCCCATCCCGATCACAAGCCGGGCTTCGTTCTCCGGTGGCTCTGCAGCACCAACCACAAGGACATCGGCACCCTCTATTTGCTGTTTGCCTGCTGCGGGGGCTTCTTCGCCGGGGCGCTCTCGCTCCTGATGCGCTGGCAGCTGATGTGGCCGAACCACCACACCTTCCTCGCCGACGGCCAGACCTGGAACGCGGTGATCACGGCGCATGGCCTGATCATGATCTTTTTCACCGTCATGCCCGGACTGATCGGTGGGTTCGGCAACTGGTTCGTGCCGCTGATGATCGGCGCGCCCGACATGGCCTTCCCGCGGCTCAACAATATCAGCTTCTGGCTCCTGGTGCCGGCGATCTGCCTGGTCCTCGCGGGGCTCTTCACCCCGCCGGGCGCCGGCATCGGCTGGACGCTCTATCCGCCGCTCTCCGAGGCCACCTATCAGCCGGGCCTGCCGGTAGACTTCACCCTGTTCGCGCTCCATCTCGCGGGCATCAGCTCGCTGCTCGGCGCGATCAACTTCATCACCACGATCTTCAACATGCGCGCGCCGGGCATGACCATGCACAAGATGCCCCTCTTCGTGTGGTCGATCCTGGTGACGGCGTTCCTGCTGCTGCTCTCGATCCCGGTGCTGGCCGGGGCGATCACCATGCTGATCACCGACCGGCTGTTCGGCACCGGCTTCTTCAATCCGCAGCTCGGCGGCGACCCGGTGCTTTTCCAGCATCTCTTCTGGTTCTTCGGCCATCCCGAAGTCTACATCATGATCCTGCCGGCCTTCGGGATCATCAGCACCGTGATCTCGACCTTCAGCAAGAAGCCGATCTTCGGCTATCTCGGCATGGTCTATGCGATGGTGGCGATCGGCGTGGTGGGCTTCGCGGTGTGGGCGCACCATATGTTCATCTCGGGCATCAGCGTCGATACGCGGGCCTACTTCATGGCCGCAACGCTGGTGATCGCGGTGCCGACGGGGATCAAGGTGTTCTCGTGGATCGCGACCATGTGGGGCGGCTCGATCGAGATGAAGACGCCGATGCTGTTCGCGGTCGGGTTCATCTTCCTCTTCGTCATCGGCGGCGTGACCGGCGTGGTGCTCGCCAACGCGAGCATCGACCAGGTGCTGCACAACACCTACTACGTGGTGGCGCATTTCCACTACGTGCTCTCGCTCGGCGCCGTGTTCGGCATCTTTGCCGGCTTCTACTACTGGATCGGCAAGATGTCGGGCCATCAGTATCCGGAGTACTGGGGCAAGGTGCATTTCTGGCTGATGTTCATCGGCGTGAACCTTACCTTCTTTCCGATGCACTTCCTCGGCGCGGCCGGCATGCCGCGGCGCTACCCGGACTATCCGAATGCCTTCGCCGGCTGGAACTTCGTTGCCTCCGTGGGAGCGTTCCTCTCGGGGCTGTCGCTGCTCGTCTTCCTCTACGTCGTCTTTCGCACCTTCACCTCGAAGGAGAAGGCGGCGGACAATTACTGGGGCGAGGGCGCGACGACGCTGGAATGGGCGGTGAGCTCGCCGCCGCCGTTCCACACGTTCGAGGAACTGCCGCGCATCAGCTAGGCCGAACAGCGAGGACGCAGAACCGCAGCATGACTCCGTTTGGAGGAACTCCCCTCACCGCCAGGAGCGCGGGGAGGGGAACCGAGCTTTCGCCACCGGCCGCCTATCCCTCGGCCTGGGCCGAGATCGGCGATTGGGCTGCGCTGCTCAAGCCGCGCGTGATGGCGCTGGTGGTGTTCACGGGGCTGGTCGGGCTTCTGGTGGCGCCCGGCCACTTGAACCTGTTCCTCGCGGCGACTTCGGTGCTCTGCATCGCGATGGGCGCCGGCGCGGCCGGGGCCATCAACATGTGGTATGACCGCGACATCGACGCGCTGATGCGCCGGACGGCGCGCCGGCCCGTCCCCGCGGGACGGATCACCGCCGAGGCGGCGCTCGCCTTCGGCGTGGTGCTGGCGATCCTCTCGGTTCTCGTCATGCTGCTCGCCGCCAACGTGGTCGCGGCGGCGGAGCTTGCGGCTTCGATCGGGTTCTACGTCTTCGTCTATACCGTCTGGCTCAAGCGGCGGACGCCGCAGAACATCGTCATCGGCGGCGCGGCGGGTGCCTTCCCGCCCCTGATCGGCTGGGCCGCGGTGACGGGCTCGGTGGGCGCGTTGCCGCTCCTGCTGTTCGCCATCGTCTTCTGCTGGACGCCGCCGCACTTCTGGGCGCTCTCGCTCTTCGCGCAGGAGGATTACCGGCGGGCCGGCGTGCCGATGCTGCCGGTGGTGGCCGGGCTCAAGGCGACGCGCCGGCAGATTTTCCTTTACACCCTGCTCCTGGTCCCGCTCTCGCTCCTGCCCTGGGCGCTCGGGCAGACGAGCGCGGTCTATGGCGGCGCGGCACTGCTGCTCGGGCTCGGCTTCGTCTGGCACGCGCTCAGCGTACTCCGGGATCCCGCGGATCCGTCGGGGAAGAGCCTGAGCGGCGACGCTCCCGCCAAGGCGCTCTTCCGCTTCTCGATCTACTACCTCTTCCTGCTTTTCGCGGCCGTCGCCGTGGACCGGTTCTTCGGCTAGAGCGGGATGCGTTCGCTCTCGCTCACTCATCCCGCTCTAGCTCTTTGTTTTCTCGCGTGATTCACGCCTACGGTGCCGGGGTCCCCGCGAACGAGTTCGCGGGGTGCCCCGATTCCACCTTCGGCGATCACGCTCTAATGCGGAGGCCGGGGGAGGGGTGATGACCGGCGGCGGTCCGGAGCCGCCCACCCCGCCGGAGGCGGACGAGGCCCGCCGGGAAGCCGAGCAGAGGCGCCGGCGGATCCGCAACTGGGCCCTGCTTACGGCGCTGCTCGGGCTGGCGGCGCTCTTCTATGCCATCGCCATGGTGCGCATGGCGGCCGAACACAGCTTGCCCTATTTCCGCTGACAACATTTCCGCTGACAACGGCCGCCGGAAAGGCGAGGCCGCGTTCCTTTTCTTGCCGGGCGGCGAGTATCAGTCCTTGCTCCAGCCGTGGGCCTTGAGCGCCTGCTCGATCCGCTGCTGCATCTCCGGCTGCAGCGTGCCCATCCACTGCGTCAAGCCGACCATCTTCGCCTGGGCAAGTTGCGGCCCGGCGCGGAGCATGTCTTGACCCGCCGGCAAGTCATAGAAGGCGATCGCGGCTTTCATGTCGTCCACGCTCAGTGCGGAGGCATAGGCTTTCGCCCAAATCGCAATCAAATCATTAAAGTGATCGCTCAGGACCGGGATCAGCGCCTCCTGCACGATCACCCGCGCCTGGTCCGGGTCGGTGATGCCGATCTGCTGCATCATGCCGACCATCGGCCCGCTGAGCTGGCGGATCGTTGCCGCAGGATCGCCCGCCATCTTCATCAGCAATTGCTGCGCCAACGCGATTGTCTCGGGGCTCGGATTCGGCGCCGTCTGGGCCGCGGCCGGAACGGCGGGGAGGATCAGGATTATTGCGAGGAAGGATCGGGCGAGGAAGGACCGGCGGACAAAGCGGTACATGGCTGCGACGAGCTCCGATCGGGCGGCCCCACGATAGCGCGATGCCAGAGACATTGCACATCTCGAATGACTCCGCACGAAACCTTGACGGGGACGCGAAAAATCGGGCTTCGGGAATCGCGTGCAGGCGCAACGGGCTCTCGCGGGATGCGTTCGCTCACGCTCACTTATCCCGCTCTAGGCCTTTGTTTTTCCCGCGTGACTCAGACCTACGGCGCCGGGGTCCCCGCGAACGAGTTCGCGGGGTGCCCCGATTCCGCCTTCGGTCATCACGCTCTAGTGTCCCTATTCCGAAGTTCGCCGCATTGAAATGCGGGTGGTATCGGGACACTGATTCTTTATTTTCAGTGGGCTGCTTATCCCCTCCGTTCGTCGCGAAATGCGACGAACGGAGGGCGCAGGAGACTAGCCGCTGTTGCGCTTGAGGAAGCTCAGCGTCTTCTCGTTGAACTCGGCAACGCTCTCGTAGATGGGAGCATGCGCGCAGCCCTCGAAGACGACCAACTCGCTCCGGGCGATGCCGTTCTTCATTGCGTCCGCGAAGCGGGTCGAGGTGACGAGGTCGTGCCGGCCGAACGTGATCTGGGTCGGCGCCTCGATGCCGGCGAGCGCGGCTCCGGCATCGTGAGCAATCACCGCATCGGACTGGCGGAGGAAGGCTTCGAGAGGCTGCGCCGGACGGCCCCGCACGAAGGCGGCGAGGGCCTCGATATAGTCGGGCTTCGCCGCGTAGAGCTCCGGCGTGAAGCACCAGGGGAATATGCCCTGGATCACCATCTCGGTGACGCTGCCGAGGCCCTTGGCCATGATCTGCCAGCCCTGCACGACGACCTTGAGAAACGGATCTGTCTTGGTCCAGCAGCTATGCAGCGACAGCGATCGGACCCTTTGGGGATGTTTGGAGGCAAGCCATAGCCCGGTTGCCGCGCCCAGAGAGAGGCCGGACACATGCGCCCGATCGACGCCGATCGCCTGCATGAGCGCCGCGACGTCATCGGCGAACATCTGCGTCGAGTAGGTGCCGCCCGGCTTGTCGGTCTCGCCCGCGCCGCGCGGGTCGACCGATATGCAGGTGAAGTGCTTGGCATAGTCCGCGACCTGGAAAGCGTAGCAGGCGTTGTCCGCCGCCAGATAGGGAATGAGGACGAGCGGCTCCCCCGCTCCCTGCTGCTCGTAGTTCATGGTGACGTCGTTGATTTTGATCTTGGGCATCTCTGCTTCCTCCCGTTCGGTTCGCGTCCGGCCGATATTCGTCTTGGCTGGCTTTTCGCCATAGTAGCGGAGGGGCACGGGATCGGGCAGGACGGGCGATCGTGCCCGCGCCGGGCTTGACAAGCGCCGGGGCAGTCTGTGACCGTATTCGGAATTCCGAATGCCGGCGGCGGATACCGACCGAAGATCAGGGGACCACGCCGGCCGGTCGGCGCTGGCGGCGGGGCAGGAGGCGGGCGCGGCGCTGCCGCTGCTGGTCCGGCTCGATACCGAGTTCCATCTGGCGCTCTACCGGCTCTCCGGCAATCCGGGCTTCGAGGAGATCGCCGCGGCCGTGATGGCGGGCGATGCCGAGGGTGCGGAGAGAGCGGCGTCCGCGCATGCGTTCGGCGCCGGGCGCGCGGCCGAGCAAAGGATGGGCGGCGTGGCCGAGGCCGCGTGATCGCCCGCACCCGAACGGGAGGAAGCAACGATGCGACTGACGGCAGAGCAAATCGCCGAATTCCACGAAGAGGGCTGGCTCTTTCTGCCCGAGCTCTTCACGCCCGAGGAAGTGGCGCTGCTGAAGCGCGAGGCATTGGCGATCTATGCCGAGCACCGGCCCGAGGTCTGGCGTGAGAAGAACGGCTCGCCCCGCACCGCCTTCGCAGCCCACCTCTACAACGAGGCGTTTCGCCTGCTCGGGGCGCATCCCCGCATGATCCGGCCCGTCGAGCAGATATTCGGCGAGCCCGTCTACATGCACCAGTTCAAGATCAATGCGAAATCCGCCTTCACCGGCGAGGTGTGGCAATGGCACCAGGATTACGGCACCTGGAAGCGCGACGATGGAATGGCGGAGCCGCGCGCAATGAACATTTCCGTCTTCCTCGACGAGGTGATGCCGATCAACGGTCCGCTGCTGCTGGTCCCGAAATCCCATAAGGTGGGCGATCTGGAAGCGGGACATGATCTGCAAACCACCTCCTATCCGCTCTGGACGCTGGAGGACGACACGGTCTCGAGGCTGGTTGCGGAGGGCGGCATCGTGGCCGCCACCGGCAAGCCGGGCGGGATGCTGATGTTCCACGGCAATCTCGTGCACGGCTCCGCCGGCAACATCACGCCCTATCCGCGGACGATCGTCTATCTGACGCTGAATGCCGTCTCGAACCCTATTCGCAAGCCGACGCGGCCTGAGTTCATCGCGCATCGTGATTTCGCGCCGATCGTGCCCGTCGCCGACGATGCGCTGCTCGGGGAAGCGCGGCGCGTTCCGGCCGCGGCGGAGTAGCGCGGCATGAATCTCCACGCGCTGCTTGCGCGCCGTGCGGAGGCCGGAAACCCGGTGCGCGTCGTCTTGATCGGCGCCGGCAAGTTCGGCTCGATGTTTCTTTCGCAAGTGCCGACGACGACAGGGCTCGAGGTCGCGGCGATCGTCGATCTCTCGCCCGATCGTGCGCGGGAGGCGTGCCGCACCGTGGGCTGGGACGCCGGGCGCATCGCGGCCACTTCGTTCGCGGAGGACGCGGCCGCGGCCATCGCGCGCGACGATGTCGAGGTCGTCGTGGAGGCGACCGGAAATCCGGCCGCCGGCATTCGCCATGCGCGAGCGGCGGTTGCGGCCGGCAAGCACATCGTCATGGTGAACGTGGAGGCGGACGCGCTGGCGGGGCCGCTGCTCGCGGAGGAGGCGCGGCGCGCCGGCGTCGTCTACTCGCTCGCTTATGGCGACCAGCCCGCGCTCGCCGCCGAGCTGGTGGATTGGGCACGCGCGGCCGGCTTCCGCGTGGTGGCGGCCGGCAAAGGCACCAAATATCTGCCGCTCTACCACGCTGTGACGCCGGACGACGTGTGGGCGCATTACGGGCTGACGCCGGCGGAGGCGAAGCGCGCGGGAATGAACCCGCAGATGTTCAACTCCTTCCTCGACGGCACGAAGTCCGCCATCGAGATGGTGGCGATCGCCAACGCCACGGGGCTCGCGGTCCCGGCGCACGGGCTCGCGTTTCCGCCGTGCGGCGTCGATGATTTGCCGCATATCCTGCGCCCGCGCTCGGCCGGCGGCGTGCTCGCACATGCCGGCATGGTGGAGGTGGTATCCTCGCTGGAGCGAGATGGAAGGCCGGTTTTTCGCGATCTGCGCTGGGGCGTGTACGTGGTCCTGGAGGCGCCGAACGACTACGCCGCCGCCTGTTTCCGCCAGTACGGGATGAAGACCGACGAGAGCGGCCGCTACGCGGCGATGTACAAGCCCTATCATCTGATCGGGCTCGAGCTCGGAATTTCCGTCCTCTCGGCGGCGCTGCGCGGCGAGCCGACGGGCCAGGCGCGCGAATTCCTGGGCGACGTTGCCGCGGTGTCCAAGCGCGCGCTCCGCGCCGGCGAGAGGCTGGACGGCGAGGGCGGTTATACCGTTTGGGGCCGGGCGATGCCGGCTTCCGCCAGTCTGGCGCTCGGCGCCCTGCCGATCGGCCTCGCCCACCACGCGCGGCTGCTGCATGACGTCCCGCAGGGAGAGGTGGTGCGCTGGAGCGATGTCGAGGCCGGCGTAACTGACTCGCTCACCGCCGCGGCGATCGAGGCACGACGGGCGCTCGAGGCGAAATACGCCGCGGCGGCGCGAAGAGAGCCGGCAGCGGTCTGAGGGCCGCTCCCGCTGGGCCGGGCCGCGCGGCGGCTCAGCCCCCGACCGGTGGAAAGCCGAAGGCCTCGATCGGGTTGTCGACGAAGATGCGGTTGCGGGTCGCTTCGTCGGGAACCCAGTCGAGCATCATGTCGAGCAGGTCCGAGTCGCTCGGCATCGGGCGCCAGTATTGCGGATGCGGCCAGTCGGAGCCCCAGAGCAGCCGGTTCGGCGCGCGCTCGACGAGCGTGTGGACCAGTGGCAGCACGTCCGAGAAGGGGAAGGTCTGCTGCTTCGAGACGCGGGGCGATAGCTTGACCCAGCAGCGTCCGGTGTCGATGCATTCGAGGACGAATTTGAACCGCTTGCTGTTGATGCCGTGCTCGACCGGCGGATGGCCCATGTGCTCGAGCACGAACTTGCCGGGCGAGGCGAGGATGGACTGGCTCCAGTCCCGGGCGTTCTCGTTCTCGCCCAGCAGATAGTGCATTCCCCATCCGAGCTCGTGGGTGCGGCGGACCAGCCGCTCGTCGATCGTCTCGCCGGTCGAGCGGGTGAACCGCACGCCGACCACGCCGGCTTTGGCGAGGATCTCGAGCTCGCGATCGGTGATCGTGAGGCTCGGCGTCACCACGGCGCGCAGCCGCTCCGGCATCAGCGAGAGGCCGTGCAGCGCCAGCTCGTAGCTCGGGTAGTACATCATCGATTGCACCAAGAGGCCGCGCGAGAGGCCGAGCGCCGCCTGCAGCCTCTTCCAATCCTCGCTCGTGCTGTCCTCGTGATCCACGTCCGGAACGAAATTGCGGATCGGGTTGAAGGGGAACTCGCGTTGCGGACCGAGGAAATGGAAATGGGTGTCGCAGGCGCCGGGCGGCAGCTTCAGCTTCGGCGGGTTCAGCTTGCGCAGCGGGGGCGGCGCCTTGCGATGGGGAGCGGGCGCGATCGCTGCTTCTGCCGTTGCCATGGCGGGCGTTCTCCAAGGTTGGATGGGGAAATCGGACGAGCCGGAGCGGGATGCCGCGGGGGTGCCACTTGGGAGGCCGCTTTGCAACCGCCCGCGCGTGACGGGCAGCCATCACCGGGCCGATGGGCCGGGATGACGCGGATCAATGCGGCGGGCCGGCGAGATCGAAGCGGTCCGCGCTCGCGGCGTCGGCAAGCGGCTCGGCGCCGAGCCCGATCAGGCGGAACTCCGTGCGGCCGTCCGCCTCATGGGCAAGGAGGATGCGCGCGGCCGCGAGCAGCCGGTCCGCCTGGCCTGTCGGGGCGGCGAGGCGGAGATGGCGCGTGCGGGTGGCGAAGTCGTGCGTGCGGAGCTTCAGAACGACGCCGGCCGCGGCAAGGTTCTTCGCGTGCAGACGTTCGGCGAGGCGCAGGCTGAGCTTGTCGAGCACCCGGTCGAGGATGACGGGATCGGCGAGGTCTGCTGCGAGCGTGGTCTCGACGCTGACGCTGCGCGTTTCCTGGTCGGGGACGACGGGCCGGAAATCCTCGCCGGCCGCGCGGCGGATGAGCGATGGCCCGTCGCGGCCGAGGGAGCGGGCAGCGGCCGGTTCGAGAGCCTGGAGATCCCCCAACCGGGTGATTCCGCGCGCGGCGAGATGGCGCTCCTGCACCGGGCCGACGCCGGGGAGAATGCGGACGGGGAGTGGGGCGAGCACGGCGCGCGCCTCCGCCGCGCCGATCACCGCGAAGCCGCGCGGCTTGTCGCGGCCGGCCGCGAGCTTGGCGAGCAGGCGATTGGGCGCGAGCCCGATCGAGACGGTGAGTCCGGTCTCGTCCTCGAGCGCGCGGGCGAAGCGGGCGAGCAGGACCGCGGGGGATGATCCGTCGCGGGCAGCCTCCGAGAGGTCGAGCACGGCCTCGTCGATCGAAAGCGGCTGCACGCAGGGCGTGAGCGCGCGCATGCGAGCGCGCACGGCCCGCGCCGCCGCGCCGTATTTGGCGAAATCCGGCGGCAGGACCACGGCATCCGGGCAGAGCGAGAGCGCGCGGAACATCGGCATCGCGCTCCGGACGCCGGAGAGCCGTGCGACATAGCAGGCGGCGGCGACCACGCCGCGGCGGCCGCCGCCGATGATCACCGGCCGGTCGGCAAGCTCGGGGCGGCCGCATTTCTCGACGCTGGCGAAGAAGGCGTCGCAGTCGATATGGGCGATCGCGAGGCGCTCGAGCTCGGCGTGGCGCACCAGGCGGAGGCTGTTGCAGGAAGGGCAGGCGCGACGGCTTCCGGGCGCCTCGCCCACGGCGAAACAGTCCCGGCACAGGGTCGCCAGGGTCGCCGGAGGCAGCTGAGGCGCGGCTATTGCGGCCATAGCCACGCGGCGCCGCGCACGCCCGAGGCATCGCCGTGGGAATTGCGAAGGATCGGCGTGTCGAGCACGTCGGTGAACACGTAGCGGCGGATGCGATCGGGGAGATCGGCCGTGAGATGCCGCATGTTCGAGAGGCCGCCGCCGAGCACGATCACGTCCGGATCCAGGATGTCGATCACCACCGCGAGCCCGCGCGCCAGCCGGTCGAGATGCCGCGCGAGCGCCGCCGCCGCGCGCGCGTCCCCGGCGGCGGCGCGGGCGGGAAGGCCGCTTGCGTCACGCACGCCCGGTCCGTCGCAATCCGCCGCGAGGCTCGGGCCGGCGAGCCACGTCTCGAGGCAGTTGTGCTGGCCGCACCAGCAGAGCGGCCCGGGAAGCTCCTCCGGCTTTGGCCAGGGCAGAGGCGTGTGCCCCCATTCGCCGGTGAGCCGGTTGCGGCCTTCGAGGACCTTGCCGTCGATGACGACGCCCGCGCCGCAGCCGGTCCCGAGGATGACGCCGAAGACGGCGTGCGCGCCCATGCCGGCCCCGTCCACCGCCTCGCTCAGCGCAAAGCAGTTGGCGTCGTTGGCGACGCGCACCTCGCGGCGCAGCAGGGCGGTGATCTCGCGGTCGAAAGGGTGTCCGTTGAGGGCGATGGAGTTCGCGTTCTTGACCAGGCCGGTGGCGGGGCTGATCACGCCGGGAATGCCGATCCCCACGGTCGCCGAGGCGGCGAGCGCGGCCTCCGCTTCGTGCACCAGGGCGGCGATGGCGCCGAGCGTCGCGTCGTACCCGGGCGGCGTCACGATGCGGCGGCGCAACGCCATCGTTCCGTCGCGGTTCAGGGCGGCGATCTCGATCTTGGTGCCGCCGAGATCGATGCCGATGCGGTAGGGTCCCATGCCGCGCAGTTTCCCGCACCGGGCCGTGCTTGCTCAAGCCGGCTCGCTCGCCGCAGGATGGCAGGGCGATGGCCGAAACCCTGCTCGATCTCAAGGAGCTGCGCTGCCCGCTGCCCGTTCTGAGGGCAAATCGGGCGCTGCGCGGGCTGCCGCCCGGCGCGCGGCTGCGCGTGCTGGCGACCGATCGCGCGGCGGTCGCCGATTTCCAGGCCTATTGCCGCGAGAGCGGGCACGCGCTGCTCGCCTGGAGCGAGGAGGCGGGCGTCTTCAGCTTCGTGATCCGCCGCCGCGCGGACGAGCCGGCCAAGAAGTAGCCGAGAGGGCGAGGAGGACGGGGCACGATGGCGGTTGCGCTGATCACCCATCGTGCCTGCCTTGCCCACGATCCCGGCCGCGGCCATCCCGAATCCCCCGCGCGGCTCAGAGCCGTGCTGGACGCGCTCGAGGGCGAGGAGTTCGCCCCCCTGCTCCGCGAGGCGGCGCCGGAGGCCACGCGCGAGGCGCTGCTCCGCGTGCATACCCCCTCCTATGTGGACGAAATCCTCTCGATCGCGCCCGAGGTCGGAGAATATCGCGCGCTCGATGCCGATACGCTCATGAGCGCCGGCAGCGCCGAGGCCGCCTTGCGCGCGGCCGGCGGCGCGATGGCGGGCGTCGATGCGGTGATGGAGGGCTGGGCACGGGCAAGCTTCGTCGCGGTCCGTCCGCCCGGCCACCATGCCGAGCCGTCGCGGCCGATGGGATTCTGCCTCTTCAACAATGTCGCGGTGGCGGCGCTGCACGCACGCGCGCGCTGGCGCCTCCCGCGTGTCGCGGTCGTCGATTTCGACGTCCACCACGGCAATGGGACCGAGACGATCGCCGCGGAGGACCCCGATTTTTTCTACGCCTCGAGCCACCAGAGCCCGTGCTATCCGGGAACCGGCTCGGCCGAAGACCATGGGATCGCCGAGAACGTGGTGAACGTGCCGCTCGCGCCCGGGAGCGGGAGCCGTACCTTCCGCCACGCCTGGGGCACGGCGATCCTGCCCGCCCTTGACCGGTTTTCGCCTGATCTGCTTCTGGTCTCGGCGGGCTTCGATGCCCACAAGGCCGATCCGCTGGCCGAGCTTCGCCTCGAGGTCGAGGACTTCGCGTGGCTGACGGGCGAGCTGATCCGCCTCGCCGATGCCCGCACGCGCGGCCGTATCGTCTCGGTGCTGGAGGGCGGCTACGACCTCGCAGCGCTGGCGGCGAGCGCTGCGGCCCATGTCCGGGCGCTGATGACGGGATGAGAACGGAGGCCGCCGCAACGGCCTCCACAGGAGATCTGGATGGCGGACGAGAAGCGCCCGGCTCCCGCCGGGGTTCCTGCCGAGGTTGCAAAGCTCTCCTTCGAGGAGGCGCTCGCCGAACTCGAGCGGATCGTCAAGGGCCTCGAGGCCGGGCAGCTCAAGCTCGAGGAGGCGATCGGCGCCTACGAGCGGGGAACCGCGCTCCGGCGGCACTGCGAGGCCAAGCTCGCGGAGGTGGAGGCGCGGGTGGCGGCGATCGTCGAGCGGCCGGACGGCACTCTGGCGCTCAAGGAGACGGAGTGATGCCGGGGGTCGCGACGCTGGCCGATGAGGCGCTTCAGCGCGCGCTCGCCGATACCGTGGAGATCGTCGAGGCCGCGCTCGATGCGCTGCTTGCGGAATCGGAGGGTCCCGAAGCACGGCTCGATCAGGCGATGCGCTACGCGGCGCTCGGTGGGGGCAAGCGGCTGCGCGCCTTCCTGGTGATGCGCACGGCGGAGCTGTTTGCGGTGAGCACGACGTGCGCGGCGCGGGTCGCGGCGGCGGTCGAGATGCTGCACGCCTATTCCCTGGTGCACGACGACCTGCCGGCGATGGACAATGACGATCTCCGCCGCGGCAAGCCGAGCGCGCACCGGGCCTTCGACGAGGCGACGGCGATCCTTGCCGGCGACGCGCTGCAGACGCGCGCCTTCGAGGTGTTGGCTGAGCCGGACACCCACGCGGATCCGCTGGCACGGGTGGAGCTGGTGGCGGCCTTCGCTGCCGCGGTCGGCCCGCGCGGGATGGTGGGCGGGCAGATGATCGACATGCTGGCGGAAGGCCAGGAGCTCACCGCGCCGGAGGTGACGCGCCTCCAGGCGATGAAGACCGGACGATTGCTCCAGTTCAGCACCGAGGCCGGGGCGATCCTCGGGCGGGCGCCGGCGGCGCAGCGGCACGCGCTCGCGCGCTTCGGGCGGGATCTCGGCGCGGCGTTCCAGATCGCCGACGATCTGCTCGACACCGAGGCGAGCACCGAGCAGATGGGCAAGACCGCCGGCAAGGACCGGGCGGCGGGCAAGGCGACGCTCGTCGCCATCCTCGGCCCGGCGCGCGCTCGCGCCCAGGCGGCGCTGCTCGCGGAGCAGGCGGCCGCCCATCTCGAGGCTTTCGCGGAGCGGGCGGACCTGCTGCGCGCACTGGCGCGCTACGTGGTCGAGCGCCGCGCCTGACGCATCACCCTTGCGGCGCCGGGTCGATGTTCTTCTGGTGGAGCGGGGCCTCGCCGAAAGCCGTGCGCGGGCGGCGGCGCTGATCCTGGCAGGCCTCGTCTATCAAGGGGAGAGGCGGATCGAGAAGGCCGGCGAGACGGTGGCGCCGGACGCGCCGCTCGCGGTGCACGGGCGCGATCACCCTTGGGTCTCGCGCGGTGGGATCAAGCTCGCCCACGGCCTTGATTATTTCGGGTTGTCCCCGGAAGGGCGGGTCTGCCTCGATATCGGCGCCTCGACGGGGGGCTTCGTCGAGGTGCTGCTCGCGGGCGGCGCGCGGCGCGTGCACGCGGTCGATGTCGGCCACGGCCAGCTCGCCTGGAAGCTCCGGACGGATCCCCGCGTCGTCGTGCACGAACGGACCAATGCCCGCTTCCTCTCGCGCGAGGCGATCCCCGATCCGATCGAGGCGCTCACCTGCGATGCGAGCTTCATCGGGCTTGAAAGCGTCCTGCCGGCGTCCCTTGCCCTCGCGGCACCCGGGGCGTGGGCGATCGCGCTCATCAAGCCGCAGTTCGAGGCGGGGCGGGAAAATGTCTCGCGCGGCGGGGTCGTGCGCGATCCGGAGGTCCACCGCCGGGTGTGCGAGCGCATCGCCGCCTGGTGGGCAGGGCAGGAAGGCTGGCGCGTCCTCGGCGTCACGCCGAGCCCGGTTCTCGGCCCGGCGGGGAATCGCGAGTTCCTGCTTGCCGCGCGACGCGACGAGGCGTGATGCGCCGCTTCAATCACTGCGTGCCGCTGAGGTGGCACGCCCCGCAGCCGTTGCGTTCCGTATCCGCGAGCCGGTCCCCGATCGTCGCGTGGTTTCCGCTCTCAACGGCGGCCAGGAGCAGGGCGGCGTTGGTGCCCAGGGCCTCGGTCGCGGCGCGCGCCCGCTCCGGGCTCATGTCCACATATTCCTGCGAGGCAAGCTCGGGCGGAAAGAGCTCCGGCATCCGCTTCGACCAGGCGACGAGATCGGCGGCGGCGGCCGTCGCGTCGCCCTCGCTCCCGCTCCCGTACAGAAAGCCGCGAATTTGATTGATGTCCGCAAACATATGCTGCATCGCGGCACCCTGCGGCGTCGGCGGGCGAGCCGCCGAGCTTGGGCCCATGCCGCTGCAGCTGCCGAGAAGCGGCACCGCCGCCAAGATCGGAAAAAAAGCTCGCATCCTCACCGCGGCTCGTCCAATTCGACAATCTTCCACGTCCCGTCGGGAACGCGGCACCAGTTGACCAGATAGTGATCCAACCTGCCCTTCGCGGTTGCGAATTGGATCGCGTAGGCGATCGTGCGGCACGGCATTCCGTTCGTATCGAAGCTGCGCAGCAGCGTCACCTCTCCGGCATCGTTCGAGTGGGGATTGCGCCAGCGCTCGACCGTCCCGATCGAGCGCCCTTCGTATAGCCGGGCCGCGGCCGCGTGCGCCCGGTCGATATCGCCCTGGGTCAGTCCAGGCCAGGCCAGCGAGGGGATCGGGACAGGCTGCGCCGCGGCCTCGCCGGATGCCAGCGCGACCGCGAGCCCGAGGGCGAGCGCGGGAAGCCTTCTTCTGAGCGGGGGAGCCGACCGTCGCATGGGCGATCATTGCGCCAAACGCCGGTCACCGCCACCGGGGGCGGGCCGATGAAGTCTTTCTGGCCCATCTCAGGGGGTAAGCGCGGATTATCCATATAAAACCGACGGATACTATAATGTTACTCGGCGGGAACCTCTTCCGCCGCCGCGCGCGCGGCCTCGCCCGGCCCCTGGTCAAGCACATCACGGAGCGAGGTGTGGTCGAGCGTGTTGGCGATCGCCTCGCGCACCCGGCGCATCACCTTGCGGATCTCGCAATGCGCCTCGTCGGTGCAATCGGTGCAGCGCTGGTAGAAGTTGACGCTGACGCAGGGCAGCGGCGCGAGCGGCCCGTCCATCAGCCGCACCACCTGGCCGAAGGTGATCACGTCCGCGGGCTTGGCCAAGGCATAGCCGCCGCCGCGCCCGCGACGGCTGCGCACGATCCCGTGGCGCTTCAGCTCGAGCAGGATCGCCTCGAGGAACTTCTTGGGCAGACGCTCACGCTCGGCGATCTCGCCGATCAGCATCACGTCCCGGTCCTCCTCGCGCGCAAGCACGAGCAGCGCGCGAAGGGCGTATTTGCATTTCTGGGAGAGCAAGCGCCCATCCTCGCAAGGCGGAATGCCTATATGGACGATGAAATTGATAAACTCAAGAGGCGGAGCGCCCGCCTTGTGCCGGGCGGGCGCTACTGGATCCGGTTGATCTGGTTCTCGCTGAGCGCGCGGATGAAGTCGGGGAGGGGAATGAAGTGCACCGCGTCGAGATATTGCGGCGCATTGCCGCCTAAGGGCGAGATCGACCAGAGAAGGAAATTCCGGATCGAAGCCGCGGTCGCGGGATCGGGCTGGCGGGTCGAGACCACGGCGTACTCGTAGTTGATGAGCGGGTAGGAATTCGCGCCGGGCGCGAAGGCGAGGCTCAGCCGCTCGTCGGGCGGCGTGCGCGGATCGAGCTCCGAGGCGGCCGCGCTCACGGTCTCGTCCGTGGGCAGCAGGAACTGCCCGGCCTGGCTCTTGAGCAGCGCGGTGCCGAGTCCGGCCTTGGCGAGATCGGCCTCGAAGCTGATGCCGACATAGCCGACCGAGTAGGGCGTGGCGGCGAGGGCTCTCACCATGCCATCGTTGCCCGTGGCCGCGCGCTCGCCGGTCACCGTCGGCCAGCCGACCGTCGTCCCATAGCCGACCCCCTCGTCCCAGGACGGCGTCGAGAAATCGAGGAACTGGGTGAAGATGAAGGTGTCGCCGGAGGGGTCGGCGCGGCGGAGAGGGATAATCGCCTGGTGGGGCAGGTGCACCCCGGGATTGAGTGCCGCGATCTCGGGCGCGTCCCAGGTGCGGACGGTGCCGGAATAGATCCCCGCGAGCGCCGGCCCGTCGAGCTTGAGGTGCGCGGCGCTGAGGCCGGGCACGTTGTAGTTCACCGTCTGCGCCGAGATCGCGAGCGGGATGTTGAGGATGGTCCGATTGCGCTCGGCCTGCTCGTCGGACATGTAGGCGTCCGACGCGCCGATCTGCACGTGCCCGGCGATCGCCTCGCCGATTCCGGCACCCGAGCCGGTGGCGCCGGTGGCGATGGTCGTGCCGGGAGTGGCGGCCGCGTACGCAGCACTCCAGAGCTGGAACAGCGGGTAGAGCAGGGTCGAGCCCGTCTCGTGCAGCGTCACCTCGGCGGCGGCCGCCGCCAGGGGACCGGCGAGTGGAGCGGCGAGGGGAGCGGCGAGCGCGAGCGCGAGGATGCCCGCGCCGAGCCGGCGATGCATCGCGCCCCTCATCGTCCGACCTCGTCGAGATTGATGCCGGTGGTTTCGATGCGGTAGCGCCAGGTGACGATCGCGCCCAGGATCGATGTCACGACCAGCCCGTAGAGGAGAAAGCGCGTGCCGATCGCGGCGAGCAGGATCGGGAAGAGGAAGGCGGTCGCGACCGCGCCGATCTTGGCGAAGGAGGCCGCGAAACCGGCCCCCATGCCGCGCACCTCGGTGGGGAAGACCTCGCCCGCAAGCAGGTAGGTCTGCGCGTTCGGCCCGATATTGGTCATGAAGCTGAAGAGCATGAAGCCCACGAAGATCATCTCGATCTTCGCCGGGCCGCTGAAGTCGATGGAGAAGGAGGCGATCAGCAGCCCGACCGCGCAGCCGATGAAGCCGCCGATCTGCAGCCGGATGCGGCCGAGGCGATCGGCGAGGACCACCGCGAAGACGATGCCGACGATCAGCAGCACGTTGATCATCGCCGCCCCCTTGGCGGCGAGGATGCCGTCCGAGATCAAATCGCTCAGGCTGCGCACATGGTCCGAGCCGCCGCCCAAGGCGGCGGCGAGGATGGTCGGCGTGAAGATGCCGATGCCGTAGGTGCCGAGGTCCTGGAGAAACCACGGCACGGAGGCGAAGATCGTGGCGCGGCGGTTGCGGTCGTTGAAGAGCGCGCCGAAGGAGGGCTTGGCGGGTGCGTTCTTGCCGTGCCCATCCTTGCCACCCCGGGTGCCGCGCTTGAGCTTGATGTCCGAGGGATATTGCGGCTCGCGGGAAAGCAGCCGCGTCACCTCCTTTTCGGCCTTCTCGTGGTGGCCGCGCACCGCCAGCCAGTTGGCGCTCTCGGTGATGAAGAACCGCCCGAGGGTGACGAGGATCGCGGGGATGAGGGCGGTCGCGAACATCCATCGCCAGGCATCGAGCTCGGGCAGCAGCGAGAGCACGAGGCAGCCGACGCCGGTCCCCCCGAGCGCGCCGACCGCCTGGAAGCCGAAGGCCCCGAGCACGAGCTTGCCGCGATTGGCGCTCGGGATGTTCTCCGAAATGATCATGTGCGCCGTCGGGTAGTCGCAGCCGAGCGCCATGCCGAGGCCGAAGAGGCAGATGACGAGCGAAATGAAATTGGTGCAGAGGATCAAGAGGGCGAGGAAGGCGCAGAAGATGATCATCTCGGCGATGAACATCCGCTTGCGGCCGAAATAATCCGAGAGCCCGCCGAGCAGGAGCGCGCCGATCAGGATGCCGGCAAGGCTGGCGGCGCTGATGAAGCCCTTCTCGGCGGCGCCGATGCCGAACTCGCGGGCGATCAGCGGCAAAGCGACGCCGGTCATGAAGACGACATAGCCTTCGAAGAACTTGCCGGCCGCGGCGAGCCCCCAGATGCGCCACTGCATTCCGGTCATCGGCGCCGCTTTGAGATTGGTGCCGTCCGACCAGACCGGCAGCTCGTCGATATATTCCTGGACCGACCGATGGCCGGCGTGAGCGGTCGGCCCGACTTCCGCGATCTCGTTCATCGATGGGAGTCCCCGTTTTGGCGCAATAAAGCGGCCGGGCGAGCGCCGGCGCGTCCACCCGGACTTAACCACGCAAGCAACGTTCCGGCATGTGACGTTTCAACGACCGAACGTGTGACGGTCTGATGTCGCGGCAAGGGATGCGTCAGCCTTGGTCCGCCCGCTGATGCGCCCCCTGGTCCGCCCCCCGGTCCGCGAGATGCGGCCGGGCCAGGCGCGCAACCGGCACCAGCGGCACCGGCGCGGCGGCGGCATCCGCCATCACCATTCCGCCGGTGATCTCGACCTCCACCGCGATGTCCGCGCCGAACCCGAGCGCCAGCACGCGCTCGGTCGGGAGGATCGCCTCGGCGGCGAGCGCGCCGCGCACGAGGCCGATCCGGCTCGTCGGCCCGCTCGCCGTCACCTCGGCGATCCGCCACGCTCCGTGCGCATCCGGGCGCACCGCGAGCTGGTGCGGCCGGACATAGACCGTTCCACTGCCCGTCCGAACCTCCGCCCGCCCGAGCACCAATCCCGGCTCGGCGAGGACGAACCCGTTCTCGATCCGGCACGGCAGCGCGTTGGCCTCGCCGAGGAAGCGATAGACGAACTGGTCCGCAGGCGCGCGGTAGAGCTGCATCGGCGTGCCGCTCTGGCAGATCCGCCCCGCGTTCATCACCACCACGCGGTCGGCCAGCTCGAACGCCTCCTCCTGGTCGTGCGTCACGAACACGGTGGTGACCGAGATCTCGCGATGCAGCCGGCGGAGCCAGCGCCGGAGATCGCGCCGCACCACCGCATCGAGCGCGCCGAACGGCTCGTCGAGCAGCAGCACGCGGGGCTCGATCGCCAGCGCGCGGGCGAGCGCCACGCGCTGGCGCTGGCCGCCCGAGAGCTGTGCGGGATAGCGCTCGGCGAGGAACTCGAGCTGCACCAGCTTCATGAGCGCCGCCACCTTCTCCGCGACCCGCGCGCGCGGCACCTTTCGCACCGCGAGGCCGAAGCCGATGTTGCGGGCGACCGTCATGTGCCGGAAGAGCGCATAGTGCTGGAACACGAAGCCGACGCCCCGCTCGCGCGGCGGGCGCGCGAGCACGTCCTCGTCGTCGAAGCGCACCGCGCCGCGATCCGGCCTCTCGAGCCCGGCGATCATGCGCAAAAGCGTCGTCTTCCCCGAGCCCGAGGGGCCGAGCAACGCCATCAGCTCGCCGGGCTGCACCGTGAGATCGATGCCGCCGAGCACCGTTTGCGCGCCGAACGCCTTGTGGAGCCCGGCAATCTCGATGCGCGTTCCCATCCGAGGTCCCTTTCAGCCCGTGCGCGCGCGGCGCGTTGCCCTGAGCTCGTCGCGGTGGCGCCATTCCAGCGCGGCCTTCAGCACGAGCGTCACGATGGCGATCGCCGCGAGCAGCGAGGCGGCGGCGAAGGCCGCCTGCATCTCGTAGCCGCTGTAGAGCGCCTGCACCTCGAGCGGCAGCGTGTTGGTCTGTCCCGGCACCTCGCCCGAGACGACGGACACCGCGCCGAACTCGCCAATCGCGCGCGCATTGCAGAGCAGCACGCCGTAGAGCAGGCCCCAGCGGAGCTTGGGCAGGCTCACCTTGAGGAAGGTTTGCCGGAACGAGGCGCCGAGGGTGACCGCGGCCTCCTCTTCCTCGTTGCCCTGCGCTTCCGCGAGCGGAATGAGCTCGCGCGCGACGAAGGGGAAGGTCACGAAGATCGTCGCCAGCACCATCCCCGGGACGGCGAAGATGATGCGGATGCCGTGCGCCTCGAGGAAGGCGCCGAGAAGCCCGGAGCGGCCGAAGAGCAGCACCAGGAGCAGCCCCGCGACCACCGGAGAGACCGAGAACGGCAGCTCGATGAGCGTGATGATCAAGGCCCGCCCGCGGAAGCGGAAGCGCGCGAGGCACCAGGACGCGGCCACCCCGAAGATCGTGTTGAGCGGCACGGCGACGAGGGCGATGAGGATCGTGAGCCCGACGGCGGCGCGCACGTCGGGGTCGGTGAGCGCGGCGCCATAGGCGCGGAGGCCGAGCGAGAACGCTTCGGCGAAGATCACCCCGAGCGGCAGCACCAGGAAGAGTGCGACGAACCCGAGTGCGGTGCCGATCAGGAGCGGGCGCGCCGGCCCGCGCAGCGAAGCGAAGGCGGCGGCTGCGATTTCAGCCGCCATGCCGCCGGCGCACCCACGCCTGCAAGAGATTGACGGCGATCAGGAGCAGGAACGAGGCGGCAAGCATCAGCACGGCGATCGCGGTCGCGCCGGCGAGGTTGAACTGCTCGAGCTCGGTCACGATCAGGAGCGGCAGGATTTCCGAGACCATCGGCTTGTTGCCGGCGATGAAGATCACCGAGCCGTATTCCCCGAGCCCGCGGGCGAGCGCGAGCGCGAAGCCGGCGAGCAGGGCCGGCAGCAGCGGCGGCAGGATGACCTTGAGGAAGGTCGCCGTGTCGGAGGCGCCGAGCATCGACGCCGCTTCCTCCTGCTCGACCTCCAGCTCCTCGATCACCGGCTCGAGCGTGCGCACGACGAAGGGAAGGCCCACGAACATCAGGGCGACGACGATGCCCGCCCGCGTATAGGCGATGGCGATGCCGAACGGCGCCAGCACCGCGCCGATCGGCCCCTGCGGCGCGTAGAGGGCCGCAAGCGCGATGCCGGCAACCGCGGTCGGCAGCGCGAAGGGCAGATCGATCAGCGCATCGACGAGCCGCCTTCCGGGAAACCGGTAGCGCGCCAGCACCCAGGCGATGATCAGGCCGAAGCAGGCGTCGATCGCGCTCGCCACAAGCGCCGAGGAGACGCTCACGGAAAGATCGGCGAGCACGCGCGGGCGGAGCACCAGCGCCCAGAAGCCGCTCCAGCCCAATCCCGCGGCACTCGCCACCATCACCGCGAGCGGTGCGATCACCAGCGCGCCGAGCCAGAGCAGCGTCAGCGAAAGGCTCGGCGCGAAGCCCGGCAGCGTGGAGGGCTCGCGCCAGGCGAGGCGCCGGCTCATGGGTTCCTGGCGTAGACCTGGTCGAAAATCGCGCCATCGGCGAAGAATTTCTTCTGCGCCGCATCCCAGCCGCCGAACGCCTGGTCCACGCTCACCATCGGCACCGGCTTGAAGCGCGCCGCGTATTTGCGCGCGACCGCGGCAAGCTGCGGGCGATAGTAGTTCCGGGCGATCAGCTCCTGCGCGTCGGGGGTGTAGAGGGTGCGGAGATAGGCTTCCGCCAGCGCCCGCGTGCCGCGCCGGTCCACGACCTTGTCCACCACCGCGACCGGAGGCTCGGCCAGGATCGAAAGCGAGGGCATGACGATCTCGAAGCGCTTCTTGCCCGCTTCCGCGATGGAAAGCAGAGCCTCGCTCTCCCAGGCGATCAGCACGTCGCCGAGGCCGCGCTGGACGAACGAAAGTGTCGCGTCGCGCGCGCTCGCACCGAGCACCGGCACATGCCCGAGCAGGGCGGTAAGGTACGCCTGCGCTTTTTCCGTATCGCCGCCGTTCGCCTTCAGCGCCCAGGCATAGGCGGCGAGGATATTGTAGCGCGCCCCGCCCGAGGTCTTCGGATTGGGAGTCACCACCGCGACGCCCGGGCGGATGAGGTCGGGCCAGTCGCGGATCCCCTTGGGGTTCCCTTGCCGCACCAGGAAGACGATCGTGCTCGTGAAGGGTGCGCTGTTATCGGGCAGGCGGCCTCGCCAGTCGCGCGCGATGAGCCCGGCCTTGGCGATCGCGTCGATGTCGTAGGCGAGTGCCAGCGTCACCACGTCCGCCGGCAGGCCCTCGATCACCGCGCGCGCCTCGGCGCCGGACCCGCCGTTCGAATCGTGGACGGTGACGGGCGTTCCGGCCTTCTCGCGCCAGGCGCGCGCGAAAAACGGGTTGTAGGCGCGGAAAAGCTCGACGGTCGCGGAATAGGAGGCGTTGAGCAGGTCGCTCGGCGGGGCGGCCAGGGTGCGGAAGCTGAACAGGACGGGGCCGACGGCCGGTGCGGTGGCAAGCAGCGTGCGGCGTTTCATGGGCATCTCCTGTCCGAAACGGGGCTGGCCTGTCTCTGCCAGCTATTTCCTTTTTCTATCTAACGCCCATAGAATGACTATAGTAATGGCTCATCCCACAAACTCCGCCTCACCGCCGCCAGCTCGGTGAGCGCCGCCACGTCCAGCCTCTGCGGAATGCGCCGCGTATCCGAGAAATGGTCCGCGATGCGCTGCTGCTCGGCGAGCACGGCTTCATCGGTCGCCTCGATCCCCCAAGCCTTGCGGTCGAGCGCGAGCTTGAGCAGCGGCGCCGGCAGCCCGACCGTCGCGGCAAGCTCCGCCGCCACCTCCGGCCGCCGCGCCGCGATGTCCGCCTCCGTCGCCGCGATCGCGCGCATGGCCGTTCTGAGGACTTCCGGCGCCTGCGCCGCGAACGCCTGCCGCGCCACATAGAAGCGGTAGTTGGGCGTGATGCCGGTCGCGTCGGCCAGGATGCGACCGCCCGCCGCCTGTGCCGCCGCAAGCTGCGGGTCGGACACCGCCCAGGCGTCCACCGCCCCTTCCCGGAAGGCTGCCTCCGCTTCGGTCGGGGCCAGCGGGACCGGAAGGATATCCTTGATCCCGAGCCCGATCTTCCCGAGCGCGCCGATCAGCAGCCATTCCGCGTTCGAGCCGTAATCGAACGCGACGCGGCGACCGCGCAACTCCCCGAGCCTGCCGATCGCGCTCGCCGCCCCGACCGCGACCCCGACGCTGCGCGGGGAGGGCAGGTCGTTCGCGAGCGTCACGATCGGCGCGCCGGCCGCGACCGCGAGGATCGGCGGCATCGCGCCGCTATAGCCGAGATCGACGACGCCCTCGCGCATCGCCGCGATCAGCGCCGGGCCCGAGGCAAACTCGGTCCAAGACGCGTCGTAGCCGAGCGGCTCGAGCCACCGCTCGAGCAGGCGGCGGCGCTCGAGCACGAGCAGCGTGAACGCGGATTTCTGGGTGCCGACCGCGAGCGTGCCCACGTCCCCGCCGGCGAAGGGGCGGCAGCTCGCGAAGGCGTGGGCGGCGAACGCGCGGTCTCGCATGGCGGGTCCCCTCTGGGCCTGTCTCTTCCGGTAGCGGTTGCCCGGGCCTCATGAGAGCGCATCAATCTATAGTGAGTCAATAGGAATTAAGTGCTCTCCCGGCCGGGCGGAAACCCCGTTGCCAGGCCGGCCCGCGCGGCCGAGCATCGGGCAAGCTGGAGAGGAGATCGACGATGGACTACGGGCCGCCGCCGCACGTCACGCAGCACTGGGACATCGCCAAGCCCGCCGCGCGCGGCAGGCGCGGCATCGTCGCCTCCCAGGCACGCGACGCGGCGGAGGCGGGCGTTGCCATTCTCGACGCCGGCGGCAACGCGGCCGACGCGGCAGTGGCGACCGCCTTCGCGCTGGCCGCGGTCGAGCCGTGGAACTCCGGGCTCGGCGGGATCGGCTTCGCGCTCGTCCATCCGGCCGGCGCCGCGCGCGCCGAGGTGGTGGATTTCGGCCCCGTAGCGCCGCGCGGGCTCGATCCGTCCCGCTTCCGCCTCACCGGGGGTATGAAGCAGGACCTGTTCGCGTGGCCCGAAGTCGAGAACGACGCCAACATCCACGGCCCGCTCTCCTTCGTCATCCCCTCCTCGGTTGCCGGCTACGCGGCCCTTCATGAAGGCTGGGGCCGGCTGCCGCTTGCCGATGTGCTGGCACCCGCGGTGGCGCTCGCGCGCCGCGGGCTCGCCGCCGACTGGTTCACCACCCTCAAGATCGCGAACTCGGCCTCCGTGCTGCGGCTCTACCCCGAGAGTGCCCGCATCTATCTGCCCGATGGCCTGCCGCGCGTCGCGCCCTATCAGGGAACGCCCGGGTTCTTCCGGCTCGGCAACCTCGCGGCGACGCTCGAGCGGCTGCAGCGCGCGGGCCTGCGCGACTTCTACGAGGGCGAGGTCGCGGCGAGCATCGCCGCCGACGTCAAATCGATGGGCGGCCTGCTCGATCGCGAGGACCTTGCCGCCTGCCGCGCGCGCACGCGCCCGGCGATGGAGCTTGCGTGGGGCGGCGGCCGCACGCTCGCGCTGGCGGGCGGGCTCACGGCCGCGCCGACCTTCGCCCGCGTGCTCGAGCTTTGCCACAACGACCAGCCGCTCCCGAAAACCCCCGACGCCGCCTGGTATGTTTCCCTCGCCCGGGCGCTGAAGACCGCCTACGCCGAACGACTCGCCGGCGTGGGCGACGCGGAGCCGAAGGCCGCGGAAAGCTGCACCACGCATCTCTCGGTCTGCGACGCGGAGGGCGGGATGGTGGCGATGACCACCACGCTCCTTTCCTCGATGGGCAGCCGCGTCGTGCTGCCGGGCGCGGGCGTTCTGATGAACAACGGCGTGATGTGGTTCGATCCGCGCCCGAACCAGCCGAATTCGATGGCGCCGGGCAAGCGGCCGCTTTGCAACATGTGCCCGAGCATCCTCCGCGAGGGCGCGCGGCCGTGGATCGCCGCCGGCGCCTCGGGCGGGCGGCGCATCCTCGCCGCGGTGGCGCAGATGCTCGCCTTCGTCGCGGACTTCGCCATGGATCCGCAAGCGGCGGCGCACCAGCCGCGCATCGACGTTTCGGGGCCGGACGAGATCACCGCCGATCGCCGCCTCGCCGCCGACATTCTCGCCGCACTCGGCAAAGAAGGCCGCCTCGAGATCGTCGAGCACGGCGTGCTGCCGGTCAATTTCGCCTGCCCGAACCTGATCGAGAGCCGCGCCGACGGCACCCGCGCCGGCATCAGCGACGCGATGTCCCCCTGGTCGGCAGCCCTCGCCGAGAGCTAGCCCGCGCTCATCATCGCCCAGCGCCAGCTCTCGTGCTCGGGGGCGTAGTTGCGGTTGTTCTGCCCGGGATCGCGGTTGACGAGATGGCGATTGTAGAACGGGTGGCGCATGCTGCGCACCTCGTGCTGCACCTTGAAGAGCGGTTGGCCGCTCGCCGGATCGACGATGTCCTCGAAGCGCCACTGATGCTGGTCGCTCTCCTCGGTGATGAGCTTGCGCTCGAGCAGCCAGCGGTGCGGCGCGGAGAAATCCGCGATGTAGATCGCCACGTGATGCCCGTCGAACGGCGGCGGGGCGCGATCCGTCTCCTCGAACAGAAGGTACTGGTCGGCGCCGACCATCACGCGCGCACGCTTGCCTTCCTCGCCTTCCTCCAGCGTGGCCGGGGTGGCGAACACCTCGCGATAGAAGCGCACGATCGGCTCGGCGGTTTCGCGCGGCACGTCGAAGGCGACATAGGCGATCCCGAGCGAGACCGGCCCGAACCGCCCATCCGGCGCATGCGCGCGGATGCGGTTGCCCCACGGAGAGATCACCAGCACGCGGTCGGCTTCCTCGCGAAAATCGAACTCGGTGCCGGCGAGCGGCTCGCGCTGCGCGGCGAGGCGGCGGAGCAGCGCGGCGCGGTCCGGCAGCACGAGCCCGGTCACGCCGCGCAGCACCTGAGGCTTGCCGGTCGGCAGATGGAACTGGCTGCGGCCGACATTCGCCCACATGTTGTCGACCCCGGTCATCATGTAGGGATCGCGGGCGAGGCCGAGACCCGAGACATAGAAAACCGTCGCGATCCGCTGGTCCGGCACGCGCGTGTTCACGTGCTCCAGATGCACGATGTTGCCGAGGTCTTCGGCCCCTCGGTCGAAAATCCGTTGCATGCTTGCGTTCCCTCGGTACTGGCTTGGGGCCAGTCTAGCAGGAAGTTGAAAAAGGGAAGGCCAGGGCTCTGCCCTGGACCCGGTCGGGGGCCCTGCCCCCGACACCGGGTCCCCATCGCGCTCGCGCGTTGGGACCCGTCCAGGGGCAGAGCCCCTGGCTAAAGCATTGCCAGTCTTTGCCTGCGCTGCGGCGGCGGGTGGGCCGCGTCGAGCGTGGCGAGGTCGGCTGCGTCGAGGCGGAGCGTGGTGGCCGCGGCGGCGTTGGCGCGCACGTGTTCCGCTTGCGTTGCCTTCGGGATGACGATGACGCCGGGCCGCGTGAGGAGGAAGGCGAGCGCCACCGTCGCGGGTGCCGTGTTATGGCGGGCGGCGACCGCGGCGAGCGCCTTCGAGCGCAGGAGCCGCCCGCCCTGGCCGAGCGGGGTGTAGGCCATCACCGGGATTCCGCGTGCCGCGCACGCGGGGAGAAGATCGAACTCGATCCCGCGCTCGTCGAGGTTGTAGAGGACCTGGTCCGTGGCGCAGGCGGCGCCATGAGGCGCGGCAACCAGGCGCTCCATTGCGGGAAGGTCGAAATTCGAGACGCCCCAGCTTCGTATTTTTCCCTGCGCGCGGAGCGCCTCGAACGCTTCCACCGTCTCGCCGATCGGCACCGCGCCGGGCCAGTGCAGGAGGTAGAGGTCGATCCGGTCGGTGCGCAGCCGTTTCAGGCTCCGCTCGCAGGCCGCCTTCGTGCCCTCGCGCGTTGCGTTGTGGGGCAGGACCTTCGAGACGAGGAACACCTCGTCCCGGCGGCCGGTGGTCGCGTCCGCAACCACGCGCTCGGCGCCGCCCGAGCCGTACATCTCGGCGGTGTCGATGAGCGTGAGGCCGAGATCGAGCCCGAGGCGGAGCGCTTGGGCCTCCACGGGCGCGCGCCTTGCGTCCTCGCCCATGTGCCAGGTTCCCTGGCCGAGCGCGGGGACGAATGTCCCGTCGGGCAGGCGCACGGATGGCGCGGCGCCGCTCACGCCGCCAGCCGCTCCGCCGCGCGCATGACGCGGAGGAAGTTGCCGCCCCAGAGCGATCCGACCGCCGCTTCGTCGTAGCCGCGGCTGACGAGCTCGGCCGTGATGTTGGGGCTCTCGCTCGCGTCGTGCCAGCCCTTGAAGCCGCCGCCGCCGTCGAAGTCCGACGAGATGCCGACATGGGCGATCCCGATGCGCCGCACCGCGTAGTCGATATGGTCGGCGAAATCGTCGAGCCCGACCTCGGAACTCCTGGCATTGGCGCGCAGGAACGCCGGCATCGCGGTGATCTGGACGACGCCGCCCTTCTCGGCGAGCGCGTCGAGCTGCTCGTCGTCGAGGTTGCGGGGGTGCGGGCAGAGAGCGCGAATGGCGGCGTGGGTCACGACGACGGGGCTCTGCGAGAGGGCGACCGCTTCGAGCATCGTGCTCTTCGCCGTGTGCGAGACGTCCACCATCATGCCGAGCGCGTTGAGCCGCGCGATCACCGCCCGGCCGAAGGCGCTGAGCCCGCCGTGCAGCTCCGCCCCGTCGCCGAGGTCGGGGCGCGGGATCGCGGCATCGCCGAGCGCGTTGTGCCCGTTGTGGGTGAGGGTGAGGTAGCGCGCGCCGAGCCCGGCCAGAGCGTCGAGCCGGTCGAGCTCGTTGCCGATCACGTAGCCGTTCTCGACGGCGGGAACCACCGCGAGCGCGCCATCCCGCACGGCCGCCTCGATCGCCGCGGCACTTTTCGCAACGCGCGCGCGGATCCCGTTGCGCTCGCCCGCCATGGCGTCGATCGCGCCGAGCATCGCCTGGGCGCGCGCGAAGGCCGCGCGCTCGGCCTCGGCCGTGCGCGGGCCTTGCGGCACGTACGCGGCGAAGCAGCCCGCCTTCAGCCCGCCGACCTGCATCTTCGCGAGATCGACGCGGCGCTCGCTCGGCCCGAACGCGTCGCCCCGGTCGGGCCAGGGGATGTCGATATGCGTGTCGATGGTGAAAAGCCGGGCGTGCAGGGCGCGCGGGTCGGTCATCGCCCGAGCGTTCCCTGCCCGCTCTCCGGCGTCAAGCCGCACGGTGGAGCACGAAGAGCGCCTGCTCGCCGAAAAGGTTGGCGAGACGCGCCGAGCGCCGCCACGGCGCCCGCCTGCCCGCCTCGTCCGCCGCGAGCCATTGCTCGACCCGGTAGCCCTCGCTCCGGCAGAGCGCGAAAAAGTCGCGGACGGTGCAGGGATGGATGTTCGGCGTCTCGTACCAGGGCCGGGGCCAGGCGGGCGTGAGCGGCATCCGCCCGCGCGAGAGCAGCTGCCAGCGCACCAGCCAGTGGCCAAAGTTGGGGAAGCTCACCACCGCGCGCGCGCCGATCCGCAGCATCTGGCGGAGCACCTCGCGCGGCCGCTCGACCGCCTGCAGCGTGCGCGAGAGCACGACATAGTCGAACGCCTGGTCGGGATAGTGCGCAAGGTCGGTGTCGGCGTCGCCGTGCATCACCGCGAGCCCGTGCGCCACCGCATCGGCGACCGCCGCCATGTCGATCTCGATGCCGCGCGCGTCGCAGCCGAGCTCGCGCGTGAGATGGGCGATCAGCGCCCCGTCCCCGCAACCGATGTCGAGCACGCGCGCATTGGGCGCGATCATCCCGGCGATCAGCCGCAGATCGAGCCGCATGTTCTTGGCGACGTAGCGGATCCCCTGCGGCGGCTCGGCGTTCATCTTCGGGCGAGCAGCGTGGCCGAGCCGGAGAGGAACCCCGAGAGCGTGCGGTGGAATTCCGGCTCGTCGAGCAGGAAGGCGTCGTGGCCCTTGTCGCTCTCGATCTCGACGAAGCTCACGTTGGCCGCCGCCTGGTTGAGCGCGCGGGCGACGGCGCGCGACTGCGCGGTGGGGAACAGCCAGTCCGAGCTGAAGGAGATCACGCAGAAGCGCGTTTTCGAGCCGGCGAAGGCGCGCGCGAGGTCGCCCCCGTGCTCGGCCGCGAGGTCGAAGAAATCCATCGCCCTTGTGATGCTGAGGTACGAATTGGCATCGAACCGGCTGACGAAAGTGGACCCCTGATGGCGGAGATAGCTCTCCACCTCGAAGAGGTCGTCGAACAGCGTGAGCGAGGAGCCCGAGCGGAGGCGCCGGCCGAATTTCCGGGTCAGCGCCTGCTCGGAGAGATAGGTGATGTGCGCGGTCATCCGCGCGACCGCAAGGCCGCGGGCCGGCACCTTGCCGTGCTCCCAGTAGCGCCCGCCCTCCCAGTCCGGATCGGCGAAGATCGCCTGGCGGCCCACCTCGTTGAAGGCGATGTTCTGCGCCGTGTGATAGGCGGCGGTCGCAATCGGGACGGCGGTGAACACGAACTCGGGGTAGAGCGCGGCCCATTCGAGCACCTGCATCCCGCCCATCGAGCCGCCGAGGACGGCGAAGAGGCGGGCGATGCCGAGATGCTCGACGAGGCGCTTCTGCGCGCGGACCATGTCGCGGATCGTGACGGGCGGGAAATCGGTTCCCCAGGGCACCACCCGCCCGCTCTCCTTCTGCTCTTCGCGCGGACTGGACGGGCCGCTCGATCCCATGCAGCCGCCGAGCACATTGGCCGAGATGACGAAGAAGCGCTCCGTGTCCACCGGGCGGCCGGGTCCGACCACCGCCTCCCACCAGCCCGGCTTGCCGGTGAGCGGATGCGGCTCGGCCACGTACTGATCGCCGGTAAGGGCATGGCAGACCAGCACGGCATTGGACCGGTCCTCGTTCAGCCGCCCGTAGGTGCGGTAGGCGACGGAGAGCCGGCCGAGGCGGACGCCGCAATCGAGGAGGAGCCCGTCCTCGAAATGCACCGCCTGGTGGGTCGCTTGCGGCAGCGTCTCGGCAACGATCATGGCGCCTGCATAAGCGCGCCCGCCGGGTTCGGGCAAGGTCGCGGGGTGTAGGCAGCTATGCCGCCTTCGGCTATCCATGGGCGCGATTCCGAGGAAGCCCGATGCAGGTCCCCGTGCCAACCGAAGACGACGACGCTCCGGCCGAGCCGGGCGAATGGTCGCTCGAGCGGCTGCGCGGCGAGCTCGACCGGCTCGACCAATCGCTCCACCAGCTCCTGATGGAGCGCGCCGAGGTGGTGGCGCGGCTGGCGCGGCTCCGGCTCAAGCCCGGGGTGGCGCTTCGCCCCGGCCGCGAGGCGGAGATCATCCGCCGCCGCCTCGCCCGGCATGAGGGCAAGCTGCCGCCGGCCACCATCGTGCGGATCTGGCGCGAGCTCCTGGCCGGCACCACCGCGATGCAGGGGCCGTTCGCGGTCGCCGTCTGCCAGCCCGACCGGGCGAGCGGCTATATCTCGCTCGCCCACGAGCAGTTCGGCGTTGCAACGCCGGTGCGCCTGCGCCGTTCGCCGGCCCAGGCGATCGCCGAGATCCTCGCCGGGACCGCGACCGTCGCCGTACTGCCCTATCCGGCCGAGGGCGATCCGGTGCGGGGATGGTGGCAGAGGCTCGGGACACGCGACGCGCCGCGGGTTCACGTGGTCGCGCGCCTGCCCTTCTGGGCGCCGCGGCCCGAGGGCGCTCCGCATCTCTCTGCCCTCGTCCTCTCGACCGCCCCGCCCGATCCTTCCGGCCGGGACATGAGCCTGCTCGGCCTCGCCTTCGCGCCGGAGCTGAGCCGCGCCAGCCTGACCGCCAGCCTCGTCGCGGCCGGCTTCGCCCTCGGCACCGTCCTCATCGAGCGCGACGAGGTGGCCGGCCTCGCCCGCGCGTTCGTCGAGGTCGCCGGCTTCGTGACCGAGGCCGATCCGCGCCTGCCGCATCTCGACTGGCTCGCCGAGCCGCCGGCCCTGCTCGGCGCCTACGCCATTCCCGAGGAGGGAGTCCCGGCATGAGCGGGGGCCCGCGCCCGCGCCCCGAGATCCTCGGGATCGCGCCCTATATCGGCGGCGAGGCGCATCTCCCGGGTGTCAACCGCGTCATCAAGCTCTCCTCGAACGAGGGCCCCTTCGGTCCGCCGCCGGGCGCGAAGGCGGCCTACACCGCGCTCGCCGACCGCATCCACCTCTACCCGGACGGCAGCGCCACCGAGCTCCGCCGCGCGATCGGGCGCAAATTCGGCCTCGACCCCGACCGGATCGTTTGCGGCGCCGGGTCGGACGATCTCATCTACCTCCTCGCGCTCGCCTATAGCGGCCCCGGCGCCGAGGTCGTGATGAGCGCGCACGGCTTCTCGATCTACGGGATCGCCGCCCAGTATGCCGGCGCGCGAACGCTGAAGGCAGCCGAGCGCAACCTCACCGCCGATGTCGATGCGATGCTCGCCAAGGTCTCGCCGGCGACCCGCATCGTCTTCCTCGCCAACCCCAACAACCCGACCGGCAGCATGCTGCCCGCCGCCGAGGTTGCGCGGCTGCGCGCCGGGCTGCCGCCCGAGATCCTGCTCGTGCTCGACGCGGCGTACGCCGAGTATGTCGAGCGCCCGGATTACGAGCCGGGCATCGCACTGGTGGACGCGGCGGAGAACACGGTGATGACGCGCACCTTCAGCAAGGTGTTCGGCATGGGCGGCATGCGGCTCGGCTGGGCCTACGCGCCGGCCCCCGTCGTCGATGTGCTGAACCGCGTGCGCGCGCCCTTCAACGTCAACGCCGCGGCGCAGGCGGCCGGGATCGCCGCACTCGCCGAGCCGGGATGGGTGGAAATGAGCCTTGCCCACAACCGCGAATGGCGCCGCCGCCTCACCGCCGCGCTCGCCGCCGCCGGCATCAAGGTCTGGCCGAGCGAGGGCAACTTCCTCCTCGCCGACTTCGCCACTATCGAGCGCGCCCGCCGCGCCGATGCCGGGCTCCGCGCCCGCGGGATCATCGCCCGCGGCACCACGGGCTACGGGCTGCCGCAGTGCCTGCGCATCTCGATCGGCACCGGCGAGGAATGCGAGGCGGTGGCGGCAACGCTTGCCGACTTCATGGCGCACGAATCGGCGCATGCCTGAGCCACTGTTCCGGCGGCTCGCACTGATCGGGGTCGGGCACATCGGCAGCTCGCTCGCGCGCCGCTCGTGCGCGAGCAAGGACATCGCCGGCGAGCTGGTGGCGCACGACCAATCGCACGCCGTGCTCGAGCGCGTCGCCGCCCTCGGCATAGCCGATCGCATCGAAGCCGATCCCGCCGCCGCCGTCGCCGGCGCCGACGGCGTCATCCTCTGCACCCCCGTCGGCACCTTCGCCGCGATCGCCCAGGCGATCGCGCCACACCTCGCGCCGGGCGCGATCCTCTCCGACGTCGGCTCGACCAAGCAGTCGGTGCTGCGCGACGTGGGCCCGCTGGTCCCGGCGGGCGTCCACTTCGTGCCCGCCCACCCGCTCGCCGGCACCGAGAATTCGGGCCCCGATTCCGGCTTCGCGACCCTCTTCGAGGGCCGCTGGTGCCTCCTGACCCCGCCGCCGGGCACCGATCCCGCCTCGGTCGCGCGCATCGCCGAGCTCTGGCGCCGCACCGGCGCCATGGTCGAGGAAATGGAACCCGGCCACCACGACCGCGTGCTCGCGATCGTCAGCCACCTGCCGCACCTCATCGCCTTCACCATCTGCGGCACCGCGGACGACCTCGCCGACGAAAGCCGCCGGCAGGTGCTGAAATTCGCGGCCTCAGGCTTTCGCGACTTCACCCGTATCGCCGCCTCGGATCCGACCATGTGGCGCGACGTCTTCCTCAACAACCGCGAGGCACTGCTCGAAATGCTCTCCCGCTTCCTCGAGGACGCACAGGCGATGGCACGCGCAGTCCGCTGGGGCGACGGCGCCTATATCGAGGACAAGGTGAACCGCGGCCGAAAAATCCGCCGCAGCCTGATCGAACTGAAGCAAGCTTAAGCAAGACCAGGGGGACGCTGTCCCCCTGGACCCCCTGGCAAAGGCGGAGCCTTTGCAATCCATTCGCTTGGCGGCCGCTGAGGGCCGGTTGGGCTTTGCGCAGCATGCGCAAAGCCCAACCGGCCCTCAGCGGCCGCCAAAACGAACGGGTTCCAAGGGCTCGCCCTTGGCGGGGGATCCAAGGGGGCAGAGCCCCCTTGGCCTTTCTTCAGTGCCCGGCGGGCGCTTTTTCTCCGCTCTGGTATTTCGCCTGCCATTCCTTGTACGGCATGCCGTAGACGATTTCGCGTGCGTCGGTGTCGGCCAGTGTCAGTCCTTTTGTTTCCGCGGCCTCGCGGTACCAGCGCGAGAGGCAGTTGCGGCAGAAGCCGGCGAGGTTCATGAGGTCGAGGTTCTGCACATCGGTGCGTTCGCGCAGGTGCTCGACGAGGCGGCGGAAGGTGGCGGCCTCGAGTTCGGTGCGGGTGGCGGGATCGAGCGTTTCCGCAGGCATTGCGGTCTCCTCTCGGCGGTTATGCTGCCACCGAACATGGCGCGGCGGGGCCGGCTTCGCCATACTTGCCGCGAGGGCGGGAAGGGGCCGGATGGACGGAGCGCACGCGGAGGGAGTGCTGCGGGCGATCTTCGCCGGCGCCATTGCCGCGGCGGATCCGCGTCGCGTGCTCAAGGCGCATCTGCCGGAGGTTCCGCCGGGACGGGTGGTCGTGGTCGGTGTCGGCAAGTCGGCGGCGCTGATGGCGGCCGTGGTCGAGGAGGCCTGGCCGGAGGTGCCGCTCGGGGGTGTGGTGGTCACCCGCTATGGGCATGCGGTGCCGACGCGGCGGATCGCCGTGATCGAGGCAGCGCATCCGGTTCCGGACGAGGCGAGCGAACGCGGCGCGGCTGAGGTGCTTGCGGCGGTCAGAGGGCTTGGCCCCGAGGATCTCGTGCTGGCGCTGATCTCGGGTGGCGGCTCGGCCTTGGCGGCGCTGCCGGCGGGCGGCTTGACGCTTGCCGACAAGCAAGCCGTGAACCGGGCGCTGCTCGCGTCGGGGGCGACGATCCAGGAGATGAACACGGTGCGCAAGCACCTTTCGGCCTTCAAGGGCGGGCGGCTGGCGGCAGCGGCGGCGCCGGCGCGGCTGGTCACGCTCGCGATCAGCGACGTGCCGGGCGATGATCCGGCGGTGATCGCCTCGGGACCGACCGTGCCCGACCCTTCGACCTTCGCCGAGGCGCGGGCGATCCTCGCGCGTCACGGGATCACCCCGCCGCCGGCGGTGGCGGCGCGGCTCGCGGCCGCGGAGGACGAGACGCCGAAGCCGGGCAGCCTGCCGCACGCCGAGTTCCGGCTGATCGCAACGCCCGCGATGGCGCTCGCGGCGGCGGCAGCGAAGGCGCGGGCCGAAGGGTTTTCGCCGCTTGTTCTCGGCGATGCGCTGGAGGGCGAGGCGCGCGAGATGGGCACCGTCATGGCCGGCATCGCGGTGTCGGTGCGCACGCACGCGGAGCCGCTCGCGCCGCCGGCGGTGCTGCTCTGGGCCGGCGAGGCGACGGTCACGATCGGCGCCGGAGCGGTGGGAAGGGGCGGGCGGAACACCGAATTCCTGCTCGGGCTGGCGCTCGCGCTCCAGGGGTGCGAAGGGGTCTGGGCAATCTCCGGCGATACCGACGGGATCGACGGGACGGAGGATGCGGCCGGCGCGCTCGTCGGGCCGGCCACGCTCGCGCGGGCGCGCCGGGCCGGGATGGATGCGCGGGCGATGCTCGCCGGTCACGACAGTTACAGTTTCTTTGCGGCGCTCGGCGATCTCGTGAAGACCGGGCCCACGCTCACCAACGTCAACGATATCCGCGCGATCCTGGTGGCCTGAGGAACGAGGATAGAGGGATGCCCGCTCGACAGAAGCTGCGCCGGCGCCGGCGCACGAAAATCCTCGCCACCGTCGGCCCGGCGAGCTCGACGCCGGAGATGCTGGGCCGGCTCTTCCAGCTCGGCGCCGACGTCTTCCGGCTCAATTTCTCGCACGGCACGCACGAGGATCATGCCGAGCGCATCCGCATGATCAGGGAGCTCGAGGAGCGTTTCGAGCATCCCATCGGAATCCTCGCAGACGTGCAGGGGCCGAAGCTGCGTGTCGGACAATTCCAGGGTGGGCGCGTGCATCTTCAGACCGGGCAGAAATTCCGCCTCGATCTCGACCCGACGCCGGGCAACGTGACGCGCGTCGCTTTGCCCCATCCGGAGATCATCGGCGCCGCCGCGATCGGCACCAGCCTTCTCCTCGATGACGGCAAGCTCCGGCTGCGCGTCGCCCGCAAGCGCGAGGACCATCTCGAGACCGAGGTGGTGGTGGGCGGGCCGCTCTCCGACCGCAAGGGCGTCAACGTTCCGGATGTCGTGCTGCCGATTCCCTCGCTCACCGACAAGGATCGCGAAGACCTCGCCTTTGCGCTCGCTCACGGCGTCGACTTCATCGGGCTCTCCTTTGTGCAGCGGCCGGAGGATGTGGTCGAGGCGAAACGGCTGGTCGGAGGGCGCGCCTGGATCATGACGAAGATGGAGAAGCCGCAGGCGCTCGACCATCTCGAGGAGATCGTGCGGCTCTCGGATGCGGTGATGGTGGCGCGCGGGGATCTCGGCGTCGAGCTGCCGCCCGAGGAGGTGCCGCTTGCCCAGAAGCGCATCGTTCGCGTGGCGCGGCAGAACGGCAAGCCGGTGGTGGTGGCGACGCAGATGCTGGAGAGCATGATCTCGGCACCCGCGCCGACGCGGGCCGAGGCCTCGGACGTGGCGACGGCGGTGTTCGACGGAGCGGACGCGGTGATGCTTTCGGCCGAGACGGCGGCGGGACAATTTCCGGCCGAGGCGGTCAATATCATGGACCGCATCGTCGCCCGGGTGGAGCAGGATGCCGAGTGGCGGGCGATCATCGATGCGTCACGGCCCCCGCCGGAGCCCTCCTCGGCGGACGCGATCGCCGCCGCGGCCCAGCAGGTGGCGCACACCATCGGCGCGCGCGCCATCGTCGCCTTCACCGCCTCCGGCGCGACGGCGCTCCGCGTGGCCCGCGAGCGGCCCGACTGCCCGGTGCTCGGCCTCACGCCGCATCTCGGCACGGCGCGGAAGCTGGCGGTGGCCTGGGGCGTGCATGCGGTGGTGACACCGGACGTGGTGAGCCTGAGCGAGACGGTCCGCCGCGCTTCGCGCATTGCCGAGGAGGAGGGCTTCGCCGCCGCCGGTGAGGAAATCGTCGTCGCCGCGGGAATTCCCTTCGGCCAGTCCGGCACCACCAACACGCTCCGCGTGGCACGTGTGGGTTAGTGCCCGATCGCAGAGTTTCGTGGGAAGCGAAGCGATCACGGAACGCCGCGTGAATCGGGCACTTGGACAAAGACCTATGTGTCAGCTTTCTATGAAAGCTGACACATAGGCCGGCAAGGTTTCGTCCGTCGCCGCCGTTCGGGCGTTGCAATTCTTCACCCTTCGGGGTCATGCGAAGCGGCGGCGTACGGCCGACATTTCTCCGCCCAGAGATTGGACGTGGAGAGATGGCTGAGCCGCATTCGAGCGTTCTTGCATCCGACGCCGCCGAGCCGGCCGGTCTTCCGAGCGAAGGCGGCGCCGCGCGCCTTGCCCGTCCTCCCGTCTTCCTCCATGCCGGGTGGCGCACCGCCGGCACCTTCCTCTGGAGCCGCTTCCGCGCGTTCCCGGGCGTGTTGGCCTACTACGAGCCGCTGCACGAGTCCCTCGCCGCGATCACGCCCGCGACGCTCCCGCGTCACGGGCCGCAGCTTTGGGCGTCGGGTCATCCGCAGCTTCGGCGATCCTATTTCGATGAGTTCGCTCCGCTTTTTCGCAAGTCCACGACGGGCGTGCGGGCCTATCGGCGCGCCTTCGCGACCGACGATTTCTTCGCCGGATCTGACGCCGATCTGCCGGCGCTCAAGGGCTATGTGCGGCTTCTGGTGGAGCGCGCGCGTGCGGGAAGCAAGCAGCCGGTCCTGAAATTCTGCCGTTCGCTCGGACGGGCGGGATGGATGACGCGGAACTTTCCCGAAGCCGCGCATGTGGCCGTCATGCGCGATCCGGTCTCGCAATTCATCGCGGCGAAGCACCAGCTCCTCGCCCACGACAATCCGTATTTCCTTCTCATGCCGCTCCTGGTGCTGGCGCGCAACGCCGGGCAGGCGCGCGTCGCGGCGGCCTTGCGGCATTTCGAGGTGGGATTGCCGCCGGCCGCGTCGGAGGAGAGCCCGGAAAGGGCGCATTCGGTGCTGCGGGCGCATCTGAGGCGAACCGAGCCGGAGGCGTGGTACCGCGCGTTCCTGGCTTTCTGGCTGCTGAGCGCGCTCGGCATTCCCGAGACGATCGACGTGATCGTCGATGCGAACCTGCTCTCGCTTTCGCCCGCCTACCGGGCCGAGTGCGAGGCCGAGCTGGCCGTGCTGAGCGGGCTCGCCGTCGATCTCGGCGGCGCGGCGAGCCCGGGATGCTGCGCCGGGCGGGCCGCCGACCGGCTCGGCTGCACGCCTGCCGCGCTGTGGCGGCACCACGCGATGGCGGCGGCCTTCCTCGCGGAGGAGGCCGGCGGCGACTGGGCCGACCGGTTCGCTCCGGCCTGCGTCGGGGCGATGCTGACCTACGGAACGCTGCTCGGCATGGGAAGCCTTCATCTCCTCCGTGCCGGTGCGCTCGGACGAGGCGCCGAATGGGGGGCGCTCGCGGCGTACGCCGAGCGCGCGGGGGCGGATGCGCGTCGCTCCGAGCGCCGCGCCGAGCGGGCCGAACGGGAGCTGGCCGCCGTCTACCGCTCCCGTTCCTGGAAAGTGACGACGCCGTTCCGCCGCCTCGGCGGGCGCCTCAGGCAGGCGGCGCGCCTGATCGGCGCCAAGGAGCCCTGATCAAGATCGCGTGTGGCATGGCCGATCGTCACCGTTCTTTACAGAGCCGATCGGATTACGCCGCAGCAATGCCACGAATCTCGGTGAGGATCAGAAATGATCCGGGCGAGTGACAGGTGATCCGGACCGACATGGTGCGCTTGCCCGGCGGTTGTCGGGAGCGAAGCCTGGAGACACTCCGACGTCCATTCCCCGCCTTTCCCGCATCGGCCTTCCGGCACGCCTGGTCCTGCGCGGTGGGACGGCGCCGTTCGACTTTGCGCTGATCCTCGCGCTGGCGCTGGCGCTCCGCCTGCATGGGCTCGGGGCGAAGCCGCTCTGGATCGACGAGGTGGTGACGAAGCTGCGTGCCGCCTTGCCGTTCCGCAAGCTGATCGCCAATTCGTTCAGCCACCATCACCTGCCGACCTACTTCCTGCTGCTCGCAGGGCTCGCGCCGGGGGGGAACCCTTGGCTGCTGCGCCTGCCGAGCGCCATCGCCGGCGCTCTTGCCGCCGCGATCGGCGTCCTCGTCGGGCGGGCGCTCGCGGGAAGGATCGGGGCCGGGCGAATGGCGGGGCTGATGAGCGGCCTCTTTCTCGCCGCGGCCCCGGTCATGGTCCAGTTCGGCCAGGACGCGCGGCCCTACGCGATGGAGCTGGCCTGCCTCATGCTCTCGCTCTGGGGCCTGGTGACGCTTGCCTGCGATCAGGAGGCGGCGGCGGGACCATGGCGCAGCGGGCTCGGTGCCTGGTCGGCCTTGCTGCTCGGCATGGTGGGCGCGCTCGCCTTGATCGGCGATGCCGCGCCGTTCCTGCTCGTCGCCAGCCTCTCCGCCTGGCCGATCGCGCGCGGCCTTGCCGGTGCCGCGCGGCGGCGCTTCCTGCTCCGCTGGATCGCCGGCCAGGCAGCCGTGCTGCTCGCCGTGGCTCCCCTCTATCTGGCGATGAGCCTGGCCATCGAGGGCCACTACCTGGTCGCCTTCGCCTGGATCCCACCGCTCGGCGCGCTCAGGGCCTGGCGGGTCGGCGCGGACGTCTATCTGCTGCGCGGCGCCAACATCGCGAGCCTGCACCTCGTTCCCAGCCCCCTGCCGGCGCTCGCGCTCGCCGTGCCGCTGCTCGCCGCCGCGGGGTGGTTGGCACTCCGCCGCCAGCCGGCCGTGCGCTGGGTGATGGTCCTCGCCGTCGTTGCGCTGCCGGTCATGCTCATCCTGGCCGAGCCGGCCCGGCCGCTCTGGCTGCCGCGCTACCTGCTCTGGAGCGGCGCGGCCTTCCTGATCCTGGCGGGAGTCGGCGCCGCGTGGCTGGCCCGGCGCTGGCGGGTTGCCGTACCCCTCGCCGCAGCTGCCCTCCTCCTGGTCAACCTCCTGCCCTTCTATCGCGCCGAAACGGTGCCGCGCTGGGATCTCGCCGCCGCCGCGCTTGCGCCATCGCTCGCCAAAGGCGCGGACGTCTTCCTCGACGACCACGGCATACCGATGATGCTGCGCGCCTACCTCCCGGGGGGCGACTCCGCCCTGCCGGACAGCAAGGTGCTGTTTCACGTGAGCCAGGCGGAGGCCCGGCTGCGTGCGGGCGCCAGCGTGATCGCCGTGCACGGCCCGGTCGGCCAGGAGTCGACGAGTCCGGCGTCGGAGTTCGGCGATCGCGCGGGGCGGCTCGGAAGCCCGGCCGGGGAGACCAGGATCGGCCGCGAGATCGTTCTCATTCGCTTCAACCCACCACCGGGCGCAACGCCGGGCCCATTGGAAGCTGATGTACGACCGAACCCCTGAGATTCCCTCCTCCGAGACGCCGCCGCTCCTCTCGGTGGTCGTCGCGATGCACGACGAGGCCGGCAATGTCGGGCCGCTGATCGACGAGATCGCCGCCGTGCTCAAGGGCATGCGCTTCGAGATCGTCGCCGTTGACGACGGCAGTAGAGACGCGACCGCGGCGGAGCTCCAGGAAGCGGCCGAACGCTGCCGCTCCTTGCGCGTGCTCCGCCACCGCGAGCAGGCCGGCCAGAGCATGGCGGTGATCACGGGTGTTGCGGCAGCGCGCGGCGAATGGATCGCCACCCTGGACGGCGACGGCCAGAACGATCCGGCGGATATCCCTCGCCTCCTCGCCGCGGCCCGCCAGCACGTGGCCGCGCCCGGGGCCGCGTCGGTCCTGATCGCCGGCCACCGCCAGCGCCGTCGCGACAGCCTCGCCAAGCGATGGGGCTCCCGTTTCGCCAACGCCGTGCGGGCGCGCCTGCTCGGCGACGCCACCCCCGACACCGGCTGCGGCCTCAAGATCTTCCGCCGCGCCGACTTCCTTGCCCTGCCGCGCTTCAACCATATGCACCGCTTCCTGCCCGCGCTCTTCCTCAGGCACGGCGGGACCGTCCTATCGGTGTCGGTCAACCACCGCCCGCGCACGCGCGGCCGGTCCCATTACGGCTCGCTCGATCGGCTCCTCGTCGGCATCACCGACCTCGCCGGCGTGCTCTGGCTGCTCCGCCGCTGGCGCCGGGTGCAGGCCGACGAAACCACCCCGCTTCCCCTCCTCAGCCGCCGGAGCGGAGGCTGAGCAGGCGGGCGGCGGCGCGTGGCGGGAGCAGGCTCACGAACCGGCCGGCGAGGTAGAGCCGGCGGGGGAAGGCGACACGCCGGCGGTTGCGGGCGATGCCAGCAAGGATAAGGGCGGCGGCGCGTTCGGCGCTCATCATCCCGGGTTTGGCGCCGGTATGGGCTTCGGTCATCGGGGTCCGGATGAACCCGGGGCAGACCGAGGTGAGCCGGATGCCCTTGCGTTCGGCGATCGGGGCGGTGGCCAGGATCCAAGCGTCGGCCGCCGCCTTGGCGGCGCAATAGGCGGGCGCGCCCGGGGAAGCGACGAAGGCGGCGAGCGAGTTAATCGCGGCAATTCGGCCGCGCCTTCCGTCTTCGCCGGGCTTTTGGCCCTCCATGGCATCGAGCGCCGGCAGCACCGTGTTGAGCATGCCGGCGAGGTTGGTCGCGAAGATGGCGCGGGTGGCTTCCGCGCCGCTGAGGTCGGCCGTGTGCGCGGAGATGCCGGCGTTGGCGATGACGAGGTCGAGCCGGCCGGCGCCGGCGATCCACGCCCGCATGGCGGGCGCGTCGGTGACGTCGATCACGGCGGTCGAGGTTTCGGCGCCGCGCGCCTGGCAGAGCGAGGCGGTCTCCGCGAGGCGCGCCTCGTTCCGGCCGCCGAGCAGGAGGCGCTGCCCCGGCGCGGCAAGCGCGACCGCCAGCGCCCGGCCGAGGCCGGAGGAGGCGCCCGTGATCAGGCAGGAGGGGCCGAGCGGCATCGCCCCCAAGGTAATAGCAGCATAGCCGCGCGCCGGCGGGTCGGATAATCCTGGCGCCGCATGGTCCAGCCAGCCCCAATTCGCCGCCGCGGTGTCGCCCTCGTCATTGCCGGACCGTCGGGCGTGGGCAAGACCGCGATCACGCGCGCCCTGCTCGCCGATGAGCCGGCGGCCTCGCTCTCGGTCAGCGTCACGACGCGTCCGCCGCGGCCGGACGAGCAGGAAGGCGTGCACTATTTCTTTCGCGACGACGCGGCGTTCGAGGCCCTTGTCGAGAGGGGCGAGCTTTTGGAATGGGCGGAGGTGTTCGGCCGCCGCTACGGCACGCCGCGGGCGCCGGTGGTGAAGGCCCTCGAGGTCGGGCGGGACGTCGTCTTCGACATCGATTGGCAGGGGCATCGGCTGCTGCGCGCTTCCCTGCCGAGCGACGTGGTGGGCGTGTTCGTGCTGCCCGCCTCGTGGGCGGTGCTGGCAGAGCGGCTCGCCGGCCGGGGCGATGCGGAGGCCGTGGTCGCCGAGCGGATGAGGGGGGCGGCGGCGGAGATCGCCCATTGGCCCGAGTTCGACCATGTCGTCGTCAACCGCGATCTCCCGGAGAGCATCCGCGCGGCGCGGGAGATCCTGCACGCGGCCCGGCTGGCGACGGCGCGCCAGCCGGGGCTCGCGGAATTCGTCGCGGGTTTGGGCTAAAGCGTGATCGCCGGAGGTGGAATCACCGAAGGCGTGAATCACGCGGGAAAAACAAAGACCTAGAGCAGGATGAGTGAGCGGAAGCGAACCCATCCAGCTCTAGAGAAGGCGGGCGAGCCGGTCGAACTCCGCGATGGACAGCGTTTCGGCGCGGCGTTCGGCGGCGATGCCGGCGGCCGCAAGGAGTGCCGCGCCGCCCAGCGGCCTGAGCGCGGCGCGCAGCATCTTCCGCCGCTGGCCGAAGGCGGCGGCGGTCAGCCTCTGCATCGAGGAAAAGAGCGCGGCCGGCGGCTGCTCCGCGTGCGGCGTGAGCGAGACGACCGCGGAGGAAACCTTCGGCCGCGGCGTGAAGGCCTCGGGCGGCAGGCGGAGTGCGATGCGCACCCGGCAGGTCCATTGGGCCAGCACGGCGAGCCGCCCGTAGGCGGGGCTGGCCGGCGCGGCGGCGATGCGCTCGGCGACCTCTTCCTGGAACATCAGCGTCAATCCGGCGAAGGCGGCGGCCTCGCCGAGCCAGCCGACGAGCAGCGGTGTCGCGACATTGTAGGGAAGGTTCGCCACGATGTGCCGGGGGGAAGGGACGAGTGCCGGGATCGCGATCTCCCGCGCATCGGCGAGGATCAGGCGAAAGCGCTCGCCGTGGCGGGCGGCGAGGTCGGCGAGCGCGGCGCTCGCGCGCGGGTCGATCTCGATCGCGGTCAGGCTCGCGGCCGGCGTCGCAAGCAGCGCCTCGGTCAGGTCGCCGGGGCCGGGCCCGACCTCGATCACATGGACCCCGGCGAGATCGCCCGCGGCGGCGGCGATCCGGCGCGTCAGGTTGGCGTCGCGCAGGAAGTGCTGGCCGAGCGCCTTGCGGGCCTGGAAGGCCGGCCGGGGTGGGCGCGGCGCGAGGCGGGTCAGGACGAGCGGGTCACGATCACCGCCTGGCGGCGCAGATCGGCAAGGAGCTGGCGGGAGAGGAGCTCGGCCCGGCTGTCGAGGATCGAGCGGGCGACCATCGCCGGCGGCGGGGCCTCGGGGTTCTCCATCCCGCGCGAGCAGACCATCACGACGGCCACGCCGTCGTTGGCGATCAGGGGCTCGCTCACCTGGCCGACCGGCAGCGAGGCGAGCATGGCGCGGAACGAAGGCGGCGTCACCCGATCGATCTCGACCGGCCCCGGATCCGCGGGGCGGACGTTGCCGGCGGCCGCGTTCGCGGCTTCCATCCCGGCGCAGTCATGGACCCGCGAGCCGAGCGCGCGCGCCTGGTCGATCCGGCCGCGCTGCTCGGCGGTGGGCGCGGCACCCGGGTCGAAGGCCGTGGTGAAGGGGAGGAAGACCTGCCGGATCGAGGCCGTCTCGGTGGCGCCGCCGCCGATCGCGCGGCGGTCGCGCAGCTGGACGACCTCGAGCCCGCCGGCGACCGGGACGGGGTCGCTGATCGCACCGGGCGGCATCTCGTCGAGCAGGCTCACCACCTGGGGATCGAGCTGACTGGCCTGGACCCAGCCGAGGTCGCCACCCTGGAGCGCGGTTTCGCTCTGGCTGAACTGGGCGGCGACGACCCCGAAGGGCGCGCCGGCGCGCAGCTCGTCGATCACCGAGGTGGCGAACTTCTGCGCCTCGGGGCGGGACGAGGGGTTGTCGATCGGGATGAAGATCTCCGAGACGAGGTATTCCGGCTGGCCGACCTGGTCCTTCAACGCCTCGATCCGGGCCTGGATCTCGGCCGGCGTCACGTGCGCGGCGGAGCCGAGCGCCTCGCGCAGCAGCTCGCTCCAGCCGAGCTGGACGCGGATCTGGTCGATCAGCGTCCTGAGCGCGACCCCCTGGCCCGCCAGGCGCGCCTTGAGCTCGCCGGGCTGCATATGGTTTTGCGCCTCGATGCCGGTCAGCGCCGCCGCGATCGCCTTGTCGGGCACCACGATCCCTTTGCGCTCGATCTCCTGGAGGCGGAGCTTCTCGTCGATCAGCTGGTTGAGAATCTGTGGCTTCAGCCGGTCGAGCATGTCGGGCGACATCGGAATGCCCGACGAGAGGGCGAAGAGGCGGGCCCGGTTGTCCACATCGGCGCGGGTGATGACGTCGCCGTTCACCACCGCCGCGATCGACGCCACCTGGGCGCGCGCCGGCGGGGCGCACGCCAGGGAGGCGAGGGCGGCGAGGAGGAGGGCGATCAGGAGGCGGGCGCGGGCGGGGCTCTGTCTACGCATGGGAACCTCATAGCGCGTTCCTCATAGAGCGCTGAAGCCGAACTGTCCTACCGTCTTGAACGTGATCTGGATGAGAACGGTCGTGGCGCCGTTGTCGCCGTCGAGGGAGGTGAAGCGCCGGTCGAAGAGCAGGGCGAAGATCATGCACTCGTTCTGATAGGAGCCCTGGAAGCCGGCCGAGACCATGCTGCCGTTCTCCAGGTTCTGCCGCTCGTTGGCCGCGAGCTGCCAGGCGCCGTACTGCGCGGAGGCGCCGAGCGAGACCTCGCTCCGCGGCACGGTGAGGGCGGGCTGCGGCGTCGTCGGGGGCACATCATAGAGCAGGAAGGGGTTGTTCGGGGTATAGAGGTAGCCGGCGTTGAAGCGCAGCCGGCTGGTGCCGAACCCGGCGGTGGCGTCGGTAAAGTCGAGGCCCTCGCCGTCGATCGAGTAGCGGCCCTGCCAATTGAAGCTGAGCCAGGGGCTCGGCGTGAAGGTCACGCGCGAGACGAGATCGGAGAAGTTGTTGTTGAGGCCGGAGCCGGGGGGGAAGAGCGGATCCTTCTCCGCCTGGTAGGACTGGCCGATCAGGCCGTCGAGCGTGGTGCCCCCGATGTACCACGCGCCGTGGATTGCGTAGTTGGCGCGGGTCCCGCCCTCCTGGCGATCGATGCCCGGAAAGCGGTTCCATGCGAAGAGGTTGGCGTCGGTGAATTCGAGATAGAGGCTGTCCTCGTTCGGGATCGTGGACTGGCTGCCGGTGTTGGGAGCGGTGATGACCTGGACGATCGGCTCGATGAGCTCGCTGCCCCAGGCGCCGGTGCGCATCAGGGGCCAGCGGAGATTGACCGCGGCCTGCGGCAGGGCGGTGACGGGATTGGAGGTGCTCTCAGCGAAATAGTCCGGCTGCTCGTTGAGGCTGGTGCCGCGGTACGCGGCGCTGGTGAGATGGAAGGCGACGCTCCAGAGCGTGCCCTCCGGGCCGAGCCAGGGGCGCTCCCAGTTGATGACGGCATCCGCGCGCTGCACGTTGGCACCGACCTGGCGCAGCACGTTGAAGTAGCCGGCGTCGAGCGAGAGCCGCCCGCCGAGCGCATCGGGCGCGCCGAGATAGCTGTACTGCCAGTGCGGCAGCACCACCGGCAGGGCGGCATCGTTGATCGCGGTGTTGAAGCCCTGGAAGACCTGGGTGTCGAGGCGGGTGTACGAGCCCTGGCCGAAGCCCTCGACATAGGCGCTGCTGCCGAGCACGCCGCCGGCGCCGGGAAGATTGTAGTCGCGCAGATATTGGGACGAGGAGGCGCGATCGAGGTTGAAGCCGTAGCGGTAGGTGTCGTTGTAGTCGAAATTGCCGCTGGCGATGATCGCCGCCTGCGCCGCGCCATGGTCATCGGCGAGATACCCGTTGAGATGGACCGCGCCGTTGTTGAAGTCCCGCCGATAGTCGGCCTCGACTTGGCCGCCCGCCTGGGTGGCGAGCGTGGGCGAGATGACGACGTCGGACTGGTTGTCGATCACATAGTAGTAGGGGACGGTGAGGAACGCGCCCAGGTGCGTCGCGGTGCCGAACGAGGGGACGAGCAGGCCGCTCTCGCGCTTCACCGAGGGATCGGCGGTCCAGAAATAGGGGAAATAGAAGATCGGGAAGCCGTAGATGCGCATCATCGCGTCGTAGTACTCGATGCGCTTGTTGACGAGGTCCTGCACGATCTTCGAGCCGGTGATCTGCCACAGCGGCGGGGCCTCGGGATGCTTCGCGCAGAGATTGCAGGTCGAGTAGACGGCGCGCGCGAGCTCGTTGACCTTGCCGCCGGTGCGCTGGCCGCCGTTGGCGATCAGCCGCCCGTTCTCCGCGAGCCGCACGCTCATGCCGGTGAGCACGGCGTTCTGCATGCCATCGGTGAGCCTGGCGCGGTCGGCGAAGAGGACCTGGCCGTCGGGCTCGACCACCACGACGTGGCCGGTCGCGATGGTGATGCCGGTGTTGCGGTTGTAGGTGATCCTGTCCGCCTCGAGCACGCGATCGTTCTGCCAGGCCTGGACATGGCCGGTGGCGGTGACGATGCCGGTGGTGCGGTCGTAGGTGATCCGGTTGGCGATGAAGGTCACCGGCTGGCTGTTGGAGACCGGCGGGCCGCTCGGAACGAGCAGGCTCGAGGGCTGGGCCACCGCCGGGGGCGCCGTCACGGCGGCCCAGAGAAGCGCCGCGCCGAGAAGGGCGAGCAGCCGGGCGAAGGCGCGCGCAGCCGACACGCGCTAGATCAATATGGCTTCTGGCGGAATCGCGGAGCGATCCACCAAAGCCATGAAATTGATCGCCAAAACAAAGGCTAGAGCGTGATGATCTAAAATCATCACGCTCTAGCCGTCTTCGAGGTGAAGTAGCAGGGCGAGCGCCAGCATCAGGCCGGAAGCGGCCGGGGCCCAGGCCGCCAGCAGCAGCGGCAGGGCGCCGGATTGGCCGTATTCGGCGGCAACCTTCGAGATCAGGAACAGCGCGAAGCCGGCGGCGACGCCGCTCGCCAGCATCTCGGCCACCCGCCCCTGCCGCGCCGGGCGCATCGAGAAGCCGGCGGAGACCAGCGCCATCGTCCCGCAAAGGAGGGGAAGCGCGAGCAGCGTCTGAAAATAGAGACGGTGGGCGACGGTAGAGAAGCCCGCGTGGGCGAGGAGGGCGATGAAGCCGGGCAGCTGCCAGACCGAGAGCGTGTCGGGCGAGGCGAAGCTCTCCTGGACGCGGGCGAGCGTGAGGTCGGTCGGCAGGCGGATGGTTTGCGGCGCGCTCGGGAGGTGGCCCGGCCTCAGGGTGCGCGCGCCGGTCAAGATCCAGGTTCCCGGGACGAGGCTGGCGCGCTCGGCCTCGATCCTGAGCAGCAGGTGGTCGCGGCTGTCGAGGCGGAAGACACTGACCTGCCGGGCGAGCAGGATCTTCCCCCGCCGCGAGACATGGCTCGCATGGATGATCGCGACCCCGTCCGGGATCAGGCCGGCGTCCGACTGGCGGACCCAAAGCTCGCCGCCGCTGAGCGAGAGCGGATGGGCCCCGACCTCGATGAATGCGTCGTTCAGGGTCTCGGCCCGCGCGTAGGTGACCGAGGAGATCGGGGTGATGACGGTGGTGGCGACGAGGCCGATCGCGAGTGCCGTGAAGAAGGGAGCGGCGAGGATCTGCCATATCGAGACGCCCGCCGCGCGGGCGACGACCAGCTCGGAGGAGCGGGTGAGCCGCCAGAAGGCGTAGATCCCGCCGATCAGCACGGAGAACGGCAGGAGCTGCATCAGGAGCCACGGCAGGCGCAGCGCCGCGATCTCGGCGACCAGCCCGAACGTGGCATCGGGCCTCAGTGCCGCGCGGCGCAGAAGCTCGATGAAGTCGAAGAGCGAGGCGAGCGCGGTCAGCCCGCCGAGCGCGGTGAGGACGGCGAGCAGGAACTGCCGGGCGAAGTAGCGAGCGAGCGTGGGGGCGAGCGTCATGAGGCGCCAAGCCGGGCGCCGCGGAGACGCCAGGAGAAGTGCGAGGGCGGGGCGAACAGGAGCCAGGCGAAGACGAGGCCGGGCAGGATCGCCTCGATCCAGATGAGCGGCATCATCGCGGGGATCCGCTGGGCGAGATCGGCGATCGCGAGCTGGACCGCGAGCAGCCCGACAACCCCGCCGACCGCGGCCGCCGTGCGCAGGAGGCCGCCGTGGCGGCGGAAGGCGCCGGCGAGCACGGCGTAGAGGGCGAGCAGGGCGAACGAGACGGCGGTGAAGGGGGTGCTCAGCCGGCGGAACGCCTCGACGCGGAATTTCGCCATATCGCGCGGCGCAACGCTTGCCGGGTCGGGGTGCAGGAGCTGGCGGAGCGGCAGCTCGGAGGCGTCGCGGAAGCGCTGCTGGGGGCCGCCGCCGTTGGCCGTGAGGTCGATCGTGTTCTCGGCGAAGGTGAGCACGTTGAGCCGGCCTGTCCGGCGGTCGATCACCTGGCGGCTGCCGTGGAACAACAGGACCTCGGGCCCGTCCGGCCCGTCCGCGATGCGCCCCAATTCGGCGAGGATCGTCGCCTGGTCGTCCGGGTCGCGGGCGTCGTCGACCAGGATGCCGTGCAGGGTGCCGTCGACGTCGCGCTTGCGCACATAGACGGTGAGGTTGTCCGAGACCGGGGTGAACACGCCCTCCTGGAGCAGGAAGGCGGCGATCCGGTTGCGGATCTCGAACTGGTACTGGCGGAACGCGGCCACGCTCGAAGGCACGATCCCGAGATTGAGCCAGAAGCAGGCGGCGAGCGAGACGAAGGCGAGCCCCAGCGCCGGCCGGGCGAGGGCGAAGTGCGAGAGGCCGGCGGCGCGCATCACCGTGAGCTCGCGGTCGGCGGCGAGCCGGAGATAGAGGAAGAGGATCACGAGGAAGGTGGTGATCGGCAGGATGACGGCGACGAAGCCCGGGATCAGGAGGCCGGTGAGCTCGAGGAAGACGCGGAGGCTCAAGCCGCGGTCGATGACCAGCTCGAGGAAGCGGAGCGACTGGGTGAGCCAGATCAGGGCCGCGAGCCCGCCGGTCGAGACGAGCAGCGCCGCCAGGAGCTGGCGGAAGACGTAGCGGTCGAGCTGGGAGGGGACGGGGCGGCGGAAGAGCGGCATTGGGCTCGCTTGTCTGGCGAAGGGGGGCGTCGGCCTCGGGAGCGAAGTCTAGCCTGCCGCGAGCGGCCGGCGAAAGCGCGCCCCCGAGAGGGCCAGATCGTGGGACGAGGTCTCTAGCGCGCGAGCACCTTGCCTGGGTTCAGCAGGCCATCGGGGTCGAGCGCCTGCTTGATCCGGCGCATCATCAGAAGCTCGGGGCCGGCGCGCCAGGCGGCCAGCATCGCGGGCTTGAGGAGGCCGATGCCGTGCTCGGCGGAGAAGCTGCCGCCGAGCGAGCGGACCACCCCGTTCACCGCCTCCATCAGCAACTCGCTCGCGGCGAGGAAGGTGGCGGCCGCCATGCCCTCCGGCTGGACGAAGTTGAAGTGGATGTTGCCGTCGCCGAGATGGCCGAAGGGGACGACCCGGACACACGGCATGACCGCCCGGCCGGCGGCGGCGGCGCGGGCGAGGAATTCGGGAATGGCGGGGACCGGCACCGAGACGTCGTTCTTGACCGAGGCGCCGGCGAGGCGCTGGGCCTCGGAATGCTCCTCGCGCAACTTCCAGAAGGCGAGAAGCTGCAATTCGCTGGCCGAGACGGTCGCGTCGGTGATCTCGCCAACCTCGGCCGCCGCGGCCAGCACCGATTCGAGCCCCGCGGCGAGGCCCGCATCGGGCCGCGGCGAGGCAAGCTCGATCAGGGCGTAGTGGGGCGCGGGCTTCGGCGAGCGGCAGGCGGGTGCCCGGGATGTGGGCGAGGACGAGATCGAGGCCCGCTTCGGACATGTATTCGAAGGCGACCAGGGCGGCCGCGTCGTGGCGCTGCAGCCGGCCGAGCAGGGCGAGCGCGGCCTCGGGCGAGGGCAGGGCGGCGAAGGCGGCGATCCGCTCGGCGGGCGCCGGCTCGAGGCGAAGGACGGCGGCGGTGATGATGCCGAGCGTGCCCTCGGAGCCGACGAAGAGCTGGCGCAGGCAATAGCCGGTATTGTCCTTGCGCAAGGATCGGAGCCCGTCCCAGACGCTGCCGTCCGCCAGCACGACCTCGAGCCCGAGCACGCGCTCGCGCGCGTTGCCGTAGCGGAGCGTGTTGTTGCCGCCGGCGTTGGTGGCAAGCACGCCGCCGATCTCGGCGGTCCCTTCCGAGCCGATCGAGAGCGGCAGCAGGCAGGAGACGGCAGCCGCCGCGTCCTGGGCGGCCTTGAGCGTGACCCCGGCCTCAAGCGTGAGGGTGAGGTCGAGCGGGTCGACCGCGCGGACGCGCGCGAGTCGCGAGAGGCAGAGGACGAGCTCGGAGCCGTCCGCGGCTGGCACGGCGCCACCGACCATCGATGTGTTGCCGCCCTGCGGCACGATGGGGACATGCGCGCCGGCGCAGAGGCGAACGCATGCGGCGACTTCCGCGGTGCTGGCCGGCCGCAAAACGGCTGCGGTCCGCCCGTGATAGAGGCCGCGCCAGTCGGTGGCGTAGGGGGCGGTGTCGGCCGGGTCGGTGAGCATCCCGCCGGGGCCGAGAGCCGCGGCAAGCGCCGCAAGCAGGCCGGGCGGGATGGGAGCGCGCGCGGGGCTGGGGCGGGTGCGGAATCTGGCATCAGGCGAGGATTCTCACATGTCCGGCGCGGATTGCGAATGCCCGGCGCCGCGCGCCGCCCCGCTATCGCTTTGCTGCCGCAATCAGAATCTCGACGAACTCGTTCAGCTTCATGCCAACCCGGCCTCCGCGCAGCGAGGCTGGGCCGTTGACGTGCGAGAGGATACCGTCGTGGTAAAGCGCGCGGGAATCTCCAATCGGCGCGCTGTCCGCGGAGGTGGCGCCGGCGACGATCTCTTTTCGTTCGAGATCGGCGAGCCGTGCGATGCCGGCCCCGTCCATGCCGCCGCCGGCATCGCTGAAGAACACCGCGTAGATGTCCAGTGGAACCGCATTGTCCGGCCGCCCGCCGGAAAGCGCGCCGTGCGACGCCGTGACGACAATCCGGCCGGCATCGTCGGGCTGCAGCATGCCGATGGAATCGGCACAGATCAGTACCGGTTCGCCAGGAACGTCGCGCACGACGAAGCGGGAGCCCTCGGTGATGGGTGGCGGCGCAACCGTCGGCACGGTTGCCGCGCGCATGCGCTCGGCGCAGTTTCGCACAGTTTGGCCCGGCGCGCAGCCGAGCGCGGCGGCGGTGCGATTGACGTGGCTGATAATGCCATGCGCGAGCATGTGCTCGCCGTCGCCAATGTGGCATGTCCACGCATCCGCGGTCGCCGCGGCCAGACCGATCTGGTCGAGAAAATCCAGCCCGACGATGCCGGCGTTATTTTTGCCGATGCCGGCATCGTTCATGATCACGGCGCGCACCGGCCACTTGGCGGCATTGAAGGCATTGTAGCGGCCGCCATAGGACCCGGAGACGACGACATGCGAGCGGTGCTCGGCGCGGACGTTCGAGCAACTGGCGACCGTCAGGATCTTTACCTCGTCGTTTGCAGCGCTCATCCATTTTCCTCCCGAGCGGGATATCCTGATACGGCCGAACCGTCACCGGTTTAACGGGCTAACCAGATTCACGGCGGTGACAGGCGAAAGTGAGCACGATCGAGGCTCGCGCGACGGAGCGCCACTCTTCCTTTGGCCGGGTGGCATGAGCGCGATCGGGATTGACGTTGCCCTCGATTTTTATCGAGCTGGGGCTGGAGTCTGACCGGTGATTTTGCCCATCTGCTCCGACGTAGCAACGGGCCATGGCGCGGGGAACCACCGCCCTTTGCGCAGTCTCTTCAGCCTTTCTCTGCCCGAACCAGTGCGCCGTTCCGGGGCCGTGCGACGGCGAGAGCCGAAGGCAAGCCGGGTGCGCGGAAAAAAATCAGGCGGCGGTGCCGCCGACAGTGAGGCCCGCGATCTTGAGCGTCGGCTGGCCGACGCCCACGGGGACGCCCTGGCCGTTCTTGCCGCAGGTGCCAATCCCGGGATCGAGCATCATGTCGGCGCCGATCATGGTCACGCGGGTGAGCGCGTCAGGGCCGTTGCCGATCAGGGTCGCGCCCTTGACCGGCGCGGTCACGCGGCCGTCCTCGATGCGGTAGGCCTCGGAAGCGGAAAAGACGAACTTCCCCGAGGTGATGTCCACCTGCCCTCCGCCGAAATTGACCGCATAGAGGCCGTATTTGACCGAGCGGATCATCTCCTCGGGGGAATGGGCGCCGGCGAGCATGAGCGTGTTGGTCATCCGCGGCATCGGCGCGTGGGCATAGGATTGCCGCCGCCCATTGCCGGTCGGGCGCATGCCCATCAGCCGCGCGTTGAGCCGATCCTGAAGATAGCCGGTGAGGATGCCGTCCTCGATCAGGACGGTGCGGTTGGAAGGCGTGCCCTCGTCGTCGATGGTGAGGCTGCCGCGGCGGTCGGGGAGCGTGCCGTCATCGACGACGGTGACGCCCGGGGCCGCGATGCGCTTGCCGAGGAGGCCCGAGAAGGCGGAGGTCTTCTTGCGGTTGAAGTCGCCCTCGAGGCCGTGGCCGATCGCCTCATGCAGCAGGATGCCGGGCCAGCCCGGGCCGAGCACGACGTCCATCACGCCGGCCGGCGCGGGGCGGCTCTCGAGATTGACGCGCGCCTGGCGGAGCGCCTCGTTCACCGCCTCCTGCCAGGTCGCCTCCGCGGCGAGCGGGAGGTAGCCGAAGCGTCCGCCGGTGCCGTAGCTGCCGCTCTCGCGCCGCCCGTCGCGCTCGAGGACGACGGTGACGTTGAGGCGGACGAGCGGACGGAGGTCGGCCGTGCGCGTGCCGTCGGCGCGGATGATCTGCACCGCCTGCCACTCGCCGGCGAGCGAGGCCATCACCTGGCGGACGAGCGGGTCGCGGCCGCGCGCATAGGCATCGATCTCGGAAAGGAGGCGGGTGCGGGCGGCGAACTCCATGCCGACGAGCGGGTTCGCGTCCGTGTAGAGCCTTGCGTTGGAGGCGCGCGGCGGCTCGGCCGGCCGGCCGCCCGGCTCGGCCGGCAGGGCGGCGACCGTGGCGGCGGCGCGCTCCAGCGCCGCCTCGGAGAGCTCGCCGGCATGGGCGTAGAAGGCGGTCTCGCCGGCGAGCGCGCGCAGCCCGAACCCGAGCGTCGTATCGGCGCCGGCGGAGCGGATGCGGCCGTCGTCGAGGGCCAGATGCTCGCTTTCGCGGTACTCGAGGAAGAGCTCGCCGTCCTCGGCCGAGGCGAGCGCGCCGCCGAGGATGCGACCGGCCGCGTCGCGGTCGAGCGTGGCGTCCGGGCGGTCGAAGAAGAGGCGGTCGGTGACGGCGAGCGGGGCGGGCCCGAAGCTCTTTTCCGCCGCCTTGGTTCTCTGATTCGCTCATGGGGGACCTCCGGATCGACCGGTGGTGAAGTGGGGCGCCTGCGGGAGGGATGCGATGGGCAGCTCGAGGATCGCGGTCGTGCCCCTGCCCGGCGCGCTCTCCAGCGCGAGCGAGCCGCCATGGGCCTCGGCGACGGCGCGGCTCACGAAGAGGCCAAGGCCCGCGCCCTCGAAGCGGCGCGCGAAGCCGTCCTCCACCTGGTGGAAAGGCTGGAACAGTTTTTCGAGGTCGGTCTCGCCGATGCCGATCCCGGTATCGCGCACGCGGAGCACCAGGCGCTCGCCTTCGCGGATGCTCCGCCTCGATCACCACATCTCCGCCGGCTTCGGTGAACTTGATGGCGTTGGAGAGGAGATGGTCGAGCGCCTGGCCGAGGCGGCGGGCATCGCCGCGCACCGGCGGCAGATCGGGCGGCAGGGTGGAGGCGAGGCCAACGCCGGCGGCGACCGCGGCGGCAGCCGCGTGGTGGAGTGCTGCCTCCACGAGATGGCGCGGATCGATCGGCGCGGCCGAGAGATCGAAAGTGCTGCTCTCGATCCGCGCCACGTCCAGCACGGCGTTGATGAGCACGGAGAGGCGCTTGCCGGCGGCCAGGATGGCGCCTGCGAATTCGGCGAGGTGGGCGGGAGGCGCGGCCGGGCTCACGGCCTCCCCGGCCAGGAGCTCGGAGAAGCCGATGACCGCGTTGAGCGGCGTCAGCAGCTCATGGCCGATGGTGGCGAGGAAGCGCGACTTGGCGGCGCTGCCCGCCTCCGCCTGCTCCTTGGCGCGCCGCAGCTCCGCCTCGGTGGCGCGGATATCGGTGATGTCGGTGTAGGTGTTGATGTAGCCGCCGGAGCGCGTCGGGCTGGAGCGCACCTCGAGGACGCGGCCCTGGCGGGTCACCCGCTGATTGATGTGGGGGTGAGAGAGGTCGCGTGCGCGCCAGCGACGGATGAAGGCCTCGCCCTCCGGGCCGGTGCCGTACTCGCCGAGCGCGAGCAGGGCCAGCACGGCCTCATCGGACGAGCGGCCGCGGCGGAGCAGATCGGGCGGCAAACCAAGCATCCGCTCGACCAGGGCGTTGTGCGTCACCAGCCGGTGGTCCTGGTCGAAAAGCACGATGCCGTGCTGGATGTGGGCCAGCATCTCGTCCATGTCGGCAAGCCGCCCGGAGAGTTCCGTCTCGGCGTCCGCGAGCGCGGTCACGTCGGCCATCGTGTTCACCCGGCCGCCGCCGGGCAGCGGCGCCGTGCAGACCTCGATCGTCCGCCCGTCCGGACGGCGTCGCCGATGGGTCTTGGGTGAAGCGGGCCTCGCGCCGGTGGCCTGGACGAATTCGGCGGCGGCCTCGTCGCTGCCGTACTCCCCCGCGGCAACGCGGCGGCGGACGATGTCCGCGCGCTTCTCTCCGAGCCCGATATAGGCCCCCCCCATCACCGCGTGGTAGGCGCGATTGATCAGGAGCAGGCGATCGTCCGGCCCGAAGACCGAGACGCCGATCGGCAGCGCGTCGAGCAGCGCCTGGAAATCGGCGAAGGGGGGCGGCGTCACGCCCGGCCCGGCGCCGGGATGGAGGGATCGGGCAGGGAGGCGCCGCGCAGGCTGTGCAGGGCGACGATCGCCGCCGTCAGCAGCAAGCTCGCCGTGATCTGGTGGGCAACCGCCAGGCCGAGCGGCACGACGGCGAGCAGCGTCGCGACGCCCAGCGAATATTGCACGACGACAACAAGGCCGAGGGCGGCGAAGGCGCACCTGGATGGAGGGGGAAGCCGCGAGCGCAAGGCGAGGACAAGCATGGCGAGCGTGGCGAGCGCGGTGAGCGTGGCGAGCAGGCGGTGATCGAACTGCACCGCCGCCGGATTGCGGATCGGGTTGGCGAGGAAGGGCGTGAGCTCGGCGTAGTTGGGCGGGATCAGGCGGCCCTCCATGAGCGGGAAGCTGTTGTAGATGAAGCCCGCATGCGTGCCGGCGACCAAGCCGCCGGCGGTGATCGTGAGCGCGATCAGGCAGAGCACGAGGAGGTTGAGGCGGAAGAGCGTGCGGGCGCCGGCGAGCGGCGCCGGGCGGGGGGTGAGCAGCGAAAGCGCGGTCCAGAGGATCGCGGCGTAGAGGGCGAGGGCAAGGCAGAGGTGGGCTACGAGAAAGGGCGGCGCGACCGACGTGGAATCGGGGCGGAAGCCGGTCGAGACCATCAGCCAGCCGAGGACGCCCTGCAGGCCGCCCAGAACGAAGAGCAGCAGCAGCCGCGGGGCGAGGCCCGGCACCAGCTGGCCGCGCCACCAGAACCAGGCGAGCGGGACGATGACCGCGAGACCGATCAGCCGGCCCCAGAGCCGATGCACCCATTCGAGCCAGAAGATGTGCTGGAAGCCGGCGAGGCCGAAGCCTTGATTGACGAGCTTGTATTGGGGGATGGTCTTGTAGAGCGCGAAGAGATGTTCCCAGGCGGCATGGGTCAGCGGCGGCAGGACGCCGTCGAGCGGCGCCCAGCGCATGATCGAAAGGCCGGAGCCGCTGAGGCGGGTGGCGCCGCCGAGGCCGATCATGACGAGGATCATGCCGGCGACGACGAAGAGCCAGAAGGCGAGCAGGCGGCGGTTGTGCGCCGCCGCCTCTGCCCGGGCGGCGGGAAAATCGCGAAGCTCGAACGGCGTGGAGAGCATGGAGGGCGGCATCGGCACTGGCATTCGGGGCTGGCAGGGATGCCGTGCCCGGGCGTGCTTGTCCAGCTTGCGTCGCAGGCGCAGCATCGCAAGTGCGGCGGGGCCGGCATTTTTCGCGCCCCTATTTTTGCGTCGGGGCATCCGGCGCGTTGCATTGGCAACCGGATGATCGATCGAGGATGAGGGCAGATCGGGCCGAGGGTCCGTGGCGGGCGATCCTGCGTTCGCTGCTGCTGCTGCTTGGGCTCGCCGCCCTCGGTCTCGCCTGGGCGGAGATGCCGCGGCATTTCTCGCCAGCCGCGGTTGCACCGCTGATCGCGGCGGGCGGCGCCGCGGCGCCGTTCCTCTTCGTCGCCGTGGCGGGCCTGGCGATGGCGGTGGGCCTGCCGCGGCAGGTCGGCGCCTTTGCCGCGGGCTATCTCTACGGGCCCTGGCTCGGCACGCTGATCGGGCTCGCTGCCTCGCTGGTGAGTGCGGCGGCGGATTTTGGCTGGGCGCGCTTCCTCGGACGGGCGGCGATCAAACGGCGGCTTGAGCGGCGGCCCCTGGGGCGACTCGAGCGGATCGACGCCTTTCTGGCCGCGAACCCGTTCGGGGCCAGCCTGATGCTGCGGCTCCTGCCGGTCGGGAACAATGTGCTGCTCAACGTCGCGGCCGGCGTCTCGGGCGTCAGCGCGGGGTGGTTCCTGGTGGGCTCGGCGATCGGCTATCTGCCGCAAACGATCGTGTTCGCCCTGCTCGGCGGCGGCACGCGGTTCGACCGCAGGCTCGAACTCGCGCTCGCCGTCGGCCTCTTCCTGGCCTCGGCCCTCGTCGGGCTCGCGCTCTACCGCCGCGCCGGCGGCCTCAGAGCGTGATCGCTGAAGGCGGAATCGCCGGAAGCGTGAATCACGCGAGAAAACAATGAGCTAGAGTTGGATGAGATCGCATGCGATCTCATCCAACTCTAGTGGAGCGTCAGCAGGTGACCCGCGTGCCGCCAGCGCCCGCTTCGGGTGGGGCCGGCGGTCGCGACCCGAACCGAATGCAGCGGGCCCTCCAGCTCCCGGCGCCAGAACGCGAGAAAGCGGCGCAGCTCCGGAAACTCCGGGGCAAGATCGAACTCCTGCCAAATGAAGGTTTGCAGGACCGCGGGGTGGTCGGGCAGGTGGTAGAGGATCTCGGCGGTGGTCAGGCGCCAGTCGCGCGCGTGCATGGGTCTTTATTTCGCTCCTTCGTGGGCCCAGGGGTCCTCGCCCTCCCTATCTCCGTCCCCGTCTCGCCTGGGCGGGATCGGTTCGTTCACGGATGGAGCCTGCCACGGACCGCCCCCGGGAAATCAAGAAAAAAGTGCTGCAAATTCAGAAGATTGGCACTCAGGCCCCAACATTGCTGCCGACCGCTTGACAGGCGTTGCCTGAGCGCCTAGATCGCCGGCACTCAATGGCCCCGAGTGCTAACGGCGGACCTGACCGGCGGGACGGCACGGGCCGGAGGTTCGTTTTGCACCGCGCTGCAACCGATTTTGGGGAGCAATCCGCATGAAATTTCGTCCGTTGCACGACCGCGTCGTCGTCCGCCGGCTGACCGCCGAGGAAAAGACGTCCGGCGGCATCATCATTCCCGACACGGCCAAGGAAAAGCCGATGGAGGGCGAGGTCGTGGCTGTCGGCCCCGGCGCCCGCAACGAGAAGGGCGAGTTGGTGGCCCTCGACCTCAAGGCCGGCGATCGCGTGCTGTTCGGCAAATGGTCCGGCACCGAGGTGAAGCTCGATGGCGAGGAACTGCTCATCATGAAGGAATCCGACGTGATGGGCATCCTCGAGGGCGGCGCCGCGGCGAAGAAGAAGGCCGCCTGAGCGCGCCTTCGCCACCCGAGAAGACAATCCGAAAGGAATAGGAAACATGGCTGCGAAGGACGTTCGCTTCGCCACCGACGCACGCGGGCGCATGCTGCGCGGCGTCGAGATTCTCGCTGACGCCGTCAAGGTGACGCTGGGACCCAAGGGCCGCAACGTCGTGCTCGACAAGAGCTTCGGCGCGCCGCGCATCACCAAGGACGGTGTCACGGTCGCCAAGGAAATCGAGCTTTCCGACAAGTTCGAGAACATGGGCGCGCAGATGGTGCGCGAGGTCGCGAGCAAGACCAACGACATCGCCGGCGACGGCACCACGACGGCGACCATCCTCGCCGCCTCGATCGTGCGCGAGGGCACCAAGGCGGTGGCCGCGGGCATGAACCCGATGGACCTCAAGCGCGGCGTCGACAAGGCCGTGATCGCGGTGGTCGAGGAGCTGAAGAAGCACTCGCGGAAGATCACCACGCCTTCCGAGACGGCGCAGGTCGGTGCGATCGCCGCCAACGGCGAAGCCGAGATCGGCAAGATGATCTCGGAAGCGATGCAGAAGGTCGGCAACGAGGGCGTGATCACGGTCGAGGAGGCCAAGGGCATCCAGACCGAGCTCGACGTCGTCGAAGGGATGCAGTTCGACCGCGGCTACGTTTCGCCCTACTTCGTGACCAACGCCGAGAAGATGCTCGCCGAGCTCGATCAGCCCTACATGCTGATCCACGAGAAGAAGCTCTCGGGCCTCCAGCCGCTGCTGCCGCTGCTCGAGAGCGTCGTGCAGTCGGGCCGGCCGCTCCTGATCATCGCCGAGGATGTCGAGGGTGAGGCGCTGGCAACGCTCGTCGTCAACAAGCTGCGCGGCGGGCTCAAGGTCGCCGCGGTGAAGGCGCCGGGCTTCGGCGATCGCCGCAAGGCGATGCTCGAGGACATCGCCGTGCTCACAGGCGGGCAGGTGATCAGCGAGGATCTCGGGATCAAGCTCGAGAACGTGACGCTCGCCATGCTCGGCAAGGCGAAGAAGGTCATCATCGAGAAGGAGAACACGACGATTGTCGAGGGTGCCGGCAAGAAAGCCGACATCACCGGCCGCTGCAACCAGATCCGCGCGCAGGTCGAGGAGACGACCTCGGACTACGATCGCGAGAAGTTGCAGGAGCGGCTGGCGAAACTCGCCGGCGGTGTCGCAGTCATCCGCGTCGGCGGCTCGACCGAGGTCGAGGTGAAGGAGCGCAAGGATCGCGTCGACGACGCGATGCATGCGACCCGCGCCGCGGTCGAGGAGGGCATCGTGCCGGGCGGCGGTGTGGCACTCGCGCGCGCCAGCCTCGTGCTCGCCAAGCTCAAGGGCGAGAACGACGACCAGCGTTTCGGCATCGATATCGTGCGCAAGGCGGTGCAGACCCCGCTTCGCCAGATCGCCGAGAACGCCGGCGAGGACGGCGCGGTGATCGCCGGCAAGGTGCTCGACAAGGACGAGTACAACTGGGGCTTCGATGCGCAGACCGGCGAGTTCAAGGACCTCGTCAAGGCCGGCATCATCGATCCGACCAAGGTCGTGCGCACGGCGCTGCAGGACGCGGCTTCGGTCGCCGGCCTCTTGATCACCACCGAGGCGATGGTGGCGGAGCGGCCGGAGAAGAAGGCGCCGTCGATGCCGCCGGGCGGCGGCGGCGGCATGGGCGACATGGACTTCTGATCGCCCGTACGCGCTGTCACGTTTTCCGACAGGCTGATCTCGGAAAAGAACCGAGAAAGGGGGCGGGTCCACCAGGGCCCGCCCCCTTCCTTTGCGGCGCGGCTTTCGCTACGGTCCGGTCACGGTACCGCGATTGACAGCAAAGCCGGTTTCTGTCCCACTAACGGTGCAATCGACTTTCTGGCTTGGCTTGCGGTGCCTCCGTCGTGCGACGGGCCTTCAAGACGTCGAGAATGCCCGATTGTTTCCCAGGCAGTGCCGCCATCGCGCTGCTGCAACGACGGAGATGAGTGTTTCATGGCTGTGGGCACCGTGAAGTGGTTCAACGCCACCAAGGGCTACGGGTTCATCGTGCCGCAGGACGGCGGCAAGGACGTGTTCGTTCATATCACCGCGGTGCAGTCCGCCGGGCTCAAGGGCCTGAACGAAGGCCAGCGGGTCAGTTACGAGATCAGCATGGAACGCGGCAAGGCATCGGCGACCAACCTGCGCGCTCTCTGATCGCGCGCCCGGCACTTCTCGCGGCCCTTTCGGGCGACGCCCTCGGCCTCGCCCGGAGTGCCGCAAACTTCGCCGGTCCCCTGCGCCCTACGTCATGACTTCACCCCATCGCCGTACCGCCGACATCGACAGATTGCTTTAGGAACCATCCTCGATGTTCTCGGCCGCAGATCTTGAGGCGGCGGCGGCCCTCGTCCACGCGCAGTTCCCGCCCACGCCGCAGCAATCCTGGCCTCTGCTCTCCGCGCTCGCGGGCGCGGAGGTTTGGGTCAAGCACGAGAATCATACGCCGATCGGCGCGTTCAAGGTGCGCGGCGGCCTCGTGCATCTCGATCGGCTGCGTCGCAACCAACCTGGCCTCAAAGGCGTCATCTCGGCCACGCGCGGCAATCATGGCCAGTCGCTCGCCTATGCCGGCCGGGCGATGGGAATTCCGGTGACCGTGGTGGTGCCCGAGGGCAACAGCGCCGAGAAGAACGCGCTCATGCAGGGCTTCGGCGCCCGCCTCGTCGCGCACGGGACGGACTTCGAGGCCGCGTGCGAGGAGGCGTTCCGGCTGGCCGCCGCCGAGGATCTCGTGTTCGTGCCTTCGTTCCATCCGGACCTCGTGCTCGGGGTTGCGACCTGGGCGCTCGAGCTCTTCCGTGCCGCGCCGCCGCTCGATGCGCTCTATGTTCCAATCGGCCTCGGGTCAGGCATCTCGGGGGCGATCGGCGTGCGCGACCTGCTCGGCCTTGCGACCGAGATCGTGGGCGTGCAGAGCGCCGGCGCCGATCCTTACGCGCGCTCTCTCGCCGCCGGGCACACGGTGGTTCTGAACCGCGCCGAGACCCTGGCGGACGGCATCGCCGTCCGGATGCCGGACGAGACGGCGCTCGCGATCATCCGCGCCGGCGCCGCGCGCATCGTTACGGTGAGCGACAGAGAGATCGCGCGGGCGATCCGCGCCTACTGGACGGCGACGCACAACCTCGCCGAAGGGGCGGGCGCCGCGCCGCTGGCGGCCCTTCTCAAGGAGCGGGCGAGAGAGGCGGGCCGCCGCGTCGGCCTCGTGCTCTCGGGCGGGAACATCGATCTTTCGCTGTTTCGGACTTGGGTCTTGGCGGAGGATTGAGCGGCCGGCCTTCCGGGCGTCAGACTTTTGCCTCGGCGAAGATCGGGCGGACATCCTCCCTCCAGGCACCGTGAAAGCGCGCGAGCCAATGCTCGGCCTGGCTCGGCGCGCCGCCGGCGATCGCCTCGAGCGGTGCGAGATAGACGCGCTCGTCCTCGCCCGACGCGTTCTGCCTCTTGCGTGCGGCGAGGCCGTCGGCGGCGATCGCCAGCACCTCCCGCGCGAGATCGCGAAGCGTGCCCTTCTGCCAAGGTGTCGCCAGCCCGCGCCGCGGCACTTGATCGCGAAGGGCGGCGAATTCCTGCCACGGATGCCTGGCGACGAGCGCGGCGGCGGCGGCGAGCGCTGCGGGATCGTAGAGCAGGCCGACCCAGAGCGCCGATTGCGCGAGCATCATCGCCGGGCTGCCGGCGTCGGCCCCGCGCATTTCGAGAAAGCGCTTCAGCCGCACGTCGGTGAAGACGGTGGTCATATGGTCGGCGAAATCGCCCATCGTCGCCGTCTCGCCCTTCGCCTCCGGCAGGCGACCGCTCATGAAGTCGCGAAAACTCCGTCCGGCGAGGTCGAGATAGGTTCCCCGCCGCTGGATGAAATACATCGGCACGTCGAGCAGCCAATCGACGTAGCGCTCGAAGCCGAACCCCGGCTCGAAGAAGGCGGCCGGAATGCCGGTGCGGTCGGGATCCGTGTCGCGCCAGATCTCGGCGCGGAAGGAGAGAAATCCGTTGGGCTTGCCCTCGTAGAACGGGGAATTGGCGAAGAGCGCGGTCGCGAGCGGCTGGAGGCAGAGCCCGACGCGGAGCTTCCGCACCATGTCCGCCTCGGAGGCGTAATCGAGATTGACCTGCACGGTGCAGGTACGGAGCATCATGTCGAGCCCGTGCTTACCCACTTTCGGCATATAGCCGCCCATGATCGCGTAGCGGGTCTTCGGCATCCACGGCATCGCGGCGCGCGAAGCGAGGGGATGGAAGCCGAGCGGGGTGAATCCCAACCCGACCGGGCCGGCGATTGTGCGGAGCACCGCCAGGTGCTGCGCAAGCTCGTCGGCGGTCTCGTGCAGGCTGGCGAGCGGCGCGCCGGAAAGCTCGAGCTGGCCGCCCGGCTCGAGGGAAATCTGGCCCTGCCGGAGATTCAATCCGATCGGCTGGCCATGATCGAGGATCGGCGCGCCGGCGGTTGCGGCGGCGAGCCCTTCGAGCACGGCGCGGATGCCGTCCGGCGCATAGGGCGGCGGAGCGAGGTCCGCGAAGCGGAAGCCGAACTTCTCGTGCTCCGTGCCGATCAGGAAGGCGGTGGGCGGCTTGCAGCCGGCGGCGATATGGGCCGCGAGCTGTGCCGTCGAGGCGATCGGCGTGGCATCGGCTTCTCCAGGATTGGACATCGTTCTTCCAGAGGCTGGCCAGCTCGCTGGCGGGTCAGGTCGCGGCGCCGGCGGGCGGCGCCGCGAGGCGGACCGGCCCGGCGATGGCGGCGCTCGCCGCTGCGAGCAAGCGCCCGCGGCGACGGAGGGCGAACAAACGGGCTGTGCGCGAAGCGGTCAAGCGCCCGGTCCGCGAATCCGCCCTGCGCGCCGGGCGCCCGGTCCGCCGCTTCCGCGGATCGCCGTCGCCCCGGTTGAATAGCAGCACATCGTCCTCCGCGCGCCGGCGTGTCGCCCGATGCAGATAGTGCACCGAGGCCGGGTCCGGCAGGGGGGCACGGAGCGGGGCGGCGAATCGGGTCTCGCAGGAGCCTCGCCGGTTGACAGCCGCATGGCGAGCGGGAGAGTGGCGGCGATGAGCGGGCACACGGACATCGTCGCCGGAGGCTGGGTGGCCCGGCTGCCGTCGGCGTGGCGGCCCTATGCCCTGCTCGCCCGGCTCGACCGGCCGATCGGCGCCTGGCTCCTCTTCCTGCCCGGGCTTGCGGGCATCGTGCTCGCGCGGGCGCCGGCAGGACGATCGCTTCGTCTTATCGTCCTGTTCGCGGCCGGCGCGGTGGTGATGCGGGCCGCCGGCTGCGTCGTGAACGACATGTGGGACCGCGATCTCGACCGGCGCGTGACGCGCACCGCCGGCCGGCCGCTCGCCTCCGGCGTGCTCTCCTTCCGCCAGGCGGCGCTGTTCCTGGTCCTCCTGCTGGCGATCGGGCTCGTCATCCTGCTTGCGCTCGATCCGCTTGCGCGGCTCCTCGGCGCAGGCTCGCTCGCCCTCGTGGCGCTCTATCCATTGGCCAAGCGGTTCACCTCGTGGCCGCAGATCATGCTCGGCTTCACCTTCGGCTGGGGGGCGCCGCTCGGCTACGCCGCCGCGGCGGGCCGGCTCACCGGTGCCGCGCTCGCGCTCTACGCCGCGACGATCGTCTGGATCCTCGGCTACGACACGATCTACGCCCACCAGGACCGCGAGGACGACGCGCTGCTCGGCGTGGGCTCGACGGCGCTCCTGTTCGGGGGCCATACGCGGCCGTTCCTGGCACTCTGCTACGCGGCGATGCTCGCGCTCATGGTGCTCGCCGGCTTGCTCGCCGGTCTCTCGGCGTGGTTCCTGGCCGGGCTCGCGCTGCCCGCCGCGCTGCTCGCGCGCCAGGTCATCGCGCTCGACATCGACGACCAGAAGCGCTGCCTCGTCCTCTTCAAGGCCAACCGCGAGGTCGGCCTCGCCCTCGCGCTCGCCCTGTTGCTGGGGCGGATCTAAAAGAGTCCCTGGCCCTTGGGCTGGATGATCGGCGTCTGGCCGTAGGTGGGCGGACGTCCGAGCGCGGCGTCCTCCTGCAGGCGCCTCTCCTCGCGGGCCGGATCGACGACGACGCCCGGGGGCGGCGTGGTCTGCCAGAAGAGCATCCATGCCATCACGCCCTGGCCGGGTTGGTCCTTCCTCGCCTGCTGCGCCAAGAGTTGCTGCAGATCGGCCGGCGGTGGCGGCCCCGCGGCCGCCACCAGCGCTTGCTGACCAGGACTTTCCGGGCCCGCGGTGCCGCTGAGCGCGACCTGAGGCACCAGCGTCTCCTCGGCGCGGACGCCGGGGGACACGTCCTGGGGCCGCGGCGCACCCGGCGCCGGCACGGGAAGGCTGTTCAGGTTGGGCGGAATCGCGAGCGGCGCCTGGGTGGTGACCATGAACGCATTCGGCACCGGCGGCTCGAGGCCGAGCGAGCTTATCACGTTGTCGCCGCAGCCGACGGTGAGCACGGCCCCTCCGAGGCCGACGACGAGCCTCAACCATCGGGCCGCCCGTCGCGGCAATAGAATCATCGCCCCTTCTCCCCGTCCGGCTCGCTCAACGCCCCGGCCGGCCGGTCGTCATGCCGCCGGCCGCCGAGAATCCCGTCGAGCAGGAGCGCGGCCACACCGCAGACGATCGCGGCGTCCGCCAAGTTGAACACATACCATGACCAGCCGAATGCATGCGCCTGGATGAAATCCACCACCCAGCCGAACCGCAGGCGGTCGATCACGTTGCCGACGGCGCCGCCGGCAATGGCGCCGATGGAGCAGGCGACGAGGGGCCGCTCGGCGCGGTAGAGCCAGACGCCGAGGCCGATCACCACGGCGATCGCCACCAGCGCCAGCAGCAGCGGACCGGCTTCGGACGAACCGTTGAGCAGGCCGAAGGTGATGCCGGTGTTGCGGACGAGTCGGAAATCGAGCACCGGGAGCAGCACGAGCGGGGCGGCCCGCGGCATCAGCACGACGAGCACCCAGGCCTTGCTGGCCTGGTCTGCGGCCAGCACCGCCACCGCCACCGCGGCGCCGAGGCGAAAGAGCTTTCCTCCCGTCACGCGGCCGCCCTGGAGACAAGACCCGACTCCACCGCGTCCGCGCAGCGGAGGCAGAGCGCAGGGTGGCGCGGGTTCTCACCCACCTCGGGCAGGACGCGCCAGCAGCGCGCGCATTTCGTGCCCGGCGCCTGAGCAAAGGCAACCGCGACGCCGGGCACCTCGGCCAAGCGGAAGGCGTCGTCCGGAGCGGGCTCGGCGGAGATCGCAAGCGCCGAGACGATGGCAAGCTCGGCCCACTCCGAGGCGCCGAGCAGCTCCCGATCCGCCGGCTCGGCGAGGTGGAGGGTGAGTGCGGCCTGCAGCGACGTGCCGATCGTGCCTGAAGCGCGGGCGCGTTCGAGCGCGCCGGTCGCCACCCGCCTTATCTCGCGGATCCGGGCGAAGCGCTCGCCGAGTTCAGGATCGGCGGCGCCCTCGGGCAGGCTGGCGAAGGTCTCGAGATGGACGCTGGCGTCCTCGCCGAAGCGCGCGCCCCAGGCTTCCTCGGCGGTGAAGGCGAGGACGGGGGCGAGCCAGGTCGCGAGCGCGCGATGCAGGTGGTCGAGCACCGTGCGCGCGGCGTGGCGGCGCGGCTGATCCGGCCGGTCGCAATAGAGCGCGTCCTTGCGGATATCGAAATAGAAGGCCGAGAGATCGGCGGCGCAGAAGGCGTGGATCGCCGGATACACCCCGTTCCAGTCGTGCGTCGCAACGGCGGCGCGCAGCGCGGCCTCGCGCTCGGAGAGAAGGTGCAGGACGTAGCGCTCGAGCTCCGGCATGTCGCCGAGCGGGACGCGCTCGGCCTCACTGAATCCGGCGAGGCTGCCGAGCAGCCAGCGCAGCGTATTGCGCAGGCGCCGGTACAGCTCGGCCTGCTGCTTCAGGATCTCGCGGCCGATGCGCAGATCCTCGCCGGTATCCGAGTTCATCACCCAGAGGCGAAGGATGTCGGCACCGTATTCGTCGCACACTTCCTGCGGTGCGATCACGTTGCCGAGCGACTTCGACATCTTCCGCCCTTCCTCGTCGAGCACGAAGCCGTGCGTCAGCACGGCCTCGAAGGGCGCTCGGCCGCGCGTGCCGACGGCTTCCAGCAGCGAGGATTGGAACCAGCCGCGATGCTGGTCCGAGCCTTCGAGATAGAGATCGGCCGGCCAGGGAAGGCCGCGCGCCTCGAGGACGAAGGCGTGCGTCGATCCCGATTCGAACCAGACATCCACGATGTCGGTCACCTGCTCGTAGTCGGCAGGATCGCGGTCGGGGCCGAGGAAGCGCTCGGGCGGGGAGGAATACCAGGCATCCGCACCCTCGGCTGCGAAGGCCTCGACGATGCGCGCGACGACCGCCGGATCGCGCAGCGGCTCGCCCGTGCGGCGCGAGACGAAGACCGCGATCGGCACGCCCCAGGCGCGCTGGCGGCTGATGCACCAGTCCGGCCTTTGCGCCACCATGCTGGCGAGCCGGGTGCGGCCCTGGGGTGGCACGAAATGGGTTTCGGCGATCGCGGCGAGCGCCTTGCCGCGGATGTCCTCCGGCCCGTCCATGCGGATGAACCATTGCGGCGTCGCGCGGAAGATGAGCGGCGCCTTGGAGCGCCAGGAATGAGGGTAGGAATGCCGGATCTTGCCGCGCGCGATGAGCGTGCCGGCTTCCTCGAGCGCGGCAGCCACCGGGTCGGCCGCCTTGTAGACGTGCAGGCCGGCGAAGAGCGGCACCCAGGCATTGAAGGTGCCGTCCGGCCCGACCGTGTCGGGGACTTCGAGCCCGTGCGCCTGGCCCAGCGAAAAATCCTCTTCGCCGTGGCCCGGAGCGATGGGCACGAAGGCGGTGCCCTGGTCGGTGGTGACGAAGTCGGCTTCGAAGATCGGCACCCTGTGCTCGTAGCCCCTTCCGGCAAGCGGGTGGCGGCAGGTGAGCCCGACCAGCTCCGCTCCCTTGAGGATCCGCTCGACATGATGGGTGGCGATCCCGGCCGCGGCGCAGAAGGAAGGCAGCAGCGCGAGCCCGACCAGGAGCTTTTCCCCGGGCCGCGCGTGCGAGCCGGGCTCGACGCTGTCGACATGCACGAGCGCATAGTCGAACTCGGCGCCGCAGGCGATCGCGCGGTTGCCGGGGAGGCTCCAGGGCGTGGTGGTCCAGATCGCGACCGCGGCCCCGTCGAGGTCTTTCCCCGGCAGGGGATCCAGCGGAAAGCGGACGAAGACGGTCTCGCTCGTGTGGTCGTGGTACTCGATCTCGGCCTCGGCGAGCGCCGTCTTCTCGACCGGGCTCCACATCACGGGGCGGAGGCCGCGATAGAGCGCACCGTTGAGCAGGAACTTGCCGATCTCGGCCGCGATCGCCGCTTCGGCCGGGAAATCCATCGTCGCGTAGCGGTCGGCCCAGGCGCCGGCGACGCCAAGGCGGCGGAACTCCTCGCCCTGCACGCCCATCCATTTCCCGGCATAGGCGCGGCATTCGGCGCGGAAGGCGATGATCGGCACCGCGTCCTTGTCGCGGCCCTGGGCGCGATACTCCTCCTCGATCCGCCATTCGATCGGCAGCCCATGGCAGTCCCATCCGGGGATGTAGAGGGCGTCGAACCCGGCCATCTGGTGCGCGCGGTTGACGACGTCCTTGAGGATCTTGTTGAGCGCCGTGCCGATATGCAGGTGGCCGTTGGCGTAGGGCGGCCCGTCATGGAGGATGAAGAGCGGCCGGCCGCGGCTCTTCCGCCTGAGCTTTCCCCAGAGATCCCGCTCCGCCCAGCGGGCGAGGGTGCGCGGCTCGAGCTTGCGGAGCTCGCCCCGCATCGGAAACGAGGTCGCGGGCAGGAACACGGTGTCGCGGTAATCGTCTCGGCGTTCGGTCATCACTGGTTCCAGGGGAGCAGGGTCCGGCGGGCTGGGGCCGCAGATATGGGGGAGAAATACGGTTGGGGGAATAAGCCTGGCCGTGGGCGCGGCGGCGGGCCGGACTATGCGGAGGCGGGGAGCGAGAGGTCAAGAATGCGGCGGGCCTCGGCCGCGTCCGCGGCGATCTGGGCGCTGAGCGCGGCGAGGTCGGGAAAGCGCCGCTCGGGGCGGAGGAAGTGCAGCAGGCTGACCGAAAGCTCGGCGCCGTAAAGGTCGGAAGCGAAGTCAAAGAGATGCACCTCGAGCCGGCTCTCCGCACCGCTCGCGACGGTCGGCCGGCGGCCGAGATTGGCCACCCCCCGTGCCTCTTCGCCGCCGGGCAGGCGTGCCGCGACCGCATAGACGCCGCGGGCGGGCTCGAGATGGCGGCCGAGGGGAATATTGGCGGTGGGGAAGCCCAGCGTCCGGCCGCGCCGGTCGCCGGCGATCACGGGGCCGCGGATCGCCCACGGCCGGCCAAGCTCAATCGCGGCGCGCTCGGGATAGCCCTCCTGCAGCAGGCGGCGGATCCGCGTGGACGAGATCGGCCCCTCGGCGTCGGCGAGCAGCGGCACGACCGAAAGCCCGATGCCGAGCGCCTCCGCACGGGTGGAGAGGAACGCGACGTCGCCGCCGCGCCGGTGGCCGAAGGCGAAGTCCGGCCCGCAGGCGAGGTGCCGCGCACCCAAACCCCTGTGCAGAATCTCGGTGACGAAGGTTTCGGCCGAAAGCTCGCTGAACGGCCAGTCGAACGGCAGCTCGTAGAGGATCGCAACACCGAGTGCGGCGAGCGAAGCGGCCCGCTCGGCGGAAAGGGTGAGCCGGAACGGCGGATCCTCGGGGCGGAACAGCTCGCGCGGATGCGGCTCGAAGGTGAGCAGGCCAAGCGGGGCGTCCGGCCGCGCGCGATGCGCGGCGGCGAGAACGCGCGCGTGGCCGCGATGCACCCCGTCGAAATTGCCGAGCGCAATGGTGGCGCCGCGCGCTTCCGGCGGCAGCGCGCGCCAGTCGCGGAGAACCTCCATCAGGGACGGGCCGGCACCTGCACCAGGGCTTCGCCCTCGATCACCGGCTTGCCCTTGACGAGGCAGGTCGTCTTGAGCGTCGCCCGCTTGCGCTCGGGATCGAGCGTCGTGACCTCGACGGTCGCGGTGACGGTGTCACCCGGGCGCACCGGGGCCCGGAAACGGAGGCTCTGCGAGAGATAGATCGTCCCGGGCCCCGGCAGCTTCGTGCCGAGCGCCGCGCTGATGAGCCCGGCCGAGAGCATCCCATGCGCGACCCTTCCCTTGAAGATCGACCGCTCCGCCGCCTCGGCATCGATATGCACGGGGTTGGTGTCCGTGCTGACCGCGGCATAGAGCACGATGTCCGCCTCGGTAATGGTTTTTGCGACACTCGCGCTCATCCCGACCGCGAGATCCTCGAAGAAATGCCCGTCCATCCTGCGCTCCGCACCGCTACCGGTCGGACAAGCCATCTTTGCCCTGCCAAGGTCAAGAGCACCAGGGGCTCTGCCCCTGGACGGGTCCCAACGCGCGAGCGCGTTGGGTGCCCCATCCCCGCTGGGGCCTTGAGGCCCCAGACCCCCTTCCTTTTCCCTCTCCGCCCTGGGGCGGAGAGGGCAGGGTGAGGTGGGGGATTCCGACAGGCAACTCAGGAAAACAGGAACACCGCAGCGGCGATCGCGCAGGTCCAGCGATTGCCCGGGCCGCAGGCCGCGGCGGCCGTGATCGAGCGACTGTCGATGATGACGCTGCTGTGTTCGTAGATCTGCTTGCGCTCGTTCCACGCCGCCTCGGGGTCGAAATCGAGGCCGAGCGTCGAGGCCAGCATCGTCGCGGCAAGATCCTCGGCCTGCTCGCCGCTTTCCTCGGCGGTCATGCCATAGCCGTGAATCTCCGAGATATAGCCATACATGTCCGGGTCCGGCGGCTTGGCCATGCCCAGGCTGGCGTAGAGATGCCGCCCGAACTCGTTGGTTTCCGACCGGGCCATGACGCAGAAGGTGATGTCGCCGGGCTTCAGCGCCTCCACGCCGGCATCGCGCGGAACGACCTCGCAGCGCGGCGGCAGGATGGACGATACATAGACAAGATTCTGCTGCTCGATGTCGGCGTCGCGCAGCGCGAACTCGAACGCGGTGAGGGCATGGCGATGCACCCCCACGCCTTTGGTCAGGAACACGCGTTTCGGACTCGGGAACACGGCGATGGCCTCCATCTGCGGTCGTGACGGGTTTCGCGATCGGACGGCGAAGGCGCCTTGGATTTCGTCAGAGCAGGGTGTTATGTACTTTTTGGCTCTCATGCTCCAATAGTGGGTCCGGAGACCGACATTACGGATGGACCACTTCAAAGGGCGCAGACCAGCTTGCCGCCGCAATGGCACGATGATAGAGTATCCGGCTCGAAATGAGATCGGGGCAAGACTCGATCTGCCGTCGATAGCGAGCTCGGAGGAAAGCCGGAATCGCATCCTGAAAATGCGGACGCGAACGGCGTAGTTCCGTGCAAGATCCAGGAGAAGTCATGCGATTCGTTTCTGTCGTCGTTTGCGGTCTGCTGGTCGCGCTGGCGGTTGCTCGAGCCGATGCCGCGGTGCCCAATTCTATCACCGCGTTGCTCGGGCCATCGGTTGGCTATCTGCTGGGCCAAAGCGATCTATGCGGATGGAACCTGAATGATAGAATTCACACGACTTATCAGAACGCTTTTCAGCAACTCGGAATGACGGAGGCGCAGAAGACCGCAGTTTGGTCGGATGCAAAGGCGCGTGAGACGAAGCTGAACGCCTTGCCCCCGCAGGCGAAAGCCGGCATGGAGGCCAATATATGCACCCCTGCCAGTCGCGCACAGGTCGAGCAAGACCTCACGGAGTGATTATCGGGCCGATACGCACTCGGCGACAGCGGGATGGGATCGGCGGCGCTCGCGGGACGGTTTTTTAAGTAATGGATTGCAAAGGCTCCGCCTTTGCTGGGGTTGCAAGGGGCAAAGCCCCTTGCTTATCCGCCTTGCCGCGCCGCCGGCGCGTGGTGGGTGTAGAGCCACTGGCTGACGAGGAGCTCCACGTCGTCGCCGAATTCCGCGCGCGGGCCTTCGGTATAGAGCGTGCCGGTGCGCATCACGTAGACATAGTCGGCGATGCCGAGCGCGCCCTTGATGTTCTGATCGACGAGCAGGATCGCCTTGCCGTCACGCGCGAGGCCGCGGATCAGCTCGTAGATCTGAGCACTGATGCGGGGCTCGATGCTGGCGGTGGGCTCGTCGATGAGGAACACGCTGGGCTCGGTGAAGAGGCTGCGGGCGAACTCGAGCTGGCGCTGCTGGCCGCCCGAAAGCGTGCCCGCGGTCTGGTTGCGCCGTTCGGCGAGGATGGGGAACTGCGCGTAGGCGCGCTCGATCTTACGCTTCACCTCGGCGTGCTTGCGGCGGAAGTTCCAGGCGCCGAGGCGGAGATTGACCTCGACCGAGAGGAAGGGAAAGACGCTCGGCCGCTGCGGCAGATAGGCGACGCCGTGGCGGCCCATCGCGTGCGGGGCGACGCCGGTGGTCACGGCGCCGCCGCAACGGATTTCGCCTGTGGAGGGCTTGAGGAATCCGTAGAGCACCTTGAGCAGGGTCGATTTCCCGGTGCCGTTCGGCCCGAGCACGCAGCGGATCTCGCCCGGGCAGGCATCGACCGAGACGCCGTGCAGGATCTCGATCCCCGGCACGTAGCCGGCGGCGAGGTTGCGCGCGGAGAGGCTGGGAGCGGGGCTCAGCATCACGTTCCCGAATAGGCCTTGATCACGTCCTGGTTCTCGCGCACCGAAGCGAGCGGGCCGTCGGCGATCTTCTTGCCGCGCGACATCACGACGAGGCGATGGACCAGGCGCTGGATCGCGTCGAGGTCGTGATCGACGATCACGAAGGTGCGGCCGTCGGCGTGGAGGGTCTGGACGAAGCGGATGATCTCGTCGCGAAGATAGGGGTTCACGCCGGCGAAGGGCTCGTCGAGAAAGAGGATTTTCGGCTCCAGCATCAGCGCGCGGCCGAGCTCGAGCAGCTTTTGCTGACCGCCCGAGAGGTTCTTGGCGGCGAGGGTCTCGAGCGCGGCGAGGCCGAGAAATTCGAGGTGGCGGCGGGCTTCGCGGACGACGTGCGCTTTGTGCGCGCGGGGACGGGCGAGGCCCGGCACCAGCATGTTCTCGAGCACCGACATGCGGCTGAAGAGCTGGGTGATCTGGAAGGTCCGTCCGACGCCGCGCGCCGCGAAGCCGCTCGCCGGCAGCCCGGCGACCGCGTGACCGCGGACGCGGACGCCGCCGCCGTCGAGCTTGAGATGGCCGGTGAGCAGGTTGATCGTCGTCGTCTTGCCCGAGCCGTTGGGGCCGATCAGCCCGACCAGCTCGCCCTCATGCACGGCGAAGTCGAGGTGATCGACGGCGAAGATGCCGCCGAAATGCTTGGCGAGCCTGACGGCCTCGATCAGCGGCGGGGCGCCGTTCATCAGTCCGCCGCCTCCGGGCCGAGCCGCGCGGCGCGCGGCGTGGCAAGCCAGCGCAGCCGGAGCCAGGCGGGCGCGATCAGACCATTGCGGGCGAAGCGCATGGTGAAGAGAAGGAGCGCGCCGAAGAGCACGAGCCGCCACTGGCCGTAGCTGCGCAGCGCCTCGACCAGGAACTCGACGGCGATCGCACCCGCGACGGCGCCGGGCAGGCTCTCCATTCCGCCGACGATCGCCATCGCGACGACGAGGCCCATCTGGTCCTGCGAGGCGACGTCGGGCGTGAGAATGCCGATGTAGGGCGCGTAGAAGGCGCCCGCGAGCCCGGCGAGGCTGCTCGCGATCGCAAACGCGATGATCCGGAAGCGCGTGACCTTCACCCCCGCCGCGGCCGCCGCCTGCTCGTTCTCGCGGATCGCGCGGAAGAAAAGACCCCAGCGCGAGGAGACCACGGCCATCATCCCGCCGACCGAGACCACGAGAAGGGCGAGGATTAGGTAGTAGTAGGGAAAATCGGTCTTGGCATGGAACAATGGCGGCACCGTGATGCCGCCGGCGCCGCCGGTGACCTCGACCTCGGTCACGATGATAATGCGCAGCACCTCGGAGAAGGCCATGGTGAAGATGGCGAGATAGGGGCCGCTCATGCGCAGGCAGATCCCGCCGACGCCGCCGCCGACCAGCGCCGAGAGAACGACGCCGGCCAGCATGCCGAGCGGCAGCGGCAAGCCGATCCCCGTCGCGAGCAGCGCCGCGGTGTAGCCGCCGATCGCGACGAAGGCCATATGGCCGAAGGAGAACTGGCCGGCATAGCCTGCGAGCAGCGACCAGCTCGCCGCCATGATCGCGAACATCATCCCGATGATCATGACGTGCAGCCAATAGGCGTTGACGAGGAACGGGAAGATCCCGGCGAGGAGCGCGAGGAGCACCCCGAACGCGAGGTCGAGACGTCGCACCTTCTAGTCCATGGCGACGTGCTGGCGGCCGAAGATGCCCGTCGGACGGAACAGCAGCACCAGCATCATGATGAAGAGGCCGAAGGCGTTGGCGTAGGAGGGGCCGCGGCTCGGATCCGGCAGGAGTGCTATGAAGAGATTCTCGGAGAGGCCGAGCAGCAGC
>CAVUZJ010000006.1:0-208379 GCA_963745975.1 uncultured Pseudomonadota bacterium
CTGCACCAGCCGCACGCCGAGGTCACCTGCCCGGCCGGCGCGCTCCATGCCGGCGACAACATGCTGCGTCTTCGCATCGCGCGCCCGACGCGCCCGATCGATCTTGGGTTCAGCATCGATCGGCGCCACCTCGGCCTTGGGCTGGTAAGGCTTGTCGTGGTGCCTTCGAAATGAGGGGCCCTGGTGCGCGCCGTGCCGATGAACGTCGGGCCGCGGGCGGGAATTTATCGCCCGAAGGCTCGCAACCGGCGGAGCAGGCTTTTCGACGCACGCAGCGGACTCGGTGATGCGCCAGCACGCGGATGCGCACATCACCGCGAGCTCAAGCCGCCGGGCCTCGGATGGCGGCGATGGCGCGGTCCGCGCCCTTCGGCTAGCAGGTTCGAGGACGTAAATCGGTCCGCCGTCCGAATGCCGAAATCGGTAGAATGTTGGTTTCCAGCCCTTGAGGCGAGCGACCCTCATCAGATATCCGTGGGTGAAGCCCAGCTCCATCCACCCGAAGCGGCGCATGCAGAATACCGACAGAGCGTCCAGCCGTGGACCCCATGTGTACGGGATGCCGTCGGTCACACCGCCGACGACCGGCTCACCCCCTAGGACGACGCGTCCGCCAGGCTTCAGCCGGTCATGCAGACGGACCAACAGCTCGTCGAAGTCGAAGGCATGATGAAACGCCTCGTAGAACCGGATGGTGTCGAACGGTCGCCATCAAAACCGTTCCCGTACCGGGCACGCTCGGTTTCGACCGGCAGATTGAGATGCGCTGCCTGCGCGCGGATGCCATCCAACGCCACCCTGTCGATGTCGACGCCGCAGGCGCGGTACCCGAGACGCGCCGCGATAAGCAGCAGTTGCCCGCTGCCCGGCCCGTATTCGAGCAGCGCGCCGCCCGCAGGCAGGTTCAGGTGGGCAAAGATATGGCCCCAGGCGAGCAGGTGCCGGGATACCATCCTGGCGTCCCGGAACGACCAAGGTACAAGGCCGGTCCAGAGGTCTTCCGGCAGCGGCGTCGCCGGCGCTTCGTCGCGCGTCGCGAGATAGCCCTGCTCGGCACGGCCGCGCAGCGACAGATAGAGCTCCATCGCGGCTTCTTTGTAGCCCGGCTTGAACGGGTTCATGCCGGAGAGCTTGCGCGCCTGCGGAAAGGTGAGAATGAGGCTCGACATTCGCTCGTATTGCTCGGCGTTCGGGACGCCGTTGCCGATCTGCTCGAGCAGCGCATTGAATTCGTCGAGCGAGCTTGAGGCGGCCATGAGAGCGAATTCCCGGAGGGCGGTCTGAGCGTCGGCCCGATGTGTCAGCGTCTCGGGATCGGATGGGGAAGGCCCCGACCTGGGGCCGGCACCGCCCCATAGCTCCGGGACGGCAGACGGCTTCGCCGGATCAGGGCCGGAAATGGCCTCGCCCCGAACCTTGCGGCAACGAGAAGGTCGATCGGAACCGCGCCACCTCCCGCGGCCTGAGGAAAGGTCCCTGGCTGCTCCATAAACATCTGAAGGATATGATAAGCGCGTATGTCTCGCTTGCGCCTCGGCTGGCCCGTCTTTCGAGCGGGCGGCGGATTCGATGTGGCGCCGCCGGACACGGTTGCGGTGCCCCTTATCGCGCCGGTGACCGCCAAGCCAGGACTCGATGGCGATGATCTAAAGTCGTGACGCTCTCGGAGTGTGCCGATGACGTTCCGCGTTTCGGTGTTGATCCCCTGCTACAACGAGGCCGTCACGATCGGGAAGGTCGTGGCGGATTTTCGCGCTGCCTTGCCGCACGCTGCGGTCTATGTCTTCGACAACAATTCTCGCGACGGCACGGTTGAGGCGGCCGAGCGCGCCGGCGCGCTGGTGCGGCGCGAGAGGCTTCAGGGCAAAGGCCACGTCGTGCGGAGGATGTTCGCCGATATCGAGGCGGACGCCTACGTGCTGGTCGATGGCGACGACACCTACGATGCCGCCGCTGCGCCGGCGATGCTGCGCCTGCTCGCGGATGAGACGCTCGACATGGTGACCGGCTCGCGCACGGGGGAGGGGGAAGCCGCTTACCGGCGCGGGCATCGGCTCGGCAACCAACTGCTGACCGGGCTGGTCCGCCTCCTGTTCGGCAACCGGACGAGCGACATGCTCTCGGGCTACCGTGTCTTCTCGCGCCGGTTCGTGAAATCCTTTCCGGCCCTGGTCGGCGGGTTCGGGACCGAGACCGAGTTCACGGTCCACGCGCTTGCCTTGCAGATGCCCATCGGAGAAGTGCCGACCGCCTACCGCGGCAGGCCGGAGGGCTCGGAATCGAAGCTCAGCACCTGGTCCGATGGGGTTCGCATTCTTCGGACCATCCTGCTGCTCGTGAAAGAGGAAAAGCCATTCCTCCTCTTTTCGGCCATCGGCGGAGTGCTCCTGCTCGCGGGCCTGGCACTCGGCATTCCGGTGGTGATCGAGTTCTGGGCCACCGGGCTCGTGCCGCGGCTGCCCACCGCCATCCTCGCCCTGGGGCTCACAGTGCTCGCCTTCCTCTCGTTCACCTCGGGCATTATTCTCGATTCGGTGGCGCGCGGCCGGCGTGAGTTCAAGCGACTCGCCTATCTTGCCCGGGAAGCCGTGCCGGCGGACGCCTCCGCCGATCCCGTAGCCGCCGCGTGCTCTCAGGCGGTGGTTCGCTCGTCCGAGAAGAGATAGAGGTTGGCGCTGCACGGTCCGAGCGGAATTCCGGTCCTTCCGACCTCAACTTGTGCGCCCGGAGGGCAGAGGGCGCGAAGCTTCCTGAGCGACATCAGGATCAGGCTCTCTTTCTCGGTCCACGCCTTTTTGCCGAGCAGGCGGCAGGTTAGGGCAAAGCCGGAGTCCGTCCAGTGGAGAACGGGAATCCCGGTGTGGGGCTCCACGGGAAAGAAGCGGTTCGGAACGGTTATGAACACGCGCCGCCCGACGCGCATCAGTTCGGAGACGAAGCGAAGCTGGTTCTCCACGCTGCCGACATGCTCGAGCACGGCATTGGAGGCGGCGATGTCGAACGCTCCGTTTGGAAAGGGAAGCGGTTCGTTCGCCTTGATCTGGCGATAGGTCACGTCGGGGAAAGTGGTGCGAAATTCCTCCGCGGTCCCGAGTTCGACCGCGGTAAGCCGCTGCGGGTACGGGTACCGGCGCTCCATCATATTTGCTGCCTCCCCGATCACGTCGGAGACGCCCACGTCCAGGATCGTGTCCTCCGGCCGGGGCCGGCAGAGGCGGATGAAGTCGTCGTAGATGCGGTCCCGGGCAAAGATCGCGAGGCGCTCCGCCAGGGACCCGGGCGTCACAATCTCGTAATACCCGCTGTCCACGGCGCCGGGCGAGGTACGGACGTCCGTCATCGGCGAGGCCTGGTCGGATCGCACGGGGCTTCGCGGCGCAAATCGCTGGTCAAGGTTGCCTCGGCGGCACTGGGAGCCATGCTTCCTGTGGTTAGATGAACGGCCGCATCCTGGACCGTCCGGTGCCGGCCCGGCAACCGCCGGCTCGGGGCGGCTTCGGCTCCCCATAGTTGGCGCCGCGACGCCGACGGTTGGCTCGCGCCCCTGGCGGTTTCGCTTCCGTGGCGCGCTCGAGCGTCGGGCAGGGCCGCCCCCGGTGCCGCGTATTCCCTCGCGCGCGGCGGGCGATTAGTCTCTCCGCGGGCTCAGGAGCTTTCATTCAGGCGTCGGACCGGACGAGATGGCTACGGTAACGCAGTCAGGAACAGGGGAACGTGCGCTCCGAGTCGGAGCATTCGAGGTCCCGCGCTTCGTCGACGGCGTGATTCTCGTGGTGGGCGCGGTCGTCTACGGCCTGCTCAGCGTCCGGAGCGACAAGGAGCTCAACCGGGACCTTTTCAACTATCATTTCTACAACGGCTGGGCGGCCTGGACGGGCCACTCATGGACCAACATCGCGCCGGCCCAACTGCAGAGCTTCCTCAATCCCGCGCTGGACATCCCGCAATATCTGGCGATCGCGTACCTGCCGCCGCGGCTCGCGGGCTTCCTTCTCGGGGCCGTCCAAGGCGTCAACGTCTTCCTGGTCTTCGCGATCATCCGCGGACTCGGGCGCCTCGACCGAAGCCTCCCCGACACTGCGATCGCGCTCGTGGCGGCGGCGATCGCCCTGAGCGGACCGCTTGCGATTTCGGAACTTGGCTCTACGATGCGCGATGTAACGCTCGCCGTGCCGGTCATGCTGGGCGTGCTGCTCATCGTGTAGGCCCTCCGCGGCGCGGACCGCCGGCGCTCGGGGTGGAAAATCGTCGCGGCCGGCGTCTGCGTCGGGGCCGCGGCCGGGCTCAAATGCACGAACGGTGTTTACGTGCTTGCAGCGGCCGGTGCGCTTCTGATTCGCCCCCCCGCTCTGGCTTTCGCGAATTGGCACGATCCTGCGGCTCTTCGTCTCGGGGGTGGTGAGCTTCCTGCTCACCGCCGGGCCGTGGATGATTGCGCTCGACGCGCACTATGGCAGCCCCACGTTCCCGTTCTTCAACGCCTGGTTCCGCTCACCCTATGCGGTGCCCGTGAGCTGGGTCGACCCGCTTCGCTTCAAAACCTGGTCGGCGATGCTTCTGTTCCCGTTTTCCCTTATTCACGAAGGCTTTCATCATGTTCCGCTACCCTTTCGGTCCATTGGACTTCCCCTCGCACTCTGCTGTTTTTCTCTTTCCGTTATACTCGGGCTCGCTGCATATTTGCGGGCCCGCCTGTCCGGCCGCCAAGCATCGCGGCCCGCGGACCCTGACTATCCTCATTTGCCGGCCACACCAGCGTCCGAGAGTTGCTCCGAACTTTCGCCCTCCGCGTCGCCGACGGCGGCCGCGTGCAGCTGCGCCGAGCGTCCCGCCAGGACCTCGCCCCCTTCGCCGCCAAGCCCTGACACCGCGCCGCCGAGCTCAGAGACAATCTCCCGTGCCCTCCGAACGAAGTTGTCAGGGGTGAACAGAGATGCCGTCGCCCGCGCGGCTCGGCCGATCGCCGCGCGTCGATCGGCGAAGTCATCATCCAAAATGCGCACCGTCAGGTCCTGCAACTCGTCCGCAGACCCGTACAGGAAACCGTTCGTTCCGTGAGTAATTATTTCGCGCGGGCCACCCGCGCTGAACGCCAGTGCCACGCACTCGGCCGACATTGCCTCGATAATTGCAATGCCGAAGTGCTCCGCCTGCTCCGGGTCATTCTTGAGGTCCGCCTCGAGGCCCGCCCCGTGCCAGTAGACGCCCGCGGAGGAATAAAGGGCTGAAAGCTCTTCCGACTTGGCATTGACATGGAAGAATATCGGAAGATCCCCCGCCATTTCACGCAACTGGTCCAAATGGTCCATGTGTTCGGGGGTCGGCATCGAGGAGCCCGCCAGGCGCAGTTCGAGATCGCCGCCAACCCGCTCTAGCACCGCCTTGAACGCCTCGATCATCAGGTCATGGCGCTTGTTATGGCCGCCGGCGTAGAAGCGGCCGACGGAAAGAATTAGGTTTTTCTTGCCGGCGGCGCTCGGGTTTACCGGCGGTACGGGCGGCGCAATCACGATTATGGGCACCTGCGGGAGCTGGTAGGCACTAAGCTGGGCAAATACATGGGCCTTTGCGTATTCCGAGTACGCAATGATGCATCGATATTCGGCCAGCAGGTGTTTCCCGGCCTCAATTTCCTCAAGGGGCATGGGAAACGGGAACTGGCAGACGTAGATGCCGTTTTCGGAGCGGGCTGCAATCGGCGGAACGACGTGGTTTCCCATCGTGACCATCAGGTCCGGCTTCGGCGCCGAGAGAAACTCGCCTTCCGTCATCATCCGGCAGGTTGAGAGATCGATGGAAAGCTCCCGACCCAAGCCGAGCAAGCGGAGAAAGCTGTACCGACGGGGTGTCACGACAGTGACCGCGTGATCCCGCGTCAGCGCCGACGCCAGCGTCAACAAATAACGCTCGCCGCCACCGGGAGTGAGGTCAAAGGGCGTGTACACGATAGCGGTCTTCCTGTCGGGGTCTGCGCGAGGAACGCCCGTGCTCTGGGGCATCGCGTTGGATCCCATGCTACTGAGCTCTAACTCCCTTTCCGAGCGGCTCTTCAGATATCGGCCCCAGCGGGCGGTAAACTTCTCCCGGTTGAGGTCGCCGAGAGCCTTCCGACGTGCCGCCGCAAGAGGGTCATCATTGGCCGCCGAGCCCTCGATGTGGATCACCCTTGCATCGGGGCAGTACCAGACGCTCCTTCCCAACGCGCGGAGCTTGAAGCAAAGGTCGGTGTCCTCATAATAGGCCGGCTCGTAGGCCAGATCGAACCCACCTGCCGCCAGGAATAGCTCGCGCGGGATGAGAAGCGTGGCCGCGGAAATGTAATCGACAACCTTCGGAACGAGGAATTCGGCTTCGTCCGCAGGGCGGCCGCGGCCGAACCGAATCGGGTATCCGTTTTCATCGATCGCGCCGCCCGCCTCCTGGATCGTGTTGTCCGGAAACAGGAAGAGCGGTCCGGCCGTGCCGGCCTCCGGCACACGCTCGAGAGCGTCCACGAGATGTCGCAGCCAACCGCGCCGAACGAACGCATCGTTGTTGAGGAAGCAGATGTACCGACCCCTGGAGGCCTCGACCGCTATGTTGTTGGCCTCACCGAAGAAGCGGTTGACGCCGAGCTCGATCAGCCGGACGCCTGAACCGAGGGACCGTAATGGCGCTACATCGCGGCGTTCGCTCCCATTGTCGACGATGATGATCTCGTAGCGCACATCCTCCGTGTTCGCCCAGACCTGTCTCACACATTCGAGGGCAAGTCGCGCCGAGTCCCAGTTGATGATGATGATCGAAACGTCAGGGGCGACCTCGCTGCACCAGCGCGTGGCTTCCGCCGCAGCCGCCGCCGGCACCGATGCGGGCACGCCGGGCACGTCCGGGCGCTGGAACTGGATCGGCGAGGGGGCATCATCCTCATCGCCTAGCTGCTTCGAAACGGCGTCAGAGATCGCTTGGCATGCGGGCGCCCAGGAACCGGGACGATATAGCTCCTCTGTCGTCCGCTCGGTCAGTCTCCTCGCCTCAGGATCCTCGATGGCCTTGCGAAGCAGCCCGTACGCGGCCGCCTCGTCCTTGGGATCGAAATACCAGGGCAGCTCCCCCGCGTGCTCATGAATCACCGCCAGGTCGGAGGCAAGGCAAAGCTTCCCGTACTGAAGGCTCTCCGCCACGGGAAGCCCGTATCCCTCGCTCAGCGATGGAAAGATCGTGAACAGGCATGCACGATAGAGCCCTGCCAGCTCGGCGTCGCCGATGCCCTCGAGGATGGCAAGCTTGCCCGTCGCGAGGAGGGAGGCGGAGGCATCATCCTGCGTCGCGATCTTCAGATCGTCGCGCCCGACGAGCACGAGTTGCGGCACGCGGGAACAGCCGATCTCAGAGATGAGCCGTGACCACAGCCGGCACAGCAGAAGCTGATTCTTCCGGGTATCGATCGTCCCGACGGAAAGCACGAACAACTCGACCTCTACGCGCGAGACTGCCGGTCTCGCCTTTAGCTCTTCAGGAGAAAGCGCATGCTCAACGCTCGGGTGGCCAAACCCTATCGGGACGACGCGGGCGTTCACGCAAAGACCCGAAAGGATCGCCCATCTCAGGATCTGATCCCTGACAGCGGTGCCCGAGACGAAGATAACGCTGGCTAGGTTCAGCGTCGTCCCCAGCCAGTCCCGGAACATATCGCTGTACTGTTGGCCAACGAGATCCGGCTGCTGGATCGGGATGACGTCGTGGACCAGCACGCTGAAGCGGACGCGACGCGCGGAGAGCTCCCGAAAGAGGTCTGTGTAGGTGTTTCTCCAGACGACGCCAGTGAAGAGAACATGATCGCCGCGCCGGACAGGCCGCCCTCGTTCTGGCGAAGGCGCCCGTGCAAGATCGCGGGGCAATGCGTCGCCGAGTACGCGCTGCTCGAGATAGCGGGCGGTCTCCTCGCGCGAAATGGCGACAAGCATCCCGCCCGCGTCGTCGAGGACGCAGGGCGTTACCTCGCGCCAGCCTTCGCAATCGCGGGAAGCGAGGAACAATTCCACCGTCACGCGCCCCACGCCGGTCAGGCGCTCGTGGTTCTGGAGCCAATCGAAGGTGTCGCCGGCGAAGAACCACAAGGCGGGGGGGCCGCCGTCCTCAAGAACCTCGACGCGATCCAGGCTTGCCGGCACTTCCGGCGGACCGGGCTGCGATAGGTCCCCAGCCTCCGCGCGCGTCCGTTGCGCGTCTCTCCAGGCACGATACCGCCGGAGTATTTGCAGCGTGGCCGTCCACCATACGAGTTTGACGGTGCGGCGCGCGTAGCGGGAGAAAGTCGGGCTGCGCGACCCGATCCGGCGCAGCGGCGCGGTCAGGCGCCAGCTCGTCGAGCGAAGGGTCGCCTGAAGGTACTCCTCCGCCTGTGCGGCCCGCGCCGCGAGGCTCGCGACCTCTGCGTCCTTCTGCGCGAGCGCGGCCTGGTAGGCCGCCTCCCGCGCTGCGTGGCTTGCCTGCCCGCTCAGCAGCGCCGACCGTTCGGCCTCGGCACGCTTGCGCGCCTCCTCTTTTGCGCGCTCCAGCGCTTGCGCCGTCTCGGCTCGCGCCATCGCCTGTGCGGCCTTGCCCTCGGCCTCCTCGGCGCGCGCCACCGCCTCGGCGCGCGCCGCCTCCGCGGCGGCGCGGCGGCGTTCGAATTCGCGGCTCGCGATCCTGTCGGACGTATCGCGCAGCCAGTGCTCCCCGAGGCTGTGGAAGCGGTCGCGCACGGTGGTTGCCGCCCAATGGTCGAGCGCGCAGAGCGTCGCGACCGCCGGCGGCGCGCGCGGCCCGACGGCGAGGACACCAAGTCCGTGGCCGTGAAAGAACTCGAAGGCCGGGTAGCGTTCGCGGAGCTCGGACCACAGAATCCAAACTCCGAAGTCGTCGCGCCGCTCGCTCGTGTCGTGAAAGAGGACGACGCCGCGGTCGGAAAGCTTCGGCGCCCAGGCCTCGAAATCGTGGCGCACCGCGTCGTAGGTGTGCAAGCCGTCGATATGCAGGAGATCGATCGAGCCGTTCTCGATATGATCGCGCGCCTCGTCGAATGTGCTGCGCAGCAGCGTCGAGAAGCCGGCGTAGCGCTCGTCGTGGAAGGCGCGGAACTCCTCGAAGACTTCCTCTCCGTACTCGCCGGCGTGCGGATCGCCTTGCCAGGTATCGACCGCGTGGCAGCGCGTGCCGAGCCGGCTGCGCACCACGGCCTGGCAGAACGCCGCGTAGGAAACGCCGGTGAAGGTGCCAAGCTCGACCAGCGTGCGCGGCGCGGCCGCGGCCACGATCCAGTGCGCGAAGGGCACGTGCAGCCACCACCCGCTCACTGCCCCAAGCCGCTCCGCGTGCCAGAAAAGAGGATCGAGCGCGGGGCTCGCCAGATGCGCGAGGCCGCCTTCGATGCCGGTCAGATGATCACGAACGGGAGGGTTGGGTTCGTCCAAGCGATAGCGTCCTTCCTCGGCCGCGGGCCCCGGTCCGGAAACTCGCCGCTTGCGAGCGAACACAACGATGCGCCCTCCCGACGCAACGGGGGCGCTGCGGCCCATAACCTGTCCGCCGCCGAGGGTGAGGGAAACGGGCTCGCGGACGCGGACCGGTCGATACGCTCTGGCAGGCGGTTTGCGAACAGGCAGCCAATGACTAACCGCTCCCCAGGGCGATCTCAAGCATGGTCATCCCCAGCGCGCCGTGATCCGTCCGGCCGTGAGCGGAGCACCCCCCGCAGCGAACCCCGAGAGGGGCGCGCTATCCGCTATGCTCCTGCCGCCTGGCCGGAGGCCTGAGCCGCGCTGCGCGGAGCGCCAACCCAACACCGCCCCGAAGGGCGCCCTTCAGGCCCGTCGGAAGGCGCTGGCCGGCGGCCCGGAGCGGTTTTGTCATCTTCCAGGATGTCGAGTGCAGCAGCGCGTCGCGCTCGCCCGCCACGCGGGCAAGCTCCGCCCGCGTGCGGGAAATCATCGCCTCCGCCGCCTCCGCCCGCGCGCGCTGCTCAGCTGCGTCACGGCGGGCAAGCGCGGCGCGGCGCGCGGCCTCGGTCGCGCGGAAGGCGGCCGCGTCCCGTTCGCGCTCGGCTTGCTTGCGCCGGCGAACCTCGGGGCCCTCGTCTTCGGCGCCGGCCTCCCTCGGCAGGGCACCGCGCGGCCGGACCTCGCTCGCCTGGTTCATGCTCACGCGCCGGCGCCTGCCGGCCGAGCCGCGATCGTCGATCCCCTGAGAGGGAAGCGGAAGCCCATCGCTTTTCTCTAGGTGCTGCCGTCAATTGGCGCAACCAAATTTGAGAATTCGCGATGATGTGTTAAGTGCGTCTCATATAATTATTCAAATCTTTGAACTGTTAAATGCGTAACTTCTACCACTGCGTGTTCCGCCCCCCCGGCGCCCAGATCGAAGGCCGCCGCGGCGGGGTTGCGAGCGCGAGGATGTCCCATTTTTGAATGAGGTTCGGGTTGTAGTACGGGTCCGCGTCCAGGAGCGCGCCCCAGGCCGCGCCGAAGGATTTTTCCTCCTTGCTGAAGAGCGCCGCTTTCTCGGGCGTATCGTCGTAGCCGCGCGTGCCGCCCTCGAAGTGATAGAGCTCGGCGAACGGCGTCCAGACAATCCGGTATCCGTACTCGCCGATGCGCAGGCATAGATCGATGTCGCTGAAGGCGACCGCGAAATCGGTCTCGTTCATCCCGCCCGCCTCGAGGAAGACCGAGCGGCGGAGGGCGAGGCACGCGCCGGTCACGGCCGAGACCGTGCGGGTGAGCGCGCACTCGCCTTGCGGGCCGGGGTCGTGGCGGCTCGCGTAGCGGAACTGGTGCCCGACGAGCGCGCCGGGCCCGAGCACGATCCCCGCGTGCTGCACCCGCCCGTCCGGGTAGAGCAGCTTCGCGCCCACCGCGCCCACCTCCGGCCGCAGCGCGTGGGAAACGAGCTCGGCGAGCCAGAACCGGCCGATCACGTCGATGTCGTTGTTGAGCAGCACGAGGACTTCGCCGCGCGCCTCGCAGGCCGCCTGGTTGCTGATGGCGGCGAAGTTGAACTTCCCCGGTGAGGGGAGCACGCGCACGCGCGGATCGGCCGCCAAATCGGTGAGCAGGTCCCGCGCCGCCGGCTCCCGGCTCTCGTTGTCCACGATCAGAAGCTCGATCGCCGGATACTCCGTGCGCGCGAGCACCGCGTCGGCGGCGCGCGCGAGCAGCTCCGGCCGATCGCGCGTCGGCATGATGATCGAGACGAGCGGGGGAGGGTCGGGGAGGGCGCGGACGACCCGGCTCCAAAGCGGGGCGAGCGGCGCCGGCACGAGGCTCGCCTCCTCGCCGCGCCGCGCCAGGTGCCGGCGGGCGGATTCGCGCGCCGCCGCCGCGTCCCACGCGGCCCCGCGCCGATGGCAAAGCACGGAAGGAATGTGCCGGATGCGCCCCGGCACGCTTGCATACCCGGCGCGCAAGGAAAGCTCGTAGAGCAGCGTCTCCGCGCCCGCTTCCGGGGCACCGCCGATTTGCCGGAGAAAATCCCGCCGATAGGCGGCGAGCAGGCCCACGGCGTCGCGCCCGAGCGCGAGGTCGGGGTCCCAGCCGGTCTTGAACCAGGGGAGGCAGCGGTTCCCGGCCGCGTCCATCCGGTCCTCGTCCGTGTAGAGAAGATCGACCTCCGGATCTTCGGCGATCGAAGCGGCCAGCGCATGGAGCGCGTGCGGGGCGAGCACCGCGCCGGGCGGCAGGGGGAGGATGAACTCCCCGCGCGCGGTCCCGACGGCGTCGTCGAGGAGTTCCGCCAGCGTGTCCGCTGCCCGGATCGGCCGAACTCGGGGATGTTCGGGCGCCCCGGGGTGGGCCGCCCACAATTCCCAGTCGGGATAGAGCTGCGCCTCGAGCGAGGCGATCGTCGCCGCCGTTTCCGGTGCCGGCCCGCCCTCATCGAGCAGGACGAGCGAGAAAAGCGGCCGCGCGCCAAGGCGTTCGCGGCCTGCGCCCGGATGGCCTCACGCGCCGCTTCGTCGAGCGTGTCGCATTCGCGCACCCATGCGTCGTAGCCGCGGAAATCGCCGTACGCGTACACGGGCGCGGCCTATAACACGGGCCCCCGCCGGAAACGATCGGCCGCGCGCGGCTCTAAGTGACTGGCCGGCCGGCGGCCGGCAGCGTCGCAGCCTCGTCGTGATGCCGCGCCGCGGCGCCGCGCAGGATCGTGAGCGCGGCCACCACCACCGCCGCGTTCATCAGCGCGGCCAGCACGAACACCCCGTGCCAGCTTCCCGTGCTCGCGCTCAGCACGTTGGCGAGCGGCACCAGGAAAGCCGCCGCGCCCTTCGCGGTGTAGAGGAGGCTCGCATTCGCGGTCGCGAACTCCGGCCCGAAGAGGTCCGTGCACATCGAGGGGAAGAGGGAGAAAATCTCGCCCCAGGTGAAGAAGATCATCCCGGAAAAGAGAACGAACAGCCACGGGTTCGACCCCAGCGTGCCGAGCAGCCAATAGCTGACCGCGCCCAAGGTGAAGGCGATCGCCATCGTGTACGGCCGCCCGATCTGGTCCGAGACCCAGCCGAAGAAAGGCCGTGCCAGCCCGTTCAGCACATTGTCGATGATGAGCGCGATCGTGAGCACGCTGCCGCCGAGCAGGATCACGACCCCCGAGACATGGTACGCCCGGGCGATCGGTGCGAGCTGGGCGGTCACCATCAGCCCGGCCGCCGCGATCAGGATGAACATCACCCAGAGAATCCAGAACACCGGCGAGGCCAGCACCTCGCGCGGCCCATAGCTCCGCCGCGACTGCGGCACCCTGGCCACCTTCGCCGCCGCCACGCGCTCGGGCCGGCTCGGCGCGCGGAGGAACTGCGCGATGAGCACGATGATCCCACCCTGGATCAGCCCGAACCAGAAGAACGCGGCGCCATAGCCGCCGCCCGCGATCACCAGCCGAATTGGGATGATGGTGAGCGCCGCCCCCGCGCCGAACCCGGCCGCCGTGAGCCCGATCGCCAGGCCGCGCCGGTCGGGGAACCATTTCGCGGCGTTGCCGACCGCGGTCGCGTAAACCGCGCCGGCACCGGCGCCGGAGAGGATGGCGCCGAGATAGAGCGCCGGCAGCGAGCCCGCCATCGCATTGATGATCCAGCCGAGCGCCACGAGCACCCCGCCCGTGCCGGCGACGACGCGCGGCCCGAGGCGCGGCCCGAGCCCGTCGGCGACCCATCCGGCGAGCGGGGTGAGCCAGGTCTCGAGGGCGACGAAGATGCTGAAGGCGAGCTGGATGCCGGCGATCGTCCAGCCGTGCGCGTCGTGCATCGGGCGGACGAAGAGCGTCCAGGCATATTGCAGGTTGGCGATGAGGATCATGCAGGCGATCCCGATCACGAGCTGCCGCCACCGATTGACGGGCTGGGCCTCCGGCCCGCCGTGCGGTACGAGCATCGCCGTTCCTCCCCTTCGTCGCATTTGAGACACGAAGCCGGATGGCTTCGTTCGTCCGTGATTCCTGCGCCAGCGTAACGGTATTTTGCGTGCCGGGGCAATCCCCTTTCGGTTCGGCTTGGAACCGAGCGGGTGGCGGATTGGCCGCGACGCCCGCCTGTGCCACTTTGGCGACCGCCCACATCGCCCGGCCACGCGCGGCTCGCGGCTTCCTCGGGAGGGTCGCATGCCCGTCTTGGTGACCGGCGGCGCCGGCTATGTCGGCAGCCATTTCGTCCTCGCCCTTGCCGACCGCGGCGAGGAGGCGGTGGTGCTCGACGATCTCTCGGAGGGGAGTGCGGCGCTGGTGCCGAAAGGCGTGCGCCTCTTCGTGGGCGATGTCGGGGACCAGGCGCTGATCGCCGATCTCGTCGACCGCTTTCACATCGACGTGATCGCGCACTTCGCCGCCCGCATCGCGCCCGCCGAATCGGTCCGGCGGCCGCTGTTCTATTATCGGGAGAACACGGCGAAGTCGCTCGCACTCATCGAGGCCGGCCTCGCCGCCGGCGTGGCCCACTTCCTCTTCTCCTCGACCGCGGCCGTCTATGGCGAGCCCGAGCGCGTGCCGATCAAGGAGGACGCGCCCAAGCAGCCGGTCTCGCCCTACGGCGCCTCGAAGCTGATGGTGGAGACGATGCTCGCCGACGCCGAGGCCGCGCACGGGCTTCGCTTCGCGGCACTGCGGTATTTCAACGTCGCCGGCGCGGATCCGGCGATGCGCGCCGGCGAGGCGAGCAACCACGCCGGGCACCTCATCAAGCTTGCCGCCGAGGCAGCCCTCGGCAGGCGCGCCGAGCTCATCGTCCACGGCACCGACTATCCAACGCCGGATGGGTCCTGCATCCGCGACTACGTGCATGTGAGCGACGTCGCTTCCGCCCATCTCGCGGCGATCGATCATCTGCGAAGCGGCGGGGAGAGTGTCAGCACTCAACATCGGCTACGGGCATGGCGCGTCCGTGCTCGAGGTTATCGCGGCGGTGAAGGAGGTTTCGGGGCGGGCGTTTCCGGTGCGGCTCGGGCCGCGGCGGGCGGGCGATCCGGCACGCCTCGTCGCCGGCGCGGATGCCATCCGCGCGCGCCTCGGCTGGCGGCCGCGCCACGACGATCTCGCCACGATCGTCGCCCACGCGCTCGCATGGGAGCGGGGCCTTCCGCCCGCCTGAGCGGTTCCCAGCGGGCCGCGATCTGCTCTAGCCTCACCCGCAATAGGCGCGGGAGGAAGAGCCATGAGCAGCGAGCAAGCGAAACCCAATGGCCACGCGCCGCGCGTCGCGGCCCTGATCGGGCCCCTCGGCGGCGGCAAGAGCACCCTCTTCGAGGCCCTGATGGCGGCCGCCGGCACACCGCTCCGCCGCCCCGGCGAGGCACGCGCGCGCCAGACGACCACCGAGGCAAAGCTCGCCCATGCTTCCTATCTCGGCGATGCCTGGTCGCTGCTCGACTGCCCGGGCTCGGTCGAGTTCGCCTACGAGACGCGCGCCGCGCTCACGGTGGCCGATATCGCGATCGTCGTCGCCGAGCCCGCGCCGGCCCGCGCGGCGGCACTTCGCCCCATCTTCCGCCTGCTGGAGGACGAGGGCATCCCCTTCCTCGTCTTCCTCAACAAGATCGAGACGCTCGAGGCGCCGCTGGCCGAGTGCCTCGGGGCCCTTCAGGCCGAGGCGACGCGGCCGCTCGTCCTGCGCCAGGTGCCGATCCGCGAGACCGAGGCGGTGACCGGCCCAGCTATCACCGGTTACGTCGATCTCGCCTCGGAGCGCGCCTACCGCTACCGCCCGGGCGAGGTCTCCGAGCTGGTGCGAATCCCCTCGGCCTCGGCGGCTGCGGAGAAGGAGGCGCACGAGAGCCTGCTCGAAGCGCTCGCCGATCATGACGACGCGCTGCTCGAGAAGGTGCTGGAGGGCGTGGCGCCGAGCCCGGCCGAGGTCTACGAGCGGCTGCAGAAGGACATCGCCGGGGGCGCAATCGCCGGGGTGCTGCTGGGCGCGGCCGAGCGCAACCACGGCGTCGCGCGGCTGTGGAAGGCGCTCCGCCACGACACGCCCGAGCCGGCCGAGACCGCCGCGGCGCGGCTCGCGATCGAGCCGGAGGGCCCGCCGCTGCTCCAGGTCTTCAAGACGAGCTACGCGGGCCACGCGGGCAAGCTCTCCTACGCCCGAATCTGGCGCGGCCTCGTCCGCGACGGCGCCAGCTTCGAGCAGGGCAGGGTGGGCGGCATCCTCCGCTTTCCCGGCAACGAAGGGCAGAAGGTGGCCGAGGCCACTAGCCGGCGATCTCGTGGCCCTTGGCCGGCTCGACCAGGTGGCGACCGGTGCGACGCTCGGTGGCGAGCCCCTGCCGTTTCCCGAAGCCGCCGCCGCCCGTCTATGCGCTCGCGATCGCTACGGCGGACCGCAAGGACGAGGTGAAGCTCTCCGGCGCGCTCTCGAGGCTGCTCGAGGAGGACCCCTCGCTTCGCCTCACCCACGAGCCGGAGACCGGGGAGACGGTGCTCGCCGGCCAGGGCGAGATCCACCTGCACGCCGCGGTCGAGCGGCTCGCCCGCGCCTCCGGCCTCAGGATCACCACCACCGCGCCGCAGGTCCATTTCCGCGAGACCATTCGCAAGCCGGTCCACCAGCACGCGCGGCTCAAGCGCCAGACCGGCGGGCACGGCCAGTTCGCGGACGTGACGCTCGACATCGCCCCGCGCGCGCCGGGCGAGGGGTTCGCCTTCACCGACCGCATCGTCGGCGGCGCCGTCCCGCGGCAATACATTCCCGCGGTCGCGGAGGCGGCGGAGGAGGCGACGAAGAAGGGGCCGTTCGGGTTTCCGGTCGTCGATGTCGGGGTGACACTGGTGGACGGCGGCTTCCACTCGGTGGACAGCTCCGACATGGCGTTCAAGACGGCAACGCGCATCGGCATGAGCGAGGCGCTGGCCAAGGCCGAGCCCGTTTTGCTCGAGCCGATCGACAAGGTCACGGTGAGCGCGCCCAACAGCTACACCGCCAACGTCCAGCGCGTGCTCTCCGGCCGCCGCGGGCGAATCCTCGGCTACCACGAAAAGCCGGGCTGGCCGGGCTGGGACGACAGCGAGGCGCTGGTGCCGGTGGCGGAGCTGCACGACCTCATCATCGAGCTCCGCTCTCAGACCATGGGGCTCGGGACATTCACACGAAGCTTCGACCACCTGGCCGAGGCGAACGCGCGGCTGGCCGAGCGCGTGCAGCGCGACGCCGCGGCGGCCCAGGGGCATTAGGCAGGGCAGGGGGCTTTGCCCCCTGCACCCCCGGCAAAGGCGGAGCCTTTGCAATCCTTGACTTAAAAGGAATGGGGGTCTGGGGCCTCAAGGCCCCAGCGGGGGTCGAGGGGGCAGAGCCCCCTCGCGGCGCGCGTCGAGCGCCGCCTGGAGGATGAGCGCGGCGGCGACTTTGTCGGTCACCGCGGCGCGGCGCTTGCGCGAGAGGTCGGCTTGGCCGATCAGCAGCCGGAGGGCTGCTTCGGTGGTGAGCCGCTCGTCCCAGAGCGTCGCGGGGAGGGCGGTGGCGTCGGCGAGCGCGGCCGCCCAGTCGCGTGCCGCCTGGGCCGCGCGGCCCACGGTTCCGTCGAGGTCGAGCGGCCAGCCGACCACGAGGCCGCCGACGCCTTCCTTGCGGGCGAGGGCGGTGATCTCGGCGGCGTTTTGCGCGAGCTTGCCCCGCGCGAGGCTGCCATAGGGGCTGGCGACCAGGAGCGAGACGTCCGAGAGGGCGAGGCCGATCCGCCGGGCGCCCGGGTCGATGCCAAGGAGGCGGGCTTCGGGTTCGAGCCGCGCGAACAGCTCCGCCAGGTTGAAGAGCGGCATTGCGGCCGTTATGGTCCCCGCCCTCCGCGCCCCGCAAGGCGCCTTTTGCAAAGGAATTCGGCCGGATATGGCGCTCGATCCCGCAACTGTCCGGCGCATTGCTCGGCTCGCCCGGCTGCGGCTCGAAGAAGCCGAGGTGGAGCGGCTCGAGGGTGAGCTCGGCGGCATCCTCGCCTGGGTCGAGCAGTTGGGCGAGGTCGATGTTTCGGCGGTCGAGCCGATGGCCGGCGCGGTCGCGATGGCGCTCAAGATGCGCGAGGATGTGGTGAGCGACGGCGGGGACGCCGAGATCGTGCTCGGCAATGCGCCGGAGCGGAGCGGGGATTTCTACGCCGTTCCCAAGGTCGTGGAATGAGCCTCACCGACCTTGGCATCGCGGCCGCCCGGGCCGGGCTCGGGCGGCGGGACTTCTCTGCCCGCGAGCTGGCGGCTGCCCATCTCGACGCGATCGAGGCGCTCAACCCGCGCCTCAACGCCTTCATCACCGTCACCGCCGAGCAGGCGCTCGCCGCGGCGGAGGCGGCCGACGCGGGGCTCGCCAAGGGCGAGGGCGGGCCGCTGGCCGGCATCCCGCTCGCGATCAAGGATATTTTCTGCACGAAGGGCGTACGCACGACCGCCGGCAGCCGCATCCTTGGGCCCTTCGTGCCGCCCTACGAGAGCACGGTCACGGGAAACCTGCTCCGGGACGGCGCGATCTTTCTCGGCAAGACCAATCTCGACGAGTTCGCGATGGGCTCGTCGACCACGAGCTCGGCCTACGGATCGACGGAGAATCCGTGGAAGCGGCGGCAGAATCCCGAGGCCCGCCTGGTCCCGGGCGGCTCGTCCGGCGGCTCGGCGGCCGCGGTCGCGGCGCGGCTGGCCTTGGGCGCCACGGGCACCGATACGGGAGGCTCGATCCGCCAGCCCGCCTCCTTCTGCGGCATCACCGGGATCAAGCCGACCTATGGAAGATGCAGTAGGTGGGGCGTCGTCGCGTTTGCTTCCTCGCTCGATCATCCCGGCCCGTTCGGGCGGAGTGTCGAGGATTGCGCGATTTTGCTCGGGTCCATGGCCGGGCATGATCCGCGCGATTCGACCAGCGTCGATCGCCCGGTGCCCGACTATGCGGCCGCCTGCCGGCGCGGCGTGAAGGGGCTTCGGATCGGCGTGCCGCGCGAATACCGCATTTCAGGCATGGCGGGCGAGATCGAGGAGATGTGGCGCGCCGGCGAAGCGTGGCTTCGCGAGGCCGGCGCGGAGGTGGTGGAGGTTTCGCTCCCGCACACGAAATATGGCCTGCCCACCTACTACATCATCGCTCCGGCCGAAGCCTCCTCGAACCTCGCGCGCTATGACGGCGTGCGCTACGGGCTGCGCGAGGATGGCGAGGACCTGATCGATCTCTATGAGCGCACACGGGGGGAGGGGTTCGGGGCAGAGGTGAAGCGGCGCATCCTGATGGGCACCTACGTGCTCTCGGCGGGCTATTACGATGCCTACTACCTCACGGCGCAGAAGGTGAGGGCGCTGATCTTCAAGGATTTTGCCGACGCTTTCGCGAGCGTGGACGCGCTTCTCGCGCCGACCGCGCCCTCGGCCGCCTTCGCCGAGGGCGAGAAGACCGAAGACCCGGTGATGATGTATCTGAACGACGTATTCACCGTGCCGGCCGATCTCGCCGGCGTGCCGGCGATGTCGGTGCCGGCGGGGCTCGATGCGGACGGACTGCCGCTTGGGCTTCAGGTGATCGGACCGCCCTTCGGCGAGGAGATGGTGTTCGCGGTCGGCGCGGCGCTCGAGCGCGCGGCGGACTTCGCGGCGTTGCCGATGATCCGCGCCGGCGGCGCGAGCGCATGACGTACCGGATCGAGGGGCGCGAGGGCGCGTGGGAAGTCGTCGTCGGGATGGAGGTCCACGCCCAGGTCATCAGCAACGCCAAGCTGTTCAGCGGCGCCGCGACGGCGTTCGGCGCCCCGCCCAACAGCCAGGTGAGCCTGGTCGATGCGGCCTTTCCCGGCATGCTCCCGGTGATCAATCGCGAATGCGTGGCGCAGGCCGTGCGCACCGGGCTCGGGCTCGCGGCGAAGATCAATCTCTGGAGCCGGTTCGACCGGAAGAACTATTTCTACGCCGATCTTCCCGCCGGCTATCAGATCAGCCAGTACGCGCATCCGATCGTGGGCGAAGGTTCCCTTGCGATCGAGCTTCCGGACGGCAGCAGCAAGGACATCGGCATCACGCGGCTGCATCTCGAGCAGGATGCGGGCAAGTCGCTGCACGACCAGCATCCCACCAAATCCTATATCGACCTCAACCGCGCCGGCGTGCCGCTGATGGAGATCGTGAGCGAACCGGATATAAGAAGCCCCGAGGAGGCCGGCGCCTATTTGCGCAAGTTGAGGACGATGCTGCGCTACCTTGGCACCTGCGACGGGAATATGGACGAGGGTTCGCTCCGTGCCGACGTGAATGTTTCGGTGCGTCGGCCGGGCGAGGGGCTCAGGACGCGCTGCGAGGTCAAGAACGTCAATTCGGTGCGCTTCGTGATGCTGGCGGTGGAGGCCGAGGCGCGGCGGCAGGTCAAAGTTTGGGAAGAGGGCGGGACGGTCGAGCAGGAGACGCGGCTCTTCGATCCCGCGCGCTGCGAGACGCGCAGCATGCGGAGCAAGGAAGAGGCGCACGACTACCGCTACTTCCCCGATCCCGACCTCGTGCCGCTGGTGCTCGACGAAGCCTGGATCGCGGGGCTGAAGGAGAGGCTACCCGAGCTTCCGGATGCGAAGAAGACGCGCTTCATGGCCGATTACGGGCTTGATTCCTACGATGCGGCGCTGCTCGTCGCCGAGGCAGGCACGGCGGATTATTTCGAGGCCCTGGCGAAGGGTAGGCGGGCGAAGACGGTCGCCAACTTCATGCTCGGCGATCTTTCGGCCGCGCTGAACCGCATGGGCGAGTCGTTTTCCGCGGCTTCGCTTTTCACGGTGGCGGCGAGTGCTGCGTTGCTCGACATGATCGGCGACGGAACGATCAACGGCCGAATCGCCAAGGACGTGATCGAGGAGATGGAGCGGAGCGGGGAGGGGGCGCGCGAGGTCGTCGCCCGCCTCGGGCTCCGCCAGGTGACGGACACGGGCGCGATCGAGCGGGCGGTGGACGAAGTGCTCGCCCGCGAGGCGGCCAAGGTCGCGGAATACAAGGCGGGAAAAGAAAAGCTGTTCGGCTTCTTCGTCGGCCAGGTGATGAAGGCGATGGCGGGCAAGGGCAACCCGGCGCTCGTCAATGAGGTTTTGAAGAAGCAACTTTCGTGAGGGAACCCGGATGCCGATCGAGCTTCACACCTTTGATACGCCGAACGGACGCAAGATCAGCGTCGCCCTCGAGGAGATGGGCCTTCCCTATACGGTGAAGGTGGTGGATATCGGCAAGAATCAGCAGTTTGATCCGGCCTTCCTCAAGATCAGCCCGAACAACAAGATCCCGGCGATCGTCGATCCCGAGGGCCCGGGCGGGAAGCCGATTAGTGTCTTCGAATTGGGGGCGATCCTCATCTATCTTGGGGTGAAGACGGGAAAGTTCTGGCCCGCGGACCTGCGCGGGCAGGTGCCGGTGCTCGAGTGGCTGATGTTCCAGATGGGCGGCTTCGGGCCGTTCCCCGGGCAGGTGCATCATTTCCTACAGGTCGAGAACGAGGCCGATCGGCGCTATGGGCTCGAACGCTATATGAAGGAGACGAGGCGCCTCTATGGGGTGATGGACCGGCGGCTCGCGGAGGTGCCCTATTTCGCCGGCGAGATCTCGATCGCCGATTTCGCGATTCTCGGCTGGGCCTGGCGGCACGAGCGGCACAAGGTCGATTTCGCCGACTTCCCCAATGTCGGAAGTTGGTACGGCCGGATGACGGCGCGGCCCGCCGTGGCGCGAGGCCTCGCGGTCGCGCTGCGCTGACCGCCATCGCCGGGGCGCCGATCCCCGCCATGAAATCGCCCCACGAAGATGCTCGGGGGTGATGATGCTCGACCATCGCGCTCAGGCCTTCGGTTGGCGATCGACTTCATGGCCCTGACGGATCGCTTTGTTCGTTCCGCTCAAGGCCGTACTGACCTAGAGCGGGATGGGTTCGCTTCCGCTCACCCATCCCGCTTTGGCTTTTTGTTTTCTCGCGTGATTCACGCCTTCGGTGCCGGGGTCCCCGCGAACGAGTTCGCGGGGTGCCCCGATTCCACCTTCGGCGATCACGCTCTAGAAGGCGCGGTGACTTGCCGGATTGCTGAGGCCAGGAGAAGCAGGTGACAGCTCTTTCCCGCGATGCGGCCCGCGAGGCCCGCGAAGGGGAACGGGCCGCCCGCGCGACGCCGGCCGCACCGGTGGAGCGGGAAATCGGCCAGCTTCCCGCGACCCTCTGGATCGACGTCGAGGATCTGTTCGAGTACGCGGCGCATCGACCGCGACCGAGCGGCATCCAGCGGGTTGCCTTCGAGATCGAGCGCGCGCTCCACGAGGAGAGCGGGCAGGCGACGCGCGTCCGCTTCGTCAGGCATGGCGCGTCGCACGATCCGCTCGAGGTCGTCTCATGGCAGTCGATCGTCGCGCTGTTCGAGCGGCTGGCGGTTGGCGAAGAGTCTTGGGCGGGGCGTCCGGCGCACGGCGCCAAGGCCGTATCCCATGATCCCTTGGGCGGTCCCTGGCGCCGCGCGTTCCGCCGGCTCACGGGCCGGTTTCCTCACGAGATCCGGGACGCGCTCTATCGCTTCGTCAGGATTGAGGCCGAAGCCGTTCGTGCCTTTGGCCACGTGCTCGCGCTTGTCTGGGCATCTTTCGCCGCGCGCGTCCCGCGTCTTGGAGGCGCCGGGCGGAAAGACCCGGCGCCGGGTCCCGCCGCGGCGCGCATCGAGGCGGCGGGCGAGAAGCTCGGCGCCGTGGTCGCGCCCGGCGACGTGCTCCTCGCACTCGGTTCGCCGTGGTCCCGCCCGGACTACGAGGGCATGCTCAGGAAGCTTTGCGAGCGCTATCGGCTTCGCTTCGCGCTCCTACTCTACGACATCATCCCCTTGCGGCACCCGGAATGGTGCGACCACGCGCTGGTGCTCGCGTTCCGTTCCTGGCTCGTCGGCATGCTTCCGCTTGCCGAGACGGTTTTCACGATCTCCCGCGCGACGGCCGCCGACGTCGAGGCCTTTGCGTCGGAACGAGGCATTCGGTTGGTCGGGCGCGTGCAACCGATACCCCTCGGCACCGGCTTCGGCGCGTCGCCGCCCGCGCACCCGGAGCACCGCCCGGACGGGCTGCCTCCCCCCGGCAGCTACGCGCTCGTCGTCTCGACGATCGAGGCGAGGAAGAACCACGCGCTGCTCTTCCGCGTCTGGTGCCGCTTGGTGGCGGATCTCCCACGGGACCAGGTGCCGACACTGGTTTTTGCCGGCCGGGTCGGCTGGATGGTCGGCGATCTGATGCAGCAGCTCGTCAACGCCGATTGGCTGGACGGCAAGATCCGGCTGATCGAAAGCCCGACCGATGCCGAGGTCGAGGCCCTCTATCGCGGTTGTCTCTTCACGCTCTTTCCCTCGCTTGCCGAGGGCTGGGGTCTGCCGGTGAGCGAAAGCCTCTCCTTCGGCAAGCCGTGCGTGGTCGCGGACCGGCCGGTCCTGCGCGAGGCGGGGGGAACGCTTGCCCGCTATTTCGATCCCGACAACCTCCACGATGCCTACCGCGTGATCCGCGCGACGATCGAGGATGCGGACGGTCTTCGTGCCTGGGAGGGAAGGGTGCAGCGCGAGTTCCGCGCCATTCCGTGGCGGGCGAGCGCGGCGGCAATTCTGGCCGGAGTGGGGCGGGGCGACGGCACGAAACGAGAGGCGAGCCCGAGCCCGAACGCGGCATGAGCGCCCGGCGCATCCTTGATCCGGCCGGGCACGGCGGGTCGAGCACCCGGTTTGCGCGGCGGGAATGAACGAATTGGAATCGCCGCCGCGAACCGATCCGGTGATCTGGGCAGATGTCGAGGACCTGTTCGAGTATTCGCGCTCCAACCCTCGGCCGAGCGGAATTCAGCGCCTGGCCTTTGAGATTCAGGGAAGTCTGCGGGCCCGTCTCGTAGGTACGGGCCGTCTGCGCTTCGTCCGCCATGCCGGCAGGGGGCAGGCGCCGCTGTTGCGGGAGGTACCGTGGGACGAGGTGGAGCGCCTCTTCGCGGAGCTCACCCACGCACCGGAGCCGAGATCGCCGGCGGCGACCGCTGCACCCGGTAGCGCGGCCACTGGCATCGCGGCCACTGGGGCTCGGACACTTCTGTCCGCCGCACGGCATCTTCTCGGTCGCACCGCTTTCGGGATGCCGGCCGAGCTGCGGGACCCGCTGCTGCGGGCGTGGTTCCTTCAGAAGGACGCGATCCGCGAGGTCGGCGCGCTGATCGGGAATTCGCGCCGGCGGCCGCCTTCGCCGGCTGCCTCGCCGGCGGGGTTGGGGTCGGACCTCCCGATCCGTCACGGGGACGTGTTCCTCGTCCTCGGCGCGCCTTGGGTTCAGGCCGACTTCGGCGGACTTCTCCGCGCTTTGCGCGAGGCGCATGGAATGCGGGTGGCACTGCTCCTCTACGATTTGATTCCTGCCCTTCGCCCGGAATGGTGCACGCGCGACCTGGTCGAGAGCTTTCGCGCCTGGCTGGGGGCAAGCCTGGCGCAGTGCGACATTTTGCTGTCGATCTCCAGGTACACGGCCCGCGAGGTCGAGGAGTGGGCCCGGCGCGAGGGGATTGCGCTGGCGGGGGCGGTGCGCCCGGTGCCGGTCGGGACGGGGTTCGGCGCCGGCGCCCTCGCCGACCTCCCGCGACCGCCGGGATTGCCGCGGGAAGGGACCTATGCGCTCTTCGTCTCGACTCTCGAGGCGCGCAAGAACCACGCCCTGCTGGTGCGGGTCTGGGCGCGTTTGCTGGACGAGGAGCGGCGCGGGCTGCGCCCGCCGGGCTCGGTGCCCGAGCTGGTCTTCGCGGGCCGGGTGGGCTGGCTGGTCGCCGACCTGGTCCAGCAGCTCGATAACGCCCAGTGGTTTGGTGGGCGCGTGCGCCTGGTGCGCGACCCGTCGGACGCCGAGTTGCGCGCATTATATGAGGGCTGCCTATTCAGCCTCTTCCCGAGCTGGCACGAGGGGTGGGGCCTGCCGGTCACCGAGGCGCTTGCGCTCGGCGTGCCGGTGCTATGCAGCTCCGCCTGCGCGCTGCCCGAGGCGGGCGGCAGCCTTGCCCGCTATTTCGACCCTGGTGACACGAGGGGTTGCCACGCAGCGGTCGCCTCGGTGCTGGACGATCCCGGGGGATTGGCCGCTTGGCGCGCCGAAATCCGTGCCGGCTTCCGGCCCACTCCCTGGTCCGCCACCGCCCGCGCTGTCCTGGAGGCGCTGGAGGGAACGTGGGAGGAAGCGGCGGGGGAGACCGCCGGATGACAGAAGCTCCGACCGTCTGGTTCGACGTCGAGGACCTGTTCCATCACTTCCGCTCCGGCCTCTCGCGCCCCAGCGGCATCCAGCGCTTGACCTTTGAGGTCTACCGCGCGGCGCAGGCCACCGACGACGCCAGGCACCGCGTGCGCTTCGTCCGGCATGGCCGGAATGGCGAGCCCGCTCTGGTTGCGACGAGCTGGGCGCAGCTCGCGGCCATGTACCAAGCGGCGCACCGGTCTGCCGCGCCGCCGGGGCCTGACGGCGCACCCGCGCGGCCGCGCGGTGGGGCGGGCCGCCCGGCCGCGGATGTGCGAGGGTCCCTGACGCGGGCTGCCGTCGCGCAGGCGAAATCCATCGCGAGCCTTGGGCGGTTCGGCGTTGCGCTCGCGCGCTATCCGGCCCGACTTGCCGGGCGCACAGGCGAGCGCCCCGTGCCCCCATGGGCGCCCACGGGGGCCTTCCCGATAGCGCCGGAGGCCGATGGCTCGTCCCTGGCCTCGTTCGAGGCCGAGGCCCGGCCGGGGGATACGCTGCTGGCGCTCGGCTCGCCTTGGTTCCGCAGCGACTATGCCGGCCTGGTTCGCTGGGCTCGGGACGCCAAGCGACTTCGCTTCGGCGTCCTGATCCATGACATGGTTCCGGTGAGCTATCCCGAATGGTGTCGCGAAGGAATGGTGCAGGCATTTCGAGCCTGGCATGATTCGGTCATGCCCTTGTGCGATCTCGTGCTCGCCAACTCACGCCACACGGCGCGTGAGGTGGAGGGGTGGGCGCGAAGGAATGGCATTCGGCTCGCCGGGCCGGTGCGGCCGGTGCCGGTCGGGACAGGGTTCGGATCAGAGAAGCGGGAGGACGCACGGCGCCCGCCGGGTTCATTCCAAGCGGGCAGCTATGTTGTCTTCGTCTCGACCCTCGAGGCGCGGAAGAACCATGCCCTCTTGGTGCGGGTATGGCGGGAGCTGCTGGACGAAGAGCGGCGCGGCCTGCGCCCGGCCGGCTCGGTGCCCACGCTGGTATTCGCCGGCCGGGTGGGCTGGCTGGTGGCCGACCTGCTCCAGCAGCTCGACAACGCCTCCTGGCTCGAGGGCCGGGTGCGTTTGGTGCAGGACCCAACGGATGCCGACTTGCGGGGATTGTACGACGGCTGCCTGTTCAGCCTCTTCCCCAGTTGGCAGGAGGGCTGGGGCTTGCCGGTGACCGAGGCGCTTGGGCTCGGGGTGCCGGTGCTTTGCAGTTCCGCCGGTGCCCTGCCCGAGGCAGGCGGCGAGCTTGCCCGGTATTTCGATCCCGGCGACACGGCGGGCTGCCGCGCCGCGGTCGCGGCCTTGTTGGACGACCCTGATGATCTCGCCCAATGGCGCGCCGATGTGCGCGCGCGCTTCCGGCCCACCTCCTGGTCGGTCACGGCTGAAGCCGTCCTCGAGGCCGCACGGTCCTTGGGATAGGGTGCGGGCCGGAACGATGCGGCAAACCGCTCTCGCCGTTCGCGACCTCACGGGAGACTCGAGATTGGCATGCGATCCGGCCGTGGCTTAGCGCCTGGGCTCCAACGATGGGTGCGGGGCGGGCGGCTCGCGCCGCTTGGGCGGTGGGCGTGGCGTTCGCTGCAGATGCCGCATCGTCTGACGGAGATGACGCAGCATGTGCGGGGAATGGATGCCGCGCTCGCGGAGATCAGCCGTCTGCTGCGGGCGAATGCCGGGGGTGCGGGAGCGGTGGCGGCGCCGCTTCAGAGCTATCCGGGCTATCGCGATGCCGATCTGGCATTGTTCGAGCGGTTCGCGCCGGCGCCGCCGCCGAGCGGCGCCTCAGGCTTCATCACCAATTTTCTCGGCGTGCGGACCCGGACGAGCTTCGTGCAGGGGACCGAGGGCCTGAGCGGCAAGGTGCTAGGGCTGCCGGTTCCCGACGATGGCTGGCATTCCGAGGCGGTGGAATGGATCGGGCTCCTGAAGTCCGTCGCCGCGGCCAGAGGGCGGTTGACGATGATGGAATTGGGCGCCGGGTGGGGCGCCTGGTCGGTCGCCGCGGCGGCGGCCGCGCGCGTGACGGGAGTGACCGCGCACCACCTCTGCGCGGTGGAGGCGGACCCGGGCCACTTCGCGTTCATGGTCGAGCATTTTCGCGACAACGGGCTCGATCCGGACGCGCATCGTCTGATCGAGGCCGCGGTCGGGCCCAAGGCGGGGAAGGCGGGGTGGCCGAAAGCGGCCGATCCGGCGGCCGATTACGGATCCCGCCCGCAAACGGCTTCGGAACCCGGCAAGAGCGACCACGCCGGGCGTTACGTCGCCGAGTGGATGGAGGTCGAGATCCTGCCGATCTCGGATCTGCTGCGTGGCCAAGCCGTTTGGGATCTGGTGCACATCGACGTGCAGGGCTGGGAGCTCGACCTCTGCGTCGCGGCGGGCCGATTGCTCGACGAGAGGGTCCGGTGGCTGGTGGTCGGGACGCATGACGCCAAGCTGCACGGCGAGATGATCGGGCTGATGTTCGAGCACGGTTGGGTGCTCGAGAACGAGAAGCCGCCCCGCTTCGTCTGGGCGGACGGCGCGCCTAGCCTTACAGCGATGACGACCCACGACGGCACGCAGGTCTGGCGCAATCCGGGCTGCGCCTAGAGCGTGATCGCCGGAGGTGGAATCACCGAAGGCGTGAATCACGCGAGAAAACAAACAGCTAGAGCGGGATGGGTGAGCGGAGGCGAACCCATCCCGCTCTAATGAGCGCCGGCGCGCGCGTCCTACCCTCCGCCCGCCCCCGTGCGGGCTTCGTCCTGGCGGAGGACGTCGAGGGGTACGAGCCGCCCGCCGCGCTCGAAGTGCCAGAAGAGCCAGCCGTTGCAGGAGGGGGCGTTGGTGAGCGCCGCACCGACCTGGTGGATCGAGCCGCGCGCCCCCGCGGCCTGGAGCGTGCCGTCGGCGGCGACCATCGCTGAGACGCGCCGGCTGCGGTCGTAGAGGCGGGTTCCGGGCGGCACCAGGCCGCGCTCGACGAGATTGCCGAAGGGGATGCGCGGGGCGTCGCGCTTCGAGGGCGTGACCGCGATGCCTTCGGCGGGCAGAAGCCGCGTGCGGGCGAGCCGCGCCAGCGCCGCCTCGACATAGGCGGGATGCCGCTCGATTCCGATGAAGTGCCGGCCGAGCCTTTTTGCGACCGCCGCGGTCGTGCCGGTGCCGGCGAAAGGATCGAGCACGATCTCGCCGGGCAGCGTCGAGGCGATCAGCACGCGATGGAGCAGCGCCTCGGGCTTCTGCGTCGGATGCAGCTTGAGGCCGTGCGCGTTGCGCAGCCGCTCCTCGCCCGTGCAGAGCGGCAAGAGCCAGTCGCTCCGCATCTGGACGTCGTCGTTCAGCGCCTTCATGGCCTGGTAGTTGAAGCGGTGGCGCGAATCCCGTCCGCGCGCCGCCCAGATCAGCGTCTCGTGCGCATTGGTGAAGCGCCGGCCGCGGAAGTTCGGCATCGGGTTCGCTTTGCGCCAGACCACGTCGTTGAGGATCCAGAACCCGAGATCCTGCAACGAAGCGCCAATGCGAAAGATGTTGTGGTAGGCGCCGATCACCCAGAGGGTGCCGTCCTTGGCCAGCACGCGGCGGCATTCAGCGAGCCAGGCCTGGGTGAACCGGTCGTACTCGGCGAAATCGGCGAACCGGTCCCAGTCGTCGTCCACCCCGTCCACCAGGCTTTCGTCCGGACGGCGAAGCTCGCCTCGAAGCTGGAGGTTGTAGGGCGGGTCGGCGAAGACGCAATCGACCGACGCGGACGGCAGCATCCGCAGGATCTGCACGCACTCGCCAAGCACCACCTGATCGAGCGGCAGCTCGTGGTCGATGGCCGGGTTTCTCCAGCTCGCCGGGATTGAGGCCGCCATGGTGGTCGGGCGACCCGCGCCGCGTCAACCGCCTCAGAGCGAGCGCAATATCCCGAACGTCATCCGATGGTGTCGCGTCGGGCCGAGGCGGCGGATCGCATCCTGATGGCCCGGTGTCGGATAGCCCGCGTTCGCCTCCCAGCCATAGCCCGGGAAGCGCACGGCGAGGCGGGCCATGGCGCGGTCGCGCAGCACTTTGGCCACGATCGAGGCCGCGGCGATCGAAAGGCAGAGCGCGTCCCCGTCCACCACCGGCCTTGCGGGACAGGCAAGCGCCGGCGCGATCGGTCCGTCGATCAGGGCGAGATCGGGCGGGGCAGGGAGGCGGGAGACGGCCCGGCGCATCGCGAGCAGGCTCGCGCGGAGGATGTTGAGCGCGGCAATCTCCGCGACCGACGCGGCGCCGACGCCGATTTCGACCGAGGAGGCCGCGAGCAGCCGGCGGAACGCCTCCTCGCGCGCGGGCCGGGCGAGCGCCTTCGAATCGTCGATCAGCCGGGCCAGCCCGCGCGGCGGGATGCTACGGAACACCACCGCCGCGGCGAAGACGGGGCCGGCGAGCGGGCCACGCCCGGCCTCGTCCACCCCGGCCACCCGGCCGCCAGCCGCCGCCTCGAGACGAAAGTGGGGCATGGGCCCAAGATCAGCACCGCGCTCCGATTCGCGCCATGGCGCGGGTTGGGCGTTATGCCTTGGGCGTTACGCTATTGCCCGGGCGTACCGCCGCTCACCCCGCCCTGGCCTCCTCCCCCTCCCCCTGCGCCCGGCAGCTGCGTTGGCGCGTAGTGCCCGATATTGCCGAGGAGCTGCTGGAAGAACGAGGCGCTGCCGCCGGGCGAGGGCGTGGCACCTCCGGCCATGCTGACCTGGACGGCGTTCTTCTTGTCGAGGTGCTGCACGCTCTGGAGCACGCCCTGATCGGTGAAGGTGAGGACGACCACGTCCTGGTGCACGACGCCCGGAAAACGCCCGATGCGATTCTGGGTCTGCTGGCCGATATAGGCCCAGCGATTGGCGTCAAAGAGGCTCTGGCTCGTCGGCTCGCCGAGCAGCGCCCGAACATCGGCCTCGGTGCTTGTTCCGGGCACGAGCTCTTTGAGCTGGTCGGGCGTCACGCTCTGGCCGCGATATTGGATCGGCGCGGAAAAGAGGCCGCAGCCGGAGAGGGCGAGGCTGAGGCCGAGAGCGGGCAGCCACCGCCGGAGCGGCCGGCGCGGGCCACCGGGCGGCGAAAGGCGAGGTGGGACCAGAGCGTGATCGCCGAAGGTGGATGAACCGAAGGCCTGCATCACGCGGGAAAACAATGAGCGAGAGCGGGATGGATGAGCGGAAGCGAACCTATTCCGCTCTCGGCGATGGTGGCGAAGATGGCGCACGGCGAGCAAGCTCCTCCCCGGTCGCTCCGGGGCCGGTTGACCCCGGCGGCGGGCACGCTATGTGCCCGGGTTCCGGTCTCACGGTCGCGGCCGGAAGTCAATTGGGTGCTCCGGGGGCGCTCTCTCGGGAGCGCTCTCTGGCAGGCGCGAGGGGGAGGAGACGTGTTCGGTCTGCCGCGGCGCTACGAGCGGGTGGGATTCGCCCTCTACGGCCGTGTGGTCGAGGCGGCGCGGGCTCCGTTCCTCTACCGGGACCTCGGCGTGCCCGACACGCTCGACGGCAGGTTCGACCTCGTCGGCCTCTTTGCTTTCCTGATGGTGCGCCGGCTCGAGGCCGAGCCGCCGGCCGGCCATCGACTCGCCCAGGCCGTGTTCGACGCCATGTTCAGCGACATGGACGTGACCCTGCGCGAGATGGGCGTGGGCGATCTCTCCGTGGGCAAGCGGGTGAAGGCGATGTGGGAGGCGTTCCACGGGCGCTCGGCGGCCTATGCGGCGGCGCTGGCGGTTACGGACGACGCCGCGCTCGAGGCGGCACTCGCCCGCAATGTCTGGCGCGGCCGGCCGCAGCCCGGCTCTCCGGCCGCGCTCGCGCGCCTCGTCCGCGCCGAGGACCGGCATCTCGCCGGCCAGCCCTTCGCCGCGTTCGCGAGCGGGGCGGCGGGCTTTCTCGCAGCGCCCGCGTGAAGCCCGAGCTTGCGAGGCCGCTCGCCCTCGCGGAAATCCCGGCCGGGGGGCGGACGGTGCACGTGGAGGCGAGTGAGGAGGAGCGCGCGGCGCTCGCGCGGCGCTTTCGTATCCCGGGCGTCGAGGCGCTCGCCTGCGACTTCACCCTCCGGCGCGAGGCGCGTGGGGTGATCGCCGCCGCCGGCCGGCTTGCCGCCCGCGTGGTCCAGACCTGCGTCGTCACGGCGGAGGATTTTCCCGCGCAGGTGGAGGAAGAATTTTCGGTGCGGTTCGTCCCCGCCGGGGCCCCAAGACCCGGTGGGGACGAGGACGATTTCGATCCGGAGGCGCCCGACGAGATCCCCTACGAGGAGGGCACGCTCGATCTCGGCGAAGCAACGGCGGAGCAGCTCGCCTTGGCACTCGATCCCTGGCCGCGCCGGCCGGACCCGCCGCCCGGCACCGCACTGCCGTGACGCTCGGCGCGAGGCCCCAACTCCCTTGCGGGCGCACGGACCCTCTGCTAGCAGAGGGCCCGCGTGGAAATGGCCCGATAGCGCGTTCGCTTGTTGCGAGGCTGCGGCAGAGGCCGGTGACCGCGATATTCTTGACCCCGTCCCCCGCCCGAGCCGGCCGGCAGAGCTTGGACAAGAGCGAAAGGGCCTTTCCCCATGGCCGTTCCGAAGAAGAAGACCTCGCCGTCGCGGCGAGGCATGCGACGCAGCCACCACGCGTTGCAGAGCGAGGCATACGGCGAGTGCGCCAACTGCGGCGAGCTGAAACGCCCGCATCACGTCTGCAGCCATTGCGGCTATTACGATGGGCGAGAGGTGGCGCCCGCGGCCGACAAGGCGCTGAAGGGCGTCGTCCGGGTCTGAGGCCCGCGGCGGCGGCCGGAAGCCTGCTTCGATGAGCGACGTCCCCACACTCGCGGTGGATGCGATGGGCGGCGATCATGCGCCGGAGGCGATCGTCGGCGGGGTGGAGATCGCCGCGGAGCGCCACCCCGAGATGCGGTTCCTGCTGGTCGGCGACAGCGCCCGGCTCGAGCCGCTGCTCGGCCGCTTCCGCCGCGCGGCGGGAAGCTCGGTCGTCCGCCACGCCCCCGACGTGATCGGCGACGAGCTGAAGCCGACCGCGGCGCTCAGGATGCGCCAGGCCTCGATGCGGGTCGCGATCGACGCGGTGGCCGGGGGCGAGGCAGCGGGCGTGATCTCGGCCGGCAATACCGGCGCGCTGCTGACGCTCGCCAAGATCGTGATCAAGACGCTGCCGGGCATCGACCGGCCGGCGATGGCGGCGGTCGGCCCGTCCGAGCGCGGCGACGTGATCATGCTCGATCTCGGCGCCAACGTCTCCTGCGACGTGCGCAACCTCATCGAGTTCGCGGTGATGGGCGATGTTTTCGCACGCACCGTGCTCGGCCTCACCGCGCCCACCATCGGCCTCCTCAATGTCGGCTCGGAGGAGATGAAGGGCGGCGAGCAGCTGCGCGAGGCGGCGGAGCTGCTCAAGGAGAGCCCGATCGGGCCGCAATTCCGCGGCTTCGTCGAGGGCTACGACATCGCGGCCGGGACCACCGATGTGATCGTGACGGACGGCTTCACCGGCAACGTCGCGCTCAAGACCGGGGAGGGGGCGCTCAAGCTGGTGCGCGGCCTGCTCAGGCAGGTGTTCGAATCGAGCCTCTCGGCGCGGCTCGGCTATCTGCTGGCGCGCCCGGCGCTCGACCGGCTGCGCGAGTGGCTCGACCCGCGGCGCTACAACGGCGCGGTGATGCTGGGGCTGAACGGGGTGGTCGTGAAGTCGCACGGCGGGACCGACGCCGAGGGGTTCGCGCACGCGCTCGATGTCGCGATGGACATGCTGCTGCACGGCTTCAACGATGCGATGCGGGCCGGGCTGGCACGCATGGGCTCGCTTCCCGTCGCGGGCGGGCGCAAGGAAGCGGATGACGGCCGGCCGCTCGCGGCGGCTCTGTGACGACCTGGCACGCGCGAGCGGACGGGAACGGCAAGCGATGAACGACCAGACGGGCCTGGCCCAGCGCGGGGCCGCTCTCCGCCTGCGCGTCGTCCGCTCCTTGCTCGCCGGGACCGGCGGCTACTTGCCGCGCCGCGTCGTCACTAATGATGCGCTGCCGAGCGAGCTCGACACTTCGGATGCCTGGATCTTCGAGCGCACCGGCATCCACCAGCGCCACATCGCCGGACCCGATGAGACGGCTTGCTTCATGGGTGCGGAAGCTGGCCGCGCGGCGCTCGAGGCGGCCGGGGCGGCGGGGAGAGATATCGATGCGGTGATCGTCGCCACCAGCACGCCCGACGAGGCCTTCCCCGCCACCGCCGTGCGCATCCAGCACGCGCTCGGCATCAGAGGCGGCTTCGCGTTCGATCTTTCCGCTGCCTGCTCGGGGTTCGTCTATGCGCTCGGCGTTGCCGACGCGCTGATCCGCGCCGGCCAGGCGGAGAGCGCGCTGGTGATCGGGACCGAGGTCTATTCGCGGATCCTCGACTGGAAGGACCGCGCCACCTGCGTGCTGTTCGGCGACGGCGCCGGTGCCGCCCTCCTGCTCGCGGGCGAGGGGAGCGGCGCTAACACGGATCGGGGCCTGCTCTCGACGCACCTCCACTCCGACGGCGCGCAGGGCGACATCCTCCGCGTCGACGGCGCGGTCGGCCGCCGCGACCGGCCCGGCGTGCTCCTGATGAACGGGCGCGAAGTCTTCCGCCACGCCGTCGCGCGCATGGCCGAGGCGGTGGACGAGGCGCTGGCGGCCAACGGCCTCACGCACGCCGACGTGGACTGGCTGGTGCCGCACCAGGCGAACATCCGCATCATCGACGCCATGGGAAAGCGGCTCGGCCTGCCGGCCTCGCGCGTCGTCGTCACCGTCGACCGCCACGCGAACACCTCGGCGGCGTCGATCCCGCTCGCCTTGGCCGAGGCGATCGCGGACGGGCGCATCCGCGAGGGCCAGCTCGTGCTGATGGAAGCTCTTGGCGGGGGGTTGACCTGGGGCTCGGCGTTGCTCAGGGCCTGATGCGCCAACAGCTGCCAATATCCTGAGCTTTCGCGATTTCTTGGGCGTCGCGCGGTTGACGCACGAGGCGCGATTGCCCTAGCCTTTCCGGATGCCCACGATCACGCGGTCGCATCTGGCCGAGAAGATCTACGCGGAAGTCGGCCTCTCGCGCAACGAATCTGCGGGCCTTCTGGAGGCGGTCCTGAACCGCATGGCGGCGGCCCTCGAGAGCGGAGAATCTCTTAAAATAAGCGGCTTCGGAACCTTTTCCGTGCGCCAGAAGGGGCGGCGGGTGGGGCGCAACCCGAAGACCGGGGTCGAGGTTCCAATTCTGCCCCGCCGCGTCCTGGTGTTCCGACCGAGCCAGTCGCTCAGGGCGCGGGTGAACGGCGCGGAACCCGCGGAGGGAGACGACGAATGAGCGCGAGCGGTCGGGGCCCCACTCCGGGGGCGGCCGAGGGCGCGGAGGCGACGGGCAAGCCGCGCAAGGCCCCGAACGCATTCCGCACCATCAGCGAAGTGGCGGACGATCTGCACATCCCCCAGCACGTGCTTCGCTTCTGGGAAAGCAAGTTCAGCCAGGTGAAGCCGCTCAAGCGCGGGGGCGGCCGGCGCTACTATCGTCCCGACGATATCGCGCTGCTGCGGCGCATCTCGGACCTGCTTTACATCCAGGGCTATACGATCAAGGGGGTGCAGCGCCTCCTCCGCGACGGCGGGGGCCGCCTTGGCGACGAGATCCCGCCTGCTCCGGCGTCGGAGCAGGCAGCGGCGATGGCCGAGCGCGCGCGCGACCCCGAGCTGCCGATCCCCGGCCTGCCGCCGGGCGCGCCTATGGCCGCGCGGCCGGTGGCGCGGCAGAAGTCCGAGCCCGAAGCGGAGCGGCTGCGCGGCGTGCTGCATGAGACATTGCAGGCACTCGAGGAGATCCGCGACCTCCTGGTCTGAAGAACGGGGCTGGTCTGAAGAACCGGGCGGCTTCTCGGTGCTCGCGCGTTGCGGCGGGAGGGTCCCGCTGCTACATCGCGCAAGGCCGGTCGGAGCGTAGCGCAGCCTGGTAGCGCATCAGTCTGGGGGACTGGGGGTCGTGGGTTCAAATCCCGCCGCTCCGACCAACGCGCCGGTGGATCAGGTGGCAAGGGAGATCGTGGCCGGAGCGCAGAGCATGAAAAGAGCCAGCAACGCTTTCATCACCCTCGGGATCGTATTGATTGTTGCAGGCTTTGCCTTCGTGACCGTCCAGCAGCTCTATAACCCGCAACCGGCGGCAGATCCCCAGAACGCCGACATGAGCATAACCCTCTGGATGGTGAGGGAGTACTGGCGCGGCATGGCGTTGGTGGGCGCTGGGGTGCTGGCGACGGTCGTGGGCGGGCTCGCGGGCGGGCGTTTCGGCTAGTGTCCCGATTCCGAAGTTCGCCGCATTGAAATGCGGGCGGTATCGGGACACTGATTCTTTATTTTCAGTGGCCGGCTTATCCCCTCCGTTCGTCGCGAAATGCGACGAACTTCGGGGGCAGGAGACTAGAGCGTGATCGCTGAAGGCCGGATCGGGGCACCCCGCGAACTCGTTCGCGGGGACCCCGGCGCCCCGGTGTGACCTGCGTCACACGTCCCTAGCCACCCGTTCCGATAAAAAACCCTCCGCCTCACCGAAGGATGTCTCCCAGCCTTCGAGGGTTCGCCAGACTCGCCGCCGGATAGCGTGCAGACGCTGCCCGGCGGCACTTTTGTGGCGATTGCTTGACGGGGCTCACGAGAGGCCGCAGGGTTTCACTCCGCTGCCAAGGAAACCAGAGGCGCCAGTGCATATTTTTGGGCGATGATGACGCACGGAAGAAGGGGTTCCGCCGGCGTCTCGGTGCGATCCTGCGCAGGCGTCGCGATCGCCCTGTTCCTGGCGGCGCTGCCCGCGGTGGGCGTGCGCCCGGCACGCGCCGATCAGCAACTCCGCACGCTCGTCGTCAGCGGGGATTGGACTGCGACGGAGCAGCAGGACGCGAGCGGCGCGGCAGGGGATGTGTGCGTCGCCTTCACGGCCGGATCGGACAAGGGGTTCGGACTCCGCGCCAGCACCGCGGATATCGAAATCCGCTATTCGCAGGGCAACTGGGTCCTTCCGGACAATGTGAAAGGAACCCTGGCAATCGACGTGGGCGCCTACCACTCGATCCTGCCGGTAACCGCCAACACGAGGGATACAGCGATCGCTTCCATTACCTATGCTCAGCTTTACGGCATGATCGCGGCGATGGAGAGCGCGCGGTCGATGTCGGTTACGGCCGGCTACGCGGCGCCTGAGACGGTTTCGCTCCGTGGCAGCAACCGGGCGACGAACGCCTTCCTGAGCTGCGCCCGGCGGATCGGCGCGACGGAGTAGTATCGGATCGCAGAGTGACGTGGGTCGCGCAGCGACCACGGAACGGCGCGTGAATCCGATACTTGGACAAAGACCCTACTGCCGGCTTTCCATGAAAGCCGGCAGTAGAACGTCACAGGGGCACCTCGATCAGGCTCGGGCCGCCGCTCGAGAACCCATAGCGGAGCGCCTCGGCCAGGTCCTCCAGCGCGTCGACGCGCCGTCCCGGCATCCCATGCTCGCGAGCGAGCGCCAGCCGATCCGGCTGCGGGCGCTGGGCCTCGACGAATACCAGCACGGTCACGCACCGCCCCTCGCGCGCCACGGTCCAGAGCGCGGGCATGGCGTGCGCACTCGCGGCCCCGGCGCTAAGGCAGAGCACCGGCCGTTCCGGGCAGGCGGTCGCCGCCCCGATGGCCAGCGGCAACCCGAGCCCGCTCGGGCCGCTCGGCCCGGCCATCCAGTCGTGCGGCGGAGCGCCGCGGCACTCGGCGAAGATCTCCCTCCCGGCCGCGGGCAACTCGTCGGCAACGACCGCGTGCTCCGGCAGGAGCGAACCGATCACCGCCGCCACCCCCGAGACCGTGATCGGGCCGCGGACGGAAGGCGGTCGGCGCATCGCCTCGGTGCGCGGCGGGGTTGCGTGGGCCGATAGCGCGACCGCCAGAGCCTCGAGCGCGCCGACCGCGTCCTCCTCGGGGCGCGCGAGGGTGATGGCCCCACGGCTCGGCGCTCCGCCCTCGGGCGGATCGGGGAACTCGAGGCGAGGCGAGTGGGCGCCGGCCAGGACGAGTTGACGGAACCGGCCGAGATACCGGCTTGCGGCCTTAGCCCCGGCCGGAAGGCACTCGACGGACGAGAGGCCGGCGCCACGCCGCAGGCGCCGGACGCCGCCGGCTACCACGAGCGTGGCCCCGGTGGCCGCGGCGATCCGTCCGGCGATCATCAGCCCGTCCCCGCATGTCGCCGTGCCGCCGAGCAGAATGGCCGCCGACACCTCGCTCCGCAGCAAGCCCGCAATGCGCGAAATGAGCGCGGAGTCGGGCATTGGCGCCCGTGGCGGATTGAACACCGCGGCCGGGCGGCCGCCCAAGCCGGCGGCGGCATCCGCCGGCACGATCAGGGTCGCAACGCGGCCGGGCGCGGTGCGTGCCGCCAGCACCGCATCCGCCGTCTCGCGCCCGAGCTCGCGGGCGCCGGCCGAGACGTGCAGCCATCCCGAGTAGGCGCGCGTGATCTCCTCGCTCTCGAGCGCGGCAGCGCGATCGCCCCCGCCCGCATCGCGCGCGCTGTCGCAGATCAGATTGACGATCGAGAGGTGCGCGCAGGCGGCGTCGCCCAAGTTCGCGGCGGCCCTTGCGAGACCAGGCCCCAGGGAAAGGAGAGTGACGCCCGGCCCCTCGGCCATGCGCGCATAGCCGTTCGCCGCGCCCGTGGCGATCCCTTCGTCGAGGCCCGGGACAAGGCGGATGCCCGGCAGGCGATCGAAGGCGGCGGCGAAATCGGTCCCCGCGGCTGCCGGCGTGGTAAAGCATACGTCGATCCCTCCGGCGAGCAGCGTGCGAAGGAGGCTCTCCGCGCCTTTCATTCGGCTATGACAACATGTGTGCGCAAGCCCGGCATGGGGCCGATGCAATGACCGCCGCCGATCGTTGCGGTTCGCGAGCTCATGCGAGGGTTCGCGTTCTCGTGTGGAAATATTTCCGACAAGAGCCGGTCGACTGAAACTTCATCCATTGCCTCTGCGTCTTGGGCGCGCCCGACGGCGAAATATCAGGCTGGGCCCGGTCGCTCCCGTGAGCCATAGGTTGACCGGTAAAATCGGACGGCTTTCGCTTGGCGCCGATCACGTTTTGCGGATTGGCTCAACCGCAGGCTGCGCCAACCCTCGCAGCGGCAACGATTTCGCGAACACGCCGTAGCGGATCGAACCTGGCTCCCCGGCGATCGCGAACCCGGGCTTGGGTGGCGGCATCGCCAGCCGCCCCTCCCGGAAAGCCCCCGTTTGGAAAGCCCCCGGTTGGAGAGCCCCCGCTTGGGGAGCCCCCGCTTGGAAAACCCCCGCTTGGCAAGCCCCCGCTTGGAAAACCATTGACCGAGATCAAGGAGGCTCCGTCGCCCGCGACCCATCGTGAGATAATGCGGTGCGAGGATTCCCTGCTCACGGACCTCTACGAGCCGGCGATGCGGGAGGCGTATGCGGCGCACGGCATGGCCGGAACGGCAGTCTTCGAGCTTTTCGTCCGCAAGCTTCCGCGCGAGCGCCGCTTCGTTATGGCAGCGGGCCTCGAGCAGGCGGTCGACTGCCTCGAGACGCTGCATTTTCAGACCGTCATCACGTCGAAGGCCGCAAGCGTGGCGCTCGGCCACCCTCCGCGTCGCCCACGCCCCTTCTGATGGAACCTCCCATCGAGGACACAAGCCAGCGCGAGGTGATCGATTTCCTCTCGCGCCCGGCAGCCTATTCGCTCGGGGCCGCCGCCGTGGAGCGTGTCGATACGCACTGCTCCATCGTCTTCCTGGCGGGAGATTTCGCGTACAAGCTCAAGCGCGCAATCCGCTACGCCGACCTCGATTACACGACGCGCGAACGGCGCCGGAAGGCCTGCGAGGCGGAACTCGTGCTCAACCGGCGCACGGCGCCCGACCTCTATCTCGCGGTGCGCGCGATCGGTCGCGCTGCAAGCGGGGAGCTTTCATTCGACGGTGCGGGACCGGCGCTCGACCATGTCGTCGTCATGCGCCGCTTCGCCGAGGAAAATCTCTTCGAACACCTCGCCGAACGCTTCGCTCTGACGCCGCAACGGATGATCGCGCTCGGCGCAGCGGTCGCACGCCTGCACCGGATGGCCGAGATCACCCCGGAGCACGGCGGTGCCGAGGCGATCCGCCGGGTCATCGCGGGCAATCGGCGCGAGCTGGCCCGCGTCCGGCCTCAACTCGACGGAGCACCGCTCGCCATGGCCGAGGCGCGCGTGCAGGGCGAGCTCGCCCGGCAGACGCCGCTCCTCGAGCGCCGGCGTGCGAGCGGCCGGGTTCGGCGCTGCCACGGCGATCTCCGGCTCGCCAATATCGTGCTGGTTGGCCGCCGGCCGCTGCTCTTCGACTGCATCGAGTTCAGCGACGAAATCGCTTGCATCGATGTCCTCTATGACCTTGCCTTCCTGCTCATGGATCTGCTGCTCAGGGATCGCTCCGATCTCGCCAGCCTCGTCTTCAACGCCTATCTCGATCGACAGCCCGAGACGGACGGCCTCGCCGCACTGCCGCTCTTCCTCTCGCTCCGTGCGGCGACGCGCAGCTACGGCCTCGCCGGCAGCGCGGGACGCAAGGGAAATCCGTGCGAGGCAGCGCGGCTCCTTGCCTCCGCGCGGCGGCATCTCGATGCCTCGGCGGCCTTCCTCGCTCCCGAGCCGGCGCGCCTCGTAGCCCTCGGCGGAGGCGCGTGCGGCGAAGCGCGCGCCGGACTCGCCGTCTCCCTGGCCGGCTTGGTCCCCCCTGCTCCCGGGGCGCGGATCGTGCATATCGGCCCCTCGGCCGCTTCGGCGTGGGAGGAAGCCGGCACCGCGCTCGCCGGCGGTTGCTCGGTGCTGGCCGAGGGTGCATTCCTCTCGCCGGCCGAACGGAGCCGCGCCGCCGCGCTGGCGGAGCGGCGCGGGGTGACGTTCGTCGGACTCTGGTTCGGCGTTCCGGCGGCCGGGCTCGAGTGCCCTCCCTGGCGCATCCTGGAGACCGAGAGGAGCCTGCCGGCGACGCTCGCCGGAGTCGCGGCGGCCGCGGTGGGCGCGCGGCCGGTTGCCGCCGGACCTGAGCGAGGATGAAGATGACCGTCGGGCCATTCTCCCTCTTCGGCCTTGAGCGTTCGCGCGAACTGGCCGCGTGCGTCGCGGAGCGGCTCGGCGTGACGCTTGCGGCCCACGAGGAGCGCAACTTCGAAGACGGCGAGCACAAGGCGAGAGCGCTCGAGGACGTGCGCGGGCACGATGCGTTCGTCCTCCACTCGCTGCACGGCGATGACGAAGAGAGCGGCAACGACAAGCTCTGCCGCCTGCTTTTCTTCTGTGGCGCGCTCAAGGACGCGGGTGCCGAGCGTGTCACCGCGGTTGCGCCCTATCTTTGCTATGCGCGCAAGGACCGCCGCACCAAGAAGCAGGATCCGATCACCACCCGCTATGTCGGGGCGATGTTCGCAGCCCTTTCCATCGATCGGGTCATCGCCTTCGAGGTGCACAACGTGGCCGCCTTCGAGAACGCGTTCCGCTGCCCGACCTGGCACATCGAGAGCGCGCCGCTGTTCGCCGCCCACCTTGCCTCCCGCCTCCGCGGCGCGCCGGTCACCGCGGTCTCGCCCGACGCCGGCGGGGCGAAGCGGGCGGAGGCGTTCCGCCAGGCTCTCGAGCAGCTCACGGCGGACGAAGTCCGGAGCGCTTATATAGAAAAGTTCCGCAGCAGCGGCGTGGTTCGCGGACAGATCCTCGCGGGCGACGTGCGCGGCCGGACGGCGGTCATCATCGACGATCTGATCAGCACGGGCGGCACCCTCGTGCGCGCGGCCGAGGCATGCCGCGCGGCCGGCGCGACGCGGGTCATCGCGGCGGCGGCGCATGGTCTCTTCGTCGACGGAGCCTCCGCGCTCTTCGCAACACCTGCGATCGACGAGGTGATCGTCGCCGGCACGGTGCCGCCGTTTCGGCTCGGCCCCGAGGCACGAAGCCGCCTCGCCGTGCTCGACGCGAGCGAGGCGATCGCCGGCGCGATCGCCGCCTGCCATCGCGGGAACCCGAAAATGGGGCCGTGTGCGCTCGAATGAAGAGGCCCGGTCGGGGTTTGACCGCGGCGAGGAACGTTGATATCAACCTACTTGACTCGCGACGATAGCGAACCGGGAGACCGAGATGGCGGAAACCGTCCTGATCCTCCTCGGCACCAAGAAGGGTGTCTTCATCCTCGAAGGCGATGGGGCGCGCTCTTCCTGGCGGCTCCGCGGCCCGTTCTGCGAGACCTGGCCGATCAATCACGTCATCGCCGATCCGGCCACCGCCACGATCTATGCCGGCGGCGGCAACGCCTGGTTCGGCCCGGCGGTCTGGCGGTCCACCGATCTCGGTGCCTCCTGGACGCATTCGAGCGAAGGGCTCGCGTACTCGGCAGGGGAGGAGCCGATCAAGTCCGTGTGGAGTTTGGCGGCCGCTTCGGGACGGCTCTTTGCCGGCGTCGAGCCGGCAGGTCTCTTCCGGAGCGACGACGGCGGCCTGACCTGGCAGCACCTGCCCGGATTGCGCAACCATCCCTCGCGCCCGAACTGGCAGCCGGGCGGTGCCGGGTTGATCCTGCACGCGCTCGTGCCCCACCCCGCCGACGAGCGGCAGCTCTGGGTCGGGATCTCCGCGGCCGGCGTATTCCACACCGCGGACGGGGGCGAGAGCTGGGAACCCCGGAACCTCGGAACGCGGGCCGACTACGCGCCCGAGGGTGAGCGCTACCCCGAGTACGGCCAGTGCGTGCACTCTCTCGTGATGGCGCCCGGCAGACCTGAGCGTCTCTATCAGCAGAATCACTGCGGCATGTATCGGAGCGACGATGGTGGTCGGCGCTGGGAAAGCATCGAGGCCGGGCTGCCTTCGACATTCGGTTTTCCGGCCGCCGTTCATCCGCGCGACCCTGCGACGCTCTATCTCCTGCCGCTGAATGGGGATACGGCGGGCCGCTACGTCCCCGAGGCGAAGGCGGCGGTGTGGCGGACGCGCGATGGCGGCAAGCGCTGGGAGGCGCTGCGCAACGGGCTGCCGCAAAGGCAGGCGTTCTTCGCCGTCTTGCGCCAAGCCATGGCGACCGACGGGCTGGCCCCGGCGGGGGTGTATTTCGGCACCGGCACGGGCGCGCTCTTCGCCAGCGCGGATGAGGGCGAAAGCTGGAACTGCATCGCCCAGCACCTCCCGGCGATCCTCTCGGTGGAAACGCTGCTGCTTCCGGACTGAATTCTATGCGGGACCAAAGATCCCCGCCGACCGTCCGCGTCCTGCTCCCGGAAGCGCTTGTGAGCCTGTTCCCGGGTTCGAGGCGTCAGGTGGAGCTCGAAGCGGCGACGGTTGGCGAGGTGATGGCGGCGCTCGATACAAGGTGGCCGGGAATGCGCGATCGCCTGTGCAATTCGACGCCCGGCGTCCGCCGCCACATCAAGGTTTTCGTCGGGGGGGAACGCGCCGAGCTTTCGATGCGGCTTTTTCCCGGCGCCGAGGTGCTGATCATGACCGCGATCAGTGGCGGCTAGAGAGCATCTCCGGCGATCGCGCTCTGATCAAACCCAGTGCCCGGGGACCCAGGCCCATCGGCCGTAGGAGAAGACCCAATGTCCCGGGACCCACCGCGTCCAGCCCGGCCGGCGCTGCACATAGTGGCCGCCGACCCAGGCATAGGCGCGGCCGTTCCAGACCCAGTGCCCGGGCGCCCAGATCCAGATCGCCGGCGGCCCGGGAGGCGGCGGGACGGGCTCGTACTGGAGCGGCGGGACGGTAGGATAGGGCGGCGGCGGCTGCGCAACCGCGCGTCCCACAAAGCCGCCCAGCAACGCAAGAGCGAGTGCAGCAAGCGCACGACGGCTCGTCATCGGCGGAGTTCCTTGGAGAGATCGGGGGCGGATCGGGTAGGCGGCTACCTGGTCCAGTGGCCGGGCTGCCAGGTCCAGGTCTCGCTCTGCTGGTTCTCTGCCCAGTAGCCCGGCATCCAGGTGGTCGAATGGCCGTCGCGCGGAATCCATTGCCCCGCGATCCAGTCATAACCATGGCCGTTCCAGTCCCAATGGCCGGGCTGCCAGAGAAGCGGCGTGCCGGAAACCGGCGGCAGCGGAATCGTCTCGGCCCGCGCCGGCGGCACGGGCGGATAGGGATTTCCGGTTGCGCATCCGGCGAGGCCCAGTCCTGCAACGCCGAGTCCGGCGGCGAGCAGTGCGACCATCGTCATGCTACGACGCATCGATCCATCTCCCTCTCTGCTTTGTGCCGATCAGGCGAGATAATCGTGCACCACCTTGCCGAGCCCAAGCGTGATATCGGCAACGAGGTGCACGGCCGAGACGACGGATTGCACGGGCAGCTCGGCGAGTGGCGCCAGCGCGTGCGGAAAAAGCTCGAGCGCCGCCGGCCCGGTCCAGGCGCCCTTGAGCGCGATGTCCTCGAGATAATACTCGACGATCTCGCAGATGCGCGGCGATCCGTCCACATGCGGAATGATTTTCAAGAGCCAGTTGGGCGCGGCGAGCGAGGCGGCGATCGCGGCGTGGTCTGCCGTGTGGTGCTTGTAGCCCATGGTGGCGGTGGCGACCCGTACGGGACCGTAGTCGAGCGTGCCGACCAGCGTGTCGATCCGCTTGTGCAGCGTCGGCTGCGCGAGCTTCTTCGGGAAGCCCCAGAGCTCCCGCCCACCGGCGATCGGCGGGTGGTCGTTGAGGAACATCGCGTGCGTATAGCCGCCGGCGCGTCCCTTGAAGCTCACCGGGATGACCTGGCCGGTCTCGGTGTAGTCGCCGAAGCCGGTGGAGTCCGGCATGCGGATGAACTCGTACTTGACGAGCGGGTTGGCCGGATCGACGGCGAGCGGTTCCGGAACCACCGCGCGGAGCCGCGCGGGGTCGGTCCGGTAGGTGATGATCAGGAACTCGCGGTTGGTGAAGCGATAGGGGCCTTTGGGGTAGGCCGGGCTGGTCAGAGGCATGGCGAAGGCGTTGCGGCGGACTTCGTCCTCGGTCACGGGCTTGCTCCTCGAACCTTCCCTGAAAAGTGGCGTGCGGCGCACCACGAGATCAAGAGCCGCTCTCCGTTATCGGGAGAAGAATGGTGGCGATCGCCTGCGCGGCGATGCCTTCGCCGCGGCCGGTGAAGCCGAGCCGCTCGGTGGTGGTCGCCTTGACCGAGACGCACCCGGGGGCGACGCCGAGGATCTCGGCGAGCCTCGCCTGCATGGACGCGGCGAATGGGGCGATCTTCGGGCGCTCGCAGACGAGCGTCACATCGGCGTTGCCGAGCACCCCGCCGCGGGCGGCGATGCGGCCGGCCGCGTGGGCGAGGAAGCGGGCCGAATCGGCGTCCTTCCAGGCTGCCTCGGAAGGCGGGAAATGGCGGCCGATGTCGCCTTCGGCGAGCGCCCCGTAGATCGCGTCGCAGACGGCGTGGATTCCGACATCGGCGTCGGAATGCCCGCCAAGCCCCTGTTCGTGCGGAATTTCGATGCCGCAGAGCACGAGCCGGCGGTTGGCGGCGAAGGCGTGAACGTCAAAGCCGGAGCCGGTGCGCGGAAGGAGGGAGGGTGCCAGGGCGCGGGCGGCACGGGCGAGATCTTCGGGGAGCGTGATCTTGATGTTGTCCTCCGAGCCCGGGACGAGGGCGACGGCGAGGCCGGCGGCCTCGAAGAGCGCGGCATCGTCGGTGGCAGCACTCCCGGCGGCCTCGCGGTGAAGGCGGAGCAGCTCGGCGAAGCGGAAGGCCTGCGGCGTCTGGGCGCGAAAAAGCCCCTCGCGCGGGACGGTCGCGGCGATCGTCCCGGCCCCGTCCCCGCGCTTCAGCGTATCGGCGACGGCGAGCCCCGGGATCGCTCCCCGCGCGTGCGCGAGTGCCGCGAGCAGGGCGGGCACGGTGCCCGAGGGGACGATGGGGCGGGCCGCGTCGTGGACCAGCACGACCTCCGGCGCGTGCGGCGCGAGCGCCTCGAGCCCGGCGAGCACGCTCGCCTGGCGGTTGGCACCTCCCGCCACCGGAGGGAGATGCGGCAGGCCCGCGAGCGCCGCTTCGATTGGCGCGGCCGGCCCGACCGGCTGGACGAGCGAGACGTAGGGGGCGAGGGACTCGGCGGCCAGGCGGATGACCGGCCGGCCGAGCAGCGGCAGGAATTGCTTGGGCATGCCGCCGCCGAAGCGGGTTCCGGTTCCGGCGGCGACCAGCAGGGCGGCGGCGACCATGCGGCCGTTTGGCAGCCTTGCCGCTTCCCCGTCAATCGCGGGGCAGCACGATGCTAGTGCCCGATCGCAGAGTTTCGTGGGAAGCGTAGCGATCACGAAACGCCGCGTGAATCGGGCACTTAGACAATGACCTATGTGTCAGCTTTTTGTGAAAGCTGACACTAGGCGCCTGCGGTTCGAGTGCCGCCGCTACCAGGTCGAGGCGGCAGCCAATTCCTTGCCCGTGGGCAGGATGCCCTTGCCGGAGGGCGAGAGGACGTACCAGGACCCGCCGAAATGGGTGATGCCATCGCCGGCGGTCGAGCCCGCGGACTTGTCGCGGATGAAGTAATAGAGCGGCCTGCCATCGTAGGTGACCTGTTCGTCGCTGCCGCGCTTCATGGTGCCGAGCGCGCTCGCCTGCACCCCGCTGCCCGCGGTGGGCGCGCCGGTGGTCAGGACCGGCGGCCAGGGCGTCACGCAGGGCCCGGTGCAGGCGCTCATGCCGTTCTTGTCGGCGGTGAACATGTAGACGGTCCGGCCGCTGCCATCAGTGAGGTAGGTGCCGAACGGCGCCTTGCTGGCCGTCGTGATCTCGATCGATGCCGACCAGGCGGCAACGCTGAAGGCGAGCGAAGCGAGCGTGGCGAGGCCCGCGGCATGCGCAGCGCGGCGATTCGTCATGACATTCCCTCCTCCGATTTCGATTGCCTCCCGCGGTATCAACGGCCCCTCGAGCGCGGGCGGCCGGCCGGGAATTTGCGACATGCGGAGGGGGTTTGCAACGACGTCCGCCGGGTCGGCCCCGCGAGCGCATCGGATGGGTGCGCCCAAGGCGAGATTCCGGGGGCAAGGTTTCAAGGGCGAGATTCCGACGGGCAGGCCGAATGAAACGGAATATGATTGTACGTTCAAAGTGTCATATCGGCTGTGTCATCCGACCGAAGGCCAAAACGACGGGAGGCCGGAGGAATATCGGCCAAGGTCTTGCCTTGGTCGGCCGCCGAACGAATAAGCTGCTTGCCCAATTGCGCGGCAACTCTAAGAGGGTTATTTTGCCCAAATGATAGGCAATCACGAAGAGCCTCGTTTGACTGCCCTTCGGCTCGGAGGGACGCCCGGGCGGGGCGGCGAAGCCGTGGTGATCGACCCCCCGGTCATTCTCGCCCCGATGTCCGGTGTGAGCGATCTTCCTTTCCGCCGCCTCGCCCGCGAATCCGGCGCGGGTCTCGTGATCTCGGAGATGATCGCTTCATGGGCGATGCTGCGCGAGAACCGCCGCACGCTCGGCATGGCCGAAATCGCCGCGGGGGGGCCAAACGCGATCCAGCTTGCCGGCTGCGAGCCCGAGGCGATGGCCGAGGCGGCGCGGATCTCCGCCGACCGCGGAGCCCATCTGATCGACATCAATTTCGGCTGCCCGGTCAAAAAGGTGGCATTGGGCCAGCAGGCCGGCTCGGCATTGATGCGCGACGAAGTCCAGGCGGGGCGGATCCTCGAGGCGACGGTGCGGGCGGTGGACTGCCCGGTGACGCTCAAGATGCGCACGGGATGGGACGCGGGGCAGCTCAATGCACCGCGTCTCGCCAGGATTGCCGAGGAATCCGGGATCCGGATGGTCAGCGTGCATGGCCGCACGCGCCAGCAATTCTACGCGGGCAGTGCCGACTGGGATTTCATCCGCCAGGTGAAGGACGCCGTGCGGATCCCGGTGATCGTCAACGGGGACATCCTCACCGAAGAGGACGCGGCGGAGGCGCTGCTTCGCTCCGGGGCGGATGGCGTGATGATCGGGCGCGGCACCTGTGGCCGACCCTGGTTCCTCGGCCAGGCCGCGCACTTCCTCAGCACGGGAGAACGGCTCGCCGAGCCGCCGCTGGCGCGCCAGCTCGCGATCCTGCTCGCCCACCTCAGGGGGATGCTTTCCCATTACGGTACGCTCGCGGGCATTCGGATGGCGCGCAAGCACCTCGGCTGGTACGTGCGCGGCCTGCCCGGGGCCGCTGCGTTCCGCGCCCTCGTCAATCGCCTCGAAGACGCGGCCGAAGTCGAGCGCCACGTCACCTCGTTCCTGGCACCGCTGATCGAGCGCGGCTTCGTCCGCGACCTCGCGCAGGGCGAAGTCGCCGCGGAAGCCAGCCTATGAAGGAGATGGCCGCTTGAAGCGGCCGATGCTCCGGACCGTGCTCGGCCGGCGCGAGAAGCCGGCGCCGATCGATCCGGCGTCGGTGCTGGGCGCGCTGCCGGTCGCCGTGGTGGTGCTCGACACGGCGGGGCGCTTCACCTTTGCCAACGCGGCTGCCGAGCAGTTCTTCGGCGCCTCGGCGGCAGGACTCGCCGAGATGACCCTCGAGGACTTCGTGCCCGCCGGCGATGCGCTCTTCCGGCTGCTCGGCCAGGTCCGGGCGGAGGGCGTCTCGATCGCCGGCCACGACCTCACGCTGGAAAGCCCGCGCCTCTCCCGCCGCTTCGTCGGCGTGCACCTCGCCCCGCTGCCCGAAGTGAAGGGCGCGGTGGTACTGAAATTGCAGGACGGTTCGGTAGCGCGCGCCTTCGATCACGGGATGGGCATTTCCCCGGCGGCGCGCGGAGTGGCGGGAATGGCGGCAGTGCTGGCGCACGAAGTGAAGAACCCGCTCTCAGGCATCCGCGGCGCGGCGCAGCTCCTGGAGGCGACGCTCGAGCCTGCGGATCGAGAGCTTGCGGTGCTGATCCGCGACGAGGCGGACCGCATCCGCGCGCTCGTCGAGCAGATGGAGGCGTTCGGCGAGGAGCCGGTCGAGCAGCGGGGCGCGGTCAATATCCATCGCGTGCTCGAGCACGTGCGGCGGCTCGCGAAGACCGGCTTCGCGCGGCAGATCCGCTTCGTGGAGGCGTACGATCCCTCGCTGCCGCCGGCGCTCGGCAGCCGCGACCAGCTCGTCCAGGTCATCCTCAACCTGGTCAAGAACGCCGCCGAGGCGATCACCGAAAGCGGCACCGGCGGCGGCGAGATCGCGCTCTCGACCGGGTTCCAGCAGGGCGTCTACCGGGCAGAGACGGGCTCGGGCGAGCGCAGGCACGTGCCGCTGGTGGTGGCGGTGCGCGACAACGGGCCCGGGATCTCGGAGGCGCTGAAGCCGCATCTCTTCGAGCCGTTCGTCTCGGGCCGGCGCGCCGGCACCGGCCTTGGCTTGGCGCTCGCGGCCAAGATCGTGGGCGAGCACGGAGGGCTGATCGACGTGGAAAGCAGGCCCGGGCGGACCGAGTTCCGGCTGCGCCTGCCGGTCGCGACGGACGGGGAAGAGCCATGAACGTGGTCGAGACCCGGGTCGGCCAAGGGGGCGGCGAGGCGACCGTACTGGTCGCCGACGACGACCGCTCGATCCGCACCGTGCTCGCCGAAGCGCTTGGGCGCTCGGGCTACGACGTGCGCTGCACCTCGAACGCCGCGACGCTCTGGCGCTGGGTGGAGGAGGGCCAGGGCGATCTCGTCATCACCGACGTCGTGATGCCCGACGAGAACGGGCTCGACCTCATCCCGCGCATCCGCCGGCTCCGCCCCGAGCTCCGCGTGGTGGTGATGAGCGCGCAATCGACCTTCCTCACTGCGGTCAAGGCGGCGCAGAGCGGCGCCTTCGAGTATCTCCCGAAGCCGTTCGATCTCGGCGAGTTGTTGGCGGTGGTCCGCCGCGCGCTCGCAGCACCTGCCACGCCGCCCGAGCAGGAGGGCGGAGGCGAGCGGCTGCCGCTGATTGGGCGAAGCCCGGCGATGCAGGAGATCTATCGCAGCATCGCCCGCCTCACGACCGCCGATCTTACCGTGATGATCAGCGGCGAGTCCGGCACCGGCAAGGAGCTGGTGGCGCGCGCCCTGCACGATTACGGGCGCCGCCGGGGCGAGCCGTTCGTCGCCATCAACATGGCGGCGATCCCGCGCGAGCTCGTCGAGGCCGAGCTCTTCGGCCATGAGCGCGGCGCCTTCACCGGGGCGATCGGCCGCAGCCCCGGCCGCTTCCAGCAGGCGGACGGCGGCACGCTCTTCCTCGACGAGATCGGCGACATGCCGCCCGAGGCGCAGACACGCCTCCTGCGCGTGCTCCAGGAGGGCGAGTTCACCTCGGTCGGCGGCCGCCAGCCGATCAAGGTGAACGTGCGCATCATCGCGGCCACGCACCGCGACTTGAGCGAGCTGATCCGCCGCGGCCTCTTCCGCGACGACCTCTACTACCGGCTCAACGTGGTGCCGATGCGGCTGCCGCCGCTCCGGGAACGAACCGAGGACATCGGCCCGCTCGCGCGGCATTTCCTCGAGCGCGCGCGCGCGGAGGGGCTCTCCTCCAAGTCGCTCGAGGCCGCGGCGGTGGAGCGGCTCCGCCAGCACCGCTGGCCGGGCAACGTGCGCGAGCTCGAGAACCTGATGCGCCGCCTCGCCGTGCTCAGCCCGGGCGAGACGATCACGGCCGAGGCGATCGAGGCCGAGCTCCGCACTGCGCCCCCCGGCTCCCCGCCGCCGGCGGCAACGGCTGACGGCGAGCCGCTCACGCGCCTGCTTGAGCGGCACTTCCAGGACCTCCTCGCCGACCCGACGGCTTCCCGCACCGGCACCATATACGAGCGGGTGCTGGCGGACTTCGAGCGGCCGCTCATCCGCGCCGTGCTCGCCGCGACCCGCGGCAACCAGATCAAGGCGGCGGCCATGCTCGGGCTCAACCGCAACACGCTGCGCAAGAAGATCCGCGACCTCGAGATTCCCGTGCTGAGAGGGGTCGGCTGAGGGGAGAGTGGCCGATGAGCCCTGGCCGATGAACCCCCGCCGATGAACCCGAGCCCCAGCCTTTGAACCCCAGCCTATGAACCAGTGAACAACGTCTTCAGCCGTTTGGCCCTGGGGCCGCGGGCAGCGGAAGGGCCGCTTCGCACCTCCTGGCTCGCCCGCGTGCTCGACGTGGTGCTGGGGCGCGTCGTCACGCTGGTGCTCGCCGTGGGCGCGCTCGGGCTCGGGATCGCCACCTTCACGGTGCTCGCGGGCGGGGTCAAGTTCGGCGTTTCGTCCGACTGGGTGGTGAGCATGGTGCTCGCCAACCTGATCGTCCTGCTCCTGCTCGGCCTCCTGCTCGCGGTGCGGCTGACACGGGTGTGGGTCGAGCGAAGGCGGGGGTCGGCCGGGTCGCGCCTGCACGTCCGCCTGGTGCTGCTCTTCAGCGTCGTCGCGGTGGTGCCGGCGATCCTGGTCGCCGTCTTCGCCACCGCCTTCTTCCATTACGGCATCCAGGCCTGGTTCAACGATCGGGTGCGCACCGCGCTCGACCAGAGCCTCGAGGTCTCGCGCGGCTATCTCCAGGAGCACCGCAACGCCATCCGTGCCGACGCCCTGGCGATGGCCAACGACCTCACGCGCGCGGGCGAGGTGTTCGCCAATGCGCCGCAGCAGTTCGCCCAGGTGCTGGCGACGCAGACGGCGCTGCGCGGCCTGACCGAGGCGGTGATCTTCGAGCCGGTGACCGACCAGGTCATCGCCTCCTCGGGCGTCATGGCCGGCTTCGGCGCCACCCTTCCGCCGACCTGGTCGGTGGACGTGGCGCGCCAGGGCAGCGTTGCCGTGCTCAACACCGACAACGGGACGTCGGTCGAGGCGGTCGTCCGGCTCGACGCGATTCCAACGCTGATGCTGATGATCAGCCGGCCGGTCGATCCGACGATCCTCGAGCACATGGCCGAAGTCGAGCAGGCGGTCGCGGAATACCAGCAGCTCGACCAGAATCGCTACGGCCTGCAGATCACCTTCGCCCTGATCTTCGCCGTGGTGGCCCTGCTGGTGCTCTCGGCGGCGGTGCTGATCGGCCTCGTCATGGCCAATCAGATTGCCCGCCCCGTCGGGCGGCTGATCATGGCGGCGGAGCGCGTGCGCGCGGGCGATCTCGGCGTGAGGGTGCCGGAGGCGCCGACCGGCGACGAGATCGCCGGCCTCTCGCGCGCCTTCAACCGGATGACCGGCCAGCTCGCGGCACAGCGCACCGAGCTGATGGACGCCTACAGCCAGATCGACGAGCGCAGGCGCTTCACCGAGAGCGTGCTCTCCGGGGTCTCGGCGGGCGTGATCGGACTGGACGCCCAAGGGAGGATCGAGCTGCCGAACCGCACCGCGGGCGAGCTTCTCGGGATCGACGTGATGGCCGGCGTGGGCGGCGAGTTTTCGGGGCTCGTCCCCGCCTTCGCCCCCCTCCTTGCCGCGGCCCAGGCCGCACCCGACCGGCCGCTCACCGAGGAGGTCGAGATCGGCCCGCCCTCGCGCCGGCGCCGCCTCCTCGTGCGTATCGCGGCCGAGCTCAAGGCCGGGCGGCCGGATGGGTTCGTCGTCACCTTCGACGACATCACCGAGCTCAAGGCGGCCGAGCGCAAGGCCGCCTGGGCCGATGTCGCGCGCCGCATCGCCCATGAGATCAAGAACCCGCTGACCCCGATCCAGCTCGCCGCGGAGCGGCTCAAGCGGCGGTTCCTCAAGGAGATCGCTTCGGATCCGGAGACCTTCGCCCAGTGTGCCGACACGATCGTCCGCCACGTCGGCGATATCGGCCGCATGGTGGACGAGTTCTCGGCCTTCGCCCGGATGCCCCAGCCGGTGTTCCGGGACGAGGACGTGGGCAGGCTGGCGCGCGAGGCGCTTGTGTTGCAGAAGAACGCCCATCCGGAGATCGCCTGGACGACGGCGATTCCCGAGCGCGGTCCGGTGGCGCCCTGCGATCGGCGGCTGGTCGGCCAGGCGTTGACCAACCTCCTGCAGAACGCCGCCGACGCGGTCGCGATGCGCCCCGGCGCGGGCCGGATCGCGATCGCCGTGGCGGAGGAGGCGAACGAGGTGCGGATTGCGGTGACGGACGACGGGATCGGGCTGCCGGAGACGGACCGGGCGCGCCTCACCGAGCCGTACGTGACGCTGAAGCCGAAGGGCACCGGACTCGGCCTCGCCATCGTCAAGAAGATCATGGAGGATCACGGGGGCACGCTCGATCTCGAGGACCGCCCGGACGGGCTCGGTGCGCGCGCTGTTCTCACTCTCCCGATCAGGCGCGACGATGGCAGGCGCGACGATGGCAGGCGCGACGATGGCGCATGAAATCCTCATCGTCGATGACGAGCCGGACATCCGGCTGCTGATCGACGGCATCCTGAGCGACGAAGGCTACGAGACCCGCCAGGCGCATGACGGCGAATCGGCGCTGGCGGCCTTCCGCCAGCGCCGCCCCTCGCTGGTCATTCTCGATGTCTGGCTGCAGGGCTCCAAGCGCGACGGCCTCGCGGTCCTCGAGATCCTCCACTCCGAGGAGCCGCAGGTGCCGGTCGTGATGATCTCCGGGCACGGCACGATCGAGATGGCGGTCGCCGCGATCCAGCAGGGTGCCTACGATTTCATCGAGAAGCCGTTCACCGCGGACCGCCTCTTGCACGTGCTGCGCCGGGCGCTCGAGGCAGCCCAGCTCGCCCTCGAGAACGCCGAGCTTCGCCTCCGCGCCGGCGCCGAGATCGAGCTCACCGGCACCTCGCCCGCGATCGCCGCTGTCAGGGCACAGGTGGCGAAGGCGGCGCCGACGGGCTCGCGCGTGCTCGTCCGCGGGCCGGCGGGCTCGGGCAAGGGTGTCGCCGCGCGGATGATCCACGCCCATTCGCGGCGCGCGGACGGCCCGTTCGTGATGCTGCCCTGCGCCACCCTGAGCCCGGCGCGCTTCGAGGCCGAGCTCTTCGGCGTCGAGGCGGGGCCGGACGCGGCGAGCGCGCCGCGCCGCGCCGGCGTGCTCGAGCGGGCGCACGGCGGCACCCTCGTGCTCGACGAGGTGGCGGACATGCCGCTCGAGACGCAGGGCAAGATCGTGCGCGTGCTCCAGGACCACGCCTTCGAGCGCATCGGCGGCGCCTCGCCGGTGAAGATCGACGTGCGCGTGCTCGCGACGACCAACCGCGATCTGCACGGGGAGATCGCCTCGGGGCGCTTCCGCGAGGACCTCTATTACCGCCTTGCCGTGGTGCCGCTCGACATGCCGAGCCTCAAGGAGCGGCGTGAGGACATTCCCTCGTTGGCGCGCGAGTTTCTCGCCCGCTCGGCCGAGAGTGCCGGGATGTCGGCGCGCGAGCTCGCGGTGGACGCGCTGACGGCGCTCGTGGCCTATGACTGGCCCGGCAATGTGAGGCAGCTGCGCAACCTGATGGACTGGCTCCTGATCATGGCGCCGGGCCGGCCGGACGAGGCCATGCGGCGCGAGATGCTGCCGCCGGAGATCGCCTCGGGCGCGCCGCAGCTTCCCATCGCCGATCCCGAGGCGGACGTGATGGCGCTGCCGCTGCGCGAGGCGCGGGACCTCTTCGAGACGCAATATCTGCAGGCGCAGCTCCTGCGCTTCGCCGGCAATATCAGCCGCACGGCGCAGTTCGTGGGGATGGAGAGGAGCGCGCTCCACCGCAAGCTGAAGCAGCTCGGGGTCAGCGTCGAGGATCGCGTCGCCTGACAGTGCATCGGCTGGAGGACAGCGCGGGATGAGCCGCATCGCCTATGTCAACGGGCGCTACCGGCCGCAAGCCGTGGCCGCGGTCAACATCGAGGACCGCGGCTATCAATTCGGCGACGGCGTCTATGAGGTCGTGCACCTCTACGGCGGCCGCTTCGTCGACGAGGATCTGCATCTCGCCCGGCTCGAGCGCTCGCTCCGCGAGATCGAGATCCCGATGCCGATGCCGCGCGGGGCACTCCGCCATGTGCTCGCCGAGGTGACGCGGCGGAACCGCGTGCGCGAGGGCCTGCTCTACATGCAGGTGACGCGCGGCGTCGCGCGCCGCGATCATCCCTTTCCGGAGCCGGCGCCCCGCCCGGCACTCGTCGTCACGGCCCGCCGCCTGCCCCCCTTCCCCGCGGATGCCGAGCCCTGGGCGGTGGCGGCAATCACAAGGCCGGACCAGCGCTGGGCGCGCTGCGACATCAAAAGCGTCAATCTGCTTCCGAACGTGCTCGCGAAGCAGGCGGCGCGGCGCGCGGGAGCCGCGGAAGCGATCCTGGTCGACGCGGCGGGATTGGTGACCGAGGGCGCATCGACCAGCGTCTGGATCGTCGATCGGGAGGGCAGGCTGCGGACGCGCGCGCTGGGCCACGAGATCCTCCCGGGCTGCACGCGCGCCGCCCTGATCGCCCTTCTCGACGAGGCCGGGTTGGCGTGGGCGGAGGGAAGCTTCGCCCGGGCGGAGCTCGGGCAGGCGCGCGAGATCTTCCTCACCAGCGCCTCGAGCTTCGTCAAGCCCGTGGTGCGGCTCGACGGCGCGCCGGTGGGCGAAGGGCGCGTCGGGCCCATCACCCGGAAGCTCTTCGCCCTCTTCGCCCGCCACGTGCAGGGCGCGCCGCGGAACGCCGCCTGAGGAGGGGCCTCCGAACGCCGTGAGCGGGCGCCCAAGGCGGGCGCGCAAGGCGGAGGATTTGCCTCCTGCAACTTGCGCGCCGCCGTGCCGCTGCTAAATTGGGCGCGGGCGGAGGCAGGCGGCGGCCCGTTCCGCCGCTGTTCTCTTTCTCGCCGATGCCGCTTACGTAACGCCACGGAACAAAAAGAAGGATCCTCTCGGTGGCCAATGAAAAGTCGCAGAACGTTCAGGACGTGTTCCTGAATCATGTGCGGAAAAACAAGACGCCAGTCACGATCTTCCTCGTCAACGGTGTCAAACTCCAGGGCATCATTACCTGGTTCGATAATTTCTCGGTCCTGCTGCGGCGGGACGGGCACACCCAGCTTGTCTACAAGCATGCGATCAGCACGGTGATGCCGGGCGCACCGATCCAGCTGTTCGACGCCACCCGCACGGAATCCGCCGCGGGCGCGCTCAGGGAGACGGTGGCTGCGGACACCTGAGAGCGGGCGCGTCGCCGCCGCGGTGAGCGTTGCCGGGCCCGTGCGGGCCGCGGTTGTTTTGCCGTGGGAACGAAGCGCCGAGGCCCGCGCTGCCTCGGCACGGCTCGCCGAGGCGGTTGGCCTCGCCGCCTCGATCGGCCTCGTCATCGTCCACCAGGCGGTGATCCAGCTGCGCGAGCGGCGCCCGGCGAGCCTGTTCGGCGAGGGGCAGGTCGCAGCGCTCGGCGCCGTGGTCGCAAACGAAGCGATCGCCGTCGCGGTGATCGATGGTCCGCTCTCGGCCGTGCAGCAGCGCAATCTCGAGCGCGCCTGGAAGTGCAAGGTGATCGACCGCACCGGTCTGATCCTCGACATCTTCGGCGAGCGGGCGCGGACGCGCGAGGGCGCGCTCCAGGTGGAGCTTGCGCATCTCGAGTATCAGCGTTCGCGGCTGGTGCGATCCTGGACCCATCTCGAGCGCCAGCGCGGCGGCTTCGGGTTCCTGGGCGGCCCCGGCGAGACGCAGATCGAGGCAGACCGGCGCCTGATCGGCAGCCGCATCGCGCGGCTGCGCGGCTCGCTCGAGGAAGTGCGGCGGACGCGCGCCCTGCACCGCGAGGCGCGCCGGCGGGCGCCCTACCCCGTGGTCGCGCTCGTGGGGTACACGAACGCGGGGAAATCGACGCTCTTCAATGCGCTGACCGGCGCCGAGGTGTTCGCCGGCAACCAGCTCTTCGCCACCCTCGATCCGACGATGCGCGGGCTTTCGCTTCCTTCCGGGCGGAAGGCGATTCTTTCGGACACGGTCGGCTTCATCAGCGAGCTGCCGCACGAGCTCGTGGCCGCGTTCCGCGCCACGCTTGAAGAGGTCGCCGAGGCCGACGTGATCCTGCATGTGGCGGACGCGGCGCATCCCGAGACCGCGGTGCAGCGCGCCGACGTGACTTCGGTGCTGGAGGGGATGGTCGAGGTGGGAATGCTCGACGCGGGCTGGCGCGCGCGCACGATCCTCGTGCTGAACAAGGCCGACCTCCTCGGCGGCATCGGCCACCTCGCCGCGCGCGAGCCGGGTGCCGTCGCCGTCTCCGCCTTGACCGGCGAGGGACTGCCGGCGTTGAAGGCGCTGATCGACGCGCGGATCGGCGCCGCGAGCGAGGAAGCGGAATACCGCCTCCGTCCGGAGGACGGGGCCGGGCTCGCCTGGCTCTACCGCCACGGCGAGGTGATCGCGCGGGATGACACGGCGGATGCAATCCGCGTGCGCGTGCGGCTCACGCCGGCCGAACGCGCGCGGTTCGAGCATCCGATGCATGCCCCAGAGCACGACCACGAAAAATAGGAAGCACGACCGCGAAAAATAGGAAGCATGACAGCGAAAAATAGGACGGGGGAGGAATATTCCGGCATGAAGCGATCGCTCGAGGGGCTTGCTGTCCATCGCGTCAAGGAGATGGCTCCGGTGCCCGAGGACGCCACGGCGCGCTTCGGCGCCACTTTCACCGACCACATGTTCCGCATGGAGTACAGCCCCGAGCGGGGCTGGCACGATCCCCGCATCGCCCCGATGGGCGGGCTCGGGCTCGGCCCGGCGACCTCCGTGCTGCATTACGGCCAGGCGGTGTTCGACGGGCTCAAGGGCTTTCGCGGCGCGGACGGGGAGATCCGGCTCTTCCGCCCGGACGCCCATGCGCGGCGGCTCCGCCGCTCGGCCGAACGGCTGGCCATTCCGCCGATCCCGGAGGAGTGGGTGGAGGAGTCCTTTCTCCGCCTCGTCGATATCGACCGGCGCTGGGTGCCCGGCGGTGCGGGCACCGCGATCTATATCCGGCCCACGATCATCGCCTCCGAGCCGGCGATCGGGCTGCATACCGCCTCGTCCTACCTCTACTTCGTGATCCTCTCGCCGGTCGGCGCCTATTACGCGGAGGGATCGAACCCGGTGAGCATCCTCGCCACCGAGGAGTTCGTGCGCGCCGCTCCCGGCGGGCTCGGCGAGGCCAAGACTCCCGCCAACTACGCAGCAAGCCTGCTCGCCGCCGAGCGTGCCCAGGCCGCGGGCTTCACACAGGTCCTCTGGCTCGACGCGCTCGAACACCGCCTCGTGGAGGAAGTCGGCACGATGAACCTGATGGTACGGATCGGCGAGGAGGTGATCACGCCGCCGCTCGGCGGCACCATCCTGCCGGGGGTCACGCGCGATTCCGCCCTTCGCCTCATGCGTTCGTGGGGGCTCGAGGTGAGCGAGCGGCCGCTGGCGATCGATGCGCTCGTCGCGGCGGCGAAGGACGGCACGCTCGCCGAAGTGTGGGGCACGGGCACCGCTGCGGTCGTCTCGCCGGTCGGCGAGATCGGCTGGCGGGGCGATCGCGTCCGCGTCGCCGACGCGAAGCCCGGCGCCGTCACGCACCGGCTCTACCAGGCGCTGACCGCGATCCAGTACGGCACCGCGCCCGACCCGTTCGGCTGGACCGTGCCGGTGCCCGTGTACAATTGAGCGCGTACAACTGAGCCTTAGGCCGCCGCGGGGAACCGCACTCGTCACGCTCCCGCGACGCCGAGTGCCGCGGCATGGTAGCGGAGATGGTCCTCGATGAAGGTCGCGATGAAGAAGTAGGAGTGGTCGTAGCCCTCCTGCCGGCGCAGCGTGAGCGTGATGCCGGCGGCGGCGCAGGCCGCCTCGAGAAGCTCGGGATGCAATTGTTCCTCCAGGAAATTGTCGGCCGTTCCCTGGTCCACGAGGAGGGCGGGGATGCGCGCCCCGTCCTCGATCAGGGCGCAGGAATCGTAAGCCCGCCAGGCGGCGCGGTCGGCGCCGAGATAACCGCGCAGCGCCTTCTGGCCCCAGGGGCAGCGGATGGGCGATGAGATCGGCGAAAAGGCGGAGACGGCGGCGTAGCGGCCGGGATTGGCGAGCGCGATCGTGATGGCCCCATGCCCGCCCATCGAATGGCCCATGATGCCCTGGCGGTCGAGATCCGCGGGCAGCGCCCCGGCGACGATTTCCGGCAGCTCGCTCTCGATGTAGGTGCGCATGCGGTAGTGGCGTGCCCAGGGGGCCATGGTCGCGTCCACGTAGAACCCGGCGCCGAGGCCGAAATCGTAGGCGCCCTCGGGATCGTCCGGCACGCCTTCGCCGCGCGGGCTGGTGTCGGGGGCGATCACCATCAGGCCGAGCTGGGCGGCGAGCCGCTGCGCGCCCGCCTTGACCGTGAAATTCTCCTCCGTGCAGGTGAGGCCGGAGAGGAACCAGACGACCGGCACCTTCGTGCGCTCCGCCTGCGGGGGAACGAAGGCGGCAAAGCGCATGCCGGTCCCGGTTGCCGTCGAGTTGTGGCGATAGACGTACTGCATGCCGCCAAACGAGCGCGATCGGCTGACGATCTCGAGCGTCATAGGCTTCCTCCCTTCCGTCCCGGGCCGCTTCCATGGTCCATTGCCCTCGCCTGGTCTACCCTGTCGACGCGCCCGGAATCCGCCGGGCGTTGCGCCGGCGCAGGGCCGGCAAGAAGGAGAGATCATGATCGTTCGTCTCGCCGCGCGCCGCGCCGCACTTGTCCTGCCGCTGCTGCTCGCGGTCCTCCTCGCAGCGAACGAGGCGCGCGCCGACGTCGCGGCAGCCAATGCGTGCGCGGCGACATTGCCGAAGGACGCCAAAACGATCTTCGAGGCGACGCTTCCGAAAATGACGCCGGGCGCGGACCTCCGTGCGGTGGTGACCGCGAGCACGCGCAGTCTCGCAACGTCCGGCGCCATCGACCAAGGCGATGCGAGGCCGTCGGCAATCGCCGCGGCGAAATGTCTGCGCCAAGCCGATTGAGCCATCGCCCGGCACGCGCAATTCATCGGCGCCGGTAGAGCAGCGCATCCGGGAATGCCGCCTCGAGGCGATACGAGGCGGCGAGTGCCGCGTTCAACTCGGCATAGACGCCCGGATCGCCCGCGGGCTCGCCGCTCGGGCGACGGACGACGATGAACTCCGGCCGCGTGGCCAGGATCCGTGCGACCTCCCGGTTCGCGTCGACGCCGGCCACCGGTGCCAAACGGCCGCGCGTGAGGATCGATGGAAGAACGTAGCGCGTCGGCGGCACGCTTGCGGTCAATGCGTAGAGGATCGGCTCGGAATCGAAGACGTAAAGGCTGGCGCCGTGCGGCACGCGCGCCGCGATGAGAAGCGGCGTGTCCTCGTGCAGCACGCAGCCGCCTCGCGTGCATCGGAGGATCGGGCCCAGACCGCCCGCGACCGCGCGGCCGGCGGCGATCGCCGGCAAAGCGAGAACCAGTGCCGCCAGCGCGGGGCGCAGGCGACGCGCGCGCGGCAGCGCGAGCGCGGCACCGGTGCAGAGAGGAGGCAGCATCTGAAGGAAATAATGGTCGTAGAAGAGCCGCGCCGAGAGTGCGCCCGCCATAGCGCAGACGAGCCAGAGGACGATCAGCGCGCCTCTTTGCCCTCTCCCGATCGCACCCGCGACCGCCGCAGCGTAGAGCGGCCCCCAGCGAATGGCCTGCAGCGCGAGCGCATGGGAAAGCGCGCCGGGCGCGGCGCCGAGCTCCGCGCGGCGGAGATTCGCCACGACCGTATCGGCGAAGAACGGCAGCGCCGCCCCTTGGTAAGCGAGCCAGGCCACGGCGAGCACGCCCATCGCCGCGGTGCCGCCGATGGCCAGCGCGATGCGGCGCGCGAGCGCACCCGGCCGATCCCCCGATGAGGCGAGGACGCGTGAGTAGAGGACAAGAGCAAAAAGCAGGGCAGGGGCCTCGAAGATGGCGACGTATTTGACCAGGATCGCCGCGCCGAACAGTGGCCCGGCGAGCCCTGCGCGGCCGTGCAGGGCGGCACGCATGGCAGCGGCGGTGAAGACCACCATGAAGAGCTCGGTGTTCGAGGAGAGGCCGTCGCTGGTGGAGGATGCGATGATATAGGCGAAGGCGCCGATCCAGGCGGCGCCGGCATCGCCGCCGAGATCGCGCACGAGCCCGTGCGCGAGCCACGCACCGCATGCGGCGGCGAGCAGTGCCGCGATGCGGATGGCGAGCACCGGGTCGCCGATCATCCCCTCCGCCACGGCAAAGATCGCGTAGATGCCGGGCGGCTTGTTGTCCCAAATGGTGGTGTAGGGCGGATGTCCGTGGAGCCAGGCCTTGGCCATCAAGGCGTAGAGGCTTTCGTCCCAATCGAGCGAGCTTCGCGGGAAGACGGGTAGGCGCGTGAGCAACAGAAGGAGGAGGGAAGACGCCGGCAGCAGCGCGCGTGTCGCTGCCGCCGCCATCGGCAGGCGGCGGGACGCACGAGGACCCCTCCCGGCCACTTCGTTCTCCATGGGATTCCGCTCCACCCTCGCAGCACCTTATACTCGCCGGCGAGCAGGACCGGCGTTGGCGCGCGCGGGGAGGGGAGGGGAGGCGATGGGGCGTCTCGGCGCGAAGAGGACCGTGCTCGCGGCGCTCGCCGCGCTGCTCGCCCCGGGCGGCGCGCACGCCGCCTCTCCTCCGCCCGCCGTCGGCGTGCACGGGATGGTGGTGAGCGCGGAGCGCCGCGCCTCCGAGGCGGGCGTCGCGATCCTCGAGGAGGGCGGCAACGCCATCGATGCAGCGGTGGCGACGGCCTACGCCGAGGCGGTCGTCAATCCGTGCTGCGGCAATCTCGGCGGCGGCGGCTTCATGGTCATCCACCTCGCGTCCGGACGAGACATCTTCATCAATTTCCGCGAGACGGCGCCCGCCGCCGCGACCGCGACGATGTACCAGGACGCAAAGGGCAACGTGATCCCGGGCGAAAGCTGGCGCGGCTACAAGTCGGTCGCCGTCCCCGGCACGGTGATGGGGCTCGAGACCGCGCTCCGCGAATACGGCCGGCTCACGCGCGGGCAGGTCATGGCGTCCGCGATCCGCCTCGCCCGCGTGGGCTACCGCCTGACCGCGGCCGATGCCGCCATCCTCGGCCACGCCGCGGCGGAGTTCCGCACAGATCCGACGATCGCAAAAATCTTCCTCCGCCCCGACGGCACCAGGTTGCGCGCCGGCGATATTCTCGTGCAGGCCGATCTCGCGAATACGCTGCAGGCGATCGCCCACTTCGGCGCCCGCGCCTTCTACGAGGGCCCGATCGCGGAAGCGATCGCCGCCGCCTCGGCGCTGGGCGGCGGCATCCTCACCGCGCAGGATCTCGCCTCCTACCGGATCACCGAGGGCCCGCCGCTCGCCTGCACCTATCGCGGTTATCGCGTGATCTCCGCCCCGCCGCCTTCATCAGGCGGGGCGACGATGTGCGAGATCCTGAACGTCCTCGGCGGCTACGACATGCATGCGCTCGGCTTTCATTCCGCCGCTGCCGTGCATGTGATGGTCGAGGCCATGCGCCACGCCTATCTCGACCGCAACACCGATCTCGGCGATCCCCGTTTCGTCACGAACCCGCTGGGCGTGCTGCTTTCCTCCGCCCACGCCGCCGCCATCCGCGCCGCCATCCTGCCCGATCGCGCCACCCCTTCGGCCTCGCTCCCTCCCGCCGCGCCGCCGCCCGAGCGGCAGGAGACGACGCAAATCTCGGTGATCGACGGCGAAGGCAACGCCGTCTCGCTGACCTACACGCTGAACGGCTACTTCGGCGCGATCGCGATGGCGCCGGGCACCGGCGTGCTGCTCAACGACGAGATGGACGATTTCACCGCCAAGCCGGGCGTGCCGAACGCGTATGGGCTCGTGCAGGGCAGCGCCAACGCGATCGCCCCGGGCAAGCGGCCGCTCTCGTCGATGGCGCCAACCATCGTGACCCGCGCGGGACGCGTCTTCCTGGTGCTGGGCTCGCCGGGCGGATCGCGGATCATCACCATCACGCTCGAGACGCTGATGAACGTGGTCGATTACGGGATGGGGCCGCAGGAGGCGGTGGACGCGCCACGCTTCCATCACCAGTGGCTGCCGGACGTCGTCGATGCCGAGCCCTTTGCCTTCTCGCCCGACACGGCCGCGCTGCTCCGGCGGATGGGCTACCGGCTCCGCGAGGAGGCCCCCTGGGGCGCGGCCGAGCTGATCGAGGTCGCCCCGGCGGGGTCCGGCCCCTTCCAAGGTGCCAACGACGACCGCCGCCCCGCCGGCGCCGCGATCGGCTATTGAGCGGGAATTTTCATCCGGGCTGACTGACGAAATTCAGGATCCGTCCTCCGGGCGGTCGAGCAGCACATCGAGCATCTGCTCGGTGCGATTGAGAAAGCTCTTGGTCACCGTGTAGTGCTCCGTATCGCGATAGGCGGTCAGGCGCGGCGGCCCATCGGCCATGAGATAGATCGACGCAAGCGGATAGGCCATCAGGATCGGCGAGTGCGTGGCGATCAGGAACTGCGAGCCGCGCTCCACAAGCTCGTGCATCCGGGAGAGAAACGAGAGCTGCCGGCTGGGCGACAGAGCGGCCTCCGGTTCATCGAGAAGGTAGAGGCCGTCACCGCGCAGGCGATTGATGAACAAGGCGAAGAACGATTCGCCGTGGGATTGCTCGTGCAGCGATTTGCCGCCGTAGGAGCCGATGATCTTCGGGCCTCCCGGTTCCCGATCGAGCGCCTCGATCTCGGTTGCGACATTGAAATAGCTCTCGGCGCGCAGGAAGTAGCTGTCACGCACGCGGCGCGCGCTGCGGCTCAGGCGAAGATAGGTTTTCAGCCCGGAATGAGAGGCGCGCGTCGAGAAATTGAAGTTGCGGCTGCCGCCTTCGGGGTTGAGCCCGCAGGCCAGCGCAATCGCCTCCAGCAGCGTGGACTTGCCCGCACCGTTCTCGCCGACAAAGAACGTTACGGGCTGCTCGAAGGGAATTTCGTCCAGCCCACCGATCGCGGGAATGTTGAACGGATATTCGGCGAAGGATGGAACGCGGTCGCGCAGCAGGCTTGCCCGGATGACGAAGTTTCGTGCGTTCCACGCCGGCATTGCTGGCTCTCGCCCTTGCGGTCCCGGGTTCTACGCGACCCCGGGGCCCCAAGGAAGCGGCTTCCCGACGCCCGCACCAGACGGGCCGGCGCTACGCCGCTTCCCGGTGCAGCACGACCCCGGCGGCGACCAGCGCGATCCCCGCGATCTCGGCTGCGCTCGGAACCTGGCGCAGCACCACGAAGCCCACCAGCGCCGCCGTCGCCGGCAGGAGCGAGAGCAGCAGCGCGAAATGCGCTCGTCCGAGCCGCGCCATCGCGAGCTGGTCGCACACATAGGGGATGACGGAGGAGGTGATGCCGACGCCGAAGCCCGCGGCGAGCAGGCGCGGATGGGTGAAGGCGGGCGCGGCGCCGGCGATCCCGATCGGGGTCGCGACGAGGGTTGCGATCAGCATCGCCGCTCCGAGCCGGTCGATCCCGCCACCGCGCGCGGCGATCCGATGGCCGAGAACGATGTAGAGCGTGAACAGCCCGCAATTGGCGAAGGCGAGCGCATAGAGGAGCGCCGCACCTGCGATCCGCACATCGGTGAGCACGAAGGCGCCGGCGGCGGCAAGGCCGAGTGCGGCGAAATTCCGCTTCGTCCGCATCCCCGCCGCGGCGAGCCCGATCGGCCCGACAAACTCGATCGCGCTGACCGTGCCGAGCGGAAGCCTGGCGATCGCGAGATAGAAGCAGCAATTCATCAGGGCGAGCACCGCGCCGAGGGCGGCGGCGACCCAGCGCTCGGGGGCCGGCAGAGCGCCGAAATAGCGCCAGGGCCGGCGCCAGAGCGCGTAGCAGGCGGCCGCGGTCGCGATGCGGAGCCAGGCGACGCCGAGCGGGGCGAGACGGTCGAACAGGAGGACCGCGAAGGACGGGCCGAGATAGTGGAAGAGGGCGCTCGCAAGGAAGAAGGCGTGCGGAGGCACGCGCTGCGCCATGGTTTCGGAGCGGGGGATCGGCAGGGGTCTGGCGACGTCGTGGTCCATTCCTCCATAGTGAACTGCGTCCATCAAAAAGGAATGCGGCTATGAAGGTAGATATGCTATACCTCCTTTTATTCAGAGGTAGATCGCGTGCAAAACCTTCGCCCTTCCGCCCTCCTGCTCGACGGGAAGAACCGCGCCCTGCTCGGGCTCTTGCGCGCCGATCCGCGGCTCCCTCTCTCCGTGCTTGCCCGGCGCGTCGGCATGTCCGCCCCCGCGGTGCGCGAACGCCTCCAGCGGATGGAGGAGGCGGGAATCATCCGCGGCTACCGCCTGGAGATCGATCCGGCCGCGCTCGGCTACCCGATCCTCGCGATCGTCCGGGTCCGGCCGGCACCCGGCCAGCTCGCCAAAGTCACCGATCTCGCGCGGCGCATGCCGGAGGTCGTCGAATGTCACCGCGTCACCGGGGAGGACTGCCTTGTCCTCAAGCTGCACATCAAGGCGATCGATGAGCTCGATCGCGTGCTCGACCGGTTCCTCGCTCACGGTCAGACGACGACGTCGATCGTACAATCGACGCCCGTGCCGTCGCGCGATCTGCCCCTGCCGGGCGATGCCTCCGCCTGATACCGGCCGCGCCCGCCGTCAGGGCCGCCCAGGGGAGGCAGGCTTCTCGCGGGCAAGCCTCTCGCGGGCGATCTTCTTCAGCACCGCGATCTCGCGGAACACTTCGCGGGCCGGTCGCGCGGGGCTGCCGACCACCACCGCACCGGCATCGATATTGGACATGACGCCGGCCTGCGCACCCACCCGCGCCCGGGCGCCCACCCGGACATGGTCGGCGAACCCGGCCTGCCCGGCGACGACGACGAAATCGCCGATCTCGACTGAGCCGGAGATGCCGACGAGCGCGGCGATCGCGCAATAGCGGCCGATCCGCACATTGTGCGCGACCTGCACCAGATTATCGAGCCGGGTGCCGGCGCCGATCACGGTGTCGCTGAGGCAGCCTCGATCGATCGTGGTGTTGGCCCCGACCTCGACATCGTCCTCGAGGATGACGCAGCCGAGCTGCGGCACGGTCTGGAAGCCGTGCGAGGCAATGGTGAAGCCGAACCCTTCCTGGCCGATCCGGGCACCCGGATAGATATAGACCCGGGCACCGAGGAGGGCATGGCTGATGCTGACATGGGCGCCGATGCGGCAATCCGGCCCGAGCACGACACCCTCACCGATGATGGCGCCGGGGCCGATCTTGCAGCGCGGGCCGATCTCCGCCCGGGCGCCGATCACCGCCTGGCCGCAGATCTCGGCCGTGGCATGGACCGCGGCATCCTCGGCCACCACGGCGGAGGGGTGGATGCCGGGGCTGACGCAGGGCATCGGGTAAAATAGTGCGGCGACCTGCGCCCAGCCGGCCACCGGGTCGGGCGTGACGAGCATGCTGGAGCCGGCGGGAACGTGCGCCCGCATGTCCGGGTGCACGAGCACGGCGCCGGCGCGCGTGCGTTCGAGCAGGGCGGCATGGCGTGGCGTGCCGAGGAAGCTCACTTCGTCCGGTCCGGCCGCGTCGAGCGCGGCAAGACCGGTGAGCAGAACATCCGAGGCGGGAGACGCGCAGCCCGCGGCCGCGGCCACCGCTCTGAGCGGATGCGGTCCCGTGCGGGCGAAGAAGCGTGGATTCCCCACGCCGGTGAGCTGGTTCATGTCGTTTTTTCCTTGTCAGCCCAAGCCATGGCGTACGGAGCGGGTGCGGGGGCTCGGAGAGATGAGTAACGTCAACCGCCGTGCCCGTTACGTAATGCCGACGGATTTCAGGGATCCGGGGCGTTGTTGCGGGGCCGGCACGCAAAGTCCGCGCACCTCGTATGGTCGGAGTCCCGAGAGGCGGCCGGCTCCATGATATGCCTTCAGGGCGGTGCGGTCGATTCTCCGCTTCTGCGAGCCGGGCGCCCCGCGACCTGTGCCGAGCGCGCTCTCGCTCTTGTTATCGGGCAATGTGCCGGACTAGAGCGTGTTCACCCTGACTGAACACGCTCTAAGTTGTTTTCCCGAGCGGATTCAAGGCACCCCTGGATCGCTTCGCGCCGGGGTCCCCGCGAACGAGTTCGCGGGGTGCCCCGATTCCAGTCAGGCGCGATCCGCTCTAAGGATCGCTTCGCCATTGCGGGCGAAGCCGGACCGGCTCGATTACGATAGAGGGTCGAATCCGTAGAGAAGCTCAGGGTTGCCAACGAGGATCTGTTTCCGCGTCGCCCGGTCCGGGACCCAGAGCGCAAGCAGCCGGAGAAAATCCGCATCGTCCGGCAAAGGCGTCTCATGCGAGGGGTGGGGCCAGTCCGTGCCCCAGAGCATCCTGTCGGGCCGCGCCGCGACCAGCGCCTTGGCGATCGGCACGAGGTCCGGATAGGGCGCGTGGCGCTTGCTCACGAGATAAGCCCCCGAGAGCTTCACCCATGCGTTGCCGCCCGCAAGCAAATGCAGCAGTGCGTGCATCGGCGGATTGTCGACGCCGTCCTCGGGACGCAGCCGGGCGAAATGATCGTGCACCACGGGAACGGGAAGCTTGGCGAGACGCGGGGCCATTTCCGGCAGGAAGCGCGCTTCCATGTGGAGCTGAATGTGCCAGCCGAACGGCGCGATCCGGCGCGCCACCGCCTCGAGATGGGCGAGGTCGGCCGTATTGCCGACGCCGTGCAGGCGCACGCCGCGAAAGCCCGCCTCGTGCAGCCGTTCGACATCCACGATCATGCTTGCGTCCGTGAACTTGGCGACCCCGCGCCAGGCCCCCCCGGAAGCCGCAAGCGCGTCCTCCGTCACCGCATTGGTCTGGTAGACGGTCGGCTGCACGACCACGGCGCGCTCAATGCCGAGGCGTTCGAGCATCCGGCGATAGTCGGCGAAATAGAGAGCCGGCGGCGTGTAGCGATGGGACGGTTGGAAGGGATAGCGCTCGGGAGGCCCATAGACATGGGCATGGCAATCGCAGGCTCCGTGCGGCGGCCGCTCCGCGGGCGGAAGCTCGTCCGTTTCCATCGTCGTTTCTTCTCTTCCTGGAAGGGGAGGGGGCTCAGGCGTGGGCAGGGAAGCGGTGGGCGATCGCCAGCAGCTCCTCGGCGCGCTGGACGATCGGGATATCGATCATCTTGCCGTCGATGCTGAAAGAGCCGCGCTTCTCCGCGACCGCGCGGTGATAGAGGCTTACCACGCGCTCGGCGTAGGCGATCTCGTCGGCGCTCGGGCTGAACCCTTCGTTGAGCAGCGGCACGATCGCGGGATGGATGCAGGTGCTGCCCTGGAATCCGAACCGGCGGGATTTGCGGATCATCTCGCGGAATGCGTCCTGGTCGCGAAAATTCGCCGCCGAGCCGATCACGCCGAAGGCGCGCAGGCCCGCCGCGCGCGCGGCGATCAGCGCATGCTGCTTGGGATAGGCCATGACCTCCGGATCCGGTGCCGCGCCGATGGAGGCGGTGAAATCCTCGGCGCCGAGGGTGAGCGAGACGTTGCGCGGATGCGCCGCGGCGATCTCCTCGGCATGAAAGAACGCGGCGGCAGTTTCGATCGCCGGCAGGAACATCGTCTGGCCGACCGTCATTCCGCGCCGCCGCTCCACCGTCTCGACCAGCTCGGCGAGCAGGCGGACATGGCTCGCGCTCTCGATCTTCGGGAGCTTGAGCCCCTTCACGATCGGCGAGACGACGGTCTCGATATCGCGCACCGCAAGCTCGATCGGCCGATTGATCCGCACCAGGATGTCCGCGCCTCCCTTGGCGCAGATCGGTGCGGCCGCCGCCACCATCTTGCGCGCTTCCTCCTTGTCGTCCGGCGCGATGCTGTCCTCGAGATCGAGCACGATCGCATCGGCGCCGCGCGTGTGCGCCTTCTCCACGTATTTCGCGACATTGACGGGAACGAACATCATTGAGCGCCAGATCGGTAGCGCGCGCCTTTCTCCGAAACTCATGAACTCAGACTCCTTTCCTATCGACAAGCGTGATCCGGGCATCCACCGCACAAACTCCCGAACCCGCCTCCAGCAGCATCAGCGGATTGATCTCGATCTCCGTTCGTGTCTCGGCCAGCGCCTCCATCAGCGCACCGAACCGCAACACCGCCTCAATGAGCGCCTCGACATCGCGCGGCTTCCCCCCGCGCACGGTCCCGAAGCGCCGCCCGATCCGCAATTCGCCGAGCATCTCGCGCACCATCGCCGCGCCGAGCGGGGCAGGGCGGAAGGCGATGTCCCGCTCGATCTCGACCGCGGTGCCGCCGGCGCCGAGCGCCACCACCGGCCCGAACACGGGATCGATGCGCCCGCCGAGAAGCAGCTCGAGCCCGCCCGTGACCTGCTTCTGGATCAGCACGCGCCGCGCCGGGCCGAGCGCCGCGGTCTCCCGCCAGAGCGCATCCCACGCGCGCGCGAGCGACGCCGGATCGCCGATCCCGACGCGCACGCCGCCGAGCTCCGTCTTGTGCCTCAGCCCCGGCGCCTCGATCTTGAGCACGAGCGGAAAGCCGATTTGCCCGGCAATCGCCGCGGCCTCGGCCGCGCTTGCGGGAGCGAAAACCCCGGCAACCGGAATGCCCGCCTCCGCGAGCAAAGCAAGCGCGTCCGCCTGCGTCTCCTTCCAATCTTTCCGGGCGATTCCCTCGCAAATCTCCGGCCCCGCTTCCTTCCCCTCGGTCGCGTGCCGATGGTACGCCCGATGGTACGCGTATAACCACCCGAGCGCCCGCGCACACTTGGCCGGCTCGTGGAAGATCGGCAGCCCCGCCTCCCGGAGCGAGATCAGCCCCGAATCCTCCTCCGTCGGCGGCGGGGCGAACCACAGCATGACGAGTGGTTTTTCCGTGTGCTCGCGCGCGGTCAGGATGTTCCCCGCAATGTCGCGCGAGCGCTGGCCCTCGGCACCCGAGGTGGTGCCGGTGACGAGCAGATCGACGGCCGGATCGGCGGCGAAGAGATCGAGCAGATCGATCAGCGCGGGGCGGACGAAATTGCCGGTGACGTCCGCCGGGTTGCCGGCCGCGCCGAATCCGGCCAGCACCGTCTCGATCCCCGTCACGGTCGGCGTGCCGAGGCTCGCGAGCGGCGCCCCGTGCACGGCGCAAAGATCGGCGAAAAGCGAGTTCATTCCGCCGGAATTGGAAAGGAACCCGAGCCCGCCGCCGACCCCGCCCGCCGGGCGGAACCCGCCGGTCGCTCCGAACAGCGCGCCCGCTTCCCATAGATCGTCGAGATCCTCCACGCGCACGATCCCCGCGGCGCGGAACGCACCCTCATAGATCGCGTCGTCGCCGGTCAGCGCCGCGGTGTGCGAGCGCGCGACGGCGGCGGTGCCCGGGCTCCGTCCCACCTTCACCGCGAGGATGGGCTTTCCCTTGAGGCGCGCGCGCCGCGCGGCCGCCAGCAGCCTTGGCCCCTCGCCTGCGGGCAATCCCTCGAGGAAGAGGGCGACGACCTTCGTCTCCTCGTCGGCATCGACGAAATACTCGAGGAAATCGACCACCGTCAGGTCGGCCTGGTTGCCCACCGAAACGATCGCGCGGAGCCCGATCCCACGCGCCGCGGCGCGGCGCGGCACCGGGTTGAAGGAGAGCGCGCCGCTCTGCGAGATCACGCTGATGCCGGCCGGCCGCGCCTTTTCCTGCCCCCAGTCCACGCTCGAGGAGGCGGTCGCGAAAATCCGCTCCGTGATATTGGCGACGCCGAGGCTGTTCGGGCCCGAAAGCCGCACCCCCGCCTGCCGCGCGACGGAGAGCAGCGCCTCCTGCTCGCGCTCGCCCTCCGCGCCGCGCTCGCCGAAGCCCGCGGTGATGATCGCGCAGGCGCCGACGCCGCGCTTCCCGCACGCCTCGATCACGCCCGCGATGGCTTGGCCGGGAACGACCACGACCGCGAGATCGGCCGCCTCCGGAATGTCGCGCACATCCGCCCAGGCGCGCATCCCCTGCACCTCCGCGCGTCGCGGATTGACCGGATAGATCGCGCCCGCGAACCCGCCCTCGCGCAGGTTGCGCAGCAGCCGTCCGCCGTAATCCATCCGGTCCGAGGCGCCGACGACCGCAACCGACCGCGGCCGCACGAAGCGCTCGATGACGTGGCGTGAGGTTGCTGCATCCATGCCTATCTTCTCATCTGCTTCAACATTCATCCGCGATGGTGTCCATAACAGTCAGTCCCGTTCATGGACGTTCCCCCGGCATTTCCATTTTTCGCGAATGCCCGCCCCGTCGCTTCTCTTCCAATTCAACGCACGAAGCCGGTCGAGAGCCACGGCACGGCGGCAACCACGACGAGCGCGATTACGAGCGCGCCCATGTATGGCCAGATCCGGCCGAGCGCCTCGTCGCCGGAGGCGCGCCCGATCAGGCAGGTCTGGTAGAACCCGACGCCGAACGGCGGCGAGAAGAGGCCGATCCCCATCGCCAGGATGGCGACGATCGCATAGTGCACCTCGTTGATCCCGAGCCCGCGCGCGACGGGGAAGAGCAGGGGGCCGAACAGCACCATCGCCGGCAGCCCCTCGAGCACGCTGCCGAGGATCACGAAAACCACGATCGAAATGCCGAGGAACCCGACCCGCCCGCCGGGCATGCTCGTCATCATCGCCGCGAGCGCCTGGGCGAACCCCGCCTGCGTCAGCGCCCATGCCATCGCGGTTGCGGCGCCGATGATCAGCAGGATCGCGCCCGAAAGCGCCGCCGTCTCGACCAGGATCGGCATCAACCGGCGCCGGTCGAAGCAGCGATAGACGAGCAGCCCGACCAGGGCGGCGTACACCACGCCCACCGTTGCCACCTCGGTCGCCGTGGCGATCCCCTCCAGCACGACGAAGCGGATCAGGAACGGCAAAACGAGCGCCGGGATCGCTATGAAGAAAGCGCGCCCGATGTGCCCCAGGCTCGCCCGCTCGCCGCTCGGCGCATCGCCGCGCGAGCGCACCGCGATCACGATCACCAGCGCCAGCGCCGCCACCGTCGCCGGCAACAACCCGCCCGTGAACAGGGCCGCGATGGAAACGCCCGTGACCGAGCCCACGATGATCAGCACGAGGCTCGGCGGGATCGTCTCCGACATCGCCGCCGCCGCCGCGAGCTGGGCGACAAGCTCGCCGGGATGCGCACCACGCCGCTTCATCTCGGGGAAGAGCACGGGCGCCACCGCCGCCTGGTCGGCCGCCTTCGAGCCCGAGATTCCCGAGATCAGGTACATCGCGCCCAGCAGCACGTAGGAAAGCCCGCCGCGCCGGTGCCCGACGAGCGCGCTCATCAACTCGACCAGCGCCCGCGCAATCCCGCTCATCTCGAGCAGGAGCCCGAGCAGCACGAACATCGGCACCGCCAGCAGCTCGACCGAGGACATCCCCTGGTCCATCTGATCGACGACGACCGAAAGCGGAATCTGGGTCGCGAAGGCGATATAGCCGACCGTCGCAATGCCGAAGCTGAACGCGATCGGCACCCCGGCGGCGATGCAGAGGCTCACCAGCCCGACGAAGAAGATGACGAGGCTCGCCGTTCCCATTGCGATCAGCACGGGACTCAAAGCCCAAAAAGCGAGCCCCAGCACCACAACCACCGCGACCGCCGCAAGCAGGTCCCGCCAGGCCATGCCGCTCAGCAATTGCTGCAAGGCGGCGACGAGCAGCAGCGCCAGCGCCACCACCAGCCCGGCCACGCGCCAGGAGTCCGGAATCCCGAGCGTCGGCGAGGTGATCGCATTGACGGAGATCATGTATGAAACCGCCTGCGGCAGCAGCTCGGCGACAAACGTCGCGACCACCATCGCCACCAGGGCGGCGAAAAAACGCTGCCATCGCGGGGAAAGACGCACGACCACGGCCGTCATGCGCATATGCTCGCGGCGGCGAAGCGCGATGACGGCACCCAGCATCGCCAGCCACAGGAACAGCATGCCCGCGAGCTCGTCGCTCCACACCAGCGGGCTGTCCAGCAGATAGCGCCAGATGACGCCCGCGAACAGGATCCCGACCTCGACGACAACGAGAATCGCCGCCGGAATCTCCGTCACCCACGTCAGCACCCGGCTGAGCGTCAGGCGTCCCCGCATTAAAGGAAGGCCAGGGGCTCTGCCCCTGGATCCCGCTCTAAGCGATCGAGCCGCTGTATTTCTCGAGCGCGCTCCACAGCGTGGTTCCGAACTTCCCCTGCCAGTACTTATAGAATCCGGACCGAATGAGCGCCTGCCGGAACGGCGTGATATCCGGGGTGTTGAAGGTCAGCCCTTGCGCGGTGAGCTTCGGGATGAGCGAGTTGTTGAGCTGCTCGGTCTCGGTCCTCTGCGCCGGCGCCTCGGCGTCGAACGCACTCTGGATGACGCCCTGCAGGTGCGCCGGGATCCGGTTCCACGCGGCGAGATTGGCCACCACCCAATAACCGACCCACATATGGTTGGTCATCGAGCAGTATTTCTGCACCTCGTAGTATTTGTTGGCCTCGATCGTGCCGAGCGGGTTCTCCTGCCCGTCGGCGAGATGGGTCTGCAAGGCCGTGTAGAGCTCGCTGGCGTTGAGCGTCAGCGGCGAGGCTCCGAGATCCTTGAAGATCGAGAGCGAGATCGGGGCGGGCGGCACCCGGATCTTGAAGCCGCGAAAATCCTGCGGGCTCTTGATGGGCCTGGTGCTGGAGGTGACCTGGCGGAACCCCTCGTCCCAGATCTTCGGCATCGCGTGCAGGCCGGTTTTTTCCATGTCGACGCGGACGATATCTCCCACCCCGCCGTCCAGCGCGGCCCAGGCGGTCGTCGCGTCCTTGAACGCGAAGCCGATATTGTCGATCGCGACGCTCGGCACCAGCTCGGCCAGGATATTGTCGCCGACGGACATGAACTCGATCACGCCGGAGCGGAGCTGGGCGAGCATGTGCGTGTCGTCGCCGAGCTCGTTGTTGAGGAAGACCTGGATCTGCATCTGCCCCTGCGTCGCACTGGCGATGTTCTTCGCCGCCGCGACGAGATGCGTGCCGATCGGATGGTCCGGCGGGATGTCGCACCCCAGCCTCATCCGATAGGTCGCGGCGCGCCCCTGGCGAGGCGAGAGCGCGGCGAGCCCCACGGCGGCGGCGCCACCGAAGAACTGCTTGCGTGAAAGTGGAAGTGCCATCGGACTTTCTCCTCCCCTGCTAGCGTACCGTTGGTGCGCAGAGCCGCTTCTCGGCGCTGCGGGCTGCGGTCCAGCCTCGGTTCATGCGGGTCGAGGAGATGCGCTCAACCGAGCGCTGCAATCGCAGTTCCCTTGTCGGTGATTGCTCTGGACATCCTGCCCGCAGCTCTTCCGCTGGTTCATTGAAGCGTGGTGACGCTCGAACGTTCATTCTACCGGCCGCTCCCGCCGCGGCAAGAGGCCTTCCGAAGCGGAGGGCGGATTGCCTACCTCCTATCCGGCGTATTCCGCCGCACGTTCGCGCGCCTTGATCCGCCCGGCGATGCTCAGCACGCGTTCGGCCCGCAGCACCACCGGAATATCGACCATCTTGCCGTCAACCGAGACCGATCCGCGGCCCCGCGATTTGGCCTCCTCGAAGCCCGCGACGACGCGCTCTGCGGAGGCGATCTCCTCTTCCGTGGGTCCGAACCCCTCATTCAGCAGAGGGACGATCGCAGGGTGGATGCAGGAGCCACCCTGGAACCCGAAGCGCCGCGACCGTTCGATCGCGCGCCGGTATCCATCGATATCCTGGTAGGTTGCGACCGAGCCGATCACACCGAGCGGTAGCACGGAAGCAGCGCAGGCGGCGATCACCACCTGCTGCTTCGGATAGAGCAGGACATCCGGGTCTGGCTGCGATCGGGTGGCGAGCGTGAAATCCTCGCCGCCCAGAGAAATGGCCACCACGCGATCGTGCGCACCCGCGATCTCGCGCATGCAAAAGAATGCCTCCGCCGTCTCGATCAGAACGACGAACGTGGTATGGCCATGCGCCAGCCCGCGCTCGGCCTCGACGGCATCGACGACTTCGGCGAGCAGGCGGACATGGCTCGCGCTCTCGACCTTCGGCAGCACCAGCCCGGCGATCGCGGGCGAGACGACGGTTTCGATATCGCGCACCGCGAGCTCGAGCGGCCGGTTGATCCGCACGAGGATATCGGCCCCGCCGAGCGCCGCCTGCCGCGCCGCGCCGGCGATCAGGCCGCGCGCATTGGCCTTTTCCGCCGGCGTGATGCTGTCCTCGAGGTCGAGAACGATCGCATCCGCACCGCGCGTGTGCGCCTTGGCAACGTATTTCTCGACGTTCACCGGAACGATGAGCTGGGAGCGCCAGAGCGGGCGGTCCTTGTCCTGACGGCGGGGCATCGCGGTTTCCTGCTCTCAGATGGTGCCGGCGTCGCGGAGCGCCCGCAGGCGCTCGCGGTCATATCCGATCCGGCCGTAGATCTCGTCGTTGTGCTGCCCGATTGTGGGCGGAGGGAGGCGGAACGCGCCGGGCGTGCCGCTCAGCCGCGGAGCGATTGCGTGCATCGGTACCGAGCCCAGCTCGTCGTCCGGCGTCTCGACGATGATGCCGCGCTCCTGAACGTGCGGGTCGGCGAGGAACTGCGCGATGTCGTAGACCGGCGCGGCCGTGACGCCCGCTGCCTCGAGGAAGCGGATGTTCTCGGCGAGCGAGCGTTCCCCGATCCATCCGCCGACGATCGCGTCCACCTCGGCGTGCCGCTTCACCCGCTCGGCATTCGTCTGATAGCGCGGATCCCGGTTGAGATCGTCGCGGCCGATGGCGCTGAACAGCCGCTCCGTCATGCGCTGCGTCGAGGCGGAAATTGCCACCCAGCCGCAATCGCTCGTCCGATAGACGTTTCGCGGCGCGCTCGATTCCGAACGGCTGCCGACACGCCGGCGTGTCTCGCCGGTCAGCCGGTGGATGAGTGCCTCGGGCCCGAGGATCGAGACCATCGGCTCGAGCAGGCTGACATCGACGACCTGGCCCGCGCCGCCATTGACCTCCGCCTCGCGAACCGCCGCGAGCGTCGCCATCGCCCCGGCGAGCCCGGCAACCATGTCGGCGAGCGCGAGCGGCGGCAGCACCGGCTCACGATCCTCGAACCCGTTGCGCGCCGCGAACCCCGACATCGCCTCGACCAGGGTGCCGAAGCCCGGCCGCTTGGCATAAGGGCCGGTCTGGCCGAACCCCGAAATCCGGGTGAGCACGAGCTTGGGATTGGCTGCGAGGAGCCGCTCGGGCCCGAGGCCGAGCCGCTCGAGATACTGATGGCGAAAGCTCTCGATCATGACGTCGAAATGGCCCACGAGATCGAGGATCATCCGCGGCGCCTCCGCCGACTTCAGATTGAGCGTGATGCTCTTCTTGTTGCGGGCATAGACCTTCCAGTGCGCGCTCACGCCCGCCGCCTGCCAGTCGCGCAGCGTATCGCCGCGGCCGGGCGCTTCGACCTTCACGACCTCGGCCCCGAAATCGGCAAGTTGAAGGCTCAGCATGTTGCCCGACATCAGTCGCGAGAAATCGAGCACGCGGATCCCCGCAAGCGGCCCCCTGCGCGCAGGATCGAAATCCTCCTTCTTGAGTGACAGGTGCTCGATCGTCGATGGCATGTCCTGGAGCAATTCCTCTCGGTGCCTTCCGCCTCGGCACCTTCGCTCGCGAGGCTCCCACGGGTGCGCCGCCCTGTGGAAAGACAATTTGAGGGGAGGGGGGTATACCGGATCGGCATAGGGGGAAACGATGGATATAAGGCCGCTACGGTACTTCGTGACGATCGCCGAGCTCGGCAGTTTTTCCGCGGCCGCCCGTTATCTCAACGTCGCCCAGCCCGCGCTGAGCCGCCACATCAAGGAGCTCGAAAGCCAGTTCGGAACCCGGCTCCTGGCGCGCTCGCCGCGCGGCATCACCCTCACGGCTCCCGGTGAGCGACTGTTCCGCTACGGGCTCAGCATCCTGCGGCAGGTCGAGCAGATCGCTGCGGTCGTCAAGGATATCGACCAGCCCATCACCGGCCTCGTCACCGTTGGCCTGCCTTCGTCCGTCAGCCCGATCCTCTCGATTCCGCTGCTCGCGCGCGCCAAGCAGAGGATCCCCGGCGTGCGGATCCACCTCATCGAGTCGCTGAGCGGATACCTGGACGAGTGGGTACAGATGCGCAGGGTGGATCTCGCCGTCCTCTTCGACGCCGAGCCAAGCCCCAACCATCGGCTCGATCCCCTGCTGGTCGAGGAACTGTGCCTGATCGGCGCGGCCGGCGCGTTCCCGGCGGGGCTTCGCTCGATTCCATTCGTTGCGCTCGGGCGCTACCCGCTCGTCCTGCCGGGTGTTTCCCATTCGCTGCGGCGGCTCCTCGAGGCGATGGCACGAAGCCACGGCGTGCGCCTCGACATTGCGTACGAGGTCAATTCGCGGACCGTGGTGGTGCGCCTCGCACGCGCCGGCACCGCCTTCGCGATCCTGCCGGAAGGGGCGGTGCGCGAAGACATCGCTTCCGGCCGTCTCAGCGCCCTGAAGATCGTGAGGCCGAACGTATCCCGTTCCGTCTCGCTGGCCGCCTCGGCGCTCCCCGGAGGAACGCCCGCATGCGAGGAGGTCCGCCGGTTGATTCTGGAGCTCGGAAAAGAGCTTCAGAATTCAGGCGCATGGAAGGCAGTGCCCCGATCGGCCGAAAGCGCCCCCTCGGTCACGCGGGTTCGGCCGCCTTTGCTTCCTGCCAGTGCGCCTCCATCTCCTGAAGCGTTGCTTCCTCCGGCGTTTTTCCTTCAGAAGCAAGCTGCCTCTCAACGCAATTGAATCGCCGCTCGAACTTCCGGCTGGCCGCCCGCAGGCAGGTCTCGGCATCCAGCCCGAGCTTTCTGGCGAGGTTGGCCAGCACGAAGAGAAGATCGCCGACCTCGTCGGCCAGCCGCGCCGGGTCAGCTCCCGGAGGATCGGGCCTGAGTTCGGCGCGGAGCTCGGCGATCTCCTCCTCGAGCTTCTCGAGCACGGCGCCCGCATCCGGCCAGTCGAAGCCGACGCGAGCGGCCCGGGCGGTCAGTTTCTGGGCGCGGACCAGGGCGGGGAGGGCGGCCGGCACGCCGGCGAGCGTCCCGCCCAGGCCCGCCGCTTCGCGTTCTTCCGTCTTCCACCGCTCCCAGGCGCCCGGCTCGGCGGCAAGTCCCGCAAAAACATGCGGATGCCGGCGGACCATCTTGTCCGCAATCCGACGTGCGACGTCGGCGAAACCGAACCAGCCGCGCTCCTCGGCGAGCCGCGCGTGATAGACGACCTGGAGCAAGAGGTCGCCGAGCTCGTCCTTAAGGCCCGCGCGGTCCTGCCGGGCGATCGTGTCGGCAACCTCGTAGGCTTCCTCGATCGTGTAGGGCGCAATCGTCGAGAAATCCTGCACGCGATCCCAGGGGCAGCCGGTCTCGGGATCGCGCAGCGCCTCCATGATGGCCAGCAGCCGGTTGATTTCGTGGGCGGGCGGGGATTCCGGGGTATCGGTCACGTCGCGTCCTTTTGTCGCAGAAGATATATTATGGAAAGAGATGGCCGCGAACTCGCCGGTATCCTGGGCAAGTTGGGCAAGAACCGCCAAAATCCTCTGCCAAAGCAAGCCTCCGGAGAATCGGCATGGACAGGGAAACGTCGCATTTGGCGCCGGGCCCGGCGAACTACGCCCCGCTCACGCCTTTGAGCTTTCTCGCCTGGACCGCATCCGTCTTTCCCGACCAGCCCTCGGTGATCGACGGCGCGCGTCGCTTCACCTGGCGTGAGACCGAGGCCCGCTGCCGGCGCCTCGCCTCCGCGCTCCGCACTCACGGCGTTCGCCCCGGCGAGACCGTCGCCGTGCTGGCCCCGAACGTCCCGGCCGCGCTCGAGGCGCATTTCGGCGTTCCCATGGCCGGCTCTGTCCTCAACACCATCAACACCCGCCTCGATCCCCCGACCGTCGCCTATATTCTCGGCCACGGCGAAGCGAAGCTGCTGCTCGCGGACCGCGAGTTCGCACCACTCGCCGCCGCCGCGCTCGCCGAGCTTCCGTCCGCCGCACGGCCCTTCGTCGTCGAGATCGACGACGGGTACGAGGACTTCCTGGCCGGCGGCGACCCGGAGTTCGCCTGGAGCCCGCCGGACGACGAATGGAGCTCGATCAGCCTCAACTACACCTCCGGCACGACGGCGCGGCCCAAGGGCGTCCTCTACCATCACCGCGGCGCCTATCTGAACGCCATCGGCAATACGCTCGTCTGGGGCATGACCCAGAACCCGGTCTATCTCTGGACGCTGCCGATGTTCCACTGCAACGGCTGGTGCTTCCCCTGGACGGTGACGGCGCTCGCCGGCACGCATGTCTGCCTCCGCCGGATCGAGGCCGGCGCCATCTTCGCTGCGATCGCCGATCACGGCGTGACCCATCTCTGCGGCGCGCCGGTGGTGATGAACATGCTGCTCAACGCGCCCCCCGAGCTGCGCCGCGATGTCGGCGCCCGCCGGATCGCCATGATGACCGCGGCCGCGCCGCCGCCGGCGCCGGTGCTCGAGGCGATGCAGCGGATGGGCTTCGACGTCACCCATGTCTACGGCCTCACCGAGACCTATGGTCCGGCCGCCGTCTCAGCCTGGCACGACGAATGGGACGCGCTCTCCGCCTCCGAGCAGGCCCGGCTCAAGGCGCGCCAGGGCGTTCCCTACCAGGTCCAGGAGGGAATGATGGTCGCCAATTCGGCGACCCTCGCCCCGGTGCCGCGTGACGGCGCAACGATGGGCGAGGTCTTCATGCGCGGCAACATCGTCATGCGCGGCTACCTCAAGGACCCGGAGGCGACCGCGAAGGCCTTCGCCGGCGGCTGGTTCCACACCGGCGATCTCGGCGTCTGCCACGCGGACGGCTATATCGAGCTCAAGGACCGCGCCAAGGACATCATCATCTCGGGCGGCGAGAACATCTCCACGATCGAGGTCGAAGGCGTGCTCTATCGCCATCCCGCCGTGCTCGAGGCGGCCGTGGTCGCGAGGCCCGATCCGCAATGGGGCGAGACGCCCTGCGCCTTCGTCACCCTCAAGGAGGGTGCGGCGGCAAGCGAGGCCGACATCATCGGTTTCTGCCGGGCGAACATGGCCCACTTCAAGGCGCCGAAGAGCGTGATCTTCGGCCCGCTGCCGAAGACCTCGACCGGCAAGATCCAGAAATTCGTGCTGCGCGAGCGGTTTCGCGCGGGCTGACCGGCGCGCGTGGATTTTTTCCCCCTTTTCCTCGACCTCCGCGGCCGCACGGTGCTCGTCCTGGGCGAAGGGCCGGCGGCGGAGCGCAAGGCCGCGCTGGCGCGGCGCGCCGGGGCGGCGGTGCGGACGGCGAAAATCTTCTCCCCTGCCCTCCTCGACGGCGCGTCGCTCGCGATCGGCGCCGAGGCGGCCGAGGTTGACCTCGCCGCGCTCGCGGCCGCTGCGGCCGCGCGGGGAATCCCGGTGAACGTGGTCGATCGTCCCGAGCTCTGCACCGCGATCATGCCGGCGTTCGTCGATCGCGCCCCGATCATGATCGCGATCTCTTCGGGCGGCGCGGCACCGGTGCTCGCGCGGCTGATCCGCTCGCGGATCGCTGCCATGCTCTCGCCCCGGATCGGCCGGCTCGCGGCACTTGCGGCAAAGCTCCGCGCCGAGACGGTGCGGCGGATGCCCGAGATCAACGCGCGTCGGCGGATGCTCGAGCGCGCGTTCACCGGCACGGTCGCCGAGCGCGTGTTCGCCGGCGACGAGGCGGGCGCCGAGGCGGACTATCGGGCGCTGCTCGCGCACGGCGCGGAGGGGCCGGCCAGTTTGGTGTTCTTCGTGCGCGCGGCGGAGGCGGATCTCCTCACGCTGCGCGCCGCACGCCTGCTCGGCTCGGCGGATGCCGTCGTGCACGGGCCGGCGGTCGGCGCCGGTGTGGTCGATCTGGCCCGCCTGGAGGCGGATCGCATCGTGGCCGGGCCGGATGTCGCGGAGCAGCTGGTGGCGCTCGCCCGCGCGGGCAAGCTCGTGGTGCGGGTCGGAGCCGCCGCCGAGGATCACGCGCGCGAGCACGCCGCACTCGGCGCCGCCGGGATCGAGAGCGTCGTCGTGCCCTGAGCCCGATGGGTGCTGGACAACAACCGCGCTTCCGCCACTCTGCCCCCATGTCCAATTCCGCACCACGTTACGACGTGCTCGTCGCCGGCGGCGGCAATGCCGCCCTCTGCGCCGCCATCACCGCCCGCCGCGCCGGCGCCTCGGTTCTCGTGCTGGAGGCCGCGCCGAAATTCTTCCGCGGCGGCAACTCCCGCCACACCCGCAACATGCGCCTCGCCCACGACAGCGCGACCGAAACGCTGACCGGCCCCTACACCGAGGAGGAGTTTTGGGACGATCTCCTCCGCGTCACCGGCGGCAAGACGGACGAGGAGCTCGCCCGCTTCATGATCCACGAATCGAAGGCGATCCTGCCCTGGATCGCCGAGCAGGGGGTGCGCTTCCAGCCCTCGCTCGGCGGCACGCTGAGCCTCGGCCGCACCAATTCCTTCTTCCTGGGCGGCGGCCGCGCGATGCTCAACACGCTCTACCGTACCGCCGAGCGGCTCGGCGTCGCGGTGCGCTACGAGGCAGAGATCACCGCCCTCGAGATCGAGGACGGACATTTCCGCGCGGCGATCTTCCTCCAAGGCGGCCGGACGCACAGGGTCGAGGCGGGCTCCCTGGTCGCCGCGGCCGGCGGGTTCGAGGCGAACATCGCCTGGCTCAAGGAATATTGGGGCGATGCCGCCGAGAACTTCCTCATCCGCGGCAGCCCCTACAACCGCGGGACGGTTCTGAAGCTCCTGCTCGAGAAGGGCGTCCAAGAGGTGGGCGATCCCACCCAATGCCATGCCGTCGCGATCGACGCACGCGCGCCGCGCTTCGATGGCGGCATCATCACCCGGCTCGATTGCGTCGTCTTCGGGATCGTCGTCAACAACGCGGGAAGACGGTTCTACGACGAGGGCGAGGATGTCTGGCCCAAGCGCTACGCGATCTGGGGCCGCCTCGTCGCCGGCCAGCCCGGCCAGATCGCCTATATCGTCTTCGACGCCTCCTCGCTCACGCTCTTCATGCCCTCGCTCTTCCCGCCGATCGCCGCACCCACCCTCCAGGCGCTAGCGGGAGCGCTCGCGCTCGACGCCAATGCGCTCGAGGAGACGGTGGCCGGCTTCAACGAAGCCGTGCGTCCCGGCACCTTCAACCCGACCGAGCTCGATGACTGCCGCACCGAAGGCCTCACCCCGCCCAAGACCCATTGGGCACGGCGGATCGAGACGCCGCCCTTCTACGCCTATCCGGTGCGGCCCGGCATCACCTTCACCTATCTCGGCACCCGCGTGAACCGCGACGCGCGCATGGTCATGCGCTCGGGTGCGACCGCATCCAACATGTTCGCCGCCGGCGAGATCATGGCCGGCAACGTGCTCGGCCGCGGCTATGCCGCCGGCGTGGGCATGACCATCGGCAGCGTCTTCGGGCGCGTCGCAGGCAGGGAGGCCGCCCGCAATGCACGCAACTGACGACCACGCCGAAGCCGATCGGATCATGACGGTCTGCAACTCCTGCCGCTACTGCGAGGGGCTGTGCGCCGTTTTTCCCGCGATGGAGCTGCGCCGCGCCTTTCCCGACGGGGATCTCGACTATCTCGCCAACCTCTGCCACGGCTGCGGCGCCTGCTATTACGATTGCCAGTTCTCCCCGCCGCACGAATTCAACGTCGACGTTCCGCGCATTTTCGCGCGCCTGCGCGCCCGGTCCTATGCGCGCTATGCATGGCCCGGCGCCTTCTCTTTCCTCTTCTCCCGCAATGGCCGTGCCGTCTCGGCCGCTGCCGCGATCTTCGTCGTGCTATTCCTCGCGGGTTTCTCGGTCCTCGACGGTCCTTCCTTTCTCGCCCCGCACGAAGGCGCGGGCGCCTTCTACGCGCTCATGCCGCACGCGGCGATGGTGGTGGTCTTCGGCGTCGCGTTCGTGGGAGCGCTCGCGGCGCTCGCCGCAGGCGTTGCGAAGTTTTGGCGCACGACCGCGGCAGGACCGCAAAAGCCCGGGACGTCGCCTTTCCTCCAGGCAGTGCGCGACGCTGCCGGGCTCCGCTATCTCGACGGCGGCGGCAGCGGGTGCATGAACGAGGGCGAGGAGCCGACGGATCGCCGGGCGCTCTTCCATCATTTCACCTTCTACGGCTTCCTGCTCTGCTTCGCCGCGACCTCTGTGGCCACGCTCTACCATTACGCGCTGGGCCAGGAAGCGCCCTATCCGTGGTACAGCTTTCCAGTCCTGCTCGGTACCGTGGGCGGTGTCGGCCTTGTCGTCGGACCGGCCGGCCTGCTCGCGGCGAAGCTCCGCCGCGACCCGGAGCTTCGCGAGGCCGAAACGCTCGGTATGGACATCGCCTTCATCGCGATGCTCCTGCTTGTCGGAGCGAGCGGCTTGGCACTTCTCTTTCTTCGTGCGACGGCGGCGATGGGCCCGCTGCTGGCGATCCATCTCGGGCTCGTGCTCGCCCTCTTCGTCACGATGCCTTATGGAAAATTCGTCCACGGGCTCTATCGGTTCGCCGCACTCGTGCGTTACGCGCGCGAAACCGAACCATCGTGAGGATGTTTGGCCTTGGGCCGAAGGATGCGACAGCGGCGAACGCTACCCTCTTCGCCTTTCGATTGCACGAAAGGGCGCCCTGCCAAAAAGGTCCCGGGGCGAAAAGCGGGCTCTCAGGTCTCCCCGCTATCGGATTACCGTCAGACCCACCGGCGGCACTCCGGTCACGGTCCTGAACGCGCGCGCCCGCTCACCCCGGGCAGGCAGTCTAAACCATCACTCCCGAGCGCGACATGAATTCTGCGCGCCGGGTTATGCGCAGATCACTCGGCGGGCGTCAGTTCCCATGCACGTGGCGCATTCTCGAGCAACATCGTCACCAGGACATCGACGCCGGTCGAGAGCTCTTGCAGGGAGGCCTCCTTGCCGTTCTCGAACCTCACCCCGTCCCTCCAAGGTCCTTGCTCGAGGCGAACGAAGGTCACGTCTTCCGAAGGCCCTACCCCGAGCTTCTGATGCAACAGGGCCGGAATTCCTTCGAGTCGGAGCCGCGTATCGCACTGGACGCAGACCGGCGTCTCCTTGTCTTGCAGCAGAGCCAAGCCCACCGTCCCGCTCCGGAAGCGCGTCGTGACATAGCGTTCGGCCTCCCGGGCCGGCCGCGTTCCATACATTTCAAGCGAATAGTCGCACATGCCGCTCTCCTTTCCTGTTGGCGCAAGACGCATGTCCGTCGCCCTGCGCAAACTCGTCTGATCTCGGAGAGTGCAACCCGACGATCAAGAGGTCCAGAAAATTCGTGAAGATTAACTGCAAAATTAACCGCAGCGATGAACCGGGCCCCTGCCCGCTCCTCCCTCGCCCGCGCTTCCCGAGCCTTCGCTACGCCCGGCCGCGCAGCGTCGCATTCCTGAGCGGCAGCGCACGGATCCTCTGCCCGGTCGCGGCAAAGACGGCGTTGCAGACGGCCGGCGCGGCGGGCGGCGTCGCCGGCTCCCCGATACCGCCCCATCGCGATCCGCCCGAGAGGGCGAGGTAGGTCTCGATCCGCGGGCAGTCGGCCATCCGTATCATTGGATAGGTATCGAAATTTCCCTGGACGACGCGGCCCTTGTCGATGGTAATCTCGCCGTAGAGCGCCGCGGTGAGGCCATAGACAACCGCGCTCTCCATCTGCGTCTCCAGGATGTGCGGGTTGACCGCGTGCCCGCAATCCACGGCGACGACGACGCGCTCGACCCGGACGCCGCCCGTAGCGCTCACGGCGACTTCCGCGATCTCGCCCACGATCGTGTCGTGCGATTCACTCAGCGCGATGCCGCGCCCTTGTCCCGCGGGCAGAGGCTTGCCCCAGTCTCCCTTCGCCGCGAGCACATCGAGTACCCCAAGAAAGTCCGGCCGGTGGGCGAGCAGCCGGCGGCGGAAATCGAGCGGGTCCGCACTCGCGGCGTGGGCCATCTCGTCGATGAAGCTTTCGACGGCGAAAGCGTTCTGCGAATAGCCGACCGAGCGCCAGAACATCACCGGCACGGGAGTCTCCTGCAGCGCGCACCCGATGCGCAAATGAGGCACGGCATAGGAAATGTCGTCGAGGCCCTCGACCGCCTGGAACTCGTAGCCCATCGGGGGGCGTGTGCCGAAGAGCGACGCGTCGATCGAATCCACGGAAGTGCGCATCTCCCACGCATGCGGCAGCCCGTCGGACCCGAGGGCCGCCTGCATGCGGATCGCCGCCTGGGGCCGGAAGCGGTCGTGCCGGATGTCGTCCTCGCGCGTCCAGACGAGCTTGACCGGTGCGCCGACCGCCTTGCTGATGGCGACCGTCTGCGGCAGCTCGTCGTTGGTGCCGCGGCGGCCGAACCCGCCGCCGAGATAGGCATTGTGGATGAACGCCTTCTCCGCCGGCAGGCCGGCCGCCTGGGCGGCGCGGACAAGGGCCAGGTCCGGGTTCTGCGTGCCGATCCAGACATCGACGCGATCGGGCTGCACGTGAGCCGTGCAGTTGAGCGGCTCCATCGTGGCGTGCGCGAGGTAGGGCACTTCGTAGGTCGCGCCGATGCTCGCCGAGGCGGCGGCGAGCGCCGCCGGTGCGTCTCCGCGTGCGAACGCGGTCGCGCCCGGACCATCGAGCGCCGCGCGGTGGGCGGCGGTCAATTCGCCGCTCCCTTCGGTGTCGCCCTCGCTCCACGCGATCGTCATCGCCGCCAGCGCCTCCTTGGCGCGCCAGAAGCTGTCGGCGACGACCGCGACGCCGCTCGCGACCGGGACCACTGCCTTGATCCCTCGGCGCGAGAGGACGGAGCCGGAGTCGTAATGAAGCAGCCGCGCGCCGAATACGGGCGGCGTCGCGATCGCGGCATAGAGCATGCCGGGAAGGCGGGTATCGATGCCGAAGCGCGCCGCCCCCGTGATCTTGGGAGGCGTGTCCAGCCGCTTCAGCGGCCTACCGATCAGCGTATATTCGCCCGGCTCCTTGATCCTCGGCTCGGCCGAAAGCGTGATCCTCGCGGCCCGCGCGGCGAGCGCGCCGAACCGGGCCGTCCGGCCGCCCGCCCCCTCGATGACAGCACCATTTGCGACACGGCACGTGGAGGGCGCGACCCCCCACGCCTCCGCCGCGGCAGCGATCAGGCGCGCCCGGGCCGAGGCGCCGACCCGCTGGAGCGTGAAGTGCAGCGTGCGCACGGACGTGCTTCCTCCCGTGCCCATGCGGCCATAGACATCCCCTTCCCGCCGGTTGCGGTTGGCGGAGGCATATTCGGCGCGCACTGAACTCCAGTCGCAGCCGAGCTCCTCGGCGACGATCATCGGCAGGGACGTAAAAATCCCCTGCCCCATCTCCGATTTCGAGACCCGGATCACGACCGTGTCGTCGGGCTCGATCACGAGCCAGGCGCCCACCTCCGAGCCCGGCCCAAGGGCGGACGATGCTGCGGACCATGGTACCGCCTCCGATTCCACGGAGGCTGGCGGGGCCGGGCCCGCTTCCGCCGTGCGGCCAAGCCCGATGGCGAGCCCGCCGGCGGAGGAGAGTGCCACGGCCAGAAAGCGCCGGCGCGGCAGGGTGACAATGTTCATCTCCCCCTCCTCATCCGCGCGCCAGCGCGGCGGCGCGATGGATCGCCGCCCGGATGCGCGGATAGGTGCCGCAGCGGCAGATATTGGTGATGCCGGCGTCGATATCCTGATCCGTTGGCGCCGGAGTCCGCGCGATCAACGCCGCCGCGGCGAGGATCTGGCCGGATTGGCAATAGCCGCATTGCGGCACGTCGTGCTCGATCCAGGCCCGCTGGACGGGATGCTCGCCGGTCGGCGAGAGCCCCTCGATCGTTGTGATGGCGGCATTGCCGACCGCGCCGAGCGGCAGGAGGCAGGAGCGCACGGCCGCACCGTTCATCAGCACCGTGCAGGCTCCGCATTGGCCGATCCCGCAGCCGAACTTCGTTCCCGTTAGGCCGACCTCGTCGCGCAGGACCCAGAGCAGCGGCATCTCCGGCTCGAGATCAAGCCTCTGCGCCTGGCCGTTGATGGTGAGCGAGATCATGGCCCCTCCCCTGCTCCGCTCCATTGCCGCCGGGGAGCCTAGACCATCCGCCGGGCCCTCTGTGTTGCCGAATGTATCAAGCGCGGGAAACGGCCCTCGCGACCGGCCCACCCTGCGCGACAAGGATTGACCTGAATCAAGGAACGGCCGCTCGCCGGCGTCGTTAATGCCGGCGTCGTCAATGAACGACGGTAGCGGAATAGTGCGTTCGAGGAGGATGTGTCATGAGTACCGGGTTCGGGGCCGAGCTTGGCTTCAAGGGCAAGCTTTTGTGGTCCGCGGTCGTTGTGCTCGGCGTCGTTTCCTGTGCCGTCGTGGCACTGAACCGGGGCGAGCCCGTCAACGCCGCCTGGCTGCTCGTGGCAGCGGTCTGCATCTACTTCATTTCCTACCGCTTCTACGGCCTCTTCATCGCCAACAAGGCGCTCGGCATCAATGCGATGCGCCAAACTCCCGCCTATCGCCATAACGATGGCCTCGATTACGTGCCGACCAACCGCTACGAGCTGTTCGGCCACCATTTCGCGGCGATCGCCGGAGCCGGACCGCTGGTAGGCCCGGTGCTTGCCGCACAGATGGGCTATCTTCCCGGAACGCTCTGGATTCTCGCCGGCGTCGTCTTCGCGGGCGCGGTCCAGGACATGATCGTCCTCTTCCTCTCCACAAGGCGTGACGGCCGCTCGCTCGGCGACATGATCCGCTCCGAGATGGGGCCGGTCGCCGGCGCCGCGGCCGGCATCGGTGTGCTGCTCATTTGCGTCATCATCATCGCGGTCCTCGCCCTGGTCGTGGTCAACGCCTTGAAGGGCAGCCCGTGGGGCACCTTCGCGGTCCTCACCACCATCCCGATCGCGTTCCTGATGGGCCTCTACGACCGCTTCTTCCGGCCCGGCCGGCTCGCGGAGGTCTCTCTCCTCGGCGGTGTTCTGCTCCTGGCGGCGATCGTGTTCGGCCGGAACATCGCCGATACGCCGGCGATCGCCTTCTACTTCAACCTATCCGGCCCGACGCTGGCGCTGATCATCATCTTCTACGGGTTCGTGGCCTCGGTGCTCCCGGTCTGGCTGCTGCTCGTGCCGCGCACCTATCTCTCGACCTTCATGAAGGTGGGCGCGCTCGTCCTGCTGGCCGGTGGCATCCTCATCGTCCGCCCGGAGCTGCAGATGGCGGCCATCACCAAGTTCGTCGACGGAACCGGTCCCGTATGGTCGGGCAGCCTGTTCCCGTTCCTCTTCATCACGATCGCCTGCGGCTCGGTCTCCGGCTGGCACGCGCTTGTCTCGTCGGGCACCACGCCGAAGATGATCGAGAACGAAAGCCAGATCCCCTTCATCGGCTATGGCGGCATGCTGACCGAATCCTTCGTCGCCATCATGGCCATGATCGGCGCTTCGGTGATCCATCCCGGCGTCTATTTCGCGATGAACAGCTCGGCGGGCCTGATCGGAACCACCGCCGCGCAAGCCGCCCATGTCATCTCGTCCTGGGGCTTCACCGTCACGCCCGCCATGCTGACCCAGACGGCACACGATGTCGGCGAAACGACGATCCTCTCGCGCACCGGCGGCGCGCCGACGCTTGCCGTCGGCATGGCCACGATCTTTTCGCAGTTCCTGGGCGGCCGCGCACTGATGGGGATCTGGTACCACTTCGCCATCCTGTTCGAGGCCCTGTTCATCCTGACGACCGTCGATTCCGGCACGCGGATTTGCCGCTTCATGATCCAGGACTATATCGGCCATGCCGTTCCCGCCTTCGCGGACACCAAGTCGTGGACGAACAACATCATCGGCTCGGGCATCTCCTGCGTGCTCTGGGGCTATCTGCTCTACGCGGGCGTCAACGATCCGTACGGCGGGATCTGGACGATGTGGTCGCTCTTCGGCGCTACCAACCAGATGCTAGCGGCGATCGCGCTCATCCTCTGCACCGTGGTCCTCTTCAAGATGAAGCGCCAGCGCTATGCCTGGATCACCATCGTTCCGACCGTGTGGCTGGTCGTCTGCACGGTCACCGCGGGCCTCGAAAAAGTCTTCGACCCGGATCCGGCAGTGGGATATATCAGCCACGCGCTCCAATTCAGCAGCGCGCTCGCGGCGCATCAGCTGCTGGCGCCGGCGAAGTCGCTTGGTGCAATGAGCAGGGTCATCTTCAACGACTATCTCGATGCGGGCTTGGCGGCCCTGGCGGTGGCTCTGGTCGTCGTGATGATCGTTTACGCCTTCATCGAGATTCCGAGGGCCATGGGGACGCCGAAGGTCACCGCCACCGAGATCGGCGCCGGAGCCGCCGCGGCGGCGGGAAGCGGAGATGATTGATCAGCTGCACCGCTTTTGCCAATGTGCTGCCCGGACCGCGCATCTCATGGTCGGGATCCCCGACTACCGGACCTATGTGGAGCACCGCAGGAAGACGCACCCCGAAGAGCCGATCATGACCTATGAGGAGTTCTATCGGGAGTGCGTCAGCCGGCGCTACACGGCGGAAAAGGGCAAGTTCAAGGGCGGCTGCTGCTGACGCCAGCCGATGGCGCGAAGGCGCTTTGCCTTCCTGCCTCCTTGAACCGAACGACAGCGACGGAGACGCCGTTCATGAGCATCACGACCCGCCGCGACATGACCCCGATCGTGGATCTGACCCACGAGAAGGGAACCGGACCGGTACGCGTTCGCCGCCCGATCTATGTCGATCTCCTGCCCCCCTGCAACCAAGCCTGCCCCGCCGGCGAGAACATCCAGGCCTGGCTCGACCTCGCGCAAGCGGGCCGATACCGCGAAGCTTGGGAGACGCTGGTCCGGGACAACCCGATGCCGGGCGTGCATGGCCGCGTCTGCTACCATCCTTGCGAGACTTCCTGCAATCGCGGGCAGCTCGATGCGGCGGTGAGCATTCATGCGGTCGAGCGATATCTCGGCGATCTCGCTGCAAAGCATGGCTGGCCGTTCAAGGCCGACGCTCCGCCCACCGGCAAGCGCGTGCTCGTCATCGGTGCCGGGCCGAGCGGACTTTCCGCCGCCTACCATCTTGCGCGCCTCGGCCACAGCGCGGAGATCCGCGAAGCCGGCCCGCTTCCCGGCGGGATGATGCATTTCGGCATCCCGGCGTACCGCCTCCCCCGGGCGGACCTGCTCGGCGAAATCGCGCGCATCGAGGCAATGGGCGTGAAGATCACCGCGAACCACAAGGTCGAGGACGTTGAGGCCGAGAAGAAGGAAGGCGGGTTCGACGCCGTCTTCATTGCCATCGGTGCCGGCCTCGGCAAGCACGTCGATATTCCGGCCCGCGACGCCGCGCGCGTGCTCGACGCCGTATCTCTGCTGCACAACGTCACCGCCGGAGAGTCGCCGCGGCTCGGGCGAAGGGTCATCGTCTATGGTGGTGGCAACACCGCGATGGACGCGGCGCGAACCGCGAAGCGCCTGGGCGCCGAAGAGACGCTCATCGTCTATCGCCGCGATCGCGCCCACATGCCGGCGCACGCCTTCGAGGCGGACGAGGCGGTCGAGGAAGGGGTCAAGATCAAGTGGCTGACGACGATCAAGGAAGTGGTCGGCCCGGACCTCACGGTCGAAATGATGGAACTCGATTCCGAAGGAAGGCCCCATCCCACGGGACGGTTCGAGGCGCTCCAAGCCGACGCGATCGTGCTTGCGCTCGGCCAGGAGACCGACAGCCGCTTTCTGCGCAAGCTGACCGGCATCCAATTCGCTGCGGACGGCGCGGTCGTGGTCGGCCCCGACATGATGACCGGCCATCCGGGCGTCTTCGCCGGCGGCGATATGGTTCCCGGGGAGCAGTCCGTCACCATCTCGGTCGGCCACGGCAAGCGGGCCGCACGCAATATCGATGCCTGGCTCCGCAATGTTCGATTCGAGCCGCTGCCCAAGCATCCGCTGGCGACCTTCGAGACGCTGCACCTTCCGGTCTATAGCGACGCCGATCCGCGCCCCCAGAAAACCCTCGATCTCGGCGAGCGGGCACGGACCTTCGATGAGGTGGTGGCAGGACTCTCGGAAACGGCGGCTCGCTACGAGGCCGAGCGATGCCTATCCTGCGGCAACTGCTTCGAGTGCGACAATTGCTACGCCGCCTGCCCCGAGGACGCGATCATCAAGCTCGGGCCCGGCCGGCGCTACCGGTACGATTACGCCAAATGCACGGGTTGCGCCGTCTGCTTCGAGCAGTGCCCCTGCCACGCCATCGAGATGATCCCGGAGCCAGCGGGAAATGACTGAAGGCATGAACCAGGTCACGACGATGGACGGCAATACGGCCGTCGCCCATGTCGCGTACCGCGTCAACGAGGCCTGCGCGATTTTTCCGATCACCCCGTCCTCGACCATGGCGGAGCTGGCGGACGAGTGGGCCTCCATGGGGATCACGAACATTTGGGGGAACATCCCCGTCGTGCAGGAAATGCAGAGCGAAGGGGGCGCGGCCGGCGCGGTCCACGGCGCGCTCCAGGCGGGGGCCCTGACGACGACCTTCACGGCCTCCCAGGGCCTGATGCTGATGATCCCCAATATGTTCAAGATCGCAGGCGAGCTGACTTCCACCGTCTTTCATGTTGCCGCGCGCTCCGTCGCGACCCAGGCGCTCTCCATCTTCGGCGACCACTCCGACGTGATGGCGGTGCGCCCGACGGGATTCGCCCTCCTCGCTTCGGGCTCGGTCCAGGAGGCGCATGATTCGGCCCTGATCGCCCAGGCGGCGACGCTCAAGTCCCGCGTGCCCTTCCTGCACTTCTTTGACGGTTTCCGCACCTCCCACGAGCTCAACACGCTGACCCTGCTCACGGACGCCCAGATCCGCGCGATGATCGATGATGCACTTGTGCGGGCGCATCGGGCGCGCGCGCTCAACCCCGAGAATCCCTTCATCCGCGGCACGGCACAGAACCCCGATACGTTCTTCCAGGGACGGGAGGCCGTGAACCCCTTCTACGCCCGCGTGCCGGGCATCGTGCAGTCAGCGATGGACGATTTCGCGAAGCTCACCGGCCGGCAGTATCATCTCTTCGACTACGAGGGCCCGGCGGACGCCGAGCGGGTGCTCGTGCTTATGGGCTCCGGCGCCGAGACGGCGCGCGAGACCGCGGCCGCCCTTCGTGCCGCGGGCGAGAAGACGGGCGTGATCCAGGTCCGCCTCTATCGCCCCTTCTCCGCCGCACACTTCCTGGCAGCCGTTCCGAAGACCTGCCGCGCAGTCGCCGTCCTCGAGCGGACGAAGGAGCCGGGAGCCGGAGAGCCACTCTATCTCGATGTCGCGACCACTCTCGCCCAGGCCCTCTCACGGCGCGAGCGCCATTCGATGCCCATGGTCATCGGCGGCCGCTACGGGCTCTCCTCGAAGGACTTCACCCCGGCGATGGCCAAGGCGGTGTTCGACGAGCTGAAGAACCCCGAGCCGAAGAACAGCTTCACCGTCGGCATCATCGACGATGTCTCGCACACCAGCCTTGCCGTGGACCTCAACTATTCGACCGAGCCCGCGGAGGTGGTCCGTGCCGTCTTCTACGGCCTCGGCGCCGACGGGACGGTCGGCGCGAACAAGAACAGCGTGAAGATCATCGCCGAAGACGCGGGGCTCTTCGCGCAAGGGTATTTCGTCTACGATTCCCACAAATCCGGCGCCCAGACCGTCTCGCATCTCCGCTTCGGGCCGAAGCCGATCCGCTCGCCCTACCTGATCCAGGAAGCGAATTTCGTCGGCTGCCATCAGTTCCAGTTCCTCGAGCGGCAGGACATGCTGCGCCTCGCCGCCCCCGGCGCCATTTTTCTGCTCAACAGCCCCTACGGTCCGGATGACGTCTGGGACCATCTGCCGCGTTCCGTCCAGAGCCGGATCATCGAGAAGAAGCTCCGCTTCTTCGTGATCGACGCAAGCGCTGTCGCCGAGGCGGTCGGCCTTCGCGGCCGCACGAACACTGTGCTGCAGACCTGCTTCTTCGCGCTCTCCGGCGTGCTGCCGAAGGATGCGGCAATCGCGCAGATCAAGAAGGCGATCCGGAAGACCTACGGCGCGAAGGGCGAGCAGGTCGTCGAGCAGAATTTCAAGGCAGTGGACGACACGCTCTCCCGGTTGCACGAGGTGAAGATTCCCGCTGCCGCGACCAGCCCGTTCGATCGCCCGCCGCCGGTTCCCGCGAACGCGCCGCTGTTCGTCCGCCAGGTGACCGCACGGATGTTCGAGGGTCTCGGCGACGAGATCCCGGTGAGCCTCATGCCCGTTGACGGCACGTTTCCTTCCGGCACCTCCGCGTGGGAGAAGCGAAACATCGCCGATGAGGCGCCGGTCTGGCGCGCCGATCTCTGCGTGCAATGCGGGCAATGCAGCTTCGTCTGCCCCCATAGCGTCATCCGGGCCAAATATTATGACGAGTCCCGGCTCGATGGCGCGCCCGATAGCTTCAAGTCGGCACCGGTCAATGCGCGGGGCTATCCCGATATCCGCTTCACGCTGCAATTTTATGTGGAGGACTGCACGGGATGCGGCCTCTGCATCGAGGCCTGCCCGGCACATAGCCCGATCGAGCCCGGGATCAAGGCGATCAATCTCGAGCCCAAGGCACCGCTCGTTGCGACGGAGCGCGCCAATATCCGGTTCTTCGAGAAGCTTCCCGTCAACGACCGCGCGCGCGTCGATTTCGCGAACGTGCGCGGTGTTCAGTTCCTCGAGCCGCTCTTCGAATTCCCCGGCGCCTGCGCGGGTTGCGGCGAGACGCCTTATCTCAAGCTGCTCTCTCAGCTTTTTGGCGACCGGATGATGGTCGCGAATGCGACGGGCTGCTCGTCGATCTATGGCGCCAATCTTCCCGTGACACCCTGGAGCAAGAATTCCGAGGGGCGTGGCCCCGCCTGGTCGAACTCGCTCTTCGAGGACGACGCGGAGTTTGGCTTGGGCTTCCGCCTCGCGGCGGACAAGCATCTCGATCTCGCGACCAGCCGCCTCCAATCTCTTTCCACGGAGCTTGGCGACGGCTTCGTCGCTTCGATCCTGAGCGCCCCCCAGATACGGGAATCCGAGATCCGTGCGCAGCGCATCCGCGTGGCCGAGCTCAAGACGAAGCTTCTGGCGCTTGCCGAAAAGAACGATGCGGCGCGCGACCTGCTCTCCGTCGTCGATCACCTCGTCCGGCGCAGCATCTGGATCGTCGGCGGCGACGGCTGGGCCTATGATATCGGCTATGGCGGCCTCGACCACGTGCTGGCGAGCGCCCGCGATGTCAATGTGCTGGTCCTCGACACCGAGGTCTATTCCAACACCGGCGGCCAGGCCTCGAAGGCGACGCCGCTTGGCGCCATCGCCAAGTTCGCGGCTGCCGGCAAGCGCGTTGCCCGCAAAGATCTGGCGTTGCAGGCAATCGCGTACGGCAATGTCTATGTGGCGCAGATCGCGATGGGCGCCAATCCGCAGCAGACCCTCCAGGCTTTCCGCGAGGCGGAGGCCTATCCGGGGCCCTCCCTCATCCTCGCCTACAGCCACTGCATCGCGCACGGGTTCGACCTTCGCTATGGGATGGAGCAGCAGCGGCTTGCCGCGGCGAGCGCCTATTGGCCCCTCTTCCGCTACAATCCGGCGATGCGCGAGATCGGCGAGGCGCCGTTCCGGCTCGATTCACCGCGGCCGACCATTCCGCTCAAGGATTATGCCTATAACGAGCTGCGCTATCGCGCGCTTGCCGCGATGCGTCCCACCGAAGCCGCGGCCCTTCTGCGCCAGGCGCAGGAGAACGTCACCGAGAAATACCGAACCTACGAGAGTTTTGCGCGAGTGTCGGCCGGACCCGGGCCGACAGAGGCGGCGCTCGGCGTCGGCAACAACTGAGGCCCGCAACGGCAGGAGGGAGAGAGCGCAATGGACCTCACCACACGCTATCTGGGCCTCGACCTGCCGAGCCCGATCGTCGCCGGCGCGGGACCGCTCAATCGCGAGCTCGACAATCTCAGGCGCCTTGAAGATCTCGGCGCCGGAGCGGTGGTTCTCCCCTCGATCTTCGAGGAGCAGGTCGAGCGTGAGGAGCGCCTGATCGAGGAGCTGATTACCGCCGGGACCGAGAGTTACGGCGAGGTGCTGAGCTATTTCCCCGCGCAGACGGCCTACGCGATGGATCCCGAGCGCTACCTGGATTTCATCCGCCGCGCGAGTGAGGCGGTGGATATCCCTCTCATCGCGAGCCTCAACGGCGTCACCGACCATGGTTGGATCTCTTATGCGCGGCGGATCGAGGAGGCAGGCGCGCGCGCGATCGAGCTCAATATCTACTTCATTCCCTCCGACCTCGCGCTCACAGGTCAGGAGGTCGAGCGGCTTTATCTCGATATCGTCAGAGCCGTTCGCGCTTCCGTCAGGATTCCGATCGCGGTCAAGATCGGCCCTTATTTCAGCGCGCCAGGCCATATGGCTCGGCGGCTCGATCAGGAAGGCGCCGACGGCCTCGTGCTCTTCAATCGTTTCTACCAGCCGGATATCGATCTGGCGAAGCTGGCGCTCGTCTCTGATCTCGAGCTGAGCAACCCCTACGAGATCCGCCTGCCGCTGCTCTGGATGAGCCTGCTGTCAGGGCGGGTGAAGGCATCGCTCGCTGCGAGCACAGGCGTCGAGAGCGCCGATGAGGTGGTCAAATACCTGCTCGCCGGCGCCGATGTCGTCATGACCACCTCCTCGCTCCTGCGGCACGGCGTCGGGCATATGAAGGCGCTGCTCGATGGGCTCAAAGCCTGGCTTGGGGCGCGCGGACTCGAATCGGTGAGCGCCGTCCGCGGCCGCATGAGCCAGCGGAACGTCGCCGACCCGGCCGCCTTCGAGCGCGCCAACTATATCAAGACGCTGCAATTCTACCGCGCCGCTCCGTTCGAGGCCTCCCGCTGAGGGGCTTCCACTCGCCGATAGCGACCCGCCACAGGTGGCCGCGGCGGCCAAGCCTTTGATTGATCTTGGTCAAGGCGCGCGGCTCGGGCTCGCCCATTCTCACATGCGAGCGAGCGCAAAGCATCCAGATGCCGAGCCTTCTTTCCGATGGTCCCGTCGCGCGGGAATTGGCGCCCGATGACGACGCCGGCAAAGCTCCCGGCGCCGCCCTGCCGGATGCGCGAAGCCGCCCTGCACCGCGCAGGCTGAACGGCCTCAGGCGGCGCCTCTGGCTCTCCCTCGCGGCGTTGCTCGCGCTCGCTGCCGGCGGCCTCGTGCTCCTTCTCTCCCAAGGTCAAGCGCCGCTCGCAACCCTCGTGCTTTACGGCAATGTCGATATCCGCGAGGTCTTGCCCGCCTTCAACGACAGCGGCCGGATCACCCGTGTTCTCGTGCATGAGGGCGAGACAGTCAGGCAAGGAGAACTGATCGCGACACTCGACGATACGCGCTACGCCGCCGCGCTCAGCCAGGCCCAAGGCGTGATGCAGAGCGCCGGGGAGACGCTCAGGAAGCTATTGGCCGGCTCGCGGCCGGAGGAGATCGCCGAGGCCAAGGCCAACATGGAGGCGCTTCGCGTCATTTTCGAAAACGACGAGACAAACTGGCGGCGGTACGAAAGCGCGGCGCGAACGGGAGCCGGAAGCCTCGCCGATCGCGACAATGCCCGCGCCGCGCTCGATGCGGCGCAGGAACGGTACCAGGCCGCGCGCCAAGCCTATCTGCTCGCCGTCGCCGGGCCGCGCGCCGAAGACATCGCGGCAGCGCGCGCCGATCTTCTGGCCGCGCAGGCGGCCGTCGCGCTGGCTCGGCGCGAGTTTGCCGACACCAGGCTCTATGCGCCCGCGAACGGCATGATCGAGGACCGCATCCTCGAGCCGGGCGATATGGCCTCGCCCGGCACGCCCGTTTTCACCGTAGCACTCACGAGCCCGCTTTGGGTACGCGCCTACGTCCCCGAGAGCGATCTCGGGCACGTCGCGCTCGGCATGGCAGCGACGGTCACGACCGACAGCTTCCCAGGGCGCGTCTATCACGGCTGGATCGGGTTTCTCTCCCCCACCGCGGAGTTCACGCCGAAGACGGTGGAGACGCCCGAGCTCAGGACCTCCCTGGTGTACCAGGTGCGTGTCTTCGTCTGCGACGCGCGGGGCGAGCTTCGGCTCGGAATGCCGGCAACCGTGCATGTGGATCTCTCGAGACCGGCCGGAGGCGCCGCACCGTCCCCGGGATGCGGGCAAGATGGCAACGCCGGCGATTGAGGCGCAGCCGGCCTTCCGGCTCGTCAACGTGCGCCGCTCATTCCGTGCCCGGAGGCGGCGCGTCGTGGCACTCGACGGCGTGAGCGCGATCGGCGCGCGCGGCGGAATCACCGGTCTGATCGGTCCGGACGGCGCCGGCAAGACAACCTTGCTGCGCCTGATCGCGGGCCTGCTCCGGCCGGACGGAGGGCAGATCGAAGCGCTTGGCCTCGATGTCGCTCTGCGGCCGCTCGAGGTGCAGTCCCGCCTCGGCTACATGCCGCAGCGCTTCGGTCTCTACGAAGAGCTGAGCGTTCGCCAGAACCTCGATCTCTACGCGGATCTGCAAGGGCTGGGCCCGGAGCGGCGCGCTACGCGCTACGCCGAGCTTTTGCACATGACGGGCCTCGGCCCCTTCTCTTCACGCCTGGCCGGAAGGCTTTCGGGCGGGATGAAGCAGAAGCTCGGGCTTGCCTGCACGCTCCTCCGCCCGCCCGAGCTCCTCCTCCTCGACGAGCCGACGGTCGGCGTCGATCCGATATCCCGGCGCGAGCTCTGGGAGATCATCCTGCACCTGGCGCGAGCCGCCGGCACAACGGTCCTCTTCAGCACCGCCTATCTCGACGAGGCCGAGCGCTGCGACGCCGTTCTGCTGATCCACGAGGGAAGGCTGCTCGGCGCCGGCCCGCCACGCCGCTTCACCGAGGAGATGGCGGGAAGAAGCTTCCTTGCCGGCGCGGCGAGCCTCGGGCGGCGGCGCCTGCAGACGCGGATGGCAGAGGCTCCGGACGTGATCGACGCGGCGATCAGCGGCAGCCGCGTGCGCCTCGTCACCGACGGAAAAATGCTGCCTGTTCCGGAGCAAATCGCCCTGGAGGTCCCGGACCTTCGGCTCACCCGCGTCGCGCCCCGCCTCGAGGACTGGTTTGTCGCCCGCCTCAAGCCGGGCGAGGCGCCGCGGCGCTCGCGTCCTTCCCCGGCTCCGCTCGCCCGGCCCGGGCCGCATGGCGACGTGATCGTCGTGCAAGACCTCACAAAACGCTTCGGCGCCTTCCTTGCAGTCGACAAGGTGAGCTTCGGCGTCGCTCGCGGCGAGATATTCGGCCTGCTCGGCGCGAACGGCGCCGGCAAATCGACCACCTTCCGCATGCTTTGCGGCCTCCTGCCGCCAAGCGCGGGAACGCTTCGCGTCGCGGGCTTCGATCTCCGTATCGCCGCTGCCTCCGCGCGCGGGAGGATCGGATATATGGCCCAGAAATTCGCCCTTTATGGCGATCTTTCGGTGCGGGAGAACCTGAACTTCTTCAGCAGCGCGTACCGGCTCGCGGGTGCGAAGCAGCGAGCGCGCATCGCCTGGGCGCTCGACGAGTTCGGCCTTGGGCCGCTCGAACATGCGACGGCGCGCGACTTGCCGCTCGGCTTCAAGCAGCGCCTGGCCCTTGCCGTTGCGCTGATGCACGAGCCGGAGATCCTCTTTCTCGACGAGCCAACGTCGGGCGTCGACCCGCTCGCACGCCGGGAGTTCTGGCGACGGATCAATGCGCTCGCCCAGTCCGGCGTGACCGTCCTGGTGACCACGCACTTCATGGAAGAGGCCGAATATTGCGACCGCCTCGGGATCATGGCCGAGGGCCGCCTGCTCGCCGAAGGCTCGCCGGACGCGATCAAGGCCCGTGCGCTCGCCACGGATCGGCCGGAGCCGAGCATGGAGGATGCCTTCATCGCCGTGATCGAGGCCGGCACCCGCGCCAAGGCGGCATGAGAACAGGCGCGGCATGAGAACGGGAGCATGGCGCCGGCTCTCCGGGCTCCTGCGGAAGGAATTTGTGCAAATTTGGCGCGATCCCTCCTCTCTTGCAATCGCGTTCCTCCTTCCCGCCGTTCTGCTCTTCATCTTCGGCTACGGCATTTCCCTCGATGCGCGCAACGTGGGGCTGGCGCTCGTCGTCGAGCAGCCGGGCCCGCTCGCGGCGAGCTTTACCAGCCAATTTCAGAGCTCACCCTATTTCCGTCCGCGTACCTTCCTCTCGATCCAGCAGGCGGACCACGCAATGGCCACGGGCGAGGTCCAGGGAATCGTCTGGTTGCGCGCCGACTTCGCGCGCACCGCGCAAAGCGCCGGCGCGGCACCCATCGGCGTCATCGTCAACGGCGTCGATGCAAACACGGCCCGCATCGTCGAGGGATATGTGCAGCAGGTCTGGGCGAACTGGCTCGACGCCGAGGCCGGGCAAGCAGGCCAGGCGGCGACGATGCCGCTCGAGGTCCAGCCGGAGATACGCTTCAATCGTGCCGTCCAGAGCCGCGATTTTCTCGTGCCCGGCCTGATCGCCATCATCATGACCCTCACGGGCGCATTGCTCACCGCGCTCGTGATCGCCCGCGAGTGGGAGCGCGGCACGATGGAGGCGCTGCTGGTCACGCGCGTGCGGATGCGCGAGATCCTGCTTGCGAAGCTCGTTCCCTATTTCCTGCTCGGCATGGGCGGCATGGCCGCCTCTGTCGCAATCGCCGTGTTCCTCTTCGGGGTCCCGCTCCACGGTTCGCTTCTCGTGCTCACCGCGGTCTCCGCGCTCTTCATGCTCGCCGCGCTCGGCATGGGGCTTTTGATTTCAAGCTACGCACGCAATCAGTTCGTGGCCGGGCAGATCGCCATCCTCGCGACCTTCCTTCCCGCCTTCATCCTTTCCGGCTTCGTCTTCGACATCAACAGCATGCCGGCCGCGGTGCAGCTCATCACCCGGCTCGTCGCGGCGCGCTATTTCGTGGCGATCCTCCAATCCCTCTTCCTCGCCGGCACGGTCTGGCCGGTCGTCCTGCCGAACGCCGCGGCGCTCGCCGCCATCGCCGCGATTTTTCTCGCCGCGGCGCGGTTTGCCACGCGCAAGCGGCTCGATTGATCCGATGCTGCGCCAGATCTTTGCCCTCATCGTCAAGGAGCTGCTCGCGGTTCTCAAGGACCCGAAAGGCCGCGTCATCCTGATCGGCCCGCCGCTGATCCAGCTCCTGGTGTTCGGCTATGCCGCAACCTTCGATCTCAACCACGTCCCCATCGCGATCTACAACGCCGACCACAGCGCGGCGTCGCGCGACCTGGTCGCCCGCTTCGCAGGCGCCCCAACATTCCGCCAGGTCGCGGCGCTGGCGAGCACGCAACCGATCGACGGGCTGATCGACCGGCGCGAAGCCGCCCTGGCCCTGGTGATCGACCCACGCTTCACCCGTGACCTCCTCCTCGGCACGCCGGCGCCCGTCCAGCTGATCGTCGATGGCCGCAATTCCAACACCGCCCTGCTGATCGAGGGGGATGCCAATACGATCCTCACCGATTTCAGCCTGGCGTGGAGCCAGGCGCACGGCGGGCGCGCGGTGCCTGCCGTGCTCGATATCCGCGCTCGCTACAATCCCGAGCTCTCGTCGCGCTGGTTCATCGTTCCGGGCGTGGTCGCCGTGCTCGCGCAGGTCGTAACGTTGCTCGTGGTGGGCCTGTCGGTTGCACGCGAGCGCGAGGTCGGCACCTTCGAACAGCTTCTGGTGACACCCCTTCGCCCGATCGACATCCTCATCGGCAAGGGAGTGCCCGGCATCCTCATCGGCATGATCGAGGCGACGGTGACGATCGCGGCCGCGGTCTGGTGGTTCTCGGTGCCGCTCAGGGGCGGGATTCTCGCCCTCTATCTCGGGCTCTTCCTCTTCGTCACGGCGGTCACGGGCGTCGGCCTCGCGATCTCGGCGCTCTCGCTCACCCAGCAGCAGGCGCTGCTCGGCGCCTTCCTCTACATGGTCCCTTCGATCCTGCTCTCGGGCTTCGCAACCCCGATCGCCAACATGCCGCCGTGGATCCAGGACCTCACGCTCGTCAATCCTCTTCGCTACTTCCTGGTCGTCGTGCGCGGCGTCTTCCTCGAGGGCGCAACCGCGAACTCGCTGGTGGGGGCGTTTGTCCCGATGGCGCTGATCGCGCTTGTCACTATGCCGGCGTCGGCCTGGCTTTTCCGCAAGCGCGCGAGCTGAGCCTTGTCAAACCCGAACGAAGAAGGAATCGGAGAAATGGTTGAAGACTGGAACGCCATGATCACGGCGATGAACGGCGCCGTGCGGGACCTCCGGCAGGCCGCGCCGGAGGTGATGAAGAGCTTCTCCGAGATGGCCCGGGCGGCGCATGTCCGCGATGCGCTCGACCCGAAGACCAAGGAGCTGGTGGCGCTCGCGATCGGCGTCGCCATCCGTTGCGCGCCCTGCATCGCCTATCATTCCGAGGCGGCGGTGAGAGAGGGTGCTTCGCGCGAGGCGGTGGCGGAAACGCTCGCGATGGCGATCTATATGGGAGCGGGTCCCTCGGTCATGTACGCCGCCCAGGCCCTGGAAGCGGTCGATCACATGATCGCGAAAGCGAAGCCCGCACAATGACGCCGCCGGCTCACGCCGTGGCCCAAAGCCCGTCCACCTGTCGCGCACGCCCTTCCGCGGCGAGCTTGAGGAGATGCGCGAGCACATTGCGCTCGGCGGCACCTTGCAGCTTGGGATCGAGCCTGGGATAGGCCTCCGCCGTCAGCGCCGCGAGCGCGGCGGGCGCCTCCTTCAACGTCGCTCCCACCGCCTCTTCGCGTTGCTTGCGATGCGCGAGCAGCGCCTTGGCGAAGCCGGCCGTCCGCGCGAGCAGCGGCCCGTGCCCGGGAAGGTAGTAGCGGTCCGCGCGCGCGGCGAGGCGGTCCAGGCTCGCGAAATAGGCGGCCATGTCGCCGTGCGGCGGGCTCACGACGCTCGTCGACCAGGTCATCACATGATCGCCGGTGAAAAGGGAGCCGTTCTCCGTCGCATAGCAGACATGGTCCGCGGCGTGGCCCGGCGTGTGCAGCGCCGTGAGGCCCGCGACCGTATCGCCCTCCGCAAGGGCATGATCGATCGCGACCTCGGGGTTCACGCTCGGGCTGAAGCCGAACACCGGCGCCTTGGTCGCGGCGCAGAGGCGCGCGACCGCGCCGGTGTGATCGCGATGCCCGTGCGAGAGGAGGATGCGGTTGATCCGCCCGCCCGCCGCGGCGATCACGGCCTCGACATGCGCCGGATCGTCAGGCCCGGGGTCGAGGACGGTCATGCCCTCATCGTCCGCGATCAGGTACGTATTGGTGCCGTGATAGGTCATCGGGCCGGGATTGCTGGCGACGACGCGCCAGACGCCGGGGATGACTGCCAGCGGCACGCCGCGCTCGGGCTCCGGCTCGCTCAGGAATTTCGGCGCCATCACGCCGCCTCTGCGTACCAGTCCATCGCCGCATCGACGCCGCCCGGGCTGTGCGGCGCACGGTTGATCTTGAGGCTCATCTCGATCGCACCGAGCGCGCCCAGCACCATCGGCTCGTTGAGATCGCCGAGATGGCCGATGCGGAACACTTTTCCGCCAAGCGGCCCGAGTCCGCCGCCGAGCGAGACATTGAAGCGCGAGAGCGCGGTGCGGCGGATCGCCTCGGCATCGAAACCGTCGGGCATCAGCACGGCCGTGACGGAATCGGAATGGCGGGCCGGATCGGCGCAATAGAGCTGAGGCCCGGCATTGCCGCCCCATGCGCGCACGGCCTGCCGCACACCCTCGGCAAGCCGGTGATGGCGGGCGAAGACATTGGCGAGCCCTTCCTCCTCGAGCAGCCGGATCAACTCGCGCATCCCGTAGAAGAAGCTGATCGGCACCGTGCCGATGAAGCTCTTCTGCCGGCGCGTCAGCATCGCCGACCAGTCGAAATAGAAGCGCGGCAGAAGCGCACGCTGGTGGGCGTCCATCGCCTTCTCGCTCGCCGCGGTGAAGCTCAATCCTGCCGGCAGCATCAGGCCTTTCTGGCTGCCGCCCACCACGGCATCGACGCCCCATTCATCCATGCGGAAGTCGATCGAGCCGAGCGAGGAGATTGTGTCGGCGAGGAGAAGTGCGGGATGGCCGGCCTCGTCGAGTGCTGCGCGCACCGCTTCGACCGGAAACCGAACCCCCGTCGATGTCTCGTTGTGCACGACGCAGACGGCGTGGAACCGATGCGCGCTGTCCTCGGCAAGCCTCCGGCGCAGCTCCGCAAGCTCCGCGCCCCGCCGCCAGTCGGCCGGGAGGGTTTCGACCATGACCCCGTGCTTCTGCGCAAGCGCGCTCCAGGCTTCCGAGAAATAGCCCGATTCCAGCATCAGCAGGCGATCGCCCGGCGAGCAGAGATTGAGCAATGTCGCTTCCCACGCACCATGGCCGGACGCGCTGTAGAGGAACAAATGATGCCGCGTGCCGAGCACGCGCTTCAGCCCCTCGACGCAGGCGTCGTAGACTTCGAGGAAAGCGGGATCGTTGAAATCGATGCTCGCATGCGCGACCGCGTGCAGCACGCTGTCGGGGATATTGGTCGGGCCGGGATTGGCGAAGAACTGGCGGCCGCGCGGTTTCTGCTGCACGAGGGATTCCTCCTTCAGGGGAAGAGAGAGCGGGTCATTCCCACTCGATGGTGCCGGGGGGCTTGCTGGTGACGTCATAGGTGACACGGTTGATGCCCGGCACCTCGTTCACGATACGGCCCGCGACGCGGGCGAGGAAGGCGGCCGGAAATGGATAGGCGTCCGCGGTCATGCCGTCCGTCGAGGTCACGGCGCGCAGCGCGAGCGCATGATCGTAGCTCCGCCCGTCGCCCATGACGCCCACCGTGCGCACCGGAAGCAGGACCGCAAAAGCCTGCCATATCGCATTGTAAAGGTTTGCGGTTCTGATCTCGTCGATGAAGATCGCGTCCGCCCGGCGCAGCAGGGCGAGCTTCCCTTCGTCCACCGGGCCGGGGATGCGGATGGCGAGCCCCGGCCCGGGAAACGGATGCCGGCCGACGATCGTCTCGGGGAGCCCGAGGGTCCGCCCGAGCGCGCGGACCTCGTCCTTGAAAAGCTCGCGCAGCGGCTCAACCAGCTTGAAGCCCATCCGCTCGGGCAAACCGCCCACATTGTGGTGCGACTTGATGGTGACGCTCGGCCCGCCTGCCGGGCTCACGCTCTCGATGACGTCCGGATAGAGCGTGCCCTGGGCGAGATAGTCCGCGCCGCCGAGCTTCCGCGCCTCCTCTTCGAACACCTCGACGAAGAGCCGGCCGATCGTCTTGCGCTTCTTCTCGGGATCATCGATCCCGGCGAGTGCCACAAGAAAGAGAGCGCTCGCGTCGCGATGGACGAGGCGGATGTTGAACCGGTCTCGAAACGTCTCGACCACCTCGTCCGCCTCGCCGGCGCGCAGCAGCCCATGGTCGACGAAGATGCAGATGAGGCGCTCGCCGATCGCGCGATGCACCAGAGCCGCCGTCACCGCCGAATCGACGCCGCCGGAAAGCCCGCAGACCACCCTCCCCTCGCCGACCTCGGCGCGGATACGGCCGATCGCCGTCTCGGCGAAGCCGGCCATCGTCCAGCTGCCGCGGCAGCCGGCGATCGCATGGGTGAAGTTGCGCAGCAGCGCCGCGCCATTCGCCGTATGCACGACCTCGGGGTGGAACATCAGGCCGTAATAGCGGCGCGCCTCGTCGGCGATGATGGCGAAGGGCGCGCCCTCGCTCACGCCGACCGCCCGGAAGCCGGGCGGCAGGCGCGTCACGCGGTCCCCGTGGCTCATCCAGACCTCGGCGCGCGCGCCCGGCTCCCACACGCCGTCGGTGAGCGCGCACGCGCCCGTGACGGTGACCTCCGCCCGCCCGAACTCGCGGCTCAGCCCGCTCTCCACGACGCCGCCGAGTGCAGCGCACATCGCCTGCTCGCCGTAGCAGATGCCGAGCACCGGCACGCCGGCGGCGAACACTGCCTCGGGCACGCGCGGCGCGTCCCCCTCGAGCACGCTCGCCGGGCCACCGGAGAGGATGATCGCGCGCGCCCCGAACGAGGCGATGCGGGCCGGATCGGCGTTGAACGGCCAGATCTCGCTATAGACCCCGCTCTCGCGCACCCGCCTTGCAATCAATTGCGTGAACTGGCTGCCGAAATCGAGGATCAGCACGCGCTCTAGGGTAAACTCGGGCATCGAAACGTGAGGTTTCCTGGCTGGTGCCGGTTGCAGCACGGGACCATCCCAGCGGCAAGATCGGAAAGCGCAGGTCAGCCCGCGCTTACCCCCAACCTGTTATCCCACCCATTATCCCACCCATTATCCCACTTGGGGCGAGGAGGTTTGCAAGAGCCGCTCGATCGGGTCCCAGAGGAACGCCGTCTGCGCGACCGGCTGCCCGGCAACGCGGATAACCAATTCGGCGACCGCCCTGCCGCCGAGGCGGGTATAGAACCACCGGCTCGGGTTGTCGCGGAGCACCCAGAGAAAGGCCGAGCGGCAGCCGCGCGCCTGCAAGTAGGCCCCGGCCGCGCGCATCAGCCGCCGCCCGAGGCCCCGATCCCGCCAGTCGTCCAGCACGTAGAGCGTCTCGATCTCGCCCTCGGCAATGCCCGAGGTGCGTGCCGCGCCCACGGTCGTGAAGCCGACCACGCGCGGCGGGCTGCCTTGCGGCAAATCCGCGCCCCAGGCGGCGGCGACGAAGACGCCGCCATCGGTGCGGATGGCGTGGTCGTAGTGCGCGGCCTGGCGGATCGTCGAAAGGCGCGCGAGATAGCTTTCGGGCAGGATGCCGGGATAGGTGCTCTGCCACGCCGCGACATGCACGGCCGCGATCGCGGAGGCATCGCTCGGCCGGGCGCGGCGGATGCCGATCATTCAGCGATCCTCTCGAGCGCGGCCGCGAAGAACCCATCCGTCCCGTGGCGGAGCGGCGTCAAGAACAGAAACGGCCCCTCGCCCGGCGCAGGGCCCACCCCCGCCGGCCAGCAAGCGGCGAGCGGCAGCGTGGCAAAGTCGGGATGGCGCGCAAGAAAGGCGGACACCTGCGCCTCGTTCTCCTCCACGAGCAGCGAGCAGGTAGCGTAAACCAGCCGGCCGCCCTTGCGAACAAGCCCCGCGCCAATATCCAGGATACCGGATTGCCGCGGCAGCAATTCGTCGAGATCGGCCGGAGCAAGGCGGCCGCGCGCGTCCGGGTTGCGGCGCCAGGTCCCGGTCCCGGTGCACGGCGCATCGGCCAGCACGGCATCGAATTTCTCGTGCTGGCGCTTCGCCCACTTGTCCCCGGGCACCAGCAGATGCCGCTCGGCATTGTGCACGCCGGCACGGCGCAGGCGCTTCACCGCCGCCTCCAGCCGGCTCTCCGAGACATCGCAGGCGACGAGACGGCCGCGGTTGCCCATCGCCATCGCCATGGCGAGCGTCTTGCCGCCCGCACCGGCGCAGAGATCGGCGATGCGCATGCCGGGCGCCGCACCGACCAGCAGCGCCACGATCTGGCTTCCCTCGTCCTGGATCTCGACGAGCCCGCTCCGGAACGCCGCCCCGCCGACGAGCGGGGTGCGCTCGGCGACCCTGAGGCCCCACGGAGAGAGCTTGGTGGGCTCGGCCGCGATCCCCTCCGCCGCCAGGGCCCCCCGCGCCCGCTCGCGCGTGCCACTCAGCAGATTGACGCGAAGATCGAGCGGCGCTGCCTCTCCGAGCGCCTCCATCTCGGGGCCAAGCGCCGCCCCGAACCGCGCCTCCAACCGCGGCAGCAGCCAGTCCGGCACCTCGAGGCGAACGGCCTCGCTCATCGCCGGATGAACGATCCCCTGCCCTTCGAGCCGGCTGAGCGCCTGGCGCTCCTTCTCCTCCAGGGGCGCCGGCCCGAACCGCCCGCCGCTGAAAAGCCGCCCGAGCCCCGCGATCGACGTGCCTGATAATAGGAGAGACGCGCCAACCAGCAGCCGGGCCGTCTCCTCGGCCGGCCCGAGCCACCAGCGAAGGCGGCGGCGCTCGCGCAGCACCCGCCAGACGCGCTCCGAGACGGCCCGCCGGTCCCCCGCGCCGATATAGCGGCGGGCGCGAAAGAAGGCGCTCGCCAGCGCGTCGGCCGGCGCCCGCGGCGCCGCCAGAATCTCGCCGAGCAGTCCGATCGCCGCTTCCACCCGTGCCGCCGGCGTCATGGGGGCAAAGCCCCCTCGTGTCCCGATTCCCAAGTTCGCCGCATTGAGATGCGGACGGAATCGGGACACTCGCTCTTTGTTTTCAGTGGCCTGCTTACCCCCTCCGTTCGTCGCGAAATGCGACGAACTTCGGGGGCAGGGCACTCGTCGTCGTCAATCCTGGCGATAGTTCGGGGCTTCGCGCGTGATGGCGACGTCGTGCACGTGGCTTTCGCGCAGTGCCGCGCCGGAGACGCGGCGGAAGCGGGCGTTGCGCTGGAGCTCGGCGATCGAGCCGGAGCCGGTATAGCCCATGCCGGCGCGCAGCCCGCCCACGAGCTGGTGAACGACCGCGGCCACCGGGCCCTTGTAGCCGACGCGCCCCTCAATGCCTTCCGGGACGAGCTTCAACTGGTCGTTGATCTCCTGCTGGAAATAGCGGTCGGCGGAGCCACGCGCCATCGCCGAAAGACTTCCCATACCGCGGTAAGATTTATAGCTTCGTCCTTGATATAAAAATACTTCCCCGGGTGACTCATCGGTCCCCGCGAGCAGGCTCCCGATCATCACGCAGTCGGCGCCGGCGGCGATCGCCTTGACGATATCGCCCGACGTCCGCACGCCCCCGTCGGCGATGGCAGGCACGCCATGCTCGCGACAGACGGCGGCCGTCTCCAGCACCGCACTGAATTGCGGCACGCCGACGCCGGCGATGACCCTTGTGGTGCAGATGCTGCCCGGCCCGATGCCGATCTTCACCGCGTCCGCGCCCGCGGCGATCAGGGCGCGCGCGCCCTCGGGTGTCGCGACATTGCCGGCCATCACCTGAACCGAATTCGAGAGCCGCTTGATCCGTCCGATCGCGGCGAGCACGGCGGCCGAGTGGCCATGCGCCGTGTCCACGACGATGACGTCCGCCTCGGCGGCGACGAGCGCCAGCGCGCGCTCCTCGCCGGCAGCCCCCACCCCCGTCGCCGCGGCGACGCGCAGCCGGCCGAGCGCATCCTTATTGGCCAGCGGATGCTTCTCCGCCTTGTCCATGTCCTTGACCGTGATCAGCCCGACGCAGCGATACGCCTCGTCCACCACGAGCAGCTTTTCGATCCGGTGCCGGTGCAGGAGCTGGCGCGCGTGCTCGGGCGAAACATCGGCGGGCACGGTGATGAGGTTCTCGCGCGTCATCAGCTCGTCCACCGGCAGGTTCGGATCGGTCGCGAACCGGACGTCGCGGTTGGTGAGGATGCCGACCAGCCGGCCGGTTTCCCGCTCCACCACCGGCACGCCGCTGATGCGATAGGTGTTCATCAGCGCCCTCGCATCGGCCAGCGTCTGGTCCGGATGGATGGTGAGCGGGTTCACCACCATCCCCAATTCGAACTTCTTCACCTGGCGGACGGCGGCGGCCTGCTCCTCGATCGAGAGGTTCTTGTGGATCACGCCGATCCCGCCCTGCTGCGCCATGGCGATCGCCATCGGCGCCTCGGTCACGGTGTCCATCGCGGCGGAAAGGATCGGGATGTTGAGCGGGATCGAGCGGGTGAGGCGCGCCGTCGTATCGGTGGCGCCGGGCAGCACCTCGGAGAAGGCCGGGACCAGCAGCACGTCGTCGAAGGCGAGCGCCTCCTCGAGGCGGGAGAAGGTCTCCGCTTCGGCGGGCATCGGAGTGATGTCGGGGGCCATGGCCGGACCTTTCATCCGCAACCTTGGCGGCTCCACATAGTCGGCCTCGGCGGGCGGCGCAACCGCGGCGTTCAGTCCGCGCCCCAAGCCGCTCGCATTATTGGCCCTCCGCCGGGCGGAAGCCGGTCGCGACCAGGTAGAGCTCCCGCGACTCGGCCCGGCTCGCCGGCGGCTTGGCGTGCCGCACCGCGGCGAAGCGGCGCTTGAGGGGCGTGAGCAGGGAAGCCTCCGCGCCGCCCTGGAAGAGCTTGACAACGAAGGTTCCGCCGGGTGCCAGCAGCTCTTCGGCGATGGCGAATGCCTGCTCCGCGAGCACCATGATCCGTGCGTGGTCGGTGCCGGCATGGCCGGTCGTGGGGGGCGCCATGTCGGAGAGGACGACGTCCGCCGGCCCGCCGAGGAGTGCCTGCACGCGCTCCGTCACATCGGAAGCGGTGGCATCGGCGATCAGCGTGTGCGCGCCGGCGAGCGGGTCGATCGGCAGGAGGTCGATCGCGACGATCGTGCCGGCGCCGGCGGCGAGTGCCGCCTGCATCCATCCGCCCGGCGCGGCGCCGAGATCGACCACCCGGGCGCCCTTCCGAATGAAGCGAAATCTCTCGTTCAATTCCAAAAGCTTGTACGCCGAGCGCGAACGCAAGCCCGAGCTCCGCGCAGCCTGCACATAGGGATCGTTCAGCTGGCGGGTCAGCCAGCGCTGCGAACCGGCCGAGCGCCCCGCCGTCTTGGCGACCGCGACCCGCTCTGTCCGGCCGGGCAGCGCCGTGCGCCCGGGCTTCCCTCGCTTCACGCGTGCCGGCCGGTCCGCCGCGCGGTCCTGATCAGCCGGAGCAGCATGCCCTCGCGCAGGCCCCGATCCGCCACGATCATGTGCGGCGCGGCCCAGGTCTCGATCAGCGCAGCGAAGATCGCGGCCCCCGGCCGGACATAGGAGACGCGATCCGGGCCGATGCAGGGGTGGAATTCGAGCGCGCCGCGTTCGAGGCGGCGGAGCGTTGCGAGCGCTTGCTCCGCGGCAGCCCGCGTCAGCACCGCGCCATCCACCTGCCGGCGGTCGTAACGCGGCAACGCAAGGGCGAGTGCTGCGAGTGTCGTGGCAGTGCCGCTGGTGCCGAGGAGCCGCACCTGGGCCTCGGCGCGGGCCTCGCGGATTTCGCGCGCGATGCAGTGCACCGCATCGAAGGGCGCCAGCAGCGCGCTCACGTCGCGGACCATGGCGGCGAAGCCGGCTTCGGTGAAGGCGCTCGCCCCGTAGCGCTCGGCAAGCGTGACGACGCCCACGGGAAGCGAGGCGCAGCCGACGACGCTCGGGCTGCCCTCGGCATCGAGGCGGAGCCACGCCAATTCCGTCGATCCGCCGCCGATATCGAAGAGGAGCGCGCGGCGCGCACGCGGCGCCTCCTGGCAGCGCGCCAGCAGCGGCGCGCAGCTCTCGATCGCAAGCTCCGCCTCCTCGCGGGCCGAGATCACGCTGAAGCGGAGCCCGGTTTCGCGATGGACGCGGGCGAGGAATTCCGCGCCGTTGGCGGCACGGCGGCAGGCTTCGGTGGCGACGGCGGCGAGCCCCTCGAGCTTCCGCGCCGAGAGCCGGGCGGCGCAGGCGGCGAGCGCGCCGACCGCCCGATCCATGGCCGCTGCCCCCAGCGTGCCGGTCCGTTCGAGGTCTTCGCCGAGGCAGACCATGCGACTGAAGCGGTCGAGCACGGCGAATCCGCCGCCGGATGGCGTGCCGACGAGCAGGCGGCAATTGTTGGTCCCGAGGTCGAGGGCGGCGAAGGCCGGCCCGGCGGGGCGGCCGATCGGAGGGGGCAGGCGGGCGGTAGCGAGGGATTCGGCCATGGGCGAGTGCCAGCTTGAGCCCTATAGTTCCCTCGCAAGCGCCTGAGCGGCAAGAAGGATTTGCCCGCACCACTCCGCCGCGGGCTGGCCCCGCTTCGCGGGCGGTCTTGCCGCCCCGCACGCGCGCGATTAACTAGGCCCGTTGGACGGCGATGCGCGACTGCTGGGGGATAGTTTAGCGGTAGAACTCCCGGCTCTGGACCGGGCAGCCTTGGTTCGAATCCAGGTCCCCCAGCCAAACCGCTCGTTTTTCAGTTTCGGCCCCTTCGAGGGTTCATTGAACTCGACCGTGAGCGCGCCGCCCATGGGCTCACATACGGCCAACTGTGATCCATCAGTCCCGGCTCAGCCGCCGGCCCGAAAGGGATTGATGATTTGCAGCCCTCCGTCGAGGATCATGCCGTGCTGCATGTCTTCCGACCACAGCCTGTCGCAGCCGGCGTCGAGCGCCGAAGCAGCGATCATCGCGTCGTAAATGGAGAGGCGGTAGCGCCCTGCGAGCGCCAGTCCGGCTTCGTGCATCTCCAGCGTAAGCGGATGGACCGTCAGCAGCCCACGCAGCATGGTCAGAAAGACGCGCGTATCGGTCCAGGACATCCGCATCTTGCGGCGCGCGACGTTCGTGAGTTCGTTGAGAACCTGGACGCTGATCGCCCCACCCGCTGCGATGGCTGCCTCGGCCCGGTCCGCCTTCGCAGCATCGCCCGAAGCAATATAGACGAGTACGTTGGTGTCGAAAAAGCTACCGGGCATTCGCCTCGTCTCGGTCAAACTTGAAGTCGGCGGGGAGCCGACCGCGGAAGGCGCGGAGACGTTTCAACAGCTCTTCGCGCCCAGGCTTGCGCGCGATGCCAAGATGCCTTGCGTCTGCGACATGAATCTCGATCTCGTCGCCTTCTCGAAGTTCCAGCGCTTCAACGACAGCGGCGGGAAGGCGGACGGCGAGGCTATTGCCCCATTTGGCGACCTGCATGCAGCCCCCCAAGGATATACGTGAGGGATATACGTCAAGATAAATGTATATCTATAACCCCTCCCGGTCAAGTTCCGAGAGCGGTGGGGTTCGCTGCCGCGAGGCGGCCGTCAGGCAGGAAAGCGTTCGCCGAACATCGGCAGGCCGCTCTTGGAGTCCGCCTCGGTCGCTTCGTCCTGAAGCACATCCCAGTGCTCGGCGAGCCTGCCGTCTTCGATGCGGACGATATCGGCGGCGATCCAGGCTGCCGGGCGGCCGCTGCCCGAGAAGCGGCCGTGGGCGATCACATAGTCGCCTTCCGCCACGATCAGCTGGTTCTCGTACCGGGAGGTATCGGGAAGGCCGCGAACGAGGCTGAACAGCCCCTCGCGGCCGGGCGGAATATGCGCGCTGTGTTGAATGTAGCGATCCGACCAGAAGCGTTCGGCGGCGCCGTAGTCGCGCTTGTTGAAGAGCGCCTCGAAGGCCTCGAGCACGAGCGCCTTGTTCTCTTGCGGCGTGGTCTTGGTCATATCGCCCTCCTAGTGTCCCGATTCCGAAGTTCGCCGCATTGAAATGCGGGCGGTATCGGGACACTGATTCTTTATTTTCAGTGGCCTGCTTATCCCCTCCGTTCGTCGCGAAATGCGACGAACTTCGGGGGCAGGACACTAGTGCCAGCTTTCATGGAAAGCTGGCACACAGGTCTTTGTCCAGGGGCCTGATTCACGCGGCGTTTCGTGATCGCTCCGCGAATCACGAAACGCTACGATCAGGCACTAGCCTGCGCTGAGCTGAAGCCCCCGAGGATCAGGCGGCGGCGAATTGGAGCGTGGCGCGCCAGCCCGATGGCTGAGGGGCCCGAGCGCGCTCCGGCCCACGCTCGCCGGCGCGCCCCGCCATCGCCCCCGGGGCCACAATTTCCGCCAATACCGCCCGCCGAAATTGCGCGAGCGTACGAGGCTCCCGCCCGAGCGGCTTGCATCGGGCACTCACGAGGATTTCGCGATGAGAGAGAATTTCCCGCACGCCGGCCGGTCCGCTGCAGCCCGATGAGACGAACCGTCGCCGTCGTCGGTCTCGGAGGCATCGGCGGCGTCGCAGCCGGGTGCCTCGTTCACGCCGGCCGCCACGATGTCGTCGTCTGTGCCCGCCGGCCGCTCGCGCGCCTCACGCTCGAGCGCCCGGAAGGCACCGCCGAGGTTTCCCTGCGCACGCTCACCGATCCCGCGGACGCCCGGCCGGTGGACTGGGTGCTCCTCTGCACGAAGGCGCATGAGACCGCCTCGACCGCGCCCTGGCTCACGCGGCTCTGCGGGCCAAAGACCCGGATCGCCGTCCTGCAGAACGGGATCGACCACGCCGCGCGCGTCGCGCCGTTCGTCCCCGAAGCGCGCGTCGTTCCGGCCATCGTCTATTACAATGGCGAGCGCATGGCGGCCGATCGCGTCCGGCTTCGCCATGTCGTCGAGCATGATCTCGCCGTGGCGGACGATGCGGAAGGTGCCAACTTCGCCGAGCTTCTCGCCGGCACGCCGCTCAAGGTCCTGCGGAGCGCGGACTTCACCACACTCATGTGGCAAAAGCTCCTGATCAACGCGGTGGCGAACCCGCTCACCGCGCTCACCCGCCAACGCCAGGCGGTGCTGCGGCGCGAGGACATGCGCGCGCTCTGCCTCGCGGTCCTCGACGAAGCGGTGGCGGTCGCCCGTGCCGACGGCGCCCGCGTCGGTCCGGACGAGCCCGGGCAGACGCTCGCGACCCTCCTCACCTATCCGGCCGAGGCCGGAACCTCGATGTATTTCGACTGTCTTGCCGGCCGGCCCCTCGAGATCGAGGCGCTGACCGGCGCCATCGTTGCCGCCGGCGAGCGGCACGGCATCGCCACGCCGCTCAATCGCGCGCTGCTCACCTTGCTGCGCGCGATCAGCGACATGGCGTCATCGGCACCAGTCCAAATCTCCTGATTGACGGCGCTTCATGCGGGCGGCGCCCGCGCCAAGGGGCGCAGTCGTGCGAGCGCCAAGAACGGTCATCGCTCGATCATAAAGCTGTCATGTCGACGCTCTAACGTTACGTAAACCGTGGCGCGAACGATCCCCCCAACGCACGCCCGGCTGAGGGGAAATTGGCATGGACACGCTGAACGATCCGGTCGCGCGAGCCCTGCACCAGGGCGCCAACTTCGCCATGCAGTACCAGCGCGTCGCGCTCGTCTTCCAGGGCGGCGGCGCGCTCGGCGCCTATCAGGCCGGCGTCTATCACGCGCTGAGCGAAGCCGGCTGCGAGCCGAATTGGGTTTCGGGCGTCTCGATCGGCGCGGTCAACGCCGCGATCATCGGCGGCAATAAGCCCGGGGATCGCCTGCCGCGGCTGCGCGAGTTCTGGGATCTGGTCTCGGGCCGGAAGATCTGGGCCTACACGCCCGACGGCGATTTCTTTCGCACGCTGCGCAATTACACCAGCGCCTGGACAACCATCGTGATGGGTCAGCCGGGCTTCTTCGAGCCGCGCTACCCCGGCCCATGGCTCGAGCCGGCCGGCTCGCCGGGTGCCACCAGCTATTACGATTCCCGCGAGCTCGCGCGCACGCTGGAGAAGGTCGTGGACTTCGAACTCCTCAACAGCCAACGGGTGCGCGTGACCGTCGGCGCCGTCAACGTGCGCTCGGGAAACTTCATCTATTTCGACAATGCCAAGGAGCGCATCGGCGCCAGCCACATCCTCGCCAGCGGCGCGCTGCCGCCCGCGCTGCCCGCCGTCAAGATCGAAGGCGAGCATTACTGGGACGGCGGCATCGTCTCCAACACGCCGCTCCAGTATCTGCTCGAGCAGGAAGACAATCTCAGCACGCTGGTTTTCCAGGTCGATCTTTTCAGCGCCAGAGGCTCCCTGCCGCGCGACATGCGCGACGTCCTGGGGCGGCACAAGGACATCATGTATTCGAGCCGCACCCGGCAAAACACCGATCAGTTCCGGCGGATCCATAGTCTGCGCCATCGCCTGGCGCAGGCGCTGGGCAAGGTCCCGCCCGAAAAGCGGAGCGCCGAAGAGGACGCTCTGCTGCAAGAGCTCTCCGACATGGCCATGGTCAACATCGTCCACCTCATCTACCAGCAGAAAAGCTATGAGGGTCACGCCAAGGATTACGAATTCTCCGGCACCTCGGTGCACGAGCATTGGGAAGCCGGCTACAACGACACGCGGCGAACGCTGCGCCATCATGATTGGCTCGCCCCACCCACGACGAGCGACGGCGTCGTCGTTCACGATCTCCATCGCGACGACGACGCCTGAGCCGGCGCGCCGGACGCCGGGAGCGCGCGTCCCGTCAGTCGTCGATCGCCTGATAGACCGACGCCCAGAAATCCAGATAGACGGGAGAGAACAAAGGAAACTGCGCGCGCTGGGTCATCAGGATCGCGACCATCTCCTCCTTCGGATCCGAGGCCCATGACGTGCCGTAGCCGCCATCCCAGCCGAAGCGCCCGGGCACTGCCGCAAGCGCGTCGCGCCCCGTGACAATGGCCATGCCGAACCCCCAGCCGCGATTGTCCCATTGGCCGGGAAACCACTCGGAGGCCGCCTTCTGCGCCGGCGTGAGATGGTCGCTCGTCATGAGTGCCACGGCGGGCCTGGAAAGAATCCGCTCCTGCCCGTGCCGTCCGTCCTCCAGCAGCATCCGGCCGAAGGCCGCATAATCGTCGATGGTCGAGACGAGCCCCGCCCCGCCGTCGGGGAAGGCCGGCGGGCGGTTCCACTTGCTGTCGAGCACGCCGTCGTAAAGCTCGAGCGCGCCGGTCTCGGAATTGACCCAATAGCTCGCGGCAAGCCGATCGAGCTTCTCCTCCGGAACGAAGAAGCCGGTGTCGTTCATGCCGAGCGGGGCGAAAATCCGCTCCTCGAGGAATTTCTCGAGGCTCTGGCCCGCAGCGCGCGCGATCAGCACGCCGAGCACGCACGAGCCGATGTTGTACATCCATCGTTCGCCCGGCTGATGCATCAAGGGCAGCGTGCCGAGCCGCCGCAGCCATTCGTCCGGACCGATCCCTGTCGCCTGGTCGGGCGGCCCGAAGCCCACGATCTCCAGTGCGTCGATCGCCTTCTGGATCGGGTAGACGCCGGGCGGGCCGAAGATCGCGCCGAGCCCCATGCGGAAGCTGAGCAGGTCGCGCACCGTGATCGGACGCGCCGCCGGCACCGTCTCGTCGAGCGGCCCGTCGATCCGTTGCAGCACCCGCCGCCCGGCCAGCTCCGGCATTAGCCCGTCCACCGGATCATCGAGCCTGAGCCGGCACTCCTCGATCAGAATCATCGCCGCGACGGCGATGATCGGCTTCGTCATCGAGGTGATGCGGAAGATCGTGTCGCGCCCGATCGCCTCGCCCCCGAACGATCTCGCCCCGATCGCATCGACACGCGTCTCGCCGCGCCGGCGGATGAGCGTGACGATCCCGGCTGCATCGCCGCGCGCGACGTGCCCGGCCATGACCTCATGCATTCGCCCGAGCCGCGCCTCGGAGAGTCCGCCCAGGCTCATCGCCGCGCCCGCCCGTCTGCCAGCCGTACGCTGCGGCACGTCATTGGCGCCTCCCGACCGGCGGGCCGCCGCGCACGAATCGCCCTTGACTTAACCGATCGGTTAATTAACATCATGGTTAAATGTCTCCCCTCGACGCCACCTTTGCGGCCCTCGCCGACCCGATCCGCCGCGCCATCCTCCACCGCCTGGCAAAGGGGGAGGCAACGGTGGGCGCACTCGCCGGCCCCTTCGCGATCTCGCTCCCCGCGATCTCGCGCCATCTCCGCGTGCTCGAAGAGGCCGCGCTGATCACCCGCGAGTACCACGGGCAGCATCGAAGCTGCCGCCTCAGGACCGAGGCGTTGGAGCACGCCCGCGCCTGGCTCGATTTCTACGGCTCCTTCTGGCAGCGCGGGCAGTAATAGCCGGTCCGGCCGCCTTGCTTGTAGACGCGGAGCGCCGCGCCGCAGCGCGGGCAGTGCCCACCCGCATGGCGCTCGGGGATCAGGAAATCCTTGGGCAGGTTCTCGGTGAAATTCTCCGCGCCTGCCCCGCGGGCGACCGCGGTCCCGAGCACGTGCCGCATCGCCGCATAGAGCCGCGCGCGCGCGACCGCATCGAGTGATCGCGCCGGGAGCGCGGGATGCACCTGCGCCTGGAACAGGATCTCGTCGGAATAGATATTGCCGATCCCGGCGATGCGCGCCTGGTCCATCAGGATCGCCTTGATCCCCTGCCTGCCCTCGCCAACCGCGGCGCTGAAGCCCGCGAGATCGAGCGCCGGATCGAGCGCATCGGGGCCGAGGCCCGCCTCGGCGATGAAGCTCTCCGCGCTTGCCGCAAGCCGCACCTCGCCGATGCGGCGCGGATTGAGATAGGCGAGCCGGTCGCCCTCCGCGAACCCGAGCCAGAGGCGAACATAGAGAGGCTCGGCCTCACCTTTCGCCACATGCCGCAAGGAGCCGTTGGTGCCGAAATGCAGCGCCAGCGCGCCGCCGTGCTCGATCTCGATGAACAGAACCTTGCCGTGACGCCGGCAGGCGCTGAGACGCCTTCCCTCGAGCCGCCGCCGCACTTCCTCCGCCGAAGATCCCGCACCATCCCCGGATCAAGGACGCCCACCTCTTCGACCGTCCGGCCCACGGAGATCCGTTCGGCCAGCCGCCTGAATATCTCGACATCCGGCAGCTCGGGCATGTCCGCTCCGCCGCCGCCTTATTCCGGCGGGGGAAAGAAGGTCCCGGTCCTCCCTTGCCGGGCTAGACCGCCTCGGTCCCGCCCCGATTCCAGCCGCGCGCGCGCACGCCCAGGATTTCATGGCCGGTCGCCGTCACCGCCACGGTGTCCTCGAGCTTGATGAATCCCCGCCGCGGATGCTCGATCGTCGTTTCGATCGAGAGCACCATCCCGGGCTCGAGCGGCCGTTCCGCATCCGTCGCCGGATAGGACATCTGCCCATTGGTCGGGAGCCGCGGCGCCTCATGGCTGATCATGCCCATTCCATGCGCCATGAAGTGCATGTGGTTGTGCTCCGGCATCGCTTGGAGGGCATTCTGTGCCGTCGCTAACACCTCTCCGCCCGGGCGGCCAGGCGTGATCGTGCGAAACGCGAGCTGCTGAATCTCGTCGACCTTGCCGAGCAGGTCCTGAAGCTCCCCGTCGGGCTCGCCGAGCACCGCCATCCGCGTGAGATCGCCGATATAGCCTTGATAATTTCCCCCCGAATCGAGCGAGAGCGGCTCGCCCTGCTGCCAGGGCTGGTCCGAGGGCGCGCGGTTGAGGTTGGCGCCCGCGGTGATCAGGCAGTATTCGAAATCGAGCCCGCGGCTCGCCTCTTCGCGCTGCAGCGCTTCGGCGATCTGGCGCTTGGTCGAACCCGGCCCGTGGCGCGCCATCACCGCCAGCATCGAATCGATGATGCGCTCGGAGGCTTCCTTGAGCTTCGCCAGCTCCTCGCTGCTCTTGATCGCGCGCAGCCGCTCGAGAACGATGAGCCCCTCGACGAACTTCGCGTTGGGCAGCCCGGCTTTCAGCGCCTCCGCCGCATCCATCGGCAGGAACGGCCGCTCGATGCCGATCCGCCCCGAGCCGAGCCCGAGCCGCCGCACATGCTCGGCCGCGAGCTCGATCGCATCGACGCTGCCCGACGAGGCGGCCCGCATGTCGGGCACCCAGAACTCGCCCACCGCCATCTGGTACTTCTCGAGCCGGTGGCCGATATAGGCCGCCTTCTCGGGGCTGCCCTTCGGATAGATGAGCACCGGCAGGTACCGGCTGATCCCCATCGCATCCATGTAGCTGAAGAACTGCGCCCGATGCCCGCCCAGCATGTACCGGACGACATGCTTCGATGTCACCAGCATGACATCGATCCCCGCCTCCTCCATCAGCCGGTCGAGCCGATGCCGATCGAACGGGATCGGCCCCTTCGCGCGCGCTTCGCCCGCGCCGCTCTGTTCCGTGGGAGTCTCCTGGCGGACTTCCGTTTCCAGCATCTGGATCCCCTCCTCAACGCGCTCTGCCTTTATCCGCGCATTTATCCGCCCGGGCGCCCCGGCTCGCAAGCCTTGCCGGGGGCCCTCCGGGCCGCGCGAAGCCCCGCCGGCGCCCCGCCGGCGCCCCGCCGGTGCCCTTTGGGGGGAGCCCGCCCCAGGCCCCCTCCCCGGCGGCGCGCCGGAGATTAAATTTGCATTCTGCCGCCAAAAGCACCATGTTCGGGGTCCGGCACTTTTCGGTCTGGGTTGTTTGTACCTTCGCGTGCGGCTTAGTCGCATCCGGTGCCTCCCCAATGTGAAAAGCATTTCGGTCCGCATGTTGCGGGCCGCCGGATTGCATGGAAGAGACACGATGTCGCAAGGCACGGTCAAATGGTTCAACGCCCAAAAGGGCTACGGGTTCATCCAGCCGGATGACGGATCGAAGGATGTCTTCGTCCACATCTCGGCGGTCGAGCGCGCTGGCCTCGGCAGCCTGAACGAGGGCCAGAAGGTCAGCTTCGATATCGAGCGTGGCCAGCAGGGCAAGCTCGCGGCGACCAACCTTCAGGCGGTCTGACCTCAACGCCGGTGCTGCCCGCCAGGGCAGCACCGGTTCGAAGGAGGAACAGCATGACCAGCCACAAATTCGCCGTCGGCCAGACGGTCGAATTTCTCCCCGGCTCGCGCGACGGGGGCATTCCGCGGGGCCGGTACAAGGTGCAGCGCCTGCTCCCCGCCGAGCGCCGGGAGTTTCAGTATCGCGTCAAGCACACGGTCGATGGCCACGAGCGCGTCGTTCTGGAAGGCCAGCTTATGGTCACCGGCGGCGTCTTCGACTAGAGCGGGATGCCTTCGCTTACGCTCACGTATCCCGCTCCAGCTGTTTGTTTTCTCGCGTGATCGAACGCCTTCGGTGATGCCACCTCCGGCGATCACGCTCTAGCCACAGCCGGCCGGAATCGGACGGCGATCAGCAGGCTTCGGCATCGGTCCCACCGCGCCCTGCTCTTCGGAGAAGGAGAATTGCGGATGGATCTTGCGCGCCCAGCCGGCCCGACACTGAAGATAACGCGGCACCGCGACGCCCGCCTCACCGGGAGCTTCGGCTTCGAGGTCTGGAATCCTTTCGCCGCCAACTATCAGCCGGCCTCGTCGCTGGCGGACGGGCTCCGCCGTGTCGACCAGCTCGCGTCTCTCATCGCGCAGATGCACGCCCGGAAGCATCCGAAGCAGTCAGCGCTCGCCGATGCGCCCACCCCCACCCCCGACGGCGTGGACGAGTGGGCCGAGTTCCGGATCAACCCGGCGGGCGATCGCAGCTATGACACGCGCCGCGCCGGCCATCTCGCGTGGACCAGGAGCAGCGGCGGCAAGGCCCGCGTCACCGAGATGGTCTGCAGCAGCGTGGGCTACGCGCAACCGCCGCCGCGCTAGAGCTGGACGGGTTCGCTTCCGCTCACTCATCCCGCTCTAGCTCTTTGTTTTTCCCGCGTGATTCACGCCTTCGGTTCATCCACCTCCGGCGATCACGCTCTAACATCACGGCAAGCTCGCCCTTCCGCTCGCCTCCTCGAGCACCCGCCACACGCGCTCGGCACTCGCCGGCTCCGCCTCCAGCCGCGCGCCCACCAGCGCCAGCGCGTCGTTCACCGCGTTCATCACCGCGCCCACCGCTCCGAGCACGCCGCCCTCGGCCATTCCCTTGATGCCCGCCGGCGTCGCCGGCGTCGGATGATCCATGTGCGCAACTTCGAAGTCGGGAAGATCCTCCGCCCGCGCCAGCGCATAGTCCATGAAGCTGCCGGCTAGGAACTGCCCGTCCGCGCCGTACGCCGCGTGCTCCATCAGCACGTTCGAGATCCCCATCCCGATCGCCCCGTGCGTCTGTCCCTCGACGACGATCGGGTTGATCGCCTGCCCCACATCCTCCGCCGCCACATAGCGCAAGATCCGCACCTCCCCGGTCTCGCGGGCGATCTCCACGAGGCAGGCATGCGCCGAATTGGTGAAGGTGAGCGGCGGCGGATCATAGGCCGCCACCGCGTGCAGCCCGGGCTCCATGCCCGGCGGCAGGTTGAGCGGATCGAAATGCGCGCGCCGCGCGATCTCGGCGAGCTTCACGCCGGTCTCCTCCCAGCGCTCGCCCGTCCTTTGCAGCACCACCCCGTCGCGGAGCGTGATCCCTTCGGCGCTGTTGAGCCCGAGCATCCCGGCCGCGATCGCCAGCGCCTTCTCCCGCAAGCGGCGCCCGGCGAGCCAGAGCGCGCTGCCGCCGGCGGTCGCCCCGCGCGCGCCGCGGCTGCCCATTCCGTAGGGCGCGACATCGGTATCGCCGAGCTGCATCGTCACATCGCCGACATCCGCGCCGAGCCCCGCGGCAGCGGCCTGCGCCAGCGTCGTCTCGTATCCCTGCCCCGAGCCCATGAGCCCGCAGCTCGCCAGCACCGCGCCCGTCGGCTCGACGCGCACCACCGCCGCCTCATGCCCCGAGCCCGCGATCCCCGAGGCGCGATAGAAGGCCGAGCCATAGGTGTTGGCCTCGAGCACCGCGCAGATCCCGATGCCGAGCAGCCGTCCTTCCCCAAGCGCCGCCCGCTGGGCCGCCCTCTGGGCCGCCCGCGCCTCCGCATACCCGATCGCCGAGACCGCCGCCTCCAGCGTCGCCCGCGGCGTCACCGCCTCGATCCGCTCGCCCGCTCCGCTCACGTAGGGAAGATGTTCCGGCCCCAGCATGTTCCGCCGCCGCACGTCCAACGGATCGCGCGCGATCTCCCGCGCGATCGCCTCAATCGTCCCTTCCGTCACCCAGGCGGCGATCGCCATCGGCGCGCGCATCGGCCCCGAGGGGCATTTGTTGGTGAGCCACACCCTCACTTCGCGCCCGAAATGGTCGATCCGGTAGGCGCCCGGCAGATTGGCCGCCGTCATCCGCGCCATGTAGTTGGCGGGAAAGAAGCACCAGGCGCCGAAATCGATGTCGATCACCGCATCGAGCGCCAGGATCGTTCCCTCCTCGGTCACCGCCGCGCGCATGGTGATGCTCTCCTCGCGCGCATGCAGGCTCGCCGCGAGATTCTCTCCCCGCCCCTCCCGCCACCGCACCGCCGTCTCCGCCGGCGCGCCTCTCGCACCGCCGAGCAGCCGCGCCGCCGCCGCCACCGCCAGCTCCTCGCGCATCAGCACGATCTTCTGGCCGAACCCGCCGCCCATGTCGGGCGAGCGCACCGTCACCTGCGCCTCGCTCAAGGAAAGCCGCGCCGCCAGCGCCGCGCGATAGGGGTGCGGCGCCTGCGTGCCCACCATCATCGTCAGGTGATTGCGTCCCGCGTCCCAGATCGCGATGCAGCCGCGCGGCTCCATCGGCACATGCGTCTGCCGCTGCTGGGCGAACCGCGCCGTCACCACCCTCGGCGCGCCGGCAAAGGCGGCCGCCAGCCCCGCCGGCTCGATCCTCTGGTGCGAAACGAGGTTTCGCGGCACCGTCGCATCGACCAATTCCGCGCCCTCCCGCCCCGCCTCCTCAACCGAGGTGATCGGCGCCAGCGCCTCCCATGCGACCTCGACCCGCTCCGCCGCCAGCTCCGCCTCGAGCGCGCTTGCCGCAACCACCATCGCCACCGGATCGCCGACGAAACGAGCCTCTGCGATCGGCATCGGCGGCATCTCGACCGGCCGCAGCCCCTCGATCGCCGGCGCGAGCCGCAGCGTCGTGCAGAGGCGCGCGAGGTCGGCCCCCGTCAGCACCGCCCGCACGCCCGCCATCGCCCGCGCCTGCCCCGTCTCGATCCCGCGGATCCGCGCCCGCGCATGCGGGCTGCGCACGAAGGCGGCATGCAGGCATCCCGCCACCGGAATATCGTCGCAGAACCGGCCGAGCCCTCGCAGCAGACGCTCGTCCTCGCGACGCGGGAGCGCCCTCCCGAGCGGCGATGATCCCTCCCCCACGCCCTCTCCTCCGTTCCTCCTTCCGTGCAGCATCGCATGCCTGGCGCATGCCAGCACCGCCCCCTCGTCGCTTGACCGGCGAGCCCCCCTCGGCCAGTTTTCCGTCCATGACTGGGATCCTCCGCATCGCCGCCCGACGCCGACGCCGCCTCGCACGCGGCGGTTCCGGCATGTTGCGTGAGGATCGGCGCGCTCGACGCGGGTAGCCCGGAAGCGGGCCCAACCCCCGCACAGAAGAGCGCCGAAAACGCACCCCGGAACCCCGCCCGCAGCCGCCGGCGGGGTTTTTCATGCCCCATCCCGAGATCCGCGATGTCCTCCGCCCTCGCCTCCTTCGCCCAACGCACCGCGCCCGCGCCCTGGCATCTCGCCACCCTCGCCGAGCGCCCCGATCTCCTGCCCACCCTCACGCGCTGGCTCCGCGACCATCACGCCCCGCGCGAACCGCTCGCGCGCTTCGCCGCGCGCATCGCCCGCCGCGTCTCCCCGCTCGGCCCCGAGCAGTGCTTCATCCTGCTCGCGTCAGGAATTCCCGCCGGCACCGCGAGCCTCACAAATCGCGGCCTCGAGTCCCGGCCCGATCTCACGCCCTGGCTCGCCAACGTCTTCGTCGCCCCCGAATTTCGCGGCCGCGGCCACGCGCCCCGCCTCGTCGCCGCGGTCGAGGCGGCAGCCCGCGACGCCGACATCCCCACACTCTGGCTCTACACGCGCACGACCGAGCGCCTCTATGCCGCCCTCGGCTGGACCCCGGCCGGCACCGGCACGTGCGAGGGCGATCCGGTCACGCTGATGCGCCGGGATCTCCGCCAATGAAAACCTGCCGCCACGCCAGCACGCGCACGGATTTGCGCAAGCCCGTCGGCCAGAACGGGTCGCTTTTGCAAAGCCGCCGAACCGCTCCGGCGCTTTCCGCTTCCACGAGCCACAGCCCGCCCGCTCCCTCGCCGCTCTCCGGGTCCTGAAGCGGCCCGGCGGCGCGGATCGACGCACGGTTCGCCTCCAGGAACGCGAGATGGTCCTGCATCCACCGGCTCCGCGCCGCCGCGTTCCGCGGATCGTCCTCGGCGCACGCCTCTTCGAGCGCATCGAGGGCACGCTTCGCCCGACCGATGCCGGCGAAGCGGCCATCGCGCACGCCGCCGATGTGGAGGAAGACGTCAAAGCGCTCGAAGACGGTATCGGCAACGAGGACTCCGCACCCGCCGGCCAGGTTCGCCTCACCGCCGTGCCGGTGCTCGTCAACCGGCTGATCATCCCGGCCCTTCCGCGCTTTCGCGCGACCTATCCCCGCATCCGGCTCGACCTCATCGCCTTATCACGCAATGTCAGCCTTGCGCGCCACGAAGCCGATATCGCCCTTCGCCTTGCGCGGCCCGAGCACGGCGGGAGCGCGCTCACGAAGCGCATCGGCCACCTCGACTACGCCACCTACGGCCCGCGCGGACACGAAAACGAGCGCCTTCCCTGGATCGGCTACGACGCAAGCCTCGCCCACCTGCCGCACGCGCGCTTCGTCCTCGCCGAGGCCAAAGGCGGCGCGCCTTCCCCCTTCACGGTCAACGACGCCGAGGCATGCCTTCAGGCCGTCGCCGCCGGCCTCGGAAAGTCCCTCCTCCCATGCTTCGCCGCCGAACAGGAGAAACGCCTCGCGCGCATCGGCCCCGCAACAATCATCGTCCGCGAGGTCTGGCTGCTCGCGCATCGCGAATTGCGCCACCAACGACGAATCGATGCCGTGATAACCTGGCTCGAGGGCCTCTTCGCCGCTCTCTCCCGCAACGTCGCGCCCTGACCTCACTCGCGCCGGGTTTTCCCGCGCCACCAGGAAAGCCAGCGCGCAATCGGCCCGGAGGGAGCGGCGCGCTTCTTCGCCGCAACGACCGCCTCCACCACGGCCTCACGCGCCGCCACGCCTTCCGCCCACCTTGCCTTGGCCCCGCCGAGCCGCACCGTCTCCGCGATGTCGCGCACGACATAAGGCACGCGTCCCGGATCGAGGTCGGCCATGCGCAGCGGCACCTGCCCCGGCTCCGCAACGAGCACCTGCACGCCGCCCTCCGTCTCGCGCCGATCCGGTCCATCGTTGTCGCACCAGCCGATGCGCACCGCGCCGTCGGGCCACCGATCGAGGCTGAGTATCAGCATGGTCTCGTCCCCTCCGCATGACGCGATGCGGCACGATGTCGCCTTGCCCCGCGTCCTCACTCTCAAAGCCTGGGCGGGAAGACTTTCCGCTTCATTGATCCGCGTCAATCGAATCGGCTGCCCCGCGGCGCTGCAATCCCGCCATTTCCCCTCCACACCATCCATCCTATGTCCGGCCTATCTTCGGCCCCTGGGGAGGCGCTGCATGATGGCCCCGGCTGGAGGCAAGCCGCGAGACGCCGCTTCGGACTCTCTTGCCCGCTGCGCCGAGCCTTGCGCGGGCGGCCTCCGCCTCGCCGTCAAGCTTCGTCCCGGCGCGCGCCGCGCCGCGTTCCTCGGGGTAGTTCCGGCAGCGCCCCTGCCGGGCTGGCCGGCCGCCCGCCTCGGCCTCGCCGTGACCGAGCCGCCCGAAGCCGGCCGTGCCAACGCGGCCGCGCTCGCCACCCTCGCCACCGCCTTCGGCGTCAAGCCCAGCGCCGTCGCGCTGCTCGCCGGCAAGACCGCGCGCGACAAGCTCTTCTCCATCGCCGGCGACGCCAAAATCCTCGGCACGCGCCTCGCCGCGCTCGCTCAGAACCCGAAGGCGTAGAGGGCCGAATCCGCCGCCACGTACACGAGCCCGCCCGCCGCGATCGGCGTCTCGAACCGCCGCACGAGGCTCATCGGCGTGCTCGTGAAAAGAAGCGCCCCGTCGCTGCCACGGAATGCGCGGAGCCGCTCGTCGCCCTCCGCGCCCACCGCCCATACGATCGGATCGGCGCCGTCACCCGTCGTCGTCACGATCGGCGCGCCTCGCCCGTGCTCCTCCGCGCACCAGGCCACGGAAACCGAAGCCGGCGGCCCCGCCGCGATCCGGAGTGCAACGAGGTCGCCCGACCTTCCACCCGGACAGCCGATCCCATCGCCATGGAACACGACATAATCCATCCCGCCCACGCTGTAGCGCGCCGTCGCGGTCAGGATCGGCTCCGCCGAGACAGGCACGATCGCGAGCGCCCCGCCGATGCCGCCGAGATCGCGCCGGTCGAGCAAATAGGCGTTGCCGTCCTTGCCGAGGGCGAGCATGAACCGCCCCGCCAGCACGGGATTGGTGGCGCCGAGATCGAGATCCTCGTCATCGAGCGCCGGCCAATTGCGCGGCGCAAAAAAATCCTCCGTGCGCCCCGAGAATTCCGGTCCGAGCCCGAGCCGGATCACCGCCTCGCCATCGCCGAATCGTCCATCCGCGCCGATCGTGTTCCCGGTCGCGACAAAGAGCGACGTCCCATCGCTCACGATCCCGGCGGGCGCCCAGATGCCTCCACCCCGCGCTCGCGTTTCCCAGCCCTGCACCGAAGCCGGGTCCTGCATCGGGATGCCCACCACCCAACCGTGATAGAACGCGCAATCCCCGAAATGTCCCGCATAGGGCACGAATATCTTCCCTCCCGCGGCCGCCAGCGCGCCGCGCTCGCCCTGGTTCGCCGCAACGAAGCTCTGTCCCGCCGCCGCCAGTGCCGCCTGAACATCCACGGGCCACCCGGGCCGCACGCTCCCATCGCCGGCGTCGAGCGCGAAAACGAGGTGCCGCGGCGCGCCGCCTCGCCGCACCATCGCATCGAGATAAAGAACGCCCCCCACGATCACCGGCGTTCCCGTGATCCCCAGCGGATCGATGTCCCCGCACGGCAGCGACGAAGGCGGCGCCGGCGCGCCCAGCACCCTCGTCCACACGCTCGCCCCGCTCGCCGCGTCCAACGCATGGACCGCGTCCTGCTCGGTCGCGACGATCACGAGGCTGCGCCCGTCCGGCGCCGTCCAGAGCAGCGGCTGCGCATAGACCGGCCCGGCGACGCGCGCGCGCCACCGCGGCGCCGGGCTCATCGCCGCGGCCCGCGCCGCCGTCATCCCCGGCAGCACGAAGACCCCGCTCCGCGCCGCATCGCCGTGGTATTGGGTCACATCGCCTTGCGCCCGCGCCCCCGCCAAGCCGAGCCCGAACGCTAGCGCCACCGCCCCGATCGCGCGCATCATCGGCCGCACCGCTCCGCTCCCGCGTCAGCCTATCACAGACCACCCATGCCTCGCCGCGACAAGCTGAACATCGCCCGCTACTGGCAGGACCGCCGCACGCGCGGCCTCAGCCTCATGCACGCGGACTTCAGAACGCAGGAATACGCCCCGCACCGCCACGAGGCGCTCGTCGTCGCCGCAACAGAGCTCGGTGGCTCGCTCGTCAGGAGCCGCGGCATCGTCGAGCAGGCGAGCGCCTCCGTCCTCTTCGTCTTCAATCCCGCCGAGCCGCATTCGGGCCGCATGGGCGCGAGCCCGCAGTGGCGCTATCGCGCCCTCTATCTGGAGCAGGAGGCGCTCGACGCGGTGGCGCAGGGCCTCGGCATCGAGGCCCTGCCCTACTTCACCCGCAACCTCTTTCCGGACCGCGACCTCATGTCCGGCTTCCTCGCCCTCCATCGCGCGCTCGAGGCCGGCTGTGACGGCTGGCGCGAGCGCGAGCTGATGATCGCCACCTTCGGCGCGCTCTTCCGCCGCTACGGCAGCGGCGGCGGCCGGATCGCGCTCGCCCCGCCCGACCAGGCCCGGCTCAGAACAGCCTCGGAGATCATCCACGCGGGGCTGAACCGTCCGCTCTCGCTCACCCTGCTCGCCGGCGCGCTCGGGCTCACCGAATACCAGCTCATCGGCCTCTTCAAGCGAACCACGGGCATGACCCCGCACGCCTACATCACCCAGGTCCGCCTCGACCACGCGCGATCCTGCCTCGCCGCCGGCCTGCCGATCGCCGACGCCGCGCTCGCCGCAGGCTTCTACGACCAGAGCGCGCTCACCCGGCACTTCAAGCGCTGCTACGGCCTCACCCCGCGCCAGTTCGCCCGCGCCGTCCGTTCCTGAGCCCCGCGGGTCCTAAGCCCCGACGAGCCCGATCTTTACGCGCCTATTGTGCCGCCCCTTGTTGTCCACCTTGAGGATGCGCACCGGCTCCGAATCGCCCGTCGCCGCCAGATGCGTGCCGCCGCAGGCCTGCCGGTCGAGCCCGACGATCTCGACGATGCGGATCTTCCCATCCGCCGTCGGCGGCGGCGTCACCGACTTCGAGCGGATCAGCCCCGGCACGTCATAGGCCTCCGCCAGCGCCACATAATCGTCCCGCACCGCAAAATTCTGCCGGATCGCCTCGTTGATCGGCCCCTCGAGCGCGCGCAGGCGATCGTTGTCCGCCTCCGGCACGTCGAAATCGAGCCGCGCCGTCCCGTCCGCGTTGAGCTGGGCCCCGGTCACCAGCGCGCCCTCGAATCGCTGGAACACGAACGCGTTCAGGATGTGCGTCCCGGTATGCAGCGCCCGCATCATCCGGCGAAACCCCGGATCGACCTCCGCCCGCAAATCCCCCGCAAGCTCCGCCGCCGGATCCTCCAGCAGATGCCAGTACCCGCCCTCTCCCGCCTCAAGCCCCGCAACCGCAACCGCCCCGCCGCTCCAGCAGAGCCGCCCGCGATCCGCGAGCTGCCCGCCGCCGCCCGGGTAGAAGGGCGAGCGCGCGAGCAGCACCCGCCCCGGACGCGCGTCCACCACCTCGGTCTCCAGGACCAGCGTCTCGGGGTGCTCATGATAGAACGCACGCGCCATGCCTCGCGTCCCGATCCTTCCGCCCCCAAATCCTCCCTCTCCTCCACGCCCGCCGTATTGGCGAAAATCGAGCCTTGCTTAGGGCGGCGCGCCGCGCTTGGCTCTCTCCCCAACCCCCTGACCGAAACAACCCCAGAGAGCCGCAATGGTCTCATCCCCAGCAGCGGCGCGGCCGCTCGACGGAATCCTGGTCGTGACGCTCGAGCACGCCATCGCCGGGCCCTTCGCCACCCGCCAGCTCGCCGATCTCGGCGCGCGCGTGATCAAGGTGGAGCGGCCCGGCGCCGGCGATTTCGCCCGTTCCTACGACGATCGCGTCCGCGGCCTCGCCTCGCATTTCGTCTGGTGCAACCGCTCGAAGGAGAGCCTCACCCTCGACCTCAAGCACCCCAAAGCGCACGAGATCCTCGCCGCCCTGCTCGCCAAGGCCGACATCCTGGTCGAGAACCTCGCCCCCGGTGCCGCCGCCCGCCTCGGGCTCTCGGAGGAGGCGCTCCGCCCCACGCATCCGCGCCTCATCCTCTGCGAGATCTCGGGCTACGGCGCGGACGGCCCCTATCACGAGCGCAAGGCCTACGACCTCCTGATCCAGAGCGAGGCCGGGCTCCTCTCGGTCACCGGCACCGCGGACCACCCCTCCAAGGCCGGCATCTCGATCGCCGACATCGCCGCTGGCATGTACGCCTATAGCGGCGTCCTCGCCGCCCTCATCGAGCGCAACAGAACCGGCCGCGGCAGCCGCGTCGAGGTCTCGATGCTCGAGGCGCTCGGCGAGTGGATGAGCTTTCCCCTCTATTACAGCTTCGAGGGCGCCCCGCCCCCCGCCCGCACGGGCGCCGCGCACGCCACCATCTTCCCTTACGGTCCCTTCACCGCCGGCGACGGCCGCACGGTCATGCTCGGCCTGCAGAACGAGCGCGAATGGAAGCTCTTCTGCGAGATCGTGCTGCGCCAGCCCGCCCTCGCCGCCGATCCGCGCTTCTCCTCCAACCGCAACCGCGCCGCCAACCACGACGCGCTGGCCGCGATCGTCACCGAAGTCTTCGCCGGCCTCACCGCCGCCCAACTGATCGCACGGCTCGACGAAGCCGGCATCGCCAACGCCCACGTCAACGACATGCAAGCCCTCTGGGCCCATCCCCAGCTCGCCGCGCGCGGCCGCTGGCAAACCATCAAATCAGCCGCCGGCGCGCTCCCCGCCCTTCTCCCGCCCGCCAACTCCAGCACCTTCGCCCCGCGCATGGACGCCGTCCCCGCCCTCGGCGCGCACACCGACGCCATCTTGGGCGAGCTCGGCTTTTCTCCAGCCGAGATCGCCCATCTCCGCGAGGAGCGCGCGATTTGACTTCCCCTCCCCTCGCACTTGCACGCTGGGGCAGCTTCCATGTCGGCGGCCGCCTCGTCCCCCTTTCCGGCAAGCCGGTCCGCGAGCTCACGCTCAATCCCGGCGGCGTGCCCGCGCGCATCGATTCGAACGGCACCTACCTCGCCGGCGCGATGTACGCGCAATTCATGATCCCCGCCGATTGCCGCGGCCGCTTCCCCCTTCTCCTCTGGCATGGCGGCGGCATGACCGGCGCCTGCTGGGAAACGACGCCGGACGGACGCGAGGGCTGGCAGCATTTCTTCCTCCGCCGCGGCTGGGCGACCTACGTCTCGGACGCGGTCGAGCGCGGCCGCAGCGGTTTTCCCCCGTTCCCCGACATCTTTCCCGGCGAGCCGCTCTTTTTCACCATCGAGAATCCCTGGGAGCGCTTCCGCATCGGCGATGGCCCCTACGCCCGCCAAACCCCGCTCCCCGGCAACCAGTTCCCCACCGACCGCGAAAGCTGGCTCAGCTTCATGCGCGAGGTCGTCCCCCGCTTCACGTCAACGGACGACTGGATTCTCGACGCCTACCTGGCACTCCTCGACCGCATCGGCCCCGCCATCGTCCTCGCCCACAGCCAGGCCGGATTCTTCGCCTGCCGCGCGGCCCAGGAACGCCCCAATCTCGTCGAGGCCCTCATCCTCGTCGAGCCCGCCGCAACCGGCGATCCCGACAAGGCCGCAGCACTCGCGCAAATCCCGACACTCGTCCTCTATGGCGACTTCATCGCCGGCGACCCACGCTGGCCCGCCATCCGCGCCCGCGGCCTCGCCTTCGTCGACAAAATCCGCGCCGCCGGCGGCACGGTCGAAGTGATCGACCTTCCCGAGCGCGGCATCACCGGCAACAGCCACATGATCATGATGGACCGCAACAGCGACGAGGTCGCCGCACTGATCCAGTCCTGGCTCGCCGCGCGCGGGCTTTGCGCTTAGCTCGGGATGGGATCGCGGGCGCTCAGCCCTTCTGCCGAAGCGCCAGCCCGAACGACAGCCAGCCGATGCCCTGCACGAGCAGCTCGACGGCGATCAGCGTCCCCAGCACCCAGAGCCCCGACCACGGCAGCGAGGCATAGAGCAGGATGGCGACGAGCAGGCTGATGGCACCGCTCACCACGAGCAGCCCCCAGCGCGCCATCTCGCGGTGGCGGAAGCCGATCGCGATGCGCGTGATCCCGCCGACAATCAGCGCCGCAACCACCAGGATCGTCAGCACCAGCGCGCCCTTGAGCGGCTCGCTCATGATGAGCAGCCCGGCAATGATCGAAAGCGCCCCGCAGAAAAGGCTGAGCAGGAAGCTCCGCCACCCCGTCGTCATGAACCCGTGGACCACCTGAAAGATGCCGCCGATCAGCAGCATCGCTCCGATGAAGATCGTCCCCGCGATCGTCACGGCGACCACGTCGAGCCAGGCGATGACCGCGAGCACGATCAGCGCCGCGCCGAGGGCGACGAACCACCCCCATTTGCCGGAGAGTTCCGTCTGGTACTGCTCCGGATGGTCCGTCATTCCCGACATGGGATGCTTCCTCTCGATTGTTGGGGAATGGCACCCACGGGCGCCACCGGCCGGATGTTCGTTTCGCCGCCCGGCCCCGTCAAGAATTCCGACGCCCCGCGGCCGCCCGCCTAGAGCGGGATGGGTTCGCTTGCGCTCACCCATCTCGCTCTAGGTCTTTGTCCAAGCATCGGATTCACGCGCCGTTTCGCGGTCGCTTCGCTTTCCGCGAAACTCTGCGATCCGATACTACTCCTCCGCCCTCCCGCGGCTGCGAAAAACGGCACTCGGCCGCTGCGCCAGCCGCACCTCCTTGGGCAGCCTGAGCCACGCCGCGACCTCCTCGATCACCTGCGCGGTGATCCAGGGCAGCCCGGCCGCCTGTGCCTCGCCCACCCCGTAGAATCGCAGCCCCTCCAGCTCCCCCGAGCCGCCGAGCGCGCCCTCCAGCCCCTCCGCCTCGACCATCAGGAACCGCGCATGGAAGCGGATCGGGGACGAAGCCGGCGTGATCGCCCGGCACAAATAAAGAAGCCCCCCGAGCGCCGGCGGGCTGCCGAGCGAAAGCCCCGTCTCCTCGGCAAGCTCGCGCGCCGCCGCGATCGCGAGCGCCCGCGCCAGCCGCGGTTTCGCGCCCTTCTCCAGCATCGCCGCCGTCGCCGGCGAGAGCCGGCTCGCGCTCTCCACCGCGAAATCCGCCCGCTCCACGCCCCCGCCCGGGAACACCAGCCGGTTCGGCATGAACCGGTGCCCGGCCGCCCGCGTCCCCATCAGCAGCGCCACGTCCTCGCGCCCGCGCCGCAGCACGATCATGCTCGCGGCATGGCGCGGCCGCACGGCCCGCCTCTTCGCATCCGTCCCGCTCATCGTTAGAGCATTATGGCATGCACGCATCCCCCCTCGCCTATCGCCGCCAGATCGAGACCACGCTGCTCGCCTGGGGCGCCCGCACCGAGACGGCGGCCGCGAGCGCCGACGTCCTGCTCTATGCCGGGCTCTCCGGCATCGACAGCCACGGCATCTCGATGCTCACCGAATACGACGAGCGCCGGCGCCGCGGCTGGATCGACCTCAAGGCGAAGCCGCTCGTCGTGAGCGAAACCCCGGTCTCCGCCCTGATCGACGGCGCCGGCGGCCTCGGCCACTGGCCCGGCGTGCTCGGCATGACCGAGGCGATCCAGCGCGCCAAGACCTCCGGCATCGCCGCCGTCGCCGTCCGCAACTCCGCCCATTTCGGCGCCTGTGGCTACTACACGAAGATGGCGGCCGAAGCGGGCCTGATCGGCTTTGCTTCCACCAGCGCCTCGATGATCCGCGTCGTGCCGACCTTTGGCGCCGAGCCTCGCCTCGGCACGGATCCCCTCTCCTTCGCCGCCCCCGGCGCGGACGGTCTTCCCTTCCTCCTCGACATGGCGACCACGACCGTCGCCTTCGGAAAGGTCCGCAACAAGCTGAACGAAAAGCTTTCCTGCCCGCCCGGCTGGGTCCTCAATTCCTCCGGCCAGCCGAGCACGGACCCCGCCGATGCAGCCGTTCGCGGCGGCTTCCTCACCCCCCTCGGCGGCACCGCCGAGAACGCGAGCTACAAGGGCTACGGGCTCGCGGCGATGGTCAACATCCTCTCCTCCTGCCTCGCCGGCGCGATGCCGATCACCGACCCCGCGCGTCCCGCCAGCCCCCGCGGGCCCGAGATCGGGCATTTCTTCCTCGCCCTCGATCCCGGCCTCTTCCGTGAGCCCGCCGCATTCCGCGCCGAGGTCGCCGGCTTCTGCGACGTGCTCCGCGCGACTCGCCCGCTCGATCCCGCCGTCCCCGTCCTCGTCGCCGGCGATCCCGAGCGCGCCGCCGCCGAGCGCCGCGCCCGCGAGGGCATCCCCATCCCGCCCGGCCTCGCCGCCCGGCTCAAGGAGATCGCCGCCGCTTCCGACGCGCCCTGGCTCCTCTGACGCGCGGCGCAGTCGCGCATCCCCTTAACATCTGCTAGGCAAGATTGTGCGGCGCCGCATGGAATCGGCGCCGCCTCTTTAACGGAGCGCGCATGGACCAGCAGTCGCCGGGGCTCGACCCGGAAAACTGGGAAGAGCTCAGGGCCCTCGGCCACCGCATGCTCGACGACGCCTTCGACTATCTCGAGCACGCCCGCGCCCGCCCGGTCTGGCAGAAGATGCCCGCCGAGCTCCGCGCCGAGCTTCACGGCCGCCTGCCGCGCGCCCCCCAGCCGCCCGACGCGGCCTACGCCGACTTCCTCCGCCTCGTCCTCCCCTACGCCACCGGCAACACCCATCCCCGCTTCATGGGCTGGGTCCATGGCGGCGGCACCGCGGTCGGCATGCTCGCCGAGATGCTCGCCGGCGCGCTCAACGCCAATCTCGGCGGCCGCAACCACGCCCCGATCGAGGTCGAGCGCCAAGTCGTCCGCTGGTCTGCCGAGCTGCTCGGCCTGCCGCCCGAAAGCTCGGGCCTGCTCGTCACCGGCACCTCGATCGCCAACCTCATCGGCGTCCTCGTCGCCCGCGGCGCCACCCTCGGCCCCGCCGCCCGCGGCGCCGGCGTCGGCACGCCGCGCCTCACCGCCTACACCTCGGCCGCCGCCCACGGCTGCATTCCCCAGGCGATGGACATCTCGGGCCTCGGCTCCGAGCAGCTCCGGATGATCCCGTGCGACTCCGCCGGCCGGATCGACCTCGCCGCCCTCGAATCGGCCATCGCCCGCGACCGCGCCGCCGGCAACCGCCCCTTCCTCCTCGTCGGCACCGCCGGCACGGTCGATATCGGCGCGCTCGACGATCTCGCCGCCCTCGCCGCCATCGCCCGCCGCGAATCGCTCTGGTTCCACGTGGACGGCGCTTTCGGCGCGATGCTCGCCCTCTCCGAACGCCTCCGCCCGCTCCTCGCCGGCATCGAGGCGGCCGATTCGGTCGCCTTCGACTTCCACAAATGGGCCCAGGTCCCCTACGACGCCGGCTGCATCCTCGTCCGCGACGCCGTCCGCCACCGCGCCGCCTTCGCCCAGTCGGTCGCCTATCTCCGCCGCGACACGCGCGGCCTCGCCGGCGGCCATCCCTGGCCGTGCGATTTCGGCCCGGATCTCTCGCGCGGCTTCCGCGCGCTGAAAGTCTGGCTCACCTTCAAGGTCTTCGGCGCCGAGCGCATGGGCGAGGTGGTCGAGGCGAGCTGCGCGCTGGCCGCCCGCCTCGCCCGCCTGGTCGATGCCGAGCCCGAGCTAGAGCTCATGGCCCCGGTCGCGCTCAACATCGTCTGCTTCCGCTATGTCGGCGCCGAATTGGGCTTCGACCTCGACGGGCTCAACGCCGCCGTGGTCGCCGACCTCCAGGAGGCCGGCATCGCCGCCCCCTCGACCACCATGATCGACGGAAGCCTCGCCATCCGCGCCGCGCTCGTGAACCACCGTACCCAGAACTCCGACATCGAAGCCCTGGTTGAATCGGTGCTCCGCGTCGGCCGCGCGCGGAGCATGGCCGCGGCCTGAGCCTCCCGCCCAAGCCGACAAGAAAAATCCTGCCGGAGTTTCCTCCGGCCCAACGGGAACAAGAAAAACCCTGCCGGACTTTCGTCCGGCAGGGTGAGTAAACAGGGAGGCTTCACGTCTGGGAGACGAAGGGGGTCAATGACCCCCTGTTTCCGGCCTCTCGACCGGAACCCTCACGACCCCAACCGCTCAACCATCGCCGCGCCGGGGTCGAAACTCGCAACTGAAGGTAATCTCTGCCCTCCCGTTGTGCTACTGCGCAATAACGAAGCTTCCATACCATAAACGCATAACTTCAAGCCCTGTCTTGTTTCTGCCGCATTTCGCCCCGCCCCTCCGGCCGCACCACCCGCCCTCCCGTGAGCGCCTGCGGCACGCCCGTCGTGGTCGGAAAGCTCAACGGCAGCCCGGCCAGGCTGCGCACGGCGAGGAACCCGAAGCACTGCGCCTCCAGCGCATCCCCGTCCCACCCCACCGCCTCCACCGGATCGACCGGCGCCCCCAGCGCGCCGGCCAGCGCCGCCATCATCGCCCCGTTGTGCCGCCCGCCTCCCGCCACGAGCCACCGCGCCGGCGGGGCCGGCAGCTTCGCCATCGCCACCGCCCCTGCCGTGAAGGCGACCAGCGTCGCCGCCCCATCCTCCGCCGAGAGCGCGTCCAGCCCGCTCTCGGCGAGCCGCGCCGAAAAGGCCAGCCGGTCGAGCGACTTCGGCCCGGGCCGCGCGAAATAGGGGTCGGCGAGCAGCCTCTCCAGCACCTCCGGCGCCACCCGCCCCGCTCGCGCCAGCGCCCCGTCCTCGTCGCGGCTCCGCCCCGTGGCGCGCCGCACCCAATCGTCCAGCGGCCCGTTCCCCGGCCCGGTATCGAACGCGACGATCCGCCCCTCACCCCCGATCCAGCTCACGTTCGCGACACCCCCGATGTTCAGCACCGCGACCGGCAACGCCAGCCCCGCCGCCAGCGCGGCATGAAACACCGGCGCCAGCGGCGCGCCCTCGCCACCCGCCGCAACGTCCGCGCCGCGAAAATCGTGCACCACCGGCAGCCCTGTCCGCCGCGCCAGAAGCGCCGCATCGCCGATCTGCCAGGTTCGCCCCGCCTCCGGCCGGTGCAGGATCGTCTGCCCGTGCATCCCGATCACGTCGGCCGCCTCGCCGACCGCCGCCACCGCCTCCGCATGCCGCTCCGTCAGCTCGGCCTCGACCGCCGCCAGCTCCGGATCGCCCGCCTCCAACCCCTCCGCCCGCTCGAGGATCGCCCTGAGCCGCCCCCGCAGCCCCTCCCCATACGGCAGCGTCAACCGCGTCCCGAACCGCGCCACCCGCACGCCATCGGTCTCGATCCATGCCGCGTCCACGCCGTCGAGCGAGGTGCCGCTCATCAGCCCGATCGCCCGCCACATTTCCCTCGCTCTCCCCCCATGCTAGCGAGCCCGGCATGCCATCCCCCGACTTCCTCGCCGAGGCCACCGCGCGCGGCTTCGTCTTCCAGTGCACCGATCCCGAGGCGCTCGACGCCCTGCTCCGCGCCGGCCCCGTCTCCGCCTATATCGGCTTCGACTGCACTGCGCCGAGCCTCCATGTCGGCAGCCTGGTCCAGATCATGCTGCTCCGCCTCTTCCAGCGCCACGGCCACCGGCCCGTCGTGCTGATGGGCGGCGGCACCACCCGCATCGGCGATCCGTCAGGCAAGGACGAGACCCGCCAGCTCCTCACCGACGAGGAGATCGCCGCCAACATGGAAGGCATCCGCCGCGTCTTCGAGCCCTTCCTCCGTTTCGGCACCGGTCCGGCAGCGGACCGTCCGCCCTCGGACGCCATCACCGCCAACAACGCCGACTGGCTCGATCCCCTCGGCTACATCCCGCTGCTCCGCGATGTCGGGACGCACTTCACCGTCAACCGCATGCTCACCTTCGACTCCGTAAAGCTCCGGCTCGAGCGCGAGCACCCGCTCACCTTCCTCGAATTCAACTACATGATCCTCCAGAGCTACGATTTTCGCGAGCTCTTCCGCCGCCACAACGTCCGCCTCCAGATGGGCGGCTCGGACCAGTGGGGCAACATCGTCTCCGGCGCCGAGCTCGTCCGCCGCACCGAGGGCGCGCAAGTCTTTGGCCTCACCACGCCGCTCATCACCACCGCCTCCGGCGCGAAAATGGGAAAAACCGCCGCCGGCGCCGTCTGGCTCACCGCGGACCGCCTCGCGCCCTTCGATTACTGGCAGTTCTGGCGCAACACCGAGGACGACGACGTCGCCGGCTTCCTCCGCCTCTTCACCGACCTTCCTCTCTCCCAAATCACTCGCATCGCGCAATCGGACATCAACGAGGCCAAGAAAATCCTCGCAACCGAAGCGACCGCCCTCGCCCACGGCGCCGACGCCGCCGCCCGCGCGGCCGAGGCCGCCCGCCGCCTCTTCGAAACCGGCGAAGAGGCCGATCTCCCCACCATCCTCGTCCCCCGCGAGGACCTCGCGAACGGCCTGCCCGCCTTCCGCCTCTTCACGCTCGCCGGCCTCGCCGGCAGCAACGGCGAAGCCCGCCGCCTGATCCGCGCCGGCGGCGCGCGCATCAACGACGCCCCGGTCAGCGACGAAACCCTCGCCCTCACCCTCGCCGATCTGCAGAACGGCGCGATCAAGCTCTCCGCCGGCCGCAAACACCACCGCCTGATCCGCCCGGACTGAAGAAAGACCAGGGGGCGGCTCGCCCCCTGGACCTTACTCCCTCAGCTCACCAACGGCCGCAGCGCCGGATGCCTGGCAACGAACGACAGCCGCGCCAGCCACCCGTCCAATCCCCACACATGGCCTGCATTTTTCATCATCAGGTAAATCAGCACGCCGCCGTACACCAGGTGGTAGTCCATGATGAAGTTGACCTGGCTCTCGACGTACGGCCAATCCATATGCGCGAAGTAATACACGACCATCAAAAGAATCCCGAACGGGCTGCTGATCCGCACCAGGCACCCCGTCACGAGCGAGAGGCCGATCAGCGTATGGCCCCATTCCACCAGGAACGTCGTGTAGGGCGCGACGGCGGGCAGCGCGAATATGGCCAGCGCGTCGTGGAATGTCTTGGTGTGCGCAAGGAACACCGCGACCGTGAAGTGCGGATCGGTGATCTGGCTCAGGCCGGCGTAGAGAAACGTCCAGCCCATGGCGATCCGAAAGAAGAAAACAAGCCCTCGTTCGAGTTTCGTGTCGGTCATGATGGTGCCTTCCCGGGCATCGGTGGTTGATCCTGGGATCGCACCGTGCAGAGACCGGATCGGCCCCGCATTGACCCACGTCAATCTTTCGGCCGCATCATGCGCCCGCCCGCTCACACCTCGATCGCGCCGCTCATGGCTGTAAAGTAGCGCGCCATGACGCCGCAACACGCACTCATCGTCGCCTGGGCTCTCTGGATCGCCTCCTGGATGGCGGCCGCTCTCTGGGCGGCCCCGACCGCAAAACGGCCCGCGCGCGGCGAGGAATGGCTCTACCGCATCGTAACGCTCGCCGGCGCCTTTCTCCTCTTCTCCGCGTTCCGCCATCCCCAATACGGCCGCGAGAGTCTCTGGCTGCCCGGCGAGGCGGCCGGATGGGCGCTCGTCATCATCGCGGTGCTCGGCTTTGCGTTCACCTGGTGGGCGCGGCTCTATCTCGGGCGCCTTTGGTCGCGCTCGGTCACGACGAAGGAAAATCACCACGTGGTGGACACCGGCCCCTACGCCATCGTCCGCCACCCGATCTATACCGGCCTCATCACGTCCGTCTTCGCGACCGCCGTCCTGAAAGGGATACTGATCGGAATCCTTGGAGCGCTTCTGATGACTTTCGGCTTCTGGATCAAGGCCAGGCTCGAGGAGCGTTTTCTCCGCGAGCAATTGGGGCCGGACATCTACGATGCCTATCGCCGCCGCGTTCCGATGCTCATCCCCTTCGGGCCGAAATCCGCATGATCCGCGCGCCCGCCGCCCTCTGCCTTGCTCTCCTCTCCGCCTTCTTCGCGCAAAACCCGGCCCACGCCGCCGCCCCCACGCTCGCCGCGGCGCAGCTCCCCGACGGGACCACCCTCCCCTACTTCGTCTCCGCCCCGCCCGGCGACAAATCGCTCACACGCGCCCTGATCGCGATCCAAGGCTATACGCGCGACGCGACCCGCACCTTCGCGCGCCGCGTCCGACGCCGCCGCCAACGCGAACGCCTCGGCCGACACGCTCATCGTCGCTCCCATCTTCCAGGTGCCCGCGCCGGAATCCGAGCGATGCCATTTTCACGGCGTCCCCGCCGCCGCGCCGACGGATGCGCTCTGGCATTGCGGTACCTGGTCGGACGGCTCGCCCGCCCTCAATGCCCCGGTGACATCCTTCGGCGCGACGGACGCGCTCATTGAGCAGCTCGCACGTGCCTACCCGCGCCTGCGCGTCGTCACCATCGCCGGGTTCTCGGCGGGCGGGCAATTCGTCCAGCGTTATGCCGCTTTCTCCAACGTCCAAAGCGCCAACCTGCGGCTGCGCTACGTGGTCGCGGACCCGAGCGGGTTCCTCTATTTCGATCCCTGGCGCCCCGTTGCGGCGGACCGAATCCTGCCCCGACTACAACGACTGGAAATTCGGCACGGACGACCTGCCCGCCTCTCTCGGCCGGACCGCGGGCGCCGCCCGCGCGGCCTACATCTCCGCCGACCTCCACTATCTCGTCGGCGCGCTCGACACCGGCGACGGTCCCGGCACCGCCTATCGCCTTCTGGAGAGCAGCTGCGCCGCCGAGCGCCAAGGCCATTACCGGCTCGACCGTGCCGAGCATTACGCCGCCTATGACGCGGCGATGCTCGCCCACGGCCGCCATCCTCTCACCATCGTCCCGGGCTGCGCGCACAGCGTGAGCTGCGTCTTCCCCACGGCCGCCGGGCGCGCCGCGCTCTTCGGCGGACGGTAGTGCCCTACTCTGAATTTGCTATTTCATAGACGCCCCAGCGCTTCTTTTCTTTCGGCGTCCAACCGCGACCCACCACGTCGCAGAATTCTCCAGTATTATCGGCCTGTTATAGTGCCACGCCCAGTGGGTCCCGCACCGCCACGTCCGTCAGGAACGCCGGCGTCATTCTGATCTGTTTGTAGCTGAGCGAGCACCCGTCGTGCATCGGCCGCTAAACCGGGAAGGTCATGACGAGCCGCATTCCAGATGACGTCCAGGCTGATCCGGTCATAAGCGTGCCGCAGCCGATTGCCCATCCCACGGATGTCGCCCCAGGGCTGGTTAGGCATCCACTCGGCTGCACGCTCACCCAACCGGCGTGCAGCCTCGCACACCCGTTCCAGGCAGCGTTCCACGGCATCGCGCAGCAAGCCGTTGCCGGCCAAGGCGGCACGATCCACGCCAGCCAGATATTGCTCGATCCGCTCGGCGTTCTCGATAATATCGGCCAGGCTGTCGGCCGGATCGTGCCTAGAAGGCACGCCGACGGTCTCGATCAATGTTCGCCCGCAGGCGTGGCTTCTCGATGGGTTCCGGCAGCAGGTCCACCTTGCGGCCGACCAGCTCCGCCAAGCGCCGTTCCAACGCCCCGAGCGCAAACAGCCCTATGTGGGCTTCCGGGTCCAGCTCGGCCGCAAGGTCGATATCGCTGCTCGCCTCAGCGTCACCCCGCGCGACGGAGCCGAACAGTGACAGGTGGCGGATGCCCGCTTGGCGCAGCTCCGCCTCGTGCGCTCGCAAGGTGGCGATCACGTGCTCGGCGAGATCAGTCGTGGTCGTTGTGCTCATCGCGGCTTCTCCGAGCCCCAGAATAGCACGAAAGCGGCCGTCACGCTGTGTTTCGGCGTCCAACCAGCCCGGGGCAAATGAGCGCTATCACCTTGAAGTCCTTGGAGAACCCTCCCTGCCCAGTGGGTCCCGGTTGGACGCCGAAACACACCGCTCATTGGGGTGTGACCCTGTGGGCGGGTTTCCTCTCGCCAGGCCTGAGAGAGCGATCCTCGATGGTGCCTGCGCCGCCGACCAGTACCTGAGGGTCCACCAGGACGACACCCCGACACCTCCTGCTGAAGGAGGAAACGTCAGCCCGCCCGGTCGATGACGATCGGCGGCCGAATATGTATGGTGGCGACAGGTACTACCACATGCCACCGGTAACACCGCCATGGCAACCTCGATCTCGCTCAAGTTGGACGACGATCTCAAAGGGCGCGTCCAGCAACTCGCTGCCACCCGGCGCCGATCCGCACACTGGATCATGCGCGAAGCCATCGCGCAGTACGTCGAGTGCGAGGAGAAGCGGGAAGCATTCAAGCAGGACGTGCTCCGCGCCTGGAGCGACTGCTAGAGCGGGATGGGATCGCTTCCGCTCACCCATCCCGCTCTAGCCTTTTGTTTTCCCGCGTGATTCACGCCTTCGGTGATTCCACCTTCGGCGATCACGCTCTAGGCGAACGGCCTACACCTGACGGCTGAGGAGGCGGACGCCTGGCTCGCGAGGCTGGAGGTGGGTGAGGATTTGAAGCCGCCTGATTGCCACGCCTGATCTGGACGCCGCCGGCGTTGGCGGATGTCCAGCGGCTTTATCGCTTCCTCGCGCCGAAGGGTCCGGGAGCTGCTCAGCGGGCTGTGAAGCTTATCCGGACTGGCGTGAAGATCCTTGCTCACCAGCCGCAACTCGGCCGCCCTGTCGAAGATCTCGACCCTGAATTCCGAGAATGGCTGATCGATTTCGGAGACACCGGCGACATAGCGCTCTATCGGTTTGATGGGAGCACGGTCTTCATCCTGGCCGTGCGGCACCAAAGGGAGGCGGGATATTGACCGGGGCGTCCGTCGAACGCGGGACGACGGCGGGGACGTGATGCGCATTCGGACAAGGGGTCCTATTCGAGCCGGTTTCAGGCCCTTGTCGATGGCCTCAAGAACGTTGAGGTCTGCCGGTGACAGCCATCCTCTCACGATCGTCCCGGGCTGCGCGCACAGCGTGCCGTGCGTGTTCCCCGCGCCCGCCGCGCGCGCCGCCCTCTCCAGATAAAACGCCGCGCCCATCGCCACGATCAGCGCGGACGATTGCCAAACTTACACGCAACCTTCACCCACAACGCGCCGCGCCTTGATCGAAATCAGTACCGGCCCGCGCCGGCGCCCCTAATCAGAGGCCCGATTTCACGCGCCGACCGCATGCGCCCGAAAACGAAAGCGTGGCAAAAATGGAAATTCTCGATCTTACCGGCCGCAAGGGCCTCGTCGTCGGCATCGCCAACGAGCACAGCCTCGCCTGGGCCGCCGCCCAGCACTTCCGGAACGCCGGCGCCGACCTCGCCGTCACCTATCTCAACGACAAGGCGAAGCCCTATGTCGAACCCCTCGCGCGCGAGGTCGCGGCACCGATCTTCCTCCCCTGCAACGTCGCGACCGCGGGCCAGCTCGAGGCGGTCTTCGATGCCATCCGCACCCAATGGGGCCGGCTCGATTTCCTCTTCCACGCGATCGCCTGGGCCCGCAAGGAGGATCTCCACGGCAGGCTCACCGACTGCTCGGCCGAAGGTTTTTCCGAATCGATGCTGATCTCCTGCCACTCCTTCATCCGCATGGCGCATCTCGCCGAGCCGCTGATGGACAAGGGCGGCAGCCTCACCACGCTCACCTATTACGGCGCCGACAAGGTCGTGGACCATTACAACGTCATGGGCCCGGTGAAGGCCGCGCTCGAATCGTCGGTCCGCTATCTCGCCCATGAGCTCGGGCCCAAGCGCATCCGCGTCAACGCCATCTCCGCCGGCGCGGTGCAAACCCGCGCCGCATCGGGCATCGAGCATTTCGACGAGCTGATCAACGAGAGCGTCCGCGACGCACCCCTGCACCGCCTGGTCCAATCCTCCGAGGTCGGCCGCACCGCGCTCGCCTTGGCGAGCGACTACACAACCGCCGTCACCGGCGAAATCCTCTACGTCGACGCCGGCTTCCACATCGAGGGAATGGTGTTCCACTGACCCGGAACGATCAGCCGCCGGCGGGGCCGGCAATCACCACCACGTAGCCGTCCGGATCGCGCAGCCAGATTTCCCACTGTCTGGGCCCAGGATTGACGTGAGCGTCTTCGATCACCTCTGCACCAAGGCCCCGGGCCCGCGCCACCGCGCCCCCGAAATCCTCGACCGTGAACCACAGGAGCACCCCGTGCCCGGGTGGCGCGGCAGCGCGGTTGACCAAGTTGGGATGGTTCTCCTCGTCCCAGGTATGGAGCTGTAGGACCGTCCGTCCGGACAACGAGAGCGCATCGTAGAAATCCCGGTGCGAATGTTCGGGAAGCCCGCTCAGGCCCAGCAGTTCCGAGTACCACCGACTGCTCGCCCGGACATCGCACACGGCGATCAGCGGCTGGGCCTCGACGGTCGAAAGCCGCGCTGCGGAGGGCATGGGGATCGATCCTCGCGGGTGGTCTTCTGACTTGATGCTACCAGCATATCGGCGGCCCTGAGTGCCTGTTTGGGCTGCGCTCAGGCGCCCGCGCCTGGGGTCGTCCTTGGGGGACTGCAACCGATAATCGGAGGTTCGGGCTACCATGCCGAACCCAAGAACCATCCCGGCAGTGGGCAACTGGACCGAAATTCAAACTGAGAGTCGGACTCGAATCGCCTTGGGAACGGGATAACTGCCCAATTTCGGAGGCGGGTTAGGCTGCGGCCAGCCGGCGCGCCATCAGCTTGACGCTGGCGATGTAAAGCCAAGTGACCGCGCTTTGGATGGTTGCCTCGAAGTCTTTGGCCAGGCGACGATTGCGGTTGAGCCATGCAAAGGTGCGCTCGACGACCCACCGCCGCGGCAGCAGAACGAAGCCCTTGGCAGCGTCCGACCGCTTGACGATCTCGATTGTCCAGTCGCCGAGCGTTTCGAGTGCAACCTTTAGCTTGTCTCCGGCATAGCCGCCGTCGGCGAAGACATGGCGCAACCATGGAAAGGCACTACGAACGCTGGCCAGCAGGTCTGGAGCCCCGTCGCGGTCCTGAACGTCGGCGGGATGAACGATCATGCCGACCGGCAGGCCGATCGTGTCGGTGAGAATATGGCGCTTCCGGCCCTTGATCATCTTCTCGGCCGCGTAACCGCGCGGACCACCAGCCTCGGTGGTCTTGACCGACTGGCTGTCGATCACGCCCGCAGTCGGGCTTGCTTCGCGGCCCGCTGCCTCGCGTACTGACATCAGCAGCGCATGATTGATGGTCTGCCAGGTCCCGCTGTCCCGCCAGGCATAGAAATACCGCTGCACCGTCGTGAACGGAGGGAACTCCTTCGGCAGCAGGCGCCACTGGCAGCCGGACTGCGCGATGTAAAGGATCGCCTCGACGACATCTCGTAAGTCGGTCTGACGCGGTCGACCGCAACTTGCCGCCGCGGGGAGATGCGGTTCTATCACGCCCCACTCCTCGTCGGTGGTATCGCTTGCATAGCGCAGCCCATCGCAGCGATATTTGGCGCGCGTGATTTCAGTCCAGGCCATCGAGTCACTCCTTCGTGTCTTCGCAACCACGAAAGAATCGAAGCCCCTGAAATCACGCAACCTCTCAGAATGTCGCCGACCGGGTCGGCGACCCAGCTATCACCCAATTCATTGAAATGACTCGGTAAACCATTCCGGAAACATTCCGGGTCAGCCTCTGAGACGCCACCAGCCGCCGGGTCGTGTCCCAGTTTGAAATTCCCCTCTTATAGAAGGCCGGCTGCTGCGGCACCGCAGCGCCCATTCCCCGGCACCACGCCCGAAGAGCGGGCGGGGGGCTACGCGGCCAAGCTCCAGAGCGGCAGGTTCGACGAGCCGCTGACCCGCGCCGTCCTCTACGTCACCGCCATCGAGCGCACGCCCGACCAGCGCTCGGCTTTCGCGCTCAACGTCGCACGTCAACTTCTCATGCACCTCTCGCTCGCCGCCTTCAAAACGCTGGTGCGCAAGCAGTTCTTCGTCCTCCAGCGCGATCACCGCTCTCCGTCCGTCGCCACCGGCTCGGTGTTGAAGACCAGCGCCTTACCCGGCCCCTTCCGGCAATCGGCAGGTGACGTGCGTCCCGATGCAGACTTGCGGGCCGAAATGCCCGGGCACAGAGTCGTCATCGACCGGCCAGCGGGCTGTGGTGGACCCCCTGGCGATCCGGCCGTTGCAGGACGAACGGATCCCGCCCTACCCTACCCTCGCGGTGGGCCAATAGGCCGCCCATCCGGTGAATCTCGGATAAATCCGCGATCGGGGGGCACGTGATATGACGAGCGAATACGATGACCTTGGCGGATGGCAGTCGTTCAGAAGTGGCGACTGGTTCCAGAAGCTCGTTGCGCGGGCGGTCAGAAACTACTGGCGAAACGCCGATGCCACGTATTTCCGGACGAAATACCCGCACGACACTCAGGACCAGACCGCCCGCAGGATGATCTCGCTCGCCTGCAAGAACGCCGCGGCGATCGGTGTGGCGACTGGTGCCGCGATGTCCACCAATGAGATCGTCGGCCTGCTGACCGCGGGGGAAGGTGGCGTCGGCCTTCCCGCCAATCTCGCGATCGCAGGCGCCTCGATCGGAAGCGAATGATCGGCGTCACGCATGTCCAGCTGAAATTGGTCGCCCAACTGGGGCATCTCTACGGTGCGCCGCTGCACCTCGATGATCCGGAAGATATCTGGATCATCATTGCCTACGCCATGGGCGGCACCACCGCCGAAATGGCAGGCGCATTCGGTATGAAGGTGGGTCGGCATGTCACAGGAAGGACGGTCAAGAACGTCTTTTCCAGAGAGACACTGAAGGCAACCCAGCAGCTCGGGCGGATGATCGGCGTCAAGATCCTACAGAAGAATCTCGTCAAATATTCAATTCCCGTCGCATCGATCGCGATCGGCGGCACCTGGAATTACGTTTCGACGCGCTACATTGGCAGAGTTGCACGAGTTCATTTCAAGACGGCGGATCGCGGGGATGAACCCGACGGCCCGATCATTGATCACGCCCCCGAGGGACCGCCGCGCAGTCCCGCCTCGGACGGAGCGCCACTGCTCGACCCGGCCGGTTGATGTAACGCCCCGAGCGTGCGTCGCTGCCACAGCGACCGCAGTTGACGACCGCGACGTCCCAGAGAGTGCAATGATCGCCGCAACCGCCTCCGCCGCATCGATCACCGAGTCGGCGATCTGGTCGGACGTGACCGGGAGATAGGGGGACACGCTGGGCGTGTCGATCGCGCCGGTGGCCGCACAGGTGATGATGACCTTGCGCTCCCGCGCGTGTGATTATGCCACGGTCCTGCTTCCTCTTTCCTAAATATTGTCTTCTCTGAATTGGGAATCAACCGGCGAAGCGGGGTTCGGGAACGCCGCGCACGCCGAGATCGCGGATGGCGAAGAGCGAGCCGCGCAGCACGCCGTCGCCCGGAAAGCGCGGCAGCGGCGGCTTGGCCATGCTGGTCGCAAAGAGAATATCGAGATCAGGGCCGCCGAACATCACGCTCGTCACCTTCTTCACCGGCATCTCGATCACCCGATCCACGCTGCCGTCCGGCCGGTAGCGCACGATCTTGCCGACATAGACCTGGGCGCTCCAGACGCAGCCTTCCGCGTCCACCGTCGCGCCATCGAACCCGCCTCCGTCGTTGGGCCTCGTGCAGAAGGTGCGCTTGTTGGTCGCCGTACCGGCCTCCTGATCGTAGTCATAGGCCGAGATTTCGCCGGACCAGGTGTCGGAGAAATAGAACGTTCCCCCGTCGGGGCTCCAGCAGGGACCGTTGCTCACGATGATGCCGGTATCGATGGTCGTCACGCTCAGGTCGCCGGCGAGGGAATAGAGGGCGCCGTTGGGGCCCTCCTCCATCGTGTCCATCGAGCCCGCGACGAACCGGCCCATCTTGTCCACCTTGCCGTCGTTGAGGCGGTTGTTGGGCTTCTCCGGCTCCGGATCGTGGACGAGAGAGACTTCGCCCGTCTTGAAATCGAGGGCATGGAAGCCGCGAGCGAGGGAAAGAATCGCGCCGCCCGATTTGCGCAGGCACATCGAGCCGATCTTCTGCGGCAGGTCCCAGGCGCGCACTTCCCTTCCGTCGGCGGTCGCACGGAAGACGCGGCCGTCGAAACTGTCGATCCAGTAGAGCCGCTCCTCCTCGACATCCCAGAGGGGGCCTTCGCCGAGCGTCGTCTTCACATCCACCAGAACGTCGATGCGCATGAGCCTTTCCCCCCTTCAGCCGCCGAAGCGCGGCTCGGGCAGGCCGCGCACGCCGAGCCCGTGCACCGCGAAGAGGCCGCCCGCCTCGTGCTCCTGCCGCCGCCGCCCCTGATAGGGGCGCGCCATAGAGGTGACATAGAGGATGTCGAGATCGGCGCCGCCGAACGAGACGCTGGTGATGCTGTCCACCGGCATCCCGATCAGCCGGTCGATCGTGCCGTCCGGGGCGAAGCGGACCAGCCTGCCGCCATAGACCTCGACGCTCCAGATGAAGCCCTCCTCGTCCACCGTCGCGCCGTCCGGGTAGCCGCGCAGATGGCCTTCGAAATTCGCGAACAGGCGCCGGCTCAGGAGATCGCCGGTCGCCTGGTCGTAGCGATACGACCAGATGGTGCGGCGGAAGCTGTCGGCGAAATAGAAAGTGCCGCCATCGGGGCTCCAGCACGGGCCGTTGCTGACGATGATGCTCTCCTCGAGCTTCGTCACACGGAGATCGGGATCGAGGCGGTAGAGCCCGGCGAGCGGCTCGCGCTCCTCGTAGTCCATGGCGCCGGCGAGGAAGCGCCCCTGGCGATCGACCTTGCCGTCGTTCATCCGCGTGCGGCGGTTGGCGCTCTCGGGATCGGCGATCTTGGTCGCCATGCCCGCGTCGAAGTCGAAGAAGTGAAAGCCGTTGCGCAAGGCGAGCACGGCGCCGCCGCCGGCGCGCAGGCACATCGAGCCGATATGCTCGGGCACCTTCCAGCTTTTGCGCTCCTCGCCGCGCGCATCGGCGCGGTGGATCGCAGCGCCATGGCTGTCGATCCAGTAAAGGCGCTGCTCGCCCACATCCCAGAGCGGGCCTTCGCCGAGCTCGTTGCGCTCATCGACCAGCAATTCGATCCGCAGCACCGCACGCCCCTCAGAGAGTCTCGACATTGCCGCAGACGCCGATCGACTGTCCGGAAACGTTGCGACCGAGCGGGGAGGCGAGGAAAAGCACCATGTGCGCCACGTCCTCCGCCGTCACCATGCGGCGGAGCGAGACTTTTTCGAGATACTGCTTCTCCATCTCGGCATACGAGAGGCCGAGCTGGGTGGCGCGGGCACGAATGACGCTTTCGATGCGCGGGCCCTTGACGATTCCGGGCAGGATCGCGTTCACGGCGATGCCCGCGGGGCCGAGCTCCTTGGCGAGGCTCTGGGTGAAGCCGATGACGCCGAACTTCGCCGCCGAATAGGGCGTGCGGTAGGGGTAGCCATGGCGGCCCGCCGCCGAGGACATGTTGATGATGGCGCCGCTGCCGTTGGCCTTGAGAAGCGGCACGGCCCGGCGCGCACAGAGGAACTGGCCGGTGAGGTCGATATCGATGCAGCGCCGCCAGGCCGCGGGATCGATCTCCTCGACCGCGCCCGTCGGGCCGGCGATGCCGGCATTGTTGACCAGCACGTCGAGGCCGCCGAGCGCGCGCGCGGCCTCGTCGAACAGAGCGTCCACCTGCGCTTCGTCCGAGACGTCGGCCCGCGTCGTGCCGACCCCGAGCCCCTTGCGACAGGCGGCGAGCGCGGCGTCGTCCACGTCGCAGATATGCACGCGCGCGCCTGCCCCCACCAGGGCGGAGACGATGGCGAGCCCGATCCCCCCGGCGCCGGCGGTGACGACGACCCGCTGGCCTTCGGCGCTCAGCTCGGCCATGGTGCTCCTCCCCTCATTCAGGCGTTCTTCTCGCGCAGCGCCAGCACGGCGCCGAGCACCACGAGGCCGAAGATGATGTCGCGCATCGCGTCGGGCAGCGTCGTGCCGGCGAGCAACGTGGAGAGCGCGGTCAGCAGCAGGACCCCGCCGAGCATCCCGACGTAATGGCCCCTTCCTCCCGTGATCAGCGTGCCGCCAACGACGACCACGCCGATCGAGGGAAGCAGGTAGAGATCCCCCATGCCGAGGCTCGCCTGGCCGGAGAAGCCGGAGAGAAGGATGCCGACGAGCGCGCTGCAGAACCCGGAGAGGGCATAGACGCCGATCAGGGTGCCGCCGACGCCCACGGCGGAGAGCCGCGCGACCAGCGAACTGTTGCCGACGGCAAAGATCCGCCTGCCGAAAACCGTGCGGTCGAGCAGCAGCAGCGCGGCGAGCACGAAGAGGACCAGGAACCAGACGACCGGCGTCGCGCCGAGCAAATGGCCGGTCATGAACCAGCGCTGCGCGGGCGAGGCGAAGCCGGCGGGCGTGCCGTTGCAATAGACGAGGGCGGCGCCCTCGAGGATCCCGTTCATCGCCAGAGTCATGACGATCGGCGGCAGGCCGAGCAGGACGATCCCGAGACCGTTCACCGCGCCGAGCGCGGCGCCGAGGGCGAGGCCGAGCGGCACCGCCCAGAGTGCCACGACGTCCGTGCCGTGGATCAGCCCGGAGGTGAGGATGCCGATGAAGCCGATCATCCAGGGCACCGAAAGATCGAGCCCGCCGGTGAGGATTGCGGCGCCCTGGCCGAGGGCGAGGATCGCGAGGAAGGACGAGAGGACGAGCAGCGAATCGAAATAGCCGAGATTGTCGAGCGTGCCGCCGAAGACCGCCTGGGAGACGCCGAGGACGATGACGAAGCCGGCATAGGCGGGAACGATGGTGCGGAGCGCCTCGCCGTGGCGCGCAAGCCAGCTCGCCCGCCCTGCCTCTGCCGGCGCCGCGGGAGCAGGCAGCACCGGGGCGGGCGCGGTGGAGCGATGGGCGGAGGCGAGCGCGCCGCGGGCGCGCGCCGCGAGCTTGTCGCGCGCGAGCCGGACATAGAACGCGATCGGTGAATGGCGGTTGAGCGAGGCGGCGAGAACCGCGAGCAGCAGGATCGCGCCTTCGGCGACCGAGCTCAAATAGGCAGAAACGTTGAGCACGAGCAGGATGTTGACGATGATCATCAGCGTATAGGCGCCGACGATCGAGCCGACGCAGCCGCCGCGCCCGCCGCCGAGCAGCGTGCCGCCGAGGACGACGGCCGCGAAGACCTCGAGCAGCATCGGGCCGCCGACCAGGGGATCGCCCGAGCCGGTCTCGGCGGAGATGAAGGCGCCGGCCGCACCATAGAAGAGGCCGGCGAGCACATAGGCCCAGAACTTCACCCATCCGGTACGGATGCCGGCCGCGTGCGCGGCCTCCTCGTCGCTGCCCACGGCATAGAGCCCGACGCCGAAACGGGAATTCTTGACCAGCCGCCAGACGAGCGCGGCGGCCAGCAGCACGACGATCGGCGCGGGCAGGAGATGGGGGATCGCATCGCCGGTGAAGAAGGCGGCGAAGCCCGAGGCGATCGACCCGCCCGGCTTCTCCATCACCAAGAGCGTGACGCCCTGGACGATGAACATGGTGGAGAGCGTGACGACGATCGACTGCATGCGCACGAAGGCGACGAAGAAGCCGTTGACCGCGCCGACCAGCGCGCCCGTCGCCAGCGCCACGCCGAAGAACCCGACTTGCGAGAGCGGCGCGGTCCCCATGCAACTCGCCAGCACGACATTGACGAGCGAGACGACGGCGCCGGTCGAGAGGTCGAAGCCGCCGGTGAGGATGACGATGGTCTGGCCCATCGCGCCGAGCGCGAGCGTGGCCCCGCCGGCGGACATGAAATGGATCTCGAAATAGCTGAAGGCACCGGGCGTGATCGCGCCCACCGCGAGGAACAGCACGGCGAACACGGCGCAGGCGACGATCAGGCCGCGATGGCGGGCAAGCTCGGGGCGCCAGGCGGAGCGGCGGCGCGCGCCGAGGGCGAGATCGCTCATTCGGAGGGACCCGGCTCGGCGTTCCGCGCGGTCTCGCTTTCGCCGAGGGCAGCACGCATGATCGCTTCTTCCTCGATCGCCGCTCCGGCGAACTCGGCAACCGTGCTTCCCTCGTACATGACGAGCACGCGGTCGCACATGTTGACGATCTCGGGTATCTCGGTGGAGTGGAAGAGGATGGCACCGCCGGCATCGGCGAAGGCGCGCATCAGGAGATAGATCTGGTGCTTGGTGCCGACATCGACGCCGCGGGTCGGGTCGAAGAGAAGGAGGATGCGGCTCTCGGCGAGCAGCCATTTCGCGATCACGAGCTTCTGCTGGTTGCCGCCGGAGAACGCGCCCGCACTGGTGTAGAGAGCGCGCGGATCGACCTCGACCTCGGCGAGCGCGCGGGTGACCGCCGCGCTCTCTCGCGCGACGTCGATCACGCCCAGGCGCGCGAACCGGCTCACGACCGGTAGCGAAACGTTGAAGCGGCCCGAAAGCTTGAGGAAGAGGCCCTCCGTCTTGCGCTCCTCCGGCACCAGGCTGATCCCGATATGGCTCCGGATCGCGTCGCGCGGCGAGGCGAGCACGACCTCGCGCCCGTCCACCAGGAGCCGGCCCGCGGCGAGCGGCGCCATGCCGAAGCAGGCGAGGAACAGCTCCTGCTGGCCCATGCCTTGCAGCCCGGCAATGCCGAGGATCTCGCCCGGATGGAGGGAGAAGCTTGCGGCGCGGAGCTTGCCGGCGGTGGCGATGGACTGCGCGCCAAGGGCGGGCGCCAGGGCCGGCGTCGCGGCGGCGGGCGGGGCGGATGGGCGAGCGGGAAAGGTGCTGGCAAGCGAGCGGCCGATGATCATGCGGATCACATCGTCGTCGCTCGCCTCCGCGACTTCGGCGGTGCCGATCGTCCGGCCGTTGCGGAGCACCGTGAGGCGATCGCAGAAACGGCGCACCTCGCGGAGCCGATGCGTGATGAAGACGATCGTCACGGAATCGGAGCGGAGTGCCGCGATGCGCTCGCCGAGCCAGTCGATGTCGCGGCCCGAGAGGCTCGACGTCGGCTCGTCGAGCAGCAGGATGCGCGGGCGGCGGAAAAGCGCGCGCGCGATCTCGATCTTTTGCCGCGCCGCGAGCTCGAGATCGCGGATCTCGGCGCGCGGGTCGATCTCCGCAAGCCCGATCGCGGCGAGATGCTCGGCCACGACCCGCTCGCCGTGGCGGCGGCGGAGCTGGCCGAGCGGGCCCCGCGGCGCGTTCGGCATCAGCATGTTCTCGGTGACGGTGAGGTCGCGGACGAGGGTCAGCTCCTGGAACGCGGTCGCAATTCCGTGCCGCCGCCCGGCGGCCGGGCTGTCCAGCACGACGCGGGCGCCGGCGAGCGCGATCTCGCCCTCGTCGGGCGAGATGAGGCCCGAAAGCAGCTTCACCACCGTCGATTTGCCGGCGCCGTTCTCGCCGAGCAGGGCGTGTGCCTCGCCCGCGGCGACGCCGAACGAGGCATCCTTGAGCGCAACCGTCGCACCGAAGGATTTCGTCACGCCCCGGACCTCGAGCGCCGGCGGAAGGGGCACGCGCGAGACCTCCGATGCGGGCGGGAGGACCAGACGTCGGTCCTCCCGCGCGGCCAGGATCATTGCTCCGGCGTGCCGTTCAGGGCAGCCTTGAGGCCGACCTCGGGCGTGTCGGGCGAATAGATCGAGGCGAACCATCCCGGGTTGCTGATGATCGCCGGCTGGAAGACGTTGCAGCCCTGCTCCATCTCCTGCCAGGTGCCCTTGGTGCAGAGCTTGGCCGTCGCGTTGGTCACGATCGGCAGCGGCAGCTTGGTGAATTTGGGCACCGTCTTGCCCTCGAGGACGTCCACCGCGAGCTTGAGCGCGAGCGCGCCGGAATAGGGCGGCGAGGCGTAGGAGATGCTGGGCGCGCCCAAGGGCGCGTAGGTGTCGTGGGCGCCCTGCACGCTCGGATCGCCCGCGGGCAGCATCTGGATGCGATGGCCGTTGGAGCCTTCGCCGGCGCACGGCTTGAGCTTGTCGTTGGCGATCCCCGCCTCCTTCTCCATCGAGGCGGCGGTGTAGCAGCCGACCTGCATCCAGAGCCCGTCGATCTGGCTCCAGGGATGGGTGGTGAGGATCCTCGTCAGCACGGTCCGCGCCACGGCCTGGCTCCACATGCCGACCCCTTGGGCGATGATGTGGATGCCCGGATATTTCGCGAACACCGCCTTCGCGGCTTCCGTGCGCTGGGTATCGACCGAGGTGCCGGGCACGCCGGTGATGACGACGATGTTGCCCTTCTCGTGCAGCGCCTTGACCAGCCATTCGGCGGGAATGCCGCCGGCGTCGAGCTGGTCGATATGGACGTTGTAGGCGCAAGGCTCGGTGATCTCGGAATCATAGGCGATGATCACGACGTGCCGCGCGCAGGCGCTTCTCACCACCTGGTTGAGCGCGGTCGGCGAGATCGGATAGACGACGATGGCCTGCGCGCCCTCCTCCACCATCGCATTGATCTGCTGGATCTGGCGCTGCGCATCGGGCCCCGCGACCTTCACCTCGAGGCTCACCTTGTCGCGATAGTCCTTCGAGGCGGCCATGGCCTTCACCATGTTCGCCGCCTCCGCCTGCCAGTCATTCCCGATATAGCTCATGGAAAGGAAGATCTTGAACTTCTTCCCGGCGGCCTCGGCATGGTGGGTGGCGGCGGTGAGCCCGAAGGCGATCGCCACGGCGAGCAAGGGCGCTTTCCATCTCACGATGTTTCCTCCTCTGTTCCGAACCTCCGCGGGGGAGAGGCCGCGTGGTCGCGCCTTCCCTTGGGGGACGAAATTTTTCTCTCGACAGATATTTGATCATAGATCAAGGATCAGCGCGCATGCAAGTGGCGCGCCCCCGAAGCAGGACAAGGAAGCAGGATCAGAGACCGGCGATGCAGGAGACGGCCGCCACCGCCGAGCGGAAGCTGCCGCTCAGCCCGGTCGATCGCGAGACCGTGCAGGAGCGCGTCTATCGCCGCATTCGCGAGATGATCCTCAACGGCGAGATCGAGCCCGGGCAGACCATCACCATTCCGGGGCTCTCCGCCGCGTTCCAGGTGAGCGCGATGCCGGTGCGCGAGGCGCTGCGCCGGCTGATGGCGGAGCAGGCATTGATGGTGGTCGCGGGCCGCTCGGTCGGCATCCCGGCGCTGACGCGGGCGCGGCTCGCGGATCTCCGGCGCGTGCGGCGCGAGGTCGAAGGGCTGGCGATCGCCTGGGCGGCGGAGCGGGTCGGCCCGGCCGAGCTCAGGCTACTTTCGAAGATGGTGAGCGAGATGGAGCTCGCGGCGGATGCGCGCGACGGGCGGCGCTATGTGCCGGCCAACCACGATTTTCATTTCACCATCTACCGCGCGGCCAATTCGCCGACATTGTTCAGCATCATCGAATCGCTCTGGCTGCAGATCGGGCCCTATTTCCACGTGCTGCGCGCCTCGGAGAACTGGCACGCCGCGAACTCGCGCCACCGGGCCATGCTCGAGGCGCTGGGGCGCGGCGACGGGGCCGCGGGGGCCGAAGCGCTTCGGCGCGATATCGACGATGCGGCGGCGGCGCTCGAGGTGCTGCTCGGCTGACGCCCCCGCTTGACCGGCACGGCCGAGCATGCAAATCTTCCAGTGGAAATCTTTGATTTGGGCAGCAGTACCTGTCCCATGTTTCACGTGAAACATGGCCCGAATCAACAGCTTCTCCGTGCACACTTGGCCGTCAATGCGCGGCGGCGTCCAAAATCCCGAGAGGCATTCTCCCGATTTTCGCGCACCAGAAACGCGGCCCGCTCCGGTGCACCGAATCGCCGCTCGCATCCACCGCCACCGTCACCGGCATGTCCTTCACCTCGAACTCGTAGATCGCCTCCATCCCGAGATCCTCGAACGCAAGCACCCGCGCCTTGGTAATCGCCTTCGAAACGAGATACGCCGCCCCACCCACCGCCATCAAATAAACCACCCTGTTGTCCCGGATCGCCGCAATCGCCTCCGATCCCCGCTCGGCCTTGCCGATCATCCCGATCAGCCCCGCCCGCTCGATCATCGTCCGCGTGAACTTGTCCATCCGCGTCGCCGTCGTCGGCCCCGCCGGCCCCACGGCCTCGCCCCGCACCGCAGGCACCGGCCCCACGTAATAGAGAAAACGGTTGGCGAGATCGACCGGCAGCCTCTCGCCCCGCTCCATCATCTCCGCCAGCCGCTTGTGCGCCGCATCGCGCCCGGTCAGGATTTTTCCGTTGAGGAGCAGCCCCTCGCCCGCCTTCCACTCCGCGATTTCCGCCTTCGTGATCCCGTCCAGGAACACGCGCCGCTTCCCCGCGCTCAGATCTTCCGAAATCACCGGCCAGTCCGCGAGATCGGGCACCGGAAGCTCCGCCGGCCCCGACCCGTCGAGCGCGAACCGCACCCAGCGCGTCGCCGCGCAGTTCGGAATGATCGCGACCGGCAACAGCGCCGCATGCGCCGGATAGTCGCGGATCTTCACGTCCAGCACCGTCGTCAGCCCGCCCAGCCCCTGCGCCCCAACCCCGAGCGCATTCACTTTATCATAGAGCTCGAGCCGCAATTCCTCGATCCGGTTCTTCGCCCCGCGCGCCTTCAGCTCCTGGATGTCGATCGGCTCGGCGAGCGCCGCCTTGGCAAGCTCCATCGTCTTCTCCGGCGTGCCCCCGATCCCAATCCCGAGAATCCCCGGCGGGCACCACCCCGCGCCCATCTTCGGCACCGTCCCCACCACCCAATCGACGATCGAGTCCGAAGGGTTGAGCGTCGCAAAATGCGCCTTCGCCTCCCCGCCCCCACCCTTGGCGAGCACGATCGCGCCGAGCTTGTCCCCCGGCACCACGCGGTGATGGATCACCGCCGGCGTGTTGTCCCCGCTGTTCCGCCGCGCGCCGGCCGGGTCGGTGACGATCGATTCCCGAAGCGGATTGTCCGCATCGAGGTACGCCCGCCTGACGCCCTCGTTCACCATCTCGTCGAGCCCCATGGTGGCACCGTCCCAGCGCACCTCCATGCCGATCTCGAGAAATATTGTGACGATTCCCGTATCCTGGCAGATCGGCCGATGTCCCATCGCCGCCATCCGCGAGTTTATAAGAATTTGGGCGATCGCATCCTTCGCCGCCGGCGCTTCCTCCCGTTCGTACGCCCCCGCCATCGCGCGGATGAAATCCGGCGGATGATAGTACGAGATGTACTGCAAAGCGTCCGCGACGCTCCGGATCACATCCTCCTGCCGCACCACGCTCATCCCCGCCTCCCTCAAATCCGCAGGTTGGTCCGCGCCAGCTCCACCACTTCCTCGCCGCGGCCGCTGATGATCGCCCTCAGCATGAAAAGCGAAAAACCCTTGGCCTGCTCGAGCTGGATCTTGGGCGGCATCACCAGCTCCTGCTTCGCGGTCAGCACATCGACCAGCACCGGCCCGTCATGCGCAAGCGCCTGGCCGAGCGCGTCCTCGAGCGCGCCCGGCGCCTCGACGCGGATCCCGAGCACGCCCATCGCGTTCGCCATCGCCGCGAAGTCCGGGTTCTTGAGGTCCGTCCCCGTATCGAGATAGCCCGCAGCCTTCATCTCCATCGCGACGAACCCGAGCACGCCATTGTCGAAGACGATCACCTTCACCGGCAAGCCAAGCTGCACGAGCGAAAGAAAATCGCCCATCAGCATCGCGAACCCGCCGTCCCCCGAGAGCGAGATCACCTGCCGCTTCGGAAACGAAGCCTGCGCGCCGATCGCCTGCGAGAGCGCGTTCGCCATCGAGCCGTGATTGAACGAGCCGAGCAGCCGCCGCTTGCCGTTCATCTCGAGGTACCGCGCCGCCCATACCGTCGGCGTGCCGACATCGGCGGTGAAGATCGCATCGTCCGCCGCAAGCTCGCTCACCACCCGCGCCACGTATTGCGGATGGATGCGCGGATCGCCCGTCCGCGGCCGCGCCAGCTCGTCGAGCCCCGACCGCGCCGCCGCATAATGCTTGCGCGCGGCGTCGAGGAAGCGCCGGTCCTTGCCGCCCTTCAGCCGCGGCAGCAGCGCCTTGATCGTCGCCTTCACATCGCCGATCAGCCCGATGTCGCAATGGGTCCGCCGCCCCAGCGCCTCGGGCCTGATATCGATCTGCGCCACCTTCGCGCTCTCCGGATAGAAGTTCCGGTAGGGAAAATCGGTCCCGAGCATCAACAGCGTGTCGCACGAGCCCATCGCCTGGTAGCCGGAGCTGAACCCGATCAGCCCCGTCATCCCGACATCGTAAGGGTTCTCCCACTCGACATATTCCTTGCCCCGGAGCGCGTGCACCACCGGCGCGGCGAGCGCCTCGGCGAGCCCGACGACCTCGTCATGCGCGCCGGCGCAGCCGCTGCCGCAGAGCATCGTCACGGCCGCCGAGTTGTTCAGCAGCCCGGCCAGCCGATCCAGCTCCCGCTCCTCCGGCACCACCACCGAAGGTGCGGTCTCGAGCCAGCGCGAAGTGGCGCCCTCCGGCGCCGGCTTGAGCGCAACGTCGCCCGGCAGCACGATCACCGCGACACCCTTCCGGTGGATCGCGGCGAGCATCGCCGTCCGCAGCACGTTCGGCATCTGCTCCGGGTTGGAAACCAGCTCCACATAGTGGCTGCATTCGCGAAAGAGCCCGGTCGGGTGCGTCTCCTGGAAATAGGAAAGCCCGATCTCCGAGGAGGGGATGTGCGCCGCGATCGCCAGCACCGGCACGTGGCTGCGGTGGCAATCGAAGAGCCCGTTGATGAGATGCAGATTGCCCGGCCCGCAGCTTCCCACACACACCGCGAGCCTGCCGGTCAGCGCCGCCTCGGCGCCTGCCGCGAAGGCGGCCGCCTCCTCGTGGCGCACGTGCATCCAGGCGATCGAGCCCAACCGGCGCAAACTATCGTTGAGCCCGTTCAAGCTGTCGCCGGTCACGCCCCAGATGCGGCGGACGCCGCCGGCTGCGAGCGTCGCCGCGATGAGATCGGCGATCGTCGTCGTGGCCATGGCGCGCCCCCCCTGCAAGACCGTGTCCGGCGTTTATGCCGGAGAATCGGCTTCCGACCAAGCAACGGCCGAACCAAGCGGTCCCGTTGCGAGCCTCGCGAGCGCGGTCCGGAGCAGCCTCGCCTGCGCAACCATCCGGCCAAGCTCGTCGCCGAGGAAGCCCGGCGCCACGGCGGCTTTGTCGAGATCGGGCGAAAGATCGCCGCCTTCCGCGAGTGCGGCGAGCGCGGGGACGAATGACGCGCGGAAGCTCTCCATCGCCGGCCGCTGCTCAGACGATGCCGCGGTGGCAACCGCATTGAGGCTGATCATCAGCCGTTGCAGCGCGGTCGCCGCCAGCACCGTGGCGGCGAGGTTCTCCGCGTTGCCGCCAAGCTCGCTCGCCGAGCGCTGAATCGCGGCCTGGAGGTTTGTCGTATCAAGCCCCGCCTGGCGGTGCGCGGCCTCGAAGGACGCCGCATCCGTTTCGCTCAACACACGCTCGGCATAGGCCGCGATCGAGCGGATGCTGGCGCGGAGCAGCGCAGGCAACGTCTTGCGCTCGAAGCTCGGCCAGAGGAGATGGCCGCCGACGATCGCGAGCACCGCGCCGATCGCCGTTCCCGCCAGCCGCAGCAACGCGACGTTCCGATCGAGCCCGGGTGTCAGGAAATGCTCGAAGGGAATGAGCCCGGCGGAGAGGAAGAAGATCGCGAGGCTGTAGTTGAACGGCAGGACCGCCATCATCCAGAAGAAGGCGACGCCGACCGCAACGAGCTCGGCTTGCGGGCCGGCGAGGAACGGCATGAGCGCCGACCCGACGAGGATGCCCGCCGACGTCCCGACGAGCCGCTGCACCGTGCGCGCGAGCGTCGCCCCCGCATAGGGCTTGAGCGCGACCGTCACCGTGAGCGGGATCCAGTAGCCGAACGGTCCCGGAAAGAACCGGAAGATGACGACGGCGACGGCGGCGACGACGCCGAAGCGGAGCGCGTGCCGCGCCACGACCGAATTGGGATCGAGGCACGCGGCGAGCGGGGCGAGCAGGTCCTTGAGCCCGGCGGCGGCGGGCGGTGCGGGCTCGGGCGCGCCCTCCGCCGGCGCCTCGCCGAGGAGGATGCGGATCGCGCGGGCGAGGGCCGCCGCCATCCGCCGCTCGGTCTCGCGGGCGAGGCCCGGTGAAGGCTCCAAAGTGACCATCCGGTCGAGCCCGGCGAGCGTGTCCCTGAGCGGCGCCTGCCGCGCGGGCGCGGCGAGCGCGGCCGCCACCTCGCGGGCCGCATCGGCGAGCGGGGCGAGCGACGTCGCTTGCTGCTCGCGCAGCAGCGCCGCGAGCGAGAAGAGCCGGTCGGCGATCTCGATCAGGACGAGGTTGCGCTGCGCCGCCCCGCTCCAGCCATGCTGGCCGCGTCGAAGCTCGGCGCCGACGCGGCGGGCCTCGGCGATCGCCGCGCGCACGCGCGTCTCCGAGGAAACCGGCTCGCGCGGATCGTCCTCGCGCCCGGCCGCGACGATGTCGATGTAGGAAGCGACGGCGCGGAAGCACTCGGCCGCCTGGCCCCGGAGCGGCGCATAGGGCCCGGCGATCCGAACCAGCCAGGTTGCGGCCATGGTGAGCGCGCCGCCGGCCGCGAAAAGGGCGCCGAGCCCGGCCGCCGCGGCGAGCGAATGGTCGCGGGCGGGAAGGCCAAGCTCGACATAGGCCCAGGCGATCGGCAGGCCCATTGTCGCGAAAGCGTTGCCGTAAACGCCGATCACGCCGGCGAGGACGCCCCAGAACAGCATGAAGAGCACGGAGGTGAGGAGCGCGCCGCCGGCCAGGACGCCGCTCGCGAGGGCGAGCCCGCCGAGCCCGGCGCCGAGTGCGAGGCGAAGCGGCTGAAGCCGATCTCCGTCGTCGGTGGAATCGCCGATCGCCAGCAGATAGGCGCCGATGCCGACCCAGATCAGCGCCGGCATCGCCAAGAGGCGGGCAAGCTCGAGCGGGACGAGGAGCGCGATCACGGTGCGGATCGCGAGCCGCCATCCGAGCCGCCGCGGGTCGAAGACGACGAGATCGGCGAGCAGGCGGCTCGTCGTTCGCGAACCGGAAAATAGCATCAATACCATCATGGGGGGCGCGGCGCGGCGCCTGTCCAGACGCCCCGGCGGCAGCCCTGCGACTGGCGCAGATGAGCGTTGACCGGGGCGCGCGGAACTCTATAGGGTCCCCGCCAATACCGGCTCAAGCATGTCCCGGCGCGCAGGAGGGCATGCCAAGCCGTTGCTGCAGGAGGCCGCAATGGACGAAAAAAATCTTCGGGGCATGATCGAGCGGGTGAAGGAGGGGCGCCTTTCGCGGCGGGGCTTCATCCAGCGCATGGCCGTGCTGGGGCTGGCGGCCCCGATGGCAACCCAGCTGCTGGCTGTCGGTGGCGTCGCGATGGCGGAGAGCCCGATCACCTACAAGCCGACTAAGGCCGGCGGCGGCGGCACGCTCAAGCTGCTCTGGTGGGAGGCGCCGACCCTCCTCAATCCGCATTTCGCCACCGGCACCAAGGACCAGGACGCATCGCGCCTCTTCTATGAGCCGCTGGCGGCGTGGGATCCCGAGGCCAATCTGAAGCTGGTTCTCGCGGCCGAGGTCCCGAGCGTCACCAATGGCGGCATTGCCGAGGACGGCACCTTCGTCATCTGGAAGCTCAAGAAAGGGGTGAAATGGCACGACGGCGAGCCCTTCACCGCCGATGACGTCGTCTTCAACTGGCAGTACGCAAGCAACCCGCAGACGGCGGCGGTGACGGCCGGCAGCTACAATTACATCAAGGTCCAGAAGATCGACGACTACACCGTCAAGGTCCTGTTTTCGCGTCCGACGCCCTTCTGGGCGGACCCCTTCGTGGCCGCCAATGGCTGCCTCATCCCGAAGCACCTCTTTGAGCCCTATATCGGCGCGAAATCCCGCCAGGCGCCGTGGAACCTCAAGCCCGTCGGGACCGGACCCTACAAGTTCAAGGGCTTCACCCCCGGCGATCTGGTCGAGGGCGTGATCAACGCGGACTACCACGAACCGAACCGGCCCTATTTCGACGCGGTCGAGATGAAGGGCGGCGGCGACGCCACCTCGGCGGCCCGCGCCGTGATGGAGACGGCCGAATACGACTATGCCTGGGACCTCCAGGTTTCCTGGGACCTCCTGAAGAAGATCCAGGCCGGGGGCAAGGGGAGTCTCAAGTTCGCCGCGGGCACGGACATCGAGCATATCCAGATCAATTTCACCGATCCCAACAAGGAAGTGGACGGCCAGCGCTCCAGCATCAAGACGACCAACCCGACGCTCAGCGATCCGGTGGTGCGCAAGGCGCTCTCGCTGCTCGTCAACCGGGGTGCAGTGGAGAAATACATCTACGGCGAAACCGGCTGGGCCACGTCGAACTTCCTCAACGGTCCGGCGCAGTACGTGTCCAAGAAGACCTCCTGGGAATTCAACATCCAGAAAGCCGTCGATCTTCTGGAGGCGAACGGCTGGAAGCCGGGCCCCGACGGCATCCGCCAGAAGGACGGCAAGAAGCTCTCCTGGCTCTATCAGACCTCGATCAACCAGCCGCGCCAGGAAACCCAGGAGATCATCAAGCAGGCCTGCCACAAAGCCGGCATCGATCTACAGCTCAAGGCAGTGCTCGCCTCGGTCTATTTCTCCTCGGACGTCGGCAACGACGATACCTACCCGAAGTTCTATGCCGACCTGCAGATGTACACGACGAACCCGACGGATCCGGACCCGGGCTTCTGGATGCAGCAGTTCCTCTCGACCCAAGTCGCCCAGAAATCGAACAAATGGCAGGGCCGCAATATCACGCGCTGGCAGAACGCCGACTACGACAAGATCTACGCCGAGACGACGACGGAGCTCGACCCCATGAAGCGCGCGGCGATGTTCATCCAGCTCAACGATCTTGTCGTCGACAATATCGTCGTCATCCCGCTGATCTTCCGCAAGACGGTGGGTGCCGCGGTCAACGAGCTGCAGATGCAGCTCAGCGGCTGGGACGACGACACCTGGGACCTGCGGAACTGGTTCAAGGAAACCAAAGCCTGACCTCGCGAGCGGCGCGCCGGGGCGCGGCCCCGGCGGCCTGCTCACGGAGCCCATGATGTCGCGCGCCTATATCCTGCGGCGACTGATGATGACGATCCCAAGCCTGCTTGGGATCAGCGCCATCATCTACGCGATCCTGGCACTCGCGCCGGGCGATCCGTTCGGGCAGCTTCTGACCAACCCCAACGTGCCGCCCGCCGTGGTCGCCCAGCTGCGGAAGAGCTTCGGCCTCGACGATCCGGTCTGGCTTCGCTACCTGCACTGGCTGTTCGCCATGCTGCACGGCAACTGGGGATTTTCGTTTGCGAGCCGGATCAATGTCTCGACGCTGATATTCCAGAGGCTACCGGTGTCGCTGATCATTCTGGGGGCGGCCGAGATCCTGGCCATCCTGGTTGCGGTTCCGGTCGGCGTGCTCGCGGGGACACGCCCCTATTCGCTGTTCGACAAGGTCGCCAACACGCTCGCCTTCGTCGGCTTCTCGCTGCCCACCTTCTTCACCGGCCTCGTCCTGATCCTCGTCTTCAGCATCCGGCTGCACTGGCTGCCCTTCGTGTTCCGGACGGATCTTTCGGCGACGGGCCTCGCCTGGCTGTGGCAGAACATCCTCCAGTCGATCATGCCGGTGACCGTGCTCGGCCTTTTCCAGGGCGCGGCGCTGGTGCGCTATGTGCGGGCCTCGGTCCTCGACGTGGTCAAGCTCGATTACGTGACGACGGCGCGCTCCAAGGGCATCGGCGAGCGGAAGGTGATCACGCGGCACGTCGTGCGGAACGCGCTGATCCCGGTGGTGACGCTGGTCGCCGTGCAACTGCCGGTCGTCTTCGGCGGCGCCATCATCACCGAGCAGATCTTTCGGATCCCCGGCATGGGGTCCCTGCTGATCTCGTCGATCCTCTCGGACGACACGCCGGTCGTGATGGCGATCACGTTCGTCTATGCCGTGCTCGTCATCCTGTTCAACCTCGTCGCCGATCTGCTCTATGCCTGGCTCGATCCCCGCATCTCTTATCGCTGACGAAGCGCTACCGCTCCGCGTGGAGCCGGTTGCGGAGCCGCGCGTCTCGCTGCGCCGGCAGGCGTGGCGCCGGTTCCGCAAGCACAGGCTCGCCCTGATCAGCCTCTTCATTCTGGGCGTGATCGTGTTCGGCGTCGTCCTCGGGCCGCTGCTCTGGCCGGTCTCGATCAGCGACATCGACTTCACCGCGATCCTGCAAGGCCCCAGCTGGGCGCATCCGTTCGGCACGGACGATCTCGGCCAGGACTTGCTGGCACGGATGATCTATGGCGGGCGCATCTCGATCGCGGTGGGCATCGCCGCGATGGCCGTGGCGGTCGGCGTCGGCGTGACGGTCGGCGCGATCTCTGGCATGGCGAGCGGGCGGCTCGATGCCGCGCTGATGTGGCTCACCGATCTCTTCCTGGCGCTGCCGCAGGTTCCGCTGCTGCTGCTGCTGATGTTCCTGTTCCGGAACGCGCTTCGCACGGCACTCGGAGAGGAGGGCGGGATCTTCCTGCTGATGGTGGTGGTGATCGGGGGCTTAACCTGGATGCCGCTCGCCCGGCTCGTCCGCGCGCAGTTCCTCTCCCTCCGGGAGAAGGAATTCGTCGAGGCGGCGCGCGCGCTCGGCGCGTCGCGCTTGCGGCTGATGGTCAAGCACATCCTGCCCAACGCAATCGGCCCGGTCATCGTTGCCGCGACGATCCAGGTTGCGAACGCCATCATCACCGAATCGACGCTCTCCTTCCTCGGGCTCGGCTTTCCGCCGGACGTGCCGAGCTGGGGCCGGATCCTCTACGACGCGCAGCAATATCTGGATAGCGCGCCGCATTGGGCGCTGTTCCCTGGCTTTGCGATCTTCCTCACGGTTCTCACCATCAACTTCATCGGCGACGGGCTGCGCGACGCGCTGGATCCGCGCCGCGTCATCTGAGCGCGAAGCCCCGCATGCCCGAACCGCTGCTCGAGATCCGCGACCTCAGGACCTGGTTCCAGACCGACGACGGCACCGTGCGCGCGGTGGACGGGGTCAGCATGACGGTCGGCCGCGGCGAGACGCTGGCCGTGGTGGGCGAGTCGGGGTGCGGGAAGACCGTGACCGCGCGCAGCGTGCTCAAGCTGATCGACATGCCGCCCGGCCGCTTCGCGGGCGGGGAGATCATCTGGCGCGGCCGCGACCTCGTGAAGCTGAGCGGGAGGGAGATGGAGAAGATCCGCGCGCGCGAAATCGCGATGGTGTTCCAGGAACCGATGACGGCGCTCAATCCGGTCTATCCGGTGGGCGAGCAGATCGCGGAGTCGCTTCGCGCGCATGAGAAGCTCTCGGCAAAGGCAGCGCTCGCGCGCGCGGTGGAGCTGTTGCGGCTGGTGCAGATCCCGAACGCCGAAGGGCGCGTGCACGACTATCCGCACCAGTTCTCCGGCGGCATGCGCCAGCGCGTGGTGATCGCCATTGCGCTCGCCTGCGGGCCGCAGCTCCTGATCGCCGACGAGCCGACGACCGCGCTCGACGTCACCATCCAGGCGCAGATCCTCGATTTGCTGAACGACATGAAGGCGCGCTTCGGCATGGCGATCATGCTGATCACCCATGCCATGGGCGTGGTCGCCGAGAATGCCCAGCGCGTGGTGGTGATGTATGCCGGGAAGGTCGTGGAAGACGCGCCGGTGGAGGAGCTCTTCGCCAATCCGCGCCACCCCTATACGCAGGGGCTGATCCGCGCGATCCCGCGGGTGGACGCCAAGGCCGAGCACCGGGTGAGGCTCGAGCAGATTCCGGGCACCGTGCCGAGCCTGCTCCATCCGCCGCCCGGCTGCCGTTTCGCCGCGCGCTGCGGCTTCGCGACGCAAGCCTGCGTGAGCCGGGAACCGGAGCTGCGCGTGGTCGCGCCGGACCACAAGGTGGCGTGCATCCTGTGAGCGCGGCGCCCCCTCTTCTCTCCGTCCGCGACCTCAAGAAGCATTTTTCCGTGACGGGGGGAATTCTGGCGCGCGAGATCGAGCGCGTGCGTGCGGTGGACGGCGTGACGCTGGAGATCGAGGCGGGAGGGACGCTCGGGCTGGTCGGCGAATCGGGCTGCGGAAAATCCACGACGGGCCGCTGCATCATGCGGCTGATCGAGCCGAGCTCGGGCGAGATCTGGTTCGAGGGAAGGGACGTCACGCGGCTGGAAGGCGAGGAGCTGCGCGGCTTGCGCCGCGATATGCAGATCATTTTCCAGGATCCGTTCGCCTCGCTCAACCCGCGGCATACGGTCGGCGCCATCATCGGCGAGGCGCTGATCATCCACAAGCTGGCGAAGACGCGCCGCGAGCTGAACGATCGCGTCGTCGATCTGCTCGAGACGGTGGGGCTGCGCGCCGATCATCTCAACCGCTTCCCGCACGAGTTCTCGGGCGGCCAGAGGCAGCGCATCGGCATCGCCCGAGCGCTGGCGGTACAGCCGAAGCTGATCGTCTGCGACGAGCCGGTCTCCGCGCTCGATGTCTCGATCCAGGCGCAGGTCATCAACCTGCTCGAGGATCTCCAGGAAAAGTTCCGCTTGACCTACGTTTTCATCGCGCACGACCTCTCGGTGGTCGAGCATATCAGCGACCGCGTGGCGGTGATGTATCTCGGTCGGGTGGTGGAGATCGCGCCGGCGCGCGAGCTCTACGACAATCCGCGCCACCCCTATACCGAGGCGCTGCTTTCGGCGGTGCCGATTCCGGACCCCAAGCTGAAGCGGCGGCGGATCGTGCTGCAGGGCGATGTGCCGAACCCGCTGCGCCCGCCCTCGGGCTGCCATTTCCGCACGCGCTGCCCGCTCGCCGAGAAGCGCTGCGCCGAGGAGGCGCCGGAGCTGAGGCAAGGGGCCGGCGGCCACTGGATCGCCTGCCATGTGAGGGGGTAGATCACCGTGGGTCGCGGCGGAATGCGCGGGGCGTGGTTCCGCGCCGCCTCCTGAGGCTCCGCGTCAGCGCGCTCTGCTCCGAATACCCGACCATCAGCGCGATCTCGGCGATCGGCAGGCTCGTTTGCCCCAGCAGCGCCTCGGCGGAATCGAGGCGGATCTCCGCGAGCGTCTCAGCCGGCGTTCGGCCGGTCTCGCGGCGGAAGAGCTCGTGGAACCGGCTGACGCCGAGGCCTGACGCTCTCGCCACCTCCGCCATCGTCAGCGGTTCGGCGTGGCGCTCGCGCAGCACCGTGAGCGCCCGTTCGACCGGGCCGGATCGTCGCGCGGTGGGAGCGAAGCAGGGCCGGAGCTTCCCCGCGATCAACGCGGCGAGATGAAATTCCTCCTTCGCGCCGAGCCCGCCTGATGCCAATTCGCCGGCGGCGTAGCGCGCGAGCGCGGCCAGCGGCTCGCCGAATTCGAAGAACGGCGATCGCGGCGCCATTGGCGGGAACGCCCCGGGCGGCATGTCGAGGACGATGAAGCAATTCTTTCCCCACGCGCGGAACACGTGCCGCGCGCCGCGGGCGATCATCACGCCCTGCCGCCCGGAGATCGATCCGTCCGCGGCGTCCAGCTCAAGGTCCATCGCGCCGTCTATCGGCAGCAGCGCCTGGTAGAAGTCGTGCAGATGCACATCCTTCCGCCCCGGATAGGATCGCAGCCATAGCCGCGTCCGTTCGGCTTCCATCCCGGCATCTCCGCTGCCGTGCGGCTTCCATTCCTCGCGCGGGGCGGAAGCCCGGTCAACCGGACCGGAGCCGCGGTCAAGACGAAGCGGGCGCGACCGGCTAGCAACGATCAGGCTCGGGAGACAAACTCATGGCGACGGATCGATGGATCAGCTTCGACTGCTTCGGCACCCTCATCGACTGGCATGGGGGCTTCCGCGCGCTTCTCGCCCCGCTCGCCGGCGGGCGGACCGGCGAGCTCCTCGATGCCTATCATCGCTTCGAGCGCGCGCTGGAGGCCGAGCGCCCGCATCGTCTCTACCGCGAGGTGCTGACGATCGGACTGGAGCGCGCGGCGGGCGAGATCGGCGTGGCACTCCCGCCGGCGGAGGCAGACGTGCTCGCGCGCAGATGGGCCGAGCTGCCTCTCTTCGACGACGTGCCGCGCGCGCTCTCCGGGCTCAGGGACCGCGGCTTCAAAATCGGCATCCTGACCAACTGCGATGACGATCTCTTCGCGCGCACGCTGGAACGGTTCCCGAGCCCGAAGCCAGATCTCGTCGTCACCGCGCAGCAGGCCGGAAGCTACAAGCCCGACCTCGGTCACTTCCTGGAGTTCGAGCGTAGGACCGGCGTTGCGCGCCGCGACTGGGTCCATGCCGCGTGCAGCTGGTTCCATGACATCGAGCCCGCGCGCCGCATGGGCGTCGCGCGCGTCTGGGTGGACCGCGACCGCACCGGCGATGACCCGAACGCGGCCTCGCGCGTCCTGCCGGATCTTGCGGATCTCCCGGAGGTCGCGGCGACCCTCGCGCTGTAGTGCGTGCGAGCCATGCCGCATTTCGACTATCTCGTCATCGGCGGAGGCGCGGCGGGACTCTCGGTCGCGTACGAGCTCTCAAAAGTGGCGACCGTCGTTCTGATCGAGCGAGAGATCGCGCCAGGCTACCACAGCACCGGCCGCTCGGCCGCCGTGATCTCGGAGAATTACGGCCCCATTGGGTGGCGGGCGCTGGTCAGCGCGAGCCGGCCCTTTTTCGAGGCGCCGCCTGCCGGCTTCGCCGATCACCCGTTGCTGCATCGGATCGGTGCGCTCTATTTCGCAGCACCCGACGACGAGGCCGGGCTGGTTGCGTCGGCGCGCGCGCTCGACGGGCGCAACGTCGAATATCGCCTGCTTCCTGCCCGCGAGGCACGCGCGCTCTGCCCGGTCGTCAGGACCGATGATTTTTCGGCCGCACTTCTGGAACCGGCATGCGCGGATATCGACGCGCATGCGCTGCTGCAGGGGTATCTGCGGCTGGCGAGGGCCACGGGCCTCAACGTGCTGCTGTCGACCGAGGCCGCTTCGCTCGAGCGACGCGGCGGGCGGTGGCACTTGGCCACGTCGGAGATGAGGCTGACCGCGAACGCGGTGGTCAACGCCGCCGGCTCCTGGGCCGACGACGTCGCCAAGAGGGCCGGGCTCCGGCCCAGGGGCCTCCAGCCGTACCGGCGGACGGCGATCACGTTCGATCCTCCGGCGGGAGCGGATGTTCGGATCTGGCCGATGACCTTCGACGTGGCGGAGACATGGTATTTCAAGCCGGAGGGCGGCCGGGTCATGGCCTCCCCCGTCGATAAGACGGCGACGGAGCCCTGCGACGCCGCGCCCGAGGAGTTCGATGTCGCCGTGGCCATCGACCGCATCGAGCGTGCGACCACGATGACCGTGGCGAGGGTGCACAGCAAATGGGCCGGGCTGCGAACCTTTGCGCCGGACGAGCAGCCGGTGATCGGAGCGGATCCGGATGAGCCGAGTTTTTTCTGGTTGGCCGGACAGGGCGGCAACGGAGTGATGGGCGCGCCCGCCGCGGCCGAGCTCGCCGCCGCGATCGCGACAGGATCGAACTTGCCGGACTTCATGGCGCGCTGTGGGGTGGATCTGGACGCGATCGCGCCAGGCCGTTTCAAAGGACGCAAGGTTTAGAACGGCTCCCATACAGCGGACTCTACTCAAATTCGGAGGAATTTCGGGGGCTCAGGTCAGAAGCGGCGCTATCGTTCCGGCACAGGAACGCCGAACAGACGGATGTCCCACTCCAGTGGCTCGGGCGGGCTTACGGTGATCCGGCCTGCGTCGGAATGAGATGGATTGATGAGGTAGTTGGCCTCGCGCGGCACCAGAGCGGAGGGCACCCGGAGCACGGGAGTACGAGCGGAGGCGATCCAGGCACCGCCTGCCGCGACGGCCTCGGGACTGCCGAGAGCACGCCAGTTTGGCGGCGGTTGGTTCATGAGGTCCTCGATCTCCAGGTGTGGCGGGACCTCAGCCTCGACCAGCCATGTGCGTCCGAGATTTCGCCGCTGCACGAGCCGTTCGAGCATCGCCAGGGACTGAGAGCCGGCGGCATAGATCACGGCGACGCCAGGAGGGTTCCATCGGCCGCCATAGGCTGCGGCGCCGGCGCCGTCCCACACCGGAAAGTTTGCAGTGCCGAGGCGAAACAGCTTGAGCGGAGTCGACAACCTTGTTCAGACCGGCAGGTCATGCTCGATGTTGTGCAGCAGCCGCTCGATTTGCCGGGCCCCCAACTCCGTTGCGGCCACGTCGATGGGCCGCGAGGAGCCAAGCAGCGGATGCGGCGTATTCAGCCAGGTTCGCGCTTCGGCGGGGTTGCCAAAGGCCTCCTGCGCCAAGGCCAGAGTCCGTGCCAGGCGCTCCGCTCGCTCACTGGCTTCCGGAGAGAGACGCTGCCTGCGCTTGAGGCTGGAGGGCGATGTGACGAGAGCAGCCACCCGCCGGCGCGCCGCGGGATCATCGGGCGCGGCGTTGGCCGCCAGTTTCGGTACCACGGCGCTGGGCAGGCCGCGAGCAACCATTTCGGCGAGCTCGGCGAGGGTCTCGGGCTTTCTTCCTACGGTCCGGGCGCCACCCAGCGCCGCCATGACCTTGCGCACCTCGAGGGGATACATCGCCGGGCCTTTGTCACCTGACCCATGATATGAGGGTCAGCCGACCCTGCGCAAGCTTCCGAACCTCCCACGGCGGCCGTCAACGAATGGGGTCCAGGGCCTCAGGTCCTGGCAGGGGTCCAGGGGACAGCGTCCCCTGGCCTTGCTCGAAAGGTCAGGCTATTCGGCGGTTGGGATCGGATCGATGGCGCGGGCGAGGCGGTTGAGCGCGGCGAGCTCGCCGGCGGCGAGTGCGTCGAGCTTGGCGAGTTCCGCATCGACGTGCGCCATGACCTCGCGCGAGACCTCGCTTGCGGAGACGGTCGGCGCGTTGTCGGAGACCGCGACGGTGTTGATGAGGTCGATCAGCGTGTCGTCGAGCCCGGCGGGATTGCGCAGCACGTCGCGTGCCGATTGCCGATGCACGTCCACGAGGACGCCTTCGATGGAAGCGAGATGGTCGGTGAGGGTTTTTGCTTTGGCGGCGAGATCTTCGTGCGGCTCGGCGAGGATGGCGAGCGCGCGTTTGATGCGCCGGATACGGTTGACCGCGCTGTTGAGCCGGCCGAGCGAGAAGGTGAGCTCCCGCAACAGCGCGAATTGCTGGCCGTAGGCGTCCGGCGTCGTGGCGAGGCGCGGATCCTTGACGATGGCAAAATTCGCCGTGCGCTTCTCAGGGCCGAGCGCCAGCTCCACCTGGTAGTCGCCCGGGACGACGGTCGGGCCGGGCGTCGGGTCCGCGTCCTTCGCGAGCGGCTTGTTCCGCGGCGGCGCCAGCGCGGGATCGAGCTTCGCGGGCCCGGGATATTTGAGATCCCAAACGAAGCGGTTGAGGCCGGGGCGCGTGGTGGGGCGGCGCTGTGCGGGCAGGCTCGCGTCGTCGCTCCGGAAGCTGACGATCGGCTGGCCCGCCGCGTCGCGGAAGGTGAGCGTGAGGGGATCGGAGGGAGAATCGTCGAGCCGGTAATAGATGATCGCGCCGTTCGGAGGGTTCTCGCCGACATCGAGATATTCGCGGCCCGGCGTGCCGTCCGGCCGCTCGAAGCTCCGGATGCCGCCGCCGATGCCGGAAGCGACGGCGAAGGAGATGCCGGAGCCCACGTTTCGTAGCGCGCCGAAATGCAGCTTCGTGCGGATGGTGGTGCGGGGCGCGAAGAGTTTGAGCCCGGCAGCAGTTTCGGTGGGGTCGCGGAGTGGGGTGATGTCGTCGAGGATCCAGAAGGAGCGTCCGTGCGTGCCGGCCACGAGGTCCGAGCCCTTGAGCTTGAGGTCGTAAACCGGAGCGACCGGCAGGCCGCCCTGCATGCGCGCCCAATGCGAGCCGTCATTGGGGCTGAAGAAGATTCCGGTCTCGGTACCGACGAAGAGGAGGCCGGGCCGCACCGGATCGGCGCGCACGACGCGGGTGATCTCGCCCTCGGGAAAGTTCCCGTTGACCGACTGCCATGTGCGCCCGCCGTCGGTGGTGCGGAAGAGATAGGGCCGGTAGTCCGCGAGCTTGTAGCGGGTCGCGGCGAGATAGGCCGTGTCGGCGTCGTGCGCGGAGAGCTCGACGCAGCCGACATAGGCGAGCTTCGGCATGTCCGGCGGCGTGACGTTGTGCCAGCTCTTGCCGTCGTCGCGGGTGACATGCACGAGACCGTCATCGGTCGCGGCCCAGATCTCGCCGCGACGGTGCGGCGATTCGACGAGAGAGGCGCAGGTTGCGTGGACTTCGGCGCCGGCGCTCTCGCGCGTGATCTCGCCGCCCGAATGGTCCTGGCGCGCGAGATCGTTATGGCTGAGATCGGGCGAGATCGCCTCCCAGCTCACGCCTTCGTCGCGGGTGCGGAAGACGCGGTTGCCGCCGGCGTAGAGCGTGCCGCTGTCGTGCGGGGAGAAGACGATCGGGAAGGTCCAGGCGAAGCGGTATTTGAGATCTTTCGGCGCGACGCCGGTCGATTCCTCGGGCCAGACGTTGACGAGCCGGATCTGGCCCGTGCGCGCGTCCCAGCGCTGCAATGGCGCGGCGCCTCCGGGGCTGGAGCCGATGGCGCCGCAATAGACGATGTTGGGATCGTTGGGATGGACGGCGATGAAGCCGCTCTCGCCGGTGCCGGGATAGGTGCAATCGCCGAGCGTGATCGCGCCCCACACGGCCGCACTCGGGACCGAGATCGAGGTGTTGTCCTGCTGCGTGCCATAGACGCGGTAGGGATATTGGTTGTCGGTGTCGATGCGATAGAACTGCGCGGTCGGCTGGTTGTAGATCGACGACCAGGTGAGGCCGCCGTTGAACGAGACGCAGGCGCCGCCGTCGTTGCCTTCGACCATCCGCTTCGGGTCGGCGGGATCGATCCAGAGATCGTGGTTGTCACCGTGCGGGGTTGGGATCTCGGTGTAGCTCGCCCCACCGTCGGTCGATTTCCAGAGGCCGAGATTCGCCACATAGACGGTCTCGGCGTGGCGCGGGTCGGCGAAGACGTGCGTGTAGTACCAGGGCCGGTGCATGAGGTCGCGGTGGGACGAGACCTGTACCCAGCGCGCGCCGAAATCCTCGGAGCGGTAGAGGCCGGTCTTCGCGCCTGGCGCCTCGATCAGCGCCCAGACGCGGCCGGAGCGGGCGGGAGAGACCGCGACGCCGATCTTGCCGAGCATGCCATCCGGTAAGCCCGGATTGCGCGAGATCTCCTCCCAGGAATCGCCGCCGTCGGTCGAGCGGAAGAGGCCGCTGCCGGGGCCGCCGCTCGAGATGTTCCAGAAGTTGCGCCGGGTTTGCCAAACGCCGGCGAAGAGGATCCGCGGGTTCGCGGGATCCATCGAGAGATCGACGGCACCGGCATCGGCGCTGCGGTGGAGCACGTTCTGCCAGGTTCGGCCGCCGTCGCGCGAGCGATAGACGCCGCGCTCCTCGTTCGCGCCGAACGCGTCGCCGAGGGCCGCGACATAGACGAGGTCGGGGTTTTGCGGATGGATGCAAATGCGACCGACCTGCTTGGTTTCGCGCAATCCGACGTGGCGCCAGGTGCGGCCGCCGTCGGTGGATTTGTAAACGCCGTCGCCGTAGGAGACGTCGAGCCGGATGGTGGTCTCGCCGGTGCCGGCATAGACGACGTTCGGGTCCGAGCGCGCGACCGCGAGCGCGCCGATCGTGGCGCTGCCGAAGAAGCCATCGCTGACGCAGCGCCAGTACACGCCGCCATCGGTGGTTTTCCAGACTCCGCCGGCGCAGGCGCCGAAATAGAAGACCATGGGATCCGTGGCATCGCCGGCGACGGCGACGACGCGCCCGCCCCGCGGGGGGCCGATGCAGCGCCATCTCAGGGCTTCGAGCTGGGCGGGCGCGGGGATGCGGGACGACGTTGCCATGATGGTGCCTGTCCCCTCCGAGCGATGCGCGTGCAAAGTCTAAACGCGAAACGCGCGGGCACGCAATCCGGCCTCGATGAGACGGCTTATGTCGGCCGCGCGCGCCGGCATCTGCAGGTCCCATACGCGGGCGACGTCCGCGAGCGCGTCGGCGACGGCGTTCATGATCGCGGGCGGTGCTGCGCTTGCGGCCGCCTCGCCGCAGGCCTTGGCGCCGAAGATGTTGGAGGGCGAGGCGAGGCCGTTGTCGATCCACGTGACGCCCGGCACATCGAGCGCACGCGGCAGCGCATAGTCGAGCAGCGAGGCGGCGAGCGGCTGGCCGGTCGCAGGATCGACGACCGCCTGCTCCATCAGCGCCTGGCCGGTGCCCTGCGCGACGCCGCCCTGGACCTGCCCCAGCACCGCCGGCGCGTTGACCACCTGGCCGAAATCATCGACGGCGGTGTAGCGCACGAGACGCACCTCGCCGGTTTCCGGATCGATCTCGACTTCGGCGGCATGGCAGCCATTGGCAGCGCTTCCGTGGCGCAGCACGCCCCACGATTCGCCGTCCAGCGCGCCGGGCGATCGTGCGGCGATCTCGGCGATGCTCGCGGTCTGGTTCGAGCTCTTGCGCGCGAAGACGCCGCTCTCGAAGAGGATGTCCGCCTTGGGCGCGCCCCATTCGGCGCCGAGCAGCGCGCGCCCGCGGGCGATGACGTCGGCGACCGCCTGTTCGATCGCGACCGAGCTGGTGAGCAGCGACTTGGAGCCGCCGGTGCCGCCGCCGCGCGCTACCGCCTCGCTGTCGCCCTGGCAAACGGTGATGGCGCCGGGGTCGAGCCCGAAGCGTTTCGCCGCATAGAGGGCCATCGGCGCCGCATGGTCCTGCCCGGTCGATTGCGTGCCGATGGTGACGCGGAGCGCGCCGCCGGGCCCGAACGCAAGCGCCGCGCTCTCGACCGGAAGTCCGTCCGGCTCGATCATTTTCGCGACCGCCAGCCCGCCGTTCGATTCGAGATAGTTCGCGAAGCCGAAGCCGCGCAGCAGGCCGCGCCGCGCGCTCGCCGCCCGGCGCGCGGGAAAGCCCGCACGATCGGCGGCGGCGAGGCAGCGACGCTGATTGTCGAGGAAGCGGCCGCCTTCGATGGCGAGGCCCGTCACGGCGATCACGGTCGCGGCCTGGCTCTCGGGAAGATTGCGCGCGCGCAGCTCGGCGCGGTCGATGCCGAGCGCGTGCGCGGCACGGTCGATCAGGCGCTCCAGCACGTAGGTCGCTTCCGGCCGGCCGGCGCCGCGGTACGCATCGACCGGCACGGTATTGGTGAAGACGCCGCGCACGCCGATCTCGATCGCGCGGAAGCGGTAGGCGCCGGCTTGCACGGGCGCGCCGACGCCGGTTGCGGTGAGCGGCGCATATTGCGAGAGATAGGCGCCGAGATTGACGGTTGCCTGCACGGAAAGGGCAAGAAACCGGCCGCTTCCGTCGAGCGCGAGGGCCGCCTCGGTGCGGTGGTCGCGGCCCTGCGTGTCGGAAAGGAACGCCTCGGTCCGGGTCGCCGTCCAGCGGACCGGGCGGCCGAGCGCACGGGCGGCGCAGAGCACCATCGCGTGCTCGGGATAGGCGAAGATTTTCGAGCCGAACCCGCCGCCGACATGGGGTGTGACGACGCGAATTCGCGCCTCGGCAAGGCCGAACGAAGCGGCGAGGATGAGGCGGACGAAATGCGGCCCTTGCGTGTTGGCGATCAGCGTGAAGCGGCCGCTCGCCGGATCGAAGGCCCCGATCGCGGCACGCGGCTCGATTGCGTTGACGACGATACGAGGATTGCGGAGCGTGATGCGGACGACGTGCGCCGCCTCATCGAAGAGGCGCCGGCAAGCTCCGGCATCGCCGAAGCGCCAATCAAAACAGACATTGTCCGGCGCGGCGGGCCAGATCGGCACGGGCTGCTTTTCTGCGGAGGGATCGGCGATGGAAGGAAGCGGCTCGTAGTCGATGGCGACGAGGTTTGCGGCTTCGATCGCCTGATGCAATGTTTCGGCGACGATGAATGCGACGGGATCGCCCACGTGGCGGACGCGGTCGGCGGCAAGGATCGCGCGGTCCGCCTCGGTGCGCTGGGTGCCGTCGAACGACGTGAGCGCCATGACGCAGCCGAGGGGGCGGACTGTGCCGGCGAGGTCGGCGGCGGTGAGGATGGCGAGGATTCCCGGTGCGCGCAGTGCCGCCGTGCGATCGATGGCTCGGATGCGTGCGTGGGCGTGGGGCGAGCGCAGGACATAGCCATGCGCCTCGCCTTCGAGCCTCATGTCATCGACATAGAGGCCCTCCCCGCGCAGGAACCGATCCTCGTCGCGGGCGAGGGCGCCGAATTCCTTCCCGTGCCGGAATGTCATCCGCGGATCCCGCCTCGCTTGGCGGCCCGCGGCGGCGGCATCAAACGCTGTTTTCGACGGCGAGGATCTTAAGGGGGCGGGTCTCGCCGGCGATCGGCGCATCGGCCGTGTCGCCCGCGCCGTTGCCAATGAGGGCGGCGGCGGTGGGGGCGCGCCAGCTGACGCGGCCGGAAGGGGGATCGCTCTCGTCCTCGCCCACGATTTCGAGGCTGACCTCGCCGCGGCCGGGCCAGGCGAGCCTTACGCGCGAGCCGAAGCCCACCTCGTCCGGATCGGCGGGCGGGGCGGTGAGCTGGGCCGTGGCGCGGCGGCTGGTCCAGTAGCGCAGCCGGCGCCGGAGCTCGGCGGCCTCGGCCAGCTCCTCATGGGGCGTCCGGGCGAGCCGCTCCTCGAAATCGGCCACGGCCGCCTCGATCAAGGCAAGGCCGCGCCGGGTGACCGGGTTGGGCGGCGGCGGCAGGGGAATGTCGCCCAGCGGCTCGGGCGGGGTCTCGGCGTCGGGTTCGCGGACAAAGGCTCGACTCACGGCAAATCCTCCCGATGGCTTCAGGCGGCCGAGTCTTCTTTAATTGGAACTGCAAGGCAGCATTGCAAGAAGTTGAGAGCAGGGGAAAAGGCCGGCTCGGGGCCCTCAGCCCTCGCCTAAGAGGGCGATCAGGCCGGCGAGCAGCTTTGCCGGCGTGGGCGGGCAGCCGGGGATGACGAGATCGACCGGGAGAACGGCGGAGACCGCGCCGAGGCAGGCGGGGCTTCGCACGAAGACGCCGCAGCCGGCGGCGCAATCGCCGGCGGCGACGACCCATTTGGGCGCCGGCGTTGCCGCGTAGGTGCGGAGCAGCGCCTCGTGCATGTTGCGCGTCACCGGGCCGGTGACGAGCAGGACATCGGCGTGGCGCGGCGAGGCGACGAAGGAGAGGCCGAAGCGTTCGAGATCGTAGAACGGGTTGGCGAGCGCGTTGATCTCGAGCTCGCAGCCGTTGCAGGAGCCGGCATCGACTTCGCGGATGGCGAGGCTGCGGCCGAGGCGGCGGCGGGCGGCGCGCTCGAGCTTCTTGGCGAGCTCGGCAAACTCGGGATCGGTGGGGAGGGCTTCGGTGAGGGGCTGGCGGAGGCCTTCGAGGAGAGTGCGCAGCATGGCTCAGAGATCGTGGCCCGCGTAGGAGCAGTTGAAGGATTTGTTGCAGAGGGGAAAGTCGGCGACGATGTTGCCCTCGATCGCCGCCTCGAGCAGCGGCCACTGGAACCAGGAGGGATCGCGCGCATGGCAGCGCGCGATGCGGCCGGCGGCGAGACGGACATGGACGAAGATGTCGCCGCGGAATCCCTCGACCAACGCGAAGCCTTCGCCCGAACCTTCGGGAATTGGAGCAAAGAGGGTTCCGGAGGGAAGGTTGTCGAGAATCTGCGTGACGAGGCCGAGGCTTTCCGTGATCTCGGCGGCGCGGACGCGAAGCCGCGCATCGACGTCGCCCTCGCTGCGGACGGGGATTGCGAAGACGAGCGCATCATAGGGAGCGTAGAGGCGGCGAGCGTCGAAGTCGCGACCGGAGGCGCGGCCGATGAAGCCGCCGGCCGCCCAGAGCTTCGCGAGCTCGGGGCGGAGGGTGCCGGTGCCGACGGTGCGGTCCTGGAGCGAGGCGGTTCGGTCATAGAGGGAGAGAAGCCGGGGAAATTTTTCGCCGATCTCGGTGATGAGGCCGCGAAGATGGGCGATGCCGCCTGAGGAAAGATCGGCGGTGACGCCGCTCGGGACGATGCGGTCCATCATCAGCCGATGGCCGAAGCAGAAGAAGCCGGCGCGGAGCACGCGCTCGCGGAGAATGGCGCAATGGGCGAGCATCAGGGCGAAGGCGGCGTCGTTGCAAATGGCGCCGACATCGCCGAGATGGTTGGCGAGCCGCTCGAGCTCCGCCATCAGCGCGCGGAGCCAGACCGCGCGCGGCGGCGGCTCCACGCCGAGTGCCGCTTCGACCGCGCGGGCGAAGGCGAGCGCGTAGGCAACCGTGCTGTCCCCCGAGATGCGCGCGGCGATGGGCGCGGCTTCGGCCGGGGTTTTCCCCTGCATGAGCGCCTCGACGCCGCGATGGACGTAGCCGAGGCGTTCCTCGAGGCGAACGATCGTCTCGCCCGAGCAGGTGAAGCGGAAATGCCCGGGCTCGATGATGCCGGCATGCACGGGGCCGACCGGGATCTGGTGCAGATGCTCGCCTTCGGCGGGAAGGAACGGATAGGCGGTCGCTTTATCGCCGTGGAGGAGCCAGGGGCGCGTGTCGGGCAGGCCCTCGGGGACGAGCGCGGAGGATTCGGCGAGCGCTCGCTCGAGCCGGAGTGCGGGCGGATGGAGCCGGCCGATCGAGGGAAAGCGTCCCTCGGGCGCCGGATCGTCGATGATCTCGATCGTTGTGCCGGCGAGGATCGCGAGCCGTGCGGTGCCCTCGTCCGCCCAGAGCGAGAGCAGGGAAGCCTGGCCGGCGGCGAGCTTTCCGCCGGCTTCGCGCCAGGTGGTCATCCGAGCAGCAAGGCGGCGTGGCGGAACCAGGCGACCAGCGGCGGCGGCAGCCAGAGCCCGGCGAGGAGGACGAGGGCGAGATGGGCGAAGATGGGGACGCTCGTCGCGCGCACCGGAACGACAGGCCCGCGCACAGGGCCGAAGGCGAGGCCGCCCAGGCGGAGAAGCAGCGCGCCGAAGGCGACCAGCAGGCCGAGCACGAGGAGGGCGGCGAGGATCGGGGCGTGGGAGAAGCTCGAGCTCACGATGAGGAATTCGCTCGTGAAGATGCCGAAGGGCGGCAGGCCCGCGATGGCGACGACGCCGGCGACGAGCGTCCAGCCGAGGAGAGGATGGGATTCGGTGAGGCCGCCCATTTCGGCGATGCGCTGGGTTCCCTTCACCTGCGCGACGTGGCCGACCGAGAAGAAGATCGCGGACTTGGTGAGGCTGTGCATGGTCATTTGCAACAGGCCGGCGAGATTGCCGAGCGGGCCGGCCATGCCGAAGGCGAAGACGATGATGCCCATTTGCTCGATCGAGGAGTAGGCGAAGAGGCGCTTGATGTCGCGGCGGCGGTAGAGCATGAGCGCGGCGAGCAGCGTCGAGACGAGGCCCAACGCGATCATCAGGGGCCCGGGCGCGATCGCGCCCGGACAGGCGGCGAGCAGGATCTTGAAGCGCAGCAGCGCATAGAGCGCGACATTAAGAAGGAGGCCCGAGAGCACGGCCGAGATCGGCGTCGGGCCCTCGGCATGCGCGTCCGGCAGCCAGGCGTGCATCGGCACGAGCCCGACCTTGGTGCCGTAACCGAGCAGGAGGAAGACGAAAGCGGTGTCGAGCAGGGCCGGATCGAAATCCTTCGCGTGCGCGAGGAGGTCGGTCCAGATCATTCCCCCGCTTCCCTCCCCGATCACCGGCCGCGCGGCGAGATAGACGAGGATGGTGCCGAAGAGGGCGAGCGCGATGCCGACGCTGCCGAGGATGAAATATTTCCAGGCGGCCTCAATCGCTTCGTGCGTACGGTAGATGCCGACCATCATCACGGTGGAGAGAGTGGCAAGCTCGACGGCGACCCACATCAGCCCGATATTGGCCGCAACCAGTGCGAGGTTCATGCCGAAGAGCATGATCTGGAACATCGCGTGGTAGAACCGGAGATAGCCCGGCGTGAGCTTTCCTGTTTCGAGCTCGTGGCCGATATAACCCGCGCTGAAAACGCTGGTGGTGAAGCCGACGAAGGTGTTGAGCACGATGAAAACGACGTTGAGATCGTCGATCAGGAAGAGCGGGCCGGGCGCGGGACGGTGGAACAGGAAGACGAGCGAGCCCGCGAAGGCGACGAGGCTTGCGGCGACGTTGATGCGCGCGGTGACGCGATAGTCGGCGATCAGGGCGAGGAGGAAGGCGGCGGCGAGAGGCACCGCGAGCACGGCGGCAAGCGGGATCATTGTCGTTCTCCGCGAAAGGCTTCGAGGGCGGAAAGATCGACCGTGTCGAACCGCTCACGGATGCGGAAGAGGAAGATGCCGATGACGATGAAGGCGATCAGCACCGAGAAGGCGACGCTGAGCTCGACCACGAGCGGCATGCCGCGCGCGCCGGCGGCGGCGAGGTCGATGCCGTTCTCGAGCGAGAGGAAGCCCGCGACCTGGCCGACCGCGTTGCGCCGCGTGACCATGATGAGAAGGCCGATCAGCACGACGGAGAGCGCGAGCGCGATGTCCTGGCGGGAGACCGGGTCGGCATGCGCGGTGATCGGCAGCATGACGCGAAGCGAGAGGGCGACGAGCGCCATGCCGGCGAGCATGGTGGGGCCGATGCCGCCCACGGTCTCGACATTGCGATGGATGCCGAGCCGCTCGACGATGCGGTCGAGCGCGCCCGGGATGACGAGCGCCTTGACCGAGAGCGCGATCACCGCGGAGACGTAGAGGGCGGGTGCGGCCTGGATGTGCGCCTGCCAGGCAACCGCGAGGGCGAGGATGAAGCCGTGCAGGCGGAGCACATTGATGAGCGCGGTGAGCCGGTCCTGGTAGAGCAGGAGGAAGCTCGCCAGGACCATGAAGCCCGCGAGCATGTGTGCGATGTCGAAGCCGAGCCCCATCGTCCCAAGCCCCATTATCAAAGCCCCCGCGAGACATAGAGGAGAAGCGTGCCGAGCAGCCCGAGCATGAGGCCGGCTCCAAGCAGCTCGGGCACGCGAAAAACGCGCATCTTGGCAATCGAGACCTCGAAGATTCCGAGCAGGATGGCGGCGACGCCGAGCTTCGCCGCGTAGGCGAAGAGCCCGACGAGGGGGCCCGGCCCGTCGAGGCCGAACGGGAAAAAGATGCAGGCGATGATCGAGAGCGTGAGCAGGAGCTTGAGCGCAGCGGCGAGCTCGATCATCGCGAGATGCCGGCCCGAATATTCGAGCACCATCGCCTCGTGCACCATGGTGAGCTCGAGATGCGTCGCGGGATTGTCCACCGGGATGCGCCCATTTTCGGCCAAGGCGACGATGCCGAGGGCGACGAGGGCAAGCGCGAAGGAGACGCGAAGGCCGGCCGCGGGGGAGAGCATGAAGGCGGCGATCGAGGAAAGCTCGGTCGAGCCCGCGGCGATGGCGAGCGTGACGACGATCATCAGCATCGCCGGCTCCGCGAGCGAGGCGAACATCACCTCGCGGCTCGCGCCGATGCCGCCGAAGCTGGTGCCGATATCGAGCCCGGCGAGAGCGAGCAGGAAGCGCGCGGCGCCGAGAAGGGCGGTGATGACGATGAGGTCGCCGAGCGGGGCGAAGGCGAGATGGGTGGAGAAGGTGGGGACGACGGAGGCGGCAGCCCAGGTGAGTGCGAGGATGAGATAGGGCGCCGTGCGGAAAAGCCAGGAGGCGTTCTCGGCGAGCACGACCTCCTTGGCGAGCAGGCGGGCGATCTGGCGGTAGGGCTGGATGAGCGGCGGGCCCTCTCGGAGCTGCAGCCGCGCCTTGACGGCGCGCACGATGCCGACGAGGCCGGGAGCGGCGAGAAGGACGAGGGCCATCTGCAGCGCCTCGATCGCGATGGCGCCGATCATTGGGTGAGCGCCAGCGCGAGCAACAGCGTCACAAGGGCCGCGAAGACGAAGAAAAGATAGCGGCGGATGGTGAGGAACTGGAGGCGGTCGGCGCTGGCCGCAAGGCGGTCCACGAAGCCAGCGACCGGGGCGTAGAAAATATCCCAGATCCGGTCGCGGAGCGCCGAGCGGATGCGGGCGGGCGCCGTCGAGCCGGGCGGGGGCATGCGCACCGCGCTCGCCGCGCCGAACACGATCGGGCCGAAGACCCGGCGGATGGGCTCGGCGAAGCTCGTGGCGGTGTATTGCGTTTCGGGGCGCGGATCGGGGAAGCCGCAATCCCAGGCAGGCGCGCGGCGCACCGCGTGGGTGGCGAGCCGGCGCGCACCGGCGATGGCGAGGCCGGTGACGGCGGCGAGGAGGAGAAAGATCGCGAACCCGTCATAGGAGCTGCGCGCGGCGGCGACCGGGATGATGACGCTCCAGGGAACGTGGCCCTGGGCAGGCATGGTCGCGCCGATCAGCGCGCTTGCGACCGGGGCGAGCGCGTTGATGACCACGGCCGGAAAAATGCCGGCGAGGAGGCAGAGTGCCGCGAGAACGCCCATCGCGCCCACGGAAAAGCGATCGGCCTCGCGCGCGGCGGCGGCTTCGGCGGAGCGCGGGCGGCCGAGGAAGGTGATGCCGAACGCCTTGACGAAGCAGGCAGCGGCGAGGGCGGCGGCAAGTGCGAGCAGCGCGCCGGCGACCGGGATGACGATCTTCGGGCCCCATTCGGGAAGGCCCGGCCCGAGCAGGATCGCCTGGAAGGTGAGCCACTCGGAGACGAAGCCATTGAGGGGCGGGAGCGCGGAGATCGCGGCACAGCCGACAAGGAAGAAGAAAGCGGTGCGCGGCATGCGATGGATCAGGCCGCCCTGACGCTCCATGTCGCGCGTGCCGGTGGCGGCATCGACAGAGCCCGCGCCGAAGAAGAGCAGGCTCTTGAAGACCGAATGGTTGAAGACATGAAAGAGCGCGGCGGTGAGCGCGAGTGCGGCTGCCGCCTGCTCGCCGGCGGCGGCGCGGAAGACCATCGCGAGCCCGACGCCGATGAAGATGATGCCGATATTCTCGACCGTGTGATAGGCGAGCAGACGCTTCAGATCGTGCTGCATCAGCGCGTAGAGCACGCCGAGCACGGCAGTGATGCCGCCGAGTGCGAGCACGATGAGGCCGAGCCAGTCGGGCGGAATGGGGAGGAGATCGAAGGCGATGCGGAGGAAGGCGTAAACGGCGACCTTCGTCATCACCCCGCTCATCAGCGCGGAGACATGGCTCGGCGCGGCGGGATGGGCGAGCGGCAGCCAGGCATGCACCGGCACGAGGCCCGCCTTGGCGCCGGTGCCGAGAAGCGCGAGCAGCAGCGCGAGCGCGGCGAGGCCGGGCGCGGGATGGGCGAGGCGCATGGCGTCGAAGCCGTAGGACCCGGCGGCGCCGGCGAGCAGGCCGAAGCAGAGCAGGAGCGCGAAGCCGCTCAGCACCGCCATCAGCAGATAGACGCAGCCGGCGCGGATGCTCTCGCGGTCGCGGTGATGGACGAGGACGAGCGCCCAGGAGGCGAGCGACATCAGCTCCCATGCGAAGAGAAAGGAAAAAGCATCGTCGGCGAGGACGACGAGCTGAAGGGCGGCAATGAAGAGCGGATAGAAGGGAAGGACCCGCGCGGGCTCGGATTCGTGGCGGCCGTAGCCGATGGCGAAGACGCTCGCCGAGGCGGCGCCGAGATCGACGACGAAGAGAAAGAAGGCGGAGAGCGCGTCGAGCCGGAAATGCCATCCGAGCCAGGGCAGGCCGAGCGGCAGGACGAGCGTTGCGGGCGGGGACGCGAGGGAGGCAAGCGCGAGGATCGCGGAGAGGCCGGTGACGAGGGCGGCGGCGGCGTAGAGAACGGCGCCCTGTCCTCGCGTGACGGTGCCGGCGAGTGCGAGCGCCAGCAGGATCGCGGTGCCGGCGAGAAGAAGAACGATCATGGGCTGCGCCGGATGAGGCGGACGCCGCGGCCGCCGTCCGCGCTCGCGGCGCCCTCGCCGATCAGCTCGATGCCGGCGAGGTTGAGCGCGCCGATGAGCTTCATCAGCGAATCGACCTGGCCGCGGATCACGCCCTCGCTCGCCTCCATGCGCTGGATGGTCGGGAGCGAGAGGCCGGAAAGCTCGGCGAGGCGCCGCTGGTCGATGCCAAGCAGCGCCCGGGCAGACCGCATCTGTCCCGCCGTGATCATGCGGCGGCCCTTAGAACTTTACCTTGTGCAGTGCAATACGATGTTTGAGATATCAGTTCATACGGTTTGTAATAGCGCATCGGCGACCACGACGCCTTCGCCTTCGGCCATCAGGATGAGCGGGTTGATCTCCGCCTCGGCGATTTCGGGCAGGGCGGCGAGGGCGGAGAAGCGGGCGACGGCCCGGGCGAGCGCCGCGAGGTCGCCCTTCGGCAGGCCGCGATAGCCGCGCGCCGGGGCGAGGCCCCTCACCTCCCCGATCATCTCGGCGGCCTCGACCTCGCTCACAGGCGCTGCGCGGAGCACGATGTCGCCGAAAATTTCGGCGAGCACGCCGCCCGTTCCGAGCGCCACCACGGGGCCAACCGTGGGATCGCGGCGGAAGCCGAGAATCAGCTCGGCGACGCCGCGCGCCATGGGCTGGGCGAGGAAGCCCGAGATCCGCCCGCCGAGGCGGGCGCGCATCGCGGCGGCGGCGGCGCGCAATTGGGCGGCATCGGCGATATCGAGTGCCACCGCGCCCGCCTCGGTCTTGTGCGCGAGGGAGGAGGAAACGGCCTTGAGCGCGACCGGGTAGGAAAGCGCGGGCGGGTCCTCGGGATCGACGGGAACGGCGCCGTCGGGCAGGCCGAGGGCTGCGAAGACGGCGCGGGCGCCAGGCTCGTCCCCGGCGCGCGGAAGAAGCGATTTCGCTGCCGATACATCCGGGGTGGCAGGCACCGTGCGTGGCGCGCGCCAGTCGAGCCAGCCGCGCACGGCGTCGGCGCAGGATTCGGGCGTGCGGAAGGAGGCGATCCCGGCCTCGGCGAGCAGCTTGAGCGAGGCAGGCGCTTCGGGCGTGAGGAAGGCGATGAGCGGATTTTTTCCCCGTGCCGCGATCACGCCCGCGACCGCTTCGTGCGGGCGGAACTGCGCGGAGCTCCCGATCACCGCAATCGCGAGATCGGCGTCCGCCGCATCGCGCGCGTCCGCAAGCGCCTCGGCGACCGTGCCCTTCGCGGCACCCGCGAGTGTGGTGTCGTGCATGCGGGCGGTCGCGATGCCGAAGAGCCCGAGCCGATCGACCACCATCGCCCCGCCGCCGCCCGTGGTGGTGACGACGCGCACCGCACGCTTGGGCGCTTGAGGCGGGCCTGCGGCGGCAAGCGGGGGATCTCGAAGAGCGTCTCGAGCTGATCGACGCGGAGGATCCCGTGGGCGCGGAAGAAGGCATCCGTTGCCGCGTCCGAGCCGGCGATGGCGCCGGTGTGGGTCGTCGCGAGCGCCGCGCCCGCCTCGGATCTGCCGAGCTTGTAGGCGATGATTGGTTTTCCCCTGGCGTGCGCCTTCCGCGCGGCCGCCGCAATGCGCTCCGGATCGCGGATCGTTTCGAGGAAAAGAAGAATGGCCTCGGTCTCGGAATCCTCGACCAGCAGCTCCGCGATTTCGCCGGCCGAAAGATCCGCCTCGTTTCCGGTGCCGATCAGCTTGGCGAAGCCGATGCCGCGCGCCGCCGCCCGCGAGATGAGCGCGCCCATCAGGCTACCCGAGTGGGAGACGAGGGAGAGCCGCCCCTTGGGGAGCGCATCGGCCTCGAGCGCGGCATTGACCGAGCAGGCGATGGAAGCGGGGACGTTGATCATCCCCATGCTGTTGGGGCCGACGAGGCGCATGCCGGCGGCGCGCGCCTTCGCCACCATCGCACGCTCGACCCCGGCCCCTTCGGCGCCGGCGTCGGCGAAGCCGTCGGCAAGGATGCACGCCACCGGCACGCGCGCGGCGGCGCATTCCCCGACCGCCTCCGGCACCAGTGGCGTGCCCACCAGGATATAGGCGAGATCGATGGGCTCCGGGAGTGCTGCCATCGAAGGAAAGGCCCTTTCGCCGAGCACCTCGGCGGCGCGGGGATTGACCGGATAGAGCGCGCCCTTGAACCCGTGGCGGCGGAGGTAGATTTGGGCCCGCGCCGTCAGCCGCCGCGGATCGGAGGAGGCGCCGATCAGCGCGATGCGCCGCGGCGCGAACAGCGCCTCGGCGAGGCTCATCGGGCCCTTTGGGAAAAGGAGCGACCGAAGATGCCCTCGGCGATGCGGTTCTTCATCATCTCGAGCGAGCCGCCGGCGATCATCCAGCCGCGCGTCTTGCGCAGGCAGTATTCCACCAGAAGCTCCTGCGAATAGCCGGCGCCGCCCATCACTTGCAGCGATTCGTTGGCGGCGAGGAATCCCGCCTGATTGCAGGCATACTTGGCCATCGCGACGTCCGTGGCGTCCGGCAGGCCGCGACCGGCGCGGGCGGCGGCACGGTGAAGGAGAAGCTCGGCGGCATCGAGTGCGACGCGCATCTCGGCGAACTTCCACTGCAAGCCCTGGAACTCCATGAGCGGCCGGCCGAACTGGCGGCGCGTCTCGGCATGCGCCTTTGCCGCGCGGAAGCAATATTCGCCGAGCGAGAGCGCGCGCGCCGAATTGCCCAGGCGCTCGACATTGAAACCCGCGATCTGCTTGCGGAACCCGCCCTCCCTCAAGAGCACCATCTCCGGCGGAATGAAGACATTGTCGAAATAGAGCGCGCACCAGCTCTCGCCGTTCATGTATTGCGTCGGCGCGCCGAGCCGGAAGCCCTCCATGCCGCGCTCGACGAGCACGCTGCCGATGCCGTCGAGCCCCGGACCGAAACGGCAATAGACGAGGAAGACCGAGGCGTCCTCGGTGTTGGTGGTGAAGATCTTGCTCCCGTTCAGCCGATAGGAGTTCCCGTCCGCCGTGGCCGTGGTCCTGAGGTCGGTGACGGCCGAGCCGGCCTCGGGCTCGGTCATCGCGACCGCGGCGATCATTTCGCCTCTCAGCAGCGGGGCGAAGAAGCGCTCCTTCTGGGCAGGGCTCGCATATTCGGCGAGCGTGCGGAAGGCGCCGAAATTACCCGCCTGGAACACGTCCGCGCTGCGCGGGCAGTGAAGTGCGATCTCCTGCATCGCCAGCACCGCGTCGAGCAGGGTCCCGCCCTGCCCGCCATCCGCCTCGGGCAGCATGACGCCGAACAATCCCGCCTCGGCCATCAACTTCGCGACATCCCAGGGAAAGCGCGGATCGTGCGCCCGGGCGAGCGCACCCTCGGCGAGATGGCGTTCGGCGAAGGCGCGCACGCTCTCGCGGAACGCGCGCTCGGTCTCGGTCGGCGAAAAATCCACCGCTAGACGGGATCCCAGCAGAAAACATCGCCGCTGCGTTCGAGCGGGACGAAGGAGGGTTTCAGCGCCGGCACCGCATATTCCGCGATCAGCTCCGGCGTCCAGCCTTCTGCGCGATGGATCCCCCGCACCGGCCTGATCTGGCTCATCAGGAAAATCTCGTTGTGCCGCGTGGCGAAAATCTGCCCGCTGATGCCCGAAGCCGCATCGGAGGCGAGGAAGACCGCCATCGGCGCGTTCTTGTCCGGCGTCATCTGCTGGATGCGCGCGACGCGCGCCTGCTGCTCCGGCGTCTCGGCCGGGATCGAGCTTGTCATCCGGCTCCAGGCAAAGGGGGAAATGCAGTTCGAGCGGACATGGAAGCGCTCCATGTCGAGCGCGATCGATTTCGAGAGCGCGGCAATGCCGAGCTTGGCCGCCGAATAGTTCGCCTGGCCGAAATTGCCGATCAGGCCCGACGTGCTCGTCATGTGCACGTAGGCGCCGCCTTCCTGCTTGCGGAAATGCTCGCCAGCGGCGCGGCTGACGAAGAAGCTCCCATTGAGATGAACGTTGATCACGGCAAGCCAGTCCTCGGGCGACATGCGATGGAAGATCACGTCGCGGAGAATGCCGGCATTGTTGACGACGATGTCGATCCGCCCGAATGCATCGAGCGCGGCCTGCACGATCCTCCTGGCCGAGCCCCATTCACTCACCGAATCGGTGCTGATGGCGGCCCTGCCGCCGGCCTGCTCGATGATCGCCTTCGTCTCTTCGGCCGGCGTCGCCGAATTTCCCTCGCCGGAAAGCGAGGCACCGATATCGTTGATCAGCACCGCGGCCCCGGAGGCAGCCATCGCCACCGCGATCGCCCGGCCGATGCCGCCGCCGGCACCCGTGACCAGCGCAACCTTGCCCTCCAGCATCGACGCTCCTCCCACCCTCTCGATCCGCGGACGTTAGGGGGCTCCGCCGGCCTTGTGAACCGGGGCCCGGCGGCGGCATCCTGTCGCCGACCCGACTGCCCATCTCCGCGACCGCGCCGGGCAGCCCCTGCCGGGCTAGTGTCCCGATTCTGAAGTCCGCCGCATTGACATGCGGTCGGAATCGGGACATTCGCTGTTTGTTTTCAGTGGCCTGCTTATCCCCTCCGTTCGTCGCGAAATGCGACGAACTTCGGGGGCAGGACACTAGCCCTGCTTTGCCGATACCTGCTTGCGCAAGGCGCGCATTTCCTCGAATTGCCTTGTCACGTCCCGCATGACCGCCGCGATGCCGCAGATTGCTCCGCCATCGTCGCGGAAGGGGAGGATCGTGAATTCGACCGAAATACGCGTGCCGTCCTTGCGGATGGCGGGCACAGCCAGCAGCGCCCCTGCTTCGTAATGGCTCTTTCCCGTACGGACCGTCTCATGGAAGCCGTCCCAGTGCCGCCGCCGCAGCGGCTCGGGGATGATGATGTCGAGCGACTGTCCTGACGCTTCGTCGCGCGCGAAGCCGAATATCCGCTCGGCGCCGCTGTTCCAGAAACGGATCCGCCCCTCTGCATCGGCATAGATGACGGCATCGGCCATCTCGCTCACGAGGGTGCCGGAGAAGTGTCCGAAATCGAATTCCATCAGTGTCCTTCTTCGGGAGATGCGAGAGCAGGCGAGGCATTCCGGCGAGCTCCGGCCGGGCCGGGGCGCAGCACCGTGGGCGCCGTTCGGCCTCCATCCCTCGCCCGACGGCGAGCGATGGAGGCCCGGGGAACGAACGCCGCGCGGGTCCCTATTCGCCGGCCGCGCGGGCGCTCGGGACCCCGACCGGCGTCTCCACCCATACCGGCTCGCGGCCCTTCAACGGGATGATGAGCAGGCCGGCGCAGATGGCCATCCCAGCCGATACGGCCATGGCAAAGGAATACCCGTGTTGGACGATCAGGACGGCAGAGAGGACACCGCCGAAGACGCCGCCCAACCCCTTGGCGATGGCGTAGAGGATCCCGTAATTCGCGCCCGCCGCGACGGGGCCGTAATAATGGCCGATCGCCGCCGGGAACAACGCGAAGAGCGCGCCCCAGAAGAAGATCGCGAGAATTGCGGTGATGACGAACAGGACGTCGCTGTGGACCGCTCCGGCACCGATGGTCAGGAACAGGAACACGCCGGTCAATATATAGGCCCAGATCATCGCCGTTTCGTAGCCGATGCGCTCGGAGATGGCGCCGAAGAAGAGACGGCCGAGGCCGTTGAAAATGGCGATGCCGCCCGCCGCCGCGGTCGCCGCGGCCGCCGCGAAGTGGAAGCTATCCGAATACTTCACGACCTTGCTGACACCGGCGAGGCCGGCACCGGAGATCAGGATGAAGGAGGCGATCAGGATCCACATCTGCCAGGTCGACATCGCCTCCCCCAGGGTGAAGTTGTGCTCGGACGGCCGCCTGGTCACTTTGTCCGGAACCCAACCGGCCGGACGCCAGCCGGCCGGCGGATCCTTCATGAAGAGTGCCGCCACGACGCAGACGCCGCCGATGATCACCGCCATCACATAGATGACATTGAAGAACACCTGATCGGGCGCGGTCTTGGGAATTGCCCGGATGGGGAAGATGAACGGCAGCGCCCCCCAGGAGAAGGCCCCGGCGATCAGACCTGCGATCAGGCCGCGCTTGTCGGGGAACCATTTGTTCGCCGTCGTGATGGCGGTGTTGTAGATGAAGCCGGCGAAGAAGCTGCCGATGCACCACACCACCAGCACCGGCCCGAAGGACGGGCCGCGTGCGGTGGCGTAGATCCCGATGCCCGCGATCAAGCCCGCGATCGCCGTCACCCACCGCGGCCCGAACCTGTCGCGCAGGACCCCGCCGGGCAGGGTGCCGACGGATTCGAGGACGACGAACAACGTGAACATCCACCCGATCTCTGTGTGCGACCAGTGGTAAAGACCGCCGATGTGGCCGGCCATCGAGCTCCAGGCATATTCGTAGGGGCTGATCACCGCCATCGAGAGAAAGGCGGCGACGAACACGACGTATCGGCTGTAGCCCAGGATCTCCCGATCGGTCGGGAAACCTACGTCGCTACCACTTGTTTTGGCTTGCATCGACATCTCCTCCTGTCTGGCCCGCCTTTTGGCCCGATTGCGTTGCCGCGGCGGGATCCGAATGGTTGGCGATGGCCGGGTTCGCGCCCCGGCTCAGCCGTAGCGGCGGCGTTGCGTCTCCCGCCCGTTTTCCGGCACGTCGTGCAGATGGTCTCCGTACTTCTCGACATGGGCGGCGAGGCCGAAGGTGTGCTCGCGCACCAGACGCGCCGCCCGATCGGCGTCGCGCTGCTCCAGCGCCTCGATGATGTTCATGTGATCGACGATCGAGCGCTGGGCACGATTGTCCTGGCGGATCGTCACGTCGCGAATCGCCCGCATGTGGATGAACAGGTTCTCCGTAAGCTCGGTCATCAGCTCGCAGCCCCCGAGGCAGATCAGCATCTTGTGGAATGCCATGTTCGCCTGCGAGTACTCGGAGATGTGCTCGGACGGATCGAAGCCGAAGGTGCCGAACAAGACGCGCAACCGATGCAGCTCGGCATCGGAGGCGCGCACGCAGGCGAGCCGCGCCGCCAGGCTCTCGATCGCCGCCCAGACGGTGATCATCTCGATGATCTCGCGTTTCGTCTTGCGCACGACATAGATGCCGCGGCGGGGCACCGAGCGGACGAAGCCTTCCTGCTCCAGCACCGTCATCGCTTCGCGGATCGGGGTGCGGCTGACGCCGAGGTCTTCGGACAATTGGCGCTCGTCGAGGCGGATCTCGTCGGGGCGGCCGTAGATGTCCATCTCCATGATCGCGCGCTTGATGGCATCGCAGGCCTGGCGGCGGAGGCTGGCGGTGACGGAGAGGCGCAGCACCTTGAGTCGCGGCAGTTGCGTCACGTTTGCCAAGCTGCGTCGTCCCTCCTTGCGTTCTCCCGCCTGTCCCGGCGGGCTTGCGGTCCGGGGCGGATCCGAGGTCGCCAGAGCCATAACGTAATTCAATCTTTTGTATGCCAGGATGGCGCCCCTGTCCAGGGCGGGCACGCCGGCAGCCGGGACCGCGGCCTTGTACCACAGCCCGTACCGACGTGGACCTTCTCTCCGCCCCTATTGCGGGCGCCTGTGATATTGGGTATACAATAGACACGGTGGCTGTGCGGGGCAGCAGGAGGCCCGGGTTCCGGGATGCGCTCGGACTCCGCCGGCCGAACGTCTCGGGGTGGCTCCACGCGAAATTTCGCGGTCGGCCCGGAATGGAGGAAAGAATGCCAAGGAAGCAGGATGGTCTCGACGCAAGCCTGTCAAGGTGTTGATCGCGCGGGCGGCGGCCGGCGCTGAACCTCTCGGGTCGTTGGCATTGGCTGGGGCATTGGCTGGGGCATTGCCTGGCATGATCGCGATTGCGGACCGGCGCGATGGCGGGACGCTCTTCGCGTTGCCGCCGCCCGGCGGTCCTTGAGACGATGCCGATGGAGAACCTCGCCCAATTGGCCAAGCTCCGGGTGGGACCGCTGGAAGCCGGCCTTGGGCTCCGCCGCTTGGCGTGCGACGCGATCCGGCGCGCGATCACCGAGATGGATATCTATGATCGCGCCGAGGAAATCAGAACTCGACGAGCGGCAGCTCTCGCGGGACCTCGGCGTCAGCCGGACGCCGATCCGCGAGGCGCTCAGCCTGCTGGAGCAGGAGGGGATCGTCCGCTCGGTGCCGCGGCGCGGTATCTACATCGTGCGCAAGAACAAGCGGGAAGTCATCGAGCTGATCACCGTTTGGGCCGCAATCGAGAGCATGGCGGCACGGCTCGCCTGCGAACGGGCGACGGCAGCGGAGCTCGCCGAGCTGCGCGCGATCGCCGCGTTCAACGATAGGGACCCGTCCGTTGCCGTCGATGAATACGCGCAATCGAACATCATGTTCCACCGCATGATCATCCGTCTGAGCGGTTGCCCGCTGATGTCGGAGATGATCGACAATCTCTTCATCCATATGCGTGCGATCCGTTCGCGGACGATGCGCGAGGGCGATCGGGCGCGGCGCTCGATCGTCGATCATATGAAGATCCTGACCGCGCTGGAACACCGGGACGCCGATCTCGCCGCACGGCGGATCCGCGAGCATACGCTTGGCCTTGCCGAACATGTCGAGAAATACGGCGACTTCCTCGATCAGCCCCGGAGCGCCGAGACGAGCAAGCGCCGCTATGCGTGACCTCTCGGCCACCTCTCCGGCGGACAGCCGGGGTTGCCCGCGCCATCGGACGGCCGATCGCCCCCGGGCCGAAGACAAACCGGCGGAGGTCCCTGAGAAGCAGGGCTAAAATCCCTTCGCCGGCCGCTACCTCGCCTATCAACAAAGCTTAAGGAGTTGCGATTCATGAGTCTCCCTCTCGAAGGAATCAAGGTGATCGACTTCACCGGCGTACAAGCCGGTCCGGCATGCACGCAGATGCTGGCATGGTTCGGCGCCGACGTCCTGAAGGTCGAGCGTCCCGGGGTGGGCGATATCACCCGGCGCCAGCTGCGCGACATTCCCGATGTCGATGCGCTCTACTTCACGATGCTCAACAGCAACAAACGATCATTGGAGCTGAATACGAAGACGCCGGAAGGCAAGGAAATCATGGAGAAGCTGATCCGGGAGGCCGACGTCCTGGTCGAGAATTTCGGCCCGGGCGTGATGGATCGGATGGGCCTTACCTGGGAACACATCCATGAGATCAACCCGCGGCTCATTTTCGGGTCGGTCAAGGGCTTCAGCGACGGACATCCCTATTCCGACATCAAGGTTTACGAGAACGTGGCGCAATGCGCCGGTGGGGCCGCCTCGACCACCGGCTTCTGGGACGGCCCGCCGATCATCAGCGCCGCCGCGCTCGGCGACAGCAACACCGGGATGCATCTGGCGATCGGCATCCTCACGGCCCTGATCGGCCGCGAGAAGACCGGCCAGGGCCAGAAGGTGGCGGTCTCGATGCAGGACGCCGTGCTGAACCTCTGCCGCGTCAAGATGCGCGATCAGGAGCGGCTCGATAGCGTGGGGTACCTCGAGGAATATCCGCAATATCCGATCCGGCAGGACGGCCGGTACGGCACGTTCACCGACACGGTGCCGCGCGGCGGCAATGCGGGCGGCGGCGGCCAGCCGGGCTGGGTGCTCAAGTGCAAGGGGTGGGAGACCGATCCCAACGCTTACATCTATTTCACCATCCAGGAGCAGAACTGGGGGCCGACCTGCAAGGCGATCGGCAAGCCGGAATGGGCGACCGACCCGGACTACGCCACCCCGCTTGCCCGTCAGCCGCATATCTTCGATATCTTCGCCGATATCGAGAAATGGCTCGCCGACAAAACGAAGTTCGAGGCCGTCGAGATCCTGCGCAAGTTCGATGTCCCTTGCGCGCCGGTGATGAGCATGAAGGAACTCGAGCATGACCCGGCACTACGGGAGACCGGGTCCATCGTGGAGGTCCCCCACAAGGAGCGGGGCACCTATCTCACCGTCGGCAGCCCGATCAAGTTCTCCGGCTTCGTGCCCACGATCACCGGCTCGCCGCTGCTTGGCGAGCACACCGACGAGGTCTTGAAGGACCTCGGCTACAGCGGGGAGAAGATCGCCAAGCTGCACGAGGCCAAGGTCGTCTGACGACGGACGCGATCGCGGCAACCCTCCGCTTGCGGCGGCAAGCGCAAGCGAACCCATCCCGCTCAAGCGGCGGCAGCATCCATCCCCGGGCTTTCCTCGGGGATGGATGGCCGCGGAATCAGGGGTAAATGAAATGGACGCAGCGACCATGACCGACGGCTTCCACCTGGTGGTGGACGCCCTGAGGCTCAACGGAATCGATACCATCTACGGGGTCGCCGGCATCCCGATCACCGATCTGGCGCGGCTCGTGCAAGCCGAGGGGCTGCGCTATTTCGGATTTCGCCACGAGCAAAGCGCCGGCAACGCGGCGGCGATTGCCGGCTATCTGACGCGCAAGCCGGGTGTCTCCCTGACGGTCTCGGGACCGGGGTTCCTCAACGGCATGGTGGCGCTCGCCAACGCCACCACCAATTGCTTTCCGATGATCCTGATCAGCGGATCGAGCGACCGCGCGATCGTGGATCTCGAGCAGGGCGATTATGAAGAGCTCGACCAGATGAATGTGGCGAAGCCTTTTGCCAAGGCGGCGTTCCGCGTGAACCGGCCCCAGGATATCGGCATCGGCATCGCGCGTGCGATCCGTGCGGCCGTCTCCGGACGGCCGGGGGGCGTCTATCTCGACCTGACCGCAGCCTCCCTCGGCGCCGCCCTGGACGCGGAAACGGCCAGGAAATCTCTGGTCAAGGTCGTCGACGCGGCACCGAGCCAGATTCCGGCGCCCGCGGCGATCGCCCGGGCCATCGACCTTCTGGCGAGCGCCGAGCGGCCGCTCGTCATTCTGGGCAAGGGTGCGGCCTACGCCCAGGCGGACCAGGAGATCCGGTCCTTCATCGAAACCACCGGCATCCCGTTTCTGCCGATGTCGATGGCAAAGGGATTGCTGCCGGACGATCATCCGCAATCGGCCGCGGCGGCGCGCTCGTTCGCCCTCGGCCAGGCCGATGTCGTCATGCTGATCGGGGCGCGCCTGAACTGGCTGCTCTCCCACGGCAAACCGCCGCTGTGGTCGGAGAGCGCACAATTGGTGCAGATCGACATCTCGCCGACCGAGATGGACAGCAACCGCGCCATCGCCGCTCCCGTCGTCGGCGATATCCAATCCGCAATGGCGGCCCTTCTCGCCGCGCTCAAGCCCGGCCAGGTCCGGCCGAGCGCCGCCTGGCTCAAGGAGATGGCCGAGCGCAAGCAGAAGAACGTCGAGCGCATGGCGGCGCGCCTCAACGCCGACCCCACTCCCATGAACTTCTCGAGCGCGCTCCGCGCCGTGCGCAACGCGCTCGCCGACCGGCCCGATGTCTATGTCGTCAACGAAGGGGCCAATACGCTGGATTTCGCCCGCAACATCATCGATATGCACGAGCCCCGCCGGCGTCTCGACAGCGGCACCTGGGGGATCATGGGCATCGGCATGGGGTACGCCATCGCGGCCGCGGTCGTCACCGGCAAGCCCGTCGTCGCCATCGAGGGCGACAGCGCCTTCGGTTTCAGCGGCATGGAGATCGAAACGATCTGCCGCTACAAGCTGCCGGTCGTCGTCGTGGTCTTCAACAATGGCGGCATCTATCGCGGCGACAAGGCGGGCTCCGCGCCCTCGCCGACGGGCTTCGTCCCGGACGCCCGCTATGACAAGCTGATCGAGGCCTTCGGCGGCACCGGGTACCACGTGCTCGATACGGCGAGCCTGGCGAAGTCACTCGGCGAGGCGGTCGCGGCGGGACGGCCGGCGCTCATCAATTGCGTCATCGATCCGACGGCGGGCACGGAGAGCGGCCACATTCAGAACCTCAACCCGAAGAGCGCGCTTACGAAGTGAGAGGGGCGAAGTGAGGGGGGCGATGACCGGACGGCGCGGCAGACCGGCGGCGCTCAGGCGCGCTCGGGCGCCATCGCCATAATCGCTCCCGCCATCGTCGCCGGATCGCGCTCGGTCCAGCGCCCGGCCTCGACGAGGCTCACGAAATCGAGCACGGCGCGGTTGAATTCGTCCGGCTCCTCGAGGTTCATCGCGTGCCCGGTGCGGGGGAAGGTGACGAGGCCGGCGGTCGGGATCGTGCGCTTGAGATAGAGCGAGGGCTCGAGCGAGGGCTCGTCCTCGTCGCCGGCGATGATGAGGGTGGGCACGCGCATCCGCCGGAACGCGTCCGCAAGATCGAGGAGGTTGGGCCGGGCGCGCTGGACGCCCTCCATCGTTAGCGCCGAGCCCTCGGTGGAATGCTGGGCGAGCTGGGCCTGGAACTCGGCATAGCCGCGCGGGTCCTTGGCGAGGAACTGAAGGCGCGTCGGGCCGCGGCTGTAGGCGAGCGCCCGCTTCGCCATCCCCTCGGCGCGGATGGCGGCGGCGACCGCCTCGACCTCGGCCTGGAATCGGGCGCGCGTCTCGGCCGTGCCGGCCCCGTAGCCGACGCCGGCGGCGGTGAGGCTCGCCGCCATCGGGGCGTAGCGGAGCCCGAAATGCAGCGTGGCGAAGGCGCCCATGGAGAGGCCGACGATGTGGGCCTGGCCGATCCCGAGGCCGCGAAGGACCGCTTCGATATCGTCGGTCGCGTGGTCCTGGGAATAGGCAGCCGGCTCGCCCGGGACATCGGAGGGGGGATAGCCGCGCGCGTTGAAGGCGATCGCACGGTAGCGGCGGGCGAAGAAGCGGAGCTGCGGCTCCCAGCTTCGCATGTCGCCCGCGAACTCGTGGACGAAGACCATCGGAAAGCCGCTGCCGGATTCCGTGTAGGCAAGCTTCACCCCGTCATCGGTGGTGATCGTCGGCATCCGGGCGCCTCCTCCGCGAGCGCGGCAGGCTACATCGGGAGGGGGCCCGCGCAAGCCCCGGAAATCCGCGACGTTCATGGGCTTCCGGCCCTTGACGGAGGGCGCGTCCTGCGCCATTTCCCGGAAACCGGACCGATTGGGTCCGCTTATGGGGCTTAAGGCGCGGAACGAGGGCTGCCGGAGGGGAAGATGCTTCGCCTTTCCAAACTCACCGATTACGCCGTGGTGGTGCTGGTGCGCCTCTCGGGCGGCGCCTCGGTGCAGACCTCGCCTGGCATCTCCGCCACCACGGGCATCCCGGAGCCGACGGTCGCGAAGGTCCTGAAGGCGCTGGCCGGAGCCGGGCTCGTTTCGTCGCAGCGCGGCGCGCATGGCGGCTACCGGCTGAGCCGGCGGCTCGCCACGATCCCGATCGCCGAGGTGATCGCGGCGATCGACGGGCCGATCGCGCTCACCGCCTGCGTCGAGGGATCCGTGACCAATTGCGAGGTCCTGAACCTCTGCCCGGTGCGCGGGCGGTGGGATCCCGTCAATACCGCGATCCGCGACGCGCTGACCGCGATCACGCTCGCCGATATGCAGGAAGCCGCGATCCCGCCCGTATTCCGCGTTCCCTCGGCCGTGGTTGCCGGCGCCCTCGTTCCCGGGCCGGTCGCGGCGGGCGACGCCCCTTCCCTTCCCGTTTCCTCCCTTCCCATTGCCGAATAGGACGCCATGCCAGCCGTAGCCGAGACACTCGAGACCGTGAGCGCCGTCACCGACGGCGGCTACAAGTGGGGCTTCGAGACGGACATCGAGACCGAGCTTGCGCCGAAGGGCCTCTCGGACGCGACGATCCGCCTGATCTCCGAGCGCAAGGAGGAGCCCGAGTGGCTGCTCGCCTGGCGGCTCAAGGCGTTCGCCGCCTGGCAGAAGATGACCGAGCCGCATTGGGCGCGCGTTGAGCATGCGCCGATCGACTATCAGGACATCCACTACTATGCGGCGCCCAAGAAGAAGGCGCCGAAGCGGCTCGAGGATGTCGATCCGGAGCTGCTCCGAACGTATGAGAAGCTCGGCATCCCGCTCTCCGAGCGCGCGCTGCTCGCCGGCGTCGAGGGCGGGCAGGTCGCGGTGGACGCGGTGTTCGACAGCGTCTCCGTCGCCACCACCTTCCGCGAGACGCTCGCCAAGGCCGGCGTGATCTTCTGCCCGATCAGCGAGGCGGTGCGCGAGCACCCCGAGCTGGTGCGGCGCTATCTCGGCAGCGTCGTGCCGGCGGGCGACAATTTCTTCGCGGCCCTCAATTCCGCGGTCTTCACCGACGGCAGCTTCGTCTTCATCCCCAAGGGCGTGCGCTGCCCGATGGAGCTTTCGACCTATTTCCGGATCAACGCGCGCTCGACCGGTCAGTTCGAGCGTACGCTCATCATCGCCGAGGACAATGCCTACGTCTCCTACCTCGAGGGCTGCACCGCGCCGATGCGCGACGAGAACCAGCTCCACGCGGCCGTGGTCGAGCTGGTGGCGCTCGACGAGGCAGAGATCAAATACAGCACGGTGCAGAACTGGTACCCGGGCGATGCCGAGGGCCGCGGCGGGATCTACAATTTCGTCACCAAGCGCGGCGCCTGCCGCGGGCGGAAGAGCAAGATCTCCTGGACCCAGGTGGAGACCGGCTCGGCGATCACCTGGAAATATCCCTCCTGCATCCTCCAGGGCGAAGGCAGCGTGGGCGCGTTCTACTCGGTTGCCGTCACCAACAACCACCAGCAGGCCGATACCGGAACCAAGATGATCCATATCGGGGCGAACACCTCGAGCACGATCGTCTCCAAGGGGATCAGCGCCGGGCACTCGAACAACACCTATCGGGGCCTGGTGCGCATGCTGCCGAAGGCGGCGAACGCGCGCAATTTCACCCAGTGCGACAGCCTCTTGATCGGCGATAAGTGCGGCGCGCACACCGTGCCCTATATCGAGAGCCGGAACGCGACGGCGAGGATCGAGCACGAAGCGACCACCTCGAAGATCGGGGAGGACCAGCTCTTCTATTGCCGGTGCCGCGGGCTCTCGGAGGAGGACGCGGTCAATTTGATCGTCAACGGCTTCTGCCGCGAAGTCTTCAAGGAGCTGCCGATGGAGTTCGCCGTCGAGGCGCAGAAGCTGCTCGCCGTGAGCCTCGAAGGCTCGGTGGGCTGAGGCAAGGAGGGCAAGGCAATGGCACTCCTCGAGATCAAGGGCCTCAGCGCCAAGGTGGCAGGCAAGCCCATCCTGCGCGGCGTCGATCTCTCGCTGCCGCTCGGCGAAGTGCACGCGATCATGGGCCCGAACGGCTCGGGCAAATCCACACTCGCCTACGTGCTCGCCGGGCGCGAGGACTACGAGGTGACCGCGGGTTCGGTTCTTTTCGAGGGGCAGGATTTGCTGGCGATGGACCCCGAGACGCGGGCCGCCGCCGGGCTCTTCCTCGCCTTCCAGTATCCGGTCGAGCTTCCCGGCGTGGGCAACGCGAACTTCCTCCGCACCGCGCTCAATGCCGTCCGCCGCGCGCGCGGCGAGCCCGAGATCGACGCCGTGAACTTCCTCAAAGAGGCGCGCGGCGCGCTCAAGCGGCTCTCGATGGCCGACGAGATGCTGAAGCGCAACGTCAATGTCGGGTTCTCGGGCGGCGAGAAGAAGCGGAACGAAGTGTTCCAGATGGCACTGCTCAAGCCGCGGCTTGCGATCCTCGACGAGACCGACAGCGGGCTCGACATCGATGCGCTGAAGATCGTGGCGGAGGGCGTGAACGCCCTCCGGGGCCCGGGCTTCTCGGCGCTCGTCATCACCCACTACCAGCGCCTCCTCGAGCATATCGTGCCCGACCGCGTGCACGTGCTGGCCGAGGGAAGAATCGTGCGGACGGGTGGGCCGGAGCTTGCCAAGTCGCTCGAGGTGAGTGGCTATGCCGGGCTCGCCGCGGAGGCGGCATGAGCGCTGCTCTCCAGCAAACCGCGGAGGGCTTCTCCGCGCGCTACCAAAGGCTGGCGGAGCGCCTTCCCGGGCCGGCCGAGCCGCGCCGGCGCGCGGCGGCTTCGTTCCGCGCGCGCGGCCTTCCCGACACGCGCGACGAGGCCTGGCGCTTCACCAATCTTCGCGCGCTCGAGGGCACCCTCTTCACTGAAGGAACCACGCAAGAGAATGCGGTGCGTGCGCTGCTGGCGCGCGCACCGGCGACCGACGGGCCACTCCTCGTCTTCGCCAACGGGCGGTTCCGGGTAGCGCAATCCCGGTTGCCACGGGGCGTTCATGTGGCCTCGTTCGCGGCCGAGCCCGCGCTGAATGGCGCGCCCGATGCGGGGCCGCTCGAGACGCTCAACACCATGCTGGCCGAGGACGGCGCCGTCATCTCCGTCCCCGCCGGCACCGACGGCGGGACACTGGTCCTGCTCAGCGTCGGCGTGGGCGAGGCGGGCAATCCCGTGGCGTTCCATCCCAGGCACCGTCTTTCCCTCGGCGCGGGGGCGCGCCTTGCGCTCATCGAGATCGCACTCGGCGACGGCGTCTATCTGCACAACCCGGTGATGGAAGTGGCGCTCGGGGAAGAGGCGAAGTTCCAGCACCTCCGGCTGCAGAAGGAATCGCCGCGCGCCTTCCATCTCGGCAGCCTGCACATCGCACTCGGCGCGCGCGCTTCGTACGAGGGTTTTTCGCTGGTCACCGGCGCGCTTCTGGCGCGGAGCGAGATCCACGCCGATATGGCCGGCGCCGGCGCCGCGCTCACCCTCAATGCCGCGCAGCTCCTCGACGGGACGCGCCATGCCGACATCACGACCGTGGTGCGCCATGAGGCGCCCGGCTGCTCCTCGCGCCAGACGGTGAAGAACGTCATCACCGGGCGGGCGCACGGCGTGTTCCAGGGCAAGATCGCGGTCGCGCGCGCGGCGCAGAGGACCGACGGGTATCAGATGAACCAGGCGCTGCTGCTCTCCGACCAGGCGGCCGTGGACAGCAAGCCCGAGCTCGAGATTTTCGCCGACGACGTGAAGTGCAGCCATGGTGCCACGGTGGGCGCGCTCGATCCCGAGCAGCTCTTCTATCTCCGAAGCCGGGGTGTGCCGCGCCAGGAGGCACGCGCCATTCTCGTGCGCGCGTTCCTCGCCGAAACGCTCAATTCCGTGCCGCACGCCTGGGGCCGCGCGGTCCTCGAGAGTGAGGTGGATGCCTGGTGGAGGGACCGGCCGCTATGAACGTCGTGAGCCTCGCCAAGGAGCCGGCGCGGAAGAGCCTTGCCGAAGCGCGGGCGGATTTTCCCATTCTCTCCGAAAAAGTCCACGGCCGGCCGTTGATCTATCTCGACAGCGCCGCCTCGGCGCAGAAGCCGCGCGCGGTGATCGAGGCGATGGTCGCGACCATGGAGACGCAGTACGCCAACGTCCATCGCGGCCTCCATTGGATGAGCGAGCGCACGACCGAGGCGTACGAGGAGGCCCGTACCGCGGCGGCCCGGCTCCTCAATGCGCGCGAGCGCGAGGAGATCGTCTTCGTACGCAACAGCACCGAGGCGATCAACCTCGTCGCCTACTCCTACGGGCGCGGGGTGCTGCGGCCGGGTCAGGCCGTGCTGATCTCGGAGATGGAGCATCACTCCAACATCGTGCCCTGGCAGCTTCTGCGCGACGCGCACGGCGTGGAAATGCGTGTCGCACCGGTGACGGATGCGGGCGAGCTCGACATGGCGGCGTTCGAGCGGTTGCTCGCCGACGGCAAGGTGGCGCTCGTCGCGATCACCCACATGTCGAACGTGCTCGGCACGGTAACGCCGGCCGAGCGGATCGTCCGCATCGCGCACGCGGCCGGGGCGAAGGTGCTGTTCGACGGCTCGCAGGCGATCGTGCACCGATCTGTCGACGTGCAGGCGCTGGATGCCGATTTCTACGTCTTCACCGGGCACAAGCTCTACGGTCCCACGGGCATCGGCGTGCTCTGGGCGCGGCGCGAGCTTCTGGAGCGGATGCCGCCCTTCCTGGGCGGGGGCGAGATGATCTCCGAGGTCACGTTCGAGCGCTCGACCTGGGCATCGGTTCCGCACAAGTTCGAGGCGGGGACGCCCGCGATCGTCGAGGCGATCGGGCTCGGGGCCGCGATCCGCTATGTCGAGGAGATCGGCTATCCCGCCATCACCGCCCACGAGGCGGCGCTGACGGAGCACGCGCTGGCGCGGATCGCCGCGGTCCCGGGCGTGCGCGTTTTGGGTGCGGCGCAGGATCGCGGCGGGGTGGTTTCCTTCACGCTCGATCGCGCGCACGCGCACGATGTCGCGACACTGCTCGACCGCTCGGGGATCGCCGTGCGGGCCGGGCATCATTGCGCCGAGCCCCTGATGCGCCGCTTCGGCGTCGACAGCACGGCGCGCGCGAGCTTCGCGCTCTACACCACCGCGGGCGAGATCGACGCGCTCGCCGATGCGCTCGGAAAAGTCCGGGAGTTCTTCCGCTGATGTTCGACGATCTCGCCGATCTCTACCAGGAAGTGATCCTCGATCACAGCCAGCGGCCGCGGCACGGCCACAAGCTCGAATGCTTCGATGCGACCGCGCGCGGGGACAACCCGATGTGCGGCGACAGGGTGCAGCTTTTCGTCAGGCACGCGCCGGACGGGAGCATCGAAGATGTCGGGTTCGAGGCGCGCGGCTGCGCGATCAGCGTTGCCTCGGCCGACATGATGGCCGAAGTCCTGCGCGGGCGGACGGACGAGGAGGCGAGGCTGCTTGCCGCAGGCTTCCGCGAGCTGGCGCGGACGGGTGCAGCGCCGGCGGCGGATGGTCCGGTCGGCGTGGCGCTCGAGACGTTGCAGCCGCTCGCCGGCGTGCACAGCTATCCCTCGCGGGTGAAATGCGCGACGCTCGCTTGGCATGCGCTGATCGCAGCACTGGCGAACGCCAAGGAGGCCAGCAGTGAGTGAGGGCGAAGCCGTGCGGCCGAGCGAGGCTCCGCACACTTCCTGGACGCCGGATGGCGAGACCGCGCCGCGGGTTTCCGAGCTTGCGGTGATCGATGCGATCTCGGGGGTGTACGACCCCGATACCCGGTGAATATCTACGAGCTCGGCCTCATCTATGCGATCGACATCGGCGAGGACGGAACGGTGAAGGTCGAGATGACGCTCACCGCGCCGGGCTGCCCGAGCGCGCAGGAGCTGCCGGACCAGGTGCGCGACGCGGTGCTGGCGGTTGACGGAGTGAAGGATGCGACGGTGGAGACGGTGTGGGATCCGCCGTGGGACCCGAGCCGGATGAGCGATGACGCCAGACTGCAACTGAACATGTATTGAGGCAGTGTCGGACGCTGATGGACGCGAAATGAGCACGAGCACGACGAACGGATCCCCGGCAGCAAAGCCCCGCCGGAGCCTGCCGCCGCTGATGGCGCTGACGGACACGGCGGCCGAGCGGCTCGCGGCGCTCTATGCGAAGGGGCGCGAGGGCATGACGCTCAAGATCGGCGTCGGCACCAAGGGCTGCTCCGGGCTTTCCTACGAGATGACCTGGGTCGAGGGGCCGGGGCCGGGCGACGAGACGGTGACCGACAAGGGTGTCACGGTGATCGTCGATCGCAAGGCGTCGCTCTTCCTGATCGGGACGGTAATGGACTACGAGGTGAAGGACCTTGCCTCGGGCTTCACCTTCATCAATCCGAACGAGAAGGGCCGTTGCGGCTGCGGCGAGAGCTTTCACGTCTAGTGTCCTGCCCCCGAAGTTCGTCGCATTTCGCGACGAACGGAGGGGATAAGCAGGCCACTGAAAACAAAGAGCGAGTGTCCCGATTCCGTCCGCATCTCAATGCGGCGAACTTCGGAATCGGGACACTAGAGCGCATGTTCGCGCGGACGTTGGCGCATCGCGACCGCTACCGGCGCGCCAGGCGCGTCGTCCGATAGATCGCAGGCAGCGTCACCCGGAATCCGATGCTTTCGAGCGCGAGCGCGCCATCCTCGATGAGTGCGGGCCGCTTCGGCCAGGTGCCGTCCGGCTCGCGGCGCAGGAGCTCGGCACCGATGCTCGCCGTCCGCACCACCAGGATCTCCCGCACGCTCGGGATGGTGGTGTACGCCCAGACATTCGCCCAGGTTTCGGCCTGATTGCCCGGTGAGAGGATCTCGATCAGGAGCACGGGATCGGTGAGGGCCGCCTCCTCGGTCTCGTAGCCGGAGCAGGTCACGGCGAGATCGGGGATGCGGATGTTGGTGTCCGACTGAACGTGCGGGATCACGCCGGGCGCGACGACGAGCGTGCAGGGACCGCCCTGCTCGCTCAGGTGGTTCACGATCAGGCTGCCGAGCTCGGCCTGGATCGCGCCGTGCGTGCGGTTGGCCAGCGCCATGGCCTGCGGATCGCCATCGACGAGCTGCCACGCCTGGCCGCCGGGCGGGTTCCAGGCCAGGAACTCCGCCACCGTCATCCGCACCGGGATTTTGAGCGCCGCGGTCATCGCGCTCTTCTAGCACGGGATGCCCTCCCGGGCGCCATGCGGGCGCCGCAGCGCGGGTTCGCCGCGGCGGCGCCTTGTTGCGGCGCAGCGGAACCACCAATCTCAATCGCCGTGGCCCGTTCCCGTGGAGGACAATTCCGCCCATGCCGACGCTCTTCGACCCCATCACCCTCGGCGATCTTCGGCTGCCGAACCGGATCTTGATGGCGCCTCTGACGCGCACCCGCTCCAGCGGGCCCGGCCGCGTGCCGAACGCCATGATGCGGGACTACTACGTCCAGCGCGCCTCGGCCGGAGCCATCCTCTCCGAAGCGACGTCGGTCGCGCCGATGGGCGTGGGCTATCCGCGCACGCCGGGCATCTGGTCCGCGGAACAGGTGGAAGGCTGGCGCCTGGTCACGGAGGGCGTGCACGCGGCCGGTGGCATCATCCTGCTTCAGCTCTGGCATGTCGGGCGCATCTCGGACCCGCTCTATCTGGATGGCGCGCTTCCGCTCGCACCGAGCGCAATCGCGCCCAAGGGCAATGTGAGCCTGGTGCGGCCGGAGCGCCCCTATGTGACGCCGCGCGCGCTCGCGACCGAGGAGCTGCCCGGGATCGTCGCTTCCTTCCGCAAGGGCGCCGAGAACGCCGTGGCGGCGGGCTTCGACGGCGTCGAGATTCACGCGGCGAACGGCTATCTCCTCGATCAGTTCCTCCAGGACGGCAGCAACCAGCGCGATGATCGTTACGGCGGCGCGATCGAGAACCGCGCGCGGCTGATGCTGGAGGTCGCGGACGCGGTGATCTCGGTGTGGGGTGCGGGCCGCGTCGGGGTGCATCTCGCGCCGCGCGCGGACGCGCACGACATAGGCGATAGCGATCTTGCGACGACCTTCGGCTACGTGGCGCGCGAGCTCGGCAAGCGAAAGATCGGCTTCCTCTGCGCGCGCGAATCGGTGAAGGGGCCGCGGCTCGGCCCCACGCTCAAGGCCTTGTTCGGCGGAGCTTACGTCGCCAACGAGGGCTTTGCGCGCGAGAGCGCCGATGCCATGCTCGCCGCCGGCGAGGCGGACGCGGTCGCGTTCGGCAAGCTCTTCATCGCCAACCCGGATCTGCCCCGCCGCCTGGCGCTCGGCGCGCCGCTCGCGCCGTGGAACGCCGCCACGTTCTACGCCGAAGGCGCGGACGGCTATACCGACTATCCTGCGCTCGCGGAGGCGGCCGAGTAGCCGTACGTGGAACGACCGGTACGCTGGTGCGGCGGTGATGCCGAAGCGACCATCGCAGCCAAGGCCGCCTGCACGGCGTCGTAAGGAATGGCATCCGGCGCATCGGATCCGAAGTCGCGGGCGCTGAGGACGGTCACCCGGGGCGTCAGCGGCGCGTATTTGACGGGATTGGTGGCTCCGAAGAGCGCAACCAGCGGCGTGGCGGCGGCGGCGAGCAGATGGGCCACGCCGCAATCGTTGGTAACCGCTGCCGTCAGGCGGAAGCCGAGCGCCACGGTCTGCAGCGGCGAGCGGAATTCCCGCCGCATCTCGTTGCCGTGCCATGCCGGCAGAAGGGCCTCTGGACATTCGCGACGAACCACGTCCAGCCAGTCGGCTTCCTTCGGGCCCAGCAGCAACACCGGCGCATGCCCATCCCCGAGACAGCTTCGTGCGAGCGCCAGGAAGCGATCCAACGGCCAGCACTTGTCGCGGTCGCCGGCGCCGGGGACGAGCCCGATATAGGTTCGGCCTCCGGGCAGCAGCTCGGCGGCGCGCCGATCGGCTTCGGCGTCCCGAAAACTGGGAGCGGGCAGAGAGGCGCGAACCGGCATCCCCGTGGCATCGAGCAGCATGTTGTATTGCCGGCTGAGATGGGCGGGCTTTCGCCACGAGCGCGGCCAGCGGCCGGAGAGCAGGAAATGATTCGAGGCGGAAATGTAAACCCGATGGCGTATGCGGCGGACCGCCAAACAGCGCCACCAGACCTTTTCCATATCCAGAATCAGATCGAAGCGGCGGCCGTTCATCGGGCGCGATGCCGGCCGCCACACCTGGCTCCGGCTGAGACAGAGCGCCTGCTCCGTCAGCACTTCGTCGATGTAGGGCGCCATCACGGCCCGCATGCTGTCCGCGTAAGGCGTGCCGCCGATCGAGGTGGCAAAGGTGATTTTCGCCTTGGGGAAGCGGCAGCGCAGGGCGTGAAAGAACTCGGCCTGCAGGAAAGCATCGCCGATAGGCTGATCCTTCCCGTGCACCAAGATGGTATTGGCGTCGAGCGGGCGGACGAAGCGGCCGGCAAGGGGCGAAAGGATCGGCAATGACACGGCGAAAGCCTCTATCGCACGGCACAACCCTTCCGGACGCGGGTGCCGCAGAGGGCGCCGCGCGCATTTTGCTTCCGTCTCTACCGGCGAGACAAGGGAATAGCACAGCGGGCCATCGACCCGCGGGCCGGCGTTCGGAGGGGCTTTTCCAATCCTCCCTCCCGTCAATGCCCTGATCGACGCCTAGGCGGCGCGCCGCCCGTGGCAGCAATTCATCCGGCAAGTGATTGATTTAGGCTGGTGAGCCCGGCGGGAGTCGAACCCGCGGCCCCAAGATTAAAAGTCCAATGAAACGCGGGGACGTGGGGTGACAGGAGGGGACGCGGACCCACGAAAAACCCTGATTTGCCGCGATACCACTTGCAAGTCACAAGACATTAGGGGACACTCGGGGTCCGCAGGGGTAGGTCCGCAGAGGTCCGCAATGGGTCCGCGGACCCTCCCCCGGGTCCGGAGGTGACTATGCTCAAGCTGACCGACGCCGCCATCGAGGCCCTACCGCCGCCAACCGGCCTCACGGCCAGCGGCAAGCCGAAAAAGGATTACGTCAGGGCGTTCGCCGAGCCCCGGAACCTCCGCATCCGAGTGACCGCGAGCGACAAGTTTTTTCAGGCGGACACGCCAAGCGGCCCGGTGCCGCTCGGCCGCTACGGGGACCTGACGCCGAAAGCCGCTGCGAAGGCGGCCAAGGCGGTCGCCGGCGATGTCGCCAAGGGCCTCGATCCGGTCGCCCAGAGGAGAACGGCCAGGGTCGAACAGCGAAAGGCCGCGGCGGCCGCGAAAGCGCAGGCGGCCGAGCATGCGTTCACCGTGCGCAAGCTGATCGAGCGGTGGGCGAGCGCGCGCGCCGACAGAGGGCGTAGGGCTTCCTACCTCAACATCGCACAGGGCACCCTCGAGCTGCACCTCGCCGATTGGCTCGACCGACCGGCGGCATCCATCACGCCCCGCGAAGCGTCGGCCCGGCTCGAAGAGATCAAAACGCCGAAGATCGACGAGAGGAAAAGGCCCACGGGAGGGCCGATCGCCGCGAACCGAAGTCTGGCCTATGGCCGTGCGGCGTTCTCCTGGGCGAAGAGCCGGCACCTAATCACGGCCAACCCTTTCGATGGGCTCGAGGCGCCAGGGCAGCAGCGGCCGCGCGAGCGAGCGCTAAACCGCGACGAGGTGGGCGCGGTCTGGCGCGCATCGGCATCGCTGATCAAGCCCTACGGCTCTTTCGTCCGGTTGTTGCTGCTCACGCTGATGCGTCGCGACGAAGTGGCTGGGCTACCCTGGATCGATTCTCCGGCGACGGCACCGCGTGGACCCTGCCGCCCGAGAGATCGAAGAACCACAAGGCGCACACCACGGTTTTGACGGCGGCGGCGCGTGAAGTGATCGGGTTCACCCGAACCAAGGATTGCCCATTCGTGTTCCCGGCCGCGAGTGAAGAGCCGATCAGCGCATTTTCCTACGCCAAGCGGCTGCTCGACAAGGCGATCGCCAAGGATCTCGGGGCCTCGATCGCACCCTGGACGTTTCACGATATCAGACGCACCGGGGTCACGTGCCTAGCCGAGATGGGCTTCCCGCCGCACGTGTGCGACCGGCTGTTGAACCATGTTGCCGGCGCGGCGCTGGGGATGCTGCCCGCCGTCTACCAAAAGGCCGAGTTTGCATCGGAACGGAAGGCCGCGCTCGAGGCGTGGTCGGAATATGTGCTGGCAGCGGCCGAGCGCCGCAAGACGGCCGACAATGTCGCCGAGTTGCGCCGGAGGGCGGGCTGATGTCGGGCACCGAGCCCTGGACCGGCCAGCAGCTCGTCGCATGGGTACGCTGGCGCCGCGACGACATGGTGACCCGCTACGCAGGCGTCTGGCGTGATGCTCGCCGACAGTGGGCAGCGGATGCGCTTTATGGCGACCCCGACGAGGAGGCGTACGCCGACGGCGCTGGTCCGCGCCCCTACGTGCTGCCCGCGGCGCTGATGACATGGACGGAAGCGCGCGGCGAGGCGACGACCGCGCTCCGCGCCGGCGAGCTCGCGGGGATCTGGCCGGACGGCCGCAAGGCTGCTGCCGATTACTGGCTGCAGCACCGCCCGGACGGACCAGCCGAAGCGCCGATCCGTTACAAGGCCCAAGACGTTCGCCGACTGTGGCCTGCGCCTCGGGCCACCAAGCCCACGCAAGACGATGTCGCCCAGTGGATCCGCGAATACATGGCTCTGCGCCCCGGCACGAAACGCGACGTCGAGTTGTTCCCGGCCTGCCGCCTGGCGCTTCCGGGCGCCACGTTCAGGCAGATGGTGGCGGCGATGAAGGCCGTTCCGCACACGCACAAGCGACGGCGCGGACAGCGCGGCAAATCGGACGCTGAAATCGTGCAAGCGATCAGGTAGACGTCCGCCGTTCGATTTGGACGCGCCCTTCCCTGCCCCGGTATGCCCTCTGCCGTCCCGCCCGTTGGCGGCACGGATCGCAGAGGGCAATCGCTATGCCGAATGAAAGCGCAGCGCAGCCGGCCGAATTCCTGAGCACCGACGAGCTCGCCGAGCTGCTGACCGTCGACATCAAAACCGTGAAACGCTGGCGGGCGAGTGGCGAGGGTCCGCCATTCATCCAAATCGGCCGATCGCGGGTCATCTACTCTCGGGCCGACGTGGACGCTTGGCTGGCCGGGCGCCGCTACGCCCACCGCGCCGCCGAGGCAGCCGCCGCATAGCAAACCGCGCTGCCTGGGAAAGCAGCGCGGCGCTGGAATTTCAGACGATCACTCTGGCCCGATCGTCCTACCAACTCCAGCGGCGGCGCGCAACCTCCCAAGGCAGCCAATGGCAGGAGATTTGCCACATGGCTACCGACGACTCGTTTTTGATGAAAATCCCGTCTGTCGAAATCCGCTGTCTCGACCGGCGCCTTTACGATCCTCCGGACCCGTACCTCCGCCGCGCGACCCGAGCCCCGCTTCCCGCAGCATCCCCAGCCCGGCCCGACGATCCGGACGTGGTCGACCTCGTGGGAGAGCGCGCGCGCCGCGCCCGGGACCCGCGGTCGTGAGCGCCATCACTTCGGCGCCCACCGCGCCGTCTTCTGCCGAGGTCGCCGGCCTCGTCGCGAGACTACGCGCCGCGCTCAGCGGGCCGGATCTCCACCTCCTCGTCGAGGCCGTCACCGATCCGGATGCGGCATGGCAAATCGTCCGCTCGCTTGAGCCGCCAAAGCGCGGCACCCCGCGGGCACGGCCATGACAGCGGACGCAGTTGCCGTCCTGCTCGATGACGACGAGGCGGACGAACGGAGGAAGCGGCAAGCCGAGCTACCGCCTCCGGACCTCGAGCCCATCGAGTTCTTCGCGCTCTGGTCGATGTTCCGCCTCGGCGTCAGGCCGCAGGGGCTCTTCATCAGCCTCGCGATCGGCATCGCCGTCGACGCCGGTTACACCGATTGCGACTGGCCGAGGTGGACCGACCAGGCGTGGGCAGTCGCCGAGGACCGCGCGGCCGAGTGTGCGGAGACCATCCGCCGGTTCACCCTCGGCTTGATGCGGGAGCGCGCCGCCGACGCGGTACCTCGCCGCCGCGCGGGCCGCAGAGCGGCGCTTCGGGATCCTCGGCGACCTCGCCGTCAAATCCGAGAAGACGCTCCTCCGCGAGCCAGCGATCGTCAGCATCACCCGCCGGCTCTATCGCGAGTGCATCGGACGCCGGGGATGGGGCCATGGTCGAGCGTAGCCGGCTCCTGAGCACCGAGCAGCCGCCCCCGGTCGGGGTCGAAGCGCTCGCCGCGTGGCGCAAGACACCCGCGGAGCGCGAGACGGTCTTGCTCAACGCACTCGACGCGCACGCCTGGGCCGAGCTCGAGATCGCCGCCGAGCCCTGTCTGCTCGGCCATCTGATCCAGAGCACCACCCGCGGCTTCCTTTGCGGCCAGACAGGCGTCGGCAAGAGCATGCTCTTGCACGGGATGGCTGGTGGCATGGCATCCGGCGAAGGCTTCCTCCACTGGCGATCCGATCGCGCCTCCCGCGTGCTCGTCGTCGACGGCGAGATGCCCAGCCTGCTGATCAAGCAGCGCCTCCACGACATGCTCCGCCGCGCCGCGCCGATCGAGCTGGGATGCTGACCCTCTACTCTCCCGACCGCGCCGAGGATTTCGCCGCGATGATGCCCGAGCTCGGCAAGCTCGAGCCACTCAATACGGACGCCGGACAGGAGTTCGTCGTCGCGCTGGTCGAGATGATCAAGCCCGACGTGGTGATTTTCGACAACGTCATGAGCCTCACGCCAGGCGTCCAGAAGGAGGAGGAGGCCTTCGCAGGGGCAATGCCTCTCGTCCGCTGGCTCTCGCAGCGCCGCATCGGGCAGGTGTGGGGCGACCACATGGGCCGCGCCGGCGGCCACCAATACGGGCCGACGACAAAGTCGTGGACATTCGACACCAACGGCATGCTCGACCCCCTGCTCGGCGAGAAGCGCGCCCCCCAGGAGCTCGCCTTCACTCTCAGCTTCGAGCCGCCCCACGGAAAGGCCCGCCGCCGCACGCCCGAGAACTGGCGCGACTTCGAGACCGTCATCATCCGCCTGAAAGACGATCGCTGGACCGGAGAGCCGGTCGACCCGCTCGCCGCCGCGCAGGCAGCCGACGTGCCGCCCTCCCGCGTTCCCTTCTACGACGCACTCGTCGCCGCAGTCGGAAAGAGCTCCCTCGGCGCGGGGCAGACCACCCT
>CAVUZJ010000007.1:0-455631 GCA_963745975.1 uncultured Pseudomonadota bacterium
TCAGTTGCTCTACCGCTGAGCTACGTCGGCCTGCCACGAATGGCGCCGCCCCGCTATACCGCCCGCTCGGCCGGCTCGCAACCAGCCGGAGCCAAGGCGGGCCCCGCCGCCGCCGGCGGGGGCTTGCGGATCGCCCCGATCAGCGCCCGCACCTCCGCCCGCGCTGCCACGTGGCTCATTCCGAGCGGGATCCCAACCCCCGCCTCGCGCACATCCATCAACGTCAACCCCTGAAGAAAAAGCTCGCGAAAGATCACCCGCTCGCCGAAGCCCTTCACCGTGCGGAAGCCGATCCGTTTGGCCAGCGTCTCGAGCGAGGCGCCCACGTCGCGCTTGTTGCGCGCCGCGACCGCCCCCAGCCGGTTGCGCATGACGATCCAGTCGATCCGCCCGCGATCGCGCGCGAAGCGCGCCTTGCGCGCCTGCCACACCATCTCGCTGTAGATGCTCGGATGCACGACGTCCCGATTGTCCGGGTCCACCTTCGCCAGCATGGCAAAGTCGAGAAAACTGTCATTGATCGGCGTGACCAGCGTATCGGCGTGCGCATGGCCAAGTCGGCTCAGGAACGTATCCGATCCCGGGCAGTCGATGACGACGATCTCGCACTCCCGCGAAAGCTCCGCCAGCGCTGCGTCAAAACGCGCCCGCTCGTCGGCCTCGGCAGCGGCGCGGCTGTCCTCCTCGCTCCGCACCACCGTAAGAACACGCGGCACCGGCAGCGTCACGCCCTTCGTCCGCACGAACGTCTCGCGGGCCGCGATATAGCCGGCGAGCGTGGCCTGCCTCGCATCGAGATCGATCGCTCCCACGCGGTAGCCGTCGCGCAGCAGGCCGACAACCAGATGCATCGCCGTCGTCGACTTGCCGGACCCGCCCTTCTCGTTGCCCAGCACGATCAACGTCGCCCGCCGCAGGACACTGACGCTGGCCAAGGCCGCCCCATCCTCGCCGATTCCGCCGCCCTCTTATGCCAAGGCGCCCGCGCCGCGTCTATCGCGACAGCGCGGCCGGCGCCCCGTCAGCGTCCCGTGAGGATGCGCTCGACGAGCTGCTTCACCGTCGGGATGAACCCGTTCGAATAGAACGGGTCGGAGGCGAATCGGAAGGCATTGGCGCCGCTGAACATCAGGTTGTTCTCGACCGCATCGGCGGCGGCCGAGCGATGGCCGATCGCTTGGAGGGTCTTCTGGATGCAGAAGCTCCGCGGGTCGGCCTTCTTCCCGGTGCTGTAGTCGGGTCCGTCATCGCTCCAGTTGGAGAACCGGCAAGCGCTGAGGCAGCCCATGCACGCTACCTGGTCGACGCGGATCTCCGCCGCCTTCTCGGGCGTCACGAAGATCAGGGTCGAGTCCGGCGTGCGCAGCGCCTCGGTGAACCCTTCGCCCTCCCAGTCCCGCACCCGCTCGAGATCCGCGGGCGTGAGGTAAACGGCGCGCTTGCGTGGGCCGACCCCGTAAAGTGCTACGTGCTCGCCCACCGCCTCGGTCGCGTACGCCACCTGCCGCTCCGAGCGCGCCTTGAGCTCGTGGAGGAACCGGTTGTTGACCGCCGACGAATAAAACCCCGTGGGGCTGAAGTGATTGAGGAAGACGTCCCCTTCCTTGAGCTTGAGGAGGCGCTGCTTCCACCCCTCGCCGATCGGGCTCTCCTTGGTCAGAAGCGGGCGGGTGCCGAACTGAAAGGCAATCGGGCCGAGGTCCGGATTGTCGATCCAATCCTCCCATTCCTCGAGCCACCACACACCGCCCGCCATGATGATCGGCGTCTGCCCGAGGCCGAACTCGCGCATCAGCTTGCGCAGCGCGAGCACGCGCGGGAACGGCGCCTCCGGCCGGTTCGGGTCCTCGCTGTTGGAGAGGCCGTTATGGCCGCCGGCGAGCCACGGATCCTCATAGACCACCCCGCCCAGCAGGTCCGCGACCTTGTGGTAGGCGCGCTTCCAGAGCGCATTGAAGGCGCGCGCCGAGGAAACGATCGGGTAGTAATGGACACCGAAGCGGCTTGCAATGTCGGACAGCCGATAGGGCATGCCCGCGCCGCAGGTGATGCCGTTGATCAGCCCCTTCGCGCCATCCAGAACGCCGGTGATCACCCGCTCCGCCGCCGCCATCTCCCAAAGGATGTTGGCGTGGATGCGCCCCAATCCGCCGGCGAGATCGAACGCCCGCCGCGCCTGCGTGATGCCGCCCTGGATCGCGTAGGCGATCAGCTCCTCGTGCCGCTCCCGCCGCGTCCGGCCGCGGTAGGTCTGCGGGATGGCGTGGCCGTCCGCGTCGTAGGTGTCGGCGTTCACGGCGCTGAACGTGCCGACCCCTCCGGCCGCCGCCCAGTTGCCCGAGGTGACGCCGTTCGAGACAGAGATGCCCTTGCCGCCTTCGATCAGCGGCAGCACCTCCACGCCTCCGATGCGCATGGCGTTAAGCGGCTTCATGGCCTGCCTCCGTTCGGGCCGATGCCGTTATTGCAAGAAAGTGTACCACCGATGAAGCCGGCGCGCGAGCGCGCCGGCCTCGCCCGTCCTTGAACCCTGGGCCTTGAACCCCCGGGCCCTCAGCCGGCGGCGGCCTCATCCCCCCCGAAGCGCTCGCGCCGCTCGCGGCCCCCCTTCGGCCCCACCTTTTCCGTGATGTCGTCCCCCGTCGCCTGGTCCACCACCCGCATCGAGAGCTTGACCTTGCCCCGCTCGTCGAACCCGATCACCTTCACCTTCACCGGGTCGCCGACATTGACCACATCGGTGGTCCTCGCCACGCGCCCGGCCGCGAGCTCGCTGATGTGCACGAGGCCGTCGCGGCTGCCGAGGAAGTTGACGAAGGCACCGAAATCCGTCGTCTTCACCACCTTGCCGTTGTAGATCGCGTTGATCTCCGGCTCCGCCACGATGCCGCGAATCCAGTCGATCGCCGCCTGCGCCTGCTTCTGCTCGGTCGCCGCGATCTTGATCGTGCCATCATCGTCGATGTCGATCTTGGTCCCGGTCTGCTCGGTGATCTCGCGGATCACCTTGCCGCCGGTGCCGATCACCTCGCGAATCTTCTCCTTCGGCACGCTGATCACCGTGATGCGCGGCGCGGTTGCCGCGACGTCGCTGCGGTGTCCCATCAGTGCCTTCGCCATCTCGCCCAGGATATGCATGCGTCCCTCGCGCGCCTGCGCGAGCGCGATCTGCATGATCTCGGGCGTGATGGAGGTGATCTTGATGTCCATCTGCAGGCTGGTCACGCCCTGCTCGGTGCCGGCGACCTTGAAGTCCATGTCGCCGAGATGGTCCTCGTCGCCGAGGATGTCGGAGAGCACCGCGAATCCGCGATCCTCCTTGATCAATCCCATCGCGATGCCGGCCACCGGCCGCTTCAGCGGCACGCCGGCATCCATCAGCGCGAGCGAGGAGCCGCAGACGGTCGCCATCGAGGAGCTGCCGTTGCTCTCGGTGATCTCGCTCACGACCCGCATCGTATAGGGAAAATCCTCCTTGCTCGGCAGCAGCGGATGCACCGCCCGCCAGGCGAGCTTGCCGTGGCCGATCTCGCGCCTTCCAGGGCTTCCCATCCGCCCAGCCTCGCCCACCGAGTAGGGCGGGAAGTTGTAGTGGAGCATGAAGTGCTCGCGATATTCGCCGGCGAGCGCATCGACGATCTGCTCGTCCTGCCCGGTCCCCAAGGTCGCGACGCACAATGCCTGCGTCTCGCCGCGGGTGAAGAGCGCGCTGCCGTGCGTGCGCGGCAGCACGCCGACCTCGGCGGTGATCGGCCGGATTGTCCGCGTGTCGCGCCCGTCGATCCGGATTCCGGTATCGAGGATGGCGTTGCGCACCACGTCCGCCTCGAGCGCTTCGAAGAGCTGGCCGAGATTGCCCGCCTCGAGCCCCTCCGCGGCCAGCGCCGCGGCTGCCTCCGTGTGCACCCGCGCCACCTTCTCCTGGCGCGCCTGCTTCACCTTCTCCCGATAGGCCTCCGCCAACGTCTCGCGCGCCAGCGCCGCCAGCCGCTCGCGCACCGCCTGCTCGCCGGCCGCCGGTTCCGTCAGCGGCCAGGGGTCCTTCGCCACCCGCTCCGCAAGCTCGATGATCGCCTGGATCACCGGCTGAAAGCCCGCGTGGCCGAACACCACTGCATCGAGCATCTGCTGCTCGGAGAGTTCGTGCGCTTCGCTCTCCACCATCAGCACGCCTTGCGCGGTGCCGGCCACCACGAGGTCGAGCGCGGAACGCTCCCGTTCCGCCGTCGTCGGGTTGAGCACGAAGGCGCCGTCAACGAATCCGACCCGCGCCGCGGCCACGGGCCCGAGGAAGGGAATGCCGGAGAGGGTGAGCGCGGCGGAGCTTCCGATCATCGCCACGACATCGGGGTCGTTCTCGAGGTCGTGGCTCAGCACCGTCGCGATGACCTGCACCTCGTTGCGGAAGCCCTCCGGGAACAGCGGCCGGATCGGCCGGTCGATCAGCCGGCTGACCAGCGTCTCCTTCTCGCTCGGCCGTCCCTCGCGCTTGAAGAAGCCGCCCGGGATCTTGCCCGCCGCGAAGGTCTTCTCCTGGTAGTTCACGGTGAGCGGGAAGAAGTCCTGGCCCGGCCGCGGCGTCTTCACGCCGACCGCGGTGCAGAGCACCACCGTTTCGCCGTAGCGCACCATCACCGCGCCGTCGGCCTGGCGCGCGATCTTGCCGGTCTCCAGGATCAGCTTGCGGCCGCCCCAGTCCAGCTCCTTGCGGAAATAGTTGAACATCACTCTTGGTCCTTCACACGCCGGATCGGGGCGGGTGGGGCCGGGGCATGATCGAAGGCACGTTCCATCACGGTGGACACGGCGCCTCGGGCGGCATGGAAGCGGCCTGCCTGGAGGGCAGGTCCGCGGGCCATGCGGCCGGAAACGCCGTCGTACGTCCCGCTCGTGCCGGAAGTCTGGATCAGCTCAGGGTCCGTTCCGCCGCGGTCGCGGCAGCCGGGAAATCCTTCCCGGCGAGTTGCCTCGCGCCCCCATGGCGCAAGGAATTCTCCCGCCCGTATATGGGCGTGTCAGCGGGCGATACCACGCTCAGCGGCGGAGGTTGAGCCGCGCGACCAGGGATTCGTAGCGCCCGGCGTCCTTCACCTTGAGATAGTCGAGCAGCCGCCGCCGCCGCCCCACCAGCACCAGAAGGCCCCGGCGGCTGTGGAAGTCCTTGGCGTGCGCCTTCAGATGCTCGGTGAGATTGGCGATCCGCTCCGAGAGCAGCGCAACCTGAACCTCGGGGCTGCCGGTATCGCCCACTTTCGTCGCATAGTCCGAAACCAGCGCCTGCCGGCGCTCGGTTGTCATCGACATCGGGTTCTCCTCTGAGGAACCGTCAAACCAGCAAGCGCTCAGGCTTGAGCCAGCCATCGACGAGCCGCCCGAGCCCCAGCACGTGCCCCCCCGCCATGGCGCGCACCAATCCCCCTTCGGGGTCCGCGCGCTCCGGAATCCGGCCCATCAGCACGACCAGGCTTAGCGCCTGGCCACACGCGATGGCGGCCGCCTCCTCTTCGGTCAGGGCCAGCGCCGGGATGTCGGCCAGCGCGGTCGCAACCGGAAGGAGGAGGTCCGGGAGGGCGCCGGTCCTATCCTCCCCGGTATCGATTTTGTCCAGCGGAATCGCTTGCGCTTCGGCGAACGGTCCGACCTTGAGCCGGCGCAGCGCCGCGATGTGTCCGAACGTGCCGAGCGCCTGTGCGAGGTCCCGCGCCAGGCTCCGCATATAGACCCCCTTGCCCGAAACCACCTCGAAGTCGGCGGTCGCCTCGTCCCTCAACGAAATAAGCTCGAACCGCTCGACCAGCGCCGGCCGCGCCGCCAGCACCGCCGGCTCGCCACCGCGCGCGAGATCGTAGGCGCGCGCCCCGGCAACCTTGACCGCGGAAAAGGCCGGCGGAACCTGCATGATTGCGCCCCGGAAGGCGGGAAGGGCGGCCTCGATCGCCGCCTCGGTCGGGCGCACCGCGGAGGTCCCGGTCACCCGGCCGTCGGCGTCGTCGGTGTCGCGCGCCTCGCCAAAGCGGAGCGTGAAGCGGTAGTGCTTCGCCCCGTCCATCACGTACGGGACCGTCTTGGTCGCCGCCCCGAACGCCACCGGCAGCACGCCCGTCGCGAGCGGGTCGAGCGTGCCGCCATGCCCCGCTTTCTCGGCGCCGAAGGCGCGCCTGACCCGGTTGACCACGGACGTCGAGGTGATCCCGGCCGGCTTGTCGACGATCAGCCAGCCGTCGAGCTTTCGCCCTCGCCTTTTTCTCATGCGTGTTTCAGTGGCCGGCGAGATCCCGCGCGACCGCCGGAGAGCGCAGCACCTCTTCGATCCGGCTTACCCGCTCGAGCGTCGCGTCGGTGGCGAACGTGAGCGTTGGCGCGCGCCGCAGGCGAACGCGCTCCGCGACCGCGCGCTGCAGGAACGGGGTCGCGCGCGCCAGGGCGGGCAGGAGTTCCGCAATGTCAGGCCGGCCGAGCCGGGCGACGAAAGCGGTGGCCTGGCGCAGATCCGGAGCGAGCTGGACTTCGGTCACGGTAATCCGGGCCGCGGCAAGCTCCGGGTCGCGAAACGGCGCGCGCAGGAAAATATCGGCCAGCAGATGGCGGATCTCCTCCGCCACCCTGAGCCGGCGCTGTGCACCCCGTCCCGGGGCGACGCTCGGGACCGGGGCCGGGGCCGGGGCCGGGGCGCCGCGGTTCATGCCGGAACCAGCTCGCTCTCGAAGCACTCGACCACGTCGCCTTCGCGCAGATCCTGCCAGCCCGCGAAAGCCAAGCCGCATTCATAGCCCTTCGCCATCTCGCGCACGTCGTCCTTGTAGTGCTTGAGCTGCGAGAGTTCGCCCGCGTGGATCACCACGCCGTCGCGCAGCAGGCGCACGCCGGCGCCGCGCCGCACCACCCCGTCGGTCACCATGCAGCCGGCCACCTTGCCCACCTTGGTGATCTCGAAGACCTTGCGGATCTCAGCATAGCCGAGGAAGCGCTCGCGCGCCTTCGGCGCCATCCGGCCCCTGACCAGCTTCTCGATATCGTCGGCAAGCTCGTAGATGATGCTGTAATAGCGGATATCCACGCCCTCGCGGCCGGCAAGCTCGCGCGCCTGCGCGGTGGCGCGCACGTTGAACCCGACCACCACCGCGTCCGACGCCTTCGCCAGGACGATGTCGCTCTCGGTGATCTGGCCGACGGCGGAGTGCAGCACGCGCACCTTCACTTCCTCGGTGCCGAGCTTGACCACCGTCGCCCCGATCGCCTCGGCGCTGCCCTGCACGTCGGCCTTCACCACCACGGTGACTTCCTTCTGCTCGCCCGCGGTGATGCGCGCCAGCATCTGCTCGAGCGTGCCGCGTGCGGCGCCGGTGCTGGCCGCCGCCTTGTCGCGCAGCTTGCGCTGGCGGAACTCGGCGACCTCGCGGGCGCGCGCCTCGCCCTCCACCGCGATCAGCGGCTCGCCCGCCACCGGAACGCCGGTCAGTCCGAGTATCTCGACCGGCGTCGAGGGACCCGCGTCGGCAAGCGCACGACTGCGGTCGTCCAGCATCGCCCGCACCCGGCCCCATTCCGCTCCGGCAACGACGATGTCGCCCTGGTGCAGCGTGCCCCGCTGCACGAGCACCGTCGCCACCGGGCCGCGGCCGCGATCGAGCCGGCTCTCGATGACCGTTCCCTCGGCCGCCCGGTCCGGGTTGGTCTTGAGGTCCAGCACCTCGGCCTGCACCAGGATCGCGTCGTTCAGCGCCTCGAGGCCGGTCCGCTTGAGCGCCGAGACCTCGACGTCCTGGGTCTCCCCGCCCATCGCCTCGACCACGACCCCGTATTGCAGCAGCTCGTTGCGCACACGGTCCGGGTTGGCTCCCGACTTGTCCATCTTGTTGATGGCGACGATGATCGGCGCATGCGCCGCCTGCGCATGGCGGATCGCCTCGATCGTCTGCGGCATCACGCCGTCGTCGGCGGCGACCACCAGCACCACGATGTCGGTGACGCTGGCCCCGCGCGCGCGGAGTGCGGTGAACGCCTCATGGCCCGGCGTATCGATGAAGGTGATGCGCTCGCCGCCGGGCATCGTCACCTGATAGGCGCCGATATGCTGGGTGATGCCGCCCGCCTCGCCGGCGGCGACGTCGGTCGCGCGCAGAGCATCGAGCAGCGAGGTCTTGCCGTGATCGACGTGGCCCATCACGGTGACCACCGGCGGCCGCGGCTGCAGCTCGGCGTCGGCGTCGGCCTCACCTTCCAGGCCGGCCTCGACATCGGCCTCCGAAACGCGCTTCACGCGGTGGCCGAACTCCTGGACGACGAGCTCGGCGGTGTCGGCGTCCAGCGTCTGGGTGATGGTCGCCATCACGCCGAGCTTCATCAGCGTCTTGATCACGTCTCCCGTACGCGCGGCCATGCGGTTGGCGAGCTCCTGGACGGCGATGGTCTCCGGCAGCACGACCTCGCGCACCACCTTCACCTGGTCCGAGCGCAGCAGTTCGAGCTCGGCCTGGCGGCGCTCGCGCTCGCGCTGGCGGCGCACCGAGGCGAGGCTGCGCACGCGCTCGTCCTCGCCCTCGATCGCCGCCTGCACGTCGATCTTGGCGCTGCGCCGCCGGTCCTCGACGCCCTTCTTCGCCACCGGCGCCTGCGGCAAGCGCCGTGCGGGCGTCGCTCCCGGCCGGCGGATGGGCCGGGTCTCATCGTCCTCGTCGGCCGTCCGCGCGGGCTTGAGCCGGAGCGTCCCGACGGGCTGCCCGGGGGAAGCCGCTTGCTCTGCCGCTTGCGGGGCCGCGCCGGCCGGGCGCCGGCGCGTCTCGTCGGCCGCCTGGACCGCCACCTCGGCATTGAGCCGCGCCTCCTCGACCGCTCGCTCCGCCTCGGCGGCCCGGCGCTCCGCCTCCTCCGCTGCCGCTCTCGCCTGTTCCTCGGCTTGGCGTTTGGCGTCCTCCTCGGCCCTCCGCCGCGCCTCCTCGGCCGCGGAGAGAACCGAGATCTTCTCCTGCTCGCGCCGCTCGGCGTCGCGCCTGGCCTGCTCGCGCTGCTGCTGCGCGAGCGCCTTCTGCCTTGCTGCGAGCTCTGTCTCGGTGAGCGCCCGCGCCCCGGCCGGCGGCCGTCCGCCAGGCGCGGCCGGGCGCGGCCCGGTGGGCGCGCCGGATGGCGCCGGCGCGCCGGACCCCGGGATGGGAGCCCGCTTGCGGCGCACCTCCACCTGCACGACCTTCGAGCGCCCGTGGCTGAAGCTCTGCCGCACCGATCCGGCGTCCACGGTCCGCCCGACCTCGGGCCGCGACGTCGGCCGAAGGCTGAGTCGCCCCTTGCCCGGTTCCTGATCACTGCCTTCCGTCATGCACCCTTCCGCCCGTTCCCTCGTCCCCGTGCGCCGCTTCCGCGCCCTCGGCATCCGTGCCTTGGGCATCCGCGCCACGCGCATCCGTGCCGCGCAAGCCTGCCAGCCGTTCAACATCCGCCCGTACCGCATCGGCCAGCTTCGCCGTGCGCGCTGCGGTCCGCGAGCCGCGATCGGGTCCCGCCTCTCCGGCGCGGCCCGCCCGCGCCAGGAGCTCCGCGATCCGCCGTTCCAGCCCCGCCACGAGACGCTCGCGGAAATCCGCAGGAATCGGGACCGAACCACCGGCAGCCCGAGCGATCGCCCGCTGCAAAGCGCCGCGCCCGCGCGCGGTTTCTATCACATCCCCCCTGGCGCTCAACCAGATTCCCCGCCCCGGCAGGCTCCCCGCGAGATCGGGCACCAGGGTGCGCTCCGGCCCGACCACGAACCGCAGCATCCGTCTCTTCGGCAGCACCGCGCGCGTGAGAACGCAGCGGCGGAACGGCGGCCGGTCCGGTTCGACGGGGGAGGGGGCGGGCAGGGGCTCAGCCGTGGTGCGCCTCCTCCCGGGTCGCATCGTCCGCGAACCAGTGCGCGCGTGCGGCCATGATGACGGCGTTCGCCGTCGGCTCGTCGAGCGCATCGGCGCCCACGATCTCGATCAGCTCGTCCGAGGCGAGGTCGGCGAGATCGTCGAGCGTCTTCACCTCCTTCTCCCCGAGTGCGACCAGCATCGCCGGCGTCAGCCCCTCGATCGCCGCCACCTCGTCGGCAACGCCGAGCTCGCGGCGCCGCTCGTTGAGCTCGGCCTCGTGGCGCACGCGATAGGCCTCGGCGCGGCGGATCAGCTCGCCCGCGATCTGCTCGTCGAATCCCTCGATCGCCGCAAGCTCGTCGGGCGGGGTCGTCGCCAGCTCCTCGACCGAGCCGAACCCTTCGGTCACCAGCAGTCCCGCGATCACGTCATCGACATCGAGCGCCTCGACGAAAAGCCCCGTGCGCCGGCGGAACTCCTCCTGCCGCCGCTCGCTCTCCTCGGCCTCGGTCATGATGTCGATATCCCACCGCGTGAGCTGGCTCGCCAGCCGCACGTTCTGTCCGCGCCTGCCAATCGCCAGCGAAAGCTGATCGTCCGGCACCACCACTTCCACCCGCCCGGCCTCCTCGTCCATCACCACCTTGGTCACCTCCGCCGGCGCCAGCGCGTTGACGACGAAGGTCGCCGCCTGCGGGCTCCACGGGATGATGTCGATCTTCTCGCCCTGCAGCTCCGCCACCACGGCCTGCACCCGCGAGCCGCGCATGCCGACGCAGGCGCCGACCGGGTCGATCGAGGAATCGCGGCTGATCACCGCCATCTTCGCCCGCGAACCGGGGTCGCGCGCCACCGCCTTGATCTCGATGATGCCGTCGTAGATCTCCGGCACCTCCTGCGCAAACAATTTAGCGAGGAAGCCCGGATGCGTGCGCGAAAGAAAGAGCTGCGGACCGCGCGGCTCGGCGCGCACGTCGTAGATATAGGCGCGCACGCGGTCGCCGTTGCGGAAGCTCTCGCGCGGGATCAGCTCGTCGCGGCGCAGCAGCGCCTCGGCCCGGCCGAGATCGACCATCAGGTTGCCGTACTCGGTGCGCTTGACGATGCCGTTGACGATCTCGCCGATGCGGTCCTTGTATTCCTCGTACTGGCGCTTGCGCTCGATGTCGCGCACGCCCTGCACGATCACCTGCTTCGCGGTCTGGGCCGCGATGCGCCCGAAATCGATCGGCGGCAGCGGATCGATGATGAACTCGCCGAGATTGATCTCGGGGCGGAACTTCCGCGCGATGGCGAGCGGGATCTGCGTCTCCTCGTTCTCCACCGTCTCGACGACTTCGGTCCAGCGCGAGAGCCGGACGTCGCCGGTCTTGCGGTCGATGGTGGCGCGGATATCCTTCTCGTGCCCGTACTTGGCGCGCCCGGCCTTCTGAATCGCGCTCTCGAGCGTGGCGATCACCTCCTCGCGGTCGATCGACTTCTCGCGCGCGACGGCATCGGCCACCAGCAGGATGTCGGGGCGGGCGATGGCGGTGTCCATGGGATGTCCTCTCGATTAATTGCTTGGTTTTGCCGGCCCGGCGGCTTCGGTCTTCGTCGCTTGGATCAGCGCTTCGGTGAGAACCAGCCGCGCGCGGCGGATCGCCTCCAGCGGCACCACCGCCTCTTGGCCATCGTCGAGCTTGAGCCGCGCTGCCCGATCGTCCGCGCCGAGCACGATGCCGCTCATGCGCTTCCTCCCCGCGACCGGCAGAGCAAGCTCGACCCGGGCGAGATGGCCGGCGAAGCGGTTCCAATCCTTCGCCCGCGCGAGCGGACGATCGATCCCGGGCGAGCTCACCTCCAGCTCCCAGGCGCCCGGCAGCGGGTCGGCGACGTCGAGCACGGCGCCGAGCGCCCGGCTGATCGCCGCGCAGTCCTCGACCCCCATCGCTCGCCCGTCGTTTCGCTCCGCCATGACCTGCACCGTGGGCCGCGTTCCTCCCGTCGTCGCAACGCGCACCAGCTCGTAGCCCATCGCTTCGAGCGTGGGAGATACGAGTTCGGCGAGCCGGCCTTCCAGCGCCGGCGTCGCCATCCCTGGCGTCAATGGTGCGCGATCGGCCAAACAAAAAAGGCGGCCCGTTAAGGCCACCCCCCGTCCGTCAGCGGAGAATGATTGTTCGCCCCGCAGATAGCGCCGTCACCCTGTGATTGCAAGACGCGAAGACGTTGATTTTCGTGGCCCTACGACCGCTCCGGGCCGCCGCGCCGGAGGAGCCGCCAGTAGAGCGGCCGCCGTCCGGCCGCCAGCGCCTTCGCCTCGTAGCGGGTCCCCGGCCACCCTTCCGGCCGCCGCGACTCCGGCGCCGGAACATCGAAGAATTCCTGCCCTCCGAGCGCCTCAGCCGTCCAGGCCTGCAGCGCCGGATCATCGGTCGCGATCCGGATTTCTCCCCGCTCTGCCACGATCCGCGCGACCTCCGGCAGGAAGTGCGGATGGAGGAACCGGCGCTTGGCGTGCCGCGCCTTTGGCCACGGGTCCGGGAAAAGGAGAAAAAACCGCTCGATCGAGGCGTCGGGCAGTGTCCGGATCAGCGCCCGCGCATCCTCGGTCCACAGCCGCAAATTACCGGGCAGGGCAGGGGACTCCTCCCCCTCCGGAACCAGCGCCGAAAGGAGCGAGGCAATGCCGTTCTCGAACACCTCGCAGGCGATCAGCCCGATCAGCGGTTCCGCCTCGACCACCGCCAGCGCATGCTCGCCGCCGCCGAAGCCGACCTCGAGCCACACCCTCTCCGCCCGCGGCTCAAAAGCCCCCGCCGGATCCCCTGCATCTTCGGCTGCGAATCGCAGCCGCGGCAGCACCGTCTCGACGAGCAGACTCTGCCGCGCCCTCAGTCTATGGCCGCTTCTCCGCCCATAGAGCCGCTCGGGCGGCGGTCTCAGGATCGTCGGGCTACCTCCCGAACGCCGCCGCCAGCGCCGGCGCCAGGTCCGTCCGCTCCCAGGTGAAGAAGCCGTGCTCCTCGTCCGGCTCGCGCCCGAAATGGCCGAAGGCCGAGGTCGGCGCATAGATCGGCCGGTTGAGATGCAGGTGCTCGCGGATGCCGCGCGGAGAAAGGTTCATCAGCTCCCTGAGCACGCGCTCGAGCTTCGCCTCCTCCACGTCCCGCCCCGTGCCTTGCAGATCCACATAGACCGAGAGCGGTTGGGAGACGCCGATCGCATAGCTGATCTGGAGCGTGCAGCGATCGGCGAGCCCTGCGGCGACGACGTTCTTGGCGAGATAGCGGCACGCATAGGCGGCCGAGCGATCGACCTTGCTCGGGTCCTTGCCGCTGAACGCCCCGCCGCCGTGCGGTGCGGCGCCGCCATAGGTATCGACGATGATCTTGCGCCCCGTCAGCCCGCAATCGCCGTCGGGGCCGCCGGTCACGAATTTTCCCGTCGGATTGACGTAGAAGGTCGCGTCGGGGCACATCCATCCGTCCGGCAGGCTGCTCTCGACGATCGGCCAGAGCATCGCCTTGATCTCGCTCTGCTCGAGATCGGGCTCGTGCTGGATCGAGACGACGATCGAGGTCGCCTCGACCGGCTCGCCGTCGACATAGCGCAGCGTCACCTGGCTCTTCGCGTCCGGCTTGAGCCCCGCTACCGCGACGTCGCGGTTGCGGCGCATCTCGCTGATCCGGCGCAGGATCAGATGCGCGTAATGGATCGGCGCCGGCATCAGCGTCTCGGTCTCGGTGCAGGCATAGCCGAACATGATGCCCTGATCGCCCGCGCCCTCGTCCTTGTTGCCGCTGGCATCGACGCCGAGGGCGATGTCCGAGGACTGCGAATGCAGGTGGCAGCAGACGACGGCGTCCTTCCACGAGAATCCGTCCTGGTCGTAGCCGATATCGTGCACCGCGAGCCGCGCGAGATGCGTGAGATACTCGTGCGTGACGGTGTCCGGCCCGCGGGTCTCGCCGGCCAGCACGATGCGGTTGGTCGTCACCAGTGTCTCGCAGGCAACGCGCGAATAGGGATCGGCCGCCAGGAAAGCGTCGAGAACCGTGTCGCTGATGCGGTCGGCGACCTTGTCGGGATGGCCCTCCGAAACCGATTCGGAGGTGAACAGGAAGTCGCCCTTGTCGCGCATGGATCTTTCCTCTTGTCGCGAGAGCGTCGCCGTACGGTCCGGCCGCCGCGCCGGCCGCATGCCGGAGCGAAGCGTGAATGGCGGAAACAAGCCGGGGGGTCAAGCGCGGGCATCAGGCAATCCCGATCACATCGCGCATGGAATAGAGCCCGGGCTGGCGGCCGGCGAGCCAGAGGGCCGCTCGAACCGCCCCGCTCGCGTAGATCCTTCTGTCGAAGGCACGGTGCGTGAGCGCGATATGCTCGCTCGCGCCGGCGAAGAGAAGCGCGTGCTCGCCCACCACCTGTCCGCCGCGCAGGCTCGCGAACCCGATCTCACCCTCTTGCCGCGGCCCGACCTCGCCGTGCCGCCCGCTCTGCATCACCGCCTCGAGCGCCACGCCGCGCCCCTTCGCCACCGCCCGGCCAAGTCCGATCGCCGTGCCCGAGGGCGCGTCCACCTTCTGGCGGTGATGCATCTCGAGGATCTCGGCGTCGTATTCCGAAGCCGGAAGCGTTGCCGCCATCCGTTCGGCGAGCGCCAGCATCAGGGTCACCCCGGGCGAGAAGTTCGCCGCATAAACGACCGGGATCCGCCGCGCCGCCGCCGCGACCTCCGCCTCGTCCGCGGCCTTGAGCCCCGAGGTCCCGAGCACCCAGCCGACCCCCGCCTCCCCGAGCGCCCGCGCATGCGCGGCAGTCGCGCTCGCATGGGTGAAGTCGATCACAACGTCCGCCCGCGCGGCAAGCGCGGCCATATCGCCGCCACGGCCGATCCCGCCCGCCAGCACGGCCCCCGCCGCCTCGACCTCCTCGGCGAGCAGCCGCCCCATGCGGCCGGTGATGCCGGCGATCCCGATCCTGAGCGTCATGCCCCTCCGTCCCGTCCCATGAAGAATGCCGGCCCTCGCCGGACCACGCGTTGCGGAAAACCCGCCTCGCCCGATCTATTCGAGCGTGATGATCCTGGATCGTCACGCTCAAGGAACGAGGAGTGCTGCATGGTCCGGGCGCTCAGCCTTCTCCTGCTCTGCCAGCTCCTGGGCACCGTCGTCGCCCGGGCGACCGGCGTGCCGATACCCGGGCCGGTGTTCGGTCTGATCCTGCTCTTGGCCCTCCTCGTCGCCCGAAGCGGCCCGGACCCCGAACTCCATTCGACCGCGCAGGGGCTGCTCCGCCATCTCGGCCTGCTCTTCGTGCCCGCCGGGGTCGGCGTCGTCAACGAGCTCGGCGTGCTCCGCGCCAATGCGCTCGCCATCGCGATCGCGCTCCCGATCTCGACGCTCCTCGGGCTTGCCATCACCGGGCTCGCCATGCAGCTCCTGCTCCGGAGCGAACGCTGATGCCCGGCCTCTATCACGCCTGGGTCTATCTGCAGAGCGGGCCGTTGCTTGGCCTCACCGCTACTCTCCTCGCCTGGCAGGCCGCGAGCTGGCTCGACGCGCGCGCCGGCCACGCGGGCTGGTCCAACCCGATCATGCTCGCGATGGCCTTCCTCGTGGTCGCGCTGATCGCGACCGGCACATCCTACCGCAGCTACTTCAACGGCGCGCAGTACGTTCAGTTCCTCCTCGGCCCGGCGACCGTCGCACTCGCCGTCCCGATGTACGCCAACCTCGCGACCATGCGCCGCAACCTGCTCCCGATCCTCGCTTCCATGATCGCGGGCTCGCTCGCCGCCGCGCTCTCGGCCATGCTGATCGTCGCCGCACTCGGCGCGCCGCAGGCGGTGGTGATTTCGATCGCGCCGAAATCCGTCACCACGCCGATCGCCATGGGGATCTCGCAGGATCTCGGCGGCCTGCCCGCGCTCACGGCGATCTTCGTCCTCCTCACCGGCATCTTCGGGGCGGCGATCGCGCTGCCGTTCTTCCGCCTCCTCCGCGTCCGCGACCGGCGCGCTCAGGGCCTCGCCGCCGGCACCGCCGCGCACGGCATCGCAACCGCGCGGCTCCTGCTCGAAAGCGACACCGCCGGCGCCTTCGGCGGCCTCGCGATCGGCCTCAACGGCCTGCTGACCGCGGTCATGGTGCCGCTCCTCGTCCGCTGGCTCCTCCACTGAGAGCATCCGCCGCCGTCCGTCGGAACTCCGGCGCCACCTTCTCCATGAAGAGCGTCAGGCTCTGCGCCGCGTCCTCGTATTCCATCGGCCCCAGCCGGAACTGCAGGATCAAGCCGCCGAACCCGATCGCTTCGATGTCCGCGAGCGCCTCCGCGACCGTCGCCGGCGAACCTGCGATCAGCGCATGCTCGGCCAGCGCGTGCGCCGGCGGCGCCGCACCGGGAGCCGCCGCCGGCACGATCGAAAGCCCCTGCTCCTCGAGGACGCGCTTGCGCATGGCCTGGCGGTGCTCCTGCATCGCCGCGAACGCCGGGCCCGCGATCCGCTCCGCCTCCGCGTCGGTCTCGGCCACCAACACGTTGCGCCACGCCCAGCACTGCTCGAGGTTCTTTGCCACCGCCGCCTCGTCGCAGCCTTGCTCGCGCAAAATGCGGCGATAGAGCTCCATCCGCTGGCGCATCACCGCGGTCGGCTGCACGTTCATCATGAACGGCCGTCCTTGGCGTGCGATCCGCTGCATTCCCGCCTCGCTGGAGGCCGCGCGGATCACGTAGGGATGCGGCTTCGTATAGGGGCGCGGGCGCAGCATCGGCACCCTGAGGTTCCAGAATCTCCCCCGGTGCTCGAAACTCTCGCCGCTCCAGGCCTTGAACATGATCGCCTCGGCCTCTTCCAGGCGCGCCTCTGCCTCGGTGTGGTCGAGCCCGTAGCCCTGATAGTCGTAGATATTGTAGGCGGTGCCGCGCCCCAGCCCGACGATCAGCCGGCCTTTGCTGATATTGTCGATCAGCGCGAGCTGCTCGGCCATGCGGATCGGATGATGCAAAGACATCTGCGCCACGGCGAACCCGATCTTCACCCGCCGCGTCGCCGCCGCGAGCGCAGCGGCGAAGCTCACCGGGTCGACATAGGCGCAGATACCATCGAAATGATGCTCGGCGAGCCAGATCACCTCGACCCCGAGCGCCTCGGAGAGCCGTGCCTCGCGCAGGGTCTCGTCGATCACCTGGCCGTCGCGCGCCGGGTCGCGGCTCTCGGGGAAGAGGAAGTTGCTGAACCTCAACCCCGCCCGCCGTTCTCGAAGAATTCCCGCACGCGGGCAAAGAAACCTTCCGATTCCGGGTGACCCTTCGTGTTCCCGGCGGACTCCTCCTCGAATTCCTCGAGCAGCTCGCGCTGGCGGTGCGTTAGGTGAAGCGGCGTCTCCACGGCGACCTGCACGTACATATCGCCGCGCGCCGCGCTGCGCAGCACGGAGAATCCCTTGCCCTTGAGCCGGAACTGGTCGCCGCCCTGCGTGCCGGGCGGGATCTTGAGCTTGGCGCGGGTACCGTCGATCACCGGCACTTCCACCTCGGCGCCGAGTGCCGCCTGCGTCATCCTGAGCGGCACGCGGCAGAAGATATTGGCGCCGTCGCGCTGAAAGAGCGGGTGCGGCCGGATCGCCACGTGCACGTAAAGATCTCCGGGCTGCGCGCCGCGCGCTCCCGCCTCGCCTTCGCCCGCGAGCCGGATGCGCGTCCCGTCTTCCACCCCGGCCGGGACGCTGACCTGGAGCGAGCGCTCGCGCGCCACCGTGCCCGAGCCGCCGCACATGCGGCACGGATTGCGAATCACGCGGCCCGCGCCGCCGCAGGTCGGACAGGTGCGCTCGATGACGAAGAAGCCCTGCTGCGCGCGCACCTTGCCCATTCCGCCGCAGGTCGCGCAGGTGTCCGGCGCCCGCTCCTTGTTCTCCGAGCCGGTGCCGTTGCAGGCATCGCAGCGCACCCGCGTCGCCACGCGGAGCTGCGTCTTGGTCCCCGCGAAGGCCTCCGCGAGGTCGATCTCGACGGTCTGGCGCAGATCCGATCCCGGTCGCGGCCCTCTTCCCGCACCGCGGCGCCCGCCCATGAACTCGCCGAACATCTGATCGAAAATGTCGCCGAGCCCGGCGCCCGCCGCAAAGTCGAAGCCCCCTGCGCCGCCTGCGCCTTGGTCGAACGCAGCGTGACCGTAGCGATCGTACGCCGCCCGCTTCTGCTCGTCCTTGAGCACGTCGTAGGCTTCGCTGACCTCCTTGAACTTTGCCTCGGCCGCCTTGTCCCCCGGGTTACGGTCCGGGTGGTACTGCATGGCGAGCTTGCGATAGGCCTTCTTCATGTCCTCGGCGCCCGCGTCGCGCGGAATGCCGAGCGTGGCGTAGTAATCCTGCTTCGCCATCCTCAGCTCATCCCCGCGGCCGCGGGCCACGGCGCCCCCGCATCGCAATCGTGCTCATCAAAATTGCTGGAAATGTCCACGGAGTCTTGCCCGCATCGGAGGCGCGGGCGCCGTATCGCGCTTGCGATACGGCTTCCCTCGCTATCGCCCTCCGCCATGCTGAACGACGCGCGGGCGGTCAGGCGGACTTCTTCTTGTTCTCGTCCACCTCCTCGAATTCGGCGTCCACCACCTTCTCCCCGTTCCCGGAGGGTCCGGCCTCGGCAGCAGACGGCTGCTCGGGCCCGCCCGCGCCGGGCCCAGCCTGCTGGGACTTGTACATCGCCTCGCCGATCTTCATCGCCACCGCCGAGAGCCGTTCGGTCGCGCTCTTCAGCGCCGCCGCATCGGTGCCCTCGGCGGCCTTGTGGACCGCAGCGATGGCCGCCTCGGCTTCCTCCTTGTCGTTCGGCGCGACCTTGCCCTCGTTCTCCTTCAGCGTCTTCTCGACCTGATGGACCAGCGCATCGGCATGGTTCTTCGCCTCGACGTATTCGCGCCGCTCCTTGTCCGCCGCCGCATTCGCCTCCGCCTCGCGGACCATCTTCTGGATCTCGGCCTCGCTCAAGCCGCCCGAGGCCTGGATGCGGATCTGCTGCTCCTTGGCGGTCGCCTTGTCCTTGGCCTGCACGGAGACGATGCCGTTGGCGTCGATATCGAAGGTCACTTCGATTTGCGGCACGCCACGGGGGGCTGCCGGAATCCCCACCAGGTCGAACTGGCCGAGCAGCTTGTTGTCGGCCGCCATCTCCCGCTCGCCCTGATAGACCTTGATCGTCACCGCCGTCTGGCTGTCGTCGGCGGTCGAGAAGATCTGGCTCTTCTTCGTCGGGATCGTCGTGTTGCGCTCGATCAGCCGGGTGAACACCCCGCCCAGCGTCTCGATGCCGAGCGAGAGCGGCGTGACGTCGAGCAGCAGCACATCCTTGACATCGCCCTTGAGCACCGCGCCCTGGATCGCCGCACCCACCGCCACCACCTCGTCGGGGTTGACGTTGCGCGCCGGTTCCTTGCCGAAGAACTGCTTCACCGTCTCGATGATCTTCGGCATCCGCGTCATGCCGCCGACCAGGATCACCTCGCCGATCTCGGCCGCCGTCACGCCGGCGTCCTTGAGCGCCGCCCGGCACGGCTCGAGCGTCTTGGCGACCAGGTCGTCGACCAGGCTCTCGAGCTTGGCCCGCGTCAGCTTCATCACGAGATGCTTCGGCCCCGAGGCGTCGGCCGTGATGAAGGGCAGGTTGATCTCGGTCTCCTTGGAGGAGGAAAGCTCGATCTTGGCCTTCTCCGCGGCCTCCTTCAGCCGCTGCAGCGCGAGCCGGTCCTTCCTGAGGTCGATCCCCTGCTCCTTGCGGAACTCCTCGGCGAGATAGTCGATCACGCGGGCGTCGAAATCCTCGCCGCCGAGGAACGTGTCGCCGTTGGTGCTCTTCACCTCGAAGACGCCGTCGCCGATCTCGAGCACGGAGATATCGAAGGTGCCGCCGCCCAAGTCATAGACCGCGATCGTGCCGCTCTTCTTCTTGTCCATGCCGTAGGCGAGCGCGGCCGCCGTCGGCTCGTTGATGATGCGCAGCACCTCGAGCCCGGCGATCTTGCCGGCGTCCTTGGTCGCCTGGCGCTGGGCGTCGTTGAAGTAGGCGGGCACCGTGATGACGGCCTGCGACACCGGCTCGCCGAGATAGGCCTCCGCCGTCTCCTTCATCTTGCCGAGGATGAAGGCGCTGATCTGGGAGGGCGAATACTTGCTGCCCTTCACCTCGACCCACGCATCGCCGTTGTCGGCACGGACGATGGTGTAGGGCACGAGGCTCTTGTCCTTGGCCACCATCGGGTCGTCGTAGCGCCGGCCGATCAGCCGCTTGACGGCATAGAGCGTGTTCGTCGGGTTGGTCACCGCCTGGCGCTTGGCGGACTGGCCGACCAGCCGCTCGCCGTTGTCGGCGAAGGCAACCATGCTCGGGGTCGTGCGCGCCCCCTCGCTGTTCTCGATCACCCGAACGTCCTTGCCCTCCATGATGGCAACGCAGGAGTTCGTGGTGCCGAGATCGATACCGATCACCTTGCTGGACATGCGAAGTCTCCTTTCAGCGGATGCGGTCGGCCCGAAGCACCGCCCGCTTCCCCGGGTTGTGGATAGTGGTGTTCATGTATTGAGAGGGCGTTTCCCGGACAAGGCCCCGAACGGCGATAAGCAGCAATTCCGGGGCGAAGTCCAAGGCCCATCAGGCAGTCCGGTCGAAGCCGGAGGGCGCCCCCGGCTTGCCGCCAGGGTTGCCCCCCGCGGCACCCCCCTGGGCACTCGACGGCCCGCTCGACGGCGGGGCGATCTCGGCCGGCTCGCCCTTGGCGAGGACCACCATCGCCGGCTTGAGCAGCCGCCCGTTCAGCGTCCATGCCGGGGTCCAGGCCGCCAGCACCGTCCCCGGCGGGTGCTCGAGGCTCTCCTGCTCGGCCATCGCCTGGTGCCGGTTGGGATCGAAGGCGGCCCCGGTCGGGTCCTCCCGCCGGATCCCGTTGCGCTCCAGCGCTGCGATCAGCCCCCGCTCGATCCCCTCGAACCCCTCGCGCAGCCGGCTCACGACCTCCGGCTCCCCGCTCGCCGGCTTGGGCAGGCTCTCGAGCCCTCGCCGCAGATTCTCCGCCGCCTCGACGATGTCGCGGGCGAATTTCTGTACGGCGAAGAGCCGCGAATCCTCGACCTCGCGCTTCGCCCGCGCCCGTACATTGGCGATCTCCGCCTCCGCGCGCATCCAGCGGTCGCGAAACAACTCCTTTTCGGCCTCGAGCTCGTTGATGCGGGCGCTCGCCGCCCGCATCAGCTCCTCCGGCGTCTCGGGCATCGCCCGCGCCCCGGCCCCGGCGTCGTCGTTCGCCGGACTGGGATCCTGCATTTCGGGTTCGTGCATCATCATGGCGCGGCTGAGTTAGGGCGGGCCGCGCCTCCGCACAAGCCGTCCTTATCCCAGCAGCCGCCCGATCACCCGCGCCGTATAATCGACCACCGGAATGATCCGCCCGTAATTGATCCGCGTCGGCCCGATCACCCCGATCGCGCCCACAATGCGGTTCGCCGCGTTGCGCGCCGGCGCCACCACCATCGCCACCCCGGAGGTGCCGAAGAGGCCGCTCTCGGCGCCGATGAAGATCCGCACCCCCTCCGACTGGTCGGCGAGCTCGAGCAGCCGGAGGATCGTCTCCTCGGTCTCCAGCCGCTCGAACAGAAGCTGGATGCTCTCCAGCCGCTCGATCTCCGTCACGTCCGCCAAGAGCCGCGCCTGGCCGCGCACGATCAGGCTGGCCCCCCGCCCTTCGCCGGTCCAGGTGGCGAGCCCTGCCTCGACCACCCCTGCCGCCAGCCCATCCAGCGTCGTGCGGTCCGCCGCCATCTCCTCGGCCACGGCGCCCCGCAGCTCGGCGAGCGTCCGGCCCGCCAGCCGCGCATTGAGGAAATTTCCCGCCTCTTGCAGCGCCGAGAGCGGCAAGCCCGGCGGCGTCTCGATCACCCGGTTCTCGACGTGCCCGTCCGCGCTCACCAGCACGACGAGCGCCCGCCGCTCGCCGAGCGGGACGAACTCGATATGCTTCACCGGCCCCTCCGATTTCGGCGCCAGCACGAGCCCGGCGGCCGCCGAGAGCCCGGCCAGCAGGCTGCCCGCCTCGGCGAGCGTGTCCTCGAGGCTCCGCCCCGCCGCTCCGAGTGCGGCGCTGATCGTCTCGCGCTCGTCCTCGGCAAGCTCGCCGAACTGAAGCAAGCCATCGACGAAGAGCCGCAGCCCCCGCTCGGTCGGCAGCCGTCCGGCCGAGGTGTGCGGTGCGAAGAGCAGGCCGGCATCGGTGAGGTCGGCCATCACGTTGCGGATGGTCGCCGGCGAGAGCGCGATCGGCAGCAGCCGCGAGAGCGTACGGCTTCCCACCGGCTCGCCGGTCTCGACATACTGCTCGACGATCTCACGCAGGATCGCGGCCGAACGGGCATCGAGCCCGCCCGGCAGTCGCGCCGCACCCTGAGGTCCCGCCCCTTGAGCTCCCAGAGTGCCCGGCTTCGGCCCCGTCGGCTGATCCATCGCCATTCCGCCCCCTTCCCCCGCGCCACTCTACGCCTTCGGGCATCGCCCCAAATAGCGACGGCCCCAATGACTTCCATAGGGCAATTTCCATCCTCCGCCCGTCGGGGCACTATCCGCCCATGCAAGACCCCTCCCGCCTCACCGCAACCGAAGCCGCCGCCCTCATCCGGAGCGGAAAACTCCGCCCGGAGGCGCTGATGGAGGCCTCCCTCGCCCGCATCGCCGACCGCGAGCCCACGGTGCACGCCTTCGCCTTCCTCGACCCCTCCGCCGCCCGCACATCCGCTTCCACTGCTCTACCCGGACCGCTCCACGGCCTTCCGCTCGGCGTGAAGGACGTGCTCGACACCGCTGATATGCCAAGCGAATACGGCTCCCCCATCTGGCACGGCTGGCGCCCCCGTGCCGATGCCGCCGCCGTCGCCGCCGCCCGCGCCGCGGGTGCTGCCGTCATCGGCAAGACCGTCACCACCGAGTTCGCGACGCGCAAGCCCGGCCCCACCGCCAACCCCGCCAATCCCGCCCACACGCCCGGCGGCTCCTCCTCCGGCTCGGCCGCCGGCGTCGCCGACTTCTTCTTCCCCTTCGCCTTCGGCACCCAGACGGCCGGCAGCGTCATCCGCCCCGCCGCCTTCTGCGGCGTCGTCGGCTTCAAGCCGAGCTTCGGCCTGATCAGCCGCGCCGGCATGAAGCTCATGTCCGACAGCCTCGACACGATCGGCGTCATCGCCCGGAGCACCGCCGACTGCGCGCTCCTCGCCGCCGCCGTCTCGGGCGCAGACCTCGGCGACCCGGACCGGGCACTGCCCCGTCCCCCGCGCATCGGGCTTTGCCGCTCGCCCTCCTGGCCCCACGCGGCCCCCGAGACCAATTCGCTCTTCGCCTCCGTCGCCAAAACCCTTGCCCGCGCCGGCGCGCACCTCGCCGATCGCGAGCTCCCAGAGCCGATCCCGCGCCTCGCCGAAGCCCACCCGATCGTGATGAACGCCGAGAGCGCCCGCGCATTGGCCTGGGAGCTCGCCCATGCCCGCGCCCGGATCAGCGATCAGCTGCTCGACCGCCTCGATTTCGGCCTCGCTCAATCCGCCGCGACCCTCGCCGCCGCGCGCGCCACCTTCCTCGAGTCCCGCAACGCCTTCCCGGCCGCGATGGAGGACCTCGACATCCTCCTCACCCCCTCCGCTCCCGGCGAGGCGCCCGAGGGACTCGGCTGCACCGGCGACCCGGTCTTCAATTTCATCTGGACCAGCCTCCATCTCCCCTGCGTCACCGTCCCCGCCGGCACCGGGCCCCGCGGCCTGCCCCTCGGCATCCAGATCGTCGGCCGGGCCGGCGAGGATCGCGCAACCCTCGCCTGGGCCGCCTGGGTTGCTTCCGCCCTGGCCGGATAGGGCAGGGCAGGGGGTTCTCTCCCGCCGCCCATCGGCGCTAAGAACCCGCCCCCAAACCCCTCAGGAATCCCCAATGCGCCCCTCCGGCCGCGCCGCCGACGCCCTGCGCGACATCTCCTTCACCCCCGGCTTCGCCCACCACGCCGAGGGCTCCTGCCTCATCCGCATGGGCGGCACCGAGGTCCTCTGCGCCGCCAGCGTCGAGGGCAAGGTCCCGTCCTTCCTGCGCAATTCCGGCCAGGGCTGGGTCACCGCCGAGTACGGCATGCTCCCCCGCGCCACCCACACCCGCGGCGACCGCGAGGCCGCCCGCGGCCGCCAGTCCGGCCGCACCCAGGAGATCCAGCGCCTGATCGGGCGCTCCTTGCGCGCGGTGGTGGACCGCGCCCGCTTGGGCGAGGTGACCATCACCGTCGACTGCGACGTGCTGAACGCCGACGGCGGCACCCGCTGCGCCGCCATCACCGGCGGATACGTCGCCCTGGTCCTCGCACTTCGCCACCTCGAGCGGATGAAGGTGATTCCCCGCTCGCCCATCACCGGCCAGGTCGCCGCCGTTTCCTGCGGCATCGTCGAGGGGGCGGCCGCGCTCGATCTCGACTATGCCGAGGATTCCTCGGCCGACGCGGACGCCAACTTCGTCCTCACCGAGTTGGGCGGCATCGTCGAGATCCAGGGCACGGCCGAGCGCAAGACCTTCTCCGAGCCCGACTTCCTCTCCCTTCTCTCGTTCGCCCGCGCCGGCTGCGCGCAGCTCTTCGCCCTCCAGAAGCAAGCTTTGGAGCATGTTCAGCATGGCTGAACACGCTCTGCCCTTTTTCTCGGTCGGATTCACGCGGCGCTCGATCGCCTCCGGCGATCTCGCTCGTCCGCGATCCGACCTCTGATGCCCCGCCGCCTCGAACGCGGCGCCCGCCTCGTGCTCGCCAGCCACAACAAGGGAAAGCTCGCCGAGATCGCCGAGCTCCTCGCGCCCTACGCCATCACAATCGCCTCTGCCGCCGCCCTCGGTCTTCCCGAACCGGACGAGACGGAACCCGATTTCGGTGCCAATGCCCGCCTCAAGGCCCTCGCCGCCGCCAAGGCCGCCAATCTGCCGGCCCTCGCCGACGATTCCGGCTTCTGCGCTTCCGCCCTCGACGGTCGCCCCGGCATCCATTCCGCCCGCTGGGCCGGACCGGACCGCGACTTCTCTTCCGCCATGGCCCGCGTCCACGCCGAGATCGGCGAAAACCCCGACCGCCGCGTCTGGTTCGTCTCAGCGCTCGCGCTCGCCTGGCCGGACGGCCACACCGAGACCTTCCTCGGCCGCGTCGACGGCACCGCGGTTTGGCCCCCGCGCGGAACGAACGGCTTCGGCTACGACCCGATGTTCCTCCCCTTCGGCTCCAGCCTCACCTATGGCGAGATGACCGCCTGGGCAGAAACGCGCCGACACCCACCGCGCCCGCGCCTTCGCCAAGGCTCCGCGCCGCCTGCCTCGACTGAGCTACCCGCCTGCCAACATGGTAACGGTTCAGCAATAATTACACACCCGCATTTGCCGCGATCAGGAGGGGAACGAAACATGTCGAGGGGCCACAGGATCGGCCTTTCTCCGCAGCGCCGCGTAAGCGCTATCATGTCGTCCCTCCTCCTCGCCTGCCTCTTCCTCCCCGCGCCGGCGCTCGCCGCGCCCCTCAGAACCGCCTTTCTCCCCTTCACTCTCCAGGACACGAGCCTCCCCGCGCCCAACGCACCACCGGAGCCCGCCGACCTCGCTCGGCTCCGCCTGGTCGACCGCCAAATCCAACAGCTCCTCGTGCGCTCGGGCGATTACGCAGCCGTCGACACGCAGCCGATCGCGCGCGCGATCGCGGAGAACGACCTCGTCGGCTGCACGACCTGCGCCGTCTCCCTCGCGCGCCAGCTCGGCGCCCAGGCAGTGGTCACCGGCTGGGTGCAGAAGGTCTCGGACCTGATCATCAACATGACGATCATCATCCGCTCGGTCGCCACGGGAAAAATGATCGCCGCCGGCAACGCCTCGCTCCGCGGCGACACCGACATCGCCTGGGAACGCGCCGCCTCCTGGCTCGTCGCCCACCGCCTCCTTCCACAGCCTCCCTAAGCGGCAGCAACTGCGGCACGCGGCGGCGGCGGTTCCACCTCCTCCGCCTCGCGCACCACTTCAATGGTGCGCAGCAGGCTCGAGGGATTGACGCTGATCGAATCGATGCCGATCCCACTCAAGAATCGCGCGATCTCCGGATAATTGGCCGGCGCCTCGCCGCAGATCCCCACCTTCCGCCCGTTGCGCTGCGCGCCCGTCACCGCGAGCCTCAGCATCTCCAGCATCCCCGGATCCCGCTCGTCGAAGTCGAAGGCGACGATGTCCGAGTCGCGATCGACGCCGAGCGTGAGCTGGGTCAAATCATTGGAGCCGATCGAGAAGCCGTCGAACACGTCGGCAAAGCAATCGACCTGGATCACATTGTTGGGGATCTCGCACATCACGTAGATCTCGAGCCCATTTTCGCCGCGCCTGAGCCCGTGCTTCGCGAGCTCCGCGATCACCTTCGTCGCCTCCTCGACCCGCCGGCAGAAGGGCACCATCACCACGAGGTTGGTAAGCCCCATATCCTCCCGCACGCGGCGGAGTGCCGCGCATTCGAGCGCGAACCCCTCGGCGTACGCCGGATGGGCGTAGCGCGACGCCCCGCGAAACCCGAGCATCGGGTTGGCCTCGCGCGGCTCGAACGGCGCGCCCCCGATCAGCTCCGCGTACTCGTTGGTCTTGAAGTCCGAGAGCCGGATGATCACCGGCTTCGGCCAGAACGCCGCCGCGATGGTGCCCGCGCCCTCCGCAAGCGTGCGGACGAAGAATTCCCTCGGCGACGCATCGGCGGCCGCCAGCGCCGCAATCCTCGCCCGGTCGTTCGCCTCGATCCGCTCGGGATGCACGAGCGCCATCGGATGGATGCCGATATGCTCGCCGATGATGAACTCCATGCGCGCCAGCCCGACGCCGGAATTCGGCATCATCGCTGTCCGGAAGGCGAGCTCCGGATTGCCGAGATTGACCATGATCGCGGTCTTCGGAATCTGAAGCGTCCGCGCATCCACGCGAGCGACATCGAACGGCAGCGCTCCCGCATACACCGCGCCCACTTCGCCGCCCGCGCACGAGACGGTCACGCTCTCCCCGCTCTTGAGCCGCGCCGTCGCGTCCCCCGTACCCACAACCGCCGGCACGCCGAGCTCGCGCGCCACGATCGCGGCATGGCAGGTGCGTCCGCCGTGGTCGGTGACGATCGCGCCGGCCGTCTTCATCACCGGCTCCCAGTCCGGGCGGGTCTCCGGCGCAACCAGCACCTCGCCCGGACGGAACGCCGCAAGGTCGGCAACGCCGCGGACGATCCGCGCCGTGCCCGCCGCAATCTTCTCGCCGACGGATTTGCCGGTGACGATCGGCTGCGCTGCCGCCCGCAGCGTATAAGTCTCGAGCATCCCGGCCTCTCTCCGCGATGCCACGGTCTCGGGACGCGCCTGCACGATATAGAGCTTTCCATCGATGGCGTCCTTCGCCCACTCGATGTCCAACGGCTCGGGATGGCCCACGGCCGCGGAATAGTGCTCCTCGATGCGGATCGCGTAATCCGCGAGCGTCAGCACCTCGGTATCCGTCAGGCAGAAGCGCCCGCGAAGCTCGGGCTTCGTCTCCTCGTCCTTCGTGCTCGCCCCGACATGGCCCGGTGCGAGCACCATCGTGCGCTGCTTGCCGCCGAGCGTGCGCTGCAGCACCGCCCGGCTGCCAGCACGAAACGTCGGCTTGTGCACGTAGAACTCGTCCGGATCGACCTTTCCCTGCACCACGTTCTCGCCAAGCCCGTACGACCCCGTGATGAAGACCACGTCGCGAAAGCCGGACTCGGTGTCGAGCGTGAAGATCACCCCGCTCGACGCCTTGTCCGAGCGCACCATCTTCATCACGCCCACCGACAGCGCGACCTTGAAATGGTCGAACCCGTTATTGGCGCGATAGACGATGCCGCGATCCGTGAACAGGGATGCGAAGCAGCGGCGGCACGCCTCGAAAACGTCGTCCGCCCCGCTCACGTTCAAATAGCTGTCGTGCTGGCCGGCAAAGCTCGCTGTGGGCAGGTCCTCGGCGGTCGCCGAGCTGCGCACCGCAACCGCCGCCCTCGCGCCATATTCTTCCTCGAGCTTGGCGTAAGCGGAGGCGATCAGCGCGCGCATCTCTTCCGTGCCGGTCGCATCATGCACGATCGCCCGCGCCCTTTCCCCGGCACGGTTTAGCGCCGCAACATCGGTGACGTCGAGCGGATCGAGCAGGCCGTGCAGCTTGGGCCACGCATCGGCTTGGGTCAGGGCATCGCGATAGAGGCCTGCGGTGAGCGCGAAGCCGTTCGGAACCCGCACGCCGGCCGCGCCGAGATGGCTCGCCAGCTCGCCGAGCGAGGCGTTCTTGCCTCCCACCTCCGGGACATCGGCCAGTCCCAGCGTCGCGAACCAGCGAACCGGTACTACGGATTTTTCCATCGTCTCCTCCGGACTTTATGTTTCCTTCACACCGATCGCGCTCCCCGCGCGTTGACCTGCATCAACCGGGCAAAGCTTGCGGAACAGCGCCTCCACCTCCTCGCGCCGCACGAGCGCGGTCCCATAGGTGGTGACGGCCGCGGATCCGGCCGCGACCGCCAACGCCAGCGCCTCGCGCTCCGGCCACCCACGCGCCAGCCCGAGCACGAGCCCGGCGAGAAAACTGTCTCCGGCGCCCACCGCGCTCCGTTCCTTCACCGGCAACGCGGCAAGCCGGACGACGCCGTTCGCGCTTGCGAGAAGCGCGCCCTCGCGCCCCAGGCTGACCGCAATGGCCCGCGCCGCGCCGCCGCGGAGCAGTGCCACGACTTCCTTCTCCTGCCGCTCGCGCTCCCGAAGTTGCGAGCCGATCAGGAACTCGAGCTCGCCGAGGCTCAGCTTGAGCAGCGCGATGTGACGCCCGCCCGCGGGGCCGACCGCGGCGCCGAGCGCGGCGCCGGACGTGTCGAGCACGAATTGCCGCCCTCGCTGCGCGGAGATCGCGGCCGCCTTCGCATAGAAATCCGCCGGAACCCCGCGCGGCAGGCTTCCGCTCGCGACGATCCATTCCGCCTCCACTTCACCGAGCACGTCGAGCGCGCGCCGCCATTCCACCTCGCCGACATCGGGCCCCTCGGCCACGAACCGGTACTCGAGCCCGCTCTGCCGGTCGTGCACGTTGAGGCTGATCCGCGTCCGCCCCCCGATCGGCAAGCATCGCCACCGAACGCCCTCCTCGTCGAGCAATTCCTCGACCAGCCGCCCCGTCACGCCACCGGTCATGATCACGGCCAACGCATCGGTGCCCAAGGCGTGCATCACGCGCGCGACATTGATGCCGCCGCCCCCCGGGTCGAACCGCTCGTCCGACGTCCGGATCTTGTGCGTCGGCACCACCGCCGCCGCGGTGCTGGCGATGTCGACGGCCGGATTGACCGTCAGCGTGGCGATGCGCGGCTCTGCCTCAGGGCCGGACAACGAGACGGTTCTCCACGTCTCCCACGCCCGCCGTGCGCCACGCCACGTCCGCGGCGGCCTCGCGGTCGTCGACGCTCGGCACCAGCCCGCTCAGCGTCACTTTTGATCCCTCGGCGCCGACAACGATCCCGGCGCCATGCAGCTTCGCGTTGCGGAGGAACGCAAGCTCGACCGCGCCCGCGATATCCTTCACCGTTTTCCCGGGCCGAACCACGATCCGATTATCGACCGCGGTCACGCCCGCCAGCTTGTGGACGCGCTCCTCGGCCTCGGCCTTCTCGAACTGCCGGTCGACGGCGCCGATCAGCGTGACGACGCCGCGCTCGACCTTGACCTCGATCCGCTCGTCCGGAACCTCCGCGTCCCAGCGCAGCACATGCACCGCGCTATGCGCGATCTCGTCGTCGGAGCGCCGCCGCGCCACCGGTATCAGCACCTCGATCTCCTGGGCGATCCCGCGCACCCCGCGAACATGCCAAACGGCGCGCTCCACCGCCCTCTTCTCGGCCAGGCTGGAGACGAATCCGCTCAACCGGACGACGCCCTCCCGTGCACCCACCCTAACGGCGGAGGCGTCGAGATGCGGCGCCCACGCCAGCTCGTCCTCGACAATGCGCTTCAGTTCGGGATCGTCCATGGTCCGACCGACTCGCTCCAGTCACGGCAACCAATCAGGCTCTTCCCGATCCGGGACCGGCATTGATCTCCGTCAATCCCCTCGACCGCTCCGCCGGTCGGGCCCGCCGCAGGACTCACTCCAGTAATAACCTACTGACCAAAAACGATTATTTATTTCGCTCCGCCTGCAACCGCGCCCTGCCGCCGCGAGTATTACGACCGAGCGGGCACGATCCGGCGACGAGCGAGGCCCACGGCAGGGGGCGGGCGATCGCGCCGAGGGGCCCCGGTCGCCGCAAGGAGGTCTCGATGCGCCTAGGCTGGCTTGCTTTTTCGATAGCGTTCCTCGGGGGATGCCTGGCGCCCGCCGTCGCTTCGGCCCAGACCAGCGCCCGCCCCGTGGTGGCCGAGCTCTTCACGTCCCAGGGTTGCTCGTCCTGCCCGCCCGCGGACGCGCTCATCACCGCTCTCGCCGGCACTCGCCCCGATCTCCTGCTGCTGACGTTCCACGTCACCTATTGGAACGGTCTGGGCTGGCGCGACCCGTTCTCCTTCCCGGGCGCGACCGAGCGGCAACGCAATTACGTCGCGCTCGGTGTCAGCCCGGAAGTCTATACGCCCGATCTGGTGGTGGACGGCAGAGAGGACGTCATCGGTTCCGATCGTTCCGCGGTCATTTCAGCCTTGGCGCGCGCGGAGGCAAAGGACCGGACCGCCGCTCCGGTCGCCCTCACGCGCCATGACGAGACGGTGACGATCACCATCGGCGCCGGCGCCGGTCGCGGAACCGTTCTGCTGATCGGATACGATCGCCGGCACCGGACCCATGTCGGGTTCGGCGAGAATGGCGGGCGCACGCTCCTTGAAACCGACATCGTCCGCTCGATGAGTTTTGTCGGCGCGTGGTCCGGTCGGGCGCTCGAGTTGCAGGCGCCGGCGCCCGCGGGCGAGGAGGTCGCGGTCCTGTTGCAGGCGGATGACGGCCACATCATCGGCGCCGCCCGTCTCTCCGCAGCCCGCTCGTAAGGTGGGGGCGCCAATGGGCCACGTGACAAGGACCGGCGACGGCCTCTGCGCAATCGCCGTGATGGCCAAAACCCCCGAGATCGGCCGCTCGAAAACGAGGCTCTGCCCGCCGCTCAGGCCCGAGCAGGCCGCCACGCTGGGCGCCGCCTTCCTCCGCGATACGACCGAAAATCTGCGCGCGGCGGCACGTGACGCGCCAATCGCGCGCTATGCGGCGTACGCGCCGATCGGCACCGAGTACATTCTCCGCGAGCATCTCGCCGTGGGCACAAGGCTCATCCCGGCGGACGGCAGCATCCCGCCGACGCCGGGCGTGGAAGGGTTCGGAAGCTGCCTGCTGCACGCGATCCAGGGCATGCTGGCCGAAGGGCACGGGGCAGCCTGCGTGCTGAGCTCCGACATCCCGACCCTCCCCACGCACTATCTGGTGCAGGCGGCGCTTGCGTCGCTGGCCCCGCCGCGTTTCGCCGCGGGAAGGATCGTCCTCGGCGCCTGCGACGATGGTGGCTATTATCTCCTCGGCATGACGGCACCGCACGCCTCGCTGTTCGCGGATATCGCCTGGAGCACCGCTTCCGTCGCCGAGGCAACGCGCGCGCGCGCCCGCGCCCTTGGCCTCGAAGTCTTCGAGCTGGAGCCCTGGTACGACGTGGACGATGCGGACTCGCTCGCGACGCTCCTCGAGGAGCGCGCCGGCTACGCGGCCCCGAGCACCGCGGCCGCGATCGAGCGTCTCGGCCTCCGTGCGGCGCTCGCTTCGTCATGAGGCGATCCTTCCTCGCCCTCCTCGGCCTCGGCGCGCTCCTCGCGGTACTCACGCTCGCAACGCTCGCCCTGCACGTGCCGCGCCTGGACACGGAAGATCGCATCACGCGCCAGAACGACATCGTCGTCCTGATGATGGCCGCGGCCGCGGTCTATTTCCTCGCCGTTCGCCTGGTCCTCCGCCACTCTTTCCCTAAGCACGCTTTCTGGGCCGTGATCTTCATCGCCGTAGCACTCCGTGCGGTGCTCGTCGTCGCGCCGCCCTTCCTCTCGAGCGATGTCTACCGCTATGTCTGGGATGGCCGCGTCCAGGCCGCCGGCATCAATCCCTACCGCTATGTCCCCGCCGATCCCGCGCTTGCCTTCCTGCGCGACCGGCGTGTCTATCCCCACATCAACCGGCGCAACTATGCTCGGACGATCTATCCGCCGATGGCGGAGCTCGTCTTCGCCGCGGTCGGGCGCATCCGCGACAGCGTGACGGCGATGAAGCTCGCCATGGTGGGCTTCGAGGTCCTTGGCGTCGCCTGCATGCTGAAGCTCCTCCTTCTGGCCGGCCTGCCGCGCGAACGGATCCTCATCTACGCCTGGAATCCCCTCGCACTCTGGTCCTTCGCCGCCGGCGGCCATGCCGATGCGCTGGCGATCGGGCTGCTCGGCCTCGCCCTTCTGCTCAGGGCGCGTCATCGCGACGGTTGGGCGGGCGCGGTGCTCGGCGCTGCCACGCTGGTGAAATTCCTGCCCGTCGTCGTCGCACCCGCGTTCGTGCGCGGCGGCCGGTTCTGGCGTCCCGCCCTCGCAGGTGCTGCCGTCATCGTGGCCCTCTACCTGCTCTACAGCTCCGCCGGCCGCCATGTGCTGGGCTTCCTGCCCGCGTACGGCGCGCAGGAAGGGTACGACGCCGGCAACGGCTTCTGGCTGCTCGAAGGCCTCTCCAAGCTCGTCGCCCTCCCAGGCTGGGCAACGCCTGCCTATCTCGTCCTCGCCGCTTCTTCCCTCGGGGCACTCGCACTCTTCATCCTCCGCCGCCGCAACCCCGAAAGTGCGGGCGACGTCACGCTCCTCTGTCGCGACACCGCCATGCTCGCTGCCTGCGCCATGGTCGCCCTCAGCCCGCATTATCCCTGGTATTTCGCCTGGCTCGCCTTGCCCGCGATCGTCGCACCAATGCGCGCAGTGCTCTGGCTCTCTGCCGCGCCGTTGCTCCTCTATATCGCGCCCTGGCCGCACGGCGAGTTCTTCTGGCGCGGCCTGATCTACCTGCCGGCGGCAGCTTTCCTCGCCGCCGATCTTCTCCGCCGAAGCGGCCGCAGCGCGCGCTTCTCCCTCGCCCCGAAAGGAGACGAAGAATGTCCGATGCGGCAACCCTGAAGGACCCGCGCCGCTATTTCGAGGGCGTCGCCGCGGACCGTCATGCCTACGCAGAAGCCCCGCCCGTCTGCCTTTATCTCGAGACCACGAACCGCTGCAACCTGCTCTGCGAAACCTGCCCGCGCACCTTCGAAACCCTCGAGCCGCCGGCGGACATGAGCTGGGATCTCTTCACCCGGATCGTCGATCAGGTGCCCAACGTCGCCCGCGTGGTCCTGCACGGCGTGGGCGAGCCCATGCTGGTGAAGAATCTCCCCGCGATGATCCGCTACCTCAAGGAACGCGGCATCTACGTGCTCTTCAACACCAACGGCACGCTGATGCACCCCAAGCGCTTCCAGCAATGGATCGACACCGGCCTCGACGAGCTCCGCGTCTCGCTCGACGCCGCCGACCGCTCGTCCTACCTCAAGGTTCGCGGCAAGGATTTCTTCAACCGCATCGTCCGCAATCTCGGCGCCTTCACCGCCTACCAAAAAGAGATTGACGCGGCCTCGCCGCGCGTCTCGCTCTGGCTCACCGGCCTCAAGGAGACCGTGGAGCAACTTCCCGCCTTCGTGCGCCTGGCAGCCGAGATGGGTGTCGCGGAGGTGCATCTCCAGCGCCTCGTTTTCGACGAGGAGGGCTACGGCATGGCCGCCGCCGAGCAGTCCCTCTTCGAGAACACGCGAGCCGAGGAGCGCGCCGCCATCGCAGCGGCGCAGGCGATCGGCGCGGAGCTCGGCGTGACGCTTGACGCCTCCGGCGCCACCGAGCCCGGCCTCAGCCTCAAGCGCCAGGACGACCGCGCCTGGTCGACCTGCCGCAGGCCCTGGTCGCTCATGTATTTCACCGCCCATGGGCGGGCGCTGCCCTGCTGCATCGCTCCTTTCTCCGTGCGCGGCTATTCCAACTACACGCTCGGCGATGCGATGCAGCAGGATCTCAGGGAGATCTGGAACAGCCCGGCCTACCGGGACTTCCGCACCTCACTCCTCTCCGACACGCCGCCTTCCCCGTGCCGCAACTGCGGGATGCGCTGGAGCCTCTAGTGCCAGCTTTCATAGAAAGCTGGCACATAGGTCTTTGTCCAAGTGCCCGATTCACGCGGCGTTTCGTGATCGCTTCGCTTCCCACGAAACTCTGCGATCGGGCACTGGCGCCGGTCATCCCCACCCTCGGAAAACCAGAGCCGTTCCGAGACACCAACCTCCACGCAAAAGCCGAAGAGGCGACCTCATGAGCCTGACGCAACCCGTTCCCGAGATCCTCCCGGAGAGGCAGAAGCCAACCCTCGCGCATCCGCGCACCCGCAAGCTGCATCCCTTGCCCATCCGGGTGATGCATTGGCTGAACGCGCTCGCGATGCTGATCATGATCGGCTCCGGCTGGGGCATCTACAATGATTCCGTCATCTTCCACTTCATCTACTTCCCCCACTGGATCCGCCTCGGCACCTGGGCGGCGCAGAGCCAGGAATGGCATTTCGCCGGGATGTGGCTGCTCGCCCTGAATGGCGCCGCCTATCTCGCCTATGGCATCGTCACGGGGCGGCTGCGCATGCGCCTGCTGCCGATCCGCTGGCGCGACCTCATAACCACCATCCGCGACACGCTCCATCTCCATCTCGCGCACGAGGACCTCACCACCTACAACGCCATCCAGAAGCTGCTCTACATCGTCGTGATCCTCGCCGGCGTGTCGCAGGTCGTCTCGGGGCTCGCGATCTGGAAACCCGTCCAGTTCTCGGGATTGACAGCGTTGCTCGGGGGCTTCCAGTCGGCCCGCCTGATCCATTTTCTCGGCATGTCGGTCATCGTCGGGTTTCTCGTCGTGCACGTGGCGCTATCGCTTCTCGTCCCCCGCACATTGCTCGCGATGCTGACCGGCGGCCCGCGCGTGGGAGGCCAGAAATCATGATGTCTCTCTTCCGTCCCGCTTCACCTCCAGATCCGGCCATCCTCGACAATCACCGCCCGCTCATCCGCTCGCTCTCGCGGCGCGGCCTCTTCCGCGGCACGTTCTCGCTCGGCGCGCTCGTGGCACTCACCGGCTGCGACGTGTCGAACGATGCCTCCGTCCAATCCGCGCTCAGGGCAATCTCGGCCTGGAACGACAAGGTGCAGGCCTGGCTCTTCGATCCGAACAAGCTCGCACCCACCTATCCGGCCTCGCTCGTGCAGAAGCCGCCGCGGTTCAATGCCTATTACGGCATCGAGGATGTGAAACCGGTGGACGGCAGGGACTGGAAGCTCGAGGTGAGCGGCCGGGTCGCCGATCGCTCGCCCTGGACGATCGAGCGGCTCGCCGCCCTGCCGCAATATGACGAGATCATCCAGCATATCTGCACCGAGGGCTGGAGCTATATCGGCGAATGGTCCGGGCCGCGCTTGGGCGATTTTCTCGACCGGGTCGGTGCGGACACGCGTGCCCGCTATCTCTATTTCACCACCGCGGACAATTACCCGACCTCCATCGACATGCCGTCGGCGCGCCACCCGCAGACGCTGCTCGCAATGACTTATGCAAGGCAAACCCTGGCCGATCCGTACGGCTACCCGGTCAGGCTGCGCACTTCGACCAAGATCGGCTACAAGAACGCGAAATGGCTGACCTCGATCGAGGTCACCAACGAATACAAGCCCGGCTATTGGGAGAAGAGGGGGTTCAATTGGTTCAACGGGCTTTGATCCTTGCGCTCCTGCTCCTCGCCGGCGCGGCGCACGCAGAAGACATCTCAGCGCTGCAGGCGGCGCGCTTTCCGCAGCCCGTCCGCGTCGGCCTGCTGCCCGGTCGCGACGTGCTGCAGCCGATCGAGCCTCAGCCCATCCTCGGCCATGTGGCCGCGATCGTGCGCCAGGACGGCAAATTGCTCTTCGTCATCAACCGCGGCGGGTTTCTTGGCTTCGGCACGACCCCGGTCGCCGTGCCCGTCGCCGATGTCGCCCTGCTCGGCCAGTACGTGGCGCTGATGGGGATGACGCCCAAGGAATTCGCGCGCCTGCCGCGCTTCAATCCCGCCAGCGCGACGCCACTCGCCCCCGACACGATCGTCAAAGTCGGTATCGTCCGCCCCTTCCACTAAATCGGGCCTTTACGGAGCGTCGCGGCGGACCATGACCGGATCTTCCGGGCCGAACCACCGCCACGTCTCCTGGATCGAACGCCCTCCCGCGCCCGAGACCGCCTCCTGAGAGTAGGGAGCGAGCGAAGCTATTCTGTAATCGAAGGGTCGGATATAAGCGGCCCCATGATCCCGTTCGAGGAAATCAAGCCTGGGGGCCGGCTCCGCGGCCTCGACAGCAGCGGGATCGCTGAGATCGTGCAGGTCGCCCGGTTCGGGGCGGACGCCCTCAATCTCGTCTTCCGGGTGAACGGAAGGGTCGCCGAGCGGCTGCTCTTTCGCGGCGAGGAGACCGGGCTGGAGGCGGTAGAGGCGGGGCGAGCCTACGGCTTCGACGCCGACGGCGCCCTCCTGCGGCTTGCATCGGAGGCCTACCGGATCAGGCTCGCCCACCTCTTCGACCCCTATCTCGCTGTAAGTGCCTCGCAGATTGAGGCGCTCCCGCACCAAATCACTGCCGTATACGGCGAGATGCTGCCGCGCCAGCCTCTCCGCTTCCTGCTTGCCGACGACCCCGGCGCGGGCAAGACGATCATGGCCGGGCTCCTGATCAAGGAACTGATGATCCGCGGCGACCTTGAGCGGTGCCTGATCGTCGCCCCGGGCAACCTGCTCGAACAATGGCAGGACGAGTTATCGGAGAAATTTGGTCTTCGCTTCGACGCGCTCACCCGTGACCAGATCGAGGCATCGGTCACCGGCAATCCGTTTCTCGAGCACAACCGGCTTATCATGCGGCTCGACATGGCCGCCCGTTCGGACGAGTTGAAGGCCAAACTCACCGCGGCCCCCGAATGGGACCTTGTCATTTGCGACGAGGCGCACCGTATGTCCGCCTCCTATTTCGGTGGCGAGGTCAAGGAGACCCAGCGTTACAAGCTGGGCAAGCTGCTCGGCACCCGCACCCGCAATCTGCTGTTGATGTCCGCTACCCCGCACAACGGGAAGGAAGCCGATTTCCAGCTTTTCATGGGATTGCTCGACGCCGACCAATTCGAGGGCCGCTTCCGCGAGGGCGTTCACAAGGCGGACGTCTCGGACATGATGCGCCGGCTCACCAAGGAAGAGCTCTACCGCTTCGATGGAACGCCCCTTTTCCCCGAGCGGCGCGCGTACACCGCCAGCTACAAGCTATCCCCGCCGGAAGCGGATCTCTACCAGGCTGTCACCACCTATGTCCGCGAAGAGATGAACCGCGCGGACCGCAACGCAGACGGTGTGCGGCGAAACAATGTCGGCTTCGCCCTCCAAATTCTCCAACGGCGCCTTGCATCCTCTCCCGCCGCAATTCATCGCTCGCTCGAACGGAGGCGCAAACGCCTCGAAGACCGGCTCGGCGAAGAGCGGATCGGTCGCGACACCGCTGGTGCGAAGCTCTCGATCAGCCCCGCACTGCCGGCCTATGACCCGGACGATCTGGAAGACGCGCCCGGCGCGGAGGCAGAGGAGGTCGAGGAGAAGATCCTTGACTCCGCCACCGCCGCCCAGACCCTGATGGAGCTGGAAGCGGAAATCACAATCCTCAGGGACCTCGAAGCGCGCGCTCTGAAGCTGAAACTATCCGGCCAGGACGCGAAATGGCGCGAGCTCGAGAGCATTCTCGACGAGCCGCTCATGCTCGACGCCGCAACCGGCCTCCGCCGCAAGATCCTGATCTTCACCGAGCCCAAGGACACCCTGGAATATCTCGCGCAGAAGATCACCGCCCGCTTCGGCGATGCCGCCGCCGTCGTCGTGATCCACGGCGGCATCGCCCGCGAGGCCCGCCGCGCCGCCATCGCTGCCTTCAACAGCGACCCGGTCGTGCGCGTCATGATCGCCAACGATGCCGCCGGAGAGGGCGTGAATCTCCAGCGCGGCGCCCATCTCATGGTCAATTACGACCTGCCGTGGAACCCCAACCGCCTGGAGCAGCGCTTCGGCCGCATCCACCGCATCGGCCAGACCGAAATCTGCCATCTCTGGAATCTCTGCGCGGCGAACACGCGCGAAGGCGAGGTCTACCGCCGCCTGCTGGAAAAACTCGAAGAGGCGCGCGCGGCCCTCGGCGGCAAGGTCTACGACGTGCTCGGCGAGCTCTTCGAGGGCCAGGCGCTCCGCGACCTTCTGGTGGACGCGATCCGCTACGGCGAGCAGCCGGAGAAGCGCGCGGAGCTGTTCCGCAAGGTGGACGGAGCCGTCGATGTCGCCGCCATCGAACGCCTGGTCGCCGAGCGCAAGCTCACCTCCGAAGGGATGGACCCGAACGCCGTCGCCGCGATCCGCGAGGAGATGGAGCGCGCCCAGGCCCGGCGTCTGCAACCCCATTTCATCGGTGCGTTCTTCCGCGAGGCTTTCTCCACCCTCGGCGGGCGCACCGTCGAGCGTGAGCGCGGCCGGTTCGAAATTACCCGTGTCCTCTCCATCCTCAAGGAGCGCGATCGCCTCATTGGCCGCGGTGATCCGGTGCTCGACCGCTATGCCCGCGTCACGTTCGACAAGGCGCTGATCCCCGGCCAGCCGCAGGCCGAATTGCTCGCCCCCGGGCACCCGCTCCTCGATGCCGCCGTCGATGTCGTGCTCGAGCGGTTCCAACCCCTTTTGAGCCAGGGCGCCGTGCTGGTGGACGACGCTGATCCCGCCACCGCCTCACATCTCCTGCTCTACCTCGAGCACGCCATCCGCGACGGCCGCACGGCGAAATCGGGCGAGCCCCGCGTGGTGTCGCAACGCCTCCAGTTCATCCTCCTGGCCGAAGACGGCGCCGCGACCGACGGCGGCTCGGCGCCCTATCTCGACGACCGCCCGATCACCGCCGATGAGCGCGCGCTGGTCGCCGATGCCGTGTCGGCACCCTGGCTCGGCGCCGGCGTCGAGCAGCCCGCGCTCGGCTTCGCCATCGCCAACCTCGTCCCCGCCCACCTCGCCGAGGTAAAGACCCGGCGGCTCGCCGAAATCGACAAGGTCGAGCGCGAGGTGCGCGCCCGCCTCACGCGCGAGATCAACTATTGGGATACCCGTGCCGCCCGCCTGCGCGAGGAAGAGCGTGCCGGCAAGGAGCAGCGCATCAACGCCACCAACGCCGAGGCCACCGCCCAGCGCCTGGTCGAGCGCCTGCACGCCCGCCAGGCAGAGCTCGACCGCGAGCGCCAAGTCAGCGCCCTGCCGCCCGTATTGAGGGGGGCCGCGTTGGTGATCCCCAAGGGCCTGCTCGATGCGCGCGCCGCGCCCCAGGCCGCGCCGAAGGTCACGGGCTTTGCGGATGACCCGGCTGCCCGCGCGGAAATCGAACGCTGCGCCATGGAGGCGGTCATGGCTGCCGAGCGGGCCGTGGGTTTTTCCCCCCGCGACGTCTCCGCCGAAAAGAAGGGCTGGGACATCGAAAGCCGCACGCCCGCCGGCCATCTCCGCTTCATCGAGGTCAAGGGGCGCCACGCGGACGCGCGGGACGTGATCCTGACCAAGAACGAGATCCTCGCCTCCCTCAACGCGCCGGAGGCCTTTCATCTCGCCCTCGTGCTGGTGGACAGCGGTTTTGCCCACGCCCCCGTCTACATCCAGCACTTCTTCCAGCGCGAGCTCGGCTTTGCCGAGACCGCCGTGGTGTTCAACCTGGCGGACCTTCTCTCGCTCGCCCGGCGAGCGGCTTAAGCGGGGCCGGCCTCGACATCGGCCACCACGCTATCTATATCTCAGGCTGTTTTCTATAAATGGGAGGGCGGCATGGCGCTCAGCTTGAAGGACAAGGAGACCGACCGCCTCGCCCGCGAGGTCGCAGCCCTCACCGGCGAAACCCTGACGGACGCGATCCGCAAGGCGCTCGCCGAGCGGCTCGAGCGCGAGCGGCTGCGCCGTGGCGAGACCATGCGCCTCGCCGACCGGCTCGAACAGCTCGGCCGCGAATGTGCGGCACTCCCCGACTTCGACACGCGCACCGCGGATGAGATCGTCGGCTATGACGAAACCGGCATGTGGCGCTGATGGTGATCGACACCTCGGCGATCGCGGCGATCCTGTTCGACGAATCCGACCACCGGCGTTACGACGAGGCGATCGAAGCGGCGGAGACACGCCTGATCTCGGCCGTGACTCGGGTGGAGCTGGCATTCGTGATCGAGGGACGCAAGCGCGAGGCGGGGAGGGAACGCCTGGACCGCTTCTTCCGGTTAGCCGGCCTCGAGATTGTCGCCGTCACACCCCAACAGGCGGAAATCGCCATCGACGCCTTCCGCCGCTTCGGCCGCGGCCGCCATCGCGCCGCGCTGAACATCGGCGATTGCTTTTCCTACGCGCTGGCCGCGGCCAGCGACCATCCGCTCCTCTTCAAGGGCGACGATTTCGTCCACACCGATATCCGCCCGGCCCTTCCCGCCGCGCCGGAGACGCCGTGACCCCTCGGCGGAGCCGGGATCCGAAGCGGCGGCTAGCTCCAACCGACCGGCTCGACCAGGCCGGTCGGGAAGCGCTCGCCGCCCGACTGACCTATACGGGAAGTGCGCTCCACAAGCGGCATCCGGGCGACTACGGCTTTCACCCGCCCGTCAATCCCCGCACCTGGAAGTCGCTCTGCGACGGCAAGCGGGTCATCCTGAGGGACGAAGCGGCCGAACTGCTCCGGCAGGGGGTGCTCGACGGACTCTTCAGCGACTTCCCCGACAACGGGGCGCCCAAATACGTCTGGGCCGTCGATGCCGAGCGCGAGGTCTATGAGGCCAAGATCGACAGTGGCGGCTATCACGGCTATCGACTGGAGGAGGAGGACGATTTCCGGCCCCTCGTTCTGAAGGAATGGGCCAGGCGATGCAGCCCACGCTGAGCATCACGGCGGACTGGGAGCGGCTCGATGAAGGCACGCCCGAAGAACGCGCCTGCTTCGCCGCCGTGGCCATCCTGTGCAACAACCAGTCGCTGACCGAAGGACGCGACGGCTTCGTCAACCGCATTCGGCCCGGCCCGTTGGTCTCGGCCTACCATCTGGCCGAGTGGCTGGCCTGGAACTGGTGGCGGCTGCGCTGGGAACCGCGATCCAACGCCCCGGATTGGCCCTTCGCTCACCGGCTGACCACGATCGGAGAAGGCTACGTCTGGCCGAATATCACCATCTTCTCCGATGGCGAGAGGACGGCGCTGATCGCCAAACCGACCGCTTCCCGGCCCGTCACCGCTTTCCGCTATATCAGCGACTGTGCCGCCATCGTGCCGTCCCTGGTGTTCGAGGGCGAGGTGGATCGGTTCATCGGCCAGGTTCTTGGCCAGCTTCAGGCCGAGCAGGTTCATGGGACCAACCTGGATCGGCTCTGGTCCGAGTTGGTCGCCGAACGCCGGGATCGCGAAGCGGTGCGGCGACGGAAGCTGGAGGCACTGCTTGGCCAGGAACCCGATACGGCCGACCCGGCCGTGATCGACAATCTCTTGACGGACGCACACGTGCTTGGCGAACGAGCGGTGGAGGAACTGGCGGCGGATCGGGCGCAGGGCGGAAAACCACTGACCGCCGATGACCTGCGGCGGCTCGCGGCCGGCAGCGGGTTTGCCGCCTCGCCGCGCGACGCCGCCCGTCTTGCTCCGGGTGCCCTCTCGCCCCCGCGCGACGTACCAGCCTGGAAGCTCGGTGCCGACGCCGCCCGCGGGCTCCGCGAGCAGGAGGGGCTGGGGGAAAGGCCAATCACCAACGACACGCTGGCGCGCCTGGCCGGGGCGGAAATGCAGGTGCTCACCGAAGATCGGACCGGCCCGAACCTGTCCTTCGCGCTCGATCGCAACGAGACCGAGAGCCGCGTTGTCCTGCGCTCCCGCTGGCCGACCGGGCGGCGCTTCGAGCTCGCGCGTCTGCTCGCCGATCGGATCGTCGCCGCTCCACCCGGCAAGCTGCACCCCGCAACCCGTGCCTACACCTATCGCCAGAAGATGCAGCGGTCCTTCGCCGCCGAGCTGCTGGCCCCGTTCGAGGCAGTGGAGGCGATGCTGGACGGCGATTATTCCGGCGAAGCCCAGGCGGACGCGGCCGAGCATTTCCAGGTCTCAGACCTCACCATTCGCACCCTGCTGGTCAACCATCACCGGCTGGAGCGTGAGGAGCTCGATGAGGACCTCGGCGCCGCCGCCTGAGCCGCCGAGGGGGAAGACGTCTTGGCCATCCGCAAGAAACTCATCGAAGTCTCGATCCCGCTGGAGGCGATCAACGCCGCCTCCGCGCGCGAAAAGTCGATCCGGCATGGGCATCCCTCCACGCTGCACCTTTGGTGGGCGCGCCGGCCTCTGGCGGCGTGCCGGGCGGTGCTGCTTTCGCAATTGGTGGACGACCCGTCCTCCTGGCCCGACCGCTTCCCGACCGAGGAGGCCCAGGAAGCGGAGCGCAAGCGCCTGCACCGGATCATCGAGCTCATGGTGCCCTGGGAAGCCTCCAACAACGAGGAGATCTTCAATGCGGCGCGCTGGGAAATCGCCCGCTCCGTCGCCTGGGGCCTCGGCGAGGAGCCGCCGCCGCGCGACGACGGTCGCGCAATCCTGAACTATCTCCAGACCAACGCGCCCCCCGTCTACGACCCGTTCTGCGGCGGCGGCTCGATCCCGCTGGAGGCGCAGCGCCTGGGCCTCCGCGCCTACGGCTCGGACCTCAATCCCGTCGCGGTTCTTATCTCCAAGGCGCTGGTCGAGATTCCGCCGAAATTTGCCGGCCGGCCGCCGGTCAACCCAAAGGCGCGGGCGGAAGCGGCGCATGGTCAGCTTCGCGCCTGGAAAGGCGCGCAGGGACTGGCCGAGGATGTGCGCTATTACGGACAATGGATGCGCGACGAAGCCGAGCGCCGCATCGGGCATCTCTATCCGAAGGCGACGCTGCCCGACGGGTCAAAGGCGACGGTGATCGCCTGGCTCTGGGCACGAACCGTGGTTTGTCCAAATCCTGCCTGCCAACGCGAGACACCGCTCATCAGCTCCTTCGTTCTTTCGTCAAAGCGAGGCCAGGGAAAATTTCTGATTCCTTCTGCTCCAGGAGCGCCTCTGACGTTCAAGGTATCAGATAATCCGCCACGCGGCTTTCCTGACCCGACGAAGGGCCTGAAACGGGGAAAATCCGGCATTTTCCAATGTCTGCATTGCGGCGAGGTCACCACCCGCGATTACGTGGCGCGGCAGGGGATAGCCAAGAAGATTCGTGAGGTCGCAACGGCTGTAGTAGTGGACAGTAAAGGTACTCGAACCTATCTACCCCCGAGTGCCACACCGTTTGTCGATGGGTTGCCACCTGTCGATCTAACAGGGCTAGATGTCGAGCTTGCACCAAACCCACGGGATGTCTGGTGCCGCAATTTTGGCCTAGAGACACCCGCCTCGCTCTTCACTCCCCGTCAGCTGGTGGCGCTGACGACATTTTCCGATCTGGTGGCCGAGGCCCAGGAGAAGGTGGTGGCGGACGCACGCGCGGCCGGCCTGCCCGCCGACCCCACCCCACTCCGCGAACGCGGCATCGGAGTTGCAGCCTATGCGGACGCCGTCGCGACGTATCTCGCGACGGCCGTGAACAAAGTGTGCGACTACAATACGTCACTCGTCTTGTGGAGCCCCACGCGGGATCAAGCGAAGTCGACGTTTGCGCGGCAAGCACTGCCGATGGTCTGGGACTTCGCGGAGATAAATCCATTTGCCGGCGCCGCGGGCGATCTTTACACGAGCGTGAACGGGCTTTGCCGCGCGCTGGAGCAGGTGCCTGCTTCCGGAGTGGCTGCAATCAACTTAATTGACGCTCCCAAAAACTCCTTCCCGGTCCGTCCGATCGCCGTCTCTACCGACCCGCCTTATTACGACAATATCGGCTACGCTGATCTCTCGGATTTCTTTTACGTATGGCTGAAGCGTTCGCTGGCCGGCACGTGGCCCGATCTTTTCCGGCGCCTGACCACACCGAAAAATGAAGAGTTGGTCGTCGCCTCCTATCGTCATGGCGGAAAGGGGAAAGCAGAAGACTTCTTTATCGACGGTATGGGCGAGGCGCTGACGGCGATGCGCGAGGCGGCCACCGACGCCGAACCGCTTGCGGTTTACTACGCCTTCAAACAGTCGGAGATTGCCGACGATGGCGTGGCCTCTGCTGGCTGGGCATCTTTCCTCCAGGCCGTCGTCGATGCCAGGCTCGCGGTCGACGGGACATGGCCAGTACGCACTGAACGCGGTGCACGAAGCATCAGCATCGGCACCAATGCCCTTGCCTCCTCAATTGTCCTCGTCTGCCGTAAGCGTAAGAAGACCGCAACAACCGCTACTCGCGCGGAATTTATCCGCGCGCTCAAGCGCGACATGCCCGAAGCGGTGGACAAGATCCGCAAGGCCGGCGTCGGCCCCGTCGATATGCCGCAATCGGTTATCGGTCCCGGCATGGGCGTCTTCACTCGCTACGCCCGAGTGCTCGAAGATGACGATACCGCCATGGAAGTCAAAACCGCGCTCGCGCTGATCAACCGCGTCTGGGGGGAGATCGAGAACGACCTCGACGCAAATTTCGACCCCGAAACACAGGTGGCGCTTGCCTGGTTCGCCACCTACGGTTTCGATACGCGCGCCTCCGGCGACCTGATCACGCTCGCAAACGCGAAGAACATCCCGATCGAATCGCTCTTCCGCTCTGGCGTTTTCGCTAACCTCCACGGCAAAACCGGCCTGATCCCCCGCGACAAGCTGAACCCCGACCGATCTCCGGCGACCGACGAGGCACCCACCATCTGGGTATGCGTGCAGTACACCGCCCGCGTGCTGAACGCGGAGGATGGCGGCGCCGAGGCGGCAGCGAAACTCGTCGCTGCGATGGGAAGAAAGGCCGAGGACGCTCGGGCGCTGGCCTATCGCCTCTACGAAATCGCTTCGCAAAAGGGCTGGGCAGCAGAGGCGCTGGTCTATAACGAATTGGCCCAGGAATGGGCTCATCTCGACACGCTCGCCGCCGACTTCGCAAGCGGCAAGCGCGGCGCCGAACCGGCGCGCGATCTGTTCGGGGAGGTGGCGCAATGACCACCGAAAAGGAAACGCTCCAGCGCGTCCAAGGGGGGTTGTACCACCTCCGCCGCGGCCTCACCCCCTTCGTCGAGACGCGTATGAAGGCGCGGCACGGCACGCAGTGGCCGGCCTATGCCAGCCGCGCCGCCGGCGGCGATCCGCGCGCCGCCCTCGACGAATACGCTCTGCTGAAGACGATGATCGATCAGTGGCGCGATGTGTTCGACGACGCCTTCGCGCGCACCGAGAAGCACCGTGTGCGCAACTTCACCTCCACCGCGCTCGAGGCCCGCAACGCCACCTATCACCTCTCGCTCCCGCTCCAGGACGACGAGGCGCTCCGCTACCTCGACGCCATCCACCAGTTGCTGCGCGCCGTAAAAGCGCCGGACGCCGAAATCGCGGAACTCAAGCGCCTCTATGACGAACAGCGCCGCTCCGGCGTCGGCGCTCCGGAAGCGGCTGCTGCCGCGCCGCCGGCCCCGGCGCAGACGACGGAAACCGCGCCCGCGCCGGAGCGAACCGAGGAAAAACCGGGCCGCACGCTCCGCCCCTGGATTGATGTCGCCCTACCGCATCCGGACGTGCTCGCCAACCGCTTCAAGGAAGCCGAATTCGCCGCGAACCTCGCCGCCGTCGATGCCGGCGTGGCGTCCGAGGACTACGCGACGGGACAGAGCTTCTTCCGCATCACCTTCCTCACCGAAGGGTTGAAACGTGTGCTGCGCGGCGTGCTGCAACGGCTCGCCGGTCAGGGCGGAGACCCGGTGATCGGGCTCCAAACCGCCTTCGGCGGCGGCAAGACCCACACCATGCTCGCCGCCTTCCACTTGGCGAACGCCGAGGCCCTCGCCCCGCTCGACGGCATCCCGACCCTCGCGGATGCCGTCGGGGTAACCCAATGGAAGCGCGCGAAGGTTGCGGTCTTCGTCGGCTCCTCCGAAGGGCCGGATGTGTCGCTCAGGCTCGAGGGAGGGCCCAAAGTCTATACGCCTTGGGGCTATATTGCTTGGCGCCTCGCCGGCGATCCGGGCTTAGCGCTGGTCGCCGAGGCGGAAGCCGCCCGCACCAATCCCGGCTGGAAGCTGATGGCTGACGTGATGCGCCTCGCCGGGCCCTGCGTCATTCTGCTCGATGAATTGGTGATGTTCGCCCGCCAACTGACCGACGAGCGGTTCGAGGCATTCCTCTCCTTCATCCAGTCGCTCACCGAGGCCGCCGCCGTCGTGCCGCACGCGCTGATCATCGGCTCTCTGCCCGAGAGCGACGCCGAGGCCGGCGGCCCGCGCGGCAAGGAAGCGTTGCTGCGGCTGGAGAAAGTGTTCGGCCGCCTCACATCCGCCTGGATGCCGGCCTCGGGCGACGAGACCTATGAGATCATCCGCCGCCGCATGTTCCAGACGATGGATACGGAAGCCGAACGGGCCCGCGACGAGATCGTCAAGGCGTTCGCCGATCTCTACCGCAAGAACCCCGCCGAGTTTCCGCCCGAAGCGAAGGAGGCGCGCTACGCCGAGCTGCTGCGCCTCTCCTACCCGATCCATCCGGAGCTTTTCGATCGCCTCTCCAAGGATTGGGCAAGCCTCGAAAAATTCCAGCGCACCCGCGGCGTTCTGCGCTTCATGGCGAACGTCGTCGGCGTGCTGTGGCATCAGCGCGTGCAGGATCTTTTGATCCTTCCGGCACGCGTGCCGGTCTCGCATGAGCGCGTGCGGGCGAGCGTCCTCTATCCGCTCGACCCCGCCTTCGGTGCGGTGGTGGACAAGGAGGTGGACGGGGAAGGCTCGCTCCCGGCGCGCATGGAGGCCAACCCCTCCCGCCGCATCTCCCAGGCCCGCGCGGCGACCCGCGCAGCGCGCGCGGTGTTCCTCTGCTCCGCGCCGCTGGTAGGCCAGCCCAACGCCGGCCTGACCGGCCAAGGCCTGCGGCTCGCCTGCGCCGAGCCCGGCGATCAGCTAGCGATCTTCGGCGAAGCGCTCCGCGAGCTCTCCGAACGCGCGACCTATCTCTATGAAGAAGCCGGGCGCTACTGGTTCTCCACCCAGCCGACGCTGAACCGCCTGGCCGACGACCGCGCCAAGGCGCTCGCCGAGCACGAGGTGGACGAGGCGATCGTCCAGGTGCTGCGCGACGATGGGGCCAGCAAGGACCGCTTTCACCTCGTGTTCGCCGCACCGGACGACCCGATCGCGATCGACGAAGCAGAGGCGCTCTCGCTGATGATCCTGGGGCCGGCAACGCCCCATGCCGGCAAGGGCGTGGCCAAGTCCGCCGCGACCGAGGCCATCACCGACGTCCTGACCCGCTGCCGCGCGTCCCAGCGACGCCTCCGCAACACCCTCCTGTTCGCCGCCGCCGACGAGGCCCAGCTTGGCAGCGCGCGGGAGGCGATGCGGCGCGCCTTGGCCTGGGAATCGATCGTCAAGGACGAGCGACTGCAGCAGCAGTTGACCAATGCGCAGGAGGCCGATGCAAAGGACAAGGAGAAGAGCGCGCGCCTCGGCGCAACGACCGCCGTCCGGCGCGCATGGAGCCACATCCTCTATCCGGTCCGGCCGGAAACGGCGGAGGTCGGCAAAGCTTTCGAGCTCGAGCATCTCGCGCTGGCCGCAAAGGACGGCGTAGCGCTGCCCGCCGCCGTCTACGCGAAGGCAAGCGTCAAGGGTGACGGCATCATCAAGGAAACGCTCGGCGGTGAAACGCTCTCCACCTGGCTCAAGCAACTATGGCCGGAGGATCGGCCCCATCTTGCGGTGAGCGAAATCGCCGATTGGTTCGCGACCTACGTCTATCTGCCGAAGTTGCGTGATCGCGTCGTGCTCGAGACGGCGATCCGCGACGCCTGCGCCAAGCTCGATCCCGCCTTCGCCTTTGCTGAGCGCTTCGACGAGTCATCCGGGCGCTATGTCGGGCTCGTCTGGCAAAAAGCACCGGCCGAGCCGATGTCGCCGTCAGCCCTGCTCGTGCGTCCCGAAGCGGCGATGGCGCAGTTGCGCCCCGCCCCGACATCACCCCAGCCGGGGGCTCCCGGAGCTGGGGCGGACAAGCCGGCGGCCGATGGCAACGAGCCGGCCGAACCGGGCCCGAGCCCGACGCCCCAGCCGCGACGCTTCTACGGATCGGTCGAGATTGACATGGTGCGCCCGGTGAAGGCGTTCGACGCGATCCTGAATGCAGTCGTCATGGAATTGCAGCGCACCAACGGTGCCAAAGTGACGCTGACCCTCGAAATCGATGCCACCGCATCCGAAGGGTTCGCCGAGGCCGACATCGGCGTCGTCCGCGACAACGCCCGCCAACTCAAGTTCAAGGGCAACTCAACAGGGTTCGAGTGAGCCCCCCGTGGCCCGCACAAAATCGATCACACCGGAATCCCTCGCCGCGCTCGGTGCCGAAACCCTGGCCGAGGTGCTGATCGGGCACGCCGAGGCCGACCCGGTCCTGCGCAAGAAGCTCGCCATGCTGCTCGCAGGCACCGCCGGTCCCGCCAAGCTCGCCGCCGAAATCGAGAAGCGGATCAGGACGATCGGCCGGTCCCGCTCGTTGCTCGAGTGGGAGAAGGTGAAGCCCCTGGTCCAGGAGCTCGATCACCTGCGGGCGACAACCGCAACGCGCCTCGCCGCGCAGGATCGCGAGCGGGCCATCGCGCTCCTCTGGGAGCTCCTCGGCATCGCCGATACGGTCCTGGAACGCGTCGGCGACGGGACCGACGCGGTGGAGGAGGTATTCGGCGCCGCGATCGCAGATCTCGGCCGGCTCTCCGCCGCGCCGCCGCCGCGCGATCGGGCGGCGCTCGCCCGCCGCGTGCTCGCCTTCTGCGAGCGCGACGCCTTCGGCTCGGCCGACGCGCTCATCCGCCACATGAGCGAGGCGCTCGGCCCGGCCGGGCGAGCTTCGATCCGGGACGCCACCCAAGCGGCGCTCAAATCCCTCCCGCCCGTGCCCGAGCCGAACGACTGGCAGGCGCACACGCGCCGGCGCCTGCTCGGGTTCCGCCTTACCGTGCTCGCCGACCTCGAAGGCGACCCCGACGCCTACATCGCCTCGATCCGTGCCGGCGCGATGGAGAACACGCATACGCTCGAGATCGCCGAACGCCTGATCGGCGCTGGCCGCGCCGAAGAAGCGCTCACCTGGCTCGACAAGCCGCGCCGGCGCGTCGCGGACGAGGACGCCAAGGACATCGACCTTCGCATCGCGGCACTCGAGTTGCTCGCGCGCGGCCCCGAAGCGCAGGCCGTCCGTTGGAGCCATTTCGAAACGAGCCTCAGCGCCGGACACCTCCGCGACTATCTCAAGCGCCTGCCGGACTTCGAGGATTTCGAGGCCGAACAGAAGGCGCTCGCCGTTGCCGCCGCTCACAGCGAGCCGGATCGTGCGCTCGCCTTCCTCATCGAGTGGAAAGCGCTCGACCGCGCCAACCGCCTCGTGCGCGACCGGCTCTCCGCCCTCGACGGTGCCGCCTATGACGTGCTCCGCCCGGCCGCCGAAGCGCTCGAAGAGAAATTCCCCGAAGCGGCCAGCCTGCTCTACCGGCGCATGATCGAGAGCGTGCTCGGCCGCGGCTCGTCCTCCCAATATCCCTATGCCGCGCGCGACCTTCTCTCCGCCGCGCGCCTCGCGCCTCGCCTGCCGGCCACACCCACGATCGAGACCCACGCCGCCTTCCTCGCTCGCCTCCGGAAGGCGCACGGGCGGAAACAAGGCTTCTGGGGACTGATCGATCCGAAGGCGCGTTGACAAAGCCTCGCCGCCGTGCGCAAAATCCACTATTAGTTGAAATGCGTCAGCAGTACTTCCCCATGTTTCACGTGAAACATGGCCGCAATCAATAACTTATTTTTCGCCACCCGCCTTCCGCGACAAACCCCCTACTACATCCAGAGATCCTCGAGGCCCGGGTGGTCGTCGGGCCGGCGCCCGAGCGGCCAGAAGAATTTCCGTTCCGCCTCCGCAATCGGCAAATCGTTGATGCTGGCCACCCGCCGGCGTATCAGCCCGTCCTCGTTGAACGCCAGGTTCACGTTCCCGTAGCAGCGGAACCAACGGCCGCTGTCGTCGTGCCACTCGTAGGCGAACCGCGTCGCGATCCGGTCGCCCCCGAACGTCCAGACTGCCTGGATCACCCGGTAGTCGAGCTCCCGGGTCCACTTTCGCACGAGGAACTTGATGAGCTCGTTCCTTCCCACGAAGAACTCGGTGCGGTTCCGCCAGCAAGTGTCCTCCGCGTAGCGGAGCGCCACCCGCTCCGGGTCGCGGCTGTTCCAGGCGTCTTCGGCCAGCCGCACCTTCTGCGCGGCGGTCTCGGCGGTGAACGGCGGCAAGGGCGGAAGGCTCGGCATCATTTGACTCCTGCTCGATCGGGTACCAGATCGTTTGCCACCCCGCAAATCGAAATGGCATTTGGTTAACCCTCCTTCGGCGCCGGCTACCAGCCATTCACCCGCGGCCACACCCGCACGACCTCGACCCCGTCATCGGTCACGAAATACCGATCATGCGCCGCCGCCGTCAGGCAGACATGGTTGGGCACCACGCGCACCTTGTCGCCCACCTTGAGCGCCGGGAACGGCCGCGCCGGATCGCAGGCGACGACGCCGTGCTCCTGGTACGCAAGCCGAACGATCGCCGCGCCGAAGCTTTCGCGCACCCGCAAGATCGCGCACCAGCCCGAACCCGTAATCACGCGCGGTTGCCTCGGTGCTGCGGTCCTTCGAGAGCGCGATCGCACCCGCATCGATCAGCAGTTGATGCCGCTCCGGCCGCCGCCCGATCACGCTCGCGAGCACCGTCAGCGCAATATCCTCCGGCCCATGCGTGCCGATCGCGGCCTGGAAGAGATCGCCGAACATATAGACGCCGGCTCGCACTTCGGTGATGCCCGCGTACGACGCCGCCGCCAGCGCCGTGGGCGAGCTGCCCATCGAGACGATCGCAACCGTCCTTCCCGCCGCCCGCAGCCGCTCCGCCGCGCGCACCACGCCGGCCCGCTCCGCCTCGGCGATCGCTGCGATCGCGGCACGATCGCGCGCCGCATAGCTGTGCCCCGCATGCGTCATCACGCCGGCGAGCCGCGGCCCGAGCGTCTCGGCGATCGCCTCGAGCGCCGGGTCCTCGGGCAAAACCCCGCCGCGGCCCTCGCCGGTGTCGATCTCGATCAGCGCACGAATCGATGCGGGATGCGCGCGGATCGCCGCCGCCGCATCGACATCGTCGGTGATCACCGCAACATCGGCGCCGGCGGCATTGAGCTTCGCCACCTGGTCGAGCTTCTCGGGCGTGATGCCGACGGCATAGAGAATATCGCCGATGCCGTGCGCGGCAAAATATTCCGCTTCGGCGAGCGTCGAGACGGTGATCGGCCCGCCGCCCTCGCCCAGCACCATGCGCGCGACATCGATCGACTTCGCGGTCTTGAGATGCGGCCTGAGGCTCACGCGATGGGCGCTGAGGGCGGACGCCATCGCAGCGATGTTGCGCCTGAGGATCTGCCGGTCGAGGATCAGGGAAGGCGTCGGCAGGTTGGCAAGATTCATGGCTTTCCCTCGACAATCTCCGCAATCCGCGCGCCTGCCTTGAGCCCGCTGCCGGTCAGCACGAGCACCGTCGTCTCCCCGGGCGCGATCGTCCCGGTTGCGAGCAGGCGCGCGAACGCGGCCTCCGGCTGCGCCGCCGTGGGCTCGACGAAGAGCCCCGTGCGCGCCAGCCGGAGCGTCGCCTCTGCGATCTCCGCCTCCGAAAGAGCGATGGCGCCGCCGCCGCTTTCGCGCAAAGCCCGCAGCACCGTGCCGAAGCGCACCGGGGCCGCGATCGCGGTTCCCTCGGCGATCGTCGGCCGCACCGTGCAAGCTACCTTCGTCTCGCTGCCGGCGGCGAACGCCGCCGCGATCGGCCCGCAATTCGCGGGCTGTACTGCAAATATCCGTGGGCTACGCGCGATTCCGCCCGCGCGCAGAATCTCGCCGAACCCGATCGCGAGCCCAAGCACGTTCGAGCCCGCCCCGCAGGGCACGATGACATTGTCCGGCGCGCGAAACCCGAGATCTTCCCAAAGCTCATAGGCGAGCGTCTTGGTCCCCTCGAGGAAGAACGGGTGCCAGTTGTGACTCGCGTAGAAAATCTCCTCCGACTTTGCGAGCGCCGCCTCGGACGTCGCCTGCCGATCGCCCGGGACGAGCTCCACCCGCGCCCCGTGCGCGCGCATCGCGAGCAGCTTTTCCCGACTCGTCCCCGCCGGCGCCAGGATCGTCGCCGCCATGCCCCCGGCCGCCGCGTAAGCCGCGATCGCCGCCCCGCCATTGCCCGAGCTGTCCTCGAGCACCGCCCCGATCCCCTGGGCGCGCAGGAACGAGAGCATCACGCTCGCGCCGCGATCCTTGAAGCTCCCCGTGGGCATCACCCATTCGCACTTCACCAGCGCCTCGGCCCCGCCCACCCGCCGGGCGATGAGCGGCGTCATCCCCTCGCCCATGCTGATCGGGGCGGCGCCGGGAAGGGCGAGTGAAGCGCGGTAGCGCCAGAGGCTCCGCACGCCCGCCTCGATCTCGTCCCGCCCGATCCCCGTCCGGGCCGTGAGCAGGAGCGGCCGCCGCCCCGGCCCCGACCAGCGGGGTGCCGCGAGCGGAAATTCCTCCCCGCTTTCGGGATCGAGATACGCGAGCTTCATCTCCGGGGGCACTTCTCCTCGGCACCAGGCTCTGTCGCCGGCGCCCCTGCCCGGATAGCATGGGTTTTCCCCCCCGTCGCGGAGCCCTCGATGGCCGACCCCACAAGCCGGATCACCGCCCTGCTCAAGGATCTGGTGGCGATCGACAGCCGGAGCTTCGTGAGCAACCTTCCTATCGCCGAGCGCGTCGAAGAGGCGCTCGCGGGCTTCACGATCGAGCGGCTCGACTACACCGATCCCCAAGGGGTCGCGAAGCGCTCGCTCGTCGCCCATCGGGGCCCCGCCGGCGGCGTCGCCCTCTCGGCGCACATGGATACCGTGCCGGACACCGGCTGGCAGGAGGACCCCTTCAGCGCCCGGCTCGACGAGAAGGGCGTGCTGCACGGGCTCGGCGCGACCGACCTCAAGGGCCCGCTTGCCTCGATCATCGTCGCCGCGACCGAGCTGCCGCCCTCGGTGCCGGTGAGCCTCCTCATCAGCGCCGACGAGGAGACGACGAAGGGAGGGGCCAGGGTGATCGCCGCGCGCTCGGCGCTGGTGCGCGAGGCGCGGCCCGCCGCCATCGTCGTCGCCGAGCCGACGCGGCTCAAGCCTGTGCGCGGGCATCGCAGCCATATCGAGTTCACCGCCATCGCCACCGGCGAGGCCGCGCATTCGAGCACCGGGCGCGGGCGCAACGCGAATTGGGAGCTGCTGCCCTTCCTCAACCGCATGCACGAGATTTTTCTCCGCCTGCGCCGCGATCCCGCGCTGCAGGACGCCGCCTACGATCCGCCGTTCAGCGACTTCAACCTCATCCTCGACAACCACGGCAGCGCCATCAACGTCACGGTCCCCAAGGCGACCGCGCGCATCAAATACCGCTACAGCGCCGGCATCGACCCCGAGCCGCTGGTGGGCGAGGTGCGCGAGGCGGCCGAGCGGGCCGGGCTTGCGCTCGCGATCGCCCGCGAGGGCGATCCGCCCGAGCTGGCGCCCGACCATCCGTTGATCCGGCTTGCCGTCGAGATCACCGGCGAGGCGCCGGCGACCGCGCCCTACGGCACCGATGCCTCCGAGCTGCAAGGCATCGCGCCCTGCGTCGTTCTCGGCCCGGGCGACATCGCCGCGGCGCACCGACCGGGCGAATCGGTCCGCATCGCCGATCTCGCCGCGGCGGTGCCGGTCTTCATGCGCCTCGCGGAGCGCCTGGCCGCCGATTGAGCGGGAGGGGGGAATGGCCGGACGCATCGAGGGCAAGGTCGCGATTGTCACGGGTGCGGGCTGCATCGGCCCCGGCTGGGGCAACGGGCGGGCGAGCGCGGTGCTCTTCGCGCGCGAGGGCGCGAAAGTCTTCGCCGTGGACAAGGATCCCGCCGCGATGGAGGAAACGCTCGCGCGCGTGAAGGAATTCTCCGGCGCGATCACCGCCCATGCCTGCGACGTGCTCGATTCCCAAGCGGTCGCCGCCATGGTCGAGGCCTGCCGCGCCGCGTACGGGCGCATCGATATCCTCATCAACAATGTCGGCGGCTCGGCACGCGGTGGTCCCGTCGATCTTTCCGAGGAAGCCTGGGACCGGCAGATCGACTACAACCTCAAAACCGTCTTTCTCACCTGCAAGCACGTGATCCCGGTGATGGTGGGGCTTGGCGGCGGGGCAATCGTGAATACCGCTTCCTCCTCCGGCCTGCGATGGACCGGCTCCGCGCAGGTGGGCTATGCGGCGTCCAAGGCGGGGGTCATCCAGTTCTCGCGCGTCACCGCCGTCGAGTTCGCCCCCAAGCGTGTGCGCGTCAACACCATCGTTCCCGGCCAGCTCCATACGCCAATGGTCGAGGCCCGCCTCGCCGGGCAGCGCACCGGCGGCGACGTCGAGGCGCTGCTGGCCCAGCGCGTCGCGCGCATCCCGCTCGGCTTCATGGGGGACGGGCGCGACACCGCCTACGCCGCGCTCTTTCTCGCCTCGGACGAGGCGCGCTTCATCACAGGAACGGAGATCGTCGTCGATGGCGGCATGACCGCCCGCTGCGACTGAGGGCTTCTAGCCGTCGGCGCGATCGACCCAGGGGATCCGCGCGACCTCGATGCCCTCGTCGGAGAGCGATTCGGCCTGCTCGGGGCTTGCCTCGCCATAGATGCCGCGCCGCTCGCTCTCGCCGCGATGGATGCGGCGTGCCTCGTCGGCGAAGCCGGGCCCGACATACTCGCAGTTCTTCTCGACCTCGGAGCGCATTTTCTGAAAGAGCGCGCGAACCTGGTCCGGCATCGTCTTGCCGGCGACCGCCATCGGTTTCGCCGCGGGGACCGGGGCGGGCGGCGCGGCCGGCGCGTGCGCGCGCGGCAGGGCGGGCGCCATCAAAGCGCGCGCCACATCGACGCCGCCGCAGACCGGGCAGCCGATCAGGCCGCGCTTGGCCTGGCGGTCGAAGGCCTGGCTGTCCTTGAACCAGCCCTCGAACTCGTGGCCCTCGCTGCAGCGGACCCGATAGTGAATCATCGCCTTACGCCGCTGCGATGCCGAGAAGCCGGTTGAGCTGGCCTGTCCGGTCGAGCTGCACCAGCTCGTCGCAGCCGCCGATCGGCTCGCCCCGGATGAAGATCTGCGGCACCGTGGTCCGCCCGCCGGAGCGGCGGATCGATTCTTGCCGCTCGGGCGTGCCGTGCGGGGCCGAAATCTCGCGGAACGGCACCTTCTTGGCGGCCAGCAGCCTGAGCGCACGCGCGCAGTACGGGCACCAGGGCTGGGTGTAGATCTCGACTTCGGGCATGCGCGCGTCCTTCTTCGGCACCGGCTCGGGATCTGGGCGGCCGGAATCGTTCTGCAAGAATCGTACCCTTACTGGAGGCGCGGGTCAGGGACCCGTGCCGCGGCGAGCACGTCCACCGAAGCAGCACCGGAAGCGAGGAGCGCGCGCGCGCAGGCGTTGGCGGTGGCACCCGAGGTGAGCACGTCGTCGATCAGCAGCACCCGCCGGCCGCGTATCTTCTCCGCCCGCGCCGGCCGGACGGCAAAAGCGTCCGCGACCTCTTCCGCGCGCCGGGCCGCCGACATCTCGCCCAAGGAGGCGGTGGCGCGCAGCCGAACGAGCGCGTCGGGCAGGGTGGGCACGCGCGCGCGGCGGGAGAGCGCGCGGGCAAGCAGGGCCGCCTGATTGTAGCGCCGGGCGAAGAGGCGGCTTTTGTGGAGCGGCACCGGCACCAGGAAATCGGCGGCGCGGAGGAGCTCGGCGCCGGCGCGGGCCATGTGCAGCGCGAGCACGAAGGCGAGCTCGGTCCGGTCGGCATATTTGAGCGGCAGAATGAGCCGTTGCGCGCCGGCATCGTAGAGGAGTGCGGCACGGGCGCGGTGGAAGAGGGGCGGCGCGTACTCGCAGCCCGGGCAGAGACGAGCGCGCCCGCCCGCTTCGCGGTGCGGGAAGGGGGCGCCGCAGCTTCGGCAGAGCGGCTCGGCGAGCAGGGTGACGGCGCCGAAGCAGGCGGCGCACATCAGCCCCGGAGCATCGACCGGCGCGTCGCAGGTCGGGCAGGTGGGCGGCAGGAGGAGATCGAAGACCGCGCGGCCGGCCCGCCAGGGAACCTCAAGCGCCCGCACTTTGCCCTCGTATCCCGAAGGCGACCGAATTCTCGCGCCCGATCTGCTCGGCGAGGCCGATCTCCCAGGAGAGATAGGCGTGCATCGCCTCCTCGATGCCCGAATTACGGTCATAGGGGCGGAGATTGACGTCGATGCAGGCTTCGTCCGGCGGATCGGAGGGCGTGGCGGCGAGCGTCTCGCCAGCGTCCTGCCAGGAAGCGGTGCCGCCGGCGAGAACGTGCACCGGGGCGGATGTAAGCGAGGCGGCCTCGGCGGCCGCGTGGGCGGCGAGCCAGCCGTCCGGCGAGGCGAGGACGACGCGGTGCGCTGCGGCTAGCGCGGGGCCGATGGCGGCGAGCCGCCGGCGCAGGCCCCAGAGCGCGCCCGGAATATGGCCCACGCGGTATTCGAGGCTGCGGGCGCAATCGACGATCACCGTGCCGGGCAGGGCGCGCCAGGAGGCGAGCGTGGCCGGGGAGACGAGCGCGGCGGAAGGCGCCTCGGGGCGCTTCTCTGGACCGGTCTCGAGCGGATCCGCGAGTGCATCCTCGAGCACGAAGACCTCCCAGGGCGCCATCTGGGCGAGCCAGCCGCCGGCCATGCGGGCGCGGACGCCGGTATCGTCGATCAGGACGATCCGCGCGCCCCGCACCGCGACCCAGGAATCGGTCGCCTGGACGAGCTGGCCGCCCGGCGCGGAGCGGCTGCCCGAGATGTGGCCGGCGCGATATTCCTCGGGGCTTCGCACATCGAGCAGGTAGAGGCTGCGCGCGGGATCTGCGGCCAGGGCGGCGAGCGAAGCGCGATCGATCGCCCGGACGCCGGCGGATGAGGCGAAGCGCTCGGCGCGGGCGCGGGCGAGCGCGGCCGAGGCGGGCGTGCCCGTCGGGTAGCGTCGCGTCGCCCCGCGCTCGCAGGCCAAGCCCGCCAGCTCCCAGCCCATCGTGCCGTTGCGGAGTGCGAGGACCTCGTTCGGGATCCCGGCGCGGCGCAAGCTCTCGGCGCCGAGGATGCTCCGGGTGCGGCCGGCGCAATTGACGACGACGAGCGTCTCGGGGTCCGGGGCGAGATCGCCGATGCGATAGACGAGCTCGCCGCCGGGCACGCTGATCCCGCCCGGGATGCTCATCCGGCGGAATTCCTCGAAGGTGCGGGAATCGAGAACCACCATCTTCGCGCCGGCGTTGCGTTTTCTCTCGAGGTCCGCGGCGTCGATGCTCTCGGTGCCGTAATGATGCTCGACCCACTCGCCGAACGCCTTGGAGGGGACGTTGACGCCGCTGAAGAGCTCGCCGCCCGCCGCCGCCCAGGCGGCGATGCCGCCGGCGAGCACGGAAACGTCCACGCAGCCCGAGGAGGCGAGGATGCCGGCGAGGCGCTCGGCCTCGCCGCCGCCGTCGTCGACCGCGACGACGCGCACGGAGCGGCGCGGGAGCAGCGAAGGCGCGCGAAGGTCGGCGACCGAGAGCGGGCAAGGGACGGCCCAGAAGAGGTGCGAACGGGCGAACTCGCCCTCCTCGCGGGCATCGAGGACGGCAAGCTCGCGCCCGTCGGCGAGGGCGGCGCGGAGATCGGCGGCTTCGATCGTCATGGGGCGAGGCTATGCGGCGCCCGCCGGCAGGTCAAAGCCGGTCAGCTCTCTCGAAACAAGGGCGCAAGCGCGCCCCGCACATCCTTGGCCTCGACGAGGCGCCAGGCCCGCGCGAGCAGATCCTGCGCCGCCGCCGGGTCCAGGATCGACTCCGCCTGAGCGAGGAACTTTTCCGACAATTCCTCGTCGGTCAGCGGCCGGGCCGCGCTGCCTCTTGCATGCTCGACATGGGCCTTCAGGATACTTCCGTCCCGCAGGCGAATCTCCGCATGGGCCGCATCCGGTGCGAGCGCTGGATCGGCGACGGCGGTGATGCGATCGCGCAGCGATATGATGCGGGGATCGCGCACGCATTCGGTGGCACCCTGAGCCAGGCCGGCCGTGCGATAGAACAAAGAGGAGGCGGCCCAGTGATAGAGGCTCGTGCCGGCCTTGTCGCGGTCGGTCGGATCCTTCCGGCCGGTCAACTGGATGGCCAACTCGGGGACGGCCAGGGCGACCTCTTCGATCTCCTCCGGCGCGAAGCGAAACTGGCGGACAAGATCGAGGCAAACATCGATGACGGGATGAATGACGATGCCGCAAGGATAGGGCTTATAGGAGAGGGAGAGGATCTCGTACGTCTCTCCGAGGCCGGCGATCGCCACGGACGCATCGGCATGCTCGGCATGCGCATTGGCGTAGCCCTTGGCCCCCGCAAAGGCCTCGTCCGGCGTGTCGAAGAATTTTTCCGCCAGCAGCGCCGACATCAGGCCGGCCCGCGCGGCTTCGCCCGAGAGCATCCTTCCCGCCGATGAGCCGTGCACCGCCCGCGTCCCGCCTGCCTGGGCGGCGGCGAGGCCGATCGCATAGATGGTGCGCCGCTCGCCGAGCGCGAGCAGCCGGGCGGCGGCTACCGAAGCCCCAATTCCGCCGACGAGCGCCGCCATGGAGAGGGCGAAATGGCTGCGTGCCGGCGGTGTCGTCAGGATCGAGCCCACCCGGCACTGCACTTCATCGCCCAGTATCAGCGCATGCAGCAAGTCGATGCCACTGACAGGACGACGCTCGGCAAGCGCCAGCAGCACGGCGGCGACCGGAGTCGTCGGGTGGGCGACGGTGCGCAGATGGGTGTCGTTGTAGCTGAGCGCGGCGCTGCTCATGCTGTTGATGAAAGCCGCGCCAAAAATATCTAGACGCTTGCCGTGGCCGATCGCCGTTGCCTCTCTCGGGCCGCTGACTTCGTCGAAGAGCGGCAGGGCAAGCCCCACGGCTTCGGTCCGGCATCCGCCGAGCACGCAGCCAAGCCAATTGACGAAGGCGCGCCTTCCTTCATGGCGGACCGTATCCGGAAGCGCATCGTAGCGCGTGTTGACGACGAACTCGGCCAGCGCGCGGGTAACGCCCGGATTGTCGTGCATTGTCTCTCTGAAACCTTGCGCGGAGGCGGCATCAATCATTGAGAGATACCTCCTCAAGCGAGTTGCGGAATTTCAGGCGACTCGGGGTATGTGCGGAAGATCCCGCTTGCTGTGCAGCGTGAAGCGCACCGCGAGAGCATTGTAGAAGGAACGGTTGAATTCGACAACTCGTGCCGACTTGGAGAAGACGACGCGTTCGAGGACGAGAAGCGGCGCCCCGACACGCACATCGAGCAGCGCGGCCCGGAAGGGATCGGCGAGTGCCGCTTCGATGTTTTCCTCGGCGTCAGAGAGAGGTTCCCCCAGCGTACGCTCGAGGCGATCATAGAGGGAACCGCTCCGCAGCTCCGACTTGGTAACGCGCGGCAGGAGCGTCTGCGGCACATAGCTCACCTGGTAGCAGACCGGCTTCTTATCGCTCAAGCGGACGCGGAGGATTTTCCACACCGGCTGATTCGTCTGCATGCGAAGCCGGCTCGCGACATGGGAGGCGGCGTTGGCGATTTCGGCGCCGACCAGGCGCGTCGAACCGCGATGCCCGTCGGCTGCGACCTCTTCGGTGAAGCTGCCGAAATAGACCACGGCCTCCGCCCGCTTGGGCTCGGCAACGAAGGTGCCGCTCCCTTGCCTGCGTTCGATCGCGCCCTCGTTTACGAGCGCATCCAGGGCCTGGCGGACCGTGATGCGGCTGATGTCGTATTCGCGGCAAAGCTCGGTCTCGCTCGGGAGCCGGTCGCCGGGCTTGAGGCCCCTGCCAATGAGGTCACGGAGCGCGACCTTCAGACGGACGTAGAGGGGCTCGTTGAGCGAAGGCGGCAAGGGCGCCAAGGGCATGAAAATATCCTGTCGTTATGACGGCATCCTGTCAAGGAAGGCCGGGCGGCCGCTGGGCGCGCTTGACGGATAGGTTATGTTGTCATATCAAGTTGGACAACAACGGCGCCAATGAGTTCGAGGGCAGGAAATGTAAGGCGAAAATCCTGTAAAGCGAGAGCGGCGAGCGCAGGCGGAGTCTGCGCAAAAACATCCTTGTGCCTAAATTCGACGCGGTCGGGAGGAAAAAGGCAAGTGAGTGCCGGAGAAGCGAACGACGGTGCCGGTGTATCGAAGGGGCCATTGACCGGCGTGAAGGTGCTGGAATTCGGCAGCATCTATGCCGGGCCATTCTGCTGCCAGCTCCTTGCCGATATGGGCGCGGACGTCATCAAGGTCGAGCGCCCGGGGTTCCCCGATCCCATGCGGAGCTGGGCGCATACGGATGACGAGAATACAAGCTATTCTTGGGCCGTCGTCTCGCGGAACAAGAAGTGCGTGACGCTCGATGTGCGGGACCGGGAGGGCGCGCAGATATTCCGCGAGCTGGCAAGCCGGTCCGATGTGCTGGTCGAGAATTTCCGGCCGGGGCGGATGGAGTCCTGGGGCCTTGGACCGGACGTGCTGTGCGAGCTCAATCCACGCCTCATCTATGCGCGGGTTTCGGGATTCGGTCAGACCGGTCCGTACGCGATGCGGCCCGGGTTCGGCGTGATCGGCGAGGCGATGAGCGGGCTCCGGTCCATCACCGGCTACCCGGACCGCCCTCCCGTGCGCGCGGGCGTCAGCATTGCCGATGCAATCGCGGGAATGTTCACCGCGTACGGCGTTGCCGCCTCTCTTCACGAACGGGCAACCAGCGGCAAGGGCCAGGTCATCGACACGGCGCTCTATGAAGGATTGTTCGCGCTCATGTCGGACTTCATCGCGATCTACGAGGCGCTCGGGGTCGTGAAGGAACCGGTCGGCGCGAAGATTCCCCGTGTCGTGCCGAACGGGATATTCCGCACTGCGGATAAGCAATATGTCGTCCTGGCGACCGGCACGGACGCGGTCTTCGCCCGCTTCGCCAAGGTCATGGGCCGCAAGGACCTGGCCGAGAAATTCCCGACGCCGGCGGCGCGCGCGGACAACGAGGACGAGCTTATCGGCGTGATCGAGGCATGGATTGCGGCACGGCCCATCGAGGAGGTCCTGGAGACCCTGCGGCAGGCCGAGGTGCCGGCCGTCAAGGTGTACCGGGCTCCCGATATCCTGGCCGACCCTCAGTACGCTGCCCGGGACATGCTGCTGGCGGTTCCATGGAAGGGAGGAAGCACGGTTCATATTCCGGGCGTGGTGCCCAAGCTTTCGCGCACGCCTGGAGGTGTCCGCTCGTTCCTTCCCGAGCTTGGCCAGCACAGCGATGAAGTCTACGCGAAAATCCTCGGCATGAGCGCGGGGGCGATCGAAAAGCTGCGCAACCGGAATGTGATATAGGAGGCTCGGTCATTGGACGGTCTGGCGGTTATCTCCGGCGTCGGCGACAGCACCTACGCGTTTCACTCGGGCCGCACGCCGGTCGATCATATGAGCGAGGCGCTGGGCGAGGCGCTGGAGGATGCGGGGCTCGAGCCGGGCGAGATCGACGGAATGATCGTCGAGGGCGGGCTCGATTACGATCTGGTCGCCACGAATTTCGGGCTGAATGTCCGGTACAGCCTGCAGACATGGTCGCACGGGAGATTCACCGGGCCGATCATCGCGACCGCCGCCGCGGTGGTTCAGGCGGGACTGGCGAACAACGTGCTCTGCATTCACGCACGCTCCGGTGTCAGCCAGTTCGGCGGGCCGAACGACCGGGAGGCGTTCCGCGAAGGCGGCGGGCCGCACGGCGAGTTGAGCCACTACGGCATAACCGCGCCGGCCTCGGGCGCGGCTCTGGCGTGGCGGCGATATGTCGCAATGTATGACGCCGACCCCGACGCGCTGAGGCATGTCGCCGTGCCGCAGCGCGGTTACGCGGCACTCAACCCGAATGCGGTGCTGAAGGGCAAGCCGCTTTCGGAAGCGGAGTATCTCAAGGACCGCCTCATCATCGAGCCGCTCCGCAGAGCCGATTTCGCGCTTCCCAACGACGGGTCCGTCGCCATCATCGTGAGTGCCGGGCGGGAGGTGCCGCACGGCACGCGGATCTTGGGGACGCAAGGGCTGAAGGCGAGCCGCCAGGAGGTGGCGTTCGGCAACCCCGGCATGGGACTCGGATACCAGGACAGCACGACGCCCGTTCCCGAAGAGCATGCGGTGTTTGCGCGTTCCGGCACCGCTCGCGGGAAGATCGATGTTCTCTGCATCTATGACAGCTTCTCTCCCCAGGTCGTCTTCGAGCTGGAGCGGTTTGGTTATTGTCCCTACGGTACCGCCTGGAAGTGGCTCGCGGAAGGCAGACCCGGACAAAACGGGACATTGCGGGTGAACAGCTCGGGCGGCCACATCGCCGAAGCAGGCTTGTCGGGCTGGAACCATCTCGTCGAGATCCACCGGCAACTGCACGGCAAGTGCGGCGAACGGCAGGTGCCCTCGCCGAAGTTCGCCCAGTATATCGGGCCGGGCGCGTGCTCGATCATCTTCGGAGGGCCGAATTGAACGTGATGCAGCTTGATGCCGGCTCGTTCCGGCTGCCGGAGAGCGTGTTTCCGAGATTGACCGCCGACAACCGGCCCTACTGGGACGCCGCACGCGAGCACAGGCTCGTCGTGCCCAATTGTTGCTCCTGCAAGCGGAATTTCTATCCCATCGGGCCGCGCTGCCCGTACTGCTTCGGCGACAAGATCTCGTGGAAGGAGCCTGCGGGGAGACCGACGCTCGCGAGCTGGATACGCTTTCACAAGCCCTATTTCGAGTGGCTGAAGGACGTGGTCCCGTATGTGGCCGGGCTCGTTGATGTCTGCCCCGGCGTGCGGATGCCGGTGCTGCTCTGGCCCACGCCGGAGGCCGATCCGACGATCGGTCAGGAGCTCGCGCTCGCGTTTCTCGATGTCACGGATTCGCTGTCCCTGCCGGTGTACCGTACCATTCCGCCGAAGGGGGCCGAATGATCACCGCAGCGCGTCATTCCGCTATGACGGAAGATGCAGGATGGCTCGTGGTTGTTGTGCTGACGACGCGCGGGTGATAGTAAACGGCCAAGAACGAAGCTCGAAGCAATCAACGCAAGGGAGAGAAACGTGCCTGGGATAATGACGCGGAGCTCCGCCTTAGCGGTGCCGGCACCTTTGTCCACACTATTTTCCATCCCGGACCGCGCGGGCGGCACCGCCCGTGCGGTCGGCGCCGCCCGCACGGGCGGTGCCGCTGCGGCAACCGGTTGATTGCGGCCGGTTCAGGCCAGTTTCCGAGGAAACGACAATGAGCATGGCAAGAACAATCCTGAGCGCGATGATCGGGCTGATCCTGTTGAGCGCTGGTGCTGCAAAAGCTGCTCAGCCGGCCGAGACCGATTTCCCGACCAGACCGGTGACACTGCTGGTGCCCGCGGCACCCGGCGGCGGCTGGGACGCCGACGCGCAGTTCATCCGGGCGGAATGGTCAAAGCTCCTCGGCAGGAACGTCATCATCCGATACAATTCGGCGGGCGGCGGACTGGCGGCATTGCAGGAGGTCGCGCGGGAGTCGGAGCCCTACACGATGATCGTCATCGGCAGCGAATTTGCCGCGATCAATCTCTATTCGCAGCATTCGCACCTGACCATGTCGAAGGATTTCTACCCGCTCCTCAACATCAGTACCGACGTCATGACCGTATTCGTGCCTGTCAACTCGCCTTATCGCGGCATGAACGATCTTATCGAGGCCGCGAAGCAGAGGCGGATCTCCATCGGCATCGCGGGGGTTGGAAGCTCCAATGAGCTGATGGCGCTGATATTGCGCCAGGTGAGCGGGGTCGGGAAGAATCTCAACATCGTGCCCTTCAACGGCGGGTCGACGCTCCGTACCGAGATCGCCGGAGGACACCTGGCGGCTGGGATCTCTCCCTCGCAGGGTTTGATTGCCTTTCATGACGAGATCCGCCCGATCGGCTATTTCGCCAACCAGAACCCGGTCCCCTCGTTCCTGAAGACGACGCCCGTGGCGACGCAGCTCGGCGTGAAGATACCGAGCATGCTGTTCTCATCGGCGATCTTCGTCTCTTCACGGGCGGAGCGGTCGGATCCTGCCGCGGTCGCGAAGCTTTCCGCGACGCTCAAGGCGGCGCTGACCGATCCTTCCGTCGAAGGCGCGATGGGCAAGGCGGGATACGGCGCCTACTCCGACTTCATCAATTCCTCTGCCGTGCTGGCCCGTCTCAAGGAGACCGAGGCAGCGCTCCAGCAGTACGGCTCCCTGTTCCGCCAATAGCTCCGGCAATGGTCCGATAGGCAATGCGGGCGGGGAAATGAGGGTGTTCCTCTTCGCCCGCGCGGGCCGCTCCGCCCCGGTTGCGGGAAGCCGGGCCTCCGTCCGGGCGGCGGGGAAGCCTTTGTCGAGGGCCGTGCAGGAACGCGACGGCGACGGCACGGCTCCATGGCGGGGCAAGCTCCTCCGCCGGCTCCTCGTCATGGACGTGATCGTGGCGATCACGTGCCTGGCATACTGGCGCTCGCTCGCCGGGGTGAGCGGGTCGGATTACTGGTATCCGGTCAGTGTTGCCGCGATTGCGATCGGCGCGACGCTTGCGCATCTGGCCGCGACCGGACGGCGCGCATTCCTCGAGCGACGGCGCCACTTGCATGCGGCGGAAACGGGATCATCCTTTCCCGAAGGCGCGGTGAAGATCGCCCTGGTCGCTGCGGTCTCCGTGCTCTACGTGGCAGCTCTCGCGCGAACAGGCGTAATTGCCGCGACCTTCGTGCTCGTGATCGTGCTGGGCAGGATCGCAGGCTGGCGAAGCTGGCTCCGGCTCTGTGCCGCAGGGGCGCTGCTTTCTCTCATCGCCTATTACGTGTTCGTGCGGCTGCTCCTTTATCCAATTCCCGGACTCCCGGGATTCCTGGCGTAGCCGCGATGGTTGGATCGATCGATACCATTCTTTCGATGGTGCTCTCGCTGCATCTCTGGCTTTTTGTGATCGGCGGCGTGGTGTTCGGCTATGTGGTGGGAGCCATCCCCGGCTTCGGCGGGGGCAATATTCTTGCCATGCTCGTGCCGTTCACCATCCACCTTCAGCCGGTGGATACGCTGGTATTCTTCTCCGCGATCTACGGCAGCATGGAGCTCGGCGGGTCCTGGCCCGGAATTATATTGAATGTGCCTGGCTCTCCTGCTTCGGCGGCGGCTTCGCTCGAAGGTTTCATCATGTCGCGGCGAGGCGAAGGCGACAGGGCCCTTGGCCTCTCGATCATGAGCTCCATCGTCGGTCTCGTGGCCGGCACCATCGTGCTCCTCACATTGACCGAAGCCGTCGGCTCGGTCGCGCTCGCCTTCAGCCCCAGGGACATGTGTGCGCTGATCGTGCTCGGGTTGTCGTTCGTGGCGAGCCTCGGCAATGGCACGCTCTACTGCAACGTGATCTCGGCGCTGATCGGGTTGCTCCTGGCGACCATCGGCACCGGCCCGCTCAGCGGCGCCCATCGCGGCACGCTTGGCATCGTCGATCTCTATGACGGCATGCAATTGCTGCCGGTGGTCGTCGGGCTGTTCGGCTTCGCCGAGTGCCTGGTGATGGCATCAAGGGCATCGGCGAGCGTCGTTTCGGCGGCAGGGCGTGTCGGAGAGTTCCGGCATACGCTGGCGGGCGTGGCCGAGACCTTCCGCCACAAGAAGGTGCTGGCATTTTCCTGCCTCCTGGGGATGGTGATGGGCATTGTGCCGGGGCTTGGCGGCACCGCGTCGAGCTGGATTGCCTACGCCCAGGCGAAGCGTGTGTTCGGCAAGCACGAGAAGTTCGGCGACGGGGCGGCCGCGGGAATCATCGCGCCCGAGGTTGCGAACCATGTCGGCGTTCCGGAGGGCCTCATCTCGATGCTGGCGCTCGGGATACCGCACAGCGGCGCGGGCGCCATCATGATGTCGGCCCTGATATTGGAGGGCGTTACGCCCGGGCCGGCGTTCCTCAGGCAAAATCATGCCGCGGTGATGACGATCGGCGTCTCCATATTGCTCGGCACCATCGTCATTTTCATCGTCGGGCTCCTGTTCAGCCGCTATTTCGCGAAGATCGCCATGGTGCCGTCCCATATCCTGGTCCCGATCATCGCGGTTGCATGCCTGCTCGGCGCCTACGGACAGCGCGACAGCTTCTTCGATATGGGGACGGTGGTCGCGTTCGGCGTCGTGGGCGTTCTCTTCGAGAAGCTGGGACTTTCCAGGCCGGTGTTCCTGCTCGCTTTCATTCTGGGGCCGATGTTCGAGACCTATCTCGGCCAGTCTCTCTCCATCGGCAACGGCAGCGTCTTCTACCTTGTCGGCTCACCGATCGCGGCGCCGCTTTACTTGTGTGCTTTCGTCTTTTTGGCCGGACCGTTCGTAGTGCGCGCGCTCAAGGCTGGGTGGAGCGCGGCCCGGAGCACATAGAAACAATAGAAACAGTGGTAGAGGATAGAAGAATGACGCGGCTCTTTGCAAAGTTGGCGGCCGACGAGCTGGCACTCGGAGTTTGGCTCAAGGGCGGCCCGCATTTGATTGCCAGCCTGGCGAAGGCGGGATTCGATTATGTGCGTCCCGATATGATGTTTTCGGCGATGGACTGGAAGGAGCTCGACCATATCCTTCGCGCCTCCGAAGCGGCCGGGGTGACCTGCTGCCTTCGTATTCCGGCAAACCCGTGGGCCAACAGCGCGAACGAGATGCAGGTGACGGTGGACGCCGCCCGCGCGTTCAGCCTTGGGGTTCCGATCGTCCAGGTCTCGGTTTCCTCTGCGGCCCAGGTCAAGGCGCTGGTCGGCGTCGCGGCCGATTGGCATCGTTCGGGTGCCGGGGAATATCCGAGCTCGAGCGGCGAATTCGAGGCGCAGCATCAACGCGTTCTTGAGCGGAGCCTCATTCTGCCCGCGATCGAGAGCGGCTCCGCCCTGCGGGAGCTGGATGAGATCATGAGGACCGAGGGGCTCCGGGCGGTGATGATCTCGTGCACGGATTTCAGCAAATGCATCGGTTTTCCGTTCGAGTACGACCACCCCGAAGTGTGGAAGGCGATCGACCGGATCGTTACCATGGCGCGTGCGCGGAACATCATCGTGGCGGCGAACACGGGTTATGCCTACAACACTCCGGAAAAGATCGTCGGGCGTGTGCAGGCACTCTATGACCACGGGATCCGCATGGTCCTGATCCAGGGCATCGAGTTCCTGCTCGAAAGGTTCTGCCACAGCTTGCTGGAAGACGTGGCCGGACCCATGCGGGAACATCAGGAGAAATTCCGAACCGTCCCGGCTCAGTAGCGGCCAAGCGAATGGATTGCAAAGGCTCCGCCTTTGCCAGGGGGTCCAGGGGGACAGCGTCCCCTTGGCCTTACCTAGAGCGGGATGGGTTCGCCTCCGCTCACTCGCCCCGCTCTAGGCCTTTGTTTTTCCCGCGTGATTCAGACCTACGGCAATTCCGCCTTCGGTCATCACGCTCTAGCAGGGTCAGGCTCTTCGGCGGGAGGGGGCGAGCGGGCGCCAGGCGAGGAAGCGCTCTTCCGGGAAAAGACCTTTCGGAAAGAGGAGGATCGCTCCGAAGAGGAGCGCGCCCACCATGACCATGCGGAAATGGCCGGCCGTGCGCAGGAGTTCGGGGGCGATGGTGAGCAGGAAGGCGCCCGTGATCGCGCCCGGTAGGCTTCCGAGCCCACCCACGACCACCATCGTGAGGATGAGGATCGACTGGTCGAGCCCGAACATGTCCGGGCTGATGTAGCGCGTGCTGTGCGCGGTCAGGCACCCGGCAATGCCGGCCAATCCGCCGCTGATCGCGAAAACCCCGATCTTCAGCGTGCGCGTGTCGATGCCCATCGCGTTGGCACTCGCTTCGTCCTCCCGCAATGCGCGCAAGCTGCTGCCGTAGTACGAGCGGGTCAGGCGATCGACGCACCAGAGCGAAGCGAGGGAAACGAGCGCGATGACATAATATTCGCCGAGCCCACCCGGGAAGGCGATGCCGGCCACGCGAAATCCCGGGATGCCGCGAAACCCATTCGGACCGCCGGTGACGCCGTCCCAGTTGGTGAGGACCACGGTGACGATTTCGCCGACGCTCAGCGTCGCCACCGTGAAGAAGACGCGGAGCAGCCGGAGCATCGGCACCGCGACGATGGCGGCGAACGCGCCGGAAAGGAGAAGGCTCGCCGGCAGGGTGAGCAGGAGGTCTCCGTTCGCGCGCGAAACGAGGGCGGCGGTGTAGGCGCCAACCGCGTAGAACGCCGCATGGCCGAGCGAGACCAGCCCCGCCGTTCCGGTGAGCAGATTGAGGCTCGCCGCGAGGATCGAGAAGATCAGGCTGAGCTCGATCAGCCTGAGCCAGTAGCCCGATTGCAGGAATTGCGCGGCGAGCGGCAAGACCACCAGCACGGCGAGAAGGGTGGCAAGCCAGGCGAACAGCCCGGCGCGGCGGTCACGCACGGTCCACCCGCTTGCCGAAGAGGCCCTGTGGAAAGAAGAGCAGCGTCACCAGCAACAGCACGTAGGGGATGGCGGTGACCCAGCGCGAGGACATGATCTCGACGCCGAAGCTTTCGCAAAGGCCGATCAGAAGCGCGCAGCCGACCGCGCCGGGGATGCTCGTCATGCCGCCCATCAGCATCGCGACGAACGCCGTGAGCATGGGCGAGAAGCCCATGAACGGCTCGATCGCGCCGTAATAGAGGCCGACGAGAAGCCCGGCGACGGCGCCGAATGCGGAGCCGATCGCGAAGGTGAAGACGATCACGCGGTCGGCGTTGACGCCGGAATAGAGCGCGCCGAGCAGGTCGTCCGAAACGGCGCGGATGGAAAGGCCGATCCGGCTCTTGCGGAGCAGGAGCTGAAGCAGCGCCAGCATGATGCAGGCGGCGGCGAAGATGATGAAGTCCCCGTTGGCGAAGACCACCGGGCCGAACGGGATCGGATGGTTGATCAGCAAACGGTCGGGGATCTGCTGCATATAGCCGCCGAAGAGGATCTCCGCGCCTTCCCGGACGACGATCCCGACCGCGAGCGAGGAGAGGAGCGTTGCCTCGCGGAGCGCGCGGGATTTGAGCGAGGCCTCGTCCCGCCCGCGCCGGAAGGGGCGGAAGGCGATCCGCTCCAGCCCCACCCCGAGCATGGCCCCCACCGCGGCGACGATCAGGACGAGCACGATGAACGGGGGCGCGAGAGCCAGCGCCACCATCAGCCCGGCGAAGGCGCCGAGCATGTAGATCTCGCCGTGCGCGAAGTTCACCGCGTTGAGCACGCCGAAGATGAGCGTGAACCCGATCGCCACCAGCGCGTAGCAGAGCCCCGCGCTGATGCCGTTGACCAGGTCCTGCAGAATGAGCGCTTCCACGCAAACGTCTAGTATTTCGGGCTGTAGTTGATCTGCCCGTTCTTCGACGCGGACGATGGTCATGCCGCTCCGCGAGAGCTCGTGCGTCTTCGGGTCGATCGTGAGCGGCCCGTTCGCGCCGATATAGGTGCCGGTCGCGATGACCTGAGCCTCCTCGGTCGCGCGGGTCACGTTCGGCCAGGCGCGCTTCGCCGCCAGCATCAGCACCATCGCGCCGTCATAGCCGTCGGCGCTCCACTCGTCGGGCGCCGTGCCGTATTTCGCCTCGAATGCCTTGATGAAGGCCTGCACCTCCGGCAGCTTGCTGTTGGGATTGTAGAGCCGGTCCGACCACAGCCCGTCGAAGGCGCTGCCGGCGAGTGCCAGCGAACGGGCGGTGAGGCCGACGCCGGAATCGACCACGGTGATGTTGCCCATCCCGAATTCCTGGCGCTGCTTCATGAAGAGGGCGGCGTCCTGCTCCAGCATCGCGAGGAAAATCTCGTCGGGGCGGATCCGGCGCAGCTTCGTGAGCTCCGAGCGGAAATCGGTGGCGCCGGGATTGTACGCATCATCCGCGACGATCGTCCCGCCATTCGCCTTCACCCGCGCGGCAAAGGTCTTGGCGACGCCTTGGCCCCAATCGGTCTGGACATGGATGATGGCGATCCTCTTCTTGCCGAGCGTCTTCACCGAAAAATCGGCCAGCGGATTGATATAGTTGGGGATCGTCTCGCTGGAGCGGAACATGTACGGGTTCGCCTGGGTGATCATCGTCGAGGAGGCGGTCGGCGTCATGTCGACGAGCTTGGCCGCGCCATAGGTGCTCGCGGACGCCATGGTCGAGGTCGTGCTGAAGTCGCTGAGTGCTGCGATCACCGTAGGATCATCCACGAAGCCCTGGGCGATGTTCACCGTCTGCTGCGGCTGGTCCTGGCTGTCCTTGCAGTCGAGCTTGAAGACCGCTCCCGGTATCTGCCTCGACGCGTTGAACTGATCGACGGCGAGCTCCATGCCCTCGCGGATCGGCCGGCCGAACCCGACCTCGGGACCGGAGAGGGGAAGGGAGCAGCCGAGCACGAGCACCTTCTGCGCGCGTGCCTCGGGCGCGCCGAGGGCGAGTGCGGCGCCCACCGCGATCGAGAGAATGAGTGCACCCTGTTTCATCGTTTTCGCCTCCTGGTTTCTCTAGGTAATTAGAGACCGTTTGAAAATGCGCTGCGGCGAGTCGGAGGCGCCGAAGGCGCCGGCCGGCGCGGCTTTCGAGAACCGGAGCGGAGCGGCCTTTTGGGGCCGTGAGCACCGGAAGCGCAGAAAGCCACGTCGGACGACCACCGCAGTAGCATTTTCATTCGGTCTTTCAGGTGAGTGCGGCGGCGCCGCCCAGATAGGACGCGGCGACGCGCTCCTCGCGCGCGATCTCGGCGGCCGGGCCATCGAGCGTGGTTCGCCCGCCTTCCATCACGTAGGCATGGTCCGAAATATGCAGCGCTGCGCGGGCATTCTGCTCGACGAGCAGGACGGAGGTGCCGTCCGCGCGGATGCGCGCGATCAGCGCAAAAATCTGCCGCACGATCAGCGGGGCGAGGCCGAGCGAAGGCTCGTCCAGCAGCAGGAGGGATGGGCGGGCCATCAGCGCGCGGCCGATGCAGAGCATCTGCTGCTCGCCGCCCGAAAGCGATCCGGCCTTCTGCCGGATCCGTTCGCCGAGCACGGGGAAGAGTTCGAGCACGCGCTCGAGGTCCTGCGCGGCCTCTTGCGCGGGGCGCTGGTTGGCGCCGACGCGCAGATTCTCGCCCACCGTCATGTTCGGGAAGACGTGGCGCCCTTCGGGCGCCTGCGAGACGCCACGGCGGACGATCTCGTGCGCCGGCAGATTGAGGATCTCCTCTCCGCCGAGCCGGAGGTTTCCGGTTGCATTGCGGTAGATGCCGCTGATCGTGCGCATCAGCGTGGTCTTCCCCACGCCGTTGGCGCCGAGCACGCAGACGATTGCCTGGCGCGGAACCGCGAGCGTGACACCCTTCAGCACCGGCTGCGCGCCGATCGGCACATGGAGGTCGATCGCCTCGAGCAGCGGTGCGTCAGCCATCGAGCTCGGTTCCGAGATAGGCTTCCTGCACAATCCTGTCGGCGCGGACCGCGTCCGGCGTTCCCTCGGCGATCTTGCGCCCCGCCGCAAGCACCGCGACGCGCGTGCAGATGCTCATCACGAGGTCGATGTCGTGCTCGACGAGGAGCACGGTCATCCCTTCCTCGTGCAGCGAGCGGATGAAGAGGGCGAGGCCGGCGGTCTCGGTCTCGTTCAGCCCGGCCGCCGGCTCGTCCAGGATCAAGAGCCGCGGCTCGGCTGCGAGCGCGCGCGCGATCTCGAGATATTTGCGCTTGCCGTAGGAGAGGCTGCCGGCCGTGCGCTCCGCATCGCCGGCGAGGCCGGCCCGATCGAGCGCACGCCATGTGCGGTCCGCGATCTCGGAAGCCCGCCTGCCGCGCACGAAGGCGAGCCAGGGCGGAAAGCCCACATGTCCGATCGCGCCGGCCGAGACATTGTCGAACACGTTGAGGCCGGGGGCGAGGCGCAGGTTCTGAAAGGTGCGGGAAAGCCCCATGCGGGCGATGCGATGGGGGCGGATCCCGTCCACCCGGAGCCCGGCGAAGAAGACCTCGCCGGTCGTGGGCCGCTCGAACCCGGTCATCAGGTTGAAGAGAGTCGTTTTGCCGGCGCCGTTCGGGCCGATGATGCCGAGAAGATCGCCCCGCGCGACCGAGAGATCGACCGAGGAAACGGCCGCAACCCCGCCATAGAGGCGGCTGAGCTGCCGCACGGCGAGGATGGGGCCGGCGGCCTCGCTCATCTTGAGGCGACGAAGCCCGGCTCATTGGGTTGCATAGCAGGCCCGTCCGACGGCGAGCAGCACGCCCGCCTCGTTCGCGATGTCGATGTCCACCACGCCCACGCTGCGCCCGTTTCGCCGCACGCGCGCCGTGGCGATCAGCGCCGTGTTGATCGCGGGGCGCAGGTAATCGACGCGGAAATTGACGGTCGGCAGCGGCCGGCCGAGCATCATCGCCAGCGCGAAATCGCCGACCGTGTCGATGACGGAGGCGATCGGGCCGCCATGCCACTGGCCGCTGCCGCGCCCGCGCTCGAACTCCGGGCGGAGCGGGGCGCGCATGACCACCTCCAGGCGCTCGGGGTCGGCGGAGATCACTTCCAGCCCCAGGAATACGATGAACGGAGAATTCCCGAGCATCTCCTGGATGCGCTCGGCCGAAAGCGGCAGCGCCTCGCTCATGGGCGCACCCCCTGGGGCGTCACCACGATCTTGCCGAACACTTCGCGCGCCTCGAGCCGGCGGAGTGCCTCCGCACCCTCGCTCGAGCGGCAGAGTGGTGTCGACCAAGCCCTTGATCTTCCCGATCCGCACCATCTCCAGAAGCTCGAGCACATCCTCGCGCGCCCAGCCGTTGGAGCCCAGGATCTTCAGCTCGAAGGTCCAGATGAAGCGGATATCCTCCTTGGGATCGAAGCCGGCGGTGGCGCCGCAGGTCAGAACGCGCCCGCCCACGCGAAGCACGCGCAGCGAATTCACCCAGGTGTCGCCGCCGGTATAGTTCACGACGACGTCGACCCCGCGGTCGGCACCGGCGCCGCGCCGGACCGGCTTGCCGTAGCGCTCGTAGATCTCTTTGACGAAATCCTGCGTTGCGTAGTTGATCGCGTGATCGGCGCCGAGCGCCTTGAGCCGCGCCGCCTTCTCGTCCGTTCCGGCGCAGGCGATCACCTCGGCACCGGCGATTTTCGCGAGCTGCAGGCAGCAAATTCCGACACCGCCGCTGGCGCCCAGGATCAGCACCTTCTCGCCGGCGGTGACGTGCCCGTTGGTGTACATCATCCGGATCGCAGTGCCGTAGGCGCAGGGCAACGCTGCTGCGTCGGGGAAGGAGACGCCGTCGGGGATCCGGATGAGCTGGTGCGCGCGCACGCGGCAGAGCTCGGCGAGCCCGCCATGCACGGTCTCGCCGATCAGCCCGCCCTCGACGCGGTTGATCGGGTCGGCGAGCACGCGCTCGCCGATCGACCAGCCGGTGACGCCCGGGCCGATCGAAGCGATCTCGCCGGCGACATCGAGGCCCATGATCGCCGGCATGGCGATCTTGATGCCGGGCATGCCGCGGCGGGTGAAAATATCGTGGTAGTTGAGCGAGCAGGCGCGGACGCGGATCACCACGTCGCCTTCGCCGGGCACGGGGTCCGGAAAGTCCGTTTCGTAGCTCAGCTTGTCGTTGCCGCCATGCTCGCGCAGCACCAGTGCCTTCAACTCCGTCTCCTTCTTCTTGTTGCCAGTGCCGGATCAGACGCTCTCGGCGGCGCGTTTCTTGAGCAGGGCGCGATCGACCTTGTTGGTGCCGGCGAGCGGCATCTGATCGAGAAACCAGACGCGCCGCGGATGCAGATAGGCGGCGGCGTTGTCAAGCGCGTAGGACTTCACCTCCTCCTCGGTGAGCGCGGCGCCGGGGCGGCGGACGACGAAGGCGACCGGCTTCTGGCCCTTGATCTCGTCCGCGACGGGCACCACGACCGCCTGGGCGATGGCGGGATGCCGTTCCAGCATCATCTCCACTTCGCCCGGATAGACGTTCTCCCCGCCGCAGACGAACATGTCGTCCGCCCGGCCGACGAAGAAGTAGAAGTCGTTGGCGTCGCGGGTGAAGACGTCGCCGGTGTGGTAATAACCGTCCGCCGTCATGACGCGCGCGGTCACCTCCGGCAGGTTGTGGTACTCGTTCATCAGGGCAGGGCAGCGCATCTCGAGGATGCCTTCGGCGGCGTCCCTGTCGCTGCCGTTGACCAGGCGCATCTCGACATGCGGATGCTTGACGCCGACGGAAAGCGGCGGGGTCGGGAGGCCGGCCGGATGAGGCGCGAACGCGATCGGGCCGGCTTCGGTGGTGCCGTAGCCGTTGCTGATCTCCGCGCGGGGGAAGAGACGCTGGGCGGCCACCATCAGGGCGGTGGAGACCGGAGCGGAGCCCATCCGCACGCCCGTGACCGAGGAGAGATCGGTGCGGGCGAGCAGAGCCTCTTCGTGCAGCATCATCGCAACCATCGTCGGCACCGAGGTGATCGAGGTGCAGCGATGCCGGCCGATCGCCTCGATGTAGCTTCGCGTCGTGAAGCTCGGCAGCATGACGATGGCGTTGTGCTGGGCGAGCGCGGCCTGGCACACGGCGAGCGCGTTCATGTGATAGAGGGGCGCGGCGACGAGCACGCGCTGGGCGGCGAGCGGGATCGAGCGGCGGCGCTCCTCCAGGACCCAGAGATGGCTCTGGTGCGAGAGGACGACGCCCTTCGGCCGGCCGGTCGAGCCCGAGGTATAGAGGAACATCGCGGGCTCGGCTTCGCCGGGCATGACCGGGGCGAACGGTCCCGGGTCGAGAAGCTGATCGAACCCGGCATCGCCCGCCTCGCCGAAGACGAGACGAGGGATGTCCGGCGGGCAGAGAGGATGCCGCTCCGCGTCGCAGAGGACGAGCCGCGCATCTGAATCGCGTAGGATGAAATCGATCGTCGCGGCCGGCAATTTGAAGTTCACGGGAACCGAGACGAGGCCGGCGCGCATCGTGCCGAGAAAGGAAGCCAGATATTCGGCGCGATTGGCGGCCAGGATCGCGACCCGCTCGCCGCGGGCGAGACCGCGGCGGACGAGCCCGCGCGCGACGGCATCGGCGAGCGCATCGAGTGCGGCATAGCTGTAGGAGCGCGGCGCGGCCTCATCGCGGAGATCGATCAGGGCGAGGGCGTCGGGGTCGCCGCTGCGTTCAATGGCATCGCCGAGATTATGCGCGAGCACGCTGGTGCCCGGGGCCGATCCTTCCATCCCGCCTAGTCCGCGAAGGCGAGGGCGACGTTGCCGGCCGCGCGGGCCGGCACGAGCAGGCGCCCGTCGGTGAGCAGGGCGGATTGTGCCGCAATGCTCTCCTGCGCCTGACGCAGGGATGCGGTCTTCAGCCGGATCAGCGCGATGAAGGCGGGGCGGTTCGCGGTATCGGGCATGGCGTCTCCGAGCTGGCGGGCGACCTCCTCGCGGGGCAGGATCTCGAGCGCGGTGCCGCCGGCGGAGAAGGTGAGGTGACCACCGTCGCTTTGCGAGGGCTCCACGCCGAACATGCGCGTGAAGAGGGAAGCGACCGCAGCCGGCTCCTCGGCGCTCATCATGAGGCCGGTGATCTCCTGCGCGCCGTTGGGGTGGCGCTGCCACTCGGGCCGCCAGACGAGATCGCGGGTGAAGTGCTGGCAGAAATAGAGCCGCCCGAACGGGACCTCGGAACGGGAGAGATGGGTGGTGCGGAAGCGGGCGTCGCGGGTGGTTCCGTCGGCCAGCGTTACCGGCCTCGAGAAGGATTGGGGCTCGCGGACATCGACGCCCCGCGCCTGCAAGTCGCGATGGCGCGCATCGGCGTCATCGGTTGCGAAGACGAGGCCGTTGAGCCCGGGAGGAAAGCCCGCCAGCTCGGGGCGGATCGTGCCGCCGGGAGGGCCGGGGGAGAGCAGCTCAAGATAGTTGGTCGCGAACATCGCGAGGTGGTTGGAGGAGCCGAGCGTGTGATGGCCGCGATCGGTGAGGTGAAACCCGAGGTCCCGATAGGCGGAGGCGGCCGTGTCGAGGTCCTCGCCGACATCGAGGACTAGATGATCGAGGGCGGGCAGTGACATCTCAGGCCGGTTCGCCCGCTGCTTCCCGCCCGACAAACCGAATTCGTCCCATTTCGATCCGCTTTCCCAATGGCCGGGTGCGGAATTGCACCGCCGGGGCGCAATGTATTGGCAAGTGCAGACGCTTGTCGATACTCGGGGAAAGCCGTTTCTTTTCGCCCTTTTTTGGGGCTGATGCTTTCTCGGGCGGCAGGGCCTGGAGCACTGGACCCCGTTTCCTTGGAGGACGCTCCGCTCGCGGTGATGCAGTCGAGAGCGTGAGCGGCGGCGGCGAACGTCACGGGTCGAGGCTATGCGGCGCGTGCGGGCAGGTCAAAGCCCGGTGCCGTGCGCGTCGGCTGGTCGGTCGATCAGCTTGAGGACGCCATCGCGTACCGCCGGAGGCAATCGCTTCAGCCCGTCGACGGCAATCTCTTGCCAATGCTTGCGGCCAGCCGTGGCCAGCTCGTCCCACATGTCCCGAACGTCGTCGGGGCGGTCCTCGGCCAGGACCTCGAACAGGCTGGCGGCCTGCATCAGGTCTTTCTGGACTTTTTCGGGCATCGGCCTTCGCTCCGCGACGATCAGCTTGTGCCATGCGTAGCGCGCGGGATCCGGCACGTTGACCAGAATTCCGCCCCCGTAGAGGATCGCCGCCTTGCGCTCCCGGTAAATTAGATAATCCAAAAACCGCAGCGGCTGAGAGGCTGTTCCGAGGGCCGGCAGATGCGCCGGTGCGGTCTCGGACGGACCCCGCATGGGAGTGAGAAACTCAACCTTGAGCTTATTGGAACTCACGTAGGCGGCAGCGCTCCTGGCATGGGGGCGCGTCATGGGCTTGAAGGACGGATCGATTTTTTTCAGGGTCGCGAGGAGAGGGGGAAGCTTGTCTTCGACGGCGATGGAAGTCGCCCGGAACTGCGCCACGTCGATGTCCTCGGTCATGACGGACGCGGAGCCCAGGCGGACGCCGAGCATCGGCCCGTAGGTCTGGTAGGCGATCGTTCCTACCAGGACGCTGCGGAGGCGGAAGGCCCCGCCGTCAGCCAGCCCTTGGAGCACCCGGCCGATGGCGGGAGCGGGGGTTGGCGCGGCGCCGCTTCGAGCGAGTGCGCGGACCATGTCGCGGCGCGCTCGTTCGGCGGCGACAAGGTTTTTGTGGTTGCGGATACGCGTGAGAAGCTCGGGCGTTTCGGGACCGACATAGGTCTCGGAGTACGACCTGCCGACGGTGCGCCGTTTGTGGTACCAATAGACCTTCCCCTTCACCGTCTTGGGGGCGAAAAATCCTTCCTCCCTGCCATGGGCGAGGACCGCTTCGTCCAAGAGCTTGTCGAGCAGATCGGCATAGGTCGTTTGAAGGGTTAGGGGCAGGCGCCTCATGGGGCTGGTTATACCATATTTGCTAATTTGGGATAACCTGCGGCAGCTGGCTATCCCAGGTTTGCAGGCCTGGGATAACCGCAGCGCGCGGGCAGGTCGAAGCCAGGGGGCTCTGCCCCCGACCCCCCGCTGGGGCCTTGAGGCCCCAGACCCCCATTCGCTTAAGGTATTAAAGTAATGGATTGCAAAGGCTCCGCCTTTGCCGGGGCTGCAAGGGGCAGAGCCCCTTGCTGGGGTGCAGGGGCAGAGCCCCTGCCTGGGAGGGGTTTTGGGAAAGGAGCGGCTGCTTGCCTTCACCGACGGCATGATCGCGATCATCATCACGATCATGGTGCTGGGGTTGACGGTTCCGCGCGCGGCGAGCCTCGGTGCGCTGGCCGGAATGACGCCGATCTTCCTGAGCTATGCGCTGAGCTTCGTTTATGTCGCGATCTACTGGAACAACCACCACCATTTCTTCCATCTCGTCCGGCAGGTGGATGGGGCGATCCTGTGGGCCAACATGCACCTCCTTTTCTGGCTCTCGCTGGTGCCCTTCGCCACCGGCTGGATGGGCGAGAACCATTTCGCCGAGATTCCAACCGCGGTTTATGGCGTTGCTTTGCTGATGCCGGCGCTCGCCTGGTGGGCGATGCAGCGCGCCATCCTGCGCGGGGAGGGGCGGGAGTCGGCGCTGGCGCGGGCGATCGGCCGCGACTTCAAGGGCAAGATCTCGCTCTTGCTGTACTGTGCGGGAATCGCCGCGGCGTTTCTCGACACGCGTCTCGCCGATGCGATCTATGTCCTGGTGGCGCTGATGTGGCTGGTTCCGGACCGGCGCATCGAGAGGATGGTCCGCTCGCGGTGATGTGGGCGAGGGCGTGAGCGGCGCGCCGGGACTCTTCGACCGAAGTGCTGTGCGCCGGCACCGGGAGCGTGCGGCGGCGCTGGTTCATCGCGTCGCGCCCGTGCTCGGCGAGGCGGCCGGGCGGCTCGTCGAGCGGCTCGACGACACGACGCGGCGGTTCCATCGCGCGCTCGATCTCGGCGGGCGCGGCGTCGTGGCGCCGCTGCTCGCGGCGCGGGGAATGTCGGTGGTCTCGGCCGATCTCTCCCCGCGGATGGCGGCCCGAAGTGGGGCCGCGGTGAGCGGCGGGCTCGCGGTTGCCGCGGACGAGGAATTCCTGCCGTTCCGCGAGGGCGCGTTCGATCTCGTGGTCGCGAATCTCTCCCTGCATTGGGCGAACGATCTGCCCGGCGCGCTGATCCAGCTTCGCCGGGCGCTCGAACCCGAGGGGCTGTTGCTCGCGAGCGTTCCGGTGCTTGGGACCCTCAATTCGCTGCGGAGTGCATTGACCGAGGCGGAGGCGGCGCTCCGCGGCGGGGCCTCGCCGCGGGTCTCGCCGTTTCCCACACTCCGGGATTGCGCGGGGCTTTTGCAGCGTGCCGGCTTCGTTCTGCCGGTTGCGGATCTCGAGGCGATCTCGCTCGGCTATGGCGAGGGGCTCGCGTTGCTGCACGATCTCAGGGCGGCCGGCGAAACGAACGCCGTCGCGATACGCGAGAGGCGGATACCGCCGCGCGCGCTTTTCGCCGCCGCGCTCGCGGCGCTGCCGGTGCGCGAGGGACGGATCAGCGTGCGGCTCGAGCTTGCGATGCTGACTGGGTGGGCGCCCTGAACATTTGCATCAAGGCGCGCGGTTGCGCGCCGAGCGCGCGAGATCGGCCGCGATGATGGCAGGATCGATCTCGGAGGTTTCGGCGAGGAGGGCGCGCCAGTCCCAGAGATCGGCGACGCGCGTGGGGTTCTCGCGCAGGAGCTCGCGCTTGAGGAACGGGTAGCCCCGCCGGAGCAGAGCGCGCCAAAGATCGCTGGTGGGATTGAGCGGCAGGCCTTCGGCGCGCGCCTGGCGAATGCGCCGTTCATGGCGGCGGCCGGCCGCGAGCAGCGGGTCGTCCGTCGCGGCGGCGTCGGTCGCCGCAGTCGCCGACGCGTCGCCGAGCAGCGTGTGGTACGGCCAGACGGAATGTAGCCGGAACCCGGCGCGGAGCATTGCCTGCGAGAGGCCGATTTCGAACCGGCGGATCACCCAGCGCTTCATGGCGAGCGGCCGCACCTCGCTCCAGAATTTTTTCCAGGCATGGCTTTGCAGCACGCGCGGGCCGGCGATCAGGAAGTAGGACTGCAAATGGTAGCGGAGCTGCCAGCTGTCCGTCAGCGCCCAGAGATCGGCGGCGGCGAAATCGATGGCGGCGAGTGTTGGCCAGAGCGGACGGATCGGGCCGTAGACGCTGTCGTTGACGAGCAGGAGGGTGGTGGTGTCGGCGCGCGGGAGGCCGCAGGCGAGGAGCGCGTCCTTCCAGGCGCTGAAATCGAAGCCGGCATTGCGCCGCGTGATCACGCCGGCGCAATGTTTCTGGAGGAAAATGATCTCCGCGGGTTGCAACCGGCGCGAATTGCTGACGAAGACGACGGAGAAGCCGCATCGCCCAAGCTCCGCGAGGTAGTGGCGGATGTCGTCGCGGATCCGGCCGGCGCGATCGAAGTGACAGAAGACGGCGACCTTGGGGCCGAGCAGGTCCTGCCGGATCGGCGAGGCCGCGCGGATGGTCGGGCGCCGATCGAGCCGGGCGAGCAGGAGCCCGAAAGGGAGGAGTGCGGCGTCGAAGGCGCTTCGGAGCCCGGATGCGAGGCGGCGTGCGAGGCGAGCGAGCGCGTAGGCGACTTGCGTGGGCACGACTATGCCGGGCTCATGGCGCCGGCAAGGGGATGGTTCTGGCTATGGGGAGTGCGGGGCCGGAGGCGGGCCGGCGGGACGTCGGGCGGTCCGGCCGGGAAGCGGGCGGAGGCGGGACCCAGGGGCGGTCGCCGCGCAGGCCGCGATCGGAGACGATGCGGACGCCCCGGCCGAGCCAGACCGCGTAGGAGCCGTTCCGCCGGACGTCGCTCCGGTCGATGAGCGCTGTCGCGGCGCCTGCGCAAGCGCGCTGATAAGGAAGGAAGGCAAGGAGGAGGGTTGCGTCCGGGCATGGATCGGGGGCTGCCGTGCCGCGGAGCAGGAGCGCGGCGGCGGCGCCGGGGCGCGGGCGATAGAGGCAGGCGGCTTTGGTGCAGCGGAGCGCCCCGCCGGCCGCGGTGCCGGTGGCGGGCAGCGTCTGGAATGGTCCCGAGAGCCAAAGGAGCTGCCACGCGTCGCTGGTGAATGAAGAGGTGCGGCCGGTTCGCTCCGCGAAGACGCCGGATGGCGTCGCGAAGCCGACCAGGCCGGCGGTGTCGGAGACGAGGATATCCGGCGGGGGAGCGAGAAGGGGGGTGGCGAGGCCGAACAGCAGGAGGGGAATGCCGGCGAGCCTCAGTCGCGAGCGCCAGAGGCAGAGCCAGGCGAGCCCGAGGGCGACGATGCCGAGGCCCCAGGGCGGCATCGCCGGCACGGCGATCCGGGCGGCCGGAAGGGCGGCCACCGTGTGCGCGATCAGCAGCAGCAGGCGGACGCCGAGGCCCATGGGCAGGAGCGCCAGGCGCTCGAGATGGAGCGGCATGAGCGGCAGCGAGAGGAGGCCCGCCGGCATGACCCAGAGCGCGGTGAGCGGCACCGCGGCGACGTTGGCGAGCACGTAGTAGATCTGGATGTGTCCGAAATGGTAGGCGGCGAAGGGCAGCGATGCCGTGCCGGCGAGCAGGCTCGTCAAGGCGAGTGCCAGGACGTGCGCGGCGAGGCGCTGGCCCCAGGTGCGCGCGCCATGCATCCGGCCCAGCCAGGGACGCAGCGCCTCGTAGCCGGAGATCAGCACGAGCACGGCGGAAAAGCTCATCTGGAAGCTGACGCCGACCGCCTGCGCGGGCTCGAAGAGGAGCAGCAGGGTGGCGGCGAGGGCGAGGCTGCGGAGCGAGAGGACGCGGCGCCCCGCCGCGAGGCCGAGCACGGCGACGACGGCCATGGCGAAGCTGCGCTCGATGGGGAGGTGGGCGCCGGTGAGCAGCATGTAGAGGAAGCCGGCGACGAGGGCGGCGAAGGCGGCGAGCTGCTTGGTGGGAAGGTAGAGGCTCGCCCGTTCGGAGAGGGCGAAGAGGGCGCGGGAGAGCACGAAGACGAAGCCCATGACGATGCCGATATGCAGCCCGGCGACGGCGAGGAGATGGGCGAGCCCGGCATCGCGGAAGGCGGCGCGGTCCGCCTCGGGGATCGCGGTCGAGATGCCGGTGATGAGGGTGGCGGCGATCGCGCCCGGGGCACCCGGGAGCGCGGCGCGGATGCGCGAGGCGATCGTCTCGCGCAGCGCCTCCAGGCGAGCGGCGAGCGCGCCCGGCCGCGCCGGGGCGAGGAGGCGCGCGGGGCCGAGCGCGAAGCCGTAGCCGGCGAGGCCCGAGAAGAAATCGTCGCGCTGGATGTCCCACGCGCCCGGATAGGAGGGCGGCGGCGGCGGCTCGACCAACGCGCGCAGGCGGACGATGTCGCCGGGGACGAGCGGGAGGGGATCGTCGCGGCGGAGCCGGACGCGGAGGAGGCGGGCGATCGGCGCGGCGCCGTCCATGCTGGGGCGGGCGATGGTGACGCGGGCGCCGTCCGGGAGCGGTTCGACGGAGGCGACGCGCCCGGTGAGGATCACGGCGCGATGGGGGAGGGGCACGATCGGCGGGGCGCGGGCGGTGGCGAACGAGGCGCTGGCGATGCCTAGCCCGAAGGCGAAGGGGAGCAGGCCGAGTGCGAGGCCGAGCGGGTGGCGCCGGAGGGCGAGGGCAAGGGCGAGGCCGGCGGCGGCGATGCTCGGGCCGAGCCAGAGCGGCGGCTCGCGATCGAGCTCGAAATAGGCGAGGACGCCGCTGCCGAGCACCACCGGCAGCCAGAGGATGAACCGCCGGTGCTCGGCAGCGAGCCAGTGGGCGAAGAGCCGCGCCGCCGCCGCGGCAGGCGAGGCAAAGGCGGGATGGTCCTCGCCGGCGGCGACCAGGGCAGAGCGCTGCATGGGTGTTTCAACCCATGGTGAAATAAATCACATGGATGATACAAGGCTCGAATGATTGAACGTAAACCTCGCGCCTCTTATGCGCGGCGCGGCAGGTTCAGCCGCTCGCCATCCAGTCCTCGATCAGGCGGCGGGCGATCGAGTCGAGCCGCGGGAGGCTGAAGCCGAGGCTCTCGTGCGCCGCGATCTCGTCGCGGGTGAACCAGCGGGCATCGCGCAGCTCCTCGGGGTCGATCGTGATCTCGTCCGAGAGGGCCTCGGCATAGAAGCCGAGCATGATCGAGCCGGGGAACGGCCAGGGCTGGCTCGAATGGTACTGGACGCGGCCGACGCGAACCGAGGTCTCCTCGCCGACCTCGCGGGCGACCGCCTCCTCGAGGCTCTCGCCCGGTTCGACGAAGCCGGCGAGCGTCGAATACATCAAGACCCTGGGGAAGCGGTGCGAATGGCCGAGCAGGGCGCGCGCGCCGTCTGTGACGAGCATGATGACGGCGGGATCCGTGCGCGGGAAATGCTGGGCGCCGCAGTTCGGGCAGCGCATCACGTTCCCGGCGGCGGCGGCGAGGGAGGCGGTGCCACAGACGCCGCAGAAGCGCGCGCGCGAGCGCCAGTGCATGAGGCCGCGCGCATGGGCGAGCACGGCCGCATGGTCGGGCGGGAGCAGGCCGGGCACGGAGCGGAGATCGACGAACTCGCCCTCCGTCCCCGCGGGCAGCACGGAGGGATCCGCGGCGCCGAGATCGAAGGCGAAGACGGCGCGGCCTGCCATCAGGCCGAGAAAGGCCCAGGGGAAGCTGCCGCTGCCGTCGGGCGCGCAGAAGGCGGCGCCCGCCGAGGCCGGAAGGAAGACGGCCTCGGGGGCGCCGCTCTCGGACCCGCGGAGGAGGTTCTTCGCCTGCCAGACCGGGAGGAAGAGGCTCTCGGGGTTGGCGAGCGCGGCCGCGATCCACGCCGCGTCCTCCCGCCGGTGAACGGCGCGGTCGAGCGGGCTGCCGGTGTAGGGGTTGGGGCGGCGGGCGAGGATGAGGACCAAGGGATTTGCGTGCGATGCTTCGGGATTTGAGGGGATGCGGGAGAGGCCGTCGAGTGCGGGCAGGTTCGCACGCGGCGCAAGGGGACGACAACCAGGGAACGGCAACAAGCTGACGGCGGGGACCGCGCATGCTAACTAGCGGCGGGGGGTCGGCGACGGACGGGCGCCTCGCGAACCCGGTCAGGTCCGGAAGGAAGCAGCCGCAACGAGTTTCCGCCCGGGTCGTTGTCCGGCCTCCCACCCTGCAACCCGCCGCTCCGGGAGCGCGCCGCGAAGGCGTGCTTCCCCGGGCGGGCACCGAAAGGACGGCGCTCCCGCCCCTCTCGCGCATGGCCGGCCTGTTCGAAGATAGCGCTCCCCCCGATCCTGTTCGTCCCGCCGGGCCCCGCCTCTTCGGCCCGGCGGAGGCGGCGGCGCCCGCTGCCTCCTACCGGGTGCTGGCGCGCAAATACCGCCCGCAGCGCTTTGCCGACCTGATCGGGCAGGAGACGATGGTGCGCACGCTCGCGAACGCCTTCGCGACCGGGCGCGTGGCCCACGCCTTCATCCTGACGGGCGTGCGCGGGGTGGGCAAGACGAGCACGGCGCGGATCATCGCCCGCGCGCTCAACTGCACCGGGCCGGACGGGACCGGCGGGCCGACCGCGGAACCCTGCGGGGTGTGCCCGAACTGCACGGCGATCCTGGCCGAGCGCCATCCGGACGTCGTCGAGATGGACGCGGCCTCCCGCACCGGTATCGACGACGTGCGCGAGATCATCGAGGCGACGCGTTTCCGCCCGCTCCAGGCGCGTAAGAAGGTCTTCATTATCGATGAAGTTCATATGCTTTCGCGCAGTGCCTTCAACGCGCTTCTGAAGACGCTGGAGGAGCCGCCGCCGCACGTGGCGTTCGTGTTTGCGACGACCGAGGTGCGCAAGGTGCCGCTGACCGTGCTCTCGCGCTGCCAGCGCTTCGACCTTCGCCGGCTGGGCGTGGCCGAGCTTGCGGCGCATTTCGCCCGCATCGCCGACGCCGAGGCGGTGGCGATCACGCCGGAGGCGGTGGCGCTGATCGCGCGCGCCGCCGATGGCTCGGTGCGGGACGGGCTCTCGCTGCTCGACCAGGCGATCGCCCAGGGGGGGAGCGGCGAGGGGGGCCCGATCGGCGCCGATTCCGTGGCCTCGATGCTGGGGATGGCGGATCGGGAGAGCGTGTTCGACCTTCTGGAGGCGGTGATGGCGGGCAAGCCGGCCGCCGCGCTCGCACTCTCCGACGCCGCACTGGCGCGGGGGACGGATGCGGGGCTGCTGCTCGCCGATCTCGCCGAGCTTCTGCACACTGTGAGCCGGATCAAGGCGGTGCCGGCGCTGGCGGAGAGTGCGGAGCTGCCCGAGGCCGAGCGCACGCGCGGGGCCGCGCTCGCGCAGCACCTCTCGGTGCCGGTGCTGGGACGCGCCTGGCAGATGGTGCTGAAGGGGATCCAGGAGGTGGAGGGCGCGCCGGACCGGCGGGCGGCGGCCGAGATGGTGCTGATCCGGCTCTGCCATGTGGCCGACCTGCCGCCGCCGGGGGAGCTGGTGCGGATGCTTTCTGGCGGGCCGGCGGCCGGCGGGGCGGTGACGGGAGCGGCGCCGCCCGGGGGGCCGGGCGGGGGCCCGGGCGGAGGCATGCGCGCGGCCGTCGGCGGCCCGCCGATGAGCGCGCCGATCGCCGACCTCCTGGCCGTGGCGCCGCCCGCGATGCCGCCCGCGATGCCGGAGGACTTCCGCGCGGTGGTGGGGCTGGCGCGGGAGGCGCGCGAGGCGCTGCTCGCGGCACAGCTTCTCCACCATGTGCACCTGGTGCGCTTCGCCCCGCCGGTGATCGAGATCAACCCCGAGCCCGAAGCGCCGCGCGACCTGGCAGCAAGGCTCGGCAAGCTCCTTCAGGAGGCGACGGGCACGCGCTGGACGATCGCGCTCGCGGCCGAGCCGGGGGAGCCCACGCTTGCCGAGCAGGAGCGGGCGGAGGATCTCGCCCGGCGGGACGAGGCGAGCCGGCACAAGCTGGTGAGCGCGATCCTCGCGGCGTTTCCCGGGGCCGAGATCGCCGCGGTGCGCGATGTCGAGAGCGACGCGCCCGAGCCGGAGGATCAGCCTGCCACCGAGCCCCCATCTGAGAACGAACCGCCCGACAACGAAGCAGAGGAGCCGTGATGAAGAATCTCGCCGGCCTGATGAAGCAGGCGTCGCAGATGCAGCAGAAGATGCAGGAGCTGCAGGGGAAGCTCGACGCGATGGAATGCGAGGGAAGCGCCGGCGCCGGGCTCGTGACGGTGGTGCTGAACGGCAAAGGCGAGCTGAAACGGGTTAGGATCGACCCCAAGCTCAGCGAGCCCGCGGAGAGAGAAATGCTGGAAGATCTGCTGGTTGCGGCGCATGCCGAAGCGAAGCGCCAGATCGAGGCGCTGGCTGCCGAGGAGATGCAGAAGATGACGGGTGGGCTCTCCCTGCCGCCGGGGATGAAGCTTCCGTTCTGAGGGGCGATGGGCGGGGCGGAAATCGAGCGGCTCATCGGCCTTCTCGGCAAGCTGCCCGGGCTCGGCCCGCGCAGCGCCCGCCGGGCGGCGCTGAAGCTGCTCCAGAATCCCGAGGCGCGCATGCTGCCGCTCGCCCATGCGCTCGCCGAGGCGGCGCGCGCGGTGACCTCATGCCGGCTCTGCGGCAACCTCGACAGTTGCGACCCGTGCAGCCTCTGCACCGATCCGCGGCGGGACCGCACGCTGATCTGCGTCGTCGAGGGGGTGGGGGATCTCTGGGCGCTGGAGCGCTCCGGGGTGTTCCGCGGCCTGTACCACGTGCTCGGCGGGACGCTTTCCGCGCTCGATGGCATCGGCCCCGATGACCTCAACCTGGCGCCGCTCATCGAGCGGATCGAACGGGGCGGCGTCGCCGAGATCATCCTCGCCCTCGGGGCAACGGTGGACGGGGCGACCACGGCGCACTGGCTGACCGAGCGGCTGCGCCCGCTCGGGGTGGCGGTGAGCCGGGTGGCGCACGGGGTGCCCGTCGGTGGCGCGATCGACCTCCTGGACGACGGAACGCTGGCGACCGCTCTCAACGCGCGCCGCCCGTTCTGACTCAGGAGTGCCGCCGCCTTCGGTGCGTGGCGACGAAATTCAGCAGCGCCTCGGCCGCCGCGGGCTTTCCGAGCACGGCCTCGATGCCGAGCGAGGCGGCGCGCGCCGCGGTCGCCGGCGAGGGCGAGCCGGTGACGAGCAGCATCGGAATCCCGATGCCTTCTTCCCTGAGATGCGCGGCGAGCTCCAACCCGGTCATCCGCGGCATATGCTGATCGACGATGAGGCAGTCCGGCCGGGCCGCTTCATCGGCGAGGAACGAGGCGGCGGTCGGGTAGGCGTGCACCTCGTAGCCCGCCGCCTTGAGCAGGAATTTCATCGAATCGAGCACATCCGGGTCGTCGTCCACGATGGCCGTACCGGCCCTCGGGACGGTTCCATAATCCCTGGTCATTTGCTTGACACCCACAGGGCAGTTCGCCATGCCTCGGCGATTCCGCCCGAACGGCAGTCAATCTATGGTCCGCGGTGCTTTTTTCATTGACAGAGATCAGCCGCCCGCACTTGCCGCGGGCATGGCAGCCTTCGCGTTTGAGCGGCTGGGGCGCGGCGGACAGGGGGCGGCGTTGCGAAAGGTCCGGATCGGATCTTTTCCATTCCGTATTTCGAATCAATCCCTCACAAACACGGGAGCATGGCGGACCATGTGGCAGCATAGCTGTCATGTCGGCCCGATTCGCTCTCGCGCCTGCGAGACGGCTCGATTAATGTCCCCGCACCGGCAGGTTTGCGACCAGCCAAGAGGAGGAGGGGATGGCCGACCGCATGCTGCAATTCGTCCGCCTGCCGCAGCAGCAGCCCGAGAAGCGGGCGGTCGCCGAGCGGCGCGCGGACTTCGACGAGATCTACCGGCGCTTCGACACGCCCGAGGCCTCCCGGCAGGCCAGCCGCTGCAGCCAGTGCGGCGTGCCCTTCTGCGCGGTCCATTGCCCGCTCGGCAACGACATCCCCGACTGGCTGAAGCTCGCCGCCGAGGGGCGGATCGAGGAGGCCTACGAGATCTCGGCCGCGACCAACAATTTTCCCGAGATCTGCGGCCGCATCTGCCCGCAGGACCGGCTCTGCGAGGGCAACTGCGTCATCGAGAAGGGCTACGAGGCGGTGACCATCGGCGCCGTCGAGCGCTTCCTCACCGACACCGCCTTCGAGCAGGGCTGGGTCCGCTCGCGGAAGCCCGCGCGGGAGCGGGGGCTTTCGATCGGCATCGTCGGCGCCGGCCCGGCGGGGCTGGCCGCGGCGGAGGAGCTGCGCGCGCTCGGCTATGCGGTCGATGTGTACGACCGCCACGACCGCATCGGCGGCCTCCTCATGTACGGCATCCCGAATTTCAAGCTCGAGAAGGACATCGTGCTGCGCCGCGCGGAGCTGCTCGCCGCGCAGGGCGTGCGGTTCCATCTCGGCGTCGAGGTCGGGCGGGACCTGCCGCTCGCCGAGCTTCGCCGCCGGCACCCGGCCGTGCTGATCGCGACGGGGGTGTATCGGGCGCGCGACCTCGCCGCGCCCGGCTCGGTGCTGCCCGGGATCGTGCCCGCGCTCGATTACCTGATCGCCTCCAACCGCAAGGGGCTCGGCGATGACGTGCCGGATTTCGATAGCGGAACGCTCGACGCGCGGGACAAGCGGGTGGTGGTGGTCGGCGGCGGCGACACCGCCATGGACTGCGTGCGGACGGCGGTGCGGCAGGGGGCCAGGTCGGTTCAGTGCCTCTACCGGCGCGACCGCGCGAACATGCCGGGCTCGATGCGCGAGGTGAAGAACGCGGAGGAGGAGGGTGTCGAGTTCCTCTGGCTCAGCGTTCCGAAGGCGTTTTCCGGCGCCGGGCACGTCGAGTCGGTTCAATCCTCGCGGATGCGGCTGGGCCTGCCGGACGCCTCCGGCCGCCAATCGGTCGAGAAGGCGGCGAGCCCTTCGTTCCGGCTCGGCGCCGAGCTCATCATCAAGGCGCTCGGCTTCGATCCCGAGGACCTGCCGCGCGAATTCGCGGAGCCCGATCTCGCCGTCACGCGCTGGGGCACGCTCAAGACCCACCACCGGAGCTTCATGACGAGCGTTCCCGGCGTCTTCGCCGCCGGCGACATCGTGCGCGGGGCGAGCCTCGTCGTATGGGCGATCAGGGACGGGCGCGACGCCGCGGCGGGTATCCACGCCTATCTCGAGCAGGAGACCGCTTCTCTTGCGGTGGCGGCGGAATAAGGGGGGCGGAGCAAGCAGGATGGAAAACGCGACCGACTTCCTCGCCGCGTGGGAAAAGAACCGGGCTTTGCTGCGGGAAACCTACGCGCCCGAGCAGGAGCACAATTCCTGCGGTGTCGGGCTGATCGCTTCCCTCGACGGCAAGCCGCGCCGGCAGGTCGTTGCGGCGGCGATCGACGCGCTCAAGGCGGTGTGGCATCGCGGCGCCGTCGATGCCGACGGCAAGACCGGCGACGGGGCGGGCATCCATGTCGAGATACCGCAGGATTTCTTCGCCGATGTCATCGAGCGCGGCGGCACCAAGCCGCGGCCCGGCCCGATCGCGGTGGGCCAGGTGTTCCTGCCGAAGACGGACCTCTCCGCGCAGGAGCGCTGCCGCCAGATCGTCGAGACCGAGATTCTCCGCTTCGGCTATGCGATCCACGGCTGGCGGCAGGTGCCGATCGACGTTGCCTGCATCGGCGAGAAGGCGAACGCGACGCGCCCCGAGATCGAGCAGATCATCGTCTGGAACGCGCTCGAGACCGACGAGGCGACCTTCGAGCGCGACCTCTACGTGATCCGAAGGCGGATCGAGAAGGCGGCGATCGCGGCGCAGATTCCGGAGCTCTATTTCTGCTCCCTCTCCTGCCGGTCGATCATCTACAAGGGCATGTTCCTCGCCGAGCATCTTTCGGAGTTCTATCCTGATCTTCTCGATCCGCGCTTCGTCTCGCGGTTCGCGATCTTCCATCAGCGCTATTCGACCAACACCTTCCCGACCTGGCGGCTGGCGCAGCCGTTCCGGATGCTGGCGCACAACGGCGAGATCAACACGCTCGCGGGCAACAGCAACTGGATGCGGAGCCACGAGACGAGGCTCGCCGACGCGGCACTCGATCCCTTCATGGAGGACATCAAGCCGGTGGTGCAGGCCGGCGGGTCCGACACGGCGGTGCTCGACAATGTCTTCGAGCTCTTGGTGCGCGCGGGGCGCGATGCGCCGATGGCGAAGGCGCTGATGATTCCGCCCGCCTTCGCCGCCGACGGCACGATGAAGCAGGCGGAGCGCGATCTTTTTCTCTACTGCAACGCGGTGATGGAGCCGTGGGACGGGCCGGCGGCGATCGCCGCGACCGACGGGCGCTGGGTGATCGCCGGGCTCGACCGCAACGGGCTGCGCCCGCTGCGCTACACCATCACCACCGATTCGCTGCTCATCGTCGGCTCCGAGACCGGCATGGTGAAGCTCGACGAGCAGGCGATTGTCGCCAAGGGGCGCGTGGGTCCCGGCGAGACGATCGGCGTCGATCTCGACCAGCCGCGCTTTCATGTCGATGCCGAGATCCGCAAGCTTCTCGCCGCCCGTCAGCCCTTCAGCGAATGGTCGCGCCGCATCGCGGAGATCGACCATATCGTCAAGACCGATGCGCCGGAGCCCACGATCTACCAGGGCGAGGAGCTGCGGCGGCGCCAGCTCGGCGCCGGACATACGCTCGAAGAGCTGGAGCTGATCCTCCATCCGATGGTGGAGGAGGGGAACGAGCCGGTCGGCAGCATGGGCGACGACACGCCGCTCGCCGTGCTCTCGGAGCACTATCGCGGGCTGCACCATTATTTCCGCCAGACCTTCAGCCAGGTGACCAACCCGCCGATCGACAGCTTGCGCGAGACGCGAGTGATGACGCTGCGCACACGGCTCGGCAATCTCGGCAATGTGCTCGACGAGGATGCGAGCCAGTGCGATCTGCTCCAGCTCGAGAGCCCGGTGCTTTCCTCCGCCGAGTTCCTGGCGATGCGCGAGTACATGGGCCGTTCCGCCTGCGACATCGATTGCAGCTTCCCCGCCGCGGAGGGCGAGGCGGGCCTGCGTGCCGCACTCGAGCGCATCCGCCGCGAGGCCGAGGAGGGTGTGCGCGCCGGGTGCACGCATGTCATCCTGAGCGACCAGGCGCAGGGGCCGGAGCGCGCGCCGATCCCGATGATCCTCGCCACCGCCGGCGTGCACACCCATCTCGTGCGCCAGAGCCTGCGCACCTTCACCAGCCTCAACGTGCGCGCGGCCGAGTGCGTGGACGTACATTATTTCGCCGTGCTGATCGGCGTCGGGGCGACGACGGTCAATGCCTATCTCGCCGAGGCCGCGATCGCCGACCGCCAGCGCCGCGGGCTCTTCGGCGAGCTTTCGCTCAAGGCCGCCGTGCAGCGCTACAAGAAGGCGGTGGACAAGGGTCTCCTCAAGATCATGTCCAAGATGGGGATCGGCGTCATTTCCTCCTATCGCGGCGGCGCCAATTTCGAGGCGATCGGGCTTTCACGCGCGCTCGTCGCCGAGTTCTTTCCCGGCATGCCCTCGCGCATCTCCGGCATCGGGCTCTCGGGGATCGCGCGGAAGATTTTCGAGCTGCACGAGACCGCCTGGGAGTCCGGCGTCGTCACGCTTCCCGTGGGCGGCATCTACAAGGTGCGGCGACGCGGCGAGGCGCACGGGTTCGAGGCCGGCCTGATCCATACGCTGCAGACGGCGGTCGGCACCGACAGCTACACGATCTATCGCCGCTACGCCGAGGGCGTGCGCAAGCTGCCGCCGATCGCGCTCCGCGATCTGCTCGACTTCCGCACCGAGGGCCGCGTGCCCGTGCCGGTGGACGAGGTCGAGAGCATCACCGAGATCCGCAAGCGGCTGGTAGCCCCGGGGATCTCGCTCGGCGCGCTCTCGCCCGAGGCGCACGAGACGCTCTCGATCGCCATGAACCGGATCGGCGCGCGCTCCGATTCCGGCGAGGGCGGCGAGGACCCGGCGCGCTACCGGCCGCGGGAGAACGGCGACAACGCCTGCTCGGCGATCAAGCAGATCGCCTCGGGGCGCTTCGGCGTGACCGCCGAATATCTCAACAACTGCCGCGAGATCGAGATCAAGGTCGCGCAGGGGGCGAAGCCCGGCGAGGGCGGCCAGCTCCCGGGCTTCAAGGTGAGCGAGATGATCGCGCGGCTGCGCCACGCGACACCCGGCGTGATGCTGATCAGCCCGCCGCCGCACCACGACATCTACTCGATCGAGGATCTTGCCCAGCTCATCTACGACTTGAAGCAGATCAACCCCGATGCCACGGTGTGCGTGAAGCTTGTCGCGCGGAGCGGCATCGGCACGATCGCGGCGGGCGTGGCGAAAGCGAAGGCCGACGCGATCCTGATCTCCGGCCATGCGGGGGGCACCGGGGCGAGCCCGCAGAGCAGCATCAAATATGCGGGCCTGCCGTGGGAGATGGGGCTTTCGGAAACGCATCAGGTGCTGATGCTCAACCGGCTTCGCCATCGCGTGAAGCTGCGCACCGACGGCGGCATCAAGACCGGACGGGACGTGGTCATCGCCGCGATGCTTGGCGCCGAGGAGTTCGGCATCGGTACCGCCTCGCTGGTGGCGATGGGCTGCATCATGGTCCGCCAGTGCCACTCGAATACTTGCCCCGTGGGTGTCTGCACGCAGGACCCGAAGCTCAGGGCCAAGTTCGAGGGCACCGCGGAGAAGGTGATCAACCTCTTCTCCTTCGTTGCCGAAGACGTGCGCGGCATCCTCGCCTCGCTCGGGTTCCGCCGGCTCGAGGAGGTGATCGGCCGGACCGATCTCCTCCAGCAGGTGAGCCGCGGGTCCGACTTCCTCGACGATCTCGACCTCAATCCGCTGCTGGTGCAGGCGGATCCCGGGCCCTACACGCGCTTCTGCTCGCGCGAGGGGCGGAACGAGGTGCCGGAGACGCTGGATGCGCAGATGATCACCGACGCCGCTTCCTTCTTCGAGCGCGGCGAGAAGATGCAGCTGCAATACTCGATCCGCAACACGCACCGCGCGATCGGGACCAAGTTCTCCTCGAAGATCGTTCGCCGCTTCGGCATGGCGGGGCTCGAACCGGGCCACGTGACGGTGCGGCTGCGCGGCTCGGCCGGGCAGTCGCTCGGCGCCTTTGCCGTGCGCGGGCTCAAGCTCGAGCTGTTCGGCGATTCGAACGACTATGTGGGCAAGGGGCTCTCGGGGGCGACGATCGTCGTCCGGCCGGCGCCGTCGTCGAATCTGCTGAGCCAGGAGAACACGATCATCGGCAACACCGTGCTCTACGGCGCGACCTCGGGCCATCTCTTCGCCGCCGGCGAGGCCGGAGAGCGGTTCGCGGTCCGGAACTCAGGCGCGGAGGCCGTGGTCGAGGGGTGCGGCTCGAATTGTTGCGAGTACATGACCGGCGGCACGGTGGTCGTGCTCGGGCGGGTCGGCGAGAATTTCGGCGCCGGTTTCACCGGCGGCATGGCCTTCGTCTACGATCCGCGCGAGCGGTTCTCGGAGGTTGCCAACCCCGACGCGATCAACTGGCAGCGCATCGCCTCGGCCCATTGGGAGAAGGTGCTTAAGGGCCTCGTCGCGCGGCACGTCGCCGAGACGTCGAGCCGCTACGCGACCATGCTCCTGCACGATTGGGAGCGCACGGTCGGGCATTTCTGGCAGGTGGTGCCGAAGGGATACGAGAAATACCTGCCGGTTCCGCTCGGCGAGGCCCCGGAAGCGGCGGAACGCGCCTGATCCGGGCGCGCCGCCGCTGCCCCCGGCCCGCGACTTAGGATTTCGGCGGGATCACCTGGCCGCGGATCTCGCCGGCCGGATGGTCCTTGCTATGGACGTTGATGTAGAAGTCGCCGGCCATCAGCATGGTCGCCTGCGCCGTTGTCAGCGTGACGCTGCCGGTGATCGGGCTGGTGGGTGGCGTGCCCCGCTTGCTGATCCAGATCTGCACGCCGGCATTCTTGCCGGCCGGGGCGGGGCCATGGAAATGCGCCATGGTGACGGCGCTCGACATCCCGCTGAAGCTGACCGACCAGGTGAGCACCCGCGTCGTCGGGTCGTAGGTGAGATCTGCCGTGCCGGAGCCGGAGGTGCTGACCGGCGGCACCTGGACCGAGCCCGAGAGCGGGACGGTGAACGACATCGGTGCTGCCTGGGCGAGTGCGGCCGAGGCGACCCATCCGAGCAAGGCGAACACGAAAAGGAACGACCAAGATCTTGCCGGGTGCATGACGCTTTCTCCCGCGGAGGTTGGCGGAGCGGAGCATAGCACGGCGGGGCGGCCGGGGAACGATGGGGGCGGTCAGAGGATGGTACGGATCCGTGACAACGCCTCCTCCCGCCCGAGGGCGGCGAGCACCGCGTCGATCGGCGGGCTCGAGGTGGAGCCGGTGAGCGCCACGCGGAGGGGCTGCGCCACGGCGCCGAGCTTCTCCCCGCGCGAGGCAGAAAATTCACGGAGGCACGCATCGAGGGCGGGCGGGCTGAAGTCCGTTGCCGCGAGGATCGGCGCCAGATACTCGAGCATCTTCTTTGCCGCCGGCGTCAGCACGGATTCCGCCTTTGCATCCAGCGGGAAAGCGGGCGGGCGGGCGAGGAAGGCGGAAGACGCCGTGAGATCGTTGAGCGTCCGCGCGCGCTCCTTGAGCGCGGGCATGAGCGCCCGGATCCGGCCCGGCGCCTCGGGCGCGAGCGCCCCGGTCCGGCCGAGCCGCTCCAGCACCTCCGCCGTCAGCCGCTCGTCGTCCGCCTGGCGGAGCCAGACGGCGTTGAGGTGGGTGAGCTTCGCATAGTCCATCCGGCTCGGCGCGCGGCCGACGCCGTCGAGATCGAAGAGCCGGATCGCCTCCTCGCGCGAGAGGATTTCGGCGTCCCCGTGCCCCCAGCCGAGGCGGAGCAGGTAGTTGCAGAGAGCCTCGGGGAGGAACCCCTGCTCGCGGAACTCGACGACGCTCTGCGCCCCGTGCCGCTTCGAGAGCTTGGCCCCGTCGGGCCCGTGGATCAGCGGAATATGGGCGAAGCGCGGCGGCTCCCAACCCATCGCCTGGTAGATCTGCATCTGGCGGAAGGTGTTGGTGAGATGGTCGTCGCCGCGGATGACGTGGGTGATCGCCATGTCGTGGTCGTCCACCACGACCGCGTGCTGATAGGTGGGCGTGCCGTCCCCGCGCAGGATGATCATGTCGTCGAGCTCGGCGTTCGCCACGCGCACGACGCCCTGGACGAGGTCGTGGACGATGGTCTCGCCTTCGCGCGGCGCCTTGAGACGGATGGCGGGCGCGATGCCGGGGGGCGCCTCCGCGGGATCGCGGTCGCGCCAGCGCCCGTCGTAGCGGGGCGGCCGCCCCTCGGCCAGCGCCTGCTCGCGCATCGCGGCGAGCTCTTCGGGCGTGCAGAAGCAGAGATAGGCGCGGCCGGCGGCGAGCAGCGCGCGCGCCACCTCCTGGTGGCGGGAAGCGCGGGTGGACTGGAAGAGCGGCGGCTCGTCGGGGCGGAGGTCGAGCCATGCGAGCCCGTCGAGGATGGCGCGGATCGCCGCCTCGGTGTTGCGCGCCTGGTCGGTGTCCTCGATCCGGAGCAGGTAGGTCCCGCCGTGATGTCGGCTGAAGAGGTAGTTGAAGAGGGCGGTGCGGGCGCTGCCGATATGCAGCATGCCGGTCGGGCTCGGGGCGAAGCGGGTGCGGACGGTCACGGCGAGGGCTTCTATCCCAAGGGGCTCAGCCGCGCGAGCCGGCGATCATGCTCTGGTTCCGAAGCCGAGGAGGCGGGCGGAGAGGCCGAGGGTCGAGCCTTGGACGATGAGCGAGAGGATGACGACGATGAAGATGCTGGCGAACAGGCTGCCGCCGCGCCCGGGATCGCCGAGGGCGGGGATGATGCTGAGATAGATCGGCACCGCGCCGCGCAGCCCCACCCAGGAGGCGAAGGCGGTCTCTCGCCAGGGCAGGCGGAAGGGGAGAAGCGTGGCGAAGACGGCCGCCGGACGGGCGAGGAAGATCAGCGCGGCGGCGCCGCCGATCGCGCCCGGAATGTATTCCGGCAACAGGTGCGGGGTGACCAGGAGGCCGAGCATGAGGAAGAGGACGATCTGCGAGACCCAGGCCATGCCCTCGAAGAACGGGGCGATGCCCTCGCGCATGCGGCTGCTGGTGGCGCGGGTGACGATGCCGGCGAGATAGACGGCGAGGAAGCCGCTGGCGCCGAGGAGCTGGGCGAGGCCGAAGAGGCCGAGCGCGGCGCTGAGGAGGAAGACCGTCGCCAATGCCGGCTCGAGCGGCAGATGCTGCATCGCCCAGCCGAGCAGCCGGCCGCCCGCAAGCCCGAGCAGGGCGCCGCCGGCCATCGCTTCGAGCAAGAGAAGCGCCGCACCGCCCGCGCCGAGCGCGCCCGGCGCGATGATGAGATGGATCAGGAGAAGCGTGAGGAACACCGACATCGGGTCGTTGAGGCCGGACTCCACCTCGAGAAGCGCCGCGAGCCGCTCCGGCAGCGCCGCGCCCGCGGTGCGGAGCAGGACCGCGACCGCCGCGGCGTCGGTCGGCGCGACGACGGCGCCCGCGAGCAAGGCCGGCAGGAGCGGCAGCCCCTCGAGGGCGGCGAGCACGCCGCCGACGATGCCGGCGGTCACGGCAACGCCGAGTGTTGCGAGCACCAGGGCGGGCCAGAAGGCCAGCCGCAGCATCGAGACCGAGGTCTTGAGGCCGCCCTCGAAGAGGATCACCGCAAGGGCCACGCTGCCGATGAGGTAGGAGGTTGCGTAATCGTCGAAGCGGATGCCGAGCAGACCGTCCTCCCCGGCCAACATGCCGAGGGCCAGGAAGGCGAGCAGCATCGGCGCCCCGATTCGGCGCGAGACGATGCCGGCGAGGATGCTGAGCACCCCGAGGCCGCCGCCGAGCAGGATGGCCTGGTGCGAACCGCGCATGACCGCGCGCCCGGCCGCGACCATCATTTCAGGGGACATCGCGTCGTTCTCCGGCTGTCCTGCCCCTCTCGGTCGCTGCCGCGCGCGCGACCGAGGCTCTTCTCCTCACGGTCATGGATGCTATTCCTCGCCCTCCTTTGGCGTCTGCCCGAATCGTCACCTGCGGAGAAGTGCGGCATGAAGCTTCGGGTCCTTGCGCCGTTCGCGGTTTTCCTGCTCGCCGCCTGCGGCGGTACGGCCGACAATTCGCCGGAGGCCATCTGCCGGCGCCAGGCCTATGACGACCCGGCAGTCCGCGCGGTCAGGGTACAAATGATGCAAATCCCGAGCGGACCCCTGGCCCTTCAAGGCCAGCTCCAGTACCTGCTCAGCCAGGCGACGATCCGCTGCACGCAGGACAAGGGGCTTGCCGTGCCGGGCGGCGTCGAGCCGGTGCGCCCGTCGAATAACGGAGGCTCGCTCTATTAATCGGGTTCAATCGGGATCGGGGGCGCTGCGCCGCGGGGCGCACGCATAGACCCCGAGCACCCGTGTCTCGCGCGAGAAGAACGAGAGCTCCTCGAGCGCGTTGCGCAAGCTCGGCTGCTCGGGGTGTCCCTCGACATCGCAGAGGAACTGCGTCGCGGTGAACTGCCCGTTCAGCATATAGCTCTCCAGCTTCGTCATGTTGACGCCGTTGGTCGCGAATCCGCCGAGCGCCTTGTAGAGCGCGGCGGGGACGTTGCGCACGCGGAACACGAAGGTCGTCATCACCGCCTTGGCGTCCGCCGGCGGGGTCTCGGGGCGCGGCGCCATGACATAGAATCGCGTGGTGTTGTGGGGCGCGTCCTCGACGTTCCGGCGCAGAATCTCGAGACCATAGATCTCGGCCGCCAGCGCCGAGGCGATCGCCGCATCCTCGCTGCGGTTCCATTCGGCGACCAGCGCCGCCGAGCCCGCGGTGTCGGCCTCGACCACCGGCTCGACGCCCATCTCCTTGAGCAGAAGGCGGACCTGGCCGAGGGCCACCGCGTGCGAATGCACGCGGCGGACATCGGACAATCGCGCGCCCTTGGGCGCGAGGAGGCAATGCTCGACCCTCTGGAAGTGCTCGCCCACCACGAAGAGCCCGCTCTCGGGCAGGAGATGGTGGATGTCGGGCACGCGCCCGGCGAGGCTGTTCTCGCAGGGAAGCATGGCGAGATCGGCGTGGCGCTCGCGCACCGCCTCCATCGTTGCCTCGAAGCTCTCGCACGGCAGCGTGCGAAGGCCGGGATAGGCGGTGCGGCAGGCGAGATCGGAATAGGCGCCGGGGCGGCCCTGGAAAGCGATGGTGCGGGTCATTCTGCGATCGTCGCGCCGCCGTTCGGCCGCAGGAAGGGTGCGGGTTGAAGCAAGCCGGCGGTTTCCTTATGGTGCGCGGCACCTTAGGGGGGTGCTGGCGGGGGCGCAACGTTGCCCGCGAGCCGTCCCAATTCGGTGGGCAACAAGATCGGACGGGAAGCGCCGCATGGGGAGCCTCGAGGTCAACAAGGTCATCGCCGCCATTCTGGTGGCCGGAATTGCCTTCATGCTCGCCGGCTTCATCGCGGATACGGTGGTGAGCCCGACCGAGCTCGCCAAGCCCGTGCTCCAGATCGCCATGCAGGCCGAACAGGCGGGCCAGCCGGCCGCCGCCAAGCCCGCGCCGGTCCCGGCGATCGCGCCGCTGCTCGCCACCGCGGACGTGAAGGCAGGCCAGCAGTTCGTCGAGGAAGTGTGCGCCGCCTGCCACAACTATACCGCCGGCGCCGGGGCCAAGATCGGCCCCGATCTCTACGGCGTGGTCGGCCGCCCGCGCGCCTCGGTGGCCGGGTTCAATTATTCCTCCGCGCTCAAGAGCCTCGGCGGCACCTGGACGTACCACGACCTCAATCTCTGGCTGCATGACCCGCAATCGGTCGCACCGGGCACGCTGATGACCTTCGCGGGGATTCCGCAAACTAAGACCCGCGCGGACGTGATCGCCTTCCTCCGCACGCTGTCTTCGCACCCGGTGCCGCTGCCCGCGGCAGCCGCGGCCTCGCCTGCAAAGCCTGCCGCCGCACCGGCCGCGGCCAAGCCCGCCCCCGCGAAGCCGTAACCGGCGGCGCGTTGGACGTTCCTCCTGCGGAGGCGCTGCTCGCGGCCGGCGAGGCCGCGGCGGCGGCCGCCGCGAGTGCGGTCAGGCCCTGGTTCCGCGCGCCGCTCGCGGTCGAGCAGAAATCGGACCTGAGCCCGGTCACCCGGGCCGACCGCGCCGCCGAGCTCGCGATGCGCGCGGTGCTCGCCGAACGCTTCCCCGAGCACGGCCTGCTCGGGGAGGAGTTCGGCCATGAGCGGCCCGATGCGCGCTTCTGCTGGGTGCTCGACCCGATCGACGGCACGCGCGCCTTCATCACCGGCCGCCCACTCTTCGGCACGCTGGTAGCACTCCTGGACGCGGGCCGCCCGATCCTCGGCCTGATCGACCAGCCGATCACCGGCGAGCGCTGGGTCGGCGTCGCCGGCCGCCCGACGCGATTCTCCGGCCCGCTCGGCGGCCGTGCCGGCTGCCGCCCTTGCGCGGGCCTCGAGACGGCCGAGCTCTCCTGCACGCTGCCCGAGATGTTCGGCGCCGCCGAGGCCGCGCGCTTCGCCCGCCTGAAATCGGCCTGCCGGCGCATCACCTGGGGCGGCGATTGCTACGCCTACGGCCTGCTCGCTCTGGGCCAGATCGACGTGATTGCCGAAGCCTCGCTCAAGCTCTGGGACTGGGCCGCGCTCGTGCCTATCGTCGAAGGCGCGGGCGGGAGGCTGACCGACTGGCAGGGCAGGGCGCTCGCCACCGATGCCTCGGGGGACGTATTGGCGGTGGGCGACCCCGCGCTGCTCGAGCCGGCGCTCGCCTTGCTCGGCGAATAAGCTGCAAGGGCGGCTGCCGGCGCACCGGGACCCGCCCATATCCGAAGACGCGCTCCAGCAACGGAGGACATCATGCGGCGTCGCTCGCTTCTTCTCGGCGTCTCGGGGAGCCTCGCCGGGGGTACGCTCGCCCGCGCCGCGACGCCGGCCGCGCGCACCGACGCGATCTCGCTCCTCGGCCCGCCCGCGCTCCCGCCCGGCTTCACCGCCTTCCCCTACGTCAACCCCGACGCGCCGAAGGGCGGCAGTGTTGCCCTCTTCGCGCTCGGCAGCTTCGACAGCTTCAACCCCTATATCATCCGCGGCACCCCGGCCGACGGCCTCTCGCGGCTCTGGGACACGCTGCTCGTCGCCTCGGCCGACGAACCCGGCACCGCCTACGCGCACCTCGCCCAAAGCGTCGAGATCAGCGCCGACCGCGCCACCATCACCTTCACCCTCAATCCCGCCGCGCATTTCCACGACGGCACCGACGTCACCGCTGCCGACGTGGTGTTCACCTTCAACGCCCTCGTCAACCAGGGACAGCCGTTCTACCGGGCCTACTACAGCGCGGTGGACAAGGTCACGCCGCTCTCGCCGCGCGCTGTCCGCTTCCACCTCCGCTCCACGCAAAGCCGCGAGCTGCCGCTGATTCTGGGCGAGCTTCCCGTCCTGCCCGCCGCCTTTTTCGCGCATCGCGATTTCTCGCGCCCGCTCGCCACGCCGCCGCTCGGCTCCGGGCCATACCGCATCGCCTCCTTCGCCTTCGACCGCACGATCACCTATCAGCGCAACCCGAACTACTGGGCCGCGGACCTTCCGACCGCGCGCGGCCTCTACAACTTCGACACCATCCGCACCGAATATTTCTCCGACGACACGGTGGCTTTCCAGGCATTCAAGGCCGGCAGCATCGACTTCCGCAACGAGAACATCTCGAAGAACTGGGCGACCGGCTACGACTTCCCCGCCGTCAAGCGCGGCCTCGTCAAGCTCCGCCGCGTCCGCTACCACCTGCCGACGGGCATGCAAGGCTTCGCGATGAACACCCGCCGCGCCGTCTTCGCCGACCGGCGCGTGCGCCAGGCGATGGCCTGGGCCTTCGACTTCCAATGGGAGAACAAGAACCTCTTCTACGGGCTCTACGCGCGCTCGCTGAGCTACTTCTCCAACAGCGACCTCGCCTGCTCGGGCATCCCGCAAGGCGCCGAGCTGGCACTCCTCGAGCCGTACCGCAAGGAACTCCCCCCCGAGCTCTTCACCGAACCCTTCACCCTCCCCATCACCGACGGCTCGGGCAACAACGAGAAGGAACTCCTTGCCGCCTTCCATATGCTGAGCGACGCGGGCTGGCACGTCAGCGGCGGCAGACTGGTGAACCACGCCGGCCAGCCCTTCGTCTTCGAGATACTGCTCCCCGATCCCACCTTCGAACGCGTCTCGCTCCCCTACGCCACCTGGCTCAAACGCCTCGGCATCACCGCCGCCGTGCGCGTGATCGACCCCGCCCAATACCAGGAGCGGATGAACAATTTCGATTTCGATATGACTATCACCGTCTTCCCGGAGTCCGACACCCCCGGCAACGAACAGCGCAACTACTGGACCTGCGCCGCCGCCCATACGCCCGGCAGTGAAAACCTGATGGGGGTGTGCAGCCCCATCATCGACGGCCTGGTGGAGAAGCTGATCGACGCGCCCGACCGCGCGAGCCTCCTCACCGCCGCCCACGCGCTCGACCGCGTGCTGCTCTGGGGCTGGTACCTCGTGCCGCAATGGCACTCGGACTACTTCAACCTCGCCTATTGGAACCGGTTCGGGTTCCCCACCCAACCCGTGCGCTCGGGCTACGTCTTTGACGCTTGGTGGATTGACGAGAAATTGGCCCTCGCCACCGACGCCGCCCGCCGCGCCGGGCTTTAGACTCGATGCCGCCCGCGCTTTCGCTCCGAAAGAAAGGCCAGGGGGACGCTGTCCCCCTGGCCTTCCTTCGGAGCGAAAGCGCGGGCGGCGTCGGAGGCGAGTGATGGCGGGTTATCTTCTGCGGCGGATTTTGCTGATCATTCCGACGTTGTTCGGGATCATCGCCATCAATTTCGCGGTCGTGCAATTGGCGCCGGGTGGTCCGGTTCAGGAGATGATCGCCCGTTTCAAGGGGCAGGCGGCGGTATTGTCCGGCGTCACCGGTCAGGGCGCGCCGGAGGCCGCGGGCCCCGGGCTCTATCGGGGGCAGCAGGGGCTTGATCCGCAGTTAATCGCCCAGATTCGCAAGATGTTCGGCTTCGACAAGCCGCCGCTCACGCGGTTCCTCGACATGCTCCGCAATTATGCAACCTTTCATCTCGGGCGGAGTTTTTTTCTCGATCAGCCGGTGCTGAGGTTGGTGCTTGACCGGATGCCGATCTCGATCTCGCTTGGTCTATGGTCCACGCTCCTGATTTATCTGGTTTCGATTCCGCTCGGGATCGGCAAGGCGGTGCGTGACGGCAGCCGGTTCGACATCGCGACCACGACGGCGGTGTTGTTGGGCTATGCCGTGCCCGGGTTCCTGCTTGCGATTCTTCTGATCGTTCTATTCGCGGGCGGGTCTTTCGTGCAGTGGTTTCCGCTGCGCGGCCTGATCAGCGCGGACTGGGCGCAGCTTTCCTGGCCGGCGCAGATTGCGGACTATTTCTGGCACATGGTGCTGCCGATAACGGCGATGACGCTCGGCGGTTTTGCCAGCCTCACCATGCTCAGCAAGAACTGCTTCCTCGAGGAAATCGGCAAGCAGTACGTGGTCACGGCGCGGGCCAAGGGCGCCTCGGAGGGGCGGGTGCTTTACGGGCACGTCTTCCGCAACGCGATGCTGCTCGTGGTCGCGGGCTTTCCGCAGGCGTTCGTCGGCATTCTTTTCACGAGCGCGCTTCTGATCGAGATCATCTTCTCGCTCAACGGGCTTGGGCTGCTCGGCTTCCAGGCGGCCGTGCAGCGTGATTATCCGGTGATGTTCGGCACGCTCTACATTTATACTCTGGTGGGCCTGGTGCTGCAGATCATCGGCGATTTCCTTTATACCGTGGTCGATCCGCGCATCGATTTCGAGGTGCGGCGTTGAGGCTTTCGCCGCTCACCCGCCGGCGGCTTGCCGCCTTCCGGGCCAACCGGCGAGGCGTTGTCTGTCTCTGGGTATTTGTGGTCCTTTTCGGGGCGTCGCTCTTTGCCGAGTTCGTCGCCAACGACCGGCCGCTGGTCATGGAGTATCGCGGGCAGTGGTATTTTCCGGTGGTGGCGGACTATCCGGGCACCGATTTCGGCCCCGACTTCCTGCCGACCGAGGCCGACTATACCGATCCCGCGGTCAAGGCGGCGATCCGCGCCCATGGCTGGATGCTCTGGCCGCTCGTTCCCTATCATTACGATACCATCGTCAATAACCTGCCCTCGCCGGCGCCGAGCCCGCCCACCTGGCAGAACTGGCTCGGCACGGACGATCAGGCGCGCGACGTGCTGGCGCGTGTCATCTATGGGTTCCGGATCTCGGTTTTGTTTGGGTTCACGCTGACCATTGTCTCGTCCGTGGTCGGCATCGCGGCCGGAGCCGTGCAGGGGTTCTACGGCGGTCTTATCGATCTCTTCGGACAGCGGGGCATGGAGATCTGGTCGGGGATGCCGCAGCTTTTTCTGCTCATCATCCTTTCCAGCATCATCACGCCGTCCTTCTGGGTGCTGCTCGTCTTCCTGCTCCTGTTCAGCTGGATGACGCTGACGGGCCTCGTGCGCGCGGAATTCCTGCGCGGGCGCAATCTTGAATATGTCCGCGCGGCGCGCGCGCTCGGCGTCTCCGATGTGGTGGTGATGTGGCGGCACGTGCTGCCGAACGCGATGGTCGCGGTGCTGACCTTTCTGCCGTTCATCCTTTCCGGTTCGGTGACGCTGCTGGCGAGCCTCGATTTCCTGGGCTTCGGCCTGCCGCCGGGCTCGCCCTCGCTTGGCGAGCTGGTGACGGAGGCGAAGAACAACCTTCAGGCCCCCTGGCTCGGCGTCACGGCGTTCGTCGTGCTCGGCGGCACGCTTGCGCTCCTGATATTCATTGGCGAGGCGGTGCGCGACGCATTCGATCCGCGCAAGACGCGTTCATGAGCCTCATCGAGGTCACGGGCCTTTCGGTTGCGTTCGGCGGCCGCACCGTCGTCGAGGATGTTGGATTTACCCTCGGGCGCGGCGAGACTTTGGCGATCGTCGGCGAATCGGGTTCGGGCAAGACGCTGACCGCCCTTTCGCTGCTCAAGCTGCTGCCCGGAGCGGCCCAAGTGATGGCCGGACGCATCGTGCTGGACGGCGAGGACGTGGTTGGGGCCGATGCGTCCGCGCTGCACCGGCTGCGCGGCGATGTGGCCGGCATGATCTTCCAGGAGCCGATGAGCAGCCTCAATCCGCTGCATCGCATCGGCCGCCAGGTCGGCGAGGCGATCCTGCTGCATCGGAGGATGCGGCGGGGGCCTTTGCGCGCTCGGGTCGAGGCGCTGCTGCACGCCGCGGGCTTCGCCGATGCCGCCGAGCGGATCGATGCGTTTCCCCACCAGCTCTCCGGCGGTCAGCGCCAGCGCGTGATGATCGCGATGGCGCTTGCCAACGACCCAGCCCTTCTCATCGCCGACGAGCCGACCACCGCGCTCGACGTCACCATCCAGGCGCAGATCCTCGAGCTTTTGCAGGCCGAGAAGAGGGCGCGTGGACTCGCGCTGCTTTTGATCACGCACGATCTTGCCGTGGTCCGGCGCATGGCGGACCGGGTTTGCGTGATGCAGGCGGGACGCATTGTCGAGATGGGAAGCAGCGCCGAGATTTTCGGGGCACCCCGTCACGATTACACACGCGCGCTGCTCGCGGCCCGGCCGAGAGGGCGGCCGGCGAGCCGGCCGCATGGCGAGGCGCCGCTGGTCGAGGCGCGGGAGCTTCGCATCCATTTTCCGATTCGCGCCGGCCTGCTGCGCCGGCAGGTGGGCGCGGTGCGTGCGGTGGACGGCGTCTCGCTCGCGGTGCACGAGGGCGAAACGCTCGGCCTCGTGGGCGAATCGGGTTCGGGGAAGACGACGATCGGGCTCGCTTTGCTCGGACTTGAAGCGGCCGAGGGCGAGGTCCTGTTCGAGGGGCGCGCGATCGGCCATCTCTCGCGCGAGAAGCTCCGGCCCTTGCGGGCGCGCATGCAGATCGTCTTTCAGGACCCGTTCGGCAGCCTCTCGCCGCGGCTTTCCGTGGGCGAGATCGTGGCCGAGGGGCTCGCCGTGCACATGCGTGCGCTGAAGCGGGCCGAGCGCGAGGCGCGGGTCGCCGCCGCACTCGAGGAGGTCGGCCTTTCCGCCGAGACGGCCGAGCGCTATCCGCACGAGTTCAGCGGCGGGCAGCGCCAGCGCATCGCGATTGCGCGGGCGATGATCCTCAAGCCGCGTTTTGTCGTCCTCGACGAGCCCACGAGCGCGCTCGATGCCTCGGTGCAGGCGGAGATCGTCGATCTCCTGCGTGCGCTCCAGGTGCGCCACGACCTCGCCTATCTCTTCATCAGCCACGACCTCGCGGTGGTGCGGGCACTGGCGCACCGCCTCGTCGTGCTGCGGGCGGGGCGGGTGGTCGAGGAGGGGCGGGCCGAGGAAATTTTCGCCGCCCCGCGCGAAGCCTACACCCAGGCGCTGATCGCGGCGGCGTTTCCCGAGGCCCTGTTGGAGCCGGCTTTACCTCCGCGTCCCGCTCGGGCAGCTTCCGCCGCGGCGGCGCATCCGCCGCAGGCAGGAGAGTCCGGATGATCGTTGATCTGCGCATCTACACCACCCGCCCCGGCAAGACCGCGGCGTTCGTGGCGCTCTACAAGGAATACGCCTGGGCGCTGCAACAGAAATACCTCGGGAATTGCCTCGGCTGGTTCGTCGCCGCGGAAGGCCCGCTCAACCAGGTGGTGCATCTCTGGGGCTATGAGAGCCAGGCCGATCGTGAGGCGCGGCGCGCTGCCATGGCGGCCGATCCCGCCTGGACCATCTATCTCAAGAAGTCGGAGGAGCTTGGTCTTCTGGTGGCACAGGAGAACCGCCTGCTCCGCCCGAGCGAATTCTCGCCGGTTAAGTGACCGGCGACGCTAGAGCAATATGGGTTGAAGTTGAATGAGGGCACCCCGCCGACAAGTCGGCGGGGTGCGGTTCAACCGATCCACGAGATGACTCGGCAGCACAAAGGCGAGACTCGGGTGAGCTGAAATCATCCTGCTTTAGATGGGTTCGGACACAATGGACCAGAATGCCCAACATCTCGTTGCGGAGGCGAGGGCCCTGCTTCCGCTGATCGTTGCGAACGCGCTGCACGTGCTGGGCGCGATCGTCATTCTCATCATCGGCGTCTGGGTCGCCCGCAAGGCTCATACGCTGGTCTCCAGGGCGCTCGGCAAGACGCCGAACTTCGACGAGATGCTGAAGGGTTTCTTCGGCAGCATCGCCTATTACCTCGTGCTGACGATCACCGTGCTTGCCGTGCTCTCGCAGTTCGGCATCCAGACGACGAGTTTGATCACGCTGATCGGCGCCGCAGGTCTGGCGATCGGCCTCGCCTTGCAAGGCACGCTCTCCAATCTCGCGGCGGGAGTGATGCTGCTGATCTTCCGGCCGTTCCGGATCGGCCATCACGTGCAGATCGGCGGCAACGACGGCACGGTGAGAGAGCTCTCGCTGTTCTGGACCGAACTGGTGACGGTGGACAACGTGCAGGTGATCGTGCCGAACGGAAGCGTATGGGGCCAGGCGCTCAGGAATTTCAGCACCTATCCGGCGCTTCCCCACACCGCCAGTGTGCGGTTCCCGATCGCGGAGGAGACGGACCTCGGGCCGACGATGGAGAAGATCCTGGCCATCGCCGGCAGCACGCCCCGCGTGCAGAAGGAGCCTCCGCCGTCGGTCCTCCTCGACCGGACCGGGACCGACAATGCGCTCGGGATCGTCGTCACGGTTGCCTGCACCATCGATGATACCGGCCAGGTGAGCAGCGACCTCATCCGGGCGGTGCATGACGCGCTGGAACACCGGCCCGGGAAGCAGGCCGGCCGGTGATGGGACTGTTCCGGCGGAGTCCGGATTCGGCTGCCGGGCATGGCCTAGGAAGGGAAGACGTGATATTTTGAGGAAAAGGAAGTTCGTAATCGAATTCAACGAATCATGCCAGGAGCCGCCGCATGAACGAGCAACCCGCCCCGAGCCGGATTCTGGAGATCGCACCCGACCAGCTGACCGATGAGCAGAAGGCCGGGCTCGAAGCGCTTATCAAGGGCCGCGGACGGATTCTCGCGCCATACAAGGTGTGGGTTCACAGTCCGGAGCTGCTTCGGGCGATGGAGCAGCTCGGAACTTTCCTCAACAAGCGTTCGTCGCTGACCGAGCGCGAGGTCGAGCTTGCGATCTGCCTGATCGCGGTTCACTGGGCGGGAGAGTATGTCTTTGCGGCGCACGCCGCCCGTTGCCTTGCGCTCGGCTATTCTCCGGCGGTGATCGAGGCGATCCGTGACGGCAGGGTCCCCGATCTCGCAAGCCCGCGCGAGCGCGCGGTCTACGAAATTGCGGTCCAGGCGGCGAAGCCCGGCCCGGGCCCGGACGAGCTGTTCGAGAGTGCGCTCGCCGCCCTCGGCCGCAACGGCCTCGCCGAGCTGATTTGCCTGCTCGGCTATTACAGCGCGGTCGCGATCGCGATGAAGCTCCACCGGGTTCCCGTCAAGGCACCATGACGAAGCCTCCCGACCGGATCGGAGCCCATGGCGCTACCGCAGCCAGGGCCAGACCGTCAGTGCCGTCTCGCCGAAAATCTCGTTGCGGGACGGCTCGTCCAGGAAGGCGAGCTCCTCCTGGGCTATGGCAAGGCGGCTTTCGATGCTCCCGAAGCGTGGATGTGCCGGGTAGTTGGACGACCACATGATGCGGTTTGCGCCGAAGGCCTCGACCAGCTTCGTGTAGAAGATTCGTGGTGTGCTCACTTTGCCGCGCGCGGCCTCGATGTTGTTGATCGCGGTCTTGACCCGGACATTGGGAAAGCGCGCGAGGTCGAACAGCGGATTCAGGAGGTCGTACGGCGGTTCGCCGACTTTGTGGCCCCAGCCATGATCCAGTGCCACAGTGATTTCGGGAAACCGCTCGAGCATCGGGGGGAGGCGCACCAGCTCCTCGACCTTGTCGTGGACAGAGAGCGGTATCCGCAACGCTGCGATCCGTTGCCACAGCCCATGCGTTTCCGGTTCGCCCAACGTGCAGCGAGGGAGACGCCCGCGCATAAAGCGTATTCCCCGCGCGCCTTGCTCGACGAGCGCGGATAGTTTGTCCGGTGCAGCCGGGTCTATCGGGTCGAGGGTCACGATCGGGACGAAACGATCCGGATGGGCGGCGGCGGAATCGACGACGTAGCGGTTGTCGTATTCGTAAACGAAGTAGGCTTGTACGAGTGTCGCTTTCGCAACACCGGCACGATCCATCTCATCGATGAGGATCTCGGCAGTCGTCAATGGCCATTCGGTCTGGCCGATCTCGGCGATGCTGGGAATGGACCCTGCCCGCGGCGTATCGGCGAGTCGCGGATAGCGTGCTCGATCGTTGGTCACGACGTGGACATGGGTATCGACGATCATGGGCTTGCGGCTCCGGGTTGTTCAGTGGAGTGCGGAACGCGTGCGCGTCACACAGGGAGTTGCCGCGGCTGCTCGGCGCTGCGGCGCAGGACCGGGAGCGGCCGGACGTTGCGCACCAGGACGAGGAAGATGACGATGCCCAGCAGCGCCACGATCCCGCTGCCGATGATCGGCCAGCTGAAATTCCCGCCGGTCCAGCGCAGGATGTAGCCGACGAGCAGCGGATAGGTGAGGCCGCCGGCCATGGTGCCCGCCATCTGGATCGCGGCGAGGGAGGCGGTCCGCTCAGGCACCGGAGAGACGTCAAGCGGGAGCGTGAAGATCGCAACCGAGGCGAAGGCGTTGGCGAACATCCCGACCGAAAGGAACGTGATGATGAGTGCCGTGTTGTCGATCCAGGCAACGGGGGCGGTGATGCAGGCCAGGATCAGCCCGAAGAGGATGCAGAATTTGCGCGAGAAGTTCACGCTCTTGCCGCGGCGGACGAGGATGTCGCCGACGATGCCGCCGATCAGGCCGCCGAGCGCCGATGCGATCAGCGGCAGCATTCCGATCGAGCCCTCCTTGAGCAGCGAGAAGTGGCGCGCCGTCATCAGGTAGGTCGGCAGCCAGTTGAGGAAGAAATAGACCTGGCCACCGGCGAAGAAGGCGACGAGCACGATGCCCCAGGTGGTCGGGTAGCGCAGCAGATCGCTCCAGCGCACCTCCGCCCGCCCGGCGGGGCGGTCGCGCGCCCCGCCGCCCGCTTCGATATAGGCGATCTCCGCCTCGTTCGCGTGCGGATGCTCGTGCGGGTCGCGGTAGATCCAGAGCCAGACGGGGATCCAGAGGACGCCGAGGATCGCGGTCGCGGCGAACGCCCATCGCCAGCCGAACAGGCCGATGAGAGCGGCCATGATCGGTACTGCCAGGAAACCGCCGAAACGGGTGCCGTTGTCATAGATGCTGACCGCGAGGCCGCGCTCGCGCTCGGGGAACCAGCGTGAGGTTGCCTTGGCCCAGCTCGGCGTCGCGCCCGATTCGAAGACGCCGAGCAGGATCCGGCAGGCGAGCAGGCCTGCGAACCCCTGCACGACCCCGATCAGACCCGTCATCACCGACCAGGCGCCATTGGCGAAAGCGGCGAGGCGGCGCGGCCCGTAACGATCGGCGAGGGCGCCGCCGGCGAGCAGCGTGGGCGCGTAGGCGAGAAGGAGCGCGCTGAAGGCATAGCCCGCCTCGACCGTGGTCAGATGAAGGTCGCGGCGGATGAAGGGCATGGCGACGCCGAGGCTCGTCCGGTCGATGAAGTTGATGGCATTGCCGATGAACATGACGGCGAGGATGCGCCAGCGCATGTTCGTCATCGCCTGTGGCACCGTTTTCTCCCCCGTTTCTGACGCTCTCTTCGAGGCACGGAATCATGCGATCCCGGCTGGCTCGCCGCGTCTAAAGGCCATTCAAGCATGGGCGGCAGGGGTCGGCAAGAACTGATCGATTATCCGACGTATATGGCCATTTGATCGGTTAAAGAAGCCAACGGGATGGGAACGGCTTGGTTATTGGAGAAGCCTCGATATAATCGGCAGAAGGGTCGGGGCGAGGTGATGCCGAAATATCGGGCAGGCGAAGGCGGGGCCGCGGGCGGGATGGGCGAGACACTGGCCTCGCGCGCCTTCCAGAGGCTCCGCCGGGACATCATCGAGGGGGTCTTCCCTGCCGGCGAGAAGCTGCGCATCCGCCCGCTCTGCGAGCGCTACGGCGTCGGCGTGAGCCCGATGCGCGAGGCACTGAACCGGCTCTCGCGCGATGATCTGGTGCAGCAGACGGATCTCAGGGGCTTCTCGGTCGCTGCCGTGAGCGAGGAGGATCTCACGGAGCTCACCCGCGCGCGCATCTGGATGAACGGGGTGGCGCTCCGCGAATCGATTGCCCGCGGTGATGCTGCTTGGGAGGAATCGGTGATCCTCACCTACTATCGGATGTCGCGGATTCCGCGCGCAGCTCTGAGCCGTGATCCGGCGTGGGAGGCGGCGCACCGCGGCTTCCACACGGCTCTGATCGCGGCCTGCGGCTCACGCTGGCTGATCCGGGCCTGCGAGCAGTTGTTCGATGCCGCGGACCGCTATCGCTACCTTTCGCGGGCGGCCGGGGACGCGGAGGGGCCGCGGCAGGACGAGCACCGGCCGATGATGGAGGCGGCGGTCGCGCGCGAGACGGAGATGGCGGTCCATCTTCTGGAGGCGCACTTCCTCCGCACCGAGGAGCGCAGCCGCAATGAGTTGAAGCGCCGCGCCGCCGCCGCTTCTTCGCTCCCGCGTCCCCGGCGCCGTCGCGCCGCCGCCTGAAGGGGTTTCGCCTCAGCCGATCGCGAAGCGGTTGCCGATCATCGCGAAGAGCTCGCGCCTGGTGGCAGGATCGTCGCGGAAGGCGCCCAGCATGTGGCTCGTCACCATGGCCGCACCCGGCTTGTGCACCCCGCGCGTCGACATGCACTGATGCTCCGCCTCGATCACGACGGCGACGCCGCGCGGCTGCAGCACCTCGTTGATCGTGTTGGCGATCTGCGCCGTCAGCTTCTCCTGAATTTGCAGGCGCCGGGCATAGGCCTCGGCCACGCGCGCGAGCTTGCTGATGCCGACGACGCGCCGGCGGGGCAGATAGGCGACATGCGCCCGCCCGACGATCGGCAGCATGTGGTGCTCGCAATGGCTCTCGATGCGGATATCGCGCAGCAGGACGATCTCGTCGTAGCCGTCGGTCTCCTCGAAGGTGCGTGCGAGCACGGCAACGGGATCGACCGCGTAGCCGGCGAAGAATTCCTCGTAGGCGCGCACCACCCGTTCCGGCGTCTCCGCGAGCCCCTCGCGCGATGGGTCGTCGCCCGCCCAGCGCAGCAGCACGCGGACCGCTTCCTCCGCCTCCTCGCGTGTCGGGCGCGCGGGGGTTTCGGCAGGATGAACGAGAAGATCCACCGCGTCGGTTTCCTTGGCCTGGTTGAGGGACGGGACGTCTCCGCTGCCCGATATTGGGCCTCTCCCGGGCGCTGGCAACCCGGTCCGGTTTCAGTGGACGCGGCGGTCCTGGTGCGGGCTGTCGAGGCTGAAGGGGGGAATCGCCACGTCGAACCGCTCGCCCGACGCGGCGACCACCATGTGATAGGCACCGGTCATGATGCCCGAGGGCGTCTCGAGCGGGGTTCCCGAGGTGTACTCGAAGGCCTCGCCGGGTTCGAGCACGGGCTGTTCGCCGACCACGCCCGCGCCCTGCACGTGCTGGACGCGCCCGTGCGCGTCGGTGATGTGCCAGGTGCGGCGCAGGAGCTGGACGACCTCGTGGCCGCGATTTTCGATCTTCACCCGATAGGCCCAGACGAAATGGTTCGTCTCGGGCTCCGACTGGTCCTCGAGATAGAAGGGTCGAACGCTGACCCGGATGTTGCGCGTGCTCTTCGAATAGTCCTCGGCCATCCGCGAGACCTCTGAGAGCACGCCCAGTGCCGGGGCGCGCGCTCCTTTTTCCTCGTGCCGTGCGGTTCGGCGCGGCCCAAGATTGCTTTGCGATTCCGGCCGCCCGCTCCGGAGCAGATGAAACTCCGGCCGTTCGGGCCTTGTCCAGATCAATCCTTATTCCGCGGCATGCGCGAGCCTGCTCGCCGCGAGCGCTTGGCCGAGATCGGCCTCGAGATCGGCAGGATCCTCGAGCCCGACCGAGAGGCGAATGACCTTTTCGGTAATGCCGAGGCGCGCGCGCTCCGCTTCCCCGATGCGCATGTGCGTCGTCGTTGCGGGGTGGGTCGCGAGCGACTTGGTGTCGCCGAGATTGTTGGAGATCGCGATCAGGCGGAACGCGTCGAGGGTCGCGAAGGCCTCGGCCCGGCCGCCGCCGAGAGCGAAGCTCACCACCGTGCCGCCGCCCGTCATCTGCGCCTTTGCGAGCCGCTCCTGCGGATGGTCCGGGCGGAACGGATACCAGACCCGCTCGACCTCCGCTCGCCCGGCGAGGAAGTCGGCGATCCGGACCGCCGTGGCACTCGCGGCCGCGACGCGGAGCGCCAGCGTCTCCATCCCCTTGAGCAGCACCCAGGCATTGAACGGCGAGAGGGCGGGGCCGGTGTTGCGGAGGAAGGGCTGCAGCGTGTTCTCGATCCAGGCTTTCGGTCCGAGCACGGCCCCGCCGAGCACGCGCCCCTGGCCGTCGAGGTGCTTGGTCGCCGAATAGACGACGATGTCGGCGCCGAGCGCGAGCGGCTTCTGTAAGAGCGGTGTGGCGAACACATTGTCCACCACGACGAGCGCGCCGGCGCGGTGCGCAAGACCTGAAACCGCCTTGAGATCGATGATCTCGAGCATCGGGTTGGAAGGCGTCTCGAGGAGGACGAGCGCTGCCGGCTCGCGGAGTGCGGCGTGCCATGCCGCAGGGTCGGCGCCGTCCACGAACTCCGTTTTGATGCCGTAGCGGGGCAGCAGGGTCGAGACGATCCAGTGGCAGGACCCGAAGAGCGCGCGCGCGGCGACGACCCGGTCGCCCGCCTTGAGATGGCAGAGCAGCGCGGCGTGCACCGCGGCCATGCCGCTCGCGGTGGCGCGGCAGGCCTCCGCGCCCTCGAGCGCGGCGAGCCGCGCCTCCAGCATCGCGATCGTCGGGTTGCCGAAGCGGCTATATTGGTAGTGCTCGACGGTGCCGGCGAAGGTCGCGGCGGCCTGCTCGGCGCTGTCGTACACGAAGCCCGAGGTGAGGAAGAGCGCCTCTGCCGTTTCCGCGAACTGGCTGCGCGCGATTCCGCCATGGACAAGCAGCGTGGCGGGCGAGAGGGGGGAGCTTGGCATCTGAACGGGCCCTTTCGATCTGGCCCGGCCTGGAATGCCGCGATGCGCTGGAAATCCTCCCTTACGCACCGCGGGCCTCTTTAGCGCGCTTGTTTCACCTCGCCGCAAGCCGGCCGGACAAATCACGAGGGGCGGTGTCACGCCAAGCGGAGCCTTACGGCGAAGCGGTTGCGCCGTCAACACGCCTTTTCTATAAAGGCGGCCTTGCCCAGTGGCCTCGCCGGGAGGCGCCGGCGCGGGTGTAGTTCAATGGTAGAACAGCAGCTTCCCAAGCTGCATACGGGGGTTCGATTCCCCTCACCCGCTCCATCCGCTCATGCCGGGCGAGCGCATCCGGCCTATCATCATCCCTCCGCCGAGTCCCGCGGCTTCGGTAAGAGGTGGCTGCCCGCGATGCGCTTCACCGCCGATCTTCACGTCCATTCGAAATATTCCCGCGCGACCAGCCGCGACCTCGATCTCGAGCATCTCGCCGCCGCCGCGCGGGTGAAGGGCGTCGATCTCGTCGCCACCGGCGATTTCACGCATCCCGCCTGGCGTGCGGAGCTTGGCGAGAAGCTCGTGCCCGCCGAGCCCGGCCTCTTCCGCCTGGCGGGCGGGATCGAGGAAGAGGTGGCGCGGCTGCTTCCCGGCGCCGCATCGGCGGCGGACGTGCGGTTCATGCTCTCGGTCGAGATCTCGACCATCTACAAGAAGGGCGATCGCACGCGGAAGATTCACCACCTGATCTACGCGCCCGATTTCCCGACCATCGATCGGATCTCGGCGCGGCTCGCGCGCATCGGCAACATCGCCTCGGACGGCCGGCCGATTCTCGGCCTCGATTCCCACGATCTGCTCGAGATCGTTCTGGAATTGGGGGAGGGCGCCTATCTCGTGCCGGCGCATATCTGGACGCCGTGGTTCGCGGCCCTCGGCGCCCAATCGGGCTTCGATTCGATCGGCGAATGCTACGGCGACCTCGCACCCGAGATTTTCGCCGTCGAGACCGGGCTTTCCTCGGATCCGGCGATGAACTGGCGGCTCTCGGCGCTCGATCGTTACCGCCTCGTCTCCAACTCGGACGCGCATTCGCCGGGAAAGCTCGGCCGCGAGGCGACGATCTTCGAGAGTCCGCTCGACTACATGGCGATCCGCCGCGCGCTCGAGACGGGCGAGGGCTATGTCGGCACCGTCGAGTTCTTTCCCGAGGAGGGGAAATACCATCTCGACGGGCATCGCGCCTGCAAGGCGCGCCTCTGGCCCGAGGAGACGCTCCGCAACGGCGGGCGCTGCCCGGTGTGCGGGGGGAAGATCACGATCGGCGTGCTGCACCGTATCGAGGGGCTCGCCGACCGCAGCGAAGCCGAAGCCCTGCCGCCGGCGACGGCGGGCGAGATCGCGAGCCTCGTGCCGCTGCCCGAGGTCCTGGGCGAGCTCGCTGGCACCGGCCCGGGCAGCAAGAGGGTGGCGGCGAGTTACGACCGGCTCACCGCGTCGCTCGGGCCGGAGCTCGCGATCCTGCAATCGGCCCCGCTCGAGGAGATTGCGCGTGCGCACTCCTCGCTGCTCGCCGAGGGAATTGCCCGCATGCGGCGTGGCGAGGTGATCCGCGAGGCGGGCTATGACGGCGAATATGGCGTGATCCGGCTCTTCGCGCCCTCCGAGCTCGCGGACCGCGAAGCCGGCGGGTTTCTCTTCACCGTCGCGCCCTCGCCCGCCGCGCCGCCGGCGGAAGCGCGGCCGCTGCCCCCGGCCGCGCCGGTGGGCGATCGGCCGGTGGGCGATCGGAATGCGCGCGATCTGCCCGCCATTGCCGAGGGGCTCGATGCCGCGCAGCGCGCGGCGGTTACCGCCCCGTTGGGCCCGCTCCTCATCGTCGCGGGGCCGGGCTCGGGCAAGACCCGTACGCTCACGCGCCGGATCGCCCATCTCGTCGCCGCCGGCGCCGTGCCGGCCGCCGCCGTGCTCGCCATCACCTTCACCCGCCGCGCTGCGGGCGAGATGCGCGAGCGGCTCGGCCCCCTGCTCGGTCCGCTCGCCCACTCCGTGCACATCCACACTTTTCACTCGCTTGGCCTCGCGATCCTGCGCGCGCACCCCGAGGCAGCCGGCCTGCTGCCCGGGTTTCGCATCGCCGCGGAGGAAGAGCAGCTTGCGCTCGTCGCGGAAGCCGCCGGCGTCGCGTCCGGCAAGGCTGCGAATCTTCTCGCGGTGCTTTCGCGCGCCAAGCGCACCGGCGCCGCGCCCGATGCGGAAGCGGCTGCGCTGCTCGCGCGCTATCAGGCGGCGCTGGCCGCGCGGAACGCGGTCGATTTCGACGATCTCGTCGGGCGCGCGCTCGGCGCGCTCGAAAAAGACCCGGGCTTCGTCGAAACCTATCGCGCACGCTTTCGGTTCATTGCGGTGGACGAGTTCCAGGATCTCGACGAGACCCAGTACCGGCTGCTTCTTCAGCTTGCTCCGCCGGGCAGCAACGTGCTCGCGATCGGCGATCCGGACCAGGCCATCTATGGATTCCGCGGGGCCGACGCGGCCGCTTTCGATCGCTTCCGCGCCGATCATTCCGGGCCGCAGACATTCGCGCTGCGGCGCAATTACCGCTCGAGCGAGACGATCGCCGCCGCCGCCGCGCGGCTGCTTGCGCGTCCCGCGCTACTTCCGGCGGGCGAGCGGATCACCTTCCATCGGGCCGGCACGGAGCGTGGGGAGGCTGAGTTCGTGGTCCGCACCATCGAGGAATCGCTCGGTGGGCACAGCTTCTTCTCGATCGACAGCGGACGCGGCCGTGTTTCTTCCGCCGGAACGACCGAGGCGGGGATCGGGTTCTCCGACTTCGCCGTGCTCTACCGCACGGGCCGCCAGGCGGCTTCGCTCGCCGAGGCCTTTGCGCGCGCCGGCATTCCGTATCGGACGTCTTCGGCGGATCTGCTCGGCACCGTGCCCGGGCTGAAGGCGCTGCTCGCGGGACTCGAAACGCAAGCCGGGGACGGCGATATTCCGGCCGCGCTGCGGGCGGAAGCGGCGCGGCTTGCCGCGAGAAGCGCGGACCCGCAGCAGCAGGCGGCGCTCGCATCGCTGCTGCCGGCGCTGCTCGGGCTTGCCGAGCGCGCACTCGCCGATGGCGTGCGGCCGGTCGATGCGCTTTCCATTGCGCGGGAGACGGATCTTTGGGATCCGCGCGCGGACCGCGTGCTGCTCTCGACGCTGCACGCGGCGAAGGGCCTCGAGTTCGCGGTGGTCTTCATCGTCGGGCTGGAGGACGGGCTGCTGCCGCTCGTCGATCACGAGGGCGTGGCCGCGGAGGAGGAGCGGCGGCTATTCTATGTCGGCGTCACGCGCGCACGGAAGCGATTGGTGCTGAGCCGTGCGGCCGAGCGGATGTGGCGCGGCCGCGTGCAGCGCCTTCCGCCCTCCCGATTTCTCGGCGACATCGAGGAGGCGCTGCTCGAGCATCAGGGCGAGGCGGTGCCGGCGCATCGCAGCGCCCGCCGGCAGCTTCGCCTGCTTTAGCTTTAGCTGCCGGAGCCGTTCGGATAGGCGTCCGGCGGCGCGGCGCCGATCGGGATTTCGCGCGATTCGCTCGCACCCGGCTGATCGCCGAGACCGGCCGCCAATGGCTCGGCCTCCTCGCCGTCCATCTCCATCGGCCGGCGCGGCGGCGCGCCGTTCACCGGGACCATCTGGCCCTGCTGCGCCACCTGGTTCATCGCGTTCATGATGCGGAAATAGTGCTCCGCGTGCTGGAAGTAGCTTTCCGCCATGACGCGGTCGCCGCCGCTCGTCGCATCGCGGCCGAGCTGGAGATATTTCTCGAACAGCTGCTGGGCGGTGCCGCGGATCCGAAGATCCGGCCCGTTGCTGTCGAAGACGTGATTGCGATTGAGCGGGATTCCCCCGCCGTGGTGGCGCATGCCACCGCCCCCGGCGCCACCTCCGCGGTGACCCCTGCCGCGCATCCGTTTGATGTTCATGCTTATGCCGTCGCGCTTTCCTGTTCGCACTCTGCGAGGGCCGTGGCACGGCAATCTAGCCTGCGGCAACGCCCTCTGGCAGCCGAGAAACTTCGTTCGACCGTGGCTTCGGTGCAGCGCCCGGCCGGAAGATCCGAACGCCGATGAAGCCGATCAGGCGCGCCGATCATCCTGGCCGAAGCTCGCGGGAGCCGCCGCTTCGCGGCGATTCCTGCTGCCCGCGCAAACTAGCCGCCTTATCCTCCGCTGCCAAACGGTTTTTTGGGTGGAGGCCAAGGGCGAGCGCGCGCGGACTGCCTGCCAAATCGGGTCTCGCTTCCCGCACTGCAAGGCCCGCCGCCTCGGCCAGGCGCACGACCGCGGCCGCGCCGCCGGCACCGATCTCCAGGGCTGCGAGGCCGTTTTCCGCCAGCAGGCGCGGCAGGTGGGGCATGAGGCGACGATATTCGTCGAGCCCGTCCGCCCCGCCGTCGAGCGCTGTGCGGGGCTCGAAACGGGCGACCTCGGGCATCAGGTTGGGGAGTGCCGCGCGTTCGATGTAGGGCGGGTTCACAAGTACGAGATCGAACTTGGCGTCGATGGCGGCGGCCCAGTCGCCCGCCAGGAAGGCGGCGCGGGCGGCGAGGCCGAGGGCGGCGGCGTTCGCGCGCGCGAGCAGCGCCGCCTCCGCCACGAGGTCGATCCCCACCCCGAAGGCTGAGGGGAATTCGGTCAGCGCGGCGAGCAGCAGGCAGCCGGTGCCGGTGCCGAGGTCGAGGACGCGCCGCACTGCGCGCCGGTCGGGGAAGGCGGCGAGAGCCGACTCGAGCAGTGTCTCGCTCTCGGGGCGGGGAATGAGGGTTGTGGGCGAGACGGCGAAGGAGAGGCTCCAGAATTCGCGGCGGCCGAGGATGAAGGCGAGCGGCTCGCGGGCGGCGCGGCGCGCGATCAGGGCGGCGAAGCCGGCGGGCGGCGGCGGTCGCTCGCCGATCAGGCTCTCGGGGGCGCGGCCGAGCGCGTGGGCGAGCAGGAGCCGCGCCTCGCGCGCGGGGGCCTCGATGCCGGCGGCGGCGAGGCGCGCGACGGCCTCGGGGAAGGAAATTTCGGGGTTCATCTGCATATTTTTTCGGCACGAATTTTTAACCCATTGATTTGGTTCATGTTTCACGTGAAACATCATGACAGGTCCGAATCGGGACTGTCCCCCCTCCGGGCTTGCCGATCTGGCCGTGCCGCGCGGGAGGTCAGCAGTCGGGCTCCTCGCCAGGGCCGGCGGCGATGACCAGCCGGACCAGCTCCGGAAGGCTGCGCGCGTGGAGCTTCTCGAAGACCCGCGCGCGATGGACCTCGATCGTGCGCGGGCTCGCGCCGAGTTCGTTGGCGATTCCCTTGGTGGGAAGGCCGCTCACGAGGAGATCGAGCACCTCGCGCTCGCGCGCGGTGAGCGCGGCCATGCGGCGTGCCGCCTCGCCGGACAATTCCTCGCGCGCCTGGCGCCGCTCGCCTTCGGCCAGCGCGCGCTCGACCGCGGCGAGGAGGTCGTCGTCATCGAAGGGCTTCTCGAGAAAGTCCAAGGCGCCGGCTTTCATGGCGCGGACGGCGACGGCGATATCGCCCTGGCCGGTCATGACGATGACGGGGAGGTGAAGGCCGCGCTCGTTCAGGCGCCGCTGCAGCGCGAGGCCGTCCATGTCGGGCATCCGGACATCGGTCAGCACGCAGCCGAGCGTGGCTCCCGCGTCCTCGAGGAAGAGAGCGGCGCTCGGATAGGTGCGCACGGCGTGGCCGTTCGATTCGAGGAGGATGCGAAGCGAGTCGCGGACCGCTTCGTCGTCGTCCACGACATGGATCATCTTCATCGCAGGCATCGTGCCCCCATCGGCAGGAGTCCGTACGGGGGAGTCCGTACGAAGCAAACCGAATTTCGGCCGGTTCCCTGCCCCGGTAGTGGTGGCGCCATCGAAACGCGGTTCTCGAACGGAGCGCAAGATGTTCGCCACAGCCACCCAGAACGCCCCACGGTCAAGGCCGATGCTTCCCCATTCCCTGCTCAGTGGTCGCGCCCGTTTTCGCGCCCGGCTTGGCGGGAGTGCTGGAGCCGCTCCGGGCGAATTCGGCCTCGGTGCGGGCGGAGCGGGACGAAGAGATCGTGGCGCAGGCAGACCCGGCGGGATATTGCTACCTGGTGGTGAGCGGGTGCGCGCGGACGGTCAAGCTGATGGAGGACGGCCGCCGCCAAGTGGGCGAGTTCCTGCTCCCCGGCGATTTGTTCGGCTGGGAGGCGCTCGAGGAGCATGATTTCGGCCTCGAGGCGGTGAGCGCGGCAGCACTTCTGCGCTATCCGCGCGCGGCCCTCTATGCGCTTGCCGACCGCGACCGGGATTTTACCCGCCGGCTGCGCGAGCTCACCGCGGGCCAGCTCCGGGCGGGACGGGAGCGGATGGTGCTGCTGGGGCGGAAGACCGCCGCCGAGCGGATCGCGAGCTTCCTGCTCGAGATGGCCGAGCGGATCCGCCCCGAGGCCGGGACGATGATCGAGCTGCCGATGAGCCGCGCCGACATGGCCGATTATCTTGGCCTGACCATCGAGACGGTGTGCCGTGGGCTGACGCAGCTTCGCACGCAGCGCGTGATCGCGGTCGAGCGGTCGAGGATCGTCATTCTCGACCGGCGCGCGCTCGGCGCCGCCGGCTGCGAGGTCGTGCATTAGCGCCATGTTGCTCTAAAGGCCGAGGACCTCGGGCCACTCGATCACGCGGTGCAGGCGGCCGACGCGGTCGGCCTCGAACTCGATGATCGCCGGGGGGTTGTACTGCTCGAGCTCGACGCGCGTGGCGGTGCGGCGGACCAGGCGCTTGAGGAAGGCGCGCGGCGGCTGGCCGGGCTCGGGGGACCAGATCTCGGCGATCACGTGGCAGCCCGGCACGGACGGCCGGTTGTGGTGGATGAAGACGAGCTCGCCCGGCTGGCGCCAGGGGACCATCGAATCGCCCTCGACATAGATCGCGAAGACGCCCTCGACGCCGATCAGGCCGGGAGGGCGGCGCGCCCAGTCGATCGGGCCGCCCAGCATATTGAGATGAAACGAGCCCTCCGAGCCGGCCTGGGCGGAGCCGAAGACCGGCACGTCGCGCGACGCTGAGGCGGAGTCCGACTGGCCCGGACGGCCGTCCCCCTGGTTCCCGATTTGGTTCCGTGGGGCCATCGCATCGGTGGACGAAACGGGGCGGCCGATATCGGCGAAGAGCTCCTCGAGCGGCACCTGGAGGGCGGCGGCCAGACGCTCGGCGAAGCGCCGGCTGAGCCCGCGCTTGCCGCTGATAACCTTATGCAGAGCCGAGCTTTCGATGCCCGCACGCCGGGCCAGCTCGGCGTTGGTGAGGGCGCGCGCGGCGCGCACCTCATCGACGCGGGAGCGGGGCGAATCGGGGTGGAACATATGGCCATCATGGCCAAAAGAGGGGAGGAGTGCCAGGGATAATTTGTCAATTTAAGGTTGACGAAATGGCCAATCGGGCCATAACCTCATGGCCAATGCCGCATGACCCGCTACAGAGCCGGATCAGCCTTCCGTTTCAATGGCTTGCCGGCCTGCCCTCGACCAACGGATCACCGGAGGCCTGATGGAGAACAACGGCTTTCCCCTCTGGAGCACCGAGGAGGATGCCCGCCTGAGGCACATGGCGGCGCACGGCCATAGCAAGTTCGAGGTGGCGGAGGCACTGGGGCGGAGCGTCAACGCCGTGGCGGCGAGGGCCATGACGAGGCGGATCCGCTTCAGCACCCAGAAGGATCGCGCAAGCGTCGCGTCGGCGGCGCGCCGGCGCTGCCTGCGCTGCCGCAATTTCTTCGATGTCCCGTCCCGCTTTCGGTTCGTCTGCGACCTCTGCCACGCGCTCGACGAGTGGCGTGGCGCCGATCTCGGCTGAGGCGCGCGATGCGGGGCTGCAATCGAGACGAGGGGAGCGCGCAATGAGCATGGTCACCCGCGAGGTCGAGCGGACCGCGAACGGGGAACGGTTCGACGTGGATCTGGTGGCGCTGCGGCTCGAGGAGGCGGGGGCCACGCTGCTTGCCCTGCCGAGCGGCGGAGCGCGCACCGAAATGCGCACCAGCGCCTGGCCCGCGGTCCATGAGACCGTCGAGGCGTACGGATGGTCCGGAACGCAGCTCAAGCCCGCAGTGCCGGCCGCCGCGGCGATCAGCCGCATGGACGAGGCGCTCGGATGGATCCGGCTCATTCCGCAGGAGAATTATGTGCTCCGGCGCATCGTCGGCGCGCGCGCGCTGGTGAGCCCGCTCACCGGCCGGCACCTCTTTTCATGGCGGCGGCTCGGCGCGCTGGTCGGCGCCGATGGTCGCGCGGTGCAGCGCTGGCACGGCAAGGGGATCGCCATGATCGTCGCCCGGCTGAACGGCGAGGCACCGGCGTAGCGCGGATTTCTTCTCGCGCCGGAAAGCGGAAAGAGCGTGTTCAGTTCCTCTGAACACGCTCTTTCTGTTTTCGGATGGAATAACATTCCAAAGCGTTTTCCTATATTTTTCGCAACCACCTCGGCGCGCGGTTCTCGGATGCGAAAAGGCGCTTGACCCAATGGCACATTTTAGAGGATATATCGTGCTATCGTTGGGAAGTTAGCGAGCGCGGCTCGCTTGGATGAGTTCTCCGGACGATACCCAGCAGGAAATCTTCGATCGGCCCGCATCGCGAAAGTGAGGTGGTTGGCGCCATGAGTGGTTGCGAGGAAGCGCGTGCGCGGTTCCTGAAGGCGCTGGCCGCCACAGGCAATGTCACGCTGGCCGCCGGTGCGGCGCAGCTCCCGCGGCGCGGCCTCTATCATTGGCGCGAGCAGGACCAGGGATTTGCCGCGGAATGGGCCGAGGCGATCGAAGCGGCGACCGACGCTCTGGAGGCCGAGGCCAGGCGGCGCGCGATCGAGGGCGTTGAGACGACCGTCGTGCATGGCGGACGGATGGTGCGCGACGACGCGGGAAACCCGCTCACCATCCGACGCTACTCGGACAGCCTGCTCGCATTGCTGCTGCGCGCGCACCGCCCCGAGAAATACCGGGACAAGTCCGCCGCGGGCAGCGACGAGGACGAGACCCGGAATGTCTCGTTCACGATCAAGATCGGCGAGCACGCGGAGGATGACGAAGAGAAGCCTCTCTCACCGGAGCCTTCGGATCAACGCTGAATATCGCCGGCCGTGGCTCTATGCGCGGCAGAAAAAGGCGATCTTCCACGGCGAGCGCTATGGCCTGATCGAGGCCTCCACCAAGGCGGGCAAGACGACGGGGTGCCTGCTGTGGCTCGCCGAGCAGGCGTTCGGCGGCGGGAGGGGGCACGCGTTCTGGTGGGTTGCGCCGAGCTACGCGCAGGCCGAGATCGCCTTCCGGCGCATCAAGCTCGGCATGCCGCGCGAGTTCTACGTCGTGAATGCGACGAAGCTCACCATCGCGCTCTCGAACGGCGCCACGATCTGGTTCAAGTCGGGCGAGAAGCCGGACGGCCTCTACGGCGAGGACGTGCACGCCTGCGTGATCGACGAGGCCTCGCGGGTGCGCGAGGAAGCCTGGCACGCGGTGCGCTCGACGCTCACCGCAACCCAGGGGCCGGTGCGGATCATCGGCAACGTCAAAGGTCGGAAAAACTGGTTCTACCAGCTCGCGCGGCGCGCCGAGGCGGGCGAGCCCGGGATGCGCTATGCGCGGTTGATCGCGGCGGATGCGGTGGCGGCCGGCGTGCTCTCCGCCGACGAAGTGGAAGACGCCAGGCGGGCGCTGCCGGAGCCGGTCTTTCGCGAATTGTATCTCGCGGAGCCTTCCGATGACGGCGGCAACCCGTTCGGGCTCGCGGCGATCGCGGCGGCAGTGGGCGAAATGAGCGCGGCACCGGCAGCGTGCTGGGGCTGGGACCTCGCGAAGTCGCAGGACTGGACGGTCGGCGTGGCACTCGACGCGGAAGGGCGCGTGTGCCGGCTCGAACGGTGGCAGGCGCCGTGGCAGGAGACGATCGCGCGCGTGCGCGGGATGACGGGCGACGCGCCCGCGCTGGTCGATGCGACGGGTGTCGGTGATCCGGTGGTCGAGGCGCTGCAGCGCGGCGGGCTCGGGAATTTCGAGGGGTTCAAGTTCAGCGCCGGATCGAAGCAGCAGCTCATGGAAGGGCTGGCGCTTGCGATCCATAGCGGCGAGGTGCGGATCCCGGACGGTGCGCTGCGCGCCGAGCTCGAAACGTTCGAGTTCGAATATACGCGGACCGGCGTGCGCTACGCCGCACCCGAGGGGATGCACGACGATTGCGTGTGCGCGCTGGCGCTCGCCTGGCGGCAGGCGAGCAGGGTGGCGCCGGGCGCGGGCGTGCTCGGATGGATGATGCAACAACTCGGCGCGGAGAAGGCGGGGATGAACGGTGATCCGCTGCCTTTGCGGCGCGAGGAAACGCCACCGGCGGGCGATGTGCCGACGGATCTCTACGCCGAGGCGCGGGCGAAGCTGGGGCTGGAGACGACGCAGATCTGCGCGCGGTGCGGCGGCAGGATCGGGAGGAGCAGAGTGACCGACGGCGCCCAGAGCTGGCACCCGGAATGCCGATGAGCGGGCCCGGAAGCTGGTGGCTCGGCAAGGCGCCAAGGCTGACGCCGGGTGCGGGGCAGCGTTCGGTGCAGGCGCGCGGTGGGCCGCCGGGCAACGTGGCCTCGGGGCCGAGCGGGCCGCCGCAGCGCAACCCGACGCTGCCGATCGATCCGTACGGGTGGCGGAACGGGCAGGATTCGCAATATCGCGAAGAGCGGGTGGACACGCCGCCCGCGGTGCTGCGCGATGTCGATATCGGGACGAACTTCTTCAGTCCGTTCCAGCCGGTGATGCCGTTCGCGCCGCTCACCGGGAACTATGCCCGGGAGTGGGACTACCCGGTCGGCGTCAATCTCGACTATCAGCCGCGGCGGGTTGCGCTGATGGCCCAGCTCCGGCTGATGAGCCAGAGCTGGGGCCTGCTCCGGGCCGTGATCGAGACCCGCAAGGACCAGCTGCTCAGCGTGCCGTGGACGATCAGCGGGCGCGAGGGCCGCGATGGCGGGAAGCGGGCGGACGAGATTCTCGCATTCCTCCGCAAGCCGGACCGGAAGCGGCGATTCTCGCAATGGGCCCGGTTGATCCTCGAGGACCTGTTCGTCATCGATGCGCCGAGCATCTATGTGTGGCGCACCGAAGGCGGCAACGACGTGCACGCGCTCGAGGTGGTGGATGGGGCGACGATCCTGCCGCTGGTCGATGACGCGGGACGGCGGCCGGACTGGCCGAGCGCTGCCTATCAGCAGATCATCAAGGGGTTCCCCTCGATCAACCTCACCGAGCGCGAGCTGATCTACGCGCCGATGCGGCCGCGGCCGGAGCTGCCGGTGTACGGGTATTCGCCGGTCGAGCAGATCTATCTCGAGGCGACGGAGGGGATCCGGCGCACGCTCTACCAGGTCAATTTCTGGAGCGAGGGCACGCTGCCCGAGATGATCGTTACGGTGCCGGAGAACTGGGCCCCGCAGCAGATCGCGATGTTCCAGTCGAGCTTCGATGCGCTGATGCAGGGCAATGCCGCGCTCAAGAGCCGGGTGCGCTTCGTGCCGGGCGGGATGAAGCCGTTCGACATCAAGAACGCGAACGGGCAGGCGCTGAAGAGCGACTACGACGAGTGGCTGGCGCGGCTCGTCTGCTACACCTTCAGCGTGAGCCCGCAGCCGTTCGTCGATCAGATGAACCGCGCGACCGCCGAGGTGAGCCAGGAGGTCGCGCAGGAAGAGGGCACGCAGGCGCTGCAGGGCTGGTTCAAGGGCGAGATCATGGATCCCTTGATCCAGGAGGTGTTCGGCGCCGAGGAGCTCGAGTTCGTCTGGCAGATCAAGCCCGAGGCGGACCCGCTCGCGCAGGCGGAGGTGGCGCAGATCTACCTGCGCAACGGCGTGCGCAGCGTCAACGAGGTGCGCGAGGAGATCGGGCTCGAACCGGTCGCGGGCGGGGGAACGCTTCGCGTCTATACCGGTGCTGGGGCGGTGCCGCTGGATCCGGAGGCGGCGGGGGAAACGAAGTGAGCGAGCGGGGCGACGAGGTGCGGCTCTGCCGGCACATGCATATGGACGGCTCCAAGCTCTGCCTCCGCTACACGCTGAGCGACGGCGCCTTCGTGGGCGAGATCGACATCGCGGCGCGGGGCGGGATCGCGACGATGCAGACGCTTGCCTACGACCTTTTGCAGGTGACGAGCGCGTGGGCGGAGGGCGACGCGGCACCGGAGACCAACGTGGAGCCGGTGATGAAGGGGTGCGCGTGAGATCATGAGCGCGACAGGAGCAAACGTGAACGTCAAATTTTCCGGAGTGGCCTGAGATGACGGCGCTCTATCTGCCGATCGCCAAGGTCGATCGCGCCGAGCGGATGGTGTGGGGTTATGCGAGCACGCCGACGCGCGACCTCGACGGCGAGGTCGTGGCACTCGCGGCGATCAAGGACGCGCTGCCGGGCTACATGCAGTGGCGCAACGTGCGCGAGATGCACCAGCCGAGCGCGGTCGGTGTCGCGAAGGAGGCGAGCGTCGACGAGACGGGCCTCTATCTCGGCGCCAAGATCGTCGATGACGATGCGTGGCGGAAGGTGCTCGAGGACGTCTACAAGGGCTTCTCCATCGGCGGCACCGTGACGCATCGCGACGGCAGCACGATCACTGGGCTCGAGCTGATCGAGATTTCCCTTGTCGACCGGCCGGCGAATCCCGATTGCCGGATCGAGGTGATCAAGGCGGCGGGCCATGCGGCGGCGAGCGTGACGCTCGCGCGCGAGGAGGTCGGGCTGATCGGGCGGCTGCTGGCGAAGCTGGCGGGGGCGGGCGGCGGACCGTCTGCTGGCGGCGGACCGTCTGCTGGCGGCGGACCGTCCGCTGGCAGCGGACCGTCCGCTGAGAAGAGGGGGCGCGAGCCGATCGGCGATATCGAGTACGCCGATCCCGGCTACCGCGAGGACGGCAGGACGCGCTACCCGATCGACATCGAGGCGCATATCCGCGCGGCGTGGAGCTACATCCACGAGGAAAAGAACGCAGCCGAATACACGGAAGAGGAGCTGGCCGCGATCAAGCGGCGCATCGTCGCGGCGTGGAAGCGGAAGATCGACGCGAAGGGGCCGCCGGCGGCGGCGGAGGCGGCAACGGGCGTTTCTCGCGACGGCGCGAGGGAAGCCTCTCACGAGGGCGGCGAGGCAGAGGGCCTGACCGATGCCGCCGAGATCTGGTCAGGAGTGACGAGAATGGCAGAAGGCGGTCTGGGCAAGCGCGCCGCGAGCGGCGCGCAGGCGGGGCATCTGAAGAAGGCGATGGAGCATCTCGGCGAGGCGCACAAGAGCGTGGGCGCGGGGATGGCGTGCGTGGCCAGGGCGCAGGAGGCGCTCGACGACGCGGACAAGGCGGCGGACGGCTTCAGTGCGCCGGCGCATCTCTCGCGGGCGGCGGAGCATTTCACACGCGCGGCCGAGCATCACGTGCTGGCGCATCACCATATCGCGGCCGCGGGCGGCGTGGGGGCGGCGCGTCGCGGCGAGCGCGGCGAGCGCGGCGAGGAGCCGGGGGATGCGGAGCCCGGGATCTACGAGCCCGAGGGCGGGCTTGCGCCGCTGACGCTCGATCACATGACCGAGGGGCGCGTGCCCGGCTACGACGCGGACATGCCTTATCCCGGCAAAGCCGCTTCCGTGCTGGCGCTCAAGGCTGCGCAGGACGCGCTCGTCAAGAAGGCCGAAGAGGCCGCGTATCTGCGCGGCAAGGTCGAGGCGCTCGAGAAGATGCCGGCGAACCCGCGGGCGAAGCTCTTCGCCGTGCCGCGCGGCGCGCTCGGCGTGAGCGAGGCGGACGAGCCGAGTGCGATGGAGAAGCTGCTCAAGGGTGTCAATCTTGACGCGGTGGAGCCGGCGCAGCGGCAGGCTGCCGGCGCGCGGTTGATCGGCAACATGATCGCCAATGCGGGAACCTTCGCGAGGCCGGTGATCGGCGATCCGAGCTTTCGCGGCGGCGCGGGCCGGTAAGGAGAGACGAAGATGCTGAACAACGAAATTGTCGCGGCCCTGCTGCAGAATGACGGCTTCATCAAGGGCCTTGGTAGCCGGCTCGGGACGATCGCCAAGGCGGACACCATCACGCAGGCGACCGGCCTGCTTTGGTACGATCTGCGGCCGGTGGTGCAGCTCCTTTATCCGTTCAAGGAGCTGATCCCCGAGATCAGCCGCCTGCCGCGGGTTTCGGCGGACGGCGGCAATGCGTTCCACTGGAAGCGGATCACCGCGATCAACCCGGGCGCGATCGCGTTGGGCGTGAGCGAGGGCAATCGCGGCGGCAGGATATCCCTCAGCGAGGAGGATCAGCAGGCGGTCTACAAGACGCTCGGGCTCGAGAGCAGCGTCACTTTCGAGGCGCGGCTCGGCGCGGAGAACTTGAGCCCGGACGCGCTCGGCGTCGCGGTGCAGTCGACGCTCCGGAGCGTGATGATCGGCGAGGAGCAGGCACTGATCCTCGGCAATGCGAGCACCACGCTGGGTGCGACGCCGACGCCGACGCTCGCGGCGAGCGGAACCACGGGAACCTGGGCTGCCGGCACGGCTTACGTGGCGTGCGTGGCGCTGGCGGGTTATGGCTGGCTCAACAGCGCGCCTTACAACAGCGCGAGCCAGACGGGTGGCGTGCCGGGGCAGATCACCAAGACCAACGCCGACGGATCGGTGGATACGTTCGGTGGCGGGTCGGCCAAGCCGAGCGCGGTCGCGAGCGTCACCGTGACCGCGAGCCAGCTGGTGAGCGCCACGGTGGCGGTGGTGCCGGGCGCCCTCGCTTATGCGTGGTTCGCCGGCACCTCCGCGAGTGCGCTCTATTTCCGCGGCATCACCACCTCGAACATGGCAGTGATCGGGGGTGCGGGCGCGAGCACGAGCCAGCCGCTGACCTCGCTCCAGGTGAGCGGGTCCTATCAGGACAACTCGGCCAACGTGCTGCTGCCGGACGGCGTGCTCTCGCAGATTTTCGGCACCGTCTTCGGGGCCGCGCCGGGCACGGCGATGGCGACCAACCCGAACCTGCCGAGCAATGTCTCGGTGAGCCAGGGCGGGTCCCTGATCTATACGGCGCCGGCGGGCAATACGGGCCTCACGATCTCGGGGACCAACATCGGCGAGTTCGATGCGGTGCTACGCGCGGCCTACGATCAGTACAAGATCGGGTTCGACCGTATCCTGATGTCCGCGGCCGATATCCAGAACTTCATGGGGACGATGCTCGGGCAGAACGCGGCGGCGGCCTTCCGCATCTTCTTCGATGCGGACGCGGAGACGGGGCGGATCGTCGCGGGCCGGCGCGTCACGTCCTACCTCAACAAATGGTTCGGCAACACGCTCGATATCGAGGTGCATCCGTTCCTGCCGCCGGGCACGGTGCTGTTCTGGTCGGACCGGACGCCCTACGAGCTCTCGGGTGTGGCGAACCTGCTCGAGGCGCATGTGCGGCAGGACTACTACCAGATCCAGTGGCCCTTCCAGACGCGGCGGTACGAATACGGCGTTTATTGCGACGAGGTGTTCGCCTGCTACTTCACGCCGGCCTTTGCCGCGATCACCAACCTCAACGCGCCGAGCGGCAACGCGAGCATCTGAGCCGTGCTGGTGAAGGTGCCTGCGGGGGTCAGCGCGGTCTCGGTGCAGCAGCAGGAGTTCACCCCGGACCGGTTCGGCATCATCACGGTGCCGAACAGTCTGGGGCAGGTACCTGCTCGGGCTCGGGGTCGGGTTCGTTGCGGCGACGGAGCGGCCGCCGCCGATGGGGAGCGCCGAGGCGGGGAGTCCCCAGACGGGCAGTCCCCCGACGGGCAGTCCCCCGACGGGCAGTCCCCCGACGGGCAGTCCGGCGGGCGCGGTGGCGGCGCCGCGCAGCGTCGGCACGCTGACCGCGGCCGATCTGAGGCGTCCGGCGGTGAGTCCGCAGCGCGCGGGCGCGGGCGTTGGCGATTCGGCCAAGGGGCGGCGTCAGGGCTAGTCCGTACGATCTCGTGAACGGGAGTAGGCGATGCGTGCCGATCTGCTGCACGTCGTGACCGTCGTCGCGAACCCGCTGCTCTGGGAGAGCCGGGCGCGGCTCTACCGAGAATTCGAGCGGCATATGCTCGAGAGTGGCGTCAAGCTGACGGTGGTGGAGTGCGCCTACGGTGAGCGGCCCTACCAGTGTGCGGAAACCGAAGGCGTCACGCATATCGGCGTGAGGGCGAAGACGACCGCGTGGTCCAAGGAGTGCCTGCTCAATCTCGGCATCCAACGACTGCCTTCGTCGGCGAAGTATATCGGCACGTTCGATGCCGACGTCTTCTTCCGCCGCCCGGGCTGGGCGGCGAACGTGGTGAATGCGCTGCAGCTCTATGAGGTGGTGCAGCCATGGTCCGACGCCTATGATTTGGGGCCGCATGACGAGCATATCCAGCACCACAAATCGTTCGCGAACCAGTTCGTGACCGGCGAGCCGGTGGTGCCGGGCGGCGCCAAGTGGTGGACGTTCAACGGCGGCCCTTACGATTACCCGCACAGCGGCTACGCCTGGGCGTGGACGCGCCAGGCGCTCGACTGGTGCGGAGGATTGTTCGAGGTGGGCGGCATGGGATCGGGCGACCACCACATGGCGCTCGCCATCGTCGGCCGCGTCGAACGTTCGGTGCCGAACGGCGCCTCGGAAGGGTATCGGCGCGCACTGCTGCGATGGCAGCACAATGCCGCGCACCTCAATCGCAGCCTCGGCTGCGTGGCGGGGACGATCGAGCATCGCTTCCACGGCCGCAAGCCGGACCGGCAATATCTGAGCCGCTGGGGCATGTTCGTCCGGCACGGGTTCGATCCGGAGACGGACCTCAAGCGCAACACGTGGGGCGTGCTCGAGTTCGCCGGCAACAAGTCGGAGCTGATCCGCGAGTGGAACCTTTATCTCGCGACGCGGAACGAGGACGTCAACTCGCTCTGAGCGTGGCGGAGGGGGCCGACAACCATGGCGAACCCGCGCGATCTTGCCGCGCTTGGCGATGTGAAGGCGTTCATCAGTCCGCCGCTCGGTAGCACAACGGCGTCGGATGCGGTGCTGACGGCGCTGATCTCGGGCGTAAGCCGGTCGATCGAGGCCTATCTCGGGCGCGAGCTGATGGCGCAGACCTGGAGCGAGGTGCGGAACGGCACGGGCCAGGACAAGCTCGCGCTGAAACGGTTCCCGATCATCGGGGTGACGAGCGTCACGGTCGATACCACGTCGATCCCGGCGGCGGGCAGTCCGCCGACGCAGAGCTGGGGCGGCTACACGTTCGATGGTCGGTTCGTCTATGTCGCGCCCGGATTCGCGGGCTTCCCGCGGCGCTTCGTGCGCGGGATGCAGAACGTCGAGATCGTTTACTCGGCCGGCTACATCACGCCGGGCATGATCGCCGTCGCGGCGCTCCCCGCGTGGGCGGGGCAGACCAATTATGCGGTGAACGCCGAAATCGTGGCGACGCCGGCCGGCGGGACGCAGGGCTACGTGTTCACGACGGCGGCGGGGGGCACGAGCGGGGCGAGCCCGCCGGCTTGGCCGGCACAGCTCGGAGCGAGCGTCGCGGAGGGCAGCGTGACGTGGCAGTGCAGCGCCGAGGTGGTGGCGCTATTTGCGGGCGCGCAACTGCTGCCGGACGGGATCAAGGTGGCGGCGATGCAGCAGGTGGCGCTGACCTTCAAGCAGCGCACGCGGGTGGGTGACAGCGGGACGGGTGAAGGGCCGCAACGAGTGACCTATATGAACCAGGCGCTGCACCCGACGACGATCGCGATGCTTGAGCCGTATCGGGACTGGGCGTTTCCGGGCGACGTGTTCTGATGGCGCTTGGGCGCGAGGCGATCTACAGCGCGCTCTTTGCGCAGATCGGCGGGCTGCTGGCGGCGCCGGCCGGACCGTTCAACTATACGGGACGAAGGCCGGTTTCGATGGGCACGATCGCGGCCGAGCAATATCCGGCATTCGTGCTGGTGGAGAAGGGCGAGGAGTATGACCGGAGCCGGCTCTTTGCGCCGGCGAAGGTGACGCTGTTCGCTGATCTCTTCATCTATTCGCTGCAGGGCGAGGTGCCGGACGAAGGCGACGTGAGCGCGCTTAACGACCTCGCCGATGCGGTGGAGGATGCCGTGCAGGCGGCGTGCGGACCGACCGCGCAGGACACGCTGAGCGGATTGGTGCTGGAAGCGTGGATCCTCGGGCGGCAGGTCGTTACGCCGGGCAGCTACGCGCAGCGGCAGAGCGAGCAGGTGATGGGGCTGGCGGTGACGCTGCCGCATTCGCGATGAGCTACGGCAGTCTTCCGGTCTGGCTCGACCCGACCGCATGGGCCGGCCGGACCGCATCGCCGCCGGCGGGCCAGGATGTCGGGACGATCCAGGGCGAGATCGCGGCCCAACTTTCGGCATATTTCGCAAGCGCCGGCCTTGGGATTCCGGTTTACGTGTTCCCGGACTTCGACCAGGACACGTGGTGGAGCTCGACGGCGATCGCCTTCGTGCTGATCTCCTATCAGGGTACGCGGTTCGGCAAGCCGATGGCAACGGACGCCATGGTGCAGGAGCGGGTGATCGGCTTCGACGTGCATGTCGAGGCGAGGCAGAGCGCATGGGCGTTGACCGGACCGGGCAGCGTCTATGCGCTCGTCGATGCGATCGAGGCGGCGCTGACGGGATTCCGGGCGAAGGGATGCCGCAACGCCTATTTCGTCGAGGAGCGGTTCGCCGAGCAGGATTCCGAGGGCCGCGTGTGGCTTTACGACATGCGGCTCGAGGTGCCGACGCTGAAGCTCAAGACCGAGCCGAGCTTTGCGCTGGCAAACCTGGTGCAGGCGCAGATGTACGTGGCGGCGCTGGCGAGCGCGAACCGGGAGGCGGCCGCGGCGACGGCGCCGCCCGGATACCCGGCGGCGTGGGACCAGGTGAGCGATGTCGGCTCGCTCGAGAACATCGATACGCTAGCGGAAGGGGCGCCGGTGGTGAGCGGGCTCTACAGCTTCGGCGACGGCACGGTCGCGCTGCCGGGGCCGATGCCGGTCGTCGTGGGGGCGGTGAGCTCCGGGAACGGGCTCGTGCTCTATCAGGAATTCGTCGACTGGACCTCTGACGGCACGACGGGCGTGGTAACGGCGGTGGCCGGCGGTGCGATCGGCGCGAGCGATCAGGTGCAAATAGCCTGGGCGCCGGCCAATTCGGTGACGGCGGTTTTGACGGGCGGCGACGCGCCGACCTTTCCGAGCAACTGAACACGGCCCCTGGGGCTGAGGGAACGGCCGGCGGCAACGCCGGACGATGAAAGCGCATGGCTGCGAACTTCCTGCACGGGATCGAGATCACCGAGGTCAGTTCCGGCCCCGTGCCGGTGACGGTGGTGAATTCCGCCGTCGTCGGGCTGATCGGAGCGGCACCGCTTTGGATGGTGGCGGCGACCGCCGCGGTGCTGCCGCCGAGCCCGAACACGCCGGTGCTGGTGGGGTCGAGCCTGTCTGCGAGCCAGTTCGGGCCGCTCGTCCGGGGATACACGATCCCCTACGCGCTTGCGGCGATCCAGGCGCAGGGCGCGGGCTCGGTGATCGTCGTCAATGTGTTCGACCCGGCGATCCATCAGACGACCGTGGCGCCGGCTATCTACAACATGCCGGCCTCGGGGACGCAGGTCGTCAATCTCGGGCGGATGGGCCTGGTGGGGCCGGGACTGCCGAACAGCGGCACTCTCACCTCGACGGTGACAGTGGCGCCGACGTCCGCGCCGGCGAGCTGGGCCGCCAGCACGGCGGAGACGGCGGGCAGCCTGATCAAGCCCTCCGCCGGCAACGCGGGTGGCTACGTTTTCCGCTGCACGACGGCGGGGACCACGGGCGCGACGCAGCCGGCGAGCTGGAGCCAGACCGTGGGCGCCGCGGTGACCGACGGGACGGTGGTTTGGACCAATGCCGGGCTCACCGGCTACGTCGAGAGCGCCGATTATACGGTGGATTATGTGAATGGCTTCGTTTACGCCGTGAGTGGCGGGGCGATCGCGAACGGCCAGAGCGTGACGATCGGCTACGCCTATGGCGATCCGAGCAAGGTCGCGGACGCCGACATCATCGGCGCGGTGACGGACGGCGCCTACACCGGCATGCAGGCCCTGCTTACGACATTCCAGTCGATGGGACTGTTCGCGAAGCTGCTGATCGCGCCCGGCTATTCGCAGGACGAGGAGACCGCCTCGGCGCTCACCACGCTCGCCGGCACCATCCAGGCCATGGCCTTCCTCGATGCGGCGCCGAACACCAGTGTCGCGGCGGCGATCGCCAACCGTGGCACGGCCGGGCAGGCCTTCGACACGTCGAGCTATCGCGCCGTGCTGTGCTTTCCCCAGGAGATTTTCTACGACACCGGCATCGTTCCGACGGCGAACACGCTCAACAACCAGGGACTGGTCATCAACCAGCTCTACAACGCTAATGCGGACAGCCCCTATTCGCAATGGGTCGCAGGCGTGACGGCCGCGCAGGACATCGCGAACGGCTACTGGTTCAGCCCGAGCAATGTGCAGATCCAGGGGATCGTCGGACCGGACATCTCGATGTATTCGAGCGCGTTCGATCCGAACAGCGACACCAACAACCTGAACGCTGCCGGCATCCTCACCGTGTTCAACGGTTTCGGCACGGGGCTTCGCACCTGGGGCAACCGGTCATCCGCCTTTCCGAGCTACACCGACCCGAGGGTGTTCATCTCGATCCGGCGGACGATGGATGTCGTCGAGCAGAGCGTGCAGCTGGCGATGATGCAGTTCCTCGATCAGCCGATCACCAACGGGCTGATCAATTCGATCCTGCAGACGGTGAACGGGTTCCTGGCGACGCTCGTGCAGAGAGGCGCGCTGATCGGCGGGGTCTGCACGTACAATCCGGCGGAGAACCTGGCGGTGCAGCTTGCGGCAGGGCAGCTCACGTTCGATCTCAGCCTGATGCCGCCGCCGCCGGCGGAGGAGATCACGTTCAATGTCTCGGTCAACACCGCGCTGCTCAACACGCTCGGGCCGGTGAGCACGACGACGACGACGGCGAGCGCCTGAGGAGATAACGCGCGATGGCAAGCCTGGTGATCAATTCGCTTTGGAACTGCAACGTCTATCTCGACGGCACGAGCCTGATGGGTCGCGCCGCCGAGTTCACGGTGCCGCAGCCCAAGCGCGTCATGCAGGACTACAAGGGCCTCGGCATGGCGGCACGGCTCGAGGTCCCGGTGGGGTGGGACAAGATGGAGGCCGACATCACGTGGTCGAGTTTCGACCAAACCACGATCGGCCTGCTCGTGAGCTCGACCGGGATGCAGCAATTCTCGGCGATGGGCGACCTGCAGGTGTTGAGCGCATCCGGGGAAACGAGCGACCTGCCGGTGATCTATAACGTGACGGGGGTGACCAAGGACCCCGGGATGGTGCCGTTCAAGGCACAGGAGAACATTTCCTACAAGACGGTGATCACCGTCTATCACGTGGATCTAACCGTGGGGGGAACGCAGGTCTATCTGTTCGATGCGTTCTCGAACCAGTTCCTGGTGAACGGCGTCGATCAGCTCGCGCAGTTCCGCACCAACATTGGCGGATGAGCCCGGCGGCGGAGGAGCGTCGGCCGGAGACGGAACGTCTGGCGACGCTGGAGGCGCAGATGCAGCAGGTTCGCGAGGACATCGCGGCGATACGAGTGGCGATGGAGACGCTCTCGAGCATGGCGCACATGGGTCGCGGCGCGCTCTGGCTCGCGCTGCACATCGGCGCCGCGCTCGGCATTCTCGCAAGCGCCTACGAAGCGGTGCGGATGGCGGGGAGGAATTGGCCGTGATGCGAGGCGCGATCGTGGCCGTGATGCTCGCGGGCCTGGTGCCGCCGGCGCTCGCGGGTGGGCCGGTTCCGGTAATGAGCAACGCCGAGGCGCTGGGCCAGTGCGTGCCGGCGGACGAGGCGCTAGCGACGCTCGCACGGCGCTACGGCGAGCGCCCATTCTGGATCGGCAATGCGGGCGGCGGCACCTCGGTGATGGTGACGCGCGAGGCGAGCGGCAAGACGTGGACGCTGCTCGCGATCGGCCGCGACGCGGGTGGCGAGGCGATTGCCTGCGTGCTGGCGGCTGGCGGCGCGGCGGTCGGTCAGGTCCCGATGCAATGAGGCCGAAGGACGGCGCCACGCAGGTGCTTGCCCCGCCGCAGGCAGTGAACGCTCGGCCCTGCTTCGTCGTCGTCAACGTGATGGCGCTGGCGGTCGGTGCGGCGGCGTGGCGGGCGGGGCTCTTCGCGGCGGTGCCGGCGCTTGGGGCCGACGAAACGGCGATGCTGGCGGGACTTGCGGCGTACGCGACGGTCGGGTTTGGGGCGGCGTTCCGCGGCCGATGGGAGACCGCGCGCCATATCGCGAACGGCGTGCCGATGTGGGCACTCGGCTGCACCGGTCTTGGGATGCTGCTCGCAGTTGATCGTCTACACGCGCTCACGCCCGCGGCGATGGCGGAGGTGTTCCGGAATCTGGCCTTTGCGATCGCGCCCAACATCGCGGGCGTGGTGCTGATGGCGTGGCTGCGCGAGCTGATCTGGTGGTGCGGTGGCGAACCAACATAGCGGACCGGGCGGCGGAGGTTCCGCGGGCTTCGAATGAGCTTTTCGCGACTTGCTGATCGCGCTCGTTGTGACGTTCATGGCGATGGCAGCGCTTGCGCTGGTGGCGGCGACGAAGGCCGAGCAGGCGGGCGTGACGCAGGGCTCGCTCGTGATCGAGATGCGGTGGGACCGCGCTTCGGATAGCGACACGGATTTGTGGGTCGAGGCGCCGGGCGACGCGCCGGTCGGATTTTCGCACATGGCCGACACGCACTGCAATCTTCTGCGCGACGATCTCGGGCGCGCGCTCGACCCCGAAAGTCGGAACGAGGAGATGGTGGTGTGCCGGGGCACGCCGGGCGGCGAGTGGATCGTCGATGCGATGCTCTATCGCAGCTACGACGACGTGTTCCCTGTCGCTGTCACGGTGACGGTGATGCGGATCGATGGTGGCGGCGTGCGGACGCTGCTGAGCCGGCGCGTCGATGTCACCCGCGAGGGCGAGCAGGTGACGGTCTGGCGCTTCGCGCTCGACGTGCACGGCCGGCTGGTGCGGGGGAGCGTGAACGATCTGCCGATGCCGCTCTACGGGATGAGGTGATGGGCGCGGCGCACGCACTGCTGCCGGCGGTTTGCGCCGTGACGGCGATCGTCGTGGGCGCAGTGTCGCTCTGGGGACGTGGCGAGTGGCTGCGGGCCGGAGCGTTCTGCTGCCTGGTTGCGGCGCTGGCATTGGTGTGGTGGGTGAGCCTCGGGTGGCCGCGGCCGGTGCTCAACGCCAACCTTCCGCTCGTCGGCGCGCCGGCGGGAACGGTGGCGGCTTTCGCGTTCGACGAGCCGCGCGCGATCTATGTCTGGCTGGTGGTGCCTGGCGGGCGCGTGCCGATCGCCTTGCGGCTTCCGTGGCAGGAAGAGGATGCGGTGGCGCTGGCTCAGGCGGCTGAGCGGGCGAAGCGGAACGGGACAGAAGTGCGGATGCGCGGGGCGCGCACGCCGCGGCTGGGAGCGCGCCCGAGGGGGAATTCGTCGGCAGGTAGTCCCCCGACGGGCAATCCGATGTTCTACGCCGCGCCGGCGCCGGCGCTCCCACCGAAGCAAGTTCCTGCCGCCGATCCGATGGGAGAACGGTGAAAATACGGAGCAGTTGCGGTGAGCACGGCGGCGTTCGAGGCGGCGTTCAGCTGGGTGGTGGGAGTCGAGGGAGGCTACAGCGACGATCCCGGTGATCCCGGCAACTGGACCGGTGGCGCCGTAGGCTCGGGCCAGTGCAACGGGACGAAGTTCGGCATTTCCGCGGCGGCTTACCCGACAACGGATATCGCCGATCTCACGGTGGATGAGGCGCAGGTCCTTTATGCGCGCGATTATTGGACTCCGATCCAGGGGGATGCGCTGCCACCTTCTCTCGCGCTCATCGTGTTCGATGCGGCGGTGAATTCCGGCGTGTCGCAGTCCGTGACATGGCTGCAGGTGGTGGTGGGCGCGACGCCGGACGGCGCGATTGGGCCGGCGACGCTCGCGGCGGTGAAGGCGTGGGAAGGCGCGGCGGCCGATCTGTGTGCGGAAGTGCTGGCCCAGCGGATCGCAGCGCTCGGAGACGATACGGATTGGAACACGTTCGGGCTGGGCTGGTCGCGGCGCTGCGCCGCGCTCGCCTTTCAGGCGGCGACGATGCTGTAGGAGGGAATTCGTGAGCAAGATCTGGGCCTTTTTCAAGGCGCCGCTCAATCAGGCGGCGTTGGCGGGGATGCTCGGCACCGCCGTTGCGGTTCTGCAGGGGCAGCTCAGCTGGCAGGCGGCGCTGCCGATGGCGATCGGCGCGATCGTGGCGCTGGTTCTGCCGGACGACAGCATGGCCAAGGCGGATATCGAGCAGCTGGTGGCCGCCGCGATCAAGGCGGCGAGCGACCTCAAGGGGGCGAAGTGATGCTGAAGACGATGCTCGCAGGCGTCGCAGCTATTGCGTTGCTGGCCGGCTGCGCGCAGTCCGGCACGGCTCCCGTGGTGACGCTTTCCGGTGCGCAGGCCGAGGCCGCCGCGATCATGACCGCGCTCGAGGCAGGGGCCTCGGTCTATAGCGAAGCTTCGACCACGACGCCAGCGGAGGCGCAGGCGGCCGAGAACGTGCTGAACGCCGCTCAGGCTGCAGTGAGCTCGTTCCAGGCAGCGCAGGCGAACGATAACGCCGCGCAGATTGCCGAGACCGTGAGCCAGGATATCACGGCCGTGCTGGCGGTGATGCCGATCGACCCGGCGACGAAGACGGCGATCGACGCGGGAATGGCGGTGATCGACGCGCTGGTCGCGGGGCTCGCTGCGGCGCCCGCGACGTCGGCCGCGCCGGCGCTGAGCGTGACGTTGGGTGCACCCGTGCCGCCTCTGGCAGCGGACCGTCCGCCGGTGCCGATCCCAGCGCCGCGCGTGCTGCCCCCGGGGGTTTGAGGCGGTGGCCGATCATTCGGGAATGAAGCTCGGCAAGCGGCCCGCGCGGCCGATTGCCGGGCTCAGGCCGATCGGGCGCTATCTGGCTCTCGAGCCGGCGAAGATCCTGCCGCCGGTGCCGAGCGTATGCGATCGGAGCGGCGCGGTGGCGAGCTGGCCGATGCTGAAGAACGACACGCTCGGCGATTGCACGATCGCCGCGGTGGGGCATGCCGTGCAGCTCTGGACCGCGGAAGCGAGTCGGATGCGCGTGATGACCGACGAAGAAGTGCTCGCCGGCTATGAGGCGTTCGGCTACGTGCCGGGCGAGCAGCAGACGGACCAGGGTGCGATCGAGGCGGACGTGCTTGCGCGATGGACCGGAGCTGGGTTCTCGGCGGGCGGCGTTGACGATGTGCTCACCGGGTTTTGCGCTGTCGATCCGACGCAGGAAGCCGAGGTGCGCGCCGGCGTGGCATGGCTCGGCGTGGTGTATGCGGGGCTCGAGCTGCCGATCGCGGCGCAGAGCATGGATGTATGGGACGCACCGGGTGCGCTCACCGGCGACTACGCGCCCGGGGGCTGGGGCGGACATGCGGTGCCGATCGTCGGCTACGAGCCGTGGGGCGTCATGTGCGTCACGTGGGGCGCGCTGAAACGGATCACGTGGAAGTTCTGGGCCGCGTACGCGAGCGAGGCGTACGGGCTCTTGAGCCGCGACTTCGTGACGGGCGGTGCAAGCGCTGCGACCGTGGATTGGGCGGCGCTGGAAAGCGATATGACGGATTTGCGAGCGGAGGCGAGCGCGTGAGCGGGATCAGGATCGAGGTGCCTGAGGGGCCGATCGCCGGCGAGGGCTGGGGCGAGGAATTCGCTCTGCCGAGCGGGAAGAAGGCGCAGTTCCGGAGAAGCACCGGCAAGGACGTGCGGTTGGCGCTCGCGGCTGTCGGCCAGCCGTTCGACGGGACGCGATACCTCTACGCACTCATCGCGCGCACCGGGAGGATCGAGGGCAAGCCGATCACGATGGAAGGGATGGACGAGATCGATGCCGAGGACGCCGAGATGCTCCTCGAGGAGGTGCGAAAGCCGCGCCCTTCTCCGGCCGCGCCGGCGGGAGCTTAAGCCCGGCGGCGCTTGGCGAGATGATTGCGATGGGGTTCCGTCCGGCGGATCTCGATGCCATGGACGTGTGCGAGATCGAGAGCTGGCGGGCGGTGATCGAAACCTACGCGGCTTGGCAGGGTTCGGCCTCGTGAGATGGGACTCCGCGCTGCTGCGGATGGGCGCGGGCAGAAGCGCGGCAGGGAGCGGCTTGGTGAACGGCAGGGAATGACGCATGAAATCGCGTGACGGCGGCGCCAGCTCCCGCTCGTTCGGAGCGATCGCCCCGATGGAGCGGATGGTTGCCATCGCGAAACAGAGTGCGCCCGCGCTCGCGGAGAGCGCGCTGCGGCTCGGAACGGTGACAGGCGCGATCCGCGTCGCGGGAGAAAGCATGGCGGGGGTCGATGCATCCGCTCAGCGGCTCGCGGCGAACATGGCCCAGGCAGTGGCGCGCGCGAAGGACTTGTCGATCAGGCCGATGCGGACCGAGGGGCGGGCGGCGCCGGGCCGCGGTGTTCATTCCGCACCCGGTCTCTTCCGCCGTGGCGCGGGCGAGGACGACGCGGATCGCCGGTCCGGTCCAGGGCTGGTCGCCGGCGGCGAATATTCGGCGCTGAGTCTGGACAGGGCAGCAGAGCGGTTGCTTGCGATCGCGTCGATGGCCGCGGCGAGCGCGGCCCACCCTCCGGGCCGCGCGGCGATGGTGCCGTCAGCGACCGCGCCGAGGAACTGGACGGCCGGCGAGACTTTGGCGCTGGCGCATAGGTTGGGCGGGCTGAACCTTTCGGGAGCAAAGACGGCGGGGCGCGAGCGCCATCACGAGCGTTTGCAGGCATTGGCGCGGCAATCGGCGATCGGGACGATTGCGCGGGGGCAGGAGGCTGCCCGTGGCGCGCGCCGCGCGCCGCGGATCGCGGGACCGACGGGAGAGGGCGTCAAGTCGTTCGGCTTGATCGCCGCTCCGGGTTACGCGGTGCATGGTGAGCGGGGCGCCAGGCCCCGGTCATCGATCGGCAAGATGACGCCTCATGGGATGGAGCTTCGGCGCCCGGGCAACGCAAGATTGGGGCAAGAGCGGGCGAGGATCAGTGAGGCGCTCAAGAACGGCGTCGCGACGTTCGCGGGCGCAACGGCGCAGGGCGGAGCGCCGAAGGATCTCGGCATCGATGAAGCGACCGGCCGCATGACGGTTCTGGACAAGGCCGCTCGCTTGAGCTTGTCCAAATCGCTCGCGGATACAAGGGGCGCTGGCGCGCGATTTGCGCGGAGCGATCGGGCGGTGCGCCTCCGGCCGGCGTCCGGGACCGCATGGGAGGGTGGCGCGACGCAACCGGTATTCCAGGGGCAGCAACTTGCTTTCCTGAAGAGGCCGATCGCCGGCACGTTGCGTTTCTCTGACGATCGGCTCAAGTTCGCCCAGACCGACCGGCACGAACGCGGGCCGGTGCGGGCTCTTTTGCCGGTTGCCGCTCGCGCGCGGCCACCGGCGTCGCCGGCCGTGCTCGACACGCTCCGCAACGTGCTCGATCGCGCTCCGGGTGCGCTGGGCCACGATTTTGTGAATCGCGGGACGATGGCCGCGGCCGGCGGGACGGTTGCGGCAGCGCCGATCCGCGGCCGCGCCGAGGGCGCTGCGGGGATGCCGCAGGGGACGCGCGGCGGATCTGCAGGCGCCGCGTCGTCCGGCCTTGGAACACCTCCGAGTGCTGTGACGATCCACATCGAGGCGCCGCTCACGGTTACCGTCCAAGGCGATATGCTTGGCGATTATGCGAGCCTGAACATGCTGCTCGGGCGGGTCGCGGACGAGCACGCGCGGACAATCACGGACGCGGTTACGCGGCGGTTGCGCGACCGCCAGAACATCGCCCGCCGCAGCGCCATGCTCGACTGGGGTGACGCGGACGTGCATCTCGGCGGCGTGGGGTCCGCGCTGTGAGCGGTTCGGTGCTCGGTGCGGCGCTCGCCGCAGTTGGGTTCGGGGATTTCGCGGCGTTCGGCAGCGTCTCCTTCATGCTGCTTGGATCGCCCGAGACGTTGAGCAGGGTCCGGCGCAGCAACTACGCCAAGCTGCCGCTGCTCGGGGGGCGGCCCGTGCTGCAATGGACCTATGACGATCTCGAACAGATCACGATGGGGATCCGGCTGCACGTCACGTGGTGCGATCCGGACGCCGCCGTGGCGCTGCTCGACCAGGCCCGAACGGCGCATCAGCCGCAGCCGCTCGTGTTCGGCGCCGGTCAGATCGAGGGGCAGTTCGTGATCACGCAATTGGTGGCGACCGATCAGTGGCGCTATTCGGGCGTGGCGCAGCACATTGACGCGAGGCTCATCCTTTCCGAGTGGCAGCCTACTCTGCCGCAGGGAGCGCCCACGGTGCAGCCCTCCGCGCCGGCAGCCGGGATCGTCGGCGTGCCTGGCGGCTTCGCCGCGATCTACGCGGCGGGCAGCAATATCGGGCAACCGGTACCGACCGGGGATTTCATGAACGTGGCCATCTCGGCGATGACGCGGGCCGGCGCACTCTGAGGGAACGGCATGAGACCAAGTCGTGATCGACGACGTGACGAGGCGATCTCTGCCGGAGCGTACGCATGAGCGGCACCGTGATGACGCCGGCGGCATTCGCCGCGGCCTACGGGATGGTGCCTGCCGGCACGGCGGCGGGCCCCGCAACGCCCCAGTATCTTGCCTACGTGACCGGGCCGGCGGATCGATGGGACACGATCGCGTGGCGTGCCTATGGCGACCCGACGCTCGTGAGCGGCCTCATCCTGACAAATGCGACCGTGCCGATTTCCCCGGTTCTAGCCCAGGGAATTACGATCTATTGCCCGCTGATCCCGGCACCCGTGCCGGCAGCGGGAACGACGCCGTGGAGCCCGTGAGATGAGCGGTTCGGCAGCACCTTGGCAATCGCCCGGAGGCGGCGCTGCGGTCGCGATTCCGGCGTGGACGATCGTTTTGAACGGGCAGGACGTGACTGCCGGCATGATGGTCGAGCGTATCGCATACTGCGAGGCGACCGGTGGCGAGGTGCCGACCTTCCAGGTGGACGTGCAGGACATCGACCAGCGCTGGCAGAACTACGGGTTTACGCTGGGCACCGACATGGTTCAGCCGACGCTGGGCTACCAGGGCGGCACGAGTTGGTCCGTCGGGACCTTCAGCCTGGACGAGCTCGCTCTGACCACGCCGCCCGACCTGTTCTCGATCATGGCGGTGGAGGCCGGGCTCAATAATGCGGTGCGGACCCGGAACAGCGTCGCCTATGAGGGCAAGACGCTGACCGAGATTGCGGCCGACATCGCGGCACGGCACGGCCTCGCCGCGGTCACGGCTGCGGTGAGCCCCGATCCCGTGTGGCAGCGAGTGACGCAGCGGATGGAGACCGACCTCGCCTTCCTCGTCCGGCTCGCCCACGAGCACAATTACGACTTCACCATCCGCAACAGCCAGCTCATCTTCTACAGCCGGCCTTCGCTCGAAGGGCAAGCGGTGACGGGGCCGACCTTGAGCCGCGCGATGGTCCGCGAGCATGCGCGCTGCCGGCACCAGGGGCTTGGCGAGCTGACCTACAAGCAGGCGAACGTAGCCTACCTCAACCCGTACCAGAAATATCTCTACGGCGGGCAGGCGGAGGATCCCACCATGCCGGCGGCCGATACCCACAAGCTGGTGGCGCGGGTCGAGAATGGGGATCAGGCCAGCCTCAAGGCGCAATCGAACCTCTGGACCGCCAATATGCGCTCCACGGCGATCGAGTTCCCGCTGGTGGGCACGCTCAATTGGCGTGCCGGCAACACGGTGAAGGTGCAGGGCTTCGGGCTGTGGGACCAGAACACCTATCTGGTACAGAAGGTGCAGGTCGAGATCACGCCGCAACAGGGCTTCGTGACGACGCTGGATCTGCGCACCGTCACGAGCGTCGCCGACGGGTCGCAGGCGATCGCGAGCGATGCCGGAGATGTCGGGCCGTGATGGGGCGCCCCTACGCGGTGCAATACCACCCGGTGTTTCGCACCGGGCTGGTGAGCGCCCAGAACGTCGCGGCCGGGCAGGTGCGCGTGCAGTTCCCGGATCGGGATGGCGTGGTGAGCTATTGGCTGCCGGTGATCGTGCCGAAGACGCAGAACGACAAGTTCTTCTTCATGCCGGACATCGGCGAGCAGGTCGTCGTGCTGATGGACGAGCACGACGAGTATGGCGCTGTGGTGGGCTCGATTCCCTCGACGGTGGATGCGCCGCCGCCGGGGATGACGAGCGACAAGTTCTATGCCGTCTTCAAGGACGGGACGGTGATTGCGTATGACCGGGCGGCGCATGTGCTGACGGCCGCACTCGGCGACGGCGGCTCGGCGACGCTTTCCACGCCACTCGGCAACGAGGTGGTGCTCGGCAGCGACGGGACCCTGCTGCTGCAGGACCAAAAGGGCGCCCAGGTCAAGCTCAGCAATGACGGCAATGTGCGCGTGAACGGGAATCTCTTGGTCTCCGGGACGATCGGCACGACCAGCGGGACGTTCGGGAACGGGGACATGACCATCACCGGCACCATCGCCGCAACCGGCGATATGACGGGCGGGAGCGGGAGCCACAACATCTCGGCGCTCGGTCATGTCCACAGCGGCGTTCAGGCGGGCGGCGGCAACACCGCGGCTCCCGTCAGCGGAACGTAGCTGTGTCAGGTTCGGCCGTCACCCTCGCCGACATCGCTTCGGCGAGCTGGTCCCTCATGCTCGATTCCACGACAGGCGGCGGCGCGGGCTCAGGGATCGGAAAGGTGGTGCAGGGGCTCGCCGATATCGGCCAGTGCATCGCGATCATCCTGAGCACGATCCCGGGCGAGGATCCGTTCCGGCCGACCTTCGGCTGCGACCTGACGCAGTACATCGACCGGCCACTGCCAGCGGTGCTGCCTGCGATCGTGGGCGTGGTGACGCAGGCGATCGAGACATGGGAGCCGAGGGTCACGGTGCTCGGCGTCACGGCGACTCCTGGCGGCGCCGCGGCGCCGGCACAGATCACCGTGAACGTGACCTGGCAGGTTGATCTCGGCACCACCGTGGCGCCCGGGCAGAGCGTGATCGGCGGCACGGGAGCGCAGACGACGACGGTGGGGATCGGCGGATGAGCGGCAGCACCTCCAACCCGGCGAACAGCCTGCCGGCACCCGTCTTCCTCACCGATGCGGATGGGCTCAACCCGAACCTGATCCTCGCCGACATGATCGCGGCGTTCCAGAGTGCCTCCGGGCGCACCCTCTATCCGGCGCAGGTCGAGCGGCTGCTGATCAATCTCTATGCCTACCGCGAAAGCCTGGTGCGCGCCGCAATCCAGTACACCGGGCAGCAGAATCTTCTCGCCTACGCGAGCTATCCGGTGATCGACTATCTCGGACAGCTCGTCGGCGTGACCAGGCTCGCAGGCGTTGCGGCGACATGCACGCTGCAATTCACGCTCACCGCGGCGCTGACCGTGAGCTATACGGTGGCGGCCGGGACAGAGGTGGGGACGAGCGACGGCAACTTCATCTTCGCGACCTCGAGCGCGCTCGCGATCCCGGCGGGGAGCACCACGGGCAGCGTGCAGGCGGCTTGCACGACGACCGGGAGTGCGGCGAACGGGTATCTGCCGGGGCAGGTCGACGTGCTGATCGGCGGGGATGCGCTGATCGCGAGCGTCGCGAATACCACGACCACGGCCGGCGGCTCGGAGATCGAGACGGACGATCATTTGCGGGCACGCATCCAGGCGGCGCCGAACCAATATTCGACGGCGGGCCCGAGCGGAGCCTACCGGTTCTACGCGCTTGGGGCGGACCCGACCATCATCGATGCCGAAGTGGTTAGCCCGTCGCCGGGCACGGTGGACGTCTACGTGCTGACCGGACCGATCACGGTGCAGCCGGGCCCGAGCCCGAACCCGATCGGGATCGCCTCGAGCGCGGTGATCGCCGAGGTGGTGACGGCGCTGAACGCGTCCACGGTGCGGCCGCTCTGCGATACGGTGAACGTCTATCCCGTGACCGAGGTCGATTACGCCGTGACGGCAACGCTCACCCTGTTCAGCGACGCCGATCCGAGCTCGACCGAGACCGCGGCCTATATCGCGGCGCAGCAGCTCGCCGTCAATGTCGCGAGCAGCGTGCAGAACGATATCGTGGCCTCGCAGTGGGTCTCGGCCCTGTCGGTCTCGGGGGTCTACGAGGCAACCGTCGCGATCGCCGCCAATATCGGAGGTGTGGCGGTCGCGCCGCAGCCGGACGGCAGGATCGTCCTGACCAACGGCCAGTGGGCGAACTGCACGGCGATCAACCTCACGTACCAGACGGGCTCGGAGACGGAACCGTAATGAGCGGAACCGGCGGAACCGGGAGCAGCCTGGCCGCGGCTTCGTCGATCAGCGATCTTCGAACCGCGGCTTTGTCACAATTGCTCGAGCGGCTGGGAGAACTCGATCTCTCCCCTATCCTACTCTACACGATCGCCAACGTCCCGGGAACGGCGCTGCCGTTTCTAGCCTGGCAGTTCGACATCCTCGCACCTTGGTGGCAGCTGCTGTCCGGCCCGGATTCGCAGCAGCAATTGATCCAGCAGGCGATCGCGCTGCACCGGTTCAAGGGAACGCCGTACGCAATCCAATCGATCACCAGCAATCTCGGGTTTGCCCTGATCGAGATCCAGGAAGGCCAGGCCAGCTGGGGCGGCACATCGTGGCCGCCGTCGGAAGGGTGGGCGGTATTCCGGGTCAGCGTGGTCAAGGCCGACATCGTGGCGGCGGACCCGCAGCCGACATCGTGGGACGCCGTGACCGACATCGATCTGCTGATCGACGTTGACAAGCTCGATCAGGCCAGCAGCATCGTGGGCGTTCCGGTTTCCGCCGCCGATCAGACGCAGCTCGTCGATGCGATAGACTTCTTCAAGCCGGCGCGGAGCTGGTTGGACTCGCTGTGGTTCGATGAACTGCCGGTGGAGGAGCCTGCCATCGGCGCGAGCGATGCGATAACGCTGACGGCGGGAATGAATGTTCTCGAGAAGCCGATCCGAATCTCAGATCTTCCGAGTGTGATGGCCTGGGTTCTCGCCGACACCAAGACGACGGCGCCGCTCTACTCGGCGCATTTCTACCATGCCGGGCTCACCTATGGGGCAAGCGAGCCCGCGGTGGTCGACTCTGGCCTGGTGATCAACGGCCAGTCTACGGAGTAACCTGCATGAAGAGGTCGACCGGGCGCGTGCGCCTCTGGCGCGACGGGCTCTTGATCTGCGAGCGCGATAATCTGGTGGTGAACGCGGGGCTTCCCGTGTTCGCGAGTCTCGCCGCGGGGGTGACAACAGGGCAATCGGTGAGCGTGGTCGGCTACGGCTCGGGGAACAGCGCGCCGAGCGTCGGCGATACCGATCTCACGCTCGCCCCCAAATACTATAATGCCGTCGGGGCAGCGACCTTCCCGAGCCCCGGTACGGTGGAGTTCGCATTTGCGATTACCGCGGCGGACTACGCGGCCTACGGCCTGAACGTCCAGGAGATCGGCCTGTTCGCCAACACAAGCGGGGTTGCGATCCCGGTGACGGCCGGGTTCAGCTACTCGGCGTGGGCGGCGAGCAGCAATCAGCCGGTGGGGAATCTGGTACGGAACAGCACGGGCCAACCGTTCCGCTCGGCAGCCCCGCCGGGCTGGAGGGCGAGCACGAATGAGCTGTCGGGGAACCTGATCACCGACAGCAACGGAAACATTCAGCAATGCACGGGTGCCGGAACGAGCGGCGCGACCGCGCCGGCGTGGCCGGTCTCCGTCGGCGGCACGGTGAGCGATGGGACGGTGACGTGGACCTGCGCCGGGCTCGCCGGATACACGCCGCAGACCGGCGCCAGCACCCCGAGCTGGAACACGGGGGCAATCGGCGCCTTCACCTATGATGGGACCGTGGGGTGGGCCTATCTTGCGGCACTCGTCGTGCCGCAGCCGATGATCGCGCATGCCGTCGTCCCGGCCTTCACATTCGGCGGCGCGGCGAACTACAGCGGCACGTGGAGCTTGACCTTCTGATGGCAACCCTCATCGACGCGGCGGAATACACGCCGAACGAAATCTACGAGATTCAGCAGACCGACAAGGTCGAGGGCGCGGCAAGCGGGGCGAGCTTCAGCGGCATCGGCGTGTCGAACGAGCCGCACCAGCAGCTCGCGAACCGCACGGCGTTCCTCTACGGGCGGCAGAACACGAACATCGGCAACATCACGACGATCCAGGGACAGGTCGCGGCGCTGCTGGCGCGCAACACCTGGACCAATGCAGCGGTCTTTGCTGCCCCCGGAAGCTACGAGTGGTCAGTGCCGCCGGGCGTGTCGGTGGTACGCGCGAGCGTTGTTGGCGGCGGCGGGGGGGGCTCGGACTGCCTGGCGAGCAATCTCGACGGATATGCGTCAGGGGGCGGCGGCGGGGCGGGCGGATACGCGGAGGGGTTCCTGACGGTGGCCGGCGGTGCCGCAATGCCGGTCACGGTAGGCTCCGGGGGCGGCGCGCAGACCGCCGGTGGCACCTCCGCCTTCGGCGGGCTCGTTGCTTACGGAGGTGGCGGCTCGCTGTTTCAGCGGACGGCAAGCTCCGCCGGGGCCGGCGGCGGGGCGGCCAGCGGCGGCTTCATGGCCTTGACGGGCGGCGACGGGAGCGACGGGCAGTCGGGGCTGTTCGTGTTTGCGGGCAACGGCGCCCCGGGTCCCTGGGGTGGCGGGGGGAGAGCGGGAGAGCAGGGCGGCACACCGGCGGCCGCGCCGGGCGCCGGCGGCGGCGGTGCTTATGATCCGTTGTTCACCGGCAATTATTTCTATGGCGGCGCGGGCGCGGCCGGCATCGTTATCATCCTATGGTGAGGGCGGCATGAGCGGCACGTTTCAACCGATCCCGAACTTTGTGGGCGTCAATGCAGGCCAGCAGTTCCGCGAGGCGATCAATGGCGCACTGGGCGGGACGGCGCCGATCTCGCCGGCACTCGCGGGCGCAAGCATGAGCGGCGGGGCGGCCACGGGAACGTCGGTCAGCCAGGCGGTCGCCGCGGCGCTTATCACCGACGCGGCCGACCGGACGATCGCGGCGTGGAAGACCGACGCCATAAACTTCGCGGACTACGAAGGAGCCGATCCGACGGGCGCCACGGATATGTCGAGCCTCATCACTCATGCTCTCACCGATGCGCGCGCGCAGGTGAAGGCGCTCCGTTTTCCGAGCGGCACATGGGGCATTGCTGCGAACGTGCTCTGGCAGCAAGGCGACGTGATCCTGGGCGACGGGCCGCAGAGCGTCTTGAAATACATCGGGTCCAACACGACGAATGGCAATCCAGCGGTTCTTTGGATGGCATCGGCGACCCGCGCGATCTCGCCGCCCGCCGAGGGACCCTGCACGATCCTCTCGAATATCCACATCGTCGGCAACTGGAACGGGACGACGATCACCGACCAGATGACCGGCCCGATGGTGGCCGCGAAATACTGCGACAGCGTCATCTTCGACCGGGTTTTCGTCGAATACGCGCCGAACGTCTCGATCAATGCTGGCTGGTGCCGGAGGGTGACGGCCATCAACTGCAAGATCCGCTACGGCGCGCGGGACGGAATCCAATGCGAAGGCTCGGCGATGGTCGATGTCATCGGGGGCCAGTTCGACCACATCGACGACAACGTGGTGAGCAACCACAGCAGCAACTCGGAGATCTGGGGCATCGCGAGCGGGACCAACATCATCGGTATCCGCGCATCCGACACGGGCGGCATCCTCTGCGCCGGCGCGCGCCGCATCAACATCTGCAACAACGTGCTCGACCGGCCGAAGCAGGAGGGGATCGGCGTCGCATATTCCGGCGAGGGAACGACCGAAGGCGAGTGCTGCCCCTTCGCCGCTCACATCGTCGGCAATGTTGTGACGGATGTGATCAACCGGACGAATATCGACGGCCTCAATACGGATTGCACCTATATCCGGATCAGCGCGATCTCGCCGCAGGCGGGCGCGGCGTCGGCGTCAACGGGCGTGCCCGGCAGCAATCTGACGATCCCGCCGGCGGTCTGGACGGCGAGCACCGCGGTTGCCGCGGGGGTGAGCACGATCGACAGCGGCGGCCATATCCAGACAGTGACGACGGCGGGCACGACGGGCTCGAGCGCGCCGAGCTGGAACGAAACGACGGGCGACACGACCACGGACGGGACTGTGACGTGGACCAATGAGGGAAGCGGTCTCGTGGGGGCGCTTGTGCCGTCGGGGCGCGTGTGGGTCGCGAGCACGCCCTATATCATCGGGGCTGCGATCGTCGACTCCAATGGCAACGTGCAGAAGTGTTCGACTTCCGGCACGAGCGGGGCGAGCGCGCCGAGCTGGGCGAGCAGCTACGGCTCGACGACGACGGACGGCGGAGCGGTGTGGACCTGTGGCGGCTCGAATTCGGTGAGCAGCGTCGCGAGCCCTTATGGCGCCTATAATAACATGAAGTCGTCACCCTCCGATACGACGACGCCGATCCCGCCCGGATGGGCGATCGACATCAGCCACAACGTGCTGATGCGCACCCTCGATCCTACCGCGAACCTCAGCTACACAGAGAGCAATACCGGCGGCGAGCAGATGTTCACCCGCGAGGGCTGGCTTAACCCGCTGCTCGGCGCGGTCGAGCTCGCCTCCGGCGCCATCGGCGTGAACTTCGCGGCGATCTCCAATCTTCCGACCTGGTATCGGCAGATCGCGGTGGCCTGCAATCACATTCAGGGCATGGAGGATGGGATCTATCTGGCCGCCGGGGTCCTGATGACGGCCGCGGACTTCCACGACAACAAGATCGTCGATTTCATCAACGCGGCGGTTTTCTGCGCCCAGAAGGGCGCCGGGCACCGCATCGACATCCGCAACAACGAGATCGACGGCGACCCTTTCATAACGCGCCGCGGCACGGCGACGGGGGGCGGCTGGCAGAACGGCATCACCACCCCGGCGGCCGTGTTCCCGAATGCGTGCACCGGGATTACCTTCCGCGGCAACCGGCTCAGGAATCTCGCTGAGATCACGAGCAGCGTGTTCGAGCCCGACACGGTGGGCATCGGGAACATCGTTTTTTGCGAGCCGGCCGCGACGGGCTACAACGCCGGCAACCTCGGCGTCGGCAACGTGCCGCAGGCGGGCGCGGCCTATATGCACGTGATCGAGAACTGCAATCCGGGCAGCGCCGGCTTCGGCCAGGCGATCAACGGACCTCTGCTCGAAGCGGTGGCGATGCCCTTGAGCGGAACCTTCGTGCAGGGCCAGATCGTCTGGAACTCGGCGGCGACGGCGGGGAGCTCGGTCATCGGCTGGTATCGGGCGACGACGGGTTCGAGCAACACGCTTGGCACGGACTGGCTCGCAATCAGCATTCCCTCGCTCCTTGCGATATCGGAGGCGTCGAGCACGGTGACGCTCGGGCCGGCGAGCAGCGGCAACGCGATGCAGGTGCAGGGTGCGGCGGGCGAGCCCACGGTGCTGGGGGCGACGGGTGCGCTCGGGTCGAGCGTGGTGTTCGACGGAGCCCAGGCGGACAACACGCTGCAGATCGTCGCGGCCGGATCGAGCTATACGTGTCCGAACTATGTGACGACGATCTATTTCACCACCTCGGCGACGATATCGAGCTTCACCTTCACGATGCCGACAACGCCGGAGGCGGGCAATGGGCAGCGCGTGCGGTTCTCGTTCAACCAGGCGGTGACGGCGCTCACCACGGCGCACGGCACCAACGCGATCGACGGGACACACTCCAGCCTGACCGCGCACCAGCTCGTCGAGTATGTTTGGGACCTGACGAACACCACCTGGCGGATGTTGCAGTAAGCGCGCGGCAACTCGGGCGGTTGCTCGCGCGCGCGGGCCTCGGCGCGACGATTGACGGCGCGGCCTGGAGGAGCGGCCGGCACGGAAGACCGGACCCGTGGACATAAAGGGGAACAGACCGATGAACACGTCGCAGGTCTTCGCGGGCACCGCGCTCGCGGCAGGGGCCGCTCTGCTCAACAGCGGCGGCTTCACATTCTACTCGGGCGCGATGCCGACGAGCCCGGAGACCAGCTTGAGCGGGAATACGTCGCTTTGCGCCTTCACCTTCTCGAGCACGGCCTTCGGCACGCCGAGCTATTCCGGCGGCTATGAGGTGACGACGGCGAGCTTCACCGCTTCGAGCGAGACGCCGAGCGCGAGCGGGACGGCGAATTTCGCCAGGCTCACCGAGAGCGGCGGAACGGCGGTACTCGATGTCACGTGCCAGGCGCCTTGGCAGGCGAGCACCGCGGTTATCGTCGGGCAGTATGTGACGAACGGCGGCGATTCCTACATCTGCACCACGGCCGGCACTGCGGCGAGCAGCGGTGGGCCGAGCGGGACCGGGACGGGCATCACCGATGGGACGGCGGTGTGGAGCTACAGCGCCGCCGGCGCGGACTATACCCTCGGAAACGCGGCGTTGCAGACCGGCGTTCCGCTCACCATGAGCAGCTTCGTGTTGAAACTGCCGGCGGTCTGAGCGCGCGGCGCGGGGGCTGATCCGTGACGCTCGCGCTCGACGGGTATGTCTCTACGGGAGCAAAGAGCGGCACATCCGTAACTCTCGCTCTGACGACGAGCAATGCCGACGATGTGATTATCGTCGGCGCCCTCTCGAATGGCGCCGCGGTATCGGGTGTCAGCGACACCGCAGGCCTGACATGGGCGGAACGGAAGAGCGTCGCCGGTTCGGGTGGCGTCTATATCAGTGAATGGTATGCCGTTGCCCCGGCAGCGCTCCCCTCCGACACCATCACGGTGAGCTTCGGATCGTCAGCTTCCTTCGTCACGCTTTGTGCCTTTGGGGTAAGCGGCGCCAACACAAGCGCGCCATTCGACGTCAATACAAGCCTGCCCGACGGTGCCGCAACCGGCGCGCCAACCGTTTCCACGACGGCCCCCGTTACCTTCATCTTCGGGCTATTCCGCTTCAGCACGGTGGCAACGCCGAGCGCGGGAAGCGGTTGGACCGCCATCGCCGCGCTCGATTATTTCCTTGCGGAATACGAGGTTGTTGGCGCAGCGCAAAGCGACCTCTCGATCACCGCCGGAACGGGCGCCGGCGGCGAAAATGGCTGTATCGGCGATGCGATCGTTGCGGCGGGCGGGGGCGGCGACAGCGGGTCCGGCGCGGGCGCGGTTGGAGCGGCGAGGGCGGCGGGCGGCGGCAGTGCGGCGGCGTCGGGAGGAGGGGCGGCGAAGGCCGGCCCAGTGCGCGGCGTTGGGTCTGGCACCGCGCACGCCTCTGGTTTGGGAAGCGGCGCGGTCGGGAAGCTGGCGGCGACCAGCTCGGGACAGCCTGGCGGAAGCGGCAGGGGCGCTGGCGCGTTCGAGCGGCCTCTGGCCTCCGGGGGCGCAGCGCTCGCCGCTGCGGGCTCCGGCGCGGGGATCATCCGGCCGCTGGCGGGCGGATTGGGGGCCGCGGACGCGGCGGCCAGCGGCGTAGGCGCACTCCGGGGCGTTCTCGGCGCGGGCGACGGCGGTACGGGTCCGACGGGCTCGGGGAGAGGTACGCTCGGGCGCGTGGCCGGGCAGGGCTCCGGCGCGTCGCGCGCGGCCGGCGCGGGCGCCGGGATCGTCCGGCTTGGGCCCGGGGGCAACGGGATTGGGCGCGCCAGCGGATCCGGCACGGGCGCCGTCGGCGCGGCAAGGGGCGGCGGTTCCGGTGTCACCGGCCCGGCTGGATATGGGGCTGGCGCGCTCGAGCGCCTGCTTGGGGTGGGGAGCGGCGCGGGCGACGGCGGGGCGCCGGCGGCGAACCACGGCGCCGGCGGCGGTGTGCCTGGCACCCTGGAGGCGATGGGATCGGGCAGCGGTGTGGCGCTGGCGTTCGACCCGATGGGATGGATCAGGGGCCTGCCGGTGCGCGCGATCCTGACGGCGCGGCCGGTGCGGGCCACGCCCGGTGGCCTCGCCGTGCGCGCCAGGCTGCAGTGAGGTGTGACGATGCGAGCAATTTATCCGCTGGACCCTCTGACCGCCGAGGTGGAGACGCGGGTCATCACATTCGACTTCGGCGCGGCTTGGCCGAACATCACGATCTCGGGGCCGACCGTCACGATGGAAGTCGAGCCGGGGAGCGCGATCCCCGACCCTGATCCCGCCACCCGTCTGATCGGCACCTCAAGCATCGTCGCCAGCCCGACCACCGGCACCGCCAACCAGGCCGTGCAACAGCTCGTCGGCAATTTCACCGGTGCCGTCTATCGCCTCGGGTGCTACGCGAGCGGAAGCGACGGCAGCACGCCCGAGCTCTGGCAGACGATCGGGACGTGCTGAGGCGGAAGGGCGAATACCGGCGCGCGTGCGAGGCAGGCGGGCGCAGTCTCCGGGAAGGGAGGCCGACGCGATGGCCATCCCCCGTACGAAGGGGTAATGTCGCTGCGAGTGGAGTTGAAAGGTTGACGAGATGCTTCCGTCGCAGCGTGCGCTCTTCGATATTCCGCGCGACGTCTGCTATCTGAACGCGGCGGCCTGGGGGCCGCTGCCGATTTCGAGCCAGGAGGCGGGGCGCATCGGCGTCGCGCGCAAGGGCCAGCCCTGGAAGATCGATCGCCAATTCCCCGCACAGCAATTTGCCCGCGCGCGAAGCGCGGCGGCCCGGCTGATCGGTGCCGAAGCCGATGACGTGGCGCTGATCTCGTCCGTGAGCTACGGCGTCGCCACGGCCGCGAAGCTGCTCCAGATCCCCGAGCGAAGCCGCGTCCTGCTCCTCGAAGACGACCATTCCTCGCCGGTCCTCGAATGGATGACGCGTGCGGAAGTGGCCGGCTATGCGATCGAGGTCGTCAAGCGACCCGAGGATGGCGACTGGACCGCCGCCCTGCTGGCTGCGATCGAGCGGCCGGGCGCGCCTCTCGCGCTCGCATCCATCTCCTCGGTGCACTGGTCGGATGGCGGGGCGGTGGATCTCGATCGTATCGCTCCGGCGCTGCGGCGCTCTGGTGCTGCGCTGCTCGTGGACGCGACACACGCCGCTGGCGTGATGAAGCTCGACGTTCGAGAGCTCGATCCCGACTTTCTCGTCTTTCCGACCTACAAGTGGGTGCTGGGACCGTACGGCCGCGCCTTCCTCTACGTCGCCAAACGCCATCAGGACGGAATTCCACTCGAGCAGACGGGGTTCGGGCGCCGCGGGGTCAGCGCGGAACAGGCGCGCTATCTCGCCGACACCGCATTCGTGGCCGGCGCAAGACGCTTCGATATGGGAGAGCGGGACCACTTCATCTCTCTCGAGATGGCTTCGATCGGGATGGAAATGGTGGCCGCGTGGGGGAGCGCTGTCATCAGAGAGCGGCTTGCGTGGCTCACCTCCCGCCTCGCCGAGGGGCTACGCAATCTCGGCGCCGCAGTGCCGGACGAGCGCGTGCGGGCGCCGCACATCCTGAGCCTCGGCTTTCCGCAGGGTATGCGGGCGGACCTGGTGGCCCGCCTCGCCGGCGAGGACGTGCACGTCGCGGCCCGGCTCGGGCGGATGCGGATCAGCCCGCACGTCTACAACGACGAGGAGGACGTCGACCGCTTCGTAGCCGCATTCCGCAAGCTCGCCTGACCCACTCTCGCCGCCCGCTGCGAGCGTGATCCACCTCTCCGGCGATCACGCTCAGTGCTTGAGGGCCTGGATGATCGCCTCGGTCATCTTCTTGGCATCGCCGAACAGCATCATCGTGTTCGGGCGGAAGAAGAGCTCGTTCTCCACGCCGGCATATCCGGCAGCCATCGAGCGTTTGACGAAGAGCACGGTCTTGGCCTTCTCGACCTCCAGGATGGGCATGCCGTAGATCGGCGAGCGGGAATCGGTCTTCGCGGCGGGGTTCGTGACATCATTGGCGCCGATCACATAGGCGACATCGGCGGTCGCGAACTCGTTGTTGATCTCCTCGAGCGCGAACACCTCGTCGTACGGCACGTTCGCCTCGGCCAGCAGCACGTTCATGTGGCCCGGCATCCGGCCGGCCACCGGATGGATCGCGTATTTCACCTCCACGCCGTCCGCCTTGAGCACGTCCGCCATCTCGCGCAGGCTATGCTGCGCCTGAGCGACCGCCATGCCGTATCCCGGCACGATGATGACCTTGGCGGCGTTCTTGAGGATGAAGGCGGCATCGTCCGCATTGCCGCTCTTCACCGTCCGGTCGGTCGCCCCGGCCGGGCCGGCGGCCCCGCCCTCGGAGCCGAAGCCTCCCAGCAGCACGTTGATGATGCTGCGGTTCATTCCCTTGCACATGATGTACGAGAGGATGGCGCCGGATGCTCCGACCAGCGAGCCGGGCACGATCAGGCCGATATTGCCGAGCGTGAAGCCGATCCCGGCGGCCGCCCAGCCGGAATAGCTGTTCAGCATCGAGACCACGACCGGCATGTCCGCCCCGCCGATCGGGATGATGATGAGAAAGCCTAGCGCAAAAGCGGAAAACGCGATCAGCCAGAAGGCGGCAGCGCTGCCCCCGGAGATCACGAAGGCGACGATCAGCACGAGGATCAGGATCGCGATCCCGAGATTGAGCTTGTGCTGGCCGGGAAAGACGATGGGCGCGCCGCTCATCAGCGCCTGCAGCTTCGAGAAGGCGATCACCGAGCCCGAGAAGGTGATGGCGCCGATGGCAAGGCCGATCGACATCTCGATCCGGCTCTCGAGGTGAAGATGCCCGGGCGTGCCGATGCCGAAGGCGGCCGGAGCATAAAGGGCGGCGGCAGCGACGAAGACGGCGGAAAGTCCGACCAGGGAATGAAACGCGGCGACGAGCTGGGGAAGTGCGGTCATGTGGATGCGGAGCGCGATGAACGTCCCGACGCTTCCGCCGATGACGATGCCAACCAGGATCAGCCCATAGCCGCCGAGCACGAGGCCCGGATGGAGAGCCGTCGTGATCATGGCGATCGCCATGCCGGCCATCCCGAGGAGATTGCCTCTCCGCGCGGTGTCCGGATGGGAAAGACCCCTGAGCGCCAGGATGAAGAGAACCGCGGCGATCAGGTAGATGAACGCGGCAAGGGTTTCCGGCATGGCCCTACTTCTTCTTCTGGAACATCTGCAGCATGCGCTGCGTGACGACGAAGCCGCCAAAGATGTTGACGCTGGCGAGCATCACGGCAACGAAGCCGAACCCTGAAGAGAAGCCGGTGAGCGAAAGGCCGGCAGCGAGCATCGCACCCACGATGATGACCGAGCTGATCGCATTGGTGAGCGACATCAGCGGCGAATGCAGCGCCGGCGTCACGTTCCAGACGACATAGTAGCCGACGAAGCAGGCGAGCACGAAGGTCACGAAGAGGAAGATGAAAGGTGTCGAGGAAACCGACGCGGGCGCGGCGGTCGCCAGCGCGTGGGCATGGGCGGCGAGCGCCGCCGCCTGGTCGGCGAGGCGTTGGGCCTCGTTGGCGAGCTGGTTCTGGTCCATCGATGTCTCTCCGCGATCACGCTGCCTCGGAGGGAAGGAATTGCGGGTGCACCACCGCCCCCCCTCGCGTCAGCAGCACGCCTTTGACGATGCCGTCATCCGCCGGCAGCTTCGGCGCCTTTGCCTCCTTGTCCCAGAAGGTGGAGAGAAAGGTCATCAGATTGCGGGCGTAGAGGCCGCTCGCGGCCACCGGGATCCGGCCCGGCCAGTTGCGGAAGCCGAGGATGACCACCCCGTTCGGCGTGACGGCCCGCTCGCCGGGGACGGTCAGGGCGCAATTTCCCCCGGCGTCGGCCGCGATATCGACGATCACGCTGCCGGCGCGCATCGTGCCCACCATCTCGGCGCTGACGAGCGTGGGCGCCTTGCGGCCCATGACGAGCGCCGTGGTGATGACGATATCCTGCCTCGCCATCGTCGTTGCCATGAGCTCCGCCTGCTTGCGGCGATAGGCCTCGCTCATCTCCTTCGCGTACCCGCCGCTCGTCTGTGCCGCTTGGGTCTCCTCGTCCTCCACGCCGACGAAGGTGGCGCCGAGCGACTTGATCTCCTCCTTCGCGGCCGGGCGGACATCGGTTGCCGAAACGATCGCGCCGAGCCGCCGGGCGGTCGCGATCGCCTGCAGCCCGGCGACGCCCGCGCCGAGCACGAAGACGCGCGCCGGCGGCACCGTGCCCGCCGCGGTCATCATCATCGGGAAGGCGCGGCGGAACTCGGAAGCGGCCTCGATCACCGCGCGATAGCCGGCGAGGTTCGCCTGGCTGGAGAGAACGTCCATCGCCTGGGCGCGCGTGATCCGCGGCAGGAGCTCGAGCGCGCAGGCATCGATCCCCGCGCCGGCAAGCGAGGCGACCAGCGCCGGATCCGCCAGCGCGCCGGAGATTCCGACGAGCAACGCCCCTCGCGGGATGAGGGTGCGGAGCTCGGCCTCGGGCATGACGACCGAGAAGACGATCCCCGCGCCGGAGAGCGTTGCGGCCGCGTCCGGCGCGATCTCCGCGCCCGCTGCCTGGTAGTCGGCATCGGCGATCTCGGCGCCCTGTCCGGCACCGCTCTCGACGACAACGTCGAGCCCGAGGCCCAAGAGCCGCTTCACCGTTTCGGGAGTGGCAGCCACACGGGTCTCGCCCGCGCGGCGCTCCTTCAGCACGGCCAGACGCATCCGAGGGATTCCCTCCGCTGCAAGCCGCCGCACCATGCGCGAGCGGGCGAGGCCAAGGCAAGAGGGGCCGACCGCCTACGCGGCGGGCGGCACTCCCGCCTCCGCCAGCGCGGCGGCCTGGCGCGCGGCGAGCGCCGTGGCATCGAAGTCCGCGATCAGTTCGTGAAAGAGACGATGCCAATTGAGCTCCGCGCCAAGGCGGAGGAAGACGCTGCCGAGCCCGATCGCTGCACGGTCCATCAGCACGAATTCGCGTGGCGGACGCACCCCGCCGGTGCGCCGGAGGCCCGCATGCACGCGCTCGGCGACCTCGCGGCCGAATTGCGGGTCGTTCGTCTCCTGGATCCGCCGCACGCGGTCCTCCAGCAGCGGCTCGTAGAGGAACTCGGCCCAAAGGTTCAAAACCTTGAGCTTCTCGCGCGTGATGTCGGTGAAGCCCCAGCTCTCGTACGCGTGCAGCGCCTTATCCGCGTCCCGGTCCCTGACCGCCTCGAAGAGATCGATGACGCCGCGGATGAAGTGCGGCGCGAACACGCGGATCGCGCCGAAGTCGAGCAGGTTCACCCCGCCGTCCGGCCGCACCTGGTAGTTGCCGAGATGCGGGTCGCCGTGGATCACGCCGTACCGGTAGAGCGGTACATACCAGGCACGAAACAAGGCGGTTGCGATCCGATTGCGCTCGTCCTGCGGGGGGTTCTCCGCGAGGCGTGCCTGGAGGGCGCGCCCTTCGAGCCAGGTCATGGTGAGCAGCCGGCGCGTGCAATAGCCCTCGATCGGTCGCGGCACGTGAACGTCCGCCTCGGCCGCGAGCATCCGTCCGTAGAGGCGCATCTGCGCGGCTTCGCGCAGATAGTCGAGCTCCTCGCGCAGCCGTTCGGTGAGCTCCTTGTAGATCTCGTCCTGCTGGATGGCCTTGTCCATCCGCCGATAGACGGCCATGGCGAGCTTGAGCTGGCGGAGATCGGCCTCGACCGTGCTCGGCATGTCCGGATATTGCAGCTTGCAGGCAACCGCGGTGCCGTCCGGGAGCAGGGCGCGATGCACCTGGCCAAGGCTCGCCGCCGCGGCGGCGACATGGCCGAAGCTTTGGAACCGTTGTTCCCAATCCGTGCCGAGCTCGCTCGCCATCCGCCGGCGCACGAAGCCCCAGCCCATCGGGGGCGCGTTGGCCTGCAGCTCCGAAAGCTCGGCGGCGTACTCGTCGGGAAGCGCGTCGGGGATCGTCGAGAGGAACTGCGCCACCTTCATCAGCGGGCCCTTGAGCCCGCCGAGGATGGCCTTCAGGTCTTCGGCGTGGGCGGCACGGTCCGTCTTCAGCCCGAACACGCGCTGGCCGGCGATGCGTGCGGCGATCCCGCCGACCGCACCCGATGTGCGGGCGAGCCGCCGGAGCTCCCCGAACAGCGTGCTCTCATCGCTCTCGGCCACGATATCAGCTCGCGCCGTCGCCCGAGGATCGCTCGAGCTCGCCGATGAAGCCCGCGATCACATCGAGGCCGCGCTTCCAGAAATGCGGATCGGAGGCATCGAGGCCGAAGGGCGCCAGCAGCTCGCGGTGGCGCTTCGCCCCCCCGGCCCGCAGCATCTCGAGATACTTCGCCTGAAAGCCCGGATGGCCGTCACGGTAGACGGCATAGAGCGCGTTCACCAGGCAATCTCCGAACGCATAGGCATAAACGTAGAACGGCGTGTGGATGAAGTGCGGCACATAGGCCCAGAAATTGCGGTACTCGTCGGCGAAATCGAAGGCCGGGCCGAGGCTCTCGCGCTGCACGGTAAGCCAGATCTCGCCGATCCGCTCCGCCACGAGCTCGCCCGAACGGCGTTCTTCATGCAAGAGGGTCTCGAAACGGTAGAAGGCGATCTGCCGGACGACGGTGTTGAGCATGTCCTCGACCTTCGACGCCAGCATGATGCGCCGCGCGCGCCGCTCGTCGGTATCGTCGAGGAGCGCCTGGAACGTCAGCATCTCGCCGAACACGCTTGCGGTTTCGGCAAGCGTGAGCGGCGTGTTGGCGAGCAGGTAGCCTTGCGCACCCGCGAGCACCTGATGCACGCCGTGCCCGAGCTCGTGGGCGAGCGTCATCACGTCGCGCGTTCGGCCATGATAGTTGAGCAGCACGTAGGGGTGCGCCGAGGGCACGGTGGGGTGCGCGAAGGCGCCGCTCGCCTTGCCGGGGCGAAGGGCGGCGTCGATCCAGGGAGCGGCGAAGAAGCGTCCGCCGATCTCGGCGAGCTCCGGGCTGAAGGCGCCGTACGCCCCAAGCACGCGCCTTCGCGCCTCCTCCCAGCCGATGTGGCGGTCGTCGTCTTCCGGCAGCGGGGCGTTGCGATCCCAGTGCTGGAGCCGCGGGAGGCCGAGCCATTTGGCCTTGAGGAGGTAGTAGCGGTGGGCGAGCCGCGGATAGTCGGCGCGCACGGCTTCGCTGAGCGCCTCGACCACCTCGTCCTCGACCATGTTGGCGCGATTGCGGTAGCTCGCCGGATGCGGATAGTGCCGCCAGCTGTCGGCGATCTCCTTGTCCTTCGCGATCGTGTTGATGATCAGCGAGAAGAGGCGGATGTCGCGCCGGAGCGCCGCGCCGATGGCGTGCGCGGCTGCTTCGCGCACCGCCCGATCGCGATCCGAGAGCTGGTTGAGCGCGGCGCTCATCGTCAGCTCTTCGCCCGCGACGGCGATGCGCATCCCGGCGATCGTCTCGTCGAAGAGCCGGCTCCACGCCGTATGCCCGGTCACTTCCTTCTCGTGAAAGAGCTTCTCGAGCGCATCGCCGAGCTGATGGGGCCGGAAGACGCGCAAGTCGCGAAGCCACGGGCGGAAGTGCCGGGCAACGGGGTCGGCGAGCTTGGGCTCGAGTGCCGACTCCTCGAGCCGGTTGAGCTCGAGGCCGAAGAAAATGATGTGGCTGCCGATCGCCGTCACGCGCTCGTTGATGGTCTGGTAGAAGCGGCCATACGCGGGATTGGTTGAATCGGTGCTGAAGAGAAGCTGCGCATAGGAGACGAGGCGCCCCAGGATTTCCTCGACGCGCTCGAATTCGCCGATCGCCTCGCCGAGCTCCGCGCCCGAGAGCGCGCCGAGGCGTCCGGCGTAGCGCGCGGCGAGATCCTTCGCCTCCGTCTCGGCGCGCGCGAGATCGCGCGTCACGCCGGAACTTTCGGGCCCGGAATAGAGATCGCCGAGGTCCCAGGCGGGCAGCGCTTCCGCGCCGCCGGCCTGGCCTTCTGGGGCACGGCTCTGGCCGGGATATGGCATCGGGCTCGGGTCCTCTATGCTGACGGCTTGCATCCGCTCTCATGTAAGATGGAGGCGGGGAGCGGGGGCGTCAAAGGGGCTGTCAAAAGGGCCGACAGAGGGAGGGGGCGTGGGGGCTTATCCGCATTGGCCGAACTTGGCGGCCATGCTGTTCGATCGCGCCCGGCAATGGGGTGGACGGCCGATGTTGCGCGCCTTCCGCGCCGGCGCCTGGCAGAGCAAGAGCTGGGACCGCTTCGCGCGCGAAGCCGCCGCCGCGGCGCGCAATCTCCGTGCCGCTGGGGTCCGCGCCGGCGACCGGGTGATGATCCTCGCCGAAAACGGACCCGAGTATCCGATCGCGGAGACCGCGCTGATGGCGATCCGCGCCGTTCCGGTTCCCGCCTACACCACCAATACCCAAGCCGACCACGCGCATCTGCTCCGCGACGCCGGGATCCGCGCCGCGATCGTCTCGACCCGCGCGCTCGCCGAGCGTCTTCTCGAGGGAGCGGCACTCGCCGGCTCGCTCGATCTCCTCGTCACGGGCGAGCCGGCCCCTTCGGTGCCCGGCGTCCGGCGGCTCGCCTGGTCGGACCTCGTGGCGGGCGAGGCGGACCCGGACGACGTCGCGGCCGAGGCCGCGCGCATTCCGCCCGAGACTCTTGCCTGCCTCATCTACACATCGGGCACCGGCGGCGCGCCGAAAGGCGTGATGCTGCCGCACCGGGCGATTCTCTCCAATTGTCGCGGCGCCGAGAAGCTGATCCGCCCGCTCTCGCTCGACGGCGGCATCTATCTCTCGGTGCTGCCGCTCTCGCACAGCTACGAGCATACGGTCGGCCAGTTCTTTCTCAGCTCCATCGGCGTCGAGGTCGTCTATGGGCGCGGGATCGAGCATCTCGCCGCCGACCTCCTCGCGATCCGCCCCTCTCTCATCACCATCGTCCCGCGCGTGCTCGAGGTGTTCCGCGCCCGCGTCCTCGGCCAGATCGCGCGCGCGCCGCGTTGGCAGCGCCTTCTTTTCGCCCGTGCGCTGGCCAACGGCCTCGCTCGCCTCGACGGAAGGCCGCTCTCTCTCGCGCATCGCCTGGCGGAGCCTTTGCTCGAGCGGGTGGTGCGAATGAAGGTGCAGGCTCGCTTCGGCGGCCGGCTGGTGCTTGCGGTCTCGGGTGGAGCGAGGCTCGAGCCGGAGGTCGGGCGATTCTTCCTGGCCCTCGGCGTGCCGCTCATCCAGGGCTACGGGCAAACCGAGGCCGGCCCGGTGATCAGCGCGACGCCGCCCGGCACCGCGCGCATCGAGACGGTGGGGCCGCCGCTCGACGGCGTCGCGCTCGCAATTGCCGAAGACGGCGAGATCCTGGTGCGCGGAGATCTCGTGATGCTCGGCTATTGGAACCAGCCGGAAGCGACCGAAGCGGCGCTCGCCGGCGGCTGGCTGCACACCGGCGATATCGGCGTGCTCGATGTGGACCGCTATCTTCGCATCACCGATCGCAAGCGGGACATCATCGTGCTCTCGGGCGGGGACAATATTTCACCGGCGCGCATCGAGGGCATGCTCATGGCGGAGCCGGAGATCATGCAGGCGGTCGTCACCGGCGACGGAGAAGCGTATGTCTCGGCACTTCTCGTCGCCGCCGAAGGTGCGGACGCCGCATCGCTCGCCGAAGCGGTGAAGCGCGTGAACGAGCGGCTCGGCATGGTCGAGCGCGTCCGCCGCCACCGGCTGGTGCCGCCTTTCACGCAGGAGAACGGGCTTCTCACGCCAACCCAGAAGATCCGTCGCCAACTCGTGCTCAGCGCGCACCAGGCCGCGCCCGGTGCGCTGCGGTGAGCCCGGCTCGCCGCTTCTACATCCCGAGCGCGCGACGATAGACGTCGAGCAGCGTCTCCTGCTCCTCGACCGAAGCCGGCTCCTGACGGCGCAGCCGGATGAGTTGGCGCATCACTTTGACGTCGAATCCCGCCGATTTCGCTTCCGCATAGACATCGCGGATGTCGGCGCCGAGCGCCTTGCGCTCTTCCTCCAGCCGTTCGATCCGCTCGACCAGGCTGCGCAGCCTCTCGGCCGCGATCCCGCCGGCCGCACGCGGGGCAAGTGCTGCGGTGCTGCCCGATGATGCCATATGCGTCTCCTGCGGCTGCGGGGACGGGGGGATAGCCGCGACGGCCGATCCGGTCAATCCGCCTTGGCGACCGGATGCCGCAGGTGAGGATTTGCGATAATAAGCGGCCGTGACCGGAATCACCGACACTTTCCTGCTGGTTTATGCCGCGCTGTTCCCGATCGTCGATCCGATCGGCAACGTGCCGTTCTTTCTCGCCGCGACGCTCGGGTGCACGGAGGTGGAACGGCATGAGCTGGCGCTGAGCGTCGCGCGCAACAGCCTCTTTCTCCTTATCGGCTCGCTCTTTTTCGGCGCCAACGTGCTCGGGTTCTTCGGCGTCACTTTGCCCGCGGTGCGCGTGGCGGGCGGGCTCGCAGTGAGCGCCTTCGGCTGGCGGCTGCTCGAAAGCGGCGCACCGGTCGACGCCCCACGCGGTGCCGCAGGGGACACCAAGACCGGCACCGGCGGCGTGAAGCCGGTCGATGCGTTCTACCCCCTCACCATGCCGCTCACGGTCGGGCCGGGATCGATCTCGGTCGCGATCACGCTGGGCAGCCAGCGCCCCTCCCTCGAGCAAGGACCTTTCCATCTCGCGCTCTTCGTCGGTGGGGCGCTCGCGGCACTGGTCGCGATCGCCGCAACCATCTATCTCTGCTATCGCTTCGCCGAGCACACTGGCGCGATCCTCGGCGAGCGCGGGACCAACGTGATGCTGCGGCTCTCGGCCTTCATCATGCTCTGCATCGGCATCCAGATCGTCTCGACAGGGGTGCAAGCCTTTCTCGGCCGCTGATGCGCCGCCCTTAGAGCGGGAGGAGTTCGCCTGGGCTCACCCATCCCGCTCTCGCTCATTGTATTCCCGCGTGATTCACGCCTCCGGTTACACCACCTCCGGCGATCACGCTCTAGCGGGGCTTTCCCCGCTCGCGCTCGATCGCCTCGCGGATCATCCGCCTGGCGTCCGCCGCATCTCCCCAGCCCGCGATCTTCACCCACTTGCCTTCTTCGAGGTCCTTGTAGTGCTCGAAGAAATGCCGGACCTGCGCGAGCGTGATCGGCGGCAGATCCGCGACCTCGTGCACGTGCTCGTAGCGCCGCGTGAGCTGCGGCGAGGGCACCGCGATGATCTTTTCGTCGTTGCCGTTCTCGTCCGTCATCATCAGCACGCCCACGGGGCGGACGTTGATCACCGCACCCGGCACGATCGGCCGCGTGTTGGCGACCAGCACATCCACCGGATCGCCGTCCTCCGAGAGCGTGTGCGGCACGAAGCCATAATTCCCGGGATAGCGCATCGGCGTGTAGAGGAAGCGATCGACGACCAGCGTGCCGGCTGCCTTGTCCATCTGGTACTTGATCGGCTCGCCCCCGATCGGCACCTCGATCACGACGTTCACGTCATCCGGAGGATTCTTGCCGACGGCGATGGCCTCGAGGCGCATGCGAGGATTGCGGGCAGCGAGCGGTCAGGCCGCCTGGGTCGCCGCGGGCAGCAATAGCGGCAGGGTCAGCCCCACGCCGAGGCCCCAGAACCCGTTGATCAGGAACGAGCGCACGAATCCCATCAGCGCGAAGCCGCCGGCCAGCGGCTGGCCCTTGAGCGCCGGCACGACGAAGAGGCCGACCAGGGCTGCGAGAATGCCTAAGGCCAGCCCGAGGAGCCACATCGGCGCGCTCTCCGGCAGCACCGGGAGCACGAGCCCAAAGAGCGCACCCCACACCCCGCCCCAGAAGCAGAGATCGACGATGTGCGGCAGGCCGAACGGCGGCACCGGCGCGGTGGGATAGGGGGCGGGCATCTCGTGCAGCGCATGCAGCACCGCCCACATGCCCTGATGGAAGATGAGCACCGAAAGGACGGCGGCAAAGAAGCCGAACGCGGCGCGCGGCCAGGCAGCAGGCATGGCACGCTTCCCCTCCTCGATCTGGCTTCGATCATCCCGCCGCGGTTGGGGCGCGTCAATCGCCGCCCCCATGCGCAGGCCGGGCGCGTCGTCCGCTCCTCACGCAGCGGGGACGAGTTCGTTGAGCCCGACGTCCCGCGCGGTCGCGACGATGGCCGCCCATGTCTCCGCCTGGAGCGGAATTCCGCCAGCAAGGCGCGCCGCGCGGGCGCGGCGCTCCGGCTCGCCGGGTATCAGGACTTCGCCGCCCGGCACGTCCGGCCGCGAGGATTTGACGTAATCGACATAATCCAGAACGGCTTGCGCGAAGTGACCCGTGCCAAAGCCCGCCGGGGCGATGTAGATCGAGAGCATCCCGTTGGCGATGCGCCGCCCGGGACCCCGTTCCGCGGGTCCCGAGGTCCCGCCTCCGGTCAGGCACCCCGCCAGCACTTCACACATGAACGCAAGGCCGGACCCTTTGTGCTCGCCGAAGGCGCGCAATGCTCCGCTTCCGGCGCCCGGGTTGCGCTCGCTCGTTCCCTCGAGCGGGCCGTAGAGCGTCGCCGGGTCCGAGGAAAGGCGCCCGTCGGGCTCGATCATCGCGTCGTGCGGCACCTGCTTTCCGCCGTTCGAGGCCACCAGGACTTTGCCTTCGGCGACCACCGAGGTGGCGAAGTCGAGGATCAACGGATCCGCCTCCGGCATCGGGACCCCGACGCAGAAGGGATTGGTCGAGAAGCGCCGGTCGACGCCGCCAAACGGCGCGACCAGCTCGCCGTTGAAGACGTTGACGAAGTGGATCGAGATCAGGCCCGCGGCCGCGGCGCGCTCGGCCCAGTCGCCGATCCGGCCGATATGGCCCGAATTGTAGAGCCCGATCACCGCGACGCCGGCCGCTTTCGCCTTCGCGATCCCGACATCCACGGCGAGCGGCGCGATCGTCTGCCCTAGCCCGAAATTGCCGTCCACGAGCGCCTGGGTGGGGGTCTCGCTCACGATGCGGAGCGTTTGTCCGGCGCGCACCTGGCCAAGCTTCAGCACTTGAACATAGCGCGGGACGCGGACGACCCCGTGGCTGTCGTGCCCGGCGAGATTGGCGCTCACCAGATAGAAGCCGATGCGCTCCGCCTCCGACGCATCGCAGCCGGCTGCGGCGAAGATCCGGGCGACGAACGCACGGAGATCATCGACCGGGACGGTTCGCGTCGCGTGCGGCTGGTCCATGATCGGCGGCTCCACGGTTTTTCATGACTTGCGGCCGGAAAGTCGCCACAGTCGGGCGTATCCCGTACACGGCGACACCGGCGGCTCGAACGCGGCAAGGCTGGCGCGCCATGAGGGGTGAGGTCAATCCGTGGGAAAGCCGGGTGCCAGCAGAGACGAGCCGACCGGGTGGGCCGGCGTCGCGGCTGAGGCGCGGTGAATGGCCAGCGCGCGCCGCCTGCTGGCTCGTCTGCGTGAGACGATGGCGCAGAGCACGGCACCGCTCGACGCCCTGCCCCTTCTGATCGCGGCCGAGCTCGCGAGCGAGGTCTGCTCGATCTACACGCTGCGGCCCGGTGACATCCTCGAGCTCGTGGCGACCTTCGGGCTCAAGGAGACGGCGATCGGCCGCACACGGCTGCGCGTCGGCGAGGGCGTCGTCGGCCTGGTCGCCGCGACCGGTGTGGCCCTCAACCTGCCGGACGCGCAGAACCACCCTGCCTTCGCCTATCGTCCGGAGACCGGCGAGGAACCCTATGCCTCGATGCTCGCGGTTCCGGTGCGCCGGGCGGGCCGGACGCGCGGCGTGCTCGCCGTGCAGAGCCGGCTGCCGCGCCTTTATGCGCAGGACGAGGCGGACGAGCTGGAGACGGTCGCGATGCTGCTCGCGGAGCTGCTGCCCAACGGCACCGATGCGGCTCCGCCCGAGGAGGGATTCGGGGCGGCCCTGTCGCGCCGCTTTGCCGCAACCCCGCTCGCTCCCGGCCTTGCGGTCGGTCCCATCCTGCGCCGCGGCACGCTTGCCCAACCGGAGCGGCTCCTCGCCGAGGATGTGGGCGCCGAGCTCGCGCGCTTCGAGCGTGCCTGGAAGGCGATGCGGCAGGGGGTGGATGCCCTGCTGGCCGACCGTGTGCCGGAGCCGGGAGCCCCACGCGAGGTGCTGGAGGCCTATCGCCTGGTCGCGGCGGACGCCGGCTGGTTCGAGCGGGTGGCCGCTGCCGTGCGGGCCGGCCTGACGGCAGAGGCCGCGGTTCACCGGGTGGCCGGCGAATTGCGCCGGCGGATGCGCCGCCTCGCCGATCCCTACCTGCGCGAGCGCCTCGCCGACCTCGAGGATCTTGCCGGGCGGCTGCTTGGAGCGCTGGGGGCGGTGCCGGTGCCGGGCCCGGTGGGTCCGGGGACGATCCTGCTCGCCCGCCGGCTCGGCCCGGCGGAGCTCATCGATTGGCACGCGCGAGGCATTGCCGGGATGGTGCTCGAGGAGGGAACGCCGCACGGCCATGCCGCCATCCTCGCCCGTGCGCTCGGGCTGCCGGCGCTCGGCGGGGCCTACGGCCTGCTCGAAAGCGCCAGCGACGGCGAGGAGGTGGTGCTCGACGCCGACGAGGGAAGGGTGATCCTGCGCCCGGAGCTCGACGTCACGCAGGGCTACCGCGCCGTGCTCACGGCGCGGACGGCCGAGCATGAGACGCTCCGCGCATGGCGCCACCGTCCGGCCGCCACCGCCGACGGCACCAGGATCAGGTTGATGCTGAACATCGGCCTGCCGCACGAGGTCGACCAGCTCTGCGCCACGGGGGCGGACGGCGTCGGCCTCTTTCGCACCGAGATCGCCATGATGGCCGCGGGCCCTGCCGTGCCGGACGCAGCCGAGCAGGCTTCTCTCTATGCGCGCATGCTCGCCGCGGCGGGCGGGCGGGAGTTCGTCTTTCGCACGCTCGATCTCGGCAGCGACAAGCTTCTTCCCGGCGCCGCGCCGCCGGCGGAGAGCAATCCCGCCATGGGCTGGCGCAGCCTGCGCGTCGGCCTCGACCGGCCGGCGATCCTGCGGCGCCAGCTGCACGCGCTGCTGCTGGCCGCCGACGGGCGGCCGCTCTCGGTGATGTTCCCGATGGTGGCGACGGTCGAGGAGTTCCGCCTCGCCCGCCGCCTCTTGGAGGCCGAGGCGGCGCGCCTCGCCCGCCCGCCCGCCCGCCTTGCGGTCGGGACGATGCTCGAGGTGCCGGCGCTGCTCTGGCAGCTCCCCGCCCTCCTCGCCGCCGTAGACTTCGTCTCCGTCGGCACCAACGATCTCATGCAGTTCCTGTTCGCCGCCGATCGCACCGCGCCCGGGCTTGCCCGCCGCTACGACGTGCTCTCGGCGCCGATGCTCGACCTGCTTGAGGATCTCGCCGAGAAGGCGGAGGCGGCCGGGGTGTCGCTTTCGGTCTGCGGCGATGCGGCCGGCGAGCCGGTGGTGGCGATCACGCTCGCCGCTCTCGGCATCGCGACGCTCTCGATGTCCGCGCCGGCGCTGCTGCCGCTGAAGGCGTGGCTCGCCCGGATCGACCTCGCCGCTTTCCGCCCTGTCCTGGCCGGCATTCGCCGCGCCGCCTCGGGCGGCGGGTCGCTGCGCGAGACGATCGCCGCCTGGACGCGCGAGCAAGGCCTCGCGGGCGCAAGCGAATGACGAAGGCGACAGGCGCGTCTCCCGCCGCCGCGCGAGGCCCTCGGCCGGGAATTTCCCCGGGGAAAGGAGGGAAGGTTGGCAACCCCCTGCTAATTGAGTTACATATTGATCAGCCACGGTATCATCGGCGGCTTACGCCGGATGGCTGCCGATTGGTGACCGATCGGCCACGGAGACCGGACCCGTGCTGCACGAGCGCAAGGCCAGGTTGGCGGAGGGGCATGCCAGCATGTCCTCCGCCCCGAGCGACAACCCGTCCGCGCGGGGGCACGCGCCGCGGGTGGGGGCGGAGCTGCGTGCCGCGCGCGAGCATCGCGGCTGGAACCTCGAGGAGTTGGCCGCGGGCCTGCGGATCCGCGCCGCCTATCTCGAGGCGATCGAGGACGGGCGGGTCGCGGACCTTCCCGGGAACGCGTACGCGCTCGGCTTCCTCCGGACCTACGCGGTGGCGCTCGGCCTTGAGCCGGACGATGTCAGCCGTCGCTTTCGGACCGAGGTGGCGGAAGTCAACACCAAGACCGAGCTGACTTTCCCCGCGCCGGTGCCGGACCGCGGCGTGCCGGCGGGCGCGGTGGTGCTGCTCGGGCTCGTGCTCGCCGTCGGGGCCTATGCGGGCTGGTATCGCCTGGCCGACCACGCGGTACCCCCGCATCCCGTGACCCCGGTGCCGGAGAGGCTGGCCCGGCTCGCGGACCCGACATCGCTGGCGCCGGCGCATCCGCTGCCGGAGCGGGCGCCCGCGCCGCAGGCGGTCCCGTCGGGAGGGCCCGCGTCGTCCGTCGCGAGCGGTCCCGCGGGCGCGTCCTTGGGCGCGTCGGCTGGCGCGTCCCCTGGCGCCTTGGCGTCTTCGCCTCCTGCCGGGCCTGCGCCGGCCCCCGCGAGCGCCGGCGCTCCGCCGCCCGCCGCCCAGGCCCCCGCTTCTTTGGCGGCGGCCAATCCGCCCGCCGCCAGCGAGCCCGGATCCTCCACGGCCTCGTCCTCCGGGCCTGCCTCCAATGCCGCGCTGGCCGCCGTCTCCTCCTTGGCACCTCCGGCCAATGCCGCAACCCCGCCTCTCCCGCCACCGGGCACCATCACTGTACGCGCGACGGCGGCCGCCTGGATCGAGGTCCGGGATCAGACCGGCGCCGTCGTCTTCACCAAGCTGATGCAGCCCGGCGAGAGCTGGACCGTGCCGCGCCATGCCGGCCTCGTGCTGACCACCGGCAACGCCGGCGGCACCGAGCTCCTGGTCGATGGGCGGCCCGCGCCGCCGCTCGGCAGTCCCGGAATGGTCGTCCGCGACCAGCCGCTCGACGCCGGGCTGATCAAGGCCGGCGCGCTGCCGGCACAGATCGCCGCCGCAGCTTCGGGCGCGCCCGCCTATACGCCGGCCTCCATCCATGCAACGCAGGGCCCAGACCCCACGCAATGAGCTACCGTCCTTACCAGCACATCGAACGCCGGGCCTCACGGCGCATCCATGTGGGTGCCGTCCCGGTGGGCGGCGGCGCGCCGATCAGCGTGCAGACGATGACCAACACGCCGACGACCGACGTTGCAGGCACCGTCGCGCAGATCCGCCGCGCCCAGGACGCCGGGGTCGACATCGTCCGCGTCTCCTGCCCCGATCAGGAAAGCGCGCTGGCGCTCAAGCCGATCGTGCGCGCGGTCGATGTGCCGATCGTCGCCGATATCCATTTCCACTACCGCCGCGCCATCGAGGCAGCCGAGAGCGGGGCGGCGTGCCTGCGGATCAACCCCGGCAATATCGGCAGCAACGAGCGCGTGAAGGAGGTCATCAAGGCCGCGCGCGATCATGGCTGCTCGATGCGCATCGGCGTCAACGCCGGCTCGCTCGAGCGCCACCTGCTCGAGAAATACGGCGAGCCCAATCCCGAGGCGCTCGTCGAAAGTGCGCTCGAGCACGCGAAAATTCTTGAGGACAACGACTTCCACGAGTTCAAGATCAGCGTCAAGGCCTCCGACGTGTTCCTGGCCGTCGCCGCCTATCAGCAGCTCGCCGAAGTCTGCGACCATCCGCTGCATATCGGCATCACCGAGGCGGGCGGCCGGCGCACCGGCACCGTGAAATCGGCGATCGGTCTCGGCAACCTGCTCTGGGCCGGCATCGGCGATACCGTCCGCGTCTCGCTTTCGGCGGAACCGGAGGAGGAAGTGCGCGTCGGCTGGGAGATGCTGAAGTCGCTCGGCATCCGCCATCGCGGCGTGCGCATCATTTCCTGCCCGTCCTGCGCGCGGCAGGGCTTCAACGTCATCGAGACGGTCTCGGAGCTCGAGGACCGCCTCGCGCATATCGAAACTCCGATCACGCTCTCGATCATCGGCTGCGTCGTCAACGGGCCCGGAGAGGCGCTGATGACCGATCTCGGCGTCACCGGCGGCGGCGCCGGGCGGCATATGGTCTATCACGCCGGCAAGACCGATCACACCATTCCCGCCGAGCGGATGATCGACCACATCGTCGAACTGGTGGAAGCGAAAGCGGCCGCGCTCGCCGCGCCGAAGGCGGCCGCGGAATAGCGGAATAGTGGAGCCGGGGCCGGGTCTTCCGTCCCGGAATTCGCTGCGCCCCTGCAACGTTCTGGTTGGGCGACGTTCGGCTTGAATTCGGCAAGCCTAAGGGCCTAACCTTTCCTTCAAGCAGATCAGGGCAGAGTCGTGCGCGCACGACTCACCTCCTGCCCGCGCCGGCGGACGGCGGGCGCTCGGCCAACGAGCTTACGAAGCCTTAGGGAGGAAAAATCGTGGAAAGCAAGTTAGGCAACCCGGCGCCGCTCGGGCTGATCGGGTTCGCCAGCACGACTTGGCTGCTCAGCATGGTCAATGCCGGGTGGGCCAGCGGTGAGGGCATCGGCATCGTCCTCGCGATGGCGCTGGCTTACGGAGGAACCGCGCAGTCGATCGCCGGGATCCTCGCCTATATCCGCGGCAACACGTTCGCCACCGTCGCGTTCCTGAGCTATGGCGCGTTCTGGTGGTCGTTCGTCCTGTTCGTGAAATTCTTCCTCGGCAAGACGCCCGAGCCGTTCGTCGGCTGGTACCTCTTCGTCTGGGGTGTCTTTACGTTCTACATGTGGATCGCTTCGTTCCGCCACAACATGGTCCTGCAGCTCGTCTTCCTCACGCTCTGGATCACTTTCTTCCTGCTCGCCATCGGCAAGTGGTTCGGCCTCGACCTGATCGGCATGCTTGGCGGCTACACCGGCCTGGTGTGCGCCCTCCTCGCCGCTTATCTCTCCGCGGCCGAGGTCATCAACGGCGACTACGGGCGCGAGGTCCTGCCCGTCGGCGCCTATGTTGCGAAAACGGATATGCTGGCTGCCTGACGCGAAGCTCCGGGGGCCGCGCCGCGGTCCCCGGAGGCTTGCGGGAAGCCTCCCGCGAAGGCAGGATGCCGCCTCCCATGGGACGCCCCCAGGGGATGCCCGCAGGGGACGCCCGAGAGGGATGCGCTGCGCCGTCGCGGGCGGCACCGCCCAGGAACGAGTAAAGCCACCATGCAGACCGCACCATTGCCGAGCGGCGTCCGCCGGTTCCGGAGTCGCTGAACTTTCGTGACCCAGATGCAGCCCATCCGCGGCACCCGCGATCTCATCGGAGACGACCTCCGCCGCCACCGCCACGTCATCGAGACCGCGCGCCGCATCGCCGAAAGCTTCGGCTTCGAGGAGTGGGCGACGCCGATCTTCGAGGATACGCGCGTCTTCTCCCGCACCCTCGGCGAGACCTCCGACGTCGTGACGAAGGAGATGTACACCTTCACCGACCGCTCGGGTGAAAGCGTCACGTTGCGTCCCGAGGCAACCGCCGGAGTTTGCCGCGCGCTCGTCTCCAATGGCCTCACCCAGTCGCTGCCGCAGAAAGTGTTCTATGCCGGCCCGATGTTCCGCTACGAGCGGCCGCAGAAAGGCCGCTACCGGCAGTTCCACCAGATCGACATCGAGCTGATCGGGCCCGCCCATCCGCTCGCCGACGCCGAGGCGATCGCCTGCGGCTTCGCCGTTCTCGAGGCCCTCGGCGTCGCCGCCGACGTCACGCTCGAGATCAATACGCTGGGCGATGCCGAGAGCCGGAGCGCCTATCGCACGGCACTCGTCGCCTACTTCACCCGGCACCGCGAGGCGCTGTCGGCGGAGAGCCGCGCGCGGCTCGAACGCAATCCGCTGCGCATCCTCAATTCGAAGGAGGCGGTCGATCAGGCGGTCCTGGCCGAGGCGCCGGTGATCGGGCCGCATCTCACCGCGGCCGCGGCCGCGTTCTACGCGGGTGTGAAGGAAGGGCTCGCCCGCTTCGGCGTGCCCTTCCGCGAGAACCCGCGCATCGTCCGCGGCCTCGACTATTACGGCCATACGGCCTTCGAGTTCGTGACCGCCGCGCTCGGCGCGCAGGGCACGGTGATGGGCGGCGGACGCTACGATGGGCTCGTCGCGGAGATGGGCGGGCCGCCCACCCCCGCGGTGGGCTGGGCGGCCGGCATCGAGCGGCTCGCGATGCTCCTTCCCGGCGCGCCGGCGGCCCGGCCGCCGGTCGCCGTGGTGCCGGTATCGCCGGCGGTGGAAGAAGCGGCGATCGCTGTTCTCCGCCGCCTGCGCGCGGCGGGCATCCGCGCCGAGATGGAGTATCACGGCAATCTGCGCCGGCGCATGGAGCGGGCCAATCGCATCGGCGCGCGGGCGGCGGTGATCCTCGGCGAGGACGAGATCGCGCGCGAGGCCGTGCAGCTCAAGGATCTCGCCAGCGGCGCGCAGACCGAGGTGCCGATCGCGGAGCTCGTCGGCCGCCTCTCATGAGCTTCTCCCACCGGCTGGACCGCATCCTTGCGCGGAGCGCCGAGCTCAAGGCCCAGCTCGCCGCCGGCCACGCCGGCGAAAGCTCGGTGCGCGCCGCCCGCGAGCTCGCGGAGCTCGATCCGGTGATCGCGCGGATCGAGGCGCTGCGCGCGGCCGAGCACGCCCGCGACGAGGCCGAGGCGCTCCGCGCGGACCCCGAGATGGCCGAGCTCGCCGAAGGCGAGCTGCACGCGCTCCGCGAGCAAATTCCTCTCCTCGAGCGCGAGCTTCGTCTCGCCCTTCTGCCGCGCGATGCCGCCGACGAGCGCAGCGCCATCCTGGAGGTCCGCCCGGCGGCGGGCGGCGAGGAGGCAGCGCTTTTCGCGGCGGTGCTCTTCGCCATGTACCGCCGCTACGCGGAGACACGGCATTGGCGCTTCGAGACATTGAGCACCACGCCGAGCGATCTCGACGGCATCCGCGAAGGCATCGCCGAGATCACCGGGCGCGACGTCTTCGCGCGCCTCAAATTCGAATCGGGCGTTCACCGCGTGCAGCGCGTGCCGGAGACGGAGAGTCAGGGGCGCATCCACACATCCACCGTCACGGTCGCGGTGCTGCCCGAGGCCGAGGAGGTGGACGTCGTCATCAACGATACCGATCTCCGCATCGACGTTTTTCGCGCCTCCGGCGCCGGCGGCCAGCACGTCAACAAGACTGAGAGCGCGGTGCGCATGACCCACCTGCCGACCGGGATCACGGTTTCGATGCAGGAGGAGAAGAGCCAGCACAAGAACCGCGCCAAGGCGATGAAGATTTTGCGCGCGCGCCTTTACGAGAGAAACCGGGCGGAGCTGGCGGCGACCCGCGCGGCCGACCGCCGCGCGCAGGTCGGCACCGGCGACCGCTCGGAGCGCATCCGCACCTACAATTTTCCGCAAGGGCGGGTCACCGACCATCGCATCGGCCTCACCCTCTACAAGCTCGACCGCATCCTCGAAGGCGAGCTCGATCCGCTGATCGATCCGCTGATCGCCGAGGACCAAGCGGCCCGCCTCGCGGCCGAGAGCTGAAGGAACGCGAGCGCGCCGTCAGGCGTCGGCTTCCGGCAGCACCTCGGTCTTCAGCGCCAGGACCTCGCCGAGCCAGGCGGCATGGCGGGTATGGTCGTCGCGCGGGCGTCCCGTTTCGGGATGGACCAGCACGGTGAGCCCCATGCGGTTCAGCATAAGGAACGGCATGAGCGCCGGAAAGAGCTCCGGGGCAAAGGCGATCTGGTACATCGCGCCGGGATGCGGCCCAACCGGGACGTCGTGCCATCGTCCCATGCGCGCGGGGAACCGCGCCTCGACCCAGCCGCGCAAAGTCGCGGCCCGCGCGCGGCTCTCGGGGTCCGCCGGGTCGTAATAGATGTGGGCGTGATAATCGGCGATCCTTGTGACGTCCTTTGGCGCCGCGTCCTCTGGTGCGATGTCCTTCGGCGCGTCTTCCATGCGTGCCTCCTCGGGGGGGATGGGGCCGCGATCATACGCCCGGAGCGGGCTCAAGGTCATCGCGCGCCAGGTGGGGCCCTGGACGGGCGGGCCGCGGCGTGGGTAGCCTCGCCGCGACGGTCCGCCGTCCGGGGAAGAAGCGCACCATGATCAAGCAATTCCACGTGCTCTATGTGGGGCAGATCGCGCTCGACAATGTCGGGCTTCAGGGAACGCCGGCCAACGAACGGCGTTATTCCAGCCGGCGCCTCTCGGAAGCCTTGTGGACGGCGCGCGATATCGCGCTGGTGATGGAGGAGTGCGGGTTCTACGCGCTCTGGACCGCGGAGCATCATTTCCAGCGCGAGGGCTACGAGTGCCTGCCGAACCTGGTGCAGCTCGGCCTCTGGCTCGCCACGCAGACGAAACGGCTCAAGTTCGGCTGCGCCTTCAACGTGCTGCCGATGTGGCACCCGATTCGCCTGGCCGAGGATTACGCGATGGCCGACATCGTGACCGACGGGCGCATCATCATGGGCGTCGGGCGCGGCTATCATACGCGCGAGGTGGAGACGCTCGGCGGACCGCTCCTCGATGCCGAGAAGAACCGCGCGTATTTCGAGGAGGAGCTCGAGCTCCTGCTCAAATGCTTCAACGAGGAATCGTTTCATTTCAAGGGAAAATTCTTTGAATGCCCGCCGCCGGTCGAGTATCGCGGCTACGGCTTGCGCGAGATCACAATGGTCCCGCGGCCCAAGCACCTGCCGGTCGAGATCTTCATGCCGGTCGCCAGCGGCCGCACGATCGAGATGATGGCCCGCTACGGCCTCAAGCCGATGGTGACGCTGAACGGGGAGAAGATCCTGGACGACGTCGTGCATGCGTACCAGGCGGCATGCCGAAAGTTCGGCCGCGAGAAGGCGCCCGGCGAGGACATGATCTGGGGAGCAGGGCTTTGCCTCGCGAGAAGCCGCGAAGAGGCGATGCGCCTGATCGAGCCGGCGCACGACGAGCGCTACAAATGGTTCGCCCCCTTCGGGTTCGTGCGCTACGCCGACGAAGAGGGCCGGCCGTGGGGAACGCCGGGGGCGCCGGCGCGCACGCCCTCGCTCGCCGACGGGGTCGCGCAGAAGGCCTGGTTCTGCGGCCCGCCCGAGGAGGTGATCGCGGGGATCCGCTCGATCGAGGCGAAATATCCCGGGCTTGAGGACTTCATGATCCATTGGGCCGAGGGCATGGGGCCCGAAGAATTCACCCGCCAGCTCCGCTGGTTCGCGGGTGACGTGATGCCGGCCTTCGGCGTGGGGTAGGGCCCGCCTTTCCCCAGCCGATCACGCTTTGGGCGCGGGCTGGCGCGCGGCGGCCGACGCCTGCTCCACCGCGAGGCGGATCAGCGCCGCCATGCTGGGGAGGTTGAGCTTGGCACGGATCTGCGCGGCGACCGCGGCGGCCGTGCGGTAGCTGACGCCGATTTCCGCCGCCACTTCGGCGAGGCTCCTCCCGGTGCTGAGCAACGCCAGCACCTCGCGCTCGCGGGCCGACAACCCGCGCAGCGGGCTCTCGCCGGGACGCAGGTTCATCAGCGCGAGCTTCTGCGCGACCGGCCGGCTGAGATAGACCTCGCCCGCGCCGATGCGCTCCACGGCCTCGAGCAGCGCAGCCGGATCGTCGTTCTTGCTGACATAGCCGCGCGCCCCGGCCTCCAGCGCGCCCGCCACCATGACCGGCTCCTCGTGCATGCTGAAGACCAGCACGGTCAGGCCCGGCGTCGCGGCAAGCAGCCGCCGCAGCAGGGCAAGGCCGCCATCGGCGAGGCCGAGATCGAGGATGACGAGGTCCGGAGATGCCTCGCGGCAGAGGCGCAGCCCTTCGGCGGCGGTCTCCGCCTCGATCACGCTATCCTCGCCCCGCTCCTCGAGCAGGCGCCGGCAGCCGGCGCGGACGATCGGGTGGTCCTCGATCAAGAGGACGCGGCTCATCGCGCCGCCCCGGCGAGCAGGTCCATCGTCACGGCGATCTCCGTTCCCCCGGCGGGACGGTTGCCGATGGAGAGCCGCCCGTTCAGCGCCCGCACGCGCTCGCTCATGCCGAGCAGCCCGAAGCCGAAGCGGATCCCCGGCGGCAGCCCGCGCCCGTCGTCGCGCACGAGAACGCGCACCGCGTGGCCGACACCTTCCGTCCGCTCCAGGCACACCTCCACCCGCCGCGCTCCGGCGTGCCGCGCGGCATTGGTCAGGCACTCCTGCACGACCCGGTAGAGGGCGAGCCCGGTCGCCTCGCCGCCCACGGCGACCTCCTCGGCCCGCACGCTGAAGTCGATCCCCGGGCAGTGTTCCTGCCACCCCGCGACCAGCTCGCGCAGCGCTTCGGCCAGCCCGAGCTGGTCGAGCGCGAGCGGCCGGAGCCGCGCCAGGATGCGTGCGTTGGTCTGCTGGATGCTATCGGCCAGGCGCCCGATCGCCTGCGCTCGCTCGGCAATGCACGCGGGTGCGGCTTCGCCACGGCGGCAGCCGCCGAGAATGCTCGCGGCCTCGGCGCGAATGCCGAAGAGCACCGGTCCGAGCTCGTCGTGCAGCTCGTGCGCGATCTCCTTGCGCTCCGTCTCCTGCAGGCCGATCAGCGCGTCGATCAGTCGGTGGTTGTCCTCGGTCACCTGGCCCAGCGCCCGCGCGAGGCTGTTGAACTGCTCGCCGATGCGTGCAAGCTCGGTGACGGCGATCGGGGCGAGGCGTGCCGCGTAGTCGCCGCGCTCCAGCCGGTCGAAACCATGCTGCAGCGCCTCAACGGGGCGGAGCGCACGGCGAACGGTCCAGAGGCTCAGCGCGACGATCGCGGCGGAGGCGGCGAGGAGCAGGCCGCAGAGCCAGACGAGCTCTTCCCAGATCTCGGCGAGCTCGTCGAGCGGGTTCGAGAGCATCTCGACCCGCGCCACCTCGCGCCCGCGGACAATGACGGGGAAGAGCTCGATCTTCGGATCGAGATCGAAGAGGCGCGCGAACCAGAGCGGCACGCCCGCCCGATCCGGAATGAGGCCAGGCAGCTCGGAGGCGGCAATCTGTTCCGGTCCCGCAGCGATTCGGAAGACGACGTGGCGCACCTCGGGCAGCTCCGCTTGAAGCCGGCTGAGCGCCGCGTCGGCGCCGCCGGCGCTGCGGACATCGGCGAGCGCGGCGGTCGACCAGAAGGCGGCCGAGCCGCATGCCCGACGTTACCTCCGCCCGCACCCGCTGCGGCGCGGCGGCGAGTTCGTCGCCGATCGTGGCGGCGAGCCCGAGTGCCAGGATCACCGCCGGGATCAGCACCAGCCGCAGCTTGAGCGACATCACGCTTCCGTCCTCCCGTCCTGTCGCGGGGCCGCATTTTTTGCAACTCCTCGCACATTCTGCCGAGCGTGCGGCAATCAGTATTATGGACCGGCTGCGCCGGCGGTGGCCACACTGCTCGCGGTGCCGCCGCCCACGAGGCGGGCCCGAGGAGGAAACGCACGATGAAGCGCGCCTGCCGGATCGCCCTTGCCGCGCTCGCCGTGCCCGCCGCCGCCGCCGCGCAAACCGCTCCGTCCGCCACCTCGGTGCCTGAGGTCCCCGAAGTCAACATCATCGCGCCGACGCCGCTGCTCGGCTCGGGCGTCAATCCGGACACGATCCCGGCCGAGACGAACGTGCTCACGAGCGGCGACATCTCGCGCAACGGCACGCCGAACATGCTGGGTGCGCTCAATCAGCAGGTGGGCGGCGTCAATCTCGACTCTTCCTCGGGAAATCCCTTCCAGCCGGACCTTTTCTACCACGGCTTCGAAGCCTCGCCGCTGCAGGGAACGCCGGAGGGCCTCGCGGTCTATGTCAACGGCGCGCGCTTCAACCAGGCGTTCGGCGATACGGTGAACTGGGACCTCATCCCGAACATCGCGATCCACAGCATGAACCTGGTGGGCTCGAACCCGGCGTTCGGGCTCAACGCGCTCGGCGGCGCGGTGAGCGTGCAGCTCCAGAACGGGTTCACCTACCATGGCCTGGAGACGGATGTCTCCGGCGGCTCGTTCGGCACCTTCCAGGGCGAGTTCCAATACGGCAAGCAGGCGGGAGACACCTCGGTCTACATCGCCGGCAACGGGCTCGTGCAGGGCGGATGGCGCGACCTGCAATCCTCCGGTATCCAGAATTTCTACGGCGATATCGGCTGGCGGAGCGATCGGGCGGAGGTCCATCTCGGCATCACGCTCGCGCACTCCGCGCTGAACGGTCCGGGCACTTCCCCCGTGCAGCTCCTGGCCGCCGATCCGGCCGCGCAGTTCACCGGGCCGAATGCGATCGACAATCAGTACGCCGACGTCAATCTTTCGGGGAACTTCCAGATCGACGACACGACATCGGTCCAGGGCGTCGCCTATTACGACTACTTCCACCAGTTCGTCACCAACGGCAACGCCACCGACGACACGCCCTGCGACGACGGCTCGGGCCTTCTCTGCTCCAGTCCGGGCACCTACAGCACGACGCTCGGCGGCGGGACGATCCCCGCCTTCCTCGGCGACAATCCGCTCTCCTATTCCGAGCTCGACAACCAGACGACCAACACCAACGGCTACGGCGTCTCCGGCCAGGTGACCAACACCAACGACATCTTTGGGCTCGCGAACCATGCGGTGGCGGGTCTCAGCTTCGACGGCGCGCAGACCGAATTCGGGGCGCTCTCCTATGTCGGCGGCATCACGGACGTCTCGCGCGTCTATGTCGGTCCGGGCGTCATCATCGACGAGCCCGGGATCAACGAGCCGGTGAGCGTTGCCATCAGCAACGCCTATTACGGGGCCTTTTTCGCCGACACGCTGAACCTCACACGGCGTCTTGCGATGACGCTCTCGGGTCGCTTCAACGTAGCCGAGATCGACCTCGCGGATCAGAACGGCGGCGACCTCACGGGCGAGCACAGCTACAGCCATTTCAATCCCGCGGCCGGCTTCACCTATCAGGTGACACCGTGGCTCACGGCCTATGCCGGCTATGCGGTGGCGAACCGGGCGCCGACGCCGGCCGAGCTCTCCTGCGCAAGCCCGCTCAATTCGTGCAGCTTGGCCAATTTCTTCGTCGGCGACCCGAACCTCAAGCAAGTCGTTGCGCACACGGTGGAGCTTGGCGTGCGCGGCGGTTTCTCGCCTTCCGCGAACGCAAACCTCAGCTACAGCATCGGCCTCTACCATACCAACCTCGATGACGACATCGTCTTCGTCAACAGCCCAACCCTCGACCGCGCCTATTTCATGAATGTGGGCGCGACCCAGCGCCAGGGCGTCGATGCCGGCGTGCAGTTCAAGAACGAGCGCTGGCTCGTCTATCTCGAATATTCCTATATCGATGCGACCTATCAGAGCGGCTTCGTCGAATCGGCGGGCAGCAACCCGGACGGTGATGTAAACGGAAACGAAACGATCACTCCGGGCGATCGCCTGCCGGGAATCCCCGCCAACCAGATCAAGCTCGGAATCTATTACAAGGTGACGCCGAAATGGACGGTCGGCGCCGTCGGGATCGCCCAGACCGGGCAATATCTCTTCGGGGACGAGGCGAACCTGACGCCGGAGCTGCCGGGCTTCTTCACCCTCAACCTGACCACCAACTATCAGCTGACCCCGAAGATCGGGCTCTTCGCCACGATCGACAACGTGACCAATGAGCAATACTACACTTATGGAACGTTCTCGCCGACCACTTCGGTCTATCTGGGCCAGGCCCCCAATGCCACCAACCCGCGGGCCTACAGCCCGGCGGCGCCGATCGGGGTGCTCGTCGGCGTCCGTGTGACGCTGGGATAGGATGGCGGGATACGGGACGGTTTTGCGGCCGCCTCGATGGGGGCTATCCTGGCGGGCGATAAGAGCGGGAGGCGAGGAGGCGTGATGCGCTCGGCATTTTCTTCGGCATTGCGCCGCGTTGCTGCCGGCCTCCTTTGCACCGTCCTCCTCTGCCCCGGCCCCCTCTGGGCCGCAGCGGCGCCTGCGCCGGAGCCGGCGCCCATCACCCTCCAGCTCAACAAGCTTGCGCCGTTCGCGGAGGGGACGGGCTGCGTTGCCTATTTCGTCGTCTCCAACCCGGGCGCCCAGGCGATTTCCGACCTCGATCTCGATCTCGTTTTGTTCGACACGGACGGCATCATCGCCCGGCGCATGGCGGCTCAGCTCGGGCCGCTGCCGGCGGGGAAAACGGCGGTCCGGCTCTTCGATCTCGCAGGCACGCCCTGCAATTCGATCGGCCACATCCTGGTCAACGACGTGCTCTCCTGCCAAGCCGGAACGGGGGCGGAGGGCAGCGATCCGCGTGCGGCCTGTCTCGCGCGGATTGCGGTCTCCTCGCTCGCCAAGGCGAAGCTGACCCGGTAGGGCGCCCCCCATGCCGCCGCACACGCTCTCGCCCGTCGCCCTCTTCCTGCATGCGGACCCGCTGGTGAAGCTGGTGCTGCTGATCCTCCTGCTGGCGAGCGTCTGGGTGTGGGCGGTGACGATCGACCGTGCCGTGCGATACGGACGCATTCGCCGCGATGTCGGCCGGCTCGGCGAGGCCACGCGGGCGCTTGGCGCGGAGAGCTTGCCCGATGGCCTGGCGGGCGAGGTGCTGCGCGCGGGGCTCGTGGCGGCAGGCGAGATGGGCGGCGAGGAGACAAGGACGGAGCGGCGCGAGAGGATCGCCGAGGCGATGCGGCTCTGCCTGATCGACTGTTTGCGCGCGGTCGAGCCCGGGCTGCCGTTCCTTGCCACCGTCGGTGCAACCGCGCCGTTCGTCGGCCTCTTCGGCACGGTGTGGGGGATCATGGCGAGTTTTTCCAGCATTGCGGCGGCCAACGACACGAGCCTTGCGGTCGTGGCGCCAGGGATCGCGGAGGCGCTCTTCTCCACGGCGATCGGGCTGGCGGCGGCGATCCCCGCGGTGATCGCCTACAACAAGCTCGCCGCCCATCTCGCCGGCACGCGCGCGCTCGGGATTTCCGCGATCGCCCGGCTCGCCGGGATGCTGAGCGCGCTGCGCCCCGAGGCGGTGCGGGCGGCGGCGGAGTAGCGAGGCGATGGCGATCGGCCCGCGCCGACGGCAGGAAGAGACCGAGGATCTGGCGCCGCTCTCGGAGATCAACGTGACGCCCTTCGTCGACGTGATGCTGGTGCTGCTCGTCATCTTCATGGTGACGGCGCCGCTGATGATGGCGGGCGTGCCGCTCCGCCTGCCGAAGACCGCGGCGGCGCGCGTTGCGCAGCCGCACCAGCCGATCGTCCTCAGCATCGACCGCGCCGGGCATGTCTTCATCGGCGATCGGTCGGTGGCGGAGGGCGCGCTGGCCGCGCGGCTGCACGCGATTGCGGTGAAGACGCCCGAGCAGACCGTCTATATCCGCGCCGATCGAACCCTCGCCTACGGCCAGGTGATGCAGACGATGGGCGTGGTGGCCGCCTCCGGCTTCTCCCGTATCTCGCTCTTGGCCGAGCAGGCAGAGACGCCGCCGGCGCACTGACGTGCCGAGGCATCCACCATGATCGGGCGGTGATGAGCGCGCGGAGCGCCGCAGCCGGGCTGGCGCTGCCCGGCCGGGTCCATCCGGCGGCGCTCCTTATCGCCGTGCTGCTGCACCTGCTCGCGATCGCGCTCCTGCTGCGGGCGGGGCACGTCGCACCTCCGCCGATGACGGTCTCGCTCTCGCTCGCAATGCCACCCTCCTCGGTCGCTGAGAGCAGCGCCCGGCCCGGCGAGGCGCTGCAACCGGTGGCCGCGCCACCCCCCGCCTTGCCCGCGGCGCCTCCTCCGCCGCCCGTCGCGGCGAGCGCCCCACCCCCGCCCGTGCTCTCGTCCCCCTCACCCACGGCGCCGCCGGCCCCGCCGCCGCCGGCACTGGCACCGTCCTCGCCTCCGGCTCCGCTCGCGCCGGCCCCGCCGCCACGCCCGATCAGGGTCGAACCGCTTCCCCCGGCGCTGCCGCTCCCGCCGCCCCCCCCGCCGGAGCAGCTCGCGCCCCGCCCGATCCCGCGGCCCGTGCCGTTCGCGCCTCACCGATCACCGCCGCACCCGCTCGCGCGGCGCGCACCTGCGCCGGCTCCCGAGGCCGGCGCCCGAACCAGCCCACCATCGCGGCCCACGGCCGGCCCCGGTGCGCCGGCACCGGCGGCGCAGAGCTCCTCTTGGATCAGGGCGGTCAGCGCATGGCTGGACGCTCACAAATCCTATCCGGCGCTCGCGCAGCAGCGCGACGAGCAGGGGACCGTCATCCTCCGCTTCACCGTCGCCCGCAGCGGGCGCGTGCTCGCGGTCGCCGTGCTGCGCGGAAGCGGGTCCGACATTCTCGATCGGGCAGCGGAAGAATTGCTGCGCGGCGCAGCGCTGCCGCCCCTCCCGGCGACGATGAAAGGCGCCGAGACCACGGTGACCTTCGCCATCCGTTACATGCTCGAGCAATGATGAGCAGGTCGATGCGTCTCGCTCAGCTTGAGAGCGCGGCGGCGAGGAACGGCAGGCTCTCGTCCATCCGATAGTCGACCCCGCTATGGTTGTCGGGGAACTCCTCGTAGCGATGCGCGATGCCGAGCTCCGCGAGCCGGCGTGCGAAGCGGCGAGCACCGTAGAGCAGGTTGAACTGATCGCTCCGGCCGCAATCGATATAGAGCGCCTTCAGGAGGCGGAGATTGTCCGCGCTCAATTCAAGCGCGACCACGGGATCCTGCCGCAGCCAATTCTGCCAGCGCTCGGCGATGATCTCGCAGGTATCGAATGTGACCGGCAATCTCATTCCGAGGAATTCTCCGGGATCCGGGTCGTAGCTCGCCGCCATGGCGAGCGCATTGATCACCTTGCCCGCGCCTTCAGGCTGCTTCTTCGCCGCCTCGAGCTCCGTCCACCACCGTTCGATGGAATTGTCGGTCCGCGCGAGCGCGCGCAGAACCGCGGGCATGTCGGGGAGGTAGCAGAGCTCGAATCCCATGTCGCCCGAATGGCATGCCGCGGCGGCCCAGATGTCGGCGTGCCGGAGCGCGTGGGTGATCGCGCCATAGCCACCCGAGGACTTGCCGAACACGCCGCGGCGGCCGATGCCGCCGCAACGGAACCGCCTCTCCACCGCGGGCAGCATCTCGCCCAGCAAAAAGTCCTCCCAGGCACCCATCGCCGCGGAGTTGATGTACTGATTGCCGCCGAGCCGGGTGAAGCAGTCGGGGAAGGCCGCGACCACCTTCTGCATGTGGCCCTCGCCGATCAGCCGATCGAGCCGCTCCGGCACATTCTCGCGGAAGCCGATCCAGTTGGTGTGCGAAAGCCCGCTGCCGGTGAAGCCCGCAAGGTCCACCAGCAGCGGCAGCCCGCTTCCGTCATGCGCCGCGGGGACGTACACATCGACCGCGCGCACGGCAGGGTCGCCGAGCAGGTTGCCCACGAGCGCCTTGCTCGCGACCTCCATGCGCGTCACGCTTCCGGCCGGGCCCGCGAATTTGCGCATCTCTTCCGGCTCCGCCCGGCTGCCCGCTCAGGCCGTGACCGGCGTGCAGCGGAACCCTTCGCCCCAGCGGGAGACGCGGCCCGAGGAGGGTTGCGGGAAATGCACCGTGCAGCAGAGCGTTTCGGTGTCGCAGTAGCGCTCGAGGAAGGAGCGGCGGGTCGCGGCGGATTGCTTCGGGTCGAAGTCGGCGCGCATGGAGATCTCGGGATAGCGGGCCTGGATCGGCGAATGCATGAGATCGCCGGTGAGCACGGCCGCGTCGCGGCCGCTCCCGACGGCGACGGCGAAGTGGTCCGGCGTATGGCCCGGCGTCGGCATGAGGCGGACGTGATCGTTGAGGGCGTAGTCGCTTCTGACGAGATCAGCCTGCTTGGCATCGAGGATCGGCAGAACGCTGTCGGCGATGCAGGCGATCGGGTCCTTGGCGTTGAGCGAAGTCCAGTACGCAAGCTCGCGCTCGGAGAAGAGATAGCGCGCGTTGGGGAAGGTCGGCACCCAGCGCCCGTTCTCGAGGCGCGTGTTCCAGCCGACATGATCGACATGCAGGTGCGTGCACATGACGAAGTCGATATCGGCGGGCGAGACGCCGGCGGCGGCGAGGCCCTGCATGAACGCTTCCCCCTTCATCTTATGCCAGAAAGGGCGCTGCGGCCGCTCCTTGTCGTTGCCGACGCAGCTATCGACCAGGATCGTATGGTGCGGCGTGCGCACGAGGTAGGACTGCACGCAGAGGATGAGCTTTTGCGTCGCGGGATCGACCGCCCAGGGCTCGAGCCACGAACGGTTCTCGTCGTAGATCTCGGGCGTGACGCCGGGGAGGAACTCGAAGATATCGAAGAGCGGCCGCTGCTGCTCGACGATGGGCGTGATCGTGATCTCGCCAAGCGCAAAGCTGCTGCTCATAGGCGTTCTCCCCTCTTGGCGCGGACCGCGTGCTGCGCGAATGCTAAGGGCTTCGATGGCCAAGGCAAGGGGGCGGGGAGAAGGCGATGCAACTCTACGAGCTGGCGGGTGCCGAGGCGGAGCGGCGGTTCAGCCCCTATTGCTGGCGGATCCGGATGGCGCTCGCGCACAAAGGGCTCGAAGCCGAGTGCGTGCCCTGGCGCTTCACGGATAAGGAGGCGATCGCGAAGTCGGGCCAGCCGCGCGTGCCCGTGCTGGTCGAGGGCGAGCAATGGATCGCGGATTCGCAAGCGATCGCGGAGTATCTCGAGGCGGCCTATCCCGAGCGCCCATCCCTCTTCGGCGGCGCGGGCGGGCAGGCGCTCTCGCGGTTCCTCACCGCCTGGACGGATACGGCGGTGAACGCCGCCCTCGTCCGCATGCTGGTGCTCGACATCTGGGGGCATGTCGCCGCCAAGGACCGCGAGTATTTCCGCGCCAGCCGCGAGGCCCGATTCGGCATGAGCCTCGAGGCGGCGGTGGCGGATCGCGACACGCGTCTGCCCGCCTTCCGCGCGAGCCTCGAGCCGGTGCGCCAGGTGCTGGCGAAGCAGGACTTCCTCGGCGGCGCACATCCGCTCTATCCCGATTACACGCTGTTCGGTGCCTTCCAATGGGCACGCTGCATCAGCGACTATCGCCTGCTCGCCGCGGATGATCCCGTTGCTGCCTGGCGCAGCCGGATGCTTGGGCTCTTCGGCGGCATGGCGGCGGCGGCGCCGGGCTATCCGGTCTGAGACGCGTCAGCGATTGGTGTGCTCCGCGCGGTCGAATCCCGGGCGCGGCACGAGGTCCATGAGCGTGCGGGCGAAGCCGCCATCGACGAGGATTTCCTCCCCGTTGACGTATCCCGAGCGGGGGCTTGCGAGAAAAAGAACCACTTCGGCAATGTCGGCAGGCGCGGCGACGCGCTTGAGCGGCACCATGGCGGCACGGCGCTCGGCGATCGCCGGCACGCGGTAGAACGCCTCGCTCATCGGCGTGCGCACGAGGGCGGGGCTCACGACATTGCTCCGGATCCCCAATTCTCCCCATTCGACGGCGAGCTGTCGGGAGAGCATCACCACGCCGGCCTTGCTCACGCTGTAGGCGCCGCTGAAGCCCTGCGGGTGCGAGGCGGCGATCGAAGCGACATGAACGAGCGCGCCGCGCCGGCGGGCGAGCATCGGGCGGCCGAATTCCTGGGCGCACAGGAAGTAGCCGGTGAGGTTGGTGGCGATGAGCGCATTCCACTCGGCGAACGAGAGCGTGGCGAGCGGTCCTGGGCGGAGGAGGCCCGCGTTGTTCACGAGCACGTCGGCGGGCCCAAGCTCGGCCTCGGCGCGCACGGCGGCAGCGGCGACGCTCGCCGGATCGGCGACGTCGCAGGCGAGCGCCAGCGCGCGCAGCCCCGCGATCTCCCGCGCCGTTGCGGCGGCGGCAGCTTCGTCGCGGTCGAGCAGGGCGAGTGCCGCGGCGCCGGCGCGGGCGAAGCCATGGGCCACCGCCCGGCCGATACCCCCGCCGGCGCCGGTGATCACGGCGATTGCGCCGGCGAGGCCGAGCCAATCCTCCCCGTGCCGATACTGGGTGGCACCCATCGTTTCCTCCTCTTCTCGCGTCGAGCGAGCGTGGCGAGGGCGCCTTCATTCCGTCAAGCTGGCAGCCCTTGCGAGGAGGGAGGAACAGGATGCTCCGAAGCGAAAGCCGGATCCTGACGACGCACACGGGAAGCCTGCCGCGCCCGGCGCCGCTCACCGCGCTCTATGCCATGCGCGAACGAGGCGAGCCGGTCGATCCCGAGGCGCTCGCCGCCGCGGGGCAAAAGGCGCTGGCCGAAATCGTGCCCAAGCAGCTCGCGGCGGGCATCGATATCGGCAATGACGGCGAGCAGAGTCGCGAGGCGTTCTTTCTCTACCTGCGCCGCCGAATGAGCGGCTTCGGCGGCGGCTGGGACCGGCCCGCTTTCGCCGATGTGGCCAAATATCCGGCCTTCCGTGCCTGGAAGGCGGCGCACGATGCGCTGGGCGAGGCGGTGAGCAACACCGGCCGTCTCCCCGAAGCGGTGGGCGAGGTGCGCTACCGGGGCGCGGGGCCGATCGAGGCCGAGTGCCGGGCGTTTCGCGCGGTGCTGGACGCGCTCGGCGGCGGGTTCCCGGAAGCGTTCCTCACCGCGCCTTCGCCCGGAATCGTCGCCGCGGCGCTGCGCAATGCCCATTACGCGACCGACACGGACTATCTCGCCGCACTCGGCGAGGCACTTCGCGTCGAATACGAAACGATCGTGCGGCACGGCTTCCTCTTGCAGATCGACGCGCCCGATCTCGCGCTCGAGCGCCATGCCTCGTATCAGGATCGTCCGCTCGGCGATTTCCTCGCCTTCGTCGCGCGCGTGGTGGAGACGATCAACCGGGCGCTCGAGAACGTGCCGCGCGATCGGGTGAGATTGCACGCGTGCTGGGGCAACTACGAGGGGCCGCACGATTGCGACGTGCCGCTTGCCGAGATCCTGCCCCCGATCCTCGAGGCGGAGGTCGGCGCCTTCGTGCTGCCCTTCGCCAATCCGCGCCACGCCCACGAATATCGCTGCCTCGAGGCGCTCAAGGGCGCGGACGGGCCGATCGTGGTCGCCGGCGTGATCGACGTGCTCACCAATTTCGTCGAGCACCCGGAGGTGGTCGCGGAGCGGATCGAGCGGATCGCCGCGGCGGTGGGCGATCCGCGGCGCGTCATCGCCGGCACCGATTGCGGGTTCGACACTTCGGCCGGGCGTGGGCGGGTCGCGGAGGACGTCGTCTGGGCCAAGCTCGCCTCGCTCGCCGCGGGCGCGCGCATCGCCTCGCGGCGGCTCTTTCAGACGTAGATCATCTTGCGCGTCATCCCGCCGTCGACGATGAACTCCGATCCGGTAACGAATCCGCTCTCGGGGCCGACGAGCCAGGCGACGAGGGAGGCCACGTCCTCCGGCCTTCCGACGCGCCCGGCCGGGTGCTGGGCGTGGTCGCCTTCGCTCAGCGCCTCGCCGTGGGTGTCGATCCAGCCGGGAGAGACGCAATTGACCCGGACCGCGGGGCCGAGGCTCACGGCAAGCGCGTGGGTGAGCGCCACGAGCCCGCCCTTCGAGGCGGCGTAGGATTCGGTGTGCGGCTCGGACATGTGCGCGCGGGTCGAGGCGATGGTGACGACCGCACCGTGGGCGGCGCGCAGCAGATCCTCGGCGGCGCGGACGAGGAGAAAGGTGCTGGTGAGATTGGTCGCGAGCACGCGCGACCACTCGGCGAGGCTGAGCAGGCCGAGCGGCTTGCGCACCATGATGCCGGCGTTGCAGACGAGCGCGTGGAGCTTTCCGACCTCGGCGCGGATATCGGAGATCATCGCCGCAACCGCTTCTTCGTCGGTGACATCGCAGCGGACGGCGCGCACCCGCGCCGTGGGCGCCGGCAGGGGATCGCGGTCCGCCGCGATGACGCCCCAGCCTTCGGCGGCGAGACGCGCCGCGATCGCGGCACCGATGCCGCGGGCGCCGCCGGTAACGAGGGCGAGCTTGGCTTCGGTCATGGAGGGAGCCTACCCCACGCGCGGCCACGCGCCACCGGGAGGCGGCATCAGACGGCGGACGGATTCTCCGGCGCGTAGGCGCGAAGGAAGACCTCGACCGCGGCCGCGACCGTGGTCTCGATCTCGGCATCCGTGGGCGGGGGATCGATGCCGAGCAGGGCGCGCATATGCAGATGTGTGCGCAGGAGCCCCACGAAGTGTTCGGCGGCAAGCCCTGGGTCGCGCACGAGCAGCCTCCCGGCTTGCATCTGCCGTTCGAGCCAGGTGGCAAGGTGGTGGCGCGAAGCGCTGGCGCCGCGCTCGTAGAAGGCGCGGCCAAGCTCGGGGAAGCGCGCCGCCTCGGCCATCACCACGCGGTAGATGGCAAGCGACTGCTCCTCGAGCATGAAGCGGAGCACCCGGTCACCGAGCGCGGTCAGGGTGGCGCGAAGGTCGGCCTCGCCCTCGGTGAACTCGAGGGACCCCGGGCCGGAGCGCTTGCAGGCGGCCCCCACCAGGCTCGCGAAAAGCCGGTCCTTCGAGGCGAAGTAGGCATAGAGCGTGGCCTTCGAGACCCCGGCGGCGCGGGCGATCGCGTCCATCGAGACCGCCGCATAGCCCTGCGACATGAAGAGCCGCGTCGCCGCCTCGGCGATGTCCCGCTGCTTGGGGGTCGGGTCGGTCTGGTCCGGAATCGTCTCTGCTTGCGACATGCATGCGAATAAACTGCACGGTTCAGTTTTGTCAACCCCCGGGTCCACCCTCCGGCGCATTTGTGCATTGCACCCAGGGAATACTGAACGGTTCAGTTTAGCGTTGACCGGACCGGTCGCCAGGGATATTTGACTGAACCGTTCAGTTCAGTTCCGCCTCGCCTTGGAGACCCCAATGGACCAGACCGCCCCCGATTGGACCCTCGATAAGCTCGCGCCCGAGTGGGACGACGAGACGATCCGCGCGCCGCTGACCCTGCGCGAGCCCGGCGGCCTGCCGGGCGAGGTGATCTCCCGCCCCGGGATGCAGCGCCTCCGCCGCCAGCGCCGCCGGCTGATCGGCGCCGCGGCGCTCCTCGCCGTCGGCGTCCTCGGCGTCGCCGGCTACCGCTGGTGGGAGGCGACCAAGTTCCTTGCCTCGACCGACGATGCCTATCTCGAGTCCGACAGCGTGACGGTGAGCCCCCAGGTCGCGGGCACGATCGCCGCCCTCGACGTCACCGACAACCAGCCGGTACGCGCGGGGCAGGTGCTGGCCGAGATCGACGACCGGCCGTTCCGGGCCGCGCTGGCCAAGGCTCAGGCGGACGTCGCCTCGGCCGAGGCCAAGCTCGGCGACGTCGGCGCCGAGATCGCCGAGCAGGTGGCGAATGTCGCCTCCAGCCGCGCCATCATCGCCGCCGACCACGCCGCGGTCGGCTTTGCCCAGGCCGATGCCACCCGCTATGCGCGCCTGAGCCAAACCGGCTTCGGCACCGTGCAGACGGCAGAGCGCACCGCGGCGGACTTGAGCGAGAGCGACGCAAGGCTCGCGCGCGACGAAGCGGGGCTGACGGCCGCGGAGCGCCAGATCGGCGTGCTCGCGGCCGAGCGCGAGATGGCCGCGGCTTCGCTCAAGGCAGCCCAGGCCGAGCTGCAAACGGCCAAGCTCAATCTCTCCTACACCGTGATCACAGCACCTTTCGCCGGCGTGGTGGGCGATCGCGGCGTCCGCCTCGGCGCCTACGTCGCGCCCGGCACGCCGCTGCTCCAGGTGGTGCCGATGGGCGCGCAGATCTACGTCACCGCCAACTTCAAGGAGACCCAGCTCGCGCGCATGACCGCGGGCGAGCCGGTAACGCTCGCGATCGACACCTTCCCCGGCCACGAGTTCCACGGCACCGTCGAAAGCCTTTCCCCGGGCTCCGGCTCGCAGTTCGCGCTGCTCCCGCCCGAGAACGCGACCGGCAACTTCACCAAGATCGTCCAGCGCGTCCCGGTGAAGATCGCGCTCGCCGCGAGCGATCCGCTGGTCAGCGCGCTCCGGCCCGGGCTCTCGGTGGAGGCCACGGTGAACACCGCCGCACCGCGTCAATCCGCGCCGGTGGCGCTCGCCGAGGACGCTTCGCGGTGACCGCCGATCGCGTCCCGCTCCGCGACTGGATCGCGGTCCTGGGCGGCGTGCTCGGCGCCTTCATGGCGGTGCTCGACATCCAGATCACCAACGCCTCGCTCACCAACATCGAAGGCGGGCTCTCCGCCTCGTCGGACCAGGGAAGCTGGATCTCGACCGCCTATCTGGTCGCCGAAATCGTGGTGATCCCGCTCACCGGCTGGCTCTCTCGCGTCTTCTCGCTCCGCCTCTATCTGATCGCCAACACCGTCCTCTTTCTGATCTTCTCGATGCTCTGCGGCACCGCGAGCAGCCTCACCGAGATGATCCTCTTCCGCGTCGGTCAGGGCTTCACCGGTGGCGTGCTGATCCCGACCGCGCTCACCATCATCCTGAGCAAGCTGCCTCCGGCCCGCCAGCCGGTCGGGCTCGCCATGTTCGGCGTCACCGCGACCTTCGCCCCCGCGATCGGCCCCACCATCGGCGGCTGGCTCACCGATGCCTGGTCCTGGCACTGGATTTTCTTCATCAACGCGATCCCGGCACTCGCCGTGATCGGCGCCGTCTGGTACGGCATCGAGCGCGAGAAGATGCAGCTTCATCTGCTGCGCAACGGAGATTGGTGGGGCATTCTCTTCATGGCCGCCGGGCTCGGCTCGCTGATCGCCATGCTCGAGGAGGGTGAGGACAAGGCCTGGTTCACGACCGAGTGGATCCGCTATGCGGCGGCGACCGCGGCGATCGCCATCCCGACCTTCATCGTGATCGAGCTTCTGCGCCGCGAGCCGTTCCTCGATCTCCGCCTGCTCGCGCGGCGCGGCTTCGGCGCCGCCTCGCTGCTCGGGCTCGTGATGGGGCTCGGGCTCTACGGCTCGGTCTATCTGCTGCCGGTCTATCTCGGCCAGGTGCAGGGCTACGATGCGCTGCAGATCGGCGAGGTGGTGATGTGGGCCGGCGCGCCGCAGCTCCTCATCATTCCCTTCGTGCCGATGATCATGAAGCGGGTGGATTCCCGGCTGCTCGTCGCGTTCGGCTTCCTGCTCTTCGGCATAAGCTGCGTGATGAACGGCTATATGAGCCCGCTCACCGCGGGCCCGGAGCTTCGCCTGCCGCAGCTCGTCCGCGCGCTCGGCCAGCCCTTCATCATCGTGCCGCTCTCCTCGCTCGCGACGGGCGGCCTCGCGCGCGCCGACCAGGCGCAGGGCTCGGCGCTCTTCAACATGTTCCGCAATCTCGGCGGCTCGCTCGGCATCGCCATGCTCTCGACCTTCACGACGATGCGCGAGCACTACCATTTCGACATCATCTCCCAGCGCCTGACCATCACCTCGCCGGACGTTCATGCCTGGCTCGACCATGCGGCCTCATTGCTCATCGCCCGGGGCACGCCGATAGGCCTCGCCTCGCAGCAGGCTCTCGGCGAGCTCGCCGCGATGGTGCGGAGCCAGGCCTACACGATGACCTACAGCGATTGCTTCTTCGGCATGGGCGTGGTGCTGATCGGCGCGATCGCGCTCTTGGCGCTGATGCCGCGGCCGAAGGCCGCCGGAGCCGTGGCGGCCCACTAACGCAAGGGGCTCTGCCCCTTGCAACCCCGCTGGGGCCTTGAGGCCCCAGACCCCCATTTGCTTTAAGTAATGGATTGCAAAGGCTCCGCCTTTGCTGGGGGTTCCAGGGGGCAAAGCCCCCTGGCCTGGGCGACAGGGAGGACTCAGCCGTGAGCGTGCGCATGGGCACCAACCCGATTGCCTGGAGCAACGACGACCTGCCCGAGCTCGGCGGCGAGACGCCGCTCGAGACCTGCCTCGCGGAGGCCCACGCGGCCGGCTTCACGGGCATCGAGATGGGCAACAAGTTCCCGCGCGAGCCGGCGGCGCTGGCCGAGGTGCTCGGCCGCCACGGCCTCGCCCTGGTCTCGGGCTGGTATGGGGCGCAGCTCCGGCACCGCCCGGTCGAGGAAGAGATCGCGGCGATGCGCCCGCACTTCGAGCTTTTGCGCGCTCTCGGCTGCCGCGTGATGGTGTTCGCCGAGACGTCGGGCACCGTGCAGGGAAGGCGGGACGTGCCGGTGGCGGAGCGGCCATTGATGAGCGAGGCGGAGTGGCCCGTTTTCCTTGACCGGCTCGGCCGGCTCGGCACGTGGATGGCCGAGCAGGGCGTCGCGATCGCCTTCCACCATCACATGGGAACCGTGATCGAGAAGGCGGCCGAAATCGACCGGTTGCTCGAAGGGACGCCGCCGAGCGTCGGCCTCCTCCTCGACACCGGGCATCTCCATTTCGCGGGCGAGGACCCGGCGCGCGTCGCCGCGCGCTGGGCCGGGCGCGTCAATCACGTCCACGCCAAGGATGTGCGTCCCGATGTTCTGGCCCGCGCGCATCGCGAGCGCTGGAGCTTCCTCGACGCGGTGGTGGGCGGCGTCTTCACCGTGCCGGGGGACGGCGTGGTCGATTTCCCCGCCGCCCTCGCCCCGGTCGCCAAGGCGGGCTATGCCGGCTGGCTGATCGTGGAGGCCGAGCAGGACCCGGCCACGGCGCCTCCGCTCGCCTACGCGCGCAAGGGTTTTTCCCACCTCCGCGCGGCGGCCGAGCAGGCGGGACTGCGGATCGGTTGAGCGAGTGGTCGGGGAAGAAACGCGATGAATGTCTGCATGGTCGGCTACGGGATGATGGGGGTGTGGCATTCCGAGGCGCTCCGCCGGACGGATGCCGTGCTGCACACCGCCGTCGGGCGCCGGCCCGAGGCCGCGGCGGAATTCGCCGCGCGCTACGGATATCGCAAATGGACGATCTCGCTCGCCCAAGCGCTCGCCGACCCGGACATCGATGTGGTCGTGCTCGCCACGCCGAGCGAGCAGCACGAGGAACAGGCGATTGCCTGCCTGGAGGCGGGCAAGCACACGCTGATCGAGATCCCGATCGCAATGAGCCTCGCGGGCGCCGAGCGCGTGGTGGCGGCGGGCGAGAAGAGCGGCAAAATCTACGGCCTCAGCCACCCGATGCGCTTCCGCGCCGAGCGCGACGCGCTGCGCGCGCGCCTCGCCGCCGGGGAGGAAACGATCCGCCATATCGCCGGCCGCTTCTTCATCCCCCGCCTCAGGAACGTCGGCGCCACGGGCTATGTCCGGAGCTGGACCGACAATATCCTCTGGCATCATTTCTGCCATTTCGTCGATCTCGGGCTCTATCTTTTCGATGGCGCTCCGATCCGGCGGGTCGCGGGCCATCTCGGTCCCTGCCACGAGCGCACGGGAATCCCGATGGAGTGCGTCGTCCTCGTCGAGACCGAGCGGGACGCGACGCTGCTCGTGCACGGCTCGTACCACGCCTCCTACCGTTTCTACGACAAGCTGATCGTCACCGACCGGGACACCTACTTCTTCGATATCCTCGCGAACACGCTGCGCACCGCCTCGGGCACCGTCGCCATCGCGCCCGAGCAGGAGAATGCCGCCCGCATTATCTTCGATTTCCTCGAGGCCGTGCGCGCAGGCCGCCCCCCGCGCGCCTCCGGCCCCTCGGTGCTGCCGGCGATGGCCGTGCTCCAGGCGGTGCAGGACGAATGGGACACCCGCTACGGGGCGCAAACCATCCCCGGCCGGCCGAACCCGGCGCCCGCCTCCGCTTGCACGGGAGTCCGGTCATCATGAGGCAGGCCGCGCTGTTCCCGCGCCATGCGGACAGTCAGGCCGTCCTCTGCTGCCAGGACAACCTCGATTTCATGCGCCCGCTGGCGGCGGGGTCGATGCAGCTCGTCGTCACCTCGCCGCCCTACAATATCGGCAAGACCTACGAAAGGCGGCGCGCCCTCGAAATCTATATCGAGCAGCAGACTCGAGTGATCGCGGAGTGCGTCCGCATCTTAAGCCCGCGCGGCTCCCTCTGCTGGCAGGTCGGCAATCACGTTCAGGACGGCGAAATCTTTCCGCTCGACCTCGTGCTCTATCCGATCTTTCGCGACCAGGGCCTGCGCCTGCGCAACCGGATCGTCTGGCACTTCGGGCACGGCCTGCACTGCAGCAAGCGGCTTTCCGGCCGCTACGAGACGATCCTGTGGTTCACCAAGGGGGACGACTACGTCTTCAACCTCGACCCGATCCGCGTTCCCTCCAAATATCCCGGCAAGAAGCATTTCAAGGGACCCAAGGCCGGCCAGCTCTCGGGCAATCCGCTCGGGAAGAACCCCGGCGACGTATGGATCTTCCCAAACGTGAAGAACAACCATGTCGAGAAGACGGTGCATCCCTGCCAGTTCCCGATCGAGCTGGTCGAGCGGCTCGTGCTGGCGCTGACCCGGCCGGGCGATGCGGTGCTCGACCCCTACATGGGCGTCGGCTCCGCCATCATCGCGGCGCTGAAGCATGATCGTGCAGGCTATGGCTGCGACATCGTGCCGCGGTACGTGGATATCGCGCGGGAGCGGGTGAACGAGCTTCGTGACGGCACGCTTCGCATGCGGCCGATGGGAAGGCCCGTGTACGATCCCTCTCTGCCGGGTGGCGGCCAGCGGCGGGGATCGCAAAAATCCTCCGCCGCGCCCGCCTTACTCAGCGCTTCGCAGCGGGCCGGTAGCCGTCGGTGAGGGTCTTGAGAAAGGCGATGATATCCTCTTCGTTCTTCGCGGTCATTGCCGGAAGCTCGCCGAGCTTGCGGTTGAAGGGCGGATCGATCACGTCGACATTGGCCCAGTAGCGCGGCGGGATGTCGTTGTATTTCTCGACCTTCCCGTTCGGGCCGCGTGGGTAGATCTTTCCCGGCTCGGTGTCGCGGAAATCGTAGAAATCCATGACTTGCTGAAGATTGTGATAGACGCCGTTGTGGAAGAAGACGTGCCGGGTCGCGACGTTGCGTAGGGTCGGCGTTAGGAAGAGGCCGCAATACTGCGTCTCGGTTGCCATGTCCGTCCGGTACGGGCCGCAGATGCCGAGGTCGAAATAGTCGGGGTTGCGGTTGGCGGCGAGAGCGGGGTTGCGCGGCACCGCGAGCGCCTCGAACTGATGGTCGGTGAAGAGGGGCGGCCTTCCGTCGGGGTCCGGCTGGTCGAGGTGGCAGCCGCCGCAATCGGCCTTCAGCGGATCGTTGAACAGGACGTAGCCGCGCATTTCCGCGCGCGTGAGCCGCGCCCGGCCTTCGAGCCAGTCATCGTACTTGCTGGTGTAGGGATGGAAGGCGGGATCCTCGATCTCGTAGCGGGCCACGGCGAACATCGCTTCCGCGACCGTCATCCGCGGGCTGGCGAAAATCCCCGGCCCGAACAGTTGCACGAATTGGGAAGCGTAGGCTGCGTGCCGGAGCTTGCCCGCGACCTCGCCGATGCTGCCGCCATCCATCTCGAAAGGGTTGAGGAGCGGGTAGAAGGCCTGGCCCTGCAGCGTGTCGGCGCGGCCGTCCCAGAAAAGCCCGCCCTGCGGCACGAGATTGGCAGCCGTCGCGGCGGTGTCCCGCGCGGTCTTCTGCGTGCGCGAAGCGTCCTGGCTGGCCGCCGCCATCTGGGTCAGGCTCACCGTCTCGTTCGTATCGTTGTCGGGGCCGATGCTGAAATTGGGCTGACGCTCGAGATACATGAGCGAGGGCACGGCGCGCACGCCCTGGCGCGTGAGGTCCGGCCCGCCGAGCATGGCGGGCAGCGCATTGGGCGGGCCATAGGCATGCGCCGGGCTATGGCAGGAGGCGCAGGCAAGCTTGCCGGAGGAGGAGAGGCGGGGGTCGAAGAAGATGCGCTGCCCGAGTTGCGCCATCGCCGAGAAGGGCAGGGCGGGCGGGCGGACGAGCGCCACGGGGTGCGGATTCTCGCCCTCGCTCAAAATATAGCTCGCGATCGGATCGCTGAGCCATTGGCCGAGCGGCACCGGGCTTTCCGCGACTGTGACGCTGCCGGCGCCGATCAGCAGCGCGAGCACGACCCCGGCGCCGAGGAGCGGCCAGCGCCATCGCCGCCACGTCAGGGACCCGGGCGCCGAGAGCCCACGACGCCCGGCGCCCGGATGGCCTGCGCGGCTGCTCACCCTCCCCCTTCTACCCTCGTCAGGGGTGCGCGATGACCGCGCCTGTCGCCGGATCGAGGAAGAGCGGCGGATTGTGGCCGCCCGTGGACGAGAAATCGAACATGTCCATGATCGAGCCGGTGGTGGCGTCGAACGAGCCGCCGCCCAGCCGCTCGCCCTTGAGCCAGTTGTCCTCGATGAAGGTCACGACCGAGGCCTGCGAGATCGGGGTGTGGCTCACGTCGTTCGCCTTGGCCCAGGGCGAGATGACGAAGAAGGGAAGGCGCGTCCCGGGGCCGCAGCGGCCGTTGACGGGCTTGCCCGCCACGCCCGGGAGCGGCGTGCCGCTGCCGCACTTGCCGGGTCCGTCGAGCTGGTCGGCCTCAGGGTCGAAGGACGCATTGGTCGGCTTGGCGAAGGCGTGATCGTACCAGCCGTCGGAATCGTCCCAGGTGACGACGATCGCGGTGTTCTTCCAGTCGGGCTGCTGCTCGAGGAAGTTGATCAGGGTGACGACCCCGGCCTGCTCGTCGAGCGGATCCGAATAGCCGGCGTGCCCGTCCTGGTAGCCCGGCATCTTGATGTAGGAGACCGCCGGGAAATTGCCTTCCTTCACCGCACTGTAGAAATCCAGAAGGTCATACTCGTGATTCGCCGGGTCGGGCTTCCCGTCATGATCGAAGCTGTAGCCGATCGCCGCAAGCGAGGCCGGCCGGGCATGCGTCGGGTTGGCGGTCGAGGCGTAGTACCTGGAACCAGTTGTGGTGCGGGATGTAGTCGGGAACGGTCGCGTGCACCACCGCGGAATAGGTGCTCCGTGCGCACCCGGTGGTGCCGTTGGCGTTCTTGATGCCGAGATCGAACCCGCCCATGAAGCCGCCCCAAGTGATGGAGGCGGCGTTGAGCAGATCGCCGATGTTCTTCCCCTCCATCATCACCTGGTCCGTCGGCTTCGAGCAGACGTCGTGGCCGGGATCGACGTCGGAGACCAGCCCGATCCCGCCTGCCCCGTCATGGATATAGTACCGAGGTCGAGCCGAGCGTGTACGGCTTCTTGGTCGTGGCGACGAGCTGAACACCATTGGTCTGGCCGGAGACCACCTCGAGCGCGCCCGGCGTCGAGGGCCCGTAGGTGTCCGTATAGGCGTTGTCGCTCATCGTGAAATGCTGGGCGTAGTTCCAAAGCGCGGTGACGGTGTTGCCGTCGTAATAGCCCATCACCTGGCCCTTGGTTCCGAAGGCGCCGACCCCGCCCGGCGTGCCCTTGCCCGTGTACTTGGGAAAGAGGTCGGCCTTGCCGCCGTCATAGGCCTGCTGCTCGGCCGTGTAGCCGTGGTTCTGGTCGGCGGTCGCCGCCTGCGTGCGATCGAGCCGGAACGGCTCGGCGGCGTCCGTGCCGTTCGCCGTGTTGGTGGAGTTCGGGTTGTTCGTCAGCAGATCGGCGGCGACGAGGTTGTTGACGGTGGGGGTGCCGGCAACAGCGGTGAAGGCGGGCTCGCCCGGCGGGTTGGTGGCGTTCGGGTAGGTCGCGAAATAATGGTCGAACGAGACGTTCTCCTGGAAGATCACCACCACGTGCTTGATCGGCGTCGCCGTCGGGAGGGAATCGGCCGGGCTCGGGCCGGCGAGACTCGCCGGTGCGGTCGCCCCTGCCGGTGGGGTCTGGGCGAGGGAGCCGTGGGTCCAGACGCCAACGCCGACCGCCAGGGTGCCGACGGCCGTGCAGAGCAGAAGTGTCTGTCGTGTCATGATATTCCCGGAGAATCGCTGAGGACGGCGCTACACCTACCGGCTTCGCTCGACGCGGGCGTGTTAATCAATTATGACGAAGCCGTTCCGGCAAGCCGGGGGGCAGGCTCTTCGGCTTAGAGGGTCTCACGCGTCAATCTTGAGCGCGGCAAGAAAGGCCGATTGCGGGATCTCGACCTTGCCGAACTGGCGCATGCGCTTCTTGCCCTCCTTCTGCTTCTCCAGAAGCTTCCGTTTGCGCGTGATATCGCCGCCGTAGCATTTGGCGGTCACGTCCTTGGCCAGCGCGCCCAGCGTCTCGCGGGCGATGATGCGTCCGCCGATCGCGGCCTGGATCGCCACCTTGAAGAGCTGGCGGGGAATGAGGTCCTTCAGGCGCCCGCAGATGGCCCGCCCGCGGCTCTCCGCGGCCGCCCGATGGGCGATGAAGGAAAGTGCGTCCACCGGCTCGTTGTTGACCAGGATGGTGATGCGCACGAGGTCGCCCTCTTCATAGCCGTCCATCTGGTAATCGAAGCTCGCATAGCCGCGCGAGACCGATTTGAGCCGGTCATAGAAATCGAACACCACCTCGTTCAGCGGCAGGCGGTACACCGCCATCGCCCGGTTGCCGACATAAGTGAGGTCCGCCTGCTGGCCGCGCCGCTCGTTGCAGAGCGTGAGCACCGCGCCGAGATGCTCGTCGGGAACCAGGATGGTCGCCTTGATCCAGGGCTCCTCGATGTGGTCGATCAGGCTGCCGTCGGGCCAGTCGGCCGGGTTGTGCAGCTCCCGCACCGTGCCGTTGGTGAAGTGGATGCGATAGACCACCGAAGGCGCGGTCGCGATCAGCTCGAGCGCGAACTCGCGGTGCAACCGCTCCTGCACGATCTCGAGATGAAGCAGGCCGAGGAACCCGCAGCGGAACCCGAAGCCGAGGGCGGCGGAGGTCTCCGGCTCGTAGTGGAAGCTCGCATCGTTGAGCTGGAGCTTCGCCAGGCTCTCCCGGAGCTTCTCGAAATCGTCGGCGTCCGCCGGATAGAGCCCGCACCAAACCACCGGCACCGAGGGGCGGAAGCCGGGCAGCGGCGTCGTCGCCGGATGGCGGTCGTCGGTGATGGTATCGCCGACGCGGCAGTCCGCCACCGTCTTGATCGCCGCGTTGATGAAGCCGATCTCGCCCGGGCCCAAATCCTCGGTCGGCACCATCTTGGGCGTGAAGACGCCGATCCGCTCGATCGTGTGCACCGCCCCCGTGGACATCATGCGGATGCGCGCGCCGCGCCGCAGCACACCATCCTTGACGCGCACCAGGATGACGACGCCGAGATAGGGATCGTACCAGCTATCGACGAGCAGCGCGGCGAGCGGCGCGGCCGGGTCGCCGACGGGCGGCGGCAGCCGCGTCACCAGCGCCTCGAGCACCGCCTCGATGTTCTTGCCGGTCTTGGCGCTGATCGGGATCGCCGCGGAGGCGTCGAGCCCGATCACCTCCTCGATCTGCTGGCGCACTTTCTCGGGCTCGGCTGCCGGCAGGTCGATCTTGTTGAGCACCGGGATGATCTCGTGGCCGGCCTCGATCGCTTGATAGACGTTCGCCAGCGTCTGCGCCTCCACGCCCTGCGAGGCGTCCACCACGAGCAGCGAGCCCTCGCAGGCGGCGAGGCTGCGGCTCACCTCGTAGGCGAAATCCACATGGCCGGGCGTATCCATGAGGTTCAGCGCGTAGGTGAGCCCGTCTTCGGCCCGGTAGGTGAGCCGCACGGTCTGCGCCTTGATCGTGATGCCGCGCTCGCGCTCGAGTTCCATGCTGTCGAGCACCTGGCTCACCATCTCGCGCTCGGAGAGCCCGCCGGTGGACTGGATCAGCCGGTCCGCCAGCGTCGATTTGCCGTGGTCGATATGCGCAATGATCGCGAAGTTGCGGATCTGCGCGATCGGTGTGTCGGTCATGGGGAACGAATAGGGAAGTTTTGCCGGATTGTCAGCCGCCCGGATCGTCAGCCGCGGAGCACGCCGCCGGTCGCCTTGGCGACCGCAGCGACGACGTTCCGGCAGGCGGCCTCGATCTCGGCGTCGGTCAGCGTGCGCTCGCGGGGCTGGAAAACGACCTCGATCGCCAGCGACTTCTTCCCCGCCCCGATCGCGGGGCCGGCAAAGACGTCGAAGAGCGTGACCGAGGCGATCAGGCCGCGCTCCGCTCCGCGCGCGGCCCTGAGCACCGACTCGGCCGGCACTTCTTCGTCCACGACGAAGGCGAAATCGCGGGAGACCGGCTGGAACGGCGAGAGATCGGGCGGCGCGCGCCGCGCCCGGCGCTTGGGCATCGGCACGGAGTCGAGGAAGATCTCGAACGCGACCGCCGGCCGCGGCAGGTCGAGTGCCGCGATGACGCGCGGGTGCAGCTCCCCGAAGCGGCCGAGCGGAAGCTTCGGCCCCTGCCCGATGAGCCCCGACCGCCCCGGGTGATAATACCCAGGACCCGGCCCTGTCAGGGTGATGGCTTCGGCCGGCACGCCGAGGGCGGCGAGCAGGGCGAGCGCATCCCCCTTGGCATCGAGCGCGTCCACCGGCCGGGAGGGCGCGATCCAGCTCCGCTCCGTCGCCCCCGTGCGGATCCCGGCCGCGACCAGGCATTGCTCGTCGGGGGCGCTCTCGAGGAAGGCGGGCCCAATCTCGAACAGGGAGACATCGGGAAAACCGCGCGCCGCGTTACGCCCGGCCGCGAGCGCCAGCGAGGCAAGCGGGGTCGGGCGCATCTGGTCGAGGTCCGCGGCGATCGGGTTCTCCAGCCGCAGCCACTCTGGCGCCGCCCCGAACAACTCCGCCTCGCGCGCCGCGACGAAGCTGAAGCTCACGCACTCGGCGAGCCCGCGCGCGGCGAGGACGCGCCGCGCAAGCTGCGCGCGCGCCTCTCCGGGCGCGAGCGAGGCTGCCGGAACCGGGGTCCCCTGCGGCAGCGACACGGGCGGGACCGTGTCGAGCCCGCTTATGCGGAGCACCTCCTCCACGAGGTCCACTTCCGGCTCGACGGTCGCCGCGGCCTCGGTCATCGCCTCCGCCGCGGCTTGCGTCAGGTCCGGCGCGAGGTCGAGCGCGACGCCGGCGGCGATGTCGTTCCGCCATGACGGAACGGCGACCGTGACCGAAGCTTCATCCTGCCGCTCCACGCCGAAGCCGAGCCGCTCGAGGATCGCCACCGCCTCGCCGGCCGGCACCGTAAGCCCGCCCAGCTCGGCAAGCCGCGCGAAGCGAAGCCGCGCCGACCGCTGCCACGCCGGCTCGGCCCCGGCCGCAACAATGTCGCTCGCCTCGCCGCCGCAAAGATCGAGGATCATCCGGCTCACCGCCTCGACCGCACGCGGCATCAGCGCCGGATCGACGCCCCGCTCGAAGCGGGCGCGGGCATCGGAGAGAATCCCAAGCCGCCTTCCGCTTTCCGCCACGCGCACCGGATCGAAGAGCGCGCACTCGATGAAGACGGCGCTCGTTGCCTCGTCGCACCCCGTTCCCTCGCCGCCCACGATTCCGCCGAGCGAGACGACGCCCGACCCATCGGCGATCACGCAGTCCTGATCCGAAACCGTGACGTCGCGTCCATTAAGCGCCCGGAACGTCTCGCCGGCGCCGCGCCGCATCGTCAGCCTCTCGCCCGCGATCTTCGCCGCATCGAACACGTGCAGCGGTCGCCCGAGGTCGAAGGTGAAAAAATTCGTGATATCGACGAGCGCATTGATCGGCCGGAGCCCGATCGCGGTCAGCCTCTCGGCGAGCCAGCGCGGGCTCGGCCCGTTGCGCACCCCGCGCAAGGTGCGCCCCAGCACCCAGGGGCAGGCTTCGGGCCAAGCGATTTCCCACGCGAGCTTGCTTGCGAACCGCGCGGGCACGGGAGGCGCGTCCCAGGGCAGCAGCCTCCCGATCCCGGCGGCGGCGAGATCGCGCGCGATCCCGCGCACCGCGAGCGCGTCGCCGCGGTTGGGCGTGACCGCGATCTCGATCACCGGGTCGTCGAGCCCGGCCCAATGCGCGTATGTTTCGCCCACGGGCGCATCGGCGGGAAGCTCGATGATCCCGTCATGATCCTCGCCGAGCCCCATCTCGCGCGCCGAAAGCAGCATGCCCGCGCTCTCGACGCCGCGGATCAGGCTCTTCTTGAGAGTGATCCCGCTGCCGGGAATGACGCTGCCCGGCGGCGCGAAAACCGCCTTCATCCCGGTATGGGCGTTGGGCGCGCCGCAGACGACCGAGACCAGCCCGCTCCCGGTCTCGACACGGCAGGCCTTGAGCCTGTCGGCGTTCGGATGCGGCGCGGCCTCGAGCACCTCGGCGATGCGGAAGGGTGCCAACGCGGCGGCGCGGTCGGTGACGCTCTCGACCTCGAGCCCCATCGCCGAGAGGGTCTCGGCGATCCGTTCCACCGGCGCCGCGGTCTCGAGATGCGTGCCGAGCCAGGCGAGCGAGAACTTCATCCGGCTACAATCCCCACCCTACAGCCCCTCGTGCAGGATCGCCGGCTGGAGCGGGGAAAATCCGTAATGGCGAAGCCAACGCAGATCGCTCTCGAAGAACGGGCGGAGATCGGTGATGCCGTGCTTCAGCATGGTGATCCGCTCGATCCCCATCCCGAAGGCGAAGCCCTGCCATTCGCGGGGATCGACGCCGCAATTGGCGAGCACGCTCGGATGCACCATGCCGCTGCCGAGAATCTCGAGCCAGTCCTTCCCCGCCCCGATCTCGCCGGTCCTGCGGTCCCAGCCGATATCGACCTCCATCGAAGGCTCGGTGAAGGGGAAGTAGCTCGATCGGAAGCGCACCGGCAGCGAGGGCTTGGCGAAGAAGGCGCGCAGGAAATCGATCAGGCAGCCCTTGAGATGGCCGAGCGTGATCGCCCGGTCGATCGCCAGCCCCTCGCACTGGTGGAACATCGGGCTGTGCGTGGCGTCGTGGTCGGCGCGGTAGGTCCGGCCGGGGACGATCACGCGATAGGGCGGCGCAGCACTCCGCATGGTCCGGATCTGGCCCGGCGAGGTATGGGTGCGGAGCACGCGCCGCCGGCCCTCCCGCAGCCCCGGCAGGTAGAACGTGTCCATGTCCTGCCTGGCCGGATGATGCTCGGGGATGTTCAGCGCGCCGAAATTGCGCCAGTCGTCCTCGATCTCCGGCCCGCCGACGACGCCGAACCCGAGCGCCCCGAAGATCGCGACGATCTCCTCGATGGTGCGGCTGATCGGGTGGATCAGCCCGGCGGGCGAAGGCCGCGGCGGCAGCGTGATGTCGAGCCGCTCGGCGGCGATCTCGGCATCCCACGCTGCGGCCTCCAAATGCCGCTTCCGCTCGGCAATGGCGGCCTCGAACTCGCCCTTGAGCCGGTTCAGCGCCGCGCCGCGCTCCCGCCGCTCCTCCGCCGGCAGCGTGCCAAGATCGCGCAGAAGCCCGGTCAGCCGTCCCTGCCTGCCGAGCAGGCCGACGCGCAGCGCGTCGAGCGCGGCCAAATCGCCCGCACCCGCGATCGCCTCGCCGGCTTCGCGGCCGAGCGCTGCAAGATCGGCCGAGGGGTCATCGGTCATCGCAGGCGGCGAGGAAGCTATGAGGCGAGCGCGGCCTTGACCTGCCTCGCGATCTCGGCAAAGGCGGCCGCATCGTCATAGGCGATCGCGGCGAGCACCTTGCGGTCCAGCTCGATGCCGGCCTTCTTCAGCCCGGCGATGAACTGCGAATAGGGCAGACCCTGCTCGCGCGCCGCGGCATTGATGCGCTGGATCCAGAGCCCGCGGAAGTCGCGCTTGCGGTTGCGCCGGTCCCGGTACGCGTATTGCAGCGACTTCTCGAGCCGCTCGAGCGCGATGCGGTAGTTGGTGGAGGAACGCCCGAAAAAGCCCTTCGACTGCGCGAGCACCTTCTTGTGCCGCGCATGCGCGGTCACCCCACGCTTGACCCGTGCCATGGCTGCAAATCCCTCAGTCGAGCCCGTAGGGCGCCCACTGGCGCACCGTCTTCGCGTCGGCCTCGACCAGCACCTGGTTGCCCCGCGCGGACCGCTTGGCCGTCTGGGTGCGGGCCATCAGGTTGTGCCGCTTGCCCTGCGGCCCCGACATCACCTTGCCGGTCGCGGTCATCTTGAAGCGCTTCTTCACCGAAGACTTCGTCTTGAGCTTGGGCATTTTTTCTCCTTGCGCGCTCTTCGCCCGGAAGGGGCGGCCGCGGCCGGGCATGCCCCAAATGGGCCCGGGCGCGCGGGAGGCGGCTCTATAGCGAGGGGGAAGGGGCGGTGCAAGGCATTGCCCGCCTTCTTCCGGGGGTTCGCTAACCGGGCCGCTTTGGCTATGTGTGCCGCCATGCGCGCCTCCTTCGTGAAAATGCCCTTTGTTAAGATGAACGGAGCCGGAAACGACTTCGCGGTGTTCGACGAGCGCCGCGTCCGCCTCGGCCTCACGCCCAAGCTGGCCGCGGCACTCGCCGACCGCCACCGCGGCATCGGCTGCGACCAGCTCATCTCGATCGAGCCCTCGGAGCGGGCGGACGCCTTCATGCGCATCCGCAACGCGGACGGCTCCGAGGCCGGGGCGTGCGGGAACGCGACCCGCTGCGTCGCCATCCTGCTCGCCGCCGAGAGCCACAGCGAAAGGCTCGCGATCGAGACCGTTGCCGGCATCCTCCCCGCGGAAATCCTCGCCCCCGACCGGGTGCGGGTCGATATGGGCCCGCCGCGCTTCGCCTGGGACGAAATCCCGCTCGCCCGCCCGCTCGACACGCTCCACCTTCCGCCCCTCGGCGGCGAAACCGGCGGCGCGGCGCTCTCGATCGGCAATCCCCACATTACCTTCTTCGTCCCCGACGCGCGCGCGATCCCGCTCGCCGAGCTCGGGCCGCCCATCGAGCACGATCCGCTCTTCCCCGAGGGCACGAATGTCGGCTTCGCGAGCATCCTCGCACCCGATCGGATGCGCCTTCGCGTCTGGGAGCGCGGCGCCGGCGCCACCCGCGCCTGCGGCTCCGCCGCGTGCGCCGCGGTCGTGAACGCGAGCCGGCTCGGGCTCGGCGGGCGCGCGATGGAGGTCTCGATGGAGGGCGGCACGCTCGCGATCGAATGGCGCGCCGACGGCGAGGTGCTGATGACCGGCCCGGTCGCCATCGCCTTCACCGGCGAGGTCGATCTTTCTTCCTATCCCCAATGAGCGTCTCGGTTCTCAGTTTCGGCTGCCGGCTCAACGGTTACGAGAGCGCGGTCATGCGCGCCCAGGCCGAAGCAGCTGGCCTCTCGGGCACGGTGATCGTCAACACCTGCGCGGTGACGCTCGAGGCCGAGCGCCAGGCCCGCCAGGCGATCCGCCGCGTCGCCCGCGAGCAGCCCGCGGCACGCATCGTCGTCACCGGCTGCGCCGCTTCCCTCGACCGCGAGCGCTGGAGCCGCCTGCCGGGCGTCGCCCGCGTGCTCGACAACGGCGCAAAGCTCGCCCCCGAGAGCTGGGGCGGCACCGCCCGCGCGAGCGCCGATTTCGCCGGCCGCGTCCGCGCCTACGTGCCGGTCCAGCAGGGGTGCGATCATCGCTGCACCTTCTGCATCATCCCCTTCGGCCGTGGCCCGAGCGTCAGCCGGCCGGCCGGCGACGTCGCCGCCGAGGTCCGGACGATGGTGGTGGCGGGCCTCAAGGAGGTCGTGCTGACGGGGGTCGACCTCACCTCCTACGGCGCCGACCTGCCCGAGCGCCCGACGCTCGGCAGCCTCGCCCGCCGCATTCTGGCGCTCGTCCCGGACTTGCCGAGGCTCCGGCTCTCCTCGCTCGATCCGGCCGAGATCGATGCCGATCTCTGGCGCCTCATCGCCGAGGAGGAGCGCCTGATGCCCCATCTGCACTTCTCCCTCCAGGCGGGCAGCGATCTGATCCTCAAGCGGATGAAGCGCCGCCATTCCCGCGCCGCCGCGCTTGCGGCGATCGCCCGCGCCCGCACGCTGCGCCCCGGTCTTGCCATCGGCGCGGACCTGATCGCGGGTTTCCCGACCGAGACCGATGCGCTCTTCGCGGAGACGCTTTCCTTCGTTGAGGAGGCCGAAATCCCCTTCCTGCACGTCTTTCCCTTCAGCGCCCGCCCGGGAACGCCGGCCGCGCGCATGCCCCCGGTGCCCGCGCCCATCCGCCGCGAGCGCGCAGCACTTCTGCGCGCCGCCGGCAAATCCCATGCCCGGCGCTATTTTTCCTCTTTTCTCGGCCGCAACGTCTCGGTCCTGGTCGAAGCAGGCGGTCGCGGCCATACGCGCGAATACGTCCCCGCGCGCCTCGCCGCGGAAGCCCCCGCCGGCGCGCTGCTCCGCGCGCGCGTCGTCGGTTCGGACGAATCCGGCCTCATCGCCGCCCGGGCCTGATGGCGCTTTCCGCCTTCTTTTCGCGCCTCAAGGAAGGGCTGCAGCGCAGCAAGCAGAAGCTCTCCGAGAGCATCGGCGCCGTCTTCACCCGCCGGCGCCTCGACGAGGCGGCGCTCGCCGAGCTCGAGGACCTGCTGATCGGCGCCGATCTCGGCCCGGCCGCTTCGGAGCGAATCATCGCCTCCTTCCGCCGCACGCGCTTCGGCAAGGAAGTCACCGGCGAGGAGATCCGCGCCGCGCTTGCCGAGGAGATCGCCGCCATCCTCGCCCCGGTCGCCCGGCCGCTCGCGATCGATCGCGCGCACGCGCCCCACGTCGTGCTGATGGTGGGCGTGAACGGAACCGGCAAGACCACCACCATCGGCAAGCTCGCCCAGCAGTACCGCCAGGCGGGATTGCGCACGATGCTCGTCGCCGGCGACACCTTCCGCGCCGCCGCCGTCGAGCAGCTCGAAGTCTGGGGCAGCCGCACCGGCGCCGAGGTGGTCGCGGGCGCGCCGGGGGCGGATCCCGCGGGTCTCGCCTTCGATGCGCTCGGCCGCGCGCGCGCCGCGCACGCCGACGTGCTGCTGATCGACACCGCCGGCCGGCTGCACAACAAGGCCGCACTCATGCAGGAGCTCGCGAAAATCGTCCGCGTGCTCAAGAAGCAGGACCCGGCGGCGCCGCATTCGGTCGTGCTCGTGCTCGATGCCACCACCGGCCAGAACGCGCTCTCGCAGGTGCGCGTCTTCAAGGAGATGGTCGCGGTCACCGGGCTGATCGTGACCAAGCTCGACGGCAGCGCGCGCGGCGGCGTCGTGGTCGCACTCGCCGAGACCTTCGGCCTACCCGTGCATGCCGTCGGCGTGGGCGAGCGCGCCGACGATCTCCGCCCGTTCGACGCCCACGAATTCGCCCGCGGCCTGGTCGAAGAATGATCGCGGCTAGCTGCTCGAACTCGAGAGCACCTGCTGGACCGAGGAGAACGGAACCGAGGTCGCGCCGAGCTCGAGCTCCAGCGTGCCGCTCGAGCTGGTCTGCACGCCGCTGATCGTGCCGACGGTGCTGAAGGGGAGTGCCGTCGTGCTGCCGTCCGAATTGGCGCCCTCCACGGCGACGGTATAGCCCCCGTCGGCCATCTGCGCGCCGCTGTTGGACTGGCCGTTCCAGGTGAAACTATTGGTGCCGGCGGTGGAAGTGAGCGTCGTGTCGTACACCTGCTGGCCCGAGCTGTTGTAGATCGCAATCGCCACCGGCTCGGCCGTGCTCGCGGTGAACTGCAGCTTGGCCGAGCCGTTCTGCAACGGCAGCGTGCTCGTATTCAGCAGCACCTGATCGCCCACCATCGAAGAGGACTGCATCAGTTCGCCCGCCTGGTTGAGCGAGATGAGCTGGGTCAGCGCGCCGTTGGTGTTGATCTGCTGCTCGACCGAGGCGAACTGGACAAGCTCGCTCGTGAACTGGTTGGTGTCCATCGGGCTGGTCGGGTCCTGGTTCTGCAGCTGCGTCATCAAGAGATTGAGAAAATCGTTGAAATTGCCGGTGAGCGAGGCGAGCGCGTCGTTGCTGGTGGTCGTCGAAGTGCTGCTCGCGCTGCTCGAGCCGGTGCTCGAGCTGGCGGTCGCGGCCGCCGCCGCCGCCTGGTTGGCGGCGGCGAGCGCGTTGCTCTGCTGGGTGGCGAGGGAGGCGACGCTCATGGCGAAGATCCTGTGCTGAGGTCAGGCGGTGATATCGAGGCCGGCGCGAAGCCAGGCGCTGCCCGGCAGCGCGCCGAGAGAAGTCGCGGAGTCTTCGGCTTGAGCGCCGGCCTGGCGCGCGGCGGTCCGGGGCCGCCGAGCCGCCGGATCGCCGGTGGATGCACCGCCGGCCGCAAGCCCCGAGCCGCCGCTGAAGCCCGCCGCCTCCGCCGCGGCCACCGGCGCGGCAGCGGCCTGGGCCGCGGATTGGGACGCTGTGGATTGAGATGGGGCAAGATGGAAGCTCACGCTCCGCGGATCGAGCGTGAGCCCGGCGCGATCGAGCGCCTGCTGTAGCGCCGGCTGATCGCGGAGCAGCAGCAGCAGCGTCTCCGGCTGCTCCGCGGTTACCTTGACGGCAGCCGGCCCGTCCGGCGGCCGCGTGATCTGCACCTCCACCTGGCCGAGCGTCGCTGGCTCGAGCCGCAGCGTCAGCACGTTCGAGGTGCCGGAGCGGCCGAGCGAGAAAAGGGCAGGGGCGACCTGCGCCGCGGGCGAAGAGCCGGACGCCTGGGCGCCCGGCGCCGCTTGGGACGCACCCTGCGATCCGCCGGCGGCAGCAAGGCTGGCCGTCGAGACCGGCGAGGCGACAGCGGGCAACGCCGGAGCCGCCGGCGGCGCCGCTTGCGCTGCCTGTGGCGCTGGGACGCCGGCGGGAGCAGCGGAGAGGTGTGCCGGGCTGCCGCCCGTGCTCGCCGGCGCGGGATCACCGACCGCCTGCCCGCCCGACGGCTGGGCCGGCGCGGCTGCGTCCGTCGCTGCCTTTCCTGCTGCCGTGTTTCCCCCTGGCGCAGGCAGCTCGGCGGGGAGTGTCGCGGGCGTGCTTGCCGGGGCCGCGCCTTGCGGCGGCGCCGCGACGGCGAGGAGCGCGGCCGCGGGCACGGGTGAAGCCTGCGCCGACGAACCAGCTGACGGGGCCGCCGCAGCGCCCCGTGCCGTCGCTTCGTTGCTCTTGCCGGACCCTGCCGCCGCCTGGCTCGGCCCGCCGCCCGTCCCGGCGCTCGTCGTGCCGGCGGTGGCCGCCTCCGAAGCGGCCGGCTCCCCGGCGAGAGCCACCGCGGCCGCTGTGCCGCCGTCCTCGTCCGTTGTCGGGGCCGCAGCGATCGCCGCGGCAGGGCTGCCGACACTCGCCTCGCCCTTGCCGCCGGCCCGCCCGCTCGTTGCGCTGGCAGAGGCTGCTGGGGCAGAGGCTGCTGGGGCAGAGGCGGCTCTGGCAGAGGCTGCTGCGCCGGCTTGGGCCGGATGCCCGGCGTGGAGCGCGGCCCCGAGCGCACGGTGGAACACGCCGCCGCTGCCGCTCGCCGCAGGCTTGGAGCCGGAAGCCGCCGCTCCCGCCCCCGCGCGCGCCGCCACCGAAGCGGGTGGAGGCGCGGCCAGGGTGGGCGGAGCCGGCGGGGGCGATGCACGCGGCATGCGCCCGGCGAAGCAAGCGGCGGGCCAGCGCAATCGCGGCTGCCGCGCGCCCCTTTCGCCCGGCCCCGGCAGGAATTGCCGGGCCGGGTCTGCCGCCCCGGCCGGAAGCGCCACCCCGCGAACCGCCCGCCCCGCCGAAAGCCGCCGCCCGTCCCTCGCACGATTCCCTGGCACGATTCCTGCGAGGTGCTGCGCGGCACCCGTTCGGGAGCAAAACGCTCCCGCGGGGCCGCCAGGCTCCCCTCGCCCGCGCGCAGGAGGTTTTCGTGTCTCTTTTCGGCGCCATGAACACAGCCGTCAGCGGCCTCGCCGCCGAGTTGGCCGAGTTCACGAACATCAGCAACAACGTCGCGAACAGCCAGACCGTCGGCTACAAGGGCGTCGACACCAATTTCATCGACTACCTCACGACCTCGACACCCGAAACCAACGACTCGAGCACGGTGGTGGCGCTCCCGAGCTACACCAACACCGTCCAGGGCACGATCACCCAGACCACCAACCCGCTCAATCTCGCGATCTCGGGCCAGGGCTTCTTCGCGGTGAGCCAATCGACCGGCACCACCAACGGCCAGACCACGTTCAACCCGCAGCAATATTATACCCAGGCCGGCGACTTCACGATGAACTCCCAGGGCTATCTCGTGAACAGCGCCGGCTATTATCTGAATGGCTGGACCGTCAATCCGGCCACCGGCGCCGTCGACCAGAACAACCTGACCCCGATCCAGGTGAGCCAGGACGCGTACGCCCCGGTGGCGACGAGCGACGTCGACCTTGCCGCCAACCTCCCGGCAACGCCCTCCTCGACGACCCCGATCACCTCCCAGGTCGAGGTCTATGACGGGCTCGGCAACCAGCAGACCGTGGACCTCACCTGGACCCAGACGGGGACGAACACCTGGACGGTGGACATCACCGCGCCGAACGCGACCAATGGCCCGGATCTCGGCACCGCGACGGTGGATTTCGGGCCGACCGCGAGCGGCAACGACGTCGCCGACGGAACGATCGGCAGCGTCAGCGTCGATGCCGCCGATCCCGGCACGCTCTCCACCTCGACCTATTCGGCGGGCGGCGCCGCGAGCATTTCCTTCACCGCCAATTTCGGCAATGGCAACCAGGCGATCGCGCTCAATCTCGGCGATTACGGCGCCTCCAACGGCCTCACCCAATATGCCGGCACCTCGTACACGCTCAACAATCTGAGCCAGAACGGCGTGCCCCCCGGCGCCTTCTCCTCCGTCAGCGTCAACGACAACGGCGACGTCGTCATCAATTACAACAACGGCCAGTCGCAGACGATCGCCCAGGTCCCGGTGGTGACCTTCAACGCGCCGGACGGGCTGCAGTCGCAGAACGGCCAAGCCTTCACCGCGACCCAGGCCTCCGGCGACGCGATCGCCAACAGTTCCGGCAGCGGCGGCTCGGGCAGCCTGGTCACCAGCGCCGTCGAGGAATCGAATGTCGATATCTCGACCGAGTTCAGCCAGCTCATCGTCGCGCAGGAGGCCTATTCGGCGAACACCAAGACGATCAGCACCGCCGATCAAATGGTGCAGTCGCTTCTCAACATGATCCAGTAGCCCGGCTGCGAGCAACCCCCCAATGAGCCTCAACGCCGCGCTCTCCATCGCCGACAGCGGGCTCGCGAACATCAACCAGCAGTTGGCGCTGCTCTCGCAGAACGTCGCCAACGCCAGCACGCCGAGCTATGCGGTGGAAACGCTCGGCCAGCAGAGCCTCACCGCTGCCGGCGAGCCGATGGGCGTGCTGACCGGGGTTGCGACAGCGAACATCGACGCCGCCCTGCAGGCCTCGGTGTTCGCGCAGAATTCGGCGGCCTCCGCGCTGCAGACAACGACCAACGCGCTCTCGTCGATCGACGCTGTGATGGGCACTCCGGGCTCCGGCACCGACCTTGCGAGCCTGGTGACCAACCTCGAGGACGCCTTCTCGACCCTTTCCGCCGACCCTTCGAGCCCGACCCAGCAGCAAGCCGTGGTGCAATCGGCGAGCACGCTCGCCTCCAGCATCAATGCGCTCAGCGATACGTACACGACCGCGCGGCAGAACGCCGAGAACGCGATCGTCTCGGAGGTCGGCACGATCAATTCCACGCTCTCGGCGATCGGCACGCTCAATGGCCAGATCGTCGCCGCCAAGCAGCAGGGCCAGAGCACGGCGGATTTGCAGAACCAGCTCACGGCGCAGGAGCAGACGCTCTCCGGCCTGCTGGCCGTGAATTTCGTGCCGCAGAGCGACGGCAGCGTCCTCGTCTTCACGACCAGCGGGCTCGAGCTGCCGACGAATACCTCGAGCGCCCTCTCGGTGAGCCCGGCCAATGTCGGCGCGAGCGCCACCTATCCCGGCAGCATTCCGCCGATCACGCTCGGCGGGCTCGACGTCACCGACCAGCTCACCGGCGGCTCGCTCGGCGCCAACATCACGCTCCGCGACCAGACCCTGCCGGACTATCAGGCCGGCCTTGACGAGTTCTCCGAGAACCTCGCCACGCGCTTCTCCGCCCAGGGGCTCACGCTCTTCACCAACGGCTCCGGCACGGTGCCGAGCGGCGGCGGCACCCCGGTGCAGTCGAGCTATGTCGGCTTCGCCTCCGAGATCGAGGTCAATCCGGCGGTCACCGAAGATCCCTCGCTGGTGCAGGACGGCACCAACGCGATCGCCGGCAGCGCGAACGGCGCCTCCGCCTTCACGCCCAATCCCTCGAGCGGGCCCGCCGGCTTCACGACGCTGATCACCCGCATTCTCGATTATAGCTTCGGCGCCGACGTGCAGGCAGGCGTTGCCCAGCCCGCGGTCAACACGACCGGCCTCGGCCCGCTCGGCAATCTCTCGCTGCCGTTCGCCGCTCCGGACACGCCGACGGGCTTCGCCGCCGCCCTGGTCGGACAGGAGGCGAACGACAGCGCCAATGCGAGCAGCGCTCTCTCCGCCACGCAGGCGACGCAGAGCGCGCTCGCCGACCAGCTCTCGGCGACCTCCGGCGTCAGCATCGACCAGCAGATGTCCCAGATGGTGGCGCTGCAGAACAGCTATGGCGCCAATGCCCGCATCATCGCGGCGGTGCAGGCGATGTGGGCGGACCTGCTCGCCGCGGTTCCGAGTGCCACGTGAGCGAGGAAAGCATGCAATGAGCGGCAGCGTCTCCGGCATCGACACGTCCAACTACTCGGTGATCGCCCAGCTTTCGGCCGACGCCGCCGCGATCCGCCAGAAGCTCGATACGCTGACGGAGCAATCCGCGAGCGGCCTCGTCAGCCAGACCTATGCCGGGCTCGGCTCATCCGCCTCGGTCTCGCTCGACCTCAATCCCGAGATCAGCCAGATGAACACCTGGCAAAGCAACATCAACGCCGTCCAGGGCAACATGCAGGTCACCCAGACGGCGGTGAGCGAGATCAGCTCGATCGCGTCGAACTTCGCCTCCCAGCTCAACACCCTCAACAGCACCGACCCGACCGCGATCGACACCCTCGCCTCCTCGGCCCAGCAGGCGCTCGTCGAGGTGGCGAACCTCCTCGATTCGACCGACGGCACCGACTATGTCTTCGCTGGAGAGGACAGCGCCAACCCGCCGGTCCCGAACGCCGATGGAATCCTCTCGTCGGGCTTCTATACCGCCATCAATTCCGCGGTGGCCGCACTCGGCACCAACGGCGCGGCGACCACCGAGGCGAGCATCATCGCCACGGGATCCTCCAACGCCGCCGGCACATCGCCCTTCTCCGCCGCGCTCTCGCAGTCGGCGGCAACCCTCCAGGCCAGCCTGCCCTCCGTGCAGGTGGGCAGCGACCAGTTCGTCACCACCGGCCTCCTCGCCTCGGCCAACACCTACGTCGCATCCACCGGGTCGAACACCACCGGGTCCTACATGCGCGACGTGCTCACAGGGCTCGCGACGATCGCCTCGCTCTCAAGCTCGCAGATCAGCGACTCGGAATTCGAGACCCTGGTCACCAATACCGAGAGCATGCTGCAAGGCGCGGTGACGACGATGAACCAGGACGCCGGCGTTCTCGGCAACCAGCAGACCGCGCTCACCGACCAGGCGACCAGCCTCTCCGACACGGCGAGCGCGCTCGCCACTCAGGTGGGCGCGGTGCAGGACGTCAACATGTCCAGCACCGCGACCGAGCTTTCGCTAGTCCAGACGCAGCTGCAGGCCTCCTACCAGGTGATCGCCAATATGGATAGCCTCTCGCTTGTCACTTATCTCTGAAAATACAAAAGCTTGGGCCGCTTTCACCGCCCGTTAAGCCATTCGCGCCAAACTAGCGATTGCCCGCAAAAGGCGGGGGAACCGCAACCTCAGGGCAACAGGTAAGACACCATGTCACTCTTGTCATCCATCAACACCAACATGGGCGCCACCATCGCGCTCGAGTCCCTCGACAGCACCACCTCCGCGCTGAACGCGGCGGAGAAGCAGGTCTCCACCGGCTACGCGGTGGCGGACGCCACCGACAACGGCGCGGCCTATGCGGTGGCGCAGAACGTCCGCTCGGACGTCTCGGCGCTGACCACCGCCAACTCGGCGCTCGGCGGCGTGCAGGGCCTGCTCAGCACGACGCTCTCGGGGATGAATAACATCTCGAACACGATGGCGAGCATGCGCGATGTGCTCGTGGAACTCGCGAGCGCGAGCACCACGGGAACGCAGCGCACGCAGTACGAGGAGCAGTACAACTCCTATCTCGCCAATATCAAAACCTTCGTCCAGGACGCCGGCTACAACGGGACGACGCTGATCGGCAACATCTCCGGCAGCGACGGCACATTCGGCTCGGTCTCGGTGGTGCGCAACGAGCTCGGCTCGACCTACGGAATCGCGAGCTACGGCGGCTCGGCGCTCTACGCCTCGCTGGCCTTCACCTCGACCCAGCTCGCGTCCTCGACCACCGTCCAGGCCCTGATCACCAATACCGGCACCTTCCTCACCAACCTGAACGCCGTCGGCACCGAGCTCAACAGTCTCGGCTCGTCCGTCAATTTCATCAACAACCAGATCAGCTACAACAGCGACAAGATCGACGCGCTGAACGACGGTCTCGGCTCGCTCGTCGATGCCAACATGGCGCAGGAATCCGCGCTGCTGCAATCGCTCCAGACCAAGCAGCAGCTTGCCACGGCGGCGCTCACGATCGCCGAACAGGCGCCCTCGGTCCTGCTCAAGCTGTTCTCTTAGTAGGCTGCGCAGGCGGCGGGCAAAATGTCCGCCGCCGCACACTCGCGCGAATGGCTTGATCCGGACCCGCCCTCGAGCGCGGTCGTACGGGTGCCAGGGGGGGCCGATGCCAAGGGGGACGGGAAGGGGATGGGAAGGCCTCGATGTCGACACTGGTTCTTGAGCTGAGGCAGGGTGAGGTCATGGTCGTCAACGGCGCGCCCATCCGCTTCCGCACCAAGTCGCGCATCGAGCTCACGGCCAAGGCACGCTTCCTCTTCGGCAAGCAGATCATGCCGCTTGCCGCGGCGGACAGCCCGGCCCGGCGCATCTATTTCGCGCTCCAATCCGCCTATATCGGCGTGGACGACGAGCGCACGCGCGGCCTCGCCTCGGCCCGCACTCTGGTCGCCGATTTCAAGGCGGCGACAACCTCGGCGCTCGCAGGCGAGATCCTCGACCGGGCGATCGCGGCCGCAGAGGCGGATGACTGCTATCAGGCGCTGAAGCTCGCGCGTCGCATCATCCGCCACGAGGACGCGGTGCTCGGCCGTGCGCCCACCACGGTCACCCATCGCGCCGACACCGCCGGGACCGCTCCGCCGCCTTCGTCCGGCGCCTGCGAGGGAGGCGGTCCCACATCCGGCGAAAGACCCGGAGCAAAGCCGAGGGAAAGGATGACGTTGTGAGCACCGGAACGATGGCGGCGGGCCTGCGCGCCTATGGCGCGACCGCCGCGGGCCGCAGCCGTGGCGAGCACGAGGCGGACGTGTTCCGCCGCGCCAACGGCGCGCTTCGCGCCGCCCGCCATGGCGGGCGCTTGGATCAGGTGCGGGCGCTTTCCGACAACCGCCGCCTGTGGAGCGCGGTGCTGACGCTCGTCTACGATCCGGCAAGCAAGCTGCCGGCGAGCCTGCGCGGCGCCATCGCCTCCATCGGGCTCGCCGTCCAGCGCGAAGTCGACCGCGAAAGTCCCAATTTCGAATTTCTCATCGCCGTCAACGAGAACATCGCGGCCGGCCTCGCCGGCCAAGGCTGATCCGGCAGGCTTCGGTCAAGGGCATCACGATGGGCACGAGCATAACCAGCGGGATCGACTATGCCGCTCTGATCAGCCCCATCTCCAGCAGCGGCAGCAGCGAGGCGGGCGGCCTTCTCGACACGCTCTACGGCTACGGCACTTCCTCCACCGCCACCAGCGACACGAACCCCGTCGCGGCACTCGAGCAGGCCGAGCAGAACGAAACCCAGGACATCACGACGACCGCCGCCGAGCCCGAGGTGGCGCGCGCGATAAAAACCTTCACCGCGGCGGTGCAGACTGCGACCAGCCCCGCCCAGCTCCTCTCCAACCCGACCGTGATGCAGGTCCTGCTCACCGCCAACGGCCTCGCCGACCAGGTTCCCTACACCGCGCTCGCCCAGCAGACCCTGCTCTCCAATCCCGACGATCCCAACTCGCTCGTCAACCAGCTCGCGGATTCGAGCTGGCTTCCGGTCGTGCAGACCTACAATTTTGCGAACCAGGGCCTCTCCGTGATCCAGAACCCCTCGGTCATCCAGACGATCGCGAACGGGTACGCGGAATATACCTGGCTCTCCTCGCTCGATCAGATCACGCCGGGCCTCTCCAGCGCGCTTGCCTTCCGCTCCCAGGCCTCGAGCGTCACCTCGGTCGATCAGATCCTCGGCAGCGCGACCTTGTTCGACGTCGTCACCGGCGCGCTCGGCATCCCCGAGCAGATCGTCTACCAGCCGCTCTCCGCGCAGGAGCAGGCGATCAGCTCCCGGCTCAATATCGCCGATCTTCAGAATCCGAAGTTCGTTCAGAACCTCATCGAACAATATCTGGTCGCCCAGCAGGCGAGTGCTACGGCGAGCAACACCACGCCCAGCCTATCGGCGCTGGCGGTACAGGCGCAGGGCATCGTCGCCTGACCCGCGCCGCCGCGCGGCACGGCTCAAAAGGAGCCAAGCATGGACGCCGCATCCCCATCCCCTGAACCCGAACGCCTGGCCGACGCGGTGCGGCGAATGCTGCGCGCCGCGCGGCCGGCGGCGGCGCGGCCGCTGCTCACCGCGTTCGAACGAATGGCGCCGCAAAGCCCCGAGCTCGCCGAGCTCGCGAGCGGCCTCGCGGCCGCCGAAGGAAATTTCCCCGAAGCGATCGCGGTTCTCGATCGCGGGCTCGCGCTCGCGCCGGCAAACGCGACGTTGCGCAAGGCGCGCGCGGGCCTCCGGAGCCGCACCGGCGACGCGCGAGGCGCGCTGCGCGACGCGGCCGAGGCGGTGATCGCCGCACCCGCGGACGCCGCGGCGAAGGCGCTCCTCGGCCTTCTGTTGTTGGAGGCCGGTAAGCTCGCCCCCGCACGCGCCTGCCTCGCCGAAGCGGTCGCGATGGAACCGGCAAATCCGCGCTTTCGCATCGGACTCGCCGAAGTCGCAAGCCGCGCCGGCGCGCCCGCGCTCGCGCGCGCCACGCTCGAGGAAGCCATCGCGCGCGCTCCCGCCCGGCCCGATCTGCGCGCGGCCGCCGTCCGCGCCGCCCTCTCCGCCGGCGATCGCTCCGCGGCGGAGCGCCTCGCCGAGGCGGCGCGGCGCGACGGCGCCGCCAACGCGTCCGTGCTCCGCCTTCTCGCGCAAGCCGCCGCTTCAGAGGGCCGCACCGAAGCCGCCGCCGCCGCCCTTGCCGCCGCCTGGAAGCTCGAGCCCGCCAATCCCGCGCTCCGCCATTTCGCAGCCGCCGCCGGCCTGCTCCCTGCACCCGATCGCGCCCCGATCGAGGTCCTCGGCACGCGCTTCCGCTCCGCCCGCGTGCCCGGCCTCCTCCGCGCCGCAATCCTCGCCCACGCCGCTCCGCCTTCGGGCGCGCATCTCGGTCCCGTGCTCGATCTCGGCTGCGGCCCCGGCCTCGCCGCCGTCGCGCTCTCGGATCTCCCGCTCGGCCCGTTCATCGGCGTGGAAGTCGCCCCCGCCATGCCCGCTCTCTCCCGCAGCCTCTACGCCGAGCTGCATGACGCCGACCCGATCGCCTTCCTTACCGACGATCAACGCTCTTTTCCCCTTATCCTCGCCGCGGACCTCCTCAACTGGCTCGGCCCGCTCGATCCCGTGTTCGCCGCCATAGCGCCTCGCCTCGCCCTGCACGGCGCCCTCATCCTCTCGCTCAATTCCATCCCTCAGCCGCTCGCCGCGCATCGCGAATGGCGCCTCCTCCCGGACGGCCACTACGCCCACACGCAAGCCGCTCTGGAACGCGCCGCGCGCGCGGCCGGCCTCGTTCCCCGCCTCGTCCGCACCGAAAACAACCCTTCTATTATCGAAACAATATCCGTCCTCGGCCACGCCACCAATGCACGCTGAAACCGCGCTCGCCGACGCAGCCGCACTGCTCGCGCGAGACGGCCGCGCCTCAACCCGCACGCGCGCGCGCAAGCTGCTCCGGGACGCCTGCCGCACCGCCCCCGATCGCGCGGAGCTCTGGGACGCGCTCGGCCTCGTCGCCGTCAAGGACGCGGACTGGAACGCAGCACTCGGCGCCTTCGCGGAGGCGGGCCGGATCGCACCCGCCACGCTCGCCTTCGCGCTCCACCGCGTCGAGGCCGCCTCCTGCGCCGGCAGCGGCGCGGCGGAGCTCGGTCGCCTCGCGCTCGCCATCGCCCTCAACCCTCTCGACGTCGTTCCCCTCGCCGCGCGCGGCGTGTTGCTCGCCGTCCTCGGCAGCGAGGACGAGGCCATCGACACGCTCACCGCGGCCTCGCTCCTCGCGCCGGGCACCGCGGAGATCCACGCCCTGCTCGGCGGCCGCTTGGCCGACGCCGGCCGCCTCGACGAGGCGGAAGAAGCGGTGCGCCAGGGGCTCGCGCTCGCCGCGCCCAAGCCCGATCTCCGCAACACGCTCGGCGCCATCCTGATGCGCCGCTACCGCCACGGCGCCGCGTACGACGAGCTCGCCGCGCTGATCGCGGAGCACGGGCCAGCAACCGTCCCTCTCTGCAATCTCGCCTCGGCCGCCAGCTCCCTCGGCCGCCAGGAGGAAAGCGAAGCTCTCCTCCGCGACGCGCTCGCCCGCGCGTCCGACGCCCCGCTCCCCTGGCGCACGCTCTGCAACACGCTCCCCTACCGGGACGGCATCACCGCCGCCGAGCTCCTCGCCACCGCGCGCGCCTACTCCGAGCGCCTTCCACGCAGCCCTCTACCCGCAGCCTTCTCCATCCCACCCGATCCCTCCCGCCGCCTCAGAATCGGCCTGCTCTCCGGCTCGCTCCGCGTCCATCCCGTCGGCTGGCTCACGATCGCCGGCCTCGAAATGCTCGATCGCGCGGAATTCGCGCTGATCGGCCTCTCCGGCTCCAAAGCGAACGATATGATCGCGCGCCGCTTCCACGCCGCCTGCGAGGAATGGCACGCCATCAGCCAATTCGACGACGCGTCCCTCGCCCACGAAATCCGCCGCCTCGCGATCGACATCGTCATCGATCTCGGCGGCTACGGCGATTCCGGCCGCATGCCCGCACTCGCCCATCGTGCCGCGCCCGTGCAGATCAAATGGGTCGGCATGCAGAACCACAGCACGGGCCTCCCCGAGATCGACTGGTTCCTCACCGACCGATGGGAAACCCCCGAGGGCTACGACCCCCTCTATACCGAACGCCTGCTGCGCATGCCCGACGGATACATCTGCTACAGCCCGCCGCCCTACGCGCCGGATGTCTCGCCCCTACCGGCGCTCGCCTCCGGCCACGTCACCTTCGGCTGCCTCAACAACCTCGCCAAGATCACCCCGCGCGTCATCGCCACCTGGTCTCGCATCCTCGCGCGCGTCCCTCGCTCGCGCCTCCTCCTCAAAACCCACCAGTTCGCCGAAGCTTCCGTCGTCGAGGAGGTCACCGCACGCTTCGCCCAACACGGCATCGCCACCGATCGGCTGATCCTCGCCGGCGCCTCGCCCCATCGCGAGTTCCTCGCCGAATACGCGCGCGTCGATCTCCAGCTCGATCCGTTTCCCTATTCCGGCGGCCTCACCACCTGCGAAGCACTCTGGATGGGCGTGCCAACCATCACCCTGCCCGGCGATACCTTCTCCTCCCGCCACTCCCTGAGCCACCTCTCCAACGCCGGCCTCGAAGACTGGGCCGCCCACGACCTCGCCGATTACGAAACGCTCGCCATCGCCAAAGCCTCCGACCTCCCAACACTCGCGCGCCTGCGCAACCAACTGCGCACACAAGTCGCCGCAAGCCCGCTCTGCGACGCACCACGCTTCGGACGCAACCTCGGCCAGGCCCTGCGCTTCGCCTGGACGAAGCAAAGACCAGGGGGACGCTGTCCCCCTGGACCCCCTGCCAGGAGCTGGGCTCCTGGACCCCATTCCTTTGGCGGGCGCTGAGAGCGGTTTGGGCGCTTGCGCAACGCGCAAGCGCCCAAACCGCTCTCAGCGCCCGCCAAAACGAAAGGGTTCCAAGGGCTCAGCCCTTGGCGGGGGTTCCAAGGGGGCAGAGCCCCCTTGGCCTTCCTTGCGCGCGGCGCTGGCGGCGATCGAGGCCGGGCGTTTTGCCGAGGCGGTCGGTGTGTGCGCGGCGCTGCTTGCGGAAAATCCCGCCGAGATCGACGCGACGTGTTTGCTGGGGTTGGCGCGTGGCGCGCGGGGCGAGGTCGATGCGGCGGCGGTTCTGCTCGATCGTGTCGCGCGGGCCCGGCCCAATCATGCTCATCCGTGCCGCGATTTGGCCGAGCTTCTGGAGCGAAGGGGGGAGGGGGCGCGGGCGAGCGCGCAGTACCGGGCTGCGCTCGCGCTTGCGCCGGAGGATGGAAGGCTCAGGCGCGCGTTCGCCCGTCACTTGCTGGCGCGGGGCGATGCGGCGGGTGCCGTCGAGGTTGTCGATGCGGGCGGCGACGCGGCGAGCCAGGAAATTCTCGGCCTCGCTTGGGCCGAGCTCGGCGAATTCGGTGTGGCGGTGGAACATTTCCGCCGCCTTGTCGCGCTTGATCCGCGTCCGGCGCCCGGCTGGTCGAATCTCGGCATGATGCTGAAGGTCGAGGGACGGTTCGAGGAGGCTGTGGCCGCGCATGATGAAGCGGTGGCGCGGGCACCTCAGGATCCGCAGATCCGCGTCAACCGTGCCGTCGCCTTGCTGCATGCCGGCCGTTTCGCCGAGGCATGGCAGGACTATGAGTGGCGTTTGCGGTTGCCCGGTCATCAGGGCCTCCCGTTGGAGGCACTGCTTCCGTCGCTCGAAAGCGTTGCCGGCCGCATTGTCCTGCTCGTGCACGAAGAAGGCTTCGGCGATACGTTGCAATTCGTGCGTTATGCGCCGCTGCTTGCAGCGCGCGGCGCGCGTGTGCTGCTCGCGGTGCCGCGCCCGCTGGCGCGCCTGCTCGCGCAGGTGGGGCAGGTCGTCGCGATGGATGAGGAGCTGCCTTCGTTCGATTATCATTGTCCGTTCTTTAGCCTCCCGCGCGCCTTCGCGACCACGCTCGAGACGATTCCGGCGCAGATCCCCTATCTCCGTGCCGATCCCGCTTTGGCCGCCGCCTGGGCGCAGCACCTGCCGCCGGCGCGCGGGCTGCGTGTCGGCCTTGTCTGGGCCGGGTAGGCGCGCCCCTGGCTGCGTGGCTTTGCCACGCTCGATGCCAGGCGCAGCCTCACGCTTGCCGAATTCGCGCCGCTCGCGGAGATTCCAGGCATCGAATTCGTCAGCCTCCAGAAGGGCGAGAAGGCGCACGAGGCGGCATCGCCGCCGGCCGGCCTTGCGCTCTTCGATCCGATGCCGGACGTGGAGGATTTCGCCGACACGGCAGCCGTCGTCGCCAATCTCGATCTCGTCGTCAGCGTCGACACTTCGGTTGTCCATCTGGCCGGCGCCTTGGGCAAGCCCGTGTTCCTGCTCGATCGCTACGATAATTGTTGGCGCTGGCTCAGCGTGCGGCCCGACAGCCCCTGGTATCCGGGGCTCACGATCTTCCGCCAGGATCGGCCGGGCGATTGGTCCGGTCCGCTGCGGCGCGTCGCGGACGCGCTGCATGAAGCTTCGATTAATTCTTCCGCAACGCCTCGCCGCTAATTTTGGAGCGCTCCCTTGTCTGTTGCGCCGAACGGAGAAAATCGCCGTGACCTCGCGCCCGGCCGTCGACGTCAACTTGTTCGTCCATAACGGTGCGGCGTTCGTCGGCCCGGTGATCGAGAGCGTTCTCGCGCAGACCTGGCCCGCACTTCGCATCACCCTCATCGACGACGGATCGGCCGACGCAACGCCCGCGATCCTCGCGGGGTATGAAGCGCGCCTGCCCGCCATCCGCGTCCGGCGCCTCTCATGCAACGGCGGAGCGGTCGCCGCCTTCCAGCGCGCCTTCTGGTCCGGAGACGCGGACTTCGTCATGCCGAAATCGGCGGACGATCTGATCGCCCCGGACTTCGTCGAGAAAACAATGGAGGTCCTGCTCACCCATCCGGAATGCGCGATGTGCCACGCGGCGGGACTTGTGTTTCGCGGCGAAGCGAAGGTGCAGAGCCTCTACCCGGCCGAGCATCGCCTTTCGGCGCTCGGCGCGGACCCTGTGGCCCGCGCGATCGCCGCCATGCGCACCTACACGAGCTCGCCGGGCTTCTGGGGCGTCTATCGCCGCAGCGCCGTCGATCGGCTCGCGCCCATCGCCTACCGCGCCGGCTGGGATCATGTGCTGCTCGCAGAGCTCGCCCTCTACGGAGAGATCCGCCACGTGCCCGAGATTCTCTACTGGCGGCGCGACGGCGGCCGCCCGGTCGCCGAGCTGGCGCGCCGGGCGACGCTCGCGGCCAACCGCTTCATTCCGCTCGAGAGCGCGCTCGCGGAGCAGCGCTGGCGCACCCCGCTCATCACCACCGCCTATGCCCATCTCGAAAACTTTGCGGTGGCGCGCATCGATACGGCGAGCCGTGCGCATCTGATGACGGTCGTGCCTTCGATCTTCCGCAATCGCTGGCTCCCGCTCCTGCTCGCCGAGGCGGCCTCGCTCCGCCGGGCAGTTCCCGCCCTGCTCGGCGCGATCGAAAGCCTCACGCCTCCGCTCGTCGCGTGGGCCGCAGCCGAGCTCGCGCAAACCCTTCTCGCCGCGCAGGCGATCGTCCCGGAGGCGGATTTTTCGGCCGTGTTCCACGAGATTTCGGCACTCGCGTCAGGCCCGCGAGAGCAAGCCTGCATGGTCGCAGTGTGATCGGGTCATAACGATGGACCTATCTCTCGCTTCCGTTTCCGAACCGAGGCTGCACATCGGCTGCGGCACGAAAATTCTCCCGGGCTGGATCAACATCGACCGTACCGCGCGCGCCCCCGGCGTGGTGACCGACATCGACCCGACGGCGCTGCCTTTCCCCGACGGATCGGTGGCTTCGATCCTGGCCGAGCACGTGCTGGAGCACCTGACCTTCGCCGAGGAGCGCGCCGTGTGGCAGGAGCTCGCGCGCGTCCTGCGCCCCGGCGGGGAGCTCGTCATCGAGGTGCCGGACTTTGGCTGGGTGTGCAAAACGTTCCTCGAGGCGACCGACGACTGGCGCGACTTCTACATCGTCGGCCACCGGGATCATTACGCGGGCTGCGGCCGCGCGCTCGATCAGCGATGGGGCATCCTTCAGACGATGTTCTTCGGCAACCAGAACGGGCCTGGCCAGTTCCACCACTCTTCGTACACCGAAGGAAAGATCCACGCCCTCGGGCGTGCCCTCGGCTTCTCCTCCGTCGCGGTCGAGCGAGCGTTCAACAAGGGCGGGCAATGCCTGCGCGCCACCCTCACCCTTTGAGGCCAACGGGATGCGCGTCTTCATCACCGGAATCGCAGGCTTCCTCGGCAGCCATCTCGCCGAGCGGCTTCTGGCTGCGGGGCACGAGGTCGTCGGGTGCGACAGCCTGATCGGCGGCGAGCTTCTGAACGTTCCCCCCGACGCGATCTTCCATCAGTCCGACTGCCGCGACTTCAACGCCATGGAAAAGGGGATGCGCGGCGTCGAGCTGGTCTACCACTGCGCCGCCACCGCCTATGAGGGGCTTTCGGTCTTCTCGCCGGCGATGATCATGGACAATGTCCTGACCGGCTCGACCGCGGTGTTCTCCGCCGCCATCGCGAATGGCGCGCGCCGCATCGTGTTCTGCAGCTCGATGGCGCGCTACGGCGCCAGCAAGGTGCCCTTCCGGGAAAATCTCTCGCCGCGCCCGCAGGATCCGTACGGCATCGCCAAGCTGGCCGCCGAGCAGGCGCTGATCCAGCTCGCCCGGGTGCACGGCTTCGAGTACGCGATCGCGGTGCCCCACAATATCATCGGCCGGCGCCAGAAATTCGACGATCCCTATCGCAACGTCGCCAGCATCATGGCCAATCTCATGCTGCAGGGCCGTGAGCCCTATATCTATGGCGATGGCGAGCAGCAGCGCTGCTTCAGCCACGTCGATGATTGTCTCTCCTCCCTGCTCGCGATGGGGCTCACCGATCGCGGCGTCGGCGAGGTCGTGAATATCGGTCCGGACGAGGAGTTCGTCTCGGTCAACGCTCTCTTTCGCAGGCTCAAGGGCATCACGGGATTCGAAGGCCAGGCGATCCATCTCGCCGACCGTCCGGCCGAGGTGAAGCACGCCTGGTGCAGTAGCGAGAAGGCGCGGGCGCTGCTCGGCTATCGCACGACGCGCACGCTCGATGAGGGTCTCCGCGATGTCGTCGCCCACATCGAAACGGTCGGCCCGCGCCGCTTCCGCTATCACCTCGAGATCGAGATCAACAACGCGCGCACGCCTCGCACCTGGACGGAGCGGCTGATGTGAGCGAGCTTCCTCCGCCGGCGATCGATCCCGATCGGCTGCCTCGCGCGATCGCCCTGCAGTACGACCGCGGGGAGATCGTCTGGCCCGCGGGGGGCCCGCCTCGCATCGCGGAATACAGCTTCAGCGGCCAGGGCCTCAGGGTGTTCGGCAAGAACCCCGGCTTTCTCGAGGATCCGCGCTTCCAGCGCGCCTATGCGCGCGGCTGGAACAGCGGTCACCGCAAGGCCGCCGGGATCGACGATGCGCGCTGGACAGTGCACGTCGCACTCTGGGTCGCAAGCCAGGCCGCGCGCCTTCCGGGCGACTTCGTCGAATGCGGCGTGGATACCGGAATGCTCTCGCTCGCGATCTGCGACTGGCTCGACTTCAATGCGCTCGAAAAGGATTTCTGGCTTTTCGATACCTTCTCCGGCATCCCCGAGAGCCAGATGACCGAGGCCGAGCGCAAGGGCATCGGCGGCTGGCACAACCGCCATTCATACGCCGAGTGTCACGATCAGGCGGTGACGAACTTCGCGCCCTGGCCACGCTGCCGGCTGGTGCGCGGCACGGTGCCCGAATCGCTCGCCGCCTTTCCGCCGGAAAGGCGCGTCGCCTATCTTTCCATCGACATGAATATCGTCGCCCCGGAGATCGCGGCGATGGCCTTCTTCTGGGAACGTCTCGTGCCCGGCGCCCTGGTTCTGCTCGACGATTATGCGTGGACGAGCCATGCGGCGCAGAAGGCGGCGTTCGACGAATTCGCCGCTGCCCACGGCGCCATGATCCTCACGCTGCCGACCGGCCAGGGGATTCTGATGCGCTGACTTCGGTTGCCTTTGCCGGGCGTCGAATTCACGCCCCTCGCGGATCGCTTCATACCAACCGCGAAACCAGATCGCTCCTCACCTCCTCGATCACGCTGTCCCAGTCGCCGATTCGTCGCTGGCGGAAGAGGCGCGCGCTCGGGTACCAGGGGCTATCCTGCCGATCCAGCAGCCAGCGCCAATCGGAGGAGAACGGCAGCAGGATCCAGACTTGCTTGCCCAGCGCGCCCGCCAGATGCACCACGCTGGTGTCCACGGCGATCACCAGGTCGAGCTGGTCGATCACCGCCGCGGTATCGGCGAAATCCTTCAGCTCGTCTCCAAGGAAGGTGATCCCGCCGCAATCCTTGAGCCTCGCGGCGGCGTCCTCGCGCAGCTCCGTCTGAAGGCAGAACCATTCCGCATCGAGGGCGAGGAGGGGTAGGAGCCGGCCCGGATCGATCGAGCGGTTGTGGTCGTTCTGATGAGTCCGATTGCCGCTCCAGGCGATGCCCACGCGGGGCCTCGTCGTTGAAGGCAGACGGGCGGCCCATTGCGCCTTCAGGCCCGGGTCGGCCGCGAGGTAGCTCGCCTCGGACGGTATGGTCTCCAACGTTGTCCCGAACGCCAGCGGCAGGCTCATCAGCGGGCAGTGAAAATCGAACGATCCGGGCGTCTGATCGGCACCGATGATCTCGATCTCCGGCTCCAGTTGCCGCAACAGGCGGACCAGCGGATCCTGGACCGACATCACCACTCGGGCGCCGCGCGCCCGCACCAGCCTTGCGTAGCGGCAGAACTGAATGCTGTCGCCGAGTCCCTGCTCGGAATAGAGGAACACGGTCTTGCCGGCCACGGAATCCTTGCCCAGCCAAAGGGGGTGCGAATAGGGGCGAGCGCCGGAAGGTGCGCTGATCCTGCTGCGATACTCGAAGAATTTCCAGCCTTCCGCCAGCTGTCCCGTGGTGAGATAGCAGAAGCTCTTGTTGAAATACGCATCGGCATAATCGCGCTTGGGCGCGATCGCGCGGTCGTAGCCGGCGATCGCATCCTCGAAGCGCCTGATGTCCCTGAGTGCAAGGCCGCGATTGCTGTGCGCCTCGGCGTAGTTCTGCTTGAGCGCGATCGCGCGGTCGTAGCTGGCAATCGCTTCCTCGAACCGATTGAGATCCTTCAGCGCAAGGCCGCGATTGTTGTGGGCCTCGGGGTAGTCCGGCCGGAGCGCGATCGCGCGCTCTTCGCTCGCCACGGCTTCCTCGAAGCGCTTGAGGTCCCTGAGTGCCACGCCGCGATTGCTGTGAGCCTCGGCATAATCGGGCTTGAGCCCGATCGCGCGGTCGTAGCTGGCCATCGCTTCGTCGAGCCGCTTGAGCTCCTTCAACGCGATGCCGCGATTGTTGTGAGCCTGGACGTAATCGGGCTTGAGCGCGATCGCGCGGTCGTAGCTGGCGAGGGCCTCGCCGAACCGCCCGAGGTCCCCGAGAGCGACGCCGCGATTGTTGTACGCCTCGGCGAAATCCGGCTCGAGCGCGATCGCGCGGTCGTAGCTCTGAACCGCCTCGCTCAATCGCCCGAGGTCCCTGAGGGCGACGCCGCGATTGCTGTACGCCGGGGCAGCGTCCGGAGTGATCCGGATGGCCTTGTCGAGCAAGCGGACGCCACGCTCCAGCTGCCCGCTCTGCAATGCCGCCATGCCGAGCAGATGGAGCGCGTCGGAGTGGTTGGGATTCTGTTGCAGGATCTGGCGATAGACCCGCTCCGCGTCCGCGAGCCTGCCCTGCTGATGGAGCGTGATCGCCTCCTGCAGCCGCGCCTCGGCGCCGGCGAGCGTCCCCTGCGGCCGCCGGTGGTCTCGGGAGCCGTCCCTCCTCGCCAAGGCGCAGTCTCCAGGCTTTCAGGCTCGTCACACCAGGATGCGACCTTGCATCAATCCGCGCGCGCTCGCCAGCTCCCGCGGCTTGCTTCGGGCCCTATGCGATCGTCCGGCGGCTCTGCGGAAGATCCGGGCTCGGCGCGTCCGGCGCAGCGGCGTCGGATGCGATCGGTGCCGGTGGCGAAGAGGTACCGTCGCGGTAGGCGGAGAGCTGCTGCGCGGTCGGAATCGAGCTCACGATCTCTCCGGCTTCGTTGCGGAAATCGATGACGACGATGCCGGTCTCGGGATTGAGGGTGAGCGTCGGGATGACGGGCATGGCGGGCGTCAGCGCCGCGCCGACCGGGAGGTCCTTGGTGTTGGGCGGCTCGGGGGTATTGGGCGGTTCGGGCTGGGCGGCCGCCGCGGCGCTTGCGGCGGAATGGATCGTAAGATCGCTCGGCATGGCCGGTCCCCGTCTCGATGGGTGGCGCATGGTTCGGGCGCCGTCCTGGCGCTAACCTTTCATCCGATTCTGAGCTTCGGTTGTTTCCGCTCCGTTAACCGTCCTTATCCGCGGCCCCGGCGCGTGCGCCGGCACTCCCTAAAAATCCGCGCCTAATCTCCAAATCACGCAAAAGGGGACAAGCGCCACCCGCCATTTGTACTGATGTTTCACGTGAAACACGAACCAATTCAGGGCCTTGCAAAAATCTGCCGAAAAACAAGGCAGATTCGCCGCCCTCGCCGACCAACAAAGGAGACGGGGCTCATCCGGCGGTTGTATCGCTCAGGTCAGCCTGACCTTCACATACGAGCCGGGCGCCGGCTCGATCGCCGCGAGCTTGCCCTCGCCCGGGATCCGTGCCGGCACCCGCTCGGGCGCCTCCGCACTCACCCAGCGATGCCAGTCCGGCCACCATGAGCCCGCAAGCTCGGTCGCTCCCTTGAGCCATTCGTTGGGGTCCGCGGGCATCTCCTGATTGATCCAGTGGTTGTATTTGCCGCTTTCCGGCGGGTTGACGATGCCGGCGATATGGCCGGACGCCGCGAGCACGAACCGGGTCTTGCCGCCGAGCAGCCGCGCCCCGCGATAGGTCGCCTTCCAGGGCGCGATATGATCCTCGCGCGTCGAAATGAAATAGGCCGGCAGCCGGATGCGTCCGAGATCGATCGGCTCGCCCTTGAGGGTGATCCCGCCCGGCTCGGCGAGCTTGTTCTCCTGGTACATCTTGCGCAGGTAGAAGCTGTGCATGTGCGCCGGCATGCGCGTCGAATCGGCGTTCCAGTAAAGCAGATCGAAGGGGAAGGGGTCGTTGCCGAGGAGGTAGTTGTTCACCACGAACGACCAGATCAGATCGTTCGCCCGCAGCATGTTGAACGTCGCGGCCATCTCGCTTCCTTCGAGGAAGCCGCGCCGGTTCATCCGCTCCTCGAGCACCTTGAGCTGCTCCTCGTCGATGAAGACGTTGAGCTCGCCCGATTCCGTGAAGTCGAGCAGGCTGGCGAAGAAGCTCGCCGCCTTGATCGGCTGGCGCCGCTTGGCGGCGAGCCAGGCGAGCGTCGCGCCGAGCAGCGTCCCCCCGAGGCAGTAGCCGATCGCGTTCACCTCGCGCTCGCCGGTCGCCTTGCCGATCGCCTCGACCGCGTCGAGCACGCCCTCTTGCATGTAATCGTCGAAGCCCTTGTCGCAGAGCCTCTCGTCCGGGTTGACCCAGCTCACCACGAAGACCGTGTGGCCCTGCGCCACCGCCCAGCGCACGAAGCTGTTCTTCGGGCGCAAATCCAGGATGTAGAACTTGTTGATCCAGGGCGGGATGATCAGGAGCGGCCGCTTCAGCACCGTCTCGGTGGAAGGCGCGTACTGGATGAGCTGGATCAGGTCGTTCTGATAGACGACCGCGCCCGGCGAAACGGCGATGTTGCCGCCGACCTGGAACGCGTCGAGGTCGGTCATCTTGATGTGCAGCCGGCCCTTGCCGTGGTCGAGATCGGCAAGCAGGTTGGAGAGCCCCTTGAGCAGGTTTTCGCCGCCGGTCTCGGCGGTCTTGCGCAGCACCTCGGGGTTGGTCAGCACGAAGTTGCTGGGGCTCATCGCCTCGACGAACTGGCGGGAATAGAAATCGACCTTCTGCGCGGTCTTCGGATCGAGCCCGTCCACCCGCTTCACCACGTCTTGCACGAAGCGGGCCGACAGCAGATAGGACTGCTTGATGAAGTCGAAAATCTCGTTCTCGTTCCAGGCCGCGTCCTTGAATCGCCTATCGCCCGGGTCGGCCTCGATCACCGGCTTCTGCTCGATCCCCATCACCCGGCGCGCGGTGTTCTGCCAGAGCGTCATGTAGTCCTGCCAGAACCCGAGCTGGGCCTGCATCAGCTCGGCCGGGTTGGTCATCAGCCGCGTCGTCATCTCGAGGAATGCGTTGCCGATATTGAGCGGATCGAGCTTCTGCCCCTCCTCGGACTGGCGCTTCAGCCATTCGCCGACGATCCGCTGCGAGCGCTCCGCGACGTCCGCCATCGAGCGGCCGATCATCGCCGGGTCGGGCAGCTTGAAGGCGGGTCCCTCGGGCTTCTCCGTGTCGGCCATAGCAGTGTCCTTTCCGCGGGCGCCTCGCCCGCGCTACATCACCATAGCGGCACGCGGCGTCTCGGGGGCCGTGGCAAAACCATGATCGGCAACGGCGCGGAACCTAGTGGGAACAAGGGAGCGGTTCAAGCCGGGGCGCGGCTGCGGCCCCGCGCTTCTGCGGCATCGGGGGCGCTTTGTCTCTTGCTCCTCTCCGGCTGCGCCTCGGCCCCGGCAGCGATCAATCCGGTCGATTGGTACCACGACATCGAGGGCGGCCCGATCGCCCAGAAACGCGCCCCGATCCCCGGCGCCAACGCCCCCTATCCCAACCTCGCCAACGTGCCGCCGGCGCCGCAATATCTGCCCCCCGCCGAGCGCGACGCCATCTCGGCGGCCCTTCTCGCCCAGCGCACGCACGCCCAGCAGCAGGCGCTCCTCGCACCGGTCCCGGCCGCGAGCGCGACCCAGCCCGCGTCCCCGGCGCCGGCGCCGGCGCCGGCGCCAGCACCAACGCCGCCGCCCGCCGCGGCGGGCGCGAGCCCGGCCCCAACCGGCCAGCCCGCTCCCGCCGCGGACGAGGCGCCGCCGCCCCCGAGCGCCGCACTCGCCGCCGCCGCCGCGTCCCTGCCCGCCGTCCCGACCGCACCTCCGCCGCCGCCGGCGATCGCCGGATTCCCCCCTCCTCCCGGCCCGCCGCCCGCGCCATTCAGCCTCGCCCGGTCCGCCGCGCTCACCGTCCATTTCGCCGCGGGCTCGTCGGCGCTCTCCGCCGACGAGCTTGCGCGCATCGCCCGCATCGCCGCCGCCCGCGGCAAGGCCTCCATCGCCGTGGTCGGCTACGGCGATGCGAGTGCGAGCGACGCCGCCGCGCAGCAGGCAGCACTCGGCCTCGGCCTCGCGCGCGCGCGCGTGATCGCGACCGCGCTTGCCTCCGACGGCGTCCCGGCGAGCGCGCTCCGCCTCGGCGCCGAAGCCTCGGGCGGCGGCGCCACGCTTCGCCTGCTTCAGAACCCGGGCGCGGGCACTTGAACCGGCTCGGCCCTGCGCGCGAGAATTCGCCTCCCCCCAAATCGCGATCCGAAGGCAGAGACGTGCGACGAGAGCCGCCCCGCACCGATCCGACCGCATGAACCGGCCGCTCTCCGTCGCGGTCGCCGGGCTCGGCACGGTCGGGCATGGGCGTGCTCCGGCTCTTGCGCGACAATGCCGCGATCGTCGCCGCCCGCGCCGGGCGCCCAGTCGCGGTGACCGCCGTCTCCGCACGCACGCGCGCGCGTGACCGCGGCGTCCCGCTCTCCGGCCTGCACTGGTTCGACGATCCGCTGGCGCTCGCCGCCGACCCGGCCGTGGACGTGGTCGTCGAGCTGATCGGCGGCGCCGAGGGGATCGCCCGCACGCTGGTCGAGGCGGCGCTCGCGGCCGGCAAGCCGGTGGTGAGTGCCAACAAGGCGCTGCTTGCGGTGCATGGCGGCGAGCTTGCCACGCTCGCCGAGCGCTCCGGCGCCCCGCTCGGCTTCGAGGCCGCGGTCGCCGGCGGGCTGCCGGTGATCAAGACGCTGCGGGAAGGGCTCGCCGCCAACCGGATCGCGCGCGTCACCGGCATCCTCAACGGCACCTGCAACTACATCCTCTCGGTGATGCGCGAGGAGGGGCGCGAGTTCGCCGAGGTGCTCGCGGAGGCGCAGCGCCTCGGCTACGCGGAAGCCGATCCCAGCTTCGACATCGACGGGATCGACGCCGCCCACAAGCTCGCGATCCTCGCCGCCCTCGCCTTCGGCCGCCCGGTCGCCTTCGCCGATGTCTACGTCGAGGGGATCCGCAGGATTTCCGCGCTCGACATCGCGTTTGCCGGCGAGCTCGGCTATCGCATCAAGCTGCTCGGCATCGCGAGGCAAAGCGATGGCGGGATCTCAGCCCGCGTGCATCCCTGCATGGTCCCCGCAAGCGCGCCGCTTGCCCGCGTGGACGGGGTCACCAACGCGATCGTCGCCGAAGGGGACTTCGTCGGCCGCGTGGTCCTCGAAGGTCCGGGTGCGGGCGCCGGCCCCACCGCCTCCGCCGTCGTCGCCGATCTGATCGATCTCGCGCGCGGCCGTCTCACCCCGGTCTGGGGTGCTGCCGCGTCGGAGCTTTCGGCGTCCGCCTCGGTGCCGATGCAGCGTCACTCCGGGTGCTATTATCTCCGCCTCATGGTCGTCGATCGCCCGGGCGTCATCGCCGACGTGACCGCGGTGCTGCGCGATCAGGGCGTGTCGCTCGAATCGATGCTCCAGCGCGGCCGTGCGCCCGGCGAAGCGGTGCCGGTGGTGCTGGTGACGCACGAGACGGGCGAAGCCGCGGTGCGGGCGGCGCTCGCGCGGATCGGGGCCCTCGAGGCCGTGCTGGAGGAGCCGACGCTGATCAGGATCGAGCCGGGCTAAGCAGGCAAGCGAGGGAGAGGGGCATGAGCGAGAGGACTTCCAGACCGGGCGAAGTGACCGACCGCAATCTCGCTCTCGAGCTGGTCCGGGTGACCGAGGCGGCCGCCATCTCCGCCTCCAAATGGATGGGCCGCGGGCGCAAGAACGAGGCCGATGGTGCGGCGGTCACCGCGATGCGCCGTGCCTTCGACACGGTCGCGATCACCGGCACGGTGGTGATCGGCGAGGGCGAGATGGACGAGGCGCCGATGCTCTATATCGGCGAGAAGGTGGGCGCGGGCGGGCCGGAGATGGATATCGCGGTCGATCCGCTCGAAGGCACCACCAGCACTGCCAAGGGCGGGCCGAACGCGATGGCCGTGGTGGCGCTCGGCGAGCGCGGCCAGTTCCTCCACGCGCCCGACGTCTATATGGACAAGATCGCGGTCGGCGGCGGCCTTCCCGATCATGTCGTCGATCTCGACGCGCCGGTGATCGAGAATCTGCGCAGCCTCGCGCGCGCCAAGGGCCGCGAGGTCGGCGATCTCGTCGTCTGCATCCTCGAGCGCGAGCGCCATCACGACATCATCGCGCGCTGCCGCGAGGCCGGCGCGCGGATCATGCTGATCCCCGACGGCGACGTCGCCGGCGTCATCGCGACCACCCGGCCGGAAAGCGGCGTCGATATCTATCTGGGCTCGGGCGGCGCGCCCGAGGGCGTGCTCGCCGCGGCGGCACTCCGCGCCGTCGGCGGGCAGATGCAGGGAAGGCTTCTCTTCGAGAACGCGGCCCAGGTCGAGCGCGCGCGCGGGATGGGAATCCGCGATCCCGGGCGCAAATATACGATCACGGAAATGGCGGGCGGGGACGTGATGTTCGCCGCGACCGGCGTCACCGCCGGGGCGATGCTGCGCGGCGTGCGCCATTTCGGCCACGGCGCCGAGACCCATTCGATCGTCATGCGGAGCAAGTCCGGCACCGTGCGCTATATCGAGGCGCACCACAATTTCGCGACCAAGACCTGGGCACTGGTCTGACCGTGCAATCCGCCGCTCTCGGCGTTGCGCAGAGCCTGAGCGGCAGGCGCTGGATCTGGCGCGAGGCCGAGGAGCGGCTCGGCTTGGGCATCGCCGAGCGGCTCGGCGTGCCCGAGATCCTGGGCCGCCTGCTCGCCGTGCGCGGCGTGACGATGGAGACGGCGCCCGACTTTCTCGATCCCACCCTGCGCGCGCTGCTGCCGGATCCTTCGCGTCTCGCGGACATGGATCGTGCCGCCGAGCGGCTCGCCGCGGCGGTGACGCGTGCCGAGACGGTCGCCGTCTTCGGCGATTACGACGTGGACGGCGCCTGCGCGACCGCGCTGCTCGTCTCGGTGCTGGGCGCGCTCGGCGTGACGGTGATCCCCTACGTCCCGGATCGGCTGAAGGAAGGGTACGGGCCCAACGAAGCCGCACTCTGCGGGCTCGTCGCGCGCGGGGCGGGGCTCATCGTCTGTGCCGATTGCGGAAGCGACGGGGCGGAAGCGTTCGCCGCCGTCGCCGGGCGTGCGGACGTGATCGTGCTCGACCATCACAAGGCGGAAAGCCCGCCCGACGTGCTTGCCGTGGTCAATCCCAATCGCTGCGACGATCGTTCGGGCCTCGGCGCGATGTGCGCGACGGCCGTGTCGTTCCTCGCGATGGTCGCCTTGCTGCGCGCCCTCCGCCGGAGTGGCTTCTTCGCCGGCCGCGCCGAGCCGGATTTGCTTTCCTGGCTCGATCTCGTTGCGCTCGCGAGCGTCTGCGACGTAATGCCGCTTTCGGGCGTCAACCGCGCGCTCGTTTCGCAGGGGCTCAGGGTGATGGCGCGGCGGCTCCGCCCGGGCCTGGCCGCACTGCTCGGGGTGGCCGAGGTCCTGGGCGAGCCGACCGCCGATAGCTGCGGCTACGCGCTCGGGCCCAGGATCAATGCCGCCGGACGCATCGCGGAATCCGATCTCGGGCTCCGGCTGCTGCTCGCCGGCGATGCCGAGACCGCGATGCCGCTCGCCCGCGCGCTCGATCAGGTGAACCGCGAGCGCCAGCAGGTGGAGATGGGCGTGCTCGAAGCCGCCATGGCGGCCGCGTCCGCGCAGGCCGAGGCGGGACTGCCGGTGCTCCTGGTGAGCGGCGCGGGCTGGCATCCGGGCGTGCTCGGGATCGTCGCCGGGCGGATCAAGGAGCGTTTCAACCGCCCTGCCTGCGTGCTGGGCGTGGCCGGGGCGCCGGAGGTCGCGAAGGGCTCGGGGCGCTCGGTGCCCGGGCTCGACCTCGGCGGCGCGGTGATCGCGGCGCGCCAGGCCGGGCTCCTCGAGGCGGGCGGCGGGCATGCGATGGCCGCCGGTTTTTCCTTGGCCGCGAGCCGGCTCGGCGCCTTCCACGCCTTCCTCAACGAGCGCCTGGCGAGGGCTTGCCTCCTGCCCGGCGTCGCGGACCTGGCGATCGAGGGAACGCTCGCCGTCCCGGGCGCGACCGCCGAGCTTGCGGCACTGCTCGGCCGGCTCGCGCCCTTCGGGGCGGGCAACGAGGAGCCGGTTCTGGTCCTCGCGCACGCACGCGTGGTGCGCTCGGACCGTGTCGGCCGCAACGGCCGCACGATCCGCGCGATCGTCGCGGGCGAGGAGGGCGGCCGGCTCAAGGCGGTCGCGTTCCGCGGCGCCGACGGCGCGCTTGGCCCCTCGCTCCTGGAGCGGGCGGGCCGGCCGTTGCATCTCGCCGGCCACCTCCGGCTCGATCGCTGGAACGGCACCGGCGCGCCCGGGTTCGTGATCACCGACGCGGCCTTGGCTTGACCCCGGTTCCCGCCTTGGCCTAGGCACCGGCACGTCCGTCCCGTTCGTCTAGAGGCCCAGGACACCAGCCTTTCACGTTGGTAACACGGGTTCGAATCCCGTACGGGACGCCATTGATTTTGCAGATAATTCCAGATCGATCGCGGAGCTGTCTTGGTGAAGGGACAGGCAAGGGACAGGAACCGGCCCTAAACGCCACTCCGGCCACGAAAAAGGCCGCCCCCGAGGGGGCGGCCCTGTCCGTTTCAGCGCTGGCGCCCGCCCGTCGCGGCCCTACCCGTGGCGCTCGAACCATCCTGCGAGCCGCATCCACCGCGCCGCCGTCCAAAGGCAAAGATGCGCGGCCTTCCGGCAGAGGGAGCGGACCAGTGTCTCCTGCGCCGGACCGGTCATGGCGCCCTTCGCGGCGGGGCAGTCGGCACCACTTTCGCACGGCCGCCCTTTCCCCGTCGAGGCGCGTGAGGCGCGCGAGGCGCGGCGCTTTGCGTGGGCTGCTCGGACGCCCGTGTGCCACCAGCGGCGGCCGGCGCAGCGAGGAAGGCCGCGGGGAAGAGCATCTGCTCGACCAGGTCGTCGAGCAGGGCGAGCATCTCGGGACCTTTGCGCTCGACGAGGGCGTGAACACGGGAAAGTAACCGTTTGAGCGATGGAGCCTCGTTGTCGTTCGCAAAAGGCCGAGGGCGCCAAGGCGGCAATCTGGCGCCTCTCATGCCGATGCACCGCGCCCGGAGGCGCCCGAGGCGCAGGGCCAGGGGGGATCCTCTCCGGCGTGGATGCGCATGGCGGCTACCAGGAACTCGATCTGGGCGCCGGGACGCCGGAGCGCCACAAAGCCAGCCAGGAGCACCGCCGCGTCGTCGCGGGGCCGCTCTGACGATGCTCTCACGGGAGCTGTGGCGATCGTGCTAGGCGTGGAAACAGCCTTCGGCATGGGGACCTCCTGCCGCTGGTCAGGCTCGGCGGCGGCGTTCGCGCGCCCCGCCGGGCCGCCCGGCGTCGCCGGGCGCATGAACGCTGCGCGCGCGGCGATTCCGCGTCAAGTTGGTTTCGGCGCTGGAATTCCGAGCAGGCGCGCGGGGCCTCCGCGATCACGCGCAGCACGGCCAACTCGGGCGGCTCAGGGGGCGATCCTGAGCGCCTCCGCGAGCACCTGCGCGCCGATCGCCTCCTCGAGCTCGGCGGGGAGGGTTACGGCTGCCATCCATGCGCCGCGTTCATCGCGGCAGCGTGGCGCTCGCGCTTCGATCCTGCCGTCCGGCCGGCGCTTCACTTCAACGCCATGAACGATCGCCTCCACGCCGGCGATGTCGATCGAAACGTCGGCGATGGCGATGAGCGCCCCGTGCCGGGCGACGTCGCGCACACGGACGGTGGAGAACTCGACCGAAACGCTCTCGCTCATGCGGTGTCCAGCTCAGCCCGGCTTCGCGGCGTCGCCAGCAGCGTTGGCGGCCGCCTTCCGGAGCTCGCGGAAATACCTTCGAGCGGCCATGCGATAGCTAGGCCTGAGCCCAGGATCTTCGGCGATCTTGGTGAGGAGGGCTTCCGCGAGGCCGACCGCTTCCGGCGCCCCTTCGATCTCGATCTCCCCGGGCGGCTCCGGCATCGGCGACGCGTCCGCCGCGAAGGCACGACGCGTGGTGGCGCTCATTCCGCGGCGGCGTCTGGCAAGACGAGCTCGGGCTCGAACGCGTCCGCGGGGAGCCGCCGCTCCTCGCCGGGCATGAAGAGTCCATGGCGTTTCAGGTAGGAGGCTTGCGACTCGATCCGCGGCGGGTCGGCCACGTCGAGTGCGATGCCCGCGTAGACGGTGCCGTCACCAAGCCGAACCCCCTTGTGCTGCTCCACCTCGTTCTCGTCGGTCCATGCGTTTGGGATCCCGATGGTGAATTCGGGGTACAGGCTTGGCAGCACGACGTAGCTAGGCGTGCCGGTGCCCCCAACAACGTCCCGCGGCAGCGGCCACGTCCCATCCTCATCGGCGCCCGGCCGAAGCCCCCCCGGCATGCGCGGAGCCGACCATTTCCACCAGGACGTCGGGCGCGTGCCCGGCCACTGCCGCACCCAATCGCGAAGAATGTCGTCCGCATGTTGCGCCCAAAGCTGCTTGAGACACGGCCTGCCTGACGGCCCCTCCTTTTCTGCCCACCGCAGCCAGAAAAGCTCCCATCCCCCCTTCTCCGGCGGCTCAGGGAGGGAGGCGTCGGTCAGGAGAGCCCATGCTGTCTCGGAGGCCTGGGGGGCGGCGGCGCGGGGCTGCCGAGGTGCCGTCATCGGGAAGATCCTCCGGTTGTCGTGACGTCGAGGTTGAGGGCACGCATGGCGGCGAGGAAGGCCGCCCTCGCGTCACGCTCGGCCGCCAAAAGGGGGTGCGGGCGCACCTGTCCGAACCGATCGCGAAAGGTTTGGCCGTCATGATCGACGCTCTCACGGCACTTCCGCGAGCGCTGGTGCGCCTCCATGGCCGCGATCAATAATGCGACAGCCGCCGGGTCGGTGAGATCGAAACCCGCATGAAGCTCGCGCCACAACTTGCGTTCCGGCGAATCGAGGTGCCGCGGCGGCAACGGTGCCTTCCCCTGGGAAGGTCTCGGGATGGGCCGGGGAAGGCCGGAATTTCTATAAGGCGAGGTCATCTGCGTGAAATTCGCGGGGGCAGCCGGTCCGCAATCATTGCCGAAAAAGAGTTCAACCGGCATCCCCCCTCATGAGACAATCGCGCGCCGCGTCGTGCTCACGATCCGGTCCCCTCGGCGCTGAGGGCGTGCCGCCGGCCGATCTCGTCATTCACCTGCAACAGCCCCACGGCGATCGCGTGGGCGGCGGCGCGCAACGAGCTTGGGCTCGCGCCCGATGCGCAGGGATTGATGCGACCATCCTTGAGTGACCGCAATTCTGTCGCGTCCGCGAGCGTACGCAGCCGACCTTGAAGATGGACCGCGCCGTGAAATGCCTGCCTCCTCCGCGCGTCGGCCGAGGCTGACAGGTCGCAAGCCATGGCGACGAGCTGATGGAGGCCATGAACGCATCGCCTCGCGTCTTCGCAGATGTCAGCCGGCTCGACATCGAGCGCGCTCAAGGGGCGCCTCCCGCCGCGCCGGCGGGTGGAACGCCGGCGCCTTTATCGTACCAGCCAAAGGGCAGAAGGATGATCGGCTCCTGGGCGAACGCCTGCTTGGGCATGAGCGTGAGCTGCGCCGTCGTGCCGCCCTGAAGACTGCGCGAATAGGTCACGGCCGAGATCACCCACGGCGTCGTCGGCGCGATCTTCAGGGCGGGCGCGTTCACCGTCGCGAAGGCGTTGGGCTGCCAGAGGGTGCCCGCGCTATCGTACCAGTTGTCGCATACGACGGTGATCGCCTGCGACCTTCCGTAGCGGCGCGCCATCTCCCATTTCGCCCGCTGGACAGCGAGCGCCTGGCCTAGCGTCACCTGCTCCGAGATGACGTAGAGCGGGCGGTATCGCGGAACGGTCGGGTCGAGCACCGGCGGGAATTGCGTGCCGCCAGCGCCAAGATCACCGAATTGCTGGTAGGAGAGGATCGCCGGCAGATAGGCCGAGAAGCGTTGATCCATCGAGAGCGCGCCGGATGCGCTCTGGATGTTGATGCCCTGCTGAAAGCCGCTCGCCATCGTGCCGCCGCCGCCGGCCGTCGCGAGCACCAGGTTCCCCCACACGTCGTCATAGACGAGGACTTGTACGTACCTTGCTATGCGTTCGATCACGTCGTAACCGGTCTCGCCGAGCATGATGTTGATCGGAACCGGGCCCCCGCCGCCGGGGAGCAAGACGGGGATGGTGGCGCCGGCCAGCGAAACGACGTCGATCCCGAAGGGCTCGCAGATTTGCGCGGCGAACGACACCAGGTCGCCCACCGGTTTCTGCATCCCGGCGATGTTGCTATTCGTGACCGAACAATCGACGATGTCCGCGAGCTTCGACCGGCCCTGCACCCGGATCGTGTGATCGCTGCCGCTCAGGCTTGGGAGCACCCGGTCCACATAGCCCGTCAGGACGAGATCTGTCCCAATATTAACTTGACATGGGCTTCCAGGCGCTATTGCAACATTATCGATCTGGCCCGGGTATCGCTCGGTCGCCGAAAGATCGAAGGAGCTGGGCACCCGTTCCGCGCCGCGCGTGACGCGGATTTCCTGCCATCCCGAGATCGCGTGGCCCCCGATGATGATGCTTAGGTCGTCGGACGTCGTCGCCATGCTGTGCGCCTCACCACCGGAGAATTCGAAAGGCCGCGTCGGCCGCCACCAGGCGCTCGTCGAGCGGCTCCGCGCAGTACGCCTCGCGGAGATCCCGGGCGTGCGCGATGCGCTCGGCATCGCTGCGGGGAACGGGACCCTTGGCGGCTGCCGTCCTCGTACGCCCGCGGGTGGCCGACTGATGCCCGGCAGACCGCGCCGCCGGCGCGCCCCGCCCGCATCGCTGCGCGGAAGTCCTCGACATCCCGAAACTCAGTCACCTGTCATCGTCTCCCGGAGGGAAGCCGCTGGCGAGCGCCTCGGGCGAGATCCGGGACGGCGGCTCGACTATGGTCGCCGCGGTGAACGTGCCGTTCGCGTAGAGGTGTTCCTCCTCCACCGTGACGCCAGCGGGCACCTCGACCATCAGCGCCGCGACGGTGGGAGGGAACGACTGTGCGATCGTGAAATCGCCGACCAGGGGGAACGGCGCTTCCATCACCACGCCGCTCTCGACGCGCGTCACCATCGCCGGTGTGACACTGGCGCTCATCACGAGAACTCCCACACGCGACAGAATCCTTTTCCTCCAGCGCCTCCGGCCACGGCGCTTCCGTCGCAAGTTGCGCCTCCGCCGCCTCCCGCACCCGGTCCGGAGGCGGCATCCCCTGCTAGTGAACCTGAAGTGACTGGTGAACTAAAACTAACCGCGCCATACGGGCTTCCCTGTCCGGCCGCCTGCACCGCAAGTTGGCCGTAAAAGGCAAATCCCCATTGGAAACCAGAGCCCTCTGATATCGGCTCTAGGTTTGTTCCGCTTGTAGCGCCGCCGGACGTTCCTCCCCCATTCAAATATACCTCCGACGCCGTGCAGATAGGACCGCCCAAGCCACCGGAGTAGCCGGTTACGGACATCAGAGACCCGAAAGAGGTGGTCCCTCCCGTTCCCCCCGTGTTTTGGCCCGCCGAGCCGGCCGTACCGGCGGCCCCGATAGTCACGGCTTGCGATGCTCCGACTTGCGCCGCCGTGAACCGTCCGACCGCCTGCGGACTGCTAAAACCCGGACCGCCCGCGGAGCACTCGCCGGAGGTGGTTGCGGCTGCGCCGCCTCCGCCGGAACCGCCGGCCACCATCTCGACGATGCAAGTGCTCATGCCTGAGGTCGGCGTGTATGTGCCGCTCGACGTGAATTGTTGGATGTTGATGAGGCGCCCGGTTTCGGCCGGCGCGCCGGCCGCGATGAGAGCCTGGACCGCCGCGAGCACCTGCCCGTTGTTCGTGGTGCTCGGCGTTATGTCGGCCGCCGTGAGGAGGGCCAGAAGCTCTTGCATGAGCATGTTGTAGTGATAGGCCGGGAACGACGTGGCCGGAGTGTTCGTCGCCGGGTTCCCGCTCGTCGCGTACTGAGGCGTCCCCGTGCCCGGCGCGGTATCCGCGTCGGCAAGCGGCACACTGTTGGCGGCGATCAGTAGATCCATTGATAAGACCTCCTTAGTTGCAGAGTGTGGGCGCCGGACGTGCTACCCTCGGATGCCTCGAAATCGACTTCGCTAATCATGGGGCGTCTGCAGCGCCGCGGCGCGCACCTCGGATCTCCGCGCCCCCTCAAGCGCGAGATCGACGAGGCAGCGCGCCGCTACCTCGTGTGGCCCGATCGTTGCTGCGAGCACGCGCCCCCCAATTCGGCAGTGGTACCCACGCTCGAGCGCGGCGATCTGCTCGACCACCGCGCCGCGCAACTCCTCGTCCGAGCCGTCCATCGCTTCGATGCCGCCCACCGCCGGGGACGCGAAGGTGCGCACCATCACCGGGGTGAAGTAATCACCGGCCAGGAAGGTGAACCCGATCAGACGGCGGTACTGCTCCGACCAGCCCGCGACGACGTACGCGTTCTCACCGAAGGTCGCGGGGTCCGCCCTACGCTCAGCGGCGTGCGCCGCTTGCAAGCGAAGGAATGGCGGCAACTCCCTCACCAGGTCATCGATCCCCATCGCCGCGGTCACCGCGTGATCGGCGCGAGCGAGGAGATTGCTCCAGCCGGTGCCGCAGCCCACGAGGCGGCCGGTCGGATTGACCATCAGCTTGCAGGTCAGAAAGGACGGTATGTCATCGCGAAACGCTTGCGTGTCGGCCCACACGACCGCCCGCCGCCCGTCGAGGATCATGCCGATCGCTGTCATCTGCCGAGCTCGGCGCCGTATAGCGCCGCCATGCGCCGGTGCGTCTCCATCTTGTCCCCCGCGCCGCCGCCCGCGAGCTCGCGCTTGTACAGCGCCGCCATTCTGCGGTGCGCCCGTTGTGGGCCGTCCGGCTCCCGCTTCTCGTACGCGGTGATGATCGCGCGCGCCCGCTCCTTCTCCCGGTCCGGGATCTCCGTGCGTTCGAGCATGGACGCGGCGGCGTCAAGGCCGCGCCGGATAGCAGTGAGGCGCCCCTCGACTATGTCGGCGAACGGCAGCTTGTAGGAACCGCGCAACAGTGGCTCCGAGGCGTTGTAGCAAAGGAAGGCTCGGCGCGCCTTGACGGGGTCCGGGTTTTTGCCGTCGAAGCCGGCGAGCCGGAAAATTCGTTCGCGCGCCGCGTCGGCGTCCCAGCCTCGATCTTCGTCGACTGGCAGATCACCGGCCGCGCCGCACTTCCATCCTTGCGCCGGATCGCCGTGCTCGCGTCGCGCCCGCTCGGTTATGAGCGCATCGGGAAGCGCCGGCACACTGCAAAAGCTGAATTCTCCCAGCTCGCATTTCATGATGCGCTGGCCGCCCCAAGGGTCCTTCGGGTCGATCGGCTCGGCCTCGATGGGGTTGAACCCGATGCTCGCGCCGTTGACGATCTTGTCGCAGATCAGCCCGTAGATTTCGTCCGCCTTCGGCGAAATGCCCTCCCTCGGGAATTGGGCAAGCGCCACGAGATCGGTGGCGGACGCCCCGATGTTGATCGCGCGCGCGATCGGCTGCGCCGGGTCGTGGTCCCACAGCACGATCGGATTCTCGCGGTAGGAATCGAGATCGATCCCGGCCGTCATGACGATCAGACCATCGCGGCCAAGCGTTTCGGTCGAGACGGTGACGCGCACTTGCCGCTGCTCGCGGAGCGCCTGGGTCCGCGCCAGCAGTTGCTTGCGTTGGATCATGGCTCGAACGTGCCCTCTTGCGTGGGCGTCCCGCTCGCGGCCGCCGCGAACCCGGCCGAGACGAGCGCGGCGGCTTCGGGAGCGGGAAATGCCGCGGTCTCGCCGGCGTTGTTCGTCCCGCGATTGGGGAGCCACCGGCATGTGGCGGGAAAGTAATTGGCGAGCAATGTCACGAGGGTCCATGAGCCGGTCGCGCTGTTCCAGGCGGTGATCGCGGTGGGGATCGCGAAGATATCGACGGGGCCGGTCGCCGTCTCGACGTAGCCAGTCTTGACACCGCTCATTGCGCGGGCCTCCTCATGGCCGGCTTAGGCGGCCGGCGGGTCGGGTTCGCCCATGTCGCGATGCCGCGATCCACGAGAGCCCAAGCGCGCTCGGCGGCAAACCCAGCGATGTCGCCGGCGTGATAGATATCCCAGCTCGCAGTGAACCGGACGGGGAACAGCTCCCCTCTTGTGGGCAGCGTTTTGAATTGCGCTGCCGTGCCGGAGGCTCCGCGCTCGAATGTATCGACGGCGTGGAGGTCGGCGGGGAACGGGTTGACCGGCATTTCGAGCTGCCCGAGCCTCGCTTCGAGGCCGAGGCGGACCACCAGGTCGCGGACGGCAACGAGGCCTTCTCGCGCCTCCACCACGTCCCGCATGCGCGAGCAGAAAATCCGCACCGCCGCCGCATACATCTCGCCGATCTGATTTGCCTCGTCGCCCTTGACGCCCGCGCTCAGGTAACGGCAGCCGGCGATAAGCCTGAGCTCGATTTCATCGCCGCGTTCCAAATCCAGGTTGAGCCCGTCAGTTTTTTGGTCGATCTCCCGAATTCTGGCCGTCGCCGCGGGCGAGGCATCGAGGAGGAGCTTGCGACGCTCGGCCGTCAGCCGGTCGATGTCGGCCGCCCCGGTCGCGCGAAGCGCATCGAGGCGCGCCAGTCCGTTTTCGTATGCCGGCAGCAGTGCGCGCATCTCTGGCGGCTGCTCCGGCAGCGGCGCGGTCACGAGTGCGAGGAGGTCGTCCATCAAGCCGGCCATCGTCAACTCCATGATGATTCGAGGGTGACAAAACCCCAGCGCGGTTTCCTGAGCTTTTTTCCGCGCTGGATAACCCAACGTTTTCAACGGCGTTTCATTTTATTGGACGCCCCGACGCAACGATGTCGATGATCTGCCTCTCGGAGAGCGCTTTCCCGCCTGATGCGGCGACAATTCGATCGAGCAGCGTCTTCTCGCTTCCGAACGATGCCGGCGTGCGCGACGCGGCGCGGCGCTTCAGCTTTTGCGCCAGCGCCGCCGGCCGGTTCGCTGCGTCGATCCCGGCGATCGCGACGCGCGTCCACCGATCGCGCCACCGCAGCCGGTCCTCGCGGACTTGCCACGGCTTCCACGCGGCGCGTTGGAGCCGGTCGAGCTCGCGGATCAGCTTGACCGCATCGGCCGGCTTTGCCCCGTCGAGGATGCGCTGCAACCATTCCGACCGCGCCACCGCCCCGTGCTCCGTCATCGCGCGAACCCCGCCGCGCCGCCGGCGAGCTCGCGGACGGCCCCGTCGAAATATTTCAGCGACCGTGGCGGCGAATAGTCGGCTCGCCTCGCCACGCGCCGGATCGCCGGATAAATCACCGTTGCGGGGTCGAGGTCGTCGGCCAGCCAATCCGCGAGCGCGCGCATGTCGCCGCGCCAGCGTTCCGGACTGATTCGCGCGGCCTCGGCGACGCCCTCCCAGATCACATCAAGGCGCCAGCCGTTGATGCCTGGACGGCCGTCAACGTCGGTGAGGTCGGGCAATCCCGCGAACCGCGCCGCGCCTTCGAATGGCACGCCCTGCGCTCTCTTGCGGGCGCCTACCGAAGCCCCGATCCAGGACATGGGGTCCGCGGGGCGCGCGGCCTCGCCATCGCGGAGGATCGCGAGAAGCACAGCGCAATCATCCCGGAGATCCCGCAAGAACTTGCCTATCAGCCCCTGGCAGAGCCTTTCCGACTTGCCGGTGAGGCGCCGGAGGATTGCGACACCTTCGCCGCGAAGAGCTGTCCGCGCGTCAAACGGCGCATCCCCGTCGCCGAGGTCGAGCCGCGCGCGGCCATCGCGCCCTTGATGCGCCGGCTCCGGGGCCGAGGCTTCCGATTGCTCGGCGGCAGGCGCGGCCAGCGAGCGAAGCGAGCTGGTACTTCCTTTGGGTTCTATGGGTTCCGGGTGACACGGTGTCACCCTTTTGACCAGCCCTGTCACCCTTTCCGGACCGGGCGCGTCCGACGTTCCGAAAAAGGGTGTCACGCTGTCACCCTTTTCGTCGGAAAAGGGTGCCACGCTGTCACCCTTTTCGTCGGAAAAGGGTGCCACGCTGTCACCGTTTTCGTCGGGAAAGGGTGTCACGCTGTCACCGTTTTCGTCGGGAAAGGGTGTCACGCTGTCACCGTTTTCGTCGGAAAAGGGTGCCACGCTGTCACCGTTTTCGTCGGGAAAGGGTGTCACGCTGTCACCGTTTTCGTCGGGAAAGGGTGTCACGCTGTCACCGTTTTCGTCGGAAAAGGGTGCCACGCTGTCACCGTTTTCGTCGAGGGAGGGCGGCGCGCCGTTCCCGATGTCGAGATGGTAGAGGCTGACGAGATGGCGTCCGCCGCGCCTTTCGATCGTGACGAGACCGCCCATCCTAAGAGCCGTGAGCGCGCGCTGCACCCCGCGCTCACTCAAGCCAGTATCCGCGGCCACGCACGCGATCGAGGGATTGCAGGTGTGTCGGTGCCCCGCTGCTGCATCGGCTTTCGGCCTGGCGCGGTTCGCCAGCGCGACCAACACAAACTTGTCGCGGGGATCCAATCGCTGCGCGAGGGCCCAGTTCAACGCGGGATTGCTCACCGGGGCGCCTCCGCGAAGCTGGCGGTGCTGGCGCGGAACAGAAGCGGCACGGTGCCCGGCTCGCCATCTCTAACCTTTGCGACGATGAGCTCTGCCTTCCCCGCGGCGCGCGCCCGCCGGTCGTGCCATTCCGCAATGCGCCGCTCGAATTTTTCGGCCCCTTCGCCTTCACGCTGCTCGGGCTCCCCGCGGAGATAATATTCCGCGCGGTAAAGGAGGCTCACACTGTCGGCATCCTGTTCAATGTCGCCAGTCTGCCGGAGGTCGGCGAGCCCCGGCCGTTTATCGTCGCGCCCCTCAACCTGGCGATTCAACTGCGCCAGCAGGAGCACTGGACAGCGATGCTGTTTCGCCATCGCCTTCATCGCTCCGGAGAGGCGCCCCACCGCCCAGGTCGCGCCCTGCCGCACGTCGCGATCCTCGGGCCTCACGATGTGAAGATGGTCGATCAGGATCAAGCCAAGCCCGTGCTTCCGTTTCGCCGTGCGTGCCTTGAGGTCGATCTGCGCGGCGGTGAGGCCAGCGCCGTCGTGAATGGAAAGCGGAAGCGCGCCGAGCTCCTTTCGCGTCTCGACGAGTCGCTCGAAGTCGCCCTGGTGCATCCCGCCGCGCTTCAGCAACCAAATTGGAACTCCCGCTGCGGCGGCAAGCGCGCGCCGGCCGAGCTCGACTGCGCCCATCTCGAGAGAGACCGCCAGCACGCCTGCGCCCCCGCGGGCAACGTTGATCGCGATCTGCCAGCCCAGGGCACTTTTCCCCATGCCCGGACGCCCCCCAAGAACGTGGAGCGTGCCATCCTCGAGGCCGCCAATGCGCCCGTCTATCGAGGTGAACCCGGTCGATACGCCCGCCGGACCTTTCCGCCTTGCGGCTTCATCGGCCGCCTTCATCGCCGCATCCATCGCCTCGGCAAGCGCCACCGCTGGCCGCTCTTCTTCGCCGGCGAATACACTCTCGAGCGCCGCCAGCGATCGCGCCACAAGCTCCCCGGGCGCGCCATCCTGGCCGTAAGCGCCGGCGAGCATTTCCTCTGCCGCCTCGACCATGGCGCGCCGCTGCCAATGATCGAAGATGGTCCTGGCGTACTCCTTCGCGTTGGTGATGCCGACCGTGGCGCCCACCAATTTCGGGAGGTAGCCGGGTCCCGCTTCGGCGCGGGCCGGGTCGGCCTCGTACCATTGCATCATCGCGACGGCGTCAGCGATGCGGCCGGCGAGAATGCGTCGCTCGGCCTCGGCGTAGATTCGGGAATGAAGCGGATCGGCGAAATGATGCGGCCGGAGAAAGGGCGCGACGGCGTGATAGCCCTTATTGTTCGCCAGCATCGCGCCCAAGAACGCCTGCTCCGCTCCGAGATTCGCCGGCGGCTGCCGCGGCAGTCCGCCACCGATCGCGGTGCTCATCGGCGCCTCCCGGCCAGCGCGCGGAGGCCGTCGAGGATGTTTTTGGTCCCGGCGATTTCTTCCTCAATGTCGGCCGGGTCGGGATCGGTCGCCTGCCAGCGATTGAGCGCGTCTGTCATTGCTTGGCGCGCGCCACAAAAGTCGGCATGCGCTTCTCGCCTCGACAGCCGCGTTTGGGCGGCTCGGTTACCATCTGGGGTTTCGGGCGTCATCGCGACGGCCTCCTTAGAGAGAAGGCGGCCTTGCGGAGAGCGCCGGCGTGGGCTATATTCCTGATGCAGCCAGCATCTTTAGCCTGCTCCGGGGCCCCACCGCGCAGCCGCACGGTGGGGTTTCTACGCTGCGGCTTGCTCGGCGAGCTTCTGGGCGCGGCGCATCCGGCGCCCGACGCTGATCGGGTTCGTATCGGTCAGCGCCTCCTCGTGCGCCCACCGGTCCAGCTCACCTCGATCGTAGAGCGGGACGGTCCCGAGGTAGCGGCAGCGGGGACCGCGGCCCTGGGCACGCCAATTCCGGAGCGTCTTGCCCTCGATCGGGAGCCCATGCTTGTTCTTGAGGTACTTCGCCGCATCGTCGTTGCGAAGGCGCTCGGCTGGTGTGTTGGGAGTATCGGGCTGCATGTTTCTGTCCTTGATCTGCGGTGAAATTCTCGCAGCAAGGAAACTAGCCCAGAGATTCGCGCCGGCGAATATCGGCAAAGTCGGCCGACAAAATATATTGCCGAGTTTAAGGCCGACTTACTCCGCCGACTTTTTCGGCCTGACCGCGGGCGCCCTTAGATCGTCGGGCAATCGAGCATAGGCTGCCCGCGCCGCATCCCGGCTGCAATTCTTGGCCTCTATGGCAGCCTTGATCGCGTCCGGTTGAGGTAGCCGCCCGTCTCCCCGCCGAGGTAGATTGCCCTGCTGATCAAGGAACCATCGACGCACCGTTTCAACGGACACGTTCTTTCGCTGTTTGCGCGTCCTCTTCTCGGGAAGGTCACTTGCGGCCCGTGGTTCCGGCGAGCCGTGAATGGCGGCGGGGCGCGCCTGAAGGATGCCAGGAAACACCCGCACGTCGTGAAGCGTGACGCCGTGGGCCCTCGCGGTGTCATCGTCCGGCTCGAAGTCGGCCCTGGTGCACCAATATGGATCGGCCTCCTTCATCTCAGGATCGCCAAGCACGAAGCCGCAGAGACGGAATTGTCGGGTTCGCAATTTGTCACGAAGCGCAGTCTTGAGAACGTACAAGCCCCTGTCGAGATCCGCCTTCTCACGCCATTCCAAATTCATACGGTCCTGCCAGAGCGCCCGGATAGCCCGGGCCTCCTCCAGGTCATCCGCATAGACGAAGATGGCGTTGCGCAGGCGCAGCCCTTCGATTTCGGGCACCTTGCGGGGCTCCCCGCCATCCGTTGGCGCCAAGCGAGTGTCCGGCGTGTCGCCGTCGCCCGCGGGGGCGACGGCCTGGAGCTGCTCCCTGAGGCTCCCAAATCGGGCCATCCCCTACGCCCTCCGCTTAGCTTCGCCGGGCGACGGCGCCTCGGCCGCCGGTATCAAGCCCTCGATCGCCCGGTCCTGGAACCGCGATCGGGCCGCCTCGGCTAAATGAACGTACCGTGCCGTCGTGGCGATGTTTCGGTGCCGGAGCATCGACTTGACCTCCGCGGTGGAAAGGCCCGCGACGATGCCAGCGGTCCCGATGGAGTGCCGCAAACTGTGCAGCACGAGGTCCGCAGGCAGCCCGGCCTCGGCGCGGATGCGCCGCCAGTCGTGATTGACGGCGATCATCTGGCCGCGCGCGGGGACAAAGACCCGTTCGTCGGCAAGCGCTTCCTCCGGCCGGATTGCGGCCAGCGCCGCCGCGGCGATGGGCGGCAGGCTCACGGTCTCGGTCGCCGGTCCCTTGCGGGAGAGCTTGACCCCTTTGGGGCCGCGGAGCGTGATCCGCCGGGCCCCAAAGTCGAGGTCGCCCCACCGGAGGGTCCGAGCCTCATTGCGTCGGAGCCCAGTAGCGGCGAGCGCGACCACGAAGGCTCGGACCTGCGGACGTAGCCTGCCCTCGGCGGCCATCTTGTCCATTGTCTCGAAGAGCTTCGTGTATTGCTCGGGCTGATCGAGGATCGTGGTGCGCTCGCTGGTGCCGTCGAGCCGGATCGTGCCGATTATCGGGTTGCGATCGAGCTGCCCTTCGTTCACCGCCCACGAGAGCATGCTCGAGAGCACACGCACCGCCCGCCGGGCCGCGCCAGGGCCGCCGAGGCGCCGCTTGCGTTTATTGGTCCGCCGATCGGCCTCGACGAGGCGGTGCAGCCGCCGGACGAGCGGCGCGTCTATGGCTGAGAGCTTCGTCGCCGCGATGTGATGGAGGATGTGATTTGTCGCGCAGCCCTTGTCCTCGATTTTGCTTCGGGGCGTATGCTTGCCGAACTCCGGGCTGCCCGCGTAGGCGTCCCACGCCTCACGGACGACCCAATCGAGCCGCAGGCGCGCCTTGTCGGCAGCAGGATCGCCGCCGCCATCAACCTTGGAGAGCATCCGCTTGGCCGCGGCGCGGGCATCCGTGAGCTCCATCGTCCGCGGATCACCAACCTTCATTCGGCGCTCACCCCCGCCGGGGGCGGTGTAGCGGATGAAAAACCATGCCGACCACCGCGTGGAGCCCGGCCGCGGCGGCTTCACCCGCAGAGCCATCCGCGGGACCTCGGTGTCGAAATAGGACGTGTCCCGAGTGGGCGGCTCCGTCTCCGTCGTTTTCCGAACAAGGGCAGATGTCAGCTTCGTTTGCACGGTTTGGTAACTCCCAGGGACAGGCAGGGGACAGGATGACCCCCTCCATCCCGCGATGTCCCGGAGTCGTTGTTACCACATCAGCAATGTCCCGGGAAGTGGGAAAGGCTTGGCAAACAAGGGATACGTCGGGACCGTCCGGGACAGGCAAATTGATGCCGGGAAAGTCACCGCGAAACTTTCACGTTGGTAACACGGGTTCGAATCCCGTACGGGACGCCAAGTACCGTCAATCGCTTACGGAGGGCATTTCGTAGGCCCGATCGAGGCCCGGCTGCGACCGACAGCCATCAGGAATTTCAAGAGTTGCAGCTAATTCGCTGAGGTGAAGCGGAGGAGGCTTGGAGACCGATCCGCACCTTGCTTTTGATTTTCGGAACCAGAAGAGCGTGTTTTTCGTCTCTCGCGGCACAAAACGGGTTGCCGCAATCATCGGGTGCCATGCTAATTCCGTTCTGGCTGACGGCCGGTACGGCATGCGTCGTGAAGAGGACTATCGATGGATCTGCATCGCGGTATGGCGATCGCCCTGGCGCAGCGCCCAAAGGAAATTCCCGCGGCAGAATGGCAGCTGCGGGTCGAGCTGGCCGCGTTCTATCGCGTGGTCCACGCCTTCGGCTGGTCGGACCTCATCTACAACCACATCACGGTCCGGGTACCGGGAGACGACATCGCGTTTCTCATCAATCCCTTCGGATTGCTCTATGAGGAGGTCACCGCCGCCAACCTGGTCAAGATCAATGCCCAGGGCGAGAAGCTCACGCCTTCCGAGTATGATGTTAACCCGGCGGGCTTCGTCATCCACAGCGCCATTCATGCGGCGCGGCCCGATGCGCATTGTATCATCCATACGCACACCAAGGACGGCATGGCGGTCGCCGGCAAGGCGGACGGGCTTCTGTTCGATAATTTCTATAGCAGCGGATTTTACGGCCGGGTCAGCTATCATGATTTCCAGGGAGTCACGACTGACGATTCCGAAAAGGAAAGCTTGATCGCCAGTCTGGGTCCCACGAACGACGTCCTGATCCTGCGCAATCACGGCTTGCTCGTCCTTGGCCCTCATGTGCCGTCGGTCTTCGCCACGATATACAGGTTGGAGCGTGCCTGCGAAATTCAGGTGCAGACGCACTCCCATGGCGGCGCCTCGATCCCGGTTCCGCTGGAGGTGCTGAAGGCGGACCCCGCCCGTCGTTCGCGCATGTCCGCCAACCAGAGCGTCTTGGCGAGTTCCCCTTCGCGGCGGCGGTCCGGCGGGTTGTCGGGAGTTTCGAGATGGTCCTCTAGCGAGAGCGTGATCGCCGGAGGTGGAAATCACCGAACCCATCCCGCTCTAAGGCGGCTCTTCGACGGCGCCCGAAGGCGGGACGGCACTTCCTTCCTTCCACCGCCGCACGACCCCGATATCCAGCCCGAAGAGATCGAGAACCCGGCCGAGCGTGTGATCGACCATCTGCTCGATCGTGGCGGGCCTGGCGTAAAAGGCCGGGACGGGAGGATAGACGATGGCCCCGATCTCGGTTGCCGCCACCATCGCGCGCAGATGCCCGAGATGCAGCGGCGTTTCCCGCACCAGCAGAACCAGCCGCCTGCGTTCCTTGAGGACGACATCGGCGGCCCGCGTCAGGAGCGAGGTCGTGAGCGACGTCGCGATCTCGGCGAGGCTGCGCATGGAGCAGGGGGCAACGATCATGCCGAGCGTCTGGAATGAGCCGCTGGAAATGGCGGCTGCCATGTCCTGCGGCGCGTACGCGACGTGCGCGAGGCCACAGATCTCGGAGAGCTGACGATCGGTCTCGTAGCGCAGCGTCAGCCGCGCGGTCGGGCTCACAACCAGATGGATCTCGAGGTCCGTGGCACGAAGGAGCTCGAGCAACCGGACCCCGTAGTACACGCCCGAAGCACCGGTAATTCCAACGATGATCCGCTTTTTGCCCTGATGAGGACCGGCGCTGCTCATGCCAACGTCTCTGCCGTTTCGGTTCGCTTTCGGGTCGTCCGTCGTTCAACCGAGCCGGGCGGCGAAGGCCCGCAGCAGAGTCTCGACCGGCGCTGATCCAAAGGGTTTCCCAAGGAAGGCCTCGTAGAGCCTGAGGTTCTCTCGGGCCGCAGCCTGTGGCTCGCCCCGTCCGGCACCGGCAAAACCGCTCGCCATCGCGGCCTGTTGCAGACGTTCGGCTTCGATCTCGATCGCCAGCACCTGCTGCCTGAGCGTCGCCGCCGCGCCTGCATCGAACCCGTCCGGCGGGTCCCTCAAAGCGCGCCGCGCCGCTCGGATCGGCTGCGTCACCGCCTCCCGCCACGGCCTCGCCACGCGTTCGGCCTCGGCAAACGCCGCTTTATCGAGCTGACTGCCGCAGCACGCGGCCCACAGCGCGAACAGCACCAGGTTCACGTCGGCCTGATGTCGATCCTGCAGCTCCAGGCAAGCCTCCGAGACGCCGGAGGAGCGGTAGAATTGCAGCGAAAACGTCCAGAACTCCTCGCTCATGCCGGTCGACCGAACCGGCTCTCGATCCGCGCCTGCGCTCGTTCGACCGCGGCAGGGTCGAGCGTATGGCGCTCCGGGAAATTCCCGGCAGGGCGCGTCGCGTCGATGACCATTTTGGCCGTCAACCCGTCCCGATTGGAGGGATCGAGTATGGCGCCCATCGCGTTGCGCATGACATCGATGTCCTGGTCCGCCTGCATCCGTGTCGCCATGGCCCATCGTACGCCGCTTTCGTCATGCACGTCCACGTCGTCGTCCACCACCACGACAAGCTTCAGGCTCAGGTCATCGCCGATCGCCGCGGCGGCGATCAGCCGCGGCTGTCCGGGGGCCGGGCGATGGACCGCGATGACCGCGTGGAGGCGGCAGGTGCCGGACTTCGGGTACGCAACATCGGTGACGTTCGGGTAGTGCGTGTGCAGCATCCGGAGCAGCCGCGCTTCCTGCGGAACCGCGAGCAGGCTGGTGTGCTCGTCGGAAATCCCGGGGATGATGTCGTGATAGAGCGCATCGCGACGGTGCAGGATGGCGCTGACCTCGATGACATGCTCGGTGGATCGGGCCGAGGCGTAGCCGGTGAATTCGGCAAAGGGCCCCTCGGGTTCACGAACGTTGGCGAGTATGCGGCCTTCGAGGACGATCTCGGCGTGTATCGGGGCCTCGATCGGGATGGTGATGCCCGGGGCGATTTCGAGCGGCGTGCCCATCATGCCGCCGATCACCTCGTATTCGTCCGTCGTGATCGGACCCTTCCAGAGAGCACCGAAGGTCAGGGTGGGATGCCCGCCGATGACGACCGTCACCGGCACATCCTCGCCCCGTTCCTCGGATCGGCGCACGTAGTTCCAGAGATGGCGCCGGCTGTGCAGGCTGGTGCCCAAACGATTTTTCCCCTTCACCTGCATGCGATGAAAGCTGGCATTTCGGACACCGGTGTCGGGATCCTTGGCGATAACGATGCCGTTCGTGATGTAGCGCCCGGCATCGCAGGCGAAGTGCAGCATGATCGGAAGCTTGCCGAGATCGACGTCCTTGCCGGTGACGACGACGTCGTGGATCGGCCCGCGCTCGCGCATCGCCGGCGCGAGGCGCCGCTCGCCGAAGGTCCCCCAGTCACGGATCAGCCGGTCCGGAGCGACACCGAGACCGAGCGCATAGCGCCGGCGATGACCGAAGAGGTTTGCGATCACCGGAAACGGGAATCCTGCCACATCATCGAACCAGAGGACGGGTGCCCGCCCCGTGCGCTCGAGCTCCATCGCCAGGGCCGTCGCGTCGTGGTCGAGATTGACGCGCTCGCGGACCCGCCAGACGGCGTCGGGGTCATCCGCCGCCACCTCGTCGATGAAGCCGCGCAGCGTGAAATCTGCGTTCGTCCTGGGCATGGTGTCTCCGTTTCGGACTCAGTGCTATCGTGCTCAGACCGCGTCATGCGACAGGAGCACCCCTTGGCCGTCGGGGCCCCCTGACGCGCTGTCCGCGGGTGAGCTCAGCGGGCGGTCGGCGCGCGCGAGACGCAGCTCGATCCAGCGCTGAACGAAGCCCCAGAGCGTCGTCAGAGCCAGATAATAGACGCTTGCAACGGCGAACAGTTCGAGGACGCGAAACTGCACCTGGATCAGCATCTCGGTCCGGCGCAACAGTTCATCCATCGATATGACCGAGGCGAGCGAGGACGTCTTCATCATCCCGTTGAAGGAATTGCCGATCGGCGGAATGACGATGCGCAATGCCTGCGGCAGGACGACGAGCCTGAGACGCTGGAGACGCGAAAGGCCGAGGGCCTGCGCGGCCTCACTCTGCCCTTTTGGCACCGCGATGATGCCGGCGCGAAAAATCTCGGCGAGATAGGCGCCTTCGTTGACGCCCAGCCCGATCACCGCCGAGGTAATGACGCCGAGTCGGAGCCCAAGCTGCGGCAAGCCGGTATAGATGACGATGAGCTGGACCAGCACGGGAGTACCGCGCATCACCCAGATATAGAACCGGGCCGTCCCGCTCGCTGCCCGGCTCGGCGAGAGGCGCATCAGCGCGGCGACGAGGCCGCATGCCAGCCCCAGCACCATTGCGGCCACGGAAAGTCCGAGCGTCACGCCCGCCCCCTCGATCAGGTAGGGGCTGCGGAGATAATGGAGGAAAATAGCGGAGTTCCACATGATGCCGCACTCTATCGCTGCCTCAGGTCATTGCCCGCCGGTGGGAAGCGCGCACAAGTCCGCGTCGCTTGAGCAGTTCGGCCGCTCCGGTTACGCTTAACTATCCCATGCAAAGGTTCCCGGCGATGCCGAAAGTCTCCCTGCGCTTTCTCGATCGTAGCCAGGTCGAAAAGCTCAGCCCGGAACCGGCCGAGCTGCTGCGGGTCGTCGAGGCTGGCCTCTCGGCGCACGGCAGAGGCGAGGTCGTGATGCCGCCCAAATCCCATCTCCACCTCGATCACCTTTTCAACGGCCACTTCAACATACTTACCGGATATGTGGCGCCGGTCGGCCGGGCGGGGGTCAAGGTCGTCGGCGACTATGTGGACAACTGGCGGCGCGATCTGCCCTCCGAGATTGCGATGCTCACGCTCTACGATCCGGCCACCGGCGCGCCGTGCTGCGTCATGGATGCAACCAGCCTGACCTGGCAGCGCACCGGTGCCACGACGGCGATCGGCGCGGCGCATCTTGCGCGGCGTGAAGCTTCCATCGTCGGCCATATCGGCGCCCGCGGGACGGCGTTCAGCAACCTCCGATTGCTGGCAAGCCAATTCCGCCTTACGGAGGTCCGCATCTGCAGCAGGCGCGCGGAAAGCCGCGAACGCCTCGCCCAGCGCGTCGAGGCTGAGCTCGGCGTTGCCGCGCGCGCCGTCGCCACCGCCGCCGAGGCGGCTGCCGGGGCGGACATCGTCGTCGAGGCGACCCGACTTGCCGCACCCACACCGCTTCTGCATGAACGCGACATCGCCTCGGGCGCGCTGCTGGTGACGTACGGATGGGTCCGGGCGGTGGATGCGGACCTGCCGTTGGCGATGGACAAGCTTGTCGTTGATGATTGGGAGCAGTGCACCAAGGGGGGGCAGCTCCACGACCTCATCGCCTCTGGCGCGTTGGAGCGCCGGCATGTCCACGCGGAAATCGGCGAGATCACCTGCGGCAGGCTGTCGGGCCGCGAAAGCGCCGAGGAGCGCATTTTGTTCTGGCACCGCGGGTTCGCGGTCAGTGATGTCGTACTTGGCGACTGGATCCTTCGCCGCGCCGAGGAGCGGTCGATCGGTACGGTTCTCGAGCTTCTCGATGCGCGGGATGAATGAACCTGGCGCGCGGCACGCAGTTATTGCGGATGCGGCGGACATGCCGGGGTGGCGAGCGGGCCCGTCGTGACCTTATAGGGAGGTGATAGCGTGCAGGAGTGATAGGCGCCAAACAGCTTGTCGAAGCTGCCGTCCGCCTTCATGGCATTCAACACGCCGGCGACCCGCTCAGCCAACTCGAGGCTGTTGAACTCGAGCGCTTCGGCGTGGGGAAACAAGCCGGCCGTCGCGACGCGAAAGAAGCTCGTGCCCTGTTTCAGGTAGTAATAGGCCTGTTCGGTGACGACGAATCCGCCGGCGATCTGTCCGGCCTCCAGGGTCTGGAGGATGTCCGAGTAGTTGGGAAACGATCGGATGTTGATCGGCGGCTTGCCGGACTTGACCAGGGCGGCGCTTGCCGCGCGGGCCTCTTGCTCGTCGATCGAACCGAGCTGCACGCCGAACGGCTTGCCGGAAAAGTACGCAAGATTATTCACATTGTCCTTGTTTGCCGCTGGGACGACGATGGCGAGCGTCGCTGCACCATAGGGAATCATGTGCACCACAGCCGCACGCGCAGGAGTATAATACATAAACGTATCGATCATGTCGAACCGCCCATCCTTCAGGCCGGGGATCATCGTGGCGAACTGCGTGCTCACGAAATCCATCTTGAGGCATAGGCGCTTTGCGATCAGGTTGCCGAACTCCACGTTGAGGCCCGCGAGCTTCCCCTGGTCGCCGATGTACTGGATGGGGGGGACGGTCGGGTTGATCGCGGTCGTCAGCACGCCCGCCCGGATCAGCGGGGGCTTTCCGAGTTGCGGCTGACAGGCCGGTTGTGCGAAGGCGGCCACTGGCGCGAGCGCAATAGCGCCGATGAACCAGAACACCCGTACCGGCCAAGCGATATGTGGCATGCAGTGATATCCTTTCCCATGACGTGTGCGCGAGGCATCGGGTTTTGGGGAAAGTCGATAATTCCCTTTTCGTTTGAATATCCGAATTTCCTCACGCGTTGCGTGGTCACCGGGCGACCTCCGCCCGCTTGAGTATTGGACAAGCGTGCGGCCAAGTATAGGCGGCACGGCCTCGCGACCGCTTCGCAAAATCCGAACCATGGTTACGTCGGTGCCGATGCAATGCCGGGGCTCCGGTCGTCCTCGCGCGGCGGGCAGAGCTGAGCAAGGCATTGGTATCATTGATAGAAGCCCGCCCCGGATCGGCGCGCCGTCCGCCGGGAATTGCCCGTCCGACGGCCGCGGTGCCGCCTGCGGATGCCCGAGCCAGCGGGCCCTAAACCTCAAAACTGGCTCGGCTTTCCCGAACCACGGACATGGATCCTAAAGCTTTGCCACGGGAGCCCTGCCATGCTGAATGGGGGGCCGATCACTTCGGATAAGCGGCGGACGATAACGGGGGCGTTTCGAGGCGTGGGGGTGCGGCCGGTTCGGTCGGCGTATCTCAACCATTCGGAGCGTCGGAGTGACGACCTTGTCCGCGGCCCCGGCCGCAATTGAAATAGCCGCGATTGACATGGAGGAGAGCAGGATGATCCGCACGGGGCGTCAATATCGCAATTCGCTCCGCGATGGCAGACATGTCTACGTCAACGGCGAACGCGTTCGCGATGTCACGACTCATCCGGCGTTCAAGCCGATCGTCGATATCCGCGCTCGCATCTATGACATGGCCCACGAGACGCCGACGCAAGACGTGATGTCATACGTCGCCGACGGAGAGCGCAACGCCGTTGGCAACAAGCTTCCGCGCTCGCGGCAGGACTGGTGGGACAAGCGCCGCGCCACCGACACGGTCCTTGAGGACATCGGCGGCATCGTCACCCGGGTAGGCGACGAGACGGTCGGCGAGATGTGGTCGCTCTACGACGGAAAGGACGTGCTGAACGAGGTCGACCCACAATTCGCCACCAACATCGAGGCCCACATCAAGGGCGTGGCGGCCGGCGATCCGTTCCACGTCTCGGCGAACACCGATCCAAAGGGGGATCGCTCCAAGCCGCCGCAGGAGCAGGATCCGGACATGCTGCTCCATCTGGTGCGCGAGACCGATGCCGGCGTCATCGTACGTGGCGCCAAATACGAGACGGCCGCAGCCTATGCGAACCAGGCATTCACCAAACCGACCATCGCCAATTGGGGCAGCAGCGCTTATTCCGATTACGCGATCGGGTTTATCTGCGACCTCGGCTCGCCGAACCTGAAATTCATCTGCCGCACCGGCTTCGCCGGACGCTCGGACCCGCAGGATTACCCGCTGTCCAACCGGTTCGACGAGGTGGACACGCTGGTCGTGTTTGATGACGTTCTAATCCCCTGGGAGAACGTGCTGTTCTATCGCCACACCAAAGCCGCGGCGTTCATCCGGGCCACGCTGCACCGCTACTCCGCGTTCGCCTTCGTCCAGCGCAACCTGAAGTTCGCCGACATGCTGATCGGGGCCGCGCTGTTCAATGCGCGCCAGACGGGGCTCGACAAGCAGCAGGCGGTGCAGGAAAAGCTGGCCGAGCTCGCGGTGTATCGTGAGGGTATCAACGCGCATCTGACGGCTGCGATCGCGCTCGGCGAGCAAAGTCCAGCCGGACTGATGATGCCCAACCAGTCACTGCTCTATTCCGGTCGTGTGCTGGCCTGCTCGCAGCTGCACCACATGATGCACATTGCGCGCGAGCTCTGCGGCGGCCAGATCTGCCTCACCCCTGACCGGGCGTGTTTCGAGGCGTCCGATACCAGGCCGTGGCTGGAGAAGTTCTATACGGTCAATGATGGCTGGGTCGCCGAGGATCGGCGCAAGCTGCTTGCGTTCGCGCGTGACCTGTTGAATTCCGGCTACGCCGGCCACCGCCTTACGTTCCAGTTGTTCGCGCAGTCGCCGCCGTTTGCGCACCTTGCCGCAGTGTACCGCAATTTCGATTGGGACGGCCCCCTCACTTTCGTTCGTAAGGCGGCAGGCCTTTCCGAGCGCGTGGTGCAAGAGGGGCAGGCGAGCCCGGGCGACAGCGCGGTCAATCAATGGTTCGCGGAGGTGGCGCCGTCTGCGCTGCCCGCTCCCACCCAGCCACATCGCATTGGCGTGCCGCGCCGGTAGGAGCTTCGGCGAGATCGCGGCGGCGTTCACGGCAGAGTTCCGAAATGCGACGGCACGAGCCTGCTCCGGGCGCTGGCATGGCCCAGCGGCCGATCGGCCGCAGACCGATGCGTACGTCCAACGCGCGCTGGATCCGTGCGCCTCGCCCGCCTACGGCGTTCCGGGCGAGGAGTAGTACGGCGCTTTGCATTTGTCCGGCCTTCCGCTAGGACAGCAGGAGGTCCGATAGGACGCACGGGCAGTTGCGCTTTACTCTTCGGCAGATCCGATACTTTGTTGCCGCCGCGGAAACCGGTAGCATCGCGCGCGCCTCGGAGCAGATCCACATCTCGCAGGCCTCTATCTCGGCGGCGATTTCCGGTCTCGAGGGCGTCTACGGCATTCAGCTTTTCGTTCGGCATCACGCGCAGGGATTGTCCTTGACGGGCCAGGGCCAGCACCTTCTGATCCAGGCGAAGGCGTTTCTGCTGCAAGCGGGTGAGGTGGATGCGACGGCACTGGAGCTGGCCAGCAAGGTGGGAGGGCTGCTTGAGCTAGGCTGCCTCTCCACCTTATTCCCGCTGCTCGTCCCGGAACTGGTCCAAGCTCTGCGCGTCCGCCACGAAGGCGCCGGCGTGCATGCGGTCGCGGGGCACCAGGGCGAGCTGATGGAGAAGCTGCGCCGCGGCGAGATCGCCGTCGCGCTCACCTATGATCTCGACCTGCCTCCCGATCTCGAGTTCATCGGCCTCGCTCGCCTTCCCCCCTATGCTTTTGTGGCCATGGACCATCCCTTGGCAGGGCGCGGCGTCGTGGAGCTGGCGGAGTTCGGGGCGGAACCTTACTTGCTGCTCAACATGCCCGCGAGCCGGGACTACTTTCTCGCGCTGTTCCGGCAGGCCGGCGTGTCGCCGCGGATCGGCGGTCGTTTCGAGCAATTGGACGTGATCCGCAGCTTGGTCGCGCGCGGTGAGGGGTACGGCCTCGCCAACGCGCAGCCGCGCAACCGCGCCTCCCTCGATGGCCGCCCGCTGGCCTACCTGCAGCTTCCCGCCGAGCTGCGCGCGCTGACGCTGGGCGTGGCGATGGCACCCGGCCTGCGACTGACCCAGACCGCGAAGGCATTCGTGGCACTGTGCCGCGACGTGATCCGCGACGGGCACATTCCCGGCACGGCATGAGTTCTGCCGAGACGTGGCAGACGCGCCGGCCTTTTCCGGGAAAGGGTTGGAAGAGAGCTGAGGGCGTAGGCGAACCCCTCCCGCCCTAATGGCCCGGGCCGCGGTATTTGACCGCCAGGTCGATCGCCTTATCGGCTTCGGCGACCGTCAGGAGCGCTGTCGTGTGCGTGTGGGCCAGGCCTGTCGCGGAGACGGCGACACAGAGTGCCGCGACACTCGCCGCGTCGGGAAGGTCGGCGATCACGTACACGTCGTACTTCCCGAGCGCGTAATACATCGTGTCGAGCTTTCCGCCGAGACTTTCGACGGCGGCGGTGACCGCCTTTTTGCGTCCGGACGCCTTGTCCTTGTGCAGGCCCTTGAGGCCATCGGCGGTGTAGGAAACGGAGATCAGGTATTTGGCCATGACGTAACCTCCGAAGCGAAGTGTTTCTTTTCTACGCGGGCGCAATTGCCGGGGAAGAAGGCCGTGGGGCCTGGCTCGGCATCGCCGTCGTCCGCGCCCTCTTATAGCGGCAACGGAACGAATGGTCGATCGGGAAGCCCGCCGGCCCCGGGCTGGCTATGCCGGCGGAGGCTCAGGCCGCCTCGAGAAGCTCCGGCCCGTCGTTGCGGACATTGTTGACCCGCGTGCTCACCGGCCAGGCCCGCAGCACGTCCTCGCCGGCCGGACGCATCAGGGGGGCGGGATCGCCGCTCGTCTCGCCGAGCCATGCCGGCCAGTCCGCGGGCTCGAGGACCACCGGCATGCGGGCGTGGATCGGGGCCAGCACCGCATTGGCCTCGGTGGTGACGATCGTGAAGGTCCGCAGCACCTCGCCGTCCGGCGCGCGCCAGCCTTCCCAGAGGCCCGCGAAGGCCATCGGCTGGCCGTCCCGTCGCGCGACCGCGTAGGGCTCCTTGGGGCCTGCCGTCGCCTTCCATTCATAGAAGGCGTCCGCCGGCACGATGCAGCGGCGGGCGGCGAAGGCCCCACGGAACATGCCCGACGAGGCGACGGTCTCGGCCCGGGCGTTGATCGGCCGCCGGGCGGCGGCGAGCTCCTTGGTCCAGGCCGGCACCAGGCCCCAGCTCAACAGATTGAGGTGGCGCTCGCCCGTCTCGGGGTGGCGCCGCACCACGAGCGCGTCCTGCCGGGGCGCCACGTTCCACGAGGCCGCGTGGTTCGGCACCGGGCCGACGGCGCGGAAGAGCCGGGCCATCGCCTCGGGTGGGAGGTGAGAGGCATATCGGCCGCACATGGCGGGCAGTATAGGCCGGCCCGCAAAAGCGGGCGCCCCCGCGCTATTCGCCGCGCTACTCTCCCCAGGGCGGATTGCCGAGATCGACCGTGTGGGGGCTCGTGTTGGCCGCGGTGAGCGCGCCGGCGCCGCCGCCGATGACGGCGCCGACGACCACGCCGATCGGGCCGCCGATGATGCCGATCGCACCACCGGTCGCCGCCCCTGTCGCGGCACCGCCCGAGACGCGGCCGGGCTCGTTGGCGCCGCAGGCCGCGAGCAGCGAAAGAAGTGCCACTGCGAGGACGAGTCGCATGGGATTCCCTCCGATTCGCGGCCTTATTCTACACCTTGCGCAAATCACAAGCGCGCGAATTGCGCACCCCGAGCTTCAGGCTCGCCCGCCGCGCGCTTGCCTGCCGTATCGCGCCGTTCGCAAGGCGGGGTTATGAGAACTCCGGGCTCGGCGATGCTCGGAAAGGAGTCGCTCGCGGTGATCGGGAACGGCGCGGCCCAAGTGCCGCGGATCGCGGTGGTCATCCCGACGCTCGACGAGGGCGAGACGATCGCCGGCGTGGTGGGCGAGATTCCGCGCGACGTGGCCTCGGAGATCATCGTCGCGGATGGCGGGAGCGGCGATCGGACCGTGGCACGGGCGGCGGCGGCCGGTGCCCGGGTGGTGCGGGCGGGGCGGGGCTACGGGCGGGCCTGCGCGGCGGGCGTGGCGGCGGCGGAGGGCGCCGAGATCATCGCCTTCATGGACGGCGATGGCGCGGATCGGGGCGATTTGCTCGACGAATTGGTGGCGCCGATCGTCGCGGGCACGCACGATCTGGTGCTCGCCTCGCGCACGCGGGGGCGCCGCGAGCCGGGCTCGATGCTCTGGCACCAGGTGCTGGCAGGACGGCTGATCGGATTTTTCCTGGGCTGGCGGTTCGGGGTTCGCTACTCGGACATGTGCGCCTACCGCGCGATCCGGCGCGCGGCGCTCGATCGGCTCGGGATGCGCGAGACGGGCTATGGGTGGAACGTCGAGATGCAGATCCGGGCGGCCGCGGCGGGGCTTCGGATTCTTGAAGTGCCGATGCCCTATCGGCGCCGTGGCGGCGGGCGCTCGAAGGTGGCGGGCTCGCTCGGCGGCACGATGAGGGCGAGTGCGAGGATCGTCAGCGTCGCGTGGCGGCTCGCCGGGCCGGGCGGCCTCGCCCGATGACGCGCGCGCCGTTCTGGCGGTGCCCGCTCATTCGGCTCAGAATTGAGGAAAAAGGAACACGTGGAAATGGATGCGCACGGACCGAAGCTGTTCTACTCGCCCGGAGCGTGCTCGCTCGCCCCGCACATCGCGCTCGAGGAAACCGATGAGGAATTCGAGCCGGTGCTGGTCGATTTCGGCGCGGGCGCGCAGCGCAAGCCGGAGTATCTCGCGATCAATCCGAAGGGGAGGGTGCCGGCGCTCGCCGATGACGGGTTCGTCGTGACCGAGAACCCGGCGGTGCTTCGCTACATCGCGCGCAAATATCCGGCCGCCGGCCTCTGGCCGGATGATTTGCGGGCGGACGCACGCTGCACCGAATGGCTCGGCTGGTTCACCTCCGGCGTTCACGTCGCCTACGCGCACATGCGCCGCCCGGAACGCTATGCGACGAGCGAAGCGGGCAAGGCGGACGTCGTCGCGCGCGGGAAGGCGAGCGCCCGGGAGGTATGGGAGCAGGTCGAGGCGAAGCTCGCGAGCCTCGGCACGAAATGGGCGGCGGGCGAGCGCTACTCCGTCGCCGATCCCTATCTTTTCACGTTCTGGACATGGGGACGCGGCAAGGCCCTCCTCTACGACATGAGCCGGGACTTCCCCCGTTGGACCGACCACGCGCGCCGCATGGGCGAGCGTCCTGCCGTCCGGCGCGCGCTCGCGCGCGAGGGGATCGCGCCTCCCTGAAGCGCCGGCCCCCGAATTCGAGGGGGCTCTTCGCGCTGCCCCGGGGGGCCTCGGTGCCAAGCCTGCCCGGCCCGCGGGCAGGCGCCCCAAGGCAACTCTCTGCTTGACAGCAATGGAAGCGGCCAATCACCATGCCGCCCAGCACGCCGCAGCGAAAAGGATGCGTGCAGACCGGGAGGAAACGATGATCCGCCGCCATGTTCTGGCGCTGGCCTGCGCGGCCGGCGCCCTCTTGCCGTTCCAGGCGTCCGCGGCCGGGCCGATCAAGATCGGGTTCCCGATCCCGCTCTCCGGGCCGACCGCGGTTTATGGCGTGCCGATCCTGAAGGGCGCCGAGATGGCGGTCCAGGACATCAACGCCGCCGGCGGCGTGCTCGGCCGCAAGCTCGAGCTGCTGCCACGCGACAGCAAGGGCAACCCCGACGAAGCGGTGCGGGTCTCGCGCGAGCTGATCTTCAAGGACAACGTGGACTTCCTGATCGGAACACTGACGTCGGCCGAGGCGCCGGCGGTCTCGACGATCGCCAAGGAGAACCACATCGTCTTCATCGCGCCTTCGGCGGAAACCGTCCGTCTTACCGCGCCCGAGAACCTGCACCCCTACATCTTCCGCACCGCGACGACCACCGCCATCGAAGGCGCGGCCGGGGCCGTGATCATGGCGAAATGGCCCGACCTCAAGCGCATCGCCACCATCGCTCCGGACTACGCCTACGGCCGCGACGCGGTCGCCGCGTTCCTCGCCGAGATGAAGAAGCTGCGCCCGGACGTCCAGGTCGTGGACCAGCAATGGCCGAAGCTCGGCGAGCCCGACTTCACCCCCTTCATCACCGCGCAGATGAGCAAGCGGCCGGATGCCGTCTTCTGCGAGATATTTGCCGGCGACTTCATCACTTTCGCCAAGCAGGCCGGCCCCCTCGGCTACTTCAAAGCCATCCACAACCGCCTCGCGGACGGCGGCCAGGTCGGCTCGATCGACACCGCGATTCCCCTCGGCGCGGACTACCCGTACGGCATCTGGGCCGACGCCTATGACCCGGTCGTGTGGCCGACCAAGCTGTCGCCGGAATATCAGGCGTACGAGCGGAATCTCGCGCACTTCATGAAGTCCAAGTACGGCTCGGGCTGGGCGATCCAGGGCTACGCCTCGGTCCAGGCGCTCGTCGATGCGATCCAGAAGGCCGGCACCACCAACGACGAGAAGGTGGCCAAGGCCATGCTCGGATTGACCTACCAGACGCCGCTCGGCCCGCACACGTTCGATCCGCTCACCCATGAGTCCAATACCGGCGACTTTTGGGGCGAGATGGTCAAGGATCCGGCCTATCCCTTCGCCGTCATCAAGGATCCCACTTATTACAACCCGATGCCGGCAACGAACTGACGCCTCCATCCGGCCGAACGGCGGCGCGCACCGGGGCCGGCAAGGGTGACCCCGAGTGGCAGCACCATTTCTGTTCAGCCAGTTTATCAGCGGCCTCACCACGGCGATGTTCCTCTTCCTCATCGCCTCGGGCCTCTCGCTCGTCTTCGGCGTCATGCGCGTGCTCAATTTCGCGCACGGCTCCTTCTACATGATCGGCGCCTATCTCGCCTGGCAGGCGGTGCACTGGCTGACCCCGCTCGTCGGCGCCTTCTGGCTGGCGGCGCTGATCGCGGCCCTCGGCGTCGCCCTGCTCGGCGGCATCGTCGAGCGGCTGCTGCTCCGCCACCTCTATGGCCGCGACGAGCTTTACCAGCTCCTCCTCACCTACGCGCTGGTGCTGATCCTGGCGGACGCCGCCAAGTTCACCTGGGGCACCGGCCAGCTTTCCGTCTCCCCACCCACCCTTCTCGCCGGCTCCGTCAAGCTGTTCGGCACCACGCTCCCGCACTACAATCTCTTCATCATCGTGCTCGGGCCGCTGATCGCAATCGGCGGCTGGCTTGCGCTCTATCGCACTGGCCTCGGCCGGATGATGCGCGCGGCGGCCTATGATCGCGAGATGTTGGATGCGCTCGGCGCCGACGTGGGTGGGCTCTACACCACCATGTTCGTCGCCAGCGCCTTCCTCGCCGGGCTCGCCGGCGCGCTGGTCAGCCCGCTCGAAAGCGTGGTGCCGGGGATGGATGTGGAGATCATCGTCCAGGCCTTCATCGTCGTCGTCATCGGCGGATTGGGCTCGTTCTGGGGTACTTTCTGGGGCTCGCTGATCTACGGCGAGGTGCTGGCCTTCGGCATCCTGATCGTCCCGGGCTTTTCGCTCTTCTCGGTCTTCGCCCTGATGGCGGTGATCCTGATCCTTCGCCCCTGGGGCCTGTTCGGGCGGCCGATCCGGTGATGCCGCGGCGCATTCCCCACCGCATCCCCTGGACGCTCATCGTCTTCCTGGTGGCGCTCCCGGTGCCCTGGCTCGGCTCCCGCTACGACACCTTCCTCGGCACCCAGATCGCAATCGATGCGCTGTTCGCCGTCAGCCTCAATCTCCTGCTCGGCACCACCGGCCTCATCTCGTTCGGCCATGCCGCCTATTTCGGCGTCGGCTCCTATGTCTGCGGGATCCTCATGAAGACGTACGGCGTGCCCTTCATCCTCGCCTTTCCCGCTTCCGGTCTGGGCGCCGCTCTCTTCGCGCTGATCGCCGGATTCTTCTGCGTGCGGCTGACGAAAATCTATTTCGCGATGCTGACGCTCGCCTTCTCGCAGATTGCCTGGGCGATCGCCTTCACCTGGAATGCCGTCACCGGCGGCGACCAGGGGCTCTCCGACGTGCCCTATCCCAAGCTCGACTGGATGGGCTCATTGCCGGGATTCGGCAATCTCCGCGAGCCCGATCTCTTCTATATCCTCACCATCGTTCTGGTGGCGGCCGCACTTGCGATACTGCAACGGATCGTCCGCTCGCCGTTCGGGCGGATGCTGACGACGATCCGCGACAACCCCGAGCGCGCCGCCTTCATCGGGCTCAATGTCCGCGCCTACCAGCTCGCCGCCTTCGTCATCGCCGGCGGATTCGCGGGCCTCGCCGGCGCGCTCTACGGCATCTTCAACCGCGGCGTCTTCGCGGATTTCATGTTCTGGCCGAAATCCGCCGAGGTGATGATCATGACGATCCTGGGCGGCATGGAGCATTTCTGGGGCCCGCCCGTCGGCGCCTTCGCGTTGGTGTGGCTCAACCAGGAGATCACCTCCTATACGCAGTACTGGCCGGCCACGCTCGGGATCATCCTGATCGTCCTGCTCTACGCGCTCCCCGGCGGGATCGTCGGCGGGCTCCTTTCGCTGGCGCACCGGCTGCGCCGGCGCCTGGTCTCCTCCCGTGCTTGAGGTCAAGGATGCTTGAGGTCAACCGCCTCAGCAAGTCCTTCGGCGGGTTCCGCGCGGTCGCCGGCGTCAGCCTCGCGGTGGAGACGCGGCGGATCGCCGCGGTGATCGGGCCGAACGGTGCGGGCAAATCGACCTTCTTCAATCTCATCACGGGCCATTTGCGCCCGGATGGCGGGCAGGTGCTGCTCGACGGGCGGGACATCACGGGCGCGCCGCCGCACCGCATCGCCGCCCTCGGGATCGGGCGGTCGTTCCAGCATGCGAACATCTTCGCGCGCCTCACGGTGGCCGAGAACGTCCAGGCCGCGTTGCTCGCCCATCGCGGCCGCGGCCGCGATTTCTGGTCGCGCGCGGAGAGCTTCTACCGCGACGAGGCAGCCGCGCTGCTCGCCTCGGTGGGCCTTCGCGATCAGGCCGCGACGATTGCGGGCGCGCTCGCCTACGGGAACCAGAAGCAGCTCGAGCTCGGCATCGCGCTCGCCAGCGACCCCTCGGTGCTGCTCCTCGACGAGCCCACCGCCGGCATGTCGGCCGCCGAGACGGAGGAGACGATGCGGCTGCTCGAGCGCATTGCCGGCGAGCGCGGCCTCACGCTTCTCTTCACCGAGCACGATATGGACGTGGTCTTCGGCATCGCCGAAACGATCGCCGTGCTGCACCAGGGAAGGTTGCTCGCCGAGGGCACGCCTTCGGAGGTGCGCGGCAATCCCGACGTCCGCCGCGTCTATCTCGGCGAGCGTCCGTGACGCCGCTGCTCGCGCTCGAGGACGTGCACACCGCCTATGGCCTGAGCCGGGTGCTGTTCGGCATCTCGCTCGAGATCGAAAGCGGCGAGTGCGTGTGCCTGCTCGGGCGCAACGGCGTCGGCAAGACGACGACGATGCGCTCGATCATGGGCCTCACGCGGCCCGAGCGCGGCCGCGTGCTCTGGCAGGCACGGAACATCGCGGGCTGGCCCCCGCATCGCATCGCGCGCGCCGGGCTCGGCTTCGTACCGGAGGACCGGCGGATTTTCGCCGAGCTCAGCGTGCGCGAGAATCTCGAGGTCGGCGCGCGTGCCGCCGGCCGGCCGGGCCGCTGGACGATCGGGACGGTCTTCGATCTCTTCCCCGTGCTCGGCGCGCTTCGCGACCGGCCCGGCGGCTTCCTCTCGGGCGGGGAGCAGCAGATGCTGACGATCGCGCGCACGCTCGTCGGCAATCCCGAGCTCTTGCTGCTCGACGAGCCGTCCGAGGGTCTCGCACCGCTGATCGTCGAGACGCTGCGCGCGAAGATCGCCGAGCTGAAGGAGGATGGCCTCACCATCCTGCTCGCGGAGCAAGGCGTCGATTTCTCCCTCTCGCTTGCCAATCGCGTCTATGTTCTGGAAAAAGGGAGGGTGAGCTTCGCCGGTCCCGCCGCCGAGCTCAGGGCCGATCAGGATCTCCTGCACCGCCTGCTCGCGGTGTAGCGATCCTGCAAATTTCGATCCGGTGCGTTGCACCGTTGCGCGGTCCCGCTTAAGAGATCGGCATGACCGCCCGCCGATTGCAGGCCATCTTTCGCGTCCGGAGCGATCCCGTGTCCGTGGAGGGCCGCGCGCGGGCGATCGCTACGGAGCAGAGCGTCGAGATGCCGCTCTCGGCGATCGACGATCCCGCGATACTCCAGGATATCGCCGGCACGGTCGAGGGAATCGCGGATCTCGGCCGCGGGCTGTTCGAGGTCCGTATCGGACTTGCAACGGCCACGATCGGCGCGGATGCCGGGCAGCTTTTGAACATGGCGTTCGGCAACACCTCGCTGCACGAGGATGTGGTGCTGCACGATCTGGTGCTGCCCGAAGAGCTCGAGGCGGCCTTCGGCGGTCCACGGCACGGGCTTCCCGGCCTGCGCGCGCTCGTGGGCGCGACGGACCGCGCCTTGACCGGCTCCGCGCTCAAGCCGCAGGGGCTCGCCCCCGAGCGCCTCGCCGAGCTCGCCGAGCGCTTCGCCCGCGGGCGGGTGGATTTCATCAAGGACGATCACGGCATCGCCGATCAGCCCTATTCGCGCTTTGCCGAGCGCGTTCCCGCGATCGCCGCTGCGGTTCGCCGCGCCGCAGAAGCGAGCGGACATCCCACGCGCTACGTTCCGAGCCTGTCCGGCGATCTCGACCAGATGCAGCGCCAGGTGCGTCTCGCCCACGAGGAGGGCCTCGCCGCGGTGCTGATCGCACCGATGATCGCGGGGGTTTCGACGCTGCACGCGCTGGTGCGCGCCTGGCCCGAGATCGCCTTCCTCGCTCATCCGACACTCGCCGGTGCGGCGCGCATCTCTCCGCCGCTGCTGATCGGCAAGCTCTTTCGCCTCTTCGGAGCGGACGGCGTGATATTTCCCCATTTCGGCGGCCGCTTCGGCTATTCGCCCGAAACCTGCCGCCGCCTCGCTGCCAACGCGACGGCCGAGAACCCTCGCCTTCGTGCCAGCGTGCCGGTTCCGGCGGGCGGGATGACGACCGAGCGGGTCCCGGAGATCCTCGATTTCTACGGCACCGATGCGATGCTGCTGCTGGGCGGCAGCCTGCTCGAGGCGCGCGGGAGATTGACCGAGGCGACGCTGGCCTTTACGGAGACGGTCGCCCGATACCGAGGGGAATTGGCGGGATGACCGACGAACCGACGCCGCGGCTGCGCGCGTTCCTCCCCGGATTCCGCTGGCAGGAGGTGGAGCTTCGCCCCTACAAGGAGGAGGCGAGCGCGCCGTTTCGCGCAATCTCGCGCCAGGTGCTCTTCGAGGAGCAGGCGCTCGAGTGCGAGCTCCGCTATTTCGAGATGGCGTCCGGAGGCTACTCCACGCTGGAGCGCCACCTTCACATGCACGCCGTGACGATCCTGCGCGGAAGCGGCCACTGCCTGCTCGGCAGAAGCGTGCGCGAGGTCGCCGCCTTCGATCTCGTAACGATCCCGGCCTCGACCTGGCATCAGTTCCGCGCGACGAAAGGCGAGCCGCTCGGCTTCCTCTGCATGGTCAACCGGGTGCGGGACCGGCCGCAATTGCCGAGCGAATCGGATCTCGCGGCATTGAACTCCGTTCCCGAGATCGCCGCCTTCCTCAAGCGCGGCGATTCCTGACTATCACGCTAAGCCGCGCCATCGCGCCGCTTGATGATGCGGAGCGTGCCGAGCGCGTGGGCGACCGGCGTGCCGCTCTCGTCTTTCGCCGTCGCCTCGGCGGTGGCGATCGAGCGGCCGAGGCGGAGCAGCCGGCCGCTTGCGGTGAGAGGGCCGCTCGCCGGGGCGAGATAGGCCGTGGTCAGTGTGATCGTCGTCGCCCCGGCGCCGGGAGCGAGGCGCGAGCGCGTGGCCGCGGCAAGCGCTGCATCGAGCAGCGTGGCGATGGCGCCGCCATGCACGTTGCCGCGGCTGTTCGCGAGCGAGGGACGCGCGGGCAGGCTGACCAGCGATTGGCCCTCCTCGGCCGAAACCACCTGGAGACCGAGCAAAGCGTAGAAAGGACGTTCGTCAGCTTGCATTCTTCCTCTTCCTCGGCGGTGGGCGGTCTGTGGAGCGGCCGGGGCTGCGGGGGGGGGGGGGGGGTGGGGGGGGGCGGTGGGTAGGGCGGTCCCGCGCGGCGCGAGCCGAGCCGCGGGGGGGCGGGGGAGGGACGCTCAGCGGGCGAGTGGCGTCGCAGGCAGAGCGGGGGAGCGAGCGAGGGCGGCGCAGGCGTCCGCGCGTGCGCGGTAGCGCGCGGGCAGGCGACGCGCCTGGTCGAGAAGAGATCGCCGGCGAGATGCAATGTGCCGTAGCGCAGCATGTCGAGCGGCCGGCGAGCCGCGAGCGAGGAGCCGCCGAGCCGGCCGGCCGCAGGAATAGGGCCCGATAGCCGCACGGTCGCCGGGATCCGTGAGGAGATGACGAGATCGGCGCGGAGCAGAGAAGCGCGGGGAAACAAAGAAGCGCGCGGCGACGGGGCGAGCCGGGACAGGCGCGGGGACGCGCCGAAGCGGGTGGCCATGCCGATTCGCAGCAGCGGCAGGCGCGCATCGCCGGCCGGCAGCCCGACCGGAAGGCTCAATCCTATCCATGCGCTCTTTCTGCCACGCATGGCTGTCGCCCGCAGCCGGAAAAGCGCCGGGCGCCGTCACAGCAAGGAAGCTTATGGATTATATAATATATCAACTATGCGGGGGAGAACCCCATGAACACAGCGGAGGCGTGCGCGATATCATCGTAGTCGGCGCGGGCAATGCCGCGCCAACGCGGCACTCGCCGCCCGTGCCGCGGGTGCGAGCGTGCTGATGCTGGAGACCGCGCCGGCCGACGCGCGCGCGGGGCAACTCGGCCTTCACCGGTGGCGCCTTCCGCTTCGTCTATCACGACGTGAAGGACCTGCTGCGCGCTCGACGCCCGACATCGCCGAACTCGACCTGTCCAGCATCGATTTCGGGACCTACACGGCAAGAGCAATATTTCGACGACATGGGCCGGCTGACCGAGTATCCGCTGCGACCCGGATCTGACCGAGGTGCTGATCGGCAACTGCTACGACTGCGGGCCTTGTGGCTGAAGAAGACACGGCGTGCATTCCAGCCCGCGCTGGGCCGGCAGGCCTTCAAGGTGGACGGCAAGATTCACGCTTCTGGGGCGGTCTGGCCTGCCACATCCACGGCGGCGGCCAACATCTGGTCGCGACCTTGCACCGCGACACTGGAGCAGGTCGGCATTCCGGTGCTGTACGACACGACCGCGTTGGCAGTTCCTGCACGGGCGATGACCGCGATCGAGAGGCGTGCGCGTGCGCCACCGGCGGCCGCGATCCACGATCTTCGCGGCGAAGCCGATCGTGCATGGCCTGCGGCGGCTTCGAGTCGAACGCGGAAATGCGCGCCCGTTATATCGGACCGAACTGGGACCTCGCGAAAGTGCGCGGCACGCGCTACAACCAGGGCTACGGCCACCGCATGGCGATGGACATCGGCGCCGCGGTCGCCGGCCATTGGTCCGGCGCTCATGCGGTGCAATGGGACATGAACGCACCGCCGTTCGGCGACCTGACCGGTTGGCGACCAGTTCCAGAAGCACAACTATCCGTTCGGCGTGCTGGTCAACGCGCGCGGCGAACGGTTCCTCAACGAGGGCCGCGACTTCCACAGCTACACCTACGCCGCTACGGCCATGAGGTGATGAAGCAGCCGGGCCTGTTCGCCTGGCAGATTTTCGATTCGAAGATCGATCATCTGCTGCGCGAGCGAATACCGCATCGCCGCGCATCACCAAGGAAACCGCCGACACGCTCGAGGAACTGGCGCCGAAACTGACCGGCGTGGACACGCAGGCGGTGCTGGAAACGTTGCGACGCCTACAACGCCGCGCCGCGGCCGGATGTGACGTTCGATCCGAACATCCACGACGGGCTCCGCACGCTCGGCCTCCGATCGACAAGACCAACTGGGCTCAGACAGCTCGATACGCCGCCGTATCACGCCTACGGCGTGACCGCTGGCGTGACCTTCACCTTCGGCGGATTGAAGGTCGATACCAGCCGCCCGAGGTCGAGGACACCTCCGGCGCCGCCGATCCCGGGCCTGTTCGCCGCGGAGAGATCGTCGGCGGCTGTATTACCACAATTACGGCAGCGGCACGGCTGGTCGCGGCGTACTTTGGCCGCATCGCCGGACGGCGCCGCTCGCCGCCGCCAAAACGAACGGGTTCGAAGGGCTCAGCCCTTGGCGGGGGGCCAGGGGGGCAGAGCCCCCCTTGGTCCTCACAAAGTGTGGGCCAGGGCGGCGGCGCTGGGGAGCTTTTCGGCTTCCATGACGGCGGTAACGATGCGCTCGATTTGTGCGTTCGGGATGCGGCGCGCGGTGAGTTTGCGGAATTTCTCGATCACGTCCGCCTCGGTTGCGAAGCTTTGTTCGCTGCCGCGCGGGGCTTCGCAGGCTTCCTCGAGGTGCGTGCCATCGCGGAGCGTGATTTCGACGCGGACCATGTGGCGGAAGGAGCGGCCGCGCGCGGTGATCGTCGCGTCTTCCTTGACCGCGACGCGTTCGGCAAGAGCCATGCGCCCGGGGTCCGCGAGCATCGCCTCGGAGAATTGATCGACGAAGACATCGTTTTCGAGCAGCAGGGTTGCCACGCAGTAGGGAAGGTTGAGCTGGGCCGAGGTCAGGCCTTCCGGGCGGTAGGGCCAGCCGACATGGTCCACGGTCACGCGCGAGCCGTGGACCGTGATTTGGGCGACGTCCTCCGGGCGGAAGGGGCGGCGAGCGCGCATGGCGCGGATGGCGTCGAGCGTGGTGTGGTTGCTACCGACGCAGGAGTAGAATTTCAGCGCAATGCCCATGGTCTCGAAACGGCTGCCGAGATCGCGCGGTCAGCTCGGCGCGGTCGAAGCGGTCGGTCGAGCGGGAGAAGGTAGTGCAGAAGCCGCCATATTCGCTCTCGAACGGATCGACGATGCCGGTGAAGCCCGCTTCGGCGAGGAGGGCGGCGTAGAGGCCGCTCTGCGCGGAGCGGCCGGCGTGCATGCGCTTGACCATCGCGCCATATTGCGCGGCCATCAGGCCGGCGGACTGGGTGGCGGCGATGCCGAGCGCGTGGACGATCTGCTCCGGGGCGAGATGGAGGGCGGCGGCGGCGCCGGCGGCGGCGGAGAAGACGCCGACGGTGGCACCGGAGTGCCAGCCCTGGCCGATATGCTCCGGGCCCATGCAGAGGCCGACGCGCGGGCCGATCTCGTAGCCGGCGACCGCGGCGGCGAGGAAGTCGCGCCCCGAAAGTTCGGGCCTTGTCTCGATGATCGCGAGGAGCGGCGGAAGCGTCACCGCACCGACATGCAGCACGCCGCCGCGGTGCACGTCGTCGAGCTCGAAGCTCTGCACGAGCGTGCCGTTGGCGAGTGCGGCGTGCGGCGCGGAGAGGCGCTTGGCGGTGCCCCAGACGCCGCAGGCGGTAGTGGTGTCGAGGCCGGCGAGCGTGTCGATGAGGATGCGGCTCCAGGGCAGGTCGGTGCCGAAGATCGCGCAGCCGAGCGAATCGAGGATCAGAAGCTTGATCCGCGCGAGCACCTCGGCGGGGATCGCGTCGTAGCGGAGGTTTGCGATGAACTCCGCCATGCGCCTTGTGAAGGGGTTGGCGATCGTCGTCTGCTGGTCCATGCGGGTCACTCCGCCGCTTGCGCGGCGGAGCCGGCCGCGTTTTTTTTTGGGGTTTGGTGTTGTGTGGGTGTTGGGGTGGGTGGTTTTTGGTTTGTGGTTTTTGTGGGTGTGATTGTTTGTATTGTTGTTGGTTTGTTGTTGTATGGTTTGTTTGTTGTTGTGTTTGGTTGTTGTGTTTATGTTTTTTGTTTATAGTTTTGGTGTTGATATTGTTTGTGTTTGAATTAGTAGTTTGTTTTGTTAGATGTATTGGTTTGTGTAGTTTTTGTGTTTTGTTGTTTGTTGTGGTGGTGTGTGTTGTGTGGTTTGTTGTGTGTTGGTTTTGTGGTGATGGTGTGGGGTATGTTAGTGAGTAGTGTTGTGTGTGTGGTGTTGGTGTTGGTGGTGTTTTGTTGTGTTTGGTGTGGTGTGTGTTGGTTTGTTGGTGTGTGGTGTGTGGTGCGTTGTGCTTGTGTTTGTGTGAGTGCTATTGCGTGGTTGGTTGGTGTGGATGGTGTGTTGTTGTGTTGTTGTTTGTTGTTGGTGTGTGTGGGTTGTGTTGTTGTGGTGTTGTGTGGTTTTGTTGTGGTGTGTGGTGGTACTTTGTGTTGGTTTTTTTGGTTTTTTTGAATTATTGTAGTTGTGTGTGTATTTTTTTGTTAGTTTGGTGAGTGTTTAATTGTTTGTGTTGTTGTTTGTTATTTTAGTTAGTGTTGTTTTGGTGGTATTTTTTGTTTTTTTGTGATTTTTTTTTTATTTTTTTTTTTTGTTTTGTGTTTTTTTTTTTTGTGTGTTGTGTGTTTTTGTGTTTTTGTTTTGTGGTTTTTTTTTTTTTTTGTGATTTTTTTTTTGATTGTGATTTTTTTTTTTTTTTATTATTTATGTGAGTGTTTTTTATAAGTATTTTTTTTTTTTTTTTTTTTTTTATTTTTTTTTTTTTTTTTTGTTTTTTTTGATTTTTTTTTTTTTGTGTTTTTTTTTTATTTATTTTTTTTTTGTTTTTTTTTTTTTTTTTTGTTTTATTTTTATTTTTTTTTTTTATTTTTTTTTTATTTTTTTTTTGTTTTTTTATATTATATGTGTTTTTTTTGTTTTTTTTTTATTTTATTGTTTTTGTGTTTTTTTTTTTTTTTTTTTGTGTTTTTTTGTTTTTTTTTTTTTTTTTTTTTTTTTTTTTTTTTTTTTTTTTAGTTTTTTATTTTAGAGTTATGTGATTTTTTTTTTAAAATTGTGTTATGTGATTTGTTTTTTTTTATTATTATTTTTATTTTTGTGATAGATATATTATTGTTTTATTTTATTTTTTTTTTATTTTTTTTGAAAGTGAGTTATTTATTAGTGATTTATATTTAATATTGAGTGTTTTATTTATATTTATGTGATATATATTATATATTATTTTTTATTATATTAATTTTAAAATTTTTATTGATATTTTTTGTTTTATAATTGTGTTTTTTTTTGATTATGTTTATTGTTATTATTATAATTAAAATTTTATAATTATTAATATTATTATTGATAATGTTTTATTATTATAATTTTTTTATTGTTTTATTATTATTTTATTATTAATAGTAATTTATTTATTTATAATTTATTTTTAATTTATTATATTTATAATTATATTGATTATTTATAATTTATTATTGAGTTTATTATTTTATTGTAAATAATATTAATAATATAATAATTATATATATAATATTATATAGAAGAGAGAAATATATTATTTATTAATATATATTATATATATAAATATAATAATAAATATTAATTAAATATAAATATAATAGTAATAATTATAATAAGAATATATTATTATAATATTTAATTTAATAAAATAAATTTATATTGAGTATTTTTATAAGAATATAAAAAAAAAAATAATAAATAAATAAATAAAGAATAATATAAAAAAAAAAAAAATAAAAATAAAAATATAAATAATAAAAAAAAATAGAGAAAAAAAAAAAAAAAAAAAATAAAAAAAAAAAAGAGAAAAAAAAAAAGAAAAAAAAAAAAAAAGAAAAAAAAAAAAAAAAAAAAGAAAAAAAAAAAAAAAAAACAGAAAAAATAAAGAAAAAAAAAAAAAAAAAAAAAAAAAAAAAACAAATCAACAAATACACCTCAACAGACCAAAAAAGAAAAACCCCCCCCCCCCCCCCCCCCCGGGGGGGGGGGGGGGGGGGGGGGGGGGGGGGGGGGGGGGGGGGGGGGGGGGGGGGGGGGGGGGGGGGGGGGGGGGGGGGGGGGGGGGGGGGGGGGGGGGGGGGGGGGGGGGGGGGGGGGGGGGGGGGGGGGGGGGGGGGGGGGGGGGGGGGGGGGGGGGGGGGGGGGGGGGGGGGGGGGGGGGGGGGGGGGGGGGGGGGGGGGGGGGGGGGGGGGGGGGGGGGGGGGGGGGGGGGGGGGGGGGGGGGGGGGGGGGGGGGGGGGGGGGGGGGGGGGGGGGGGGGGGGGGGGGGGGGGGGGGGGGGGGGGGGGGGGGGGGGGGGGGGGGGGGGGGGGGGGGGGGGGGGGGGGGGGGGGGGGGGGGGGGGGGGGGGGGGGGGGGGGGGGGGGGGGGGGGGGGGGGGGGGGGGGGGGGGGGGGGGGGGGGGGGGGGGGGGGGGGGGGGGGGGGGGGGGGGGGGGGGGGGGGGGGGGGGGGGGGGGGGGGGGGGGGGGGGGGGGGGGGGGGGGGGGGGGGGGGGGGGGGGGGGGGGGGGGGGGGGGGGGGGGGGGGGGGGGGGGGGGGGGGGGGGGGGGGGGGGGGGGGGGGGGGGGGGGGGGGGGGGGGGGGGGGGGGGGGGGGGGGGGGGGGGGGGGGGGGGGGGGGGGGGGGGGGGGGGGGGGGGGGGGGGGGGGGGGGGGGGGGGGGGGGGGGGGGGGGGGGGGGGGGGGGGGGGGGGGGGGGGGGGGGGGGGGGGGGGGGGGGGGGGGGGGGGGGGGGGGGGGGGGGGGGGGGGGGGGGGGGGGGGGGGAAAAAAAAAAAAAAAAAAAAAAAAAAAAAAAAAAAAAAAAAAAAAAAAAAAAAAAAAAAAAAAAAAAAAAAAAAAAAAAAAAAAAAAAAAAAAAAAAAAAAAAAAAAAAAAAAAAAAAAAAAAAAAAAAAAAAAAAAAAAAAAAAAAAAAAAAAAAAAAAAAAAAAAAAAAAAAAAAAAAAAAAAAAAAAAAAAAAAAAAAAAAAAAAAAAAAAAAAAAAAAAAAAAAAAAAAAAAAAAAAAAAAAAAAAAAAAAAAAAAAAAAAAAACCTGTCAGCAGCCCGGCGAAAGCGGCCCCCTGGGCGGCGATGCAGTCGTCCATTGGCAAGACCTGTTCCACCACCGCGTTGTCGATCATCAGCATCGCCGCCCCTCCATCCTCGCGCTCAGAAGCTCAGCACCCGCGCGGCGGTGGCAAGAACCGCAGCTTCGCTCACCGGCGCGCCGGCGCGCGCAAGCTCGTCGCGCACGGCGCGGATGACGTGCGTGCGCACGGTGGCCGGCGCCGGAGAAACCGCCGTGGCGAGTGCCGCGCTCACCGCGGGCGGCCAGATTTTCTCGAGTGCCTCTCGGGTCGGGCCGAGGGTGAAGAGGCCGCGGTCCGGGCGCGGGACCGCGCGCGCGCTCCGCGTCGCTGGCTCGTCCACCGCCCCGTCGCGGATCACCACGGCATAGAGCGCGCGCGCCTCGCCGACCGTCAGCAGCCCATCCAGCACTTCCTCGAGCACGCGCGCTGGATCCCGCGCGAAGGGTTCGCCGTACCCGCCGCCGCTCGGCGTGATCATTCGCAACAAATCGCCTTGCGCGAGCTCGAGCACGTCGATGCGGCCGATATCACGCTCGCTGTTGCGGCCGGGGTTCAGCACGCACCGCGCATGCGCGCCGGCCCCACCGCCCGCGAGGCCCCAAGGCTGGAAGCGGAAGCGCTCAAGGCCGCGGACGGTCATGACGGAGGAGAAGCCGAGATTCTCGATCTCGATGCGCATCGCATGCCCGCCGCGGAACCGCCCGGGCCCCGGCGTGCCGGGCTCCAGCGCGAAGCGGCGGATGATCAGCGGCGTCTCGAGCTCCACCACTTCCACCGGCGCGCTCTTGAGGAAGCCCACCGGCTGGTCGATCCCGTCCACGCCATCGCCCGCAACGCGCCCGCCGCTGCCGCCGATGAAGGGCTCGATCACGCTCACATGGCGCCGCCCGGTGCGCGGATCCGTGGAGGCAACCGAGATGATGCCCGCCTGCCCGGCACCGGCGGCGGCGATCCCGCCCGGCACCGCCTGGTCGAGGCAACCCAGGATCGCGTCATAGACGCGCATCACCGCGACCCAGCGATTGCCCATCGCCGCAGGGAATTCGGCGTTCATGAAGCTCCCGCGCGGGGCATGGGTGCGGATCGGGCGAATGATGCCGCCGGAGAGCGGAACCGTCGGCTCGACCGTCTGGATCCAGTTCACCACCGGCATGCAGAGGAAGGGATGCGGCCGGTTGCCGGTCGTGAAGTTGAGCGCGTAGCGCACCTGCGGATCGCTGCCGGAGAAATCCATCTCCAGCGTCTCGCCCCGCTTCGTCATCTTCGCCGCCATGAAGATGAAGCCGTCGCCCTGGAAGGCTTCCAGGTACTCGTTGAAGACATACTCGCCATCGGCGAGGCGGGCGATGGCGGCGCGCGCCTTGGCCTCGGAGAGCGCGAGCACGTCCTCGATCGAGGCGAGAAGCTCCTCGGTCCCGTAACGATCGCAAAGCTCCTGCGTGCGGCGGTCGAGCAGCGCGAGCCCCGACATCATCGCATTGAGGTCGCCCCAGATCAGGTCGGGGATCCGCGAATTGTCGGCAAAGAACTGCCAGAGCGCGCGGTTCGGCTCGCCGCCGCGGTAGAGGAAGCCGGGGCGGATGCGCACGCCCTCCTGGAACACTTCGTAGCTCGTCGGCGAAATGCTGCCCGGCACGGCGCCGCCGATGTCGGAGGCATGGATGAAGGCCCAGGCGAAGGCGATCGGCCGTCCGTCGCGAAACACCGGCCGGATCAGATGGATGTCCATCGTGTGGGTGCAGAGCGCATCGCCCGAGAACGGGTCGTTGCTGATGATGACATCGCCCGGCGCCAGCGTCTCGATGCCGATCTCGTCCACCAGGCCACGCACATTCTGGCACACCGCGGAGGTCACGCCGGCATGCACCGGATAGGCGAAGAACTCGCCTTCGCTGCTGGCGAGCGCCACCTGATAGTCTTGCGTCTGCTTGACGAAAGTGGTGTAGGCGGAACGGTAGGCGATGGTGCTCGCCTCCTCGGCGATCGCGGCGAAACGGTTGCGCATCACCTCGGTACGGACCGGGTCCATCTCAATCTCTCCGCGTCAGAACGAGATCGCCGAAAACGCCCGCCGCAGCCGTGAATCCGGGCGGCACGATCACCGTCGCCGTCTCCTGCTCGATGATGGCCGGCCCCGCGCCGGTCCACCCCGGGGAAAGATCCGCCCAGCGGAGCACCGGCGCCTCATGCCGGCGCCCGTCGAAGCGCACGCGGCGGGTGCCCGCCGCGCCCTCCGCTTCGCTGCCCGCCGCCGCCGGCAGCAAAGCGGGGCGCGGCAGCCGGCCGCGCACGCGCACGCGCAGCGCGAGAATCTCCGTCGCTCCCTCCGGATCGGCATGCCCGTAGAGGCGATGGTGAAGCGCGCGGAAGTTTTTCGCGATCGCCTCGAGATCCCCTCGCGCCGCTGCGTCCTCGTCCACCGGCGTCGCGATCTCGAAGGACTGGCCCACATAGCGGACATCCGCCGAATGCTCGAACTCGGGCGCAACCTGCGGCGCCTCGGCCGCGAGCCACGCGCCCCCCTCGCGCACGAGTGCGGCAAAGCTCTCCCGCACCAGCGCTTCATCCGGCGCCATGCCGTGCACCGTCCGCACGCGGTCGTAGAGAAGATCGGAGACGAGGCCGCCGAACGCGCAGAACACCGAGGCGACGCGCGGGATGACGATCCGCCCGATGCCGATCTCGCGCGCGAGCAGCGGGCCGTGGATCGCGCCCGCCCCGCCATAGACCATGAGCGTGAGCTCGCGCGGCTCGACGCCGAGGCGAGCGATGAAGGGAAGCGCGCCGGCGAGCATGTTCGAGGTTGCGACCTCGATCACGCTCTCGGCGGCGTGCGTGACGTCGCGCCCGAGCGCCGCCGCAATCGGGCCCATCGCCTCCGCCGCGAGATCGGCGCTGAGCCGCAGCCCGCCGGCGAGCGGTGCGTCCTCCGAGAGATAGCCGCAAAGGAGATAGGCATCGGAAACTGTCGGCAGCGTCCCGCCCGCGCCGTAGCAGGCCGGGCCCGGCACCGCGCCGGCCGAGCGCGGGCCGACCTTCAGCACCGGGCCGTCGAGCCAGGCAATCGATCCGCCGCCGGCGCCGATCGCCTCGATCGTGGTCACCGGGATCATCAGCGGAAAGTCGCCGACACGGCCCTCGCGCGAAACCGTTGCGCGCCCGTGATGGAGAAGCGAGATGTCCGTGCTGGTGCCACCCATGTCCATGGTGAGCAGGGAGGGCTCGTCCAGCATCCGGCCCAGCTCGGCCGCGGCGGTGATGCCCGCGGCAGGGCCGGAAAGCAGTGTATGGATCGGCATGCGCGCCGCCTCGGCGGCCCCCATCACGCCGCCGTTCGACTTGGTGACGAGCAGCCGCGCCGCCGGCAGCGCTTTTGCAAGGTAGCGCTCCAGCTCGGCGAGATAGCCCGCCATCGCGCGGCGCGCATAGGCGTTGAGCAGCGCGGCCGATGCGCGCTCGTATTCCTGCGCCTCCGGCCACACCTCGTGCGAGAGCACGAGATCGGTCTCCGGAATCGCCTCACGGATCGCCGCCGCCGCCGCCCGCTCGTGCACCGGGTTGCGGTAGGCGTGGAGGAAGCAGATCGCGATCGCCGCAGCACCCGCCGCCATCGCCGCACGCGCCGCGGCCACCGCGTCCTCCGGGCGAAGCTCCGTGTCCACGCTGCCGTCGGCGCGCAGCCGTTCGCGCACCTCGAACACCAGGCGCCGCGGGATGAGCGGCGCGGGCCGCGTGTTGAAGAGATCGACCGGCCGGTCGAAGCGCAACCGCGCGAGCGAAAGAATGTCCGGGAAGCCGGCGGTCACCAGCAATGCGAGCGGCGGGCCGCTCCGCTCGATCACCGCGTTGGTGCTGATCGTCGTGCCGTGGACGATCAGCGCCGGATCATCGCGCCCGATGCGCCCCGAAGAGAGAAGCCGCTCGAGCCCCGCCTTCACGCCTTCGGCAAATCGCGGCGGCGTCGAGGGAACCTTGAACGCCTCCACCGCAACGTAGCCGGCTGCATCGCCGTCCCACAATGCAAAGTCGGTGAAGGTGCCGCCGATGTCGATGCCGATTCTAAGCATCGATCCAGGATCGCGGCCGGTGCCGGCGCCTGTCAATCGCGGGTCAATCGAGCGGCTTGCCGCGCGTCTCCGGCACGATCGCGAAGACCAGCATCGAGATGAAGCAGATCGCCATGATATAGGCGGGCATGCCCCAATTGATCCCCGCCTTGATGAACGCGGTGGCGACGAGCGGAGCGGTGCCCCCGAAGATCGCGCTGCACACCGCATAGGGAAGCCCGATGCCCGACGTGCGCACGCGCGTCGGGAACACCTCGCAAAGGACGGGTGCAAGCACCGCGTTGCTCATCGAGATGAAGAGGATGCCGATGATATCGACGAGCAGGAACGAGCCGAAGCTCGCATGATGCAGCGCATTGATCAGCGGGAAGGAAAAGAGGAAGAATCCGCCCACCGCGCCATAGAGCAGCGGCTTGCGGCCGATGCGGTCGGAGAGCGCGGCGAAGGCCGGAACCGCGAGGCAATAGACCGCCATGGCGATCGTGCTGCCCGCAAACCCTTCGGCGAGCGGCAGGCCGCTCACAAGATGCGCATAGGCGGGCAGGAACACGGTCCAGGTATAGAATTGCACCGTCCCCATCTGCAGCACGAAGACGAAGAGGCTCTCCTTCGGGAACGCGCGCACGGCCTCGATCAGCGGCCGGCGCGAAAGCGCGTGCCGGCGCTCGAGCGCCGCGAAATGCGGGGTCTCCGGCAGGCCCATCCTGAGCCAAAGGCCATAGACCGCGCCGAGCGCGCCGATGAGAAAGGGAATGCGCCAGCCCCACAGCTCGAGCGCCGGGCGCGGGATGTAATGCGTGGTCAGCGCGGAGACGGCGGTCGCGATCAGGATCGCGGCACCAATGCTGATCATCTGCGAGGAGCTGGCGAAGGCGCGCCGGTCCGCCGGCGAATGCTCGACGAGGAAGACCGAGGAGCCCTGAAACTCGCCGCCGGCGGAAAAGCCCTGGAGCAGGCGGGCGAGCAGCAGGACCAGCGGTGCCGCAAGCCCGATCGCGCGGAAGGGAGGGCAGAGGGCGACGATAAGGCTGCCAATCCCCATCAGGGTGATCGAGAGGGCGAGCATGCGGCGCCGGCCGCGCCGGTCCGCGTAGGGCGAAAGGACGATCGCGCCCACGGGACGCATCAGGAAGCCGAGTGCGAAGGTCGCGAGCACCGCGAGCAGCGCCACGGTCGGGTTGCCGGAGGGGAAGAACTGCGCGGCGAAGGCGGCCGAGAGCAGGCCGTAAACCGTCCAGTCGTACCATTCGATCAGGTTGCCGAACGCGCCGCCGATGAGCGTCGCCGACCCACGGCTCGCGGTCGGCTGGAAGGCGGCGCTCTCGGACATCTCACTTCCTCTGGCCCCAGGGACTGCCCTCTTCCGACGCTTCCCCCTCCCGCCCCAAGCCCAACCCTGGCGCTCGGCGCACGCGAGCTTTGGCCGTCCAAGACCACCATCGCCCCCAAGGCCTGTCAAGCAAGCCCGAATGAACGGCGCCCGCCTCCGCACCTTGCCCTCCTCCGGCCCGGGGCCTATTGGCTTCCCGGCCCGGTTGCCTTGCCGGCCGGGCGCACCGGCCCATCTCTGCGAGCAGGGCCGAGGGCGTGAGCGCCCGGGCGCGTCGGAGGTGGCAATGGACTACGAGGCCTTCTTCCGCAGGGAACTGGACGCTCTCCGCGGGGAGGGGCGCTACCGGGTGTTCGCCGACCTCGAACGCAGCGCAGGCGCGTTTCCGCGCGCCCTCCACCGCCGCGCATCGGGCCAATCGCCGGTCACCGTCTGGTGCTCGAACGACTATCTCGGGATGGGGCAGCATCCCGCCGTGCTCGCCGCCATGCACGCCGCCCTCGACCGCGCCGGCGCCGGCGCGGGTGGCACGCGCAACATCTCCGGCACGAACCACGAGCACGTGCTGCTGGAAGCCGAGCTTGCCCGCCTGCACGGCAAGGAAGCCGCACTCCTCTTCACGTCCGGCTATGTCGCGAACTGGGCCGCGCTCGGCACGCTCGCCGCGCGGATGCCGGGCACGGTCGTGCTCTCGGACGCCGCGAACCACGCCTCGATGATCGACGGCATCCGCCACAGCCGCGCCGAGCGGCGCATCTTCGCCCACAACGATCCCGAGGACCTGCAGCGCTTGCTCGCCGGCATCGAGCCCGGCCGGCCCAAGCTCGTGGCGTTCGAATCGGTCTACTCGATGGACGGGGACATCGCGCCGATCGCCGACCTTTGCGATGTCGCCGAGGCCGCCGGCGCGCTCGTCTATTGCGACGAGGTGCACGCCGTCGGGCTCTACGGGCCGCACGGCGGCGGCATCGCCGAGCGCGAGGGCATCGCCCATCGCATCGGCGTCGTCGAAGGCACGCTCGCCAAGGCATTCGGCGTCATCGGCGGCTACATCGCGGGCTCCGCCGCCCTCTGCGACTTCGTCCGCAGCTTCGCCTCCGGCTTCATCTTCACGACCGCACTGCCGCCCGCAATCGCTGCCGGCGCGCTCGCCGCCGTGCGCCACCTCTCGGCGAGCGAAGCCGAACGCACGCGCCATCGCGAGCGCGTCGAGCGCGTGCGCCGAAGGCTCGACGCCGCAGGCGTCCCTCATATGCGCAACCCGAGCCACATCGTGCCCGTGCCGGTGGGAGACGCCACGCTCTGCAAGCGCATCAGCGATATCCTCCTCACCGATTACGGAATCTACGTCCAGCCGATCAACTACCCGACCGTGCCGCGCGGCACGGAACGGCTGCGCATCACACCCACACCCCTGCACTCGAACCAGGACATCGAACACCTCGCCACCTCGCTCTCGGCGATCTGGGCTTCGCTCCGGCTGCAACGCGCGGCGTAGCCCCGCCACCGAAAGACCAAGGGGGCTCTGCCCCCTTGGAACCCCCGCCAAGGGCTGAGCCCTTGGAACCCTTTCGTTTTGGCAGGCGCTGAGGGCGGTCTGGCCTTGCGCGGAACGCGCAAAGCCAGACCGCCCTCAGCGCCTGCCAAGCGAATGGATTGCAAAGGCTCCGCCTTTGCCAGGGGGTCCAGGGGGACAGCGTCCCCCTGGCCTTTCTGGCGGTTGGGCTATGCCGCGCGTTTCATTCCTGCCAGGGGAGGATCGCGCGGCCGCGGGCGGCGAGGGTGGCGGCGGCGAGCAGGACCAGCGTCACCGCGACGGTGACGACGGAGAGCGCTGCGGCGCTGCTGAACTCTCCCGCCTGCTCGAGGTTGAAGATCATCACGCCCACGGTTTCGTTGCCCTCGGACCAGAGCAGCACGGAGATCGTAAGCTCCGAGAAGGCGCCGAGGAAGACGAGCAGTGCCGCCGCCGCGGCCGCCGGCGCGAGCGCGGGCATCACGACGCGGATAAGCCGCCTGCCGTAGCCGGCGCCGAGGCTTGCGGCCGTTTCCTCGAGCGCCGGGTCGAGGCTCTCCAGCATTGCCTGCACCGGTCGCCGCGCGAGGGCGAAGAAGCGCATGAGGTAGGCGATCAGCAGGATCCCGAGCGTGTCGTAGAGGGAAAAGCCGAGGATGGGACGGAGAAAAAGGAGAATGCAGCCGATCCCGAGCGCGCTGCCGGGCAGCACGTAGGAGATTTCGGCGGCGGCGAGCGAGAGGTTTGCGGCGCGGCTGCCGGCCCGGGCGCGGTGCGCGGCGGCTGTGGCGAGAAGGACGAGCAGCGTTGCCGCGATGAGCGCGAGGAGGGTGGAGTTGAGGAAGGCGCGCCGCGTCGCGGCTTCGTCGAGCAGCACCGCGCGGAAATGCGTGAGGCTCAGGGTCGCGAGGCCGAAATTCTGGCCGTAGGCGCGGGTTGCGGCGGTCGCCGCGAGGGAAGCGAGCGGGAGGAAGAGGAGGATGGCGAGGACGAGCCAGCAGAGCGCGGCGGCGGGCAGCCGCCAGGCGCCGAGCGTGAAGGGGGCCGTGCGGCTTCTCGCGGGGAGGGTAGGGGTGGTCGGGGCGAGCGTCCTCTCGGCCGCGACGGCGGCGAGCGCGATGAGGCCGAGCAGCAGCGAAAGGAGCGTGATCGCGCCGAGCTCGTTCGGGCCGAATCCGCTCAGAAGCTGGAAAATGAGCGTGGTGAGCATGATGTAGCGTCCGGGAATCCCGAGCAGCGCGGGCGTTGCGAAATTGCCGATACCCGCGGCGAAGGCGCCGGAAAGTCCGGCGGCGAGCGAGGGGAGGGCGAGCGGGAAAAGAATCCGGGTGAGGCTGCGCCACGGGCCGGCGCCGGCGCCCGCCGCCGCTTCGAGAATCTCGGGCGGAATGGCGCGGAGCCGGCTTGCGAGAATGAGGAAGACGATCGGCGCGTGCTCGACGCCCATCAGGAAGATGATGCCGCCCGGGCCGTAGAGAGGGAGCGGCGTGCCGGGATGCGGCGCGAGGCCCAGGGGCGCGAGCACGGGGCTCGTGGAGCCGGTGAGCGCGATCCAGGCGATGACGCTGATCTGCGCGGGAATGATCATCAGGAGGAGGAAGAGGAAGGAGAGCGTGCGCCGGTGCGGCAGGTCGGTGAGGCCGGCGAGCAGCGCGAAGGAGCCGCCGAGCAGCCCGGCCCAGAGCGCGCTCGCCCCGCCGGCGAAAAGCGTGTGGCGGATTGCGCGCATCGCGACCGGCGAGGCAGACAGTGCGTGCCAGGGAAGCGGGGACGCGGCGCTTGCCGCGAGCAGCGCGATCGGCACGGCGAGCCCAAGAAAAAGCAGAAGCGGTGATACGATCGCGGTCGTTGCGCGCTCGGGATCGATCCTCACGCTTTAGCCGCCGAAGGCCTGCGCGAAATTCTCCTCGATCTCTCTCTCATGGGCGAGGATCGCGGCGACGTTCATCGGCAGCAGATGAATCTCGGTCATCGTCGGATAACCGGGCGGCGGCGCGATGCCCCGTCGCGCGGGAAGGAAGCCCTGCCGCACCGCAAGCTCCTGGCCGGCGGCCGAGAGCAGGAAGGCTACGAACGCGCGCGCCGCTTCGGGATTCCTCGCTGTCTTCAGGATCGCCACCGGCTCGGTGACGGCGGGCACGCCCTCCTTCGGGAACACGAAGCCGACCGGCGAGCCCTCCTTCCTCGCATTGAGCGCCATGAAATCGACGACAAGGCCGAACATCTTCTCCCCGCCGGCGACATCGCTCAGCACGGCCCCGTTGCCGGCCACCGAGATTGCCCCCGCCGCCGCGAGGCGCGCGAGGTAGTCCGGGCCGAGCGGGGCATATTGCGCGAAGGCGCCGGCGGAAATCAGCGCCGCACCGGAATAGAGCGGGCTCGGCAGCACCACCTCGCCCTTGGCGGCGGGCCGAAGCAGATCGGCCCAGGACGTCGGGATGAAAGGCGCCTTCGTGTTGTAAATGATGCCGGTGGTGATGAGCTTGGTGCCGAAATAGGTCCGGTCCGGATCATAGAGCGCCTTGGGGAACGAAGAGACGTCCACCTCCGGGTCCGGCACCAGCCGTCCCTCCTCCTTCAACCGCTCCATGCTCACCGCGTCAGCGATCAAAAGAACGTCCGGTTGCGGCCGGCCGGCGAGGAACTCCGCGTCGAGCTTGTTCATCACCTCCGTGGTGCCGGAGCGGAAGATCGTGACCGTGACGCCGGGTGCGACGGCGTGGAACGCCGCCACGGTTTGTGCCGCGATCCGGTCGGGCTGCGAGGTGTAGAGCACGAGCCGCCCGGTTGGCCCGGCCGCCTCGCCCGGCCGGGCCAGGAGAGCGAGCAAGAGGGGGAGGGTGAAGAGCGCGCGCTTCATCGGCTTCGTCCTCGCATCGCGGTTGCGCCGGGAGAAGGCCCACTTGATCGCCGCGGCGCAACCACGGAATGTGCCGCGATAACAAAGGGGGCTCCGCATGGGCGAGACGGTCGGACGATTCCGCTGGGTGATGGTGCTGCTGCTGATCGGGCCGATCACCTTCGTGATGTCGCTCGACCGCACCGCGATGGTGGTCGCGGCGCCGGTGATCCAGCGCGAGTTCCATTTCACGCTCGTGCAGATGTCCTTCCTGCTCACCGCCTTCTCCTGGACCTATGCGGCGCTCCAGGTGCCGGCCGGGTGGCTCGCCGAGCGGATCGGGCCGCGCCGCTCGCTCTTCGCCGCCAACGCGCTCTGGTCGGTCTTCACCGCCGCCACCCCGCTCGGCTTCAGCTTCCTCTCCTTCAGTGCCATCCGCTTTGCGCTCGGCATCGGCCAGTCCGCCGACTGGCCGAGTTCGGTGCTGGCGATCAAGCGGTGGTTCCCTACGCATGAGCGCGCGAAGGCCAACTCGGTCCTGCTCGGCGCGCTCTATCTCGGCCCCATCGTCGCGGCCCCGCTCACCACCTGGGTGATGCTCACCTTCGGCTGGCCGGTTGCCTTCTATGCCTTCGGCGCGGTCGGCATCCTGCTCGGCCTCGGCTGGCTGTGGGGCTTCCGCGACCGGCCCGAGCGGCATCCCATGGTCAGCGCCGCGGAGGCCGCCCACATCGCGGCCGGGCAGGGTGGCGATCCCGCGAGCTCCGCCCCCGGCGCCTTCGTCCGCTGCCTGGGTTCGGGCCAGTTCTGGGCGATCGGCGTCGAGTATTTCTTCCTCGTCCTCATCCAGAGCTTCTACACCACTTGGCTGCCCACCTATCTCGTCATCTCGCGCCATCTCTCGCTCAAGGCGATGGGGATTCTCGCCGCGCTGCCATGGGTCGCGCTCTTCGTCATGGTGTTTGTCACGGGTCAGATCGCGGACCGTATCCTGCGGTCCACGGGATCGATCTGGCGCGCGCGCGTGCCGCTCGCGATCGCGGGCTTCATCGTTTCGGCGGCGGCGCTGATCGGTGCCTCGCGCACGCCGGGGATCGCGATGATGATGGTCCTGCTCTGCATCTCGCTCGGCGGGATCGGGCTCACCCAGGTCTCGATCTGGTCCTCGACGCAGGTCTCGGCCGCGCCGCGACCGGGATCGTTGCGGGCTGGACGAATTTCTGGGGCAATGCCGCCGGCGTCGCCGGCCCCGTGCTCATGGCTTTTCTGGTGCGCTGGACCGGCACCTGGTCGGGTGCTCTCTTCGGCATCGCGCTCGCGGGCGTGGGCGGCGCTGTCCTCTGGATTTTCGTCCACCCCGAGCGTCCGCTCGAGCTCCCTGTTGACCCTGCGCCGGCGCGCGCCTGAAGGAAAAACCGATGTCCCGTTATGAGATCGCGCCGATGCCGGCGCCTCTTTCCGCTGAAGTCGTCGCACTCCTCGAAGGGGTCGAGACGGCAACGCTCGGCCATTGGCGCCACTGGGGATTCTGCGACCGGCGGATCGCGCCCCTGCTGCCCGGCCGCCGCGTCGCCGGAACCGCGGTGACGCTCGCGATCCCCGGCCCCGATTCGACGCTGCTGCATCACGCGCTCGGCCTGTTGCGGCCGGGCGATATCCTGGTGGTCGACAGGCTCGGCGACGACCGTCACGCCTGCTGGGGCGGCGGCGTCACGCGCGCGGCAAAGGCCGCCGGGGCGAAGGCCGGCGTCGTGGACGGGCCGTGCACGGACCTAGCCGAGATACGCGCCTCCGATTTTCCCCTGTGGTGCCGCGGCATCGCGCCGATCACCACGCGTATCTACGATCTCGGCGGAAGGCTCAACCATCCGGTCGCGATCGGCGGCGCCGTCGTCATGCCCGGCGATGCCGTGCTCGCCGACGAGAGCGGCGTGCTCGTTCTCTCGGCGGCGGAGGCTGAAAGCGAGGCGCGTGCCGCGCTCGCGCGCCAGGAGCGCGGGCAGGCGACCGAGGCGAAGGTGGCGGCGGGGGAAAAGCTCGGCGCGCTGAGCGGTGCGAGCGCGAAAGTCGCCGCCGCCCTCGCCTCCGACGCGCCCTGATCCGCGCTCCCGGCCGTTTGTATCAGTCCGCGATTACGCCTCCCGATCCCTCGCGCTGCGCCTCCACGGAATGGCCCGCCGCGCCGCCGCTCAGCTCCTCGAGCGTGCGCCGCCGCGTCGCCGGGCCGAAAATGCCTACCACGCCCGCCACCGCCAGCCAGCAGCAGGCGATATAGACGAACACGCTGAGATATCCCGTCGAGACATAAAGGGAACTCACATGAACGGGCCGATCACGTTCGCAAGCCTGCCGACCCCATAGGTCAGGCCCATGCCGGACGAGCGCACCGAGGTCGGGAAGAGTTCGGGCGTGTAGGATGAAAGGATCGTCGGGAAAGCCTGCAGGAAGAACACGGTCAGGAAGCCGAACAGCATGATCTCGAGCGGAGCGTGCGAGGCTCCGTAGAGCAGCCCGAATACGACGACAGCGAGCAAATCGACCGTGATGAACCATTTGCGATCCACGCGCTCGGCGAGGCTGATCGCCATCAGCGCGCCGAGCGGACCACCAAGGCTCATCACGCTCGAAAAACCGAGCGAGTGGACGACGGAAAACCCCTCCTTGGTGAGCAGCGTCGGCACCCACGCGGCAAAGCCGTAGAAGCCTAAGGTCTGGAACACCCAGACACCAGTGAGGATGAGCGTGCGCGGAAGATACTCCGCCCGGAAGAGCAGCGAGTACGCCATTTTTGCAACTACGCGCGGCGCCGGCATCGGGCGGGGTGGAGCGAGTTGGCCGAACTCGCTCCGCGCAACCGTCTCGAGGCGGACCAGCACGGATTCCGCGGATTCCGCCCGACCTGTGCTCTGCTGCCAGCGCCGGTGACTCCACCATCCGCCGCATCAGCAGCATGGAGACGGCGCCAAGCCCGCCCCAGACGAACACCATCCGCCAGCTCCAGGGTGCCAGCGGCACCACGAAGCGCGCCACCCACGCGGTCGCCGGAATCCCGACCAGCCCGATCGTGAACACGATCGCCATGATGCGGCCGCGCCGCTCGGTCGGAAAGAATTCGCTGATATAGGTGTTGGCGATGATGGTCAGCGCCAGAGACCGATCCCGGTGACGAAGCGCGTAAGGCCGAGCACGGCGACATTCCACGCGAATGCATTGAGCAGCGAGAAGAGCGTATAGAGCGCAACCGAGCCGATCAGCGCCGGCCTGCGCCGAACCGATCGGCGAACCGTCCGCCGCAGGTGGCGCCAATAAACATTCCGGCGAAGCTCATCGAGGTGATGGCCGCGATCGCGCCGAGTGGTACGTGCCATTGGTGCAGCACCGCCGGCGCGGCGTAGGCAAACGTGTTGAGATCGCCGAGCTGAAGAAATAGGCGAAGGCGAGCGCTGCAATCGCGGTGCGATGGACCAGGTGAGAGGAAGGCGGTCAAGCCTTCTGCAACATTGACATCCGTTCCTGAGGCGGACGCGCCCGACATCGCCTGTTTCCTCCTGTTGTTGATTGCCGCCCGGCAGCGCCCTGCCACAAGGGCAGGCGCGTCGCGACCGATTTCGTTGTGCCGCGGCGGCGGATTGGGGCTTGCCGCCGCGAGTGCCTATTTGTATGGTTCGAATACGAGTTGTGTCAATCATAATACATATCGGCGCGGCGCATGATCCGGATGAAAGCGGAGCTTCCGCCTCGCCGCACCGATCGGAGGGAAGTCGATGTTCATGCTCGAGTGCGAGGGCAAGGCGCTCCTGCGTCAGAGCGGAATTCGCGTCCCGCGCGGCGCCGTGGTCGAGCGGGCGGAGGACGCGCTCGCCCGCGCCGAAGCGGCCTCGCTCGCCCCGCCGATCGCGGTGAAGGCGCAGGTTCGCGCCGGCCGGCGCGGCAAGGAGGGGGGCGTGGTGCGCGCCGAAGGGCTTGCAGAAACGGAGGCGATCGTCCGCTTCATGCTCGGCCGTCGTTTCGCAGGCGAGCGGGCCTGCTCGGTGCTGCTCGAGCCGTGGAGCGCAGTCGAGCGCGAGCTCTATCTCTCCGTCACCGTCGAAGGCGAAACTGAGGGCCATGCCGTCCTCTATGCGCCCGATGGCGGAATCGAGATCGAATCCGGCCCGCCACCGGTCCGCTACAGCTTCGGCGCCTTCGCAAATTTCCGCACCTGGCGCCTGCGCGCCGCGCTCGAGCCGGTGGAGGCGGACGTGCGGGTGCGCGAGAAGGTAGTGGCGCTGGCGGGCGATCTGGTGCGGCTCGCCGCCGCCCGCGACTGCACGATGATCGAGATCAATCCTCTCGCGGTGCTGGCGGACGGCGAATTGCAGGCGTTGGACGCGAAGATCGTCCGCGACGACTGGGCACATTTCCGCCAGGCCGACATTGCCGATTCCCTTGCCGCGGACCGGCTGGGCCAGCCGGAGCTCGTGCGCGCGTGCCTCGACATGCAGCACGCCTATGTGCCCCTCGAAGGCGATATCGCGCTGATCTCTGGAGGCGCTGGAATGACCATGGCGGCGATGGACATGATCGCGGACCACGGCGGCAGGCCGGCCTGCTTTCTCGATTGCAGTCCCGGCCCCGCATCGACGCGCGGCTACCGGCCGGCCTTCGCGATGCTCGATGCGGATCCGGGCGTGAAGGTGATCCTCGTCAGCGTGTTCGGCGGCGGCACGCACATGGATCGGGTGGCCGGCGCCATGCGCGAGATCTTGGGTGAGCGGCGCGCGACGAAGCCGGTCGTCTTCCGCCTCGATGGCACGCACGTGGATCAGGTGGATGGCCTGCTCGCCACGGTTGGAAGCTTTCAATCACCCCGATCTGGAGAGCGCGGTCCGTACCGCCGTGCGGCTCGCCGCGGAGGTGCCATGAGCATCCTCTTGCACAGCGACACTGCCGTGATGATCCAGGGGATCACCGGGCAGATGGGAAGGTTCTCGGCGCGCGATGCGCTCGCCTACGGCACGCGCGTGGTCGCCGGCGCGGTGCCGGGCCGATCGGCGATCACCGTCGAGGGCGTTCCGGTGTTCCCTTCGGCGAAGATCGCGGTCGCGGAAACCGGGGCGGAGGCTTCGCTCGTCTATGTTCCGCCGGCCGGCATTCTTGGAGCCGCGATCGAGGCGATCGAGGCCGGCTGCCGGCTCGTGGTTGCGACCGCGGACGAAGTGCCGGTGCAGGATGCGATCGAGATCCGAGCCGCGGCAAAGGCCAATGGCTGCGTCTTCGTCGGGCCGAACACGCCCGGGATCATATCGCCGGGGCAGGCGAAGATGGGCTTCATGCCCTCGTTCTGTTACCGGCCGGGCGAGATCGGCATCATCTCGCGCAGCGGCTCGCTTTCCTACGAGGTGAGCCAGCGCCTGACGCGTGCGGGCATCGGTCAGAGCACGGTGATCGGCATCGGCGGCGACCCCGTGAAGGGCACCAGCGCGGCCGAGGCGCTCGCCCTGTTCCATGCCGACGGAGAGACGAGGGCGATCCTTTATCTCGGCGAGATTGGAGGCAGCGAGGAAGCCGGTATCGCCGCCTATTGCGCGCAGGGGGATGCCAAGCCGGTGGCGGCGTTGATCGTTGGCCGCACAGCGCCGCCCGGCCGCACGATGGGGCACGCAGCCGCCCTCGTGCGCTCCGCGGTCGACACCCCGGGAGCGAAGATGCGGAAGCTGCGCGAGGTCGGCGTGGCCGTGGCCGAAGGACTTAGCGATGTTGTCGCCGCCGTCGCGGCCGCGCTCGCCGTTGGAGACGAAGGCCGGGTGCGACGTCCGGCAGGGCAGGAAACGGAGGACAAGGTATCATGAGCGCAACCGTCATTACTCGCGAGGATAAGGCCGGCGCGATCCCCGACGTGACGTCCGAGGCGGCCGAGGGCCGGATCACCGACGAGGCGCTGGCCGCGGCCCGCGCGATGATCGGAATGAAGCTCCGGCCCGAGCAGTACCTTCGCGACGCCTCGGTCGATACGATCACCAATTTCTCGAACGGGATCGGTGATCTCAACCGGCTGTTCCGGGACCTCGAATATGCACGCTGGACGCACTTCGGCGGGATGGTCGCGCATCCATGCTTTCCCTGGGTACATCACTGGCCGGGCCGTTCCTATTGGGGGTTGCCGGGGGTGCATGGGTTCGGCGTCGCGATCGACTGCGAGTTCTATCGCCACGTGCGTCCCGGCGATCGGATCAACGTCTGGAATCGCGTGATGGACGTCAAGGAAAAGCCCTCGCGCTTCTCCGGCCGGATGGTGCTGCAATATGTGGAATCCACCTACACCAACCAGCGCGACGAGGTCCTCTGCCGAGCGCTCAGCTACACAGCGCGCCACGAGCGCAAAGCCTCCCGCGACGCCGGCAAGTACAAGGAGGTCAAGCAGCACGTCTATTCGCCGGAAGAGACGGCGGAGATCGACCGCAAGGTGTTGACCGAGCCGGACCGCATTCGCGGGCAGCGGACGCGCTACTTCGAGGATGTCGCGATCGACGAGGCGCTTGATGAGATCGCGCGCGGGCCGCTCTCGCTCTCCGACACGACCGGCTTCGTCGTTGCCTCCGGACGCGGCCATGCGCACGGGGTCCTGCTCCGCCACGCCGTGCGCCATCCGATGCACTATATCCGCAATCCGGAGGCGGGGGGCGGAGTCGAGTACACCGGCATCGGCCATCACCGCAAATCCTTTGCCCGCCAGGTCGGCGTGCCGGGGATGTACGACTACCTGCCGCAACGCGCTGCCTGGATGGGCACGCTCATCACCAACTGGATGGGGGACGATGCGGTTCTGAAACGGCTGCGCGTCGAAGCCCGCCTCTTCAATATCCAGGGGGACACCACCTTCTGTCGCGGCAAGGTGGTGCGGAAATACGTCAAGGACCGCTGCAGCCTCGTCGATATCGAGATCAGCGGCGTCAATCAGGACGGCAAGCTTACCACGCCGGGTCTTGCCACCGTCATGCTGCCCTCGCGCGACGTTGCGACGCGCATCCCGACCGACGGCAGCATTCTCGAGCTCGATCTGCCCCTGCTGCGCTAGAGCGGGATGCGTTCGCTTACGCTCACTTATCCCGCGTCTCGCCTTTTGTTTTTCCGCGTGATTGAGACCTGCGGCGCCGGGGTGCCCCGATACCGCCTTCGGTCATCACGCTCCAGCCCCATACGGCTCCCGGCGCCGGCCTTCCGGTGGACACGGCCCGGCGCCTCGGGCATGAGGGGCATCGGCCGCCCGGTGGAGAGAGAAGGTGAGTGGATGCCGAGGGATTCGGAGCAGGCGCTGTCCGGCAGCCGCGTCGGGCGGCCGCGTTCCACTGCCCGCGGTGGCGCAGGCCGCGAGGCTCGAACTCCCGCCGTGACCCGGCCGGCAGCCTCCGAGCGCATCGCCGCGCATCCCGTAACGCCGCTCTACTACAAGGCCTATCTTGTTCTGCGCGAAAAGATCCTGCGCGCCGAGTTCGGCAGCGGCGAGCTGTTTCCTACCGAGCAGGAGCTCTGCGACGCGCTCGGGGTGTCGCGCGTCACCATTCGCCGGGCGCTCGCAATGCTCGTGGAAGAGCGGCTGCTGCGGCGCTTCCAGGGACGCGGCAGTCTGGTTGCGCCGACCGTGACCACGCGGCCGGTCAGCGCCAATATCCTCGGCCATCTCGACAGCGCCGAGGGCCTTGCACGCCAGACAACGGTTGAGCTTCTGGCCTTCGGCGAAAAGCTGCCGCCGCCCGCGATCGCGGCTCTGTTCGGGGTCGCTCCCGGTATCAAGCTGCATCACACGATACGCGTGCGCTCAGCGCACGGCGTACCGGTGAGCCACGTAACGACCTGGCTCACCATCTCGCTCGGGCGGCTTGTCTCGCGCAAGGATCTCCTTTCGTCCCGACCGGTACTTGCCCTGATCGAGGAGGGGGCCGCAATCGCGGATGCCGACCAGACGATCTCCGCAACACTGGCCGACGAGGCCGTGTCGCAGCACCTTCGGGTGCCGATCGGCGCGCCCCTTCTCGAGGTGACGCGCCGCGTCGAAACGACAGCGCGGACGACGGCGATGGCAAGCATCGCGCTTTACAACCCGGATCTCTATCGCTACCGGCTCCACCTCGAAAAGCCGGGCGATGTGCGGTTTTCCCACCTCTACGATTGAGACGGAACCGGCGCGGCCCGTACCCCGCCGGGCCGGGCCGGCCGCGGCAATTGAAGTCCCCCCCGATCCTCCCTACTATGGGCTTGCGGAGTTTCCCTGCTCCGGGGGGCGGGCCGCGAAACGCCGCGCGAACTGGACGTTCAACTGTAAGGTGCCGGTGTCAGCCGTTCGTGGCCGTGGCACTTAAATTTCCGGCTGTGCAGCCGGTGGCCTCCGCGGGGTGATGCCACGCCCGGACCGGAGCTCGAGGTGCGGCGCCCTTTGCAGCTCTCGCGAGCGGGGTCCGGCCGACAATGCTCGTCCGTTGCCGGGCTTGTCCGCTGCCGACTGCGGTGACGCCTGAACCAGCATGAGGGAGCCCGCTTCTCGGCATGGAGGGAACGCAGCAGCCGGCTGAACTTCGCTCGACCGTCGCGGCGCGGACGCCGATCGGCGTCAAGCTTCGCCGCGTGGGCCTGAGCGCGGCGCTGCTCGCGGTAGTCGCCATCGGCCTCTACACGTGGCTCTCGGGAGGGGCGACGGTCTCGACCGACGATGCCTTCACCGACGGCCATCCGGTCGCGATGGCGCCCGAGATCGCCGGCACCGTGGTCACCCTCAACGTCACGGACAACGAGTTCGTCCACAAGGGCGATCTCCTGCTGGTGATCGATCCGCGCACCTTCATCGCCGCGCGCGATCAGGCCGCGTCAGCGCTTGCACTCGCCCGCGCCCAGCTCGCCAGCGCCGAGCAGAGCCTCGCCATCGCCAAGACCTCCTATCCGGCGCAGCTCGCCGAGGCGAAGGCCGCCGCCGCCGCCGCCGCCGCCGATCTCGCCCAGGCGGAGGAGAACGAGCGGCGCCAGCTCAGTCTTCCCCGGGGTGCCACCAGTCAGCAGAACCGCGACAATGCCGTGGACGCCGCGAACGCCGCCCGTGCGCGCCTGCATCAGGCGACGGCCGCGGTCGCGGCGGCCAACGATGTCGATGCCGAGATCGCCGCCGCGGAGGCGCTCGTTTCCGAGCGCAAGGCCGCCGTGAGCCAGGCCCAGGCTGCGCTCGAGCAGGCCAGCGTGAACCTCTCCTATACCCGCGTGACCGCGCCCTCCGACGGCTGGATCACCAACCGCGGCATCACGCTCGGGTCCTACCTCCAGCCCGGCACGACGATGTTCAGCATCGTCGAGCCTCGCCCCTGGATCATCGCCAACTTCAAGGAAACCCAGCTCGACCGCATCCGGCCCGGGCAGCGCGTCACGATCCAGGTCGATGCCTATCCGAGCCTCCACCTCACCGGCCGCGTCGATTCCATCCAGCAGGGCACGGGCTCGGTCTTCAGCGCCTTCCCGGCCGAGAACGCGACCGGCAACTTCGTCAAGATCGTCCAGCGCGTGCCGGTGAAGATCGTCATCACCGGCGGGCTCGATCCGAAGATCCCGCTGCCGCTCGGCCTCTCCGTGGAGCCGGTCGTCCATCTCCGATGAGCGCGGCCCTCGAGGCAGCGGACGCCGCCTGGCGGCCGCGGCACAATCCATGGCTGATCGCGGTGGTGGTGACGCTCGCCGCCTTCATGGAGATTCTCGACACCACCATCGTCAATGTGAGCCTGCCGTACATCGCCGGCAGCCTCTCCTCGAGCTACGACCAGGCGACCTGGACCCTCACCTCCTACCTCGTCGCCAACGGCATCGTGCTGCCGATCTCCGCCTGGATCGGCCGGGTGGTCGGGCGCAAGCGTTATTTCCTGCTCTGCATCATCATGTTCTCGGTTTTTTCATTTCTCTGCGGCAGTGCGACCAGCCTTGGCGAGCTGGTCTTCTTCCGCCTCATGCAGGGCTTCTTCGGCGGCGGCCTGCAGCCCAACCAGCAGGCGATCGTGCTCGACGTGATGCCGCCCGCGCTGCGCGGCCGCGCCTTCGGCGTGGTGGCGATCGCGGTGGTGTTCGCGCCGATCATCGGCCCGACGCTCGGCGGCTGGATCACCGACAGCTATTCCTGGCGCTGGGTCTTCTTCATCAACGTCCCAATCGGGATCATCACCTTCTTCCTGGTCAACCGCCTGGTCGAGGACCCGCCCTGGGTGCTGCGCGCCCGCACGCGCGATCGGCGCGTAGATCTGCCGGGGCTCATGCTGATCGCGATGGCGATCGGCTGCACGCAAGTCATGCTCGACCGCGGCGAGGACGCCGACTGGTTCTCCTCGCCGACGATCCGCCTGCTCGCCTTCGCCGCGGTGCTCGGATGGATCGGCGCGATCTTCTGGCTCACCGAGGCGCGACGGCCGATCGTCGGTCTCGCCGTCTTCCGCGACCGGAATTTCACGCTCGGCTGCCTTCTCGTGGTGGCACTCTTCGGCGTGCTCTATTCGAGCGGCGTCCTGATCCCGCAGCTCGCCCAGGTGCATCTCGGCTACACGGCGCTGCTGGCCGGCCTCGTGCTCTCGCCCGGCGCACTCGTCGTCCTGGCACTGATCCCGTTCGTCACCCGCGTGCTGATGCCGCGCGTGCAGACGCGGCTCATCATCGCGACCGGCTTCGTCATTCTCGGCCTCGGGTTGCTCTATGCGAGCCATCTCACGCCCGATCTCGATTTCCGCACGCTGATGCTGATGCGGATGGCGCAAAGCGCGGGCCTCGGCTTCCTCTTCGTCCCGATCAGCACCAGCGCCTACATGACGCTGCCGCGCAGCCTCAACGCCGACGCCTCGGCGCTCTACGTGCTGGTGCGCAACGTCGCCGGATCGGCGGCGATCTCGCTCTCGACCGCGGCGGTGGTCTCGAGCAGCCAGACCAACATGGCCTATCTCGCCGCGTCCGGGAATCTAAGCCCGGCGAGCCCGGTCTATCACGAGACGCTGGCCCGGGTCGCAGCAGCGCTTGCCGCGCTTGGCCGTGAGCCGGCGCAGATCGGCGCGGACGCGATGGGCTGGCTCTATCAGACGCTCAACGCGCAGGCCGCCTTCCTCGCCTACCGCAACGTTTTCTTCGATTGCGCGATCATCGCCTTCGCCGTCGTGCCCTTTACCTTCTTCCTTTCCTCCGCACGCATCGGCGCGGGCGGCGGCGGGCATTGATACCGCCCCTCTAATCCACTTCTTTCCAGGTACTCGGCGACGAAGCCGCGCGGATCGACGTGAAGGACCTGGCCCGTGGTGACCGCGCTCGTTCCCTTGCAGCGCCAGCCGAAGATCGTGTCGTGCCCCGTCACATACATCGGAATGAAGTCGGAATCAGGGTTCTTCGCGCACCACTCGTTCGCGCCCGGCAGCTCGCTTCCGGTGTCGGCCTTGCCGCAGGGCAGGTTCGCGCCGACATTGCAGACGAAGATGTGGTGGTCGAAGCAGCGGAAATAGGTGCCGTTTCGCACGGCGTCCGCGGGCATCGCCGAGAGCCCGAAGAGCCGCACCGCGGCGGGCACGAGGGAATCGGGAATCGAGCGGAGCGTGTCGTCGGTCCCGGCCTGTTGGCAAAATTCCTGGGGCGAGGCGGCACGCGCCGCCGGCGCCCCGCCCATCGCACCGATGAGTGCGGCGAGCCCGGCAAGCCAAGCCATGCGCGTCATGATGCGCCTCCTCCGCTCAGTCGAGCCGCACCAGCACCGGCACATGATCCGAAGGCTGCTCGGCCGCCCGCTCGGCGCGGCAGATTTCCACCCCGCTCAGCCGTTCCGCAAGGGTGGGCGAGAGCAGCACGTGGTCGATGCGCAAGCCCAAATCGCGGTCGAACGCTCCGCCCTGATAGTCCCAGAACGTGTAGGCGGGCCCGCTCGGCTTGAGCGCGCGCACCGCGCAGGTGAGCCCGAGCCAGAGCAGCCGGCGAAAGGCGGCGCGGCTCTCCGGGCGCACCAGCGCGTCGGTCGGCGCGAGCGCCCCCGCCGCCGCGTCCACGCTCTCGGGGCACACATTGAAATCCCCCGCGATCGCGAGCGGCACGTCCTCTGCGAGCAGCGCCTCCGCCCGCTCGGCGAGATGAGCGAGAAAGGCGAGCTTCGTCGCCATTCCCTGCTCGCCGCCCGAGTTGCCGTTGGGCGCATAGACATTGACGAGTGTGATCCCCTCGGCCGCGATTTCGAGGTAGCGGGCATCGCCCGCCCCCTCGCGCAGCCGCGGCAGGCGCCGGTGCCGCACCTCGACCGGCTCGCGCGAGAGCACGGCGACGCCGTTATAGCCTTTCTGCCCCACCACCTCCGGGTGATAGCCGAGCGCCTTGAACTCGAGGGCGGGAAATGCCTCCGCCTCGCACTTGAGCTCCTGGAGAACGAGCAGATCCGGCCGGCGCTGCTCGAGGAAGCGGGCCACGTGGCGCGCCCGGGCGCGGACGGAGTTGACGTTCCAGGTCGCGAGCTGCACTGCCGTCCTGAGCGTGAGGTTGGTGCCCTTGCCGGGCCGGCTGGACCCTAGTCGACCGAGAAGCTGCTGCCGCACCCGCAGGAGGAGGTGGCGTTGGGGTTGCGCACCGTGAAATGGCTGCCCATCAGCTCGTCCGTGTAGTCGAGCACGGCACCGGCGAGCAACTCGAGGCTGGTCGGATCGACCACCACGCGCGCGGCGCCGCGGTCGATCACGACATCCTCGGGCGCGGCCTGCCGGTCGAGCTCGAAGCGGTACTGAAAGCCGCTGCACCCGCCCGCGAGCACGGCGACGCGGAGCGAGGCGGGCTCAGAACCGCCGACAAGCTCGGCGATGCGGTCGGCCGCACGCTCGGAGACGGTGAAGCGGGAATCGTCCATGAGGGGGAATATAGGGCAAGCCCGTGCCGGGTTGAAGACGCCCTGGCGGGCCCGAAAAGGGGGTCTTACTGACCGGGCAGTCAGTGACAGAGACTATCTATCTGAATCTAAAATATACCCTTGTACAAAAGGGCGGACAGTGTGTCCAACTGTCCAAGCCCGAGCGACGGCAAATTCGCGAGAGGCAAGCGAATCCAGCGCCTTCCGCCCCGTTCCTCTCACACGTAGACGCCGCGCATGCCCGCGGCGGGATAGCGCGTGCCCGCCGCAGCCCCCGGCGGCACCGCCGCCGCGATCCGCGCGACGTCGTCGGCACCGAGCTTGACGGCGAGCGCGCCGATGTTCTCCTCCAGCCGATGCCGATAGCGCGTGCCCGGGATCGCCACCACGTCCGGCCCTTGGGCCAACAGCCAGGCGAGTGCGAGCTGCGAGGGCGTGCAGCCCTTCTCCCCCGCGATCTCCTCGATCTTCGCCACCAGCGCCCGGTTGTGGGAGAAATTCTCCTCCTGGAAGCGCGGATGCGCCGCCCGCCTGCCATCGACGTCCGCGAACGCCCGGATGGCGCCGGTCAGGAACCCGCGCCCGAGCGGGGAGTAGGCGACGAAGCCGATCCCGAGCGCCCGCGTCGTCTCCCGCGTCTCCTCGGCCTCGGTCCGGTAGAGCAGCGAGTATTCGGTCTGCACCGCGGCGATCGGGTGCACCTTGTGCGCGCGGCGGATGGTCTCCGGGTGCGCCTCGCAGAGGCCGAGGAAGCGGACCTTCCCCTGCCGGACCAGCTCCGCCATCGCGCCCACCGTCTCCTCGATCGGCACGGCGGGATCGACGCGGTGCTGGTAATAAAGGTCGATCACGTCCTCGCCGAGCCGCTTCAGGCTCGCCTCGCACGCCGCGAGCACGTACTCCGGCCGCCCGTTGACGCCGTTCGCCTGGCCCTCGCGCCGGACCTGCCCGAACTTGGTGGCGAGCACGACGCGGTCCCGCAGTCCCTTGATGGCGCGGCCCACCACCTCCTCGTTGTGGCCCCAGCCGTACATGTCCGAGGAATCGAGATGATCGACGCCCGCCTCGACCGCGTCGCGGATCAGCGCCTCCGAAGCGGCGTCGTCGGCCGCGCCATAGACGCCCGAGAGGGACATGCAGCCGAGGCCGATGGCCGAAACCGAGAGGCCGCCCTTGCCGAGCGTGCGATGTTCGAGTTCCTTCGTCTCCGACATGATGCCTTCCCTCCGGTCGCGTGGCCTTCAATTAGGCCAAATCGCGGCTGATTGGAGCCCCCGGTCCTATGACTCGCTTGTATTGCGGCCTGGCACCATATGCCGTTCGCGCCGAGCTCTGCCGCGGCCGGCTCCATCCCGAGCCCGAGGCAGTCGCCCGCAGCCCCTGGCAGCGCGACCGCGACCGCATCGTGCACAACTCCGCCTTCCGCAAGCTGCAATACAAGACGCAGGTCTTCATCAATCACGAGGGCGATTTCTTCCGCACGCGCCTGACCCACAGCCTCGAGGTCGCGCAGATCGCCCGCTCGATCGCCCGCCGCCTCGCGCTCGACGAAGATCTCACCGAAGCGCTGGCGCTCGCCCACGATCTCGGCCACACGCCCTTCGGCCACGCTGGGGAGGAGGCGCTGGACGCCGGCATGCGCCCCTGCGGCGGCTTCGACCACAACGCCCAGAGCCTGCGCGTGGTGACGCTGCTCGAGGCGCGCTATGCCGCCTTCGACGGCCTCAACCTTACCTGGGAGACGCTCGAGGGCCTGGTCAAGCACAACGGGCCGCTCGCCGACCCTCCCCCCTACATCGCCCTCTACGATCGCGAGCAGCCCCTCTGGCTCGACACCTATCCCTCCGCCGAGGCGCAGGTCGCCTCGCTCGCCGACGACATCGCCTATCACAGCCACGACCTCGACGACGGCATGCGCGCGGGCCTCTTCGGCTTCGAGGACATCGCCGCCCTGCCGCTGGTCGGCGCCGCCTTCGCCGAGGCCCGCGCGGTGGCGCCCGACATGGCAGCGCCCCGGCTCCGCCACGAGACGATCCGCCGCGTCATCGATGCGCTGGTGGGCGATGTCGCGCGCGAGGCCGCGCGCCGGCTCGCGCGTCTCGCACCCGCCGGCGCCGATGACGTGCGCCGCGCCGGCGCGCCGGTCGTCGCCTTCGGCCCCGCAGCTTCCGAGGCGAACATTGCGATCAAGGAATTCCTCACCGCGCGGATGTACCGCCACTGGCGCGTCAACCGCATGACGAGCAAGGCGCGCCGGCTCATCGGCGAGCTCTTCGCCCTGCTCTCGGCGGATCCCGCGCTTCTCCCGCCGGATTGGGGCGCGCGCGCGGCCGCGGGGAAGACCGCGGTCACTGTCGGCGACTACATCGCGGGGATGACCGACCGCTTCGCGCTCGAAGAGCACCGGCGCCTCACCGATCTCTCCGTTCCAGGATAGTCTTCGCCAATGGCAGAGGACCTGTTCGCGAAGGCGCGCGCCGAAGTTTTGCAGGCGCTCGCGGAGATTTATCCCACCCTTCCCGAAGCCGTCTCGGCGCGCGTCGAGGTGGTGCCCACGCGCGCGCCCGAGCATGGGGACATGGCGAGCAACGCCGCACTCGCGAGCGCGGGTGCGCTCGGCCTTGCACCGAGGGAGATCGCGCTCGCCCTCAGCACCGCGCTCGGCGGCTCCGCCCTCTTCGCGGACGCCGTCCCCGCCGGCCCGGGCTTCATCAATCTTCGGCTGCGCTCCGACGTGCTGCGCGGCGAGATCGCCTCGATCCTCCGCGCCGGCGCGCGCTACGGCGAGAGCGCGCGCGGAGCGGGGCGGCGGGTCAATGTCGAATATGTCTCCGCCAACCCGACCGGGCCGATGCATATCGGCCATTGCCGCGGCGCCGTGGTCGGCGACGCGCTCGCCAACCTGCTCGCCAGGGCCGGCTACGAGGTCACCAAGGAATACTACATCAACGACGCGGGCGCGCAGGTCGAGGCGCTCGCCTGGGCCGTCTACTGGCGCTACCTCGAGGCGCTGGGCCGGCCGGTCCCGGCCGACGAGTTCTCCGCCTTCGCGCCGGGCGGGCTCCAGTACCAAGGCGAGTACCTGATCCCCGTCGGCCGCGCGCTCGCCGAACGTTACGGGGCGGCTTTGGTGGGCGCGCCGCCGACCGGCGCGGCGCTCAAGACGATCAGGGAGTTCGCGGTCGCGGAGATGATGCGCGCGATCCGCGAGGATCTCGCGAGACTCGGCGTCGTCCCGGACGTCTTCACCTCCGAGCGTGCGCTCCTCGAAGCGGGCGCCGCCGATGCCGCGATCGCCCGGCTGCGCGAGATGGGGCTGATCTACGAGGGTACGCTCGAGCCGCCCAAGGGCAAGCTGCCCGAGGACTGGGAGCCGCGCGAGCAGACCCTTTTCCGCGCCAGCGCCTTCGGCGACGAGACCGACCGGCCCTTACGCAAATCGAGCGGCGAGAACACCTATTTCGCCAACGACATCGCCTATCACGCCGACAAGATCGCGCGCGGGGCGGAGCTTCTGATCGACGTGCTCGGCGCCGACCACGGCGGCTATGTGCGGCGCATGCAGGCGGCGGTGGCGGCGATCTCGGAGCGCCGCGTCGCGCTTGAGGTCGTGCTCTGCCAGATCGTGCATGTGCTGCGGGCCGGCAAGCCGGTGCGCATGTCCAAGCGCGCCGGCAGCTACATCACGCTCGCCGATCTGATCGAGGAGGTCGGCCGCGACGCGGTCCGCTTCACCATGCTCACCCGCAAGGCGGACGCGCAGATGGAGTTCGATCTCGACCAGGCGGTGGCGCAAACCAGGGACAATCCGGTCTTCTACGTCCAGTACGCGCACGCCCGCTGCCGCTCGGTCCTCAGGGCGGCGGCCGAGATGCTGGGCCCCGAGGCGGTCGCGGAGGCGGCACTCGCCGAAATCCTTCTGGAGTCGCTCGGCGCCGAGCCCGAGCTTGCCGTGATGCGCCGGCTGATCGCCTTCCCACGCACCGTCGAGGCCGCCGCGGAGGCCAAAGAGCCGCACCGAATCGCGTTTTTCCTCTATGATCTAGCCGGCGACTTTCATATTCTATGGAACCGGGGGCGGGAGGATCAGAGCTTCCGCTTCCTGAACGCGGGTCGGCCGGCGGAGACGCACGCCCGGGTGGCGCTGGTCGCGGCGACGGCGGCGGTGATCCGTGCCGGTCTCAACATTCTGGGGGTGACCCCGGTCGAGGAGATGCGCTGACTGTGCGCGACGAACTTGAGATTCCCCCGCCCGGCTACCGGGTTTCCCGCCGCTCCGCGGGGATGGATCCGGCGACGCGGCGGATGGCCACCATCGCCGCCGGCATCGGCGGGACGCTGGTGGTCCTGGTCGGGCTCTGGTCGATGATCGGGGGCAGCAGCACCGGCGTGCCGGTGGTGCCGCCGCCGCCGGGCGCGATGCGCGCCAAACCGGCCAATCCCGGCGGTATGCAGGTCATGGGAGCGAACGAGCCGATCCTCGGCGGCGGCAACGCAAACGGGCCGCCCACGCTCGCCCCGCCGCCCGAGACGCCCGATCTGCAGGCTCTGCAAAATCCGCCCGCGGGCCAGCCCGCCGTCGTCACGGAGGACGGCGAATCGAACCCGCCCTCCGGCGCCGCGACCGGCGCCGCGGCGCCCGCGCCGCCACCTGCGGTCGCGGCCAACGGCCTGCCGCTGCCGCCGCCCTCGCCGCCGCCCATCCGGCTCGCCTCGGCCTCCGCCGCCCCGCCGCCGCCCGCCGGGATCGGCACCGGCACTGCGACCGAGGTCCAGCTTGCCGCGCTCAGCTCGAAGGAGAGCGCGCTCGGCGAGTGGCAACAGCTCCAGGCCGCGCTGCCGGGCCTGCTCGACGGCCGCCAGCCGCTGGTCTCCAAGGTCGAGGTCGATGGCCATGTTTTCTGGCGGCTCCGCACCGGCGGCTTCGCCAACGTCGCCGATGCGACCAGCTTCTGCGCGGCGGTGCGCGCCAAGGGCAAGGCCTGCGACATCGCCGCCTTCTGACCGATCCCTATCCGCGGCCGCCCGCCGGGGCGTGAGCTGAGCGCCCGCCGCGCCGCGATCGTCGGCCTCGCCGGCCCCTCGCTCGCGCGCGACGAGGCCTCGCTGCTCCGCGCCCTCCCGCCCGCCGGGGTAATCCTCTTCTCCCGCAACATCGAGGACCCGTCCCAGCTCTCGCGCCTGGTCGCGGACTTGCGCGGAATCCTGCCGCCCGAGTCGGTGCTGATGGTCGACCAGGAGGGCGGGCGCGTCGCCCGCCTCCGCCCGCCGCACTGGCGCGCGCATCCGCCCGCCGCCGCGCTCGGCCTTCTCTACGCAACCGCTCCCGAGTCCAGCCTTCGCGCGGCCTGGCTCACCGGCGCCCTGATCGGGCTCGAATGCGCCGCCGCCGGCTTCGACGTCGTCACCGCCCCGGTGCTCGACCTCTTCGTCCCCGGCGGGCACTCGGTCGTGGGCGATCGCGCCTTCAGCGCCGATCCGCGTTCCGTCGCCCGCCTCGGCCGGGCGCTCGCCTCCGGGCTCCTCGCGGCGGGTGTGCAGCCCGTGATGAAGCACATCCCCGGCCACGGAAGGGCCTTGGTCGACAGCCACCTCGCACTCCCGCGGGTTGAAAGCGCCCGCCTCGCCGCCGATCTGCTGCCCTTCCTATTCAACGCGGGCCTGCCCTGGGCGATGACGGCCCATATCCTCTACCCTGGCTGGGATGCAGAACGCCCGGCGACCCTGTCCGAAACCATCATCCGCCGCATCGTGCGCGGCCGCCTCGGCTTCGCGGGCGTCCTGGTGACCGACGATCTCGCCATGGAAGCACTCGCCGGCCCGCCCGCTTCGCGCGCGGCGGCCTCGCTCGCGGCGGGCGCCGATCTCGCGCTCTATTGCGCGGGCGAGCCCCAGGCGAACGAGGCCGTCCTCGCAACTGCGCCGGCGCTCCCGGGCGAGACGGCCGCGCGCCTCGAGCGCGCCCGCGCCATGGCGGCCTGGTCCCGGCAGGCCCTCGACCCCGCAAGCCTCGGCCCCGAGCGCGAGAGGCTGCTCGGGGCGTGAGCGCTATCCTCCTCGACATTCTCCTGGCCGGCGTGCCGGTCGTGCTGGCGATCACGCTGCACGAGGCGGCGCACGGCTACGCCGCGCTGGCGTTGGGCGACGACACCGCCAAGCTCGCCGGCCGGCTCTCGCTCAACCCACTCCGGCACATCGATCGGGTCGGCACGATTATCCTGCCCGGGGTCCTGGTGATCAGCCAGCTCCTCGTCTTTCATCGCATCCTCTTCCTCTTCGGCTGGGCGAAGCCGGTGCCGATCGCCGCCTGGAAATTCCGCGATCCGCGCCGCGGCATGGCGGTGGTGGCGGCCGCCGGCCCGGCGATGAATTTCTTCCTCGCCTGGGTGGGCGCGCTCGGGCTCTATCTCCCCGGCCTGCTGCCGGGCCTGGCGGCCGACATGACGAGCCTCCTCTTTCAATATTTCATCCTTGCCAACCTCGTGCTTGGCCTGTTCAACCTCCTTCCGATTCCGCCGCTCGACGGCGGACGGATCGTGGTCGGCGTGCTGCCGGCGCCCCTCGCGGCCGCCTACGCGCGGCTCGAGCGGCTGGGAATCCTCATCGTGCTGATGGTGTTCTTCCTTCTGCCGGCCCTGCTCAGGGGCTCCGGCATCGCCTTCGATCCGATCCAGGCGGTGCTCGGCCGGATCCTGCCGGCCGCCGCCAACCTCGTGCTCTTCCTCGCCGGCCATCGGGCCTGAGCGTGTCCGAGGCCTCTCCATCGGGGCAGCTCCTGCTCCGCCTCGAAGGGTTCGAGGGGCCGCTCGACCTCCTGCTCGACCTCGCGCGGGCGCAGAAGCTCGACCTCGCGCGCATCTCGATCCTCGCCCTCGTCGAGCAGTATTTGGCCGTAATCGAGGGCGCGCGCGCCGTACGGCTCGAGCTGGCGGCCGACTGGCTGGTGATGGCGGCCTGGCTCGCCTGGCTCAAGTCGCGCCTGCTGCTGCCGGCCGGCAGCCCGGAGGCGGAGGAGGGGGAGCGGGCCGCCGATGTGCTCGCCGCGCGGCTGGCGACCCTCGAGGCCATGCGCGCTGCCGCGCTCTGGCTCGGCAGCCGGCCGCTGCTCGGGCGCGACGTGTTCGCCCGCGGCACGCCGGAGAGCTTCATCGAGATCGACCGCTCGCGGCTCCGGCTCGATGTCCCGGCGCTGCTCGCCGCCTATCTCGGCGCGCGCCGCCGCGGGCACTCCGCGATGCGCTACCAGCCGCCCCCGCTCACCTTCTGGACGGTTCAGGACGCGCTCGGCCGGCTCGAGCGCCTGCTCGGCAGCCTGCCGGACTGGGCGAGCCTCGAGCAGTTCCTGCCCGATTCCCTCCTCGCGCCCGAGGAGCGGCGCGCCGCGCTCGCCAGCACGCTCGTCGCAACCCTGGAGATGGCGCGGGACGGGGCGCTCAAATTGCGCCAGGAGCGGCCGTTCGGGCCGATCCTCGTCGGGCGTGCGAACGGGACGGGCGAGACCGGCGGGGCCTGAACGATGCCGGACGAGCCCGCAGCCCCCCCGGCGCCCGTTCCCACAGGCGCCGCTCCCTCGGAATCCGCGCTCAGGCTCGCCGAGGCGCTGGTGTTCGCCTCCGCCGAGCCGGTGTCGGCCCGCGCGCTTTCCCAGCTCCTCCCCGAGGGGGAGGACGCGGAGGCGGTGCTCGCGGCACTCGCTTCCCGCTACGCCGGCCGCGGCGTGGAGCTCGTCGCGGTCGCCGGCGGCGTGCAGTTCCGCACCGCGCCCGACCTCGCGAGCAGCCTTCGCAAGGTCGTGCGGCAGCCGCGCCGGCTGCCCCGCGTGGCAATGGAGACGCTCGCCATCATCGCCTACCACCAGCCGGTCACCCGGCCCGAGATCGAGGCGCTGCGCGGGGCGAGCCTCTCGCAGGAGACGCTCGATCTGCTGCTGGAGCAGGGGCTGATCACCCCCGAGGGCCGCAAGGAGGCGCCGGGCCGCCCCACGCTCTGGGCGACGACACCGCATTTCCTCGCCTCCTTCGCTCTGGCGAGCCTCGCCGACCTCCCGCGGCGCGAGGACCTTCTCTCCGACCCGCCAACGCCCGGCTAGACGCCGCGAGGTTTTCGGGCTGCGCAATTCCTGCTAGCAGAAGCCCCGACGGCAGGCCTGAGGCATGTTCAACTTTTCCTGGTCGGAAATCGCCCTGATCGCGGTCGTGGCCCTGATCGCCATCGGACCCAAGGACCTGCCGACGGCGCTCAAGACCGTGGCCCAGGTCATCAAGAAGACCCGCGGCATGGCCGCGGAATTCCAGACCCATGTCAACGATCTGATGCGCGAGGCCGACCTCGAGGACGTGCGCAAGCACATCGACGAGATCCGCAACTTCGACATCAAGGGCACGGTCGAACGGGCGATCGATCCCGATCAGAGCATCAAGAAGACCTTCACCGAAGACCCCTTCGCGGCCGCCGATGCCTCCGTTGCCAATGCTGCCGGCGGACTGCACGAGGCTGAGGCGGCGCCTGACGGCGATCTCGCGGTGCTCGAGCGCCCGGGAACGGAAGACGGAGCCGAGACGGAGGCCGAGACCCTGTCCGCCGCGCCCGCAGCCGAGCCGGAGGCGCCCGCCTTCGTGCCGCCGGCGGTCGCCGCGGCGGTCATGCGCCCGCCCGCCTTCGTGCCTCCGGACCTGCTCTCCCGGCGCTCCTGAACTCGCCCCAAAGAACCCACTGGACCGCCCGTGGCGCACGACGAGAACGATACGATCAACGACAAGCCGATGCCGCTGCTCGACCATCTGCTCGAGCTCAGGCGGCGGCTCATGTGGTCGCTCGGCACGTTCTTCGTGGCGTTCCTGATCTGCTATTATTTTTCGGGCCGGATCTACGCCTTTCTCGCGGCCCCCCTGGCGGAGGTCCTGCGCAGCAAGGGCCAGCAGCCGCAGCTGATCTACACGGTGCTCTACGAGGCGTTCTTCACCTACGTGAAGGTCGCGCTCTTCGCCGGCGCCTTCATCACCTTCCCCGTCGCGGCGACCCAGCTCTGGCTCTTCATCGCGCCCGGACTCTACAAAAGCGAAAAACGCGCCATCATGCCGTTCCTGATCGTGAGCCCGGTGCTCTTCGTGATGGGCGCGGCGCTCGCGTACTACGTGATCTTCCCGTTCGCCTGGAAGTTCTTCCTGAGCTTCGAGACCTCACCCAGCGGCGCCGGCATGCATATCGAGCTGCTGGCGACGGTGAGCCAGTACCTCAACCTGGTGATGAAGCTGATCTTCGCCTTCGGCATCACCTTCCAGCTCCCGGTGCTGCTCTCGCTCTGCGCGCGGGTCGGCCTGGTTTCGGCGCGCGGGCTCGCCTCCAAGCGCCGCTACGCCTATGTCGGCTGCTTCGTCGTCGCGGCGGTGCTGGCCCCGCCGGACGTCTTCACCCAAACCGGCCTCGCGGTGCCGCTGATCCTCCTCTACGAGATTTCGATCCTCGCCGCCCGCTGGGTCGAGCCGAAGCCGACCCCCGACTAGCCCGCATGCACGATATCCGCGCCGTCCGGGCCGACCCCGCCGCCTTCGACGCAGCGCTCGCCCGGCGGGGCCTGCCGCCCGAAGCCGCTTCCCTGCTGGCGCTCGACGCCGAGCGCCGCGCCGCCCTGACGCGCCTCCAGGCGCTCCAGGCGGAGCGCAACGCCCACGCGCGCCAGGTGGGCGAGGCGCGGCGAAAGGGGGAGGACAGCGCGGCGCTGGAGGCGTCGGCCGTGATGCTCCGCGGGCAGATCGAGGCGCTCGAGGCAAAAGCGGAAAAACTCGGCGCGGAGATCCATACGCAGCTCTCCACCCTGCCCAACGTGCTCGATGCGGACGTGCCCGAAGGGCCGGACGAACGGTTCAACGTCGTTCTCGCCCAGCACGGGACGCCGCGCGATCTCGGCTTCGCGCCGCGCCAGCACTTCGAGCTCGGCGAGGCGCTCGGGATGATGGACTTCGCGCAGGCGGCGAAACTCGCGGGCAGCCGCTTCGTCGTGCTGCGCGGGGCGCTCGCCCGCCTCGAGCGCGCGCTCGGCCAGTTCATGATCGACCTCCATACGCGCGAGCACGGCTACGAGGAGATCGCGGTGCCGCTGCTGGTCAACGACGCGGCCATCTTCGGCGTCAACAGCCTGGCGAAATTCTCCGAGGACCTCTTCCGCACCACCGACGGCCGCTGGCTCATCCCGACCGCGGAAGTGCCGCTCACCAACCTCGCCGCCGGCGAGATCCTGCCCGAGACGCGCCTGCCCATCCGGGTCACCGCGCTCACCGACTGCTTTCGCGCCGAGGCGGGCGCGGCCGGGCGCGACACGCGCGGCATGCTGCGCCAGCACCAGTTCCGCAAAGTCGAGCTGGTCTCGATCGCCCACCCGCAGCACTCCGACGAAGAGCACGAGCGGATGACACGCTGCGCCGAGGCGGTGCTGCGCCTGCTCGAGCTGCCCTTCCGCCGCGTGCTCCTTTCCGCCGGCGACACCGGCTTCGCGGCCGCCAAGACCTTCGACCTCGAGGTGTGGCTGCCCGGCCAGCAGGCCTGGCGCGAGATCAGCTCCTGCTCCATCTGCCGGGACTTCCAGGCGCGGCGCATGAACGCCCGCTTCCGCCCGGCCGACGGCGGCACGCCCCAGCTCGTGCACAGCTTGAACGGCTCCGGCATCGCGGTCGGCCGCGCCCTCATCGCGGTGATGGAGAACTGCCAGCAGGCCGACGGCTCGATCCTCGTCCCTCCGGTCCTCTGGCCCTACACCGGCGGCCTCGAACGTATCGCTGCGGCGTGACGCCCCCCGCCTGAAAGACCAAGGGGGCTCTGCCCCCTTGCAACCCCCGCCAAGGGCTGAGCCCTTGGAACCCCTTCTCTGCGGCGGCTGAGGGCGATTTGGGCACTTGCGCGTCGCGCAAGTGCCCAAATCGCCCTCAGCCGCCGCAAACGAATGGGGTCCAGGGCCTCAGGTCCTGGCAGGGGGTCCAGGGGGACAGCGTCCCCCTGGCCTTTCAGGCGGGGGGCGTCACGCCGCAGCCGAGGCGGCCCGCGAGGTCTTGGATGAACTGCCAGGCGACCCGTCCCGAGCGGGCGCCGCGTGTCACCGACCATTCCACCGCTTCGGCGTGCAGCGCCTCTCGGGCGATGGGCAGGCGGAAGTGGTCGGCGTAGGCGTCGACCATGGCGAAGAAGGTCTCCTGGTCGCAGTTGTGAAAGCCGATCCAGAGCCCGAACCGGTCGGAGAGCGAAACCTTCTCCTCCGTTGCCTCGGAGGGGTTGATGGCGGTCGAGCGTTCGTTCTCGATCATGTCGCGTGGCATCAGGTGGCGGCGGTTCGAGGTCGCGTAGAAGAGGACGTTCGGCGGCCGTCCCTCGATCCCGCCGTCGAGGATGGATTTGAGCGCCTTGTAGTCGGTATCCTCGCGCTCGAAGGAGAGGTCGTCACAGAAGACGAGGAAGCGCCGCCGGCTTTCGCGCAGGAGCTCGAGGAGGATTGGGAGCGAGGCGATGTCCTCGCGGTGGATCTCCACCAGGGCGAGGCGGCCGGGAGGCGTGTTGGCGGTGGCGTGGGCTGCCTTGACGAGCGAGGACTTGCCCATGCCGCGCGCGCCCCACAGCACCGCGTTGTTGGCCGGGAAGCCCGCGGCGAAGCGGTCGGTGTTTTCGCATAGGATGCGGAGCTGGCGGTCGATCCCCTTGAGGAGTTCGATGCCGACGCGGGCGACCACCGGCACCGGGACGAGGCGCGGCGGGCTCGGGTGCCAGACGAAGGCGTCCGCAGCGGCGAAGTCGGGTGGCGCCGGGGGCGCGGGTGCGAGACGTTCCAGGGCGTCGGCGATCCGGCTTCCCAGCTCGATCAGGCGCTGTTCCATAGGCAGGATCGGCCTCGGGGTTGACGCGAAGGGGGCGGACACTATGGTCCCGGGCCCACCACCGCAACCCGGGTTTTCCAGATGCTGATCACTCCGGCCTATGCGCAGGCCGCCACCGGCAACATGCTCGGCACGGCCACGCAATTCCTGCCGCTGGTGCTGATCTTCGGGGTGTTCTACCTCCTACTCATCCGACCGCAGCAGACCAAGCAGCGCGAGCTCAAGCGCCAGATCGCCGCGATCAAGCGGGGCGACCGCGTTGTCACCGCGGGCGGCATCCTCGGCATCGTACAGCGCGTGCGCGAGGGTTCCGCGGAGGTCGAGATCGAGATCGCTCCCAACGTGCGCGTTCAGGTAATGCGCGACACCATCACCGGCATCGTCAAGCCGCAGGCCGCAAACAATTCCAAGCCGGCAGGGGAGACCAAAGCGAGCTGAGGGCGGTTTTCGCGGCAAACGAAATGCCGCCTCGGGCAGCAACGTCACGGGCTTCGCCTACGATGCCCGGGACCGACTGATCACGCGCACCGACCCGCTCGGCCACGCGGCGAGCTTCGGCTATGACGGGGACAGCAACCTCGTCGCGGTGATCGACCGCAAGGGCCAGCCGAGTGGCTTTGTGTACGATCCGCTGAACCGGCTGGCCGACGCCTATTACTGCACGGGCGGGACGGCGGCGCGGAGCCATGACCTGCTTGACCGCCTGACCTCCGAGACGAGGACGCACACCCGGCCGTCGTCGCCTAGAGCGTGATCGCCGGAGGTGGAATCGGGGCACCCCGCGAACTCGTTCGCGGGGACCCCGGCACCGAAGGCGTGAATCACGCGAGAAAACAATGAGCTAAAGCGGGATGGGTGAGCGCGAGCGATCCCATCCCGCTCTAGGCTGGCAAAGGATGTCCGGCACCGCTATCTAGACGCGATGTCTAGAACGCGAGGCCAGCATGGCCCTGAGCATCAAAACGGCAGAAGCTGACGAATTGGCACGCAGCCTGGCGCGCTTAACCGGTGAAAGCATGACCGAGGCGGTCACGGCCGCGCTGCGCGAGCGGTTGGCCCGCGAGCGCGCCCGGCGCGCGACCGATGCCGATCTGCCGGCACGGCTTGCGGCTTTGTCCGGCCGGTTGCGTGCTGCCTACGACACGCGGCCGATCAGCCGCGAGGAATGGGACGCGGCGGCCGGCGACGAAGGATGATTGTCGTCAACTCCTCGACGGTCGTGGCAATCCTGTTCGACGAGCCGTCGGCGCCGGCGCTGCTGGCCCGGCTGGCGGCCGACCCGGATCGGATCATGTCGGTCCCGTCCTACGTGGAAACCGGGACCGTGCTGGCGGGCCGGCGACACGCCGATCGGCTGCGGGCGATTGATGATCTGGACGCGTTCCTGGCCGAAGCTCGGATCGCCCTGGCTCCTGTCGATGTGGAGCAGGCGCGGCTGGCACTGTGGGCGCGCATCCGCTTTGGCCGCGGGATGGGGCACGGCGGGCTACTGAATTTCGGCGATGCGTTCTCTTATGCCCTTGCCCGCACGCGCGACGCGCCGCTGCTGTTCACCGGCGAGGACTTCGGCACAACCGACGTGACCGTGGCGCTCGGCTCGACCATCGGCCTCGCCTAACCGGCCGGCACCAGCCTCTCCGCGACCTACGATTACAGCTCGTTCGGGGTGACGACGGCGGGCGGCACCACCACCTTGTGGCTCAGAAAACTCTCCACGCCACTTAGGCCGCCTTGAGCGCTGCCTCCGCGAACTCGTAGTTGGCGAGCTTGTCGAGCCAGTTCTGCAGATAGTCGGGGCGGCGGTTGCGGAAGTCGAGATAGTAGCTGTGCTCCCACACGTCGCAGCCGAGGAGCGCCTTGCCCTCGCCGGTGGCAAGCGGGTTCGAGCCGTTCGGCGTGCGCGTGATCTTGAGCTTGCCGTCCTGGCCCAGCACCAGCCACGCCCAGCCGGAGCCGAACTGGCCGACGCCGGCGGCCTTGAACGCGTCCTTGAAGGCCGCAACCGAGCCGAAGTCGTCGGCGAGCTTTTTTTCGAGCGCACCCGGGATGCCGCCGCCCGTGGGGCTCATCATCGGCCAGAAGAGCGTGTGGTTCCAATGCTGGCCCGCATTGTTGAAGACGCCGGCGAGATCGGGCTTGCCGTGCGAGAAAAGCACGATCTCCTCGAGGGATTTGCCCTTCAGCGCATCGTTCTTCTCGACGAAGCCGTTGAGCGCCGTGACGTACGCCTGGTGGTGCTTGCCGTGGTGGAGTTCGAGCGTCTCCTGGCACATGCCATTGGCCGCGAGTGCGCTATGGGCGTAGGGAAGGGCGGGAAGTTCGAAGGCCATGGGGCGCGTCCTCCAATCGAGTGGGGCATCGAACAGGAGCGGAGCCGGGCGAGAGCGAAGCGGGCCCCTAGCTATGACCGCGGAAGGAGGGCGTCAAGGCAGCGGGGAAGATGCCGTGCAGGCGCTCTGTTGAAGCCGGGCGCCGATCTGAGCGCGCCCGGCGCGCTCGTCCGCCGCAACGATCCCGATCGCTTCCTCGCTGCGCTCTTCGCGCCCCAGCCTGCGCGGGAGACGCTGTTCGTCCTCTACGCCTTCAACCTCGAGCTTGCGCGCGCGTGCGAGACGACGCGCGAGCCCCACGCGTCGCTCATTCGGCTCGCCTGGTGGCGCGAGGTGGTGGAGGGTGCGGCGCGGCCGCACGAGGTCGCCACACCGCTTGCAGCGGCATTGGCGGAGCGGCGCCTCGATCGCGCAGCGCTCCTTGCTTTGATCGACGCGCGCGAAAGCGAGGTCGCGCCGGAATTCGCGACCCTCGCCGATTGGCGCGCGCATCTCTTCGCGGGCCAGGGAGGGCTCGCGATGATGGCGGGAAAGGTGCTCGGGGCGGGGGCGGCGCCGTCGCTCCGCGCATTCGGCGCCGCTTATGGGGCATCGCGCCTCCTGCGCAGCGTTCCGGCACTCGCCCGCCGGGGCAGGGTGCTGCTGCCCGCCGATATTCTCGCCGCCCACGGCCTCTCGCCCGAAGCCGTCGCCGCGAGCCCGGACGCGCCGGCGCTCGCGCCGGTCCGCACCCGCCTCGCTTCCGAGGCGGTAGCGTGGCTCGCCGAGGCCCGCCGCTCTGCGCTGCCGCGCGCGGCCCTGCCGGCCGCCTTGCCTGCCGTGCTGGCCGCGCGTGACTTGAGCCGCCCGGGCGAGGTGCGGCGTCCGCGCGGGCTGGGCGCGCGGCTTTCCGTGCTCATGGCGGCCCTTCGCGGCCGCGTCTGACGCTCACTTTCCCATCCGGCCGGGATCGGCTTTAACCTCGCGCGCCGCCACGCCGGAAGGGAATGGGACATGCCGCGACTGGCCGCCAATCTCTCCATGATGTTCAACGAGGTGCCGTTCCTCGATCGCTTCGAGCGGGCCGCCAAAGCTGGCTTCACTGCCGTCGAGTACCTTTTCCCCTACGAGTTCCTCGCCCCCGATATCGCCGCCCGCCTCAAGGCGAACGGGCTCGCGCAGGTCCTCTTCAATGCCCCGCCCGGCAATTGGGCGGCGGGCGAGCGCGGGCTCGCCGCCGTCCCCGGGCGCGAGGCCGAGTTCCGCGAGGGCTTCCTCAGCGCGCTCGACTATGCCGCCGCGCTCGACTGCCGCCAGGTGCATGCAATGGCCGGGATCCTGCCGCCCGGCGTTGCCGCGCTCACCGCGGCGAGCGTCTATGCGGCCAACCTCGCCTGGGCGGCCGAGCAGGCGGGCAAGGCCGGGGTGAAGGTGCTGCTCGAGCCGATCAACCACCGCGACATGCCGGGCTATTTCCTCAACACGACGCGCCAGGCGGCCGAGATCATCGCCGGGCTCGGGACCGAGCACATCGGATTGCAGTTCGATCTCTATCACTGCCAGATCACCGAGGGCGACGTCACGCGGCGGATGGCGGAGCTTCTGCCGCTCATCCCGCACATGCAGATCGCCGACGTGCCGGACCGCCATGAGCCGGGCACCGGCGAGATCGGCTGGGAGTACGTCTTCCGGCGCATGGATGCCCTGGGCTATGCGGGCTTCGTCGGCTGCGAGTACCGCCCGGCCGCCGCGACCGAGGCCGGGCTCGCCTGGCGCGCGCGTTTCGGCGTTTGAAATCGGCAAGGGAGGAGAGCGCGATGCGGATCGGTTTCATTGGCCTCGGCATCATGGGACGCCCGATGGCCGAGAACCTCGCGAAGGCCGGGCACTCTCTCATCGTCCCCGAGCGCAAGAGCCTCGCACCCGAGATGCGGGCCGGGGCTGCCGTCGTCGCGGACGCGAAGAGCGTCGCCGGAGAGGCCGAGACCGTCATCCTGATGGTGCCCGATACCCCGGACGTGGCAGAGGTCCTGTTCGGCCGCTCCGGCGTCGCCGAGGGGCTCAAGCCCGGCACGCTGGTGATCGACATGTCTTCGATCGATCCGATTGCCACGCGCGACTTCGCGGCGCGCGTCAACGAGCGCGGCTGCGACTATCTCGATGCACCGGTCTCGGGCGGCGAGGTGGGGGCGAAGCAGGCGAGCCTCACGATCATGGTCGGCGGGCCGAAGGCGGCCTTCGAGCGCGCGCTGCCGCTCTTTCAGCTCATGGGCAAGACGATCACCCATGTCGGCGAGAAGAACGGGGCGGGGCAGATCTGCAAGGTCGCCAACCAGATCATCGTCGCCTGCAATATCCAGGCCGCGGCCGAGGCGCTCGTCTTCGCCGCCAAGGCCGGCGCGGATCCGGGCGTCGTGCGCAAGGCGATCCTCGGCGGCTTCGCGGGCTCGCGCGTGCTCGAGGTGCATGGGGAGCGGATGCTGACCCGCGCCTTCGCGCCGGGGTTCCGTATCCGCCTGCACGAGAAGGACCTCTCGCTCGCGCTCGGGGCCGCGCGCCAGCTCGGGCTTGCGCTGCCGAACACGGCGCTCGCCCAGCAGATGTTCCAGGCGGCGGCGGCCAACGGCCAGGCGGAGTCCGATCACTCGGCGCTCGTTACCGCCGTCGAGCTTCTGGCCGACAAGCGGCTCGGGCCCTGACGCCGGCGCCTTTCCGAATCACAAAACTGTGACGTCCGACGCGTTTCTGATATCAGAGCGCGGGGGTTGGCGAAGCGGGCCTGGCCGCCGGGGGCCAGTCAGGCCGGACGGCAAGGGAAGACATGCGATTCAACGAAATCGGCCAGCAATTGCGTGCGTTCCGGCTCGAATCAGGCCTCCGGGCGGAAGAGGTTGCGGCGCGACTCGGCGTTTCGCGCGCGGCCCTCTATCGCTACGAGAAGGGCGAGGTCATCAAGCTCGACACGGTCAAGCGACTGGCCGAGCTGCTGAAGATCTCGCCGCTCTCGCTGCTCGGGATCGGCATCGAGTACTACACGCGCCCGGCGGGGTTCTTCGAGCGGCTCCGGCAGATGGAGGAGACCGCCGACCAGGTCCTCCAGCTCGAAGGGCCGTTCTGCTATCTCACGACGTCCGACGCCTATGACGCGGCACTCCGCGAGGTGTTCGACGCGGCGGCCGAGCGTGCGCCCGCGCCCGCGGGTGCGGGCCTCCGGGCGGCGGCCGATCAGGTGCTCGGCATCCTGGCGCAGCGCAAGCGCGCCTACGCGGCGCGGCGGCCGAACGTCATCGCCCTCATCTTCGCCTCCGAGATCGAGCGGTTCCTCGCCGCCGGCATCGCGGGCCTGGTCAGCCTGCCGGAGCGGTTGCGCCGGCATTGCCGCGAGATCGCCGCGGCCGAGGTCGAGCACATCGTCTCGCTGATGGAGACCGAGCCGATGGGCGTGCAGTTCGGCCTCCTCACCGGCGCCCAGCCGACCGGCGCGTTCAGCATCCTGCGCACGCGCGATCGGATGGCGCTCTCGCTCAATCCCTTCCGGCTGGACACCCATCCCTCGGACCAGACGGGAGTGGCGATGATCACCCACTCGGACGAGGCGGCGGGCGCCCATCAGCGCATCGCCGAGGCGCTCTGGCAGGATGCCCTCAAAGGTCCCGCCGGAGCCGGCCGGATTCGCGAGCTTCTGGCGGCCGCGCGCTGAGCTTGCCCGGCAGCGCGGCTACGAGGACGAGCGTCGCCATCGTCCTCCCCCCGCGCGGGGATTTCTCCCCGGCCGCCGCCGGCGCGATCGGCCTCGTGGTCCATCGCCTCGCCCGCGCAGCCGGCCCCGCCTTCGCGCCGCTCGTGCTGGGGCCCGCCTCGCCGCTGCCGCCCTTCGCGGACGTGGCGTTCTCGCCCGTCCGCGCCGGCTGGTGGCCGCCCGGCCCGCACGCCTGGCGCTACGGCCTCGCCGTCTGCCGCCGTCTCCGCGCCTTGATCCCCGCCTTGATCGAGGTGCACAACCGCCCCGATGTCGCCTTGCTCCTGGCCCGGCGCCTTGCGCCTACCCCCGTCGTCCTCTTCCTCCACAACGACCCGCGCGAAATGCGGGCCGCCCGGACGAGCGCGGAGCGGCTTCGCCTCTTTTCCCGGCTCGCCCGGGTGGTGACGGTCTCCGGATTCCTGCGCGGGCTCCTCCTCGAGGGCCTCGCGGACACGCCGCGCGTCTCGGTGCTGCCGAACCCGATCGAGTGCGCCTCCGTGCCCGCTCCCTTTCCCGCCGCTGCGCGCGAGCCGGTGCTGCTCTTCGCGGGCCGGATGGTCCGGGACAAGGGCGCCGATGCTTTCGTCGCCGCGGCCGAAGCGGCCCTGCCGAGGCTGCCCGGCTGGCGCGCGGAGATGTTCGGCGCCGACCGCCCCGGCCCCGCTTCACCGGAAACGCCCTATCTCCGCGCGCTCCGCGGTCGCGCGGCCGCCGCCGGCGTCGCAGTGCACGGATACCGGCCGCACGGGGAGGTGCTGGCGGCGATGGCGCGGGCGGCGATCGTCGTCGTGCCGAGCCGCTGGGCCGAGCCGTTCGGCCTCACCGCGCTCGAGGCGCTGGCGGCCGGCGCTGCCCTGATCGCGGCACCGCGCGGCGCGCTCACCGAGGTCGCCGGCGAGGCGGCGCTCTACGCCGAGCCCGACCCCCCGGCCGCGCTCGCCGAGGCGATGGTCGCCTTGGCCACCGATCCCGCTTCCCGTGCCAGGCTCGCCGCCGCCGGCATCGCGCGGGCGAAAAAATTCGACCTGCCGGAGGTCGCGGCCCGGCTCGGTAAGCTCCGGAGCGAGGTGCTCCGATCGTGAAGCTCGCCCGCCCACTCGAGCGGATCGCGCTCGCCGCCACCCTGATCCTGCCGCTCTTCCTCCTCTACGGACGGGCGGTCGCCGAGGTCATGATCGCGGTGACGGACATCTGCTTTCTCGTCCAGTCCGCGAGCGAGGGTCGCTGGGACTGGCTCCGGAGCGCTTGGCTCCGCATCGGGCTCGTCTGGTGGGGCTGGCTCGTCGTCTGCTCGCTGCCGTTCCCGCCGTTCGCCGACGGCGGGTTCCATCCGCTCGGCGAGGCGCTGGCCACGGTGCGGTTCCTGGTCTTCATCGCCGCCCTCGAGCAGCGCGTGCTGGCGAGCAAAACCGCGCGGCGCTGGCTCTCCTTCTCGCTCGCGTGCGCCTTCCTCTGGATCGGCATCGAATCGATGCAGCAATTCTTCACCGGTCGCAACGTCTTCGGCCATCGGATCAACGTCGACGGCGAGCTGACCGGCCCCTTCAACAAGGCGCGCGCCGGGCCGCCCTTCTCGCGCCTCTTCTTCCCCCTCGTGCTGCCGCCGGTCGATCGGCTGCTGGCGCGGCCGGCGCTCGCGCTCAAAGCCGCCGGCGTCGCGGTGGTGCTGGCGGCGATCGCCGTGCAGGTGCTGATCGGCCAGCGCATGCCGGTGCTGCTGATGGGGCTCGGACTCGTCACCACCTTCATCCTGATGCGCCGGCTACGCACGCTGATGGTCGCGGGCGGGATCGCCGCCCTGGTGCTGGTCGGCTCCGCCGCGGTCATCCGGCCGCCGGCCTATTATCGCCTGGTCGAGAAATTCACCCGCCAGATGAGCCATTTCCGCCAGAGCCCCTACGGCGAGCTCTATGTGCGTTCGGCGGTGATGGCGCGCGAGAAACCGCTCTTCGGCCTCGGCTACGACGGCTACCGCGACCATTGCAAGGAGCCGCGCTATTTCCACGATCTGAGCTTCGTCTTCACCGGCCGCGACCGGCCGGGCTACGTCTCGAAGGGCGCTTCCGTCTGCAACGAGGAGCCGGGCAATTTCTATCTCCAGGCGGTCACCGATGCCGGCGTGCCCGGGCTCCTGCTCTACACCGCGCTCGGGCTCGCCTGGCTGATGGCGCTCGGACGAGGGCTCGGGCGCGAGCCGGACGCGACCCGGGTCGGGCTCTTCGTCGCCGCGCTGATCTTCCTCTGGCCGCTCGCCTCCACCTCGAGCTACCTCGACATGCCGATGAGCGGCTGGTCCTTCCTGCTCATCGGCTGGGGCCTGGCCGAGGCGCGGGCGCCGGCCGAGCCGGCGGGTGGTTGAGGCGCGGGGCGCGCCCTATATTCCGCCCGCAAGGATGAACGGAGAGACCATGATGGCCGAGCCAGGGCCCATGCCAGGGGACGTGCCAGGGGACGTGCCAGTGCCCGTGACCGTGCTCACCGGGTATCTCGGCGCGGGCAAGACGACCCTCCTCAACCGCATCCTGACCGAGCGGCACGGCAGGCGCTATGCGGTCGTGATCAACGAGTTCGGAGAATTGGGCGTGGACAACGACCTCGTCGTCGAGAGCGACGAGGAGGTGTTCGAGATGAACAACGGCTGCATCTGCTGCACCGTGCGCGGCGACCTCATCCGCATCGTCGGCGGGCTGATGAAGCGGCGGGAGAAGTTCGACGGCATCATCATCGAGACGACGGGCCTCGCCAACCCGGCCCCCGTCGCGCAGACCTTCTTCGTCGACGAAGGCGTGCGGCAGAAGACGCGGCTCGATGCGATCGTCACCGTGGTCGATGCCAAGCACCTGCCCGAGCGCCTGGCCGACAGCCACGAGGCCGCCGATCAGATCGCCTTCGCCGACGTGATCGTGCTCAACAAGACCGACCTCGTGAGCGCCCCCGAGCTCGCTTCGGTCGAGGAGCGTATCCGCACCATCAACCGCTTCGCGCGCATCCACCGCACCGAGCGCGCGTCGATACCCATCGGCGAGGTGCTGGACCAGAGCGCCTTCGATCTCGCGCGCGTGCTGGAGCACACGCCCGATTTCCTCACCTCGGACGAGCACGAGCACAGCGATGACGTGAGCTCGGTGAGCCTTGAGCTCGAGAAGCCGGCCGATCCCGAGCGGTTCAACGCCTGGATCAGCGTGCTGCTCGCCGAGAAGGGGCAGGATCTGCTGCGCACCAAGGGCATCCTCCACTATGCCGGCGAGGATCGCCGCTTCGCCTTCCAGGCGGTGCACATGATGGCGGACGGCGCCTTCATCGGGCCCTGGAAGGAGGGCGAGCCGCGTGTCAGCCGGCTCGTCTTCATCGGCCGCAATCTCAACCGCCCGCAGCTTCGCCGCGGCTTCGAATCCTGCCAGGCCGCCTGAGAGACCGTTCGCCTGACATGAGCGCGAGCACGACTGCCGACGCGCTGCTGACGACGCGCGGCGAGACGCGCTCGCTCGAAGCCTTCGTCGTCGCCTCCGCCTTCGACCGCGGCGGCCGCTTCTGCGCCTTTGCGCTCGGCGATGGGACTCTGAGGATCCTCGAGGGCTCGGGACAAGCTGAATGGCGGAGCGTTGCCGTGCACGCGGGCGCGGTGCTGGCACTCGCTCCCGATGCGGCTCCCGGCGGCTTCGTCAGCGGCGGCGACGACGGCGCCTTCCGCCGCACCACCGCCGATGGCGAAAGCTCCGATATCCAGCGCCTCGGTTCCCGCTGGGTCGAGCACGCGGCGAGCCACCCCGGCACGCGGGAGTCCGGGCTGCTCGCGGCTGCCGTCGGCCGGAACGTCCATCTCTTCGCCGCCGCCGGGACGCCGCTCAAGACGTTCGAGCACAAGTCCACCGTCAGCGGGCTCGCCTTCGACGCCAAGGGCAAAAGAATCGCCGCGAGCCACTACAACGGCGTCTCGCTCTGGTTCGTCGCCGCCAAGACCCCGACCCCGCGGGAGCTCGAATGGAAGGGCAGCCATACCGCGGTCGCCATCCATCCGGAGGGCGACGCGGTGGTGAGCGCGATGCAGGAGAACATGCTGCACGGCTGGCGGCTCTCGGACGGCCAGCACCTCAGGATGAGCGGCTATCCCGCCAAGACCGAATCGCTTTCCTTCTCGCGCCGGGGCAAGTGGCTGGCGACCAGCGGCGCCGACGCGATCATCCTCTGGCCCTTCTTCGGGGGCGGCCCGATGGGCAAGGCGCCGCTCGAGCTCGCCGGCGGCGACGGGGTTCTTTGCACCCGCGTCGCCTGCCATCCCGAGCGGGACGCCGTGGCGGGCGGCTTCGCCGACGGGCTCGTTTTGCTCGCCGACATCGATCAGGGGCGGGTGCTTCCGGTCGCCGCCCCCGGGCGCGGCACGGTGAGCGCGCTCGCCTGGAGCCCGGACGGCACGCGGCTCGCGTTCGGCACCGAGAGCGGGTTCGCCGCGATCGTCGATTTCGCCAAGAGATAAATAGGTCCGGGTTAAACGCTGGGGTCGGGGCGGGGGCGCGAGCCGTCGGTGAAGCGGGAGAAGCGGAAGGATCCGGGATCGACGATCGGGGTCTCGCCGGTGGCGAGCTGAGCGGCGAGCATCCCCGCCGCCGGTCCGATGCCGAAGCCGTGGCCCGAGAAGCCCGTGGCGATAATGAAGCCGGAGACCTTCTCGATGGGAGAGATGACCGGGATGACGTCGGGCGTGACGTCGATCATCCCGGCCCATTGCTGAACCACGCGGGCCGCGGCGAAGGCGGGAAACCGCCCGCGGAGGTTTTTGAGCGCCTCGTCGTTGATTGCGGTCACCGGCTCGGGGTCGAGCGTGCGCACCGCCTCGAACGGCGAGGTCTCGTCCGGGCTCCAGCGCCGAGGCATGCGCCATTCCTCGACGAAGCGGCCGCCGAGGCGGAGGCGGAAACTGCGGCGCTCGAGCCGGATCAGGGGCAGGAAATCGCCGAGGAAGCGGAAGCTGTCGGGCACCAGCTCGGCGACGCCCGAGGAGAGCTTGGAAATAGTGTAGCCGCCGTCGAGGCGCTTGCGGAAGGCGAAGTCGGCGCTCGAGGCGGCCGTCTCGGGCGGGCCCTCGAGCGGGGCCGTGCGCATCACCGATGAGCGCACTTTGAGCTGCGGCAGGCGGAGCCCGAGATTGCCGCAGAAGAGCCGCGACCAGGCGCCGCCGGCGAGTATCGCGGCATCGCAGGCGATGCGGCCCTTCTCGGTGAGCGCGGCGGTGACCCGCCCACCCGTGGTCTCGATGCCGCGCACGGCGCAGCGGGTGAGCACGCTCGCGCCGAGCTTGCGTGCCGCGGTGGCGATTGCCGGCGCCGCCTTCTGCGGCTCGGCGCGGCCGTCGCTCGCCGTGTAGAGACCGGCCTTGAACTTGCGTGTCGCGCCCGGGACCAGCGCCGCCACTTCGTCCGGGCCGAGCATGCGCGTATCGAGCTGATACTGGCGCGCGTGCGCGAGCCAGGCCTCGCGGCGCGCGACCTCGGCGTCGGTATCGCAGAGATAGAGCGTGCCGGCGGTGCGGAAGCCGGTCTCGGCGCCGACCATTTCATTCATCTCTTGCCAGAGCTTGAGACTTTCGATGATCAGCGGCAGCTCGCGCGGGTCGCGCCCCATCTTGCGGCACCAGCCCCAGTTGCGGCTCGACTGCTCGGCCCCGATCGTTCCTTTCTCGCACAGAACGACCGGGACGCCCCGGCGGGCGAGGAAGAAAGCGGCGGAGGTCCCGATGATGCCGCCGCCGATGACGACGACGCCGGTACGCGCCGGCGGCGCTTCATCGGTGGCAACCGGATCTGTTGGGGGGCCCATGGGCGCTCGCGGAAGAAGAATAAGGAGCGGAAAGGTCGGCGAACCTTGGCGCGCTGTCAATCGGCGCCACCGGATCTTCCGTCGCCCGGATCTCCGTCACCGGATTTCCGCCACCCGGATCTTCCGCCACGATGTCAGGTTGCCGCGAACGTCCGGATGGCGTTAGCTTGGCAGCCAAGAGGCGCGCATGCAAGCGTGTCTGCACTTGGCGGGCTCCGCGAGACAAGTTCGGAACTTGTCGGGTGCCGCGATCGAGAGGCGGCTGGGGGATCAGAGAATGAGGCAGCGGAGCAGGCTTATTGCGGCACGGCGGGAGATGACGCGCCGTTCCCTTCTCGGCGTCGGCGCGGCGGGCGCAGCCGCCGCCTTGGGCCTCCGGCCCGCGTTCGCGGCCGGCAGCGCGCCACCGGCCAAGCCGACCGGGCAGGCGATCATCGGGTTCTCGCAGGAGCCGACGGTGTTCAACCCCCTGATGCCCCATATCGAGGTCGATCAGGGCGTGCACTGGAACCTGTTCAGCCCGCTCTGGCTGCCCAATGCGAGCGGCGATTTCGTGCCCGAGCTCGCCACCGAGGTTCCGACGGTCGAGAATGGCGGCATTTCCAAGGACGGCCTTACCTGGAAGGTGAAGCTGCGCGGCGACGTGAAATGGCACGACGGCGCGCCCTTCACCGCCGATGACGTGAAGTTCTCCTTCGATCTCATCAACGATCCGAAGTTCCGCTCGTGGCTGCGCACCGGCTTCGACCTGATCGAGAATATAACCGTCGCGAGCCCGACCGAAATCTCCTGGCGGATGACGAAGCCTTTCGCGCCCTTCGTGGCGCTGCTCTCGTGGACCTTCATCGTCCCCCAACATATCCTCGCCAAGGCGTCCGATCCGAACACGGCGCCCTTCAACAATGCGCCGGTGGGCACCGGCCCCTTCATGTGGAAGGAGCGCGTGCCGGGCGATCACATCACGCTCGTCGCCAATCCGCATTATTTCGGCAAGGGGCCGTATCTGGAGACGATCGTCTTCAAATACATCCCCGATCTGACGGTGATGTTCACGCAGTTCCAGACCGGGGCGATCGATTATATCGGGCTCCAGGGCATCACGGCGGATCACTACAACCAGGCGAAGAAGCTCAAGGGCCGCAACGTCGTCGTCGGTCCCGCCCCGTTCTGCGAGAGCATCACGCTCAACCTCTCGCGCCCGCAGTTTCAGGAGCGCGCGGTGCGCGAGGCGCTTTACATGGCGATGGACAACAAATCGGTCATCGAGCAGGTCTATTACGGATTGCCCAGCCCGACCTCGACCTTCCTGCCGCGGCAATCCTGGGCGATGAACCCGAAATTGCCGCCGCACGTCTATGATCCCGCCAAGGCCAAGGCGATGCTCGACGCCGCCGGCTGGAAGCCGGGCGCCGGCGGCATCCGCGAGAAGAACGGCGTCCGGCTCGCCTTCCTCAACTCGACCACCGCGGGCAATCATGTGCGCGAGACGGCGCAGCAGCTCCTGCAGCAGAACTGGGCCGATGTCGGCGTTCAGATGACGATCAGGAACATGCCGCCGGCGGTGATCTGGGGCGACTATTTCAATCTCTCGCACTACGATTCCGTGATGGTCGGCGAGGACATGATGTACGGCGGCGACCCGGACGTGACGACCTATTTCAGCAGCAAGGCGATTCCGGCCAAGGGCGGCGCCGGCCAGAACACCATGGAGTACGTCAATCCCGAGGTGGACGAGCTCCTGCTCGCCGGCGTCAGCACTTTCGATCGCGCCAAGCGCCAGCAGATCTACTGGAAGCTGGAGGAGCAGATCCGCCACGACCTGCCGCAGCTGCCGCTCTTTCAGTACGTGACGATCGAAGGCACGAGGGTGGGGCTGACTGGCTATCAGCCGAGCGTCTATAGCTCCTGCAATACCTGGAATGTGAAGGACTGGTACTGGGCGACGAGCTGAGAGACCATTTGCAAATGCTACTGCGGTGGTCGTCCGACGTGGCTTTCTGCGCTTCCGGTGCTCACGGCCCCAAAAGGCCGCTCCGCTCCGGTTCTCGAAAGCCGCGCCGGGCCGGCGCCTGCGGCGCCTCCGACTCACCGCAGCGCATTTTCAAAAGGTCTCTTAGGAGCGGCGCGTTGAGCAACGAGGGAGCGGCGTGATTTTCGCTGCGCCGGCGCGCCCTCCGCCGTGACGGGCTTCCTTCCCCGCCGCCTCGCCCAGAGCGTCGTGCTGCTGTGGCTCGTTTCGGTCATCGGGTTCGCGGTGGTGCATCTCGCGCCGGGGGGGCCGCTCGCGCAGTTCACGCTCTCGCCGGGGATGACGGCGGCCGAGCTCCACCGGATCGCTCACCAGATGGGGCTCGATCGGCCGCTGCCGGTGCAGTACCTGGGAGTGGCTCAGGCGCATCCTGGCGGGCAACTGGGGCCGCTCCTATCAGGACAACCAGCCGGTGCTCTGGGTGATCGGGCAGCGCCTCCCGGCGACGCTCGAGCTGATGATCGCGGCGACCCTGATCGCCGTGCTGCTCGGCACCTGGGTCGGCGTGGTGGGGGCGGTGCGCCGCAATTCCCTGTTCGACCAGCTCACGACGGTCGGCGCGATGATCGCGTTCTCGATTCCGACCTTCTGGTTCGGCCTCGTCGTGATCTATGTTTTTTCGGTCCTGCTCGGCTGGCTGCCGGCGGGGAACCAGCACACGATCGGCAATTCCTCCTTCCTCAATTATGCCTGGCACCTGATCGCCCCGGCGATGGTGCTGGCGCTCGTCACGGTCGCGATCTGGAGCCAGTACATGCGCGCCTCCATGGTGAGCGTGATCAATCAGGATTTCGTGCGCACGGCGCGGGCGAAGGGCCTGCCGGAGCGGGTCGTGGTGATGCGCCACTGCTTACGCAACGCATTGCTGCCGATGATCGCGGTCGCGGGGGTGCAGCTTCCGAGCCTGCTCGGGGGCGCGCTGGTGACGGAGACGGTGTTCACCTGGCCCGGCATGGGGCGGCTCTTCCTCGATGCGATCGGCTATCGGGACTATCCGGTGATGATGGGAATCCTCATGCTCTCGGCGGTGATGGTCATCGCGAGCAACCTCGCGGCCGATCTTCTCTACGCCGCGGCCGATCCGCGCATCCGGCTCCGATGAGCGCGACCGTGGGGATCGGCCTGGAGGCGGCGGCCGAGGCCCGGCCCGGGCGGCGCGCGCTCCGGCGTTTCCTGCGCCACCGCCTTGCGGTGGTCGGCTTCGTCACGGTCGTGGTGCTGGTGCTCGCCTGTGCGATCGGCCCCGAGATCATTCCCTACGGTCCGCTGCATATCGATCTGATGGTGCGGTTCACCGCTCCCTTCGTCGGGCCGCATTTCTTCGGCACCGATCAGCTCGGGCGCGACCTCCTGGTGCGGCTGCTGATGGCCGGTCGCGTCTCACTCACCGTCTGCTTTTCGGCGATGCTGATCAGCACCGCGGCGGGCACGCTGGTCGGCGCCGTCGCCGGCTATTTCGGCGGCTGGATCGGCTCGGCGCTGATGCGCTTCGTCGATGCCGTGCTCTGCTTCCCCCAGATCTTTCTTCTGCTTGCGCTCGCCGCCTTCGTCACGCCGGATGTGCTCACGATCACGCTGGTGATCGCCGCCACTGCCTGGATGGAGGTGGCGCGGGTGGTGGAGGCGGAGATGAAGAGCCTGCGCGAGCGCGATTTCGCGCTCGCCGCCGAGGTGCTGGGCGCCTCGAACGGCTTTATCATCTTTCGCGAGCTGCTGCCGAACGCCGTGGCGCCCATCGTCGTCGCGGCGACGCTCAATGTCGCGCGCGCGATCCTCCTCGAGGCCTATGTGAGCTTCCTCGGCTACGGCATCCAGCCGCCGATGCCGAGCTGGGGCAACATGCTGAACAATGCGCAGGAGTATCTCGTCTCCGCGCCGTGGCTCGCGATCTTTCCCGGGGTGATGATCACGCTTGCGGTGACGGGATTCAACTTCATCGGCGATGGGCTGCGCGACGCCCTCGATCCGAGGGCCGACCGGGCGTGACGGGCTCGCCCATCCTCGAAGTGAGCGAGCTGGCGGTGCGGTTCGCGAGCTCGGGCGGCGAAGTGCCGGCGGTCAACGGCGTCTCCTTCGCGATCGGGCAGGGCGAGACGCTGGCGCTGGTGGGCGAATCGGGCTCGGGCAAGAGCGTGACCAGCCTCGCCGTCATGCGGCTGCTGCCCGGGCCGCCGGGCTGCCGGGTGACGGGCACGGTGCGGCTCGCGGAGCCGGACGGGAGCGGGCGCGAGCTTCTCGGCCTGCCGGCGGAGGCGATGTGCCGGGTGCGGGGCGACCGCATCTCGATGATCTTTCAGGAGCCGATGACCTCGCTCAACCCGGTGCTCGCGGTCGGCGAGCAGATCGCCGAGGCGATCCGTTTCCATCGCGGGGCGGGGCGGCGGGCGGCTATGGCGGCGGCGGCGGATTTGTTGGAGCGGGTCGGGATCCCCGAGCCGCGCAAGCGCCTGGCGAGCTATCCGCACCATCTTTCCGGCGGCCAGCGCCAGCGGGTGATGATCGCGATGGCGCTCGCCTGCGACCCCGAGGTGCTGATCGCCGACGAGCCGACGACGGCGCTGGACGTGACGGTGCAGGCCCAGATCCTGGATCTGCTGAAGCGGCTCCAGGAGCGGACCGGGATGGCGATCCTCTTCATCACCCATAATCTCGGGGTGGTCGCGGAGGTCGCCGACCGGGTGCTGGTGATGTATGCCGGGCGGTTGGTCGAGGAGGGGCCGGTCGGAGAGATTTTCCGTCGCCCACTGATGCCCTACACGGCCGGGCTGCTCGGCTCGGTGCCGAGGCTGCCGGTTCCCGGGGTGGCGGCGGTGCGGCTTGCGGCGATCCCGGGCAATGTGCCGGACCCGCTGCACCTGCCGCCCGGCTGCTCCTTCCAGCCGCGCTGCGGACGGGCGGAGGCCGGGCTCTGCGATCGAGGCGTGCCGGCGGTCGAGGAAGCCGAGCCGGGGCACCTGGTGCGGTGCCTGCGCTGGCGGGCGCCGGCGGCGGCCTGAATGGACGCCGCCGGGACGAGCACGGCGCTGCTCGAGGTCGAGGAGGTCCAGAAATGGTTTCTGCTCGGCGGCGGACCCTTCTCCCGGTGGGCAGAAACGCTGAAGGCGGTGGACGGCGTCTCGTTCACGATCGGCGCGGGGGAAGTGCTGGGGCTGGTGGGCGAGTCGGGCTCGGGCAAGACCACGCTCGGGCGGACGGTGATGCGGCTCACCGAGCCGACCGGCGGGGCGATCCGGTTCGCCGGGCGCGACATCACCCATCTTTCGCGCCGCGCGCTGCGCCCGATCCGCCGGCGTATGCAGCTGATTTTCCAGGATCCTTTCGCCTCGCTCAACCCGCGGATGACGATCGGGCAGATCGTGGCGACGCCGCTCTTGATCCATCGCCGCGAGCTCGGCCGCCGCGAGCGTGAGGAGAAGGTGGCGGAGGCGCTGACGCTGGTCGGCCTCGCGCCGCGCTTCGCCGCGCGCTATCCGCACGAGTTCTCGGGCGGGCAGCGCCAGCGCGTGGGGATTGCACGCGCGCTCATCCTCGGCCCGGAGTTCCTGCTCGCCGACGAGCCGGTCTCGGCGCTCGACGTCTCGATCCAGGCCCAGGTGGTCAACCTGCTGCTCGATCTCCGCGCGCGGCTCAACCTCGCGATGCTGTTCATCGCCCACGACCTTGCCGTGGTGGCGCATATCTCGGACCGGATCGCGGTGATGTACCTCGGAAGGCTGGTGGAGCTGGGCCCGACGGCGTCGCTGCTGAGCGCGCCCCGCCACCCCTACACCGAGGCGCTGCTGGCCGCCGCGCCGGTGCCCGACCCGGCCCCCAAGGGGGAACAAAAACGGGCGCGGGTGCTTCTCTCGGGCGATATCCCGAGCCCGGTCAACCCGCCCTCGGGCTGCGCCTTCCGCACCCGCTGCCGCTACGCGCTGGCGGCCTGCTCCGAGGCCCGGCCGCGCCTGCGCCAAGTCGGCGAGGGCCATCTCTCGTCCTGCATCCGCGAGGATCTCGCGCTGGCGGCGCCGGGATGAGCGGTCCGTTTGGCCTGTGGCGCTGCTTGTCCCGGGGCCCCTATCTGCGCTAAAGCCGCCCGCTCAGCCCGCGAGCGGCGCGGGCGTGGTGGAATTGGCAGACACGCCAGATTTAGGTTCTGGTGGCGCAAGCCGTGGGGGTTCAAGTCCCTCCGCCCGCACCAGCCTCCGGACCCGGCAGCAAGGATTCTCTCCGCCCATGCAGGTCACCGAGACGCTCTCAGAGGGGCTGAAGCGCGGCTACACCGTCGTCGTGGCGGCCGACGATCTCGAGGCGAAGCGCCAGGCCAAGCTCGCCGAGTTGGCGCGCGGCCTCAGGCTGCCGGGCTTCCGGCCGGGCAAGGTCCCGGCCTCGGTGGTGCGCCAGCGCTACGGCAGCGCGGTCATCGCCGAGGTGCTCCAGGAATCCGTGAGCGAAGCGACCGAGCGGATGGTCGCCGACCGCGGGCTCCGCCCCGCCGTCCCGCCCAAGGTGGACGTGGTCGCGCCCGGGCTCGGGCAGGCGGAGAGCCGCGATCTCGAATTCAAGGTCGAGCTCGAGCTTCTGCCGGAGATCAAGATCCCGGACTTCTCGGCGATCCGGCTCACCCGCCTCAAGGCCGAGCCGGACGAGGCCGAGCTCGGGCGGACCCTGGAACGCATCGCCGCGAGCAGCGCCAGCCTGGAGCCGATCACCGAGGAGCGCGGCGCCGCCAAGGGCGAAGTGCTGACGGTCGATTTCGCGGGCGAGGCCGACGGCAAGCCCATCGCGGGCGGGAGCGCCACCGGGGCCGAGGTCGAGGTGGGCGGCGTGGCCGTCGGGCCGGGCTTCTCCGAGCAGCTCGAGGGCATGCGGCCAGGCGAGACGCGGGCCGTCACGGTCACCTACCCCCCCGAGTTGACCGAGCCCCCTCCCGGCGAACCCCCTCCCGGCGAACCGGGCGAACCCCCATCCGGCGAATCCGCGGCCGCCCAGCCTGCCGGAAAAGAGGTGCGGTTCACCGTGACCGCCACCGCGCTCTCACGCCGGGTGGTGCCGCCGATCGACGACGACCTGGCCAAGAAGCTCGGCTTCGAGGGGCTGGACGCGCTCAAGGCCCTGGTACGCCAGCGCATGCAGGAGGAATATGACGGGCTCGCGCGGCTTCGCCTTCGGCGGGCGCTGCTCGACGCGCTGGCGGGCGTGGTCGATTTCTCCCCGCCCGAGGCGCTGGTGAACGCCGAGTTCGAGGCGATCTGGAAGCGTGTCGAGGCGGACCGGGAGGCCGGCCGCGGCGAGCCGGAGGACGCGGCAAAGGATGCCGAGACGCTCAAGGCGGAGTACCGCGCCATCGCCGACCGGCGGGTGAAGCTCGCCCTCCTGCTCGCCGAGGTCGGGCGGCTCAACGGGATCACCGTGACCGAGGAGGAGATGGCGCGCGCGCTCCGCGCCGATGCCGCGCGCTATCGCGGCCACGAGGGCCAGGTGCTCGACTTCTACCGTCGCAACCCGCGCGCGGCCGAGGGGCTGCGCGGCCCGATCCTCGAGGACAAGGTGATCGACTTCGTCCTCGAGCTGGCGAAGGTCGATGAGCAGACCGTCACCCCGGAGGAGCTCCTGAAGGAGCCTCCGGCCACGGCGGAGGCCGCCTGAAGGCGGCGGCATTTGCTTCCGGGGCCGGGTCACCTATTTAAGTGAGCCGACCGGGGAGGGGTCTCCGCGGCGATCAGGAGGCAGCAGGGTAAGGCCATGCGCGAACGCGATCCGGGCGAAGTCTATGCCAATACGCTCGTGCCCATGGTGGTCGAGCAGACCGCCCGGGGAGAACGGGCGTTCGATATCTATTCCCGCCTGCTGAAGGAGCGGATCGTCTTCCTCACCGGGCAGGTCTTCGACGAGGTGAGCGCGCTGATCTGCGCCCAGCTCCTCTTCCTCGAGAGCGAGAACCCGAGCAAGGACGTCTCCTTCTACATCAACAGTCCGGGAGGCGTGGTCTCCTCTGGCCTCGCGATCTACGACACCATGCAGTACATCCGCGCCCCGGTCAGCACGCTCTGCATCGGCCAGGCGGCCTCGATGGGCAGCCTCCTGCTGTGCGCCGGGGCGAAGGGCAAGCGCTTCGCCCTCCCGAACGCGCGGATCATGGTCCACCAGCCCTCCGGCGGCGCCCAGGGCCAGGCCACGGACATCGAGATCCAGGCGCGCGAGATCCTGACGCTGCGCAAGCGCCTCAACGACATCTATGTCCAGCATACCGGCCAGCCGATCGAGGCGATCGAGCGCAAGCTCGACCGCGACGCCTACATGTCGGCGGAGGAGGCGCGGGACTTCGGCATCGTCGATCAGGTGGTCGCGAATCGGCCGGTGCCGGTAGAGCTGGTGGCCGCGAGAAGTTGACCGCGCGTGGCCGGCAAGGGGCGGCCTTTCCCTTGTCCGGGCCAGCCGCCGAGGATTAGAGTTCAGGGTCGTGCCCCGGCCGGGCGCCCCAAGGGGTGCTACGGCGGGGCGGGGCAGGAGTGGGCATGAGCAAACCCGGCGATTCCAAGAACACGCTCTACTGTTCGTTCTGCGGCAAGTCGCAGCACGAGGTGCGCAAGCTCATCGCCGGGCCGACCGTGTTCATCTGCGATGAATGCGTCGAGCTCTGCATGGATATCATCCGCGAGGAGCACAAGACCCATCTCGTCAAGTCGAAGGACGGCGTGCCCACCCCGCGGGAGATCTGCAAGGTCCTCGACGACTACGTGATCGACCAGGACCACGCCAAGAAGGTTTTGTCCGTTGCCGTGCACAACCACTACAAGCGCCTGGTGCACGGCCAGAAGAACAACGATATCGAGATCGCCAAGTCGAACATCCTGCTCGTCGGCCCGACCGGCTCCGGCAAGACCCTGCTCGCCCAGACGCTCGCCCGCATCCTCGATGTTCCGTTCACCATGGCGGACGCGACCACGCTGACCGAGGCGGGCTATGTCGGGGAGGATGTCGAGAACATCATCCTCAAGCTGCTCCAGTCGGCCGACTACAATGTCGAGCGCGCGCAGCGCGGCATCGTCTATATCGACGAAGTCGACAAGATCAGCCGCAAGTCGGACAACCCCTCGATCACCCGCGACGTGAGCGGGGAGGGGGTGCAGCAGGCGCTGCTCAAGATCATGGAGGGCACCATCGCCTCGGTGCCGCCGCAGGGCGGGCGCAAGCACCCCCAGCAGGAGTTCCTCCAGGTCGACACCACCAACATCCTCTTCATCTGCGGCGGCGCCTTCGCCGGGCTCGAGAAGATCATCTCGGCGCGCGGCAAGGGCTCGGGAATCGGCTACGGCGCCGAGGTCCGGGCGCCGGACGAGCGGCGCACCGGGGCGATCCTGCGCGAGGTCGAGCCCGAGGACCTGCTGCGCTTCGGCCTGATCCCGGAATTCATCGGCCGGCTGCCGGTGGTGGCGACCCTCGAGGACCTCGACGAGGGCGCGCTGGTCGAAATCCTCACCCGGCCGAAGAACGCGCTGGTCAAGCAGTACGCCCGCCTGTTCGAGATGGAGGGGGTGAAGCTCAACTTCACCGAGGATGCGCTGAAGGCGGTCGCGTCGCGGGCGATCGCGCGCCGCACCGGTGCCCGCGGCCTGCGCTCGATCATGGAATCGATCCTGCTCGTCACCATGTTCGACCTGCCGGGACTGGACGCGGTCGAGGAAGTGGTGATCAACCGCGAGGTCGCCGAAGGCCGCGCCAACCCGCTCTTCCTCTACGGCAAGGAGCGCGCCGAGACATCCGCCTGAGCGGCGGGCCTCGGAGCCCCGCCTCCGGCGGGGACAAGAGCCAAATCGTTGCGGATCCGGACGATTTCAAGCCCTTGCGACACCCCACCGCACTGACGATATCCTGGAACCGAACCCTTTTTTGGGATCCCGCCGCCGCTTTTTCGCGATGGTGGCGCTTCCCGCCCGAAGGAGGTCACGATGGCGGAACCTGAACGGCCCGAACCGGCGCCAAGTCCGGCCGAGCCCTCGCCCAAGCCGGCCGAGACGATCGCCGTCCTGCCGCTCCGCGATATCGTCGTCTTTCCGCACATGATCGTGCCGCTCTTCGTCGGCCGCGAGAAGTCCGTGCGCGCGCTCGAGGCGGTGATGCGCGAGGACAAGCAGATCCTCCTCGTCGCCCAGCGCAACGCCGAGCAGAACGATCCCGGCACGGGCGATATCTATGGCGTCGGCACCGTCTCGACCATCCTCCAGCTCCTCAAGCTGCCGGACGGGACGGTGAAGGTCCTGGTCGAGGGCAATCGCCGGGCGCGGATCATCCGCTTCACCGAGACCGATTCCTATTTCGAGGCGGTGGTGGAAACCCTCTCCGACCAGCCCGGCGAGAAGAAGGAGCAGGAGACCATCGCGCGGACCGTGGTCTCGCAGTTCGAGCAGTACATCAAGCTCAACAAGAAGATCGCGCCCGAGGTGCTGGTTTCCCTCAACCAGATCGAGGATCCGAGCAAGCTCGCGGACACGGTGGCGAGTCACCTCTCCGTCAAGATCGCCGAGAAGCAGGAGCTGCTCGAGCTGCCGGCCGTCGGCGAGCGGCTCGAGCGCGTGTTCGCGCACATGGAATCCGAGATCGGCGTCCTTCAGGTGGAGAAGCGCATCCGCAACCGCGTCAAGCGGCAGATGGAGAAGACGCAGCGCGAGTACTACCTGAACGAGCAGCTCAAGGCGATCCAGAAGGAGCTCGGCGAAAGCGAGGACGGCAAGGACGAAACCGCCGAGCTCGAGGCGAAGATCAAGAAGACCCACCTCTCCAAGGAGGCGCGGGAGAAGGCGCTCTCCGAGCTCAAGAAGCTCCGCGCGATGAGCCCGATGAGCGCCGAGGCGACGGTCGTGCGCAACTATCTCGACTGGATGCTCTCGATCCCGTGGAAGAAGCGGAGCAAGGTCAAGAACGACGTGCTCGCGGCCGAGAAGGTGCTCGACGCGGATCATTACGGGCTTGAAAAGGTCAAGGAGCGCATCCTCGAATATCTCGCGGTGCAGGCGCGCTCGAGCAAGGTGCGCGGACCGATCCTCTGCCTGGTCGGGCCGCCGGGCGTCGGCAAGACCTCGCTCGGCAAGTCGGTCGCCCGCGCGACGGGGCGGAACTTCGTGCGCATGTCGTTGGGCGGCGTGCGCGACGAGGCGGAGATCCGCGGCCACCGGCGGACCTATATCGGCTCGATGCCGGGCAAGATCATCCAGGGCATGAAGAAGGCGAAGACCTCCAATCCGCTCTTCCTGCTCGACGAGGTGGACAAGCTCGGCGCCGACTGGCGGGGCGATCCCTCCTCGGCGCTGCTCGAGGTGCTCGACCCCGAGCAGAACAGCACCTTCAACGACCATTATCTCGAGGTCGACTACGATCTTTCGGACGTGATGTTCGTCACCACGGCCAACAGCCTGCGCATGCCGCAGCCGCTGCTCGATCGGATGGAGATCATCCGCATCCCCGGCTACACCGAGGACGAGAAGGTGGAGATCGCCAAGCGCCACCTGATCCCCAAGCAGTCCGAGGCGCACAGCCTGAAGCAGGGCGAGTGGTCGATCAGCGACGAGGCGCTGCGCGACATCGTCCGCTACTACACGCGCGAGGCCGGGGTGCGCGCGATGGAACGCGAGATCGCCTCGCTCGCCCGCAAGGGGATCAAGGAGATCATCACCAAGAAGATCACCAAGGTCGCGATCACCCGCAAGAACCTCGAGAAGTTCCTCGGCGTGCGCCGCTTCCGCTTCGGCGAGGCGGAGAGCGAGGATATGGTGGGCGTGGTCACCGGCCTTGCCTGGACCGAGGTCGGCGGCGAGATCCTGACGATCGAGAGCGTGCTGCTGCCCGGCAAGGGCAACGTCAAGCAGACCGGCAAGCTCGGCGACGTGATGCAGGAGAGCGTGCAGGCGGCGATCTCCTACGTGCGCAGCCGGGCGATCAACTTCGGCATCAAGCCCAACGTCTTCGAGAAGCGGGACATCCACGTCCACGTGCCGGAGGGGGCGACGCCGAAGGATGGTCCCTCCGCGGGCATCGCGATGGCGACCAGCATCGTCAGCGCGCTCACCGGGATCCCGGTGCGCCGCGACATGGCGATGACCGGCGAGATCACGCTGCGCGGCCGCGTGCTGCCGATCGGCGGTCTGAAGGAGAAGCTGCTCGCCGCACTCCGGGCGGGCATGCGCACCGTGTTGATCCCCAAGGAGAACGAAAAGGATCTCGCGGAAATTCCGGACAACGTGAAGAAGCACCTGACGATCGTGCCGGTGGCGAGCGTGGACGAGGTCATCTTCCGCGCGCTGGCGCGCAAGCCCGAGCCGATCATCTGGGAGGAGCCGGTGGAAGCTCAGGTCGCCCCGCCGCCACCAGCCGCGGAACAGCTCCCCCTCCCGCACTGAGGAGGGGCGGCCGATGCGAGTCGGGCGCTATTGTTGCGTCGCAGCGCCGAGTCGGGCGCCGGGTTTCCCGGCCCGGCGCCTTCAGTCTCGTTGACGGGGCGGAATCGGGCCCTCTAGTCTCGGAGACCAGCCACGCGAGTCGTGCGGCCGGCTGGTCGCGATCTGCAAGCTGCATGCGAGGAAGGGGGGTTCCCGAGTGAACAAGATGGATCTGATTGCCGCCGTTGCGGAGGAGACCGATCTGGCGAAAGCCAAGGCAAGCGAGGTGGTGGACGCCGTCTTCGGCGCCATCGAGAAAGCGCTCAAGAAACACGAGGAAGTCCGGCTGGTCGGGTTTGGCAGTTTCGTGACCGCCAAGCGCAAGGCCGGCAAAGGGCGCAATCCGCGCACCGGCGAGGAAATCAAGATCCCAGCTTCGACTTCGGTGCGCTTCAAGGCCGGCAAGGCCCTCAAGGACGCGGTGAACTGATAGCCCGAGCGCGCGCCTGCCGGCCGGGGCAGAGGCCCGGTTCCGTGCCCTCTGCGCTTTGCCTGGCCATGCGCCGTCCTCCGTCTGGTCGCCGGTTGATTTCAGCACGCCATCAAGGGCGGTTAGCTCAGCGGTAGAGCGTCTCGTTTACACCGAGAGGGCCGGCGGTTCGAACCCGTCACCGCCCAGGCATCCCCGACCGGCGCGCTTGAACCGGCGTGCTTGACGGGTCGGGGCCCGCGGCCTACACGCCCAACCTTCCGTCCACGGTCCGCGGGTGTAGCTCAGTCGGTTAGAGCGCCGGCCTGTCACGCCGGAGGTCGCGGGTTCAAGTCCCGTCACTCGCGCCATGGCCTGAGAAGGCTCTCGCGCCGCTATGGCGCGGGCGCCTGGATGCGGCTATGGTCCGCCCCTGCCTGCTGCACCGCAAAACGGGCCGGGCGGGCGAGAGGACAGGGGGATGCAGCCGATCATCGTCCATTATCTGCCGATCCTGGCGTTCATGATCCTCGCGGCGGTGATCGCCGGCGCGCTGGTCGGCGGCTCGCTGCTCGCGGCGCGCCAGAAGCCGTACGCCGAGAAGCTCTCCCCCTACGAATGCGGCTTCGAGCCGTTCGACGACGCCCGCCGGCGCTTCGACGTGCGCTACTACCTGGTCGCCATCCTCTTCATCATCTTCGACCTCGAGGTCGCCTTCCTCTTTCCCTGGGCCGTCAGCCTCTCCACGATCGGAATTTTCGGCTTCCTCTCGATGGTCGGCTTCCTTGCGGTTCTCACCGTCGGTTTCATCTATGAGTGGTGCAAGGGCGCTCTCGAATGGGAATGAGGACATGAGCGCAGGAATGGAAGCGGGGACGGCGGTGGCCTGGAACCGGCAGGGGCTGGCCCCGGGCGCCGAACAGGACGCCGTCGTCAAGGGCATCACCGGGGAGATCGCAGGCCGCGGCTTCGTGGTCGCCGGGCTCGACAAGCTGGTCAACTGGGCGCGCACCGGCAGCCTCTGGCCGATGACATTCGGGCTCGCCTGCTGCGCGGTGGAGATGATCCACGCCTATATGCCGCGCTACGATCTCGATCGCTTCGGCGTCATCCCGCGCGCCAGTCCGCGCCAGAGCGACGTGATGATCGTCGCCGGAACGCTCACCAACAAAATGGCTCCCGCGCTGCGCAAGGTCTACGACCAGATGCCGGAGCCGCGCTGGGTGATCAGCATGGGCAGCTGCGCCAACGGCGGCGGCTACTACCACTATTCTTATTCCGTGGTACGCGGCTGCGATCGGGTCGTGCCGGTCGATGTCTATGTGCCGGGCTGCCCGCCGACCGCCGAGGCGCTGGTCTACGGCATCATGCAGCTCCAGAAGAAGATCCGGCGCACCGGCACGATTCTCAGGGGCTGAGCCGCGTGAGCGAGCGAACGGACCGGGTCACGGAGCTTGAGAAAGAGATCGCGGGGCTTGCCGCGGTCCGCGCGACCACGGTGGAGAAGGGCGAGCTGGTCGCCCACGCCGCGAGGGACGGGCTCGTCGGGCTGATGACCGCCTTACGCGACGATCCGCGCTTTCGTTTCGCGCAGGTGATGGATATCTGCGGCGTCGACTGGCCCGAGCGGAGCGAGCGGTTCGACGTCGTCTACAATCTCCTTTCGGTCGCGCTCAACCAGCGGCTGCGCGTGATCGTGACCACCGATGAGACGACTCCCGTGCCTTCGATGTGCGGGGTCTGGCCAGCGGCGACCTGGTGGGAGCGCGAGGCCTGGGACCTCTTCGGGATCGTCTTTTCCGGCCAGCCGGATCTCAGGAGAATCCTCACCGATTACGGGTTCGAGGGGCATCCGATGCGCAAGGACTTCCCGCTCACCGGCCATGTCGAGGTGCGCTACGACGAGGAGCGCAAATCGGTGGTCTATGAGCCGGTGAAGCTCGTGCAGGACTTCCGCAATTTCGATTTCATCTCGCCCTGGGAAGGGATCACGACGCTTCCCGGCGATGAGAAGGTGCATGAGGAGCGCGAAGAGGGGGAGCGGAAGGAATGAGCGAAATCGCGCCCGAGACGCCCCCGCGCACCCGTACGGTCGAGATCGACCACCACGCGATCAATTTCGGGCCGCAGCACCCCGCGGCCCACGGCGTGTTGCGGCTCATCCTCGAGATGGACGGCGAGGTGGTCGAGCGAGCCGATCCGCATATCGGCCTCCTCCATCGCGGCACCGAGAAGCTGATCGAGCACAAGACGTACATCCAGGCCGTCCCGTATTTCGACCGGCTCGACTACGTCTCGCCGATGTGCCAGGAGCACGCCTTCGCGCTCGCGACCGAGAAGCTGCTCGGGATCGAGGTGCCGGAGCGGGGCCAGTGGATCCGCACGCTCTTCGCCGAGATCACCCGCGTCCTGAACCATCTCCTCAACGTGACCACCTACGCGCTCGATGTCGGCGCGCTGACGCCGAGCCTCTGGGGGTTCGAGGAGCGCGAGAAGCTGCTCGAGTTCCACGAGGCGGCCTCGGGGGCCAGGCTGCACGCGAATTATTTTCGCCCGGGCGGCGTCTCGCGCGACCTGCCGGCCGGGCTTGCGGAGAAAATCGCGGCCTGGGCCGAGACATTTCCGAAATTCATCGACGATGTCGAGGAGCTGCTGACGGGCAACCGGATCTGGAAGCAGCGCACGGTCGATATCGGGGTGATCGGGGCCGCCGATGCGCTCGCCTGGGGATTCTCCGGCCCGTGCCTGCGCGCCAGCGGCGTGCCGTGGGATCTGCGCCGCTCGCAGCCCTATGACATGTACCGCGAGGTCGATTTCGCGGTGGCGGTCGGGCGCAACGGCGATTGCTACGACCGCTATCTGGTGCGTGTCGGCGAGATGCGCGAGAGCGTGAAGATCATCAGGCAGTGCCTCGCGCGGATGCAGCCCGGCCCTGTCAAGGTGCAGGACCGCAAGTTCAGCCCGCCGACGCGGGCGGAGATGAAGCGCTCGATGGAAGCGCTGATCCATCATTTCAAGCTCTATACCGAGGGTTTTCACGTTCCATCCGGCGCGACCTACACGGTGGTCGAGGCGCCGAAAGGCGAGTTCGGAGTCTATCTCGTGGCGGACGGAACGAATCGTCCATACCGCTGCAAGATCCGCCCGACCGGATTCGCGTTCCTTCAGGCGATCGAGGTCCTCGCCCGGCGGCACATGCTGGCCGATACGGTTGCGATCATCGGATCGCTCGACATCGTTTTTGGCGAAATCGACAGGTGACGATGGGCGAGAACCAGGCTCAGGACGCCACGCAGCCGGCGCAGTTCGTGTTCGACGCCGAGAGCGAGGCGGCGATTCCCGCGATCCTCGCGAGATATCCGCCCGGCCGGCAGGCGAGCGCGGTGCTGCCGATGCTCGACCTCGCGCAGCGGCAGATGGCGCGTGCCAGGGGCTCGGCCTGGATCCCGATCGCGGCGATGGATGTCGTTGCGGCGCGGCTCGGGATGGCGCCGATCCGCGTCTACGAGGTCGCCACCTTCTATCTGATGTTCAACAAGCGGCCGGTGGGAAAATTCCATCTCCAGCTGTGCACGACCACGCCCTGCTGGCTCCGCGGCTCGGACGAGGTGGTCGCTGCGTGCCGGAAGGCCACCGGGATCAAGGGCTGGGGCGAGACGAGCGAGGACGGGATGTTCACGATGACCGAGGTCGAATGCCTCGGCGCCTGCGTCAACGCGCCGATCCTGCAGGTGAACGACGATTTCTACGAGGACATGGACGCCGCCGCGACCGAGCAGTTGCTCGCGTCGCTGCGGCGGGGCGAGGTGCCGCCGCCCGGCTCGGCGACCGGCCGGCAAGGTTCGGCCCCGGCCGGCGGGCCGACGACGCTCCTCGACGCCGAAGCCGGGGAGTGATTCGATGCTGAGCGATCGGGATCGCGTCTTCACCAATCTCTACGGGGTACACGACTGGGGCCTCAAGGGCGCACGCGCGCGTGGCGACTGGGACGGCACCGCCGCGATCCTCGCCCGCGGACGCGACGCGCTGATCGAGGAGATGAAAGCCTCGGGTCTGCGCGGCCGCGGCGGCGCGGGCTTCCCCACGGGCGTCAAATGGTCGTTCATGCCGAAGCAGTCCGACGGCAGGCCGGCCTATCTCGTGGTGAACGCCGATGAGAGCGAGCCCGGCACCTGCAAGGACCGCGACATTCTGCGCAACGACCCGCACAAGCTCCTCGAAGGCTCGCTCATCGCCGGCTTCGCAATGGGCGCGCAGGCGGCCTACATCTATATCCGCGGCGAGTTCTACAACGAGGCCGTGCGGCTCGAGACTGCCGTGAAAGAATGCTACGAGGCGGGGCTGCTCGGCCGCAATGCCGCCGGCTCCGGCTACGATTTCGACGTCTTCGTCCATCGCGGCGCGGGGGCCTATATCTGCGGCGAGGAGACCGGGCTGCTCGAGAGCCTCGAGGGCAAGAAGGGAATGCCGCGGCTCAAGCCGCCGTTCCCGGCAGCGGTCGGGCTCTACGGGTGTCCGACGACGGTCAACAATGTCGAGACGATCGCGGTGGCGCCGGCGATCATGCGCCGGGGCGCTGCCTGGTTCTCCGCGCTCGGCCGGCCGCGCAATTCCGGCACCAAGGTCTTCTGCATCTGCGGGCATGTCGAGAAGCCCTGCAATGTCGAGGAGGAGATGGGCATCCCGCTGCGCGAGCTGATCGAGCGCCACGCCGGCGGCGTGCGCGGCGGATGGGACAATCTGCTCGGCATCATTCCCGGGGGAGCGAGCGTGCCGGTCCTTCCGAAATCCGTCTGCGACACGGTGCTGATGGATTTCGACAGTCTGCAGGCCGTGAAATCGGGTCTCGGCACGGCGGCGGTGATCGTGATGGACCGCTCGACCGACATCATCCGCGCGATCGCCCGGCTCTCGAAGTTCTACAAGCATGAGAGCTGCGGGCAGTGCACGCCCTGCCGCGAAGGCTGCGGCTGGCTGATGCGGGTGATGTACCGCCTCGTCGAGGGGCGCGCGGAGGTCGAGGAGATCGACACGCTCGAGAAGGTGACGCGGCAGATCGAAGGCCACACAATCTGCGCGCTCGGCGATGCGGCGGCCTGGCCGGTGCAGGGGCTGATCCGGCATTTCCGTCCTGTGATCGAGGAGCGGATCGCCGCGTACAAGCGGCCGAGCCTCAAGATGGCGGCGGAGTAGCGGCGATGACGAAGCTCACCGTCGACGGGATCGAGATCGAGGTGCCGGCCGGCTCCTCGGTGCTGCAGGCGGCCGAGCTCGCCGGCAAGGAGATCCCGCGATTCTGCTACCACGAGCGTCTTTCGGTCGCCGGCAATTGCCGGATGTGCCTCGTCGAGGTGGAGAAGGTGCCGAAGCCGGTCGCTTCCTGCGCCTGGCCGGTCGCCGAGGGCATGGTGGTGAAGACCGACAGCCCGATGGTGCGCAACGGGCGCCGCGGGGTGATGGAATTCCTCCTGATCAACCATCCGCTCGATTGCCCGATCTGCGATCAGGGCGGGGAATGCGATCTGCAGGACCAGGCCATGGGCTATGGCTGGGACCACTCCCGCTACCGCGAGCCGAAACGGGCCGTGACCGACAAGGAGTTCGGCCCGCTCGTCAAGACCGTGATGACACGGTGCATCCAGTGCACGCGATGCGTCCGCTTCATGACCGAGGTGGCGGGCGTCGCGGAGCTCGGCGCCACCAGCCGCGGTGAGGACCTCGAGATCGGCACCTATGTCGAGAAGGCGCTCGGCTCCGAGCTCTCCGGCAACATCATCGATCTCTGCCCCGTCGGCGCGCTCACCTCGAAGCCCTATGCCTTCGTCGCCCGCTCCTGGGAGCTCACCCGCACGGACAGCGTCGACGTGCTCGACGCGGTCGGCGCCAACATCCAGATCGATGCACGCGGGCCCGAGGTGCTGCGCGTGCTGCCGCGCATCAACGACGAGGTCAACGAGGAGTGGCTCGGGGACAAGTCCCGCTTCGCGCTCGACGGGCTGCGAAGGCGCCGGCTCGACCGGCCGTGGGTCCGCCGCGGCGGCAAGCTCGAGGAGGCCGGTTGGGACGAGGCGTTCGCCGTGATCGCCGAGCGGCTCAAGGACCTGCCGGGCGAGCATGTGGGCGCGATCGCGGGCGATCTCGCCGACGCCGAAAGCATGCTGGCGCTCAAGGACCTCATGGGCGCGCTCGGCTCCCAGAACCTCGACTGCCGGCAGAACGGCGCGCGGCTCAATGCGAGCCGGCGCGACTTCTATCTTTTCAACACGACGATCGCGGGCATCGAGGAGGCGGACGCGGCGCTGATCGTCGGCGCCAACCCGCGCCGCGAGGCGCCGGTGCTCAATGCCCGGATCCGCAAGCGCTGGCTCGCGGGGAACTCTCCCGCCGCCCTCATCGGTCCGCCCGCGGACCTCACCTATCCGGTGGAATGGCTGGGCGAGGGGCCGAAGACGCTCGCTTCGCTGCTCGCGGGCGAGCATCCCTTCGCCCAACACCTCAAGGCCGCGAAGAACCCGATGCTGATCCTCGGCCAAAGCGCGCTCGCCCGGCCGGACGGCCAGGCCGTGCTCGCCGCCGCCTGGCAGCTCGCAGCGCTCAGCGGGATGCTGCGGCCCGACTGGCACGGGTTCAACGTCCTTCACACGGCCGCGGCGCGCGTGGGCGCGCTCGATCTCGGCTTCGTTCCCGGCCCCGGGGCCAAAGGGTTCTGGGCGATGCGCGGCGGCGGCGTCGATTTCCTCTGGCTGCTCGGCGCCGACGAGTTCGACGTCGCGCGCATTCCGCCCGCCACCTTCGTCGTCTACCAGGGCCATCACGGCGACCGCGGCGCCGAGCGGGCGGACGTGATCCTCCCCGGCGCCGCCTATACCGAGAAGGACGGCACCTACGTGAACACGGAAGGAAGGGCGCAGCGCGGCTGGCTCGCCGTCTCACCGCCGGGGCAAGCCCGCGAGGACTGGAAGATCCTGCGCGCGCTCAGCAGCCGGCTCGGCCGCCCGCTTCCCTATGACGATCTCGTGAGCCTCCGCAGGCGGCTCGAAGCCGTGCATCCGGCCTTCGCCCGCGTCGGCGCGGTGGCCCGCGCCTTCTGCCAGGATCTCACGGGTCCGACGGGCGATCCGGCCGCGATGCTGCCCAGCCCCTTCGTTCCGGCGATCGCCGACTATTACCGGACCGACCCGATCAGCCGGGCGAGCCCGACCATGGCGCGCTGCGCGGCGACCTTCGGCGCCGGCACCGCGCTCGCCGCGGAGTAGGAGGATGAGCGGCTTCTTCGCAACCATCGCGGGCGAGATCGTCCTCACCTTCCTCAAGGCGCTGGCGCTGATCGTGCCGCTCCTGATCGCGGTCGCCTACCTCACCTATGCCGAGCGGAAGGTCCTCGCCGCGGTCCAGCTGCGCAAGGGACCGAACGTGGTCGGCGCTTTCGGCCTGCTCCAGCCCTTCGCCGACGCGCTCAAGATGATCTTCAAGGAGACGATCATCCCGACCGGCGCCAACCGCGTGCTCTTCGTGCTCGCGCCGATGATCACCTTCGGCCTCGCCATCCTCGCCTGGGCGGTGATCCCGGTGAACGACGGCTGGGCGATCGCCGACATCAATGTCGGCATCCTCTATCTCTTCGCCATCAGCTCGCTCGGGGTCTACGGCATCATCATCGCCGGCTGGGCGAGCAATTCGAAATATGCGTTCATGGGCGCGCTCCGCAGCGCCGCCCAGATGGTGAGCTACGAAGTCTCGATGGGCTTCGTCCTGGTCTCGGTGCTGCTCTGCGTGGGCAGCCTCAACCTCAACGACATCGTTCTCGCGCAGCGGAACATCTGGTTCTGCATCCCGCTCTTCCCGATGTTCATCGTCTTCTTCGTCTCGACGCTCGCCGAGACCAACCGCGCGCCCTTCGACCTCCCGGAGGGAGAGAGCGAGATCGTCGCCGGCTTCTTCGTCGAATACAGCGCCATGGCCTTCGCGCTCTTCTTCCTCGGCGAATACGCCAACATGATCCTGATGAGCGCGCTCACGACCATTCTCTTCCTCGGCGGCTGGCTCTCGCCGCTGCCTTTCGCGCCCTTCACCTGGCTGCCCGGCCCGCTCTGGTTCATCCTCAAGATACTGATCTGCCTGTTCGTGTTTCTCTGGGTCCGGGCGACCTTTCCCCGCTACCGCTACGATCAGCTCATGCGGCTCGGCTGGAAGGTCTTCCTTCCCCTTTCGCTCGGCTGGCTCGTGCTCACGGCAGCGGTCCTGATGGCGACCGGGTGGCTGCCGCATGCGGCTTGATGGCGGCATGGGAAGGGGCTATCCCGGCCCGGCGCTTGGAGGTGCCGATGGCGTTTCTTGACCGTACCGCACGCAGCCTGCTGCTGGGCGAGCTGGTGGCCGGCATGGCGCTCACGCTCCGCTATTTCTTCAAGCCGAAGGCGACCATCAACTATCCTTACGAAAAAGGCCCGCTCAGCCCGCGCTTCAAGGGCGAGCATGCGCTCCGCCGCTATCCGAACGGCGAGGAGCGCTGCATCGCCTGCAAGCTCTGCGAGGCGATCTGTCCCGCGCAGGCCATCACCATCGAGGCCGAACCGCGGGCCGACGGCTCGCGCCGCACCACGCGCTACGATATCGATATGACCAAGTGCATCTATTGCGGGCTCTGCGAGGAGGCCTGCCCGGTCGACGCGATCGTCGAGGGGCCGAACTTCGAGTTCGCGACCGAGACGCGGGAGGAGCTGATGTACGACAAGGACAAGCTCCTCGCCAACGGCGACCGGTGGGAATCGGAGATCGTCAAGCGGCTCGAGCTCGATGCGGCTTACCGCTGATCTTCTGACGGTGCAGCGGGACAGGATCAGGCCGTGATCGCAACCATCGGCTTCTACGTGTTCGCGGTGATCCTGCTGGCGTCGGCGGTGATGGTGGTGAGCGCGCGCAACCCCGTGCACTCGGTGCTGTTCCTGATCCTCGCCTTCTTCAACGCCGCGGCCCTCTTTCTGATCGCCGGCGCCGAATTCCTGGCGATGATCCTGGTCATCGTCTATGTCGGCGCGGTCGCGGTGCTCTTCCTCTTCGTCGTGATGATGCTCGACGTGAACTTCGTCGAGCTCAGCGAGGGGTTCCAACGCTACGCGCCGATCGGCCTCGCGGTCGGCCTCGTGCTGCTGGCGGAGCTCGCTTTCGTGCTTGGCGCCTGGCGCTTCCATCCCGAGGCGGCCGGGCTCCGGCTTTCGCCGACGCCGGCCAACCTCTCCAACACCGCGGCCCTCGGCAACATCCTCTACACGAAGTACGTCTTCCTCTTCCAGGTGGCCGGGCTGATCCTTCTCGTGGCGATGATCGGCGCGATCGTGCTGACGCTGCGCGAGCGGCGGGAGGCAAGGCGGCAGAACATCGCCCGGCAGACCGCGCGCCGCCCGGCGGACACGCTGGCGATGGTGCAGGTGGCGTTCGGCGCGGGCATCGCGGAGACCGGGATCCTCGAACCCCTTCCGGAACCGGGAGCGGAGCCGGAGCACGCGGACGCGCCGCTCCCACACGCTCCTTCCCACGCTCCCTCCCACGCATCTTCCCATGGGGCGGAGGGACATTGAGCATGCCGGTCGGACTCGGGCATTATCTCGCCGTCGCCGCCATCCTCCTCGTGCTCGGCATCGTCGGCATCTTCCTCAACCGGAAGAACGTGATCGTCATATTGATGTCGATCGAGCTCATCCTGCTCGCCGTCAACCTCAATCTCGTGGCCTTCTCGGCCGCGCTCGGCGACCTCGTCGGCCAGGTCTTCGCGATGTTCGTGCTCACCGTCGCCGCCGCGGAAGCGGCGATCGGGCTGGCCATCGTCGTCGTCTATTTCCGCAACCGCGGCTCGATCGAGGTCGAGGACGTCACCCTGATGAAAGGCTGAGATGCTTCCCGTCATCGCCGTCTTCGCCCCGCTGCTCGGCGCCGCGGTCGCGGGCCTCTTCGGCCGCGTCATCGGCACGCGCGCGAGCCAGGTGATCAGCATCCTCTGCATGATCGCGGCGGCGATTTGCGGCGTGAGCGGCGCCATCCTGCTCGGCACCGGGGCGATCAGTCAGGGCGTCATCCCGATCACCACCTGGATCACGGCGGGTTCGCTCTCGGTCTCCTGGGCGCTCCAATACGACACGCTCTCTTCCGTCATGGTGGCGATGGTCACCACCGTCTCGATGCTGATCCACGTCTACAGCGTCGGCTACATGGCGCACGAGCATCGCTCGGCGCGGTTCTTCAGCTACCTCTCGCTCTTCTCGTTCGCCATGCTCATGCTGGTCACTTCCGACAACATCCTCCAGCTCTTCTTCGGCTGGGAGGGCGTCGGCCTGATGAGCTACCTCCTGATCGGCTACTGGTACGAGCGGCCGAGCGCCTGCGCCGCCGCGATCAAGGCCTTCATCGTCAACCGCGTGGCGGACCTCTTCTTCACGGTCGGCATCGCGCTGATGTTCTTCCAGTTCGGCACCCTGACCTTCGCGAACATCTTCGCCGCGGTGCCGCAGCACGTGGCCAACCACTACATGCTGTTCGGAAGCTCGTTCCCGGTCCTCGAGGTGATCGGCGTGCTGCTCTTCATCGGCGCGATGGGCAAGTCGGCGCAGCTCCTGCTGCACACCTGGCTGCCCGACGCGATGGAGGGCCCGACGCCGGTCTCGGCGCTGATCCATGCCGCGACGATGGTGACGGCCGGCGTCTTCCTGATGGCGCGGATGTCGCCGCTGATGGAATACGCGCCGGGGGCGCTCGGCATGGTGACCTTCATCGGCGGCTCGACCGCCTTCTTCGCCGCGACCATCGGCTGCGTGCAGAACGACATCAAGCGCGTCATCGCCTACTCGACCTGCTCGCAGCTCGGCTACATGTTCCTCGCCGCCGGCGTCAGCGCCTATCCGATCGCCATCTTCCACCTCATCACGCACGCCTTCTTCAAGTCGCTGCTCTTCCTCGGCGCCGGCTCGGTGATCCACGCGATGTCGGACGAGCAGGACATGCGCAAGATGGGCGGGCTCTGGCGCAAGATCCCGATCACCTATGCGGTGATGTGGGTCGGGTTTCTGGCACTCTCCGGCATCCCCCCCTTCGCCGGCTACTACTCGAAGGACGCGATCCTCGCTTCGGCGGCAACCGCCCCCTCGGGGCTGGCCCATTACGGCTATGTCTGCGGCGTGATTGCGGCTTTCCTGACCGCGTTCTACTCCTTCCGCGTGCTCTTCATGACCTTCCACGGTCGCTCGCGCGCCGAGCCCCACGTGCTCGAGCACGTCCATGAGAGCCCGCCCGTGATGACCGTGCCGCTGATCCTGCTCGCGATCGGCGCGGCCTGCGCGGGCTTCGCGCTCAAGCCCGTGTTCATCGGCCATGCCTGGCAGAGCTTCTGGGGCAGCAGCATCTTCGTGCTGCCCGGGATCAATCCGATCGCGCGGATCGAAACCATCTCCGCGTGGCTCGATCCGCTGCCCCTGGTGGTCGGCCTGCTCGGAATCGCCACCGCCTACGTCTTCTACATCGTGCGCGTGGATATCCCGGTCTGGCTCGCCGAACGCTTCCGCCCGATCTACCTCTTCCTGCTCAACAAGTGGTATTTCGACGAGCTTTACGATTTCCTCTTCGTCCGCCCGACGATGTGGCTCGGCCGCTTCCTCTGGAAGGTGGGCGACGCTTCCGTCATCGACGGCGTGCCGAACGGCATCGCGGTGCTGGCCACCAACTCCTCGGCCGAGGCGGTCAAGCTGCAGAGCGGGTCGGTCGCCCAATACGCCTTCGCAATGGTGATCGGCGTCGTCGTCCTGATCGCCGTCTTCCTGCTCGTCGGGTGATGCGATGAACGCGGCAGGCTTCCCCGTCCTCTCGCTGATCACGTTTCTGCCGCTGGTCGGCGGCGCGGTGATCCTCTCGATCCGCGGCGACGAAGCGACGGTTGCGAGCAATGCGCGCTGGGCGGCGCTCTGGACGAGCCTCATCGTCTTCGGGCTCAGCCTGGTCCTCTGGGTGGATTTCGATCCCGCCAATCCGGGCTTTCAGTTCGTCGAGAGCATGCCGTGGCTGCCCGAGTACGGCCTCGGGTACAAGATGGGCGTGGACGGCATCAGCGTCCTCTTCGTGCTCCTCTCGACCGCGCTCACTCCCCTCTGCATCCTCGCGAGCTGGGAGGTCATCAAGCGCCAGGTGCGCGAGTACATGCTCGCCTTCCTGGTCCTCGAGACGATGATGGTCGGCACGTTCTCCACGCTCGACCTGGTCATCTTCTACATGTTCTTCGAGGGCGTGCTGATCCCGATGTATCTCATCATCGGCATCTGGGGCGGGTCGCGGCGGGTCTATTCCGCGATCAAATTCTTCCTCTTCACGTTCGCCGGTTCGGTCCTGCTGCTGCTCGCGATCCTGGCGATCTGGGCGCACGCGGGCACGGCCGATATCCCGACGCTCCTGCACACGCGGCTGCCGGTCTATATGCAGGGCTGGCTCTTCTTCGGCTTCCTCGCATCGTTCGCGATCAAGCTGCCGATGTGGCCGGTGCACACCTGGCTCCCGGATGCGCATGTCGAGGCGCCGACCGCGGGCTCGGTGATGCTGGCGGGCGTGCTCCTGAAGATGGGCGCCTACGGTTTCCTCCGCTTCTCGGTGCCGATGCTGCCGGCGGCCTCCGCGGCCTTCGCGCCGCTGATGTTCGCGCTCGGCGTGATCGCGGTGATCTACACCTCCTACGTCGCACTCGCGCAGGAGGACATGAAGAAGCTGATCGCCTATTCCTCGGTCGCCCACATGGGCCTCGTGACCATCGGCGTCTTCACCTTCAACATCCAGGGCATCCAGGGCGCCCTCTTCCAGATGCTCTCCCACGGGATCGTCTCCGCCGCCCTCTTCCTCTGCGTCGGCGTCCTCTACGACCGGATGCACACGCACGAGATCGCGCGCTTCGGCGGCCTCGTCGAACGGATGCCGGTCTATGCGGCGATCTTCATGTTCTTCTCTCTGGCGAGCGTCGGGCTTCCCGGAACCTCGGGCTTCGTCGGCGAGATCCTGGTGATGATCGGGGCAATGCAGGTGAATTTCTGGCTCGCCCTGTTCGGCGGCGTCGGCATGATCCTCGGAGTCGCCTACATGCTCTATCTCTACCGCCGGGTGATCTTCGGCACGCTGACGAAGGTGGAGCTGAAGTCGATCCTCGATCTCAGCCCGCGCGAGGTCGCCGTCTTCGCCCCGCTCGTGGTGCTCACCCTCTGGATGGGCATCTATCCCCAAAGCTTCTCGAGCTTCTGGGCGGCGAGTGTGGCGCACATGGTGCAGCAGCACACGGCCATGCTGCACCAGCCCGCGCTTACGGCGCTCGCCTCGCGATGAACTGGACCCTCGCACTTCCCGAGATCGTCCTCTCCGTCGTGGCGATGGCGATCCTCGTCTTCGGCGTCCTCTATCGCCGCGACGCGAGCTTCGCCTGCAACATGCTCGCTCTCGGCGCGCTGCTGCTGACGGCGTTCCTGGTGCTCGCCGCGCCCGTGGGCAGCGCCTTCGGCGGGCTCTTCGTCGTCGATGCGTTCTCGCGGTTCGTGAAGCTCCTGGTGATCGTCAGCTCCGGGCTCGTGCTGATGCTCTCGCTCGACTACAATCGCCACGAGGGCCTGGCACGCTTCGAGTTCCCCGTCCTCATCCTCTTCGCCGTCGTCGGCATGATGGTGATGGTCTCGGCGGCGAATTTGATGACGCTCTATCTCGGGCTCGAGCTGCATTCGCTCGCCCTCTACGTGGTCACCGCGTTCAACCGCGATTCCCTCCGCTCGAGCGAGGCCGGGCTCAAATATTTCGTGCTCGGCGCGCTGGCCTCTGGCCTCCTGCTCTACGGGATCTCGCTGGTCTACGGCTTCTCCGGCTCCATGTCCTTCGCGGCACTCGGGGCAGCACTCGCCCCAATCCAGGGCGCCTCGGCGGGGCTCGTGGTCGGGATCGTCTTCGTGATCGCGGGCCTCGTGTTCAAGGTCTCGGCGGTGCCGTTCCATATGTGGACGCCGGACGTGTACGAGGGCGCGCCGACGCCGGTCACGGTCTTCCTCAGCACGGCGCCGAAAGTCGCGGCGATGGCGCTCATCCTGCGCACCATGGCAACGCCGTTCGGGCACCTCGCGGACAACTGGCGCCTGCTGATCGAGCTGATCTCGATCGCGAGCATGATCCTGGGCGCGGTCGCGGCGATCGGGCAGACCAACATCAAGCGGCTGATGGCCTATTCCTCGATCGGCCATATGGGCTACGCGCTGGTCGGCCTCGCCGCGGGCACCGCGGTCGGGCTGCGCGGGGTGCTGATCTATCTCGTCGTCTACGTCTTCATGAGTGTCGGTGCCTTCGCCGGCATCATCGCCATGCGCCGGAATGGGCGCGCGGTCGAGCAAATCTCCGATCTCGCCGGCCTCGCCCGCACCGATCCGGGCCTGGCGCTCGCCATCGCCATCTTCATGTTCAGCATGGCGGGCATCCCGCCGCTCTCGGGATTCTTCGGCAAGCTCTACATCTTCCTCGCCGCCGTGCAGTCCGGCATGTGGGCGCTCGCGGTGATCGGCGTGCTGACGAGCGTGGTGGCCGCCTATTATTACATCCGCATCGTCAAGGTGATGTATGTCGACGAGCCGGCGGCCGCCTTCGATCCGCGGCCGGCGATGCTCACCCTGGTCGCCGCCGGCACCGGGCTCTTCACCACCTTCTTCTTCCTTTTCCCGGGGCCGTTCGTGAACGCGGCACAGGCGGCGGCGCAGGTGCTGCTCGGGTGAACGAGCCGGCGCCCGCCGGAGGCGAAGGTCCCGAATGCAAAGCTATGGGGCCATGGCGCATCCGCTCCTACGCGCGGCTGGCTTCGACCTCGGATCTCTGCGTCCAACTCGCCGCTTCCGGTGAGCCGGACGGCCTCGCCGTGCGCGCCGACGAGCAGAGCGCGGGGCGCGGGCGAAGCGGCCGCGCCTGGCACTCGGCGCCGGGCAACCTCTTCCTCTCCGTCCTGCTGCGTCCCGCGGGCAATACCGCGAAGGCCGGGTTCTACGCGCTGCTCGCCGGCGTCGCCGTGCGGGAGGCGCTCGCTTCCTTCCTGCCCGATCCGGCCGCGCTCACGCTCAAATGGCCGAACGACCTGCTGCTCGCGGGGCGCAAGCTCGCGGGCATCCTGCTCGAGAGCGCGAGCGCTCCCGAGGGCGGCCTCGCCTGGCTGGTGATCGGCATCGGCGCCAACCTCGCCTCCGCGCCTTCCATCGCATCACGCGCCACCGCCTGCCTCGCCGACGCCGGCATCGCCCCGCCGAGCCCCGAGGCGGCGGCGCACGCGGTTCTCGCGCGCCTCGGCCACTGGCGCACCATCCTGGAATCGGAGGGCTTCCCGCCCATCCGCACCGCCTGGCTCGCGCACGCTCATCCGCTCGGCGCGCCGCTCGCCTTCAGGGCCGCGGGCGGGGTGCGAACCGGCCGCTTCGCCGGCCTCACCGCGACGGGCGCGCTCCGGCTCGAGACCGGCGCCGGCATCGAGACCTTCGCCTCCGGAGAAGTGCTGCAAGAGCTCGCGGACCTGCCGTGCTCCTCGTGATCGATGCCGGCAACACCAACGTCGTGGCCGCCGTGCACGACGGCACGGAGTGGCGCGGCATCTGGCGCATCGCCACCGAGCCGGACCGCACCTCGGACGAATATGCCGTCTGGCTGCTCGCGCTGCTCGGCCATGCGCGGCTGAAGCCGGCCAATATCGAGGCCACCGTGATCGGCACGGTCGTCCCTACCGCGCTCTATCATCTCCGGCGCCTCTGCCGCGACTGGTTCGCGACCGAGCCGCTGGTGGCGCGCGCCGCGCTCGACTGGGGATTCCCGATCAGCGTCGACAACCCCGCGGAGGTCGGCGCCGACCGGCTGCTCAACGCCCTCGCCGCCCACCAGCTCTATGGCGGCCCCATGGTGGTGATCGATTTCGGCACCGCAACCACCTTCGACGTCGTCGGCGCCGACGGCGCCTACCGGGGCGGCGTCATCGCGCCGGGGATCAATCTTTCGATCGAGGCGCTGCACCGCGCCGCCGCGCAACTTCCGCGCATCGGCATCGGCCGGCCGCAATCGGTGATCGGGCGCGGCACGGTCGCGGCGATGCGCTCCGGGGTCTATTGGGGGTATGTGGGATTGGTGGAAGGTCTGGTTTCGCGAATCCGCGCCGAGTTCGGCGCGCCGTTGAAGGTCCTGGCAACCGGCGGGCTGGCGCCGCTTTTTTCCGAGGGTATTCCGCTGATCGAGAATGTCGACCTCGAGCTGACGCTGCACGGGCTCAGGCTGCTGGCCGCGCGCAATCCGCGTCCGGTCTTCAGCCGCGACCGCGCGCGCCCGCAGGACGCCGACTGATGGACGCCATGGACGGGCAAGCGCCGGACCTCGCCTTCCTGCCGCTCGGCGGCACCGGCGAGATCGGCATGAACCTCAATCTCTACCAGTGCGGCGGGAAATGGCTCGCCGTGGATTGCGGCATCGGGTTCGGCTCCACGGAATACCCGGAAGCCGAGATCATGGTGCCGGACCCCGGCTTCATCGCCGACCGCCGCGCCGCGCTGCTCGCACTCGTCATCACCCACGCCCACGAGGATCATCTCGGCGCGGTGCCGTGGCTCTGGCGCGAGCTCCGCTGCCCCGTCTACGCAACCCCGTTCGCCGCCGCCGTGCTCGGCCCGCAAGCTCGGCGAAGCGGGCCTGCTCGGCGAGGTCAAGCTCACGATCGTGCCGCCGGGCGGAAGCTTCACGATCGGCCCCTTCGCGCTCCAGTTCCTGCGCGTGGCGCACTCGATCCCGGAGGCAGAGGCCCTCGTCATCCGCACCTCGTTCGGAACCGTCCTGCACACCGGGGACTGGAAGCTCGATCCCAATCCGCTGATCGGGCCGCCGACCGACGAGGCCGCCTTCGCCGCCCTCGGCGAGGAGGGCGTGCTGGCGATGGTCTGCGATTCCACGAACGCCATGGTGGAAGGCCACTCCGGGTCCGAGGCCGACGTGCGCCGCACGCTCGCGGCGCTGATCGGCGATCTCACGGGGCGCGTCGCGGTCACCTGCTTCGCAAGCAACGTCGCGCGCGTGGAATCGGTCGCGCTGGCCGCGCGCGCCGCCGGGCGCGCGGTCGCGGTCGCGGGACGCAGCTTGCGCAATATCGAAGCGGCGGCGCGCGAATGCGGCTATCTCAAAACCATTCCTCCGTTTCTTCCGGAGGACGCCGCGAACGAAATCGAAGACGAGCGCCTGCTCCTCTTGGTAAGCGGCAGCCAGGGAGAGCCGCGCAGCGCCCTTTCGCGCATCGCCGCCGACACCCATCCGCGCATCGCGCTCGGCGAAGGCGATACGGTGATCTTCAGCAGCCGCGTCATTCCGGGCAACGAGCGGGCGATCGGCGCCGTCCAGGACAATCTCGTCCGGCGCGGCGTGCGGCTGATGACCGATTCCGATCATGTGGTGCACGTCTCCGGCCATCCCGCTCGCGATGAGCTCCGCAAGCTCTACCGGCTGGTGAAGCCGCGCTTCTCGGTCCCGGTGCACGGCGAATGGCGCCACCTTGCCGCCCATGCCGGCCTCGCCCGGGAGCTCGGCATTCGCCCGATCCTGCTCGAGGACGGCGAGATCCTGGCCCTCGTGCCTGGCGAACCCGAAGTGACCGATTCCGCGCCGGTCGGGCGGAAGGTGCTGGACGGCAGCCGCCTCGTTCCGCTCCAAGGCGGCGTGATGGCGGCGCGGCGGCGCATGCTCGGCAACGGCTTCGTGCTCGGCAGCCTGGCCGTCGATCGCGCGGGACGCCTCCTCGGCGAGCCGCAGGTGAGCGCGCCCGGGCTTCTCGATGCGGACGACCCGGAAATCGCCGCCCTCGGCGGCTCCTTCGCCGCGGCGCTCGCCGATCTGCCTGCCTCACTTCGCCGCGACGACGACGCGCTCGCCGACGCCGCACGCGCCGCACTCCGCCGCGTGCTCGGGCGCCGCTACGGCAAACGCCCCCAGGTGGACGTGCATCTGCTGCGCGTCTGAGCAGGGGGGCTCTGCCCCCCTGCACCCCCCGCTGGGGCCTTGAGCCCAGACCCATCCCGCTGGGGCCTTGAGGCCCCAGACCCCCATCCCTTTTAAGGAATGGATTGCAAAGGCTCCGCCTTTGCCGGGGAGCCCGAGGGGCAGAGCCCCTCGGTTTTCACCGCCGCGCCAGCGCGACCAGGTATCGGCAGGGCGCGTCCAGCGCAGGGTTGGCGAAGGTGCAGTCGGCGGGTGGGCCGAGTGCCAGGCAGTCACCGGTGGCGAGATGGTGGAGCGTGCCGCCCTCGGCGAAATCGAGCTGGCCCTCCAGCACCCACAGGCACTGGCCGCGGAGAAAGGCGTACGCCGAAGCGGGGAAGGGCACGCGCACGCCGGGCGGCAGCGTCACCTCGACCAGTTCGGGCTCCGCCCCCGGCGGGGAGACCGCGCGGCGGCGGTAGAGGGTGGCGGGGTCCTCCCAGGTGGCCTGGTCCTCGGCGCGCAGGAGCCGGCCGGTCGCATCGGCCTCCGCGCGCGCGAGCAGCGCCGAGAGGGTGAGGCCGAAGGCGCCCGACAGTCGTCCGAGCAGGGCAGCCGTGGGGCTCGCCTCGCCCCGCTCGACCCGGCTGATCATCGCCCGCGACACGCCCGAGCGATCCGCAAGTAGGGCGAGCGGCCAGCCGCGCGCCTCCCGTTCCGCGCGCAACCGGCCGGCGAGGCGGGCGCCGAGATCCGGCGAGGCATCTTGTATGGTATCCATATTTCCATCATAGTGGACACCGTCGGCCCGCGCCACCGGCGATCGGAGGGACCTTGCTGATCCGCGACGCAACCGAAGCCGATCTGCCCGGCATTCTCGCGATCTACAACGACGTGATCCGCAGCTCGACCGCGGTCTACACCGAGGAGCCGGCCACGCTCGAGGATCGGCAGGCCTGGTTAGGGGGACGCGCGGCGGGGGGCTTTCCGGTGCTCGTCGCGGTGGAAGGAGCGTCGGTGCTCGGGTTTGCGAGCTTCGGCGATTTCCGTCCTTGGCCCGGCTACCGCCATACGGTCGAGCATTCGGTGCATGTCGCCGCCCACGAGCGCGCGCGAGGGATCGGCACCGCGCTCGTCGCCGCGCTGCTGCCGCGGGCCGCTTCGCTCGGCAAGCACGTGATGGTCGCGGGTATCGACGCCGCGAACGAAGGCTCGATCCGCATGCACGAGCGGCTGGGGTTCGAGCGGGCCGGAATCCTGCGCGAGGTCGGCTGCAAGTTCGACCGCTGGCTCGATCTCGTCTTTATGCAGCGCGGCCTGCCGTGAGCCGCGAGCTCCGCCTCAACGCCTTCGACATGGCGACGGTCGGCCACATCCAGCAGGGGATGTGGACCCATCCGCGCGACCGCTCGGCCGAGTACCGCTCGCTCGATTACTGGGTGGGCCTCGCGCGGCTGCTCGAGCGCGGCCTCTTCGATGGGCTGTTCCTCGCCGATGTGCTCGGCGTCTACGACGTCTATCAGGGCGCGCCCGACGCGGCGTTGCGCGGCGCCGTGCAAGTTCCCCTGCTCGATCCCGCCACGCTCGTGCCGGCGATGGCATTTGCCACCGAGCATCTCGGCTTCGGCATCACCTGCAACCTCGCCTTCGAGCCGCCCTGGCTTTTCGCCCGGCGCATGGCGAGCCTCGACCATCTCACGCGCGGGCGGATCGGCTGGAACATCGTCACGGGCTATCTCGACAGCGCCGCCCGCGCGATGGGGTTCGCCGCGCAAATGGCGCACGACGACCGCTACGATCTCGCGGACGAATACATGGCGCTGATGTACGCGCTCTGGGAACGAGGCTGGGAGGATGGCGCGGTGCTCGCCGACCGCGAGCGCGGGATCTATGCGGACCCGGCGCGCGTGCATCGCGTGCGCCATGAGGGAAAGCAGTGGCGGCTCGACGCGGTTCCGCTCTGGGAGCCCTCGCCCCAGCGCACGCCGGTGCTCTATCAGGCGGGCGCCTCGGAGCGCGGCCGCGCCTTCGCCGCGCGGCATGCCGAGTGCGTGTTCCTCAATGCGAGCGGCAAGGAGAACGTGGCGCGGCTGGTCGGCGATATAAGGGCGCGGGCGGGCGGGCGGCCGATCCTCGCCTTCGTCGGCGGGACGGTGATCGTCGGGCGGACGAGCAAGGAGGCGCGGGCGCTTCTCGAGGAGTATCGCGGCCATGCCAGCACCGAGGCCGCGCTCGCGCATGCCTCCGCCTCGCTTGGGATCGATTTCGGGCGCTACGCGCTCGACGAGCCGATCGGCGCGGGGCCGGGCAATGCGATCCGCTCGAACCTCGAGGCGATGGGGTCCCAATGGACCAAGCGCAAGCTGATCGACCAGCTCGTGCTCGGCTCGCGCCAGCCGCCGATCGTCGGCTCGGCGGCGGAGGTCGCGGACGAGCTGCAATCCTGGATGGAGGAGGCCGGCGTGGACGGCTTCAACCTATCCCGCACCATCGTCCCGGAATGCCTTGAGTCATTTATAGATCTCGTCGTTCCGGTCCTGCAGGAGCGCGGGCTCTACAAGCGCGCCTACGTGCCGGGCACGTACCGGGAGAAGCTCTTCGGCGCCGGTCCGCACCTCGCGCCGCCGCATCCCGCCGCGCTCAGCGCTTAAGGAGCGCGCGGGCGCGCTCGAGGTCGGCTTGCGTATCGACGCCGAGCGGCTCGCTCTCGATCAGCGTCACATCGATCCGCATGCCGTTCTCGAGCGCGCGGAGCTGCTCGAGGCTTTCCCGCGCCTCGAGCACGCCCCTCGGCAGCGTGACGAAGCGCTCGAGGGCCGCGCGCCGGTAGGTATAAAGGCCGACATGGTGGTAGTGCGGGCCGGGGCCGCCGGGAATCACGGATCGGCTGAAATAGAGGGCCCGTCCCACACGCGCGCCGGGCCGGAGCCCGAGCGCGATCTTGACCACTTGCGGCGCCTCGCGTTCGCCTTGGTCGGCGATCAGGGTCGCGAGCGTCGAGATGTCCACGGCGGGGTCGGCGAGCGGGGCAAGCGTCGCGCGCAGCACGGAAGGCTCGATCGTCGGCAGATCCCCCTGCAGGACGACGACGACGTCGTGGCGGCGGTCGGGGTCTATGGCGGCAAGCGCGGCCTGCACGCGGTCCGACCCGGTGGGCAAAGCGGGGTCGGTCAGGACCGCTTCCCCGCCCACGGCGCGTACCGCCTCGGCGATCGCCGCATCGCCGCAGGCGACGAGGACCGGGCCTATTCCGGCCTCGAGCCCGCGCCGCCGGACATGGACGATCATCGGCGCGCCGGCGATCTCGGCGAGCGCCTTGCCGGGCAGCCGCGTCGAGCCGAGGCGCGTCGGAATGACGACGATTGGATTCAAGAGGGGATGGGGTTCAAGAGGGGGGATGCAAGAGGTGCGGCGTCCTCGCGTACGCAACACGCAAAGCAGGATGAGGAGGAGCTCCTCATCCTGCCAATTGAATTTGGCGTTCCTTCCCCAAACTTGGCCCGGATCGCTCCGCCGCGAGCGAGTTGTTAGCCCCTCCAGTATGTCGAGTCACGCTTTTTTGTGCTCCCATGGTGAATATTTCTAGGTCTTATTGCTTCGTTTTGTTGTGCGGCGCACAAAAATTGCTGCAATGCAGCAGGGCGCCGTTTCGCCCGCGCCATCTGGCCGCGGGGCCGGCGGACGGCTAGCTTCGCGCGCTCAACCCAACCGAGGACCGAACCGGCGATGCGTCTTTCCCGGAGCTTCGTGCCTACGCTCAAGGAGATTCCGGCCGAGGCGCAGATCGTCTCGCACCGGCTGATGCTGCGCGCGGGACTCGTGCGCCAGACGGCGGCGGGGATCTATGCCTGGCTGCCGGCGGGATTTCGCGTGCTGCAGAACATCGCCGCGATCGTCCGCGCCGAGCAGGACGCGGCCGGGGCGCAGGAGCTTTTGATGCCGACGATCCAGCCGGCCGAGCTCTGGCGCGAGAGCGGGCGGTACGAGGATTACGGCAAGGAGATGCTGCGGCTTCAGGATAGGCACGAGCGCGACCTCGTGTACGGACCGACGAACGAGGAGATGATCACCGACCTCTTTCGCCAGTCGGTGCGCTCGTATCGCGAGCTGCCGCAGATCGTCTATCACATCCAATGGAAATTCCGCGACGAGGTGAGGCCGCGCTTCGGCGTCATGCGCGGGCGCGAGTTCCTGATGAAGGACGGTTACAGCTTCGATCTCGACTATGCCGGCGCGGTGGTGAGCTATCGGCGGATGATGCTCGCCTATATGCGCACCTTTCGCCGGATGGGGCTGAAGGCGATCCCGATGCAGGCGGAATCGGGGCCGATCGGCGGCAATATGAGCCACGAGTTCATCATCCTCGCCAGCACCGGCGAGAGCGAGGTGTACTACGACGCCGCGTTCGAGGAGATCGATTATTCCGCAGCCGGGTTCGACATCTTCTCGGAGGCGGACCTCGCGCGCTTCGAGGGGCTGATGACGAGCCACTACGCCGCGACCGACGAGAAGCATGATCCGGCGGCGTGGGAGCAACTGGCGCCCGAGCGCCAACGCCTCGGCCGCGGGATCGAGGTCGGGCACGTCTTTTATTTCGGGACCAAATACAGCGCGGCGATGGGGTTTTCCGTCGCCGGCGCGGACGGGCGGCCGGTCAACCCGGAGATGGGGAGCTACGGGATCGGCGTGAGCCGGCTCGCCGGCGCGCTGATCGAGGCCTCGCACGACGAGGCGGGCATCATCTGGCCGGACGCGGTCGCACCGTTTCGCGCCGCCATCCTCAATCTTCGCCAGGGCGACGCGGCGTGCGATGCGCTTTGCGAGGGGATCTACGCGAAGCTCGGGCTCGCCGCACTCTACGACGATCGGGACGAGCGGGCCGGGGTGAAGTTCGCCGACGCCGACCTGATGGGCCATCCCTGGCAGATCATCGTGGGACCGCGCGGTGCGGCGAAGGGAACGGTGGAGCTCAAGCGCCGCGCGAGCGGCGAGCGCGAGGAGCTCTCGCTCGACTCCGCCCTCGCGCGCGTGCTCTGAGATGTTCGGGCCTTTCGAGCGGGCGGTTGCGTTCCGCTATCTGCGCTCGCGGCGCGGCGAGCGCTTCGTCTCGGTGATCGCGAGCTTCTCGCTGATCGGCATCGCGCTCGGCGTGGCGACGCTGATCATCGTGATGAGCGTGATGAACGGGTTCCGCGAGGAGCTGCTGAGCCGCGGATCCTCGGGCTGAACGGCGATCTCGGCGTCTATTCCCAGAGCCAGGGACTCACCGACTACGATACGCTCGCCGCCAGGATCCGCCACATCCCGGGCGTGATCTCGGCAACCCCGATCGTCGAGGGCCAGGCGCTGCTCACCAACGAGAGCGGTGCCGCGGTGGGCGGGCTGATCCGGGGCATAGCGAGGAAGAATCTCGAGGGCCTGCCCTCCGTCGCCAATCATATCGTGGCGGGGAGCCTCGCGCAGTTCGGCGGTGACGATACGATCGCGATCGGCATCGGGCTCGCGCAGAGCCTCGGCGTCAGCGTGGGCGGGCGGGTCACGCTCGTCTCGCCGCAGGGTGCGGCGACCGTGCTCGGCACCATCCCGCGCATCCGCTCCTACCAGGTCGTCGCGATCTTCCAGGTCGGGATGAACGAGTACGACAGCAGCTTCGTCTTTCTCCCGCTCCAGGCCGCGCAGGTGTTCTTCCAGAAGCCGAACGAGGCCACACAGATCCAGGTGAGCGTTCAGCACCCGGACGCGGTGGGCGGGATCGACCGGGCGATCTACCAGGCGCTGCCGGGCCAGCCGATCCGCATCATCGACTGGACGGAGGCCAACGACAGTTTCTTCGCCGCCGTCACCGTCGAGCGGAACGTGATGTTCCTCATCCTCACGCTCATCATCCTGGTCGCGGCGTTCAACATTATCTCCTCGCTGATCATGATGGTGAAGGACAAGACACGCGACATCGCGATCCTGCGCACGATCGGCGCCGGGCGCGGGCGCGGTGATGCGCATCTTTCTGATGTGCGGGGCGTCGGTCGGCATCGTGGGAACGGTGGCGGGCACCGTGCTCGGCGTGGTCTTCTGCCGCAACATCGACACCATCAAGGACTGGCTGCAGTCGCTCACCGGGACCAACCTCTTCAACCCGGAGGTCTATTACCTCGAGCAGCTTCCGGCCGTGCTCGACTGGGGCGAGGTGGTGCGGGTGATCGTGATGGCGCTCGCGCTCTCGCTGCTCGCGACACTCTATCCGAGCTGGCGGGCGGCGCGCACCGACCCCGTCGAAGCGCTCCGGCATGAATGAGCCGCTCGTTCTGAAGAATCTGTCGCGGACGTTTCGGAGCGAAGGCGGGGATCTTCCGGTGCTGCGCGGCGCCGATCTCGCGGTGCGCGCGGGCGAGATCGTGGCCCTCGTCGCACCGTCGGGCGCCGGAAAATCGACGCTGCTGCATCTCGCCGGGCTGCTCGAGAAGCCCGACGGCGGGGCGGTGCTGATCGAAGGGCGCGACGCCGCGACGCTAACGGACGCCGAGCGCACCGGCTTGCGCCTCGGCGCCATCGGCTTCGTCTATCAAATGCATCACCTGCTCTCGGAGTTCAGCGCGGTCGAGAACGTGATGCTGCCGCAGATGATCGCGAAAATCCCCCGCCGGAAGGCCGAGGAGCGGGCGATGGCGCTGCTCGCTTCGTTCGGGCTCGCCGCGCGCGCGCGGCATCTGCCGGGCGCGCTCTCGGGCGGCGAGCAGCAGCGCGTCGCGATCGCGCGCGCGCTCGCGAACGAGCCCGCCGTGCTGCTCGCCGACGAGCCGACCGGCAATCTCGACGTCGCGACCGCCTCGATCGTCTTCGAGGAGCTTCTCGCGGCGGCGCGCGGCCACGGCCTCGCCGCCCTGATCGCGACGCACAATCCGGACCTTGCGGCGCGGATGGACCGCCAGGTCACGCTGAAGGAAGGCCGGATCGCGCCGCTGGCGTGAGGGGCAGGGCGTGAATCGCAGGGGAAAAACAGAAAGCCGAAGCGGGAGGGGTGAGCCCAGGCGAACCCATCCCGGTCTAGGTCCGCGGTCAGTCCATGGACGGCGACGACGGATGAGCCTGTGCTGCGTGAATGCGTCGCCATTCGATGCGGGCGGCGCCGAACAGCAAAAGGGCGAGGACGAGGAGGCCGCCAACGATGGCCCACTCGACGGCGCCGCTATGCTCGTCGGGGTCCCAGCCGAACAGGATCTCGATCCAGTCGGACCAAACGAGCGTAAGCAGGAACAGGGCGAAAGCGACCGAGGCGGTCGCGATTTCGATCCGGAACCGAAGACGAGACCTCATGTGCAGCACCCTTTCGGCAGTTCGTGACAATCTCCGCGGTCCGCAATTCCATGACGGACCGGCTTGCGCCGAAAGAATGCGGATCGAGGTTGCGGCACCGGATACACGGCGCCGGTGGGGGCGCGCAGAGCACCCACCTCCATCGCGGGTCCGATCGGCGGGCTCATCCCGGAACTCCCATGCGGACGGCAAAGCCGGGCGCGAGTATCCCGGACTCCCGCCTCGATCGCAATGGTTGCGTGAGGTCCGCGCGGCAAATGCAAGGGGAGGATCGATCGGTGCCAGACGGGCGAGCGGTCTGCAACCTTGCATAGGCGCCCGGACGCCGTCATTCCGGTTTCGGCCCAATTTCGGCAAGCTCAGCCCGCCGCGGTGTCGGCGCAGCCGTCCATGATGCGGGCGATTTCGGCGCTCGAGAGGGCGCCGATTTCGGCGATGAAGACGATGCGGGCGCGGGGTGCCGCGGGCGCGGCCGGGCCGGCCGGGGCGAGCGTGGCGCGGCCGCCGGCGAGCTGGAAGAGAACCTGGCGGCCGGGCTGCTCGACCGTCTCGAAGAAGCCCTTGGCGCGCGCGAGTTTCGGCGCGAGGCGGGCGATGGCCGCTTGCAGGCGGGGCAGCGAGACCGGGTGGCGGGATGTCCAGGTGAGGGCCTCGAAGCGGTCGGCGACCGGGCGGCGGGGCCCCGGGTCGCGTGGCATGGGACGGGTCGGGCCGTCGGGGAAGAGGAGGGCCACGGGGACCTGGCCGTGCGGGGCATCGACAAGGGTCGCCGCCCCCCGGGCGGTTTTGAGGGCATCGCGGATCTGGCTGAGGCCGGCCGAGTCCGTGAGGTCCGGCTTGGCGAGCGCGATCACGTCCGCGGTTTGAAGCTGCGAGCGGAGCAAGGCGTCGCGCAGGGAGTTCGGGGAGATCGTCGCATCCACCACGCAAAGCACCGTCTCCAGCGGCGCCTCTTGCCAGATCACGGGATCCATGAGGTTGCGGACGATGTCCGCCGGATCGGCGACGCCGCTCGTTTCGATGACGATGGCCTCCGGGCGTGGCGTGCGGCGAAGGATGGCGGCGAGCGTGCGCAGAAGGTCGCCCTCCAGCGAGCAACAGATGCAGCCGTTGGCGAGGCTGACCACGCCTTCGCTCGCCCCGGGGCCAGCACCCGCGATCAGCTCGGCGTCGATGGTGACGGCGCCGAAATCATTGACCACGGCGGCGATCCTTCGTCCCTCCGCGTGGGCGAGCAGGTGGTTCACCACCGTCGTTTTGCCCGCGCCGAGAAAGCCGGTGACGAGGAGGATCGGGACGGGCGCGCCCGTCATCGCGCGCTATCGCTCGGCGGCGACGGGCCGGCGCACCGGTTGGCCCGGCCGCGCCGCCACGTCCATCACGCAATCGGCGATCACAGGTTCGCCGCCGACCAGAAGATGCCGCACGCCCTCGGCCGGGCGGTTCATCGCCGAGAACTCGGCGCGGTCGGCGAGCGTGTCGGGATCGAAGACGACGATGTCGGCGTCGGCGCCCGCTTGCAGCCGGCCCTTGGCGCGCATGTCGGGCGTGCTCGGAGAGAGGATCTCAGCCGGGATCAGCGAACATTTGCGCACGGCTTCGAGCAGCGAGATCGCCCGGCGCTCGCGCACCCAGTGGCGGATGAAGCGGGTGAAGGTGCCGGCGGAGCGCGGGTGGGAGGTGGCGTCCGCCGGCAGCGGCCAGGCGTCACCCGTGTACGTGCTTCCGTCCGGCAGCGTCCAGGGCATCGCGTCCGAGGCAATCGCGCCGCCCGGATAGAGCACTGAGAGGTCCAGCAGATCGCGATGGTGCGCGTTGTTCTCGGTGTCGAGGATGTGCCAGAGGACCAGCGTCGCGGGTTCCTCGGCCTGCGCGGCGAGCAGCTCGTCGCGGCTGCGGAAGCGCCGCCCGTCGGTCACGCGCTGCACGGAATCGTAGCCGGTGCCGTTGCGCGCCTCGAACTCCGGATCGCTGAAGAAGGAAGCCGCCAGCACGGTCGAGCCGGTGCCGTAGGGATAGGCCTCCAAGGTGATGGGCAGGCCCTGCGCCTCTGCCTTCGCCACCAGCCGGGCGCAGCGCTCGACGTCCGTCTTGCTCGAGCTGTTGAAGTGGCAGATGTGCATGTGCGCGCCGGTGGCGCCGGCATAGCCGATGAGGCGGACATAGGCCTCGGCCGCGCTTTCCGGATCGACGCGCGACATGTAGGCGATGTGCGTGAAGGTCGGCACGCCGCGCGCGGCGGCAAGCTCGCACACGGCCGTCAGCTCCTGCACGCCGGCGCCCGGTGCGTAGGCGTTGAGGATGCCGATGCCGATGCCGCCTTCGTCCAGCCCGCGCGCGATTCGCTCGAGTATCCCCGCGAGCTCCGGCTCGCTGGCGACGTTCTTGACCCAGCGAGGATCGCGCATGGCGCGGCCGAACGCTTCGAGCGACGATTCCTCGTTGGAGCCGGTCATGGCACCAATGCGGGCAAAGGCCCAGTTGGCGGAGGCGCCGTAGTTGAGGACGCGCCCGAGCGCGGCTTGGCGCCGGTACCAGGATGCGACCGGCATCACGCCCGCCTCGAGGTCGAGCGTCGTCGTCACCCCGTCGAAGGCCTGCATCCGGTCCGCGGGGATCGACTGGCCGTGCGCGTGCAGGTCGATGAAGCCGGGAGCGACGACAAGCCCGGCGGCGTCGATGATCCGCTCGGCGCCGCCGAGTCCCGTTCCCACGGCGGCGATCCTGCCATCGAGCAGGGCGACGTCGCCCGCCGCATCCATCCCGCTCGCCGGATCCACCACCCGGCCGCCGCCGATCACCAAGCCGCCCATGAAGATGCTCCATGTACGAGAGACCCGCGCGCCCGGACGCGGCTGAGCGCGCTGCGTCCGGGCGGCTTGCCGGCAGGATCAGGCGAGGTCGAAGCGGTCGAGGTTCATCACCTTGTTCCAGGCGGCCACGAAGTCATGGACGAACTTCTTCTGCGAGTCCGCGGAGGCATAGACTTCCGCCAGCGCACGCAGCTGCGAGTTTGAGCCGAAGACGAGGTCCACGCGCGTGCCGGTCCATTTCAGCGCGCCGCTCGCGCGATCGCTTCCCTCGAACAAATCCTCGGCGTCCGAGACCGCCTTCCATTCCGTGCCCATGTCGAGCAGGTTGACGAAGAAGTCGTTGGTGAGCGCCTCCGGCCGCTTCGTGAAGACCCCGTGCGCGGACTTCCCGACATTCGCGTTCAATACGCGCATGCCGCCGACGAGCACCGTCATCTCGGGCGCGGTGAGCCTCAGGAGCTGCGCGCGGTCGAGGAGCAGCGCCTCCGCCGGGGACGCGAGCCCCGTCTTGAGGTAGTTGCGGAACCCGTCCGCGACCGGTTCGAGCACGGCGAAGGAGGCGGCGTCGGTCTGTTCCGGGGTCGCATCGGTGCGGCCCGGCGCAAAGGGAACCTCCAGATCATGCCCGGCGTTCTTCGCCGCCCGCTCGACCGCAGCACTTCCGCCGAGGACGATGAGGTCGGCGAGCGAGACCTTCTTCCCACCCGCCGCCGCGGCGTTGAACGAATTCCGGATTCCCTCGAGAGCGGCAAGCACTTTCGCGAGCTGGGCGGGCTGGTTCGCCGCCCAATCCTTCTGCGGTGCGAGGCGGATGCGCGCCCCGTTCGCTCCGCCGCGCTTGTCGGAGCCGCGGAAGGTCGAGGCCGAGGCCCAGGCGGCGCCGACCAGCTCGGGGATCGAGAGGCCGGAGGCGAGGATCTTCGCCTTGAGGTCCCGGATGTCCGCCGCGTCGATCAGCTTGTGATCGACCGCGGGCACGGGATCCTGCCAGATCAGCTCTTCGGCGGGGACCAGCGGGCCGAGATAGCGCACGCGCGGGCCCATGTCGCGGTGCGTGAGCTTGAACCAGGCGCGGGCGAAGGCGTCGGCGAGCTGATCCGGATGCTCGTAGAAGCGGCGCGAAATTTTTTCATACGCAGGGTCGATGCGCAGCGAGAGGTCGGTGGTCAGCATCGCAGGCGCGCGGCGCTTGGCGGGGTCGTGCGGATCCGGGATCGTGCCGGCGCCGGCGCCGTTCTTCGGCTGCCACTGATAGGCGCCGGCCGGGCTCTTCGTCAGCTCCCATTCGTATTCGAAGAGGTTCTCGAAGAAATCGTTGCTCCACTTCGTGGGCGTTGAGGTCCAGACGACTTCGAGGCCGCTGCCGGTCGCGTCATCGCCTTTGCCGGTGCCGAATTTGTTCTTCCATCCCAGGCCCTGCTCGGCGAGGCCGGCGGCCTCGGGCTCCCGCCCGACGAGTGTGACGTCGCCCGCGCCATGGGTCTTGCCGAAGCTGTGTCCGCCGGCGATGAGCGCCACCGTCTCTTCGTCGTTCATCGCCATGCGCAGGAAGGTCTCGCGGATATCGCGCGCCGCGGCGAGCGGATCCGGCTTGCCGTTCGGCCCTTCGGGGTTCACGTAGATCAGGCCCATCTGCACGGCGCCGAACGGATTTGCGAGCTCGCGGTCGCCGCTATAGCGCTCGTCGCCGAGCCAGGTTTTCTCGATGCCCCAATCGACGTCTTCGTCGGGCTCCCACACATCCGCGCGCCCGCCGCCGAAGCCGAAAGTCTTGAATCCCATCTGATCGAGCGCGCAGTTGCCGGCGAAGATCATGAGGTCGGCCCAGGAGATCTTCTCGCCGTACTTCTGCTTGAGCGGCCAGAGCAGGCGGCGCGCCCTATCGAGAAGCACGTTGTCGGGCCAGCTGTTGAGCGGCGCGAAGCGCTGCTGGCCGGAGCCCGCGCCGCCGCGGCCGTCGGCGATGCGGTAGGTGCCCGCGCTGTGCCACGCCATGCGGATGAAGAGCGGCCCGTAATGACCGAAGTCGGCCGGCCACCAATCCTGCGAGGTCGTCATCAGCGCGAAGAGGTCCTTCTTCAGCGCCTCGAGGTCGAGCGTCTTGAACGCCTCGGCGTAGTTGAAGCCTTTGCCCATGGGATTGGACAGCGACGAGTGCTGGTGGAGAATCCGGAGGTTGAGCTGGTTCGGCCACCAGTCGCGGTTCGACCGGCCCGCAAAGGTCGCCTGCACCGCGGGCCCGTGGATGACCGGGCACGTGCCGGCGCTCTGGCTGCTATTTTCGTCCATGTCTTTCTCCGATCCTGGCTGGGTTGATCGACCTGGTCCGTGCTTGTCGGCCGGCACGATACGCGCGTGTCGGCGACGCTCGCGGTAGGGCGTTGCTCCTTGCCGCCGGCCCTTTGCCGCCACCCCCTTGGCGCTGCTCCTTGGGGGGCTGCTCTTGCGGAGGTCTAGCCGCACTCCGATGATAAGGGGAAGCCCCGTATTTCAATGGAGGCGATAGACGCCATCTATGATGACAGAGCGACGAACCCGATGAACCTCCGCGACCTCCGCTACCTGCTGGCGGTGGCCGAGCATGGGCATTTCGGCCGCGCCGCCAGAGCCTGCGGCATCAGCCAGCCGACGCTTTCCGTGCAGGTTCGCAAGCTCGAGGCGCTGCTCGGCGTCGCGCTGTTCGAGCGCAGCAGCAAGAGCGTGGTGCCGACGTCGGCCTGCGAGGGGCTGATCGGCCATGCGCGCGCCGCGGTCGCGGAGGCGGAGGCGATGCTCACGGTGGCGCGCGGCCTGCGCGACCCGCTGGCCGGGCGCTTCCGGCTCGGCATCATCCCGACGCTCGCACCCTATCTGCTGCCGCTGGTCTTCGCGCCGCTGCGCGAGGCGCTGCCCGCGCTCGAGGTGGAGCCGTGGGAGGAGCAAACCACGGCGCTGCTCGAACGGCTGCGCCTGTATGAGCTGGATGCCGCCCTGCTGGCGACCGAGGTGGACGGGCCGGACCTCGCGAGCCGGCCGCTCTTCGCCGAGCCCTTCCTCGCGGCGCTGCCGCCGGAGCATCCGCTCGCCGGGCGCGCGGTGGTGGCGGAGGCGGAGCTGGCGCCGGACATCCTGGTTCTGGAGGACGGGCATTGCCTGCGCGACCAGGCGCTGGCGGCCTGCGGGCCGGGCGGGACGCTCGGGGGAGCATTGGGCGGCACGCTGCGCGCGGCGAGCCTCTCGACGCTGCTCAACATGGTGGCCGCCGGCTACGGGACGACGCTGATCCCCGGGCTCGCCGCCGGAGCGGCGGAGGATGCGGGGATCGTGCTGCGGCCGCTGGCCGCGCGGGCGGGGCGGACGGTCCGCATCGTCTGCCGCGCGCACTTCCCGCGGCGCCCGGTGGTGGAGGCGGTGGGCGAGGTGATCGCCGCACGCCTGCGCGGCTTCGCGGCGGGGGGCCAATCGGATAGGATGGCCGGATAGCAGGAGTTGGATCTCGCATGCCGCACGCGGACTTCGTGCATCTTCGCGTCCACTCCGCCTATTCGCTGAGCGAAGGCGCAATCAAGGCAGCGAAGATCGCGGCACTCGCCGCGCGCGCCGCGATGCCGGCGGTCGCGATCGCCGACACCGCCAACCTCTTCGGCGCGCTCGAGTTCAGCGAAGCCTGCGCCGGCGCCGGCGTGCAACCGATCCTCGGCTGCCAGATCGCGCTCGGGCGGGAGGGCAGCCCGCGCCTCGCACCCGATCCCGTCGTCGTGCTGGCGGAGGACGAGGCGGGCTTCGCCAATCTCCAGCGCCTTTCCTCGCTCTGCTTCCTCGAGACCGATCCGGGGCTCAGGCCGCAGCTTCCCTTCGAGACGCTGGCCGCGCATGCGGGCGGGCTCTTCCTGCTCACCGGCGGCACCGGCGGGCCGCTCGGACGGCTGCTCGCGGAAGGGCAGGCGGCGGAGGCGGAGCAGATGCTCGCTGCGTTCGCGGAGGCGTTCGAGGGCCGCCTCGCGGTCGAGCTGAACCGGCATGGCGGGGCGATCGAGGCCGCGATCGAGCCCGGGCTGATCCGGCTCGCGGATAAGCGGGATCTGCCGCTGGTCGCCGTCAATGAATGCCTCTTCGCCGATCCCTCGATGTTCGAGGCGCAGGACGCGCTGCTCTGCATCGCCGAGGGACGATTGCTGAGCGAGACCGACCGGCGGCGCGCGACGCCGGAGCAGTGGTTCAAGCCGGCGGCGGCAATGCGCGCGCTCTTCGCCGACCTGCCGGATGCCGCGGACAATACGCTCGCGATCGCGCGGCTATGCGCGGTGATGGCGGAGACGAAGAAGCCGATGCTGCCGCGCTTTCCCAAGCTCCCGCCGGGCGCGGACGAGAACGCGACGCTCGCCGCGATGGCGCGCGCCGGGCTCGCCCGGCGGCTGGAGGGGCGGGACGAGGCCGCGCGCGCCGCTTACGCCGAGCGGCTCGAATACGAGCTCTCGGTGATCGCCGGCGTGGGGTTCCCCGGCTACTTCCTGATCGTGGCCGACTTCGTCCAATGGGCCAAGTCGCAGGGGATTCCGGTCGGGCCAGGCCGCGGCTCGGGCGCCGGATCGGTGGTCGCCTGGGCGCTCATGATCACCGACCTCGACCCGATCCGCTTCGGGCTTCTCTTCGAGCGCTTCCTCAACCCCGAGCGCGTCTCGATGCCGGATTTCGACATCGATTTCTGCCAGGAGCGGCGCGACGAGGTGATCGCCTACGTCCGCGCGGAATACGGCGCCGATCGCGTCGCGCAGATCATCACCTTCGGCACACTGCAGGCGCGCGCCGCCGTGCGCGACGTGGGCCGCGTCCTCGGCATGCCCTACGGCCAGGTCAACAAGGTGGCCGAGCTCATCCCCAACAATCCCGCCCATCCGGTGAGCCTCGAGCAGGCGGTCGCGAGCGAGAAGCGGCTCGCCGAGATGCGGGACTCCGACGAGGAGGTGCGGCGGCTCTTCGAGATCGCGATGCGCGTCGAGGGGCTCTACCGCCATGCGAGCACGCACGCCGCCGGCGTCGTCATCGGCGACCGCCCGCTGATCGAGCTCGTGCCGCTTTATCGAGACCCGCGCTCGGAGTTCCTCGTCACGCAGTACTCGATGAAGCATATCGAGCATGCGGGCCTCATCAAGTTCGACTTCCTCGGCCTCACCACGCTCACCATCCTCAAGCGCGCCTGCGAATTCCTCGCCGCCCTCGGGATCGAGGTCGATCTCGAGAACCTGCCGCTCGACGATCCGGCCACCTACGCGATGCTGAGCCGCGGCGATGCGAGCGGGGTGTTCCAGTTCGAAGGGCAGGGCATGCGCGACGTGCTGCGCCAGATGCGCCCCGACCGGTTCGAGGACCTGATCGCCGCCAACGCCCTCTACCGGCCGGGCCCGATGGCGAACATCCCCGCCTTCTGTCAGCGCAAGCACGGCGAGAAATGGGAGGCGCCGCATCGGCTGCTTGCGGAGATCCTGGGCGAGACCTACGGCATCATGGTCTACCAGGAGCAGGTGATGCAGATCGCCCAGCTTCTCGCCGGGTACAGCCTGGGCAGCGCCGATCTGCTCCGCCGCGCCATGGGCAAGAAGATCCGCTCGGAGATGGAGAGCCAGCGCCAGGTCTTCAGCGAAGGCGCGATCGCGCGCGGGATTCCGCCGGGCAAGGCGGGCGAGATCTTCGATCTGATGGCCCGCTTCGCCGAATATGGCTTCAACAAGAGCCACGCCTGCGCCTACGCCCTCGTCGCGTACCAGACCGCGTGGATGAAGGCGAACCATCCGGCGGTGTTCCTCGCCGCCTGCATGAGCCTTGCGATCTCGAACACCGACAAGCTCGCGGCCTATCGCCAGGAAGCGGCGCGGCTCGGAATTCCCGTGCTGCCGCCGGACATCAACCGATCGGGCGCCGATTTCGCCGTCGAGCGCGACGCGGAAGGTCGTCTTGCCATCCGCTACGCGCTGGCGGCGGTGAAGAAGGTTGGGCTCGCGGCGATGCAGGCGGTGGTCGCGGCGCGCGGCGAGACGTCCTTCGCCGACATCGCCGATTTCGCCGCGCGCGTCGATCCGCGCCATCTCAACCGGATGCAGCTCGAGAACCTCGTGCGTGCCGGCGCGTTCGATCGGCTCGAGCCCAACCGGGCCCGGCTCTTCGCCGCCGCGGAGACGCTGCTGCGCCGCGCGCAGGCGGAGGCGGCGGAGAAAGGCGCAGGCCAGATCGGGCTTTTCGGCGATGCGATGGGGAACGGGATCGAGCTGCCGGCGCTGCCGGACTGGCCGCCGATGGAGCGGCTCGCCTTCGAGGCCGAGGCGATCGGCCTGCATCTCTCCGCCCATCCGCTCGATGTCTATGCCCCGCTCCTCAAGCGGCTCGGCGTGGTGCCGAGCAACCGGATCGAGGCGCGGGCGGCGTCCGGCGCGGCGCGGCTCAGGCTCGCCGGCACCGTCATCGGAATCAAGGAACGCACCACGCGCACGGGCACCCGGATGGCGTGGGTGCGGCTCTCGGACGCCGGCGGCAGCTTCGAGGTCACCGTCTTCAGCGAGGTGCTGGCGCGCACCCGCGGGCTCATCGAGGTGGGGGCCAATCTGCTCGCGACGGTGGATGCGCGGCTCGAGGGGGAGACGCTCCGGATCACCGCCCAAGAGATCGCGGGGCTCGACCAGGCGGCCGCTTCGGCGGGCGAAGGCTTGCGCGTGTGGCTCGACCGCGTCGAGGCGGTGGGGCCGGTGAAGACGCTGCTCGCCCATGAGGCGGGCGGACGCGGGCGCGTGCTGCTGCTGCCGCTGCTCGAGGGTGCGCGGGAAGTGGAGATCGCGCTGCCGGGCGGCTTTCGCGTCACGCCGCGGCTGGCGCAGGCGCTCAAGGTGGTGCCGGGCGTGGAGCGCGTCGAGGCGTTCTGAGCGAGGCCGTCATGGGAGGTCGATCCAGGCGTCGCGCCGGTAATCGAAATAGCCGCTCACCCGCTCGCCGTCCCAGCGGTATTTGAGGTGCCGCTCCTGGCGCGGGAGGCCGACGGCGCGCGGCTTGAAGGCGCCGAGACATTCGCTGCCCGTGCGCCGCACGCTCGGATAGGCCACACCCATCGCCTCTGCCGCGCGCATCCGGCCGCCATAGGCCCGGCTCGCTTCGTAGGAGACCGGGTCGAGGATTTTCGCGCGCTGCGGCTCGGGCAGCGCGGCCACGTCCTCGAAGCTTTCGGAGACGCTGCCCACCAGCACGCGCATATCCTCCATGCGCGGCGGATCGGCGCCGTCGCGCGCGAAGGCCGCGAAATGAAAGACCGTCTCGGCGATCGCGGTCTCGAGCTCCGAGGCGGCGTAATAGACGCCGAAGGAGCCGTCGCTGAAGCGCGAGCCCTTCGGGTTGGGACGGGTGAAGGCTGCCATGACGTAGCTCGCACCCGGCCCCGCCACGCGGTCCTCGGGCGGAACCAGCGAGATCTCGCCCGCCTCGTCGCGCAGGCGCGGATTGGTAAGCTGCTCGAGGGCCATGAGCGCGTCCCACACCGCCGGATCGCGCGTCAGCCGCTCGAAGAGCGCGATCGGCGGATAGCGGGAGGCGATGATGCGCCAGGCGCGCGGCCAGGCGACGCGGCGCGTGGTCAGCTCCAGGGGGCGCTGGCGGCGTCGAGATAATTCCGGACCGCGGCGAGGTCGGTCACGTCGCCGGCGCGCATGCGCTCGAGCGGGCTCTGGCCGCCGAAGGCGAGGTTGGGGCGCTTCACCCAGCCGTCCGCCAGATGCGGGTCCGAGTAGAGAATCTGGAGCGCCTTGTAGATGCCGGCGATATAGCCGATGCGGCGGAGCGTGTCGGCCGGCACGCGCACGGCCTGGCCGGCGCGCCATCCGTAATAGGTGCGCTCCGCCGGTGCGCCGAGGAGGATGCGGGCGTCCTCCGCCCCGACGCCCCAGGCGCCCATGATGTGAAAGAAGCCGCGGAGTGCGGCGACGGCGTCGATCCGGGGGGCGCGTTCCCGCTCTCGCGGCGCGAGCATCGTCTGTGTCATTTCATGCAGTAAATAGCCCATCGACTGCGAATTTGCAACCCGCCCGGCCCGCAAACGTTGACTTTGCGCCGCGAGCGGTTATATCCGCCGCTCTTCGTTCGGGCAGCTTGCCGGAAATGGGGCCGCATTCATGACGTTTGCAATTGTCCGGACCGGCGGGAAGCAGTACCGCGTGGCCCCGAATTCCGTTCTCAGGGTGGAGCGTATCGCGGGCGAGGCGGGCGCGCTCGTCACGCTCGGCGATGTGCTCGCGGTGGGCGATGGCGAGGCCCTCAAGGTGGGCACGCCGACGGTGGCCGGCGCCTCGGTGACGGCCACGGTGATCGCCCAGGAACGCGACGACAAGATCCTGATTTTCAAGAAAAGGCGGCGGAAGAACTCGCGCCGCCGGCAGGGCCATCGCCAGCACGTGACCGTGCTTCGCGTGGGCGAGATCCGGACGGAGCAGGGCGATGGCGCATAAGAAGGCGGGCGGCTCCTCGCGCAACGGGCGCGATTCGCGGGGGCGGCGGCTCGGGATCAAGAAGTTCGGCGGCGAGGCGGTGACGGCCGGGAGCATCATCGTCCGCCAGCGGGGCACCAAATGGCACCCGGGAGAGAATGTCGGGCTCGGGCGCGACCACACGATCTTTGCGCTGACGGACGGCAAGGTGCTGTTCACGCGCAAGCGCGAGGACCGGGTCTTCGTCTCGGTGGCGCCGGTGCCGGCAGCAAACCATCCGCAGGCAGCGGACCTTCCGCCGGCAAGTTGAGGCGCACCGGCGCGCGGCCCGCGAGAGGGGATCGGCGCCGGCCGATCCCTTTTTTGTTTTCAAGCTTTTGACCCATGAAGTTCCTCGATCAGGTGAAGATCTACCTCCGCTCCGGAGACGGCGGCGACGGCGTCGTCGCCTTCCGGCGGGAGAAGTTCCTTCCCTTCGGCGGCCCGGACGGGGGCAATGGCGGCCGGGGCGGCGATATCGTGCTCGCCGCCGAGGACGGCCTCAACACGCTGATCGACTTCCGCTACGCCCAGCATTTCCGGGCGAAGAAGGGGGCCAACGGGGCTGGCGCGAACCGCACCGGGAGGGACGCGCCGGACGTCGTGATCCGCGTGCCGCCGGGCACCGAGGTGCTGGCCGATGACGGGGCGACGATGCTCGCCGACCTCGTCCGCGCCGGGAGCCGGGTCACGCTGCTCCCGGGCGGGGACGGCGGATTCGGCAACGCGCACTTCAAGTCCGCGACCAACCGCGCGCCCCGCAAGGCGACCAAGGGCTTCCCCGGGCAGGAGCGCTGGGTGCGGCTCCGGCTCAAGCTGATCGCCGACGCCGGGCTGGTCGGGCTGCCCAATGCCGGAAAGTCCACGCTGCTCGCCGCGGTCTCCGCCGCGCGGCCGAAGGTCGCGGACTATCCCTTCACGACGCTGCATCCGGCCCTCGGCGTGGTCGAGAGCGAGGGCGAGGGTTTCGTCCTCGCGGACATCCCCGGGCTGATCGAGGGCGCGCACGAGGGCGCGGGGCTCGGCACGCGCTTCCTCGGCCATCTCGAGCGGGCGCGCGTGCTCGTCCACCTCGTCGACGGCGCGGCGGGCGGCGTGGTGCGGGCGTGGCGGACGGTGCGGCGCGAGATCGAGGCCTATGGCGCGGGGCTCGTGGAGAAGCCCGAGATCCTGGTGCTCACCAAGGCCGATCTGATGAGCGCGCGCGAGGCGGGGACGCGGCGGCGCGCGCTCGCCCGCGCCTCGGGGCGCGAGGTGCTCGTCGTCTCGGCGCCGGGTGGGGCCGGGCTCGCCGCGCTCAAGCGCGCGATCGCCGCCCAGGTCCACCAGGGGGTTCGCGCAGCATGAGCGCGCCCGCCTCGCTTCCGGGCCTCTTCGATGCGCGGCGGGTGGTGGTGAAGATCGGCAGCGCGCTCATCGCCGATTCCGGTGCGGGGCGGGTGCGCACCGCCTGGCTCGCGAGTGTGGCCGAGGACATCGCCGATTTGCGCGCGCGCGGGGTCGAGGTGATCGTCGTCTCCTCGGGCGCGATCGCGCTCGCGCGCCGGATGCTCGGCTTTCGCGGGCGGATACGGCTCGAGGAGCAGCAGGCGGCCGCCGCGGTCGGGCAGATCCGGCTCGCGCAGGCATGGAGCGAGGCGCTTTCGCGCCACGACCTCGTCGCCGCACAGCTCCTCCTCACGCTCGCCGACACCGAGGACCGGCGGCGCTACCTCAATGCGCGCGCGACACTCGCGATGCTCGCCTCGGTGGGCGCCGTGCCGGTGATCAACGAGAACGATTCGGTGGCGACGAGCGAGATCCGTTTCGGCGACAACGACCGGCTCGCCGCGCGGGTCGCCGCGATGGTGAGCGCGGACCGGCTGGTGCTGCTCTCGGACACCGACGGGCTCTACACCGCGGATCCGCGCAAGGAGGCCGGCGCGGAGCACATCGCGGTTGTGGAACGAATAACGCCCGCGATCGAGGCGATGGCGGGCGAGGCGGGCTCGGGCACCGCGCGCGGGGGGATGCGGACGAAGCTCGAGGCGGCGAGGATCGCAACGCGCGCCGGTGTCGCGATGGCGATCGCCCGCGGCACCGGGCTGCATCCGCTGAAGGCACTCGCCGAAGGCGCGCGCGCGAGCTGGTTCCAGGCCGAGCCGGAGGGCGCGCAGGCGCGCAAGCGCTGGATCGCGGGCGTGCTCGCCCCACTCGGGCTGATCGCGGTGGATGCGGGTGCGGCGGTAGCGCTCCGGGCCGGCGGCTCGCTGCTGCCCGCGGGCGTGCTCGCGGTAGCGGGGGATTTCGCGCGCGGCGATCCGGTGCTGGTGCGCGGGCCGGAGGGGCAGGACATCGCCAAGGGGCTTTGTGCGTACGCGAGCGAGGACGCGCGGCGGATCGCGGGGCACCGCTCCTCGGAAATCGCAGCCCTGCTCGGCTGGCGCGGACGGGACGAATTGGTGCATCGTGACGATCTCGTGCTCCTGGATACGGCGGAGGGCGGGAGGAAAAGGTCCGGATGACGGCGGAAGAAGTCGGCGCCACGGCGGAATTGCGGGCGATGGCGGCGCGGGCGCGCGAGGCGGCTTCGCTGCTCGCCGCCACTTCGCGTGACCAGCGCGACGCAGCACTCGCCGAGATGGCGCGCGCCTTGCGTGCGCGCACGGGCGCCATTCTCGAAGCGAACGAGCGCGATCTCGCCAAAACCGGAGAGAGCACGCCCGCGTTCCGCGACCGTCTCACGCTCGATCCGGCGCGCATCGAGGCGATCGCGCGCGGCTTCGAGGCGGTGGCTGCGCTTCCCGATCCGCTGGCCCGCCCGCTCGGCGAGTGGACGCGCCCGAACGGGCTTCGCATCCGGCGGATCGCGCAGCCGATCGGCGTGATCGGGATGATCTACGAGAGCCGGCCGAATGTCGGCGCGGACGCCGCCGCGCTCTGCCTCAAGTCCGGCAATGCGGTGATCCTGCGCGGCGGGTCGGAAAGCTTCGCGAGCGCGCGCGCGATCCAGGAAGCGGTCGCTTCGGGCCTGCGCGCCGCCTTGCTGCCCGAGGGCGCGGTGCAGATGGCGCCGAGCCCGGACCGCGCGTTCGTCTCCGTGATGCTGGCAGGCGCGGGGCTGATCGATCTGATCGTGCCGCGCGGGGGCAAGGGGCTGGTCGAGCGCGTCGCGCGCGAGGCGCGGATGCCGGTGCTCGCGCACGCCGAGGGGCTCTGCCACACTTACGTCCACGAGGCGGCGGATGCGGAGATGGCACGGCGCGTGGTGGCGAATGCGAAGATGCGGCGCACGGGCGTGTGCGGGGCGACCGAGACGCTCCTGATCGACGCGGCCGCCGCTCAGCGTCTCTTGCCGGCGATCGTTGCGGACCTCGCAGCCCTCGGCTGCCGCTTCCGCGCCGATCCGCGCGCGCGCGCGGCGGTTCCGGATCTTCCCGCTTCCGAACCCGGAGATTTCGATACCGAGTGGCTCGATGCGGTGCTCTCGGTCGCGGTGGTGGACGGGGTGGAATCGGCACTCGCGCATATCGCCGCGCACGGCAGCAGCCACACGGATGCGATCGTCACCGAGGACCGCGCGGCCGCGGAACGATTCCTCGGCGGAGTTTCCTCGGCCGTTGCGCTCTGGAACGCCTCGACGCAGTTCTGCGACGGGGCGGAGTTCGGCTTCGGCGCCGAGATCGGCATCGCGACGGGGCGGGTGCATGCGCGCGGGCCGGTCGGGCTCGAGCAGCTCACCACCTATCGCTATCTCGTCTTCGGCACCGGCCAGGTGCGTCCATGACGAACGCGTGATGCGCGCCGCGGGGCGGGCGCCGCCGCGTTTCGGCGATCGGCGGGTACTGCGGATCGGGATTCTCGGCGGCTCCTTCAATCCCGCGCACGCGGGCCACCGCCATGTCGCCGAGGCCGCGCTCCGCGGCCTCGGGCTCGACGAGGTGTGGCTGCTCGTTTCGCCCGGAAACCCGCTGAAGCCGGTTGCAGGGATGGCGCCGTTTCCGGTACGCTTGCGCTCGGCAGAATCGATCGCAGATGGACGGCGCATTCTCGCGGTTGGATTGGAGGAGACGTGGCGCACGCGCTATACGCGCGACACGCTTCGCCTGTTGCGCCGGCGTTTTCCGCGGGCCCGGTTCGTTTGGCTGATGGGGGCCGACATTCTCGTGCAGCTGCCGCGCTGGCGGCGTTGGGAGGAGGTCGTGCGGCTCGCCCCCTTCGCGGTGCTGCCGCGGCCGGAATTCACGCGTCCCGCACTCGCCGGATGCGTGGCGCGGCGCTATCGTCATGCGCGGATGCCGCGCGGGAGCGGAAAATTGCTGCTGGCGGAGCGGAGAAATCCGCCCGCCTGGGTATTCCTGCCGGGCGCGGAGGACCCACATTCGGCGAGTGCGATCCGCGGGCGAACCAGAGGAGTGGAAGCGATCACGACACTGCCTCCTGATGATGCGAGCTGGCGCGGGCGGCGAATTTCGCGCGCGCGCCGGCCTGCCGTTTCCGCTTCGCTGAAGGCCAAGGCGGCGCGCGCCTCGGTGGCGGCCGCGCCGCCCGAGAGCGTGCGCAAGAAGGCGGCGGCGGCGGGGCCGAAGAAGGCGGCCGCGCCGGAGCCGCCGGCGCCGCGGCGGCGGAAGGGCAAGGAGGTCACGGCGCTCGACGCGTTGCAGGCGGCGATCGTCCAGAGCCTGGAGGACGACAAGGCGGAGAATCTGGTGACGCTCGACCTCGTCGGGCGGGCGAGCTTCGCCGACCGGATGGTGATCGCGACCGGGCTCGCGGACCGCCAGATCGCGACGATGGCGCGCCACCTCGAGGAAAAGCTCAAGGCGCTGGGGTTCGGGCGGCTCGCGGTCGAGGGAAGGCCGGGCTCGGACTGGGTGCTCGTGGATGCGGGCGACATCGTCGTCCATCTCTTCAAGCCGGAGGCGCGCTCGCATTACGCGCTCGAGCGGATGTGGGGTGCGGAGCTCGGCCCCGAGGAGCAGGCGAGCGCGGGCTAGGTTTTTGCTCCCGGCGGGGCGTGCGGCGCACGCCGGTCAAGGAAAATTTAACCGGTTGGGCCCGATCGAGGCGGGCGGCGGGACGGGCGCGCGTCATGGGCGCGCGTCATGCACGCGCTTCACGGGGGCGTGATCGGGATTCGCTTGCCTTTCCGGATCGTTCGCAAACCGGTCGCAAATGAGACCGCCTGGACTCCGCCGGGAATCCGCAGCCGGGCGGACTTCGCGGGAATGTGACAGGAGTGACACGGTCTCAAGGAAAGGTGACAGGAATTGGAGGCTGGTGTTGGAATATTGACTTGTATAGAGAAGATTGACGGAGTTTCAGGGATATTTCCGAGGAGGCTCGGCATGAGGATCTACATGCATAGCGGCACCGAGGACGGTGCCGCCTTTTATCTCGATACGGCGGACGGGGCCGTGCACGTGGTGAGCGCAGCGGATGGGACGGAGTGGTTCAGCGCGGCACAGGCGGTGAAGGTGCTGTCCGCGGCGGTGAGGATCAAGGAGCCGGACGTGCGGGCGAGCGCGATCCGCGCGGTGGGCGGCTACGTGGAGAGACAGCTCGGCCGGCACCTCCAGGAGGGCGGGATTTTCGTCGTGGGGTAGGTCTTCTCGGTCCAGCGGCAGATCAGCCGGCGCCCTTCGCGAATCCGCGGCTCGCGAGCTTCACTTTCGTGAGATCGCCGCCGAACGCCTCGCGCCCGCAATAGCGCGCCGCCTCGGCCAGCTGCTCGAACGCGCGCGGATCGCCGCTGGCGCGCGCGGCGCGGATCGCCTGGTAGGCGATGACGAAATGGCAAAGAAGCGCGTCATGCCCATCCTGCGCGGCCTGGGGATCGAGCCTTGAAAGCGTGGCGGCCAGCGCGCCCCCGACCTGGCACCCGACCGCCTCCACTTCCGCCATGCCGGGATCGCTCGCGCCGGTGGCCGCGACCCAGAGGGCGATCGCGAGCGCGGTGACGACATCGCCGAGCCGCGAGACCGAGAGGCCGAACATGCCGAGGACGCCGGCGGCGGTCCCGGGAAAATCATGCGCCGCGATCAGCCCCGCGAGTTCCTCGGCGCGCGCGGGATCTTTCAGCCGTAGCAGGGCGATCAGCCGCTCGCGCGCCGCCGGCGGAAGGCTCGCGTCCAGATGCTCGAAGTGCCTGGCCCGCGCGCCGGAGGGCCGGGCGGCGAGCAGGCGGGCGAGGAAGGATGGGCCGAGCACGGCGCAAGCGGCCGGCCCGATCAGCGGCAGAAGCCGCGTCCAGCCCTGCCGCGCGCTCAGCATGCTCGAGCCCGGCACGCCGTAGCCCGGCGGCGGCGTCGCGGCCCGCTTCGCCTCGGGCGGCGCGCCCGCCTGCTCGGCCTCGCGCGCCCATTCGCTCGGCGTGCAGCCGATGATTTCGCTGAAGACATGGTGGAAACGGGCGTAGCTGCCGAAGCCCGCGCCGAGCGCGGCATCGAGCAGGTTCGCGCCGGGGCGGTAGAAATCCATGAAGCGATCGAGGCGGATGCGGTTGCGCCAATCGACGAAGCTCCGGCCGGTGTGCTCGACCAGCAGGCGGCTCAGATAGGGCGCCGCGATCCCCGCCGCGTCGGCGAGTTCCGAGAGCGAAACGGCCGCCCCGCTCTCGCGCAGCTTCATCAGCGCCCGCGCAACGCCGGCATGCATGGGCCGCGTGCGCGCGGCCGGGCTCGTGCGGCTCGCCCGCCAGGCCCGCAGCGTGAGATAGGCGATGCCGGCGTTATAGACGGCGGGCTGGTCGGAATCCTGGGCGACCTGGCTCAGCAGCCGGTCGAGATCGAGAAGCTCCTCGCCCGGCAGAATGTGGAGCGGCGCGCCCGCCAGCTCGGCGATCCGGCCTGCATCGAGAAGCTCGGGCCGCAGGCTCACCACCCACATCTCGAGCCCGGGCGAGCGCACCAGCCGGTGCCGCTGCCCCGGCACCAGCCAGATCAGCGTTCCCGGCTTGAGCGCGTAGCTCCGCTCGTCGAGCACCAGGCCGCCGGCGCCCTTGAGGACGAGGTCGAACTCGAGCTCGGGATGGCGATGGTCGACGGCGAGCCGCGCGCCGGCCGTCGAGCGCCGGACCTCGCCGACCAGCCCGGCTGGTATGAGGGAGGGACTGACCTGGCTCTCGCCGGAGATGGCGGCGCCTCCGCCCAGAATTGCAAAAAACGATAACTGCCGGTGCGAGCCGCGACAAGCCGGCGCACCGCCCGGGAGCGATAACGGCGTCAGCAAAACGCCGAAGCGGCCCGGAATCTCCCGGGCGCAGGGCGCGAAAACGGAGCCTGTAACGATGAACACGTGTGAACAGAAGCGTATTGTGATCGTCGATGGCTACTCGACGGGCCGCGACCTGGTGCGCGAGCTTCTCGACCGCGACGTCGAGTGCCTGCACCTCCGCTCGACCGCGCAAGTGCCGGCATCGGTCGCGAAATCCTTCGATCCGGCGCCCTATGACGCCGATCTCGGCTATCTCGGCGGCGTCGTGCCGGCGGCCGCGGTGCTCGCGACGCTGGCACCCGACGAGGTCATTGCGGGATCGGAATTCGGCGTGACCTTCGCCGAGCGGCTCGCCCACCGCATGAAGCTGCCCACCAACCGAATCGAGACTCTCGCCGCCCGGCGCGACAAGTTCGCCATGATGGAGGCGGTGCGCGGGCACGGGCTCCTCGCGCCCGAGCAGGCCTCGGTGACCACCGGAGCGGCGGCGCGTGCCTGGGCCGCGCGCCACGCCGCCTGGCCGATCGTCATGAAGCCGATGGCGAGCGCGGGATCGGACGGCGTCACCATCTGCCACGATCACGCCGATATCGATGCGGCGATGGAGAAAATTCTCGGCCGCGGCAACTTCATCGGCGGCATCAACGACCGCGTGCTGATGCAGTCCTTCCTCCCCGGCCCGCAATTCATCGTCAACAGCGTGAGCCGAGGCGGCCGCCATTACGTGAGCGACATCTGGAGCATGGAAGTCGCCGTCTCCGGCTCCTCGGTCGTGCCGGGCGGGATCGCCCTGCTCGATCCGGGGGAGCCCCAAGCCGCCGCCCTGATGGAATACACGCTCGACGCGCTCGACGCGCTCGGCATCGAGAACGGCGCCGGCCACAGCGAGCTCAAATGGACCCCGCGCGGCCCGGCGCTGATCGAGACCGGGGCCAGGATCATGGGGGCGGCGATGGACCGCGCCTCCTACGAGGCGGGGGGAACCGAGAGCCACGCAATGGTTTTCGCCCGTAGCCTCCTCGCCGGCGCGGCCGAGTGCTGTGCGCTCTTCAACCGCCGCCACTACGCGCTCGCCCGGCACATGACGAAGCTCCTCTTCAACTTCCGGCAACCCGCCGAAGTGGTCAGCACCGAGGGCCTCGCGCGGCTGCGCGCGCTTCCCTCCTTCCAGGCGCATTACCGCGGGCTCGCGCCCGGCGCGCGTGTGTGGAAGACGCAGGACTGGCTCTGCTGCGGTGGCGTCGTCTACCTCATCCACGACGAGCGGCGCCAGATCGAGGCGGATATCGCAACCTTCCGGGAATGGGAAAGCGAAGGCCTGCTCTATGGCCTCGCCCCTCTCGGCGCCCTCGTCGAGGCCTGACCATGTCGCCCGGACGATCCCTCACGCTGCTGGCGATCGTGCTGCAATCGGCGGGTGCGGTCCTCTACGGCACCTTCCTCGCAGGCATCTCGACGCCGCTCTTCGTCCTCGTGAGCCTCAGCCTCACGGCTTCGGTGTTCCTGCTGGGCGTGCGCTTCCGCCTGCCGCGCGAGGGGCGCCTGCTTCTCGTGCTCGCCAATGTCTGGACGTCGGGCGGCTTCATCGGCTTCTTCTTCGCGCTCAAGCATTTGCCGCCGGCCCTCTTCGCCTCGATCGAGATCGGCGTTTCGCTCTTCACCGCGCTCGCGCTCGCCGCCGTGCAGGCGCGAGCCTGGCCGCCGGTCCTCCGCGTGCTCGCCTGCCTCGGGATTCTCGCCGGCTGCGCGCTTCTCTGCTGGGAGGAGGTCGCCTCCTCGCTCTCGGAGCCCGGGAGCGCGCTCGTCTGGATCGCGATCATTGCCGCGACGGCGACCGGCATCACCACGGCCCTTTCGGCGAGCACCTGCAAGCAGCTCGCGGCGAGCGGATGGAGCTCCGCCTCGGTGCTCGCGCATCGCTTCTACCTCACGGTCGCGATCGCGCTCGTCTGGCTGCCCCTCGAGGGCACAGCGCTCGCGGTGCCCGAGGGGAGCCTGCTCGCGCTGATGGCGACGGTGGGCGCACTCGGCACGCTGATCCCGCTGCTGCTGCTCCAGTTGGCACTCCGCCGCACCGACGAGGTCACCGTGCTCGTCTGCATGGCGGCGCTGCCGATCCTCTCCTTCCTCATTGCGCTGCCCTCGCCCGCCTATGAGTGGAGCTGGATCACGCTCGCGGGCGTGCTTGCCGTCACGCTCTTCGTCGGCTGGGACATCTGGGCCGAGCGCCGGCGAACCGCGGTGCCTGACGCCGCCTGAAATCTGCTATCCTCCGCGCGACGCGAACCGGAGGAGAGAGCGATGCGGCAGGCGCGGTTGCGGGCGGTCTTCATGCGCGGGGGGACCTCGAAGGCGCTGATGCTGCGCGCGGAGGATCTGCCGCGCGAGCGCGAGGCGTGGGGCCCCATCTTCCTCGCCGCGATCGGCGCGCCCGATCCCAACGGGCGCCAGCTCGACGGCATGGGCGGCGGCGTCTCCTCGCTCTCCAAGGTCTGCGTCATCGGCCCGCCGAGCCGCCCGGACGCGGACGTGGACTACACCTTCGCCCAGATCGGCGTCGCGACGCCGGACGTGGACTACGCGGGCAATTGCGGGAACATGTCTTCCGCGGTCGGGCCCTTCGCGGCGGACGAGGGGCTCGTCCCGCGGCCCGCGGGCGCCGAAGCCCTCGTCCGCATCCACAACACGAACACACGCAAGATCATCGTCTCCCGCTTCCCGATGGACGGGGGCTATGCGGCGGTCGAGGGCGCGCTCGCGATCGACGGCGTGGCCGGCACCGGCGCGCCCATCCGCCTCGATTTCCTCGCCCCGGGCGGGGCGAAAACCGGAAAGCTCCTCCCCACCGGCAACCCGACCGACACGCTCGACGTGCCCAACCTCGGCCCCGTCGAAGCGAGCCTCGTGGACGCCGCCAATCCCTGTGTCTTCGTCCGCGCATCGGACCTCGGCGCCTCCGGCACCGAGCTGCCCGACGCGATCGAGGCGAACACCACCCTCATGGCCCGCCTCGAGGCGATCCGCCGCGCCGCCTCCCTCGCCATGGGCATCGCGCCTGACATCGCCGCCGCCGGCGCGATCCGAAGCATCCCGAAAGTCGCGATGGTCGCCGCGCCCACGCGCGCGCCCACGCTCTCCGGGCGCATGCTCGAACCCGACGAGACGGACCTCCTCGTCCGCATGATCTCCGTCGGCCAGCCGCACCGCGCGGTGCCGCTCACCGGCGCGCTCTGCCTCGCGGTTGCCTGCCGCATCCCGGGCAGCATCCCCGCCGCCCTCGCCCATCCCGCCGCCGACATCCGCCTCGGCCATCCCTCCGGCGCCATCCTCGTCGCCGCCGAGGTCACCGGCGCCGGCGCCGGCCTCCATGTCCCCTCCGCCACCGTCTACCGCACCGCGCGCCGCCTCTTCCAAGGCGAGGTCCTCTACCGCCTGCCCCACGCGGCTTCCCTCTCTTCCGAGGCCCGCGCCGCGTAGGGAACTCCACGGCGAGCCTGGACTGTAGATACGATAAGGCTTGACCGCCAGGCAGATTGTATCTACACTGCACAGCCGATGCCCGATTGGGACGAAGCGAAGCGGGCCACGAATATCGCCAAGCATGGCCTCGACTTCGTTTCGATCGAGCAGTTCGGGTGGGAGCGGGCGCTGGTGCGCGCCGACGTCCGGTTCGGTTATGGCGAGATAAGGCTGATCGCGGTCGGCCCGATGGAAAGCGAGCTGGATCGACTGTTCACCGTGGTCTTTACCGTCGAGCGCCGGGGCTTGCGGATCATCAGCTTCCGTCGCGCAAGCGACCGGGAGATCAGGAGCTATGAAGCGGAAAATCAGGCTTAACACGCGGGAGGAAGAAGCGGCCATCCAGCGCGGGATCGCAGAGGACCCGGACAATCCCGAGTGGACCGAGGAGGATTTCGCGCGCGCGCTGCCGGCCGCACTCGTGATGCCGCCTGAGTTCATGGCGGAGCACGCGAGGCGCCAGCGCGGGCCGCAGAAGGCGCCCACGAAGGTGTTGGTCTCGCTGCGGCTCGACCGCGACGTTATCGAACGCCTCAAGGCCGGAGGGCCGGGCTGGCAGACGCGAGCGAACGATCTGCTGCGGCGGGCCGTGAGCGGGGGGCGGCGGCGCGGCTGAGCGGGCCTACTGCGGCGCGCCGCGGCGCCACGACGGGCGAGGCGGCTCCAATCCTTGGCTCGCCGGCATCGGCGCCCGCCTCGAGCCGGCCAAACGCTCGCCGCGTTCCCCACGGCGCAAGACGCCCCGTCCCGGCGCTGACGCGGCCGCGTCACGCGCCGCGTCGAAGAGTCCCGCGCCACCACCAGGGCACCGACGACAAGCTTCCCAACCGGAGCAGAAACAACTCCCCGATCAACCTGCCTTGAGCGCGGCATGTATGTGCATTATATCCACAATCTGCATATACGGAAATCAATCATGCCTCGAACCAGTCAGCACCCGAAGGAAACCAGTTTCAATTTCCGCATCGATCCCGCGCTGAAGGCCGCCTTCACCAGGGTGACCGAGGCCGAAGACAAGCCCGCGGCTCAAGTGCTGCGGGACTTCATGCGGGCCTATGTGAAGCAACGCGAGCGCCGGGCCTTTGAGGCGGAAGCCCGGCGGCAATCGCTGGAAGCCGCGGAACGCGCCCGCGATCCGGGCAGCGACGAACACGCGGTCATGCGCGAGCTCGAGGATGAGAGCTTTTGGCGAGAGTAGCGGCCGTGCGGCGCGGCGACCTCGTAACGATTGCCGTTGCCGGCGACTATGGCAAGCCACGGCCGGCCCTCGTCATTCAGGCCGACGCTTTCAACGAGCTCCCCAGCGTCACGGTGTTGCGCCTCACCAGCGAGCTGCACGACTGGCCGACCTTCCGCGTGACCGTGCAGCCGGCCGACGGAAACGGATTGCGCACGCCTTCGCAAGTCATGCTCGACAAGGCGATTGCCGTTCCCCGTGAGAGGATCGGCAAGGTGCTGGGCCGGCTCGACGGCGCGACCATGCAGGTCGTGAGCCGAGGGTTTGCGGTTTTTCTCGGTTTGGAAGGTGCTGCGGCATGACCGGCTCCTTCACCCCTGCACCACGGCCGTTGGCGCGACCAATCCGGCCGGCCGCGGGGCTGATCGAGCACAGTCATAGAGGAAGGCACGCATGCAGGACGATCTCTGCCTTTTGCCGGCAACCGAGCTTTGCCTCTTGATCCGGCGCAAGAAGATTTCTCCTGCCGAGCTGACCAGCGCCGTTCTCTCCCGCGCCGAGCGGCTGCAACCGATGCTGAACTGCTTCATCACCCTGGCGCCGGAGGCTGCCCTGCAGGCGGCCGCCGAGGCGGAGCAGGCGGTGATGCGCGGCGAGCCGCTCGGCCTGCTGCATGGCATTCCCTGCAGCGTCAAGGACATCGTCAACACGAAGGGCATGCGCACGACCTTCGGCTCGCTCCTGCTGGCGGAGAATGTGCCAACGGAGGATGCCGAAGCGGTGGCGCGGCTGCGCCGGCACGGCGCCATTCTGTTCGGCAAGACCACCACACCGGAATTCGGCGCCAAATGCCTGACCGACGCGCCGCTTTTCGGCCGCACCCGCAATGCCTGGAGCGCTGGCCACAGCGCCGGCGGCTCCAGCGGCGGCGCCGCCGTTGCCGTGGCGTGTGGCATCGGCCCGATTGCGGTGGCGACGGATGGCGGCGGCTCCACCCGTATCCCGGCGGCCTGCAATGGCGTGGTTGGGCTGAAGCAGAGCCTGGGAGCGATCCCGCACAGCCAGGTGCCGGACGCATTCGGCAACTACACGTACGTGACGCCGATGACCCGCAGCGTCGCGGATACCGCCCTGATGTTGCAGGCCATGGCCGGCCCGCATGAGAGCGACCCTTGGTCGATCGGCCGTGCGCTGCCGGATTATGTCCGGTTGGCCCAGCCCGAGGGCGATCTTCTCGGCAGGCGCATCCTCGTCCGCGCCGCGCCGCCGGGCCGGCCGATCTCGGCGGCGATGGCGACAGCCTTCGAGCAAGCCAAGGCGGCGTTCGCCGCACTGGGAGCGGAGATGGCGGAAATCTCCGGCGAGGGCTTCGATGTCGAGCCCATCTGGCGCGCCATCAACCACACCACTTGGCGCGCCCGCTTCGGTTCCATGGCCGAGCGCGATGGCGCGCGGATGAGCCCCTCCCTGCTGCGCCAGCTCGCATTGGCCGACGATGTGCGCGGCGTCGATTATCAACAGGCGATGTTCGATCGCGCCGCGCTCTTCCGCCATGTGCAGGCGTTGCTGCGCGAGGCGGATTTTCTGCTGACGCCGACCCTCTCGCGGGCCGCCTTGCCGATCGAGCAGGATCTGTTCGGCACACTCGAGATAGACGGAAGGGAATATGCCGACGTGCGGTCCAACTGGTTCCCCTGGACCATGCCCTTCAACCTCACCGGCCATCCCGCGATAAGCCTGCCCTGCGGCTTCACGGCCGAAGGCTTGCCGTTGGGTGTGCAGCTCGTCGGCCGCTTCCATGCCGACGCCGCGTTGCTGCACGCGGCAGCGCTGTTCGAAAGCGAAAATTCCTGGCTCGAAATCTGGCCCTCGGAACCTCAGCCCCTCGACGCCCGCTGACCCGGCCGGCCGGCCGGCCGGCACGCGCTACGGCTCGCAAGACTCGCACGTCCCCAACGATCCCGCCCCGTGCTGCCCGTCCGCCCCTTGATACCGGAGGGCGCTCCATCTCCTTCACCCTCTCCGCCCCTTGGGGGGCGGAGAGGGCAGGGTGAGGTGGGGGGATCCGACCCGCAAACGAGGTCGTAACGTACATGCCGCCGAAATCGCCTGCGGTCCAAACACCCGATGGCGTGCGCGCCCTGCTTCAATGAGGCCGCGGCGCGCCGATCACGCGACTTGGCACTTGCCCCGCAGCGCACCGGCATGGCAAACTTTTATTATACCACAGCAACGATCAAAGCGGAGGTGACGCCCATGCCGACGATTACCGGTGGCTGCCTATGCGGCAAAGTCCGCTATAGCGCCGATGCGGAGCCTGCGTTCGTCGGACTCTGCCATTGCCATGACTGCCAGAAGTTCACGGGCAGCGCCTTCGCCGGAGTGATCGGCCTGCCGAAGCCGGCGGTCACCGTGACGGGGACCCTGAAAGGCTTTACCAAGCTCGGCGACAGCGGCAAGCCGATCGAGCGGCTATTCTGCCCGGAGTGCGGGGCCTCCGTCATGGACGAGGCCGAGATGGCGCCCGGCATCGTAATGATCGCCATCGGCACGCTTGATGATCCAAACTGGGTGAAACCAAAATCTCAAATCTACTGCGCTAGCGCCCAGCCCTGGGTACAGCTTGGCGGAGAACTGCAGAGCTTTGAGAGGATGCCGGGCTAGAATAAGGCTCAACAACTTGCCGAGCGCCCTGCACTGATTCCTCCGCCCTTCTTTCTCCCTTTAAGAGTCTGTCTCGAATCGGTTCTTCAACGTGCCAGCCTTCGTAGGAGCAGGATAGCGGATGCGGCGTAGAGGAAAGCGTCAGCGGAAGCGATGGTGGCCTCGAAATCCTTGGCGAGCCGGCGATTTCGGTTGATCCATGCGAAGAACCGTTCGACCACCCAGCGCCGGGCGTGGACTGTGAAGCCGATCTGGCCGGCGGGCTTGCGCACGATCTCGACCCGGATGGTGCTGGACGAGGCGACCTTTGGCCCCTGGTAGCCCGCGTCGGCAAAGGCGAGCTGCACGAACGGCCAGCTTGGGCGCGAGGCCCGCAGCAGCCGCCCGGCCCCGTCGCGATCCTGGATGTCGGCGGCGTGGCTTTGCAGCTTGAGCGCGCGGCCGTCGGTGTCAACCATCGCGTGCCGCTTGCGGCCCGTGATCTTCTTCCCGCCGTCATAGACCCCATGCTCCTTGACTATGGCTCCGATAGCATCTGAGAGGAGAATGTGAAGCTCGAAACCGGCGGGCCCCAGTGACCGTTTGATATGGAGCGGGAATCTCTCATTCAGTCTGTCTCACGGGGAGTTGGTATTACTCAGGGGCCGTCGGCTCGCTCTCGCCGGCCTCGGCTCCCAGAACCGCCGCGGGTTCAGGAGATTTGCGGACTCGTTCCAACCAGCCGCCATATAGAGCAAGCGTGCTCTGGGCCGGCATGGGGAGATGATGATCGATCCAATTCGCAGCCGGATTGGACGCCCGGATCAGCAACGGGCACAGAAAGGCGGTTATGGCGACGACCCCCACCGTCAATGAGTAAAGAGTGCCGCGCGCGGCGAAACCGCCAGAGCCAATACCGGCGACAAGGATCGAGAACACGCCGATCTGCGCCATTGTGAACCCGGTTTTGACCGCGGTATCGGGACGCTCGCCAACGAGTGCCGAGGCTATTGTGACGCTGATGATCTTGCCCGCGACGACCACGGCGCTGAGCACCACCAGCGCGAACCAGTGCGCGGCCAGGACCCGCGGGTCGATGAGCATCCCGACCGAAACGAAAAAAATCGCGCCGAAAACGTGCCGCACCGGCTCTAACAACTTCTCAATCTCCGCTCCCCGTCCTGATTCGGCCACCAACGATCCGGCCAGGAACGTACCCAGCACGACCGAGTAACCCAGCCGCTCGGCAATCACCGCAAAGGCGAAGCACAGCCCCAGGCTGGCAATCAAGAGGGCTTCCGGCCGGTTGGACCGCGCGACCCTGCGCACCACGTGCGGGACCGTATTCAATCCAATCAGAATCACCGCTATGATAAATAAACTTAGGAGGGCGGTCTCGACCGAGAGTGCGCGAAGCGAAAGCTCACCCCCATCCGCCAGCGTGTTGAACACCACCAATAGTAAGATCCCGATCACGTCTTCGCACAGCACCACGCCAAAGACCAATTCCCGCACTCTGGAATCCACCGGCACCTCTTCCAAGGCCTTGGCTATTATGACGGCGCCGGAAATCGACACGATCGCGCCGGTCAACAGGCTCTCCCATGGCGTCCAGCCCATCAGGCGCGCCGCCAGATAGCCCAACCACATCATCGAAGCGGCCTGGATTAGGGCGACCAATCCGGCGGTGGGAGCAAGCCGTATCAGCCGGCGAAATTGGAACTCCAGACCGATCGAGAAAATCAGTATGGCAATGGCGATCTTCGAGAGGACGAGGATCCGCTCCGTAGGGACGAACAGCCCCGGCGTGTGTGGCCCGATCACGATCCCGGCGATCAAGTAGCCCACCACCAGGGGCTGCCGCAGCAACTGACAGATGACGGCAGCGAGCGCGCCAACGCACATCACCAGTGCCATGTCCTCCAACAAGTTGCGTCCTTCAAAAAAAATCATCACCGCGCTTCACCCCGCCAAGTTGCGCATCCAGAGCCCCGCCCGATCCGGGATTGCCCGGATAGTCGTCGATTTCGCCCTTCGCAGCGGACTGTAGTCCCCTCTCAGGCCGCCTCACGGGGATTTCGTCGGCCAGGGCCCGGCGACCCCCCTGCTGCGGTGCAGCGATGGCCCAGATGGCGGGCCTTCCGATCCACAGCCCCGGATTTGGGCGCGCGTCTCCCGCCTATAGGCGCGCCGCCGGCGCATCCGGTCCCGCCGCGCTGTTTGCGGACATGCTCGAACGGCTGAGCGCGGACCGGCTGTGGGCACGGGAATACGAGGATTTCGTGGACGCGGTGTCCTTCGCCGCGCCCGGGGAACGGATCGGCTTCGAGGCGGCGCTGGCCGCCCTGCGGGAACTGGTCGCGTTCGCCGGCGAGGAACCCCGGCCATGACCGGGTCGACCCCCGCGTGCGCGGGGGGAGCCGCGCTCGCGTGCGGGACAACGAGGGCTTTCCCGGGTCGATCCGCGTGTGCGCGGGGGCGGCGGCGCGGCTGAGCGGGTCCACTGGGGCGCGCCGCAGCGCCACGATGGGCGAGGCGGCTCCAATCCTTGGCTCGTCGGCACCGGCGCTCGGTTTCGATCCGGCCAAACGCCCGCCGCGCTCCCCGCCGCCCGGGACGCCCCGTCCCAGCGCTGACGCGGCCGCGTCACGCGCCGCGTCGAAGAGTCCCGCGCCACCACCAGGGCACCGACGACAAGCTTCCCAACCGGAGCAGAAACAACTCCCCGATCAACCTGCCTTGAGCGCGGCATGTATGTGCATTATATCCACAATCTGCATATACGGAAATCAATCATGCCTCGAACCAGTCAGCACCCGAAGGAAACCAGTTTCAATTTCCGCATCGATCCCGCGCTGAAGGCCGCCTTCACCAGGGTGACCGAGGCCGAAGACAAGCCCGCGGCTCAAGTGCTGCGGGACTTCATGCGGGCCTATGTGAAGCAACGCGAGCGCCGGGCCTTTGAGGCGGAAGCCCGGCGGCAATCGCTGGAAGCCGCGGAACGCGCCCGCGATCCGGGCAGCGACGAACACGCGGTCATGCGCGAGCTCGAGGATGAGAGCTTTTGGCGAGAGTAGCGGCCGTGCGGCGCGGCGACCTCGTAACGATTGCCGTTGCCGGCGACTATGGCAAGCCACGGCCGGCCCTCGTCATTCAGGCCGACGCTTTCAACGAGCTCCCCAGCGTCACGGTGTTGCGCCTCACCGGCGAGCTGCATGACTGGCCGACCTTCCGCGTGACCGTGCAGCCGGCCGACGGGAACGGATTGCGCACGCCGTCGCAAGTCATGCTCGACAAGGCAATTGCCGTTCCCCGCGACAGGATCGGCAAGGTGCTGGGACGGCTCGACGGCGCGACCATGCAGGTCGTGAGCCGCGGGCTTGCGGTTTTTCTCGGCTTGGAAGGCGCGGCTGCATGATCGGTTCCTCCAAGCCATGATCCACCGCCACGCGCGCGCATCGACCGACCGCCGAAGCGCCGACGCGCCCGCGCGAACGCTTCGCGCCGCCGGCGCGGCTCCCCCCTCCCGCGATGCCTGCGCCGCGTAGGGGCCTTTCGGCCCCGCCCGATCCCGCAGGCAGCCATCGCGGCCCACGGCACCGGGCGCAATCCAAAGCAAAGCTCGGCAATTCCGGGCCTATGCTCGTCTAGTGCTCAATCGACCGCCTCAACGCCTTGCGCCTCCAAGCGTTCGAGATGGTCCTTCATTTCCTTCAGCCTTTCCGGGGAGTGGCCTCGCCACTCGGTGACCTCGCCCATGACTCGGAGCGGCTCGCGGGAGCGATAGGATTGCGTCGGATTGCCGGGAAGTTTCTGGTCCGTCAGGTTGGGGTCGTCGTAGAAAGGCCCGGTGGGTTCGACGACATAAATCCTCCCCCGTTCTCCTCCTTGCGCCAGCTCGGCTCCCCAGATGGCCGCATCCAGTGTGCCAGTCAGATAGACCCAGGACGCCTGTTTGAGCGCTCCGTAATTGGAGCAGTAGCCGGGAACGATTAGGTCTCCCGGTTTCAGGTCGGCCCGCGTCCCATGGTAGAATTGTTGCGCTGTTGTGGCGTCGTGTGCTGTCATCGGATTGCTGCTCATCCTTATTGTGTGTCGGGCGCCGCGGCGCCGGCGCTGCCGGCGCGCGCGCGGCCGATCGGTTCGCTGATCGCGGCGCCCCCAGCCGCGGAAGCGCGTCGGGCCTGCGCCTTCACCCTCTGGACCTCCGAGCCTCCGTGAGGCCGGGACTCCGCTTGCCCCAGAAGGTCGTTTGTGGAAAATCGGCTTCGGCGCGGCTGTTGTGTCCGAGGCTGATGGATATATGATCGATCTATAGCCCCTAACGGCCTAAGCTAGGCCAATGCGCGACGGGTGAGGCATGAATGCGGGCTTCGCGCACGGTGAGCGTTGTAGTGGGCCCGTCCAGTCTGTGCGGCGATGTTCCCCACCATCGTCACGTGGTGGACAACTTTATCCGTTGGATGAAACTGTCCACCTCACTATCTAGTTGATCCGTGACAAGAAGTCCCTCACTCACGCTTTCAGCCAGAGCCCTTTTTGAAAACCGGATATCATTATATTCAATCGGGTCTTTCTCTAGCTGTATATCTACAAGCTCGGAGGCCGTACAGCGGAATCGGTTCGAGATGAGCCGTAGTGGATAGTAATATTCAATCCCATTTTTGCTCAGAATAGCGATATTATCCTCGGGAACCCCGAGGGCAACAATTCGGTCCCTTCTCGTGCTTCGCGTTTTATCGAGGAGCACAAAAGTACGGTCCCGGTAGGGGCTGCTCCTAAAATCACCAAAGGCATCGCCGAGAAATCTTATCCTCTCAAGCAAATTGCCTTCACCACCCAACTTTACCACAGAAACACTCCGATCTGGGATGTGAAGCCGGATTGCCTTAGTAAGAAAGGTCACATCCGACATGCCCTCTGCCATTACGATGGCGGAAGGCAAGAAGATAGACTCCAAATCGTTTCCGAGCATCGCGAATTGCAACCGGTGAAAGTCAGCAACCGTTTGTATTTCTCCGATCGAGATATGGGGACCTGCTTTCGTAAGCGCGAAGTTGTTTGACAGTGAACCGCGGTCTAGTAGTAAGTGAGAGTGGGTAGATATGTAAAGCTGCTTTAGGTGCGGGCAGAATTTCTGCCGTTCGCCAGCATCGTACATAAATCGCGCAAGGACAGATTGGATACGTGGGTTTAGGCCCAACTCTGGTTCATCCAATAGGACAACAGAAAAGCGGTCGTTCAATAGGACACCCAGAAGAGTTAAAAGAAGGCGGGTCCCGGTGCTTCCATACCGGAGGTTTTCACCGTCCATATCTATGTAGAATGGGCTGAAGTCATTGTCGACTTGCGTCCGTTGGAGAGAAAAGTTGTTACCCAGAAGGTTTTCACAAAGGCAGAACAGCTTGCCTCGTTGCGAGTTGTTAAGGCTGGTTATGATCTGTTCGAGCTGGAGTTCATTATTTTCTGTGTTCTGCTGAGCGGTATCATTGGTCCGAGAGAAGTTTTCGAACAACCGGTGAAATTCGATCGGGTCATTCTTGCGGCTATTGAGCACATCGATGTGATAAAATCGGTTGCACCCGAGAAGATACCCATCTTGACCTACCAGAGACCAGACTTGCTTCAGAAGAAGAGTTTTCCCGCAGTTATTCGGCCCTGATAGTACCGTCACCCGCTTGCCAGTTCTGGCCGCGCAAAATTCTTCAACAGTTGGACTGAATTCTGCATCAAGGCGCGGAAGCATCATATAGATAATGGGCTGTGCCATAGGCCCTTGCTTTGCCATTTCGGCCGTGTAGCACTGCGTAAAGTCGCTCAACTTCCCTTCCGACCTGAGAAAGTCTAACTCTGAGATTGTGAAGGGCCCAGATAGGGAGCTGGAGTTTTCATCGGCGGGATAATACCAGACCTTCTCATTGCTTCTCATCGCTTTCTTCTCGCTACCGTGATTCAAGGTCTCTTCGTGCTTTGTGACAGACGGTGGCTCGGAGAGATGATTGCTCGAGACCCTTCTAATACGGAAAATTCCCCAACGAATGCCTGACCTAAGCTGGCGCACAGTTAGGTCGAGAGTTTTGAAATCGTGCTGCCGCTCACATTGCAGCTGCGGCCGATGTCAGCAAGGGTTTCGTCGCCGCTGTCGCGGCGGCGGATGGCCCCGCGCTGCTGGCGCGGGGTGAGCTTCGGCTTGCGGCCGAGTCCGACGCCGCGCACCTTGGCCCGCTCGCGGCCTTCGGCCGTGCGCGCGCGGATAAGATCGCGCTCGAACTCGGCGAGACCGCCTAAGACGGTCAGCATGAGCCGCCCGTGCGGTGCGGCGGTGTCGGCCCACGCGTCGCCCAAGGATCGGAACGCGGCCTTGCGCTCGGCAATGGCGGCGAGAGTGTTCAAGAGGTCGCGGGTGGATCGCGCGAGCCGGTCGAGCCGCGTCACCATCAGCACGTCGCCGGCGTCGAGCCGGTCAAGGACATGCCGAAGCCGGCAGCGGTCGGTCTTGGCCCCACTTGCCGCCTCTCGGAACACCTTCCCGGCCCCGGCGGCCGTTAGGGCCGCCACCCGGGCAGCGACGCCCTGGCCGTCGGTCGAGACGCGAGCATAGCCGTAGATCATGCGGGACTTATGGCGCCAATTCGTTCAAAAGAAAAGCGCCCTGTTTTCAGGGGTCTAGGTTCTTCGCATAAGTCTTGCAGACCGTATGAAATCTCTACCGAAACGGACTCCGGCTCGGCGGGAGCTGTGTTAGAATTCCGCCCATGAGGCACATCTCCGGCCCTGATCGATCCCAGACCCTGCTGTTGCCGGAATCGCTGGACGAATATGTCGGCCAAGAGAACCCCGTCCGCTTCATCGATGCCTTCGTTGACGGGCTGGACCTCGCCGCCGCGGGCTTCGGGCGCGTCGAACCGAAGATGACAGGGCGCCCAGGATATGCACCCAAGGATTTGCTGAAGCTCTACGTCTACGGTTACCTCAACCGCGTCCGGTCAAGCCGCCGGCTCGAAGCCGAGACCCACCGCAACATCGAGGTGATTTGGCTGCTGCGCCACCTGAAGCCCGACTTCAAGACCATCGCCGATTTTCGACGTGACAACCGCAGCGCCTTCCGTCCAGTGTTCCGCCAGTTCGTGCTGCTCTGCCGCCAGATGGACCTGTTCGGCCGCGAACTGCTCGCCGTGGACGGCACCCGGATCAAAGCCGTCAACAATAAGGATCGCAACTTCACCCGCGCGTCCCTGCGGAAGTTCATCGAATTGGCCGATGCCAAGCTCGACGACTATCTGCAACGGCTCGACCAGAGCGATGCCGCCGAGAGGAAGACGGGTGGCTCGCGGGTCAAGAACCTGGCTGAGAAGATCGCCGCGATCCGCACGCGGCGCACCCGGTGCAAAAGGATGCTGGCGCAACTCGACCGCACCAGAGAGGACCAGATCTCGCTGACCGATCCCGACAGCCGGGCGATGGCGGCACACACGCGTGTTGCGGTCGGCTACAACGTTCAGGTCGCCGTCGATGTAAAGTACAAGCTGATCGTCGAGCAGCAGGTTACCAATCAGGTCGTTGACATGGGCCTACTGACGCAAACCGCCGAACCAGCGAAGGAAGTCCTTGGCGTCGAGACAATCAAGGTCGCGGCCGACAAGGGTTATTTCAAGATCGAAGACATCGAGGCCTGCGAGAAAGCCGGGATCATGCCCTATGTGCCGCGGCCTCAGAGAGGCCCTTCGGTCAAGGCGGGCCTGTTTCGTAAGGATGAGTTCAGCTATGACGTTGCCACCGACAGTTACATTTGTCCGGCCCGTCAGCGGCTGCATCCCTATTCGGTTTCTCTGCTGCGTAACCTGAAGAAGATCAACTACGTGAACAAGCTGGCCTGCGACGATTGCGCGATCCGTTCACGCTGCACCGACGGTGCTTTCCGCACGGTATCTCGTCTCGAGAACGAAGCGGTCCTGGACCGGATGCAGGCCCGCCTCGCGCGGCGGCCTGACATCCTCAACCAGCGGCGTGAGACGGTCGAGCACCCATTTGGCTCGATCAAGCAGTGGATGAACCAGGGTGCCTTTCTGATGCGCGGTCTGCAGAAGGTTCGCGCCGAATTCAGCCTGACCGCACTCGCGTACAATCTCCGGCGGGTGCTCAATATCGTCGGATTTGCCGAGCTGATGACCGCATTGGCGGCCTGAGAGGCGCATAGGCGTGGGATTTTGCCGAGCCGCTGGCATCATTGCCCAAGATCAGGGTGTCGAACTGGCGGTTTCCGACGAAACCGGCTGTAAGGGTGACAGGAGCCTCACGGCGCGCTTCTGATGGTCGAAGTCGCCAGCATCGCAGCGGACCCCGTTTTCACACGGTCTGCTTGATTTCTGTACAGCCCTGCCGCGTGGTCGGCTTGCAACCACGCGGCGACAGTTCACGCTAGGAAGCGGCCCGCTCGACTCACTTCTTCTTTTCGAGGCGCGCGATCCGCGTCTTAAGCTTAGCCTTCTCCTCAAGGCGCTTGGCTTCCGCCTTCAGTTCGCGCGGGCTCTTGTTCTTAGCTCCCTTCGGTCGTGGCATTGTGTCATCCTTCCTTTCCTATGGAATGATAGAAATACCATATATTTATCATTTTATGGGCGCGACTCCGATCAACTGTTCGTGAGGTGCGCCCATGCGTGCGGCGGCGGAAAGATGCGTGGGGATTATCACCGGCTGGCCGCGGCGGGAAGCGCGACGCGCGCGGGCGGTCCACCGTCGCATAAAAGCCATTCTGGAAACCCCGCGAAGCCCCGGTGAACGGTCGCGCCAGTCCTCGGGCGGCGGCGCGCCGCCCAGCGGGTCGCCTTCACAAGAGCTCAAATAAACCCGGCTGATCAGCCCGATCGCCGGACCCGTGCCGTCATGACCCCTTGCGGGGTTGCACGGCGTTTTCGAGCGCCTGGCGGATGAACCGCTGATACGGCACTCCCGCCTTGGCCGCCGAGGCTTTCACGGCGTCCAGCAGCGGACGCGGCAGGCGCATATTCACCCGCTCGGTCTTCCGTTGGAATTCGAAGCGCACCACCCGCATTCCCGAAAGGTCGTATTCCGTCAGGTCGGACGTGGCGACAAACCGCTCCGCCGCCTTATCGCTTGCCAGTCCCGGCAATTGCTTCCTCATAATGCGCACCCTCCTTCCGGCGCCTACAGCGGGCGCCCGTCGCTCTTATGAAGGTCAGTCCCCTCGCCGCCGCAGGCCCGCATGAACGAAGGCGCCCGGCGTCACGATCGGGATTCCCCGGAACCTGTCCAGCGCCAGCAGATCGGCGTCGCCCGACACGATCACGTCGGCACGCCCATTGACGGCAAGCTCCAGGAACCTGTCGTCGCGAGCATCACGGCATGCGCGGATGCGCTCGGTGATCGTCACCGGTTCCGCGACGGCGAACATCCGGCGCAAGTTGTCGAGGAAGAACGGCGCTATCTTTGGCGCGAAGCAAGGCCGCTCGAACACCAGCATGACCTCTTGTTCCGTCGCGGAGCTCTTGAGAAGGCCGTCCTACTTCGCGAGCCACCGCACGGTCCGGCCGGGCCAGGATTGATCCTTGAGGGCGGCGCTTACGAAGATGTTGGTATCGACGACCAACCTCATCCAAGGCGCGGCTCGACTTCGCGCTGCGCCTGTTTGACCAGCCGGTCGATGTCCTCGTCCGACCAGCCCTCCGCGATCACCCTCGGCCGCGCGAACCTCCGCGCCTTCGCGATCCAGTCGTCCGGTCCGTCCGGCTCGATGGCGATTGTCACCCGCTGGTCAGCGGCAACCCCGCGCCGCGCGAGCTCGGCCGCCACCTGGCCGGCGGTGCTTTCGATGAATTGCGCCTCGGTTCCCTCGGCCATGGCGCCCTCGACGCGGCCGGCGGGGCCGCGGCTCCGCCGTACCGTGCGCGCATTATAGAACGACCGGAGGCCAAAAAGGAGGGCGCACGCGCCGCCCCCTCAGCTCCGCTCGATCTCGCGCGTGGTGGCGCCGGGCGTCGTGACGCAGCCGCGACGCACGTCCTCGGTGAGGCCGCCGCGCCCGAGCCTCATAAGGCGCTCAACCGGCCGCCGGCCACCGCCCAGATCGAGGAAGACCCATTTCGCTGCAATAGACGAGCGGCCGTTTCTCCCCGATCCGCCAGGCGTCCCGGTGCGGCGCGATCATGCCGAAAAGGCCCCGGGCGCCGACGAGGGGTGCGGCCGGTCTTTTGCACCGCAGCAGAGCGCGAATATCCCGATCCCCGGCGCGAACGCGAGCACGCCGGCTGCGCGGGCGGCCCGCGGACCTGCACGGCGGGACCCTCGCCTGACCTGCCATCGAAAAGCGGGAAAGGCCGCCCGTCCGGGCAATGCCGGTCAAGACCGCGCGGCTGGCCGGCACCGGACTTTCGGCCAAAGGTCCGTCAGTGTTATCATTCCGCTTCCATGGCGAGCGTGGCTTCGTACCGCTACGCCATAATTCGGGAGGCAACGCATGGCACAGGACAGAACGACAGAAGTGTCGGAGGCCGAGATTGCGGTCCACTGGCAGGAAGAAGCCTACGTCCGGCCGCCGAAGACATTTATTGCTCAGGCCAACCTGACCGACGAGGCCGTCTTCGAGCGCTTCAGCCTCGACAAGTTCCCGGAATGCTTCAAGGAGTACGCCGATCTTCTCGATTGGTACAAGACCTGGGACGTCACGCTCGACACCAGCCATCCGCCGTTCTGGAAATGGTTCGTCGGCGGTCGCATCAATGCCTCCTACAACTGTGTCGATCGCCATCTCCCCAAATACAAGAACAAGACGGCGATCCACTTCGTTCCGGAGCCCGAGGGCGAGGCCATTCAGCATCTCACCTACCAGGAGCTCTTCGTCCGCGTGAACGAGGTCGCCGCGCTATTGCGGGACTTCTGCGGCCTCAAGACGGGCGACCGGGTGACGCTGCACATGCCGATGGTGCCGGAGCTCCCCATAACGATGCTCGCCTGCGCCAGACTCGGCATCGTTCACTCGGAGGTCTTCAGCGGCTTCAGCGGCAAGGCGACCGCGGATCGCGCCGTCGATTCCGAAAGCCGCGTCCTGATCACGATGGACGCGTATTACCGCGGCGGCCAGCTCCTCGATCACAAGGAAAAAGCGGACATCGCTTTTGACGAGGCAAAGAAAGAAGGCGTAACGCTGGAGAAGGTGCTCGTATGGCAGAGACATCCGGGGCGCTATTCCGCCAAGACGCCGCTTGTCGAGGGCCGCGATTTCATCGTCAACGACGTGCTGTCGCTCTTCAGGCATCGCCGCGTCGACCCGCTGGAGATGCCGGCGGAAGCCCCCCTGTTCCTGATGTACACGAGCGGGACGACCGGGAAGCCGAAGGGCTGTGAGCACAGTACCGGCGGCTATCTCGCTTATGTTGCCGGGACAGCGAAATACATTCAGGACATCCATCCCGAGGACGTCTACTGGTGCATGGCCGATATCGGTTGGATCACGGGTCATTCCTACATCGTCTACGGGCCGCTCGCCCTTGCTGCTTCCTCGGTCGTGTACGAGGGGCTGCCGACCTATCCCGACGCGGGGCGTCCCTGGCGCATCGCCCAGGAACTCGACGTCAACATCTTTCACACCTCGCCGACGGCAATTCGCGCGCTCCGCCGTGCCGGGCCCGATGAGCCGGCAAAATACCATTACCACTTCAAGCATATGACGACGGTCGGCGAACCCATCGAGCCCGCGGTGTGGCGGTGGTACCACGACGTCGTGGGCAAGGGCGAAGCGGTCATCGTCGACACCTGGTGGCAAACCGAGAACGGTGGATTTCTCTGCAGCACGGTGCCGGCCCTTCACCCGATGAAGCCGGGAAGCGCGGGGCCGGGCGTGCCGGGCATCCACCCGATCATCTACGATGACGATGGCAACGAGATTCCACCGCGCTCCGGCCGCGCCGGAAACATCTGCATCCAGAATCCCTGGCCAGGCATATTCCAGACGATCTGGAAGGACCCCGATCGCTTCGTGCAGCAGTACTACACGCGGTACTGCAAGAACCGGAACAGCAAGGACTGGCGCGACTGGCCGTATTTTGCCGGTGACGGCGCCTTGCAGGCGCCCGATGGCTACTATCGCATCCTCGGCCGGATCGACGACGTCATCAACGTCGCCGGGCACAGGCTCGGGACCAAGGAGATCGAGTCTGCGAGCCTTCTGGTCGACCAGGTCGCGGAAGCGGCAGTGATCCCTGCGCGAGACGAGATCAAAGGCAGGGTTCCGGATCTCTACGTTTCGCTCAAGCCCGGATACCAGCCGAGTGAGGAAATCCGCAAGCGCGTGGAGGATTCGGTGGTCCGCGAGATCGGTCCTATCGCCCGGCCTCGCCGCATCACGATCGTGCCCGACATGCCGAAGACACGCTCGGGGAAGATCATGCGCCGCGTCCTGGCGGCCATTTCGAACAACGAGGATGCCGGCGACATCTCAACGCTGGCCAATCCCGAAATCGTCGAGGAGATCCGGCAGATCAAGGGTTGATCCGGCGTCGCCTATCTCGTCCGGCGAAACGGCATCCGAGGCAACATGGGGAGCGATCTCTGATTGCGTAACGATAGAGCCTGATGCCATGGTTGAGCGAATCCGGTCATTGCTGGCAAAGTTCCCGGAAGACGAAGCGACCGTACGTGAGCTCGTCGCGAGGGACGAGAACTTCGACGCGCTTTGCCAGGAATACCGGAAGGTCGTCGACATGCTCGACAGTTTTCAGGCTCACGTCGAACTGCTCAAGCAGCATCGCGCTTGGCTGGAAGAACAGTTGCTAAAGCGCATCGAAGGCCAGCCGCCGCAGTAAAGCTGCGAGCGGGGCGCATGCATGGTGGCCGCGGGCGCCTGGCGCCGGCGGCCGCCCGCTCAGCTCCGCTCGATCTCGCGCGTGGTGGCGTCGAGCGTCGTGATGATGGCGCGCAGTTCCTCCTCGGAGGGCCGCCCGCGCGTGAGCCGGAGCCTGAGCGCCGTGCGCAGATTGTGCATCGCGCGGTAGAGCTGGAGGCGTCCGGCGCCGCCCGCGCCCGCCTCCGCCATCCGCGCGAACAGCGCATCCACGTCGGCCGCGTTCTCGGCCAGGAACCGCTGCCCCGCCTCCGTGATCGCGTAGCGCTTCTTGCCCTCCGCCTCCGCCTCCTGGCGGATCAGCTCCTGCTCCTCGAGCAGCGTGAGCGTCGGGTAAATCACGCCCGGGCTCGGGCTGTAGGCCCCGCCGAGCCGGTCCTCGATCTCCTTGATCAGCTCGTAGCCGTGGCGCGGCGCCTCCTCGATCAGCCGGAGCATGACGAGCCGGAGCGCGCCCTGCTCGAACATCCGCCCGCCGCCGCCATGGCGCCCGCGGAACATGAAGCGCCTGCCGCCGCGGCAGCCATGGGCTTCTTCATGAGAGTGACGGTAGTACATGTGTTGGTCCTCTTGACTAGGTTTCGATATATCGGAACATAAGATATATCGAAACCGTGTCAAGCCCCTCTCCCCTACACCCCCCTTAGATGGGCCAGATCGTGGGTACCCTAATGGCTCGACCAGACGATCCGGTGCATGAAGGAGACCTCGTTGAGGTCGAGCCGCTGCACCGGCTGCGGCGGGGCGAAGCGGCGGAGCACCAGCCGCCGCGCCGCCCGTTCGAAGAGCTCGCGGCCGAAGAGCGCGCCCTTGCGGAGCCGCACGACGACGCGGTCGCCCTGCCGAACCGGCGCGGCCGGCGAGACGATGACGATGTCCCCCTGGCGAAACACCGGCGCCATCTCGGCATCCCCGATCGCCAGCGCATAGGCCGCGGGATCGCCGATCTCGGGATGGTCGAACTCCTCGGGCGCATTGCCGGTGGGCCTGCCCTCGCCGTCGAAGAAGCCGTCGGTCGAGGGGCACGGCAGCGGCAGGAGCGGCAGCCGCCTCAGCCCCGGCCGCGGCAGCGCCCGCGGCAGCGCCCGCGCGCCGCTCACCAGCGCGGTGAAGGATTCAAGCGGCGTGCGCGTCGCGATCAGCACCTTCGCCAGGCTCTCGGTGCTCGGCCAGCGGGCGCGCCCGTCCGGGAGCTGGCGCTTGGCCGGCGTGAAGGTCGTCGGGTCGAGCCCGGCGCGGCGGGCAAGGGCGGAGACGGTGAGGCCGTGTTCGGCGGCGAGCGTGTCGAGCGCGCGCCATATGTCGTCATGTTGCATGGGCGTTGCGCCTGGAGCGCGCGGAGAAGCGCGCGATGGAAGTTAACGATCATGACGGCAGGCGGCGCGGAAGGAAAGGGCTCGGCTCAGGGCGCGGCGCGCTTGAGGATCTCCCGGTCGTGGCGCTCCTGGCCGAGCGCGGTGATCTCGAATCGGGAATCGGCGCGGTGGCAGACGAGCCCCATCGCCTCGAGCCGCTGGAGGCAGGGGCCGTCCTTGAGCCCGTCCGGCCGGCCGATCGCGCCGGCGAGCACCAGCCGATGCAGCGTCGCCCGGCAGCAGGTCTCGAGATAGGGCTCGTTCCACATCGCGCCGGCCGGTCTAGCCAGTCCCGCCCGCTTGCGCCAGCTTCCCGCCATGTCCGGATCCAGGCTCGCAATGGCCCTCCTCGGGCGGCTCGACCCCGAGCGGGCGCATGGGCTGGCGCTCGCGGCACTCCGGCTCGGGCTCGCCGGCCGCGCGACCGCCCCGGAGGATCCGATCCTGGCGACCGAGGCGTTCGGGCTCCGCTTCGCCAACCCGATCGGGCTCGCCGCCGGTTTCGACAAAAACGCCGTCGCCGTCCTCCCGCTGATGCGTCTCGGCTTCGGCTTCGTCGAAGCGGGCGGCGTCACGCCCCAGCCCCAGCCCGGCAATCCGCGGCCCCGCCTCTTCCGGCTCGCCGAGGACCGCGCGGCGATCAACCGCATGGGGATGAACGGGCGCGGCCTCACCTCCTTCGTCTCACGGCTCAGGGCACTTCGCTCGCGCCCCGCCGTCCTCGGGGCGCCCACTGTCCTGGGAGCCAACGTCGCGATCAACAAGGAGGGCGCGGACCCGGTGCGCGACTATCCCGCCCTGGTCGCTGCGGTGGCGCCTTATGTCGATTACGTCGCGATCAACGTCTCCTCGCCCAACACGCCGGGGCTTCGGGACCTTCAGGGCGGGGCGCCGCTGGCTTCGATCTTGGGCGCGATCACGGCGCTCGTGGAGAAGCCGCCGCCTTTGCTCGTGAAGATCGCGCCCGATCTTTCGGAGGAAGCGCTCGCCGCGGTGGTGGAGGCTTCGGTCGCGGGCGGGGCGGCGGGCCTCATCATCGGCAACACGACGACGGCGCGGCCGGCGGGATTGCGGGCGCGGGACAAGGCCGAGGCGGGCGGGCTCTCCGGCGCGCCGCTTTTCGCGCTTTCGACGGAGGTTCTCGCCCGCGCCTCTCGCCTCGCCCAAGGCCGCCTCACGTTGATCGGCTGCGGCGGCGTCTCGACGGGCGCGGAGGCTCTGGAAAAAATCCGGGCGGGGGCGAGCCTGGTGCAGCTCTACACCGCCTTCGCCTACGAGGGCCCGGCGATCGTCCCGCGCATCAAATCCGAGCTCGCCGCCGCACTGCGAGCGGCGGGGTTCGGCTCGGTCGGGGAAGCGGTGGGGAAAAGATGAGGCATGATTCGGGCATGGCGCGGCTGGCGGGCGAGTACCGGGGCTTCGTCGTCGATCTCTGGGGCGTCGTCCATGACGGCGTCGCACCGCTGCCGGGCGCGGCGGAGTGCCTGGCGCGCATCCGCGCCGGCGGCGGCCGCGTGGTGCTGCTCTCGAACGCGCCGCGGCGGGCCGCGGTCGCGGCCGAGGCGATGGGCCGGATGGGGCTCGGCGAGGCGCTCTATGACGGGATCCTGACCAGCGGGGAGGCCACGCACATGATGCTGCGCGAGCGGACCGACCCCTGGTTCGCGCGGCTCGGACGCCGCGTGTTCCATCTCGGGCCGGAGCGCGACCGGAACGTGATCGAGGGGCTCGACTATGTGCGGGTCGAGGCGCCGGGGGAGGCCGAGTGGGTGTTGAACACCGGGCCGGACGATCATCGCAACCCGACGCGCCTGGTCGAGTTCGAGCCCGTGCTCGAGGAATGCGCGGCGCGAAGCCTGCCGATGGTCTGCGCCAACCCCGACCGCGAGGTGATCCGCGGCGGCGTGCGGGTGCTCTGCGCCGGTGCGCTTGCGGACCGCTATCGCGAGTTGGGCGGGGTGGTGCGGCGCGTGGGCAAGCCCGACCCTGCCGTTTACGAGCCGGTGCTGGCGATGCTGGGCGTGGCGCGCGAGCTCGTGCTCGCGGTGGGCGATGCGCTGGAGACGGACATCGCCGGCGCGGCGGCGGCCGGGCTCGCGTCCTGCTGGGTGCTGGGCGGGATCCACGGCGAGCGGCTCAAGGGCGACCGCCAGGCGGCCGAGGCGGCGGCCCGGCTTGCTGGGCTCGCGCCGGTGGCGACCGTCCCGGAGTTCGTCTGGGCTTAGGACGAAGAATCAGCGAGGGCGGCGAGCAGGCGGGCCTGGGAGCGCGCGCCCCGGTGTAGGCATTTGAGCTCGAACTTCTCGTTCGGGCTGTGGACCTTGTCGTCCTCGAGGCTGAACCCCATGAGCAGCGAGTCGATGCCGAGCGCGCGCGCGAGCGATTCGACCACCGGGACCGAGCCGCCGCAGCCCATCATGACGGGCTCGCGGCCGTACTCCTCGGCCAGCGCTGCGCGGGCGGCGCGGACGTAAGCCGAATCGAGCCCGACCTCGATGGCGCGCGAGGCCGAGAAGACCTTCACCTCGATCGTCGCGTCCTCGGGCGCGCGGTCGGCGATGAAGCGCTTGAGGCCCGCGACGACCTTCTCGGGGTCCTGGCCGGGGACGAGGCGGAAGGAGAGTTTTGCGGATGCTTCGGAGGGGATGACGGTCTTGCTGCCGGGGCCGGAATAGCCGCCCCAGATGCCGTTGAGGTCGGCGGTCGGGCGGGACCAGAGCCGCTCGATGCCGGGGAAGTTGCGCTCGCCGGCGGGATGGGAAAGGCCGATCGCGCCGAGATACGCCTTTTCGTCGAAGCCGAGGCTCGCCCATTGGGCGGCGGTCGCGGGGTCGAGCGGGTGGACGTCGTCGTAGAAGCCGGGGACCTGCACCCTTCCGTCGTCGTCGTGCAGATCGCCCAGGATGCGGGTGAGCGCGTTGATCGGGTTGAGCGCCGAGCCGCCGTACATGCCGGAATGGAGGTCGCGGTTCGGGCCCTTGAGCGTGATCTCGGTGTAGACCATGCCGCGCAGCCTTGTGGTGAGGCCGGGCGTGTCGATGTTCCACATGCCGGTGTCGGTGATGACGGCGACGTCGGCGACGAGTTCGTCGTGGGCGGCGGTGAGGAAGGCTTCGAGGTTCGGGCTGCCGACCTCCTCCTCGCCCTCGATCAGGACGGTGGCGCGGATGGGGAGCGAGCCGGTGATCTTGTGCCAGGCGCGGAAGGCGGCGAGGAAGGTCATCACCTGGCCTTTGTCGTCGACCGCGCCGCGGGCGACGATGCGCGGGCCGTGCGGCCCCTCGACGAGGGCGGGCGAGAAGGGCGGGCTCGTCCAGAGGGCGAGCGGATCGGGCGGCTGGACGTCGTAATGGCCGTAATAGAGGACGTGCGGGACGCCGCCGGCCGCGTTCCCTGGAGGGCCGGGATGGTGGGCGAGGACGAGCGGGCGGCCCTTGGTCTCGCGCACGGCGGCGGCGAAGCCGGAGGCGGCGAGGTCGGCGGCGAGCCACTCGGCGGCGCGGCGGCAATCGTCGTGATGGGCGGGATCGGTCGCGACACTCGGGATGGAGAGGAGGGAGAAGAGACGCTCGCGCGTGGCGTCGATCGCGCCGTCGATCTCGGCGAGAACCGCCTCCGTCGGGGATGCGCCACCGCTCATCGTTCTCTCCTTGCTGCGAGACGAAGCAGGGCACGAAATGCGCCGCGCGGGCAAGAGCCGGGCCTGGCCCCCGGCCGCCGCATGGCTCCCTGGCTTGGATTTCATTTCACGCGCCGGCCGCGCCGGAGCAGACGGGGCCGATGATAAGCAGGCTGATGATATGCCGCGTCGCTCTCGTGGCCGGGCTCGCGGGCTGGGTGGTCGTCGGTCTGGGCGGCTGCACGGTGGGGCCGAACTTCGTCCCGCCGCGGGCCGCCTCGCCCGGCGCCTGGCCCGCGAGCGAGAGGGCGGACGCGAGCCGGACCGTGCCGAACACGGTCGCGGTGCAATGGTGGCAGTCCTTCGACGACCCGGTGCTGAGCACGCTCGAGGACCGGGTGGCGGGGCAGAACCTCGACGTGCAGGTGGCGACCGATCGGCTGCTGGAGGCGCGGGCGCAGATCCAGATCGCCGGGGCGGCGGCGCTGCCGCAGCTCTCGGCGACCGGCAGCTATTCGCATCAACGCTACAGCTCCTATGGACCGTTCACGAGCCCGCCGCTGCTGCCGTTCTCGATCCCGGCGGTGCCCTTCAACCTGTTCGAGTCCGGGTTCGACGCCGCGTGGTCGGTGGATATCTGGGGCCAGACGCGCCGGGCGGTCGAGGCGGCGAAGGCGAGCTACGCCGCGGCGGCCGCCCAGCGCCGCGGGGTGCTGCTGGCCGCGCTCGCCGAGATGGGGCGGGACTATATCGACCTCCGCGCGGCGCAGGACCTCCTCTCGATCGTTCGGCAGAACCTCGCGACGGCAGACCAGAGCCTGACGCTGACCGAGCAGCAGGCGTCGGCGGGGCTGGTGTCGGACCTCGACGTCGCCAACGCGCGCGCGCAGGCAGCGAGCATCGCGGCCCAGATCCCGCCCTTTCAGACGCGGATCACGACGGACATCAACGCGATCAGCCTGCTGCTCGGGCTGCCGCCGGCCGCGCTGGCGGCCGAGCTTCGCCCGGCCAAGCCGGTGCCGCCGGTGCCGCCCACGGTGCCGGTTGGGCTGCCCTCGGAGCTGCTCACGCGGCGGCCCGATATCATGGCCGCCGAGGATCAGCTCCATCAGGCGACGGCGGAGGTGGGGGTGGCGGTCGCGAGCTTCCTGCCGAGCTTTAGCCTGACCGGGAACATCGACCTCGAATCGATCAGTCTCAGCCAGTTCGCGGATATCGCCTCGCGGACCTACGCGTTCGGGCCGACGATCAGCCTGCCGATCTTCCAGGGCGGCGAGCTTCAAGGCCAGCTCACGCTGCGCAAGGCGCAGCAGAAGGAAGCGGCGGTGGAGTACGCGCGGACGGTGCTGACCGCGTTCCACGACGTGGAGAACGCGCTCGCCGCCTATGACGGCGAGCAGCGGCGGCGGCTGAGCCTCGAGGAGGCGGTGGCGCAGAATCGGCGCGCGCTCGGGCTGGCGCAGAGCCAATACGCGGACGGGCTCACCGACTTCCTCGAGGTGCTGACGGCGCAGCAGAACCTGCTCCTGGCCGAGCAGCAGCTGGCGACCAGCACGGCTTCCGTCTCGACGGATCTGGTGGCGATCTACAACGCGCTCGGCGGGGGCTGGCAGGTCGCGTTCCCGGAGACAGCGGGCGGGCAGCAGGGCCCGGCGGAGGCCGTGGCGGCGGCGCAACCGCTTCCGTAGCCCGCAGGGGAAGGAGAAAGAGGTGGGGCGCGAAGGCGCCGCTCGGCCGGCGCGAGGCGCGAGAATCTTTGCGCGTTCTTTAATTGACCCGGCGCGGCGCGATGCGGTTTCTCGGGACATGCCGGGAGCCCTGTCGTCGTCCCGGGAGGGAAGCGGGAGGGCTGGAAAACGAGACTCCTTGGTGCAGGAACGGCGATCGCGCTCGCCGCGCTGATCGGCGCGGCGGCGCCGCCGTCGGCGGAGAAGCCTCTGCCGGCGAAGGTGAAGACGGTTGTACGGAGCGGCGCCGAGGGGATTCTCGGCCAGCCGGTGGTGGACGCCAAAGGCGAGACGATCGGCCATATCGTCGATGTGCTGATCGACACCGAAGGCAAGCCGCAGGCGGCGGTGATCGAGTTCGCGGGCTTCCTCGGGCTCGGCGACCGCGATGTCGCGGTGGACTGGAAGGCGCTCACCTTCAGCGTCGAGAAGGAGAAGATCCTGATCCGCGTCGCGCTCGCGCCCGCGGCGCTGAAGGCGATGCCGCTCTACAAGCCGGCGGCGAAGTCGGTCTCGGTCGCGACGCCGGCCGAGCATGCCAAGACGGGCGCGCCATAGGCGGGCGATGAGCGCCAGGCGCAGCCTCGCCGGCCTCGACTGGCTCAATTTCTTCACCGCCGAGGTGCAGACCGGATTCGGGGCCTTCATCGCGGTCTACCTGACGCTGCACCATTGGACGGGGCTCGCCATCGGCGGCGTGCTCTCGCTCGGCACGATCGTCGCGCTGATGAGCCAGATCCCCGCCGGTCTGCTGGTGGACTGGATGCCGGGCAAGCGGCTCGCCGCGGCGATCGGGCTCGGTGCGCTCGGCGCGAGTGCGACGCTCTTCGTGCTCGCGCCGACGCAATTCGGCGTCGGGCTCGCCGAGATCCTGCACGGCTTCGCGAGTTGCATGCTGAACCAGGCGATCGCGGCGATCAGCGTCGCCCTCGTCGGCCGCCACCTGCTTGGCCTCCGGCTCGGGCGCAATGTCCGCTTCGCCTCCCTCGGCAACGGCCTCGCCGCGGCGGCGATGGGTGTGGCGGGGGCGTGGGTCGCCGGCTGGTCGGTGTTCGCCCTGGCGGCGGGGATGTGCATTCCGGCGGGCTTTGCCCTGGGGGCGATCGGGCGGACACGGCCGCAGCGCGAGGCGCTCGAGGTGGCGGAGCCGGGCCGGGCGCCGTGGCGCGAGATCCGGTCGCTCTTCCTCGACCGAAGGCTGCTCGCGTTCATGGCGTGCCTCGCCTTCTTCCAGCTCGCGGATGCCGCGATGCTGCCCTATGTCGGGCGGAAGATCGCGCGCGAGACGAGCGGACTCGCGGACCTCGCGATCGCGGCGGCGATCGTGCTGCCGCAGCTGGTGATCGCGGTGCTCTCGCCGCTGGTCGGGCGGGCGGCCGAGCGGCGCGGGCGGCGGCTGGTGCTGATGGTGGGGTTTGCCGCCGAGCCGGTGCGCGGACTCCTCTTCGGGGTCGTGCACGTGCCGGCGCTGCTGGTGCTCGTGCAGGGGCTGGACGGAATTGGGGCTGCGGTGATGGGCGTGATGTTGCCGCTGATCGCCGCCGACATCGCCCATGACCGCGGCCACTTCAACCTGGCGATGGGAGCGTTCGGCATGGCGGTAGGCATCGGGGCGGCGGCGAGCACGACGCTCGCGGGCGCGATCGACACGGCATTCGGCGCGCGCGCGGCCTTCGTAGCACTTGCCTTTGCCGGGGTGGTCGCGACCGCGCTGGTGTGGCTGATCATGCCCGAGAGCGGGCCCCGGACGCCGGGCGCGGAGCCGGCCGTGGCGAACGGGGCGCGGCTCGTCCGATCGTCATGAAGATCCTCTACCTCGACATCGACAGCCTGCGACCCGACCGGCTCGGCTGCTATGGCTATAAGCGCGCGACATCGCCCGCGATCGACCGGCTGGCGCGCGAAGGGGTGCGGTTCGAGAACGTCTATGTCTCGGACAGCCCCTGCCTGCCTTCGCGGACGGCGCTTTGGTCGGGGCGGCACGGGTTCCGCACCGGCGTCGTGGACCAGGGCGGCGGCGGCGCCGAGCCGTTCCGCGAGGGGCGGCAGCGCGACTTCCGCGACCTCTTCCACAGCGCGGGCTGGATGACGGCGCTCAGGCAGGCGGGGCATCATACGGCGAGCATCTCCTCCTTCGGCGAGCGGCACAGCGCCTGGCACTGGCACGCCGGGCTCAACGAGCTGGTCAACCCCGGCCTCTTTGGGATGGACCGCGCCGACGAAGTGGTGCCGCTCGCCATCGACTGGCTCAAGCGGCGGGGACGCGAGAAGGCGGACTGGTTCCTCCACGTCAATCTCTGGGATCCGCACACGCCCTGTCGCGTGCCGGCTTCGTTCGGCGATCCGTTCGCGCAAGCGCCGGGGCCAGAGTGGCTCGACGAGGCCACGCTCGCGCGGTTCCGCGCGGGCTTCGGTCCGCATTCGGCGCGCGAGCCCACCGGGTTCGACACGCGTGGCGATGCGCGCTTTCCGCGCCAGCCGGGGCCGATCGAGACGATGGCGGACGCGCGCGCCTGGTGGGACGGCTACGACACCAGCGTGCGCTACCTGGACGAATGGCTCGCCCGATTGTTCGCCGCACTCGCCGAGATGGGTCTCGCCGATGACACGACGATCGTTCTCTCGGCGGACCACGGCGAGAATCTCGGCGAGCTGAATGTCTGGGCGGATCATCAGACGGCCGACCAGATCACCTGCCGGGTGCCGCTGATCGTCCGTTTTGCGGATCGGCGCGGCGCCGGGCGCGTCGATCGGGCGCTGCACTACCAGTTCGACTGGGCGGCGACGCTGATCGAACTCGCAGGCGGGCGCGTGCCGCGCGAGTGGGACGGGGTATCGTTCGCCGCCGCGCTCGGGGAGGGGCGCGAGGCCGGACGGGAGTTCCTGATCACCAGCCAGGGCGCCTGGTGCTGCCAGCGCGGCATCCGCTTCGCGCAAGCCGGGCGGGACTTCCTCTGCCTTGTCACTTACCACGACGGGTACAAGGATTTTCCCCAGTTCATGCTCTACGACCTGAGCGCCGATCCGCACGAGCTGGTCGATCTGGCGGCGCTTCGGCCGGAGCTTGTGGGCAGCGCGGTCACGCTGCTCGAGCGGTGGCGGGGCGCGATGATGAGGCGAAGCGGGGCCGAGATCGACCCGCTCATGCGGGTGATGCACGAGGGCGGGCCGTTCCACTGCCGCGGCCAGCTTCCGGCCTATCTCCGCCGGCTTAAGGAAACGGGACGGGACGCGGCGGCACGGCGCCTCGCCGAGCGGCACCCAGGGGAGTGACGCCCCCCGCCGCGCTAAGCGGCGCGGCGGTGCGTGGCCCTGCGGCGGCGATGGGCGCGAGGGGCGGTCGTGGGCGTCTGCTGGCGCGGCGGCTGTGCGGCGGGCGGCGAGCCACCGGCGATGGCGATGGGGGCGCCGGTCAGGCGCTCGATCGCGCGCAAGGCGCCGTGCTCGGCGTGATCGCAGAACGAGATCGCGACACCCGAGGCGCCGGCGCGGGCGGTGCGGCCGATGCGGTGGACGTAATCCTCCGGCTGTGCCGGGAGGTCGAAGTTGATCACGTGCGAGATGCCTGTGATGTCGATGCCGCGGGCCGCGATGTCGGTGGCGACGAGGACGCGCGCGTGCCCGCTGCGGAATCGCTCGAGCGCCTTCTGCCGCGCCGGCTGGCTCTTGTTGCCGTGGAGCGCGCTCACGCCGACGCCGTTGCGGTCGAGGGTCTCGGCGACGCGGTCGGCCCCGCGCTTGGTGCGGGTGAAGACGATCACGCGCGAGAGGGCGGGATCGGCGAGCAGGCGGCCGAGCAGGACGCGCTTCTCGGCGCTCGCGATGAAATGCACGTGCTGCGCGATCGGGAGCCGGGGCTGGACGGCGCGGGGAATGTCGATCCGCACGGGATCGCGCAGCAGGGTTTCGGCGAGCCGGCCGACTTCCGCGGGCATGGTCGCCGAGAAGAGCGCCGACTGGCGCGCGGGCGGCAAGGCGGCCGCGATGCGGCGGATGTCGCGGATGAAGCCGAGATCGAGCATGCGGTCCGCCTCGTCGAGGACGAAGTACGTGACCTCGTTCAGCTTGAGCTCGCCGGTCGCGATGAGGTCGCAAACGCGGCCCGGCGTGCCGACCACGATGTCCGTCCCCGCCCGCATGCGCGCGACCTGCATCGCGCGGCTGAGGCCGCCCAGGATGGCGGCGACGCGGCATTTCGAGCCCGCGGCGAGGCGGAGGAGATGTTCCTCGATCTGCAAGGCGAGCTCGCGCGTGGGGGCAAGGATAAGGGCGCGCGTGGCGTAGCGGTGCGGCGCGGCGGGCCGGGCTGCAAGGTGCTGAAGGAGGGGCAGCGCGAAGGCGGCGGTCTTGCCGGTGCCGGTCTGGGCGATGCCGAGCAGGTCGCGGCCGGCGAGCAGGGGAGGGATGGCGTTCGCCTGGATCGGGGTTGGAAGATGGAAGGACGCGCTCTCGAGAGCGCGCAACAAGGGCTCGGCGAGGCCGAGTTCGGCAAAACTGGTCGATGACACGAAGATTTCTAGCTCCGGCGCAGCTGCCGCGGGTCCATGCCGGCGGTCGAGGCCAAGCGCCTAAGTGTTCGCCTGCCCGCGCGACAATGGGGCGAACGCGTTGCAACTGAGATTTCCGGGAGGGCGCCGCCCGAACCGGGCGGGACGCCAATCACGCTTTCACGGAAGGCAGCCGGGATATCGGCCCTGCGGGCGGCGAATGCAAGAGATATCGGAGGGTGGGGGGAATGGGCCGCCCCCGGGGGCAGAGCGGCGGGCAGAGCGGGGGGCAGAGGTGGCGGCGCCGGCGCGCGGGGGGTACATCAGGGAGGGCGCGGCCCTTCGCGGGGCGGAGAAGCGCGCTTGGGCGGAGGCGCGGACGTGACACTCGGGTTCAATTCCGGCGGGTTCAATTCCGGTGGGCTCAATTCCGGCGCGGGCCTCGATTTCGACCTAGGCGAGGCGGCGGAGATGCTGCGCCGGGAGGTGCAGGCGTTCGCCGCCGACGAGATCGCCCCGCGCGCGGCCGCGATCGACCGCGAGAACGCATTCCCCGCCGATCTCTGGCGGAAGATGGGAACGCTCGGGCTGCTCGGGATCACCGTCGAGGAGGAATATGGCGGCGCGGGGATGGGCTATCTCGAGCATGTCGTCGCGATGGAGGAGATCAGCCGCGCCTCGGCCTCGGTCGGGCTCTCCTACGGCGCCCACAGCAATCTCTGCGTCAACCAGATAAGCCGCAACGGGAACGAGGCGCAGAAGCGCCGCTACCTGCCGCGCCTGGTGAGCGGGGAGCATGTGGGGGCGCTGGCGATGAGCGAGCCGGGGGCGGGCTCGGACGTCGTCGGCATGCGCTTGCGCGCCGAGCGGAAGGGCGGGCGCTATGTGCTGAACGGCACCAAGATGTGGATCACCAACGGGCCGGACGCGGACGTGCTGGTGATCTATGCGAAGACCGATCCCGAGGCGGGGCCGCGCGGCATCACCGCGTTCGTGGTCGAGAAGGGTTTTGCCGGATTCTCGACGGCGCAGAAGCTCGACAAGCTGGGCATGCGCGGCTCGAACACGTGCGAGCTGGTGTTCGCCGATTGCGAGGTGCCCGAGGAGAACGTGCTCGGCGAGGTGGGCCGCGGCGTGAATGTGCTGATGAGCGGGCTCGATTACGAGCGCGCGGTGCTCGCCGGCGGCCCGCTCGGGATCATGCAGGCCTGCATGGATGTCGTCCTGCCGTACGTGCACGAGCGCCGGCAGTTCGGCCGGCCGATCGGCGAGTTCCAGCTCATCCAGGCGAAGCTTGCCGACATGTACACCGTGATGAACGCGGCGAAGGCGTACGTGTACGCGGTGGCGCGCGCCTGCGACCGCGGGCGGACGACGCGCAAGGAGGCGGCCGGCGCGATCCTGTTCGCGGCCGAGAAGGCGACCTGGATGGCGCTCGAGGCGATTCAGGCGCTCGGCGGGAACGGCTACATCAACGACTATCCGACCGGGCGGCTGCTGCGTGACGCCAAGCTCTACGAGATCGGTGCCGGGACGAGCGAGATAAGGCGGATGCTGATCGGCCGCGAGCTCTTCGAGGAGAGCGCGTGATGGCGGTGCTGGAGAGCGCGCTCGATCCGCGCTCGGCCGGATTCCGGGCGAACGCGGAGGCGATGGGCGCGCTGGTCGCGGAGCTCAAGGGGATCGTGGAGCGGATCCGCGAAGGCGGCGGTCCGGCGGCGCGCGAGCGGCATCTCGCGCGCGGCAAGCTCCTGCCGCGCGAGCGCATCCGGGCATTGATCGATCCGGCCTCGCCTTTTCTCGAGGTGGGCCAGCTCGCGGCGTACGGGATGTACGGCGGTGAGGTGCCGTCGGCGGGGATCATCGCCGGGCTCGGCCGCGTGGCGGGGCGGGAGTGCATGATCCTCGCCAACGACGCGACGGTGAAGGGCGGGACGTACTATCCGATCACCGTGAAGAAGCATCTGCGCGCGCAGGAGATCGCGCTGGAGAACCGGCTTCCCTGCCTCTATCTCGTCGATTCCGGCGGCGCCAACCTGCCGAACCAGGATGAGGTCTTTCCCGACCGCGATCATTTCGGCCGCATCTTCTACAACCAGGCGACGATGTCGGCGGCGGGCATTCCACAGATCGCGGTGGTGATGGGCTCCTGCACGGCGGGCGGGGCCTATGTGCCGGCGATGGCGGACCAGAGCATCATCGTGCGCAACCAGGGGACGATCTTCCTGGGCGGGCCGCCGCTCGTGAAGGCGGCGACGGGCGAGGTGGTGAGTGCGGAGGCGCTGGGCGGGGGAGAGCTGCACAGCCGGACCTCGGGTGTGGCGGATCATCTTGCCGAGAACGACCGGCACGCGCTCGGCCTGGCGCGGGGGATCGTGGCCGGGCTCAATGGGCGAAAATCGCCCGCGATTGCGCTCCGGCGGCCGGTTCCGCCGCGCTACGATCCGGGCGAGATCGCTTGCGTGGTGCCGGCGGACCGGCGCAAGCCGTTCGACGTGCGCGAGGTCATCGCAAGGCTCGTGGATGGATCGGAGTTCGACGAGTTCAAGCGGCTCTACGGGCCGACGCTCGTCACCGGCTTCGCGCATCTCTGGGGCTATCCGATCGGCATCGTCGCCAACAACGGCATCCTGTTCAGCGAGAGCGCGCTCAAGGGGGCGCATTTCATCGAGCTTTGCGCGCAGCGGCGGATTCCTCTGGTTTTCCTCCAGAACGTCACGGGCTTCATGGTGGGACGCAAATACGAGGCGGGCGGGATCGCGAAAGACGGGGCGAAGATGGTGACGGCGGTCGCGACGGCGGCCGTGCCGAAGTTCACGGTAATCATCGGCGGCAGCTTCGGGGCGGGGAACTACGCGATGTGCGGGCGCGCCTATGCGCCGCGGTTCCTCTGGATGTGGCCCAATGCGCGGATCTCGGTGATGGGCGGCGAGCAGGCGGCGAGCGTGCTGGCCGAGCTTCGCCGCGACAATCTCGCGGCACGGGGCGAAGCGTGGTCGGCCGAAGAAGAGGAGGAATTCAAGGGACCGATCCGCGAGCAATATGAGCGGCAGGGCAATCCCTATCATGCCTCGGCGCGGCTGTGGGATGACGGGATCATCGATCCCGCCGAGACGCGGCGCGTGCTGGCGCTGGCGATCTCGGCGAGTCTCAATGCGCCGATCGAGGCGACGCAATTCGGCCTCTTTCGCATGTGAGCCGGCGATGTTTCGGAAGATTTTGATCGCCAATCGCGGCGAGATCGCCTGTCGCGTGATCGCGACCGCGAGAAGGCTCGGGATCGCGAGTGTCGCGATCTATTCCGAGGCCGACGCGCGGGCGCGGCACGTCGAACTGGCCGACGAGGCGTGGCAGGTGGGGCCGGCGCCGGCGCGCGAGAGCTATCTCGCGATCGAAAGGATCATCGATGTGGCGCGGCGGGCGGGGGCGGAAGCGATCCATCCCGGCTACGGCTTCCTCGCCGAGAACGCGGAGTTCGCGGAAGCGTCCGCGGGAGCGGGGATCGTCTTCATCGGCCCGCCGCCCGCGGCGATCCGCGCGATGGGCTCGAAGGCGGCGGCCAAGGCGCTGATGGAGCGCGCCGGCGTGGCGCTGGTGCCCGGCTATCACGGCGAGGCGCAGGACGCGGAGAGCTTGCGCACCGCGGCGGAGCGGATCGGCTATCCGGTGCTGATCAAGGCCTCGGCGGGCGGGGGCGGCAAGGGGATGCGCATCGTCGCGCGGGACGGGGCGCTCGCGGAGGCGATCGAGGGTGCGAGGCGCGAGGCGCGGTCTTCGTTCGGCGACGATCGGCTGCTGATCGAGAAATATCTGGCCGATCCTCGCCATATCGAGATCCAGATCTTCGCCGATGCGCAGGACCACGTCGTCTCGCTCTTCGAGCGTGACTGCTCGATCCAGCGGCGGCACCAGAAGGTGGTGGAGGAGGCGCCGGCGCCGGGGATGAGTGCGGCGCGGCGGCGCGCGATGGGCGAGGCCGCGTGCCGGGCGGCGCGCGCGGTGGGATATGTCGGCGCCGGAACGGTCGAGTTCATCGCCGAAGGGGAAAAATTCTTTTTCATGGAGATGAACACGCGCTTGCAGGTCGAGCATCCGGTGACCGAGATGATCACCGGGCTGGATCTGGTCGAGTGGCAGCTCCGGATCGCCGCCGGCGGGACGCTGCCGCTTATGCAGGAGGAGATTCCTCTGCTCGGGCATGCGATCGAGATGCGGGTCTATGCCGAGGATCCGGCGCGCGATTTCCTGCCCTCGACCGGCATGCTCGCGCATCTCAGGGAGCCGTGGCAGGGCGCCAATGTGCGCGTCGATTCCGGCGTGCGCGCGGGCGATACGATCACGCCCTATTACGATCCGATGATGGCGAAGCTCATCGTGCACGGCGAGGATCGGGAGGAGGCGGTGAGGCTGCTCGCGGGCGCGCTCGCGGAATACGAGGTGGTGGGCGTCGAGACGAACCTCGGCCTGCTGCGCGCGATCGCGGCGCACCCGGCTTTCGCGCAGGCGGAGATCGATACCGGGTTCATCGCGCGTCATGCCGAGGTTTTGCGTCCTGCCGCCGGAGCGGGGGCGGCGGACGAGGAGAGGCTGGCGTGGGTTGCCGCTGCGATGGCCGCGCTGGCGGACGAGCGGGCGCGAAAGGAAGCCGCCGCGGCGCCTTCCGATCCCTGGTCGCCCTGGAACGAAACGGATGCGTGGCGGCTGAACGGGGAGGGGTATCAGGATCTGGTGCTCCGCCGCGGGGCGGAAACGGCAACGGTGCGTATCCATCCGGGGAAGGACGGCTCCTGCCGGCTCGAGCTGCCGGGGGGCGCGATCGACGCGGAGGCGAGCGAGGATCGGGAGCGCGGAATGATGCTGCGCGTCGAGGGCGTGCTGCACCGGCTCAGGGTGGTGCGGCATGCGGGTGCGCTGGTCGTCGTTCTTCGCGGCAGAAACCATGTTCTTCATGTGACGGATCCGCTCGCCCCGCCCGTGGGGGAAGAGGCGGGAAGCGACCGGCTGATGGCGCCCATCCCGGCGCGGGTCGCGCGCGTGCTGGTCGGGCCCGGCACCCGGGTGCGCAAGGGCGATCCGCTCGTCGTTCTCGAGGCGATGAAGATGGAGATGACGCTCTCCGCGCCGTTCGACGGCACGATCGAGACGGTCCATCGCGCGGTGGACGAGATGGTCGAGGAGGGCGAGGAGCTGGTCACTTTTGCCGGCAAGGACGCGACGGTTGGAGAGAGTGCTTGAAGATCGCGCGGAGTTTAATTCCTGCGACAATTGCCACGAAAGAGACGGAATGAATGGCGCTCCTGTGAATGAATTCGTGGGACGAATTGCGGATTATTTCCCGGGCCATTCGATCATCCGACCGGCCGGCCACGCCGAGCGGATCGGTAGGAAAAGAATGAAACAAACGGTAACGCCGCGAAGACGGAAGTAGAGCGGCGCCGGATCATTGTCGAGAAGAGCGCCGACCGTCCCGGTGCCGTCGCTTCGGCTTTCCCGGCCTGATGGCTGTAACAAATCGAAATGGTTGCCACGAAAACGCCACCACCCGACCGTTGAAGCGTCGCATCCCGAGCCAAGATGGGAACCATCAGGCGAAGCTGAGGGACACGACGATGCGCTCGCAACCACTTTGGATCATCGGCGCGCCGCGCTCGGGGACGACGTTCCTGGCAGCGGTGCTCAACCGCCATCCGATGATCACGGTAACCAATGAAAGCCGGATCTTCGTGCTGCTCAAGCAGCTGCTCGAACAAGGGTGCGCGAACCCGGAGTTTCTCGATCAGGACCATCGGGAGCGCTTCACTCTGTTCCTCAAGCGCGAGGCGGGCGCGCTGATCGAGCGCTATTACCGCGAGGCGCTCGGCGTTGCGACGCCCGTCTGGGGCGACAAGCATCCGCCCTATGCGGACCCCACGGTGCTCTCCGGCCGGGTCGGGGCGAAGCCCATGCTGCCCGTGTCGGGCTCATGCCTCGGGCTTATTCGCGAGGTGCTGCCCGAGTCGAAGTTCATCCATATCCACCGCGAGCCGGCCGAGGTCGCCTATTCGCTCAACCATAAGGGATGGGTACCCTCGGTTGCCGACGGGATGGCGGTGTGGCGGCAATATGTGCGGGAGATCGACGAGTTCTTCGGGGGGATCGAGCCCGAGAACCGGCTGGTCATCGCCTATGCCGACCTCCTCGAAGAGCCGGACGAGACGGCGGAGGCGGTTGCGCGGTTCCTCGGTCTGGCCGACGGGCAGGCGATGGCGATGTTCCTGAAGGCGCAGCACCAGGCGCCGACGCCATTCAGCACGCCAGTGCGGAACCTCGATGCCGTCTATGGCGCGCGCGCGCCGCTCGGGATGGTCGAGGAGCGCCGGGCTTCGTAAGGCGGGATGGGCGGGCGGGACGATCGTCCCGCCCCGGAAGGCGAGGCTACCACTTGAGCTCCGTGCCGAGCGCGATGACCTGAGCCTGCACGTTGTTGTTGGTGCCGAACGGCTCGCCGAGGAGCGAGTTGGCGGAGCCGGCGAGCATGTCGAAGCCGGCCTGATGGCGCTGGCCATAGAGGTAGGAGAGGTAGAGGAGCATGCCGGGGGCGACCGTGAAGGTGCCGCCGGCGGCGATGCCCTGATCGGTCTCGACGCCCTCCGTCGAGGGATCGGAGAAGTCGCCCTGGAACTTGTATTTGAAGTAGCTCGCGCCGACGATGAAGGGGCCGGTCGCGTACTGAGTGCCGACCATGAAGGCGAGGCCGGGGACGCCGCCCTTGGGCTGCAGGCCCCAGAGATAGTTCTCGTTGCCGAAGTTCAGATGGCCGCCGACGGTGACCGGGCCCCAGGAGAGCGTGAGGCCGAAGGCGCCGACCGACATGTTGACCGAGGGCGAGACGAGCGGCGAGGTGTTGGTGACCTGGCCGGTGGCGATATAGCCGGCATAGGCGCTGACGCCGAGCTGGCCGAAGGTGTTGTTGTACTGGCCCGCGACGTCGACCATGTCGCGCCAGCGGCCTGCCTGGGTCGGGTCGTCGGTCGAAATCACCCGGTTGCAGCCACCCGAGGCGACGGTGCAGTTCTCGGTGTTCCAGAGGGCGGCGGTGCTGGGCGCGAAGCTGGCGCCGAACTGGAAGCCCGCCCAGATCGGCGACATGTAGGTGATGCGGTCGGCGTTGTAGATGTTGCCGACGTCGGCGAAGGGATGGTACGGAACGGCGTTGGCGGGGACGAAGCCGGGGACGTCGCCGTTCCATGCGCCGTCGTTGAAGCCCTCGAAGGTGCCGACCTGGAGGAGGTCGAAGGCGGCGTCCGTCTGGCCGAAATTCAGAGTGCCGAGGTTGGGCAGGCCGACATAGCCGTAGGCCTCGTTCCAGTAGAGCGTGTTCTTCGTGCTGTTGCCGGAGGCGGAAGGGCCTGTGCTGGTATCGGTGCTGCCGGGATTGCGGATTTCCGCGATGACGCCGTACTGCAGGCCGTTGGCGGCGACCGCGTCGAAGCCGGGATAGAGGCGGATATAGCCCTGGAACTCCAGCGCGCCGAGCTTGTTGCCGTCATATTGGTCGGCGGTGCTGCCGGTGACGGCGGCGTAATAGTTGACGCGGCCGTTGAGGTGGACGGCGAAGCTGCCGGGTGCCATGCCCGGAGTGTTGGTGTAGAGGGCCGCGTTCGGCGGCTGGGCGGGAGCGGAGACGCCGTAGGTGGCGCCCGTCGGCGGGGACGGCGGCGATGGTGCCGCTGCCGGTGACGGTGTCGCTGCCGGTGCTGGGGGCGGCGGGGTCGCGGGCGGCGGCGGCGTGGTCTGGGCGTAGACCGTTCCGCTCCAAGCGGCGCCCAGCGCCAGCGTCGCGGCGGTGGCCAGCAAAAGTCCGCGCATTCATTCCCTCCGTGTCCCTGGCGTGCCGATCGCCGGCCGAGCCGTCCCGTAAATCGCTTCGTCACCGTTGCGGAGCGCTTTCGAGTCCGCAAAGGCTTGATTGCAACGAAGCAAGTTTCGTGCCGGCGGGGCGGCCTCTGCGCAACCGCTACGATTGCGGAACCAGCGCCCCGGAAATGATCCATCGGCGGTCACGTAAACTGCACAGTGCCGCTTTTTTGCGCGGAATCGCCAAGCTGCCGTGGCTGATTGCACGCCAGGCCTCGGCGAGGCCGGCCGCCGCGGCGGGCGATCCCATGCCGCTCTAGCCGGAACCCCGGCCAGGCGGCCGGGGTCGGGTCAGGCGGCTTTCGGCTGCCTCGCCGTGGCGATCGCCTCCCAGAGGCGCTCGGGCGTGGCCGGCATGTCGATATGGGTGATCCCGTATTCGGGGCGGAGCGCATCGACCAGCCCGTTCATCACCGCGGGCAGCGAGCCCGCGCAACCGGCCTCGCCGCAGCCCTTGGCGCCGAGCAGGTTCGTCCGCGCCGGGACGGCATGCGATTCGACGCCGAAGGCGGGCGCATTATCGGCGCGCGGGAGCGCATAGTCGGTGAAGGAGCCGGTCAGCACCTGGCCGTCGGGATCGTAGGCGGTCGCCTCGAGGAAGGCCTGGCCGATGCCCTGAACGACGCCGCCATGCGCCTGGCCGGCCACGAGCAGCGGATTGATGACGGTGCCGAAATCATTGACCATGCTGTATTTGACGACGGCGGCGACGCAGGTCTCGGGGTCGATCTCGATTTCGGCGATGTGGCAGCCGTTGGGGAAGGCCGAGGGGGCGGCCTTGTGGACGTGGCGCACGTCGAGGCTCGTTGGGAGCCCTTCGGGAAGGGCGAGGCCGGAGCGCAGCTTTTCGGCGAGCTCCATGATGCCGATGCCGCGGTCGGTGCCGGCGATCGTGAACCGCCCGCCTTCGGCGCCGACTTCGAACTCGATGTCGACTGCCGCCGCCTCGAGCGCGTGCGCGGCGATCTTCCGCCCCTGCTCGATCAGGATCTCGGAGGCCTCGATGACCGCAGCACCGCTCGCCATGATCGATTTCGAGCCGCCGGTGCCGCCGCCGGCGATGAGCTGGTCGGAATCGCCCTGGAGGAGCCCGATCCTCTCGAAGGGGATGCCGAGCCTGGCGGTGAGGATCTGGGCGAGCGGCGAGGCGTGGCCCTGGCCGTAGTCGAGCGTGCCGGTGATGATGGTGACCGAGCCGTCCGGCTCGAAGCGGATGCCGCCCATCTCGTTCGAGGGCGGCGCGGTGACCTCGAGATACTGGCCGATTCCGAGGCCCCGGAGCAGGCCGCGCTTGCGGCTCTCGGCGCGGCGGGCGGGGAAGCCCGCGACGTCGGCGAAGGCGAGCGCGTGCTCGAGGAGGGCGGGAAAATCCCCGCTGTCGTACTGCATGCCGGAGGGCGCGTCCCAGGGCAGCTCCTCGGGGCGGATATGGTTGCGCCGGCGGAGCTCGAGCCGGTCGATCCCCATCTCGGCCGCCGCCGTGTCGATCAGCCGCTCCATGTAATAATTGCCCTCGGGGCGGCCGGCGCCGCGATAGGCGCCGACGGGCGTGGTGTTGGTGAAGAGGCAGCGCGTCGAGACTTCGATGAGCGGTGTGCGATAGACGCTGACCGTGTTCTTGACCGCATTGCCGGTGGAGGGGAGGGTCGTGGCGTTGGAGAGATAGGCGCCGAGATTGCCGTAGCCGGTGAGGCGGACGGCGAGGAAGCGCCCCTCCGCGTCGAGCGCGAGCTCGGCGTCCATCTCGTGGTCGCGGCCGTGGCTGTCGGAAAGAAAGCTTTCCGAGCGCTCGTCCGTCCACTTGACCGGCCGGCCGAGCCTCTGCGCGGCGTGGAGCAGGCAGAGATACTCGGGATAGGCGGAGAACTTCATGCCGAAGGAGCCGCCGACATTGCCCGTGAGCACGTGCACCTTCTCGTCGGCGACGCCGAGGATCGCGGCGATCTGCGGGCGGAGCAGGAAGACGCCCTGGCAGCCGACATGGAGCGTGTAGCGGCCGCTTTGCGGATCGAACGAGCCCAGCGCGGAGCGGGGCTCCATCGGGCAGACGACGACCCGGCTGTCGATCAGGCGCAGACGGGTGACGTGGGCAGCGGCGGCGAAGGCCGCCCTGACCGCGGCCTCGTCCCCGTAGTGGAAGTCGAGCACGAGGTTGCCGGGCAGCTCGTCATGGACGAGCGGCGCGCCGGGCGCGTCGGCGGCGCGGGCCGTCGTGACGGCGGGGAGGGGATCGACCTCGAGGAGCACCGCCTCGGCGGCGTCCTTGGCCGCTGTCGCGGTCTCGGCGACGACGCAGGCGACCGGGTCGCCGACATAGCGGACGCTGCCGGTGGCGAGCACGGTCTGCGGTGGGCGGGCCATGGGGCTGCCGTCGCGGTTCTTCTGCGCGAGGCCGGCCTGCATCGGCTTGAGGCCGGCCGCCACGAGATCGGGCCCGGTGATCACGGCGAGCACGCCGGGCATCGCCCGGGCGGAGGCGGCCTCAAGGCTTGCGATCCGGCCATGGGCGTGGCGGCTGCGGACCATGACGGCGTGGGCCTGGCCGGGGAGGCTGATATCGTCGGTGTAGCGGCCGTGGCCGCAGAGGAGCGTGGGGTCTTCCTTGCGATGAACGGGCTGGCCGATGGCGTACTTGACGAGTGGGAGGGCGTCGGCGTCGAAGGGGGCGTTCATCGTCTTGCGTGATCCGGTGCTCGTGGCTTGTGCTCGGGGCGTGCCGCAGGATGTGGCGCGCGGGACCGGGGCCGCAAGGGCAGGGTTGAGCGGCGGCTTCGGCATGGGTCTTGCAGAGACGCCGCGGGGGCGCCAGCATCGCGGCAGCCCCGAAAGTCCAAATAGGGAGAACGAGGCCACGATATGGCGGGCTTTATCCTTGCGCGCATCCTGCAGGCGATCCCCGTCCTGCTCGCGGTTTGCTTCCTCGCCTTCCTGCTCTTCGCCTTCGTCGGCGATCCGGTGGCGATCATGCTCGGGCAGAACGCAACGCTCGCGCAACGGATCGCGCTCCGCCATGCCCTCGGCCTTGACCGCCCGTTCTACGTGCAGTTCGTGCTCTATCTCGGGCGGATCCTGCACGGCAATTTCGGGCTGAGCTACCGGCTCGGCGAGCCGGTCTTGCAGCTTCTGGCGGTGCGGCTCCCGGCGACCCTCGAGCTTTCCACCACATCGGCCGTGCTCGCGCTGGCGGTCGGCGTGCCGATGGGCGTGTACACGGGGATCTATCGCAACTCTTGGCTCAGCCGCGCGTTCATGACCTTCAGCCTGATCGGGATCTCGCTGCCGACCTTCCTGATCGGCATCCTGCTCATCCTCGTCTTCAGCGTCTGGCTCGACTGGCTGCCGAGCTTCGGCCGCGGCAGCGTCGTTTCGATCGGGCATTTCTGGACCACCGGCTTCCTCACGCTCTCCGGCATCAAGGCGCTGATCCTGCCCGCGATCACGCTCGGGCTCTTTCAGATGACCCTCATCATGCGGCTGGTGCGCGCGGAGATGCTCGAGGTGCTGCGCAGCGATTATATCCGCTTCGCCCGCGCGCGCGGTCTGCCCAACCGGGTGATCCATTTCGGGCACGCGCTCAAGAACACGCTGGTGCCGGTGATCACCATCACCGGCCTGCAGCTCGGCCAGATCATCGCCTTCTCGATTGTGACCGAGACCGTCTTCCAATGGCCGGGGGTCGGGTTCCTGTTCATCCAATCGATCGCTTCGGCGGACATCCCGGTCATGTCGGCCTATCTGATCCTGATGGGAACGGTGTTCGTGACGATCAACCTCCTCGTCGATCTTCTCTACTTCGCGGTCGATCCGCGGCTTCGGATCGAGCGGCGCGCCGCCGTGGCGGCCCGATGAGCGGCGACAGCGTCATCGCCGGCGCCGCCCCGCAGGCCCCCGGGCGCCCTCTGGGCGCGATCGCAAGGTTCTTCGATTCGGACCTCTGGTACAATTTCCGGCACTCGCCGGTCGCGATGATCGCGGGCGCGGTCGCTTTCGTCTGCATCGCGGGCTCGCTCGGCGCCGCCTGGATCGCGCCGCACGACCCGTTCAACCTCGCCACCCTCAGCCTTTCCAACAGCTTCATCCCGCCGATCCCGTTGAAGGGCTCGGAATGGACCTTTCCGCTGGGCACCGACGACCAGGGAAGGGACATGCTTTCGGCGATCATGTACGGCGGAAGGCTCAGCCTCACGGTCGGGTTCTCCTCGGTGATCCTCGCCACCATCGTCGGCGTCGGGATCGGCCTGATCGCGGGCTATGGCGGCGGCGTGGCGGACGCGGTCCTGATGCGCATCGCCGACATCCAGCTCACCTTCCCGGCGATCCTGATCGCGCTGGTGGTGGACGGGATCGTCTCGGCGGCACTCCACCAGCTCCACGAGGCGACCGAGATCTACGTCATCGTCTTTGCGATCGGCATCAGCAACTGGCCGCAGTTCGCGCGCACGGTGCGCGGCTCGACGCTGGTCGAGCGGAGCAAGGAATACGTGATGGCCGCACGGGTGATCGGGATCTCCGGCCCGCGCATCATGCTGACGCACATCCTGCCCAACGTGCTCGGGCCGGTGCTGGTGATCGCGACCATCAACCTCGCGGTCGCGATCGTCACCGAGGCCACGCTCTCGTTCCTCGGCGTCGGCCTGCCGCCGACCGACCCCTCGCTCGGCACGCTGATCAACAACGGCAACAGCTATCTCTTCAGCGGGCAGTGGTGGATCACGGTCTTTCCGGGCGTGGCACTGGTGATCATGGTGCTCTCGATCAACCTGCTCGGCGACTGGCTGCGCGATGCGCTGAACCCGCGGCTCAACTGATGCCGCTTCTCACAGTCGAAGAGCTTTCGGTCGAGTTTCCGACGAGGCGGGGCGTGCTCAAGGCGCTCGACCGGGTCTCCTTCACGATCGAGGCGGGCGAGGTGCTCGGCGTGGTGGGCGAGAGCGGGGCGGGGAAATCGCTCACGGGCGCTGCGATCATCGGGCTGCTCGAGCCGCCGGGGCGGATCTCGGGCGGGCGGATCTTGCTCGAGGGCAAGCGGATCGATCGGCTTTCGAACGAGGAGATGCGGCGGATCCGCGGGCGGCGGATCGGTGCGATCTTCCAGGACCCGCTGACGACGCTCAACCCGCTCTACACGGTCGGGCGGCAGCTCGCCGAGACGATGCGCGTCCATCTCGGGATCGGCGAGGCCGAGGCGCGGAGGCGCGCGGTGGGCTGGCTCGAGCAGGTGGGCATCCCGGCGCCGGCCGAGCGGATCGGCGCCTATCCCCACGAGTTCTCGGGCGGCATGCGCCAGCGCGTGGTGATCGCGCTCGCCCTCTGCGCGGAGCCCAAGCTCGTCATCGCCGATGAGCCGACCACCGCGCTCGATGTCTCGATCCAGGCGCAGATCATCACGCTTCTCAAGCGGCTCGCGCGCGACCACGGGACTTCGGTGATGCTGATCACGCACGACATGGGCGTGATCGCGGAGACCGCCGACCGCGTCGCGGTGATGTACGCGGGACGGATCGTCGAGCTTGGCCCCGTGAGGCGGGTGATCTCCCATCCCGCGCACCCCTACACCGAGGGGCTGATGGCGAGCATCCCGGCGCTCAAGGGAAGGCTCGGGCGGCTCACGCAGATCGACGGCGCGATGCCAAGGCTTTCGGCGATCCCGCCGGGTTGCCCGTTCTCGCCGCGTTGCCCAAGGGTTTTCGCGCCCTGCATGGAGGAGCGGCCGGAGCTGATGGCGGCGGGAGAGACCGAGGCCGCGTGCTGGCTCTATGCGCCGGCGCTCACGGTGGCGGCGCATGGCTGACGGCTCCATGGTCGTCGCGGCACCGCTCTTCGAGGCCGAGCATGTGAGCCGCGTGTTCGACGTTTCGCGCCCCTGGCTGCAGCGCATCACCTCGGGCGAGGCGCGGCGGATTTTGCGGGCGGTGGACGACGTCTCGTTTGCGATCGCGCGCGGAACGACACTCTCGCTGGTGGGCAAATCGGGGTGCGGGAAGACGACGATGGCGCGGCTCGCGGTCGGGCTCTACCCGCCGAGCCGGGGCGGGATCCGCTTCGAGGGCAAGAAGCTCTCCGACGCGCGAGCGGAGGCGGGCCTGCGCCGGCGGATGAACATGATCTTCCAGGACCCCTATGCCTCGCTCAATCCGCGCTGGCGGGTGGCGCGGATCATCGCCGAACCGATCCGCGCCTTCGGGCTCCTGCGCTCGGCGCGCGAGATCGCCGCGCGCGTGGGCGAGCTTCTGATCCAGGTCGGGCTGCAACCTTCGGATGGGGAGAAATATCCGCACGAGTTCTCGGGCGGGCAGCGGCAGCGGATCTCGATCGCGCGCGCGCTTTCGAGCGAGCCCGAGTTCCTCGTTTGCGACGAGCCGACCTCGGCGCTCGACGTTTCGGTCCAGGCGCAGATCCTGAACCTGATGCGCGACCTCCAGCGCCGGCTCGGCCTCACCTATCTCTTCATCAGCCATAACCTCGCCGTGGTGCGGCATATGTCGGACCGGCTCGGCGTGATGTATCTCGGGCGGATCGTCGAGATCGGGCCGGCCGAGGAGGTTTTCTCGGCGCCGCGCCATCCCTATACGCGCATGCTGCTGGATGCGATTCCGGATCTCGCGATGAGCGGGCGGAGCCGGACGCCGGTGGCGGGCGAAGTGCCGAGCCCGATCGCGCCGCCGCCGGGATGCACCTTCCATCCGCGCTGTCCGCTGGCGAACGAGCGCTGCCGGCGCGAGCGGCCCGACTACACCGTCTCGGGCGGGATACTGGTCGCCTGCCACGCGGTTGCGGAAGGGCGCCGCGCGGCCTGACGGTCGTTCACTTCCAGTTGGGGCAGGTTGCGGACATGCGGGTCATCGTCGTCGGTGCGGGGATTCTCGGCGCGAGTGCGGCCTATCATCTCGCGCGCGCGGGCGCGGAGGTGACGATCGTCGATGCGGCGCATGAGGGGCGGGCGACGGCGGCGGGCGCGGGAATCATCTGCCCATGGGCGAGCGGGGTGCAGGACCCGACCTTCTATGCGCTCTATGAGGCAGGCGCGCGGGTACTATCCGAAACTCGTGGCGGCCCTTAGGGAATTGGACGAGCGAGACACGGGCTACGCGCGCGTGGGGGCGCTCTGCCTCGGCGCGGACGAAGGCGCGCTCGATGCGATCGAGCGGGTGGTCAGGCGCCGGGCGGAGGCGTCGGCGGAGGCGGGCGAGATAAGCCGGCTCCGGGCGAGCGAGGCGCGGGCGCTCTTTCCGCCGTTGCGGCCGGGGCTTGGCGCGGTTTCGCTGAGCGGCGGGGCGCGGGTGGACGGGAGGAAGATCACGGCTTCGCTGCTCGCCGCGGCGGAGCGGTTGGGCGCGCTGCGACGGGAAGGCGCTGCCGCGCTCGAGGTGGCGGGCGGGGCGGTGCGCGGGGTGCGGCTCGGCGAGGAGAGGCTGGCGGCGGAGTGCGTGGTGGCGACGGCGGGAGCCTGGGCGCCCGCATTGCTCAAGCCGTTCGGGCGCGATCTCGCGATCGCCCCGCAGCGCGGGCAGATCGTGCATCTCCGTCTGCCCGGCCAGGAGACCGGCGCCTGGCCGGTCGTGCTGCCGATGAGCTCGTATTATCTCCTCGCCTTCGCCGATGAGCGCGTGGTGGTGGGCGCGACGCGGGAGAACCATGTCGGGTTCGATTATCGCGTCACGGCGGGCGGCCTCGCCGAGGTGCTGGCGGAGGCGTTGCGTGTCGCGCCCGGACTTGCGGATGCGACATTGCTCGAGACCCGTGTGGGATTCCGCCCCGTGGGGCCCGATCACCGGCCGATGCTCGGAGGGGTTCCGGGCATTGCGCGGCTCCTGATCGGCAACGGGCTCGGCGCGGCCGGGCTCACGATCGGGCCGTTCGCGGGACGGATGCTCGCCGAGATTGCACTCGGGCAGATGCCGGAGATCGACCTTTCGCCCTTTGCCCCGTCCTGGGGTGACGCGGGGATGGGCGCCGGCCACCCGGCGCTGCGCTGAAAAATGCGGGCGGGCGGGTGGATTTTTTTCGCGGCACGTCGTAACGAGGGCCCAAAGAAGAGGAGGATCCGTCCATGCACCGCGCGATGCTTGCCACCGCCCTGCTCACCGCGTTCGTCGTTCCGCTCGGCGCGCGCGCCCAGACCCTGCCGCCGGGCGTGCCCGCGGTGATGCCGTTCGATATCCCCTTCGGCACGCCGATCTCACTCGCGGAGGCCGAGAAGGTGGCGGCCGCCGCGGTGGCGACGGCTTCGCACTGGAACTGGAAGGAGGCGGTGACGATCGTCGATCCGGACGGCGAGCTCGTCTTCTTCGAGAAGATGGACGGCACGCAGATCGCCTCGATCGGGATCTCGGAGGACAAGGCACGGGCGGCGGCACGCTACCGGCGCGCGACGAAGGTTTTCCAGGACGGCGTCGATCACGGCTTCCCCTACCTGCTCAGCCTGCGCGGCATGGTGGCCTCCGAGGGCGGGGTGCCGTTGGTCGTCGACGGCAAGCTGATCGGCGCGATCGGGTGCAGCGGCGGCACCTCGCCGCAGGACGGGGTGGTCGCGGCGGCCGGGGTCGCCGCGCTCAAATAGCGGTGCGGCTCAAGCGATCTCGGTGAGCGCGCCGTCGCGCACGGCGCGGAAGAAGCAGGCGCGGTGGCCGGTGTGGCAGGCAGGTCCCGTCTGCTCGACGCGGAGCAGGATCGCGTCGCCGTCGCAATCGAGGCGGAGCTCGACCAGGCGCTGGACATGGCCCGAGGTCTCGCCCTTGCGCCAGAGCGCCTGGCGGCTGCGGCTCCAATAGGTCGCGAAGCCGGAGGCAAGGGTCGCGGCGATCGAGGAGGCGCTCATCCAGGCGAGCATCAGCACCTCGCCGCTCGCCGCGTCCTGAGCAATCGCCGGGACGAGGCCCGCCGCGTCGAACTTGATCGAAGCGGCGAGATCGGGCGGCAGCTCAGCCGGCATGTTCGTGGGCGGCAAGGACGGCAAGGCCGCGCTCGAGATCGGCGATGAGGTCGGCCGGGTCCTCGAGGCCGATATGCAGGCGCATCATCGCCCCGCCGAAATCCTTGTGCTCGGCGGTGCGGGTGAGGAAGCCGGTGGTCGGCAGTGCGAGGCTCTCATAGCCGCCCCAGGAGGCGCCGATGCCGAAGAGATCGAGGCTGTCGATCATCGCGCGCGTCGCCTCGGGGCTGAAGCGGGGCGCGAAGACGACGCCGAAGAGGCTCGGCGCGCCCGCGAAATCCCGCTTCCAGAGCGCATGGCCGGGCGCGCCGGGCAGGGCCGGATGGAGGATCTGGTGCACCTCGGGGCGGGCGGCGAGCCAGCGCGCGACCGTGAGGCCCGATTCCATCTGGCGCTGGAGCCGCACGCCGAGCGTGCGCAGGCCGCGGATGGCGAGCCAGCAATCGTCCGGGCTCGCATATTGGCCGAGCTGGAGGGTGGCGGTGCGCAGGCGCTCCCAGTCCTTCTCCTCGGCGGTGGTGATCGAGCCGAGCACCGCGTCCGAGTGGCCGAGCGCGTATTTGGTCAGCGCCTGGATCGAGACGTCCACGCCGTGGCGGAAGGGCTGGAAGAAATGAATGCCCCAGGTGTTGTCCATCAGCACCTTGAGCCCGCGCCCGTGCGCCGCGGCGGCGAGGGCCGGGACGTCCTGGACCTCGAAGGTGTGGCTGCCCGGGCTTTCCAGATAGAGCACGCTTGTATTTGGCCGGATGAGGGGGACGAGCCCGGCTTCGTCGATCTCGGGCGGGTAGAAGCTGGTCTCCACGCCCAGGCGCGCGAGCATGCCGCCGGCGAAGGTGCGCGCCGGGCCGTAGACGGAGTCCGGCATCAGGCAGTGCTCGCCGGCGCTGAGGAAAGCGAGCAGCGGCGTGGTGATGGCGGCAAGCCCGGTGGAGACGATCTGGCAGCGCGTGCCGCCCTCGATCTCGGCGATCATGTCCTCGAGCGCGAAATGCGTGGGCCCGCCATGGGTGCCGTAGGTGAGCGCCTGGTCGAGCCGGCGCTTGCCCATCGCGATGCGGTCCGCGCAGGAGGGATAGAGGACGGTCGAGCCGCGGACGAGCGGCGGGTTGACGAAGCCGTGCGCGTGCGTGCCGGCGCGGCCGGCGTGGGAGAGGCGGGTCGCGAAACCTTGCGGGCGGCGGCCGGCGGTGTCGTCGGGCATCAGGCGGTCCTCACCGTTCGATCGGAGTATCCGGGCGGCCGCCCCATTCCGTCCAGGAGCCGTCATAGACCGCGCCGGGGGCGAGGCCGGCAAGGGTGAGGCCGAGGGTGAGGATCGTGGCGGTGACGCCGCTGCCGCAGCTGGTGACCACGGGCCGCGCGCCGTCCACGCCGGCGGCGGCGAAGCGGGCGCGCAGAGCCTCGGGCGGGCGGAAGGTGGAATCCGGGTTCAGGAGCTCGGGGTAGGGGACGTTCGCGGCCCCCGGGATGTGGCCGGAGCGCATGCCGGGCCGCGGTTCGGGCGTGGTGCCGTCGAACCGGCCGGCGGCGCGGGCGTCGAGCACCAGCTCGGCGCGGGTCCGGACATTGGCGAGCAGATCACCGATCCCGCGGACGCGGGCGGCGCGCCAATCGGCGCGGAACCGGGCCGGCACAGGCGGCGCCGGCTCGCCCTCCTCGAGCGGGCGGTCCTCGGCACGCCATTTCGGCAGGCCGCCATCGAGCACCGAAGCCTGGTCGTGGCCGTAGACGCCCATCATCCACCACCCGCGGGCGGCGGAGGAAAGACCCTTTTGGTCGTAGAAGACGACGCGGCTCTGGTTGCCGACGCCGAGCCGGCCGATGAGATGGGAGAAGCGGCCGGGCGTGGGCAGCATGTGGGGCAAATCGGTCTCGTCGTCGGCGATCGCATCGATATCGAAGAAGCGCGCGCCCGGGATGTGGGCGCCGACGAACTCCTCGCGGCCGGAGCGCTTCTCGTTCGGCAGGTACATCGTGGCGTCGAAGACGAGGAGGTCGGGCTTGCCGAGTTCGGAGGCGAGCCATTCGGTGCTGACGAGCGGCGGCATGACCCGATCCCTCAGGCCGCGAGTGCGACGACGACGCGGCGGTTCTGGCGGCCCTTGTTCTCGATCTTCTGGATGACGATGCGGCCGATCTCTTCGGTGGAGGCGACATGGGTGCCGCCGCAGGGCTGGAGATCGACGGGCGGGGTGCCGGTGCCGATGCGGACGAGGCGGAGCCGGCCGGTGCCGCGCGGCGGCTGCACGGAGAGGGTGCGGACCAGCTCGGGGGAGGAATCGAGCACCGATTCCTCGACCCATTCGAAGCTCACGGGATGGGCGGCCGCGATGAGGGCGTTGAGGCCGTCCTCGAGCGCGGCGCGGTCGGGCGAGTGCTGGAGGTCGAAATCGAGCCGCGAGCGCTCCTCGCCCACCGACCCGCCGGTGACGCCGGCGCCGGGCAGGAGGCTGCAGAGAAGGTGGAGCGTAGTGTGCATGCGCATCAGGCGATGCCGCCGCGGCCAGTCGATCTCGGCTTCGAGCGTGGTGCCGGGCGGCGGGAGCGGCGCGCCTTGTGCGGGCATGTGGAGGATTTCCTCGCCCGCGCCCTTCACCGCCTCCGCAATCTCGGTCTCGCCGCCGTCCCAACGCAGGACGCCGCGATCGCCGGGCTGGCCGCCGGAGCGGGCGTAGAAGACCGTGCGGTCGAGCACGATGCCGCCTTCGCCGGCGGCGAGCACGGCGGCTTGGGTGCGGGCGGCGCGGGGATCTTCGAGAAAGAGGCGCTCGGTCATGCTGCTCGCCCCTCCTCGAGGCGCGGGGCGGGCAGAGATAGCACGAAGGGGCCGGGCGTCCAGGCGGGCGCCATTAGCCCATTGCTAAGGGGGCGCCGCTAGCCTCGCTTCGGTTGCCCAAAAAGGGGCGTGCCCAAAAGGGGAATGACGGATTGGCCCATCATGGGGCGGACCAGGCCGCCACCCTGAACCAGGCGATCGCGCTCATGGAGCGGAGCGGCGAGCCCGGAGCGGCGAGCGTCCTCTGCCGCCGGCTTCTCACCCGCGCGCCGAACTTCCTGCCCGCCCGGATCGTGCTGGCGGCCGCACTGCTCGCCGCCGGAGACGCCGCCGCGGCGCTCGCCGCCGCAGATGCGGCGCTGGCGCTCGCCCCCGCATCCGCGCCGGCGCTCTTCGTGCGCGGGACCGCGCTCAATCTGCTCCGCCGGCCGGCCGAAGCCGCCGCAGCGCTCGCCCGTGCCGCCGCCGGCGCGCCGAGCCACGCCGGCACCTGGCTCAATCTCGGCATCGCCTACACGACGCTCGATCGCTACGAAGAGGCCGAGGCGGCGATCGGCCGCGCCCTCGCCCTCGAGCCCGAGGCCGCGGGGGCTTGGGCGAGCCTGGGCGCGCTCCGCGTTCAGCAACTGCGGATCGGCGAGGCGCTGGCTGCCTACGACGCTTCGGTCCGGTTCGCGCCCACGAACCCGTGCTTCCAGCACGACCGGGCGCTGACCCTGCTCCGCGCCGGGGATTTCGCCGCGGGCTGGGAGGGGCTCCGCTGGCGCAAGCCCGAGGAAGCGCGCGCGCTTGCCGCGATCGGCGTGCGCGGCCCGGAATGGGATGGGCGGGAGGTGGCCGGGCGGACGTTGCTCCTCTGCGCGACCCAGGGCCTAGGCGACGCCATCCAGTTCGCCCGCTATGTGCCCCTGCTGGCGCGCGCGGGCGGACGGGCGGTGCTGTGCTGCCACGAGGCCCTGCATCGCCTGCTCGCCGGCCTCGAAGGGGTTGGCGCCATCGTCGCCCCCGGCGATCCCCTGCCGCCCCACGATTTCTGGGCGAGCCTTGAGAGCCTGCCGCGGATTTTCGGCACGACCGGGAGCACGATCCCCGATGCCGGCTGCTATCTGGCGGCCGATCGCGGGCGGGCCGCCGCATGGCGCGCGGGGTGGGGGAGCGGGCCCGTCATTGGCCTCGCCTGGGCGGGCAATCCGGCCCACGTCAACGATTCGCGCCGCTCGATGCCGGCCGCTTCCCTGGCACCCCTCCTCGCGGTCCCCGGGATCCGCTTCGCGAGCCTCCAGCGCGGCGCCGACCCTGCGGCGCTCGGCCCGAACGTCATCGACCTGGCCCCTCGCCTGACCGACCTCGCCGAGGCCGCCGCCGCGCTCGCCGCCCTCGACCTCCTCGTCACGGTCGATACCGCGCTTGCCCATCTCGCCGGCGCGCTCGGCCGACCGGCCTGGGTCGCCTTGCCCTACGCGCCCGACTGGCGCTGGCAGCTCGCGCGCCCGGACCAGCCCTGGTACGCCTCCCTCCGGCTCTTCCGCCAGCCGCGCCCGGGCGACTGGGCGAGCGTCGTCGCCGCACTTGCGGCGGGCCTCCGCGGATGAGCGGGTTCGAGGAAACGCACGCCAGGATCGGCCGGCTTGCCGGGGCCCAGCTCTTCTTCATCGGCGGGTCGGCGAAATCCGGCACCACCTGGCTGCAGCTCCTGCTCGACGGGCATCCGGCGGTTGCCTGCAAGGGCGAGAGCCATCTCGCCAACCATCTTTCGCGGCTGCTGGCGGAAGGGCTCGCCGCGCACAACCGCCTGCTCGCCCACAAGAACGCGACGATCTTCCGCGAGCTTGCGGGCTTTCCGCTCTATGGCGGCGGCGATCTCGCCTATCTCACCGCCACCGCCCTGCTGCTCGGCCTGTCCAAGGACGGGCGCGAGGCCGGGCTCGCCGCGATCGGCGAGAAGACGCCGGACAATATCCGCCATCTCGAGCGGCTGCGGGCCCTCTTCCCGCGGGCGAAATTCATCCACCTGGTGCGCGACGGGCGCGACTGCGCGGTCTCCTGCTGGTTCCACAACCAGCGGAGCAGCCCCGAATGGCTCGGCGCCAATTTTCCCTCGCTCGCTTGCTATGCCGATTTCTTCGCCCGCGAATGGGCCAAGGACCTCGCCCAAGCGAGCGCCTTCGCGGACCGCCACGCGGAGGCGTGCGTCACGCTCCGCTACGAGGATCTGGTGGCCGATACCGAAGCGGAGCTGGCGCGGGTGCTCGGCTTCCTGGGCGTTGCGACCGATGCGGCCGCACTCGCGGCCTGCCGCGAAGCCGGTGCCTTCGAGCGCCTGAGCGGCGGGAGGGTGCCAGGGGACGAAGACCGGGGCTCGTTCTTTCGCAACGGCGTTCCGGGCGATTGGCGGCGCCATTTCGATGCCGCGCTGAGCAGCACCTTCCGCGACGCCGCTGCGCCCTGGCTCGAACGCTTCGGCTACGCCTGAACCGGCCCCCGTCTCGCTTGCCGTCCTCTTACTTGCCGCCGTCGAGCGTGCGCACGGCGCCGTCGGCGGCCCCAACGATCGCGCGCTCGACGCCGCTTGTGAAGAGGCCGCTCTCGACGACGCCGACGATCGCGTCGAGGTCGCGCTCCAGCGCGGCGGGATCGACGATCGGCCCGCGATTCTGAACATCGTAGATCACGTTGCCGTTGTCGGTGATGAAGGGCGCGCCGTCGGCGCCCGGGCGGAGCACCGCGGGGCCGGCGAGCCGTTCGAGCCGGCGGGCGGTCGCGACATGGGCGAACCGCACCACCTCGACGGGGACCGACATGCGGGTGCCGAGGCGCGGCACGACCTTGCTCTCGTCCACGATGACGACGAAGCGCCGCGCCGAGGAGGCCACGATCTTCTCCCGGAGCAGCGCGCCGCCATGCCCCTTGATGAGGCAGAGGCTCGCTTCCTCGACCTCGTCGGCGCCGTCGATCGCGAGATCGAGCTCGGGCACGGCGGCGAGATCGGTGAGCGCGATGCCCAGCGCCCGCGCCCGCGCCGCGGTCCGTTCCGAGGTCGCAACGCCGCGGATCCTGAGCCCCTCGGCCTGGATCCGCCGAGCCAGCGCGTCGAGGGCGAAGGCGACGGTGCTGCCGGTGCCGAGCCCGAGCGTCATCCCGTCCGCGACCAGGTGGACCGCCGCCTCGGCGGCCGCCTTCTTGCCGATCTCGGCGCTATGCGGTTCGCTCATGGTGCCCTCCTATCGGGTGGGGCGGTGGATGATGGCCTTAACATTGTGCGGATTGGATGGGCATATTGCGCCGGCGCAGCCAATGCCAGGGGGAACCGGTCCGATGAACGATACGCACGACCCCGCCGATATCGATAATGCTTTGACGCTCGCGATCGACATCGGCGGCAGCCACCTCAAGGCCGGGATCGTGGACGAGGCCGGCGCGATCCTGGGCGAGCGGCGCCGGGTGACGACGCCCGACCCCGCCGTGCCGGCGGATGTCGTCGCCGCACTGGCCGGGCTCGTCAATCCCGCGGGTGGGGCGCCCTTGGGCCGCTTCGATCGGATCTCGGTCGGGTTTCCCGGCGTCGTCCGCGACGGGCGCGTGCTCACCGCGCCCAATCTCGGCACGCGGCGCTGGCACCGCTTCGCACTCGCCGCGGCACTCGAGGAGGCGTTCGGAAAGCCCGTGCGGATGCTGAACGATGCGAGCGTCCAGGGGCTCGGCGCGATCAGCGGGCAGGGGATCGAGCTGGTGCTGACGCTCGGCACCGGCATGGGATTTGCCCTGTTCGCGGACGGCAGGCTCGCGCCGCATCTGGAGATGGGCCAGCATCTCGCGCGCAAGAGCAAGACCTACGACGCCTATATCGGCGAAGCGGCGCTCGCGGCGGTCGGCAAGCGGCATTGGAACAAGCGGGTGCGGCGCGCGATCTCGGCGATGAAGACGCTGGTCGGCTACGACGTCCTCTATATAGGCGGGGGAAACGCGAAGTCCCTCGCTGCGCCGCTGCCGGCGCGTGTCCGCACGGTATCGAATGAGGCCGGGGTCACCGGCGGCGTGCGGTTGTGGGACCGGCGGCTTGATGCCATGTTCAAGGAGCCGGCCCCCGCCTTCGTGCTCGCCGCACAAGTCGGGCAATAGGACTTGGTGGCGGTCGCCGCGTGAAGCGGCGGCCCGCCGGGCGGTTTCGTCGCGTGAAGCCGAGGAGGGGGAGACGTTGAACGCCGATCCGGACGGGCTTGCGATCAACACGATCCGCATGCTGGCGGTGGATGCGGTCCAGAAGGCGAAGTCCGGGCATCCCGGCACGCCGATGGACGCGGCACCCACGGCCTATGTGCTATGGCAGCGCTTCCTGCGCTACGACCCGGCCGCGCCGGACTGGCCGAACCGCGACCGTTTCGTCCTTTCGGCCGGCCACGCCTCGATGCTGCTCTATTCCCTGCTCCATCTCGCCGGCGTGCGGGATGGGGACGGCAAGGACGCGGTGACGCTCGCCGATATCGAGACCTTCCGCCAGGCCGGCAGCCACTGCCCCGGCCATCCCGAATACGGCGTGACCGCCGGGGTCGAAACGACGACGGGGCCGCTCGGCCAGGGTGCGGCGACCAGCGTCGGGATGGCGATCGCCGGGCGCTGGCTCGCCGCGACCTACAACCGCCCCGATTTTCCGCTGTTCGGCTATCGCGTCTATGCGCTCTGCGGCGACGGCGACATGATGGAGGGCATCACCAGCGAGGCCGCCTCGATCGCGGCACATCAGCGGCTGGCCAATCTCTGCTGGATCTACGACAGCAACCGCGTGACCATCGAGGGCCACACGGACCTCGCCTTCAGCGAGGACGTGGCGAGCCGCTTCCTCGCCTATGGCTGGAACGTGACGCGCGTCAGCGACGCCAACGACCTCGACCAGTTGAGCCGCGCCTATGGCGAGGCGGCCGCCACTGCCGACCGGCCAACGCTCATCGTCGTGCCGAGCCATATCGGCTACGGCGCGCCGCACAAGCAGGACAGCCCCGAGGCGCACGGCGAGCCGCTGGGCGATGAGGAAGTGCGGCTGACCAAGAAATTCTTCGGCTTCGACCCCGACAAGTTCTTCGTCGTGCCGGACGGCGTGCGCGCGCATTTCGCCGCCGGCATCGGCGCGCGGGGCGCGGCGGCGCGGCGCGATTGGGAGGCGCTCTTCGCGCGCTATCGCGCGTCCTATCCCGAGCTCGCCGATGAGCTCGACCGTATTCGCAGCCGAACGCTCCCCGAGGGCTGGGAGACGGCGCTGCCCTCCTTCGCGCCCGACCCCAAGGGCATGGCGACGCGCGATGCGTCGGGCAAGGTCCTGAACGCGCTCGCCGAGCGGATTCCCTGGCTGCTCGGGGGAGCGGCGGATCTTGCGCCGAGCACCAAGACGCGGCTCGTCTTCGCTTCCGCCGGCGATATGCAGGCGGGAGGCCCGCTCGGCAATCCGGCCGGCCGCAACATGCATTTCGGCATCCGCGAGCACGCGATGTGCGCGATCGTCAACGGGATGGTGCTCTCCGGCCTGCGCGCCTTCGGCTCGGGCTTCCTGATTTTCACCGACTATGCGCGTGGCTCGATCCGGCTCTCCTCGCTGATGGATCTGCCGGTGATGCATATCTGGACGCATGACTCGATCAGCGTCGGCGAGGACGGGCCGACCCACGAGCCGATCGAGCAGCTCGTCTCGCTGCGCGCAATTCCCGGCATGGTCGTGATCCGCCCGGCGGATGCGAACGAGATGGCCGAGGCATACCGGCGCGTGCTCGGGTTCAAGGACCGGCCGGCTGCGATCATCTGCTCGCGCCAGGCGCTGCCGATCGTGGACCGCAACGAATGCGCAGGCGCTAGCGGACTCGCCAAGGGCGCCTATGTGCTGATCGATGGGCCGGGCACGCCTTCGGTGATCCTGATCGCGAGCGGCAGCGAGGTCTCGCTCTGCCTCGCCGCGCGAAGGCTGCTCGCTTCCGAGGGCATCGCGGCGCGAATCGTCAGCATGCCGTCGTGGGAGCTTTTCGAGGCGCAGGACCTGGCTTATCGCGAGAGCGTGCTGCCGCCCTCGCTCGCCGCGCGAGTGACGGTCGAGGAAGGCTCGACCATCGGCTGGGACCGCTACGCGGGGCCGGCGGGCATCACGCTCGGGATGCACACGTTCGGGCTCTCGGCGCCGATCAAGGTGGTGGCGGAACATTTCGGCTTCACGCCGGAACGCGTGGCGGAGGCGGCAAAGGCGGCGATCGCGCGAAGCAGGGATGTTGGGACATGAAAGGCAAGGGGCTCTGCCCCCCTGCACCCCCCGCTGGGGCCTTGAGGCCCCAGACCCCCATCCCCTTAAAGTAATGGATTGCAAAGGCTTCGCCTTTGCCGGGGGGCGCCAGGGGCAGAGCCCCTGGGCTCAATTGATATCGATGTGAAGGAGGAGCGACGATGCAACTCGGCATGATCGGGCTCGGCCGGATGGGCGCCAACATGGTGGAGCGCCTGATCGGCGCGGGCCACGCGCTCGTCGTGCACGACGCGAACCAATCCGCCGTGCAGGGCCTGGCCGCGAGGGGGGCTAAGGGCAGCACCGACCTCAAGACCTTCATCGGCCTGCTCGAGCGCCCGCGCGCGGTCTGGCTGATGGTGCCGGCCGGCGTCGTCGAGACGGTGCTCGATCAGCTCATGCCGCTCCTCGCGGCGGGCGATATCGTGATCGACGGCGGCAACTGGTACTACCATGACGATATCCGCCGGGCGAAGAAGGTCCGGGCGTCCGGCCTTCATTACGTGGATGTCGGCGTGAGCGGCGGCGTGTGGGGGCGCGAGCGGGGCTATTGCCTGATGATCGGCGGCGAGCCGGCGATCGTCGGCCGGCTCGATCCGATCTTCAAGACGCTGGCGCCCGGCGTTGCCGCGGCGGCACGCACGGCGGGGGCTGCCGGCGCGCCGACCACGGCGGAGGAGGGGTATCTGCATTGCGGGCCGAATGGCGCCGGCCACTTCGTCAAGATGGTGCACAACGGCATCGAATACGGCGTGATGGCGGCGTACGCCGAGGGGCTCAACGTGCTCCACCGCGCCGATATCGGCACCCGCACGCAGGAGGCGGACGCCGAGACGACGCCGCTGCGCGAGCCCGAGCTCTACCAGTACAAGATCGACCTCCCGGCGGTCGCGGAGCTCTGGCGGCGCGGCAGTGTGATCGGCTCCTGGCTGCTCGATCTCACGGCGACGGCGCTCAGGAACAGCCCGGACCTCGCCAATTTCAGCGGCCGCGTCTCGGATTCCGGCGAGGGACGCTGGACGCTCCAGGCGGCGATCGACGAGGGCGTGCCGGCGCCGGTGATCAGCGCGGCGCTCTATGGCCGCTTCAGCTCGCGCGGCGAGGATGCCTACGCCGACAAGCTGCTCTCGGCCATGCGCTTCGAGTTCGGCGGCCATCTGGAGAAGCCGTGGGGCCAGCGCCATGACTGAGGCGGCGTCGGACGCCCCTTCGGACGCGCTCGTCTTCTTCGGCGCCACCGGGGATCTCGCGAGGAAGCAGATCTTCCCCGCGCTCTATCGGCTGGTGCTGGAGCAGGACCTCGACCTGCCGATCATCGGGGTGGCGAAGCAGGGCTGGAAGCTCGATCAGCTCAAGGGGCGCGCGACGGAGAGCCTCAAGGAGCACGGCGTCGCGCCGGAAGGTGCCGCCTTCGAGCGGATGATGGAGCTGCTGCGCTATGTCGACGGCGACTACAACGACCCCGTGACCTTCGCCACGCTGCGCCACGAATTGGGCGCGGCACGCCATCCGCTGCACTATCTCGCGGTTCCGCCGAGCCTCTTCGCCACCGTCGCCGGCGGGCTCGCCAAGTCCCACTGTGCGGACGGCGCGCGGCTGGTGATCGAGAAGCCGTTCGGCCACAACCGCGCCTCCGCCCGCGCGCTGGACGCCGTGCTGCTCCGCTACTTCCCCGAGGAGAGCATCTTCCGGATCGATCATTATCTCGGCAAGGAGCCGGTGCAGAACATCCTCTATAGCCGCTTCGCCAACCCGGTCTTCGAGCCGATCTGGAACCGGAACTTCGTCCAGAGCGTGCAGATCACCATGGCGGAGGATTTCGGCGTCGACGATCGCGGGCATTTCTACGACGAGACCGGCGCCGTCCGCGACGTGCTGCAGAACCATCTGTTGCAGGTGCTGGCCGTGCTGATGATGGACCCGCCGACGGGCGAGGAGCACGAGGCGGAGCGGGACCAGCGGGCGAGCCTGCTCAAGGCGGTGCGCCCGCTCGATCCGGCGCATGTGGTGCGCGGGCAGTACGAAGGCTATCACGGGGTGCCGGGCGTGCGGGCCGGATCGACGGTCGAGACCTTCGTTGCGGTCAGGCTCGAGATCGAAAGCTGGCGCTGGGCGAGCGTGCCCATCTATATCCGTGCGGGCAAGCGGCTGCCTCTCACCGCCTCGGAGGTGCTGGTGATCTTCAAGCGCCCGCCGCGCGAGACCTTCGGCGAGATCGTTCCCGCCTTCTCGGGCCATGTGCGGTTCACCCTCAGCCCCGACGTCGCAGTGGGGCTCGGCGTGCGGGTCAAGGCGCCGGGCGAGCGGATGGTCGGGCGGGACACCGAGCTCATCCTTTCGCGTCAGCCCGGCGCCGACCGCCCGCCCTATCAGCGGCTGCTGGGCGACGCGATGAAGGGCGTGAACGAGCTGTTCACAAGGAGCGACCTGGTGGACGCGCAATGGCGGATCGTCGATCCGGTGCTCGATAATGTTTGCCCCGTCTACCCCTACGCCGGGGGGAGCTGGGGACCCTCGGAGGCGGCCGAGATGATCGGCCGGGACGGGCCGTGGCACGACCCTGTGCTGGGTGGGCCGAGCGTGGGAGGGCAGGGCTGATGTCCGAGGCACGCGACGTCGTGTTCCTTTTTGACGTGGACAATACGCTGCTCGACAACGATCGCGTGCAGCACGACCTCGGCACCTATCTCGACGAGGCCCACGGGCAGCCGGCGCGCGAGCGCTATTGGGCGATCTTCGAGGCGCTGCGGGCGGAGCTCGGCTATGCCGACTATCTCGGCGCCCTCGAGCGCTACCGAAGCGAGGATCTGCACGATCCGCGCATCCTCCGGATGGCCAACTGGCTGGTCGATTATCCCTTCGCCGAGCGGCTCTATCCCGGGGCGCTCGATGCCGTGAGCCATGCCGCGCGCTGGGGCCGCCCGGTCATCCTTTCCGACGGCGACGCGGTGTTCCAGCCGCGCAAGGTGCAGCGCTCGGGGCTCTGGAACGCGTTCGAGGACCGGGTCCTGATCTATATCCACAAGGAGGAGGAGCTCGCCGATATCGAGCGGCTCTATCCGGCGCGGCGTTACGTGCTGATCGACGACAAGCTCCGCATCCTGGATGCAGTGAAGAAGGTCTGGGGCGAGCGCGTGACCACGATCTTCCCACGCCAGGGCCATTATGCGCTCGATCCCAAGGAGGCCGCGAAATATCCGCCGGCCGATCTCACCATCGAGGCGATCGGCGATCTGCCGCTTTTCGATCTCGCCCAGCTCGCCACTCCAGCAGAGGAGGCAGGACGTTGAAGCCGACCGCACAATTGAACCAGGCCGGGCAGAGCCTCTGGCTCGACGACATCACCCGCGAGCTGCTCGATGACGGCACGCTCGCGCGCTATATCGCCGAGCTCTCGGTCACCGGGCTCACCTCGAACCCCTCCATCTTCGACCACGCGATCGCGCATAGCGAGAAATATGACGGCGAGATCCGCCGGATGACGCAGCGCGGCTATGCGAGCGAGGCGCTCTTCTTCGAGCTGGCGCTCGAGGATCTCGGCCGGGCGGCGGAAATGTTCCTGCCCGTCCATGTCGCGACCGCCGGCACCGATGGCTGGGTCTCGCTCGAGGTCTCGCCGCTGCTCGCCTACGAAACCGAGGAGACGACCGCCGAGGCGATCCGGCTCTCGCGGCGCGCCAACCGCCGCAACCTCTTCGTCAAGATCCCGGGGACGAAAGAGGGGCTGCCGGCGATCGAGGAGGCGATCTTCAACGGCGTTCCGGTGAACGTGACGCTGCTCTTCTCGCCCGATCAATACGCGGCGGCGGCGGACGCCTACATGAAAGGCCTGGAGCGCCGCATGGCGGCCGGGCTCGCGCCCGACATACGCTCGGTCGCCTCGGTCTTCATCAGCCGCTGGGACCGCGCGGTGGCGGGGAAGGTGCCTGAGGCGCTCGCCAACACGCTCGGCGTTGCGGTGGGGACGCTCGCCTACAAGGCGTACCGCGACGTGCTCGAGTCCGACCGCTGGCAGAGGCTCGCCAACCGCGGTGCTGCCGCGCAGCGGCTGCTCTTCGCCAGCACCAGCGTGAAGGATCCCAAGGCGCCGGACACGCTCTACGTCCAGGCGCTGGCGGCGCCGAACACGGTGGACACGATGCCGCAGGCCACACTCACCGCTTTCGCCGATCACGGGAAGCTGGGTGCGGTGCTGCCCCGCGACGGCGGGGACGCGGCTTCGGTGCTCGTGCGGCACCGCGCGGCCGGGATCGACGTTGCGGCGCTGGCCACGCGCCTGCAGACCGAAGGGGCGCAGGCCTTCGTCGATTCGTGGAAGGACCTGCTCAAGGCGATCGATACGAAGAGTAGAGCCTTGAACTGAAGATTAGGATATCGGCGGGCAAGGCCGGGTTGCTTTCTTGACGGGGGAGGATTTGTCGGATGGCGGGCAAGCGGCCGAACGAGACAGCCGCGTGGGCGGCGCTCGCCGCCCATCATGCGGCGATCAAGGATCGCCACCTGAGGGAGCTCTTCGCCGGGGATCCCAAGCGGGCGGAGAAATTCTCGGTCGAGGGGGCAGGGCTCTTCCTCGATTATTCGAAGAACCGCATCACCGCGGAGACAATGCGCCTGCTGCTCGACCTCGCACGCGAGCGCGACGTGGTGGGACGGCGGGATGCGATGTTCCGCGGCGAGAAGATCAACGAGACCGAGCGGCGTGCGGTGCTGCACGTGGCGCTGCGGGCGCCGCGCGGGGCGCGGATTGAGGTGGACGGGCAGGATGTGGTGCCGGAGGTCCACGCGGTGCTCGACCGCATGGGGGAATTCGCCCGCGCGGTCCGTGACGGGAGCTGGAAGGGCCATAGCGGCAAGCGCATCCGCAACGTCATCAATGTCGGGATCGGCGGGTCCTATCTCGGGCCGGAGATGGCGTGCCTGGCGCTACGGGAATTCGCAGAGAGGGGGATGAATTTCGCCTTCGTCTCCAATGTCGATGGGGCGAACTTCACCGCCGCGACCGACGGGCTCGATCCGGCGGAGACGCTCTTCATCATATCGTCGAAGACCTTCACCACGCTCGAGACGATGACCAACGCAGCGACCGCGCGGCGCTGGATCGTCGACGGGCTCGGCGCCGAGGCGGCCGTGGCGCGTCATTGCGTCGCCGTCTCGACCAACACCGAGGGGGTGGCGAAATTCGGCATCGATCCCGCGCGGATGTTCGGCTTCTGGGACTGGGTGGGCGGGCGGTACTCGATGGATTCCGCGATCGGGCTTTCGAGCATGATCGCGATCGGGCCGGAAAATTTCGCGGCGATGCTGGCCGGGTTCCATGAGATGGACGAGCATTTCCGGGCCGCGCCGCTGGGGAGCAACCTGCCGGTGCTGATGGGGCTGCTCACGGTCTGGTACAACAATTTCTTCGCCGCCGAGACGCTCGGGATCATGCCCTATGCCGCGCCGCTCGCCCGCTTTCCGGCCTATCTCCAACAATTGCAGATGGAGAGCAACGGCAAGCACGTCGCACTCGACGGGACGAGGGTCGCTTGGCAGACGGGCCCGATCATCTGGGGCGAGCCGGGAACCGACGGCCAGCATTCCTTCTACCAGCTCATCCATCAGGGGACGAAGCTGATCCCCTGCGACCTCATCGGCTTCTGCGAGCGGCTGAGCCCGCTTGCCGCGCAGCACGATCTCCTGATGGCCAATCTCTTCGCCCAGGCCGAGGCGCTCGCCTTCGGCAAGACGGCGGAGGAGCTGAAGAAGGAGGGCTCGCCCGATTTCCAGACGCCGTTCCGGGTGACCGAGGGGAACCGACCGACCAACGTGATCCTGGCCGACCGGCTCGATCCGCGGACGCTCGGCAGCCTGGTCGCGCTCTACGAGCACAGCGTCTTCACGCAGGGGACGGTGTGGGGGATCGATTCGTTCGACCAATGGGGTGTCGAGCTCGGCAAGGCGCTCGCCGGGCGGATCATTCCTGAGCTCGCCCCGGATGCGCCGCCGGCGGCGGGGCATGATTGTTCGACAAATGCACTAATCGCGCGCTATCGCTCCCGCCGCTAAGCGAGACCAGGAGGGGGGCATGAGCCGGGGGGCAGGCAGGCGGGGCGAGCGGTTCTCGCCCGTGATGGCGGTGATCATCGCGGTGATCATCCTCGCGGGGGCGTTGTTCGGCTACGACCAGGGCGTGATCTCGGGGGCGCTCGCCGGCATCAGCAAGGCGTTCCATCTCGGTGCGCTGCTGACCGAGGTGGTGACGAGCTGGGTTACGCTGGGCGCGCTGGTGGGCTCGCTGATCGGGGGCGAGCTTGCGGACCGGATCGGGCGGAAGAAGGCGGTGCTGGCGGCGGGCGTCCTCTTCACGCTGGGCGCGGTGCTGCAATCGGTCGCGCCGCATCCGCCGCTCCTGGTAGGCGGGCGGCTCGTCATCGGCGTGGGCGTCGGGCTCGCGGCGGTGGCAGCCCCGCTCTATGGGGCGGAAATGGCGCCGGCGGCGTTGCGCGGGCGGTTCGTCTCGGCCTATCAGCTTGCGATCACCATCGGTATCTTCATCGCCTACCAGGTCGATGCGACCCTCACCGCGGACAATGGCGGCTGGCGGCTGATGCTCGGGGTCGCGGGAATTGTCGGGGTCGCGCTCTTCCTCGTCATGCTGGCCGCGCCCGAGTCGCCGCGCTGGCTGCTCAAGGTGGGACGGCGTGCCGATGCGCTCTCCGCGCTTCGCGCGGTTCGGCCCGATGCCGACCAGCCGGCGCTGCTCGCCGACATGGAGGCCGCGCTCGGCGAGGAAACCGGCAAGGCCTCGTGGCGCGAGGTGTTCGCCCCGGAACTGCGCCGGCCGCTGGCGATCGCGGTGGGGCTGGCGGTTTATCAGCAGATCACCGGCATCAATGCCATCATCTATTACGCGGACAGCATCTTCGCCGCCGCGGGCTTCGCCTCGCCCGCCGCGCAGACGCTCGCCACGACCTGGGCGATCGGCGCGGTCAACGTGCTCGCGACCTTCATCGCGATCGCCTTCATCGACCGGCTCGGCCGCCGGCCGCTCTTGCTCGCCGGGCTGATCGGCATGGGCGTGAGCCTTGTGCTCGTCGGCACCGCCTTCGTCTTCACCGGCGCGCCGGCCGCTGGCGGCGGCCCGAGCGCGGGAGGGCCGAGCTGGGGCGGTATCGTGACGATGATCGGGCTCATCGTCTTCATCGTCTCCTTCGCCTTCTCGCTCGGACCGGTGGTCTGGACGGTGATCAACGAGATTTTCCCCGGCCGCGTGCGCGGCCGCGCCGTCTCGGTCGCGACGGCCGTGAACTGGGGGGCGGCGTTCGTGGTGAGCGAGTTCTTCCTCACCCTCATCCATGCGATCGGCCGGCCCGCCACGTTCTGGCTCTTCGCCTTTTTCTGCGTGACCGGCTGGGTGTGGATCTGGCGGCAGGTGCCGGAGACGAAGGGGCGGACACTCGAGGAGATCGAGCAGATCTGGGCCGAGGAGGGCGGCCTCGCGCCCGCGCTGCGGCGCATCTGATGCTGATCGCGGGGGATATCGGCGGGACGAAGACGCTGCTCGCCTTCTACACGGAGGCGGGCGGGGTGCGGAATCCGGCCGTGGTGCGCGAGTACCCGAGCGATCAATTCGCCGGCCTCGGCGATGTCGTGCGCGCCTTCCTGGCCGAGGTCGGCAAGCCCGTCACGGCTGCCTGCTTCGATGTCGCGGGCCCGGTGATCGACGGGCGCGCGCATCTCACCAATCTGCCCTGGATGGTGGACGCGCGGGCCCTGGCGCAGGAGCTCGGGCTTGCGCAGGTCAGCGTGCTGAACGACCTCAAGGCGGTTGCCTATGCGGTTCCCCACCTCTGCGAGGACGATCTGCGCACGATCAATCCCGGGAAGGCCGAGCCACACGGGCCAATCGCGATCGTCGCTCCGGGCACAGGCCTTGGCGAGGCGTTCCTGATTTGGGATGGAAACCGCTACATCCCCTGCGCCTCGGAAGGCGGGCATGCGGATTTCGGCCCAACCGATCCCGAGCAGGGGGCGCTCTGGGAGCATCTTCGGCGCCAGTTCGGGCACGTGGCGTACGAGCGCGTGTGTTCGGGCAGCGCCATTCCCGGAGTTTACGAATTCTTCCGCGCGGCGAAGCCCAAGGACGAACCTGCGGAATTCGCGGCGCTGCTCGCGGCCGCGCACGACCGCACGCCGCCGATCGTCGCGGCGGCGCTGGAGGACGGGGCGAAGAATCCGCTCGCGGCCGCAGCGCTCGATCTCTTCGTCGCGGCACTCGGCGCCGAGGCGGGCAACCTGGCGCTCAAGGTGCTGGCGACGGGCGGGGTTTATCTCGCCGGCGGAATGCCCGAGCGCATCCTGCCGCGGCTCGCCGACGGGCGGTTCATGCGCGCCTTCGCCGGCAAGGGAAGGTTCGCCGAGCTGCTCGGCGCGATGCCGGTGAAGGTGGTGGTGACGCGGGCGGCGCTCCTCGGGGCCGCGCTCTACGGGCTCGATCAGTTGCGGCACGGCAACGCCGCGCCGGGCTGACGGAAGGGGCGTCCGGGCGCGTCAGATCGGGAGCTTCACGAAATCCCTGAGCCCGAAGCCGATGCAGAAAGCGAGCGCGGCCGCGCTCATCCCGATCAGCAGCGTCTCGGCGCCCGAGCGGGCCCAGCCCGCGAGCGACCAGCGGCTCTTCACCGCCCCGATCGAGAAGAAGACGAGGCCCGTGGCTGCCACGCACGGGCCGAGCCCCTGCGCCAGAAGATAGCTCGCAAGCGGCACCAGCCCGCAGAGCACGAACGCGGCTGCGGTGCTGAGCGCGGCCCAGACGGGCGACTTGACGACCGGCGAAAGCCCGTATTCCTCGACCGCCATGGTCTTCGCCCAGCGGTCCTCGTCGGAAGTCATGACTTCGACGATCCGCTCGAGCTCGGCACCGGAGAAGCCCTTGGCCCCGAAAATCTGCCGGATCTCCTCACGCTCGCCGCCGGGGACCAGCGCGATGTGCTTGTGCTCGACGGCGAGCAGGCGCCGGTAGTCGTCGAGCTCGGCCTTGGTCGCGCTGTAGTTGGCCGCCCCCATCGCGAACCCGTCGGCGGCGAGGTTGGCGAGCCCGAGCACCAGCACGACCGCTCCGGGTAAATCGGCGCCGACGACGCCGGCGACGATCGCGAAGGTCGTGACCGTTCCGTCGATCCCGCCGTAGATCCAGTCGCGGAGATAGTTGCGCCGGAGCTTGCCGGCGAGGCGCGCGCGGATCCCTTCCCGCGTGTGGTCGTGCTCGAGCACGACTCCCGCCGCTCGAAGTTTCGGTTCCGGCGCACTCATGCGGGCGCTCCCTGCCTCGCGAAATGGGGGGACCATGGGGGCGGGGGCGCGGGAGGGCGTTGATCCACCTCAAGAGGCAGCCCCGATTCGGATCGGACCGAGCCTCGGGTGGCGGAGAGGGTGGGATTCGAACCCACGGTACGCATAAGCGTACAACGGTTTTCGAGACCGTCCCGATCGACCGCTCCGGCACCTCTCCCGCGGCCCTGTGGCGCGGGGTTATAGGTGGCGCGGCCGGGGCGGGCAACCAAACTCGCCCCCGGCCAAGGGGGGAGAGCCGGAGGTCAGCGGAAGAACGCGAGGAGCCGGGCGGCGACCGCCTCGGGGTCCTCCTCGGCGAGATAGTGCGTCGTATCGACCGGCCCGCCGGAGACCGGGCCGGTCGCGTATTGGCGCCAGAGCGCGAGCGGATCGTCGAACCGCCCGACCTTGCCCTTATCGCCCCAGAGAACGAGGAGCGGGCAGCTCACCTTGCTTCCCGCAGCACGGCTCGCCCGGTCATGCTCGAGGTCGATGCTGACGGCCGCGCGGTAGTCCTCGCACATGCCGCGGATCATCTCGGGGTTGCGCGCCGCGGCGAGATAATCGGCGAGCGCCTCGGGCGCGAACACCTCGTCCGGCGCCTTGCCGCGCGCGGTGTGGGCGCGGAACCAGACATCCGGCGCGGCATTGATCACCATCTCCGGGATCGGGTGGCGCTGGGCGAACCAGAACCAATGATAATAGGCGAGCGCGCGGGCCGTGTCTGTCCGCTCGAAGTTCTCGATCGTGGGGACGATGTCGAGCACGGCGAGCTTCTCGACGCGCTCCGGATGGTCGAGGGCGAGCCGGTGGCCGACGCGCGCGCCGCGATCGTGCCCGGCGATCACGAACCGCGCATGGCCGAAATGAGCCATCACCGCGACCGCGTCGGCTGCCATGGCGCGCTTGGCGTAGGGCGCGTGGTCGGCGGTGGCGGGCGGCTTGAACGAGCCGCCATAGCCGCGCAGGTCCGGGCAGATCACCTCGAAATGCGAAGCCAGAATCGGCGCGACGCGATGCCACGCGGCATGCGTCTCGGGATTTCCGTGCAGAAGCAAGAGCGGCGGTCCCGAGCCGCCATGGCGCAGCCGCACGCTTCCTTCGGGCGTTGCGATCTCGGCGAGCCGGAAACCGGGAAAGAACATGCCGCACTCTCCAACGCTCTGCTCGGCGCGGGGTGCGCTTGCCGAGCGTGCGGCCGCACCCTACGAAGATCGGAAGCTAGGCCCGGCGCCGGGCACGCGCCAATGCCCGGGCCGATGCAAGCGGCAAATTCTGGAGGAAGCGGCATGAGGCTGCACGAGGTCCGGGTCCATCGCTCAGAGGAGCGCCTGCCGCGCGAGGAGCAGCTCGCCTGGAAGATCGCCGCGGTGGCGGTGGACCGTGTCGGGATCGCGCCCGCGGTCGAGGAGATGATCGTCAACCGCGTCATCGACAACGCCGCGGTGGCGATCGCCGCCATCAACCGCCGGCCGCCAACGAGCGCGCGGGCAATGGCGCTCGGCCATCCGCGCAAAGGCGGTGCGAGCCTCTTCGGCGTGCCGGCGTCGCGCACGGTGAGCCCGGAGTGGGCGGCCTGGGCGAATGGCGTGGCCGTGCGCGAGCTCGACATGCACGACACCTTCCTCGCCGCCGAGTATTCCCATCCCGGCGACAACGTCCCGCCCATCCTCGCGGTGGCCCAGGCCACGGGGCGAAGCGGCGCCGACCTCATCCGCGCCATCGCCACCGGCTACGAGATCCAGATCGACCTCGTGCGCGCGATCTCGCTGCACGCGCACAAGATCGACCACATCACCCATCTCTGCCCGGCCCAGGCGGCCGGCATCGGCACCCTGCTCAGGCTCCCTGCCGCCACCATCTACCAGGCGGTGCAGCAGGCGGTGCATGTGAGCGTCACCACCCGCCAGTCGCGCAAGGGCGAGATCAGCTCGTGGAAGGCGTTCGCGCCGGCCCATGCCGGCAAGCTCGCCGTCGAGGCGGTCGATCGCGCGATGCGCGGCGAAGGGAGCCCGAGCCCGATCTACGAGGGCGAGGATTCGCTGATCGCCTGGGTGCTCGACGGGCCGGACGCGCGCTACCAGGTGCCGCTGCCCGCGCCCGGCGAAGCGAAGCGCGCGATCCTGGACAGCTTCACCAAGGAGCACAGCGCCGAATACCAGGCCCAGGCGCTGATCGATCTCGCCTTTCGCATGCGCGAAAGAATCCCCGATCTCGCCGAGATCGAGCGCATCGTCATCCACACCAGCCACCATACCCACGCCGTCATCGGCACCGGCGCCGGCGATCCCGAGAAGATGGACCCGAAGGCGAGCCGCGAGACGCTCGACCACTCGATCATGTACATCTTCGCCGTCGCCCTCGAGGACGGCACCTGGCACCACGTCAAAAGCTACACGCCCCGCCGCGCCGCGCGGCCCTCGACGGTCGCTCTCTGGCACAAGGTCGAGACGCGCGAGGACCCCGAATGGACCCGCCGCTACCACGCCGCCGATCCCAAGGAGAAGGCGTTCGGCGGCCGCGTCGAGGTTTTCCTGCGCGACGGGCGGGTGATCGAGGACGAGATGGCAGTCGCGAACGCGCATCCTTTGGGCGCACGGCCGTTCGGGCGCGAGGACTATATCCGGAAATTCCGCGCGCTGACCGGCGCGATCATCGCGCCGGCCGCGGCGGAGCGCTTCCTCGCGGCGGCAGAGGAGCTGCCGCGCCTCGAGGCCGGCCGGCTGGACCGGCTGAACATCGCCCTGCCGGCGGACAAGCTTGCCGCTGGCAAGCCCGGACTCTTTTGAAAGCGGAGCAAGGACCGATGAACGATCAGATGAGCGAGCAAGAGGTGAAGAAGGGCCTCGTCGGCGTCTATGCCGACACCACCGCGGTCTCCAAGGTGATGCCCGAGACCAACAGCCTCACCTATCGCGGCTATGCGGTGCAGGACCTCGCCGAGAATTGCGGCTTCGAGGAGGTGGTCTATCTCTTATGGAACGGCGAGCTGCCGAATCGCCGCCAGCTCGCCGCTTTCGAGCGCGAGGAGCGCGCCGAGCGGCGGATCACGCCCAGGCTGCGCGCGGTGATCGATGCCTTTCCCCACCGCGCCCATCCGATGGACGCGATCCGCACCGCGGTCTCCTTCATGGGCCTCGAGGACCCCGAGACCGAAGACAACTCGGCCGAGGCGACACGGCGGAAAGCCTTGCGGCTGCTCGCGAAAATCCCGACCGCCATCGCCACCCATTACCGCCTCGGCCACCGCCAGCGGGTGCATGCGCCGCGCCCCGACCTCGGTTTCGCCGAGAATTTCTTCCATATGTGCTTCGGCAAGGTGCCGCCGCCCGAGGTGGTCAAGGCGTTCGACGTCTCCCTCATCCTCTATGCCGAGCACAGCTTCAACGCCTCGACCTTCACCGCCCGCACCGTGACCTCGACCGAGGCGGACATCCACGGCGCCGTCACCGCCGCGATCGCCGCCCTCAAGGGCCCGCTGCACGGCGGCGCCAACGAGGCGGTGATGCACATGCTGGAGGAAATCGGCTCGCCGGAGCAGGCGCACGGCTGGATCAACGACCGCCTCGATCACCGCGCGCTGGTGATGGGCTTCGGCCACCGCGTCTACAAGAGCGGCGATTCGCGGGTGCCGACGATGACCAAATACGCCGAGCGGATGGCCGAGGTGGTCGGCGACGAGCGCTGGATGGAGATCAGCCGGATCCTCGCCGCCGAGATGCTGGAGCGGAAAAACATCCACCCCAACCTCGATTTTCCCGCAGGCCCCGCCTACTACCTGATGGGATTCGAGATCCCGATGTTCACCCCGATCTTCGTCGCCGCGCGGCTCTCGGGGTGGGCCGCGCATATCTTCGAGCAACAGGCCGACAACCGTCTGATCCGCCCGCTCTCGGTCTATACCGGCGCTGCGGAGCGTCCGGTTTCGCCGATGCGGGAGCGCTGATCGGCGCGCGGCGCGCGCTCGCCGCAGCGGAATTTGCAAAAAAATGATCGGAACCGGTCGGCAACGGTTGCTTTTTGTTTGACACGCGATGGTCATAAGCGGAATAGCGGAGTCGCTGTGCCCGCGGCCGATTCGCACACGCGCGAACAAGAATTCGCGGATGCACGCATCGAGGAAGGACGGTCCATGGACCGCAGGCCCGTTCGGACAAGGCAGCGCGACCCGCGTGGCGGAGTCTGAACCATGATCGAAGAACGGTCGGCGCGCACGGGAGGCGAGGCTGCATTTGCTGCGGCTCTTCGCCTCCGCGACGCGCCAGGGCCTCGCCTGCATGGGATCGCCGGACCGGCCGCGGGTCTTCGCCGCATCGTGGCGATTGCCCGCGGTGGCCGGGTCGCCTGCGCCTCTGAAGGCGCGATCCGGCCGTTGTCCAAACCAACGCACAAAGGAGTTTCACCACGTGAGTAGCGAAGAATCAGGCACGAAGCAGCCGCGGGCCCAGCCGATGGCCATGCGCACCACGACGCGCAAGGCTGCCGCCAAGAAGAAGACGACCCGGCGCAAGACCGCGACCCGCAAGGTCGCGACCCGCAAGGTCGCCGCGAAGAAGACGACCCGGCGCAAGGTCGCGACCCGCAAGGTCGCGAAGCGCAAGACGGCGGCCAAGAAGAAAACGGCGAAGCGGAAGACGGCGACCCGGAAGGCCGCCGTTCGCAAGACCACCCGCAAGACGCGCAAGGCGCCGGTGCGCCGCGCGCGCAAGGCGGCCGGAGAGCCCGCCCCAGCGGCGCCCTTCTCCGGCGGCACGGAAGAGATGGACTGAAGAACGCAACTCTTCCGACGATACCTGCGCAATGCGTGAAAAGGGCGCCCCTCGGGGCGCCCTTCCTTTTTCCGCGATGGCGCGCGCGCCCTCGGGCGACGGGCGCTCAGGCCGTCCCGGACAGCATCGCGAAGGCGTCACACCATCGCGAAGGCGTCACAGCATCGCGAAGGCGTCACGGAAGAAGGAGCGGGCGCCGAAATTGCCCGACTTGAGCGCAAGCAGGAGCGGCGCGGCGGCACCTTCCGCCAATGTCCAGGGCACGCCCGGCGCGACCTCCTCGCCGATCCTGAGCCGCCGCACGCCGAGCTTCGCCACCACCGCGCCCGCGGTTTCGCCGCCCGCGACCACGAGCCGGCGCACGCCGCGGGCGACGAGCCCTTCGGCGATGTCCGCGAGCGCCGCCTCGATCAGCGCGCCGGCACGTTCGCGCCCGAGCCTTGCTTGCAGCGCCGCCACGCGCTCGGGCGGCGCCGAGGCAGCGATCAGCAGCGGATGGGCGCCGAGCCTTCCCTCCGCCCAGGCGAGCGCCTCGCGCGCCAGAATGCCCGCATCGGGCGTGGCGAGCGGATCGAGGATGAGGCGGGGCAGCTCCGCCGCCTCGTCGATCTGGCCGAGCGTCGCCGGCGAGCAGGAGCCGGCGAGGATCGCGGCAAACCCCACGACGGGAGGCAGCTGCGCTGCCCGCGCGCCTTCTGCGGGCAAAAGCCCGGCGCGGCGAAAATTCTCGGGCAGGCCCATCGCGACGCCCGAGCCGCCGGTGATCAGCGCGTGCGCGGCGGCGGCTTCGCCGATCGCCAGCAGGTCCCGATCGCTCACCGCATCGACGATCGCGTAGCGCGATCCCCCCGCCCCCAGCGCCGCCATCGCCACTCGGATCGCAGCCGCGCCCTTCGCCACCGTCGCGTAGGGGACGAGCCCGACGCGGCCCGTGGTCTGGCGGCCGAGCACGCGCACCAGGTTGGGATCGCGCATCGGCGTCAGCGGATGGTTCTCCATCCCGCTCTCGCTGAGCAGCGCCGATCCGACGAAGAGATGGCCCTGATAGACGCTGCGCGCATTCGCCGGAAATGCCGGGCAGGCGAGCGCGAAGCAGGCGCCGAGGGCGGCGAGGAGCGCATCCGCGACAGGCCCGATATTGCCCTGATCGGTGCTGTCGAAGGTCGAGCAGTATTTGAAGAAGAACTGCCGGCAGCCGCTCGCGCGGAGCCAGGCGAGTGCGGCGAGGCTCTGCTCGCGCGCGAACGCGGGAGGTGCGGTGCGCGACTTCAGCGAGACCACCACCGCATCCGCGCCCGCGGCGGCCTCGTCGGCGCTTTCGTTCGCCTCCGGCACGCCGATCATCTGCACGGTGCGCATGCCGCCCTTGACCAGCATGGCAGCGAGATCGGTGGCGCCGGTGAAGTCGTCGGCGACGGCCCCGAGGAGCGGGATATTTTTGAGTGCCATCAGCCGAGCGCCTCGGCGAGCCGCTTGGCCGCTTCGCATCCCTTCGGCAGCGCAGCACCGGCCCGCCAGGCGGCCTCGGCCATTTCGCGGCGCAGCGCGCGATCGAAGATCAGCCGCCGGAGCGCCTTGGCGAGCTGCGCGCGATCGCCGGGCGGCGCGATGGCGCCGGCCTCGGGCGGAATTGCGGGCGCGGTCGTCGCGTCGCCGCAGATCGCGACCGGCAGCCCGCGCTTGAGCGCCGCGGCGGTTGCCATGCGGTAGCCGGGCTCGACGGCGGCGAGCGCGAAAAGATCCGCGGCCAGCCATAATTCTTCGCGCGCCGCCGCATCCGGGTTGGGGGCGAAGCGCACCCGCGCGGCCAGGCCGAGCGCGCCGGCAAGCCGCGCGAGCTCGGCTTCGTAGGCCGGATCGGGCGCGCACCCGGCGATGCAGAGAAGCCAGTCGAGATCGGTGAGCCCGGCGAGTGCCGCGAGCAGCACCTCGTGCGCGCTATGCGGCGCGAGCGCGGCTTTTGCGAGAATCGCCGTCTGCGGCCCAAGGGATCCGCGGGCGCGCGAAAATTCCGGCGTCGGCGGCGGCACGACCGTGATCCGTGTGCGCGGCACCGCCGCTTCGCTCACGATCGCGTCGGCGGCGGCCTCGCTGCTCGCGATCAGCGCGGGCGCGAACGCCAGGACCTGGCGCTCGGCCGCGGCGAGCCATTCCCGCTCCGCGTCGGGCAGGCCGGAGTTGAGCGCCAGCGGCTGATGCGCCACGACGACCGCGCGCCGCGCCGCGAGCTCAGGCGCAAAGGGCGCGAAGGCGGGCAGCGCCGAAAGCGCGATCAGCGGGCGCGTGTCCACGGCAAGCGCCTCCCAGGCGGCGCGTGCCGCCGCGTAGGCGGCCTCGTCGGCCAGCGGCGCGCGGCCCGCGAGCGCGATGACGGGCACCTCGAGCGCGGCGGCGAGGCGCCGTGCATAGAGATCCCCGCATGCAGCCTTGCTCGCGTCCGCCTGGCCGCTTTCGGCCGCCGCTACGAAGAGGACGAGCTTCACCGGTCCGGCTCGCCTGCGCTTCTCAGCCGGCTTGCTTCGCCTTGCGCCGGTAGCGGTGCAGGATCCACTCGGTGTACCCGTTCGGCTGCTCGCGGCCCAGGAAGACGAGGTCGCAGGCGGCCTGGAAGGCCGGCCCCTCGAACGAGGGCGCCATCGGCCGATACGCCGGGTCGCCCGCGTTCTGCCGGTCCACGACGCTCGCCATGCGCTTCATCGTCGCCAGCACTTGCGGGCGCGTAACGATCCCCTGGTGCAGCCAGTTGGCGATGTGCTGGCTCGAGATGCGCAGCGTCGCGCGGTCCTCCATCAGCCCGACATCGTGGATGTCGGGCACCTTCGAGCAGCCGATTCCCTGGTCGATCCAGCGCACGACGTAGCCGAGGATCCCTTGGGCGTTGTTGTCGAGCTCCTCCTGCAGCGTCTCGGGCGGCCAGTTGGCCCCGACCGCGGTCGGGATGGCCAGCAGATCGGCGAGCGTCGCGCGCCGCTTGCCGGCGAGCTCGGCCTGGCGCGCCGCCACGTCCACCGCATGGTAGTGCAGCGCATGCAGCGTCGCCGCGGTGGGCGAGGGCACCCAGGCCGTGTTCGCGCCCGCCTCGGGCTGGGCGATCTTCTGGGCAAGCATGTCCGCCATACGGTCGGGCATCGCCCACATGCCCTTGCCGATCTCCGCCTTGCCGGCGAGCCCGCAGGCGAGCCCGATATCGACGTTCCAGTCCTCGTAGGCGAGCATCCAGGGCGCGCGCCGCATCTCGTTCTTGCGGATCATCGCGCCGGCCTCCATCGAGGTGTGGATCTCATCGCCGGTGCGGTCGAGGAAGCCCGTGTTGATGAAGACCACCCGGTCCTTCGCCGCCCGGATGCAGGCCTTGAGGTTGACGGTGGTGCGCCGCTCCTCGTCCATGATGCCCATCTTCACCGTGTTGCGCGCGAGCCCGAGCATGTCCTCGACGCGCGCATGGAGCGCGTCGGCGAAGGCCACCTCGTCGGGTCCGTGCATCTTCGGCTTGACGATATAGACCGCGCCGCGGCGGCTGTTGCGGAAAGGGAAGCTGCCTCTGAGATCGTGCATCGCGATCAGCGTGCTCACCGCGGCGTCGACGATGCCCTCCGGGATTTCGTTGCCCTCGGCGTCGAGCACGGCGTCCGTCATCATGTGGTGGCCGACAGTGCGCACCAGCATGAGGCTCCGTCCCGGCAGGGCGAATCCGCTCCCGTCCGGCGCAGTGTAGGCGCGGTCGGGAGCGAGCGCCCGGTGGGTTTCGCGGCCGCCCTTCTCGAAGCGCGCGGTGAGCGTTCCCTGCATCAGCCCGAGCCAGTTGCGGTAGGCCGCGACCTTGTCCTCGGCATCGACCGCGGCGATCGAATCCTCGAGATCGACGATGGTGGTGAGCGCCGCCTCGAGCAGGATGTCGGCGACGTGGGCAGGGTCGCCCTTGCCGATCGGATGGGCGGGATCGATGCGGAGCTCGATATGCAGATTGTGGTTGCGGAGCAGCACGGCATCCGGGCGGTGCGGCTCGCCGCGATAGCCGGCGAACTGCTCCGGCCGGGCGAGCTTCACCCGCCGCCCGTCCTCGAGCAGGCCCGCGAGCCCCTCGCCCTCGACCTGATAAGCGATCAGGTCCGCGTGGCTGCCGAAGGAGAGCCGTGCGACCTGGTCGAGGATCTCGCGCCCGCGCGCGATCACCCGCGCTCCGCGCACCGGGTTGTAGCCGGCGCCGCGCGCCGCTCCGCCGTCCTCGGGCAGCGCGTCGGTGCCGTAGAGCGCATCGTAGAGGCTGCCCCAGCGCGCATTGGCGGCATTGAGCGCGTAGCGCGCGTTCATCACCGGCACCACGAGCTGCGGTCCGGCCATGCTCGGCAATCTCGGGATCGACCTCGGCGGTTCCGATCGCGAAGTCCGGCGGCTCCGGCAGGAGATAGCCGATATCGCGGAGGAACCGCTCGTAGGCGTCGGGCTCGAAGGGGCTGCCGCGCATCGCGCGGTGCCAGTCGTCGATCCGCTTCTGCAACGCGAGGCGCGTCTCGAGCAGCGCGCGGTTCGGTCCGGCGAGATCGCCAACCAACCGGCCGAGCCCTTCCAGAAGGAGGATGGGTCGATGCCGGTGCCGGGCAGCGCCTCTTCGTTGACGAAGTCGAAGAGGGGGCGGACGATCGCGAGGCCGCTGGCGTTGACCCGTTCCATCGCAATCTCC
>CAVUZJ010000008.1:0-6326 GCA_963745975.1 uncultured Pseudomonadota bacterium
ATTGATTTTGCAGATAATTCCAGATCGATCGCGGAGCTGTCTTGGTGAAGGGACAGGCAAGGGACAGGAACCGGCCCTAAACGCCACTCCGGCCACGAAAAAGGCCGCCCCGAGGGGGCGGCCCTGTCCGTTTCAGCGCTGGCGCCCGCCGGTCGCGGCCCTACCCGTGGCGCTCGAACCATCCCGCGAGCCGCATCCACCGCGCCGCCGTCCAAAGGCAAAGATGCGCGGCCTTCCGGCAGAGGGAGCGGATCAGTGTCTCCTGCGCCGGATCGGTCATGGCGCCCTTCGCGGCGGGGCAGTCGGCACCAGTTTCGCACGGCCGCCCGGTCCCCGTCATTTTAAGGGAGGCGCGCGAGGCGCGGCGCTTTGCGTGGGCTGCTCGGACGCCCGTGTGCCACCAGCGGCGGCCGGCGCAGCGAGGAAGGCCGCGGGGAAGAGCATCTGCTCGACCAGGTCGTCGAGCAGGGCGAGGACCTCGGGACCTTCGCGCTCGACGAGGGCGTGAACACGGGTAAGAAACTGTTTGAGCGATGGAGCCTCGTTGTCGTTCGCAAAAGGCCGAGGGCGCCAAGGCGGCGAGCTGGCGCCTCTCATGCCGATGCACCGCGCCCGGAGGCGCCCGAGGCGCAGGGCCAGGGGGGTCCTCTCCGGCGTGGATGCGCATGGCGGCTACCAGGAACTCGATCTGGGCGCCGGGACGCCGGAGCGCCACAAAGCCAGCCAGGAGCACCGCCGCGTCGCCGCGGGGCCGCTCTGACGATGCTCTCACGGGAGCTGTGGCGATCGTGCTAGGCGTGGAAACAGCCTTCGGCATGGGGACCTCCTGCCGCTGGTCAGGCTCGGCGGCGGCGTTCGCGCGCCCCGCCGGGCCGCCCGGCGTCGCCGGGCGCATGAACGCTGCGCGCGCGGCGATTCCGCGTCAAGTTGGTTTCGGCGCTGGAATTCCGAGCAGGCGCGCGGGGCCTCCGCGATCACGCGCAGCACGGCCAACTCGGGCGGCTCAGGGGGCGATCCTGAGCGCCTCCGCGAGCACCTGCGCGCCGATCGCCTCCTCGAGCTCGGCGGGGAGGGTTACGGCTGCCATCCATGCGCCGCGTTCATCGCGGCAGCGTGGCGCTCGCGCTTCGATCCTGCCGTCCGGCCGGCGCTTCACTTCAACGCCATGAACGATCACCTCCACGCCGGCGATGTCGATCGAAACGTCGGCGATGGCGATGAGCGCCCCGTGCCGGGCGACGTCGCGCACACGGACGGTGGAGAACTCGACCGAAACGCTCTCGCTCATGCGGTGTCCAGCTCAGCCCGGCTTCGCGGCGTCGCCAGCAGCGTTGGCGGCCGCCTTCCGGAGCTCGCGGAAATACCTTCGAGCGGCCATGCGATAGCTAGGCCTGAGCCCAGGATCTTCGGCGATCTTGGTGAGGAGGGCTTCCGCGAGGCCGACCGCTTCCGGCGCCCCTTCGATCTCGATCTCCCCGGGCGGCTCCGGCATCGGCGACGCGTCCGCCGCGAAGGCACGACGCGTGGTGGCGCTCATTCCGCGGCGGCGTCTGGCAAGACGAGCTCGGGCTCGAACGCGTCCGCGGGGAGCCGCCGCTCCTCGCCGGGCATGAAGAGTCCATGGCGTTTCAGGTAGGAGGCTTGCGACTCGATCCGCGGCGGGTCGGCCACGTCGAGTGCGATGCCCGCGTAGACGGTGCCGTCACCAAGCCGAACCCCCTTGTGCTGCTCCACCTCGTTCTCGTCGGTCCATGCGTTTGGGATCCCGATGGTGAATTCGGGGTACAGGCTTGGCAGCACGACGTAGCTAGGCGTGCCGGTGCCCCCAACAACGTCCCGCGGCAGCGGCCACGTCCCATCCTCATCGGCGCCCGGCCGAAGCCCCTCCGGCATGCGCGGAGCCGACCATTTCCACCAGGACGTCGGGCGCGTGCCCGGCCACTGCCGCACCCAATCGCGAAGAATGTCGTCCGCATGTTGCGCCCAAAGCTGCTTGAGACACGGCCTGCCTGACGGCCCCTCCTTTTCTGCCCACCGCAGCCAGAAAAGCTCCCATCCCCCCTTCTCCGGCGGCTCAGGGAGGGAGGCGTCGGTCAGGAGAGCCCATGCGGTCTCGGAGACCTGGGGGGCGGCGGCGCGGGGCTGCCGAGGTGCCGTCATCGGGAAGATCCTCCGGTTGTCGTGACGTCGAGGTTGAGGGCACGCATGGCGGCGAGGAAGGCCGCCCTCGCGTCACGCTCGGCCGCCAAAAGGGGGTGCGGGCGCACCTGTCCGAACCGATCGCGAAAGGTTTGGCCGTCATGATCGACGCTCTCACGGCACTTCCGCGAGCGCTGGTGCGCCTCCATGGCCGCGATCAATAATGCGACAGCCGCCGGGTCGGTGAGATCGAAACCCGCATGAAGCTCGCGCCACAACTTGCGTTCCGGCGAATTGAGGTACCGCGGCGGCGACGGTGCCTTCCCCCCGGAAGGTCTCGGGATGGGCCGGGGAAGGCCGGAATTTCTATAAGGCGAGGTCATCTGCGTGAAATTCGGGGGGGGAGCCGGTCCGCAATCATTGCCGAAAAAGAGTTCAACCGGCATCCCCCCTCATGAGACAATCGCGCGCCGTGAGACGTTCGCCGCGCTCATGACGGCCCCTTCGGCGCTGGGGGTGCTCCGCCGCCGGCCGATCTCGTCGTTCACCTGCAACAGCGCCACGGCGATCGCATGGGCAGCGGCGCGCAACGAGGTTGAGCCCACGCCCGATGCGCGGGGATTGATGCGACGATCCTTGAGTAGCCGCAATTCTGTCGCGTCAGCGAGCGTACGCAGCCGACCTTGAAGATGGACCGCGCCGTGAAATGCTCGCAGCCGCCGCGCGTCGGCCGAGGCGGACAGGTCGCAAGCCGTGGCGACGAGCTGATGGAGGCCATGAACGCATCGCCTCGCGTCTTCGCAGATGTCAGCCGGCTCGACCTCGAGCGCGCTCAAGGGGCCCTTCCCGCCGCGCCGCCGGGTGGAACGCCGGCGCCTTTATCGTACCAGCCAAAGGGCAGAAGGATGATCGGCTCTTGCGTGAATGCCTGCTTGGGCATGAGCGTGAGCTGCGCCGTCGTGCCGCCCTGAAGACTGCGCGAATAGGTCACGGCCGAGATCACCCACGGCGTCGTCGGCGCGATCTTCAGGGCGGGCGCGTTCACCGTCGCGAAGGCGTTGGGCTGCCAGAGGGTGCCCGCGCTATCGTACCAGTTGTCGCATACGACGGTGATCGCCTGCGACCTTCCGTAGCGGCGCGCCATCTCCCATTTCGCCCGCTGGACAGCGAGCGGCTGGCTTAGCGTCACCTGCTCCGAGATGACGTAGAGCGGGCGGTATCGCGGCACGGTCGGGTCGAGCACCGGCGGGAATTGCGTGCCGCCAGCGCCAAGATCACCGAATTGCTGGTAGGAGAGGATCGCCGGCAGATAGGCCGAGAAGCGTTGATCCATCGAGAGCGCGCCGGATGCGCTCTGGATGTTGATGCCCTGCTGAAAGCCGCTCGCCATCGTGCCGCCGCCGCCGGCCGTCGCGAGCACTAGATTCCCGTGAGTGTCGTCGTACACGAGGACCTGTACCGTACCTTGCTATGCGTTCGATCACGTCGTAACCGGTCTCGCCGAGCATGATGTTGATCGGAACCGGGCCCCCGCCGCCGGGGAGCAAGACGGGGATGGTGGCGCCGGCCAGCGAAACGACGTCGATCCCGAAGGGCTCGCAGATTTGCGCGGCGAACGACACCAGGTCGCCCACCGGTTTCTGCATCCCGGCGATGTTGCTATTCGTGACCGAACAATCGACGATGTCCGCGAGCTTCGACCGGCCCTGCACCCGGATCGTGTGATCGCTGCCGCTCAGGCTTGGGAGCACCCGGTCCACATAGCCCGTCAGGACGAGATCTGTCCCAATATTAACTTGACATGGGCTTCCAGGCGCTATTGCAACATTATCGATCTGGCCCGGGTATCGCTCGGTCGCCGAAAGATCGAAGGAGCTGGGCACCCGTTCCGCGCCGCGCGTGACGCGGATTTCCTGCCATCCCGAGATCGCGTGGCCCCCGATGATGATGCTTAGGTCGTCGGACGTCGTCGCCATGCTGTGCGCCTCACCACCGGAGAATTCGAAAGGCCGCGTCGGCCGCCACCAGGCGCTCGTCGAGCGGCTCCGCGCAGTACGCCTCGCGGAGATCCCGGGCGTGCGCGATGCGCTCGGCATCGCTGCGGGGAACGGGACCCTTGGCGGCTGCCGTCCTCGTACGCCCGCGGGCGGCCGACTGATGCCCGGCAGACCGCGCCGCCGGCGGGCCCCGCCCGCATCGCTGCGCGGAAGTCCTCGACATCCCGAAACTCAGTCACCTGTCATCGTCTCCCGGAGGGAAGCCGGCGGCTTGCTGCGCTGGTGTCGGCCCGGGCGGCGTCACCGGCGACGGGGGCCGTGAATGCGCCGTTCACGAGAACTCCCACACATAGACATATCCGGAAGCGCCAGCGCCCCCCGCGAGCGCAGAAGCGCTGGCGCCGTTGCAGACGCCGCCGCCGCCGGAGCCGAGTGTCGCCGCCCCGGGAGCGCCGCCAGGACTCGTTTCCGCCGGCGGTAAACTAAACCATACGGCGAAGTAGCCACCAAGACCACCAAAGTTCGTTATGCCAAAAGCGCTGGTACCCGGAAGTGAGGTTGAGCCCCAATTTCAGGAAGATTACCGCCAGTCGGATTCCCGGAAGGAGAGCCAGACGCTGGCTCAACATAGACCGAGAAGTGAATTCGCGCCGGACCCAGGCCGCCCGTGCCGCCCGGACAGCTCAGGAGGACCCAAAGGATGTAGTGCCGCCCGTGCTCCCTGCATTATCTCCCGCCGAGCCGTGGGCGCCCCGGCGGCGCCGATAGTCACGGCGACCGACGAACCAACCGAGGAAGAAGTGTATTTCCCGCGGCCGGAGGCGCCCTGGCCCCCTCCAGAACTGGAGGCGCACTGTGAAGCGCCGGTTGCAGCAATGCCGCCGCCGCCGCCGCCCCCTCCGCATGCCTCGACGATGACGAAGGACATCCCCGAAGTCGGCGTGTATGTGCCACTCGACGTGAATTGTTGGATGTTGATGAGGCGTCCGGTTTCGGCCGGCCCCCCTGCCGCAATGAGGGCCTGGATCGCCGCGAGCACCTGCCCGTTGTTCGTGGTGCTCGGCGTTATATCGGCCGCCGTGAGGAGTGCCAAAAGCTCTTGCATGAGCATGTTGTAATGATAGGCAGGGAATGACGTGGCCGGCGTGTTCGTCGCCGGGTTCCCGCTCGTCGCGTACTGAGGCGTCCCCGCGCCCGGCGCGGTATCCGCGTCGGCAAGCGGCACACTGTTGGCGGCGATCAGTGGATCCATTGATGAAACCTCCTTAGTTGCAGAGTGGGGGCGCCGGACGTGCTACCCTCGGATGCCTCGAAATCGACTTCGCTAATCATGGGGCGTCTGCAGCGCCGCGGCGCGCACCTCGGATCCCGCGCCCCCTCAAGCGCGAGATCGACGAGGCAGCGCGCCGCGACCTCGTGTGGCCCGATCGTTGCTGCGAGCACGCGCCCCCCAATTCGGCAGTGGTACCCGCCCTCGAGCGCGGCGATCTGCTCGACCACCGCGCCGCGCAACTCCTCGTCCGAGCCGTCCATCGCTTCGATGCCGCCCACCGCCGGGGACGCGAAGGTGCGCACCATCACCGGGGTGAAGTAATCACCGGCCAGGAAGGTGAACCCGATCAGACGGCGGTACTGCTCCGACCAGCCCGCGACGATGTACGCGTTCTCACCGAAGGTCGCGGGGTCCGCCCTACGCTCGGCGGCGCACGCCGCTTGCGAGCGCAGTAATGGCGGCAGCTCCCTCACCAGGTCATCAATCCCCACCGCCGCGGTCACCGCGTGATCGGCGCGGGCGAGGAGATTGCTCCAGCCGGTGCCGCAGCCCGCGAGCCGGCCGGTCGCGTTGACCATCAGCTTGCAGGTCTGAAAGGACGGCATGTCATCGCGAAATGCTTGCGTGTCGGCCCACACGACCGCCCGCCGCCCGTCGAGGATCATGCCAATCGCTGTCATCTGCCGAGCTCGGCGCCGTATAGCGCCGCCATGCGCCGGTGCGTCTCCATCTTGTCCCCCGCGCCGCCGCCGGCGAGCTCGCGCTTGTACAGCGCCGCCATTCTGCGGTGCGCCCGTTGTGGGCCGTCCGGCTCCCGCTTCTCGTACACGGTGATGATCGCGCGCGCCCGCTCCTTCTCCCGGTCCGGGATTCCGTGCGTTCGAGCATGGACGCGGCGGCGTCAAGGCCGCGCCGGA
>CAVUZJ010000009.1:0-1425084 GCA_963745975.1 uncultured Pseudomonadota bacterium
CACCGGCGAGGTCCACGATGTCACCAAAAAACGTGCCGGATGCACTCGTTATGTCATTCGAGGCGTTGGTATCGAGAGTGAGATCCACGTTCGTTCCGGTAAGGGTGAAAACCGAAGCATCTGCAGCTGCGGAAGAAAAAACCACTCCTGCCGCCACGGCTGTCATCAACGCGACCTTTGTCGCAACGCCGTGTCCCCAATCCATTGAAAACCTCCCCAAGTTACAAATTTCTTTTATGATCGTAAAGGGTGTCACGGCGCTGAGTGAAGAGTCAATGGCTTTGCGGGAATATCCCGGTGTTTTGAGGTGGGCCCCACGGCGAGGACCATCGGGGCCGGGTACCTGGTTGTAATCCTTCAAGGCGAGGGAAAGGACCGAGCCAGGCTTTCAGGGCTTCGAGACCGGGCCGCGATCGGTTCAGTCGCCTGGAGCCCGGAGGAGCGCCGTGACCAGCAGCAGGATGGATATGCCGAGCAGGATGCCGACGAGGCGATCGAGGCCCGGCATGATGCTGCTGGGCGGGCCGTTGCCCTGCACCAGGGTCATTATGAAGACCACGGCCGCCTGGGTGCCAACATAGCTCGCGCCGGTCGGGCTGCCTTGCAGCCATGCGAACAACCAGATGCCGATCCAGAGCGCGGCGAGCCAGGGCAGGAACGCGGTCAGCGGCAAGGCCACCAGCAGAAGCCCCGCAGCGCCGCCCAGCAGGCAGCCGAGCAGCCGGTGGGCGGCCTTCGCGACGATGCGTGCCTGGTGGCCTGACGGATGGTCGGCGGGCTGCGGCACCGCAAGCACCGCGACGACCGTCGTCGCGATCGCCGCGAGGCCCGGCAAGTCGAAGCTGCTCCAGGCCAGCGGAAGGATGGCCACCGCAATGCCGCTCCGGATCGCGTGCATCGTCGCCGGCCAGTTGGCGCCGAAGGGATCGCCCCATCCGGGCGCGGCCGGCGGCGCGGCGGCGCCGCCCTCCGGCGCCAGAAGTGCGGTGATCAGGACGGCGCTCGCCGTGCCGGCGGCGACTTCCATCGTCCGATAGACCGCCACGCTGAACGCCTGCGTGGGGTCGGCCAGGGTGACGAGCACGACCAGGGCAAAGGTCGCGCCGCAAAAGAGCCACGCATAGCCGTGCGGGCTCACCTGCACGCCGTAGATGCCGATGCCGCCTGCTACTGCCAAAGCGAGGCAGCAGGCCGCGTGGTCGTACGCGAGCCAGCCGGCGAGAAGAAAGGCGAGCGCCGCCCCGGAAGCGGTGCCGGTGATGCGCAGCAGCGCCTTGCGCAGCGATGCCGGGCGGGTCGCCTGGGTCGAGATGAAGGCGCTGATTCCCGCCCACCAGACATCGGGCAAATGGAGCGCATTGGCGAGCACGACCGCGAGCACGACGGCGCCGGCCGCCATCGCCGCCAGTCGCGCGCGCTCGCCGCTGAAGGAGAGCGTGCCGGACTCGCGCAGCAGGGCGACGACCCCGCGTTCGGCGATATCGGTCACGGGAAGATGAACACGCGCGCGTCCGCCCCCATGAAGAGCATCAGATGGGGCGGCGGATCGACCAGCTTCAGCGTCACCGGGAAGCGTCGCTCGAGGCGGATCCAATCCGTCGTCGGCGCGACATAGGGCAGCAGCCCTTCGGGATCCGGCGAGCGGCTGATGCCGCGCGCGATGCCGGCGATTCGCGCGCGGTAGAAATGCCACGGATGGGTGTCGAGCCAGACCCAGGCCGTGCCGCCGGGCGTCAGGCGCGGCAACTGATACTCCTTGTAGTTGGCGATGATTCGCCAGGCGCCGGCATCGACGATGCCGACCAGCGGTTGCCCCGCGCGCGCGGTGTCGCCGGCGTGAAGGGTGAGGTTGTTGACGGTGCCGTCGACGGGCGCGCGCACACGGGTGCGACCCATGTGCCATGTCGCGAGCGCCAGGGCCGCCTGCGCCCGCGCCTTCGCGGCCGCGTCCGTCGCGAGCGTTTCGCGCGCCTTGTCCTCCAGCGCGTTCGCGGCGACGAGTGCCGCGGTCGCGCGCCGCAGCGCTTCGTCGGCCGCGTCGAGCTGGACGATCGAGTTGTACGACCGTGCCTCCAGGGTGCGCACGCGCTGCTGCGCCCCCCTTGCATAGACGAGTGTGGCGGCCGCGCTCTGCTTTTCGGCAGCCGCCGCGGCTTCGGTGTCCTTGTCCGCGGCGGCCTGCGCGGAGGCTTCGCGAACCGCGGCGAGAGCCGCGTCGAGCGCCAGGCGGAAAGGCTCCGGGTCGATGACGAACAGAAGATCGCCGCGATGCACCGTCTGGTTGTCATGGATCGGCACGGCGACGATGCGCCCGCCGACCTCGGGTGCGACGGCGACGAAATCGGAGCGCACATAGGCATCGGACGTATAGGCCACCACGCGGGTGAGGATTTCCCAGGCAACAAAAGCGACCAGCACCGCGATGGCCATCAGCGCTATGCGGCGGCGGCGCGTTGCGCGCGGGGAGTCCGTTGCCGGTTCGATTTGCGCCATGGGCTACCCCGTGCGCCTCAGCTCGACACGATGGACGAGGCGTCCTTTGGGATAGAGAGAGCGACTGATGATCACGGGCTCCGCGGCTTCGAGATAATACCAGCGGCGGACGAGCAGAGCCGGTCCACCCGGCGGAGCGACCAGGCTCACCGCTTCGTCGGGTTCGAGCAGCGCCGGTTCGCTCTCCTGGACGATGCGCTGAATGCGAATGCCGAAGAGCTTCTCGGCCGTGACGGCGACGGATTCGGTGAGGGTTGCGAGATGCGGGCGGATCGTGCCGTACGTGGCGTCGATATACCCCTGGACCAAGGCGAGCGGCGGTTCAGCCGGGCGGTCCCGGCGGCGCCTGATCCCGCGAACCGAGAGGAATTGCCGGCCCTCGCCGCAGCCGAGCTGAGCGGCGAGCGCGGCATCGGTAACGACGTCGGTGATGAGGAGCGGCTCGAACGGAGCGCCGGCGACACTCGCGAGAAAGTCGTCGATCGAGTGGTAAGCCTCGCCGAACACGGGCTTGGGCGAGGCTGCGCGCAGCACTACCGTTCCCGAGCCGCGGCGGCTGGCGACGAGGCCGCGTCCGCGCAATTCGGCGAGCGCCTCGCAAATCGTGAAGCGGCTCGCACCGAACATCCGCATCAGGGCGAATTCGGAGGGAAGCTCCGCGCCGACGAGGTAGTCGCCTCGCCCGATCGCGTCGGCGAGCGTCTCGGCGATGCGGCGAAACAGCGGTGCTGCGCCACGCGGTCTGATAGCGACCATTGCATATCCTGATCCGGCGGGTTGTCCGTGCAAATTTTGCTGGCGACCGTGATGCTGATATGCTACTTGTCCGGACATACGAATAACTATCGTCCCCGGCGTCCAAATGCAAGTGCTGTCTCTCCGGCACGACGCGAGCGGGCTATGACCGCGCGATCCGGGGGGGCACGGCAAGGAGGAGCGGGCCGGATGGCGGAGGACGTGAAGGTGGGCGGCAGCGGCGCGGTGCGGCCGCGCAATCTCATCTTCGCCGTGAACGAGCGGCCGCCGGCGCGGCAGCTGCTGCTGCTCGGCGTGCAGTACGCGATCCTCGATGCGATCTACCTGGTGCTGGTGGCGATCATCCTGCGCCACGCCCATGCGAGTTCCGCGGCGCGGGTCAACGCGATGGGCATCGCCTGCGTCGCGGTCGCGATCGGGATCGCGCTGCAAGCCCTGCCGCGCGGACGGGTGGGCTCGGGCTATCTGGCGCCGCCGGTTTTTTCCGCGACCTATCTCGGGCCGTCCGTGCTGGCCGCCGAGCTCGGCGGCATCCCGCTCGTCTGCGGCATGACGCTTTTCGCCGGCCTCGTCGAGGTGCTGGTGGGGCTGGCGCTCGACCGGCTGCGCTTCGTCATCACGCCGGTCTTGAGCGGGCTCACCGTGTTCGTGGTCGGATTGCAGCTCGGGATCGTGGGCATCGGCGAGACGCTCGACGTGGTGCACGAGCACCTGCCGGAGTACCCGCTGCATCTCATGGTCGCCTTCGGTACGCTCGCGATCGCCGTCAGCTTGAGCATCTGGGGACGCGGCACCTGGCGGATGGTGGGCACGATGCTCGGCCTCGCGGCGGGGATGGCCGGCGCCGCGGCCATCGGGCTGATCGAGCCCGCGCGGCTCGCGGCGTTCGGACGGGCGGGCTGGGTCGCGCTGCCGCGGCCAATCGGTGGCCTGACGTTCAGCTTGGCACTGGCTCCGGCTTTCGCCGCGGCCGCGGTCGCCGCGGCGATGCGTACGGCGGGGGTGGTGACGACCTGCCAGCGGCTGAACGATGCCGCCTGGCGGCGGCCGGACATGGGGAATATCCAGAAGGGCGTGGTGGCGGACGGCCTGGCGACGCTGATCAGCGGCGCGCTCGGGGCGCCGGGGATGAGCACGGCGCCGAGCCTGGTCGGGGTCTCTTCGAGCACCGGCGCGACCAGCCGGGCGATCGCCTTCGCCGCCGCGGGGATTTTGTTCCTGGTTGCCCTCTCGCCCAAGCTCGCGAGCCTGCCGCTTTTGGTGCCGCACGAGGTGGCGGGCGCGCTGCTCGTCTTCACCTCGTCCTTCATGATCGCCGGCGGGATGGAGATCATGCTTTCGCGCAAGACCGACACGCGCTCGGTCTATGTGATCGGGATCGCGACCCTGCTTGCGCTCAGCCACCAGATCTTTCCCGCCTATTACCGCGATCTGCCGGAGGCGCTGCACAGTCTCTCGGGAAGCTCGTTGGCGGTCGGCTTGATCGCGGCCATCGTGCTGACGCTGGTCTTCCGGATCGGCGCCGGGAAGCGGGCGAAAATCCCGTGGGGAACGGGTGGCCCGGAATCGCTCGACGCGGCGGTCGCGGCCTTGGACAGAGAGCTCGAGGGCTGGAAGATTCCCGCCGACGTGCGCGAGACGGCGAACCGCAATCTCGGGGAGCTGCTTCGGTATCTCGGGCGGGCGCACGCGCTCGCAGGCGCGCTTGCCGCGCGCTACGACGGCCAGGAGCTCAGCCTCGATATCGTCTATCCGGGCCGCGTGATGGCACCGCTGCCGCGCGCGCATGCGGATGTCGAGGCGACCGCTCCGGACGCGCTCGACAACGAGGAATCGGCGGCGGTGGCCGGGCTTCGGACCTTCGTCCAGCGGCTGGCGGCCGACCACACGCAGCTACGGCTGCGCCGCGGGCGCATGCGGGTGCGGCTTCGCTATTCGCTGTAGAGCGTGCTCACCCTGACCGAACCGGCGCTAGTTCTGTGCTGTTGCCGCTGCGTACTGTGCTGCCGCCTGCGACAGCATGGGCTTCCGCTGCGATGGAAGCAGGTAGTCGGCGGCGACCAGCCGGTCGATCGCCAGCGCATACGCCTTGAGGAAATTGGCGGCACTTCCATATCGCAGGGCGATTTCGGGTTTCGTCAGCTTCTGCCACTGCCCGATATTGCCGCAGACCCCGGTGATGATCGAAGTGATCACAGGCGGCAGCGAAACCGGCGTCGGCCTGCCCAAAGGCACGACGGTCGCGGGGAAGTGGACGCCGCCGACCGGCTGCGCATCCTTGCCGACGAGCGGCACCTGCAGCGTGACGCCGGGCAGCGGGTTGAAATGCGCGGCGCTCGTCGGCGCAGGGCCGAGCCGGAACAGCGTTGTCGGCGGCAGCCCAGGGGCTGACGCGGCATCCCGCGACCCGACCTGGTGCGCCAGCTCGACGACCAAGGTGCGGAGGAATGGGGTGTACGAAGTCGGGTTGACCGGCACCGCCTTGCCGTTGTTGCAAGCACCTCCGGGACGCTTGGGCGAGAAGGCTGCCGCGGCGGCGGCCTCGGTCCTGATCGGGTTATGGGGGCTCGGCCAGTCATAGCGCCGCATCGTGGCGGGAAGGTCGGCGGTATCCGTGAGGCTCGCATGGACGCGGTAGAAGTCGGTGTAGTTCGCGACATCGATGTAGAACGGGTCGCTGTCCGGGCGGGAGAGCAATTGCCGAGCCGCCAGCGGCTTGGCATTTGGCGCGAAATAGGGCGCTTCGGCCGCGCGATGCGCCGCCGCGAGGCGGTTGAGCGCCAGCCAGTTGCCGGTCCCGTCGATCGCCAGCGCGCCGTCGAACACGCGCCTGCCGCTCGTCGGGTCGGCGTTGAAGCCCTCGGCGATGAACGTGTTCACGAACCAGGCGCTCTGGCTGATGCCCCCGAGCAGCAGCGTCCGGTAGCGGCCGAGACCGGGCTGGTTCTGCGGGAGGTTCTCCCGATCGCCGCCGAGCAGGCGGGCAAAATCGCGCACGATCACCTCGCCCACTCCCTGTGCCGTCGGCGGAACACCGGGCGAGATGCCGGTCTGCCAGCTGACGCGGGCATAGGAGACCCCGGTGCTCTCCAGAAATCCGTTGCCGAGCCCGTGCGGATAGACCGCCTTTGCCGGTACGCCCGTGACACCGATGTGGTCGAGATCGTCGAGCATCAGGGGCGAGCCCCGGTTTTCGGCCTCGACGAGAACCGTGGCGTTCGCGCCCTGGCGCGCCGGAGCGATGACCTCGAAGCTCGAGACGTAGTCGTAGTCACCATTCGTGTCCTTCGGCAGCGACACAAAACCCTCGACTGCTTCCCCCGGCGCCACGACGCCGGAGACCGTCCCCCAGGTGCGCACATAAGGGACGCCATTGAACGTGCCGAGGTCCTGGTGTCCGGCGAGCGTGACGCTGTTGATGCCGGACCCTGCCGCATGCGCGACGCCCGGCGCGAGCAGCGCCGTGAGGCAGATCCCCCGCCGCAAGAGGCTTTTCATGGCTGCGTTTCCTCTCTTATTCGGGATTCCCCGGATGAAGGGCTGGCCGTGGCGCGGAGGGTTCAGCCGAGCGGGCCGACGTAGGTTTCGAGCGTCTGCCAGGCCTGGTCGCCGAAGGTTTTGTGCCAGTCGGCGTAGAAGCGGGTTTTGGCAAGGGCTGCGCGGAAATCCTCGGTGGGCGGGGTGTTGGCCTTCAGGCCCTGGGATTCGAGCTTGTTTGCGAGGGAGGCGTTGAGGGCGGCGATGTCCGTGCGGTCCGCGAGGGCGGCCTGGTCGAGCTCGTCGGAGACGATCGCCGAGACGTCGGCGGGGAGCTTCTTCCAGGCCGGGCCGTTGGCGAGCATCCAGAACCCGTCCCACTGATGGTTCGTGAGCGAGACGAATTTCTGGACCTCGTAGAACTTCACCGTCTCGATGATGGAGAGCGGATTCTCCTGGCCGTCGACCAGATGGGTTTGAAGGGCGGTGTAGACCTCGGCGAAATTGAGCGTGGTGGGCGCGGCGCCGAGCGCTTGAAAGAGGGAGACGCTGAGCTGGCTCGGCGGGACGCGGATCTTGAAGCCCTTGAAGCTCGCGGCGTCGGTGATCGGGTGCGTGCCGGAGCTGACCTCGCGGAAGCCGATATCGAACATCTTGCGGATGGGATGGAGGCCGGAGGCTTCGATGCGGGCGCAGATCAGGTCGCCCAACTTGCCGTCCATCGCCGGCCAGACCTGGCTGTAATCCTTGAAGGCAAAGCCCAACGCATTGATCGCGGCGAGCGCGACGGCGGTGGAAAGGACCGAGCCGGAGGCAGTGTAGAACTGGAGCGCGCCGGAGCGGACCTGGGAGAGCATGTCCGTGTCGGTGCCGAGCTGGCCGGCGGGGAAGCTTTGGAGATCGAAACGGCCGTTGGTTTTTTGGCGGATGCGGGATGCGGCCTCGCGGACGCGGATGTTGAGCGCGTAGTCGTAGGGGACGTTGTTGCCGAACTTGTAGGTGAACTCGGCCGCATTCGCCGGGTAATGGAGGATGGTCGCGGCGAGGGACGCGGCTCCGGCCGTCTTGATGAACTGGCGTCGGCTTGCGTTGTTCATGGTTTCCTCCTCATTTCATTGGTTGGCGGCAAGCGTTGCGAGATCGGGGAATGGGCGGATGGGATCGCTGCCGTCCCAGGTTTCAGCGGCCTCGCGGATCATGCGGAAGAGCGTGCCCTTGGGGCCGGCGATCTCCGAGAGCTCGACGACCGAGCCGGGATGGGATTCGGTCTCGAAATAGACGTAGCGGCCGCGCTCGCCGACCTCGCCGGACATGCCGACGGCGAGCCCGTGGTCGCGGGCGCGGGCGAAGTCTTTGTCGAAATTCTCGGTCCAGCAGGCGACGTGCTGAAGGCCGCCGTGGTGGGCGGCGAGGAAGTCGCGGTACATCGAGGGCGCGTCGTTGCGGGTCTGGATCAGCTCCACCTGGAGCGGGCCGGAATTGGCAAGCGCCACCGAAAGCGCGATCGGCGAGGGAACGCCGCGATAGCGGAACTCGCGCACCGGGACGCGCTCAGCATAGAACCAGGGGCCGACGCCGAGAGTGGTGGACCAGTGGCGCATCTCGGCCTCGACATCGTAGACGACGTAGCCGAGCTGGCGGATCGGGCCGAAGATCTGGCTCATGAGGGCTCCTTGGTGAGAAGGGGGACCGGGCTCTCAGGCGAGAGGGCTGGAGTATTTCTCCAGCAAAGCCCAGGCGGTGGGGCCGAACTTCTTTTTCCATTCGGTGTAAAAGCCGGCGGAGACGAGGGCCTGGCGGAAGGCGGCGCGGTCGGGCGTGTTGAAGAGCATGCCCTGGCCGGTGAGCTTCGCCTGGAGCGAATTGTTCATCACGACCATTGCCTGGCGCTGGCGGAGTGCCGCGGCGTTCATCTCCTCGGCGAGGATCTCCTGGAGATCGGGCGGGAGTTTTTCCCAGGCCGGCTTGTTGAGGAGGAGGAAGAAGCCGTCCCACATATGGTTGGTGAGGGCTGCGTATTTCTGGACCTCGTAGAGCTTGCCGGTCTCGATGACGACGAGCGGGTTCTCCTGGCCGTCGACGATGTGGGTCTGGAGCGCGGTGTAGGTCTCGCTCCAGTTGATCGGCGTCGGCGCGGCGCCGAACGCGCGGAAGAGCGAGAGCCAGAGCGGGCTCGGCGGGACGCGGATCTTGAAGCCGCGAAGGTCGGCGGGCGCGTTGACCCGTTTCTCGCTGCTGGTGATCTGGCGGAAGCCGTTGTCCCAGTGCTTGTCGAGCGCGTGGAAGCCGACCGTGGAGAGTTGCGCGCGGAGATAATCGCCGAGCCCGCCGTCCATCGCCGCCCAGACGTGGGCATAGTCGGGGAAGGCGAAGGGCAGGTTGTAGATCGATTCCACGGGCAGCATCGTCGAGAGGATGTTGCCGGACATCGTCAGCATCTCGACCGCGCCGGAGCGGATCTGGGCCAGCATGTCGGTGTCGCCGCCGAGCTGGTTGTTGGGGAAGAGGAGGATGGTGAGCCGGCCTTTCGAGCGCGCGGCGATGTTGGCGGCAGCCTGGCGGAGCTCGATGTTGAGGGGATGGGTGACGGGAAGGTCGTCGCCGAGACGGTAGGTGAATTTCTGCGCCGCAGAGGCGCGGGGAGCGGCGACGAGGCCGCCGGCGGCGAGGCCGAGGCCGGTCGCGACGAGGGTGCGGCGTTGGATGGTTGGCACTGTTGGGTTCCTCCGTTTGTTCGGGGCGAGGTCAGAAGTGGCCGGTCGAGAGGGCGGGGAAGAAGGCGACGAGGAGGAGCGCGCCGAAGAGGGCGGCGATGTAGGGCCAGCAGGCGCGCATCGCTTTTTCGGGCGGGACGCCGCCGATCGCGCAGGCGGTGTAGAAGCCGACGCCGAGGGGCGGCATGAAGAGGCCGAGGCCCATCGCGAGCACGACGACGATCGCGTAATGGACGAGGTCGATGTGGAGCTCGCCGGCGATGGGAAAAAGCAGAGGGCCGAACAGGACGATTGCGGGGATGCCCTCGAGGATGCAGCCGAGCATGACGAAGACGACGACCGAGATCGCCATGAAGCCGATCGCGTGGCCGGGGACGTGGGCCATCGTATCGGCGAGCGCGCCGGCGAAGCCGGACTGGGTGAGCGCCCAGGCCATCGCGGTTGCGGTGCCGAGGATCATCAGGATGGCGCCGGAGAGCGAGGCGGTTTCGACGAGCACGGGCAGGAGGCGGTGCCAGTCGAAGCGCCGGTAGATGAGGAGCGCGATCAGCACCGTGTAGACGATGCCGATGGTCGAGACTTCGGTGGCGGTGGCGACGCCGGCGACGACGGCCCAGCGGATGAGGAGCGGCAGGACGAGCGCGGGAAGGGCGGCGATGAAGGCGCGCAGCACCTCGCGGAGCGAGGCGCGGTGGAGCTCGCGGCCGACATTGCCGCGGGCGCGGAGGAAGGCGACGAAGGCGAGTGCCAACGCGCCGATGAAGGCGGGAAGCAGGCCGGCGGCGAAGAGGCCGGAGATCGAGACGCCGGTGACGGCGCCGATGGTGATCAGCACGATGCTCGGCGGGATCGTTTCGGCCATGGCGCCGGCGGTGGAGAGGAGGCCGATCAGGTCGCCGTCGCGCATGCCGCGGCGGCGCATCTCGGGGAACAGCACGGGGACGACGGCGGCCATGTCGGCGGCCTTCGAGCCGGAGATGCCGGAGACCAGGTACATCGCGCCGAGCAGGACGTAGGAGAGGCCGCCGCGCAGATGGCCGACGAGGGCGGCCATGAGGGCGACGAGGACGCGGGCGAGGCCGGTCATTTCGATCAGCAGGCCCAAGAAAACGAAGAGCGGGACGGCGAGGAGGATGAGCGAGGACATGCCCTCGTCCATCCGCATGACGACGATGGAGGCGGGCACGGAGGTGACCAGCGCGAGGTAGGACATGGTGGCGACGCCGAAGCCGAAGGCGATCGGGCAGCCGATGGCGACGAGGGCGGCGACGATGAGGCCGAAGAAGATTGCGAGGTTGTAGTTGCCGATGGCCTGGAGCCAGGGTGAGGCGGCCCAGAGGGCGAGGCCGAGCACGGCGATGATGGCGAGCGAGATCGCGGCTTCGCGCGGATCGCTCGTGCGGAGGATGTGCAGCGCCGAGGTCGCGAGCATCAGCACGGTGCCGACGAGGATGGCGGCGACGCGGTAGCTGTCGTGGATCTGGAGGGTGGGCGTGATGATCGCCCATTGGGTGATGGTGTAGTTGGCGGCGGGGGCGATGATCTCGATGACGAAGAGGGCGACGAACATGGCGGCGAGGGAATCGAGGCGTGCCTGCCAGGTGGGCGAGAGAAAGCGCGAGAGGGCGGAGAGGCGCATGTGGTGGCCGCGGCGGAGCGCGATGACCGCGCCGAGCATGACGAGCCAGAGGAAGAGGGCGCTGGCGAGCTCGTCGGTCCAGACCAGCGGGCGGTCGAGCGCGTAGCGGAAGATGACGCCGGTGAAGAGGACGGCGACCTCGGCGATGACGAGGGCGGCGGCGGGAAGCTCGGTGATCAGCGCGAGCGCTTTTTCCAGGCGGGCGATGAAGACGGGGGCGGTGCGGGCAAAAGTTTGGGGGTCCAGGGCCCCGGGCCCTGGCGGGGGTCCAGGGGCGAGCCGCCCCTGGCGGGGTGCAGGGGCAGAGCCCCCGCTCATTGGCCGGCCTTGATGCGGGCGAAGTAGTCTTCCGCGCCCATTTGCCCGCCCTTGAGCGCGATTTCGAGCTTGGGCGCGGCTTCGTCCGAGCCGTGCGCCTCGAAGAGGGCGGCGCCGGCGGTGGTGGGTGCGGCGGCGGTGAGGGCGGCGATGCCTAGCGCGCCGGCGGCGCGGCCGGAGGTATCGCCGCCGGCGATGATGAGGCGGCGGAGGTGGGCCTCGCGGCGGAGCTCGGCGAGGATGCGGCCGAGGCCGTCGCCGATGCGTTCGTGGACGGTGTCCGCGTCCGCGCCGGTGGCGGCGAGCGCGGTGGCGAGGGCGGAGGCGCTGGGATCGTCGGGGCCGCGGGCGGTGAAGACGATGGGGTCCGCGCCTTGGCCCAGGCTGGCGAGGGCGGCGGCGGACGCCTGGTGGACGAGCGTGTCCCAGCGGGCGGGATCGACGGCGGCGGATGGGTCGAGGCGGATGGCGCGGAAGCCGTGGGTTTCGGCCCAGGCGATCTGGGCGGCGGTGAGCGGGGAGCAGGAGCCGGAGACGGCGGCGAGGCGCGCGACGGCGCCGGCGTGTGGCGGCGCGGGGGCGGCGCCGAGGAAGCCGGTGCGGCGCCAATGGGCGATGAGCGCCTCCTCGATGCCTTGCGAGCCGATGGCGAAGAGGCGTTCGCCGCGATGTTCCCAGATGAGGCGGCCGGCCTCGGCGAGGGTTTCGTCATCGACCACGTCGAGGGCGATGATTTCGGCGCCGGCCGCGCGGGCGGCGGCGAGGGCGGCGTCGGCGCGGCCTTCCTTCATCGCGACGAGATCGACGAGGCCGGTTGGCGTGCTGGTCTGGCGGGCGAGATGGAGGCGGAGGTCCGATTCCGTCATTGGCGTGACGGGATGGCGGCGCATGGTGGGGTGGCGGTCGAGGCGCCAGATGGCGCCGAAATCATTGCCCCCGGCGCGGGCGAAGAGGTTGCCGAAGGCCTGGTAGCGCCCGACGGCGGGCGAGGCGGCGAGCAGCGGCGTCCAGTTGCTGCCGAGGATGGGGGCGGCGAGCGCGGCGGCGTGGCCGATCGAGCCGGTTTCGGGCGCGGAATCGAAGGTCGAGCAGACCTTGTACTGGGTGATGGCGGCGTTGAACGCGGCGAGTGCGCGGAAGATGGGCGGCAGTTCGCGGTCCATCCAGGCGGGGTTTTTCGCGCGTGCGATGCCGGCGATGCCGAAGGCACGGGAGGCGGCGAAGCGGCGGATTTGTTCCGTAGTCGGAACGTCTAGGAAGAGGACCGCAGGGACGCCGCCGAAGGCAAGCGTTTCCGCGACCGCGGCGGCGCCGGTGAAGTCGTCGCCGTACCAGGCGAGCAGCGGCTGTTGCGCGGTCATTGGAAGCGCTCGAGCGCCTGGGCGAGCGCGGGGTGGGCGCGGGCGTGCTCCTCGATCGGGACGCCGGCGATGGCGGCCTTCCAGGCCTCGGTGAAGCTCGCGAGGCCGGCGGCGGGGCCGGCGGGATGGGCGAGGATGCCGCCGCCGGCGAGATGGATGAGGTCGGTCGAGCCGAGGCCGCGATAGGTGCCGGCGGCCTGGCGCGGGGTTTGGCCGGAGGAGAAGACCGGCATGGCGAGGCAGGGTTTCTCGGCGAACATGGGCGTGAGGCAGGCGCGGGCGGAGGCGAGCACGCTCTCGTCCGATTCGGCGAACTTGTTGGCGAGCCCGTTGACGTGCATGTGGTCGGCGCCGGCGAGGCGCCAGATTTTCTGCCAGGCGATGTAGGACCAGCCGAGCAGCGGATGGCGCGAGAGCGCGCCCCAGCCGTTGCGGTGGGCGTGAATGGGGAGCTCGGCGTGGCGGGCGAGCTCCAGCATGCCGACGAGGCCCAGGGAATTGAGGCTCGCCATCACGCAGGTGCCGCCGAGGTCGCGCACGAGGTCGTGGCGGCGCTTCATCTGCGCGAGATCGCCGGTGATGTTGAAGGCGTACATGACCTTCTTGCCGGTACGCGACGCGGCTTCGTCGATCTCGCGCATCACCGCGCGGGCGCGGGCCTCGAAGGGCGCGTGGCGATTGTCGGATTGCAGCTCGTCGTCCTTGATGAAATCGATGCCGGCGGCGGCGAGGGTTTTGACGAGGACGGCGATGGCCTCGGCGTCGAGGCCGATGCTGGGCTTGACGATGGTGCCGAGGAGCGGGCGGCCTTCGACGCCGGCGAGGCGGCGGGTTCCTTCGACGCCGAAGCGCGGGCCGGGATAGGCCGCGGCGAAGGAGAGCGGGATGCGGAGATCGAGGAGCTTGATGCCGGAGAGCTGCTTCAATTCGAAGAGGTTGCCGGCGATGGCGGCGAGCAGGTTGGGGAGCGAGCCTGCGAAATTCTCGACCGGCCAGGAGAGGGTGGCGCGGGCGCGGAGCCAGCGGCGCGGGGTGCTGCGGGGAAAGGCGGCGTCCGGGAGCGAGGGCTGCGCTACCTCCTCCTCGAGCGCGATTGCCTCGACGCGCGCGGCGGCGCGGGCGAGGAGCTCGGGCGTTTCGCCGGGCACGGCGACGAAGGTACCGCTCGACTGCTCGCCCGCCATCGAGGCCGCGACGTCGGCGGGCGGGAAGGCGGTTTCGATCAGGTAGTCTGCCTCGATGCGGTTGCTCATGGGGCCGTCAGCCGACCCGGCAATGGACGCCGCCATCGACCGGCAGGCAAACGCCGGTGATGTAGGCGGCCTCGTCGGAGGCGAGAAACAGGGCGGCGTGGGCGATGTCCCAGCCGGTGCCCATCTTGCCGGTGGGCGAGAGGCGGTCGCGGGCCTGGACCATTTCGTCGGCGCTCGCGTACTGGCCGGCGATCTGCTGATGGATGAGCGGGGTGTTCATGTAGCCGGGCATGATCGCGTTCACGCGGATGCCCTTGGCCGCGTACTGAAGGGCCAGGCCGACGGTGAACTGGTTCACAGCTCCCTTGGCCGCGTAGTAGGCGATGTAGGGATAGCCGGTGTAGCGGATGGCGGCGAGCGAGGAGATGTTGACGATCGCGCCCTTGCCCTGACGCTCCATGACGGGCAGCACGTGCTTGCAGGTGAGGAACATTCCGGTTGCGTTGATATCGAGGACGCGGTGCCAGGCTTGCTCGGAGAGCTCGACCGGGCCGCCCATCTCGGTGGTGCCGACATTGTTGTGGAGGATGTCGATGCGGCCGTGGCGGCCGAGCGCGGCGGCGACGATGGCATGGACCTCGTTTGATTTCGTGACGTCGGCGGCGGCGGCCTCGCAGGCACCGCCTTCGGCGGCGACGATGGCGGCGGTTTCCGCGGCGGCAGCTGGGTTGATGTCGATGGCGACGACGCGCGCACCCTCGCGGGCGAAGAGGACCGCGGTTGCCTTGCCGTTGCCCCAGCCGGGCCCGACCGAGCCCGCGCCGAAGACGAGTGCGACTTGACCTTCCAGGCGTCCAGGCATTCCCTCTCCCCGCTATCCAGGTCTCTGTGAAATCCGGCGATGGAAACCCGCGACTTCCGCTATTTCCTCAAGGCGGTGGAGCTGGAGAGCGTCTCGCGCGCGGCGGCCGCGCTCGGCATCACCCAGCCTGCACTGAGCCGGCAGATCCAGGCGCTGGAGGGCGAGCTTGGGCGGGCGCTGCTCCGGCGCACGGGGCGGGGCGTGCAGCCGACGGAGGCGGGGGTGCGGTTCGCGGCGGAGGCGGGGAAGATCCTGGCCGAGCTCGACGCGCTGCCGGCCGCACTCCGGCACGGGCCGGCGGCGCCGAGCGGGCTCGTTTCGCTGGCGCTGCCCGCCAGCATCAGCGACGGGCTGCTGCCCGACCTCTATGCGACACTGCGGCAGCGCTTTCCCGGGATCGCGCTTCGCGTGAGCGAGGCGGCGACGGGTGCGGCGATGGAGCTTCTGAAGGCGCGGACGGTGGATGTCGCTATCCTGCATCACCGGGCGGATTTCGGGCGGCTGGCGGTGGAGCGGCTGATCGACGAACCGCTCTGCCTCGTCAGCGCGGCGGGGCGGGCGATTTCCGCGGAGCCGATGATCCCGCTCGCCGCGCTGGAACGGATCGACCTCATCCTGCCGACGGAAGCGAGCGGGCTGCGCGCGCTCTTGGAGGCCGAGGCAGCGCGGCAGGGGCTGAAATTGAGCGTCGCGGTCGAGCTGGATCTGGTGGCGGCGATCAAGAATTTGGTGATGGCCGGGCTCGGGCACACCGTGCTGCCGGCCTTCACCGTGGCGCGCGAGGCGGCGGCGGGGATGGTCGCGGTGCGGCGGATCGGGGCGCCGCCGCTGGCGCGGCGGCTGGTGATCGGGCGGCTTGCGCATCGGCCGCAGAGCTTCGCCGCGCGGGAGGTGATCGCCGCGGTGCGCGAGCTGGCGGCGCGTCATGCCGCGACCCTGGGGTAGAGTCGCGACCCTGAGGTAGAGAAGGCGCGTCGGTTCCTCCCGGTTTTGGGGCGCTTGATTTGATGACCCGGTTTGGGGGCGCCGCTTGCTTCGGGGCGGAACGTGCGCCGGGCGGGGGGTCGAGGGAACCGGCGGTCTTATTTTATCAGCTTTCGGATTTTGTTATAGCTGGCGGGAAAATGCCGACGCTCCGCCAGCTCCGCCAGTTCCTGGCCGCCGCCGAGGCGGAGAGCCTGAGCAAGGCCGCCTCGCTGCTCGGCACGGTGCCGTCGGCGCTGTCGGCGCAGATCACGGCGCTGGAGGCGGAGCTGGGCTGCCGGCTGTTCCGGCGGGACGGGCGGGGTGTGCACCCGACCGAGGAGGGGCTGGAGCTGAAGCGCCATGTGCGGCGGATCCTCGACGCGGCGCACGAGCTGAAGGACGAGATTGCCAACCCGGGGCGGGCGATCGCGGGCGAGGTGAGGCTCGGGCTGCTGCCGTGGCTTTGCCGGGCGATGGCGGCGCGTCTGGTGAGCGAGGCGCGGGCGCGGTTCCCCGAGCTTGGGCTGGTGCTGCGGGACGGGCGGAGCGGGGAGCTGGCGGAGGCGCTGGCGGGCGGCGGGCTCGATCTGGCGAGCCTGCACGCGCACGAGGCACGGGCCGAGCACCGGGCGCTGGCGCTGGGCGACGCGGGGCTCTGTGTTGCGGGGCAAGCGGGGGCGGGGGCGATCGGGGGTGGGCCGATCGGGTTCGCCGAGGCGGCGCGGCTGCCGCTCATCGTGGAGAGCCGGCGGCACGGGCTGCGCATGCTGCTCGAGGAGGCGGCCCGGGCGGAGGGGATTGCGCTCGCGCCGGCGTTCGAGGTCGATTCCGATGCGGCGACGATGGCGCTGATCGAGGCCGGGTGCGGCTACGCCATTCTTCCCTATGCGGGGATCGAGGGGCGGATCGCGGCGGTGGGGCTGGCGGGCGGGCCGGCGGCGCCGATCGTGCTGGCGCGCTCGGTGCGGAACCGGCAGACGGCGGCAGCGGGCGCGCTGGCGCGGCTGGTGCAGGAGCTGGCGGGCGGGGTGCCTCGCGTTCCCGGGGCTTCTCGTCGATGATGCGGCCTTCTTCTCCGGGGGCGAGATCATGCAGCGCGAGGACCTGGTTTTCGCCGGCATCTGCGATTGGGCGGGGCTGGTGCGGGGGAAGGCGTTCCCGGTGGCGGACACGCAGATGCGGCTCGCCAAGGGCGTGGGGCTCACCCACTCGAACATCATGATGTCCTGCTTCGGGCCGATCTACGCGACGCCGTTCGGGACGGCGGGCGACCTCATCATCCGGCCGGACCCGCGGGCGCATGTCGCGGTGCCGTTCGAGGACGGGACGGCGGAGCGGTTCTATCTCGGCGATATCCAGAACACCGACGGGACGCCTTGGGAATGCTGCCCGCGGGACTTCCTCAAGCGGGCGATCGCGGGGCTGGCGGGGTATGGGCTCGGGCTTCGGGCGAGCTTCGAGCAGGAGTTCGTGTACACGGGCATCGAGGACCGGCCGGGTGCGACGTACGCGCTGGATGCGTTCCGCCGGCAGGGCGTGTTCGGGGAGGCGCTGACCTCGGCGCTGAACGCGGCGGGGCTCGGGGCGGACAGCTTCCTGCCGGAATACGGACCACGGCAGTTCGAGGTGACGGTGGCGCACGAGCCGGCGCTGCGCGCGGCGGACGGGGCGGTGATCTTGCGCGAGATGGCGCGGGGGGTGGCGTGGCGGCTGGGGCACCGTGCGATCCTCGCGCCGATGCTGGAGCCGGGCGGGATCGGCAACGGGACGCATGTGCATATGAGCCTCTGGGAGGGGGCGAAGCCGGTGACGCACGACCCGGCGCGGGCTTACGGTGTGAGTGCGCGGGCGGAGCCGTTCTTCGCGGGGATCCTCGCGCACATGGCGGCGATCTCGGCTTTCTCGGCCGCTTCGGTTGCGTCCTATTTCCGGTTGACGCCCAACCGGTGGGCGCCGGTCGAGGCGAATGTGGGGCTACAGGACCGGGGGGCGGCGTTGAGGGTGGCGCCGGTGTTCGCGACCGCGGAGATGCCGCCCGCCGAGCAGTTCAATGTCGAGTTCCGGGTCGCGGACGCCTCGTGCTGCCCGTACCTCGCGCTCGGCGCGCTGATCCATGCGGGGGTAGACGGGCTGAAGCGAGGGCTGGCGCTGCCGGCGCCGGGGGCGGCGGCCCCGGTGCTGCCACGGAGCCTGGCCGAGGCGCTGGCGGCGCTGGCGGCCGACGAGGCGGCCAGGGGGTGGTGGAGCGAGACGGCGATGGGGGCCTATCTCGGGTTCAAGAAGGCGGAGATCGGAGCGCTGGCCGGGCTCGAGGATGCCGAGATCTGCGAGCGGTATGCGGCCGTCTATTGAGCGGGCGGCGGCGGGCGCGGCGCTGCTGGGGGAGGACGACCCCGTGCCGGTGCGGCGGCTGAACCCGAGGGGAAAAAGCGATTTCCTGCTGACCGCCGATCATGCGGGGCGGCGGATTCCAAGGGCGCTTGGGGATCTCGGGCTCGCGGCGGCGGAGCGGCGGCGGCATATCGCGTGGGACATCGGGATCGCGGGGCTCACGCGGAGGCTCGCCGCGCGGCTCGATGCCGTGGCGGCGCTGCAGCGCTATTCGCGGCTGGTGATCGACTGCAACCGCCCGCCGGGCGTTGCGAGCGCGTTTCCGGAAGTGAGCGAAACGACGGTGGTGCCTGGGAACGCGGGGCTGACGGCGGTGCAGAAGGAGCGGCGGCGGCAGGCGATCTTCGCCCCCTATCACGCGGCGATCACGGCCGAGCTTACGCGGCGGCGAGTGGCGGGACGGGGGTGCGTGTACGTCGCGATGCACAGCTTCACCCCGATCTTCAAGGGCGTGGCGCGGGGAATGGAGTGCGCGGTGCTCTACCATCGGCGCCCGAGGCTTTCGCATGCGCTGGCGGCGCTGCTGCGGGCGGAGGGCGATCTCGTGGTGGGCGAGAACGAGCCCTATCGGGTGAGCGACCAGACCGACTACGGCGTGCCGGTGCATGCGGAGCGGAACGGGCTCGACTACCTCGAGATCGAGATCCGGCAGGATTTGATCGCGACGGCGGCGGGCGAGGAGGCGTGGGCGGAGCGGCTGGGGCGGCTGCTGCCGGCCGCTTTGGAACGGATCGGAGAAGAGCGGGAATGAGGGATTTCGGGCTGAGCCGCGAGGTGGCGGTGGAGAAGGACAAGACGGCGCTCCTCTTCATCGACGTGCAGAAGCATTCGGCGCCGGGCGGCGGAGCATATGCGGGGCTCTCGGCGGAGGAAATCGAGGCGACGTGTGGTTTTTTCTTCGAGGAGATGCGGGCGCGGGCAGTGCCCAACATGCAGCGCTTGCAGCGCGCGGCGCGGGCCGCGGGGGTCGAGGTGATGTACACCGTGATCGAGGCGCTGACGCGGGACGGGCGGGACCTCAGCCTCGATTACAAGATTTCGCGAATTTTCTGCGCCAAGGGATCGCGCGACGCGGAGATGCTGGACGAGATCGCGCCGGAGCGGGACGAGATCGTCATTCCGAAGACCTCGTCCTCGGTGTTCATCTCGACGAACATCCATTACGTGCTCGGCAATCTCGGGGTGAAATATCTGATCGTGGCCGGCGTGCTGACCGACCAGTGCATCGATTCGACGGTGCGCGACGCCTGCGACCTCGGCTATCTGGTGAGCCTGGTGACGGACGCGTGCGCGACGCTCAGCAAGGCGCGGCAGGAGAGCGCGCTTGCCAACAACCGCGGCTATTGCCGGCAGGTGACGACCGAGGCGATGTGCGAGGAGCTGGCGCGGCTGGGTTGAGGAGGCTCTGCAGCCCGGCGGGGTATGGCGGCGCGCTTCGTGTTTCGGCGTCCGACCGGGGCCTGCGGCAGATGGGGCCTATGGCCTTGAGATTCTGGGAGAGATCTCCCTGCCTGGTGGGTCTCGGTTCGGGGCCGAAACGCATGCATTGGCTCGGGCCTGGAGCGGGATGCGATCGCTCCCGCTCACCCACCCCGCTCTAGCCTCTTGTTTTCTCGTGTGATTCACGCCTTCGGTGCCGGGGTCCCCGCGAACGAGTTCGCGGGGTGCCCCGATTCCACCTTCGGCGATCACGCTCTAGCAGCCCCCCTCCTGCCGGACGCGGTTCGGCAGCAATCCGCCCATGCCTTCCAGCACCGGGTATGCGCCGGCGGCGACAAGATGCGAGTTCACTTGCTTCAGGTCGCGCAGCATGTCGAGGTGCAGCGAGCTGCCTTCGGGCGCCTCCGCCCTGCCCTCCCGGAGGGATTGGAAGTGGATGTCGGTCGCGTGTGCCTCGAGATCGCGGAACACCTCCTTCTCGGCGACGAGTTGGCGGGCCGCGCGTTCGTCGGCATTGACGAAGAGTGCGGCGGCGCGGTGCAGGTTGGAGATCAGGCGGTCGACGACGCGGAGCAGGCCGGTTTCGGTCTCGGGGGAAAACCGGAGGCCCCACTTGAGTTTCTTGGCGGCCAGATCGAGCAGGCCGCGGTCCACGACGTCGCCTGCGTGCTCCAGGTTTGTAGCAAAAGCGAGGATCTCGGTGAGGCGCTGGTGGTCCGCCGCCGTCATCGCCTCGGGATCGAGCCGCGAGAGGTAGGATTTGATCGCGGTGTTCAGCCGGTCCAGCAGGTCGTCGAGCCGCTTGGTTTCGGCGATGCGCTTGCGATCGGTCGATTGCAGGGTTTCCTTGAGGCCGAGCAGCATCGCCTCCAGCACGTCGGCCAGGCGGAGCGCTTCGCGCGCGGCGCCGCCGAGTGCTACGCCAGGGGCCTCGCACGCGCCCTCGTCGAGGTAGAGCGGCCGCCCGGGATCGTGCGGCGCAATCCGCGCCGGCAGGAGGCGGCGCAGCATCGCGGCGTAGGGGCCGAGGAGCGGGAAGAAGGCGAGGGCGAGGGCGAGATTGAAGAGCGTGTGGAAATCCGCGACGGCACGCCCGGGATCGGGTTCGGCTGCGATCAGCGTGGAGCCGATCCTCGGAAGGAAGATGAGCGCGATGGCCGTGCCGATGACGCGGTTGAGCAGATTGCCGAGCGGCGCGCGGCGCGCCACCGGATCGTCGCCGGCGCCGCCCTCCAGCACCGGGTTGATCGCGGTGCCGAGATTGGCGCCGAGCACGAGCGCGAAGGCGCCCTCCGGTGGGATGACGTGCTGGGCCGCGCAGGACATCGTCAGCAGAATCACGGCGATGCTGGAATGCGCTGCCCAAGTCAGGCCGGCAGCAAGCAGCACGTCGAGCACCGGCTGGGTCGAGATCGCGCCGAGGAGCAGATGCAGGCTCGGCTCGTCCTCGTAGGGCGTCACTAGGACCAGGATCTGGTTGAGCGCGATCAGCATCAGGCCGAGCCCGATCGCGACCCGGCCGAGATCGCGCGTGCGCGTCTCCTGGCCCTGGCGGAAGAGCAGCACGCCAAGCAGGATCAGGGCCGGGGCGACGTCGACGATGTCGAACGAGAGCAGCTGGACGATCAGCGTGGTGCCGACATTCGCGCCCAACATCACGGCAAGCGCGGGGACGAGCTCGACCAGGCCGCTCGCCGCGAAGCCGGTGACCATCAGCCCGGTCGCGGTGCTGCTCTGCAGGACCGCGGTGATCCCGAGGCCGGCGAGGAAGGCGCGGAACCGGTCGCGCAACGCGATGCCCAGGATCTGCCGCAGCCGCGCACCGAAGGCGCGCTGCACGCCCGTCTGCACCATGCGCACGCCCCAGAGCAGCAGGGCGACCATGCCGGCGAGATCGAGCAGCGTCAGCGTGCTACCCATTTCCCAGCGAGTGTCCTCCGTCAAGGATGGCAGGCCGGACAGCAGGGGGCCGGGCGCCCAAAATGCGCGTGGTGGGAGCCGACGACAAGGGCCGAGGGGCGAGCGGCAGGGGCGAATCCTGGCCGGCTAGCCCCCCCGGCTGCTCGCGAAGGAAGCGATCAGCGCCTTCAGCCCGCTCTCTTCCGCTGCTTCTACCGCATCGGCGGGCAGGAACCATCGGATCGCCCGCTGCCGCCATTCGGGCCAAACCTTCTCTTGCCGCCTCACGCGCAATGCAAACACCCGCACCTCACAGGGTACCGCGATCGCCTTCTCATCCAGGAACTTGCTGTAGAGGTACCGGCCGATCGATTTACTGCCGACGGCCCCGCGTACGCCCGCTTCCTCGTACGCCTCGCGGGCCGCCGATCTGCTCGGACCCAGCCCCCTTATCGGCCAGCCCTTGGGAATGATCCAGCGCTTGGTTTGGCGGCTGGTAACCAGCAGTACCTCGAGGCCCGCAGCCTTGCTCTTCCGGAAGGGAAGAGCACCGTATTGCAAGCGGACAGCTGGTTTCCGCGTCGACTTCTTCTTTGCGGGGTGCCGCTTGCTCGCTGACACGGTCGCTTCTCCTCTTGCGGTGGACCGCCCAACGGATCGGCAATCCGGCAGCAAGTCCTCTTATGTTACTGCTCGCCGTTGCCGCTCGCGAGCAAAGATGGCGTGCCAATAGCCGAGGCCCTCCCAGTCACGCTGGATGAACATTTCCTTGCATTTGTCGAGAGAGTACCGATAGAGCGGGCTGCCGCGGACCCGGCCGCGCCGACGATGCCATTCCCAGAAAAAGTCGATCACGTCACCACTGGACACGCGCTGTGGCTCCGCTACGGGCGCCGCCTCGGGAATGCGGCGTCCTCGCTTATGAAATTATACCATGACCGGCTCGACTTTATCCATCCCGGTCCTATGGGCGGGCCGATTGTCACGTGGCCCAACCCAGCCTTTTGATACTCTCCTTCTCGGTTGGAGGGCAGGATGAAGATCCACTTGGCGGCGGTAGCGGGACTGGGGCTGGCGGCCGCGACGCAGTCCGCCGCGGCGCCGGTGGCCTCCGGTCACAGCGCGCTGGCCCTGGGTGCGCTTGTCGGCTCCTACTCGATGATGTTGACCGGCCACGACAAGGCCGTGCTGGCTGGGCTGCTCGATGGTAAAGCCGAAGGCGTGTCGTCCGAGCCAACGATCAACGTCAGGGCCGATGCCGTCGTCTGTCGTGCCGGTGATGTCGACATCGCTGCGTTCGCGTGCGAGCTGACGTTCGGCGCGAAAAAGTTGGAGCTAGCCGGCCGGCGCGCCAATGAGCTGTTCGCAACCATCGGCGAGGCCGGCGTGCGGCCGGACGGCGCGGCGGGAACGATCTATGAAGGCCTTCATGCGATGAGCTGCGTGATCGATCCCGCCGCCATTGCCCGGAAGGATGGCGGCGGCGCGAGCTGCAAGTTCGATCCGGGACCGCCGTAGGAGAGGTTGGCCAGTGCCGATTGGATGTTCGAGGGACGGGCGGGGTGACGTGCCGTCCGGCTTGGGCTCCGATGCCGAAGGCCGATTGTCGCGGCGGCGCCCTTGTCGAGCAGCGCAGGTGGGCCAGGCCCCTTCGGCTTGCCGGAGACGGGTTCCGGGTATTCGGCGTGGGCGTCCGGATCGCGCGGTGGCGATGGTGGTCGGGCTCGGCCTGCTTCTCGGCGGTTGCGCGAACCCGCAGGTCGAGACCTATCGGAAGGACCCCCACGCCTACCTCAAGGAGCTGGTCCGCTGCGAGAACAACTACGCGGCCCTGAAGGACACGCCGGAGTGCAAAGCGGCGATCGAGCTGAATGAGCAGATGTTTCCGGGGTGGTACCCGTGAGTGTTTGTGCCCTTTGCCTTGAACGGATGGGGGTCTGGGGCCTAGAGCGGGATGGGATCGCTAGGGCTCGCCCATCCCGCTCTAGGTCATTGTTTTCTCGCGTGATTCACGCCTTCGGTGATTCCACCTTCGGCGATCACGCTTTAGGCCCCAGCGGGGGTCTAGGGGGCGAAGCCCCCTAGTCGAGGGCGGCGGCGAGGGCTTCGGCGCTCCGGCCGTTGGCGATGGTGGCGGCGCGGCCGTTCCAATGGACGCCGCCCGCGCGGGCGAAGGCGTGGTTGGCGTTGGGGTAGACGTAGGTGTGGATGAGGGGGTGGTTTTTGGTGGCGGCGACGACCTTGGCGCGGCCTTCGGCGGGAAAGAACTCGTCCTGGTCGGCGATGTGGACGATGAGCGGCTTGGTGACCTTCGAGAGGTCGCCGAGGAGGGTATCGAGGCCGACGCCGTAGTAGGAGACGTTGATGTCCGTGTCCGACTGCTCGGCCATCATGAAGGCGCCGGCGCCGCCGAGGCAGTAGCCCATGGTGCCGACCTTGCCGTTGGCACCGGGGAGCGTGCGGGCGACGGCGACGGTCGCCTTGAGGTCCTCGATGCCCTTGGGGCGGTCGAACGCTTGGAAGAGCTCGAAGGCGCGCTTCCATTCGGCCTCGGACTTGTCGGTGATGTCGATGCCGGGCTGGATCCGCCAGAAGAGGTCGGGGCAGACGGCGATGAAGCCCAAGTCCGCGACCCAGGCGGCGGCGGCGCGCATGGCGTCGTTGACGCCGAAAATCTCCTGGATGAGGACGACCACCCCGGCGGGTGTCGCCTTGGGTTCCACCATGAGGGCGTTGAAGCTGCCGGACCCGTCCGAGGCCTTGATCGAGATCGTCGCCATCGCTTTCCTCCGCTCGCAGGGTTGCGGCCGAGCTTACGCGGGAGGTGGGGTGCCGGGCGAGCCCTTCCCCCGGGCGGCCTCTTCGTGCTGCAATCGCGCCAACGCCAGGGAGAAGAGAGATGAACGTTATCAGCCACCCGGCCGTCCGCCCGGGCATCACCGACGAGGAATGGCAGATCCGCTGCGACCTTGCCGCGCTCTACCGGCTGCTCGCGCATTTCCGCATGACGGACCTCATCTACACCCATCTGAGCGCGAGGATCCCCGGGCCCGAGCATCATTTCCTGATCAACCGGTACGGCACGTTCTTCCATGAGATGCGGGCCTCGGACCTGGTGAAGATCGATCTCGACGGGAATGTGGTCGAGCCGGAGGAAGGGCAGACCAAGCGGGTGAATACCGCGGGGTTCGTCATCCACTCGGCGATTCACATGGCGCGGCCCGACATTCTCTGCCTGATCCATACGCACACGGCGGTGGGGATCGCGGTTTCGGCGCAGAAGAAGGGGCTGCTGCCGATCAGCCAGCACGCGCTCAAGTTCTACGGCCATCTCGCGTACCATGATTACGAGGGGATTGCGCTCGATCGGGCCGAGCGCGAGCGGCTGATCGCCGATCTCGGGCCGCACAAGGCGATGATCCTGCGCAACCATGGGCTGCTGGTGGGTGGAGGCTCGATCGCCGAGGCGTTCGACCAGATCTATGTGCTCGAGCGCGCGTGCCAGGCGCAGGTCGCGGCACAGGCGGGCGGGGCGAAGCTCAATTTTCCGCCCAAGAAGGTGCGTCGGCACACGGCGGCGCAGTTCAACCGGGGCGTGGACAACGGCGTCGTGGACCTGGCGTGGGAGGCCTCGCTCCGGCTGATCGAGAACGACCAGCCGGACTATCGGAGCTGAGGCTGGGGCTCGGCTTTCCGGCGGCGGGCACGGGTTGACCGAGCTGCTCAGGATCGAGGGGCTGCGCACGGTCTTCCGCCAGAAGACGGCCGACGTTCCGGCGGTGGACGGGGTCGATCTCGCGGTGGAGCGCGGCGAGACGCTCGGCATCGTGGGAGAGTCGGGCTGCGGAAAGTCGGTGCTGTCTCTTTCGATCATGCGGCTGGTGGCGGCGCCCGGGCGGATCGCGGCGGGGCGCATTCTGTTCGAGGGGACGGACCTCCTGGGGCTGCCGGCGGCGGCGATGCGGGCGATCCGCGGCAACCGGATCGCCATGATCTTCCAGGAGCCGATGACGAGCCTCAACCCGGCCTATAGCGTCGGGCGGCAGATCATGGAGGCGATGCGCGCGCACGACCGCTCGCTCGGGGCGCGGGCGCTCAGGGCGCGGGCGGTGGAGGCGCTGGCGCGGGTGCGCATTCCGGCGCCGGAGCGGCGGCTCGACGAATATCCGCACCAGCTTTCGGGAGGGATGCGCCAGCGGGTGATGATCGCGATGGCGCTCGCCTGCCGGCCGGATCTTTTGATCGCGGACGAGCCGACGACGGCGCTCGACGTCACGGTGCAGGCGGAGATCCTGGGGCTGCTCGGCGATCTTCAGCGCGAGACCGGGATGGCGATCATTTTGATCACGCACGATCTCGGCGTGGTGGCCGAAACGGCCGACAAGGTTGCGGTGATGTATGCGGGAAGGATCGTCGAGCAGGCGCCGGTGGGGGCGCTGTTCGACGACCCGCAGCACCCCTATACGCTCGGGCTGCTCGGGAGCATTCCGCGGCTGGAACAGACGCGCGAGCGGCTGCTGGCGATCGATGGCACGGTGCCGCCGCCGTTCGCGCTGCCTTCGGGCTGCCGGTTCCATCCGCGCTGCGTCTTCGCGGTTGAGACGTGCGCGGAGAGCGATCCCAAGCTCGCGCGCGTGGGCGCGGACGCGGGCCATCGCGTCGCCTGCCTGCGCGCGCCGCTGGAGCAGTTCGTAAGCCGGGCGGCATGACCGCGCCGCTTCTGGAAGTTTCAGGTCTGGCCAAGCATTTTCCGGTGGAGCGCGGGGTGCTGTTCTCGCAGCGGCTTGGCGTGGTGCGCGCGGTGGACGGGGTTTCCTTCGCGGTCGAGCGGGGGGAGACGCTGGCGCTGGTGGGCAAATCGGGGTGCGGGAAATCGACGACGGCGCGGCTCGTGCTCCGGCTCATTCCGCCGACGGCGGGGACGATCCGGTTCGGCGGAGAGGACATCACGCGGCTTCAGGGCGAGGCGCTGCGGCGGCTCCGGCAGCGCATGCAGATCATCTTCCAGGACCCGTTCGCCTCGCTCAATCCGCGAATGACGGTTGCGGAGATTCTCGAGGAGCCGCTCAAGGTGCACGGGATCGGCGGGCGGGCGGAGCGGCAGGCGCGCGTGCGGGAGCTCCTCGGGCTGGTGGGGCTGGCGAGCTACCATGCGGCGCGCTATCCGCACGAATTCTCGGGCGGGCAGCGCCAGCGCATCGGGATCGCGCGCGCGCTCGCGCCCAACCCGGAGCTTGTGGTGTGCGACGAGCCGGTCTCGGCGCTCGACGTCTCGATCCAGGCGCAGGTCGTCAACCTGCTCGGCGATCTCAAGCGGGAACTCGATCTTTCGTATCTCTTCATAGCGCATGACCTCGCCGTGGTGAAGCATGTCGCGGACCGGGTGGCGGTGATGTATCTCGGGCGGATCGTCGAGATGGCGGGGAAGGACGAGATTTTCGCGGCCCCCCGACATCCCTATACGCGGACGCTGCTGGCGGCGATTCCGCGGCCGGACCCGCATCTCAAGCCGGCGGCGGTGGCGTCGGGCGATGTTCCGAGCCCGCTCGATCCGCCGGCGGGCTGCCATTTCCACACGCGCTGCCAATTCGCGATCGCGCGGTGCCGGAGCGAGAGCCCGGTGCTGGCGTCGGCTGGGGGCGGAAATGGCGCGGGCCATTTCGTGGCGTGCCATCGGGCCGAGGAGCTGCCGGCGGCGGTGCTGCCGCACGCGGCGGCGGCGCTGCCGCCGAACGCGGAGCGGCGGCTTGCGCTCTACGCGGAGCTGAGCCGGGGCGCGTGAGAGGGGTGGTTTCGTCTGATATTCGTCAGATCGATTTGACCTCGCCGCCGTCCATGCGGAGCGTCGCACCGGTCATCCAGCGGGCGCCGGGCGAGACCAGGAAGGCCATCAGCTCGGCGATCTCTTCGGGCTCGCCATAGCGCGCGATGCCCGCCTCCTTCGGAAAACTGTCTGTCGCCTCCTCGACCGTCATGTCGTGCAGCGGTGCCCAGTGCTGGAGATACGAGCGGCGCCGGCCGGTCATCACCGGGCCTGGCAGGACGCTGTTGACCTGCACGCCGTCGGCGATGCCGCGATCGGAGAATGCTTTCGCGAGGGCGACGATCGCGGCATTGATCGTGCCGACGGCCGCGTAGGGCGCTTTGGGGAACAGGGCCGAGTTGCCCGAGATCAGCACCACGGCGCCCTTGGCTTCCCTCAAGGCCGGCCATGCGGCGATGGTGAGACGGCGGGCGCCGTGCAGCTTGAGTGCGAGGCCGTTCTCCCACTGCGCGTCCGTCATCTCGAAGAGGTCGATCTGCGGGACGGCGCCCGCGATGTTGAGGAGCGCGTCGATGCGGCCGAACGCGGCCAGGGTCTGATCGACGACGCTCTGCGCGGCCGCGGGCTGGGCGAGGTCGGCATCGATGACGAGCGCTTCGGCGCCGGCGGCCTTCACCGCCTCTTCCGTCAGTTCCAGATTGGCGCGGTTCCGCGCGACCAGGGCGAGCGCCGAGAAGTCGCGCGCGAGGCGCGCGGCGGTGGCGCAGCCGATGCCCTGGCTGGCTCCGGTGACGATGGCAACCGACTCGGACATTCGCGGTCTCCGTGGGTTTGCGGGAGGGGAATTTGCAGGGCGGTGCCGGGTTGCGCCGTCAACGGGGAAGGAAGTCGCGAATGGACGCCGCGATCTCCGCCGCATGCGTCTCCAGCGCGAAATGCCCGGTGTCGAGGAAGCGCACGACCGCGCCGGGGATGTCGCGCTTGAACGCCTCGGCGCCGGCGGGGAGGAAGAATGGATCGTTCTTGCCCCACACCGCCAGCAAGGGCGGCTTGTGGGTCCGGAAGTAGTTCTGGAAGGTCGGATAGAGCGCGACGTTGCTCTTGTAGTCGCCGAAGAGATCGAGCTGCACCTCCTCGGCGCCGGGGCGCGCGAGGTAGAAATTGTCGAGCGAATAGCCGTCCGGAGAGACGCGCGTGGGATCGGGAACGCCGTGCGTGTACTGCCAGGCGGTCGTCTCGGGCTTGAGGAAGGCACGCAGCGCCTCGCGGTTGGCCGGCGAGGCGTCCTGCCAATAGGCCCGGATGGGATTCCAGCCCTCGCTCAAGCCCTCCTCGTAGGCGTTGCCGTTCTGGGAAATGATCGCGGTGATCCGCTCGGGATGCCTGGCGGCGAGGCGGAAGCCGGTGGGCGCGCCGTAATCGAACACGTAGAGGGCGTAGCGGTCGAAGCCCGCGATCTCGGTGAAGCGGTCGATCGTGTCCGCGATCCGCTCGAAGCTGTGGCCCCGGCCCGGCAACTCGGAATTTCCGAAGCCGGGCAGGTCGGGCGCGACGATGTGGAAGCGGTCGGCCAGGAGCGGGATGAGGTCGCGGAACATGTGGCTGGCACTCGGGAAGCCGTGCAGCAGCAGCAGCTTCGGCGCGTCGGGTGCGCCCGCCTCGCGATAGAAGAGCTTGCGGCCGTCCGCGTCGGCGGTGCGATAGGCGATGGCGGTCATGGGGGTTTCCTTTGCTGTGTTGTAACCTTCTTGCGTTATATTATAGGGTTAGCAGGACCAGGCGATGGCGGCTGCGCGGCGCCGGGCGAGAAGGAAGCCGTCAGGCCGCGGCGACCTCGTCGATCGCCTCGCGGATGATATCGAGGACCACAGCCGGCGCGGTGACCAGCGGTGTGTGGTCGACCGGATGGGAACGCACCCGGGCCTTCATGCGCGCGGCCATGAAGCGCTGGTTTTCCTGGACGATCATCCGGTCCTGCTCGGCCACCAGGAACCAGGCGGCCCGGTCCTTCCACAGGGGCCGGTCCACCGCGACGGTGATCGCGGCGGGCGAGAGCGGCCGCTGGACCGCCGCCAGCACGGCGAGGTCGGCCGGGGAAGCATTCGGCGCGAAGGCGGCGGGGAACGCTGCCTCGGGCAGATAGATCAGCCCGTGCTCGTCGGGCGCGAGCTTGGGTGCCTTGGGGTGCGGCTCGCCGCGGGAGAAGACGTCCTCGACGGTCTCGCCCTCATCGGGCGCCAGCGCGGCCACATAGACGAGCGCCTTCACCCGCTCGTTGCGCGTCGCCGCGATGACGGCCCCGGCATAGGCGTGGCCGACGAGGACGACCTGCCCGGAGGTTCGCTCGAGCGTGCGGTCGAGCGCCGCCACGTCGTCCCGGAACGAGGTCAGCGGCAGCGGCGCGGCGGCGAGCTTGAAGCCCTCGGCCGCCAGCGGGGAGATGATCTCCGCCCAGCTCGATCCGTCGGCCCAGGCGCCATGCACGAGCACGATGCTCACGTCGTTCGGCGACATCGCTTCTCTCCTTGAAAAGAGGATATTCCGCATTCATAACCGTTCAAAGAACATATAGACGGTTACTTCTGCTCGGAGTATGATGTCAAGCGGCTTTTGGGCGGTCATCTATTGTTCATGGTCACGGACGGTGGGAACCGGAGCTGAGATGGCGCGACGGCCTCCCGCGATCTTTGTCGGTGGCGCGCCCGGGCTGGATTTCCTGAATTCGACCGCGACGCCGGCCGATACGCCTATCGACTGGATCGGCGACGGCGAAGGGTTATCGCGCTGGCTGGAGCAGGCACGGCTGGTGCCGCCCGACGCTCTCGAGCGCCTTCGGGCGCGCGCTTTGCCCGGCGAGCTCGACAGGGTGGCCGACCAGGCGAGGCACTTGCGCGAGTGGTTCAGAGGCTTCGTGCGCCGGCACAAGGGGCGTCCACTGACGGCGGGGGCCCTGGCCGAATTGGGGCCGCTCCATCGCCTGCTGGAGCGCGATGAATTCTTCAGCCGCCTCATCTTTGAGCCGGCGAAGAAAAAGGCGCCTCTTCGGCTCGAGATTGCGCGCCGATGGCGCACGCCCGAAGCCCTCCTGCTGCCGATCGGGGAAGTGCTCGCCCGGCTTGTCTGCACCGAGGATTTCTCGAGCATCAAGGCCTGCGAGGGGCCGGCCTGCACGCTCCTCTTTGCCGACCACACGCGAGGCCACGCGCGGCGCTGGTGTAGCATGGCGATATGCGGGAACCGCGCGAAGCAGGCGGCTCACCGGCATCGGCTCAAGGTCGGTCGGGGTTAGAGCCGATCGCCTGAGGTGGAATCACCGAAGGCGTTCGATCACGCGGGAAAAACAAAAGCCTGGAGCGGGATGGGTGAGTAGCAAGCGAACGCACAACAACCGAGCGGGGCGGTGACGCGGACGGGCCGCCGGGGATGGGCCATTGGGGACGGGCCATTGGGGACGGGGTGGTTCGCGAGCGCGCGTCTCGGCGCATTTGCGCCTATCGGCCGGCCTCGGTCTCCATCTTTTCTCGAAGAATCCCGTTGATCTCGACTTGGTAGCGATCGTGCTTCCGTCGGAGCCAGTCCAGGACATCGGCATCGACCCGGATGCTGATGGGCTCCTTCCGCACCTTGTAAAATCGGCGAGCGTCGCGCCAGTTCTCGGCAGGCGCCTCGGGAATGTCCGCCGTGTCGGAAGCGCCGTCGAGCGCACGGAGGTGCGCTTCCTGCTCCGGCGTCAGCGCGAGACGGCTCGTCGAACTCTCCTTCCTGATAGCGCTTCCTTTCGTCCGATGTCGCTTCTCTGAGGCCGATGACGTGAAACCTATGCTCCCCGTTTTCGAAGCGGTCGTAGACGACGGCGAGGAGAGGATCGTCGAACACGTCCCGCGACAAGTCGAAGCCGAGCCAACGCGGAGCGGCGGCTCGCGCTCTATGCGGAGCTGAGCCGCGGGGCGTGAGGGCGGCCCGTGCAACCCGTGGGACCTGGACCGATGCTCGTCGTGCGACGCGAGACCCCCGATCAGCCGGACGTCGTGGACTTCCTCGCGAAAGCGGACGAGCGCTCGAGCGCGCTCTATCCCGCGGAAAGCAGGCACGGGCTCGGCCTTTCGGCACTGCTCAGGGCGGGGGCCAGGTTCTTCGTGGCGCGGCACGGCGGGCAGGCGTTGGGTTGCGGCGGGTACGTGCTGCTTGCGGAAGGGGTGGCGGAGATGAAGCGCCTCTTCGTCGATCCGGGCGCGAGGGGCCGGGGTGTCGGCGGCGCGATTGTCGGGGCCATCGAAAGGGCTGCCGCGGCAGAGGGCGTGCGGACGCTGCTTCTGGAAACCGGCGTCAAATCCTATGAGGCGCTCCGGCTCTACAGGCGCTTCGGCTTCGCGGAATGCGGCCCGTTTGCCGACTACCGGCCTGATCGGCTGAGCGTGTTCATGGTCAAGCCGCTGGCGCGCCCGGAGCCGCGCGATGGCGGGGGATGATCGCTTCGGGGCGATTTCGGCCGCGCGGGGCCGCGCGCGGGAGTAGGCAGGACGGAGTTTGCCTGTCGCGAGCGGCAGGACGGAAGGTGACGGAGCCTGCTTTTTACTGAAATGCTACTGACATATTCTGTCAAAGTGCGAGGCCATATATCGGGGCCCGGTTCAGGAGCGCGTTTTGGGCCGTTCCACCCGCCTTCTTGCCCTGCTGCAAGCCCTGCGGCGCCGGCGTCTGCCGGTGACGGCTGCGACGCTCGCCCGGGAGATGGAGGTCTCCGAGCGCACGATCTATCGCGACCTCTCCGAACTCGCCGTGCAGGGGGCGCCTGTCGAGGGCGAAGCCGGCGTCGGCTATATCCTGCGTCCTGGGCTGTTCCTGCCGCCGCTCATGCTGACCGAAGACGAGACCGAGGCCGTCCTGCTCGGTCTCCGATATGTCGACCAGCGCGGCGACAATATCCTCGCCACAGCCGCGGAGAATGCCCGCGCGAAGATTTCCGCTATCCTGTCGCAAGAGATGCAGGCCGCCGCACTCACGCCAATGACCATTCCCGGTCCCGACGGTCATGGGTTTCCTGAGAACAAGGTGCCGCTCAACCTGCTGCGATCCGCCATCCGGACACAGAAGCGGCTCGCCATCGACTATATCGATGGGAAGGAGCGCCGTACCGAACGTGTTGTATGGCCAATTCAGCTCGGCTTCATGGACAATGCCCGTGTGTTGACCGGCTGGTGCGAACTACGCAAGGCATTCCGGTTCTTCCGGACCGACCGGATCGTCTCCGCTGACTTGGGCGATCGATATCCCGCGCGGCGGGCCGACCTGGTGCGCGACTTCCACGCGCAATTGCACGATGAGGCGCGACGCAGCGATGCTCCTGACAGAAACTGACAGGGGCGCCAGCTAGGATGCTTCCATTCCCACGGGAGATGGAAGTCATGCAGAAGATATCCGCTGAAGCCCTGCCGCAAGTCGTCCTCGATCACATCGCGGCCTATAACGACCACGACCCCGATGGGCTCATGGCGACGTTGGCGCCCGACGCTCTGGTCAATGACGCCCGGCGCGAGTTCCTCGGTCATCCGGCCATTCAGGCATGGGCCGGCAAGGAGATCTTCGGCGACAACGTCACGCTGGAGATCGAGAGCGCCTTCGAGCAATACGGCAGTTCGATCGTACGTTGCCGCGTCGACGGCGACTTCGACAAGTCGAAGCTGCCGGACCCTCTGATTCTCACCTACTACTTCGCCGTTCGCGGCCACCTGATCACCCAATTAACCATCCTGCTGAACGGCAAGAACACGCTCTGAACCAAAATCGGACACACAAGGCAAACCGTTGGAGCAAGGACGATGACCTATCCCTTTTCCGTTCACAGCGATGAATTCAAGGACAAGCGCGTGCTCGTGACGGGCGGCACCAAAGGCATGGGTGCCGCCATGGTCGAGCGCTTCCGCATCAGCGGCGCGAGGGTCGCCACGACTGCGCGCTCCGAGCCGGTCGGGTCCCAAGAGGATATTCTCTTCATCAAGGCCGATATTTCTGCGGCGGAGGGCACGAACGCCATCGCCGAGCGCATCAACCGCGAATGGGGCGGCCTGGACATCCTGGTCAACAATGTCGGCGGGACCGCTGCCAAGCGGGGCGGCTTCGAAGTCCTGATCGATGAGGACTGGCGGACGATCCTCGACGTCAACCTGCTCGGGGCTGTGCGTCTGGATCGCGCCTTCCTGCCGGGCATGCTGGCGCGCAATGCGGGTGCGATCATCCATATCGGCTCTGTGTCGCATCTGCTTCCCTTCGCCAATTCGACCCTGGCCTATGCGGCATCGAAGGCGGCGCTGCGTACCTACAGCAAGGGCCTCTCTAAGGTTGCCGCGCCCAAAGGCGTGCGTGTGAACATGATCTCGCCCGGCTTCATCGAGACAACGGGCGCGCACGGCATGATCCAGGATATCGCCCGCAATCAGACCATCTCGGAGGACGCCGCGCGCAAGGTCATCATGGACATGCTCGGCGGCATCCCGGTTGGTCGCACCGGAACGCCGGAGGAGGTGGCGGAGCTGACGGCCTTCCTTGCCTCAGAGCGAGCCGGGTTCGTCAGCGGTGTCGATTATGTCCTCGATGGCGGCACCGTACAGACCGTTTGACCCTCGGATTTACAGTTGTTGAAAGAGACCGCGAAATGAGCGCCTACCTGATCTTTACTCGTGAGCAGACACTCGATGCGGAGGAGCTGGCGGTGTACTGGGGCAAGATTCAGGCGACCTTTGCGGGGCATGACGTGAAGGTACTGGCGGCCTACGGAGCGCACGAAGACCTCGAAGGGCCGAGGACCGAAGGCACGGTGATCGCTGAATTCTCCAGCATGGAGGCAGCGAGAGCATGGTACGAGAGTTCCCCCTATCGCGAGGTGCGGCAGCATCGGCTCCGAGGCGCCGTCTATCGAGGAACGCTGGTCGCTGGCGTCTGATTGGTACGAACCCCCCTTGTCAAACGGCACGCTTATTCGGTAGCGTCTCAGTTTGAATTTCTTACTTTATAGACGGCCGGGCGCTTCGGAGCCTCCGCTCGCGCGTCGATCAGCGCGACAATATCTTCCATGCTCCAAAGCCGATCGCTGATGCCGCCCGCCATGGCAGGAGCGCAGCGGAGCGTCTTGTGCATCCGGACGAAGTTGTACCAAACGGTGTAGAGCGCCACCATGTGGTAGTGCGCTTCGGCCTTCTTTGAAAAAGCATTGGTAAGGCGCGTGAACCGCCGCATCGACATGCGCTTTGTCAGGTTCTCGCGCTCGGAATAGCTGGTCGAGATATGCGCTGGATCGGGACGGCCCTCGACGCGCTGCGGCTTGGCGCCGATGCACTCTGCCGGGCTATAGCGACCCGCTGGGCTGGGAGCCTCTCCATACAGCTTCACGAGCATGGCGTAATCGACATCGGCCCCGAAAGCGCCCTCCACGGCGTCCAGATACGCCTTGTGGCCGTCCGTGGTAAGCTGCACGCGATTGGCCAGCCGGGAAGCCACGTCCTCCATAAAAGCCGTTGCATAGCTTGCGTCTCGACCGCCCACGAGATAGCTGACAATCAGCTTGTGGTCCGCGTCGAGGGCCGTCCAAGTCCAGATATCACCAGCCTGGTCGGGAGCCGCTTTGGCCGTCGCGACGTTCCGTTGCTTGGCGTAGCAGAATGCCCAGATCTCGTCGCACTGGACCCGCTTGGCCTTCACGCCTTGAACGGCTTGGTCGTGGAACGCAGCGCAAGCCTCGCCAGCATCAGTTAGAAGCTTCGCCACTGTGTTTATCGACACGTCCGCCACGCGAGAGACTGACCGCATGGACGATCCCTCGCAGAGCATGGAGAGGATTTGGACACGTTTGGCGACGGGGAGCTTGTTCATGCCGAGCATGATATGAACTGCTATGCTTAGCGTCAAGGATAATGTTCGTTTCGAACGAAGGATTCCTTCACCTGCGGGAACGTGCTACGATTACCTGTGGACAAGGCTCCAGCGGTGGGGTGAGCGGTCGGATTCGAACCGACGACGCAGACCTTACAGGGGACCCGCTCTACCGCTGAGCTACGCCCACCAGCACCGGTAGGTGCCGACCATCCGGGCCGCTTCCTTCGCTTTCTCAGGGCAGGGGGAAGCGGCCTTTCTCGTTCTCACCCCCGGCGCGGGTCGGCGACATGCCGAGGGCTCTTGCAAGTGTCTTCATAGCAGCTCCTTTCACCCCACTACACCACATCAGAACATTCTGCGCAAGAGCTATATCAGAACTAGATCATCTCATAGAACAAATAGGCGTTGACGGGGCCGCGCGTCCCCAATATGGTGTTCCATATTGGAGGACTGTTATGAGCGATGAAAGCCCTGCTAAGCGGTTCAGAAGCCCGCCCTTTCCTGCCCTGTCTTTGCCGCAGGCGCTTGAACGCGCGGAACAGCTTTATCGGCAAGAGCGCGAGCATTTGGCGCCTCTCGCTTCGGCCGCAAAAGCCTGGAACATGTCGCCGACCAGCAGCAACCCAGTCGTCACCGTCGGTGCTCTTCGCCAATATGCCTTGGTCGAAGACGAGGGCTCAGGCGCAACGAGAAAAATTCGCTTAACTCACGACGCGCTGCGGATCATTCTTGATAAAGTGCCGACCTCGCCAAGCCGCCAGGAGGCACTGAAGCGCGCATTTCTTGCTCCGAAGGTTTTCCAGGAATTGTGGAGCCGATGGAAGGCTGATCTGCCGTCCGACCAGACCATTATTAACTATCTTGTCTTGGATAGGCGGTTGAGTAATCAGGCGCCATTCAGCGAGCAGTCAGCCTCAGAACTATTAGCAAATTACCGTGCTTCGATGCCTTTCATGGAATTTAGCGACACGCCTAATGTGCTTCCGCAGACTGGCGATGGCGACAAAACCGCCGAATTGGAACCGCAAGCGCAGGCCGTAGCTCGAGCGGAGAAGGCAGTCGCCTTCACATCGGCGCTCAATGCGTCGTCGCCAACAACAGGAGGACCGATAATGGAGCACGAGCGCGTATTGTCGGACGGACTACTTTCGAAGCAAGCCACGTATCGCCTAATCGTCACAGGACGCATCGGGCTACGTGAGATCGAAAGGCTGATAAAGAAGTTGGAAATCGACAAAGAAATTCTAGCTGAAGAGGAGAATTCGGATACCGCGCACGACTAACCTAGCGTTCTTTAGCGGACCACCGCTTCGCCGCTCCCTTCCGGGCGATCTCCTTTCGCCGCTCGGCGGTGAGCTTCTTGGCCCGAGCCGTCCCTCCCAGCTTACCAAGCTGCTGGGCCGGACTGGGCGTGGGCACGTCTTCCCGGTCGTCCGGTTCCTCGCCCGTCGCGATCCGCATAACCTTCACGGCCGCGCCGATCACGTCGGCGGGACGCTTTTCACCTCTAGGCCCCTTGGGCACGTCTATCCGCCTCATTCCAAAGTGGGAGTGTTCGCCATTCCTCGATCTGTACCGCACCCGGTTTCTTGGACACAAGACACGACTAAGCGGCGATCCTGAGATTGGCCTGGTTCCAGGCGGCTCTGGCTGCTGAAGGGCTCAGGAAGCCGTTCTTCTCGAGCAGCCAGGAGGCATTGTACTGGGCGATGAAACCGCGCACGGCGGCGCGGACCTCCTCGATGGTCTGGAAGATCCGGCCATGGACGATCTGTTCCTTGAGGGTCCGGAAGAACCGCTCGGCGACCCCGTTGGTCTCCGGTTCGCCGACGAAGGCGTAGCTCGGGGTCATGCCCCAGAACCGGATCTGTTTCTGGAAATGCTCGGCCATGAAGTTGCTGCCGTGATCGTGGCGGAGTGCGATGCCGCGAGCGGCCGAGGCATTGAGATGGCCGCTGTTGGTCTTGACCGCCACGCCGACGGCCTCTGCGGCGGCGTAGCGATCGCCGCGCTTGCTGACGTTCCAGCCCAGAGCTTCGCCGTTCCAATGTTCGACGACGCCGAACAGCCAGACCTTGCCGTCTTCGACGGTCGGAATCTGGGTCGCATCCGTCGCCCACATGACGTTCGGCGCGTCGGTGATGATCCGGCCGACATGCTCGTTCGGTGGACCGCTTGGCCGGCGATGCGGCGAGAGCAGATTGTTCTCGCCCATCACCCGCAGGATTTGGGTGCGGCTGACCCGGACGCCGTCGAGCACCCGCAGCCTTGCCCAAACCTTGCGGTGGCCTTCGCCATGCCAGGGCGAGCGGGCGAGATCGGCGCGGATCGCTGCCAGCAGATCGGCATCCGAGAGCGCGGGCTTCGGACCGCGCCGACCCACTGTCGTCGCCGGCGCCGGGTCCTGTTGCGTCGAACGCCACGCGTAGAAGGACGAGCGCGACACCCCGAACACCGCGCAGGTCCGTTCGACACCATAGGTGCGGCCGGTCGCCGGGGAGATCGCGGCGGCCGTCACCGCGACCTCCGACGGACCAAAGGGTCGGAATGACCGATCCGCGCGCGGAGCAGCTCGTTCTCCATCGAGAGTTCGCCGATCCGGTGCATGGCAGCCGCCAGTTCTGTGTTCTCGCTGTCGGTCTCACGCTCCTTCAGCGCCGCGTCGATCGCCGCTTGGGCCCGTTCGCGCCAGCGTTCCAGCCGATACAGCGGCACGCCGAGCTCGCGGGAGAGCAACTCGGCCGGCTCGCCACGCATCAACCTCAACACCACCTCACGCTTGCGCGCGACGCTCCAGCGCTGACCAGGGGCCAACGGTCCCGTCGCCGGCGTCGGCTCCGCGGCCCGGCCTGTGGATAGCATGGACGGGCTGCGCCCGCCCTCGCTATCCACAGGCCCATCAACCGCCGCCCTCACATTCGCTTCCTTGATCAAAGCCATTCCCCTGCTCCCTCTTCTCTCGACAATACCGTGTCCAGAGAAATCGGGGGCAGCTCAGCCATTCCTCGATCGGCAACACCTTGTATTCGTCTCCGATCCTTACTCTAGCTTCCGTCTCGGTAAGGTGCGCGACTACGACCAAACGGCCATCTGGCCATTGTTTCACAAACGCTTTGTCCGGCATTTCTCGACTCTGCTCCTGCTTGGCGCTAAGCATACACTTGAAGTGGCCTCAAACCAAGAGCGGGGAACTGCTATGGCGAAGGAGTTCAGAGCGCCCGTATCAGAGGACTTCGAGATCATGGAGGACGGCAAAAAATTCGGAACGCTGCGCGTGAAGCCGAGCACTCTATTGTGGAAAGCCAAGGGAGATCACTCGTGGGTCGGCGTGACAATTGAAGCGTTTAGCGACTGGATCGCGAAGCACGGGAAGCAGATGGATAAATAACCCCTAGATTTCAAACTGAGACACTACCGCTTATTCCATGCCGATTGACACCCGCGGTCGGAGAGGCCGTGGGGGGTCCGAACGACCGCACCTGGCGCGGGGGCGCCGGGCGGTCGGGAACTGGGGCGGGGCGCATTTGCATCCATCGTCCGGTCCCGGCCTCCATCTCCCCTCGAAGAATCCTGTCGATCTCGACTTGATTGCAATCGTGCTTCCGTCGGAGCCAGTCCAGGACGTCGGCATCGACCCGGATGCTGATAGGCTCGTTCCGCACCTTGTAACATCGGCGAGCGTCGCGCCGGTTCCCGGCGGGCGCCGCAGGAATGTCCGCCGTATAGGGAGCGCCGTGGAGCGCATGGAGCTGCGCTTCCTGCTCCGGTGTCAGCGCGAGACGCGCCGCGGCGGGCGCTACGCGGCGCCGCCGTGGCCGAGGAGGTCGCGCTTCTTCTGGAGGAATTCGTCGCGTTCAAGCTCGCCGCGCGCGTAGCGTTCTTCGAGAATGTTGAGGCCGGAGGAGGTTTTTTCGGGGCGCGGCGAGACGCCGGGGCCGGCATGCCAGGGCGCGCGGACGAGCCAGACGATGGCGGCGACGGCCGCGATGAGGAGGAGGATCCAGACCAGGCCGCCGAACAGCATCATCCAGCCACCCGGGCCCCAGCCATAGCCCATGCCGCCGTAGGGTCCGTAGCCCCACATGACTCACTCTCCTTCCGGCTCGATGGAGCCGGTGCGGCGGTCGATCTCGTAGCGCTGGACGAGCCCGCCATTGTCGGTGGTGACGATGTCCGCGGTGATCGTGTCGGGGCCCTTCGCGGCGACGGCGCCGAGCTTGACGTGCGGATTGCGGAGCGCGCCCACGAAGCGCTCCATGCCGGTCTTCACCTGATCGACGTCGAGGTTGAGGTCGACGCGCTGGGCGGGCCCCCAGCCGGCGCAGGAGCCACCGCCCCAGCCCATGGTCCCGGGCCGCATCATCCAGGGGCCCATCATCCAGGGGCCGAATCCGCCGCCACCGGAGATCCACGGCCCGGGCGAGAAGCGGCCCATCATCTCCGGGCCCATCCAGCCGCTGCCCATCGCCCACGGGCCGGGGCCGTAGCCGCCGCCCATCATCCAGGGACCCGGGCCGTAGCCGCCGGCCGTCGAGGGGCCGGACCCATAGCCGCCGCCCATCATCCACGGACCGGGGCCGTAGCCCGCCCAGGGCGGGGCGGGTGGACGGGCTTGATCGGGATTGGGCGCGGCGGCGGCACCGGGTTCGGGCGAGCCCGCTTGACCCATCATCCCCGGGCCGGGACCGTTGCCTTGTGCCGAGGCGCCGCCGGCGGCGAGTGCGAGCGCGAGCGCGGTGGCGCCGGCGAGACGAAGGGTGCTGCTCATGGATCGCTCTCCTTTCCGGCTCGGCGCCCGCGCTGCGAGGCGGGGCGTAAGGGGCAAAGGAATCGCACGGCACGGCGCGCGCGCATTGATCTCGGTCAAGGGCTGGGATTTCGGTCAATGGCGGGGGCGAAGCGCGCGGCGGAGGTGTTGCATTTGCGACCGCCGGCGCGGCGATCGGCGTTGGGCGGAGCCGAAGCGCAACGGTGTTACTTGAACCGGCTTCGGAAACTGCTCAAACTTTCGCGCTCGGTCTTTGACGATCTCCGGGCCGGAAAATGAAGGCAGGGTGGGCCCGCCGCGATGAGGACAAAGACAATCGCCACACCATCCCCGGGCCGTGCACCGATCGATGCGGCCGCGCGTCAGCGGGAGCGCTCGTTGCTGCTCACCAGCGCGTTCGACGTGCTCATCGATATTGCGATGATCGTCGTCGCCCTCTGGGCAAATTCCTTGCTGATGGGAGCGGAGGCGCTGCGCGGCACGCTTCTGAATGCGTTCGAAATTATGCTGCTCCTGCTGCTCCGGCAAATTCATCGGGGCCGCACCTATTCTTACGACTATGGGCCCGGCAAGCTCGAACAATTCGCGAATTTCGGGATCGGCGCCGCCATGGGGTTGGCCGGCCTCTGGGTGGCGGCCACCGCCGCCTACCGGTGGTGGCATCCGCCGGACCAGGTGCGCCTCGGGCTCTATTTCGCCGCCGCGGTCGGGGCGATCAACCTCGTGGAGAACGCAGGGACGTTATGGCTCTTGTGGCGGAGCGGCCGTGACGGCTCCTCCCTCATCATTCTGGGTCAGATCCGCACGCGGTTCGCGAAGCTCGTCGGTTCCGCGATCGTGCTCTGCGCGCTTGGCCTCAACGCGGCCTTTGCCCATACCCGTCTCGGAGATGCTGCTGAAGTCGCTGGATCCGGCTTCGTGGCGCTCGTCATGCTCAATCTGGCCGTTTCCATGTGGCGCCGTGCCCTGCCCTCATTGCTCGACCGTACTCTCGAGGAAAGCCAGCAGGCGATGATCAATCGGGCGCTGGTCAGCCATTTCGAGAAATATGACGGGCTGGTATCGGTGCGGTCCAGGATCTCCGGCAACACCCCTCTGGTGGAGGTCGTCCTTGGCTTTGCCGAGGATCGAAAAATCGGCGAGATCCAGCGCGTCGTCGATGACGTTGCCACGGAGGTCCGGGGTCATATTCCCGCGGCTCGCGTAACCGTGGTGCCCACCGCTTGGCGCCCGCACGGGGGATAGGGGGGCGCGGGCGGCCGCGTTAGTGGATGCGGGAGTCCGGGCTGGCGAGGGTTCGCGGGCGGGGCAAGGCGAGCCGGTGCGGCGCCGGGACGGCGCGGGAGACCGCTTCGACGACGATGCGCGAAGGCTGCCTCTGGCCCAGCGCTTCGCGGATCTCGTCGTCACCGGCCGAGAGGAGCTCCGATTCCAGGGCATCGAGCAGGCGCTCGAGCTCGCGGATGGGGCGGCGGTTCCTCATGGCTCCCTTCCCTTCAGCCCTTGCCGCAGCAGGGCGCGGCGCATGCGCTTGCGGGTGGTGTCGTACTCGGTCTCGGATAGGCCGAGCGTGGCGCAGATCTCGCGGGCGGTGAGGCCGTTCGCGAGCGCGGAGATCACCTTGAGCGCGGCCTCGTCGCCGGCGAAGAGAGCGTAGATGCCGGCGACGGCGCGCGAGGCGGCGACGATGCGCTCGGGGTCTCTTTCGTCGGTGTTGGGACCGCGGAGGAAGGGAAAATCCGTGCGCAGGAGGAGGGCTTCGTGGGCGCTGCGGCGGCAGAGCTCGCTCCGGACGCTGCGCATGATGCCGGCGAGGAAGGCGAGCAGCGGGACGCCTTGCGGCCAGGGACGCGAGCCATCGAGGGCGCGGCGGATCGCCTCGTGGAGCAGGTCCGACCAGGCGACGGAGGAAGGGAGCCCGCGGGCGCGCAGGCGGGCGAGCGCCTCGAGGCGCAGGAGGTCGGTCGCGGAGAGAAGCCGGAGGGAGGATGCGACGTCGCGGCCGCCCTCGGCGATGCCGGCGAGGCCGATGCGCTCGCGTGCCGCGGATTGCTCCATGCCAGGAGAATACGCACGGGCGGCGGGGGCGCGGACAGGGCGGAAAAAAGATTTCCCCGCCGTCCGCACGCGCGAGGTGGACGGGCATGAGTTTCTGTGCGGGCGGGTTGGAGGGGGAGATGGCCGAGGAGGATGGGGCGGGGCGGATCGCGGCGGTGCGGGGATTCTATGCCGAGGAATTGCGCTTCGTCGCGCGGGCAAGCGAGCGGGTGGTTCGCGCTTTTGCGACCGTGGCGCGCGAGAAGTTCCTGGGTCCTGGGCCGTGGCAGATCATGGGCGAGGATCGCGGCTATTGGTGGACGCCGGACGGCGACCCCGTGCATGTGTACCACAACGTGCTCGTGGCGATCGACGCCGCGCGCGAGCTGAACAACGGCCATCCGCAATTCTGGGCGCATCTGTTGAGCAAATTGGGCCTGCGGCGCGGGGAGAGCGTGTGCCATGTCGGGGCGGGAACAGGCTATTACACGGCGATCCAGGCGGAGATCGTGGGCGCGGAGGGGCGGGTTACCGGGATCGAGGTCGATGTGGGGCTCGCGGAGCGGGCGCGGGCCAATCTCGCGGGGCGGGCGAATGTGGAAGTGGTGGCGGGCGATGGGAGCCTTTATGAGACCGGCGCGGTCGATGCGATCATCGTCAATGCCGGCGCGACGCATCCGGCGCCCCATTGGCTCGCGGCGCTGAAGCCGGGCGGGCGGATGCTGCTGCCGCTGACGACGGAGCGGAGCGACGGGATCGTGCTGCGCATCGAGCGTCTGGGAAAAAGTGCCACCTACGCGGCGGAGGTGATTTCCGGGGTGCACATCTATCCGTGCGCGGGCGCGCGCGAGCGCGATGCCGAGCGGGCGCTGGTGCGGGCGCTCGCGGGCGGAGGGCAGCGCTTCATCCGCTCGCTGCGGCGCGATCGGCATGAGCGGGAGGGAGCGTGCTGGCTGCACGGTCAGGATTTCTGCCTTTCGATCAATCCGCCGGTGGAGACGGCCCGGGTGCCTGCGCGCGAGGCGCGGATTGCGAGGCCGGCAATGAAGGTTGGGCGCGCGGAGGATGGAGCCGGACAGCTCGAGAGGCGGGCATGACGCTCACGCCCGGGATGGCGCTTCTCGCGATCGCGGCGAGCCTTGCCTATCTCGGACTCGCCATTCTCGGCTGCGGCGGGTTTGCCGCGTTCTTCGCCGATCCGGCGCGGATCGCGCTCGCGGTCGTGCTCTTCGCGATGGTGGGCGCGGCCCTGTTCAGCAGCGGCAATTTGAGCAAGGGGGAGCGGGAGGACCGCGGCAACCGCTGGGTCTTTATCGCGTTCACGGTGATCGGGCTGCTGGCCGGATTCCTGCCGGCCTATACCGAGCGGGTGGGGTTCTGGGTCTTCGGGGGCGAGGGCGTTCGGTGGCTCGGCGTTTTGCTCTTCGCGGCCGGCGGCGCGCTCAGGCTCTGGCCGGTGTTCGTGCTTGGCCGGCGGTTCAGCGGGCTGGTCGCTATTCAGTCCGGACATCAGCTGGTCACGACGGGCGCCTATCGCTTCGTCCGCAACCCGAGCTATCTCGGCCTTCTGGTCACGTCGCTGGGGTGGGCGCTCGCCTTTCGCTCGGGCGTCGGCGTGCTGCTTGCCGTGCTTATCCTCCCGCCGCTCGTGGCGCGGATCAACGCCGAGGAGGCGCTGCTGCGCGCGCATTTCGGCGCCGAGTACGATGCGTACTGCGCGCGGACGTGGCGGCTCGTTCCGGGCGTCTATTAGCTGTGACTTTTGGCCGGGCGGGGGGCGGCGCGGGCGTCCTGGCGGAGGCGATGCTCGCCCAAGAACAGAAGAATGGGCGCGGCGATGAAGATCGAGGAGGAGGTGCCTACGACGATGCCGAAGAGCATCACCCAGGCGAAGCCGGAGAGCGAGGCGCCGCCGAAAAGTGCGAGCGGGAGGGCGGCGAGGAAGACCGTGGTCGAGGTGCCGACGGTCCGGCTCAGCGTCTCGTTGATCGAGAGGTCGATCAGCTCGCGGAGCGGGAGGGATTTGTATTTGCGGAGATTCTCGCGCACCCGGTCGTAGACCACGACCTTGTCGTTGGTGGAGTAGCCGAGGATGGTGAGGATCGCGGCGACCATTACGAGATCGAACTGAATGCGCGTGATGACAAGGAAGCCGATCGCCTTCGTCATGTCGAGGATCAGCGTGACGACGGCGCCGACCGCGAACTCCCACTCGAAGCGGAACCAGATATAGACGAGGATCATGAGGAGGCTGAGGCCGAGCGCGAGCAGGCCCTTCTGGAAGAGCTCGGCCGAAACGCTGGCGCCGATCGCGCTGGTGCCGAGGAGGCGGGTGCCGGGCGCGGCCTTCTCGAGCGCGGTGCCGATGCGCTGGACGGCGGCGTCGGTCGCGGCGTCGGTGCGCTGGGCCTCGAGGCTGATCATCACCTCGTCGGGCGCGCCGAGCCGCTGGAGACCGGCGTTGCCGAGGCCGGCGGCGGCGAAGGCGGCGCGGAGACGGGCGAAATCGGCCGGGCCGGGCGTTTGGGCCTGGATGACGACGCCGCCCTTGAAGTCGATCCCGAGATTGAGGCCGGGATAGAAGAAGAGGGCGATCGAGCTCGTCGAGAGCACGGCCGAGACGATGAGGCCGAGGAACCGCCCGCGCATGAAGCGGATCTTCGTGTTGTCGGGGACCAGGCGGAGGATCGGGCGGAGGAACATTTGCATCATACCGGCAGCGCGGCCGGGCGGATGGCGACGTACCAGCGCGCCATGAGCAGCCGGGCGAAGAGGGTCGCGGTGAAGAGGGTCGAGATGATGCCGAGCGTGATGGTGACGGCGAAGCCGCGGACCGGGCCGGTGCCGAAGATGAAGAGCATCACGTGGGCGAGCAGCGTCGTCGCATTGCTGTCGATGATGGTGCCGTAGGCGCGCCTAAAGCCGGTCTCCATCGCGGCGAGCGGGCGCTGGCCGAGCCGCGTCTCCTCGCGGATGCGCTCGTTGATCAGGATGTTCGCGTCCACCGCCATGCCGAGGGTGAGCAGGATGCCGGCCATGCCGGGGAGCGTGAGCGTTGCCTGAAGGACCGAGAGCAGCGCCATCAGGATGATCAGGTTCATCACCAGCGCGACGTTCGCGAGCCAGCCGAAGAGGCCATAGAAGGCGCCCATGAAGACGATGACGAGGACGAAGCCGACGGCGAGCGAGATCGTGCCGGCGCGGATCGCGTCCGCGCCGAGCTCGGGGCCGACGGTCTGCTGCTCGACCACGGTGAGCGGGGCGGGAAGCGCGCCGGCGCGGAGGAGGAGGGCGAGGTCGGTCGCGGATTGGGCGGTGAAGTTGCCGCTGATCTGGCCGCGGCCGCCGAGGATGGGCTCGCGGATGACGGGCGCGCTGATGACCTGATTGTCGAGCACGATGGCGAAGGGGCGGCCAACATTGGCCCGCGTGATGTCGGCGAACTCCTGGGCGCCGACGGAATCGAAGGTGAAGTTCACCACCCACTGACCGGTCTGCGGATCCTGGCCGGCCTCTGCGTCCGTGAGGTTGGCGCCGTCCACGTCCACCCGCTGGAAGACCGCGAGACGCTGGCCGGGCGCGCCCTGCACGGGCAGGAACTCGTCGCCCGGAGGCGGAGGGGCGCCGGAGGCCGGATTCGCCGCCTGGTCGATCAGATGGAAGGTGAGATGGGCGGTGCGGCCGAGGAGCTGCTTGATGCGGTTCGGATCGCTGATCCCCGGGAGCTGGACCATGATGCGCGCCGCGCCTTCCTGGGCGATCTGGGGATCGACGACGCCGGTGCCGTCGATGCGGCGGCGGACGATCTCGATCGATTGCTGCATGGCGGCGGCGGCGCGGGCCTCGAGGGCGGGGCGGGAGAGGATGACGGCGACTTGGCCGGTCGGGAGGGTGGAGACGGAGAGCTCGGGCGTGCCGCCGGGCGCCACCTCGCCGGCTGCCATCTTGGCGAGCGCCGATTGGACGGCGTCGAGGTCGGCGGGCTCGCGGGGCGTGACCAGGACGCGGCTATGGGCGGGGTCGAGGGCGAGGCTGTGGTAGCCGGTGCCGGAATGGAGGAGCGTGGTGCGGACGCTGTCGAGCGTGTTGCCGAGCTGCTCGCGGACCACCGAATCGATGTCCACCTGGAGCAGCAGGTAGCTGCCGCCCTGGAGATCGAGGCCGAGGCGGACGTGGCGCCAGGGCATCCATGAGGCGGGCGCCGGCAGCACGTTGGGCACCGAGAGCAGGATGCCGAGCGCGCAGATCCCGAAGATGAGCGCCATCTTCGCGCGGGTGAAGAACATCATGTCGCGCCGCCGGCCCTAGCCCTGCCATTCGCCCTGTCGAAAGGGGGCGGAGAATGGCCGCCCGCCCTGACGGACGCAACCCCGTGCCCAAGGCACTCCCCAAGGGACGCCCAAGGGACTCAGGATGCCCGAGTTTGTGCGCTGCACGTCTGTTTTTTGCGCCCGGGACGGGGCGGGAGCATGATGGGTGCACGAGAGGCGAGCATCTCCACCACAAGGCGAGAGCTGGCCCCAACCAGGGATCGGCCGGGCGCGCGGGTGCGCGCCGCCAGGCTTCCCTCGCGTAGGGAAGGAATTCGTCCATGACGGTTGCAGCCATTCTGAAACACAAGGGCCATGAGGTCATCTCCGTCGGGCCGGAGACGAGTGTCGCTGAAATGTCCCACGTGCTGACCGACCGCCGGATCGGCGCCGTTTTGGTGCTGGATGAGGAGGAGCAGCTGCTCGGGATCGTGAGCGAGCGGGATATCGTGCACAGCCTGGCGGCCAACGGGCGCCGGACGCTCGATATGACGGCGGGGCAGCTGATGACCCGGGTGGTGCGGACGGTGACGCCGAGCACGACCGTGCTCCAGGCGATGACGACGATGACGGCGGGGCGGATGCGCCACCTGCCGGTAGTCGAGCAGGGACACGTGATCGGCATGGTCAGCATCGGCGACGTGGTGAAGGCGCGGATCATGCAGCAGGACTACGAGGTGGATAGCTTGCGGGCTTATGTGGCCGGGGCGGCGTGAGGCGGGAGGCGGCGTCCCAGGCTGGGTGCTGAGGACGGCGGGTCCGCGGCTGCACGGGCGGTCGCTTGTCGCGTCGCCTGGAGGGGACGGGAAGCGGGGCGCGTGTCCCGGTCAGCGCGCGGCTTGGGCCACGCTTGCCTCGGGCGCGACCGTGTCGCGCGCGAGATAGTTGGTTTGCGATGGGAACGCGAGGGAAGCGCCGGCCGCGGCGAGGATCTCCATGACGAGGAGGTTAAGCTCCTCCCGCACGGCGACGAACTCGACCATCCTCGTGACGTTGACATAGGCGAAGACTTCGAGATTGAGGGTGTAGTCGCCGAATCCCGCGAGATTGACGCGCGCACCATCATCGAGCACCCGCGGATTCCGGGCGAGCATGTCTAGAATCCCGGCGGCGATGCACTTGAGCTGAGCCCCCGTCGTTTCGTAACGGAGCCCAAGGACGGGATTGAAGAGAAACTTGCGGCGGCGGGCGACGTTGGCGATCCGGATTTGCGCCATCTCGGAATTCGGGATGGTGATTTGCACGTCGTCGACACGCCGGACCTTGGTCGTCCGGAGGCCGATCTCCTCCACGGTTCCTGACTCGCTGCCGATCTGGCAGAAATCGCCGACGCCGACGGGGCGATCGGCGAACAGCGTGAGCCCGCCGATGATGTTCTCGAGCGTCGGGCGAACCGCGAGCGCGAACGCGAGGCCGCCGATGCCGAGGCCGGCGAGCAGCGGGCCCAGCGGGACGCCGATGAAATCTGCGATGAAGAAGGCGGCGAAGAGGACGATGGCGGTGCAAAGGAGCGTGCTCACGACCCGGATGAGCTGGCTGTCGATACTGGTGCTCCCTGCCCCCTTGAGCGCGATGAGCGCCTCGCCCGCACGGCGGACCACGGAGACCGCAAACCAGGCGACGGCGACGAAGATCACCAGCCTGAGGACCGTCATCAGGGCGGCGAGCGTGCCACCCCAGATCTTCAAGCCGAAGAAGGCAAGGAGGAGGGTCGCGGCGCTCATCGCGCAGATTGCGACCGGTGCGGCGAGCTGGCCATAGCGGCGGAGCACCCTTGTCTCGCCCACATCGCGACGGATGCCCCAGAGCGCGATCCGTGCCATCGCGACGAAAGAGACGAGAAGCAGCAGAGCAAGGCCAATCCACTGCCAGACGGCCTCGCCCAGCACCGGCGTGAGCAGCGGCGCGGGGAGAGCCGCGACGAACGCGCGCGGAATGAGCGGTCCCGGATAATAGCTCCATCGATCGACCGGCGTGAGATAGGCGGCGCCGTGGGAGATTTCCTGCTTCGTCTCCTCGTAAAGCTGGCCCGCGATCGCGGCCGTCGCGGCCGAGAAGACGAAGTCGCCGGCACGCGCCCCGCTTGCGAGCTTGACGAGGACGATCGGCGTGCCGGGCATGCGCCACTGGCGGATATCCTCGCGCTGCACTTGGGCGAGGTCCGGCGCGCCGGCGAGAGTTTGCGCCGGCAGCTTGCTCAAGGCGAACGCCAGGTGCCAGGACTCAAGCACGGCCCCGAGGGTGAGCCGTGGCACGGGGAACGCGCCCAGATCCAGCGTGGCGATCATCCTGAGCACGGCAGGGCGCGGGCGCCATGCCACGCCGCCTGCGATGAGCTCGCGGTTGGCGATTTGGGTGTTGGCGAGCAACGCGGCGATGGTCGCGCGCGGGCTGGAGAGATCCGGCATGGAGAGCAGGAACGGCGCGTCCGCGGCCGGAGCGGCCGCCCTCGCCGGCGCCGCAAACATGGCACAGGCGAGCACGGCCCCAATCAGGACAGAAGAAATACCGGGCTTCATGGACCCCTCCTGCCTCCTAGTGTCCTGCCCCCGAAGTTCGTCGCATCTCGCGACGAACGGCGGGGATAAGCAGGCCACTGAAAATAAAAAATCAGTGTCCCGATACCGCCCGCATTTCAATGCGGCGAAGTCCGGAATCGGGACACTAGTGTCAGCTTTCATAGAAAGCTGACACATAGGTCTTTGTCCAAGCGCCCGATTCACGCGGCGTTTCGTGATCGCTGCGCTTCCCACGAAACTCTGCGATCGGGCACTCGCACCGATCGAACGGCGATGACGCGCCCTCACGGTGTCTCGGGCCTCGGCAGTCGGGAGTCTCCCGGCGAATGGGATGTCAGATCGGCGCTTTTGCCCATTTCGCGAGCAGAATAGGACGGCTTTTGCGCGATATTCAAGCATCTGCTCGCCGGCCAATTCAGCCGGGTCCTTGCAATGCCCAGGACGTGGGCGCGCTGGGCGGCTACTCGACGATCTGGCTGGCCCGCGCGCGCCCGCGGACGGGATCGCGCTGACGCTCGAAGCCAGCCCGCATCATGCCGCCGGCGCGCGGGCGAATTTCGCGCGGGCCGGAGCCGTTGATCTGGATCATGGGCGGCCGAGTGCATGACGCTGCATCGTTGGGGTCTGTTCGCGGGTCCGGCGCGTGGGGGCGACGATGAAGGACGCATTGTCGGGTTGGAAGACCATCGTGGTGTTCCTGGACGATACCCCGGAGGGGGAGATTGTCGGGAAGGAGGCGGCCGACCTTGCGCAGCGTTGCGGCGCGCATCTCATCGGCATTCATGCCCTCGCGGACTACCTGGAAGAACATCCGGCGGCGGCGTTCGCGCTGGGCGCGGAGGCGGTCAGCGGGGTGATTGCCGAGCTAGCGGCGGATGAGCGGGACGAGAGCCGTGCCGTCCGCCATCGCCTGCAAGCCATTGTGCAGAAGCACAACATCACCAGCGAGATCCGGATCATCCGAGGCGTGCACGTCGATGACGCCCTCGTGGCCGCTGCGCGATGCTGCGACCTGATCGTGCTGGGCTATCCCGATCCTCCGGGGTTGCCCAAGACCTGGCCCGCCGATCGGCTGCTGATGGAGAGCGGCGGGCCGATGCTGATCATCCCGGCCCGGGCGAAAGCCGGGGCGATCGGGGGGAAGATCGTTGTCGCCTGGAACGCAAGTCGTGAAGCCCGTCGCGCCGTCCGGGAGGCCATGCCGCTGCTGAGCGCGGCCGATTCGGTGACGGTGCTGATCGTCGATCCCGAGAGCAGCGGGCACAAGTTCCACGAGGGGCCGGGCGTCGACCTTGCCCGCTACCTGGCGCGCCATGGCGTCCAGGCCCGGATCAGCCGATTGGAGACGCATGGCTCGTCGGTTGCCGAAGCCATCCTTGCAACGACGGAAGAGCAGGCCGCGGATCTTGTGGTCATCGGTGCGTACAGCCACGCCCGATTGGCGGAGGAGATTTTCGGCGGTGTCACCCGGACATTGCTGGCGCGCGCGGCGGTGCCTCTGTTCCTGTCGGCGTAGCTGCCGCCACTCCGAGTTGCGCGGTCCGCGAGCCTCGAGGATCGGCGAGGTTACGAGAGCCGAAAGAGAAGCCGCCGGTGGTCGTAGGAAAAAACGTCGCCGTAGCGGCCCCAGTTCGTCACCGCGGTGAGCGTATGCTCGGCTTCGCTCGGGCTCAGCTGGTCCTCGAGCTCTTCGAGGAAGCGCGAGCGCGGCGCCTCGTGGCTCGGCCGGTCCTCGAGCACGCGGCGGATATAGGAGGCGAGCGGCACCGAGCGCAGGAGATGCTCGGCGAACAGCCCGTTGCGATCCTGGATGTTCGCGGCCGCGAGCGCGCGCCCGCCGGCCGTCAGGTGGAGCGTGGCCTCGCGGAACTCGACGAAGCCCAGCATCCGCGCCACCCCGGCGACACGGAACAGCCCCGCGACATCGAGGTTGAGCCGGGTAGCGAGCGCCGAGAGCTCCGCGGCGCCCCCGAACGGCGGCGCGGCGAGCGTATCGGTCAGCCCCACGATCCTGGTTGCCGAGATCACCGGCAGCCAGCTCGTGAGATTGGTCGCTCCACCGAGCGATTTCGCGCTGTGCTGGGGCGCGGGGCCGGCGGTCATCCGCGAATAGATATCCTCGACGATGGCGCGGAACTGCAGGGCGAGGCGATCGCGCGGATGCTCGAGCGAGACCGCGATCTCGGCACCGATGCGCCCGGGACGGGACGACATCACGAGGATCCGGTCGCACATGGAGACCGCCTCCTCGATATTGTGCGTGACGAGGAGGATCGCGCGGATGGCGAGCTTTCGTTCCGACCAGAGATCGATGAGGTCGGAGCGGAGCGTCTCCCCCGTCAGCACGTCGAGGGCGGAGAAGGGCTCGTCCATCACCAGGATTTCGGGATCGACGACGAGCGCGCGAGCGAAGCCCACGCGCTGGCGCATGCCGCCCGAGAGCTCGCGCGGATAGGCATTCTCGAACCCGTCGAGCCCGATGAGGTCGATCGCCTCGCGCGCGCGCCGCTCCGCCTCCCGCTCGGCGACCCGCTCGGCCACGAGCCCGGCCGCGACGTTCTCCAGCACGCTGAGCCAGGGGAAGAGAGCGAAGCTCTGGAACACCATGGCGATCCCCTTGGTCGGTTGGGTGACCGCCCGTCCCCTGTACAGCACCTCCCCGCGCGTCGGGCGCATCAGGCCGGCGACGATGCGGAGCAGCGTGGATTTGCCGCAACCCGAGCGCCCGAGCAGCCCGACGATCTCGCCTTCGGCAAGCGTGAAACCGATGTCGTCGAGCACGATCTGCGGCTTGCCCGGCGGGTGCGGGAATTCGCAGCCAATGCCTTGGACGCGGAGCAGCGGTTCCGTGGCGGCGATCGGGCCCATCAGTCGAGCCGGAGGTGCCGTTCGCCGTAAGCGTAGAGCGGGCGCCAGAGCAATCGGTTGAAGAGGACGACGTAGAGCGACATGACGGCGACGCCGAGGACGATGCGCGGATAGTCCCCTGCGAGGGTCATCCGCGCAATGTACGTGCCGAGGCCCTGGGCCGACAGCGTACGGCTTCCCCATGAGACGGTTTCGGCGACGATGCTCGCGTTCCACGCGCCGCCCGAGGCGGTGATCGCTCCCGTGACGAAATAGGGGAATATGCCCGGAAGAATGGCGCGCCGCCACCATTGCCACCCACGGAAGCGGAATTCGCCAGCCGCTTCGAGAAGGTCGGTCGGGTAGGCGGTCGTGCCGGCGATCACGTTGAAGAGAATGTACCATTGCGTGCCGAGGATCATCAGCGGGCTCAACCAGATATTGAGATCGAGCCGCCACCGGACGATCAGGTGCACGGCCAGCGGGAAGAGGAGATTGGCGGGAAAGGCTGCGAGGAACTGCGCAAGCGGCTGGACGCGCTCGGCGAGCCTGGGACGCAGCCCGATCATGACGCCGAGCGGGACCCAGACGATCGAGGAAAGCACGATCAGAACGAAGACGCGGAGCAGCGTGTAGGAGCCAAGCCGCAACGCCGTCTCCAGGTCCGTCCAGCGAAGCTCGCTCGCGGCGAACCTCACGATGATTTCGGCTGCCCAGAGCAAAGTGGCGAGCACCGCGCCATACCATGCAAAATCGAGAAGCCTGCCGGATGAGCGGCGCCGTGCCGGGCCCGGCGGCAGATTGAGGAGCCGGGCGCGCAGAAGCCAGCGCAACGCGCGGGATGAAGGCGCGGTCGCCAGATGCACGAGCTCCGAACGGCGCAGGAGCTGGAGGAACCAGGAGTGCGACGCCTCGCGCGCCGTCTGCTCGGAGCGGAACGTATCGGCCCAGGCGACCAGCGGGCGGAACAGGAGCTGGTCGTAGGCGAGGATCACGAGCGTCATCGCGAGGATCGCCCAGCCGATCGCGGCGAGATTCCGGTGCACGATCGCGAGTGCCACGTAGGAGCCGATGCCCGGCAGCGCGATCGAGCGGTCGCCGACGCTGATCGCCTCCGCGGCGACGACGAAGAACCAGCCGCCGGACATGCTCATCATCATGTTCCAGACGAGGCCCGGCATCGCGAACGGCACCTCCAGGCGCCAGAAGCGCTGCCAGGCCGGGAAGCGGAAGGCGCGGCAGGCCTCGTCGAGGTCGTGCGGCACGGTGCGCAGCGCCTGGTAGAAGCTGAAGGTCATGTTCCAGGCCTGGCTCGTGAAGATCGCGAATACCGCGGCGAGCTCCGCGCCCATCACCCGGCCGGGAAAGAGGCTGAGGAAGAAGACGACGGTGAAGGAGAGGTAGCCCAGGATCGGCACCGACTGGAGGATGTCGAGCAGGGGGATCAGCACGGGCTCGGCGCGGCGGCTCTTGGCGGCGAGCGTGCCGTAGACGAAGGTGAAGAGAAGCGAGGCCGCCATCGCCGCCAACATGCGGAGCACGGTGCGGAGCGCGTAGTAGGGAAGCCGCGCGGGGTCGAGGCTGATCGGGCGCGTGGTGACGGCGGCGAGCGGGGCGAAGATGCCCGCCGAGCCGAGCGCGAGTGCCGCGAAGACCGCGAGCACGAGCAGCGCGGCCAGCACGTCCGAGAGGACGCGGAAACGGCCGCGGCGGGGCCCGGCACCGGGGGCGAAGATGATTGTCATTGCCCGCAGCCGACCGCGTCCGGCGCGGCTCCGCGTTGATCGAGGTCAAGGCGGGGAAAGCGCGCCGGGCCCGTGATGGTGGCGGAAAGTGGGGCGGCGGGAACCAGGGCGGCCTTCCATGAGGACGCGATGAGCGAACGGCGGGATGGCCCGAGCAGGCGGGATCTCTTGAAGGCGCCGGCGCTCGGCCATGCCGAGCGGAAGTCGTCGGGATGAACGTCGTTCGCGCGGAGACCGCCGCCGTCCCGGTTTCCCCCTCGCCGGGCCTTTCTTCGGCCGAGGCCGCGCGACGGCAGGCGGAGTTTGGCCCGAACACGGTCAGCGAAGAGAAGGTCCATCCGCTCGCCCGGGTGGCGCGGCATTTCTGGTCGCCCGTGCCCTGGATGCTCGAGGCGAGCGTCGTGCTGCAGGTCGTGAGCGGCGAAGGCCTGCCGGCGCTGATGATCGCGATCCTGCTGCTCCTCAACGTCGCCCTCGGCGTGTTTCAGGAAGGAAGGGCCAATGCGGCGCTCGCGCTTTTGCGGCAGCGGCTCACACTCACGGTGCGCGTCCGGCGCGATGGCGGCTGGATCGAAGTGCCGGCCGCCGACCTCGTTCCCGGCGACATCGTGCAGGTCTCGCTCGGCGGCGTCGTCCCCGCCGACCTCAAGATCCTGAGTGGGTCGGTGCTGCTCGATCAGTCGATGCTGACCGGCGAATCGGTCCCCGCGGAAACGGGCGCGGGGCAGAGCGCCTATGCCGGCGGCCTCGTTCGCCGCGGCGAGGCGATCGCCGAGGTGACCGCGACCGGAAAACGCACTTATTTCGGCCGCACGGCCGAGCTCGTGCGCGTGGCCCATGTCGAGAGCGCCGAGCAGAAGGTGGTGCTCGGCATCGTGCGCAACCTGACGGTCGTCAACTTTGCGATCGTCGTCGGGCTGATCGCGTATGCGCACGTCATCGGGATGACCGTGGCGGAGATCATTCCGCTCGTGCTCACCGCCCTTCTCTCGGCGGTCCCTGTCGCACTGCCCGCCACCTTCACGCTTGCCGCCGCGCTCGGGGCGAAAACGCTGGCACTCAAGGGCGTGCTGCTGACCCGCCTCTCGGCGCTGAACGAGGCGGCGATGATCGACGTGCTCTGCGCCGACAAGACCGGCACGCTCACGCGGAATGAACTTTCGGTGACGGCGGTCCTCCCGGCGCGGCCCGGCTTCAGCGAAGCCGACGTGCTCGCGTTCGCGGCTCTCGCGAGCTCCGCCGACGGCAGCGATCCGATCGATTCCGCCGTCCGCTCGATGGCCGCCGCGCGCGCGGGCGCGGGGAAGGAGGAGATGGAAGTGGTCCGGTTCACGCCGTTCGATCCGGCCGCGAAGATGGCCGAGGCAACGGCGATCGCCGGCGGACGGGAGATCCGCGTCGTCAAGGGCGCGCCCTCCGTCGTTGCCGCGGTAGCGCCCCTGTCACAAGCGGCGGCGGCGGCGCTCGATGGGTTCACGCGCGCCGGGCAGCGGACCATCGCCGTCGCCGCCGGGCAGCGGGACGCGCTCGAGCTGGTCGGCCTGATCGCGTTCAGCGATCCGCCGCGGGCCGATTCGCCCGGCCTCCTGGCCGAACTTCGCTCGCTCGGCGTGCGCACCGTCATGGTCACCGGCGATGCCGCCGCGACGGCCGCCACCGTCGCCCATGCGATCGGGCTCGATGGGCCGGTTTGCCCTCCGGGCGACATCCCCGAAAGCGTCGGCCCCGACGATTTTGCCGTGTACGCCGGGGTCTTTCCGGAGCAGAAATTCCGCTTGGTGAAAGCGTTTCAGCGCCGGGGACACGCGGTCGGCATGTGCGGCGACGGCGCGAACGATGCGCCCGCCCTGCGCCAGGCGCAGATGGGCATCGCCGTCTCCAGCGCGACCGACGTCGCCAAGGCCGCGGCGGGCATGGTCCTGACCGAGCCGGGCCTCGCCGGGATCGTGACCGCCATCAAGGAAGGACGCGCCGCGTTCCAGCGCATCCTCACCTATACGCTCACGATCCTGATCAACAAATGCGTGACCCTCATCGTGCTCGGCGTCGGGCTCGTCGTCACAAGGCACGCGGTCCTGACCCCGCTCCTGCTCGCGCTCTCGATGCTGACGAACGATTTCGTGACCATGGCGCGTACGGCAGACCGGGCGGAGCCATCGCCCTATCCCAATGCCTGGCGCATCCGCAACCTCGTTTTCGCCGCGCTGCCTTTCGCTTTCTGCAAGCTTGCCTATTGCACGGTTGTGCTCGCGGCGGGATGGTACGGGCTGCACTTCAGCCCGAGCCAGATGCAGACCCTGATCTTTGCAACCCTCGTCTTCGCCAACCAGGGCATCCTCTATGTGCTGCGCGAGCGCGTCCATGTCTGGCGCTCGCGGCCCAAGCCGATCATGCTGGTGGCGACCGCCGGGGACGTCGGCATCGTCGCCTCTCTCGCCATGGGCGGCATCCTGATGAGCGCGCTTCCGGTCGTGGCAACGGCCCTCCTTCTGCTCGCCACGCTCGGCTTCGCGTTCGCGATGGACTGGGTCAAGATCGCCGTCTTCGCGCATTTCCGGATCGACTGAGCAAGGGAGGTCCTGCTCCCTGGTCGGTGTCAGTGCCCGCACTGCGCCTGGAGATATGCGGCGATCGGCGCGGGCTCGCTCGGATCGAGCCTGGCATTCACCGACGAGAGCATGCAACGCAGTCGCTTCCGCCCCGGCCGTTGGGACCGCCGAATTGACGAGGATCAAGGCGGCTGCGGGCGGGCTTTATCGGGCGATTTTCGGGACCGCGCTCGATTGCGTCGTGCTGATCGCTCCCTTGGCTCTGGTCCTGTTGTTGAGCTTCCGCGTCGGGAGCATGAGCGTCGGGGCGGCGAAGAAAAAGTAGGCGGGGGTCCAGGGCCTCAGGCCCTGGTGGGGATCGGGCACCCAACGCGCGAGCGCGTTGGGACCCCGGCAGGGGCAAAGCCCCTGGCCTTTTCTGTCTAGTGGATGATGAAGCGGCGGCGGAGGTTGGCGATGACCTCGTCGGCGAGCAATTCGGCGGTGTGGCCGAGGGTGGAAAGGTGGATCTCGGGGTTTTCGGGCGGTTCGTAGGGGGCGTCGATGCCGGTGAAGTTGGTGATCTGGCCGGCGGCGACCTTGGCGTAGAGGCCTTTGGGGTCGCGGCGCTGACATTCCTCGATCGGCGTGTCGATGAAGACTTCGAGGAAAATTCCTTCGTCGAGGCCGGAGCGCGCCATGGCGCGGTCGGCGCGGTAGGGCGAGATGAAGGAGGCGATAACGATCAGGCCGGCGTCGGCGAAGAGTTTTGCCACCTCGGCGACGCGGCGGATGTTCTCGACGCGGTCGGCCTCGGTGAAGCCGAGGTCGCGGTTGAGGCCGTGGCGGACGTTGTCGCCGTCGAGGATGTAGGTGTGGCGGCCCATCGCGAAGAGCTTGCGCTCGACGAGGTTGGCGATGGTGGATTTGCCCGCACCCGAGAGGCCGGTGAACCAGAGGATGGCGGGCGCCTGGTCGTTGAGGTGGGCGCGGGCGGTGCGGTCGACGTCGAGATGTTGCCAGGTGAGGTTGGTGCCGCGGCGGAGCGCGAAGTCGATGGTGCCGGCGCCGGCGGTTTCGTTGGTGAGCCGGTCGATGACGATGAAGCTGCCGAGGGTGCGGTTGGTGGCGTAGGGCTCGAAGGCGAGCGGCGAGGCGAGCGAGAGGTTGACGACGCCGACGTCGTTGAGATGGAGGTCCTTGGCGGCGAGGTGCTCGTGGGTGTCGACGTTGATGCGGTGCTTGATGGCGGTGATGCTGCCGGCGACGCTGCGCGTGCCGGACTTGAAGAGGTAGGAGCGGCCGGGGAAGAGCGGGGTTTCGCTCATCCAGACGAGATGGGCGGCGAACTGGTCGGCGACCGGGGGTGGGGCGGCGGCGGCGGCGAGGACGTCGCCGCGGGAGACGTCGATCTCCTCGGCGAGGACGAGGGTGACGGCGTCGCCGGCGCTCGCCTGGGCGAGGTCGCCTTCGGCGGTGACGATGCGGGCGAGCGTGGTGGTTTTGCCGGAGGGGAGGACGGTAAGCGCGTCGCCGGGGCGGACGCGGCCGGCGGCGACGGTGCCGGCGTAGCCGCGGAAGTCGAGATGGGGGCGGTTCACCCATTGCACCGGCATGCGGAAGGGCGCGGTGGCGGGATCGGATTCGATCTCGATGGCTTCGAGATAGTCGAGGAGGGTCGGGCCTTCGTGCCAGGGCGTGTTGGCGGAGGGTTCCGTGACATTGTCGCCGTAGCGGGCGGAGAGCGGGATGGCGTGGAGGGTTTGGAAGCCGAGGCCGGCGGCGAAGTGCTCGTAATCCTCGCGGATGGCGGCGAAGCGGGCCTGGGCGAAATCGATCAGGTCCATCTTGTTCACGGCGAGGACGACGTGGCGGATGCCGAGCAGCGAGACGATGAAGGAGTGGCGGCGGGTTTGGGTGACGACGCCCTTGCGGGCGTCGATCAGGAGGACGGCGAGGTCGGCGGTGGAGGCGCCGGTCGCCATGTTGCGGGTGTATTGCTGGTGGCCGGGCGTGTCGGCGACGATGAAGCGGCGGCGGTCGGTGGCGAAGAAGCGGTAGGCGACGTCGATGGTGATGCCCTGCTCGCGCTCGGCCTCGAGGCCGTCCATGAGGAGGGCGTAGTCGGTGTGCTCGCCGGCGGTGCCGAACTTGCGGCTGTCGCGCTCGAGCGCGGTGAGCTGGTCCTCGAAGAGGGCGCGGGTTTCGTAGAGGAGGCGGCCGATGAGGGTGGATTTGCCGTCGTCCACGCTGCCGCAGGTGAGGAAGCGAAGGAGGCTCGCCTCGGGCGGCAGGCGGAGTGCGGCGACGGCGTTGGCGGCGGCTTCGGTCGCGACGTCGGACATCAGAAATAGCCCTCGCGTTTCTTGCGTTCCATCGAAGCGGTCTCGTCGCGGTCGATCAGGCGGCCCATGCGCTCGGAGGTGCGGAAGCCGAGCATCTCGGCGATGATCGCGGGGAGCGTGTCGGCGGTGGAGGGCATCGCGCCGGTGAGCGGGTAGCAGCCGAGCGAGCGGAAGCGGACGGTGCGGAGCTCGGGGGTTTCGCCGGGGGCGAGGCGCATGCGCTCGTCATGGACGACGATGAGCTGGCCGTCGCGCTCCACGACGGGGTGGGGTTTAGCGTAGTAGAGCGGAACGATGGGGATATTCTCCGCAAGTATATATTGCCAGACGTCGAGCTCGGTCCAGTTGGAGAGGGGAAAGACACGGATCGACTCACCTTGGCGGATGCGGCCGTTATAGAGGCTCCAGAGCTCCGGGCGCTGCTTCTTCGGGTCCCATTCCTGGGCGGCGCTGCGGAACGAGAAGACGCGCTCCTTGGCGCGCGAGCGCTCCTCGTCGCGGCGGGCGCCGCCGAAGGCGGCGTCGAAGGCGCCGGCGGCGAGAGCCTGCTTCAGCGCCTCGGTCTTCATCACCTGGGTGTAGTGGGCGCCGTGGTCGAAGGGATTGATGCCCTGGCGGATGCCGTCCTGGTTGGTATGGACGATGAGGTCGAGGCCGAGGCGGCGGGCGGTCTCGTCCCGGAAGGCGATCATCTCGCGGAACTTCCAGGTGGTGTCGATATGGAGGGCGGGGAACGGCGGCTTGGCGGGGTGGAAGGCCTTGAGTGCGAGATGGAGGAGGACCGAGGAGTCCTTGCCGATGGAATAGAGCAGGACGGGCTTGGCGAACTCGGCCGCGACCTCGCGGAAGATGAAGATGCTCTCGTCCTGCAGGCGCTTGAGGTGCGGGCTGAGGGACGGGGGCGCGCGGGAGGGCGCGGGGGCGCGCGGCGGGGTGAGGCCGGTCGGCGCCGGCGCGGGGGTGCTCTGCGGAGAGAGCGGGCCGGGACGGGCGTCCGGCATTCAGGCGGCCCCGGGAGCGAGGATGGGGCGGGCGGCGTGAGCGGGCATTACGGGAGCTTCTCCGGAATGTTGCATCCTCTGTTCCATGCGTATCATCAGGCCGCGGGGCGAGGCCAGTGGAGATGAGGAGACGGGGGTTTCGGGGAGGTGGCGCGGCGAATCGTTCGTATGGAACGAACGATCGGACAAAATTGATTTGTTTGATTTATAGTTCGAACGCACCCACCATGCTCCGCGCCGCCGATCGTGGCGGCGAAGCAGGGGAACTGGACCAACATGGCGGGTGAAATCATCGCGCTCTCCAAGCCCGTCGGCGATACGGTCAAGACGACCACCTGCTATATGTGCGCCTGCCGGTGCGGGATCCGCGTCCATCTGAAGGACGGGCGGATCCGCTACATCGAGGGCAACCCGGACCATCCGATCAACCGCGGCGTGCTGTGCGGCAAGGGCTCGGCCGGGATCATGCAGCACTATTCGCCGGCGCGGCTCAAGAGCCCGCTGCTTCGGGTGGGCGAGCGGGGCGAAGGCGCGTTCAAGGAGATCGGCTGGGACGAGGCGATGGGGATCGCGGCGGGGTGGCTCAGCGCGATCCGCGGGAGCGACCCCAGGAAGCTCGCCTTCTTCACCGGGCGGGACCAGAGCCAGGCGCTGACGGGGTTCTGGGCGAAGGAGTTCGGGACGCCGAACTTCTCCGCCCATGGCGGGTTCTGCTCGGTGAACATGGCGGCGGCGGGGCTCTATTCGGTGGGCGGGAGCTTCTGGGAGTTCGGCGAGCCGGACTGGGAGCATGCGAAGCTGTTCCTGCTGTTCGGGGTGGCCGAGGACCACGATTCCAACCCGATCAAGATGGGGCTGGCGCGGCTGAAGGAACGGGGGGCGCGGATCATTTCCGTGAACCCGGTGCGGACGGGCTATTCGGCGATCGCGGACGAGTGGGTGGGGCTGAGGCCGGGGACGGACGGGCTCTTCATTCTTTCGATCGTTCATTTGCTGCTGGGGGCGGAGCGAGTCGATCTCGATTTCCTCGCCCGCTACACGAATGCCGGCTGGCTCGTGGTGCGCGAGGCGGGCGGAGCGGGGGATGGCCTGTTCGCGCGGGACGCGGAGGGGCGGGTGCTGATCCGCGACCGGGCGAGCGGGGAGGTGGTGGAGGCGGGACGGGCGGGCGCGGCGCCGCGGCTCGCGGGGGAAGTGCGGCTGGCGGACGGGCGGGTGGCGGTGCCGGCGTTTCAGCTGCTCGCCGAGCGCTATCTGGACCCGGCGTACGCGCCGGAGGCGGTGGCCGAGCGGTGCGGGATCACGGCCGCGCGGATCAGGGAGATCGCGGCGGAGATTGCGGAGGCGGCGGCGGAGCCGGTGGTGCTGGCGCAGGCGTGGACGGATACGGCGGGCGTGCGCCACGCCGAGATGCGCGGGCGGGGGGTTGCGATGCACGCGATGCGCGGCATCTCGGCGCACAGCAACGGATTCCAGACCTGCCGGGCGCTGCATTTGCTGCAGATGCTGATCGGCGCGGTCGATACGCCGGGCTCGTGGCGGTACAAGGCCCCCTTCCCTCGCCCGACGCCGCCGCATGCGCCGCCGGGCGGCAAGGAGGTGCGGGCCGGGACGCCGCTTGCCGCGATGCCGCTCGGGATGCCGGGCGGGCCGGAGGATCTGCTGGTGGATGCCGAGGGCGCGCCGCTTCGGATCGACCACGCGTTCTCGTGGGAGGCGCCGCTCGGGCTGCACGGGCTGATGCACACGGTGATCGCCAATGCGCATGCGGCGGATCCTTACGGGATCGATACGCTCTTCCTCTATATGTCGAACATGGCGTGGAACTCCTCGCCGGAGCCCGAAGAGACGATGCGGATGCTCGCCGATAAGGACGAGACGACCGGCGAGTACCGGATTCCGCATGTGATCTATGCGGATGCGTATTTTTCGGAGACGGTGGCGTACGCCGATCTCGTGCTACCGGACACGACCTATCTCGAGCGGTTCGACTGCATCTCGCTCCTGGATCGGCCGATCGGGAGCGCGGAGGGGCCGGCGGATGCGATCCGCCAGCCGGTGCTGGCGCCGGACCGCGACGTGCGGCCGTTCCAGGACGTGCTGATCGCGCTTGGGGCGCGGTTGGGGCTGCCGGCCTTCGTCAAGCCGGACGGGAGCGCGCGGTACGCGAGCTATGCCGATTACATCGTGCACCACGAGCGGCGGCCGGGCATCGGGCCGCTGGCGGGCTGGCGGGGCGACGGGAGTGCGGCGGGGCGCGGCGCTCCCAACGAAGATCAGCTCGAGCGCTATATCGCCAACGGATGCTTCTGGCGCCACGAGCTGCCGCCGGAGGCGCACTACTTCAAGTTCGCGAACCGGGATTATCTCGAGGCGGCGACTGCGCTCGGGCTGATCGAGAGACCCGAGCCAATTGTTTTACAGCTCTATGCCGAGCCGCTGCAGCGCTTCCGGCTGGCGGGGCTCGGGCATGGGAGCGTGCTGCCGCCGGCGGATTTGCGCGAGCGCGTGGCGCGCTATTGCGACCCAATGCCCTTCTGGTATCCGCCGTTCGAGCAGGAGGCGGTGGACGAGAAAGAGTTCCCGCTCTCGGCGATCACGCAGCGGCCGATGCCGATGTACCATTCGTGGGGATCGCAGAACGCGTGGCTCAGGCAGATCTACGATCGGAATTTTCTCTATGTTGCGCCGGAGACGGCGCGCGGGCTCGGGCTCGAAGACGGGGATTGGGTGAGAGTGACGAGCCGGAGCGGCAGCGTGAGCTGCCCGATCCGGCTGATGGAGGGCGTCAATCCGCTGACGGTGTGGACGTGGAACGCAATCGGCAAGCGGGCCGGGGCGTGGATGCTGAGCACGGATGCGCCGGAATCGCGGCAGGGATTCCTGCTCAACCATGTGATCGCGACGTTTTTGCCGGAGCGGGGCGGACGGCGGCTGCCGAGCAGCGACCCGGTGACGGGCCAGGCGGCGTGGTACGACGTGCGCGTGAGGATCGAGAAGGCCGCGAAGGGTGTGACGGAGACGGCGCCGCGGCAGGCGGCGGTGTTGCCGCCGCCGGGGATGAGGGTGGGCGCATGACGACGCTGCCGACGCCGCTTCCGGGCGGGAAAAAGCTCGGGCTCGTCATCGATCTCGATACCTGCGTGGGCTGCCATGCCTGCGCGGTGAATTGCAAGGAATGGAACACCAGCGGGCATCCGGGACCGCTGCCGGACTACGACCCATATGGGGCGAAGCCGGACGGGGTGTGGTTCAACCGCATCCACACCTATGAGGCGGGCGAGGGTGCCAAGGGGCGGACCGTGCATTTTCCGCGCTCGTGCCTGCATTGCGAGGAGCCCGCGTGCGTGACGGTCTGCCCGACGGGCGCTTCGTACAAGCGCGCCGAGGACGGGATCGTGCTGGTGAACCAGGATCTCTGCATCGGCTGCAAGCTCTGCTCCTGGGCCTGCCCTTACGGCGCGCGCGAGTTCGACGAGGACGAGGGGGTGATGAAGAAATGCACCCTCTGCATCGATCGGATCTACAATGAGACGATTCCGGAGGCCGAGCGCGTGCCGGCGTGCGTGGCGACCTGCCCGGCGCATGCGCGGCATTTTGGGGATCTGGGCGATCCGAACAGCGAAGTTTCGGAGCTGGTGCGGAGCCGGGGCGGGTACGACCTGATGCCGGAGATGGGATATCGGCCGGTCAACAAATATTTGCCGCCGAGGAAGAGCGCGTGCAGCGCGCCGGCGCTGAAGGAGGGGGCGGCGAATGGCGCGGGCGGGGGAAACGGCGCGGGCGAGCGGCTGCTCGCCTGGCTCGACCGCGCGCTCTCGGGCTGAGGTTTCGCGATGACGCCTGCGCTTTCCGTTATTTTCTTCACCACCGCCTCGGGCGCCGGGTACGGGCTCTTGGCTCTGCTCGGGCTGCTGGCGCCGTTCGGGCTCGTTTCGGCGGGGCCGTGGTTCGGCGTCGCCGCACTGGTGCTGGCGCTCGCGCTGGTGAGCGCGGGGCTTCTCTCCTCGACGCTGCATCTGGGGCACCCGGAGCGGGCGTGGCGGGCGGTGAGCCAATGGCGTTCGTCGTGGCTTGCGCGCGAGGGGGTTGCCGCGCTTCTCACCTATCTCCCGGCGCTCGGGTTCGGCGCGGCGTGGTTCCTGGCCGGGCGGGTGGACGCGGCGGCGGCGGCGCTCGGCGCGCTGGCGGCGGCGGGCGCGGTGGTGACCGTGTTCTGCACATCGATGATCTATGCGAGCCTGCGGCCGGTGCGGCAGTGGCGCAATGCATACGTGACGCCGGGCTATTTTGTGATGGCGGGCTTCAGCGGCGCGCTCTGGCTTGCCGCCGTGGCGCGGGTTTTTCATGGGCGCGCGGCGCTGGTTTCGGTGCTGGCCGTGCTCTTCGGGATCGCGGCGCTCGTGGCGAAATTCTTCTATTGGCGGACGATCGACCACACGCCGGGTGCGAGCACGGCGGAGACCGCGACCGGGCTCGGCCATCTCGGCCGGGTGCGCGCGCTCGAGGCGCCGCACACCGAGGAGAACTACTTGATGCGCGAGATGGGCTTTCGCATCGCACGCAAGCATGCGCGGCGGCTGCGCGCGCTTGCGGTGATCGTGGGCTTCGCCGCGCCGTTCGTGCTCACCATCGCGGCAATGGCGCTCCCTCCCCTCCCCGCGCTGATCGGCGCGATCGTCGCGGCGGTGCTGGGCTTGGGCGGAATCTTCGTGGAGCGCTGGCTATTCTTCGCCGAGGCGACGCACACGGTGGTGCTCTATTATGGGCGGGCGGCGTAGAGCGGCTGCGCGGATTACGCGAGATGGCGGACCAGATCGGCCATGGTCGCGCCGGTTTCGGCGGGGCCGGCGCCGAGCCGTTCGCGGGGCGCGCCCGCGCGGTTGATCCAGAAGGTCTTGTAGCCGAACCATGACGCGCCGGAGATGTCCCAGCCGTTCGAGGAGACGAAGAGCAGGTTCGTGGCCGGGCAGCCGAAGGCATCGGGGCCGAGCTGATAGGCTTCGGGCGCGGTCTTGAACTTGCGCACGGGCTCGACGCTCAGGATGTGATCGAAGAATTCGCTGAGCCCCGCGGCGGCGATCGCCTCGTTCAGCATCGCCGTGTCCCCGTTCGAGAGGACGGCGAGCTTGAGGTCTCGTTGCTTGATCGTATCGAGAGAGGCACGCACCTCCGGATGCGGGGGAAGCGCGCGGTACTGCCGGAGGAGATTCTCGCGGGCGTCCGGGGCGAGGCGGACCCGCGCGAACTCGCAGGCGTAATCCAGGGCGTCTTCCGTGATCTGCCAGAAGGGCGCGTACCGGCCGGACAGGGTCCTGAGCTGGGAATAGGCGATCTGCTTGTCCCGCCAGAGCCGCGCGATCGCGGGCCCCTTGCCGGGGAAGAGAGCCTCCGCGGTCGCCTCCACGGCGTAGACGTCCAACAGCGTTCCGTAGGCGTCGAAGATGACGCCGGCAATCGCCTCGCCCGAACACATGCGCGCGCTCCTTCCCCGGATCGCGAGCGGGGCCGCCCTCGCCGCCTCGCCCGACCCCGCATTATCGGAGGGTCGGGGGGATTGATAAATGCGGCCATCGAAGCGCGGCTTGCGAGCGCTTGCTTCACCCTGGCCGGGGTCACCCGCTCAGCGCCGTAACGGCCTCGTGATCGGCGGCCGGGCGCCGATGAAACAAATGCAACATGCGGAAGTGATACAGAGGCCTTTCATTGCCGAAAATTCGCTTTCCAAGCCGCTGTGATGCCGTTATCGATGGCCTGACGAATTGTGCCGGGGCCTTCTTCCGCGCAATGCCGAGCTACGGGATCCGGACATGAGCGTCGCCGGCGAGGGCGGAGAGCGGGCGTTCGTGTCGTTTCGCAACGTCCAGAAGACATATGACGGCGAGACGCTCGTCGTGCGCGATCTCAACCTCGATGTGCCGCGCGGCGAGTTCCTGACCCTGCTCGGCCCCTCGGGCTCGGGCAAGACGACGACGCTGATGATGCTGGCCGGGTTCGAGGCGCCGACCAGCGGCACGATCATGCTGGGCGGAAGGGAGCTCAACCGCCTGCCGCCGCACAAGCGCAATCTCGGCATGGTGTTCCAGAACTACGCCCTCTTTCCGCATATGAGCGTCTCGGAGAATCTTGCCTTTCCGCTCAAGATTCGCAAGGTGAGCCCGGCAGACATCGGCGCGCGGATCGATCGCGCGCTCGACATGGTGCATCTCGGAGACTTCAAGAACCGCCGCCCGAGCCAGCTTTCCGGCGGCCAGCAGCAGCGCGTCGCCGTCGCGCGCGCCCTCGTCTTCGAGCCCGAGATCGTGCTGATGGACGAGCCGCTCGGGGCGCTCGACAAGAAATTGCGCGAGGGGCTGCAATACGAGATCAAGGCACTGCACGACCGGCTCGGCATCACGATGATCTACGTGACCCACGACCAGGGCGAGGCGCTGACCATGTCCGACCGGATCGCCGTTTTCGCCGAGGGGATCTTGCAGCAATGCGGCCCGCCGCGCGGCCTCTACGAGCAGCCGGCGAACGCCTTCGTCGCCGACTTCATCGGCGAGAACAACCGCCTGACCGGCATGGTGCGGGAGACGCGGAGCGATGTTTGCCGGGTCGCGCTCGACGGCGCGGGGAGCGAGACGCTCGCCCATGCCGTGCAGGCCCTCGCACCGGGCGATCGGTGCATCCTTTCGGTGCGGCCCGAGCAGGTGCGGGTGGCGCCGCCGGCGGGGTCGGTCGCGAACCGGTTCAACGGGCGGATCGCCAGCGTGCTGTTCCAGGGCGATCATTTGCGCGCGGTGATCTCCGCGGCGGGCCTGGGCGAGCTTATCGCGCGCGTGCCGAACACCGGCGAGGCGCACGGACTGAGCGCGGGCGGGACGGTCGAGATCGGTTGGGACACGCCGTTCTGCCGGGCGTACGGCGCGCGGTGAGAGGCAGGGCGGTTCATATCGTTGTTGCAATGACTGGGAAAGAGAGGCAGCGAGCAATGAGCGGACGCGGGCGGAAAGTGGAAGAGGGAATGCTGGCGATCGATCGGCGCGATCTCATGGCGCTGGGGGCGCGGACCGCGGGGCTGGTCTCGCTCTCCTCGCTCGGCCTGCTGGCCTCGCGCCGGATCGCGCGGGCGGCGAACCAGATGATCAATCTCTGCTCCTGGGGCGGGGCCTATCAGTTCAGCCAGGTCGAAGGCTACGAGAAGCCCTATACCGCGAAGACGGGCATCACCTTCGCCAATATCGAGAACGCGGCCAACGGGCCCGCTTTGGTGACGGCGCAGGAAACCAGCGGGAACGTCACCTGGGACATCGTCGACATGCTGCAGGCGCCGGCCTCGCGGCTCGGCTCCGAGGGCATGCTGCAAACCATCGACTTCGACCAGGATCTCGATCCGGCGCCGGACGGGACGAAGGCGAGCCTGGACTTCATCCCCGGCTCGCTCAGCGGCGACGGCAAGACGGGGCCCTTCGTCTCGACGATCTCCTACAGCACGGTGTTCGCGTTCAACACGACGGCGTTCGCCAAGGACCATCAGCCGCGGACGGTGAAGGACGCATTCGACGTGAAGACTTTTCCGGGGATGCGGGCGCTCGAGAAAACCCCCGTCGGCAACCTGGAATGGGCGCTCTATGCCGACGGCGTCGCCCTCGACAAGATCTACGACGCGCTGGCGACCCAGGCCGGCGTCGATCGCGCGTTCAAGAAGCTCGACACGATCAAGAAGAACGCCGTCTGGTGGAGCGAGGGCGCGCAGCCGCCGCAGATGCTCGCCCAGAAGGATGCCGTGATCGCCACCGCATTCAACGGCCGCATCTTCAACGCGATCGTCGCGGACAAGCAACCCTTCGACTTCATCTGGGATGGCGGGCTCTATGAATGGGACGGCTGGGTGGTCCCGGGCAGCCTGCCGCCGGACCGTCTGAAGCAGGCGATGGACTTCCTGCGCTTCTCGACGAGCACCAGGAGCCTGGTCGAGCAGGCGCGCTACATCGCCTATTCGCCGGCACGCAAATCCTCGTTCGCGCTGATGCGCGATCTTGCGTACTACAAGGACCCGAAGGTCCTGATGTGGAAATACATGCCGACGACGCCCGAGCACCTCAAGGTCGCGATTCCGAAGAGTGTGGCGTTCTGGTCGAATTACGAGCCGCAGCTCGACCAGCGCTTCTCGGCGTGGCTCGCCTCCTAGAGCGTGTTCACCCTGACTGAACACGCTCTGAGCTGTTCTTCCGAGCGGATTCACGCGCCCCTGGATCGCTTCGCGCCGGGGTCCCCGCCGACAAGTCGGCGGAGTGCCCCGATTCCAGTCAGGCGCGATCCGCTCTAAGGCGAAGCCGATGCCGGGCGAGGCAGCCACGGCGGCGCCGGCGGCACGGGGCTTCGCCGGCACCGCGGCGCTGAAGCGGAGCCTGCGCCGCGTCGAACGGCGGAAGCGATTGGGCGCATTCCTGCTGACGCTGCCACTGCTCGCCTATATCGGCCTCTTGTTCATCGCCCCGCTCGCCGGAATGGGCTGGCTCAGCATCGACAACAGCACGATTGCGGAGCGGATGCCGCGCACGGTGGCGGCACTCAAGGGCTGGAAGCCGAGCGCGCTGCCGCCGGAGGCGGCCTACGCGGCGGTGGCCGGGGATCTGCGCGCCGCCTTCAAGGCCCACACGTTCGGGCTGATCGCCAAGCGGCTCAACGAGGAATCGCCCGGCGCCTACGGCCTGATCGCCAAGACCACATTCCGCACCGCGCATCTTCCGCCTGATCAGGACTGGAAGAAGGAGCTCGAGACGACCGATCCCTCATGGGGCCGGATACCGACCTGGCGGCTCCTGAAGCGCGAGAGCAGTCCGATCACCGCGGATTACTATTTGGCCGCGCTCGACCTCCGCTACGGGCCGCAGGGGCAGATCGAGCCGGTGCCGCCCTATGAGCGGATCCACGTCAAGCTCTTCATCCGCACGGCCTGGATGAGCGCGCTCGTCACGCTGCTCACCGCCGGGCTCGGCTATCCCCTCGCCTACTGGATCTCGCGGATGCCCGAGCGCAAGGCGAACCTAGTGATGATCGCGGTGCTGCTGCCGTTCTGGACCTCGCTCCTGGTCCGCATCACCGCCTGGATCGTGCTGCTGCAATCGCACGGCGTCGTCAACTCGATCCTCGTCGCAAGCCACCTGGTCGGCACCAACGACCGGCCGCGCCTGATCTACAATGCGCTCGGCACGATCATCGTGATGACGCAGGTGCTGCTGCCGTTCATGGTGCTGCCGCTCTACAGCGTGATGCGGGGCATTCCGGACCGCTATGTGCGCGCGGCGGTCTCGCTCGGCGCCCATCCGTGGCACGCTTTCTGGAAGGTCTTCGCGCCGCTCACGATGCCGGGGCTCGGCGCCGGCGTGCTGCTCGTCTTCATCCTCGCGGTTGGATACTACATCACGCCGGAGCTGGTCGGCGGCCAGAGCGGGCAGTTCATCAGCAACCGGATCGCCTTCAACGTCCAGGAATCGCTGAACTGGGGACTTGCGGCGGCACTCGGCACGGTGCTCACCGCCTTCACGCTGCTACTGTTCGCGCTTTTCCATGCGCTGGCCCGCAAGAGCAGGATGTCGCTCGGATGAAGCGGGCGGCGCGAGCCTATGCGAGCCCGGTCGAGCGCGGCTGGTTCTACCTCTTCCGCTGCTACGGGCTGATCGTGCTTTTCTTCCTGGTGGCGCCGCTCGTCGTCATCATCCCGCTCTCGTTCAGCGCCTCGCCCTATTTCTCCTTCACGCACCAGATGCTGACCCTGCAGCCCGCGGGCTATTCGACGCGGTGGTACGCGAACTTCTTCAGCAGCGGGAGCTGGCTCCGCGCGGTGGGAAACAGCTTCCTGATCGCGCCCATCGCCGCGGCGATCGCGACGGGGCTCGGCACGCTCGCGGCCCTCGGCCTCACGCGCGCACAGATGCCGTTCCGCGGGCTGATCACGGGCATCCTCATCCTGCCGATGATCGTGCCGCTGATCATCACCGCGACCGCGCTTTTTTTCTTCTTCTCCGCGCTGCATCTCGTGAACACCTATGCGGGGATCATCATTGCGCATTCGATTCTTGGCGTTCCCTTCGTGGTGATCACGGTGACCGCGGCGCTCAGCGGATTCGACCAGCAATTCTACCGCGCGGCGCTGAGCCTCGGCGCCTCGCCCCGACACGCCTTCTTCAAGGTGACGATGCCGCTCATCCTGCCGGGAATCATTTCCGGCGCGCTGTTCGCCTTCATGACGTCGTTCGACGAGGTCGTCATCGTGCTGTTCATCGCGGGGCCGACGCAGCGCACCCTGCCGCTGCAGATGTGGACCAATCTGCGCTATACGATCGATCCGACCATCCTGGCGGTGGGGACGCTGGTGCTGCTGGTCGCCATCGTGCTGCTCGCCGGGCTCGAGTTCGCGCGCCGGCGCAGCCTCGCGATGCGGCGGGTCACGCCGAACTGAGGGCGGTGCGCGGCGGGGTCAGAGAGAGCCGACCATGAACTCGCGGAAATAGCGGGGAAGCTGGGCGATGTCGCGATCGCCCCAACCACCGGCGGTGGCGGCGGAGAGGCTGGAAAGCGTGCCGGCCGAGACCGGCATCGGCACGCCGGCGAGAGCGCCGGTCGCGACCGCGGAGAGGACGTCCTTGCGGAGCGTCTTGAGGTCGAGCGTGGTGTCGGCCTCGCCGCCCTTGAACACCTCGATCTTGCTCCGCAGCCAGGGATTGTTGGTCGGCGCCTCGCAGAGGATGTCGAGCATCGCCGCGGGCGCGAGGCCATGCCGCTCGCCGAGTGCGAGCGATTCGGCGAGCGCCTGGATGTAGGCGGCGAGCCCGAGATTGACGGCGAGCTTCATCGCCGCACCGCTGCCGAGCGGACCCATATGCGCGATCCGCCGCGCGAGCGGATCGAGGACGGGCCGCGCGCGGTCGAGGTCTTCGGCGCGGCCGCCCGCGAGGACGAGAAGCTGGCCTTCGCGGACGGTCGGGATCGAGCCGAGCACCGGTGCCTCGACGAGGCGCGCGCCGCGCGCCTCCGCCGCCGCGGCGAGCTCGCGCACGGTCATCGGCTGGAGCGTGCTCATCTCGATGAAGAGCTTGCCGTGCAGATCCGCCTTCAGATAGCCGTCCGCGCCGTGGAAATTGCGGCGCGCGCCGTCATCGGCGCTGAGCACCGAAAGCACGATTTCGGATTTCGCCACGAGCGAAGCTGGGCTCGTTGCGGCCTCCGCCCCGGTGCCCCGCAGCTCCGGTGCCACGGTTGGGACGACATCCCAGCCGATCGGCTCGAAGCCATGCTCCTTAAGGCGCAGGAAGATCGCCCTGCCCATGCGCCCGAGGCCGACCACTCCGACTTTCATGCGAACACTCCCGCTCTTCGTCCCGCTGCGATCCGATACTACTGCCAGCTTTCACGGAAAGCTGGCAGTAGGTGTTTGTTCGAGTATCGGATTCACGCAGGCTGGCGTTGTCGCTTCGCGAGCAACGAAACTCTGCGATCCGATACTACATGCTCGCCTGGGTCGGGTCCGCGGACTTGATGAGCGCGGCCGGGATGAAGAGGCGCTGGGACCATTCGACGATGTAATAGAGAACGACGCCGATGACCGTGAGCAGAACAAGGGCGCCGAACACGCCGGGCGAATCGAGCTGGCCGTTGGCGTAGAGCAGATAGTAGCCGAGACCGCGGTCGGCGGCCACGAACTCCGCGACGATGGCGCCCACCACCGCGAGCGACATGCCGATCTTCATGCCGGCGAAGATGTTGGGCAGCGCGGCGGGCAGCCGCAGCTTGAGGAACGTCGTCGTGCTGCTCGCGCCCATGGAGTGGAAGAGCTTGACCATGTCGGCCTCCACCACCTCGAGGCCGACCATCGTCGAGATCATGATCGGGAAGAAGGCGATCAGGAAGACGATGAAGGCTTTCGCCTGCAGGCCGGTGCCGAACCAGATGATGAAGACCGGCGCGATCGCGACCTTGGGGACGAGCTGGGAGGAAATCAGCATCGGGTAGAAGGTCGAGCGGGCGAAGCTGCTGAACGAGACGAGCATGCCGAGGAAGATGCCGGCGATGGCGGCGATGAAGAAGCCCACCAGGATCTCGATGGTGGTGGGGATCGAGAAGGCGAGATAGAGCGAGCGGCGCACCCAAAGCGTGGCGAGGATGGTGCTCGGCGCCGGGAGGATCAGGGCCGGCACCGCGAACAGCCGGACGCCGCCCTGCCAGATCAGGAGGACGACGATGGTGGCGATCACCGAGTAGAAGCGCTTGAACGGGCTGACGGCCCGGCGCGGGCGAGTGCGCGCGGGCGTGGGCGCGCGCGCGGGGGCGCGGCTTGGCGGTGCGGCCCCGATGGGCGGTGCGCTCGCGACGCTGCGGTTGCCGAGCTCGATGGACATCAATCCGCCTTGAGAATGCCGGTCTTGATGAAGATCTCGTGGATCAGCGCGGTGTAGCGGGCGAAATCCGGAGTGTCGCGGACGCCCAATGTGCGCGGGTGGGGGAGATCGACGCCGATGATCTCGGCGATGCCTCCGGGCCGCGGCGTCATGACGATCACGCGGTCGCCGAGGAAGACGGCTTCGACCAGATTGTGGGTGATGAAGACGACGGTGCGGCGGTCGCGCTGCCAGAAGCGCTGGAAGTCGAGCGTGAGCTGGTCGCGGGTGATGGCGTCGAGCGCGGCGAACGGCTCGTCCATCAGGAGCAAGGGCGGGTCGTGCAGCAAGGCGCGGCAGATGGCGACGCGCTGGCGCATGCCGCCCGAGAGCTCGTGCGGCAGGAACTGCTCGAAGCCGGCAAGGCCGACGAGATCGAGGAGCTCGGCGGCGCGCGCGGCGGCGCGGCGGCGGTTGAGGCCGCGCACCTCGGCCTGGATGAGGACGTTGTCGAGGATCGTGCGCCAGGGCAGGAGCAGGTCTTTCTGGAAGACGATGCCGAGATCGGTGTAGGGGCCGGCGACGCGCCGGCCGCCGATATGGGCATCGCCCGTGGTGCAGGAGGAGAGGCCGGCGATCAGCGAGAGCAGCGTCGATTTGCCGCAGCCCGACGGCCCGACGATGGTGACGAACTCGCCGGCCTCGATGTCCAGATCGACCGGCCGCAGCGCTTCGATGTCGGCGCCGTTGCGCCGGCGGCTGCCATAGGTCTTGCTGACGTTGCGCAGGCTGACGAGGGGTTCGGCGCCGGCGCCCGGCGCGGAGGCGAGCCGGGCCGGAAGGAGGGCCTCCATGCCGGTTCCCTCGGCGTGCAAATGCGGCCTCTTCCTAGGAGGGGAGCTTGGCCGGGAGCGCGGCGCTCGTGTAATACGCCGTCACCGGCTTTGGAATCTTCTGGCCCAGCACGCCGACGACGGCGTTGTAGGTGCGCTGCATCTTCGCCGGATCGATATAGCCGATGCCGTGCGGCTGGATGCAGACCGTGGCCATCAGCTTTTCTTCCTCGATCCCGAACGTGCGGTTGACCTCGGGGTGGTACTGGCGCATCGCGTCGACGGCAGCGGCCGGGTCGTCGAACGCGTCCTTGCAGCCTTCGAGGCTCGCCGCGACGAAAGCCTTCGTGATCGCCTTGCCGTCATCCTGGTTCCAATAGTCGTTGCGGGTGATCAGGCCGTCGCCGTAGATGTCGACGTAGTCGCCGAACATGAAATATCCGATCTGCTGCCCCGGCTTGAGATGGGCCTCCATGCTGGCGAGGCCGGGCAGGTAGGTCGCGACCGCGTCCGCCTTGCCCTGGAGCATCATCGCCGACTTGTTGGTCGCGGCGGTGTAGAGCCAGCGTACTTTGCTCGCGTCGATGCCGGTCTTCGCGGCGAACATCTTGAAGATGAAGGGCGCGGTAGAACCGGGCGAATCGACGATGGTGCGCCCTTCGAGGTCCTTGGGATGAACGATCCCGTGACCTTTGAGGAAGAAGAGGGAGGCCGAGACCTTGTCGGCGATGTCGGCCACCAGCAGCAATTGCGGCTTGGGTGACTTCCCCTGCAATTCCAGCATCTGAATGATGTCGGCGTGGACGAATTCGGCCTTGCCGTCCGCGAGGGTTTGAAAGGCGGGCGCGTTGCCGAGGACGTGCTTGATGGTGACGTCGAGCCCGCGCTTGGCGTAATAGCCGCGGACGAGGGCGAGGTAGTATTGCGCGTAGTCCCCGCGCGCAAAATACTGGATGACGAAGGTGACCTTTTTTGCCGGCGCCGCCCAGGCGAGGCTAGGCGTGGCGAGGCTCGGCATGGCGAGTGCGGCGGCGGCCGCGCCGCCGGATGCCTTGAGGAAGCCGCGCCTCGTCCGGTTTGACCACGCCGCCATGATTGTTCCCCCCAAATCTTACGCCGTTTATATTGGTGCAGCGTTTCATAGGCGGCGAAAATTGTCAAGTTGCGAAAACGAGCGCGGCGGCGATTCGATGGCCGGGCCGCGCATCTCGCCCTGATTCCGAAAGGAAAATTGGACGGGCGCGCGGCGCGGGTGCGGGCGCTCGACAGAGGCGAAACGACATGCTAGGCCCGGCCTCGGGATGGAAATGAGAACTGGCGAGTTTTCCCGCTTTGTGGGATTCATGTTGCGCATCCGAAGGGCAAGGCCGTGACGAGCGTGGAACGTCTTCTCGGCGTCCTCAATCTCTTCACCCCGCAAAAGCCGGTGTGGACGCTCGAAGGCATGGCCGCGCACGTGAACTTCTCGCGCTCCTCCATGTACCGATGCGTCCGCGAGCTGGCCGGTTCCGGGTTCCTGGTGGCTCTCGGCAAGGGGTGCTTCATCCTCGGCCCGCGCATCATCGAGCTCGACCGGCAGATTCGCCTCTGCGACCCGCTGCTGGCCGCGAGCCGGGAGGTGATGCGCGAGGCGAGCCGGGACCTGCCGGGCGGCGTCTTGATCCTCTCCAGCCTTTACGGCGACCGCATCATCTGCACCCACCAGGAGCCGGAGCCCCCTCCCCTGCCCGTCAGCTATTCGCGGGGCCGAACGCTGCCGCTGTTCACGAGCTCGACTTCGCGGGTCATCCTGGCGAACCTGCCGCAGCGCACGCTCGTCCGGATCTTTCTGCGCGACCGCGCCAAGATATCGGCCGCCGGCCTTGGAGAAGAGTGGGATCAGTTCAAGCGGCGCTTGAGGGAGATTCGCCGCGAGCGCCTCTACGTCACCCGCTCCGCGGTGGATCCCGGGATGCTTTGCACGGCCTCGGCGATCTTCGCCGCGCCGAAGAGCGTGATCGGCGCGCTTTGCTTCGTGGAGGCCGATCTCGGCCAGGAGGTGGCGGCTTCGGTGAAGGGGACCCTCGAGCGGGCGACCTCCGAGATATCTGAGAGCGTCAACGAGATATTGGCGCGGAACGCGCCCGCCTCGGCCTCGTATGTGCCGGCCGTGCCGCGGCTGGAAGAGATGGCCGAGGGATGAGCACCGGCCGGCAAGGGGGGAAGAAAAGATGCGGGCTGAGGCGGGTTTGGCGGCCGACCGGCGGAAGACGAACCCGGCCTTCGGCAACCGGAGACTGAAGCTCGGGACGTTCCAGACCAACCTCGACAGCGGCTGCGTCATGTCCGATTTGGCGGGCCGGCTCGAGATCACCTGGCCGAACACCGTGACGCTGGCGCGGCTCGCCGACGAGATGGAGTTCGAGTGCATCGTGCCGGTGGCGCGGTGGCGCGGATTCGGCGGGGCCAACAACCCGCAGGGGCCCGGCTTCGAGACCTATACCTGGGCCGCCGGCATCGGCGCCTCGACGGCAAAGGCCGGGGTGGTCGCAACCTCGCACGTGTCGATCAATCACCCCATCATTGCTGCGAAGCAGGCGACCGTCATCGACCACATCACCGGCGGCCGGATGACGCTCAACATCGTCACCGGATGGAACAAGCCGGAGATCGACATGTTCGGCACGCCGATGCTGCCGCATGGCGAGCGCTACGATTGCGCCGAGGAGTGGCTCGCGATCGTCAAGCGGCTGTGGACCGAGGACGAGGAATTCGATTTCGAAGGCAAGTTCTACCGGATCAAGAAGGGCTATCTGCAACCGAATCCCGTTCAGAGGCCGTTTCCGGCGATCATGAACGCCGGTGGGTCGGATCGCGGCCGCCATTTCGCGGCCAGGCATTGCGACCTCGTCTACACGGTGCTCACCTCGACCGACTTCGAGGATTGCAAGGCGCATGTGCAGTCGTACCGGACGCTGGCGCGCGAGGAATATGGCCGCGAGATCGGCGTGTGGAGCCTTGCCTATTGCGTTCAAGGCGAGACCGAGCGCGAGGCCAAGGATTTCTACGATGACTACGTCAACCGGAAAGGCGATTGGGCGGCTGCCGACAACGTGCTGACGACGATGGGGCTGCACGCAGAGAGCATCCCGCCGGACCGCATCGAGGCGATGAAGGCGCACTTCATTGCCGGCTGGAGCGGCTATCCGCTGATCGGCACCAAGGAACAGATCGTCAAGGGGCTGGAGAGGCTTTCGCGCATGGGGCTCGACGGGGTGCTGCTCTCGTGGCCACGCTATATCGAGGGGATGCGCGAATTTCGCGATGTCACCTTCCCGCTCGTCAAGCAGGCGGGCTTGCGCGAGGAGGTTTCCGGGGGATGAGGGCGGCGATACGCGGCGTGCGCAGCGTCGAGATCGAGCTCGCCGATCCGGCACGGGCGGCCGCGTTCTATGCGGAGGTGTGGAATCTCGAGCCGGTGGCGGCGGCAGACGGCGCGTGGCGCTTTCGCGGAACCGGAGCCCATCACCATATTCTTGCGATCCACCAGGCCGCGGGAGCGCCTGCGATCCGGCGGGTGGTGCTCGACGGCGTCGATCGGCAGGCGGTCGAGGCGCTTTACCGGAATGTCGGGCGCGGGCCAGGCCCCGTCGAGCCGCCGCGGGCGCTCGAGTGGCCGGGTGGCGGCTACGGCTTCGGGTTCAAGGATCCGGAGGGACGCAACTTTGCCGTGGTCTGCGAGGTCGCGGATCACGTGCCGCTGCCCGTCGCGGCGGATCGCCCGACGAAGGTCTCGCATGTCAATTTCAACGCCGCCGATATCGAGGCGACGACGCGGTTCTTCGTCGAGGTGCTCGGGCTTCGCGTGATCGACACGACGCCGGCGCTCACCTTCTTCCATGGCGCGAGCAGCGATCACAACGCGCTCGTCGCGGCGAAGGCGGCGGCGCCGACGCTCAACCACATCGCTTTCGAGATGCCGGACCTCGCATCGGTGATGCGTGGCGCGGGACGGATGCGCGAGAATGGCTACCCGATCGAATGGGGGATCGGCCGGCACGGAGCCGGCAACAATGTCTTTGCCTATTTCGCGGGGCCGGAGGAGATGCCCCTCGAATATACCGCGGAGATGGAGCAGGTGGACGAGACCTACGTTTCGCACGGGCCGGAGCATTGGCGGTTCGCGCCGGGGCGCAGCGACCGGTGGGGCGTGACGAACCCGCCGTCGGCGCGCCTGAAGCGCATCCAGGGGATGTTCGGCTTTACGCCGGAGGGCTACCGGCTCGGCGAGCGGGAGGGGTGAGTGCCAAGTGAACGCGTTCCGCTCTGGGGTTGGGGCGGCGCGCGGTGGTGCCCGATTGCGGGCGGGCCGGAACTTGTTGTAGGCGTAGACATTCACGATCCGGGATCGAGGAAGGCTTGCCATGCCGGCGTCGAGATGGACGGTGAAGGCGATGGTGCCGCGGGCTTTCTTTCGGCGCTGGTTGCTTTTGATGCTGCTCGGCGCCGCCGGCGCGGTGCCGGCGGCGGCCGCGCCGTTGCGGCTGCCGGCGCTGGTCGCGCCCGCCAACCGGCAGCATCTCGTGGGCAAGGTGATTCTCGTCGAGCTGGTGACGCCGGACCTCGCCGGCGCCGAGCGGTTCTACGGCGGACTGTTCGGCTGGACGTTCCGCGACATCAGCGCCGGGACGACGGAGTACGCCGAGGCGCTGCTCGACGGCCAGCCGGTAGCGGGGCTCGTTCAAAGGCCGCTTCCGGCCGGGCAGCGGGTTCAGCCCGCGTGGCTCACCTTCTTCTCCGTGCGCGATGTCGATAGCGCGGGGGGGATTGCCTTGCAGCATGGCGCGAAGCTGCTGTTCGCGCCGCACAGCTTCCCCGACCGCGGCCGGGAAGCGGTTTTCGCGGACCCGGAGGGGGCAGTCTTTGCGGTTCTTGCTTCCAGCAGCGGCGACCCGCCCGACTTCCTGGCTGCGCCCGGAGAATGGATCTGGAGCTCGCTCTTTGCGCGCGATCCGGACGCGGAGGCGGCCTTCTACCAGGCGCTCTTCAGCTACGACGTCTTCCCCTTGCCCGCCGGCGGGGGCGCGCAGCATCTCTTGCTCGCGGCGGAGGGCTATGCGCGCGCCAGCGTGAATTCGCTGCCTCTCAACCGGCCGGATGCCCGTCCCTACTGGCTCGATTACGTGCGTGTCGACGATGCGGCGGCGGCGGCGGCGAGAGTCGCGGCGCTGGGCGGCCGGGTGCTGGTTGCGCCGCGGGTCGATCGGCAGGGCGGCAAGATCGCGGTGGTGGCCGACCCTCAGGGAGCGCCCTTCGGGCTGCTCGAATGGTCGGGCGGCAAGGACGTCTCCAAGTGAGGGCCGCGCTCCCGCGCTGGTCGGGCGCCGCCTTCATGATCGCGATGCTCGCGGTGCTGGCCGCGGGCTGCGTCGTGCCCGGCGGATATGTCGGCGGGGGATACGGGATCGGCTATTACCAGCCGGCCGGCGTCGTTTACGGCGGATGGCCGCAAGGCTACCAGGTGGCACCGTTCCGCGCGGGCAACTATCATCCGCCCGCGCCCGGCGGCCATGCGCCGCCGCATGCCTACAGATCAGCCCCTGCCTCGCGGTATGTGCCATCCATCCCCTCGGGCTCGCGTTCCGGTGGCCACGGAAATCGCTGAGCCCGTGTCAATCACGCAATCGCCGCGCGCGCGACGAATTATGCCGGCGGACTTCAATCTATCCGCGCCAATACCTGTTCCAGGGACGAAAAGAACCGCGGCCACCCGCCCTTGGCGCCCTCGTAGTACTGCGGCTGATCCGGCCGGAAGCCCGACTGCTCCATGCGCAGGTGGGTCCCGGTGCTCGTGGGCGTGAGAGTCCAGGTGACGACGGACTTAAGATCACGGCTGCCCCACGTGTAGGACAGCGTTTTGTTCGGCTCGACTGCCACCACCTGACAGTCCACGCTGCCCCAGTCTGCGTTAAGATTGAAACGGTGGCCCACGACAGGGCTGAAATCGTTCTTCATGAGCCACTCCTCGATCAGGTGCGGTTGGGTGAGCGCGCGCCAGATCCTTTCCGGCGGATAAGGCATCTCACGTTCGACGACGACGGAGAGCGTTTCGGTCGAAGTTTCGTTCATTGGTCCATCCTTTTGAGGAGGTCCTCGAGGCGGTCGAATCGGCTTTGCCAGAACCCGACCATGTGGCTCGTCCAGTCGATCAGCGGGGCCAGGGCGCCGAGCTGCGCGCTATAGTGTGTCTGGCGGCCTTCGTGGCGGTCGCGCACCAGGCCGGCCTGCTTCAAGACCCCAAGATGCTTCGAGACGGCGGGTTGGGAGACGCCGGCGCGAGCCGTCAGAGCCGCGACTGTCTTCTCTCCCTCGCGGCAGAGTCGTTGGAAGAGAGCCCGCCGAGTGGGATCGGCGAGCGTTCTGAAGAGCACATCGTAAGCCTTCGGCATTCGGGATCGATAATCCGGTGGCTATTGATTGACGTATAACTGGTTAGATATGTATTAGTCAAGCGGGATGGGGGTTGCCTGCGCTTGCCCATCCCGCTCGGGACCTTGGTTTTTCCCGCGTGACCGAGCGCGTTCGGCGATCACCCTCCAGCGGAGATCAACTCAGGCAACCTTGATGATCTCGTGTCTCCGGAAGTCGACATGGATGACCTCGTGAGACGGAGGAGCGGGGCGCGCTTCGCGCCACATGGCCGGCAAGTAAAAGGCCGGGAGGCAATAGAACTGCCACAGTCCGATGTACCACCACGGCATTTCAAGACCCTCCTCGCTTGCAGTGCGGCCGCGCAGGACCGCGACTTCCTGGCTCTCGGCGCTATTCCCACGCATGACAGGTTGGCGGAGGGGAAGGCTTTTTCACGCCGACTTTTGGGCATTTCCAAGGAAGCATCCGACCGCTACGGCGGGATGGGTTTGTGATCATCCCGTGCGGTTCCCGATCCAGATCCCCGCGGTGACGAGGGCGATCGGGCAGTGATGCGGTTCCACAGCTTCTCGGCAGCGCCCGGATCGAATTGCGCTATGTGATGAATGAGCCGGTCAAGATCATCGAGGGAAGCAGCGCCCCAGCGAAGCGGCAGCATTACTCGGGCTTGTGGTTCTCCCGCGCCCGCTCGATCGTCGTCCGGGCCCGCGCCATCGCCTCATCGTGCGGCACGCTCGGCCGCGGGTCCGCCAGGCTCGCCTGGACCTTCGCACGGAACCAGCGATCATGCGCCTCGGCCTCTTCGGTCGTGGCGAACTCCGAAATCAGGGGCGACAGCTTCGGCATGGCGTTCTTATAGCCCATGTTGGGTCGGCTGGCGATCCTAACCCCCCCGGGGTGTCGGGGTGCCCTTCGCGTTGCTCCGGGTTGGGCTGCCGGGCCCTCACAAGGTGAAGAGCCGACCGGCGGAGGGGATGGGGTCGGTCACGCCGGCGAGGCGGAGGCAGTGCCAGGCGAGCGCGTGATCGCTCGAGGTCGCCGGAATGCCGGTTTCCGCTTCGATTTCGGCCGCGAACTCGGCGAGGCGAAGAGAGGTGCAGGAGACGAAGAGGCAATCGAGCGGCGCGGCGGCGGCGAGCGCTTTCACGCCTTGGATGATCGAGTGCCGGTCGATGCGCGCGGCCTCGCGGTCGTCGGGACGGTTGAAGGTGGCGAAGGCGGCGACGGTGACGCCGCGCGCTTCGAGGTAGGCGCGGACGGTTGCGTTGACCGCGGGCGCGTAGGGCGTGAGCACGCCGATGCGGCGCGCGCCCAGTGCAGCGAAGGCGGCAAAGGCCGCGGTGACCGGCGTGGTGCAGGCGACCTCGGGACGGATTTTGCGGATCTCGGCGAAGACCGCGTCCTCGCCGAGCGTCATCGCCGCCGAGGTGCAGCCGAAGGCGACGACGTCGAGCGGAAGGCCGGGCAGGATGAGCGCGGTTGCGGGGGCGATGCGGGGCGCCATCGCGCGGAGGGTTTCGGGTGTGATCTCGGCATCGTTGTGGAGGCGCGCGACGTAGAGGCCGACGCCGGGCAGGCGCGCGAGGCGGGCGAACTCGTGCTCCATGGTCTGATCGGTCGCGAGGACGAGAAGGCCGATGGCGGCGCGCGGGGCGATGCCGGCGTCGAGCGTGGCGGCGAGGTCGATGGCCTGTGTCATGTCCCCTCCCCCCATCATATCGCGGGCGCGCGGCCGGCGATGAGGTCGGCGGTGATGCGGGCGGTGCCGTGCGACATAGTCCAGCCGATATGCCCGTGCCCTGTGTTGAGGAAAAGGTTGGGATAGCGGCTGCGGCCGAGGATGGGGAGATTGGACGGCGTCATCGGGCGGAGGCCGGCCCACATCTCGGCGCGGTCGTAATCGGCGCCGTCGGGGAAGAGGCGCTCGACGACGTTCAGCATGTGGGCGAAGTCGGACGGGCGGTGCGAAGTGTCATAGCCGGCGATCTCGGCGGTGGCGGTGATGCGGATGCGCTCGCCGAAACGCGAGATGGCGACGAGATTGTCCTCGTCGATCGCGCCCATCGTCGGCGCGGCGCGATGATTGCCGACGGGGATCGTGAGCGAATAGCCCTTGACGGGATAGACCGGCAGGCGAATGCCGATCGGGCGGGCGAGGCGCGGGCTCTCGCAGCCCAGCGCGAGGACGTAGGCGTCGCCGCGGATGGGGCCCGCGTTCGTTTCGAGCGCCGCGACCTGGCCGTTCTCGATGAGGATGCGCGCGATGTGCGTGCCGGTGCGGAGCTCGGCGCCGCACGCGCGGCAGATGCCGGCGAGCGCCTGGGTGAAGAGACGGCAGTCGCCGGTTTCGTCGGTCGGGCAATGGATGCCGCCGGCGATTGTTCGGGCATCGGCGAGGGCGGGCTCGAGGGCGGCGATGGCGGCGCGGTCGAGCACGCGGATCTCCTGGCCGCACTCGGCGAGGATCTGCATGTGTGCGACACCGCGCGCGAGGGCAGATTCGGTTGCGTAGAAATAGAGGATACCGCGCGTGTTGCGGTCGTAGGCGATGGATTCGGCGGCGAGCGTTTCGTGCAGCACCGACTGGGAATAGGACGCGATGCGGTGCTTGGCGCGGGTGTTGCGGGCGGCGCGGGCCTCCGTGCATTGGGCGAGGAAGAGCGCGGACCAATTCCAGAGGGCGGGATCGAGGGAGGGGCGAAAGCGCAGCGCCTGGTTGGAGAGGACGAGCGATTTGAGGAGGATCATCGGCGCGCGCGGGGAGGACCAGACGAAGGAATGGCCGGGCGCGATCATGCCGGCGTTGCCGAAGCTGGTTTCGCTCGCGACTTCGGGATGGCGCTCGAGCAGCACCACCTCGTGGCCGTCGCGGAGAAGCTGGTAGGCGGTGGTGACGCCGACGACGCCTCCGCCCATGACGACGATGCGCATGAAGGTTGATCCCTTAGGCAAGGGGCTCTGCCCCTTGCAACCCCGCTGGGGCCTGGAGGCCCCAGACCCGCATACGTTTTAAGTAATGGATTGCAAAGGCTCCGCCTTTGCCGGGGGGTCCGAGGGGCAGAGCCCCTGGGATGTTTAGCCTAGCGGCAAAGTTTCGGATTGGAGCCAGGCGCGGTCCTCGGGGGGGAGCGAGGGGGCGACGGTGTCGAAGACGCGGGCGTGGTACGCGTCGAGCCACGCACGCGCGGCGGGGTTGAGGAGCGCGGGCTGGATGAGGCGGCGGGCGAAGGGGGCGAGGGTCAGCGTTTCGAAGGCGAGGAAGGGCTTGCCGTTGGAGGGGCTGGGCTGGACGAGGAGGAGGTTCTCGAGGCGGATGCCGTAGGCGCCGGGAAGGTAGAAGCCGGGCTCGTCGGAGAGGATCATGCCGGGCTGAAGGGCGATGGGCGGGGCCTGGCGGGAGATGCGGGCGGGGCCTTCGTGGACGGAGAGGAAGCTGCCGACGCCGTGGCCGGTGCCGTGGTCGAAGTCGAGGCCGGCGTCCCAGAGGGCGCGGCGGGCGATGGCGTCGATATGCGAGCCGGCGACGCCTTCGGGGAAGCGGAGCGTGGCGAGCGCGATGTTGCCGGCGAGGACGCGCGTCGCGCGCTCGGCGAGCTCGGGCGGGGGGTCGTCGGGGCCGGTCCAGACGGTGCGGGTGATGTCGGTCGTGCCCTCGGGGAACTGGGCGCCGGAATCGATGAGGTAGGCCTCGTTGGGGCGGATCGGGCGGTCGGTGGCGGGGCCGGCGCGGTAATGGATGATCGCGCCGTGCTCGCCGGCGCCCGAGATCGCGGGAAAGCTTTCGCCGGCGAAGCCGGGGAGGGCCTGGCGGAAGGCGAGGAGCTGGGCGGCGGCGGAGCACTCGGTTTCGCGGCCGGCGGCGCGGGAGAGCCAGGCGAGGAAGCGGGCGACGGCGACGGCGTCGCGCCGGTGGGCGATGCGGGCGCCTTCCTGCTCGGTGGCGTTCTTGCAGGCCTTGGCGAGGAGGGAGGGGTCGGGGGAGTCGCTGATGGTGGCGCCGGCGGCGCGCAGCGTGGCGGCGAACCAGGCCGGGGTTTCGGAGGGATCGACGCGGACGCGGCGGCCGGCGAGGCGGGCGAGTGAAGAGGCGAGCGCGGCGGGGGGTGCCAAGGTGACATCCGGGCCGAGCCAGGCGCGGGTTTCGGGCGAGAGCTTTTCGGGGGCCATGAAGAGCTGGACGGAGGCGTTGGCGAAGAGGAGGGCGAAGCCGAGGGCGACGGGGGTGAATTCGAGGTCGCGGCCGCGGATGTTGAGGAGCCAGTTCACCGAGGCGGGATCGGAGAGGATTGCGGCGTCCTCGCCGGCGGCGGCGAGGGCGGCGGCGAGACGGGTGCGCTTGGAGAGGGAGTCCTCGCCGGCGAAGGCGAGCGGATGGGGCGCGCAGGGTGCGAGCGGCGGGGGTGGGCGGTCGTTCCAGAGCGCGTCGAGGGGGTTGGGGGCGAGCGGGACCATGGCGAGGCCGGCTTTCTCGAAGCGGCGGAGGGCGGCTTCGGAGATGAGCATGGGGTCGTAGCCGATGCGGGCGCCGGGAGCGGTGCGGGCGAGCCAGGATTCGGGCGGGTCCTCCTGGATGTGGTGGCGCTCCCAGAGGGCGGGGTCGGTCTCGGTGGCGGCCTGCAGCGTATAGCGGCCATCGGTGAAGAGGGCGGCGCGGTCGGGCAGGACGATGGCGAGGCCGGCGCTGCCGGTGAAGCCGGAGAGCCAGGCGAGGCGCTCGGCGGAGGGGGGGACGTATTCGCCGAGATGCTCGTCCGCGCGGGGGACGATGCAGCCGGCGACGCCGGCGGCGGCGAGGGCGGCGCGCAGGGCGGCGAGGCGGGAGGCGCGGAGGGAGGCCGGGTTGAGAGTCGCCACGTCACATTCTCATCATAGCTAAGGCAGAGTGAATGCGATTATTGCATGGCTGCCGGGGTCTCTTTCCGCAGGTGCGAAGGCGGCCTTAAGTCGATATTCCCATACGAAATGACCGGCAGAATGCTCATCCCGGCAGGGGTAGGCGGACCGGTCGGCAGACACAAGGATGGTTACGCCATGAGTGCGCTTTTCCCCCGGCAGACCGCCGGCGCTTTCGCCGAGCCACGTATCTCGCGCCCCGCTGGAGGCCGCAAGTTGGGCGCCATCGGGCGCTTCTTTGCGGCGATTGCCGCCGACGTGCGCGAATATGGGCGCCGGCAGCAGGTGGTGAACGAGCTTTCGCGGCTCTCCGACCGCGAGCTGGCCGATGTCGGCCTCACGCGCGCGGATATCGGGCAGGTGTTCACGCCCGAGTTCGCCGAGCGGCGCAGGTCCGAGCAGCGGGTCTGACGGCACGCCGGCTGGGCTCAGTGCAGCGTCGGTGAACGCAGGAACTGAGCCCGGTCGGCCGAGCGGATGGCGACGGTGGTCGTGATGTCGTCGCGCATGAGCTGGAGGCGGACCTCCGCCCCGGCTGTGCCGGCCGACCAGACGGTTTGCCAGAGGGTTGCGAGGTCGGCACTCTCCTCCTCGCCCACCGCGACGATGCGATCCCCGACCTGAACGCCGGCCCGATCGGCCGGCCCCCCTTTCGCGAGCCCGACGACGATGACCCCTTCCTCTTGTTCGGCGGCATAGACGCCGAGCCAGGGGCGGCTTGGCTTGTTCACGCGCCCGAGGGTGAGGAGGTCGTTCAGGATCGGGGTGAGGTGGTCGATCGGGACGCACATGTTGATGTCGAGCCGGCGGCCCTTGGCGTCGCCGCGCTGGACGAGCAGCGAGCCGACCCCGGCGAGCTTGCCCTCGCCGCCGATCAGGGCAGCACCTCCCCAGAAGGGATGGGCGGGGGCGGTGAAGATCGCGTCGTCGAGGAGATATTCCCAGTAGCCGGCGAATTCCTGGCGGGCGACGATTTTGCTCGCGATCGCGTGCGCGCGGCCGCCGCCCGAGGCGAGGACCGTGGAATCGCCGACGCGGAGCAGGTCCGAGCGGCCGAGCGGGAGCGTGGGCAGCGTGAGGCGGCCGAGGGCCTGGACCAGGCCGAAGCCGGATTCCTGATCATAGGCGAGCGGGTGGGCCGGGATGCGCTCGCCGGCGACGGAGCGGAGCCAGACCTGCTCGGCCTCGGTGATAAGATAGCCGATGGTCAGCACGAGGCCGTCCTCGCGGATGACGACGCCGCTGCCGACGCGCTCGGTGCCGAGCGTGGTGGCGGTGAAGGCGTCCTGCGGCACCGCGGCGCTGAGGCCCACCACCGACTCGAGCGCACGGTCCAGATCGAACGGGTAATCGTCCGGATCCGGCTGCAGCTCGGGTGGGATTTCCCAGTCCCTCTCTTCGCTCACGCGCTCGCTTTCATGGCCTGAGACGCACCGTTCACATCACTATAGACCGAACGGGGAGCCGGCCGCACCGAAGACGTGTGATCGTTCCGCCTCGGCGCGGAGCGCGCGGGCGATCGGCTCGGGCGGGTGGTCGGGCGTGGTGAGCAGGTCCGGGAGGTCGAGGCTGGCGACGATCACGCCTTCGCTCCAGGCGACGATGAGGGCGCGGCGGCAGGTGGCGATGTCGGCGGCGAGGGCGCGCCAGTGGGATTGCGGGTGGGGCGAGAAACCGGAGAGCACGCGGGCGGCCGAGGCGGCGGCGGCGGGGCCGAGGGATTCGGCGACGAGGCCGGCGAGCGGCTTGGTGTAGCCGAACTCGAGGGAGTTGGAGCGGTCGGCGAGATTGCGGAGGGGGCCGACGCGCACGTAGCTCCGCTTTTCGTAGAAGCGATGGGCGGGGCGGAAGCGGGTGTCGCTCCAGAGGCGGGCGCGGCGCGCGCCGTGGTGGCGGGCGTGGGCTTCGGCGGTGTCGAGGAGCCGGTGGGCGAGGCCGGTGCCGCGGTGGGGGCGGGCGACGTACAAGCGGCTGATCTCCCAGGTGGTTTCATCGAGGGGGGCGGTGGCGATGGTACCCACGATCTGGCCCATCTTATAGGCGACCCAGAGGGCGCCGCCCTTTGTCTCATAATATGAGACAGGGGCCAGAAGCTCGGGCGCCTCGCCTTCGATATCGAGGATGACCCCGGGATACTCGGCCCAGCAGGCGCCGATCAGCGCGATGATTCCCGGGGAGTCCGAGTCCTGGCCGGGACGGATCAGCGCAGCCCCGAGGTGAATTCGGCGATCCGGCGGCAGGCCTCGGCGAGGGTGGATTCGTCGGTGGCGTAGGAGATGCGGACATAGGGGCTCATGCCGAAGGCGGCGCCGTGGACGAGGGCGACGTGGGCCTCCTCGAGGAGGGCCAGGGCGAAGTCCTGGTCGGTGGCGATCGGGCGGCCGGCGGGACTGGTGCGGCCGATGCAGCCGCCGATGTTGGGATAGACGTAGAAGGCGCCCTCGGGCTTGCGACAGGTGATGCCCGGGGCCTCGTTGAGCAGGGAGACGGCAAGGTCGCGGCGGCGGCGATAGATCGCGCGGCGCTCGGCGACGAGGTCCTGCGGGCCGTCGAGGGCGGCGGCGGCGGCCGCCTGGCCGATGGTGGAGACGCCGGCGGTGGCGTGGCCCTGCATGGCAACCATCGCCTTGATGAGCGGGCGCGGGCCACCGGCGAAGCCGATGCGCCAGCCGGTCATCGCGTAGGTTTTGGAGACGCCGGCGATGGTGACGACGCGGTCGGCGATGTCGGGGACGGCGGCGGCGAGGGTGAAAAGGGAAAAATCGTCGTCGTAGACGAGGTGCTCGTACATGTCGTCGGCGACCACCCAGAGATCGGGGTGGGCGCGGATGACGGCGCCGAGCTCGGCGAGCTCCGATTTCGTGCAGGCGGCGCCGGTCGGGTTGTTGGGGAGGTTGAGGACGATGAGCTTGGTGCGGGGCGTGATCGCGGCCTCGAGGTCCTCGGCGCGGAGCTTGAAGCCGTTGTTCTCGGGGCAGTTGACGGAGACGGGGACGCCGCCGGCGAGCTTCGTCATCAGCGGATAGGCGGTCCAGCAGGGGCGCGGGATGACGACCTCGTCGCCCGGATCGACGGTCGCCATGATGGTGTCGTAGAGGACCTGCTTGCCGCCGTTGCCGACCATGATTTGATCGAGCGCGAAGTCGAGGCCGTTTTCGCGGAGGAATTTCCGCTGCACGGCCTCCTTGAGCGCGGGCGTGCCGTCCTGCGGGGGATATTTGGTCTGGCCGGCCAGCGCCGCCTGGTAGCCGGCCTCGATCGCATGGAGGGGGGTCGGGAAGTCGGGCTCGCCGATGGTGAGCGGGATGACCTCGACGCCGGCGGCGCGGAGCGCGCGGGCGCGGATGGTCATCGTCACCGTCGCGGCGACGGGCGCGGACCCCAGCCGTTCGGCGAGCGCGGGCATGGGGCGGCTCAGGAGAGCCCTTGGCAGAAGCGCTGGATGCGCGTGCAGGCCTCGCGGAGGAGCTCGGTCGCGGTCGCGTAGGAGACGCGGAAATGGCCGGGATACATGAAGGCCGCACCATGGACGACGGCGACACCTTCTTCGTCGAGGAGGGCGGTGACGAAGCTCTCGTCGTCGGTGATGGCGACGCCGGTGCGGGTCGTCTTGCCGATGCAGCCATGGATCGCGGGATAGACGTAGAAGGCGCCCTCGGGCTTGTGGCAGGTGATGCCGGGGGCCGCATTGAGCATGGAAACGACGAGGTCGCGGCGCTCGTTGTAGGTTTTCACCATGGGGCCGATGGAGTCCTGGGGGCCGTTGAGGGCTTCGAGGGCGGCGGCCTGGCTGATGCTCGAGGCGTTGGTGGTGGACTGGCTCTGGAGCTTGTCCATCGCCTTGATCATGGCGACAGGCGCGCCGGCGAAGCCGATGCGCCAGCCGGTCATCGCGTAGGCCTTGCTGCAGCCGTTCATGGTGATGGTGCGGGCGCGGAGGCGAGGCTCGACCTCGACGATGGTGGCGGGGCGGAAGCCGTCATAGACGAGCTTTTCGTAGATATCGTCGGTGAAGACCCAGACGTCCGGGTGGCGGAGGAGGACGTCGCAGATGGGGCGGAGGTCGGCGGCGGAATAGGCGGCCCCGGTCGGGTTGCAGGGATTGTTGAGGATGAACCACTTGGTGCGCGGGGTGATCGCGGATTCGAGGTCCTCGGCGCGGAGCTTGAAGCCGTGGTTCTGGCTGCAGGGGACGATGACGGGCTTGCCCTCGGCGAGCGAGACGATGTCGGGGTAGCTCACCCAGCAGGGCGAGGGGATGATGGCCTCGTCGCCGGGATCGATCGTCGCCAGCATGGCGTTGAAGATGACCTGCTTGCCGCCGGTGGAGACGATGATCTCCTCGGGTGCGTAGTCGAGGCCGCTGTCGCGGCGGAATTTCGCGGCGACCGCCTGGCGGAGCGGCTTGGTGCCGGCGACGTCGGTGTATTTGGTCTCGCCGGCTTCGATCGCGCGGATGGCGGCCGCCTTGACGTTCGCGGGCGTGTCGAAATCGGGCTCGCCGGCGGAGAGGCTGATGACGTCGCGGCCGGCGGCCTGGAGGGCGCGGGCCTTGGTGGCGATGGCGATCGTTTGGCTCGGGTTGATGCGGTCGAGCCGGGCGGCGGTGAGGTGCATGGGGGAATCCGGGTGCGGCGTGAGGCGAGCCCGGACCCTATCGTTCCACTTGGGCGGCGGCAACCGGCGGAGGGCCAGGGGCGGGGCTCAATCGGGCATGCCAGCCATCGCGCGCACGGCGGCGGGCGTGTGGCCGGCGGCGCGCAGCGCGCGGAGGGTGGGCGCGCCGGCGCGCTTGGCCAGGCGGCGGCCGGAGGGATCGGTGAGGAGCGGATGGTGCGCGTAGGCGGGCTCGGGCCAAGCGAAGAGCGATTGGAGGAGGCGGTGGATGGCGGTGGCGGGAAGGAGGTCCGCGCCGCGGGTGACGAGGGTGACGCCCTGGGCGGCGTCGTCGTGGGTGACGGCGAGATGGTAGCTCGCGGGCGTTTCTTTGCGGCCGAGGACGACATCCCCGAAGGGGGCGGGATCGCAGGCGATGCGGGTGCCGTGCTCGGTGAAGGGAAGCGGGGGGACGAGGGCGAGGGCGGCGGCGATGTCGAGGCGGAGCGCGTAGGGGCGGCCGGAGGCGATGAGCGCGGCGCGGGCGGGCGCGGTGAGGCGGCGGCAGGTGCCGGGGTAGCGGGGGCCTTCGGGGCCGTCGTCGGTGGCGTGGGGGGCGGCGGCGGCGCGGGCGATGTCCGCGCGGGTGCAGAAGCAGGAGTAGAGGAGCGCGCGGGCGGAGAGGGCGTCGAGCGCGGCGCGGTATTCGGAGAAATGCTCGGACTGGACGCGGACTTCGCCGTCCCAGTCGAGGCCGAGCCAGGCGAGATCCTCGAGGATGGCGGCGTGGAACGCGGGGCGGCAGCGGGTGGTGTCGATGTCCTCGATACGGAGGAGGAAGCGCCCGCCGGCCGAGCGCGCGCGGCGCGAGGCGAAGAGGGCGGCGTGGGCGTGGCCGAGATGGAGGAGGCCGGTGGGGCTCGGGGCGAAACGCGTTACGGTGGGGGCCGCGTCTTGCATGCGGGCATTATACTTCGGCGCCCAATCGGGGGACGGCGCAACCGACGTCTATTCCGTTGACATCGTTTTGGAAACTGGCCTGCAAGTTGGGTCCCGATCGACGCCGATGGGAGCCGCCGAGGCGTGAAATCTCCCCATGTCTCCTGCCTTTTGGACCGTTCCGCCGAGGGGCCCCGATTCGGCGCCGAAGCACAAACCATTCTAGCACGCGCGCCACGCAGCCCTATGATCGCCGGCGCGACGAGCTCAGCTTTGACGGGGTGGAGAGGATCGGGGTGTGAAGGGGAGCGCCGCTGCAATTCCGAGGCAGTGTAGATGATGGGCATTTTGTCGGGGGTCGCGCCGCGCGTGGTGGGTGTAGTGGTAGGAGCCGTGGCCGGCTCGTCAATCACTTATCTGTTCTCACGCCGACAATGCAAGGTCGAGCGAACGCCCATCTTGCTCTTTGACTTTTCCGATCCCCCCGAGCATGAAAACCTCGGCGCCGTGGGGTTCAGGCATATTCAGAGCAAGCTAGCCCATCTTATTCCTTGCAGGGCAGGGATTCGCTGGCGGATGTAGCGTAAGCGTCTGATTTGAAGCAGAGAATTGGGTGTCGACGCCAATTTCCGCCGGATCGGACGCTGCCACCCCCGCCATGATCGAAGATACCCTACTGCCGTTCTCTCTGCCATCGGTACGACGCAAGAAGGTCACTGCCGCATTCGACGGTGGCCGGATGACCTCCGATGGCGGCGTGCTACTGCTCGGCGCCGTTGAGAAGGCGATCGGGATCGCCGCCAAACTTGCGCCGCTGGTGAGCGACCCGCGCAATCCGCTGCTGGTGAGGCACAGCGTCGCCGACATCCTGCGCGCGCGCATGCTTGCCATCGCCTGCGGCTATGAAGATGGCGACGACCTCGATCATCTGCGCACCGACCCCGGCTTCAAGCTGGCCTGCGGCCGCCTGCCGGACAGCGGCGACGACCTGTGCTCTCAGCCGACCGTGTCGCGCTGGGAGAACATGCCGAGCCTGCGCGAGGTGGTGCGCATGACCTACGCCATGGTCGACATCTACTGCGCCAGCTACGCGCGTCCGCCGCGCGCGGTGACGCTGGATATCGATGACACCGTCGATGTCGTGCACGGCGAGCAGCAACTGTCGCTGTTCAACGCGCATTACGACGAGCGTTGCTTCCTACCGATCCACGTCTATGACACCGCCACATCCCGCCCGGTGGCGGTACTGCTGCGCCCTGGCACGACGCCATCCGGTCGCGAAATCCGCGGCCATCTGCGGCGGCTGGTGCACCGGATCCGCCGCCATTGGCCCGACACGCGACTGACCATCCGCGGCGATGGGCATTACGGCCGCCCCGAGGTGATGGCTTGGGGCGAGGCCAACGGCGTTGATTACATCCTCGGCCTGCCCGGCAACGCGGTGCTCGATCGCCTGGTGGAAGCGGTCGCCGACGATGTGCGGGTTCGCCGTGCCGTGGCCCAGGCGCCGGTGGTGCGCCGCTATACCGAGACCCGCTACGGCGCCAAGTCATGGCGCTGCGAGCGACGCGTGACCGCGCGCATCGAGGCGACCACAAAAGGTCTCGATATCCGTTACGTCGTCACCAACATCGCGCGCGGGAGCGCCGCATGGCTCTACGACACACTCTATTGTGCCCGCGGCCAGGCTGAGAACCTGATCAAACTGCACAAGATCCAGCTTGCCTCCGACCGCACCAGTTGTCGTTCGCCGCTTGCCAATCAAGTGCGCCTTCTGCTGCACACCGGTGCCTACTGGCTGCTGCTGAAGATACGTGATGCCATCCCCAAGCCCCAGCCTCTGGCCAGTGCCGAGTTCACAACCTTGCGGATGCGCCTGATCAAGATCGCCGCGCGCATTACCGAGACCGCCAGTCGGGTCCGCGTCGCCCTCGCGGCCGCGCATCCCGAGGCGGCCCTGTTCGCAAGCCTGGCACGCTGCCTCCAACCGGCCGGGCCGTGACCCACGGGGCACTTGCCCCCGAGTTCGCCCAATCCCGCAAACCCCCAACGCCCGCCAGATATATGCCGAAGACGCGATGAAAAAGACGCATCGGGCACCTGCGCCCCGCGCTCGGAAAGCCAATCGCGCCTCAGCGCGCAGAATAAGACGGGCTAGAGCTGCTCATTGCAGGGACGGTCCGTAATGTGGGGTCGGTACTAGCCGTAGGCGTACAGCTCGACATCTATCATTTTCAGAACAGCAACGGGCCGCCGGCACACGAGATAGCCTCGATCCACGTAGCAGACGCACTGCGAACAGGCGAGTCTTTGCAGTGGAGCAGATCAATCGGCTTGGCCGACTTGGCGGTGAGGGGTGTCTACAGGTCCGGTAGCACGGGTGTTTTTCGGGACGACGGGAATTTCCAGCATTATCACTACCATGTAGTCTTTTCATGCAAGAATTTGCAAGGGGAACCATCTTCATCGATTTATTGTACCCAGAAGATCGTCGAGAACGGCGCGTTCAAGGGTAACAAAATGGTGTTTGTACGCCAGGTAGGCGCATACAGACCCAGGGCGCACTTGCCTACCGAATGGCGGCGCGAGATCAAGGCGCGAGAGCTATCACTGAGGCAGGCGATGCGAGGCGGTCGCCATCGATAGGTCGGTGAGAAAGCGTGGTTCGGATTGGGGGCGTCGGGTAGCGGTCGCGCGCCCAAGTGAATAAACCGAGGGACACGATCATTTTTGAATTCAAACTTCGTCATGTGTGGCGCATTCCGTGAACCGTATCGAGTGGCCGGCTTCGTTGGAACAGTGTTTCGCCTTCGATAAGTGGAGCCTCTGCCGGTGGGCATTGTAGTGTGCCGTTGTCGGGGCGTCACGCAGGGAGGGCGTAGCCCGAGCGCGGTGACGCCCCGACAACGGCGGCGAAATTCAGGCTGCCGCGCGCTGCGGCAGGTGCGCGAAGTAGGCTTGCTCCGGGGTCCGCGCGTCGAGGCTCGAGTGTGGGCGCCGGCGGTTGTAAAAATCCAGATACCGGCCCAGCGAGGCACGCGCGTCGCCGACGCTGTCGTAAGCTCGCAGATAGACTTCCTCATATTTGACCGACCGCCATAGCCGCTCGACAAAGACGTTGTCGCGCCAGGAGCCGCGGCCATCCATGCTGATCTTGATGGCGTTTTCCATCAGCAGGCCGGTGAATGCGGCGCTGGTGAACTGGCTCCCCTGGTCGGTGTTGAAGATCTCTGGCCGGCCGTGTCTGGCCAACGCCTCCTCGACCGCCGCGAGGCAGAAATCGACCTCCATCGTGATCGACACGCGCCAGGCCAGAACCCGCCGGCTGAACCAGTCCACCACGGCGGCCAGATAGACGAAGCCGCGTGCCATGGGGATGTAGGTAATATCCATCGCCCAGACCTGATTCGGCCGCTCAACCGCCATGCCGCGGAGCAGATAGGGGTAGATCTTGTGCCCCGGCGCCGGCTTGGACGTGTTGGGGCGGCGATACAGCGCCTCGATCCCCATGCGCCGCATCATCGTGGCGACCCGCTCCCGGCCAATCGCGACACCCTCGCCGCGCAACAGATCGCGCAGCATCCGGCTGCCCGCGAACGGATGGTCCAGGTGGAGTGCGTCAATCCGTCGCATGGTAGCCAGATCGGCCGCCGGCACCGCTCGAGGCTCATAGTAAAGGCTGCTGCGGCTCAGCCTCAGCAGCTCCACCTGCCGCACCAGCGACAGTCTGTGGCCCCGGTCGATCATCGCTTTGCGCTCAGCAGGCCGGCTTTGCTGAGCGCACCGGACAAAAAATCGTTCTCCAGCGTCAGTTCGCCGATCTTGGCGTGCAGAACCTTGAGGTCCACCACCGGCGCCGCCGAGGTCCCCGCAGGACCGGAGCCGAACACCCCAGCGGCGCCCTCCGCCAGCTGGGCCTTCCAAGCCGTGATCTGGTTCGGATGCACGTCATACTGCTGCGCCAACTCGGCCAGCGTCTTCTCGCCCTTGATGGCCGCCAATGCCACCTTCGCCTTGAAGGCCGGACTGTGCGTCCGCCGCGCTCGTCTCGTCATGCTCTCTCCTGATCTGCGGCATCCTCGCCGCTCTCAGGCAGATTTTCACCTATCGACCTGTTCGAATTTCCCAGCACTTATCAGTGCGTTAACCTTCTTGTTGGGCTAGGTCTCGCCGCTAGTGTTGGCACTCTCATCGCCTTCCTTGTTGCACTCGCTGCAGCACAGGCAGGCGAAGTTGCTACAGCATTGGCTACCGTAATTGGTGGCAGCTTCGTTCTTGGCGGTGCTGCCCTTGCGTGGAAGAGTGTTCAACAACAAATCGCATCGCAAGAAAGAATCGAAATAGCACGCAGAAATGCTGAGATTGAGGGAATTGAGACGGGGTTTACTAGCGAGCTTTTTGTGTATTCACGTGGGATCATCCAGGCGGCGTCGATTTGGAACCAACGCGCGTGCCGGGAGCCGGATGGGGCTGTCAGGTCGCAATGGCCGGTCTATTTCGATCCGCTGTTTTATAAAGGGAATATATCCAAGGTCGGTCTCCTGAGAGAGCCATGGGTCACCGGCGCTGTGATAGGTTTCTACTCCAATCTACTCGAATTAAATGACCAGGCGAGGGAGGCGCTTTCCGGTCGGCTGACTGTCAACGTCACAAATAGTAGCGTCGCGGCCCGGCTGCACTTGATGGCGTCGAACTTGGCACACGCGCTCGACGGGTTAAATCGCGACAGGCAGTTTCAGGTACCGCCCGACCTCAATTTGGATCAGCTCTTCACGCCTGACGGGAAAGTCGTGAGTGATTCAAAAACCCCGCCGCAAAGTCTACAAGAGGTATTGCTCAGGCTCGCGGGGATCGTGGCCGGAAGTACAGCGTGACACGGGATAGAGTCGTCAAAATCGTTCGAAAGCTGCCGGTGAACTTCGCGCGGCCCTGTATCCTACCTCGGTGAGGTAGCAGTATTCGCGTTTGCTGACGAGGCCCATGAAGATCAGGCCGGAGCCGGGTGTATTCTCGTATGGTACCTTTGGTCCCGTGCCGATCAGTTTAGCATCTTCCAGTTGCTTGAAGGCCAGATCGAAGTCCACCTGCAGAGCGCAGCCACTACCGCAATACCGCTCTACTAGCGTGGGCAGGGACGAGCCGACGTAGCTCTTCCGCAGGTCATCAGCCCCGAGCTTCTTCTCTAGAAAATCAGCGAGCAAATCACGCAGAATTTGCTGTGCTAGCGGGTCCAATTTCGTCGCCGACGGGGCACGCCTGGTCTTTGCCATCGCTGTTACCTTCATTCACTGAGGAAGGGCCCGCCGTGTTCCCGCGGCAGTCCCATTTCCTTGACGGTCACCGGCGTCCGCGCTTGTACCGTGAACGCAGCCTAGCACGGCTTGCCGATTCGATCACGAGCTGACGATTTCCTTGTTGAAGTATCCTAGCGGAGTGCGCGGCCGGCGATGAAGCCCCGCTTTCCGCGTGGCGGCGCATTTACAATGCCGTTCGCCCGAATCTTTCCGCCATGTCTGATGATCTTCTCGAGACGACTCGCGGGACGCGGCACGCTGGTCCGTCGTGGGCGACTGATGCGAGTCGTGCTGCCGCGTCGTCAGCCGTTCTGGAGATTCTGAGACCCAGAATGAATTTCGACACCCAAGCGGGACCCCGCCCAACTGGCGTCTGTTGCGTTGAAATGGTTTAGGAAGCTGGGCTGCAAGGTGGGCGCTGATCGGCGCCCAGGGGCCCGCCGAGGCGTGACATTTTCCTATGATTTCTGCCTTTTAGGCCATTCCGCCGAGTGGGTCCCGGTTGGGCGCCGAAACACGGACCAAATTCGCCGCACCGAGGCGAGGGCACCGAGACGGCGGCGCCAGGGCCATCTCTGCCAGGCCGCCAGGATGACTCACGGCAAGGAGCCACGGTCCTCGATATGAGCAGCCGGCGGTCCGAATTTCCCCACGCGCCGTGGTCGAGCCGTGGTGCGGCCAGCCCTTCTCGATGCCCTGCTCCGGCCGGAACCCATTATCGAACGCGGCCTTCTGCGCCTCCGTGCGCGCGACAAAGGCGGGCGGGTCCTCCGGTGCGATCAGGCCTGTCTTCGCGCCTTGCTCAAGCTGCGTCCGCAACCGCGGGCGGATTCAGCCCCAGCGTCCCGAGCAGCTTAATCGCCTCCTCGAGCCGCCCGCCTTGGACCTTCACACCCTTGCGTTTGCGGATCTCGCTCTTCCAGTCGCGCACGTGCTCAAATCGCCACAGCCAATCCACGGTCGCCGCGAGCTCAAGCACCGTCACGTTCGTCACCCCGAATAGCTTTACGAGCTTTCCGGCCTCCGTCTCCCCAAGGCTTCCATAAGCCTCCGATTTGGTCGGAGCCTCCGGCGTTAGCTTGAACACGCTGTACGCCGCACCGTCGCTTTGGCGGTGCTCGAACTTTTCGTCCACCAGCCCAAACGCCTTTGCGTCCGCCGTCGCGTTGTCGAGATCACGCGAGAACGGGCCGTAGTGGTGATACTCGAAGCCGAACCGGCTGTTCAGCCCGAGTCGGTCCAACAGATACACTGTCTTCTGCAGCCGCACCCGGCCGGTCAGCTCCCCGCCCGCGGCCGCGATGACGGCGGCGACGATGTCCTCGCGTTCTATCATGCTCTGTCCCCTCTTAGCCCCAACGCGCGGTCGCGGTCCGATTCCCTCTCAAAATAGTAGCGCGTGAACAGCCTCGGTGCCCGCAAAACCCGGATCAGGTCGGAAACCTCGGTGATCTCGACCGGCCCCTTCGCCTCGTCGAGGATGTGCAGCTTCTTGTGCGCCCGCTCGTCATCCCCACCGATCTGAGTGTAAACGCTCACGGCCGCCCCTTCGTCCTTGATGACCCTGCCATCCTTCAGCTCGGCCTCGAACACACGGTCGATCCGACGCGCCGCTTGGCGCTGCTTCCCCTCGTCGTATCCAAACGCGCCGAGGTCGAGCGTCTTGTAGAGACGACGCTCACGTAGCCGTCGCGCAAGGTCGATCAACGCCGGATCCGTCGCCCGCTCGGCCATCCGCTCTGTCGCTCCGATCACTACCGAGTCGTCTAGCGTCTGATAGTTCGCGAGTGTTGCACCCCCCGCCCCGAAGAACCGCAGCAGCGGATGATCCTTCTCGAGGCCCGTCTCCTTCTCCGCCTCCGGCCCATCGGCAAGATCGGCCGCACGCCGTAACAATTTCGCGATCATCTGCTCCGCGCACCGCGTGGTCTTGTGGAAATAGACCTGCTCGTGCAGCGTGTAGCGCGCAAGCAGGAACTGCTCCGCCGCCGGCAGGGCCTTGCGGTCGAGGCAGAAGCTCGGGACGCGCACTCCGCCCGCACCGACGGACGCCTCGGGCGCCTCGATCTCGATCTCGCGGACCTGTAGCTGCTCCATCAGCCAGTCGAAATCGATCGCACCTGCGCCGCTGCCCGTCATCAGCCTGTCGCGCCGCAAATAGTCGAGACGGTCGGCATCGAACGCGCTCGAAACGACGGCGTGATAAATATCCGCCGGATCCTCGGCTTCCAAGAGATCGGCGATCGCGTCGGCGAACCCCCCGTCCGGCCTATGGGCCTCCAGGAGCGCCCGAATCTGGCCGTCGGGACTGCGGATGATCTCCGCCGTCCATTGCTCGTGCCGCTTCTTCACCCCGCGCGCCTTCTCCATGCCCTCGAAGGTATGGCTGAACGGCCCGTGGCCGAGATCGTGCAGGAGGGCCGCGATCACCGCGACTTCCTCGCGTATCCTATCGGGTGCCTGACCGGCGTTCTGCAGTTCTCGCCGGATGATCTGCACCAGGGTCCGCGCCACGTAGAACACGCCGATGCTGTGCGCGAAGCGGCTGTGCGTTGCGCTTGGAAAGACGAGCTCGGAAACGCCCAGTTGTTTGATGCGTCTCAGCCGTTGGAATTCGGGTGTATCGATGAGCCGCCAAGCGAGCTGGTCGATCGGCTCGGTCTCCCGGAACACGATCAGCCCGTGGACCGGATCGCGAATTCGTTGGGTGCGCGGTTCCGACATCGAGAGAACATATCAGGAACTTGTCGCCCGGAAAAGGGCCGAGCGCGGCTCTATTTCGGTGGCCAAGCGGCACCCGGCCCGAAGACGACGCTATGCGCCACGCTTGGCTTTCAGTCGTTTCGCGCGATGAGCCCGAAGCTTTTGCAAAACCCGGGCGGCCGGAATGGCGCGGGACGGGTCGGTCCGCATGGCGTCGTAGGTGGGGGCGACCTCCTCGCGCAGCCAGCGCTCGACCGCTTCGTCGCGCTCTTGCAGGGCGCGCAGCCCGGCCCGCACCACCTCGCTGGCCGACGCGTAGATCCCCTTGGCAACCTGGGCATCGATATAGCTTGCCTGTTTGGCGGGCAGGCTGACGGTGCGTTTCTCGACGGCGGCCGTGGCGTCCTCCTGGAGCTGAAACATAGCGCGCGGTATGAAAAATTCATACCGGGAATCGCTGCTCCAGGCCGTGGAGCGGAGTGATCCTCCCGTTCGGCCCGCCGGTTCCGACGCAATTCTCGCGAAAGGGCGCCCAAACCCCGGAAATCCGGGCACCTCTTCCCCTCTTCCCGGAGGCGGCGTCCCTGGTCCGTGTGAGTATTTCGGCGCCGGGCCGGGGGCCGGCCCGACTGACGTCTGTTGCGTTGAGGTCGTTTTGAAAGCTGGCCTGCAGGGTGCGTCGGGGTTGGGTGCCGAAACACACTCAGGCTGCGTGTCGCCGGAGCGCCCGGAGGGCGGCCTTCGGCTCATGCGCCAAGATGCGCATCAGCGCGACCGTCGCGGGCTCCATCGCCACCCGGTTCTGCTCCCAGTTTCTCAATGTCGCGACAGGGATGTGGAGCGTATCGGCGAATTGCTGCTGAGACATTCCGAGCCGCTTGCGGATGTGCCAAGGCGAGATGATGTCTTCCTCGCGGAGATCGGCGTCCGGGTCTTCGCCGTCCTCGATCATCTGCCGGCGAATGTCTTCTTCGGTTGTTGCTTCGATCTTGGCTCGATTGCGCGTCGACGGACGCGCCTTGATCTCGTCGCGCGTCATCCGAGTGATAGCCATAGCTTTGTCTCCTTTTGGTTGGCCCGCCGCACGGAGATGATCCGTCGCGTCTCACCGCGCCAGGTGAAGACGACATGCAGGACATCACCTTCGCTTTGGCCGACGGCCCGGAAGCGCTCTTCACCATAGTCTCCGCGGTCGTCCTGCCAGATCGCCACTCGCCCTTCGAAGATTCGAGCCCCGTCGTCAAAGCCGAGGCCTCGCTCACGCAACGTCTTGGCTGCTTGGCCTCGTCCCACTCGAATTGCATCCGGCGATGCTACGCTAGAAGCGTATATGTCGCAAGCGTGGTCTGCGCGGTAAGCGCAGGTTTCGGGCCGCCCCCTTGCCCTCGTGGGGCCGGTCAGGGCCGCGATGGAACAAGAGCCTCGAGGCGCACGGGCATCGGGGCCGACGCGGAGCGGCCGGCGTTATCCGGAGGCCGCTTCTTCGAGCGCCCTGATGTCGATCCTGGTCATCTTCATCATCGCGGCCATCACGCGGCGGGCGGCCACAGGATCGCCCGCCAGCAGCTCGGGAATGCCAGCGTAGTTGACCTGGCAGGAGAGACCAAGCCGGCGCCTGCGCCCCTTGTTCGATGCGCCGCCGGCCGTCGAAGTTCTGCGAGCGGGGCCAGGGGCGACGCCCCATTGGCCCTAGGGGAGGCGGCACGCTGCCGGCTTGACAATACTCGGGTTCCTGGAAATCGGACGGAGCCTTGGTCGTGGACGGCCGCCTCTTTCTGGGCTACAATGTAGCCCAGAGGAGATCGACTATGGCTGAAAATTCCGTTGTGCGCGCACGCATCGATGAACACACCAAGAAGGAGGCGGCGGCGGTGCTGAAGAGCATCGGGCTCACGGTGTCCGACGCGTTCCGCCTGCTGCTGGTGCGCGTCGCGACCGAAAAGGCGCTGCCCTTCGACCCGTTGGTGCCGAGCGCCGAGACTATCGAGGCGATGAAGGCGGCGCGACGCGGCGAGCTCGTCAAAGCGGGCAAGCCGAACAAGCTGCTCCGGAGCCTGAATGCGGGAGGTTAAGTACACCGCCCGCTTCAAGCGTGACTACAGACGTGAAAAATCGGCGCGGCACGGCAAGAGGCTGGATGCGCTTCTGATGGAGGTTGTCAATCTGCTCGCGGCCGATCGGTCGCTGCCGCGCCGCAACGTCGATCACCCGCTTTCAGGTGAGTGGAAGGACTTTCGTGATTGCCACATCCGGCCCGATCTCGTTCTCATCTACCGCAAGCCGGACGAAGAAAGCCTTGAGCTCGTGCGCCTGGGTTCGCATAGCGAGCTGGGTTGGTGAATGTATTTCGGCGCCCGAGCGGGACCCGGCCCCGCTGACCTCCCTTGCGCTGAAAACGTTTCCGAAACTAGCCTGTAGGGTGGCCGCCGATGGGCGGGTGCAGGGACCTCTATCAATACAACCCGGACTGGCTTATCCGGGGAGTCATGACGTCGATCGGCGCCTTCGAAGCGAAGAACAAGCTTGGCCAGCTGCTTGATCTGGTCGAACGCGGCGAGGAGGTGACCATCACGCGCCACGGCCGGGAGGTTGCGCGTCTGGTGCCCGTACGTGCCGGCTCCAACCGTGAGGCGGCCCGGGCCGCGGTGCGCCGGCTGCGCGAACGCGCCGAGCAGCGCAAATTGGGTCGCTTCAACTGGGCCGAGTGGAAATCCTTCCGCGACGAAGGGCGTCCGTGAGCCCGGCGCTCGATCGCTCCGTCACGCTGGGCTGGATCTATAGCGACGAAACCGCGGGGAGACGGCCGTCTCCCGGCTGCCGTTATGCCGATGCTTCGTCCTGATCGGGGAAGATGATGTCCTCGTAGATTTCGGCGACGGGTATTTCGATGCCGATTTCGGGCAAGGCGAGGGTGTCGTCGTTGGTGAGGACCGTTGTCCGCCAGGCCTCGTCGGGCGATTGGCGTTCCATGACCGTCAGTCCCACACTGGAGGATTCGAGGATGACGTAGCGACGGATGGAGGGAACCGCCGCGTATTCGCGGACTTTTACGATGCGGTCACGCCGGCTGGCGTTGGGGGTGGGGCCCACGACTTCGAAGACGACGAGCACGCCGGGGACGAGCTTCCCCTCTCCCTCGAATTTGGAGCAGGTGACGAGGGCGTCCGGGTAGCGGACGGCGTTGTTGACGGTCTCGAGGCCGGCGTCGGGGCCGAGGGGCCGGCATCCACTGCCGCGCAGCCTGGTGCGGAGGGCGGTGATTAGGTTGATGCCAATCGCGGAGGCGTTATTGGTCCCGCCGGTCATGGCGACGGGCTGGGTGCCGTCGAATTCGTAGCGAGCGTCCTGGGCCTCGGCCCAGGCGAAGAACTCGTCTTGTGTCCAGGGTTTGCGGAGGGCGACGTTCATGGACGGCACCGTAGCACGGCTTCGCATGAATTTCTCCGCTTCCGGATGTCTGGGCGTATTTCGGCGCCCAAGGGACCCGGCCAGCTGACGTCCGCTGCGGGGAAGTCGGTCGGGAAGCTGGCCTAAAGAGTGGGCGCCGAGCGGCGCCGGATCGGTGTCCCCTATTCCGGGCGGCGGAACCGTTGGGTTTAGGCTGAGGCCAGGTAGCTACGTCCCGACGCTGGTTGAAGACATGGGCTTAACATGTTATGTTAAGATATGGACGATGGCGAGCTTGAGGTACTGCTTGCCCTGGACGGATCGGATTTCGAGATGGCGCCGGGGGTGGTCGTAGAGTTTAGCGCCCGGCGCACGGATGCGACGCCGGAGCGTCCTCACGGCGTCAGCTATGCATTCGTGCTGCGGCCCAAGGATGGCGGCCTCCCATGGCTGCGCTTCGACAACGCCCACGCTGTCGACGAGGGTGGCCGGCGGTATCGGCGCAAGCGCGCGGCCTATGACCATTGGCACCGGACGGAGAAGGACAAAGGCCGGCCCTACAATTTTACGACGGCTTCTCGGTTGCTCGATGATTTCTGGAAAGAGGTAAGGAGGGTGCTCGATGAGAAAGGAATTCCCAACGACCTATAGGGTTGGCTCGCTCCGCGAATTCGCCGAGTGGACCAAGACTGTGGTGCGCGACCCTAAGAGCGCGCGCGGCGTGCCTAAAAAGTGGTTCGACAGTGAGCGGACGGCCGCCCGAGGCGCCACGGGCCAGGTGTCGGCCGAGGCCATGGTGAAGCTGTTGTCTTCCGGCAACCTCGCCGTGCTGGACGCGATTCGCCGGCACAAACCGGCGTCCATGCGGGAGCTGGCTGCCCTGACAGGGCGGCAGGAAGCCAGCCTCTCGCGCACCCTCAAGCGATTCGCCGAGCTCGGGATCGTGGGCTTTCAGGATGGTCCCCATCGCACGCGCGTGCCGTCGCTCATTGCCCGCCGGGTGCATCTTGAGATCGACCTCACCGGCCACCATAGCGCCGTCGCAGTAGATGGTTCGCGCTGATTCTGCGTGAGCGGCGCCGATGGGGGCCTGGCGGGGTGGGAAGTTTTGCTATGTTTGCCGGGTTTGCGGCGATTTCAGCGAGTGGGCGCGGGAACAGGGAAGTTCAGGCAACGGCGTCCCGGGCGCCGGTCATGAAGGCGACGCCCTCTTCCATCGTGTGGCTGCGAGGGGTGACGATTGCCGTGCGGCTCCCGAGGCGCATGATCTGGATGCGATCCGCGAGGTCCCAGACATTGGGCATGTTGTGACTGATGAAGATGACCGGCAGCCCGCCATCGCGCAACGTGCGGACCAATCGCAGCACCTGGCCCAATTCGCGCACGCCGAGGGCGGCCGTCGGCTCGTCCATGATGAGCACCCTGCTGCCGAAGGCAACGGCGCGCGCGACAGCCACGGCCTGGCGCTGCCCGCCCGAGAGCGTCTCGACGCTCTGCGCGATGTCCTGCAGCGTCTCGATCCCGAGCCGCTCGACTTCCCGCCTCGCCTGACGCTGCATCTCCCGCACATCGAGCATCCTGAGGACCTTGCCGAGCACGCCGGGGCGCCGCAGCTCGCGGCCGAGGAAGAGGTTGCTCGCAATGTCGAGCGCGGGAACCACGCCGAGCGTCTGATGGACCGCTTCGATGCCGGCGCGGCGCGCCTCGAGCGGACTGCGAAAGAGGACCCGCCGCCCATCGAGAAGCAGCTCGCCGCTGTCCGCCAACTCGGCACCGGCGAGGCACTTCACGAGCGTCGATTTGCCGGCGCCGTTGTCGCCGATCAGTCCGAGCACTTCGCCCGGATAGAGCTCGAGATCGACATTGCGAAGTGCGACGACCGGCCCGTAGCTTTTCGAGATTCCCTTGGCCGCGAGGACGGGCGCGGCGGATTGAGAGGTTCCGCCCATGGATCAGCGTTTCCCTTCGCCGGTCGTCACCGCGCGGATCCAATGATCGACCGTGACCGCCCCGATCACCAGGAGGCCTTCGGCGAACTGAAGATAGAATGATTCCACGCCGGCGAGAGCAAGACCGGTCTGGAAGACCTGGACGATCATCGCGCCGACCAGGGTTCCGATGACGACGCCGCGGCCGCCGAACAGGCTCGTCCCGCCGATGACGACGGCGGTGATGCTGTCGAGATTGAGCGTTGTGGAGATGTTGGTGCTGGCGTTCCCGACCCGGCCGATCTGGATCCAGCCGCCGATGCCGTAGAGGATTCCCGCCAGCACATAGACGCTGAGGAGCAGGCTGCGCACGCGAATGCCTGAGAGCTGCGAGGCCTCGGGGCTGCCGCCGACGGCATAGACGTGCCGGCCCCAGGCGGTGCGGCCGAGCATGTAGGCGACGATGAGATAGAGTGCCAGCATGAGGAAGACGCCGGTGGTGATGCCGAACGCGCCGAGCGAGACGACGTTTCCCGTCCACAGCAGGAGATTCTTGGAGTTGGTGAAGAAGATCGTGGTCCCGCCGGAAAGCCGGAGGCCGATCGCGGTATAGACGCCGAGCGTTCCGAGCGTGACGATGAAGGGCGGCAGGCCGAACTGGGCGGCGAGCCCCCCGTTGACCGCGCCGGCGAGCGCTCCGCACATCACGCCGATCAGAAGGGCTGCGCCGGCGGGAAAACCGGCCGTGACGGCGAGCTCGGCCATGACCATTTGGGCGAGAATCATCGCAGCACCGATGGAGAGATCGATCCCCGCGGTCAGCATGATGACGGTCTGCCCGATGGCGAGGCAGCCCAGCACCGCAAGCTGCTGGAGCATGAGCGAGATATCTTCCGCGCGCAGGAAGCGCTCGTTCAGGCATTCGAAGACGGCGACCGAGACGAGCAGCACGATCACCGGCGCTCCCGCGGGATGGCGGTGCAGCCATTGCAGGGGCGAGCGGCCCTGCGCACGCGTGCGGCCGGGATCGCGAGGCCGCTGCCCCGTCGGGCTCATCGAGCCTCGCCGAGAGCGATACTCGTGCCAGCTTTCATGGAAAGCTGGCACTGCGGTCTTTGTCCAAGTGCCTGATTCACGCGGCGTTTCGTGATCGCTACGCGAGCCACGAAACTCTGCGATCAGGCACTAGCGGACGCCGGAGCTTTCTCGCGCGCTCAGCTACCCCAGCAGACCGCGGCAGCCTTCGCGGAGGGAATGCTCGCGACACCGGCGACCGGCTGGTCGCTGTACACCGCCGTGCCGGTGTTGTAATAGCCGAGGCCGGGCGTCGGGCTGAAACCCGTTCCGTGTTCGATATGGTTGTCGATCGCGTCCAAGGCGAGCTGGCCCATCTTCCCGGGATACTGGCCCGCGGTCGCGGCGATCGAGCCGGACTTGATGTAGGGCAGATTGGCACAGCTCCCGTCGATGGTGACGACGATGGGCTGCTTCTTCGCCGCCTCGAGCGCCCTCACCGCGCCCTGCGCCGAGGGCTCGTTGATCGCGTAGACGACGTTGATGCTCGGGTCCTTCGCAAGGCAGGTCTCCATCGCGGTCTGCCCGCCGGAGGGATCGCCTTGGGTCGGCAACTGGCAAGCGATGCGGAAGGTGCCGCCCTTGCCGTTGTCGTAGCGGCCGCTGGTCGGCTCGAAGCCGTTGATGTTGGGCTTGCCGACCGGGATTCCCATGCCCTCGAGGAAGCCATGGTCGCGGTCGACATCGACGGTCAGGACCTCGTTCGTTACGTCATCGAGAAGGGCGATGACGGCTGGCTTGCCGTCGAGGCGGGTTTCGACATATTGCCCGATCAGCCGGCCGGCCAGGGTGTTGTCGGTTGCGTAGGTCATTTTCACGATGTTGGCCGGGGTCGGAACGGTATCGACGGCGAGCACCGTGATCCCGGCCTTTTCCGCCTGGACCAGAGCGGAATTCACCGCGGGGCCGTTCGCCCGGATGATGATGCCCTGATCGCCTGCGGCGATCGCGTTGTCGATGGCGGTGATCTGGGAGCTCGTGTCGCCCTCGGTCTGTCCGGCTTCGAAGGAGAGATCCACCCCGAGCTTCTTCGCTTCCGCCTCGGTCGCCTTGTGCATGTAGATCCAGGTACGGATTGATGTAGGTGGAGAGGATCAGCGCGACCCTGACTTTCTTGGCGGCGGCGAAGGCCGGCGGCGCGGCAGGGATCGCCAGAAGAGCGGCAAGCGAGAGGGTAGCGGCGCCGATGACGAAAGGCTTGAGGAAGGGCCGGGTTTTTGCTCGTGCTGGCGGCGATTGCATAGCGATCATCCTCCCGATGCTGGCAGACGTTCATGGCGATTGGGCCGGCGCGGCGAAGGTGCTCGCGCATGCATCGCGAGATGCGGATAGCTTCGCGCGTTTGCGACCTTGAACGCCCCAGACCGTGCCATCCGGGTCTCCCGAAATATGTAATTTTGCGAGAGGCTACGGGGCGGTGCCCGGCGTCGTCAAGGCGTGCGGGGCGAGCGATTGCTCCAAACCGGTGCTCAAGTTTCGCGTTGTTCCGGCATGGCGTCCGCTTGCGTGTTGGCGGCAAGTCGCAAGCCTTGAGTGCGCGGCGAGGTTCTTCCCGTCGCGGCGCGAGCGGGGCAGGATGGCGGGGTGAGCGCCATCGGCATCGATCTCGGCACGTCGGGCGTCAAGGCGGTGCTGCTCGACGAGGCGGGCGCGGTGCGGGCGGAGGCGGCGGCGGGGCTCACGGTCTCGCACCCGCACCCGCTGTGGAGCGAGCAGGCGCCGGAGGATTGGTGGGCGGCGACCGAGGCGGCGATGGCGGCGCTCGGGGCCGAGGCGGATCTCGGCGGGGTGCGCGGGATCGGGCTGGCCGGCCAGATGCACGGGGCCGTGCTGCTCGACGGCGCGGATAGGGTGCTGCGGTCGGCGATTCTATGGAACGACGGTCGCTCTGCGGCCGAATGCGCGGCGCTCGATCCGCTCGCGCGGCGGATCGCCGGCAATCTTGCCATGCCCGGCTTCACCGCGCCGAAGCTGCTCTGGGTGCAAAAGCACGAGCCGGATGTCTTCGCGGAGACGTCGCGCGTGCTCCTGCCCAAGGACTGGCTCAGGCTGCGGATGACGGGGGAGGCGGTCTCCGACCTCTCGGATGCCTCGGGGACCCTCTGGCTCGATGTGGCGAGGCGGCGCTGGTCGGCCGAACTGCTGGCGGCGAGCGGACTTTCCGAGCGGCACATGCCGGGGCTTGCGGAGGGGACCGCGCCCACGGGAACGCTGCGCGGCGATCTTGCACGCGCCTGGGGCGTGGGGCCCGCGACGGTGGTGGCCGGGGGCGGAGGGGACAACGCGGCCGCCGCGATCGGGCTCGGCTGCATCGCGGCCGGCGAGGCGTTTCTCTCGCTCGGCACGTCGGGGGTCGTGTTCGTATGCGACGACCGGTTTCGCCCCGCACCCGAGCGCGCCGTTCACGCCTTCTGCCATTGCCTGCCGTCGATGTGGCACCGCATGGCCGTGAGCCTTGCGGCGGCGTCCGCTCTCACCTGGCTTGCCGGCGTGAGCGGTGCGGGGAGCGAGAGCGCGCTGCTCGAGGAGCTGGAACGGGCGGGGGCGGGGGCGGCGCGCGGGCCGGTGTTTTTGCCTTACCTCGCCGGGGAGCGGACGCCGCACAACGACCCCGCGGCGGCGGGCGTGTTCTTCGGGCTGGAGAGCGGGACGAGCCGCGCCGATCTCACGCGGGCGGTGCTGGAGGGTGTCGCCTTCGCGCTCGGCGACGGGCTGGATGCGCTGGAGGAGGGAGGCGGGCGGATCGCGGCACTCGCGGTGACGGGAGGCGGGGCGCGGAGCGCGCTCTGGGGACGGATCCTCGCCGCTTCGCTCGGGCGGCGGCTCGTCTATCACGCGGGGGGAGAGGTCGGGCCGGCGCTCGGCGCGGCGCGGCTCGGGCGGATCGCGGCGGGGGACGGCACGGTGGCGGAAACGTGCAGGCCGCCGGCCGTGGCGCGGATCGAGGAGCCGGATGAAGCGCTCGGCGAGAGCCTGCGGCGGCGGCGGATGATGTTTCGCCGGCTCTACCCCGATCTCCGCGAGGCATTCGCGGCGCGGCTCTGACTGCCGCGCGTGGACCGGCGACGGATTCGGCTATATCCGGCGGACCATGCGTCTTGGCGAGCTGGTTGCGGCTTCACGGAGTGTCGGCGAGACGAGCGCGCGCGCCGAGAAGGTGCGGATTCTGGCCGCGTGCCTCCGGCGCGCCGAGCCCGAGGACATAGAGACCGCGGTCGCGCTGCTTGCGGGGGAGCCGCGCCCAAGGAGCATCGGACGACGGATCGGGCTCGGGCCCGCCGCGCTCCGCGTTGAAGTAAGGCCCGGGCCCGGGCTCGCGCTCGCGGAGGTCGATGCGGCGCTCGAGGCGATCGCGCGGACCGCGGGTGCGGGCTCGGCCGCGGAGCGGGCGCGGCGGGTTCGCGAACTGCTCGGGCGGGCGAGCGGCGAGGAGCAGGATTTCCTGATCCGCGCGTTGCTGGGCGCGCTGCGGCAGGGCGCGGTCGAGGGGCTGATGGTCGAGGCGGTCGCCGCGGCGGCGGAGGTTCCGCTGGGCGAGGTAAGGCGCGCGCTGATGGTTTGCGGGAACTTGGGCGAAGTGGCGCGGGCGGCGCTCGGCGAGGGGCGCGCGGGGCTCGCGCGCATCGCCGTGCTTCTGTTCCGGCCGCTCCGGCCGATGCTCGCGGAGAGCGCGGAGGATCCGGGGGAGGCGCTGGCGCGGCTCGGCGAGGCGGGCTTCGAATACAAGCTCGATGGCGCCCGGATCCAGGTGCACAAGGAGGGCGGGGTGGTGCGGGTCTTCACGCGCCATCTCAACGAGGTGACGGAGTCGGTGCCGGAGATCGTCGAGGGCGTGGGCGGGCTGGCGGCGCCGAGCCTGATCCTCGACGGCGAGGCGCTGGCGTTCGGGGCGGACGGCAGGCCGGCCCCGTTCCAGGTCACGATGCGGCGGTTCGGGCGCAAGCTCGACGTCGCGGAGGTCAGCCGGAGCATCCCGCTCCGGCCCTTCTTTTTCGATTGCCTCTATGAGGGCGGGAGCGCGCTGCTCGACCGCCCGGCCGCGGAGCGGTTCGCGGCGCTGGCGGGCGCAGTGCCGGAGACGATGATGGTGCCGCGGCGGGTGACGAAGGTGCGGGACGAGGCGGAGGCGTTCTTCGCGGCCGCACTCGCCGCGGGCCACGAGGGGATCATGGCGAAGGCGCTCGACGCGCCCTACGAGGCCGGCGCGCGCGGCGGCGCCTGGCTCAAGATCAAGGAAGCGGTGACGCTCGACCTCGTCGTGCTCGCGGCCGAATGGGGCCATGGCAGGCGGAGCGGCTGGCTCAGCAACCTCCATCTCGCGGCGCGGGACCCCGATGCGGGCGGCTTCGTCATGCTCGGCAAAACCTTCAAGGGAATGACGGATCGGATGCTGGCGTGGCAGACCGAGGAACTCGGCAAGCTCGCGGTGGCCCGCGATCAATACGTGGTGCATGTCGAGCCGAGGCTGGTGGTCGAGATCGCCTTCAACGACATCCAGGCGAGCCCCCGCTATCCGGGCAGGCTTGCGCTGCGCTTCGCCCGGGTGAGGCGCTATCGGCCGGACAAGCGGGCCGAGGAGGCCGACACGATCGCGACCGTGCGGGCGCTCTTCGAGCGGCGCCAGGGGATCGGGTTTCGGGCGGACGTTACAGTGGACAGGGCGGCGGATGGCACATGATACTGTTGCGGGGCCGAGGAACGGCCGGGAGCGGTGGACATGGCGGGCTTCGTCACCCGGTTGTTTTCGCGTTCCACCAACGGTCGCGGAAAGCGGAAGGCGGCCAAGGCGGCCGCGCCGGCGGCGCCGCCCGTGGAGGAGCCCGCGGCGGCCGAGCTTCTCGAGGTTTGCCGGTGGGGACCGGAGGGTGGCGGCGCGGCCGATCTCCTCATGGTCCTCTGCCATGGGATGGGCTCCAACGGGGAGAACATCATCCAGCTCGCGCCCAAGTTCGGCCAGCTTCTGCCGCGGGCGCTGTTCGTCGCACCGAGCGGGCCGGAGCCGGCGCCGCGGGGCGGCGACGGGCACGCCTGGTTCGATGCGCGTGACCGGACGCCGGCGGTGCTGGCGGTGGGCGTGCGGAGTGCGGCGGCGGCGCTCGACGCGGTGATCGATTTCGAGCTCGCGCGGGCGGGGCTGGCGCGGGACGCCTATGCGCTGGCGGGCTACAGCCAGGGGGCGATGACGGCGCTGTTCGCGGGGCTCAGGCGCGATCCGGGACCGCGGGCGATCTTCTGCTATGCCGGGGCGCTGATCGCGCCGGAGACGCTGGAGGAAGAGCTGGCGAACCGGGCGCCGGTGATGCTGGCGCACGGGCTCGCGGACCCGGTCGTGCCGGCTTTCTATTCGCGCGACGCGGAGCGGGCGCTGCGCGCGGCCGGGGTGCCGGTGCAGGGGGTCTATCTGCCGGGGTCGGGGCACATCATGGACGGGGCGGCGCTCAAGGCCGGGAAGGAATTCTTCGGCCGGTGGCTGCTGCCCGAGGCGGCTCGGACGCCGCCAGGGACCCCCTTGGGGACGGCGCCGCGGCGGCGCTTCTTCGCCGATGGCTGATGCGCCGGCGCTGCTCGACGGCCCGCGCTATGGGCCAAAGGGCGGGCGGAAGGCGGCGCAGCTCGTGGTGCTGTGCCACGGGCTCGGGGCGGACGGGCACGACCTGATCGACCTCGCGCCCTATTGGGAGAAATCGCTGCCGGGCGCCTGCTTCGTGGCACCCGATGCGCCGGAGCGGAACGGGATGGGGCCGTTCGGGCGGCAATGGTTCGACCTCGCGGACCGGACGCCGGCGCATCTCGAGGCGGGGGTGCGGCGCGCGGCGGCGCATCTCGCCGCCTTCATCGACGCCGAGCTGGCGCGGCTCGGGCTGGCGGGGGACGCCTATGCGCTGATGGGGTTCAGCCAGGGGGCGATGACGGCGCTCTTCACCGGGCTCAGGCGCAATCCGGGGCCGCGGGGCATCCTCGCTTTTTCGGGCGCGCTGATCGCGCCGGAGACGCTCAAGGCGGAGCGGGCGAACGAGGCGCCGGTGCTGATCGTGCACGGCGAGGAGGACACGGTGCTGCCGGCGTTTCTCTCGCGCCAGGCGGAGCAGCAGCTCGAGGAAGCGGGGGTGGAGGTCGAGGCGCTCTACGTGCCGCGGCTCGGGCACGGGATCGACAATTCGGGGCTCTCGGCGGGGGCGCTTTTTCTTCAACGTGTCTTCGCGCAAGGCTGAGGGGTGGCTTGCGGGAGCGAAGCGGCTCTGCGATAAGGGCATCCGTTTCCGGTGGCACACAAGCGCTCGCGGTTGTTGAAGGTTTGGCCTACCAGCGCTTGTCCCACCTTCCTCGCCGATATAGGAGCGGCGGTTGCCGGACGGTGGCCAACAGTTCCCCGCGCTGGTGCTGAACGCGGATTTCCGTCCCCTCTCCTATTTTCCCCTCTCGTTGTGGTCGTGGCAGGACGCGGTGCGGGCGGTGTTCCTCGACCGTGTCTCCGTGCTCAACGAATACGAGGTCGAGGTGCGCTCGCCCTCGCTCGCGATGCGGCTGCCGAGCGTGATCGCGCTCAAGGACTATGTGACGACGGCGCGGCGGCCGGCCTTCACCCGGTTCAACGTATTTCTGCGCGACGGGTTCACCTGCCAGTATTGCGCGGTGCGGCATCCGGCGCCGGACCTCACGTTCGACCATATCATTCCGCGCTCGCGCGGCGGGCGGACGGTGTGGGAGAATGTCGTCACGGCGTGCGGGGCGTGCAATCTGCGCAAGGGCGCGCGGCTGCCGCGCGAGTGCCGGATGTATCCGATGCAGCCACCGGAGCGGCCGACGACGTGGGAGCTGCAGGACCGCGGGCGGGGGTTTCCGCCGAACTATCTGCACGAGAGCTGGCGCGACTATCTCTATTGGGACAGCGAGCTCGAGAGCTGAGCCCGGTCTGATCAGTATCCGACGACGACGGCGACATCGCCGAAGACGCCGCGCTTGTCGGTGCCCGGTGCCGGGACGAGCTGCCAGCCGAGGTCGAAGTTGAGATCGGCGTATCGGCCGAGGGTCGCGTGCAGTGCCACGCCCACGCTCGAGAGGTTGGCCTTGTTGACTTCGTCGGGAATCGGCTCGACTTGCGAGACCAGCGCATAGTCCCAGAAAATCCCAGGCTGCTCCTGATCGCGCAGCTTGGTGGGAAGATCGAGAAGTCGGGAAAAGCTGAAGGCGGGGGCGCGGATCTCATTGCTGAGCAGCACGCCCTGGCTGCCGAGTGCGGTGTCCGTGTCGTAGCCGCGGACGCTGTCGGGGCCGCCGGCGCCGAGCTGCTCGCTGTACAGGAGATTGCGGTCCGAGACCTGGCCGAGGACGCGGCCGATCCAGGAGAAGCCCGCGGGGAGGAAGGTGGCGCGCGTGAGGCCGGCACGGTCATAGACGTAATTGGCCGCCGAGCCGGGGACGAGGGTCTGGAAGGCCTCGTCGTTGTTCGCCCCGGTCATGCCGCCGGGGCTCAGCACGAGCTGGTTCTGGAATGAAGTCTGGCCGTACGGATCGGTGAGCGTGGCGTCGTAGATCAGGGGGAACTGATCGATCTCGGCCTGGCCCGTGAAGACGCTGATGCCGCCGAACTCGAGATCGTTGTTGGTGGTCTTGAAGTCATAGCCGAGCTGGACATCCTCGGTGAGGCCGAGCCCGCCCGGCAGGGCGAGACGCGGGAGGGTGTGGACGTAGCGGAGGCTCGCCTGGCCGCTGCGGCCGGGCTCCGTGAAATCGGAGCCGATATCGGGGTTCTCGGTGGCGTAGGAGCCGAAGACGAGGAGCCGGTCGCGCCAGGAGAGCGGGATCGACCAGCTGAGCGCGTGGGCGCTGTAGGCACCCGAGATGCTGCGGGTGAACTGGTAGGAGAGGAGCTGGTCGAGGCCCGCGACATTGCCCCAGGTGCCGCCGATGCTCCACTCGCCGAGGCCGAGGCAGGGGACGCCCGCATTGTCGTAGGCGGCGTAGAGATGGACCGGCAGGCGGTCCTTGGCGGCGAGCACGACGTTGGTGGTGCCGGGCGCGGCGCCCGGCTCGAGCATCGCGTTGACGCTGCGGAACGGGTTGGCGTTGAGCCAGTCGAGGTCCGACTGCACGCCGGGCAGGGTGAGGGTCTGGCCGGGCGTGAGCCCGCTCTCGTTGCGGAGCAGGGCGCTCGAGAACCAGCGGTTGCCGGAGACCGTGACCGTGCCGACGCGATACTCGGTCACGACGACCTGGACGATGCCGGAGGAGACGTTCTGCGGCGGGACGGTGACCGCGACGAAGGGCCGGCCGTGGCTGCGATACCAATCGCCGGTGAGGCGGGCGATCGACTGCAGGCCGGCGAAGGTGAGCGGCCGGCCGATGAAGGGCGCGAGCGTGCGGCTGAAGCTTGGCTCGGCGAGCAGCGCGAGGCCGGGGGCGGCGATTCCGCTCGGCCCGGCGCTGCCGGGGGCGAGGCCGGTGGGGCGGAGCGCCGATTGCGCGCCGACGAAGACCAGCCCCTTCAGCGCGGGGAGGATGACTTCGTTCGAGGAAGGCGCCGGCGGCGGCGGCGCGGGCGGCGCGACGGTGGGCGGCGCGGCGGGGGCGGGAACGCGCGGGGCGATCCGCTGATAGGCCTGGGCGTGCGCCAGAGCGGGCAGGAGGAGGGCGAGCAGCGCCGCCAGGATTTGGCGTGCGCGGGGGAGAAAAGGGCGGATCAGAACCCTCCCTTGAGAGAGACGGGGGACGAGGCCGGCGGGAGGGCGATGCCGAGATGGCGGTTCCGGCCGGTAAGGATGAGGACCTGTTCGGGGCTGGCCGCGAGCGGCAGGCCGGTGGAGAGCATGATCTCGCCGGGGCCGAAGAAGAGCCCGGCGGCGTCGGCCTCGGCGATGATCGCAGGCAGCGGGCCGGCGCCGTTGGCGCCGAGGACCATGAGCGCGCCGGCCCCGCCGGTTGGGACCGGCTGCGGCAGAGGCGAGAGCATCGGCAGCAGCGGGATCGGGGAAGGCAGCGCGACCGGTGCCGGCTTCACGGAAGGCGCCGGGAGGATGACGCCGATATCGGCGGTCAGGCTCGGGTCGGCGAGGACGTAGTTGCCGGCATCGGGGCCGAGCAGGCTAAGCAAGCTGACCGAGACCGGGATGCCCGTGCCGACGGCGGCGGTTTGATAGACGCCGCTCGCCGGATCGTTGAGGCTGACCCTGTCGGTGCCGATCACGCCGGAAAGCGTGTAGTTGGCCGGGGTCAGCGTGGCCGCGGTGGTGCCGTCATAGATTTTCGCGACACTGCCGGTGAGCCCGGCCGTCAAGACGGCAGGATCGACGGTAAGCGTACCGTCCTCATAGGTGATGACGTAGTTCGCAAGCCCGATGCCGGTCGCGTTGCCCGGCACGATTTCGTAGCTGCCGACATTCGCCGTTGAGGCGGCGCCGGCGCTGGTGAGCGCGACGCCTGTCACGCTGTCGCCGTTGAGGAGCCCGCTGACGCTGTAGCCGGCGAGCGTGGCAGTCTCGCCGTAGGTCTTCGTCTGGTCGTCCGCGGTGATCGTGAGCGAAGCCGGATCGACCGTGAGCGTGCCGGCATAGGTGAGCTGATAGCCGGGGCTGACCGTGGCACCCGTGCCGCCGATGACGTAGGCGCCGACGGGGCTGGTCGCGTTCGCCGTGGTCAGCCAGGTGACGGCGGCCGTATCGACCAGGCCGCTTGCGTCGTTACCGTTCTGGTCGGTGATGCCGGTGATGCCGGGCGCGGGGATGGAGGAGCCGTAGGTAAGCTGGCCGGTGGCGGTGACCAGCACGTAGGGCAGCGAATTCAGGACCGGATAGGGATAGCCCGCGACCCAGGTGGCGGTGCTCCAGGCACCGGCCGCGATCGGCCCCTCGGTCAGCCATTGCGTCGTTGTCAGGCCCATTGGCACGCCGGAACCGCTGTTGACGCCGATCCCGGTTGCCGTGCCGGTCGTCGTCGTATCCCAGTAGGCGCCGAGGATCGAACCTAGGTTCCGTCCGACGAGCCCGCCGACATCGCCGTCCGCACCGCCGCCGACCGCGCCGGTCGCGTAGGCGTCCTCGATCGTGTCCAAGTTGAGCCCGACCAGCCCGCCGACATCGGCGTCCGCACCGCCGCTGACCGCGCCGATGGCATAGGAATCCTCGATCGTGCCGACCTCGGTCAGCCCGACGAGCCCGCCGGCGTAGGCGCCGTCGCCGCCGGTGACCGCCCCGGTGGCATAGGAATCCTCGATCGTGCCGTCGTAAATGTGCCCGACCAGCCCGCCGACATCGGCCACCCCGCCTGCGCCGCCGTCGGTGACGGCGCCAGTGGCATAGTCGTCCTCGATCGTGCCGCTGTTGTACCCGGCCAGCCCGCCGATATCGTAGGCGCCGCCGCTGCTGACCGCGCCGGTGGCATAGGAATCCTTGATCGTGCCGTTGTTGTACCCGGCCAGCCCGCCGACATCGGCGTAGTCGTCGCTGCCGCTGCTGGTGACCGCGCCGGTGGCATAGGAATCCTCGATCGTGCCGTCGTTGGCCCCGACCAACTCACCGACCTCGCCGCCGTCGGTGACGATGACGCTTCCGCCGACGAGGCCGAGGTTCTCCAGGATCCCGGTGGCGCCGACCTCTCCGAACAGGCCGGTATATTCGGCGGAGGAATTGATCGTCAGGTTGGAGACGGTGTTGCCGAGGCCGTTGAAGGTGCCGGTGAACGAAGTGCTCTGGTCGACCGGCACGAAGCCGCCGCTTCCCCAGACATCGGTGCCGGTGGTGGCCGAGGTGCTCGAGCCGGTGGCCGAGGCGTCGATGTTCGCGGCGAGCGTGTAGCTTGCCGTCGGGTCCATCGCCATGAGCTGGAGCTGGTGCGCGTTGACGATGCTCGTGGAGTACTCGGAGGCGAGCATCGGCATGGTCGCGCCATTGCTGCCGTTGAGCGAGCCGTCGCTATCGACGATCACCCATGCGTTGCCCGTCTCGCCGGGCGTGGTGGTGAAGGTGAAGCCGGCATAGGAGGAGGCGGTGAAGACCGCGGACCCGCTGAGGCCGGTGACGCCGCTATCGGAGCCGTTCCCGACCCCCGTCGTCGTCCCGCTGCGGTCCTCGTTCCAGTACGTGTCCGTGATCGTGCCGCCGTCCTCGTATCCGATCAGCCCGCCGACAACGTTGTTGCTGCCGCCGGCGCTGACCGCTCCGCTGGAATAGGCATCCTCGATCGTGCCGCTGACGTTTTCCCCGACCAGCCCGCCGACAACGTTGCCGCCGCCGCCGCCGCTGACCGCGCCCGTCGCGTAGGAATCCTCGATCGTGGCGAGGTTGTTCCCGACCAGCCCGCCGAGAAGGCTATCGGATCCGCCGCTCACCGCGCCGGTGGCATACGAATCCTCTATCGTTGCGCTATCGTACTGTTCTCCGACAAGCCCGCCGAGATAGCCAGCGCCGCCCACCGTTCCGGTGGCGTAGGAATCCTCGACGGTGCTTCCGATATTTTCCCCGACCAGCCCGCCGCCGATGGCGTCCTCGCTGGTGACTGCGCCGGTCGCGTAGGAATCCGCGATCGTTCCGCCGCCATCGTTGTACCCGACCAGCCCGCCCGTCCCGCCGGTCCCGGTGGCCGTTCCGGTGGCATAATCATTCGCGATCGTGCCGCCGGAATTTCCCCCGGCCAGCATGCCCACGCCGGCGGCATTGCTGCCTTCCACGCTGCCGCCGAGGAGGCCGAGATTCTCGACCACCCCGCCGGAGCCGATCTCTCCGAACAGCCCGACCAGGTAATCGGTGGAGGAATGGATGGTCAGGTTGGAGATCGTGTTGCCGAGGCCGTTGAAGGTGCCGGTGAAGCCACCTTCCGCGATCGGGGTGAAGTTGACGCCGGCAGCGTCGAGATCCACCGCCAGCGCATAGTTGCCGCTGCTGCCGACATCCTGCAGCTCGGTCATGGTCTGGATCAGCGCGTAGGGCGTGCCGTTGATGGTGAGCGCGCCCTCGCCCGGGGCGGTGAACTCGATGTCGCCGCCCGCGAAGGCGAGCGTCCCGCCGCTGCTCGTGCCGCCGTCGTTGTTGTCGGTGACGAGGACCAGGCTGCCGTTGCCGGTCGCGGTGATCGCGGCATCGACGATGACGCTGTTGAACGCCGAGAGCGTGAGCGTCGCCGGGCTGCTCCACGAGATCGGCGAAGCGACCGTGATGTCCCCCGTCCCGCCCGCGGACGTCTCCTCGGTCACGTCGGTGCCCGCGTCGAGGCTCGTGGAGATCGTGCTCGCCGCCGTCGCGTCGATCGTGATGTCGGTGGGGTCGAGCAGCCAGCTCCCGCCAGGGCCGGCGGAGATGTCCGCGGCACCCAGCGTGAGCGTCCGGCCCGAGGTCTCGATATCCCCGCCGGTGCCGGGTGCCGTGCCGCCCGCTGCGATCACCGCGCCGTTCGCGATGCTGGTGCTTGACGCCTCGTTCGCCCCGCCCGGCGCCGAGACGCCCACGAGCACCGTGCCCCCCTTGGTGCCGGTGGCGAGCAGGCGGGCGGTGCCGGCGAGCGTGACCGTATTGCCGTCGGCGACGATCGTGCCCCCGGTCATTCCCCCTGGGCCGTCCGCGTTGCGCGCGGTGACGGTGCCGGAAACGCTCACCGTGCCGTTGGGGGCGGTGAGCCAGACCTGGCCCGCGATCGTCCGCTTGCCTTCGGCCTCGATCAGCCCCTGCCGGTTGCCGGCGAGCGCATAGACATTGCCGCCCGAGGCGGCGAGCGCGACGGCAGCCGCCCTGATCCGCCCGCTGTTGGTCGCGTTCCCGCCGGCGGCGGGGTCCGGCACGACGTAGACCCCGGCGGGGCCGCTCGCCGCGCTCAGCACCACCTCGCTGCCGGCGGCGAGCGCCGCCGTGCCGTTGGGGGCGGCGATGCTGCCGCCGTTGGTCGCCGCCTCGCCGATCAGCACCACGTCCCCGCCCTTGGAGACGATCCGCCCCTCGTTGGTCACGGTGCCGTTGGAGGTGCCGGAGAAGGCGAGAGAACCGCCGGCCATGAACTGGCTGTTCGGCACGTCGCGCGTCGCGGCGACGAAGCTGCCGCCGGTGACGATTTTGCCGCCCGGCCCGATCACCACGCCGTTGGGGTTGATCAGATAGACCGAGCCGCTCGCGCTGAGCGCCCCCGCGATCGTGGAAAGGCTTGTCCCGGTCACCCGGTTGAGGGTGGCGCCGCCGGCATTGTCGAAGCGGACCTGGTTGCCGGCGCCGATCGAGAAGCCCTGCCAGTCGATGATGCCGCGGGCGGAGGATTGGGTGATGGTCGTCGTCGGGCCGGCGGTCGCGATGCCGCCCGTCCCGGCGACATAGGCCCCGCCGCTCGGCAGCGCCGGCGCTTGCGCGAAGGCTGCAGGGCACAGCCCGAAAACCACAGCCCCAAGCAGCAGCAGCGCGCGTGGACCCCACATTCGCCCAAGCCTCTTGCCTCTCCGCCATCCGGCGGAGGCCGGGCGGTCACGAACCGGCGATCATCACGACGCCGCTATGCTTGCGTCCCGCGCGGGCCGGATGATCCATGTAACATCCCGCGCATGAGAATTCTTATCGGCATCGTGGCGTAGAGACAACCGTAAATTCAGCGTAGATTTACAGGCTTTGTTTTTCTATCTCTGCCCCCCTCCCCCCGATGGGACCGCGCCCTCCGGTGCGGCGGAAAAGCGGATGACACCGCGGGCACGGTCCTTCAAGATTGCAGGGCGGGGTCCGCTCTCGAAGAGCGCGGCGGGCGAGGTTTCGCGAGAGCCGGGGAGGAACAAATGAAACGATTGATCTTGGCAGGCTGCGTTCTGGCGGCGACGACGATGGCCGCGGGGGCGCAGACGGCGCCGACCGAGCAGACCTTCGCCGTGCCGACGACGAGCGCTCTGGCGGAGCTCTGCGCCGCCACATCGACCAGCGATATGATGATGACGACGGCCGCGCAGAATTTCTGCCACGGCTATCTGCTCGGCGCCTATGAGATCCTGGCGCAGGTCAACGCGGCCCGCCGTAAGCCCGCCTTCTGCATTCCCAGTCCCGCGCCGACGCGCAACCAGGCGGTGGCCGACTTCGTGGCCTGGGCGAAGGCGAGCCCCACCGACGCCGGTCTGGTGCCGGCGGACGGCTTCTATGAATTCCTGATGCAGCGCTTTCCCTGCGCGGCCGGGCGATAAGCGCACATGGAGGGTAGGACCATGAAACAATTCGTGGCACTCGGTCTTTGCATCGCGGTGCTGGGCGGCTGCGAGAACATGACGCAGCAGCAAAAGAACCTGGGCATCGGCACGCTGGGCGGGGCGACCGGCGGGGCGGTGATCGGGGCGCTGGCGGGCAACGCGGCACTCGGCACCGCGATCGGCGCCGGGGTCGGCCTGGTCGGCGGGCTCGTCTACAACAGCGTCACGAGCAACAATCAGTAGGAAGACAAGGGGGCAGTAGGAAGACAAGGGGGCCGGCGGCGGCGCGAGAGCGAGGGCGCGCGCGACCTTCCGTGGCGTTGACGCGCGGGCGGGGCGGATGGTACGGCCGTTGCAGGGGCGAACGGGAGACGGAGCGGATGGACCTCGGACTGCGCGGCCGGGTCGCGCTGGTGAGCGGCGGCAGCAAGGGAATCGGCAAGGCGATCGCGGCGGGCTTCGCGCGGGAGGGGGCGAAGGTGGCGCTCTGCGCGCGGACGGAGGAGGAGGTGAAGACGACGGCGGCGGCGCTCGCCGAGGAGACCGGGGTCGAAACATTGGGCGTGCGGGCGGACCTCACGCGGACGGAGGACGCCGAAGGGTTCGTGGCGGCGACGGTCGAGCGGTTCGGGCGGATCGACATCCTGGTGAACAATGCCGGCAGCGCGCGCGGGGGTGTGATCGAGCATCTCTCGGACGAGGACTGGGAGCAGGCGCTGCAACTGAAGTTTTTGGGCTATGTGCGGCTGATCCGCGCCGTGCTGCCGACGATGCGCCGGCAGGGCGGCGGGCGGGTGGTCAACCTGATCGGCAATGACGGGATCAAGCATTCCTATTGGGAGATCGCGCCGGGAGCGGCGAATGCGGCGGGGCAGAACCTGACGCTTTCGCTCGCCGGCCAGTTCGGGCGCGAGAACATCACCTTCGTCGCGGTCAATCCCGGGCCGGTGCGGACCGAGCGCTGGGACGGGCTGGTGCGGGCGATGGCGCGCGACATGAAGCTTTCGGTCGAGGAGGCCGACCGGCTGGCGCCGCGCAGCATCCCGCTCGGGCGCATCGCCGAGGTCGAGGAGGTCGCGGACCTCGTGGTGTTCCTTGCCTCCGAGCGCGCGCGGTTCGTCAATGGGACGATGATCGAGATCGATGGCGGGCAGCAGAAGCCGCTGATGGACGCGCTCCGCGATGGATGAGGCGGCGACGGGGTCCCCGCGAACAAGTTCGCGGGGTGCCCCGATCAGGCCGCCCTCCCCTCCCCCATCCGAGCACCGGCCGCTTGTTCTGGGCCGCGGCCGCTTCCTCGACGATATCGACCTGCCCGGAACGCTCCACTTGGCGCTGGTGCGGAGCCCGCACGCGGCGGCGCGGATCGAGGGGATCGAGGCCGCGCGCGCGCTCGCGGTGCCGGGTGTCGCGAGCGTGGTGAGCGGGGAGGATATTGCGCCATTCGTGCGGCCGATCCGGACCGAGCTGGCGCCGGGCGAGGGCTGCACCTATCGGGCAACGGAGTGGCCGGCGCTCGCCGTGGGCGAAGTGCGCTACGTGGGCGAGGCGGTCGCGGCGGTGCTGGCGGCGAGCCGCTATGCAGCGGAGGATGGGGCGGCGCTGGTGGAGGTGGGCTATGCGCCCACGCGGGCGGCGGCGAACGCCCAAGCCGCAATGGCGGCGGACGCGCCGCGGGTCCATGCGGGTCTTCCCGACAATCTTCTCTTCACCGTTGCGATCGGGGCGCCGCTTGCGATGGGCGGGGATTGCGTTTCGGTGCGCGGGCGGTTCCGCCATCCGCGAGTGACGGGCGCGGCGATGGAGAATCGCGGCGTGCTCGCGCATTTCCGCCCCGAGCAGGGCGAGCTGGTGGTGTGGAGCGGGACGCAGATCCCGCATCTGCTGAGAGATCTCATCGCGCGCAGCCTCGCACTCGACGGGATCGCGGTGCGCGTGATCGCGCCCGACGTCGGCGGGGGATTCGGGATCAAGATGCAGGCTTTTCCCGAGGAGCTGATCGCGGCGCATCTCGCGATGCGGGTCGGGCGGCCGGTGCAATGGGTCGAGGACCGGATCGAGAACCTGCTGGCGAGCGTGCATGCGCGCGATGCGATGGTGGAGGCCGAGCTTTACGCGCGGCCGGACGGGGCGCTGCTCGGGCTCGCGGCGCGCGCGGTGGTCGATGTTGGCGCCTATTCGAGCTTTCCGCTTTCGGCCGCGCTCGAGCCGCTGACGATCGGGAGCGCGCTGCCGGGGCCGTATAGGGTGCCGGCGTACCGTTACGAGGGCGTGGCGGTCGCGACGCACCGCTGCCCGACCGGGGCCTATCGGGGTGTCGGGTTCACGCTCGGGCCGCTCGTCATGGAAGGGCTGATGGACCGGCTCGCGCGGCGGACGGGGATGGATCCGATCTCGTTGCGACATCGGAACCTGATTGGGCCCGAGGCGATGCCGGCGGCGAGTGCCGCGGGCGTGACGTACGACAGCGGCGATTATCCGGCGCTGCTCGATCTCGCGGCGAGCAAGGCAGGTTACGAGAAGTGGCGGGAGGAGCAGGCGCGGGCGCGGAGCGAGGGACGGGCGCTCGGGATCGGGATCTCCTGCTTCGTGGAGGCGACGGGGATGAACCGCGCGGTTTATCGGCGGCGGGGGATGGTGCATGTGCCGGGATACGACGCGGCGCGGCTGCGGCTCGGGCGGGACGGGACGATCGAGGCGGCGGTGAGCACGCCTTCGCAGGGCCAGGCGCTCAAGCATGCGTACGCGAGGATCCTGGCGCGACGGCTTGGAGTTTCGGAAGGAAAGATTCGCGTGGTGCTCGGGGACACGGCGCGGACGCCGTACGGCTCGGGCACGTTTGCGAGCCGGGCGATGGTGGGCGGCGGAGGCGCGGTGCTGGGCGCCGCGGTTCGGCTGGAGCGGCTTCTGGTGCAGCGCGCCGCGGAGGCGTGGAATTTGCCGGCGGAATCGGTTCGTTATAGGGCGGGCGGAGTCGAGCGGATTGGGGATGCCAGCGCGCGGATGGAGCTCGCGGAGCTTGCCGCGCTGGGGGAGGACGCGATCGCGGATTGCACCTACGATCCGCCGAAGGTGCCGTATTCATCGGCGGCGCATCTTGCATTGGTGGAAGTGGACCGGGAGACGGGCGCGGTGAAGGTGCTGCGCTATGTGGTGGCCGAGGATTGCGGCGCGATGGTCGATCCGCAGGCGGTGGAGGGCCAGGTGCGGGGCGGCGTCGCGCAGGGGATCGGGAGCGCGCTCTTGGAGGAGATGGTGTACGACGCGGAGGGGCAGCTCTTGAGCGCGAGCCTTGCGGATTATCTGCTGCCGGGGGCGACCGATATTCCGAGGATCGAGATCGTGCACCGGGAGAGCGCGGAGGCGGACGTGAAGGGCGTGGGCGAGAGCGGGACGATCGGGGCGCCGGCGGCGATCGCGGGCGCGGTGCTCGACGCGCTCGAATGCGATCCGGAGGAAATCGTGCTGCCGCTCGCACCCGAGCGGGTGCGCGGACTGGCCGTGCGCGGGCGATGAGCGGGACGGAATTCCGCTATATCGGACGACCGCTCGAGCGGCGGCCGGAGCTCAGGCGATTCCTCGCGGGCCAGGGACGCTTCGTCGATGATTTCGATCTGCCGCACATGCTCTTTGCGGCGGTGCTGCGGAGCCCCTATGCGCATGCGAGGCTCGTGGGCGTGGATTGGGCGCGGGCGCGGCGGGTTCCGGGCGTGGCCGGGATTTTCACCGCGGCGGACTTGGGCGAGATGAAGCCCATTCCGGTGCGGCTCAATCCTTACGAAAGCCTCGATCCCTACTTGCAGTTTCCGCTGGCCGCCGAGCGGCTGCGCTATGTGGGCGAGCCGGTGGCGCTGGTGGTGGCGGCGAGCCGCTATGCGGCGGAGGACGCGCTGGCGCTCGCGACGATCGAGGCCGACGCGCTGCCGGCGGCGACGGATCCGGAGGCGGAGGATCCGCCTTCGCTCTTCGCAGGATGCGAGGACAACGCCGCCTGCCGGTTCAGCGACGGGTTCGGCGACCTGGACGCGGCGATGGCGGCGGCGGACGAGATCGTGACGTTCCGCTTCCATACCGGACGGCACAGCGCGGTGCCGCTGGAGACGCGCGGCCTGGTCGCGGATTTCGACCCCGGGCAGAAGCGGCTCCGGGTTTGGGGAATGACCAAGGTGCCGCACTTCAATCGCGGCGTGCTGGCGCGCATGCTGGGATTGCCGGAGCGGAACATCGCGCTCATCGTGCCCGATGTCGGGGGCGGGTTCGGCGTGCGGGGCGAGTTCTACCCGGAGGATTTTTTGATCCCCTTCGCGGCGATGCGGCTCGGCCGGCCGGTGAAATGGATCGAGGACCGGCTCGAGCATCTGATCGCCGCCAACCATTCGCGCGACCAGCGCTACGCGATGCGGCTCGGGCTCACGCGGAGCGGCGCGCTGCTCGGGCTCGAGGTGCGGCTCACCAACGACATGGGCGCCTATATGCGCACGCACGGGGTGATCGTGCCGGAGCTTTCGGCCGGAATGCTTCCGGGACCGTATCGGCTGGCGGCCTATCGCTGCGACGTGCGCTGCGTGATGACGAACAAGACGCCGACCGGGACCTATCGCGGGCCCGGACGGTTCGAGTGCAACGCGGCGCGCGAGCGTCTGCTCGACGTGGCGGCGGCGCGGATCGGGCTCGATCCGGCGGAGCTGCGGCGGCGCAATCTGATCGGGCCCGACGCGATGCCCTATCGCGTGGGGACGCGCGCGCTCGGCGAGGATGTGATTTACGACAGCGGCGATTACCCGGCGGCGTTGGCCGATGTGCTCGCGCGGTCGGGTTATGCGGAGAGGAAGCGTGGCGGGCGGCGCGGGTTCGGGCTGGCCTGCTTCGTCGAGAAGACGGGCAAGGGGCCGTTCGAGGGGGCGCGGGTGGCGCTCGATGCGAGCGGGGCGATCGAGGTCGCGACGGGGGCGCCGAGCCTCGGGCAGGGACTGGAGACGATGCTTGCGAAAGTGGCGGGCGAGGCGCTGGGGCAGCAGCCGGCGACGATCCTGGTGCGCGTGGGCGAGACCGAGCTTCTGGAGTTCGGGGGCGGGAGCTTTGCGAGCCGGGCGACGGTGCTGGCGGGCAATGCGTGCCATGAGGCGGCGGGCAAACTGGCGCGGCGGCTGAAGGAGCGGGCGGCGGCGCGGCTGGGGGTTGGGGAGGAGGAGCTGGCGATGGTGCCGGGCGCGGTGGTTGCCGCGGACGGGCGGCTTGTGGCGCTGGCGGCGTTGGCGGCGGGCGGGCTGCCGGGCGGCCCGCCGGCCGGCCCGGCCACTTCGAGCGATGCGGTGACGGTCTATTTCCGGGCCGAGCACATGGCGTACGCGCATGGCGCGGTGGTGGCGGAAGTGGAGGTGGATGCGGCGCTCGGGGCGGTGCGACCGGTGCGGCTCTGGATTTCCTACGATGTGGGCACGGTGATCAATCCGGAGGTCGTGGGACGGCAGATCGAGGGCGGGGCGGCACAGGCGATTGGCGGCGCGCTCTTCGAGGAGTTCGTCTATGACCGCGAAGGGCAGCTTTTGAGCGGATCGCTCGCCGACTATCTGCTGCCGGCAACCGACTGCGTTCCCGAAATCCGCCACCGGGACCTCGGGCTTTCGCCCTCGCCGCTCAATCCGCTCGGGGTCAAGGGCGCGGGCGAGGCGGGGATCGTGGGGGTGGGCGCCGCACTCGCGAATGCGGTCGCCGATGCGCTGGGGCGGGTGGAGGCGGTGGACCGGCTGCCGATGACGCCCGAGCGCGTGTGGGGCTGGGCGCGCGGGGCATGAAGCCCGCTTCGTTCGAGTATTACGACCCCGAGACGATCGAGGAGACGCTTGCGCTGCTCGCGCAATTCGGCGATGGGGCGAAGATTCTCGCTGGGGGGCAGACGCTCGGGCCGCTGATGAACATGCGGCTGGCGGCGCCTGGCGTGCTGATCGACATCAATCGCGTGGGCGCGCTCGATTATCGGCGGGGCGATGGCGGCACGCTTGCGCTGGGCGCACTCACGCGCGAGAGCGCGCTCGAGGACGATGCGGCGCTGGCGAAGATGCAGCCGCTGGTCGCGGAGACCATTCCCTTCATTGCGCATCGCGCGATCCGGAATCGCGGAACAGTGGGCGGGAGCCTTGCGCATGCGGACCCGGCGGCGGAGTGGCCGGCGCTGGCGACGCTCTTGGAGGTAGCGCTGGTGGTGCGGAGCGAAGCGCGGCCGGCGCGGGTTCTTTCGCCGGAGGCGTTCTTCATTTCCCATCTCACGACGGCGCTGGAGCCGGACGAGATGCTCTGCGAGATCCGGCTGCCGGCGTGGCCGGCAGGCGCGGGCCATGCGATGATCGAGTTCAGCCGCCGGCATGGGGATTTCGCGCTCGCGGGGGTGATGGCGCGGGTGGGGCGGGATGCAAAGGGCAGGCTCAGCGAGCCGCGGCTCGTGCTCTTCGGGATCGGCGGGCGGGCGATGCGGGCGCGCGGCGCGGAGGCAATGCTTGCGGGCGAGGTGCCGACCAAGCCGCTGTTCGCCGCGGCTGCTTCGGCGGCGGCGGGGGCGATCGATCCGTACGATGATTTGCATGCCTCGGCTTCGTTTCGGCGTCATCTGGCGGAAGTGCTGAGCGCGCGCGTGCTCGCGCGGGCGCTGGAACGAAGTGTTGGTGAACGCGATGGCTGAGGCGGCGGGCGGGATGCGGCGCGTTCGCGTGACGGTGAACGGCGCGGCGTATGAGCGGGAGGTCGAGCCGCGGCTGCTGCTCGCCGATTTCCTGCGCCACGAGCTTGGGCTGACGGGCACGCATGTCGGCTGCGAGCATGGCGTGTGCGGTGCGTGCACGGTTGCGCTCGATGGCGTGCCCGTGCGGTCCTGTTTGATGTTTGCGGTTCAGGCGGGCGGGCATCGGATCGAGACGATCGAGGGCATGGCGGAAGGCGAGAGGCTGCATCCGCTGCAGATGGCGTTCTGGGAGCTGGGCGGGCTGCAATGCGGATTCTGCACGCCCGGATTCCTGATCACGGCGCGGGAGTTCCTCGCGCGGAATCCGGATCCGACGGAAGAGGCGGTGCGCGAGGCGCTCTCGGGAAATCTCTGCCGGTGCACGGGCTATCAGAGCATCGTTGCGGCCGTGCTCGAGGCGGCGCGGCGGATGCGGCAGGGTGCGGCTATGCCTTAGGAGAGGGGCATGCCAAAAGCACTGATGCGCCCTGTCACGCGCACGCACTTTTGTCACTCGGATCTTATTTAATCCTGTTTTATCCAGAATGTAATGCCCCTCCCGCTCTTGCATGCGCCCTCGGCCTCGCTCTCGCTCGGGCTTCGAACCTCGAATTGGCGGTGGTGGCTGTTGGATCGGCGGCGCCGGCGGAGGCCGCCTGCGATGTATCCTGTCGGAGCTATCGCCAGCCGGCCATATCGCTCTCCGCTCGCTGATGCTTTGGTGCTCGGGCTCTGCGTTGCGCGCAGGCGGATAGCCTTGCGGCTCCGTTTTTTGGGAGCGCCAGGGTCGCCCGTCTTCTCTCCCTCGGTGCTGCTCTCGCTCTCTCCCCTTCGCTCACACTCCCACTTTCGATCACCCGCTCTCGCCGGCACTTCGCTGCCGTGACAACTCGGCTCATCGGAACGGCTGCGCACACGCGCTGCGCCACGATCCGGGCGAGGCTTGGGTGAACGCGGACGATCCCAGAGGGCGTCACATGGAAGTCGGCCCGGTTCCGTTTGTGTGAGGCCGACCATGGGAAGTCGTGCGTACGACCGCAGAGACCTAGTACCTGGAATCATACTTGAGTGATACGGCGGTTCTTAAATCGTCGCTGATAGACCCTCTTCTTGGTCCAGGCGAATGGCTCTGCTGTCGCGTTGTAGGCTGCAATGAAAGCATCGATGTGCTGCTGCAGCTCGGCGACGGCGGCGAACGAAGCGCCGGTCAGCGACTGGCTCTGGAGAATCGAAAACCAGGTCTCGACCTGGTTGAGCCAAGACGACCGCGTCGGGGTGAAATGGAATTGCACGTTCGGATGCCGCTTGAGCCAGCGGTCGTTCTTCTTATGAGTGTTGAGATTGTCGAGGACGACGTGAAGCTCGCGATCCGGGTAGGCCGCGGCAACGCCGTTCATGAAGCCGAGGAACTCAACCCGCCGCCGCCGCTTGGAATGCGCTGCGATCACTCTCCCGGTCGCGACCTCGAGGGCGGCAAACAGGGTCGTCGTGCCGTGCCGCTTGTAGTCGTGGCTCTGCCCGGTCAAGGCCCGCCCGTTCGGCAGCTTCAGATAGCCTTGCGCCCGCTCCAAAGCCTGGATCGATGGCTTTTCGTCGACACAGAGAACAATCGCCTTGGCCGGCGGATCCACATATAAGCCGACCACGTCGGCGGCTTTCGCCACGAAGGCGGGGTCGTTGCTCTCGCACCAGGATTTGCGGGCGGCCAGGTCGATCTTGTGCTCACGCAGAAACCGCCAGACATACTGAACGTCAACGTCGCCCAGCGCCTGCGCCACCAGCGGGCCCGTCCACCGCGCTTGGCCCGGCGGTGGTGGCCGATCGAGCACCGCCAGGATGCGCTTATTCGTCGCCGGACCGTAGAGCGGCTCCCTGCTTCCACGCGACCGGTCCTTCAGCCCTGCCAGGCCCTCCTCGTCAAAGCGTCGTCGCCAGTTGCTGACGATGCGCGGCTGAACACCCACCTCCTCAGCGATCGACCGCGTGCTGCGGCCCTGAGCCGCCAGCAACACTATCCGCGCCCGCTTCGCCTCGCCCTGCGCCGTCGTCGGCGCCCGGCAGCGCGCCTCAAGCAGCTTGCGTACCTTCGCCGTCAGCCGAACTTCTCTTGCCTCGGGAATCATCCCGATCTTAAATCACGACTCACCTAAGAAGGAAAGCGGGTACTAGGGTCCCGGAAGGGTGCGCAAATTGCGGCGAATGATTGGGGGATGGCTTGCGGAGGAGTCGCGTTGCATAAGCCGCTTTACGGAAAGTCGGCGAGGTCGATCAACGCAAAGGGCCCGGTGGAAACCTTATAGCCTAACCCGCGTGTCATCGCCGCAATTCAGCTTTTTCCTGTGCTAGGACATGCTTGAGCTGTTGCGCGAGCCATGGGGCTACTCGCGTGGCGGTCTCTGCAGCCGTGTGGTAAGTCTCCACCAACCCAGGATCGGCTTCCCCAAGCGCAGGTAGATAGGTGAAACTAACGAACGCGCCGAACCAGAACCAAAGGCTCAGCGTCTTGAGGGCGTAGTCAGCCAACAGGGTAAGACTCGGCAACCCGACGGAACCTAAGACGAACTGGTTGCCGTCGCCGAGAAACCTCGCCGCCATGAGGTTCCGGTTCGGGTGGGTAGCTTGGCTAAAAAAAGTATACAGCGCCCTCGTGTTTTGTTCAGATTCTCCCATGGGATGCTGAGCCAGTACGCGGCGAACGTCCGCATTTGCGACTTCTTTGCCAGCAACCCAGCGGTTCGCCAGTCGTGGGCTAAAATGGAGGGCTACCATCAATGACAGGGATTCATATGCTCTGCGGGCCAGAGGATAAGCAATCTCGACCTTTCCTTTGAGAATCAATGCTCGTGTCTCGTACAAAAAAATCGAACGCATCCGCCATGAGGTCTCGTACGGCGCTCTCCTGCTTCGCCGTGGGCGGGATCTCTCCCAGAACTAGCGTTATCTCGCAAATCAGCCTCCCGTACAGGTCTGTGGCGTCCACATATGGTTGGAGAAAGTGGGAAAGCTCGGTCGTTCGCGCGGCTGCATATGCAGGAAGCTCCGCGTATTGCTGCTTTGCGTCGCTCGCCCAATCTCTCACGGATCTATCCGACGACTGCAATTGCGGTTAATCACGCCCCGAGCCTCGAAATTGTGGCGCGGCCGACGTTGTAGCCTTTCGCCAGCTCGTTGAGCGTCGCGCCCTCGGCCCGCCGCCGCCGTGCTTCCTTCTGCTGCTGCAGCGTGAGCTTCGGCGGGCGGCCCATGTGCTGTCCATGCGCCTTCGCCTGGCTGGGGCCCTCGGCCGTCCGGGTGCGGATAAGGTCGCGCCCCGCGTCCGCGAGGCCGCCAAGCACAGCAGGCATCAAGCGTCCGGTGCTGGTGCCGGTGTCGGCCCACGGCTCCGCCAGTGACCGGAATTGCGCCTTGGCGTCCACGATGCGCTTGACGATGGCGAACATCGAAGGTCGAGCGGGCGAGGCGGTCGATGCGCGTCGCCGTCACCGCGTCACCGCGGGCGAGTGCCTCGAGGAGCTTAGGCAGTCCGGGCTGGCCGCGGCGCGCGGGCCTACTGCTCGGACGTCGCAGGCCGGTCGCTGAGAGGCTTGGCCCTCGGACGGCGCTGAGTTCGGCGGGAGCCGCATTCGCTGCGCGCGCCCGCAATGGCAGTTCGCGTGATGGCGAGCACGTGTGCACCGAAACAGGGCGGGCGCCGCACGGTGCGCGCACCGGTCGGTCTCTTGCCCCTCCGGCAGCCCAGTGGGAGTTCGCGTTGCCGAGTTCGGACCGTGCGGGCGCGGTCAGGGGATTCGCTCCTCGCGTCCGCCCTCCCTCCACACGCGCCTCCAGATCTTCGCTACCGGCATATTCCAGCTTTGCCACGGCTCGTCGGGCGTCGCGAGATTTGCCGCGGCGGCGGCGCGGGCCACCTGCTTGACGCGCTGGAACTCAGTCTCCGTTAGCACGTAGTATACCCTGCCGCCCGAAAATACCGGCGCGCACATCCTGTCGTTGGCGGACATCCGCCAGGACCACGCCTCCAGTTTCGCGCCGATGAGGAAGGCGACCCACAGGGCGGCGAGCAGCCCGACTACCCAATAAACTGTCATCGTCGTCGCTGCCCCCCTCCACTGCCACCGTAACGTCCGCCCGCGAGGCTCGGCCCCGGCGTGATAGTCGCGAGCCGGGGTGCAAGGTGGCGTGCGGTCGCGGGAGAAGCATTATGGAGGCTTTTTTCCGGCGCTCAACGGCTATTCGCGGCCTCGCGCTGGGTGGGACCCCCGCCCTGGGCTGTACCGCTCGCTTTCGCGGGGTCGGGCTTCGTGACGTTGCCCCCGACTTTTATCCGGCTGGGGCTGGAGTCTGACCGGTGATTTTGTCGGTCTGCTCCGACGTAGCAACGGGCCATGCCGCGGAGCCGTCGATACGGAGCGTCATGGCCCTAAGCCTGCGTTAGGAAACTTGTCAACGGCTGCCGGGTGAATCTCGCAGGCTACGCGACCAAACCGGCGGGTGCCGCATAACGTGCGATTATGGAAGGTCTGGCTATCCTGCCCAGACGTACTTTCCCACCATCCGAGGGTCACGTTCGCGCTCCTGCCGCAGGGCTTCCCGCGCTCCCGCCATGGCTTGCTCAAGCTCGTCTTCGCCAAGGCCAGCCGGAAACAGCACCGTTAGCGTCCCGTCATCTTTGATGCGAAACACGGTCGCGGTCTGGGCATGAAACACCGATTTATCGTCAAGCAGGACGGTATAATTGATCGGTGCATATTTCACCCTGCGCGCCGACATGCGGGCTTCGTAGCCCTGTAGAAGCGCCGGGATATGCAGACCAATCGCGGTCAGCAGTAGGTAGCCATCAATTCCAGCGATAATTTGGAGTTCGGCTAAAGCTTCCAGATCGCCCCGCGAACACCCAGTTTCGACCATGACGTCAGCTACGGTTGCCATGCGTGGGCCGTTCCGCACCTGAAGCGCCCCAATGACACGCACTTGCTTTTCGGTAAACGGAGGCACCCATTCCACACCGGCATGGGTGAACACGACACCAAGGCGTTGCAGCGCGGTTCGGATCGCCGCGAGATTGGCGGCTGTTGGCACCCGGTCGGTTGTGTCTTCAAAGCTGGTGATCGTGCGGAGACTTACGCCGCTGGCGTTGGCCAACTCCTGCCGCGACATTGTGAAGAGGCTTCGCGCGGCGCGGCACTGGTCGGGGGATATCTTCATGGGTTCTCTCGGTAATGTTGCTCGATTAGCGCAACATAGCGCTCTATATGCGGGACGTCAAGCGATTTTTCGCCTTGGCCTCTGACTCAACATCTTGTGGTAGGTCTGACTCGCGGCGATCAGTCGATCGCCGCATAATGCCCACTATGGAAACGGTGCGCAGGTATTCGCGAAGTCCCGACTAAGAGGAAACCGCGCGGATCGGCGGGTTCCCTGGTCGTCGCCTCTTGCGGGCAATCGCCGGGGCTGCCGAAGTCGTGCAATCCGTCAATGATTACCAGCCTGCCCTGGACCGAGGCCCCTCTTTTCGCCCGTAACCCGGGCCCGTTACTGGCAGCGCTCAACCTCACAGACCTGTGTCTCATCGCTTCAGGGCCTTCGCATTCTTGCGAACCCGATTCGGGTCAGGCTCTTGGGAATGGATTGCAAAGGCTCCGCCTTTGCCGGGGTGCAGGGGCAGAGCCCCTGCCCTTTTGAGCCAGGCGAGGGGAATTTTTTGAAGGAAGCGGGTGCGGAGCGATTGGACTTGGGATTGGGTGAGGCCGAGTGCGGTGGGGTCGAAGGCGGGCGTGAAGCAGAGGAGGGATTGGGTTTCGTTGACGACGAGGTCGGTGAGGTCGGTGTCGTAGCCGTGCGCGGCGGAGAATTCTTTCGCGGTATCCTCAAGCGTGCGTTTCGCCAACAACACGAATGCGGCCGTGCGCACGATTGCGCGGTTTCGCTCTGACCGTGATGTCCACATCCTGGCCGAGCGCGGTCAAGAGGCGCATCAGGCGCTCGCTCGAAAAGTTCGCCAGCCGTCCGTTGAGCAGCGCCGACACCTTCGGCTGATCGATGCCCATGAGGGCCGCCGCCGCGATCTGGGTCAGACGCTGACGCTTGATCACCTGCCGGATGTGGCTCGCGAGCTGTGCCTTGGCCAGCTCCTCCTCGGCCTCCGGCAAGCCCATGTCCGCGAAGACGTTGCCGCTGCTCTCGGTTACCGGGATGTCGGCTTGTCGCTCTTTGACCATTGCTCGTAATCCTCTCTCGCTCGCTTCAGCCGTTGGTCGATCAGCTCCAGCTCGGCCTTCGGCGTGGCGGCGCCGCGCTTGGATTTCTTCTGGAAGGCGTGCAGCACATAGACGGCCCGGCTGAGTCGCACCGCGTACACCGCCCGGAACGTATCGCCGTCGAAATTGTCCACGATCTCCAGTACGCCGGCATCGCCGAACCCCTTGAGCGGCTTCGCGTAGAATGCCTTGCGGCCGATCTGGGCTTCCCACAGCGCGCCGCCAACCCGCCGCCGCACCTCGTCCGGGAAATCGCTCAAATCCTCCTTGCTGCTGCCGACCCAGCGCACCGGTTTGGGCAAGTCTTCGCCGGCAGGCTTCACCATGCCGTCGAACCTTCCGGAAGGTATGCCTGATCAAGCATAGTTTCAAGCTGTCCCGTCAGGAAGGTTTACGGAGTGAGCTGACCAAGCCAGGCGAGGGGAAGTTTTTGAAGGAAGCGGGTGCGGAGCGATTGGGCTTGGGGTTGGGTGAGGCCGATTGCGGTGGGGTCCAAGGCGGGCGTGAAGCAGAGGAGGGATTGGGTTTCGTTGACGACGAGGTTGGTGAGGTCGGTGTCGTAGCCGTGCGCGGCGAGGTAGCGGGTGAAGAGGGTTTGCTCGGGAAGCGTGAGCGTGTCGTGGAAGAAGTGCTGCGCGTAGACGGCGTAGGCGGGGCTGACGAAATAGGCGGCGTTGGCGAGTGCGTGGGAGAGCAGGTTCGCGCGCGCGGCCTGGCTGGATGGGCCGAGGGCGACGATGGCGCCGACCGCGCCGGGGGCTGACCAGTGGAGCACGCCGAGGAGGAGGTGGAGGCGGCGTTCGTCGGGATTCGGTGCGACGTGATCGAGCGCCATGAGGCGGAAGAAGCGGACGAGGTCGGCCGCACGGTAGGCGTGGGCGAGGGTGAAGGGACCGGAGGTGTGGATCACCGCGGCGAGCTCGGGATCGGAGAGCACGCGGTCATGGGGGATGCCGGCCCTTAGAAGAAAGGCGGTGATGCGGTTGAAGGTGGCGGATTGTTGGTTCGCGGTCGGGAAGACGATGACGATGATGTTCAAAGGGGGGATGTTGGGATCGGGGCGGAAGCGGAGATAGAGGGGCTTGGCCGGGTGGGCGGCGAGGATTTGGGCGGCGTCGGCGGTGCCGATCGGGAGGGAGGGTGTTGGGAAGAAGATGAAGTCGAGCGCGGCGAGGATCACGAGGCTCGCGGCGATGGCGGCCCAGAGGGCGATGTGGCTGCGCGGCTCGGGCGGCTTCGGGCGGCCGGCGGAGGCGCTTCTCATACCTCCTCGAGCTCGACCGCGAGCGCGCGGAGGCTTGCGGTGTGGGGATGGGCGATGCGGCCGGCGCGGAGATCATCGACGCCGATGGTTTCGACGAGCTCGCCCGCCAGCATGACGCCGATGACCGGGCAGAGATGGGCGACGACGGCGAGGTTGTGGCTGACGAGGATGTAGGTGAGGCCGCGGGCGGATTGGAGATCGGCGAGGAGGTTGAGCACCTCGGCCTGCACCGAGACGTCGAGCGCGCTGGTGGGCTCGTCGAGGAGAAGCGCATCGGGACCGGCGATCAGCGCGCGGGCGATGGCGACGCGCTGGCGCTGGCCGCCGGAGAGCTGGTGGGGATAGCGGAAGCGGAGATTGGCGGGGAGTGCGACTTCGTCGAGCGCGCGGGGAATGCGCGCGTCGATCTCGCCGATGCCGTGGACGATCAGCGGCTCGGCGAGCTGGCGGTCGATGGTCTGGCGCGGATGGAGCGAGCCGTAAGGGTCCTGGAAGACCATCTGGACGCGGCGGAAGAAGGCGCGCGGGCGGTGCGGCGGGAGTGGCGAACCCTCGAGCAGGATGCGGCCCTGCCAGTCGCGGATGAGGCCGGCGAGTGCGCGCAGGACGCTCGACTTGCCGGAGCCGGATTCGCCCACGATGCCGAAGCTTTTTCCTTTCCCGACCGCGAAGGAGACGCCGCGGACGGCGGCGAAGGCGCCGAAGCGGACGCGGAGATCCTCGACAACGATCAAAGGGCAGCCCAGGCGGGATCGCGCACGAGGACGGGAAGCCGCCGGCGCGGGTGGTTGAGGCTCGGGAGGCAGGCGAGCAGGCCCTGCGTGTAGGGATGGGTGGTGCGGACGAGGTCGGCGGCGCGCAGCGTCTCGACCACGCGGCCGGCGTACATCACCACCACGCGGTCGCAGAAATGGGCGACCAGCGGCAAATCGTGGCTGATCAGGATGAGGCCCATGCCGCGCCGCGAGACGAGGTCCTCGATGAGGCGGAGGATCTCCGCCTGGACGGTGGCGTCGAGCGCGCTGGTGGGCTCGTCCGCGATCAGGAGCTCGGGGTCGGCGGCGAGCATCATCGCGATCATCACCCGCTGGCCCATGCCGCCCGAGAGCTCGTGGGGATAGCGTTCGGCGACCTCGTGGGGATCGCGGATCTGCACGAGCGCGAGGAGGTCGGCGGCGGCGGCGCGCGCGGCCTTGGCGGAGAGCTTCTTGTGGAGGCGGAGCGGTTCGGCGATCTGCCTACCTGCGGTCATCACCGGGTTGAGGGCGAATTTCGGGTCCTGGAGGATCAGCCCGGCACGGCGGCCGCGGATCGCGGAGAGCGCGCGGGGCGAGGCGCGTGAGATGTCGATGTTATCGAAGAGGAGTTTTTTCGCGCGCACCAGCGCACCTTGCGGGGTGAGGCCCAGGATCGCGCGCGCGGTCAGCGATTTTCCCGAGCCCGATTCGCCGACGATCGCGAGCTTCTCGGTGCCCATCGCGAGATCGACCCCGCGCACCGCTTGATGGGCGCCCGAACGATCGGGAAAAGAGATGTGCAGGTCTTCGATTTCGACGCGCATGTTTCAGTGGGATTTGGGGTCGAGCACGTCGCGCAGACCATCGCCCAGGAGGTTGAAGGAAAGGGCCGCGATGAAGATCGCAATGCCGGGTGACGTCGGCACCCACCATTGTTGGAGGATGTAGTCGCGCCCGGTTGCGATCATCGTGCCCCATTCCGCGGCCGGCGGCTGCGCGCCCATGCCGAGGAAGCCCAGGCCCGCTTCGGTGAGGATGATGCCGGCCATATCGAGGCTCACGCGGACGATGACGTTCGAGAGGGCGAGCGGGACGATGTGGCGGAAGACGATGCGGGGAGGGCCTGCGCCCATCAGGCGGACCGCGGCGATGAAGTCGGCGTCGCGGATGGTGAGCGCGTCGGCGCGGGCGATGCGCGCGTAGGGCGGCCAGGAGGTGAGCGCGATTGCGATCACCGCGCTCACGATGCCGGGCTTGAGCGCGGCGACGAAGGCGAGTGCGAGGATGAGGCGGGGGAAAGCGAGGAAGATGTCGGTGAGGCGCATGAGCACGCGGTCGGCCGCGCCGCCGAGATAGCCGGCAACGCAGCCGATGAGGAGGCCCGCGGGTGCGACGAGGGCGACGACCGCGACCACCATGCCGAGCGTAAGGCGCCCGCCATAGAGGAGGCGGGAGAGCACGTCGCGGCCGAGCTCGTCGGTGCCGAGCCAGTGCTGGGCGGAGGGTGGCCGGAGGCGGTCGGCGAGGTTCTGCGCGTAGGGATTGTAAGGCGCGAGCAGCGGGGCGGCGAGCGAGAGCAGGACCAGGAGCAGAACGGCGATGAGGCCGGCGAGCGCCAGGCGGTTCGCGGCGAAGCGGCACCAGCCGCGATAGAGCGCGCCCCAGGCGGTCTGGCGGCGGGAGGCCGGGTCCTCCGCGAGCAGCCAGGCGCGGAGCGAGGTGCGGGCGGGCAGGAGGATTGCGGGCCTCGTGCTTTCGTTCATCGGACGCGGGGATCGAGCAGCCGGTAGGCGAGGTCGGCGAGCAAATTGAGGCCGACATAGATGCAGCCGATGACGAGCGTCGCGCCGAGCACCGCGTTCATGTCGGCGTCGAGGAGCGAGGTGGTGAGGTAGAGGCCGAGGCCGGGCCAGCTGAAGACCGTCTCGGTCAGCACCGCGCCCTCGAGCAGGCTCGCATAGGCGAGCGCGAGCACGGTGACGAGACCGACCGCGATGTTGCCGAAGGCGTGGCGCCAGAGGACGAGGCGCTCGGGCACGCCTTTTGCGCGCGCGGCGACGATATATTCCGAGCCGAGGGCGTCGAGCATGAAGGCGCGCGTCATGCGCGTGATGTAGGCGAGGCTGTAGAGGGCGAGCACGAGGGCCGGCTGGACGAGATGGGCGAGCGCGCTCTGGAAGGCCGCCCAGTTGCCGGCGAGGGCGGAATCGAGGACCAGCATGCCGGTGACGGTCGGGACCGTTCCCTCGTAGAGCACGCCGATCTCGCCGGAGCCGGGCAGCCAGCCGAGCTCGGCATAGAGGACGAGGAGGAAGATCAGGCCCAGCACGAAGACGGGGATCGACTGGCCGGCGAGGCTCACGACACGGACGAGGTGGTCGAGGCGCGAGCCCGGGCGGGCGGCGGCGAAGACGCCGGCGGGCACGCCGATCAGCACGGCGATGATGATCGCCGCGGTCGCGAGCTCGAAGGTGCGGGGGAAAAACTCGACGATGTCGGTGGCGACGCTGTGGCTCGTCATCACCGAGTTTCCGAGATCGCCCTCGGCGAGGCGCTTCAGATAGATCGCGAACTGGACCGGCAGCGGGCGGTCGAGCCCGAGCTCGGCGCGGACATGGGCCACGACGTCCGGCGGCGCGTGGTCGCCCACGATCGCGATCACCGGATCGATGGGCATCACGCGGCCGATGACGAAGGTGACGAGGATCAGGCCGAAGAGGGTGATGGGGATGCTGGCGGCGCTCGCGGAAAGGGCGCGGAGCCGCCCCGCTCCGCGCCGGCGGCTCATGCCTTGGCGATCTTGTCGTAGCGGGTGAAGTCCGACTGCGCGCCGAGATGGAAGCCGGTGACGGTCTTGCGCAGGACCGCGGTGTCGTTCTTCTGGAGCATGAAGGCGATCGGCGAATCGTCCCAGAACTGCTGCTGCATCGTCCGATAGATCGCGACGCGCTTGGCGGTGTCGAGCTCCTGCGAGGCGGCGAGGACCTCGGCGGTGAGCGTCGGGTTATGGAAATGGCAGCGCCAGGCGATGATCTTGAGAGGGCTGTTGTTGGAATCGTCGGGGTTGGCGCAGAAGGCCTGGGCGTTCGAGTTGGGATCGAAATAATCGGGGTACCACTCGGAGAGGATGAACTGGTGCTGGCGGGCGCGCATCTTGGTGAAGACCTGGCTGCGGGTGCCGGGCAGGAGCGAGACCTTGACGCCGACCGCGCCGAGATCGGCCTGGATCGCCGCGGCGATGTCCGTGTAGGGGTGGTCGGAGAAGTGATCGAGGGTGGCGGTGAAGCCTCCCGCGTAGCCGGCTTCCGCGAGCAGCGCCTTGGCCTTGGCGGGATCCTTGTGGAAGGGCGTGGCGGTGGTGCCGCCGAGGATCATCGTGGGCTCGAAGCCCTGGTTCACGATGTAGGTGGCGGGGACGATGTTCTTCTGGATGCCGTCATAGTCGATCGCCCACTTGATCGCCTGGCGGACGCCGGGCTTGGCAAGCGGCGCGTAGCCCTCGTTGCCGGCGAGATACATCTGGTTGGTGGAGGGCGTGGTGAGCCGGTAGAGGTTGGGATCCTTGGCGACCGCGGCGAGGAGATCGGGGGTGAGGTCGCGGGCGATGTCGGCGTCGCCGGTGCGGACCATCAGCACCTGGCTCGCCGGATCCTTGACGTGGCGGATGAAGATTTCCCGCGTCAGCGGCGCGGCCGCGGCGTGCGGATTGGCGGTGAGCGTGATGTGGTCGCTCGCCGACCAGGCGGTGAGCTGGTAGGGGCCGTTGCCGGCGGAATGGCTGGTCAGCCAGTGATTGCCGAGATCGCCCTTCTGCTCATGGGCGAGCGCGGTCTCCTTCTCGACGATGCCGCCGACATTGGCCGAGAGGCAGTAGAGCACGAAGCTGGTGGCCGCCGGCTTGGGGAGCTCCATCACCAGCGTGTGCGGATCGGTCGCGCGGATGAGGCTTGCGACATTGTCCTTGGTAAAGCCGAACTGGGTGAGGATGAAGCCCGGGGTGAGGTTGAGGGTGACGACGCGGCGGAGCGAGAACTCGGCGTCCGCGGCGGTCATCGGCTTGCCCGAGGGGAAGAGCGCGTCCTCCGTGAGATGGAAGGTGAAGGTCTTGCCGTCCGACGAGACCTCGTAGCTTGCGGCGAGATCCGGGTCGATCTTGCTGAGATCGCCGAGATCGGGCGAGACGAGCTTGCGATAGACGTTCGCATCGACCTCGGTGTCGGTGAATTCGTAGGACTGGGCGGGATCGAAGGAGATGACGTCGTCGATCTCTTTCGCCATGACGACGATGCCCGGTGGCGTTGCCGCACGGGCCCGGCCCGCCGCGAGCGGCGATGCGGCGACGGCGGCGGAAGAGGCGAGGAGCGTTCGGCGTGTCAGCATTTTTGCTCTCCCTGCATGCGCGGGGAGCATAAGCGGGGTTGCGCGGCGGCGGGAAGGGACTTGGCGATCTCGTCAGTCGGCGGGGAGCGCGTCGATCACCACCGCGGTGATGTTGTCGGAAGCCTCGCGGGCGAGTGCTGCGGCAAGCAGGAGCTCGGTCGGCGAGACGCCTTGCGGGGCGCCGAGAAGGGCGGCGAGCTCGGCGGGTTCGAGGCATTTCGAGACGCCGTCGCTGCAGAGGAGGAAGCGGTCGCCGGCGGCGAGCGCGTCCCCGGTGCTCTCGAGCGCGAAATCGTCGAGGTCCGCGCCGACGGCGCGGGTGACGGCCTGGGTGCGCGGGAAAGCGGCGGAGGGTGGCTGGGAAGGGCCGTGGTCGCTTGTGAGCTGGGTGAGGGAGCCGGCGCGGAAGAGATAGGCGCGCGCGTCGCCGGCCCAGAGGCAGGTGAAGCGATCGCCGCTCGCGAGCAGAACGACGAGCGTGGCTGCGATCACGGCGCGCGGCCCGCGCCGCGCCGCCTCGGCGCGCAAGGCGTGGTGGATGGCGGCGATGCGGCGTGCCGCTTCTTCGAGGAGTACCGCGGCGGGGAGGCCCGGGGCGATCGCGCCGAGCGTCTCGGCGATCATCGAAGCGGCGACCTCGCCCGCCTCGTGCCCGCCGGCGCCGTCCGCGACCGCCCAGAGGCCGAGCGCGGGGCGGTCGACGTAGCTGTCCTCGTTGAGGGTGCGGCGCGCGCCGGGATGGGTGGCCGCGAAGGAGCGGAAGGCGAGATGGCTCATCCGCGGGGACCTTTAACGATTAGCCGCTGCCCTAGAGCGTGATGACCGAAGGCGGAATCGCCGTAGGTCTGAATCACGCGATAAAACAATGACCTAGAGCGGGATGGATGAGCGCGAGCGATCCCATCCCGCTCTAGAGCGTGATCGCCGAAGGCGTGAATCACGCGGGAAAAACAAAGACCTAGAGCGGGATGGGTGAGCGGGAGCGAACCCATCCCGCTTTAGGCGAGCGTTGCCCGGAGGCCGGAGATGGTGAGCGTGAGGTCGGTCGGCCCGCTCCCCGAGACCGGGGCCGTGACGCGCCAGTCGGCGCGATCGACGTCGCGGAAGAGGACGGCGATGCCGACATAGCGGGTGCCGGCGGCGAGCGTGCGGTTGACCGTGCGCGCCGTGCCCGGGGTGACGACGAACTCCTCCGAGCCGAGCAGCTCCGCCCCCAGCGCGTCCTGCTCGTGGGTGACGAGGGCGTAGAGGTTCGTCCGGTCGAAGCCGGCGGTATCGGTGAGCTGGTAGAGCCGGACCGGCACGGGTGTCGCGCGACCGTTGGAATCGGGATTGATGTCCATGCCCGCATGGACGGTGAGGTTGAGGCCGACGGGGCCGGTCGGCGCGGTGGCGCAGCCCTCGAGCAGGACGAGCGCGAGCGCGGAGGGAAGAAGGAAGAGAGCACGGCGGCGGATCATCAGGGCTCCTCTCGGCCTCCGATCTGGGCGGGCGCGGGCGGGACTGGCGATCGGCCTCAATGCGCGGCGGCGGCGAGAACGGGCCGACCGATCACCCCTCCTCGGGCGTGAGCCTTCCCGGTCCGCCCGCGGCGATGTTGTGACCGCTCTCGAGGAAGCGGGCAAGCCGGTCCTTCTGCCGTTCCGGCCGCAAACGGACCGCGGCGAGCGCGACCGCGCCGGAGACCGCGGTGCCGGTGAGATGGTCGGCGGGCGGGAGCGGCGGATGGTCGAGCGGGGGGTCGGATTCGCCGCTCCAGAACGCGGCGACCCCGGCCCAGGCCTCGGGGCTGGCGAACCCGGCCTGGCGGGCGGCGGCGAGGGCCGCCCGACGCGGCTCGTCGGTCTGCTGGCGGACCCATTGCTCGGCGGCGGCGCGGGCGGCCTCTTGCGGGGCCGGGAGGTCGCGGGGGGCCGTGTGGCGGGTGCACATGCAGGCCCACCAGGTGGCCTCGCGCTTGGGGAGCGCATGGGCGAGCAGGCGCGCCGCCTCCATCAGGAAGCCGTCGCCTTCGAGGCGGGCCAGCGCTTCCTGGGCCTCGGCGCAGCCGGCGACGAGCGCGGCGATCCCGGCGGCGAGGTCGAGGCGCTCCCAGACCTCGCGAAGATTGCAGCCCGCGAGCTTGACCAAATTCCCCCTCATCCTTGTCAGCCGAGGTTCACGGCACCGTGATCGGCCCCGGAGATTAGCGCGCGGCGGCCTTCCGGTGTGTGACCAAGATCACGCCGGACGGAGCGGCTGGGCCCAGCGCGTGATTGCCAAGGCGCGGGCGATGGCATTGCATGAAGCGGGAGTCGGCAGGGGCGATCGGATGGAAGCGGGCGAGCGGTGGGATCCGGAGATGCGGGCGGCGCAGCGGGCGAACGAGGCGGCGGCGGCGGGCTTTCCGCCGATCCGGCTCGAGCTTCCCTTCGCGCCGCAGCGCGCCATCAACGATGCGCTCGGCCTGCTCGCCGCGTCCGGCGGGCCCGCGATGGCGGAGGTCGCGGATCGCTGGGTCGCGGCGCGCGGGCGGCGCATCTTCTGCCGCCTCTACCGGCCGCGGACCGATCGGGTGCTGCCGGCGCTGGTCTATTTCCATGGCGGCGGCTGGGTCTGGTCCTCGGTCGATACGCACGACCGGCTGGCGCGGGAATATGCGGCGGCCGGGGAGATCGCGGTGGTGAGCGTGGATTATGCGCTCTCGCCGGAGGCACAGTTTCCCCAGGCGCTCGAGGAATGCGCTGCGGTGGTGCGGCATCTCGCGGAGAACGGGGGCGCGTGGGGGATCGATCCCGGGAGGCTGATGGTGGGGGGCGATTCGGCGGGAGGGAATCTCGCACTTGCAAGCGCGCTTCTGCTCAGGGAGACCGGCGGGCCGCTTCTTAGGGGGATCCTCGCCGTCTATCCGGTGTGCGACGCCGGGCTTGAGACGACGAGCTATCGCGCATTCGCCCAAGGGTATGTGCTGACGGCGGAGAAGATGCGCTTCTACTGGAGCGTCTATGCGCCGCGCGAGGCCGACCGGCTGCATCCCCTCGCCTCGCCCCTGCGGGCCGAGCTGGCGGGGCTGCCGCCCGTGCTCGTCCATCTCGCCGAGCTCGACGTGCTGCGCTCGGAGGGCGAGGCGCTGGCGGCGCGGCTCGGGAAGGCGGAGGTCCCCGTCGAGTGCGAGATATTTCCGGGCGTCATCCACGGGTTCGTGCGGGCGACGGAGCGGGTGGCGCGGGCGCGCGAGGCGGTGGCGAAGGCGGGGGCGTGGCTCAAGCGACAGGCGGGGTGACGGCTCAGGCCTCGATGTGGAGGGCCTGAATCGCGGTCTCGAGCTCCTGGAAGCTCGGCATGTGCTGATTGGGCGCCATCTTGCGCCCGGTCTCGACGCTGACCTGGGGCGCGTTGCCGTGGAGGTGGGCCACGAGGACGGCGCGGATGACCTCGAAATACTTGGCCTCCTCCTCGGCGACCGCGTGCAGGCGCGCGGCGAAGGGCGCGGCGACCCCGTAGGCGAGCAGCACGCCCAAGAAGGTGCCCGTGAGGGCCTCGCCGATCATCCGGCCGAGCACGATCGGCGGCTCGGCGATGTGGGCCATGGTCTTGATGACGCCGAGCACGGCGGCGACGATGCCGAAGGCGGGCAAGGCGTCGGCCACGACCTGGAGCGCGTGCGAGGAATGGAGCTCCTCCTGGAGCGTTTTCTTGAGCTCGCGCGCCATCACGTCCTCGATCTGATGGGGATCGTCGGCGTTCATGCCGACCATCCGGAGATAGTCGCAGATCATTTCTGTAGCGTGATGGTTGGCGAGGATTTTCGGGAACTTCCTGAAGGCCGAGCTTTCGTCAGGGTGCTCGATATGGGTCTCGAGCGCCATCGTGCCCTTGGTGTTCGCCAGGCGGGCGAAGAAGAAGAGGAGGCTCAGGAGCTCGACATAGTCGGGCTTGGCGAAGATCGCGCCGCGCAGGACCTTGCCGAAGCCGCCGAGCGTGTGGCGGACCGCGTGGAGGCTGTTGGCGATCACGAAGGTGGCGATGGCGGCGCCGCCGATGGTGATGAACTCGAAAGGAAGCGCCTCGAGGATCGCGCCGATGCTGCCGCCTTCGACGATGAAGGTGCCGAACACGCAGAGGAGCAGGAAGGCGAGGCTGCCGAGCGGGAGCACGGAACTGGCCTAGAGCATCATCCGATCGAATGGTGTCATTCGATCGGATAAAGATGCTCGCCAAAACAAAAAGCTAGAGTGGTTTCCGTGAGCCATGGCGAACGGAAACCGCTCTAGCGGTGGGCGCCCGGCGTCGGAGCGGCCGTCATGTTCCCGTTCGCGCGCATCACCAGGATCGCGATGCGCCGGTTGGCCGCCGCCAGCGGATCGGCGGGAAGGAGGAGATCGCGATCGGCGTAGCCGGCGACGCGGGCGATGCGCGGCTCGGGCAAGCCATCCGCGACGAGGAGGGAGCGGGTGGCGTTGGCCCGCTCGGCGGAGAGGTCCCAGTTGGACATTGCGTGCCCCTGGGCGTCCCCCTGGCCCACGCCGTGATAGGGCGCGGCGTCGGTGTAGCCGGAGATCGCGATCGGGCCGGAGAGGCGGGCGAGGATTGGGGCGAGGCGGGCGACGAAGAGGCGCGCGAGCGGGGCGAGCGCCGGCGAGCCCAAGGCGAACATCGGGCGGTGCTTGCCGTCCATGATCTGGATGCGCAGGCCCTCTGCGGTGATGTCGATCGCGACGTGGCCCGCGAGGCCGGCGAGCGCGGGGTCCTGGCGGAGGGCGGCGCGGACTTGGTCCGCCGCGCGGGAGAAGGCGGCCTGTTGGTGGCCGGCTGAGAGCGGCAGGGCCAGAGGGAGGGAGGGCGCGCCGATATCGGGGCCGGCGGCGCCGCCCGCTTTGGACGTAGCATTGGCAAGGCCCCCGCTCGCCGCGTTGACGGTGGGCGATCCCGGACGGATGGGCGGGGCGGGCGCGCCGTTGGGCGGAAGCGCCCCGGGCGTCGGGATCCGCGGGTCGGAGCGGGCGTTGCGCTCGGGCTCGGCCTTGCCGGTGATGACCTCGATCGCGCCGTTGTCCGAGACCATCTCGCCCACCGAAAAGGGCGTGCGCCCGCCGAAGGGCTTACCCGATCCCGAATAGCGGAAGCTGAAGAGGCTGGAGGGCGCGAAATAGTTGGCGAGGCCCTGGCGCTGCGCCTCGGTGGTCGCGTTGATGAGCCACATCAGGAGGAAGAAGGCCATCATCGCGGTGACGAAGTCGGCGTAGGCGATCTTCCAGGAGCCGCCGTGGGCGGGGCCTTCGACCGCTTCCTCGCGGCGGATGACGATGCCGGCGCCCTTGTCGTTGCCGCGGCCCCGCTTTTGGCCCTTCGCGCTCATCCGCCCGCCGTGCTGCTCTCGGGCGGGAGCGTCGCAGAGGTTGCTTAAGGGGGGGTAACCCGGCTTGCTCGGATCGGGTCCGGGCAGGAGCGCGCCGGTCACTCCGGCTTTGGCGCGCACGCCGTAGAGGCGGAAGCGCTCTGCCGCGAGGCCGTTCCGGGCGCGGACGATCTCGGCGGGCGGGGCAAGCAGCGACCAGAGGCGGGGATCGGGCGCGGCGGCGCCGGTCCGCTCGAGGAGGAGGCCGGTTTGGCCGGCGATGATCGGGGAAGCGGGCGGCAGGCGAAAATAGGTCCAGCGCGGGCCGAGCCCGACGACGGGCAGGTTCTGGAGGAAGGCGAGCTCGGAGGCGTCGCCGTAGTTCGCCGTGGCGACGAAGCGGGCGGTTTCCGCCCTGCCCGCCTCTGCCACGGTGGCGGCAAATTGGCGCCAGCCGCCGAGCTGGCGAAGCGTGGGATCGAGCCGGGGCGGGAGGGGCAGCGGTGCGGCGAGCGCCTGGAGATAGACGAGGGCGGTGATGAGGAAGCCGAGCCCGGCCGCGGGCCAGCGCCAGCGCGACCAGGCTGGGCCCGGGAGCGCGGCAGCGGCGAGTGCGGCCGAGGGGTAGAGGATGGCGGGCCAGTTGCCCTGCACCCGATCGCCGAGCGCGTGCTGGAGAAAGAGCGCGGCGGGCAGGAGGGTGAGGAGGCTGACGAGGGCGGAGGGAGGGTGCTGCTCCCGCCAGGCGCGGCGGGCGAGGTGCCAGGTTCCGGCGACGGCGAAGGCAAAGACGAGGGGCGTGAAGAGGCCGGCCTGGCCGAGGACGAGCTCGGTCTCGAAGCGGAGCGCGTCCCACGGGTGCCAAGCGCCGACGCGGCCGCCCTGCTTGAGGAAGCTCGCCCAGTGATGGGCCGCGTTCCAGGCGATGACGGGGGCGAAGGCGATGAGGGCGAGTGCGAGGCCGAGCCAGGGCTCGGGGCGGCGGAGCCAGCTTCGGCCGAGATCGGTCGCGAGGAGCCAGACGAAGACGGCGGCGATGAAGAGGAGGGCGGTGTATTTGCTGTCGAGCGCCAAGCCGGCGGCGAGGCCGGCGAGCAGCCACCAGCGGCCGTTGCCGGTGGCGATGAGGCGGGCCATGGCGAAGAGGCCGAGGGTCCAGAAGAAGAGGAGCGGCGTGTCGGGCGTCATGATGACGCTGCCGGCGCCGAAGAGGAGGGTCGCGTTGATGAAGAGCACGGCGATGAGGCCGAGGCGTGGGAGGTGGGGGAAAAGGTCGGTGGCGGCGCGGTAGAGGAGGAGCGAGCCGAGCGCGGCGGCGGGCGGGCCGAGGAGCCGCACGCCGAGCGGGGTCGCGCCGGCGATGGCGGTGCCGAGGCGGATCCAGAGGGCGACCATTGGCGCGTCGTCGAGATAGCCGGGCGCGAGGACGCGCGACCAGACGCGGTAATAGGCTTCGTCGGGCGCGAGGGGAGTGAGGGCGGCGAGCCCGAGCCGCACCGCGGTGAGGATGAGGAGGGCGGCGACCGCCCAGGCGAGCGGGGAGCCCGGCAGGGCACGCCGCAGGGGAGCCCGATTCGCCCGGAGAGGGGTGGCGGTCAGGATGCCTTAACGGCCGGTGCGCCAGAGATGGAAGCGAAAGGCGGCATAGGCGACGAGGCCCGCGACGATCGCGACCGGGATCAATGCCAGGGCCAGCCAGAGGGCGACCGCGGCGGCGGCGAGGCCGCCGGCGAGGATTGCGACGACGAGCGCCCAGCCCGCGAGTCGCATCGCCCAGGAGGGGCGCACGGGACGGCGGAATTGGCCGTCGGGCGTGAGGTCGAGCAGCGGCGGTTCGCGCGCGGGCATTTGCGGAAGGTGGCCTGAGCGGGCGGCTTGTTCAAGGAGGTGCTCTGACACGGCTTGCTTGACAGGATTCGGCAAGCTGCGGAGAAGAAACGTTCGCTCTCGCGCGAGCGGGTTGCCCGAGTTGCGAGGAGAAGATCGACTGGCCCTGATCCGCGTGCTTCCCGAGCCGATCGCCAACCGCATCGCGGCGGGCGAGGTGATCGAGCGGCCGGCCGCGGCGGTGAAGGAGCTGATCGAGAATGCGCTCGATGCCGGCGCGCGGCGGATCGAGGTCTCGCTCGAGGAGGGCGGGATCGCGGCGATCGCGGTCGCCGACGACGGGGCGGGGATCGCGGTAGAGGAGCTCGCACTCGCGGTGCAGCGCCATGCGACCTCGAAGCTCGCGGACGAGGATCTCGTGCGCATCACGACGCTCGGCTTCCGCGGCGAGGCGCTGCCCTCGATCGGCGCGGCGGCGCGGCTCGCGATCACCTCGCGGCAGAGCGCGGCGGCGCATGCGAGCCGGATCCGCGTCGAGGGCGGGCGGGTATTCCCGATCGAGCCGGCTTCGGGGCCGGTCGGGACGCAGGTGCTGGTCAGCGATTTCTTCTTCGCGACCCCGGCGCGGCGGAAGTTCCTCAAGAACCCGCGCACCGAGGGCGAGCATGCCGAGGCAGCCGTGCGGCGGCTGGCGCTGGCGGCACCCGGCGTCGCCTTCCGGCTCGAGGCGGAGGGGCGGGTTCTCTTCGATTTGCCGCCGCAGGAGGCGCCGGCGCGGGTGGCGGCGATCCTCGGGCCGGAGGCCGCTTCGTCGCTGATCCCGGTCTCGGCCGAGCGCGCGGGGATGCGCCTGACGGGGTTCGCGGCCGGGCCGGCGGTGACGCGCGCGACCTCGGCAGGACAGTTCATGGTGGTGAACGGGCGGCCGGTCGCGGACCCGGTGCTCAGGACCGGGATCCGCGTCGCCTATCGGCCGGCGATCGCCGAAGGGCGCTATCCGCTCGCGGCACTCTATCTCGCGCTGCCGCCCGAGGAGGTGGATGTCAACGTCCATCCGGCGAAGATCGAGCTTCGCTTCCGCGACCCCGCGGCGGTGCGCGCGCTGGTGATCGGGGCGCTCTCGCGGGCGCTCGGTGGGGGGGCGAGCGTGATGCCGGCGCGGCCGCCTGCGTTTCGATGGGCGCCGGCGCCTCCGGCGCCGCAGGCGGGATTCGCCGAGCCGTTCCTGCCGCTCGGGGGCCAGCCGGCGGCGCGGGTGGTCGAGGCTGAGGCGCCGGATCCCGCGCATCCGCTGGGGGCCGCGGTCGCACAGGTGTTCGGGACCTACATCGTCGCGGTGACCGGCGAGGACGAGCTGGTGCTGGTCGATCAGCACGCGGCGCATGAGCGGCTGACGCACGAGCGGCTCCGCGAGCAGCATCTCGCGGGGGGTGTACGCGCCCAGCCGCTTCTGCTTCCGGCGGTGGTCGATCTGGCGGAGGCGGATGTCGCGCGGCTGGCGGCGCGGGCCGAGGAGCTGGCTTCGCTCGGGCTGGTCCTCGAGCCGTTCGGGCCGGGCGCGGTGCTGGTGCGCGCGCTGCCGGCCGCACTCGGGCTCGCCGAGCCGGCGCCGATGATCCGCGACCTCGCCGAGGAATTCGCGGAGACGGGCGAAGGGGTCGCACTCGGGGCGCGGCTCGATGCGGTGCTCGCGCGCATGGCCTGCCACGGCTCGGTGCGGGCCGGGCGGAGCCTCACGCGTGCGGAGATGGACGCGCTGTTGCGGCATATGGAAGCGACGCCGCGCGCGGCGACGTGCAGCCATGGCAGGCCGACATTTCTCAAGCTCTCGAAAGCGGATCTCGAGCAATTCTTTGCGCGCCGGTGAGGGGGCGATGGGGGAGGGAAAAACGACCGAGAATGTGATCGAGGCGGATTTCGTGATCGTCGGCGCGGGCTCGGCGGGCGCGGTCGCGGCGGCGCGGCTCTCGGAGGATCCGCGCTGCGAGGTCGTGCTGCTGGAGGCGGGCGGGAAGGATCGGAATATCTGGATCCATATCCCGCTCGGCTACGGCAAGACGATCACCGATCCGAGCGTGAACTGGTGCTACGAGACCGAGCCCGACCCCAATCTCGGCGGGCGGAGCGTCTTCTGGCCGCGGGGCAAAGTGCTCGGCGGCTCCTCGAGCATCAACGGGCTGATCTATATCCGCGGCCAGGCCGAGGATTTCGATCATTGGCGCCAGCTCGGCAACGAAGGCTGGTCGTTCGCCGATGTGCTTCCCTACTTCAAGCGCGCCGAGGACCAGGAACGCGGCGGCGATGCGCTGCACGGCGCGGGCGGGCCGCTCGCCGTCTCGGATCTGAGGGATCACCATCCGATCTGCGAGGCCTTCATCGCAAGCGCGCGCGCGGCGGGGATCGCGCGCAACGACGATTTCAACGGCGCCTCGCAGGAGGGGGTTGGCTACTACCAGCTCACGACGCGGAACGGGCGGCGCTGCTCGACCGCGGTCGGCTATCTCCGCCCGGCGCGGCGGCGAGGGAATTTGCGGGTGATGACGGAGGCGCTCGCGGAGCGGATCCGGTTCGAGGGGGGCCGTGCGATCGGCGTCGAGGTGGCGCGCGGGGGAGAGCGGTTCTTCGTCCGCGCGCGGCGCGAGGTGATCCTGAGCGGGGGTGCCATCAATTCCCCGCAGATCCTGATGCTTTCGGGGATCGGTCCGGCCGCGCATCTTGCCGCGCAGGGTATCGAGGTCGTGGCCGATAGCCCGGGCGTCGGGCAGAGCCTGCAGGACCATTACCAGTGCCGGATCGTCCATCGCTGCACGCAGCCGATCACCGTCAACGACATCATGCGGAGCACGCCAAAGAAGATCGCGGCGGGGCTTGAATATTTGTTGTTCCGGCGCGGGCCGCTCACGATCGCGGCCGGCCAGGTCGGGCTCTTCGCGCGCACGCGCGCGGAGCTTGCGACGCCGGACGTGCAGTTCCACTTCATCATCTTCTCCTCCGACCGGCCGGCCGAGGGGCTGCACAAATTCTCGGGATTTTCGACGACGATCTGCCAGCTCCGCCCGGAGAGCCGGGGGCAGATCCTGCTGCGCTCGGCGGATCCGCGCGCGCGGCCGGCGATCCATCCCAACTATCTCGCGACCGAGCGGGACCGAGAGACGCTGCTTGCCGGGATCGCGCTCGGACGGCGGATCGCCGCGGAACCGGCGATGCGCGCCTTCATCGCCGACGAGTATCTGCCGGGGGCCGGTGTTGCGGGCGAGGCGGAGGTGCTGGCTTACGCGAAACAGTACGGCGGGACGGTTTTCCACCCGACCAGCACCTGCCGGATGGGGCCGGATGCGATGGCGGTGGTGGACGCGACGCTCCGCGTGCGGGGGGTGGGCGGGCTCAGGGTCGCCGACGCGTCGGTGATGCCGAGCCTCGTTTCGGGCAACACCAACGCCGCCTCGATCATGATCGGCGAGCGGGTCGCGGACTTCGTAATGGCGGCGTAGCGGCGATGGCGCGGGCGGGATCGGGCACCCATCCCCGTCAAGACCGAGCAGCCGAGAGTCGAACCCGACAGTCGATCGCGCAGCGTGGCCCTGGCCGGCCCGCTTGACCACTTCGGAGAAGGATCTATTCCCTGCGTTCAGCGGCTGCACGGCGTCGTCCGGATTATCTGGGACGGCCCGTACGGCGCCTGGCTGGGGGGTGAAGCGATAGGTGATCTCAACCGCGATCAGGGGCCCGGCGGCTGTGAGGACGATCCAGCAGCAGTCAAGCGTACGTCGCCGTGCCTCGGCAGAGGCTTTCCTTGATCGGCAGACAGCAAGCGCCAATTCCGCAGCCGTTCGCCTGCCATCCGGGTGTTTGATCCCGACTTTGACGGTGCGGTCTTTTCACACCAGTGAAACGACATGCAATAGGCCGGGTTCTCCGCGGCAGCGCTACAACGACAAAACGGGTCCGCAGCGCGATACACCCGAGTGAAGAGAGCCTGAGGGCTGCGGCCGCGGCTACGCGGCCCGTTGCACGACCGGGGCGGTCTTCGTAGTGCGCACGAACTCGCGTGCACCGGCGCCCCATTTCGAGAACACGCCGATGGCGCGGGCAAACGAGATGGCGACCGGATGCACGGGTTCGGGCGGCGGTATGTAGAAACTCCCTGCCATCGCCGTCTGCGCCGAGGGTACGAGGATGGTGTATGAGCCGTCCTCCAACTCCTCGACAATCAGCGCGGGGACGACGGCCTGCTCGATCTCGACAAGCGCGGGCTGCAGCGTCGCCATCAACATCCGAATGTCATTGCGCTGCTTCAATTAACCGGCCTGGACAAAGCCGGGCCACTGGCGCTAGCACGCCTGTCGGGTCGACTGACTGGCCGGCCGACCTCGGGGGCCCTCATGCGCTGGAATCAGTGGTATCGGCTCAGGAGCTATTTCCGCTCGGCGCTCTGGATCGTTCCGTTCATCGCGCTGGTGCTTGAGAATATCACCATTCGCCTCGTGTTCCGGTTGCACGAGCGGCTCGGATGGTTGCCTTGGTTTGGCACAACACCGGGCGGGACGTCGGAGGCCCTGAGCGCCATCGACACGCTCTCGATTTCCTTCATTGTCTTCACCTTCGGCTCGCTTTTGGTCGCGATCCAGGTCGCGAGCGGGCAACTCACGCCACGGATCATCGCAACGACGCTGCTGCGAAACAACGTCATCCGCTTCACCGTCGGCCTGTTTATCTTCACGATGCTGTTCGCCGTCGGCACCGGCGCGCGGCTTGATAGCTCGGTCACCCACCCGGCGATCGCTATCGCCTGGGCGCTGGGCGTCGCCTCGATCGCGGCATTCCTATTCCTGATCGACTACACGGCGCGGCTGCTGCGGCCCGTCAGCATCCTCTGGCGGATCGGGGAACAAGGGGTCAAGGTTGTCGAGAGCGTCTATCCGGACTTGGTCGAGGCGCCGCGGTCGCCGCCGACGCCTGCCGTCCTGGGCACAGCGGCGCGCGTCGTTGAACACAGCGGCACATCCGCGATCGTGCTCGCCGCCAACCTAGGCTCGCTCGTCGCACTTGCGCGACGCGCTGAAGGTGTCATCGCGTTCGTCCCGCGCATAGGTGACTTCGTGGCGATTGGCGAGCCGCTGTTCCGTCTCTACGGCAACGCTGCGCAGATCGCCGATCGTAAGCTCCGCGCTCAAGTGGCATTCGGCCCGGAGCGCACGATAGAACAGGACTCGACCTTCGCGTTCCGGGTGATCGTCGACATCGGCATCAAGGCGCTTTCGCCGGCTATCAACGACCCCACCACCGCCGTCCTGGCGATCGATCAGCTCCATCGACTGCTCGGTCTCGTCGGACGTCGGCACCTGCACGACAACTCCCTGTTCGACGCAAATGGCGCGCGGCGCCTGATATTTCCGACACCGGGATGGAATGACTTCGTGCAGCTCTCGGTTAGCGAGATTCGCCTCTATGGCGCGGGCAACTTCCAGGTGTCGCGGCGGGTGCGGGCAATGATCGAAAACCTGCTCGAGAGCCTGCCGGAAAGTCGCCGCCCCGCCTTACGCCGCGAGCTCGATCTGCTCGACCGCGCTCTCGCGAAACTGCACGAGTTTGCCGAGGATCTGGACCTTGCCAGGAAGGCGGATTTTCAGGGCCTCGGCGGTTCATCGAAACGATAGGGCGTCAACCGGCACGGCGTTTGACCCCCCAATAGGCGTCGAACCATGACCAGTATAGTTGCCCGGTCCTCGCCTCATATTACGCAGAACATTCGCGGCTAGCCAGGGCCAAGGTTGGAAGCCGAAGGACGTCAAGCTTCGGAGCCGGTTCGAAGCCTGATGGCAAAGCCTCTCTCCGACGAAGTCGCGGTGAAGAGAATATGCTCGTTTGCAATCGGCATTGCACCCGAGGCCAGACGGCGTACATCGGCGCACTGAATGGTGTCGTGAGGCCCGAGAATGCGACGCAGCACAGTTCTGCCAAGGCGTGCCGAGATCGGCGTCCACGTTCGGGCTTGGGCGACCGGCGCCGCGTGAAGTGGGAGGGGATCGATCCGCTTGCGAGAAGGCCCAAGCCCCTGCCGGTCTCTCTGCGTAACCGGATCACGGCGCTTCGGCCGCGTTACCTTTTCGCGACGAACCACCTCGCAGGGGATGTGTCTGAGGAGATCCGAGACCATGTTTCGTCGCGCGTGCCTCTTGTCGTCGGACGGCGCCACAAACCGTGGCGCCCATGCGCTGTCCCTGGCCTGGAACGTCTCGTTGCGCGCCCACGACTAATCGTACCAACGGCGATAGGAGTTAAAGTCCATCGGCGGGCGCTTCCAAATCCCGCGTTCATCCTCGATGCGGGAGTTGGGGCGCTGCCCCTGCATCGCTTCGCTCACCTCGAGCCGATATTCGAGCGGGATGATTCCGGGCTCGACCAATGTCTTATCCACGCCGGCGGAGGGGATCAAGGCTTGATGTCCATGGCGCTCTTTGGCCAGGAGAAGAACAGACCGACATCGCCGGGCTTGCCGCCAGGATAGTTAATGATGCGCGCGGTAAAGGCGAAGCCGCCCGGTTTTAGGTTCTTCTTCCAATACTCGTAGACCGCACGCGCTCCAGCCGGCAGGGTTGCAAGCCACTCGGGGTCCTCGTCTTCCTTCGGCCTCTCGCGGTTTTCCGGCTTGTTGATCGGCGGGGCGCCGGCGTTGTTGACGGCCCGGCCATGGTCGCTACAGAAGCTGCTCGGAAAGGAGGTAAGCAGCAGCTCGGTTTCACCGCGCTCAAAGGCGCCCCTGATCCGGTCAAGGACAGCCTCTACATGCGCATCGGTCACCTGAAAGGCTTCGAGGCGCTGCTTGAACGCAGCAAGCTCCTCCCGCTGCTTGCGGCCGAGCTGCTCCTCCTCTTCCCGCTCGCGCTTGCGGCGCGCGTCACGCTCGGCAAAAAGCGCTGCGACCGAAAGAGACGGACCTGGCATTCCGGACATGTGGGTCTCCCCAAGCGAATATGCCTTGCCTCAAGGTACCTGCAGGCACTTCAACATGGTCAGCCGTTGGCCCCGGCGCATTGATATGGATCAGCTTTCAGAGCTCGCCTGCGCGGCGCGCCCACGCGGCAGAATCACGATGCAGGATCGGCTCCTCTTGAGCGGTCCTTGCCGCGCAAATTGTCGAGCAGGATATGCACGCTGACCAGCAGCACCCAGCCTGGAAAGATGAACAGGATCAGGTCGGAAAAACCGCTGGTGATGAGCAGTGCCAGCGCCGACGCATAGCCGGCGAGGGCGATCCACCGGGCGGCGGCGCGGGTGCGCAGCAGAAGCGTCGAGGCCGTTGCCATGAAGACCGCCGCCATCTTGAAGGCGTAGATATGCATGGTGTCGTACGCGAAGGCCCGTGCGAAGGCGAAAGCGCTCGAGCCGATGAGGGTCGCGGGCGTGCTCGCGTGCGCAAGGACCAGGCCGCCCACCGCAGCCGCGGCGACGAACAGCATGCCAAGGAACATCAGCCCGCTGCCGAGGAACACGGTTGCGAAGAACCGGTCCTCCTTGGCACCCAGGCGATCGCGCAGAACGCCGAGGAACCACATGAAGGCGATGCCCGCGAAGGGCACGAGGTTGAGGGCGATGCCGACGCGCTCCCGGCTCGTTCTCAGCCAGGCGCCGATCTCATGCGGGTCGGCGGGAAGCGACAGCCGGAGCAGCCCGAGACTCGCCATCAGCAGGAACGAGAACAGAATCCCGGCGATCGCGGCCGCGCGCGGCGTCTTGAGGCCCGCGCGGACGAGCGGCGTGCCCGCTTCATGCCGCGCGGCTGCCGCGTCGGTCACGGCGGCTGGGCGACGACCACGCCCGGCGCAGACGCGGCCAGCACCAGCGCCGTATGCCGCGCCATCATACGCTCCTCGTCCGTCGGGACGACCCAGGCCGATACCGCTGAAGCGTCGGTGCTGATCCGGAGGCTGCCGGCGGCGTTGCGCGCGCTGTCGAGCGTGAGGCCAAGCCAGCGGCAGCCCTCCGCCACTTCCGCCCGCGTCGCTGCGTCGTTCTCGCCGATGCCGGCCGTGAATACGAGCGCGTCGAGGCCCCCAAGAGCGCCGGCGAGCGAGGCGATCTCCCGCACAACCCGATAGACGAAAAGCGCGATCGCCTCCGCCGCCGCGGGATCCGAAGAGCCGCGCAAGCTGCGCATGTCGGAGGAAATGCCGGAAACGCCGAGCAGGCCGGACCGGCGGTAGATCAGATCCTCGAGCCCGCGCGCGTCCATGCCGTACTCGTCCATCAGGTAGACGAGCACGCCGGGGTCGATCGCTCCGCAGCGCGTTCCCATCATCAGCCCGTCCGCCGCGGTGAATCCCATGGTGCTCACCACGCTCCGCCCGTCGCGGAGCGCGCAGAGGCTTGCGCCGCTTCCGAGATGGGCGATGATCACGCGCCCGCCCGCGACGGCCGGCGCGACTTCCTTCAGACGAGACGCAACGTACTCGTAGGAAAGGCCGTGAAAGCCGTAGCGCCGCACCCCGGCCGCGGTGAATTCTCGCGGCAGTGCAAAGAGCTGTGCCAGCGGCGCCTGGCTGCGATGGAAGGCAGTGTCGAAGCAGGCGACCTGGGGCAGATGCGGCGCTGCCTCGGCGATCGCTTCGATGGCAGCTAGATTTCGCGGCTGATGGAGGGGCGCGAGCCGCGCCAGTCTGGCGAGTGCGGCAAGGACCCCGGCGTCGATGCGCACCGGCGCCCCGTAGTCCGCCCCGCCATGCACCACCCGGTGCCCGACCGCGACGACCTTGGTCCCGTTCAGGAGCTCGACGGATGTGAGGAGGATTTGCCGAGTGGCCGCCTTGTGATCGAAGCCTTCCCGTGGGAAGTCCCGCTCGGCAAGTCGCCCGCCCTCGAGGCCCCTGACGGTGAGGCGCGGCGCCACCCCGATTCTCTCGATCTCGCCTTTGAAAACCGGCAACTCACAGCGCGGCGCCTCATAGACTGCGAACTTGATGCTCGAAGATCCCGCGTTGACGACGGCGATCGGGCCGGCAACCGCCGAGGCGCCTCCAGCCACGGTCCCGCTCGGGGAATCGTCATGCAACAATGTTCGCTCCGCCGTCCACATAGACGGTCCCGCCGGTGATCCGGCGGGCGAACGGCGTTGCAAGGTACGCGCAGGTGAAGCCAACATCCATGATGTCCACGAGCTCGCCGAGCGGGGCCTTCTGGGCCGCTTCGTTCAACAGCAGCTCGAAATCCTTGAGACCGGAGGCCGCGCGGGTCTTCAGAGGGCCTGGCGAAATCGCATGCACGCGAATCCCTGCGTTTCCGAGCTCGTATGCGAGGTACCGGCAGGCGGCTTCCAGTGCCGCCTTGACAGGCCCCATGACGTTATAGTTGGCCACGACGCGGTTGGCGCCGTAATAGCTCATAGCGAACATGCTGCCGCCATCCGTCATCAATGGCGCCGCCAGCCTGGCCATGCGGATGAAGGAGTGGCAGGAGATATCCATCGCCTTGGCAAACCCCTCCGCCGAGCAGGCCAGAAGTCCGCCCTGCAGCTCTTCCTTGGGCGCAAAGGCGATCGAATGCACGAGGATGTCGAGCTTTCGCCATTGCCGGGCGATGGCCTCGAACACCGCCTCGAGCTGGCCCGGAATACCGACATGGAGCGGCACCATGATATCCGCACCGAGCTCCCGCGCCAGCGGCTCCACGTACGGCCGCGCCTTGTCATTCAACCAGGTGACGGCGAGCTCGGCGCCCACGGCACGAAACGCCTTGGCGCAACCGTAGGCGATCGAGCTATCGTTCGCGATCCCAACGACGAGCGCCTTTTGTCCGGTCAGGACGGGTCGAATGGTCCCGCTCATGATGGTTCCTTCAACTAATGACCGCGGAGGCGTCGCCGCGACGTTCCGCCGCCACCAGCACGGCAGCGGCGCAGCCTCCGGTCGGATTGCATTGTCCAGCGCCAGAGGGCCGTCCAGCAGCGCGCCTGTAATCTGTCCGCGGTCTGCCATCTTGCACAATGCCGCCGCCTCGATCGTCGACGGCACTTTGGGATTGACGGTCTCCATCGCGCTTAGGATCGCCACCCTTACCTCGGCGACGCCCATCGCATGTGCCAGGTCGATCGCGTTTTGCACAATGTCGACCTTGTCCTCGAGGGTCGGTGCGATGTTCACCGCGGCATCCGTGATAATGAGTGCATTGGCATGGCCAGGCACGTCCATGATGAAGCAATGGCTGATGCGCCGCGCCGTGCGGATTCCGCTTTCGCGCGTAACGACCGCCGCCGTCAGCTCGTCGGTGTGCAGGCTCCCCTTCATCAGGGCTTCGGCGCGGCCGGACCGAACCAGACCGACCGCCTTCTCGGCCGCATCCTCGCTATGGGCGGCGTCGATCAGTTCCATCGGGCCAATGTCGAGCCCCGCGCGCGCGGCCGCGTCGTGCACGCGGGCGATCGGACCGATCAAGATGGGGATAATCAGTCGGAGCTTCGCCGCCTCGACCGCGCTCTCCAGCGATGCCTCGTCGCAAGGGTGGGCGATCGCAGTTACGATGGCCGGCAGGGCCTGCGCCGACTTGACCAGGCGCTCGTACTTCCCGTGCGCCCGGTCCTTTGTCGGTGCCCGGACGTCAGACATCGACCCTCTCGCCCTTGGTTGTCTTGGCTGCCTCCAGCCCGAAGAGCCCTTCGATCTCGTGCAGACGGTGTCTTCCCTCCGGCGACAACGGTCCTGGCGCGGCCAGGACCCGGCGGAGCATATCGAGCGCCTCGCGCCGTTCTTCCATATTCGCCGGCAACAGGCTTGGGATTGCCCGGACGGCCCGCGCCTCGTCCAGCCGTAGAAGAAGATACTGGTCGCGGAACAGCACCTTGAGCTCCGCCATGCCGAGGCGCTTTTCGGCCGGCCTCGCCGCCCGGATCGCCTTCAGCGCCGCGAAGCCGCGCTCGTCGACGCCGCGCTCCGGCAGCCGCACATAGATGAGCGCCCGCAGGACCGCTTCCGTGAGGCCGCCCTGCTCGAAGCGCTGCCCGACCTCGCCTCGCACCCGCGCCTCGGTTGCCTCGCGGGCCAGATCACGCTCGATGCGCCGCGCCGGCTCCGTGACTTGCGGACCGAGGCCCACCATCGCCTGGAGAAGCGGCGAGCCGTAGAGGCCGAGAAACGTCGCCTCGATCGTCATATCCCGCAGATTGCCCCAGGCTTCGAGCGAACTGGTTATCCAGGCGGACATCGCCTTCTCGAAGCCGAGCAGCGGATTGTCCGCAGCGACCGGCCGGCGCTCAGCGCGCACTGCCTCGGCCATCGCCTTGATCGGCTGGATCATCGGGTTGCGGTCGGAGAACATTGCAAACCTGAGGCGGTTCGGATGCAATGCGCGGAGTGTCTCCGCGAGAGGCTCGGTGATCAGCGGGCGAAGCGCGGGTCCCAGCACGGTCTGGTAGAGCCCTTGCGTGACCTCCGAGACTCGCGCCACGGTTGCGAAGCGGCGCTCGTCGTCAGCGTTCACCTCGCCGAGGGCGCGGATATCGGCGAGCGTTCGTGCCTCAAGCCGGAAGAGGTAGCGACCCTCGACAAGCTCGGGGTGCACGGTATCCGCGTCGACCTCGGTAATGACCGCCTCGTAGAGACCGGGCGGCATCAAGTCGATCATGTCCATGCAGGCGGTGAACTGGCCATGCTCCTTGCCGGCGACCTTGCCGGAGACAAAGATTCCGAGATGGCCGATCGTCTCGTGCAATGTGTAGATGATGGTTTGGCCGTTGGCGACGATCTGCTTTTCGTCATCGTAGAGATCGGTGATCCAGCCCAGCGCCTGCTGCGGCGGCGTGATGTTGTCCCCCTGCGAGCAGAACACGATGATCGGTGATTGAATATTGCGAAGGTCGACGCGCAGTCCCGTGCTCGTCCGGATTTCTCCGGTTGCGAGCTTGTTGCCGACGAAGAGATTGTCGGCGATCCACTGCATCTCTCCGGCATTGAGCAGCACGGGGCTTCCCCACCAGGTCTCGAAGTCGAGGAACCGGGCGGCTTCGGTATCGACCTTGGAATAGACGTTGTAAGGCTTGCTCCACCAGGTGTTGGCCGGATTGAGGGACTCGAAGTTGGCGATCAGGTGCGCACCGTCGAAGATGCCGTTGCCGAGGTCGCCGGCGAGTGCGGTGAGCCAGGTGCCGCCGAGCGCACCGCCGAGATAGCGGAGCGGATTCCGCCCCCGCACGCCCGCCCAGTAGGAGAGCGGCGAACCGGCCAGCATGATCGGCCCGGCGAGCTCGGGGTGGGTCGCGGCCGTCATCATGATCTGCCAACCCGCCTGACAATTCGCGATGATTGCCGGCTTTCCCTCGGCCTGCGGGTGACGCGCCGCAACCTCGGCGATGAACGATGCCTCGGCGAGGCAGACATCCTCGATCGTCTGTCCCGGCACGGGAATGGGCAGGAATCCTATGAAATAGCAAGGATGGCCCGCGGCCAGCGCGACGCCGACCTCGCTTTCCTGCTTCATCCCGCCGATGCCCGGGCCGTGGCCAGCGCGGGGATCGACGACGATGAATGGCCGCTTCGCCGGATCCGGTTCGTCCCCTCCCGGAGCAACGATGCGCACGAGCGCGTAATTGACCGGGCGGGGCAGAAGGCGCCCGTCCCTGACGAGCTCGGGCTTGAACCCGAGCACGTGGGGCGCCGGTCGGCCGCTATGCTCCAGATAGATGTTGCCGCGCTCGCGCAGGACGTCGAGAGAGAGGACGGAACGCTGCCAGGCGTCCAGCCAATAATCGAGGACGGGGCCGAGGCTTGTCCCAACGAGCATGGCGATCTCTCCACGCTGTCCTGGCGCCGTCCCAGCCTGGTTCCAAGGACCGCACAGGGGTTCTGCCTTCTAGATTGTCGACCGTGGCACGTTTTCTCGAATATCGCCACCTTCCCGACATTGATTTAGATCAACGCCAATTGGAACGGCAAATGACTGTCATATTTCGAAGAGTGTTCGAGGCGTGCCGACGATTGTCCGGAATTTCCAGCTCCGACCGCTGCCATCCGCTTGGCTGAGCCGATCGTTACGGATCTGCTGGTCATCAGGTAACAATTGCGCCGGCCGAAGCGTAGCGCAATACCTTCGACCGAGCCCTCGGGCGGCGCTGCGGCTCATTTGCAACCCGTCCGCGAGGCAGGCGAGGCCGAGGCGGACCATTTGATCCGGATCAATGCGGAGCTAGAACGGCACCGCCAATAAGCGCACAATGATGGCGATGTGCGTTTTGTGTCCGCCTCAGGTCGCTCGGGCGGCGCCGACCAGCCGATAACGATCGAGGAAGAGATGCGTTCAGCGAGCGTTCCCGCCGGCCGATCGGCCGGCCTCCTACGTCAGCTTCTGCTTTGCGCGGCCCCCCTTGGCGTCGGCCTCGTCGGGGTGGTCGTCCCGTGGAGCGCAACTCCGGCTCAGACGGCCCCGGCCGCGGTGCCGGTCGGCACCGTGCTCGCGGCGCGCAAGCCGATAACCGCCTCCGACGAGTTTGTCGGCCGCGTCGAGGCGGTCAACCGGGTCGAGATCAGGGCGCGCGTCGTCGGTTTCCTCCAGGCGGTGCTGTTCAAGGAAGGCGAGCTCCTCCAGGAGGGCGCTCCCCTCTTCCGGATCGAGCGCGAGCCGTTCGAGGCCGCGGTCCAGCAAGCGCAGGGCGCGCTGATAAAGGAGCAGGGGCAATATGCCAACGCCGAAGTGCAGCTTCAACGCGCCGAGGAGCTGCTCAAGAGCAGCGCAGGCTCGGTCGCGACCCGCGATCAGCGACGCGCCCAGGCTGAAACGGCCAAGGGCGATGTCATCACGGCGCTGGCGAATCTGACCACGGCGCGTGTCAATCTCTCCTACACCGACATCGCAGCGCCGATCACCGGGCGGATCGGCCGCACCAGCGTGACCAAGGGCAACGTTGTCGGCCCGGACAGCGGGCCGCTTGCTCTGATGGTCAGTCAGGATCCGATCTACGTCGTCTTTCCGGTGAGCGAGCGGCAGCTCCTTGCTATCCGCAAGCAGGGACAGGGCGCCGAGACGGCCGCGGGGAAAGTGCGCGTCATCTTCGCGGACGGCTCGACCTACGAGCAAAGCGGCACCATCGACTTCGTCGGCGTGACGGTGAATCGCGAGACCGATACCATTACGATGCGCGCCGTCATGCCGAATCCGCAGGACGTGCTCCTGGACGGCGAACTCGTGCGTGTCGCAGTCGAGGCCGCGAAGCCTGAGGAGAAGGTCCTCGTGCCGCAGGCCGCTCTGATCGCCGACCAGGAAGGTACCTACGTGTTCGTCGTCGAGGACGGCAAGGCCGAAGTCCGGCGCGTCGAGCTCGGCGGCGAAAGCGGCGCCGACAGCATCATCGACCAGGGGCTTTCCGGCGGCGAGCAGGTGGTCGTCCAGGGTTTGCAATCGCTGCGGCCGGGTACTCCGGTCCTCGCCACGCCGATTCCCTCGACGGGGCAAATGTAGTCGATGATCTCTTCCGTCTTCGTCGACCGTCCGCGGCTCGCGATCGTCATCGCCATCGTCACGACGATTGCCGGCCTGCTCTCGCTGGCCGTCATCCCCTTCGCCCAATACCCCGATATCGTCCCGCCACAGGTGTCGGTAACGACGCAATATCCGGGCGCCTCCGCCTCGATCGTGAATGAAACCGTCGCCCAGCCGATAGAAGCGCAAGTCGTCGGCGTCGACAAGATGATCTACATGAAGAGCGTGAGCGGCAATGACGGCAGCTATTCGCTCCGTGTGTCGTTCGAGCTCGGCACCAACCCGGACATCGATACGGTCAACGTCAATAATCGCGTCCAGGCCGCGCTTTCCAAGTTGCCGGACGACGTCCAGCGGCAGGGCGTAACCGTCAAGAAGCAATCCACCGCCTTGCTCGGCGTCATCGCCGTCTACTCTCCGAAGCGCACCCACGATGCGCTCTTCATTTCCAACTACGTTACCATCAATCTGCTCGATGCCATCCGGAGCGTGCCGGGCGTCGGCGACGCCGTACTGTTTGGGCCGGCGGACTATGCCATCCGGGCATGGGTCCGCACCGACCGACTGACCGGCCTTAACCTGACCACCGGGGATATCATCGCCGCGATCCGCGCCCAGAATGTCCAGGCGGCGGTGGGGCGCATCGGCGCGCGCCCGATCTCCAACGATCAGCAGCTGCAGCTCAATATCCAGACGAAGGGGCGGCTTACCACTCTCAAGGAATTTGAGAACATCGTCATCCGGACCAACCCGGACGGCTCCATTCTGCGGCTCGGCGACGTCGCGCGGCTCGAGCTGGGTGCCGCGAACCTCGATCGGGAGACCACGCTGGACGGCGCGCCGGCCACGCTGATCGGCATCTATCAGACGCCCGGCGCCAACGCGCTCACCACCCTCGATGGAGTGAAGCGCACGATCACGGACATTGCCACGGACTTCCCAAAGGACCTCGCCTGGAAAGTTACCTACGACCCGACCACCTTCGTCACGGCTACCATTCACGAGGTGCAGAAGACCCTCGTCGAAGCCTTCATCCTCGTTGTCCTGGTCGTCTTTCTCTTTCTTGGCAGCCTGCGGGCGACGATCATCCCGACCATCGCCGTTCCGGTCAGCCTCGTGGGCACCTTCATCGTTCTGAACGCGATCGGTTACTCAGCCAACACTGTCTCGCTGTTGGCACTTGTGCTTGCGATTGGCATTGTCGTCGACGATGCGATCGTCGTCGTCGAGAGCGTCGAGCATATGATGGAGGTGCATCCGGAGCTTACGCCGGCGGAGGCGACCAAGCGGGCGGTCGCGCAGATCACCGCACCGATCGTCGCCATCACGCTGGTCTTGCTCTCGGTGTTCGCCCCGGTCGCGTTCATCCCCGGAATCTCGGGCGAGCTCTTCCGGCAGTTCGCCGTCACGGTCGGCGTCGGCATGTTCATCTCGGCGATCAACGCTCTCACACTCTCGCCTGCGCTATGCGCGCTCCTGCTCCGCCCGCATCACGGGCCGCGGCGCGGACCGATCGGCTGGGTGATGCGCGGTATCGATCGCACGCGCGACGGGTTTGGGTTCGTCGTCGGGAAGCTGGTCCGGGTTTCACTGATCGGCCTCGTATTCGTGGCGGCCTCCGCATTCGGCATCGTCAAGCTTGGCGGGATGACACCGACCGGGTTCCTGCCCGAAGACGACCAGGGCGCGTTTTTTGTCGTGATCCAGTTGCCGGATGGCGCGTCGGTCGGCCGCACAGCCGCCGTCGTGCAGCAGGTGGAGGCCGTCCTCAAGAAGGAAAAGGCGATCGAGGACTACTCGGCGATCACGGGACTCAACTTCATTGATAACTACTCGCAGCCGAACGCGGCCTTTGTGATCGTGACCCTGAAGCCGTTCGAGGAGCGGCTCGCCCGCTCGCAAAGTGTGGCTTCGATCATGGCTCGGCTGACCCCGCAGTTGCGGCGGATAGGCGCCGCCAGCGTGGTGCCGATTGCCCCGCCACCCATCGTCGGCCTCGGCACCGGCGGCGGCTTCAGTTACGTGCTCGAGGACATGCGCGGACGCGACCCGAAGGCGCTGGCGGCGACACTGCGCGGCCTTCTCGTCGCCGCCAACCAGGACCCGAAGCTCAGGCAGGTGTTCAGTACGTTCTCGTCCTCTACACCCTCCATATTTCTGGATATCGACCGCAACAAAGCGGCGGTGCTGGGCGTCAATTTAAGTGACCTGTTCCAGGCGCTCCAGGCCTCGCTCGGTGGATACTACGTCAACGACGTGAACCTGTTCGGACGGACCTGGCAGGTCGTAGTGCAGGCGGAGGCCGCGGACCGCGCGAGAGTGGGCGACATCTACCGCATCAATGTCCGCGGCGAGCACGGCGAGATGATTCCGTTGCGCAGCCTCGTCGAAACCCGGGTCGTGCTCGGGCCCCAGGCAATCATTCGCTACAACAACCGCCTGGCAGCGACCGTCCAGGGCAGCCCCGCGCCCGGGGTCTCCTCCGGCCAGGCGCTGGCCGCCATGGAGGCGGTCGCCGCGAAAACACTGCCGAGCGGCTATCGCGGCGAATGGACGGACACCTCGTTCCAGGAGAAGCGCGCCGAGGGCAAGACTCCCATCATCCTCGCCTTCGCCATTCTGTTCGCATACCTCTTCCTGGTCGGCCTCTACGAAAGCTGGACCATCCCGGTTCCGGTCCTGCTGTCGGTCAGCGTCGCAATTGTCGGCGCCTATGTCGGAATTGTCGTCGCAGGCTTGACGCTCGACCTCTACGCGCAAATCGGCATGGTGGTGCTTATCGGACTGGCGGCAAAGAATGGCATTCTCATCGTCGAATTCTCCAAGGCCGAGCGCGAGCGCGGTGTCCCGTTGCTGACGGCGGCGGTCGAGGGAGCGCGGCTTCGGTTCCGCCCGGTGATGATGACCTCTCTCGCCTTCATCCTCGGCCTCCTCCCGCTCGTCGTCGCCGTCGGTCCCTCCCAGCTCGCACGCAAGGACGTCGGCACGCCTGTCTTCGCGGGAATGCTGGCCGCGTCGGCCGTCGGCATTTTCGCGATCCCGCCACTCTATGTGCTGTTCCAGTGGGTCCGCGAACGGCTGCGGCCGGCCGCCCGTCCTAAGGTCCCGGAGAGGCCGGCGCCGGCTGCCGAAGTGCCGGTCAGCGCCATCGCTCAACCCGTGGGCTCACCCCATATCTCGGGCGCGGAGTGACCCGCCTGCCCGCCGGAGAATGGCGCCTTTTAGCGGCAGTACGACAGATGCGACGTCGATTCCGCCGAAGACGGTGCGGAGCGGCGCGATCGTCAGACGTCGAGGTTGGCGACTTTCAGCGCGTTGCTGGTGATGAAGTCGCGCCTGGGCTCGACGACGTCCCCCATCAGGGTTGAAAAAACCTGGGCGGCATCCTCGGCGTCGCCGACCCTGACCTGGAGGAGGGTGCGGACCGCGGGATCGAGCGTCGTCTTCCAGAGCTGATCGGGATTCATCTCGCCCAAGCCTTTGAAGCGCTGGATGGCGAGGCCTTTGCGGCCCTGGGCGAGGATGCGCTCGAAGGCGCTCGCGGGGCCGGAGACGGTTTCGGCATGGCCGGCGAGCGTGAGCGTCGCGGGCTCGGCGAATTTCTCGGCGAGCGGGGCGGCGCGCTCGGCGAGCCAGCGCGCCTCGGCGGAGCGGAGTGCTGCCGCATCGAGGGTGTACTGCTCGGTGACGCCGCGGACGGTGCGGCCGATGACGAGGCGGCCGGCTTCGAAGCTGACGTGCCAGCCGCGCTCGGAGGGCGGCGCCAGCGCGTCGAGGCGGGCGGCGAGGACGGTGGCGGCGGCGGCGGCGCGGCCGGCATCGGGGGTGAGCGCGCCGGCGATGGCGGCCTGCTCGAGCACCGAGATGGGCGCCTCGGCGGCGAGGAGGCGGAGGCGGAGGGTCGCCTCGCGGAGGAAATTGGCCTCCGCCGTCAGCGCAGGGCCGGCAAGCTCGGGGCCGCCGGCGTAAAGGAGGGTCGCCTCGGAGAGGGATTTCGCGAGGAGATAGTCCTCGAGCCCGCGCTCGTCCTTGAGGTAGCGCTCCTCCGCGCCGCGCTTGGCGCGAAAGAGGGGCGGCTGGGCGATGAAGAGATGGCCGCGATCGACGAGCTCGGGCATCTGGCGGAAGAAGAAGGTGAGCAGCAGCGTGCGGATGTGCGAGCCGTCGACGTCCGCGTCCGTCATGATGACGATGCGGTGGTAGCGGAGCTTGGCGATGTCGAAGCCGCCCTGCTCGGGCTCGCCGTGGCCGATGCCGGTGCCGAGCGCGGTGACCAGCGTGCCGATCTCGGCCGAGCCCAGCATGCGGTCGAAGCGCGCCCGCTCGACATTGAGGATTTTCCCGCGCAGCGGCAGGATCGCCTGGTTGCGGCGGGCGCGCGCCTGCTTGGCCGAGCCGCCGGCCGAGTCGCCCTCGACGATGAAGATCTCGCACTTCGCGGGATCGCGCTCCTGGCAGTCGGCGAGCTTGCCGGGGAGCGTGGAGATGTCGAGCACGCCCTTGCGGCGGGTGAGCTCGCGCGCCTTGCGCGCGGCCTCGCGGGCGGAGGCGGCGTCCATCACCTTCTGGATGATGGCGCGCGCCTCCTTGGGATGGGTCTCGAACCAGTGCGAGAGCCCGTCGGCGACCGCGGCCTGGACGACCGGCTGGACCTCGGAGCTGACCAGCTTGTCCTTGGTCTGGGAGGAGAATTTCGGATCCGGGACCTTGACCGAGAGGACGGCCGTGAGGCCCTCGCGCATGTCCTCGCCGACCAGGGCGAGCCCTTCCTTCTTGCCCATGCTCTCGGCATAGCGGCTGACGACGCGGGTGAGCGCGCTCCGGAAACCGGCGAGATGGGTGCCGCCGTCGCGCTGGGGGATGTTGTTCGTGAAGCAGAGCATCGTCTCGTGGTAGCTGTCGTTCCACGAGAGTGCCAACTCGACCTTGATGGCCTGCTCCTCGGTCGAGACGTAGATCGGGGGCGCGAAAGCGGGGTTCTTGGCGCGGTCGAGCCAGGCGACAAAGGCGACGAGGCCGCCCTCGTAGCAGAACGCGGCTTCCTGGGCGGGCGCGTGGCGCTCGTCGCGAAGCGTGACAGCGACACCGGAATTGAGGAAGGCGAGCTCGCGGAGGCGCCGCTCGAGCACGGCGAAATCGAAATCGGTGCGGGTGAAGACCACCGGGCTCGGCTTGAAGGTGACTTCGGTGCCGGAGGGCTCGTCCGAGGGGCCGACGATCGCGAGCGGCGCCTCGGCGTCGCCGTTCACGAAGCGGATGCGATGCTCCTTGCCTTCGCGCCAGATGCGCACCTCCATCCATTCCGAGAGCGCGTTGACGACGGCGGCACCGAGGCCGTGCAGGCCGCCCGAGACCTTGTAGGAATTCTGGTTGAACTTGCCGCCGGCGTGCAGGCGCGTGAGCACCACCTCGGCCGCCGAGACACCCTCCTCGGCATGGATGTCGGTCGGGATGCCGCGGCCGTCGTCGCGCACGGTGAGGCTGCCGTCGCCGTTGAGGGTGACTTCGATGTGGCTGGCGAAGCCGGCCTGGGCCTCGTCGAGCGCATTGTCGATGATCTCGGTGGCCATGTGGTGCAGGCCCGAGCCGTCGTCGGTGTCGCCGATATACATCCCCGGGCGCTTGCGCACGGCATCGAGCCCGCGCAGCACCGAGATCGACGCCGCATCGTAGGCGTGCGGGTCGGGAAGCGAGGGTTCGAGAGGTCTGGCGGCATTTCCGGACATGCCGATGGGATGCTCCTGGGTGGGCTTGCGGGGGGATAATGGAATATAGGCCCCGCCGCCTTCGCGGCCCAGGGGCCTAGGAATGGAAGTCGCGTATTTTCGTGCCAATTCCCGGGGGGATTCCGGGGGGATTCCGAGCTAATCGGGCTCCTCGAGGCTGAACTGGTCGGCTTCCTCGTCATAGGAATAGAGCTCGCCGTAGCGCCCCCACGAGATCACCGTGCGCAGGGTGTCGTGGGCGTATTCGGGGGACATATGGTCCTCGAGCTCATCGCGGAAGCGCTCGGCCGAGGCGCGGTGGTTCCAGCGCTCCTCCAGCACCTGGCGGATGGCGGCGGCGAGCGGCACGTACGCGCGAAGGGCGGCGGCGAACATCGCTTTGCGGGCGTCGGTCTCCGCGGCGGCGAAGCGGCGGCCGGGCTCGGTGAGGCGGATATCGCCCTCCTCGACCTCGGCGAAGCGCAGGAGTGCCAGCGATTCGCCCAGGGGCAGAAGCTCGTCCGCCTCGAGCTGCAGCGCGGCGGCGAGTGCCGGGAGGTCGGCGCGGCCGTCATAGGGCGGGCCGGCGAGGGTCTCGATCAGGCCGGAGAGGAGGTTGGTCGAGACCGGGTGGAGTGCGGCGCCGAAGGCGGGCGCGGGCTGGGCGGCGACGCGCGCCTCGGCGGGGGCGCGGCGCGTCATCAGCGCGTAGATATCGTCCACCATCTGGCGGAAGGCGGGATCGAGCCGGTTGCGCGGATGGGGGAAGGAAACGCGGAGCTCGGTCGCGATCCGGCCCGGATTGGAGGCGAAGACGAGGATGCGGTCGCACATCAGGACCGCCTCCTCGATATTGTGGGTGACCATCAGGATCGACTTCACCGGCAGCCTTCCTTCCGACCAGAGATCGATGAGGTCGGTGCGGAGCGTCTCGGCGGTGAGCACGTCGAGCGCGCTGAAGGGCTCGTCCATGAGGAGGAGGTCGGGGTGTACGACGAGCGCGCGGGCCAGCCCGACGCGCTGGCGCATGCCGCCCGAGAGCTCCTTGGGATAGGCGCTGTCGTAGCCGCCGAGGCCGATGAGGTCGATCGCGGATTCGGCCCGCTCGTTGCGCTCCGCCGGCGGCAGGCCCTGCGCCTCGAGGCCGAGCTCGACATTTTCGCGCACGGTGAGCCAGGGGAAGAGGGCGAAGCTCTGGAACACCATGGCGATGCCGTCGGCCGGACCGTTGAGCGCCGCGCCCCGCCAGCGCACCTCTCCGGCGGTGGGCGAAAGAAGGCCCGCGACGACGCGGAGCAGGGTCGATTTGCCGGACCCGGAACGGCCGAGCAGGCCCACGATCTCGGCCTCGTTGATGGCGAGATCGACCTTGTCGAGCACGAGCAGCTCGGTCGCGGTGTCGGTGCGGTAGGACTGGCGGCAGTTGTGCACCTCGAGCAGGGTGGCGTGGGCGATTGCGGTATCCATCCGGGGGCCTCCTTAACCCAAGCTCGCGCGGCGGCGGGCGAAATCATAGAGCGGCCGCCAGAAGAGCCGGTTCACCACGATGACGAAGCCCGACATGACGGCGACGCCGAGGACGATGTGCGCGGTGTTGCCCTGGTTCGTCGCCTCCGCGATATAGGAGCCGAGGCCGCGGGCGACGAGCGTGCGGTTGCCCCAGGTCGCGACCTCCGCGACGATCGTCGTGTTCCAGGCCGCCCCGGTCGCGGTGATCGCGCCGGTGACGAAATAGGGCAGGATCCCGGGCAGGATCACGCGCCGCCACCAGAGCAGGCCACGGATATGGAGGTTCGCCGCGGCCTCCTGGAGATCGCCCGGGAACGCCGCGGCGCCGGCGATGACGTTGAAGAGAATGTACCATTGCGTGCCGATGATCATCAGCGGCTCGAGCCCGATATTCGGGTCGATTCTGTAATGAACGATGACGACGACGACGAGCGGGAAGATGAGGTTGGCGGGGAAGGCGGCGAGGAACTGCGCGGCCGGCTGGGAGAGGCGGGCCAGCCGCGGGCGGAGCCCCATCCAGACGCCGATCGGCACCCAGACGAGGGAGGAGACGAAGACGGCGACCAGCACGCGCGCGAGGCTGAAGAGCCCGTCGACCAGGGTGACGCCGAAGGCCTCGAGGGTGAGGCCGGTCGAGACGAAGACGACGATCCGCCAGAGTGCCACGGCGACGACGAGCGAGACGAAGCCGATCCAGAGCGCATCGCCCGTGCGCGAGGATGTGCGGCGCGGGCGATGGCGCGCGCGGCGCGGCGCGAGGCGAAGCCCGCCTGCGGTGTCGAGCAGGGCGCCGATGACCCGGCTGGCGAGGCGGAGGAGCTGCGTGCGGCGGAGGAGTGCGAGCACCCAGGGCTCGGGCGGCTCGGCGGCGGCGGTGGTCTCGAAGCGGAATTTCGCCGACCAGGCGACCAGCGGGCGGAAAAGGATCTGATCGTAGAGGAGGATGACGACGAGCATCGCGGCGATCGCCCAGCCGATCGCTCCGATGTCCTGCTGGCGGAGCGCGAGGGCGACGAAGGAGCCGATGCCGGGCAGCGACCAGGTATGGCTGCCGACGGTGATCGCCTCGGAGGCGACGACGAAGAACCAGCTTCCCGACATCGAAAGCATGGTGTTCCAAACCAGGCCCGGCATGGCGAAGGGCACTTCGAGCCGCCAGAAGCGCTGCCAGGCGGTGAGGCGGAAGCTCTTCGCCGCCTCGTCGAGATCGGCGGGAACCGTGGTCAGCGACTGGTAGAAGCTGAAGGTCATGTTCCAGGCCTGGCTCGTGAAGATCGCGAAGATCGCGGCGAGCTCGACGCCGATGACGCGGCCGGGGAAGAGGCCCACAAAGAAGACGACGGTGAAGGAGAGGAAGCCCAGGATGGGGACCGACTGGAGGATGTCGAGCAGCGGGACGAGGACCATCTCGGCGCGCCGGCTCTTCGCCGCGAGCGTGCCGTAGGTGAAGGTGAAGACGATCGAGGCAATGAGGGCCGCGAACATCCGCAGCGTCGTGCGCACCGCGTAGAAGGGCAGGAACGCGGGATCGAGATGGACGGTGACTGCGCCCGGGGCGGAGAGCGGGGCGAGCGTGCCGCGCACCGCGGGCGCGATCGCCATCAGCGCGCCGAGCACGCAGGCGATGGCGACGAAGTCCCAGCCGTTGGGCAGCCGCCGGCCGGCGGCGAGGGCAGGAAAGGCGCTGCTCGACATGGGGTCTTCCCCTCTCGGGGGCGTTCGGGTGCGGGTGTGCGGGGCCGCTTAGCCTGTTCCGGGCACCGTGTCAGCACCCGCGCGCGAGGCCCGGCATGGCATTTCCGTGACCGAAACGGAGGTCAGGTGCCTGTGCTGCCGAAGCCCCCAGCCGCGCGGCTTGTGGGCGCCAGTGAACCGACCTCGTCCCAGGCGATGCGCACCACCGGGGCGAGGATGGCCTGGGCGATCCGCATGCCGCGGGTGAGGGTGAAGGGTGCCTCGCCCGCGTTGAGCAGGATGACCTGGATCTCGCCGCGATAATCCTCATCGATGGTGCCCGGGCTGTTGGGCAGGAGGATGCCGTGGCGAAGGGCGAGGCCGGAGCGCGGGCGGATCTGCAGCTCGAAGCCGGGCGGGAGCGCGACGGCGAGGCCCGTCGGCACGAGGGCGCGGCCCGAGGGCGCGATGACGAGGGGGGCGGCGATGGCGGCGAGGAGATCCATCCCGGCCGCGCCCTCGGTCGCATAGGCGGGAAGCGGCAGGTCCGCCCCGTGGGCGAGGCGGAGGACGGAGACGCGGACGTTCATCGCGCGAAAGAGGTAGCGATGCGGAGTGCCAGGCGGCGGGCGACTTCGGTTTTGGGCAGGCGCGGCCATTCCTCGACGCCTTCGCCGCTCACCAGCAGCACCTTGTTCTCCTCCCCGCCCATGATTCCCGATTGCGGGGCGACGTCATTGGCAAGGATCCAGTCGCAGCCCTTGGCGCGAAGCTTCGCCTCGGCGTTGCCGCGGAGATCGTCGGTCTCGGCGGCGAAGCCGATGACGAGGCGCGGGCGGGAGGGCCCGGGCGCGGCGAGGGTTGCGAGGATGTCGGGATTGGGGGCCAGCGCCAGCGAGGGCGACGCGGCGCCGGGCTGCTTCTTGATCTTGTGGGAAGCTGCGTCCTTGATCCGCCAGTCCGCGACCGCGGCGGCGCAGACCGCGATGTCCGCCGGCAGGGCGGAGCGGCAGGCGGCGAGCATCTCCGCAGCCGTCTCGACATGGCGGACGGCGATGCCGGGCGGGTCGGGCAAGGCGACCGGGCCGGAGACGAGGGTGACGCGCGCGCCGAGCGCGGCGAGCGCGGCGGCGATCGCGTGGCCCTGGCGGCCGGAGCTGCGGTTGGCGAGGTAGCGGACGGGATCGATCGGCTCGTGGGTGGGCCCGCTGGTGACGAGGGCGTGGCGGCCGGCGAGCGGGCCGGCTTCGAGGAGGGCGCGGATCGCCGCGACGATGGCGGGGGGCTCGGCGAGCCGGCCGGGGCCGTACTCGTTGCAGGCCATCGGCCCCTCGTCGGGGCCCACGATCGCGACGCCGCGCGCGCCGAGCGTTGCGATGTTGGCGATCGTTGCGGGATTGAGCCACATGCGCACGTTCATCGCGGGCGCGAGAAGGACGCGCTTGTCGGTCGCGAGGAGAACCGTGGAGGCGAGATCGTCCGCCAGGCCGGCCGCCATCTTCGCGATGAGGTCGGCCGAGCCGGGGGCGACGACGAGGAGATCCGCGGAGCGCGAAAGCTCGATATGGCCCATGCGGCTTTCGGCATCGAGCGAGAAGAGATCGGAAGAGACGGGAGATTCCGTCAGCGCCTGGAGAGAAAGTGCGGAAATAAATTTTTCGCCCGCACGCGTGATGACGGCGCTGACCGCGGCCCCTTCCGCGCGCAGGAGGCGAACGAGCTCGAGCGCCTTGTACGCGGCGATGCCGCCCGAGACGATGAGCAGGATCTTCTTCCCCGCGAGGTCGCTCATCGCTCAGAGCCGCCAGCCGGAATGGATCGCGGCGATGCCGCCGGAAAGACGTTCGATGCGGACGCGCGAAAATCCCGCCTCGGCCATCATCTCGGCAAGGGTTTCGGCGTCGGGGAAGGTACGGATGCTTTCGGCGAGATAGCGGTAGCTCGCCGCATCGCCGGCGACGAGGCGGCCGAGCGCGGGAAGGGCCGCGAAGGACCAGGCATCGTAGAGGGGCGCGAGGGCGGCGATTTCGAGGCGGGAGAATTCAAGGCAGAAGAATTGCCCGCCCGGCCTCAGAACGCGGCGCGCTTCGGCGAGCACCGCGCTCTTGTCGGTGCAGTTGCGCAGGCCAAAGGCGATGGCGACGCGGTGGAAGCTTCGGTCGGGCAAAGGCAGGCGCTCGGCATCCGCGACGAGAAGAGAGAGATCCGCAAGCCGCGCACGCGCCAGCGCGCGGGCACGCGCGATCGCGAGCATCGCTGGATTGATGTCGGAGAGGAGGACCGGGCCGCCGTTCGCATCCTGCCAGGCGAAGCTGATATCGCCGGTGCCGCCGGCGAGATCGAGAAGCGTTGCGGCAGGACGCGGATCGAGGAGGGAGAGGAGCCGGCGCTTCCAGAGCCGGTGGATGCCGAGCGACATCAGATCGTTCATCAGGTCGTAGCGCGGAGCGACGCGGGCGAAGACGCCGCGGACCAGCGCGCCCTTGGCGGCGCGCGGGACGGTGCGGTAGCCGAAGTCGGTGGTGGCGGGATTGTCGCTCATGCGGGGCCAGCATAGCCTTGCCGGCGGCCATGCCGGAACTCCCCGAGGTCGAGACGGTGATGCGCGGGCTTGCGGCACGGCTGGCCGGGGGGAGGATCCTGCGCGCCCGGGCGACCCGGGGGGATCTGCGCGCGCCGCTGCCGCGGGGGCTTGCCGCGCGGCTTCGCGGGCGGAGGGTGGAAGGGTTTCACAGGAGGGGAAAATATATCCTGATTCGGCTCTCGGGCGCGGAGAGCCTCCTTCTGCATCTCGGCATGTCGGGCCGGATCAACCTCACGCGCGGGGACGCCGCACCCGGGCTTCACGAGCACCTCGTCATCGAGATGGAGGACGGATGCCGGGTCGGGTTCGTCGATCCGCGGCGGTTCGGGCTCGTCGATCTCTTGCCGACGGAGGAAGAAGAGAAGGACGAGCGGCTGGCGCGGCTCGGGCCCGAGCCGCTCGGGCCGGAATTCACCGCAAGCGCGCTGGGCGAGGCGCTGGCGGGACGGCGCACGCCGATCAAGGCGGCCCTGATGGACCAGGGAGTGGTGGCGGGGCTCGGCAACATCTATGCGACCGAGGCGCTGTTCCGGGCGGGGATCAGCCCGCGGCGGATGGCCGCCCATCTCGGGCCGCGGAGGATCGCGCGGCTCCATGCGGCGATCCGCCAAACGCTGGCCGAGGCGATCGCGGCCGGCGGGTCGAGTTTTTCCGACTATGTGCAGCCGGATGGCGCGCTTGGCTATTTCCAGCATGCCTGGCGCGTCTACGGCCGCGAGCGCTGCCCGGTGTGCCCGGGTGCGCCGGATTGCGGCGGCATCGTGCGGATCGTGCAGGGCGGGCGCAGCAGCTTCTATTGCCCGCGCCGGCAGCGCTAGCTAGAAGCGCGCCGGAAGCGAGGGCGGTGAACGATGAGCGGCGAGACGGAGCAGCGCACGATCAAGATAGAGACGCACGGGAAGGCGGGGCTGATCCGGCTCGATCGGCCGGAGGCGCTGAATGCGCTTTCAGATACGCTGATGACCGAGCTTGGCGAAGCCTTGCGCGCGTTCGATGCGGATCCCGCGATCGGCGCCATCGTTATCACCGGATCCGAGCGCGCGTTCGCAGCGGGGGCCGACATCCGCGAGATGAAGGACCGCAGCTTTCCTGAGACTTTCCTCAATGATTTCATCGGCGCACGCTGGGAAGCCGTTCTCCGTGTGAGGAAGCCCGTCATCGCCGCGGTGGCCGGTTTCGCGCTCGGCGGGGGCTGCGAACTTGCCATGATGTGCGACATCGTGCTGGCGGCGGACACCGCGCGCTTCGGCCAGCCGGAGATCAATCTCGGCATCATTCCCGGTGCCGGCGGGACGCAACGGCTGGTGCGCGCTGTCGGCAAGGCCAAGGCGATGGAGATGGTGCTGAGCGGGCGCATGCTCACGGCGGAAGAGGCGGAACGGGCGAACCTTGTCGCGCGCGTGGTGCCGGCGGCGGAGCTGCTCGCCGAGGCGATCAAGCTCGCTCAGAAGATCGGCGGGCTCTCGCCGGTTGCGGTGGCGATGGCGAAGCGGGCGGTGAACGCTTCATTCGAAACAACTCTCGGCGCGGGCGTCGCGTACGAGCGCCAGCTCTTCCTCTCGCTCTTCGGCACCGCGGACCAGCGCGAGGGCATGGCGGCGTTTCTCGAGAAGCGCGCGGCGCGCTTCGGGCAAGGCTCTCAAGGTTGCCAAGGATGAAAGATCCGGACGGCGGATCAAAGGGTTGATGGGCGAGCTTGGTGCGCTCCGCGCGCGGGAAGCGGCTTGCTTGACTTGCCGAGGCCCGCTCTCTAGAAAGGCCGCCTCGCGAACCAGCGTTCTTCGCGAGCTTTCGTTTTCAACATCGATCCCATGATCCGCTCCCGATGGGGCGGTACGGAGCCAACCGCAATGGCCAATACGGCTTCCGCAAAGAAGCGCATCCGTCAGAGCGAGCGCCGCACGGCAGCCAACCGTGCGCGCCGTGCGCGCGTGCGCACCTTCGTCAAGAAAGTCGAGGAAGCGATCGGGAGCGGCGCGCAGGACGCAGCTCGCGCCGCACTCAAGGCGGCGCAGCCGGAACTGCAGCGCGCCGCGACCAAGGGTGTCTTTCACCGGAACAAGGTGGCGCGGAAGCTTTCGCGCCTTGCCGCCCGCATCAAGGGCATCGGCGCCGGCTGAAGAGGCCGGTCTTCGGCAGCCAGAAAGCGAGATTTTTGGGAAGCGATTAAGCTTCCGGTGGCAACGCCGAAGAAACGTCCTCTTTTTCGAGCCGCTTAATGTTGCGTGATACAAAGAAATGGCCCTGTTCGTTACAGGACTCGTCTCGTGGCATGCTTCATGAAATTGGCAGATTATTTGGGTTCTTGTGCACATCCGGCAGATTTGAATTGCCTCTTCTTGCGAGTGCCGGTATGCCTTGTCACCTGTCCGCAACGTAGGGCGGACCCTTCCACATCGGCTCCGTTGGTCGGAACGGCGGGCAAGTAGGGGAGGCGGCGGAGAGCAAGCTGCCGCTGGCGGGGGTGTCGGTGACGACAGGCGGCAGCACGACGGAAATCGCGGCTCATCCGGAAGGCGCTCTGCGCGAGGTGGACGGTGCGAACATGCTGGCGTGCCAGTGGAATCGCATCCGCGAGCGGCTCCAGGTTGAGGTGGGGGAAGCCGAATACCGCACCTGGCTCCGCCAGATGACGCTCGGGACGGTGGACGGCGACGAAGTGACGGTGCATCTGCCGACGCGGTTTTTGCGCGACTGGGTGCGCAGCCATTACGGCGATCGCCTGAACGCGCTCTGGCACGGCGAGGACCCTTCGATCCGCAGGGTGGATATCCGGGTCGGCCGTGGATTGTCCGCGGGCGGACCGGCCGAAAGGGGCCTGGCGGAAAGCGGGTTGGCGCAAAGCCTGGCCGCGCCGCCGGCGCCGGCGCCGGCGAAGAGCGCCGGAGCGATCGTGCAGGCGAACGGGGTGCGGGCGGAGGAAAGAATGGAGGTGCGGGACCAGCTGGCCGTAACCCTCGAGCCGCGGTTCACCTTCCAGAGCTTCGTCGTCGGCAAGCCCAACGAATTCGCCTATGCCTGCGCGCGGCGGGTTGCCGAGCGGCCCGCCTCGCAGGGCTTCAACCCGCTGTTCCTCTACGGCGGCGTCGGCCTCGGCAAGACACATTTGATGCACGCGATCGGCTGGGAGCTCGACGGGCGGCGCGGCAAGCATCCGGCCTCGGTCATCTACATGTCGGCCGAACGCTTCATGTACCGCTTCATTGCCGCGATCCGCAACCAGTCCACCATCGAGTTCAAGGAGCAGCTGCGCAGCGTCGATGTCCTGATGGTCGACGATTTGCAGTTCCTGATCGGCAAGGACAACACGCAGGAAGAGTTTTTCCATACCTTCAATGCGCTGGTCGATGCGGGCAAGCAAATCGTCGTCTCGGCGGACAAGTCGCCCTCCGACCTTTCCGGGCTCGAGGACCGGCTCAGGACCCGTCTCGGTTGCGGAATGGTCGCCGATCTGCACGCGACCACCTTCGAGCTCCGCATCTCGATCCTCGAGGCCAAGGCCGCGGCGTCGGCCGCGAACGTGACGCCCAAGGTTCTGGAGTTCCTCGCGCACCGCATCATCTCCAACGTGCGCGAGCTCGAGGGCGCGCTGAACCGGCTGATTGCGCACGCGAATCTTTTCGGCCGCGAGATCACGCTCGAGACGACGCAGGAGGTGCTCCACGACATCCTGCGCGCGCACGACCGGCGCATCACGATCGAGGAGATCCAGCGGAAAGTGGCCGAGCACTGGAACATCCGGCTGACCGACATGGCCTCCTCGCGCCGCGCGCGGGCGGTGGCGCGGCCGCGCCAGGTCGCGATGTATCTCGCGAAGCAGCTGACCAGCCGCAGCCTTCCCGAGATCGGGAGGCGGTTCGGCAACCGCGACCACACCACGGTGATGCACGCGGTTGCGCGCGTCGGCGAGTTGATGGAGCGCGACGCCGCCTTCGGCGAGCAGGTCGAGCTGCTGCGGCGGATGCTGGAGGGGTAGCGCGTGATCGCTGAGGGCGGAATCGGGGCACCCCGCGCCGTAGGTCTGAATCACGCGAGAAAACAACGAGCTGGAGCGGGAGGAGTGAGCGGGAGCGAACGCATCCCGCGCTAGCCGCCTGCCGATCCCCCTCCCCGGCTTCCTTGCGCCGCCCCGCCCACTTGCTAGAGTGCCCTGAGACTCGGGTGACGGGCGTCCGGCTGGGTCTGCCCGGACGGCGGTCCATCGCGTCGGGGTCCAAGGCAAAGCACGGCGGGCGCCTTCTGGGGACGAGAGCGATATGAGGTTTACCGTCGATCGCGCCACGATGCTCAAGGCGCTCGCCCATGTTCAGAGCGTGGTCGAGAAGCGCAACACGATCCCCATCCTCGCCAACCTCATGCTCGCGGTGCGCGAAGGACGGCTTTCCCTGACGGCGACCGACATGGAGATCGCCGTGGTCGAGGAGGTCGCCGCGACGACGAGCCAGGACGGCGCTACCACCGCGCCCGCGGTCACTCTCTACGAGATCGTGCGCCGGCTGCCCGAAGGGGCGGAGGTCGAGCTCGATTATCCGGGCGGGGACGCGCCGCTCAAGCTCAAGGCCGGCCGCTACGTGACCAGCCTGATGGTGCTGCCGACGGAGGACTTCCCGGCGATGACGACGGGAAGCCTGCCCCACCATTTCGCCTTGGCGGCGAGCGCGCTCCGCACCCTGATCGACCGCACCCGCTTCGCGATCAGCATGGAGGAGACGCGCTATTACCTGAACGGCATCTATCTCCATGCGACCGAGAGCGAGGGCGTTCCGGTGCTGCGCGCGGTGGCGACCGACGGGCACCGGCTGGCGCGGGTGGAGGAGCCGCTGCCGGAGGGAGCGTCGGGCATGCCGGGCGTGATCGTGCCGCGCAAGACGGTGCTCGAGCTGCGCAAGCTCCTCGAGGAAACGAACGAGGCGGTCGAGATCGCGCTTTCCGATACGCGGATCCAGTTCCGCGTGGGCCCGGTGATGCTGACGAGCAAGCTGATCGACGGGACCTTCCCCGAATACGAGCGGGTGATCCCGCGCGACAACGACAAGGTGCTGAAGGTCGCCAAGCGCGACTTCTCGGACGCGGTGGCGCGGGTGGCGGCGATCTCCTCGGAGCGCTCGCGGCCGGTGAAGCTCAGCCTCTCGCGCGACCTGCTGGTGCTCTCGGCGATCAGCCCCGAGCAGGGATCGGCCTCCGAGGAGCTGGACGACGACCGGGTGAAATACGATGCAACCCCGCTCGAGATCGGCTTCCAGGCCCGCTATCTCAACGACATCACCGACCAGATCGAGGGCGAGGTCGAGTTCCGTTTCGCCGACGGCACGGCGCCCACGGTGGTGCAGGACGCGGCGGATGCGAGCACGCTCTACGTGCTGATGCCGATCCGGGTCTGAACGGAGGGCGGCGGAGGGCGGCGCCGGCCCGCCCGGCGGGCGGGCGGCGGGAGAAAGGCCGGATGCCGGCGGCGCTCTCTCTCAGGCGGATCTCGCTCCGGGCCTTCCGCAATTATGCGGCGCTGACCTGGCAGCCGGGCGCGGCGATCTCGGTCATTACGGGACCCAACGGAGCGGGCAAGACCAATCTGCTGGAAGCGGTCTCGCTGCTGGCGCCGGGGCGGGGGTTGCGGGGCGCGCGGCTCGGCGAGCTGGCGCGGCGGACGCCGGGCGGCGATGGAAGGTGGGCGGTCGCCGGGCGGTTCGAGCATCCGTGGCATGGGACGGTCGAGGTTGCGACCGGCACCCTTCCGGAAGGACCAGCCGAGCGGCGGGTGTTCCGCCTCGATGGCGCGCCGGCGAGCCAGGCCGCCATCGCCGGGCGCGTGGCGATGGTGTGGCTGACGCCCGAGATGGCGCGCCTCTTTCAGGAGGGGCCGGCCGGGCGAAGACGGTTCCTCGACCGGCTCGTCTATGCGCTCGAGCCGGGGCACGCACGGGAGCTTGCGGCGTACGAGACGGCGATGAGCGGGCGCAACCGGCTGCTGGCGCGGCCGGAGGCGGACAAGGCGTGGCTCGCCGGGATCGAGGAATCGATGGCGCGGCATGCGGTGGCCGTCGCGGCTTCGCGGAGCCTCGTGCTCGCGCGGCTGGCGCGGATGCTGCCCGGGCGGGCGCCCGGCCTGCCGGTGGCGGCGCTTGCGCTCGCCTGCCCGATCGCCGAGCGGCTGGCGCGGATGCCGGCGCTGGCGGTGGAGGAGTGGCTGGCGCGCGCGCTCGCCGAAGCGCGGGCGGCGGATCGCGTGGCGGGCGGCGCCTTGCTTGGCGTGCACCGGAGCGATCTCGTGATCCGCGACGCGGCGAGCGGGGCGGCGGCGGTGCGGGCGAGCACGGGCCAGCAGAAGGGGCTGCTGCTCTCGGTCGTGCTCGCGCACGCGGCCCTGGTCGCGGAGCGGCGCGGGTTCGCGCCCCTCTTGCTGCTCGACGAGCCGGCGGTGCATCTCGACGCCGCGCGGCGGGCGGCGCTACTTGCGATCCTTGCAGGCCATGAGGCGCAGATCCTGGTGAGCGGCACGGACGCCGAGCCGTTCCGGCCGCTCGGCGGGCGGGCGGAGCTGCTCAAGGTGGAGGACGGCCGGCTCGCCAGGCTCGAGCGCTTCGCATAGAGTCCGGCGCGCCGGCATTGGGGCGTAGCCAAGCGGTAAGGCAGCGGATTTTGATTCCGCCATACGGAGGTTCGAATCCTCCCGCCCCAGCCGGACATTCTCTGTCGATTCCGGACGCCGGCTCCCATGGAAAAGGCTGACATGACAAGACGGCGAGCCCGCTTGCCGGCCGAGGCAGTGAGCTTGATCGTTTTCGCCTCTGTGATTGTTATCGAGACGCTGGCTGGGAGGATGCACCCTTGGTTCACTCCCGACACCGCGGGGTATCTGGCGATCCGATCATGGCCCGCCTGTCTCGGCGGGCAGCGCATCCCGCTTTATGGCTGGTTCGTCAACGCCGTGTTCGGCATGACCGGCGGCTACGGGTTGATCCCCTGGCTACAAGCGGCGGCCTATGGAGCCGCGATGTTCTATCTTCTGCGCGGCCTGCCGGCAGAGCTGTTCGGCCGCCGCGCACGGCTCGCACTCGGCTTCGCACTTGCGTTGAGCAATGTGCTGCTGATCTGGATTTGCGCGCTGGTGCCGTGCCTGCTCGGGGTCGCGGCCCTGATCGCATCACTGACCGAAGTGGTTGCGCTCGCGGATGGCGGACGACCGCCCGTCGCATCGCTCATTCGCCTTGGCCTGTTCGTGGGGCTTGCCTTCCTGCTTTGGCCGGGGTTGTTGCCGACGATCGGAACCGGCGCGGTGCTGGTTTTCGTGCTGGCACGGCTGCACCGAAAGGGCCGGGGCGTCCGTCGAGCGGCCTTGGCGCTGCTCGCAGGCGTTCTACCATTTCTCCTGGTGAGCTCGGTGCGATTGGCGACGGTCGGCGATTTCAACATCGTCTCCTTCGGCGGCTTCCAGATGTCGGGGATGGCTGCGCTGATGCTGAGCCCCGGAGTGATCGAGCAGCTGCCCGCCGGCGAGCGCCCGCTCGCCACGGCGATCCTCGCCGGGCGCCAGCGGCTCGAAGCCTCCGGGCAGGCGATTGCAACGCCCAGGAACTCGACCGGCAAGCGCTCGCTGCTCTCTGAAGAAATCGGCTACTTCGGGATTCTGGCACGCACGCACGACGATGTTCTTTACCACGCGGTGGCGCCGCAACAGAGGGCGGGCGAAAGCTGGGTCGCGTTCAATCGACGCCTGATGCGCTTCGCACTGAGCGCGGTTCGCGCCGACAAGCTCGTCTATATCGGCTGGGTGGTTGGGGCCGCCGTCCGTATGGCCGGCCATATGTCGATCACCGACCCGGCATTCCTGATTCCGATGCTTATGCTGTTCGTAATCCTTGGCTTCCGCGGTTATCGTTCGCCGGAGCCGGCAGAGGACCCATCGGCGCTGATCGCGGTTGTTCTCTGGACGACCGCAGGGGCGCTCGCTCTTTCGGTGCTCGTGACCTATCCCGCGTTGCGCTACATCGACGTCGCCAGCATCGTGCTTCCGGCGCTGCCCATCTACGCGCTGCTCGGACAGTTGGCGGTTCGGCCGGTCGGACCATCCCAAGTGTCAGCTTTCATAGAGAGCTGATCGACGAAATTGCCGGCGCGATGGAGCGCATGCCCGGCGATCTCCGCCGCAGCCTCGGCCCGGCGCTTGTCCCGGCTTAAGATTTCGTTTCCATGATCGATTGCGCGGCTTGCGGCCGCGGAGAAACGGGGCGTCGCGCGCCGGCGGTGCGCCCACCCTTCGGGCGGGAGCCGTCGAGAAAGACGGAGACCGCCATGCGGACCCAGCGCGCCGGGCGGGCGGAGGCGGCGCTCTTGCGCCCGAGCAGCCCGGCATGGACTGGGGCGTTCAGGATCATGCCCACGAGGAGGTCCGCGGCGAGCGACGGATCGGCGATGTCGAGCACGCCGGACGCAGCCTCCGCCGCGATGATCCCGGCCAGGCGGTTGCGCGCGCTCTCGGCCGCCAATTGGTCGACCAGGGACGCAAGCTGCGGGAAGCGGTGGGCCTCGGCCACGATCACCCGGTTGAGCGCAAGCACGTCGGGCGAGAGTGCCAGCGCCAACAGCCGCTTGCCGAAATCGAGCAGCCGCTCGTCCACCGTGGTACCGGCGAATTCGCCGCTTACCCAGGCCCGGCGGCGTTCCACCACCCGCTCGGCCATGGCGGAGAAGAGACCGGCCTTGTCGCCGAACTTCGCATAGATCGTGCGCTTCGTCGCGCCGACCTGCGCCGCGACCTGCTCGAGCGAGGTCGCGCGGTAACCCTGGGCGAGGAAGAGCGTCTCGGCGGCGTCGAGCAGCAGCGCCGGGAGGCGCGCGGCGATCACCGCGGACGGCCGCCCGCTCCGGCGCGGCCGCGCCGGCAAACCCATCTCAGCGTTCATCTCGGCGGTTCATGGCCGGACATTCATCCCCGCGCCGCCAGGGCGGCGCTTGCCCAGAATAACACCGATGAGTATCATACGCGACTGCGCAAGAGAGCGGGACGATCATGAGGAGAGGAATCCGCCGCGGGTTGGGCGGCGCTGGCCTCGTGCTCGCCGCCCTCCTCGCTTCGCTTGCCCTGCCGGCCGCGGCAGGGGCTCAGGCGCCGCTGCCCGCGGTCACCGTGGCGCCGGTCCAGGTGAAGAATGTGGCGCCCGTGCAGAGCTATATCGGCCGCGTCGTCGCGATCCAGACCGTCAAGATCGTGCCGCGGGTGACCGCCTTCATCGTGAGCGTGCCGGTGCGACAGGGGAGCGACGTCAAGGCGGGCCAGATCCTCTTTCAGCTCCAGGACGCGCAGTACAAAGCCGCGGTGCAGTCGGCCCAGGCTCAGCTCGCCTCGGCGCAGGCGGCGCTCATCGAGGCCCGGCTCGCCTATCAGCGGGCCGTGCGGCTGAACACCCAGGGCTTCGAGGCGCAATCCAGCCTCGACCAGGCGGCCGCAACCTACAAGCAGGACGAGGCCTCGGTGCTCGCCGCCGAGGCGAGCCTGACTGAGGCCGGGCTCAATCTCGGCTATTGCACCATCACCTCGCCGATCGACGGGCGGATCGGCGCGGTCACGCTCACCAAGGGCAACCTCGTCACGCCGAGCACGGCGGCGCTGGCGACGGTGAACCAGCTCGATCCGATCCGCGTCGTCTTCTCGATCCCCGAACGCACGATCGTCGCCGCCGAGCAGAAGATGGGCGCCTCGCAGCGCGAGATCATCGCGAGCCTCGCGGTGAGGCTGACGCTGCCGGACGGATCGCTCTATCCGCAGCCCGGAAAAATCGCGTTCCAGAGCAACGAGGTCGATCCGGCGACGGGGACGGTCGGCGTCTACGCCGATTTTCCCAACCCGAACGGGCTTTTGCTGCCGGGCGCCTACGTCAACATCGAGCTTCGGCCCGCCAAGCCGGAGGAGCAGCCGCTGGTGCCCGCCGAGGCGGTGCAGACCGACGCGAGCGGAGACTTCGTCCTGCTGGTCGGGCCGGATCACAAGGTCGCGCAGCAGCCGGTCACGCTGGGCGCGCAGATCGGGCAGAGCTTCATCGTCGAGAAAGGACTTTCCGGTGGCCAGTCCGTCATCATCGCCGGCGTGCAGAAGGTGAAGCCCGGCGAGATGGTCGATCCCGTGTCCACGTCTCCGGCTCCCGCGGCGGCGGGCACGCCCGGCGTGCGCGGGTAGAGCGGCCGGACCGCGCGCCTTGCTCTCCGGCTTCTTCATCCACCGGCCGAACTTCGCGATCGTCATCGCGGTGGTGATCACGCTGGCCGGCCTGCTCGCGCTCTCCGTCATTCCGGTTGCGCAATATCCGAACATCGCGCCGCCGCAGGTGATCGTCCAGGCCACCTATCCCGGCGCCAGCGCCGCGACGATCGCGGCGACGGTCGCGGAGCCGATCGAGGAGCAGGTCAACGGCGTGCCGGGCGAGCTTTACATGCAGAGCACGAGCTCGAGCTCGGGCACCTACCACCTCACGATCACCTTCGCCATCGGCACCGACCCGAACATCGATCAGGTCAATGTCCAGAACCGCGTGCAGCTCGCCGAGTCCCAGCTGCCGACGGAGGTCCAGCAGGAGGGCCTGACGCTCCGCGCCGCCTCCAGCGATTTCGTGCTCGCCGTCAATCTCTATTCACCCGACAGGAAGTTCGACCAGGTCTTCGTCTCCAATTACGCGTACATGCATCTCCAGCAGGAGATCGCGCGCATCCCGGGCGTCGGCAACACCAATATCTTCGGCGAACGCGAGTATGCGATGCGGGTCTGGCTCAACCCGATCCGGATGACGGCGCTCGGGATCACCGCGAGCGACGTGGTGAAGGCGATCCAGGCGCAGAACATCCAGGTCGCGGCGGGCCAGATCGGCATGCCGCCAGTGACCGGCCCGCAGCAGCAGCAGCTCACCGTGCTGGCGCCCGGCGAGCTTTCGAACGTCAAGCAATTCGAGAACATCCTCGTGCGGGCCAACCAGAATGGCGGGCTGGTGCGGATCTCGGATATCGGCCAGGTGCAGCTCGCCGCTCAATCATACACCAACTCGGCCTCCCTCGATGCGGTGCCCTCGGCGACGCTTGCGGTCTTCCAGGCTCCGGACGCCAATGCGCTGGCGGTGTCCAACGCCGTCGAGCAGAAGATGCGCACGCTCGCCGCCCAGTTCCCCCAGGGCCTCGAATACAAGATCGTCTATAACGCGACCAAATTCGTCACCGCCGATATCGTCGAGATCATGCGCACGCTCGCCATCACCCTCGCCTTGGTGGTGGGCGTTGTTTACGTCTTCCTCCAGGACTGGCGCGCGACCCTGATCCCGACGATCGCGATTCCGGTCTCGCTGATCGGCGTCTTCGCTGTCCTCTACCTGCTCGGCTACTCCGCCAATACCGTCGATCTCTTCGCGATCGTGCTCGCGGTGACGCTGGTCGTGGACGATGCGATCGTGGTGGTCGAGAACGTGAGCCGCCATCTCGAGGAGCACCCCGAGCGCTCGCTCGCGGAGACCACCGAAGAGGCAATGCGGGAGATCACCGGCCCGGTGGTCGCGACCACGCTCGTGCTGGTGGCGGTGTTCGCGCCGGTCGGCTTCATCGCCGGCGTCACCGGGGCGCTCTACCGGCAGTTCGCCGTGACGATCTCGGTCTCGATCGTGATCTCGGCGATCAACGCGCTGACGCTGAGCCCTGCCCTCTGCGCGCTCATTCTGCGCCCGCCGCGGAAGCAGCGGTTCGTGGGCTTTCGCTGGTTCAACCGCGGCTTCCGGTCGGCCCGCAACACCTACGGCCACACCGTGCGCTTCTTCTCGCGCCGCCTGGCGCTGGCGGTCGGGGGCATTCTCGTGACCCTCGTCGCGGCCTACCTCGTTCTCGGCGTCACGCCGTCAGCGTTCCTGCCGAACGAGGACCAGGGCTACTTCTTCATCAACGTCCAGATGCCCAACGGCGCCTCGCTCGGACGGACCCAGGCGGTCTTGCAGCAGGTCGGCTCGATGCTACAGAGGACGCCGGGCGTTGCCCACACGATCGGGCTCGGCGGTTTCAGCCTGGTGACCGGCGCGGAGGAGCCGAACGCCGGCAGCGTCATCGCCATCATGAAGCCATGGGAGCAGCGCGACGCCGCCCAATCGGTGAGCGCCGTGATCGCCCGGTTGCAGCCGCGGTTCGATGCGATGCCGGCCGCCGAGATCACCAGCTTCAACCCGCCCTCGATCCACGGCATCAGCAACACCGGCGGTGTCAACTTCGTGCTCGAGGCACGTGCCGGCCAATCCTATCAGAAGCTCGCCGCGGTCGCGCGGGCGCTGATCTTCGCCGCCAACCAGAACCCCGATCTGCACTCGGTCTTCACCGCCTTCTCGGCCTCCGTGCCGCAGATCATGGTGCATGTGGATACCGAGCAGGCGGCGCTGATGGGCGTGACGCCGGCGGCGATCTACCAGGCGCTCCAGGCCAATCTGGGCGGCCAGTTCGTCAATGACTTCAACTACCAGAATTTCGTCTTCCAGGTGATCGTGCAGGACGAGCCGCAGTTCCGGAGCGAGGTCGCCGATATCGGCAAGCTCTACGTGCAGAGCGCGAGCGGCGCGATGGTCCCGCTCAGCAGCCTGGTCCGGATCACCACGATCCAGGGCGCGGACGTCCTCAACCTCTACAACCTCTATCCGGCGGTGCTGGTGAACGGCGCCGCCGCCCCGGGCAAGAGCACTGGCGAGGCGATCACGGCGATGGAGCAGGTCGCGCGGGCGCACCTGCCGCACGGCTTCGGCTATGACTGGACGGCGATGTCCTATCAGGAGCTTGCGGCCGCCGGGCAGGAATCCTCGGCCTTCGTCTTCGCCCTCGTCTTCTCCTACCTCTTCCTCGTCGCGCTCTACGAGAGCTGGACCTTGCCGCTCTCGGTCATGCTGCCGGTCTCCTTCGCCCTATTGGGCGGGCTCATCGCGCTCAAGGCGCGCGGCATGGCGCTCGATGTCTATGGCCAGATCGGGCTCGTGCTGCTGATCGGGCTCGCGGCGAAGAACGCCATCCTGATCGTCGAATTCGCCAAGGACCGGCTGGAACGCGGCGGCGCCACCGTGCGCCAGGCCGCCGAGGACGGTGCGCGCACGCGATACCGCCCGGTGATGATGACGGCGCTCGCCTTCATCTTCGGCGTCCTGCCGCTGGTTTTCGCGACCGGCGCCGGCGCCGGCGCCCGCACCTCGATCGGGACCACGGTGTTCGGTGGCATGCTGCTCGCGAGCGTCATCGGCGTGATCTTCGTGCCCGCGCTCTTCGTTGCCTTCGAGCTGATGCGGGAAGCCGTGCTGCGGCGGATGCGCGGCCGGGTTCACCACCCGGCGGAGTAGAAGGCGCTACTCCGCGGCGGCGGGCTCCAACCGCGCGGACCAGCCCGGGAAGCAACCCCCCTGCCGCGCCCGTGGCGGCGCCGCGCATCCCGCAAGCACGAGGCCAAGCGCCGCGGGCGTCAAAACCGCGACGCGGCCCGATTTCGGTGAAACCGGTGAGATCATGGCTCGATCACGTCACGGCACGTAAACGACCGGAGGCGGCGCATAAACGACGGCAGGCGCGAGATAGACAACCGGCGGCGGGGGTAGCGGAGGCGGCAGGGCGTAGACGGGATGCGCGGCAACCGCGACGCCGACCGCGGTCCCCACGGCGAGCCCGGCGAGGGCACCGGCGGCGACCGCGGCACCGGTGCAGCAGGGAGCCGGCGGAGGGCCCCAGCCCCATCCGCCCGGCGGCGGAGAATGTCCCCACCCGCCCGGCGCCGGTGGCGGTCCTGCCGGGCGCGTGAAGGAGTTGGAGTAGGCCTGGCCGTTCGGCGTGGTGCCGGTCCTGGAATCCGTGAAGGTGCCGTTGCCGTTGTTCACCTGGTTGAACTGCGTGGACCGCGTATTGCCGTTCGGGCCCGTTGTGGTGGCGGTTCGACCCCAGTTGCCGCCGCCATTGTGGTAGGGCGTCACGGTGCGCGTCGATGTCCTGCCGCCCGCGCCGGTGAACGACCAGGTTCGAGCCTCGGCCTGACCGGCAAGGGCGACCGCGAGAGCGGCTGTCGCGATAGCGGCCACAGTTCGGCGGGCGGCGCGTGCCCGGAGCATGACTTGGTCTCCTGCCAATTCAGCCCTGATACGCGCTCCCCGCGCCGCTCCCCCGCTCGCTCGCACCGTTCGCTCAATCGCGCCGGGGGGACGTGCTGCCCTGCCTCGTATCAAGAGCACGATCCACTCCGTCCGACGCGCTCCCTAGAGCGGGATGGGTTCGCTCGCGCTCACCAATCCCGCTCTAGGTCATTGTTTGATCGCGTGATTCACGCCTTCGGTTCACCCACCTCCGGCGATCACGCTCTAGGCGAGGCCATCTATGCACGCGCATCACCTGTTCCGGCATCCATTTCTCCTGGTCATTGTGGCGGGCGTCGCCATCGAGGTCGGCTGGTATCTGCTGGTTTGGCGGCGGTCCTATCCCTGGCGTGAAGCGCTAGCCAGTCTCGGAGTGCTCATCCTGAGAATCCCGGCGAAGTTCGTCCATCTGCTCGTCGTAGTGCCGGTTGCCTATTTCGTGTGGGCGCACCGCGTCGCGACCGTGCCGCTCGATACGTGGTGGGGCCTCGCGCTGCTCTTTCTGGGCGAGGAGTTCACCTATTACTGGTTTCACCGCGGCAGTCATGAAATCCGCTGGCTCTGGGCCTCGCACGTCACGCACCACACGCCCGAGCAACTCCATCTCGGCAGCGCGTTTCGTCTCGGAGCGACGGACGTTGTGTCGGGAGGCTGGCTCTATCACATGCCGCTCATCCTGCTCGGCTTCAATCCATTGGCCGTAGGCGGCATGCTCGCGCTCAACCTCCACTATCAGTTCTGGATCCACACCGACGTCATCGGCCGGCTCGGACCACTCGAGTGGGTGTTCAACACGCCGTCGCACCACCGTGTCCATCACGCCTCGAACCCCGAGTATCTCGACCGGAACTATGGTGGGATTGTCATCATCTGGGACCGGCTGTTCGGCACCTTCGCCCGCGAGGAGCCGGCGGAAAGGCGGATTGTCTATGGCCTGGTGCACCCGATCGGCAGTCTCAACCCGCTCCGGATCATGTTCCATGAATGGGGCGCCGTCGCGCGCGACTGCTTTCGTGCCAATTCCTGGCGGGAGCGCCTGAGCGTTCTGTTCGGCCGGCCCGGTGGCAGCTCAAGCGACCCGGCGGCTGCTGATCCTTCCGAAGCCCTGGCCACCCCGGCCGAATGAGCCGACCACCGCGGAGCCGGTCCCTCCGCAAGCCGCACCGCCCGGGGGAAATCGGCTGATGCGGCGTATCATAGTTGGGAATGCAGAGGGCAAGGACCCCGCTCGTGGAGTCCCGATCGACAGCAACCGTGGCCATTCGGGTGTCATGGCCCACGTTCGTTCGGAGGTCACCGTGGCGGGCCAGGGTCCGCATGGATAGTCCGCGTGCCTATGGGATTGCCTCGGACGCCGAGCTGATGTCCTGGTCCGCGGGCGGTGACCGCCGCGCCTTCGACGAAATCGTGACGCGTCATGGGCGCTTTGCCTTGCGGGTGGCGGCGCGGCTGCTCCCTAATGCCGCGCTGGCCGAGGATATCGTTCAGGAAGCACTGGTCCAGGTGTGGTCTGCCGCGCGGCATTTCGATCCGCAGCGGGGGCGTTTCACCACCTGGCTTCACCGCGTCGTGGTCAATCGCTGCATCAGCGAGCGCCGGCGGCGTCAGCCCGGGCCGCTTCCCGACGACTTCGATGCCGCGGACCCTGCGGCCGGTCCGTACGAAGTGGTAGAGGTCAACGAACGTCATGCTGTCCTGGCAGCAGCGCTCGAGGAGTTGCCCGTTCGCCAGCGTGCGGCGGTCGCCCTGGTCTATGATGAGGGCTTATCCGGCGCGGAGGCGGCCCGGATTCTCGGCCTGTCGGCCAAGGCGGTCGAGCGGCTTCTGGCGCGCGCCCGCCAAAGCCTGCGAGAGCGGCTGGAGTCGAAGCGCGCCCGGAAGGAGAGTTAAGTCATGCTGACCCTCAAGCGATTCAGGGAGCTGGCTGACAGCTACGGTGGCAGTCTGCGGCGCTGGCCCGAGGAGCTGCGCGGCGAGGCCCACGACCTCCTGCGAGCCTCGGCGGAGGCGCGGGCTGTTCTCGAACTGGCACGAGCCCTGGACTTGGATATTGAGAGGGCGGGCGCTGTCGATGACGCGCTGCACTGGCCCATCGGCGATGAGAACGCGGCTCTCGCCCGACTGCGTGCGGGGGTTCAAGCTCGAATTGCCGCGCCGTTGCCACTTCGCCACGGGGCCGGCTTCGGGCTGGCCGATGGCCATCGATGGCTGCGCATTCTCCAGCTGCCAATGGCACGAATGGCCGCGGCGTGCGCATTTGCCGTCGCGGTGGGACTTGTGGCCGGCTCCCTGTATTCGGAACCGGCGTCGGACGGTGCGCTGACAGCGGTCCTGCAGCCTGCACCGCTCCATTTCCTCGCGGATTAGCATGTCAACGACCGCGCGCCCGAACCAGTCGCGGACCCGGTGGTGGCGGGTCGTATTGCCTGCCTCCATTATCCTCAACCTGTTTCTGGTCGCCGTCATCGCCAGCCATGTCTGGCAAGTGCATCGGAGCGGGACGGCCCGTGAGCTGCCCTTGGCTCGCGCGCTCCAGCGAGCGGAAGCCATCCTCCCGCCAAAGGATGCGGCAAGATTTGGTGCGGTCATGCGCCATGACGCGCCTCAGTTCGTGGAGGCCGCTCGGCATCTGGACGCGGCGCGCGAGAGGCTGCGGAATGCGATCACCGCCGAGCAGTTCAATAAAGCGGAGGTGTCGCGGGCATTCGCGGCATGGCAGGCGGCATCCAACAACTTCCTGGACGATATCACGGACCCGCTCACTGAAGCCCTGTCCCAGGTCTCGCCGGACGGGCGGCGCAAGCTTGTCGCGGCGCGAGAGGCGGCAAGGGCGCCGGCGGCGCAGCCGTGAGGTGGGATGCGTTGCTTTCACATGATTCCGGCCGGGGGCCGCTTTTGGACCGCCGCGGCGTCATGATCGGCATGGGTGCCAGTCTGATAACCCGTGCGGCTGCGTGGGCCGCGCCTCGTGCCAGCGTGGCCAACTTTCCAGCCAACGTGCAAGCCGTGCTTTATGCGTTGCCGCTCGTCATCATGGACGTGACGCGCGAGGAGACTCTCTCGCGGGCCGGCGCGATGCCCAACCGGTTTCTCAACATACCCATCCTCGCGAACGCTTCGTTCCGGACGGTGGTGCGTCCCAACGTCGATACGCTCTATTCCACGGCATGGCTGGATTTGAGCGCCGGGCCGGCGGTGATGACCCTCCCTCCGAGCAATGGCCGGTTCTACATGATCCAGTGCATGGATGCGTGGACGAACAACATCGCGGACCCCGGGGTTCGCACCTTGGGAAACAACCGCGCGCAATTCGAAATCATCGGCCCCGAGTGGCACGGTCAGATTTTGCCGGGCGCTGAAGTTATCCGAGCACCAACGCGAATGGTTTGGGTTCTTGCCCGGGTCTTTGTGCGCAATGATGCGGATTTGTCTGGGGCGCGGGAATACCAGAGCCAATTGGACATTCGGCCGCTCAGCCGGCTGAACGATTTGGCCTTTCATTCCACTTATCCCTTTCCCGGCAAGCGGAAACGCGATCCCATCATGATGGATGTCCTCAAGGCAATGGGGGCAGAGGCATTCTTTCAGCGCTTCTTGGCATTGACCGTGGCAAATCCTCCGGCGCCGGAGGATGCGCCGTTCATCAAAGCCGTCCTCGCACGGCTCGGAATCACGCCGGGTCAGCCCCGGGGCTTGGGAGAGCATCTCCCCTTCAAATCGACAGGCCCTGGCCACGGGGCTCGGGGACGTATTGAATGCGTCCAGCAGCCCGCTTTCCATCCGACAGGGACATCGGCGCCGGGTGAACGGGTGGGATATGCCCGGGCGTGGGCTGCAAGACAGCTATGGCGCTCACTACGCGGTACGAGCCGCCGTCGCTGTGCTGGGACTGGCGGCAAAGGACCGCGCGGACGGGACTCATTTCAATGCGAGCGTCGACGGAACCGGCCAGCGCCTGGACGGGAGCATTTCGTATCGTCTGACATTCGGGCCGGGTGGAACGCCACCGGCGAAAGCGTTCTGGTCAATCACGCTTTATGACGACCAGGGCTATCTCGTCGCGAATCCTCTGAACCGCTATGCAATCCGGCCCGGCGAAGGCCTCGCCCATGAGCCGGATGGAACGCTGGTGATTTATCTGCAGCCCAACGATCCAGGCCGGGGCCATCGCGCCAATTGGCTCCCTACGCCGTCCGGGCGAACCTATGAGCTCTCCTTGAGAGCCTACTGGCCGAATGAGGCGTTGCTCGACGGGCAGTGGGCGCCACCTCCCATTGTGCCGGCGGAGTAACGTTCCCGCCTCGTCTCGTTCCGTCCGGCCGATCGAGGCTGGAGGACATCACGCGACGCGGGGGCAAGCGACCGCTGCTTCGTATCAGTCCTGTCGAACAGCGAATGAGGACGTGATGCCCCGCCTCCCACATCAAAAACCCTTCGCGATTGTCGCCGTCATTTTGGTAACGGGATTCACCGGTGCGCGGATCGCCAGCGCCCAGGAGAAGCCTTACTGCGCCGCGGATGTGAACCATGACGGGCGCGTGACGCTCCAGGAATTCGAGAGCTGGGCCACGAGCCGCCTGATGGCGGCGAACGGCGCCAGGGCGGAGAGGTTCAAGCAACTCACGCCGGAGCAGCAGGCCGCGGTTCTCCAGCACCGTTTCGAGAAGCTGGACATCAACCAACAGGGGTTCCTCGACTGCAGCACGTAGACCGGCGCAGGCTATCCTCCAAGGTCTCCGACAAGCACCGCCAAATCACGTTCGAGCCACGCGGTGGTTGCGACGAACGCGGCGGCTTCCAGAGCGTGTTCACCCTGACTGAACAGGCGCTAGCATCTCGCCGCTCTCGTCGATGCCCACCAGCTGAGCGCGGGGATGGACATCGAGTATTCGTCTGGCGGTAACGCCGGTGCCGGTACCGAGGTCGAGAATTCGCTGCACGCCCCCTCGGGCCGCGGCCGCGGCGAGCTCCTGCTGGGGGCGAGGATATAGCGGCACCTCGTCCGCCATCAGCGCTTCGTAGGTGGCGGGATCGAAGTGGTACTGCGACATGGCTTGACCCTCAGCCAGGCTCATATTGTCCTCCCCTATCCGAATTGTATCTCCTTCCTCCGATTGAAGAGGACGGGCATCCTCCCGATGGGTGCTGATGTCATGCGGGAACTCCGAGGAGCGTCACCAGCTCCAGCCTCAACCGGAAGGACGGCCTCGGGCCAAGCCTATTCGGCCGCGGCGCGAGCGGGGATCGAATTCGGGAGGGTGAGCGAGAAGAGCGTGGTGCGCTCGAGATCGTCCTCAAACCAGGCGGAGATCGCGGCCTCGCGCGGGCCGATATAGCACGGCGCATCGTTCTCGAGGCGCATCGGAACGTCGTGGCCGGGCACGAGAAGCGTGCCGGGGCGGGCGCGCCAGCGCTCCCAGATCTTCTCCATCGAGCGGCGGCTTTCGGCCTGATCGTAGGTCATGTCCGCGGTGAGCGAGAGCAGCTCGGCGCGGTTCTTGGCGCAATCGCCGGTGAAGAGAATATCCCGCTCCGGCGTGGCAAGAATGAAGAAGAGATGGCCGGGCGTATGGCCGGGGGCGAGACCGGCGGTCATGCCGGGAAGGATCGTCTCGCCCGGAGCGATGCGGCGCGTGCGCGGAGCTTGGGCAAGCTCGCGCACATAGAGCTCGGGTACCGTGTTGTGGCCCCAGGGCTGCGCCGCGGCCCAGGCGAGCTCGTCGGCGCCGATCCAGGTGGTGGCGTTCGGGAACATCACCCAGTTGACCGAATGATCCCAGTGCGAGTGGGTGAGGATGACGTCGGTGACCTGCTCGAGCGAAATTCCGCGCGCGGCGAGCCGCTCGCGGATCGGGCCGCGCTGGCTGAAGGAGCCGACATCGATCAGCGCGACACGACCCTCGCCGCGCAACAGCGCGATCGTGCTCCAGCCGAGGCCGCCGTGGCAGACGGATTTTCCGGGATAGCCCTGGACGACGATGTCGAGCTCATAGGAAACGTTGGGCATCTGCTTCCTCCGTCAGCGCGGCAGATGGAGAAGCGGAAAGGCGCTGAAGACGTGCGGATCGGTGACGCGGGGTGCCGCGTGGACGTAGGAGCGGTCGAGCCCGGCGAGGCTGGTGAGGCCGAGGAGGGCCAGGCACTCGATCATCTCGATCTCGAGGAGCTCGAGCACGCGGAGCACGCCCGCCTCGCCGGCCGCGGCGAGGCCGTAGCAATAGAGACGGCCGATGCCGACCGCTTCCGCGCCCAAGGCGAGCGCCTTGACGATGTCGCTGCCGCGGGAGAATCCGCCGTCCACGAAGATGCGCGCGCGGCCGGCGACGGCGGCCGCGATCTCGGGCAGGACGTCGAGCGTGCCGCGGCCATGGTCGAGCTGGCGCCCGCCATGGTTCGAGACATAGATCACGTCCGCGCCATGCTCGCAGGCGATCAGCGCATCCTCCGATGTTGCGATGCCCTTGATGATCAGCGGCAGCGAATGGTTGTCCTTGAAGCGCTTGATCTCGTCCCAGGCGAGCGCTGCCTGGAAATGCATGCCCGCCCCGCCGCGACGCCAGGGCTTGGCGAAACGCTTGGTGATGTCGCGCTCGCGGCGCGAATAGACCGCGGAATCGACGGTGTAGCAAAAGGCCTCGTAGCCGCCGGCGACGGCGCGGCGGATGAAGTCGTCCGCGAAGGCTTCGTCGCCGCGCTTGTAGAGCTGGAAGAAGCGGCGTGCCGGTGCGGCCTCGGCGGTGGCCTCGAGGCCCGGCTGCGTGACCGAGCTTACCATGATCGGCACGCCGAACATCGCCACGGCGCGCGCGGCGGTGGCGGCGCCGCCGGCGTCGAAGGATTCGAGCGAGCCCACGGGTGAGAGAAAGACCGGGAGGCGCGCGAGCGTGCCGAGGATGGGGCCGGCGGCATCGACGCGCGAGACATCGCGGAGCACGCGCGGGCGGAAGGCTAGGGAATCGAGCGCGGCACGGTTGCGGCGCATCGTGGTCTCGGTCTCCGTCGCACCCGTGAGATAGTCCCAGGAATGATCGGGGAGCTTGGCGCGCGCGGCCGCCACCAACTCATGCAGGCATTGGTACTCGCCGCCGATCGCGTCGAGCTTCGCGATATCGACCACCCTCTCCTCCCCTTCTATCCCAAGATTACGCGTTCCCCGCGATCGGCGGCGGAACATGGACCTTGATCGGCGGCGGCGCGCGATCCCAGCGCTCCACCTCGACGAGACAGCTATGCGCCGATGGGCCCTGGCCGAGACGGGACGTGCCGATATCCTGTGTCAGCACATTCGGATTGCCGTGCACGCAAAGACTGCCCGGCTTGCCGGGCTCGAGCGGATCGAACCAGGCGCCGGTCGGCAGCACCACGACCCCGCGCAGCAGATCGAGGGTGAGCGCGAGGCCGGCGAGGCAGGCGCCGCGATCGTTGAAGACGCGGACGATCTCGCCGGCGGCGAGCCCGCGCGCTTCGGCGTCCGCCTCGTGCATCAAGATCGGCTCGCGGCCGGCGATCTTGCTGGCAAGGCTCACCGCGCCCTGGTCCATCTGGCTGTGCAGCCGCGTCGCCGGCTGGACCGAGACGAGATGGAGCGGGAAACGCTCAGCGCGCGGGGCGCCGAGATATTCGCGCGGCTCCTTCCAGACCGGATGGCCGGGACAATCGTCGTAGCCGAAGCGGTCGATCGTTGCGGAGAAGATCTCGATCCGCCCGGAAGGCGTGTTGAGAGGATGGGCGGCGGGATCGCGGGCGAAATCGAAGAACGGCGCGGCGGGCGCGGCGGGCGGGGGAATTTCGACGAAGCCCGCTTCCCAGAAACGATCGAAATCGGCGATCTCGATTCCCATGCGCGCCGCGGCCGCGCGCGTGCGCCCGTACATCACGCGGAGCCAGGTCGCGGCGTCGCGCTGCTCGGTGAAGCGATCGCGCACGCCCAAGGCGTCGGCGATGTCGGTGAAAATCGAGAAATCGTCGCGCGCCTGGCCAAGCGGGGCAATCGCCCGGTGCATCGCGAAAATGTAGCGGTCGCGCGCGCTCGAGCCGATATCGTCGCGCTCGAGCGTGGTGGTTGCGGGCAGGACGATGTCGGCGTGGCGGGCGAGCGGGGTCCACCAGGGCTCGTGGACGACGATCGTCTCGGGCTTCGCCCAGGCGCGGAGCAGGCGGTTGAGGTCCTGATGATGGTGGAACGGATTGCCGCCCGCCCAGTAGATGAGCCGCGCATCCGGATAGCGGAGATGCCTTCCGTTATATTCGTATTCGCCGCCCGGGTTCTCGAGCATCTCGGTGACGCGGGCGACGGGAATGACGCTCGCCGCAGGATTGCGAAGCCCGGGAAGCCCGACCGAGGGGATCTCGGTACGCGGCGTGCCCATGCCGGCGATGCTGCCGTGGCCGAAGCCGAAGCCCTGGCCGGGCTTGCCGATGCCGCCCAGCATCGCGGCGAGGGCGACGAGCATCCAGAAGGGCTGCTCCCCATACTCGGCCCGCTGGAGCGCCCAGGTGGCGGTGAGCGCGGTGGGGAGCCGGGCACAATCGCGCGCGAGGGCGGCGATGATTTCGGGCGCGATGCCGGTGATCGGCGCGGCCCAGGCGGGGGTTTTCGCGACCCCGTCCGCCTCGCCCGTCACATAGGCCTCGAGCCGCTCGAAGCCCACCGTGCAGCGGGCGAGGAAATCGCGATCGGCGAGGCCCTCGGCGAGCAGCACATGCGCCATCGCGAGCATCAGCGCGGTGTCGGTGCAGGGACGGATGGGCAGCCATTCTCCGGGCCCGTCGCCGCGCACCGGCGAGACGCTGACGAGCCGCACGCCGGCGGCGACGGCATGGTCGGCCGACCGGCGCATCAGATGCTCGGCCCCGCCGCCCGAATGCACCTGGTCGTTGCCGTAGCGCATGCCGCCGAAACAGACCATGAGCCGGGCATGGCGCGCGATCTCGCCCCATTCGATCACCGGGCCCCAGATGCACGCGCCGTCGCCCACAATGTGCGGCATCAGCGTCATGCCGGCGGCATAGGAGTAGTTGGTGAGCTGGCCGGTGTAGCCGCCGGCGGCCGAGAGCATGCGATGGAGCTGCTGGCGCGCATGATGGAAGCGCCCGGCGGAGGACCAGCCGTAGCTGCCGCCGAAGATGCTGGCGGGGCCGTGCGCGTCGCGCACGCGGGCGATCTCGCCGGCGACGAGGGCGATCGCCCGGTCCCAGGGGAGGGGAACGAATTTCTCGGCCCCGCGCGGCGTGCCGCCGGCGCGGTCGCCGGCGAGCCAGCCCTCGCGCACATAAGGCCGGTCGATGCGCGAGGGGGCATGCACGGCCGAGGGAATGCTCGCGATGAGCGGCGGCGGCGCCGGATCGGCCGCGAAGGGCCGCACCGCCGCAAGCCTTCCCTCCTCGACCACCGCCGTGAACGCGCCCCAATGCGCGGCGTGCGGCTTCAACTGCGCCATGCGGGGAAAATGCGCCGATCGGCGGCGACCGACAAGGCGGATGGGATCGGGGTTCCCGCCCCTTGGGCCGCGGAGTAAGATGCCCGACCACTTGCCGGGCGCGGCCACCCTGCGCCGCCCCCTATGGAGACGCCGAATGACCCCGCCCCGCGCGAATTCCGCCGCCGCCCGCGATATCGCGAACGCGCTGCACCCCTATACCGACCTCAAGGCACACCTCGAGACGGGGCCGCTCGTGATCACGCGCGGCAAGGGCGTGCGCGTCTGGGACGAAAGCGGCAAGGAATATATCGAAAGCGTGGCCGGGCTGTGGTGCGCCTCCCTCGGCTTCGACAACGAGCGCCTGGTCGAGGCGGCGGCGCGGCAGATGCGCAAGCTGCCCTTCTACCACGCGTTCACCGCCAAATCGCACGAGCCCCTGATCGACCTCTCGGAGATGCTGATCGAGCGCGCGCCGGTGCCGATGAGCAAGGTGTTCTTCGCGAACTCCGGCTCGGAGGCGAACGATTCGGCGATCAAGATGATCTGGTACTTCAACAACGCGCTGGGGCGGCCCAAGAAGAAAAAGATCATCGGCCGGCTCAAGGGCTATCACGGCATCACGCTGGCCGCCGCCTCGCTCACGGGCCTCCCGGCCAACCATCGCTCGTTCGACGTGCCGCTCCCGGGCTTCGTGCACACGATCACGCCGCACTTCTACCACGGCGCGAACCCGGGCGAATCCGAGGACGAGTTCGCGACACGCTGCGCCGACGAGCTCGAGACGCTGATCCTCGCCGAGGGCCCGGACACGGTGGCGGCGATGTTCGCCGAGCCGGTGATGGGCGCGGGCGGGGTGATCGTTCCACCGCGCGGATACTTCCCGAAAATCCAGGCGGTGCTCTCCAAATACGACGTCCTGCTGGTCGCCGACGAGGTGATCTGCGGCTTCGGGCGGACCGGCAACTATTGGGGCAGCCAGACGCTCGACATCCGGCCCGATATCCTCACCTGCGCCAAAGCGCTCTCCGCCTCGTTCCTGCCGATCAGCGCGGTGATGGTGAACGAGCGCGTGTTCCAGGGGCTGGCCGAGGAATCGCACAAGATCGGCACGTTCGGCCACGGCTTCACCTACTCGGGCCACCCGGTCTCGGCGGCGGTCGCAGTCGAGACGCTGAAAATCTACGACGAGACGGACATCATCGGCCACGTGCGCCGCGTCGGACCCCACCTCCAACAAGAACTGCGCCGCCGCTTCACCAGCCACGAGCTGGTGGGCGAAGTGCGCGGCATCGGACTGATCGGCGCGCTCGAGCTGGTCGAGGACAAGGAAACCCACAAGAACTTCGACCCGGCGCGGAAAATCGGACCACGCACCTCGAAACTGCTCGAAAAACACGGCGTCATCGGACGACTGATGGCAGGCGATTCCATGGGACTGAGCCCACCCCTGATCATCACTGAGGCGGACGTCGACGAAATGCTGACACGCATCGAAACCGCGCTCGACGAACTCGCCGTCGAACTCCGCCGCGAGAAGATGGCCGTCGTCAGCTAAGAAGGAAGTAAGGCCAAGGGGGCTCTGCCCCCTTGAGGGTCCCCAACGCGCTAGCGCGTTGGGAGCCCCGCAACCCCCGCCAAGGGCTGAGCCCTTGGAACCCGTTCGTTTTGGCGGGCACAGAAAGGGCGGTTCGGTCGCTGAGCGAACGCTCAGCGACCGAACCGCCCTTTCTGTGCCCGCCAAGCGAATGGATTGCAAAGGCTCCGCCTTTGCCAGGGGGTCCAGGGGGACAGCGTCCCCCTGGTCTTGCTTGTTTATCGTGGGGTGAGCACGGCGGTGCGGTCGGGGGTGGGGCGGAAGGTGGTGCAGCCTTTGAGGGTGCGGGCGTTTTCGAAGATTTGGGCGAAGGTTTCGAAGGGTGTTGTGGGAGGCAGGTTGATCGTTTTGGAGATGGCGTTGTCCACGTAGGTTTGGAGGGTTGCCTGCATGGCGAGGTGGGCTTCGGGGGGGAGATCGGCGGTGGTGACGAGGTTGGGGGGCGGGGATTTGTGGCGCCAGAGTGCGATGGCGTAGTCGGTGAGGGTGAAGGGGTGGCTGCCCTGTACGGCGCGCGTTGTTTCGACGGCGAAGATGGGTTCGATGCCGCTCGAGACGTTGCCGGCGAGCAGGCTGATTGTGCCGGTGGGTGCGATCGCGAGCAGGTGGCTGTTGCGGATGCCCGAGCGTGCGATGCCGTCGCGGATGTCCGCGGGGAGTGAAGCGATGAAGGGGGCGGCGAGGTAGGGCTCGCGGGCGAAGGCGGGGAAGGAGCCTTTTTCGGCGGCGGTTGCGATCGAGGCGCGGTAGGCGGCGTCGCGGATGGTGCGCATGATTTCCGCGGCGAGCGCCAGCGAGGCGTCGGAGCCGTAGCGGAGGCCGAGCATGAGGAAGGTGTCGGCGAGGCCGGTGATGCCGAGGCCGATGCGGCGGGTCTCGCGGGCGGCGTGCTCCTGGGCGGGGAGCGGGAAGCGTGAGGCGCTGATCACGTTGTCGAGCAGGCGGGCGGCCGTGGCGGCGATGGCGGCGAGGCGGTCGGTGTCGAGGCGGGCGGATTGGCTGAAGGGCGAGCGGACGAGGCGGGTGAGGTTGATGGAGCCGAGGCAGCAGGCGCCGTAGGGCGGGAGCGGCACTTCGCCGCAGGGGTTGGTGGCGGTGATGCGCTCGCAGTAGCGGAGATTGTTGGCGGCATTGATGCGGTCGATGAAGAGCACGCCGGGCTCGGCGGTTTCGTAAGCGGCGCGAAGCAGCTTTTGCCAGAGGGCGGACGCGGGGACGCGGCGGAGCACGGGGCCAGGGGCGGGAAAGACGAGCGGCCAGGGTGCGTTGCGCGCGACGGCGTCGAGGAACGCGTCGGTGATCTGGACCGATAGGTTGAAGTGCGAGAGGCGGCCGGGCGTGTGCTTGGCGTCGATGAATGTTTCGATATCAGGATGGTCGCAGCGGAGCGTCGCCATCATTGCGCCGCGGCGGGCGCCGGTGGATTGGATGGTGGCGCACATCGCGTCCCAGACGTCCATGAAGGAGACCGGGCCGGAGGCGATGGTGCCGGCGGTGCGGGCGGGCATGTTCCGCGGGCGGAGGGTGGAGAAGTCGTAGCCGACGCCGCCCCCCTCCTGCATGGTGACCGCGCCTTCCTCGAGGGCGCGGAAGATGCCGGGGATCGAATCCTCGATCGTTCCCATGACGAAGCAGTTGAAGAGGGTGACGCGGGCGGAGGTGCCGGCGCCGGCGAGGATCCGGCCGCCGGGGAGGAAGGCGAAGCCGTCGAGGATGTCGAGGAAGCGCTGTTCCCAGGTGGCGGCGCTGCTGCCTTCGGGCGCGGCGAGGGCGTGGGCGACGCGGTGCCAGGTGGCGCGGACGGAGGTTTCGTCGGCGCCGCCGCTCCGGTAGCGCTGCTCCCAGACGTGGCGGGCGATGGGGGTGGCGAGGAGCGCGGCGGACATCGGGCTAGCCGAGCATTGTGTACGCGGCGAGGATGACGAAGCCGATGACGGCGAGGGCTGCGTGCACGGCCATCAGGAAGCCGTGGCGGCGGCCGAGCCGGAGGGTGGCGAGGAGGGTGAGGCCGGCGATCAGGGCGAGGGCGAGCACGACGGCGGAAAAGAGGCCGAAGGGGCCGACGCCGAAGGAGACGCCGCGGGGCGGGCCCTGAAGGGCGAGGAGGAGCGCCGCGAGGCCGCTTGCGCCGATCAGCCCGTGCAGGGCGCCGAACTGCCAGCGCGGGGCTGGGCCGGCGGGACGGAGATGGAGGAGGGCGAGCGCCGTTCCGAGCAGCACAGCGGCGGCGACGAGCCCGAAGGACGCGGGCAGCATCGGATTCTCGCTAGCGGCTGCGGTTCACCGCGAAGTCCGCGACCGCGGCGAGGCTGGTGCGCCAATGGGAGGGCGGGAGGGCGGCGAGCGCCTCCTGCGCGGCGCGGGCGAACGCGGCGGCGCGCGCGATGGTGGCGGCGATCGCGCCGTGGCGCTCGAGGAGCAGGACGGCGCCGGCGAGGTCGTCCGCGCCTTGCGAGCGCTCCTCGATGACGCGGCGCCAAAAGCCGCGCTCGGCGGCGTCGGCGGCGGCGAAGGCGAAGAGGACCGGGAGTGTTACCTTGCCTTCGCGGAAATCGTCGCCGACGGTCTTGCCGAGTGCTGTCTGGTCGGCCGAGTAGTCGAGCGCGTCGTCGGTGAGCTGGAAGGCCATGCCGAGGTTGCGGCCGTATTCGGCGAGCGCCTCCTCCTCGCCTGGCGGGCGGGCGGCGAGCACGGGGCCAATCCGGCAGGCGGCGGCGAAGAGGGAAGCGGTCTTGCCGCCGATGACCTCGAGGTAGCGGGATTCCGGGGTTGCGAGGTCGTTCTGGGTGGCGAGCTGGAGCACCTCGCCCTCGGCGATGGTGGCGGCGGCGTCCGAGAGGATCGCGAGCACGCGGAGCGAGCCGTCCGCGACCATCATCTGGAAGGCGCGGGCGAAGAGGAAGTCGCCGACGAGGACGGAGGCCTGGTTGCCGAAGACGGCGTTGGCGCTGGCGAGCCCGCGGCGGAGCGCGCTCTCGTCCACGACGTCGTCGTGGAGGAGGGTCGCGGTGTGGATGAACTCGACGCAGGCGGCGAGCCGGACGTGACGATCCCCGGGACGGTCCCCGGGACGATCCCCGGGGCGGTCGGCGGGACGATCCCCGGGGCGGTTGCCTTCGGCCGGGTAGCCGCACATGCGGGCGGCGGCGAGCGTGAGCAGCGGGCGGATGCGCTTGCCCCCGGCCGCGACGATGTGGGCGGCGAGGCGCGGGATGAGCGGGACCGGGCTCTCCATGCGCTCGACGATCGTGCGGTTGCAGGCGGCGAGATCGTCGGCGAGGCGCGCCGAAAGCTCGGCGAGTGCGTCGGCCGGCGCCTGGATCGGCTCGGCAAAGCTGACCGCGGCGCGCAAATCGCTCTCCCGGCTTGATTGTGCGAAGGACATCGTCACCATATCGGCCGGCCGGAAAGACGGTCAAGAACGACCGGCGGGGGGGCGGAGTCCGAGGCATGCGCGTTATCGCCCTGTGCAGCGATCCGGTACGGCTCACCTTCCTCGTCGCACTCCTCAACGATGCGGGAATCCCCTCTGTCGTGCTCGATGGATATATGAGCGCGGCGGAAGGAAGCATCGGCGTGTTTCCGCGAAGGCTTGCCGTCGCGGAGGAGGACGAGGCGCGGGCGCGGCTCGTGCTCCGCGAGGCGGGGGAGGCGTGAGCGAGACGACCGAGGGGTGGCTGCTCGGGGGGAAGGTTCGCTACCGGCAAAAGCGGGAAGGATATCGGAGCGGGATCGAGCCGGTGCTGCTGGCGGCTGCCGTGCCGGCGCGGCCGGGAGAGCGGGTGCTGGAGGCGGGGACGGGCGCCGGGGCGGGCTTGCTCTGTCTCGCAGTACGGGTTCCGGGCATCTTGGGCGTCGGCGTGGAAAGGGATCCGGTGCTGGCCGGGCTGGCGCGGGAGAACCTGGCGGCGAACGGGTGCGACGGGATCGTGGTGGTGGAGGCGGATATCGAGGCGCTTGGGAAGGGTGAGAGATTCGCCCATGCGTTCGCGAATCCGCCCTGGCATGGGCCTGCCGGCACGCCGCCCGCGCATGCGGGGCGGGTGAGCGCCAAGCGCGGAGGCGAGCGGCTTGCGGCATGGGTGACGGCGCTGGCGGGGCGGATCGCGCCCCGGGGCACGCTCACGCTCGTGCTGCCGGCGGCACGGATGGCCGAGGCGGTTGAAGCGGCGGCGGCGGGAGGATGCGGGAGCGGGACGATCTTCCCGCTCTGGCCGCGGGTGGGCGGCGAGGCGAAGCTCGTGCTCGTGCAGGCGGTTCGTGGCGGGCGAAGCCCGCTTCGGCTGGCGGCCGGGCTCGTTCTGCATGAGCCGGACGGGCGGTTCACGGCAGCGGCCGAGGTGGTGCTGCGCGGGGGGGCGGGGCTCAGCCTGGCGCGTGCTCGCGGTGCTTGAGGTACCAGAGGCGCTCGTAGGCGGCGACGAGGCCTTCCATGCTGCGCCGGCGCTGCTGGTCGGGGGCGGCGGGGCGGCGGGTGAGCATGAGCTCGAGGATACGGAGCAGCTGCTCGGCGACCTCGAGGTCCTCTTGGTCGCAGGCCTGGTGGAAGGCGATGAGGATCTTGTCCGAGAGCCGGCGCGTGTGGCGGGGCGCCGGGGACGCTGGGGCAGCGTCGGCTGTCTCGCCGCCGAGCACGATGGCGGTCGCCGTGTCGGACGATCTGATTCTAGCCATCCCTGTTCTTTCGGTCAGCTTCCCCCTCCGAGACGCGAGCGGAGCGAGACGGCGAGAGCGGCGGCGTCGGCACCGGGGCTGAACCGATTCCCGAACGTTCCGTTCGGCCCCCCGAGGTCGATCAATGACGAGCGATCCATCAGATACGCACTTCCGGCATGGAGCGCCACCCCTCTGTAAAGAAGACGATCAGGGTGCGCCGGCGTAGCAGGCGAGGCCGGGCCGGAGCCTAGGGGACGGGGACAGGTGCGCCGATGGGCTCGCGGGCGGGCTCGCCGGCCGCGGAGGGCAGGGCGGCGAAGGCTTCCTCCCAGGAACCGATGGTGGCGGCCTTGCTGTACTCGGTGGCGCGGTTCTCGAAGAAGTTCGCGTGCTCGACCGCGTTCAGCATCTCGTCGAGCCAGAGCAGCGGATGGCGCTCGACGTTGTAGAGCGGCTCGAGGCCGAGCTGGGTGAGGCGGCGGTCGGCGATGTAGCGGATGTAGCGCTTGACGTCGGGCGCGGTGAGGCCCTCGACCGCGCCGAGCTCGAAGGCGAGGTCGATGAAGGCGTCCTCGTGGGTGACGATGGTGGCGCAGATCTCGGCGATCTCGCTTCTCAGCTTCGCGGTCCAGATCTCCGGGTTCTCCTCGACGAAGGTGCGGAAGAGGCGGATCACCGAGACGCAGTGCAGCGATTCGTCGCGCACCGACCAGGAGATGATCTGGCCCATGCCCTTCATCTTGTTGAAGCGCGGGAAGTTGAGCAGGATCGCGAAGGAGGCGAAGAGCTGCAACCCCTCGGTGAAGGCGCCGAAGGCCGCGAGCGTCTTCGCGATCTCGTGGTGGCTGTCCATGCGGAAGGACTGCATGTAGTCGTACTTGTCCTTCATCTCCTTGTATTTGAGGAAGGCCTGGTACTCGATCTCCGGCATCCCCACGGTGTCGAGCAGATGGGCGTAGGCGGCGATGTGCACGGTTTCGATGTTGGAGAAGGCGGAGAGCATCATGAGCACTTCGGTGGGTTTGAAGACCTGCGAATAGTGCTTCATGTAGCAATTGTTCACCTCGACATCGGCCTGGGTGAAGAAGCGGAAGATCTGGGTCAGGAGATTTCGTTCCGCTTTCGTCAGGTTCTTGTGCCAGTCCTTGACATCGTCGGCGAGCGGGACCTCCTCGGGCAGCCAGTGGACGCGCTGCTGGATGAGCCAGGCTTCGTAGGCCCAGGGGTAGCGGAAGGGCTTGTAGACGGGGTTTTCGGTGAGAAGGTCGGATTTCATGATCGCCGTGCCTCGGGGCTAGATCTCAACGTCGATGGTGGTTCGGTGGGTCGGATGAAGCGGCTCACTGGCAGGCCAGGCATTCCTCGTAGTCGGCGACCTCGGCCGGTTGCGGCTTCGGGGCGACCACGAGCGGCAGTTCGGGTGCGGCCGCGGCTTCGGGAAGCTCGGCCGGGCGCACCGCCTTCTCGCCCACATTGTCGGCGCGCTGAAGCGAGAGCGAGCGGCAGTAATAGAGCGACTTGAGGCCCCGCTTCCAGGCCATGACATGGATCTGATGGAGGTCGCGCTTGTGCACGTTGGCGGGGAGGAAGAGGTTCACCGACTGGCTCTGGCAGATATAGGGCGCGCGGTCGGCCGCGTGCTCGATGACCCAGCGCTGGTCGAGCTCGAAGGCGGTCTTGAACACCGCCTTCTCCTGCTCGGTGAGAAAGTCGAGGTGCTGCACGCTGCCTTTGGTGCGGGTGATCGAGGACCAGACGTCCTCGTTGTCCATCCCCTTGGCGGCGAGCACCGGCTGGAGGAAGCGGTTGCGCACGGTGAAGCTGCCGGAGAGCGTCTTCTGGACGAAGACGTTGGCTGCGATCGGCTCGATCCCCGGGCTCGAGTTGCCGGCGATGATCGAGATCGAGGCGGTGGGCGCGATCGAGAGCTTGTGCGAGAAGCGCTCCATGACGCCGAAATCGGCAGCGTCCGGACAGGGCCCGCGCTCCTCGGCGAGCATGCGCGAGGCGGCGTCCGCCTGGGCGCGGATCTGCTTGAACATCCGCTTGTTCCAGACCTTGGCGATGACGCTCTCGAAGGGCACGTTCTGGGACTGGAGAAAGCCGTGGAAGCCCATCACGCCGAGCCCGACCGAGCGCTCGCGCATGGCGGAATATTTCGCCCGCTCCATCTCCGGCGGCGCGCGGTCGATGAAGTCCTGCAGCACGTTGTCGAGGAAGCGCATCACGTCCTCGATGAAGAGCGGATGCTCGTGCCACTCGAACCAGGTCTCGAGATTGAGCGAGGAGAGGCAGCAGACGGCGGTGCGCTCGCGCCCGTCGCGGTCGCGGCCGGTGGGCAGCGTGATCTCGCTGCAGAGATTGGAGGTTTTCACCTCGAGCCCGGCGAGCTTGTGGTGCTCGGGCCGCGCCCGGTTCACGTGATCGCTGAAGACGAGATAGGGCTCGCCCGTTTCGACGCGCGCGGTGAGGATGCGGATCCAGAGCGCGCGGGCGGAAATGTTGCGGACGACGCTCGCATCCTTGGGCGAGAGGAGCGGCCATGGCTCGTCCGCCTCGACCGCGCGCATGAAGGCGTCCGGCACCAGGACGCCGTGGTGGAGGTTGAGCGCCTTGCGATTGGGATCGCCGCCGGTGGGGCGGCGCATCTCGACGAATTCCTCGATCTCGGGATGGGAAAGCGGAAGATAGACGGCCGCCGAGCCGCGGCGGAGCGAGCCCTGCGAGATCGCAAGCGTCAGGCTGTCCATCACCCGGATGAAGGGAATGACGCCCGAGGTTTTGCCGTTCTGGCCGACCTTCTCGCCGATCGAGCGCAGATTGCCCCAATAGCTCCCAATGCCGCCGCCCTTCGAGGCGAGCCAGACATTCTCGTTCCAGAGATCGACGATGCCTTCGAGGCTGTCGGAGGCCTCGTTGAGGAAGCACGAGACGGGAAGGCCGCGGCTGGTGCCGCCGTTCGAGAGAACGGGCGTGGCCGGCATGAACCAGAACCGGCTGATATAGTCGTAGATGCGCTGGGCGTGCGCGGCGTCGTCGCCGTAATAGCTCGCGACGCGCGCGAAGAGATCCTGGAAGCCCTCGCCGGGCATCAGATAGCGGTCGGTCAGGGTGGCGCGACCGAAATCGGTGACGGCCGAGTCGCGGCTGCGATCGACGCGAACTTGATGGCGACCCTGCATCTGCACTGCGTCGAGCACGGCGGACCCCCTACGACTGGCTGAGAATCATCATCATGCGCGCACCGCGCGGCTCCTGACAACATCTAGTAAGCGAACTTTGCTTTTGCCACTACATAGAGTGAATTTCCTCCGTGAGCCGTAGCGGCGCGAACACACCGTTCCAGGTTTGTTCAGGCAGTGCAAGCGTTCGATTCGGGGCCCGGGCGGCCCGCTTCCTGGGGTTCGCGCCGTATCGGGCAGCACTCCTGCCGGACCCCCCTCCCCTTCGCGCGGGCCGGATGGAGGCGGCCGGGCCGGGATGGACCGTCCCGGGTCCGCGTGACACCCTCGCAGCAGGGTTCAGGAGGAAGGATACGGATGGCGCATCCCCATCTGCCGGTCTCGCGCGAGGGCGCGATCGCCACCGTCACGTTCGACCGGCCGGCGGTGCGCAACGCCTTCGACCGCGCGATGTGGGAGGGGCTCGCGGAGACGATGGAGGCGCTCTCGACCGAGGGTGCGCTCCGGGCGGTGGTGCTGCGCGGCGCGGGCGGGGCCTTCTCGGCCGGCGCCGATATCGGCGCCTTCGCGGAGGAGCGGGGGACGCGCGCGCTCGAGGACCGCTACGCGGAGTGCGTGCATCGCGGCATGCAGTCGGTGCGGCTCTGCCGGCATCCGGTGGTCGCGCTGATCGAGGGGGCGTGCATCGGCGGCGGGGCGGGCATTGCGACGATGTGCGATTTCCGGGTGGGCGGCGAAGGGATCCGCTTCGGGATCACCGCGCGCAACCTCGGCATCTGGTACCCCTACGCCGAGATCGATCCCATCCTCTCGCTCGTGGGCAGCGGCGTCGCGGCCGAGCTTCTGATCGAGGGGCGCATCTTCAACGGACGCGAGGCGTACGAGAAGGGGCTGCTTTCGCGACTTGCGCCGGATGGCGCCGTGGCGGCGGAGGCGATGGCGCTGGCAGCGCGGATCGCCGAGGGGAGCCCGCTTTCGGCGCGGTTCCACAAGCAGGCGATCCGCCGCCTCCGCGGCAAGCTGCCGCTCACGGAGGCCGAGGAGGCGGAAGTCAACGGCTTCGCCGAGACGGAGGATTTCCAGAACGCGTTCCGCGCGTTCCTGGCGAAGCGGAAGCCGCATTTCGTGGGACGTTGACGGTATCGAGGAGGAACGGATGAAGCTTGCCTATTTCGACGATTTCCGGCTCGGCGTGGTGAAGGGCGAGAGCGTGGTCGATGTGATGGAGGCGGTCGCCGACATCCCGCACATCGATGCCGGGAGCCTGATGAACGGGCTGATCGCGCGCTTCGAGCGGTATCGCGCGCGGATCGCGGCGGCGGCGGAGAGCGGCACCGCCATTCCGCTCGCGCGCGTGACGCTGCGCCCGCCTTTGCCGCGGCCGGGCAACCTCGACTGCATGGCGGTGAACTACATGGAGAACGGCACGCTGCCGGCGCCGCCGCCGATCAACGCCTTCCTGAAGAGCGCCAACGCGATCATCGGGCCGGGCGATACGATGGTGCTGCCCGACGTGCCGGCCGGCATCTTCGAGGGCGAAGGCGAGCTTGCCCTAATCATCGGCAAGACGGCGAGCCACGTGCCGGCGGCGCGGGCGATGGAGCACGTGTTCGGCTATGTCAATTTCATCGACGGCTCGGCGCGCGGCCTGCCGCCGCCGCAGAACGTGTTCTACCAGATGAAGTCGCGCGACACGTTCGCGCCGATCGGACCCTGGATCGTGACGGCGGACGAGATCGCCGATCCGCAGAACCTGCGCATCCGCGTCTCGGTGAACGGGACGGTCAAGCAGGATTTTTCGACGAGCGACATGGCGCACAAGATCCCGCGCTGCATCGAGTGGGTGAGCGCGATCCACCGGCTCGACCCCGGCGATCTCTTGGCGACCGGGACCAACCATCGCGGGCTTTCGAGCCTGCAGGACGGCGATACGGTGGAACTCGAGACGGAGGGGCTCGGGCGGCTCGCGATCCGCGTGCGCGACGACCTCAGGCGGCGCTGGGCGCGGCATACGCGGCTCGAGCACAAGGAGCAGGGCGGCGAAGGGCCGTACACGCGCCAGCTCGAGGGAAGATACGCGCCGGAAGCGGCCTAACCGACGGGATCGAGCGAGAGGTCGTAGGTGCAGCCGGGAGGCGGGCGCCAGAAGCGCCCGTCGAAATGGCTGCCCACGAACTGGCCGTAGACGTAGGTCGGGCCCGCCTGCATGTGGAGCGAGCCGTCCGGCTGGATGGTGCCGCGATAGGCGCCGAAGCTCACGCGGTTGCCGTTGACGACGAAGTTGGTGACGCGAATCTGCTGGGCGCAGAGGGTGCCCTGGTTCCGCATGACGAAGCCGGTGCCGGCGTAATGGCCGCTCTGCGGCGCCGGGGCCACCGAGGCAGGGCTGCCGGGCGGGGGCGGCGCCGTGCCGGTCTCCACCGCGGCGGGACCGGGCGCCTGCATGGTCGGGCCGTTGTACGCGCAGGCGGCGAGCGAGAGGGCGAGAGCGGCCAGGATCGGGACGGTCTTGGACATGATTCTCGGCACTCTCTCCGCGACGCGCCGATCAATCCGGCAGCGGGATGAATTCGCGCTCGTCGCCCGGAACGAGGCCGAAACGGCCGGACTTCCAGTCCGCCTTGGCCTGCTCGATCCGGTCCTGCGAGCTCGAAACGAAATTCCACCATATGTGGCGCGGCCCGTCCATCGGCTCGCCGCCGAGAGCGAGGAGCCGGGTGGGGGCGCGGGCGCGGAGGCTGATCGGATCGCCGGGGCGGAAGACGAGGAGGCGGGCGGCGGCGAAGGTCTCGCCGGCGATCTCGACCTCGCCCTCGAGGAGATAGATCGCGCGCTCGGGGTAATCGGCCGGAAGCGGCATCGAAGCGCCGGGGTCGAGGTGCGCGTCGAGATAGAACATCGAGGAGAAGGTGCGGACGGGCGAGGCGAGGCCGAAGGCGGCGCCGGCGATCAGCCGCGCCTCGAGCCCGGGCTCGTCGAGGACGGGGAGATCGGCGGCCGCGTAGTGATGGAAGCCGGGCGCGGTCTCCTCGTCCGCGCGCGGGAGCGCGACCCAGCTCTGGATGCCCTGCATCGTCTGGCCGCCGGCGCGGGCTTCTCGGTCCGTGCGCTCGGAGTGGGCGATGCCGCTGCCGGCGGTCATCCAGTTGACGGCGCCGGGGAGGATGCGCTCGGCGCTGCCGAGCGTGTCGCGGTGCATGATCGAGCCGGCGACGAGGTAGGTGACCGTGGCGAGCCCGATATGCGGATGGGGCCGGACGTCTATGCCGTCGCCGGGGGCGAACTGCACCGGGCCCATGTGGTCGAAGAAGATGAAGGGACCGACCATGCGCCGCTTCGCGGTGGGGAGCGCGCGGCGGACACGGAAGCCGCCGAGGTCCTTCACGCCAGGCTCGACCACGAGGTCGACGGCGCTGCAGGGTCCGGGCGAGGCGGTCGGGGTGGCTTCGGTGAGCCAGCTCATGGCGTGCCTCCCTTCGGGGTGCCTTTCCTGGGTGCCGGGCCGAAGCGGCCGTAGAGCACGGCGGCGAGGGCGCGGAGCGCCTCGTCGGCCTTGGTGCCGCCGACATTGGTCGCCATCACCATCGCAAAGTCGTGCTGCGGCTGAAGCATGACCATGGCGAGGTTCATGCCGTTCGATCCGGAGTGCTGGATGAGCGGCTCGGAGGAGTAGTCCGCCGTGATCATGCCCCAGCCGAGGCCGTAGCCGCCGGCGGCGGGCGTGCCGGGAGCGGTGCCCGGAACGGGGATCTTGATCACCGGCGTGTGCAGCTTGCGCAGGGTCTCCGGGCGGACGAGCGAGGGCGGCCGCCTCCCCTCCCCCGCGTTCCAGCCGGCCCAGGAAGCGAATTCGACGATCGAGAGATGCGCGCTGCCGGCCGGGCCGATGATCTCGGGCACATCGCCGTTCGGGCCGGCGAGCATGGGCTTGGGCGGCGCGTTCTCGCGTGGGAGATGGCCGAGCGGGGCATCCACGCGCCCAAGGCTCGCGGCAGGGCCGAGGCCCGCCGTTGCGAAGCCGAAGGGGGTGAAGACATGCTCGACGATAAGTTCCTCCCAGGTCGAATTCGTGGTGCGCTCGAGGATCGCGCCCACCAGGGTGTAGCCCATGTTCGAATAGGCGAAGCGCGTGCCGGGCGGGGATTGCAGCGGCAGCGGGCTCCATTTCTTCACCAGCCAATAGCGGAGCTCGTCGAGATTGAGGCCGTCCTGGGCAAAGGATTCGATCATCAGGGCGAAGAAGGCGTCGTTGTCGCTCGGGATGCCGCTGGTGTGGGAGAGGAGCTGGACGAGCGTGACGCCCTTGAGGCCGGCGTTCATGGTCCCGGCGAGCTCGGGGAACACCTCGGCGACCGTGGTCTGCCAGCCGAGCTTTCCTTGTTCGACGAGGATGGCGGCGATGAGGGAGGTCATCGCCTTGGTGTCCGAGCCGATGGAGAACGGGTCCCGGCGCGTGACGGGGATGTCGAAGCCGGCGCGCCGGGTGCCGACCGCGCCGGCCGCGGCGAGCGTGCCACCGGTCTGGACCGCGGCGGCGAGCGCGGGCAGGCGGTAGCGGCCGAGATAGGGCTGCAGGGTCGTCTCGAGCGGGACCGTCTGGGCGGCGGCGCGCGCCGCCAGAGGTGCGAGGAGCGCGCCGCTCAGAAGGGCGGCCGGAACGAGCTCTCGCCGGTGCATATGTTTCTCCTTGGCGCGGCCCCTGCCCTTCCGCCCATGATCGGCCGTGGCATGGCGGATCGCAAGCGGGGCGGGCGTAAGCCTGGCGTAAGCGCGGGCTGCCAGATGCTTCGTCCTTGCCGGGAGACAATTCTTCGCGGTGCGCGTGCTGCTGGTGGAAGACGAGCCCGAGCTTCGCGTCCTTGTCCGCGATGCGCTCGCGCGCGCCGGCTTCGCCGCGGACGCGGCGGAGGATCTCGCCGATGCCGAGGAGCATCTGCGGCAGGCCGCGTACGACGCGCTGGTGCTCGATCTCGGGCTGCCGGACGGGGATGGGCTCTCGTTGCTCGACCGGGTGCGCCGCGGCGCCGTGCCGGGCCCGGCCGGGCTGCCGGTGCTGGTGCTCACGGCGCGCGACGGCCCGGAGGAGCGGGTGGCGGGGCTGGACGCCGGGGCGGACGACTATCTCGTCAAGCCGTTCCATATGCCGGAGCTGGTCTCGCGCATCCGGGCGCTGCTGCGGCGGCCGAGCACGCTCACCGGGCCGATTTTGGAAGCGGGGAATCTCGCGTTCGACCCGGCGGGGCGGACGGCGACGGTGGCGGGGAAGAAGCTTCGGATGACGGCGCGCGAGGCGGCGCTGCTCGAGCTGTTGCTGCGGCGCGCGGGGCGGGTGGTGACGCGCGGGGCGATCGAGGAGGGGCTCTATAGCTTCCAGACCATGCTCGGCTCGAACGCGGTGGAGGTGCTGGTGCACCGGTTGAGGCGGAAGCTCGCCGAGGCCGGGGCGACGGCGGAGGTGCACACGCTGCGCGGCGTCGGCTATTTCCTCGAAGCGCCGGAATGAGGGGCCGCGGGGCGGCGCCGTCGCTGACGTTCCGGCTGGCCTGGCGGCTCGGCGCGCTGATGCTGGCCGCGGTCGTGGTGGCGGCCGCGGCGGTCGCCTGGCGGGCGATCGCGACGGTGCGCGAGCTCGACGACACGGCGCTGCACGCCGAGGCGCGGGCGGTGGCGGCGCATGTCGTGGCCGGCGCGGACGGGACCGTGCGGGTGGCGCTGCCGGCGGCGCTCGCGGCGCAGTTCGCGAACGGCGACGGCCAGGAGCTCTACCTGGTGTTCGACGGGGCGGGGCGGCTGCTGGCGGGCTCCGACCCCGAGGGAGCGGCGGCGGTGAAGCCGTTCCTGCCGGCCCGCGGCGGGCTGTTCCAGGTTCCGGGCGCCGGCGTTGCGGGCCAGGCGATGATCGGCTGGCTCGAGCGCGGCACCGGCCCCTTTGGACAATTCGCGGTGGCCGTCTTGCAGGCGAGCGAGCCGCGCGAGGCGCTGATCGGGACGCTGCTCCAGGAGTTCCTCGCCGCGGCGCTCTGGCTGCTCGCGCCGATCGCGCTCGCGGCGGTGGCGATCGCGGTGCTCACGCTGCGGAGCGGGCTGCGCCCGCTGCGCGAGGCCTCGGAGGCGGCAACGCGGGTGGGGCCGGCGCACCCGGGCCTCAGGCTGCCGACGGCGCGGCTGACGCGCGAGCTTACGCCGCTGGTGAGCGCGGTGAACGAGGCGCTGGCGCGGCTGGAGCGGGGGCTCGAGGTGCAGCGGCGCTTTTCGGCCGAGGCGGCGCACGCGCTGCGCACGCCGCTCGCCGTGCTGATGGCGCGGCTCGATGCGCTGCCCGAAAGCGTGGCGGAGGGGGCGGAGCTGAGGCGCGATGTCGAGCGGATGGCCCGGCTCGTCTCGCAGATGCTGCTGATGGCCCGGCTCGAGGGCATGCCGATCGAGGCGGCGCAGGCGGTGGAGCTGCGCGAGGTCGCGGTGGAGGCGATCTCCGGCCTGGCGCCGCTCGCGGTGCGGCTCGGGATCGATCTCGCGCTGGCGGGGGGTGGGCCGGTGCGGGTCGCGGGCAATCGCGCTTCGCTGGTGCTGGCGCTCTCCAACCTGCTCGAGAACGCGCTCGCCCACGCGCCGGCGGGAAGCGAGGTTGCGGTCGAGGTCGCGCCGATGAGCGGTGGCGGGGGAGGGATCGCGGTGCTCGACCGGGGCCCGGGCGTGGCGCCGGCGGAGGCGGAGGCGATTTTCGCCCGCTTCCGGCGCGGCGCCCGGCCTGCCAAGGGCAATGGCGGGTCAGGCGCCGGAACCGGTGCCGGAACCGGCGCCGGCTTGGGGCTTGCGATCGTGGCCGAGATCGCGCGCCAGCACGGCGGCTCAGCGCGGGCGGAAGCGCGTGAAGGCGGCGGTGCTGTCTTCGTTCTCGAGCTCGCTCGCGAACCCGAGAGGAAGCTCCCCACTCGCTGAGACGAGCGGCTTGCGGCCGGTGAGCATGGCGTGGATCAGGTTCTCCCCGTGGAGAAGGCTCGAGAAGAGCACGCCGCCGACGTGGAGGATGGTCAGGAAGATGATCGTGTTGCCGGCGAAGGCGTGAACGTCCTCGACCCAGAGGACGCCGAAATAGGCGTTCGTCCGGGAGAGCCAGCCGAAGACGCCGGCGAGGACGATGAGGCCGAGGAGGGCCACGATCATCGCCCCGCCGGCCGGATTGTGGCCGAGATGGCGGGGGGCGCGGAGGCGCGCGAGGGAAGCGAGATAGTCGAAGACGGTGCGGGGGCCGTGGACGAAATCGCGGAAGCGCGCGTGGCGGGGGCCGAGAAAGCCCCAGGCGATGCGCAGCAGCGCAAGTGCGGTCGCGGCGTAGCCGATCGCGATGTGGAAGTGCTTCGCGTCCGAGGAGAGGAACGCGGTGAGGACCAGGGCGGCGATCGCCCAATGCAGGACCCGCACCAGCGGGTCCCACACGGTGAGCGTGCGCGCGCGACCAAAGGGGCGCGCACGGGGGCGCGCATTGGGGAGAGCGAACGGGCGCACCGGACTACTCCGCCGTGTTGACGGTGCCGGTCGCGGCATTGAGCTCGAGCTCGAAGCGCTTGCCGTTCTTGTCCAAGCCCTGCGCCTCGTAGCAGCCGTTGTGGTACTGGAGGCTGCGGATGGTGGAGTAGCCTTGCGCGATCAGCGTTTTTTCCATCGCCGCGCGCGACATCGGCGGGCCCGAGAGCTGGCAGCTCTGCTCGGCGAAGGCGGAAGGCGCGGCGGCGAGGGAGGCGGCGAAGGCAACAAGGACGATACGGCGCATCGGGGTCTCCGCGGGGTTGTTGGACCGCGCTACGGTGGCTGGGCGCGCTTACGGGCGCCTTACGGAAGGGCGCGGGCGGCGGCGCCCGCGGAGAAGGCGGTGGATCGTGGCCCGGCTGATCCAGGACGACACCGCCGGACGACACCGCCGGACGACACCGATTGTCGTGCGGTACCTGTGATCCGGCTCACAACATTCCAGGCTATTCCGGCCTAAGGGACAGACGCGGGCTGGAGCGAAGGCCACGAGGCCAATTCGGCCGGTTTCGCCCGCCCGAGACGTGACCCGTCCGGCAATTGCGGCGCTTCCGCTTTCAAATTCTTGTCCGGCGTGGCGGCGCCAATGGTCGGGCCAACCGAAGATCAGGAGGACGGCGCCGTGACCGCCATAGTGTTGAAGAGAGACGCCGACGGTTTCGCGCGCTACAGTGCGCCGTCGCCGTCGCTCGTGCCCTCTTTTGGTGATGCCCTCGGCCGGGCGGCGTGGTCCGCCTCCACTTCGTATCAGGAGCAAGTGAAGTTCGCGCTCGAATGGGCGCGATGGGAACCCGCGTTGGTGGCACAGCATCACCGCGAGTGGCTTTCGTGCTGAAGCGTGATCGCATGGCAGGTTCCGGTTTCTATCCATAGGAGCCGTGGGATCGCGACAAGTCGGGAAGGACTGCGTAGAGTCTGAAATCGCCGATCCGCTTGATGACGGCAGGAGACGCAGGATGACCGACAGCTCCAAGTCGCTGCCCCAACCCGGAGCGGTCATTCCCGCGGATGACCTCGAGCGCACGCTGGCGGTTGCGAACCCGGACAGCCCGACAATGCGCCACGTCTCGATTGCCGGCGACACGTACACGATCCTCGTCCGTGGGGCCGAGACTGCGGGCCGCTACTGCCTGATCGACATGCATGTGCCGGCGGGTGGTGGGCCGCCGCCCCATCGCCACGATTTCGAGGAAATGTTCACCTTGCTTGAGGGCGAGCTCGAATTCACCTTTCGCGGCAAGACATCCACGGTCCGCACGGGATCCACCGTGAACATCCCTGCCAACGCACCGCATGCCTTCAGGAACGCATCCGGTGCCGCGGTCCGGATGCTCTGCATGGCCACGCCGGCCGGGCTGGAAGAGTTCTTCCTGGAGATCGGTGACCAGGTGGATAGTCGGACGGCGCCGCCGCCGAAGCTCACGCCGGAGGAAATCGACGTGCGACAGAAAAAGGCGGGGTCTCTGCTCGCGAAATACCGCACCGAGATGGTGAAAGCATAAGGGCTCTCATCGTCGGAGCTATCGGCGGAACGGGACGGCGGATCTTCAAGGCCGACGCTCACCGACTTGCTCGGTCGTCCGGATCACGGATATTTTTCCCACTCCTGCCGCCCGTGCAGGACGCGGACGATCAGCACGCCCCCGTCATCAAGCAGGTAGATGATCAGATGCGACCGGTAGGGATGCAGGCGGACGGGAGGATCGAATTCAGACCGCTCGCGGGCCGCGCGCGGATTGTCCCCGATCAGGTCCAGCGTCTCGGCCAGCCCCGCGTGGTATCGCTCGGCATGGGGCTGTCCGAACTCCCGGCATCCCCGAAGATAGATGTCGATAATGTCCTGGTCGGCTTGCCGGGTCGTCCTATACACCATGAGTCCGCGCGGCGCCCGCTGCCTGATCGCGTGCGGCCTTCAGAATGTCCTCGATCGAACGGGTGCTGACCCCGCTCTCGAGTCCCACGGCGATAAGCCTTTGCAGCTCTTCGAGCTTGCTTGCCCGCTCCTGGTCGCGCCGGATCAGGTCGCGCACATAATCGCTTGCATTGCTGTACCGGCCGGTCTTGGCCTGAGCCTCGACCCAGTCCTTCATCGAATCAGGCAGTGAGACGTTCATAGTCGCCATGAAGGGAGCCCTCCAGCTCCATATTGGCAAAGCTTGGCAATCTTTGTCAAGGAAGTGCCCATATGCCGTCAGTCGCTGAATGGGTGCTTAGGGGGATTCGCGATAGTTCCATGTGCCCCCGAGAGGGGCGGCGCCTCAGGCGCCGGCTTCGTCGTCCTCAGGGAAGGTCATGCCCTCGTAGAGCTCGGCGAGCGGGATCTCGATGCCGATTTCGGGCATGCGGAGAATGCCGTAGTTGGTGAGCGTGGTGACGGGCCAGGTCTCGTCAGGCCGTTCGCGTTCCATGACGGTGAGGCCGATGCCGGTCGAATTGAGGACGACGTAGCGGCGGATGGACGGGACGGCGGGATTCGCGGGGCGGATGCCCGGTTTGCAGGCTTTGGGCGCGCGTTGTATTGTAAAAAGCGCTACGCTCTGGCAGGCTATTGCGATGGCGAAGGGAACGACGATGGCGGGAGTGGTCAAGCGCAAGGAATACCCGCTCTCGATGCGCCTTCCGGAAGGCGACATCGCGATCATCGATCGCGCTGCCGGTTTGCGCGGCCGATCGCGGACCGATTTCGTGCGGGAGGCGGCGGTGCGGGCCGCCGAGGAAGTGCTCATGGAGAGCGTGCTGCTGCGCATGAGTCCGGGCGGCTTCGCGGCCTTCGTCCGCGCCGTCTCCGCGCCCGCCGCTCCCGTGCCGGAGATGGAGGCGTCCCTTCGACGGAAGGCGCCATGGGAGAAGGCTCCGGCGAAGCGCTGATGGCGGCGGCGCTCTCCGCGCCCGAGCTGTTGAGCGCCCGCCACGATGTGACCGAGTTCTCCTGCGGCAAGCCCTCCCTGGACCATTGGCTGAAAACCCGGGCGCTCTCCAATCAGCAGAAGGGCTTTACGGTCGTCATCGTCGTGCACGCGGCAGGTCGGGTGGTCGGGTATTACGGCCTGGCGCCGACGGCCGTCCTGCCGGGCGGGGTGCCGCGCGCGGTTCGCACCGGGCAGCCCCCGAGCCCGGTTCCGTGCATCCTGCTCGGCCAGCTCGCGACCGATGAGGCCTGGGCCGGGCGCGGTATCGGCCTCGGGCTCTTCAACCATGCGCTCGCCCGGAGCGTGAGCGGCGCCGCGCTCATCGGCGGGCGTGCCCTGGTCGTCAATGCGGTGGATGACGAAGCGGGCGCGTTCTGGCGTCGCCGGGGCTTCCTGCCGTCGAGGGATGATCCGCTGGTGCTTTTCCGATCGATGGGCGATGTCGCTGCCTCGCTGAGCGCCGCGCAGGGTGGTTCGCGATGAGCCCCCTTCCCTCTCAAGCGAATGGATTGCAAAGGCTCCGCCTTTGCCGGGGGTAGGGCACCCAACGGCGGGTCCCCAACGCGCATTGCGCGTTGGGAGCCCCCGCTCGCGCGTTGGGACCCGGGCAAGGGGCGGAGCCCCTTGCTAGCTCCGCCAGCGGCGGGTGGAGCGGGGGTTAGCGGCGAGTGCGAGGCTGGCGGCGCCGCCGGCGCAGAGGATGCCGCCGGCCGCCGGGAGCAGCCAATCGGGGCGGATGAGGATCGGGACCAGCACGCGGTCCCAGAGCCAGGGCGTGAGATGGCGCTGGATGGCCGCCTGGAGGAGGTTCAGGAACCCGGCGTCGAGGCTGTAGAGGAGCGAGCCGAGCGGCAGGTCCGGCGGCTCTAGGGTCGCGAGCGCGAACGCCGCGACGAACAGCATGGCGGCACAGATCGCGAGCGTCCTGCGGAGTATCACCGGAGCGTCACCGGAAGAGCTGTTGTCCCTTGATGCCTGTATACAGGCTGGCGACCCATTCGCCATAGCCGTTGTATATCTGGGTCGGCACCACCTTGTCGAAGCCGATCAGCCGCTCGCGGGCCTGGCTCCAGCGCGGGTGCGGGACCGCCGGATTGACGTTGGCCCAGAAGCCGTACTCGCTGCCGTCCACGGCTTCCCAGAACGTCACCGGGCGCTTCTCCGTGAAGGTGACGTGGACGATCGCCTTGGCGGACTTGAAGCCGTATTTCCAGGGCACGACCAGGCGGATCGGGCCGCCGTTCTGCGGCGTGAGCGGTTGGCCGTAGAGGCCTACGGCGAGGAAGGCCACCTCGTTCCCGGCCTCCGCCATCGTCAGCCCCTCGGTGTAGGGCCAGGGATACCAGATCTCGCTCAGACCCGGCATCGCGTGGCGGTTCTCGTCGGTGTGGAAGACGACGTATTTGGCGGAGCCGAGCGGCTCGGCGATCGCCAGCAGCCGATGGAGGGGAAAGCCGGTCCAGGGCACCGTCAGGGCCCAGGCCTCGACGCAGCGGTGGCGGTAGAGCCGCTCCTCCAGGGTGACGCGCTTGAGGAGGTCCTCGACGCCGATGGTCTGTTTCTTCGCGACCATGCCGTCGATCGTGATCGTCCAGGGCTTGAGCGGGAGGGCCTGGGCGGCCTCCCAGATGTCCTTCTCGGAGCCGAACTCGTAGTAGTTGTTGTAAGTGTAGACGTATTTCGAGGGCGTGACGGCGCGGCCGGGCGTGTAGCGCGGATCGACCGGCGCCGACATCGGGCCGGCGTAGAAGCGAAGCGCCGGGTCCGGCGTTGCGGCGGCGGCGGCGCGGGCGCCGATGAGGCCCGCGCCCACGGCGCCGAGCAGCGCGCGCCGGCCGAGTGCCGCGCTCTCCGGCGTGGCCTTGGCTTCGGCAATCTCCCAACCAGGGCGGCGGCGGATCAGCATGGCGTCCTCCATCGGTCTCCGCATCCTACGCGCGAGGGCCATTTGGGGATGCAGGCGAGGATTGTCATGGCTGTCCGGGTGGGCGCGCCAGCCACTCGGCCAGCTTCGAGTAGCGCCGCCTTGTGCCGCTGGTGGTGACGGCGATCCCGAGCGCCCGCTTCTGGCCGAGCAGCACGACGAGGCGCTTGCCGCGGGTGATGCCGGTGTAGAGCAGGTTGCGGGCGAGCATGGGGTAATGCTGGGTGGTGAGCGGGATGATGACGGCGGGATATTCCGAGCCCTGGCTCTTGTGGATGGTGGTGGCGTAGGCGAGCTGGAGCTCGTCCATCTCGCCGAAGGAATAGCGGACTTCCCGGTTATCGAAGGCGACGACGACCTCGCCCTCCTCCATATCGATCGCACGGATGAAGCCGAGATCGCCGTTGAAGACGTCCCGCTCATAGTCGTTCTCGACCTGCATCACCTTATCGCCCGGGGCGTAGGTGAAGCCGAAGCGCTCGATGCTGGCCTCCTTGCCCTCCGGAGCGGGATTGAGCGCCTTCTGGAGGGCGATGTTGAGCGCGCGCGCGCCGAGGCCGCCGCGGTTCATCGGGCAGAGGACCTGGATGTCGCGGAGGGGATCGAGCCCGAACCGGCGGGGGATGCGCTCGGCGACCAGCGTGACGAGCTTGCGGATGAGCTCCTCGGGCTCGGCGGCCGGGACGAAATGGAAGTCCGATTCCTCGCCCCCCGGGCCCTCCGGCTCCGGCTCGGGCATCAGGCCGCGGTTGATGAGGTGGGCGTTGAGGACGATGCGGCTCGCCGCCGCCTGGCGGAAGACCTCGCGCAGCCGGACCACGGGGACGGCGCCCGAGGCGATGATGTCGGCGAGCACCTGGCCCGGGCCGACCGAGGGGATCTGGTCGACGTCGCCCACGATGAGCATCGCCGCCTGCGTGGGCACCGCGCGGAGGAGGGCGCGGGCGAGCGGCACGTCCACCATGCTCGCCTCGTCGAGCACGAGGAGGTCGCAGGGGAGCGGGTTGCCGGCGTCGCGGCGGAACTGGCCGGTGGCGGGGTTGATTTCGAGCAGGCGATGGATGGTGCGCGCGTCGAGCCCGGTGCTCTCGGTGAGCCGCTTGGCCGCGCGGCCGGTGGGCGCGGTGAGGGCGACGCGGGCGCCCTTGGCGCGGAGGATACGGAGGATCGCGTTGAGCAGCGTCGTCTTGCCGACGCCGGGGCCGCCGGTGATGACGAGGAGCTTGGAGCTGAGGGCGAGCGTGACCGCCTCGCGCTGGCTCTCGGCGAGGATGAGGCCGGTCTTGCCCTCGACCCAGGGGATGGCCTTGGCGGGATCGATCGGCGGCCAGGCGAGGGGGCCGGCGGCGAGCGCGCCGAGGCGGGCGGCGATCTCCTGCTCGCCGCGATAAAGGCCGACGAGGAAGACGGCGTCCCGACCCCCGAGCGTGTCGGCGACGACGTCCCCGGCGGCCAGCTCGAGCGCGAGCGCGGTCTCGACGGCGGAGCGCTCGACCGCGATCAGCTTTGCCGTGAGGTCGAGCAGCTCCTCGCGGGGGAGGCCGCAATGGCCCTCGTCCATCGCCTCGGCCAGCGCGTAGCCGATGCCGGCGCGGATGCGGATCGGCGCGTCCTTGGCGATGCCGAGCTTTTCCGCGATCGTGTCCGCGCTCACGAAGCCGATGCCGCGGACATCGCGGGCGAGGCGATAGGGGTTCTCGCTGATGATGCGCAGGGCCTCGGCGCCGTAGGTCTTGTAGATGCGCACCGAGCGGGCGGTGCTGACGCCGTGGCCGTGGAGGAAGAGCATGATCTCGCGGACGATCCTCTGCTCGGCCCAGCCGTCGCGGATGCGCTGCAGCCGCTTGGGGCCGATGCCGGAGACCTCCTCGAGGCGGGCGGGCTCGCGCTCGATCACGTCGAGCACGGCGGCGCCGAAGCTCTGGACGAGGCGCCTGGCGTAGATGGGGCCGATGCCGCGGATCATGCCGGAGCCGAGATAGCGCGCGATGCCCTCGGCCGAGGTGGGCGGGGCGGCCTTGAGGAAGCTCGCGCGGAACTGCATGCCGTGGCGGCGGTCGTTCTGCCAGGTGCCGCTCGCCTGGACGAACTCGCCGGCGGCGATGGCGGCGGCGTGGCCGACGAGAACGACGAGCTCGCGGTGGCCGCGCGCCTTCACCCTGAGCACGCAGAAGCCGTTCTCGGGGTTGTGGTAGGTCACCCGCTCGACCGCGCCGGCCAGGAATTCGCCGGCCGGCTCGGCGCGCGCCGCGTTCGCTTGCACTCCGTCACCTCCTCGGCGGGGCAAGTCTCCGCCCCTTCCGCCTGCCGCGTCCAGCCGCCATCATGGCGGCTTCATCGCGAACCCGCCGATGGTTGAGGAGGCCAAAATGGAGAGGCCGGTCCTGCTGGTGACGAGGCGCCTGCCGCAAGCGGTGGAGGAGCGCGCCGCGCGCGAGTTCGTGGCAAGGCTGAGCAAGGGGGACCGTCCGCTCGATCGGGCGGAGCTGCTCGCGGCGGCGGCGGGCGCCGATGCCGTGCTGTGCAGCCCGACCGATAAGATGGACGCGGCGGCGATCGCGGCGCTGCCTGAGAGCGTGCGGGCGCTCGGCACGTTCAGCGTCGGGTTCGAGCATATCGATCTCGATGCGGCGAAGCTGCGCGGGATCGGCGTGTGCAACACGCCGGACGTGCTTTCGGTTGCGACCGCCGAGCTTGCCATGCTGCTGATCCTCGCCGCGGCGCGGCGGGCGGGCGAGGGCGAGCGGCTGGTGCGCGCAGGGCAGTGGATGGGCTGGGGACCGACGCAGCTCATCGGGACGGAAGTTTCGGGGCGACGGCTCGGGATTCTCGGGATGGGCCGGATCGGGCGGGAGCTTGCGCGGATTGCGCGCGGGTTCGCGATGGAAGTGCACTACCACGACATCGCGCGCCTGCCGGCCGAGCGCGAGGCGGGCGCGATTTTCCACGCCGACGAGAAGAGCTTCCTTGGCGCGAGCGAGGTTCTTTCGCTGCACGCGCCGGGTGGCGCGGGAACGCGGCAATGGCTGAGCGAAGCGCGGCTGGCGATGCTGCCCAGGGGCGCGATCGTCGCCAACGCCGCGCGCGGCAGCCTGGTCGATGATGGGGCGCTGATCGCCGCGCTCAAATCGGGGCACGTGGCGGCCGCCGGACTCGATGTCTATGACGGCGAGCCGCGCGTGGATCCGGGCTATCTGACACTCGAGAACGTGGTGCTGCTGCCGCACCTCGGGAGTGCCACGACGAGCACGCGCAACGCGATGGGCTTTCTGGCCCTGGACGGGATTGCAGCGATTCTCGCCGGCGGCTCGGCGCCGAACCGGCTGGCGTAGGCTCGAGGGGGACGATTTCCCGCGGCAGAGGCCTTGTGGGCAGGGCGGTAGATATTATATTTTGATATAATTCTGGAAGATTACCATGCAGACGACGACTTTGCGCAAGGTCGGGGGCTCGGTGATGCTGGCGGTGCCGCCGGCCCTTCTCGATGCGCTGCACCTGGCTGCCGGCGCCAAGGTCGGCCTGGCCGTCGATAACGGCCGCCTGGTGGTCGAGCCGCAGCCTCGGCCGCGTTATACCCTCGCCGAGCTTTTGGCGGCCTCGGACTATTCCAAGCCGCAGCCGCCGGAGGAACGCGAATGGGTGGACGCCCCGGCCGCGGGGCGCGAGAGGCTGTGAGGCGAGGCGATATCTACCTCGTTTCCCTCGATCCCACGGAGGGGCACGAACAGAAAGGGCGTCGCCCCGTGCTGGTCGTGTCGCCGGCCGAGTTCAACGAAGCGACCCGGCTGCCGGTCATCCTGCCGATCATCAGCGGCGGTGAGTTCGCCCGTCGCATCGGGTTCGCGGTGCCGATCTCCGGCGTCAAAACGACCGGCGTGGTGCGCTGCGATCAGCCGCGCGTGCTCGATCTCCACGCGCGCAATGGCCGGAAGGTCGATGCGCTGCCGCAGGCCCTCATGGACGAGGTGCTTGCGAAGGTCGTCACGATCTTCGAGTAGACGGGTTGTCGCGCGCAAGCTCGGCCTGCGCGCCGCCCGTCCCGTGCGCTACGGCGAGCGCATGGTGACGCGCTACGTCGCGGCGATGGCCGAGGGAATACGAGCGCCGCCGGAATGCGACGCGCCAGCCTGAACCGGCGGGCACGGGACGGTTCCGAATGAGCAGAATACGCAGCAATCGCCGGGCTTGGGACGGAGCAGGGTGCCGCAGCTCTTGCACTCGTAGAAGAACTGACAGGCGTCCGCCGGCATTGTTTCGGTCGCCGCAAAGCCGCAGTGCGGGCAGGTGATCGTCAACTCCGCGATCATGGAAGCCTCGGGCATGGAGCGGGTCTTCGATGGCCGGGCCGAGGCGGCCGCTGGTCAAGCAAAGATGGTCGCGCCTTCGTCGGCGCCGTTCACGCTGCGGCGGAAGAGGGTGAAGAGGTCGCGGCCGAGGCCGGTTTCGTTGGCCGAGAGGTCGGGCTCGGGAAGCGGGCGGGCGGCGAGCGTGGCGGGATCGATCAGGACTTCGAGCCGGCCGGCGGGGCAGTCGAGGCGGATAGGATCGCCGTCGCGGAGGCGGGCGAGCGGGCCGCCGGCGGCGCATTCGGGGGTGACGTGGATGGCGGCCGGCACCTTGCCGGAGGCACCGGACATCCGTCCGTCGGTGACGAGCGCGACGCGGTGGCCGCGGTCCTGGAGCACGCCGAGGGCGGGCGTGAGCTTGTGGAGCTCGGGCATGCCGTTGGCGCCGGGGCCCTGGTACTGGATCACCGCGACGAGGTCGGAGGTAAGGGATCCTGCTTTGAATTCGGCGAGGAAATCTTCTTGGGTGCGGAAGATTCGTGCCGGCGCCTCGATGATCTGGTGCTCGGGCTTGACGGCGGAGGTCTTGATGACGGCATGCCCGAGATTGCCCCGGAGGATGCGCAAGCCGCCGTCGGGGGAGAAGGGATGGCCGGCGGCGCGCAGCACGGTTTCGTCGGTGCTCTGAGGTGGGATGGGGTGCCAGGCGAGCGTTTCGTCCTCGAGGTCGGGGCGCGCGCGATAGGGGGCGAGGCCTTCGCCCCAGACGGTTTTCGCGTCCTCGTGCAGGAGGCCGTGATCGAGGAGCGTGCCGATGAGGACGGGCATGCCGCCGGCGCGGTCGAACTGGTTCACGTCCGCGCTGCCGTTCGGATAGATGCGCGCGAGCAGCGGGACGTGCTCGGAGAGATCCGAGAAATCCTGCCAGGTGACGCGAATTCCCGCAGCGTGGGCCATGGCGACGAGGTGGATCGTGTGGTTGGTCGAGCCCCCCGTGGCGAGCAGTCCGACCATGCCGTTGACGATCGCGCGCTCGTCGACGAGGCGGCCAACGGGGGAAAATTCGTTGCCCTGGGCGGTGATCGCCATGATGCGATGGGCGGCGGCGGTGGTCAGCGCGTCGCGCAAGGGCGTGTTGGGGTTGACGAAGGAGGCTCCGGGCAGATGGAGGCCCATGATCTCCATCAGCATCTGGTTGGAGTTGGCGGTGCCGTAGAAGGTGCAGGTGCCGGGGCTGTGATAGGATTGCTCCTCGGCCTTGAGCAATTCGTCGCGGCCGATTTTGCCTTCCGCGAAGAGCTGGCGGATCCGCGTCTTCTCGTGGTTGGAGAGGCCTGAGGGCATCGGCCCGGCGGGGACGAAGATCATCGGGAGATGGCCGAAGCTGAGTGCTGCGATGACGAGACCCGGGACGATCTTGTCGCAGACGCCGAGCATCAGAGCACCGTCGAAGACGTCGTGCGAGAGGGCGATGGCGGCGGCGAGCGCGATGACGTCGCGGCTGAAGAGCGAGAGCTCCATCCCGGCGCGGCCCTGTGTCACGCCGTCGCACATCGCGGGCACGCCGCCGGCGAATTGCGCGACGCCGCCGGCCTCGCGCACCGCGCGCTTGATGATCGCGGGGAAGCGCTCGAAGGGCTGATGGGCGGAGAGCATATCGTTGTAGGAAGAGACGATCGCGATGTTGGGCTTGGCGGTGCCGTTGAGATCCGCCTTCTCGGGTGCGGCGCAGGCGGCGAAGGCATGGGCGAGGTTGCCGCAGCCGATGCCGGCGCGGTGCACGCCCGAGGAGGCAGCGGCGTCGAGGCGGGCGAGATAGGCTTCGCGGGAAGCGGCGCTGCGGGCGCGGACGCGGCCCGTGATCGTCAGGATTTCCGAGCGTGGCATGGTCGGGATTCCTCAGCTGCCGTCGGATTGCTCCTCAAACCAGGTCCGGTTGTCGCGCTCGATGAGCGCGATGGCCGACGATGGCCCCCAGGTGCCGGCGGTGTAGGGCCGCGGACGGTCGCCGGTTTCGTCCCAGGCGCCGAGGATCTGGTCGATCCAGGTCCAGGCCGCCTCGACCTCGTCGCGGCGCATGAAGAGGGTGGCGTTGCCGCGCACCACGTCCATCAGGAGCCGCTCGTACGCATCGGGAAACTTGCTCTTGAAGGTTTCCGCGAAGCTGAGGTTGAGCCCGGCCATGCGCAGGCGCAGGCCGCCGGGACCCGGCTCCTTGGTCCAGAGATTGAGGCGGATATGCTCGTCCGGCTGCACGCGGATGATCAGCCGGTCGGGCGTTGCCTCGGCGCCGTTGCCGGGGAAGACCCAGTGCGGCACCGGGCGGAACTGGATGACGATCTCCGAGACCTTCTGCGGCATCCGCTTGCCCGTGCGGAGATAGAAGGGCACGCCGGCCCAGCGCCAGTTGCTGATCTCGGCCTTGATCGCGGTGAAGGTCTCGGTGGCGCTGGCGCTCGCGACATCGGCCTCCTCGAGATAGCCGCGGACGGGCGCGCCCTCGATCGCGCCGGCGCGGTACTGGCCGCGCACCGTCTTGTGCCCGACATCGGCGGCACCGATGGGCGCGAGCGCGCGCAGGACCTTGATCTTCTCGTCGCGCACCGCCTCACGGTCGAGCGAGGCCGGCGGCTCCATCGCGACCAGGCAGAGGAGCTGGAGGAGATGGTTCTGCACCATGTCGCGGAGCGCGCCGGTGCGGTCGTAATAGCCGCCGCGGCTCTCGATGCCGATGCTCTCGGCGACCGTGATCTGCACATGGTCGATGTGCTGGTTCTGCCAGAGCGGCTCGAAGAGGGCGTTGGCGAAGCGCAGAACGAGGAGGTTCTGGACCGTCTCCTTGCCGAGATAATGGTCGATGCGGAAGATCCGGTGCTCGGGAAAGACGGTGCCGACCTCGTCGTTGATGCGCTGGGCGGAGGCGAGGTCGTGGCCGATCGGCTTCTCGAGGACGACGCGCGCATCCGGGCAGAGCGCGCCCGAGGCGGCGATGCGCCGTGCGATCGGGCCGAAGAGATGGGGCGCGGTCGCGAGATAGAAGACACGGACCTCGCGCGGCGCATCCTGGAGGAGTGTCACGAGATCGGGCCAGCCGGCCTCGGCCGCCGCGTCCATCGGCACGAAATAGAGCCGCTCGCGGAAGCGGGACCAGGTCTGGCCATCGACGTCCTCGCCGTCGAGGAATTCGTGCAGGTTCTTCTCGACGAACGCCTGATAGTCGGTGCGGGAGAATTGGCTGCGCGAGGTGCCGACAATGCGCGAGACGGGCGGGATCTGGCCGTCGCGGTCGCGGCGGAAGAGCGAGGGAAGGAGCTTGCGGGTGGCGAGATCGCCGGTGCCGCCGAAGACGACGTAATCGAACGGCGCGATGTAGGGGTTGTTGAAGTTCGTGGCCATGGTTGTGCGGACCTCCGTTCGCGTCGCCACTGCGTCTCCGCCCCTGGTGCCGGATTGCCGGGCTTCGCGCGGCCCAAGCGGCCAGCGCCCCTTCCCGCCAATATAGGACCCGCTCGCCCGATCATCCAGTTGGCCCTCATTGCATCCTTGGGAACATCCCGGGGGAACGTCCCGGGCGCGGCGAGGACCGGCCGCGGCCGATTGACGGTGATGGGCGGGTCCCATAGCCTGCCGGACAATTCGGGAAGACGATGGCCGGGACGCTCCGGCGAGGGAGGATCGATCGATGAAAGCTGCCGTGAGAGGCACGATCGCCGCGTTCGCGCTTGCCGCCGCCGGCGTCGGCGTGGCGCAAGGGGCGATGGCCCAAGGGACGATGGCGCCGCCCAAGGAGATCGTCATCGGCGATCTCTATTCCTCGACCGGGCCTTTCGCCTCGATCTCGATGCCGGTCTATGACGGGCTCAAGCTCTGGGTGGACGAGACCAACGCGGCGGGCGGGGCGTACGTGAAGGCGTACGACAGGAAAATCCCGCTTAAAGTGGTCTCCTACGACGATCAGAGCAACACCGCGACCGCGGCCGCGCTCACCAACCAGCTCATCACGCAGGATAAGGTCGATGTGCTGGTCGCGGATTCGGGCTCCGTGCTCGCCTCGGTCTCGGTGCCGGTGGCGCGCGAGCACAAGATGTTCCTCATCGATCCGACCGGCACCGGCGCGCCGCTCTTCAGCCAGGACAACCCCTATGTCGCGCTCGTCGCCGACCCCGCGTCCGTCATCTGGCCGAAATTCCTCGCCGACTTCCTGACCGACGAGGCGGCCAAGGCGGGCCTCACGCGCGTCGCCATCCTCTACGCGACGAACGACTTCACCGGCACCCAGGCGAGCGCGCTCAAGGGCTTCGTCGAGGCGAGCCAGAGCCCGGCGAAGATCGTCTTCTACAAGGGCGTGCCGACCTCGACCTCGGACTACACGGTGCTGATCAACACGATCGCCGCAACCCACCCCGACATGGTGATCGAGCTCGGCTATGTCGGGAACGATATCGCCTTCTTTCGCAATCTCCAGGATTCGGGCCTCAAGTTCCGCGGCGTCTTCGCGGTCTATCCGGGCTCCGAGCCGGAAGTTTTGGTGAAGAACGTGGGGGTTGCGGGCCTTGCCGGCGCCTTCACCTATTCGCCCTCGAACTTCATGCACTACAAGCCGACGGTGGGCATGGATATCGCGGCATTCCACGCGCTCTGGGACAAGACCTATCCGGGCGGCAAGGTCGCCTTCGGCCTCAACTCGGACGCGGGCTACGTGACCGGGCTCGCGATCGGGCAGATGCTCGCCAACGCGCCCGATCTCACGCAGCTCGGGCTGCGCAAGGGGCTCTACGCCGCTTCGGGCAAGATGACGACGCTCGCCGGCCCCTTCGCGCTCAACGAGATGGGCGAGCAGACCGGGGAATTGATGCCGATCGGGCAGCTTTCGGCCGCCGGAAGCACGGTGAAGCTCACCGTCGTCTATCCGCCGGAGGATTCCGACGGCAAGGCCATCTTCGGCCCGAAGTGATCGCAGCGCTTCGGCCGGCCGCTGCAGGCTGAGCCGGGGCGCGGGCCCGCATGCTGCAGCAGGCGATCGTCTCGGGGCTGGTGTTCGGCCTCTATTTCACACTGGTCGGGCTCGGGCTCAACCTCATTTTCGGCGTCATGCGCATCGTCAATATCGCGCACGGCGATTTCCTGATGCTCGGCGGCTATGCCGCCTACTGGCTATTCACGCTCTTCGGCATGCACCCGTTCGTGGCGGCGTTGCTGGTGCTCGCCGTCTTCCTCGCCGTTGGCTGGCCGCTCTATTACCTGATCGTGCCGCGGCTGGCGCGCGCGCGGGACGCCGAGATGCTCTCGCTCATTCTCTTCTTCGGCCTCTCGCAGGTGATCGAGGCGCTGGCGACGATCGCCTTCGGCACCACCGAGCGCTCAATCCCGGGCCGCGTGCTCGGGATCGGGCCCTTCTCGCTCGTGGGCGCGATGATGCCGAAGGCGTGGGGCATCAGCGCGCTCGTCTCCGCGCTCGCGGTCGGCGCCGTCGCCTTCTACCTCTACCGCACGCGCCTCGGCACGCTAACACGCGCGGTGATGGTGAGCCGCGACGAGGCGCTGGCAAGCGGCATCGACACCAACCGCGTCTCGGCGATTGCCTTCGGGATCGGGATCGCGCTCGCCGGCCTCGCCGGCGTGTTCGCGCCCTTCATGCTCGGCAGCCTGACGCCGTCCATGGGCGTGGACATCAATCTCGCCGCCTTCGCCGTCATCGTCGTGGGCTCGCTCGGCAACCCGCTCGGCACCGCGATCGGCGGCATGGTCTATGGCGTCTCGCTCCTCCTGATGCAGACCTATCTCAGTTCCTGGGCCAATCTTCTCCCCAACCTGATGCTGATCCTGGTGCTGCTGGTCTGGCCCACGGGCATTTTGGGGCGCGAGGTGCGGCGTGCGTGAGCGCGGCTGGCGCGACGCCCTCTTCGCCGGCCTGCCGGTGGTGGTGCTTGCGGCCGCGGCGCCCGCGTTCTACGGCAACCAGCTCCTGCTCTTCAATTTCGTGATCTTCCTCGCCCTCGCGCAGGGCCTCAACGTCATCTACGGGTTCACCGGCTACCTGCCGTTCGGCTATGTCGGGTTCTTCGGGGCCGGCGCCTACGGTTTTGCGATCGGCGTGATGGATCTTCACCTCGGACCGTGCCCGGGGATGCTGATCGCCGGCGCCGCCTCGCTCGCCATCGGGCTCTTGTTCTCCCCGCTGCTCCGGCTCTCGGGGGCTTATTTCGCCATCGCAACGCTTGCCGGCTCGCAGGCGCTCTACGACGTGGTCTCCAACCCGGCCCTCGACGACATCACCAAGGGTCCTTACGGCGTCTCGCTTTCCTCCGTCTTCGCGCCCGATCTTTCCTATGGCGTCGCGGTCGGGATTCTCGCTTTCGCCGTCGCACTCGTCGTCTGGCTGCGCAACGCCCGGTTTGGGCTGGCCTTGCGCGCCATGCGGGACGACCCGGTGAGCGCGGCCATGGCGGGCTTCCCGGTGGTGCGCGGACGGACGATCGCCTGGCTGCTCTCGGCGCTCATCGCGGGGCTGACGGGGGGCGTCTATGCGTGGCACATCTCGGTTTTTTACCCCGACACTGCCTTCGATATCAGCTTCTCGATCTTTGCCGTCGTCTTCACGCTTTTCGGGGGCGCCTCCACGCTGCTCGGGCCGATCTTCGGGGTCATCCTGCTCTACGGGCTCTATAACGGCATCGGCATCACGCTGCCGCAATATTTCCAGCTCATCTACGGCCTCCTCATCATGGGGCTGGTGCTCTTCCTGCCCGATGGCCTGGCATCGCTCCTGACAAGGCGCGGCATCCGTGTCCCGTGAGGACTCACCGATCCTCGAAGTGACGGAGCTCGTGAAGCGCTTCGGCGGCTTCCGCGCGCTCGACGGAGTGAGCCTTCGCCTCCATCCGGGCGAGGTGCTCGGCCTGGTCGGCCCGAACGGCTCGGGCAAGACGACGTGCATCAACGTCATCTCCGGCCTCTACGTGCCCGACGGCGGATCGATCCGCTTCGCCGGTCGCAGCATCGGCGGGCTCGCCTCGCACCTGCTCTCAAGGCTCGGGATCAACCGCACCTACCAGTCCCCACACTGCTTTCTTTCGCTGACGGTGGCGGAGAACGTCGCGGTTGCGTGCGCCTATGGGAACGGGGGCGCGGCGGTCGATCCCGCGCGGCTCTTGGATGAGCTCGGCCTCGCCGCGCAGGCCGACCGGCCGGCCGCGGAGCTCAACAGCGCCGAGCAGAAGCGGCTCGACCTTGCGCGCGCGCTCGCGACCGGGCCGAAGCTGCTGCTGGTGGACGAGCTCGCGGCGGGGCTCAACCCGGCCGAGCTCGGCGCGATGGCCGAGCGGCTGCGCGCCCTCGCCGCTTCCGGCATGGCGCTGCTCGTCGTCGAGCATTTGATGGGGTTCATCGACAAGGTGACCGACCGCGTGGTGGTGATGAATGCGGGCCGCGAGATTTTCGAGGGACGGCTCGCGGATGCGACGCGCGATCCGACCGTCGTGCAGGTGTTCCTGGGGCAGCGCCATGGGGGATGAGAAGCCGGATGAGCTGCTGCGGGCCGAGGCGATCGAATCGGGCTATGGGCGCGTGCAGGTGCTCTGGGGCGCCGGGCTTTCGGTCATGCAGAGCCAGACCGTCGTGCTGCTCGGCGCCAACGGGGCGGGCAAGACGACGCTGCTCAAGGTGCTGCTCGGCCTGATGCCGGCCTGGCACGGGACGGTCCGGTTCGCGGGCGCCGACATCACGGCGGAGCGGACGGACCGGCGGGTGCGGCGGGGCATTGCATACATGTCGGAGATGGCGGTCTTCGCCGGGCTCTCGATCGAGGAGAATTTGCGGATCGGGGGCCAGTTCTCCGAGCCCGCAGCCCTTTCCCGGCGGATCGCGGCACTTTACGAGACCTTTCCCGACCTCGCGGGGCGCAAGCGCACGCTCGCCGGCAGCCTCTCGGGCGGGCAGCGAAAGATGCTCGGCATCGCCAAGGCGCTGGCGGGCACGCCGCGTCTGCTCGTCATGGACGAGCCCTCGGCCGGGCTTTCGCCCCTCTTCGTCAACGAGGTCATCGAAGTGCTCGGGCGGTTCCGGGCCGAGGGGCTCTCGCTGCTGGTGGCCGAGCAGAACGTGCAGTTCCTCGATCTCGCCGACCACGTGTTCACGATCGAGGGCGGCCGGACCCGGTTCTCCGGGACGGTGGCCGAGCTGGCCGCGGACGACCATCTCCGCCGCGCCTATTTCGGGCTGGCCGGGGGGGCCGGCTGAGCGGCCGTTCCCCGCCCGTGATATAGCGCGGCCCGCATGCGCATCCTCTTCGTCGCCTCGAGCCGGATCGGCGATGCCGTCCTCTCCACCGGCCTGATCGACCATCTGCTGCGCCGCCATCCGGAGGCGCGGATCACAATGGTCGCCGGCCCGATCTCGGCGGACGTTTTCGCCCGGATGCCCAACCTCGAGCGGCTGATCGTCATCGAGAAGCACCGCTACGACCTCCATTGGCTCCGGCTTTGGAGCATGGCGGTGCGCCGACGCTGGGACCTCGTCGTCGATATCCGGGGCTCCGGCCTCGCCTGGTTCCTCCGCGCGCGGCGGCGGGCGGTGATGCGCGTGCGCGCGGGGCCGAAGATCGCCCAGCTCGGGAGCATTCTGGGGCTCGACCCGCCGCCGCTTCCCGTGGTCTGGACGGCGGCGGAGGACCGCACGGTGGCTGCAAGGCTGGTCCCGCCCGGGCCGCCGGTGGTGGCCCTCGGCCCGACGGCGAACTGGACCGGGAAAATCTGGCCGGCCGAGCGCTTTGCAGCACTTTTCGAGCGGCTGGCGACGGGGCCGCTCGGCCCGGCGCGCGCCGCCATCCTCGCCGGGCCGGGCGAGGCGGAGCAGGCGCTGGCGGCACCACTCATCGCCGCACTGCCCGGGGCGATCGACCTCGCGGGGCGCCTCACGCTGCCCGAGGCGGCCGCGTGCCTTGCCCGGGCCGCGCTCTTCGTGGGCAACGATTCGGGCCTGATGCATATCGCGGCAGCGGCAGGGACGCCGACGATCGGGCTGTTCGGGCCGACGCCGGCGGACGAATACGCGCCCGCGGGGCGCGCGGCGGCTTCCGTGCGCTCGCCCACGGCGCGGATGGAGGACCTTTCGGTCGAGGACGCCGCGGCGGCGGCGCTCGCGCTGCTGCGGCTGCCCACGGCGGCATGAGGATCGCCCAGATCATGGCGGGCGCCCACCATGGCGGGGCCGAGCTGTTCTTCGAGCGGCTCACGATCGCGCTCCATCGGGAGGGCGAGAACGTGCTGCCGCTCATTCGCCGGGACGCCGAGCGGGCGGCGCGGCTCAGGGAAGCGGGCCTCGCGCCGCTCCAGTTCCGCTTCGGCGGCCCGCTCGATCTCCTGACCCGCCCGCTTCTCGCGCGCGCGCTCCGAGGGTTCGCCCCGCGCGTGGCGGTGAGCTGGATGAGCCGCGCCACCGATCATGTGCCGCCGGGGCCCTGGGTGCATGTGGGCCGGCTGGGCGGCTATTACCCGCTCCGGCACTACCGGCGCTGCGACCATCTCGTCGGCAACACCAAGGGGCTCGTCGCATGGTTCCGGGCCAATGGGTGGCCCGAGGCGCGCACCCATTTCCTGCCCAATTTCGTTGCCGATTATGGCGATGCGACGCCGGCGGAGGGGCTTCCGGGCGGGCGGCCGCGGCTGCTGGCGCTGGGGCGGCTGCATGCGGACAAGGGGTTCGACGTGCTGATCCGCGCGCTCGCACCGTTGCGCGGCGTAAGCCTTTTGATCGCGGGCGAGGGGCCGGAGGGAGAGGCGCTCGGGCGGCTTGCCGGCGAGCTCGGGGTTGCGGACCGCGTCTTCCTGCTCGGCTGGCGCGCCGATGCGGGCGCGCTTCTGAAGGCGGCCGATCTCTTCGTCTGCCCCTCGCGCTCCGAGCCGCTCGGCAATGTCGTGCTCGAGGCGTGGTCCGCCGGCTGTGCGGTCGTCGCGGCTGACGCTGAGGGCCCGCGGGAGCTGATCGCGGAGGGTTCGGACGGGCTTCTCGTGCCGCGCGAGGACGCGGCGCGTCTGGCCGCGGCGATCGTGGCACTGCTCGAGGAGCCGGAGCGGGCGGCAGTGCTGGCGGTGGCGGGGCGGCGGCGCTTCCTCGCCGAATTCGCCGAAGCGCCGGTGCTCGCCGCTTGGCGGCACTTCCTCGCGACCGTCGCGAAATGATCGTGCTTCAGGTCATCCCCGCGCTCGAAGGCGGTGGGGCGCAATTGAGCGTGCTCGAGACGGTGGCGGCGATTGCGGCTTCGGGCGGGACGGCGCTGGTTGCGAGCGGCGGCGGGCGCATGGCGCCGGGGATCGCGGCGGCCGGCGGGCGGCACATCAGGCTGGCGCTGGAGACGAGGAACCCGCTCGCGATCTGGCGGAATGCGGCGCGGCTCGCCGCCCTCGTGCGAGCCGAGCACGCCGATCTTGTGCACGCTCATTCGCGCGCCGCGGCGTGGTCCGCGCTCCTCGCGGCGCGGCGGGTGGGCGTGCCATTTGTTACAACCTGGCACGGCGCATACGGGGAAAATTTTCCGTTCAAGCGCCGCTACAACGCGGTGATGGCAGCGGGCGATCGCGTCATCGCGGTGAGCCGCTTCATCGCGGCGATGATCGCGGCGCGCCACGGGCTGGCGCCGCCGCGGCTTCGCGTCGTTCCGCCCGGCGTCGATCCCGCGCGGTTCGATCCCCGAGCCGTCGGGCCTGAGCGGACGGCGGCGCTCGCGCGCGCGTGGGGCGTCCCGGAGGCGCGGCCGATCGTCATGCTGCCGGGGCGGCTCGCGCGCTGGAAAGGCCAGGGCGTGCTGCTCGGCGCGATGGCGCGAATGGCGGAGCGCACGGCGGTTGGCGTGTTCGTCGGGCCGGTCGAGGGACGAGAACGCTACGTCGCGGAGCTGAAGGCGCGGGCGGCGGCGCTCGGCATCGCCGATCGCGTGATCTTCGCCGGCGGCACCGACGATATGCCCGCGGCGCTCGCGCTTGCCGACATCGTCGCCAATGCCTCGACCGAGCCCGAGGCATTCGGCCGGGTCGTCATCGAGGCCCAGGCGATGGAGCGGCCGGTCATCGTCGCCGACCACGGCGCTGGGCCCGAAACGGTCGAGGAAGGAAAGACAGGATGGCGCGTTCCGCCCGGCGATGAAGCCGCGCTCGCCGCCGCACTCGATCGCGCGCTCGCGCTCAAGGCGCCGGCGCGCGCTGCGATCGGGGCGGCGGTGCGGGAAGCGGTGATCCGCTCCTACAGCCTAAGCGCGATGCAGGAGGCGATGATCGGGATCTACCGCGAGCTTATTCCTACGGGGGAAGGCCGCTGATCAGATAGAGCGCCTTCAGCGCCGGGCCTGCCTGGGCCTGGGCGCCGAACGCTTGGGTGAAGATGGCGGCGATCTCCCCTGAGCGATAGATCTCGGAGAGAGCGCGATCGACCGCGAGGCGAAATTTCTCATCGCCGAGCGGCAGCGCGAGCGCAAACGGCTCGATCGAGAGAATGTTGCTGGCAAGGATCGCTTGCGGCGGGGCCTGGCCGGTTGCGATGAAGTAGGCAAGCGTTGCGCGGTCGGCGAAGTAGGCGACGACCTTGCGGCTGCCCAGCATGGCGAGCCCGTCCGCTTGCGTCTTCACGAGGATGACGTCGGCGCTGATTCCGGCGCGCTTGAGGCTGTCGCTGAGCTCCTGCGCCGTCGTCGTTCCGCCGAGCACCGCGACCTTCTTGCCGGCCAGCTCCTGGAGATCGCGCGGCCCGCCGGGGAGGATCAGGATACCCGCACCGTCGACAAAGGTGGGAATGGAGAAATCGACCACCGCGCGCCGCGAGAGCGTTTCGGTCGTCGATTCGCAGAGCAGGTCGGCCTTGTGCTCGGCGATGACGGTGAGACGGTCGGCGGTGGTGACCGGGACGTAGGCGATCTTGAGCGACGTGCGGCCGAGCTGGTGAGCGATGTTGTCGGCGACCGCATGACAGAGGTCGACCATGAAGCCCACCGGCGTGTCCGCCTTGTCGAGGTAGGAGAAAGGCGGGGCGTCCACGCGATAGGCGATTCGGATGGTGCCGTCCTGGCGGAGGCGCGCGAGCACGCCGCCCGGCGCTTCCTGCGCTCCGGCCCCGCCAGCGGCGAGCAGCAATGCCACGCCGAAAAGCCAGCTCCGGTATTTCATTGCCGACGTCCCCGTCCCGATCGTCCCCGGTCTAGCGCGGCCGGCGGGAAGGTGCCAAGCGGCGCGCGATCCCGGCAAGTTCAACCCAGCCTCGCTTCGTTATCCCCCACAAATCGCTCGCCGCAGGGGATCGCAAATTGACAGAATCATCATACGACGATAAACGAATCGAAGAGGCAATCTCGGCGACCAAGGCACAATGTGGTGACGCGAACGCGCTTCACTCGTTCGATCGCAAGTGTGGGCGAGGCGAAAAGCAGCGGTTTCGAGCGCGAGCCGGGCGGGCCGCGGCGGCAAATCGGGCAGCGACTTCCAGATTGGCGTTGCGGCGCGCGGAGAGCCATCACCCTTATCCCTTTTGCATTGCTGCTCAACGGCTGCGCCGTCGCCGTGGTTGGCGCGCTCGGCGGAGCGGGTGCGCTTACCTACCAATACGCGAGTACGCACAACAACAGTGCAACCGGCCAGTCCGTTGCAGCAGATCCGCCGGCCGGGTCGGACCCGCCGCCTGCGGTGGCGGTGAACCCGTTCGATTCGAGCGAAGTCTTTAACCACGGGATCAGCGCGGCGGCCGAGGCCGCCGAGAGGCCCGGCTCCACGTTGCGACCGAATACGGCCCAGGATACTCTTGCCACGACGGTGGCCGGTAACGTTCTGCTCAGTCCGAACTACAGCCCCGTCAACCCGTTCTTGCTCTATTCGGTCCCGCGCCCGGGCGGGCCGAGGCTCGATAGCCTCACCTCGGCGACGACCTTCACTATCCAGGCACAGACGAGCAATCGCAACACGGTGCTGCGCCTGCCTCAATGATCCGGAGGCCGTTCCGGGCGTGGTTGGCGGGGCCGGCCTGACAGGATCAGGCCCCCGCATCCTTCACCGGACGCGGGGAAAAGCTTAGAGCTGGAAGCGGATCGGAACCTCGAGAAGGATCTGCGCCACCGGGTTGTTGGGCCCGACGCCGATGCCCGCCCCGAGATTGACGTTGATGCTGCGCGAGACCGCGAAGCCGATCCCGAAATTGAAGGTGCCGAAGTCGTACGAGGAGCCGCCGAGCGAGGTGCCGTTCTCGGTGGTCGGCCAGACGTGCTCCTGCTGGTAGCTGAAGGTCATCGAGGTCTGATCGTTGACCGCGAAGCCGACGCCAAACGTGCCCGAGAGATAGTTGCCCGGCCCGATCGTCGCCGACGTCGGCGCGGTGCCGGCGACATTCGCGATGTCGACGGTGCGCGAGAAGTTGATGCCGTACAGAAGGTTCGCGAACAGCACCGCGGGCGAGGTCGGCAGCAGGATCGTCATATTGGGTTCGAGCGAATAGAAGCCCGTGCCCGTCGGGAGAGTCTTCTGGATTCCCGCGATGTAAATCCCGTTGGGATCGTTGGTCGTGTAGATCGGCACCGAGAACGGGCTGGTTCCGGTGGTGGTCTTGAACAGCACGTTGCCGAGGAAGATCGGCCAGCCGCTGTTGCCGCTGTTGATCTGGTAGCTCGCCCCCATCTGGATATCGCCGATATTGAAGGCGCTCGCGCCGGGCGAGAACACCTGCGCGTTCGGCCCGAGCGGCTGCGTGGTGGTCGAGCCGGTCGCATAGACGACGGGGACCTTGAGGTTCACCTCGAGGCGGTTGGTGATGCCGTAGCGGAGGACGAGGTTGGTGTACTCGTAGTTCGCCTCGATCCTCTGGACGTTGATGTTCCCGAAGGTGATGCCGGGAACGACGGAGAAGCCTTGGACATTGACCTGGTTCTGGTTCCAGTAGTCGTACTGGATCTGGGGATCGACCACGAGGTCCCCTTTCGGCGTCAGCACCCCGCCCGTGTTGGAGAGCTCGTGCGCGGTCTGCAGCACGCGACGCTCTTCCTGCTCCTGCGGGCTCGGCCCGGAAATCGGCGCCGCCTGCTGCGCGCCCGAGGAGGACGGCGGCTCAGGGGACGATTGCTGCGCGGTGCTCGTACCCGAGGAAGAAGATGCGGGCGAGGACGTGGCGCTGGACGCCGGTTGGGACGCGTCGGCCGCGGTGCCGGTGCCGGTGCCGGTCAGCTTCTCGAGCTCGGAGTTGAGCAGGTTCTGCTGGTCGTTGAGGCGGAGGCTCTGGAGATAGAGCTGCCGCTGCTGATCCTTGATCTGCTGCTGCTGCTTCAGGATCTCGGCGCGCAGGTTCGCCGCTTCCGACGGCGTGAGCGGCGGCGTGGCGGATTGCGTGTCCGACTGAGCCTGGGCCGAGAGCGAAAAGCCCGCGAGGCAGACTGCGCCATAGAGCGCCACGCGCCACGGGCGACGCGGCTGGTGCCGCGTGAAACGTCCGCCTCGCAAAAGGTCGGCGCCTTGGGCTGGGCAGGACCAGCGTTCGGCCAGCATCTCGTTCCTCCTGACAGGTCGGCCCTGCGAATCGGCGTCGAACGCACGCAAGGATTCTTCGGCTTGCAGGCGGAGTCTACTATAGGATCGCAAGTCTTGAAAGAAGGACCGCAAACAACTCCGGGTGAAGATAATAGGAAATACCGGCTGGAAGTTTGCGTAACATCGATTCTCGCGCGCTAAGTTCGTTTCAAACATGTCGTTCCTATAACAAAACAGCCGGCCCGGCGATACACAACTGTGCACACTCGATGTCGCCGGGACGTGCCGGTCTCGGGTTTGCGGCGAGCGCGAAAGGAAATTGTGCCTGACCGGGCTCATCCACGGCGCGCGCAGAGCGCGCAATGATTGGCGCTACTGGACGGAGCCGCCGGTGGTGATGGTGACGACGGTGTTGCCGATCGAGGAGGGCGAGAACGCGCCGAGATCGTCCCACAGCCGGACGGAGGGCGCGGTCACCGGGATATGCACGCCGGCCTCGGTGCCGCCCGGGAATCCGCGCGCCGATTCCTTCGCCATCTCGCCGACCGGCAAGGGCTGCACGCCGGAGAGAGCGGCGAGCACGAGCTGATCACTGGGTCCGAGCTCGCTCGCGCGCGCGGTCGCGGCGGAGAGTGCGATGCCGAAGAGCAGGAGGAGAAGGAAGAGCGAACCGCAAAAGATGCGATGCCCGCCTCCCGCCTTCTCGACTTTGCTCCATCTCGCTCCGCTCATCCCTTTATCTCCCTTTTCGCGCGTCCGCCCCCTGGTCCGCCCCTCGCTTCAGCGCCTCACATTGCCCTATTCGCCCGCATCAGGGAACCCCGATCGCGTGCGTCAGCGAGTTGATGACGGAATGCACCGCCTGCTCGGCGGCGATCGATTGGGCGAGACTGGTCACGCCGACGCTCAGGACCGTCGATTGGTTGATCAGCTGACCGTTCGCGGTGTTGGTGATGCTATTGATGGTCCCGTTCGGGCCCAGCGTCGTCGAGATGATCGTCTGGCCGTTGTTGGCGGTGCCCACGATCGGCGTGCCCGGGGTGAACGACGTATTCGCGCCCCACGGCGTCGAGGAACCGAGCGAGGATGTCCCGTTCGTCACGGTGAAGGTGACGCTCGTCCCCGTGCTGCAGGAGGGAGAGCAGGACATCGCACCAAGATTGGTCTCATTCGCAATGGTCGTGCCATCCTGCTCCAAAATGCCCGAGACGACGGTCCCGTCGACCGTGGTGACCTGCTCGAACGCGAAGCTGAAGGTCGCCCCGTTCCACTCCATCCCGCCGCGAATGGCGCCGAGCTGGCGATTGCTCATCGCGTACTGCTTGAGCCCGGCGCCGGCGACGAACGCCGCGCCGGCGCTCGCGCCCGGATCGGGACGCGCCGGCGCCTCGACCGTCACCTCCGGAATCGCCGCGATGCCCGAAGCGTCGAAGGCAGCCGCGGCCGCCGGATCGGCGGCCTCAGCGGGCAGCCAAGCTCCCGCCAGCAAGAGAGCAGCCGCCGCGGCACCGCGCGTTGCGTATCGCGCCATCCCTCGTCCAAACATGCTGCCTGCTCCTAAAATATATTCGGATTGCCCGCGCCGATCTGGCGAAGGGTCGTAAGGTCCACCGAAAAGCGCGCGAGCGAATTGGGCGCCTCCGGCGCCAGCGCCCAGTTCTTCGGCTCGTTGAAGCTTGCGCGCGCCACGTCCGCGTGGTTCAGGATCAGGAAGAAGATCCCGCTCCACTGGTTCTCGAACACGCCCACCGGCTCGCTCCGCATGCCCACCGCCGGATCGGCGAGCAGGACACGGCCGTCCTCGATGCCGGTGATCACCACGAAGTGGTTGTACCCGCGCTCATTGATGAGCACGATCGCCGGCACGCCCACCGCCGCGAGCTTGGAGAGCGGTGCCCGGAAGCCGCCCGAAGGCAACCCGTTGTTCTGGAGGGCCAACTTCATGTCCAGGAGCGAGAAGCCGTATTTCTGGATCTGCGCCTTGTTCCCGTGTAGGATCATGTACCGGAACACCTGCATCTCGCTCACGGGCCTTTGGTACCCGTAGGTGAGCAGCGTCGCAAGCGCGGCCGATCCGCAGGAATAGTCGTATCTCTGGGGGATGACGGCGGAGAACCGCCGCGCCTGGAAGCTCTGCACCGGGACGGTGGGCGAGATGTCGATGTTGGCCAGCCCCGCGATCCCGCCGATCTGGAGTGCTGCCGCCCGCGCCGGCGACGGCGCGACGCCGACGGCGAACGCGAGCGCAGCCATCGTGGCAAAGGCGCCGGCCAGCCACCGCATTGGCCGCCTCATGATCTGCCGCCCGGCCCGCGCTCCCTTGCTGCTACTGCGCGTTGACGAAGACCGACATGGTCTGGTTGATCATCACGTTGCTGCCGCTATTCGCCACCGCGTTGACGATGCCCTGGTTGCTACTGACGAGGTTGGTTGCGAGACCCCAGCCCGCCCCGCCTTGGACGGAGCCGTACAGGGTGCCCGTACTGGACGCGGTGTCGTTGAGCGTGTTGGTGACGTTGCCCGAATCGATCGAAATATTCCCCACGCCTGCGCCGCGCGTGGTGCCGAGCTGCTTGGTTGAAAGCTGGCTTCCCGCAAGGGCCCCGAAGGGGCTTTCCGCGGTCCCCCCCTTGCTCGGCGCCCCGCCCGCATAGGCAGCGCCAGGCACCGCGAGCGCCGTCGCCGCGACGAGAAAAACTCCGGCCGAACTCATCCTCGCTCTGCTCATCTGTTTTTCCCTCGCTTTTCCCGCCCAGGCCTCGAAGCCCCTCGGGGATGAAGTGCCGCACCGCCCGGCTGCTGCCGGGCGGTGCGGTTCCTCAAGCTCAAGCCAAAGTCGAGAAGGCGATCAGCGACCGGGGTCGATGGTCGCGCCGCTGTCGACCGCGCCGATCGCGACCGTGTTGTTGACCTGCGCCATCCCGTTCCCGGCGATGGACGTCGCCGAGATGACGCCGATCGAGCCGCTCACAGTGTTGTTGGCGGTCGAGCCGTTCCCGTAGAAGCCGGGATAGGCGCCGTTCCCGCCTTGGGCTGTGCCGCCCACGCCTACGCCAAGGCCGTCGCCACCGACGGCGCCCGCGCCGCAGAAGAAGCATCCGCTGTGATGGACGTTGCTGGTGCCGCCCGCGCCTACGCCGAGGCCGGCCGTCACCGAAATGCCGCCATCCAGCGAGCCATTCTGGTTGTTGTTGATGACCTTGCCGCCGAAGTGGGCGCTGTTGACCGCGCTGGCCAGCGTGACGGTGACGTGCGTGTTGAAGGAGTTCATATTCGCCAGCGAGCCGTTGGTGGCCTGCGCGCCAAGCAGGTCAATGGGGACGATGTTGCCGTTGTCATTGCCGATCGAGCTGCCCTGGATGGCAGTGCTGCCCTCCGCTGCCGCCGCGCCACCCTTGCTGGCGGTAGTGATGGGCACGTTGTTGCCGTCGAGGGAGCCTTTCACGTTGTCGGAGCCGACGCTGTTACCGTCGAGGCTCTTGTTGAGCGACGTGGCGCTGCTGCCACCGGTCGCGACCGCGACCGGGATGTTGTGGAGGCTGATGCTCGGAGCGGCGCTGGCCTGGTTGACGCCGAAGCCGAACATGCCGAGGGCAAGGACGGCCGTACTGGTGAGAAGTGCCTTCTTCATGGAGTTCTCCATTGTGTTCCTGTCGCGTGACCTCGCCCGTGTGACGGCAGAGGCCGTGGCCGCCAGATTCGCGAACGCGGGTGGGTTGACCGGAGTCCTCCCCGCGGGCTCGTGCCTCTGCCGCCGGCTTACCATTAAGCAATGTCTGTGCCAGGACGCCGCAAGGCCGCGAGCCGCCAGACTCTTGCCTGTTTTCAATGGGTTATAGCGGAGACCAGGCGGTGCTCTCGGCGGGTCCGTGTAACTTTCCGCTGTTAGCGTTGCGATGCGTTACCGCGGAACCAAACAGGCGCTGCACCCTCCCCGCAGCCTGCCGCCGCGCGCCGATCCTGCCGCGACCGCAGCCATTCGCCCGGCGCGACCCAGATCTTACGGACGCCGTGGCGCGTTACGTTTCCGGAAGGCGTCGGGGTGCCAGATGCCTCACCGATTTGTGACCTCCGCGTCATTCCGCGCGGCTTTTGCAATCAAGGCGCGCATGTGCGGCGCACAAAAGAGACGCGAGATTCGCCGGCGAATCGCCGGATCCCGGCGGCGGCGGCGCGGCGGCCCGCCCGCCGGCACGCGGTTTCCTGAACCCGATCCGTATCTTGTCGCGCAGAGGTTGTCTTATCGTGAAGGTGGCATTGCCCCCAATCGGGGCGTTTGCGGCGAGGAGATATTTCGCGCATCAATTGTTCTTGCCGTACAAAAGTTACATGCAACATATTCTGTACACTATACGTTGGGCCAAGCGAACTCCCTTTCTTATCTTCTCGCCAACCGGCAAGAGTTCCATTATGGGTTCACACGCTGCTTTTTCGGATCGGGGGGGTTTCGTCCATGCGCGCATCCGAGAGTGAGGAGTCTCCGCTCATTGCCTACTCCGGCCGCCGCCCGCAGAAGAGGACAGCCGGAGCGCCCGCTCCGGCGCTAGTGACGGAAGCGCAGCCAGAGGACCAGGGCGAAGACCGCGTGCAGCGCGCGCCGCCGGCGCAGCGCGAGCGGCAGTTCATGGTGGGCAACAGCCCCGCCATGCGCAATGTCTTCGAGCTGATCCGCCGCTTCGCCCGAACCGACGTGCCGGTGCTCATCACCGGCGAAAGCGGGACCGGAAAGGAGCTCGCCGCCCGCGCGGTCCACGACTATTCCGCGCGCTGCAACGGCCCGTTCATTCCCATCAACTGCGCATCCCTCCCGCCCGAGCTGATCGCCTCCGAGCTCTTCGGCTACGAAAGGGGCGCCTTCACCGGAGCGACCACGCGCAAGCACGGCCTGGTCGAGGCGGCGAACGGCGGCACGCTCTTCCTCGACGAGATCGGGGATCTCGGGGTGAGCCTCCAGGGGCATCTGCTTCGCTTCCTCCAGGAGCAGCGGATCGTGCGCGTCGGCGGCCACACGCCGATTGCGGTCGATGTGCGGATCATCTCCGCGACCAACGTCGACCTCATGAAAGCGGTTGCCGAAGGGCGCTTCCGCGAAGATCTTTTCTACCGGCTGAACGTCCTCAATCTGCACATGCCGGCGCTGCGCGAGCGGGGCGACGATATCTACGTGCTGGCAATGTTCTTCCTCCGCCGCCTGGCCGCGGATTTCGGCCGCGAGGTGCAGGGGTTCGACACCGAGGCGTTCACGGCGATGTGGAAGCATCCCTGGCCGGGCAATGTGCGGGAGATGATCGCGGCGATCCGGCGCGCCGTCGTGGTCGGCAATTCGCCGCTGATCTCGGTTGCCGACCTGGCGCTGACGCCGTCGGTGCAAAGCTCGCGCTCCCGCAAGCGGCTCAGACTCGGGCCGGGCTCGGTCGAGGAGCGGGAGGCGTTGCTTGCCGCACTCGACCGCCATCATCACGTGGTGGCGCATGTGGCGGAGGAATTCGGCGTCTCCCGCGTGACGCTCTATCGCATGCTCTATCGCCACAACCTTCGCATGCGCGGATTGCGGCCGTTCCGGCAGGCGGAATCCATGGGGCCCGGTTCGCCCGCCGAAGGCGCCGGGCCGGGCGATTCTGCGCCACGGGCGGAGCGTCCGGCCGATGAATAGCGCCGATCCACGCTGCTCGCGGCCGCGGCCCGCTCGCGCCGGATCGGGCCTGCTTGCAGAGGCTTCCTAGCGCCGGTTTCGGGCATGCGGTCCATGCCGACTTTTCCAATCGCCGCCTTCCGCACCTTCGCAGCCGGGGCGCCGAGCGTTCCCGGCCGGGGGCGGTCGGTGCCGGCCCCGGCGTCGCGACACTTCTCTCAGCCTTCACGCTCCCCAGACATGAGGGACCATTCCCCGTGATCCTCGTCGACGGTTCCCAGATGCTCAGGCGCGACGGCACCGGCCTCACCGGATATTCGAGGACGCTGGCGAAGGCGCTGAAGCAGACCGGCGCCGAGGTTGCCCTGCTTCTCGACAAGCAGGCCCGGCCCCTTCCCGAAGGACGCGATCCCGCCGAGATCGGAATGGCGACGCAGGTCTTCGGGAACTATCACCGCCCCATGCGGCGTCTTGCAAAGATCGCCAGATTCCTCGTCAAGACACGGTTTGGCCTGCGGCAGAGGCTTCCGGCGTATCCGGTCTCCACCGATCTGATGCGTCTTGCCTCCCTCGAGCCGCCCTTGCCGCCGCACGACGCCCTGTTCAACGCCTCCGAGGCCGCGACCTTCGCCAACGCCCTCTTTGCATTCAGGCGTTGCCTCACCGAGATCGACGTGCCTGTTCCGATTGCGCTCGCTCACTGGACAGGGCCATTTCCTCTGAAGGTTCGCGGGGTGCCCAATATCTACGGCCTGCACGACACGATTCCGCTTCAGATGCCTCACCTGGTCATCGACCGGCCGCGGATCTCGATCCCGAAGCACGCGGCGATCGTTGCCGCCGCCGACCACATCGTTACCCTCTCGGAGAGCGCCCGCCAGGACATCATGCGCGTGCTCCGGGTGCCGGAGGAGCGGATCACCGTGACCTATCTGCCAGCACCGGAGCTTCCCCCCATCGAACGCGCGGATGCCGAGCGCCTGGTCGCCGATCTCTACGCCGCCACTCCGGATCGCTATGTCATCGTCTGCGGCGCGATCGAGCCGAGGAAGAACCTCGAACGGCTGATCGAAGCGTTCTGCATGGCCGGAACCAAAATGCAGCTCCTGCTGGCCGGCCCTCCCGGCTGGCTCTTCGATGACGTGACACGGCTCATCGACCAGATCGGCACGCAGTCCCTGGTCCCGGCGCGGCGGCGCGTGCGGTGGCTGGGCCGGCTGCCCCGATCGCATATCGTCGCCTTGATGATGTGCTCGCGGTTCCTGGCCTTTCCTTCCCTTTATGAAGGGTTCGGGTTGCCGGTGCTGGAAGCGATGCAGCTTGGGGTGCCGGTGCTGACGACACACGCGGGCGGACTTGCGGAGCTGGCCGGCGATGCGGCCCTGATCGTCGATCCGCTGGACGTGCCGGCGATGGCGCGGGCCGTCCGCACGCTCGCCGCCGACGCCGATATGCGGCGTGACCTTTCCGTGCGCGGATTGATCCAGGCGACGCGGTTCTCGCGCGCCGCGTACATCGACCGGCTTCGCTCCGCCTATGCCCGGGTGGGCGTCGCGCTGCCGGTGCCTCATGAGGAGACCGCTCCGGCGGAGCAGACCGGCGATGCGATGCCGGCGCGGGAAGTTTACGCTTAACCGTATCGGCCGCCCGGCGATTGCGAAGCCTTGCGGCGAGCGGAGCGATGACGGCGGCCGGCGTCACTCGGGCGTCCGGACAGGCAGACCGGCACAAGATTTCGGCGAAAGTTCGCAGCGGGTCGATGAGCAACGCCTCGAGAAGACGCGTGAAGCAGCCGGAAGAATATGGCGCGGGATGATGATGGACGTGGGCTCGGCCCCCTTGCGTGAGCGGAAGCGGGCACGTCCGGCGACCTGCCTCGCCGACGTGGCGGACCTCCGCAACCCGGATAGTATTTTCGAGGGCGAGATGCCGGCGGCCGAGCCCGGCCGGGCACTGTTGCGCAAATGGTGGGAGTGGGACTATCTCGCGGATTGCGCGGAGAAATTGGACCTCCTCCGAGCCGACAAGAGAGGCATCGGGCTCGGCGTCGGCACCGAGCCTCTGATCTATTTCTTTGGCCGCCATTGCGGGCAGATCGTCGCGACGGACCTTTATTCCGCGGACACGCCCTGGGCCGCGGCGAGACTCGTCAATTTCCGGGAATCCGTTCTGCTGGCGAGCCCTTTCCCACTCCCGCCGGGGCGGGTGCTGGTCGAGAAGGCCGACATGCGGTGCCTGCCTGTCGGCGAGGCCAGCCAGGATTTTGCCTGGTCGACATCGAGCGTCGAGCATGTCCCGACACTGAGCAGCCTCCTCGCGGTCTATGCGGAGCTGGCAAGAGTTCTGGCCCCGGGCGGATTTGCCCTCATCACGACGGAGTTCTGTCTCTCGGGCGCTCCCTATCTCCTGTCCCATCTCAACGCGATGGATAGCCGGATTCTCGAGCGCCTGTTCGGCGGTCTTCAGCCGTGGTTCGAACCGGTCGGGCCGCTCGATCTTTCCTTCGACTCCGCCTTGCCCGCCAACGGTTCGGGAGCCCGGCGCTATCCGAAGCCCGGAGAGGCTCTTAGCGCGCATGACGCGCGGTTCGACGCGCTCAAGATCGGGCACGTCGTCGTTCCGCTGGGGATCTCGGCCGTCTGCCCGGTTGGATTCGTGCTCCGGCGCACCGCCGCTCCCCTGGCAGCGTTTCCGAAAGTTTCCGAGATCGGCCTGCCCGAAATCGTGGTTGCCTACACCGAAGCGATGGACAAGTTCGAGGCAGGGAAGAACGAGGCGGCGGCGGAGGGCCTGCTCTCGATCGCGTTCGATCCGACGGGCCCGCTTCAGCTTCGCCTGCACGCGCTCCGCTTCGGAATCGATGCACGATTGCGTGCCGACCAGGATTTCGAGGGTGCGGCAGGATCGATCCTCGACTTCCTCGAGGGCGTTCCCCCGCACGTCCTCGATGACGCCGATTGCTCCGATCTCTTTTCCCACGTTCTGCGCGGCGCCGGCCATCTGGCGGAAGCCGCCGGTGCGGCCCGCGAGGGCGCGCTCTCGGCGAGCACGCTCTGGGAGCACGCGGTGCGGTTGGCTGCACGTTCGGATGCGCTCACCCAGTGCAAAGAAGAGCTTCTGGCGGGCGTGGCGAGCGATCTCGTCCTCGCCGGCCGCCCGCAGGGGGCGGTCCTCGAGCAATGCCACCGCGCCGGCGAGGCGGAGGGGATGAGCGCGGCCCTACTCGACCGGACGATTGCGCAGATCTGCTCGCAGGCGGTCTCCCGATCGTCGTTCGGCCGGACGCCGCCGGATCGCCCGGACGAATCGGCAGCACTCCGCGCCGAGACGACGAAGCTCCGCGAGCAGACGCAATCCTTGCAGCAGGCGGTGGAGGGGCTGACGGTGGCCTTGCGGGAGGAGCGGGGGCTCCGGGAGCAGGTGGGCGCCCTCGAGGAGGAAAACCGCGCTCTCGAGGAGAGCGGCGAACGCGTGCAGCAGCAGAACGTCCTCCTCGGAGAGGACAATGAGCGCCTCGAAGAGCAGACCGCGCTGTTGCAGCGCGGGAACGAGGCATTCCGCAACTCGACGAGCTGGCGCGTCACCGCGCCGCTCAGGGCCCTCGGCAGTGCGCTTGGCCGCGGGCGCAGACCGAGAGAGAAGAGAGGAGCCTGAGCATGGCAGCGGAGAAAACCCCGCAAGGAACGCTGCCTCCGGACCCGCCGGCGCCGCTTCTCGAGCGTCTCGGCCCGCTCACGGACCTCGGACGGGAAGCGACGAGCATCCGCACGTGGCAGGATACGGTCCGGCGCGCGTCGGGCGAGCCCGCCTCGCCCGGCGGGCCGGCTATCGTCCGGCCGGCCGGCCTCGACGACGCCACCGCTGCGAGCCGGCGCGCCGCGGCGGCCACGCATCTCACCCTCGGCTCAACCCTGCTCGCCGCCGGCAAACCCGGCCAAGCCATCGCCTCCTTCCGCCAGGCAAGCCTGCTCGATCCGGAAAATCCGGCCGCGCACAACGATCTCGGCCTCGCCTGCCTGCGCTCGGCGCGGCCCGCCGAGGCGGTTGCCGCTTTCCGTCGGGCGATCGCGCTCAAGGAGGATTTCTCCTCCGCTCATTATAACCTTGGCCTGGCGCTCGAGAACCAGAGGGACGACATGGCGGCAATCGCGGCCTATCGCCGCGCCGCCGCGCTCGCGCCGAACTTCCTCAAAGCGCACGAGCGGCTCGGCGTTCTGCTCGACCGAACCTCCCTCCCCGCCGAGGCGATTCAAAGCTTCGAGCGCGCCGCCGCCGCCAAGCCGAGCTCTACCTTGGGCCGCCTCTCGCGCGCGGAGGCGCTGCGCATCCGGGGCCAGCTCGCCGAGGCGGAGACTTGGTTCCGCCGCGCCGTGGCAGCGGACCCCGCGAACAGCTACGCGTTGCGCTCCTTCGGCATATTCCTCACCAATATGGGCCGCTTCGATGAGGCGGCCGATTGCCTCGCCCGCGCTCTCGCCGCCAACCCGACCGACGTGGTCGCCTTCTTCAATCTCACCAATGTCAGGAAATTCGCCGCGGAGGACCGGCCCCTGCTCGCCCGGATGGGAAGGCTCATCGAGACCGCCCGTCTCGGGGACATTGGCGCGGAGCTCCTGAATTTCGGGCTCGGCAAGGCGTTCGACGACCTTGGCGAGTACGAAGCGGCGATGCGGCATTTCGACGCCGGCAACGAGCTGGGCGCCGGAAGTCTCCGGTTCGACCGGCCGGCCTTCGCCGCCCGCGTCGATCGGCTGATCGCGCGCTTCGGCGTGGACGAGCCGGAGCGCCCCGCCGCGCCTTCGTCCGATGAGCCGCGACCCATCCTCATCGTCGGCACGCCGCGTTCCGGCACCACGCTCGTCGAGCAGATCGTCTCGAGCCACCGGGACGTGGGGGCCGGAGGCGAGCTCGGGTTCTGGGAGCAGCGCGGCCTCAAATGGGAGGCCGCCATCGAAGAAGGCGCCGCGCTGCCGAGCGCAGGGGCCTTGGTGAGCGAATACCACGAGGTACTGCGCGCGGCCTCGCCGGGTGCTCCGCTTGTCACCGACAAGATGCCCACCAACTTTTTCTGGCTCGGCCTCGTTCGACTCGCGTTTCCCGGCGCCACCATCATCCATTGCCGGCGCGATCCGCTCGATACCTGCCTCTCGATCTACACCAAGCGCTTTCCGGGCTCGTTCTATTCGAGGGATCGCGCCAGCCTCGTCTTCTTCTACCGCCAGTACGAGCGCCTGATGGCGCATTGGCGCGCCGTGCTGCCGCCCGAGAGGTTCCTCGAGGTGGATTATGAGGCGCTGGTCACCGACCGCGAGGCGCAAACCCGCCGAATGATCGCCTTCCTCGGCCTGCCGTGGGACGAGGCGTGCCTCGCGCCAGAGCGGAATCGCCGCCTGGTGAGTACCTCGAGCATGTGGCAGGTGCGTCAGCCTGTCTACGCGAGCTCGATCGGGCGCTGGCGCCGGTACGAGCCCTGGCTCGGCGAACTCCGCGAGCTGCTCGACGACATGCCGGCAGGCGCGCCAGGGGCGAGTCCTTAAGGCCCGCCCGTGATCGTGACGACCGTGGATCCGTTTCCGGTCGGCGACCAGCCGCCGGGCCGGTCGATCTCATCCCACAGGATCACCCGCGGCGGCGGCACGGGCTGACCGACAGAACTCTCGGGCTCGGAAAGGCCTTTCGCCTCCTCGCTTGCGAGCTCCGCGTCGCTGACCGGAGTCGCGCTGACGGGCATTAGACTCGGGATCAACTCGGCCGCGCCGGCGCCATCCGCGATCGTCGCCAAATCGGACTTCGCAATGCCGCGGTCGCTCGCCCGTGCACCCACGGGCAACAGACACGCACCGATCACGCCCGCGCTCATTGCGACCCGCCGGATGACGGCAGGCCACCCGGACCCCGTGCCCGGACCCAATCTCCCATCATCATTCCCTTGAGCGCAGGGCATCGAAGGGAACCCTCTCTGAATTGTGATTGGACAAATGTCGAAGCTTGGCCGGCGCAAGGCAAGCTTTACCGGATTAATTGATGGTAATGAATCAATCTAGAAAAAGAATATGAAACATCTGTAAACATTATTGTTGCCATTGAGGAACGCGCGATTGCCTCGCTACTGGAATGGAGCGCCAACGATCCTAGCGAAAAAGGATCTCTCCGGATCCGGAGACGCTGCTCGCCCGTTGCGGTGGATCGCCGGAGACGATGAACTCGCCGGAGCCGGTGATCCGGGCATCGACGCTCTCGCGCGCGAAGGCCCTGATCGTGCCCGAGCCGGCGATCAGGCCGCGAACCGAAGCGGCCTGGATCGAAGCGACGTCCACATCCCCCGAGCCGGTGAGGCGGATCGCGACCCTCCCCACGGTGCCGTTCGCCGCCACCAGGCCCGAGCCGGCGAGGGAAATATCGAGCTGCGGGCCGGAAAGTCCGGCAGCCTTCACGCTGCCGGCCCCGTCGAGCGCGATTTCATTCAGGCTCGGGCCGGTCGCCGCGATGACGATCGGCGAGGAAAGAACGACGGAGCTCTTGAGCCCGATCACCAGCGTGCCGTCCGTCACGTCGGTCTCGATGAGCGGGAGGATGTCCGCGGGGGCCGTGACCGTCACTTGCGATTTCGCCGAGGGAGAGAAGCTCACGTCCGCCGGCGCGTCCACGCGGATGCCCGAGTAGGGGGGCTCCGCGCGCTCCTCGGTCCGGATCGGGCCCTTGGCGACGGTCGCGTTGCCGCTCGAAACGACGTGGCCGTTGACGATGACGGTGGATCCGTTGGTCGTGATGACCACCGTCTGCGCGCTTGCGGAGCATGAAGCCGCCGCGAGCAGGCCGCCTGCCGTGCACATCGCCCACATCACGGTTCTCGCCATCGCGCGTTTCCTCCAGCGTGCCGTTCGCAGGGCCCTGACCGAACTTGCGGGCGGGTTCCCTCTCTGCCGTGTCGGGAGATCGCGGGGAAGGGAATCGTATCACGAAGCGGCGACGCCCGCCCGAACCGATTTGCCGGCGCGGGCGTGCCTCAGGCGAGCGCGTGACCCGCGAGCCGCTCGAGGACGCGGATCGGCGCACGCTCCGGCTCCGCCATCGCCGCCACGGGCAGATGGAACGTCTGCTCGAGCGCGAAGCGGCCCGCGAGTGCGGCGTGCAGGACCTGGTCCGTATAGACGATCCAGCTCGTGCCCGGCGGAAACACGACCGGGGCGTGCGGCGCGCCAGCCTGGTAGGCGGCGTCCTGCTTCATCGCGTCGTGCAGCCCGAGCATGATCGAGTCGTAGGCGCTGCGGCGGCCCTTAGTGAGGCCGAGCCGCTCGATCAGCCAGGCCGAGGCGGTCGAGCCGGGCTTCACCCTGGGGAGGAACTTCTCGGCGAAGGCGGGAAACGGCTCCCCCACCTCCCAGCGCCGCTCGGCCCCGTCCGGGGCGATGTTGCTGAAGACGCGGAGGATCCGCTCGCCCCGCGTCGGCCGCGTCGGGAAGGCATCGACATGCAGCAGCCGGTCGTCCTGGCGTACCGAGGTCGGCCGGTCCTCAACGTCCGCCGGGCGGAAGCTGGTCCGCGCCCTGCGCAGGCCCTGCGCATAGCCGGGCGCGAGCGCGCGCACGAGCGCCTCCGCCTGCCGGCCGAACCGGTCCAGCATCGCGCCGAGGCGGGCGGCCTCGGCGCCCGCATAGCGACTTCCCTGGCACTCGCCGCTCGCACGGTCGAAGCTGATGTTCTTCCGCCCCGGCGCGAGCGAAGAGGGCGTGAGGAACGGTTTTTCCGGCTCTTCCACAGCGAACGAGAGGGAGGGGAGAAAGAGGACACGGCCCTCTTCGAGCGCGCGGGTGGCGCGTGCGCCCTCCGCCGCGTCGATCGCGCCGCCCCATTCGGCGATGTCCAGAACCGCGAGCACGCCCTCTTCGCGCATGCCTCTCTCCATCATTCGCGCGCCAGGACCCGGTCGGTGACGAAGGAGGCAAAGCGGCCGGCCCGGAATCGCTGCGCCACCGCCGCCTCCTCGTACTCCTGGTTCAGCCAGGCGGCGAAATCCTTCCGGCCGGACGCCTGATAGAGCAGGAAGAACGCGTCCAGCACGCCCGCGCGGGCCTGCCGGACATGGCCGAAGCGGAGCGAGAGCTGTGCCAGCGCGTCCTCGGGGCGGCCGCCCTCGGCGAGCAGGAAGACGCCGGCGGCGAGCCCGGTGCGGTCGGCCCCGGACTTGCAGTGGATGAGCGCCGGCTCCGCCATCGTCCGATAGACGTCCATCAGGCGCTCGAGGCGGTCGCGCTGCGGGATGCCGCGGCTTTCGAGTGCCAGGTCGACGAGCGTGAGCCCGAGCCGCGCGGCGGCCTCGCGGGAGAGCGCGTCCGAGCCGTTGCGGGCCTCGCCGCGGAGATTGATCACGGTGCGGAGCCCCAATTGCCGTGTGAGGCGGGCGAGGCGACCGGGCGTGGGGTGGTTCGAGCGGTAGAGCCGGCCCGGGACCACGGACGCGAAATTGGTCCAGGTGAGGCGGAAGACGCCATGATCGACGAGGAGGCTGTCGATCCAGGCGAGCCGGCGCCCCGCGGGCGAGGCGAGGTCGCCGCGAAAGATCGAGTTCATTTCGGGGCCGCGGCCGGGGCCATGGCCGGCGCCGTGGCCTTGGGCGAACCGGCGCGCGCTCGCTTTTGCATTGCGGGACCTGATAACCGCTCGGGGGTGCTGCCGCAAGCAGCGCTCCCTTGCCCCGCGCCGGCTCCAGGCTACCCTGCCCGGCATGGACGAGCCCCCGCCCCCACGACGCTATCGGCCTTTCGAGGCGGGCCCCTGGCGGATGGCGATGGGCCTGGTGGCGGCGCCGATCGCGGCCCTCTTCGAGATCGACGGCGATTACGAGGCTGAGATGGCGCTCCGGCGCCGGCTGCTCGCCGGGCGGCACGCGGAGGTGTTCGCGGCACTCCCGGAGTCGGGCCCGGCCCGCCGCGCCACGCTGGCGCTCGTCGCCGCCCATCTCCCGGCGCACCATCCGCAGTGGTTCGTCCGCGCGGGGCGGCATCTCTCCAATCGGCTCACCGGCGAGGACTGGGATCTCGACGATCCGCCTTGCGATCCGCTGGAGCTGGCCGGGCGACTGGTGCAGGAAGATCTCTGCCTGCTCGAGCCCGGCCCGGCGGGACCGGTTCTTTCGGCTGCCGTGCTCTGCTTCCCGACGCGCTGGCGGCTGGCGGAGAAGCTGGGGCGGCCGATCGGGGCCATTCATGGGCCAGTGCCGTTCTTCGCCGAGCGGCTCGCCGGCCCGGTCGAGCGGTTCATGGCGCTCTTGAAGCCGGGCCGGCTGGTCGAGCGGTTCAACTGGTCGATCCTCGACGATCCGGCGCTGTTCCAGCCCTGCGGGCATGGAAGGACCGCGCAGGACCCGGCCTTCACCGCCGGCAACGCGGGGGAGAGGCTCTGGTTTCGCGTCGAGCGCCAGACGCTCTCCCGGGTTCCGGGAGCGAGCGCGATCCTGTTCACGATCAAGGTCCATCAGAGTCCGATCGAAGCGATCGCGGGCGAGCCCGCCACCGCCGGGCGGCTCGCCGCGGCGGTCCGGGCGCTTCCTGAGGAGACCGCGCGCTACAAGAGCCTGCTCCCGTTCCGGGCGGCGTTGCTCGGCTTCCTCGACGGGCGGGCGGCCGCGTGAGGCGCCTCGCCCTTCTCCTCGTTTTTCTCGTCGTTCCGGGGGCGCGGGCGGCCGATCCGTCGGCGCTCTGGCACATCGTCCACGACCGATGCGTCCCGAACGAGGCACAGCATGGCGATCCGGCGCCCTGCGCGGTCGTCGATCTCGCGGGCGGCTATGTCGTGCTGAGGGACATCGAGGGTACTGCGCAGTTCCTGCTCCTGCCCACCGCGCGCATCGGCGGGATCGAGAGCCCCGCGCTGCTGGCTCCGGATGCTCCGAACTATTTCCGGGATGCGTGGGAGGCACGCCGCTTCACCGAGGCGCACGCGCCGGGGCCGCTTTCGCGCGAGGATCTCTCGCTTGCGATCAATTCCGCGTTCGGGCGGACCCAGAACCAGCTCCACATCCATATCGATTGCCTGCGCGCCGATGTGCGCGATGCGCTGTCGCGGCATCTCGCGTCCGTCGGCGATGCCTGGGCGCCGTTCCCGGTGCCTCTCGCGGGCGAGCGGTATATCGCCCGGCGGGTGATCGGGCGCGACCTCGAAGGCGCCAACCCGTTGCTCCTGCTCGCCGCCTCCTCGCCGGCGGCGCGGGCGCATATGGGCGAGTACACGCTGGTGGTGGCAGGCGCCTCCTTCGCGGGACGGCCGGGCTTCGTCCTGCTCGCCGACCGCGCCGACCCCGCGCGCGGCAATTTCGCGAGCGGCGAGGATTTGCAGGATCATGCGTGCGCGCTCGCGCATCAATAGGAACGGCGGCGGCGCCAAGCGAGGACCAGGCGGCGGGCGGCGAGCGGCAGCAGGCCGAGCACCGCGAACGAGGCCAGGATCCCCGGCGAGAGGATCCCGGTGAGGCTATGGAGGTGCCCGAGCATGCGCCCCGCATTCACGTAAGCCGCGATCGCGGGCAGCATGCCGATCGCGCTCACCCAGGCGAAGGTCGCGAGCCGGAGCGATGTCGCGCCCATGGCCAGGTTGACGACGAAGAATGGGATCGCGGGAATCATGCGAAGCGCGAAGAGGTAGAAGGCGCCCTCGCGCTCGAGCCCGCGCGCCAGCGCCGTGAGCCGGGATTGCAGATGGCGCTGCACGGCGCCGCGCAGCAGGAAGCGGCCGATGAGGAAGGCGCCGCAGGAGCCGAGCGTGACGGAGAAGGCGACCAGTGCCGTGCCTTCGATGAGGCCAAAGAGAGTGCCGGCGGCGACCGCGAGCAGCTCCGCGCCGGGCAGGGGCAGCGCGGAGAAGGCGGTGCAGAGGACCACGAAGAGGGCGGAAGCGCGCGCCGGATGGGCGGCGGCGAATGCCTCGAGCGCGTGCATGTGGGATTTCAGTCCGGCGAGCGAGGGCGCGGGCAGGTGGCGCGTGACGGCGGCGGCGGCGAGCGCCGCCACGGCCAGGACCATGAGCAAGGCCAGGATCCGCCGCCCGCGCATGCGGCGTTATGGCATGATCCGGACGGTGCTCGCGTGCGTATGTCGAAGAGAGTCGACGATGGGAGAGGGATTGCGCCCATGACATCGCACGTGACATCGCATGCGCCCACCTGGAGCCGCTTCCACACAATGGCCGTGGTGCTGTTCGGCGTCGGCTGGGCGATGGACGCCTTCGAGGTGACGCTGATCGGCAATGTGCTGGGTGCGCTCAGGGCACGCTTCGATCTTGGCGCCGATGCGATGTCCGTCGTGCTGGGCGCCTGGTTCGTCGGGCTGATGCTGGGCGCGGCCGGCTTCGGCGTTCTCGCCGACCGGTTCGGGCGGCGGCGCATCTTCCTCGGCAGCCTGGTGCTCTATGGCGTGGCGACGCTGGCGACCGCCGCCGCACCCGACCTCGCCATGCTGCTCGCGCTCCGGCTGGTCGCCGGGATCGGCGTCGGCGCGGAGTATTCGGCGATCAACGCGGCCATCGCCGAGATCGCGCCCGACCGCTCGCGCGGCTGGGCGAGCGCGCTGATGCTGAATTTCTGGCCGCTTGGGAGCCTGCTCGCCGCCCTCCTCTCCTGGCTCGTGCTCTCGGCGCTGCCGCCCGATTTCGGATGGCGGGTGGTGTTCGCCTTCGGCGGGCTGATCGCGCTTTCGTCGGCCTGGCTTCGCCGCGCCATCCCGGAGAGCCCGCGCTGGCTCGCCGCGCGCGGGCAAGGGAGGGCGCTCGCGACGCTCATCCGCCGCTATCCGGGCCGGCTCGCGCTTGGCGCCGTACTCGATTTCGCCGAGGCCTCCGGCTATTACGGGCTCTTCGCGTTCCTGCCGCTGGTCGTGCTGCCGGCGCTCCATCTGCCGCCCGAGCGGCTGCCGCTCTTCTACCTCGCGGGCAGCGTGGGCGCGCTGGTGGGCGGATTCGCCGCTGCCTTCCTGCTCGATCGCGCCGGGCGGCAGGGGACGGTGCTCGGCTTCTATCTCGCGACCGCGCTCGGCACGGTCGCGTTCGCCTTCGCGACGCGCTATGGCGCGGGCGTGCTGATGCCCGGGTTCGCGCTGGTGAACTTGCTCGCCACGGGAAGCTGGATCGCCGCCTATCCCACTTTCTCTGAGCTGTTTCCGACCGCGCTCAGGGCAAGCGGCATCGGCGCCTCGGTTGCCGTCGGGCGGATCGGGGCGATGATTTCGCCCTTTCTGATCGGCGCGATCGGGGCCACCAGCATGGCGGGCGCGCTCTTGCTGCTGGCCGGCTTCTGGCTGTTGGGCGCGGCCGCCATGCTGGTGTGGCGATGGGGCGGCGGGATCGAGGGGCGGGGCATGGCGCTGGAGCAGATCACCGGAACCCCGACCCGTGCCTGACGGCACGCGGATCGCGGCCTCGGAGCCGCACAAGCGGATTGTGACCGATGGCCCTGTCCTCGTTTTCGGCGGTTGCTACAGCAACCGCGAGGCGACCGAGGCGCTGCTGGCCGAAGCCGCGAGGCTCGGCGTGCCGCGTGAGCGGGTGATCTGCACCGGCGATGTGATTGCCTATGGTGCCGATCCGCAAGCGACGCTCGAGCTGATCCGCGGCGCCGGGATCGCCGTGGTGATGGGCAATTGCGAGGAGGCGCTCGCCGCGGAGGCCGCCGATTGCGGGTGCGGCTTCGCGCCCGGCTCTTCGTGCGCGCGGCTTTCGGAGGCCTGGTTCGCCCACGCGGATTGCGCGGTGGACGCAGCGGCGCGGCGGTGGATGGCGGCGCTGCCGCGCCGGATCGCGCTCGAGATCGGCGGGCGGAGGCTCGCGGTGGTTCATGGAGCGCCCAGCCGGATCAACCGCTTCGTCTTCGCCTCGACGCCGGAGGACGAGATCGAGGCGGAGATCGCGCTCGCCGGCGCGGACGGCGTGATCGGCGGCCATTGCGGCCTGCCTTTCACGCGGCGGATCGGTGCGCGGCTCTGGCACAATGCGGGGGCGATCGGCCTGCCCGCCAATGACGGCACGGCGCGCGGCTGGTTCAGCCTGCTGACGCCCGGACGGGAGGGCATCGAGATCCGGCCTCGGGCGCTCGCCTACGACCACCGGGGCGCGGCGCGCGCAATGCGAAGGGCCGGCTTGCCGGAGGGCTATGCGGCGGCGCTGGAGCGCGGGATCTGGCCGAGCTTCGATGTGCTTCCCCCGGCCGAGCAATCGGCGACCGGCCGGCCGCTCAGCCCGGCCACGACGCTCTGGAACGAGGAGAACCCGCCACCGCTGCCCCCATCCCCGACGCCCTTCGCCGACCCGTTGCGCACCGGAGCAGGCGAGCCCCACGCGCGCGTGGCACTCGAGCGGCTGGAAACCCTCTGGTTCAACACCGGAACGCTCTGCAACATCGCCTGCGCCGGCTGCTACATCGAGAGCAGCCCGCGCAACGGCCGCCTCGCCTTCCTCTCGCGCGCCGCGTTCGACCGCTTCCTCGACGAGGCGGCGGAACGGCACAGGGAGCTTCGCGAGATCGGCTTCACCGGCGGCGAGCCCTTCATGAACCCGGCTGCCCCGGGGATGATCGAGGCAGCGCTCGCGCGCGGATATTCCACGCTCGTGCTGACCAACGCGATGCGGCCGATGCAGCGCCACCAAGCGCACCTCGCGCGGCTGCGGGCGGCCTATGGGGGGCGGCTCGCGTTGCGCGTGTCGCTCGATGGGTCGACGCGCGAAGGCCACGAGGCCATCCGCGGCGGAGGCAGCTTCGGCCCCGCGCTCGCCGGGCTTGCCTGGCTCGCCGGCAGCGGTTTTTGCGTGAGCGTCGCCGCGCGCCAACCGCTGCGAGCGGACGAGGCCGGTTTGCGCGCCGGATTCGCCGCACTCTTCGCGAGTCGCCGCATCGCGCTCGACGCGTTCGATCCGGCGGCGCTCGTGCTTTTCCCCGAGCTTGCGATCGACGAAGCGCCGCCCGAAGTCGGAGAAACGTGCTGGCAGGCGCTTGCGGCGAGCGGGCGGAGCGTGATGTGCGCGAGCGCACGCATGGTCGTGCATCGCAAGGGCGCGGCGGCGCCCACGGTTGTCGCCTGCACGCTCCAACCCTACGACCAACAATTCGATCTCGGGCCCACACTCGCAGCGGCAGCGCGGACGGTGACGCTCAACCACCCGTACTGCGCGCGCTTCTGCGTTTTCGGCGCCGCCTCGTGCTCGTCAGGGGCGACCATGGAGGCCCCATCATGAAGCTGCTCGTGCTCGCCGCCATCGTCTGGATCGCGGTTCATTCGGGCCTCGCCGGGACCTCGCTGCGCGGCGCGCTGGTGCGGCGGCTGGGTCTCGCGCGCTTCCGCGCCGCATTTTCGATGATCTCGCTCGCCACGCTCGCCTTCCTGATCATCGCCTACCGCCACGCGCCGATGATGCCGGTCTGGTTCACGCCGCGCGGGCTCAGGGATTTCCTCACGCTGGTCATGCTGCTTGCCTTCGTCCTCTTCGCCGGGGCGCTGACGACACGCAACCTGACCGCGGTGGGCGGGGAGAACGCGCCGCCCGAGTCGGCTCGGGGCATGCAACGCGTCACGCGCCACCCGATGCTCTGGTTCTTCGCGCTCTGGGCGGCGGTGCACATGATCGCGCTCGGCACTGCGGACGGTTTTTTGTTTTTTGGCTCCATCCTCGTCACCGCGATCTGGGGCATGCCCTCGATCGACGCCAAGCTCGCCGCGAACAATCCATCCCTCTGGGCCGAGCTCGCGCGCAGTACCTCCATCCTTCCGTTCGGCGCCATCGCCGCCGGCCGCAACCGCTTGGTGCTTTCCGAGATCGGCTGGATCGGACCGCTTGCCGCTTTCGTCGTCTGGGTCGCTTTCCTCGCCTTCGTCCACCGCTTTCTTTTCGGCGTGAGCCCGCTCAGCTGAAACCGGCTGAACGCCAGGGAAGCTCGAGCATTGAGCCGGCGCGGTGGATCTCGAGCGAGGGCGAGCGTCCGTGCGGTACCTGGGCGAAATGGTCCGCGTCGGCCCCGGCGAGCGAGAGGCGGACGCGGCTGCCGGCGGAGAAAATCCAGGAGTTGGGCAGGAAGACGATGCGGAGCGAGACCGGCACGCTAGGCACGAGCGGTGCGGCGTCCGCGCGGGCATGGCTGTGCCAGGGCCAGGTAGCGCGATAGTCGGCGGGCGCCGGCCGTTCGGCGCGATGGAGCGCGCGGAGCACGCCCTCGGTCACGTAGCGGACGGTGCCATCGGCTTCGATTTCGGAGAGATAGGCGAAGAGCCCGGCATCCGGCTCGCTCGCGGCAAGACGGAGCGAGAGAACGGCATGGCCGGTCATTTCCGTAGGCTGCGAGAGCGGCGCCGAGACATAGTGGAGCATGGAGCGGCTGCGCTCCGCCCAGTCCGGATAGTATTCGCGCACGTCCACCGCGGCCAGACGTTCGTAGCGCGTGTTGGTGCCGGTGCCGGCGGTGAAATCGGCGCGGTGCGTGTCGATGCCTTCGCCCGGCGTGGGCGAGAGTGTTCCGGCGGAGTCGAGGAAGAATTGGCGGGTCGAGGTGAAAGGCGGCCAGGTGTCGGCGGTTTGCCATTTCTCGGCGTGCAGGCTGAAATAATGCACGCGCTTCTCCGCCTCGAGGCCATTGGGCCGCTCGGCGAGGTAATGGTCGAAGAAGCGGAGCAGCGCGCCCGCGAGCGCGAATTGCGGAAGCGGCGATTTGCGCCACGGCGAGACATTGATCCGCGCGCCGTGGTCCCAAGGGCCGAGGAGCAAATGGCGCTTCGGGTTGGGAAGGGTAAGAAAGCGCGCGATCGCCCCGTTCGCATAGCCCGCGCCATCCATCCAGCCCGAGATCGAGAAGACCGCGATGTCGGGCGGGATGCCGTCGGCGAAGCCGCAGGGGCTGAAGGAGGACGGCGTGAAGGAGGGATCGTACGGCAAAGCGGAATCGCGGAACGGGAACTCCGCGATGAATGAAGGCATGCGGAAATTCGCCCCGTGCTCGGCAACCGCCTGATCGCGCGCGGTTGCGTCCGGGTCCTCGTCCACCGGTTGCGGGCCGCGATAGTTCGGGTCCCGGAAATAGGCGAAGGGCGCGAGCGCCTCGCGCCGGTCGCGATCGAGCGCCTGCATGAGATGGTCGTATTGGCCGGCCAGGCGGTCGAGCAGGATGCCGCCGGGGTAGTAATGATCGGTGTAGGTGTCCCACACCGCCGAGAGGGGCGCGATCGCGCGAACGGCTGGATGCCCGGTGGAGGCGAGGAAGTCCGCCGCCGCGCCGACATAGGAGATTCCGGTCGCGCCGATCCGCCCGTTCGACCATTCCTGCCCGGCGATCCATTCGGCGATGGCTTGGTAGTCGCTGCGTTCGCGCGGCGAGCGGAAGGCATCGCGCGTGCCGAAGCTCGCACCGCTGCCGCGCACATCGACGACCACGAGCGCGTAGCCGCGGGGGACGAAGAGGTCGCGCCATCGCCCTGCGCTCGGGCTCGGCTCGGTGCCGGGGGGCGCGTCGGGCGCAAGCGCGAAGCGCCGATAGTAGGGTGTGAGGAGGAGGATCGTCGGCAGCTTCGCCGCAGCACCTTGCGGGAGGTAGAGATCGAGCGCGAGCCGGCTTCCGTCTTCCATCGCGAGGTAGCGCGAGAGCGGTCGCGCGGGCAGTCGGTATTGCGACGCGCGCTCTTTGAGATAGAGGCCGGGCGGCAGAGTCCACGCGCCTTCTTCGTCGCTCTCTTGCATGCGAACTTGTGTTATCCCGCAGTACTTTCCGCGAACGCGCTCTCAACCGGTCCGAGCGCGTGGTCGTGCTCGTCGAAGAGCCGTTCCTCGGCGGCGGGCCAGTGCAGGCTGACGCGCGACCCGGCCGCGGCACGCGGTGCTGCGTCCGGGCCGAGGCCGGGGCCGCGTACCAGCAGGTCCTGCCCGCTATCGATGCGCACCAGATGCTCCACCACGGCTCCGAGGTAGGTACAAAGCTCGACCGTGCCCTCGGTTTGCGCATCCACCGCACCGGCCGGACCGATCCGGATGCTTTCCGGCCGGATCGCGAGCGTCCCCGCGCCGTCCGTCCCGTACCGCCCGGCGAAGGCGATGTCGTGGCCGCCCTCGATCGCAAGGCGCTTTCCGTTGGTGATGTGCCCGAGGAGAATGTTGCTCTGACCGATGAAGCGCGCGACGAACGGTGTTGCCGGCCGCTGGTAGAGATCCTCCTGCCTTCCGATCTGCTCGACCCGCCCCTCGCGCATCACCACCAGCCTGTCGGCCATCGCCATCGCCTCGGCCTGGTCGTGCGTCACCATCAGCGTCGTGATGCCGCCTTCCCGCTGCAACATCCGGATCTCGCGCGCCATTTCAAGGCGCAGCGACGCGTCGAGATTGGAGAGCGGCTCGTCGAGCAGGAGTACCTTGGGATGGATCGCGAGCGCGCGCGCCAGCGCCACGCGCTGCTGCTGCCCGCCCGAAAGCTGCCGCGGCAGCCGCTCGGCGAAATCCTCGAGCTTGACCAGCCGCAGCATCTCGGCAACGCGGGCGGCGATCGCGCCCGAGCGCATCCGGCGCATCTCGAGCCCGAAGGCGATGTTGCGCGCAACGCTGAGATGGGGAAAGAGGGCGTAGCTCTGGAAGACGATGCCCATTTCCCGCCGGTACGGCGGCTGGGTGAGAACGCTCGTGCCATTCACGCGCACGTCCCCGCCGCTCGCCGCAACGAAGCCCGCGATCATGCGGAGCGTGGTCGTCTTGCCGCAGCCCGAAGGGCCAAGCAGCACGATCATCTCGCCAGGGGCGACCGAGAGTGAGATCCGATCGACCGCGAGCTGCCCCCCGAAGCGGGCGCTGAGTGCGTCGAGGGTGAGCGAGGCCGCGGGATCGCGATGCCGCGCATCCCCCTTCCCCGCCCCGAGGCCGCTATCTCCGCCTATCGCGCTCACGCGCGATCCTTGTCCGGCGGCCCTTTCCGCGTCAAGCGCGGACGCTCATGCTTGCCGTCGGCGCCTCGGCCGGTTACCGTCCGGCTCGCGTGCGCCAAATTGGGCGGATGGCAGCACGCGGCCCGCCAGGGCCCAAACCGCCCGCGGGACGGCTTTCTGGGGGTCGGAGCGAAACACGAGTGTCGGCAATTCCGCCAGGCGCGTCATCAGCCGTGAAGCCGACCATGCGCCTGCCCGCTTCACTCGGCCGCCTGGCGCTCGGCTTTCTCATCGCCGGCGGCCTCATTCTCATCTTCCTGCCCCTCATCCTCACCGTCTATTTGAGCTTCTTCAATGAACAACTGATCATCTTCCCGCCGCGCGGCTATACCCTCGGCTGGTACGAAGCGGTGATCCCGCATTTCGCGGCGCCTCTTCTCACCACTCTCGAAGTTGCCGCGATCGCGGTGCCGGCGAGCCTCCTCCTCGGCGTGCCGGCGGGCCTCGCACTGGTGCGCCGGCACTTTCGTGCCAAGCCGGCCATCGGCACCCTGCTCCTGGCACCGCTGACGGTACCGCTCATTGCGGTCGGCCTTGCCATCTACCTCCTGGCCGTCAGCATCGAGGAAGTGACGGGCGCCGCGCTCGCCGGCTCCTTCTACGTGCTTCTCGCCGGGCATATGATGGTCACCACGCCCTGGGTGGTGCGCCTCGTCGTCGCGAGCCTCGTCAACCAGGACGGCGCGGCGGAGGAGGCGGCGGCGAGCCTCGGCGCACCGCCATGGACGGTCTTCCGCCGCGTCACTCTGCCTGCCATGCGCCAGGGCCTGATCGCGGCAACGCTGTTCTCGTTCATCGCCACGTTCGGCGAGCTGGAGATGACGCTATTCCTGGTCAGCCCCGGCATGACGACGCTGCCGATCGCGATCCTCGGCTACCTCAGATACCACATCGACCCGCTGATCTCGGCGACGACCGTGATGCAGATGGCCCTGATCGGCGCCGGGCTCCTGATGATCGATCGCTTCGTCATCCGGCTGGGCAGGATCGTAAGATGAATGCCCCCTGGAAAGTCTCGCCCCGCACTCGACCGCGCTCATCCCACATCTCGCAACCGGAGGCCCCGCAACCATGACCGACCAGCCGATGCCCTTGGCGCACTCCCTCTCCCGACGCCGCCTGCTCGGCGCCACTGCGGCGCTCGCCGCGCCGGCGCTCCTTCCTTCTGCCGCGCGCGCGGCCAGCAAGCGCGTCGTCGTCGGCACCTGGGGAGGGGACTACCAGCATCTGCAGCAGATCAACATCGTCGACCCGATCCTCACCCCCAAGGGCTGGAACATCGTCTTTGCGCCAGCGAACGAGCCGCCGCGCATGGCCCAGATCGTCGCCCAGCGCATGCTGCCGCGGGGCACGCTCGACGTCGCGGCTATCGAGGCGCCAGGGGCCTATCGGCTCGGCAATCTCGGGCTGCTCGAGCCACTGGATGCCAAGAAGATCCCAAATCTGGCCCATGTCGATCCCTTGCTGGAATTCCCGTTCTTCGTCCCGCACATCTACAGTGCCCAGGTCCTCATCTACGATCCGACGAAGCTCACATCGCCTCCCACGAGCTTCTCCGACCTCATGAACCCCGCGTACAAGGGGAAGATCGGGATGCCGACCGGGAACGATTTCTACATCATGATGGCCGCCGCCCTCTACGCTGCCGGCAATGTCGATGCGTTCGACAAGGCCAAGCCGGTGATGGAGAAGGTCAACGCGAACGGGTTTCGGCTCTATCCCGAGACCGATTCGATCGGGCCTGCCTTCAAGTCGGGCGAGATCGAGCTCGGCCTGATGTGGCTCGCGCGCGTCGCGATGTGGCAGAACGCCGGGATCGATGTCGCCGCCGCCTTCCCCAAGGAAGGGAGCGTGCTCTATGTCTCGGGTTTCGTGGTGCCCAAGAACGCGCCGAACAAGGAAGGCGCCTACGAATATCTGAACGAGGTCCTCGCACCATCGGCGCAGCGCGGCTTCGCCGCCACCATGGGCTATCTGCCGACCGTGGACAACGCCCCGCTCACCGGCAAGATTGCGAAGCAGCTCGCCTTCCCGACGCCGAAGCCGAAGCTCTTCGTGCCCGACTATGCGTACGACGTAAAGGCGCTGCCCGAGATCAACACCTGGTGGAACTCCACCATCGCGCGCGGCTGAACTCAATCCGCCGATGGATCACGCGCTCTCGGTTGCCGCTCCCGCCGCGCCCCGGCGGCGGGAGCTGTCGGCGGGCGTCCTGCTCGGGCCGGCAAGCGTGCTCATTCTCGTGACACTCGTGGCCCCGCTTGTCCTGCTCTTCCGCTATAGCCTCGACCGCTTCGACCCCACCCAGATGATCATTCCCGCGATCACCGGGGCAAACTACGCTGCCTTCGTCAGCAATCCCTTCTATCTCGGCATCCTCCGCCTGACGATCGAGGTTGCCGCCAGCACGACTTTCTTCTGCCTGCTCTTCGGCACGCCGATCGCCTATCGCCTGGCGCGCACGCAAAGCCGGGCCAAATCCGCGATGGTCCTCGCCCTTATCCTGCCGCTCTTCATGGGCGCCACATCCCGCACCGTCGGTTGGATGATCCTCTTCACGCATGGCGAAATCCTGAGCCTCGCGGTCTCAGAGCTCGGCGGATCCTCGACCTTCGACATGATGTTCACGCCGACCGCCGTGGTGATCGGCGTCGTCTCCTTCAACCTGCCCTATATGGTCCTGATGCTCCAGGCCGTCTTCGAGCGCATCGATCCCGCGCTCGAGGACGCGGCCGCGAGCCTCGGTGCGGCTCCCGCGCACGCCTTCCGGCGCGTCGTCTGGCCACTCTCGCTCCCCGGCCTCTCGATCGCCGCCATCCTCTGCTTCATCCTCAGCATGAATACGTACGCGACTGCCCTCCTGCTCGGAGGACCACGCTTTCATATGATGGCGCCGCAGGTCTATACGGAGTTCGCCGACAACAACAATTGGCCCTTCGCCGCCGCCACCGCCTTCATCCTGATGGCGACGACGATCTTTCTCGCCGTTCTCGCCAACCGCATGATCCCGGAGCGCTACCGCGCCCCGTAGATCCCGGCGCGCGGTTCAGTTCAACCGGTTCTTGACGAAGCGCCCCTCCAGCATGATGGCGGGGATTCGCTTTCCTTCGCCGAGAAAGACCGAAATATCGCGAAACGGATCGCCGTCCGCCACCAGGAGATCCGCCTCCGCCCCCGGAACGATCTCGCCGAGCCTTCCCTCCCGGCGGACGATCTCCGCATTGACGATCGTCGCCGAGCGGATGATCTCGGCCGGGCTCATTACGCCGCTGCGAATGGTGAACTCGTTGCACTGGTCGTTCTGAAGCTGGCCGAGAAGATCGCTGCCGAAGCCGATCTTCACGCCCGCCTCGCGGCAGATCTCGAGGGAGCGCAGCCCCGCCTCGAGAACGACCTCGTTCTTCGCCAGGCTGTAGCGGGTCATCCCGTAGTCAGGCCCGCGCTTCTTCAGCGAATCATAGGCAACCAGCGTCGGCACGAGATAGGCGCCGCGCTCGGCCATCAGCCGCGCCGTCGGCGGATCGATCAGGTTGCCGTGCTCGATCGTGCGGACGCCCCCGCGGACCGCGCGCGCGATCGCCTCGGCCGTATAGGCATGCGCCAACACATAGGTGCCCCAGCGCGTCGCCTCCTCGACCGCGGCCTCGATCTCGTCCATCCGGTACTGCACGCTCTCGAGGGGATCCGACTGCGAGGCGACGCCGCCCGAGACCATGATCTTGATCTGGTCCGCCCCCTTGCGCAGCTCGTCGCGCACCGCCTGCACCACCTCGGGAACGCCGTCGGCGATGCGCGCGGTCCAGGTCCGGCCGGAACAGCAGGGGCAGGCAAAACGGGTCTCCGTGCGGCGGCGGAAATCGGCGTGCCCGCCCGTCTGGCTGATCGCCTGGCCGGAGATGAAGAGCCGCGGGCCTTCGAAAAGTCCGCTGTCCCGCGCGGCCTTCATCCCGAAATCCGCGCCGCCGGCATCGCGCAGCGTGGTGAAGCCGCGCATCAGCATCGCGCGCATGGCGGCCGAGCCCTTGGCCGCGAGCAGCGTGAGCGGCACGTCGGAGAGGAGCGAAAGATTGACCTCGGCGAGCACGATGTGGATGTGCGCGTCGATCAGCCCAGGCATCAGCGTCCGCCCGGCGAGCGCGATGCGCTCGGCCCCGCTCGCCGCGATCGGCCGGTCGGAGACCTCCTTGACCTTCCCGTCCTCGACGAGGACCTCGATGCCCTCGATCAGCTCGTCGCGCCGCGGATCGAGGAAACGCCCACCGGTGAAGAGAAAACTGCTCACGCCGCCCGCTCCTTCGCACGCTGTGCATCGAACACCGCGCCAAGCCCGCGGAGCAGAGGCGCATCGGCGCCCGCCTCGGACCACGCGGAAGCGACTTCCTCGTACGCTCCCGCGGCGCCGAGGAACATCTGCGCCGCGCCCGCATCGCCCAGAAAGCGCGCGATCTCCTCCATCTCGCCCACGAAGCGATACGCCTTCGGATACATCCGCGGCACGCCCCGCACGAGGAAGGCGAAAAGCGCGGGCTGGCTCGAGGCGAGCTCGGCCGCGAGCGCGCCGGCAACGCCGCCCGCCGCCGCCCCCTGCCCCGCCGCGACGCCGAGCGCCGTGAGCCCCTTGGTGAGCGCCGCATAGGAGAGCTTGAGCGCAGAGGCGGCACCAATCCCGCCTTCCATCGGCCGCACGTCGAGCCCGAAGCGCGTGAGCTCCGCGAGGCGCGCAGCACCCTCGCCCGAGGCGTAGAGCCGCGGGCCTGCGTCGTCTCCTTTGGGAGGCCCGCCGATGATCCCGGCATCGGCGAACGGAGCGCCGGCCGCCTCGACGATCTTGGCGATCGCCCGCACCGTCTCCGGTGCCACGGCGTTGCAATCCGCGTAGAGTATTTTTCCGCCCGCCTGGGCGAGACCCGGCGCGAAGCGCTCGGCGAGAGCCAGGGCGCGGTCCGGCGGAACGACGGAAAGAAAGATCTCGACGCTTGCGATCAGCGCCGCGTCGTCATCGATCACCGTGATGCCGGCGGCGCGCGCCCGCGCGTGGCTCGCCTCACTCCGACCGGCGAGCGAGGTGAACACCTCCGCCGCGCGCGCCCTCAATCGCGCGGCGATACCGCCGCCCATCTCTCCCGTGGCCACTACGGCAATGCGCATGATCCGTTCTCCCGGCCGTGCAATCGCCGGGAGCATAGGCCGGGCCGGCCGGGTTGCAGAAGGGGGCGGGGCTCAGACGGAAGCTGCGGCGTCCGCGAAATAGCGCCGCGAAAGCCCTTTCTGGTTCTCGTAGATCGAGCCCTGATGCGCGGCCGGCGGCAGCGGCAGGCGCACCGGCACCGCGGCGAGCCGCGGCGCGACCGTCGGCCGGCCGGCTGCCATCAGCGCGTCAAACGCCACGATGCCCCCGGGGAAGCCGAGCAGCGGCCAGGCGTCCGCGGCGCGAAACTGAAAGAGGAGCAGCCGCCGGTCGCGCGCGGACGCGTTGGGCGCCGAGCCGTGCACCGCGCGGACGTGATGCACCGTGATCGATCCTGCCTTGCCGGTGAGCGGGATCGCGCGCGAGAAATCGACCTCGCCGCGCGCCGGGTCCATCGCGCCGCAGAAGACGCCATCGGCATGGTGATCGAAGACCGGGCCGCGATGACTTCCGGGCACGATCATAAGCGGCCCGTTCTCGATCGCCATGCCGTCCATCATCACGCCGACGGCGGCGAGATCGTCGTTGGTGTGGGGATAGAAGGCCCAGTCCTGGTGCCATTCCACGGCCGCGCCGAAACCGGCGGACTTCATGTTGAGCTTCGCCGTGTCGAAGCGGATATCCGGCCCCCAGAGGTCCTGGAGCACGGCGACGATGCGCGGATGGCGCACCAGCCGCGCAAAGACGGGATGATGAAGGTGCGCGGCCTTGATGCGGCGCACGCGCGGCTCATCTGGCGTGTGGCTGTCCTCGAGATCGTAGATATCGTTATGGGAGGTGAGCTCACGCGCGCCGGCGACGAGCGCATCGGTTGCGGCGCGCAACTCGAAGAGCTCGGCCGCGCCGAGCACGTCCGGCACGACGATCGCTCCGATCTCACCATATTCGTCGATCTCGGCCTTCGTCAGCATCGGCCTTCCCCCCTTTCTTTCCGCCCGACACTACCAGCCTTGCCCGCGCCGGTCCAACGGGCCGGTGCCATTGACCCCGATGGCCCGCCATGCTGGCGTGACGCACGTGCAAAACGGAGGGATGCCCATGCCGCTCGTCGCCAACGGCGCTTTACGCAAGCTCAGGGCGGGCGAGCTTGCGATCGGCTTCGGCCTCCATCATCTGCGCACGGCCGCCGCCCCGCAGCTCGCCGCGGCCGCGGGATTCGACTGGCTCTTCATCGATACCGAGCATGGCGCGTTCTCGGTGCAGGAGGCGACGCAGATTTGCCTTGCCGCGCTGCCGACCGGTGTCACCCCGATCGTGCGCGTCTGCGCCGATGCGATCGACGAGGCGACGCGCGCGCTCGACAACGGTGCCATGGGCATCGTCGTGCCGCACGTCAACACGCCCGCCGAAGCGCGGCGGATCGCGAGCGCGTTGCGCTTTCCTCCGCTCGGCCATCGAAGCTGGGGCGGACCGCCCGCGATCTACGGATTTCAGCCGCCGCACCCCGCCGAGGCACAAGCCGCGATCAACTCGGAGATCCTCGTCTGCGCGATGATCGAGACGCCCGAGGCGGTCGAACGGGCCGGCGAGATCGCTTCGGTCCCGGGCATCGACGCGCTGCTGATCGGCACATCGGACTTGAGCGCTGAGATGGGCGTCTCGGGCCAGGCCGGGCACGAGAAAGTGCAGCAGGCCTACGCAAGCGTCGGCGCCGCCTGCCGCGCGGAGAAGAAAGCCCTCGGCATGGGCGGCATCTACGACGAGCAATGGTCCGCGCACTATATCGGGCTCGGCGCGCGCTTCATCTTGGGCGGCGGCGATCACGCGTTCCTCCTGAGCGCCGGCACCGCACGCAGCCGCTTCCTGCGCGGGCTTGTGAAAGACTGATTCGTTGAATTGAAGGCCAGGGGCGCTGCCCCTGGACCCCGGTCGGGGGCTCTGCCCCCGACACCCCCGGCAAAGGCGGAGCCTTTGCAATCCATTCCTTATCCTAAACGTTCCGGGGTCTGGGGCCTCAAGGCCCCAGCGGGGTCGCAAGGGGCAGAGCCCCTTGCTCTACACGTCGCCGCAGATCTCAAGCATCGTGAGCATGTAGATTTTCACCATGTCTAGAAAATCGACGATGTCCACGCGCTCGTCCGGCATCGTGTTGTAGCGCCCGCCGGGGCCGCAGACGATCCCTTCCATCCCCGCCTTGCGGTAGAGATGGGCCGCGTCCGTCCCGTAGAAGCCGGGCGGCGGGAGGGCGCCCATGGGCTGCTCCGTGCCCCGCACCGTCCGGTAGGCGCGGTTGATCGCCTGCACGATCGGGCTCGTCTTCGACACCTCGAAGGAGGGCATCGCCGGCCGCCCGATCTGATGCTCGGGCGTAAGCGAAGCCTTGAGGCCCGGAAACCGCCGTTCCAGCGCATCGAGCTCGGTGCCAAGATCGGCAAGCGCCGCTTCCTCGGTCTGCCCGGGCGCGTACCGGCCCGAGCCCTTGATGCGCACGAAATCCGCGACCTGCGGCGGCCGCCATTCGTGCAGGTCCCGCCCGAGCGCGCCATGGACCACGCCGACATGCACACGGTTGATGGCCTCGTGCTCGGGCGAGCGCGCATTCGAGAACCGCATCGCATCGAGCCGGGGGATCAGGTCGCAGGCGGCCGCGATCGCATCCACCGCCTCCTCGCGTTTGGAGAGATGGCGCGTCTTCCCGACGAGCTCGATCAGAAAGGTGAAGGCCGCGGCATGCATGGTCAGCGCCGCGAGATCGGTCGGCTCGGAATTGACGAAGTAATCCGCCCGTAGCCCCTGCTCGATTAGCGCGAGCGTGCCGACGCCGCCCTGCAGCTCGCCCACGACAAAGGTCAGGATTACGTCGCCTTTCAGGCGCACGCCCGCCTCGATCAGCGTGCGCGCCGCGCAGAAATAGGCGGCATCGCCCGCCTTCATGTTGGAAACGCCGATGCCGTAGATGAATGCCTCGTCGATTTTCCCGCCCCAAGGATCGACTGTCCAGCCTTCGCTCACCGGGTTCGTATCGACATGGCCGTTGAACAGGAGGCTTTTTCCCCCGCCCGTGCCGCGCCAGGTGCCGACCGCATTCACCCGCTCGCCCTCGACGGGGCGGAGCCCGGCCTCGAGCCCGAGCGCGGTCATCTCGCTTGCCATCACGGCAGCGAGCTTCCGCTCACCCTCCGTCTGGCTGTAGCTCTTCTGCTGCACCATGCGCGCAAGGAAGTCGAGGCAGTAGCGCTCATCCACGCGGGCGATGATTTCGTCTTTCGTCATCATTGGACCTTTCATTGCGATACGGAAGGCGAGGATGCGGCGATCAATTGACGCGTATAGGGGTGAGCCTGATCGCCGCCGAGGCTCGTGACGGGGCAGAGATCAACCAGCCGGCCGCTTCGCATCACGGCCACCCGGTGCGCGATTTCGACGAGCCGGTTGAGATCGTGCGTGATGAAGAGATAGGCCGTGCCGTGTGCTGCCCTGAGCGCCAGCAGGAGCTGGATCACAGAGGCCGCCACCGAAACATCCAGCGAAGCGGTGATCTCGTCGCAGATGACGAACCGAGGCCGCACGGCGAAGGCGCGCGCGATCGCCACGCGCTGCTTTTCCCCGCCAGAAAGCTCGTGCGGGAAGCGCGCCGCATGGCCGGGTGGGAGCCGTACTTCCTCGAGGAGACGGGGGATTTGCGCGACATCGCCGCCAAACAGGTGGAGCGGCCGGGCAAGGATCTCGCGCACGCGCTGGCGCGGATTGAGCGAGGAATCCGGATTCTGGAACACGATCTGCACCGCGCGGCGATAGGCGCGGTCCATTTCGCCCGGTTCGGCGATCGTCCGGCCCGAAAAGTGAATCTGGCCCCCGAAGGGAACCAGACCGGCGAGCGCACGGGCGAGCGAGGATTTGCCCGACCCAGATTCCCCCATCACGCCCAATATCTCCCGTTCGCGCACCGCGAAGCTGACGCCCTCCGCGCCCACCGTCGTCCGGCTACGAAAAAGTCCGGGCCGGCCGTAGCGGACCGAAACGGAGTCGAGCGCGATCAATTGCACCTCGCCCGCTCCGTCCTTGGTCAGCCGCCGGTCCGACCGCGGCACCGCCTCGGCGAGCAGGCGCGTGTAGGGATGCTTTGGCGCACGGAACACGGAAACGGCTGGCTGCTCCTCCAGGATCCGGCCGCTGCGAATGACGGCGACCCGATCCGCGATCTGCGAAACCAAGGCGAGATCGTGCGAGATATAGAGCCCGGCCATGCCGATCTCGGCCCGGAGACGGCGGAAGAGATCGAGGATGCGCGCGCCCGTCAGAACATCGAGCGCGGTGGTCGGCTCGTCGAGCAGCACGAGGTCGGGGTGGCAGGCAAACGCCGTCGCAATGACCACCCGCTGCTTCTCGCCACCCGAGGCCTCGTGCGGATAGCGCGAAAAGAGCGCCTCCGGGTCGCTGATCTCGACATGGCCGAGCATCGCGATCGCCTCGGCGCGCGCTTCCTTGGGCGAGAGCCCGCGATGGGTCTCCAGCACCTCGCTCACCTGCCGCCCGAGCGTGAGCGTCGGGTTGAGCGCGGTCGCCGGGTCCTGAAACACCATCGCGATCCGCTTGCCCCGCACGGCGCGAAGCCACCTTCCGCGAAACCCTCGCAGATCCTCGCCTTTGAGCCGGATCGCCCCACCGCCCTCGCGCGCGTTCGCTGGCAGAAGCCGCATGATGGCTGCCGCAAGCGAGGTCTTGCCCGAGCCCGATTCGCCGACGAGGCCGAGCACCTCGCCCGGCCCGATCGCGAGCGATACGTCGTCGAGCGCGCGAAGCAATTTCCCCCCGCTCGCGTATTCGAGCCGATAGTTCTCCACCGCGAGAACCGGTGTCATCGATCGACCCGCGGATTGAGCGCATCGCGCAGCCCATCGCCCAGGAGGTTGAAGCCGATCGCCGTCAGCGCGATCGCAGCACCGGGTGCCATGATCATCCAGGGTGCCTGATGCAGGTAATCACGCCCTTCGGCGATCATGAGGCCCCATTCCGGCGCCGGCGGCTGGGCGCCGAGGCCAAGGAAGCTCAAGGTCGCCACGAGCATCACGGCGAAGGCCACGCGGATCGTGCTCTCCACCACCACAGGCGCGATCACGTTCGGCCCCATCTCGCGGAAGACGATCCAGGTTCCGCCCTCGCCCCGCGCGATCGCGGAGGCGACGTAATCCTGCTGCCGCGCCGCGAGTGCCACGCTTCGGGTAATGCGCGCCATGCCGGGCGCGAATGCGATCGCAATCGCGAACGTTGCGTCCATCGCGCCGCCGCCGAGCGTGCTTAAGACCAGGAGTGCGAGAAGGAGCGCCGGGATCGCCATCACCGCATCGATCGTGCGCATGATCGCCTCGTCCGCGCGGCCGCCGAGGTAGGCGGAGAGAGTGCCGAGAACGGCGCCCGAAAGCGTGCCGAGAAGCGTAGCACCCAGTGCCATCGGCACGCTCGCGCGGGCGCCGATAAGGATGCGGCTCAGAAGGTCGCGGCCGAACTCGTCGGTGCCGAACCAATAGCGGAGCGAGGGCGGAGCGAGACGCGCGGTGAAACTGATCGCATCCGGATCGTGCGGGGCGAGCACCGGACCGAGCACCACTGCCAGCGCCACTGGCGCAAGCAGCACGAGCCCGAGGGCACCTTGGCGGGTGCGCAAAAGCCGGCGCAGGAGCTCACTCATAGCGGATGCGCTTGTCGAGCAGAGCGTAGGCGATGTCGGCAAGAAAATTCACGACCGCGTAGGTCCCGGCCATGATCAGAGCGGCAGCCTGGATCGATGGCAGGTCCCGTGCCTCGATCGCCACGATCAGCGCGCGGCCGATCCCCGGGATGGCAAAAATTTCCTCGACGACGATGATGCCGCCGAGCACGTACCCGACATCGAGCGCGACCACCGTGATCACCGGCAGGAGCGCGTTGCGCAAGCTGTGGCGGAACAGCACGACGCGCCACGAAAGGCCCTTGAGGCGCGCGGCGCGGACATAATCGCTCGCCAGCACGTCGATCATCTCCGAACGCAGCATGCGCGCGACGTGGGCGATCAGAACGAGCGCGACCGTCATCACCGGCAGGACGAGATGGCCGACACCGGCCAGGAAATTCCGGCTGAGCGGCACGTAGCCGGTTGCCGGCAGCCAGCCGAGCCGGTCGGCGAAGACGATCAGCAACACCGTGCCGGTGACGAATTCCGGCGAGGAGACGCCGAGATAGGAGACGAGCCCGGCGAAAAGATCGATCGGCCTGCCTCGACCGAGCGCTGCCGCGAGCCCGAGCGGCACCGCGAGTAGGAGCATGAGAAGGATGGCGCCGCCGGCGAGCAGCAGCGAGCGGCCGAGGGCTGCGAACATCGCCGGCGCCACGGGCTGGCTGGTGCGCATCGAGATGCCGAAATTGCCGTGCAGCGCCGGCCAGATCCAATGCCAGTACCTGCAGCCAGACGGGGTCTTCGAGGCCGAGCCGCGCCCGTACCGCGGCGAGTGCGGCCGGCGTCGCGTTCTGGCCAAGGATGACCACCGCCGCATCCGCCGGTAGTGCCTGCGTGATCGCGAAGACGACGAGGGAGACGATGAAGAGCGTATAGGCGATCAGCAGCACGCGCCGAAGGAGCCAGCGCCCCGACATCCTTCAGGAACGCTTCGGTGCGCCCGCCCCGAGCCAGACATAGTCGAGCCGGAACACGGCCGCGCGCGGATTGAGCTCGTACCCCTCGACCCAGAGTCGCTCGGCGGCGAGGAGGTCGAAGAAGACCGGGATCACCGAGGGCACCTCGTTCCGCTGCAGCACCTGCGCCTGGCCGTAGAGGCTTTGGCGCTTCGCTTCGTCGGTCGTTCGGCGCGCCGCGGCGACCAGCGCGTCGAACTGCTTGTTGTCCCAGCGAGTTTCGTTCCAGGCGGCATCGGAGGTATAGAGGAGTTGGTAGATCGCGTCCGCCGTTGCCTGCATATTGTAGAATCCGACGTAGAATTTTCCCTTCTTCCACACCTCCACGAGATAGGTCGCGTGCGGCATCGTCTCGACCTTGATGCGGAATCCGGCGGGCTCGGCCATCGCGCGCAACGCCACGCCGAGCTCGGTGCGGGTCGAGGGCGTGTCGGAGGCGATGAGCGTGAGATCGAGACCGCCTGTGTGGCCGGCGGCGGCGAGCAGCACCTTCGCCTTGGCGATGTCGGGCAAGCGCAGCGGCAACGCGTCGTAGAAGTGATAGGCGGGGCTGATCGGCGTGTCGTTGCCGGGCGTGCCGTAGCCGTCGGCGGCGAAGCCCACCATGTCCGGCCGGCTCACGGTGAGCGCCAGCGCCTGGCGCACGCGCATATCGTTGAATGGCGCCTGGTCGCAGCGCATGTTGACGTTGAGGAACTGGCCGGAGGGGACGCGGAGCGCCTTGACCCCCTTCGCCGCCGCAAGCCGCTGGTACTCGGCTGGCGCGGTCGAGGCCATGAGGTCGACATCGCCCGCGATCAGCGCCGAGGCCTGCGCCGTCGGGTCCGGATAGACCACCACCTCGACGCGATCGAGATAGGGGCGTGGCGCGGCATAGAAATGCGCGTTGCGCGCGACCACGATCTCGCGGTCGGGCGCGAAGGAGACGAGCGTGAAGGGGCCGGTCCCCACTGCCGTGCTCGCGAGCTTTTCCATCCCGGCCGCGTTCGCGTAAGCGGCGGGAATGATGCGCGCGTTCGTGTAGGCGAGTGCGACAGGCATGTCCGCGTACGGGGACGCGAGATGGAACACCGCCGTCAGCGCGTCCCTCGCCTCGACGCTTGCGATCGGCCCGACATTCGTCCGCCCCGGCGAGGCCATCTTCGGGTCAAGGATCGCGGTGAAGGTGGCGGCGACGTCCTTTGCCGTGCAGGGCGATCCGTCATGGAAGACGAGATTGGGCCTGAGCCGGAACGTCCACTCGGTGAGATCGGCGTTGGCCGACCAGGACGAAGCGAGGTCGGGCTCGGCCGTCATCGCCTGGGTCAGCCTTGTGAGCCCGCCATAGAGAAGCTCTGCCAGCAGATACTCGGGATTGACCCGCGTCAGCAGCGGGTTGAGCACGCTCGCGGCCTGATCGACCGAGATGCGGAGCGTCCCGCCCTGGGTCGGCGCGGCGAGCGCCCCGCGCGGCAAGGAAGCGAGTGCAACGCTGCCCGCGAGGAAGCCGCGCCGTGGAATGGAAAAATAGCTCATCATCGTCTCCCTGCCGGTTCCTCCGGCAACTGATCTTGTGCGAAATCGGCGGCGAGATAGAGGAGGATGCTGCGCGCGAGCGCGGTCAGATCCTCGATCGTCGTGAACTCGTCGGCCGCATGAACATTGTTGTCGGGCCGGCCGAGGCCGCCCAGCAGAACCTCACGGATCCCCACCCGCTGCACCCAGCCCATGTCCGACGAGGAAGAGGCTCCCCAGGCGCTGAACTCTTCGGCGCGCCAGCCGAAGCCTTGCGCCAGGGCGCGCCGCCAGCGCGGCCAGTGCGGGCCCCAAGGATCGGAAACGGGTGCGAGATGGCCGAGCAGACGCGTACGCATGGGAAGGCCCGCTTCCTCTGAAGCGGCCGCGATCACCGCTTCGATCTCCTCATATGCTGCGGAAAATTCCTCCTCGGGCGCGTAGCGGCGATTGACCAGGATCTCGAACAGCGCCGGCACCGCGGAGCCCTTGTCCCCGCCATGGGCAGCGGCGATGGTCAATCGCGCGGCAAGCGGTCCCTGTCCCGGCCGCGGCGGCAAGGCCGAGCGCCGCGCCTCCACCTCGCGCTTGAGCGCGGCGAGGCGCAGGAACAGCGGCAGCGCGCGCTCGATCGCGTTCCGGCTTCCCCGGCTGTCACCGGAGTGCCCGCCCTTTCCTTCGACGCGGATCAAAAGATCGAAGCTGCCGAAGCAGCCGGCCCAGATGCGCGGCGCCGCGCTGCCGTTGAAGCTCAGGAGATGCCCGCCGATCAGTCCCTGCTCGGCGAGATAACGGATCCCCGGATAGAGCCCGCCCTCCTCATCCGTGCAGAAGAGAAGCTCAGGCTCGTAGGCGAGCGGGAGCCCGGCCGCCGCCGCCGCGTCCAGCGCGAGCAGCGCCGCCGCGATCGTCCCCTTCATATCGGCGCTGCCGCGGCCATAGAGCCGGTTGGCGACGCACGTCAGCGCCAGCGGCGGGACGCTCCAGCCGGGGCCCGGTGGTACCGTGTCCACGTGGAAATAGAGGCTGCAGACGGGACGGTCGCCCCGCCGCGCGGCGATGAGATTGACCCGCTCGGCCTCCTCGCCGCAGAGCGAAGAGGGCACCACCACCCGTCGCGCGGCGAAGCTGAGCGGCGCGAGACGGCGCTCCATCAGATCGGCGAACGCGCCGTAGCCGGTTCCGGGCGGGAAGGACGTGTCGCAGGCGAGCATCCGGGCGAGATCGGCCATAGCACGCTCCACCCCGCCCGCAATGCGGGCGAGAGCCTCCTCGAGAGGGGCGGTTTTGGCGGCAGCAGACACGAGCTTCCCGGGCCGGTATATATTTCTATAATGTTTATATGAACCCAACCGACGCCCGAGCGCAAGCCGCTCGCCCGCTGCCGCTTTACGAGCACGTGAAGCGCGAGCTCTCGGAGGCGATCCTGCTCGGCACCTACAAGCCGGGGAGCCAGCTTCCGAGCGAGATCGCGCTCGCGCGTCACTACGGCGTCGCCGTCGGCACCGTGCGCCATGCGCTCACCGATCTCACGGCGGAGGGGATGCTGGCGCGCCGGCGTAAGAGCGGCACCGTCGTCACCGGCCGCACGCCGCACCACAACCTTCGATATTTCTTCCAGTATTTCCGGCTGCATGGTGCCGACGGAAGCCAGCTCCGCTCCACCCCGGAAATCCTCCGTCTCCGCCGTATCGCGGCCGGCGAGGAGGACGCCGCGCGCCTCGGCCTTCCAACTCGGTCGCCGCTGATCTCCATCCATCGCCTGCGCAGTGTCGCGGGCCGCCCTGCGATGCATGAGCGCCTCCTTTTGCCGGCCGCGCGCCTGCCGGAATTCCCGAAGCGCGCGCCCGACGTGCCCGAGCTGCTCTATCTGTATCTTCTGGAGCAGTACGGCATCCGCATCTCCGCCGTGCGCGAGAGCCTAACCGCCGAGCCGGCGCGGGCCGATGACCGCCGGCTGCTTGCCCTTCCCGCCCGCGCCGCAATCCTTGTCATCGACGAGATCGCGTACGATCAGGCAGGCGGACCGGTGATCCTTGCGCATCACCGTGCGGCCACCGCCGGGCTCTGCTACATCAACGAGGTTCGCTAGCGCGCGAAGCGCTTACTCACGCCGAACGAGCTCTCGCGGAAGACGAAGAGAAGATAAGGACAAGGCTGGGGCCTTAGGCCCCAGACCCCGTTCCCTTAAGGGAATGGATTGCAAAGGCTGCGCCTTTGCCGGGGTCCAGGGGCAGAGCCCCTTGCCTAACTTCGCCAGAACCACATCACGGCCGTCAGCAGCGCCGAGATCAGCACCGAAATCAAGATGCAGGAGCCGAGCGGCATATAGATTCGCACCCCGCCGCGCATGAACCTGATGTCGCCTGGAAGATGGCCGAGCAAGGGAAAGACGAGCCCGAGCAAGACGAGGCCGACACCTGCGATGATCAGAAGCCGGCCGGTCATGATTTCATTCCGCCGCCTTCGCGCGGCCCTTCCATTGCCCAACCGCGATGCGCGGCATCTCGAAGCGATCGCGCGTGCGCGTGTACCAGCCGCGCCCATGCATGCGGCCGATCAAATCGAGCTTCGGCGTGTCGATATAGCATTTCGCCGCATCGAGCACGGCCTCGTCCACGATATGCATCGCGACGACCCGGCCAAACACCACCGAACGATCGGCGCCGAGCTCCACGGTTGCGTGCTTCACGCACTCGAGCGAGACCGGGCTTTCGGCGATCCGGGGCGGCCTCACCTTTTCGGAGGGAATGGGCGTGAGCCCCGCCTCCTCCAGCTCGCGCACCTCCGGGCCCCACTCGATCGCCGTCACGTTCATCGGCTCGGCGCAGGCGACGTTGACGAGATTCACCACGAACTCCGGCGTGTGGCGGATGTTCTCCGCCGTGTCCTTGCTCCGGCCCGGCTCCCGCCCGCCGATCCCGATCACCACGATCGGCGGTTCCTGCGAGACCGCGTTGAAGAACGAGAACGGCGCGGCATTGACCCGGCCGGCGAGATCGATGGAAACCACCCACGCGATCGGCCGCGGCACCACGGTGGAGACCAGGAGCTTGTAGCGGTTGTCGGCGCTGATGCGTTCGAAGTCGAAGAACATGGCCGGTCTATCCTTTCCGTCGCCGAGGCTTACGATGCCCCTTCCTTGCACCAACGCGCGATCTGCTCGTGGGTCGCGAACCAGCAGCCGCCCATTTCCTTCATGTGCACGATCAGCCGTGCGAGCACCGGCAGGCGCGAGCGGTGGCCACTGATATGGGGATGCATGGTGAGGATGTAGAGGCCGCGCTCTTCCCAGGCACCGTCGAACTCGGCGCGGAATATCTCTTCCACTGCGGATGGCGGGGTATAAGGACGGAGCCCGCTGAAGCGCTCCATGTTGAAATAGACGGCGTCGTCGCGAATCCATTCCGGCGGCAGCTCGACGATCCCGGTCGGCTCGCCGTCCGCCAGCAGCTCATAGGGATCATCGTCCGCCATCAGGCTCGAATCATAGAGAAGCTCCATTTCGCGGATGATCGCGAGCGTGTTCGGGGAAAAATCCCAGCTCGCCGTCCGCATGCCGACCGGCTCCCGGCCCGCGAGATCGGCGAGCACGTCGGCGGCGCGGCGGGAAAGATCGCGCTCGGCCGTAAGCGGAAGGCTGGTATTGCGCTCGTGGATCCAGGAATGGATCCCGATCTCGTGGCCCTCCGCCGCGAGCGCGCGCACTTCGTCCGGATAAAGGAGCGCGGAGACCGCCGGATAGAAGAATGTGGCGGGGATCTGCTCGGCGGCGAGCAGGCGGCGGATGCGCGGGATCGCCTGGCGCGAGCCGTACTGCCCCTGGCTTAATCGCATCGGGCTTTCATCGGCGTCGCGCAGCGGAATAGTGTCATGGTCGGCGTCGAAGGAAAGACCCACCGCGCAGCGCGCGCCTTCGGGCCAGCGCGCGGGCTTGAGGCTCCGACCGGCCCGGGCGCGGCCGACGATGCGCCGCCAGGTCTCCTCCGGCCATCGCCAGGGTTCGGGGGCAGAGGCGTTGTCGTTCATCCGCTTGCTTCCTTCTTGCCGTGCCGGCGAGCATAGCCGCGCCCGCGGCGGCCGCAAACCGCCGGCGGTATGCAGGTCTTGATGCCGAGGCTATAAATGCGTGGGCCGATAATCCCCGACTGGGAGGCGACGATGTTCGAGACGACGATCGCCGGAAGCCTGCCGAAGCCCTCGTGGCTCGCCGAGCCGAACGTGCTGTGGGCGCCCTGGCGGCTCTCGGGCGCCGAGCTCGCCGCCGCGCAGCGCGACGCGACGCTGCTCGCGATCAAGGAGCAGGAGGATGCCGGGATCGACATCGTGACCGACGGCGAGCAGTCGCGCCAGCACTTCGTGCACGGCTTTCTTGCCTTTGTCGAAGGCATCGACTTCGGCCGGAAGGTCGAAATGGGAATTCGCGACAACCGGTACAAGGCGGTGCTGCCGAGCCTCACTGGCGAGCCCCGTCTCACCGGGCGGGTTCATGCGACGGAGGCGCGGCTGGCCCGCGCGCATACGAAGCGCAAGCTCAAATTCACCCTGCCCGGGCCGATGACGATCGTCGATACGATCGCCGATGCGTACTACGGCGACCGGGTGAAGCTGGCGATGCGGTTCGCCGCGCTGCTCAACGAGGAGGCCCAGGGCTTGCAGGCGGACGGCGTGGACACGATCCAGTTCGACGAGCCCGCCTTCAACGTCTATCTCGACGCGGTGAAGGAGTGGGGCATTTCCGCACTCGAGCGCGCTGCCGAAGGGCTGGCCTGTAAGAGGGCCGTGCATATCTGCTACGGCTACGGCATCAAGGCCAATCTCGACTGGAAGAGCAGCCTCGGCACGCAATGGCGCCAATACGAGGAGATTTTCCCGGCGCTCGCCGCGAGCCGCATCGACCAGGTTTCGCTCGAGTGCCGCAATTCGCATGTGCCGATCGAGCTGCTCGGGCTGCTTCAGGGCAAGGACGTGCTGGTCGGCGCGATCGACGTCGCGACCGACGTGGTGGAGACGCCGGAGCAGGTGGCGGAGACGATCTTGGCGGCCGCGCGCTTCGTTCCGAAGGATCGGCTCTATCCGTGCACCAACTGCGGCATGGCGCCGATGCGCCGCGAGGTTGCGATGGCGAAGCTCGCTTCACTCGGGGCGGGCGCCGCGCTCGCCCGGGAACGGGTCTGACAACGAGCATGGCTGCGACTGATCCGGCCCTGATGACCGCCGAGGCGCTCATCGACCACTATGCCCACGGAAGCCTGAGCCCGGTGGAGGCAATGGCTGCGGTGAGCGAGCGCATCGAGCGCTACAATCCGGTGCTCAACGCCTTCGTCGTGATGAACGAGCATGCGGCGAGCGCGGCGCGGGAGAGCGAGAAGCGCTGGCAGGCAGGCAGGCCGCTCGGCCTGCTCGACGGCGTGCCCTGCACCGTCAAGGACCTGATCGATCTCGCGGGCTTTCCGACGCGGCGCGGCAGCAAGCTCACCTCCGCCGATCCCGTGGTTGACGATGCGCCGGTCTCGCTTGCGCTCAAATCGGCCGGCGCGGTGATCATCGGCAAGACGACCACCACCGAGTTCGGCTGGAAGTCGCCCGGGGACTGCCCGCTTACCGGGGTGACGCGCAATCCCTGGAATCCGCTGCACACGCCCGGCGGTTCCTCTGCCGGGGCCGCGGCGGCGGCGGCGGCGGGCTTCGGGCCCCTGCATATCGGCACCGACGGCGGCGGCTCGATCCGCATTCCCGCGGCCTGGTCCGGCGTCGTCGGCCTCAAGCCGAGCTTCGGGCGCGTGCCGCAATGGCCGCTCGGTGCCTTCGCCACCGTCGCGGTCGCCGGACCGGTGACCCGCTCGGTCGGCGATGCCGCGCTTCTGCTTTCCGCGATCGCCCGCTACGACCATCGCGACCCCTATGCGCTGCCCGACGATCCGCGCGATTGGCGCGCGGGCATCGAGGAGGGAGTGGCGGGGCTTCGCGTCGCCGTGCTCTCGACCCACGGGTTCGACGCGCCGCTCGATCCAACCGGCCGCGAGGCGCTCACGCACGCCGCGCATCTGCTCGGCCAGGAAGGAGCGCTGGTCGAGGAGGTCGATCCCGGCCTTCCCGACACGCGCGCCGTCTTCGGCCGGATCTGGGGTGTCGCGCTCGCGCGCCTGGTCGAATCTTTCCCCGAAACGCGGCGCCGGATGCTCGATCCCGGCCTCATCGAAGTCGCGGCAGCCGAAAGCAACATGACGGCTCAGGAATTCATCGGTGCGGAGGCGCTGCGCCTTGTCGTCGCGCATACCATGGCATCGCTGCACCGGCGCTACGACCTCGTGCTCTGCCCGAGCGTGCCGAACCGCGCCCCGCTCGCGGACAAGGCGACGACGAACCCGGTGGAGGCGCTCTGGCAGGAATGGGCGCCGTGGACCTTCACCTTCAACCTGAGCCGCCAGCCCGCCATCAGCATACCGCTCGGCCTCGACGAGACCGGCCTGCCCCGCTCGGTGCAGATCGCGGCAGGGCTCTATCGCGACGACCTCGTGCTGCGTGCTGCGCGCACGATCGAGCTTCTCTCCGACAGTCTCGGCTGCGCAACGCTGGATTGAGCGGCGAAGAAGCGCACGCAATGAGGAGAAATGTTTCGTGATCGCATCGGACCCCGCCACGCCGATCACAGCCTGGCTCGCCGGGCAGCAGCAAGCGATGATCGCGCTGCTCCGCGAGATCGTCTCGATCGACAGCGGCAGCTACAACAAGCCCGGGATCGATGCGGTCGGTGCGGCGATCCGCCGCTTCCTCGAAGGCAACGGCATCGCCGTCGAAGCCCTGCCCCAGAAAAAGCACGGCGACTGCCTGCGCGCGCTCGTCCCCGCCGGCGGACCCGGCGCCTCAAACCGCAAGATCGTGCTGATGGGCCATCGCGACACAGTCTATCCCGACGGCGAGGTGGCGCGGCGGCCTTTCACGCTCGAGGATGGCGTGGCGAGAGGGCCCGGTGTGGCCGACATGAAGGCCGGGCTGGTGATGAATGCCTTCGTGCTCGCCGCCTTCGCGCGGTTCGGGAGCGCGCCGGGACCGCTGGTCGGGCTCTTCACCGGCGATGAGGAGATCGGCAGCCCGGAGGGGCGGCCGGTCATCGAGGCGGAAGCGCGCGGGGCGCGCGCGGTCTTCAACAGCGAGCCCGGCCGCGCGTCGGGCAATGTCGTGAGCCGCCGCAAGGGTGGGGTCTTCATGGTGATGCGAATCGCCGGCAAGGCCGCGCACTCTGGCGGCAATTTCACCGAGGGCATCAGCGCGATCGAGGAGCTGGCGCGAAAGATCGTGGCGATCCACGCGCTCACCGATGTTGCGCGTGGCGTCACCCTCAATGTCGGGCTCGTCTCGGGCGGGCAGAGCGTCAACACCGTGGCCCCTTGGGCCGAGGGCCAGATCGATCTGCGCTATATCGTGCCCGAGGACCGCGAGCGGGTGATGGCGGAGATCAACGCGATCGTCGCGCAAAGCTTCGTGCCGGGGACAAGTGCTACGCTCGAGATCCGCGGCGAGTTCCTCCCGCTCACGCAGGACGAAGCGGCCAAGCGCCTGCTCGGGGTCTATGCCGAAGCGGCGGAGGCGAGCGGCTTCGCGACCAGCGGCGAATTCTCGGGTGGCTGCGCCGATTCCGGCTTCACCGCCGCCGTCGGCGCGCCGACGATCTGCGCGGTGGGGCCGGTCGGAGGCAAGGCCCACAGCCCCGGGGAGTTCCTCAAGGTCGATAGCCTGGTGCCGCGCGCCGCGGCCTGCGCCCGCGCGATCTTCGGCCTCGCCGCCGCTGGTCTCTGAGCACATGGCGGAGATCCTGGTCACGACGACGAACGATGTGCCGGGGGCGCGGATCGTCCGCGTGCTCGGGCCGGTTTATGGCACCGCGGTGCGCTCGCGCAGCATCGTGGGCAACATGCTGGGCGGGCTCCGCGCCGTCTTTGGCGGCTCGCAGGCGGGCTATGCGCAAATGGTGAGCCAGACACGGGACGAGGCGCTTGCCACGCTCCGGGAACACGCGGCCTCGCTCGGCGCCAACGCGGTGGTCGCGATGCGATTTGATTCGGGCGAGTTCGATTCGGGCCAGGGCCAGGCGATGAACGAGGTCACCGCCTACGGCACGGCGGTGGTGATCGAGGGCGGCGAACCGCCGGCGAGCCCTTAGAGCGTGATCGCCGGAGGTTGAATCACCGAAGGCGTGAATCACGCGAGAAAGCAAACAGCTAGAGCGGGATACGTGAGCGAAAGCGAACGCATCCCGCTCTAGACCGCCGGGACGTAAGCGTGGGCTGGCGCTACCCGGGATGGCAGACGGCGTGCAGCTCCCATCCGCCCAAGCTCGAGGCGCGCACCATCTTGAGATCGCCGGTCGCCCGGTCGAGGGAATAGAAGCTCTGGTCCTGCGTGTCGTGCCAGGAGATCTCGCGTGGGCCGACGCTTGCCGGATAGCCATCAACCGTTCCGTGATCGAAATCAACATGCAAGGTCCAGCGGGCACCGCTTTCCTGGTTGATGCAACGGAACGCGGTGGCCGCGGCAATGGCCGGGCCGGGCCGGGCGGAGGTCGCGAGGCCCCCGATCGCTACCGCGGCCACCAGCGCACCAAGCCGTCTCCGCATCGCTCGTCCCTTCGTCATCGGCGAACCTTGCCACGGCGGGGCGGAAACGGCGAGCCGGCCAAAGCGGTCACTGCATCTCGGCCTGCTCCTGGGCGAGCGGGCGCCAGTCGCGGAAGAAGGCGGTGCCGATGTGGGCCGCGAGCAGAATGAGGCCGCGCTGGAGGCGGTCGAGGAAACCGTGAAGGCCCCCGACGGGCAGTCCCCCGGAAATGAGGCGCTCCATCTCCGCGCCGGCGATGAGCGCATGCAATTCCTCCGCCTGCTCGAGCGCCGCGAGCGTGCCGCCGAGGCCATGGCGGACGCGCAAGCTCGCGAGATGCCGTTCGATCTCGTCGAGGCAAAGGCGCACGCTGCGCGGGAAGGATGCGTCGGTGAGCAGAAAGGAAGCGACGTCGGCGGGCGAGAAATCGACCGGGGCGACGCGACGGAAGGCGTGATATCCGCCCGCCGCGCGCAGGACCGCGCCCCACTGGGTCAGCTCGGCGAGCCGCCGCTCCTCGCGCTTGTCCGCGACCGGCTGCTCGCGGCCGCGAGGGACCAGCAGGTGGAACTTGATGTCGAGCAGCCGCGTCGTCTGGTCGGCGCGCTCGATCAGCCGGCCGAGCTCGTGGAAGTGCCAGCTCTGGTCGCGAAAGAACGTGCCTTCGGTGATCCCCGTCTCGGCCTGCACGCCGCCGCGAATGCGCTCCACGAGGCGGGAGAGCGCATCGCCTTCCAGCTCCGAGGGCAGGATCGCCGTGAGCTCGCGATGGAACTGGTTGAGCTGCTTCCACATCTCGGTGCTGATCAGCGGCCGGAGCACGCGTGCGTTGGTCCGCGCAGCCTCGATCGCCGCCGGGATCGAGGTCGGATTGTCCGCCTCGATCAGGTAGAAGCGCTTGATCGTCTCCGGATCGGCGGCCCCGTGCCGGCGCGAGAAGCTCTCCTCGTCCGCATTGATGCGGACAAGCGCGTACCACGATTCGCTCTCGCGGCCCGGGCTCTCGAAAGTGTAAGTGACCTCGATCAGGCGCGCGATATTCTCCACCCGCTCGAGATAGCGGGCCATCCAGAAGAGGCTTTCCGCGTAGCGCGCGAGCAGCGGCGGCGCGAGATTCACCCCCCCGCTCCGGCCGCCGGAATCCCCTTGGCCAGAACCCACGTATCCTTCGAGCCGCCGCCCTGCGAGGAATTGACGATCAGGCTGCCGGGCTTGAGCGCCACGCGCGTGAGCCCGCCCGGCAGGACCCAGCTCTCGCGCCCGGTGACGGCGAAGGGGCGAAGATCGAGATGGCGCGCCCGGATCCCCTCCTCGCAGAGCGTCGGCCCCACCGAAAGCCCGACCACCGGCTGGCTGATCCAGTTGGCCGGATCGGCGGCGAGTGCGGCGCGCGCGCGCTCGAGCTCGGCGGCCGAGGCGCGCGGCCCGATGGTGATGCCGTAGCCCCCGGATTCGCCGACCGGCTTGACGACCAGCTCGTCGAGATGGTCGAGCGTGTACCGAAGGCCCGCCGCCTCGCGGCAGATATGCGTCTCGACGTTCGGCAGGATCGCGTCCTCGCCAAGATAGTAGCGGATGATCCGCGGCATGTAGGCGTAGATCGCCTTGTCGTCGGCGACGCCGGTTCCGACCGCGTTGGCGAGCGCCACATGCCCTCGCCGCCAGGCGCCGAGCAGCCCCGCGACGCCGAGCAGGCTGTCCGCGCGGAAGACCGTGGGGTCGAGGAACTCGTCGCCGATGCGCCGGTAGATCGTGTGCACCGGGCGCAGCCCGGCGGTGGTCAGCATGAACACCCGCTCGTTCTCGACGCGGAGATCTCGTCCCTCGACCAGCGGCACGCCCATCTCGCGGGCGAGGAACACATGCTCGAAATAGGCCGAATTGTAGATGCCGGGCGAGAGCAGCACGACCTGCGGATCGAGTACCTCCTCGGGCGCGATCTCGGTGAGCGCGGCGCGCAGCCGCTGGCCGTAGTCATCGACCGGTTGAAGCCGCATCCCGGCCATCACGTCGGGGAAGGCGCGCAGCATCAGATGCCGGTTCTCGACCACATACGAGACACCCGAGGGCGTGCGGGCATTGTCCTCGAGGACGCGGAACTCGCCCTCCTGGTCGCGCACGATGTCGATCCCGGCGATATGCACGTAGGTCCCGAAGCGGACCGGGAAATCCTCCATCTCGCTTCGGTAGTTCGCGTTGCCGAGCACGAGGTCGGGGGGCACGACGCCGTCCTTCAGTATCTGCCGCGCATGATAGATATCCTCGAGGAAGGCGTTCAGCGCCGCCACCCGCTGGCGCACGCCGCGATCGAGGCGGTCCCACTCGGCCGCGGTGATCACCCGCGGGATGCAGTCGAAGGGCAGGATGCGGTCGATCGCGTTGGCCTCGGAATAGACGGTGAAGGTGATGCCGAGGTTGAAAAGATCGGTCTCCGCCGCCCGTGCCCGGCTTCTGAGCGCCGCGAGGCCCAAGGCGGCGATGCGGTGCCGGATCGTTGCCGCAGCACCTCCGTCGTCCCCGCGCGCCGCGTCAAGCTCGCAAAAAAAGGGGCCGGGATCATAGCCGCGGAACGGATCTTCGGCTGCCACGTCCATTCTGTTGCTTCCCTGTTGCGGCAGCTTGCCACCACGCAACAAGCCTACACGCTTCGGTGAACCTGAAGGAAGCCGCATTCCCTCTCGCCGAGCCCGCCGCCTTTGGGCACAATCGCCGCCCGTTTCCCGCCGGACCGAGCAACGCCCGATGTCGATCCACGTCGCCCTGACCCACCGCACGACCTACCGCTACGACCGGCTGGTCTCACTCGGACCGCAGGTGATCCGGCTGCGCCCGGCGCCGCACACCCGCACGCCGATCCTCTCCTACGCGCTCGCGGTCGCGCCCGATCCGCACTTCCTCAACTGGCTGCAGGATCCGCAGGGCAACTTCCTCGCCCGCGTCGTTTTCCCCGAGCGCGTGCGGGATTTCTCGGTCACGGTCGATCTGATCGCCGACATGGCGACGATCGACCCGTTCAATTTCTTCCTCGAGCCGGATGCGGAGGCCTGGCCCTTCGCCTACGATCCGCTGCTCGAGCACGAATTGCAGCCCTATCGCGACCGGGCGCCACCGGGCCCGTTGCTTGCCGCTTTGCTCGCCGCCACACCACCCGGCCCCGCCCGCACGGTCGATATGCTGGTCGCGCTCAACCGGCGGGTCGCCGAGCGCATCGCCTACATCGTGCGGCCCGAGCCCGGCATCTGGCCGGTTGAGGAGACGCTCGGCGAGGGGCGCGGCTCCTGCCGCGATTCCGCCTGGGTGATGGTCCAGGCGCTGCGGGGCTTAGGCTTCGCCGCCCGCTTCGTCTCCGGCTACCTGATCCAGCTCGTGGCCGACGAGAAGCCGCTCGACGGCCCGCCCGGCCCGGCGGCGGACTTCACCGATCTGCACGCCTGGGCGGAGGTCTATCTGCCCGGCGCCGGCTGGGTCGGCCTCGACGCCACGTCTGGACTGCTGGCGGGCGAAGGCCACATCCCGCTCGCCGCGAGCCCCGACCCGATCTCGGCTGCACCGATCACCGGCATGGTTGAGCCATGCGAGGTCGCCTTCGCCCATCACATGGAGGTGCGGCGGATCCGCGAGACACCGCGTGTGACGAAGCCCTATGCCGAGCCGGTCTGGCGCGAGATTCTCGCGGGCGGCGAACGTCTCGACCGGGTGATGGATCGCCAGGGGATCCGGCTCACGATGGGCGGCGAGCCGACCTTCGTTGCCGCCACCGACCGCGATGCCGCCGAATGGAACACGACCGCGCTCGGCCCCACCAAGCCACGCTATGCCGGCCGCATGCTGCGCCGCCTCGCACCGCTCTGGATGCCCGGCGCGGCCCTGCAATACACGATGGGCAAACAATATCCCGGCGAGCCGCTGCCGCGCTGGGCGTTCTACGCGCATGGGCGAGCCGACGGCGAGCCGGTATGGCGCCGCGCCGAGCTGTTCGCCGCCGAGGACGAGAGCGGCGGCGCCACCGCCGCCGACGCGCAGCATTTCGCGGCGATGCTCGCCGAGCGGCTGCAGATCGATCCTTCCTTCCTCATCGCGGCGCACGAGGACGTGCACTATTACCTCTGGCGCGAAGGGCGCCTGCCCGCGAACGTACTTGCGGAGGCAAGCCAGCTCGCCGATCCGCTCGAGCGCGAGCGCCTCGCCCGGATCTTCGGCCATGGCCTTGCGGAATCCGTGGGCAGCGTGCTGCCGCTCCGCCGCGTTGCCGCCAACGGCACGCGCCGGTGGCAATCGGGGAAATGGTTCTTTCGCGCGGGCGCGATGTTCCTCGTTCCCGGCGATTCGCCGATCGGGCTCCGGCTGCCGCTGGAGAGCCTGCCGTGGGTCTCGCCGGAGCGGCTGGAGCAGGAGATCGAGCCCGATCCCTTCGCGCCGCGCCCGCCGCTTCCGCCCGCGCAATTCTTTCGCCGTGTCGCTTTGCCCGCCCCGAGCCCCGGGACCGAAAGCGGGCTATTCCGCCCCGTGGCTCAGCCTGCGCCCGAGATCGGCCGCGAGGAACCCGAGATCGTCCGCACGGCGCTCACGATCGAGCCGCGGGAGGGCAAGATCCACGTCTTCTTTCCCCCGCTCTTCGCCGCCGAGGACTGGCTCGAGCTCGCCGCCGCGGTCGAGGACACGGCGGCGTCGCTCGACCGGAAGGTCGTTCTCGAAGGCTATCTGCCGCCACGCGACCCGCGGCTTACGCACTTCTCGGTCACCCCCGATCCGGGCGTGCTCGAGGTGAACATTCCTCCGGCCAGGAGCTTTTCCGAGCAGGTCCGACGCACCGCGGAGCTTTATGACGCGGCGCGCGCGGAAGGGTTGGCGGCCGAAAAATTCATGCTCGACGGCCGACACGTCGGCACCGGCGGGGGCAACCATGTGGTGATGGGGGCGGCTGAGGCGGCGGCGAGCCCCTTTCTCCGCCGGCCCGACCTGCTCAAGTCCCTGATCGGCTTCTGGCACAACCACCCTTCCCTCTCCTACCTCTTCAGCGGCCTTTTCATCGGCCCGACGAGCCAGCATCCGCGGCTCGACGAGGCGCGCGGCGATCAGCTCCACGAGATCGAGATCGCCTTCTCGCGCATCCACCCGAAAGCCGAGACCTCGCCCTGGCTGGTGGACCGCATCTTCCGCAACCTGCTGGTCGACGTGACCGGCAACACGCACCGGACGGAATTCTGCATCGACAAGCTCTACGCGCCGGACGGGCCTGCCGGGCGGCAGGGGCTGGTCGAGTTCCGGGCCTTCGAGATGCCGCCCCATGCCGAGCTTTCGGCGGTGCAGATGCTGCTGATGCGGGCAGCGCTCGCCGCCTTCTGGGAGACCCCCTATGAGCGGAGGCTGATCCGCTGGGGCCCCCGCCTCGCCGATGACTTCATGCTGCGCCACTATGTCGAGGCGGATTTCACCGACGCGCTCGCCGCGCTGGCCGAACGTGGATTCCGCCTCGATCCCGCCTGGTTCGCGCCCCATCTCGAATTCCGCTTTCCCGAGATCGGCGCCGTCACCGTCCACGACATGACGCTCTCGCTCCGCCACGGGCTCGAGCCCTGGCACGTGCTTGGCGAGGAGGCGGCCGCCGCCGGCACGGTGCGCTACGTGGACAGCTCCGTGGAACGGGTCGAGGCGCGGGTCGAGGGATTCGTGGGCGAGCGCTTCACGCTGGCCTGCAACGGCGTCGCCGTGCCGCTCGCGCCCACGGCGACCGCGGGGCGCTACGTCGCGGGCGTGCGCTTCAAGGCGTGGGCGCCGGCGGCGGCGCTGCATCCGACGATCGGCATCGAGACGCCGCTCGTGTTCGACCTCTATGACCGCTGGAACGGGCGGAGCCTGGGCGGCCTCACCTATCACGCCGCCCATCCGGGCGGCCGCGCGTACGAGCGCTTCCCGGTGAACGCGAACGAGGCGGAGGCGCGCCGCCGCGCCCGCTTCTTCCCCTTCGGCCACACGCCCGGCCCGATGGAAGCCCCGCGGGAGGGGTTCCCGCGCGAGCACCCCCGCACGCTCGATCTGCGCGCCTTCGCATGAACGACGCGGCACTCGCCACCGGCATCGACGAGATGGTCGACGGGCAGGGACGGCTGCGCCCGCATTGGCGGCCGGTGCTCGGCGGGGTCGCGAACCTCGGCGAGGGGGGGCTCGCCGAGCGGGCGCGCCGCCTCGACCTCGCCTTCGAGGAAGAGGGCGTGGCCGCGGTGCTGCCGGCAGCGGGCGAGCCGGGAAAGTTCGAGACCGCGAGCATCTGGCGCTGCGATCCGGTGCCGCTGCCGCTGGCCGGCGCCGAGTTCGCGGCACTCGAGGCCGGGCTTGCGCAGCGCGCGCGGCTCATGGCGGCGATCCTCGCCGACCTCTACGGCCCGCAGCGCCTGCTCGCCGAGGGCCAGCTGCCGCCGGCGCTGGTCTTCGCCAACCCGGGCTTTCTCCGGCCCTGCCACAGCCCGGCGCCGCTCCCGCCGCCCGACCTCCAGCTCTATGCCGCGGACCTCGTGCGGGGGCCGGACGGGGCCTGGCGCGTGCTTGCCGACCGGCTCGCGGGCCCCTCGGGCCTCGGCCTCGCCCAGGAGAACCGCCGCCTGCTCGGCCGCGTGCTGCCGGAGCTTTTCCGCGGCGCCGAGGTCGCACCGCTCCGCCCTTTCTTCGAGTTCTGGCAGGACGCGCTCTACCGGCTCGCCCCCGCGGGCCGGGCCTATCCGGGGATCGCGCTGCTTTCGCCCGGCACTCGGGACGCGCTCTGGTACGAGCACATGCTGCTCTCCCGCGCGCTTGGCTCAGCGCTGGTCGAGGGCGCCGATCTCACGGTTCGCTCGGGCGTCGTCTTCCTCAAGACGCTGAAGGGCTTGCAGCAGATCGACGTGCTTCTCCGCCGCCTGCCCGGGGCGGCGCTCGATCCGCTCGAGCTGGCGCCGAACAGCACCGCGGGCGCGGTCGGGCTGATGGCGGCGATGCGCGAGGCGGCGGTGCGCATCGTCAACCATCCCGGGGCGGACCTTTTGGAGGCGCCGGCGCTCGCCGCGTTCCTGCCCGCGCTCTGCAAGCGGCTGCTCGGCGAGGAGCTGAAGCTCGCTTCGCTCGAGACGCTCTGGCTCGGCGAGGAGGCGTCCTGCAAGCGCTTCCTCGCAGCACCCGAGGCCTGGTTGCTGCGGCCCGCCCTCGATGGGGCGGCGGCGGCCGTGGCGCCGGCGGCGATGGCGGCCGAGGCATGGCTCTCGGTCCAGGCCCGGCTGCGCCACCGCGCTTGGGAATATGCCGCGACCGAGGCGGTGGCGCCCTCGGTCGCCCCGTCGGTCATGTTGCAGGGCAGCAACTCCGGCCTCATCCCGCGCCCGCTGGTGCTCCGCCTCTTCCTCGCCGGCGGCGCGGACGCGTGGCGCGCCATGCCGGGCGGGCTCGCGCGGGTGCTCGAGCCGGGCGCACGGCTGGCGGGGCGTCTTCCCCAAAGCGGGGTCGCCAAGGATGTCTGGGTGCTCGCCGAGGAGGACAGCGACCTCATCGGCCCGACTGCGGCGCCGCTGCCGAAGCTGCCGATCCGGCGCACCGTGGGCGAGCTGCCGAGCCGGGCGGCAGACGACAGCTTCTGGCTCGGGCGCTATGTCGAGCGCCTGGAGGACACCGCGCGGCTCGTGCGGGCGGCACTTGCCCGGCTCGAGCGGGGCCGGAGCCTGCCGCGCGAATATGTCGAGCGGCAGAGCCTCGACCGCATCCTCCTTGACGCGCGGCTGATCGACCGCGACGCGACCGCCTCGCCCGCCGCACTCGCGGCACAGCTCCTCGCCCTCGTGCGACCCGGCGGGGCGGTGAACGCCTGCCTCGAGGAGCTGGCGCGGCTCACCGAGCGCTCGCGCGACCGGCTCACCTCCGACATGTACGCGGCCTTCACCCAGAGCCTGCGGGCGGCGCGGACCGAGGCCGGGCGGGTCGGCCGCAGCCTCGATGCGCTGGCGCATGCAATGCAGGTAGCACTCCGCTTCTCGACCATCGTCGCCGGCATCGCGGCGGAGAACATGGTGCGCGGCGGCACCTGGCTCTTCCTCGAGCTGGGCCGGCGGCTCGAGCGCGCGCATTCGGTCGCCCGCATCGCGACGCAGGCGCTCGCCGAGCCGCCGTCGCGGATCGAGACTGGGCTCATCCTGATGCTCGACCTCTGCAATTCGGCGATCACCTATCGCAGCCGCTACCTCACCCTGGTCCAGCCGGCGCCAGTGCTCGACCTCGTGCTCGCCGACGAGGCCAATCCGCGCGCGCTCGCCTTCCAGCTCGCCGCCATCCGCCGCCTGCTGGCGGACGTCGCGGCCGGGGCGGAGACAAGCCTCGCCGAGGAGGCCGCTTCGCTGCTCGAGGAGACGCTGGCACTCGTCGCGCGCGTCTCCGAGGGCGCCGATCAGGCGGTCGAGGCCGCGGTGCTGCCGCCAAGGCTCGCGGAGGTCGGCGCGCGGATCGGCGCGCTCTCGGACCGGCTTTCGCGACGGTATTTCGCGCTGCTGCCGGCGGCACAAGCGCTCGGCTTCGGCGAGGCGGCGGAGGTGCGCGGCGCGGCATGAAATACCGGCTTCGGCACGTAACCGCATACCGCTACAGCGAGCCGGTGGACCTCGCGACCCACATGCTGCACCTCTCGCCGCTTTCGCGTCCCGGACAGGAAGTGCTGCGCGCCGCCATCCGCACCGCGCCCGACCCGGCGCGGCGGAGCGAGGGGATCGACCATTTCGGCAACCTTGTGACGTGGCTTTTTCTGCACGCGCTGCATCAGGATTTTTCGGTGACCAGCGAGGCCGAGGTCGCGGTTGCGTTCGCGCCGCCACCGGCGGACGAGGAAACGCCGGCGTGGGAAGAGGTCGCGAGGCTCGCCGCGGCGGCGGGGCCCGGCGCGTGGGAGGCGGCGGAGTTCCTCTTCGACAGCCCGCACGCGCCGGCGGACGCGAGCGTGCGGGCCTGGCTCGCGCCGCCGTTCACGCCGGGCCGGCCGATCCTTGCGGCACTGCGCGAGCTGCTGCCGCGCTTCAAGGCGCATTTCACCTTCCGCCCGGGCGTGACCAGCATCGCAACGCCGGTTGCCAAGGTGCTGGCGGCGCGCGCGGGGGTTTGCCAGGACTTCTCGCATGTGATGATCGCAGGGCTGCGCGCGCTCGGCCTGCCGGCGCGCTATGCCTCGGGCTATCTGCGAACGCGGCCGCCGCCGGGCACGGCGCGGCGGCTGGGCGTCGATCAGTCCCACGCCTGGGTGGAATGCTGGCTTGGCCCGGCGCACGGGTGGCTCGGGCTCGACCCCACCAACAACCTCGTGGTGCAGGACGAGCATGTGCTGATCGCGGTGGGGCGCGACTATGCGGACGTGAGCCCGGTGCGCGGCGTCATCCTTGGCGGCGGGGCGCACGACCTCACCGTGAGCGTCGATCTCGAGCCGGTGTGACGCAAGTCACACCGGCGCCCGTGCCGCACCGGTATCGTCCTGCCGCGCGCCGGTTCGGGAGACAGAGGACGCCATGAGCTCATACGCAGCGCTCGCCGATCTTGTCCCCTGCGATGGCGGGTTCCATGCGCCCTGCAGCGAACCGGTGCGGAGACTCGCATTTTCGGGGCGAATTTTAGCCCCATTGCGCGACGATTTCGGCAGGTTCGACGGGTTTGTGCTCGAGATCGGGCGGGGCAAGGAGCGGTGCTTCGAGACCGACGATTGCGAGATTGCCGGGCTCGTGCAGCTTGCCTGGTTCGAGCGCCGGACCGTCTCGGTCCTTGTCGAGCCTGGGTTTCTCCGCCGTCCGCTTGCGGTGATCCTCGAGGAGGCTTGAGGGGCTCGGGCGCGCGGGGGAGGATCAGCGGGGGCGCGCGTCGGGGGCCTCGGCGAGTGCCACGTCCGCACGGATCCAGAACGAGACGACGATGCCCGCGGCCAGCAGCAGGATCGAGAGCAAGAAGGGCAGTACGTAGCTGCCCGAGAGCTGGCTCACGACGCCGAAGGCGAGCGATGGACACTTAGCGCCTTGGGTTGCGAGGCAAGAACGCGTGAGTGCGGCTCTGGACGACACGGAAGCGACTACGGCCAGAGGCAAAGGTACGCGCCGTTCCTGGCCGGGCGGGGAGAAGCGTCGCATCGTCGAGGAAGCCTTTCGTCCCGGTGCGTCGGTCGCCGACGTCGCACGGAGGTATGGGCTGAACGCCAACCAAGTGTTCAACTGGCGGCGGCGGGCGCTCGCAGCGGCGAAGACCAGGAGCAGGTCGGCGGCGCTGGTACCGCGAGGTGAAGTGTCGGCCGCGCCGGCCGCTACGTTCCTCCCGATTGGCACGATCGGGCAGACGAATGACGAGGCGGCGTCGTTAGTGTCGCCACCGGCTGTCGCTGCGGCAGGGGCCGAGCACCTGGACCACCTCACCGCGCCGCGTCCGGCGCCGACTGGGAGCACGGGACTGATCGAGATCGATCTGACGTGCGGGACGCGCCTGCGGGTGGATGCGTTTGTCAACGAGCGGGCGCTGCGGCGGGTGTTGTCGGTGCTGAAAGCAGCATCGTGATCTCGGTCGCGCCGGGTACCAAGGTGTATCTTTCCTGCCAGCCCGTCAGCATGCGCCTGGGCTTCGACGGCCTGGCCGCACGCGTATCGCAGGTGCTCCATGCCGATCCTTTCTCCGGGCACCTGTTTTTGTTCCGCAGCAAGCGCGCGGATTACCTGAGGCTGCTGCACTACGACGGGACTGGCCTGTGCCTGTTCGCCAAGCGCCTGGAGAGGGGCAAGTTCGTCTGGCCGCCGATCGTCGATGGCCAGATGGTATTGACACCGGCGCAAGTGGCGTTGCTGCTGGAAGCGATGGACTGGCGGCGAACAGTCGCCGCCGAACTACCCCGTAGGCCAGTGATGGTCTGACGGCAAGAAGAAAAATATCAGCGATTCGTATAGCAGAACGATTGTCGCCACGAATCTGTTCTTGTAGTCTGTGGCGATGTCCTTTGCCATCCAACCTCTGCCGGAAGACCTTGATGCCCTGCGCAGTTTTGCAGCGGATTTGCAGGCCGAGCTGGCGCGCAAGGACATCGAGATCACCGTCCGCGACGCCGAGATCCACGCCAAGACGCTGCACATCGAGAAGCTCAAGATGCAGCTCGCCGTGTTGCGCCGCGCACGGTTCGGCCGTTCCTCCGAGAAGCTCGACCGCGACATTGAACAGCTTGAGCTGCTGATCGGTGAACTCGAGGAGGAGGCCGCTGAGGAAGATGCGCGCGCTGCCGCCGCCGATCCCGCCGGTGCCACTGAACAGAATGGACCGAAGCATCCCGACCGGGGGCGCCCGCGCAAGCAGCCCGGTCGTACCAAGCTGCCGGACCATCTGCCGCGCGAGATCGTCACCCACGAGCCCGCCTGCACCTGCCCCGGCTGCGGCGGCAAAGTGTTCAGCCGGATCGGCCAGGACGAACGCGAGGTGCTCGAATACATCCCCTCCAGCTTCAAGGTGATCCAGCACATCCGCCCCAAGCTGAGCTGCCGTGTCTGCGAGACGATCGTGCAGGCGCCAATGCCCTCCCTGCCCATCGAGCGCGGGCGCCCAGGCCCCGGCCTGCTCGCCCGCGTCGCGGTGTCGAAGTTCTGCGATCACCTTCCGCTGCACCGTCAGAGCACCATCTACGCGCGCGAGGGCGTCGAGCTCGACCGCGCGACACTCGCTGACTGGATGGGCCAGGTGGTGTTCCTGCTCACCCCGCTCGCCGAGGCGATCAACCGTCACATCCGCGCCGGTGCCGTGCTGCACGCCGACGACACCACCGTGCCGGTGCTTGCACCGGGTCTGGGTCGGACCGCAACCGGACGGCTATGGGTCGTGGTGCGTGACGAGCGCCCTTGGGGTTCGGATGTGCCACCCGCCGCGTTCTATCGCTACTCGTCCGACCGCAAGGGCATCCACGCCGAAGCGCTGCTCGGCACCTGCCGTGGCTTCCTGCATGCCGACGGCTACGCAGGGTTCGATCGCCTCTACCGGCCGACGACTCCGGCGGGGGCGCCGCCGCTGGTCGAGGTGGCTTGCTGGAGCCACGTTCGCCGCAAGTTCTACGACGTGCATCACGCCACCGCCTCGCCGATTGCGCTCGCGGCCCTGCAGCGGATCGCGACGCTGTTGGGGAGACGATAGCGGCGAGCCCCGCGGCGGTGCTGAGGATGCCGCCGGCGGTTGCCGCGTAGCGCGGCGCGACGTCGCTCGGCACCGCCCAGATCGGCGCTTCCGCCATCTCGAGGAAGAAGAGCGAAAGCGCGAGGGAGGCGGCGATGACCGCCGGCCCGCGCTCCAGCATCACCACGGCGAGGCAGAGGAGGGAGCCGGAGAAGGCGCCGATGACGACGTCGCGGCGCGCCTTCGAGAGGCTGCCGGTGCGGCGGAAGATGAGGTCGGTGAGGACGCCGCCGGCGACGTCGCCGAGCATGCCGCCGAAGAAGGCGATCGAGGTGAAGATCGCCGATTGCTTGATGTCGAGACGGTAGGCCTCATGGAAGAAGCTCGGCAGCCAGGTGAGGTAGAGCCAGAGCGTCCAGGCGTGGCAGAAGAAGACGATCGTGGTGGGGAGCATGCGCCGGACGACGGGGCCCCATGGGACGGCGGCCGCGCCGCGGACGGCGGGCTGGTAGGGCGGCAGGCGGGCGAGCTCGCGGGCGGTGACGAAGCGGTGGCGCTTCGGGTCGTCGCGGAAATAGAGCGCCCAGGCGGCGACCCAGACGAGGCTCAGCGCGCCGAGCAGGTAGAAGGCGGCGCGCCATCCCTGCCAGGACATCAGCATGACCATGAGCAGCGGCGTGACGCTCGCGCCGAGGCGCGCGGCGGCGTGGGCGAACCCTTGCGCGGCGCCGCGCCGCTCGGCGGCGACCCAGCCGGTGATGACGCGGGCGGCGCAGGGGAGCGTGCCGGCTTCGCCGAGCCCGACGAGGAAGCGGGCGGCGATCAGCATGAGGAGGCCGCCGGCGAGGCCGGTCGCGATGGTGCCGAAGGCCCAGACGAGGCCGAGGATGGTGAGCGCGAGGCGGGCGCCGATGCGGTCCCCGAGATAGCCGCCGAGGAGCTGCGTCGCGGCGTAGCAATAGCCGAAGGCCGAGAAGGCGAGGCCGAGCCCGATGTTCGAGAGCCCCATCTCGCGCTTGATGAGGGGGCCGGCGACGGAGAGGTTCACGCGGTCGATGTACTCGATGAAGTACATCAGGCAGAGCAGGATGAGCACCGCTCCGGTGGCGCCGCGAAACATGGCGGAGAGGGGTGGGCGGCGGCTCGCCGCGGTGCCCTGGTCCTCGCTCTCCATCGGCGCACCTCCTCCCGCGGCTGCCCGCGCGTCGCGGCGGCGAGGCGGTGCACGGCGTCGCGCCGAAATAGTCATCGTGTCAACGGATATTGCTGGATTGGCCATGCCGGGGCGGTTGCGCCTCCGGCGATCGGGCTTTAGGCAGCCGCGCATGCCCCAACGGAACCGCCGCCCGGGCACCGTGCGACGATGGGCCCGGACCGTCCTGTTCGTGTTGGTGCTCGGGCCGCCGGCGGTGATTGCCATCTTCCGCTTCCTGCCGGTGCCGGTGACGTCGCTGATGGTGATTCGCCTTGTGCAGGGCTACGCGCTGCATCACGAGTGGGTGCCCTATCGGCGGATCGCGCCTACGCTGCCGCGCGCCGTCATCGCCTCGGAGGACGATCTCTTCTGCGCCGAGCCCTTCGGCATCGACGGCTCGGCGCTGTGGGACCAGGCGAACGGATGGCTGCACGGAAGCCGCCCGCGCGGGGCCAGCACCATGACCATGCAGGTGGCACGGAACGTCTTCCTCTGGCCGGCGCGCAGCCTGCTGCGCAAGGCGCTCGAGCTTTGGCTCACGCCGCAAATCGCGATCCTCTGGCCGAAGCGGCGCATCCTCGAAGTCTATCTGAACAGCGTTGAGCTCGGCCCCGGCGTGTTCGGCGCCGAGGCCGCGGCGCGGCACTGGTTCGGCCACAGCGCGGCCTCGCTGACGCCGGACGAAGCGGCGAGGCTCGCCGTGATCCTGCCCGACCCGCTGCACTGGTCGCCGCTGCCGCCCGATCCATGGGTCGCGGACCGCGCCGCGCTGATCCTCCGGCGCAGCGAGGGGCTCGGCGTGCTGCTCGATTGCGCACGGTAGCGAGGCCAGGATGGAGCGATGCGATCGCGCTTCAGGCGATCCGCTGGCGGAGGAAGCGGCGGGACGGCGCGTGGCGTGGCCGCTTGGCTGGCGCGGGGGCTCTTATTTGCTTCTCGTTCCGATCCGCCCGCCGCCGGTTGCCCCTTGTCAGGCTTTGCCGCGGCGGCGATTCTTCTCAGGTCCCGCAGCGCTTGCGAGAGTGACGGAACCGGTAGACGTACGCGACTCAAAATCGCGCGGCCGTGAGGCCATGGGGGTTCGAGTCCCCCCTCTCGCATTCGCCGCATCGAGGCAGGCCTCGGCGGAGAAGATCACCGAGGTCAGCAGGTCACGCAGGCGGCGGAGATCGGCGAGGCTGAAGGTGGGCATCAGGGCGACGGTGATGCCCCAGGGGCGGTCGGGTTCGATCCCCTGCTCCAGCGTGAGTGCGATGTGGCCGGTGCCGGTGAGCGCGGCCTCGAGACGGAAGCGTTCGCGGGCGAGGCCGGAGCGGTCGGCGAGCGTGAGGCGGGCGAGCGAGATCATGCGGGGTCTCCCTCCGGTGTCCGTGGCCGCGCCCATGGGCCGCGCGGTGGCCGGAGGCAAGCCCTCGCTCCGGAATGGCCATTATGTCAATCTATATTGCCCCCGTGGCCATGTCGAGGGCGGTTGCGCCCGTTCCGCGTGATGGGTCCGCTTTGCGGTCCGGCTCAGGCCCGTGGGCCGGCGCTTCGGGCCCCGGCCCTTGGAGGCGGTCGTCTCCCGAAATCTCTGGCCGCGAGCGGAATGGCGGCTTGGAAGTGCGCAACGTCGGCCGGCAGACGTTCGTTTGTGCGGGTCACGGGCGGCCGTTCGCGCCCCTGGCCGGACATTCGCCTTCCGCTTCGGCTCGCTGACCTGATTCGACACGCAATAGCGCCTCTCTCGATAAAATCTGTTATCAAGAATGGAAGGGGCAGATTGAACTGCTCTTTGGACCACGAGCCTGGCCCTTTTCGGGCCATATTGGGTCAGGGCGGCTGAGCCTCTGCTGACCAACTCATGAGCTCGATCGGGCGCTTGTTGCCGATCGCGCTGTGCGGGCGCTGCTCCAACGCGCCGCCCTCCAGATCTCGGGAAGAGGCCCGTTCCGGCCGAGGACCGGATCTGTCGGGGGAAATGCGAGCGCCGCCATGCCCGAGGCAGACGCCGCCGTGGTGGCGGTGCGACAGAGGTCGTAATCGCGCTGATCCGGCGGATAGGCGCCGACCACGAGAAAATCCGGATCGGCCTCGATCAGGAAATGGCCGGTGCCGGCCGGCAGCGCGGCGACGTCTCCGGCGGCGACGGCGAGCGCGGCGCCGTCGGGGCCGCCCAGGATGAGGCGGGCGGCACCGCGCGCGAAGCCCAGCACTTCATGGGCATTGGAATGATAATGGTGGAAGCGGAAGACGCCGTTCCGCCATGAGGGCGGCCAGCCGGTCTCGTCGAAGAGGGCTTCCATGCGGCGCGCCGTGTCGTCGCCGGCGGCCGCGGGGACGGCGTTGCGGTAGAGCAGCACCGGCAAGGCGAGGTTCGACCAGCCCTTGGTGGTTAGGCGAAGCTGCTCGGGCGGGGTCGAGAGATTGTCGGGTGGCATCGTTTTCGGCACGTCGGATGCCGCGCGCTGCGGTTCAAGGCGGCGCGTTCGCGCCCGACGGGACGCGGGGTATGATGAGCGGATGATCGGGCTCGTCTCGACGATCGGCTACGAGAAAACCGGTTGGGCGGAATTCCTGGCGCGGCTGCGATCGGCCGGGATCCGGCAGGTGATCGATGTACGCGATCTTCCGCTCTCGCGCCGCGCCGGCTTCTCCAAACGTGCGCTTGCGGCGGGACTGGCGGAGGGGGGAATCGGCTACGTCCATCTGCGCGCGCTCGGCACGCCGCCTGAGGGGCGCGAAGCCAACCGCAGGCACCAGTGGGAGAGGTTCTGGCGGATCGTCGATGCGAGGCTGGAGACGGCGGAAGCGGAGATCGCGTTGCAGGAGCTGGCGGAGCTGGTGGGGCGGGAACCGTCCTGCCTGCTCTGCTACGAGGCCGATCCGGCGATCTGCCATCGGCGGCGGGTCGCCGAGATTCTTGCGGCCCGGCATGGGTTCGCGGTGCGGCATCTGATGGTGCGCGAGGAGTTGGGCGCGCAGCCGAAACGTCCGTAGAGGGCGCCGGCAAGAGGGGGCATGAGCGCGGTCGTGTCTCTGTCCGATGAACGACCGGTCACCGGGTCTCGACGTGGCTCGCCACGTCGATCGGCCGGATCGTGCCAAGTGCGCGCCCCCGCGTTTCACACCAGGCGAGGAACTGGCTTGCAGGGCCGGCGCGGGTGCGGGTTGCGGACTTCGAAGCACCGGAGGCTTGGCGCCATTGCCCTCGTCCGCGCGGATAGCTTCCAGCGCGAGGGAAGCGGCAGGATGGTCCTCGTCGTCGAAGGCCCGACATGCGGCCATGGCGCGTGATGCGAACGGTTTCCCCACGCTCCACCTCATCGAGGATTTGGGGCAAGCGGGTTTTGGCCTTCGAAGCGCGGATATCGCGCATGCGGCTGACCATTTCGATCGGTCGATGCGACTGGTCTAAACCGTATCGGAAATGGGACGACGCGGTTGAGCGGCGGATAGTTCCACGAGTTGGCGGCGCGGCTTGCGGCACGAGGATTCGCTTGCCCGGCCGGCGAGGTGACCCTTCCCGCGCTAAGCTTTCCGCGGCGACCAGCCGTAAGCGCGAGCACAGGCGCCGCCCATGAGCATTGCCCGGTCCGTGTCGCTCAGGCGGTCGGTGTTGAGAAAAGGCTCGACGGCCCGCTCATAGTTGACGACAGCGAAGGCGCGCGTCCAGTCCGTGCCCCAGAGGCAGCGTTCAACACCCCAGGCATCGAACACGCGGGCAAGCGGGTCCCAGATGTCCGGAAAAGGATAGGGCTCCCGGGACAGCGTGCAGGCACCGCTGACCTTGATCACCGCGTTCGGGCGCTTGGCGAGCTCCAGCACCTTCGGGAGGTCGGCCCAGGGCTGCGGCGGAGCGGGCGGCACGCGCGGCTGCAGGATGCCCAGATGGTCGATGATGAAGCGCGTGTCGGGGTGGCGATCGATGAGCGCCGCGCCCGTGTCCAGGTTGCCCCAGCACAAGATGTTGACCGGAAAATCGTGACGAGCCGCCGCGCGCAGGATCCGGTCGAGGCCCGGGTCGTTGGGCTCGCGCCCGGCCTCTTTCGGCAGCAGGATCCGGACTCCGACCGCGCCCGGGATCTTCTTCCAGTCGGCGACGACATCGGCCACCCCCGGATCGTCCGGATCGACCGGCTTGACGATGGCGAAGCGGCCAGGATGGGCCTGTTGCACTTCCACCGCGTAGCTGGCGTCGTAGCGGTACATGGAAAAGGAGGAGATGAAGATCGCGCCGTCGACGCCGACTTTGTCCATCGCCGCGACCATCTCGTCACCCGTGACGTGATCGGGCCAGTTCGGCACGCTGTGCCAGGGTCGCTTCGGCGTGTTCGCCTCATAGGCGTGGACCTGTGAATCGATGATCATTATCGGGAACGCTCCTCGGTGCCACGCGAGGTTGGGCATCGCGGCAGGCTTGTGTCCAGGGGGCGCAGGCTTCGCCGGTCGCGACGGAAGTGCGCGGTCGCCGGCGGTCTGGCGCGGCCATGTTGCCGGGCATTTGGGCCCCCCGTATTGTCCGGGCCGCCCAATCACGCGGCGGGGGAAGCGAATTCGTGCCAGCACCGAAGCCCAAGTCAGTTCCCGCGAATTTGCAGTGGGGCGGGCGGTTCGCCGCGGGACCCGCGGCGGTGATGGCGGAGATCAACGCCTCGATCGGGTTCGATCAGCGCCTCTGGCGGCAGGACATCGAGGGCTCGCTCGCCCATGCGGCGATGCTCACGCACGTGGGGGTGCTGAGCGAGGCGGACGGCAGGGCGATTCGCGAGGGGCTCGAGGCGATCGGGGCCGAGATCGCGGCGGGGCAGTTCGTGTTCGACCCCGCGCTCGAGGACATCCACACGAATATCGAAGCGCGGCTCATCGCGCGGATCGGCGAGGCGGGACGGCGGCTGCACACGGCGCGGAGCCGCAACGACCAGGTGGCGACGGACCTGCGGCTCTGGCTCCGCGAGGCGATCGACGGGCTCGATGGGCAGATTGTGCGGCTGATGCGGGCGCTGGCCGAGCGCGCGCTGGAGCATGCGGCCGACCCGATGCCGGGCTTCACGCACCTCCAGCCGGCGCAGCCGATCACCTTCGGGCATCACCTGCTCGCCTATGTCGAGATGCTCGCGCGCGACCGCGGCCGGTTCGCCGATTGCAGGCGGCGGCTCAACGAATGCCCGCTCGGCGCGGCCGCGCTCGCCGGGACGGCCTTTCCGATCGATAGGGCGATAACGGCCGCAGGGCTGGGGTTCGAACGGCCGTGCGGGAACTCGCTCGATGCGGTGTCGGACAGGGACTTCGCGCTCGAGTTCCTCGCGGCTGCTTCGATGGCGGCCGCGCATCTCTCGCGGCTCGCCGAGGAGATCGTGCTCTGGGCGAGCCCGGGCTTCGGCTTCATCCGGCTCTCGGACGCCTTCACGACCGGCAGCTCGATCATGCCGCAGAAGCGCAACCCGGACGCGGCCGAGCTGGTGCGGGCGAAGACGGGGCGCGTGGGCGGCGCGTTCGTCGCGCTGCTGACCGTGCTGAAGGGCCTGCCGCTCGCCTACGGCAAGGACCTCCAGGAGGACAAGGAGCCGGTGTTCGACGCGGCCGGGGCGCTCTCGCTCTCGCTCGCGGCGATGGAGGGGATGGTCCGCGACCTCGTGCCCGACGCCGCGCGGATGCGGGCGATGGCGGGAGAGGGGTTCTCGACCGCGACCGATCTCGCCGACTGGCTGGTGCGCGCGCTCGGGCTGCCGTTCCGCACGGCGCACCATGTGACCGGGCGGCTGGTCGCCAAGGCCGAGGCGCGGGGTGCGGCGCTCGCCGAGCTGACGCTCGCGGAGATGCAGGCGGAGGAGCCGCGGATCACGGAGGCGATCTACGGCGTGCTCTCGGTCGAGGCCTCGATTGCCTCGCGCACGTCCGAGGGCGGCACGGCGCCCGGCAATGTCAGGGAAGCCGCCGAGCGGTGGCGGCGGGAGCTTAGCTGAACCGCACGAGCCTTCCGGTGGGCGCACCGAGGACCTCGTCCTCGCGCATCACCACGTGGCCGCGCACGATCGTGAGGATTGGCCAGCCCTGGACGGTGGTGCCGGCGAAGGGGCTCCAGCCGCAGGGAGAGACGAGCCAGCTCTCCTCGATGCGCCGCCGGCGGCGGAGATCGACGATGGTGAAGTCGGCGTCGTAGCCGGCAGCGATGCGGCCCTTCGCGGCGACGCCGTAGACGCGCGCCGGGCCGCCGGACATCAAGTCCGCGAGGCGGGAGAGGCCGAGCCTACCGGCATTGACGTGGTCGAGCATCATCGGGACGAGCGTCTGGACGCCGGTGAGGCCGGCCGCGCAGTCCGGCCAGGGTTTTTCCTTCGCGGCGCGGTTGTGGGGCGCGTGGTCCGAGCCGATGCAGTCCACCGTGCCGTCGCGCACGGCTTCCCAGGCGGCGTCGCGATGGCGGGGGCCGCGGATCGGCGGGTTCATCACCGCGTAGCCGCCGAGGGCGTCGTAGGCGTCCGGGGCGACCTGCGTCAGGTGGTTCAGCAGGACCTCGACGGTCGCGATGTCGCGATACTCGGCGAGGTAGGCGAGTTCCTCGGCGGTCGAGACGTGGAGGATGTGGGCGGGGCGGCCGGTCTCGCGCGCGAGCGCCATCAGCCGGCGCGTGCCAAGGAAGGCGGTCTCCTCGTCGCGCCATTCCATGTGCCGGGCATAGGGCTCGCCGGTGTGGAAGAGGGCGCGGCGGGCGCGGAGCCGGTACTCGTCCTCCGAGTGGTAGGCGATGCGCCGGCCGCCGGCGCGCATGACGCGCTCCAGGCTCTCGTCGTCCTCGACCAGGAGATCGCCGGTCGAGCTGCCGGCGAAGATCTTGATTGCACAAACGCCGCGCTCGGTTTCGAGGGCGGCGAGGGAGGCGATGTTGGTCTTGGTCCCGCCGACATAGAGCCCGATGTCGCACCACGAGGAGCGCTCGACATAGGCCTGCTTCCAGGCGAGCTGCGCGGCGTCGGTGATTGCGGGGGTGGTGTTGGGCATGTCGAAGACGGCGGTGAGCCCGCCGAGGACCGCGCCGCGGGTACCGGTGGGGATGGTCTCGACGGCGGGATCGCCGGGATCGCGCAGATGGACGTGGGGATCGATCAACCCGGGCAGGACAGTGAGGCCCTTGGCGTCGATGGTCTCGGCGGCACTCGCGGCGGAGGTCGCGCCGAGGGCCGCGATGCGTCCCGACCGGACGCCGATATCGAGCGCCTCGATCCCCCAGGGGAGGACGACGCTGCCGCCCCGGATGAGGAGGTCGAAGAGCTCGGGCACGGGCGCTCAGTGCGCCGCGAGGGTTGCGAAGACGTCGCCGGCGGGCATCAGGCCCTCGACGTGGCGGCGGTGCCAGAGGGCGTAGAAGAGGAGCGCCCAGGCGGCGAAGCCCTCGCGGCGGCCGGCGGCGTTGCGGAAGAGGGCGGTCACGCGCGCGGGCTCGGCGAGCTCGGCGATCGCGGGCGAGGCGGCGACCAGCGGGCCGAGGCGGGCACCGGCGGCGGCGATCCAGGCGCCGACGGGGACGGTGAAGCCCTGCTTGCGGGCGAAGGGCTGCGCGGCCGGGAGGTTCTGCTCGAGCCAGCGCCGGAGCAGCCATTTGCCCTGGCCGCGGCGGACCTTGAGGTGGTCGGGCAGGCGGAAGGTCGCTTCGGCGACGCCGCGATCGAGGAGCGGCGTGCGGCCCTCGACACCGTGCGCCATCAGGCAGCGATCGAGCTTGAGGAGGAGATCGTTCGGGAGCCAGCCGGCGACGTCGGCGGCCTGGACGGTGGCGAGGCGCGTGCGGCCCTCGCCGGGGGTCGTCGTCGCCTCGTCCGCGGCGAGGCCGTCGCGCCAGCCGCTCGGGCGCGCGCGGAGGATGGAAAGGCGATCGAAGGTGCCGCGCGCGCGCATGACGCGCCCGCCCAGCCACCAGGGCCGCACGGCCGTGCGGTAGCGGCCGTAGCCGGCGAACATCTCGTCCCCGCCCTCGCCGGAGAGCACGACCTTCACGTCCTGGCGGGCGCGGCGGGCGAGGAACCAGCTCGGGATGATCGCGTAGTCGGCGGCGGGGTCGTCCATGCAGGCGACGATCTCGGGCAGATGCTCCCAGACCATCGCCTCGGTGATCTCGATGGTTTCGTGGCGGGCGCCGACCGCGCGCGCGACGACGGAGGCCGATTGGCGCTCGTCGGCCGCGCCGGGGGCGGCGAAGCCCGCGGTGAAGGCGAGCACCTCCTGGTTGGTGAGGCGGCGCATCATCGCCAGCACCGCCGAGCTGTCGATGCCGCCGGAGAGGAAGAGGCCGTAGGGCACGTCGCTCCGCAGATGCAGCTCGACGCTTTCCGCGAGCGCGGCGTCGAGGCGGGCGAGCGCCGCTTCCTCGGTGATGTCCTCCGGGCCGCCCTCGGGCAGGGCGGCGAGGCGGCGGCGGTCGAGCACGCGCCCGTCGGCGCAGGTGAGCGTCTCGCCAGGGAGGACGCGATGGATGCCCTCGAAGATCGTCTCGGAGCCGGTCACGAACTGGATCTGCAGCAATTCGTCGCGCGCTTCCGGGCGCACGGTGCGCGGCACGAGCCCGGCCTCGAGCAGCGCCTGCGGCTCGGAGGCGAAGGCGAGGCCGTCCTCGGTCTGGGCGAGATAGAGCGGCTTGATGCCGAACGGGTCGCGCGAGAGCGTGACGGTGCGGCCGAGGCGCTCGTGGACGGCGATCGCATACATGCCGCGAAGCGGCTTGGCGTAGTCGGCGCCGTCGCGGAGCCAGAGATGGAGCGGGGATTCGCAATCGCTGTCGGTCGCGAAATGGACCTCGGGCATCGAAGCGCGGAGCTCTCGGTAATTGTAGATCTCGCCGTTCGCGACGAGCGCGGCGGCGCCGGCGAAGAGCGGCTGGTCGCCGCCCTCGATATCGATGATCGCGAGGCGCGTGCTGAGGAGCGCGATGCGGCCGACCATGGTCTGGCCGGTGCCGTCCGGGCCGCGATGGGCGAGCGCGCGGGAGAGGCGCGCCAGCGTCTCGGGGTTGGGCGGCGGGGCGTCGGCGCGCAGGATGAGGCCCGCAATTCCGCACATCAGGCTTTCTCTCTCCTTCGGGGGCATGTTCCGAAACGACCCTCTGCCTAGCACGTCTTGCCGGCGCGGGCGCCAGGGCCCAATTCCTGGCGCATGGTCTTTCTTGCGCTTCTGCCCGAACGCGGCGTCCTCGCGGTCGCGGGCGAGGATCGTCGGGAGTTCCTCCAGGGGCTGGTTTCGAACGATGTCGCCGGCGCCGCGCCCGGGCGGGCGGTATGGGCGGCGCTGCTCACGCCCCAGGGCAAATGGCTTGCCGATTTCTTCATCCTCGACGACGGCGAGCGGCTGCTGCTCGATTGCGAGCGCGGGCAGATCCCGATGCTGCTCGCGCGGCTACGGCGTTTCCGGCTGCGCGCTCGTGTTTCGGTCGAGGATGTGTCGGAGGGGCTCGCGGTGTACGGGGCCTGGGGCGGGGTTCCGGAGATCGGCGAACGGGTGGTCGCGGCGCCCGACCCGCGGCTTGAAGAGGCGGGATGGCGGCTTCTTTCGAGCGCGCCGCTCGCGGCCAATGCGCGCTTCGAGGAATGGGACCTGCATCGGCTGGCGCTCGGGCTACCGGACGGCTCGCGCGACCTCGAGGCCGAGCGGACGCTGCTCCTCGAGGCGGGGTTCGACGAGCTGGCGGGCGTCTCCTGGACCAAGGGCTGCTACATGGGCCAGGAGCTGACGGCGCGGACGCGCTATCGCGGACTGATCAAGCGGCGGCTCATGCCGGTGGCCGTCGCGGGCCCGCTGCCCGCGCCGGAGACGCCGGTGCTCGCGGGAGGCGTGGTGCGCGGGGCGATGCGCTCCGGGCGGGGGGAGCTGGGGCTTGCCTCGCTTCGCCTCGATGCGCTCGCCGAGAAGCTGATGTGCGGCGAGGCGGTGCTGACGCCGCGCACGCCGCCCTGGCTGCGCCTTCCGTCCTGAATGGCTGAGATCCCCGCCTTCCTCGACCGGCTGCGCCCGGACGTGCCGGACATCGTGGTGCCGCGCGCGGTGGTGCCGTTCTTCCTGCCGCGCTCGGCGGTGCGGGGCCGGCTGGTGCGGCTCGGGCCGCTCGCTGAGGCGCTGCTCGGCCGCCATCGGCATCATCCGATGATTGCGGGGCTGGCCGGGCAGGCGCTCGCGCTGGTGGCGGGGCTCGCGATGCCGATGAAGTTCCGCGGCACCTTCAGCCTGCAGATCAAGGGCGACGGGCCGGTGCCGCACCTGGTTGCGGACTGCACCGATGCGGGCGAGTTGCGATTCTATGTCCGCACCGTGCCGGAGCGGCTCGAAGCACTTCTGGAGGCGGAGGAGACGCCGTCGGCCGCCGCCCTGATCGGGCAGGGCTATCTCGCCTTCACCGTCGATCGCGGGGCGCGGATGCACCCGCACCAGGGGATCGTCGCGATCGGGGGCGAGAGCTTCGAGGAGATGGCGCTCGCCTATTTCCGCGAGAGCGTGCAGCTCGCGGGGCTGGTGCGGCTGGCGGCTTCGCGCGCGGCGGACGGCTGGCGCGCCGGGGCGCTCATCCTGGAGCGCATCCCGGGCACGCGAAACTCCGACCCGGAAGAGAGCGCGGAGGCCTGGCGCACGGCGACCGCGCTCGGGGCCACGGTTTCGGATGGCGAGCTGCTCGACGACGGGCTGGCGCCCGAGCGGCTGCTCTATCGGCTGTTCCATAGCGCGGGGGTGGCGGCGGACCGGCCGCGGGCGCTCGCCTATGGCTGCCGGTGCACGCGGGCGCGGCTCTCGGGGGTGCTGGCCGGGTTCGGCCCCGACGATCTCGACCACATGGCGACCGACGGGACGATCACCGTGACCTGCGAATTCTGCAACCATGATTTCCGCTTTCCGCGAGCCGAGCTGCCGGGGCGCGGCGCGGCCGATTGACCGGGGGGCAGGCGCGCGTCAGGTTGCGCGGCGCAAGGAGAATCGCCCTGAGGAGCCTCTTTCGATGACCGGACGCGGCTTGCGCCGGCGAATGGTGCTGGCGCTGGTCCTGGCACCTTCGTTGGCCCTTTGGGGCTGCGGGGGCGGCGGGCCGGAGAACGTGAGCTTCGCCCCGCTGCGCTACAATTATCTCCCCGTGCTCAAGCTCAACGTCTCCTCGATCTCGATCGAGGATGACTGGCAGCCGAGCGATGACGCCGATCACGTGGAATCGCTTTCGCCGGAGACGCCGGCGGCCGCGCTCCGCCAGATGGGGGAGGATCGTCTCGGCGCGTACGGCACGTCCGGAAGAGCCGTGTTCGTGATCGAGGACGCATCTTTGGTGCGCAACGGATCGGAGCTCGACGGCTCGTTCGCGGTGCGGCTCGATGTCTATTCGGCCGACGGGACCAGGGCGGGCTTCGCCGAGGCGCGCGTCTCGCAGACCGAGCCGGCGCCGGGCGGCGAGGGCGTGCCCTTCCGTTCGGCGCTCTACGACCTGACGCGGCACATGATGAACAGCATGAACGTCGAGTTCGAGTACCAGCTCAGGCGGACGCTCGGCGAATGGCTGGTGCAGGGCTCGGCGGCGGCGACGCCGATCGAGGCCCAGCCGCTGCCGGGGCCGGGCGAGCAGAGCGCGGCGCCGACGGCCCCGCCGGCGGCAGCGGGCCCCTCGCCGGCAATGGGGCCGCAGCCGGGCGTGCTCGGCACGCTGCCGCTGAGCCCGCCACAACCGACGACGACTCCTTGATTTTGCTTAAGTGACCGGGGGTGGGGTACCCACGATCTGGCCCATCTAAGGGCGTTTGTTTCTGTCTATTTTTTGATTTTCAGTCCGGTTTTTCGGACGCGAGAGCGGGATGGGCCTCCGGCGGGTTGGGCAGGCCCTGCGGGTTCAGCCGGTAGCCGCCGCCCTCGGTGATCAGGAGCCGCGCGCGCGAGGGATCGGGCTCGATCTTCTGGCGGAGGCGGTAGATGTGCGTCTCGAGCGTGTGGGTGGTGACGGCGGCGTTGTAGCCCCAGACCTCGTTCAGCAGGACCTGGCGGGCGACCGGGCGGCTGCCGGAGCGGTAGAGGAACTTGAGGATGGCGGTTTCCTTCTCGGTCAGCCGGATGCGCCGGCTGCGGCCGGGCTCCTGGAGGAGCTTGGCGGCCGGGCGGAAGGTGTAGGGGCCGATCGCGAAGATCGCGTCCTCGCTGTTCTCGAAGATGCGGAGCTGGGCGCGCAGGCGCGCGAGCAGCTCGGCCAAGCCGGAACGGCTTGGCGATGTAGTCGTTGGCGCCGGAATCGAGGCCCTGCACGACGTCCGATTCCTGGTCCGAGCCGGTGAGCATGATGATCGGGATTTTGAGGCCCTGGCGGCGGAGGCGCGCGCAGAAGTCCCGCCCGTCCCCGTCCGGCAGGCGGAGGTCGAGGATCAGGGCATCGAACCGGGACTCCCTCGCCGCGAGCAGGGCCTCGGCATCGGCGAGGGTGGCCGCCTCCACGGCAGCGAACTCCCCTTCCACCGCGAGCTGCTCCGCCAACGTGGCCCGCAGGGCGCGGTCGTCATCGACGACCAGTATCGGGCGTTCACCCGCCATCGTCCGCTCCTCAATCTGCCGCGAGCCAGGATTTCCAGGCCCGGATGGCCACACACGATCTTTGGCCTGAAAAGTGATACTCGTGTGGCAAGTCCTCCTTACAGGAGGCGGATCCATGCATCGTTAACAGTGCACACAATTCCGTGAGGAGATGCAAGACAAGGGGGGCCGTCTCGCCATATCCTGCGGATGCCCGAAGCTGCTTGCCCTCGCCGACCGGGGGGATGCTTTTGGGGTGCTCCAGCATAAGATGGTTGGGTGATGACGCGCCTTTGGCCCCGTGCGGACCCCTTCGCCTCTGCCGAACTGACGCCGGCCGCGCCCGATGAGGCGGGGGTGGCGCTGCGCGTCGTGCGCCGGGCGGCGGCGGACCTGGCGGCGGGCGTGCCGCTGCTGCTGAGGGGAGAGCCCGGTCTTGTCGTGCTCGCGGCCGAGACGGCGAGCGGGCGGGCGCTTGAGGAATTCACGGAGCTGGCGGCGGGGCCGCCGATCCTGGTGCTGGCGCCGGGGCGGGCGGCGGCCCTGCTGCGCCGGCCGCTCGAGCCGGGGCAGGAGGCGATCGGCGTGCGGCTCGGCAGCAACAAGCTCGACCCGGAGCTGCTGCTCAAGCTGGCGGACCCGACGGCGGGGCAGCCGCGCTTGAAGGGCGAGCTGGAGCCGGCCGGGGCGCTGCCGGCCGCGGCGCCGGCCGCGCTGGCGCTCGCCAAGCAGGCGCGGCTGCTGCCGGCGGCGCTGGTGGCGCCGAGCCGGAAGGAGGCGGGGGAGATCGCGGGCCGGCTCGGGATTCTCTCGGTGGACGCGGCGGATGTGCTGGCGTGCTCGCCGGAGCGGCCGCTCCATCTCCAGCGCGTCTCCGAGGCGCGGGTTCCGCTGGAAGCGGCGCCCGAGGCGCGGATCATCGCGTTCCGGGTGCGGGAGACCGGGGCCGAGCACCTGGCGATTTTGATCGGGCGGCCGGAGGAGCGGGCGACCCCGCTGGTGCGGGTGCATTCCCAGTGCTTCACCGGCGATCTGCTCGGCAGCTTGCGCTGCGATTGCGGGGCGCAGCTGCGGGGCGCCATCGCGCGGATCGCCGAGGAGGGCGCCGGGGCGCTGCTCTATCTTGCGCAGGAGGGGCGCGGGATCGGGCTCACCAACAAGCTTCGCGCCTATCGGCTGCAGGACGGCGGATTGGACACGGTGGATGCGAACAAGGCGCTCGGGTGGGGCTCGGACGAGCGGGGCTACCGGGTTGCCGCGGCGATGCTCGCCGAGCTTGGGCTCGAACGGATCCGTTTGTTAACCAATAACCCGGAAAAGCTTGCAGCACTCGGGAGCGCGGGCATCGAGATCGCCGCCCGGGTGCCGCTTGTCTTTCCGCCGAACGGCGTGAACGACCGCTACCTCGCCACCAAGGCGGGCCGGCTCGGCCACCTCCTGGCATAGGGACAGGTTCGCGCATCCATGATCCAGCCGATTGCGAATTCAACTCCCGCTTCGTCCACCGCGACGCCCCAAACGGGCGCGGCTGAGGGCGGAAAGAGCTTCGAGCAGGTACTGCAGGAAGTGGGAAAGATCGCCGGGAGCGCGGCGGGCGGGTTCGCCGCGGGCGGGCCGGCCGGGGCGGCGGTGTGCGGGGCGCTGACACTGCTCCAGTCGCGGTGAGGCGGCTCGAGGACCGGCGATTCCTCACAGGATCTGGCCAATTCGTCGATGACCTGAACGCGGACGAAGCGCTGCACGCGTGCGTGGTGCGCTCGCCGCACGCGCATGCGGCGATCGAGCGGATCGGGACGGACGCGGCGCGGAGTGCGGCGGGCGTTGCCGGCGTTTTCACGAGCGCTGACCTCGCGGAGCTGGGGCCGCTGCCGTGCGTGGCGAGACCAAAGACCGTGGGAACGCTGATCGTGCCGCCGCGATACGCGCTGGCGGTGGAGCGGGTGCGGCATGTCGGCGATCCGGTGGCGCTCGTGGTCGCGGAGACGGCGGAGGCGGCGCGCGACGCGGCGGAGCTGATCGAAGTCGATTACCGCGTGCTGCCCTCGGTGGTGGATGGGCGGGCGGCGCTCGCGGCGGGTGCCGCTACGGTGTGGGACGAGGCGCCGGGCAATCTCGCGTTCACGTTCCGCGCGGGCGATGCGGAGGCGACGGCGGCGGCGATGAAGCGGGCGGCGCATGTGAGCAGCCTCGCGCTCGTCAACAATCGTGTCGTCGTCGCACCGATCGAGCCGCGGGCGGGGATCGCGCGCCACGAGGCCGGGAGCGACACGATGCGGCTCACGCTCACGGGCCAGGGCGTGCAGGGGATCAGGCGCGAGCTGGCGGAGGACGTGTTCCGCGTGCCGCTGGAGCGGATCCAGCTGCGCGCGCCCGATGTCGGCGGCGGGTTCGGGATGAAGAATTTTCTTTATCCGGAGTGGGTTCTGCTTCTGTGGGCGGCGCGGCGGCTCGGGCGGGCGGTGAAGTGGGTTGCCGAGAGGACGGAGGATTTCCTCTCGGATACGCAAGGAAGGGACGCTTCGACGCGGGCGCGGCTCGCGCTCGACGCGGAGGGAAAGTTCCTGGCGCTCGAGGTGGAGACGGTGGCCAATCTCGGGGCCTATCTCTCGTCCTACGGGCCTGGGATCGCGACCAACATGACGGCGATGGGCGGGGTTTATGCGATTCCGGCGATGGCGGCGGAGGTGCGCGGGGCCTTCACCAACACGGTGCCGGTGGATGCCTATCGCGGGGCGGGCAAGCCCGAGGCGAACTACCTGATCGAGCGGCTGATCGAGCTTGCGGCGCGCGAGACCGGGCGGGATGCGGTTTTGTTGCGGAAGAAGAACATCGTCAATTCGTTTCCCTATCGGAACGCGGCGGGGACGCTGATCGACGATGGGCGGTTCGCGGCGAATTTGGAGGCGGCGACGGCGCGGGCGGACTATGCGGGGTTCGGCGAGAGGCGGGCGCGCGCGGCGGGCCGAGGGGCGGCTTCGGGGGATCGGCGTCGGCTGCTATCTCGAGACGGCGCGCGGGGCGGTTGACGAGAACGCGGCGATCCGGTTCGCGGGCGATGGCGCGGTGGAGCTGCTGCTCGGGACGCAATCGAACGGGCAAGGGCACGAGACGAGCTTTCCCGAGATTGCGGCGGAGCTGCTCGGGCTGAGCGTGAAGAAATTCCGGCTGGTGCAGGCGGATACGGAGCGCGTGCCGGAAGGGAACGGGCATGGCGGGGCGCGCTCGATGCACATGGGCGGGGCGGCGCTGGTGCGCGCGGCCAAGCAGGTGATCGGCAAGGGGAAGCGGATCGCGGCGCATCTTTTGCAGGCGGCACCTGAGGAAATCCGGTTCACGGGCGGGCGGTTCCACCGCGCGGGCGACGATGCGGGCGGGATCGATCTGCTGGCGCTCGCGGCGGCGGCGCGCGATGCGGCCAACCTGCCGGCGGGAACGGAGCCCGGGATCGACGGGTTCGCGCTCAACCATTGCGAGACCTTCACGTTTCCGAGCGGATGCCATGTGGCGGAAGTGGAGATCGATCCGGAGACCGGGCGCGTGGCGCTGCGTGCGATATGTTTCGGTGGATGATTTCGGGCGGCTCATCAATCCGATGATCACGGCGGGGCAGTTGCAGGGCGGGGTTGCGCAGGGGATCGGGCAGGCGATGCTCGAGCGGACGGTGTACGAGGAGGAGTCGGGGCAGCTTCTGAGCGCCTCGCTGCTCGATTACGCGCTGCCGCGAAGCGACGATCTGCCTGCGTTCGAGACGGTGCTCGTGGAGCTGCCGAGCAAGGCCAACCCGCTCGGCGTGAAGGGCTCCGGACAGGCCGGGTGCATGGCGGCGCCGCAGACGGTGATGGCGGCGATTCTCGATGCGCTGGCGCCGCTGGGCGTGCGCGAGCTCGACATGCCGGGGACGTCGGAGGAGATCTGGCGGGCGATCAGAGTGGATGGCGCTGCCCGATCCCGACCAATGTAACCCATTCCGGACGCTCAATGAAACACCCCGGACCACAGATCCTCTTGTTATGTGTCTCGCATACGGTGCCAAGCGACGATGGGGTAGCCTTTGCAAGACAAGGCACCGAAACTCCTATCCCCGTTGGGGCATGGAGGGCGCGTCCCATCGCGGAAGCGACCGCCGTTTTAGCTCGACGCAGCCTGAAAGGCCCAGTCTCCGTTTGCGTCGCGGCATACGTTGCCCGTGTCGTCTTCGACGGGTTTATGCCCGTTCAGGTAGTAGCTAGCAGAGACCGGGCGACAGATCTCATTGGTCTGCTCGTTGGTGTACGCTGCTGCTGTCGGCACGTAATACCCAGAGCTCCCCGTGCTTGGATCTGACCATGGTATCCTCTGTCCGACGGGTGCGTTCTCGATATTCTGTAGGGCGACGCGCGCGGCGGCACAATCCTTCGCGTCGACATTGTGCCCAATGGCACCGCCGACCAACAGGCCGGCCAGAAGCCCCGCTCCCGCTCCGATGAGGGCGGCCGTTCCACTATGGCCGGCCAACCCGCCGATCGCGGCACCGCCTGCAGCGCCGGTCAGTCCGCCAATTAGCGCTCCCGACGTCGCACCTGGCCCGAAGGCCGAGCACGCATTGGCCGCTGCCTGCTGCGGACTCGCGTAGTGCTGGGCGCAACCGCCAAGTGACATCGGCACCACGAGTGAAATGCTGGCAACAAGCCGCAAGGATAACCGACGTGTTGTCATCAGATCTGCCCCGAAAGAAGGTTCGTTATTGGGTGACTGACGCTATAACCGGGAACGTCATGGACCCGGGCACGCCGAGTGTGCCTTTCATGTGATCGACATCGTTTCCACTCAATGTAATCGTTTCCGTGTTGCCTGTTGTTGTCAGGCCTCCATTCGTTGTCGCATGCAAATTGCACGACCGATCCCCATCGCTGCAATTCAAAGTGCCTGAAATTGCGACGAAGCCAAGGCGGTCGATCCCGATCGTACTGTCGATCAAGTCACCGTCTGAATCTGTCATTAGTTCCATCAATCCGGTTAATTGGAGCCCATTGCGGTCCAAGCTGATCTGGTACTCGCGTGCTGCGGTCGGCACTGAGTTCGTAACACTAAGGTCCGAGCCGAAGCCGGCGATAGTCGTGTCCATAGACGACATGACGCTCGACCAGAGTTCGTGTACGTCGGCGAGATATGTTGGATCGCTGGCGAAATCGGACCGAATGCCAAAGAAGTAAAACACGCTATGTCTGAAATAGGTCCCTAGCGTTTGCCCAACATTTGGTGGCTCCGGCGCTCCGTGAGCAAATACGGATCCAATTGCGCTGTTCTCGCCGCCGTCTGTGTAGACGATTGCTCGAATGGCTTGGGTCGTTTGCGAGTAGCGCGCTCCGTCTGAGGCCAGCGCTGCGATAATTTGTTTCTTCTGTGGGGAGTCGGCGCCCTCGGGGCCGTCCTTTCCTCTGCGTGTGGCCGTCATGTAGATCTTGGTTAGGGCCTGGCCGAAGCCATTCAGAAAAAAGCCTTGCTGCCTGTTGAGTCCATTTAGGGGATTGCTTGTAAAGAAATAGCTCCCCTTTGCGAGCTTCGCCTTCATGGCGGCCGTATAATCGGGCCAGCATGCGGACCACAGTTCGTTGCTTGTCCCCTGGGAAGGCGATAGCTCGACGACGGTAACCCGCTCTCCCGGCGTCAGAGTTGCTTTGAGTTTATTCGCCAGGTCCTTGGCCCAGGCAACATCGCCTGCGGCGATCGATGTATCATCAACATAGACCACGGTTTGCCGGAACGTCTTTTGCTTGCAGAAAGACGTGTCTAAGCCAGGTGATCCAAACAGCTGCGGTGAGCTCTGGGCAAACGCCGAGTGCGCCGGATAGCCAAGACAGAGCAGGCCGAGCAGTCCCAATAAGCTGGCGCCCACCCGTGCTCTATGCCACGCGACCGGGAAACCGAAATGAGGCTCCATGGCTCGCATTGGCTCCTGCCTGGACTTAGGCGGGCATGAATTGCTGAATATCTACCGGCCCACAGGACAGGGCTTGATAGTCATTCATGGTAATGGGAAAGATGGCATTGTTGTCCCTCTTAAACATCGAAACCTCGCCGCTGGCGCTTGTAATCGCCGCGACAAGGCTATTCTTGATCCGGCTATGCTGGATTATGAAATAGGTTAGCGCCCTCTCACGGAAGCCGTCCTCGTAGCGCTCGACCTGATCATGCAGGTTCGCCGCCTCTGTCAGACTCGGGGAGGCCTCATATTTGTGAAGCCGGTTTTCCTCTTCTTCTACCCTATCTCCATACTGGTGCGTGATCCGATCTGCCACCCTCTCGAACTCGGCACGTTTTGCAAGGTACGCGCGTTCGGAACGCTTAAAATCGATTGCCGTCTGGACATAAACTGGATCTGGGTCATGGGCGAAAAAGCTGATGAAGACGCCGACAAACCAAGCCAGGAAGTTCGCCCCTAGGCTAATTATGACCTCCCGTTCGGGATCGATTTGCATGCTGTATTGCGTGCCAATGATATTGGCCGAGCTTTGGCTTGCGACCACGGACATCAAAGACTGGTAGCGCATCCAACCCGTGACCGTGATGAGCGCGGCGAGGCCGACAGTGGCAAGGATGAGAACGCCGTATGGCTTGTTCTTCACCTCAACCGATGGGCCAAACTTCTTCTTCCACTGCTTCAAATCGACCCCGTGCTGATGCGCGATAACGGCAAGACAGATTGCCAGCACGAAAGTCGCTCCGATTGCAATGACCGGCACATTGAAGAATAGAAAAAGTGTATCGTAGTTGATAAACCATTCAGCCGTTCCGAGGATCAGCATCATCAAGAGATAGACCGGGTTTACGTCGAACGGAAACCGCGAGCTGACCGCCTTCAAGTTCGGCTTGTGGGCGTGAATGTCGACTTGTCGATCGTATCTGGATTTCGTCTTACGATAGTCTTCGGCAATTGGGTCCGTATCCAGCTTTCGCTTCTCTTTGGCTATCTCTGCGTCACGCTCGGACTGAAGCTGAAGAATTTTTGGGGATAGTGCGTCACGATCTTTAAGCGCATTCTGGAACGGCTGCAATTTGTCGTTGAACTCGTGCCTAACGTTACTAAATCTCTGAATGAATTCCTGCATTCTCGCCAACAGAATATCGCGTGCGCTCGTGATTAAGCCATCCTTATCGACGATCACGGTTCGGCGGGCCACCTCGGTGGAGATTGCATTTTGAATTTCCGTCTCGCTCAGAGTCGGGATCTCGGAGGCGCTCTCGCTGTATTTGCGGACCTTGTCGACCGCTTGGCGCAGGTCGCTGATCATGAGGCCTGTGTCGTCGCTCAGGGCATCCATGTTTTACCTCTTATTCGGTATCAATCCTAAGGAGAGACGGGGACGTTGTTGAGCTTGGCAGGTTCGATAGGCGTCAACTGCTTTTCTTGCACGGTGGGGGCTGGCGCCAGCGGCTCTTCCGACGCCGGAGGCTCTTGCAAAGTGGAAGGACGCTCGATTTGCATCGGCCCGACGCGGACGAGCTCCAGCTTCTGGGCGCCCCGGATATTGACGCTGTGCGCCTGAAGAACGGACACGGTGTTTCCACCGGTCGGGGCCAACGTGCTCGTGCCCGTTGAAAGATAGGCCTCGTTGACGTGCTGATATTGGATAACGGATAAATTGGCCTGAGGGCTCGCGGAAATGAGGAACTCCACGCGGCGGTTCAGCGCTCGGCCCTCTGCAGTGCTGTTTGGCGCAACCGGTTGACGATCTCCGATCGCGACCGTCGTCATTTGGAGAGGATCGACACCGTCCTCCGCAAGGAGTTGCATGGCGTGGAGAGCCCGGCGCTCGGATAGGGCGTCGTTATACGCTTCGGTGCCGGTTGAATCCGTGTTGCCGATAATCGTTAATGCTGCGTCGGGTACATCCCTCGCCATGTTCTCTGCGATCAGGCTGATGACCGGAAGTGCTGACGGAATGGGATCGTCGGCGTTCGTGTTGAAGAAGACGCCTTCAGGGAAGGTTACGCGAACGACCGGAATCGGCATTGTCGCTCCCGGTACGGTACCGGCCTTCGCGTAAAGCATTTCGATCTTGGGCGGCTCAATGCCCGTCATTGTCGCCAGCCTCTGGAACCTAGCGATGCGATCGCTGGCCTCCAGTCCCCTGGTTTGGTTTGCGCTTTCTTCGATGATTGGTGGCGGCTGCGACACTGTCGTTTGGCTGATTTCTGAAACGGGCACTCCGCCAATCGTCGATTCCCCGCATGAGGTCAGGGAAAGAAGGGGCAAACAGATCAGTAGAAAGGTGGAGCGCCCGGTAGCGACCATAATTCTGAAAATCGTGCTTACTTACTTTTTCCAGATGTTTCCATACAATTAAAACGTCCTCTTTTCAAGTTCACAAAATGTTGATGTAGCTTGAAAAAGCCCGGCTGGTGCAGACGGACACCGAGCGCGTGCCGGAGGGGAGCGGGCATGGCGGGGTGCGCTCGATGCACATGGGGGGGCGGCGCTGGTGCACGCGGCGAGAGAGGTGATCGGCAAGGGGAAGAGGATCGCGGCGCATCTTTTGCAAGCGGCGCCCGAGGAAATCCGGTTCACGGCCGGGCGGTTCCGCCGCGCGGGCGAAGGGGGGGCGGGAGGGGAAGCGGGAGGAATGCGAAAGGGGTGACGGGGCCGCTGCCGGGAGCCGAAGAAATCCGGGCGTTGTTTGCCCGGGCTTTGTACCAGACGCAGGAGCGGTTTCTCGCGCGGGACGGGGGCCACGAGCATACGAGCATAAAGGTACGAAGCCGCGGGGCGCTGGCGGTGGCGGAGCATGCGATGGCGCTCGCACGGAAGCTGCCGGAGGCTCGGGACAACCGGGCGAAGGAGTTCTGGCGCGGGATGATGGGCGATCAGGGGCGGCGCGAGGACGAACTTGGCGGGGGGAGACGATGGTATCATCGGGCTCGGGCGGATCGGCGGGCGGCTTGCGCGGCTGGCGAAGGGTGCTAGGCGCTTGGGCGTGCGGCGAAGGGCGCCAATACGATGGTGGGTTCTCCGCGGGCGACGTGGCTGCTCGGGACGCTACGCTCTTATCGAATGTCGGCTTTAGGCTCGTCGTTCGCCTTCTCCCGCGGGAGAGTTGGCTCTTGTCTCTCTTGCTGCCTGGCCCGCGCCGGGTCGAGTATTCCGAATACTCTGAGGAGCAGCTTGGTTGTGCCGCGTTCAAACGCTCTGAATGGCCCGGCCACAATTTTCCGCCCGGAAAGGTCGATCAAGGACAGGATGGTCAGGATGGCAAAGAGGATGATTAGCTCTGTCTTGGCGGTGGTTCCCGGCGCCCAATAGCCTTCCGACAGCAGCACAAATAAAATGCCGAACGTGGCTGCAAACAATGTCTGCACGACAACTTTTATAGCTTTGGCGGCCCGGGTGGCTAGGCGCGTCCTGTGGGCAAGTGCCTCGCGTTGTTGGTGTGCGGTTGCCGTCGCGCTGGCCCTTTCGGCCGCTTCCCTGACTGCAGCTTTTAGTGTGACTTCGAATTGACGGGTAAGCTCAGATGCCTGCTCTTCGGCCTGTCGCGCTATCCGAGATAGTTGTTCCTCTGTCTCTCGGGCCTGCTCTTTCTGGAGAGCCTCCGCGTCCCGTTGTTCCGCCTCGGCCTTGGCTTTTGCCTCTCCGCCGAGCCGAGCAATTTCTTCGGCCCGTTCTTTCTCCCTTACGTCTGCCTCTTCGGCCGCAGCCATGAAAAGCGCTGCAACATTTGCCTTCTTCAGAACTGCGGGTTGGTTTAGGGACTCATCCCTTGCCGCGTTACGTGCGGCCTGGAGAAACAATGCAGCGTTTGCTCTACTTTCGACGAAGCCTGGATTTTCGGCGCGAAATTTGTCCAAAGCCTTGGAAAATTGCTGGGTCCACGCGAGGCTTGGGCGGACAGCATTGTAGCATGTCGCTAGAAGTTCCTTGGTGACCCTTTGCGGCGCGAGCGCGCGTGCGGTGGCCAGCCACGCCACGGTGGTGATCTGGCCGAGCGTCAAGACGGGCGGAATCGCGTCTCCCTCGTACCCTTCGACGTTGCGGGCCACGTATCTTTTGGCCACGCCTTGCAGGACAGGGTTACGTGAGACGAAAACGTGCCCGCACCCCGACAGATTCCTTCGCGCGCCCCCCCTTCTCAGCCGCATGATGATGGCAACAGCGCGCGCATCGTTTGCCGCGCTGGCGGCGCTATAGGTTCGATCTCGGTTGCTTGCCTCCTGCACGAGACCAGCGGCTAAGGCGGTTTCGTCGATTTGATAGATGTCTTCCGACTTGCGACTCGGGTAATGGTAATCGGCCTGAAAGATGTTTTGTTCGCCAAGTCGGTCGGGGAACGTTGCGATCAGATCGAGCAGCGTTGGTATTCGGATCTCGTTGCTGAGCAGTGCCTCGGCCGTCTCTCCGTAGATTTCGCTTCCCGCCGTATGCGCGGCCACAATGGTGTTGAGAATGCGTAGGCTCTCGTCCAGGTTATATTCAAGGTAGAGCGTTTTGTAGCCCAAGTCCTGCAGAGCCCGATGCATTTCGATCGTTGCGGTCTGAAGGGTTTTCCCGGACGTCCCCAATAAGCGAAGAAGAACGGTGGTGTCATAGTATATGCTGAGTTGGTTGTACTTTGTCGCGTCGCCTACCGATTGAATATTGTTAATGAAGTCTTCGATCAGGACCCCGGTGAATATCTTCACAATTGTGTCGAAGATTTCGCTATGTTTGGTCTGCGCGATCTGTATGAAGCGAGCGACCAAGTACGTCTCGACTCCGCTGACGTCGCCAATCAAGACGTCATTGATCGTCGTGGTCTTGATGACATCGCTTGCAGCATCTGAACGGAGAAAAGCGATCAGTGCGTCGCTCCAGCTCGCGGATAGTGGCGGTCTGTCCAGACCGTGAGCTTGCGCGTAGACGCTGAATTGTTCCTCGAACGCCTCGAACGCCTCACTTAGCCCGTCTTATTCTGCGCGCTGAGGCGCGATTGGCTTTCTGAGCACGGGGCGCAGGTGCCCGATGCGTCTTTTTCATCGCGTCTTCGGCATATATCTGGCGGGCGTTGGGGGTTTGCGGGATTGGGCGGACTCGGGGGCAAGTGCCCCGTGGGTCACGGCCCGGCCGGTTGGAGGCAGCGTGCCAGGCTTGCGAACAGGGCCGCCTCGGGATGCGCGGCCGCGAGGGCGACGCGCACCCGACTGGCGGTCTCGGTAATGCGCGCGGCGATCTTGATCAGGCGCATCCGCAAGGTTGTGAACTCGGCACTGGCCAGAGGCTGGGGCTTGGGGATGGCATCACGTATCTTCAGCAGCAGCCAGTAGGCACCGGTGTGCAGCAGAAGGCGCACTTGATTGGCAAGCGGCGAACGACAACTGGTGCGGTCGGAGGCAAGCTGGATCTTGTGCAGTTTGATCAGGTTCTCAGCCTGACCGCGAGCACAATAGAGTGTGTCGTAGAGCCATGCGGCGCTCCCGCGCGCGATGTTGGTGACGACGTAACGGATATCGAGACCTTTTGTGGTCGCCTCGATGCGCGCGGTCACGCGTCGCTCGCAGCGCCATGACTTGGCGCCGTAGCGGGTCTCGGTATAGCGGCGCACCACCGGCGCCTGGGCCACGGCACGGCGAACCCGCACATCGTCGGCGACCGCTTCCACCAGGCGATCGAGCACCGCGTTGCCGGGCAGGCCGAGGATGTAATCAACGCCGTTGGCCTCGCCCCAAGCCATCACCTCGGGGCGGCCGTAATGCCCATCGCCGCGGATGGTCAGTCGCGTGTCGGGCCAATGGCGGCGGATCCGGTGCACCAGCCGCCGCAGATGGCCGCGGATTTCGCGACCGGATGGCGTCGTGCCAGGGCGCAGCAGTACCGCCACCGGGCGGGATGTGGCGGTGTCATAGACGTGGATCGGCAGGAAGCAGCGCTCGTCGTAATGCGCGTTGAACAGCGACAGCTGCTGCTCGCCGTGCACGACATCGAAGGTGTCATCGATATCCAGCGTCACCGCGCGCGGCGGACGCGCGTAGCTGGCGCAGTAGATGTCGACCATGGCGTAGGTCATGCGCACCACCTCGCGCAGGCTCGGCATGTTCTCCCAGCGCGACACGGTCGGCTGAGAGCACAGGTCGTCGCCGCTGTCCGGCAGGCGGCCGCAGGCCAGCTTGAAGCCGGGGTCGGTGCGCAGATGATCGAGGTCGTCGCCATCTTCATAGCCGCAGGCGATGGCAAGCATGCGCGCGCGCAGGATGTCGGCGACGCTGTGCCTCACCAGCAGCGGATTGCGCGGGTCGCTCACCAGCGGCGCAAGTCTGGCGGCGATCCCGATCGCCTTCTCAACGGCGCCGAGCAGTAGCACGCCGCCATCGGAGGTCATCCGGCCGCCGTCGAATGCGGCAGTGACCTTCTTGCGTCGTACCGATGGCAGAGAGAACGGCAGTAGGGTATCTTCGATCATGGCGGGTGTGGCAGCGTCCGATCCGGCGGAAATTGGCGTCGACACCCAATTGTCTGCTTCAAATCAGACGCTTACGCTACATCCGCCAGCGAATCCCTGCCCTGCAAGGAATAAGATGGGTTAGGTCCGTCACCTGGGGGCGACTCGGCGCAGTCGTCCTACTCTGTGGTTTACAAATGTGTCGGTGAGCAGTTTTGTTCCACTCGACAACTCCCAGGCTCTCTAAGCGGGGGATCAATTGCAGGAGCACGTAGAGGGGTACCGTTAGCCCTAGTGCCGCCAAGTAGCCCGATAAACGATTGATGTCTAATACATTTCCCGCTTGATCCGCTACCCCCGCTGTCAGGAACGGCAAAAGACAGTCGACGACGTCGGATGTGTTCGGCGTCGACTTAAATGACGCCGTGAGGTAGGCATACGCGCGAAGTTTCCGGCTCTCCTTTCCGTAGGCAAGTAGACCTGTAACGTTCACTGTGGGCAAAGAGAGTTTCCTTGGACTGGGAGGATCGGTAGATTTTTTCTACGTTCATCCGGTATCTTAGCAGGTGGATCGGGGCGCCGCGATAGCCGCCCCTGTGTTTTGGACGCGATGCCGCGCCGACCTCGGGCCGGCGCAGTGCGGCCGGAGTTGCCGGCGTGTATACGAGGCTCCCTTCGATCACGTGGACGGCCATTGCCTGGCCGCGTGCAGCACGCGCAGCACGCGGACGAGCTTGCCCTCGGCAATATCGTAGACCAGCGGGTAATTCCGATGCACGACGAGCTCGCGGGTGTTCGGCACCCTGCCCGGCCGGCCGAGCTCGGGATGGCGCGCGAGAGCCGCTGCCTTCGCGCCTATCAGCTCATCGAGGGCGATGGCCGCCCGTGGGTTCTCAGCCGCGACGTATTCCCGGATGGCCCTGCGATCGTCGGACGCCGCGCGGGACCAGACGAGCTTCAAGAGCCTCGAGCGATTTTACGCCTCGCCTTTCGACGCCATGCCTCGGCCTCGGCCTCAACCTCCTCGGCCGAGATCGTGTCCCCGGCGGTTGCGGCGTCGAGCCCGATTTGGACCTGCCGCCGGAACCAGGCGTCATAACCGCCGGCTTGCTCCTCGCGCTCGACGTAGCTCCGCATGAAGTCGCGCAGCAGTTGCGCGCCCGTGCGGTCATGCGCTCTCGCGATAGTGCTGAAGCGAGTCTTCAATTCGTCGTCCACCCTGAAGGTAAAAGTTGCCTCGGGCATCGTCGGCACTCCGCGTATGACATTGGCAGTGCTGTGTAACACATTCGGGGAACGGCGACACCCCCTTGCCGCCACGGGCCGCTGCCCACGTTGCGGGAGGGAGGGTCCGCTTCCGGGTGCGACGAAAGCGCCGCAAGGCGATCGTCGCGGGCGCAAAGCGGCGGTGACTGGTGCGTGCCAAGTGGATCGGGTGTTAGCGGGCCTGCGTCGCGGGCGGTGCAGGAGGCGGGTGATCCATATGCGCCGCGAGGCCGGCGGCCAGCCCGTCGAACACAGCACGGCAGCGCGACGTCGCGCGCAGATTTTCGTGCATGGCGAGCCAGACGCCGAGGCGGAGATCGAAGGCGGCGGGGAGGAGCCGTTCGAGCGAGGCGTCCCGCCGGGCCAAGGCCACCTGGCAGGCGCCGATGCCCAGGCCTGATTGGATCGCCCGGAGCTGGGCGATGTCGCTGTCCGTCCTGAAGGCAAAGCGGGTCGTTTCGAAGCCGGGCACAAGGAGGCGCATGCGGCGAATCGCGGGTGTTTCGCGGTCGAAGCCGATCAGGGTGTGTCCTTGGAGGTCGCGGAGGCTCGCCGGCGTGCCGGCGCGGTCGAGATAGCGGCGATGGGCGTGCAGCCCCACGGCAACGGTACCGAGGCGCCGTGTCAGCAGAGCCGCTTGCTCGGGCTCGACCATGCGCACGGCAATGTCGGCATCGCGGCGCAGCAGGTTCTCGACCTCGTTCGAGAGCACCAGCTCGATCTCGAGCTCCGGATAGCGCTCCCGCAGGGCGGCAAAGATGGGCGGCAGCACCTCGGCGCCCATGATCTCACTGGCACTGACCCGCACCGTTCCCTTGACCGCCCTGCCCTGCCCCGAGGCCACGCGCAGCAGAGCGGCGGCGGTCGCCGCCAGGGTCTCGGCATAGGGCTTGAGGTCGAGCGCGCCCTCGGTAGGTGTGAGGCCCTGTTGCGAGCGGGTGAAGAGCTCGAAGCCCACCGCCCGCTCCAGCGCGTCCACATGCCGCGCGATGGTCGGCTGGGTCAGCGCCAGCCGGCGCGCCGCGCCGGAGAGAGAGCCTTCCCGCAGGACGGCGAGAAAGCTCCGGTAGAGGCTCCAATCCGGCTCGTTCATATATTTCAGTATAGAGGCTGCACGAATTTCGACAATTCCGTTTAACGGCAGGGGCGGCCAGTCTCGAGGGCGCCGAACAACCAAGGCCGGAGGGACCACCATGGCAATCAATCGCACCGCGCTCGTGCTCGGCGCCACCGGCGGCATCGGTGGCGCGGTCGCGAGGAGGCTCGCCGCGGGCGGTTGGACGGTCCGGGCGATGCATCGCGATCCGGACCGGCTCTCGGCATCGGACAAGGGCTCGAGGATCGCCTGGCATCGGGGGGACGCCATGTCCGCGAGCGATGTCGCGGCGGCCGCCGCCGGCGCCGGCGTGATCGTGCATGCCGTCAATCCGCCGGGCTATCGCGGCTGGGCGCAAAAGGTGCTGCCGATGCTGGAGAGCACCATCGCAGCGGCCCGTGCCAACGGCGCGCGGATTGTGCTGCCGGGCACGGTCTATAATTTCGGGCCGGACGCTTTTGGCGACCTCGACGAGGCCTCGCCGCAGAACCCCGTGACCGCCAAGGGCCGCATCCGTGCCGAGATGGAGCGGCGGCTGCGCCAGGCTGCGACGGCGGGCGCCCAAGTGCTGATCGTGCGGGCCGGCGATTTCTTCGGGCCCAGGGCCGCCAACAACTGGTTTTCCCAGGGGCTGGTCAAGCCCGGCAAGCGCGTCACCGCGATCACCTATCCGGGCCGGCAGGGCGATCGGCCACCAGTGGGCGTATGTGCCCGATGTCGCGGAGACCATGGTGCGCCTCCTGGAGCGGCCCGAGGGGCTCGACAGCTTCGCGGTGTTCCACATGGAGGGAAATTGGGACGCCGATGGTGCGCGGATGATCGCGGCGATCCGGAGGGCGGTGGGCGATCCCGGCATAAGGGTCCGGCGCATGCCCTGGGGGCTGATGCGGCTGGCGTCGCCCTTCGTGCCGCTGTTCCGGGAAGTTGCTGGAGATGCGCTACCTCTGGACCACGCCGATCCGCATGGGCAATGCGCGCCTGCTGGCGGTGCTGGGCGAAGAGCCGCACACGCCGTTGGATGTGGCCGTGCGGGACACGCTGAAGGGTCTCGGCTGCCTGGTTGAGGAAGGGGGCAGAATGGAAGGGCGCGTCGCGGCTCAAGGTTGAGGTGAGCGGGTGTTTGGGGGAGGGAGCCGCCGGGATTTTGCGGCCGGCGGTCTTGGGAAATCATGGGGGCGCGGATTTCGGCGCGCCGATGAGCGATCCAATTCGATCGAGATCCGCCGGAAGCACCGGATTGTAGATCACCATGCTGAGGTCCGGCCGGCCATCGACCGCGAAGGCCGAATATTCGAACGCGATCGGGCCAAGAACCGGATGGCGTATGTGCTTGACGGCCTCGCCGTGGCTCCGGACATCGTTGTCGCGCCACATCGCCGCGAACTCGGGGCTGAGCCGGCAGAGTTCATGGACGAGAGGCTCAACCTCCGCCGCGGCGCCCGCTCGGGCGGCGTCTATCCGGAACGCTCCCAGAACGAACCGCGCCAGGCTTTCCCAATCGTACTGCGCGGCGCGGGCGCGCGGATCGAGGAAGATGAACCGAAGGATATTGCGCTGCTCCGGCGGCAGCGATCCGTAATCGATCAGCATCACCGCGACAGCGCGATTCCAGGCGATCACGTCCCAGGTCGCGGTTCTGATGAGGGCGGGGCTCGGCTCCAACGCATCAAGCACGCGCTGGAGCCGCGGCGTGACGCCTTCGTCCTTCCGGTAGCGCACGTCGGGCGGGCGGCCGAGGCCGAGCAGGAAGAGATGCTCGCGCTCGACATCCGTCAGCATCAGGGCGCGGGCGATGCGATCGAGCACGTCCGCCGAGGGCGCGCCGCCGCGTCCCTGCTCGAGCCAAGTGTACCAGGTCGGGCTGATGTTGGCGCGCTGCGCGACCTCCTCGCGACGCAGGCCGGGCGTGCGGCGGCGCTCCGCGGGAAAGCCGAATGCGGCCGGGTCGAGCTTCGAGCGACGGTCCTTCAGATAGGTCCCGAGCGGGTTCTCGCGCGTGACGTGCTCACCCATCCTGTTAGCCATTATACCACGATAATCTCACTACTTTACCAGAATAGGCCGCGAGCACAGATTTGTCTCCAACGAAACCTGGAGATGTTCGATCATGCGTGTGTTTGTCACCGGTGCGACCGGATTCATCGGCTCGGCCGTCGTCAAGGAGTTGGTCGCGGCGGGCCATCAGGTGCTCGGCCTCTGTCGTTCGGACGAGAAGGCGGCGGAGCTGGCTGAAGCCGGGGCCGAGGTTCATCGCGGGTCGCTCGAGGATCTGGACAGTCTCAAGGAGGGCGCGGCCCGATCGGATGGCGTCATCCATCTGGCCTTCAACCACGATTTTTCGAAATTCGTGGCGAACTGCGAGGACGATCGCCGTGTCATCAAGGCGCTCGGCTCGGTTCTTGTGGGCTCCGACCGGCCGCTGATCGTGACCTCCGGCACCGGGATGGCGAAGACCGTGCCGGGTCAGCCGGCCAGGGAAGACGGCGCGGTTATCGGCTCCGACGTGATTCCTCGCGCAGCCTCGGAAGAGGCGGCCGCCTCGGTTGCGGCGGAGGGGGTCAATGTGGCGGTGGTGCGCCTCCCGCAAGTTCACGACACGGTCAGGCAGGGCCTCGTCACCTATGCCATCGCGATCGCCCGCGAAAAGGGCGTATTCCCCTATGTGGGCGATGGGCTCAATCGCTGGCCCGCGGCGCATGTTCTCGATACGGCTCGTCTCTACAGGCTGGCGATCGAAAGGGGCGAACCGGGCGCGAAATACCACGCGGTCGCGGAAGAAGGCGTGCCGATCCGCGACATGGCGGAAGTGATTGGCCGGCGCCTGAAGCTGCCCGTTCTATCCATTGCCCCGGAAGAAGCCGAAGCCCATTTCGGCTGGCTCGCACTGTTCGTGGGCTTAGACGCGCCGGCTTCCAGCGAGCAGACACGGAAAAAACTGGGATGGCAGCCGACCGGGCCGGGATTGATCGCCGACCTCGAACGGTTGCACGTCTGCGACACCTAACGCGGCGGGAAATTCGGGCGGCGGCTTTCCGCAGCGCCTTGCGCGCAGTGCGGCTTAGTTGCCGAGCAGGGCCTCGATTGCGGCGGGCGGGAGCGTGATGGTGGAGAAGTCCGGCGGCGGAAGCAAATTGTCGGGCGGCACCGTGGCCTCGGTAACGGAGTCTGCGACCACCTGGGCGGAGCCGCGCTTATCCTGTCCGGACACCGCGAGCGCGATACCATTGTGCGTGAGGCAGGTTGTGCCGCTCGCCTGTTCGCTGACGACGAGGTAGCGCGTGCAGCGCAGCCCGGCGATGGTGGCCTCTCCCAGAGGCGTAAACCGGGCGGCTTTCGCGGTTTGCAGGATCGAGGCCAGGTTGGCGAGATCGGGCGCCGTGACGACCACGTGCATCTGCGGCACCACCAGTGCCGCGCTGGAATCGTGGAGGTCGACCAGGAACCAGAGGCCGTGCGCCGGATCGTCGATACGGAGCCGTTCGCTCTCGGCGCTGAACGAGAGATTGTAGTCGCGCGATGGCTGACCCGGCGCGGTCACCGTGTAGTGGACCTCGACGTCCCGGTTCGGGAGGAATTGCGGGATCGTGGAGGCATCGGCGCCGTGCGGTTGGCACAGCATCGCCCCGATGAGCAGGGCGAGCTGCAGGGCGAGCGGCCGGGGCGGCAGTGACTTCATGCGGGCGAGGTCTCTTTTGGGACGGCGCAGCCGTTCCGGGACGCTACTGCAATTTGCTCGTCGGTGACAGGCGGGGCCCCCACCTCACCCTGCCCCGCCCCCCAAGGGGGCGGAGAGGGTAGGTAGGGTGCTGTAGGGAATGGATTGCAAAGGCTCCGCCTTTGCCGGGGTCCAGGGGCAGAGCCCCTGGTTAGATCAGCTTCTCTCGAGTGGTCGGGAGGGCGCGGGTGTAGGAAAAATCCATCATGGCGTTGCCTCCGCGGCACGGGCATGGTGCGGTGAAGAGGACACGAAAGGGGTGAGGGAATTGCTGCCGAAGCGGGAAGACGTGAGGATTCTGTTCGCGCATGCGGCGTACCAGATGCAGGAGCGGTTCGCGGCGCGCGGGACGGGAATGACGAGCGTGGAGGTGCGGAGCCGCGAGGCGCTGGAGCGCGAGATCGGGGCGGCCGATGTGCTGGTGATTTCGGGGCTGTGGCGCAACGAGCTGCTCGAGCGGGCGGGGCGGCTTCGGTTCATCCAATCGATCAGTGCGGGGGTGGATCAATATGCGCGAGATGCGCTGGCGGCGCGAGGCGTGCGGCTGGCGAGCGCGGCCGGGGCCAATGCGCGGGCGGTGGCGGAGCATGCGATGGCGCTGGTGCTGGCGCTGTCGCGGAAGCTGCCGGAGGCGCGGGACAACCAGGCGAAGAAATTCTGGCGCGGGATGATGGGCGATCGGGAGCGGCGCGAGGACGAGGTTGGCGGGAAGACGATGGCGATCGTCGGGCTCGGGCGGATTGGGGGGCGGCTCGCGCGGCTGGCGAAATCGTTCGAGATGCGGGTGGTGGGGACGCGGCGCGATCCGGCGGCGGGGGCGAACGGGGCGGATGCGGTTTTCGGGATGGGGAAGCTTGGGGAGATGTTGGGTGAGGCGGATTACGTGGTGCTGTGCTGCCCGCTGACGCCGGAGACGACAGGGCTGATCGGGGCGGAGGCGTTGGGGCGGATGCGGCGCTCGGCCTATCTCGTGAATGTCGCGCGCGGGGCGTGCGTGGACGAGGCGGCGCTGGCGGCGGCGCTCGGGGAGGGGCGGATTGCGGGGGCGGCGCTCGATTGCGCGCGCGAGGAGCCGCTGGGGGCGGGCGCGGCGCTGTGGGACGTGCCGGGGGTTTTCATCACGCCGCACACGGCGGGCGAGACGCGGGCGTATGAGGACAATGTGCTGGATTTGATGGTGGAGAATCTCGAGCGGTTGTGGCGGGGCGAGAAGGAGTTGAGGAATCAGGTGGTGTGAGGGGGGACGCCGACCGCGCACCGCTCCGCCGCTTGCCGGGCACTCAGATCATCCGCCGCCATCACCCGATCACGCGGCTCTTGCGAATAGGGCCGCCCTTGCTGCCAAACCATTTTCGCCTCCGACTTTCGCCGCAAGCGCGACTCCAGACCATCCGAAAAATCTAAATGCACAATCGGGGCGAATGGGCGCTATCGCGGCTTCTTCACGGATGTCTGAGGAATTTGAGGTAGAAAGCTCCGAACACCAAGACAATGCCAATATTCGCCGCCAGCCGTTCCCAGAATCGGTTTCTGAAGAACGCGAAATCTACACCGACTATGACGGCCGCCATCGCCACCACGTAAAGCACTATAGCTACCTGTCTGCCCATTTCAGCCAATATTCCCCGGATGACCCCATGCTGGAGCGGATAATAGCGTTCTCCGAGGTCCGTTGAAGCGATGGATGCCGCAGATGATCCTGCCAGCGTGCGGGAGCGGGGAAATCGCGGCGCATGTTCCGCTTCCTATATCGCGCGAACACGGGCTCCAAGACATCGTGCCGGCCATCGGCTGAACGGACGTTGCCGGATCGAAGTGCGCAGCGCATTCCGGACGTTCGACGCGCCGCCCCGGCGTTGCCGGCGCCACGTCGTCAGTGCCAGCCGCCGCCATAATAGGGGCCCGGATGATAGTAGCCATAGTGGTAAGGGTGGCCTGGATACGGGTAGACGCAGCCCGCCAGCATTGTCGCGGCGACAAAAGCCACGAGTGGAAGCAGCCGACGCATGTACCCGCGCGATGCGATCGGGCGCCGCGCGCGCTTGATGTTGGTCATGGCAAAACCCCATCCTTGTTGCACCGAGTTCGCGGAATCGAATCGACGCGGCCCATCCGGTGCGGCGCACAATGCTCGATCCCGCCACGAAGGCGATAACAACGAGGCCGGGATGTCTCGATGGTTTGCCCGGCCCGTCCATCGCCGAGCGTTTTTCTAGATGTCCTTTTGGCGCAAATTCCGGCCGCTTTGTGCCCAAGGCAAGGCCGACATTCCGGCGATAACGTGCGCCCGCCTCGGCCGGGATTGATGAGCCGGTTGCGATTCAGGGAGAAGTCCCCGCAGCCGGTTCGAAATTTCCCTTGGGTCTCAACCTTCGTGAAAACGCAGCGTCATGCCAACCCACGTGGGCTTTGACGGATGAGTGGGCCTCTCGGGCGGGCGCGCTCACTCGTCGTCGGGAAGGAAGCGCTCGATCTCGTCGGCGGGCATGATGTCGGTGAGGCGATAGACGCAGGCGAGATGGACCGGCTCGTCGCTGGCGACCGTGCGGCCTGGCTTGGCCCAGGGGAGGATGATGCCGCGATCCGCCGCACCGATGGCGCCGTCGCAATAGGCGCAAGCGCGATGGGTGGGCGGGGCGAGCGCCGGCAATTCGGAGCAGATGGGCGCGTTCCAGGGGGCGCCGAACCAGCGTGCTCGGATGGGGTCCGGCGCGTCGTTGTCTTTGCTCATCGCGGGATGGAGGGGATCGAGGAGGGGGGCGGCGACGGATCGCGAGAAATGGCGCTCAGATGCCGCACTGGGAGACTGCGACGCCCTCCATCGCCTGCATGTGCGGCGTTGCCGCTCCGGTATTGGTCCAGACGTCGATGTCGTTCCGGTCCCAGAGGCCGACCCAGCGGCGCACGTAGCAGGCGCAGAGGCTTTCCGCGTTCGGCTGCCCGTAGTGCTGCTGGATGCATTGGGCAATCCCGGCGCGGATCATGTCGGCCAGGGTGTAGGGCTGGGCTTGTGCCGCGGCGGCGAGGAGGATTGCGATCGAGATCCCGAGGAAGAGACGCATGTCGGGGGGCCTTCGATGATCGTCGGGGGGCGGAGTATGGTCGTTTTGTGCGATTTCGCAACAACTTTGCGGAAAGCGCGCGGCGGGTGCGGGGCTTGACGGAGGGTCCCGGGAGCCTATCGGGAGCGTTCAAGCCCTGATGGGCGCGATGGGAAGATGTGCGGTGGAGAGGCCCGGCCGGATCGTTCTACTCAACGGGGTTGGCAGCGCGGGGAAAAGCTCGATCGCGAAGGCGTTGCAGGCGATCGCGAGCGGGAATTTCCTGCACGTGGAGATGGACGCGTTCCTTCAGATGCTGCCGGAGGCGAGCTTCGGGCGTCCCGACGGGCTCACGTTCGAAACGGTGCACGAGGACGGCAAGCCCACGGTGGTTATCAGGACCGGGCCGGTGGCCGCGCGCGTGTTCCGGGGCATGCGGCACGCGATCGCGGCGATGGCCGCGCAGGGGAACGATCTGATCGTGGACGATGTGCTGGTCGGGCCGGGGAGAGCGGAGTACACGGAGATTCTTGCGCCGTTCGAGGTTTTTCTCGTCGGCGTGTTCGCGCCGCTCGAGGTGCTCGAGGCGCGGGAGCGCGAGCGCGGGGACCGGATGATGGGGCTGGCGCGGTGGCAGTACGAGCGGGTCCATGAGGGCATGACGTATGATTTCACGGTCGATACGAGCCGGGCCTCGGCGGCCGAGTGCGCCCGCCTGATCAAGGAGAGATTCGGGCTGTGACCGAGGTGGAACGGATGGATCAGGCCCCGGGTTCGCCCGAAGGGTCGCTTGCTTCGATCCAATGGCAGGAGAGCCGGCCCGAGGCGTCGCACTGCCAGCTTGCGAGCAGGCGCGGCCGGCGTGGCATCGCGCCGTCTCTCTCGGCCTTGCGAAGCGGGGCGCGCGCGCGGTCCGACGCGGTCTTGCGAAAGATCATCTCGGTGTCTCCTTCGAGCGCGCGGCGCGCGTTGTCCGGCGAATGTTCGGCGGACGATGTACGTCCCGCGCGCGCGGGTTCAAGGAAAACGGCCGGAGACGCGGAACAGCAATGCGGTGAGGCGCCGGCTTGCCGAGGACGGGCGAGGCCGCGCAGAAAAGAGGGACCGTCATGACACAGCATATCGGGATCGTCGCCTGCTCCGCCGAAGGGGCGGCGCTCTGCTACCGGACGATCTGCGTGGAGGGAGCTGGGCTTTTGGGCGCGCATGCGCACCCGGAGGTCTCGATGCACACGCCCTCGCTCGCGGAGTACGTGAGGTGCCTCGATCGCGAGGACTGGGAGGGCGTGGGCGCTCTGATGCTCGCCTCGGCGAACAAGCTCGCGAGGATCGGCGCCGATTTCCTGATCTGCCCCGACAACACGATCCACCAGGCGCTGCCCGGCGTGGAGGCGCGATCGCCGCTGCCATGGCTGCATATCGCGGAGGCGGTCGCGGCGGAGGCTGCCGCGCGGGGGTTTCGCCGCGTGGGGCTGCTCGGCACGCGCTGGCTGGTGGAGGGCGATGTGTACCCGGGAAGGCTCGCGGCGCGGGGTGTCGCGGTCGTGCGGCCGAGCGCGGAGGAGCGGGCGGAGATCAATCGGATCATCATGGACGAGCTGGTTTGCGGCGTCTTCCGGCCGGAGGCGGTGGCGTACCATCGGTGTGTGATGGAACGGATGAAGGAGGCAGGGTGCGATGCCGTCGTGCTCGGCTGCACCGAGATCCCGCTCATCATGAGCGATGCGAATTCGCCGCTGCCGACGCTCGATTCCACGCGGCTGTTGGCGCGGGCGGCGCTGCGGCGCGGCGTGGCGGTTGCGCTGGGCCTGGGGGCCTAGCCCGGATCTCTCAAGGCGCTCAGGCGCGCGGGGTGGTTGCGGCCCTGATGTGATCGACGAGAAGCCGCGCGTGGGGCGTGAGGTCTTCCGGGGCGCGGAGGCAGAGGGCGAGGCGGCGGCGGGCCCAGGCGTCGGTGAGCGGGACGATGCCGAGGGCGGCGCCGCTCAGCTCCGCGGCAGCACTTTCGGGCAGGATGGCGACGCCGATGCCGGCCTCGACCATGCGGCCGATGGCGCCGATGCCGCGCAGGCGGACGCGGTAGGCGAGCGTTGCGCGGCGGCGCGCCGCGTGCTCGGCAAGGTGGCTTTCGAGGGCGGCGTCGAGGAGGCCTATGAAGCGCTCGCCGAGGAGCGCGGTGAAGTCGATGCCGGGGCGGCCGGCGAAAGGATGGCTCCGGGCGGCGATGAGGACGAGCCGGTCCTCGCGGAGCGTGTGCAGCTTGAGCGCGCCGGGATCGACGACGTCCGCGACGATGCCGAGATCGGCGCCGCCGTCGGCGAGGATGCGCACGATCTCGGGGCTCGGACGCTCGGCGAGCGCGATGTCGAGGCCGGGATGGGCGAGAAGGAAGCTCTCGAGCACGGGGGGCAGGAAGCCGAGCAGGGCTCCCGTGTTCGAGAGAAGGCGGACGCGGCCGCGCAGGCCTTGGGAGAAGAAGCGGAGCTCGCCCTGCATGCGCTCGGCGCCGGCGAGGAGCTCGCGGGCGTGGCGGAGGAGGACGAGGCCGGCCTCGGTCGGGCGGACGCCGCGGCGGGCGCGCTCGAGCAGCGGGGCGCCGAGGACCGCCTCCATGCCCGAGACGCGCTGGCTCGCGGAGGCGAGGGCGAGGTTCAGCGCGGCGGCGCCGCTCGTGATGCTGCCGCGTTCGGCGATGGCGGCGAAGAGGCGGAGGTCGGCGAGGTCGAAGCGCATGGGTTCGTGCCTTCGGTTCCGGCGAAGGATAGCATCGGAACTGGCCGATTGCGCCCGGGCGGGGCGGGGCGGCATCGTCGGGGGCATGGGCGCGTTGGAATTCCTGTTCGGCGCCGGATTGCTGGCGGGTGCGATGAACGCGCTCGCCGGCGGGGGCACGTTCGTGACGCTGCCGGCGCTGATCGCGGTGGGCGTGCCTTCGGTGGAGGCGAACGCGTCGAGCACGGTCGCGCTCTATCCCGGGGGCTTTGCGAGCGCCTGGGCCTATCATGAGCGGCCCGAGGGGCGACGCGGGTCGGTGTGCGGGATCGCGGTGCTGAAGCTGCTCGGGGTGACGGTGGCGGGCGGCCTCGCGGGGAGCCTGCTGCTGCTCCGGACGCCGGCTTCCTCGTTCGATCGGATACTGCCCTGGCTGCTGCTCGCGGCGACGCTCGCGATCGCGTTCGGGCGGCGGATCGGTGGGATGCCGCGCGGGCACCGGCGGCGCGCGCGGGCGGGCCTCGTGCTCGCGCTGCAGTTCGCGCTTGGCGTCTATGGCGGGTATTTCGGCGGCGCGGTCGGGCTGATGATGGTGGCGGGCTGGAGCCTGATGGGCGAGGACGACGTCAAGGCGCTGAACGGGCCGCGGACGCTGCTGGTGAGCTCGACCAACGCGGTCGCCTCGATCGCCTTCATCGTCGCCGGCGCGGTGCGGTGGCCGCAGACGCTCGCGGTGCTGGCGGGCGGCGTGATCGGCGGCTATGCGGGCGCGCGGCTCGGGCGCGTGGTGCCGGCGCGGGTGACGCGGGTGCTGGTGCTCTTCTGCACGGGCGGGATGACGTGCGCGTTCTTCGCGCGCGCCTATCTGGGGGGCTTGTGAGTGCGGGCGCTCAGGCGCGCTCCTTGGTCGCGCTGAAGCGGATGGCGGGCCACTTCTCGGTCACGTAATTGAGCTCCCAGGCGTTGCGGGCGAGGAAGACGGGCGCGCCTTCGCGGTCCTCGCTCATGGCGTGGCGATTGGCTTCGATGAATTCCTTGAGGTGGCGCGGCTCGTCGGCGCCGATCCAGCGCGCCATCTCGTAGGCGGCGGGCTCGAGGCCGATGCGGAGGCGGTATTCCTGCTCGACGCGCGTGGTCAGCACGTCGAGCTGGAGCGCGCCGACGGCGCCGACGATCCACTCCGAGCCGAGCAGGGAACGGAACACCTGGACCACGCCTTCTTCGGCGAGATCTTCGAGGGCGCGGCGCATCTGCTTGGCGCGCATGGGATCGTCGAGCCGGACGCGGCGGAGGATCTCGGGCGCGAAGTCCGGCAGGCCGGAGAAGCGGAGCTGCTCGCCCTCGGAGAGCGTGTCGCCGACGCGGAGCGTGCCGTGATTGGGGATGCCGATGATGTCCCCCGGCCAGGCTTCCTCGGCGAGCGAGCGCGTTTGGGCGAAGAAGAAGATGGGGGATTGGACGGAGAAATTCTTGCCGGTGCGGACTTGGTAGAGCTTCATGCCGCGCTGGAAGCGGCCCGAGCAGACGCGCATGAAGGCGATGCGGTCGCGATGGTTCGGGTCCATGTTGGCCTGGACCTTGAAGACGATGCCGGTGACGGCGGGCTCCGCGGGGGCGACGATGCGGAGATCGGCGGGCTGGCCGCGCGGCGGCGGGGCGTGGGCGACGAGGCCTTCGAGGAGCTCGCGGACGCCGAAATCCTCGAGCGCGCTGCCGAAATAGATCGGCGTGAGATGGCCGGCGCGATAGGCGGAGAGATCGAAGGCGGGATAGCCGGCATGGATCATCTCGGCATCTTCGCGGAGCTGCTCGGCTTGCGCCGGCGGGACGAGCGCCTCGAGCGGGGCGGCGTCGCCGGGGGCGGCGTCGCCGGGGCGGCGGACGCGGATGAGGCGGTTCTGGCTCAAGTCCCAGCAGCCTTGGAAGAGGCCGCCCATGCCGATCGGCCAGGTGATGGGGCAGACATCGAGCGCGAGGGTCGATGCGATTTCGTCGACCAGCGCGAAGGGATCGCGGCCCTCGCGATCGACCTTGTTGATGAAGGTGGTGATCGGGATATCGCGGAGCCGGCACACCTCGAAGAGCTTGCGGGTTTGCAGCTCGATGCCTTTGGCGGCGTCGATGATCATGACGGCCGAGTCGACGGCGGTCAGAGTGCGGTAGGTGTCCTCGCTGAAGTCCTGGTGGCCGGGTGTGTCGAGGAGGTTGAAGACCGTGTCCTCGAATTCGAAGGTCATCACCGAGCTGGAGACGGAGATGCCGCGCTGCTGCTCGATCTTCATCCAGTCCGAGCGGGTGTGGCGGCGCTCGCGGCGCGCCCTCACCATGCCGGCCTCGCGGATCGCGCCGCCGAAGAGCAGGAGCTTCTCGGTCAGCGTGGTTTTGCCGGCATCGGGGTGGGAGATGATGGCGAAGGTCCGGCGCGGGCGCGCCCGCGCGAGCGCAGCGGCGGGCGCAGCTTCGCGCGTGAGGGCCGTAGCGGCGTCGTTCGTCATCATCCTCAGTTTGCCGCCTCCGCGCAGCAGGGGCAGGCACATAGGCGCGCCGCTTCCGGCGGTTATATGGAGGGGTGCCCCGGTTTGTGTAGAGGGGCAAGGGATTTGGGCGGCTTTCTTGCCAAGACGGGGTGGCCGGCCCAGGATGGAAGCTGTTTCGCGATGCGGAGGAGGACGCGCCGTCGATGCCCGATGAAGCGCTGAAGGCCGGGACGGCGGGCGCTGGCGCGCCGGGGATCGGTCAGGGGCAGATCGCCAAGGGGGCCATAGACTGGCTCGGGCGGGTGCGGGCGCTGGCGCCGCGGATCGCGGCCGCGGCGGCGGAGATCGAGCACGAGCAGAGGTTGCCGGAGCGGCTGGTCGCCGATTTCCGGGCGGCGGGGCTGTTCAGCCTGCTGATCCCGCGCCCCTTCAACGGCGCCGAGATCGATCCGCCGACCTTCGCGGCGATCCTCGAGGCGATCGCCGCGATCGACGCGAGCACGGCCTGGTGCCTCGGGCAGAACAATGTGTGCGCATCGGTCGCGGCTTTCCTTCCGACGGAGGCGGCGCAGGAGATTTTTGGCGGCGAGCCGCAGGCGATCCTCGCCTGGGGCGCCGGCTACGGCGGAAAGGCCGTTTCGGTCGAGGGCGGGTACCGGGTCAGCGGCAAATGGTCCTTCACCAGCGGCGGGCACCACGCGACATGGCTCGGCGCGCATTGCGTGGTGAGCGAGGCGGACGGGCGGGAGCGGCGCGGGCCGGAGGGAAAGCCGGTGACGCGGACGATGCTCTTCCCGGCGACGGAGACGTCGCTGCAGGAGATCTGGCACGTGATCGGCCTGCGCGGGACCGGCAGCGATGCCTATGCCGTGGAGAACCTCTTCGTGCCGGAGGCCCATTCGCTGGCGCGCGACGAGCCGGCCGAGCGGCGCTATTCGGGGCCGCTCTATCATTATTCGAGCAACAGCCTGTTCGCGTCCGGATTCGCGGGCGTGGCCCTCGGGATCGCGCGGGCGATGCTCGACGCGCTGATCGCGCTGGCGAAGGAGAAGACCTCGCGCGGGCTCAGCAACCCGATGCGATTGAGCCCGGTGAGCCAGTACCGAGATCGCCGAGGCGGAGGCGCGGCTCCGGGCCGCACGGATGTACCTGATGGGCACGGTCTCGGAAGTCTGGCAGGAGGTGCTGCGGGCGGATGGGATCACGCTCGAGCAGCGCATCGCGATCCGGCTTGCGGCGACGCACGTGATCCGCGAGGCGACGAAGATCGCGGACTTCGCCTATTCCTGGGCCGGGGCGACGGCGATCTTCGAGACGAGCCCGTTCGAGCGGCGGTTCCGCGATATTCACGCGGTGGCGCAGCAATTGCAGGGGCGGGCGTCGAATCTCGAGACCGCGGGCCAGTTCCTGCTCGGCGTGGAGCCCGATACGACGTTCGTCTGACGCCGGGCGTGTGGGGAGGGAGTTCGGGCAAAAATCCGGATTTTCAATGGCGGGTTCCACGAAAGATTCGTGGGGAAGCTTCCTGGAAATTGCGTGGCGGGGAAGCGGCGGACCGGGATTAGGATGGCCAGCGGCAAGGAGTGTGCGATGCCGCAGGAAATCACGCTCAACGTGAACGGTGAGAATCGGGATGTCGCCGTGGAGCCGGACAGCATGCTGCTGTACGCGCTTCGCGACAATCTCGGGCTGCACGGCCCGAAATTCGGGTGCGGGCTGGGCGAATGCGGGGCGTGCACCGTTCTCATGAACGGGTTCGCGACGCGTTCCTGCGTGATGCCGGTGAGTGCTGCGAAGGGGGCCAAGATCGTGACACTGGAGGGACTTGGCACCATCGAGAAGCCGCATCCGCTCCAGGAGGCGTTCATCGAGGAGCAGGCCGCGCAGTGCGGCTACTGTATCAACGGGATGATCATGACGGCGGCGGGCTTTCTCGCGCAAAAGCCGCATCCGACCCGCGACGAGATCAAGCAGGCGCTGGATGCCAATCTCTGCCGCTGCGGCACGCATATGCGGATCGTGCGCGCCATTCAGCGCGCGGCCAGGCAGGGGGCGTGAGATGGAGCGGCGGAGCGAGAGCGAGGGCGTGATCGAGTCCGGGCTGGGACGGCGCGGGTTTCTGCAGGGAACGGGCGGGCTCGTCATCGCCTTCAGCCTGTTTGGCCCGGCAGTGGCGGAGGCGGCGGCGGTCGCAGGGGGCGGCATAACGCCACCACCGCCGGCGGGGAAGCTCTACGCCTGGCTGGCGGTGAACCCCGACGACACCGTGACCCTGTTCACGGGAAAGGTGGAGACCGGCACCGGCGCGGAGACGGCGCTCGCGCAGATCGCGGCCGAGGAGCTCGATTTTCCGGTGGTGCGGTTGGATGTCGTCATGGGGACGACGTCGAAGACGGTGGATCAGGGGCCGAGCTACGGCAGCCGCACGATCCGCTACGCCGGGCCGCAGATTCGCCATGCGGCGGCGGCCGGAAGACTGGTGCTGCTCCGGCTTGCGGCGGCGCATTTCAATGTGTCGGTCAATCAGCTCGTGACCAGCGGGGGCACGATCTCGGTGATCGGCGCGCCCGGAAGCACGGTGACGTACGGCGCGCTGGTCGAGGGCAAGCGCCTCGATTACGAGATCGGCGCCAGCGGCAGGACTTTCGCCATGCAGGTGGCGCCCGGCGTGCGGACGAAGGATCCTTCCAGCTACACGGTGGTGGGAAAGTCGGTTCCGCGGAAGGATATTCCGGGGAAGATGACGGGCCAGTTCACCTACGTTCAGGATGTGCGGGTTCCGGGCATGCTGCATGGGCGGGTGGTGCGGCCTTATGGTGTCGGCGCCACGCTGCTCAGCGTGGATGAAAGCGGGCTCAAGGAAATTCCGGGCTTCGTGCAGATCGTGCGGCGCGAGAATTTCCTGGGCGTCGTCGCCGAGACCGAGTGGGGCGCCATCCAGGCGGCGGAGAAGCTCGGCTCCATCTTGAACCCGAGCGGTCCGGGCGCGGGCCAGGCCAAATGGTCGGACTGGAACGGATTGCCCGCGATGGACCGGATCTGGGAGACGCTGCGCGGGACGGAGGGCGTCGATATCACGGCGGTCGAGCATGGATCGGTGACAACTTCCCTTGCGGCGGCGCCGAAGACGGTGAAGGCGACCTACAGGACGCCGTTCCAGATGCACGGCTCGATCGGGCCCTCTTGCGCCATCGCCGATGTGCGAGACGGCAGCGCCATTTTCTGGTCTTGCACGCAGATGCCGCACCAGGCGCGGCGCGACATGGCGGCGCTGCTCGGCATTCCGGCCGAGCGGATCGAGCTGCGCTGGTTCGAGGGTGCGGGAGCGTACGGCCGCAACGGCTTCGAGCATGTGGTGGCGGACGCGGCGGTGATGTCGCAGGCGGTCGGGCGGCCGGTGCGCGTGCAATGGATGCGCTGGGACGAGCACGGATGGGAGCCGAAGGGGCCGGCGATCGTGCAGGATCTTGCCGGTGCGCTGGATGCGAGCGGCCATGTGTCGGCGTGGCGGCATCATATGTGGATTCCGACGACGGGCGATACGCACCTGATTGCGGCGGACCTCATTGGGGAGCCGGATGCCGTCGGCCACACCGGCCACGGCGTGCCCGCGGTCACCTACGCCTATAGGTTCGACAATGCCGATGTCGCCTGCCACGGCGAGGGACGCGTGGCGCTGTTGACGGCGTGGCTCCGCTCGCCGGCCCAGTTCGAGACGACCTTCGCGATGGAGGCCTTCATCGACGAGCTGGCGGCCGCGGCGGGGCAGGATCCGCTGGCGTTCCGGCTCGCGCATCTCGCGGACCCCCGCGCGATTGGGGTTCTGCAGGCGGCCGCGGAAACCTATGGCTGGGAGAGCCGGCCTGCGGGCGCCGGCCGCAACGGCAGCGGGCCGGCGAGAGGCGCGCTCGCCAAGGGTCGGGGCGTTGCGTGGGCCAACCGCGACAATGTCCGGGTCGCGACGATCCTCGATCTCACCGTCGATCGAGAGAGCGGGGAGATCAGGGTGGGACGCGTGGTGGTGGCGCATGATTGCGGGCTGGTCATCAACCCGGACGGGCTCAGGAACCAGGTCGAGGGGAACGTGATCCAATCCTTGAGCCGCACGCTGCACGAGGAGGTCACATTCGATACCGCCCATGTGACCAGCCGCGACTGGGTGGGCTATCCGATCCTGCATTTTTCGGAGATCCCCGACCGTATCGACGTCGTGCTGGTGAATAACCGGCCGGAATATCCCGCCTTTGGCGCCGGAGAGCCCTCGACCTGCCCGACGGCGGGGGTGGTCAGCAATGCCGTGTTCGACGCGACCGGCGTGCGGCTGAGGGAGACGCCGTTCCGGCCCGAGCGGGTGAAGGCCGCGCTGAGCTGACGGGGCGCTCGCGCCCTATTCCTCGGGCTCGCTCGTGAACATGAGCGGATAGCCCTTGGCGCGGCCCGCCTCGGTGCCGCGTGTTGCCTTGGTCTCCGCGACGTCCTTCGTGTAGACGGCGACGACGCAGGCGCCGCGCCGATGGGCGGTGATCATCACGCGATGCGCCTGATCCTCGCTCATGCGGAATTCCGCCTTGAGCACGGTGACAACGAACTCGCGGGGCGTGTAGTCGTCGTTGAGGAGAATGACCTTGTGCAGGCGCGGCCGCTCGGTGGTCGGCCGGACCTTCGTGCGTGGCCTGGTGACGATTTCATCCATCGGCAACACCGCTCCCGATGACGGCTCAATGGCTGGACCAGGAGGCAAATCTTCGCACATTCGCGTGCCGGTTGTCCACAAGGCACAGAAGGTGATCCCGAGTTCGGGACGGAGGGGTTGACGCAGATCAATGAGGCGGGGCCGCGAGCGGCGCAAGTCTCGGGCCGTCCAAGCACGCGCGGCGGCGCATCCGGCCGACAGGGCCCGCGATGCGCGCTGAATAGGAGAATGTCATGCCCAACGATCAGCCTCAGCTCTCCGTCATCAAGCCGGCCAAGCTGCGGAAACGGTACGACAATTTCATCGGCGGGAAGTGGGTCGCGCCGGTGAAGGGGCGGTACTTCACCGATCCGAGTCCGATCGACGGCCAGCCGCTCGCCGAAGTGGCGCGCTCCTCGGCGGAGGATGTCGAGCTTGCGCTCGATGCCGCTCATGCCGCGCGCGACGCATGGGGACGGACGGCGCCGGCGGAGCGGGCGCGGCTCCTGAACCGCGTCGCCGACCGGATCGAGGAGAATCTGGAGCTTCTCGCCCACACCGAGACGATCGACAACGGCAAGCCGATCCGTGAGACGCGGGCGGCCGATATTCCCTTGGGCGCCGATCATTTCCGCTATTTCGCGGGCTGCATCCGCGCCGAGGAGGGATCCTTGGGCGAGCTCGACAACGACACGGTTGCCTATCACTTCAAGGAGCCGATGGGCGTCGTCGGGCAGATCATCCCGTGGAACTTCCCGTTCCTGATGGCCGCGTGGAAGCTGGCGCCGGCTCTCGCCTGCGGGAATTGCGTCGTCATCAAGCCGGCCTCCGATACGCCGCTCAGCCTCGCGGTGCTGATGGACCTGATCGCCGACGTGCTTCCGCCGGGGGTGCTCAATGTCGTCAACGGGCACGGCTCCGAGGTCGGCGCGCCGCTGGCTTCGAACCCGCGCATCGCCAAGATCTCCTTCACCGGCGAGACGACGACGGGGCGGCAGATCATGCAGTACGCCTCGGAGAACCTCATTCCGATGACGCTGGAGCTGGGCGGGAAGTCGCCCAACATCTTCTTCGCCGACGTGATGGCGGAGGACGACGCCTTCTTCGACAAGGCGCTGGAGGGCTTTGCGCTGTTCGCCTTCAACAAGGGCGAGGTGTGCACCTGCCCGTCGCGGGCGCTGGTGCAGGAGTCGATTTTCGATAAGTTCCTCGAGAAGGCGGTGGCGCGCGTCGGCAAGATCAAGGTCGGAAACCCGCTCGACCCGACGACGATGATGGGCGCCCAGGCCTCGCGCGGGCAGCTCGAGAAGATTCTCAACTACGTCAAGATCGGCAAGGAGGAAGGCGCTCGTTGCGCGATCGGCGGGGAGCAGGCGCATCTCGGCGGCGGGCTGGAGAACGGCTTCTACATGAAGCCGACCGTGTTCGTCGGCCACAACAAGATGCGCATCTTCCAGGAGGAGATTTTCGGCCCGGTGCTTTCGGTGACGAAGTTCAAGACGCTGGAGGACGCGATCGCGATCGGCAACGACACGCTCTATGGGCTCGGCGCGGGTGTGTGGTCCCGCAACGGCACGACGGCGTATCGCGTCGGGCGCGAGATCCAGGCCGGCCGCGTGTGGACCAACTGCTACCACATGTATCCGGCGCACGCCGCGTTCGGCGGATACAAGCAGTCCGGCTTCGGGCGCGAGACCCACAAGATGATCATGGAGCATTATCAGCAGACGAAGAATTTGCTGGTGAGTTATAGCCCGAAGGCCATGGGGTTTTTCTGAGCCCTGTGCCGCGAGGCGCCGGGCGGCCGAAATTCCGCCCGGCCCCTCTCTTCCGCGATTTTCTGGAGGCGTCCGGATGAAGGCCAGGGTCATCGTCACGCCTGAGGCCGCGGAGGTGATCCACCGGCTTAAAGCCCAGCATGGGGCGCTGATCTTTCACCAGTCCGGCGGGTGCTGCGAAGGCACCGCGCCGATGTGCTTCCGGCAAAGGGACTTTCACGTCGGGTCGCGCGATGTGCTGCTCGGCGTGATCGAGGGATGCCCGTTCTATGTCGGCGGCGCGGAATACCAATACTGGGAATATTTCGAGCTGACGATCGACATCACGAGCGGGGGCGGCGACAGCTTCTCGCTCGAGGCGGCGGATGGCGTGCGTTTCGTGACGCGCTCGCGGATGTTCAGCGACGAGGAAGCGAAAGAGCTGGATGAAGCGGGGCAGCCGCCGAGAGGACCGGAGGCGTTCCGGCCGGCGAGCGCCGGCGTTCACTGAGCGCGGCGGAAGGTGCTAGGGTGCAGCGGGGTTGGTCAGCGGGGGAGTCGGGATGGCAGAGAACGATCTCTCCGTGGGCACCAAGGCGGTCATCGGGCGGGCAGGCGTTGGCGCCCTGATCGATGCGCTGGCCGGGCGCGGGTGGCGCGTGCTGGGACCGAGGGTGCGGGACGGCGCAATCGTCTATGACGAGGTTGCCGGGCTCGACGATCTGCCGGCCGGGTGGACCGACCGGCAGGAGCCCGGACGCTATCGGCTCGAGCGGCGGGACGATGCGGCCTTGTTTGGCTATGCGGTCGGGCCGCAATCCTGGAAGCGCTTCCTTCATCCGCCGATCGAGCTGCTGTGGCGGGCGCGAAAGGAGGGCGATGGGTTTGCCATTGCAGGCGCCGAAGAGGACGGAAGGAAATTTGCGTTCCTCGGGGTTCGCGCCTGCGAGCTGGCGGCGATCGCCATCCAGGACCGCGTGTTCATGAACGGGCCCTATCCCGACAGCGCGTACGGCAAAAGGCGCGAGAACAATTTCTTCGTCGCGGTGAACTGCGGCGAGGCGGGCGGGACGTGCTTCTGCGTTTCGATGAAGACGGGACCGAAGGCGGAGGCGGGATTCGATCTCGCCCTGACGGAGCTGATCGAGGGCGAGCGGCAGAGATTCGTGGTCGAGGTGGGGAGCGCGGCGGGAGCCGAGGTGCTGACGACGATGCCGCATGAGAAGGCCTCGCCCGAGGAGACGGAGGCGGCGGAGGCCGTCGTGGCCCGCACCGCGAGCCGCATGGGACGCAAGCTCGAGACCGACGGGCTCAAGGAATTGCTGCAAGGGAACCCCGAGCATCCGCGATGGGACGAGGTCGCGAAGCGGTGCCTCACCTGCGCCAACTGCACCATGGTCTGCCCGACCTGCTTCTGCACCACGATCGTGGATGTGAGCGCGCTGGATGGGACGGCGGAGCGCATGCGAAAGTGGGATTCGTGCTTCAGCCAGGATTTTTCCTATATCCACGGCGGCAGCGTGCGGAAGGAAACGAAATCGCGCTACCGGCAATGGATGACGCACAAGCTCGCGAGCTGGATCGACCAGTTCGGGACCTCGGGGTGCGTCGGGTGCGGGCGGTGCATAAGCTGGTGTCCGGTCGGCATCGACATCACCGAGGAGGCCGCCGCCATGCGGGCAGACGTGGAGAAGAGGCAGGAGGGAGGGGATGGAAGGGCTTGAGCGGATCGTCCTCGCGCACCCGTTTTTTGCCGGATTCGAATCGGAGCTGGGCGCGGTCGTTTCCGGCTGCGCGCGGAATCTGCGTTTCAATCCCGGAGAATATTTGTTCCATGGCGGGGACGAGGCGAACGAGATATTCCTGATCCGGCAGGGCGTGGTTTCGCTCGAGATCGCCCCACCCGGCGAGAAGCCGACCGTGTTCGCGACCGAGCGCGAGGGCGAGATCGTCGGCGCCGCCTGGCTGGTGCCGCCCTATCGCTGGCGGTTCGACGCGCGCGCCATGGCGCTCACCCGCGCGATCGGGATCGATGCGCGGTGCCTGCGCGAGAAGTGCGAGGCCGACAATCATCTCGGCTACGAGATGATGAAGCGCTTCCTGCCCGTCGTTGCCGGCCGGCTCGACGAGACGCGGCTGCAAATGCTCGACGTCTATGGAAAGCGCGCATCGTGACACCGGCCGACGATCCGTTCGTTCCCCTGCCCTATCGCGTCGGGCGCGTGCGCCGCGAGACAGGGGACATTGCGACGCTGGAGATCGTCCCCCTTGCCGGTGAGCGGCCTTTGTTCAAGGCCGGGCAGTTCAACATGCTCACCGCGTTCGGCGTGGGCGAGATCGCGATCAGCATGAGCGGCGATCCCGCGCTTGGGGCGGGCTTCGTGCATACGGTGCGCAATGTCGGCGCGGTGAGCGGCGCGATCGCGGGGCTCGAGGCCGGCGCCGTGCTCGGCCTGCGCGGGCCCTTCGGCACGGCCTGGCCGAGCGAAGAGGCGGAAGGCGCGGACGTGGTGATCGTGGCCGGCGGGCTCGGGCTCGCGCCGCTGCGGCCCGCTATCTACGAAGTGCTGGCGCGGCGCGAGCGCTATGGCCGCGTGGTGCTGCTGTATGGCACGCGGAGCCCGCGCGATATCCTCTACGAGGCGGAGATCGGGCGATGGCGCCGGCGCCTCGACGTCGATATCGAGGTGACCGTCGATCGCGCCGATACGAGCTGGCACGGCAATGTCGGCGTGGTTCCCAAGCTCATCCCGCGGATGAGCTTCGACCCGCACCACACGGTCGCCATGGTGTGCGGGCCGGAGGTGATGATGCGCTTCACGGCGAGCGCGCTCCATGAGGCCGGCTTGGCCTTCGAGCGCATCTGGCTCTCGATGGAGCGCAACATGAAATGCGCGATCGGCCTCTGCGGCCATTGCCAGTTCGGGCCGACCTTCATCTGCAAGGATGGGCCGGTGATGCGCTACGACCGGATCGCCGGGCTTCTCGCCGTGCGGGAGATCTGAGATGGCGGCGAAGAAGAGCCTCGCGGTCTGGAAGTTCGCCTCCTGCGACGGCTGCCAGCTCTCGCTCCTCGATTGCGAGGACGAACTGCTCGCGGTGGCTGACGCGATCGACATCGCCTATTTCCCCGAAGCCTCGAGCCGGATGGAGAAAGGTCCTTACGATCTCTCGCTGGTCGAGGGATCGATCACGACGCCGCACGACGCCGAGCGGATCCGCAAGGTGCGCCGGCAATCGAAATTCCTGGTCACGATCGGGGCCTGCGCGACCGCCGGCGGCATCCAGGCCTTGCGCAACTTCGCGGATATCAAGGAACTCGTGGCCGCGGTCTATGCCTCGCCGCAATATATCAAGACGCTCGCGACCTCGACGCCGATCTCGGAGCACGTGAAGGTGGATTTCGAGCTGCGCGGCTGCCCGATCAACAAGGCGCAGCTCCTCGAGGTGATCTCCGCGTTCCTTGCAGGGCGAAAGCCGGCGATCGGGACCGATGCCGTCTGCGTCGAATGCAAGCAGCGGGGGAATGTCTGCGTCATGGTGCAGGGTATTCCCTGCCTCGGGCCGGTGACGCACGCCGGCTGCGGCGCGATCTGCCCCTCCTACCGGCGCGGCTGCTATGGCTGCTTCGGTCCGACGGAACGGCCGAACACCGCAGCCCTTGCCGCGGAGTGGCAGAGGCTCGGGGCGACGCGGCGCGACATCCAGCGCGCGTTCCGCACCTTCAATGCCGCCGCACCCGCGTTCCGGAAAGAGAGCGACGCTCATGGCGACTAGGACGATCCGCGTCGAGGCGATTGCCCGCGTCGAGGGCGAGGGCGCGCTCGACCTCCATGTGAGGGACGGGCGCGTGACGCGGGCGCAGCTCCGGATTTTCGAGCCGCCGCGCCTTTTCGAGGCGCTGCTGCGCGGGCGCGACTGCACCGAGGCGCCCGATATCACGGCGCGCATCTGCGGCATCTGCCCTGTTGCCTACCAGATGAGCGCCGTGCACGCGATGGAGGATGCGCTCGGCATCGCCGTTACCGGCCCGCTCCGGGCGCTGCGCCGGCTTCTCTATTGCGGCGAATGGATCGAGAGCCATGCGCTGCACGTGGTGATGCTGCATGCGCCGGATTTTCTCGGCTACCCCGACGCGATCCAGATGGCGCGCGAGCACGGCGATGCGGTGCGGGGCGGGCTTGCCCTGAAGAAGGCGGGGAATGCGCTGATGCGCCTCCTCGGCGGCCGCGAGATCCACCCCGTGAACGTGCGCGTGGGCGGGTTCTACCGCGTGCCCACGAAAGCCGAGCTTGGGACGGTTGCGGAGGAATTGAAGCGCGCCCGCGACATCGCGGTCGAGACCGCGCGCTGGGCGGCGAAGTTCCCGTTTCCGGAGTTCGAGCGCGATTACGAGTTCGCGGCGCTGCGGCACAGCGACGAATACCCGTTCAACGAGGGCCGCATCGTCTCGAGCCGCGGCCTCGATATCGACGCGCGCGACTACGACGGAGAATTCGAGGAGCGGCACGTCGCCCATTCGACCGCGCTGCAATCGGTGCTGAAGCAGCGGGGAAGCTACCTGGTCGGGCCGATGGCACGGTACAACCTCAATTTCGACCGGCTTCCCGCTTCGGTGCAGGCTCTCGCGGGCGAATGCGGGCTTGGGCCGCAATGCCGCAATCCGTTCAAAAGCATCGTCATCCGCGCGATCGAGGTGGTGTACGCCTGCGAGGAGGCGCTCGCCCTGATCGCGGCGTACGAGGCGCCCGCGGAAGCCGCCGTGCCGCTCGTCAGGCGGGCCGGGATCGGGCATGCCTGCACCGAGGCGCCGCGCGGCATCCTCTATCACCGCTACGTGCTGGAAGAGGATGGGAGCATCCGCGAGGCGCGGATCGTGCCGCCGACCTCGCAGAACCAGCTCAGCATCGAGGAAGATATACGCGAGGTGGCGAGCGGAGCGCTCGAGCTTGCCGATGATGCGCTCAGGGACCGCTGCGAGCAGACGATCCGCAACTACGATCCCTGTATTTCCTGCTCCTGCCACTTCCTCCGGCTCGCGGTGCACCGGGAATGAGGAAGAGCGGGGTTACGGGGCCGAGGATTCTCGTTGTCGGCGTCGGCAATCCCGACCGCGGCGATGACGGTGTGGGCCCGATGGTGGCGCGGCGTCTTCGCGAATGCGCGCTGCCCGAGGCGGTGATTATGGAGCGCAGCGGGGATGCGCTGGCCTTGATGGAGGATTGGGCAGGCCACGAGGCCGTGGTGCTGGTGGACGCGGCGGCGGCACCGGGTGGCGTGCCGGGGCGGGGCACGGTGCCCGGCCGGGTGCACCGCGTCGATCTTCTCGAGGACGCGCTGCCGCCAGGGCTCTCGCTTTCCTCGACGCACGCGCTTGGGGTTGCCGAGGCGGTGGGCCTCGCCCGCGCGCTTGGGAGGCTGCCGGGAAGCCTCATCGCCTATGCGGTGGAGGGAGAGACTTTCGCGCCGGGCGCGGGCCTGAGCCCGGCGGTCGCGGCGGCGGTGGACGAGGTGATCGCGCGCGTGGCCGATGAGATCAGTCTTCTCGCGAAAGATCCGGCCCATGCATGAGACGGGAATGATCCGGGATCTGGTGCGAAGGATCGAGACGGAGGCGCGCGACGCCGGAGCGGAGCGGATCTCGGGCGTTGCGGTCTGGCTCGGGGCGCTGAGCCAGATGTCCGAAGGGCATTTTCGCGAGCATTTCGAGGAAGAGACGCGCGGCACGCTCGCCGAGGGAGCGAGGCTCGCGCTCGAGGTTTCGGAAGATCCGATCCATCCCGATGCACAGTCGGTCGTGCTGCGGTCGGTCGATCTCGAGGTCTGAGCTGATGCAGCGCGTCAGGCTCGACGTGACCGGCGCGGTGCAGGGGGTCGGGTTCCGGCCGTTCGTGTGGCGGCTGGCGAGCACCGAAGGGCTTGGCGGCTTCGTGCGCAACACCGGCGATGGCGTTGCGATCGAGATCGAGGGCGATGGCAAGGCGATCGGACGGTTCCTGCGCCGGCTGGAGGCGGAGATGCCGCCGCATGCCGCCATCGGCGCCCGGCGCGCCGCACCGGTGGCGCCAAGCGGCGAGCGGGATTTCGTGGTTCAGCCGAGCACGCGCGAGAGCATGGGCGCCGGCGTGGTGATGGCCGATCTCGCGACTTGCGCGGATTGCCTCCGCGAGATCATGGATCCGGGCGACCGGCGCTATCGCTATCCGTTCACCAGCTGCGTGAATTGCGGGCCGCGCTACAGCGTCATCGAGGCGCTGCCGTACGACCGGGCGCGGACGACGATGCGGCATTTCCCGATGTGCGCCGCCTGCCGGGCGGAGTACCAGGATCCTGCCTGCCGCCGCTTCCGCGCGGAGCCGATCGCCTGCCCCGAATGCGGGCCCGCGCTCGAACTTTGGGATCATGCGGGCCGCGTGATCGCTGCACGGACGGCAGCACTCGAGGCGGCGGCGGAGGCGGTGCGGCGGGGGATGATCCTGGCGCTGAAGGGACTGGGCGGATTCCAGCTTCTCGCCGATGCGGCGAACGAAGACGCGGTGCGGCGGCTGCGCGCGGGCAAGGGCCGGCCGAGGAAGCCCTTCGCGCTGATGTTCCCCTCGCTCGCGGCGATCGAGAAAGTGGCGCGGGTCGGCGAGGCCGAGCGGCTTCTACTCACGTCCCCCGAGGCGCCGATCGTGCTCCTCAGCGTGCGGCCGGGCGCGGAGGCCGCACTCGCGCCGAGTGTCGCGCCCGGCAATTCCTGCGTGGGCGCGATGCTGCCGTACACGCCGCTGCATCATTTGTTGTTCAAGGCGCTCGGGTTTGCCGTCGTGGCGAGCAGCGGCAATCGCGGCGACGAGCCGATCGTCGCGGACGAGGGCGAGGTGCGGGAGCGGCTGGGTGGCATCGCCGATTTCCTTCTCGTGCATGATCGGCCGATCCGGAACGCGGTCGATGATTCGGTGGTGCGCGTGATGGGCGGGCGCGAGGTCGTGCTGCGCCGGGCGCGCGGCTATGCGCCGTTGCCGATCGCGTGCGCTTCGGTGAGCGCACCCGTGCTGGCGCTTGGCGGGCAGCAGAAAAGCGCGGTGGCGACGGGACATGGCGGGCAATTGTTCCTCGGCCCGCATATCGGCGAGCTTTCCTCATCGGGCACGCGCGCCGCGTTCGCCCGCCAGGCCGCGGACCTGCCGCGATTGCACTTGATCACGCCCGCGCGCGTGGCCGCGGACCTGCACCCCGATTACCACAGCACCAGGATGGCCGACTCGTTCGGCCTGCCGGTCGCGCGCGTGCCGCATCACCTCGCGCACGTGCTCGGCGGAATGATCGACAACGAGCTTACCGGACCGGTGCTCGGGGTGGCTTGGGACGGGACCGGATACGGCGGAGACGGCACCATTTGGGGCGGCGAGTTCCTGGCGGTGGATGACGAAAGCTTCCGGCGCGCAGCGAGCCTGCTTCCATTCCGGCTGCCGGGCGGGGAGGCGGCGGTGCGTGAGCCGCGCCGCTCGGCACTGGGCGCCCTGCATGCGATCTTCGGCGACGATGCGCCGGCGATGAACGCTTTCACGTCGGCCGAGCGGGCGGTGCTTGCCACGATGCTGCGGCGGGGCGTGCACGCGCCGCTCACCTCGAGCGCGGGACGGCTGTTCGACGCTGTCGCTTCGCTGCTCGACCTCCGCCAGGTCGCGAGCTTCGAGGGAGAGGCGGCGATGGCGGTGGAATTCGCGGCCGGACGGGCGGATCGTGTCGAGCCACTGCCAGCGGCGGCCATCTGCGAGGAAGCGGGACTTCTGGTCGTCGATTGGCGGCCAATGGTGGCGGGGCTGGTGGAAGCGCGCGCTCGGGGGTCCATGCCGGAAGCGCTGGCGGCCGGGGTGCATGAGGGACTCGCTGCGGCGATCGTCGCGGTTGCGAAGCGCGTCGGCCGCGAGCGCGTGGTGCTGAGCGGCGGATGCTTCCAGAACGCGCTGCTTACGGAATTGACGATCGAGAGGCTCCGCAAGGCAGGATTCGTGCCCTTCTGGCATCGCCGGATTCCGCCGAACGATGGCGGGCTCGCGGCCGGGCAGGCCCTCTTCGCCGCCCGCCCGCTGATCGAGGAGAAAATGTGATGTGTCTCGCCGTGCCGGGGCAGGTCCAGAGCATCGAGGGAGAGGACGAGCTGACGCGCGAGGGACGGGTCGCGTTCGGCGGCATCGTCAAGCGGATCAACCTCGCCTATGTGCCGGAGGCTGCGGTCGGCGATTATGTGCTGGTGCATGCCGGGTTCGCGATTACAACCATCGACGCGGCGGAGGCGGAACGGACGCTCTCCTACCTCGCCGAGATCGACCCGGAGGCGATCTCGTGAAATATGTCGATGAATTCCGCGATCCGGTGCTCGCGCGCACGCTTGCGGACGCGATTGCGCGGATCACCACGCGGGCCTGGACGATGATGGAGATCTGCGGCGGGCAGACGCACGCGATCGTCCGCCATGGGATCGACCGGATTCTTCCCGAAGGCGTGAGCCTCCTGCACGGGCCGGGCTGCCCGGTCTGCGTCACGCCGGCGGAGACCATCGACCTCGCGGTCGCGATCGCGCGCGAGCCCGAGGTGATCCTCTGCTCCTTCGGCGACATGCTCCGGGTGCCGGGGAACGAGGCGAGCCTGCTCGGGGCGAAGGCGCGCGGCGCCGATGTGCGCATGGTCTATTCGCCGCTCGATGCGCTCAAGATCGCACGCGAGACGCCGGAGCGCGAGGTCGTGTTCTTCGCGATCGGGTTCGAAACGACGGCGCCGGCAAGTGCCATGACGGTGGCGCAGGCGGCGCGCGAGGGAATTGCGAACTTTTCCCTGCTCGTCTCGCATGTTCTGGTGCCGCCGGCGATCGAGGCACTGCTCGCCGCACCCGACAACCAGGTGCAGGGCTTCCTCGCGGCCGGGCATGTCTGCACCGTGATGGGATGCTCCGAATACGAGCCGATCGCGCGGCGCCATCGCGTGCCGATCGTCGTCACCGGCTTCGAGCCGCTCGATATACTGCAGGGCATCTATCTCTGCATTCGCCAGCTCGAGGAGGGAAGGGCCGAGGTGGAGAACCCGTACAGCCGCTCCGTGCGGCGCGAGGGCAATCTTCGCGCCCAGGACCTCCTGCGCCGGGTCTTCACCGTGCGGACGCAGCGCTGGCGCGGCATCGGCGAGATCGCCGAAAGCGGACTCGGCCTTGCGCCTGAATTCGCCGCGTTCGACGCGCGGCTCCGGTTCAACGTAACCAGCAACACTGCCGAGCGCCGGAACGAGTGCATCTCGGGGGAGATTCTGCGGGGCGTGCGAAAGCCGCCCGATTGCCCGGCCTTCGGGACGCGCTGCACGCCCGAGCGGCCGCTCGGGGCGACGATGGTCTCTTCGGAGGGAGCCTGCGCCGCCTATTACCGCTATCGCCGCGCCGCCGGCAGCCGCGCCCTCGCGGAGTCCCTCCCGTGAGCGAAGACCGCACCATCTCCCTCGCCTGCCCGATTCCAGCAGTGGACAACGAGGTGATCGAGATGGCGCATGGCGGAGGCGGGCTCGTCATGCACCGGCTGATCACCGACATCTTTCGCCCCGCCTTCGCAAGTTCGGCGGGCGATATGAGCCATGACGGCGCGGTGCTCGATCTCGGCGGCGCGCGACTCGCCTTCACGACCGACTCCTATGTCGTGCGGCCGCTCTTCTTCCCGGGCGGCGATATCGGCGCGCTCGCCGTCAACGGCACGGTCAACGATATCGCGATGTGCGGAGCGGAGCCGCTCTATCTGAGCGTGGGATTCGTGCTCGAGGAGGGGCTGCCGATCGAGGCGCTGCGCCGCGTGGTGGCCTCGATGCGCGAGGCCGCCAGGCGCGCGCAAGTCAGGCTGGTCACCGGCGATACCAAGGTGGTCGAGCGCGGCAGGGGCGATGGGCTCTATCTCAACACCGCGGGTATCGGCGCCATGCGCGTGGCGCGCGCGCCGTCGCCGCAGGAAGTACGCGCCGGCGACGCCGTGCTGCTGAGCGGCGATATCGGGCGGCACGGGATCGCGGTGATGTCCGCGCGCGAAGGGTTCGGATTCGAGGGCGAGATCGCGAGCGACACGGCGCCGCTCGCCGCGACGGTGATGGCGCTGATCGACGCCGGGATTCCGCTTCACTGCCTGCGCGATCCGACGCGCGGGGGACTCGCTTCGTCGCTCGTGGAAATCGCGGAAGCGGCCCGCGTCGATATCCTGCTCGATTCCACCGCCATCGCCGTCTCCGACCCGGTGCGCGGCGCCTGCGAGATTCTCGGACTCGACCCACTCTACGTCGCGAACGAAGGACGCTTCGTCGCCTTCGTTCCGGCGGACGCGGCCGCAACGGCGCTCGCCATCCTCCGGCAGGCACCGAACGGCAGAGAGGCCGCAATCATCGGCCGCGTGGAAGCAAGCCAAGGCCGCGGCGTGCTCCTCGAGGGAATGATCGGCGGCGCACGGCCCCTCGACCTCCCGAGCGGCGAACAGCTTCCGCGAATCTGCTGAGACCCACTACCGAAAAGCCTGACGCTTCGAAGGAAGGCCAAGGGGCTCTGCCCCTTGGAACCCCGCCAAGGGCTGAGCCCTTGGAACCCTTTCGTTTTGGCAGGCGCTGAGAGCGGTTTGGGCGTTTGCGCGTTGCGCAAACGCCCAAACCGCTCTCAGCGCCTGCCAAGCGAATGGGGTCCAGGGTCCCAGACCCTGGCAGGGGTCCAGGGGACAGCGTCCCCTGGTCTTTCTTGAAGGTCGGGCTTTCCGGTAGATGTCGTGCATGAAGCCGATTGATGCCGTGATCCTCGACATGGATGGGACGTTGCATGACACCGAGTGGGTTTATCATGCGTCGCTGAGGCGGGCGGTTGGTGCCGTCGGGTTTGCGGTGAGCGATGGGTTCGTTCATTCGCTGATCGGGATTCCGGCCAAGGAGAGCGAGCGGATGCTGCAGGAGCATCTTGGGCCCGGTTTTCCGTTCGACGAGTACGATCGGCTCTATGACGAGTATTGCGAGGCGCTGCTGGCCGGGGGGATCCGGCTCAAGCCGGGTGTGGTGGAATTGCTCGACCATTTGGAGGCGCGGGCGTTGCCGGCGGCGATCGCGACCTCGGCGAGCCGGCGGGCGGCGACGCGCCATCTCGCGCGCTCGGGGCTCGCGGCAAGGCTAGGGGTGGTCGTGACGCGCGATGACGTCGTGCAAGGGAAGCCGCACCCGGAGGTTTTTCTCAAGGCGGCGAGCCTTCTTGGTGCGGCGCCGGAACGGTGTTTGGCCGTGGAGGATTCGTTCAACGGGATCCGGGCGGCGCATGCTGCCGGCATGATGGCGGTGATGGTGCCGGACGTGCTGACGCCGACGCCGGAGATCCGCGCGCTCTGCCTGGCGGTGGCGGCGGATCTCCATGCGGTGCGGAGCCTGATCGGCGGGGATTGAGGGCGGCGCTCAGGCGGGTTCGGGAGCCTCCGGCGGCTCCGGGCGGTTGCGGCGCTCGGTCATGAAGCGATCGAACTCCTCGCGGTCCTTGGCGCGGCGCAGACGATCGAGATATTCGAGGAATTCGTGTTGCTCGTCCTCGAGCCGGCGCAGGGTCTCGGCGCGGTAATCGTCGAAGGCGGCATTGCCGCTGGTGTCGTGGCGCATGCGGCGGCGCCAGCCGCAGGCGCTGCGGCGCCGGGGGGAAGTCTCGGTGTTGTACCAGCGGCCGGGCGCGGCGCAGCCGAGGCGGAAGATGCGGCCGCTGAGCCCGGCGAAGGCGAGCGTCGCGAGGCCGAGCGGCCAGGCGAGCCAGAAGCCTACGATGGTGAGCGCGATCCAGGCGGGCTTGCCGATCTGGTCGATCTTCTCGAGGAGGAACATGGGTGGTCTCCGGGGCGGGACGGATGTGAATGTTAAGCACATTCACATCGGGGCGCAAGGGAGGATTCGTGCCGGGGGATCAGGAAGCGGCGCCGGCTCGCGGGCCGAGGCCCTGGAGATAGACGAGGAGGGCCGCCTCGAGCAGTTCCTCGGGCGAGATCGGGAGCGGGCGGCTTGGTCCTTCGGGGGCGAGGAAGAGCGAGGCGATGCCGTGCGCCTCGGCCCAGAGATGGAGGGCGACCATGAGCGCGGGCGGGCGCTCGGGGCCGGGATAGGTGGCGGCGATCGCCTCGGCGGCGCGGCGGAGGACGGCGAAGGCGCGATCCGCGGCGGCGCGGAGGGGAGGATCGTCCGCGGACGTGGCGCCGGCCCCGAACATCGCGGCGTAGGACGCGGGCTCGCGCCGCGCGAAGCCGAGATAGGCGCGGCCGCAGGCCTCCATCGCCGCCACCGGATCGGGCCTTCCCTGGTTCCAGGCCGTCTCGAGCTCGGCGGCGAAGCGCTCGAAGCCGCGCCGGGCCACCTCGGCCATCAGCGCGTTGCGGTCGCGGAAGTGCCGATAGGGCGCCGCGGGGCTGACGCCGGCGGCGCGCGCGACATCGGCGTAGGAGAAGCCGGCCGGCCCGTGCTTGCCGATGAGGTCGAGCACCGTCGCGATCAACGCCTCGCGCAGATTGCCGTGGTGGTAGGCGTCGCGGGCGGCGTGACGGTGGGAGCGGAAGGTCATGTGAAGGGGTTTTACATCCGATGGCGCGGGAGGAAAGGGAAGCCGGGTCGGGGGTCTTGGCAAGCGGGCGGAATTCTCTTTGCATAGGGCGGCGAAGGTGCCGGGAGCGGACGAACGAAGATGGCGGCGACCATGCAAGAGACGACGGCGCCGCCGGTGGCCCGTGCGAACTTTCCCTCCCGCTATCCTTCGGGCATCCCCCGCCCGGAGGGGGTGCTGCCGCGGGGCGTGCGCGGTGTGCTCTCGCTCGAGGATCTCGAGCCGGCGGCGCGGCGGCATCTGCCCCGATTTCTGTTCGGGTTCATTTCGGGGGGCGTCGAGACCAACGCCGCGCGCGAAGGCAATCGTGCCGCGTTCACGCGCCGGAAGCTGGTGCCGCGCGTGCTGGTGGACACGAGGGCGAGGAGCCAGGCCACCACGCTCTTCGGCCGAGCCTATGCTTCGGCCTTCGGGATCGCGCCGATGGGCGGCGTGGCGCTGGCGGCGTTCGAGGGGGACCTTCAGCTCGCGCGGGCGGCGGCGGCGGCGAATATCCCCTATGTGCTGAGCGGGGCCTCGCTGGTTCCGCTCGAGACGATCATCGCGGCCAACCCGAACGCCTGGTTCCAGGCCTATATTCCGGGTGACCGGGTGCATATCGGTGCCCTGGTCGAGCGGGTCGGGCGGGCCGGGTACGGGACGCTGGTCGTCACCGCGGACGTGCCGGTGCCGGCGAACCGTGAGAACAATGTGCGCAACGGCTGGTCGCTGCCGCTGCGGCCGAGCCCGACGCTCGCGTACGAAAGCCTGATCCATCCGGGTTGGCTGTTCGGCACCTGGCTCGCGACGCTGCGCAAGAACGGGATGCCGCACTTCGAGAACATGGCGGCGAGCCGCGGGGCGCCCGTGCTCTCCGCACAGGCCGAGCGCTCGTTCGGCAGCCGCGACGCGCTTTCGTGGGCGGACATGGCGTGGATCAGGAAGCGTTGGCCGGGGAAGCTCGTATTGAAGGGGCTGCTCGCGCCGGAGGATGCGCGGAGAGCGCAGGAAGCTGGGTTCGACGGGGTCATCGTCTCGAACCATGGCGGGCGGCAGCTCGATTTCTCGGTGGCCTCGCTCGACGCGCTTGCCGGCGTGAAAGAAGAGGCCGGCGAGATGACGGTGATGCTCGACGGCGGCGTGCGCCGCGGCACGGACGTGATCAAGGCGCTGGCGCTCGGCGCCGACTTCGTTTTCCTCGGCCGCCCCTTCATCTATGCGGCGGCGCTCGGCGGCGAGAAGGGCGCGCGGCACGCGATCGCGCTTCTTTCGGAGGAGATCGACCGCGACCTCGCGCTGATCGGCTGCGGCGGCCTCGGCGAGCTTGACGGCGCGTTCCTTACAGGAATTTGAGCGCGGCGAAGCCCCCGAGGATTCCGAGGAGCAGCAGGGCGAAGACCAGGTGGAGGCGGCGCTCGATGAAGTCGCGCACCTCCTCACCCCAGCGACCTAGGAGGAAAGCGATGAGGAAGAAGCGGCCGCCGCGGGTGGCGAGGCTCGCCGCCATGAAGAGCGGAAAGCTGAAGGCGGCGGCGCCCGAGGCGATGGTGACGATCTTGTAGGGGATGGGGGTGAAGCCTTTGACGAGGATCACCCAGAGGCCCCAGCGCCGGTAGAGCGCCTGGAAGGCGGCGAAGGCGTGGTCGTAGCCGTAGAAATGAATGAGCGGGCGGGCGAGGCGGTCGAGCAGGGCGTAGCCGATCAGGTAGCCGAGCGCGCCGCCGGCGACGCTACCGGCGGTCGCGATGGCGGCGAGGCGCCAGGCGCGGCTGGGGCGGGCGAGGGCGAGCGGGATGAGGAGCGCATCGGGCGGGATGGGAAAGACGCTCGCCTCGGCGAAGGCGACCGCGAACAGCCACCAGCCGGCGTATGGGCTTCTCGCGAGCGCGATCACACGCTGATACCAGCGCTCGAGCATGGGGACCCCTCCGTGCCGGAATGCGATGCCCATGCCATCGCGGGGCGGGCGGCGCAACCGGCGCGGGAGCACGGCGGGCTGGCAGCGGGCGGGGCTGCGCCGCTAGAGTAACGCGCCTTCGATAGCTGACCGGAAACCCCATCGATGTCGCTGCCCGGAGAGGCCTTCCTCGCCGTCTGGAACGACGTGCCGCCGGACCTCGAGGACGAGTTCAATGTCTGGTACATGCGCGAGCACATGCTCGAGCGGGTGGGCGTGCCCGGCTTCCTCGGCGGGCGGCGCTATGTCGCGTGGGAACGAAGCTTCCATCGCTATTTCGCGCTCTACCCGACGCGGACGCTCGCGGTGCTGAACGGGCCGGACTACCTCGCGCGGCTCAACGCGCCGAGCCCGTGGACCCAGAAGATGTTCCCGAAGCTGCTCAATTATATCCGCGGCGCCTGCCGCATCGTCGCCAGCCGCAGCGAGGGCGTCGGCGGGTTCATCGCCACCATCCGGCTCTCGCTCTCGGACCCGGCGCGGGGGCTCGAGAAGCAGGCGAGCATGGCGGCGGCGGCGGAGATCCACGGGCTCGACGGGGTGACGGGAGTGCATATCGGCGTCGTCGATCCCGAGGTCACCGGCATCCAAAGCATGGAACGGCAATTGCGCACGGGCGAAGGAAGCTTCGACGCCGTGGTGCTGATCGAGACGACCAGCCGGCGCGGGGCCGAAGAGGCGATGCCGACGATCGAGGAGACGCTGACGGCGCTGCCGAACATGGCCCCCAATCGCACCAGCGGGATCTACGGGCTCGCGCACCTCTTCGAGCCGCGCGCTCAAGCGGCTTAAGCGGAAAGGGCCTTTGGCTCGGTGCGGGCGCGCTTGACGAGGAGCTTGTTGAGCGCGTGGAGGTAGGCGCGGGCGGAGGCGACGATGGTGTCGGTGTCCGCGCCCTGGCCGTCGACGAGTTTTCCATTTTCCTCGAGGCGGACGGTGACGCGGGCCTGGGCGTCCGTGCCTTCGGTGACGGCGCCGACCGAATAGAGGCGAAGGACGGATTCGTGGGGGAAGAGGGCACGGATGGCGCGGAAGGTCGCGTCCACCGGGCCGTCTCCCTGTTCGGTGGCGCTCCGGATCTCGCCGTCCACCTCGATTTCGAGCGTCGCGGTGGGCTTGGCCTTCGAGCCCGCATGCACGTCGAGCGAGACGAAGCGGATGCGGTCGCGGTCGCGCATCACCTCGTCGTCGACGAGGGCCACGATGTCGTCGTCGTAGACGACCTTCTTGCGGTCGGCGAGCTCCTTGAAGCGGCGGAAGGCGTCGTTCAACTGGTTGTCGCCGATATCGGCGTAGCCGAGCGCCTTGAGCTTGTCGCGGAAGGCGGCGCGGCCGGAATGCTTGCCCATGACCAGGCTGGAGCGCGTCCAGCCGACGCTTTCGGGGGTCATGATCTCGTAGGTGCCGGCGTGCTTCAAGACGCCGTCCTGGTGGATGCCGGCTTCATGGGCGAAGGCGTTGCGCCCGACGATCGCCTTGTTCGGCTGCACGTCGAAGCCGGTGATGGTGGAGAGGAGCTTCGAGGTGCGGAGGATGTTCCCGGTGGCGATGGCGTTCTCGGCGGGGATCGCGTCGCGGCGGGTGCGGAGCGCCATGACGATCTCCTCGAGTGCTGCGTTGCCGGCGCGCTCGCCGATGCCGTTGATCGTGCATTCGACCTGGCGGACGCCGGCGCGGATGGCGGCGATGGTGTTGGCGACCGCGAGGCCGAGATCGTTGTGGTTGTGGGTGGAGAGGATGATTTTCTCGGTGCCGGGGACGCGCTCGCGCAGCATGGTGAAGATGCGGGTGAGGTCTTCGGGAAGCGCGTAGCCGACGGTGTCGGGGATGTTGATGGTGGTGGCGCCGGCGGCGATCGCGGCCTCGACGCAGCGGCAGAGGAAGTCGGGGTCGGTGCGGCTGCCGTCCTCGGCGGACCATTCGACATCGTCGGTGAAGCGGCGGGCGAGCGTGACGGAATTGACCACCGCCTCGAGCACCGCATCGGGCTCCATGCGGAGCTTGTATTTCATGTGGAGCGGGCTGGTGCTGAGGAAGCTGTGGATGCGCGGGCGGGCGGCGGGGCGGACCGCCTCGGCGGCGCGGAGGATGTCCTCGCGGCCGGAGCGGGCGAGGCCGGCGATGACGGGGCCGTCAGCGGAGTGGAACTTCTTGGCGACGGCTTGGACCGCTTCGAAATCGCCCGGCGAGGCGATCGGGAAGCCGGCTTCGATCACGTCCACGCCGAGCTCGGCGAGGGCTTCGGCGAGGCGGAGCTTCTCGGAGAGGTTCATCGAGAAGCCGGGCGACTGCTCGCCGTCGCGCAGCGTGGTGTCGAAGATGATGATGCGGTCGTCGGCGACCTCGCCGAAGCTCGGATGATGGATGGCGGCCATGATGGGCACTCCCCAGGTTCGGTGCGACAGCGACTTCAGCCCCTGAACGGTGCCCGGGCCCGACGGCCCGCGGCGTTACGCCCAGGGGGGAATAAGTCGCGCGCTAAGTCGGAGGAGGAGGCCGAGGGCGGCGAGACGCAGAGCCCCACGTGCGCAGCGGCACGGGATGCGGGCCAGACACAGGGCGCCTCGGACCATCCGCAAAGTTTACCCGTTCGCGGGCGGGTGCGCAAGGCGGGAGCGGTATCGCTTGCAGGCTGGACTTTGCGCGCGCCCGTCCCTTATCTCGACGGACCGGCGCGGAGAGAAGGCCCGCCGCTTTTCCGCCGAACTTTGCAGCGATTGCCCTTGCCCTTGCCAACTTACGCCGAGCCCGCCGTGCCAACTCTGCGCCGCCTGTTGCTGCCTGCCCTCCTGCTCGCTTCGGCCGTGTTCGGGCTCGCCGCCTGCAGCGGCAGCTATTCCCCAAACGATTACGCCGCCGCCGCCGCCCAGCAGGCGAACGCGGTGACGCGGGGGGTGATCATCGGGGAGCGGCAGGTGACGATCACTCCGAGCGGCACGGTGGGCGCCGTCGCCGGCGGTGCGACCGGCGGCGTCGCCGGATCGCAGGCGCCCGGCGGGGCGGTCGCCTCGGCCTTCGGAGCGATCGGCGGAACGCTGCTCGGCGGGTTGGCCGGGAGTGCTGCGGAGCAGGCGGCCGATAAAACCAAGGCCTGGGAGTACATCATCCAGCAGACGGACGGGAAGCTGGTGTCGGTCACCCAGACCGACAAAGCGCCGCTGGTGATCGGCACGCATGTGCTGGTGATCGCCGGCAAGCAGGCACGGGTGGTGCGCGACTATACGGTGGCGCTGCCCGCGAAGCCCACGAAGGCGGTGGCAGAGACCGAGCCGACGCCGGCGCCGATCGTCGTCATGCCGCTCGCTGGGCCGGCGGCGGACGGGCCCGGGACCAAGGGAGGCGCGCAGGCGCCCACGACGGCGCCGAGCCCTAGCGCCCCCTCCCCCGCCGCAGCGTCGTCAACGCCCTCTTCGCCCCCTGCTCAGACGCCGGCTGCTCAGGCGCCGGCGACACCCTGACCGGCCGCGAGATCGATCAAAGAAGGGCGAGCTGGCGGGGCTCCGCGGCCCGGCCGGGGGCGACGAACTGGCTGGTATCGAGCGGCAGTGGACGGTCGGCGAGGCCATATTTCTGCGCCGCGCGGGCGAAGCGGGCGGCGATCAGGCCCGCATAGGGGCCGCTGCCGCGCATGCGGCCGTGGAAGCTCGGGCCGTTGAGCCGGCCTTCGCGGGTCTGGCGGACCAGGCTTAGCACGTGGCGCGCGCGATCGGGCCTATGCTCGGCGAGCCAATCCTCGAAAAGCGCCTTCAGCTCGTGGGGCAGGCGAAGGAGCACGAAGGCGGCGTAGCGGGCGCGGGCCTGGGCGGCGGCGGCGAGAATGCGCTCCAGCTCGGCATCGTTGAGGCCGGGGATCATCGGCGCCGCCATGACCCCCACGGGCACGCCGGCGCCGGCCAGCGCGCCGATCGCCTCGAGCCGGCGCGCTGGAGACGAGGCGCGCGGCTCCATGCGGCGCGCGAGGTCCGGATCGAGCGTGGTGAGAGAGACGTGCACGCGCGCGAGATTGCGCTTGGCGAGGCGGGTGAGGATGTCGAGGTCGCGGAGCACACCGGCCGACTTGGTGACGATGGTGAGCGGATGGCCGGCCCGTTCGAGGGTTTCGAGGACGCCGCGGGTGAGCGCGAGGCGGCGTTCGACGGGCTGATAGGGATCGGTGTTCGAGCCGAGCGCGATCGGGCGAACGACATAGCCCGGGCGGCCGATCTCGCGCTCGAGGAGAGCGGCGATCTCGGGCTTGAAGAGGATCTTGGTCTCGAAATCGAGGCCCGGAGAATAGCCGAGATAGGCGTGGCTCGGACGGGCGTAGCAATAGATGCAGCCATGCTCGCAGCCGCGATAGGGATTGACCGCCCGGTCGAAGCCGATGTCCGGGCTCTCGTTCCAGGCGATCGCCGAACGGCTGGAGTCGCGGATGAGGGTGGTCTCGAGCGGCGGGGGAGGATCGGGCATGCCGGGCGCCGCCCAGCCGTCATCGAACGGCTCGGTCTCGCGGGTTTCGAACCGGACGGGAGGGTTGAGCGTGGCGCCGCGGCCTTTGCGGGCGAGGCTGGGCATGCGCGCGTCGGGCGCGGGCTCGGGCAGGCCGGCGCGCTCCAGGGCGGCGAGCGCTTCCGCATCGCGATCGGCGGTCAGGCTATGGGGTGTGGGGAGCATGAGCATGTTCCCTTTTCGTTCGAAATTGACTTTGGACAAGAGCCGGCCCGGAGTCAAGAACACAATGCGAACATGAGCCTCACAATCGTCATCCCGGCCCTCGATGCGGCGGCGGCCTTGCCGGGGACGCTGGCCGCGATTGGCGAAGCGGGTCCCGGGGTGGCGATCGTGGTCGTGGACGGCGGGAGCCGGGACGGGACGGCGGAGGTTGCGGAAGGGCTTGGTGCGCGCGTGATCGTGGCACCGCGTGGAAGGGGCGCGCAGGTCGCCGCCGGGGTGGAGGCGGCGGCGAGCGCATGGGTTCTGCTGCTCCACGCCGACACGCGGCTCGAGAGCGGCTGGCACCAGGTGGCCGCTTCGTTCATGGCGGAAGTGGGCATGGCCGAACCGGGCCAGAGCGGGCGGGCCGGCTATTTCCGCTTCGCCCTCAATTCGGCCGATCCGCGCGCGCGGCGGCTCGAGCGCCTCGTCGCCTGGCGCTGCCGGCGGCTCGGGCTTCCTTATGGGGACCAGGGGCTCCTGATCCGGAGGACGACGCTGGAAGCGGTGGGGGGCATCCGGCCCTTGCCGCTGATGGAGGATGTGGACCTCGTGCGCCGGCTCCGCGGGCGGCTCGTGCCGCTGGCGCCGCGCGCGGTGACCTCGGCGGCGCGGTGGGAGGCGGAGGGATGGTATCGGCGCTCGGCGCGGAACCTCGCCTGCCTCGGCCTCTGGTATGCGGGCGTGCCGCCGCGGTTGCTGGCGAGGCTTTACGGGTGAAGGACACCGTCTTCGTGTTCGCGCGGGCGCCGCGGCTCGGCGCGGTGAAGCGCCGGCTGGCGCAGGGGATCGGCGCGCGGGCGGCGCTTCGCTTTCATCGCGCGACGCTGCTCGGCCTCCTGCGCCGGCTGCTCGCGGAGCGGCGCTTTGCGACGGTGCTCTGCGTGACGCCTGATCGGGCGAGACTTGTGCTGCCGGGCAGGCTTGGCCGGCGCCTCGTGATCCGCCCGCAAGGCCCCGGCGATTTGGGTGCGCGGATGGCGCGCGCGTTCCGCGCCTGCCGGAAGGGCCGCGCGGTGCTGGTCGGCAGCGACATCCCCGCCCTCGGGCCCGCCGACGTCCGGGCGGCTTTCGCGGCACTTGGCGGCGCCGAGGCGGTGTTTGGTCCGGCCGAGGACGGCGGCTACTGGCTCGTCGCACTCGGGCCGCGACGGCCCGCGCATCCGTTCGCCAGGGTGCGCTGGTCGAGCGCGCACGCTCTCGCCGACACGCTGGCGAATTTCCGCGGCCGAAGGGTGGCACTGCTGCGTCGGCTTCGCGATGTCAATTCGGCCGAGGATTTCGCCTTTGGGTTGCATAACCCTCTGTCACATGCCATTTTTCGCGAAGGGTGAGATCGGGGGGCTGATCCCGTGCGCTGGTCTCGGCTCATGCCCCGGCGCGCGGCCCGTGCGCCCGCCGGGGACGAGCGCATCGCGAAGGGTTTTGCCGAGAGCGAAGCGGCGGCGCCCGGCGCATGGGGCACGGCAGCCCGCGAGGCTGCGGTTGCCACGATCCGCGGCGCGATCGAGGGTGCGGACTCCGCGAATTGGGGGGCAGCGGCGAGAACTGCGGAGCTTCCCTTCCCGAGCACGGGCCCGCACGGCCATCGTGCGCGGATGCGCGAGAAGCTTCTCGCGCGCGGGCCCGATGCGCTCGCCGACTACGAGCTGCTCGAGATGCTGCTCTTCTTCGCCATGCCGAAAGGAGACACCAAGCCGCTCGCGAAGGCGCTGATCAACCGCTTCGGCGGATTCGCCGATGTGCTCGCAGCCCCGCAGCAGGAGCTTCTTGCCGCGCCCGGCCTCGGCGTGCACAGCGTGGCGGCGCTCAAGCTCGTGCAGGCGGCGGCGCTCCGGCTCGCGCGCGCCCAGGTGATGCAGCGGCAGGTCCTGGGAAACTGGGACCAGCTCATGGATTATCTCAACGCGGCGCTGGCGCGCGAGCGCATCGAGCAGTTCCGCGTGCTCTTCCTCGACGGCAAGAACCATCTGCTGGCCGACGAAGTGCAGGCGCGCGGGACGGTCAACCACACGCCGGCCTATCCGCGCGAGATCCTCAAGCGCGCGCTCGAGCTGCACGCGACCGCGCTCATCCTCGTCCACAACCATCCGAGCGGCGACCCCACGCCTTCGCGGCAGGATGTGGAGATGACGCGCGAGATCGAGGAGGCCGGCCGCGTGCTCTCGGTCGTCGTGCACGACCACATCATCGTCGGCGACGGGCGCTGGAAGAGCCTGCGCCGCGAGGGGCTGCTGTAGGTTAGTAGGTGGCCCAGAGGCCGGGGGTCGCGAGCTCGATGAGATGCGCGTCCGGATCGCGGAAATAGAGGCTGTGGCCGCCACGCGGCCAATCGGTGCGGCCTTCGATCGCGATCCCGTGGCGGGCGAGGTGGCGTTCCCATTCGGGAAGATCTTCGGGGCCGATGGCGAAGGCGGTGTGGATCCGCCCGCCGCCGTCGTGCGGGGGGATCGTGCCGCCCGGCAGATGCACCGTTTCGTTCGTGCTGCCGGCGAGGAAGAGGAGCAGCACACTCCGCCCGCCGACATCGAGCGCGCAGAGCCGCTCGTCCGCGACCAGGACGGGTAGCTGCATCACCTCCTCGTAGAAGCGCCGCGCCGGCGCGAGCGCTGCAACATAGAGCGCGGTTTCGAGCACCGAGGCGAGGCGCGGCATGGCGTCAGCCGAGCTTGCCGCCGAGCTCGTCCTCGATGTGGACGCGGATGATCTCGTCGAAGGATTTTTCGGCGACGAAGCCGAGTGCGGCGGCGCGGCGGGGGGAGAAATTGCGCGGCCAGCCGGCGACGATTCCGGCGATCACGGGATCCGGCTCGTGGCGGATGCGCCGGACGGCTGCCTCGCCGGCGATGCGGCGCAAGGCCGCGATCTGCTCGCCAACGGTTGCCGAGACGCCGGGCATGGAGAGCGCGCGGCGCGCGCCGAGCGGGGCGAGGTCGATCGTCGCGGCGTGCAGCAGGAAGCCCACGGCCGAGCGCGGGCTCGCGTGCCAGTGGCGCACATCTTCCGAGACCGGCAGCACGGCCTCCTGCCCGGCGAGCGGCTCGCGCAGGATGCTCGAGAAGAAGCCCGACGCCGCCTTGTTCGGCTTGCCCGGGCGGATGGAGATGGTGGGCAGGCGGATGGCGATGCCGTCCATGAAGCCACGGCGCGTGTCATCGCAGAGCAGGAGCTCGCAGATCGCCTTCTGGGTGCCGTAGCTGGTGAGCGGGGCGGTGAGGAATTCGTCCTCGATTGCATCGGGGAACGGCGCGCCGAACACCGCGATCGAGGAGGTGAAGACCATCCGGGGCCGGTAGGGCGCGCGGCGCGCTTCGTGGCGGACCGCGTCGAAGAGCGCGCGCGTGCCGTCGAGGTTGACGCGGTAGCCCTTGTCGAAATCCGCCTCGGCCTCGCCGGAGACGATGGCGGCGAGGTGGAAGATGACGTCCGGGCGGGCCGCGACGGCGCGCGCCGCCTCGCCGGGAAGGGAGAGATCGGCCGCGCGCGTATCGAGCTTGCCCGCGAAGCCGGCGGGCGCATCGGGCGGCACGATATCGAGCAGGGTGAGTGCCGCGATCGCGCGGCCCCCGAGCATGTCTTCCGCGGCGAGGCGGGCGGTGAGCTTGCGGCCGACCATGCCGGCCGCGCCGATGATCAGGACGTGCAAGATCCGCCTCCTCCAAGCCGCCGCAAGGGGCGAGTGCTGCTATGCGCGCCGCACTACGTCAAGGCGCATCGCGCAGGCGGGGCATGCGGCGCGGACGGAAGATGGTAACCTTCGACGGTGATGGCCTTTATCGTGCAGCGCGCGGCCGGCCGCGGAGATCGGGCGTGATTCTTCGTCGCGGCGAGGAGGTCGCGATTGTCCTGCCTGCCGCGCAGCTTCCGGATGCGGAGGCGGGACTCCTCGAGGATGCCGTGCGCGTGCTCGAAAGCTGGGGCCTTCGCGTGAGGATGCGGATCGAGCGATCGCATCATTTCTATCTTGCCGGCAGCGACCGGGCGCGGGCGGCGCATCTCGATGCGGTCCTTCGGGATCCATCGGTGCGGGCGATTTTCGCCGCGCGCGGCGGGTACGGCAGCATGCGGCTTCTCGCGCATCTTGATCCCGCCGGCGCGCGGGCGCGGAAGATCCTCGTGGGCTTCAGCGATGTCACCGCGCTGCATCTTGCCGGGCGAAAGCTGTGGCCGCGCGTGCAATCGCTCCATGCTCCCAACATCGCCTCGCGGCACTTCCTCGGCGCCACGCCGGAGGCGAAACGGAATCGCGAGGCGCTGCATGGGGCGCTGTTCGATCCCGCCTACGCGGTGGAAGCGCCGGTGGAATTCCTGCGCAAAGGCAGGGCCGCGGGCCCGCTTCTCGGCGGCTGTCTTTCGCTGGTTGCGGCGATGCTGGGATCCGGGTTCGTTCCGCCCACCGCGGGCGCCATTCTTTTCCTCGAGGACGTTCGCGAGGCGCCCTACCGCATCGACCGCATGCTGGTGCAGCTACGCAATGCCGGGCTCTTTTCCGAAGTTGCCGGCGTCGTCTTCGGCGAGATGCATGAATGCACCGACGGCATCAACGATTTGCGCGAGGTGATCGGCGACGTGCTGGCGGAGGGATCGTTCCCGATCGCGTTTGGCTTGCCGGCCGGGCATGGCGAGGCGAACATCGCCCTGCCGCTCGGCGCGCGGGCGGTTCTCAACTCGGCGCGCGGACGGTTTCTGCTCCGGCGATGAGGCGGAGGGCGCGAAGTGCGGCGGCCCGGGAGAGCCCCCGTGCCGCCGCCCATCGTCACTCGCGGTGGTAGTCCTCCCGCATCGTGCCATCGAAACGCTTGCTATTGAGGCAGCACCGCTTGAAACCGGCGACCGGAGCCGCATGGGCACAGGTCTCTTCGGCCCAGTTTCTCGACCAGCTCCTTGTCGCCATGCACGATGCGTAGACCACGCTTGACGCGGGTTTCGGAGTTAAAAGCCCCTCCGACGCTTGCTCAGCGGGTCAAAAGCAGAATCGAAGCTCGGGGTGATCCTTGCGCATGGGAGCCTCCATCGGTCGCGGACCGCCGGGCGAGACGCCCGGACGGCGGGTTCCTACCACCGGCGACGCGGTGAATGCGAGGAGCTTTTATAGATATGACAGCCCTCGTCATATTTATTGGGCCGCAGTGATGGATCGCAAAGGCTCCGCCTTTGCTGGGGTGCAGGGGCAAAGCCCCTGCGATTCAATTCGCCCCTTTAGTCGGCGGCGCCTTTCTGGTGCTCCATCAGCCGTGGCATGAGCTCGACGAGGTTGCAGGGCCGGTAGCGGGCGTCGAGCTGGAAGACGAGGATATCGTCCCAGGCATCCTTGACCGCGCCGGTGCTGCCGGGCAGCGCGAAGAGATAGGTGCCGGCGGCGACGCCGCCCAAGGCGCGCGACTGCATCGTCGAGGTGCCGATCTTGGCGTAGCTCAGCATGCGGAAGAGCTCGCCGAAACCTTCGATTTTCTTCTCGAGCAGGCGCTCGAAGACTTCCGGCGTGACGTCGCGCCCGGTGATGCCGGTGCCGCCCGAGGTGATGACGACGTCGATCGCGGGATCGGCGATCCAGGCTCTGAGGCGCGCCTCGATGCGGTTTGTGTCGTCGCGCTCGAGCGCGCGCGCGACGAGCCGGTGCCCCGCCGCGACGATTCGCTCGGCGAGCGCGTCGCCCGAGGTGTCGTTCGCCTCGGTGCGCGTATCCGAGATCGTCAGGACCGCGATGTTCACGGGCAGGAACACGCGGCTCGTATCGATGCCCGCCATGTGCGCTCCTCCTTAGGCGGGCGACATGTGGGCGGGGCCGGGGCTCAATGCAACGCCAGCGAGGCCTCGGCCATGCCGCCGGTGTTCGCCTCCGCCGTGAAGCGCGGGAAATTCCCTTGCGCGAGCGCATCGAGGCTGGGCGAAGGGAGGCCGAGGCGCATCGCGTAGATCCAGGTGTAGGCGAGCGCGCTTTCGACGAAGTGCCGCGTCTGGCCGTTCGGGATCCCCTCGATGAAGAGGAGCGGATCGCCGCCGTCCTCGATTGTCCGCGCCCAGGCGGCGAAGGCCCCCGGCCCGCCATTGTAGCTGCCGAGCACATCGAGGAGATCGTCGTCCACGTCCGACTGCCCGGCGAGGTACTGCATGTAGCGCTGGCCGAGCTCGAGGTTGACGCCGGGATCGTCGAGCGGGCTGCCCCAATGGCCCACCGCCGCGGCGGCGGCGACCGGCATCAATTGCATCAGGCCGCGCGCACCGTCGCGCGAGACCGCGCTGGCGTCGAAATTCGATTCGAGGCGCGTCAGCGCGTAGACGAGCGCGGGATCGAGCGTGAAGCCGCCCGCCGGCGAGAGCGAGGGCATCGGCACCGCGGGCAGGCCGGCGAGATCTTGTCCGGGGCCGACGGAGATCAGCGCGGAGAGGCGCGCCGTGAGCCCGGGCAGCCCGGCGCGGGAGGCGACGAGCATCACCGACCGGCCGAACGGATGGTCGTTCTCGATCTCAGGCCACAGCGTCGCGAGCTCGGATTCGGCGAGCGCGGGCTCGCCCACTTCGATCAGCGCGAAGGCGCGCCAGCCGGCGGCGGTTGCGGCGACGGCATCGACATCGGCCTCGCCGAGCGTGGGAGTGCCGGCGCCGGGGCCGCCGAGATCGGGCCCGAGGCCCAGCATGCGCCCGGCGAGCAGGCCATAGAAGGTGCCGCTCTCGTCGGCCGCGCGCTCCACCCAGGGGAGCCACTGCCGGGGCTGGCGGAGGTGGAGCGCGGCGCGGGCCGCCCAGAAGGCGCCGGCGGCGATCAGCGGCGGCTCGGCGTCGGAGGCGGTGGCGGCCTCGCGGAAGAAGTTGGCGGCGGCGGCGATCCTGCCCAGGCGCCAGGCGGCGAGGCCCGCGACATAGGCCGAGGCGCCGTCCTCGCCGCCGGCTTCGCGATAGGCCCCCGAGGCGAGGGAAAGCGCCTGCTCGTCATGGTTGGCGACGAAGAGGGCGCGCGCGACGATGGCCTTGAGCGCCCCGGTATGCGCGACTGTGAGGCCGCGGATGCCGGCGATCATGGCGAGCGCCGAGCTTGTCTCGCCGGACTCCGCGCGATCGGCGACCGCAACGGCGAAGGAGGAGACGCCGTCCGTCTCGGCCCCGACCGGGTCGGCGAGCGAAGGCGAGGGTCCCGTCATCGCGGGCGCGGGAAGGCCCGAGATGTCCGGGGGCGGCGGCAGCCGGGCGCCGCGCGGCAGCTTGCGGGCGAGCAGCGAATAGATCGCCGGCGCCGGCGCCTGGTCGCCGAAGCGGCTCAGCCAGTCCTCGAGCTGGGAAGCCGAGGTCACCGTGTAAGGTCCGAGATAGCGGTCGGCGAGGATGCTGCCGAGCAGGGTCTGATCGGTCAGGCTTGCTTGCGCGCGCTCGGCCGCGGCGATCGCGCCGTGGTCCTGGAGCGCGAACATGCGGCGGACGAGAGCGGCCTGGGCGAGCCCGAGGGGCTGGGGCAGCGCGACTTCGGCGCCATTGGGCGGCGCCGTGCGCGGGACCGCCATCGCCGTTTCCGGGGCGGTTTCCCGCGCCGACTGGGCGTGCGCGGTCGATGCCGCGGTCCCCGCGAGTAGCGCGGCCCCGGCGACCATGGCCCGGGCGGCGTTCAGGCGGGAGAGCGTGCGACCGATCCCTCGCATGGAGGCCGCCCTACACGGCGGGAGGGGCTCGGGCAACCCTTACCGATGAGACGAATTTAGAAATTGGTTATATTGCACTGCGAAACCGGGGCTTAGCCGGCGATCCGAAGCTCACAACTTCGTGAGCGAACCCTGGTCGGCGGAATCGGCATCGAGGGCGCGCCGCAGCGCCAGCAGATCCGCCCACGCATCCCGCTTGGCCGCCGGGGTACGCAGGAGATAGGCCGGATGGTAGGTGGGCAGCGCCGGCACCTTGCGCGGCAGGCCGGGCACGGCGACCTCGATCCAACGGCCGCGCAGCCGGCGGATCCCCTCGGTTTGGCCGCCGATCGCCCGCGTGGCGAGGGCGCCCAGCAGCACCAGGCGCCTGGCCTCGACGAGGGCGAGGTGGCGGAGCAGGAACGGCAGGCAGAGGCTGATCTCCTCGTCGGTCGGCGTGCGGTTGCCGGGCGGCCGCCAGGGCAGCACGTTGACGATCATCGCCTTCCCCCGATCGAGCCCGATGCTGGCGAGCATCGCATCGAGAAGCTGGCCGGAGGGGCCGACGAAAGGCAGCCCGGCGCGGTCCTCCTCGGCGCCGGGCGCCTCGCCGATCAGCACGAGGCCGGCGTCGGGATTGCCGTCCGCGAAGACGAGGTTGGTCGCGGTTGCGCTCAGCGCGCAGCCATCGAAGGCAGCGAGCGCCTCGCGAAGCTCGGCGCGGCTCGTGGCGCGGCTGGCCGCGTCCCATGCGCGCGCGCCCGCCGCGCCGCCGCCCCCGGGGAGGGCGGCCGGCGGGGAGCGCGAGCTCGGCCGCCCAGGGGTCGGTCGATCGGTCGGTCGATTGGTCAGCCGATCTTGGGGCGCCTCGGCGAGCGCCTCGTCGGCCCCCCAGGCGAGCTGCAGGCGAAGCGCCTCCAGGGCCTGCATAGAGAGCTACGCGCCGGCCTGCTGCATCGCGAGATCGGTGTAATGGGCGGCGCCGATCAGGTCGTTGCTCCCGAGCGCCTGCAAAGCCGAGTCGATGGTCTTCACGAGCGGCGAGCTGGCGGGCTGGTCTCCGGCGCTGTAGGGGACCGAGCGGGTGAGTGCGAGGGTCTCGGCGTCCTCGAGCGCGGCCTGGGCGCGGCCGGTCTGGCCGGCCGTCAGGGCGGAGCGCGCCACCGTGAGATACTGGCCGACGGTCGCGTTGGGCCCGAGGTCGGGGCTCGGAAGCGCCGGGGCGACCGTCGAGGTGATCGGGCTTCCGGGCAGGTTGCTCGCCTTGGTCGAGTAGGGATTGGCCCCATAGGGCGGCCCGCCCGGCTGGGTCCCCGGCTGGGTCATCGTCTGGGCGCCGGCGCAAGGGGCGAAGGAAGGAGCGGCCAGGGCCAGCCCCGCGATCGCCGAGCAGCACAGCAGAATCCGTCGCATCGTCATCTCGCTTCTCTCCTCAACGCTGCGCCGCGGCCCCTGCCGCGGCTCCCGTTCATGAATATAGGCGCTCCAAAACGCCGGGCCTTGCCCCCCTCTCCACCCCGAGGGTAACTGCGGCGGGCGCGACGGCGTCGCCCGATGATACCCAATCGGCGAGGTGAGATGGCGGAAGACCGCGAATCGATGGAATTCGATGTCGTGGTGGTGGGCGCCGGCCCGGCCGGGCTCGCCGCCGCCATCCAACTCAAGCAGTGCGCCCCGGAGGCCACCGTCTGCGTCGTCGAGAAGGGGTCCGAGGTCGGGGCGCACATAATCTCGGGGGCCGTGATCGAGCCGCGCGCGCTCGACGAGCTGTTCCCCGACTGGCGCAAGGGCGAGGCGCCGCTGGCCCAGCCCGCCGCGGAGGACCGGTTCCTCTTTCTCACCGCGAGCCGCGCGGTGCGGCTGCCGACGCCGCCGCAGATGCGGAACCACGGCAATCTCATCGGCTCGCTCGGCAATCTCTGCCGCTGGCTCGGCAGGCAGGCCGAGGCGCTCGGGGTCGAGATCTACCCCGGCTTCGCCGCCGCCGATCTCATCGAGGAGGACGGACGGATCGGGGGCATCGTGACCGGGGACATGGGTGTGGGGAAATCGGGCGAGCGCGGGCCCAACTTCCAGCCCGGCATCGCACTTCGGGCCCGTTTCACGCTCATTGCCGAAGGCTGCCGCGGCTCGCTCACGAAGCGGCTCGTCGCCCGCTTCGGGCTCCGGGACGGGTGCGGGCCGCAGACCTATGCGATCGGGGTGAAGGAGCTGTGGGAGGTCCCGAAGGAGACGCACCGGCCCGGCCTCGTCGTGCACACGGTGGGCTGGCCGCTCGATCGGGCGACCTATGGCGGCTCGTTCCTCTATCATTGGGGCGAGAACCTCGTCTCCACCGGGTTCGTCGTCGGGCTTGACTACCGCAACCCCTGGCTTTCTCCCTTCCAGGAAATGCAGCGCTTCAAGACCCATCCCGCCATGCGCGGCCATTTCGCGGGAGGTAGGCGGATCGGCTACGGGGCGCGGGCGCTCAACGAGGGCGGGCTGCAATCGATCCCGAGGCTCGTCTTTCCCGGCGGCGCGCTGATCGGCTGCGCCGCTGGGTTCCTCAACGTGCCGAAGATCAAGGGCACGCATACGGCGATGAAGTCCGGCATGCTCGCCGCCGAGGCGGTGGCGGCGGCACTTCCGGACCCCGATGCGGTCCAACTCGCCGGGTACGAGACGGCGATCCGGGAGAGCTGGGTCTGGGCGGAGCTTGCGCCGGTGCGCAACGTTCGGCCCGCCTTCGCGCGCGCGGGGCTCTGGGGCGGGCTCGCCTACGCCGCCCTCGATACCTACGTGCTCCGTGGACGCGCGCCCTGGACCTTCCGCCACCGCCATCCCGACCATACGACGCTCATGCCCGCCGACGACGCGCCCCGGATCGCTTATCCCAAGCCCGACGGCGTGCTCACCTTCGACCGGCTCTCCTCGGTCTTCATCAGCAACACCAACCACGAGGAGGACCAGCCCTCGCACCTCGTTCTCAGGGACCCGGCGGAGGCGATCGCGGTCAACTGGCGGCGCTTTCGGAGCCCGGAGACGCGCTACTGCCCGGCCGGGGTGTACGAGATCGTAGGCGAGGAAGAGGGCGCGCCGCGGCTCGTCGTCAACGCGCAGAACTGCGTGCATTGCAAGACCTGCGATATCAAGGACCCCGAGCAGAATATCGAGTGGGTCACGCCCGAAGGCGGTGGCGGCCCGAATTACCCGCCCGGCATGTAGCGGCCTCGATAGCGCCACCTTCCGACCCCTGCTATAGGATCGCCCGATGCCGAAATTGCGTTTGCTGTGCCGCCCCTTCCTTCTCGTGCTCAGCCTGCTTTCGGCCTGTGCGGCCGGAGGGGCCCCCACGCCGGGCACCAGCGCCGCCGGGCGCGCCTATGGCGCCTTCCTCCAGGCGCGCTACGCCGACAGCCAGTTCGCGCTCGATAAGTCCGCCGAATACTACCGCGAGGCCTCGCGCGCCGATCCCGCCGACCCGGTGCTGCGCCAGCAGGCCTTTCTCGCCAGCCTGATGGCGGGCGATGCGGAGACGGCGAGCCTCGCGGCCGGGGTCCCGGACAACCAGGTGGCCGAGCTCTTCGAGATCGACCAGTCGGTGCTGCGCGGGGACTGGGAGGGCGCGATCGCGCGGATCCGCAACCTGCCGCAGGAGGGGTTGACGCAGATCCTCTCGCCACTGCTGCTGGCCTGGGCCGAGCAGGGCGCGGGCCGGACCGACGCCGCACTCGCCGCGCTGCAGCCCTATCTGAGCGGACCCGAGGCGCGCGGCATCGACGCGCTGCATGCAGGGATGATCGCCGACCTCGCGGGGCGGACGGCGCTCGCGGACAAATACTATTCCATGGCGGACCAGGGCTTCTCCGGACCCAACCTCCAGGTGGCGCGGGCGATCGCGAGCTGGCAGGCGCGCCGGGGCCATCTCGCCGAGGCGCAGGCGACGATCGCGGCACTCGGCGCCGGGGGAAGCGACTTTGCCATGGTCGTCCCCAACCTCGACCGCGACATCACCGTCCGGCCGGTGAAGAGCCCGGCCGACGGGATGGCCGAGGCCTATCTCGCCATCGGCGCCAGCCTCCAGCAGGAGGACTCGCCCGACTTCACGGTGATCCTGCTGCGCCTGGCGCTCGCGCTGCATCCCGATCTGACGCCGGCGCGCCTGCTGCTCGCCGACGTGCTCGACAACCAGGACCAGCCGGCGGCGGCGCTCGCGGTGCTTGCCACCGTTGCCGATGCCGATCCCCTGGCGCCCATCGTCGCGCTGAGAAGGGCCCTTTTGCTCGACCATCTCGGCAAGGTGAACGACGCGCTCGCGGTGCTCGACCGGCTCGCCGCCCAGTATCCCGACCAGCCGGACCCGCTCGAGGCCAAGGGCGACATCCTGCGCTCCCACGAGCGCTGGCAGGAGGCGATCACGGCTTATGACGGCGCGATCGCCCGCGTCGGCACGCCCGGGCCGTCGGACTGGACGCTCTTCTACGATCGCGGGATCGCCTACGATCAGGTGCATGACTGGGCGCGGGCGGAGCCGGACTTCCAGAAGGCGCTGCAGCTTCAGCCGAACCAGCCCTACGTCCTCAACTATCTCGGCTATTCCTGGGCGGTGCAGGGAAGGCATCTTCCCGAGGCGCGGCAGATGATCGCCAAGGCCGCGGAGCTCAGGCCCAACGACGGGGCGATCCTCGACAGCCTGGGCTATGTGATGCTCCGGCAGGGCGATACCGGCGGCGCGCTTCACTGGCTGTTGCGCGCGGTGACGCTGGAGCCGGACGATCCCACCATCAACGGCCATCTCGGCGATGCCTATTGGGCGGTGGGGAACAAGCTCGCCGCGCGCTATCAGTGGCAGCTGGCGCTCTCGCTGCATCCGACGCCGAGCGAGGCGGCGACGCTGCAATCGAAGCTCGGCGGGGATTATGGCGATGTGGGCGTGGCCCCCGCACCCGGCGCGTCGACCGCCGAGAGCCACAAACCATAGGCGAGCGGTTCGAGGAATTCGCCCCGGCGAAGGTCAATCTCTACCTGCACGTGACCGGCCGGCGGCCGGATGGCTACCACAGGCTCGACAGCATGGCCGTTTTCGCTTGCGTGGGCGACCGTCTCGCGGCGAGGCCGGCGGAGGGGCTTGCGCTCCGGATCGAGGGGCCCTTCGCCGCGGGGCTTTCCGTGGGCGAGGACAATCTCGTGCTGCGCGCGGCGCGAGCGCTCGCCGCCGCCGCCGGGATCGCGCCCAAGGCAGCGCTTTCGCTCACGAAGAACCTGCCGCCGGCCTCAGGGCTCGGGGGCGGGTCGGCCGATGCGGCCGCGAGCTTGCGCCTGCTCGGGCGGTTGTGGGGCGTTTCGGTCGCGGACGGGCTGGCGGTGGGATTGGGGGCCGATGTGCCGGTGTGCCTTCTCTCGCGCCCGGCGCGGATGGGAGGGATCGGCGAGGTTCTCTCGGCGGCGCCGGCGCTGCCGGAGCTGGGTCTCTGCCTCGTCAATCCCGGAGTGGCGGTGGCGACGGCGAGCGTGTTCGCCGCGCGGCGCAGCCCCTTCTCCCCGCCCGCGCGCCTGCCCGAGGGCTGGGCGGATGCGGCTTCGCTCGCCGCCGACCTTGCGCGGCTGGGCAACGACCTCGAGGCGCCGGCAATCGGGCTTTGCCCCGCCATCCACGCGGTGCTCGCGGTGCTGGAGGCGGCGCCCGGCTGTCTGCTCGCGCGGATGAGCGGCTCGGGCGCCACTTGCTTCGGCCTCTTTGCCGACCCGGCGGCGGCCGCGCATGCGGCGGCGAGCCTCGTCCGGCCCGGCTGGTGGTGCTGGGGCGGCGGGCTGGCCGGATGACGCCTCAGACTTGGGTGTCGTCGCCGCCGAAGCTGCCTGGGTCGAAGCCCGCGTTCGGGTCGAAGTCGCCCTGATTGGGATCGAAGTCGGCCTGGGTCGGGTCGGAGGCTGCCTGGGAGGGGTCGAAGTTGGCCTGGGAGGGATCGGCGGCCGCCTTGGGGTCAAGCCCCGCGTTCGGGTCGGTCCAGGGGCTCGCGTTCTCGTTGATGACGGTGACGTTCTCGGGTGTGCCGCCGAAGGGATTGCCGCCGAAGGCGCCGCCGCCGAACCCGGCATGCGGGGAGAAGAGGTTCATCAGCGCGTTGCCGGCGACGACGCCGCCGGCAACGCCCGCCGCGGTCGCCAGCGCCGAGCCGAGGAAGCCCGAGCCGCCGCGCTGGAACATGCCGGGCTGGTAGCCGGGCGCGGCATAGGGCGGCGGAGCGGCATAGGGCGGTTGCGTAGGGGGCGGCGGGGGCGGCGCGCCGGGACCGCCGAAGAGGCCGGAGAGGAAGCCGCCCCGCGGGGATGTGGGTGGGGATGCGGGCGCGGCGGGATGGCGGGCGGCGAGCTCGGCCTGGAGCGACGCGATGCGGGCTTGCGCCGCGGCCAGCGCATGCTCCTGCACGAAGGCCATCTGGGCGAGGCGGTAGCGCGCCTCCGGATGGCGGGCGAGGAGATCGCCGATCAGCGCGTCCGCCTCCGGATCGACCGGCGGCAACGGCGCCGGGGCGGTGGAGGGCACCGAGCCGCCGCTGCCCGTGCCGGCCACCCGCTCGACGAACCGGGTGATGATCTCGCGTTCCTCGCTGGTCATGGCTCCGATCCGCCCTTCGTTGCGCGCCGGATGTGGCGCGGGGCGGAGGGGCAATCAAGCGGCTTCGCCGGCGCGTCCGTTCCTTGCCCGGGCCCGGCGGGGTCCGTAAGGTGCGCCGCACCACGCCGCCGCCGCGGAAAGTCAATGGATGCCACCCGACCCCAGAGCTTCCAGGAGCTGATCCTGCGCCTTTCCGCCTATTGGGCGGAGCAGGGCTGCGTGCTGCTTCAGCCCTACGACGTCGAGATGGGGGCCGGCACCTTCCATCCCGCGACGACGCTGCGCGCGCTTGGGCCGAGACCCTGGCGGGCGGCCTATGTGCAGCCCTCGCGCCGGCCGACCGACGGGCGGTACGGCGAGAACCCGAACCGGCTCGGCCACTACTACCAGTTCCAGGCGCTGATGAAGCCCGTGCCGGAAGACCCGCAGGGCCTCTTGATCGAGAGCTACCGCGCGCTCGGCATCGACCCGCTCGCGCACGACATCCGCTTCGTCGAGGATGACTGGGAGAGCCCGACGCTCGGCGCCTGGGGCCTCGGCTGGGAGGTCTGGTGCGACGGGATGGAGGTGACGCAGTTCACCTATTTCCAGCAGGTGGGCGGGATCCCCTGCGCCGTTCCCTCGGTGGAGTTCACCTACGGGCTGGAGCGGCTGGCGATGTACGTGCAGGGCAAGGAGAGCATCTTCGAGCTCGATTTCAACGGCGCCGGCGTGAGCTACGGCGACGTGTTCCGCCGCGCCGAACGGGAGATGAGCGTCTATAGCTTCGAACGGGCCGACACGGCGCTGCTGGCGCGGCACTTCGCCGACGCGGAGGCCGAGTGCGGGGCGCTGCTCGCGGCGCGGCTCGCCATTCCGGCCTACGACCAGTGCATCAAGGCGAGCCACCTCTTCAACCTGCTCGATGCGCGGGGCGTGATCAGCGTCGCCGAGCGGGCGGCGATGATCGGGCGGGTGCGGGCGCTGGCGAAGGGAAGCTGCGAGGCCTGGCTCGCGGGCGAGACCGGCTGAGGCATGCCCGAACTGCTGCTCGAGCTCCTGAGCGAGGAGATCCCGCGCGCATGCAGGCCCGCGCGGCGGAGGATCTTTCCCGACTTTTGGCCGAGGCACTGGCGCCGCTCGCGCTCGAGGACGTGCGGACGTTTTGCGGGCCGCGGCGGATCGCGCTGGCGGCCGAGGTGGCGGCCGCCCTGCCCGCCCGGCGCGTGCGCGAGCGGGGACCGCGCGCCGGCGCGCCCGAGGCGGCGCTGGCCGGGTTCCTGCGCAAGCACGGCGCGGAGCGGAGGGAGCTGATCGAGGAGGCGGGGTACTGGGTGCTGGAGCGCGAGGAGAAGGCGGTGCCGGCGCGGGCGCGGATCGGCGAGGTTCTGCCGCCGCTGCTGCGCCGCTTTCCCTGGCCGAAATCGATGCGCTGGAGCACCAGCGGTTTCGTCTGGGTGCGGCCGCTCCGGCGGATTGTCTGCCTGCTCGAGGGCGTGGTGGTGCCGTTCGGCCTGGCCGAGGGCGAGGATGACGGGCACGGGCTCGTCTCGGACGATCTGACCGAGGGCCATCGGTTTCTGGCGCCGGGGGCTTTTGCGGTTCGTTCCGCGACGGAATGGGAACGGGGGCTTGCGGAGCGGCGCGTTATCGTTTCGGCGGAAGAACGGCGGGCGCGCATCGCAGCGGGGATCGCGCGGCTCGCGGGCGAGAGCCGGCTTCGGCTCGCCGAGACCGATCCCGCGCTGCTCGACGAGGTCGCGGGGCTGGTGGAATGGCCGGTGGTGCTGATGGGCACGATCGATGAGCGATTCATGGACCTGCCGGCGGAAGTCATGCGAGTGACGATGCGGCTCAATCAGCGCTATTTCGCGCTCGCCGAGGCGGACGGCGCGTTCGCGCGCAAATTCGCCTTCGCGGCCAATATCGAGGCGGCCGACGGCGGGGCGGCGATCGTCGCCGGGAACGAGCGCGTGCTGCGCGCGCGGCTTGCCGATGCGCGGCATTTCTGGGACCTCGACCGGCGCACAGGCCTCGAGGCGCGGGTGCCGAAGCTCGAGCATGTGACCTTCCACGCACGGCTCGGCAGCCAGGGCGCGCGGGTTCGAAGGATCGTCGATCTCGCGCGCGCGATCGCGCCTGCGATCGGCGCGCCGCCGGCGCTCGCGGAGCGCGCGGCGCTGCTCGCCAAGGCCGACCTGGTGAGCGGAATGGTGGGCGAGTTTCCGGAATTGCAGGGCGTGATGGGAAGCTATTACGCGGAGAACGACGGCGAGCCCGCGAGTGTGGCGCGCGCGATCCGCGAGCACTACGCGCCCAAGGGACCGGACGACGAGGTGCCGGCCGAGCCGGTCTCGATCGCGGTCGCACTTGCGGAAAAGCTCGATTTGCTCTGCGGTTTCTTCGCGATCGGCGAGAAGCCGACCGGTTCGGCCGACCCCTATGCGCTGCGGCGCGCCGCCCTCGGCATCGTCCGCATCGTCCGCGAGAGCGGGCTCCGGCTGAGGCTCGTTCCGCTGATCGAACGATGGCGCGCGTTCGTCGCCCTCGAGCACGCCGAGGAGCGCGCGATCCGGCCTGCCGCCGAGGCGCTCGAGACGTTGGCCGAGCAGGTTCTCGCCTTCATCGTCGAGCGGCTGCGCGTCCAGTTGCGCGCCGAGGGTGCGCGGCATGACGTGCTGGCCGCGGTGTTCGCCGCCGGCGGCGATGACGATCTCACGCTTCTGCTCGCGCGCACGAGCGCGGTCGCTGCCGTGCTCGGGACCGAAACCGGGGCCGATCTCTTCACCGCCTACCGGCGTGCGGCCAATATCCTCAGGATCGAGGAGAAGAAGGACGGGCCGTTCGACGCGCCGCCCGAGCCCGGCCTCCTGCGCGAGGCGGAGGAAAAGACGCTCGCCGAGGCGCTGGAGACCGCGCGGCGGGGGGCGGAGCACATGCTGAAGGACGAGCGCTTCGAGAAGGCGCTCGAAATTCTCTCCCCGCTCCGCGATCCGCTCGATGCGTTCTTCGAACGGGTCACGGTGAACGCAAAAGAGCCGGAATTGCGCCGCAATCGGCTGCAACTCCTCCAGGCCATGCGGAGCACCATCGACCGGATCGCCGATTTCTCGAAAATTGAAGCCCGGGACGAAACAAAAGAGGAGCGGATTCGAGCATGACGAAATGGGTCTACGGCTTTGGCGCCGGCCTCGCGGAGGGGCGGGCGGAGATGCGCAACCTGCTCGGCGGCAAGGGCGCGAACTTGGCCGAGATGGCCTCGATCGGGCTGCCGGTGCCGCCCGGCTTCACCATCACGACCGAGGTGTGCAGCGTTTACTATCGCAACGATCGCCAGTACCCCGACGATTTGCAGGCCGAGGTCGCGGCCGCCCTCAACCGGGTGGAAGAGGCGACCGGGCGGCGCTTCGGCGATCGCGCCAAGCCGCTCTTGGTCTCGGTGCGCTCCGGCGCGCGCGCCTCGATGCCGGGAATGATGGATACGGTGCTCAATCTCGGGCTGAACGACGCGACCGTGGAGGGGCTCGGCGCGGGGGCGAACGATCCGCGCTTCGCCTGGGACAGCTACCGCCGGTTCATCCAGATGTACGGCAACGTGGTGCTCGGCGTCGATCACCACCGCTTCGAGGAGATCATCGAGCACGCGCGCGAGGACGCCGGGCTGAGCGCGGACCCGGAGCTTTCCGCGCAGGACTGGCACCGCGTGGTCGCGGCGTACAAGGACCTCGTCGAGGCGGAGACCGGGCGGGCCTTCCCGCAGGACCCGGAGGAGCAGCTCTGGGGCGCGATCGGCGCGGTGTTCGGCAGCTGGATGAACCCGCGCGCGATCACCTATCGGCGCCTGCACGAGATCCCGGCCGAATGGGGCACGGCGGTGAACGTGCAGGCGATGGTGTTCGGCAACATGGGCGAGAATTGCGCGACGGGTGTGTGCTTCACGCGCGACCCTTCGACCGGCGAGAACGTGTTCTTCGGCGAATACCTGGTGAACGCGCAGGGCGAGGACGTGGTCGCCGGCATCCGCACGCCGGCGCCGCTCTCCAAGGCGCGCGCCAAGCCGGGCGAGCTCAGCATGGAAGAGGCGCTGCCCGAGGCTTATCGCGAGCTTTCCACGGTGCGCGAAACGCTCGAGCGCCACTATCGGGACATGCAGGACATCGAGTTCACGGTCGAGCGCGGCCGGCTCTATCTGTTGCAGACGCGCAACGGAAAGCGCACCGCGGCGGCGAGCCTCCGGATCGCCGTGGAGATGGCGGGCGAGGGGCTGATCGACGAGAGCGAGGCGGTGGGACGCGTCGATCCGGCGAACCTCGACCAGCTGCTGCACCCGACGCTCGACCCGAACGCGCCGCGCAAGCTCTTTTCGCGCGGCCTGCCGGCGAGCCCCGGGGCCGCCTCGGGCGCGGTCGTGTTCAGCGCCGACGAGGCGGAGATGCGCGCCGCCAACGGCGAGGCCGTGGTGCTGGTGCGGATCGAGACGAGCCCCGAGGACATCCACGGCATGCACGCCGCGAAGGGCGTGCTGACCACGCGCGGCGGCATGACGAGCCACGCCGCGGTGGTGGCGCGGGGGATGGGACGGCCGTGCGTCGCCGGCGCCGGGGGGATCACGGTCGATTACGGCGCGCAGGTTCTTTCGGCGGGCGGAATGAGCGTGCGCGCCGGCGAGACGATCACCATCGACGGCGCGACCGGCGAAGTGTTCGTGGGCGTCGTCGCGATGGTCGAGCCCGCGCTCTCGGGCGACTTCGCGACCCTGATGGAATGGGCCGACCGCTTCCGCAAGCTCGGCGTGCGGGCGAATGCCGACACGCCGCTGGACGCCGAGACGGCGCGGCGCTTCGGCGCGGAAGGGATCGGGCTCTGCCGCACCGAGCACATGTTCTTCGAGCCGGAACGGATCGGCGCGGTCCGGCAGATGATCATGGCGGCCGACGAGACCGGCCGGCGGGCCGCGCTCTCGCGCCTGCTGCCGTTCCAGCGGCAGGATTTCGTGGCCCTCTTCCGGATCATGGCCGGGCTGCCGGTGACGATCCGGCTGCTCGACCCGCCGCTGCACGAGTTCCTGCCCCACTCGGAGGGGGAGCTGGCGGAGGTAGCGCTGGCGCTCGGCGCCGACGTGGACGCGATGCGCCGGCGCGCGGCCGAGCTCGCCGAGGCGAACCCGATGCTCGGGCACCGCGGCTGCCGTCTCGGGATCAGCCACCCCGAGATCTACGCGATGCAGGCGCGCGCGATCTTCGAGGCCGCGGTCGCGGTCGGGCGCGAGACCGGCAATGCCCCGCTGCCGGAAATCATGATCCCGCTGGTGGCGACCAAGCGGGAGCTCGAAGTGACGCGGAGCCAGGTGGAACGCGTGGCGAAGCAGGTGTTCTTCGAGGCCGGGCAGGAAATTCCTTACACGATCGGCACGATGATCGAACTGCCGCGCGCGGCGCTGACGGCGGACCAGATCGCCGAGGCGGCCGACTTCTTCAGCTTCGGGACGAACGACCTGACCCAGACCACGTTCGGGCTCTCGCGCGACGATGCGGGAAAATTCCTGCCCCGCTACATCGAGATCGGCGTGCTCGCGAAGGACCCGTTCGTCTCCATCGATACCGAAGGCGTGGGCGCCCTGATGCGGATCGCGACCGAGAAGGGACGCGGACGCAAACCCGGGCTCAAGCTCGGCATCTGCGGCGAACACGGCGGCGATCCGGCGAGCATCGCCTTCTGCGAGACGATCGGGCTCGACTACGTCTCGTGCAGCCCCTACCGGGTGCCGGTGGCGCGGCTCGCGGCGGCGCAGGCGGCGCTCGCGAGCGGGCGCGAGAAGGCCGCGCGCGCGGCGACGGCGTAGGAAGGCCAGGGGGCTCTGCCCCCTTGGTCTTGCGTTAATCCGGCAGGAGCGATCGGGCGGCGAGGGCGCCTGCCGCCTGATCGACGAGCTCGGCGATGATGGCAGCCGTCGGCTGGACGGCGGCGACCATGCCGACGGACTGGCCGGCCATGACCGAGCCTTCCTCGACGTCGCCTTCGAGGACCGCGCGCTTGAGCGCGCCGGCCCAGAAATGCTCGATGGCGAGCTGCGCCTCCTGGCGGGTGAGCGCGCCGGCCTGGAAGCGGGCGAGGGTCTCGCGCTGGTGCTCGAGGAAGTGGTGGGTGCCGGCATTGGCGAGGCCGCGGACGGGGATGACGGGAAAGCGGTCGTCGAGCTGGATCGAGGGCACGGCGTCGCGTGCGGAGGCGCGGACGAAGGCCTCCTTGAAGCGCGGGTGGGCGATCGATTCGCTCGAGGCGGCGAAGCGGGTGCCGAGCTGCGCGCCCGAGGCGCCCATCTCGAGGAAGGCGAGGATGGCCTCGCCGCGGCCAAGCCCGCCGGCGACGAACACGGGAATCTCGCGGATGTAGGGCAGGATCTCCTGGGCGAGCACGGTGAGCGAGACCGGGCCGATATGGCCGCCGGCCTCCGAGCCCTCGATGACGAGCGCGTCGGCGCCGGCCTTGACCAGCCGGCGGGCGAAGACGAGTGCGGGGGCGAAGCAGATGAGCTTGGCGCCGCCCTCCTTGACCATGCTCGCGGTGCGGACGTGGGGCACCCCGCCGGCGAGCACGATGTGGGTGACGCGGGCCGCGAGCGTGACGCGGATGAGCGCCTCGAGCTCCGGGTGCATGGTGATGAGGTTGACGCCGAAGGGGCGGGAGGTCAGCGCCTGGGTCGCTTCGATCTCCGCGGCGAGCTGGTCGGGGTTCATCGCGCCGCAGGCGATGACGCCGAAGCCGCCGGCGTTCGAGATGGCGGCGACCAGATGGCGCTCGCTCACCCACGTCATCGCGCCGCCCATGATGCCGACCTCGCAGCCGAGGAAGCGCGTGCCGCGCGCCCAGAGCGCGTCGAGCCGGGCGCGGGCGAGCGAATGCCCGGTCGCCGGCGGTGCCAAGGGGGCGGTGACGTCAGGCGACATCGAGGCCGTATGCCGTGTGCAGCGCGCGCACCGCAAGCTCGGTGTATTCGGCGCCGACCAGTACGCTCACCTTGATCTCGCTGGTTGATATGACCTGGATGTTGATCGCCTTTTCGGCGAGGGCGCGGAACATCATGCTGGCGACGCCCGCGTGGGTGCGCATGCCGACGCCGACGACGCTGATCTTGGCGACGTCCGAGTCCGCGGCGATCTCGGCGTAGCCGATGGCCTCGCGCGCCTCGTCGATGAGCTTGCGCGCGCGCGGCAAATCCGCCTTGCCGAGCGTGAAGGTGAGATCGGTGGTGCCGTCGGCGGCGACGTTCTGGACGATCATGTCCACGTTGACGTTGGCGGCCGCGAGCGGGCCGAAGAGGGAGGCCGCGATGCCGGGCCGGTCCGGCACGCGGCGGACGGTGATCTTCGCCTCGTCGCGCGAATAGGCGATGCCGGCGACCATTGGCTTTTCCACGATTTCGTCCTCATCCACGACCAGCGTGCCCGGTGCGTCCGTGAAGCTCGACCGCACCTGCACGCGCACGCGCTCCTTCATCGCAAGCTCGACGCTGCGCGTCTGCAAGACCTTCGCGCCGACCGAGGCGAGCTCGAGCATCTCCTCGTAGGCGATCCTAGCGAGTTTCCTCGCCTTCGCAACAATTCTCGGATCCGTCGTGTAAACTCCGTCAACATCCGTATAGATATCGCAACGTTCAGCGCCGAGTGCGGCGGCGAGTGCCACCGCGGAGAGATCGCCGCCGCCGCGTCCGAGCGTGGTGACGCGGTGGTCGGGCCCGAGGCCCTGGAAGCCCGTGACCACCGGCACCTGGCCCGCCGCCATGCGCCGGATGAGCGTTTCGCCGGCGATCCGCTCGATGCGCGCGGCACCATGCGCGCCGTCGGTCGCGATCGGGATCTGCCAGCCCTGCCAGGAGCGCGCCTCGACGCCCGCGGCCTGGAGCGCGATCGCAAGCAGCCCGGCGCTCACCTGCTCGCCGGCGGCGAGAACGGCGTCGTACTCGCGGGCGTCGTGGAGGGGCGAGAGCGCCTGGCACCAGCCGACGAGCCGGTTGGTCTCGCCGGCCATGGCCGAGACCACGACCGCCACTTCGTTGCCCGCGGCGACCTCGCGCGCCACGCGGCCGGCCGCGGCGCGGATGCGGTCGAGGTCGGCGACGGAGGTGCCGCCGAACTTCATGACGATGCGGGCCATTCCGTTCCTTATCCCCTGGCGCCGGTTGCCGGCGGCAAGGGGCGGCACACATACTGGCGGGCGGGGAAGGGGGCAACAGGCGGCGATGCAGGGCACGAGCGCCGATGAGGCGGAGATCGCCCGGTTCGGGCGGCTGGCGAGGGACTGGTGGGACCCGGCCGGCCCGATGCGGCCGCTGCACAGGATGAACGCGCTCCGCGTCCGCTGGATCGCCGAGCGGGTGCGCCGGCATTTCCCGGCGCCGGCCGGGCTTGCGCTCCTCGATGTCGGGTGCGGGGCGGGGCTCGCGTCCGAGGCGCTGGCGCGGGAGCGTTTCTCCGTCCTTGGCATCGACGCCTCGGAGCCGCTGATCGCGGTGGCGCGGGAGCACGCGGAGGGAGGGGAACTGGCGGTTTCCTACCGGGTGGCGCTGCCGGAGGAGTTGGCGGCGGAGGGTGCGGTTTTTTCGGTGATCACGGCGCTCGAGGTGATCGAGCACGTGCCCGATCCCGGCGCGTTTCTCGGCACGCTCTCCGCCCTCCTCGCTCCGGGCGGGCTGATGTTCCTCTCGACGATCAGCCGCACGCTCGAGGCGCTGATCATGGCGAAGATCGGCGCCGAGTACGTGCTTAGGATTCTGCCACCCGGGACGCACGACTGGCGGCGGTTCGTGCGCCCCGCCGAGATGGACCGGCTGCTTGGCGCGGCCGGGCTCAGGCTCGCCGACCTAGCGGGGATGAATTTCGACCCGCTGAGAGGAACGTGGCGGGAGAGCCGCGACCTCGCGGTGAACTACATCCTCATGGCAGCGGGTTAGCTTTAGCTAAAGCGCCTTGGCCTGCCAGGCGAAGACGGCGCGAAGGCGCTCGACCGCGCGGTCGGTCATCGCTTTCGCCCCGCGCATGCGCTCGCGGCGGCCGAGCGTCTCCTCGAGCCTTCTGACGCGCGCCTCGTCGATGGCGGGCGATGCGTTCTCGCCGCCCACATCGCAGACGCGGTCGAGCAGCTCGATCGCCTTCCTCCAGTACCATGGGCGCGAGGCGGCATCCGGAGCTTCGATGGCGCAGAAGCAAAGCAGGCTGGCCACCGCCGCGGCGAGCTTGCACCGGGCGGGACCATCGGCATCGGCGTCGCGCGCATGGGTGAGATCGAAGAGCCGGCTGCTCAGCTCGCGGAACTCGGTCGTCCGCCGCCAGCCCCTGAGGCAGCCGCGCGCCAGGAAATCCGCGCAGATACGGGGCAGGATCTCCTTTTCGGTCACGTTCCGGAGCAGTGCGGCACGCTCGCCGTCGCGCCCGTCGTTGGTGCCGATGATTCGCGGCACGAACGGCTTGAGCTCCTGGCGCATCGTGATGGGCATTGCGTCGTTGATCCGGACCGCGAGCTCGCGGATCAGGGGCGAGGCGGTGGCCGGGCGGTCGGAATGGCCTTCGCCGGCGAGGTACGCAACGAAGGACATCACGCAAAGCTTCCCCGTGCGCGGGTCGCCGGCTCCCTTCACCAGCTCGACCTGGCGATAGAGTCGCTCCAGTCTTTCATCGATGATCATGTTTTCTTCTCCTTGGGAGAACGGTGCCGGCCCGCATGGGGTGCGCCCCGCCGCCGCGGCGCCGGCGGCAGCGAGACGGGACGGGTTCCGGTGCTGGATGGAAGATCGCCGTGACGGGGGAGTGCCGGCGGGCGGCCAAGCGCTGCCTGCCTGGAGCCCGAGGGCTCTGCCGCGAATATCCCCGGCGTCGTCGAACCGGCGCGTCCGGGGAAGGCAATCCCCGTCATCATCACTCGAATAGTCTAGTGCGGAGGCGGGTTGCGTCAAGCGTTCTGCCGCTTCGGCGCGACGCGCGGCGCCCATCCGGCGCGAGGTTTCTTCTCTAAGCATCGGATTGAACTATCGGATCGGTGGAGCGTTTCCTGCACGCTCCACTCTTGCCCGCGTGAAACGAACGCGCGAGGCCCCTGCCCCGCTTATCCGGTTGCTCCGTCGCGGCGATTTAGATCACGAGCTCGATCAGGAACGGGCCGCGGCGCGCGAGCGATTGCGAGAAGAGATCGGCGAAGCGCTCCATCGTCTCGGCCCGCGCGGCCTCGACGCCGAGGCCGCCGGCGATGCGTGGCCAGTCGAGATCCGGATTGGAGAGATCGAGCATGTCGAGCGCGGTGCGGCCGGGATTGGCGCCGACATTCGCAAGCTCGTGCAGCAGGATCGCGTATTTGCGGTTGGAGAGGAGCACGGTGGTCACGTCCAGCCGCTCGCGCGCCTGCGTCCAGAGCGCCTGGAGGGTGTACATCGCCGAGCCGTCCGCCTCCAGGTTGACCACGCGCCGGCCCGGGGCGCCGATCGCGGCGCCGGTCGCGAGCGGCATTCCGTGGCCGATCGCGCCGCCGGTGATCTGCAGCCAATCGTGCGGGGCGGCCGCGGCGGCATCGGAGAAGATGGTGCGGCCGAAGCTCACGCTCTCGTCGACGACGACCGCCTGGTCGGGGAGGAGCGCGGAGAGCGACTGCGCGACCGCCTCGGGCGTGGGCGCACCCTTGGCGGGCTCGGGGCGGGGCGGGCCGTTGGGAAGCGGGGCGGTGGGCGCGCCGAGCTCGTCGGCGAGGCGGGCGAGGGAATCGATGAGGTCCTGCTCGGGGCGGGCGAGCACGTGCACCGTGGCGTCCGGCGGGAAGAGATAGCCGGGCTTGCCGGGATAGGCGAAGAAGGCGACCGGCTTCACCGCACCGACGAGCACGATGTGCTTGAGGCCGGCGAGCGCGGCGAGGGCGCGATCGACCGGATAGGGCACGCGATCGATCGGCACGCGGCCGGCGCCGTGGGCGATGCGGGCGTTCGACATCTGGGCGATCAGGCGCGCACCGGTGGCGGCGCGGATGCGATGGGCGAGCGCGAGCCCCTCCGCCGAGAGCGCGGCACCGGTGAGCACGAGGATCGCGGGCTCGTTGCCGCGCAGCGTGCGGGCGATGCGGGCGATCACCCCCTGATCGGCGCGCGGGGCGGGGACGGCGGGCAGAGGCTCGCCGATCACGCCGCCTTCGTTCCAGGCCGTGTCGGCGGGGAGGATGAGGGTCGCGATCTGGCCGGGGGCGATGCGCGCCGCCTGGATCGCGGCCGCGGCATCCACGCCCACGTGCTCGGCGCGCTGCGCCGTGCGGACGAAACCCGAGACCGGGCGCGCCCAACCCTCGGTGTCCGCGGTGAGGGGCGCGTCCAGCGGGCGATGATAGGTCGCCTGGTCGCCCACGATGTTGACGATCGGCGAGCCGGCGCGGCGGGCGTTGTGCAGGTTGGCAAGCCCGTTGGCGAGCCCGGGGCCGCAATGGAGGAGCGTGGCCGCCGGCTTGCCGGCCATGCGCGCATAGCCGTCGGCGGCGCCGGTGACGACGCCCTCGAAGAGGCAGAGGACGCAGCGCATGCCGGGAACGCGATCGAGCGCGGCGACGAAGTGCATCTCGCTGGTGCCGGGATTGGCGAAACACGTATCGACACCGCCCTTCAGCAGCGTGTGCACAAGGCTTTCCGCGCCGTTCATGCAGTCCCCCAATCTGAGTGTGAGCGAGAAGGCTGGCAAAAGCGGGCGGGTTGCGCAAGGCGAGCACCCCCCGCAGGATCGCCGACTTTTGCGAGGAGGATGGGCTCGTCCATGACGCTCACGGTGCTCTACCCCGAGGCGATGTATCCCGATCCCACCGTCGAGCATCGCCTCTACGGCCCCGAGGTGAGGGTGCTGATGCGCGACACGGCGACGCTCGACGAGCTCGATGCGGCGGACTGCGAAGCGGCGGACGGGCTGATGATCTTCCGCCATTTCCTGCGCGCCGGCGATTTCGCGCGGTTTCCGCGGCTGAAGGCCGTCGTGCGCATGGGCGTCGGCTACGACCGGCTGGACCGCAAGGAGGCGGCGGCGCGCGGCGTGCTGGTGTGCAACGTGCCGGATTACGGCACGGCCGAGGTCGCCGACCATGCGCTGGCGTTGGCACTTGCGCTGCGGCGGGGGCTCCTGCTGCACCATGAGCGCCAGCGCGCGACACCGCCCGCCCCCTGGACATGGTTCGCGCACCCGCTCGTCAAGCGCTCTTCGGTTCAGACCTTCGGCATCCTCGGGCTCGGACGCATCGGCACCGCGGCGGCGCTCAGGGCAAAGGCGTTCGGGTTTCGCGTGCTCGCCTACGATCCCTACCAGCCGAACGGGGTGGAGCTTGCGCTCGGGATCGAGCGCGTGCGCACCCTCGAGGAATTGCTGCGCGCGAGCGATATCCTCTCGGTGCACGCGCCGCTCACGCGCGAGACGCGCCTCATGCTCAGGGCGGAGGAATTCGCGGCGATGCCGCCGGACGCGGTGGTGGTGAACACGGCACGCGGGCCGATCATGGAAATCGATGCGCTGATGGCGGCGCTCAAGAGCGGGCATCTCGCCGGCGCCGGGCTCGACGTGCTGCCCGACGAGCCGCCCGTGGAGCCGACCCCGGCGCTGCTTGCCGCGTATCGCGCGCGCGCACCCTGGCTCGAAGGGCGGCTCATCATCACCCCACACTCGGCGTTCCACACGCCGCACGCCTGGGAGGATATTCGGACCAAATCCGCCGAGACGATGCGCGCGGCGCTGCTCGGCCCGCGGCCGCAGAACGTGATCTTGCCCGAGATGGAGTGAGCAGGCAGGGGCTCTGCCCCTGCACCCCGCCAGGGCTCCGCCCTGGACCCGCTGGGGCCTTGAGGCCCCAGACCCCCATTCGCTTAAGTAATGGATTGCAAAGGCTCCGCCTTTGCCGGGGATGCAAGGGGCAGAGCCCCTTGCTGGGGGTCCGGGGGGCAAAGCCCCCCGGTCATCGAAATGTCATCGAAACGCTCGCCGTACCGCAACAGCGGGCCGGCCATATGCGCCGGCGCCTGCGGGCGCCGAGGCGAAAGGCAGGGACGGTTTGACGCGAGGGGGCGATGGGGTCCAAGTGCCCCGACTGTTCCGCGGCTGGCGGTCGTGGCAGCTTGCACACGTGTGCACCGCGACCGGCGGAAGGCTCGCGGACGAAGGAATCGCGGGAGGCGGGCGTGATGCCGCGTGACAGCGAGGCGGCAAGCCGCGGCGCTGAGGTGGCGCTCCTCGGCGTGAGCAAGCGCTGGGGCAAGGTTCCGGCGCTCGACGATGTTTCCTTCGCGATCGCGGCCGGCAGCTTCACCGTGCTGCTCGGCCCTTCGGGCTGCGGCAAGACGACCTGCCTTCGGTTGATCGCGGGGCTCGAGAGGGCGAGCGAGGGGCGGCTCACGATCGGCGGGCGCGACGTTACTGCTGCGCCGCCGGCGGAGCGGGGTGTCGCGATGGTGTTTCAGTCCTACGCGCTCTTTCCGCATCTCTCGGTCGCGGAGAACGTGCTCTTCGGGCTCAAGGCGCGGCGGGTGCCGGCCGAGGAGCGGGCGCGGCGGCTGAAGAGCGCGGCCGAGCTGCTCGGCATCGGCGAGTTATTGGCGCGGCGGCCGGCCGAGCTTTCCGGCGGCCAGCAGCAGCGCGTGGCACTCGGCCGGGCGATCGTGGCCGAGGCGCCGGTCTGCCTGATGGACGAGCCGCTCTCCAATCTCGATGCAAAGCTGCGTGCAGAGATGCGCGCCGAGATCGTGGCGCTGCAGCGCCGGCTCGGCATCACGATGGTCTACGTCACGCACGACCAGACCGAGGCGATGAGCATGGCCGACCGGGTGGTCCTGCTCAATCGCGGCCGGATCGAGCAGGACGCGCGGCCCGATGAGCTTTATGCGCGGCCGCGCACGGTGTTCGTCGCGGGCTTCGTCGGCACGCCGCCGATGAACCTGCTCCCGCTGGCGCGGAGCGGCGCGGCGATGGTCGTGCGCGGCACGCCCGGGCCCGCGATCGCGATCGCGGGGAAGAGGGATCTGGTGGCCGGGATCCGGCCCGAGGCGATGGAGCTTGCCGAGGCGGGGCTTCCGCTCCGGCTGGAGCGCGGCGAATATCTCGGTGCCGATACGGTCCTGCATTGCCGCTGCGGCGCGGAGGCGCTGCCGGTGCTGCTGCGCCCTCCCGGGCGCGTCGATCTTGCGCCGGGTTCGCTGCTGCACGCCGCCTTCGCGCCCACCGCCGTCGCGCTGTTCGATGCCGAGAGCGGCGAGCGCGCCGACTGAACGAGCCCGAGGCACGATAGCGAAAACAAGGAGGACTGCCATGCCTGCCATCCGTCGCCGCAGCCTGCTCGCCGGCACCGCCGGCGCCGCCGGGCTGATCGCCGCGCCCGCGATCCTGCGCGCCCAGGAGGTGAAGGAGCTGAGCTTCTTCTACCCCGTCACCGTGAGCGCGCCGATGGCGAGCATCATCGAGGAGTATTGCGCGCAATACGCGAAGGAGACCGGAGTCACGGTCAGGGCGACTTATGCGGGCACGTATGTCGACACGTTGAGCAAGGCGGTGACCGCGATCCGCGGCGGCAACGGGCCGCAGTTCTCGGTGATGCTCACCGCCGCGATCCACACGCTTCAGGCGCTCGACGTGATCGTGCCGCTCGAGGAGATCGGGCTCGACAAAGCGGGCGAGGACTGGGTCGCGAGCTTCTGGCCCGCCTTCATGTTCAACACGCGGATCGCCGGCAAGACCTGGTCGGTGCCGTTCCAGCGCTCGACCATGGTCCTTTTCTACAACAAGGCGGCCTTCACCAAGGCCGGCCTCGATCCCGACCATTATCCGACCGATTGGAAATCGCAGGCCGAGGCTGCGCAGAAGCTGACCGATCGCGGCGCCTCGCCCGCGACCTGGGGCATCCAGTTCCCCGCCGACATCACCAACGGGCACTGGACGTTCGGCGCGCTCTGCGGCGGCAACGGCTTCGACCTGATGAACGCGGAGGGCACCAAGACCTTCTTCGACGACCCCAAGGCGATCGCGGCGCTCGAATACTGGGTGAGCCTCTCGAAGACCTGGAACGCGACGCCTACCGGCGTCAGCTACTGGTCGACGCTGGTGCCCAATTTCCTGCGCGGCAGCACGAACGTCATCTGCTCCAGCTCGGGCAACCTCGCGACCATCACCAAGAGCGCGACGTTCCCCTTCGATGTCGCGCTGCCGGCGGGCAACCCCAATCCCGGCACGGTGGTCGGCGGGGGCAATATCTACATCTTCAAGCATGCCACGCCGCCCCAGCGGCAAGCCGCGCTCCGCTTCGCGCAGTGGCTGACGACGCCGGAGCGCGCGGCCGACTGGTCGATCCGCACCGGCTATGTCTGCGTGACCGAGCCCGCCTTCAGCGCGCCCAACATGCAGGCCTATATCGCCAAGCACCCGGTCGCGGGGCGGCCGAAGAGCTTCCTGCCCGTGGCGCACGGCGAGCTTTCCACCTACCAGGACGCGCGCATCTCGACGCTGCTCGAGAACCACATCGCCGCCGCGCTTTCGGGGAGCGCCACGCCGGCGGCGGCGCTCAAGGCAGCGCAGACGGAGGCCGACGCAATTCTGCGGCCCTACCAGCACGCCTGATGGATGGGGAGACGCATCTCGGCGGCTGGCTCCTGGTTCTGCCGGCCGCCCTCTTCATCTTCGCCTTCACCAACGTGCCGCTGCTCGCCACCCTGGCGAGCAGCCTCTACGCGCCGCCGATCGCGGGCCACGGCGGCGGGTTCGTCGGGCTCGCGAATTTTCGTGCCCTTTTCGCGGACCCGAGCTTCCGCACCAGCCTCGTCAACAACCTCGTCTATGCGGCGATCACGGTGCCGGCCTCGGTGGTGCTGGCGCTCGCGATGGCGCTCGGGGTCAATCGGGCGATCCCGGGGCGCGCGACGCTCCGGCTCTTCTTCTTCCTGCCCACCATGCTGCCGATGATCGCGGTCGGCGCGATCTGGCTTTTTTTCTTCACCCCGCAATATGGGCTGCTCGACCGGCTGACGGGGCTGATCGGCGCGGGCGACATCAACTGGCTCGGCAATCCCGCGACCGCGCTGCCGGCGATGATGATGGTCGCGGTGTGGAAGCAGGCCGGCTTCTTCATGATCTTCTATCTGGCGGCGCTGCAGAACATCCCGCCGGTGCTGCACGAGGCGGCCTCGCTCGAGGGCGCCTCGCGGCGCTATTTCTTCCGCCGCGTCACTGTGCCGCTGCTCGGGCCGACGACGCTCTTCGTGATGGTCACCGCGACGATCAACGCCTTCTGCGTCGTCGATCACGTGGTGGAGATGACGGAGGGCGGGCCCGACAACGCCTCCTCGCTTCTGCTCTATTACGTGTACGAGGCCGGTTTCCGCGACTGGCAGCTCAACAGCGCGGCAGCGGCGACGATCGTGCTGGTGGTGATCCTGAGCGGGCTCGCCGCTTTGCTCTTCGCCGTCTTCGGGCGGCGGGTGCACTACCGATGAGGCGCAAGGGATGAGGCCCAGGGGATGAGGCCCAAGGGATGAGGCGTACCATCTCCGCATCGCCGATGTGGCTCTTCGGGCTCGTCTGGGCGCTGCCGCTGCTCTATGCGGTTTGGAGCGCCGTCCATCCGGCCGCCTATTCGACCGTGTTCTCTCTGCTGGCACCGCTGACCTGGCGGAACTTCGCCGATGCCTGGAACGCGGCGCCGTTCGCGCGCTACTTCCTCAACACGGTGATGCTGGTCTCCTTCACCGTCTTCTTCCAGTGCGTGTTCGCGACACTGGCCGGATTTGCCTTCGCCCGGCTCAAATTTCCCGGGCGCGACCTGCTCTTCGCGGCCCTTCTGCTGCAGCTCATGATCTCGCCCAGCGTCCTGCTGGTCTGGAACTACCAGGAGATCAGCTGGCTTGGGCTCGCCAACACGATTCCGGCGATGGGCATTCCCTATCTCGGCTCGGCGCTCGGGATCTTCCTGCTGCGGCAGAATTTCCGCACCATCCCGAGCGAGCTCGACGATGCTGCACGGCTCGAGGGCTGCTCGCTTTTGGGGCGGCTATGGAAGGTCTATGTGCCGCTGAGCCGCGGCACCTATGTCGCGTTCGCGCTGACCTCGGTCGCGTACCATTGGAACGACTTCCTCTGGCCGCTGGTGGTCAGCAATTCGGTGACGACGCGGCCGCTGACGGTCGGGCTCGAGATCTTCGCCACCCCCGACCAGGGCGTGCAATGGTCGCTCGTCACCGCCGCGACCTTGCTCAGCAGCGCGCCGCTGCTGATCGCTTTTGTGATATTCCAGCGCCAGTTCGTGCAGAGTTTCTTGCGCGTCGGGATCCGGTAATCTCAGAACGCCTGGTCCCAGGCTTCGGGGACGAGGGTGAAGCTGCCGTTGGTGCGGGCGACGTGGGCGAAGCCGGGGAAATGCACGTGCATGCCGGCGATCGGGAGGCGCTCGCGCGCGACCATCTCGAGCACGCGCCGGCGCGTCGCCTCGGCGGCTTTGGGGTCCGTGTCAAACTCGATCGTCACCTCCGGGCGGGGGATCTGGATCTCGGGGACGTGGCAGATGTCGCCCCAGATGAGGAGGCGCTCGCCGCCCGAGGCGATCATGTAGCCGGTATGGCCGGGCGTGTGGCCATGGAGAGGCATGGCGGTGACGCCGGGAAAAACCTCGATCGCATCTGAGAAGGTTTTGAGGCGGTCGCGATAGGGCGCCATCTGCTCGCGGGCGGCCTGGAAATAGAGCTTCCTCGCCCGCTCGCTCGCGCGCGCCATGGCCGCGTCGTCGTGCCAGTGGCGCGGCTCGTTCTCGTGCACGACGAGGTCGGCGTTGGGGAAGTTGCGGCGGCCGGAGGGCATTTCGGTCAGGCCGGCCGAATGATCGGGATGCATGTGGGTGAGCATGACGCGCTCGACCGAGGCCGGATCGATGCCGGCGGCGGCGAGGCTGCGAGGAAGCTGGCCGGTCGTGCGCTGGAGATAGTTGCCCGAGCCGGTCTCGATCAGCGCGAGACGGCCGGCGGAATGGATCGCGTAGCAGTTCACGGATGTGCGACGCCCGCCGGCTTCGATGCCGGGGAGCGAGGGGCGGAAGGCTTCGCGGAGGAGCCGGGCCAACTCCTCCACCGTGATGTTGCGCAGCATATCGAGCGGGCCGTCGAGATAGCCGTCCGAGAGGGCGGTGAGGGTGATCTCGCCGACGCGCCGGCGATAGACGCCCGGGATCTGATGCGCCGGCGGCGCGGCGGGTGTGCTCACGACGTCACGGGCCAGACCGCCTTCGCGGCCGCCATGTCCTCGGGGAAGACGGTGACCGGCCGGCCGTTCCGCCACTGGACGAGCACGAGCTCGGCGCCGATGCGCCGCCCCTTGGCGTCGAACTCGATATGATGGCCGGGGAAGTAGATCGCGGGCCCGCCGGTGATGTTCATGGTGCGGATCGCCGTCGCCACCTTCTGCTTGGTTGCCGCGCCGGCCGCGTTGAGCGCCCAGGCGAAGATCATGACGTGCGCGTAGGCGAAGATGTTGTCGTGGCCGAACCAAGCCTGCCCGGTGCGCTTGACGAAGCGGGCCGAGAGGTCGCCCAGGTCCTTGCCGGGCCAGTTGGCGAGCCCGATCAGGATGTCCTCGAGCACCGCGGGGCCGGCGGCCTTGAGCAGCTCGGGGTTGGCCCAATGCCCGCCATTGCCGATCAGCGGCATCTTGCTTCCGGGCATGCCGTATTCGCTGAAGGTGTCGGCGAGGATCTTGTCGTCGCCGCCGTTGGTCGAGAGGAGCAGGACGAAATCGGGGCTCGCGGCGCGGATCGGCTGCACCAGCGTCGTCGCGTCCGCGAGCGGGGGGGTGTAGATCCGTTTCACCACGAGATCGAGTTTTTCATCCTTCAGGATGTGGCCGAGCACCGGCTTGAGGAAGCTCACCGAGGCGGCGGTGTTGTCGCCGACGATCGCGACCTTGCTCGGCCGTTTGCCGGTGGTGGCCTCGGCGAGCCGCATCGCGATCGGCACGGTTTGCTCGGCCTGCGTGTTGCCGGTGGGCGAGGTCTGGAAGACGTAGTGGAAGCCGCGATCGGTGATCGCGTCCGAATAGGAGAGCGTGAGCCACGGAAGCCCCGCGCGCTCGCTCACCTCGGTGGCGGCGAGGGTGAATGTGGAGAGCCAGCATCCCATCGCGCCGACGAGGTTCGGATGGTTGGCGATCATGCGCTGGGCCGCGTCCTTCGCGGTCTCGGCGGTCGAGCCCGTGTCGAAGATGACGAGCTTGAGGTGCGCGCCGCCGAGCGCGCGGACGCCGCCCGTGCGGTTGACGTCGTCCACCGCCATCTCCGCGCCGAGCCGCTCTTGCTGGCCGTCATAGGCCCAGGGGCCGGTGAGCGGCACCAGCATCCCGATCTCGATGTCCGGTGGCGCCGCGTGCGCCGTTGTTCCGGCGAGTGCGGCGGCGCCGCCGAGGGCGAGCGTCGTCCGCCGTCCGATCGCTTTGGTCATTTTGCTTTCCTCCCGGTTCGATTTCTCTTTTCAGCTCGCGCCGAGACCCAGATAAGAGCGCCTGATGCGGTCGTCCGCAAGCAGCGCGCGATAGGACCCCTCCAGCACGACCCGGCCGGTCTCCAGCACATAGCCGTGATCCGAGAGCTCGAGCGCCTCGGCGACCCGCTGCTCGACGAGCAGGATCGCAAGCCCGGTCTCGCGGTGGATGTCGGCGATCCGGGCGAAGATCATCTCGGCGATCGCGGGGGCGAGGCCCATCGAGGGCTCGTCCAGCATCAGGAGGCGGGGCGCGGAGGCCAGCCCGCGGCCGATCGCGAGCATCTGCTGCTCGCCGCCGGAGAGCGTGCCGGCGAGCTGGCCCGCGCGCTCGGCGAGGACGGGGAAGAGGGCGTGGATGCGCTCGCGCGTTTCCGCCCACGCCGCCCGGCCGGCGCGCGGCCAGGCGCCCATCTCGAGATTCTCGCGCACGGTGAGCGTGGGAAAGACCTGGCGCCCCTCGGGGACGTGGGCGATGCCAAGATGGGCGCGCGCGGCGGCCGGCAGGGCGAGGAGCGACTTTCCCTCCCACGAGACGGTGCCGGCGAATGCGGGAACGATGCCGGAGATCGCCTTGAAGAGCGTGGTCTTGCCCGCGCCGTTCGGGCCGACCACCGTGATGAAGCGGCCGGACGGGACGGTGAGCGAGACCTCGCGGAGTGCCTGGAGGCCGCCATAGGCGACCGAGAGGCCGCTTACCTCAAGCATGCGCTTGGGCCAGGAACTTCGTGCCGAGATAGGCCTCGATCACGCGCGGATCTTCGATCACCGCGTGCGGCGCGCCTTCGGCCAGCACGCGGCCATGGTCGAGCACGAGGAAGCGGTCCACGAGGCGGAGCAGCGCGTGCATCGTGTGCTCGATGATGACGATGGTCATACCGCGCGCGCGAAGCTGCTGGAGAACGGAGAGAAGCTCGTCGCACTCCTCGTGCGCGAGGCCGGCGAGCGTCTCGTCGAGCAGCAGCAGGCGCGGGTTGCCGGCGAGCGCGCGCGCGAGCTCCATCAGCCGGAGCTCCTTGTTGGTGAGCTGGCCGGCGGGGCGGCGGGCGCGCTCGGCGAGGCCCACCGTTTCGAGCGCGCCCATCGAGGCGGCGAGCGCCGCCTCGTCGCCGAGGCCGGCGCCGTAGGCGGCGACGATCACGTTGTCGAGCAGCGGAAGGCGGGGAAAGCTGCGCACGACCTGGAAGGTACGCCCGACGCCGCGCCGCGCGATCTGGTGCACGCGGCGCCCCGCGAGCTGCTCGCCGGCGAGGCGGGCGCTGCCGGCGTCGGCGGCGAGCACGCCGTTGAGGAGATTGAAGAGCGTCGTCTTGCCGGCACCGTTGGGGCCGATGATGCCGAGGATTTCGCCGGCGGAGACGGAGAAGCTCACCTCCTCGACGGCGTGGAGCCCGCCGAAGGATTTCGAGAGGTTCTTCACCTCGAGCAGGGTTCCGTGGCCGGGCGCGCGCGCGGGCGGCGGCGATCGGACCGGTTGGGGGAGCGGTGGTGCGGCACTGGGGCGAAAGAAACGATCGCGGATGGTCCAGAAAATCCCTTCGGGGGCGGCCAGCATCACGGCGATGATCGCGCCGCCATAGACGACGCCCTGAATGCCCGGCACGATATTGCCGAGCTTGGCGTTGAGCGTTTCCGCGAGCGGCACGAGCACGGCGGCGCCGATGAGCGGGCCCCAGACCGTGGCGACGCCGCCGAAGAGCGTCACCACCAGCGCCTGCGCCGAGACGATGACGCCGAAGACGGAATCGGGCGTGACCACGAGCAGAACGCAGGCATAGAGCCCGCCCGCCGCCGCGCCCATCGCCCCGCTCGCGACCATCGCGCGCATCTTCCAGCGCCAGGTGTCGAGCCCCGCCGCCTCGGCCGCGAGCTCGTTCTGGCGAATGGCGAGCAGGGCCAAGCCGAAGCGGCTGTTCTCCACCAGCATCGCCGCGATCATTGCGAGCGCGAGCAGCCCGACCGCGACGAGCGTGGAAAGACGCGGATCGTTGAATTGCAGGAAGAGCGCGGGATGCTGCCGGTGCATCGGCAGCGGCACTTCCTGGAAGCCGAGATATTCGAGCACGTAGAGGATCGCCAGCGGATAGGCGAGCATGGCAAGCGCGAAATAGTGCCCGCGCAGGCGGAAGGTGGGCAGGCCGATCAGCCCCGCCGCGACCGCGCCCAGGATCATGCCGAGCGGAATGCCGATCCAGGGCGTGAGATGCCAATAGACCAGCGCCAGCGTGACGGTATAGGCGCCGATGCCGAAGAAGGCGGCGTGGCCGAAGGAGACGAGCCCGCTCATCCCCGAGATCACGTTCCAGGAAAGCCCGGCCACAGCCCAGATCGGGATCAGCGTGAGCAGGAGCTGCTGGTAGCTGTTGTGCACCATCGCGGCGAGCGCGAGATAGAGGGCGCATGCCACCGCGAGTACCAGCGAATCGCGCTTCAGGCGGGCCGCGCCGCCCGCCCTCATGCGCGTTCCGCCGAACGGCCGAAGAGACCTTGGGGCCGGAATCCGACGATGAGGAGGAAGACGACGAAGATCGCGGCGTTCTGCAATTGCGGCGGCAGCACCAGCGCGGAAACCTGCTGGACGAAGCCGACGGTGAGCCCGCCCCAGAAGGCGCCGAGGATGCTCCCCATGCCGCCGAGCACGACGCCGGAATACATGATGATCACGTAGTCGAGGCCGACGAAGGGCGTGAACGAAAGGTAGGTCGCCATCAGCCCGCCGGCGATGGCGGTGATCGCCGCACCGAGTCCGAAGGCGAGGCGATAGGCGCGATCGACGTCGATGCCCATGTACGTCGCGGCGATGGGGTTGTCGGCGGCGGCGCGAAGCGCGCGGCCGGGCCGCGTGCGCTCCATCAAGAACCAGAGCGCGCCTGCTACGATCACGGCGACGAGGCAGGCGAAGAGCCGCGCCTGGTTGAGGAAGAGAAGGGCGTGGCCGAAGAAGGGGCCGAGGATGAAGGCGCGCGCCGAAAGCGGGGTGAGCACGCTCTCGGGCGTCGAGCCGAAGAGGATGAGCCCGCCGTTCTGCAGGATGAGCGAGAGGCCGAGCGTGATGATGAGCTGGCCGAAGGCGCCCTGGTCGAGCCGTGCCGCGGTGCTGAGCCCGGAGACGCGCGAGAGCAGGAAGCGGTGCAGCAAAGCCCCGCCGGCGAAGAGGACCGGCCCGGCGATCAGGGCCGCGACGAAGGGTGCGACGGCGGGGCCGAGCAGATGGAGGGCTGCGAAGCCGCCGACGAGATAGAGGCTCACATACATGCCGAGCATGAGGAGCTCGCCCTGGGCGAAATTGACGATCCGCATGATGCCGAAGATCAGCCCGAGCCCGATGCACATCAGGCCATAGAGGCAGCCGATGATCAGGCCGGCGGCGAGCGCATTGAGGATGTTCTCGATCAGGACGTTCTTCCCCTGGTCAGCAATGGTGCCGGGGTTCGCCGGCAGATGTCCATGATGTCATTTAACGGCAAGGAAAATATGGGGATTTCGCCTTGCGATCGCTTCGGCCGCGAGCCAGCTTGAAACCCCGATCGCGTTGCCGGAGGTGGAATTGGGCGAGCTCAGCATCTGGCACTGGCTGATCGTGCTGATCGTGGTGATGCTGCTGTTCGGCAGCGGCAAGGTCAGCACGCTCATGGGCGACTTCGCGAAGGGCGTGAAGACCTTCCGCAAGACGATGGCGGAGGACGACAAGCCCGCGCCGCCGCAGGCGATCGCCCGCGAGGAGAGCATCGAGACGGGCGCGTCCCCCGAAAAGACGCCGGTGCATCACGAAGGGTGAGGCCGGGGCGCGCGCCGCGCCCACCACGTCCGAAAATGGCGAGAAGGATTTCGCGCGGCGGGGCATGATGGCGGCATGCAGCTCGACCGCGACGCCTGCTACCGGGCGCTTCTGACGCGCGATGCCCGCTTCGACGGGCAGTTCTTCGTGGCCGTCCGGACCACCGGGATCTATTGCCGGCCGATCTGCCCGGCCCAGACGCCCAAGCTCGAGCATGTGATCTTCCTGCCCAGCGCGGCCGCGGCGCAGGCGGCCGGGTTTCGGCCGTGCCTGCGCTGCCGGCCGGAGACCTCGCCCGAGACCGCCGCCTGGCGCGGGACCTACGGGACCGTCTCGCGCGCGCTCGCGCTGATCGGCGCCGGCGCGCTGGACGAGGACGATGTGGAGGGGCTGGCGGGCCGGCTTGGCATCGGCGCGCGGCAGCTCCGGCGGCTCTTTCGCCAGCATCTCGGCGCCTCGCCCAAGGCGGTCGCCGGCACGCGCCGGCTGCTGTTCGCCAAGCGGCTGATCACGGACACGACACTGCCGATGACGGACGTGGCACTCGCGGCGGGGTTCGGCAGCCTGCGCCGGTTCAACGACATCTTCCGCCGGCTCTATGGCCGGCCGCCCTCGCGCCTCCGCCGCGCCGGCGCGGACGGGGTAGCGCAGTCGGGCGTCGCGCTGAGGCTTGCCTTCAAGCCACCCTACGATTGGGCGGGGCTGATCGGGTTCCTCGCCGCGCGCGCGATCCCGGGCGTGGAGCGCGTGAGCGCCGATTCCTACGCGCGGACGATCGCGCTCGGCGGGGCGAGCGGGACGATCATCGTCCGGCCGGACCTGGGGCGGCAAAGCCTCACCGCCACCATCCGCTTTCCGCTGATCGGCGAGATGGGCCGGATCGTGAACCGTATCCGGTGCCTGTTCGATCTCGGCGCCGATCCCTGCCTGATCGGCGCGCAACTCTCGGCCGACCCCGAGATGGCGGCGCGGGTGCGGGCGCGGCCGGGGCTCCGCGTGCCGGGCGCGTGGGACGGGTTCGAGCTCGGCGTGCGCGCGATCCTCGGCCAGCAGATCACGGTCGGCGCGGCGACGGCGCTGGCGGGCAAGCTGGTCGCTGCCTATGGGGCGCCGGTTGCGGCGGACGAGCCCGAGCTTACCCACGCCTTCCCCTCCCCGCTTCGGATCGCGGGAGCGACCGACCTGGCCGAGACGCTCGGCATGCCGCGGGCGCGGGCGGCGGCGATCACCGCACTCGCGGCGGCCGCCTTTGAAGATCCCCGTCTCTTTGACCCCGGGCGCGGCCTGGAGGCGAGCATCGCACGGCTTCGCTCGCTGCCCGGGATCGGCGAATGGACGGCGCAATACATCGCCATGCGTGCGCTGCACGAGCCCGACGCGTTCCCCGCGACCGATATCGGGCTCTTGCGCGCGGCGGACGGGGGCGAGGGACGGCCGAGCCCGGCGCAGCTCACGGCGCGGGCCGAGGCGTGGCGGCCGTGGCGGGCCTATGCCGCGCTGCATCTGTGGGCGGCGCCGCCGCGCGCGATCAAGGAGAAACCCAATGAAGCTCTGGCGCGACCGGCTGGCATCGCCGATCGGAACAATTCTGCTCGTCTCTGACGGCGAGGCGCTCCGCGCCCTCGATTTCGAGGACTGCGAGGCGCGGATGCACGTCCTGCTGCGCCGGCAATACGGGGACTTCGCTCTGGGCGACGGCGCCGCGGACGACGGGGCGAAGCGGCATCTCGGCGATTATTTCGCGGGCGACCTTGCCGCGCCGGAGCGGATCGCGGTGCGGACGGAGGGCTCGGCGTTTCAGCGCCTCGTTTGGGCCGCCCTCAGAGAAATCCCGCCCGGCGAGACGCGGAGCTACGGACAGATCGCCACCGCGATCGGCACGCCCGCGGCGAGCCGGGCGGTGGGGCTCGCCAACGGGTCCAACCCGGTCGCCATCGCCGTGCCCTGCCACCGCGTGATCGGGGCGGACGGCAGCCTCACCGGCTATGGCGGTGGGCTCTCCCGCAAATCCTGGCTGCTAGCCCACGAGCGGGCGGCTCACTCCGCGGCGGAGCTGAGCGAAGATTCGACCGCGATGTAGGGGCGGCGACGGATCCGGTCGAGGTTGATGCCCTCGATCCGGAGCAGGCGGGTCGCGGCCTCGCGGCGGGGCGAATGGAGCGCGCCCGGCTCGTAGAGGTAGGCCATGCCGGGGGTGAGCGTGTAGTCGCGGAGGCGGCGGGCCTTGCCCGGTTCCGTCTCGGTCGGACGGGCGAGGCATTCCCAGTCGGTCATGATGGTTTCGCCGGCGGCCTGGCCGTAGATCGCCCAGGTCGGGCCGTGGTCGTGCGGGCTCGAGTTCTTCGCGCCCTGGTAGCAGTGCGCGAGGACCGTGAAGCCGAGATCGGGGTCCTCGTACAAGACCCCACGATCTGGCCCATCTTGGAGGTATTTTTCGACGAAGTCTTTGTCCTGCAACACTTTTTTTACGAGGGAGCAGGCTTTTTCGCGGCCTTTCGGCCCCGGTTCGGCACTCAGCGCCTCCTTCAAGTCGGTGGCGAACTGCGCGAGCGTGTACGGCATGGACCTTCCTCCCTCGTCCGAAGAAGGGTTGAGTGTAGCAGCGAACGGGGAGCGAGCGGGAGTGGACGAGGCGGCGCTGAAGAGATTGGCGGGCTGGCTTGGGGTGGGGGCCGAGATAAGGGAGGTGGAGCGTCTTTCGGGGGGCGCGATCCAGGAGAATTGGGGGCTTCGGATTGCGCGGGCGGACGGGAGCGAGGAGCGGCTCGTTTTGCGGCGGGACGCGGCCGCAACGATCGCCTCGAGCCGGAGCCGGGCCGAGGAGTTCCGCGTGCTCGAAGTGGCGGAGGCGGCGGGGATCAGGGTTGCGGCGCCGGTCGCGCTCTGCACGGACGAGCGGGTGCTGGGGGGTCCGTTCTTTCTGATGCGGCGCGTGGAGGGGGTTGCCGATCCGCGGCGGCTGGTGAGGGAGGATGGGCTCGTCGGGGACCGGGCTTCGTTCGGGGCGGCGCTCGGGGCGGAGCTTGCGCGTATCCACGCGATCCGGCCGCCGCGGCCGGACTTGGGATTCCTCGGCCCGCCCGAGGCGGACCCGGCGATGGCGAGGATCCGGGCGCACCGGGAGAGCCTCGCGCAGCTGTCGGCGCCGCAGCCGGCGATCGAATACGTGCTGCGCCGGCTTGAGCGGAGCCGGAAGCGGCCGGCGGCGATCACGCTCGTCCACGGCGATTACCGGATGGGCAATATCATGGTGGCGGAGGGGCGGATCGCAGCGGTGCTCGATTGGGAGTTTTCCGGGTGGGGCGATCCGGACGAGGACCTCGGCTGGTTCACGGCGCGCTGCTGGCGGTTCGGGCGGGAGGATCGGGAGGCGGGAGGGGTGGCGGAGAGGGCCGATCTCTATCGGGGGTACGAGGGGGTTTCGGGGCGGAGAGTGGCGGTTGAGAGGGCGCCCTATTGGGAGGCGATGGCGGCGATCCGCTGGGCGATCATCGCGCTCCAGCAGGGCGAGCGGCACCGGGCGGAGGAGAAGCCGGGGCTGGAGGCCGCACTCTCCGGGCGGATGGCGCCGCAGCTCGTGCAGGAGGCGATGGAGATGGTCCGGGAGCTTGGGCGTGCGTGACGGGCCGGGGGGCGCGGTGCTGCTGGCGATCGCGCGGACGACGCTGCTCGAGGAGGTGCTGCCGAAGGTTCCGCCGGCGCAGGTCTATGCGGTGCGGATGATCGCGAATGCGATGGCGATCGCGGCGCGCGAGCTTGCGGCGGAGGACGACGAGGCGGCGGGGCGCGAGCGGATTCTTGCTCTCTATCGGCAGGCGGGATTCGCGGAACCCGAGGGCGATGTCGAGCGGGCGCTGGCCGCCGATATCAGGGCGGGGCGATTCGACGCGCATCAGGCGGGGCTGGTGGATCTGCTCGCACGGCAGGTGGACGGGAGGCTGGCACTCGCGAACCCGAAGGCGCGGCAGGAGCGCAAAGACCGGGGCTGAAGGGCGGGACGCGGCGGTGCTAGCCTGCGGGGAAAGAGGAAGCGGAGAGAAGCCTATGACGATGCCGTTCCGGCGGACGCAGCCGGCGTACGACACGCCCGCCTATCGCAGCACGGCGCTGCGCGCGCCGCTCGCCGAGCCGGTGGCATTCGCGAGAAGCGCCACCGAGACGAGCGGGCCGCGCTTCTCGGCGAATAACTTTCCGCCGCTCGCCGATCTGACGCGGGTGGAAGGCGGCGAGGCGCAGGGGCAGCGGATCATCGTCGCGGGCCGGGTGAGCGACGAGGACGGGCGCGCCGTTGCGAACACGATGATCGAGCTTTGGCAGGCGAACGCGGCGGGGCGCTACCGCCATCCGACCGACCAGCACGATGCGCCGCTCGACCCTCATTTCCACGGCGCCGGGCGCGTGTTCACCGATGCGGAGGGGCGGTACCGGTTCGTCTCGGTGCGGCCCGGCTCCTATCCGTGGCGCAATGCGGAGAATGCGTGGCGGCCGAGCCATATCCATTTCTCGCTGTTCGGGGCGGGTTTTGCGCAGCGGCTGATCACGCAGATGTATTTCGAGGGCGATCCGCTGCTGGAATCGGACGCGATCTTCCATTCGGTGCCGGATCGGGCGGCGCGCGAGCTTCTGGTGGCGCGCTTCGAGATCGGGCTCACCGAGGCGGAATGGGCACACGGATATCGTTTCGACATCGTTCTGCGCGGGCGCGACGCGACGCCGATAGAAGATTGAAATGGCCACCGCGACTTCGCAGCAGACGATCGGGCCCTACTGGCATCTGCTCGCGGACCCGGGCTGGGCGGACCTCACGAGATTCGGGGCGGCGGGGTCGGCGATCGTGCTGCAGGGACGTGTGTTCGACGGGGCGGGCGCGCCGGTTGCCGATGCGTGCGTGGAGCTTTGGCAGGCGGACCCGCCGGCCTCCGAGATATTTCCGGGGTTCGGACGGAGCGGGACGGACGAGGACGGGCGGTTCCGGTTCCGCACGCTGCGGCCGGGCCCGGTGCGCGGGCGGGGGAATGCGACGGAGGCACCGCATGTCGCACTTGCGATCCATGCGCGTGGGCTGACACGGCCGCTCTTCACACGGGTTTATTTCGCGGGCGAGGCGCTGAACGAGACCGACCCGCTGCTCGGGCTGATCGAGGATCCGGCGCGGCGGGCGAGCCTGATTGCGGCCGATGCGGGCGGCGATGCGTGGGAGCTCGACATCCGGTTGCGCGGCGCCGGCGAGACCGTGTTTCTCGAAATCTAGGCTCAGGAACAATTGGGAAGGAAGCGATGAAAGCGCTCGTCTATACGGGACCGCACGGGCTTGCCTATCGCGAGGAGCCCGAGCCGCTGCCGGGCAACGACGAGGTGCTGGTGAAGGTCGAGGCGGTGGGCATCTGCGGCTCGGACATGCACGCCTATCACGGGCACGACGAGCGTCGGCCGCCGCCCTTGGTGCTGGGGCACGAGGCGGCGGGAATCGTGCTCGCGGGTCCGCGCGCCGGCGAGCGCGTGGCGGTCAATCCGCTCGTCTCGTGCGGGCGGTGCGCTGCGTGTTTGGACGGGCGGGCGCATCTCTGCCGCGAGCGGCAGATCATTTCGATGCCGCCGCGGCCAGGCGCGTTCGCGGAGTTCGTGCGCGTGCCCGAGGCGAACGTGGTGGCGCTGCCGGAGGGGCTCGACATCGTGCGCGCGGCGCTGGCGGAGCCGATCGCGGTTGCATGGCACGCGGTGCGGATCGGCACGCGGCTTCTGCCGCGACCGCTTGCCGCGTCGCGCTGCGTCGTGATGGGCGGCGGGGCGATCGGGCTTGCGGCCGCGCTGGTGCTCGTTCATTTCGGAGCCCACGACGTGGCGGTGGCGGAGACCAATGCGCTGCGGCGCGAGACGGTCGCGGCGGCGGGCGCGCTTCGCCCCTACGCGCCCGGGGAGCGGGGCGAGCCGGAAGTGGGGACGGTCGATCTCGTGATCGACGCGGTGGCGGCGGAGGCGACGCGGGCGGCTGCGTGCCGGCTCGCGGCACCCGGCGGCACCATCGTGCATGTGGGATTGCTGCCGGGCGCGGGCGGGCTCGACGTGCGGCGCATCACGCTCCAGGAAATCAGCTTCGTCGGCTCCTATTGCTATACGCCCCTTGATTTCGCGGAGACGGTGGCCGCACTCGGCGCGGGGCGGCTCGGGCCGCTCGGCTGGATCGAGGAGCGCGGGCTTGCGGAGGGCGCGCGGGCGTTCGCCGAACTCGACGGACAGCTTGTGGCCGCGGCGAAGATCGTGCTCCGGCCATAGCGCGCCCGGAGCTCCGACCCTCAGGGAGGGTGGCTGGACGCTGAAGCCGGCGGGATGCGATAAGCGGCGATCCATGAGTGCGAATTCGGCTTGGGGAGCGCGAAGATGCGATCCGCGAGCCGGACGAATGGCGCGATAGAACAAGGCCGGAGCGCGATCCGGCCCAAAACCCAAGGAGGATGCATGGACCAGCCGACGCTCAGCGTGGCCGTCGAGACGGCAGAGATGCGCCACGAGATCCGCGAGGGGATGGCGATCGCGTGGGACGTGCCGATCGCAATGGATGACGGGGTGGTGCTGCGCGCCGACGTCTTCCGCCCCGCGGAGGCGCGTGGGGCGGGCCGCCATCCCGTGATCCTGAGCTACGGCCCGTACGGGAAGCTCCTGAATTTCGAGGACGGGTACAAGACCGCCTGGGACCGGATGGTCCGGCTGCACCCCGACGTGCCGGCCGGATCGACCAACCGCTACCAGAGCTGGGAGGTGGTCGATCCGGAGAAGTGGGTGCCGGATGGATATGCCTGCGTGCGGGTGGACAGCCGGGGGTGCGGCCGCTCGCCGGGCTACGTGGACCCATGGTCGGCGCGCGAGGCGCGCGACTTCGCCGCCTGCATCGAATGGGCGGCCGAGCAGCCATGGTCGAGCGGCAAGGTCGGGCTCAACGGCATTTCCTACTACGCGACCAATCAGTGGCAGGTGGCCACACTCGCGCCGAAAGGGCTCGCCGCGATCTGCATCTGGGAGGGCTGCGCGGATTTCTACCGCGACATGATCCGCCATGGCGGCATCTACTGCACCTTCCTGCAGAACTGGTTCGACATGCAGGTGAAGACGGTGCAGCACGGGCTGGGTTCGCGCGGCCAGCGGAGCCGCATGAACGGCGAATTCGTCTCCGGCCCCGCGCAACTGACCGAGGAGGAGCTCGGCGCCGGTCGAAGCGACGTGTATGGCGAGGTCGTCGCTCATGAGCTGGAGGACGGGTTCTACACGAGCCGCTCGCCCGACTGGTCGAAGGTGACGGTCCCGCTCTTGAGCGCCGCCAATTGGGGCGGCCAGGGCCTGCATCCGCGCGGCAATTTCGAGGGCTTCACGCGCGCCGCCTCGACGCAGAAATGGCTCGAGGTGCACGGGATCGAGCACTGGACGCATTTCTACACCGATTACGGGCTCGGGTTGCAGAAGCGGTTCTTCGCCCGCTTCCTCAAGGGCGATGCGTCCGCCTGGCCGGACGAGCCGCGCGTGCGCCTCCAAGTGCGCCATCCGGGCGAGCGGTTCGTCGAGCGCGACGAGGCGGCGTGGCCCATTCCGCGCACGCGCTTCACGCGCTATCACCTCGATCCGGAAGGCAGCGGACTCGCCACGGAGGCGCTGGGCGCGCGGGCTCGTCTTTCGCTCGCGGCACTCGGCGATGGGCTCACGTTCGTGAGCGCGCCGATGGCGGAGGAGACGGAGATCACCGGCCCGATCGCGGCCCGGCTCAGCGTTTCCTCGAGCACCGACGATGCCGATCTCTTCCTGGTGCTCCGCGTGTTCGCGCCGGATTTGAAGGAGGTGGTGTTCCAGGGCGCGCTCGATCCGCACACGCCGGTCGCGCAGGGCTGGCTCAGGGCGTCGCATCGGAAGCTCGACCCCGCCCTCTCCCTTCCCTACCGGCCCTACCATACGCACGACGAGAAGCAGTTGCTCGAGCCCCGGCGCGTCTATGCGCTCGATATCGAGATCTGGCCGACCTCGATCGTGGTGCCGCCGGGCTGGCGCGTGGCATTGAGCGTGCGCGGGCGGGACTATGTCTATCCCGGCGGAAGCGGCGGGCGGCTCTCCAACATGAAGAACGAGTTCACGGGGTGCGGGCCCTTCCTGCACGACGACCCGCGCGACCGGCCGCTCGCGCGCTACGGCGGCACGACGACGCTCGAGTTCGGACCCGAGCATGAGAACTGGGTGATGCTGCCGATCGTTCCGCCGAAGAAGGATGGTGCGGACGGGAGGTCCTGAAATGGATGCCGGCGAGGATCTCTCGTTCCGCTATTTCCCGACGGACTATCGCTGGTCGCACGGCTTGCTGATCGGGCTCAACGGCGCGCCGTGGGGCGGGGCCGAGATCGGCGAGGTGCATCGCATCGGGCTTCGGCTCGCCGCGCACCTTGGGGACGACGAGGCGTGGTGCCGCGAATGGACGGCGGAGGCGCACAAGCTCGAGGAGGCGGGGCGGGCGCGGATCGGCGAAGGGCACGGGAGGAGCGGGGCGGCCTATCTGCTGCGCGCGGCGAATTACTACCACGTGGGCGAGCGCTTCCTGCAGCCGAAGACGGAAGCGAGCAATGCGGAGTATGCGCGCGGCGTGCAGTGCTTCCGCGACGCGGCGGCGGCGCTGGCGCGGCCGCGCATCGAGGCGGTGGAAATCCCCTACGAGGGGACGAGCCTGCCGGGGCTGCTCGTGCATGCCGAGGGCGCGCGCGGCTCGGCGCCAGCGATGATCTTCTTCGACGGGCTCGACGTGACGAAGGAGATCCAGTTCTTCAAGGGCATGCCGGACCTGGTCGGGCGCGGCATCGCCTGCCTCCTCGTCGACGGACCGGGCAACGGCGAGGCGATTCGCTTCCGCGGCCTCACGCTGCACCATGAGACCGAGCGCTACGCGAGCGCTGCGCTGGATTTTCTAGCAGCAAAGCCGGAGATCGACGCGCGGCGGATCGGCGTGATGGCGCTCAGCCTCGGCGGCTATTACGCGCCGCGCGCCGCCGCGTTCGAGCCCCGCTTCGCCTGCTGCGTCGCCTGGGGCGCGCAATGGGACTATCACGCGGTGTGGAAGCGCCGCTTCGAGCTGCTGGCGGCAAGCAACACGCCCTCGCTCTCGGTGCCGTGGCGGCACATCCTCTGGGTGCTCGGCGCGGAGAGCCGGGAGGACGCGCTGCGGCGGCTCGAGCCGTTCCGGCTCGAGGGCGTGGTGGAGCGGATAAGCTGCCCGTTCCTGATGCTGCACGGCGAGGGCGACGAGCAGATCCCGATGGCGCAGGCGCGGGCGTGCTTCGAGGCGGTGGGCAGCAAGCAGAAGACCTTCCGCGTCTTCACGCGCGAGGAAGGCGGCTACCACCACTGCCAGATCGACAATGTGAGCGTCGGCGTCGCCGCGATGTGGGACTGGATCGAGGACGTGCTGCGTCCGGGGCACTAACCTTCCAGAGAAGCGGGCGCGAAATAGGCGGTGTCCTCGGGACGCGGAGTCCAGGCGGGATTGCCGCGCCACGCGCGGGTGATGGTTGTCATGTCCTCGCCGTAGCGCACGCGGAAGAGAAGCGTGCGCCCGCCGCCGTTCTCGAACTCGTGCAGCTCGCCGCGCGGATGGACGACGAAGGCGCCGGGCGTGACGGCGATTGTCTCTTCCGGCGTGCGCATGGTTCCCCCGCCCTCGAAGCAGAAATAGATCTCGGTCGCGTTGGGGTGGCAGTGATAGGGGCTGACCTGGCCGGGCTCCCAGCAGGCGAGCGAGACGTCGCCCTCGCCGATCCGCCCCAGGACCTTCTCGACATGCTTGCGCGGATCCCAGCTCTGCTCGTCCGCGATCTGGAATGAGAGCATTCGTTTCTCCTCGGTTGGTTCATCGACGCGCGACGAAATTTGGTATCATCCGGAGGCGATGTCGTTCGGGATTTCGGCAGGCGCGAGCTGGGCATTGCCCGCTTTGGGGTCGAGCATCTCAAGGCCGCGCCTGGCCGGCTCGATCCCCCAGGCCGCCACGACGACGATCTGGACGAGGAGGAGCCCGATCATCAGGGCCAGCACGCCGGCCACCCCGTAGGATCTGAAGAGATCGACGACGAGGAAGGGGGTGAAGATCGTGGCCCCGCGCCCCAGCGTGTTGCAGAGTCCATTGGCCCTGAGCCGGACCTCGGTGGGAAAGAGCTCGGGCGTGTAGACGCCGTAAAGGAGCGCGGTGAGCACATAGATAGCCACGATGAGCAGAAATCCCGTCAGCAGCACGAGCGCGGGCGCGGCGACGAAGGGATAGAGTCCGCCGAGGACGATCGCGAACGCCGAGGCGCCGATGATCAGCCGCCGCCGGCCGAAATAATCGGCGCCGAACGCGCCGAGCGCGCAGCCGAAGGGCGAGCCCAGCGCAATGACGAGCGCGTAGGCGAAGGATTTGGTGACGCTCAGCCCCTGGAGGACGAAGAAGGTCGGGATCCAGTTCACGAAGCCGAAGATCAGCGTGTTGATCGTGATCAGCACCACGGAGCCGACCACGAGGCGTGGCAGCAGCGCCGGGCTGAAGAGGGATGAAAGACGCCATTGCACCGCCGGCACCGGCGGAACGGGGGGCGGCAGGGCGCGATTCGTGGTGGCCTCGACCTCCTGCTCGATCGTCCGGATCAGGCTTTCGGCTTCGGCCATGCGGCCGTTGGTCTCGAGCCAGCGCGGGCTTTCCGGGAGGCGCTTGCGGAGGTACCACACGATCAGCGCGCCGATGCCGGCGATCGCGAACATCGGCCGCCAGCCGAAACGGGGAATGATCAGCGTCCCCAGGATCGAGGTGGCGGGAAAACCCGCGACGACGACGAAGGCCATGAAGGAAAGCCAGCGGCCGCGCGAGGCGGGAGGGATGAACTCGGTCATGGTCGAATAGCCGACCACGATTTCCGCGCCGAGACCGAGACCCATGACAAGGCGAAGAATATTCAGCGCGGTCATGCTTGGCGCGAAGGCGGCGGCGAGCGAGGCCAGGCCGAAGATCATGAGATTGAACTGGTAGGTGAAGCGCCGGCCGAAATGATCGCCGAGGAACCCGGCGATCAGGGCGCCCAAGGTCATGCCGATGAAGGTGAACGAAATGAATTGCGCGTTGAGCGCGAGGGTGGAAAAGCCGGTCTTCAGCGTAGCGCCCAGCACGTTGCCGCCGACATAGAGATCGTAGCCGTCGAAGAACATGCCGGCGGCGATGAGCCCGAAGATGCGGTAATGAAATGTCGTGATCGGCAGCCGGTCGAGCCTGCCGCCCGCGTTCACGGCGCTCTGCATTTATTCTTCCTCCCTGCCGGATTTATAGCGTTGTGTTGTTGCGAAGAGATTTCAGGGTCACAAATTCCGGGCGGCTTTGCAAGCGCTGAGGCTGCCTGGAGCGGCGAACGGGCAGCGGCCCTACCCGTCCTCCCGGTCCTTGGAACTCGCGTACCTCCTCGATCCCGCCAATCGAGGACAGGGGCTTGCCGTGAGAATGGCGTGGACGGCCGTCGCGCATGCCTTTCTTCGGCTGACGGCCATGTTCCGGTCGTGCTCGAAGCATGCTTTTAGAGACGCGATCCGTTACGGTATCGCCAGCGGGTCGATGGGATCGGCGGGACGGGAGGCTCCGGCATGAGCGGCTTGAAGGATATTCTCGTTTACGTCGACGGCTCGCCCCGGAGCTACGCCACACTCGCGCTGGCGGCCGGGCTCGCGCGGGAGTTCCAGGCTTACCTGGTCGGCCTGCACGTCGTCGGCTTCACCCTCCCTTCGTACGATCCGGCGACCTATCTCGGCGGTTGGCCTGGCCCGTCGCTCGCCGGCCGGATCGGCGAGTCGGAGGATCACGTCGCGGAGGAGTGCAAACAGCGGTTCGAGGACCAGCTCAAGCAGACCGGGATCAACGGCGAGTGGCACCAAAGCGAGGGAATGGTCGCGGACAGCGTGGCGCGGGAGGCACGGTACGTCGACCTCGCGGTGGTCACGCAAGTGGACGTCCACCAGCCGCCGCTCGGAACGCGCCGGGTCGTGCCGCAGGAGGTTCTGCTCGCGTCGGGACGGCCGGTTCTGGTGGTGCCGCACACCGGCAGCTTCGAGAAGCTCGGCGGCCATGTTCTGATCGGCTGGAACGGCAGCAGCGAAGCCGCACGGGCCGTGAACGATGCCATGCCGTTCCTGGTGAGAGCTCAGAAAGTGACGGTCCTGGTCGTCGAGCCACAGCGCGCGTATGAGGGAGACACAGTCCTTGTGGACGACATCGCGCCACACCTGGTGCGGCACGGCGTGAGCGTGGAAAGTGCCAAGTGCGCCAGGGGCGAATCCGGAACGACCGATACGCTGCTCCACCACGCGGCCGATAGCGGCGCGGATCTGGTTGTCATCGGCGGGTACGGCCACTCCAGAATACGCGCGCTGGTGCTGGGCGGAGTGAGCCGTGGCGTCCTGGCGCGAATGACGATCCCTGTCCTGATGTCGCACTGAGAGGGGGCCTCATCCCTCCGACGAAGCGGCGCGCCTCTCACGCTTCCCGCAACGCGGGGAGCAGCACATCACGCAGAACGACCAGGGGCGGGCGGGATTGCTCCGCGGCGTTGTAGTTGCCGGCCGTCACCGCGATCGCCAGATCGAGCCGCGGGAGAAGGAAAAGCCGCTGCCCGCCATTGCCGATGGCGAGGACCCCCTCCTCCCAACGCGTGCCGCCCGCGCCGTCATCGGTCGGGACGCGGCCCATGTACCATTGATACCCGTAGCGCATGCCGTCGGGGATCGTTACGGCGGGCGTGAAGCAGGCCGCCAGCCAGCCGGCCGGAACGATCTGGCGCCCGGCCCAGTGGCCGCCGCCCAGCGCCATCACGCCGATGCGCGCGAGATCGCGCGGTGTCATGCGCAGGCCGGAGGCCGCGAGCGGCTCGCCCTCCGGGCCGCACTCCCATTCGGTGCCCACGATTCCGAGCGGCTCGAACAATTTCTCGCGGGCGAATTCGTGCAAGCCGCGCGCGGTGCCGCGGGCGATCATCCGCGCGAGCAGCGCGGTCGCGCCGCCATTGTAGGTCCAGCTTGCGCCGGGCGGGCCGACGACCGGCCGCTCCAATACGTAGCGGTAGCGATCGGGCGCCTGCTCCATTGCCGTTTCGCCGTTGCGGGGATCGCCATAGGGGATGCTGAGCTCGTCCCATTCGGTGTTCAGCGTCATCGTAAGCGCGTGCTGGACGGTCAGTTTCCGCCGCGCGGGATCGGCCGCGAGGTCCGGATATTCGGGGAATTGCGCGAGCAGGTTCGCTTCCGGCGCGGGCACGCTCCCTGCCGCGAGCGCGATGCCGTAGAGCAGGCCGACGACGCTCTTCGTCACCGAGCGCAGATCATGCAGCGTCTCCGGCCCGAAGCGAACGATCCCGAGCGGCCTTGCCCGCGCCTGATCGGGCCCCGCGAGATAATGCTCGAAGAAGATGCGCCCGGCGCGCACGGCGACCACCCCGTGAAGGTTCGGAAGCGTTCCCGCCTCGCGGGCGATCTCGAAGCGCTCCGCGAGATCGGGAGCGAAGCCCGCTTCCGCCGAGGTCGCCAGCCTCCATTCCGCACTCGTCGCTTCCGTCGTCATCGCCGCCCCCCCGAGGCACTCGATCATCGTCAGCTTCCCATGAAGGCGTTGAGCTCCGGCGTTGTCATCACCGTCTCGACATAGCCGAACGTACCAAGATCCCGCGCTTCGCGGGCGGCGGCGACAAGGCCGCTCATCGCGGCGCGATAGAGGGAGGTCGCGAGGCTGATGCGCCTGACGCCGGCCTCGGCGAGGGCGGCCGCCGGGAACGATTTTCCCTTCACGCCGGCCATGAAATTGAAGGGTCGGGAAAGTGCCGCGCAAACGCTGCGCACGGCGGCAAGATCCGGCAGCCCCGGCGCCATCAGCACGTCCGCGCCTGCCCGCTCGAACGCTTTCAGCCGCCTGATGGTATCCTCGAGATCCGGGTTACCGCGCAGGAAATTCTCGGCCCGCGCGGTGAGGACGAAGGAAAACGGAAGCTTGCGCGCCTCGGCTACGGCGGCCGCGACACGCTCGGCCGCCACCTCGGGCGGGAACAACGGCTTCGCGCGATCGCCGGTCGCGTCCTCGATCGAGCCGCCGACAAGCCCCGCTTCGGCGGCCATACGGATCGTCGCCGCCGCTTCCTCCGGAGAATCGCCGAACCCCTTCTCGAGGTCGGCCGAAACCGGAAGATCGGTCGCCGCCACGATTGCACGCGCATGAGCGAGAGCTTCCTCGCGCGTCATCGAGCCATCGCGCCGGCCGAGCACTCCGGCCGCAGCGCCACTCGACGTCGCGAGCGCCGCAAAGCCAAGGCCCGCCAGAATGCGCGCGGACCCCGCGTCCCACGCATTGGCAATCACGAAAGCGCCGGGCCCCTTGTGCAATTCCGCGAAACGCTCCGCCTTCTCAATTTGACTCGCCGCCATGCCGCTCCTCCTGTTGGAAGCGTGATACGGATCGCTCCAAAGGCCAGGGGACGCTGTCCCCTGGCCTTTGGAGCGGTCCGTATCACGCTTCCAGGAGTTGGACGAGCGCGGCCGCGCGGGCGCGGGTGCCGGCGTCGGCGTGGGAGGTGATGGCTTCGGGGCGCCAGTGGCGCTGGAAGGCGGCGAGGAGTGTCTGGCCAGCCTCCGCGATGTCGTAGCCGATGGTGGCGAGCGGGGCGAGGGCGGTGGCATCGGTGATGATGTCGGCGGTGCCGAGATCGGGGATATCGGGGAAGAGGCCGATGCCGTGGCGCGCGAGGAGGGAGAAGTCGAAGAGCTCGCCGGGATCCTGCTTGCGGTCGGGTGCTACGTCGCTGTGGGCGAGGACGTTGCGGGCGGGGATCGGGTGGCGGGCGAGGAGCGTCGTGCAGAGGGCGATGACGGCGTCCATTTGGATGGGCGGGAACGGGCGATAGCCCCATTCGTGGCCGGGATTGACGATCTCGATGCCGATCGAGCGGGAATTGATATCCGTGTGGCCGCGCCAGAAGGAGGGTCCGGCGTGCCAGGCGCGGCGTTCGTCGGGGACGAGTTGCCAGAGCGTGCCGTCCTCCTCGAGGAGGTAGTGCGAGGAGACGCGCGCTTCTTCGTCGCAGAGGCGATCGAGCGCGGCGGCCGCGCTTTGCATCCCGGTATAGTGCAGGACCAGCGTGTCGATCGGCGTGCCGGGGGCGCGCTCGTTATGGTTGGGGCTCGGGCGAGTCCTCAAAGGCCGCGGTCGCGCTTGATTCTATCCCCGCTGCCGGCAGGCAACAACAAAAGGCGTGGGACCGCGAGGCGACGGTGTCTCACAGGCCCCGATCTCTCTTGATGCGGTCCCACGCGGCGTTGATGCGTGCGACCTTCTCGCTTGCCTTGGCGATGAAGGCTTCGGGGACGCCGCGTGCGGCGAGGCTGTCGGGGTGGTTCTCGCGCATCAGCTTCCGCCAGGTCGCGCGGATCTCGACGTCGGTCGCGGTCGCCTTGAGGCCGAGCACGGCGTAGGGATCGCCGGTTTCGGTGCCGTGCCGGGGGGCTGCGCCGCGCGCGCGGTCCCAGGCCGCCGGGTCGAGGCCGAAGGCGCGATGGACGCGGGCGAGATAGGCCTCCTCGCGGCCGTTCGCCGGCCCGTCGGCGCGGGCGATGACGAAGAGGGCGGTGAGCACCTCCTCGAGCGTGCCGCGATTGTCGGCGAAGGTTTGGGCGAGTTGCTCGGCGAAGGGCTCGTAGCCGGCGGCGGATTCGCGCGCCTGGTCGAAGAGGCGGCCGACATGGTGCACGGCCTCGGGCGGGATGCGGAAGTGCCGCTTGAAGGCCTCGATCTCGGTGCGGTTGACCGTGCCGTCGCATTTGGCGAGCTTGGCCGCGAGCACGGTGACGGCGATCGCGAACACCTCCTCGCGCCGGCCGAAGAGGGCGGCGATACGCGCCGGGCCGATCGGGGAGCTGTCGCGGCCGAGGGAGCCGCCCATCTGGCGGCGGAGATCGCCGAGCACGCCGGCGTCCGCCGCGTGGCCGAGGGCCGCGCCGACGAAGAGGCCGAACGGCCCCGCCACGGCCAGCCCCGCCATGCCGCCGATGATCTTGCCCCAGTATCCCATGCCGCCCTTGCCGCAGAGCCCGGGAACGTAGCACGCAGGTGTTGCGCGCGGCAAAACGGGACGCACCTTGCCGGCGCTTGCCGGCCTCTCCATCCTCCGCCGGCCTTGGGGCAGCGGATGGGACGATGGCGGGCTGGCAATTCTGGATCGATCGCGGCGGCACCTTCACCGACATCGTCGCGCGGGACCCGCAGGGAAGGCTCAGCGCGCGCAAGCTCCTGAGCGAGAACCCGCGCCAGTATCGCGACGCCGCGATCGCGGGCATTCGGGGCGCGCTCGGGCTTGCGCCGGGCGCGCCGATCCCGGAGCGCATGATCGAAGCGGTGAAGATGGGGACGACGGTCGCGACCAATGCGCTGCTCGAGCGGCGGGGCGAGCCGACCCTGCTCGTCGTCAATCGCGGCTTCGCCGACGCGCTCAGGATCGGCAACCAGGCGCGGCCGAGGCTCTTCGACCTCGCGATCCGGCTTCCCTCGATGCTCTACGAGGCGGTGATCGAGGTGAGCGGTCGGATCGGGGCGGACGGGGCCGAGATCGAGCCGCTCGACGAGGCGGAGGCGCTGGTGGCACTCAGCGAGGCGCGGGCGCGCGGGATCGGCGCGTGCGCGATCGCGCTGATGCATGCCTGGAAATACCCCGAGCACGAGCGGGCGCTCGAGCGGCTGGCGCGCCAGGCGGGCTTCGGCCAGGTCTCGGCGAGCCATCGCGTGAGCCCGCTCCTGAGATTGATCCCGCGCGCGGACACCACCGTTGCGGACGCGTATCTCTCGCCGATCCTTCGCCGCTATGTCGCCGAGGTGGCGGGGGAGCTCGCGGGGACGAGGCTTTATTTCATGCAGTCGAACGGTGGGCTTGCGGCGGCCGAGGCATTTCAGGGCAAGGACGCCGTGCTCTCGGGGCCGGCGGCGGGGATCGTCGGCGCGGTGCGCACCGCGGCGATGGCCGGGTTCGAGCGGGTGATTACCTTCGACATGGGCGGCACCTCGACCGATGTCGCGCTCTATGCGGGGAGCTTCGAACGGAGCTTCGAGCGGGTGATCGCGGGGGTGCGGATCGCCGCACCGATGCTCGCGATCAACACGGTGGCGGCGGGCGGCGGATCGATCCTCGGCTTCGACGGCGCGCGGCTCAGGGTTGGCCCGGATTCGGCGGGCGCCGATCCGGGCCCCGCTTCCTACCGCAAGGGCGGGCCGCTCACGGTGACGGACGCGAATCTGTGCCTTGGGCGGATCCAGCCGGCGCATTTTCCGGCGATCTTCGGGCCGGGAGGAGACGAGCGGCTGGACGCGGTGCTGGTGGCCGAGCGGTTCAAGGCGCTCGCGGGCGAGGTGGCGATGCGAAGGGGCGAGGAGCCGCGCGAGCCGGCGGCGCTCGCGGAGGGGTTCCTGGCGATCGCGGTTGCCAACATGGCGAACGCGATCAAGGAGATCTCGGTCGCCAAGGGATACGACGCGACGCGCTTTGCGCTCGTTTGCTTCGGCGGCGCCGGCGGGCAGCACGCGTGCGCGGTCGCCGATGCGCTGGGAATGGAGACGGTGTTCCTCCATCCGCTGGCGGGCGTGCTCTCGGCCTACGGCATGGGGCTTGCGCCGCAGATGCAGCTTCGCGAGCAGGCGGTGGAGATCCCGTTCGAGAGGGATGCGCCGGCGGCGCTGGCAACGCTCGCGGAACTTCTGGCGGAGGAGGCGCGCGGCGCGCTGATCGCCCAAGGGATCGCGCAACGGATCGCGCAAGGGGCGGAAGGTGCGCGGATCGCGACCGAGGCGATGGTGCATCTGCGCTATGCCGGGACGGATGCGCCGATTGCCGTTCCGCTCGGTAATTTCGCCGAGATGACCGAGGCGTTCACGCGCGCGCACCGGGCGCGGTTCGGGTTTGCGACGCCGGAGCGGAGGCTGATCGCCGCGGTGGTGGCGCTGGAGGCGAGCGCGGCGGGTGAGGCGGTGACGGAGGCCCGGCTCGCGCGCCGCGAGACGGGCGAGGCCGAGCCCATCGAGCGGGTTCCGATGTGGAGCGCGGGCGCCTGGCACGAGAGCGCGGTGTTTGTGCGGGAGAGATTGCTTGCGGGCGATCGGATCGCGGGGCCGGCGCTGATCGCGGAGGAGAACGCGACGACGGTTGTTCTGCCGGGATGGCGGGCGGAGATCACCGAGACGGGCGGGCTCGTGCTGCGGCGGACGGAGCCGCGCGCGGGGCGGATCATGGGAATCACGGAAGGCGCGCGGCCGGACCCGGTGCTGCTCGAGCTTTTCAATAATCTCTTCATGAACGTGGCCGAACAGGCGGGGGCGGTGCTGCAGAACACGTCGCTTTCCGTGAACATCAAGGAGAGGCTCGATTTTTCCTGCGCCGTGTTCGACGCCGAGGGCAATCTCGTCGCCAACGCGCCGCACGTGCCGGTGCATCTCGGCGCGATGGGCGAGAGCGTGAAGACCGTGCTGGCGCGGCGGGGTAAGAGCCTCAAGCCGGGCGACGTGATCGCGCTCAACAACCCCTACAACGGCGGCACGCATCTGCCGGACGTGACCGTCATCACGCCGGTGTTCGACGAGGCGGGGCGGGAGATACGGTTCTTCGTCGGCGCGCGCGCGCACCACGCGGATATCGGCGGGATCACGCCGGGCTCGACCCCGCCCGATTCGCGCACCCTCGAGGAGGAGGGCGTCGTGATCGACGATTTCCTCCTCGTCGGAGAGGGGCGGATCCGCGAGGCCGAGTTCCGCGCGTTGCTTGCCGGCGCCCGCTATCCGGCGCGGAGCCCGGACGTGAATGTCGCCGATATCAAGGCGCAGGTGGCGGCGAACGAGAAGGCGGCGACCGAGCTTGTTCGGGTGATCGCCGAGCAGGGCTGGGACACCGTGCGGGCCTATATGCGCCACGTGATGGACAATGCCGAGGAGAGCGTGCGCGCGGTGATCGCGCGGATCGGCGAGGGTTGCTTCGAGTACCGCATGGACGACGGATCGCGGCTCGCGGTCGCGGTGAGCGTGGATCGCGCGAGCCGGAGTGCCACGGTGGATTTTTCCGGAACGGCTCCGGAACGGGACGACAATTTCAACGCGCCGGCGGCGGTGACGCGGGCGGCGGTGCTCTACGTGTTCCGCTGCCTGGTGGGCGAGGAGATTCCGCTCAACGACGGCTGCCTCAAGCCGATCCGGCTCATCATCCCGGAGCGGACGTTCCTCTCGCCTTCGCCGGGGCACGCGGTGGTGGCCGGGAACACGGAGGTCTCGCAGGCGGTGTGCAACGCGCTGTTCGGCGCGCTCGGCGCGATCGCTTGCAGCCAGGCGACGATGAACAATTTCCTGTTCGGCGACGCCGCCCACCAGTACTACGAGACGATCTGCGGCGGGACCGGCGCGGGCCCGGGATTCTGCGGGACCTCCGCCGTGCAGACCCACATGACCAACACGCGGATGACCGATCCCGAGGTGCTCGAGCTGAACTACAAAGTGCGGCTGGAGCGCTTCGCCATCCGCCGAGGCTCGGGCGGGGCGGGGAAGTACCGCGGCGGGGACGGGGTGGTGCGGAAGCTCCGGTTCCTGGCACCGGTGACGGCGGTGATCGTCGCCTCGCGCCGCGAGGTGGCGCCGTTCGGGCTCGCGGGCGGGGCCGACGGGGCGCCGGGGAAGCAATGGGTCGAGCGGGCGGCGGGGACGGTCGAGACATTGTCCGGCACCGCGGCCGCGGAGCTTATGCCGGGCGATGCCTTCGTGATCGAGACCCCCGGAGGCGGCGGCTACGGAAGCGTGAGCGGGGCCTGAGGCGGTGCGGCGCGCGCGCGTCCTGATCCTGGCGGGGGCAGCGGTGATCGCGATCGCGATCGCCGTGGTCGCCTTGCTGCCTTCGGCGCTCGACTGGAACCGCTACCGCGGCACGCTCGAGTTTCTCGCGAGCGATGCGCTCGGGCGGCCGGTGACGATTGCCGGGCCGGTCTCGCTCTCGCTGCTGCCCGAGCCGGTGCTGACGGCCTCGCGCGTGCGGGTGGGCGGCGGGGGCGACGGGGCGCGGATCGTGGTGGCGGAGCTCAGGCTGCGCGTCGCGCTGATGCCGCTGCTCTCCGGCCAGGTGGATGCGCGCGAGCTGACGCTGCGCCAGCCCAATCTGCGCCTGCCGTGGCCGCCGCGGCTCGGCCGGCCCTTCGCGACCCCGCCCTGGCTCGCGGCCCTCTCGGCGCGGATCGAGGACGGCCGGATCGAGGCGGGCGGGTTCGTGCTCACCCACGTGGACGCGACGCTCGCGGAGGGACGGGGAGACGCGGCGCTGATGCTCTCGGGCAGCGCCACGACGGACACCGGGAGCTGGCAGTTCGCGTTGCGGCTCGGCGAGCAAGCCGCGGACGGGAACGCGCCGATCGCGGCGAGCCTGAGCGGGCAGGACACGGCCGCCGGAACCGAGGCGCGGCTCACCGGCGCGCTCGCGCCGAACGGGCAGATCAGCGGGCACGTGGCGATCGAGGGCCCGGACCTGGCGCGGCTGATGGCCGCCCCTGCCCTGCCCTTCCATCTCGACGGCGCGATCCTGACCGGCACCGACGCGGTTCGGCTGGCCGGGTTGCAGCTCACGCTCGGCACCGTGGCGGCGACCGGCGGGGGAACCCTGGCGCTCGCGCCGAGCCCGCGCCTCAACCTCGTTCTCGCCACCGAGGGCGCGGTGCCGCTCGATCCCTGGCTCGCGGTGCTGCGCGCGGGCGGGGAGAGCCGGCTGCCGGTTGGGCTCACGCTCGCCGCGCCGCGCGCGACGCTGGCGCGCGGGCTGCTCCAGCACGTACGGCTGGCCATCGTGCTCGGGCCCGGCGGGGCGGAGATCGGCGCCTTCCAGGCGATCCTGCCCGGCGAGGCGGGGTTCGCGGCGGAGGGAAGGCTCGCGCCCGCGCCGGGCAAGGGGAGCGCCTGGGAGTTCATGGGGACCGCGCGGCTCGCGGCGCCGGCGCTCGACACCACGCTCCACTGGCTGGAGGCGGCGGCGCCCGGCGTGCTGCCGCGCCTGCCCGCGCGCGTCCTCGGCGCGGCCGACCTGACCGCACGGGTGACAATCGATGACGGGCGGATCGCGCTCGAGGATATCGCGGGCACATTCGATCAGAGCCATGTCGGCGGCGGGATCAGCCTCGGGCTCGGCGGCACGCCCGCGATCAACGCCGGGCTCACGCTCGATAGGCTGGATCTCGATCCTTGGCTCGATCCGTGGCTCGGCCCTTCGCCGCCTGGCCTCGCCGCCGTGCCGGCCCTTTTTGCCGGGGTTTCGGCCGAGCTCCGGCTCTCGGTCGGCGAGGCGGAGCTCGGGCGGACGGAGATCGGCGGGCTCGCCCTCGACGCGGCTTCGATCCCGGGGCCGAAGGGAAGCCAGCTGATCGTGCGGCGGCTCGATGCGACGATCGCGGGCGTGCACGCCATCGCCTCCGGCACGCTGGGCCCCGGCGGCGTGGTGACCGCAGGACGGCTCGCGCTGACGGCGCCGGGCATGGAAGCGATGGCGGGGGTGCTGCCCGCGCCGCTCGGGCCCGCGCTCAAGCGCTGGAAGGTGCCGCTTTCGCTGGACGCGGCGGCGGCGGGGCCGCCCGGCGCGCTTCACCTCTCGGTCAAGGCGACGGCGGGCGATCTCCGGTTGACGGCCGCGCCGGTCGTCGATCTCGGGACGGGCGCCTGGCAGGGCGTGGTGACGCTGCGCCACCCCGGGGCCGCCGAGCTGATCGCCGCGTTGGGGCTTGGCGACGCGTCTTCGTGGCTGGGCGAGGGATCGCTCTCGCTCATCGCGGAGGCGAAGGGCGACCCGTATGGCTGGACGCTCGACGATTTCCGGCTGATCGCGGGTGCGCTCACGGCCGGCGGCAGCCTCGGCGCGGCGGACGGGCCGAACGGGCCGCACCTCACGGGCACGATCCATTTGGCGACGCTGCCGCTGCCGCTGCCGGCGGCGGGCGAGCGGGCGCCGTTGCCGCTCGGGCTGCTCGCGGGCTGGCAGGGAGACCTTCGCTTCACGGCGGGAAAAGTGCTGGCTGGGCCGCGCACGGTGCTGAGCGACGCCGCGGGCGAGGTGAGCGCGGCGGACGGCGTGCTCTCGGTCGAGGCGAACGGCCAGCCGCCGGGCGGCGGAGCGGTGACCTCGGTCCTGCGGATCGACGCCAAGGCCGCGCCGCCCGTGGTGCGGCTGGGAGCGGCGTTCGGCGGCGTGCGCCTCGCGGGCGGGCTCTTCCGCACGCCGCTCGATATCGTGGCGGGGACGGTCTCGGGGAAGCTCGCGCTGGCCGGGAAGGGCAGCAGCCCGGCCGCGCTCGAAGCGACCCTCGCCGGCAGCGCCGAGCTGACGGGCGAGAACGGGACCGTCGCGGGCGTCAGCCTCGGCGGGGTGAGAACGGTGCTGGCGGCCGCGGACGGGCCGGATACGGAGAAGTCCCTCGCCGTGTCGCTCTCGGGCGGGAGCACCGAATTCACGCGGCTCTCGCTCGCCGCGAGCGGCAGCGCCGGACGCTTCGCGCTGACCCGCGCCGAGCTTGCGGGCAATGACGGGACGATGAGCGCCACCGGCAGCGTGGACCTGCCAGCGCGGTCGGAGAATTTGCGCCTGGCGCTCGTGGCCGCGCCGAAAGGGGCGCCCGAGGTGGTCGCCCCGAAAGGGGCGCCGGAGGTCGTACTGCGGCTGGTCGGGCCGGTGGCGATGCCGGACCGGCTGATCGAGGCCACCGAGGTGCTGCACTGGCTCGCCGGACGGAAGAAGGCGAGCCCCTGAAACGGACCGTTGGCTTTACCTGCCGGCGGCGGGCGCTTCATCGCCGACGGAGAAGGCGAGCCGGACGAGGTGGCCGGCGGCGGCGTCCATGCCGGCGCGGTCCGCCTGCTCGGCGAGCGTGATCAGCCGGTCGATCAGGACGAGCGGGCTGAAGGAGTGGGGGGCGGGCACGTCGGTCTGCGATGCGAGAGGCATGTTCACCTCGCTTGCGCCAGCGTTTTCCGGCGATCCGAGTCGATGTTCCGACTGGTTCGTTACGTAATGATTAATTGGGCGACGATTCCCCGGAGGGTGCGGGCGGGTGGTCGCTGAGCGCGCGGACGCGGAGCGCCGAGGCGAGCGAGCGGCCGCTCGCTCGTTGCTGGTCCGTCTCGGAGACGAGCGCCGAGAGCGAGCGGCCGTAGCGGGAGGCGAGTGAAGCGAGGGCGGCCCAGAATTCCGGCTCGAGGGCGACGCTGGTGCGGTGCCCGGAGAGGGTGAAGCTGCGCTTCTCGAGCATCAGGGCGTGGCCGAAAGGCGCTCGAGGGCCCAGGCGGCGGCTTCGGCGACGACCGGATCGGCGTCGGCGAGGAGCGGGCCCGCCGCGGCGGCGAGAGACTTGTCGCGGGAATTGCCGATGGCGATGAGGACGTTGCGGACGAAGCGGTTGCGACCGGTGCGCTTGATCGGCGTGGCGGCGAACCGGGCGCGGAAGGCGGCATCGTCGAGGCGGGCAAGCTCGGCGAGCGGCGGGGCGGCGAGGTCATCGCGCGCGGCGAGCCTGGCGTCGCGTCCGGCTTCGGCGAAGCGGTTCCAGGGGCAGACCGCGAGGCAGTCGTCGCAGCCATAGATGCGGTTGCCGATGGCGGGGCGGAATTCCTCGGGGATCGGGCCCTCGTGCTCGATCGTCAGGTAGGAGATGCAGCGGGTGGCGTCGAGCTTGTAGGGCGCGGGGAAGGCTCCGGTCGGGCAGACGTCGAGGCAGCGGTGGCAGGTGCCGCAGCGGTTCTCGTGCGGCGGGTCCGGCGGAAGCGCGAGGGTGGTGAAGATCTCGCCCAAGAAGAGCCAGGAGCCGTGGCGGCGGGAGACGAGGTTGGTGTGCTTGCCCTGCCAGCCGAGGCCGGCGCGCTCGGCGAGCGGCTTTTCCATGACCGGGGCGGTGTCGACGAAGACCTTGACGCCGGCGGCGAAGCGGGCGGCGATGAAGCCGGCGAGGTTTTTGAGCTTGCCCTTGAGCACGTCGTGATAGTCGCGGCCGCGGGCATAGACGGAGATGCCGCCGCGCTCGGGTCGGGCGAGGACGGCGAGCGGGTCGTCGGCGGGCGCGTAGGAGAGGCCGACGGCGATGACGCTCCGGGCGGCGGGCCAGAGCGCGCCCGGATCGGCGCGGCGGGCCGGGTTGCGGGCGAGCCAGTCCATCGTGCCGTGGCTGCCCGAGGCGAGGAAGGCGGCGAGGGCGGCGCGGTGGCGCGCGCCGAGCGCGGCGGCGGCGAAGCCGACGGCCTCGAAGCCCAGCGCCCGGGCGCGGGCGCGGATTGCCTCTTTCGCGGCGGTCGGCTCGCGCGGCTCTGCCTTAGCCGCGGCCACGGTAGGGCGCCACCGACTGGGGCGGGAGGTAGATGCCCGCGGGCGGCTCCCCGGTCTGCCAGAAGACGTCGATCGGGATGCCGCCGCGCGGGAACCAGTAGCCGCCGATGCGGAGCCAGCGCGGGGCGATGGCGGCGACGACGCGGCGGGCGACCAGCATCGTGCAGGCCTCGTGGAAGGCGCCGTGGTTGCGGAAGCTCGCCAGGAAGAGTTTCAAGGACTTGCTCTCGAGCAGAAATTGGCCGGGCACATAGTCGATGACGATGTGGGCGAAATCTGGCTGACCGGTGATCGGGCAGAGAGCGGTGAACTCGGGGCAGGTGAAGCGCACCACGTAGTCGGCCGCCGGGTCGGGGTTGGGGACGCGCTCGAGCACGGCCGCCTCCGGGTTCGGGGGCAGCTTGACTGGGCGGCCGAGCAGGGTGGGCTCGTTCATCATTCCCCCATGGAATGCGGCTCGGGGCGAGCGTCGGGCTCGCCCTCGTCCCAGGCCGCCTCGAGCGCCGCCACGTGCCCGGCGAGGTCGCCGGCGAGGATGGCGGCGCCGAGGCCGCGCATCAGGGACTGATAGTAGGCCACATTGTGCCAGGTGAGCAGCATCGCGCCGAGCATCTCGCCGGCCTTGAAGAGATGGTGGAGATAGGCCCGCGCATGGCGGCGGCAGGCGGGGCAGGCGCAGGCGGGGTCGAGCGGGCGCGGATCGGCGGCGAAGCGGGCGTTGCGGAGGTTGAAGATGCCGGCGGAGGTGAAGGCGCGGGCGGTGCGGCCGGCGCGCGTCGGGATCACGCAATCGAAGAGATCGACGCCGCGGGAGACGGCGGCCACGAGGTCGCGCGGGGTGCCGACGCCCATGAGATAGCGCGCGCGGTCGGGCGGCAGCGCGGGCAGCGTCACGTCGAGCATGGCGAGCATGCGGGCCTGGCCTTCGCCGACGGCGAGGCCGCCGATCGCGTAGCCGTCGAAGCCGAGGTCGGTGAGGGCGGCGGCGGAGCGCAGGCGAAGCTCGGGATAGAGGCTGCCCTGGACGATGCCGAAGAGGCCGTAACCCGGGCGGGGCTCGTAGGCTGATTTGGAGCGCGCGGCCCAGCGCATCGAGCGCTCCATGGAGAGGCGGGCGGCGGGAAGTGTGGCGGGAAACTCGGTGCATTCGTCGAGCACCATGGTGATGGTGGCGTCGAGCCAATGCTGGACGCGGACGGCGCGCTCGGGCGTGAGGTTGTGGCGCGCGCCGTCGATGTGCGAGCGGAAGACCACGCCCTCCTCGGTGATTTTGCGCAAGGCGCCGAGGGAGAGGACCTGGAAGCCGCCGGAATCGGTGAGGATGGGGCCGGGCCAGTCCATCAGGCGATGGAGGCCGCCGAGGGCGGCGATGCGCTCGGCGCCGGGGCGGAGCATGAGGTGGTAGGCGTTGGCGAGGATGATCTCGGCGCCGGCGGCGCGGAGCGCGTCTGCGGTCATGCCCTTGACGGTGGCCTGGGTGCCGACGGGCATGAAGGCGGGCGTGCGGACGGGGCCGTGGGCGGTTTGGAGGAGGCCCGCGCGCGCGGCGCCGTCGGTCGCGGTGAGGGCGAGGTGAAGCGGTGGGGTCATGAGGGCGGCGGGCTTTTAGCCCGGAGCCGGCGCGCCGGGAAATTTCGGGGGCGGCGCTGGCCGGGGCGATCATTGTTTTCGGCATCAATTGATGATAAATTCGTGCCTTCCGGAGGGGGAACGATGCGGACGACACTGGCGCTCGATGACGAATTGCTCGCGAAGGCCCAGGCTTTCACGGGGATCGAGGAAAAATCGGCGCTCGTGCGTGAGGCCCTGAAGGCCCTGGTCGAGCGCGAGAGCGCGCGGCGCCTCGCCCGCCTCGGCGGGACCGAGCCCAGGCTCGCCGCGGCGCCGCGGCGGCGGCCGGCGAAAGGGTGATCCTGGTCGACACGTCGGTGTGGGTCGACCATCTGCGAGGCGGAGACGAGAGATTGGCCGCACTGCTCGAAGGTGGAGGCGTTCTCATGCACCCCTTCGTGCTCGGCGAGCTTGCGCTCGGATCCTTGCGGCAGCGCGACGTCATTCTGACCAGCCTTCGTGACCTGCCGCAGGCAAGCGTCGCGACCGACGAAGAAGTGCTGCAATTCATCGCCGAGCGCCGCCTGTTCGGGCTCGGCATCGGGTACGTCGATGCGCATCTTCTGGCGGCGGCGCGTTTGACGGTGGGAGCCACCTTGTGGACGCGCGACGCACGGTTGCTCGGCGCCGCCGCGCAGTTGGAACTGGCCGCGAACCCGTAGTGCCCGATCGCAGAGTTTCGTCGCTCGCGTAGCGATTACGAAACGCCGCGTGAATCGGGTACTGAGTGTCCTGCCCCCGAAGTTCGCCGCATTGAAATGCGGGCGGTATCGGGACACTGATTCTTTATTTTCAGTGGCCTGCTTATCCCCTCCGTTCGTCGCGAAATGCGACGAACTTCGGGGGCAGGACACTAGAGCGTGATGACCGAAGGCGGAATCGGGGCACCCCGGCGCCGTAGGTCTGAATCACGCGGTAAAACAATGACCTAGAGCGGCGTCCAGATCGACCGCAGGAACAGCAGCCGCATGCCGGCACGTTCCATATTGCGATGGCTCGTCGAAAGAAAATCGGCACCGCTGCAGACGAGATCGACGTTGGCGGCGCTCGCGTCGAATAGCCGGCGGCGCAGGAGTGCTGCGTGAAGGCCGCGACCGCGGAACGCCGGGTCGGTTGCGCCATCCGCGAAATAGCCAATCCGGGCCTGGACAAAGAGGATTGCCGCAGCGGCGGGCCGACCTTCGATGCGGGCGAGATAGAGCGACCAGCCCGGCGCGGCGAGCCAGGGCCGGACATTCTTCTTGAATTGGCCGGCGGCGGCTTCGGGGATGCCCCAACCCGCGACATAGGCCTCAAGGAATTCTTCCATCCTCTCGCCGGAGGTGACCGGTTCGACCGCGATCTCGCCGGGCAACTCGACATCGGGATGGGGCTCGCGGATGAGGGCGGCGTGGCAGGCCGACGGGAAAAAGCCGAGCCGCAGCAGTTCGCGTCCGACTACGGGATCGTCGTCTCCCGGTATGATTTCGAAGCGACCCGCCACCCCATGCTCACGGTACCATTGCGCCAGCGGCGCGATGTGATCCGCCTGGCCCCGTTGGAGCCCGACCACGCTGTTGAAGGCGGGCAAGGGCAGATGCCGTGCCATCAGCCCCACCACATTGTCGATTTCCCGAAAGGCGACGCCGATCGGGTTGCCGGGAATGCGCTCGAGAATACGCATCCGCGCGATCGTGTAGGCGCTCGCCACCGCCGCCACGCGACGTACGAGGTCGAGCGATGGAACGAGCCTCGGCGGCGAAACCATTTGCGACCTCGAACTCAGCAGTGGATCGGCGACCGTTCCTCGGGCGGCCACCTTGCAGCCGAAGAGGCCGGGCCTGTCGTATCATATAAATGCCGCGCGCGGACGGTTCGGCTCAGGATCGAGAGCGGTCCCGTATGCGCTGGACACTGGCGCAAGGCTTGCCTACGAAGGCGCCGGTGACATTTGCCGGGAAGACAGCGTGGCCGCTCCCGAATGCATCTTCTGCAGGATCGTCGCCGGGGAGGCGGAGTGCCACGAGCTGTACCGCGACGCGGCGACGCTCGCCTTCATGGACATCCATCCCGCCAACGAGGGCCACTGCCTGGTGATCCCGCGCGCTCATTTCGCAACCGTGTTCGAGATGAAGCCGGAGGCTTTCGCCGCCGTGGGGGCGACGGTCGCGAGGATCGCGCGTGCGGTGAACGAGGCGCTCGCGCCGGGCGGATTGAGCCTCGTGCAGGCGAACGGCGCGCTCGCGGGACAGACGGTGCCGCACGTTCACGTCCATGTCCTGCCGCGGCGGGCGGGCGATGATCTCCCGATGAACTGGGATCGCATGCGCGGCGCCGACCCCGCGCACGCCGATCCCGCCCGCCTCGCCGCCGTGGCCGCGCGCATCCGCGTCCGGCTCGCGCCGTGACGCATTTTGAAGCCCAGGTCGCGACAATCGCGATCCTTCGGGTCTGAAACGGCCTCCCTGAGCTGCCAGTGGCGCTCGACATGCAATGGATCATACGCGGCAAGGCGTGAGCCGAAGCCGTGGCGCTGGTGCCGGAAAGGAAGATTTGCTATTCGCGCTGCCACACGGCCGAACCGGCCGGGCTGGTGAGCTCGACGTTGCGCGCGTCAATAACCCGATAGGTTCCCGTGGTGGTCTGGCCGGTCACGGCGGAGGTTGCGCGCCATACCTGATCGGCGAACGCGCAGCTGCCATGGTCCTCGGTGCGCGCCTCGTAGTGGAAGGTGCCGTTGGGATTGTTCTGGATCGTCAACGTCCAGGTCATGCCGCTCTGCACGATCATTGCCTGCCAGACACCGAGCATGACCGGACTGGCCGGGTCGAGTGGGGCGGTCGGGTGCACCGGGCGGAATATCGCGGTTCCGGAGGCGCTCGTCACCGCGATCGCGTCGGAGCCGACAGCATGATAAGTGCCCGTGCGCACCTGACCGGTTTTGGCCCCCACCGTGCGGTACGCGCCGTTTGCCCCCTCGTAGGTACCGTCCTCTTCCTGGGTCGTGGTCAGGCGATAGGTTCCGTCCGCGGCGATGGAGTCCACGTATCGCCAGTCGTATCCATCGATCACCGTGGCGAACTCGAAGGTTCCGACGAGGGCGGGGTCGACAAGGGCGGTGGCTGGCGGCGGCGGCGGCGCGGGTGCTGCGGGCGACGCAGCTTTCGCCCGAGACGGTGCGGGTGCTGCGGGCGACGCGGCCGGCGCCGGAGGCCGCACCGGAGCCGGCTCCGATGCGACGTGCGTGAGGGCCGGCGGCCTCCGGGCAACAAGCCACCAGATTCCCGCCCCCGCCGCGCCCGATACGAGAAGAGCCAGCACGATCATTGCCGCGAGGCGCCGGGCCGGCGGACGAGACGAAGCCGCGAGGGCATCGGCCGGCACCACGATTCGCGGCGGCGTGGGATCGATTTGCAACAGGGATTTCACGGTTTCGCCAAGCCGCCGCAGATGAGATTCCAGCGGCGGCGTCAGCGCGTCGAGCCAATGGACGGTTCCGATGAAATATTCGAGCGAACGAGCGGGTGCGATGTCCTGGATGCGCAGCGGGATGATGGGAACCCCTTTGCTTACGGCCCGTTCCACCTCTCGGCGAATCTGCGGCGAGTCGTTGGCGCTTGCCGAGAAGATCAGGATCATCACCCGGCAATGGTTGATGCCGTCGATGATTGCCTCACCCCATTCCGCACCCGGCGTGATATCGCGCGGCGCAATCCAACAGCGGATTCCCGCAGCTTCGAGCGCAGCGCAAGTGGCGTCGGCGACCGCCTTGTCGTGTGTCGAGTAGGTGATGAACGCGTCGTGAGACATTGCGCAAAAAGACTGGGATACTTACGCCATCGCGTCAAGAATGAAACAAGTTGGCGGAGGGCGCCGGCGCTCACCCATCCCGCTCTCGCCCCTTGTTTTCTCGCGCGATCGAACGCCTCCGGTTACGCCACCTCCGGCGATCGCGCTCTGATCGTTGGCCCGCGCAAGAGAACCCCGTCGGCGGGTTCAAGGGCCCGGAGGCTGGCGCGGCGCGGTGTAGGCGATGAAGCGGAAGATGCGCCAGGCGCCGTCCTGGTCGTGGCGCATCACGTCGATGCCGGGCTCGGTCGTGACAACCGGCCTCTCCTCGCCGCGGTGCGTGACGCTCAAGGTCCACACCAGGCGGACGACGGCAAGGTCGCCGGAGATCAGGATTTCCTTGATGTCGAGCGCATACTGGAACGTCGCCTGGCGGTTCTGCAGGATCCGGCGCAGGCGGTCGCAGAGCTGATTGTAGGTGCCGTCGATGAATGGACCGACATCGAAACGGAGATCGGGCGCGAAGATGGCGCAGACCCCGTCCGCGTCGCCGCCGTTGAAGGCCGTCATCCATGCGGTCAGCGCGTTGCCGATGGCGTTGGCGTCCGCCTGCCCCGATGGCGGCGGGCTGGGAGGCGCGGGCTGCGCCGTGGCGGGCGAGAGGGAAGCGGCCAACCCCAAGGAAGCCACGAGAAAAGGCGCAAGGAGCGATCGCGGTGCCATGACGGGCTCAGGCCACCGCGACCTCTTCCCAGAACCCGAAGCGGTCCCGCACCGGCTCCATCGAGGGGCGCGGCGCCTCGTAGGACCAGGCGACGCGCGGATGAAGCGCGCCATCGATCCGCACGCCGTAGAACCGGACGCCGTGCGGGCAGGCACGATCGGACTCGGTCTTCTCGGCGGGCTCCAGCCACTCCATGCGCACGGCGGAGCGCGGGAAATACTGGTAGCCCTGACATTCGACGATGTCGTCGCTCTCGGCGATCACGTGGCCATCGAGGCTTGCCTTCATGGGACAACTCCTGCGGAGGGGTTCGCGAGCCAGGATAGCCATCTCGGGCACGGCTGGCATGCTATCCTTCAGGGAAAGCTCCGGAGGAACGGGATGGCGAACAGCGGCGAAGGCGGATGCGCCTGTGGTGCGGTGCGATACCGGCTCGATGCCGCGCCGATGTTCGTGCATTGCTGCCACTGCCGCGACTGCCAGCGCCAGACCGGAAGCGCGTTCGTGATCAACGCGCTGATCGAGACCGACCGGATCACGGTGCTCGCGGCCGCGCCCGAGCCGGTGGCCGTGCCCACGGATAGCGGCCTGCCGCATCGGATCTTTCGCTGCCCGAGATGCTGGACCGCGGTCTGGAGCGAATATGGCGGGCGGGCGGTGCTGCGCTTCGTCCGCGCCGGCACGCTCGACGAGCCCGCCTCGCTCGCCCCCGACGTGCATATCTACGTCCGCTCGAAGCTCCCATGGGTGAGGCTGCCGGAGGGCGTTCCGGCCTTCGAGGAATATTACGACGCGAAGCTCCTCTGGCCGGCGGCCGGCCTCGAACGGCGCCGGGCGATGTACGGCGGGAAGGGCTGACGGTCCGGGGCGGGGGCGGGCCACCATTATGCCCCATTCGCCGTTGATTCTGTAAAATAGGGATATGGGAATCGTCATCCGTCTTGCGGCCCTGGCAGCGCTTTGCGCGCTCACGGGCTGCGGCCTGGTCGCGGCGCCGTGCCGCGTCACCTCCGCGGGGTTGAAGATCGTGCCCGTCATCGGGCCGGTCGCCGCGGCGACGCCCGACGCCTGCGCCAACGCGATCGACCCGACGTCCACGCGAAGCTGAGGTCTCCGCTAGCGCTCGGCTTGCGGAGCGCGGTGGAGAAGGCAGGCGTCGCCGTAGGAATAGAAGCGGTAGCCGCGCGCGATGGCGTAGCGGTAGGCGCTCTGCATGCGCGCGGTGCCGGCGAAGGCCGAGACGAGGACGAAAAGGCTCGAGCGCGGCAGGTGGAAGTTCGTGAGCAGAAGGTCCGCCGTGCGGAAGCGGTAGCCCGGCTGGATGAAGAGCGTCGTCTCCGAATCGTAGGGATGGATGCGCCCCGAAGCGTCGGCGGCGGATTCGAGCAGGCGGAGCGTGGTGGTGCCGACGGCGACGATGCGGCCGCCCTCGGCACGCGCCGCGTTGATCGCGGCGGCGGCGGATGGCGAGATGTGGCCGCGCTCGGCGTGGAGGCGGGTTTGCGAGAGATCCTCCGAGCGGAGGGGAAGGAAGGTGCCGGCGCCGACATGCAGCGTGATCGTGGCGGTGAGGATGCCGCGGGCGCGAAGGGCGGCGAGGAGATCCTCCGTGAAGTGAAGGCCGGCGGTGGGCGCGGCGACGGCGCCCGCGTGCGCGGCAAAAATCGTCTGGTAGTCCCGCTCGTCCGACGGCAGGGGGCCGGCGGGACGGGCGATGTAAGGCGGGAGTGCGAGGCGCGCGGCGGAGGTGGGCTCGGCGCCGGCAAAGCGAAGGGTGACGCTGCCGTCCGGCGCGCGCAGAGAGGACCGTCGCCGAGAGGGCGGGCGTGAAGGCGAGCGTGTCTCCGGGATGGAGGCGGCGGGCGTTGCGGGCGAGTGCTGACCAGGAGCCGTCCGGGAGCGGATGATCGAGGGTGATGGAGACGCGGGCATTGCCGCGGCGCGCGGCGAGAGCGGCGGGGATCACGCGCGTGTCGTTCGCGACGAGGATGTCTCCGGGCGCGAGGAGGGCGGGAAGGTCGCGGATGGCGTGATCGGCGAGTTTATCGGGCGTGACGAGGAGGAGGCGCGCGGCGCTGCGCGGGTTCGCCGGGTGCTGGGCGATGCGCACGGGCGGAAGATCGAAGGAGAAGTCCGAGAGAGGCAACGACCAGCGGGCAAGCAAGGGTCAGGCGGGTGTCGGGGCGAGGCGGCGAAGGAGCCGGATGCAGGGAACGCTGAAGAGGAGGGCCCAGGCCTTGCCGACGATCTGGCCGGGCAGGAAGGCGAGGCTGCCGAAGGCGAGCCAGAGGAAGACGACGGAATCGATGGTGAGGCCGAGGCCGGCGGAGGCGATGACGGCGAGCATCAGGCGCCGGCGCTGGAGCGGGGTGTAGACCGCGAAGTCGGCGAGCTCGCTCAGGGTGAAGGCGGCGGCCGAGGCGAGGACGAGCGCGGCGGGGGCAAGGGCGGCGGAGAGGATCGAGCCCGCGGCGATCGCGACCAGGCTCGGCCACGGGCCGAGGCAGCGCTGCACGACGTCGCGCAGCACGAGGGCGACGCCCACGGTGATGACGCCGGAGGGCGCGAGCAGGCCTGGTGCTACGGGCACGACACACGGCCCGCGCGGCATGCAGGCGGTGCCGACGTGGACCACCATCCAGTTGGCGAGCGGGATCAGCGCGAGGAAGCCGGCGAAGCAGACGAGCCCGAGGCGGCGGGCGGAGGCGCGGTCCGTCATCTCAGAGGCCGTATGAGAATGCGCTGCGGTTTGCCGGAGGCGCCGAAGGCGCCGGCCGGCGCGGCTTTCGAGAACCGGAGCGGAGCGGCCTTAAGAGCAGATCGCGCTTGACTGGATTGCGGAGCAATCCAGGAGCGCGTGAATCTGCTCGACCAAACAAAGCTCGGCCGTGAGCACCGGAAGCGCAGAAAGCCACGCCGGACGACCGCCGCAGTAGCATTCTCGTATGGCCTCTCAGGCGAGGTAGGAGGCGATCTCGATGAGATTGCCGTCAGGATCGCGGCAATAGACGGAGGTCATCGGGCCGAGCGCGCCGGTTTTGCCGACCGGCCCCTCTTCGATGGCCACGCCGCAGGATTTGAGGTGGGAGACGATGTCGGGAGCGGCGATCCCGACGATGAAGCAGATGTCGATGGTGCCGGGGCCGGCGGCGGCGGCGTTCGGATGGAACTCGGCGCCCGCCTGGTGAAGGTTGAGCTTCTGGCTGCCGAAGCGGAGCGCGGTGCGGCGGTCCGCGCCGAAGGTCTCGCGCTCCATGCCGAGCACGCGCTGGTACCAGGAGGCCGACGTCTCGAGATCGGCGGCGGTGATCACGAGATGGTCGATGCGGTCGATGGTGAAGCGCATGGGGAGCTCCGGGCGATCCTGCCGCCCGGTATAGGGGTCAGAGGTAATGCTCGGCCAGAGGGGCGAATCCGTTGAAGCACTGGCTCGCGTAGGTGGTGACGTAGGCGCCGGTGTCGTGGAGGAGGGCGCGGTCGCCCGCGGCGAGCGCCAGCGGCAGCCGGTATGGCGAGCGCTGGTAGAGGATGTCCGCGCCGTCGCAGGTGGGGCCGGCGATGGCGACCGGGCCGGCCGGCCCATCGTCGTGCGCCGTGGTGATCCGGTAGCGGATCGCCTCGTTCTCGGTCTCGGCGAGGCCGCCGAAGCGGCCGATATCGAGATAGACCCAGCGCACCGGATCGTCGTGCGAGCGGCGGCTGACGAGGACGACCTCGGAGGCGACGACCCCGGCGTCGGCGACGAGGCAGCGGCCCGGCTCGATCACCATCTCCGGGAGCGCATTGCCGAAATGGCGGGTCATCGCGTCCATGATTGCGGTGGCGAAATCATCGATCCCCGGAACGGACTCCCGGTAGCGGGCGGGAAAGCCGCCGCCGAGATTGACCATGCGGAGATTGACCCCCGCCTCCGTGAGATCGGTGAAGAGCATGGCGACGCGGCCGATCGCGGCCTCGTAGGCAGTCGTGCGCGTCTGCTGGCTGCCGACATGAAAGGAGAGGCCGCAGGGATCGAGGCCGAGATCGCCGGCGCGCAGCATGAGCTCGCGGGCGAGCGAGAGCTCGGCGCCGAACTTGCGCGAGAGCGGCCAGTCCGCGCCCTCGTTTTCGACGAGGATGCGGCAATAGACCGCCGAGCCCGGCGCGTTGGCCGCGAGCTTTTCCAGCTCCTCCGCGGAATCGAAGGCGTAGAGCCGCACGCCGGCCTCGTGGGCGGCGCGGATGGCGAGCGCCTTCTTGATGGTGTTGCCATAGCTGATGGCGCCCGGCGCGGCGCCGGCGGCGAGGCAGAGGCTGATCTCCTCGAAGCTCGCGGCGTCGAAGCAGGAGCCGAGGCCGGCCAGGCGCTCGAGCACGGGCGCAGCCGGATTGGCCTTCACCGCGTAGTAGATGCGCGCGAGCGGCAGCGTGCGGCGCAGGTTGCGAAAATTCGCCTCGAGACGATCGACGTCGAAGACGAGGCAAGGCGTGGCCGGCCCATGGTCAACCAGAAAACGGGCGATTTTCGGTGTCATGGCACCGACCTCCCTTTCAGGCCCCGCGTCGGGGCCTCCCTCGGTGAACGTCCGGCTCTCAGAGGCGGCGGACGGAGTTGACGAAACGGTCGAACGAACCAGCGACGAAGACGAGTTGCCAGAACGCTTGACGTCGTTGCGTAACCACGAGGGTCAGAGGCACGTGCGTTGCTGCGTGGGGCCGCACATAGGACCCTCTCGCCGGGGTTGCAAGCGAAAATGCGGGCCCGGTTGCAGGCGCGGCCGGCGCGAGCTTACAGAGGATTCATGGAGCGAAAGGCGGTGGAGGGCCAAGGCGCCTCCGACGGACGGTCCGCTGCCCGGCGACGGTCGCCTGCCGGCGGACGGTCCGCTGCCGGCGGAGCGTCCGCTGCCGGGGGACGGTCCCCTGCCGGCGGAGCGTCCGCTGCCCGGCGCTCGGCCGGCTGGCGGCTGGTCCGCGCGCTCGCCGAGGCGATGCAGCTCATGGTCTCGGACCGCGTGTCGCTCTCCGCGGCGGGATGCGCGTTCTACGCGACACTCGCGCTCTTCCCCGCGATCACCATGCTCGTCTTCCTCTACGGGCTCGTCTTCGATCCGCACACGGTCGAGCCGCAGCTGCGCAACCTGCGCTCGCTCGTCCCGCCGCCCGCCTACGCGCTGATCGAGGCGCGCGTTCACGCGCTCGTCTCGCGCACGGGTGCCAGCCTGCGCCTCGGCCTCATCGTGAGCGCGGCGGTGACCTACTGGAGCGCCTCGACGGGGACGAAATCGCTGCTCTCCGCGCTCAACCTCGCCTACGGCGAAGTCGAGCGGCGCGGGTTCCTGGGCTTCCAGCTCGCGGGGCTCGGGATGACGCTCGCGGCGATCGTCGCCGCGGTTCTCGGGCTCGGCGTGCTCGTCGGGTTGCCGAACGCGATCGGCTTCCTCGGGCTGTCGGCCTACCAGGCGACGCTCGTGCAGGCCGGCGGGCTCGGCGGGCTTCCGCTTTTCGTGCTGGCCGCTCTGCTGCTCCTCTACCGCTTCGGGCCGTCACGGGCGCCGGGAGCGCGGCACGTCGTGGTGCCGGGCGCGCTGCTCGCCACCGTGGGATGGTTCGTCGTCTCGGTGCTGTTCTCCATCTACGTCACCCGGGTCGGGCGGCTGGACGTGACCTACGGGCCGCTCGCCGCCGTGGTCGGCGTGATGATGTGGTTCTACGTCTCGGCCTATGTCGTGCTGTTCGGGGCCGAGCTGAACGCGGCCCTCGAGCGCGGCCAGGGCTGAGGCGGGCGGCGGCAGGGCGTTGACCGGCCGGAGATATATGCATAGCCTATGCATATGTTGGCGGCGAACAAGCTCGGCGCGCTCTCCGTGCTGTTGGCCGATCGGGTCGGCGCGGCGCTCGGGGATCTCTCGCCGAGCGCTGCCGCACTCCTGCTCACGCTCCACTATCATGACGCCAAGACGGGCGCGATGACGGCAAGCGCGCTCGCCCCGATCCTGGGCGTCGCCCAGCCGACGGCCGCCCGCGTCGCGCAGGGGCTGGTCCGGCGCGGGCTGATCGCCGCGCGGGACCGGGAGGGGCGAACCGCGCCGCTTGCGCTGACGCGGGAAGGGAGGCGCCGGGCCGACGCGCTCGCGCGAGCGCGGCTCGCCGCCATCGAACGGTTGCTCGCGCCGCTCTCGGGAAAGAAGCGGACGCGGCTGGAGCGGCTGATCGACACGCTCCTCGGCGAAGCGGCGGAGTCGCGCGCGCTCGCACGGCCCATCTGCCGGCTTTGCGAGCACGATATCTGCGCGGGGCCGCTCTGCCCGGTCGGCAGCCGGGTGAGCGCGATCGAGCGGGCAGAGGCCCAAGGGAAGAACGGATGCTGATTGTCCATGCGGGCTGCGCGCCGCGGATCCACCCGACAGCGTGGGTGGCGCCCGACGCGACCATCGCCGGCGACGTAGCGATCGGGCCCGAGTGCCGCGTGCTCTGGGGGGCGCGGATCATCGGCGAGGGCGGGGGAAAAATCCGCATCGGGCGGGCGGCGATCGTGATGGAGAACGCGGTGATCCGCGCCACCGCGCGGCAGGATTGCACGATCGGCGATCATTGCCTCGTCGGGCCGCAGGCGCATGTCGTGGGCGCGGTGCTGGAGGACGAGGTGTTCGTCGCCACGGGTGCTTCGGTGTTCCACGGCGCGCGGCTCGGACGGGGTGCGGAGGTGCGCGTGCATGCGATCGTGCATCTGAGGACGCGGCTTGCGCCGGATGCGGTGGTGCCGATCGGCTGGGTCGCGGTCGGCGATCCGGCGCAGATCCTGCCGCCCGATCGGCACGAGGCGATCTGGGCGCTGCAGGAGCCGCTCGATTTTCCGGGCTTCGTCTACGGATTCGCGCGAGAGACGCCCGCACTGATGCGGCAGGTGACCGAGCGGCTCGCGGCCACGCTCGGGGAGCACCGCGCGGACCGGGTAGCCGGGGGATGAGCGGGGACCGGCCGCAAGCGGAGACGCTGCGCCGCCTCGCGGGCTCGCTCCGCAAGGCGGGCGGGAGCGCGCTTGGGACCAGCCTCTCGCTTGCCGCGCGCTCGCGCGCCGGCCGCGCCGCGCTCGCCGCCATCCAGGAGGTCGCGGAAACCAAGCCTGAGCCGCGGAGGATCTTCGTCTGGGACGCGCCGACACGGATCTTCAAGTGGCTGCTGGTGCTCAGCGTCGGCACCGCGTTCCTCGCAAGCTCCATGCACCCGCGCGGCCTTCTGTTCGTCGTCCACATCGCCTGCGGCTACGCGGTGGCGCTGCTGCTCCTCTTCCGCCTCGCCTGGGGCGCCATCGGCGGCGAGCGCGCACGCTTCGCCGACTTCGTGCACGGCTGGCGCGGCGCCCGCGCGCACGCCGTGGGCCTGCTTCGGCTCGATCCGGAGGAGACCGCCGGGCACAACGCGATCGGCGGCTGGATGATCCTGCTCCTGCTCGCCACGCTTGCCGTTATCGTCCTGACCGGGCTTCTCACGGAGGGAAGCACCGGCGGCGCCGGCGTGTTGAGCGATGTGCTGCCGCGCGGGGCGATCGGCTGGGTCGGCTGGATCCACGGCATGCTCGGCTTTGCGATCATCTGGCTCGCCGGCGCCCATGTCGCGGGCGTCGTGGTCGAGAGCCTGCTGCACCGCGAGAACCTGGTGCGCGCGATGATCACCGGCCGCAAGCGCGTGCGGGCGCCGGGGCTTGCGGATGCCCGCAAGGTCTCGCCCTGGCGCGTCGTGCCGATCCTGCTCGCGCTGGCGCTGCTCGGCGCGTGGATGGTTGCAGGGACGCACCTGCCGCCACCCGCGTAGGGATGCAATTAATCGAGCGACTTGCTGAAGCGCATCACGCTGATGGCGAGCGCGCCGGCGCCGAGCAGGAACATCGCCAGGAAATCCGGCCAGAGATCGGAGAAGCCGATGCCCTTGAGGAAGAGCGCGCGGATGACGACGAGAAAGTAGCGCAATGGGTTGAGATAGGTGAACCATTGCAGGAAGGGCGGCATTGCCGCGATCGGGAAGGCAAAGCCCGAAAGGATGAAAAACGGGTTGAGGAGGAAGAAGTTGAGCGCGAAGGCCTGCTGCTGGGTGCGCGAGAAGGTCGAGAGAAGCAGGCCGAGCCCGAGCACGCCGAGCAGGAAGAGCGAGGCACCGAGCAGCATCAGGAAGGGATTGCCGATGAAGGGGACGCCGAACCAGACAACCCCGACGACGCCGATCAGGGCGACATCGGCGAGCCCGATCAGGAAGAAGGGGATTGTCTTGCCGAGAATGAACTCGAAGGAGCTGATCGGGCTCACCAGGATCTGCTCGAGCGTGCCGACCTCGCGCTCGCGGACCACGGCGAAGGCCGTGAGGCCGACGATCTGCACCAGGACGAGCGTGCCGATGATGCCGGGGATGAAGAACCAGCGGTCGTTGAGGCCGGGGTTGAACCAGGGCTGGTCCTCGAGCGAGAGGGTGACGGTTCCCGGCGCCGCGCCCACGCTCGCGGGAAGCACGCGGGTGGTCTCGTCGGATTCGAAGATGGAGACGATCTGGCTCGCGTAGCCGAGCGCGATCAGCGCGGTGTTCGAGTTGGTGCCGTCGACGATCACCTGCAGCGGTGCCTCCCGCCCGTTGTTGAAATCGGCGGCGAAGCCGGAATGGATGACGATCGCAAGCGCCGCGGTGCCCTCGTTCAGGTCGCGCGTGATCTCTCTCTGATCGGTAGCGACGTCCACGACATCGAAGATCGAGGTCGCGGTGAAGTGGGAAATGAGCGCGCGGCTGAGGGAGCTCTGGTCGAGGTCGAGGATCGCGGTCGAGACGTGGCTCACCGTGAAGGTCGCGGCGTAGCCGAAGGCGAAGAGCTGCACGAGCAGGGGCACGACGAGGCGAAACATCGCCCAGCGGTCGCGCCTGAGCTCCAGGAACTCCTTCATCAGCATGACGCGGAGCCGCCCGAGCATCAGTCGAGGCTCTTGCGGAAGGCGCGCGCGGCGACCCAGATGATGAAGGCCGCATAGAGCGAGAGTGCCAGCATCGGGAAGGCGAGCTCGACGACGCCGCTGCCCTTGAGGAAGACCGCGCGCAGGATGCTCACATAGTACCGCGGATAGACGAGGAAGGTCAGCGCCCGGACCGGCGCCGGCATCTGGTCGATGGGGAAGGTGTAGCCGGAGAGCAGCGTCGTCGGCAGCATGGTGAGCACCAGCGCCACCTGGCTCGCGCCGACCTGGCTTCGGATGCGCACCGAGATGAGATAGCCGATGCCGAGCACGACGAAGGTGAAGAGCGAGGTCGTCACGGCCAGGGTGACGACGCTGCCGAGAAAGGGGACGCGGAACCAGAAGATTGCGGCAGCGAGGCAGAAGGCGGCGTCGAAGAGGCCGATCGCGAAATAGGGGATGAGCTTGCCGAGCATCAGCTCGAGCGGCTGCACCGGGGTCGAGATGAGCTGCTCCATCGTCCCGCGCTCCCACTCGCGCGAGATGGTGAGAGAGGTGAGCTGGGCGCCGACGAGGGCGAGGATCACCGCGACTACGCCCGGAATGATGAAGTTGCCGGAATCGAGCCCCTCGTTGAACCAGACGCGCGGCTCGAAATCGACGACGCCGACGCGGGCGAGCGGGGCGCCGTGCGAGCCCGCCCAGCGTGCGGCGAAATCCGCCGAGGCGAGCTGGATCACGCCCTGGGCGTAGCCGATGGCGATATTGGTGGTGTTGGTGTCGGTCGCGTCGAAGATCGTCTGCACGGTGGCCTGGCCCGTGTCGGCAAGCACGCGCGAGAAATCGACCGGGATGACCATCGCGGCGATGCACTGGCCGCGATCCATCGCCGTTCCTAAGGAGGCCTCGTCCGGCAGCGCGGCGGTGATCGCGAACCAGCCGGAGGCGATGAAATCCTGAACGAGCGCGTGGCTCGTGGCGCTGTTCTCCTGGTCCTCGACGCAAAGCGGCACGCGGCGGATATCGAGGCTCACGCCGTAGCCGAGCAGCACCATCTGCATGAGCGGCATGAGCAGCGCGACCGAGAGGCTGCGCGGGTCCCGCCAGACCTGGAGGAATTCCTTGAAGGCGAGTGCCAGGATGCGGCGAAGGCTCATGGCGCGGCCGGGATGTGCTGGGCGCGGGTGACGAGGCTGACGAAGGCGTCCTCGAGGCTCGGCGCGATCGGCCGCGGCGGCTCGGCGTGGACCGAGGCGGCGGCGAGCAGGGAGGGGAGATGGGCCGCTGCGGTTGCGTCGGCGAGGAGCACGTGCAGGCGGTCGCCGAAGACGTTCGCCTCGATCACGCCCGGGGCGGCGCGGAGGATGGAAAGTGCCGCGCCGAGCGGGGCGCACGCGAGCTCGAACAGCACGCCGCCGAGCGCGTGGCCGCGAAGCTCGCTCGGCGTGCCGATCGCGGCGAGCTTTCCGCGGTCGATCAAGGCGACGCGATTGCAGTATTCGGCCTCGTCCATGTAGTGGGTCGAGACGAGGATGGTGACGCCGCCGCCGGCAAGCTCGTGGATGAGGTCCCAGAAGCGCCGCCTGGCCTCCGGCTCGACGCCCGAGGTCGGCTCGTCGAGGAAGAGCACGGGCGGGCGATGGAGGATGGCGCAGCCGAGGGCGAGCCGCTGCTTCCAGCCGCCGGCGAGCGTGTCCACCAGCGCGTCCTCGCGCCCTTCGAGCCCGGCCATGGTGATGGCGAAGCGCATCCGCTCCACCATCTCGGCCCGCTTCACGCTGTAGAGGCCGCCGAAGAAGCGGAGGTTCTCGCGCACGGTGAGATCGCCGTAGAGCGAGAATTTCTGCGACATGTAGCCGATATGCGCACGCACCGCCTCGGGTTTGCGGGCGACGTCGTAGCCGGCGACGAAGGCGCGGCCGGCACTCGGGCGAAGCAGCCCGCAGAGCATGCGGATGGTGGTCGATTTGCCGGCCCCGTTGGGGCCGATGAAGCCCATCACCTCGCCGCCCGCGATCGCGAGGTCGATATGATCGACGGCGGTGAACCGGCCGAAGATCTTCGTCAGCCCCTCGGCAAGGACGGCCGGGCCGGTGCCGCTCATGCCGTGCCTTGCGCGCCTACCAGGGCGACGAAGACATCCTCGATGCCGGGCTCGACGCGGACGATCCCGCCGTGCGGGATGCCGTGCTCGGCGAGCCGCGCAGAAAGGAGCGGCATTGCACGCTCCGCATTCTCCACGCGCACATGGACGCGATCTCCCATCAGGAGAAGGCCGAGCACGCCCTCCGCCCCCGCGAGTGCCGCGCGCACCGCGCGCGGATCGGGGGCGGGCACCGCAAGCAGCGCGCCCGGCATCGCCTGCTTGAGGCGGGAAGGCGTGTCGCATCGGCGAATCTCGCCCGCGTGCAGGAGAGCGAGGCGCGTGCAGCGCTCGGCCTCGTCCATGTACGCGGTCGAGAGCACGATCGCCACGCCCTCCTCGCGCAGATCGTAGAGGATCGCCCAGAAATCCCGGCGCGAGATCGGATCGACGCCGGTGGTGGGCTCGTCGAGCAGCAGCACGCGCGGAGTGTGGATGAGCGCGCAGATGAGCCCGAGCTTCTGCTTCATCCCGCCCGAGAGGTTGCCGGCGAGGCGGCTCTGGAAGGGCTGGAGCGCAGCCGCCTCCAGCAGCTCCGCGGCCCGTTCGACGCGGCGCTTGCGCGGCACGGCGAAAAGCTCCGCATAGAAGCGGATATTCTCCGCGACCGTGAGGTCCTCGTAGAGGCCGAAGCGCTGCGGCATGTAGCTGAGACGCGGCTTGGCGCGCTCGGGCTCGGCCACGACGTCGATCCCGTCGAGCACGATCGTGCCTGCGTGCGGCGGCAGCACGCCGGCGAGCATGCGCATGACGGTCGTCTTGCCGGCGCCGTCCGGCCCGACGAGCCCGAAGATTTCTCCGGGCTCCACGGCGAAGCTCACGCCGTTGACCGCAACGAGCGCGCCGAAGCGGCGGGTGAGGCCGCCGACTGCGACTGCCTCGGTCGTCGGCACGGCCTCACTCCCCCGATGGGAGCAGGGGAATGGTCGCGTCGGCCGGCATGCCGGGCAAAAGCTCGTGCGTCGGGTTGTCGATGTCGATGCGGATGCGATAGACGAGCGTCACGCGCTCCGCGTGCGTCTCGACGGTCTTCGGCGTGAACTCGGCGTCGGCCGAGATGAAGCCGATGCGGCCGTGATATTTCTTTCCCTGGTAGGTGTCGGTGGTGACGGCGACGTCCTCGCCGAGCCGCACCTTGCCGAGATCCGGCTCGTTCACGTAGGCGCGGAGCCAGACATGGTCGAGATCGTCGAGAGTAAAGATCGCGACCCCCGGCCCGGCGAGCTCGCCGAGCTCCGCCTCGCGCACCGCGATCACGCCGCTGAAGGGCGCGCGCAGCGTCGCGTAGGAAAGCGTCACCTCGTCCTGCCTCAGCTTCTGCGCGGCGGTGGCGACGTTGGCCTGCTGCAGCGTGAGCGTGCGCTCGGCGACCGTGACCATTGCCTGGTCATGGGCGAGATTCGCCGCGGACTGGGCCTCGGCGGTGAAGGCGAGGTCGCGCACCTGCTGGGTGCCGGTGTGGGCCTGGAGCAAGGTCTCGGCGCGCGTATAATCGAGCTTTTTCTCCGCGAGATCGTACTGATCGCTGTCGACGTTCTGCCGGGCAGCGGCGAGCAGCGCCTGGCTCACCGAGAGCTGCGCATGGGTGGCAGTGAGGCTCGCGCGGTCGATATCGACCTGGCGCTGGTAGATCCGGTCGTCCACCCGGGCGAGCACGGTGCCGGCGGCGACGCGCGCGCCTTCGTCGAAGGGGAGGAAGACGATCGGCGCCTGAACGTCGGTAAAGCTCAGCACGCTCTCATGCGCCTCGATGTTTCCGGAGACGGTGACCGCGGGCGGGCCGGCGGGCGGGCCGAAGACGGCGCGCCAGGAAGCGGGCCAGCTTCCGAGCGCCGCGGCCGCGCCGCCCGCCACGGCGAGGGCGAGCACGATCAACAAGAGGAGGCGCCCGCGCTTCATGGCGCGAGGCCGCGGGAGAGCATCTCGAGATGCGCCGCGAGGATCGCGCCAGGGTCCAGCGGCAGCGCCCCGTGGCGGGCGAAGGAGGTGCGCCAGAGCAGGAGAAGGAGGATCGGGGCCACGAAGAGCGGCACCACGGATGGGACATCGAGGGGCCGGAATTCCCCGCGCTCGACGCCGCGCGCGAGCACGGAGGCGATGAGCCGCCAGCCGCGCGAGGCGACCTCCTCGGCGTAGAAGCGCGCGATCCGGGGGAAGTTGCCGGATTCCGTGAGCACGAGCTTGGGGATGACGGCGAGGTCGCTCTCGCTGAGCGAGAGCATGCGCCGGGCGATCTCGCCGAGCAGCGCGGCCGCGGAGCCGGTGTGGGAAGCCGCCATCGCCTCCATCGCCGCGATGTTGGGCACCACGCCCTGGCGGACGACGGCGCGGAAGAGCGCCTCCTTGGTCGGGAAGTAGAGATAGATCGTGCCCTTGCTGAGCCCGGCGCGGCGGGCGACGTCCTCGAGGCGGGTGGCGGCGAAGCCGTGCTCGGCAAAGAGGGCGAGAGCGGCGGCGAGGATTTCGCCGGGACGGGCTTCCTTGCGGCGGGTGCGGCGGGGCGGCGGGGCAGCGAGCGTGGGCATGGGGCGATAATTACTATCCGGTCAGTTATTAACCAACAGCCGAAATGCCGGGTCTCCAGCTTCTCCGCGGTGCGGAGAAGCCCGAAGCTAAGGGCGGGGCGACGGCGGGGCCTTGACCTGGGTCAACCGCGCGGCGTCGGAGGCACGCGGTCAAAGCTGGGGGCGCGAGGCCCCGGCTTCAGCGGATCAGGCCGGTGAGCGGGCTCGAGGGGTCGGCGCCGAGGCGGCGGGGGATGCGGCCGGAGAGATAGGCAAGACGGCCGGCCGAGACGGCTGCCTTCATGGCGCGGGCCATGCCGACCGGGTCCTTCGCTTGCGCGATCGCGGAATTGACCAGCACCGCGGTGCAGCCGAGCTCCATCGCCACCGTCGCGTCCGAGGCGGTGCCGACGCCGGCATCGACGATCAGCGGCACCCTCGCCTGCTCGATCAGCATGTGGATCATCGCCGGGTTCTGCACCCCGAGGCCGGAGCCGATCGGCGCGCCGAGCGGCATGATCGCGGCACAGCCCATCTCCTCGAGCCGCTTCGCCGCCACCGGATCGTCGCTGCAATAGACCATCACCTCGAACCCGTCCGCGAGCAGCGCCTTCGCCGCCGCGAAGGTGGCCGGCATGTCCGGATAGAGCGTTGGCGGGGGCCCGAGCACCTCGAGCTTGACGAGCGTCCAGCCGCCCGCCTCGCGGGCGAGGCGGAGCGTGCGCACCGCGTCCTCCGCGGTGTGGCAGCCGGCGGTGTTCGGGAGATAGGTGTAGCGCTTCGGATCGACATGGTCCTGGAGCATCGGCGCCTTGGGATCGGCGAGGTTCACCCGCCGCACCGCCACCGTGACGATCTCCGCCCCGCTTGCCTCCAGCGCGGCCGCGGTCTGCCCGAAATCCTTGTATTTGCCGGTGCCGACGATCAGGCGCGAGCGGAAGCTGCGGCCGGCGACCGTCCAGCCATCCTCGGTCGCCGCTTCGCGGGGCGCGACCACGTCCATCTCAACCGCCTCCGATGAAATGCACGATCTCGAGCCGATCGCCGGCGGCGAGCCAAGTCTCGCCGTAGCGCGAGCGCGGCACGATCTCGAGATTGCGCTCGATCGCGACCTTGCGCGCCTCGAGCCCGAGATGGGCGAGAAGCCCGGCGACCGAGAGAAGCTCGGGGAGCGTGCACGCCTCCCCGTTCAGGGTAAGGGTCAGTTCCTCCGCCATGAGCCGAGTATGGGGAGCCGGATGACGGGCAGCAAGGAGGGCCCGTTGGACCGGCAGACGCGGCTGTGGTAGGGCCCGCCCATGGCGCTGCCCCTGATTTCGGTCCTCAACGGGCCGAACATGAATATGCTAGGCCTGCGCGAGCCGGAACGCTACGGAACGGCGACGCTCGACGATGTCGAGCAGCTCTGCGCCGAGGCCGCCGAGCAGCTCGGCCTCGCGATCGACTTCCGCCAGACCAACAGCGAGGGCGAGATCGTCTCCTGGGTGCAGGAATGCCGCGGCCGGGCGGCGGGCATCGTTATCAACCCGGCCGGCTACACCAACACCTCGATCGCGCTGATGGACGCGCTGCTCGCCGTCGAGCTGCCGGTGATCGAAGTGCACGTGACGAACATCCACCGGCGCGAGGAATTCCGCCACCGCTCCTTCGTCTCGCTCGCCGCGGACGGCGTCATCTGCGGGCTCGGCGTGCAGGGCTATCGGCTCGCCCTGATCGCGATGGCCGAGCTCCTGGAGGAGACGGCGGAATGAGCGCGCTGCCGTTCGACCCGGACGCGATTCGGGCGCTCGCCGCCCTGCTCAAGGAGACCGGCCTCACCGAGATCGAGGTCGCCGAGAAGGAGGGCCGCATCCGCGTCGCCCGCCAGCCCTCCCAGGCCGTGCCGGCGGCCGCCGCGGCGGCGCGCACCCCCGCTCCCCTCCCCGCTGCCGAAATGGCGGACGCGGAGGATGCGGCGAACCATCCGGGCGCGATCAAGAGCCCGATGGTCGGCATTGTCTATCTCGCGCCGGATCCGGGTGCGGCCCCGTTCGTGGCACTCGGCCAGGACGTCGAGGCGGGCCAGACGCTCCTGCTCGTCGAGGCGATGAAGACCTTCAACCAGATCAAGGCGCCGCGAGCGGGACGGCTTGCCCGCATCCTCGTCCGCTCGGGCACCCCGGTGGAATACGGCGAGCCGCTGATGATCCTGGAGTAGCGACCGGGAAATACCCGAGCGGACGACAGCATGTTCCAAAAGATCCTGATCGCCAACCGGGGCGAGATCGCGCTCAGGGTGCAGCGCGCCTGCCGCGAGCTCGGCATCCCCTCGGTCGCCGTCCACTCGACGGCGGACGCAGAGGCGATGCACGTCCGCCTCGCCGACGAGAGCGTCTGCATCGGCCCGCCTCCGGCGCGCGAGAGCTATCTCAACGCGGTGGCGATCCTCTCCGCGGCGACCATCACCGGTGCCGACGCCATCCATCCCGGTTACGGGTTTCTGGCGGAGAACGCCGAGTTCGCGGAGATGGTCGAGGCGCACGGGCTCACCTTCATCGGACCCACATCCGCCCACATCCGCATGATGGGCGACAAGATCGAGGCCAAGCGCGTCATGGCGGCGCACGGCGTGCCGCTCGTCCCCGGCTCGTCGGGCGCGATCACCGACGCAGCCAAGGCGAAAAAAATCGCCTCGGACCTCGGCTATCCGGTGCTGATCAAGGCAGCCGCCGGCGGTGGCGGCCGCGGCATGCAGGTCGCGCATGACGCAGCCGAGCTTGCCGAGCGGCTCGCGCTCGCCCGCGCCGAGGCGCTCGCGGGCTTCGGCAACGATGCCGTCTATCTCGAGAAATATCTCGACCGGCCGCGGCATATCGAGCTGCAGGTGCTGGCCGACGGCGCCGGCCGCGTGGTGCATCTCGGCGAGCGCGATTGCAGCCTCCAGCGCCGCCACCAGAAGCTCCTCGAGGAGGCGGGCTCGCCGGCGCTCTCGGCGGCGGAGCGCGACCGCCTCGGCGCCCGCGCCACCGCCGCCCTCGCCGAGATCGGCTACCGCAACGCCGGCACGCTCGAGTTCCTCTACCAGGACGGCGAGTTCGCTTTCATCGAGATGAACACGCGGCTTCAGGTGGAGCATCCGGTGAGCGAGATGATCACCGGCATCGACCTGGTGCGCGAGCAGATCCGCATCGCCGCCGGCGAAGCGCTCGGCTACGCCCAGTCCGACATCCGCTTCACCGGCCACGCCATCGAATGCCGCGTCAACGCGGAGAACCCGGTGAGCTTCGTCCCCTCCCCCGGCCGCGTCGCCGCCTACCATCCGCCCGGCGGATTGGGCGTGCGCGTCGATTCGGCGCTCTACGCGGGCTCGGTCGTCACGCCCTACTACGACAGCCTGGTCGCGAAGCTCATCGTGCACGCCCCGGGGCGCGAGGAGGCGATCGCCCGCCTCGCGCGCGCGATCGAGGAGTTCGCGGTGATCGGGATCGAGACGACGCTCCCGCTCTTTCGCCGCATCGCCGAATCGCCTGACTTCAAGGCCGGCCGCTACAATGTCCACTGGCTCGAGCGCTTCGTCGCCGGCGCCGCCTGAAGCCGCGCCAGCACCGCTTCGACGCCGGGCAATACCTCGAAGAGATTGCGCGCCGAAGCCTCGGCGAAGCCTTGCGCGATCGCCGCCTCGATGCAGGCGACGAAGGCGGCGGCGGAGTCCGCGACGTCGCAGATCAGCACCGGCTTGGCGTGCAGCCCGAGCTGCCGCCAGCTCACCATCTCGATCGTCTCGTCGAGCGTGCCGAGGCCGCCGGGCAAGGCGATGAAGGCATCGGCGAGGTCGAACATGCGCTGCTTGCGGCTTGCCAGATCGCGCGTCACGACCTGGCCGGAGAGGCCGGGATGGGCGATCTCGGGCTTGCGCAGCCCCTCGGGAATGACGCCCACGATGCGCCCGCCGACGGCCAGCACGGCATCGGCGAGCGCGCCCATCAGGCCGATCTGCCCGCCGCCATAAACGACGCCGATCCCCGCCTCGGCCAGCCGCCGGCCGAGCGTGGCCGCGGCACGGCGGAAGGCGGGATCGACGCCGTCGCGCGAGCCGCAGAAAACGGCAACGGTGCGAACGAGAGCCATTAGATCGTCGTACGCGCGCGCCGCCCGGAAGGCCAGAGGCCCTTGCTCCTTTTCCCGGACGCGTTGCCACGTCCCCGGCGCGGAAGCTAGTACCCGCTTTCCTTCTTAGGTGAGTCGTGATTCAAGATCGGGATGATTCCCGAGGCAAGAGAAGTTCGGCTGACGGCGAAGGTACGCAAGCTGCTTGAGGCGCGCTGCCGGGCGCCGACGACGGCGCAGGGCGAGGCGAAGCGGGCGCGGATAGTGTTGCTGGCGGCTCAGGGCCGCAGCACGCGGTCGATCGCTGAGGAGGTGGGTGTTCAGCCGCGCATCGTCAGCAACTGGCGACGACGCTTTGACGAGGAGGGCCTGGCAGGGCTGAAGGACCGGTCGCGTGGAAGCAGGGAGCCGCTCTACGGTCCGGCGACGAATAAGCGCATCCTGGCGGTGCTCGATCGGCCACCACCGCCGGGCCAAGCGCGGTGGACGGGCCCGCTGGTGGCGCAGGCGCTGGGCGACGTTGACGTTCAGTATGTCTGGCGGTTTCTGCGTGAGCACAAGATCGACCTGGCCGCCCGCAAATCCTGGTGCGAGAGCAACGACCCCGCCTTCGTGGCGAAAGCCGCCGACGTGGTCGGCTTATATGTGGATCCGCCGGCCAAGGCGATTGTTCTCTGTGTCGACGAAAAGCCATCGATCCAGGCTTTGGAGCGGGCGCAAGGCTATCTGAAGCTGCCGAACGGGCGGGCCTTGACCGGGCAGAGCCACGACTACAAGCGGCACGGCACGACGACCCTGTTTGCCGCCCTCGAGGTCGCGACCGGGAGAGTGATCGCAGCGCATTCCAAGCGGCGGCGGCGGGTTGAGTTCCTCGGCTTCATGAACGGCGTTGCCGCGGCCTACCCGGATCGCGAGCTTCACGTCGTCCTCGACAATCTCAACACTCATAAGAAGAACGACCGCTGGCTCAAGCGGCATCCGAACGTGCAATTCCATTTCACCCCGACGCGGTCGTCTTGGCTCAACCAGGTCGAGACCTGGTTTTCGATTCTCCAGAGCCAGTCGCTGACCGGCGCTTCGTTCGCCGCCGTCGCCGAGCTGCAGCAGCACATCGATGCTTTCATTGCAGCCTACAACGCGACAGCAGAGCCATTCGCCTGGACCAAGAAGAGGGTCTATCAGCGACGATTTAAGAACCGCCGTATCACTCAAGTATGATTCCAGGTACTAGATTGACCTCGTGGGGACGGCGACCCGGGACCGGCCGGGCGCCTGCTTTCGCACACGCGATTGGGGAGTGATGCCGATGGTGACGATGCCCGCGCAGTTCCTGGACCTGCTCCAGGAGAAGAAGGCCTTCGCCAACCTCGCGACCGTGATGCCCGACGGAACGCCACAGGTGACGCCGGTCTGGTTCGATTACGAAGGCGGCCGTCTGCGCGTGAACTCGGCCAAGGGCCGGGTCAAGTCGCGCAACATGACCGAAGGAGCGCCGGTCGCGCTCTCGATCATGGATCCGGACAATCCCTATCGCTACATCCAGATCCGCGGCCGCGTCGCGCGCGTTGCCGAGCAGGGAGCCGACGCGCATATCGACCGGCTCGCCAAGAAATATCTCGGCAAGGACAAATACCCGTTCGCGCAGCCCGGCGAGGTGCGCGTGATGTTCGAGATCGAGCCGAAGGCCACGCACACGATGGGCTGAGCGCTAAAGCAGATCTCCGACGGCGTTGCGGTAGCGCCGCAGCGCCTCCAGATGATCGGCGAGCGATTTCCCCGCGATTCGGCGGTGATGGGTGCGGCCGTAGGTGCTGTTGAGCGTGATGTGGGTCGCGCCGGCCGACTTCCAGAAGTTGAATTGCGCGCGCCACGCGTTCTCGTCGCCGTCGGCGGTGGACACCCAGACCTCCTTGCCGATGCTGGCCGGGTCGCGGCCCTCCTGCTCGGCGTAGCGGTCGAGCTTGGCGAACTCCGCCTTCGCGCTCTCGTCCGCGGGAAAGGCGAGCATCATCCAGCCATCGCCCGATTTGGCGATGCGCCGCAGCGTCAGGTCGTGATGCCCGCCGAACCAGATGGGGATGCGCCGGCGCGGCGGCAGCGGGTTGATGCCGGCATCCTCGATCCGGTGCCAGCGTCCCTCGAAGGTGACATGCGGCTCGGCCCAGAGCGCCTGCATCACCTGCACCTGCTCCTCCGAACGCTTGCCCCGGTTGTGGAAATCCTCGTTCAGGCCGACGAACTCGACCTCGTTCCAGCCGATGCCGATGCCGAGGCGGAACCGCCCGCCCGACAGCACGTCGAGCGAGGCCGCCTGCTTGGCGACGAGCACCGTCTGGCGCTGCGGCAGGATCAGCACCTGGGTCGAGAATCCGATCCGCGTGGTGCAGGCGGCAAGGAAGCCGTAGAGCACGAACGGGTCGTGGAAGAGATCGGCCGAGGTGTTGCGATCGCCCCAGCCGGGCCGGCTCGCGACATTGACGCCAAGCACATGGTCCGGGGCCGCGAGATGGTCGTAGCCGGCCTCTTCCGCGGCTTCGGCGAACGTCCGCACGGTCGCGGGCTCGCCGCCGATATCGATCAGCGGCAATGCAACGCCGAGCTTCATCGCCCGCTCCTCCTTGCCCGTGGCCGCCGCCACATTAGCGCGCCGGCGCGGGGCTGTCGCGGCCGGAGGGGCCCGGCTATGCTCCGCCGCCTCGATCCCATCCTCGACAGCAACGGGTAGAGAAGTGCTCAAGCTCGGATACAAGGCCTCGGCCGAACAGTTCGCGCCAAACGAGCTCCTCGAATTCTCCTGCCTGGCCGAACGGTCCGGCTTCAATTCCGTGTTCATCAGCGACCATTTCCAGCCCTGGAAGCATGCGGGCGGCCACGCCCCCTTCTCGCTCGCCTGGCTCGGCGCGCTCGGGGCGAGAACTTCCCGCATCGTCATCGGCACCAGCGTGCTCACGCCCACCTTCCGCTACCATCCGGCGGTGATCGCGCAGGCCTTCGCGACACTCGGGGTCATGTTCCCGGGACGCGTCGTGCTCGGCATCGGCACCGGCGAATCGCTCAACGAGGTGCCCTCGACCGGCATGCAATGGCCCGAGTTCAAGGAGCGCTTCGCCCGGCTGCGCGAGGCCGTGACGCTGATACGCCGCCTCTGGAGCGAGGAACGCGTGACGTTCGCGGGACAATTCTATCGCACCGAGAAGGCGACGATCTATGACCGGCCGGCGGAGAGCGTCCCGATCTACATCGCCGCCGCGGGGGCGATGATCGCGCGCTATGCCGGCAGAGCGGGCGATGGGCTGATCTGCACCAGCGGCAAGGCGCCCGAGCTCTACACCGAGACCCTGCTGCCGAAGGTCGCGGAGGGGCTCGCCGAGGCAGGCAAGCGGGCCTTTGCCTACGAGCGGATGATCGAGGTCAAGGTCTCATTCGATACCGAGGGGACGCGGGCGATGGAGGACACGCGGCATTGGGCCGTGCTGGCGCTGACACCGGAGGAAAAACTCTCCGTCGAGGACCCGGTCGAGATGGACCGGCTGGCCGCGAGCCTTCCGGCGGAGCGGACCGCCAGCCGCTGGATCGTCTCGACCGACGCGGACGAGCATGTCGCGCGCATCGCGCAATATCTCGATCTCGGCTTTCGCCACCTCGTCTTCCACGCGCCGGGCCCGGACCAGGCGCGGTTCCTCCGCCTCTACGCCGAGCAGGTTCTGCCGCGGCTCCGGAGGCTGCCGCAAGCCGCATGACGTGCCTCGACTCGCTCCAACTATCCGCCGTGCGCGGCCTCAAGCCGATCGAGCGCGGCGATGACCTCGCCGCACTGATCGCCGCCGCCTTCGCCGCGAGCGACCTCGCCCTTCGCGCCGGCGACGTGGTGGTGGTGGCGCAGAAGATCGTCTCGAAATCGGAAGGACGTCTGCTCGATCTCGCGACCGTCGTGCCCTCTCCGCGTGCCATCGCACTCGCGGGCGAAGTCGGCAAGGACCCGCGGCTGGTCGAGGCGATCCTCTCGGAATCGCTCCGCGTCGTGCGCAAGCGGCCGGGCCTCCTCATCGTCGAGCATCGTCTCGGCTTCGTTATGGCGAATGCGGGCGTCGATCAGTCGAACGTCGCCGCGCCCGACGGGCGGCAGCGCGTGCTGCTGCTGCCCGAGAACCCCGACGCGAGTGCGGCTGCCTTGCGCGAGCGGCTGCGGACGCTGACCGGCGCCTCGGTCGGCGTCATCATCAATGACAGCTTCGGCCGGGCCTGGCGGCGCGGCACGGTCGGCGTGGCGCTCGGCACGGCGGGGCTGCCGGCGCTGATCGATTTGCGCGGCCGTCCGGATCTCTTCGGCCGCACGCTCGAAGTCAGCGTCATCGGCTTCGCCGACGAGATCGCCGCCGCCGCCTCGCTCCTCATGGGCCAGGCGGACGAGGGGCGCCCTGTCGTGCTCGTGCGCGGCCTCGCCTGGTCCGGTTCGCCCTCCCCGGCCGCGAGCCTTGTGCGCCCGGCGGAGGAAGACCTCTTCCGATGACGCGGGACCTCGTCCTCGCACTCTCCGGCGGCATCGGCGGGGCCAAGCTCGCGCTCGGGCTGGCAGGCACGCTCCCGGCGCAAGACCTCCTCGTCATCGCCAATACCGGCGATGATTTCGAGCATCTCGGCCTCGCAATCTCGCCCGACATCGACACGCTGACGTACACGCTCGCCGGCCTCGACAACCAAGAGCTCGGATGGGGGCGGCGCGACGAGACCTGGTCGTTCATGGAAACGCTTGCCTCGCTCGGCGGCGAGGTGTGGTTCCGCCTCGGCGATCGCGACCTCGCCCTGCACGTCGAGCGCACGCGGCGGCTCCGCGCCGGCGAGACTCTCTCGGCGGTCACGGCGGATTTCTGCCGCCGCCTCGGCGTCGGCCCGCGCGTCTTGCCGATGAGCGACGATCCCGTGCGCACGCGCCTTCGCACCGACAAAGGCTGGCTGGATTTCCAGGATTATTTCGTGCGCCTGCGATGCCGCCCGGTGGTGCGCGAGATCACCTTCACGGGCGCCTCCGCCGCGCGCCCCCATCCCGACTTTCTCGCCGCGCTCAAGAGCGAGCATTTGCGCGCGGTGATCATCTGCCCCTCCAATCCGTTCATCAGCGTCGAGCCGATCCTCGCCGTGCCGGGCGTGCGCGCGGCCATCGCCGCCTCGCCGGCGCCGGTGGTCGCGGTCTCGCCGATCATCGCCGGCCGCGCAATCAAGGGCCCCACGGCCAAAATGATGCGCGAGCTCGGCATCACGCCCGGCGCCGCCGCGGTCGCCGGGCGCTACGGCGACTTGCTCGACGGCTACGTGATCGACAGCGAAGACGCCGCCGAGGCAGAAGGCCTCGCCCCGCACGTCACGCTCGCGCCGACGCTGATGACGACGCTCGCCGAGCGCGAGCGGCTCGCCCGTGTCGTGCTCGACGCGGCCGACGCGCTCCGGTGAGTGGGGTCAATCGCATCTGGGCGGTCGTGCCCGTCAAGGAATTTTCGGGCGCGAAGCAGCGCCTTGCACCGTCCCTCACGCCGGAGCAGCGCCGCGCCCTCGCCGCCTGCATGCTGGAGGACGTGCTCGAAGCCCTCGTCGCGGTCGCCGCACTCGGCGGCATCCTTCTCGTCACCGAGGAGCAAGCGGCCGCCACCCTCGCGCAGCGCTACGGCGCGCTCGTCAGCGCCGATGGCGCGCGCGCCGGCCACTCCGGCGCCGTCGCCGCCGCGTCCCGCCGCCTCGCCGCCGAAGGCCACGCCGGCATGATCACCCTCCCCGGCGATCTTCCCGCGATCACCGTCGCCGAGATCTCCGCAGCACTCGCCGCGCACAAGCCGGCGCCCTCGTTCACCATCGTGCCGGCGCACGACGATCTCGGCTCCAACGCCGTCCTCTGCTCCCCGCCGGACGCGGTGGCGCTGCGCTTCGGCGACAACAGCTTCTTCCCCCATCTCCACTCGGCCCGCCGCGCCGGCATCACGCCCACCATCGTCCGGTTGCCCGGCATCGCCATGGATATCGACCATCCGGCAGACCTCGCCCGGTTCCTGCAGATGGAACAGTCCCGTCCGACCCGCACGCGCCGATTCCTCGCCGACGCGAAACTCCTTTAAGCCGCGGCACGCCGCTGCGGCGGGGTTTGCACGACCGGAGCGAGCGGTGCCGCGCTGAAGGATGCCGCGCGTCGTTCGGCCGGCGCCGGCCGGTAGAGCGTGTCGCGCTGCACGGGCACGCGGCCGATGGAGCGGATCAATTCTTCCATCAATTCGGGGGGAAATTCCTGGCCGTGCTCGGTTCCGGCGGCACGCGATATGCTCTCGTTCATCAGCGTGCCGCCGAGATCGTTCGCGCCCGCCTCAAGGCAGGCAGCGGCGCCGGCAGGACCCATTTTCACCCAGGAAGTCTGGATATTCACGATCTGCGGATGGAGCGCCAGCCGCGCGACCGCATGCATCAGGACCGCCTCGCGGAAGGTCGGCCCGCGGCGCGCCGCACCGCGCAAATACATCGGTGCCTCCATGTGAACGAACGGAAGCGGAACGAATTCCGTGAACCCGCCCGTCTCCGTCTGCAGATCGCGGAGTGCCAGCAGATGCCGCGCCCAGGAGAGCGGCCGCTCGACATGGCCGTACATGATCGTCGAGGTGGTACGAAGCCCGATCCGGTGCGCGGCGCGCACGACATCGAGCCACGCCTCTGTGCTCAGCTTGTCGGGGCAGATGATCGCCCGCACCTCGTCGTCAAGAATTTCCGCGGCCGTGCCCGGCAAAGTGCCGAGACCGGCTGCCTTCAGCTCGGCCAGGAACGCGGGCACCGCAAGCCCAAGCGTCGCCGCGCCCTGGGTCACTTCGAGCGGCGAGAAGGCGTGGATGTGCATGCCGGGCACCGCCGCCTTGATGGCGCGGCAGATGCCGAGATAGGTCTTCCCGGTATAGTCGGGGTGGATGCCGCCTTGCAGGCACACTTCCGTCGCCCCCCGCTCCCACGCTTCGGCGGCCCGGCGCACGACTTCCTCGAGCGCGAGATCGTAAGGCGTGCCGCGCAGCGCCTCGTGGGTCTTGCCCTTTGAGAAAGCGCAGAAACGACAACGATAATAGCAGATGTTCGTGTAGTTGATGTTGCGGTTGACGGCGTAGCGCACGACCTCGCCGGCGACCGCGCGGCGCAGCGCGTCGGCGGCCGTGACGACGCGCTCGTAATCGGCGTCGCGCGCGGCGAACAGCCGCACGATCTCGCCCTCCCCAAGGCGCGCGCCCCCGCTCGCCTTGGCGACGATGTCCCCAACTTCCGGATCCACCACTTCCGCCCGGATCGCGGTCCGCCGCGGCGGCACAAGCGTGCCCGGAGACCAATCATCGTCGCGCGCGAGCCCTTCGGCATCGCTCATGCGGCGCACTTTCCTCGCCACCTCCGGCGCAAGCCACTTGTCGGCCTCTGCAAGATAAGAGGGATAAACCGCAAGCCGGTTCACCAGCAGCTTCCCTCCCTCGGCGCTTCGCCGTGCCAGCGCCTCGATCGCCGGCCACGGCGCCTCGGGGTTCACATGGTCCGGCGTCACCGGCGAAACGCCGCCCCAATCGTTGATCCCGGCCGCGATGAGACGCGGATAGACGCCGGGCGAAAGATTAGGGGGCGCCTGGATGTTCATCGCCGGCCCAAAAATCAGGCGCGTGGCCGCAATCGTCCACAGCAGATCCTCGAGATCCGGCTCCGCTGCGCCCGCACGCTTCGTGCCCGGCTTGGCCCGGAAGTTCTGGATGATGACTTCCTGGATATGCCCGTGCGCGGCGTGCAGCCCGCGAATGGCGGCAAGCGCCGCCAGCCGCTCGGCGCGCGTCTCGCCGATCCCGATGAGGATCCCCGTGGTGAACGGCACGCGAAGTTCGCCCGCGAGCCGGAGCACCTCGAGCCGCGCCGCGGGGCGCTTGTCGGGCGAGCCGTAATGCACGCCACCCGGCTCGCAAAGCCGCTCGCTCACGGACTCCAGCATGATGCCCTGGCTCGCGGACACCTCCCGCAAGCCCGCGATCTCCTCGCCCGTCATCACGCCGGGATTGAGGTGCGGCAAGAGCTGCGTCTCGCGCAGCACGAGCGCGCTCATCGCGCGCAGATACCCGATCGTCGAGGCATGCCCCAACGAAGCGAGCGCCTCGCGCGCGGCGCGATAGCGCAGCTCCGGCTTGTCGCCGAGCGTGAAGAGCGCCTCCGTGCAGCCCGCTTCCTCCCCCGCGCGCGCGATCGCCAGCACCTCCTCCGGCGAAAGATAGGCCGCCCGGCCGGCCCGCGGCCGCTCCGCGAACGTGCAGTAATGGCACACGTCCCGGCAAAGCCGGGTCAGCGGAATGAAGACTTTGCGGGAGTAGCTGATGACGCGCCCATGCCCCTCGTCGCGCAGACGCGCCGCCGCCGCGACAAGCTCCGCCAGCGGGGCCCGCAAGAGCCACTCCGCGAACGGGCCAGTGGGCGAACTCTTATCCGATCCGATCATCGCCTCGCGATTTGCCAAGAGCGGCCGGGACCGGCATCCTGCTCGATCGCGCCAGATGATGCAATCCGGGGGATGCCGCCATGCAGATCGGCTTCAACGCGCCGACGTCGGGACCGCTGGCAACAGCGGAGACCCTGACCCAGCTCGCCGTCGAAGGCGAAGCCATGGGGTTCGACTATCTCACCTTCAGCGACCACATCGTCATCCCCACCGACATAAGCGCCCGCTATCCCTATTCCGAGACCGGCGAGTTTCCGCAAGGGGCGCGCGCCGGACGCCACGAGCAGCTCACCGAGGTCACCTTCGTCGCCGCCAAGACCTCGCGTATCCGCCTCGTCACCTCGGTGATGGTGGTGCCGCACCGGCCCGCCGTGCTCACCGCCAAAATGCTCGCGACGATCGACGCGCTTTCGAACGGGCGGCTCACGGTCGGCGTCGGTGCCGGCTGGCTGAAGGAGGAATTCGAGGCCATCGGCGCGCCACCCTTCGCCGAACGCGGCGCCGTCACCGACGAATACGTCCAGGCGTTCCGCGAGCTCTGGACCAGCAAAGATCCCCGCTTCGCGGGCCGCCACGTCAAATTCGAGGGCATCCTCTTCGAGCCGAAACCAACCCAGCGCCCCCATCCCCCGATCTGGGTCGGCGGCGAAAGCCCGCCGGCGCTCCGCCGCACCGCGCGCCTCGGCGATGCCTGGTACCCGATCGGCACCAACCCCGCCCACCCGCTCGACAGTTTGCCACGCTACCAGGCCGGCATCGCGCGCCTGCGCAAGCTCAGCGCGGAAGCCGGGCACAACCCCGCGCTCGCCTACCGCTGCAGCAAACACGGCACCGACCTCCCGCCAAAAGCGGGCGATAACGAACGCCGGCTCTTCTCGGGCGCCCCGAACGAAATCGCCCGAGACCTTCGCGACTTCAAGACAATCGGCGTCGGATACGTCGATTTCACATTCGCGAATGCAACAGTCTCTACCACCCTCACCGACATGAAGCGTTTCCGCGACGAGGTGCTGGCCCGCTCGTAGCGGATCAGAAGGCCAGGGGGACGCTGTCCCCCTGGACCCCCTGGCAAAGGCGGAGCCTTTGCAATCCATTCCGAACGGGTTCCAAGGGTTCAGCCCTTGGCGGGGGTTCCAAGGGGGCAGAGCCCCCTTGGTCTTCCGACCGGACGCTCGTACCGAAGGCGGTAGCGCATGTCGTGCGCTTCGATGGGTTGGCGGCAATGGTCGCAGGCGACGGTGGGGGTGAAGTCGCTGTCGCAGTCGAGGTGGGTAAGGATGAGGGGCGGCTTGCCTGACGAGAGCCAACGGTCGCCCCATGCCATCATGGCGATGAGCGGGCCGTAGAGATCCTTGCCTGTCGGTGTCAGCCGGTATTCGTAGCGTTCCGGCAGGTTCTGGTATTTCGTTCTCTCCAGGATTCCCTCGGCGGTGAGCTGTGCGAGCCGGTCGGCGAGGATGTTGGAGGCGATGGCGAGCTTGGACTGGAGCGCGTCGAAGCGGCGGACGCCGAAGAACGCCTCGCGGATGATGAGGAAGCTCCATCGGTTGCCGATGATGCGAAGCGTGCGCGCGACCGAGCAGGGCCGGCCGCGCTCGAACTGCCCATGGTCGGCGGACTGGCGAAGGCGTCTGGTCGGCGGCGCCGCGGATGGCCCCGCGCCCGGACCGTTGCGATAGCGCACCCGGTTGGCCGCGATCTCGCCACCGCAAACGGAACAGACCACTTGGGGATGGCAGACGCGGCCGCAGGGCCTGTGGAAGAGCCGAAGCGGCACGCCGCGTTGGCCCGCGAGAAATTTGTCCCCGAAGCGCATGAGCGCGACCATGCTCGGATAAAGATCGAGCCCCATCCGCGTCAGCCGGTATTCGTGGCGCACCGGGCGGGTCGAGTAGGGTTCCTGGCGCAGGATGCCCTGGGCGGTGAGCTTGGCGAGTCGCGCGGAGAGCGTGGCGCGGGGAATTCCAAGCACGGATTGAAATATCTCGAAGCGGCGCGCGCCGAAGAAGCTCTCGCGAAGCACGAGGAAGGCCCAGGCATCGCTCAGGATGCCGACCGTGCGTGCCACGGAGCAGTTGCGCTCGGCCGGCAACGTTGGCCCTCTATTGCGCGGTGAGGAGCTTCCGCAGCTCGAACCGCATGATCTTGCCGGATCCGGTGCGGGGGATCCGATCGATCACATGGATTTCCTGCGGGACCTTGTAGGCCGAGAGATGGCGGGCGACGAAGGCGCGCAGCGCATCCTCGTCAATGGGATCGCGCGGCTCGACGAACAGGACCGGCACCTCGCCGAGGAGCCGATCGGGCCGGCCGACCACGGCGCAGTCGAGCACCGCGGGGAATTTCTGGACCACCTCCTCGATCTCCGCCGGCGCGATGTTCTGGCCGCCGCGGATGATGATTTCCTTGAGCCGTCCGGTGATCGTGAGGAAACCGTTCGCGTCGGCGCGGGCAAGGTCGCCGGTGAGGTACCAGCCGTCCACGAGCGCCTTCTCCGTCTCCTCCGGCTTGGCGTGATAGCGCAGCATCACGTTCGGGCCGCGCACGATCAGCTCGCCGGTTGCGCCGTAGGGAACGTCCCGCCGGCTCGCCGGATCGACGATCCGCACATTGACGCCAGGCACCGGAAATCCGCAGGAGCCGAAGATGCGCGGCCGACCCGGCCAATTCAGCGTGACCATGGTCGAGGTTTCGGTGATGCCGAAGCCGTCGATCAGCGGCACGCCGGTGCGCTCCTCGAAGGCGCGGTTGAGCGCAGCCGGCATGATGGCGCCGGCCGAGATGCAGAGCCTGAGCCGGCCGAAATCGAGCGGCCCGGGCGGCGCGCGCTCGAGGAGGTAGTGGAACATCGTCGGCACGGCGGGAAAGATCGTGAAGGATCCGCCGCGAAGAAGCTTGAGCGCTTCTTCGGTCGAGAACCGTTCCATGATGTGGACCATGGCGCCGGTTGCGAGCCCGCCGAGCACCGCGAGGTCGAGGCCATAGGAGTGGAAGAGCGGCAGCGGCGAGAGCATCCGGTCGCCGGGGCCGAGGCCGGCGATCGGGCTCCAGCAGGCCGCGACGACCCAGAGCATGCCGCGCTGGGTTAGCACCACGCCCTTGGCGCGCCCGGTGGTGCCGGAGGTGTAGAGAATGAAGGCGGGCGCATCGAGATCCTCGCCTTGGCAGCTTGCGGCGTCCGCCGGCCCGGCCATCAGCGCGTCGTAGCAGAGCGCGGCAGCGGGCAGGGAAGTGCTGCCCTCGTCGGCCGCGACAACGTCGCGGAGCGCGGGCGCGGAGGCGGCGAGCTCGATCATGGGGCCGGCGTGGCGCGCGGAGGTGAAGGCCGCGACGCAGCCGGCGTCCTGGAGCCTGTAGAGGATCTCGTCTTCTGTTGCATCGGCGCTGATCGGCACGGCGACCGCACCGCGGCGGACGATCCCGAGGCAGAGCTCGACCCAGCGCACCGAGTTGCGGACATGGATGGCGACCGCGTCGCCCGGCGCCACACCGCGCGCCGCGAGCAGAGTCGCGAGGCGAAGCGTGCGCTCCTCGAGCGCCCCGTACGAAAGGGACGACGCGGCATCACAAAAAGCGGTACGCGGCCCGAGGCTTTGCGCCTTCTCCTCGAGATGCGCGCTGACCGGCCTGACGAGCTCGTAGGCGATCATGCCGCGGTTTCCTCCCGGAGCACGTGGGGCCCGGCTTGCCTTTCACTTGGCCCAGAACGGGATCGCGAGCCGGCGCCGCGTATTCCACACCTCATTCTTCTCGGCGAACGCCTTGAGCCCCGCGCCCGGCTCGGCGTCCGGGATCTTCGGCGTCTCAGGGCGCCAGTTGTTCGACGCCGTGATCACTTCGTTCATCGCCTCGAAGGCGAGCGCAGTTGCCATGTCGGCATCGGCGTTCTTGTTGATGACGAACTTCAGCTGGCGCAGCGTCTGCTGGTTCTTCACCAGCATCATCTCGACGAATTTCTCGACCTCGGCGTCGATTGCGCCGTCGGGCACGGCGTGGTTGAAGAGGCCCCATTCGACGCCGCGCGCCGCCGACTGCAGCGCGCCGATCATGTTGACTTCCTTGGTCCGCCGCCTGCCGATGTAGCGGATCATCCGCGTGGTGCCGCCCCAGCCCGGCGTCATCGCGTTGTCCACCTCGGGCATGCCCCATTGGGCGCTCTCGGCGGCGAGGATGAAGTCGCAGGCCATCGCGGTCTCGAGGCCGCCGCCGAGGGCGAAGCCTTCGACCACCGCGAGCGTTACCTTGTCCAGCTCCTCGATGCTCTGGGCGAATTCCTGGTAGTAGCGGATCCGGCGCATGACTTGGTTGGGATCGCCCCACATCCCCTCATGCATCTCGACGAGATCATCGCCGCAGCAGAAATAGCCGCCCTCGCCGCGGAAGATGGCGAGATGCACGCGTTCGTCGGCCGCCACTTCCGATACCGCGCTCCGGAGCTCGTCGGTCAGCGCGACGGTCAGCGGGTTGAGCTTCTTGCCCTTGGTCTGCCACGAGATGGTCGCGACCCGCCCGCCATGGCTCTTCCGGATCCGCACTTCCTTGTATTCGCCGACCGTCACGGCCCGGTAGGCGGGGACCGGAACGGCCGGCTTCAGCGCTGCATCCTTGCTCACGTCTTCCTCCTCGGCGCTTCCTCTGCGGGAGGAGTGTCATTCAGTCTAGTTATGCAAGTCAACAGCCGGCGGGTGAGCGCCTTATGCGGGGGCCGCGACCTCGAGCCCGGAACGGACCTTCTTGTTCTCGCTCGCGAGCTTCACGCCAGCGGCGAGGGCCGCGGTCTCGAGCAGCGCCATGAAATCCTGCGTGAGATAGGCGGCAGGGTCCGGCTTCATGGTTGCGGCGCCGAAATGAGCCTGCAACGCCTCCCGCGTCGTGGCCGTCACCGGCATCGGCACGCCCAACATGTGGCCAAGATCGAGGCCGAGATCGAGATCCTTGCGCAGGAGCGTAGGCGTGAAGGTGGTGGTCCAGTCGAGGTTGACGATGGCGGGCGTCTTGTAGCGGGTGAAGACCGAGCCAAGCACGGAATTGTTGACGAACTCCATGAAGGCGTGGCGTGGAATCCCGGATTTTTCTGCGAGCAGCACGATCTCGGCGAGCGTCTGCACGACCACCCCGAGCAGCACATTGTGCGCGATCTTGCAGATGCGCGCCCGCTCGCCCTCGCCGACATAGGAGGCGCCGGCGCCGGCGATGATCTCGAGATAGGGCTTGGCGAGAGCGAAGGCTGCCTCGGGGCCGGATGCAACGGTGCTGAGCTTGCCGGCTCGCACGCAGTTGCCGTTGCCGCTCACGGGAGAGCAGAGGAACGGCACGTCATGCTCGGCAAGGCGGGCACGGATCGCGCCCGATTCCTCGGCGCCGATCGAGGAGAGATCGACGATGGCACCAGGCGCCTTGGCCCCGGCCCTGCCGATCACGCCGTGCGGGCCGAAGCAGACCTCCTCGAGATCCTTGCCCGTGCCGACGATGATGAAAAGGATCCCGGCATCGGCGAGCGCGGCGGGAGAATCGACGATGACCGCGCCCTTCGCCGCCAGCGGCTCCGCCTTGGCGCGCGTGCGGTTGAAGATGCGGGGCTTGTGCCCGGCGGCGAGCAGCCGCTCGACCATCGGAAAACCCATGCGGCCGACACCGATCCAGCCGATATCGCACGAGCGGGACGACATGCGGATGACCTCTGCGGTGGCAATGAGGAAAAATCAGTAGGGGCTGGCGATCGGCAAATCCTCAGCCGGGAAGAGGCTGATCACCGTGCAGCCGGTGTCGGTGACGACGACCTCCTCCTCGATGCGCGCGGCGGAGTATCCGTCGGTTGCCGGGCAGTAGGTCTCGAGCGCGAAGACCATGCCGGTGCGGATCTCCATCGGGTGCTCGAGCGAAACCAGGCGCGAGATGATCGGCCGCTCATGCAAGGCGAGCCCCAACCCGTGGCCGAACTGCAGGCCGAAGGCCGCCATCTCGCTCGGGAAGCCGAACTCCTCGGCCTTCGGCCAGACCGAGGCGACGCGGTCCGTGCTAACGCCGGGACGGATGAGCGCGATCGCCTCGTCGAGCCAGGCGCGGCATTTCTTGTAGGCGTCGCGTTGCGCCGGGGAGGCGCGACCGACATTGAAGGTGCGGTAGTAGCAGGTGCGATAGCCCTGGTAGGAATGCAGGATATCGAAGAACGCCTGATCGCCCGGGCGGATCAGCCGGTCGGTGAAATTGTGCGGATGCGGGTTGCAGCGCTCGCCGGAGATCGCGTTGATCGCCTCGACATCGTCCGAGCCCATCTCGTAGAGCATCTTGTTCGCAAGTGCGACGATGTCGTTCTCCCGCAGGCCCGGCTTCATCGTCTCGTGGATCATGTGATAGACGCCGTCGACCATGGCGGCGGCCTGATTGAGCAGCACGATTTCGTCGATGTTCTTGATCTCGCGTGCGTCGAGCATGATCTGCTGCCCGTCGGTGACGGTGAGGCCGGCCGCCTGCAGCTCGAAGAACATCGCGGTCTCGGCGAGATCGACGCCGAGCTTCTGGCCGGCGACGCCGGCTTCGGCAAGCAACGAGGCGATCTCGGCCGCGTGCGCGCGCATCAGCCCGACGGCAGGCGGCACGGTGCCGCGCATGCCGAGCACGCCGGCGCGGCAGTTCGCCGGATCGAGCCAGTCGCAATAGAGTTTGTGGTGCACGGCGGCGGAGCCGAAATCCCAGACGATCGGCTCGCGGTCGGCGGCGAGCAGGGCAAAGCGGCAGAGCTTGTCGCGCTCCCATTCGCCGATCTTGGTGCCCGAGACGTAGCGGATGTTGTTGACGTCGAAGAGCAGCAGCGCGCCGCAGTCGGAGTTCGCGAGCGCTGCGCGCACGCGCGCGAGCCGCCAGGCCCGCAACCGGTCGAAATCGACGCGGCGCTCGAAATCAACCGAGCTGTGGCCGGGCGCGGGAATGGCGCGGTCCCAGCGCCAGCGCGGATCGAGCGCGTCGGCAGGGACGGCGCCGTCGAGGCGGCGGGCTTGCAGCATTTCCTTGTTCATCGACGCCCTCCCGATGCGACACGGGCCGGCGCGATCGCATGCGACCGACATCGCCCTGTCGGGAGGTACTAAGGCCTGCCGGGAGGGAGTCAAGCGCGCCGCCGGCGCGCGGGAAGCGTCAGGCGGCGGCGAGAACCGGCTCGAGGGCCGCGATCGCCGGGCCGATGCGGTAGGAGTCGGGGCTCGCGAAGAGAAGCTCGAGCAGCCGGCAATTGAGAGTGTGGCCGGAGCGATGCGCGCGCAACCGGCCGCGGATCGGCAGCCCGGCGAGTGCCAGATCGCCCACGGCGTCGAGCAGCTTGTGGCGGACGAACTCGTCCGGCATGCGCAGGCCCGCCGGGTTGAGCACGCGGGCCTTCTCGACCACCACGGCATTGTCGAGCGAGCCGCCGCGCGCAAGCCCGGCCTCGCGCAGGCCGGCGATCGCGTCCGCGGTGGTGAAAGTGCGGGCGGCGGCGATTTCGCGGCGGAAGCTCGCCCCGGAAAGCTCGAGCGAGAGGGCCTGGCGGCCGATCGCCGGGGCGGCGAAGTCGATCGAGACGTCCATCGCAAGCCCCGGTCCGGTCGACGGCAGCAGTTCGACGAAAGAATCGCCGCTGGTCACGACAACCGGGCGCAGGATCGCGATCTCGCGGCGCGGCGCGTCCTGCTCGGCGAGCCCGGCGCAATCGAGGAGGAAGACGAAGGGCGCCGCGGAGCCGTCGAGCGCGGGCACTTCGGGCCCGTCGATTGTGATGCGGGCATTGTCGACGCCAAGCGCGGCGAGTGCGGCGAGCACGTGCTCGACCGTGCCGACCCGCACCTCGGGCGCGAGCGGCGAAGCGAGCTGGGTCGCGAGCCGCGTATCCGAGACGCACTCGAAGCTCGCGGCAATGTCGATCCCGACATCGCTCCGATGGAAGACGATGCCGCTATCCTCCGGCGCCGGCGAGAGCTCCATCTCCACGCGCATGCCGGAATGCAGCCCGACGCCGGTGCAGCCGATCGGCCTGAGGAGGGTGTGCTGCCTCAGGCCTTCGCGCGGAAGAGGGGGAAACGATCCGTGCATGGCGAGAGGCTAGGCGGGGTGGCGGGGATTGGCAAAGTCAAGGTTTATTTCAGCATATTACCGCACATTCATTTGATATTGCGGCATTTTTTGCGCCGCTTCGGCTTTCCGGTCACGACGTCTGCTTGCGCAGGAAGGCCGGGATGTCGAGCCCGAGCTCATCGCCCGCCGCAAGCCTCACCGAGGCGTGGCGGGATTCCGGCTCCGGCTCGGCCGGCGGCAGCGGCGCGGCCGGCTCGGCCGAGGCAGAGCGGCGGAAGTGCAGGGTGACCGCCTGGAAGATGTTTCCCCGCCGCGGCGCCGGTGAGCCCATGGGCGAGCCCATCGGCACCGGCTGCGACGCGCTCCAGGAGGACGGCGCCTGGGGCGCCTCGGTGAAGAGGCCGCGCGCCGCCGCCCCGCCGGGATAGGACGCCGGCGCAGGCGCCGCGTAGGGGCCCGGGGAGTGGCCCGGCGCGTGGGAGGGAGCGACGGGCGCGGTATCGCGGGCCATCGGCCTCAGCTCGGGCCGGGCTTCGGCCACGGAAGGCGCCTCGGCGGCCGGCTGCCACTCGGGCGCCGCCCGCTCGAGGACAACGGCGGGGGCCGGCGTCGCGACCGGGCGCGGCGGGGCAACCGGGCCGGCGCCGGGCGCCACCGCGAGCCCGGCCCGCGCATGCGCCCGGCCTGCCGCCGCTGCATAGGCGGCAGGCGGATGGGCCGGCCCCGCATGCACGGGGGCGGGTGCGGCGTGCGTCGATGCGAAGGCCGGCTCCGGCGTCGGGACGACGCTGAGCGGCCGCGCTTCGCCGCCGCCGGCAGGCGAAGCCGGCGCGGCATGGAGGAACGAAGGCTGCGGCCCGCTCATGTCGGGCGCCAGCCCGCCGCCGACCGCGACTAGCCGGGGCCGCTCGGCCACCGGCCGGTCGATCCCGGTCGCCACCACCGAGACGCGCATCCGCCCCGCCGCGTTCTCGTCGATCGAGGAGCCGAAGAGGATGTTCGCCTCCTCGTCCACCTCCTCGCGCACGCGGTTGGCGGCCTGGTCGACCTCGAAGAGGGTCATGTCGTCGCCGCCAGTGATGTTGATGAGGAGGCCCTTGGCGCCGGACATGCTGGTGTCCTCGAGGAGGGGATTGTTGATCGCCGCCTCGGCCGCGCGCGTCGCGCGGTTCTCGCCCTCCGCCTCGCCGGTGCCCATCATCGCCTTGCCCATCTCCGCCATCACGGTGCGGATGTCCGCGAAGTCGAGATTGACGAGCCCGGGCGAGACGATGAGGTCGGTGACGCCGCGCACGCCCATGTAGAGCACGTGATCGGCCATCTTGAAGGCCTCGCGCCAGCCGGTGCGCTCGTTGGCGAGGCGGAACAGGTTCTGGTTCGGGATGATGATCAGCGTATCGACATATTGCTGGAGCTGGTCGATCCCGGATTCGGCGGAGCGGCCGCGGCGCACGCCCTCGAAGTTGAACGGCTTGGTGACGACGCCGACGGTGAGGATGTTCCGCTCGCGCGCCATCCGCGCGATCACCGGCGCCGCCCCGGTGCCGGTGCCGCCGCCCATGCCCGCGGTGATGAAGAGCATGTGCACGCCGTCGAGATGGCGCTCGAGCTCGTCGGCCGCCTCCTCCGCCGCCGCGCGGCCGATCTCGGGGTTGGCGCCGGCGCCGAGCCCCTGCGTGAGGTGCGGGCCGAGCTGGATGCGCCGGTCCGCCTTCGAGTGCATGAGCTGCTGGGCATCGGTGTTCGCCACCACGAAGTCGACGCCTTGCAGGTTGAAGGCGATCATGTTGTCGACCGCATTGGTGCCGCCGCCGCCCACGCCCATCACGGTGATGCGCGGCGTGAAGTCGGTGTGGACCTGTTTGGGGATGGTGAGGTTGAGGGTCATCGGTGGATCTTTCTTGGAGCAGGGGCGCCTAAGCGCAGGTTGCGGGGGAGCCAGGCATCAGAGGCGCTGGCGGAAGAAGTCGACGATGCGGCCGACGAGGCCGCGCGAGGCTTCGGGCGTGAGGTCGATGTCGTGCATCGTCTGTCCGGCGCCGGCGGCCCAGGCGAGCATGCCGGCGGCCGTGGCGAAGGCGGGGCCGGACGCCGCCTCGGGCAGCCCGCGCATCCCGTGCGGGCGGCCGATGCGGACCTGCCGGCCGAGAATGCGCGCGGCCATCTCGCGCGCGCCGGAGAGCTGCGCAGCACCCCCGGTCAGCACGACGCGCGTGCCGGCGACGCGGGAGAGCCCGGTCGCCTGCAATCGTTCCTTGACCATTTCGAAAGTCTCCTCGAGGCGCGGGCGGATGATGCTCACCACCATCGCGCGCGGGATCCGCGCGATCTGGTGCTCCTCCTCGCCGACCAGCGGCACCGGCAGCATCTCGCGCTCGTCGTCGGGGCTCGATTCCGCGTTGCCGTAGAGCGTCTTCAGCCGTTCGGCATGCGCGACCGGCGTCGAGAGCAGCCGCGCGAGATCGTTGGTGACGTGCATGCCACCCACCGGCAGCATCGCGGTGTGGAGGATCTGGCCCTCGCCGAAAACCGCCATTCCGGTGGTGCCGCCGCCCATGTCGACCACCGTGGCACCGAGCACGCGCTCGTCCTCGACCAGCACGGCAAGCCCGGCCGCAAGCGGCGCCGAGACGAGCTCGGTGATGTCGAGATCCGCACGCGCGAGGCAGACGCCGAAATTGCGCAAGGCCGAGGTCGCCGCATCGACGATGTGCAGCCGCGCGGTGAGCGTGTCGCAATGCAGGCCGCGCGGGTCCGCGACATCGGCGGTCTCGTCCACCGCGAACGCGAGCGGCAGGGCATGGATGGTCTCGCGGCCCTCCGAAAGCGCACGCGCCCGCGCCTCGTAGACCACGCGCTGCACGTCCTCGGCGCCGACCGCGCGCCCGCCAACCGGCCATTGCACGTTGAAGAGCCGGCTTTCGGGCTGGCCGCAGGAGAGATTCGCGGTGACCGAGCGCAGGCTCGTGTCCGCCATGTCCTCGGCCTGGCCGACCGCGGCGCGAATCGCCTTCTCGGCGTCCGCGAGGTCGGTGACACCGCCGCCGCGCACGCCGCGGCCCTTCTGCCAGCCGAAGCCGATCACGCGCAGCGTCCCGTCGGACTCGGTCCGCCCGATCAGGCAGGCGACCTTGGTCGAGCCGACATCGAGCACGCCGAACAGGCCGCCGCGCGCGAGCCGCCGCGGGGGCTCCGCGGCTCCCTCCGGAGGCAGCGCGCGGCGCGGGGAGAAATCATTCATCGCCCGCCTCCATCAGCCCGGCTCCTTGGCGGCCGACGCATCATGCGGGACCGCCGGCTCCGGCCACGGCCGCAGCACCAGCCGATCACCGAGACGCATATCCACCACTGCGAGCGGGCGATCGAGGAGCGCGTATTTCGCGTCGAGCTCGGCAAGCCGATCGAGTGCAACCTTCGCGTGATCGTCCGGCAGCTCGACCGTCGTGCCGTCCTTCATCACGAGATTCCACCGCCGCTCGCCCACGCGCACCGCAGCGACAACGCGGCTCGCGATCTTGGGCAACGCGTCCAGTGCGTCGAACAGATCCGCCGCGCGCGAGGGTGCGCCGGGGCCGACGACCAGCGGCAGTTCGCGATAGGCGCGGATGTTCCGCTCGGTCACCGTCGTCCCGTCGCGGGCGATCACCGAGAAGCGCCCGTCATGCTGCCAGAGCGCGTAGGGCCGCTTCTCGGTCACCACGACGAGCACGGTGCTGGGCAGGCGGCGCTCGACGACCGCGCTCTGCACCCAGGCCAGGCTCTCGACGCGCTGGCGCGCCGCGACCAGCGAGAAGCCGAGGATCGGCTCGCCCGGCGTCACGCCGAGCGCCTCGCGCAGCAGCGGCTCGGGCGTGTTGTGCCGGCCGCGAACGACGACGTGCTTCACGGTGAGCCCGGCGATCGAGGCGATCTCGCCGACGCGCTCGCGCATGCCGACGAGGCTCGTGGCCGGCGCCGTGGCGCGGACGATCGTGGCGAGGCCGAAGAGCGCACCGGCGGCCGCCGCCGCGAGCCCCAGCAGCTTCAGCCGGCTCCTCTGCCGGCGCAGCAGCAACGCCCAGCGCCGCGGCCGGTCCTTCACGCTGTTGCGTGGCGCGCTCTTCTTCACACGCGGCATGCGGCGTTCTCCACCATCCACGTGCAGAGCTCGGGAAAGCTCATGCCGCGGTGCGCGGCCTGTTCGGGCAGAAGCGACGTGGGCGTCAGGCCCGGTTGGGTGTTGATCTCGAGCAGCACGAGCCGGCCGGGCTCGCCCGCCGTATCGTCGTAACGAAAATCTGCGCGCGAGGCGCCGCGGCAGCCGAGCGCCTTGTGCGCCGCCGCCGCGACCTCCAGCGCCTGCGCGTACGCAACCGGATGCATCGGCGCCGGAATGACATGGCGCGAGCCGCCCGGCGCGTATTTGGCCTCGTAGTCGTAGAATCCATCCACCGGACGGATCTCCGTCACCGCGAGCGCCTCTTCGCCCATGATGCCCACGGTGATCTCGCGGCCCGGAACGAATTCCTCGACCAGCGCGAGCGGCCCGTAGGTCCAACCGCTCGCGATCTCCGCCAGCCGGTTGTCCCCGGGATGGATGATGGCGACACCGACCGAGGAGCCCTGGTTCGGCGGCTTGACGACGAACGGCCGCGGCAGCGGATCCTCGTGCGCGAGGCTCTCCACCGCCACGAGCACGTGCCGCGCGACCGGCAGCCCGGCCGCCGCGAACGCCGCCTTCGCCGCGACCTTGTCCATCGCGAGCGAGGAGGCGCGCACGCCGGAATGGGTGTAGGGAATGCCGAGCCAGTCGAGCACGCCCTGAATCGCGCCGTCCTCGCCGAAACGCCCGTGCAGCGCGTTGAACACCGCATCGGGGGGCGGCGTGAGCGCGGCGATGAGCGCCGGAAGATCCGCGCCGACGGTGATCGGCACGACATCGAACCCCGCTTCGCGGAGTGCCGCGATCACCTGCTCGCCGGTCGAGAGGCTGACCTCGCGCTCGGGCGAGATGCCGCCCTGCAGAACGGCGACGCGCTTCATCGCCCGCTCTCCGAAGAAGGAAGGCCCAATCTCCGGATTTCCCATTCCAGCGCGACACCGGTCAGCGCCCGCACGCGCGCCCGCACCTCCTCGCCGAGCCCTTCGAGATCGGCGGCCGTGGCAGCGCCGGTATTGATGAGGAAGTTGCAGTGCTTCTCGCTCACCTGCGCGCCGCCGCGGATGAGCCCGCGGCAGCCGGCAGCTTCGATCAGCTCCCACGCCTTCATCCCCGGCGGATTGGCGAAGGTCGAGCCGCCGGTGCGCGCGCGGATCGGTTGCGTCGCCTCGCGCGCGGCACGGATCGCGGCGATGCGTTCGGCGATCTCCCGCCTCTCGCCCGGACGCGCGGCGAAGCGCGCACGCACGACGACCGCGCCCGGGGGCAACGCCGAGAACCGATACGCGAGCGAAAGATCGGCCGCCGAAAGCCGCCGCGTCTCGCCCGAGCGGCTGACCACCTCGGCCCATTCCAGGACCGCGGCGACATCGCCGCCATAGGCGCCGGCGTTCATTGCCACGGCGCCGCCGATGGTGCCGGGAACGCCGGAGAGGAACTCGAGGCCGGCAAGGCCGTTCTCGGCCGCATGCTCGGCAACCGTCGCATCGAGCGCGGCCGCGCCGGCATTGATCCCTCCGTCCGTGACCTCGATCGCGCCGAACCCGCGCGCCGTGAGCCGAATGACGACGCCCGCGATGCCCCCGTCCCGCACGATCAGATTGGAGGCGGCGCCGATGACAGTCACCGGCACCTCGTGCGGAAGTGCTGCAAGAAACGCCGCGAGATCTTCCGTGTCCGCCGGCCGCACCAGCGCTTCGGCCGGCCCCCCGACGCGAAACCAAGTACCGGGCCCGAGCACTGCCCCCGGGCCCACGCGCCCGCGGAGCGGCGGCAGCATCCCGAGGAGACCTGGCGGGGTCCGCAAGGCCGCGCTCATCGCGCCGCTCCGCCGGCGCGCCGCGGCGCCGCCTGCAACAACGCGAGCTCCGCGGGCAGCGCATTCGCCCACTGCGTGATGCTGCCGGCGCCGAGACAGACCACGTAATCCCCGGAGCGCGCGATCGCGTGCACCATTTCCGCGAGATGCTCGGGTCCCGAGAGCGGCACCACGCTCTTGTGCCCGCGGCCCCGCAAGCCCTCCACCAGCGCCTCGCCGGTGATGCCCGGAATCGGCGCCTCGCCCGCCGCATAGACGTCGGCCACGATCACTGTGCCGGCGTCGTTCATGCAGGCGCAGAACTGATCGAAGAGCGAAGCGAGCCGCGTGTAGCGGTGCGGCTGCACGACCGCGATCACCTCCCGCGCGCCGGCCTGGCGCGCGGCCTTCAACACGGCGGCGATCTCGACGGGATGATGGCCGTAATCGTCGATCACCGTGATGCCGCCGACCTCGCCCGTCTTCGTGAAACGCCGCTTGACGCCACGGAATCCGGCGAGCGCGGTCTGCAGCGTCGCCTCGGGGATCTCCATCTCGAGCCCCACGGCCAGTGCCGCCAGCGCGTTCTGCACGTTGTGGCTGCCGAGCATCGGCAGGCGGAACGGGCCGATCCGGCGGGCGCGCCGCGTCTGCCGGTCGGTCACCGCGACCTCGAAGGTGGCACCGAGCTTGTCGTTGATGACGCGCTCGGCCCGCACATCCCCCTGCAGCGAGAATCCATAGGTGACCAGCCGATGATCCGAAAGCGTCGGGATCATCTGCTGCACCGCCGGATGGTCGATGCAGAGCACGGCAAAACCGTAGAACGGCACATTGGAGACGAACTGGCGGTAGCCTTCCAGCATCGCCTCGTTGCTGCCCCAATGGTCGAGATGCTCGGGATCCATGTTGGTGACGACGGCGATCACCGCGGGCAAGCGGAGGAAGCTGCCGTCGCTCTCGTCGGCCTCGGCGACCATCCATTCGCCGGCGCCGAGCCGCGTGTTGGTCCCATAGGCATTGACGATGCCGCCGTTGATCACCGTCGGATCAAGGGCAGCCGCTTCCAACACGGCGGCCACCAGGCTGGTCGTCGTGGTCTTGCCGTGCGTGCCGCCGACAGCGATCGACCAGCGCAGCCGCATCAGCTCGGCGAGCATCTCGGCGCGGCGCACGATCGGCAAAAATCGCGCGCGCGCCGCGTCGATCTCGGGGTTGTCGCGCTGCACCGCGCTCGAGACGACCACCACCTGCGCCCGCGCCAGGTTCTCCGCGGCATGACCGATGGCAACCGGAATCCCCGCCGCGCGCAGCCGCGCGACATTGGCACCCTCGGCGATGTCGCTCCCCTGCACCGCGTAGCCGAGATTGTGCAGCACCTCGGCGATCCCCGACATGCCGATGCCGCCGATGCCGACGAAATGAATCGTGCCGATGGAAAGCGGCAGCGCCCTCATGCCCCGCTCCCCAAAGCTTCGACCAGATCGGCCAATCGCTCGGCGGCATCTGCGCGCCCGAACCGCGAGGCGGCGGCGGCCATTTTTACGAGTTGCGCGGGATCGGCCAGCAATCCGGCAACCGCCTCCCCTACCCGCCCCGCGGTCAGACCGTCCTGATCCAGCACGACCGCCGCGCCCGCTTCCGCAAGCTTCGCCGCATTGGCCCGCTGATGATCGTCGATCGCGCCGGGCAGCGGGACGAGCAGCGACGGCCGCCCGCACACGGCGAGCTCGGCAATGCTCGAAGCACCGGCGCGCGCGATCACCAGATGCGCGCACGCGAGCCTTGCGGGCACATCGGGAAAGAACGATGCCAATTCGGCCTCAACTCCAGCCCGCGCATAAACCTCCGCCACACGCTCGACGTCCTCGGGGCGGCATTGCTGCGTAGCCCTCACGAGCTGCGCCACCCCGACCAGCGCGTCGGGCACGAGGTCCGCCATCACCCGCGCGCCGAGCGAACCGCCGAGAACCAGGACCTCGAATTTTCCCTCATCCGGCAACGCATAGGGCGCGGCCTGCACCTCCGCGCGTACGGGATTTCCAACCACGACCGCGCCGCGCGGCGCATGGCGGGTGCCCGCGAAGCTCACCGCGACGCGATCCGCGACCAACGCCAGCGCCCGATTCGCACGGCCGAGCACGGCATTCTGCTCGTGCAGCAGAATCCGCGGGCGCCGGCCCATCAATCGCGCCGCCACGACCGGCGCCACCGAGGGATAACCCCCGAAGCCGACGATAACCCTGGGCTTCAAGCGCATCATCATCCGACGTGCGGCGAAGACGCCCGAGGCGATCGCGCCCGCGGCCGCAACGCCACGCCACACCCCACGGCCGGCGATACCGGCGCCCGCCAACACATGACGCTCGGCACCACCGAACCCACGCCCGGCGGCACGCTTGTCCGTCAGCACAACCGGCCGCCACCCCCTGGCCCGCAGCGCCGCAACCAAGGCCTCGGCAGGGAAGACGTGCCCCGCCGTGCCGCCGGCGGCGATGACGACAGTTTTAAGGCCAGGGGACGCTATCGCCTGGACCCCTGCCAGGAGCTGGGCTCCTGGACCCCATCCGTTGACGACCGCAGAAGGCGGTTTGGGTGCTTGCGCGAACGCGCAAGCACCCAAACCGCCTTCTGCGGTCGCCAACACGGACGGGTTCCAAGGGCTCAGCCCTTGGCGGGGGGTGCAGGGGGGCAGAGCCCCCCTGGCCTTGAAACGCGCGTCCATCACGGCTCCGCGTGGTGCCGCCGGCGGGTGAGCGCCAGCAGCATCCCGATTTCGAGGCCGATCGCGAGCATCGAGGACCCGCCGTAGGAGATGAACGGCAGGGTCATTCCTTTGGCGGGGATGAGAGAGAGCGACGTCGCCATGTTGATGAAGGCTTCGAGGCCGAAGCTCATCAAGAGGCCGCCGGCGGCGAGCAGGGTGAAGAGGTCGTGTTCGGCGAGCAGGCGCAAGAGGCCGCGCAGCACGATGAAGGCGAAGATGCCGATGATGAGCAGGCAAATGATTAGGCCGAATTCCTCGCCGGCGACGGCGAAGACGAAGTCCGCGTGGGCGTCGGGCAGGATGTCCTTGATCCGCCCTTCTCCAGGTCCGGTGCCGAACAGGCCGCCGTTGCCGAAGGCTTCGAGCGCGGTGTGCACCTGGTAGGCACCGACCGCGTTCGGGTGGAGGAAGTCGGCGACGCGATCGCGCACGTGCTGGAAGAGCATGTACGAGGCGACGCCGCCGAGTGCGATCATTGCGGTGCCGAACCCGACCCAGATCACGTCGAGGCCGTTGAGGAAGAGTTGGGCGAGGAAGACAGCGCTGATCAGTCCCATCAGCCCGACGTCGGGCTGCGATTTCAGCAGCAGGATGATGATGACGAAGAAGCCGAGCGCGATGGCGGTGCCGGGCAGGCGCGGGGTGCGTCTTTCTTCGGAGAGCAGCCAGGCGGTCACGACGATGAAGCAGACCTTGAGGAACTCGCTCGGCTGGACGGAGAATCCGAAGAAATCGATCCACCGCCGCGCGCCCTTGATCTCGACCCCGTGGACGAGGGTGAAGGCGGTGAGCAGGAGGCCGGCGATCCCGCCGAAGAGTGCGATGCGCCGGATGGCGTGGGGGGAGACAAGGGAGACGACGACGATCTCGATTCCGGAAAGGGCAAGGAAGATGATCTGCTTGACGATCAGGAGGTCGCGCGGGTCGCCGATCCGCACGGCGACCGCGGGGCTCGCCGAGAGTACCATGACGTAGCCGAAGCCGAGCAGCGTGGTGACGGCGATCAGCGTCCAGCGATCGACCGTCCACCACCAGCGGCCGAGCACCGAGGTATCGGCACGGGAGGGCGCGGGCATCAGGCGGCCCTCCCCGTTTGCGCGCAGAGGCCGCGGGCGAGGAGGGCGAAGCGTTCGCCGCGCTCGGGGAAGCCCTTGAACTGATCGAAGCTGGCAGCGGCCGGGGAGAGGAGGACGATGGGAGAAGAATGGGCTTGTGCGGAGGCGAGCGCGGCGGGGACGGCTTCGTCGAGATGGGAGAGGATGCGGTGGGGAACGTTGTGGCGGGCGAGGGTGGCTGCGAAGAGCGGCGCGTCGCGGCCGATGAGAAGCGCCTCGGCAACACGGGGGAAGAAGGGCGCGAGCGGCTCGATGCCGCCTTCCTTGCCGATCCCGCCGGCGATCCAGACGACGCGGTCGTAGCAGGCGAGCGCGCATGCCGCGGAATCGGCGTTGGTGGCCTTGCTGTCGTTGATGAAGGCGATGCCGCCCGCCTCGCAGATGCGCTGCTGGCGGTGCGGAAGCCCGGGAAAGGAGCGGATTGCGGCGCCGATCGTCGGGCGCGCGACGCCGAGCGCAAGCGCAGTGGCTGTTGCGGCGGCGGCGTTCTGGGCGTTGTGCGTGCCAGGCAGCGCTTGGGCCTCGTGCATCGCGAGTATGAGTCCATCACGATCGCAGAGCCCGCCCGATTCGCACCAGACATCTGCGGGACGATCCCCCGAGATACAAATGATCGGTGGGGCGAGGGTGGCGGCCAGGTTGCGCGACGATTGATCGTCGATGCCGATGATGGCGAGACCGTCCGCGGCGCGGTGGGCGAAGATCTGCCGTTTGGCAGCGATGTAGCCTTCCATGCTGCCATGCCGGTCGAGGTGGTCGGGCGAGAGGTTGAGCAGGATCCCGATGTCGAAGCGGAGCTCGTCGATCCGCTCCAGCATGTACGAGGACATTTCGAGAATGTAATGTCCACGGTCCGGCAGGAGGGGCAGCGCGAGCGCGGCAGGCCCCAGATTGCCGCCGGCGGCGACAGCGGCGCCGGCGGCTTTGAGGATGTCCGCGATCAGCGCGGTGGTGGTCGATTTGCCGTTGGTGCCGGTGACGCCGATGAAGCGCGCCCTGGAGCCGGCGGCGCGCACCGCGCGGAAGAGGAGCTCGGCGTCCGAGAGGATCGGGATGCCGAGCGCGGCGGCGCGGGCCGCCGCGGGATGGGGCTTCGGAAATGTGTGGGGGATTCCGGGCGAGAGGATAAGGGCGTCGGTGTCGGACGGAATCGCGAGCGGGTCGGCGAGACGGATCAAGTGGGCGGCTGCGCGAACGGCGGGATCGTCGTCCCACGCCGTCACGTCCGCGCCCATCGCGGTGAGGGCGAGGGCGGCGGGAAGCCCGTTGTGGCCGAGCCCGAGCACGGCGAAATGCTGACCGGCGAAAACGGGAGGGAACGAAGACCCGCTCATCGGATCTTCAGCGTGGCGAGGCCGACCAGCGCCAGGATCACCGAGATGATCCAGAAGCGGATGACGATCGTCGGCTCGGCCCAGCCCTTCTTCTCGAAGTGATGGTGCAACGGCGCCATCAGGAAGACGCGCCGCCCGGTGCGCTTGTACCAGAAGACCTGGACGATGACGGAGACGGTCTCGACGACGAAGAGCCCGCCCGTGATCGCGAGCACGATCTCGCTCTTGGTCGCGACCGCCACGGCACCGAGCGCGCCGCCGAGTGCGAGCGACCCGGTATCGCCCATGAAGACGGTGGCCGGCCAGGTGTTGAACCAGAGGAAACCGAGGCCCGAGCCGATCAGCGCGGAGCAGAAGATGGCAAGCTCGCCGGCGCCGGGGACGTTATCGAGCTCGAGATAGTCGGCGAAGATGCGGTTGCCGACGAGATAGGCGATGAAGACGAAGACGGCGGCGACGATGATCGTCGGCACGATCGCGAGCCCATCGAGCCCGTCGGTGAGATTGACCGCGTTCGACGCGCCCATCATGACGAGCGCGCCGAAGATGGGGAAAGCGGGTCCGAGCGGGATAAGGACGTGCTTGAGGAGGGGCACGGCGATTCCGGTGCCGAGGGCGCCGCCGGTCGCATGCGCGATCGCGTAGGAGGCGGCGAGGCCGATCGCGGCCTGGACGAAGAGCTTCACGCGCGCGGGCACGCCGTGATGATCGCGACGAACGAGCTTGCGGTAGTCATCGACCGCGCCGAGCAGCCCGTAGCCGAGCGTCACCCCGAGCACCGCCCAGACATAGAGGCTCTGGAGATCCGCCCAGAGCAGGGTGGAGACGGTGAGCGCGATCAGGATGAGGAGCCCGCCCATCGTGGGCGTGCCGATCTTCTCGATCAGGTGGCGCTCGGGACCGAGCGCGCGGATCGGCTGGCCGTTCTTCTGCAACCGCCGCAGCCGTCGGATCAGGCCCGGTCCGAGGACGAAGCTCACGACGAGCGCGGTGAGGCAGGCTGCGCCGGAACGGAAGGTCAGATAATGCAGCAGGTTGAAGAAGAGGACCTGGTGCGCGTAGGGATGGGTGAGGAGGTAAAGCATCAGCCGCCCTCCCCGCCTGCCGGAATCGGCGGTTTCTCGAGCGCCGCGACGACCGCACGCATCCGGCTGCCGAGGCTTCCCTTGACCAGCACGACATCGCCGGGCGCAATTGCGGCGGCGACGATCGGCGCGAGCGTTTCGGCGTCTTCGGCGTAGGCACCGCGCAGATGCGGGGGCGCGCGCTCGAAGAGGCGGCGCATCATCGGTCCGCAGGCGAAGAGGAGGTCGGCGGATTCGGCGAGGGCGGGTGCGAGGGCCTCGTGCTCGGCGGAAGCGGCGTCGCCGAGCTCCAGCATGTCGCCGAGCACGGCGAGCCGCCGGCCCGACCCGGCGTTCATTGCGAGCACGGAGAGCGCCGCGGTTACCGCGGCCGGCGAGGCGTTGTAACTCTCGTCGAGGAGAACAGCCTCGCCGCCGGGAAGAGCGAGCCTCGTGCGCGCGCCACGCCCGGCGAGTGCGGCGAAGTTCGCGAGCGCGGCGGCGGCGGCGTGCGGCGGAATTCCCAGCGCGGTCGCGGTGGCGAGGGCGGCGAGCGCGTCGCGCGCCATGTGCAGCCCGGGCGCGGCAAGGCGGAAGCGGACGGTCTCGCGCGCGAGCGCGGCGGTGACAGTGGTGCCGGTGCTGTCGGTATCGGCGGCGAGGAGGCGGGCGTTGGCTTCGCCGGACTCGCCGAAGGTGATGATGGTGCAGCCGGGCGGGACGCGCGCGAGGAGGCGGGGGAGGAACGGCGAGTCCGCGGGAAGGATGGCCGTGCCGTTGGGCTCGAGGGCGGCGAGAAGGGCAGCCTTCTCGTCGGCGATGGCCTCGAGGCTCCCGAAATTTCCGATGTGCGCGCCGGCGATGGCGGTGACGATGGCGACGTGGGGGCGCGCGAGGGCGGCGAGCGGGGCGATCTCGCCCGCATGGTTGGTGCCGATCTCGAGGATCGCGAAGGCGGCGTCCAGCGGCAGCTCGGCGAGCGTCAGCGGGACGCCCCAGTGGTTGTTGTAGGACGCGCGCGCGGCGTGGGTGGGGCCGGCGGCGGAAAGGATGCGCCGGAGCATCTCTTTGGTGGTGGTTTTGCCGACGGAGCCGGTGATCGCGGCGATGCGCGCGGCGGAGCGGGCGCGGGCGAAGGCGCCGAGGCGCGCGAGGCCCGCGAGCGTGTCGGGGACGACGAGGAGGGGTGCCGCTTCGGAGAGGCCGGCGGGGATCGCGCTCACCATCGCGCCGGCGGCCGAGCGGGAGAGAGCGTCGGCGACATAGGCGTGGCCGTCGGCGCGTTCGCCGGCGAGCGCCACGAAGAGATCGGCCGGGCGGAGCGTGCGGGTGTCGATCGAGACGCCCGCGGCGGAGAAGGGTTCGGTCATGCGCCCGCCGGTGGCGGCGGCGAGCGCGGAGGCGGGCCAGAGCGCGCTCATGCGCCACCCACCAGGCGGCGGATCACCGCGGCGTCGTCGAAAGGAAGAATTTCCGTACCCACGATCTGGCCCATCTCATGCCCCTTGCCGGCGACCGCGAGCACGTCGCCGGGACCGAGGTCCGAGAGGGCGGCGGTGATGGCGGGTTCGCGGCCGCCGATTTCGCGCGCGCGAGGGCAGCCGGCAAGCACCGCCCGGCGGATCAGGGCGGGATCCTCGGTGCGGGGGTTGTCGTCGGTGACGATGACGAGGTCCGCGCCGGCGGCAGCCGCGCGGCCCATCGCCGCCCGCTTGCCCGGATCGCGGTCGCCGCCGGCGCCGAAGACGACGATCAGGCGGCCTTTGGTGTGCGGGCGCAGCGCGGCGAGCAGGTTTTTGATGGCATCGGGGGTGTGGGCGTAATCGACATAGGAAGCCGCGCCGTTGGGAAGCACCGCCGCAAGCTCGAGCCGGCCGCGGACGGGGCGGAGTTGTCCCAAAAATGCGACGGGCGCGGCGGCGAGAGAGGCGGCCAAAAGCGCGTTCTCGGCCTGGAAACGGCCGGGGAGCGGCAGGAGAATCTCCGCCCCCGCGATGGTGAGGACCTGGCCCTCGGGGACCGGGACGGATTTCTCGAGGCGGACGATCTCGAGGCGGAGATGGCGGGCCCGCGCGATGGCGCGGAGTGCTGCGAGCGTTGTCCGGTCGAGCGCGGCGGAGGCGACGGCGACGGCGCCCTCGGGGAGCAGCTCGGCGAAGAGCCGGAGCTTGGCCGCACGATAGGCGGCCATGGTCGGGTGGTAGTCGAGATGATCCCGGGAAAAACTCGCGAAGGCGGCGGCGGAGAGCCGGAGGCCGTCGAGGCGGAACTGGTCGAGACCGTGCGAGGAGGCCTCGATCGCGACGCGCTGGATATCGGCCCGCGCGAGCCGGGCCATCGTCTCGGCGAGGACCACGGGATCGGGGGTGGTGAGTGCGCCCGGTTCGCGGCCCGCTTCGGTGACGAGGCCGAGCGTGCCGAGGCTCGCCGCCTTGTGGCCGGCGAGCGCCCAGAGCTGGCGGAGGAATTCGACGGTGCTCGTCTTGCCGTTGGTGCCGGTGACGGCGACGATCGTCCGCGGCTGAGGACCGGCGAAGATGGCGGCAAGCTCGGCCAGGCGCCGGCGCGGCTCGGGGTCCTCGATCAGCGGGCGCGGCGGCACGCCCGGCGGCCAAGCGGTGCCGGCAGGGGCGAGGATGGCGGCGGCGCCATTGGCGACGGCGTCGGCGATATAGGTGCGGCCGTCGGTGCCGACCCCGGGGAGGGCGGCGAACAGAAAGCCGGGGCGGACGCGGCGGCTGTCGGCGGCGATGCCGGCGAGGGCCAGCCCGCCGAGCGCCCGCCAGCCGGGCGCGGCGGGGGAAGGACGCCGCGCGGGAGCGAGCTCGGCCATCAGCTCATCCACTCGAAGCCAGTTCATGCGAGGCCCCATGGGGGACGGCGTAGCCCCGGCCATCCCTTGGGGCATCCCCTGGGGCATCCCCTGGGGCGAGAGGCGCGTTTGCGGCATCCGCCGGATAGGGGTGGTCGGGGCCGAGTGCGACGACGCCGGGCGGGGCGGGCGGATCGAGCGGGAGGAGGAGCGAGGCGTCGATCGCCTCGATCTGGTCGGGGTCGGTCACCGGCAGCAGGCCGAGCATCGGCGCGATGCGGGCGATCGTGCGGGCGACCGGCTTGGCGGAGATCTCGCCGCCGGTGGAAAAACCCTGCGAGAGCGCGTTCGCGTGCGGCGAATCGGCCATGATGTAAACCGCGTAGCGCGGCGCCTCGATCGGGAAGACGGCGATGAAGCCGGCCCGGTTGGTGTGCTGGCGGTAGCCGCCCTCCTTGCTCACCACCTGGGCGGTGCCGGTCTTGCCGCCGACGAAATAGCCCGGGACCTTGGCGAAGATGCCGGTGCCCTGGAGGACGACGTCGCGCATCATCTTGCGCATCGTCTGCGAGGTGTATTCGGGCTGATCGAGCACCATGGTGCCGGCGCGCGGCGTCCCCGGGTCCTGGTAGAGCAGCGTGGGCGCGAAGAGCACGCCGCCATTGATCAAAGGGAGCGTGGCGTTGAGGAGCTGAAGCGGCGGCATGGCGATGCCGTTGCCGAAGGCGACGGTCATCACGGTCGCCTTGCCCCATTCGGCGTCCGTCTGCACGAGCGGCACCGCCGCCTCGGGCAGCTCGATCGGGCAGCGGTCGAAGAAGCCGAGCTTCTTGAGCCAGGCGCGCTGGCGCTCCTTGCCGATGATGAGGGCTATGTGCGCGGCGCCGATATTGGAGGAAAAAGCGAGGATCTCGACCAGCGAGAGCCAGCGATGCACCGGCTCGTAGTCGGTGATCTGGAAGCCCGAGATATCGATCGGGTGGGTGGTGTTGAAATGGTCCCAGACATGGACGAGGCCGGAATCGAGGCCCATCCCCATGGTCTGGAGCTTGAACGCGCTGCCCGGCTCGTAGACGCCGGTGGCGGCACGGTTGAAGCGGTCGAGGGCGGGGGCTGTGGAGAAGTCGTTGGCGTCGTAGTCGGGCAGGCTCACCATGGCGAGCACTTCGCCGGTGCGTACGTCCATCACCACGCCGGCCGAGCCCTTGGCCTGAAAATCGTCGAGCGCCTGGGCCATCTCGTCGCGCAGCACCGCCTGGACGCGGACGTCGATCGCGAGGCGGAGCGGGGTGGGATCCGTGTTGAGGCGCTTGTCCTCGAACTTCTCGATGCCGGCGACGCCGTTGTCGTCGACATCGGCCCAGCCGAGCACATGGCAGGCGGTGCGGCCGAGCGGGTAATGGCGCTTCTCGGCGGGGAGGAAGCTCACGCCGGGGATGCCGAGATCGTTGATGCGGAGCTCCTGGTCCGGGCCCACCTCGCGCGAGACGTAGACGAAGCTCCTGCCCGGCATGTTGAACTGGGCGAGGAGCGAGGCTTCGTCGATCTCGGGCAGCACGGTCTTGAGGCGGCGCACCGCGTCGGCGCGGTCCATCATTTGCCGCGGATCGGCATAGACGGCGGCGGTCGGGAGCGAGATCGCGAGGATCACGCCGTTGCGATCGACGATCATCGCCCGTCCGCGCCGGGCGAGCAGGACGGGCGCGCCGCCCGCCGTATCCTCGGGCGGCGGGGGAGGCGGCTTGATCGGGCTGATCACGGTCGCGTCGGTGAGCTTGAGGCCGAGGGCGGCGAAGAGGCCGGCGAAGCCCGTCGCGGCGCCGAGCAGGCGGCGGCGGCTCGTCTCCAGCGCGGCACGGCGGGCGAGGTCCGGCGCGGTGACGCGCACGGTCTCGAGGCGTGGGATGGCGCCGAAGCGCGGCGTGCCGGGCGGGCGGGCGGGCGCGGCCCGGGGATCGGGGCGCAGCGGCAGCGAGTCGGGCGAGGGCGCCCGAGGGGGATCGCCAGGGGGATCGCCAGGGGATTCGTCGCGCGGCTGTTCGCTCATCGCTGCGCTCTCCTCAATGGGTGCCGGAGAGTGGGGCGGGCGGGGGAAGGTTCGGGTAGGCGCCGCCCAATGCGCTTGCGCCGCCAAGCGCGGTCGCGATGACGGGTGCCGAGACGGTGCGGATCAGCGGACGGGCGGCGGGATGCGGCGCGGGGCGCAGGGAGACCGGCGGCGCCTCGTACCGTGGGGCCGAGGCGAGGGTGACGGGAGTGGGCGGTGGGGGCGGGGGCGCGGAAGCGGCGGGGGGCGCGGAAGCGCCCAACGGCGGCGAGGCGGGCGGCGGCGAAGCGGGCGCGTTCGCCGCGACGAGTGCCGGCGCGGGCGAAGAGGGCGCGGGCGACGCGAGCGCGGGGGGTGGCGGCGCGCCACGGAGCATGGCGAGGCTCGCGTAATAGGCGAGCGCCGGCTCGCCGGCGATCAGCGGCAGCACCGGCGAGGCCACGCCGTCCGGCGGGGACGGCATCGTGCCCGGCGGGGCGGCGGGCGGCAGGCGGGCCTCGAGGCCGGCGAAGGTGACGGCCTGCGTCGGCTTCATCGGCACCAGGGTCAGATAGCGGCTGGCGAGGTCGGCCAGCCGGATCGGCGAGTTCTCGAGCGCCCACTCGGCGCGCAGCAGCGCGATGCGCGTTTGCGCCGTCTCGATGTCGGTCTCGACGGTCACGATCTGGCCGTCCAGCACCTGCGTGCGGTGCTTGGCCTGGTAGAGATAGAGGCCGGCACCGGCCGCGACGAGCGCGGTGAGGAGGGTGAAGGGGCGGATCATGATGCCACGATCATGATGCGACCGGCAGGCGCTCGATGGCGCGGAGCCGCGCCGAGGCAGCGCGGGCATTGGCGGCGATCTCGGCGGCACTCGGGCGGAGCGGGCGCGGCGTCAGCAGGCGAAAGCGCGGGGCGGCCTCCTCGAGCGCGGCGGGGGCGTGGCGCGAGGGCCGCGCGGCGCGGCCGGCGGCCTCGGCCATGAAGCGCTTGACGAGGCGGTCCTCGAGCGAATGGAAGGCGATCGCGACGAGCCGCCCGCCCGGTGCGAGGAGGGAGGCGGCCTCGGCGAGGCCGCGCGCGATCTCGCCCAGTTCGTCGTTCACGCGGATGCGGAGCGCCTGGAAGCTCCGCGTCGCCGGATCGATGCGTTCCTTGGAGGGCGGAAGCGCGGCCCGGATGATCTGGGCGAGCTCGGTGGTTGTCGCGATCGGGGCTTTTGCGCGCGCCGCGACGATGCGCGCGGCGATGCGGCGGGCATGGCGCTCTTCGCCGTACTCGGCGAGCAGGGCGGCGAGCCTGCCTGCGGGAAGGCGGTTGACGAGCTGGGCGGCGGTCGGGCCGTCCGTGCCCATGCGCATATCGAGCGGGCCGGCCAAGCGGAAGCTGAAGCCGCGCGCGGCCTCCTCGAGCTGGAAGGAGGAGACGCCGAGATCCATCAGCACGCCGTCGAGGCGCGTCACGCCGGCGCGCGCGAGGAGGGCGAGCATCTCGCCGAAGCGGCCCTCGATCAGCGTGAGGCGGCCGGGGAAGCGGGCGGCGAGCGCCGCACCCCGGGCGATCGCCGCGGGATCGCGATCGATCGCGAAGAGCGTGCAGCGCGCCGCAGCGAGGATCGCCTCGGCGTGGCCTCCGCCGCCGAAGGTCGCATCGAGATAGGTCGCACCTTCGCGCGGAGCGAGCAGCGCCAGCACCTCCTCGCGCATCACCGGAACGTGGATCATTTGCCGCCCCCCGCCGGCCCGGTGCGCAGCGTCAGGTGGCGGACGCGGGCGCTCTCGCGCGCCGCGGCACGGCGTTCGGCGGCGGCGGCGGGCTCCCAGATCTGAAAGAGCTGGCCGAGCCCGACGAAAGCGACCGCGCCGTCGAGATTGGCGTGGCGCGCGAGCCAGTCGGGCAGCAGGATGCGACCCTCCTTGTCCAATTCGACGGGGAAGGCATCCGAATAGAGGGTGGTCGCGAGATCCTCCTGGTCATCGCTGAAGAGGTCGATGTTCTCAAGGGAATCGGCGAGCCGCTCAAACTTGGAGACCGGCCAGGCCTCGATGCAGGCATAGCGATGGGAGGCGCGCAGCACGACCGCAACGACATGCTCAGACTCCTTGCCGTCCCGGAGCGCCGCGCGAAACGGAGCGGGGATGGAGACGCGACCCTTGCCGTCGCGCTTGTTCTCATGCGTGCCCCAGAATTGCGTCATCCGGCAGGGCCCGTTCGCTCCTAGGAATTGGCCGTGTCTAAAGGCCGGCTTTTCCCGCGCGCGGTGCCGCGTTATGGGAAGACATGGGATAACATGTCCCAACATGGGCCAGCAAGGAGATTTCGGTCGGCGGAGCGCCGCGGGGCGCAATTTTGATTCGATCTCTCAATATCTTGTTCGTGATTGCGTGCAATTCGGGCAAATCTTAATCGCAGCGCGGGCACGGTTTCGCGTTTTGTTCCGATGAGGGCGCGAACATTTCCCGCGAAACGAAGCGCCAGACGGCCTGTAAGCCGGGTTCTGTCCGCCCGTCTCGAATTGCTTCGAAGCGCGCGGGACGACCATTCCTCTAGGGCGCGTCTTGCGGCGCGCCTCGTGCGACCAACCCGGGCGGCGGGTCGAGAACGCCCCTGGCGGCTTGCGCCGCCGGCCGCCCCTATTCGGTCTTGCTCCCGGTGGGGTTTACCCTGCCACGCCCGTTGCCGGGCGCGCGGTGCGCTCTTGCCGCACCATTTCACCCTTGCCGACAGCGCCCGAGGGCGGTGCCGGCGGTTTGTTTTCTGTGGCACTTTCCCTGGGGTCGCCCCCGCCGGCCGTTGACCGGCACCGTGTTCCCGTGGAGCCCGGACTTTCCTCCGGCGGCGGGGCTTGCGCTCCGCGCCGGCGGCCGTCCGGCCGTCTGGCGGAGGCAGAGATGCGGCCGCGCCGGTGCGGCGTCAATCGGGCGCGTGGTGCGGGGTGGGGAAGGCCGGGTTCGCGCCGATCGCGCCGGCGTCGGCGACGGCGTCCGGCGCGCCGCTGCCGAGCATGAGGGCATGCACCCCCTGCTTCCACCGGCCCGGATGCCCCAGCATGGAGACCGCAACGACGAGAGAGGCCAGCACGAGGAAGACGGGAATGCTCCAGAAGCCCGATTTCTCCGACATCACACTCTTCCCTTTCGAGGTGGGCCCGCTTCGATGCAGAAGCGAACCGTAGCCGCGGGCGGCGCGCGGACGTGTGAGCGGGGCCACAGAGGAAGCGGCCAGGGAAAGCGACGCCTAGAGCGTGATGACCGAAGGCGGAATCGGGGCACCCCGCGAACTCGTTCGCGGGGACCCCGGCGCCGTAGGTCTGAATCACGCGATAAAACAATGACCGAGAGCGGGATGGGTGAGCGCGAGCGATCCCATCCCGCTCTATGGTCGGCGGGGATCGAGGAGGGGACGGTGGGTTGCAGCGGGGACGAGGCGAGCGCGGAGGCGCTCCGCGCGCTCCGCGCGCTCCAGCGCGAACGGCTGAGGGCGGTCCTGGCGCGCGCCTATGACCGCGTGCCGCACTATCGGGAGAAGTTCGCAGAGGCCGGCCTCCATCCCGACGATCTGAAGGGGCTGGGCGATCTCGAGAAATTCCCTTTCACGACCAAGGAGGATCTCCGCGCCACCTATCCCTTCGGCATGTTCGCCGTGCCGATGGACGAGATCGTGCGCATCCACGCCTCGAGCGGGACGACCGGCAAGCCCACCGTCGTCGGCTACACGAAGGCCGACATCGCGACCTGGTCGGCGCTCATGGCGCGCTCGATCCGCGCCGCCGGCGGGCGGCCGAGCGACAAGGTCCACAACGCGTACGGCTACGGGCTCTTCACCGGCGGGCTCGGCTTTCATTACGGGGCCGAGCATCTGGGTGCCGCGGTGATCCCCGCGGGCGGCGGCTTCACCGCGCGGCAGGTGCAGCTCATCGCCGACTTCAAGCCCGACATCATCCTCGCCACGCCCTCGTACATGCTGACGATCGCCGACGAGTTCGAGCGCCAGGGGCTCGATCCGCGCCGTTCCGGCCTCCGCATCGGCATGTTCGGCGCCGAGCCCTGGAGCGAAGGGATGCGCGAGGAGATCGAGCGGCGGGTGGGACTCGCCGCGCTCAACCATTACGGGCTCTCGGAGGTGATGGGGCCGGGCGTGGCGCAGGAGCCGATCGCGGCGCGCGAGGGGATGACGATCTGGGAGGATCATTTCTTTCCCGAGATCATCGACCCCGAGAGCGGGCGCGTGCTGCCGGACGGCGAGCGGGGCGAGCTGGTGCTCACCACGCTCACCAAGGAAGGGATGCCGGTGATCCGCTACCGCACCCGCGACCTCACGCGGCTGCTGCCGCCGGCGAACGGTGCGATGCGGCGGATCGACCGCGTGACGGGCCGGACCGACGACATGCTGATCGTCCGCGGCGTCAACGTCTTTCCCTCACAGATCGAGGCGGTGCTGGCGAAGGAGGCACGGGTCGCGCCGCACTATTTGCTGGAGCTTCGCCGGCCCGGGCGGCTGGACGAGCTCGACGTGGTGGTGGAGGCGCGCGCCGCGGCCGCGGAGGGCGAACGCGCCGGCATCGCCGAGAGCGTCGAGCACCTGATCAAGATGTATGTCGGCGTGAGCACGCGCGTGCGCGTTGTCCTGCCCGGGACGATCGAGCGCTCCGAGGGCAAGGCCAGGCGCGTGGTCGATCTCCGGACGAAGGGATGAGCGCCCCGGACACCACCGTCTGGCTTGCCGGCGAGCCGCGCGGGACGGGCTCGTTCGCCGGCGACTGCCGGGCCTATTCGGAATTCTGGCTTGCCTCCGATGGGCTGATCGCGCGCCTTCCGGACAAGCGAGCGCGCAACGAGGCTGAGGCGCGCGCCGCGGAGACGATCCACGACGCGGCGCGCCGGGCGCGCGAGCGCTTCCTCGCGGCGCATGCCGAGGCGGTGTACGCGGCGCTCACGGGAGGGTTCTCCCGGTTCGTGCGAGTCGAGGCGCTTTTGCTCGACGCGGCGGAGCAATTCCGCGGCCTGGTGCCGACACGCGGGCAGCTCGAAGCGGAGGCCGGGACGCTCCAGCGCGACAAGGAGGGGCGCGAGATCGACCAGGGCCTCCTCCTCTCCGCGATCTTCGCCCACGAGCGCGCGGGGCTTCATCTCTGCCATGCGATGCTGCTGCCGCGGCCCGAGAGCCTCGCGCGGTTGGAAGAGTTCTCCGCGCGCGGGGCGCTCGATCTCGGCCCCGTGACACTCGAGCGGCGCGGCAATGAAGTGCTGCTGCTCGCCGGCAATCCGCGCTTCCTCAATGCGGAGGACGCAACAACGCTCGATGCGATGGAGATCGCGGTCGATCTTGCGATCCTCGATCCGGCGAGCGAGATCGCCGTGCTGCGCGGGGCGAAGGTCGTGCACGCGAAATATCGAGGCCGGCACGTCTTCGGCGCCGGGATCAATCTCACGCATCTCTATCGGGGGAAAATTCCCTTCGTCTGGTTCCTGCAGCGCGATCTCGGCTTCGTTCACAAGCTGCTGCGCGGGCTCGCGCGGCCGGACGCGCTTCCCGACGACGTGCATGGGCGGGGGATCGAGAAGATGTGGATCGCCGCGGTGGACGGATTCGCGATCGGCGGGCATTGCCAGATACTCCTCGCCGTCGATTACGTGCTCGCGGCGGACGATGCCTATCTCACCTTGCCCGCGCGCAAGGAGGGCATCATTCCGGGCCTCGCCAATCTGCGCCTGCCGCGCTTCACGGGCGAGCGGCTCGCCCGCCAGCTCATCCAGTACGAGCGGCGTATCGAGTGCGACAGCGCGGAGGGGCGACTGCTCTGCGACGAGATCGTGCCGGCCGCGGAGATGGACGCCGCGATCGAGCGGGCGGTCGCGGGGCTTACCAGCTCCGGGGCGGTGAGCGCGGTGGGGAACCGGCGCGCGTTTCGCGTCGGCGCCGAACCGCTCGATCTCTTCCGCCGCTATTGCGCTTCCTACGCGCGCGAGCAGGCCGAGGCGCATTTCAGCCCCGCCCTGATCGCCAACCTCGAGCGTTATTGGGACGCGCGCAACCGGAGGGAATAAGAGTGGGCCGGCCTCGCCCCGCTCATCTCCTCCGCGCAACATGCCGACGCGGGCCGCCCGCCGCTCCGCTCAGGGTTGCAACTGGACGAACCCCTCCTGCACGAGCTGGACGATACGGAAATTGGCGCCGCTGTTCACCTTGACCCCGGGCAACAGCTCGGCGTTGTACCAATGATTGTCCGCCATCGTCTGCCCGCATACCTCGATGTCCACGCCCTCGCGCTGCAGCGCGGCGATCTGATCCTTGTAGGGATTTCCCTGCTGCCAGTCCCGCACCCCGTCATAGGCACGGTCGTCGAGCACCATATAGCCTGCGGCGCCGTGGAAGATCGCGACGATCCGGGCCTTGGTGTGGTCGGCGTGAAACCGCGCGACCATGAAGCGCATGAATAGAAGGCCGGTCGGCTCATCGCCCTGGAAGGCCAGGTGGTCCAGATTGAAGACGACCTTGGCCTCCTTCAGCACCACCGGGACATCGATGGTGAGCGCATGGCTGCTCGATGGGGCGGCGGCCAGCGCGGGCACCGCGACGAGAACGAAAGAGAGCAACGCCATCAGCCTGGCGGGGAAGCGCATGATGACGTCTCCGTGACCGATCGGCGGCGGCGTGCGAGCGAGAGCGCCTTCGCGCGGCTCAGCCATGCTGCGGGGAAGTCAGGACCTGAATCGGGAAGGGAGCCAGCAGCGCTCGGCTCTTATTCAGGAAATCCGTGATCTGGGTGATCTCCGTGACGGTGGCCGAGGAGATGATGCCCTTCGTGCAGGCGGCCGGGCTGTACTGGCTCGTCACGATGACGTAGCTGCCGAGATTTTTCACCGCGTCGCAGGTGCAGGAGGCGGCGCCCGGATTGTTCTTGCTGATGATACAGGGCTTGTCCAGGCACCACGCCCAGGGACGATCGTTATCGCAGATCACATAGCTCTTGACGGGGTAATAGCGCGAGCGGATCTGCTGACCTTCGGCCGTCGTCTTGATGGGCTGGCACGGCTTCTGGCTGGCGGAATAGCCGGTGCTGACGGTGCAGCGACAGGCGACCTCCTTGGCGGTGATCGGGGTGCATGGCGCTATCGTGCAGAGCGCGAATGTGCTCTTGCAAAGCGTGAATGCCTGGGCGTGCCCCGTCACGGCGAAGCCTACGGTCAGGCCGAGCGCAATCGTGAAGAGCAGAGCAATTCCAAGATATTTTGTCATCACGCCCCCATTGTTCTCCGGCAGATCAAGAGCACCGGAGGAGGCCCGGAGCCGCGTCACCCGCGGCGTGCGGGCTCGTGGCTCCGTCCCGTGCCATCGCTCCGTTCGCAGTAGAACCGACTCGACGTGGCACGCATGCTATCAACCCGGAAGCTATCGTTGCAACGGCGCGCCCGCGGACCGCGCCCGGGATTGGGTTCTGCTTCGCGGATCGCTCGGACGGGGGCCGTTCGTTGCCGGCGCCGATCCGGTCTCCGCGACCGCCGGCTCCGCGATCCGCGGCGGTCGGGCCCTCGGGAACGGGCGCATGTGTGCGACGCGATCGCGAAAATTCGTTGTTGATCCAATGGCTGTTCGTACGTATCCTTGGGGGGCCGGTCAGCTTGATTGGTTTCGCTCGCCGGTCGGGCGGGTCGGTCCCGCGGCGGCGCGGACACCGAAGCAAGGTATGGGCGGTTCGCGGTCCCGCGCGGAGGATTAGCGCGCGGTGCGGCTGATGTGGGCGCTTGCCCGGACCATTCCGGTGCGCGCGGGGGATTAGCGCGCGGCGGATCAGGCAAGGGCCGCCAAAGGGACGGTGAGATGAGCAGGCATACGACGGGGCGGGAGTTCCGCCGGCCGGCGATGCCGCGAGGTGACGTGACGCGCAACAAAGAGGGGAAGCTGGTGTCGCGCACGACCGAGGCGGCGAAGAGGATTTTCCTGGAGACGCTCGCCGCCACGGGCAGCGTCGTCGCCGGCGCGGCGGCGGCGGATCGGTCGAAATGGACAGTCTATCAATGGGCGGAGCGCGACCCGGCCTTTGCGGCGCGCTGGGACAAGGCGCTCACGCGCGGGCTCGGCGCGATCGAGAAGGAGGCGTTTGGCCGGGCCGTGGAGGGGCGCGACGAGCCGCTGGTGAGGGGCGACAAGGTGGTGGGACGGTGCGCCGCTACAGCGACCACCTGCTTGGGCTGCTGATGCGGTTGAACGCGAACGTCGCGGTGGGCCCGCGGCCGCCGGAGGAGGATGCGCCGCCGGTGCAATTCACGATCACGATCGCGAAGCCGTGGGAGGAGAGGGAAGAGCGCGAGAAGCGGGGGAGACCGGCGACGCGATCGAGGGCGACGCGACCGAAGGCGACGCGACCGAGGGCGGCGGGGCGCCGGCGGAATGGATTGCCATTCCGGAATTAGGGGGACCTGAAGCCGCTCGACCTCCGGAAGGTCGAAGCCGAAATGCTCGACCAGGAACGCACGAAGCGCGGCGCGGTGGGCGGGCTGTGCCGAGCCGGGAGACACCGCCCTCGGCGATGGTGACCTCGCGATTGGCGACGGTGACGCGCCCCTCTTTCGTGAAGATGCCCATCATGATGCGGTTGACAAAGGCGAGCGTGGGTGGGTTGACGTGAAGTGGCTTGCCATTTCGAAATCGATCGGGTTGTCCTCTTCCAGGGTCGAGGCCCAGGCATCCCGTCCCGTATCGCCCGCCTCGGTGCGCATCACCCAATAGGCGCCATCGCGCGCCATCCAGTGCGTCGCGCCGGGGCGGGCGTTGCGTCCCCCGCATCGACGAGCGGGAGTCGATGCTGGGCGCCCGGCCCGCCGAAGCCGGGGTCTGCGACGAACCTGCCTTCGGGGAGCTTCACCGTGAGGAACATATGCGTGCGGGGCAATTCGGTGCGCGGGAAGAACAGGAGCACGCGCGCCGAGTGACAAATCGGGTGGAACCCGAGTTCCTCGATCGCGGCGGCAAAGAAGTACGCATCCTCGAAGCAATAGCCGCCGCGGCGCGCACCGACGAGCTTCTCGCGGACGCCATCGAGGTCGAGCCGCACGGGCCGGCCGAGCAGAACGTCGGCAGTTCTTCGAAGGGAATGGCCGACGTGTGGGCCCGCAGCAGCCCCGCCAGCGTCTCCAGTGTCGGCGACGTGCCGCCGCCCCACGCGATCCGTTCGAGATATAAGTTCAAGCGCCTGCGATGTCCCCATGGGGTCTCCAATCAGCGGAGGTTATCCGCGTCCGGGGGCCGATTATGCCGCGATCGATACGAGCATCAAAGGTCCGGCCGTCGGCGTCCGCGCCGAGGCGGGGGCCTGTTGGATGGTTGGGCCTCGCCCGGCCGCCCGGCCGCGCGGGCCGGAGGGGTTGAGAGCGGTCTTCCGGATCTGCAGTACTCGGCAGCCAGGTTCCGCTCGTCGCCGGCGTTTTGAGCGGTGGCTGCTTCCGCCTGCGGACCGTCAGGGATCACGCCGGCGCGACGCCGATGTATGATAAAGGACATTATCATATATAGTTGGCGGCCAACTGTGCCCCCGCCTTTGCAACTCTTTCGCAACTCGACGAGGCGGAAAACGCCGCCGCGGAGGCCGGTGGATGGAGCGCCGTCGTTCGGTCGGCACAACCACCCTGATCGCCTTGACGCCAGTCCATCGCATAGGCTTGCCTACCAGCGAGGAGGGGACTTTGCGGTCTTGACGACGTGCTTCGGCTCACGCGCGGCGGCGAGCTGCTGCATGACGCTCGGTGCGGCGGCCTCGGCTTGCCGCATAGGGGCAAAAAGCCAGCCTCTCAGCGCGACCCCGAATGGGTCTTTAAATCTCTGATGGCAAAGCGTATATAACGGACGGCAACGCACGAGTGGACCTGCTGCGGACGGTTTCCGTTGGCAGTGTGGAAAGCCAGTCGAGTGGAAGAACGTTTGTCTTGCGGCGTTCTTTCACGTGCGCACTCTGGTTAAACGTCAAATCGGGCTCGGCCGAGCTGGTTTGAGGTGGTCAGAATGCGAAAGTAGAAGTGTGGGTGATACGGGAAAATTACACCGTCATCATCCGTGATGCTCTAAGAGCAAGCAGAGATTAGCGGCGGCTCCGTAGGGAGCCGCCGCTTGCTGTGTCAGCGTCCCGCGTCGTTCGGCGCTATGTTGGCGTGGGTCGCGGCTCAGGAACAACCGCAGCATCATGACAATTCGGGTAGTTGGAGTTAGTCCGCGTCGTTCGTATTCGCAGTCGTAGTGAAAAAGCGGATCAAATGGCCCTCCAAATCGTACGCGGGAGCCAACAAAACAGGAAGGGCGATGACCGTCGCCGACCACCCGCGCCATTCCATGCCGGTTGCGCCCAGGGCTCTTTGAACCACGGGTGGCCGATCGTCTTCGAAATATTGTCTGCGGTCGCTGATTAGGCCTTCCGCTGGTCTGATTGGGTGGCGGGCGAGCATCTCTCTTTCAGCAGCAACAAGCATCGCTCGCGGGTCAGCCCGATGCCAATCCCGCGAATAATCAGGCAATGTTCAGGCCCCACAATCTGCGAGCGAAAGTTTCGAACCGGAAGCAGCAGCGGCGTGAAGTTCCGGCCGCTCAGGGTGTCCCGGACAATTCGAACTCGGTCAGTCAAATCATCGATGACATCCACAACACGATTGACGAAGTGCACAAGATTACTGCGCCGTTCCGCCTTCGGCGCCTGATCGGGATAAAAGGGTTGAACGGGGGCGGTAAGAGCGAACGGAGAAAAGTTTCCGAACAAAGGCTGTCGTCGCGTTGCCAGCATAATCAACATAGGCAAGCAATACCGACGCATCCTAGAGCATGGGGCACCATTTGAAGTCGGCGAGCAAGCTCGTTCAGGTACACGTCGCTGATGCCGGGGCGGTACCTGTATGGCAGTCGCGGCGGGAGCTTAATAGGCGGGTTGGCCGCGTCCCCCGTGAAGCAACTCGCCGGCCGACAGGCTAATTTCCTCAACAGCTACGTTAGGCAGACCAGCGATGCAGACAAAGATGATCACGGTCACCATACCGTGCAAGCTTTCAAAGCCTGAACAATATACGGGAGGGGAAGGCTCACTCGTCTGAGCTGCTCGCTATCAAGCGCCCTCAAGAGCACATCGAGCGCGGTCGGATGGGCACTACGGACGGCGTGTCGCTCGTCGATTAGGAAGAGCACGGATCGAGACCCTGATCCGTCAAGCACCAACGCTGTATACTGTTCGGCAATGTGCTGTGCATCCCTGACCGCGCCTGGCTGTGCCACATAATCGGCGGTGATCTCTCGAACCTCGCCGCCAGCCTCGCGCAATGACGTTTCGTCGTAGCTGAACCTCTGGGTGTCGAGATTGATGAAACGTCGCTCCCCATCCTTCAACGGTATGACGAAAGCAGCCCAGAAGCTGCGGTTGTATGCTCACCGGCAGCGCGGACCTCGGGGCTGCCTCTGCGTCTCGAGCGACGTAGAGGATGTTGCGATGCTCACCCGTTGCCAGGATACGTGAAACCGAGCTCGTCTTTGATGAATTGCCCGAGTTTTCGACCCGACAGGCGCTCCAGTAGCGTCCTGTCTGCGCCAAGATCATTCCCCAGTTGAGACAGATAGTAGGCGGCATCGCCACCGGCAAACCGCTCTTCAACAAGACTAACTATCCGTTGCTTAATCGGCTTAGTTCACCGGCTTCTTCTTGAGTGAACTTCGCCTTGCGTCATCCGGTATGCTTCCCAAGGAGTTGCGGTCGTTTGTGGCGTCAAGAACTTTCTTCGGTGGTCTTAGCAGCGACGTCTCACCGGCGCTGCCGGTGAGCTAGGTCTCCGCAATGGGTGCGCGCGGAGGGCCTCATCCGTCAGTTTTGGCTTACGACAAGACGAAGGGAATGCCTATGAGTTCCTCAAGATAATCTGCCTCAATATAGCAGGGCTATGTTGTCATCTCTTCACGCCGCCGCAGCGTTCGCCTGTTCCGATACGTGGAGGCAAAGGCTCCTGGCACGACTATCCTTGTCAAATTGGAGCTTTGTCATACCGCCAGCCTCGAAATCGTGCTGTGACTGACGTTGTAGCTGCGGGCGATCTCCCGCACGGCTCGCCCGCTCTCGCGCCGCTTAAGCGCTTCCTTCTTCTGGTGCGGCGTCAGCTTCGGCTTGCGGCCGAGCTTCACGCCGTTCGCCTTGGCGCGGGCGCGGCCTTCGCCCGTGCGCGCGCGGATCAGCTCGCGCTCGAACTCCGCCAGCCCGCCGAGCACGGTCAGCATCAGCCGGCCGTGCGGCGGTCGTGGTGTCGGCCCAGGCGTCGCCAAGGGACCGGAAGCCGGCCTGCGGTCGGCGATCGCGGCGAGGGTGTTCAACAGGTCCCGGGTCGAGCGGGCCAGGCGGTCGAGCCTGGTCACCATCAGCACGTCGCCGGCGTCGAGCTGGTCGAGCGCGCGGCGGAGCTGGCTGCGGTCGGTCTTGGCTCCGCTCGCCATCTCGCGGAACACCTTCTTGCATCCGGCCTTGGTCAGTTGGCGCACCTGGGCGTCAACGCTCTGGCCGTCGGTCGATACTCGCGCATAGCCGTATTTCATGCCGATGATTATGCACCGGATTTATGCACCGGAAAAGCCCCTTTTTCAACGGCCTAGATTTGGTGCGAAATTCTTGAATTGTGCAAAGGGCTCGCCCCGACGTCCGTGCTCATTGACGCCTGCCGCCGTCAAGGCCACGTTTTGGGAAGCCAACTCGCTGAAAGCGCCATGTCTGTAATTATCCGCGAAATGCGCCCGGAGAATTCGAGGGCTTTCCTAGAGGTCCATCACGCTGCTGCCCGAGGCATCGCCGGAAAGGATTACCCACCTGCCGTACTCGAAGCGTGGGCACCAATGCCGATCACCGACACGCACGTCAAGGTGTGCTATCGAACCCCGATAACGAATATCGGCTGATTGCCGAGATCGACGGGCGTGTCGTTGGTATCGGCGCGCTCGTCCCCGAAATTGCTGAACTCCGAGCCTGCTACGTCGCGCCGGATGCGAGCCGCAAGGGCATTGGAACACTACTCGTGCAAAAAATTGAACAGGTCGCCCGTGAGCACGGGCTAAAGACGCTCGATCTGGATGCCACCGTCACAGCGGAGCCATTCTACGCTGCGCACGGCTACAGCGTCCGCGAGCGTGGTGAGCTTATCCTTCGTGGCCAACGCATGGCGTGCGTGAAAATGCATAAGGTTCTTGCGTTGCGGAATTCTTGATTTTTGCAACAAGCCCGCCGGCACTGATTTGAGCAATTCAAGGCGGTTCCGCGGGTTCCCGGGGCGTTGATCTTCCCGGCGGGCGGCTCCCTTTTGCGGCGGGGCGGTTCGCTCGTTGAGAGCGGTCGCGCCCCTGACTGGAATCGGGGCACCCCGCGAACTCGTTCGCGGGGACCCCGGCGCGAAGCGATCCAGGGGTGCCTTAATCCGCTCGGAAGAACAACTCAGAGCGTGTTCAGTCAGGGTGAACACGCTCTCAAAGGGGCGCGGATCGCGCCCGGCTCAGCGTGTCAGCGTGATGTGGCAAGCTCGGTGGAACGCCCCGGATAAGCTCGCCGCAGTCCAGACCTGCTCGCCTGTCAGGAGCGCGCGGCCGTCGGGTTTTCGTTCCCGATAAGTCGCCGTATAGCTGTATCCCTTTCCCGCCGCGCCACCCTGCAGGGTGATGTGACCTACGGCCGGCCAAGATGCCCGTCCCGCTCTCCGTCGCCCCGGAGAGTGATGCCAGGTCGGCTTTGTGCACGGGCCGGGAATAGGTGAGCCGGGATTCGTTCGTGCTCACCTCGAATAGGCCGGTGAGCGGCTTGGTGGTCAGGCCCGGAACGGGCACGCATTAAATCTGCCCGTGCCAGGTCTGCGCCGCCGCGAGGTTGGGCAACGACGCCGTGGCGAAGATAGCCGGAAAAGCCGTGTCTAGGCCTGGCACCCAACTCGGGATCCCCCTGTCATTGATCGGCCTCGGTGTCGCATCGGGAGTAGACGATGATTGCCCGCGGCGCGTAAGCATCGGCCTCGAGTTGGTCGTGCGCTTTGCGTAGCGGCGCCCGGTCGGTCTTCGCGCCGTTCACCGTCTCTCGGAAAACCTGACGCGGCCCGGCGGCGCGAAGGGCCCGCGGGGGATCGGGCGCTCGGGGCTCCTCGTCGTGGGCGGCTACGTTCTGCGGGCCGGTCGAAACGCGGACGCTGCTGCCCCCCACATTACGATGTGCCGCCGAAGGCGGCCAGTTCAGCCAGGATTACGGCTTTCAGAGGCGGCAGGTGATGCTTGACCGTGTCCCAGACCCGCCGCGCCGCAACATCTTCGTATTCGTGCCGATAGATATTTCCCGATGCCGCCATGTCCCGCCATGCGATGGCGGAATGCCGCGCTTTCAGATCGTCCGGCAAGTGTCGCGACGCCTCCGAGATGATCTCGAGGCAGCATGTAACCGCATAGAGCCGTAGGAGATCGTCCTTGAACGCTTCGTAAGTCGTGCCTGTCACGAAGTTTTCGGCGAGGGCTATGATGCTGCATGTCGGCAAGCCGGCGCGCGGCCTTCCGAGGGTCAAAAGGCATAAACCGCGTCGGCGGTCGCCGCCGGGGCCACATAAGGCTTGAGCGCTTCGCGATCCACGACATCGACCGGGCCGTCGAACAGCCCGGCGATGTATTCTTTCAACCCTGCGTAGTCCCACACCCCGACGTGAGCCTCCGGGTCGATCTCAATCAGGATGTCAGCGTCGCTCTCAGGACGAGCATCCCCCCGTGCGCGCGATCCGAACAAAGCGGCATGGATCACACCGCGCGCGCGCAGCGCTGGCTCGTTCTCCCGCAGCCTGGCGATGATGTCCTCACGATCCATGGCTTCTCCCTTGGCCCACCGGGCGGCTTTCGGCCAAGAACAATGATACGCCGGAGGTCCGTCCCAGAAAAGTCCAGTCGGCTCAATGTGTTGCGTTTGGAGCGCAAACATTGGGGGCTCGTTGGAGAGGGCGGCGGCGGGCGTCCGCGCCCTCCGATAGGTGGGTGGGCATTCGCCCCACCTCACCCTGCCCTCTCCGCCCCTCTTTACCCCTTTGGGGGGCGGAGAGGGAAAAAGGGGAGCCTTCTCTGGGGGCCAGGAGCTTAGTGCGGCGGGGCGGAGCCGAGGCGCTATCTTCCGTAATCGCCTGGCGCCAGGCGGAAGGCGTTGCCCTGGCAATGTGGTTGGCCGGCGGAATGGTTTTTGCCGTTCGCGTCGGCGAGGGCGCGGAAGAGCCGAAGAGCAGAACGATCGTCGAGGCCGGAGGTATCCTGGCCGAGATGCTCGGCGAGGAGCTCGCAGCGCAGCGCGCGGGTGAGTTCGGCGTCCCAGATCGAGGCGTTCAGCTCCGTGTTCCCGGTGAGCGAGTTGGCGTGCAGGTTGCACGAGCCGATCGTCGCCCAGGCATCGTCCACCAGCATGGTTTTCGCGTGGACGTAGACGGCGCGGCGCGCTCCCCCTTCTGAATGGATGAGGCCGGCGAGGGTGAAGTTGTCGTAGCGGGCGAGCGATTCGACGGCGGCGCGTAGGGGATCGCGGACTGGCGCCTCCGGCTCGGCCGGAACGAGCAGCACGACCTCCACGCCGCGGCGAAGCGCGGAGTCGAGCTTACGAGCGATGGATGGAATCGGCAGGGCCTGGTTCTCGATATAGATGGAGGAGCGCGCCGCGTCGATCGCGCGCTCGTACTGCTCGAGGCAGGATCCTTCGCCCGCGGAAATGTCGTGGCGGGAGGCGTCGGGTGCGGCCGTGCTGTCGGTATAGCGGCCGGGATGCACGCTGCGCTGGATCTGCACGAGGCTCGTGCCGCGGGGCGCGGAGGCGCAGGTGGGGAAGGCGAGCGCGGACGTGCCGTGCGGACCCCAGACGCCGTCCGGCTTTTCCCGCTCGCTTGCTTCGTTCCAGCGCTGGACGAAATTGTGGTGCACGTCGGTCGCGGAGGGACCCGCGACCTCGACATAGAGATCGTGCCGTCCGCCGTCGCGGTGGCCGGGCGAGCCCAAGGCCATCGCCGTCAGGTTTATGCCGCCGATGAAGGCGGTCTCGCCGGGCTGGCCTGCGTCGATAAGCCAGCTCTTCTGGTGCTGGCAGAAGGCGGCATGCGCTTGGTCCCAGCGGATGCTGAATCGCGCGCCGCGATCGCGGAGGAGTGCGAGGTCGGCCCCGGTGCCCGCGAAAGTGCGGCCGTAATGGGCGCTCTCGGCGTTCGGGCGCCAGAAAAGCGCGCGCACGTCGAGCCCGCGCGCCGCGGCGCGATCGAGCACGTCGAAGAGCGTGCCGGCATTGTCCGGGAAGCGGAAATCGTCCGCGTAGAAAGTGACGGTGAGCCAGACGCTGTGGCGGGCGACGGCGATCGCGGCGGCGATGCGGCGGAACGCGGGCACGCCGTCGATCAGCGGGCGCACGAAATTGCCGGGCCGCGCGGGATAGGCGCCGGAGAGGGCGGCGGGCACGCGACGATGGTGGTAGGGCGGCGCGGCGTCGGGGAGAACGGCCATTTCAGGGCTCACGGAGCCGCATGGCGGCCCAGCGATCGATCGCACGCCGATTTCCGCAGGCAAGCCGTATTGCCGCAATTCGGTCGATAGGGAAGAGCTTCAGCGGCTTTTGCTCCTCGCTCAGGCAACTCTTCGGCGATTTCGCGCGCCCGACACATTTCGGGCATTTCTCCCGGTTCGAGCGGGCCGCCGGCAGCACGCCCTTGACCGAGATCGGGAATTCCATGCCGATGTCAGCGCTCTCCGGCGGCGGCGAGGGCCGCTTCGATCTCCCGCCCGCGGCCTCCCGAGCGGAACTGCTCCATGAGGTGCGGCTTGTCGCCGATCTGCCGGCGGTAGACGCGGTGCGCCGCGGCGATGAGCGCGCCGTCGCGGGCGAGCGCGCGATCGCCGAGCTCGACGATGCGGAGATTGGGCCAGATCTGCGGGCGCATGAGAAGAATCTCAGCGAAGATCGCATCGCCGGACCGCTCCGGCATCGCCTCCGCCATCAGGAGCGCCATCGCGGCGGACGAGCGCGAGATGCCGGCGTGGCAATGCACGAGCAGATGCCGCTCTGTCGCGGGTGCGCGGCCGAGGGCGCGGCCGAAGGCGAGCAGCCGCTCGATATCCGCCGGCTCGGGCGGTATCGTTCCGGGCCCCTCCAGGATCACGTCGTGGAAGCGGAGCTCGAGCCTCTCATGCGGGCCGAAGTGCCCGAATATCTCGGGCACGGGCCACTCCGGATCGAGGATGGAGAGCACGTGGCTCACGCGCGCCTCCCGGTGTTCGGCAAGCTCGTCGAGGCCGCAGAGAGTGGCGCGGAAGGGCAGTTCCATGGTCGCTCCGCGAACGCGCGAGAGGGGGCGGCCGACAGTATGGGCGATGGCACGGCGCGCCGCCACCGCGCGGAACCCCCTCCCATGCGTCGGCGAAGCCGGGTAGAGGTCGGCCGATGTCGGACATCGGACGGGCCCTTGTCGATTTCGCCTGGCGGATGGCGTACCGCGCGGGCTTCCCGCTCGCCCGCATGTGGTGGCGGCTCACGCGCGCACGCCACGAGGGCGCGCTCGTCGCGGTGCATGTCGGGCAGGCGCTGCTGCTGCTGCGTTCGTCCTATCGGGAGCGATGGAACTTGCCGGGCGGCAGCGTGAGAAAGGGCGAGACGCCGGAGGTCGCGGCGCGGCGCGAGCTCGCCGAGGAGATCGGGCTCGCGGTTGCCTCGCTGAGCCCCGCTTGCGTCGTCTGCGGATTGTGGGAGGGGCGGCGCGACCGGGTGCACATCTTCGAGGCGCGCCTCGATGGGCTCCCCGGGCTCCGGCTCGACAACCGCGAGATCGTGGGCGCGCGCCTCGCAGGGCCGGCCGAGGTGCGCGCGATGCGGGTGACCGGGCCGGTCGCTGCCTATCTCGAAAGGAGGCCGCTGCCCGGCTGAGGCGTGGCGAGCGCGCGCGCCGCTTCGTCGAGGACCGCGAGCTGCCGCCCGACGAGCGCCGGCAGCGGAGCCTCGGTGGCGGCCGGCTCTCTTGCCTCGGCGATCGAGGATGCGAGCTGATCGAGGCGGCTGCGCAGGCGCTCGCGCCGCTCCGAGAGGTCCGGACCCGCGCCCTGGCTGATGACGGAGGCGATGCCCGCGAGGCGCCGCGCGGCGGCGGCGATGGTCATCGAAGCCGCGATCTCGTCGGCCGGATGGCGGCGGGGCTCCTCCAAGGCGCGGCGGAGCGACGCCTCGGCGTTGTTTCCCGCGAGCCCCGCGCGCCGCCGCGCCGCTTCGACCGCCGCATCGCTTGCGCGGCCCATCTTCGCATCGAGTGCGGCGATGAGGAAATCGCCGTTGGCGCTTATGTCGTTCGCGAGGCGCCGGCGGAGGTAGCGGCTCTCCCAGCTCGGCCAGAGGACGAAGGTGGCGAGCAGACCGAGCGCTGCGCCCGCGAGATTGTCGAGGACGCGCAAGCCGCCGAGCGAAGGAGCGATGACGCCGCCCTTGTCGAACAATTCGGTGATCAGAATGAAGAGCGGCGTGATGCAGAGGATGTAGATCGCGTAGCTCGCGCTCCGGAACGCCATCGCGAGGACGCTGAGCGGGATGATGACGAGCGTCATCGCGGCGGGTCCGTGGAGGATGAAGGCGGCGCCGACCGCGACGAGGCCGCCGGCGATGCTGCCGCCGACGCGCTGGATTGCCCGCTGCCAGGTCGCCGAGGGATAGGCCTGGAGGATGATGACGGCGGTGAGGGTGATCCAGTACCCCATCTCGAGATGGAGGAAGTTGGTGATCAGCGTGAGCGCGGCGCCGGTCACCGCGAAGCGCGCGGCGTGGCGAAAGGAGAGTGAGTCAAGCGTGAGGTTGTTGCGGAGCTGATCGAGATAGCGGGACCGATCGTCCGCAGCCGGCGCGCCCGCGAAGCCTCCCGCGCCCGCGAGATGTTCTGAAGCCGCATCCATCCACGCGAGCGCATCGCCGAACGCGCGTGCGGCCGCGCCGGCTTCGGGCAAAGCGAGCGGCCGCGGCGCCGGCACGCCCCTCCCCTGCACCGCATCGGCGATTTGATCGAGCCGCCCTGCCATCGCGGCGAGCAATTCAAGCGGCACCTCGTCCGCGGGTTGGCTCTCGCGGAGCTCGCGGAGTGCCAGCAGCGCGCTCAGCGCGCGCTCGGCGTCGCCGAGCATGAGGGCGAATCGCGGCCATTGCGCGGGCCGATCGAGCATCGCGCGCGCCCGCTCGATCGCCTCGCGCACCGCGCCGGGGCGGAGGCGCGGCGGTGGGGCGATCATGTCGCGCACGAAGGCGGCCTCGGCGCGGAAGACGGCGGCCAAGGCCGCGCGGAGCGGTGCGTCGGGCGGCCCGCGCCCGATGGCGAATGCGAGCGCCATGCCCCAGAGGCCGCCGGCGAGGGTGAAGGCCGCGATCTCGATCGCCGCGTGCAGCGACGAGGGCCCGCCGAGGCCGAGGACGATCAGCACCGCGAGGGCCAGCAAATTCCCCGCACTTCCGGCCGCGTCGCCCCAGACGCGCGTGAGGATCGCGGCGAAGCACCAGAGCAGTGCGAAGGTTGCAGACATCAAAAGATGCGGGCGGGCGAGCACGGCGAGGAAGCATCCGGAAGCGGTGCCGGCGATGAAGAAGAGGATGGCACGCACGCGCGTGCGCGGCGGCCAGCCCGGATCGACCAGCGCGACCCAGAAGCCGATGAGCGCCGCCCATGAGAGAGCAGGCTCGCGAAGCCACTCGGCCAAAAGGAGCGGGACGCTGCAGCCGAGGCCTGCGCGCAGGCCCCTCGCCAGGCTCCAGCCGCCGCGATCGATGGAGGCCAGGGCGCGGAGGCGGTGCGCAACCATGCGTTCGTTCGTCCTTCAGGGGATACTATGGAAAGGCGGACCGGCTTGCTATGGCTGGGTTCGAGCCGATCTGCGATCGAAAAGGCGGAGGAACGAATGGCCGGCACGCGCGTCTATGTCTCGAATGCCGAAAGCAAGGAGATTTTCGTCCTTGACATGAATCCGGAGAGCGGCGCGCTCGCGCCGGTCGAGCGCGTGCCGGTTCCCGGCACCGATGTTCCCTCGCCCACGAGCCTGCCGATGGCGGTGAGCCCCGACCGACAATTCCTCTATGCCGCGCTGCGCAGCCCGAATTTTCCGGCCTCCAGCTTCGCGATCGACCCGGCGAGCGGGCAGCTCACGCATCTCGGCACGGTGCCGCTGGTCAGCGCCATGGCCTATCTCGTGACGGATCGCACCGGCCGGTTTCTGCTGTGCGCGTCCTATACGGATGCGAAGCTCGCGATCTACCCGCTCGACGCCGCCGGGCTGGTCGAGCCGCGCGCGACGCAGATCATGGAGACCGGGCCGAACGCGCATTGCATCGTGCTCGATGCGGCGAACCGCTTCGCCTATGCCGCCGTGCTCGGCGCGGACCATGTGATGCAGATGGTCTTCGATGCGGAGGCGGGAACGCTCTCGCCCAACGCGCCGCCGTCGATTGCGACGCGCAAGAACGCAGGCCCGCGGCATCTCGCGTTCCATCCGGACGGGCGGTTCCTCTATCTCCTCAACCAGACGGACGCAACGGTGAGCACGTACCGGATCGAGGCGGGCTCGGGGACGCTCGCGGAGATCGAGATGGTGGCGACGCTGCCTCCGCATTTTCTCGGCGAGGCGAACGCGGCCGACATTCACGCCACACCGGACGGGCGCTTCCTCTACGCGAGCGAGAGGCAGACGAGCACGCTCACCGGATTCCGGATCGATCCCGCGAACGGGCTTCTTTCTCCCATCGGGCGCTGGCCCACGGAGACGACGCCGCGCGGCTTTGCGATCGATCCGCGCGGGCGCTTCCTGCTCGCGGCGGGGCTCGATTCGAACGGGCTCAGCGTGCACGCGATCGACGTGCGCGACGGCACGCTTTCGCTCCAGTCGCAGCATGAGATGGGTGCCGCGCCGAACTGGGTCGAGATCATCGATCTCGCTTAAGCCGGCGAGACGGTCTGGATCGCCTCGAACCCCTCGAACTGGGGATGGCCGAGATAGAGCGGCTTGCGGCCGCCCGCGCTCTGGTGGGCGAGGCGGAATTCCTCCGAGCGCGTCCAGGCCTCGAAGTCGGCGCGACTCCGCCAGATCGTGTGCGAGGCGTAGAGGACGTGGTCGTCGCGCGCCGGGCCGCGGAGGAGGTGGAACTCGACGAAGCCCGGCACCGCGCGGAGGTGGGTGTCGCGCGAGGTCCAGACCAGTTCGAACTCGTCCTCGGAGCCGGGAATCACCTGGAAGCGGTTCATGGCGACGAACATGGGAGTGCTCCGAGCGGGGTGCCTCGCCGAGCATATCGTGGGAGAAGGGCGGGAGCATCAAGGGACAGTCGGGCCGATGCCGGATCAGAACGCGCGGGCGTGGGAAGCGGCGGCGACCGCCAATCCGCTCGCGACCGACGCGGCGATGGCGATCTTGCGCGCGGGGGGCTCGGCCGTCGATGCGGCGATCGCGGCGCAGGCGGTGCTGACGCTCGCGGAGCCCAGCGCCTCGGGGATCGGCGGCGGGGCGATCATCCTCATGGCCGCCGAGGGGCGCGTGCGGGTGTTCGAGGGGCTGGCGGCGGCGCCGGCCGCGATCGCGGTGCGGGAGGGCCAGCCGGAGTTCGGGGGGTGCAGCGTCAGCGTGCCGGGGGCCGTGCGGGCGATGGCGCTTGCGCATGCGGCGGGCGGGCGGCTTGCCTGGGGCGCGCTCTTCGCCCCGGCGATCGCGCTCGCTTCGGAGGGAGCGCCGCTCGCGCCCTATCTCCGGCGGCGGCTTCGCGAGGCGCCGGCGATGCGCGAGGAGGCGCTTGCGCGCGCGCTGTGGTTCGGCGCGGACGGCGCGCCGCACGCGGCCGGGACGATTTTTCGCAATCCGGAGCTTGCGGAGAGCCTCGCGCTGGTGGCCGAGCAGGGCGCGGACGCGTTCTACGAGGGGAAGCTCGCGGAGCGGATCGCGGAGGCGGTGCAGCACGACCGCCATCCCGGGGCGCTCGCGGCGACCGATCTCGCGACCTACCGGGCGCGCGAGCGCGCGCCGGTGCGGTTTCCGCTCGGGGCCTGGACGGTCGCCACGGCGCCGCCGCCGGCCGGCGGCATCACGGTCGGGCAGGTTGTCGGGCTCGTGCGGCGGCTGGGCCTGGAGGGGATCGGCCCAGAGGGGACCAGCGTGGAGCTGACGCCCGAGGCGATGCATCTGCTCGCGGAGGCCGGGCGCATCGCCTATGCCGACCGCCCGCTGATGGGCGATCCGGAGGCGATGGCGATCGATGCGGCGCGGCTGCTGGAGCCCGCCTATCTCGACGCGCGCGCGCGCCTGCTGGATCCCGGACGGCGGGCGGGCAGCTATCCGCAGGGATTGGGCGCGCCGGTTGCGGGAAGCGAGGCGAGCGGACAGCATGACGAGCCATCTCTCGATCGCCGACGCGGCAGGCATGTTCGTTTCGATGACGACGACGATCAACCAGCTCTTCGGCGCGCCGATCGCGGTCGGCGGCTTCTATCTCAACGACGCGATGGCCAATTTCAGCGCGAGGCGCGCGCGCGCGGGGAGCGGGCGCCGAACGCGCCGGGGCCCGGCAAGCGGCCGCGCACCACCATGGCGCCGGCGATCGTGCTCGATGAAGCGAACCGCCCGATCGCGGCCCTCGGCGCCGGCGGCGGCCACCGGATCGTCGGGATGATGGCGAACCTGCTGCTGCGGCTCGCGGGCGGCGCGCGCGACGCGGCGGCGATGGTGGGTGCGCCGCACGCGCTCCGCTGGCGGGCGGAAACCGAGATCGAGCCGCCGCTCGCGCGGCATCGCGCGGCGATCGAGGCGCTCGGGCACCGGGTCAAGGTGCAGCGTTTCGACGGCGCGGCGCAGGCGGTGCTGATCGGGCCCGGGGGCACGAGCGCCGGCGCCGACCCGCGCCGCGACGGCACGGAAAGGCTACGCGCCGAAAGGGGGATCGCCCGCCTCGTACCAGCCGCGGCGAGCGCGGACGATGCGCACGACCGACAGCATCACCGGCACTTCGACCAGCACGCCGACGACGGTCGCCAGCGCCGCGCCCGATTGGAAGCCGAACAGCGCGATCGCGGTCGCGACCGCGAGCTCGAAGAAATTGCTGGCGCCGATCAGCGCCGAGGGCCCGGCGACGCACCATTCGACGCCGAGCATGCGGTTGAGCCAGTAGGCCAGGCCGGCGTTGAAATAGACCTGGATGACGATCGGCACCGCCAGCAGCAGCGATGACCAGCGGCTGGCGCATGATCTGCTCGCCCTGCAGGCCGAACAGCAGCACCAGCGTCAGCAGCAGCGCGCACGAGCGACAGCGGCGCAAGCGCGCGCAGCGTACGCGCGAGCGCTGCCGCTCCGCCGCGCGCAGCAGCGCGCGCCGCCAGAGCTGCGCGGCGATCACCGGCACGACGATGTAGAGCACGACCGAAGGAACAGCGTGTCCCAGGGCACGGTGATCGACGACAGGCCGAGCAGCAGCGCCACGATCGGCGCGAAGGCGACGACCATGATCGTGTCGTTGAGCGCCACCTGGCTGAGAGCGTGAAATGCGGCTCGCCATCGACGAGGTTCGACCAGACGAACACCATGGCCGTGCAGGGTGCCGCCGCGAGCAGGATCAGCCCGGCGATGTAGCTGTCGATCTGGTCCGCCGGCAGCCAGGGCCGGAACAGATGCGCGATGAAGAGCCAGCCGAGCAGCGCCATCGAGAACGGCTTGACCAGCCAGTTGACGCCGACCGTGGTTGCGATGCCGCGCCAGTGTGCGCCGACCTGGCCGAGCGCGGCGAAGATCGATCTTGAGCAGCATCGGCACGATCATCAGCCAGACCAGCACGGCGACCGGCAGATTGACCTGCGCGACGGTCGCGGCGCCGAGCACATGAAAGACGCCGGGCACGATCTGGCCGAGCGCGATGCCGGCGACGATGCAGAGCGCGACCCAGAGCGTGAGAAAGCGTTCGAAGAGGTTCATGGCATGACACTCATCCACCCTCCTTTGATTCCTTCTATATTCCCGCAGCTGGCCGATCTCCTGAACCCGCCTTGTGAGCGCGATGCGATCGAGTGCGGCGAAGGGGAGGGCCGCGAACACCTGAATGCGGCGCTGAAGCATTCCGAAGACCTGGCGGAAGACCGTCATCCGCTCGACCTCGGTGCCGGTGGCGGCGGCGGGAACCGGCACGCCCCAATGTGCGGTGATGGGCTGGCCGGGCCAGACCGGGCACATCTCGCCGGCCGCGTCGTCGCAGACGGTGAAGACGAAATCCATCACCGGCGCGCCGGGCAGGGCAACTCGTCCCAGCTCTTCGAGCGGAGGCCGGCGGTCGGCAGCCCCGCCTGCTCGAGCACGGCGAGCGTCATGTTCACGATGCCCTTGGGGTGGCTGCCGGCGCTGAAGCCGCGGAACTTGCCGTTCCCCCAGCGCTCGGTCAGCCGCTCGGCCATGAGGCTCCGCGCGGAATTGCCCGTGCAGAGGAAGAGCACGTTCATCACGCGATCCACAGGCTTGTCCATTGAGGTTCCTTCCCTCACGCCGAGCGGCGGCGGGAGCGCGCTCCTTCGGCCGCCTTCGGCGCAGGATCGCAGAGCGGCACGCACACCTGCTCCTCGCCGCAGCAATGCTCGGTGAGAAAGGCGACGAGGCCGTTCATGGCGGTGAAGTCCGCGGCGTAGATGACCTGCCGGCTCAGCCGCCGCTGGGTGACCAGACGGGCGTGCAAAAGCGCCTGAAGATGGAAGGTGAGAGAGGAAGGAACGGCCTTGAGCCGCGTGGCGATCACGCCCGCGGGCAGGCCGGCGGGCCCGGACCTCGACCAGCAGCCGATAGGCCGCGAGCCTGGTTTCGTGCGCGAGCGCCCCCAAGGCCGCCACCGCCTCGGGCGCTTCAACCGTCCGATTCGTGCTGTCATACCCTGACTATATGCATCGCCGCACCGCCGGCGACAATGACCATTCGATGAAATTCGAAAGCACGAAGGATCGTCCCGCGCCGCGCCCGGTTTTTTTTTTTTTTTTTTTTTTTTTTTTTTTTTTTTTTTTTTTTTTGGGGAATCAAGCCCGCGCAGCAACGCAGATCACCGGCGCCGGATCGACCTTCGATTATCCCTTCTTCTCCAAGGCGTTCTACTTCTACAGCCAGAAGCACGAGGACGTCAGCGTCAACTACCAGTCGATCGGCAGCGGCGGCGGAATCCAGCAATTCACGGCCAAGACGGTCGATTTCGGGGCGAGCGACGTGCCGATGAATGCGGACGAGCTGGCGCGGGCGCACTTCGCCGTATTGCAGGTTCCGGTAACGCTGGGCGGCGAGGGAATCGCCTACACCCTCCCCGGCATCGGAAAAGGGTTGCACATGACGCGCGCTCTGATCGCCGATATCTATCTCGGCCGGATCACCAAATGGAGCGACCCGGCCATTGCGAGGCTGAACCCGGGCGTCAGGCTGCCGAACCTCGCGATTACGGTCGTCCATCGATCGGACGGCTCCGGCACCACCTACATTTTCACCGACTTCCTTTCCCACGTCTCGCCGGAGTGGAAGAGCAAGGTGGGCGCGGGAAAGAGCGTGGAATGGCCGGCGCCGAGCAGCATCGGCGGCAAGGGCAACGAGGGCGTGGCCGGCCTGGTGCGGCAGACGCCGGGGGCCATCGGCTATGTCGAGCTTGCCTACCTGCTCGAGAACAGCATGCCCTACGCGCTGGTCGAGAACGGGTCGGGGAAATATCTCTACCCTGACATTTCCTCGGTCGCGGCGGCCGCGGCGACGAAGCCCAACGTGTCCTCGACGGACTTCTCGATCGTCGATGCTGAGGGCCCGGAGTGCTACCCGATCAGCGGGTACTCGTGGCTACTGCTCATCGTAATCCGCCCAGCCCCGCGCGTGGCGCGCTCGTCAAGGCAGTGATGTCATGGCTGGTCACGAAGGGCCAGCCGATCGCCAAGACGATCGACTACGTCCCGCTGCCGGAGAACGTGCAGCAGCAGGCGCTCACGATCATCGGCGAGATGCAGGTCGCGTGACCCGAGGTGCCCGCCTCGTTGGTAGCGCGCCGGGGAGAGAATCGCTGAGCACGAGCTCGTTCCTCGCGAGAGGGGCTCGCCGGCGGGGCGCGGGCGCCCCGCTGGACGCCGGCGTGGGCGGTTCGCGGCGCGGCTCTTCACGGTGGGGGCTGTACGGCTCGTGCGCGGTCTTCCTGGCGATCATCGCCGGCCTCGCTCTCGAGCTGGCCGTGGGTCGCGCATTTCCATCGGCCGGTTCGGGCTCCCGTTCCTGTGGACCAATGTCTGGGTACCGGTGAAGGGCCGGTTCGGGGCGCTCGCCTTCATTTACGGGACGGTCGTCAGCTCGGCGATCGCGCTTGCGCTCGCGGCCGGGATCGGGATTCTCGCGGGACTACCTGGCCGAGTTCGCGCCGCGACGCCTTGCCACGACACTCGGAACCCTCATCGAGCTTTTGGCGGCCGTGCCCAGCGTGGTGTACGGGCTTTGGGGCCTTTTCGTGCTGGCCCCGGTGGTGAGCGGCTGGATCGGGCCGGCGCTGCAGGGCGCGCTCGGCTTCCTGCCGGTGTTTCAGGGCACGATCTACGGCGTAAACATGTTGACGGCATCGTTGGTGCTGGCGCTGATGATCGTCCCGACCGTGACGGCTCTCACGCGCGACCTGATCGCCGCGGTACCGCGGCGGACCTCGGAGGCCGCCTTGGCGCTCGGTGCCACGCGCTGGGAGGCGATGTCGCGGGTGGTGCTTCCGGTGGTGCGGCCGGGAGTCTTCGGGGCGTGCATGCTGGCGCTCGGGCGTGCGCTCGGCGAGACGATCGCGACCACCATGGTGATCGGGAACCGGCCGGCGATCGCGGCTTCGCTCTTCGCGCCGGGCTATACGGTGGCGAGCGTGATCGCGAACGAGTTCACAGAAGCGACGACCAATCTCTACCTCAGCGCGCTGATCGAGCTCGGCCTCATCCTCTTCGTGATCAGCGTGATCATCAACGGGGCCGGGCGGCTGCTGATGCGCTATCTGCTGCGGGTCGGCCTATGAAGGCGACGGGAAATGCAGGTCTCGCCGCCGGCAGGACGTCCGCGGGCTGTCGGTGGGCCGGCACCTGAACGACCTCGCCTGGCGTGCGGCGGCCGGCATCTGCGCCGTCGGCGTGGCGGCCGTTCTGCTCATGATCATGGGCTACATCGTGCGCGAGGGAGTAGGCGCACTCTCGTTCACGTTCCTGACGAGCGCCCCGCACCCCGTCGGCGTGCCGGGCGGCGGCGTCGGCAACGGCATCGCCGGCACCTTGATCATCGTCGGGATCGCCGCGGTGATGGTATTCCCCATCGGCATTTTCGTCGGCGTCTATCTTGCGGTTTACGGCCATGGCCGCATTGCCGACACGATCCGCTTCCTGTCCGATGTGCTGGCGAGCGTGCCGAGCATTGCCGTCGGGCTTTTCGCCTACACCCTCCTGGTGCAGCCGTTTCGGCATTTCTCCGCTTTTTCGGCGTCCTTCGCCTTTGCCATCCTGATGATGCCGCTGGTCATTCGCACCACCGAGGGGTCACTGCGTCTGCTGCCGCCGGAACTACGCGAGTTCGCGGTTGCGCTCGGCGCGTCCGATTACCAGGTGACGACGCGTTGTCTCCTGGTGGCGGCGAGGCCGGTATCGTCACCGGCCTCCTGCTCGCGCTCGCACGCGTGACTGGAGAGACGGCGCCGCTGCTCTTCACCGCCTTCGGCAGCCAGTTCTGGCAATTCAATCCAAGCAACCCGATGGCCGAGCTGTCGTTGCAGATCTTCACCTATGCCATCTCGCCCTATCGGGACTGGCATCAGCAGGCATGGGCGGGGGCTCTGGTCCTCATTCTGGCCGTCTCGGCACTCGGTATGATTGCGCGGGTTGTGTTCCGCCAGCGGCACAGCGTTGGTGGCTGATACCAGCGGCGCGCCGCGAGCCGGGATCAGGACTTCGCGGTCCACACCGCGCACCAGCCTTGCGGGCTGATGCTGCCGGCCACCACCGTGCAGTGGCCGTCAGCGGTGGCGGAAGGCCCTGGGATGAAATGCATGCAATTGGTGCAATCGCTGCTGCCATTGGGGGAGTCGCGATAGGCCACCGCGCTCTGCGGCGTGATCCCGTACGTGACGGCTGCCCGCGCCCGCATCGCCCCCGCGCCCGCGCCCGCGCCCGCGAGCACGGCCGTCGTTGCGATGGCGGTCCGCCTACCGATTGCCTTCATCATGGGATCCGAGCCTTTCTTTCCGAGAAGCGGCGTGCGCGCCACGACGGGCTGGTGGTCTACCCGCCGGTCACGCTCATGTGCCGGGCCACCGCGGGCGGTCGTGGCGGCGGTCGATGATGAAGTCGTGGCCTTTCGGCTTGCGCGCGATCGCCGCGCGGATCGCCTCGTCGAGCTCGGCGTCGGTCGCGCCGGCGCGCAGCAGGCGGCGGAAATCCGCGGCGTCGTCCTGGCCGAGGCACATATAGAGCGTGCCGGTGCAGGTCAGCCGCACGCGGTTGCAGCTCTCGCAGAAATTGTGGGTCATCGGCGTGATGAAGCCGATGCGCCGGCCGGTTTCCGTCGACGTCGAAGTAGCGCGCCGGCCCGCCGGTGCGGTAGTCGGTGTCGTCCAGCGTCCAGGTCTTGCCAGCGGCCGCGCACGAGCGACAGCGGCAGGTACTGGTCGGTGCGGTCCTCGCCGATCTCGCCCATCGGCATGGTCTCGATCAGGCAAGATCGAACCGTGCTCGCCGCACCAGGCGAGCATGGCGTCGAACTCGTCCTCGTTGACGCCCTTCATCGCGACGGCGTTGATCTTGATCGCGAGGCCGGCCGCCTTGGCGGCGAAGATGCCCGTCCAGCGATCTGCTCGATCTTGCCCCAGCGGGTGATGGCGGTGAACTGCTCGCGGATCCAGCGTATCGAGGCGACACGTTGATCCGCCGCACGCCGGCGGCGGCCAGACCGTCGGCGTAGCTGGCGAGCTGGGTGCCGTTGGTGGTGAGCGTCAGTTCGTTCAGCCCGTGCGCCGAGCCGCGCGCCGAGGCGCTCGAACAGCCGCATGATGTCGCGGCGCACCAGCGGCTCGCCGCCGGTGAGGCGGATCTTGCGTGGTGCCCAGCGGATGAAGGCGGCGCAGAGGCGGTCCAGTTCCTCCAGCGTCAGCAGCTCGCGCCTTCGGCAGGAAGGTCATGTCCTCGGCCATGCAGTAGACGCAGCGCAGGTCGCAGCGGTCGGTGACCGAGACGCGCAGGTAGGTGATGGCGCGGCCGAACGGGTCGATCATGACGGCTCGTCGGGGATGGTCACGGAAAGGGACGCGGCCGGGGCGGTGAAGCCCACGCGCTTGTGGCTGCCGTCGCAGAAGGGCTTCTGGGCGGAGTGCCCGCAACGGCAGAGCGCCAGCTTCGCGCGCTCGAGCGTCTGCATTTGCCCGTCGAGCACGAAGGGGCTGCCGGCGGGGAGGTCGATGACGATGGATCCGTTCTCGCGAAAGCGAATCGAGATTGCCGCCATCTCCCTCCCCGCCGAAAGCTGCTCCCGGCTGGGGTCTTAGCTGAAGTCGTTGGTCGGCAGGAAGCTCGTCGTCTGCATCACGCTCGGCAGGCTCCCGGCAAGCTTGCGGATGCCGACCCGGGTGCCCTTGTACCACGGGTTGGTGCTCATCGGGTCGGTGTAGGGCGAGGTCAGGCTGTTGGATGTGCCCAGCCAATGATACATCAGCGCGAAGACCATCCCGTCCGGCACCGCATCGGTCTCGTATACGGCGAAGGTCTCGTTGCCCTGGTCGTTGTACACCATCACGATGTCGCCGTTCTTCACGCCGAGCCTGGTGGCGTCCGCCGGGCTCACCTGCACGTAGGGAAGCGGCACGGTGTACGTCTTCTCGGCCAGCAGGCGCTGATGGTACGCGGTCTGCCAGATGACCTGGCTCCGTCCCATGCTGAACCAGAACGGATAGCGCTCGCGATCGGACCCCAGATAGCCGGCGACCGTGGCGGCCTCCGCGTAATCGTCCCACGGCCGCGTGCCGTACCACGAGAACTTGCCGTCGGGCGTCATGAACTTCCAGGTCGGATAGAGCCGCTCGGTGCCGACCAGCTCGCCCGTGGCGGGATCCATCCGCACCGGCGTCTGGATGCCTTTCTGACCGACCCGGCGGAGGTAGGCGTAGTCCACGCCCTTGAAGCTTTCGGGGTCGAGCGTCCCCGCCTCGGAGGCCGGCACGCGCGTGTTCACGCCCGCGTAGAGATCGTCCTGGATCGCCTTGACGACGTCCGCCCCGCTCGTCCAGTTCATGCCCGCGAAGCGCTTGGCGATGTCCGGCTTGCCTTCGGCGGTATAGAGCGCCTCGAGCTTTTGCCCGATCAGCGCATGGATCTCCCAGTCCGGCTTCGCCTCGCCCGGCGGATCCATGAACCGCTCGTCCAGCCGGAGCAGGCGGCTGTTGCAATTGAGCGAGATGTTGTCCGCCTCGCCCCATTGCGCGACGGGCAGGATCAAATGGGCGTCGCGCGCGCTCTCCACCATGTAGATGTTCTGCACGGTGACGAAGAGGCCCTCGGTCTTGTCGAGGCCCTCGAGAATCGCGTTCGCCCGCGCCTCGATCGAGGCCGGCTCACCGGCCTCGGTCAGCGAGCGCGAGAGGAAGTCCGTCAGCGCCTGCGCCCGCTCGCCGATGCGCTTGCGGAAATAGGCGTTGTTCTGCGCGGCGAGATAGGGATTGCAGCCGACGATCCAGAAGGTCTTCGCCTGGCCGGACTGGACATATTTGTCAACGTCCGGCGGTGGCCGCGGGCCGGGGTAGCCCGGCCGCGCATACCCCTCCTGATGCCCGCCCTGCCGGCCGGTGCCGGTGCCCGGCCGGCCGATATTGAAGGTGAGCGCGCCGAGCTGCGCGATCGCGGCGACCGCGTCGTACTGGCGGTAGTTCCAGATCACGCCCTTCTCGTAAAGGATGAGCGTGCGGCGCCAGAAATTCCCGGGCTTCGGTTGCGCGATCCAGACCGCCGCCTGCTCGATCTCCGCGGGCGCGACCCCGGTGATCTGCTCGGCGCGCGCCATGAACGCCGCATAGGGCATGGAGAGCTCGAGCGATTTTGCCTTGTAGTCCTCGAACGTCTTCATGTCCGTGTGCTGCTCGAGGAACGCCCGGTTGTAGTAGCCCTTCTGCCACACTGCCCGGGCGACCGCGTTCATCAGCATGTAGTCGGTTCCGAGCTTGGGCCGGATGTGCAGCACCTCCGCACCCTGCGCGCGCGCCGCATTGACCGTCGCCGTGGCCCGCGGATCGACCACCACCAGCCGGGCGGCTGCCATCGGCTCGCCCTTGGCGTAGTAGCTCTTCTTCTCGTCCGCCGTCGCGTTCTGGAAGTTCGGCACGATATGGGCTTCGAAGAACACCGTCGCCGTGTCGTAGCTGTTGGCGCCCCAGAGCACGATGGTATCGGCGAGCCGGGCATCCTGCGCGGTGTAATTGAGCTCGTGCAGGCCGCGGTCGCGCGTGCCGAAGGTCTCCGAGCTGTACGCTGGGCGGTTGTGGATGCCGGTGTAGACCATCTGGAGGCCGGTGAAGAGCAGCCGGCCGGTGCCGTACGTATTCTCCATGCCACCGCCACCGCCGCCATGGTCGAAAATCTTGGCGGCAAGCTGATCCGATCCGTATTTGTCGAGGATTCCCTTGAGCACGCGCGCCTGCAGCTCGATCGCCGCGTCCCACGGGATGGGGTTGAAGTCATCGCCGACGCGGAGCAGCGGGTAATGCAGCCGCGCCTGCGTCGGCCGGCTGTCCGACCAGGTCGTGCGCGCGTTCGAGCCGCCCCGGCTCGAATGGTTGCCGAGCAGGTTGATCGGCGAATCCTTGGCCGGAACGATCGCCACGTGGTAATCGCGCCCATCGTTGCGGCGGATGGTCGCATGCATCGATTCCGTGTAGGCGATGCCCGCAATCTCCGCCTGCTGGATGGTGAAATCGGCGGCGAACGCGTTCTGGTCCGGCTTCGGGCCGCCCTCCGTGCCGTTCGGCCACACATACACATGATACCCGCAACCCACGTTGCAGTACCTGACAGACCGTATTGTAGCGCTCGGCGTCCGCCGGCGGGAGCGGAACCGAGTTCGCGCGCGCATAAATGGACATTTCCGTCCCCCCCTCAGCCGTTGCTCTTCGCCCTGACGTTGCTGGCGCGGCCCCACACGAGGCCGCTCATCGCCTCGGCATAGAGGTCGCCGGCCGCATCGACGCGTAGCAGCACCTGCGGGAGATAGTCGGAGGCGAGGCCCTGATAGATCTGCCCGTTCCTGCCCGGATCGAACATCGACTTGTGGCAGGGGCAGACGAACCGCTCGCCCTGCAGCGCAACCGGACAGCCCATGTGCGTGCAGAGGGCGGAGAAGGCGACGATATCGCTGCCGGGACCGACACCCCCATACGCCGGCGCACTCAACTTGAGGAGCCAGGCGGGCGAGCTTGCGTCGGGGTAATTGAAGGCGACCGCCTTGCCCGCTTCGAGCTGATTGGCGTTGCCCACCCGGACCGACGGCCAAGGCCGGCCGTCCGCCATCGTCAATGCCGCGCGCGCCAGCACCGGATCGGCCAGAAGCCCGGCGGCAACGCCCGATTGCACAAGACCACGACGCGTGAGCGACATGGCAGCCTCCCTCCCCGATCGTTATTTTGACGTTTCTCTAACTCTCGGTATATCGAACGACCTTGTCAAGCGCCAGGGGGACGCTGTCCCCCTGGACCCCCTGGCAAAGGCGGAGCCTTTGCAATCCATTCGCTTGGCGGCCGCTGAGGGCGGTTTGGGCGTTTGCGCGAGGCGCAAACGCCCAAACCGCCCTCAGCGGCCGCCAAAAACGAACGGGTTCCAAGGGCTCAGCCCTTGGCGGGGGTTCCAAGGGGGCGGAGCCCCCTTGGCCTTCTGCTAGCGTTGGTACGCGAGGAGGCGGCGTTCGACCGCGACGATGGCGGCGTTGCTGATGAGGCCGATCAGGGAGAGCAGCACGAGGCCGGCGAAGAGGCCGGCCATGTCGAAGGTGCGCGACGCCAGCACCACGAGGCTGCCGAGGCCGGGCTGGCCGGTGATCATATCGGTGATCACCACCAGCACGAGCGAGACGACGAGCGAGAGTCGCATGCCGGCGATGATGTCCGGCGTTGCGTTGGGCAGGGCGATCTTCCAGATGAAGGCGAGCGGCGAGAGGGTGAGCGCCTGGCCGACCTCCTTGAGCCGCGGCTCGACGGACGAGAAGCCGTGCACGGTGGCGAGCAGCGCCGGCCAGATCGCGCCGAAGATGACGACGACGAGCGACATTTCGGGCGAGAGGCCGAAGATTGCGATCGCGATCGGGATTACCGCGGCGGGTGGCATCGGGCGGAAAATTTCCAGGACGGGGCCCAGGGATTGGCGGGCGAGCGGCCAGATGCCGACGATGCTGCCGAGGGCGATGCCGAGCAGGCTGCACGCGAACCAGCCGGCGAGCATGGCGATGACCGTTCGTGCGGTCTCGACGAGCAGGGTGCCGTCGGCGAAGCCCGAGATCAGCCGCTGGCAGACCGCGACTGGCGAGGGCACGAAGGCCGGGGGCACCCAGGCGGAGGCGGCCGCGATGTACCAGAGGACGAGGAGGCAGGAGATGGCGGCGAGGTCGATCGCGAGGTTGTGGAGGCGGCGGCTCATGGCAGGAGGTGGCGTTCGGCGCTGACCAGCGCCCAGTTCAGGCACCAGCCGATGGCGGTGATGACGAAGAGGAAGGCGATCATCCGGGCCGGCGCCATGTCCTGCGAGGCGACCATCATTGCGTGGCCGAGGCCCCAGGGGTTGGAGACGAGCTCGACCGTCACCGCGATCAAGAGCGCGATCGCGGCGGTGAAGCGCAGCATGACGACGAGGCGCGGCAGGATCGCGGGCAGCACGATCTTGCGGATGCGGGCGAGATAGGAGAGCTCGAGCACGTCGGCGACCTCGAGGAGGCGCTTTTCCACGTGGCGCACCGCCGTCTGGGTGAGGATGATGCTCGGCCAGACGACGGCGAAGGCGACAACATAGACCTCCATGTCGAGGCCGAGGCCGAAGATGATCGTCATCAGCGGCACGAGCGCGATCGCGGGCAGCGGCCGCAGCACTTCGACCGGGCCGCGGATCGCGGTTCCTATGGCTGGGAGGATGCCGCTCGCGAGCCCGAGGGCGGTGCCGACGCCGGCGCCGAGGGCGAGGCCGAGCAGGGCGGCGAGCAGCGTCTGGAAGCTCGCCTGCAGGACCGATCCGTCGCGCAGCATGTGGAAGAGCGCGGCGGCGACGGGGCCGGGCGGTGCGAGCGTATCGGAGACGAGCTTGCCGCCGCCGAGTGCGAGCTGCCAAGCCAGGATTAGCGCGGCGATAACGACGAGCGGGCGTCCATTGAAGCGTTTCATCCCTCGTGCCCCTTCATCCTTCATGTCCATGCGTCAAATGGAACAGGGCGCGGCGGAGGCGGAGGAATTCGGGGTGCTCGCGCGTCGCGAGCTGGTTGCGCGGGAAGGGCAGGGGCACGTCGACGAGCTGGCTCACGCGGCCCGGGTTGGCGATCAGGGCCACGACCTGGTTGCCGAGATAGAGCGCCTCCTCGATATCGTGGGTGACGAAGAGGACGGAGACGCCGCGCTCCTCCTGGATGCGCAACAGCTCGTCCTGGAGGACGCCGCGCGTCATCGCGTCCAGCGCGCCGAAGGGCTCGTCCATCAGCAGGATTTTCGGATCCTGGGCGAGGCAGCGGGCGATCTGCAGCCGCTGCTGCATGCCGCCCGAGAGTTCCGAGGGAAATTTTTGGGCGTGGTTCTCGAGGCCGACGAGTGCCAGCATGCTCTCGATGCGTGCACGCCGCTCGGCGCGGCGGACGTGCGCGGCTTCGAGGGCGAGCGAGACATTGCCGTAGACGTCCCGCCAGGGAAGGAGCGCGCGGCCGTAATCCTGGAACACGACGGCGACGTCGCGCGTCGGGCGCGTGCGGGGCTGGCCCGCGACGGTGACGACGCCGCTGGTTGCGCGGAGGAAGCCCGCCACCAGCCGCAGCACTGTCGTTTTGCCGCAGCCGGAGGGGCCGATGACGCAGGTGAGGGTTCCGGGCGCGACGGTGAAGCTCACGTGCGAGAGCACGGCGGGGCCGCCATAGGCGAATCCCACGTCGGCGAAAGTGATGATGGGATCGGGCGCGGCGTTGGGCGCCGGCGAGGCCGGAAGCGGCGTGGCAGGCTTCGAGCCGAGCCTCAGGGCGTTGGCCATACGACGGTCTTGGGGTCCATGGGCGTTTGGATCAGCTTCAGGCCGAGCATGATCGTGTTGAGCTCGGCGACGTGCGCGGCGAGATCGCCGTCGCACAGGTGCTGCCGCCCGGACTGCTTCACGAGTGCCACGTTCTGATCGAGGAAGTGCGCGGCGTTCACGGCGGTTTGCGCTTCGTTCGTGCCGGCGAAGGCGACGCCTTCCGCGAGCGCGGCCTGGAAGCCCTTGGCCCAATCGGGGTGCGCTTTGACCCAGGATTTCTTCGCCATGAAGAAGGCGTCCGGCATATCCTCCTTCGTGTCGTTCAAATGCGAGAACGCGGTGCCGAGGCCGGCATCGACGATGCGGGAGAGATAGGGCTCCGACGTCACCACCGCATCGACCGTGCGCCCGCGCAGGATATCGGCCTGCTGCGGGTAGTTCACCTCGACATAGGTGACCTTGGCCGGATCGACGCCGTTCTCGCGCAGCCATTCCATGAACATGATTTGCGTGCCGCCGCGGAGGCCGGGCACGGCGACGCGCTTGCCCACGAAGTCCTGCGGCGTCTTGATGGCGACGCCCTTGCGCACGATGACCGCGAGCACGTTCGTTCCCGGCCCGAACAGGCTCTGGCAGGCGAGCGCGACGTACGGCAAACCGTGCTGGACCGCGCCCACGAACACGCCGGCGGCGGGGACGCCGATTTGCGCGGCGCCGGACTGTACGGCGGCGACGACGCCCACCGAGTTCGGCTGCATGAGAAGCGCGGTGTCCAGCCCCTGCTTGGCGAAGAAGCCTTGCGCCTGGGCATTGAAGAGGCCCTCCGCCGCCGCGGTGGGCGTGAAGGCGATGGTGATCTTCGAGGACGCCGCAACGGCTGCGCGCGGGGCGAGCGCGGCCGTTGCGAGCAGGGCGGCGAGGGCGAGGAGGAGCCGGCCGAAGCCTCGGCGACCGATTGCTTTCATGTTCCTCTTGTCCCCCCTGCTTTTCGTTCAGACCAACCTGAAGGCATCGTGCCAGGCGCCCTGCACGCTGCCGCCGGTGATCGGCGCGCCGCCCGGCACGTGCACGATATCGCCGATCACGGCGGCCGTCGCGCCGTGCAGGCCATGGCGTGGGACCGGCATCGGCGCGTAGGTCTCCCAGCGGTCGGCGGCGAGATCGTAGCCCTCGTTCGCGGCGAAGACGACGCCCGGCGCCTCGCCGCCGAAGACGAAGATCTTGCCCCCGGCATAGGCGCAGGAGACGCCGCTCCGCGGCGTGGGCAAGGGTGCGCGGAAGGACCAGCTCTCCTTCTCGGGGTCGTAGACGGAATGGAGGCCGGTGTTGAAATCGTAGGAATCCTTGCGCCCGCCGATCGCGTGGATCTTCCCCTCCACTGCCAGCGCGCCCATGTGGCAGCGCTGGCCGGCGAAGGGCTGCGTCGGCGTCGAGCCGCGCATCGGCGGCAGGATCTCGTATTTTCCGGTTTGCGGGTCGAAGGTTTCGTGCCAGTCGAGCGAGCGGATGTCCCGCCCGCCGAGCAGATGGATCTTGCCGTTGAGCGCCACGGCCGAGACCGCGCCCCGCGGGCGGACGAGGCCGGGCAGCGTTTCCCACGCATCGCGCTCCGCGTCGTAGACGAAGCATTTGGAGTGCGGGCAACGGTTCTGCTCGGTGAAGCCGCCGAAGCTGTAGATGCGGCTCTCGATCACCGCGAGCGAGAGATGATTGCAGGGAAACGGCAGCGGCGCCTTGAACGACCAAATGCGGGCTTCGGGATCGTAGACCTGGTGGAAATCGCTGTTGACGTTCTGGTGCGCGTATCCGCCGATGACGTGGACTTTGCCGCCGCAGGTGATCACGCCCATCTCGGCGGTCGGGATCGGCAGGCGCGGCATTTCGATCCAGCGCCCGGGCGCGGCCGCGGCCGCCGCGGGCCTCGGCGCGGGGCGCGAGACGTTCGCCGGGATGGACGTGATGGTCCGGTCATGAAGGCCCCAGAACAGCGGATCCTCGGCAGCCACGTCCTGCATCGTCTCCCCTCCCCGCTCAAGCCCGATCGGCGAGCGGGTGCGTGCTCGGATGGAACAGCTCCTCGGGCGCAATCTGTCGCGCGATCAGCCCGTCATTGAAAGAATAGCGCAGCATCGCCGCGATCTCGTGGCGGCTCTCGGGCAAGCCGTAGGGCCAGAAATTCGCACCCATGGCCGCACGCGTCTCGGCCTCGTGCTCGGCGATCCAGGGCAGCGTGACGCGCGCGATGTTGGTGAGCTGAAGCTCGCGCATCGCATGCGCCTTGGCGCGCACGAAGGCGCGGAACACTTCCACGGGCAGCCAGGGATGGCGCTCGGCGAGGCTTCGGCGGATGACGAGCAAGTGCATGATCGGGAAGGCGCGGGTCTCACGGAAATACGCAAGCTCCGCCTGGCGATAATCGGGGAAGAGGCGGCCCACGTTCGGGCGGCCGGCGAGGAACGAGGGCGGCGGGCGCGTGGCGATGACGGCATCGAGCGCGCCGGCGGCGAGCATTGCGTCGAGCGTTTCACCGGGGGGAATTGCGGAGAGGCGGATGTTCGGTGGCAGCGTGAGCGCGAGGCGCTCGCCGCCGCCCGGCTGCTCGAGCCCGCCGTTGCGCCAGTCCACGTCCTCCGTGCGGACGTCGTGCCGGTCGGCGAGGATGCCGCGGACCCAGAGTGCCACCGTCTGCTGGTACTGCTCGAGCCCGATCGTCTTGCCCGCGAGGTCCTCGGGCTTCGCGATCCCGCGGTCGGTGCGGATATAGATCGCGGAATGGCGGAACGCGCGAGAGAGGAAGACCGGGACCGCGACATAGTCCTCGGTGTTGCGCGCGACCTGGACGATGTGGGTGCTCATCGACATCTCGGCGATGTCGAACGCCCGATCGGCGAGCACGCGGCGGAAGATGTCCTGCGTCTGGCCGGGCAAGGGGATGATGGTGCATCCCGCGATCGGGATTCGTCCGTCGAGGATGGGCGCGCTGCGATCCGTTTGCGTGCAGGCCAGCGAGAGCGTGAGCGTCGTTTCCATCCCTTCCTTGCCGCCTGACCGGCATGCAACTCCGAGGCGCTTTGCACCACGCTTGTTGCCCCGGAGATTGATCCCGAACCGCTTGCGTGGCAAGGCGGGATCCGCAGCCAATTGGGACATTGGGCGTCGATGAAAGCCCCCGCCGGCCTCGATCCCCTGCTTCGCCTGCGCGGCTTTCTCGCCGAGCAGCCGCTGGCGCTGAACGAGCGGCTGCCGCCGGAGCGCGCGCTCGGCCGGCGGCTCGGCCTCACGCGCTCCGCCGTGCGCAAGGCGATGGCGGTGCTGGAGGCGGAGGGCCAGGTCTGGCGCCATGTCGGCCGCGGCACCTTCATCGGCGCCCGCCCGGTGCTCAATCTCGAGGAGGTGCAGTATCTGAGCAGCATCACGAGCCCGTCGCAGATCATCGACGCGCGCGTGGCGATCGAGCCGGAGCTTGCGAGCCTCGCCGCGATGCGCGCGGTGGCCGCGGATCTCGCCGAGCTTCGGCTCTGCAACCGGAGATGCCGCGAGGCAAGGCTGTGGCGCGTGTTCGAATCCTGGGACAGCCGCTTTCACTACGCGATCGCCGCCGCGACCAAGAACAAGCTCCTGATGACGCTCTTCGAGACGCTCAATGCCGTGCGCCGCTCGGGCACATGGCGCACGGTGCGCACGGGAACGGCGCCGCCCCGAGACTACTCGACCTTCGCCGAGCATGATGCGATCTACGAGGCGATCTCGCGGCGCGATCCGGGCGAGGCCGCGGAACGCATGCGCCGCCATCTCACCTCGGTGCGCGCGCGGCTGGTATCGTCGCCCGCGAGCACGGGCTCGCCGTGACGCAACCCGCTCAGGTGCCGGGATCGGCCGTGAGCCCCGCCTTCTCGACGCCGGCGATCGCGGCGATCTCGTCGTTGTCGCTGTTGTCCCCGGAAATTCCGACCGCACCGATCACCGCGCCGGACGCATCGCGCACCAGCACGCCCCCGGGAACCGGCACCAGCCTTCCCTCCGCAACCGCGGCGACGGCGGTGACGAACATCGGCGCCTTGGCGGCGCGCGTCGCCAGCGCGCGCGAGCCGAAGCCGAAGCCGAGCCCGCCCCAGGCCTTGCCCAGCGCGATCTCGAAACGCAGGATCCCGCTCCCGTCCTCGCGCTTGGCGGCAACCACGTGCCCGCCGGCATCCAGCACCACCACGGTCAGCGGATCGAACTTCCTCTCGCGCCCCTTGGCGAGCGCGGCATCGACGATGATGGACGCCTGGGCGAGCGTGATCTGGGGCATGATGGATTTCCTTGCATGAAGCGTGGGCGTGAAGCGCGGGCGTGAAGCGCGGGACGGATCATGCCAAAGGCTTGGCGGCATGATCCAGTAGGGCTCTCGTCCTGCGCGCGCCCTCGGCGGCGACATCGTAGGGCGAGCGCGCCCAGAGCGCGGGATTGGGCGCCTCGTAGCTCAGGTAGAAGCGATAGCCGATCCCGCGGAGGAGGCGGAAGAGCTCGTCCCAGTCGATCACGCCATCGCCCGGCGGCAGCCGGTCGATCGGGCGGCGGATTCCCGGGGCGGGATTGGGCGGCACGTCGCTGTACTGGAAGAGGAAGAGCTCCTCGGCCCGCACGCCGCGGAGCCCCTGCGCGATGCCGCCGCTGCGGAAGAGGTGATAGGCATCGAGCAGCATGCCGCAATGGGCGTGGCCGGCGCCTTCGATGATCTCGCGCAAGACGCCGGTATTGTTGACGACATCGTGCTGCGAGTTGAACTCGAGCGCGAGACGCAGGCCATATTCGCCGACGATCTCGCCCGCGATGCGTGTGGCGGCAATCGCATCCGCGACCGTGCCCACCACCTGGCCGGGCGCGCTCATGATCATTTGACACCCGACGCGCGTGGCGATCTCGCAGGTCTCGCGGAGCACGGCGAAGAGCCGGCGCTGCTCGTCGGGCGGGGCGAAGAACCAGCCATACTCGGTGCCGAGGATGCCGACCGGAATGCCGCTCTTTTGCAGGATCTCCACCACCTGCTCGCGATCGAGCCCACGCTCGAAGCAATGGACGATGTCGCTGCGACGGAGCTCGACGGCATCGAACCCGGCCTGGCGCGCGGCCTCCAGCGCGATCTCGAGCCTCGTTCCCTCGATGGTCCAGGTGTGAAGCGCGAGCGGGAAGTCGTCTTGCATGATGGAACCTGTGCCGGACACGATCGCCGGCCGCAGCTTAAGCGAGGAACGGCGCGCCGTCGGCCCTCCGGCGGGAAACCAATTGCGCGATTGGGCGAAGGGTGGAGGGCCGGACGGTTGATGGACGAATGCGCCGCCGCTGCGCGGATGGGGCACTGTAAGGATCTCCTTACAGTACCGAAATCGCGCCTCGTCTTATCCTATTGGATTCGATCCATTTCAGGTCGTGGCCCGGCACTTGCGTCGGCCTCAAACAACTCGTTTCGGCCGGGTTCCGTCCGGACCCGGCGGCAACGAGGCGACGTGTCGGAACAAGGGGAACGTTATGACGCGCATGGAATATGCCGCCGCTGCCGTCATCGGCCTGGTGGGCTGCGTGCTGTCGATCGCGGCCGCCCGTGCCGACGTCACGTATTCTTACACCGGAAACGACTTCAACACTTTGGCGAGCTCTCCATACACTTCGAGCGACTCGGTCACCGGCTCGATCACGCTTTCCTCGGCCCTGGGGGATAATCTCACTTCATTCTTTGACGCCAGTTCGTTGGTCGTCTCGTTCAGCTTCAGCGATGGTCAGCATACCATTACGAATGCCGCCGTAACGACCTCTCTGTTCGAATTCGAGACCAATGCTAGCGGGGCTATCACCGAGTGGGAAATTGCTGTCTATTGCCAGGACCCCAATAATACGGCGTGTGGCCCCTATCACGCGGGGGGTGCCGCCGGTGGCGACTACATCGCCACCGTCAATGATCCAGGGGCTAACGGCGTATATGACATCGGCGCCTATCTGAATTCGGCAGGGGAGATCGTGGATGATGCGGGAACCTGGACCACCGGCTCTTCCTCCGCGCCCGTGCCGGAGCCCGGCTCGCTCGTCCTGCTCGGCACCGGCCTTTCGGCGCTGGCGGCATCGTTTTGGGCTTTCGGCGCAATGCGGCGCCGGCAGGCGAAGCTGAATTCCGAAGCCTGACTCCGGAGGGATCCCGGCGCCTGCGTCCGGGGTCCCGCCATCCGGCGCCGGTCGGTTGATGGAGGAATGCGCCGCCGCTGCCCGGATGGGGCACTGTAAGGATCTCCTTACAGTACCGAATCCCGTCTCATCCTATGCTGTTGGAATCCATCCGTTTCATATGCTGGCCCGGCACTTGCATCGGCCTCAAACAACTCGTTTCGGCCGGGTTCCGTCCGGACCCGGCGGCAACGAGGCGACGTGTCGGAACAAGAGGAACGTTATGACGCGCATGAAATATGCCACCGCTGCCGTCATCGGCCTGGTGGGCTGCGTGCTGTCGATCGCGGCCGCCCGTGCCGATGTCACGTATTCTTACACCGGAAACGACTTCACCGCCACGACGGCGCCGTACACCACGAGCGACAGCGTCACCGGCTCCATCACCCTGACCTCGGCGCTGGCCGACAATATCGATAGCTTCTACGAGGTGCCCGCTGCGTCGATCGTCTCGTTCAGCTTCAGCGACGGTCAGCAGACGATCACGAACGCGAACGCCGTGGGCACCGAATTCTTCTACTTCGAGACCAATTCGAGCGGGGACATCATCTACTGGTCCTGGGAGGTAAATCTGGTCGTCGACCTCGATAACATCATCACTGACGGCATCGTGAGCCAGGATGATGGTCTGGGCATCGGGGTGATCGACGTCGGCATCATGGGTCTTGGCGGCGAGGGGGGGGAGAACCTCTACGATCCCGGCACCTGGACCATCGGCTCCCCCTCCGCGCCCGTGCCGGAGCCCGGCTCGCTCGTCCTCCTCGGCACCGGCCTTGCGGCGCTGGCGGCATCGTTTTGGGCTTTCGGCGCGATGCGGCGCCGGCGGGCCGGAGCGTGATTCAGACCTACGGCGCCGGGGTCCCCGCGAACGAGTTCGCGGGGTGCCCCGATTCCGCCTTCGGTCATCACGCTCTAGACCCAGTTCTCCGCTCGAAGCCCCGGCATGCGGGCGAATTCCCGCGCATTGTTCGTGACGAGGATCAACCCCTCACTGCGGGCATGAGCGCCGATCTGCATGTCATAGGCCCCGCAGAGCATCCCTTTCCTTTGCAGCTCCCACCGCAATTGCCCGAAGTGCAATGCGGCCTTGGCATCAAACGGAAGGACCTCCAGCCGAGCCGTGAAGTCCTCCACGGCTTTCAGGTTCTCGGCACGGCGCGCCGATTTCTCCACGCCAAAATAAAGCTCGCCGAGCACGATGCTGGAAATGCATAGGCGCTCGGCGAGTGCGTTGAACTGTCCCAGCAGGTTGCGCGGCCGATCCCTCATCACATAGATGCAGATATTGGTGTCGAGCATGTGGGTGAGCATCAAAGCGGTTCACGCTCTTCTGCCCGAGGCTGCTCCCTTTCCCTCATGAAGTCCTCCGCAGCTCCGGGGCCGTGCAGGAAGAAGTCATCCCACCGCCGGCCCTTCGGCACGATCACTCGACTGTTGCCGATTTTGAGGATTTCCACCTCCCTGACGCTCTTTGGGAAGGCGGCTTCCTTGGGCAACCGGACGGCCTGCGTGCGATTGGTCAGGAAGAGGGTCGTGGTGGTCATGGGGTATGGACCCGGAGCTTTGGATATACAATAGGTATATACAATTGGGCCCAGGCAACGTCAAGACGTCAAGGTCAAGGCATCGGGAACCTCACCCCTTGGCGGGAGGCGGGGGTCAGGCCTTCGCGGCGGGGAGCCAGATGCGGAAGGTGCTGCCCTTGCCTTCGGTGCTTTCGATCGTGAGCTGGCCGCGATGGCGGTTGACGATGTGCTTGACGATGGCAAGTCCGAGGCCGGTGCCGCCGATGGCGCGCGAGCGGCCCTTGTCCACGCGGTAGAAGCGTTCCGTGAGGCGCGGCAAATGCTGGCGTGCGATGCCCTGGCCGTCGTCGGTCACCGCGAAGGTGGCGCCGGTGCCTTGAGTTTCCGCCGTGAGCTGCACCGTGCCGCGCTCGGTGCCGTATTTCACCGCGTTGTCGAGCAGGTTCTGCACCACCTGGGCGAGCTGGTCGGCGTCGGCGGCGACGAGCGGGAGATCGGGTGCGAGCGCGACGCGGAGCTGCATGTGGCGTTCGGCGAGCCGCGGCTCGAAGCCCGCGGCGATGCGCGGGAGGAAGCTCGCGAGATCGACCGCGCCCGCCGGCGGCTGGTGCTCGACGAGCTCGATGCGCGAGAGCGAGAGGAGGTCGTCGATCAGGCGCTGCATGCGCGCGGCCTCGCCGTCCATGATCCCGAGGAAGCGGCGCTGGGCCGGCGGATCGTCGGCGGCCGGGCCGCGCAGCGTCTCGATGAAGCCGATCAGGCTGGCGAGCGGCGTCCTGAGCTCGTGGCTCGCGTTGGCGACGAAATCCGCGCGCATCCGTTCGATCGCGTGCTCGCGCGTGCGGTCCGAGAGCACGAGCACGACACGCTGGCCCGCGCCCTCCTCGAGCGGCAGGATGCTCGCGCGCACTGTCCGCTCGATCGGCACCGGGATGGTGACGTCGGCGGTCTCGGGCGCGCCGGAGGCGAGCGCGCGGTCGATCGCGTCGCGGAGCTCAGGGTGGCGCAGCACGGCCGGTATCTCGGCGCCGAAGGCTGCCCGCGCGGCCGCGTTGGCGCGCACCACGCTGTGCCCCGCATCGAGGATCAGGAGCGCGTCTGGAAGCCGCTCGACGATCGTCTCGTCGATCCCCCGCCGCCCGGCCAGCCGCGCGGCCTCGGCGGCGCCGCGCCGCGCGATATCCGCGATCCCGGCCGCGAGCGGCCTCAGGAACGGCAGGAACGGCCGCGTCTCGCGCGTGGGAAGGGCGCCGATCGCGAGCCTGTCGAGCGCGGCGGCGAGGCGGTTGAGATCAGCCTGCACCAGCCAGGAGGCGAGCCCGGCGAGGAGGACGACGATCGCGGCCGCGGCGGCGAACGGGACGAGCGGCAGGCTCCCGGCGAGCGCGAGCGCCGCGAGCACCGCGAGAGGTGGTCCCCCGAGGCAAAGCGCGAGCCACACCGGCGGACCCGGGGGCCGGCTTCAGGCCCCGGCGCCGGGGCCGGCGAGGCTGGTCGGCGCCGGGTCGAGCATCGTCGCTTCCCCGCCGGCGCCGATCGAGAACACGGCGAGCCCGCGCAGCACCTGGCCGTCCGGCCTGAGCGCCAGCACCCCGTCGGCGCCCGTGAAGCCTGCTTGGCTCGTCAGCGCGGCCGCCGAATAGCCCGGGCCTTGCGCCAGCGCGCGGGCGAGTGCGGCCGCATCGAAGGCGAGATCGGCGAGTGCCAGCGGCGGGGCGCCGTACTTGGCGGCGTAGGCGTCGGCGAATTGCTGGCGGGCCGCCGGGTCGGGTGCCGCGTACCAGGCGCCGCCGAGCGCAGCACCCTGCCGGTTCGCCGGCTCCTGCCAGAGGTTCGGCCCGACCACCTGCACCGCGCCGGGATTGATGTCGTAATAGGGGAGGAAGGCCCCGATCTCCTGCAAATCGGTGCCGGTGGCGGCAAGCAGGAGGGCGTCGAACGGCGGCGGCGGGATCGGCTCCTGCATCAGCTCGTGCATCCGCGCCCGCCCGGCCGCGTTGTCGAGCGCCCGCGCGGCGCGCATCTGAGCCTCGATCGGGCCGCGGCGGTCGGCGTAGTCCGAGACCTCGCGCACTGCCTCGTTGATCGAGCCGATGCCCGAGGAATAGGTCTGGATGGTGGGCGGCGGGTCGCCGGCGGCGGAGGCTGCCGATTGCAGCGCGGTCTGCATCGCGGCCCCGTAATTGTTGTCCGGCAGCAGGGCGGCGAGCCGCGTCTTGCCCTCTGCCTGCAGCGCTACGACCAGCCGCCGCACCTGCTGGCCGGGCGTGATGCCGAGGATCCAGACGCCGGGCGCTGCTTCGGATTCGTCGTTGGTGAAGGCGAGCATGGGGATGCTCGCCTTGCGGGCGATGGGGGCGGCGGCGGCGGTATCGGAGAAGGTGAGCGGGCCCAGGATGATCCCCGCGCCGTAGGCCACGGCCTGCTGGGCGGCGGCGGCGGCGCCCGCCGGCGTGCCGCCGGTATCGAAGGCGCGGAATTGCGGCGAGCCGGGCGCCTGAAGCACGATCTCCGCTGCCTGCAGCATCGATTGGCCCACGGGCGCGAGCGGCCCGGAGAGCGGCAGCAGGATGGACACCTTGCGGCTCTCCGGCGCAATGGAGCTCGAGCCGCCCGGATAGAGGCTGGTCGGCCCGCCGGAGGAGCCCGTGACGAAGCCGGTGCTCGTGCAGGCGGCGAGCCCGAGGGCGGAGAGCAGGACCAGCAGTGCCCGACAATTCATCCGTCCCTTCCTCCAGCCCGACCGAGCCGCCCGTGCCGGGCGGTCTTGTGCTGGTTTCCACCCCGATCGGCAACCTCGGCGATATGACGGCGCGCGGGATCGCGGCGCTCAAGGCGGCCGATCTCGTCCTCTGCGAGGACACGCGCGTGGCAAGGCAACTCCTGAGCGCGTTCGCCATTGTCGCACGCCTCTCGGCGCTGCACGAGCACAACGAGGAGCGGCGAATCCCGGCGCTCCTGGCCGCCCTCGCGGCGGGGCGCCGGATCGCGCTGATCTCGGATGCCGGCACGCCCGTTCTTTCCGATCCCGGCTTCCGCCTCGTTCGCGCCGCCGTCGCGGCGGGGCTTCCGGTCTCGGCGGTGCCGGGGCCAAGTGCTGCGGTGATGGCGCTCACGATCTCCGGCCTGCCCCCCTCGCCGTTCCTCTTCCTCGGCTTCCCCCCGCCGCGCGCCGCCGCGCGCCGCGCCGCCTTCGGGCGCGTCGCGGGGTGGGAGCGGGCGGGCTTGCGCGCGAGCCTCGTGTGGCACGAGGCGCCGCACCGGCTCGCGGCGACGCTCGCGGATCTTTTTTCCGTCTTCGGCGCGCGCGAGGCCGCCGTGGCGCGCGAGCTCACCAAGCGATTCGAGGAGGTGCGCCGGGGCACGCTTGCCGCGCTCGCGGCGCATTATCGCGAGGCGGAGGCGCGCGGCGAGATCACGCTCGTCGTCGGCCCGGCGGCGTCCGAGGCGGTGGAGGTTTCGCCGGCGGGCGTCGAGGGGCTGCTGAAGGCGGCGCTCGCGGGCGGCATGAGCGTGAAGGAGGCGGTCGCCGCCGTCGCCGCGGAGACGGGGGCGAAACGGCGCGAGGTCTATGCCGCCGCGCTCGCGCTGAAGGGCACCGCGTGAGAGATGCGCGCTCAGGCGCGGCTGAGGCGGCGGTCGAGCCCCAGAAGCAGGAAGCCCACGAGCGGGATCACGATGTCCATGTAGAAGGCGACGCCCGCATTTCCGGGGGCGAACTTATGCACGGCGATCATCTGGTGCACGTGGCCGGCGGCGGCGGCGAGCAGCCCGAGGATGAGGAAGCTCAGCGGAAAATTCGCGAGAACGGCAACGATGACCGTTCGGATCACGCCCGCCATGCGCGCCTTCCCCCGACCTTGCCGCTCGCCGCGCCTTCCCTAATCCACGTCAGGAAAAGATGCAAACGAAGAGGGGACAAGGATGGTCAACGCCGAATCGCGCGGCCGCGACGTCGGCCGGTTGAACGCCTTCACCGACGGCGTGATGGTCGTCGCGATGACGATCCTGATCCTGAACATCGATCTGCCCGAGAGCGTCGGAAGCCTGGACAGCGCGCGGTTGCTCGCCACGCTCGCGGCACTCTGGCCGCGATATCTCGGCTACGTGCTGAGCTTCCTCGTCATCGGCCAGTACTGGCTCGGCTACACGCGCCAGTTCGGCGCGATGCGCACCGCCGATGAGCAATTCGCGGAGCTGAACATCCTGCTGCTGCTGGTGATCGGCTTCATCCCCTTCGCGACCGCGCTGGTCAGCCGCAACAACGGACGGGTCGCCACCATTCTCTACGCGATGACCATGATGGCGGCTTCGGCGCTGCTCCTGCTGCTCTGGCTCTATGCCGTGCAGAGGCGCCTGGTCGAGCCTCGCGAGCCGCCCGGGCGGCGATGGCGCGAGGTGGCGAGCACGCTCCAGGCGGTCGTCGTGTTCGCGCTTTCGATCGTCGTCGCTCAATTCGATAGCCATCTCGCGCGCTGGACATGGCTGCTTCTCGCGGTTCCGGTCCGCCCGCGCGCTTCGGCGTAACAAAAGTTTCTCCGTTATCGCGGCGCAGCAGAGACGCCGGCGGTTCCGCCCGACAAAGCCGTTGCCATGGCGCTCCGACCAAGGTACCGTCCGATCGGCCGGCGCCGAGGCGCCCAGGGAAAGGTCCGGGCGATGCCAGAGCTTGCGACCGCCGCGTCACTTGAGCCGCGCAATCCGCAGTCCGCCACGCCCCTTCATGCGGACATGATCCGGATTCCCGGCGGCACGTTCCGCATGGGCTCGGACCGGCACTATGCGGAAGAGGCGCCGGCGCATCGCGTGAGCGTGGCCCCCTTCCGGATCGATCGCACGCCGGTCACCAACCGCCAGTTCCGCAATTTCGTCGCCGCGACCGGCTACGTCACTTTCGCCGAGATCGCGCCCGATCCGAAGGATTATCCGGGCGCGCTGCCGCACATGCTCAAGCCGGGCTCGCTCGTATTCCGCCCGCCCAAGCACGCGGTCGACCTGCGGGATTGGAGCCAATGGTGGAGCTTCACCTTCGGCGCCAACTGGCGGCGGCCGGACGGGCGGCGGAGCTCGATCGCCGGCCGCGACGATCATCCCGTCGTTCACGTCGCATACAAGGACGCGCTCGCCTACGCGCGCTGGGCCGGCAAGGATTTGCCGACCGAGGCGGAATGGGAGTTCGCGGCCCGCGGCGGGCTCGACGGCGCCGAGTTCGCCTGGGGCGACGAATTCACCCCCGAAGGTCGCGCGATGGCGAACACCTGGCAGGGCGCATTCCCGCAGGAGAACCTAAAGCAAGACGGCTACGAGCGCACCTCGCCGGTGACCGCGTTCCCGCCCAACGGCTACGGACTCTACGACATGATCGGCAATGTCTGGGAATGGACCGCCGACTGGTACTCGCCGAAGCACGACGCCGATGCGACGAAATCCTGCTGCGTGCCTGCCGATCCGCGCGGCGCGCGGGAGGACGCGAGCTACGATCCCGCCATGCCCGCAATCCGGATTCCGCGCAAGGTGCTCAAGGGCGGCTCGCATCTCTGCGCGCCGAACTATTGCCGCCGCTACCGCCCCGCCGCGCGCCATCCCGAGCCGGTGGACACCTCGACCAGCCATGTCGGCTTTCGCTGCGTCGTCCGGGAGCCGGCGCCATCGCGATGATGGCCGCACCGCGCCAGGATCTCGGCCTCATGGCCCGCCTCGTCCTCGGGCTCGCCATCGCGCTGATCGTGGCCGGCATCATCTGGCACGGGGTCACATTCGCCGTGATCGCGCGGATCGGACGCGACCTCCTCCAGCGGCCGGGCAAGGCGATGTCGTTCCGCTTCATCCTCCAGCCCGCGATGGCCGCGACCGCCGCGATCATCCACGGCGTGAGCGACGCCCGCGCCGGCCGCTCGCCCTATTTCTGGACCGTCGTCAGCAACCCGCAGGAGCGCATGGCGCGCTTGCGCGAAGGGCTGAACGCGACCGCCAGGATCATCCTGCTCGGGATCGCGATGGATGTGGTCTACCAGATCATCGTGTTCCGGACGTTCTATCCGGTCGAGGCGCTCATCATCGCGCTCCTGCTTGCCTTCGTGCCGTACCTGGCCTTCCGCGGGGTGGTCGCGCGCATCGTGCGCGCCCGCCTGCCGAATGCGGCGAGGCCGCGCAGGGATTCCCTCGCCGCCCCTTCCGAACGTCACGGCCAATGAGGCATGAGCATGGTCGATCCGGGTGCGGAGAGATTCGAGGTCAGGGTCACGGCGGACAGCCATTTCGCCTGGCTCCGGACCCGCCTCAGCGTCGAGCGCACGATGATGTCGTGGATCCGCACCGCGGTGTCGCTGATCGGCTTCGGCTTCGCGATCGTCCAGTTCCTCGAACGGATGCAGCAGATGCCGGGCATCAAAAGCGCCCGCTTTCCCGATGCCGCCAGGTATCTCGGGCTGGCGCTCATCGCCTGCGGCATCCTCGCCCTCGTCATTTCGATCTGGCAGTATTGGTGGACGCTCCGCTACCTCTGGCGCGGCGGCTTCGCCCAAATCGCAGGCATGACCAAGGAGGGGCTGCAATCGCCGGTGATCGCGGTCGCCATCCTGCTCATCCTCATCGGCCTCTTTGCCTTCCTTTCCGTGCTGCTGCGCCTCGTCTAGCAACCGACCGACTCGTCCAAGAACGCCGAACCAACCGAGGGAGATCGCGATGCCCGCGAAACGCAAGCCCAATATCCTCATCCTCTGGGGCGACGACATCGGCTGGTGGAACATCAGCTACAACAATCGCGGCCAGATGGGCTACCGGACTCCCAATATCGACCGCATCGGCAACGAGGGCGTCGCTTTCACCGACTATTACGGCCAGCAGAGCTGCACCGCGGGCCGCGCCGCCTTCATCACCGGGCAGAACCCGATCCGCACCGGCCTCACCAAGGTGGGCATGCCCGGCGCCGATGTCGGCATCCGCGCGGAGGACCCAACCATTGCCGAACTGCTGAAGCCGCTCGGCTACGCCACCGGCCAGTTCGGCAAGAACCATTTCGGAGACAAGGACGAGTTCCTGCCTACGGTGCACGGCTTCGACGAGTTTTTCGGCAGCCTCTACCACCTCAATGCGGAGGAAGAGCCCGAGGACCCGGATTATCCGAAGGACCCGCGGTTCAAGAAGCGGTTCGGGCCGAGGGGCGTGCTCCATTGCTGGGCGGACGGCAAGGGCGGGCAGCGGATCGAGGACACGGGTCCGCTTACCCGCAAGCGCATGGAGACCGTCGATGAAGAGGTCACCGACCATGCTCTCGGCTTCATCGACAAATGCCACAAGGAGGAAAAACCCTTCTTCCTCTGGTACAACACGACCGCCATGCATTTCCGCACCCATTGTGCCGCGAAGCACAAGGGCAAGAGCGGCCAGGGCGACTACAACGATGTCATGGTCGCTCACGACGAGAATATCGGCCGGATGCTGGCCAAGCTCGACGAGCTCGGCATCGCCGAGGATACCATCGTCATGTATTCCACCGACAACGGCCCGCACTACAATAGCTGGCCGGATGGCGGGATCACCCCGTTCCGCAGCGAGAAGAACACCAACTGGGAGGGCGGTTGGCGCGTGCCGATCTTCGTGCGCTGGCCGGGCAGGATCAAGCCCGGCACGGTCCTCAACGACATTGCCACCCACCAGGAGTGGCTGCCGACGCTTCTCGCCGCCGCGGGCGAGCCGGATATCGTGGGGAAGCTCCTCAAGGGCCACAAGATCGGCGCCAAGACCTTCAAGGTCCATATCGACGGCTACAACCTGCTCCCCTATCTCACCGGCGAAGCCAAGGAGAGCCCGCGAAAATTCTTCTTCTACGTCAGCGACGACGGCGACATCCTCGCGCTCCGCATGGGCGATTGGAAGATGGTGCTGATGGAGCAGCGCGCGAAGCAGCTGATGTGCTGGTTCGAGCCCTTCGTGAAGCTCCGCGCGCCCAAGATGTTCAACCTCCGCCGCGATCCGTTCGAGCGGGCGGACGAGAACTCGAACACCTATTGGGACTGGGTCATCTCCCACGCCTACCTGCTCTACGGGATGCAGGCGATTGTCGCCGGGCAGATCGAGGACTTCGTGAAATTTCCCCCGCGCCAGAAACCGGCCGCCTTCAACCTCGACGAGGTGATGCGCCAGCTCCAGGACGCCTCCGGCAGCGCCAACCATTAGACCGCCATGGTTTCCGGCGGAGCCGCGAGGTTCCGCCGGGGGCCAGATTGATCTACCATCCCCTCCCGGCCGAAGGAGGGGACAATGCCAGCATCCCAGCCGAGCGTTGCGGCGAAGCTTCCGCCGGAGAAGCTCTTTCGCGCGGCCGATCTTTCCGGATTCGGATTCGCCACCACGGCGGATCTCGAGCCCGCTTCGGATCTCCTCGGCCAGGACCGGGCGCGCGAGGCGGTCCGCTTCGGAACCGAGATCGGCGAGCGCGGCTTCAACCTTTTCGCGGTGGGCGCGAGTGCGGCGCAGGTTCGCGAGCTGGTCGGCGCCATGCTGCGCGAGGCGACCGCGCTCAAGCCCTGCCCGCCGGACTGGGTCTATGTGAACAATTTCGCGACCCCCAACCGCCCCTTGGCAATCTCGCTGCCGCCCGGCCGCGCGCCCGCCTTCCAGGCTGCCATGCGCCGCCTCACCGAAGACCTGCGGAGCGCCCTTCCCGCCGTGTTCGAGGGTGAGGACTACCAGGCGCGGCGCGGGGCGATCGAGAACCAATTCCGATCGCGAAACGAACGCGCCTTCCAGGCGCTCGGCGAGAAGGCCGCTTCGAAAGGGGCCGCGATCCTCCGCACCCCCGGCGGCTTCGCGGTCGCGCCGGCGCACGAGGGCAAGGTCGTGCCGCCGGAGGAGTTCAACGCCTGGCCCGAGGAGCGGCGCCGCGCCGCCCAGCAGGCGATCCAGGAGATCGAGCGCGAGCTCGAGCAGACGCTGCGCGGAATCCCGCGCATCGAGAAGGAGCGGCGGGACGCGGTGCGCGCGCTCGATCGCGAGGTGGCATCGTTCGCGATCGGCCAGCTCATCGAGGAGGCGCGCACGCCCTTCGCCGATCTGCCGAAGATCGCGGCCCACCTCGACGCCATGCGCGGCGACATCCTCGACAACGCCCAGCTCTTCGTCGCCGCCGGCGCCGACGAGGAGACGCCGCTCGCCGCCCTGCGTGCCGCCCTGCTCGACCGCTACCAGGTGAACGTGCTGGTGAGCTGCGCGCTCCCCGAGGCGCATGCGCCGGTGGTCGAGGAGCTGCACCCCACGCTCGGCAATCTTGTCGGCCGGACCGAGTATCTTTCCCAGCAAGGCGTGCTGGTCACGAACTTCATGCTGATCAGGGCGGGCGCGCTCCACCGCGCCAATGGCGGGGCGATCCTGATCGATGCCCGCGGTTTGCTCGCCGAGCCGTTCAGCTGGCCCGCGCTCAAGCGCGCGCTGACACGGAGCGAGATCCTGATCGAGGACCCGGGGCGCTTCCTCGGCCTTGCCATGACCGCGACGCTCGAGCCCGATCCGATCCCGCTCGACGTGAAAGTGGTGCTGTTCGGCGAGCGCATCCTCTACTATCTCCTGGCCTCGCTCGATCCGGATTTTGCAACCCTCTTCAAGGTTCTTGCCGATTTCGAGGACGACACGCCGCGCACCGCGCCGACCGAGGCGGCGATGGCGCGGCTGATCGGCGGCATCGCCCGCAGCGCCGGCTTCCATCCGCTCGACCGCGCCGCGGTGGCGCGTCTGATCGAGCACGCCGCGCGCCTCGCCGATGACCAGTCCAAGCTCACGCTCATGGCCGAGCGCGTGCGCGACGTCATGGCCGAGGCGAATTACCACGCGCGGAGCGCCGGCCGCGCGCTCATCGCCCGCGAGGACGTGGAGGCGGCGATCCGCCAGCAGATCCGCCGCTCCGCGCGCATCGAGGACCGCTCGCGCGAGATGATCCTGCGCGACATCGCCCTCGTCGATACCGCGGGCGCGCGCGTCGGCCAGGTCAACGGCCTCTCGGTGATGATGCTGGCGGGCCATTCCTTCGGCCGGCCCTCGCGCATCACCTGCCGGGTGCGGCCGGGCGGGGGAAAGATCGTCGATATCGAGCGCGAGGTGGAGCTGGGCGGCCCGCTTCATTCCAAAGGCGTGCTGATCCTCTCGGGCTTCCTCGCCGGCCGCTACGCGCTCGACCGGCCGATGTCGCTCTATGCGAGCCTCGTCTTCGAGCAATCCTACGGCGGCGTGGACGGCGACAGCGCCTCCTCGGCCGAGCTCTATTCGCTCCTGTCCGCCTTGGGCGACATTCCCTTGCGCCAAGATCTCGCCGTCACCGGCTCGGTCAACCAGCACGGAATCGTCCAGGCAATTGGCGGGGTGAACGAGAAGATCGAGGGATTCTTCGACATCTGCGCCGCGCGCGGCCTCTCGGGCACGCAAGGCGTGCTCATTCCGGCGGCGAACGTGCAGCATTTGATGCTCCGCGAGGACGTCGTCGCCGCTTCCGCTGCCGGCAAATTCTCCGTTTATCCCATCGCCACGATCGACGAGGGCATCGCCCTCCTCTCCGGCCGGCCGGCGGGCGAGCGCGGCGCCGACGGCACCTACGCGGACGCGAGCGTCAACCGCCTCGTCGAGGAGCGGCTCCGCCAGTTCGCCGCGATCCGCCGCGAAGCCGCCGAGCGCCCGGACGGCAACGGCAGGGACGCATGAGCGCGGCCACCTATTCGCGCTACCGGCGCGTCGTCGTGAGGGTGCGCGAAAGCGCGGCCCCGGCGCGGGCGTTCCGCCTCGCCGCCGAGCTTGCCCATCTGCTCGAGCTGGATCTCCAGGGCGTCTTCATCGAGGACGAGGCGCTGCTCGCACTCGCGGGCCTTCCCTTCGCGCGCGAGCTCAGCCTGCCCGCCCATACGTGGCAGGCGCTCGATCCGGCGCGGATCCTCGAGGATTTCCACGAAGGCGCCGAACGGACGCGCCGACTGCTTGCAGACGCCGCGGCGCGCCTCGGAATGGCGAGCGGCTTCTCGGTGCTGCGCGGCGATCCCGCCGCGATCGCCGCGCAATCGCTCGCGACCGACATCCTCGTGATCGCCGGCACGCCTGCCGATGAGACCGCCTGGCACTCGGGTGCGGCGATCCTGCTGGTGCCGCTCCGCCCGCGCACCGCGGCGGGCGCGATCGCCGTTGCACCCGGCCGCGCGAGCCTCGCGACCGCCGCATTCCTCGCGCGCCGCGCCAACGAGGACCTGCTGCTGATCCTCTCCCCGGAACAGAGCGCCGAATCCCTCCTCGCGGACACCGCATTCCCTCCCGAGCACATCCGCCGACGCCGCGTCCGCAGCTTCGAGGCGGAGGAGATCGCGGCCGCCGTCCGCGCAAGCAACGCACGCCTCCTCGTGCTCGACCGCGCGACGCTCCCCGCCGACGCGACCGGCTTTCTCGCCCGCCTCGCCGCACTCGCCGCGACACCCGTGCTTGCGGTGGGCGACGGCCCGGAAACTGCCGGCTAGACGCAATGCCCGTCACCAACGCGGAGATCGCCGGCGAGCTCGAGAAGCTCGCCGATCTCCTCGAGATCGACGCGGCGAACCCGTTCCGCGTGCGCGCCTACCGCCAGGCCGCGCGCGTCGTCGGCGCGCTGCCCCGCAACGTGACCGAGATGCTGGCCGGCGGCGAGGATCTCGACGCGCTGCCCGGCATCGGATCCGACCTCGCCGCCAAGATCGCGACGCTCGCGCGCGGCGAGGCGCTTCCGCTCCTCACCGCCCTGACCGCGAAAAATCCTGCCGGCATCACATCCCTTCTCACCCTGCCCGGCCTCGGCCCCAAGCGCGTGCACGCGCTGCGCGACGCGCTCGGCATCAACTCGATCGAAAAACTCAAAGCCGCGCTCGCCGCCGGCGCACTCGCCGGCGTTCCGGGCTTCGGCGCCGGCATCATCGAGCATCTCAAGGAAGCGCTCGCGCAAGGCGCCGGCGCGGCGCCGCGCATGAAGCTCGCCGCGGCGGACCAGATCGTGGCCCCGCTGCTCGCCGCAATCCGCAGCAGCACAGGCGTTGCGCACGCCGAGCTGGCCGGCAGCGCACGGCGCCGGCGCGAGACCGTCGGCGATCTCGATATCGTTGCCTCCGCCGCCAACCCCGGCCCGGTGATGCAGCGCTTCGTCGGCTACGAGGACGTAAGGGATGTACTGGGGCAGGGCAGCACGCGCGCGAGCGTGGTGCTGCGGAGCGGGCTGCAAGTGGATCTGCGCGTTGTCGGCGAGGAGAGCTACGGCGCGGCGCTGCTCTATTTCACCGGCTCGAAGGCGCACAGCATCGCGCTCCGGCAGATCGCCGTCGACCGCGGGCTCAAGCTCAACGAATACGGGCTCTTCCGCGGAACGCGCCGCCTCGCCGGCCGCACCGAAACCGATCTCTACAAAGCGCTCGGCCTGCCCTACATTCTCCCCGAGCTCCGCGAGGCCGAGGGCGAGATCGAGGCGGCGCGGGCGCACCGCCTGCCCAACCTCGTCACGCTCGCCGACATCCGCGGCGATCTCCACAGCCACACGAACGCGACCGACGGCAACGCAACCCTCGCCACAATGGCCGCGACTGCCAAGGCCCGCGGCTACGCCTACCTCGCCGTCACCGACCATTCCCGCCGCATGACCATGGCGCACGGCCTCGACCCAAAGCGCCTCGCCCGCCAGATCGACGCGATCGCCCGCCTCAACCGCGAGTTCGAAAACTTCACCGTGCTCGCGGGGATCGAAGTGGACATCCTCGAGGACGGCACGCTCGACTTGCCGAACGACATCCTCGGCCGGCTCGATATCGTCGTCGGCTCGATTCACACGGGCTTCGATCTCGCGATGGAGAAACAAACCGAGCGACTGCTGCGGGCAATGGACAACAAGCTCCTCAACATCGTGGGCCACCCCACCGGCCGGCTGATCAACGAACGCCCTCCCTACGCGATCGACATGGAGCGCATCATCCGCGGGGCCAAGGAACGCGGATGCTTCCTCGAGGTGAACGCGCAGCCCGACCGGCTCGATCTCGACGAACACCATTGCCGCTTCGCCAAGGAGATCGGCGTCAAGCTCGCAATCTCCACCGACGCCCACGACCCCGCGCACTTCGAACTCATGCGCTACGGCGTCGATCAGGCCCGCCGCGGCTGGATCGGAGCGGAGGACGTGCTGAACACCCGGCCCCTCACCGCGCTCCGCAAACTGCTCGCACGAATGTAAGTGATTCACTCAATCCTATTACAATTATTATATATGATTAGATAAGGCCAGGGCTCTGCCCTGGACCCGCCGAGGGGCTCTGCCCCTCGGACTCCCCGGCAAAGGCGGAGCCTTTGCAATCCATTCCTTATCCTAAACGTTCGGGGGTCTGGGGCCTCCAGGCCCCAGCGGGGTGCAGGGGCAGAGCCCCTGCCGGGGGCGTCGGGGGCAGAGCCCCCGACCGGGTCAGCGAACCAGCGCCGGCAGCAGCGAATCGAGCCGGAGGCGGCCTTCTTCGGTGGCCGCGAGTTTTTCGTTCGACCAGGCGAGGTAGCCCGCGGCGAAGCTGTGTTCGAGGGCTTCGGGTTCGAGCGCGTCGGCGAGCTTCATGCCGGTGCGAGCGAGGAAGCGCGTGGGGTCGATGCCTTCGGCGAGGCGCAGGCCCATCAGCAGCATCTCGCGGGCCCGGGCTTGCGGATCGAGCGTTTCCTCCGACGTGGTTCCGTGGCCGGATTGTTCGACGCGCGCCGCCCACGCTTCCGGCGCGCGATGGCGGCGCGTGGCGATGAGCGACGCGCCGAGCGTGATGCGCCCGTGCGCGCCCGGCCCGATGCCCGCGTAGTCCGCGTAGCGCCAGTAGGCGAGGTTGTGGCGGCTTTCCGCGCCCGGCTTCGCGTAGTTCGAGATTTCGTAGGCCGAAAGCCCGTGCCGTGCCGCTTCTTCGATGGTGGCTGCGTAGAGCGCGGCCTGCGCTTCGGCTGCGGGAAGGACGATCTCGCCGCGCCGGTGCAGCGTCGCGAAGGTGGTGCCGGGCTCGATCGTGAGCTGGTAGAGCGAGAGATGGTCGCAGCCGAAGGCGAGGGCCTCGGCGAGCTCGGCGCGCCAGGAGGCGGGTGCCTGGTCGGGGCGGGCGTAGATCAGGTCAAACGAGACGCGGGGGAAGATCTCGCGCGCGGCGGCGAGGGCGGCGCGGGCCTCGAAAGCGGAGTGCTTGCGCCCGAGGAAGGCGAGGGCGGCGTCATCGAGGCTTTGGACGCCGAGCGAGAGCCGGTTGACGCCGGCTTGGCGGATGGCGGCGAGTTTTTCCCGCTCGACGCTCGTGGGGTTGGCTTCGAGCGTGATCTCGAGGGGGGCGAGCGGGGGGAAGAGGCGGGTGGCGGCGTCGATGAGAGCGGAGACGGTTTCGGGGGCCATCAGGCTCGGCGTGCCGCCGCCGAAGAAGATCGAGCCGAGCGGCCGCGGACCGAGGCGCGCCGCCTCGAAGGCGAGCTCGGCGAGCAGCGCGGCGCGGAAGCGCGCCTCGGGGATCCTCTCGTGCACGTGGCTGTTGAAGTCGCAATAGGGGCACTTGGCGAGGCAGAACGGCCAGTGGATATAGAGCGCGAGCGGAGCCATCGTCACGGCATGTAATGAGCGGAACAGGTTCGGTCGAGCGGGTGCGGGCCGCACTTCTGGCGGCGGGTCACCCCGACACCATCACGGTCTTCCCCGAGAGCACGCGCACGGCGGCCGAGGCCGCGGCGGCCGTCGGCTGCACGGTCGCGCAGATCGCCAAGTCGATCGTCTTCCGCGCCGGCGAGCGCGCGGCCGTCGTCGTCACGTCCGGGGCGAACCGGGTCGATCCGGCGAAGGCGGGTGCGGCGCTCGGCGTGGCGCTCGCGCGCGCGGACGCGGATTTCGTGCGCACAACCACGGGTTTCGCGATCGGCGGCGTGGCGCCGCTTGGGCATCTCTCTCCACCGCTCATTCTGCTCGACGAGGACCTCTTCTCGCTCGATCCGATCTGGGCGGCCGCCGGTTCGCCCACCCACGTCTTCCGCACCAGCGCCGCCGAGCTCGCCCGCATCAGCGGCGGCACGACGGCCGCGGTGAAGGCGGGGTAGCCCGGGGCGGTTCCCGGCGGCTAGGGTCCGCCCGAAGGAGAGGCACCATGCTCGCGGCACGCGCGCTGAGAAAAACCCGTGCGTTGCAAAGGGTTGGGGCGATCGGGCTGACCCTGCCGCTTCTTCTCGCCTCCTGCGCCCAGACGCCGATGGGGCCGACGGTTCAGGTCATGCCCGGCCCGAACACGTCCTTCGAGCAGTTCCAGACCGACCAGGTCGTCTGCAAGCAGTTCGCCGAGCAGTCCGTCTCCGGCCAGGCACAGAACGCGAACCTCCGCAGCGTCGGGGCGGCGGCGCTGACAACGGTGCTCGGCGCCGGGCTGGGCGCCGCGATCGGCGGCGGGCAGGGCGCGGCCATCGGCGCCGCCGGCGGCGCGCTCGGCGGCGGCGGCATTGGCGCCGCAACCAGCTCCAACGCGCAGGCCTCGATCCAGCAGCAATACAACCTCGCCTACGCGCAATGCATGTACTCGAAGGGCAATCAGGTGCCCGGCTATGCGCCGCCCCCGGCCGCCTACCAGCCGCCGCCTCCGCCGCCGATGAGCGCGGCCCAGCTCACCCAGGCTGTGCAGGTGCAGCTCATCCGGCTCAACTTCCTCCCCCCGCCGGCGGACGGCGTCCTCGGCCCGCAGACGATGGCCGCGATCAGCAATTTCGAGCGGGCCGCGGGCATGCCGGTGGACGGGGCGCCCTCCCCGGCCCTGCTCGCCCGTCTCCAGGCCACCCAGTAGTCGTTTCTCCGTAAGTGGCGCGCGCGGTTTGACGTTATATCCGCGCAGCGATATCGTCCCCGTGACATATCGGCCCCGCCCCTCGCCTCGGAGAAAACGCATGCGCGCACTCCTCGCCGGCTTCCTGCTGCTTGCCGCTTCGCTTTCCCCGGCTGCCGCCCAGGGCACGATCCGCGTCGCCTATGCAGGCTCGATGGGCGTGGTGATGGATCGCTTCCTCGGCCCGGACTTCGCCAAGGCAAACGACGCCACCTATCAGGGCATCGGCCAGCCGGCCTATGCGCTCGCCCGCCTGATGATCGCCAAGAAGTTGCAGTCGGACGTCTTCATCACCATCACCCCGGGGCCGGCGCAGCTGCTCGAAAAAGCGGGCTTGGTGAGCCAGGCCGTGCCGGTCGCCAGCACCTCGATGGTGATCGCCTATGGCCCGAAGAGCAAATTCGCCGCGGCCTTCGCGGGTTCCACGCCCTGGTGGCAGGTGCTGGAGACGCCCGGCCTGCGCTTCGGCCGCACCGATCCCGCCACTGACCCGCAGGGGCAGAACATCATCTTCACCTTCCTGCTCGCCGAGCGGTACTACCATCAGCCCGGGCTCACGCAGAAGATCCTCGGTCCTGACGAGAACCCGGCGCAGATCTTCACCGAGCCCTCGCTCCTGAGCCGGCTCGAGGCCGGGCAGATCGACGCCAGCTCGGGCTACGAGAGCTCGGTCCGCTCCGACCACCTTCCCTTCGTCCGCCTGCCCGACGAGATCAATCTCAGCAACCCGGCGATGGTCCCGGACTGGTACAGCAAGGTGCACTTCTCGATCACCAGGGGCGGCAAGACGCAGGTGCTGAGCACGCAGCCGCTCGTCTTCTATGCGTGCGTGCTGAAGAACGCGGCGAACCCCGCGCTCGCGCAGAAGTTCATTGCTTTCCTGCAAAGCCCGGCCGGCCAGAAGGCATTCCGGGAGAACGGCTACGGCGTGCCGAAGGGCGGCCCCGTTTGAGCGCGCGGCTCTGAGCGCGCGCCAGGGCGCGCTTCCTCTCCACCGGCCCGCGGGCGGCCCGCTGCCGGGCGGGCAGGGCCTGCCGGTCGCGCCCGTCCTCGGGTTCGCCGCACTCCTCTTCCTCACCGCGCCGTTCGTCGCGTTGGCCTTCGTGACCAATTGGCGCGGCTTTCAGTTCGCGCCGGGCGATTTCGGCGCCGCCTTCGTCTCGGCCCTCTACAGCCTCGTCGCCCTGCCGATCATCGCCCTCTTGGGCACGCCGCTCGCTTGGTGGCTGGCGCGGCGGAATTTCCGCGGCAAGCCGGTGCTGGACGCGCTGCTCCTGCTCCCCCTGCTGACGCCGCCGCTCGCGCTCGGCATCCTGCTGGCCTCCCTCTACGGCCCCTATAGCGCCGCCGGCGAGCTGCTCGGCCGCCTCGGGCTCGTCCTCACCAACACCGCCGCCGCCTTCGTGCTCGCGCAGGTCTACGGTGCGATGCCCTACTACGTCGTCACGGCGCGCGCCGCCTTCGAGGGCGTGCCGCGGGAGCTCGAGGAGATCGCGCTCACGCTCGGCAAGGAGCGCTGGCAGGTCTTCCTCGAGGTGAGCGTGAAGCTCGCACGGCTCGGCCTCGCGGCGGGGCTGGCGCTCGCCTGGGTGCGCGCGCTCGGCGAGTTCGGGATCGTGCTCATCATCGCCTACTTCCCGCACGGCATCCCGGTGCAGCTCTGGGTCAACCTCCAGGACAGCGGGCTCGACGCGGTCTATCCGCTGCTCTGGCTCTTCCTCCTCGTGGCGATGCCGCTGCCGCTCTGGCTCGGGATGGTTTCGCGCCGGCGTGGCCTATGGTGAGGCATGGAGATCGACTACCGGCTCGAGCAGCCGCTTGCCATCGAGGCGCGGCTCACGGTCGCGGGCTTCACCGTGCTGGCGGGCGCCAGCGGCGAAGGCAAGACCAGCCTGCTCAAGGCGATCGCGGGCCTGCTGCCGGCCGCCGGCACGCCCTACGGCGCGCTCGCGCCGCAGCGCCGGCCGATCGGCTACCTGCCCCAGGGCTACGGCCTCTTCCCCCACCTCCGCGCCTGGGAGAACGTGGCCTTCCCGCTCGCCGAGCGGCGCGGACGGCGGGCGCGCGCGCAGGTGCTCATGGAGCGCCTCGGCATCGCCGGGCTCGCCGAACGCTACCCTGACGCGCTCTCCGGCGGCCAGCAGCAGCGTGTCGCGCTCGCCCGCGCGCTCGCCCGCGCGCCCGAGCTGCTGCTACTCGACGAGCCGACCTCGGCGCTCGACCCGGCGACGCGGGACGCCGTGCTCGGCGAGCTGATCGAGGAGATAAGGCGGATCGGGTTGCCGACGCTCGCGGTGACGCACGACGTGCAGCTCGCCGCCATGGCGGATCGGATGGCGCTGATGGTCGGCCACCGCATCGTCCAGGAAGGCACGCCGCGCGAGGTGTTCGCCCACCCCGTCAGCGCGCGCGCCGCCCGCCTGCTCGGGTACCGCAACCTGCTCGCGGGGCGCGTGCAAACAATCGGCGGCCTCGTCGCCACCGTCGCGCTCGACGGCGTCACGCTCCACGCCCCCGCGCCCGCCTGGGCAACGCCAGGCATGCGGGTCGGCGTCGCGATCCGCTCGCAGGACATCACGCTCTCTCGCCGAAACGCATCCCCCGCCGAGAACGCCTTCCCCGTCACCCTCGCCGCGGTCCACGAGGAAGGGCTCTCGCTCCGCGTCCTCGCACACGGCAGCGTCGCCCTCGACATCCTCCTGCCGCGCGGAGCCGACACCCCCGGCGAAACGGCGCTCGCCTCGATCCGCCCCGCGCATGTGCATCTTTTCCGGCCGGAAGAATAGGCGGGACCAGGCGCCCGGATCAGCGCGCCGCGACGCGCGCTTCGATACGGTCCCAGATCGTCGCCTCGAGATGGACGCCCTCGAAGCGCGCGACTTCCTGCAGGCCCGTCGGCGAGGTGACGTTGATCTCGGTGAGCCAGTCGCCGATCACGTCGATGCCGACGAAGATCAGCCCCTGCTCGCGCAAGGTGGGGCCGATCGCCGCGCAGATCTCGCGATCGCGCGCGCTGAACTTCGTCGGCTCGGGCTTGGCACCGACATGCATGTTCGCGCGCGCCTCGCCGGCGGCGGGCACGCGGTTGATGATGCCGAGCGGCTCGCCGTCGACCAGGATGATGCGCTTGTCGCCGGTCCGCACCGCGGGCTCGTAGCGCTGCAGCATCAAGGGCTCGCGCGTGCGCGCGAAATGCATCTCGAGCACGGCGCTGAAGTTCTCGTCGTCGGGGCGGATATGAAAGACGCCGGCGCCGCCGTTGCCGAACAGAGGCTTGATGACGATCTCGCCCTGCTCGGCGCGGAAGGCGCGCATCGCCGCCGCATCCCAGCTCACGAGAGTGGGCGGCATCAGCTCGGGAAAATGCGTGACCAGCAGCTTCTCGGGCGCGTTGCGCACCGCCCGCGGGTCGTTCACCACCAGCGTTCCGGGCTGGATATGCTCGAGCAGGTGCGTCGCCGTGATATAGGCGAGGTCGAAGGGCGGGTCCTGGCGCATCAGCACCACGTCCATCGTCGCAAGATCGAGGGTCTCCTCGGGACCGGTGCGCCAGGTTTCCGCCGGCGGCCGCGCCACATGGACGCGCCGGGCCTGCGCCGCAAGGTGCTTGGTTTCGCCCTCGCTCGTGAAGGCGAGGTCCTTCACCTCGTAATGCCAAAGGAGATGGCCGCGCGCCTGGGCCTCGAGCATCAGCACGAAGGTGGAATCGGCGTCGGGCTTGATGGACGCGAGCGGGTCCATCTGCACCGCGACCTTGAGCGGGCGGGTCATGCGGGAAGACTAAGAGCCCGTTCGAGAATGCGCTGCGGTGAGTCGGAGGCGCCGCAGGCGCCGGCCCGGCGCGGCTTTCGAGAACCGGAGCGGAGCGGCCTTAAAGGGCCGTGAGCACCGGAAGCGGAGAAAGCCGCGTCGGACGACCACCGCAGTAGCATTCGCAGGCGGGCTCTCAGTCGGCGGCGGCGGAGTCGGGCACATAGAGCGCCCCGCCATGCTCGCGGAACTCGGCGCTCTTCGCTTCCAGCCCGGCCATCCGCTCGGCCTCCGCGCGCAGATCCTGGGTGATCTTCATCGAGCAGAATTTCGGCCCGCACATGGAACAGAAATGCGCGAGCTTGTGCGCGTCCTTGGGCAGCGTCTCGTCGTGGAAGGCGCGCGCGGTGTCGGGGTCGAGCCCGAGATTGAACTGGTCCTCCCAGCGGAATTCGAAGCGCGCGCGCGAGACCGCGTCGTCGCGGAGCTTGGCCGCCGGATGGCCCTTGGCGAGATCCGCCGCGTGAGCGGCGATGCGGTAGGCGATCACGCCCGCCTTCACGTCGTCGCGGTCCGGCAGGCCGAGATGCTCCTTCGGTGTGACGTAGCAGAGCATTGCGGTGCCGAACCAACCGATCATCGCCGCCCCGATCGCGGAGGTGATGTGGTCGTAGCCGGGCGCGATGTCCGTGACGAGCGGCCCCAGCGTATAGAACGGCGCCTCGCCGCATACCGCGAGCTGCTTCTCCACATTCACCTTGATCTTGTGCATCGGCACGTGGCCGGGCCCCTCGATCATCACCTGGCAGCCCTTCTCCCAGGCGATGTTCGTGAGCTCGCCCAGCGTCTCGAGCTCGGCGAACTGGGCGGCGTCGTTGGCGTCCGCGATCGAGCCCGGGCGCAATCCGTCGCCGAGCGAGAAGGAGACGTCGTAGCGGCGCATGATGTCGCAGATGTCGGAAAAATGCTCGTAGAGGAAGCTCTCGCGGTGATGGGCGAGGCACCAGCGCGCCATGATCGAGCCGCCGCGCGAGACGATCCCGGTGACCCGGCGTGCGGTCAGCGGAATATAGGCGAGGCGGACGCCGGCATGGATGGTGAAGTAGTCCACGCCCTGCTCGGCCTGCTCGATCAGCGTGTCCCTGAACACCGGCCAGTCGAGCTTTTCCGGCTCGCCATCGACCTTTTCCAGCGCCTGGTAGATCGGCACGGTGCCGATCGGCACCGGCGCGTTGCGCAAGATCCAGCCGCGGATGTTGTGAATGTTCCGCCCCGTCGAGAGGTCCATCACGGTATCCGCGCCCCAGCGGATCGCCCAGACGAGCTTTTCCACCTCCTCGGCCGCGCCCGAGCTGACGGCGGAATTGCCGATGTTCGCATTCACTTTGACGAGGAAGTTGCGGCCGATGATGGTGGGCTCGAGCTCGGCGTGGTTGATGTTGGCGGGGATGATCGCCCGCCCGCGCGCGATCTCGGCGCGCACGAACTCGGGCGTGATGAAGTCCGGGATACTCGGCGCCGAAATCCTCGCCGTCGGCGCGCCGCTCCGCCGCACCCTCCGCCGCCGCGGCGCGGCCGAGATTCTCCCGATGCGCGACGTACCGCATCTCCTCGGTGATGATGCCCATCCGCGCGAATTCGAGCTGCGTGATGGGCCGCCCCTCCGCCGCCGCCTGCACGAGATGCGCGGCCGGGCAGGGCGCGAGCAGCTTCTCCGCCGAGACGTTGCCGTTGTCCTCCGGCTGCACCGCGCGCGGGGCGCCGCCCTCGGGCTCGCGCGCCGCGATCCAGGAGGCGCGCAGCGGTGCGAGGCCGGCGGCGAGATCGATCGCGGCCGCCGGATCGCTGTAGGGGCCGGAAGTGTCGTAGAGGCGGAACGGCGGCTCGGCCGCGGTCGGATCGAGCAGCACCTCGCGGAACGGCACCGCAACATCGGGCCGGCCCGCGAGCGGAACATAGGTCTTGCGCGAGCCGGCGATCGGCCCGGTGGTGACGCTCTCCGGCCGGGTCGCGGACTTAGCCTGGGCCGTCATCGGCGCCTCCTCGCTTGCGGGCGCCGGGAAGGGGGGTTCTGCGATGAGGCACCCGTCCCTCCGCCGGCATGACCCGGTTCAGGTTCGCAGGGTCACCACGCTGTCCGCGGCGGTTGGCCCGCGCGGACCGGCGGTATCTCAGCCCCCTGGCGGGGCTCCCCTCGGTCGCTCAAGGATCGGTGCTCGCCCCTTCCCTGTCAATGCTGGTCCCTTTGGGCGTCCCTTTGGGCGTCCCTTTGGGCTGCCCCTTGGGGCCGCCGCGCGAACTGCCGAAAGTTATTGTGTGCCGCCGGGGGACAAGACATTATCACAGCGCAATCCGCGCTTGGGCGCGGCGTGGGAAGCCGGCGCGTACTCAAATCCGGCCCATGCAGAGAGGGAGGAACGGAATGGTTCAAGGGAATCCGTCGGGCCGGCTTGGCCGGCGCGGCATACTCAAGGCGGGGGCGGCGCTCGGCGCCATGGGCGCCGTCCAGGTCACTTCGCCCTTCATCGTCAAGGCGCTCGGCGAGGTGCCGTTCAAGATCGGCTTCGTCGACCCGCTCACCGGCAGCCTTTCCCTCCTCGCGGTCTCGGAGGTCCAGGGCGCGCACTACGCAGTGGACGAGATCAACAAGAAGGGCGGCATCGCCGGCCGCCAGGTCCAGCTCTTCGTCGAGGATTCGGCGAACGATGTCGGCACCGGCGTCGAGAAGATCCGCGAGCTGATCGACAAGGACCATGTCGACGTGACGATGGGCGACGTCAACTCGGGCATCGCCTACGCGGTTGCCCAGGTGGCGACCGAGAAGGGCATCCTGCACATCGTCCCGGGCGGCCATACCGACCCGATCACCGGCAAGGACTGCGCCTGGAACGTCTTCCGCATCTGCAACACGACCTCGATGGACGCCAACGCGATCTCGCAGATCCTGATCAAGAAGTTCGGCAAGCGCTGGTACTTCATCACGCCCGACTACGCCTACGGCCATACGCTGCAGGCCGGGTTCGTCAAGAACCTCGAGAAGGCCGGTGGCACCTATGAGGCGGAGCTGCTGCCGATCGCCAACAGCGATTTCTCCGCCAGCCTGATCCGGGCCAAGGCCTACAAGCCGGACGTGCTGCTCAACAACATGGGCGGGCTCGCCCAGATCGACTGCATGAAGCAATTCGTCCAGTTCGGCATGGCCAAGGACATGGCGCTCGGGGGCGCGCTCTTCGAGTGCGAGGAGATCGTCGCCGTGCCGGCTGCGGCGCAGACCGGCTGGTGGGACATGGAGTGGTGGTGGGACCAGCCCGGCGTGCCATACGTCAAGGAATTCGTGACCGGCATCGTCGATCGCTACAAGAAGCCATGCTCGGCGCGGCACTGGTTCGGCTATGTCTCGATCTACTCGGTCAAGCTCGCCGTCGAGAAGGCGAAGAGCACGAAGGCGATCGACCTCGCGCACGCGCTCGAGGGCATGGAACTGCCGCCCGAGGTCGCGCTGCAGCCCGGCAAGGTCTATTACCGCGCCGGCGATCACGAGCTGATGCCCAACATCTTCGCGGGCGAAGTGCATACCCCGCCGGCGAACGACCCTTACAACTTCTTTAGCGCGGCCGAGCTAGTACCCGGCGATACGGCGCTGCCGCTCGCCGATACCGGCTGCCACATGACCTACCCGAGCTAGCGCGGGAAGGCAGGCGAACCCCTGTCGCCGGCCCGGCGCCGCGCGGCAGGGGTTTCTTTTACCCGCAAGAATAGAAGAATAAACGAGCCACAGGGACGCCGATGCTCCAACTGGTGCTTTTCAATCTCTTCAACGGGCTGATCATCGGCGCCTTCTACGTGCTGACCGCGCTCGGCCTCTCGATGATCCTCAACCTCAGCAACGTCATCAACTTCGCGCACGGCAACTTCCTCGCCCTCGGCGGCTATCTCGCCTACGTCCTCATTCCCTATGTCGGCTTCTGGCCCTCGCTTCTGCTTGCGCCGCTGCTCACCGCGGTCCTCGGCTTCGTGGTCGAGCGGACAATGATCCGGCGCATCTACGGCCGCGACCCGATCTACAGCCTGCTGCTCACCTTCGGCCTCGCCTTCATGATCCAGGACGGTTGCCGCTACATCTGGGGCGTGAACGGCCTGCCGCTGACGACGCCGGCGAGCATCTCCCAGCCGCTCAGCCAGGAATTCTTCTTCCTCACCGGCTATCGGGTATTCGTCGTCGGCATCGTCATCATCGCCGTGGCCGGGCTGTTCGCCTTCCTCCGCTACTCCCGGATGGGCATGCGCATCCGTGCCGGCGTGCTCGACCTCGAAACGGTCTCGGCGCTCGGCATCAATGTCCGGCTGCTGCGCTCGCTCAATTTCGCCTTCGGCATCTTCTTGGCCGGGCTCGCCGGCGTGCTCGCCGGCGGGCAGATCGGGCTCAACCCGAACATGGGCGATGACCTGCTGCTGCCGAGCTTCGTCGCCATCATCGTGGGCGGCATGGGAAGCCTGGTCGGCACGCTCCTCGGCGGCCTCCTGATCGGCGTCGCCGCGGCGATCACCACTATCTTCTATGCCTCGGCAAGCCAGGTGGTGATCTACGTGATCATGGCGATCGTCCTGCTGCTCAGACCGCGCGGGCTGCTCGGCGAGGAGGGCATGCAATGAGCGGCGCCGCCGGTGCCACCTCCCTCGTGCCTACCGAGCGGCGGCCGCTCGTCATCCTCGCCGGCATCTGGATCGTGCTGATCGCGGCCCCCTTCTGGATGCCGCTCGTCGGCGGCTATACCGCGCTCGGCTCGCGCATCCTGGTGATCGGCCTCGCGGCGATGGCGCTCAACTTCCTGATCGGCTTCACCGGCGTCGTGAGCTTCGGGCACGCGGCCTATTTCGGGATCGGGGTCTATGGCGCGGGGATGATCCTGCGCTACGTCGCGCCCTCCACGCCGCTCGCGCTGATCGCCGGCATCGTCTTGGGCGGCGTCGTCGGCAGCGCGGTGGGCGCGCTGATCTGCCGCCGCCGGGGCATCTATTTCGCCCTCGTCACCATCGCCTTCCAGGAGGTCTTCTACTACATCGCCTACAAATGGGATTCCGTCACCGGCGGCTTCGACGGTTTGCGCGGCTTCCAGCGCCAGCCGATCCATCTCGGCGCATTCATCCTCCACATCCAGAAGAACGAGCTTGCCTTCTACTACTTCGTCCTTGCCGTCTTCGCGATCGTCGTCGGCGTCATGGGCTTCATCCTCCGCTCGCCCTTCGGGCGCACCCTGCTCGCGATCCGCGAGAACGAGCGCCGCGCCCGCTTCCTCGGCATCCCGGTCGACCGCCACATCTGGCTCGCCTTCACCATCTCCTCCTTCTGCATCGGCGCGGCCGGCGCGCTCTACGCGCTGCTCAACAATTTCGCCGATCCCTCCTCGCTCTATACCGACCTCTCGGGCGAGCTCGTCATCATGTGCGTGCTCGGCGGCATGCGCAGCTTCTGGGGACCGCTGCTCGGCGCTGCGGTGTTCGAGGTCCTGCAGGACTATATCTCGGGCATCACGGTCAACTGGCTCTTCTTCATCGGGGCCGTCTTCGTCCTCGTCGTGATGTTCTTCCCCCGCGGCCTGCTCGGCGTGCTGCGCCGCCGGAGTGCCGCATGAGCATGCTCGAGGTCCGCAACGTCTCGAAGCATTTCGGCAGCCTGATCGCGGTGCGCGAGGTCTCGCTCACCGTCGCCAAGGGCGAGCTCCGCGCCATCATCGGCCCGAACGGCGCCGGCAAGACCACCTTCTTCAACCTCATCACCGGCTTCTTCCCGCCGACCGCGGGCGAGATCCTCTTCGACGGGCGGAACGTCACGCGGCTCACCGCCGCGGAGCGCGTCAAGCGCGGCATGGCGCGCACCTTCCAGATCACCGAAGTGTTCCCCGAGCTCTCCGTGCGCGAGAATGTGCGCATCGCGGCCGAGGTGGCGGCGGGCTACGCGCTCCGGCCCTGGCTCGGCGCGACCGCGATGCACGACATCGCCGCGACCGTCGAGGAAACCGTCGGCCTCACCGGGCTCGCCGACAAATCCCACCGCCTGGTGGGCGAGCTCGCCCACGGCGACCAGCGCGCCGCCGAAATCGCGATGGCCTTGGCGCTCCGCCCGCGGCTGCTGCTGCTCGACGAGCCGACCGCCGGCATGGGCGAACAGGAAACCTTCGAGATCGCGGGCCTGATCCGCAAGCTCCACCGCGACAAGAGCTACACCATCATCCTCGTCGAGCACGACATGCGCGTGGTCTTCCACCTCGCGGACCGGATCTCGGTGCTCGACCAGGGCGCGCTGCTCGCCGACGGAACGCCCGAGGAGATCGCCGCCAACCCCGCCGTGCAGGTGGCCTATCTGGGAAAAGCGGCATGAACGCCATCGAGGTTGAGGGCCTCCACACCTACTACGGCAAGAGCCACATCCTCCACGGCGTCAGCCTCGCCGTCGAGGAAGGCAAGCTCACCACCCTCCTCGGCCGAAACGGCGCCGGGAAGACAACGACGATGCGCAGCCTGATGGGCCTGACGCCGGCACGCGAAGGCACCGTGCGCATCTTCGGCCGCGAGACCACGCGCTGGCCGAGCTTCCGCATCGCCGCCCTCGGCGTCGGCTACGTGCCGGAAGGCCGCCGCATCTTTCCCAACCTCTCGGTCGAGGAAAACCTGAAGGTTCCGCTCGAGCGCCCCGGACCATGGACGATCCCGCGCGTCTACCAGCTCTTCCCGCGCCTTCAGGAACGGCGGATGAATCGCGGCCGCCAGCTCTCGGGCGGCGAGCAGGAGATGCTCTCGATCGCCCGCGCGCTCCTGCTCAACCCGCGGGTCCTGATCCTCGACGAACCCTCCCAGGGCCTCGCACCGCTCATCGTCCGCGACGTCTTCCGCATCGTCGCCGAAATGCGCAACGAAGGCATCTCGGTGCTGCTGGTCGAGCAGAACGTCCGCATGAGCCTCGAAATCGCCGACTTCGCCTACGTGCTCGACGACGGCGCGATCGTCCACGCCGGCCCCGCCGCCGAACTTGCCCGCGACGAGGAACGCATCCAGGCGCTCGCCGGCGCCACCGCCGAGGACTGGCACGCGAAAGAGCCCGCAAGCTGATCCTTGACGCGCGCCGGCGCGCCACGCACATGCCGCCGGTGAACGCGGAAGCCCCCTTCGCCATTCCCGGAGAAGCCTCCGCCGCGGCGGCGAAGGCCGCCATCGCCGAAGAGCTCGCCCTCTTCGACGACTGGGAGGACCGCTACCGCTACATCATCGACCTCGGCCGCACCCTTCCCCCATTTCCCACCGCCTGGATGGACGAGACCCACCGCGTCGCCGGCTGCCAAAGCCGCGTCTGGCTCGCCGGCACGCTCCGCGACGGCCGCCTCCACCTCGCCGGCGCCTCGGACGCCGCCATCGTCGCCGGCCTCGTCGCCCTCCTGCTCCGCGTCTATTCCGGCCGCGCCCCCGCCGAAATCACCGCCACCGACCCCGCCTTCCTCAACGAACTCGGCCTCATCGGCGCCCTCTCCACCAACCGCGGCAACGGCATCGCCGCCATGGCCCGGCGCATCCACGCCATGGCCCGCCAAGCCGCCTGAAAAGGCCAGGGGGACGCTGTCCCCCTGGACCCCCTGGCAAAGGCGGAGCCTTTGCAATCCATTCGCTTGGCAGGCACTGAGGGCGGTCTGGCTTTGCGCGGAACGCGCAAAGCCAGACCGCCCTCAGTGCCTGCCAAAACGAACGGGTTCCAAGGGCTCGCCCTTGGCGGGGTTCCAAGGGGCAGAGCCCCTTGGTCTTTCTTCCGGGCGGGTCAGTGCCTCGGGCAGCAGCTCCACCTGTCGGGCAATGCGTGCGAGTGCTTCGCCCCCGCTTGCTGTGGGGCGTGGGGGCAGGGCTTCGTTTTTCGTGGCCGCGTCCATCGCGCGGCCGAGCCAGTCGCGCCATTCCGCCCAGCTTTGCCGCGGCAGCGAGGCCGCGAGTGTCGTGTCCTGCTGCATGGCCGCCAGCCGTCCGGCGATCCGCCGCAGCGCCGCGTCGATCAGCGCGGCGGCTTCGAGGTGTCTTTGCCGCCGGCCCACCGGCTCGTTCAGCGCCCGCTGGAGCGATGCCTCGAGGTTGTTGCTCGCGAGCCCCGCCGCCCGCCGCCATGATTCCACCTCGGCGGGCACGGCCTCGCCCATGAAGAGCGAGAGTACCGCGCGCGCGTAACCGGCATGTGCGGCGATCGCACGAGAAATCTCCTGCGCCAGCCGTTCCGGCTCGAAGCTCGGCCACAGCGCCAGCGTCCCCACCACGGCGAGCACGCCGCCGATCAGCGTGTAGAGCGCCCGCTGGAACGCGATCGCGAGCTCGCTCGTCCCCGGCGCCTCCATCTCGACCAGCAGCACCACGATCGGCGTCAGCGCCGCCATGTAGAGCCCGAAGCTCACCCGCCGCAGGCTGAAGGCGAGAACGTTGAGCGGGAAGAGCACCGCGACGATCGCGAACGGCGAGCGGCAGAAATAGGCGATCGCCGCGGCCAGCACCCCGCCCAGCACCGTGCCGCCGATGCGCTCCAGCGCGCGCACCCAGGTGAGCGCGAAATAGGGCTGCATGGTGAGCAGGAGCGTGATGGTGAGCCAGTGGCCGAGCGGGCCGGTCCAAAGCGCCGTGAGCGCCAGCGCCGGCGCGCCGACGACGGCGACGCGCAGCGCGTGGCGGAGTGCCACGGAGGAGAAGCGGACGTTGGCGGCGAGCGGCCCGGCCAGCCGCGCCCGTGAGGAGAGCGCCGGCGCCGCCCCGATGGCTGCGCCCGGCACGAGGTTGCCCGCCACCGAGACCGTGTTCGCAAGCGTCAGCCGCTCGGCGATGCAATGCGCGAACGGCGCGAGCGCCGGCGGCGCGTCTTCCGCGCCGAGTGCTGCCACCGCGCGGCGGACTTTCTCGACCGGCGCCGGGCGATCCGCCGCGATCGCGGCCGCCGCAACCGAGAGGAGCGCGGCCGCCCGCCGAAGCAGCCGCCCCGCCGACCGCCGCGTCGCCTCGTCCGCCTCCTCCAGCGTCTCCGAAAGCCCGATCAGCGCGCCGAAGAGCTGTTCCGCTGCCTCGAACCGGATCAGGCTCTGGGCCGCGCGCGGGCTGCGCGAGCCGCGCGCGGAAAGCGCATCGAGAACGACCGCGCGCGCCTGCTCGATCGCGTCGCGCACGGCGCGCCGATGCACCCGCGCATGCTCGTCCCACGCCGTCCCCGGCGGTTCGTTGCATATCCGGTAGAGATCGCGCGCGAGGTCGGCGAGCGCCCGCCAGACCCGGGCAAGCGCCTCGCGCACCGGCCCGTAGGGATGGAGCGGCCAGATGACCAGGGTCAGCAGGACTGCCCAGAGATTGCCGGCGAGGAAGAACGCGGCGACCTTCGCCGCGGCGCCGAGGCCCGGCAACGGTGCGTCGAGTGCCAGGATCAGCACCACGGAGAGCAGGCTGCCGAGCTGCTGCGCGGCGAGCCCATAGATTCGCGCGAAGCTGAGCGCGAAGAGCGCGAGTGCGGCGAGCACGAGCTCCACCGCGAGCGGCAGCCCGCGCACCAGCCCGAACCCGCCGAGCAGCGCCGCCCCGATCAGCCCGAAGCCCACCAGCGGGCCGACGCGCTGCTTCAGCGGCCCGCCCGGATCGGCGAGGCAGGTGAGCAGCGCGCCGAGTGCCGCCAACATGAGGTCGGGCCGCTGCAGCGCGGTCCCCACCGCGACGATCGCCGCCACGGCAAGGGCCGCGCGCAGCCCCTCGAGAACGCTCAGCGCGCGCGGATCGAAGGCGATCGGCGGACGGGCGAGATCCGCCGCCGGACGAAAACGGGAAGTCTGTCCGGACAATTTTCCCCGTCAGGCGCCCGCGTCAGGCCGCCTTCGCCATCCCCCGCAGCACGTATTGGAGGATGCCCCCATGGCGGTAATAGGCGACCTCGTCGATCGTATCGATCCGGCAACGCACGCCCGCCTTGTCCACCGTCCCGTCCGGCCGATGGATGACGAGCGTCAGCTCCATCCGCGGCTTGATATCGGTGAGCCCCACGATGTCGAGCACCTCCTCGCCCTTCAGCCCGAGCGAATTGCGGTCCGTCCCTTCGAGGAACGTCAGCGGCAGCACGCCCATCCCCACCAGATTGGAGCGATGGATGCGCTCGAAGCTCTCGACCAGCACCGCCTTCACGCCGAGCAGCAGCGTCCCCTTCGCCGCCCAGTCGCGCGAGGAACCGGTGCCGTATTCCTTCCCGCCCAGCACCACCAGCGGCACGCCCTCCTTCTGGTAGCGCATCGCGGCGTCGAAGATCGGCATCTGCTCGCCGGACGGATAGTGCTTCGTGTAGCCGCCCTCGACGCCGCTCAAGAGCTCGTTCCGGATGCGGATATTGGCGAAGGTGCCACGGATCATCACCTCATGGTTGCCGCGCCGCGCGCCGTAGCTGTTGAAGTCCTTCTCCAGCACCTGCCGCTCGAGCAGATACTCCCCGGCCGGCGAGGACCGGCGGATCGAGCCCGCCGGGCTGATGTGATCGGTGGTGATCGAATCGCCGAGGCGGGCCAGGATCCGCGCGCCCATGATATCGCCGACCGGCGCAGGCTCGGGCGTGATCCCCTCGAAGTAGGGCGGGTTGCGCACGTAAGTGGAGGAATCGGACCAGCGATAGGTGCCGGTCCCGCCGGCGACTTCGATGGCGCGCCACTGCGCGGGCCCGCGGAACACCTCCGCATAGCGCTTGCGGAACATCTCGGGCAGCACGCTCGCCTGCACCACCTCCGCGATCTCGGCATTGGAGGGCCAGATATCCTTGAGATAGACAGGCTTTCCCTCGCGGTCGGTGCCGAGAGAGGCGGTCGCGATGTCCTCGCTCATCGTCCCGAGCAGCGCGTACGCAACCACCAAGGGCGGGCTCGCGAGATAGTTCGCGCGCACGTTCGGATGGATGCGCCCCTCGAAATTGCGGTTGCCCGAAAGCACCGCCACCGCCACCAGCTTGTTGTCCTCGATCGCCTCGGCGATCGGCTCGTCGAGCGGCCCCGAATTGCCGATGCAGGTCGTGCACCCGTACCCGACCAGCTCATAGCCGAGCGCGTCGAGATCCTCCTGCAACCCCGATTTCGCCAGATACTCGCTCACCACCTGCGAACCGGGAGCGAGCGATGTCTTCACCCACGGCTTCGGCATCAGCCCGCGCGCGCGCGCTTTACGCGCCACCAACCCCGCAGCCGTCATCACCCACGGGTTCGAGGTGTTGGTGCAGCTCGTGATCGCCGCGATCACCACATGCCCATGCGCCAGCTCGAAGTTCCGCCCCTCGACCTTCACCCGCTTGCCGACATCGTTCGCCGGCACGCCGAGCGATTTCGTGAGCGCGACGCCGAACGCCTTCCCCGCCTCGACGAGCGGCACCCGGTCCTGCGGCCGTTTCGGCCCCGAAATCGAAGGCCGCACGGCTCCGAGATCGAGCGATACTACGTCGGAAAAACGCGGCTCCGGCGTCGTCTCGTCGCGCCACATCCCCTGCGCCTTCGCATACGCCTCCGCGAGTGCAATCCGGTGCGGATCCCGCCCCGTGAGCTGCATGTACGCAATCGCCACGCGATCGAGCGGGAAGAACCCGCAGGTCGCGCCATACTCGGGCGACATGTTCCCGATCGTCGCGCGATCGGCGAGCGGAAGCTGGTCGAGCCCCGGCCCGAAGAACTCCACGAACTTCCCGACCACGCCCTTCTTGCGCAGCATCTCCGTCACGGTCAGCACGAGATCGGTCGCGGTCGAGCCCTCCGGCATCCGCCCCGTCAGCCGCACGCCGATCACGTCCGGGATCAGCATCGCGATCGGCTGGCCGAGCATCGCCGCCTCGGCCTCGATCCCGCCGACGCCCCAGCCCAGCACGCCGAGCCCGTTCACCATCGTCGTGTGGCTGTCGGTCCCGTACACGGTGTCGGGATAGACGTAACGCACACCCCCGACCTCGCTCGTCCACGCCCCTTGCGCGAGATATTCGAGGTTCACCTGATGGCAGATGCCGGTCCCCGGCGGCACCACGCGGAAATTGGCGAACGCATCCTGCCCCCACCGGAGGAAGCTGTAGCGCTCGCCATTGCGATGGAACTCGGCCTCGACATTCCGCTCCAGCGCGTCCGCCTTGCCGAACACATCGACCATCACCGAATGGTCGATCACCAGATCGACCGGCACCAGCGGATTGACCTTCGCCGGATCGGCGCCGAGACGAACGATCCCGTCGCGCATCGCCGCGAGATCCACCACCGCCGGCACGCCGGTGAAGTCCTGCATCAGGATCCGCGCCGGGCGGAACGGCACCTCGCGCTCCGAATGACCCTCCGCAAGCCAGGCCGCGATCGCGCGCGCATCCTCGACCGTGTAGGTCTTGCCGTCCTCCGAGCGCAGAACGTTCTCGAGCAGGGCCTTGAGGCTCACCGGCAGCCGCGAAAGATCGCCCAATGACCGGGCCGCAGCATCCAGCGAAAAATAATGGTATTCCTTGCCGTCCACCGCGAGCGTGCGACGGGTCTTCAGGCTATCCTGCCCGATGCTCATCACCGATCCCCTTGCCGTTATGCTGCGCCCGCATAAACCATAGACTTCCGGCCGCCGGCAACAAGCCGCGATGATGAGAGAAACCCTGCTTCAAGCGGACGCGCTCGCGGCGATCCGGGCCGAGAGGCTGATCTTCCGCGACCTCTCCTTCACCCTCGCCGCCAGCGGCGCACTCCTCGTGCGCGGCCCCAACGGCGCCGGCAAATCCACCCTGCTGCGCCTCCTCGCCGGCCTCCTCCCGCCGGCCGCCGGCCGCCTGACCTGGAACCGCGAGGACGCCCTCCACGACCTCCCGACCCACGCCACCCGCGTCGCCTATCTCGGCCACCAGGACGCCATCAAACCCGCCCTCACCGCCGCCGAGAACCTCCGCTTCGCCGCCCGCCTCTCCGGCCGCAGCATCGCAACCGCCCTCGCCGCCCTCGACCTCTCGCCCCTCGCCGACCTTCCCGCCCGCCTCTTCTCCGCCGGCCAGAAACGCCGCCTGGCCCTCGCCCGCATCGCCCTCTCCAACGCCGCGCTCTGGCTCCTCGACGAACCCACCAACGCCCTCGACCAATCGGCCACCGCCCGCCTCGCCTCCCTCATCGCCGCCCACCGCGCCCAGGGCGGGCTCGTCATCGCCGCCTCCCACACCCCGCTCCCGCTCCCCGACGCCACCGAGCTCGCCCTCGGATGAGAGCGCTCATCCACCGCGAGCTCACGCTTGCGCTCCGCCACGGCAGCGACAGCCTCGCCGCCCTCCTCTTCTTCCTCGTCACCGCCTCGCTCTTCCCGCTCGCCGTTGGCCCCGCTCCCGCCACCCTCAGCCTCCTCGCCCCCGGCATCGTCTGGGTCACCGCCCTCCTCGCCACCCTTCTCCCGCTCGACCGCCTCTTCGGCGCTGACTACGACGACGGCTCGCTCGACCAGCTCCTCCTCTCGGGCCTCTCCCCCTCCGCCATCGCCTTCAGCAAAGCCACCGCCCACTGGCTCCTCACCGGCCTGCCCCTCCTCATCGCCGCCGGCCCGATCGCCGTCATGCTCCGCATCGACCCCTCCCACATCGCCCCGCTCGTCGCCGGCCTCCTCCCCGGCACCCTCACCCTCTCGCTCCTCGGCACCGCCGGCGCCGCCCTCGTCCTCGGCAGCCGCCGCCCCGGCACCCTCCTGCCCATCCTCCTCCTCCCCCTCGCCACCCCCATCCTCATCTTCGGCACGATCGCCGCCACCACCCCCAACCCCAAACCCGAGCTCCTCTTCCTCGCGGCCCTCCTCGCGGCCGCCACCCCCCTCTGCCCCATCGCCGCCGGCGCCGGCCTGCGGGCGGCCGCAGAGTAGAAAGAAAGTATGACCAAGGGGCTCTGCCCCTTGGAACCCCGCCAAGGGCTGAGCCCTTGGAACCCTTTCGTTTTGGCAGGCGCTGAGAGCGGTTTGGGCGTTTGCGCGACGCGCAAACGCCCAAACCGCTCTCAGCGCCTGCCAAGCGAACGGGGTCCAGGGTCCCAGACCCTGGCAGGGGTCCAGGGGACAGCGTCCCCTGGCCTTGCTTTCTTTCTTTCCCGGCTACTCCGCTGCCGCGCGCAGGCCGGCGCGGAGCCGGTCGAGGGCGCGGGAGAGGCGGGCGGGGGATTGGGCGAAGCAGATGCGGAGGTGGCCTTCGCCGCCTTCGCCGAAGGCGCTGCCGGGTGCGGTGGCGACCTTGTGGTTGAGCACGAGGGATTGGGCGAGATTCATACTGTCGGTGAGGCCGTCGATGCCGATGAAGGCGTAGAAGGCGGCGTCCGGGGCGCTGTAGCGGATGCCGTTCATGCCGGTGAGGGCGTTGGTCACCATGGTGCGGCCTTGGGCGCAGAAGCTGCGGAAGGATTCGGGTGTGGTGGTGTCGGCCAGCGCAGCGATGCCGGCGTGTTGGATGAAGGGGGCGACCGAGGAGTGGGTGACCTCGACGATTTCGGCGATGGCGTCGCGGGTGTTCTCGGGCAGCACCATCCAGCCGAGGCGCCAGCCGGTCATGATCCAGGTTTTGCTGAAGCTGTTGCAGACGATGGTGCGGTCGTCCGGGGTGGCGATATCGAGGAGCGAGGGGGCGGCTTGGCTGCCGTCGTAGGTGAGGCGTGAGTAGACCTCGTCCGAGATGAGCCAGGTGCCGTTTTGGCGGCAGAGGGCGAGGATGGCGGCCAGCTCGTTCTGAGTGGCAGTCCAGCCGGTTGGGTTGTTGGGTGTGTTGAGCAGGAAGGCGCGGGTGCCCGGCAGCAGGGTGGCGAGGCGGTCGAGGTCGAGCCGGAAGCGTCCGTCGGGGAGGGGTGTCAGGGGGAGGGTGACGATCTCGGCGCCGTGCAGCCGGGCGGCGTTGGCGCCGTTGGGCCAGGCGGGCGTGTGGACGAGCACGCGCTCGCCGGCGCCGACCGTGGCGGCAAGCGCCAGGTTCAAGGCAGCCATGCCCGAAGCGGTGACCTGGATGCGGGACTCGGAGACGGGGTGTTTGTGGAGGTTGGTGAGGTAGAGGGCGAGGGCCTCGCGGAGCGGCGGCACGCCGCGGACGTCCACGTATTTGGTGATGCCGGCGTCGAGCGCGGCGCGCGCGGCCTCGTGGGCCGCTTCCGGGCTTGGCTGGTCCGATTCGCCGAAGCAAAGGAGGTCGATATCGGGGGTGGCGAAGGCCAGCCGCGAGATCTCGACGATCCGCGAGCCCGGCAGGCGCTTGATGTCGTGCATGAGGCGGGCCGCCTAAAGCGGCTTGTGTGCCTTTTCGATCAGGCGCGAGAAGAGGCCGGGGCGCTTGGCCTTCGGCTTCTCGACACGCTCCTCGCGGGCGCGCAACTCCGCCTCCCTCTCCTTCGAATCGAGCCATTTCTCGAGGCTCATGCCGGCCTTTGCGGCGCGGCGGCGCTCGTAGGCGAGCTTTCCATCCGACATCGGCTTCGGCACGTGCTTTTCCCTTGCCATCCGCGGCCGCTTGTCGCAGGGCGGCCCCAGCGGTTCAAGATGGGCCAGTTCAAGACGGGCGGCAGCGTGAGGGTGCCCCGTGTCCGAGCCACGGTTGAAGACGGAAATCTGGGTCAGCATGGCGCTTCGCCTCGGCGATGCGGCCGGGCGTCCTGGCGTGATGCTGCGCCGCGGCGACCGCGATGCCGGTGGGGTGCTTGTCGTTTTGCGCGCCGCCGGCGGGCTTTGCGTGCTTTCGCAGTTCCGCACCGCCGAGGGCGAGCCGGCCTGGATGCGCGCGACCGGTGCCGAGCCGGTCGACGAGCGGGCCGCGGACGCCTATCTTGCCCGCCAGGTCAGGAGCGACCCCGATCTCTGGGTGATTGAGTTCCCTTCCCCCGATCTCCTGCCGCCCTTCGCGGCGCGTATCGCGTGATTTCGGGGTGTCAAGCAATGGTGTTGCCTTTCTGCCTTCGTTACTGTGGCAATTCCACAACACATGCCCACAAAATCGCAACGGACTTCTGGCCGCCCATGCCGATTGTGGTAAAGGAAGCTCCAGGACACGCAGGAAGCAAAAGCCGGTACGGCGCTGGGCCGCTTGGCATCTTCACTGCGGAAGCGTGAGCGGAACGAGGAGAAGACCCATGAAGCTCCGGACTGCGCTACTGGCCGCAACGGTCATGGCGGCGCCCGTGATAGCCCAGGCGCAGCCCGTAACGGGCCTCTATGTGGGCGGCGGGCTTGGCTACAACATTCTCAGCAACGAAAAGGGCACGCTAACTTCGGACCTCGGCACGTTCCAGAGCCACGTCAAGTTCGGCGGCGGCTTCGTCGGGCTCGGCAGCGTCGGCTGGGGCTTCGGCAATGGCCTCCGGGTCGAGCTCCAGGGCGACTACTACACCAACCAGATGACCGGCTCGACCACCGGCGCCCACGTCAACGGCTGGGAAAACAAGTACGGGCCGATGGTGAACGTCCTGTACGACTTCGAGCTCGGCCTTCCGGTCGTCCCCTATATTGGCGCCGGCGTCGGCTACCAGTGGGCGCATTGGTCGAACGCGACGATCTCGAGCCCGGTCGGAACGGCACACACGGACGCGACCGAAGGCTCGTTCGCCTATCAAGGCATTCTCGGCGTGGCGGCGCCGATCCCGGTGATCCCGGGCTTGGCGCTCACCGGCGAGTTCCGCTTCATGGGCATGTCGGGCTCGCGGAGCTACAGCACGACCTCGAACATCCCCGGCGGCACGACGATCAGCGGCGTCAACGAGGACTACAACTACAGCTTCCTGCTCGGCGCCCGCTATAACTTCGGCGTCGCGCCGCCGCCGCCGCCGCCCGCTCCGATGGCCGCACCCGCTCCGGCGCCCGCGCGGACCTACCTCGTGTTCTTCGATTGGGACAAATACGACCTGACCGACCGGGCGAAGGAGATCATCGCCGAGGCGGCGCAGAACTCGACCAAGGTCAAGTACACGAAGATCCAGGTGAACGGCTACACCGACACCTCCGGCACGCCGCAGTACAACATGGGTCTCTCGATCCGTCGTGCGGAGTCGGTGAAGGCGCAGCTGATCACCGACGGCGTGCCCGCCAACGTGATCGGGATCATGGGCTTCGGCGACACGCACCTCCTCGTCCCCACCGGGCCGGGCGTGCGCGAGCCGCAGAACCGGCGCGTCGAGATCATCATCGAGTAGTCTCGATCGCAAGCGGCGCGGGATCCTCGTTAATCCGGGCCGAGACCATCAAAAGGCTGGCCAGGGTTCGCCCTGGCCAGCTTTTTCGTTTATGGCGGGCGCCGGCCGGCGATCTCGGCTGACGGAGGAGAATGCGGATGAGGCTACGGCCGGCGCTGCTGCTAAGCGCAATTCTGGCCGCCCCGGCGGCCGCGCAGGCGCAGCCGTTCCGGGGCGTCTATATCGGCGGCGGCGCCGGATGGAACTTCCTCGGCCAGGAGAGCATCCACTCCTCCACCGGGCTCGACCTGCCGAGCGGCCGGGCGCAGTTCTCCAACGGCTTCGCGGGCCTCGGCAGCATCGGCTACGGGTTCGGCAACGGGCTCCGCGTCGAGATCGAGGGCGACTGGCGCGACAACCCGCTCCACGCCATTCTCCGCCCCGGCGACCCGACCGCGCCGTCCGGCCGGCAGGTCACCACTGCGGTGATGGCGAACGTGCTCTTCGATATCGACATCAGCTCGCGTTGGGTCTTCCCCTATATCGGCGCCGGCGCCGGCTATGCCTGGACGAACTGGCAGGACGTCTCGGCGAGCGCGCCGGGCAGCCTCTATGCCGCGAACGACACCTCCGGCCACTTCGCTTATCAGGGAATCGCCGGCCTCTCCTTCCCCGTCTGGCATGTCCCCGGCCTCTCGCTCACCGCCGAGTACCGCTTCTTCGGCGTCCAGGGCCCGCTCACCATGTCGAGCAGCTATACGAGCGGCGGCCACGTCGCGACCGGCAACACCGATTTCTCCTTCGACCACAACCAGAGCGTCCTGCTCGGCGTGCGCTATGCCTTTGGCGTCACGCCCCCGCCTTTGCCCGCCGCCCCGCAAGCCGTGGCCGCGCCTCAGCCGCAACCGGCGCGGAACTTCCTCGTCTTCTTCGATTGGGACAAGGCGGTGCTCACCGACCGCGACCGCGCGATCATCGCCGAGGCGGCGCGCACCGCAACCGCTGTGCAGGTGACGCGCATCGCCGTCAACGGCTACACGGACACCTCCGGCAGCGCGCAGTACAACCAGGCGCTCTCCGAGCGGCGGGCCGCGGCGGTCGCGGCCCAGCTGGTCGCCGACGGCGTGCCGAAATCGGAGATCGCGATCACGGGCTACGGCGAAACCCATCTCCTGGTCCCGACCGGCCCCGGCGTTCGCGAAGCACAGAACCGTCGCGTGGAGATCATCCTGCACTGAGGAAGGACAAGACGATGGCCAAGAGCTCGGGCTTTCTCGGTACCCTGGAACCGCACGTGCAGAGCCTGTTCCGCTTGGTGATGGGGCTCTTCTACATGGAGCACGGACTGATCAAGCTGTTCGGCTTTCCCGCCGGCCACACCGTGGCGCTCTTCTCGCTCCTCGGGCTCGCCGGCATCATCGAGACCTTCGGCGGGCTGCTCGTGGCCATCGGCCTCTTCACCCGCCCAGCCGCCTTCATCATGTCCGGCGAGATGGCGGTCGCCTATTTCAAGGTCTACGCGCCGCGCGGATTCTTTCCCAGCCTCAATCACGGCGAGCTCGCCGGGCTCTACTGCTTCATCTTCCTCTATCTCGCGGTCGCGGGCGGCGGAACCTGGAGCCTCGACCGGCTCCGCGCCCGCTGAAGCATCCGGGCCGCGAGCAAGGGAGGATCACAATGGTGAGCGAAATCGGCCACTTCATCGACGGCAGGCGCGTCGGCGGCAAAAGCGGCCGCAGCGGCGAGGTCTTCAATCCCGCGAGCGGAGAAATCTCCGCCCGCGTCGCCTTCGCCTCTCCCGCCGAGGTCGATGTGGCCGTCCAGAGCGCACGACGCGCTTTCCCGGACTGGTCGCGCACGCCTCCGCTCCGCCGCGCCCGCGTGATGTTCGCCTTCAAGGATCTCCTCGAGAAGAACCGCGACCGGCTCGCCGCGATGATCGGCGCCGAGCACGGCAAGGTGCTCGCCGATGCCGCCGGCGAGGTGACGCGCGGCATCGAGGTCGTCGAATTCGCTTGTGGAATCCCCCATCTTCTCAAGGGCGAGTTCACCGAGAACGTCTCCACCAACGTCGACAGCTATTCCATCCGCCAGGCCGTCGGCGTTTGCGCCGGCATCACGCCCTTCAACTTCCCGGCGATGGTCCCGATGTGGATGTTTCCCGTCGCCATCGCCTGCGGCAACAGCTTCGTCCTCAAGCCGAGCGAGAAGGACCCCTCGGCCGCGCTGGTCCTCGCCGAGCTCCTCATCGAAGCGGGCTTGCCCGAGGGTGTCTTCAATGTCGTCAACGGCGATCGCGAAGCGGTGGACGCGATCCTCGCTCATCCCGATATCGACGCCGTGAGCTTCGTCGGCTCGACGCCGATCGCCGAGTACATCTACCACACCGGCACCGCGCACAATAAGCGCGTGCAAGCGCTCGCGGGCGCCAAGAACCACATGCTGGTGATGCCGGACGCCGACATGACCCAGGCGACCGATGCGCTGATGGGCGCGGCCTACGGCTCGGCCGGCGAGCGCTGCATGGCCGTCTCGGTCGCCGTCGCGATCGCCGGCGCCGGCGATCGGCTGATGGAAAAGCTTGCCCCGCGCGTGAGAAATCTCAAGATCGGCCCGGCCACCGATCCCGAGGCCGAGATGGGCCCGCTGGTCACCCGCCAAGCGTACGACAAGGTCCGCCAATACGTCGATCTCGGCATCGAGGAGGGTGCGGAGCTCGTCGTCGATGGCCGCGGCCTCAAGCTGCAAGGCTACGAGAAGGGTTTCTTCCTCGGCGGCTGCCTCTTCGACCATGTGCGCCCCGAGATGCGCATCTACCGCGAGGAAATCTTCGGCCCCGTGCTCTCCGTCGTCCGCACCGAGACCTACGAGGAAGCGCTGAGCCTCGCCAACGAGCACGAGTTCGGCAATGGCGCGGCGATCTTCACCCGCGACGGCGACGCCGCGCGCGAGTTCGCCTCGCGCGCGAAGATCGGCATGATCGGCATCAACGTTCCGATCCCGGTCCCAATGGCCTTCCATTCCTTCGGCGGCTGGAAGCGCTCGCTCTTCGGCGACCACAACGTCCACGGCGCCGAGGGCGTGCATTTCTACACGCGCGTCAAGACCATCACCTCGCGCTGGCCCACGGGCATTCGCGCCGGCGCGGAGTACGTGATGCCGACGATGCGCTAAAATCGATTGCCGGAGGAAACGAATGGAAGCGAAGGCCGGCGCCGATCCGCGGAGCCTGATGCAGATCTACATGGCGATGACGGGCTCGCGCGTGCTCACCGCGGCGCTGCAGCTCGATCTCTTCTCCCGCCTCGCGGAAGGGGCTGAGACGGCCGCCGATCTCGCCCAATCGGCCGGCGCGAGCGAGCGCGGCACCCGCATGCTGCTCGACGGGCTCTGCGCCCTCGGCCTGCTCGCCAAGCAGGACGGAAACTACCAGCTGCCGCCGTCGAGCCGCACATTCCTCGTGCGCTCGAGCCCCGATTACGTGGGCGCGCTGATGGAAACCGACGATCTCTGGAACGCCTGGGGCGGGCTCACCACCGTGGTGCGGACCGGCCGCCCCGTCCACGCGGTGGAAAATCGCGAGCGCGCGGAAGCCTTCTTCCCCATTCTCATCCGCAGCCTGCACGTGCTCAATCGTGAGCCCGCCCGCCTCCTCGCCAAAGCCCTCGGCGCCGGCGCGGCCCACAGGGGCCTTCGCGTGCTCGACATCGGCGCGGGCTCCGCGGTCTGGAGCATCGCGATCGCCGAAGCCGATCCGCAAGCCCACGTCACGGCGCAGGATTTTCCGGGCGTCCTCGAAGCGACGCGCGGATTCGCCGAGCGCCACGACCTCGCCGGCCGCTTCGACTATCTCCCCGGCAACCTCAACGACGTGTCGTTCGGAACCGCGCGCTTCGATCTCGCGATCCTCGGCAACATCGTCCATTCGGAAGGCGAGCGCGCGACGCGCCGCCTCTTTCCCCGCCTGCATGCCGCACTTCGCCCGGGCGGGCGCGTCGCGATCGTCGAGTTCGTCCCCGCCGAGGACCGCACAGGCCCGCCGCCCGCGCTGCTCTTCGCGCTCAACATGCTGGTCAACACCGAGCACGGCGACACCTTCACGCTCTCGCAATACCGCGCCTGGCTCGCCGAGGCCGGCTTCGCCCAAGTCGAGACCGCCGATATCGGCCTCGAGCTCGTCACCGGCTCGCCCGCCATCATCGCGACGAAGTAGCACCGCAAAGCCCGACTCCACCGAAGGCCAGGGGCTTTGCCCCTGGGGCTCATTCCCGCCGCCCGCGAAGCCGGGCGACAGTCCTCCCACGCCCGCGCCCGCCACTCCGCTCTGAAGTTGCCCTTTGCAGGCCGCCTTCCTATCTTCCCCTCGGGCAAATGACCGACCAACCCCCCGCCTTGGCCCTCGCCGGCGCGCTTCGCGTCTGCCTCGGCCGGCTCGTGCGCCGGCTGCGCGAGGAGGTGCATCTCGGCGACCTCACCTGGTCCCAGGTCTCGGTCCTCGGCCGCCTGGAGCGCGACGGCCCCGCGACCGTAACCGCCCTCGCCCGCGCCGAGGGCGTGCGCCCCCAATCCATGGGCGAGACCCTCGCCCCCCTCAAAACCGCCGGCCTGGTCAGCGGCGCGCCCGACCCCAACGACGGCCGCCAGACCATCCTTTCGCTCACGCCCGCCTGCCGCGAATGGATCCGCGCCGGCCGCGCCGCCCGCGAGGACTGGCTCTCCCGCGCCCTCTCGACCGCCCTCACCCCCGCCGAACAGAACCAGCTCGGCCGCGCCGTCACCCTCCTCGAGCGCCTCTTCGACAAGCCGGAGCCCCCGCCCACCAGATGACGCACCCCTTCGCCGCGCACCCCCCGCCCGCCGACATCGCGGCCCCGCCGGAGACGCCGCAGCGCCCCTCCGCCGTCTCGCCCTCCTACAAGTGGCTGGCGCTCTCCAACACCACCGTCGCGGTCCTCCTCGCCACGATCGATTCCTCGATCATGCTGGTCGCCATGCCCGCCATCTTCCGCGGCATCGCGCTCAACCCGCTCGCGCCCGGCAACAGCTTCTACCTGCTCTGGATGATCCTGGGCTTTCTCATCGTGAGCAGCGTCCTCGTCGTGAGCTTGGGCCGCCTCGGCGACATCTTCGGCCGCGTGCGGATGTACAATCTCGGCTTCGTCGTCTTCACCGCCGCCTCGCTCGTGCTCACGCTCGATCCCTTCAAGGGCCAGGCCGGCGCGCTCTGGCTCATCGTCTTCCGCATCGTCCAGGGCATTGGTGCTGCCTTCCTCGTCGCCAACTCGGCCGCCATCCTCACCGACGCCTTCCCGCCCAACCAGCGCGGCCTCGCACTCGGCATCAACAACATCGCCGGCATCAGCGGCTCCTTCATCGGCCTCATTCTCGGCGGCATTCTCGCCGCCATCCACTGGCGGCTCGTCTTCCTCGTCTCCGTGCCTTTCGGCCTCTTCGGAACCGTCTGGTCGTACCTCAAGCTGAAAGAGGTCGGCGAGCGCCATCTCGCCCGCATCGACTGGGCCGGCAACATCACCTTCGCCGCCGGCCTGATCCTTCTGATGATCGGCATCACCTCGGGCATCCAGCCGGCCGACGGAAACGACATGGGCTGGACGAGCGCGCCGGTGCTCCTGCTCCTCGCCGCCGGCGCCGCCTCGCTCGCCGCCTTCGCCGTCATCGAGGCGGAGGCCCCGTCCCCGATGTTCCGGCTCCCCCTCTTCCGGATCAAGCCGTTCACCTTCGGCACGCTCTCGACGTTCCTCTCCGCCATCGGCCGCGGCGGGCTGATGTTCATGCTCATCATCTGGCTGCAGGGGATCTGGCTTCCCCTGCACGGCTACAGCTTCGAGGAAACCCCGCTCTGGGCCGGCATTTTCATGCTCCCGCTCACATTGGGCTTCCTCATCGCCGGCCCGCTCTCGGGCTATCTCTCGGACCGTCTGGGCGCGCGCTACTTCGCGACCGGCGGGATGATCGGCGCCGCGGCGAGCTTCGTCCTGCTGATGCTCCTGCCGGTCAATTTCTCCTACCCGCCCTTCGCCGCGATCCTCTTCCTCAACGGGCTTTCCATGGGCGCCTTCGCCGCGCCCAACCGCGCGGCCATCATGAACAGCCTTCCCGCGCGCGACCGCGGCGCCGGCGGCGGCATGAACTCCACCTTCCAGAACTCCGCCCAGGTGCTCTCGATCGGGCTCTTCTTCACCCTCATGATCGTGGGCCTCGCGAGCACGCTCTCGACGACGATGACGCAGGGCCTGATGCACCACGGCGTTGCCGCCGCCGCCGCGCGCCATATCGGCGCCCTGCCGCCGGTCTCGATCCTCTTCGCTGCCTTCCTCGGCTACAACCCGATCAAGACCCTCCTTGGCCCCGCCATCCTCGGCGAGCTCTCCCCCGCCAACCGCGCCGCACTCACCGGCCACGCCTTCTTCCCCAAACTGATCTCCGCTCCCTTCCATGCGGGCCTCATCGAGGCCTTCAGCTTCGCCGCCATCGCGTGCCTGATCGCCGCCGCCGCCTCCTTCTCGCGCGGCAACCGCTACGTCCACGACGAATGAAGTAGGGCCTCCACAACTCGTCCTGGCGCGACGCGCCCGACGAGCCGGTCCTGCAAGGCTGGACCGTCCTCGCGGCACTCGCCGCCGAGGATTCGTCGCGGGATCGGAACGGGTTCGCCCGCGTTCACCGATCCCGCTCCGACTTTTTGTTGCATCGCGGTTCCCACGCTGCGGCCCCCTTTTCTCGCCTTCCGTTTCGGATCAGGCTGGAGCTTCGGGACGATCAGGACAGGTTCGGTTCAAAATCATGGGTCGCAAGGCAGTGCAGCCGTGCCGTTTCCTCGCGAAGGAGTCGGAACATGCCGATCGTACGCAACATCGATGTTACCATGCAGTCCGAGGTCAGCTTCGACGACGCGTGCCGCGGCGCCATCGCCGAGGCCGCCAAGACCTTGCGTGGGATCATGTCCTTCCGCGTCAACGAAACGGAGTGCGTGGTCGAACACGACAGGATCATCGCATACCGCGTCACCGGTAAGATCGTCTTCCAGGTCGAGCGCTGACGGCGCCGTTCGTCAGAGCGGGATGGGATCGCTAGAGCGTGATCGCCGGAGGCGGAATCGGGGCACCCCGCGAACTCGTTCGCGGGGACCCCGGCACCGAAGGCGTTCGATCACGCGAGAAAACAATGAGCTAGAGCGGGATGGGTGAGCGCGAGCGATCCCATCGCGCTCTAGGCACTCGCCCATCCCGCTCTCGCTCATTGTCTTCCCGTGATCGAACGCCTCCGGCAATCACGCTACGCTCTAAGTCTCGCTCCAGTTCAGCAGCGCCAGCGGCGGCGTGACGCGTGCGAAGTGCCTCGTGCTGTTCGTGACCAGAACGGCACCGGCCGCAAGCGCATGGGCCGCGATCATCATGTCCATTTCACCGATCGGCCGGCCGGCTTCGGTCAGGTGATGGCGGATGTCGGCATAGCAGTCCGCGGCGTCGGAATCCCACGCCAGCGCGCGCACGAGCTTCAGAAATTGATGCACGCCAATCTGCAGCCGGTGCGACGGCGGCAGCCGTTTGAGCCCGTGCATCAGCTCGGCGCGCGTGACGGCGGAGATGCACACGCGATCCGTGGGAATCGCCGCGAGCCGCGCCTCGATCGCGGGCGAGCGTGCCTTGATGATGAAGCTCGCGATATCGGTGTCCAGCAAATGGAGCGGCTCCGTCATCTCGCGTCGGTGAACAGCGCGCGCTCCTCGGGCGCTGCGTTCATCGGCCGATCGGACATGAAGTCCGCCGGCACGTCGATGCTGTGCATGAGCGCGAAGAACTCGGCCCATGCCTGCGCGCCCGGCCGCGTGGAGAGCGTCACGTCCCCGGATCGCTCGTCGCGCGTGGCGTAGACCTCGCTTCCCTCGAAGCGGAACTCGGCCGGCAGGCGCACGGCCTGGCTGGCGCCGTTCTTGAACAGCTTTGCCTTGCGGGTCTCCGGCATGGAAACCTCCTTCGTGAGTATAGATTGATGTATATATTCACGGCTCCGTCTGCCGCAAGGTGGAGGATGGGCGGGGGAGGGAGGACGAAGTGGGGCGTCGGGGCGGCTTGGACGAAGGCCGCCGCCTATGAACGCGCCGGCACCGTGAACCGGAACACCGCGCCCCGCGGCTCGTTCGCCTCGGCCCACAATCGTCCCCCATGCGCCTCGATGATCGAGCGGCAGATCGAGAGGCCCATGCCCAAGCCGCCCTGCTTGGTCGTGTAGAACGCCTCGAACAAGCGCCCGAGCTCTCGCGGGATCAAGCCCGGGACCGGAATCCCGCACGGTGACGTGCACGTCCCGCGATTCGGCGATCTCCGTGCCGATCGTAAGCGCGCGCGGCCCTTCGCCCGCGCCGCTCATGGCCTCGATGGCGTTGATGATCAGGTTGAGGATCACCTGCTGGAGCTGCACCCGATCGCCCCGAACGAGCGGCAAGCCCTCCGCGAGCTCGGTCCGCAGCACCACGCCGTTCGCGTCCATCTCGCCACGGGTCAGCGCAATGACCTCGCGGATCGCGTCGTTCAACGCCACGCTGTCCTCGCGCGGCGGCGCCTTCTTGACCAGCGCATAAATCCGCCCGACGACCCCGCCCGCCCGATCGGCGTCCTTGACGATCCGGCCGAGCGCCTGCCTGACCTCCTCGAGATCCGGCGGCTTGGCGCTCAGCCAGCGCAACCCGGCCTGGGCATTGGCGGAAGCCGCGGCGACCGGCTGGCTCACCTCATGGGCAATCGAAGCCGAGAGCTGCCCCATCATCGCGACGCGGTTCGAATGCGCGAGCTCGATTTCCACCCGGTGATACCGAAGCTCGCTTTCGCGGGCCCGCTCCTCCGCGCGCTTGCGCTCGGTCAGATCGACAACGAAGGCGACGACCTGGTCCCGTTCCTCATCGAACGCCGCCACGCCGATCAGCACGGGGACGCGGCTGCCATCCTTGCGGAAATACTCCTTCTCGAACGGTTGGATGGCCCCGGTCCTTTCCAGTTCCGCGAGCGCGCGGCGGGTGCGCTCGCGCGATTCCGGCGTTTGCAGATCCGCCCAGCGCAGTCGCCCCGCGGCGAGATCCTCCCGCGCGTATCCCACCGTCTTCAGGAACGCATCGTTGGCCTCGATGATCTCGCTCTTGCTCCTCGCAATGCAGATCCCGATGATGTTGGCGTCCATCAGGCGGCGGATCTTCGCCTCGCGTTCCGCGAGATCGCCGTAAAGACGGGCATTCTCCAGCGCGATCGCCGCCTGCGAGGCAAGCAGCTTCGAGACCGCGATCCGGCCCGGCGCGAACACGCCGGAGGCCAGGCTGTTCTCCAGATAGAGCAAGCCGATGAGCTTGCCCCGGGTCATCAAGGGCAGGCAGAGAACGGACCGCGCCCCGTGCCGGCGGAGGGTGGGATCGGCGGCGAAGGGGGGCTCGGCCTCGTCGTCGAGAACGACGCTCTCCCCGGTGCGCAGGACATAGTTGAGCACCGAGTCCGGCAGATCGGCCGCGGTCACGGGTTGCTCGCGGAGCTGCACGACGACGGAATCGCCGCCGGTCGTGGCTTCCGCCTCGATCCGAAGCTCGGCCCCGCGCAAACGAATGAGGAGTCCTCGCTCGGCCCCTGCCTGCTCGATCGCCGTGCGCATGAGCGTGTCGATCAGCCTTTCCAGGACCATCTCCCCCGAAACGGCCTGCGAGACCTTGATCACGGTCGCGAGGTCGAGGTGCTCGACCGGCGCCCCGATCGTGCTCGCCGGAGCTTGCGCCGGCTCTTCTCCGAGCTCGGGATGCATCTCGTCGAGCTGCCGCACCTTCCCCTCGGCGCCCCAGCGCCGATAGAAGTAGCGTGCGTCCCGCCAATACATGCGGGCGATCTTCTCGAAGCCGCGCGCCGCGTAGAAGCGGGCCGCAAGCTCATGGGCGAGCGCCTCGTTGTGGAGAAAACCGTTGGCGCGCGCGGAGCGGATGGCCTGTTCGTAGAGGCGCATCGCGTCGACGTCGCGGCCGTCGATGCGCGCGATCTCCGCGCCGACAAGAGCTGCGCGGTCCGCGAAATTCTCCGGACAGGTCTCCGCCCAGCGCTCGAGCTGCCGGCGGTGGGCGGCGAGGGCCTCGACGGAAGCCGCGTTCCGGCCCGCTTCCTCGGAGCGCGAGGATGCGGCGAGCGCGAGTGCCGCGTAGAAATGGAATTCCGCGGTTTCGAGCTGTGCGCCCGAGGTCCACAACAGAGCCCGCGCTTTCGACGAGGCCGCGATCGCCTGCGGATCGTCGCCGGCGAGGAAGCGCGCCTGGAGCTTGCGAACCCAGTACAGGAACTCGATATACACGAGCTCCGGATTTTCCGAGAACCGGCGCTCGATCCGAGCCTCGTCGAACCCGGCATCGTCGAAGGAGCCGAATGTCGGGCTCACGCCGCGCAGCGTCCGGATCAGCCCGAGCTGGGTGGCAATGCGGTCGACGACGAACCGGAACCGCGCCTTCTCGGCGAACGCGAGGCCGTGCGCGGCTTCGCGCTCCACTTCGGCAAGCGGATCGCCCGCCATGAGAAGGTTCGTGTTCAGTTGGTTGCCGCAATAGGCGGCGTAAGTGAGGTCGCCGGTCTTGTTCGCCGCCTCGAACGCGCGGCGCAGCAGATCGCGCGCAGCCCGGACATGTCTCGTCCACGGCAGGACGCCATAGGCAAAGTCCATATAGGTCCTTGCCTGGAAGCGCGTCAGCCCGCGTCCTTCGACCAGGTCGTAGCCGAGCTGACCGAAGCGAAAGAGAGTCCGATAGTCGCCGAAGCGCGCGCCGGCGGTCTTGGCCAGCCGCACATAGGCGATGCACGAGGCATCGCAATTGCCGCGCTCCAGGCTGAGATTGACCGCCCGGCAGGTGACAAGCAGCAGCAGGTTCGCATCCGTATGGGATGCGGGTGATTCGAGCTTGGTCAGGACATCCATGGTCGCAAGCGACGCCGGATCGCTCATCGAGGGCAGCTCGATCAACGCCTCGATCGCACGGCCGCCGAGCTGCTGCCAGATCCGCTCATATTCGGGCAGCGCTTGCTCTTCGGAGGGATGCAGCGACCACGCGATGCCGAGATGCCGGAGATAGTCGAGGCCGACGGCAATGGCGCGGCTGCTCTGATCGAGCGCCGTGTAGAGATCGATGCGCAGGCAGGCGAGCGTGGCGCGTTCCACCGTCCCCGCGCCGCGGGTCGCGAGCGCGGCAAGGCGCTGCTCCGCTTCGCCGAGCGCGCCGGTGAGGAACTCGCATTCGCCGCGGTGCAGCTCCAGCGCATAGGCGAGGTCGCGCCGGCGCTCCCATGCGTCGTCCGCGAGCAGGACCGCACCGGCGGCGAAATAGGTGAGCGCCGAGGCATAGGCGGTGGACGCCATCGCGCGCCGCCCCGCGATCAAATTGAGCTCGGCCAGCTCCTCGCGCTCGTCCGATGCGACGATCAGCGCAGCACCACGGTTGAGCTGATTGACGATCTCGAAGATCGCCTCCTCACGATTCTCCGCCGGCGCGTGCGCCCGGGTGTGCGCCACCAGCTTCCGGCCGATCCTGAGATGCGCCGCGGCGCGCAGCTCTGCCGGGATCAGCGAATAGGCGGCTTCCCGGACCCGGTCATGGATGAACCGGTAGGCGCCCTCCGCGCGGAGGATCAGCTCCTGGCGCACCGCCTCCCACAGCTCCGCATGGACCGCCTGCTCGGAGATGCCGCGGATCAGGCAGAGTGTCGCGACTTCGGCGAGATTGCCGACGCAGGCAAGCTCCTGCAGCGCCGCCTGGGTTGCGGTGGGCAGCCGGGTCAATTTCCCGACCATGAGGTCCACCACATTGTCGGTGTACCCCTTGGCGTGAATGCAATCGAGATCCCATCGCCAGCGCGCCGCGCCATGGTCGAAGGCGAGCAAGCCCTCGTCGGCGAGCGCGTTGAGGAACTGAATGGTAAAGAACGGATTGCCGCCCGTCTTCCCATGCACCAGTTGCGCGAGCGGCGCGGCCTCGGCCGGCGCCGAGCGCAGCGCATCCTCGATCAGAAGCTGCACGTCCGCGCAGGACACCGGCGCCAGGCCGATCTCGTGGACCCGCGCCCCCGCCTCGCGGATCGTCGCGAGCTTGCGCGCCAGCGGATGAGCGGTATCGACCTCGTTGTCCCGGTAGGCGCCGATCAGCAGCAGGTGCCGCACGTCGGGCTCGGTCAGCAGATGCTCGATGAGGTCGAGCGTCGCCGGGTCGAGCCACTGCAGATCGTCGAGGAAGAGCACGAGCGGCCGGTCCGGCCGGGCGAACACGCCGAGCATGCGGCGGAACGCGAAATGGAAGCGGCTTTGCGCCTGGAGCTGCGGCAGCTCGGGCACCGGCGGCGGTTCGCCGATGATCGGCTTCAGCTCGGGGACCAGATCGGCCATGAGCCTGGCGTTCGGGCCGAGCGCCTCGCCGAGCGCGTCCCGCCAACCGGCCAGCTCGGGCTCGCTCCGGCCCAGCAGGGGCCGGATCAGGCCCCGAAAGGCCTGCGCCGGCGTCGCATAGGGAATGTGGCGCTGGTACTGATCGAACTTTCCGGAGGCGAAAATTCCGCGCGTCGGCACCAGCGCCTTGTGCAGCTCCTGGACGACGGCGGACTTGCCGATGCCGGAATAGCCGGAGACCAGCACCAGCTCCGGCGCGCCGCTCCGGACGACGCGGTCGAAGGCGGCGAGCAACGTCTCGACCTCGCGCGCCCTCCCGTAGAGCGTCTCGGGGATCAAGAGCCGGTCCGGCGTGTCGTCCTCGCCGAGCGCGAATTCCTCGATGCCGCCGCTTGCTTCCCACTCGGCCGCGCACCGCCTGAGATCGCGCTCCAGGCCGGCGGCGGTCTGGTAGCGCTCCTCCGCCGTCTTGGCGAGCAGCTTCATGACGATATGCGAAAGCGGGCGGGGAATCTTCTCCAGCCGCTCGCTCGGCGGCAGGGGCTTGCGGGCGATATGGCAGTGCACCCACTCCATGGGATCGGCGGCGGTGAACGGCAGCGCGCCCGTGAGCATCCGGTAGAGCACGACCCCGAGCGTGTAGAGGTCGCTCCGCTGATCGATCGAGCGGTTCATCCGTCCGGTCTGTTCGGGCGCCATGTAGGCGAGCGTGCCGGCGATGAACTCGGGCGGGGCCGGCGCCTGCCGCTCGCGCCTGAGTTGCGAGGCGAGGCCGAACCCGGTGAGCCGGACCGCTCCGTCCGCGCAGTTCACGAGGAGGTGGGCGGGCGTCAGGTCCTTGTGCACCAGGCCGCGCGCGTGGAGCTTGCCGAGCGAGGCGGCGATGCCGGCGGCCAGGGGCAGGAAGCTCTCCACCGCCATCGGGGCGCCGAGCAGACGCTCGAGCGGTTCGCCGCCCGGATCCTCGAGCACCAGCATGAAGCTCTCGCGCTCGAGCGCCAGGGGCCGCACCGCCCACGCCCCGTCCAGCGCGTCCCTCAAGCCGTATTCGTGCGCCAGGCGCTCGAGGCATCCCGGGCTCGGATGCTCGGAGGCGGGCACCACGACCAGCGCGGCGCAGCCCGCGCCGTCATCCCCCTCGCGCCGGATTCGGCAAAGCCGGCACTCGCCGTCCGCCCACAGGACCTGGAGGCGGCCGTCTCGCTCCGCGCCGAAACGAGAGGATAAGTCCAATCGCCTAACTCCGCCGCGAGCTTGCCATAACCAACTCGAAACGACGATGTCTTCTGCTGCCGGGGTCAGCCGAGCGCGTACTCAACCTCCGCGGTATAGACCGGCTGCTCGTTGCCCGGCCACGAGCTGAACAGCGTGAAATGCCCGACCTCCACCGGCTCGGTGCGAAAGAGATTGTGCGCCTGCACGTAGCTCGCCAGCCGCGGCTCGGCGACGCCGTCGAGCCGCGCCAGCGACACGTGCGGCATGAAGCGCCGCCGCTCCGGCGCGAGCCCGGCGCGTTGCAGTGCCGTCTCGATCTTCGCGCGCAGCCGCTCCAGCGCCTCGTTCCGCTCGACCCCGAGCCAGAGCGCCGTGCTCCGCCCCGCCTTCTCGAAGGTGCCCACGCCGGCGAAGGCAAGCCGGAAGGCGCGGCCGCGCAACGCCATCAGCGCCGCGTCGATCTCCTCGGCCCGATGCGCCGGCTGCTCGCCGATGAAGCGCAGCGTCAAATGATAGTTCTCCGGCTTCACCCAGCGCGCGCCCGGCACGCCCCCCGCCAACATCGCCACCTGCTCCCCGACGTGCGGCGGCAGCTCGAGCGCCACGAACAACCTCATCGGCCCCCTGCCTCCCCCTGGGCCTCCCCCCGGGGCACCTCTGCGAGAAGCCGGAGCACGTCGGGCATGATCCCCGCCACGATGACGCGCACGCCCGCCGGGTTCGGATGGATCCCATCCGGCTGCGTCAGCGCCGGATGGGTCGCGACGCCGGCGAGGAAGAAGGAATAATAGATCAGCCCCGGACGCGCCCCGAGCCGGTCGAACACCGCGCGAAACGCGTTTTCGTACTCCGGCCCGAGATTGGGCGGCGCGTACATCCCGGCGAACAGCACCGGAATGTGCCGCTCGGCGAGGCCATCGAGGACGGCGCGGAGATTGCCCTCCATCTCGGCCGGCGCGATCCCGCGCAGGCCGTCGTTCCCGCCAAGCTCGACGATCGCCGCCTGAGGAAGCCCTCCCAGCACCCAGGAGAGCCGCGCCAGCCCGCCCGCGCTCGTATCGCCGGAGACCGCGCCGTCCTGGATCACGACCGGATGCCCCGCGGCCGCGCAGGAAGCGGCGAGCCGGCTCTCGAACCCATCCTGGATCGGGACCCCGTACCCCGAGGAGAGCGAATCGCCGAGCACCAGCAGCCGCACCGGCGCCACCGTTGCCTGCGCCGGCGCCACCATCAGCGCCAAGGGGAGCACCACTAGCGGGAGCACCACCGCCAGCAGCATCTCGCCGAGCACGGAGAGAACCCCATATCGTGCGGGCATGGACAGCGCGCCCCCCACTCCCGCCCCAAGAGAAGCCAGCGAGCCGCTGATCGCGGTGCAAAACCTCTCTCTGACCCTGCCCGGGCCGGCCGGACCGGTCAACATCCTGCGGGACATCACCTTCGCACTGCCCGCCGGCGAGGCGGCCGCCATCGTCGGCCCCTCCGGCTCCGGCAAGACGAGCCTGCTGATGGTCTTGGCCGGCCTCGAGCGCGCCAGCTCCGGCAGCGTCCGCGTCGCCGGCCAGGACCTCTCGGCGCTCACCGAGGACCAGCTCGCCCGCTTCCGCCGCGCCCATGTCGGCATCGTCTTCCAGGCGTTCCACCTGATCCCCGGCATGACCGCGCTCGAGAACGTCATGGTCCCGCTGGAGCTCGCCGGTCGCCGCGACGCCGAGGCGACCGCCCGCGCCGCCCTCGCCGCGGTCGGCCTCTCCCATCGCCTCGCTTCGCTCCCCGCCACCCTCTCCGGCGGCGAGCAGCAGCGCGTGGCGCTCGCCCGCGCCCTGGCGCCCCGCCCCTCGCTGCTCCTCGCCGACGAGCCCACCGGCAATCTCGACCGCGCCGCCGGCGCCGCCGTCATCGACCTCCTCTTCTCCCTCCATGCCCAAGCCGGCAGCACCCTCCTCCTCATCACCCACGACCCCGCGCTCGCCGGCCGTTGCCGCCGCACCCTCACCATCGAGGACGGACGCCTCGCCTCTCCTGCGCTGGCGGCGTGAGCCGGCTTCCGCCCTTCCCCGCGCTCCGCCTCGCCCGACGCGGACTGCGCTCGGGCGCGCGCGGCCTCTGGGTGGCGCTCGCTTGCCTCGCCCTCGGCGTCGCCGCGATCGCCGGCATTGCGAGCCTCCGCGCGAGCCTCGCCCAGGGTCTCGCCCAGTCCGGCCGCGCGCTCCTCGGCGGCGATCTCGAGATCGGCACCGGCGAGCTTCCCGTCCCGCCCGCGCTCGTCGCCTGGCTCGCCGCCCGCGGCGCGCGCGTCTCCGAAGTCGTGCTGATGCACGCGATGCTCATCGCCCCCTCGGGCGCGCGCCAACTCGTTTCGCTCAAGGCGGTGGATGGCGCCTGGCCGCTCGCCGGCCATCCGGACTTCGCCCCCGCCCTCCCGACCGCCCGGGTCCTCGCCGGAAACGGCCTCGCCGCCGCGCCGCTCGTCCTGCACCGGCTCGGCCTCCGCGTCGGCGATACCGTCACCCTCGGCCGCGCCCGCTTCACCCTCCGCGCCGCCCTCCTCTCCGCGCCCGACCAGGTCGCGAGCCCCGACCTGCTCGGCCCGCCGGTTCTGATCGGCCTCGCTTCCCTCCCCGCGACCGGCCTCGTCGTGCCCGGCTCGCTCGTGCGCCACGCGCTCCGCGTGGTGCTTCCTCCCGGCACCAGCCTCGCCTCGCTGAAGGCCGCCCTGGCCCGTGCCTTCCCCGACGCAATCTGGCAGATCCGCGACGCCTCCCAGGCCGCTCCCGGCTTGCAGCGCTTCCTCGACCGCGCCAGCCTCTTCATGACCCTGGTGGCACTCACCGCGCTGCTGGTCGGCGGGATCGGCGTCACCGGCGGGGTCGGCGCCTGGGCCGAGGCGCGGCTGCCGACCATCGCGACCTTGCGCGCCCTCGGCGCCACCTCGCGGCTCATGGGCGTCGTCCTCGGCCTCCAGGTCCTGGCGCTGGCCGCGCTCGGGATCCTCGCGGGCGTCGCCGCCGGCGCCGTGCTCGCCTTCCTGATCGTGTTTGTCTTCGGGGCCGATCTGCCCGTGCCATCGCGCCTCGGTCTCTATCCGGGCCCGCTCGCGCTCGCCGCCGGCTTCGGCTTCGCGACGACGGCGCTCTGCATGCTCTGGCCGATCGCTCGCTTCGCGCGCGCGCGTGTGAGATGGGCCGTATTATCCAGCCTCCAGGCCGCGCGGGCGCGCCGGGCGTTTCCTTTGTCGCTAGTCATGATCTCGATTTTTCTCGTTCTTCTTCTCCTGGCCCTGGGGATCGCCGCGACCGGATCGCTCTACTTCGTCGTGCTCTATGCCGCCGCTTCCGCCCTTTCGCTGGCGATTTTGGCCGCCGCAGGCCGCGGTTTGATGGCGCTTTCGGCGCGCCTGGCGCCGCTTGCCCGCCTCTCCTGGCTCCGCCTCGGCCTCGCCGACCTCCATCGCCCGGGTGCCGCGACAATCCTGATGGTGGTCTCGGTCGGGCTTGGGCTGGCGACGCTCGCCGCGGTCGCGATGATCGAGGGGAACCTCGATGCCGAGCTCCGCGGCGAGGTGCCCGCCCATGCCCCCACCTTCTATTTCATCGACATCCAGAACGCCGAGCTGCCCCGCTTCGAGGCGCTGATGCGAACGCTGCCCGGCATCGAGGACCATTCCGAGGTGCCGATGCTCCGCGCCCGCGTCGTCGCGATCGACGGCACCCCGGTCCAGCGCGTGACGGCGAGCCGCGAGACGCGCTGGGCGCTGAACCAGGATCTCGGCCTCACCTACGCGGCCGCCCCGCCCCCCGGCAACCGCATCGCCGCCGGACGCTGGTGGCCGGAGGACTATCGGGGCCCGCCCTTGCTCTCGCTCGACGCACGCCTCGCCGCCGGCTGGGGCGTGCGCCTCGGCGACCGCCTGACGCTCGACGTGCTCGGCCGCGACATCGTCTTCCGCGTCGCGAGCCTCCGCGACATCGCCTGGCAGCGCCTCGGCCTCAACTTCTTCATGGTGGCGAGCCCGGGGCTCCTCGCCGGCGCGCCCCACACCCACATCGCGACGGTCCGCGCCGCCCCCGCCGACCAGGCCGCCGTGCTCAACGCGGTCACCGACGCGCTCCCCAACGTGAGCGCGATCGCGGTCGCCGACGTGCTGACGGCGGTCGCCAAGATATTCGGCCAGCTCGCCGCCGCGCTTTCGGCGCTCGCGGGCGTGGCACTCGCCGCCGGCCTCCTGGTGCTCGCCGGCGCGGTCGCCGCCGAAGGCCGCCGCCGCGTCCGCCAGGCCGTGATCCTCAAGACGCTCGGCGCCACCAGCGGACAGATCCGCGCCGCCTGGCTGGTCGCCTTCAGCGCGGAGGGCGCGGTCGCCGGCGTCATCGCCGCCCTGGTCGCGACCGCGGCGAGCTTCGGCGTCGTCCGCTATCTCATGCACGGAACTTGGGTCTTCCTGCCGCTCCCGCTCGCCGCGACCGTGCTCGGCGCAATCCTCCTGCTGCTGGCCGCGGGCTACGCCGGGACCGGGGCGGCGCTCCGCGCCAAGGCCGCGCCCTGGCTCCGGAACGAGTAGCCGCAACTTCCTTTCCCTTGTTCCCCTGTTACGGCGCCTGATGCTGTGCTAGGTGTCTCCCCGACGGGGTCGCGCGGCGGTGGCACGTGCGTGCCGGGAGCTGCGACCCCCGCTTGAACGGCCTGCGCTCGAACCCAGATTCGCGTCGCAGGCAATTAGCCTGGGAGAGGAACCAGACATCATGGCCTTGAGCCCCGACTTCAGGTCGTATTCCGGCGTATCCGGCTCGGCCGCAACGCAAGCGGTCGTCGATGCCGGCCTACGGGCATATATGCTCCGGGTCTACAACTGGATGGCCTCGGGGCTGCTGCTCACGGGCATTGTCGCCTACGTCATCGCGAACACGAGCCTGCTCGGCCTCTTCTATCACCAGGTCGCGACGCCCACCGGTGTCACGATCCAGCCGACCGGGCTCGCGCTGGTCAGCATCTTTCTGCCGCTGGCCTTCGTCATGGTGATGAGCTTCGGGGTGAACAAGCTCTCGCGCACCACCGCGCAGACCCTCTACTGGCTCTTCTGCGCCGCGATGGGGGCGAGCCTCACCAACATCTTCCTGATCTACACCAGCGATTCGATCGTCCGCGTGTTCTTCATCACCGCCGCCACCTTCGGCGCGGTCAGCCTCTACGGCTACACGACGCGCGCGGATCTCTCGCGGATGGGCAGCTTCCTGTTCATGGGCCTGATCGGGGTGATCATCGCCGCGGTCGTCAACATGTTCATGCAGAGCTCGGCCCTGCAGTTCGCGATCAGCATCATCGGCGTGCTCGTCTTCACCGGCCTCACGGCCTACGACACGCAGCGCATCAAGGCCGACTACGTGCAGTACGCCTACTCCTACGGCCCGGAGCAGGCGGCCAAGCGCAGCGTCTATGACGCGCTCGGCCTCTACCTCAACTTCATCAATCTCTTCATGCTGCTGCTCCAGCTCCTCGGCAACCGCCAGCGCTGAACCGCTAAGCTGACCCACTAAACAGAAGCGGCCCGAACGGGGATCCCCGTTCGGGCCGCTTCGCGTTTCCGGGCCGGCAGAGACCTTATTGGAAATGCGCTGCGGTGAGTCGGAGGCGCCGCAGGCGCCGATCCGGCGTGGCTTTCGAGAACCGGAGCGGAGCGGCCTTTACAGGCCGTGAGCACCGGAAGCGCAGAAAGACGCGTCGGACGACCACCGCAGTAGCATTTCAAAAAGGTCTCTCAGTGGGTCGTGCGGAGGAAGATTGTGAGCTTCTCCGCGGCCGTCGTCTTGTCGGTCTGGTCGAGCGCGGCAAGCTCGGCGGCGAGGCGGTCCATGGCCGCCTCGTAGATCTGCCGCTCCGAGAAGCTCTGGTCCGGCTGGCCGGCGTTGCGGTGGAGGTCCCGCACCACCTCGGCGATTGCCAGCGGGTCGCCGGAGTTGATCTTGGCCTCGTATTCCTGGGCCCGGCGCGACCACATCGTGCGCTTGATCCGGGCGCGGCCCTTGAGCGTCGCCAGCGCCGTCTCGAAGAGCTGGCGGGTGGCGAGCTTGCGCAAGCCCGCGCTCCGCGCCTTCTCCACCGGGACGCGCAGCGTCATCCGGTTCTCCTCGAAGGTGATATGGATCAGCTCGAGCTGGTAGCCGGCGATGGTCTCGATGACGATCCGCTCGACCTTGCCCACCCCGTGCGTCGGATAGACGACGTGATCCCCCTCGACGAAGATCTCGGCCGGCGCCGGCGGCCGCGGCGGCGGCCCGATATGCGGCCGCGCCGCACCCGGCGACGGCGCCTGGGAGGATGGCTGGCCCGCCGGCCGCACGCTTGCCGGCGCGACCGCCGGCGCCGGCGCCCGCTCCGGCACCACCGCAACCGTCATCTTGGTCTCCAGTACGGGCGCGGCGGCCTTGACGGGGGCCGGCGCGGGCTTCGGCGCAGGACGGGGCGGGACGCGCTTCGCCTCGGGCCGCGCCGCTTCCTTCGCCGCACCGCTCACCGAGGTCTGCCTCACCTTGAGCGCCGCGGGCTTGGCGCGCGCGGCCTTCGCCTTCGACCTGGTCTCGACCGGCTTCGTGGCCGCCGGCTTCGCGGCGGCCTTCTTCACATGCTTCACGCGGCTACTCTTGCTGCTGGGACGATGTGGCCTCGCCGGCGCCACCTGGCGGCGCGCCGTCGCGGACCGAGCAGAACCCTTCATGGGCACTCCGTACCCCTTTCCTTGGTCAACACCCGCTTCGCCGGGGTCTCCGCTCAGCGCCTGCGCGCGGCGGACACTCCCGCGTCCTGGGATGAGCTGATGGAAACCGGGCGGTACCACCCGCCTTTTACCGCGACGCGGGAAATACCCCTGTTCGCGAATAATATAACACGATTGACGCGTTCTGCCATGTGCCTCGGGTATGGAAACGCGCGATTCCCGCCTCCGAAGCATCCGTCGCGGCGGCCCAGAGCGTGATCGCCGGAGGTGGAATCGGGGCACCCCGCGAACTCGTTCGCGGGGACCCCGGCACCGGAGGCGTGAATCACGCGGGAAAACAAAAAACTAGGGCGGGATGCGTGAGCGAGAGCGAAGGCATCCCGCCCTAGCGGCCGCCGATCACGGCTGGCCGGGCTCGGCCGAGAAGAGCTTCGCCTTGTCCGGCTTGTCCTTCCACTCGTCCGCGTCGGCAGGCGGCACGCCCTTGCGGGTGATGTTCGGCCACTCGCCCGAGTAGGTGCGGTTGAGCTCGATCCATGCCGCCGCCCGGTCGTCGCTGTCCGGCACGATCGCCTCGACCGGGCACTCCGGCTCGCAGACGCCGCAATCGATGCACTCGTCGGGATGGATCACCAGCATGTTCTCGCCGACATAGAAGCAATCGACCGGGCAGACCTCGACGCAATCCATGTATTTGCAGCGAATGCAGCTCTCCAGGACTACGTAGGTCATCGTTCGGTCTCCATCGCCCGGCCGCCCCGGTCGCGGCCGGGCTGTATGCCGGCTTCAATTCCGCACGGCAAGAGAGGCGGTGGGTCCGGGACCTCGTCGTAGAGCAGGCATGCCGAGGCGGCCGGGCCGCGACGGAGGCCGAGGGCGCGGATCGAGAGCACACGGACGGCGTGCCCGAGCGGCAGGGTGAGCACATCGCCCGGCCGTACGCGCGCGTGGGGTTTCTCGGTCGGCCGGCGGTTGATCCTGACGCGCCCTTCGCGCACCAGCGTTGCCGCCCGCGCGCGGCTCTTCACCAGCCGAGCGCACCAGAGCCAGGCGTCCAGGCGCTGCTCGCCGGGCGGCTCACGGATCATCGCCGGTGCAGCACCGCGAGGGGAGCGAAGGGACCGGCGGGCAAGGCGGGGGACGCCGTGCCCGCGGCCGGCCGGCGCCGCAGGGGAGCGATGAGCGGCGCCGCCTCGCCCGCCTGCGGCACGAGGCGGAATCCGAGCCCGCGCAGCACGGCGGGCAGTTCTGCCGCTTTTACCCCGAGCTTCGTGCCGAGCGCCGGCGGGAGCGGGAGCGGCTGGCGGCGCAGCGACGCCGCGAGGTCGGCGGCCACCCGCTCCGCGACATCGAGGCGGATGCCGGCCGGCCCGGCCGGCAGCCAACCCATCGCGGCCGCGAAGCCGGCGTCCCCTCGCTCTTCCGTTTGCGGCGCGTGTCCGCGCCAGACAACGCTGCCCGGCGGCGGCAGCGGCGGGATTTCCGCGAGGCCCTCGGCCAGCGTCCAGAGCAGCGCGCGCAACCTGAGCGACGCCGGCCTGAGAAGGGCGGGCATGAAGAGCGCGAAGCGGCCGGCGCGGACGCCCAGCGCCCGCAGCCGGGCGCGCATGGCAGGCGAAAACTCCTCGCGCGCCGGCCCGGGCACGACGCCGAGCCCCTCGCAGAGAAGGTGCATCGGCCCGCGGAGCGCGGCGTCCTCCGCCGCCTCCGCCTCGGCCGCGAAGAGGGGTGCGAGATCGGCACGGATTCGTGCATCGACGAAGTTCTGCAGCCTGAGCCGCACCCGCTCGCGCGCCGGCCCATCCAGGAACTCGCTTGCCAGCACATGAACGTGAGGGCGGAGCGCGCTCGAGCCGCGGCGCAGCCGGGCGACCGGCGCGCCCTCCCAGAGAATGCTCGTGCCGGCCAGCGCGAATTCCCGATCCCGCGCCGCCTCCAGTGCCGCCACGCGCCGCGGCATCTCCTGGTAAAGCGCCCGCCGGGCCGCCCGGAGCACCAGGCGGCGGTCCGCGCCGGTCGCCTCCGGGTCGGGGCGGAAGGAGAACCCGCCCACGACGCCGACCATGTGGCCTTCCACGATGACCTCGCCGCGGCGGGTCACGGCGGCGAGCAAGCTGGCTGCCTTTCCCTGCTCCAGCCTCCGCAGCAGGACAGCAGAGCGCCGGTCGACGAACCGGCTCATCAGCTTCTCGTGCAGGGCCTCGGAGAGCAGGTCCTCGGTTTCGCGCGCGCGGCCCTGCCAGAGCGCCGCGTCGGCGAGCCAGTCCGACCGCTGCGCCACGAACGACCAGACGCGGATGCCGGCGAGGCGCTGCATCAGCGTGTCGATATCGCCCTCGGGCCGCGCCAGTGCCGCGATCTCGGTCGCGATCCAATCCGGAGGCAGCCGCCCCTGGCGCATCAGGTGCCCGAACACGCGCGCCACGAGCCTGGCGTGGGTATCGCCTTCCAGCTTGCGAAAGTCGGGGATCTGGCACGCCGCCCAGAGAAGCTCGACGCCGCCCCGCGCCTGCGCGAGCCGCGCCACCTCGGCGTCATGGGCGAGGGCGGCGAGCGTGGTGAAGTCCGACGCATCCGCCCCGCGCCGGAGGTAGGGAAGCGGCGGCGCCTCGGCGAGGCTCGCCAGCAGGGCCGGGATCGAGCCGAAATCGAGGGCGGCGTTCCGCCAGCAGAGCTGGGCCAACGGCGGAAACCGGTGCGCCTCCATGGCAGCCACCATGTCCTCCGGCAGCGGCGGGCAGGCCCCGGTGGTGCCGAAGCTGCCGTCGCGCATGCCCCGTCCGGCGCGGCCGGCGATCTGGGCGAGCTCGGCCGCCCGGAGCGGCCGCTGGCGGTGGCCGTCGAACTTGCCGAGAGAGGCGAGCGCCACATGATCGACATCCATGTTGAGGCCCATGCCGATGGCGTCCGTCGCCACCAGGAAATCGACCTCCTTCTCCTGGTAGAGCGCCACCTGGGCGTTGCGCGTGCGCGGGCTGAGCCGCCCCATCACCACCGCCGCACCCCCCCGGCGGCGGCGGATCAGCTCGGCGATGGCGTAGACGTCCGCCGCGCTGAAGGCGACCACGGCGGTGCGCGGGGGCAGGCGCGAGAGCTTGGCGGGCCCGGCGTGGGCGAGCGTCGAGAGACGGGGGCGCGTCTCGATCTCGGCTTCCGGCACGAGCCGGGCAAGCAGCGGGCGGATCGTCTCGGCGCCGAGGAAGAGCGTCTCCTCCTGCCCGCGCGCGGAGATCAGCCGCTCGGTGAACACGTGCCCGCGGTCCGGGTCGGCGGCGAGCTGCACCTCGTCCACCGCGACGAAGGCCGCCTCGCGCTCGAGCGGCATCGCCTCCACGGTGCAGGAGAACCAGCGCGCGCCGGGCGGGGCGATCTTCTCCTCGCCGGTGATCAGCGCGACCTGGCCGGGGCCCTTGGCCGCGACCATTCGCTCGTAATTCTCGCGCGCAAGCAGGCGGAGCGGGAAGCCGATGACGCCGGAGCGGTGCGCCAGCAGCCGCTCCACGGCAAGGCGGGTCTTGCCTGTATTGGTCGGCCCGAGGACCGCCCGCACCCGGGAGGAATCGCTCCTCATGGACGAATGTTCGGGGCCCGGCGCCCCATTTGCAAGCCTCGCGCCCAATTGAATTGCGGTGCGGGCGGAGGCATATCGCGCCACGCAAGAGAGAGGGAAATTCCATGGGCGAAGCGGCGGCGAGCGAGGGAGCGAGCATAACCGAGCGGCCAGGGGAACGACCAGGGGAACGCCCAGGGGAACGCCCAGGGGAACGGCACGAGTTCGCCGCCGAGGTCGGCCGGCTGCTCGATCTCGTCGTCCACGCCCTCTATTCCGAGCGCGAAATCTTCCTCCGCGAGCTGGTTGCCAACGCCGCCGACGCGATCGACCGCCGCCGCTTCCTCGCCCTCACCGACCCCGCGATGGCCCTGCCCGAAGCGGCAAGCGGAGGCGCCAAAGTGCGGATCCTGCCGGACAAGCAGGGGCGCACGCTCGCCATCGAGGACGACGGCATCGGCATGAGCCGCGAGGAGCTGGCGAGCCAGCTCGGCACCATCGCCCGCTCTGGCACCCGTGCCTTCGGCGAGGAGCTTGCCGCGGCGAAGCCGGAGGAGCGGCCGAGCCTGATCGGCCAGTTCGGGGTCGGTTTCTATTCCGCGTTCATGGTGGCCGAGCGGGTCGAGGTCGTTTCCCGCCGACCCGATGCCACGGAGGCCTGGCGCTGGTCCTCCGACGGCTCCGGCTTTTCCCTCTCTCCCGCGACCCGCGAGAATCCCGGGACCAGCGTCACGCTCTTCCTGAAACCCGACGCCGGGGAATTCCTCGAGCCCGTCGCCCTCGAGGCGATCGTCCGCAAATGGGCCGACCACATCACCCTGCCGATCACGATCGCCCGCGACGGGAAGGACCTGCCGGCGAACGAAGGGACCGCACTCTGGCGCAAGCCGCGGGGAGAGATTTCCGAGCAGTCCTATCACGGCTTCTACCGCCATCTCGGGCATCTCTTCGACACGCCGGCGGCGATCATCCACTGGCACGCCGAAGGCTCGCTCGACTTCGCCGCACTGCTCTTCATTCCCGGCAGCCGCCCGCTCGATCTCTTCGAGCAGGACCGCCACGCGCATGTGCGCCTCCATGTCAGGCGGATGTTCATCACCGACCAGGCGGACCTGCTTCCCTCATGGCTCAGGTTCGTCCAGGGCGTGGTCGATACCGAGGACCTGCCGCTCAACGTTTCCCGCGAGATGCTGCAGGCCACACCGGTGCTCGCGCGCATCAGGAAGGCGCTCGTCAACCGGGTCCTCAACGAGCTCAAGAGCCGCGCCAAGGAGCCGGCGGAATACGAAAAAATCTGGGAGAATTTCGGACCGGTGCTGAAGGAGGGCGTTTGGGAGGACGATGAGAACCGCAGCGAGATCGCGCCGCTTCTCCGCTTCCGCTCCTCCGCGTCTGATAACGCCGCTGGTAACTCCCTTGGGGGCTTCGTTTCTCTGGCGGAGTATCTCGCGCGCAAGCAGCCCGGCCAGGAGGCGATCTACATCCTGCGTGGCGACGATCCCGCCCAGCTCGCCCATTCCCCGCAGCTCGAAGGGTTCCGTGCGCGCAAGCTCGAGGTCCTGCTGCTCGCCGACCCGATCGACGCTTTCTGGCCCGACCGGATGGACGAGTATGAGGGCGTCCCGATCCGCAGCATCACGCAAGCCGCAACGGATCTGGAAAAATTCCCCCTCGAGGGCGAGGAGGCTCCGGGGAGCGAGACCGAGCTTCTGGCGGCAAGGCTCAAATCCGCGCTCGAGGACCAGGTGAGCGCGGTGCGGCCGACTTCGCGCCTGGTCGAGAGCGCGGTCGCGCTCGCGGCGGCCGAGCGGGGGCCCGATCTCCACCTGCAACGGCTGATGCGGCGCTCGGGCCGGCCGATGCCGGCGGCCGCACCGGTGCTGGAGATCAACCCGCGCCATCCGCTGATCCGCGCGCTCGCGGCGACGAAGGGAAGCCTCGGCGAGGAAGCTTCGATCCTGCTCGATCTCGCCCGCGTGCAGGAAGGCGATCCGCCGGCCGATCCCTCGCGCTTTGCCCAGCGCGTTGCGGCCGCCCTGGCCGGCGCTCTCGGGCAGACCGCAGCAGCTCCCGGATCGGGCGCGTGAGCTCGCGCGCGGTCCCTTCTCTTCGTCTCTCGAATTGCCTGCTCGATCCGGCCTCACCCGAGGCGATCGCGGCGTTCCCGCTTTATGCGCTCCGCCTCGGCCAGCTTCCGGCCTTCTTGCAGGGCCGCGCCGAGGCGGAGTTCCTGAGCCGATTAGGCTTCGCGGCCCGGGCGGGCGAATTGGTGGTCGGGCCCGCGGTTGGGGGCGGACTCTTCGCCTCTCTCGGACTCGGCCACGACGTCTCCCCCTTTGCTTTTGGCGGCCTCGCCGCGGGCTTGCCGGAGGCGAGCGTCTGGCGGCTCGCGGAGGATGCCCCGGGGCAGGAATTCGACCAGGCCACGGCCGTGCTCGGCTTTGCGCTCGGCGCCTATCATTACGAAGAATTCACGAACCCGCGACGGCTTCCGGCCCGGCTCGTCCTGCCCGAGCCGAGGCCAAAGAGTGCGCTTGCCGTGGCCGCGGCCACCTGGCTGGTCCGCGACCTCATCAACGCCCCGGCCAACATTCTCGGCCCCGCCGAGCTTGCCGCCGCGGCGGTGGGCATCGCGTCCGAGTTCGGCGCCGCCGCGACGCTCACCGAGGGTGCCGCGCTCGCGGCGCGCTATCCCGCCATCGCCGCGGTGGGCGCCGGTTCCGCCCGCCCGCCGATCGTGGCGCACATCGGATGGGCCGGCAGCGCCGCGCCCCCGGCGGCACCCCTCCTCGCCCTCTGCGGCAAGGGCGTCTGTTTCGACACCGGCGGCCTCGACCTCAAGCCCTCCGCCGGGATGCTGCGGATGAAGAAGGACATGGGCGGCGCGGCGGTGGCGCTTGGGCTCGCCCGGCTCGTGATGGAGGCGGACCTTCCGGTGCGGCTCTCACTCCGCCTCGGCTGCGTGGAGAACAGCGTATCCGCGGGCGCGATGCGCCCGCTCGACGTCATCCGCACGCGCCACGGGCTTGCCGTCGAGGTCGGCAACACGGATGCCGAGGGACGTCTCGTGCTCTGCGACTTGCTCGCCGAGGCGGCGGCCGAGAACCCGGCCCTGCTGATGGATTTCGCGACCCTCACGGGCGCGGCCCGCGTCGCCCTCGGGCCCGATCTTCCCGCCCTCTTCTGCTCGGACGAGGCCTGGGCCGAGCGCCTGCTCGCCGCGGGCCGGGCGGCGCATGATCCGCTCTGGCGGCTGCCGCTCTGGGATGGATATGCGGGCTGGCTCGAGAGCCCGATCGCGGATCTCAACACGGTTTCGACGAAGCCTCACGGCGGGGCGGTGGTTGCCGCTCTCTTCCTTCGCCGCTTCGTCGCACCTTCGGTCGCTTGGGCCCATGTCGATCTCTACGCCTGGAACGACGAGACCCGGCCGGGCCGGCCGCAAGGCGGCGAGGCGCAGGCGATGCGTGCCGCCTTCGCGGCGATTGCGCAACATTTCACTCAGACGTGACGGTTGCACGCACGGAAATTGCACTCTTCAACATTCGGAAGATCCTTCCGGTACACGACACGCTGCGAGCAGGTTGTTGCGAAGAGCGTGCGAAGAGCGTGCCATATGCGCCAGAGATCGGAACATGAACGGAACATCTTCGCGAGAAACATTGAGGAAATTAAATCACTGCGCCACTGCAATTGACGCTCGGTTGCTCCTAAACTCTCGTGGCAGTGGGCGTCGTGCCCCAAGAGCGAGTCAACGGCGGACCCAGCGGACCTGCCTGCGGGCGAGCGAGGCTGCCGCGTTGCGCTCGGCCAACGAGGCGAAGCGTGTTATCGGGGCTTTGTTGCAGCCCAAAAATGAAAGGGGACATGATGGCGAGCCTTTCCACCGCCGAGCAGCTGCTCGGCATTCTGCGAGAGACGGTCGTTGCTCTCGTGCGTCGCGACGGACCTGATCTTTCCGCGCGGCAACTTGGCGTCTTCCTCACCTGCTACCTGCAGGACGGTGCCCATACGGTGCGCGGCCTTGCCGCCGAACTCGACGTCTCCAAGCCGGCGATCACGCGGGCGCTCGACCGGCTCGGCGAGCTCGATCTCGCGCGGCGCAAGGTCGATCCTGCCGACCGGCGCAGCGTGATCGTGCAGCGGACGCTCAAGGGGGCCGCCTTCCTCCGCGACCTCCGCGCGGTGATGTCCGAGGCCTCCCAGCGCGCGCGGAAGAACGGGTACCACGCCGAGCAGCGCCGCGCGGGCTAGCGTTCCGCGCGATCGGATCGCCGCCGGCCGGAATCGCCTGACGATCCGGCCAGGCGTTCGATCCGCTCCGGCAATCAGCCGGAGGATGTTCGCGCAGGCTGTGTGCGCATAGGGGCCGGCGGGGCGCGAGTGCTCTGCGGTCGAGCGGGTCGGACCGTGTTCCATGTGAGTGGGCATGCTTTGGCGCGCGCGCTCTGTGGCGGATCGCTCTGTGGCGGATCTTGGCCGCCGCCGGCCGACCGGCCCCCCCCGGGGCCCTCAGCGTGCAAGGCAAGCGAGGCCGAGCCATGGGCGAGGAGAGGACCGGCGTTGCAAGCGCGCGACGATCCGCGCCTTGCATTGGGGCCGGAGGCTTGGCTATCGGTTCCGCTTGGCTCAGGGAGAAGTAGAGATGGCCTACAGGGTCGCGGTCGTCGGCGCCACCGGTGCGGTCGGACGCGAGATGCTGAAGATCCTCGACGAGCGCCGGTTCCCGGTCTCCGAGGTCGCGGCCGTCGCCTCCGGCCGCTCGTCCGGCATGGAAGTCTCCTTCGGCGACAAGGAGACCCTCACGGTCCAGCCGCTCGAGAAATTCGACTTCGGTGGATTCGACATCGGACTCTTCAGCCCCGGTGCCGCCGTCTCCGCCGTCCACGCCCCGCGGGCGGCAGCCGCGGGCTGCATCGTCATCGACAACACCAGCCAGTTCCGCATGGAGCCCGACGTCCCGCTCGTCGTGCCGGAGGTCAACCCCGACGCGCTGGCGAAATTCTCCCGCCGCAACATCATCGCCAACCCGAACTGCAGCACCATCCAGATGGTGGTGGCGCTGAAGCCGCTGCACGACCGCTTCGGAGTGAAGCGGGTCGTCGTTGCCACCTACCAGTCGGTCTCGGGCGCGGGCAAGGAAGGCATGGACGAGCTCTTTCAGCACACCAAATCCGTCTATGTGCACGAATCCGGGAAGCCCCAGCAGTTCACCAAGGAAATTGCCTTCAACGTGATCCCGCACATCGACCGCTTCATGGATGACGGCTCGACCAAGGAAGAGTGGAAGATGGCGGTCGAGACGCGGAAGATCCTCGATCCGGACATCGCGGTCATCGCGAGCTGCGTCCGCGTGCCCGTCTTCATCGGGCACGGCGAGGCGGTCCACGTCGAGTTCGCAAGCCCGGTCTCCGTCCCCGAGGCCCGCGCGGCGCTGCGCGCGGCTCCCGGCGTCACCGTGGTCGATGCCCGCGAGGACGGCGGCTACGTCACGCCGCTGGAGTCGGCCGGCGAGGACGCGGTCTTCGTCAGCCGGATTCGCAAGGACCCGACGGTCGCGAACGGGCTCGCCTTCTGGTGCGTCTCCGACAACCTCCGCAAGGGCGCGGCGCTGAACGCCGTCCAGATCGCCGAGACGCTGCTCACGCGCCGGCTTATCGCTGCCCCGCGTGGCCGGCCGGCCGCGGCCTGACGGGCCGGCGGCGGCCTGACGGGCCGGCGGCGGCCTGACGGGCCGGCGGCCAAGCGCCGCCGCATGGAGCCGCCCATGGAACCGAGGTGGCTCGCCTGGGCGCGCGAGATCCAGGCGATCGGACAAACAGGCCTCGCCTTCACGAAGGATGCCTACGATCGCGAGCGGTACGAGCGCCTGCGCGACATCGCCGCACACATGATGGCCGAAACCGCCGGGGCCGATCCGGCCTTCGTCGCAAGCCTCTTCGCCGGGGAGACCGGCTATGCAACGCCGAAGATCGACGTCCGCGGCGCCGTCTTCGTGGACGGGAAGATCTTGCTCGTGCGGGAGCGCGCCGACGCCGGCCGCTGGACCCTCCCCGGCGGCTGGGCGGACGTCAACCGCTCGCCGAGCGAGGCCGTCAGCGCCGAGGTGCGCGAAGAAGCCGGGCTCGACGTGCGGCCGGTCAAGCTCGCCGCCCTCTACGACCGCACGCGCCACCCGCACCCGCCGCTGCCGTTCCACATCTACAAGCTCTTCTTCCTCTGCGAGATCACCGGCGGCGTGCCCGCGCCCGGACCGGAAACCGAAGGCGTGGACTTCTTCGGCCCGGACGCGCTGCCCGAGCTTTCGACGAGCCGCGTGCTCGCCTCCCAGATCGCGCGGATGTTCGCTCACCACGAACGCCCGGACCTGCCGACCGACTTCGACTGATTGAAAATGCTACTGCGGTGGTCGTCCGACGCGTCTTTCTGCGCTTCCGGTGCTCACGGCCCCTTAGGGCCGCTCCGCTCCGGTTCTCGAACGCCGCGCCGGCCGGCGCCTGCGGCGCCTCCGACTCACCGGAAGCCGCATTTTCAGGAGAGCGCGATCAGGTCGGCGCGCAGCGCGTCCGCGCGCCCGGCGGGCAGAAGGCGCTCGATCGCTGCGTGCTCCCGCCTCCAGATGGGAACCGCTTCGGCGAGCAGGGATCTCCCGTCCGGGGTCAGCGCCAGGAGGCGGGTGCGTCTGTCCTCGCCGTCCGCCACCGTCCGCACCAGGCCGCGACGCTCGAGCGGCTTGAGATTGGCGGTGAGCGTCGTGCGGTCCAGGCCGAGCAGGGCGGCGACGCCCTGGATGCCCGCCGGCTCGGGGCGATTGAGGGACATCAGCAGCGAGAACTGGCCATTGGTCAGTCCGAGCGGCCGCAGGGCCTCATCGAACCGCCGGGCGATCGCCCGCGTCGCGCGCTGCAAGTGAAGGCAGAGGCAGGTGTCCCGGACCTCAATCGTGACGGCGAACGGCACGTCGGCGCGGCTTGACATGACCTAATAGTGTTGATATCAACATAAATGTCAATACCAGCGGACAAGTGCTGTGCAGGTTCAACCCTACCTCTTCTTCGACGGGCGCTGCGACGAGGCGATCGCGTTCTACCGCGAGTCCGTCGGCGCCGAAGTCCAGATGCTGATGCGCTTCAAGGACCACCCGGAACCGGACGGGCAGGCCATGATCCCGCCCGGCGGAGCCGAGAAGGTGATGCACGCGGAGCTTCGCATCGGCGAGACGGTGATCTTCGCCTCCGACGGGAAATGTCTCGGCCAGCCGAGCTTCCAGGGCTTCGGGCTCGCCCTCACGGCGCGCGACGATGCGGAAGCCGCCAGGCTTTTCGCCGCCCTCGGCAAGGAGGGCAAGGTCACGATGCCGCTCGCGAAGACCTTCTTCTCCTCGAGCTTCGGCATGCTCGCCGACCGCTTCGGCATCGCGTGGATGGTGCTGGTCCGCGCCTGATCCGGCCCTTGGGCAATGCCTCGGAAGGGGCGAGCTTTCGCCATATTGAGACCCAACCCGACTCCGAGCTTGGCAATGATCGCCAATGCGGAGTCATGCCATGCCGAGGTGTCAGGCAGGCTCGTGGCCGGTATTGGGTGCCTGCGCGCTGCTCGCGCTTGCGGCCCTGACGCCGGTCGCTTCCTTCGCCCAGTCGCCGCCGCCCGCCGTGGTCGGCTGGATCCAAGAGACCTCCGGAACCGTGTGGGTCGCGCCCGGCTCGGGTGAGGCCTGGCAGGCGCCGGTCGCCAACGAGCCGATCAGCGCCGGCGAGGCGATCTCCACCGCGCCCGACGGGCAGGCGACGATCATGGTGATGTCGATGCGCGCCGAGCTCGGCCCGGAGAGCGAGCTCGGGATCCAGCAGTTTAGCGCGCAGACGCTGACCGCCGTGGACCTCTCCGGCGAAGTGGCGCTCGACCTCTCCGCCCTGCCGCCGGGGGCGAGTGTCGCGATCGGGACCCCGCGTGGCATCGTCGAGATCGCGACCCCGGGGCACTACGCGATCGCCGCCGGCGGCGGCGATCAGCCGACGCTCGTCACCGCTCTCGACGGGAGCGCCCGGATCGTCAGCGGCGCCGACGTCGAGACGGTCGGGCCGGGCCAGACCGCGAGCCTCGCCGGCGAGAGCGGCAGCGCCTTCGCCGTGGCGATCGGCCCGGCGAGGCAGGATCCGCTGCTTCAGGCGCTCATCGCGAGCGCCCCTCCGCCGCCAATGGTCGCACCCCCGCCGGCGGTCGCGGAGATGACGGGAGGCGTCGATCTCGCTTCCTACGGCGCCTGGACCGTGGTGCCCACCTACGGGAGCATATGGTTCCCGGACGTGGCGGCGGGCTGGGTCCCGTACCGGTACGGCCAGTGGCTCTACATCGCGCCCTGGGGCTGGACCTGGTGCGACGACGATCCGTGGGGCTTCGCGCCCTTCCATTACGGACGGTGGGTTGCGGTCGGGCCGCGCTGGGGATGGGTTCCGATCGCACCGGGCGTCGCCTTCTCGGCCGGCGTGCCGGTCTATGCGCCGGCGCTCGTTCATTTCTTCGGCGCCGGCCCGAACGTGGGGTGGGTTCCGCTCGCGCCGGGCGAGGTCTACCGGCCGCCCTACCGGGCGAGCCCGGCCTATGTGGGCTCGCTCAACCGCTATGACGTGCGCGGCATGGGCGCGATCGCCGCGAGGCCCGGCCCCGGCCTCGACGGCGGCATCGGCCGCTTCGCGGATCGGGGGGCGCTCACCGACGTTCCCCGCTCGGTGCTGGCCGGCGGGCGTCCCGTGGCGCCCGCCTTCTTGCATGGTGCGCCGGGGAAGAACCCGGCTTCGTTCCGTTCGCTTCCTGCGGGCGCGCCGTCGCATTTCCCTGCCGCTCTGCCGGCGCAGCGGACGGCCGCATTCCGACCGACGCAGCCTCCGCCGCGCCGACCGATGCAAGGGCCGGCAGCCGGCCCGGCAACGGCGCATCCAATTGTGGCCCATCCGGTTCCGCCGGCAGCGCACGCGGGGCCGGCGCCGCGCCCGGTGATGGCGCACCCGGTGATGGCGCGGCCCGCACCCCACTTCGCCCCCGCGCCCCACTTCGCCGCGGCACCGGCCCACTTCGCCCCAGCACCCCACTTCGCAGCGGCGCCGCCCCACTTCGCCGCTCCGCCGCATCCCGCCCCGCCTCATCCGCAAGGGCCCGACCGCCGGCCGCCATAGCCTTGGCCTTGGCCTCGGCCTTGGCCTTCTGGGCAATCCGGGCCAGGATCGGCGATTGGTCCGCCGGACGGGCATCGATGGACGAGCAGGAGGGAGCTGTTGACGGGCAGGACTGGCGCTCGCTCGCCGGACGTCTCGCCGCGCTCGGCAGCATCGCCGGCGAGGCCGCGCACCGCTTCAACAATCTGCGCAGCGTGATCGACGGGACGCTCGATCTCATGGCGGGCGATCCCACCGGCGCGCTCACCGCGCGCCGGCTCGAGCGCGTGCGCGATGCCGCCGCGCGCGCCCAGGCGCTGGCCGCGGGCCTGGCGGCGCTCGGGCGCTTGCGCGCCGAGGCCGACGTCTCATTGGACCTTGCCGACTGGCTGCGCACCGCGCGGCCCTGGGTGCACCAACTCCTCGCCCCGAGCACCGAGCTCTCGCTTGCGGTTCCGGATCGGCCGGTGACGCTGCGTGCCGATCCGGACGCGCTCCGGGCAGCGATGGCCGCGCTGGTGCTGAACGCGGCGGCGGCGGTCGGCGCGGCGGGCCGCGTCAGCATCCGCCTCGCGCCGACACCGGCGACCTCTGGCGCCGCCCTGCTCTCGGTCGCCGACGATGGTCCCGGTATGCCGCCCGAGGTGGCGGCCCGTGCCCGCGAGCCCTTCTTCACGACACGGCCCCCGGCCGCCGGCCTCGGCCTCACGGTGGCGGAGTCGTTTGCGAACCGCCGGGGGGGCCGGCTCGAACTATCGAGCGAACCGGGCCAGGGAACGACGGTCTTCGTTCATTTAATTCCCTGATTGTCGCGAGCGCGGCGTTGCCGCCCTGATGCCGCCACGATTGCTTCGTTACGTTCTCTTACATCCAGCGACGGTCACCGGATCGAGGGGCTGTCGCGTGACGGGGGGAAACGGATTTTGATGGACGGCCGCCTCCAGAGGCATGCGCGCCTCTGCCTCTCCGCGACGCGGCCCTGCCGGTGAGCGGAATTCTGCCGCGACGGTGGTGGCGACGGTCGATCGATGCGGTACTGCTGCCCTTTGCGCTCGTGGTCGTGCTCATCGAGGACGTGCTGTGGGCGGGGGCGAAGGCGCTGCTCGCCGAGCTCAACCGCCTCCGCTTCGTCCGGGACCTGCGGGTGGCGATTTCCCGGCTGCCGGTCCGCTATGCCTTGCCGCTGTTCCTGTTTCCGGAAATCGTCTCGCACATGGGCGAGATCGCGACCGCGGTGCTGCTCGCGCAGGGTTGTTTCGAGGCCGCAGTGATCGTGGCCGTGCTCGGCAAAGGCCTGGCGACCCTGATCGTTGTCTGGATCTACCAGGCGTGCGCGCCGACGCTGCTCAAGGTGCGCTGGTTTGCGCGCGCGCATCACGCGGTGCTGGAGCTCCGCTACTGGACGCTTGCACGCGTGGCCCCGGTTTTCGCGAGGGTCTCCGGGCGCCTGCATCTCGGGCAGAGGCGAGGCGGCGGTCTGGTGCAGCGGCGTTTCCGTGCGCTCTGCCGCTGGCTCGCGGCAACCTTCGGCTGGCGGCCCTCGCATCACCATTGAGGCGGCGGGCGCCGACGGGCTGCTTCGCGATTCCCGTCGGGCGCGATCTGCTCTAGAACGCGGCCGATTCTCATCTTGTTCCGGAGGCTCTGCGACCGCGATGGCGGGCCATTCGCAATTCAAGAACATCATGCACCGCAAGGGGGCGCAGGACGCCCGGCGGGCCCGGCAGTTCGCGCGGCTGATCCGCGAGATCACGGTGGCGGCCAGGCACGGCCTGCCCGAGATGGGCTCGAACCCGCGCCTGCGTGCGGCGGTCGCGGCCGCCCGCGAGGCCAACATGCCGAAAGACACGGTCGAGCGGGCGATCCGCAAGGCCGCCGGCACCGGCGCGGGCGAGGATTTCGCCGAAGTGCGCTACGAGGGATATGGCCCGTCCGGAGTCGCGATCATCGTCGAGGCGCTCACCGACAACCGCAACCGCACCGCCTCCGACGTGCGCGCCGCCTTTGCCCGCAACGGGGGCGCGCTCGGCGAGACGAACTCCGTTGCGTTCCTGTTCCAGAGACAGGGCGCGGTGCGCTATCCGCCGGCCATTGCGGATCCCGATACCGTCCTCGAAGCCGCGATCGAGGCCGGTGCCGAAAACGTCGAAAGCACGGACGAGGGCCACGAAGTAACGACGGCGGTGGAAGACTTCTTCGCCGTGCGCGATGCTCTCGAGGCTCGATTCGGCCCCCCCGAGCGGGCGGAGATCGAGTGGCGGCCGAGCACCTCGGTCGTGCTGAATGCCGAGCAGGCCGCTGCTGTGCTCAAGCTGCTCGACGCGCTCGAGGAGATCGACGATGTGCAGAACGTCAGCGCCAATTTCGAGATCCCCGAGGCGGTGATGCAGCGCCTCGAGGTGTAAGCGCGCGTCATGCTGCATCTTCTCGGCCTCGATCCCGGCCTCGGCGTGACCGGCTGGGGGATCATCGGCGTGGCGGGCAACCGGCTCTCTCCGATCGGCTGCGGCGTCATCGCGACCGATGCCGCCTGGGACGTGCCTGCCCGCCTCCGGGCGCTGCACGAGGCGCTGGCCGAGCTGATCGCGGCGCACGCGCCCGCGGAGGCCGCGGTCGAGGAGACCTTCGTCAATCGCAACGGCGCCAGCACGCTCAAGCTCGGCTATGCGCGCGGCATCGCGCTGCTGGCCCCCGCGCTCGCCGGGATCCCGGTCGCCGAATACGCCGCCCGGACCGTCAAACAGTCGGTCGTCGGCACCGGGGCGGCCACCAAGCAGCAGGTCGCGATGATGGTCCGCCGGCTGCTCCCCGGCGCCAGCTTCGACCGCGCGGACGCCGCCGACGCGCTGGCGGTCGCCATCTGCCACGCCCATCACCGCTCGAGCCGCGCGATCTGGGCCCGCGCGGCGGGCTTGCCCGATCGGGCCGGCGCGTGATCGCGAGCCTCACGGGCCAGGTGGCGGCGTTGGAAGAGCGGAGCTGCGTCATCGATGTCGGCGGCGTCGGCTATCTCGTGCACGCCTCGGCGCGCACGCTCGCCGCTCTTCCCGCCCCGCCGGCGCCCGCCCACCTCCTGGTCGAAACCCAGCTCCGCGAGGACGCGATCCTCCTCTACGGTTTTTCCGACGCTGCCGAACGCGCCTGGTTCCGCCTCCTGACCGCCGTCCAGGGGGTGGGCGCCAAGGTGGCGCTTGGCATCCTCTCCACGCTCGCGCCGGCCGAGCTTGCAAGCGCGATCGCGTCGGGCAACCGCGAGTTCCTCACTCGGGTGCCGGGCGTCGGACCCAAGCTCGCGCAACGCCTGCTCGGCGAGCTCAGGGAGCCCGCCGCCCGGCTTCCCGCCAGCCTCGCCGCGGCCGCGCCGCGCGAAGCCGCAGCTTCCGACGCGCTCTCGGCCCTCCTCAATCTCGGCTACCGCCGAGCCGAGGCCGAAGCGGCAGTCGGGCGGGCGGCCGCGCGGCTGCCCACCGGGGCTGCGCTCGAGGCGCTGGTGCGCGAGGGGCTGAAGGAGCTTGCAAGGTGAGCGGCATTGCTGCGGGCGAGGAGCGCGCGGTGAGCGCGCGGGCGGGCGAGGAGGACGCCGCCGAGGGCAGCCTCCGGCCGCAGACGCTCTCCGAGTTCATCGGCCAGCGCGCCTTGCGCGACAATCTCGGCGTCTTTATCGCCGCGGCCCGCGCGCGGGCCGAGCCGCTCGACCATGTGCTGCTGCATGGGCCGCCCGGGCTCGGCAAGACGACGCTCGGGCAGATCATCGCCCGCGAGCTCGGCGTCGGCTTCCGCGCGACTTCGGGGCCGGTCCTGCAGCGCGCGGGCGATCTTGCCGCCGTGCTCACCAACCTCCAGCCGCGCGACGTGCTCTTCATCGACGAGATCCATCGCCTGGCGCCGGCGATCGAGGAAATCCTCTACCCGGCGATGGAGGACTTCCAGCTCGACCTGATCATCGGCGAGGGCCCTGCCGCGCGGAGCGTGCGCATCGACCTTTCGCCCTTCACGCTGGTCGGCGCGACGACCCGCGCGGGGCTCTTGGCGAGCCCGCTGCGCGAGCGCTTCGGCATCCCGCTCCGGCTTTCGTTCTACACGCCGGCCGAGCTCGAGCGGATCGTCACGCGCGGGGCGCAAAAGCTCGGGTTCGCCCTCGGTGCGGACGGCGCGGCCGAGATCGCCGCGCGCTCCCGCGGCACGCCGCGCATCGCCGGGCGGCTGCTCCGCAGGGTCCGCGACTTCGCCGCCGTCGCCGGCCACGGCCCCGTCGATCGGCGGCTGGCCGATGCCGCGTTGAACCGGCTCGAGGTCGACCGAACTCGGGCTCGACGCCATGGACCGGCGCTATCTCTCTCGAATCGCCGAGCACCACAGCGGCGGGCCGGTCGGCGTGGAGACGCTGGCGGCCGCGCTCGCCGAGGCGCGCGATACTCTCGAAGACGTGATCGAGCCCTTCCTGATCCAGGAGGGGCTGGTGCTGCGTACCCGAAGCGGCCGGGTCCTCGGCGAGCCGGGCTGGCGGCATCTCGGCCTCGTCCCCCCGCCGCGGCTGCCCGGCCAACCCGACCTTCTCGACGAACCGGCATGAGCACGCATCTCTTCACCTGCCGCGTCTATTTCGAGGACACCGACGCGGCCGGCGTGGTCTACCACGCCAACCACCTCCATTTCGCCGAGCGCGCCCGCACCGAGGCGCTGCGCGATCGGGGCGTCCCGCATGCGGCCCTGATCGAGGAGCACGGCCTCATCTTCGTGGTGCGACGCATCAAAATGGATTATCTGCGTGTCGCCCGGCTTGACGATCTACTGGAGGTCGCCACGACGGTGCTTGCCGTGGGGGCGTCCAAGATCGACCTCCGGCAGGCGATCCGCCGGCAGGGCGAGACCATCGCGGAGGCGGAAATCGGGCTCGCCTGCGTCCGGCGGAATGACGGCAGGCCTGCCCGGATTCCGCCACGTTGGCGTCACGCCCTGGCAGCAATGGCCGGGGATGAGAGCGCGATCGCCGGAGGTGGATGAACCGAAGGCGTGAATCGCGCGAGAAAACAAGGCCTGGAGCGGAACGGGTGAGCGCAAGCGAGCCCATCCCGCTCTAGGCAGCGCGCCAGCCCGGGCGGCGGCGCATGAGGAGTTGTACGCGTGGACCAGGCGGTCAATGCCGTTAACCTCGGGGGGGTGGGAGTTAATCTCTCCCTCTGGAGCCTCTTTCTTGAGGCCGACATCGTCGTGAAGTTCGTCATCCTCGGGCTGCTCGGCGCGAGCATCTGGGTCTGGGCGATCATCTTCGAGAAATGGACCACGCTCAGCCGGGCGAACCGGGCCGCCGAGGCGTTCGAGAGCCGCTTCTGGTCCGGCGGCAGCCTTGATGCCCTCTACGAGGAGCAGGGCCAGGCTCCTGCCCACCCGATGGCGGCGGTGTTCGGCGCCGCACTCGGCGAATGGCGCCGCACCGCGCGCGTCGTCGGCGCCGACATCAGCCACTCGGGGGTCAAGGAGCGGGTCGATCGGGCGATGGCGGTGGTCACCCAGCGCGAGATGGACCGGATGGAGCGCTGGATGACGTTTCTTGCCTCGGTCGGCGCCACGGCGCCCTTCGTCGGCCTGTTCGGCACCGTCTGGGGCATCATGCACAGCTTCTCGGCGATCGCCGCCATGCACAACACCAACCTCGCGATCGTGGCACCCGGCATCGCGCAGGCCCTCTTCGCCACCGCGGTCGGGCTTTTCGCCGCGATCCCGGCGGTGCTCGCCTACAACACGATCAGCAACGACCTCGCCCGCTTCGCCGGCCGTCTCGAGGCCTTCGCCGCCGAATTCGGCGCCATCCTCTCCCGCCAGACCGAGGAGCGCGCCTGAATGGCCGCCATGCTCCCCGGCCGCCCGAACGGGAACGGCCGCCGCGGCCGCTACCGCCCGCTCGCGGAGATCAATGTCACGCCGCTGGTCGACGTGATGCTGGTGCTGCTCATCATCTTCATGGTCACCGCGCCGCTGATGACCTCGGGCGTCACCGTCGATCTGCCCAAGGCGGACGCCGCGCCGCTCAATCAGGACGCGACCCCGATCACCCTCTCGATCGACGCCGCCGGCGACATCTATCTTCAGGACACGAAGATTCCCCTCGAGCAGCTGGTGGCGAAGCTCAAGGCGATCGCGCGCAACAACCCGGACCGGCGCATCTTCGTTCGCGGTGACCGGACCCTCCCTTACGGCCGGATCATGGAAGTGATGGCCACCATCACGCAGGGCGGGTTCACGAAGGTGGCGCTGCTGGCCGAGGCGGCGCCGCCGCCGCCCGCTTCCGGCTCCGGGTCCGGCCATACGGGGGCATCCGGCCAGAAGGGCTGACGCCCGCCCAGAGGCCTGTCCCCGATGAGCCCCGAGCTACGCCGCGGCGCCGCCTTTTCCGCCGCCCTGCATCTCGTGGTGGTGATCCTGATCGTCGTCACGGTGGCTCCGTCGCTGCCGCCCGAGGCGCCGGAGGGGGTCGCCGTGAGCATGGAATTCGCCGGCCCGACGGCGAAGGGGCCGACGCCGACGCCGACCCCCGCGCCGACCAAGGCGCCGGCCGTCACGAAGAAGCCGCCGGTGAAGCTACCGCCCAAGCCGCAGCCACCTACGCCGCCGCCACCGCCGCCACCGCCGCCGCCTCCTCCGACCCCGGCCGAGAAGGCGCCGACGCCACCGAAGCCCGTGCCACCCGTGCCGCAGACGCAAGCGCCGACGCCGATTCCCACACCCACGCCGCCGCCCAAGCCGATCCCTCCGACGCCGGAGCCGCCCAAGCCGGCGCCGACGCCGCAGCCACCCCTTCCGCTGCCGCCGCCGCCGGCGCCCCTGCCGCCGGCGCCGCCGAGCCCGACGCACCAGCCGAACGCGACCACCAACCCGGCCGCGTCGAGCCAGACACTCGAGAACACGCTCGAGAGGCTGCGCTCGCTCGAGCAGCAGACCAGCCCGCCGAAGGCCCTGCCGAACCCGACCCCGGGCGGAGCGCCCAACCCCGGCGGGAACCCGCAAAGCAACGACACGGCGGCGCTCTCCGCCTCGCAGCGCGGCGCGATCGGCGCCTATGTCCGACGCTGCTGGACCTATGACCCGGGCGCCATGGGGGTGAACCAGTTCCAGGTCCTTCTCGACGTCACCACCGACGCCGCCGGCGTGGTGCGCGTCGCAACCGTGGCCCCGTCGGACCAAGCGCGCGTGGACGCAAACCCGGAGTTGCGGGCCTTCGCCGAGCGGGCGGTCAATGCGGTGCTCGATCCGCGCTGCGCCAATCTGCCGCTGCCGCAGTCGATGCTCGGTCAGACGCGCCGCCTCGAGTTCCGGTTCACGCCGTGACCAGGCTTCGGACTGTTGAGTTGCGCCGCTCGCGAAGCGGGCGCGAAACGGAGCGTGAATCGGATGGCCAAGCAACGTATCCGACGGCGCCGTTACGTTGCTTGTGAAGCAAGCGTCGCGCGAATGCGCGCACGAGCTCCGGCGGTTGCCGCGCGGGCCGGCGCGCGGCGCCACCTTGCAGGAGTTTCATCTGCAGAGGGGGATCTCGTTCACGTCCGCGCCTTGCTTCTACGCAGTGGGGAACGGGCCTAGTGTCCCGTCCCTTCGGTTCGCAGCGCGCGGCTGCGGACGGAGGGTACGGGCAGGCCACGAGAACGACGACCCGGTGTCTCCAAAACCAGAGAGGTCGAAATCGACATGCCGAATTTGCTCGTTGGACGCCGCTTCCTGCTTGCCGGATCGGCCACGCTCCTCGTGATGGCGCCGAAGGTCGTGCTGGCGCAATCGGTGCCACCTGCCGCGTCGGGCGGCGCCGGCGGGGGCGAGAGCGCAGTGATCGACGTCAACCGCGCGCAGGTGGAACCGATTCCGATCGCCATCCCGGTCTTTGCCGCCGCCGGCGGCAAAGCCTCCGAACTCGCCTCCGGCATCGTCGAGGTGATCAGCAACGATCTTCAGGGATGCGGTCTGTTCCGTCCACTCGACCCCGCTTCGTTCGTGCAGGCGGCCGCGGATATCGGTGCGGTACCGAAATGGCAGGACTGGAAGGTGATCGGCACCCGGGCGCTGGTCACCGGCAAGGTCGACGAACCCTCGGCCGGCCAGGTGCGGGTCGAATTTCGGCTCTGGGACGTGCTGCCCGAACAGCAGCTTCAGGGAACCGCGTACACGACGGCCGATAGCAACTGGCGTCGCGTCGGCCACATGATCGCGGACGTGATCTACGAGCGCCTGCTCGGTGAAAAGGGCTATTTCGACACACGGATCGCCTACATCTCGGATTCCGGGCCGCGCAATGCGCGCATCCGCCGGCTCGCCATCATGGACCAGGACGGCGCGAACAACCGCTTCCTCACCAGCGGCGAGTGGATGGCACTCGATCCGCGATTCCATCCCATCAAGGTCAACGAGCTGGCCTTTATGAGCTATGCCGAGAATCAGCCGCGCGTCTATCTCTTCGACCTCGGCTCCGGCCGCCAATCGCTGCTTGGCGCCTTCAGCGGCATGACCTTCGCCCCGCGCTTCAGCCCGGACGGCACGAAAGTCATTCTCTCCGAGGCGCGCGGCGCGGGATCGGACATCATAGTGATCGATCTCGGCAGCATGATGCCGACGCAGCTCACGTCTTCCGGGGCGATCGACACCAGCCCCTGCTACAGCCCGGATGGCTCGCAAATCACCTTCAACTCGGACCGCGACGGCTCGCCGCAGCTCTATATCATGGGAGCGGACGGCTCGGGCGCGAAGCGCATCAGCTATGGCGAGGGGCGGTATTTCGCCCCGGTGTGGTCGCCGCGGGGAGACCTGATCGCCTTCATCCGGCAGAACGGCGGCACCTTCGGGCTTGGCGTGATGAACACAGACGGGACCGGGGAGCGCATTCTTTCGGAGGGCTTCACGGTCGACGGGCCGAGCTTCTGCCCGAACGGACGGGTGATCGCCTTCTGGCGCACCACGCCGGCCACCAGCGCGAGCGGCGCCGGCTACTCGACGCGGCTGGTCAATATCGACATCACCGGGTTCAACGAGCGGCTGGTGCAGACCCCGACCGACGCCTCCGACCCCGCATGGTCTCCGCTCCTCTCCTGACCGGGCCTCTCGGTGGGGCTGGAAGGGATGCATGGGCGTCTTTATTCCGACCCCTGCACGATGGAGGCTTGACCGATGCTGAAAGGGCGCGCTAAGCGCGGGCTGCAACCGCAGCGGGATACCGCTGCGGCGCGGTATTGTCTGGCCTTCTGCTCTCACCCCTGACAGGGACTGACCCCCATGAAATTCAGGTTCATCGGCGCGTTGGCGGCCGTGGCGCTGCTCTCGGCATGCGCTTCCACTCCGAAGACGACCACCGGCGGCGCCGGCGCGACCGCCGCGACGTCGGGCCCTGCCCCCGGCAGCGAACAGGACCTGGTGCAGAATGTGGGCGACCGCGTCTTCTTCGCCTTCGACGTCTCGGCCCTCTCGTCGGAGGCTGATGCGACGCTTGACCGCCAGGCAGCCTGGCTCGCCAAGTACCCGCAGGTCCGGGTGCTGATCGCCGGCAACTGCGATGACCGTGGCACCGAGGAATACAACCTCGCCCTCGGCTCGCGCCGCGCCAATGCCGCCCGCGACTACCTGGTGGCCAAGGGCGTCGACCCGTCCCGGATCCAAACGATCAGCTACGGCAAGGACCGGCCGGTCGCTCTCGGCGACAACGAGCAGGCCTGGGCACAGAACCGCAACGCCATCACCTCGGTCGAGGGCTTCAACCCGCAGGCCCAGTAGCGGACCGCGGTCCGTCTCGGCCGGTCGTATCGGATCGCGGCGCTACGCTGGCCGCCTCACGGCCAGTGTAGCGCTGCATCGCTCCGATACCCGGGCCAAGCGGCGGGGTCTCCCCTCTTCGCCCTCTCCTCGGCCGCGCGTCGAAGGTTTCGGGGGTCCGGACGCGGCCGCCGAGGCGCCTACGGGCGGAATGCCCGCTCACCCCGCGGTGACAATTCCCGCCTGACGCAATAAGCTCTATTTTGTGCGCTACTCTTCTGGGGCGCCGCTGCTCCTCGGGACGGACCCGGCGCCAAGGGTGCATCAGAGGCTACCGGGGATCGATCGATGGCTATGAGGTTTTTGCTCGCCGCCGCGCTGCTGCTGCTCGCCGTGCCGCTGTTCGGTTCCTGGCCGGCGCAGGCGCAGATCGAAAGCCGCGAGGCGATCGCGCTGCGCAACCAGATCCTGGAAGTCCAGCAGGAGGTCGATCAGCTCCGCAGCCAGCTCCAGAGCGGGGGCGGCAACCAGGGCTCCTCGCTCGGCGGGAACTACAGCCAGCCGGCGCCGGGCGCCCCGAGCGGCGACCTCGTCGCCTCCCTGCTTCAGCAGGTGAGCTCGCTCCAGGACCAGGTGAGCGCGCTGCGCGGCCAGGTGGACGACCTCTCCCACCGGGTCGACCAGCAGGTGGCCGACATCGGAAAGAAGGTGGACGACCTTGCCTTCCAGTTCCAGCTCGTGCAGGGCAAGGGAAACGGGGCCGGCGGGCTGATCGCGCCGGCGCCTCGTGCGGCGACGCCGGTGGCCGCCGCGCCGGTTCCGCCGGAGGTTGTTCTGCGTCAGGGGGAGGCGGCCCTCGCGCGCGCCGATTACACCGGGGCCGCCAACGCTGCCGAGACCGTGCTCAGCGCGGACGCACATTCCCCGCGCGCCTACGACGCTCAGTTCCTGCTCGCCCAGGCGCTGTTCGGTCAGCGCCAGTACACCCGTGCGGCCCTTGCCTACGATGACGCCTTCAACCGCTCACCGGGCGGCTCGCGGGCTCAGGATTCGCTGCTCGGGCTGGCCCGCTCGCTCGCGGCGATCAGCCAGAAGCCGGCCGCGTGCGCGGCACTTTCCAAGCTGCATCAGCAATTCCCGACGCTCCGTTCCGACATCGCCTCGAGCGCCGCCACGCTCGCCCGCCAGACCGGGTGCTCCTGAGAGGCCACCGAAGCCACGAGCCCCGTCTCGCCCGCCGAGTTCGCCGGCCTGATGGCGGGGCTCGGCCCGTTCGATGCCGCTCCGCGGCTTGCGCTGGCGGTTTCCGGTGGGGCCGACAGTCTGGCTCTCGCGCTCCTCGCCAACGGCTGGGCGCGGAGGCAAGGCGGCGAGGCGATCGGCTTGATCGTCGATCACGGGCTGCGGCCGGAGGCGGCAGCGGAGGCGGCGGCGTGCGCGGCACTCCTCGGCCGGCTTGGCGTCCGCTCGCGCGTCCTCGGGCTGCGCGGGCTCGGCAGCGGGCCGGGCATACCGGCGCGCGCGCGCGCGCGCCGGCTGGCCCTGCTGGAGGCGGCCGCGGCCGAACTCGGGGTCACCCTCCTTCTCCTCGGCCATCACGCGGCCGATCAGGCGGAGACGCTGCTTCTGCGTGCGCTCGACGGCAGCGGCGAGGCCGGCCTCGCCGGGATGGCGGCGCGGCGCGAGAGCGCGCGGGTGGCGGTGCTCCGGCCCTTCCTCGGCACGCCCCCGGGCCGGCTTCGTGCGACGCTCGCCGCGGCCGGGCTCACCTGGCTGACCGACCCGAGCAACGCGGATCCGGCATTTCTGCGTGCACGTCTTCGTCGCGCGCGGGACGACGCGGGAGGGGACGGAGTGGCGACAGGGGCGCTCGCCGAAGCCGCCGCAGCCGCCGGGCAGCGCCGCGCGGGGAAGGAGCGGGCGTGGGCCGGCCTGCTCGCCACCCGGGCCGCCCTCCATCCCGAGGGCTATGCGCGGCTCGCGCCCGGGCCGATCGAGCCCGGCGCCCTTGCAGCCCTGCTGCGCGTGCTCGGCGGAGCCGAATTCGCCCCCTCCGACCGCCGGGTCGCGGCACTCGCCGCCTGCCCGGCCCCGACCACGCTTGCGGGGGTCCGGCTTCTCGGCGCCGGCCGCCTCGGGCCCGGCTGGCTGCTCGTGCGCGAGCCCCGCGCCATGGCGCCCGATATCGCCGCGATCCCCGGACTCCGCTGGGACGGCCGCTTCCGTCTCGCCCTTTCGGCACGTCCGCTGCCCGGAGCGCAGCTCGGCGCGCTCGGCGCCGCGGCGGCGCGGCTCGGCCGCTTTTCCCCTCTGCCGGCCGCGATCCTGGCGACACTGCCCGCGCTCCGCGTCGGCGAAGAGTTGGCCGCGGTGCCTCATATCGGCTATCCTGACCAAGCGACGTGCGCGCTCGTGCCGGTTCTGTTCAGCCCGAACGAGCCGCTCGCGGGGGCGCCGTTCACGATTCTGAACCGGGTCGGGGATGCAGAGACGCCTCTATGAGCCTATGTTCCGTCAGCGGAAGCGGATGAAATCTCTCCGCACCCCGAGGACCGGAGGATCGGGATCGGGCCGGGCGGCGCGGGTCCGCGAACAGGACGGGATGGGATGAGCAATTTCGGCCGCAACCTCGCGCTCTGGGTGATCATCGCCCTCCTGCTCGTCGTCCTGTTCAACCTCTTCCAGCCCGGCACCAGCCACGACTCCGCGACCGAAGTCGCCTATTCCGACTTCCTCCATCAGGTCGATAGCGGCCAGGTGCGCGACGTCGTGATCGAGGGCCAGACGGTCAGCGGGCAGCTGCGCGACGGCACCAGCTTCGAGACCTATATCCCCGACGACCCGACGCTGGTGAGCCGCCTCACCTCCAAGGACGTGCGGGTGATCGCCAAGCCGCCGTCGGCTGATGCGAACCCGCTCCTGCACTACCTTCTTTCCTGGTTCCCGATGCTCCTCCTGATCGGCGTCTGGGTCTTCTTCATGCGCCAGATGCAGGCCGGCGGCGGGCGCGCGATGGGCTTCGGCAAGTCCCGCGCGCGGATGCTGACCGAGAAGCAGGGCCGCGTGACCTTCGAGGACGTGGCCGGGATCGACGAGGCGCGGGGCGAGCTGCAGGAGGTCGTCGAGTTCCTCAAGGATCCGCAGAAATTCCAGCGTCTGGGCGGGAAGATCCCGAAGGGCGTGCTCCTGGTCGGGCCGCCCGGCACCGGCAAGACGCTGCTCGCGCGCGCCATCGCCGGCGAAGCCAACGTGCCCTTCTTCACCATCTCGGGCTCGGACTTCGTCGAGATGTTCGTGGGCGTCGGCGCGAGCCGCGTGCGCGACATGTTCGAGCAGGGAAAGAAAAATGCGCCCTGCATCATCTTCATCGACGAGATCGACGCCGTCGGCCGGCATCGCGGCGCCGGGCTCGGCGGCGGCAACGACGAGCGCGAGCAGACGCTGAACCAGATGCTGGTCGAGATGGACGGCTTCGAATCGAACGAAGGCGTGATCCTGATCGCGGCCACCAACCGCCCCGACGTGCTCGACCCCGCGCTGCTCCGCCCCGGCCGCTTCGACCGGCAGGTTGTCGTGCCGAACCCGGACGTGAACGGGCGGGAGAAGATCCTGCGCGTGCACATGCGGAAAGTTCCGCTCGCCGCCGATGTCGATCCGAAGGTGATCGCCCGCGGCACGCCCGGCTTCTCGGGCGCCGACCTCGCCAACCTCGTCAACGAGGCGGCGCTGCTCGCCGCGCGCATCGGCAAGCGCGTCGTCGCCATGACCGAGTTCGAGTACGCCAAGGACAAGGTGATGATGGGGGCGGAGCGCCGCAGCCTCGTGATGAGCGAGGACGAGAAGCGCATGACCGCCTATCACGAGGGCGGCCACGCGCTCTGTGCGCTGCACGAGCCCGAGTGCGACCCGGTGCACAAGGCGACGATCATCCCGCGCGGGCGCGCGCTCGGCCTGGTGATGAGCCTGCCCGAGGGGGACCGCTATTCCAAGAGCCGCTCGAAGCTGCTCGCCGAGCTGACGATGGCGATGGGCGGCCGCGCCGCCGAGGAGATCATCTTCGGCGCGGAGAAAGTGTCCAACGGCGCTGCGGGCGATATCAAGATGGCGACCGAGCAGGCGCGGCGGATGGTCACCGAATGGGGCATGAGCGACCGGCTCGGCATGATCGCCTATGGCGACAATTCCCAGGAGCTGTTCCTCGGCCACTCGGTGACCCAGCACAAGAACGTCTCCGAATCGACCGCCCAGGACATCGACCGCGAGATCAAGCAGCTGATCGATCGGGCCTATGCCAAGGCACGGCAGATCCTCACCGAGAACCTCGAGGAGCTGCACCTGCTGGCGCACGGCCTGCTCGAGTACGAGACGCTGAGCGGGGACGAGATCCGCACCGTGCTGCGCGGCGAGCCGGTGATCCGCAAGGTGGTGGACGAGCCGGCGCCCGAATCGCGGCGCGCCTCGGTGCCGACCAGCGGCCGGCCCGCGATCCCGCCGGCCGGCGGCCTCGGCCCGGCGCCCCAGCCGGGCTAAGCGGCCGGGCTGACGGCTCCGCGATGCCGGCTGGGCGATGACGGGGCTCATCGAGCCGCTCGGCCTCCTCGACGGGCCGGGCGCGGCGGCCGCGATCGCCGCCGGCACCGCGCTGCCGCTCGCCGGCGGCCCGATGGCCTTCAGCCTCGCCCGCCTGCTCCCCGATCCGGTACCCATTCCTGTTGCCGACATCCCGCCCGGCTGGCAGGAGGCCCTGGCGCGTCTGACCCGCCCCCCGGAACCGGAGTGGTGTGCGCGGCCGGCGATCATGGGCGTCCTCAACGTGACCCCGGACAGCTTCAGCGACGGCGGCGAGCACCTCGACCCGGGCGAGGCCGTTGCCGCCGGGCTCGCGATGGCGGCCGCGGGCGCCGCCGTCGTCGATGTCGGCGGCGAGAGCATGCGCCCCGGCGCCCGGCCCACCCCGCCCGAGACCGAGCAGGCGCGCATCCTGCCGGTGATCCGTGCGCTGGCGCGCCAGGGTGTCACCGTCTCGGTCGATACGCGCCATGCCGCGACGATGGAGCGGGCCCTCGCCGAGGGTGCTGCCATCGTCAACGACGTCTCCGCCCTCGCCCACGATCCCCGAGCGGCCGCTATCGTGGCCCGCGCGGGCGCGCCCGTCGTGCTGATGCATATGCGGGGCGATCCGCAGACCATGGGTTCGCTCGCGCGCTATGAGGACGTGGCGGTCGAGGTGGTTCGCGAGCTCGCGCTCCGCCTCGCCGCCGCCGAGGCGGCCGGCATTCCCCGCCGCCGCATCGCGCTCGATCCCGGCATCGGGTTTGCGAAGACCGCGGCGCACAATCTCGAGCTCCTCGCCCGCCTCCCGCTTCTGCTCACTCTCGGCTGCCCGCTGGTGGTGGGCGTCTCGCGCAAGGGTTTCATCGGCCGGCTCTCGGGCGTCCCCGAGCCGCGCGGCCGGCTCGCCGGGTCGCTTGCGGCGGCGCTTTTTGCGCTCGGCCGCGGCGCCACCGTGCTTCGCGTCCATGACGTGGCGGAGGCCGCGCAGGCCGTTCGCGTCTGGCAGGCGCTTTCGCAAGGGGCGCCGCTCGCGCCGGTTTCATTTGCCGCGGCGGCCGGCTAGCGCAAGAACAGCCGAGCGAGCGATATTTCCGGGACCGGTATGAATACTTCGCGACGCCTCTTCGGCACCGACGGCATCCGCGGCACCGCCAACGCCGACCCGATGACCGCCGAGACCGCACTTCGGCTCGGCCAGGCGGCCGGCCTGCTCTTCACCCGCGGCCTCCATCGCCACCGCGTCCTCATCGGCAAGGACACGCGGCTTTCGGGCTACATGCTCGAACCGGCGCTGGTCGCGGGCTTCATCAGCGCGGGAATGGACGTGGCGATCGCCGGCCCCCTGCCGACGCCGGCGATCGCCATGCTCACCCGCTCGCTCCGCGCCGATCTGGGCGTGATGATCTCGGCCTCGCACAACCCGTTCGAGGATAACGGGATCAAGCTCTTCGGCCCGGACGGGCAGAAGCTCTCGGACGAAACCGAGGCCGAGATCGAGACGCTGATGGGCGCCGACCTCGCCGCCCAACTCGCCACGCCAGCGCGCCTCGGCCGGGCCGCGCGGCTCGACGACGCGGCCGGCCGGTATATCGAGGGGGCAAAGGCGACCTTTCCGCGCGGATTGCGCCTCGACGGCCTCCGGATCGTCGTCGATTGCGCTCACGGCGCCGCCTACAAGGTGGCGCCGACCGTCCTCTGGGAGCTCGGCGCGGAGGTCGTTCCGCTCGGCGTCGCGCCGGACGGGTTCAACATCAATCGCGGCTGCGGCTCGACGGTGCCCGAGTTCTTCTGCGCCCAGGTGGTGGAGCACGGCGCCGACCTCGGCATCGCGCTCGATGGGGACGCCGATCGGCTGCTGCTCGCCGACGAGCGCGGCGAGCTGATCGACGGCGATCAGATCCTCGCTCTCATCGCCCGTTCCTGGCGACGCGAGGGGCGCCTCTCCGGCGAGGCCATCGTTGCCACGGTGATGTCAAATCTCGGGCTCGACCGGTTCCTCGGCGGGCTGGGCCTGGCACTCCATCGGACGAAGGTCGGCGACCGCTATGTCGCCGCCGAGATGCGGGCGCGTGGGATCAATGTCGGTGGCGAGCAGTCGGGCCACATGATCCTTTCCGACTTCGCGACGACCGGGGACGGGCTGGTGGCGGCGCTCCAGGTGCTCGCCGTGATCGTTGCCGAGGGCCGGAAGGCGAGCGAGGTTTGCCAGGTCTTCCGCCCGCTGCCGCAGCTTCTGCGCAGCGTCCGCTTCGCCCCGGGATGCTCGCCGCTCTCCTCCCCCGCGGTGATCGCGGGGATCGCCGAGGCCGAGGCGCGGCTCAATGGCGCCGGGCGGCTGCTCATCCGCCCGAGCGGAACGGAGCCGGTCATCCGCGTCATGGTCGAGGCGGAGGACGAGGCGCTGGTGCAGGACGTCGTCACGGGTCTTTGCGAGACGATCGCGGCGGCCACGCACATGGCGGGCGCCCGCACCTCCTGATGCGCGGACGCGTGCTGGCGATCGCCGGCTCGGACTCGAGCGGCGGGGCCGGCATTCAGGCGGACGTGAAGACCGTCACCGCGCTCGGCGCCTATGCCGCGACGGCGATCACGGCAATCACGGTTCAGGATTCGCGCGCCGTGCACGCGGTGTACAAGCTGCCGCCTTCGCTCATCGCCGGGCAGATCGCGCACGCGCTCGCCGATCCCGGGGCGGATGCGGTGAAGACGGGGATGCTGGTCGATGCGCCGACCATCGCGGCGGTCGCTGGCGCCTTACGTGCGGCCGCCGGCATCCCGCTCGTCGTCGATCCCGTGATGCTCGCCTCGAGCGGGGCGCGGTTGCTCGCGGAGGACGCGCTCGGCGCGCTCCGCACGGATCTCTTTCCGCTTGCTGCGCTCGTCACGCCGAACGTGCCGGAGGCCGAGATTCTCGCCGGCATGAAGATCCGCGACCGCGGATCGATGGAGCGGGCGGCCCGCGCCATCGGCGCCCGCGCAGTGCTGGTGAAGGGCGGCCACCTGCCGGGCGAGACGGTGGTGGACGTGCTCGTGACCGAGGCCGGCGTCATCGTCTTCGAGCAGCCGCGGATCCCGGGGGCCCCCTGCCGCGGCACCGGCTGCACGCTCGCGAGCGCGATCGCGACAGGGCTCGCGCAGGGGATGCGCCTCGCCGATGCGGTCGGCCGCGCGCGGGCCTATCTTCAGGCGGCGATCGCAACCGCGCCCGCGATCGGCGTGGGTCCGCGCCCGCTCAACCATGCGGTCACCGTCGATATCCGGCGGATCGAGACCGGCCCGAAGCTGGCCTGATCCTCATTCCTTGGAGGCGTGGACGCCCGCCTTCGCCACCGCGCTCTCGCAGAAATAGGCGCCCTTCTTCGTCTTGCCGAACCATCGCGACCCGGAGAGATGATAGACGTCGGTGCGCAGGTTGGCCCAAACCACAATGTCCTTCCCGCAGGATTTCTGCGCCGCGGCAAGCGAGGCGTAATGCGGGACGGCCTCGAGTGAGATCGTCTTGGCGGCAAAGGCAGGGACGGGCGAGAGGGCGATGGCAAGCCAAAGAAGCAGCGCAACCTTGCCCGATGCGGCCATTTCGCCGATGCCGTTACATCTGTTAACCTCACGAGACATAACGCGCCCGGGACGGCGCCGCAACCGCCGCCCGCATGTCTCTTGACGCACCGGCGCGGCACGGTTCAGGTGCGGGCCGTCGCGTGCGCATCGAAGGAGAAGCCGCCATGGCGGAATACAAATACGTGATCGCCCCGCCCGCCGTGGTTGCGGTGCCGGTGGCCGGGGGCGGTGGGTTCCCGGTGCGGCGCGTCTTCTGCGTCGGGCGCAACTACGCCGAGCACACGCGCGAGATGGGCGGCGATCCGGACCGCGAGCCGCCGTTCTTCTTCATGAAGCCGGCGGACGCGCTGGTGCTGGATGGCGCGGACATGCCCTATCCGCCGGCAACCAAGGATCTGCACCACGAGATGGAGCTGGTGGCGGCGATCGGCACCGGTGGAGCGGACATCACCGAGCAGGAAGCGCTCGCCCATGTCTGGGGCTACGGCGCAGGCCTCGACATGACGCGGCGCGACCTTCAGGGCCAGGCCAAGAAGGAAGGAAAGCCCTGGGACATGGGCAAGGGGTTCGACCTCTCGGCGCCGATCGGCACGCTCGTCGCGGCCGAGCGGATCGGCCATCCGGCGCGCGGGCGGGTCGTGCTTCGCGTCAATGGAACCGTGCGCCAGCAGGCGGATCTCTCGCAGATGATCTGGAGCCTGCCGGAGATCATCGCCCATCTTTCGGCCCTGGTGCGGCTCGCGCCGGGCGATCTCATCTTCACCGGCACGCCTTCCGGGGTTGCTCAGGTGGGGCGCGGGGATCTTCTGGAAGGCGAGGTCGAGGGCGTCGGCAGCGTGCGCGCCCGCATCGTCTGATGGTCAGTATCGGATCGCAGAGTTTCGCGGGGAGCGGAGCGACCGTGAAACGTCGCGTGAATCCGATACTTGGACAAACAGCGTTTGCCGGCGTTCTATGAAAGCCGGCAAACGCTCGCGGCTCAGGATCGCCACCTGGAACATCAATTCGCTCCGCATGCGCCAGGACCGGCTCGCCTCCCTCATCGACGCGCTCGAACCGGACATTCTCTGCCTTCAGGAAACAAAGGTTCCGGACGAGCTTTTCCCGGAGCTACTGCCCGCCTCGGTCGGGCTGCCGCACTTCGCCCGGCGCGGGATGAAGAGCTACAACGGGGTGGCCATCCTCTCGCGCATTCCCTTCGAGACGATCGAGGAATCGCCCGACTGGTGCGGCAAGCGCGATTGCCGGCATCTCGCCGTGCGCCTCGATCTGCCGGGCGGGCCGGTCGAGCTCCACAACTTCTACGTGCCCGCCGGCGGCGACGTGCCGGACCCGGCCAAGAACGAGAAGTTCGCGCACAAGCTCGCCTTCGTGGCCGAGGCGCGCGAGCATTTTTCGGGAATGCCTTCCCTCTCGCGCGTGGTGGTGATGGGCGATCTCAACATCGCCCCGCTCGAGAACGATGTCTGGAGCCACCGCCAGCTGCTCGACGTGGTGAGCCATACGCCCGTCGAGACCGAGGCGCTCACCGCCTGGCGGGAGAGCGGATTCACCGACGCGGTGCGGCATTTCGTTCCGGAAGAGGAAAAACTATTCACCTGGTGGTCGTATCGCAACCGCGACTGGCGCAGCTCCGATCGCGGCCGGCGGCTTGACCATATCTGGGTGTCCGACGATCTCGCGGGCACGCTCGCGCGGCAGACGGTACTCGCCGATGCGCGGGACTGGGAGCGCGCCTCCGACCACGTGCCGGTGTGTGTGGAGATGCGGGTGTGACACCTGTGGAAGCGCTCACGCTGCTATGGCGTGAGGCTCGCCTTCCGGACACGGCGCTCGAGCGGATTATTTTCCTAGGCAGCGATCCGGTGCTGCCGTCCTCATTCGCGATCGGCACGGCGGCGGCGGCGAGCATCGGCGCGCAGGCACTGGCAGCCGCCTTGATGCTCGAGCGGCGCGGTGGGCCCGCGCCCGAGGCGGCCCCGCGCCCCGCGGTGCGCGTGGCGCTGCGCGACGCGGCGATCGAGTTCCGCTCCGAGCGCTATCTCCGCGTGAACGGCGCGCCGCCGCCCGATCCCCATGATTCGATCCACGGGCTCTATCGCACCGCGGACGGCTGGGTCCGGCTGCACACGAATTTCCCGCATCACCATGACGGCCTGCTGCATCTCCTCGGCTGCGCCCATGACAAGGCGGCGGTGGCTCGCGCGCTCTCGCAGCGGCAAGCGGAGACGTTCGACCGCGAGGCAACCGCGGCGGGCCTCGCGGTGGCCTGGCTCCGCTCCTTCACGGACTGGGACGCAAGCCCCGAGGGGGCGGCGCTTTCTGCGCAGCCGACGGTCTCGCTCGCGCGGACCGGCGATGCGCCGGCAGTTCCCCCGGCCTCGCCCCTTCCCCCGGCGTCACGCCCGCTCGCAGGCGTGCGCGTGCTCGACCTGACGCGCGTGATCGCGGGCCCCGTCGCGGGCCGGGCGCTGGCCGCCTTCGGGGCCGATGTCCTCGCGATCGCAGCACCCCACCTGCCGCAGTTGGGGGCCGCGGTGATCGACACCGGGCGGGGAAAGCTCTCCGCCTTCCTCGATCTTCGCGAGCAGCGGGCGCGCGAGCTTCTCAGCGAGCTTGTTCGCTCGGCGGACGTGTTCCTTCAGTCCTACCGGCCGGGGGCGCTCGACCGCTACGGATTTGGCGTCGAGGATGTGGCGCGGCTCAATCCCGGGATCGTCCATGCGACGCTCTCGGCCTACGGGTTCGCAGGTCCCTGGGCGGGGCGCCGCGGCTTCGACAGCCTGGTGCAGACGGCGAGCGGGTTCAACGACGCGGAGGCGAAGGCGGCCGGCGAGGCGGTGCCGAAGCCGCTCCCCGCGCAGGCGCTCGACCACGGCTCGGGGCATCTGCTCGCCTTCGGGATCATCGCGGCTCTGCTGCGCCGCGACGAGGAAGGCGGCGGCTTTCGCGTCCGCGTCTCGCTCGCCCGCACCGGACTTTGGCTCCGATCGCTCGGCCGCGTCGCAGACGGGTTCGCGTGCCCGGATCCCGGCGCGTCCGACGTCGCCGACAGGCTCGAGGACGCGGACTCGGGCTTTGGGCACCTGACCGTCGTGCGCCCGGCTGCCGAGCTTCCAGCCAGCCCGCTTCGCCACGACCGGCCCGCCATGAAGCTCGGCACGCATCCTCCGACCTGGCCCGATTGAGCGCTATCGGCGCGCGTCCCTCTGGTATCACGCCCGGAGGCGCGTTATGAAATTTGCGGGCATAATCTCAGGGAGGCGACAATGACCCATTCATACGGTCCGACGCTCGGGCGGCGGTCAATTCTTGCGGCAGGCATTGCCGCCGGCGGCGGGCTCGGGCTGCCGCTCTTCTCGCCGACGGCTGCGCGGGCGGCGAGCTATCCGCCGCTCGGAAGCTACCCGGCCGGCGTCTCCGGAGATACCTGCTTCATCGGGCTCACCCCGCCGCTCACCGGCGCCTACTCGGCGGACGGGAAGGACCATTCGCTCGGCTATCAGCTCGCGATCGCCCAGATCAACGAAGGCGGCGATATCCCCTCGAAGTGGGGCCTGAAGGGCAAGGGCGTGCTCGGCAAGACCATCCGCTACAAGATCGCCGACAGCGAGCTCAAGCCGAATGTCGCCGTGCAGGAGCAGACGCAGTTCATCGAGCAGGACAATGCGATCATGATCTCGGGCTGCGTCAGCAGCGCCACCGCGATCGCGCTCGAGGAGCTGGCGCAGCGCATGAAGGTCATCAACATGGTCGGCTGCAGCGGCTCCAACGACACCACCGGGAAGGACTGCCAGCGCTACGGATTCCGCTCCCAGCCCTCGGCCTATATGGCCGCGATGGCTCTCGGCCCGGTGGTCGCCAAGGCGCTCGGATCGAATCTCAAGGTGGCCTACCTCGTGCCCGACTACACCTACGGCTTCTCGGTGTTCGACTCATTCTCCGCCGCGACCAAGAAATACGGCTGGACGGTCACCAACAAGCAGGTGGTTCCGGTGGGTGCCGCGGATTACAGCTCGGCGCTGATCAACATCGCCAATAGTGGTGCGGATATCTTCTGCAACATCGCCTTCGGCAGCGATGCGGTCGCCTCGTGCAAGCAGGCCGACCAGTTCGGCGTGCTCAAGAAGATGAAACTGGTGGTGCCGAATATCTCCGCGTTCCAGGCGCAGGAGCTCGGCGCCAACATCATGGGCGGCGTGTACGGCACGCTCGATTTCTGGTGGACGCTCGAGGATCGCTATCCGCTGGCCAAGGATTTCGTCGAGAGCTTCTATGCCGTGAACAAGTACCGCCCGAGCTGGGGCGCGCACATCGCCTACATGCAAACCTACGTCTGGGCGCTCGCCCTTCAGCGCGCGGGCACCTTCTACCCCGTGGAGGTGATCAAGGCGTTCGAGGCGTCGCAGTCGAACCCGTTCGATTCGACGCTCGGCAAGGTCTGGTACCGCGCCGAAGACCACCAGATGATCCGGCCCGTGCCCGTGGTGCAGGGCAAGACGCCGGCGGAGATGAAGAGCAAGGACGATTACTTCACGGTCGTCGAGATGGTGCCCGGCGAGCAGGTGATCAATCCGGTCTCCGATCTGATGGGCTGCAAGCTCGGCGCCTATACCTGAGAGCGGAGCGGCACGCTCTTTCATACTCCTTCGTATGCCGAGCCTGCCGCTTCTTCTCGCCCAGGCCTTCAACGGGCTCGCCCTAGGCTCCCTGCTCGCGCTTTCGGCGAGCGGGCTCACCATCACGCTGGGCACGCTCGGCGTGCTCAACTTCGCGCACGGCGCGCTCTTCATGCTGGGCGCCTACGCCGCCTTCGTCGTGCTCGGCCACACGGATTCGTTCCTGCTCGCGGCCGTGGCCGGCGGCTTGTTCATGGTACTGGCCGGTCTCGTGATCGAGCGCGTGGTGATCCGGCTCTATTACGACCGGCCGGCCGAAGATCAGATCCTCGTCACCTTCGGCGTCGGCATCCTGATCGTCGAAGGCGTGCGCTTCATCTTCGGTGGCTTGAGCCAGCGGGTGCCGCTGCCGTCCTGGGGCGAGGGCATCGTACAGCTCGGCTTCATGTTCTATCCGAAATACCGGCTGGAGGTGATCGGGATCGTGGCACTCGCCCTCCTTGCGCTCTACCTCGTGCTCTACCGGACACGCATCGGCCTCGTCGTCCGCGCCGGGATCGAGGATCCGGTGATGGTGAACATGCTCGGCATCAACGTGCGCCGGGCGTTCATGCTGGTCTTCGCGCTCGGCGTGCTGGCGGCAGGCTTCGCCGGAATGGTGTACGCGCCGCTGGTCTCGGTCGATCCCGACATGGGCGGGCCGTTCTTGGCCGAATCCTTCGTCGTCGTCGTCATCGGCGGGCTCGGCTCCTTTCCCGGCGCAATCGCGGGTGGGCTGATCGCGGGCGAGATCATCAGCCTCACGAGCGCCTTCAACGCCCAATACTCGTACGTGATGCTCTACGCGGTGATGGCGCTCCTCCTGGTGTTCCAGCCGCAGGGCCTGTTCGGCACGGAAGGCCGGGTATGAGAGAAGGCGCCGCCGCACGGGCGAATTCCGTCCTGCCGGAAACCGCGCTGCTCGCCGCTCTGGTTTGCTTCTTCCTCGTGCTTCCCTTCATCGGCGGTTCGGCCGACATGTTCGGGCGGATCATGATCTGGGGCCTCTTCGGGCTCGGCTTCGATCTCCTGTTTGGCTACACTGGCCTCCTCTCCTTCGGCCAGGCCGCGTTCTACGGCACCGGCGGCTATGTCTGCGCCTGGCTGCTGACGACGCACACGCTCCACAATGTCTGGCTCTCACTGATCATCGGCACGATCGCCGCAGGAATATGGGGCCTCGCCGTGGGGTGGCTGGCCCTCCGCCGCATCGGCATCTACTTCGCGATGATCACGCTCGCGTTCGGCCAGATCTCCTTCTTCCTCGAGAACTCGCCGCTGGCGCTTTGGACCGGCGGAGAGAACGGCCTGCCCGGCGTGCCGGTGCCGCATCTCGGGCACTTCGCGTTCACCAGCGGCTGGCGCATGGATTCGCTGGTCGGCTTCTTCTTCCTCGCGGGCTTCGCGCTCGCCCGGCGCATCATCCATTCCCCCTTCGGCGCCGTGCTGCGGGCGATCAGGGACAATGCCAACCGCACGCTGGCGCTCGGCCACGCGGTCGGGCGGTACAAGCTCGCCGTCTTCGCTATTGCGTCCCTCTATGCGGGGCTCGCGGGCGGGCTGCTCGGCATATTCCAGAGCTACATGCCGCCTGACGCCTTCTCGCTCGATACGTCCGGCCAGCTCGTCGCGCAGACGGTGATCGGCGGTGTCGGAACGCTGATCGGCCCGCTCATCGGCGGTGCGGTCTGGCTTTACCTCGAGCAGAACCTCCAGGCGATCCCGGGCGTCGGCGCGCTCTGGAAATTTCTCCTGGGCCTCATCTTCGTGATCCTCGTCACCGTGCTCCGCCGCGGGATCGCGGGCTCGCTTCGCGCGCTCTGGCGCCGCGCCCGGCCCGTGCAGGAATCCGCGGCTGCGCCCGAGACCCCTCCGGCAACGCTTCCCATTCTGCCGCTCTCCGCCCCTCCCGTGCGCGCCGCGGTCGGGGTGCCTGCCCTCGAAGCACGCAACCTCAGCATGAGCTTCGGCGGCCTCAAGGCCGTGCAGAATGTCTCCCTCACCGTGGAGCGCGGCGCAGTCCAGGCGGTCATCGGTCCCAACGGAGCCGGCAAGACCACGCTCTTCAAGATGCTGCACGGCGAGATGGCACCGAGCGCGGGCGATGTCTTCTTCTTCGGCAGGCGGATAACAGGGCTTGGCGTCGCCGGTGCCTGCCAGGCCGGCATCGGCAAAAGCTACCAGGTGAACCAGCTTTTTGCCGGCCTCACGGTGCGCGAGAACCTCCGCGTCGCAGCACTGGCCCGCCGGTTCGGCGCCTTCCGCGCGGCTCTGTTCAGCGACGCCACCGCGATCCCCGACGTCGAGCGGCAGATCGAGGCCGTGCTTCACACGATCTCTCTCGAAAGCCGCGCCGATTTGTTGCCGGGCACCCTCGCCTACGGGGAGAAGCGGCGGCTCGAGATCGGGCTCGCACTCGCGGCCGGCCCGCACGTGCTCCTCCTCGACGAGCCGCTGGCGGGCATGAGCCCGGAGGAACGCACCGCGACCAAGCAACTGATCGCGCGGCTCCGAGAGCGGGCAACGCTCGTCATCGTCGAGCACGACATGGATGCCGTGTTCGAGCTCGCCGACCGCATCAGCGTGCTCGCCAACGGAACCCTGCTCGCGGAAGGCACGCCGGCGGAGATCCAGAACGATGCGGCGGTGCAGGAAGCCTATCTCGGGGGATTGCGAGCGCATGAGCCTGTTGGAGATTGACCGCATCAACAGCTACTACGCCGACTCGCACATCCTCTTCGATGTCTCTCTTTCGGTCGAGGAAAGTGAAGTCGTGGCGCTGCTCGGCCGCAACGGCGCCGGCAAGACAACCACGCTCAAAACGATCATGGGCGTGCTGCCGGCAAGGAGCGGCAGCATCCGTCTCGAGAACCAACCGATCGAGGCCTTAGCGCCGTTCGAGATCGCCCGTCGCGGCGTCCAGCTCGTGCCGGAGGAGCGGCGCATCTTTGGCGGCCTCACGGTTGTGGAGAACCTCGAGCTCGCCTCGCTGACCGCAAAGAATCCGCTCTCGCTCGAGGCGATCTTCGCCTATTTTCCGCGGCTCGGCGAACGGCGCTCCTCGCGCGGGCGCAACCTCTCGGGCGGCGAACAACAAATGCTCGCCATTGCCCGCGCCCTGATCCGCGACGCGCGCATCATCCTGCTCGACGAACCCTTCGAGGGCCTTGCCCCCCTCGTCGTGCGGGATCTCCTCGAAGTCGCCGAGACGCTCGCCTCGCAGGGCCGCACGATCCTGATCGTCGAGCAGAACGTGACCGCGGCACTCGACCTCGCGCGGCGCGTCTACGTGCTGAACAACGGGCACGTCGTCTTCGAGGGCACGACCGCGGAGCTCCGTTCCGAACCCGCGGTCATGAAGAATCATCTGGGCGTTTAGCGATAAGGCCAGGGGCTCTGCCCCTGGACCCCGGCAAAGGCGGAGCCTTTGCAATCCATTCCTTATTCTAAACGTGCGGGGGTCTGGGGCCTCAAGGCCCCAGCGGGGTCCAGGGGCAGAGCCCCTGGCCGGGGCGCGCTCTCCCATGCGAGCCGGCCGGCGGCGCCGCACTTCGGGCAGAGCGGCTGCCAGGACGGGCTCTCGCCGCCGCATTCGGAGCACCGCCAGGCGGGATCGGGCTCGGCCGCCGCAGCGGCGCGGAGCGCGTCCCGCTCCGCAGGGCTCTCCTTGCCTCCGGCCTCGGCGCGGGCGATCTCGGCGATCAGGAGCCAGAGCCGTCGCCAGCCGATCCCCGCGGCACGCAGCGCCTCGGCGTGGCGGCGCGCCTCGCCGGGAAGGCCGGCATCGAGGGCAGTGCGCGCCAGCAGGAAGCGGGACTCGGGATGGTCGGGGTTATGGGCGGCGAGGCGCTGCGCCGCGGTCGCGCGGGCGAGCTTGTCGGTGACCGGCGCCAGCGCGAACTCGGCAAGGCTCGGGTGCGGAGCGCGCTCCCAGGCCTTCTCGATCGTCGCCATGGCGCGGCGTTCCCGCCCGAGCTCGCGGAGCCGCCGGGCGAGCGCAAGCGTCGCGGCCGGGAGCGACGGGTCGGCGGCAACCGCGTCGCGCGCCAGCCTGAGCGCCGCCGTCGGATTCTGTTCGGCGTCGGCCGCCGCGGCGGCGAGCGCGGCGCGCGAAGCGGGCTCGGCGAGCGCGAGCGCCGCCCGCCAGTCCCCGCTCTCGATTGCGGCGCGCTGGCGATCGCTTCTGAGCCAGGTCCCGCCCGGATGGACGCCCTCGGCCTGGCGGGCCAGGCGGGCGGCCTCTTCCCAGTCCCCGCGCGCGACCGCCTGGCGAAAGAGGCCCCTGAGGCCGAGGAAGGCACCCTCCTTATGCTCGGCGAGGAGGCGGAAGATCGCCTCGGCCTCGTCGCTCCGCTCGGCAAGGCGGGCGGCCTCGGCGGCAAGCAGGAGCGTCTGCGGCGAATCGCCGAGAAGGCGGCGCGCGTTGGCGGCCTCGCGCCCCGCCCCGCGGCCCTCGCCGGCGGCGAGCGCCAGCAGCGTGCTTGTGACCGCGCGGTCGCCACGGGCGCGATCCCGTCGGCTGCGCCAGTGTCGCCAGCCCCGCGGCAGCCGGAACAGCACGCCGGTCAGGCGGAGCAGGACGTAGGCGAGCAGGACGAGGAGGATCAGCGCGAGCGCTGCGACCGGCGTCCGCACGGAGAGGCTGATGGAGTCGAATTCCGCCGAGACGGTTCCCGGCAAAGAGGCGAGCCCGAAAGCGATCGCGAGCACGACCGCGCTCGCGACGAGGAAGCAGAAGACGCGGCGCATCAGTCAGCGCCGGCGAGCGTTGCCAGCGCCGCCTGCGCGGCCAGAAGCGCCTTCGCCTCGCCCTCCCATTCGGCCATCGCCGGGGCGAGCGGTGATGGGAGGGGAGCGAGTGCCGCGACCGCCACCTGGAGATCGCCCGCGTCGAGCGCGGTACGGGCACGCGTGAGCGCGTCTTCGGCGGGATTGCCGATGATGACGCGATTGCCCGAACGCACGGTGACGAGGTCGCCGGCCTGCAGGAGCAGCCGCTGGAGGAAGGGCTTGCCCGCCGCCGAGGGGCGGCTCGCGGTGAGCTCGGCGCGGGCCGCCGCGGGAAACGAGAGCCGGAGCGAGGCGAGTGTCGGCGGCGCCGCCGTGGCATAGCGGGCGAGTGCGGCAGGCGCGCCCGGCAGCGTCCCGAGCGGGCGACCTTGGGCGAGCGCCGCAGCCGCGGCGGCGATGCGCGCAAGACGGTCGATCCGGTCGAGACGGGCGGAGATTCCGTCCACGGACTTTTCGAGGGCGTCGATGCGGCGCGCGAGCGGAGCCGCGGCCGCGCCGAGTGCTGCTTCGTCCGGCGGCACCGTGGCCGGTTGCGGGCGATTCTCGAGTGAAGCGACCCGCGCCTCGAGCGGCGCGAGATCGGGCGGCGGCGGCAGCGCCGCGAGCTTCCGCTCGAGTGCGGCGACCTCTCCGGCGAGGCCGTCGAGCCGGCCGGAGAGCGCGGCGAGCACGGCCACGGATGGCGGGGCGGCAGGCGGCGGCAGGCGAGGATTGGCCCAGACCCACGCAATACAGGCCGCCAGGATGATGAACCCGGCAAGCGAGAGCCACGGCAGCACGCGATGGCGCGGCGGCGCGGATGAAGCCGCCCCCGCAGCCGGCGCCTCCGCCGGTGCGGTCGCGGAAGGTTCCGCAGGCGTGCCGTCCGGTTCGGTCATGCGAGCATGGCGAGCAGCGCCTCCTCGGTTGGCCGCAGTGCGACACGGACCGAGCGGAAGGGCAAGCGTCGAAGCGCGCCGGCCGCCGGCTCGCCGATCGCCAGCGCGGTGACGCCGGCAAGCTCGGCCGCGAGCCCGGCTGCGGTGACGAGGCGGGCAAAAGTTTCCGCCGTCTCGGCCGAGAAGAAGAGCGCGGCCGCAATTCTCTTCTCGGCGAGCGCCTGGCGGGCGGCCGGAGGCAGGCGCCTCACCGGAACGGCAGCGTAAAGAGTGCGGCGGTGCACTGCGAATCCCTGCGCGCGAAGAGAGGCAGCGAGCCGTTCGCCCTGAAGCGCGCCGGCGGCGAGCAAAAGCGGCCCCGCATCGGGGCGGCAGGCAGGGACGACGAGCGCTGCGAGCGCCGCCGCATCGCCGGCCGCGCTGGTGACGGTGGCGAAGCCGAGGGCGCGCGCACGGGCGGCGGTGGCATCGCCGACCGTGTAGAGGGGAAGCGAGCGGTAGGGCGCGGGAATCCCGGGCAGGGCATTCCCGCTCGTCGCCACCACCGCCTGGAGGTGCGCCGGATCGGGCAGGCGCGCGCGCCTGGCGCGGATGCCGAGGAGGGGTGCCACGAGAGGCGCGCAACCGAGCTCGGCGAGGCGTGCGCTCGTCGCCGAGGCGCCCGGCTCCGGGCGGGTGACCAGGACCCCGGGACGGTCAGGCAAAGATGTCGGGCGGCGAGTCCGCGCGCAGGCTCCGGCCGAGCTCCGTGCCGATGCGGGCGGCCTCGGCGGCCGGACCGGAAAGGCTTCGCTTGAGGAGGAAGGAGCCGTCCTCGCGGGCGACGAGGCCGACGAGGAGAAGACCTCCTCCTGGCAAGAGCCGGGCATGGCCGCCGATCGGCGTGCGGCAGGAACCGTCGAGTGCTGCGAGCAGGGCGCGCTCGGCGGAAGCGACCGCGGCGGCCTCGCCATCCTCGATGGCGGCGAGAAGCTCAAGAAGCTCGGTATCGTCGGCGCGAACCGTGACGCCGATGATGCCCTGGCCGGCCGCCGGGACCATGGTCTCGACATCGAGCGGCAGCACGTTCGGACCAGCGGCGATATCGAGCCGGCGCAGCCCCGCGAGGGCCAGAACCCCGGCCGCAAGCCCGCCCGCGCGAATCCGGGCGAGGCGGGTGCCGACATTGCCGCGCAGCGGCACGACCGAGAGATCGGGCCGCGCGGCCAGAAGCTGCGCCTGGCGCCGCACGGAGGCCGTGCCGATCCTCCCACCCGGCGGAAGGGCCGCCAGGGGATCTTGCGGATCCGGCACGCCGCTTCCGTGACCGAGGATCAAGGCGTCGCGCGCGTCCTCGCGCCGGAGCGTGCAGGCGAGCACGATGCCGGGTGCAAGCTCGGTCTCGAGGTCCTTGAGGCTGTGCACGGCGAAGTCGATCCGCCGGTCGGCCAGGGCTTCATGGATCTCCTTGGCGAAGAGCCCCTTCCCGCCGATCTCGGCAAGCCGCCGGTCCTGCACGCGATCGCCGGTGGTGGTGATCGGATGCTCCTCGAACACATCGAGCGTTCGCAGCACCGGGCAGAAGTGGCGGAGCACGGCGAGGAACGCGCGGGTCTGGACAAGTGCGAGCGGCGAGGCGCGAGTCCCGACGCGCAGCGGCAGCTCGCGCAGATGAGGCCGGACCCGCACGCTTGCCGTCTGCTCCGGGGGCTTCAGGGCGGTCATGCGCACGTCCTAAAACTGCACGTGAGGAATGGAAAGGGACGAGGGTGAGTTTCGGCGAGCCATCCGGCGCGGTGCTCGGGATCGAGAGCTCGTGCGACGAGACCGCTGCGGCGGTGCTTGACGGAGGCGGGCGCGTGCTCAGCGAGCGCGTGTTGAGCCAGGTCCGCGAGCACGCGCCCTTCGGCGGCGTCGTGCCGGAAATCGCGGCCCGCGCCCACCTGGCGCACCTGCCGGGGCTGGTGGGCGAGGCGATGGCGGAGGCCGGGCTCGGCTTCGCCGAGCTCGCCGCGGTGGCCGCCACCGCGGGGCCCGGGCTCATCGGCGGGCTGATCGTCGGCAGCCATGTCGCCAAGGGGATCGCACTGGCCTCGGGCTGCCGGTTCCTCGCGATCAATCATCTCGAGGCGCACGCGCTGACGCCGCGTCTCCCTTGCCTCGGCGCCGCACCCTTCCCCTACCTGCTCCTGCTGGTCTCGGGCGGGCACAGTCTCTGGGCTTCGGTGGAAGGGGTGGGGCGGTACCACCCGCTGGGCGCCACGATCGACGATGCGGCGGGCGAGGCGTTCGACAAGGTGGGCAAACTGCTTGGGCTGCCCTGGCCGGGCGGGCCGGCGCTCGAGCGTCTGGCGGCCGAGGGCGATCCGCGGCGCTGGCGCTTCCCCCGCCCGCTCGCGGGTCGGCCGGGCTGCGATTTCAGCTTCAGCGGCCTCAAGACGTCGGTCGCGCATGCCGTGGCGGGCTTCCCGCCGGGCGCCTTGCCGCGCGAGGCGGCAGCGGACATCGCCGCCTCCTTCCAGCGCGCGGTCGCCGACACGCTGGCCGACCGGGCGCGGCACGCCATCGCGATGTTCGCCGGACATCATCCCGACGCGCGGCTCCTGGTCGTCTCGGGCGGGGTGGCGGCGAACGGCGCGGTGCGCGCGGCACTCGCCGAAGCGGCCGGCCAAGCCGGGTTCTCCCTCTTCGCCCCGCCCGGCCCGCTCTGCACCGACAACGCGGTGATGGTGGCCTGGGCGGGGATCGAGCGGCTCCGTCTTGGCCTCACGGACGGGCTGGATGCGCCCGCCCGCCCGCGCTGGCCGCTCGACGAGATCGGCCATTGAACTACCGCCACGCCTACCATGCCGGCGGTTTCGGGGACTGCCTCAAGCAGGCGATCCTCGTGCAGCTGCTCGCAGCGCTGCAAAGAAAGCCGAGCCCGATCACCGTGCTGGATACGCACGCGGGGGCCGGTGGATACGACCTCGCCGCACCCGAGGCGGCGCGGACCGGGGAATGGCGCGCCGGGATCGGCCGGCTCCTCGAGGATCCGCCCGTCCCGCTCGCGGCCTATGTCGCGCTGGTGCGTGCGGCAGGATGCTTCCCGGGTTGCTGCCTGCTGGCGCGGAGCGTGCTCAGGCCGGAGGACAGGCTGATCTGCTGCGAGCTCCATGGGGACGAATACGCCGCCCTCCGGCGGCGTTTCAAGGGTGACCCGCAGGTCGCGGTCCATCACCGCGACGGTTTTGCGGCGCTCAGCGCACTCCTTCCGCCTGAACCGCGGCGGGGCCTCGTGTTGATCGACCCGCCCTACGAAATGCCGGGCGAATTGGAGCGGGTCGCGGCGGGACTCGCGGCTGCGAACACGCGGTTCCGCGAAGGGATCCTCGCCGCCTGGTACCCGATCAAGCATCGGGCGCCGGTGCGCGCGTTCCACAGCACGCTTCGCGAGAGCGGGATCCGCGACATCGTGGCCGCCGAATTCTTCCTCCGCGAACCAACCGACCCCGGGCGGCTCAACGGAGCCGGCATGGTGATCGTCCGCCCGCCGTTCGAGTTCGAGCCGGCGGCGCGGGCGATCCTCGATGCGCTGACCGAGCGGCTCGGCACCGGCGAGCCGGGTGGCGGGGCGGCTTTGCTGCGGCTTGCCGATGAATAGCATCGGCATCGTCGGCGCCGGCGCCTGGGGCACCGCGCTCGCGATCCTGTTCGCCCGCGCCGGACGGGAGGTCCGCCTCTGGGCGCGGGATCCGGCGCGGTGGACGGCGATCGCGGCGAGCCGGCAGAACCCGCGACTCCCGGGCGCGGCACTCCCCGCTTCGGTCATGCTTGCCGAGGATCCTTCCCTCCCTGAGGCCGAGGCTCTGCTCCTCGCCGTGCCGGTGCAGCACTTCCGCGACGTTGCCCGCGCGATCGTGCCTGCGGGGCGCCCATTGATCGTCGCGGCGAAGGGCATGGAGGCCGGCACCGGGCTCTTGCCCCTCGAAATCCTGGCAGCGCTGCATCCGGGCGCCGCAAGCGCGGTCCTGACGGGCCCGAACTTCGCCGCCGAGATCGCCGCCGGGTTGCCGGCCGCCTCCGTGCTGGCGGCGGCGGACGCGGGGCTGCGGCGGGAGCTGCTCAGCCTCTTCACGGGCTCTGGGCTCAGGCTCTACGGCAATGCGGATCCCGTGGGCGCCGGGGTCGGCGGGGCCGCCAAGAACGTGATTGCGATCGCCGCCGGCGCGGTGATCGGGGCCGGGCTCGGCGAGAACGCGCGGGCGGCGCTCGTGACGCGCGGGCTCGCCGAGCTTTCGCGGCTCGTGGTGGCGCTCGGCGGCAGACGGGAGACGAGCTTCGGGCTTTCCGGGCTCGGCGACCTCGTGCTCACCTGCACCGGCCGGGCGAGCCGGAACTTCCGCTACGGCCTCGCACTCGGCGCCGGCGAGACGCCCGCGGTCGCGGGGGTGGTCGAGGGCGTCGCGACCGCGCCGGCACTGGTGGCGCGGGCGGCGGATGCGAAGTGCGAGGTGCCGGTGGCGAGCGCGGTGGCACGGCTGCTCGCCGGCGAGACGACCCTCGGGGCGGCGATGGCCGAGCTGCTCGCGCGGCCCCAGCGGGACGAATAGAGCGGAACGAAGAGCCATGTTCCGCAACATCCTCACCCTTAGCTTTTGGACAATGGCGAGCCGCCTGCTCGGATTCGCGCGCGACGTGCTGATCGCCGACCGGCTGGGAGCCGGGATGGTCGCGGATGCCTTCTTCGTGGCGCTGAAGCTGCCGGACCTGTTCCGCCGCCTGTTCGGCGAGGGCGCCTTCAGCGCCGCCTTCATTCCCGCCTTCTCCGGGACCTTGGCGAGCGAGGGCCGGGACGCGGCGCGACGCTTCGCCGAGGAAGTTGCGAGCCAGATGGTGCTCTGGCTCGGCGTGCTGACGGTGGCCGGCGTGCTCTTCATGCCGGCGCTGATGCTGGTGCTGGCGCCGGGCTTCACGGAGATCCCACGCAAATTCGCGCTCGCCGTGCAGCTCACCCGGATCACCTTCCCCTACCTGATGCTGATCTCGCTCACCGCAATGTTCGCGAGCGTGCTGAACGGGCTCCATCGCTTCGCCGCCGCCGCGGCGGCGCCGATCTTGTTCAATCTCTGCCTGATCGCGGCGCTGCTTTTCCTCACCCCTTTCGTGCCGACGGCGGGGCATGCGCTGGCGTACGGCGTCACCGTCTCGGGAATGGCGCAGCTCGTGCTGGTGGGGGCGGCGATGGCGCGCGCGGGGATGGTGCTCCGGCTCCCGCGCCCGCGGCTCACGCCCGCCGTGCGGCTCGTGATGCGCCGGATGGGGCCGGGCGTGATCGGGGTCGGCGTGACGCAGATCAACGTCGCCGTCGATACCATCGTCGCGAGCTTCCTCCATCCCGGGTCGGTCTCGGTGCTCTATTACGCGAACCGCGTGAACCAGCTGCCGCTCGGGGTGATCGGCGTGGCGGTGGGAACCGCGCTCCTGCCGGTGCTCTCGCGCCAGGTACGGACCCGGGCGCGCCTCCAGGCGCACCGGACGCTGAACCGCGCGATCGAGTTCTCGCTCGCACTCACCCTGCCGGCTTCGGTGGGGCTTTGCGTCGTCGCGGTGCCGATCGTGCGCGTGCTGTTCGAGCGCGGCGCGTTCAACGGGGCGGACGTAACGGCGACCGCCGCGGCTCTCATCGCCTATGCGGTGGGCGTGCCGGGAACGGTGCTGGCGAAGGTGCTGGCGCCGAGCTTCTTCGCGCGCGGGGACACCAGGACGCCGGTTGCGGTGGGCGTGGCGGCGCTGGTCGTGAACCTCCTCTTCATCGGGCTTCTGATCGTGCCGCTGGGGCCGACCGGGATCGCGTTGGCCGCGAGTCTTTCCGCGGTCTTCAATGCGGCGGCACTTCTCGTCCTGCTGGTGCGGCAGAGGCTCTTTCACGCCGACCGGGGGCTCAGGCACCGCGTGCCGCGCATGCTGCTGGCGGCGGTGGTAATGGGGCTGGTGCTGGCGCTCGCCGTGCACGGCATCCCATCCGAGGGCGGGGTGCTCCGCTGGGCGAGGCTGGCGGGGATCATTGTCGCGGGGGTGGTCGCGTACGGCGTTGCCGGCCAGGCGCTGGCGGCGTTCGACCTCCGCGAGATCGGGCGGCGGCTCGGCCGCGGGCCGGGCCGGGCTTGACCGGCCGCTTCGTTGCCCGCAGAGGGCGAGCGGATACAAGGCGGATCACCGACGCATGCAGCGCATCTTCTCCGGCATCCAGCCGTCCGGCATCCCGACACTCGGCAATTATCTCGGCGCGATCCGCAACTGGGTAACCCTTCAGGCAGACCACGAGTGCATCTATTGCGTGGTCGATCTGCACGCGATCACCCAATGGCAGGACCCGAAGCTGCTCGCGGAGCAGACGCGCGAGCTCGCAGCCGCGATCATCGCCTGCGGCATCGATCCCGCGCGCAGCATCCTCTTCCATCAGTCCGCCGTGCCCGAGCACGCCGAGCTCGCCTGGATCTTCAACTGCGTCGCCCGGCTCGGCTGGCTCAACCGGATGACGCAGTTCAAGGACAAGGCAGGCAAAGATCGCGAAAATGCTTCTGCCGGCCTCTATGTCTACCCGAACCTCATGGCCGCCGACATCCTCGCCTATCACGCAACCCGCGTGCCGGTGGGCGACGACCAGCGCCAGCATCTCGAGCTTGCGAACGACATCGCGCAGAAATTCAACCACGACTACGGCGTCGATTTCTTCCCGCAGATCGAGCCGCTGATCCTCGGCCCGGCAGCGCGCGTGATGAGCCTCCGCGACGGGACGAAGAAAATGTCGAAATCCGATCCCTCGGACCAGAGCCGGATCAACCTTAACGATCAGCCCGACGCGATCGCCCAGAAGATCCGCCGCGCGCGCACCGATCCCGAGCCGCTTCCCACCGAGCCCGCCGGGCTCGCCGGACGGGCGGAGGCGCGCAACCTAGTGGGGATCTACGCCGCACTCTCGGACACGGACGAGGCGGGCGTGCTCCGCCTGCACGGCGGCAAGGGCTTTGCCGCGTTCAAGGAAGACCTCGCCGCACTCCTCATCGAAGCGCTCAGGCCGATCGCGGAAAAGACCCGCGATCTGCTCGCCGATCCTGCCGAGGTCGAGCGGCAGTTGCGCGCCGGCGCGGCCCGCGCGGTGGCGATCGCCCGGCCGATCGTCGCTGAGGCGAAACGGCTCGTCGGCTTCCTGCCGTCCTGACAGGCGTCTCCCAAGGGGGGGCGCCCGTTGATGCATCGGCCTACCGGTTAGGCAGCAACCGCCCCCGGATTGGGCGGCCGCCGCGCGCCGGGGCCGCATCGGCCGGGGAGGCCTTTCTGGCACCCTTATTGCATGCAATAGATGCGCTCAGGGACACTGCCGTGGAGCGACGTTGCCGCGGGTGCTGCCCTGTTTTTGCACGCGCCCGCCCACTCCGAGGAGACAGACATGCCCCAACCCTCCCGCAACGCCGCCACCGGCGTGCCCACCGGCGCCGCGACGCTGCGACGCGCGCCGGATGTGCTGGCCGCGCGAACGCTCGCTGCCGGCGTACTCGCGCTCGCGCTCGGCGCCGCCGCTCCCTCGGCGCTGGCCGCAGACGGCGCGATCAGCATCGGCGTCCCGGTGGGGCTGAGCGGCGCCAACAGCGTCGTCGCGCCTTCCGTCGTCCAGGCCGCCCAGCTTGCGGTCGCCGAGATCAACGCCAGCGGCGGCATCCTCAGCCACAAGGTCACGCTCGACGTCGCCGATGACGGCAGCGGCGCCGACGGCGCGGTGAAGGCGTTCAACTCGCTGATCTTCCGCCAGCGCGTCAACGTTTTGATCTCGATGGAGACGAGTGCCGCCCGGAATGCCGGCCTGCCGGTGGTGGCGCGCGGCCACACCCCGTACATCTACACCTCTTATTACGAGGGCCACTCCTGCAGCCCCTACCTCTATGTCGATGCCTGGGTGCCCGAGCAGCAGGTGCCACCGGTGATCGATTATTTCATGAAGTACAAAGCCGCAAAAACCTTCTTCCTGGTCGGCAGTGACTATGCCTTCGGCCGCGGCATGCTCGACTTCACCCGCAAATACATCATCGCCCATGGCGGCAAGATCGTCGGCGAGGAATATCTGCCGATGGACGCGACCGACTGGACACCGGTGCTCAGCAAGCTGCGCGCAGCGCATCCGGACGCGCTCATCAGCTCGACCGCGGGCGGCGCGCCCAACGTCACGCTCACCAAGCAGCTGCGCGGCGCCGGAATCAACGTCCTCTTCGGCAACCTCGCCGAGGATGAGGGCACCGCCAAGGCGATCGGGCCGGACGCCGCCGGCACCTATCTCTCCCAGTCCTATTTCACCGGTATCGCCAATCCGAAGAACCAGGCGTTCACGGCCGCGCTGCAAAAGATGTTCGGCGCCAACATGAAGACGCCGAACGACCTCTCGGAGCCGGAGTACGACGGCATCTATCTCTACAAGGAAGCGGCGGAGAAAGCAGGCTCGACGAACGCACACGAGGTCCTCGCCGCACTGCCGCTGGTCAGCTTCGACGGGCCGCGCGGGGTGGTGCAGATGTCAGACGAGCACCACGCGCCGCTCACCATGTACCTCGGCGAGGTCCAGGCCGACGGCTCGGTCAAGGTCATCCAGAGTTTCCCGAACGTCTCGCCCGGCGATCAGTGCCCGAATCTGAAATAGCGGGCGTGGACGCATGACGAGCCTGCTGCTCGACATCGTCACCACCGCAGGCATTCTGTTCGCTGTTTCGGTCGGGCTCCTGATCGTGTTCGGCGTGCAGAAGATCATCAATTTCGCGCACGGTGCCTTTCTCACGATCGGCGGCTACACCGCGCTCGTCGTCACCCACTTCCACCTCAATCCGTGGCTCGCCCCGCCGCTCGCGCTGCTCTCCGGCGCGGTGCTCGGGGCGGCGGTGGAGCGGATCATCGTCCGCCCGCTCTATCGCCGCCCGCTCGACGCGATCCTCGCGACCTGGGGGCTTGCCATCGTCGTCGTCCAGCTCATCACCATTGCCTTCGGCCGGGGCGTGCAATTCGTCCAGAGCCCGGTCGCCGGCGCCACCCGCGTCCTTGGCACCGACTATTCGCTCTACCGCCTCATCTTCCTCGCGATCGCGATCCTGGTCGGGCTCGCGATCGCGGCCGCCCTGCAAGGTACGCGGTTCGGGCTCATGGCACGCGCCGTCATCATGAACGAGACCCTCGCGCGCGGCCTCGGCATCAACAGTGCGCTCGTACGCTTCGCCACCTTCAGCATCGGCGCGGGCCTCGCAAGCCTCGCCGGCGCACTGCTCACCCCGCTCCTCAGCGTCGATCCGATCATGGGCGTGCCCTGGCTGCTCAACGCCTTCATGCTCGTAATGGTCTCCGGCTCTTCGCTGATCAGCCTGATGGCCGCCTGCCTCGTGCTCGGCGGCGGGCAGGTGGTCGTGAGCAGCTACAGCAGCCCGGTGCTCGGCGGGCTCACCATCGTGGTGCTGGCCGCCATCGTGCTGCGCGTCCGCCCCGCCGGCTTCGCCAGGGCCTGATTTGCCCGGGCCCGATCTGCGCCTGCCGGACGAATTTCTCGGCGCCGGCCGGCTTGCCTCCACGCGGCTGAAGCGCGAGATCGGCGGAGTCGGGGCACTGGCGCTCGCCGCCCTGGTGCTGGTGGGTGCAGGCCCGCTGCTGCTCGGCCAATATTCGGTCGATATCCTGATCCGCTCGTTTCTTTACGGCGCCATTGCCGTCACGCTCGACATCCTCTGGGGCTATACGGGCGTCCTCTCCTTCGGCCAGTCGGCGTTCTTCGCCATCGGCGCCTATGCCTGCGGCCTCGTCTTCGTGCATGTCGGACTGACGCCGCTCACCGCCGTCGCCGCGCTCATTGGCGGCGTCGCGGTCGCCGCGCTGGTGGGCGTGCTGGTCGGGTGGCTCGCCTTTGGCTACGGCGTGCCGGACCTCTATGTCTCCATCGCCACGCTCGTCCTCTGCGTGGTGGTGGTGCAGATTCTCTATTCCGGCGGCGCCTACACGGGATCGAGCAGCGGGCTCTCCGGCTTCGGCACTTTCGATGTTTCGATGCCGGGATGGTTCTGGATCACCGGCTCCGCGCTCGTCGCGGTGGCCACGCTCGGCTGGGTCCTGGTGCGGAGCGACGCCGGCCGGCTCCTCGTCTCGATCCGCGAAAACGAGCAGCGCTGCAAATATTTCGGCCTCGCGACGGGGCGGATCAAGATCCTGCTGCTTGCCGGCTCGGCGGTCATCGCAGCCCTCGCCGGCTATGCCTATGCCGGCTACACGGACGTGGTCGCACCCGATCTCGGCGGTTTTGAATTCGGCACCCAGCTGGTGATCTGGGTGGCACTCGGCGGCCGCGGAACGCTGCTCGGCCCGGCCTGCGCCGCCGTCCTGATCGATTTCGTCAGTGCCTATCTCAGCGGCAGCCTGCCTTTCATCTGGCAACTTCTCATCGGGGTCGTCTTCATCGCCGTGATCGTCGTGATGCCGCGCGGACTCGGCCCCGCGCTCGCCGACGGAGTGAGACGCCTCCGCGGGCGCGGCGCGGCCTCCAGGTCGGCCACGGCACGGCTGACGCCGGCGGCCGAGCGGGACTTCTCCGCCTCGCCCGCTTCCGTCAGTGGAACGCCCGCAATCGAGATTGCCGGCCTCTCGCGCCGCTACGGCAGCCTGCGCGTGCTCGAGGACATCAGCTTCAGCGCCCGACCGGGCGAGCTCGTCAGCTTGGTGGGTCCGAACGGCGCGGGCAAGACGACGCTGATCCGCTGCATCAGCGACGGGCGTGAGCGCACCGGCGGACGGGTCGCGATCCACGGCCAGGGCATCGGACGCGCTGCCCCCGAATATTGCGCGCGGCTTGGGCTCGGGCGGAAATTCCAGACGCCCAACGTGTTCGAGGCGCTCACCGTCGCGGAGTCGCTCAGGATCGCGCGGGCGCGGATCGAGCCTCCGTCTCTTTGGCGGCGTGCCGAAGCGATCGGTCTTCCCGAAGCGGCGATGCAGGTAGTGCACACGACCGGACTCGCGGAGCAGCTCGCCACCGACGTCCGCCACCTCTCGCACGGCGGCAAGCAGGCGCTCGAGCTGGCGATGGTGCTCGCCACCGAACCCCGCGTGCTGCTGCTGGACGAGCCGACCGCCGGGCTCACGAAGCCCGAGCGCAGGCTCATCGGCGAGGTGCTGGTCGATCTCGTCCAACGGCACCGCCTTTGCATATTGCTGGTCGAGCACGACCTCGAGTTCGTGCGCGAGATCAGCTCGCGGATCATCGTACTGCATCAGGGGCGGATCGTGCTCGACGGGAATGTCGAGGAGGTGGTCGCCTCGGAATTGGTACGCACGATCTATGTCGGCGAGCCACAGGCGATCGGGGAGGCTGCGGGATGAACGGCCCGGCTCTCGAGGTCGAGCGGCTGACCAGCGGCTACGGCGAAGCGATGGTCCTCCGCGATGTGAGCTTCAGCCTGCCGGTCGGCCAAGTGCTGGCGATCCTCGGCAAGAACGGGATGGGAAAAACCACGCTGCTCAAAACCGTGATGGGATTCCTGCCCGCCGCGAAGGGCCGGATCTGCGTCGAGGGCGAAGAAACGACGGGACTGGCTCCGCACCGCATGGCGCGCCGGAAGGTCGCCTATAGCCCGCAGGAACAGGCGATCTTCCAGGACCTCACAGTGGACGAGAATCTGCGCCTCGGCCTGGCGAGCGATCGCGGTTACGAGCGTCAACTTCCACGCGTCGCCGCGCTCTTCCCGTTCCTCGCGGAACGGCGGCGGCAGCGGGCCGGCACGCTGAGCGGCGGTGAGCAGAAGATGCTGCTGGTGGCGCGTGCGCTGCTCTTTCGCCCGCGCCTGATGCTGGTGGACGAAATCACCGAAGGGCTGCAGCCTTCGGTGACGGAGCGTGTCGCGAGCGTGCTCCGCGCCGAGCGCGCGGCGTTCGGCCTCGCGATCCTGCTGATCGAGCAGAATGTCCGCTTCGCACTCTCGCTCGCGGACCGCTACGCGGTGCTGGCACGGGGCGAGATCGTCGCCAGCGGAGTGGTGGGCGAGCCCGGCGCCGAGGCGGCGATTGGCGAGCATCTGGCGGTGTGACGGCGATGGGAGGGAGAGCGAAATGGCCGAGCGGGACATGCCGCGGCTCCAGGAGGTCATCGGCCTCGACGTACCCGACGAAGAGCTCGCGGGCGAGCTCGTCGCCTTCGCCGATATCGCGGCGGCGATCCGGTCCTTGCGCGCGCTCGACCTCACCGAGGTCCACCCGGTGGTGATCTACGACGCGACGATTCCCTACCGGAGCGGCGTCCCCCCCGGAGCACCGCCCCCTGAGCACGGCCCCGTGAGCGCCACCCCGTGAACGCCGTGCCCGAATTCGCGCCGATCGCGGCGCTGGCGCCGCTGCTGCGCGCGGGCCTTCTCTCCCCGGTCACACTCTGCGAGCGGGTCCTCGATCGCATCCGCAGGCATGACGGCACGCTCAAGAGCTATGTGCACGTCTCGGAAACCGCGCTTGCTCAGGCGCGGCAGGCAGAGGCGGAGATTCGCGCCGGCTCATGGCGCGGCCCGCTGCACGGCGTGCCGATCGCGATCAAGGACAATTATCTTACCGCTGACATGCCCAGCACCGCCGGCACGACGGCGCCGGGCATCGCCTTCCCGCTCATCAATTCGGCAGTCGTCGAGCGCTTGCGCGTGGCCGGCGCGGTGCTGATCGGCAAAACGCGCATGCACGAGTTCGCCTGGGGCACGATCACGCCGCCAACCCGCAACCCCTGGCGGCAGGACCGGATCCCGGGAGGCTCGAGCGGCGGATCCGGCGCGGCGCTCGCCGCCGGTCTCTGTCTCGCCGCCACCGGATCGGACACCGGCGGCTCGATCCGCATCCCGGCGAGCTTCTGCGGCGTGGTCGGGTTGAAGCCGACATTCGGTCGGATCAGCCGCCGCGGGATCGTGCCGCATAGCTGGTCGCTCGACCATCCCGGCGCGCTGACGCGCAGCGTCGCCGACGCGGCGATCCTGCTCGGAGTGCTGGCCGGTCACGATGCGGCCGATCCCGGGAGCCGGGACATGCCCCTGCCGGACTATGGTCGGGCCCTGCAGGACGGCGTGCGCGGCCTCAGAGTGGCGGTGGTCCGGAACCATTTCTTCGAGCGCAACCAACCGGCCGTCGATGCGGCGGTGGAAGCGGCGATCCGTTGGTTCGCCCGCGAAGGCGCGTCCGTGCGCGAGGTGCGCATCCCGAACCTCGAATACGGGCTCGGGGCGATCTTCGCGATCGAGCTTGCCTCCTCGACCGCCTACCACGATGCCTCGCTTCGCGCTGGCCGGAGCGCAGGGTTCGCGACCGACGTGCGCCGCCTTGTGCATTTCGGCCGCTTCGTCACCGGGGCCGACTATCTCAAAGCCGAGCAGTTCCGCCATGTCCTGATGGAAGACTATGCCCGCGTGTTCGACACCGCGGACGTGGTGCTCGGGCCGACGGAGCCGGTGACGGCGCCGCCGGTCGGCGCGAAGACCGTCGAGCTCGGGCCGCATCGCGAGAGCGCGCTGGCGGCGACCTGGAGGCTCACCTACCCGTACAACCTGACCGGGCTACCGGCGATCACGCTGCCCTGCGGCTTCGACGCCGAGGGTCTGCCGATCGGCCTGCAGATTGCCGCCCGGCCGTTCGATGAGGTCACCGTGCTGCGCGCCGCCGCCGCTTACGAGGCGGCACACGCGTGGCGGGAGCGGCGTCCGTCGATCTGAGGAGAGGAAAAGGCCAATGCTGCGTGCCGGAAGCGAGATCGGGCTCGCCGTCGTGCAGATGGAACCCAGGATCGGCGCGAGCGCGGAGAACATCGCGAAGTCCGTCGCGATGGCGAACCGGGCGGCCGATCAGGGCGCGGAGCTGATCGTGCTGCCCGAGCTTTGCAATTCCGGCTACGTGTTCGAAAGCCGCGAAGAGGCGGAAGACCTTGCCGAGGACGCACGCACCGGCCGGGCCGCTCGCGCCTGGGCGGACTTTGCTGCTGCGCGGAAGGTCTGGCTCATCGCCGGGCTGAACGAGCTTGCGGGCGGGCGGATCTACAATTCCGCCGTCGTGATCGGGCCCGCGGGCGGGCTCGGCGTCTTCCGCAAGATCCATCTCTGGGACATGGAAAATCGCTTCTTCGACCGGGGCGATCTCGGCTTTCCCCTGTTCGATTTGCCGTTCGGCCGCCTCGGTGTCTTCATCTGCTACGACGGATGGTTCCCCGAGAGCTACCGGACGTGCGCGCTCCGTGGCGCCGACATAATCTGCGTCCCGACCAATTGGGTGCCGATGCCCGGCCAGCCGCCGGAGCGGGAGGTGATGGCGAACACGCTGCTGATCGGCGGCGCGCACGCCAACGGGGTGTTCATCGCGGCGGCCGACCGGATCGGCACCGAGCGGGGCCAGCTCTTCCTCGGGCGCAGCCTGATCGCTGGCCCTTCCGGCTGGCCCCTCGCGGGACCCGCCTCCGCCGACCGCGAGGAGATCCTGCTCGCGCGCGCCGATCTCGCGGAAGCGGCGCGCGGGCGCCGGCTCAACGACCGCAACCACCTGTTCGGCGATCGCCGGCCAGATGTCTACAGCGACACGGAAAGGCCAAGGCGGCTCCGTCCTCTTGGAACGCCCGCCAAGAGCTGAGGTCTTGGAACCCCTCCCTTTGCGAGCCGCGCAGCGCTCAGGAGACCCGAGTGCCCAGCCCGTGATCACGCGCGGGCGGGGAGGCGGCGGGCGCGGAGCTCTTCGTGGATCCTCGTCCGCGTCGCCTCCGGCAGCGTCGCGAGAGCCGCGGAGAGGTCGCGCAGGCTGCGGCGCAGTCCGTAAATCTGGTCCATGAGGTCGAGGATGACGGCGATCCCTTCGTCGTTCACTCCCATGTCGTCGCGGAGGTCGTGGATCAGGCGCGCGCGGGCAAGGTCGGCCTCGGAAAAGCGGCGCGCGCCCTCGCTCGCCTCCGGAATGAGCCAGCCCGCGGCGATCCAGGCCTCGAGGACCCTTCCATCCAGCTCTGCGCGGAGGCGGAATTCCTCGTATTCCAGCATTCAGCCCTTGCCCCCCTCGCGCGGGTTGTAGCGCTTTCCCCCCGCCCAGCCGGCGACGAAATTCTCGAGGTCCGGGTCGGGATCCTTGGGCAGCGTGATCGTCAGCGTCACGTATTCGTCCCCGCGCGTTCCGTCCCGCCGGCCGACGCCCTTGCCGCGGATGCGCAGGATGGTGCCGCTGTTCGAGCCCTTCGGGATCGTCATCGTCACAGGGCCGGTGGGTGTGGGGACATCGACGCGCCCGCCGAGCACCGCTTCGGGCAGGGAAATCGGGAGGTCGAGATGGATGTCGTCGCCCTCGCGGCGGAAGACGGGGTGCGGCATGATCTCCACTTCGATGAGCGCGTCGCCGGGTGGGCCGCCGCCGATGCCGGGCCTGCCCTTGCCCTTGAGGCGGAGCATCTGGCCGTCGCGAATGCCGGGCGGGATGGCGACGTCGAGGGTCGAGCCGTCGGGCAGCGAGAGCCGGCGCGTGGCGCCGTTCACCGCGTCGAGGAAATCGACGTGGAGGTGGAAGGGAAGATCCGCCCCGCGCATGCGCAAATGCGCGCCGCCGGCGCCCTGGCGGCCGAAGAGATCGGCGAAGATGTCGTCGCTCTCGGCGAAATCGGCGAAGCCCGCGCTCGATTCGTAGCGCTGCGCGCCGGCGCGCGGCCCCCCTTCGGCGAAGTCGCGGTAGTAGTTCTGGCGTGGGGTCTCGGCGCCGCTCGCGTCGATCTCGCCGCGGTCGAAGCGGGCGCGCTTCTCGGCGTCGCCGAGGAGGTCGTAAGCGGCGGAGACCTGCTTGAAGCGCTCCTCGGCTTCCTTGTTCCCCGGGTTGAGGTCGGGATGGAGCTTCTTGGCCAGCGCCCGGTAGGCCTTGCGAATCTCGTCCTGGGTTGCCTCCCGCTTGACACCCAGCACCGTGTAGGGATCCGCGCTCACGCTCTATCTCTCTCCGCGCCGGCCCGGGTGCCGATCGAGGCGATGATGGCGCGAGCGGCGGGCGCGGTTCAACCCGCGCCCGCCGGACGGCTCCCCCGCGTCAGAAGAGGGCGGCGCCCTTCGCGAGCGCGATCCAGACGCCGATCAGGAACGGCACGCCGATGCCGAGCCAGGCGAGCGTGCCGCCCATGCCGAAGACGCCGCGCGCGGCGGCCAGCACGCCGCCCCGCTCGCCCCCGAGCTGCTCGTGCCTGAGCGCGCGCTCGCGCTCGAGCTCCTCATCCTCCATGAAATGGTGGTCGGCCACCGGACGGACGAAGAAATTGCAGATCAGGCCGCCGAGAAGCAGAAGCGCCATGATGTAGAGCGTGCGGTTGTAGACGAGGTTGTGCGGCACCCCGTTGTCGAGCTGGAACTGGCGCACGCCGGCGATCAGCGCCGGCCCGACGACGCCGGCCACCGACCAGGCGGTGATGAGCCGGCCGTGGATCGCGCCCACCATCTCGGTCCCGAAGATGTCCGCAAGATAGGCCGGCACGGTCGAGAAGCCGCCGCCATACATCGAGAGGATCACGCAGATGCTGAGCACGAAGAGCGCGGGGATGCCGAGATGGCCCCAGGTGGGCAGCAGCACGTAGAGGATGATGCCGAGGACGAAGAACGTGTAGTAGGTGGTCTTGCGGCCGATCCTGTCGGAGAGCGAGGCCCAGAAGATCCGGCCCAGGCTGTTGAAGAGGCTGATCAGGCCGACCAGCCCGGCCGCCGCGGCGACGATCGCCGCGTGCACTTGCGTGGGCGTGAGGTGCGCGACGGTCCCGCCGATCAGCTTGGAGCCGAACACGTCCTGGAGCATTGGGCTCGCCATCGAGATCACGCCGATGCCGGCGGTGACGTTGAGGCAGAGCACGCCCCAGATGAGCCAGAACTGGGGCGTCTTGATCACCCGGTCGAGATGCACGTGGCGGGAGGTGATCATCTCGTTCTCGGCCGCCTCGTCGGGCGTCCAGCCCTCGGGCTGCCAGCCGATCGGCGGCACGCGGAAGCCGAAGGCGCCGATCGACATCACGATGACATAGATCAGGCCGAGGATGCTGAGCGACGCGGCGACGCCGGGAATGCCATTCGCGGTGAAGCGCGCCATCAGCCACACGGCAAGTGGCGCGCCGATCATCGCCCCGCCGCCATAGCCCATGATGGCGAACCCGGTCGCAAGGCCACGCCGGTCGGGGAACCACTTGATGAGCGTCGAAACCGGGCTGATGTAGCCGAGGCCCTGGCCGACGCCGCCGATGACGCCGCAGCCGAGATAGACGAGCCAGAGCTGGTGGATCGAGACGCCGAGGCCACCGATGATCAAGCCTCCGCCCCAGCAGAGGGCGGCGATGAAGCCGGCCTTGCGGGGGCCGGCATGCTCGAGCCACGCGCCCCAGATCGCCGCCGAAATGCCGAGGATCGCGATGAAGGTTTCGAAGATATGGGTCTCGGCCGGGACGGACCAGTTGCAGCTCGTGGTGACGAGGGCGTCGAAGAAACCCTGTGCCTTGCATGCAGCTTCGTCCGCGTGCGGCACCAGGCGGGTCATCGGCAGCCAATAGACCGAGAATCCGTAGGCCATGCCGATACAAAGATGGATGCAGAGCGCAGCCGGCGGCACGAACCAGCGATTGAAATTCGGTCCGGCCACCGTTCTCCCACGGTCGAGGATCGACGCCATCGTATTTCCCCCTTTTGGTGTGCAGCGCAACAATGCAGAGCTGCACTTATTTCTATTCTATCATGAACGGAATTTTGTCTTCGCGTCAATCGGCAGGGCGTGGCCGGATCGGGCCCGAGGCGGCCAGATCCGGCTGCGGAAGAGCCCCCAGGGAGAGGGGGCGGGAGAGCGGGCGGGAAAGCCGGGTGAAAGCTTGTATTCGGCCCCGCGCTGACCCAAGATTAGCGAGTTGGGAGCACCACATGCAGGATCAGAGGGGATGGAGCCGCGAGCGAATCGCGGCGATCGTCCTTGAAAAACAAGGGATGGAAGGACCCGCGCTGCCGGTCCTGAGGGCAGTGCAGCAGGAGTACGGGCATGTGCCGCGCGCGGCGGTGCCGGTGATCGCGGAAGCGCTCAATATCACGCGGGCCGAGCTCCACGGCGTTCTGAGCTTCTATCAGGATCTCCGCCACGCGCCGGCCGGCCGCCACGTGCTCAAGCTGTGCCGGGCCGAGGCGTGCCAGGCGATGGGCGGGGCAGCGCTCGCCGAGGCGGCGCTCCGGCGGCACGGGCTCGCCTGGGGCGAAACCACGCCGGACGGGGCGCTCACGATCGAGCCCGTCTATTGCCTTGGGCTCTGCTCCTGCTCGCCGAGCGCACTCTTCGACGAGGAGCCGGTGGGACGGCTCGATGCCGCGCGGCTCGAAAGGCTGATCGCGGGGACCGCCGCGCCATGACCCCGGCCTTCATCAACCGTGTCTTCCTTCCGGCCGACGCCGGCGCCCGCGCGGTGGGCTCCGAGGCCGTGGCCCGCGCGATCGCCGCCGAGGCGGCGGCGCGGGGCCGGCCGATCGAGCTGGTGCGGACGGGCTCGCGGGGCCTCTATTGGCTCGAGCCGCTGATCGAGGTCGAGACGCCGGCGGGCCGCGTCGGATACGGGCCGGTCGCGGCCGAGGACGTGCCGGGCCTCTTCGCGGCCGGCTTTCTCGAGGGCGCCCCGCACGCCAGGGCGGTCGGGGCGGTCGAGAAGCTGCCGTTCCTGGCCGGCCAGACCCGGATCACCTTCGCCCGCTGCGGCGTGATCGACCCGCTCTCGATGGCCGAATACCGCGCGCTCGGGGGCGGCCGCGGGCTCGCGCGGGCGCTTTCGCTCGGCCCCTCGGAGACCGTCGAGGAAGTGGCGCGCTCGGGCCTGCGCGGTCGGGGCGGCGCCGGGTTCCCGACCGGGATCAAGTGGCGGACCGCCGCCGGCGCGCCGGGCGAGCGCAAATACATCGTCTGCAACGCCGATGAGGGCGATTCCGGAACCTATTCCGACCGCATGATCATGGAGGGCGACCCCTTCGCGCTGATCGAGGGCATGGCGATCGCCGCCTTCGCCGTCGGCGCGGGCCAGGGCTACGTCTATGTGCGCTCGGAATATCCGCACGCGATCGCGACGCTCGAGCAGGCGCTCGCCATCGCGCGGAACGATGGCCTGCTCGGGCGCGCCTTCGACATCGAGGTCCGGGTGGGCGCCGGCGCCTATGTGTGCGGCGAGGAGACCTCGCTGCTCGAGAGCCTCGAGGGCAAGCGGGGCGAGGTGCGGGCGAAGCCGCCTTTGCCCGCTCACAAGGGCCTCTTCGCCTGCCCCACGGTGATCAACAACCTGATCACGCTCGCGAGCGTCCCCGCGATCCTCGCCGACGGCGGGAACGCCTATGCCGCCCTCGGCTTCGGGCGCTCGCGCGGCACGATGCCGATCCAGCTTGCCGGCAATATCCGCTTCGGCGGGCTCTACGAGGCGCCGTTCGGCGTGACGCTGGGCGAGCTCGTCGAGGAGATCGGCGGCGGCACGGCGAGCGGCCGGCCGGTGCGTGCGGTGCAGGTGGGCGGGCCGCTCGGCGCCTATTTCCCGCCCGCGCTCTTCGACACGCCCTTCGACTACGAATCCTTCGCCGCCCGCGCCGGCCTGATCGGCCACGGCGGGGTCGTCGTCTTCGACGATACCGTGGACATGGCGCTTCAGGCGCGCTTCGCGATGGAGTTCTGCGCGATCGAATCCTGCGGCAAGTGCACGCCCTGCCGCATCGGCTCGCGCCGCGGCGTCGAGGTGATCGATTCCATCATCGCCGGCCGCGAGCCCGCCCGGAATCTGGCGCTGCTGCGCGAGTTGTGCGAAACCATGCGCTTGGGCTCGCTCTGCGCGCTCGGCGGCTTCACGCCCTATCCGGTCGAAAGCGCGCTCGATCATTTCGGTGAAGATTTTGTGGCGCCCCAGGGGACTACCGCCGGGCGCGCCGCAGCGTAAGGGGGAAGAAGGATGCCGTTGGTTCCCGAGATCGATTACGGCACGCCGGCTGCAGCCGGGGACCGGATGGTCAACCTCACCATCGACGGCGAGCAGATCGCGGTGCCCGAGGGCACCTCGATCATGCGCGCGGCGATGATGCGAGGCACCGCGATCCCCCGCCTCTGCGCCACCGATTCGCTTGCCGCCTTCGGCTCTTGCCGCCTCTGCCTCGTCGAAATCGAAGGGCGGAACGGAACGCCCGCCTCCTGCACCACGCCGGTCGCCGAGGGCATGGTCGTGCACACCGAGACGGAGCGCCTCGCGCGCCTCCGCCGCGGCGTGATGGAGCTTTATGCCTCCGACCATCCACGCGAATGGGTCTCCGATCCCAAGCTCGCCGAGAACGAGCTCTTCCAGATGGCCGCCGCGGTGGGGTTGCGCGAGATCCGCTATCCCGAGGACGTGACCAATCATCTCGCCAAGCCCAAGGACGAGAGCAACCCCTATTTCACCTTCGATCCCGCGCGCTGCATCGTCTGCTCGCGCTGCGTGCGCGCCTGCGCCGAGGTCCAGGGGACCTACGCGCTCACGGTCGAGGGGCGCGGCTTCGAATCGCGCATCGTCGCGAGCCAGGACGAAAGCTTCCTCGCCTCCGAATGCGTCTCTTGCGGGGCCTGCGTGCAGGCCTGCCCGACCTCGGCGCTGGTCGAGAAATCGGTGATCGAAGCGGGCGTGCCCGAGCATTCCGTGGTGACGACCTGCGCCTATTGCGGCGTCGGCTGCAGCTTCAAGGCCGAGCTCCGCGGCGAGCAGGTGGTGCGGATGACGCCGTGGAAGGACGGCAAGGCGAACCACGGCCATTCCTGCGTCAAGGGACGCTTCGCCTGGGGCTACGCGATGCACCCGGACCGCAAGCTCAAGCCGATGGTCCGCGCGAAGATCACCGATCCCTGGCGGGAGGTGAGCTGGGAGGAGGCGATCGCGCACGCGGCCTCCGAGTTCAAGCGCATCCAGGCACAATACGGGCGCGGCGCGGTCGGCGGCATCACCTCCTCGCGCTGCACCAACGAGGAGACCTTCCTCGTCCAGAAGCTGGTACGCGCGGCTTTCGGCAACAACAATGTCGATACCTGCGCGCGCGTCTGCCATTCGCCGACCGGCTACGGCCTCAAGACGACGTTCGGCACCTCGGCCGGGACGCAGGATTTCAATTCGGTCGATCAGGCGGACGTCATCGTGGTGATCGGCGCCAACCCGACGGACGGACACCCGGTCTTCGCCTCGCACATGAAGCGGCGGCTCCGCGAGGGTGCCAAGTTGATCGTCATCGATCCGCGGCGGATCGACCTCGTGCGCAGCCCGCACGTTGCGGCCGCGCACCATCTGGCGCTGCGCCCCGGGACCAATGTCGCGATGCTCAACGCGCTCGCCCACGTGGTGGTGACCGAGGGGCTGGAGCAGCGCGATTTCATCGCCGAGCGCTGCGATCCGGCGGCCTATGCCGAATGGCGCGCGTTCGTCGCCGAACAGCGGAACAGCCCAGAGGCGCTCGAGCAGTACACCGGCGTGCCGGCGGCGAACGTGCGCGCGGCGGCCCGGCTCTACGCCACCGCCGGCAACGGGGCGATCTATTACGGGCTCGGCGTGACCGAGCATTCCCAGGGCTCGACCGCGGTGATAGGCATCGCCAACCTCGCGATGGCGACCGGGAATGTCGGCCGACCCGGCGTCGGCGTGAACCCGTTGCGAGGCCAGAACAACGTCCAGGGCTCCTGCGACATGGGAAGCTTCCCCCATGAGCTCGCGGGCTACCGGCACGTCTCCGACCCGGCCGTTCGCAAGATCTACGAGGAGCGCTGGGGCGTCGCCCTCGATCCCGAGCCGGGCCTGCGCATCCCCAACATGTTCGACGCGGCACTCGAAGGCAGCTTCAAGGGCCTCTACGTCCAGGGTGAGGACATCGTGCAGTCCGACCCCGACACGCGCCACGTGACGTCCGGGCTTGCGGCGATGGAATGCATCGTCGTGCAGGACCTCTTCCTCAATGAGACGGCGCAGTTCGCGCACGTCTTCCTTCCCGGCTCCTCCTTCCTCGAGAAGGACGGCACCTTCACCAATGCCGAGCGGCGCATCCAGCTCGTCCGACGGGTGATCGCGCCCACGGCCGGCTACGCCGATTGGGAGGTGACGCAGCTCCTCTCGAACGCGCTCGGCTATCCGATGCACTACACGCACGCCTCGCAGATCATGGACGAGGTCGCGGCGACGACGCCGACCTTCGCGGGCGTGAGCTTCGCAAAGCTCGACCGTCTGGGCTCGGTCCAATGGCCCTGCAACGAGGCGGCGCCCGCCGGCACGCCGGTGATGCACATGGGCCACTTCGTTCGCGGCAAGGGCCAGTTCGTGCTCACCGAATACATGCCGACCGACGAGAAGGTGGGGCCGCGCTTCCCGCTCCTGCTCACCACCGGGCGGATTCTCTCGCAGTACAATGTCGGCGCGCAGACGCGGCGCACGCCGAACAGCCTCTGGCACGAGGAGGACCGGCTCGAGATCCATCCGCACGACGCGGAGGAGCGCGGCATCCGCGACGGCGAATGGGTGCGGCTCGAAAGCCGCGCCGGCGCCACGGCGCTCCGCGCCCTGATCACCGAACGCGTCGCGCCCGGCGTCGTCTACACGACCTTCCACCACCCGGACACGCAGACCAACGTTGTGACGACCGAGTTCTCCGACTGGGCGACCAACTGCCCCGAATACAAGGTCACCGCCGTTCAGGTCTCGCCCGCCAACGGCCCGACCGAATGGCAGCACTCCTACCGCGCTCTCAATGAGCGCACGCGGCAGATCGCCGAGCCCGCCCCCGCAAAGTAGAAAAGATGTCGCCCGAGAAGCTCACCTACATGGCGAACCAGATCGCGCGCTTCTTCGCCTCGCGCCCGGAGGAGCAGGCGGTGGCGGGCACCGCCGAGCATATCCGTCTCTTCTGGGATCCGCGCATGCGGAGCCAGATCCTCGCCCATCTCGCCGCGGGCGGCGAAGGCCTCGACCCGATCGCCCGTGCCGCGATCGCGCGCCTCAAGGAAAGCGAGCCCGCCGCCGCGCGTTAGAGCGGATCGCGCCTGACTGGAATCGGGGCACCCCGCGAACTCGTTCGCGGGGACCCCGGCGCGAAGCGATCCAGGGGTGCCCTGAATCCGCTCGGAAAAACAACTCAGAGCGTGATGACCGGAGGCGCCTCCGCCCCTTGGCCGCCGCTCACGCCGGCACTGCCGCTTCCAGGTCTCGCGGCGCCGCCGGGGCGGCGGTGCGCCGACCGGCGAGGAAGCCCTCGAATACAAGCAGCAGCCAGAGCTTCTGGCTGTGGTCGGACCGGCAGCCCGCGTGCTCATCGACCAGGCGCGCCAGCGCCGCGCGTTCGAAGAGGCCGCTCTCCATCATCGCCGGGCCGAGCAGCCGGCCCCGCAGCCGCCCGCCTTCCCGCCGCAGCGAAGCGGCGAGCGAGACGGAAAAGCCCTGCTTGCCGCGGCCGAGGATCTCCGGCGGCAGGAACGGCGCCATCGCCTCCTTGAGCACCCACTTGCCGCTCGCGCCGCGCCGCTTGAGCGCCCGCGGGAGCGCCAGCCCCCAGGCGACGAGCTCGTGGTCGAGGAAGGGGGCGCGCACTTCGAGCCCGTTCGCCATGCTCGCGCGATCCACCTTCACCAGGATATCGCCCGGAAGATAGGTCGCAAGATCGACGCGCTGGGCCTGGGCCAGCGCGTCGGCCTCGTCGCACGCGTCCATCAGGGCGACGATGCGCTGCGCGGGATCGTGGCCGTCGAGAGACGCCCGCATCGGCGCGGAGAAGAGGGCGCGGCGGCTCTCGTCGCGGGCTTTCGTCACCATGCGGTAGTAGGCAGCCGCGGAATCGAGGCCGAGCTCCGTGAGCGTCGTCTTCGCGCGCAGCCAGCGCGGCGCGAAATCGAGCTTGGGATAGGCTCGCGCCAGCGGCTGGAGGACGCGCCGGCGCAATGGCGCGGGGACGTAGCGCCGCACCGCGTCACCGAGGCAGTGCCAGCCATAGCGCCGGTAGCCGCCGAACACCTCGTCCCCTCCGTCGCCGGAGAGCGCGACCGTCACGTGCCGCCGGGCCAGCGCCGAGACCGCGAAGGTGGGCACCGAGGAGAGGTCCCCGAATGGCTCGCCGAAGATCGCCGCCTGGTCCGCCGCGGCGGCGATGATATCGCCCGGGCGGGCGAGTGCCGTGTGATGGGCGGTGCGATAGCGCGCGGCCACCAAAGAAGCCGGCTCGCGCTCGTCCTCCGGCCCCGGGAAGCCGATGGTGAAAGTGTCGAGCGGCGAAGCGCGCCGGCCCGCCGCCAGCGCGACCACGCTGCTCGAATCGATGCCGCCGGAAAGAAAGGCGCCGAGGGGAACGTCGGCCACGAGCTGGTTTTCGATCACGCCGGCGAGGCGGGCGCCGAGCGCCGCCGCGGCTTCCGCCGGGGCCATCGACGCCGGCGCCGGGGATGGCGCCCAGTACCGCACCGGCTCGGGCACCCGCCGTCCGTCCTCGATCAGCAAGTAGTGGGCTGCCGGCAGCTTGCGGACGCCGGCAAAGATCGACCCCGGCTCCGGCACATAGCCGTAGGCGAAGAAATCCTCGACGGCGGCGGGATCGAGCCGATCGAGCAGCCCCGGCACCGGGGCAAGTGCCGCGAGCTCGGAGCCAAACACGAAGCTCCCGTCCGGTGCCGTCGCGTAATAGAGGGGCTTCTCCCCCAGCCGGTCGCGCGCCAGCAGCAGACGGCCCTGCCTTCGGTCCCAGAGCGCGAAGGCGAACATCCCGGTGAGCCGCTCGAGGCAGCCGACCCCCCAGCTCTCCCACGCATGGATCACCGTCTCGGTGTCGCAACTTGTCGCGAAGACGTGCCCGAGTGCCGCGAGCTCGTCGCGCAAGGCGCGGAAGTTATAGATCTCGCCGTTGCAGAGGAGTGCGACGGAGCGGTCCTCGCTGAACATCGGCTGGTCGCCGCCGGCGAGGTCGATGATGGCGAGCCGGCGGAATCCGAGCCCGAGGCCCGGTTCGATGTGAAAGCCCTCGCCGTCCGGGCCGCGATGGGCGATCGCGTCGGTCATGCGGCTGAGGAGGCCCTGCGGAACCGGCGGGAGCCGGGCCCGACCCTCCCCCTCCGAATTCCGGAAGATCCCTGCCAGACCGCACATTCCCTGCTTTCTCCGTCCGGTCGCGTGGCGGGCCGCAAGCCTCGCCCACCCAGCGTCACATGGACGCTCCTTAACAGATTTCGTGGCGATTGGCGCGCGAAAGTCCGTTCACGTTGACGCCATATGGGACGCCATATGGGCGTCATATGAAACGCGACACGGGACACAAAGTGTTGCACGCCGGGGTTGAAAGCTCGTGCCAAAACCGCCAAATGCGTTCATAATGCAGTCCGTTTCGAGACGTGTCTCGGGCCGGACGACGGGTGCGCGTGGATCACAGACATGAAGATTGGCCTCATGTCTCGGCTAACCTCTCTCCGGGGAGCGCCCGGCCTTGCCACAAGCCGGCACCCGAGCGACCACGGCCCCTCGCAGGCCGGCGGCGGTCAGCGGACAGCCGAATGGCCGTGGGACGAGGAGGCGATGCCGCCTTCGGCGCCCGCCCGCGGCCGCTTGCCTTGGCCGCGCGCCGCGCTGGTCATCGGCGCTCTCTCCCTCGCCCTCTGGGCGCTGATCTTCGTCGTCATCGGCATCGTCTCCCGCGGATGACCCTCAGGGCTTAAACGCGCCCTCCTCCGCGGAGCAACCCGCGAGCAGCCTGGCCAGCCCCTCGCCGATCGCCACCGGCGCGCCGAGCCCGAGAGACGCTCTGCCGCTATCCGGCAGCCCCCGGGAATGCCGGATCTCGCCCTCGCGGGCCGGGCCATGGCGGATCTCGGGCGCCGCGCCGCAGATCGCGCCGATCGAGCGGGCGAGCTCGAGCACCGAGACGCCGACCCCGGTGCAGACATTGAACACCGGCGCGCCCGCGGGCATGCGCGCCATCGCTGCCGTCAGCGCCCGCACCACGTCGGCCACGAAAACGAAATCCCGGGTCTGGCCGCCATCGCCGTAGATCGTGATCGGGAGGCGCCTGGCCAGCCGCTCGGCGAAGATCGAGACGACGCCCGAATAGGGCGAGTGCGGGTCCTGGCGCGGCCCATAGACGTTGAAGAAGCGAAGGCCGACGGTCGGGATACCGTGCGCGCTCGCGGCCACGAACGCGTGCAGCTCGCTGCCGTATTTGTCCGCCCCGTAGGCGGAAAGCGGGCGCTTCTCCGCGGTCTCGGCGAGCGGGAGGGAAGCGGGCTCGCCATAGACGGCCGCCGAGGAGGCATACACCACCGGGATCGGCTTCCCGGCCGCCGCGATTGCGTCGAAGAGGGCCACCGTCCCGCCGAGGTTCGTCCGATGCGTCGCATACCATTCCCGCATGCCGCGCTCGACCGAGGCGATCGCGGCGAGATGAAAGCAGCCCTCGGCGCCGGAAAGCGCGTCGCGCAGGAGCGCGGAATCGGTGACGCTGCCCTCGATCAGCGTCGCTCCTTGAGCGAGGTTGCTCCGCTTGCCGCTCGAGAGATCGTCGAGCACGCGCACGCCGTGACCCGCTCCCACGAGCGCCTCGGAGAGATGCGAACCGATGAAGCCGCAGCCGCCGGTGACGAGGAACGTGCTCACGCCTCCTGCTCCTCCCCATCCACGCCCTCGAGCAGCGCGCGATAGCGCCGGAACATCGCGAGCTCGTCGAAGTCTCCCACGGCGCGGAGCCGGTTCGCCGCCCCGATCGCCCGCCGGAGCGGAGCCGCCTCGATGAGCGCGCCGAGCGAGCGGGCGAGCGCCGCATCGTCCCGCCCGGAGATGAACGGCCGGTTCTCGGGCGCCACCATGGCGGCGATATCGCCCACGTCGGTCGCCGCGACGGGGAGCCCCGAAGCCATCGCCTCCAGCACCGAGAGCGGCATCTGCTCGGTGTCCGAGGAGAGCGCGAAGAGATCGAGGCGGCGATAGAGCGGCGCGGGATCGCCGATATCGCCGAGGAACTCGACCGCAAGACCGAGCTCGGAAGCGAGCCCCGCCAGCGCCGCGCGCTCCGGCCCATCGCCTGCGATGACCAGCCTGACCGGCCGCGTCGCTGCGAGAAGATGCACCGCGCGCAGGAGCCGGGAGAGGTTCTTCTCCGGCCTGAGCCCCGCCACCGCGCCCACCACCGGGGCCCCCGATGACGGCGGCTCGGGCGCAGGGAAGTACCGGGCGAGGTCGATCCCGTTCGGGACGTAGCGGAGCTGCCTCGGCGGCAGGCGCCAGATTTCGGTCGCGATGCGGAGCAGCGTGCGCGAGGGCACCACCACCCGGCTCCGCTGGAGTGCGAGGCGCCGCGTCCACACGCGCCGGGGGATCTGCCGGTCGCGCTCGTCGGCCCCGAACCCGTCCTCGGTGTGGATGTGCCTCGCCAGCGGCACGAGATTGGCGATCGCCCATTCGATCGCCCCCCAGTTGCTGGTCACCAGCACATCCGGCTTCAGGCTCGATAGCAGGCGCCGATAGCGCCAGAGGCGGCGAGGGAGGCCCGAGTCCCCGGACGCGAGCGGGGGAAACGAAAGGACGAGATCCGAAGAGAGCCGGCTCCTTGCGCCGAGATCGCCGTCGAGTGCGATGACGGCGTGCCGGAACCCGCCCGCGAAATGGTTGGCAAGGGCCACGAACCGCATCTGCGCGCCGCCGGCGGCAAAGCTCGGAAACACATGCAGCAAGAGCTTGGGGCGGCGGACGCCCTCGCCGCTCATCCCGCGGAGGCCGGCAAGGCGGCTTGAGCCCCGTCCGCGCGGCGGGCGCGGTCCGCCTCCGCCGCGGCCACAACGCGCGCCGCGTTGCCCCGCCAGGTGAAATCCCGCCGCAGGATCTCGGCGCGCGCCGCCTCGCCGAGGCGGAGCCGGAGCGGCGCGTCGGCAGCCAGGCGCGCAATCGCCTGCCACATCGCTTCGGGGCTCGCGGGATCGAAGAGGAGTGCCGTTTCCTCGTGCGCGACGATCTCGCGGATGTTCGGCTGGTCGGGGGCGACGATCGCGCAGCTCGCGGCCATGTACTCGAAGAGCTTGAGCGGCGAGGCATAGGCGAGCGCCCGGGGTTGGAGCGCGATGTCGAAGCCGGCGAGCAGCGAAGGCACCGCGTCTCGTGGCGTGAGACCAAAGAAGCGCACCTGCTCCGCACAACCCAGGAGATGGGCCAGATCGTGGAGATCGGCGCAGGCCGGTCCCTCCCCGGCCACCACCAGCGAAAGCCCCGGTCCAGCCGCGGCAATGCCGCGAATGACGGTATCCAGGCCGTGCCAGGGGCGGGCGAAGCCGATGAAGCCGAGCACCAGCTCCGCATCTTCGCGCGGCGGTGGCCGCGGCGGAAAGCGGCCGGGATCGACCCCGTTCGGCGTGATGTGGATCCGTTCCGCCGGCACCCCAACGGCCGCGATCCGCTGGCCGAGATCGCCGGTCACGGCGAAAACCCGGTCGGCGGCGCGCCAGACGAAGCGCTCCGCCGCGCGCGCGAGGCGAGGCAGCCCGAGCCCCCCGAAGCGCGCTCGCTCATCGGCCAGCGGGGCGTTCACCTCGAGATAGAAGGGCAGCCCGCGCCGCCCTGCGATCCAGGCGCCGGCGAGGTAATAGAGGTTGTACCGCTCGTAGATCAGGTCCGGGCGGAACGAGGCGGCCGCCCGGCCGAGCCGGCGCCGGGCCGGGATGTTGTACGCGAGCTCGGCAAGCTCGGCGAGCGCGGCCGGCAGAAGGCGCCGCGCCAGCGCCACGGCACGGCTCTCGGCCCCGAAGTCGGCACTCGCATAGAAGCTCGGGCCCACCACCAGCACTTCGTGGCCGGCGGCCGTGAGCGCTGCCACCATCTCCTCGATGTGCACGGACTGGCCGTCGTGGGACTGGATGCGGTGGCTGTAGAGGATCCGCATCAGGAGCCGCTCCGGCCAAGGACGGAGAGGAGACGCCGGCGGCCGCCGCCCGCGAACGCGCGGGCGATCTCGGCGATGCCGCGTGCGCTCCGCGGATCGGCGAGCACGAGGCCGATCCGCTGGCGGCGCCGGCTCGCCCAAAGCCGCTTGTAGGGATCGTCGCCGCGGCCGAAATCGAGCTCGAGGATCCGCTCCTCTCCGAGCAGGCGCTCGATCATCAGCGCGGTGAGGACCGTGCCGGGGGATAAGGCGGCGAGCGATTCGTCGTGCGCGAGCTTGAGCAGCATGGCGCGGCCGCCCGAAACGACCCACAACTGCGCCGCGGCCACTTGGCCCAAGAGGCGGAGAACGCCAAGCCGAAGCAGGCCCGCTTCGGCCGTCGCGCGCATCAGGGCCGGATTGAACGCCGGATAGGGCTCGGGCTCCTTCCAGCTCCTCGCATAGACCGCCTCGTATTCCGCGATTCCTTCCTCGAGCGCGCCGCCGCCGGTGATGAGGGCGAAGCTCCGCCCCGTCTCGGCGCGGTGCGCTTTCCGCCGGATCGTCGTGCGCAGCGCCCCCGGCCGCGCCGCCAGGTACGCCGCGAAGTCGAGGCCCGCCACGTTCTCGTGCCAGTTGCCGAAATGATCGAAGCGCAGCACGGCGAGCCCGGCGCGCTTGAGCCCGGTGACGAACGGATCGAGGTCGGGCGCTTCCGCCTCGAGCGCGTCGAGCCGGACCGGCGGCATGCGCCGCAGCAATTGCCCGATCAGCTGGCCCGCCCTCGGCGCCACGGCGCCGGGCCCGAACAACGGCCGGAACGCGCAACTATAGGGGCCGGTCAGGCTTCGCAGCTCCGTCCCGCCGGCCCGTCCGGCCATCGGCAGCAAGGCGAACGGCTCCCCGCGCACGTCGCAGACGGCGAACCGCGGCGTCCAATCCGCAGGCAGGCCGTGGGCGATCAGGGTGGCGAACCAGAGGCGGCTTGCGAACAAATCCTCGGCGGGATCGGCGAACAGCCCCGCCGCGGCCGGCGGCAGCGCCGCGAGCGTAGCGTAGACGGTAAGGGTCGGGGCCGCCTCGCCGGGCAGGGCTTCAATAGCGAAGGTGGTACCAGACAAGGCCGATCCATTCATGAAATGCGTAGTATGCATCCGCCCAGGCGGTGACACCGGGCGCGAAATCCGCGAGCACGGGGGTCGGCATGCGCTCGAGCCGGACCGGCGCGGCGGTGATCGTGATCCCGAAGTGACGGAAACAGAACATCGCACGCCTCATGTGCCACGCATGGGTGACAAGGTAAATCGAACGGATATTTTGATGCGTAAGGATGGCTGCACTGAACGCCGCATTCTGCCAGGTGTTCGCCGAGCGTTGCTCCTGCCAGCGTACCGGAACGCGGAAGTCGTCGACGAGGACCGCCGCCATCCGGGCGGCGAGCGAGGGCCCGCCGCCGCTCTGCGGCCTGCCGCCGGTGACCAGGATCGGCAGGTGCACGCGCCGATAGAGGGCGGCGCCGGCAGCCAGGCGTTCGAGCGTGAGCGGACCGACGCCGTATCCGTTCGGCCCGGCGGCATGCACGGCATCGGCCGACAGGATCACGATCGCTTGAGGCGGATCCTGGGGCGGCGGGGTGAGCGGAAGTCCCCGCTCGAGCGAGCCCAGCAGGCTGCCCGAGACCACGGGCAGCGAGAGGAGCAGGAGCAGCCCCGCCCCGATACCGGCCAGCACGAGCCCGGCGCGACGGTAGCGCCAGCCGAGCGCTGCACCCGCGAGCGTCACCGGGAGCAAGGCAAGCGGCGGCACCACCAGCGCCGTGGCAAAGGAGTTGAGCGACATTCAGGGATTGATCCGAGCCGGCGATGCAGCGGTGCCGGTGCAGTCTGCCAGCTTGCGGCACCGCGGAGCAATGAGGCGCGCGCCGCTCGCGGCCGCGGGCAGCACCGGCTTCGATCCGCTCAGGCGAATCATTGACCTTGGCGCGCCGGTCGCTTCAGGGTCTCTTCGGTGTCGCCATCCCGGGGCGGGGGCGAGAGGAGGAGCGAGGTCGGTTCGATGCGGCATCAACCGCAAAGAGTCTCTCGCGGGCCGAGAGAGCGTGCGCAACGGCGCGGCCGGAAGGGGACGGACGATCGAAAGGAAGCAGGTGACGGCGCCCCAGGCCTTGCCCGCGCTCGCTCGTAGCCCGGCCGTTCCGGACGCGGCGCTGCGGGTGAGGCTCGCGCGAGCGCCGGACGCGGCGGAACTGGGACAGCGATGGAAGGCGCTGGAGGGGCGCTCGGACTGCTCGTTCTTCCAGAGCTGGACCTATACAGGCTGCCTCATTCGGGAGCGGTTCCCGGACCCCATCTTGCTCGAAGCCCATGCCGCAGATCAGCCGGCGGACGCGCCGGTCGCGCTCGCTCTCTTCAACCGGCGTCGCGAGCGGTTCGGGGCCGAATGCCTGCTGCTCGGAGAGAGCGGGATCGCCTCGTTCGACACGGTGTTCATCGAGCACAACGGGCCATTGATGGCGCGGGGATCGGCGCCTTCGGTGCTGCCCCGCCTTCTGCGCGGGGCGATGGGAGGGCGTCTCGGGCGCTGGCCGCCGCCGGCCGGACGGCGGGTCGTGCTGAGCGGCGTCGATGACGAGGTGTTGCAAGCGGCGCAATTCAGCGGCCTGGTGACGGCGCTCAGGGATACGCGGCTTGCTCCAGCCGTGGATCTCGCCGGCCTCCGCCGTGAGGGGGTCGGCTTGCTCGATCGGGTGAGCGCCAACACGCGCTACCAGCTCCGGCGTTCGGAGCGGCGATTCGCGGCCTCCGGTCCGCTCGCGATCCGCCGCGCCGCGGACGTGGCGGAGGGGCACCGGTTGCTGGAGGCGCTCGCCGCGCTGCACCAGCGCACCTGGCGGAGCCGCGGCCAGCCCGGCGCCTTCGCCGATGAAAATTTCCGCCGCTTCCATCACGCACTGATCGATCGCGGGCTGAAGCTTGGAGAGGTCGACCTGCTGGAAGTCTCGGCCGGGCCGCGCTGCCTGGGCTATCTTTTGAACTTCGTGTTCCGTGGCACCGTCTATGCGTACCAGAGCGGGTTCGACTACGCGCTCGCGGACCGGCACGAAAAGCCGGGGCTGAGCGCTCATTACCAGGCGATCGAGATGTATTTGCGGGAAGGGCTCGACCGGTACGATTTCCTGGGCGGCGCCGAGCGGTACAAGACCAGCTTGGCCGGCGCGGCGAGCCGGCTGCATTGGGTGGTGCTCGCAGCCCCGTGGTCGCCTCCGGGAATGATGTTCCGCCTCAGACACGGCTACGACGCGCTCGCTTCCGGCATGCGGCGGAGAGCCGAACGCGAACAGTAGATTCCGACAGCAGCCTCATGCCCGCTTGCGCTTCGTTACGACCATGCCGAAGCCGAGGAGGGCTGTGCCGAGCAGAAGGAGCGAGCCTGGCTCCGGCACCGACGGATCCGACGTATCGATGGTGCCTGCCGCAAGCCCCGGCCCGATCAGCACGATCGTGTACTCCTCGGTGATCGAGAAGAGCCCGCCTGTAAAATCGACGGGCGCGACGTCGGTGGCGCTTCCGGCTTCGGTGAAGCTGGCCGAGGAGAGAGGCGTGGTGGTTCCGTAGCGGCCGTCCGTCGCGCTGTAGAAGGTCTCTTCGGTGACCGATTGCACGTCTCCCTTCACCACATCGAGGGCCAAGCTGCTGATCACGTCGGCAAGGCCTGCGGGGCTGGCGAGCCCCTGCGCGGTAATCCAAATATGGAGCGTGCCGGGCGAACTTGCCGACGCGTCGATGGTCGCGGAATCCAGGAGCTCGGAGAGCGCACCGGCCCCGACGCTGGCCTTTGCGAGCGACCCGCTGACGACGAAGGATCCGTAATCCATTGTGAGGCTGCCGGCGGCTCCGCTGCTGGCGGCGACAGTGGTGATCTGATCTCCATTGACGCCGGGCTCCTGCAATCCGATCGAAACGAGATCGGCCCTGGCCGCCGGGCTCCATGCGAGTACGGAGGAAGTCAGGAAGGCGATGAGGAAAAATCTGGCCACTTCGATATCCTCGGTTGAGAATCCTATCTTGCCGACAACCGAAGCAAGATCCGTGCCTAATCCCAACCGATTGAATCGAAAGGGCCTTACTCGCCCCAGGGTTGTTCATCTGTAAAGAAATCATACAGGCCCGCGGCGCCGAACCTCGGCCGAGAGATGGAACTTGTCTCCCGGGCGGACCACGCAAGAAAACGGCCGGGGCACCAAGGCACCCCGGCCACGAACTGTAAGAAAATCCGACGAAATTCAGACGCCGCGGCGCCGGCGCGTCCAGCCGATCATGCCGAGAGCGAAAAGCCCCGTGCCGAGGAGCGCCAGCGAGCCCGGCTCGGGAACGTTTTCGACGGAAATCACAGAGTCCGCGTTTCCGGCGCCGGTTGCCGTGATCGTATAGACCTCCGTGATCGAGTAAGGAGACGTAAAGTCGGGAGTGCCGGCGATATCCTGGACGGAATTCGGCGAGGTGAACGTGTCCGTGCTCAGCAGGGTGCCCAGGCCGTAGGCCGTGTCTGACGTATCCACGTAGGTGGACTCCGTGACGGAGGTGATGTCGCCCTCCAAGAGCGTCAACGCCAAGCCGCTGAGCATGTTGTAGGTGCCGAGCGCCGAGGTCACCCCGGTTTCCGTCACGTACACCGTAAGCGTACCGGCACTGCTAGACGAGGTGTTATCGGATGAGCTCGAGACGTCCGGCTCGGGAACGTACGGCGTCCCGGTCCCGGTGACGTTGTTCAGCGTGAACGTTCCGTAGCTCCCGCTGTACGACGCCGTTCCGGAACCCGTGGCGACCGTGGTGATGACCCCACCATCGACGCCGGACTCCTGCAGTCCGATCGAAACCGTATCGGCTCGTGCCTGCGGAGCTGCCCACGCCAGCCCGGCCGCGCCGACCACCATTGCTGCGAGAAGTTTCTTGTTCATCGTAATCCCCTGTTGAAAGCGTCCCTTGCGCGGAGTGGAAGCAAGCTCCGTGCCAGCCATCTAACATGCTGAAAAGACGAGCTTTCGTCCGAAGGGCACCAACGGCTCTGTAAAGGATTCCGAAAGCCCGGCCGGCCCGCTCAGGAGCGGAGGCGCGCCGCGACCGCGCCGACCGCCATCGCGTGGCCGCCGCATTCGGTGAGGAAGAATTTAAGGTACCCGTCGAGGGCGGCGAGGAAGAGCTCGCGGTCCTTCTCGCTCCGCACATAGGGCGCCGCCCCGGGCAGCAGTGAAGAACTGTGATAAGTCAGCATGAAGAGGCGCTCGCCCGCCGCCAAGGCTGCGCGCGTCTGGCGGATCATGTCCGCAAGAGTATGGCCCTCCGGCGAGAGGCGGAGCCGCTCGAGGAGGCCCGCACGCGCGGCGATTGCGGGCAGTCGAAGCCTCCTGCCCCACCGCGCCGTAAGCGGCGGATAAATGTACGGGCCGAGCCGGGCGAGCGCGCCTGTGAAATCCACCGACAGGGGTAGAGCCGTGACGCCGGCAGCGGTGACAAAAGGGCCGGCAGGCAGCGCCGTGAAATCGGGACCCGCCTGGCCGGAGAAGTCGAAATGCGGCACCACGCTCACGTCGATCCGGTAGCCGAGTGCCACCAGGATGCCATCGGTCGCCGGCCCGATCCCGTAGCGGCCCGCCTTATAGATTGTCGGTCGCCGCCCGAAACCCGCCTCGATGCATTCCGTGAGCCGGGCGAGCTTCTCCCGTTCGATCTCGGGCGGAAGATTGCCCGGATAGGAGTGGAAGTTGTCGACCGGCGCGCTCGCCGGCGGATTGACCCAAGGGTGCAAGTGGGCGCCGATCTCAGAGCGCCCTTCGTCGGCAAACCGCCGGAGAACCGCGCGCGCCGCTTCGGAGGCGGCGACCGGATAGTCGATGACGTAGGTCGGCACCACGCCGTGGCGGTCGAACACATCTTGAGCAAGCGTCTGGCGGCTTATGTTCTCGGTCGCGGTCGAAGCGGCATCGAATGGGGCGGCCCAGTCGAATTCCTCTTCCGTATCGATAACGACGGTGAGGATGGGAGGATCGCCGGCGGGCAGGGAAAGCGCGCGTTCACGGCGGAACACGCCTCCGGGTGCTGAGCTCACGCGGAGAGAACGGCGGCGATGACGGCCGCCAGCGCGGACACCGCGGTTGCGATGCGCGCGTAGGTGCGCTCGAAGGTTGCGAGGTCGCCGCCGTCGGGATCTGCGATCTCGCGCGGCCCTTCGCTTGCCTCGAGAAAGCTGCCGAGCATGACGGTGCGCTTCAGAAGCGCCGGATAGCGGGCGCTGAGATCGTCCCGGTTGCGCTCATCGAAGATGACCGCGAGCGTCGTTTCCGCCGCGTCCTCCTCCGAGAAATGGACGGAGCGGTGCGCGGTGAGGTCGATGCCGAAATTCCGCGCCGCCGCGACCGCGGCGGGAGCGGAGGCCACGCCCTCGCGCGGCATCATGCCCGCGGCAAGAATGCGGAGATCCGGGAAACGCCCGGAGAGATGGCGCCGGAGCAGCTCCGCGGCGAGCGGGCTGCGGCAGATGTTGCCCCGGCACAGCATCGCGATATTGGCGGGCGCGCCCCGCGATCGGCGCATCAGCCGGCGCACCAGCCCCTTCTCCCGCCGGCGGAGCGCGAGCCTGCTTCCCGGCAGCCGGTCGACGAGGCGCGCGGCGATCCCCGAGGCGGCCTGCGAGAGCTCGGAAAAACCCGGCGCGGGATCATCGGCGACCAGCACGTCGAGATGCTCGCGCCCGAGCGCGAGGCGGCCGAATTGCGCCCCCGCCGCGAGGAGATGGACGACCATCGCGGCGGGTGTGCGGCGCAGATCCCGGGCCTCGGCCAGGATCTGGCGGGCATCGGGAAGGAGGTTCCTCGCGTAGACGCCCGGCCGGTACGTCCGCGGCGGCCGCTCCTCTCCCGCAACGAGGAGGCGGTACCAGAGGCTCGGAAAATCCACGCCGAGTGCCAACGGCAGCGGCATCGATCCCCACGGCCGGGCGTTCACTTCGAGGAGGATCCAGGCGCCCGTTCGCGGGTCGATCTTGAATTCGACCATCGCGACCCCGGTGAACCCGAGCGCGCGGACCATGCGCTCGACCGCGGCGAGGAGGTCGGGCGAGAGGGCCGCGCTCACGCGGTAGAATCCGGCGCCGCCGCGCTCGCGCGCGCGGGCGTGCTGAAACGCCTGCAGCACCCGCCCGCGGTGCGCGAGGACCGAGACGCCGGCGCCGTGGCCCGGGAAATAGGTTTCGACCAGATGCGGGCTTCCGCCGCGCCGGCCGAGAGCGGCGTCGAGTTCCGCCTCGTTCGCGGAGATCTCCGCCCGCCCGCGGGTATAGAGAGCCTCCAGCCGGAATGACGAGCAGGGCTTGAGGACGAGCGGCAGGCCGAACTCCGCGATCAGCGCGGCCGCGTCGTCGGCCGGCCCGAGAAGCCGCCCGCGTGCCACGGGCACGTCGAGGGACGCGGCGAGGTCCCGGGTCCGCTGCTTGTCGAAAAGGATCTCGATTGATTCGGAGCTGGGGATCGCCAGCCGCGCGAGGCCCTTGAAGGCCGCGCGATGGCGATCGAAGGGGAGCAGCGTGCGCTCGTCGCAGGGGATGACGAGGTCGAACGCCTGGAAGCGGAGAAGCTCGGACACGCGGGCGCACCATTCGGCGCCGTCGCCGAGATGGGGCGGCAGGTGGTGCACCGCTTTGATGTATTTGGATCGCAGCGCGGGAGAGGTGAAGTCGGCGGGCGCGGCATGCATCTCGATGCCGGCCCGGCCGAGCGAGCGGACGATCGCAAGGAAGCTTCTCGTATCGTCGCCGAGCACGAGGGCCTTGCCCTGGGTCCTCAAGGCTTCCGCTCCGGGGCCCGGTCAAGCCGGCGGCCATGGTCCGGGACGGCATCGATCATCCGCTCGGCTCCGAAACTGGCGTTCCCGCGCGCGTTCGGCTCAACGGGCATGAAGATATCCGGCGTCCGTGCAGCCCCCGCGGGAACCCATTACCCCAATCCCGCGCTGCCGCAAGCCTGCCTGCCGGCATCGGCCGGGCTGCAGCGGATCAGCTCCTGCCGAGCGAGCGGAGCGTGAGCCAGGCGGTGTAGCCCGCCCATTTGAGGGTGGGTCCGGCGCCCAGGGCCTCGCGGGCGAAAGAAGCGGCGACCGCGGGGCGGCCGGCGGCGGCGAGCAATTCGGCGATTTTTTTCAGGGCGTAGGCCTTGTGGCGCCGGCCGTGCGCACGGATCGCCGGATGATGGGCGAAGAGGGCGGCGCGATCGAGCACGCGGAGCTGGAAGAGGCGCTTCTCGAGCTCGGAGAGCACCGTCGTCATGTTCGCGGTTTTCGCGGGATCCGGAATGTTGTGGCGGGAGACCGTGACCGGTGCGTACTTGATCGAAGCGGCACGGTCGATCAGACGGAGATAGAGATCGCGGTCGCATTCCCAACGGATCGTTTCGTCCATCCCCCCGATCTCCTGATAGAGAGCGCGGCGGACGATCAGCGTGTTGAGATGGCAGAAGCCCGAGCTTTGCAAGAGTTCGGCCACACCCACCGCGTGGGCGCCGTTGTCGTCGGGACGATTGCCGGTCCCTGTAAGAATTTCCGACAGATCCTCGATCCAGATCGGGCCCGGCCGAACCTCGCCATGAAAGAAAGCGGCCTGGTTGGTGAAGTAGAGATCGACCGGGGCCGGATGATCGGCGAGCACCGCGTGCGCGCGAGCGAGATGGCGCGGGTCCGTCCAGCAATCGTCGTCGTCGAGAAAGCAGAGATAGGGCGCGGTGGCCTCGGCGGCGCCGGCGTTGAGCGCATAGCTCTGCCCGTGCCCGTTGGGGCGGGGGACGAGCGCGAGGGCGCGCACGCGGTTGGTGTCCACGCCCTCCAGGATTGCGGCGTAGGCCGGCCGGTGCTCGGGTGCGGAGCCGTCATTGACGACGATGATCTCGATCTCGGGGCAGGATTGCGCGAGCACGGAGCGGAGCGCCTCGCCGAAGAGGACGGGACGGTTGCGGGTGGCCATGACGACCGAGAAGAACGGCATTGCGCCCGCTTCTCAGTCTTCGGCGGAGCGGTGGATATGGGCATCGACGTGGACCTGCCGCTCGCGCGGGACGCCGCAGAATTCGAGGAGCTGCGACTGGAATTCGGCGTCGTCCAGGCGCTCGGTCTCGACGATGCGGAAGACGCCGCGCAAGCGGGGCGCCATCGCCTCCGCCTGCTCGTAGTAATAGTCCCAGTACATGGCGATCGCCTCGCGCTTGGAGCCGGCGCGGAACTTGGGGAAGCACTTGTCCCAGACGGGATCCTTCTGCCAGTTCGTGCCGTCGTGCTCCATCCAGAAGTTCCGCGATTCGTGAAAGGGCGAGCGCGTGATCAGGCTGGAGACACGGTCGGCGAGGCGCTTGGAGCGCCAGCGCTCGATCGCCGACTTGCGCATCCAGCTCCGGATCGTCTTCTCCCGATCGCGGCGCAGGCAGACGAACCGCACGTTCGGGTTATGGCGGGCGAGCAGCTCCACGTAGGTCAGATAATAGAAGGCGATGTCGCCGATCAGGCGCACGCGCTTCATCCGGCAGAGCTCGTCGTAGGCTCGCGCGGCGACGGCGCGGGAGAGATCGACGGTGAGCATCGAGGGCTCGCCGCCGTCGAGGATCGCCTGGAACTCGTCGATCGCGTTGAGGAAGGGCCGGGGCGTGCCGGAAAAGCGGACCACGGACGGGTTCATCTCGTGAAAGCAGAGAGAGTTTGTCTGCGCATTGAGGAGCCGCGCAAGCGAGGCGGTGCCCGACCGCCCGGTGCCGAGTCCGATGACGATCATCGGCTCGGCCCCTCCGCATGCCAGACATTCGCGATCCGGGGATCGCGTGCTCGGACGGACGGGAGGCCGAAAATTCTGCCTAATTCCTCAGCAGCGTTTTTGTAATTCACTGACTTCCCTCATGTTTCACGTGAAACATCAGTACAACTGCCGAGGCGTCGCTGTCCCCCCTTGGTTCAGATCCGGCGGCCTCAGGGTATTGTTACGAGTCCCTCGCATCTTCGTCGCGCGCCTTCCCGGCGCGGATTCGTGGACAGAAGCCGCGCTTGCCCGGCTGCGCGCGATGCGCGAGATACCGGCCGGAGGGTAGGATGTGGACAATCGAACCCGAGCAGATCTGGAAGAAGGCGCGCCGGCCGGGGATCTCGGGCTTCATGCGCCTCAAGAACGAGGCGGAGTTCCTCGACCGGGCCGTCGAGACGCATATTGGCGGGCTGGACGAGCTGGTGATGGTTCATAACGACTGCTCCGACGAGACGCCGGAGATCTGCCGGCGATGGGCACGCAAGTTCCCGGAAAAAATCAAGGTCGTCGAGTACGAGCCACGCGTGATGCCGATCGGGACGCCCCAATCATTGACAATCGACGCACGCTCGCCCCATTGCATCGCCAATTACTATAATTTCGCGCTGTCGCGCACGAGCTGCAAGATCGCCATCAAGATCGACGGAGATCACCAAGCTGTTACCAAGCGCTTTGTAAATGTCTGCGACCGGGTGCGCCGCCACTTGCCGCCGAAGCGGCGCTATCCGATTTATGGGCTCAATCTCACGGTCGATCGCGGCGAGATCGCCGTCTATAATTTCTATGATTATTCGCCGCGGTTTGCCGGGCAGGGCGCCGCGAAAAAAGGCCCTCCGCCGTTCACTTCCGGGGACCATGCCTTCTATCATGTCGATGCCACGTGCTGGCATACCGTCGATCCGATCGAGGGCTTCGAGGTCATGGACCTCGCGGACAAGGCTCGCTTCCGAGGCGCGCCGCTGACCTACTGCTTCTTCCACCTCAAGGGGATGAAGGCGGACCGGGGGACCGGGAACTGGGGGTGGACGGGCAAGGCCGACGATCACGTCCGTGCCGCGTGGATCGCCAACGTGATTTTAGTCGATCCGTCCCATCTTGCCACGATCGAGGCGATGCGCCGATACAATCCACCCTATTTCCGGGGCGCCAATCCCTACAAGGAGCTGCATGAGGCGTTTCCGAGCATTCCGGTGCAGATGCCGGCGGGTGGGTCGATGCCAACGCGAAGCCTGCGTGACCGACTGGCCGAGCTCTGGTATCGGGTGGCGTATCCCTGAGGTGGCGGCCCCAGTGAGCGTTGAAGTGTCCCCTGCCCGGGCTTCCGGACGGTCGAGCAAGCTTGGGTTGGGCGCAATTGGCGCCCCGTCGTGAAGCGAGCCTAAGCCTCCGTGCCGCCGCGGTTCGGCTTGGTTGCCTGCTCCTCGGGAGAGCAGCCCCTGCCTCTCCCGCTTCGCCATTTCCTCCAGTCGCGGTTGATTGCCCACCAAAGGTGCTTGGCGAGCATTTTGGTGTCGTCCCCCGGCACCATGCGTGAGTAAAACGCGGGGTGCACAATATCAATTTGGCCGGGCCGAGATTCCACAAGCGACGGGTTAGACCGCAATATTTCGGCGTGCGCGAAAATCACAATGTTCTGGCGATAGCACGGCGTGAGGTCGGCCTTGTCCCAAATTCCCGAACGCAGCATGTCGCATGCGGCGAAGCCGTGGTGCGCAAAAATGTTGGCCCACCAGCTCGGCCATCTCTCATTGACGTGATTGACGCCGCCCTGATTTGGGAGGGCCGCCGAGAAGAGAATGGCTGGAGCGAGGCGTGTCAGGTCTTCAACGAAGCCTTCGGCGCGCGAGGGGGACAAATGCTCGGCCACCTCCAACGAAACCGCGAGGTCGAACTTACGCTCCAGTCGGAAGGGCTTCTCGATATCCGTTGGCCGGAATTGCGTAATCGGAATTTGTAGCATGGCGCGCTCAACGTAATCGCCGTCGAGACCGAGGAGCTCCGATACGCCGCACTTCGCAAAGGCGCTGAGCCACGTACCCACGCCGCATCCAACGTCGCAGACGGATCGAACGGGAAGCAGTTCGAGGAGGGTCGGGACAACGACGGAGGCGGTACGGGCCGAGCCGGCCATCTGCATTTCGAAGAAGTCTCGATCGTAGAATGGCATAAGCCCCCGCATGTTGTACTACGCCGTCGCACGGCCGTCGCACGAGCAGGCCCCCGGCAGCATGCGGTTCGTCGACGGCACTAGCCCGTCTTATTCATCGTCGGGTTTGAGAAGTATCGATCGGCATAGGGGAGAGGCCTGGGCGCGGTTGGCTGTGGCGTCTGTTGCATCGCGAGGTCGGTCGATCTGTTTGGGCGCTTGGGGTTGAGGGGATGTGGCTCGGGCGGGGCGTCGGCCCGGCGGCTATGGGCCTGCGGGAGCGAAGCCACGGGCGATGCCGCGGAACAATTCGGCGTGCGGGCAGGCGGCGGCCAGGGCGATGCGCACCCTGCTTGCCCTTTCGGTGATGCGCCCGGCGAGCTTGAGCAGATGGACGCGCAGAGTGGCGAACTCGGCCCTCGCCAGGGCATGCGGGCGGGGGATGGCGTCGCGCAGGCCGAGCATCAACCAGTAGGCGGCGGTATGCAGGATCAGTCGCATCTGGTTGGCGAGTGGGGCGCGGCACGAGGTGCGGTCGGAGGCGAGTTGGCCCTTGTGCAGCTTGATCAGATTCTCGGCCTGGCCGCGTTCGCAATAGAGAGTGTCATAGAGCCACTCTGCGCTGCCGGCGGCGATGCTGGTGACGACGAAGCGGATGTCGAGGCCCATGATACTGGCCTCGATGCGAGCGGCGACGCGGCGCTCGCGGTCCCAGGACTTGGCGCGGTAGCGGGTCTCGGTGTAGCGGCGCAGCACGTCTGCCTGGGCTTCGGCGCGGCACACCCGGACATCGTCAGCGGTGAGCTCGACCTGCCGGGCCAGGACGGCGTTGCCGGGGAGGCCGAAGATGTAATCGACGTCATCTGCTCGCACCAAGCCATCGCTTCCGGCCGACTATAATGGCTGTCACCACGGATGGTGATGCGGGTGCGCGGCCAGTGATGGCGGATGCGCCGGATCAGGCGACGCAGGTGATTGCGGACCTCCTCCCCCGACGGCGTCTTGCCCGGCCGCAGCAGCACCGCCACTGGGCGCGCGGTCGCGGTGTCGTAGACATGGATCGGCAGAAAACAGCGCTCATCGTAGTGAGCATTGAACAGGGAGAGTTGCTGATGGCCGTGCACGACGTCGAGGGTGTCGTCAATGTCGAGCGTCACCGCGGCGGGCGGACGGCGATAGCTCGCACAATAGACGTCGACCATCGCGTGGGCCATGCGCACCACCTCGCGCAGGGTCGGCGCGTTCTCCCAGCGCGAGATGGTCGGCTGCGAGCAGAGATCATCGCCGCTGTCCGGCAGCCGCCCGCAGGCAAGCTTGAAGGCGGGATCGCTGCGCAGGCGATCGAGGTCATCGGCGTCCTCGTAGCCGCAGGCGATCGCCAGCATGCGGGCACGCAGAATGTCGGCGACACTGTGGGTGATCAGCGCCGGGTTACGCGGATCGGCGATCAGCGCTGCCAGACGTTCGGCAATCCCGATCCGCCGCTCGGCCGCCGCCAAAAGCATGACGCCGCTATCGGACGTCAGGCGCCCGCCATCGAAGGCGGCGGTGAGTTTCTTGCGGCCGACAGCTGGAAAGGAGAACGGCTCAAGGGTAGCATCGCGCATGGCGGGTGTGGCTCGGCGTGTTCGCGTGGACCGGATGGCTTCGACACCCAATCCTTAAGCACGATCAACGCCTTACGCCACATCAGCCAGCAAATCATAGCTATGCCGTGAATAAGAGCGGCTAGATCCGCCTGCGCTCGATACCCGCACACCTCACCGGTCCCGGCTGCCTTCGTCGAGACCCATCGATTGCGTCAAGACGCGACCCTCATTCCCCTGAGTAGGGTATCAGATTTCTTCGCCGGGGCGGAAGCAAAATGCATAACCAGGGCCGAAGGTCCGAGCAAAAAGGGCTCGGGGTGTCGGGCGAGCCGCAGATTTGGTCCCCTCTCAAATGCCGGTGTGGAGAGCGGCATGGGTCAGTGCCGATCGGCGATCATCTCGAGAAGCTCGGAGTCGTCCTCGCGGCAGGCAATGTAATTCGGACCGACGAAGTCCTCGTACGCGAAGTGATAGGGATGGAAGTGGACGCCGTCAGGCATAAGCTTGCCGAGCTTGTATCCCCGTGGAGCGAAGAAGTCGTAAGCATGCTTCAAGAGGAAATCGCCTAGTATCGCGCCTCGATTATATTCGAATTGGATGAGTCGGATGCGCCCCTCCGACAGCATCGGCTCAAAGCCCGAAAGGACCTTGCCTTCGGCGCCTTCGACGTCCACCTTCAGCATGTCAATGCGTTCTACCCCGTGCACGGCGGCATAATCTGCGCCCCGTTGCACCGCGCACTCGACTTGCCTGGATTTCTGGCAGTCCCCATCAAGTGCGTACATGCTCGAGATGAGGCTGGAGGAGTAAAGGTTCACGGTGACCTTCCCCGCGATGTCGCTCAGCCCAAACGCGTTGAGGTGCACGCGCGCCTCCGCTGGCAGGTGGAGCCGCAGTTCCTCGAAGGTCGCGGGCACGATCTCGAAGGCGTGCAGCTCGGCTTGGGCGAAGACCTTGAGGGCGTAGTGCGACCAGGTGCCGACGTTCGCTCCGACATCGAAGACGGTCCTCGCGGGTAAAGAAGCGAGCCGATCGAGCAATGCCTGCTCACCGTTCTCGGTGAATCTGTTCGGCGGGCTCGTCGCCTTCTCGACGAAGGCGCGGGCGAATGAGACCAACGGAGCGGAGGGGCCGCTGCCGGAACGAGCCACGGCGTGGCCGGCTATGGTCTCAATTTCGCCTTGGCCAAAGGCCGACAGCGCCCAGGCCTCTAACCGCGGGAGGTGGATAGCCAAGTTCTTCCTGATTTTCGTCCATAGGTCCATCCGCTGCTCTGCCAATCAACCGTGAAGACAATGGTCCAGGGCAGTTTGCGATGCTTATGCACGGTGCAGCGCTGGGTAGGCAGCTGAGGAGAGAGGCTAGATAGAGAGAGTTAGAGGCTGGCACCGCCATCGATAAGAAGGAATTAAGGAGTTAGAAGGATAAGAGAGATAAAATAGTAGAGCAAGGCACGCCAGGTGGCTTCGCTTAGAAGATAATGTTACTGAATGATAGCAGGACTTTCTGCTCGTCACGGCGGATGCGGAGCACCACTAGCGCGAGATATGGTCGCACGCCGGTCCAGAGGAACTTTGACCACGGTGCGGTCGAGGATCAGGTGAACGAAGTCCTCCCCAGACAGGCTGCGCCGTTACAGTTTCCCCAGTCCGCTTAGACCTTGCGCCAGGTGCGGCGAGCACGTCCTTGCGCACGGCGCCTGAACAGAGCGCCGAGCGCGCGCTTCACCCGCCGCGTGTTGGTGCCGGCAAGGTAGCTCGCGGCAATCAGGGCTTCTGCCTGCCGGGTCATCGAGTACCGCGCGTTGGACGGCCGTCTCGTAGCGAGAGTGGCGGCCAAAGAGCGGAAAGAGTGTGGGGCTTGCTCCGCAAGGAAGCCCATCTATTGTTGCATGGATCTTGTCGCGCGCTCAATCGGGTGAACTGCCGGAACGGCAATTATCGCTGCCGCAAAAATTCCGCAGGTCGATGCGGCCGCTCCTTGTTCGGGGTTTCCCTGGTCCACCCCCCGCCATGATGTCGGAGAAGAGGCACGGGTTGTTCGTCAACAGGGCGGTCAGGCAGACCGACGCCTGCCGGAGATAGTGCAGGTGGGGACGGAGAGGCCCCTTTCCTCGGACTCCGCTGGCCATGACGGTTCCGTAGGCAGCGCCAAGGCGGGCGGGGTCAGCACCCTGCCGTGGGCGGAAGGAGCCCGGCTCCGGGCCGACGCGGGGTAACTCTCCCTCGACTTCGGGTGGCGTCGCGGGCGCGGCGCAAGTTGTGCCCCCGGCGACGCCATTCCGGCGACGACCCTCAATGCTTCTTGACCCAATGGCGCATTTTGAGGCATTAAGTTCGGTATCATCGAAATTGTGTGATCGGATCGAGAGTCGGCCTGAGCGGTCCGGTTCCGCAGTGCCGTGCGCTTTGGTCCACGGAGAAATTGGCCTGCGCCGGCTAGGGCGTTGGCCCGCCTTTCCGAACGAAGAACTTGGCGGTGCGCTGCCGCGACGCCGGCGGCACTTGACGCGTGCGGAACGGGTGGGGCCCGACAGATCCTGACGAGGGGATCAACCGGTCCGCAGGTCGGATTGGGGCACCCCGCCCACAAGTCCTTGGGGACCCCCGGCGCGGAGCAACCCGGCGACGCCGTGAAACCGATCGCCATCCAGACCGGACGCACCGCCGGCGACGTCCGCTTATCACACACGCCGTCACCCACTGCACCAATCAGGGCCCAAGGAGACCCGCTCATGAACGTTGCCCAATCCTCGGCGAGCACCGCCCTCAGCGCGCTCGACGCGCTCTACAATTCGGGCACCCTCACCCTCTATCAGGGTGCTATCCCGGTGACGCCCGAAACCCCGATCGGAACGCAGAGCGCGCTTGCCAGGTTCACTTTTGCGGATCCGGCCTTTGCCGCGCCGATCTTCACCAGTTTGCAGGAAGTGGCCACGGCGTCTTTTGTCAGCGCGACCGTCACGCCGAGCGCCAACGGAACCGCATGCTTCGCCCGTGCCGTCGCCAGTACCTACGGCACGATCCTCGCGGACTACACGGTCGGCGCGGCGTGGCAGGCAGGGACGGCCGTGATGGCCGGCCAGTACGTGGTCAGCAACGGCAACACCTATGCCTGTCAGACCGGCGGCACCACCGCGGCGAGCGGCGGCCCGAGCGGCACCGGGACCAACATCGCCGACGGCACGGCGGTGTGGAACTTCAACAACGCCGGCAGCACCGACATCGTGGTCTCGACGACGACGCTCAACACCGGCATCCCCCTCAACGTGACCAGCCTGACGCACGCGATGCCAGCCGTCTGACTCCATTCCAGGGGCTGAGCCAGATGAGCAACATCGTCCTCTCGACCTTCCCGGCTCTCGCCTCCGGGGCGATCTTCATCAAGGGCGTCGCCAACAACGGGAGTAGCACGAGCGGCGCCCAGTACGTGACGTTCGCGCACTCCTTCCAGATTGGCCAGCTCTCGGACGGTGCAGGCCTCAGCGCCAATTTCGGCACCGGCGCCGTTCCCTGCCAGGTCGATGTCAAAACGCGCTATGCGGACGGCTCAGCCGCTCACGGCATCGTCACCGTGGAGGCCCCGGCGGTTGGCGCCGGGGCGACGGAATGGGGCCAATTCTCCCCGTTGCCGCCGCCCGGCGGCACCGATTTGAGCTTCCCGAGCGCGCTCGGCTCCAATGCGCTCACTCTCGAGCTCATTGCGTCCTCGCTCCCGAACTGGACCGCTTCCGCCGCTCAAACGCTGGGCGCCTTGATCGCGCCGAGCCCGGGCAACGAAGGCGGCTACAGCTTCCAGTGCACGACGAGCGGCGTCACCGGAGCAAACGCACCGACCTGGCCCCAGACCGTGGGCGCGTCGGTCACGGACGGTGGCATTGTCTGGACCAACGTCGGAGCGAATTTCAACGGCACGCTTACTCAGGATCTGGTGGCGCTCATAAATGGAGCCACGCCCAACCTGTGGCTCAACGGGCCGCTGGCGATCGAAGGTCGGGCCTATGCGATCCTCTACGAAACGCTGCGCGCGCAAATCGATATGCGCGCCTACGCGGACGGCACGATCAACGCCGATGTCATGCTTGCAAACGACATCGCGACGACGATCACCAGCGGACAGGCGGTGTTCGCGGGTACGCTTGCCTACACCGTGAATCTGGTCCTGAACGGAAGCACCGCCTATGCGAGCCCGGCCCTTCAGCACTATCTCTATGAGAACTGGACGTGGCAGGTCGGCACGGTTCCACACGTCGTTAATTCGTCGCAAGATCTGACCCTTCAGATCGTCCACGACCCGAACGACTTCATCGCCGCCCAGGCGACTCAAGCATACAACACAATCCTTGGCGTGGTAGAGCAGGCTTCGGCAGGCCTCGGCCCTTATCAAGGCGCGCAGGGATTCGTCGCGGCGGAGGGTTTTTCCGAGCCCCTGACGAACCCGAGCTTCAACGACGGCAACCTCGTCGCCTACAGCATGGCCAGCGTCGGGGGCAGACCCGACGTCGGCCTCAACGATTCATGGTGCTGCTGGTGGTACGTCACGCAGAATCCCTACTTTCTGGGAACGAATTTTGAGTGCGCCAAAGTCGGCGGCGGCATCCCGTGGCATTTCTGGAACGAAGAGACGGGTGACTATCTGACGACCGACGATTCTCCCTGCCTGTGGTCGCAGGTCGGGCCCGGCACCTACGCACAAGCTTACACGCCGCAATATGGCGGTCTCACGTTAGTGGAATTGACGACCACCGACCCCAACTGGGACATCCAGACGGCGCATTTCCCCGAGCTCGTCTATCTGAGCTATCTTGCGACGGGGCGACGCTATTTCCTGGATGAACTGAACGCCGTCACGACCTGGGTGGAGACGTCGACGCCGTCGAGCGGGCCCTACAGGAACTACACCCAGGGCCTTGTGATGAGGCAGGGACAGGTGCGCGCCGCCTCCTGGGGAATGCGCGATATCCTCTACGCCGCCTACGCCAATCCGGACGGCAGCGCGATGAAGCTCTATTTCCGGAGGATGCTCGACAACAATCTCTATTGGTTCCTCACGCAGATGGGAACCTACCAAGCGATTCAGGGACCAGAGTGTTTCGGTTGGTACCCGAACTGGAGCTACGGGGCCAGCCTGGCGAACTGGGAGGAGAGCTATCTCTTCTCAAGTCTTAGCATGGCTGCGATCATGGGTCATCCGATCGCGCTGCAAATCTGCCAATGGATGGCGAACTACTTCATCGGCCTCTTCACCAACGGTTCCAATGACCCGCCGAGCGGGTTTCCGCCCGTGGACGCGGTGGCGTATGTCATGGAGATCTTCCAAGACTTCGGCACCGGGACCGGCACCGGCACAGCCTACGCATGGGGCAGCCAATGGCTTCCCGCGCAGAATTGGGCCGCGATCGAGAGCCTCATCCAACAGTCGGGGATCTCCAACATCTCCGACGGCGAGGTCGTCTGGTTCCCGGGAGTCAGCGGGGGAAGCGGCTCCTACGGAGACTACGGGCAGCTGCTATGGATCACCCTGGCCAATTACATCACGCTTGGACAGCCCGGCGCGAGTGCGGCACTGACCACGCTGGAGACGATGACCGCGGCGAACGGCGTGAATGCCCCCTTTATCGACGACGCGAGCTGGGCCGGGGACAACGGCCAGTTCCTGACTATGGTGATGCCGCGCACGCTCAACGGCTCTCAGATATTTCCAGCCGCTGCCGCGCCGTCCGGCGCGCCGATCAACGCCAATCCGGTGGTGGGAACGCTCGGCGCCGCCGCCGCCATGACGACGGGCGGCGTGCCATTCGATTCGATGTCGGGCGCCCCGATGGTCGGCGCGCTGGAGGCAGAGGGAGCCCTATCGGTGACGGTGGACAACGCCAATTTCTTTGTCGACGCGACAGTCGCATTCGGCGGGGTGAGCGCCGGCACGATCTCCGGCTCGCTCACGACCGGCAACGCCGGCGATGTGATCGTTCTCTTCATCGAGACTGACGGCGGTCCGGTAACCGCCGTCTCGGACACGGCCGGCCTGACATGGTCGCGGCGAAAGAATGTGCTCTACAATAGTGTCCAGCAGCTCGACGAATGGTATGCCGTTGCGCCGAAGGTGCTGAACGGCGATGTCATCACGGTTAGCCAGACTTCTTCCGAGTATCTGGCCGCGTGCGCGGTCGCGGTCAGCGGCGCGAACACCACCGACCCGTTCGACGACAATCCATCGGTTCCGGCCGCCGCCTCCGGGGGAAACATTGCGATCTCGACCAGCAACGCCAACGACTTCATCGTCGGCGGCTATCGGGTGGGTCTGACGGCGAGCCCGACGGCAGGCACCGGGTGGACGCAGGATTGCGGAAAGTACTACCTGCTCGTCGAGCACCAGTTCGCGTCGGCCGTGCAATCCGGACTGGTGCTCGCGATCGGGACCGGCAACGGCAACGAGCAGGTGGGCATCGGGGAAGCGATCGTCGCGGCGATCCGGCCGGTTGTACTTTCGGGCGCCCCGATGATCGGGCCGCTTGCAGCCGAGGCGGCGCTGGCCCTGCCGACGTACGCGGTGTTGGCGGCGAACCTGTCGGTCGCGATTTCCGAGCTGCAGACCGCGCTGAGCACCGCCGGGCAATGGCAGGCGACGGCGACGGCGCAGGCAACATCGATCCAGGCGGTGCTGGCCGGCCTTGCGTGACCCTCACGCCCCGTGCGCATCGGGCGGAGGTGGGGCGGCCGTTGGCGCCGGCGCTCCGGCATGGTTATTGGCAAGTTGACGGCATGGGCGGCGAAAGCATGGCTGGCGCGAGCCTCGGGCGGCGGACGACGCGGGAAACGGCTGATTTGGGTTCTTGGGCCGAACCAGGCGAAGGATCATCCGACGCTCAGTGGGCAGGGGCGCCGTTCGCCGTGGCCGCCCGATCACGCGCCACGACCGGCCAGCGGCGATGGCGCGGAGCCTCATGCGCTTGGTGCGATCATCGGCGCGGCCGATGCATTGCTACGCTGACGGCCGTCCGCGACCGGGGTGGCACCGGTTTGCACGAGCTCCATTCCCGCGGGCCGCGCCGCGGCGGCGCAGTGGCTTTTCAGCGCCCGACTCGCACCAGGACCGCTTGATGGGCGTTGTACCGCAGCCGCCGTGGAAGCAGCTTCTGTGCGGCGCGGAAGGGTCGATTGGAGAGGGGCGAGTTGACTAGGGCGTCGACGATTCGGAAACAGGCCATGCTACGCACCTCGAAAATCTCCGAGCCGGAAGGCGTGCCCTTGAAATAGGTCACTTCTCCGAACCGTCGCACGAGGCGGAGGAGTTCTTGGGCCCGATACTCGCGGATGTGATATGGCCATAGCGGGCGACCATAGGCGGCAAGGGGCGTCGTCAGGAACACCGCCTTCCGCGCAATCCGTGTCAGCTCATCAACGAATGCTTCGTCATCTGCGACGTGTTCGATAACGTCGACCGAAACGACGATGTCGTACGACTTGGCGGGTACTTCCTCGATGGGCCCGATGATGGTCCCGTCGCCTTGAAGCCGAGAATCAAGGTCCTGCCCGACCACATCCGCCGCCGAGGTGCGAAGCTCGGCAATTCCGTGACCGAGCCCGCAGCCGGCGTCCAAGACCGTGCATCCCGGCACGATCGAACGTGCCGCGAAGCGGTACCATCCCATCTGCGTCGCAGCCCGTCCGGCTTGCACCGAGGTGTCGCCGGTCCTCTTTTCGGGTTTTCTGTCGGATCTTGCAGGCATGGCTTCTCCCCCGTGGTCACGTCCCGGTCCATCTTGAGCCGGCAGTCGCCATCGCACCGAGGATAGCCGGAACAGTGCTCGGGTCCATTCACCGGCCGGCGTGCCCGCGGGGTCTTTCACCGTTCGCTTGCAGGCTGGGGACCGTCTCGGTGGTGTCGCGTGGATCGAGGACGCAGAAGCGCCGGCCGCGGGAGGCGTTCCGGGCAGGCGTGGGCACGCTCCGGGGAGCGATCGCAATCCCGTCGGCCGGCCTTTTCAGGACGCTCCCGGGCCACGCGACCGTTACCTGACAGCTTTGGCGGTGCGCGGTAGCAAGAAAGCCGGGACGGCGGCGGACCGCGCACCTGGGCGCGGACCGGGCGCGGTGCTCCCGCCCTTCGGTTGCCGAGGAGCGCGATGCTGTATCGCTGGCGAAAAGCCTTTGCCGGTCGGAGGTTCAACCGGCGGATTGCGGCTATTTTTGAAACCCCACCGCTCCGCCTCATCGACGGTCCGTGCTCCATCGTCAGCATGGTCTCGATGGCGGACTTGTCGATGTACCTGCTGGCGATCAAAGGCCTTTATCGTCACCTGCCGGGCGGCAAAGTCGTTGCGATCATCGCGCGCGCGGCGCCGGCGCGCCTGTCGCGGCTGCTCGGGGAGCACGTGCCCGGCATCGAAATCGTCGAGATCGAAAGCGTTCCGGTCGGGGCGTGCCAGCGGGGCGGGTGCTGGGAGCGGCTTCTCTGGATCCTGGACCGCGCCGAGCGCGAATACGTCATCCAAATCGATTCCGATACCCTCGCGATCGGACCGCACATTTCCGAGGTGGCGGCGTGCATCGCCGAAAACCGCTCGTTCGTGCTCGGGGGAGGGCCGGCCGCCTGCGGCCAGCGGATTGCGACGATGCCCGAGGCCGCCGCGAGCATCGATTTTGCGAGCTCGTACATCGGCATTGTCGCGCAGCGCCGGCTCGATGCGTATCCGGAGGCCGGCACATGGCACTATGTGCGTGGCTCCGGGGCGTTTGCCGGGTTCGCGCGGGGCTGTTGCAGCCGGCGGAGGATCGAGGAGTTCCATCGCAATATGGCCGGGCTGATCGGAACGCGCTGGACGGAATGGGGGACCGAGCAGTGCGCATCCAACTTCGCGATCGCCAATGCGCCCGGGGCGATCGTCCTGCCGTGGCCCGATTATGCGAACTTCCAGCCCGCGCGGCCGCCGGGCGAGGCACGGTTCCTGCACTTCCTTGGCGCGGTGCGCTATGAGAATGGCTGCTACGCCCGGATGGCCCGGCAAGCGATCGACGGGATCGCCGCGGGACACGGAACGACGCCGGGCCGGCGGTGAATCGCCCGGAAGGCGAGAGGCCTACCCGGAGCGCTCAGCCTGGCTCAACCTATAGGAGTGCAACTTCCGTTCACTTGATAGCACCGAAGTGAACGAAACCACGCGTCTCTATCCTGCCAAATCTGTTAAGCGCGTCCAGGGAAGGCGGACGCATCGGTTGCGGCCGCCCCCGCCCGGCTCAGGCAAGGCAGGCAAGCGTATGGACGGCCCGGCACGGGGCTCCCGGAATGTGACCGACGATGGTTGTGCGTGGTGGGCGGTGTGCGCCTGGGCCCGGGACGGCCTGGGCGGCAGGCCCCGTGTTCATCCGGCATGAGCGCCGAGCCGCGGAAGCCCGCGCTGGCGGGCGGCCAGGATGCCGGCCTTGCGACTCTCGCCCGGCCCGGCTCGATCCTCCAGCGCACGGCCCACGGGGCGGCGTGGGTGATCGGCTGGCGCATGGCGACGCGGCTGCTCGGCGTCCTCAACACTCTTGTCCTGGTGCGGCTGCTGGCGCCGGCGGATTTCGGCCTTGTGGCGCTCGGCTACGGTTTCGTGGGCGGTCTCGATGCGCTCTGCACCGTGGGCGTCGAGGAGGCGATCATCCGCGACGATCGCCCCGATCGCGACCTCTACGACACGAGCTTCACCATCAATCTTCTCCGCTCGCTCGGTATGGCGGCGGTTCTGGCTGCCGCCTCCGGGACAATCGCGGGTTTGCTCGGCGATCGGCGCCTCGAGGCCATCGTGATCGTCTTTGCCGCAGTGACTGCGCTCACCGGCCTTACCAATATCGGCGTAATCGATTTCCGGCGCTATATCGCGTTCGATCGGGAATTCCTCCTCCAGATCGCGCCGCGCGTATTGTCGATCGCAGTTGCGATCATCGCCGCGGTGACCTGGAGGAGCTATTGGGCGCTGGTTGCCGGGATCGCCTCCGCGAGCTTATCCGGCGTGGTATTCAGCTACTGGATGCATCCTTATCGGCCGCGCCTGACGCTTCGCGCGTGGCGGCGGCTATTCGGCTTTTCCCTATGGATGTGGGTGCTCGGGCTGATCAGGACGCTGCGCAGCCAGGCACCGAACCTCATCGTCGGCGGCATGGCCGGCCCCGCCTCTGTCGGGATCCTGACCGTCGGCAACGAGCTGGCGAGCCTGCCGATCACCGAACTGGTCGCGCCGCTCAGCCGCGCTTCGTTCTCCGGATTCGCGGCTGCACGTCAGAGCGATGAAAACCGCGCCGATTCGTTCCTGCGCATCCTGGGAGCCATGGCGCTTTTCACGCTTCCGGCCGGCGTCGGCATCTCGCTGGTTGCCTTTCCTCTGGTCAAGCTGGCCTTCGGGCCATCCTGGATGCAGGCGGTGCCACTCGTTGAGGTGCTCGGGGTCGCCGGCACGATGATGCTGTTCGGATCGGTCAGCTCAACCTTGTTTGCGGCGCACGCCTGGATGCGCCCAATGGCCAAGATCAGCGGTGCGACAACCATTGCGTGCGTGCTCTTGCTCCTTGCACTGGTACCGCGCTTCGGCGTGCTCGGCGCGGCTGTCGCGATCGCGATCACCGATGCGTTCAACCAGGCCATCTATCTGATGGCAACGCTGCGCCGCCTGAGCCTTCGGGTTGCGGAGCTTTTCGCTCGGGTCTGGCGAGGCCTCATCGCGACCGCGGTGATGGGGCTCGCCCTCGTGTGGCTCGGGCTCGGCTGGACCCGAGTCCCTGGTGGCGAACTGGTGCTTGCGGGCCACCTCCTCTGCGCGGTCGCCGTTGGCGCCGGCGTCTATTTCGCCGTCCTCCTGGGTGCCTGGCTGGCCTCGGGAAGACCGGATGGAGCCGAGGCGGATGTGCTCGCGCTCGCGAGGCGCATGCTGACTAATTTCGTGCCCCGGCGAAGGCACGCGTGATGGGGCTCAATCGGACGTGCGTCGCCGCATCGCTCGCGTTCGCGCTCAGCCTGGGCGCGAACGCATTCGCCGCCTCCAATGTCGCCTTGGTCCCCTCGGCCGGAATTCCCCAGCCGACCGAACCGGACGAAATTGTCGGACTGGTCCTCCAGAACTTTGGCAAGACGGCGACGCCGGCGCTGCCGCTTACGTTCGGCCAGGTGTTCAAGCCGGGCGCGGTCATGCCGGACGATCAGCTCCTGCTCGACATCGGCAAGCGGATCCCGGTCCAAATGGACCCCAGGACTTACAATTCTAACGGCTCTGTTGCGATGGCGACACTCACCGTGATGGCGCCACCCTTACCGGCGCGCACCGCGACGGGTGCCATGCTGATACGGTCGCCTGCCGGAGTGCCGCCGCCGGCGGCGGCCGTCGATCTCGCCGCGTCTCTCGCGAATTACAGCCTGAGCGTCGTCCTCGATTTCAAGAGTCCCGACGGAGCGACACGCCGGATCACGGTGGATGGCGTGAAGGCCTTGGAGGAGGGCTTGGGGAAGGGCGCCGCGCGCTATTGGCGGGACGGCCCCGAGGCCAGCGAAGCGCTGGTGGAGGTGCCGGGGGATGGATCGTTTCGGTTCGTTTTCGACATCACAGCCTTCGCCAACGGCACCTTTTCGAGCGATGTGCGGTTCGACAATGACGTTGCGATGGGACCCCACGGCGGCACGGTCACCTACAGCGAAAAGATCATCCAGAACGGACGGACCGTCTCCCGGCAGAGCGATATCACGCAATATCAGTACCAGGACTGGCACGCGGTGGTCGGTACCGCCGGTTCGCCGGCGGATGTGAACATTCAACATGATATCGGCTATCTCGAAGCAACCGGCGCCATCCCCAATTACGATCTTCACCTCGGCGTCGTTGCCTCGCTGCTCGCCGGGGAGGCCTCCATCATGGCCAAGCCGAGATGGGAAGCGCCGCTCTCGCCCAACGGCATCTCACAGTATATGCCGGCGGTCGGCGGCCGGTCCGATATCGGGCCCACGACGGCATGGAACGCAGCCTGGCTGATGACGCAGGATGCAATCGCGGCGCGATTCGCGCTCGGTCAGGCGGATGCCGCGGGCGCGGTGCCGTGGCACTTCTACTATCCCCCGGCACGGCACTATCTGACCACCATCGGCATCCTTAATATCTGGACCAGTCCATCCTATCATACGGACGGGACGACGATCCCCACGCAGCGGGCAAGTTCTGACTCCGGCTGGACGGCGGGCCCTTCGCACCAGCCAGATCTCTCCTATGTCGCCTATCTCCTGACCGGCAGCGAGTACAACCTCGATCAACTGAACGCCCAGGCGGCCTGGAGCGAGATCTCGTTCTGGCCCTCGCCCGAGGCACGCAACGACGGCGAGGGGCTGGTGGTGCAGGGAAACCAGGTGCGTGGGGCGGCCTGGAGCCTGCGCGAGATCGTCGAGGCGGCCTATGCGAACCCGCCGGGTTCGGCGATGGAGCGGTACTTCCGGCAGATGGAGAGCAATAATTTCTCTTGGTTGCTCTCGCAGATTCCGGCCTGGACCCGCGAGGAGGGCCAAGCCTATGGCTATATTCCCGGGATCTACGGCGACACCGGGGCGATGGCGCCTTGGCAGCAAGATTTCCTGGCAAGTACGGTGATACTCGCCGCCGAACAGGGCGACCGCCAAGCGGTCACGTTCCTCAAGTGGGAAAGCAATTTCCTGGTCGGGCGCTTCCTCAACGGGGCCAACGGCTTCAGCCCGCGTGACGGCATCGCGTACAATCTCTACACTTACAATCCACGCACGCGTACGATCTACAACACCTGGGCTGCGATCGAGCGAGCGACCGAGGCTGCGCACGATTCCAACCGAAATGGGTGGTTGCGCAATGCGAACGGCTATTATGGCCAGCTCGGGCTGGCGAGCCTCGCCGGCATCATCACCGTGACCGGATCGGATCGGGCTCGCGAGGCCTATCGCTGGCTGCTCGGGAGCGGCGCTCCCTTCATCGATCCCGTCTCGCGCGCGACCTGGCCGCAATTCGCCATCGTACCCCGGCCCGATCGCGCCGGGATCGTCGCGACGCACTGAGCGGTTCGATTGGGATGGCTCGCAGTTCGATCGATACCCTCGGCGCGGACCAGGGTTGTATCCCCGGGGCTACGGGCGGACCCGGGTCGGGCTCCGGATCGGTGAATGCTTGGACACCTGCTTGGCAGGATCCCGCAGAAGCGGTACGCGAGGTGTGTCGGCTCAAGTTCGACGCGGCGGGCTCGCTCGGTTGGTCCCCGCGGATGCGCCGGCGCTTCGGATATTTCACCCCCGACGAATGGTATGAAGCGAGCTTGCTTCGTCTTGTCGGGAGCGGGACCGACTGGCTGGACGTCGGGTGCGGGCGCGATCTCTTTCCGTCCAACAAGCCGCTGGCCGCGCTGCTCTCCTCACGCGCACGGACGCTCGTCGGCCTAGATCCCAGCGATAACATCGAGATGAACGAGCTGGTGCACGAGCGCGCCAAGTGCATGCTCGAGGAGTACGAAACAGACCGGCGTTTCGATGTGATCTCGCTCCGCATGGTGGCGGAGCATATCGCAGATCCGACCTCCGCCGTCGCCGCTCTCGGCCGCCTGACACGGACCGCTGGGCGGGTCGTCGTCTATACGGTGAGCAAGTGGTCGCCGGTATCATTGGTTGCCGCCGCAACGCCTCTGGCGGTGCACCACGCCCTCAAAGGGGCCCTTTGGAAGGTCTCTCCGGAGGACACGTTCCCTACAACCTACCACATGAATACCCGCAAAGCGCTCCGGCGACTCTTCATGGCGGGAGGCTTCGTCGAGGAGAGCTTCCGCTATATGGACGACTGCCGCGGCATGTCGTGGTCGCCGCTCACCATGATGCTCGAGCTGTCGGCGTGGAGGACTCTACGCGCGATCGGCCTACGCTATCCCGAAATCTGCCTTCTCGGTATCTATCGGAAGGGGCACACGGATTAAGATGTCGCAGCGGGACTTGAAGAATTCCGGTTTGAGCAGTGTCCGTCCCCAGGTCGAGGCGCGGACGTGAACTGGATATCTGAGGCCCAGCGGGGGGCGATCCTTCGGGTGCCGCATTTCGGCGGAAGCCACTACGCGGCATGGGATCTGAACGACAACCTCAATTTCTACATGTTCCACTTCGTAGAACCGTTTCTGGGCAGGCCCGACCGTTCCGATGTTGGGGTGGTGGCGGATGTCGGAGCCGGCTATGGTTGGCTCTCGATCGCGTTTGCGCTGCGCACAAGCGTCAGGATCGTGGCGATTGACATGAACGAGCCGCGGCTCGTCGCGGCGCAGAGGATTGCGGCGATCTTCGGCGTCGCGGATCGTATCGAGTGGCGCGCCGGCGCGGCCGGCGCCTTGCCGCTGGCCGACCGGGAAGCCGACGCCACCTACTGCATCGAGGTCGTCGAGCATACCGGCAAGGATCCCGACGTGATCCGGGATCTCGGGCGCGTGACGCGGGACACTCTGGTGATGACCTCGCCGAACCGGCTCTTCCCCGTGATCCATCACGACACCAATCTGCCCTTCTGCCATTGGCTGCCGCTTCCGATGCGCGACCGTTACGCCTCGATTTGTGGCCGGAAGAACCGGCAGGACGGCAACCTGTTCTGGTCGCCCGGAGAGCTGATAGGGCTTCTCGGCGATTTCGAGAGGACCTCCTCGTTTTTCCAATTCGCGGATTACGGGGTTTACGCGCAGGCCATGCGGGCGCTTGCGGCGGAGCGACGCGGGAAGCGCTCTCTCCCGACGGCTGCCAGAGACAGCTATTATCGGCTTGCGTCGCTGGCCGGACGGAATGCGATCTATCTTCTGCCGAACCTCGCCTCGACGTTCCGTCGCCGCATGGCCTGAATCGCGTAATCAGGCCCTCCTGCCGGGGTTCCCGGCGGCCGCGCAGGGAAGATGCAGGGGTGAGAATCGGGAAAGACGGCTGCCGTCATTGGGCAGGCACGACAGCAGCGGCGCGATGAGAGACGTTCGCTGGACGCTTGCGCCCGCGCAAGACCGCTTCGAACACCGACACCTGCCCCGCGCTCGTCGCTTCCCACCCGAAGCGCTCGGCATAGGCGCGCGTCGCGGCACGTGACGGTGGGGCCGCAAGAAGATCCCGCACCGCGGAGGCGATTGCCTCGGGCGTGTTCGCCGCAGTGATGCGCCCGGCGTCTGGGTTCCCCACCACCTCGGGATTGCCCCAGACATTCGAGGCGACCACCGGCGTGCCACAGGCCATGGCTTCGAGCAGGACATTCGCCCAGCCTTCGCGGCTGGATGCGAGCACCAGCGCTTCGGCGGCGGAGTAATAGAGGGGCAGCTCGCGCTGCGGCACGGCACCGGCGAAACGTACCCTTTCGCTAAGCCCGAGCCGAGCGGCGAGTGCGGCTAGCCGCGCTCGCTCGGGCCCCTCGCCCACGATCAGAAGATCGAGATCCGGAAGCGAGGGCATCGCCGCGATGACGCGATGATGTCCCTTGCGTTCGATCAGGTGTCCGACCGAGACGATCGCCGGGCGGAGGAGGCCGAGCTTCTCGCGCGCTTCGGCCTTGGGCAGCGGGCGGAAAAGCGCGGCATCGACACCGTTCCGAAGAATCGTGACCCGGCTTGGCGCGGCGCCGAGCTCGATGAGGCGACGCTTCAGGGCTTCGCTCACTGCGATAAGCGCGTCGGCATCGGCGATCGCACGGATGATCAGCCGCCGCGGGACGGGATAGTCGGGACAGGAAGTCACGTCCGAACCGCGCGCGGTGAGAATGACCGGCAGGCCGAAGCGCCGGCCCAGCCAGACCGCGGCGACGCCGTCGGGATAGAGGTAATGCGCGTCGATCGCGTCGAATGCGTGGCCTTCCGCGAGCAGACGGCCGAGCGCCCGCGCAGCAGCCTGGTAGAGGAGGAACGGAGCGGCGGACATGCCGAGGCGCGGGATCACGAGATAGCGCGGATGATGCACGGTGAGGCCAAAGCGCTCCTCTCGGCGCGGAGCGCGGGCGTGGCGGGACCAGGTGCCGAAGAGCGATGCGCGCAGCGGAAAAAAAGGCACGGGTGCCAGAACGGTGCTCGTGACCGGCCGGTGCAGGACCAGATGGCGCAGTCGCGTCTCGACGAAGATGCCATGATTGGGCGCTGCATCGTTGGGATAGAGGGTGGAGAAGGTGAGGAGCCGGAGGTGGGTCATGGCGACCGACGCGTGCGGACGGAACGCGCCTGGCGGCGGCGCGGGGAAACCGGCGGTTCGGGGTTTTGGACGGCACCCTGACGGGGCTCTCGCATGTCGAAGGGCGCCCAGCGGTCCTGGCGGCCAGCCTCTGCGCGCATGCTCCAGCGAGCGAGCCAGAGGACAGCGAAAATGGTGAAACTGAAGAGGAGGCCCTTGATCATCGGACGATGCGCCTCTGCCGCCAGGCCGGAACCGCGCCCGGCCGCGCCGAGCGCAGGATGCGGGCGCGCCCGCCGAGGAGCGGGACGGACGAGGGATGGGCCACCGCAGGCTCAGCGACAGCGGCACGGCGGAGGATGTCGCGGGTCGCGGTGAGTGCAACCAGGAGAGCAAAGACGAGATCGTAATAGCCCATCGAAAGGAAGGTACCGGCGCTCACGAAGGCGATGAGTGACACGTGGGTCATTCGCGCAAGATCGTCGGCCCAGGCGAGTGCTGGGTCGCGACGGGCGAGGCGCCGGACGCGCCGGACATTGACGAACCCGAGCAGCAGCATGCCGAGCCAGACGAAGAAGGCGGGGAAGCCGTTCTCGCTCAGGACCTCGAACCAGATGCTGTGGACCGCGCGCTGCTGCGCGTCCGGATAGAACTGATGCAGCACCTGAGGCGTAGCGGTGCTTTTGTAGCCTCCGCCGGTGAACGGGCGGGCGAGCGCGATGCCGAACGCCTCGCGCCAGACGGTCAGGCGCTCCTCGGCAGACGCGTCCTGGTGGTAGTGGTCGATCGTCATCATCCGGTCGGTCCAATCCGCCGGCATGAAGGAAAGCCCGATCGCGAGCACGAGCGCCATGATCGCGCCGGTGAGCAGCCGGTGGCGGCTATTCCACCAAAAGAAAAGACCCACGGCAGCGAGCCCGACCAGGGCGCCGCGGGAGTAGCTCGCCAGCACGGAAAGAAGCACCAGAAGCATGGCGAACGCGAGACCGTTGCGAACGATGCGGTGCGCCGACTGCAGGCGGAGATAGTTCATCAGCGGCAGGACGATCAGCAGCGCGGCCGCGAGCTGGTTGTTGTCGCCGATGATCGTGTTGGGTGGCCCCCAGACACGAGCGTGGCCGCCGGTCGCGATCGCGAAGAGGCCGCCGGCGACACCGTAGAAGCCGAGCGAGATCACCATCACCCAGACCAGCGCGTGGATGCGGTGCCGGTCGGAGAGGAGGGCGGCGAGGACGAGCAGGAAGAGAAGCGTCTTCACCTCCTGGGTCCAGGCATCGAGGACACGATCGGGTGGGCCAAGCGCGAAGAGGCTGGAAACGGAGGTGAGGATCAGGAAGAGGATGATGAGCACGACCATCCCGTTGGCGGGCAGCCGTTTCGGCTCGCGGGCGACGAGGCAGCCGACGAGCGTGGCGAGAACGGAAAGCAGCGCCCAGGGCGGCGCCGCGGCGATGCCCCACACCTCCATCTGCGGGCTCATGAAGGAGATCCAATAATAGGTGATCACGCCCACCATCGGCGCGACCGCCGCCATCGGCAAAAGACCACCCATGGCAAGCAGGAAGACCAGTCCGCGCATCTGCCCGCCCTCGTGCCGCTGGCTTAATTATGAGTGGCTGGCGATCTTCTGGAGCAGCGCGCTTGCCGCCGGCTTCTCGCTGAAGCTGGCCGAACCGGAGACGATGGGCCGGAGCAGGGAGGCGGCCGACTTATCGTCCCCGAGCCCGGCGAGCGCCGCTGCAAGATGATAGGTGACCGCGGGATCGTCCGGCGCCGCTTCGTGCGCCTGCCGGAGCAGCGCGAGGCTGGTCCTGGTCGGCTTCTGGCGGGTGAGGATCCAGCCGAGCGTATCCGCCACGTGCGGGTCGCCTGAGAGGGCGTAGGCACGCTCGGCGAGTTCCAGCGCATCCGGCTGGCCCTGCTGCTCCCGAATCCAGGCGAGGTCGTTGAGTGCGTCCACGTTGGTCGGCTGCGCCGCGATCACGCTCTCCAGGCGCAAGGCCGCCGGATCGAGCGCACCCTGCTGGATGTCGAGGCTGCCGAGCACGAGCGCGACGGGAATCGCGTCCGGCTGCGCGGCGAGGTAGGCGCGAAGCCGGGCGGCTGCTTCGGCAGGCTTGCCGGCCGCCTGGAGCGCGGACGCGAGGCGAATGGCGAGAGCGGCCGAGGGGGCGGCGGCGAGCGCCGACGCGTAGGATTGGGCGGCGGCGGCGGGCTGATGCCGCGCCATATAGAAGTCACCGACGAGCGTGCGCGCCGTCGGCAGATGAGTGGGGTCGGCGGCGAGCGCCTGAGCTTCGCTGAGACCGGCAGCGGGGCCGTGCTCGGCCAGGGCGACACCGATCAGCCCCTGCATCAGGGCAAGGTTTGTGGGATCGTGCGCGAGGCCGTCGGCAAGCGCGGCGCGCGCGCCGGCGTAGTCCTTGTCCGCCGTCAGGAGCCGTGCCAGGGAGATGCGTGCGCCCACCGCGTTTGGCGCCTGGCCGAGCAGCGATCGCAGCGCGTCCTCGGCGGCGGGCCGCTTGCCGAGCGCAAGGTCGGCGTCGGCCTCAAGGCTGAGCAGCAGCGGATTGTTGCCGGCGTTGGCGGTGGCGAGCAGATCGAGCGCCTTGTCCGGCTGCTTCACGCGAATATAGAGCGAGGCGAGATCCGCGGTGACAGCGGTGGCATCCGGTGCCGCGCCATGCGCGCGCTCGAGGACGCTCTGGGCCTCCGCGAGCTTGCCCTCGCTCGCCAGAAGGCCGACGAGGGAGGCAAGCGCCGGCGGATTGGCCGGACTATTCGCCAGCACGGCGGTGAGGCGGCGCTGCTCTTCGTCGACATTGCCCTCCAGGGCAGCGACCCGGGCTAGCCCGAGCGCCGCGCCGACCTGATCGGGATGCGCCTTGAGCAATGCCGAATAGGTTGCGCGCGCACCGGCGATATCGAGTTCGGCAAGCTGCAATTGGCCACGGAGCAGAGCGTCCACTTGTGCGCCCGCGTCCTGCTTGCCGAGCATGGCGAGATTGGCGGCGGCGAGGTCGTATTGCCCGGCCCGGATCGCGGTCGCGACGAGGGCGCGCCGCGTTCCGGCGTCGGTCGGCGCGAGGCTCAGCGCCGCCTGATATTCGCGGATGGCCCCACCGGTATCGCCAAGCGCGAGCCGGATGGCAGCGAGCCCGATGTGGGGCTCGGCGAGCTTGGGCGAGAGCTTCGCCGCCGCCGTGAATTCGCTTTCGGCTGCCGCAAGATCACCCACCGCCGCGTGGGCACGCGCAGAGAGATCGAGCGTCGCCGCGTCGCCGCGCGCCTGCGCCGGGAGCGCGGCAAGCGCCGCCAGCGCCGCCTGAGGCTCGCCGGTATGAAGTGCCACCTCCGCGAGCAGCCGCTCGCCACGGGGATCCCCCGGAAAATGCCCCAGGAAATGTTGTACCGCGCTGTCGGCCGCCGTCCACTCACCGAGATGCGCCAACACCACCGCCTGCAGCAGATAGATTTCGGGGAGTCGCCCCATCATCGGCGAGAGCTTCTCGAGCAGCGCGTTCGCCTGATCGTACTGCCCGGCCTTCGCGAGCAGTACCGCCTCCAGATAGAGGCCCTGCACCGCGCCCGGCACAATGGCAAGGCCGGCCTTGACCTCGGAAGCGGCCTTGGCGTCCTCGCCGGCGCCGATCAGCGCGTTGGCCAAGGCGAACCGGACCTGCGGGTCGCCGGGCGAAGCGGCGAGAACTGGACCCAGCAGAGCGACGGCCCCCTTGGCATCGCCGCCGGAAAGGAGAAGCCCCGCCTTGCGAAGCAGGGCCTGCTCTGAGTGCGGATCGATCGCGAGCGCCGCCGCAATCGCCTTCGCGGCCGCATCCGGCTGGTGCCGGGCGAGATCGAGGTCCGCCTCGGCAAGCAGGGGATCAAGCGCGTGCGGAGCGAGCCGCTCGGCGGCGGCGAAGTCCGCCGCGGCAAGATCGAGCTCGCCGAGACCCATCTCCGCCCGGCCGCGTCCGACCGCGGTGCGCGCCGCGATATCGGGGTTGGCCCCGCCGGCGGGGAAGTCGCGCAGCAGATCCCCGTAGCGGCCCTCAGCCAGATAAGTGTCGAGCAGCAGGGAGAGCGCCGCACCCGGATCGTACCCGTCGCCCTTCGCGGCGCGCGCCTCCTGCTCCGCCGCCACCGCATCGCCGAGCGAGAGTTCGATCTTTGCGAGCTGGTAATGAGCGGCGGCATCGGAGGGGTTCTGCTTGACGGCGTTCTGCAGCTCGATCGCGGCGGCGCGCGTCTGGCCCTTGGCGAGCAGCGCCTCGGCGCGCGCGGCATAGTCGGTCGCGTGGGCGATGCCGGTGGCCGCAAGGAAGAGGGCGGCGCCGGCGAGAAGCCCGTAGCGGAGCGTTGATGTCATGAGGGTTCCCCATCCTGCGTGGGTTCCGCGGCGACAGGGTCCGCGATGCTGGCGAGTCCGTGAATTTCGAGCAGTCCATAGAGAGTCGGCCGGCTGATGCCGAGCAGCCGCGCGGCGCCCGCGACCGTCCCGCGGCTTTGTGCCAAGGCCCGTTCGATGACGTCGCGCTCCGCCCGGTGGCGGGCCGCGCGCAGATCGAGATCGGGCGGCGGGCTGGCCGCGAGCTCGAGATCGGCGCCATCGATCACCCGCCCCTCGGCCATGATCACCGCGCGCTTCACCCGGTTCTCGAGCTCGCGAACATTCCCTGGCCAGTCGTGGCCGGCGAGCGCCGCCAGCGCCATCTCGCTGAAGCCGCGCAGGTTGCGGCCGATCTCGCGATTGAAGCGATTGAGGAAGAAGCGCGCCAGCAGCACCGCATCGGCGCCGCGTTCGCGCAAGGGCGGAATGCGCACGGTCACGGGATTGAGCCGGTAGAAGAGATCGGAGCGGAAGCGCCCCGCCTCCACCTGCTCCTCGAGCGCCTGGTTGGTCGCCGAGACGACCCGCACATCGACCGCGATCGACTGGCGCCCGCCGACCCGCTCGATCGTCTGCTCCTGGAGGAAACGGAGCAGCTTCACTTGCAGCGGGTGCGGCAGATCGCCGATCTCATCGAGGAAGAGGGTGCCGTTCTGGGCGCTCTCGATCCGGCCGATGGTCTGCTTCGCCGCCCCGGTAAAGGCGCCGCGCTCGTAGCCGAAGAGCTCGCTTTCCAGCAGCGTCTCGGGAATGGCGCCGCAATTGATGGCGACGAACGGCTTGCCGGCGCGCGGCCCGAGATCGTGCAGGGCGCGCGCGAGGGCCTCCTTGCCGGTGCCGCTCTCGCCGAGCAGCAGGACCGGAACGTTGGTGGGTGCGAGCTTCTCGATGTCGCGGCAGACGCGCAGCATCGGCTCGGCAGCGGTGATGATGCGCTTGATCGCGCCCGGACCGGCGCTCCCGCTCAGGCGGCGGTTCTCCGACTCGAGCGCGTGCAGGCGGAAGCCGCGATCGACGATCAGGCGCAGGACATCGATCTCCACCGGCTTCTCGTAGAAATCGTGGGCGCCGGCGGCGACGGCGCGGAGCGCGTTGGGCCGGCTGGCATTGCCGGTGGCCACGATCACCTTCATCTCAGGGGCCATCCTGAGCATGGCGGCGAGAGTGGCGAAGCCCTCCGTGACGCCGTCCGGATCGGGCGGCAGGCCGAGATCGATGACCGCGACCGCGGGGCGCTGCTTCTCGATGATTGGAAGCGCCTCCGGCCGCGAGGAGGCGGTCAACACGGTGCGGCCCGGGAAGGCCCAGCGATACTGGCTGAGCAGGCCGGCATCGTCCTCGACGATCAGGAGTGACGCCTCGCCCATGCGCCGCTCCTCACGCACTGAGCGCAAGCGGCTCGGGCACGCCGCGAAGCGCGAGCGGCAGGCTGATGCGCATGGTGGTGCCGCGTCCCGGCACGCTCGACACCGCAAGGTCGCCGCCGGCTTCGCCGAGCAGCGCACGCGCCTGGAAGGCACCGAGGCCGAACCCGGCGGGCTTGGTGGACGCGAAGGGGCGGAATAACGCCTCGCGCACGAACTCCTCGGGCATGCCGCGCCCGCGATCGCAGATCTCGATGACGGCAGAGCCCGCCTCGCGGCGGAGGTGGATCAGAACCGCAACGCCGGGCGGGGAGGCCTCGATCGCGTTGTCGATGAGATGCCGGACGACCGCGTCGAAGGCCGGCTCCTCCATTGCCACGGCAACTCCGTCCGAATTCCCGCCCGCTTCGCATTCGAGCAGAACCGGCGTCGGGCCGAGCCCACGGAAGCCGGCCACCACCGCCTCCAGCCGCTGCAGCGGCGATACCAATGGCCGCCCGCCGCGGGATGCCGGCCCCTGCAGCCGCCCGAGGAGTGCCGAGATTTTTTGGATCGACGCCCTGAGCGTGCCCATCAGGTCGGAGCGGAAATCGGGATTGTCCAAATGTTGCTCGGCGTTAGCAACCAGCAGGGAAAGCCCGCTCGCAACGTTCTTGATATCGTGGGCAACAAAGGCGAAACGTTGACCGGCCTCGGCGAATTGGCGCGCCACCATCAGTGCCTCGGTGGCGCGCTGCTCGGCGATGAAGAGAGCGACCTCGCGGCCGACGATGCGCAGGAGATCGAAAACCTCGCGATCGAGGCGGAACGGCGCGCGCGGCCTCGCAAGCACGATAAATCCCATCGGGCCTCGGGCAGGCCCGCTCGCTTCCGGCAACGGCACAGCAAGCCAGGCATCCGCCATCTCGACAAACCAGGCGGATGCGCCGGCATCGGCCACGGCGACTGCGCCACCCGTGCCGAAGGACGCGAGCAGTCGGTGGCCGGCGGTCACCGCCACGCCGTCCAGCGCCGGCGCGTTCCAGCTTCCTGCGGCCCGGTAGGAGGCGGCCGCGGCGGCCGGCGCGGGCTCGCGCAGGAAGAGCACCCCGCCCGGGCTGTCGACGATGTCGGCGAGCGCCCGGATGACCCGCTTGTGCAGGGCGAGATAGGGGCCGGCCGCGGAGAGCGTGGCGATGCAGCGGCCCCACTCGCGCTGATAGTCGTAGCGCCGGCTGAAGAAATGGTCGACCACGAGCGCGCGCAGTTGCGAGCGCGCTGAGCCCGACGCGACGAGGACGGCGATGGTGATGCAGCCGGCAAAGATGAGACTGGCCTCCGCGAGCCTCCCCCAGCCGGGTCCGAAGCGGCGGAACACCTCGCCCGCCGCGGCGAGCCCGACGAGAAAGATGCCGCCGAGGAGCAGCGTCGCCGTGTGGAAGACGACGCTGCGGGACACCCCGACATCGTCCTTCCAGCGAAGCTGGCGTCGGGCCCCGATCAGCAGCAGCGGCACGACCAAGAGGCCGACCGGCGCCTGGCCGGCGAACAGCAGGGGCGAGACCCGCCGAAAGAGCACCGTGTCGGCGTAAAGCACGATTTCGTAGAGGAATGTCCCGCCGATCGCGATACAGGTCAGGTTGATATGCCAGCGTGCCTCCCGCGGGGCATTGCGATAGAGATTTTCGATCAGCAGCAAAATCCCAATCGCAAACCCGAGACGCGCATCGATGCCGAGCGAGACGAGCGAGGGCTCGGCCTCGGTTCCCGGGCTCTGCCACGCCATGAGGGCAGCGAGCAGCGTGCCGAGCACGAACGGCAGCGCAAACAGCGTCGCCGTGCGCCAGCTTCCGGCGGGACCGGCGATCCCGCGGGCGAGCACCAAAAGGGCCACGAACCACGCGCCGGCGCGGAGGAAATCGAGCGCCGCGGCCGCTCCGAGGAGGTTCGGCAGCGGGTCCGCCGCGATCGTCGCCACCCACGCCGCGGAGACCCCGCAGGCTCCCGCCAGCGCGACATTGCTCCGCCCCGGCAGGCGCGGCAGGAGCACGGCGCCGGCGGAACCGGCGTAGACCGCCGCGCAGACCGCGAACAGGATGCCAGCCCCCGGCATCGCCCTAGCGCGCGCCCGCGCCCGTGGGCCGCCGCATCACCGCGCCCCCTCCTGGAACAGCACCACCCGTACCGTGGCCGCGAGAATGCGCAGGTCGAGAAGCAAATTGCGATGCTTCACATAATAGAGATCGTAGCCGAGCTTCGCCCGCGCGTCTTCGACCGACGCCCCGTAGCGATATTTCACCTGTGCCCAGCCGGTGATGCCGGGCTTGACCATCGCGCGGTCGTTGTAGCATGGCAACGTCGCCGCGAGCCGCTCGACGAAATAGGGCCGTTCGGGCCTCGGCCCGATCACGCTCATCTCGCCCCGGAGCACGTTCCAGAGCTGCGGCAGCTCGTCGATCCGCGCCAGCCTGATGAAGCGGCCGATCCGCGTGACGCGCGGGTCGGCGGGTTTGGCCCATTGCGGGCCGAGCCCGGCTTCCGCGTCTGCGCGCATGCTCCGGAACTTGATCACCTGGAACCGCCCGCCGTTCAGTCCGACCCGTTCCTGACGGTAGAATACCGGACCTGGGCTTTCGATCTTGATGAGTAGCGCCGCGAGCAACATCAGCGGCAGGCTCAAGAGGAGGAGTGCGAGGGCAATCGCGATGTCGGCGCCGCGGCGGACGATACCGGCCAAACGTTGGTTCTTGTGGACCAGCGACGCCGCGATGGTGCCCGGCGGCAGACGGTCGAGATCGACCCGTCCGAGCCATTGCTCGCGGAAATCCTGTTCCCCCAGCATCCGAACCCCGGCGCGGCGGCAACGCCGTCCGAGTTCGGCATCGGCCCCGCCCGTCCCTGCGGCGAGGACGACCGCCCAGAGTCCCCGCCGCCGCAGCGCCTCGGCCGTCAGCGCCCAGCGGCGGTCGGCCGGAAGCACATCGGCCACGCGGAACAGGGGGCCACGCCCGGGATCGAGGGCGGCGCCCGCCGCGGCCCACTCCGGTGCGTCCCCGAGCACGAGGATCGGCCGCTGGAACAGCCCGAGCCGGGTCAGCACGTAGATCCCGATCGCGACCGTAGCGCCGCTCGCCGCGCCGAGGGCGAGCAACTCGAGCGCCGCAGGCCATCCGCTCGCGAAGAGCCGCAACGGGAGGAGGCCGACGAACAGGGCGGCCAAGAGCAACGGTGCGGCCATGATGATCGTAATGCCGAGCACGGCAGCCGACAGGCGCCGCAACGGCAAGCGCGCCGGCGCCGCCGGCAGTTCGACGGCGGTCCAGAGCGCTCCGAGCGCGACGAGCGCCATTGCGCAGCCGCCGCCCGGACCGTGCGTAGCCAGCGGCAAAGCCCCGACAAGCCCATGCCATCCGGCGCCGATCGAGAGACCCCCGATCGAAAGACCCCCGTTTGGAAGACCAGGGTGGGCCGCGGCAACGGGACTGCTCAGGACCGCCCCCTCCGCTGCGACGGCGCGGTCGAAAAGGCCGATCATCGCCCCCCCCTTGTTCCCGCGCCGAGAGCTGCCATGGACAACCGGCGGAGACCGCCGCGCCCAGCGGGCGGAGGACGGGCGGCGAACCGATAGGGCGAAACGTCCGGTCGCGAAAATGCCGCGATGTTATTCACGACCCGGGCCGTGTGCGGTGCCCCGCCCCCGTGCAGCACTGGCGCAACCGCCGACGTATCAAAAGACATTCCTGTGATTCCCCTTGTCATGTCGTCGCAATCTTCTGAATTCGCATCCAGCCTCTCTTAAATCGGCAATCCAACGGGTCTCCTCGGCCGCTCCTCGACGCGAGCCATCGGCAACGATCGAGCGTCCCTCGGCACCGGCACCGCTTCGTCCGGCCCTCCTGCCCCGCAATGGCCCGCGGCCGGCGCCGTCCTCGTCTCGTCGCGCCCCGTCTCGTCGCGTTTTGGTTGAATATCTCCGAGGTCCTTCTTGTCCCTCCGGCCGCACGGCGCCCGGCCGTTTGCGTTGTTGGTTCGACCCTCGAACGCAACGCAAGGATCCCGGTCCGTCGCGTAGCCGCGAGGGAGGTTTCGCGTGGCTGCGCCTGCGCCGCCGCGGCGGACATCGATGGCAGAAGGAGGGTTGACAAAAACATGGACGCAAGTCAATTCTCTGGACGCATCACGCGTTAATTACTTAACACAATCGGCAACGGATAACGATGCGCGAAAATTACACTCTTTATCAACTTTCTGGGAGAATTATGCTTTAGTCTCTGTTTGACGTTGCGTCTGCGCCAATGCCGGTCTCTCTTACACCGGTCGCATTCGTCCGTCACATCGGCTGACGCCTCCCGGCCGTCGCGACGGGGTGAAAGAAGTGTGCAAACGTGACATCCGTACGCAACTCACTTGCTAAGCGGGCGTCGGCTCGGCGGAGCTGGGTGCTCGGCCCGATCGTGGCCGCGCTGGGCGTGCTCGCCCTCACCGCCTGCACCAGCCTCGCAGACCCGCCGGCGCCGCTCAGGGCGCCGCCGGCCGATGCCGATGCGGCCTATCGGATCGGGCCTGGAGATACGCTCAGCATCTTCGTCGACGGCTCGCCCGATCTCAGCGTCAAGTCGCTGCCGGTCCGTCCGGACGGAAAGATCTCGATCCCGCTGGTGCCCGACGTCCCTGCCGTCGGCCTGACCCCAAGCGCGCTCGGCAAGGAAATCGCCGCGCGACTGCGCAAGTACGTCACGGACCCGAACGTCACCGTGATGGTGGACAGCTTCAACGGTCCGCTCGATCGGGCGATTCGCGTCATCGGCCAGGCGAGCGTGCCGGAGACCATCCCCTATGTCGATGGCATGACCCTGCTCGACGTGATGATCGCGGTGAAGGGTCTGACGCCGTACGCGGCGGGCAACAGCGCGAAGATCGTGCGCGACGTGAACGGCAAGGAGGACACAATCCCAGTGAAGATCGGGGCGCTTCTCAATGCCGGCGACATGTCACAGAACGTGGCGATGCACCCGGGCGACGTGGTCGTCATCCCCGAAAGCTGGTTCTGATCGATCATGGACGATATCGCCGCATTGCTGCGCCGCTATGCTCTCGGAACTTGGCGGCGGCGCTGGATCGCACTCGGCGCTGCGTGGCTGCTCTGTCTTGCCGGCTGGGTGGGCGTGATGAGCCTGCCACCGAGCTACGAGGCGAGCGCTCAGGTGTACGTGGCCGCGGATCCTGTCCTGACGCCGCTGCTGCACGGCATCGCCATTGGCGGCGGCATCAGCAGTGAGGTCGCGCTGCTCCAGCGCACGCTGCTGAGCCGCCCCAATCTTGAAGCCCTCATCGCGAAAGCCGGTCTCCTGCACGGCAAGGACACGGTGAGCGCGCGCGAGGCCATGGTCCGGAGTCTCGCGAAGACCATTCAGATCGTCCCGGAGACTGACAGCCTCCTCACCATCGCCTACCGCGACGCCGATCCAAGGCGCGCCTACGCGATCGTGCAGTCCTTGCTGAGCATCTTCATCGAACGGGCGACGGGGTCCGACCAGAGCGACGTTGCCAACGCGCAGCGCTTCCTCGACGGCCAAATCGCGCTCTATCGACAGAGACTGCGCGACACCGAACAGCGGCGCGCGGCGTTCCTGGCGAAATACATCCAGCTTCTGCCGGGCGCGGACGGCAGCGTCTCGCAGTTCGATGCCGCGCGCGCCACGGTCCGCCAGCTCGAAGGACAGCTGGCGGACGCCAAGGCAAAGAGCGCCTTGCTCCAGAGCCAGCTCGCCCAGACGCCGCCGATGGTCGATACCGCGCAGGGGGGCGGCGGCTCGTCAGCGAACACCGAGGCGCTTACCGCCGCGGAGCAGAATCTGACCGAGCTCCGCCAGCGCTACACCGACGCCTATCCCGGGGTGATCGCCGCGCGCAAACTGGTTGCCGCGCTGTCCGCCCAGGCGGCGGGCAAGGGAACGGTCGCGATGCCCGTGGTCCGCGAGTCCCTTCCCAACCCGGTCTATGACGATCTCAAGCTGCAGCTGATCGACGCCACGACCAGCGCGCTCTCGCTCGAGCGCGAGCTGAAGGCCGCCATCGCCGAGAGAGACCGTCTGGCCGCCCTGGCGCGCTCGCAGCCGGGACTGCAGGCGGAATTCATCAATCTCGACCGCAACTACGAGGTTCTCCGGCGGCAATACCAGGACCTGCTCACACGGCAAGAATCGATGCAGATCACGGCCGCCGCGAACATCGATGCCAACCGGGTCCAGCTGCAGGTGGTCAATCCGCCGCAGCTGCCGACGATCCCGGTGGCCCCGCCGCGTGAGCTGCTGCTCGCCGCGGTGCTGCTGGCCGGTCTCGGTGGGGGCGTCGGGCTTGCCGCGCTGCTCGCCCACGCCGACAGCTGCAGCTACACGCTGCAAGATCTGCGGAGCATCGGCGTGCCGGTCGCGGGCGGAATCTCGCTGAGACGAGCGTCGGCACAAAGACCCCGCGCCCTTCCTGCACTTGCATTTGGTGCAGGGCTCTTCCTGCTCGTCTTCACCTTCGCCGGTCTGGTGGTCGGGGCCGGCCATCTCGCCGGGCTGGCATGAGCCGCCCGGTCAAACCGCTGCACCTCGTCGAGCGTGCAGCCCAGCAGCTGCGGGATGGCCCTGAGGGCGGACCCGAATCCGTGCTGCTGCCGGATGGCGCGCTCGGCCGGATTTCCGTGCCGGCGATCGGCGAGCGGACCGCGGAGGCGCCGGCAGGGCGCGCCGACGTAACCCTTGCGGTCGAGACACTGGAAGGTGCCGGCATGATTCCCTCCCGCGAACAGCGCGATCGCATCGGCGAGGAGTTCCGCATCGTCGGTCAACAGGTGCTCGCAGGCATGGCTACGGTGGAGGGGCCAACCGCACAGCGCAACGTCGTCATGGTGACCAGCGCCCGCGGAGGAGAGGGGAAGAGCTTTGCTGCCCTCAACCTGGCGGCGAACCTCGCCCTCGGCCACGACCGGTCGATCATCCTCGTGGACGCCGACATCGGGCCCGGCTCCCTGAGCAAAACCCTGGGTCTGGAAGCGGAAACCGGCCTGCTCGATCTCGCGAGCTCGCCGGCGCAGCTCGGCGAGGCCGCATTGGTGCGCTCTCGTATCGAGGCGCTCTCGGTGCTGCCGATCGGCGGCGGTACTGACCCCAGCGGCCGCGCGTTGATTTCCACGCATCACCCGATCGCCGGCCTCGTTGCAACGCTGGCCCGCCGCTTCACCCAATACCTCTTCGTCATCGACGCGCCGCCCTGCCTCTCGAGCAGCGACCCGGCGGCGCTTGCCGCGGTCGCGGGGCAGGTCCTGCTGGTTGTGGAGGCCGAGAAGACCCGCCGCGGCGAGATCGAGGCGGCGCTCGATCTGATCGATGCCTGCCCGAACATCAAGCTTCTGCTGAACAAGATCCGGCTGACCACGCGCGACACGTTCGGCATTCGCTCATGACCCGCCGCTTCGGTCGACGATGATCCGCTATGGCCGCGGGCGGGGGGCCAGGACAGGGACCGTGATTGCAGTGCTCCTGGCGTGCTCCGGCGCTGCGGGCAAGGCGTTCGCACAGGAGCAGGTGCCGGGTGCGGGTGGCACGGCTCCCGCCGCGGGCGGCGCACCGGCCGAAGCGGGGGGCCAGACGGAGGGCAGCCAGGCGGCCGCTACGGGCAACGCCAGCGCAAGCGAAACCGCGCCGGGGCTGGCGGCCACGGCCGCGCCTCCGGTCGGCGTCGCCGTCCGCCTCGGCGATCTCGGCGGCGCTCTCGCCGCGGTGAACGCGGTCGGCGGGGTTCCATTGCAGCGCCCGCCGGGCCTCACCATCACGCCGAGCATCGGCTTGCAGGAGGAGTTCACCACCAACGTCTTCGGCACCACGGGAGGCAGCGGTGACGACTTCATCACCAGCCTCACGCCCGGCCTGCTCGTCAACCTGGCGACGCCGAACGCCACCGGCACCCTGAGCTACGCGCCGACGTTTCAGCTCTACGCCAACCATTCCTCCGACAACAATATCGCCGAGAACCTCAACGGCGCTCTCGATGCAACAATTCTGCCGCAGACGCTGCTGCTCTCGCTCCGCGCCTATGCGAGCGAGCAGAGTACCGCCGGCGGCACCGCCCCGGGCGGCATCAACACTCTCTCGAGCAACAACCAGACGACCAACACCGGCTTCTCCGCGAGCCCTACCTTCGAGCACAAGTTCGGCGACACCGGCACGCTCAGCCTCGGCTATTCGCTCGCCTACACGAATCAGAACGGCAACGCCGCCTTCGCCCAGGGTGCTTCGCAACCTTACTTCCTCAGCTCCCGCACGCTGACGAACCAGGAGACCGGTTCCTTCACGACCGGCCCCGACTTTGGCCGCTTCAATGACACGCTCGCGGCGAATGGCGCCCAGAGCAGCGGCACGGGCGTGCTCGACGGGGCCTATCAGTATCTCCTCACCAATACGCTGCGCTATGCCGTTCTGCGCCGGGTCTATGCCTTCGGCACCTTCGGCTACGAAGACATCCACTATCCGAGCCTGCCGCCGATCACGGTCCAGGACGGCGTCTGGGCGGCGGGCCTTCAGCTTACACCGCCCGGCCCGAGCAGCGTCACGGTGGGGTATGGGCATTTCTTCGGCTTCAATGCGCCGTTCGCGCGCGCCACGATCGCCTTCAGCCCCCGCACGCAGCTTGCGGTCTCCTATGCGGACGTCCTCGCCTCGTCTCAGCAACTGCTGCAATCGGCGCTCGGCGCCACGTCGGTCGATGCCGTGGGCACGCCGATCGACAACCAGAGCAACTTCCCCGTGGTGCTGACGAACCAGCTGCTGAGCGTCCAGTCGAGTGTGACGCGCAGCGCCCAGTTCTCGGCCAGCCTGATCACCACCTGGCCGCGCGATACGCTCTCGCTGTCGATCCTGAGCGATCGGCAGAAGCTGATTGCGAATGCTCCCGGCACCGCCGGGTTCTCGCAGGACTCGCTGTCGGGAAGCTTGGGTTGGACGCATGCCCTGAGCCCATCGCTCTCGGCCGTCTCGTACGTGCAGATGGGCAGCACGACATCGCAGGCCGTGGGCAGCGGGACGACGCCCGTCTTCGCCGGCCAGCTTTCCCTGGTTGACCGGCTCTCGCCCACGCTGTTCGCGAGCCTTCAGTACGAGATCATGAATCAGTCGTTGTATGGCGGCAGCAACACGCTGGAGAACAGCGTGATCATCGCCTTGCAAAAGACCTTCTAGGAAGGCCCGATGTACGCCGAGTACTATGGCTTTTCCGAGATGCCGTTCCGGCTGACGCCGGACAGCCGCTTCTTCTTCCCGAGCAGCGAGCACAGCCGGGCCCTCTCGCACCTGGTCTTCGGCTTGGCCCATCAGGAAGGGTTCATCGTCGTGACCGGCGAGGTCGGCGCCGGCAAGACGATGCTGCTCGAGCGGCTCTGGGAGCGGCTCGACCGCCGCTCCTACCTGATCGGTCGCATCGACACCGCTCAGGTTGCCGCGGACGATCTGCTGCGGCTGGCCGCTGCCGGCCTGGGCGCCGGACAAGGCGTCGACAAGGCAGCGCTTCTGCAAAAGATCGGCGAGGTTCTGCGCGCGGAGCGTCTCGCAGGCCGACGGTGCCTGCTGGTCGTCGACGAGGTGCAGGCGCTCGATTTGCCCGCGCTCGAGGAGCTGCGCATGCTTTCGAACATCGCCGAGGGCGGGCGCTCGCTCCTGCAGGCGATCCTGCTCGGGCAGCCGCAGTTCCGCCGCACGCTGGCGAGCGGCGAGCTCGACCAACTCCGCCAGCGGGTCCTCGCATCCTATCACCTCGGTCCGCTCAGCGGCGAGGAAACGCGCGCCTATGTCGAGCATCGGCTGCGCGCCGTCGGCTGGCGCGATCGCCCGCTCTGGGAGGACGCCGCCTTCGACCTCGTTCATCATTTCACCGGCGGCATACCGCGGCGGATCAATCGCCTTTGCGGGCGGGTGCTTTTGCACGGAGCCTTCGAGCGGAGCGAGGCGATCTCGGCCGATATGGTGCAGGGGACGGCGATCGAGCTGCAGGAGGATCTCGGCGACCTGCCGCGCCTGCCGAACCCGGAGCACGAGCTAGATCTCCTCGGCCGGTTGGAGGCGCTCGAGCGTACGGTCGCCCACCGCGAGCGCGTCTTCGTACGACTGCTCGACCTTCTCGAGGACCGCAGGGGATCCCGATGAGCGAGCGGGCGATTGCCAGCGCCATGACTGTGGACGTCGAGGATTATTTCCAGGTGCAGGCGTTCGCGGACGCGATCCCGCGTGGCGCCTGGGAGACGATTCCCCGCCGGGTCGAGGCCAACACAGATCGCATCCTCGACCGCTTCGCCGAGGCGGGAGTCAGCGCCACGTTCTTCACCCTCGGCTGGGTCGCCGAGCGCCATCCGGGACTGGTCCGGCGGATCGTCGCCGCCGGCCATGAGCTGGCGAGCCACGGCTACGACCACGTGCGGGCAGACCGTCTGGACGAGGCGGGATTCCGGGCGGATGTGGGACGCACCCGCCGGCTCCTCGAAGACATCGGCGGCGTTGCGGTGCGCGGCTATCGCGCGCCGACCTTTTCGATCGGGTCCCGCAACCCGTGGGCGTTTCAGGCGCTCGAGGCGGAGGGGTACGCCTACAGCTCGAGCATCTATCCGGTTCGCCATGATCTCTACGGAATGCCGGAGGCTCCACGCTTTCCGTTTCGGCCCGCAGGCACGGTCCTCTGGGAGCTGCCGATGACGACGCTCGTGCTCGGCGCATACAATTTGCCGTGGGCCGGGGGCGGATATTTCCGGCTTTGCCCCTACCGGCTCTACGCGCATGGCCTGCGGCGGCTGCTCCGCCGCGACCGGAGGCCGGGGATCTTCTACTTCCATCCCTGGGAGATCGATCCCGATCAGCCGCGCCTCGCCCATTGCCGCCCGCTCGCCCGCCTGCGGCATCGGCTGAACCTCGGCGCCATGGAAGGGCGGGTCGTGCGCCTCCTGCGCAGCTTCGCCTGGGACCGCATGGACCGGGTTTTCGCAGCCGAGCTTGCGCAAGCCGCGCCGGCGGCCCCGAGCTAGGCGCCCATGACGCTCTGCTGCCGCGTGCTCGACGAGGCGCAGGAAAGCGCATGGGACGCGTTCGTCTTCGCCATGCCGGAAGGCACCTTCTTCCATCGCGCACGGTGGCGAGAGGTCATCGCCAAAGCCTTCCGCCATCCTGCGCACTACCTGTTCGCCGAACGCGACGGGCAGATCAGCGGGATCATGCCGCTCGTGCACGTGAAGACTCGCCTGTTCGGCAGCGGGATCGTCTCGGTTCCGTTCTGCGTCTATGGCGGCCCGCTTGCCGCCGATGCCGAGTCGGCGGCGGCGCTCGAACGGGAGGCAGCGCGGCTGATGGAGCGAACCGGCGCGCGCTTCTGTGAATTTCGCTTCCTGCACACCCCTGCGAACGCATGGGCCGCGGGTCCCGCCCTGTACGAGACTTTCCGCAGACCGCTCGCCGGGAGCGACGAGGCAAATCTGAAAGCCATTCCCCGCAAGCAGCGCGCAGTGATCCGCAAGGGGATTGCGAACGGCCTGGCCGCGCGCACCGGCCGCGACGGCGATACCTTCTTCCGGCTCTATGCCGAAAGCGTGCGCAATCTCGGCACGCCGGTCTTCCCGCGCCGGTATTTCCGGCTGCTGCTCGAGGCTTTCGCGGAGAACGCGGAGGTGCTGACGGTGGAGGATGCGGGGCGGCCCCTCGCGGCGGTGCTTTCCTTCTTTTTTCGCAACGAGGTGCTGCCGTACTACGCCGGCGGCGGCATTGAGGCGCGCGGCCGCGCCGGCCATGAGTTCATGTATTGGGAGGTGATGCGCCGCGCGGTAGCCCGCGGCCTCGACTTGTTCGATTTCGGCCGCAGCAAGGTCGGGTCCGGTTCGCATGCATTCAAGAAAAACTGGGGCTTTTCGCCGCAACCGCTCTACTACCGCTACCTCCTCGCACCGGGAGCGAGCGTGCCGGACAACAATCCTCGCAATCCGAAATACCGACTTCTGATCTCGGCCTGGAAGAAGCTGCCGCTGCCGGTGGCGAACGCGCTCGGGCCGCACATCGTGCGCGGACTGGGCTAGCGCAATGCGCGAGCTGCTCTTTCTTTGCCACCGCATCCCGTACCCTCCCGATAAGGGCGATAAGATCCGGGCGTTCCATATTCTCGAGCATCTCGCGCGGTCCTTTCGCATCCATCTCGGATGCCTCGCCGACAACCCGGGCGATCTGGATTTCCTTCCCGCCCTCAGCGCACGGACCGCCAATCTCGCCTGTTTCCCGCTCGACCGACGGGCGGCGCGCTGGCGCTCGCTCGCCTCGATCAGGCCGGGCCGACCGCTTTCGCTCGGATACTTCCATGATGCGCGTCTCGCGGCGTGGGTCGCGGAAACGGTTTTCCGGCGGCCGATCGCGCAGCTGTTCGTTTTCTCCTCGGCCATGGCGCCCTACGTGATGGGGATGCCGTCCCTGCCGCGCATCCTCGACATGGTGGACGTCGATTCGGACAAATTTGCCGCTTATGCCGGTCAGGCAAGACTTCCGATGCGTCTTCTCTGGTCGCGGGAGGCGTCGACGCTGCTCGATTTCGAGCAGCGTGCCGTGCGGCATTTCGATCGCACGCTCTTCGTCTCTCCGGCGGAGGAAGCGCGGTTCCTGGCGCTCGCCCCGGAATGCGCCGGCCGGACCGGATGGGTCGAGAACGGTGTCGATCTGGACTATTTTTCTCCCCGACACGCCTTTGCTTCGCCGATGGCCGATGAAGGGCCCGCCATCGTGTTCACCGGCACGATGGACTACAAACCGAATATCGACGCGGTGGTGTGGTTCGCGGACACGGTCCTGCCGCTGCTCGCCGGGCGGCGGCCACAGCCCGCCTTCTACATCGTCGGGGCCGATCCGGCGGCAGCGGTGCGGGAGCTGGGCCAGCGCCCGGGGATCTGCGTCACGGGACGGGTGGCCGATACGCGGCCCTTCCTTGCGCATGCGGCGGTCGCGGTGGCGCCGCTCCGGATCGGCCGCGGCATCCAGAACAAGGTGCTCGAGGCGATGGCGATGGGCCGCCCGGTCGTTGCCTCGCCCGCGGCGGTGGAGGGGATCCGGGCTCAGCCCGGCCGGGATCTCCTGGTCGCGGGCGAGCCCGCGGAAACCGCGCGCCTGGTCGGGCAGGTGCTCGATGGCGTCCATCCCGGGCTCGGGGCCGCGGCGCGCCGGGCGGTGGTCCGCCAGCATGACTGGGACGCGACGCTCGCGCGGCTCGACCGAATCCTCGAAGGGTCGCGGGCCTCCGTTGCCGCGCCGGTCGGCACCACCGCATGAGCGCGGCCACGCCGCGCGCTCGGGCATGGCCGGCACTGATCGCCGGATTGCTGGTTTTCGGCGGCATCTTCGAGCCGGAGGTTCGCGCGGCGGTCGGGGTTTGGATGAGCTCGACCGCGTACAACCACTGCTTTCTGATTCTCCCCATAGCCGCCTGGCTGGCCTGGCAACGCCGTTCGATGCTATCCGGCCTCCCGATCCGCCCGACTATCCTGCCCCTGCCCGTTGGGCTGCTCCTCGGCGCGATCTGGTTCCTGGCCGATCGGCTCGGGGTCATGGAAGGACGCCAGTTGGCGGCCGTCGCCTTCGTCCAGTTGCTGTTCCTCTCGGTGCTCGGCTGGCGGTTCTACCAGGTGCTTGCGGCACCGCTTCTCTACCTGTTCTTCCTGGTGCCGTTCGGCGGCTTCCTGGTGCCGCTCCTGCAATCCTTCACGACGCATTTCGTCGTGCATGGGCTGGACCTGCTTGGCATCCCCAATTTCAACGACGGGAACACGATCGAGATTCCGGAAGGGACCTTCTATATCGCCACCGCCTGCGCCGGCCTCCGATTTCTGATCGCCGCCATTGCCTTCAGCGTTTTCTATTCCTGCGTGATCTACCGAAGCCCGCCTCGTCGTCTTCTCTTCATCGCCGTCTCTCTCTTCGCTCCGGTGCTCGCCAACGGGTTCCGCTGCCTTGGGATCGTCTGGCTCGGCCACGTGCTCGGCAGCGCCAGCGCGGCGGCGACCGACCATGTGCTCTATGGGTATCTTTTCTTTTCCCTCGTTCTTTTCCTCCTGATTGTGCTCGGCCTGATGTTCCGGGAAGATCTCTCCCCGCGCTTGGCGCCGCCGCCGGGGGCGGTCCCCCTGGCGCCTGCAGGGCAGCCGCGCTTCGTCGTCCCGGCGACCGCGGTGGCCATTCTGGCCGCCCTCTTTCCCTTGCTCACGGTCGGGATCGACAGGGCAGCGGCGGCAACGCGCCTCGCAGCCCCGGTCCTGCTTCCGCGCTGCGTCCCCTTGCCGGACGAGGGGACGCCGCCGGGGCTCGTAGGCGCGGGCGGACTCGTGCGGCGCTTTGCCTGCGAGGATAGCGCGCTGACGATCGCGGTGGCCGCCTTTCCGCCGCGCAGCGATCCGAAGCTGGTCTTCGATACCGAGCGCGCGCTCTCCGGCCAGAACATAGCGGAATCCGAAACGCGGACCCTGACCATTCCCGGCGCCACACCCGCGAGCTGGCAGTTGGTCATTGCCGGAACACCGCCAAGCGTCACTGCGAACGCCGTCTGGATCGACGCCAAGCCTGTGCCGGGCGGTCTCCGTGCACGATGGCACCAGGCGCTGAACAGCCTGTTCGGCGGGCGGTACCCTCCGCTCGTCGTGACGCTCCGGGCGACCGGCTCTCCGCCCGAGGCCGAGGCACGGCTTGCCGCCTTTCTGGCCTCAGGAACGATTGCCCCGGCAGTTATGAAATATATGGAGACGGCGTCCTTTTCGCCCTGAGGCGGGCCCGCGCGCCGATCTTCCGGTCAGCGGAGACAGGGCGCTAGAGCGGGATGACCGAAGGCGGAATCGGGGCGCCCCGCGAACTCGTTCGCGGGGACCCCGGCGCCGTAGGTCTGAATCACGCGATAAAACAATGACCTGGAGCGGGATGGGTGAGCGCGAGCGATCTCATCCCGCTCTAGGGTGCCGCCAATCGCCTCGATCGGGCGAGCCGGAGCGGCACCGGGCCGGACGGACGCACCCGGGGCACCCAATTTTGCCGAACTTCGCGAAGAAGAAGCTCTACGAGGCGGGCGAGCGGGGGAGTTTTGGAGGCATGCGGAGCGAGGAAAAGGGTCGGGCGGGGCCGCAGGGGGAGCTGGCCCTCAGAACGATTGCCATGCCGGCGAACACCAACCCCTCGGGCGATATCTTCGGCGGCTGGATCATGTCCCTGATGGATCTCGCGGCGGGCCTGGCGGCGAGGGAGTACGCCAACGGCCGCGTGGTGACGGCGGCGGTCTCCAACCTTTCCTTCCTCGCGCCGGTGAAGGTGGGAGACGCGGTATGCTGCTATGCGCAGATCATTCGCACCGGGCGCAGCTCGATGGTGTTCGGCATCGAGACATGGACGTTGCCGCACTTGATGCACGGCGAGCGGTTGAAGGTCACCGAGGCCGAATTCACGATGGTCGCTGTGGACGAGAACGGGCGGCCACGCGCGCTCGCATAGAAGGGCAAAATTCTGCGAATCGCGGAGGAACCTGGAAACGCCGCCTCTCTCCCATATCTGGTTAACCGGCCCGGCGCCGTCCGCAGCTCCGGGCATGGGCGACGCATCTCACGGCTTCGGTAAGGAAGTCGTGGCATTTTTGAGCCACTGGCGAAGCGACGGCGCGGGACAGGGATGCATACACAAAAGGGCAAGCTGGTCGAGACCGTGTTCGTGCTCGTCGTCTTCGCGACGTTCGCGGGGGTCACCGTGCGGGCGGTGGGGGAAGAGATTCGCGCGCTCGCACCTTGTCTCGGCGATATCGTCAGTTTCGCGAATGTGCCGGCAGACCCCGGTTCCGCGCTCGTGCTCACCGCGGAGCGTGCCGGCGCTCCTCGGGGCAGGACTTGTGTGCTCGATACCGCGGTGATGGCGAAGTCGGGTGGCAGTCTCTTTGTCGAGGCCGGCAATCCGGCGGCGGCCGGCGGTTCTCGCGCCCACTGGCGCGTCCACTGGCGCGTCCATTGGGCGGGGGGAGCGACGAGTGCAGGGCCGGCGGATTGCGGGCGCAACGCCGAGCTGCTCTTGAGCGCCAATCAACTCCAGGAGCTGGCAAGCTCGGTTGGCGGCTTTGGCGCCCCGACCGGGCGCAGGGTGGACCTGCCGGGAGAGGCGACCGAGGCCACGTTCGCCGAGTAGGGAGCCGCCTCGCCCGGGAGCCTCATGCTTCGGCAGGTTCCCTACCGGATTGGCCGGGAATCGCGCCGGGGCGGGGCGGGCTGCCAGCGATTGACCATCCAGCAACCGGCAGCGGCGACCGCGAAGCCCAGGATCGACAGGGCCGAGAGGCGCTCGCCGAGGGCGAGCCAGGCGATGATCGCGGTAGTGCCGGGCACGAGATAGAAATTGGCCGTCGTGCGGGCAGCGGTGCCGTTCCGCAGCATCACGAAATAGAGTGCCATGCCGCCGAGCGAGACGGCGAGCGTGTTCCAGGCGGTGGCGGCGATCGCGGCGCCTGTCCAGTCCAGGCGCGGCTGCTCCAGGAGGAATGCGCCGAGGATGGCGACCGCGGCCGCGGCCAGGAACTGCACGGTGGTGCCGGGCAGAAGCGGCACGGTGCGACAGAAGCGGCCGAAATAGATCGTCCCGGCGACGAGACCGACGACGCCGACCCCGGCCAGCGCGAGCCCGTCGAGGCGGGCGGCGCTGCGCGCGGCGGCAAGCCCGACGACCAGCGCCACGCCCGCGAGCCCGAGCGCCATGCCGAGCCATTGCATGCGGGCGAGCTGCTCGCGCAGCACGACGACGGCAAGCGCTGCCGCGAGCAGCGGCGCGAGCGACTGCACGAGCGCGACCGGGGCCGCGCCCACCATGGTGAGGCCGACATGCGGGGCCATCAGCCCGACCGCATTCATGAGCGCGCCGGCGATGGCGCAATGGAGCCACCGCCGGCCGCGGAGCGGGGCCCAGGACCGGCGGAGCACCAGCATCAGCGCGACCAGCACCACCGCGCAGGCCGTAAGGCGGACGGCGACAAAGGCGAGCGGGCTCAGGTAACGGAGCCCGACCTTGGCGCCGATGAAGGCCGAGCTCCAAAGGGCGACGAAGCCGAACGGGGCCAGCCGGACCGTGTCTTCCCGGGTCATCGCGGGCAGTATCGCCGGGCCGGAGGGGGCCGACTATGGCGGCCTCTGCTATGCTCGGCACGGCCGTCGCTCAAGGGAGGGGAGCATGGTGCGGGTTGTCGGAATCGACCATCTCGTCGTTCGCGTGAGCGACTACGAGAAGTCAAAGGCTTTCTACGGCAAGCTCTTCGCGTTCCTCGGCTTCAAGGTCTCGGACGAGTACCCGGACGCGATCGGCTGGACGAACGGGAAGACGCGGTTCTGGATCGGGCCCGCGGACGCCGAAGGAAAGGCCCGGCCGTACCGCATCGGCGATGTCGGCTTTCATCATTATGCGTTCCAGCTTCGCAGCCGCCGGGACGTGGACGCGCTGCAGGACTTTCTCCGCGAAAGCGAGGCGAACATCGTCGATCCCGCGGGCGAGTACTACGACGATTACTATGCCGTGTTCTTCACCGATCCGGACGGGCTCAAGCTCGAGGGCATGAAATACGGCGAGCGCCATGAGCGGGCCGCGCGGGCGCGGGCGAGGAAGCGGGCGGCGGCGCCGGCGCGCAAAGCGGCGAAGAAAAAGACCGTGCGGGACCGCCGTGGCTGAGCGGTTCGGCACGGAGGAGACGGCATGATCGAGGAGATACTGGAGGTTCCGACGCGCGACGGCGCGACGGAGACGTTCCTCTGCCATCCGGAGCGGGGCGGGCCGTTCCCGCCGGTGCTGATGCTGATGGACGCGCCCGGGATCCGCGAGGAGCTCAGGATGATGGCGCGACGGCTGGCGAGCGTCGGCTATCACGTCATGCTCCCCAATCTCTATTACCGCGCCGGGCGCGAGACGATGTTCGGCCCCGATGTGCTCAAGGCCGGCAGCGAAGAGCACACGCGGATGCGCGCGATCCGCACCAAGATGACGATCCCGCCGGTGATGGAAGACGTGAGCGCCATGCTCGCTTTCCTCGATCGCCGCGCGGCGGCGAAGCCGGGGCCGGTCGGCTGCCACGGCTATTGCATGAGCGGGCCGTATGCGCTCGCGGCCGCGGCACGGTTCCCCGGGCTGATCGCCGCGGCGGCCTCGTTCTACGGTACCTGGCTCGTCAGCGACGCCAAGGAGAGCCCGCATCTCTCGCTCGGCAGGATGCGGGCGGAGCTCTACATCGCCTGCGCCGAGCACGACGACCTGGCACCACCCGCGATGGTCGAGGAGCTCAAGGTGCTGTTCGCCAAATCGGACGCCGCCGGCGAGATCGAGACCTATCCGGGCGTGCATCACGGCTTCGCCTTCCCCGAGCGCTGGTGCTACGACGTGGCGGCGGCCGAGCGGCACTGGGAGCGGCTGATCGCGCTCTATCGGCGGCGGCTCGGGTAACCGGCGGCTTTGGCAAGAACGGGGTGAAACCCTTTGAATTCGCCTCTGTCCGCAAAAGATCTCCGGCGGGCGGTTTTGCACAACTTGCACACCATATGGCCCATTTGATGACGTGGTATCTTTTAGAATCAAAAAGATAGTTCTGTGGCGGCGTGCAAGGGCCGGAACTGGCCCATTTTGCGCCGGCCTCCGACCCGGCGCAAAAGGCCCGGAGCTCTATTCGGCGGGCACCGCGGCGGAGGCGAGCCTGGCGCGCTCGGCGCGCTCGGGGATCACGAACCAGCGATAGAGCAGGCCGGCGCAGGTCCCGCCCACCAGCTGGGCGAGCAGATAGACGGGCAATCCCGCATAGATGCCGGCGGCGATCGCGGGCCCAAGCGTGCGCGCCGGGTTGACGCTGCCGCCCGTAAGGACGCCGAATCCGAGGATGCACATCGTCACCGTCATTCCGATTGCGAAGGGAGCGAGCCAGCGCGCGCTGCCGCGGACCGCGGTATGAAGAACGGTGTTGACGAGGAAGAAGGTGCCGAGGCCCTCGAGCGCGAAGGCGCCCGCGTCGGTGATGCGACTTGTGTCGATCAGCGTGGCACCAAGATGGTTCACCGGACCACCGAACACGAGGAGCAGGCAGTAGGCGGCCGCAATCGCGCCCGCGATCTGCGCCACGATGTAGGGGACAAGCCGGCGGAGCGGAAACTCTCCGGCCGCGGCGAGGCCAACCGATACCGCGGGGTTGATATGGCCGCCGCTGATGTCGCCGAACGCGGCGACGAACACCATGATGGTGAGGCCGTGCGCGAAAGCGACTGCGGGATCATGGTTCGAGCCCAGCGCGACCGCCGCGCCGGCACCGATGAATATCAGCGAGAACGTGCCGATGAATTCGGCCACCAACGCCCGCTTCAGGCTGTTCGCTCGTGTTTGCATCGATTGGATCCTTCCACGCACAGCCACGCGCAAGAACGCGACCAGCCCGAAGACGCTCGTGACGATCTCACGCGGGAGGTCCATATGAAGCAGAATGGCGGGCTTTCCACGCCGCTCGGGGAATTGGCCAATTCCGTCCGCGAATAAACACCGACGACGGTGGCGCGGAATTGGCGGACCCCGCGCGACTCGCGCGCCGACAGGAATGTCTGTTCCAAAGTCAAGGGCAGGACTTGAAAAGATCACGCGGCGTGAGAACGAGGGGCGCGGTCAGCGATCCGTGCCGCGTCCGTCCGCGTAGAGCGTCAGGATGCGCGCGAGGATGATCGCCGGATAGAGCTGGCCGATCACCGCCTCGAGCGTGGTGAAGCTCCGCGCCAGGCCGTTGATCGGAACGATGTCGCCCACTCCGAGCGATGTCAGCGTGGTCAGGCTGTAATAGGTGAATGGGCTGACCGCCAGGATGTCTCCGCCGTGGTACGAAAGCCCTGTGAAGGCGCCCGGGACGAACTCGACGATCAGGCGGTAAAGCCAGGCGAAGATGAGCGCGATCGAAAGGTAGAGCACGATCGCGCCGCGCACGCGATGGGGCGTGATGCGCCCGGGGCCGAACACCACGCCGAAGATCACCCAGCTCACGGCGAGCAACGCGAGCACGGCGCTGACGGCGTCCACCACCTCGATCGTGAAGGACGCATGGTGGAAATCGAGGCTGGCGGCGACCACGCGGATGCCGAGGGCGGCGGCGGCGGCGATGAGTGCGCCGAGCCGATGCGACGCCAGCACGAGGATCAGGACGAGGAGCAGCGGCGTCGTCACCAGCAGCGGCTGCTTGACGCCCATCGAGGCGAGCGGGTCGACCAGGAATATCACGGCAAGCTCCAGCGCCAGCAGCGCCGAAAGCGCGGGGTCGCGGTACCGCTCGCAGAAGGCACGCGCGCGCGCCAGGGCATGCTCGGGACGGCTCAGCACGGGCTAATCCCAGTTCCGTCGCATCGGCACAGCGGAAGATCCGTCGCAACTCGGGGGCGGGGCGTTGGGCATGGAAGAGAGCCTATCACGGCGCGTCGGGGTTGCCGCGGTGGGGCCCAAGAGGCAGGCGGACACCGGCGCTGGAGGCTTCCGTTTCGGATGGTTACCATCGGCGCGATGGTCGGGAACGAAAGGAGGCTCTGATGACCGTGCTCGCCGGCATTGCGGCGTGGAGCGTTCTCGCCTTCTCGGTTCTGTTGTTCGTTGTCCAGGTGGCGGCGCACGAGATCGGCTATTGGGTCGGGCGCCGGCGCGCCGCACGGCAAGGGGTGCATAGCGAGGGCGTCGGCACCGTGGTTGGCGGCATGCTGGCGCTCCTGGCCTTCGTGCTGGCCCTCACCCTCTCCTTCGCCAATGCGCGCTTCGGCGAGCGGCGGGCGGGAACGCTTGCCGAGGCCAATGCCATCGGGACTGCGTGGCTCAGGGCCGAAGCGATCGTGCTGCCGCGGGGAGCAGAGATCGCGCGGCTGCTGGAAGAATACACGGAGGTGAGAGCCGCTTTCATTCGGGCGGCCCGCGATCCAGCCACCCTCGATGCGCTCGATCGACGCACGAACGCGCTGCAGAGCGAGATCTGGGGAAACATGGCAGCGATCGTGCGGGCGCGTCCCGATGCGGTGGCGGCCTCGCTCATGGCCGCCCTGAACGATACCTTCGATATGACGACGGCAGAACGTTTCGCTTATGCGTTCCGATTTCCGCCGGAGCTCTTCTGGCTGCTGATCGGCATGACGCTGTTGAGCATGGGTGCGCTCGGGTACCAATTGGGCCTCAGGGGCCACCGGATCCACGTGCTGGTGGTGCTGCTCACGGTGATGTGGACGGTGGTGATCGTTGACATCCTCCGCCTGGCGTCTCCGCGGATCGGATCGTTTCGCGTCAGTACGGCCGCCTATGAGTGGACGCTGCAGGGGTTTCACGGCGGCCTGCAGATCCCGCCGCTGCCCGCACCACAATAGAGGTTGCTTTCGGGCTAGGCGCGGCGGGCAGGGCAGAGGCGGCACGACCCTTTGGGTGAGCGCGACTGTGGCGGAGCTCACAGCGCGCGGCCCCTCTTGCGTTGATGACTGACGACGTCTGCCGACCACGAAGGAGACATCGGGCAATAGGGGGTTCGCCATGTCCAAGACGCTTGGTTTGCTCGCGGCCACCGCCGCGCTGGTCGTCGCCGCAAGCGCCCATGCCGACGGGGTGAAGCCGATCGAGGGCAAGAGTTTCACCCTCGGGGCCGTAAGTGGCGTCGTCTATTACACAGAGGGGGTTGCCGGCTACCAGGTGGTGGCGACGATGACGGATGCCGCGGACGGGACGGTGGTGCGCTTCGTTGCGACCCTGGCACCCGAGCAATCGGTCACGCTCTCGACGCCGCGAGGCGCTGGAGAGCCTGCGATCGAGGTGCGGTTCGTCCGCCACGGCGAGACGCTGTTCGTTGACGGCGACGGGCAGACGGCTCGCGGCGCGGCGGCCACTGAACTTGCGGCAGGCCCCTGAGGCCGGCGCGCCGACGAAGTGGCGGGCCATCGGCAGGGCCGTGAAGCCGATCGACGGTAGCGGTTGAGAGCGCGGCAAGCAGGCTAGGATCGTCGCATTTGCGGCGATCGAGGGTGGCCGCCCGAGGCTTCGACAACGGACAATGCGCACTCCCTGCCTTGGCCAAGCATTTCGATCCAACCTGGATTAAACGGCGGGGGCAACGTCACTGGCCTTGGTGGGGGATCGGTGGGGTTCAGCTTCCTTCTGCCCTTCACTTCCACCCTGTAATAGTCCAGGGATGGCGCACGGATATCCCTCCATCGTCATTGGCCGCCGACGCCGTTCTCATGACCGTGCCTGGCATTGACCAGGATCAATCCGGGTCCGATTCCAGCCCGCGCTGCTCGCAAGCCGCGCGGCCCGCGGGTGCCCGGTTCGGCGCTCCGCCCCGATTTTGGGGCAAATTGATTTGGCTCAACGACTTCGCTGCATGCGGAGCCCATGAGAGCGCGATTCCTCGGGCAGCGAGGGGAAAAGGGCCGTGGCCGAGACAACGAAGCAAGGGCCGGTCGATGCCGGCCGTCGCAGATTTTTCACCGCGCTCGCGGGCGGTGCCGGGGGAGCGGCGGCCGTGGCTACCGCCGGGACCGTTCCCGCCAAGGCGGCCACCCCGGACGCGCCGCCCGCCACAGCTTACAGCCTCGGGTTGTCGCCCACGTCTGACACGCCGGCCGGCCAGGACTACGAACTCGGCCATACCCGCGCGGTCTATGAGGAGCTACCCGGGGAGGAGGCGCTGGCGCGCGAGGGCTTCGCGGGCAAGCGATGGGGAATGCTGATCGACCTGCGCAAGTGCATCGGCTGCCAGGCCTGCACCGCCGCCTGCAAGTTCGAGAACAATGTGCCGGAAGGCGTATTCCGAACCTGGGTGCCGGATGTCGAGCTCGGTACTTATCCGGACACGCGGCGAGCCTTCTTGCCGCGCCTCTGCAACCACTGCGAACGCCCCTCCTGCATCGAGGTCTGCCCGGCAGGCGCGACCTGGCAGCGCCGGGACGGCATCGTGGAAATCGACTACGACCTCTGTTGGGGCTGCGGAGCCTGCGTGAACGCCTGCCCGTATGACGCGCGGTTCATCGACCCGGTGACCATGACCGCGAACAAGTGCACCTTCTGTTCGCAGCGCGTGGATCAGGGCCTGCTGCCTGCCTGTGTCGAGACCTGCGTCGGCGGGGCGCGGCAATTCGGCGACCTGAACGACCCCAACGACCCGATGACGAAGCAGGTCCTGACCGAGCCGGTACAACAGCTGAAACCCGGCACCGGCAATGAACCGCGCGTCTACTATATCGGCCTGACCGGCGAATTGCAGAACAACCCGCCCGGCAACCCCACCCTTTGGTCGGTCGAGCAGACGGACACCGGTCGGCCTGAAGGCGATTGGAGCATCGCCGTGAGCAAGGAGGCGAGCCATGTCTAATCCGCTCACGACGCCGCAGTTCGTTCCGCCACTGAGATCGATGACCGAACTCTACAACGTTGCGCACGAGCGGCCGTTCTCGATCCTGTTTGCGAACTACTCATGGGCGCTCGGCATCGCCGGCGGGCTTGCCTTGCTATGGGCGATCAACGCCTGGCGCGGCCGCTACCAGCGGGTGGAGCATCGGTTCACGCTCCCGCTCGTCGTGGCGCTGATCATCGGCGGCTTCGTCAATGTCCTGGCCGAAGTGCAGCAACCGGGGCGGCTCATCTACGGCTACTATATCGGCTGGTACAACTGGGACACGGCGATCATCAAATACGGAATCATCCTGCTGCCGCTGTCGCTGGTGCTCGCCTGGTGGCTGAGCTTCCAGGCGATGCCGCGCGATCGGCTCGGGGACGAAATTGCCCGACTGGCGGCGCCGTGGAGGCAGCTCGCCGACTTCTTCTCGCTCTGGAGCCGGCACTACAGTTTGTTCGACAGCCGCTTCCTTTCCCGCATCGTGCTCGCGGCGATGGTCTTCCTCGGCCTGTTCGGACCGCTCTATTCCGCGGTCTTTCTGATGAACGAGCACGGGGTCCCGGTGTGGAACTCGCCGGCGGCGCCGCTCCTCTTTCTCGCCAGCGGCATCGGCGTCGCGGCAACGATGATGCTCGTACTCATCCCGCTGCTCGGATGGCTCGCGAATGGGCAATGGATCGCCTCAGGGCCGTCCCATCGCTGGACGGCGGTAACCGCCTTTGCCCTTTGCGGTGTCGTTTGGTACGGCTGGATGTGGTGGCTCGGGCGTTTCGGCGCCATCGAAGAGCTACGCGCGGCCAACCTCTTCATGGGTCCCTACGCGCAGCAGATCTTCTGGAACTGGACCTTCGCCGGCCTGATCGTGCCGATCGTGGCGCTGCTCACTCCGCTTGGGCGCAGCCGGATCGCGCAGGGGGCAGCCTGCATCGGGGCCATTTGGGGGAGCTACGCCGCGCGCATCGGCATCGTGCTCGGCGGCGAGGCGATCAACCGCTCCGGCGCCGGCTATCTCGCTTTCCACACGGACTTCTCCGCTTTTTGGTACAGCGGGGTGAGCCTGCTGCTGATCGGCGGATTCCTCGCCGCTCTGCTGGCGGCTACCCCGCGTCTCCCCGCAACCCCCACCAAGGCATAGGATCATGCTCGAGCGTCGTGGCATTCTCGCCCTTTGCGCCGCCGCCGGAATCGGCGCGGGCGTCGCGGGGTTCAGTCGGCGCCTCGTCGAGATGATCCCGATCACCAGCCGCGGGCGCAAGGCGCTGCACCCGATCTACGGCAACGCCGACACCCCTGAATGGCTGCGCGATCCGAAGACCGGGGCGTTCCGCCCGAATCCGCAATGGACGCTGCGTCACACGGTCGATCTGCAGTGCCACAGCGAATGCGGGCTCAGGGTCAAGATCGACCGCGCCACCGGGCGGATCCAGCGCATCATCGGCAATCCTTATCATCCCAACACGCTCAGCGACTATGTACCGGTCAGCACGCCGATGATCGAGACCGCACGGCTGCCCGGGACCGTTTGCGCCCGCGGCAACACAGGAATCCAGAGCGCCTACGATCCTTATCGGATCCTCGTGCCGCTCAAGCGCAAGGGGCCGCGGGGCAGCGGGCAGTGGCAGCCGATTTCCTGGGAGCGGCTGATCGCCGAAACCTGCGAGGGCGGGAAGATCTTCGCCGACACCGGCGATCCGGCGAGCAAGGATCTCGAGGTGCTCGGGTTCCGAGGCCTCTATGCCAAGCGAGGCGAATTGATGGACCCGGCGGCGCCGGAGCTCGGCCACCGCACCAACGGCTTCGTCTTCCAGGGTGGACGGATCGTCGGCAGCCGGATGTCTTTTACGCAGCGATTTGTTCAGACTTTCGGCAGCGTCAACGTTTTCGACCACGTGAATGTCTGTGAGCTCAGCCATCACGTCGCCACCCGCCACGTCTATCCGGCCATCAACATGACCCAGCCCGACGTGCGGGAGGCCAAGTTCATCCTCTACTGGGGCACGCAGCCGGGCGATGCAAACTTCCCGATGCAAACCCAGGGCAAGTTTGCCGCCGAGGCGCGCAGTAAGCCGGACGGCCTGAGATACGTGGTGATCGATCCTCTCCTCAGCCGCGGCGGCGTGATCGGCGATCGTGCCAACTGGGTGCCGATCGAGCCCGGCACGGACGGCGCCCTGGCGATGGGCATGATCCGTTGGATTATCGAACAGAGACGCTACGACGCGGGCTATCTCGGCTGCCCGTCGCAGCAGGCGGCGGAGGCGTCGGGCGAGCTTTCGCATACCGACGCCACCCATCTCGTGATCGTCGATCCCGGCCACCGGCAGACGCGGCGGATGCTGACCGCCGAGCTTGCCGGGCTCGGCAAGCCGGCGGCGGGCGAGCTCGACCGTGTGGTCATCGACGCTGCGACCGGCCAGCCGGCGCCGGCGGCGACGGTCGCGCGCGGGGCCCTCGAGTTCTCCGGCATAGTGAACGGCATCGCGGTCAAGAGCGCGTTTCTCCTGCTACGGGAGGCAGCGGAGGAGCACAGCCTCACAGAATACGCGGAGATCTGCGGCGTCGCGGAAGAGCGCATGGTAGCGCTCGCCCGCGAATTCACGAGCCATGGCAAGCGGGCGATCAGCACCATGTACCGCGGCGTCGTGAAGCATCCGAACGGCTACTACAACGGCGTCGCGGTCCTGCTGCTCAACTTGCTGGTCGGCAACCTGAACGAGACCGGGGGCCTGACCACCGGCGGCGGCGGATACGACGTGAAGAAGGGTCGCTATGACGTAATGGCAGTGCCGGAGGCAAGCGGCGCGGCCTTCGGCGTGATCATCAATCGCGAAGGCGTGCGCTACGAGGACACGAGCGAGTACCGCGCCAAGGTCGCCGCGGGCAAGAACCCCTATCCGGCCAAGCGGCCATGGTTCCCGCTCAGCTTCGCCATGTTCACGGAGACCTTGCCCTCTGCGATAGCCCGCTACCCCTACGGCGCCGACATCCTGATCTGGCACAAGGCGACGCCGCTCTACAGCGTGCCGAGCCAGGGTAATCCCGCCTTCGTGGAGGCGGTTAAGGACCCGAGGAACATTCCTCTGATCATCGCCTCCGACATCGTCGTCGGCGATACCAGCATGTATGCCGACTACATCCTTCCTGACGTGAGCTTCCTCGAGAGCTGGTGTCATGTGGACACCTACCCGACGACGCTGACCAAGGGCACCGGGGTGCGCTGGCCGGTGGTGAGCCTCACCGCCAAGACGCAGGACGGCCGGCACATGTGCATGGAGGAGTTCCTGATCGACGTCGCCAGGCGCATCGGCATGCCTGGCTACGGCGCGAAGGGCATTCCGGACCCGAGCGGCAAGTACTGGCCGCTCGAGCGGCGCGAGGACTGGTATCTGAAGGCAACCGCCAACCTCGCCTTCGCCAAGGGGGCTGGCAACGACGTCGTGCCGGCGGCGAGCGCGGAGGAAATCGCCATCGCCGACCTCGCGCCCTTCTACAAGGAGTTCGCCGCGGCACTGAAGCCCGAGGAGTGGCCGGCGGTGCTGGGCGTGATGGTGCGCGGCGGACGGTTCCAACCGGTGAGCGGCGCGCGCGAGGGGAGCAAGCTCGCCCACCGCTTCACCGATACCCTGCACTTCTATGCCGAAGAGACCGGAACGACCCGCAACAGCATGACCGGCTCGATCTTCCACGGCACCACCCGCTGGGTGCCGCCGGCCACCGCACTCGGCAAGCCGCTCGACGCGCTCGATGACCCAAAGCAGTGGCCGTTCACCATCATCACGCTCAAGGGCGCCTTGCAGTCCCATTCCCGGCTCTCCTCGAACTATGTGCTGCGAGAAATCATGCCGGAGAACGGAGTGCGCATGGCGGCCTCAGACGCGGCGAAGCTCGGCATCCGCTCGGGCGAATGGATCGACGTGGTGACGCCCGAGGGAAGACGGCGCGGGCGTGCGGTGGTGGTGGAGGGTGTGCGCCCGGGCGTAATTGCCTTCAATGTCGGCTACGGCCACTGGGGCTATGGCGCCAGCAATTACGGAATCGGCGGCAAGCGGATCGCCGGCGACAAGGTCCGGCGCGCCGGCATCCATCTCAACCCCGTGATGCGGCGTGACCCCGACGTGTGGCAGATGTCGCTGATGGATCTCGTCGGCGGCAGCGTGGTGTTCTTCAACACTCGGGCGCGGATCGAGAAAGTGATGGCGAGGGAGCCCGTGAATGCGTGAGCCAAGCCTCGCGGCGCACGCCGCGGTCCTGGCGCGCATGCTGCTTGCGCCGCCCGACGCGCCGGAGCTCGCAGCGCTGGCGCCGGCAGCTGGAGTGCCGCTCGACGCCGAGCGGGCGCGGCAGGACTTTTATGACTTTCTCTGCGTGCCGCAGTCAGGCTGCTATATCCCGCCCTATGCGCACGTGCTGGCGCGCGGCGAATGGAACGGCGAGTACTGGCATTTTCCGCCGCCGCGCTTCGATGGTGGCGACGGGCTCAGGCGCTGGTACGACGCCGGTGGGTTCGATCCGGTGCAGCTTGACGCCGATCCGCTGATCGCCGGACCGAACCGCCCGCTCGACCATGCGGGGTTCGTGTGCGCCTTTCTTGCCAGCCTACTCGAGTCCGCGGCGTCAGAGCCCGACGGGCCGATCCTGGTTCGCAGCTTCCTCGCCGAGCATGCCGACGGCTGGATCGATCTCCTGGCGCAGCTCCTCACCCTCTCCGACAGCCCCTACCTCATGCTGGTCGGTGAAGGGCTCGCCGAGCTTGCAGAGGAGCTGCGAAGCGCGTTCCCTGCTGCCGAACCGGCCGACGCGGCGGCCTCATGATCGCCCGGCGCAGCCTGATCGCGGCTGCCGGTGCGGTGTTCGGACTTGCCTTCGGTGTGCACGGCACCCTCGCAGCACCGCAATTCGGAACCATCCCGCGCGCCACGCTCCGCTATCGTGACCAACCACTCGGCGAGAAGTCCTGCGTCACTTGCGGGCATTTCATTTCCGCAGAGCGGGCGGATGGCGCGCCCCATTGCAGCGTCGTCGCCGGCGTTGTCAGCCCGCACGGGTACTGCGTCGCATGGCAGGACCGCAACCCGTCCAACTCGTGCTGGGACTCGGCGCCGCCCGTAATCACGTAACGAACCGGAGGCTGCGATGAGAAAAGCAGGGAAGGACGCGACCAAGACGGAGCTGCCGCCCGCCCCCGGACGATTGGCAACCCGGCACCCGAAGGTCTGGCACGCCTATGCCGAGCTCGGCGAACGTTGTGCGGAAGCCGGGCCCCTCGACCCGCGGGTCCGCCGGCTGGTCAAGCTCGCGTTGGCCATCGGTATGGGATCCGAGGGCGCGGTGCATTCCCACGTGCGCCGGGCGCTGGCGGAAGGCATTGGGCGGGAGGCGCTCGAGCACGTGATGCTCCTCGCGATTCCGCTGATCGGCCTGCCCGCCGCGGTCAGAGCGATGACCTGGATCGAGGATCTCGCAGGTGCCGATGAGGGCAGCAAATCGGCAAGTGCATAGCCCCTGCCCCCGGCCGACACGGATGGCGGGGCGAATTGATCCCGATCATTGCGTGGGCCGGCCGGCGGACGAACATCGTCGTCGCTGTCGCAGCGTGGCTCGAGTACGGGAGGGAAGAAATGGGGAGGCTGCAGCGGCAAAGTGGCTTTCCGGCGGCCATGCTGGGGGTTCTAGCCTTGGCCCTTCTGACCACTGGGGTGGGTTTTCTTTCCCATCCGGCCCGGTCCGCGCCAGGGCCGGCCAGCTTCCAGAAGGGTGTTTTGCCGATTTTCGGACAGCACTGCGTCGCCTGCCATAGCCCCGGCGGCGTGGGTTACACCGCGATCAACCTCGATTTGCGAAGCTATCGAGGGCTCAGGGGGGGGTCGTCCCTCGGGGTTGCCGTCATTCCCTATCATCCAGAATTGAGCCCGCTGATTGCTGTGCTCGAAGGCAATGGCCACGCCTTCAAGAGCCTTCGCATGCCTCCTCTCGGGCCGCCGCTTTCAGCGGCCGAGATCGGGACCGTCAGCCGCTGGATCCAGGAAGGGGCCAAGGACAATTGAACGTTTTCTGTCGGCGTGATTGCTCGCCCGGCGCGATTTTTTGGCAGGAAGAGAGGGGCTCCAGGCCGGGACTGAAGGGGGTCGGAAGATGCCGGATCCTGTGCGGCCGCCGCCGACAATCGATTTGAGGACAGCGCCGGGAGTGACCGAGACCGTCGAGGCGGCATAACCGCCGCCGCGCCGCGATCGCGGCGGGCGCTCGCGGCTTGAGCAAGCGGCTTGGCGCCCCTTCCGATCCCAGCCGCTTGTTGCGCGCGTGTGAATCGCCCGGCGGGCGCGCCTTTCGTCCCCGAGTAGTGCAGCGAACCGTTCCAAGAGGCCGGCAAGGCGGCATAATTCGCCGCGCATGGCGGCGCGCGCCGACTGGACGCCGCGCCCGGCGCGGCCGGCGCGGCCGGGCAGTTTTCTTTCGGCGTCGCGGCCTGAGCGAGTCGCGCGCGCATAAGCCGCCCGGCGCGATTCCGCGGAAACGCGCGCTGCCGAAGATCAACGCCCGAGAGGCAACACAGAAGTCGGAGGCCGCTTGCAAAGCGTGCCTCGCCGCCAACCCGCCCACGCCGCAGAACCACGAAGGTGGGCGCCTCGCCCGGGAAGCCGGCCTTCAGCGGTATGAGGCATCCTCCGCAGGCATCCGACCGGGCTCCACGGTGACGGTCCTGGGGTTCACCCCGTGACGGCTCGCGGCCCGGCGGGGCAAGCTGCCGCTAGGTGGCCTGCCTCTCGTGGGCACATGTGGGGAGCCGTTCAAGAAAACGTTAAGTCTCCTGTTGCCTTTCTCTCTCGTCACCAGGCTTGGCGGGGCGCAAGAGGCGGCAATGATCATACTCCATGTTATCGGCGGCTGGTTTCTCGTTGGAGTGGTGACGGCCGCGCTCTTCAGCGTGTGGCAGCGAACTTGCGGCCATCATGATCCGGTCGAGGCAACGGGCGCCGACCGGACAGCGTATGAGCTTCGCCCCTACGGGCGGCTTTCAGTGACGCGTGCAGCCCGGGCTAATTGGTGGCCTAGGGCGACCCAAATGCTTCAGCGTAAGGCGCCCTCGTAGCGGCGAAGGCCATAAGGATCGGCGCACGCCCCTGGCGTGATCTAGGTCATACGGGCGCCCATTCGGCCTGTGCTCGGATAACTGCGTGCCCTCCCGGGCGTCGCCGACACCAGGCAACCGATGCTCGCGGCCGATCCCCCAGGACCGGCATGGCCCGCCCCCCAAAGGGGCGGGCATTCAATTTAGGGGGACCCGACGGTCCAGCCGCCGCAGCCTCGGAATCGAGGCCTCGGAGCTTGGCCTGCGGCGGCCCGAGTTCGGACGATGGGCCTCACGCCCACTTCCAACCCCTTGATTGTATTGGTGGGCGCAGTAGGACTCGAACCTACGGCCCGCTGATTAAGAGTTTGACGTTCCTTGCCATACCATGCCGCCGCCTGTTCGCTTATCCTTGCCGTTTCAGCGGTTTAGTTGTATTCTGCCTCCCGTAGCCGCCGGAAATTGCCGGTTCCGTGCTACCCAGGTGCTACCCGGCCGATACAGGGGCAGGACGATGCGCGAGCGGATCACGAAACGGGCGGTGGACGACCTGACGGCGCCGGAGAAGGGCGAGGCCGTCTTGTGGGACACCGCGCTGGCCGGCTTCGGCGTGCGGGCGCGCGGCGCCGCCAAGACCTACATCCTCTTCTATCGCGCCGGGCGTGGCCGCCGCGCGCCTATGCGCAAGCTGACGATCGGACGGCACGGCTCGCCATGGACGGCCGAATCGGCGCGCGCCGAGGCGAAGCGGCTGCTCGGCTTCGTCGCGGACGGCAAGGATCCCGCCGCGGCCAGGGCGGCCGATCGCGAGGCGCCCACGGTGGCGGAGCTCGCCGCGCGCTTCCTGGCCGAGCACGTCGAGGCGAAGCGCAAGGACCGCACCGCGGCCGAGTATCGCCGCCTGCTCGACAAGCTGATCGTGCCCGCCCTCGGCAGGCGGAAGGTGGCCGACGTCACCCGCGCGGATGTGGCGCGGCTGCACCATGGGATGCAGGACGTGCCCTACCAGGCGAACCGCGTGCTGGCGGTGCTCTCGAAGATGTTCAACCTCGCCGAGGCGTGGGAGCTGCGGCCGGACGGCAGCAACCCGTGCCGCCATCTCGAACGCTTCGCCGAGAAGGGGCGGGAGCGGATGCTCTCGCCGGACGAATTGGCGCGGCTCGGCGAGGCGCTGGCCGCGCACGACGCCACGCCCTACGTGCCGGCCGCGGTCAAGCTGCTGCTCTTCACCGGCGCGCGGCTCGCCGAGGTCCTCGGCCTGACTTGGGAGACGGTCGATTTCGAGCGCGGCGAGGCGCGCCTGCCGGATTCGAAGACGGGCGCCAAGACGCTGCACCTGCCGCCGCCGGCGCTCGCGGTGCTGTCCGCGCTGCCGCGGGTCGAAGGCAACCCGCACGTGATCTGCGGGCAGAAGGAGGGCGCGCCGCTGGTCAACCTGGAGAAGCCGTGGCGGGGCATCCGCGACCGGGCAAGCGTGCGGCTGTGGCGCGAGGGCGGGGATGAGGCGGCGGCTGGGCTGGTCGAGAACCTTTCCCGCGCTCTCGGCCGCGAGCCGACGGCGCGCGAGTGCCGTGAGGCGGCGCGCAAGGCGAAGGTGAAGCTGCCGCCCGGGCTGGACGACGTGCGGCTGCATGACCTGCGCCACGCCTTCGCGTCGGTGGGCGCCTCGGCCGGCATGGCGCTGCCGATCATCGGCAAGCTGCTCGGCCACTCCCAGGCGGCCACGACGCAGCGGTACGCGCACCTGGCGCGTGATCCGGTGAAGGGCGCGGCCGCGTCGATCGCCGGCCGGATCGAGGCCGCGATGGGCGAGCACGAGACGGCGCCCGTGCAGTTGCGTTCGATCCGCTCCGCGGCACGAATTCGCAGGTGATCTCCGGCGCCGCCGTTACAAAAGTAGTATAGTAAGACACTTGCTTTTCTTTGTTCCGCCTTCGATGTAGGTGTTTCTTGCCTGCGCATGTAGGCAGTGAACATCCATGGAACGACGGGCGGCATCATGAGCCTCGCAAACCAGAGAACCGAGCCGGTGGTCCTGCGCACGAAGGCGGCGGCGGAAGCGCTCGGCGTATCGCCGCCTACCCTCGAGCATTGGCGTGTCGCCGGATCGGGGCCGCCGTTCGTCCGGCTTGGCTCGCGGGCGATCGGCTACCTGAAGGACGATTTGCTCACCTGGGCGGCCGCGCGCCGCACCATGAGCACGTCGGCCGCGGCGGAGGGCTGAGCAATGCCGAGCCGCATCACGGTTAGAGGCCGCGCACCGCGCGAGGGCGAGATCGGGCCGAACGCCGCCGAGCGCGAGGCGGAATTCGTCAATCGCGGCACGCGACCGCCTCCCGCGAACATGAGGACCGCGCAAGAGGTCTATCAAGTCGTCAGAAATATGCAGCTTGCCCCTGGGTCCCTCAATCCCGCTCAGGAAATAACCATCCAGGTCGCGGCGCTTTTGGGAGGAATGGGCATACCGGGCTTGACGAGCGGAGGCCCCGGCGCCACGGCGAGCCCGGCGGGCGGCCTTGCGGCCGGGGGAGCCGGCGCGGGCGCGGGCGGCGGCGCGATGGCGTCGGCGATGAACGCGCTCGCGAGGGCGATCGAGGGCTCGACCCGCGCATCAGGCGGGGGCGGCTTCGCGAACCCGGCGATGCTGTCGCTGATTTCGGCTCGGTGGTCGCAAGGCCCTGCCGAGAAGATGGATCCGATTCTCCGCGCGATCGACCGCGACGTACGGGCGATCGGAACGGGGGCAGGCGGTGGCGCGCCGCCCGCGTGGGTGCCCCCGGGGTTGCCGGCCTCGCCCTCGTGGCCTGGCCCTGGCGCGGTCCCGTGGCCGCCGGGGCTTGGCACGGCGCAGGGCGGTGCAGCCGCACCAGGAGCCGCGCCCGGGGGCGCACCCGGCTGGGCCACGCCCGCGGCAAGAATGCGGCGCGGGCGTGGCGCTCCTGGCGGTGGTGGTGGTGGCGGTGGCGCGGGGGGCGGCTGGGAGGCCGCCGGTGCCGTCGCGGGCGCGATGGGCCTGCCCGCGACCAAGCGCGTCCTGGGGATGCTCGGCCGGCGCGCGGCTGCGGCCGGAGCAGGCGCCGCCGAGGCGGGCGGGGCCGAGGTGGCGGGCGAAGCCGTCGGCGGCGGCCTTGGCGCTCTCCTCGGACCCGAAGGAATAGTTGTCGGCGGCCTTATCGGATATGAAGCGGGCAAGGAAATCATTTCGCTAGTGAAAGGCGCGGTGACCGCGCCGCAGAAGGTGGCCGGCCAGGCCGCGGCCGTGCTCGCGAGCGCTATGCCGTGGTACGATTTCCAAATCGCGACGGCACGCTACGGGATCACAGGCGGATTCCCCGGCGGCGCTTTGCGGGGCCAACTTTACAGCGGGCTGACGGCGCCTTCCGCGATGGGCGCGCGCCTCGGGCTCTCCCCCCAGGAAATGCTGGGCCTCGCCAGCAACTACAGCATCGTCCAGCGCACGCCCGAGGCGGCCGCACGGCTGATCGAGACGCTCGGCGCGAGCCGCTTCGCACCGGGATTGAGCACGTTGCCGACAGGCCTCGTGCAGCAGTCGGTCTTGGCCGCTCAGACCTACGGTGCGGTCCAGCCGGGGCCGCTCGGCGCCGCGAGCGCGACCGCTCAGTTCGCCGACGCGATGCAAAAGGCGGTCGCGGCCGGGCTCAACCAGGCCGAGGTGATGAAGAACATCAACGCGGGCATCGCCTCCATGGCCGCGAACGGCGCCACCGCCGTGCTTTCGCCGAGCGCGATGTTCAATTGGGAGATGCAATTTCGTGGCGCCGGTCCGGGAGGACTGACCGGGCAATTAGGGCGGCAGAACCTACAGGGGCTTCAATCGGCGAATGCGTTGATCGGACATGCGCCGCTCCAGACGATGCTGGCCTCGCGCATCGTGCGCGGCTTCACGTCGATGGGAGCGGTTCAAAGCTTCGTCGAAGCGCACGGTGGTCCTGGTCTGTGGGCTTCGCTTACCGACACTCCCACGAAGCGAAAGGCGCTTCAAAATATGGTGAGCATGGCCAGCAGCGGAAGCGCCTTTGGCCTGCTTGCGGCGGACCAGATGTGGTCGAGCCTGACGGCAGGCACGCCGCTTATGGCCGCGACGCTCAACGTTCCTCGGTTCCCCGGCGAGTCCGCGGGGGAAAGTACCTATATTAACTGGCAGGTCGGGCACTATACGTCGTACGCGTCCGCGGTCGCGGCCGAGAATCCGCCGCCGCCGCTGTCGGTGAGCGTGCCGTACCTGCCGGCGAACTATCCGAGCTATCTCAGCGGCCTCAAGGGGACGCCGCTCAGCGCGGCGGATCAGCAGGCGCAAATGAGGATGGGGAAGCTCTACGGCATCGACCCGCGTGTCCTCGCGACCGTCGAAGGAATCGAATCGACTTGGGGCACGGACCCAAAGGCCGGATTCAACGTAATGCAAGTGACGCCGGGCAGCGGCTGGCCGGTGCCGAAGACGCGCGAGCAGAGCATCGCGGAGGGGGCACAAATCTTCGCGAAGCGGCTCAAGGAGGGGGGCGGCAATCTTGAGGCGGCCTTGATCGGCTATAGAGAAAATCCGACGGCCGAGCAGGCGTACCTGAAGACGGGCGCGATCGACACGACAGGAGAAGCGTACCTCAACAAGTTTAACGAGCTATCCTCGCCCGGGCTCCAGGCGGCGCTCAAGAACCGCGCCCTTGCCGGCAGCTTGCCGCTCGGCGTGGCCCAGCTCAACGCGGCAGAGTTCGGACAAGTGCTGGCCGACGTGGCGGGCGCGCTCACCACCCTGGCGGGCGAGATCACTTCAGCGGCGGGGGTTGTCGGGAAGGCGTCGAGCGAGGTACCGCCGACCGCCCGGTGGAAATAGGCCGGACTTAGTAAGGCCCTGATTGCACGAAAAGCGTGGCCAGGGCGAGGACAATCAGCGAGATGATGACGGCGGTCGCGAGCATGATCCGGAACCCGGTCCAGAAGATCCGGCCCGCGCCGCCATACCACGTGATGAAATCGACCGGCGCGGGATGCGTCCGGCGCTCGCGTCTCGCCGCCACGATCGCTCCGCACATCGCAGCGACGAACAGGATCGGCGTCCCCAGGACCTCCCAAAAAATGCCGAGCAGCGCAAGCTCACCCATGGCCGCAATATGGACCTTCTCGACAAGTTTCACAAGTGAAAGCACGTAAAAAATGAGCGAAAACGTCAGCACTGTAGGGTGCACGGTCGATGTCTTTCCTTGGGAGCTGCCTGCGGTTTCTTTGAGCGGGAGCCAGATCATCTCGTGCGACGTGAACAAATCCATAGTCGGGGGCGCGGCCGGGACCTTCTCAATTCTGCTCCCGCCCGGAGGGCCGAACGGCGTCGAGGATCCCGACACTTGGTCAGAAATAATCACGCCGGGCTCGCTCGCCGTGATCGCTATGAGTAGAGGCAGCCGGGCGGCCGTGACCATGGTCGGGATCGTCCAGGATACGAGCGAAGCCCTGACCTGGACCGCGAACGGCGTGATCCGGCGGCAGGTGGTTCAAGGGCTCGACTTCACCTACTTCTTTTCGCTCTTCATGTACACGGCCTTCAGCGCGCTGGGCATCTTCACCGCGACGGAATTGGGCGCCGCGCTCGACATCCCCGAGGCGGGGCCGATGGCGCTCATGAGCCCGGCCCTGTTCGGCGTGCTCACCGGGAGCGCCTCGACTCCGGTATTCGTTGCGCAGGCGCTGTTCCAATTCATGCTCGCGCCCGGCGGCCTGATGGGCGAGACGCGAGTACCGTGGATGGGCTCGCGCCTCACGCTTTCGCAGTGCATCGGCAGCGTCTGGGAGAATTATTTGTGCCCCGTCTTCTTCGGGAACTTCCTGCTGGGGACCGAGGAAAGTTGGATGGCCAAGATCCAGGAATGCTTGCCTTCTCCCCTTTACGAAGTGTTCTGCATCTCGGCGCCCCAGGGGAGCTATAGCCTGCTGCCCGTCGCGCAGGGCGGCAGCGGAACGGCGATCGCGCCTCCACCTCCGCCCTTGCCTCCGAATACGATTGAAGTCAATGGCGCATCGATTCCACAGGTGACGGCGGTCGCAAAGGCGCCAACAGCAAATGGTTTTTATTTCGCGAGCGCAAGCATGCCGCAGGCGACGCCCGCGGCTCCGATGCTGATCGCGAGGGTCAACCCGACGGTCGCGCTGCCCTTGACGGTCAGGAACAACAACGATTCAGGAACGTTCGGCGCGCCCGACATGAGCCGATGGAACGCGCTCCCGCTCTACACGCCCGACAGTGGCGTGATATCGAGCAGCCTCAGTTTCTCAAGTCGCATGGCCAAGAATTTCTATGCCTTGGACCCCGGATGGGTCCAGAGCAATATGATGCCGACGGGCACTAACGTTACGCCCGCGTTCTATCTGTTCATGGTCGGGGCGGACGCGGCTTCGATACACCGCTTCGGCTATCGGCCGTGCACGCCCGCCAGCGACAGCGGCGGAAACTTCCTATGGATTTTCGATCCGATCGCGGCCGGGATCGTCGCGCCTGCGGGACAGTGGTGGCAGAGCGTCGCGACGATCTGGACGAGGCTCGCGTCCTGGCACCATCCGTTGCCGCTGATGGGCCGCAGTAATGTAGTCCTGCCGCTCAGGGTCGATATTTTACCGGGCTGCAAATTCGAGTTCACGCCGAGCAAATTCTCGACACCTTGGACGGGTTATATAGAATCGGTGTCGCATCATTTCGAGTTCGGAGGCAAGTCGGTCTCGACGACGACGCTGGGCGTATCCCGTCTGTTGCCGACCGCGGTCTACCAGGCCAGCGGGCCGGGCGGGCTCCTTCAGGCGATCCAGTTGGGCAATGCGACGCGATCGGTTGACGACCCGGGCGCGATCGGCAGCATCGACGGCTACAGTATCGGACTACCGCAGGGGCTTGGGCCGGCGCTTCAGACGATCGTGCCGCTCGCGAGCAACGCCGCGCTCGCGCAGTTCATCGGGGGAATCGCGAGCGCCTATGTTACCCCACAAAGTTAGCGAGAAGGAATTCTGCCGATGACGAGCGCGAAAAAGACGAGACGGCCGGCGGGATGAGGGAAGCGGAGAGCGAGAGGCTTGTATGGTCCCGAGGGACAAAGAAGCGATCGCTCTCCGGTCAAGAAGTTGGCACGACGCAGCATGAATTGCAAGAGAAGGAAGAAGCAATGGGCGCGACACTCCGGCTGAAGCAACCGCCCGAAGCGCTGCCGCTCGAATTGGAAGCGTTCCTCGCGGTCGAGCGGGCAAGGACGGCCGCCGCGGGCGAAGCTGATGCGCCACCGGCCGCCACGGGCGAAGCTGATGCGCCACCGGCCGCCACTGCCCCGCCTCTCGTGTCGCATCGCAAGACGGAATTGCGCGAGGTCGAGAAGTTGTTGCGCGACCTCGCGCCCCGCGCGTTCCTGAAACCAGCCCGGCCGTTGAAGATCGGCATCACAGAGGACCTACTCGCCCTGCTCACCGGCGAGGTCGAGCCCGTGAAGGTCCGGCAATTCATGAGCGCCTGGTGCCGGAGGGATGCTTACCTGTTCGCGCTCACCTACGGCGGTCCGCGGTTTGACCTCGACGGGCATCCGGTCGGCACGGTGACCGAAGAACAGCAGGCGCGCGCCCGGCGGCTGCTCGCGGAACGCGGCCTGGAGCCCTGAAGCCGCCGAAGGCGGATCGGCCGCTAGGCGCGGCCTTGACCGACATACGGCCAGGCCGTATAAGAGGACGTGGATATCGAGTACGACCCTGAAAAGGATGCGGCGAACAGGGCCAAGCACAACATCAGCTTGGAGGTGGGCCTTGAGATCCTGGAAAACCGCGTCGGCGAAATCGACGACGATCGGCGGGATTACGGCGAGGTCCGCGTCAATGCCTTCGGCATGGTCGGGGGGCACTTGCACGTCTGCACCTACACCATGAGGGGCGAGACCTACCGGTTGATCTCGGTCCGAAAGGCAAATCGGCAGGAGCAACGCAGATGGCTTACGTGAAACTTACGAAGGAGATGGCAGAGCGCGCCGTCAGGGAAACGGATTGGACAGCGATCGACGCGCAGACCGATGAGGACATCGCGCGCAATGTCGCCGGCGACCCGGACGCGGCGCCGATTCTGACCGACGCCGAGACCGCCGCGGCGTTGGCCCGCACCGTCCGCCGCCGGCTCGGCCTCTCGCAACCCGAGTTCGCCGCCCGCTTCCACATCCCGGTCGGCACGCTGCGGGACTGGGAGCAGAACCGGAAGCAGCCCGAGGCGCCGGCGCTGGCCTATCTGCGCGTGATCGCGCGGGAGCCGGCGATGGTCGCGCGAGCCCTTCAACGCAAGGCGGCGTGAAGCGGCAGCTCGCAGTCCGCGAGCCGAGCGCAGCTTGACGCCGTGAGGCCAGCCGCCGGACGGCTCGGGGACCGGCCAGCCGAAATCGTGCCGGATTCCTTGCGGCGTTGACCGCTGGGCGGCCTCGGCGCCCTCGGCCGGTAGCAAGGACCCCCCGCGCCTGCGACCGCCTGTAGGGCCGTCCTGGCGCCTCGCCGATTGGGCGGCTCTGCGAGCGGCGGCCTGAAGAGGCGTCTGCCCGTTGCCGTTCTCGACCGCCTGTAGGGCCGTCCTGAGCGCCTTTTCGCCAAGCGCCGGGCACGGCGATGGTCCGACAATAATTACGAAGAATTCACCCGCCAGGGGCGCCTTTCGACCTTCGCCATTGCGCGTCGTCCCGACGCAGCGGGCAACTGCCCGACATTGTGACCGACATCCCGACGCGCTTTGCGACCTTCTCTCTCGATACGGCGCGCGCGACGCTGGCGCATCGTTTACGAGCAAGGAAACCCCGATGCCCGCGAAGTTGCCGTCCAACCGCCCGCCGATCGAGCCGGTGGCCTACCCTCTCAAGGAAGTCTTCAAGGCGCTCAGCGTCGGGGAGGTGAAGGGGCGCGCCTTGGTGAAAAGCGGCATCATCCCGACGATCGACCTCGACGGCGTCCAGCGCGTTCCGGCCGGCTTCCTCGACCGCGTTCGCACCGCCGTAAAATAAGCAACCGCCCCGGAGGAGGTCTCCGAGGCGGCGGCCCATGATGGGGTGTCGAGGACGAGTCGACGCCTTTCAATAGCATCCCATCCCGGCCGACGCAACGCGATCCTCCCCGGCGGTTTTTCGAAAGGAAACCGCCAATGCCTAGGTTCATCGCCACCGATAACGGCCAAATCAATCTCGACCTCATCGCCATCGTCACGAGCCGCCGCAGCGATCGAACGCGCGGCCTCCTGATCTTTTCGTTCGTGGACGACGAGGGGCACACCCTCGGCACGCTCGAAAGCGATCATCTCGACCTCGAACGGCTTTGCGCTCCCGTCGTCCCGGCCGACGGGAGCATTGGCGCTTACATCGTCGGCGTCGGCAACGGCAGCGGAGCGCGGCCGACCGCGGCCGACGTCGTAATCGTCCCCGTGCCAGTTCTCGCCTGGCGCGTCGTCCGCGACGCCGCCGAACCGGTAATGTTGGAATTGCCCTGCGAAGGCGAGCGCATCCTGCTCGGCCTGCCGGACGGCAGTGTCCTCGAACCCGACATCGCACACTACCGCGACCTCGCGCATGCGCAGACTGCGATCCTCGAGGAAGCTCAAAGCTTTTTCGACATGAAGGCGAGGGTGGCATGAACGCGCTCGCGGCCATCCCGATCGCCGAGGCGGTCTCGGCAATCCACGAGGAGGGCCAGGGAGTTTTCAGGCTTGAGCGCATCGCGCCCGAGGACGCCTGGCGCCTTATCCTTCTGACCTATCTCGGCGATGCACAGGCGGCGCTTCGGCTGCGGAGCATCGTCGCATGCGCCGAGGAAATTCTCGAACGTCAACATGACGAGCCGCGCCTTTGCCTATGCTGCTCCAATCATGTGACGACGCCGATCGGCGCGGCATTTATTTTGCTTCTGCCCGAGCGCGACGACGCGGAGACGTGCGTTGCGGCGGCGCTCTGTGAGGACTGCGCCGGGGGCGACTCTGACGCGCTGAAAGGCCTCGCGGTCAAGGCGTTCCGATGCTGGTGGCCTGACCTGAAATCGGTCGAAATCACGCACCGGGAAGGGGGCCGCGCATGAACGACATCGAGATCGCCGATGACGACGCCGAAATCATGAAAGCGGCTGCGACAACGCTCGGCACCATGGCGCGCGACTTCGAGCCGCTCAACACCATCCTTGCGCACGCTCGCGGCAACCGCCTCGGCCTTCCCGCCTTTGCAGTCTGCAAAAAGCTCTGGCAAGCCGCGATCTGGCCCGCCGACCGGCTGAACACCTCGGTAACGGCTCTCGCTCCCGACCGCTCTCCGCCGGACACGAGCCCGATCACGGCGAGAAACGAGCTCCGCGCAAGGGCGGGCGAGCCGCTGCTCGGCGCCTTGCGGATAAAGGTGTGGCTTCCGCCCCTTTCGGCCGCCGAACATCGCATCCTCGGCGCGGACCTTGCGCGGATGCACGGCGAGCTCGCCGCGGTCAAGGTCGCGATCGGCGATCTTCGTCCTCGCGGAGGCTACCCCGAATTTTGCAAACGGCTGGCGGCGGCCGAGCGCCAGCTTTCCCGATTCCGCGTCAAGTTCGCCGGCATCGCATCGAGGCGCGACCGCGAAACGGAAGCAGACCGGCGGCAGCCGGCCGCGGCGGTGCAACGGAGGTGGGTGCAGTGACCGAGACCATCCGCCCTGCCGCGGTCGCGCCTCACGAACCGGGAGCCGTCTGGACGAACCGAATGGACGTGATGCGACCTTCGGGCGCCGGCCGCGCCGGGCGAAAACACGACGGCAACTTGCTCCTGGAGACCGGAATGAGCACTGGAGCCCAAGTCAAAGCCGCCGCCCGCCGCCTGGCGGAAATCGGCCTTGAGCCGCTTCTCCTTCCCGAGTTGGACGCCTTCGCAATGCTCGGCGTCGGCCGCACGAAGGGACACCGGCTCGTCAAGGACGGCGTGCTCGATACCGTGATGGTCGGCGAGCGGCGCCACGTCACGATGGCAAGCTTGAAGCGCTTCGCTGGGATTAACCCCTCAAGCAAAGCGAAAACGATCGCCGAGCAGCCTCTCGAAGTCTGACATCCCCCCGACAGCGGTGCTGCCGAGGGGATGGCAGGAAGGCTTGGAGATCGCGACGCAGCATCTTCTTAGCCTCCCGGCCCGATCCCGGCAAGTACCGCGTTCATGAATAGGACGCGAAATGAGCACCACCACTCTCGCCGCCCTCGCCAGCCTTCCGATCTGGGTCTCGTGGCAGACCGAACGGCCGGACGGTCGCAAGCCGACCAAAGTGCCCTACGGCCCAAACGGCAAAGCGAGCGCGGACGATCCGTCGACCTGGTGCACGCGAGCTGAAGCCGAAGCGACGGCGCACCGCCTGCCCAAGCCCTTCGGGACGGGCGGGGTGGGACTTGAATTCGCCGGCGACGGAAACGGCCTCCACCTCGGCGGCGTCGATCTCGACACGTGCCGCGATCCCGCGACGGGCGCCGTCGCGCCATGGGCCGCCGAGATGGTGGCGCGGCTCGGAACCTACGCCGAAATTTCGCCAAGCGGGACCGGGCTAAAATCGTTCTTTCTGTATAACATTACCGACCTGCCGGCCTTCCACGACGCGATGGGGAGCGCCCAGCACGGGAAACAATTCAAGCGCAGCGGCGGCGATCATCCTCCTGCGATCGAGCTCTACCTCGACCGCCGATATTTCGCCGTGACGGACCAGCATTTCGACGGCACTCCGCTGGATCTGCGCGTCGTGCCGGCTGGCGACATCCTCTGGATATTGCGCGATGCTGGTCCCGCCTTCGCTAAGGCCGGTGATCGCGGAGCCGGATCGACCGCAAAGGGGAGCACCCACGGCGGCGCCGACCAATCGCGTTCCGCCGCGGCGTTCCGCCTCGGCATGAAGCTGCGCCGCGCCGGCAAGATCTTCAAGGAGGCGGTCGAGGCCATCCGCACCGACCCCGAGACGGCCGAATGGTGCCGCGAGAAGGGCGAGGCCAACGACCAGCGCGAGTTGAAGCGGATCTGGGAGCACGCCGGCTCCCCGTTTGCCGCGTCGCAGCCCGACATAGAGGATGAGAAGGAGCGCGTGGTCGCGGAGTTCAACACAAAGTACGCCGTCGTCAACGAGAATGGTCGGACCGTCGTGCTCGCGCCGCGCCAGGACGAGATGCTGCACCGCCTGGTCTACGACCGCATGACTTTCACCGATCTCCGCGACTTCTACATGAACCGGCTCATCAAGGTTGGGTCCGACAGCAAAGGCAATCCCAATTATCTGTCCGTCGCGAAAGTGTGGCTGGGCCACCGGGAGCGGCGTCAGTACAACGAAGTGGTGTTCGCACCGGGGAAGGAAGCGAGGCCAGGCGTCCTGAACCTCTGGAACGGGTTCAACGTGCGGCCGGCGCCGGGGGACTGGTCAATCCTCCGGGAGCATATCCGCACGGTGCTATGCGCCGGTGATGACACACACTTCAACTACCTCATCGGATGGATGGCCCGGCTGCTCCAGCGGCCCGGCGAGCAGGGCGAGGTCGCAGTCGTCGTAGGCGGCGAGGAGGGGGCGGGGAAGGGAACCCTCGCGCGGGTGCTGATCCGGATCCTCGGCCAACACGGGCTGGCGATCTCGAACGCGAAGCATCTGATCGGCAGTTTCAACGCGCACCTTCGCGACTGCATCTTCCTGTTCGCGGACGAGGCGTTCTTCGCAGGGGACAAGGCACATGTCGGGGTGCTGAAGGCACTGATTACAGAGCCCCACCTAACGGTAGAGGCCAAGTACGCAAACGCAGTCCAAATGCCGAACTTCGTTCACCTGATGATGGCGAGCAACGCCGATTGGATGGTCGCAGCCGGCCTCCAAGCGCGCCGATTTTTCGTCCTGAATGCCACCAGCGAGCACCGAAATGACCATCCGTATTTCGCCCGGCTTTGGGAGCAAATGGAAAACGGCGGCTACGAAGCCATGCTCCACGATCTGCTCGCGCTGGACCTGAGCGGGTTCAATGTGCGCCAGCCGCCGGCGACGGAGGCGCTCGAGGAGCAGAAGAAGTTGACGTTGCCGATCCCGGAGCAGTGGTGGGCCGACTGCCTGCACCGCGGAGGCGTCGTCAACCCGATGGGCCTTGAAGAGTTCGCGCGATGGGAGCCTTTCGCGTCGACCAGCCGACTGCACGCTTCCTACATGGAGTTCGCGCGGGCGCGTGGAGAGCGTCACCCACTCTCGCGGGAGGATTTAGGAAGGTTTATGCGGCGTATGGGAGCGCAGCCGAGCCGACCGCGCAACGCGCCGACCGGCGAACACCTTCCGGCCACCGCCCCCGGCCCGCGCCCACCCGGCTACGCGCTCGGCAATCTGGACGAGGCGCGAGCGACCTTTGTGAAGGCGATCAAGCTGAACGTGGAATGGCCGCACGAAGATGAGCCGGCCGAGGAGCCGCTGCCCGAGGAGCTCGCCGAGGAATTGGCCTGGATTGTCGACGAGACCGCCGACGAGATCGCGGCCGCGTTGTCGCCGTTCGCGCTGCTGGCGCGTGAATAATCGTCGCCGCACATAATTCCCAGGCGGGAAAAAACGAAATTAAGCTTTCGCGATGGGTGGTCAGGGTAGTACGGACACCCTGACCGCTTTCAGGATCATACAACTCATTGTTTTACTTACAGAAATGGCAAAGTGGTCAGGGTTAACGGGGTGGTCAGGGTGCGACCCTAAAAACTTCTCTATAGAGCGCGTGCGCGCTCTCTCTCTCTCTCTCTTCTCTGCTCTCTCCTCTTCTATATTTCCTTTAAGATAGAGAGATACCCTGACCACCCTGACCACCCGGACCAGACCAGAGAAAACAACGGTTTCAGCGGTCCGGGTAGCCGCTCGGCACCCGGACCACCCTGACCAAAACACCGAAAGCGGACACGTTTTCGCGTAAAACAAGGGTCTCCCCTCGCCTGCATGGGCGTGACAGGGCGTGCGGCCATTTAATTCGCGCGGCCCAAATCGCTCGACGAATTAAATCCCCCGCTGGGGAAAATGCCCTTGACCAATAATTCGACTTTCCAACCGCTGGAAAAATCCCGCCGGATTTTCCCAAGCGGTCGAAAAATCATCGGCGACATTTTTCCAGCCGCTCGAAAATAGCCGGCCGGGATTTTCCATGCGGCTGGAATTTCCAGCCGGGGATTTTTCGACCACCCGAAAATAACCCGCGGCATTTTTCACTTGCCGTCGCGGGCGCGCGCACCCGTCTCGACCACCGGCTCCTGCCCGCCACCGCCCAGGGCGCTCGACCGCCGCCACCACCGCCCGTCTCGACCACCACTACCCGTCTCGATCGGCGCCACCGAAATTCTCGGCGGGGGATTCTCCGGCCCGCCGCCCGTGCGAATCCGCCTTCGGCGGCACCGCCCGATCCGGCGCTCGGCCTGCCGCCCGCCCTCACCTGCGCCCAGTTCCTCGCGGTCGGGCCGGTGAATTCCAACGCGCCCGGCGACCACACGCCGCAGATCGAGCAGATGGCGCAGTTGACGCGCACGGCGATGGACACCGCGCGGATCCTCGGCGATCTCGACATTGCCTTTCCCACCGGACGCCTTTTCGTCTTCGACGTTGCCTGGACCCAGATGCGGCTCCTGCCGCCGTTCTGCCGCGCCTATCCCGCAATTCCCGTGCGCGATGTCGCGGCGGCCTTCTTCGTGGGGCAGGCCGCGGCGGGAGGAGGAGGACATCCGCCGGACAAGCGCGTCGTGATGGCCCTGGTCGAGCGCCGATTCGATCCTGCGCTCTTTGCGCGCGATCCGCTCTTGCGGCGCCAGCTCTCCACCTGCGGCGATCTTCTCGGCCCGGGTCGCAGTCCGCGCCGCGCGGGCGCGATAGGGAGGTTTCTCGCCGCCGAGACGTTCATGTCGAACTATTTCGAGCGCGAGTTCGCGGCGTCCCTCGCCGGGGCGAACATGAACCTTCTCGTCAGGACCGCCGTCCTGCGCACCTGCGCCTCTTCGCCCTTGTTCAGGGACACGCTGCTCGTGCTCCTGGTCAACGCGACGGTGGCCGATCTCGGGAACGGCACGCAATAAGCGGCGCGCGAGATAGGGTGCGGTCTCGATGCAGTCCCCCAGCACCCGATTTTCGGCTATAGTGTCCCCCAGCACCCGATTTTCGGCTATGGTGTCGCCCGGCCAGCGGGAATGCGCGATGCCACTTTTTACGACCGAAATATATTCCGGTGCGCCGCCGGGCGGACGGAGGCGGTTGCTCCTCACCGCCGACGCGGCGGCGCGCTATTTGGGCGTTTCGCCTGAGCGGCTCTGCAAATGGCGGTTTCGGCGCTGCGGACCGCCGTTTCTCAAGATCGGCAGCGCACGTCGGGGCAGCATTCATTACGAGCTCGCCGCGCTCGACCGCTTCCTCGACGCGCAGGCCGCGCAGTTCCGCCCGCTGCGCCCTCGCGCCGGCCGCCCGATCGGTGCAAGAAATAGGCTTAAGAAGCCGCCCGAAAGCGCCAATGGCGCGCTCAGCCCAGTCGAGCGGATGAGGCGCTTCGTCGAGGGTGAGTTGGCGCAGAAGGAAGGCAACGAGCGATGAGGCACAAGGCGCCAAGCCGTGCTTTGGCCACTAGGATGCCGACCACCCTCGAAGCAGTGCGCGCGCTCGGCGAGCTGGAAGCCCAAAAACTTGCGCCGACGATGATCCGCATGCTCGGCGCCTTCGCGCAAGAGATGACGATCACCGCCGACCAGTTGGCCGCCTTAGAGTTCCGCCGCGCCTGCGCAAACGACGTGCTCGATCGCGCGCTCGGCCGGCCGATCGAAAGAAAGTTGGCTATTGTTCAAGACTTTTCCGCCGGCGGCAGTGGTGGTGAGGTCGCCAAGACGCTGGCGGATGCAAAAAGGTCCAACGACCTATATGCGGAAATCGACGCGTACGTCGGCAAGAGGCCGCTGCGCGAGTGGCCTGAGCACGTCCGCGATGCGGTCGAGGGCGCCGAAGCCTTTGCGGAAGCGGAACAAGAGGAGGCGACGTCGGAGCCCTGATGGCGGAGGAGAGTATTTCCCTTGCCGAGGAGCGGTGGCGGCGGTGCAGCCCGCCCGGGCGTTTCGCGTTCACGCGGGAGGGGTGGGAGCGGTACAAGCGGTTGGCGGAGGCGCTGATCGCCTCCATCAGCCTCGCCGAAGCCGCGCTCAGCGCCAACACGCTGAGCGCGGGCGAGCGGGCGGTCATCGCGCTTCGCCTGAAAGCGGCCTCGATCGTCCTCGGAAATCCAGGTCCCTTCGCCAGGGTGTTGGGCGATCAGGGTTGATCGCGTGGTCGGCCCTTCCTCAACTCTGTTTCTGTGCGGCACCAGGAGATTCGACCTGCGGAGGCGGGGCGGGGCGGCCCTTGGCGCTCTCTACTAAAGCCCTCGCCACTGCCATTACAGGTACGCTTAGGAAGGCGCCGGCGACAGCAGGGTAATGCAGGAAGAGGGCACCGAACGCGAAGCCCATGGCGATGAGGCTGGTGATGAACCCGAGCCAATGGCCTCTCCGCGTGTCTCGGGCAAGAGCCCCCACGGCTGCGTCCGCCGTTCGAATTTGCGCCGTCTGGGCCTCTTCTGCCATGCGCATCATGCGGTCGAACGCGCCCGGCAGCACTTTCTCGTACCGGTCTATGTCATCCGGGGCCGGATACTGACCCTGCCAGACCCGTAATTGCTGCTGAAAGATTCCAGGCAGCGCCCACTGAACTCCCGGCCCGGGTGAACCTGGCGTAAGCGGTGGCAGTCCGGGCGGTATCGGCCCAGGTGGCGGCGATCGGCGGGGCGGGGGAGGCTGGCCCTGAGCCTCTTCCGCGGGCTCGTCAGTCGCCAACCGCGGAGGTCAACCGGCGGTCTTGGCACGTTCCTACGGCCTGCGTCAGCCGCGCGCCGACGGCGGCCAAGCTCTGCGCCGGCCCGGGAATTGCCAGGAAGGCCCAATAGGGCGCGGGCGGGGCGTACAGGCATGTAGCGGAGGCGAGCCCGGTCCAAAACGCAGCCCAGAAGGCAGATGACCGATCCATCGACGAACCCTCCGAAACGCTCACACCATACATCGCATCGGGCCACATGTCATACTGTCGGTGTGCGGCAGCGCAGGCGTTGACCTGGTGCCTCGGCTCGCCGAACGCCGGATTGAGCGCGCGGATATCCCGGCTCAGCATGCCGAGACGGTCCGTGGGACTTCGAACCGCGCTTCCCAAGACGATCGCGCCTATAAGCCTCTGAATAGGCTCTATTTTTTCCTATTTTTTCGAACGGGTGGACCGGGGGATTGCAACCTTTGGTTGGTAGCCCCCACCTACGCCCCCACCGGGGGTTGATACGCTCCATCCTGGACGCGGCTGGTGGTGGTGGAAGCATGCTTGACGGCCATCCCGACCGCCCGAACCGATCTCGGCAGCGTCGATCCGTCTCGACGGCAACGCCTCGGGCGCGATCACGGCGCGCGGTTGCGGGCGAAGCTGCGCCGTCAGGCCCGATCACGAAGACGCGATCGGCGGTCCGACTTTCGTCCCCGTGCTACCCCGGTGCTACCCGGAGCCCGGGCACGCTCTTCCGGTTGGCGCCTAAGCTATTGGTCTTATTGGTGGGCGCAGTAGGACTCGAACCTACGGCCCGCTGATTAAGAGCGCGCCGGAAACCGTTCTAGATCAGCGCCTTATCCAACTCCGGCGCGCGTCGCAGGGCTACGCGGCGACGAGGTCGAGCGCGTAGGCGCCCAGCACGAACGGCGTCCCGAACAGGCTCCTGTCGATCGCCTGGGGCTGTCCCCACGTCGTGCCCCAGGTGAGCGCCCCGTCGAACTCGTCGCACCACATGGCGTGCCCACCCCAGCTGCCGGGCGTCCCCGCCGGCAGCCAGAGCTTCTGGTTCTGCATCTCGACCGAAAGCTCCAGCACCAGGAACACGCCAAGCCCGAGGATCGCGTTGCGCACGTCGCCCTCCATCGAGGGCGCGATCGGGGTCTCGGCGCGGAGCTTCCATCCTCCGATCGAGTTCGCCTTCCACCAGGCGAAGAGCCGCGCGGGGTCCGTCCCCACGTCCGTCGCCGCGTCGCCCGGCACGTAGCCCGCGACGGCCGGCTGCTCGTAGATCGAGACCGGCAGCTCGTCGCTCAGCGCTGTCCTGCCGCCGGCGATCGCCAGCCTCGTCTGAACGGCGTTGCACGCCGCCGTCTCCACGCAGTCGCCGCACTCGTCGTTGTGGCCCGCCACGCGCGGCGCGCCCTCGATGCGGCTATACGCCTCGACGGGCGCGCGCCCCGCGCCGGTCAGCGCCACCGGCATGAAAGCCTGCGGGCGCCACTGGCAGCCGAGCTTCATCTGCGCCAGCCGCGCCGGCATCAGCACCGGCATCCGATCCTCCCTACGGCGTCCAGTGGTCGCAGGCGCCGACCGGCGCCGGGCAGGCTAGGGTTTCCGGGTAGGGATCGGCACCGGTACAGGCGCCGCGACGTGCCCCGGCGCCGCGCCCACCGCGGCCGAGCTGCCCGAGGCCAGCGTCGCCGTCGCGCCCACCCCGCCGATGAACGCGTCCTTGAGCCCGAGCCCGAGCTCGATCGCCGCCTCCGTCGCGGGGTTGACGGCGAACACCAGCGCGAGCGACGGCATCGCCTGCTGCGCCGCTCCGTCGAACGCGGTCAGGTCCTGCGTGATCGTCCCGCTCGCGGTGAGCGCGCCCACCGCCGCCTCCGCCGCATCGACCGCCGTCGCCGCCTGCTGCGCCGCCTGCTTCTGCGCCAGGCTCATCGTCGTGCTCGCCTGGGCGAGCGTGTTCGCCGCGTCGATCCCGCTCTGGATCGCCGCCGCCTGCGCCTGCACCTGCGCGAGCGTCAGCGTGCTCGTCGTCGTCCCGCCGCTGCTCGCGCAGCCGGCAAGTCCCAACGACGCCAGTGTGGCCGCCAGCGCGGCCGCCTTCAGCCATGTCCTCACTTCCGTGCTCCTGCCTGGTTGCCGCCCTTGAGGGAGTCCTCGAGCGACTCGACGCGGGCGATGATCTGCGCCGTATGATCGCTGACCGAGCCGAGCAGCACCGCCGCGCCCGCGCCGGCCAGCTCCGCGCTTCCCGTGCAGTAGTAGATGACGCCGGCGACGACGATGCCTCCGGCCATCAGCGTGCTGGGCTGCCTCGCCCAGCTGATCAAATTCTTCACTACGAGCCTCCGATGTTTGCCGCCGCGCTTGCCCAGATGGCGGAACGCATCGCGTCCGCCAGGCGCCCGTACCGCGCGGGCAGCGCGCGCGCGGCATCGGAGTTCAGGATCTCATCCGCCGCGCCGTCCCACTCGCCGGCGGCGAGGTGCGCGAGCATCTTCGTGAAGGAGCGCAGGCCGTCCGGGCCTTCCCCTTCGTTGTAGGCCATGTTCTCGAGCACGTCCTGACGCACTGGCGCGAGCGCGGCGAACCAGGGAAACATCCTCATCAGATCGGCCTGGTTGTCGTTGACGTCGTTCGTCAGCATGGCTTGCGCCTCGCTCTGGCGCACCCCGGCGCTCGCGAGGTTCCGGCCGTACCCGATCGTGGGCCATCCCCGCACCGCCGAGCCGGGGATGATCGCGGTCCCCGTCGCGTCATCATAGGCCGAGAGCTTGCACCCCTCGTCGGCCTTCAGCCTCTCCAGTCCCTTCGGCGTCATTTCCCGGTGATCCACCGCCAGAAATCGTGCAGCCCCATGCTCACGAAGGCGACCCCCACAACGAAGCTGAGGATCGCGACGAACATCCACCACGCGCCCTTGCTGTACTCGAAGGTCCGCGTCACCTTTCTGATCTCCACCCCGAGCGCGCCCACCTGCTCGCCCACCGCCTCGAGCCCCCGGTCGAACCGGTCCTCGATCGCGTCGACGCGGCTCTCGAGGGCGGCGAGCCGCTCCCGCGCCTCGCGGGACACCGGGCGATCCATGGGTTCACGAGGGGCTGGGTTCAACTCGCCGGACGCAACCATCTGAAGCACGCTTCCTCCGCGGCCGTTGTCACCCGTGCCTCCAGTCTCTTCCCCCTCCCGAATTATAGCGGGAGCGCAAGCTCTTTTTTCGTCCGCGTCTGGAAATCTTTTCTCAGCGTTGGCGAATCACCCGGACGATCCTTCGCCCTCCGATCAGCACGTTCCGTGCGACCAGCGCGAACGGCCAGAACCCATAGGCCGTCCAGCGCACCGAGGCCTGCGCCAGCGTCACGAACGTCGGCTGCCCCACCCCGAACGGCGCGCCGAGCCACGCCCCGATCGCGCCGGCGAGTATCAGCATTGTCTTCTGATTGACGCTCACCGCGCTCGCGCCCCAGTCCCACGTCTTCTGCGCAACCGCAATCGCCGCCTTCTGATTGACGCCAAGCGCGCTCGTGCCCCACGCCCACGTCTTTTGCGCGAGCACGAGCGCCGTCTTCTGGTTGACCCCGAGCGCACTCGCGCTCCAGCTCGCCGCGGCCTGCCCAAGCGGCAGCGTCGTCGACTGCGCGACGTCGAACGCGCTCGCGCCCCACGCCCACGCCTTCTGCACCAGCACGATCGCCATCGCCTGGCTCACCCCGAACGCGCTCGCGCCCCAGCTCGCCGCCGCCTGCGTGAGCGTGACCGCCGTCTTCTGATTGACGCTCGCCGCGTTCGCGCCCCACTGCGCGATCACCTGCGCGAACGCGATCGCCGCCTTCTGGTTGACGGCCGGCGCGTTTCCCACCCACCGCGCCGCCGCTTGCCCAAGCACGAGCTCGGTCTTCTGATTGATCGCGAACGCGGCCGCTCCCCACGCGGCCGCCGCCTGCGCGAGCGTGACGTCGGTTGGAACGTTCGTGACAGGCAGGCAGCTGATCGGCGCGGAGCTGATCGGACAATGCCCAAGCATTCGTCACAGCTCGATCGCGCTGATGCTCACGTTCGTGAATCCGGCATCGCTGGCAGTCGTTATGCTCTCGGCGGCCAGGTCGAGCCAATAGGACGCCCCGACCGTCAGGCCCGTGATGACGGCCTGGATGCTGAACGGTGCGCTCACGTCCGCCACTACCACGGTGGTCGGGTTCTTGTAGGTTTGCACCGCCCCCACCTGCGTCCCGGCGAGCGTCGCGTTGGAGCCGGGGGCCGTCCCAGTCCCGTAGGAGAGTTGGTAGTTAACGCCGAGGCCGCCCGTCGTAGCCGAGACCACCGTATTCCCGGAGATGACCACCAGGACGTTGCCGGACCGTGCCGGCGTGATGGACCCGGCGAGCCCCTGCATCTTGTAAGCGCTGGTGCTGTTCGGCTTCGTCGGCGCGCTGACGGTGTTCTGGTAGGCCGCGCCCGCGGCCAGCCCAAGCGGCCCGGCTCCAGGGAGGAAGAAAACGAGCGTGGAAATGTAAATCACTCCGGCGCTTGACAGGGTCGCGGACGATGAGAACGTCGATGACTGTCCCTTCGCCATCGGCAGATAAAACATGTCTGAGAGAAGATTGCTTGAGCCACCCGCGCTGTTCTGGAATCCTACGTCGTTTCCCCCCGAGAGTGACGCCGACATAGACCAGCCGCTGAATCCCTCTGAGGCGCTGCAATTAGAAATCGCCACGGCGATCCCGTTGGCTGGCGCGGTGAACGAAGCCGTCGTGAGCGCGTAGCTCGTTCCAGTTGTGTTGCCGTTTGCGCTGATCGGGCTCGCCCCCTGCGCGCCCACCCACGCCGCCGGGATGTCCATGTAAACATTGCAGGCGTTTCCCGGGAAACTCACCTTCGTCCCGGGGCCGCTGCTGCCGTCCAGCGGGCTGCCACGCGCGAGCGTGCCCGCCGTCCCTCCCGTCGTCCACGTCGAGGAGCTCGTGCCCTGGATCTCCCAGTCGCCGCTCGTGGGATCCTCGATCTTGTAGGTCGTCCACCACCCTGAGCCAGCGCCCAGGTCCGATGCCGCCGCGCTAAACGAGCGCTTGCCCGTCGGCGAGACGCCGCTGCACGTGATCGAGCCCGTGCCCGTGACGGTGATCGTCTCCTCAACGCAATCGGCGAGGAAAAACGCCACGCGCTATCTCACTGCCACTGGATCAGGCCGCCCGTCGGCGAGCTCAGCACCAGGTCGCCGCCCGCGCACGAAACCGTCGTCCCCGGGTCCCCGATCGCGACCACTGGATGGCTCGAGTCGCCGCTCCCCACGCTGGTGTCCGCGATGATGATATAGCGCCCGGTCCCCGGGTCGCTCGTGTCGTGGCTGAAGGTGATGTTGCTGAACGAAAAATCGACCGCGTTCAGGTCGCTCCCGTCATAGGCCACCGTCACCCCCGTGAGCGTCTGCCGCGAGTACCCGGAATAGCTCATCTCGGTGTTGCCGCTCGTGACATCGGAGATGAACTCGATCCCCGTCGAGCCCGTGCCCGGGATCCCCGATCCCGCGACGACGATCAGGCACACGAGCGTATCGGTGTCGAGCTTGAGCTGCGGGCCCGCGCTCACCACCTGGCTCTTCTTCAGCTTCGTCGGAACATAGGTTGCCGCGGTCATATCCTAGCCTCCCGCCCCGCACCGGCGCAGCACGTCGCGATGCTCCGCATCCGAGATCACCTTGCCCACCCAGAGGCCCATCGCCAGCAGCCGGGCCTCGTCGCGAAACTCGGCCTTCTTCCACTCCGGCACGTTCGGGTGGATCGCGAGATGCCCCGCGATCTGTTCGAGGCGGAACTTCGCCTGCTCGATCCGCGCTTCGCCCGTGAGCGGCCCGATCGCGAAGGCCCGCGTCACGGTGCGCGCCTCTGCCCCCGGCATCGCCGGCGGCGCCGGCGCCGGTGCCTTCTGCCACGGCCACCTCATCGCATCCTCCTCACCAATGGAACGCCGAGAATTTGTGCCCGGCGCTCGCCGCGCTCACGTAAATCGCAGCGGACGCCGGCACGATCGTCGAGAAGCTGTCCCCCGGCTGCAGCTTCACGCTCGTTGCTGGGTAGCTGTTGCCCACGCTCACCAGCTCGACCGTCAGCGCCTCGGCCGCGCCGATGCCCTGGTCGCTCGCCAGCAGCGGGTTCTGCACATAGAGCCCGTTCGCCGCCTCGCCCGCCGCGGTCAGCACCTGGTTCGTGCCGCCGGCGGTGATGCTCGTCCCGCCCGTGCACGCGCTGAAGCTCACCGGCCTCGTGCCGCCGCCCTCCGTCAGGACCGCCGTCGCGCAGAAGCTCATCTCAATACCCCAGCGCGATCCAAGTGAATCCGATGCCCGACGTGGGAGTCGTGCCATTCAGACACGTGAACGTTGTTCCGGTGGGCGAAAATGTTCCGGTCAAGATGGAAACATCATCGGTGCCGCCCCCGACCGGGCTGGCGAGCACCGTCTTGCAGGCAGTCGGAAAACCAACCGGCCATGTGACCGCGATGGTGCCCCCGGAGCCTGAGGTAGCGGCACCGTTCTGCATGATCGTGCCGCTCGAAAGATAGTCCACGACCCCGAGATTGTTGTCGCTGCCGAGGTTCCATCCGACGACTTTATGCGCGCCAGTCCCTCCGTCGTAGACCCCTCCGGTGTGATTATCTCGCACGTTATTATGTGAGATATCATAATAGTCGCTGACGCCAGGGCTGACATAGATGCCATATTGCTGCCCTGGGGCGTTGACATCGGCATTCGGCCCGCTCGTCACATTGTTCACGCTGAAGTCCGTGACGCCGGCGCCGAAGGTTATGCCGCTGTAGGTGCCGTCGCTCGAGATGGAGTTCGCAGCGACGTAGAGATCGCGGAATTGATAGCCGAAACCGACTTCGATGAGCGCGCCATGCTGCGCGGCGCCCACGAGGCGGCTGCCGGCACCGAGGAACGCCTCCCCGAGGAAAGAGCCGACCGCTTGGATTCCGCTGCCGGTAAGCTGCGATCCGATCCAGCTTCCACCGGCCCAGAAGCCGGCGCCACCTTCCAAGGTCACCCCGGCGCTGAAATTATGGTCGCACTCCAGGTCCCAACAGAAGCACCAGTTCGGCCACGACGTGCCGCTGCCCAGCGCATCGCGCATCGCGAGGCCGTAGACCCCATAAATCAGATTGGCCTCATTAATGACGAGCGAGTAGCTGAAGCTGTTCATTTCGACCCAGGTCAGGTCGTTGCACACGAATTTCCACTCGGCCGTGCCGTCGGCGATGGGCGCGCTGAAGCTCGTGATGTTGTTGGGCCCGCTGCCGCTCGTCGCCGTCGTTCCGCTCGTGGTGCACTGGTAGACGGCGTTGTTGATGGAGGCGACCTGACCGGCGGTGACGTTGAGGCCCGCGCTCCAGGTGACAGGGAACAGCGTGATGCTCGTGGGATAGGGGTTGTAGCACGAGAGATCATTGACGACGCAGCGATAGTTGCCGGCGCTCGTCGCGTACGTCTGTATGCCGACGGTCCCGAACAGGTACCGCATATAGATGCGGTTAAGGCGGACCTCGGACGTTCCGCCGACCCGAATTCCGTTCCACGCGTAAAGGATCAGGACGTTATCGATGGTCTGGTACAGCGCGCCACCGGAGAGCACGACGGCAAAGCCCGCAGTTGGTGCTGCGCCTCCGGCGACGTAGGCGCTCGTGAGAGTGCAGTCGCGAACGCCGCTATACGACTGGCTGATGCTGAACCAGTTTCCGGTGCCGGAATAGTTCACGAATGTGGTGGCGCCAAGCCCAGCGCCCGCCAGCACAGTGTTTGCAAGACCAACCGTGATGGCGCCACTGATGCGATACGTTCCAGCGGGCGCATAAACCAAAGCGCCATTGCCGGCGGCGGCGAGTGCCGCGTTGATGCTCGCGGTGCAGTCCAGCGTCAGCGTTCCGGCGAGAACGTCGGAGATTTGCGCGGCCGTCATGTAATCGAGCACGTTGATGATCGGGCCGTCGGCGCCGATCCCGGCCAGGAAGGCGGCGAGGCTCGCCTCTCCGATGACGGATTGAACCGCCGAGGAGAAACCCATTTGGGTGAGCGCCTCCGCAAGCGTCCCGGCCGCCACCACCGGCTGCATCGCCGTCGAGATCGGCACGCCAGCGCCTGAGAGTGTGCCCACCATGACATCGCCGATGTCATCGAACCCGAGGAACTGGCCCGCCCGCGCGGTGGCCGCCGGCAGCGTATAGCCGAGCCCCGCGGGGTCGGAGGTCGGCGCGACGATCGCCAGCGCCAGCTGTGCCAGCGCTTCCTGCACGAGCATCATCGCGCGGTCGAGGCTTCCCTCGATCGTCTTCGCCGGGAAGGGCGCATTGTTCGTGAGGCTCGTGCCCTGCGTCGCGCTCACGGCGCGCACGAGGCTGACCACGTAGCCCTTCGGGGGCGCCGTGTTGAAGATCACGGTGCCCCCGCCGAGATATTCCCCCGTGTTCGGGTCCTGCGCTCCCGTCACGGTATAGTCGTAGGTCATCAGGCCGTTCAGCACCGGCGCCGGTGACACCGGCACGAGCGGCGTCCCCGAATAGAGCAGCACGTCGAGGTCGCTCGGCTGAAAGAAGTTGAACGGAAAGGCGAACGCCGTCGTCGTGCCGTCCCCTGCGTACTGCGGCGGCGTGTAGACGCTGGAAACGGTCATGGGGTGGCTCCCGCGATCTGTGGCATCCGGCTCGTCCCTCGGCTCACCGGCGCGCCCGGCGCCGGCGCCGGCGTCGCAGGCGCGCCCGGCGCCGCGGGCCCACCCTGCAGCTGCTGGCGTCGGCTCTCCACCTGCGCATCGATCGCCTGTGCGATGTCCGGGAACTCCGTCACGAGCCGGCCGCGCGCAGCCGAGCGATAGCGGTTGATCACCCGCTGCACGATCAGCGCCTTCGCCGCGTCCGAGGCCCCGTTCCATCGCGCCTGCGCGCCCGCGTCCGGGAACTTTCCCTCGACGAGCGCATTGAGCGCGTCCCGCGCGCCGAGCCCCGTGTCCGGGTCCTTCAACGCGTTGCCCGCCAGTACCGCGAGCCGGTCGTGCTCGACGGGCGTGAGCTCGATCTGCGCCGCAACGCCGGGCCCCGCATCGAAATTCTGGAAGCGTCCCGGCGGCGTGATGCCGAGCTGGTTGCTCGCAACGCGCGGGAAGCTGTTCCGATGGTCCCAGATCCACCGGTCGATCGGCTGGCTGCTCGTCGTCGTCACGCCGATCGGCGAGAGCATGTTCGCCGGCGCCGTCCCCGTCGCCGGTCCCGCGAACCCCTCCGCCGCCGGGATCGCGTCGCCCCACAAATCCCGCGCCGGCGGAAGATTCTGGCTCAGGTATGGCAGCCGCCGTTCGATCCCCTGCAGCAGCGTGTAGTGCGCGCGCACGAACGGGTCCACGGCCTGCCCCGCGCTCGCGATCCCGGGAGGCGTCACGAAGCTCTGCACCAGCGCCTGGGCCCAGCGGTCCGCGTTCGCGTCCGGGTTGCTCAGCGCGTCGAAGAAGTTCGAGATACCGCTCATGTAGGTTTTCGAGAGCAGCGCGTTGCCCACGCCGAAGGCGAGGCTCGCCGCCATGTTCTCGGTGTCCTGTTCGCGCGCGAACCGCGCGATGTCGAAGGTATCGGCGATCACGCCGAGCAGCGTCCCGATCGGCTCGAGCTCGTTGTAGCCGTACCACTTGTCGCCGACCTTGAACGAGTAGGGCGCGTTCCCCGCCGCCAGCCACGCGCGGTGCAGCTGCGGGTCGTGCGGCCCCTGGCCGGTCATCGTCCCGCTCAGCGCCAGGTCCGCCGCCGCCAGCGCCGCCGCCGTCCCGAGCCCGATGCGCGCCAACGCGATGTCCCGCGTGGCGCCGCCGGCCGCCAGTTCCGCCCGCATCGCGTCCGTCGGCATCACCAGCCGGAGCGCGGTGTTGCGGTAGCTCCAGGCCGCGATGTTCGCCGGCACGCGCACGAACGGCATCAGGATGCGCCCGAGCGGGATCTTGAACCCTCCCGGCGTCGCGATGTGCAGCGCATCGACCGATTGCTGCAATTTCAGCGCGAAGCCCCGGAGCGGCTCGGTGAAGGTGTTCTTCACCGCCGCCGCCCAGGCCTGCGCGTGCATGTCCTCGGGCGCGCTGTCGAGCAACGAGGAGACGTGCGTCGCGAGCTCGTCGCCCTCGAGGCCCTGCTGCGTGCCGTCGCGGAACGCGAGCGCCCGCAGCTCCGCCCGGTAGTTCAGGAACTTCGCGAAATCGTCGGCCGCGCCGATCCAGCTCGTCGGCATCAGCGCGCGGAACCAGCTCCCCGCCGCCGCCGTCGGCGCGGCCTCGTCCAGTGTCGCCGGCGCGCCGGCCGCCAGCGCGTTCACCCGCGGCCCCAGCGCCTCGAGCGTCCGCGCCTCCGGGTGGAACTGGCTCTCGCCCGCCTTCAGCGCCCGCGCCGCCACGCGGAACGCGTCCCGCATCGCGCCGACATACCCGTAGGCCAGCTCCGCGCTCTCGCCCGGCGGCACGGCGCCGGAGCCGAGATGCTCGGCGGTCGCCCGGGTCGCGACGTTCCAGAGCCCCATTCCGGCGTCGCTCGTGACTTTCTTGACGATCGTCTTCGGATTCGAGAGCAGCGCGTTATACCAGGCTGTCATGAGCCAGCTCTCGGGCCCGCGCATCGTCTGCGAGACGAACCGTCCCACGCGCACGGGCGCCGGTGCGCCTCCCGGCGTCGCGCCGGGGGCGCCTGGCGTCGACGCGCCCTCCTCGCCGGGGGCCGTGGTGTCGGCCAGGTCGACGATCTTCTGGGCCATGTCGGGAAGTGCGGCGCCACTGCCGTTCGCCATCTCGACGATCCGCTGGATCGCTTTCCCCTGCGTGCTCCGCGTCCGGCTCACGATCTGCCAGGCCTGCAGCGTGCGTCCCGCCTCGGCCCGCGCGTTCTCGAAATACTGCTGGATCGCCCGGTGCGTCGAGAACGCGCGCGCGAAGATTGCCTGCGCCTCCGGCGTCGCAGTCGTCGGCTCCGTCGCCGCCCGCGCGTAGCCCACGAGCTGCTCCGCACTGCTGTCCAGGATGAACCGCATCGCCGTCGTCTGGCTGGCGTTCAGCTCCTGGCCCTTGTAGCTGGCGAGCAGGTCCTCCGGCCGCATCCCGAGCGCGTCTGCCGCGAGCCGCGTCGCCGCGTTGCTCTGCACCCCCTGGGCTGGGATGCTGCGGGAGACTTCCGCGAGCGTCTGGCCGATGTCGTCCGCGCTCCCGACATACGCCAGGTTCACTTTCACCGGATTCGGCCCCGTCTTCCCGTCGAGGAAGTCCTGCGCCATGCGCCCGACATCGGGGTCTATCTCGACCCTCGGCGCCGCGGGATCCCCCACCGGCAGGAACGGCTTCAGCGGCTCTTCCGGCGCCCCCGCCGTCTCGGGCGCCGGCGTCCCCGCCGCTGCGGTTCCTTCCGCCGCCACGGAGGGCGTCACCGGCCCCCCAGCGGGCTCGGCGCCGCTCGGCGTCCGGCTGAGCGGCTCGAACGGCGCTGCCGCCGGTTCCGTGCCCGTAGCAGGCGCCTGAGCCCCCTCCGCCGCCGCGGGCGTCACTGCCGGTCCCGACGCCGGGACCGGCTCAGGCGCCGCTCCTGGCTCGGCGGCCGCCCCGATCGGCGCCGTGCCCCCGGAAGCGCTCTCCGCTGCGGGCACCGTTGCCGCCGCGCCCTCCGCCCCCGGCGCGCCGCCGCCCATCGCGAAAACCCCCTTCATCGCGCTGAGCGCCCGCACGGCCAGCCCAAAGGCCTGCCCGAGCCCCGCATACTCGAGCCCGCTCTTGAGCCGCGCCAGCATCTCCGGCTCCTGGCCCGGCTTCGCCTCGAGCCACGCGGTCAGGAAGTTCGGCGCGACCCGCTGGATCATGTTCGAGAGGCGCGACTGGTTCGGGTCGAGGATCGCGCCGGCCCCAAAGTCCTTCGCCGCCTCGCCGATCGCGCCGGCCGGCACCGGAACGGCCGCGCGTGCCGCGAGGAACTGCGCCACGCCGCGCACGAACCCGCCCGTCGCGGTCGAGGCTGGCCCCGTCGTCGGAACCTGCAGCGTCTTCCCGCTCGCCGCGCGGTAGCTCTGCATCGCGCCGAGCACCGGCGAGATCAGGCTCACCACCTGCGGCGGCAGGTTCATCCCCGCCGCTCCCTTGCTCAGGCCCTGCTCGCCCTCGCCGAACAGGTGCAGCACGTCGTTCACCGCATCGAGCGCGCCGCCCAGCGCTTCCTTCGGCGCCTCGGCAATCCCGCCCAGCACATCGCTTCCCACCGCTCCCGCGGCCCGCACGATCCTCTGGCCCACCGATGGCGCCGGCGCCACGGGCGCCCCCACCGCCGCGACCGGCGGTGCTGCGCCGTTCGCTTGCCCCTTCCCGAGCTCCGCCGTCAGCGCATTCAGCTGCGCCGCCGCGGCCATCGCCGGCGCCCGTGCGCGTGCCGCCACGAAGTCCTGCCGCGGTTGGCTGTCCGCCGCCGTCGCCGGCGACGGCGGGGGCAGCGCTACGGCCGGAGCCGCCGGCGCGGCCATTGCGCCCCCGCTCACGGAATTCCCCCTGTGACCGGCACATCGACGATCCCGGCGCCCTGCGCCCCTCCTCCGCTCGCCGCCGTCCGCGCTGGCGCGCCCGTCACCGGGGTTCCCGCGCTGCCCGGCCGCGCCGGCATCATCCGGAGCCTGGCCGCCAGATCGTTCAGCCGGAGCGCGTCGTCGTCGAACTGGGTGTCGCTCATGTGCCCGGCGGCGTGCGCCGCGATCGTGCGCTCCCAGATCGCGCCGACGTCGGTGAGCGTGTGCACCGTCCCGAGGGAGGGCTGCGGCAGCGTCGGCGCCTCCCGCACGATGAGGTCGTTCGCGACCGCGCCGGGCTTCTCGCCGCCGCTCACGCGCCGGAAGAACTCGCCCTGCACGTCGCTCCACAGTGCCGCCTCCGGCGCCCGGTCCGGCGGCCCAAAAATCCCGCGCTCCACGGCCGAGGCCGAGAACGCGGTCCTGAGCCGTGACATCGCCTCGCTCGTCGCCGCCTTCACGCCCTCCGTCGACAGCGCATTCAGGCTCTGCTGCAAATGCACCGCCGTGTCCGTTGCCACCTGGCCGTTCGCCAGCGCCTGCGTCACGTCCTGATTCGTGAGCTGCCCCGCGCCGAGCTTCCGGTAGAGCCCGAGCACCGCCGTCCCGTTGTCGGTCCCGCGCCCCTGCTGGAGCATCGCCGTGTGCGCCGCCTCGAGCCCCGTCGGCGAGATCTGTCGGTTGATCGCGAGCGTCGTGATCACGCTCGGATCCTTGAGCTGGCCCGAATAGATCGAGGCCAGCACCTTCGTTTCCGTGTCCTCTTGTTGGAGGTGAAAATCGCGCTCGGCCACCGCGTCCGCGTGCTGCTGCGCGGCGATCGCCTGCTCCTCGCGCCTGCCCGCCCGGAACTCCACCTGGTAGGCGAGATTCCCGGCTTGCTCCGGCAGCAGTCCCGGGAACATCTGCGCAGTGAGCTGTGGGCTCGTGAGCACCTTCTCGGCATTCACGGGATCACTGGCAGCGAATTGTTTGGCCTGCGCTTCGGCCGCGTCCGAGTTGAACTTGATCGTCAGCAGCGAGCCCTGCTCCGGCGCAAGCCAGCGTCCCGCCACGCTCCCCGCGATGTCGGCGTGCGCCAGGTCCGTCAGGTGCGCGCGCTCGAGCGGGCTCCCGGCCAGCGCGATCCTTTGTTGGTAGTTGACGAGCCGTTGGTCGAGCGCGCCCACCTGCGTGCTCGATTCGAGCCGGAACGCGGCGTTACGCGTGTCCATCCCCATCATGATTGCTTGCTGGTCGAAGGCGCGCCCGACATAGGCCTGAACCAGCGGGTCGCTCGTCTGGGCCAGCAGCTTCTGCCGGGTCTGCGCCGCGAACTGCTGGAACTCCGTGTAAGCCTGCTGATGGTCCGGCACTTTCGAGAACGCGAACTGCGCGTTCCCGAGCGCCGTCAGCCCCTGGTCGAGCAGCCCCGCCGCGTTCGACTGCCGCTTGGCCTCGGCGTATTGCGCCTGCCAGGCCTGCATCGTCTCGCCGAACTGCGCTCCCGCTTCGGCCGTCGCCGCTCCCGGCTCGGCGAACGCGCCCGGGTCTGCCCGCGGCGTATCGATCGTCGGCGCGCGGACCTGGTTCTCGAAAAGCGGGACGACCGGCATCTACGGCCCTCCCCCTCCGATCGTCGTGCCGAGCGGCGAGCCCTGCCCGGTCGTCGTCGGCCCGAGGATGTAGGGCTGCAGGCCCCGCGCCGCCCCGACGAGCCCCGTCAGCAGCGTCCCGGCCGCCTTGGTCGACCCCGCCGCCGTCGCCGAGCTCGCCTGTGCCGTGCTCAGCGCTGCCTGGTTCGTGGCGCTCGTCGCCTGCACCTGGCCCTGGTAGAGCGTCATCTGCCGCGAAAGCTCGCCCTGCGTCGCGAGATCGCTCATCACGCTCAAGGGCGAGCCCTGCATTTCAACGCCGCCGGCGCCGAACGCCGCCGCCGCCGCGCCCAGTTGCTTCTCGGTGTTGTAGGAGACCTGGCTTGCGTTCGCCGCCGCCGCGCTCTGCGCCTGCTGCGCCTGCAGGGTCGCTTCCTCAGCGTTGTAGGTGTCGGCCGCCGCCTCTTCCTTCCCCTGCGCCTCCGCGCCCGCCGCGGCCACCACGGTACCCGCGATCGTCCCCGCGACGGCCACATAGGGCGCGGCCGCCGCCGCCGCCGACCCGATCGCGGCGGCCACGGGGACCAGGGCGGCGAGGAACGCCATCAGCCCGCGACCCGCGCGAACATCACGTAGTCGCGCCCGTAGGGGTCGAAGCTCCGCATCACCCCTTCGGCGTGAAAGCGCAGCGCCCTGCCGAATACCGCGCACCAGGGCTCGGCGGCACGCACGTGCATCTCGATGCGCTGGTAGGCCCGGTCCTCCCGCTGCGTTTCGTCCATGATCCCGCGCACGTGGATCAGGAGCCGCGCGCGCTCGCGCCGGCTCGCCTCCGCGCTCAGGCTCATCCAGGCGATCGCGCGGCCGGGCCACTGCGGCATCAGTCCCGCCGCGCCCAGAACGCGGCCGCGGCCGATCATCGCGACCGAGATCGGCGTCAGGAACTGCTGGAGGAACAGCGGCGTCGCCGCCGCCAGCTCGCGCGTCAGCGGGTCCTGCTCCTCGGCGACCGCGCCGAGCAGCAGGTCCATCGTCAGCGGCCGCACGATCCTGGCGCTCATCCGATGCTCACGTCCTCGACGTCGGCGCGCGCGCCGATCGCGAGCAGCGTCATCGGCAGCGGATCATTCTGGGCGAACAGGATCCGCCCCTCCTGGTCGTAGCCGCCGAGCTGCGGCACGCGCTTGGCGCCGGTGAAGAGCGAGATCGACTGGCTCATCGGGTCCGCCGCCGAGCGCGACCAGATGTCCTCCCACTTCGTCGTGACCGCGTTCGTCATCGGGTCCTGGCTCTGCACGCCGAAGCTGCCGCCCGCCGTCTCGAGGAACCGGAGGTAGAGGTGGTCGACCCGCTTGACCTTCCCCGCGACCGCCGCAGCCGCACCCCCCATCGGCGCCCACGGCATCGTCACCCCTGCCGCCTGGCTCGGGAATCCAGCCGTCACGAAGCAGGCGCCCGGCGCCGGCAGCGTCATGCCGCCCCCGGCCGTCACCGTCTGGGCAGCGAACACCTGCCCGTCGCCGATCGCCTGGCCCGTCTCGCCGGCGAGCTGCGTCAGCCCCGAGAGCGCGGTCACCGGGGGCGCCATCGTCCAAGTCCCGCTCGCGGCGGGCGCGAGATTCATCATCGGGCGCCCGTTCAGCACCGTCGCCGAGACCTGCACCGTGCTCGTGCAGCCGGTGATCGCCAGCCTGCCGCCGTTCAGCGTGACCACGCTGCCCACATTCGCCGCGCTGAACACCGCGGCACCCGCCGCCAGCATGCCCGCGCCGGTATAGGAGGGCGGCGCGAGCGCGGCGCTGTTCGTGAACCCGCTTGGCGTCAGCGTCGCCGCCGGGCTCGCCGGCGTGACGGCGATCGCCGAGTCCAGGAACCAGGCGCCGTCGATCGACATGCCGGAGCGCGTGTCGAAATAGCGCGTCATCACCTCGATCGAGCGCTGCGGCGTGCCTCCCACCGTCCGGAGCACCTCGAGCCAGAGCTCGTCATAGCTCCCGTCCGGGCTCGGGATCACCGCGAGCAATTCGACGATCGGCGGCCCGCCGTAGGTACTGGCCCCCCAGCACGTGCTCGGTCCAGGCGACGATGTTCTGGTCGCGCAGATAGGTGAGGCTGATCAGGCCGCCGTTGTTGAGGCACATCCAGACGACGCAATAGGGCGCCTGCTGGTAGACCATCCAGGCGATGCCGCTCGCGGTGATGTGCTCGGCCAGCACCGCCATGTCGGGCCCGAGATAGCCGTTCACGGTCCACTGGAAGGTCCACTCGTGCAGCTTGCGCCCCGGCCGGTCGGTGAAGAGCACGCTTTTCACGATCCTGAGCGGCTTCACATTGAGCGCGCTGCCGTATGCCGTCTCGCGGTAGGCCTGCACGTCCGATGGCGTCAGCGCCTCGGAGGTCGTGGCGGCCTGCATGATCTGCTCGCCGCCTGTCGTGCCGATCCCGAGCTGCATCGCCTGCGCGCTGCCCGCCGGGCTCACCCACGTCGTCGCGTTCACCTGGTCGTCGTCGATGATCCAGGAGAGCGCGTTGATGTCGGTCACGCTCCCGTCCGACTGCGCGGGCGGGAACGCGTTGAAGGCGCCGGTCACGGATCCCTCGATCGCGTTCGGCTGGTTGTTCGTCCCGAGCAGCATCAGCCGCTGCTGCCAGAACGTCGGGTGCCACGGGTAGCCCGTCGTCCCGCACCATTTGCCCAGCATCCAGTTGGCGGTCGCCGCCGTGCCATCCAGCGCGCCGGCCGCGCCCTGCGGGCACGCCGGCTGTACCGTCGCGGTCACGCTCGTCGTCGAGTTCACCGCCGTGATCACGCACCAGCCCCACACCGAAACGTCCTGGATGCGGATCGATCGCCCGATATCGCTCGAGAGGAAGCCCTGCCCGGTGTTCCCCTCCGTCGCGTTGATCCCGACGATCGAGCTCGCCGCGATCGTGATCGATCCCGTCGTCCCCGAGGGGGTCAGCGTCGTCGCCGTGGTGTTCTGGCTGAGGTAGGGCCCGTCGAGCGGCGCGAAGGGCGTTAGCACCCAGTCGGTGTCGCTCAGCCGCTCGAGGATCTGCGTCGGATAGGTCGGGTGCGTGAGGTAGAGCTCGTCCGTGCTCTGCACATAGTCGAGCTGGTCGAGCTGCGTCCCCTCGTAGGGCGTCGCGATCTCGACCGGGCTCCCTCCCGAGGCGATGATCCCGTCATCGGCATAGAATCGTGCCACCAGGTGCCCGAACTCGATGACGAAGGCCTGGCTCGTCGAGAAGACGAAAGGGATCAGCTTCGCCGGATAGGAGGGCGTCGCCGCGCCCTGCACCCACATCGTCCCCGGGCGCCGCGTCACGCCGCCTTGGGGGATGACGACGAAGTTTCGGAGCAGCTCGCAGCCGTCGAAATACTTGTCGATATCGACACGCCCGACGAGCCGCGGCGAAAGCTCGCCCGCCCCGAAATTGGTGATATCGACGTCTTGTCTCACCGCCTGGCCCTCAGCCAGATGTCCTCGTCCCACTCGCGGGGCGAGTTCTCCTGGCTCGTCACCAGCCGCGCCATGGTCCGCTTCTCGGTGAGCCGCGCCGAAACGTCCTTCAGCTTATCGCCGCTCTGGGTCAGCGGCTCGCAGAGGTCGAACGCGAGCTCGAGCGCCAGCAGCTGCACGAAGAGCGCATCGAATCGCGTCGGGTCCTGCACGTCCTGCACGTAGATGATGCCGAGCGGCGGTGCGTCATCGGTCAGCACCTGGTTGCCGTAGATCTCGAGCTCGGGCTCGTCGTTGTCGTCGCTGCTCTCGTCCCAGAAGCGGATGAAATCCGCCGGCAGCGGATAGGCCCAGTCGTAGTCGAACAAGGGGTCGGTCGTGCTCGCGGCGAGATTCGCCTGCGCCTTGGCGAAGTTCCAGGGGTGCGAGCGCAGCGCCGCGCGCCGCACCGGGTCGTAGCGCAGGTTGCAGAGGATGGCGCGCTTCGTGTTGTCGGTCAGCGCCGTGATCAGGTCCTCGCCCAGCGCCACGAGCGCCGAGTTGCAGATCGAGACGACCGAATCCCCCTGCGCCACGCCCGGGCGTCCTTCAGTCGATCGCGAACTCGATGATGGTCGTGAGCGTCCCCGAGGCCGGGAGCGCCGCGGCCGCTGTCGTCAGGATGATGTCCTCGTGGTCCGGGCTCGAAGCGCCGGTCTGGCAATCGTAGCCCGCGGTGATCGGCTGCCCATGCGTCGCGGCCGCGCCGACCTTCGTCGGCGTGTTGGCCGAGGTCAGGGTCTGCGCGGCGGCGTAGATCGCCGCGTTGCCGTTCCCGGCGTCGCCCAACTCGATCGTCGCCGACCCCAGGCTCACGCTGGTGATCACCGTGATCCCGGTGATCACCGCCTGGAGCGGCAGCCGCGCGATGCCGAACACCGTCGCGGCCGCCTGGGAGGCGAGCGTGATGGTGCCGACGAAGGTGCGCTCCTTGCCGCCGGCGAGGTTGACGCCCGGGAGGCTCTGGACGTTGCCGCCCTGGTTGCCGGTGAGCTGCGCCATCACCGGAGTGAAGGCCGTTGCAGGAGTGGCCGCCATGGTCTTTCCCCTCTGGCCGCGCCGTTCCCGGCGCGACCCTCATGAGTGTTGCGATTGCGTCAGGTGGTCTTGATCTCGACGAGCTTCGCTTCCTCGAGCCGGCTCCCGCCGATCGACATCGCTGTGTAGACGTACCAGCTGAAGCGCTTGTCCGGCCGCTCGGCGACGCGCCCGTAGATGTCCTGGGCGACGCCGACGCCCATGGCGCTCTTCCGGTAGGCCGGCACGCGGTAGTAGCCGCTCGAGTTGGTACTGCAGCCGCTCCGAGTGGATCCATTTGAAGCCCATGAAGGTGTCGAGCTTGCCCTCGACGAGCGCCTTCACCGTATTGTAGTCGGCCGACGTCGCTTCCGTCGTCGAGAGCATCTGGCCGAGGTGATGCGCGGCATAGACGAGATACCGCTCCTCGTCCTCGTCGCCCTCCGCGGCGTCCAGCGCCACCTTCGCGCTGATGAGCTTGCTGATCGTCAGCCCGGAGTTACCGCTGCCGTTGCCGTAGCTCCAGTCATTGACCGCGACCACGGTGCCCGCCGGCGCCGTCGGCGTCGAACTCCGAGTTCCCGTTCGGCCAGGTCACCGAGGTCGAGCCGGAATGCCCGGTGTAGGCCGTCGCGAAATAGGCGCCGATGATCTCGTCGTCGAAGCCGCGGTTCATCGCGTAGCCAGCGTTCTGCGCGTAGCTGCTCGTCGGATCGATCAGGAGGCGCACCTTGTCCTCCCGGTCGACCAGATCGCCCCACTGGTAGTCGTAGGGCGCGAGTCGCCGGCGCAGGGACTGCGTGTTCATGATCGGGCTGTCGGCGTGCCGCGCGATCGACTTCTGGGCCGCGGTCGGCGCGAGCTGCTCGAAGTAGGCGCTCTCGCCGGTGATCTCGTCCTCGAGCACCGTCGCCCGAAGCCGCGTTTCCTGCTGCTGTGCCAGGTACCGGACATTGCCGGTGAACTGCTGCACGAAGGCATCCGTGATGGAGAAGCTCATGGTCCCACCCGTCTATGCGCCGGGCTCCGTCCGGCGCGGTTGCTCCAGACGGCTGAGCTCCCCGGCCCCAGGCTCTTCGCCTCCCGCCGGACCCGTGCCTCGGGGAAATCGCTCCCCGTGTCGCGAACTCGGCCGGCGGACGCACTCGCGCTCCCCGCCGGCCGTCGATCTCAACTCGCCGGATGCGCCGCCTCGTAGAGCGTCTGCATCCGCTTCACCGCGTCGCCGTGCCCCGGCGCGCGCTTGTTCCCGTAGGCCTCCAGGAACGCCTTGTCCTGGTAGAGCCCGGCGATCTCCTGCTGCGCCTCCGCCGGCGCCTTCCCGCCGCCGACGCCATTCACGCTCCTGCCGATCAGGCCGTCCTCGGCGAGCTGCCCGCCGACCTTGGCGAACATCTTGACAAGCTCCGGATGGTTCCCGAGCCCGTTCGCCAGGAGCTCCTGGGCGAGCGTCTCGCCGCCGTAGTGCATGAGCGCCTTTTTCGCGAGGTCCATCCGCGTATCGTATTCGCGCCCCCACTCCCGCTGAATCGCCGCGGTCGCCTCGTTCAGCGCCTGCTGCTTCAGTCGCTCGGCCTCGCTGTTCACCTGCGCCGTGAAGGTCTCCCACGCGCCCACCACGCGGTCGAGCTGCCTCTGGCTCAGGCCAGCCTCGTGCATCGCGGGCAAAATCGCCCTCTGGAAAGCCGTGTCAACGTCGCCCCACTCCTGCCCCTCCGGCGGCTTGAGCGTGTACTTCTCCCAGCTCTCCGGCCGTCCGAGCTTCGCGTGAACCGCCTTCCAGCCTTCGGCGTCGTCCGGCCCAGGCAGCTTGACCAGCTCCTCCGGGCGTCCACCGATCATCTTCGTCGCATGCAGGTAGCTCTTCGCGAGGCTGCCCACGTCCTTGATGTCGCGGAACGCCGCCTCGCCGCGGATATCCGCGGGCAGGCTCTCGGCGAAAGCAGGGGATGCCCCTGCGCCGCCGGCCGCCCCTCCCGCGGCGGCTCCCGCTGCCGCTCCTGCCGCAGCACCCCCTGCCGGCGCCCCTCCCGCCGCGCCATCCGGCGCGCGATACGCGAAAACCCTCCGCAGGAACATCTACGCCGCCTTCCTCTTCCGCGATCCCATCAGGATCAGCGCGAGCCGCGCCTGCTTCCCGAGCAGCCCCGGCGCGGCGTCCTTCTTCTCGGCGAACGCCTTCGTCGACATCCCCGCCTTCTGCGCCTTGGCGCGAAACTGCCCGTGCGCGTTCGCCGTCGCCCCGGCCATCCAGTGTTTCTTCTCAGCCATCACCCGCTCTCCCCGACCGCCGCAAGCCGATCGTTCGTCTTCTCCTCGGCGAGCTTCAAAAGCTCGCCCTCGCGCCAGCGCAGCCGGTCGAGCACGTGCAGCCCAACAGAGCGGCGCCCCTCACGAAAGTGCGTCATATGCGAATCCCCCGGGACGGCGCTCGTCTCGAGCATCCCCGCAGCCCGCAACAGGTCGCCCAGCACCATCCGGCCGGCCGGCGTTCCCTCGAACACCTCGTGGTAGGCGTGCGCCAGCGAGACACGCCTGCGGAACATCTCAGGCAGCGGCATCGCGCGCTCCGATGTGCTCCAGGAACTCGCGATACTCCGGCGTCGTCACCAGCACCAGCTCGACCCACGCGCGGTCGAACTCCGGCTTGAACCCCGGTGGGCGCCCTCGCGCCGCACAGTCCTCGACCTTCCGCATCAGCGCATCGGTCCAGTAGGACGCCGCCCGGAACTCGCCGCGGTGCTGCTCGCAATAGTGGAGCGTCGTCATGATCCGCACCGGCCGATGCCCCGGCTCCCATGGCGTTCGGCTCGGAACGCAGATTCTCGGCGCCCGGCGCACTTCGCGGAAACACCCGTTGTGGTCGCACCGCATGCAGATCGCCGGGAGCCGTCTCATCTCGGCCGCTCACAGAAGGCCCCGCAGACGAAACCGATCGGCTCACGTCGCTCCAGACGCACGATCTCGTTCCCCAAGGAATCCGTGAGCCCCGTCTTCCTCGGCCCGTCGTCGGGCTCATAGACCGTGAGCCCGTGGAGGCACGCGACGTCCCCCTCTCGCGAGATCACCTGCAGCGTTCCCCGTGGCCGTGTCACGTAGAGGTGCGTCATGCCGCCATCCCCGCCGGCGCTGGCGTCGCTGCGCCCTGGCCGGGCGCGCCGCGCATCGCGGCCGCCTGTGCCAGGTTCACCACGGCCCCGCTGCCGTCTTTCGCGGCCTTCGCCGCCGCCGCGCCCTGCACGGCCTCAGCCTGTTCCTGCGCCGCCTTCGCCGCCGCCGCCTGCGCCTGCGCGAAAGCCGCCTGCGTCTTGAGGATCCCGGCCGGCGCGTTCGAATCGATCGCCGTCCGCGCCAGGATCGCCCCGCTGTCGATCCATTGTCCCGCCGTGGGGTCGAGCGCCATCAGCGCGCTTGCCGTCTGCACCACGCGCCCGATCGAATCGAGCCGGCTCGCGTTCTGCGCCGCTTCCATCGGCGAGACATACCGCACCCGGAGCCGCGCTCCGGCGATCTGCGCGGGTGGCCGCGACAGCATCGCGTCCGGACCCCACCGATGCGCGACACTCTGGCGCCACATGATCGCGAACACGCGATCGACCAGCGGCCCGGTGAACTCGGCGTAGGTCCGCGCGAGCACCGGCGCCGTCAGCACGAGCTTCTGGTCCCGGTCGCGCACCACCCACGTCGCCGTCACGCCCTTGCCGGCCGCCAGCGGGTCGTTTGGATCGCTCGGCATCGTCAAGAGGTCGAGGTAGAACTCGGCCTTGATCGCGTTGCGGAGCGCGGTCACCATCTCGATGCCGAGCGGGATGTTCCCGTTCGTCTCGATCGGCATGATCTTGTCCTGCGAGCCCGCCCGGTAGAAGTTCAGGCTGCCCGGCAGCGTCTTGATCGGCACCATGAAGCCGTCGTCGGGCAGCTGCAGCGGCGGATCAACCACCTTCTGCGCGCCTTTCAGCACGGTCTTCACCATCTCGTTCAGCATCTTGACGTCCGGCAGCGCCGTCATGCCCGGACCGCGCCCATAGATCTCGCCCGGCGTCCGACTGAACCTCGGCGCCAGGTAGGGGAACTCGTCGAAGCCTCCCTCGGAGATCACTGTCCCGTCATCGACGGCGACATAGATGCTCTCCCAGGCCTTGTTGCGCCCGTCAGCCCGGCTCGCGTCCCGCTTCAGCCGCGGCCGCACCATGTGCAGGAACTCGAGCTCGGTCTCGGGCTTGGTCTCAACGGCTTTCACCGCCTTCTGGCCCGCCGCGTCGCCCCACCGCTCGATCGCCTGCTTGGCGGTGAACTTCCACCGGCGCCCGAGCGTGTCGACCCGGTCCTCGGCGCTCTCGCCATAGACGCACTCGCGCATATGCCGCGTCGAGAAATGAATTCCCCTCGCACTCTCGAGCACCCCCATGGCGCCGCTGCCGATCGTCACCAGGTCGAGCCACAATTCGTGCGACTGGCTCGCGAAGTTGAACCGGGGCCCGTTGAACACCGCGTACATGCGCCGCGCGGCGTCCTCGAGCCACGCCATCACCTCCTCGTCCTGGCGCAGGCTCTCGTCCTCGGGCTCGAGGAAGGCCCATTGCAGCGTCGGGCTCGTCACCAGGCCGTAGAAGCCGCTCGCGCACTGCTCGGCGCACCAGATCGGCGTCGAGTTCGAAGACGTGCTGCATGCGCTTCATACCGGGCGTGCGCTGGATGATGTAGTCGGCCCGGTTCGGCAGCATGAAGTCCGTCACGTCCTGCCAATGCACCAGCCACGGGAGCCGATCGCCGTTGAGGCGCTCCCAGAGCTGGATCACGTCACGGGCGCGATCGTCCATCAGCTCCCCAGCAGCGTCTTCTGCATCGTCGGCGGCGTCGCCAGCACGCCCTGCCCGCTCGTCAGGATCGTCGACGCACGCCCCATCATCTGCGCCTGAGTGTCGAGCAGCTGCGTGCTCGCCGCCTGGACGCTCGGCGTGGCCGTCGTCGGCGCCGCGGGCGCCGCGACCGGCGTCGGAAGCGCCGGCGCCTTCGGCTCGAGCCCGAGCGCGCGGGCGATGAACGCCATCTACGCGTCCCTCGGCAGCGGGTTCGAGTCCGGGAACCGCGGCAGGCTCGTCGGGTAGGGCGGCAGCGGCCCGGCGATCGCGATCACCTGTGCCTCGGTCAGCGGCGTGAAGCCGTTCGCCGCGTACTGCGCCTCGAGCGCGTCAAGGATCGGCCGCTGCAGCACGACGCCCTGCGCCCACATATCGAAGGCGCCGAGCACGTCGTATTGCGGGTCTGGCGCGCTCGCCATCTCAGTCCTCGAACGCCGCGACCTGGTCGGACGCATTCGTGGAGTAGACCAGCACTTCGCCTTTGAACGTCTGGCTCGACCAGCTACCGCCAGCGAGACCATTCGTCGTCGCCGGCGTCAGCATGATCGTCGAGACATTCGAGCCCCCGTCCGAACGCACCACCTGGACGTTGCTCGTCGTCTGGCTCTGCACCGTGACCGCGTTGCGCTTCGTGTTGGCCGCGATGGTGGCCAGGAGGTGATACCCCGAGATCGGCACGGCCGATGCGTTAGCGGAGTGATCGACGCCGAGCGATCCCGATGTCCCGACCCACATCTCAGGCCGTCCTCACCGTCGCCGTGAGCGGCCCCTCAGCCTTCGGCGCTGGCGACAGCGTGAGAAAGCTGTGGTTCGTCCCGTCGATCGCCGTCACGGTGAAATAGCCGTTGTTGAGGTTGACGCCCTCGACCAGCACCAGGTCGCCAACGACGAAGCTCGGGAACGTCCCGTTCGCGGCACTCACCTCGCCGGAGCCGAAGGTCATGCTCGCGGTCGCGAGCTTGCTCATGCCCACATCCCGGCTGAAACCCCGGGTCATGCTCGTGCCTGGCGGCTCGTTGTGCAGCTGGTTCGCCCGGGACCTCGTTCCAACCTGGATCACCGCCTCGTCTCCTCCCGTCGCGCCGCAGCCTTCCACTCGCCGCACCAGCTCGTGACGTCCTTGCGGATCGTCGCCGGAAACCGCCGACACGTCCCCGCCGTCGAGAAGCCGGCCGCCTGGACCTCGCGTGCCCGCTCGGGCGCCACGTGGTTCGGCTCGTAGAACCGGCAGTTTCCGCAGGATTCGGGCAAGGAGGCGTCCCGGCCGTTCGAAGCCCCGGAGAGAAGCACATCCGGAACGGCCGTGACCGTCCCCAAGTGGAAAAATTTTCAGGGGAGCGCCCGGCCGGTGAACGGGTCCCAATCGTGGACGTGCCGGGCGCGGGTCTGCGCCTCCCACCGTCGCTGCTTCCGGTCGGCGATATCGGCGTCCTCGCCGCCTCCCGAGAGTGCGTATTGCAGCCCGTCGTGCGGGTGAGAGAACTCGTTCTTGTCGGGCTGCTCGTCGTAGCGGTCCTCGCTCCCGGCGATCTTCCGGTAGCGGTAGCCGGCGTTGAACCCCTGCCGCAGCAGCTTGCACCGCGGGCTGAGCAGCAGCCCGGGCTTGCCGTCGATCAGGCGCCCGAGCGGCCGGCGCACCGCCTCGAGTTCGCGGAATGAGCCGGTTCGTCGGCGCCGCGCTCACCCGGATCCCCGCCTCGGCCGCGACGATCTCGATCCAGGTGCGCTCGCCCGCCTGCTTGTCGGCCCCGAAGGCGGCCGACGGGTCGGCCCACCCATGGATCGTCCGGATCATCCCGAATCGCTCCTTCAACCGTTGGCCCAACGCCTTTCCGAATCGCGCGGCCCCGGTCCCGGTCTCGCCCACCAGCTCGTCGATCACCCGCCATTGGCCGTCCGGGAGGTGCTGGCACATCACCGCCGCCGGGTTGAGCCCGGCATCGAGCCCGACCTCGAGCGCGATCCCCATCATCGGCGCCAGCTCCTCGGCCGCCACGTGCATCACGTCCGAGAACTCGGGATAGATCGGCTTCCCGGCCCGGCTGTAGCCCGGCTTGTTCTCGACCATCCGCGCCACGTACCAAGCCTCGGCGCCTCGCACCTGGTCGACGTAGTAGCCCGGCACGAGGTTCTTCAGGTTCTCCGCCGCCGGCGAGAGCCCGGAGGGCTGCCGGAAGAGCGCCGCCCCCTCGCGCTCAAGCTCCTCCGGCCCCTTCGTGAAGATGTCCTGGTAGAGCCACGAGTTTAGTTCCGGCGCGTTGCAGTCCGCGATGATCCCATACCAGCTCGGACCGCCCTCCTCGACGTCCGGAAAGCGCCCGATTCGGCCTCGCGCGTAGGTCAGCACGTCGCGCGAGAGCAGATCGAGCTCGTTGAGGTAGAACGCCGTCGGCTCATAGCCGCGGAGCACGTCCTCGACGGCGTTCTCGCCGATCGCCACGAACTCGACGGTCAGGTGCGACGTCGAGCCATCCCCCAGGTGCATCATCACCTCGTGACGGGCGGGGGCATTGTCAGCGCCGGAAAAGCTGCCAAACTCCCTCGGCACGCGCTTGAACCAGCTCGGCAGCGTCGTTTTCCAGAGCTGGCGGTAGGTATCCCGCACCACGCAGAGCTTGAACTTCCTCAAACCGTCTCGCGTGGATCGTTTCTGTCGGGAGCTCAGCCTCAGGGCCTTCATGAGGCAGGCGGTGGTCTTCCCCGACCCTATCGGTCCATTGAGGATCGGCACTCGCGCTCCGCTCGCCATGAAACGGGCAGCGACCGGCCCGGGCGGTTCCCATCGGAGGTCGAGGTGCTGCGTCACGCGGCGAAACTCCCGGAACGGGGAAAAACCACGCTGCCAGGGGGGCGATCGATCGCGAATTCGCGAAACCCGGGCCACCCCCCCCGACGATCGTTTCCATCGGAGGGCCCGAGGAGCTCCGGCTGATTGATGATCAGCGGATCGCGCGCCGAAAAACCTGTTGCGAACAACAGCTTGCGCGTTCCGTCCAACTCCCCGCCGTCCAACTCACGCGCTTGGATCATCGTCAACCCCTTGATTTTCCTGCGCTTCGATCACGCGCGCGGTGAGCGTGACCTCCTCGCTTTCGGCAGCGGATTCCGTCGTCTCGACGATCGTCAGCGTCAGCGTCTTCCGTTCGGTCAGATCCACCGCGAGCGGCTGGCGCTGGTGCACGTAGGGCATCAGCGCGATCGCCGCGAGCCGCTTCTCGGCCAACGCCTCGACCGCGCTGCACCCCAGCTGCCGCGCCAGGCTCGCCGCGGGCGCCGTCATGATCTGCGCGAGGACCTCCAGCGGCGATCCGTAACGGCTGAGCAGATATTCCGCCCACGCCTCCGTGCGCTTGTTCCGCCGACCTGGCGGGCGCCCGCGTCCCGACCAAACCTCCGGCGTCACACCCACTTGCGGCAGTCCCAGCATGTCCAGCTGCTCGACGTCCCCACCCGGTGGTTCAGCGGTCGGCTCGAGCTCCGCGAGCACCGCCGCGCGCCCCGTCAGCTCCGCCATTTCCACCCCTTTTCGAGCGCAATCAATGAGATAGCCACGCCTGGCGTCCCGCGAACTGTGCCCGATCGAAACTTTCTCACAATCTCACATGAACAAACGGCACCGTGAGATCTTGTGAGATCCGCGTGAGACGCCAACCCCTTCAATTCATTCTCTCTTTGAAGGTTTCTCACAATCTCACAATCTCACTCGACTTCCCTTATGCGCGCGCGCGCACCCGCATAAAGGGGGAAGGTGCGTGAGATTGTGAGATTGTGAGAAACCGGAGATTTCGCTGCCGCCTCAACGGCTTGCCGTCTCACGCCCGTCTCACGCTTGCTAGGAATTCCGTGAGAAACGGAACCCTTAACCCGACGGGCAGGGGCAAACCTAGCAGCTGCGAGGCGCATGTGCACGTCCCTCAAAACAGCAAGCCATCAGGCTCAGGTCGCGGCACGAGCTCCAGCGGCAGAAGCGTTGCACGTCCCGTGCCGCCTCCGAAGTAGATCGGCGTTTCGGTGCGCTCCGCACCTGGCAGCCGCCGCAGCGCCTGCACCCACACGCCCAGCGCCCCCGATCGTCCGGCCCAGTGCGTGCCAGCGAAGATAATCGCGAGCCCAGCATGGTAGTTCGCGACGGCGAGCCACTTCGCGCCGCCCTTCTCCTGGCGCACCGCCAGCCCGAACGCACCGATCACGCGCTGCGCCTCGCGCTCGTCCGAACCTGGAAGCCGCCCGGCGGCCCGCGTGATCCACTCGGCAAGCGCGCTGCGCACCCCGTTGCGAAACGGGTCGACATGCGTCGTGAGCATATGCTGCAGGCAGCGCTCCTCGTCGCGCATGTCGTCCGCCACTTCGCTCATCGCAGCTGCCCGCATCTGCTCGATCCAAGCGTTCGCCGTCGCCGGCTCGACCTCGTTGTCGAAGAGCAGCACGTCGGCGCACGCCAACAGCGTCCCGAACTGGTCGGCGCCCCGCGCGCTGTGGCCCGCCTGTGCCAGCGCGGCCCGAAACCATGCCAGCGCGCGCTCGAGCCGCGGCCACGCCGTCACCATGCGCCGGCGCAACAGCGTGCCGAGCTCGCGCAAGCGGCTCGCGCTCACGCTCGGTGGCGCGCTCCCCTCCTCGAGCTCGCGCAGCTCGAGCACGGCAATGCGCGATCGATCCTGCCCGAGCAATGGCGGCATCAGGATCGAGCTGAACAGGAAACAGCTCTGGATCGTGAACTCCACGGCGCGATGGTTCTCGCCGCCGCGCGCCATCTTTCCCCCGCTCGCGGCAAGCCGCGCGAGCTTCACCACCGCGAGCACGCGCCGGTTGTCCTCTTCGGCCTCGAGCTCATCAAAAACCACGGGGAGTGTCTGGTGTTTCAGTGTCTGCCAGATACTTGCCGCGCTAGCGTCGGCGACCCGCATCACCGCGTCGCCCAGCAACCGCGAGAGCACGCCCTGCAGCGTCGACTTTCCCGTCGCCTTCCCTCCCGTAACCCACGCGCACGGGCGCCAGTTGAGAGCGCCCCCTACAATCGCCGCGCCCACCCACCCGAGCATCAGCACCGCGTCCAGCTCGCCGCGTCGCCACGCCCACGTCTCGAGCAGCTTCAGCACTTCCTCGCCCACGCTCGCGACGCCCGGCGTCTCGGCCGGCGCTGGGCCCGCCATGTGCTCGGCTGTCGGGTACACGTAGCGCTCGATCAGCCCCGGCGGCCGACTGACATGCTGCCGCTCCGGGTCGGGGGACGCGGGGTAGATCAGCACCCGGTCGCCGAGATGCAGGATCAGCTCGCCGTCGTCACCGCGCCATGCGCCGCGCCCGCGCTCCCGTTGTCCCGGGTCCCACACGCCCTTGTCGGCGCACGCCGCCATCAGCGCCTGCGCCGCGAGCTCCGGGCGCCAGCCGACGACGTCGCCTTCCTTGCTCACCCTCGGCCACTTTCGGTACAGGAACTCGAAGCCGCGCCCGAACAGCCCTTGCAGCCCGAGCCGCGAGTGATCGCGCGCCGCCAGCGCGATCAGTTGATTCTCGCAGTCGAGGTAAAAGCGCACGTCCGCCGCCAGCCCGAGCGGCGTCACGGGGCAGTCCGCCGAAAGATGGGGCTCTCCACTCGATTCGTCCGCCTTCAGCTTTTCCGCGGACGCCATCGCCGCGCGCACGCCCTTCCGGCCCCCGTCCGCCATCATCCTCCCCCTCGTTTTGGCCGGCGCTAGCTCGCGCGCCAGTGTTGCGCGCACCAGGCGCGCTCTTTCGTTCCTCGAAGGCGCACGCGCCCCCGCCCTGCGCCGTTGTTCCCGCGCACCGCGCGGACTGCGAGCGTCGCGGGACGCACCGCCATCGCCGGCGCCCCGCATACCGCGCAGACGCGGCCCTCAATCGTCGGCGCGCAGAAGGTCATTCACATCTTTCACGGCCGGATCGACATGGGCGATGAGCACTTCGCGCCCGGCTTCCAGGTGCGCCCGGGCCGCGCGGTCGAAGGCGCCGATCGCCGCCGCCTTGGTGTCGTTCTGGCGCCACAGCCGCACGCGCCGGCAGCTTGGCGGCAGCGCCAGGTGCGCGAGGTTCGAAAGGCTCACGGCGGCGCACACGCGGCACTCGGGAGCAGCCCACGCGACGCTCAAGCCGTCCTCGATTCCCTCGACGAGGTCGAGCACTTCCTCGGGCGCCATCTCGCGAAACGGTCGCCGGGACGCGCCGCGCCACAACCGGATCATCGCGCCCCGGAAATCGCCGAGCACTGCCTTGGCGGGCTCGACCGGCGCCTTGCCCACGTTCCCTTCCCGCGCCTCCAGCCAAGTGCGGTGCACGGCCGCGAACCTTCCGTCGGCCCCGCAGATCGCGGTCACCATCGCGGGCCACGCGCGGCCGCTCTTCGCGTGCCAGAGCGCCGGATGAAACCGGATCGCACGCGGCTGGCGCGCGAACTCGCTGAGTGGGATGCCGCGCCCCAGCAGGTAAGTGTCGACCGGCGTCCCGAGCACGTCCGCGCGGGCGCCAAGCCAGATGCGGAACGCGCCGTTGCGCCGCTGCTCGCGGTCCTCACGCGGATCCGTCGCGCGTTCCCGCCGCGGCGCCGGCGGCGGGGCATGCGCTCCGTCCGCTCCGAGCCAGCCGGCCGCCCACCGTATCGCCTGCGCCTTATCTCCGCCGAAGCGTGCCGCGGCCACCAGGTCGAGCGCGTCGCCGGTCTCGCCCGTCGAGAAATCGCACCAGACGCCCGCCTTCGCGCCGTCGAGATGCACGCCCAGGCTCTCCCCGCGCTCCCCCTGCAGCGAGCCCACCCGCCACTCGTGCCCGTCGCGAAACCCTGCTGGAAAAATCTCGGAACAAAGCTGAGGCGCCCGCTGGTTCAAGGCGCGCGCGAGCTCGCGCACATCGACGAGCTTGCGCTCGGACGCCGTCACGGGCTCGCCCAGCGCGGCGCGCGCTCGTTGCGCAGCACGCGCCCGCGCGGCAGCAGCCGGACGGCGAGCGCGCCTTGCCATTCGCGATGCCGCCACACCGCCAGCACGCCTTCTTCCTCGAGGTCCCGGAGTGCCTCGCGCACCGCCGGGATCTCGCAGCCCATGCGCTCGGCGAGCACGCCCATCCTCGGGAGCGCGCCTCCGTTCGCCTCGATGTCCTGGAGCGCGCCGGCGAGCTGATCGGCAACGGTGTTGCTCCTCGGCGCGGGCTTCGGCGGCTCGAGGAGCCGCGCGCCGCCCGGCTCATCCGCTTTCCGCGGCGCGCCCTGGCGCGCCCAGGTGAAACCACTCGACGAACGAATCTGTCCCGCGACCTGTAGCATAGGCGCGGGGTGCCCCGTCGGCCGCCAGACGATCACGCTTGTTGCGCTCCCGGGAGGGCGCGACAATGAGGCGACACACGCAAAGGGGACGCCCCGTGCGCTTTTCGCGGCTGCTCGTGCCTGCGCTGGTAGCGGCCGTGGCGGGGGCAAGCGCCGCAATCTATCAGCGTTCCGCCCCTCCCGTCGCGCGCTTCGTGGCGCTGGTTCCCGCCCCCCGGGGCTCTCTCGACGCCCCACCCAAATTGGATCCGACGGCCGAGATGTTGCCGTCGGATGCGACTGCCGCCCGTACGATCGCCGTCAATGAGCACGCCGCGGAACTCGCGGTTCTTTGCGGCCTTCGGACGAAGGCGTGGTTGCAACGTGTCCGCGTGGGCATGTACGATCGAACGTCGGCCTCCTTCATGTTCTTGATTTTTTCCCGAGTGACCGACGAGGAAGATTTTGTTTTCGGTGAGACTGTTGCGGCGGACGATCTCGCTGCGACGGATTACGCCGCCAGTAGACGCAGCGGAGCAGGCGTCTGCGAGAACTTGCGGGAAAACGGCTCGCTTGTGGTCCTCGACGCGCTGGCAGTGGTAGCACCGCATCCGCAACCCCATTAAGCGGTCGTTAGCTTTCCACCCGTACGAGGCCCTTCCTTCACGAGCCGGAAGGGGCCCACGCCCTCGGGCATCCACTCGACGCCATGGTCCACGGCTAGCATCCACACCACGAGTTCCTGCGCGCGCGGGATCTCCTCGCGCGACGCCCAATTGCTCACCGCGCTCGGGGTCACCCCGCACGCCTTCCCCACTCGCGCGGGGCCGCCGAGGCGTTGAATCAGGCGTTTTAGCTCCATGAGGATGATTATTCACATCTTGTGATGGAATTCAACCCTTTCAACACGTCAGGTGAACTGCCGTGGGCAGTCGCGCAGTCTCGGGGAGTGGAGCGCCTCCCCAAGTCGGTCGTCCGCGCGCAGATGGGCGCGCGCCTCGCCATTATGCGTCGCTGCTTGCGCCTCACGCAGGCGGCGCTCGGCGACGTGATGGGCGTTAGCGAATCCGCGATCGCAAACTACGAGGGAGGAACCCGGTCGATCGATCTCGAGGGGCTCTCCTACGCCGCACAACTCCTGGGGTTTTCGATCGATTACATCGCGCGAGGGGACGTTGGCTCCCTCCGGTTCGACCTAGCCATCCGCGTGCAAGCGGCCGAGCGTGCCTTCCTTTCAGAGGGACCACGGCGCAGAGGACGTCCCCGAGCGGTGAAGGAGGGCTCAGCTGGGGGAAACTCCCAGGCGCCAGAGGAGAAGGGCCGCAGCGCCGGCCCGGTGACGCCTATTTGTGACGACGAAGCACCTTTGGAGCGGCGCCATCGTGGGACCCCACATACTGTGTAGTTTTCCCTTGCGTTAGTTCACGCTCTGTGACTATAAGCCCCCGTCGGGCTCCCCGACGGAGGACGCCATGCGCCCCGTTCACCCCGTTTCGCGGCCGCCCTGGTCCCTTTCCCGGCTGGCCGGCGACCTCGCGGCCTGCGCCTTCGGCCTCGCCGCTTCCCTCCTGACCGTCTGCTTCCTCCGGGACTACTTCCTCGCCGTGGTCTACCTCTCCGGCCTGGCGCCCGTCGCCGGCGCGGCCCACGTCCTTTCGGCCCTCCTTCCGTGAGCCCCTTCACCGCCGCGGCGCTCCGCGAGGTCCTGCGCAGCGCCGCCACAGCCCAGCAGCGCTCGGCCAACGCTCTCCTGGCGGCCGCGAGCGCCGTAGGCACGCGCGCCCAGGACGCCACCCTCCGGCACGTCGCGGACACCCTCCACATCGCCGACGACGGTCTCGTCGCGGCCGCCCGCGCGCTCACCGAGCTCGCCGGCGGATGAGGGCCTTCGCGCTGGCGGCGATCGCGGCGGCCCTCGAGGACGCTGCCGGCGCCTGCGCCGAACAGGACGCGGCAACGCTGCGCACCGCCGCCTCCTTCCTGCGCCGCGGCAACGGAACGCTCGCGCCCGAGCGCCCTGCGACATGGTCGATCGCCGAGACGGCGCACGCCCTCGGCCTCACCACGCGGACGTTCCGCTGCCGGCGCCCGCGCCTTCTCGCGCTCGGTTTTCCCCCTCCGCTGCCGGGCCTGCGCGCCCGCTACGATCCGCTGGCGATCGCCGCCTGGCTCGCGCGCCTGCGCGGCGAGCCGGGGGCTCCCTGGTCCGACGGCGCCGTGCCGCCTCCTCGCCTGCGCCTGCGCGAGCGTGCCCTTGCGCTCGCGGGCGCGGCTGCGCCGGAATAGCCGTCCTTCCGAGGAGGCAACCATGGACCGCAAACCCCGCTACGTCGTCGAGAAGCCCGGCGCCCACGGCGTCCTGCACTATTACTGGCAGCCGCACCCGCGCCTGTTCGCGCTCGGCTTCCGCCCCGAGCGCATCCCGCTCGACCCCGATGCGCACAGGGACGGCGCCGCGCTCCGCGTCGCGGCCTACGCCCGGGCACTCGAGCTCAACGCCGCGGCCGACGCCGCGCGCGAGCACACGGCCCTCACCGCCGCGCGTCCGACGCCGGTCCCGCACACCCTCGGCGCCCTCAGCACCCACTATCGCCGCTCGGAGGCCTGGCGCGGCCTCGCCCCGGCAACACGCCGCGGTTACGGGCAGTGCCTCGCCAAGCTCGAGGCCTGGGGCGGTGACGAATCCCTCCGCGCGATCGACGAAGCCGCCGTCCAGGACCTCAAGGATGCGTTCCGCCGCACGCCCGCCTACGCCAACGCGATCGTCCGTGTGCTCCGGCTGCTCCTCGAGCACGGGCGTCGCAACTCGTTCCTTCACGCGAATGTCGCGATGCGTCCAGGGCTGCACCTTTCCGAGCCCTCCGGCCTCATCTGGCCGCGCGAGGCGGTGCGCGCTTTTGCCGCCGCGGCCGACGCCATGGGCCGTCCCTCGGTGGGGACGGCCGTCGTTCTCAACGAATGGCTCGGCCAGCGTGAGGGGGACGTCCTACGCCTCCCGCGCCACGCCTGGCGTGCCGGCAGCCTGATCGTGCGCCAGTCGAAAACCGGCGCGCGCGTCTCGCTGCCCGTCTCGCTGGTCCCCCATCTCGCCGAGCGGCTCGAGGCCGAGCTCGCGCGCACGCGGAGCACGCCCGCAACCGCGATCATCCTCTCCGAGGAAACGCGCCGCCCCTACACGGCCGACAATTTCCGGCACGTCTTCTCGGCCGTCCGCGCCCGCGCCGCCAAAACCTCTCCGCATTTCGACATCGATTATCTGCTGCCGGGGCGTGACGCGCAGGAGGCGCACGCCTTCCGCGTCCGCATGCGCGAGCTCACCTTCATGCATCTGCGCCACACCGCCGTCACCCGCCTCGCCGAGGCCGGCTGTGACACGCCGCTCATCGCCTCGGTCACCGGCCACAGCCAGGAAACCGTCGCGGCGATCATGAACCGCTACATGGTGCGCACCGCCGAGCTCGCGCGCGTGGCCTTCCAGCGCCGCCTCGACGCCGAACAGCTCGTCCTTCCCTCCCACCGAAAGGAAACCGGATGAGCCGCTCGTCGCCGACCGCCGAGCGCGTCCGCGCGGCCCTCCTCACATGGCTGCTCGCCGCGCCAGGGCCCGACCTTCCCCGCTGCGCGGAGCTCGCGACGGTTCTTCCCGTTCGTTGCATGCTTATCCGCTTGACACCCACAGGATCTAGATATGGTGACCGCTGAAAGTCTCATCGCTCAGGCCGACAAGATCGACAATCGCTTGGGACCGATTCCGGGGCGCGAAGCCGATCGTCTCGCCGTGATGCTCCGCGAGGTGGCCACGCAGATCGCCGGCATTTCTCATCCGACGGGTAGCGAGCAGTTCGCGGGTGAACTCGCGAAACTCGGCGCGGCTGCTCCTTGGCGTCTCTGCGACGAGGTGGTCGGCGAAATCCTCGGCGCCGATGGCGGCGTGGTTTGCGAGGCTGACAGCCGCGTCACTGACGAAGAGAGTTCGGCCTTGGCGCTATGGATCGTCATGTCCGTCAATACTTTGGCCGGTTTTAGGTGCCAGCTTCCATGAAAATCACTATTGAAAACACCAGCAAGATCGTAACGTCGGTTGTCGGCGGACGAGATGTTCAAGCCCGCGTCTGGCAGGGCGAAACTGAAAGCGGCATACCGGTCCAATGCTTCGTCACGCGTATCGCGCCGGAAATTCCAACATCAGAGCCGCACATCGATGAATTGACCATCGAGTTCGAGCGCGAATTGAAGCGGCAGGCCGCCCCGCGATTGACTGTCGAAGCCATCCCTTTGCGGCTGATCATCTAGGGGTAGAAGCCGTGGGTGATAACCGGATAAGCATGGTTCGTTGCTCGGCCTATGACGTCGCCTGCGCTTTCTATCGCCTCGTAAAGCGTGGCACGATCGCGCTCAACAGCGGAACGCGCTCCTACGCACGTGGCCATTTCGCGCTCCGCATCGTCTCCACCGGCACAGTGCTCAGGACTGTCGGCTGCCCGTTCAACCCTCCCGACGCGCGCCCGGCGCCATGAGCTCCCTCGACTTCAGCTGCGCGCCCTTCGCCTTCGGCGAGTTCAGCGCGGACATCGCCGTCGCTGCACACCACTGCGCGACCTCCTTCGAGCTCATCGCCGCAACGACGGACGTGCTCCCGATGCCCGGGCTAGCCCACGCAACCCGCGTCTCGGCCGTCTGGTCGATCGTTTTCTGGACCGAGCGTCGCACCTCCATCCCGATCGCCCTCCTCCGCACGCCGGACCCCCACCTCGCCCAGGCCGTCGCGGTGGTTCTCACGGCCCGCACCACCGCCGGCCGCAACATTAGGTCCCCATTTTGAACACCCTTCCCCTCGACGCCATTCACGTCCCCGAGACGGCTCCGCGCACCGCGCCCGCGGAGGGCCCGCTCTTCGACGCGCTCGTCCAGTCCATCCGCACGCTCGGTGTCCTCCAGCCGATCCTCGTGCGCGAGAACGGCAACGGCTACCTCCTCGTCGCCGGCGCGCGCCGCCTCGCCGCCGCCCGCGTCGCCGGCCTCGCCGAAATCCCGGTCGAGCTCTCGCCTCTCTTCGATGACGCGGACGCGCTCGCCGCCGGCCTCGCCGAGAACACCGTCCGCGAGGCGCTTCCTCCCGTCGACACCTGGCGCGCCCTCACGCGCCTGCGCGAGCGCGGCTATACACACGCCCGCGCTGCCGAAGCCCTCGGCCTCACCGAGCGCCGCGCGCGCCAGCTCGACCTTCTCGGCTCGATGCATCCGGACATGCTTGCCGCGTTCGAGCAGTATGGTCTTCCCTCCTGCACCCAGGTCGCGCGCATCGCCGTCGCTCCTCCGGACATTCAGCGAAACGCACTCCGCGCCAAAGATTCCTGGGCGGGCCGCGGCAAGGTAAAGGTGCCGCTTTGGTGGCGTGTCGTCGGGCATTGCGCGCTCGCGGCGATCCCGCGCGACCGCGCAATCTTCGACCCCGCGGCCGCCGGCGTTGTCTTCGCCGAGGACCTCTTCGCTGAGCCCGGGAGCGAGGAACAGTTCGCCACCACGGACGTGAAGGGCTTCCTCGCGGCCCAGCGGGCTGCGCTCGGGGCCTGGATCGATTCCCTCGTCGCCGCCGGCGTCACGGGCCAGCTCGTCGAGCTGAAGGATTCGCCGCCGTCCATCCCCGCCGGTTGCATGCGGTCCGACCGTGACGCCGAACCCGGCCGTCCCTTTGCCGGCAAGCGCGGCGACCACGTGATCGCCGGCGTCATCACCTCCGGCTGGTCCCTCGGCAGCGCTCTCGCCCGCGTCGTGCGCCCGGCGCCTACGCCGCGTCATGCGGACGCCGAGGCCCACGCGCCCGAGCCGTCGCCGGGGGCGCCGGCGCGCGGGCCCATCACCGCCAAAGGGCTCGCCCTCGTCGCCAGCCGCAAGACCACGGCACTTCGCGCTGCGCTCTCGCTCGACGACATTCCGCCGCCCACCGTCCTTTCGCTCCTCGTGCTCGCCTTTGCGGCGAGGAACCTCGTGATCCGCGGCGAAGGCCGCGAGGCCGCGCAGTCGGCCGCCGCACGCCTTCTGCTCCCTGGCGGCCAGCTGGCGCCCGATCACGCGGACATCGCCCCCGTCGCTGCGCGCAAGCTCCTCGCGGCCCTCCTCGCGTTCAGCGCACCGGGCTCGGGCAGCTACGCGCCCGGCTCCGGGGCTGCGGCCGAATGGATCGGCGCGGCCATCAACGCGGACGCGCATCTCCCGCGCTTCGACGACCCGGAGTTCCTCGATACCGCCAACGGCGAGCTCCTCCGGGGCGCCGCCGCCGAGGTCGAGCTCAAGCCGCCCTCGAGCGTCGCGGCCCTCCGCAAGGCGCTCAGCGGCGCGCTGCCCGGCTGGCATCCGTCCGCTGCTCAGTTCGGCGCCCCAGCGCCCGAGCTGTTCGACGACGATCCCGACAATGACGACCCCGACGAGCGTGACTGATCCGCCGGGCCTTCCCCTTCGCGCCTTCTCTCCCTCTCGAACGGTCCTCTTCGATTCGTGTGGCGCCGAGGCCCGCGGCCCTCCGCCCGCCGCGTCCCCTTCCGTTCACCCAATTCCCCCATCCAGGAAATTCCCCATGGGCACCAAAGCGCGGCCCGGCACGCATGACTGCTACGCCAAGGCCTCTCCGGACGAGCCGCTCTTCACCCTCCTGGCGCGCGATCCCGCGGCAGCCGATCTCGTGCGCGAGTGGGCCGAGCGGCGCGCCGCCCTGGCCCAGACCACGAACCGTCTCACGGAGGAAGGCCCGAAGATCGCCGAGGCGCTCGCCGTCGCCCGCGCGATGGACGCCTGGCGCGCCCGCAATATCCACGCCGCGCCGCTGCCCGTCCGGACCACCCTTCCGGCGCATGGCTGACACGCCGGCGCCCGTGGCGCCGCTCGTCCTGCACGTGCACCTCACCCTTCCAGCGGAACTCCTGGAGGCCCTGCGCGCGTTCCTGGCGCCGGTCGAGCGCCCAGCGCCCCTGCCGGCCCCCGTGACCGCCGCGGGCTCCCCCCCGGCCGCGGCTGCACCCTCCGCGCCCGTTCCGTCGCGCTCGCCGGTATGGACCGACGAGCGCAAGGCCGTCGTGCGCCGCGAATGGCCGCGCGGCACGGAAGCCCCGGAGATCCTCCGGATGCTTAAGGCTCTCCCGGGCAAGCCGCTCCCGGCCCCGGCGGTCCGGCGCCTGGGGATCAAGGCGGCGGAGCTCGGCCTCCGGCGTCCCGAACAGCCCGCGGCCCCTCGTACGACCATCCCTGCCCGGGTCCCCGCCGTCGCGACCGGGCCCGTCCAGGCCGAGTGGGAGCAGCTCGAGCGCTGGGCGGCTGACCGGGGCTTCGCGCAGAGGCTCGACCACCGCGACAGGGAGGCCTCCCTCGCGCTCGTCAACGCCAAGCGCCGCGAGCTCGGCCTTCCCCCTTTCGTGCTCGTCCCCCGCAGGGCACTTCCGGCGCGCTGACCGGCGCCCGGAACGTCCCTGCAACACCCGAGTTGGAAGAGAGTTGGAAAAGTTGGAAAGGGGGGGGAGCCTCCGTCTCCAGCGCCTTGATTAAGGTCATACGGGCGCCCATTCGGCCTGTGCTCGGATAACTGCGTGCCCTCCCGGGCGTCGCCGACACCAGGCAACCGATGCTCGCGGCCGATCCCCCAGGACCGGCATGGCCCGCCCCCCAAAGGGGCGGGCATTCAATTTAGGGGGACCCGACGGTCCAGCGGCCGCAGCCTCGGAATCGAGGCCTCGGAGCTTGGCCTGCGGCGGCCCGAGTCGGACGATGGGCCTCACGCCCACTTCCAACCCCTTGATTGTATTGGTGGGCGCAGTAGGACTCGAACCTACGGCCCGCTGATTAAGAGTCAGCTGCTCTACCAACTGAGCTATGCGCCCCCACCCGGCGCCGAACCGGGCTCATAGCAAGCACCACCCGCCGTGTGAAGAAGGCCGACCTATGCCCGGCGGCCGGCGACCGTCGAGGCGGTGCGATGATAGCGGCGGCGGAAATAGATCAGCGCCTCGTCGTGCGGCGAGCCGAGCGCGATCGCGGCCACGGCGCAGAAGAAAACGCCGTGGGTGCCGACCTCGGTCACCTGCGAGACCACGCAATCGAAGCTGACGACGGCGCCCTGGAGCACCGGGGCGCCGGTCTCGAGCACGCGCCAATCTCCGTCGACGAACCGCTCGTCCACGCGCTGGCCCTTCTCTCCAGCGAAGAGCGGCGAGAGCGCCTCCTGGGCCGCCGCGAGGGTGTTGACGCAGAGCACGCCGTTCGCCTTGACGAGCCCATGCATCTCGCCGCCGCGATTGAGGCAGACGAGCAGCGTCGGCGGGTCGTCGGTGACGCTGCAGACCGCGGAGGCCGTGCAGCCGCCGCGGCCGGCCGGACCGGCCGTGGTGACCACGGTCACCGCCGCGCCGAGCCGCGCCATCGCCTCACGGAATATTTCCTGCCCGACCATCCTCGCCCCGCCGCGATGGGGAAGCAATTCATGTGGCCAGGAAGGCGGCGCTGTCCATCGGGGTCGGCGCCTAGCTGTGCTAAGCGGGACGGAAGACCATCAGGAGAGCGCTTCTGTCCCCCGACCCGACGCCGGCGCTGAGGATTGCGCCGCCGGAATTCCTCGCCGAACCGGGCCTCAAGCGGGTGCTTTCCGTGCTGCCGGAGGCGCGGGTGGTGGGCGGGGCCGTGCGCGATGCGCTGCTGGCGCGGCGGGTGAGCGACGTCGATCTCGCGACACCGAGCCCGCCCGAGGCGGTGACGGCGGCGCTGGAACGGGCGGGACTCCGGGCGCTGCCGACCGGGCTCCCGCACGGTACCGTGACCGCGCTCGCGGAGGGGCGGAGCTTCGAGATCACGACGCTGCGCTCGGACGTCACGACCGATGGACGGCACGCCGAGGTCGCCTTCACAAGGAGCTGGGAGGCGGACGCGGCCCGGCGGGATTTCACGCTGAATGCGCTCTCGCTGACGCGCGAGGGCTGGGTGTTCGACTATTTCGGCGGGATCGCCGACCTGATCGGCGGGCGGGTGCGGTTCGTCGGGCCGCCGTCGCTCAGGCTCGCGGAGGACCAGCTCCGGACGCTCCGCTTCTTCCGCTTCTTCGCGGTCTATGCGCGCGTGGAGCCGGAGGCGGCAACGCTCGCGGACCTCGGGGCTGCGGCGGAGCATCTCGGCCTTCTCTCCGCCGAGCGCGTCTGGAGCGAATTGAAGCGGCTGCTTGCCGCCCCGGAGCCGCGGCCGGCGCTCGCGCTGATGCGGCGGCTTGGCGTGCTTGCGGCGGTCTTGCCCGAGGCGGGCGCGCTGGCCGGGCTCGACCGGCTGGCCGCACTCGGGGCGCCGGCGGACCCGCTGCTGCGATTGGCCGCGCTGGCACGGGGCGAGTTGGGGAAGCTCGCGGAGCGGCTCAAGCTCTCGGGCGCGGAGGCCGAGCGGCTGGCGGAGCTGCGGCGGGGGACGGTGCCGGCGGCGGATGCGGATATCGCGTGTCTGAGACGGCTGCTCGCCGACGAGCCGGCCGAGCTCTTGATCGCGCGGAGCCTGCTCGCCGGGATCGGCGGGCCGGCAGGCGGGCGGCTCAGAGCGCGGCTCGCCACCCTCCCCCGGCCGGTGTTCCCGCTCAGCGGCCGCGATGCGCTGGCGCTCGGGATGGAGCCCGGGCCGGCGGTCGGCGCGGCGCTCGCCGCGGTGCGCGCCTGGTGGCTGGCGGGAGGGTGCGTCGCGGACGCGGCGGCCTGCCGCACCGAGCTTTCAAGACGGCACAACGGCTGATAAAGGCCGCGCATGTTGAAGCCACCCCAGGATTCGACCCGCGCGCTCGTTGTCCGGCTGTGGCGGGAGCATATCCTGCCCCAGCGGGCGCTGTTCGCGCCGATCCTGCTGCTGACGCTGCTGATGGCCAGTACCACGGCGCTCTACCCGGTGATCATCGACCACGCCTTCACGATGTTCGCCGACAAGGACCCGCGCATCCTCTACCAGGTGCCGGTGATCGTGGTGATCGTCTCGGCGCTCAAGGCGGGGGCCCAGTATGGCCAGAGCGTCCTGGTGCAGAAGCTGGTGCTGAAGGTGGTGCGCTCGCTCCAGGGGCGAATGTTCGACCACCTGGTTTACGCCGACCTCGCCCGGGTCGAGCGGGAGGCGCCGGCGCAGTTCGCGGCGCGCTTCACCACCGACGCGACGGTGATCCGCGAGGCGCTCGCGCGGGCCATCAACGGCATCGCCGATATCTTCACCGTCGTCGGGCTGATCGCCTCGATGCTCTGGCTCGATTGGGAGCTGACGCTGATCGCGGCCGTTCTCTATCCGCTGGCGGGCCTGCCGATCCTCAGGCTCGGGGCGCGGATCCGGCGCGCCTCGAGCGGGATGCAGGAGCGGACCGGCGAGGCGGCGGCGATGCTCAACGAAAGCTTCGCCCAGGCGCGCACCGTGCGGGCCTATCGGCTGGAGGACGAGGAGCGGAAACGCGCCGGCATGGCGTTCGATCGTCTCTACGACGCGCTCTACCGGATGGCGCGGAACCGGGCGCGGGTCGATCCGGTGCTGGAGGTGCTCGGGGGGACGGCGGTCGCGCTCGTCATCGGCTTCGCCGGCTGGCGCGCCGCGCTCGGCGGCCACACGCTCGGCAATTTCTCGGGCTTCGTCGCGGCCCTCCTGATCGCCTCGCGGCCGCTGCGCTCGCTGGGCTCGCTCAACGCTTCGCTCCAGGAGGGGCTCGCCGGACTGGTGCGGATCTTCGCGGTGGTCGATGAACGGCCGACGATCGTAGAGCGGCCGGACGCCATCGCGCTCCCGCCCGGGGCGGGGCGGGTGCAGTTCGAGCACGCGCGCTTCGTCTATCCGGACGGCCGCGACGGGCTCGTCGACCTCAGCTTCGAGGCGGCGCCCGGCTGCACCCTCGCCTTGGTGGGCCCCTCGGGGGCCGGCAAGTCGACCGCGATCGCGCTGATCCCGCGCCTGCACGACGCGACGGGCGGCAGGATCGTGATCGACGGGGTCGATGCCCGCCAGCTCACGCTGGCGAGCCTGCGCGACGCGATCGCCTATGTCGGGCAGGACCCGCTTCTGTTCGACGACAGCATCGCCGTCAACATCCGGATGGGCCGGCCGGGGGCGTCGGACGCGGCAATCGAGGCGGCGGCGGAAGCGGCGGCGGCGGCGGACTTCATCGCCGCCCTGCCCGAGGGGTACGGCACGCGGGTGGGGCCGAGCGGGCAGCGGCTCTCGGGCGGGCAGCGCCAGCGGGTGGCGTTGGCGCGGGCGCTTTTGCGCAATCCGCGCATCCTGCTGCTCGACGAGGCGACGAGCGCGCTCGACACCGAGAGCGAGGCGGCGGTGCAGCAGGCGCTCGCGCGGCTGAGGCAGGGGCGCACGACAATCGTGATCGCGCACCGGCTCTCGACCGTTCGCGATGCCGACCTCGTGGTCGCCATGGCCGACGGGCGCGACGTGGAGCAGGGCACGCATGCCAGCCTGCTGGCCGAGGACGGGCTCTATGCCCGGCTCGTCCGCAGCCAGGCGCTTGCCCAGTAGAGGTCACGGCCAGCGCGCTTCGGGCGGCATGCTCATCAGGATCGCCTCCGGATTGCCGCCGGTCTTCAGCCCGAACGCAGTGCCACGATCGTAGAGCAGGTTGAACTCGACATAGCGGCCGCGGCGGACGAGCTGGTGGGCGCGGTCCGCCGCACTCCAGGGAAGCGACATGCGGGCGCGGACGATGCGCGGATAGACATCGAGGAAGGCAAGCCCGACATCGCGGGTGAAGGCGAGATCGGCGCGGGCGTCGCCGCTGAAGAAATGGTCGAAGAAGATGCCGCCGGCGCCGCGCGGCTCGCCCCGGTGGGGGAGGAAGAAATAGCGGTCGCACCATTCCTTGAAGCGCGGATAGTAGTCCGCGCCGTGCCTGTCGCAGGCTTCCTTGAGCGCGGCATGGAAGAGGGCGGCGTCCTCCACCAATTCGCCTGCATCGAGGCGCATCGGCGTGAGGTCCGCGCCGCCGCCGAACCAGCCCTTGGTGGTGATGACGAGGCGCGTGTTCATGTGGACCGCCGGCACACGCGGGCTTTGCATGTGCGCAACCAGGCTGATCCCGGTCGCGAAAAAGCGCGGGTCCGCCTCCGCTCCGGGGATCTGGCGGCGGAACTCCTCGTCGAAGCGGCCGGCGACCGCGGAGAAATTGACGCCCACTTTCTCGAAGACGCGCCCGTGCATCACGGCCATCTCGCCGCCGCCTTCGAGCGCGGGCCGCGTCCAGGCGGTGCGGACGAAGCGGCCCGGGGGCCGGTCGGAAAGCGACTTGGGCAGCCCTTCGGCAGCCTCGTCCTCGATCGCCTCGAACGCCGCAATGACCCGGCCCTGCAGCGCACGAAACCACGCCCCCGCCTCGTCCTTGAGCGCCGCATGCGGCGGCGCCCGGCCATCTCCACTCCGCATTGAGTCCATGAGCCCCTCAGTCATTTCCTGCCCGCCCGCGGCCAGGGGGCGTGTTGCAGGGGCGAAGCCGGGCACGTAATATACCATTCACGTGCGACCGGGGCGACCCGACCGCACGGTGCCGCGCGGTTGACCCAAGCGCCGCCCCTGGAGCCTCCGGATGCCCTTCGATCGGGCACCGGCTGCCGGGCGGTTGCGCTTAAGGCCGCCCGCTCGTGCCGAACCGCCGCGCGGAAAAAAAACGAGGAAGCGAGACGTACGATGGCCGATCTGGGTCTCAAGGACAACGAGTTCAAGAATCCGGTGGTGCACTGGATCGATGCCAGGCTGCCGATCTTCACGGCGATGCAGAAGGAATACCGCGCCTTCCCGACGCCGAAGAACTTCAACTATTTTTGGAATTTCGGCGCGCTCGCCACCGTCAACCTCGCGATCATGATCGCGAGCGGCGTCTTCCTCGCTATGAACTACGACCCGAGCACCAACGCCGCGTTCGACTCGGTCCATCGCATCATGCGCGACGTGAACTGGGGCTGGCTGATCCGCTACATCCACATGAACGCCGCCTCGCTCTTCTTCGTCATCGTCTATGTCCACATCTTCCGCGGCCTCTATTACGGCTCCTACAAAAAGCCGCGCGAGCTCATCTGGATGATCGGCGTCGTGATCCTGCTGCTGATGATGGCCACGGCCTTCATGGGCTACGTGCTGCCGTGGGGGCAGATGTCGTTCTGGGGCGCCACCGTCATCACCAACCTCTTCTCCGCGATCCCGGTCGTCGGCCATGGCATCGTGACCTGGCTCTGGGGCGGTTTCGCAGTTGCCAACCCAACGCTCAACCGATTCTTCAGCCTGCACTACCTGCTGCCGTTCATCATCGTCGGCGTCGTCTTCCTGCACATCATGGCGCTGCACACGGTGGGATCGAACAATCCGCTCGGCATCGACGTGAAGGGCCCGCAGGACACGCTGCCGTTCCATCCCTACTACACGGTGAAGGACAGCGTCGGCATCTGCGTCTACCTGATCGTCCTTTCGATCCTCGTCTTCTTCTATCCTCACTTCCTCTCCGACCCGAACAACGACATCCAGGCCGATCCGCTGCAGACGCCCTCGGACATCGTGCCGGAATGGTACTTCCTGCCGTTCTACGCGATCCTGCGCTCGGTGCCGAACAAGCTCGGCGGCGTCACGCTCCTGTTCGGCTCGATCCTCATTCTCTTCGTGCTCCCCTGGCTCGACACGAGCCCGGTGCGAAGCTGCCGCTTCCGCCCGATCTACCGCTGGTGCATGGTCCTTCTCGTCGCCGACGTCTTGCTGCTCGGCTATGTCGGCTCGAACCAGCCGATCGGCATCTTCATCCTGCTCGGCCGGCTGGCGACCACCTACTACTTCATCCATTTCCTCGTGCTGCTGCCGGTGCTCGGCAAGCTCGAGCGGCCGCTGCCGCTGCCCGAAAGCATCAGCAAGCGGGTGCTCGGAGGCGGCGCGCTGCCGGCGGGAGCCGCCGCGCGGCCGATGGAGAAGGCGTGATGCGCCCCTTCGCCGCCGCCTTCGTCGCGGCCATCCTCGCCGCACTCGGCGCGATGCCGGCCGCGGCGCAGGAAACGCCGCCATTGCCGCACGTCTACTGGAGCTTCGATGGTCCGTTCGGCACCTTCGATCGGGCCGCCGCACAGCGCGGCTACCAAGTCTACAAGCAGGTCTGCTCGGCCTGCCACTCGATGACCCAGATGCACTTCCGGGACCTTGCCGGCATCGGCTTCAACGACCCGGAGATCGCGGCGATCGCTGCCTCGGTGATGGTGGACGGCAAGCCGGGCAAGCCGGCCGACGCGTTCCCCTCGCCGTTCCCTTCGGTGGCGGCCGCGGAGGCGACGTTCAACGGCGCGGTGCCACCCGACATGTCGCTGATGGCGAATGCCTTCGAAGGCGGCCCGACTTTCATCTACGCGATCCTCAACGGCTTTCGAAACCCGCCGGCGGGCATAAGCGTGCCGCCCGGCCGGTACTACAACATCTATTTTCCGGCCAACTTCATCGCCATGCCGCCACCGCTGCATGACGGGCTCGTCCAGTACGCCGACGGCACACCGGCGACCGTCGAGCAGATGGCACACGACGTAGCGACCTTCCTCTATTTCGTCTCCAACCCGCATATGGAGGAGCGCAAGCGTATCGGTGTGCGCGTCGTTCTCTTCCTCGTCTTCCTCACCGGCCTGACCTACGCGCTCAAGCGCAAGGTCTGGGCCGACGTGGAGCATTGATGGCCGAAGACATAGCACCGCTGATCGGGATCATCGGCGGCTCGGGGCTCTACGATATCGAGGGACTGGAGGAAAAACGCTGGCAGCGCCTGCATACGCCGTGGGGCGCGCCGTCGGACGCGCTGCTCTTCGGCCGCCTTGACGGGCACGCTTGCGTCTTCCTCGCCCGACACGGGCACGGCCACCCGCTCTCGCCCACCCACCTCAACTACCGCGCCAATATCGACGCGCTCAAACGCGTCGGCGTGACCGAGGTGATCTCGCTCTCGGCGGTCGGCAGCCTGAAGGAAGAGCTCGCACCCGGGCACTTCGTGATCGTCGATCAGTTCATCGACCGCAGCTTCGCACGCGAGAAGAGCTTCTTCGGCGAAGGCTGCGTCGCCCACGTCTCGATGGCCGACCCGGTCTGCACGCGGCTCGGCGACGCGCTCGCGGAATCCGCAAACGCAATCTCCCTTCCCTTCACGCGCGGGGGAACCTACCTCGTCATGGAGGGGCCGCAATTCTCGACACGCGCCGAAAGCGCGCTCTACCGCTCCTGGAACGCCTCGGTGATCGGGATGACCAACATGCCCGAAGCCAAGCTCGCCCGCGAGGCCGAGCTTTGCTACGCGACGGTCGCCATGGTGACCGATTACGATTGCTGGCACCCCGAGCACGACCACGTCACCGTCGAAGCCGTGGTGCGCACCCTCAACGACAACGCCGCCCACGCCCAAGCACTGCTCCGCGCCGTGCTCCCACGCCTCGCCAAACCGCGGCCGCTCTGCCACGCCGGCTGCCAACAGGCACTCGAGCACGCAATCATCACCGCCCCCGCAATGCGCGACGCAAAGCTGATCGCGAAGCTCGACGCGGTGGGCGGGAGAGTTTTGGGCACTGCTTGAAGCAGGTCAGGCCAGGGGCTCCGCCCCTGGACCCCGCCAAGGGCGAGCCCTTGGAACCCATTCGTTTAGATGTTGGCCGCCCCACCGGCGGTCGAGGCTTTCGGGATGGTGGGGGGCGGGCCTGTTCGGCGCGGCATAGCGCTGGGACGCCGGGCGTCAGCCTCGCTGCCGGGTCAGGCAAACGTTGGGGGTCCAGGGCCTCAAGGCCCTGGCGAGGGGTGCAGGGGGGCAGAGCCCCCCTGCCCTACCGGCCGGGCATGCCGCGGCCGGGAATGCGGTGGCGGAAGCGGAACGCCTCGGCCGCGTGCATTCGTTCCACCGTCTCCAGTCCGGCGAGATCGGCGATCGTGCGGGCAACGCGCAGCACGCGCGTGTAGCCGCGCGCGGAAAAGCCGAGCTTCTCGGAGGCTTCCTCGACGAAGCGCCGGGCGTCCGTAGCGATCGCGAGCTTGTCCGGGTCGGCGGTCGCGTTCAGCCGGCCCGGTTCGGCGTAGCGGGTCTTTTGGATGGTGCGCGCGGCAGCGACGCGGGCGGCGACGGTGGCGCTCGATTCGCCCGAGGGCGCGCGAGAGAGAACCGAGGGTGGCACCGGCTGCACCTCGACCGTAAGATCGATCCGGTCGAGCAACGGGCCGCTGATGCGGGTCTGGTAGTCCTCACCGCAGCGGGGCGCCCGGCCGCATTCGCGCCCGGCGTCGCCGAGATAGCCGCAGCGGCAGGGATTCATGGCGGCCACGAGCTGGAAGCGCGCGGGGTAGGTGAGATGTGCCGCGGCGCGGGCGACGGTGGTGCGCCCGGTTTCCATGGGCTGGCGCAAGCCGTCGAGCGCCTGGCGGGGAAATTCCGGCAGCTCGTCGAGGAAGAGGACGCCGCAATGGGCGAGGCTGATCTCGCCGGGGCTCGCGCGGTTGCCGCCGCCGGCGAGTGCGGCCTGGCTGGCCGAATGGTGTGGCTCGCGAAAGGGCGGGCGCATGATCAGCCGCCCGCCGTCGAGCATGCGCGCGAGGCTGTGGACCATGCTGACCTCGAGGGCCTGCTCGGCGGTGAGGTCCGGCAGGAGGCCGGGAAGGCGCGCGGCGAGCATCGATTTGCCGGCGCCCGGCGGGCCGATGAGGAGGAGGTTGTGCCCGCCCGCGGCGGCGATTTCGAGCGCGCGGCGCGCCGTTTCCATTCCCTTGACCTCCGCGAGGTCGGGGACGTTCGTGGCCTGCTGGACGCCCGGCGGCTCGGGCGGGCTCAGGACCTGGCTTCCCTTGAAATGGTTCACAAGGGAAATGATGTCCGTCGGGGCCAGCACTTCGATCCGGCCAGCCCACGCCGCCTCGCCGCCTTGCGCCTCGGGGCAGATCAGGCCGAGGTCGCGCGCCGAGGCGCCGAGGGCGGCGGGCAGCACGCCGCCCACGGGGGCGAGCGCGCCGTCGAGAGAAAGCTCCCCGAGGGCTGCGAAATTTGCCAGCTCCTCGATCGGCAGCACGCCCATCGCGGCGAGGAGTGCGAGCGCGATCGGCAGGTCGAAATGGCTGCCTTCCTTGATGAGATCCGCCGGTGCCAGGTTGACGAGGACGCGGCGCGGCGGCACGGCGAGCCCCATCGCGGTTAGCGCCGCGCGTACGCGCTCGCGCAATTCCGCCACCGCCTTGTCGGCGAGACCGACGATGAGGAACGCAGGCAGGCCCGAGGAGATCTGCACCTGCACTTCCACCGGGACCGCTTCGATGCCGACGAAGGCGAAGGAGTGGACGCGCGCGAGCGTGCTCGCCGCATAGGTTGGCGGAGCGGGGGGCTCGCTCACGCGTCGTAGCGATGGAGCCAGGCCAGCATGCGCCGCCATCCATCCTCAGCGTCCGCCTTGCGATAGCTCGGCCGGTAATCCGCATGGAAGCCGTGCGGCGCGTCCGGATAGACGATGATTTCGACGGTACGGCCTCCCGCCTTGGCTTCTGCCTCGGCTTGAGCGATCTGCGCGGGCGTGCTGGAGGGGTCTTGCCCGCCATAGAGGCCGAGCAGCGGGCAGTGGATTGCGCCGGCGACATCGAGTGCCGTCTCGGGCTGGATGGGCGAAGTCTTGCCGCCGAGCGGCGCGTACCAGGCGACCGCGGCGCGGAGGCGGGCGTTGTGCGCGGCATAGAGCCAGACATCGCGCCCGCCGCGGCAGAAGCCGATGATCGCGAGTCGCCGCGCGTCCCCGCCATGCGCCTCCGCCCAGGAGGAAGCGCCGTCGAGATCGCGCATGACGTCGGCGTCCGGGGTTTTCGACACCACCTGGCTCATGATCTCGGCCGAGCTCGTCAGTTGGGCGAGATCGGGGAAGCGCCAGTAGAGCTCGGGCGCGATGGCGAGATAGCCGAGCTTGGCGAGGCGGCGGCAGATATCCTGGATGTAGTGGTGGACGCCGAAAATCTCCTCGACGACCAGGACGATCGGGAAGGTGCCGGCGCGATCGGGCTTGGCGTAGTACGCCGGCACCTGGTCCGCGCCGACGGCGACCCGCACTTCACCCGCGTCGAGGCCCACGGTGTCGGTATTGATCACCTGCGCCTCGATGCGCGGGGTGGCAAGCGTCAGGCCGGCGATCAGTCCGCTTGCAAGCGCGCCGCGGCGGCCCGACCCGATGCCCGTCCATCGCCCGCTCGCGGAAAAGGCCCCGGGGCTCAGTTGCCGCCCATGGCGCGGCGCAAATTCTCGTCGATCTTGGCGAGGAACGCCTCGGTGTTGAGCCACGGTTGATCCTTGCCGATCAGGATCGCGAGGTCCTTGGTCATGGCGCCGGACTCGACCGTCTCGACGCAGACGCGCTCGAGGGTTTCGGCGAAGCGCGTCACCTCGGGCGTGTTATCGAAGCGGCCGCGATAGGCGAGCCCGCGCGTCCAGGCGAAGATCGAGGCGATCGGATTGGTCGAGGTCTCGCGACCTTTCTGGTACTCGCGGTAATGGCGGGTGACCGTGCCGTGCGCCGCCTCCGCCTCGACCGTCTTGCCGTCCGGGCTCATCAGCACGCTGGTCATCAGGCCGAGCGAGCCGAAGCCCTGCGCCACGGTGTCGCTCTGGACGTCGCCGTCGTAATTCTTGCAGGCCCAGAGATAACCGCCCGACCATTTCAGCGACGCAGCCACCATGTCGTCGATCAGGCGGTGCTCGTAGGTGAGGCCGTTCTTCTCGAACTCCGCCTTGAATTCCTTCTCGTAGATCTCCTCGAACACGTCCTTGAAGAACCCGTCATAGGCCTTGAGGATCGTGTTCTTGGTCGAGAGGTACATCGGGTATTTGCGCGCGAGCGCATAATGGAAGCTTGCGCGGGCGAATCCCTCGATCGAGGTGCGGGTGTTGTGCATCCCGAGGACCACGCCGCCGCCGGCACCCTTGAAGTCGTGCACGTCGAAGACCTCGGCCGGGCCGCCGCCTTCGGGCTGATAGGTCAGCGTGACCTTCCCGGGGCCCGGGATTTTCAGGTCGGTCGCGCGATAGACGTCGCCATAGGCGTGGCGCCCGATGACGATCGGCTTGGTCCAGTGCGGGACGAGGCGGGGGACGTTGCTGCAGATGATGGGCTCGCGGAAGATCGTGCCGTCGAGGATGTTGCGCAGCGTGCCGTTCGGGCTGCGCCACATCTTCTTGAGGTTGAACTCCACGACGCGCGCCTCGTCGGGCGTGATGGTGGCGCATTTCACGCCGACGCCGTACTCGCGGATGGCGTGCGCCGCGTCGATGGTGATCTGATCCTCGGTGCGGTCGCGGGCCTCGATGCCGAGATCGAAATATTTGAGCTCGATGTCGAGATAGGGAAGGATGAGCTTCTCTTTGATGAAGCCCCAGATGATGCGTGTCATCTCGTCCCCGTCGAGCTCGACGAGCGGGGTCTTCACTTTGATCTTCTGCATATCGTCCTTGTCCGAGCGAATGGATTCGACCGAGTGACCGGGCCCGTGGCCCCGGCATGGGGCGGACCTTCGCATCCGTTCCCCGGCGCGGCAAGCCTCGGCTCGACGCTCCCGCGTTGTGCCGGCTCCGGCCAATGGTTAATCTCGGGCGCGCAAGGGCCGAATTCTGTTCCGGGCGAGGGTGCCTCGTGACGCTGCAACGGCAAACCCGTCGTCTGCCAACCCGCCGCGGGCGTTGAAGCGGCTCCGGGCCATGCCGGGGCTCGCCTCGGCCGGCATCGTCCTCGCCGCCCTCGCCGTGATCGGCTTGGCGACCCTCGGCAGCGATGCCGGTCGGGTTTGGGCGGTGCTGATCGCCGGCGCGCTGGCCTTGCTCTTCGCCGTGCTGGCCGCCGTGTCGCTCGCGGCCTTCGCCACCGTGCGCCGCCGCTCCGCGGCCCTCGCACACGAAGAGGCCGAGCTCAGGAACGCGAACGCAAGGCTCGCCGCCGCCAAGGCCGAGGCCGAGGCGAAGACCGTGCAGCTCGAGGGGATGCTCGCCAATATGTCGGACGGCGTCTCGCTGTTCGACGGCGAGTTCCGGATCCGGCAATGGAACGATCTCTTCTTCGAGCGCACCGGCGTGCCGCGCGAGCTGCTGCGCATCGGCATGACGATCGAGGAGATCCTCCGCATCCAGGCCGCCTTGGGCGAGTTCGGCCCGGGCGATAGCGAGGAGGAGGTCGCACGGCGTATGGTGAACGTGCGCGACCTCACCCATCTCGGGGTGAGAGAGCGCCTGCGCCCGAACGGCACGACGATCGAGCTGCGCCGCAGCCTGATGCCCGACGGCGGGTTCGTCACGCTCTATGCCGATATCACCGCGCGCCGGGAGGCCGAGGCGGCGCGGCGGCTCGCCCAAGAGGCGGCCGAAGCGGCAGTTGCGGCCAAGGCGGAGTTCGTCGCCACCGTTGCCCACGAGGTCCGTTCTCCGCTCAACGCGGTCATCAACAGCCTCGACCTCCTGGCCGCGTCCGGGCTCCCGCCCGCCCAGCGCAAGCTCGCGGAGGCGGCGCATGGCGCGGGAGACGCGCTGCGCACGCTGATCACCGATCTCCTCGATATCGCGCGGATCGATGCGGGCCGGTTCCGCCTTGCGCCGGAGGATTTTGCGCTCAGCCCCCTGCTCTATGCGATCGCCGAGATGTTCCACTCCCAGGCCGAGGCGCGGGGCCTTGCGATCACCCTCGACCTCGCGCCGGATCTGCCCGACCGCCTGCACGCCGATCCGCGGCGGCTCCGCCAGGCGCTCCTCAATTTCCTCAGCAATGCCGTCAAATTCTCGCAGCCCGGCGCCATCACGCTGAGCGCCGTGATTGGCGAGGGGGATCCGTCGCGGCGCCTGGTGCTCGCCGTGACGGACCCCGGCCCGTGCATCAGCGCGGAGGACCGCGCACGGCTCTTCCAGCCGTTCGAGCGGCTGGAAGCCGCGAGCGCCAGCGGACTTCCGGGCAGCGGGCTCGGGCTTGCGATTTCGCAGCGGCTCGCCCTGTTGATGGGAGGTGCCATCGGCTGCGAGGCTGCGGAAGAGGGAAACCGGTTCTGGATCGCCGTCCCTCTCACCCCGGCGCACGAGGAGACCGGCGCCGCCGAACCGGCCGAGCCCATACTCGGGCACCGGCACCTGCCGCGCTCGCGCGTGCTCCTGGTCGAGGACGTGCCGGCCAACCAGCTCATCCTGGCCACCACGCTCCGCCGCGACGGCCACCTCGTGGACATCGCCGGGAGCGGCGAAGCCGCGCTCGACACCCTCCGACACACGCCCTACGACATCGCCTTCCTCGACCTCCATCTCCCTGGCATTAATGGGCTCGAGACCGCGCGACGGATCCGCCAGTCCGACGGGCCTGCCGCGTCGATGCCGCTCGTCGGGCTGACGGCCTCGGTTTCGGCCGACAGCCAGGCAAGATGCCTGGAAGCGGGCATGAACGACGTGCTCGGCAAGCCGGTGACGAACAGCGAACTGACAAGGGCGCTCGCCGGCCAGCTTCAGCCCCTCCGGCAACTGCGCCGAGGGGCCGCCGCGGAGCCTTCCGCACCGGCGAGCATCGACGCGGACCGGCTCGCGACGCTGCGCGAGGAGCTGCCGCCCGGCCTTCTTACTATGCTTGCCGAGCAGTGCCTCACCGACATCGCGGCCCGGCTGCCGAACCTCCGCGTCGCCCTCGAGGCCGGCCAGGCGGACGAGGCAGCGGCCGTCGCCCACACGATCGCCGGCACCGCCGCGACCTACGGTCTCGGACGGCTCGCCTCGCTCGCCCGCGTGCTTTGCGCGGCAGCCCGCGACGGCAAGACCGACCCGGGCCCGATGGCCGCGATCGAGGCAGAATACAGGGAGGGCGCCGCGGCGCTGCGCTCGCTGCTCGCCCGGTGAGCAAAGGAGCGAAGTCGCCAAGCCTTAATTGCGGGGCAGGCGCGGGCGGTCGGGGGCGTCGGGGTTCTGGGCGCGGTGCCTCAGCAGATGGTCCGCAAGCACGAGCGCCATCATGGCCTCGCCCACGGGGACGGCGCGGATGCCGACGCAGGGGTCGTGGCGCCCTTTCGTCATCACGTCGATGTCGGTTCCGAAGCGGTCGACCGAGCGGCGCGGGATCAGGATCGAGCTCGTCGGCTTCACGGCAAAGCGGGCGACGATCGGTGCACCGGTCGAGATGCCGCCCAGGATGCCGCCCGCATGGTTGGTGAGGAAGTGGACCTCGCCGTGGTCCATCCGCATCTCGTCGGCGTTCTCCTCGCCGCGGAGCGACGCGGCCGCGAAGCCGGCGCCGATCTCGACACCCTTCACTGCGTTGATGCCCATCATCGCGGATGCGAGGTCGGCGTCGAGCTTGCCATAGACGGGGGCGCCGAGCCCGGGTGGGGCGCCCTCGGCCACCACCTCGATGACGGCGCCGACCGAAGAGCCTTCCTTGCGGATCGTGGCGAGATAGTCCTCCCAGAGGGGCACGGTTTCGGGGTCGGGGCAGAAGAAGGGATTGGCGTCGATTGCGTTCCAGTCCCAACGGGCGCGGGTGACGGCGTGCGGGCCGATCTGGACAAGCGCGCCGCGGATGCGGACGCTTTCGCCGAGCACGCGCCGGGCGATCGCCCCGGCGGCGACGCGCATCGCGGTTTCGCGGGCCGAGGCACGGCCGCCCCCGCGATAGTCGCGCACGCCGTATTTCAGCTCGTACGTCAGGTCGGCGTGGCCGGGGCGGAAGCGGTCGCGGATTTCGGAATAGTCCTTCGAGCGCTGATCGACGTTCTCGATCATGAGCGCGATCGGCGTGCCGGTCGTTTCGCCCTCGAAGACGCCGGAGAGGATGCGCACTTCGTCCGGTTCGGCGCGCTGGCTGGTGAAGCGCGACTGCCCCGGGCGCCTACGGTCGAGCCAGGGCTGGATGTCCGCCTCGGAGAGGCGGATGCGCGGCGGGCAGCCATCGACCACGCAGCCGATCGCCGGGCCGTGGCTCTCCCCCCAGGTGGTCAGGCGGAAGAGTTGGCCGAAGCTGTTGTGCGACACTGGTTTTTCTAAGGGTCCTGGGCGACGGCGATGTCGGGCGCAGTCGGGTTCTTCATGCCGACGATATGATAGCCGCAATCGACATGATGCACCTCGCCGGTCACGCCGGACGAAAGGTCGGAGAGAAGATAGAGGGCGGCGCCGCCCACCTCCTCGATCGTCACGTTGCGCTCGAGCGGGCTGTTGAGCTGGTTCCAGCGCAGGATGTAGCGGAAATCGCCGATCCCCGAGGCGGCGAGCGTCTTGATCGGCCCGGCGCTGATCGCGTTGACGCGGATGCCGGAAGCACCCAGGTCGGCGGCGAGATAGCGGACGGAGGCTTCGAGCGCCGCCTTCGCCACGCCCATCACGTTGTAATGCGGCGTCACCCGCTCGGCCCCGAGATAGGTGAGGGTGAGTAGGGCGCCGCCGGGGCGCATCATCGCCACGGCCTCCCGGGCAAGGGCGACGAACGAGTAGCAGGAGATGTCGAGCGCCTGGAGGAAGGCCTCGCGCGGCGTCTCCAGGTAGCGGCCGCGGAGATAGGCCTTGTCGGCGAAACCGATGGCGTGGACGAGAAAGTCGAGGCCGTCCCAGTTTTGCCGCAGCGATTCGAATGTCGCGGCGATCGCCGCGGGCTCGGTGACGTCGCAGGGCAGGGCGATTTGCGAGCCGAGGCTTTCGGCGAGCGGACGCACGCGGCGCCCGAGCGCTTCGCCCTGGTAGGTGAAGGCGAGATCGGCGCCCTGGGCCGCGCAGGCAGCGGCGATCCCCCAGGCGAGCGAGCGCTCGTTGGCCATGCCCAGGATCAGGCCGCGCCGGCCGGTCAGCAGCGTGCCTTTGGCGGGACCGGGTCTCTCTCCTTCGGGCATGTCGAATCCTCATGGGGGCGCCGGGGGAACCCGCGCCTTGCCGTCTTTCGAGTGGCACGGGGTGGGCCGGCCCGGCAAGGGGGACGGCAATTCCCGCCGGCCGCGATCGGCTCTATTGCTTCGCGACCATCGAGGGAGAACGGGGCATGGCCGAGCTTGCGGCGGAGCTGGGGGCGGAGACCGCGGGCAGCGGGGAGCCGTTTGCCCTGTTCGGCGAATGGTTCGCCGCGGCCGCCGCGAGCGAGCCCGACAACGCGAATGCGATGACGCTGGCGACCGCGACGAAAGAGGGCGCGCCCTCGGCCCGCATCGTGCTGCTCAAGGATTGGGATGAACGCGGCTTCGTCTTCTACACCAACCTGGGCAGCCGGAAAGGAACGGAGCTCGCCCGCAATCCGCACGCGGCGCTGCTCTTCTATTGGAAGTCACTCTCCCGCCAGATCCGGATCGAGGGCGCGGTGGCGGCGGTGAGCGGGACAGAGGCGGACGAATATTATGCCTCGCGCCCCCGGCTCTCGCGCATCGGGGCCTGGGCCTCGGAGCAGTCGCGTCCGCTCGGCGCGCGGGCCGATCTCGAGGCGCGGGTCGCCGAGTTCGAGGCGCGCTACCCGGGCGAGGCGGTGCCCCGGCCACCCTTCTGGTCGGGGTTCCGGTTGACGCCGGCCCGATTCGAGTTCTGGGAGGAACGCCCCTTCCGGCTGCACGAGCGGCGGACCTTCGTCCGCGCCGGCGAGGGCTGGCGGACCGGCCTGCTCTACCCCTGACGGCGGCCGCATGACGATCCCGGCGGCGCAAGGCGAGGCGGCTTCGTTCCTCGGCGCGCTTGCCGGCGCCGCGCCGGTCGAGACCCACATCTCCGCCGTCTTCCTCGGCCGGGACACGGTGTGGAAGATGAAGAAGGCGGTGGCCTTCCCCTATGTCGATTTCACCACGCTCGCCGCCCGGCACCATTTTCTGCTGCGCGAGCTTGCGCTGAACCGTCCGGCCGCGCCCGGCCTCTATCGCGATGTCGCGGCTCTGGTGCGTGGCGCGGACGGCCGGCTTGCCCTCGACCGGCCAGGTGAGCCGGTCGAGTGGGTGTTACGCATGGCGCGGATTCCGGCGGGAGATTTCTTCGACCGCATCGTCGATGAGGGAAGGCTGACGCCGCGTCTCGCCCGCGAGCTCGGCCGTGCCGTCGCGCGCTATCACGCGGGCCTCGCACCGCTTTCCGGCATCGACCACCCGGCCTCGCTCCGCCGGCTCGCCGCCGAGACGCGCGCCTCGGCGCTCGCGGCGGGACTGAACGAGGCCGAGGTGCGCGCCTGGGAAGCCTCGCTCCTGGAGGCACTGAGGGCGCGGCAGGCCTGGCTCATCCGGCGGGCGGAGCAGGGCTTCGTGCGGCGCGCCCATGGCGACCTCCATCTCGGCAATGTCTGCCTCTGGCAGGGCAAGCCGGTGCCGTTCGACGCGCTCGAGTTCGACGAGCGGCTGGCCAGCATCGACCTCGGCTACGACCTCGCCTTCCTGCTCATGGATCTCGATCTCCGGCACGAGCGCGCGAGCGCCAATCGCGTGCTCAACGCGTACGTCGCCGAGAGCGGGGACGTCCGGCTGGTCGGCGGCCTGCCGTTCTTTCTCTCGCTTCGGGCGATGGTGCGCGCGTTTGTCCAGGCGTCCCGCGGCCTCGCCGAAGAGGCGGAGGCCTATCTCGCAGCCGCGCTTCGCTTCCTCCGTCCCGCCCCGCCGGTCCTGATCGCCGTCGGCGGCCTGCCGGGCAGCGGCAAATCCACGCTTGCCCATGCCCTCGCGCCGCGGATCGGCGCCTCGCCCGGCGCGCTAGTGCTGGCAAGCGATGTGCTGCGCAAGCGCCGGCACGGCGTCAGCCCGGAAACACGGCTCCCCGACACCGCCTACGCGCCGGAGGAGAACCGGGCGGTCAACGCCGCGCTGGTTGCGGCCGCAGGCACGGCCGCCTCCCTCGGCCACGCGGTGATCGCAGACGCGACGTTCCTCGACCCCGAGCAGCGGGCCGCGATCGGAGCGGCGGCCGAAACGGCAGGCGTGCCCTTCGTCGGTCTCTGGCTCGAGGCGCCTCTCCCCCTGCTCGAAGGCCGCGTGAGCGCCCGCGGCCAGGCACCGGAGCCCGACCCTTCCGACGCCACGCCCGCCATCGTTCGCCGGGCGGCAGCTCAGCCCGCGGGATTGCTCCTCGAGGGAGGGCCTCACGGCTGGCAACGCCTCGACGCCGGCGGCTCGGCCGAAGCGACGCTTGCGGCCGCCGCGCAACTTGCGGAAGCCGCGAGCGAACCGTGCTAGCGTGAAGTCCGGAAGGTTCACGTCACCCGTCAGCGGCCCGAGCCGGGAAACAAGGGGAGAGGGAGCGATGGCGATCCGCAAGATTCTTCTGCCGCTCTCCAGCGCCGCCGCCGGCGAGTTGGCACTGGCGACCGCCCTCGTGGTCGCCCGGATCTGGCGGGCCCATGTCGCGGCGCTGCACGTCCACGTCGATTCGCGCGACGTGGCGCCGCTCGCCGGCGAGGGGCTCTCTGGGGCGATGATCGAGGAGATGATGGCGGCGACCGAGAAGGAGAGCGGCGAGCGCGCTGCCTCGGTCCATGCGCTCTTCGAACGCGCGATTGCCGCGCAGGGGATCGCGTCCGGCGTGCCACCGGCGGGCGAGAAGACCGCGACCGCAAGCTTCACCTCGGCCGTCGGCCGCGAGGAAGAGCTGGTGGCGCAGCAGGCGCGCCTCGCCGACCTCACCGTGGTCGCACATCCGGACGTCGGCGGCGACGGCGCCTCGGCCGATGCGCTGCATGCCGTTCTGTTCGACTCCGGCCGCCCGGTCCTGCTCGCACCCCAGGATGCGCCATCCACCATCGGTCGGCGCATCTGCGTCGCCTGGAACGGCACCGCCGAGTCCGCCTCCGCCGTCACCGCGGCACTCCCCTGGCTCCAGAAGGCCGAGGCGGCGTGCATCCTCTCCTCCGAAGGCTACCAACGCCGCGGACCGGCGGCCCAGGAGCTGGTTCCGTACCTGGGCCTGCATGGCGTCAGCGCCGAAATCAAGACGTTCGGCCCGGTGGAGGGCGTGGTGGGGGCAGGCTTACTGGCGGCGGCCGCGGAGTTCGGCGCCGACCTCGTCGCCATGGGCGCCTACTCGCATTCCCGGCTCCGCCAGCTCATCCTGGGCGGTGTCACACGCCACGTGCTCGAATTTGCGCGGCTGCCGATCCTGATGAACCGGTGATGGCGCGGCTCGGGCCCGTCCTTACGGACTGCGCTCGGTGACCGCCTGCGCGGCGAGGACGCGGGCCATCTCGCTCAGCGCCTCCTGGTGGCGCTCGTTGTGGATTGCCGCGAAGTTGCGGGCGAGTTCCAGCACGCGCCGCTGGCCGGCCGTAAGGGCAGCGCTTGCCGCCCCATCGGCGAGCCCCTCGAAGAACCAGGAGATCGGCACATGCAGGACCTGGGCGATCTCGAATAACCGGCCCGCCGAGATGCGATTGAGACCGCGCTCGTATTTGTGGGCCTGCTGGTAGGTCACGCCGATCAGACGCGCGAGCTGCTGCTGGGAGAGCCCAAGCATCAAGCGGCGTTCGCGGATCCGGGCGCCGACGTGCCGATCGGCCGCGACCGCCCGGCTTTGCGGCCGACCGCCTCGCGCCACAACGCCGACCTCTCGTACCGCAGGCGACGGACCGGCAGCGATGCGAGCTTCCTCCTCCGGGCGATCGATCACCCACGCTCTCCGCATATATCCTGCGGTTCTCCCCATAGAGGGCGCCGAGCGCAAGTGTCATCCGCGCGATGCCCGAAAAATTGATCGTGCTCTCAAAAATGATCTGCGCCGGCCAGCCGCCAATCTGCCGGCCGCGTCGTGACAATTGCTTGCGGCAACAATAGCTTGGCTGAGATCTCAGCCGGCAGTGGCATCACCTTCGCGCGATTTGGGCGCCACTTTTGGCTTCTGCGCCCGCGCATCCGCGAGCTGCCGGCGCAGGCTCGCCACCTCGGCGCGCAGCGCCTCGATCTCCTCTTGGGCCCGTCCCGCCGCCTGCGATTCCGCCGCCCGCATGTCCTGCGGCAGCTCGGTTCCCGGCGGGCGGTAGAAAGGAGAGAAGAGGGTCATCGCCCGCTCCATCTGGCGCCCCATCTCCTCCATGTTGAAAGGGAAGAGGTTGCCCATGGTCTGCTGCATCGCCTTGCGCATTTCCTGCTGCTGGCGGGCGAAGCTCGTCATCGCCTGCTCGAGATAGCGCGGCACCAGATTCTGGAGCGAATCGCCGTAGAAGGCGATGAGCTGGCGAAGGAAGCTCGTGGGGAGGAGCGCGCGGCCCTTGTTCTCCTCCTCGACGATGATCTGGGTCAGCACGCCGCGGGTGATGTCTTCCCCGCTTTTGGCGTCGTAGACCACGAAGTCCCGGCCGCCGCGCACCATCTCGGCCAAGGTGTCGAGCGTGATGTAGCTGGAGCTCTCGGTGTTGTAGAGGCGCCGGTTCGCGTATTTTTTGACGACCACCGGCGGCTCTTGGACGGCGGGGGCGGCGGGCACCTCGTTCTCGGGCGTTTCTGACATGGCTTGTCCATCCTCGGCCTTGGCGGGATCGTAGAGCCGATTCCGGCCGAATGGGAGTACGGGAAGCACGGCTCGCCGCTATGGCGAGCCGGACATAAAAGTTGGACATGTACGCATTTTCTAGTCAAATCGAGCGTCATGCCGCCTGACAAGTCCCTCAGGCGACTTGTTCCGCGCTCCGGCGCTTGCGTCTATGGTCCGCCCGCCCGGGCCGCCGCGAGGGCGAGCGCCCGGGCCTTGGTCCGACTATCCGGTTACTACGCAGGTTACTGGGGGGGCGGGTGGCCGCCCCGTGGGCAGGCGATCCCTGCGACCGGGTATCAGGAGGAAGGATGACGGATGGCCGAGGCACCCGGAGCGGACGCGCCGCCGTTCACGGCGGTCGAGATCGAGGCGCTGGCGCGCGACTGGATCACGCTCTGGCAGAGCGAGCTTGCCGCGCTGGCCGGCGATCGGGAAGCGCAGGAGGGCTGGACCCGGCTGCTCTCGCTCTGGGCCGGGATGGCGACGGCGCTGCTCGGCGCGCTCCCCTCGGCACGCGCGGCCGAACCGCGCCCGCACCCGCTCCATGAACGCGCCGATGCCGGGGCCGGGCCCTCTCCACCGGCTGGGGCCGCGCCCGTTGATGCTGCACCTGACGCTCGCGATGCTGCGCTCGAGCGCCTCGATCGCCGCCTCGCCCGGCTCGAGGAGCGGCTGGCCGCGCTCGAGCGCGGAATTCACGGCGCGCGCGGGGCGGCTCAGGGCCGCGCTCGGCCCCTCGGGCGGGCCGGTCGATCAGGAATTCCGCCGGGCGGTCCTGGCTGAGGCGCTCCGCCAGGACCGCGAGCTGATCGCCGGCATCGCCGCCTATCGTCGCCACCCCTATCGCCGCGACCTGCTTGATCCGCCGGTGCTCTGGCAGGAGGGGGACACGCGGCTCCTCGACTACGGCACCGGGCGGCGCGGGGCGCCTGCGGTGCTGTTCGTGCCGAGCCTGATCAATCGCGCCACCGTGCTCGATCTCGCCCCGGGCGCGTCGATGCTGCGTTGGCTTGCCGCCTCGGGCGTCCGGCCGCTGCTGCTCGATTGGGGCTGGCCGGGCGAGGTCGAGCGGGGCTTCACCCTCACCGACTATATCGCCGGGCGGCTCGAGCGCGCGCTCGCCGTCGCACCGCGCCGTCTGGTGCTCGCCGGCTATTGCATGGGCGGCCTGCTCGCTCTCGCCGCGGCGCTGCGCCAGCCTTCGCGGTTCCGGGCGCTCGCCCTGCTCGCCACGCCGTGGGACTTCCACGCCGGCGAGCCCGAGCGCGCGCTTGCCCTTGCACGCACTCTGCCGCTCATGGAACCGGCGCTCGCCTTCAGCGGCAGCCTGCCGACCGACTGCCTCCAGATGCTGTTCGCGGGCCTCGATCCCTTCGGCGTCGGCGCGAAATACCGCTCCTTCGCCCAACTCGATCCGGCGAGCCCGCGGGCGCGGCTCTTCGTCGCCCTCGAGGACTGGCTGAACGACGGCGTGCCGCTCGCCGCCCCCGTGGCGCGCGAGGCCATCGCCGGCTGGTACGGCGCCAACAGCCCGAGCCGCGGAAGCTGGCGCGTCGCCGGCCTGGCGGTGAACCCGGCCAATTTGCGCATGCCTGCCTTCGTCGCGGTGCCGTGGCGCGACCGCATCGTGCCGCCGGAAAGTGCCCGCCCGCTGGCCGCGCTGATTCCCCGCGCCGCGATGCACGCGCCCCAAGCCGGCCATATCGGCATGGTCGCGGGCTCAAGCGCCGAAGCGGCGCTCTGGCGGCCGCTCAGGGACTGGATCGGGAGCCTATGAATGCCGAAATGCGGGGCGTAAGTTTTCACGCCACTCGGCCGAGGGAGTCCAAAATGGAGGAAATCGTGATCGTCGGCGCGGCGCGCACGCCGGTCGGCAGCTTCAGCGGTGCCTTCGCGAGCACGCCCGCCCACGCATTGGGGAGCATTGCGATCGGCGAGGCAGTGAAGCGAGCCAAGCTCGACGCCGCGGACGTCGATGAAGTGATCCTCGGGCAGATCCTCGCCGCCGGAGAAGGCATGAACCCGGCGCGCCAGGCCGCGCGCGCGGCCGGCATCCCGGATCAGAAGACCGCCTTCGGCATCAACCAGGTTTGCGGGTCGGGCCTGCGCGCCGTCGCCCTCGCCGCCCAGCAGGTGGCGAGCGGAGAGAGCGACATCGTCGTCGCCGGCGGGCAGGAGAACATGACGCTCGCGCCCCACTGCGCCAATCTGCGCGCCGGGGTGAAGATGGGCGACATGTCCTTCGTCGACACCATGATCAAGGACGGGCTCTGGGACATCTTTAACGGCTACCACATGGGCATGACGGCGGAGAACGTGGCGCGCGCCTACCAGATCACCCGCGAGGACCAGGACCGCTTCGCGCTCGGCTCGCAGGAGAAGGCGTCCGCCGCCCAGAAAGCCGGGCGCTTCCGCGACGAGATCGTTCCGGTCACGGTGAAGACGCGCAAGGGCGATATCTCGGTCACCGAGGACGAGCATATCCGCCACGACGCCAACTTCGAGTCCATGGCCAAGCTCCGCCCCGCCTTCAGCAAGGACGGCACGGTGACCGCCGGTAACGCCTCGGGCATCAATGACGGCGCCGCGGCGCTCGTGGTGATGAGCGGCAAGGAGGCCACCCGGCGCGGGCTCGCGCCGCTCGCGCGCATCGCCGCCTTCGCGACCGCCGGCGTCGATCCGGCGGTGATGGGCACGGGCCCGATCCCGGCGAGCCGCAAGGCCCTGGCGCGCGCCGGCTGGAAAGCCTCCGATCTCGACCTGATCGAGGCGAACGAGGCCTTCGCCGCGCAGGCCTGCGCCGTGAACAAGGAAATGGCCTGGGACACGGCGAAGGTGAACGTGAACGGCGGCGCGATCGCGCTCGGCCACCCGATCGGCGCTTCCGGCGCGCGCATCCTGATAACCCTCCTCTACGAGATGCAGCGGCGGGACGCCCACAAGGGGCTGGCGACGCTCTGCATCGGCGGCGGCATGGGCGTCGCCATGTGCGTCGAACGCTAGGAGTCACTCCTCGCGGAACGCGTCGCTGATCCGCCGCACGGCACCGGCGTTATCCACCACGATAACGTCGAACCGGGCGCCTTGCTTTCCCCACTCCGGGTATTGGGCAAGAACGATCTCGGCCGCGCGGAGCAGCCGGTCCCGCTGGCGCGCCGAAAGGGCGGCGGCCGCCTCGGCCAGGCCCGGCCGCGCCTTCACCTCGATGAAGGCGAGGATCCCCTCCTTCTCGGCAACGATATCGATCTCGCCCGCCGCAGTCCGCATCCGCCGCGCGCGCACCGTCCAGCCCGCCGCCTCGAGCGCCTCGGCGGCCCGGGCTTCGGCTCCGACGCCGCGCGCCGCGGCCTTGCGGCCCCGCCGCCGGCGGGCTTCCTTTCGGCCGTCATGGGAATCGTTACCGGACACGCGCCAGTGATAGCCTCGCCCCGTCCCCTGCCGCCAACGATGGCCGAGCGGCTCATCGTCGCGCTCGATCTGCCCGACATTCGTGCCGCCGAGGCAATGGCCGATTGCCTCGCAGGAGTCGTCTCTTTCTTTAAGATCGGGCTCTGGCTCGCCTTCGCCCGCGGGGTGGACGGGCTGATAGAGCGGCTGCTCGCCGGGGGCAACCGCGTCTTCCTCGACGCGAAGCTGCACGATATCGGCGAAACGGTCGCCGCCGGCGTGGCGCGCGCCGCGGAGCGCGGGGTGAGCTTCCTCACCGTCCACGGCGAGCCCGAAGTCATGCGCGCCGCGGTCCGCGGCCGAGGCACGGCGCCCGCGCGCATTCTCGCCGTGACGGTGCTAACGAGCCTCGGCGATTCGGAGCTCGCGGCGATGGGCTACCGGCTCACGGCGCGCGAGCTCGTCGCCCTGCGCGCGCGCCAGGCGGTCGAATGCGGCGTCGACGGCATCGTCGCCTCGGCGGCCGACAACCCCGACGCGCTCCGCCAAGCCGCCGGCAACCCCAACCTCCTCGTCGTCACTCCGGGCGTCCGCCCCGCAGGCTCAGCCACCGACGACCACCGCCGCAGCGCAACGCCGGCGGCGGCGATTGCGAACGGCGCCGACTACCTCGTCGTAGGCCGGCCGATCACATCCGCCCCCGACCCGCGTGCGAGCGCTGCCAAGATTATTGCTGAAATGGAGGAAGGCCAGAGGCTCTGCCTCTGGACTCCGGTCGGGGGCTCTGCCCCCGACACCCCCGCTGGGGCCTGAGGCCCCAGACGCCCATTCCCTAAACTAATGGATTGCAAAGGCTCCGCCTTTGCCGGGGACGCAAGGGGCAGAGCCCCTTGCCAGGCGCGAAGCGCCTGAATTTCCGACGAAGATCGCCTTCTTAAGCCGCGCGGCTCGCGCGCTTGCGGGTCAGGGGGTCGAGCTCGCGCTTGCGCAGGCGCACGGCGCCGGGGGTGACCTCGACGAGCTCATCGTCGGCGACATAGGCGATCGCCTCCTCGAGCGAGAGCCGGCGCGGCGGAATGAGGAGGAGCGCCTCGTCCTTGCCGGCGGCACGAATATTGGTGAGTTTCTTCTCTTTCAGCGGATTGACCTCGAGGTCGTTGTCCCGGCTGTGCTCGCCGATGATCATGCCGGCGTAGACTTTCTCGCCGGGCGAGATGAAGAGCGCGCCGCGGTCCTGGAGGTAGAAGAGCGCGTATTGCACGGCGAGCCCCTCGCCGGTCGCGATCAGGGCGCCGTTGACCCGCCCGGCGATCGTGCCCCGCCAGGGGCCGTAGCCGGCGAAGATCCGGTTCATCACGCCCGTGCCGCGGGTGTCGGTGAGGAAAACGCCGTGATAGCCGATCAGGCCGCGGCTCGGGATGCGAAAGGTGAGCCGGAGCCGGTGGCCGGGGAGCGGCCGCATCTCGACGAGCTCGCCCTTGCGCTGGGAGAGCTTCTCCACCACCACGCCTGCGTAGGGCTCGTCGACATCGGCGAGCGCCTCCTCCATCGGCTCCTCGAGCGCCCCGGTCTCGGGATTGGCCCGCGTGAGCACGCGGGGCCGGCCGATCGTCAGCTCGAAGCCCTCGCGGCGCATCGTCTCGATCAGGACGCCGAGCTGCAATTCGCCGCGGCCGGCGACCTCGAAGGCCTCCGTCTCCTCGGAATCGCGGACGTGGATCGCGACATTGCCCTCGGCCTCGCGGAAGAGGCGCTCGCGGATCTGTCGCGAGGTGACCTTCTTGCCCTCGCGGCCGGCGAGCGGGCCATCATTGATGCGGAAGGTCATCGCGAGCGTTGGCGGATCGACGGGGGTCGCCGGCAGGGCCGTCTCGCGCTCGGCGGCGCCGATCGTGTCCGCGACCGTTGCTTCGGCCATGCCCGCGAGGGCCACGATGTCGCCGGCCTCCGCCTCCTCGACGGGCACGCGCTCGAGCCCGCGGAAAGAGAGAAGCCGGGTCAGCCGCCCGACCTCGACCGGCTCGGCGCTGCCGGGCCGGAGCACCTTGAGAGGCATGTTCCGCCGCGCCCGCCCCGCCTCGATCCGCCCGGTGAGGACGCGGCCGAGGAACGGATCGTATTCGAGGATGCTCGCCAGCATCGCGAACGGCTCGTCCACGGGGGCTGAGGGGGGCGGGACGTGGGAGAGGATCAGGGAGAAAAGGGCCGAAAGGTCCTGCCGTGGGCCGTCCGCCGCAAGATCGGCCCAGCCCTGGCGGCCGGAGGCGTAGAGCAGCGGGAAGTCGAGCTGGGCCTCGCTCGCCCCGAGGGCCGAGAAGAGGTCGAAGACCTCGTTCGCGACCGCGTCGGCCTGCGCGTCCGGCCGGTCGAGCTTGTTGAGGACGACGATCGGGCAGAGCCCGCGCCCGAGGGCCTTGCCGAGCACGAACTTGGTCTGGGGCAGCACGCCTTCGGCAGCGTCCACGAGCAGGAGCGCGCCGTCCACCATGCCCAGGATCCGCTCGACCTCCGCCCCGAAATCGGCGTGGCCGGGCGTATCGACGATGTTGATGCGGGCGTCGTGCCAGGTCACGGCGGTGCATTTGGCGAGAATCGTGATCCCCCGCTCGCGCTCCAGCTCGCCGCTATCGAGCGCGCGCTCCGCCACCGCCTGGTGGGCGCGGAAGGCGCCCGACTGGCGCAGGAGCTGATCGACGAGAGTGGTCTTGCCATGATCGACATGCGCGATGATGGCCACGTTTCTGAGGTTCATGGGATCCGGTTCAACCGAGAAGGAGGGCTGCGCGCGCGGGCAGACCCGCGTCGGGCCTGGCTCCCAGATGTGCAATCACCTCGGAGGCTGCAAGGCTGCCGAGCTTGCCGCAGAGCTCGAGATCGTGTCCGGCCATGCGGGCGTGCAGGAAGCCGGCCGCGTAGGCATCGCCGGCGCCAGTCGTGTCCACCAGCCTGGTCGGCCAGGCGGGGATCGGGATCGTCCGCTCGCCGGCGAGCACCACGCTCCCGGCCTCGCTCCTCGTGAGCGCCGCGACCGCCACCTCGGCGCGTGCCCGTTCCGCTGCCGCCTCGAAATTCTCTTCCTCGTAGAGGCTGCACACTTCCGCTTCGTTGGCGAAAAGAAGATCGACCGACTCGCGCACGAACGCGCGAAAGGACGCGCGGTGCCGATCGACGCAGAAGGGATCCGAAAGCGTGAGCGCCACCTTGCGGCCCGCCTGCCGCGCGAGCTCGGCGGCGCGACGGAAGGCTTCCTGCGCCGCGGGCGGGTCGAAGAGATACCCTTCGAGATAAATGACCGCGGACGAGGCAACGATTTCGGGGCTGACATCCTCCGGCGCGAAGGCGATCGAGGCGCCGAGATACGTATTGAGCGTGCGCTGCCCGTCCGGCGTGACGGCGACGACGCATCGGCCGGTGGGCTCGCCGCCGTCCGCGGGCGCGGCCGGGAAATGCACGCCCACGCCCGTCATGTCCTCGCGGAAGCGCTCGCCCAGCCGATCCGCCGCGACCTTGCCCAGAAAGGCGACGCGGCTGCCGAGCGAAGCGGCGACCGCGCAGGTATTGGCAGCCGAGCCGCCGCTTGTCTCGCGCGGATCGGGCAGCGACTCGCTGAGCCGCCGAGCGGTTTCGAGATCGCAAAGCTGCATCGCGCCCTTGCGCATATCGTGACGAGAGAGGAACGACTCGGGCACACGCGCCAGTTGATCGACGATCGCGTTGCCGATACCCAGGATGTCGTAACGCGTTGCCGCCATCTGCCACCTCTCGCGGGCAGCCGCGTAGCATCCCGCCGGGCCGCGCGAAAGCGCGCCCGTCAGATTCTTTCAATTCTGGGGAAAACTCTCTTCCTCGGGTTGTTACCGCCCACGCGCTTGTGATAGGCCGCCTTTCAATCCAGTGCATGGGTGAGGGACGCAATGTCCGTGTTCAAGCGCCGCCGACCCGAAGACGATGCGCCAACGTCAGGCACGGCACCGGTCGCCGGCCAGGGGGCCGCGCCGGGAACCGCTCCGTCGCGCGAGCCTCAGGCAGAAGGAACTGCACCGGCCGATAACGGCCTTGGCGTACCGCCTTTCCGTCCCGCTCCAGTAAAGGAGGCTGCCACTATGGGCAGATCACCGTTCGCTTCCACTCCCGCTCCCGTTGGCGGCCCGGTTACCCGTCCGCTCGGCGCCGGCCGCCCGCCCGGCCGCGACCCGGCGGAGCGCCGCACCCTCGTCGTCGGCCACGGAATCAGCGTCCAGGGAACCGTCCAGGACGCCGAGCGCCTGGTCGTCGAGGGTACGGTCGAGGCAAGCATGATCCACGCCGCCGAGCTTTCGATCGCCCCGGGCGGCGTGTTCAAGGGCGAGGTGGAAGTCGAGGACGCCGAAATCGCCGGCACCATCGACGGCACACTGACCGTCCGCGGCAGCCTCATCGTGCGCGCCAGCGGAAAGGTGCTCGGCACCGCCCGCTGCCGGCGGCTGCAGGTCGAGGACGGCGGGCAGATCACCGGCCGGATGGAGATGCTCACCGAGCCGGCGGGCGAGGGGCGCACTGCCGGGCCGCGCGAGGTGCCCCGCGTCGAGCCGGTCCGGCCGGCCTCCGAGTCCGCCGCCTAGCAATATCACCCGCGCGCGGCGCGGCGATCCGCAACCCGGTGATGCCGTCCGCGCACGAGGCAAGACGAACAGCCTATGCACCCCTCGCCGCGGGCGGGTTTGTGCTGCTGCTTGCCGGATGCGCGGTCCCTCCCGCGCGGATCGCAAGCAGCCAGGCGCCACCGAGCAATGTCGACCGGCTGATCGGCGCCACGCCCACGTCGCTCGAGGCGGAGCTGGGCCCCCCGCTCCTCCTGCGCCGGGACGGCCCCGCCCAGGTCTGGCTCTATCGTTCCGCGCGCTGCGCGATCGATGTCATCCTCTACCGCGACCCGTCGACCGGCGCGCCACGCGTCGCCATGGCGGACGCCCGCCCGCTCGGCACGCCGCTCTCCGACGCCGCATGCCTCGCCAGCATGGCAAACCAGCCGAACGGACGCGTCGCCAGCAGCAGCGAGTGAGAGACCTTTTGCAAATGCTACTGCGGCGGTCGTCCGGCGTGGCTTTCTGCGCTTCCGGTGCTCACGGCCCCAAAAGGCCGCTCCGCTCCGGTTCTCGAAAGCCGCGCCGGTCGGCGCCTGCGGCGCCTCCAACTCGCCGCAGCGCATTTTCGAAAGGTCTCTGACTCGCCCGCCCGGCCCCGCCCTTGCTATTGAGACCGCGGCGAGCCCGAAAGGAATGCCCATGCAGAACGCGGCCATTGCCGCGGCGGACGAGACCGCCCGTACCTGGACGTTCCCCACCGGCGGCGCCCTGCCGCCCGGCAAGGACGCGCACAAGGCGATGTTCTGCCGCATGTTTCTCGACACCTTCAACCCCTATAAGCCGGCGGTGATCGACTGGCCGACGCTCGACGGCGAGGCCAGGGCACGGCTCGTCAACCTGCCGATCTGGGACATCGCGGTGCAGACCGAGGGCCGCGCGCGGCTGCGCATGCTGAGCTATGCCCGCACCGTCGCCGACCCACTGGTCCAACAGGCGCTCGAGCTCAACGGCTGGGAGGAGGGCCGCCACAAGGAGGTGCTGCACCGGCTCGTCGCGTTCTACGGCATCAAGCTCGAGCCGGAGCCGGAGTACGTCGAGCCCAAGGACCCGGAATGGTCCTACCTCGTCACCGCCTATGGCGAGTGCATCGACAGCTTCTTCGCCTTCGGGCTCTTCGAGACGGCCCGCCGCTCCGGCCTCTTTCCCCCCGAGCTGGTCGAGACCTTCGAGCCGGTGATCCAGGAGGAGGCCCGCCACATCCTCCTCTTCGTCAACTGGCTCGCCTGGCACAAACGAACGATGCCCCTCTGGCGCCGGCCCTGGTTCTTCTTCCGCATCCTCGGCGTCTGGGCGCTCCTGATCGGCGAACGCATGAACATCGCCCGCGACATGAGCTCGGGCGACACCGGCGGCAAACAGGACGCCAACTTCACGCTGACGGGCGCCAACCAGGTCGGCCACGACATCAAAGTCGCCGAGCTCCTGGACATCTGCCTGGCCGAGAACGACCGGCGCATGAAAGGCTACGACCCGAGGCTCCTGCGCCCGACCACCATGCCGCGCCTGGTGCGCTTCGCCCGCCGCTTCATGCGGCGATAAGGCCAGGGGGTCTGCCCCTGGCCTTACTTGCCACTGGCGCCCCGCTGTGGCATCCGCCCGCCGCCTCCCCCACATCATGACGGGCATGGACGCAACATCCCTCGGCCTCGGCTTCTGCCTTTCCGACCTCGCGGAGCGTGACGGGCTCATCCGGCTCGACCGGGGCTTCCTCGCGGTGCTCGAGGCGGAGGCTCCGGAGCTGCGTGCGGCGCTGCTCGCGGCCCGTGCGCAGCCCGGGGCGGTTGCCAAGGGCGACGAGAGCGCGCTCCTGATCTCGCTCGGGCCGCATCTGCAATCCTTCCTGGGCAAGCTCTTCGACATCGAGGCCGAGCTTGCCGCGGTCGTCGCGGCGACGGCTTCGCTCGATCCGGTGCATAGCTGCCGCCGTCTCTTCGTGCAGCGCCAGGCGGTCAAGAAATATCCGGACCCTCAAGGCTTCGACGGGCCGGCGTTGCGGCGCGCCCTCGAGGAAGCGATGGGCGAGGCGTTCGCCGAGAGCACCTTTTCCACCCATGTCACCCGATGGGAGCAGGAAGGCGCGGCCGAGGCGCTCGATCTGGCGCTCCGCTACGCCGCCTGGGCAAGCCTCACGGAGGAGGGCCAGGCGCTGCACCATGGCGGCATCCTTTTCCGCGTGCCGCATCGGATCGAGCCCACGCATCTTCTTCCGCTCGAGACCATCGAACGCGATGGTGTCGCGATGCTCCGGCTGCCGGATGCGAGAGAGCGCCCGCGCGAGGGATTTGCGCTGACCGATGCGGGCATGACGAGCGCCGAGGCGCTCGCCGAGATGCAGGACCGCATCTGGTGCCACCATCAGGGAAAGGACAGCTGCAGCACGGGCCTCAAGGACCGCAAGAGCGGCGCTTTCCAGAAGTCCGCCTTCGACGTGACGCTCGCCGGCTGCCCGCTCGAGGAGCGGATCAGCGAGATGCACGAGCTGCGCGCCGGAGGCTTGCTGCTCGGCGCCTTCGCCGCGATCATCGTCGACAACCCGATGCTCGCGGCGACCGGGCACCGCATCTGCAACGACTGCATGAAGTCGTGCATCTACCAGAAGCAGCAGCCGGTGGATATTCCGCAGGCGGAAACTTCGATCCTCCGCGACGTGCTCGTGTTGCCGTGGGGCTTCGAGATCTACGACCTGCTGACGCGCTGGAATCCGCTCGATATCCGCCGGCCGCTGCCCAGGCCCGCGAGCGGCCGCAGCGTGCTCGTGGTCGGCCTCGGCCCGGCCGGGTTCACGCTCGCGCATCATCTGCTGAACGACGGGCACGCGGTAGTCGCGGTCGATGGGCTCAAGATCGAGCCGCTCGGCTTCGATCCAGGCCAGCCGATGCGCGACGCGCAAAGCCTCTTCGAGAGTCTCGACGACCGCGTGATGGCGGGCTTCGGGGGCGTCGCCGAATACGGGATCACCGTCCGCTGGAACAAGAACTATCTCAAGCTCGTCCGCCTTCTGCTCGAACGGCGCGCATCGTTCGCCGCCTTCGGCGGCGTGCGCTTCGGCGGCGGCGGCACGCTCGACATCGATACCGCCTTCGCGATGGGCTTCGACCATATCGCGCTCTGCCTCGGGGCGGGGCGGCCGACCGTGCTCGACATCCCGAACGGGCTCGCGCGCGGCGTGCGCGAGGCCTCTGACTTCCTGATGGCGCTGCAGCTGACGGGAGCGGCGAAGAAATCCTCGATCGCCAATCTTCAGCTCCGCCTGCCCGTTGTCGTCATCGGCGGCGGGCTCACCGCGATCGACACCGCAACCGAGAGCCTCGCCTATTATGTGCGCGAGGTGGAAAAATTCGCGGCCCGCTGGCGAACGCTCGCGCGCGAGCAGGGCGAGGAAGCGCTGCGCGCGGGATTGAGCGAGGAGGAGGCGCTGATCGCGGATGAGTTCCTCCTCCACGCCGCAGCGATCGGAGCGGAGCGCGGAGCCGCACGCAACGCAGGCCGGGCGCCGCGCTTCGGCAAGCTGCTGGCCGGTTGGGGCGGGGCCACCATCGCCTATCGCCGCCGCCTGATCGATTCGCCCTCGTACACTTTGAACCATGAGGAGGTGGGCAAGGCGTTCGAGGAGGGCGTTCTCTTCGCCGAGGGCTTGACGCCGGTGGCGATCGAGGTCGATCGCTTCGGCCACGCCAGCGGCGTCCGTTTCCGCCGCGCCGATGCGAGCGAGGTCGAGCTTCCCGCGCGCGCCGTGCTCGTCGCCGCCGGCACCTCGCCGAACACCGTCCTCGCGCGCGAGGATCGGCGGATCGAACTGGACGGAAGGTTCTTCCAGGCGATCGACGAGCATGGCGCGCCCGTTTCGCTCGTGCGCGGGGATGCCAAGCCGGAAGAGGCGCGGGTGCTCATGCATCGCACCGCGGACGGGCGATACTTGAGCTTCTTCGGGGATCTGCATCCGGGATTCGCGGGAAACGTCGTCAAGGCGATGGCGAGCGCCAAGCGCGGCTACAAGCGAATCTCCCGCCTCCTCGCGAGCCGCGCGCCCGCCGGCGCGCAAGACGCCATCATCGCCAAGGCGGAACACGATCTCACCGCGACCGTGCATGAAGTACGTCGGCTCACGCCACGCATCGTCGAGGTGGTGGTCCATGCGCCGGCGGCCGCCCGCGCGTTTCGCCCGGGCCAGTTCTTCCGCCTGCAGAACTATGAGCGCCATGCCGCGCGGGTGACCGAGCCCGGCATCGGCACGACCGTGCTCGCGATGGAAGGGCTCGCGATGACCGGTGCCCGCACCGACCCGAAGACCGGCCTCGTCTCGGTGATCGTGCTCGAGATGGGCGGCAGCTCCGATCTCTGCGCGCTGCTCCGGCCCGGCGAGCCCGTCGTGCTGATGGGCCCGACCGGCACCCCGACACGCATCCCCGAGAACCGGACCTTGCTCCTTGCAGGCGGCGGGCTCGGCAACGCCGTCCTCTTCTCGATCGGCCGCGCCGCGCGCGCCGCCGGCTCGCGCGTGCTCTATTTCGCCGGCTACCGGGCGCGCGCCGATCGCTACAGGCAGGAAGAGATCGAGTGCGCGGCCGATGTCGTCGTCTGGTGCTGCGACGGGGCGCCGGGCTTCACCCCGAACCCGGCCCGCCCGCGGGACCGCGCCTTCGTCGGCAACATCGTGGCCGCCATGGCGGCGTACGCGGAAGGACGCCTCGGGACGCCGGCGATCCCGCTCGCGGAGACGGATCATTTGATCGCGATCGGCTCGGACCGCATGATGCGTGCGGTCGCCGAGGCCCGGCACGGGCTGCTCCGCCCCTTCCTCAAGCCGGACCACACCGCCATCGGATCGATCAACAGCCCGATGCAATGCATGATGAAGGAGGTCTGCGCGCAATGCCTGCAGCCGCAGGTCGATCCCGCGAGCGGCGAGCGGACCGTCGTGTTCAGCTGCTTCGATCAGGACCAGTGTCTCGATCGCGTCGATTTTTCCGCGCTTGCCGAGCGGCTCGCGCAGAACAGCCTCCAGGAAAAGACAGGCGCGCTCTGGATCGACCGCGCGCTTCGCCGCCTCCACGCCCGGCCCGCTCCCGCCGCGGCGGAGTAACGCGGGCCACTCGGCCTTTCCCGTCGGCGGGGCGGGTGCGATAAGGTCGCGATGCGCGTTCTCCACCACCTTCCGCTCTCGCCCTATTCCCGCAAGGTGCGGCTCGTGCTCGCCGAGAAGCGGCTGCCGTTCGAGCTTCGCCTCGAGCGGGTGTGGGAGCGCCGGCCCGAATATCTCGATCTCAATCCGGCTTGCACGGTGCCGACGCTGATCGAGGAGAACGGGCTCGTCATTCCGGATTCCGGCGTCATCTGCGAGTATCTTGAAGAGGCTTATCCGGATACGCCGCTCATGGGCCGCACGCTCGTCGAGCGGATCGAGGTGCGGCGCCTGGTTGCCTGGTTCGACGGAAAATTCGCCGCCGAAGTGACGGATAACCTTCTCGGCGAGAAGTTCATGAAGCGTCTGGCGGGCCGCGGCGAACCCGATGCGGGCGCGCTCCGCGTCGGCTACGCGCAGCTCCGCGAGCATCTCAAATATCTGGCCTGGCTCGCCGAGAACCGCAAATGGCTCGCCGGCCCCTCGCTCTCGCTCGCCGACTTCGCCGCCGCCGGGCATCTTTCGGCGCTCGACTTCGTGGCCGACGTCGACTGGTCGGTCGCACCGGGTGCCCGGGAATGGTACGCGCGAATGAAGTCGCGCCCGAGCTTCCGCGGCGTGCTCGCCGATCGCGTGCCCGGCGTGGTGCCGCCGGCGCACTACGCCGACCTCGATTTTTGAATGGTATCGGATCGCAGAGTGACGTGGGTCGCGAAGCGACCACGGAACGCCGCGTGAATCCGATACCTGGACAACGACCTATTGCCGGCTCTCCATGAAAGCCGGCAACAGGCTTTTGCTGTTCGGGCCAGGCTATTGCGGAGCGGCGATCGCGCGCGCGGCCGCTTCCGTCGGATACGAAGTGACGCTCGCGGGCCGCGAGACGGAATCTCGGAGCGCGATCGCAGCGGCGACGCATCTTCTCTCGACCGCCCCGCCGGGCGCGGACGGCGATCCGGTCCTCGCGCGGCACGGCGCAGCAATCGCCGCGGCCCCGATGCTCCGCTGGATCGGCTATCTTTCTTCCACCAGCGTCTATGGCGATCGCGCCGGGGCGGAGGTGGACGAAGAAAGCCCGCCCGCGCCCACGAGCGAGCGCGGCCGCCGACGCCTCGCGGCGGAGCGCGCCTGGGCGAGGGCGGTCGGCGGGCGGGCGCTCGATTTCTTCCGTTTGGCCGGCATCTACGGGCCGGGCCGGTCGGTGTTCGGGGCACTCCGCGCCGGCGAGGCGCGGCGCATCGTCAAGCCCGGCCACGCATTCAGCCGCATCCACCGCGACGACATCGTGGCCGCGGTGCTCGCCGCCATGCGGGCGCCGCCCGCGGGAGCCCGCGTGCTCAACCTCGCCGACGACGAGCCGGCCGAGAGCGAAGCCGTGCTCGCGGAGGCCGCTCGCCTTCTCGGCATCCCCGCCCCGCCCGCCATCCCATTCGCCGAGGCCTCTGCGGCGATGAGCCCGATCGCGCGCAGCTTCTGGGGCGAGAACCGCCGGGTGATCGCCCGGCGCACCCAGGCCGCCCTCGGGATCGCCTGGCGCTACCCCTCCTACCGCGAGGGCCTAGCCGCCATCCTCGCCCAAGAGTCCGGCGAGCGTTGACGAGAGAAGGGCAAGGTCCTGGGGACGGGAGAGTCGGTGCGCGCCATCCTTGATCAGTGTCACCCGCACGTCCTCGCCGGTGATCCGCTCCGCCGTCCGGAGCGCCGTCTCCCACGGCACGTCCGGGTCCTGCTGCCCGTGCAGGAGGCGGACCGGACAGGAGATCGGGATCGGGCCGCCGAGCACCAGGTGCTGCCTGCCGTCCTCGATCAGGCGGCTCGTGATGAGCAGCGGCTCGCCATAGGCGCTCGGCGCGGTGAGGGAGCCCTCGGCGAGGAGGCGCGCCTGCTCCTCCGCGGTCATCGCCTGCCACATCAGGGTCTCCGTGAAGTCGGGGGCAGCGGCGATGCCGAGCAGGCCGGCGACCCGCTCGGGGCGGCCGATCGCAACGAGGAGCGCGATCCATCCGCCCATCGAGGAGCCGACCAGCACCAGCCGCCGGCCCGCCTGGCGGTCGATCACGGCGAGCGCGTCCTCGGTCCATTGCCCGATCGAGCCGTCGGCGAAGCGGCCGCCGCTTGCGCCGTGGCCGGAATAGTCGAGACGGAGGAGGGCGAACCCGTGGCGGGCGCAGAATCCCGCGAGGTGAGTCCCCTTCTCGCCCTGCATTTCGCTCATGAAGCCCGGCAGGAACACCACCATCGGCTCGCGCCCGGCCTGGCGGATCCACGCCAGCTCCACCCCCTCGCGAGCCAGCCGGCCGCGCTCTTCCATCGATGCCTCCTTAAGACCAAGCCCCGTGCTATAGCCTGCCTCCTCTCTGAGGTCCTCTGGCGTTGAGGCGCATCCTCGTCATCAAGCTCGGCGCGCTCGGCGACTTCGTCCTCGCGTTCGGTCCCTTCGCCGCCATCCGGGCCGCCCATAAGGACGCCGAAATCACGCTCCTGACGACGGCGCCCCTTGCCCGGCTCGCCGAGCGCGCGCCTTGGTTCGACGGGGTAGAGATCGATCGCCGCGCGCCCTGGTGGGAGATCACGCAGGTCTGGCGTCTGGCGCGGCAGTTGCGCGGCTTCGATTTCGTCTATGACCTGCAGACCTCCGCCCGGTCGGCGAGCTATTTTCTTCTCGCCGGCCGGCCGCCCTGGTCCGGCATCGCGCGCGGCGCCTCGCATCCCCACGCCAATCCTGGGCGCAGCCGGATGCATACGCTCGAGCGCCAGCGCGAGCAGCTGGTGATGGCGGGAATCCGGGAGTTTCCGCCGTCCGATCTCGCCTGGCTCGCAACCGGAGGGAGAGACTTCGACCTGCCGAGCCCCTACGCGCTGCTCGTCCCCGGCGCCGCCGCCCACCGGCCGGCCAAGCGCTGGCCGGCCGCGCGGTTCGCCTCCCTTGCCCGGCACCTCGCGGCGGCGGGGCTGGCACCGGTGCTGATCGGTGCCGGCGCCGAGCGGGCGCTCGGAGCGGCGATCCGCGCCGAGGCGCCCGAGGCGATCGATCTCATCGGTCGGACCGAGCTTCCCGACCTCGGGCCGATCGCGGCGAGGGCGGCGCTCGCCGTCGGCAACGATACCGGGCCGATGCATCTGATCGCCGCTCTCGGCAGGCCGGTGCTGGTGCTCTTCTCCTCCGAAAGCGACCCTGCGCTCACGGCGCCGCAGGGGCCGGAAGGCGCGCCGGTTTCCGTGCTCACGTCCCGGACTCTGGCTGATCTGCCGCTCGAACGGGTTGTCGCCGCCCTTCCGAGCCCCCATAGACGCGAGCCCGATCCGGAGCAGTTGAGCCCATGCCCGAAATCCGCCTCCCCGACGGATCCGTCCGAAGCTTCGACGCACCGGTGACCGGCGCCGCCCTCGCGGCCGCGATCGGCCCCGGGCTCGTGCGCGCCGCGGTCGCGATGACGGTTGAGGGCAAGCTCGTCGATCTGGCGAGCCTGATCGAGGCGGATGCCGACGTGCGCTTCGTCACCCGTGACGATTCCGAGGCGCTGGGGCTGATCCGCCACGACGCCGCGCACGTGCTCGCCGAGGCCGTGCAGAGCCTCTACCCCGGCACCCAGGTCACGATCGGGCCGGCGATCGAGAACGGGTTCTATTACGACTTCGCCCGCGAGCCCCCCTTCACGCCCGAGGATTTCCCGCCGATCGAGGCGAAGATGCGCGAGATCGTCGCGGCGCGCGCCCCCTTCGTCCGCGAGGTCTGGGAGCGCGGGAAGGCGATCGAATTCTTCGAGGCCAAGGGCGAGACGTACAAGGCGGAGATCATCCGCGATCTCCCTGAGCACGAGACGATCACGCTCTACCGCCAGGGCGCCTGGGTCGATCTCTGCCGCGGCCCGCACATGCGCACCACCGGCGATGTCGGCACCGCCTTCAAGCTGATGCGCACGGCCGGTGCCTATTGGCGCGGCGATCACCGCAACCCCATGCTCTCGCGCATCTACGGCACCGCCTGGCGCAACAAGCAGGAGCTCGACGCCTATCTCGTCATGCTCGCGGAAGCCGAGCGGCGCGACCACCGCCGCCTGGGGCGCGAGATGGATCTCTTCCATCTCCAGGACGAGGCGGTCGGCAGCGTCTTCTGGCATCCGCTCGGCTGGCGGCTCTACCGCACCGTCGAATCCTACATGCGCCGGCGGCTCGACGCGGCCGGCTACCAGGAGGTGCGCACGCCCCAGCTCGTCGATCGGAGCCTCTGGGAGAAATCGGGGCACTGGGAAAAATTCGGCGCGCACATGTTCACCGCCCAGGTCGAGGACGAGCACCGCACGCTCGCGCTCAAGCCGATGAACTGCCCTTGCCACGTGCAGATCTTCACCCAGCGCGTGCGGAGCTACCGGGAACTCCCGCTCCGGCTCGCGGAATTCGGCTCCTGCCACCGCTACGAGCCCTCAGGCGCGCTGCACGGCATCATGCGCGTGCGCGCCTTCACCCAGGACGACGCGCACATCTTCTGCACCGAGGAGCAGATCGGCGCCGAGACGGTCCGCTTCATGGCGCTGCTCTCCACCGTCTATCGCGACCTCGGCTTTCCCGAGTTCCAGGTGAAGTTCGCCGACCGCCCGCCGGTGCGTGCGGGCTCCGACGAGACCTGGGACCGCGCCGAAGCAGCGCTGCGCGACGCCTGCGCCGAAGCCAGGGTCGCCTACGCGCTCAATCCCGGCGAGGGCGCGTTCTACGGCCCGAAGCTCGAATTCGTGCTCAAGGACGCGATCGGGCGGGAATGGCAGTGCGGCACGCTGCAGGTGGATTTCGTCCTGCCGGAGCGGCTGGACGCCGACTATGTCGCCGCGGACGGCACGCGCCGGCGCCCCGTCATGCTCCATCGCGCCATCCTGGGCAGCTTCGAGCGCTTCCTCGGCATCCTGATCGAGCAATATGCCGGGCGCCTTCCCCTGTGGCTCGCACCGCTGCCCGTGGTCGTCGCGACCATCGTCTCGGACGCCGATGGCTATGCCGCCGAGGTCGGAAGGGCCCTGGAAGCGGCCGGCCTCCCGGTCGAGGTCGATAGCCGCAACGAGAAGATCAACGCGAAGGTGCGGGACTGGAGCCTGCGCCATGTCCCGGCGATGCTGGTCGTCGGCCGGCGGGAGGCCGAGGGGGGGACCGTGGCGCTCCGCCGGCTGGGGGCGAGCGAGCAGGAGGTGCTGCCGCTCGCCGACGCGGTCGCCCGCCTTGCGGCGGAGGCGACCCCACCCGATCTTCGCCAGAGCGCGTCGAATGCTTGATTGCAGCAGCAGCCTGCGGCAAGAATCGGTCGGTCGCGTTTCGTTCCGCGGCGTTTCAAACTGGAGTGGGACGGGTTCGCTTGGCACTCACCCGTCCCACTCTAGATCGTTGTTTTCCCGCGTGATTCACGCCTTCGGCAATTCCGCCTCCGGCGATCACGCTCTAGCCACTGCGATAGGAGAGCGTCATCCCCAGACCCCCTTTGCCCGCCCCACCCACGCGCGAGGGCCCGCGTGTCAACGATGAGATCCGCGCCGACAAGGTCCGCCTGATCGACGAAGCCGGCGAGATGCAGGGCGTCGTCGCGCTGCGCGACGCGCTCAACCGCGCCTACGCGTCCGGCCTCGACCTTCTCGAGATCAGCCCGAACGCCGACCCGCCGGTGGTCAAGATTCTGGATTTCGGCAAGTTCAAGTATGATCAGCAGAAAAAACGCAACGAGGCGCGCAAGAAGCAGAAGGTCATCGAGATCAAGGAAATCAAGGTCCGCCCGAACATCGACGAGAACGACTATCAGGTGAAGCTGCGCGCCATGAAGTCGTTCATCGACGAGGGCGATAAGGTGAAGGTGACGCTCCGCTTCCGCGGCCGCGAGATGGCGCACCAGGAGCTCGGCGTGAAGGTGCTCGAGCGCATCCGCTCCGACATGGACGCTGACAGCAAGGTCGAGCAGATGCCGCGCATGGAAAACCGGCAGATGGTGATGGTGCTGACCCCGCGCTGAGCAAGACCAGGGGGCTCTACCCCCTGGCCTTGTCACCTCTCCTCAGGCCGCGCGGACTTCGGCGACGAGGCGGCTTGCCTCGCCTTCCATGCGCCCGGACTGTCGCACGAGGCCGTCCGCCGCGCTGAGCACGAGGTCGGCGGAGGCGTTGGCGTTGCTCGCCGCCTCGCTCAGCCGCACGATATTTTGCGTGACGGCGCGGATGTTGCCCGCCGACTGCTGGACCGAACGGGCGATCTCGTTGGTCGCCGCACCCTGCTGCTCAGTCGCCGAGGCGATCGTGGTCGCGATCAAGTTCACCTTGTCGATAGCCGCTGAGATGTCGCCGATGGCGCCCACGGCGTCGCCGGTTGCCGAGCGGATGCGCGCCACCTGCGCCTTGATGTCCTCGGTCGCCTTGGCGGTTTGCCCGGCGAGCAGCTTGACCTCGCCCGCGACGACGCCGAAGCCACGACCGGCATCGCCGGCACGTGCGGCCTCGATCGTCGCGTTGAGCGCAAGCAGGTTCGTCTGCGCCGCGATCTGCTCGATCAGCGCCACCACCATGCCGATATGCTGGGCATCCTCCGCCAGCGTCTGGACGATCGATCCGGTACGCTTCGCGGTCGCCACTGCCTCGCTCGCCATGGTCGCGGAACGGGCGACCTGGGCCGAGATCTCGCGGATCGAGGCGCTGAGCTGCTCCGCCGCGGCGGCGACCGTCTGCACCCCGGCGTCGGCCTGTTCCGCCGCGCGCACCGCGCTTTCGGACTGCGAGCCGGTCTCCGCCGTCGAGGCGGTCATGTCGCGCGCGGTGTGCTCCATCGCCGCGGTCGCCTCGCGCAGCTCGCGCGCGATCGCGCCGATGCCGGTTTCGAACTGGTCGGCGAGCGCGCCCATGGCCTCGCGCTTCTGCGCCTCCCCCCGCTCCTTCGCCGCCTCGCGCTCCTCAGCAAGGCGCCGGTTCTCGGCCATCCGATCGCGAAAGACGAGAGTCGCCCGCGCCATGGCGCCGATTTCGTCGCCGCGATCCGCGCCCACGATCGGAACCGCGGTATCGCCGTCCGCCAGCCGCGCCATGCCGGAGGCGAGGCCACGGACCGGGCGCGCGATATCGCGCGCGAGCCAGAGGCTGACCGCCAGGACCACGAGGAAGATAAAGCCGATCGTGATCGCGATCGGCAGCGCCGCGGCAGCGTAGGCGGCATCGAGATCGTCCAGGTACATGCCGGTGCCGATAATCCATTCCCAAGGCACGTATTCGCGGGCATAGGAGATTTTCGGGAAATACCTGTCCTCGGGCTGGCCCAGCTTGGAGAATTCGTAGGAGACGAAGCCGCCGCCTCGTTCGGCGACGGCGACGAGCTCGCGGGAGAAGTAGACGCCGTTCGGGTCGACGGCGTTCGTCTGATCCTTGCCGATCAGGTCGGCGCGCGGGTTGGCGACGACGACGGTGCGGGTATTCAGGATGAAAACGTAGCCGTCGTTCCCGTAGCGGAGCGCGGAAACCGCCTGCTTGGCCGCCTCCTGCGCTTGCGCCTCGCTCATCGCGCCGCTCGTGGCCTGGGCGCCGTAATAGGCGACGAGCCCATAGGCCTCGTCGACCAGGGCCTGCGTCTCGGCCTTGCGGTCCCGCAACAAATTCGCCTTGAGGGCGCTTAAACCCAGCCAGGTGACAATTCCTACGGAAAGAAGTGCGACAGCGACGAAGCCGAGCAGCTTGGCGAGAATCGGAAGACGCAGGCGCATCATGGGAAGCCCCGGTTTCTGTGGCGTGTTCTCTGGCGCGATCATTCACGCATCATTTCGGGAATGTTTGATTAACGGGCGGCGATCCGGGGGCGCCCCACATCATGGCCCCGCGCGGGGTCCGCGGCAACCAACCGGTAACCCTCCCTCTCCAGTATGCGGCCGAGACATCTTCCCTTTCGGAACGGTACCGCGCCATGGTCGTGCCCGCCAATACCAGCGTGCTCGTTGTCGACGACAGCAAGACGATGATCCGCATCGTCTGCAACCTTCTCCGCCAGATCGGCTTCGCGATGATCGACGAGGCGGCGGACGGCGGCGGCGCGCTCGGGCTGATGCAGACCAAGTCCTATGGCGTCGTGATCAGCGACTGGAACATGGAGCCGATGACCGGGCTCAAGCTGCTTCAGAACGTGCGCGCCGACGAGCGGCTGAAGAAGACGCCGTTCATCATGGTCACGGCGGAATCGGCGATCGACAACGTGATCGCCGCCAAGAAGGCGGGCGTCAACGACTATATCATCAAGCCGTTCAATGCCGAGACGCTGAAGGCGAAGCTCGTGAACGTGCTCGGCCAGTTCTAGAAGATGGCCGTCAACGCGCCGTTGGGCGGGCCGGCTGCGCCGGAGGCCCTGCCGACCATCGCCGAGATCACGCGGCTGATCGACCACCTCCAGCAGGTTCAGGCCGAGGTGCGCAACATCCGGCCGCAGGATATCGGCGGATCCCATATCCCGCGCGCCAACGACCAGCTCGGCACCGTGCTCCAGACCAACGAGGCGGCGGCGGGCAACATCCTCGACAGCTGCGAGCTCTTGCAGACGCTCGCCAACGAGGCCCCGGACCCGGCGCGCGGGCGGCTGCTCGGCATCATCGCCCAGCTCTTCGAGGCGTGCGATTTCCAGGACCTGACCGGCCAGCGGATCCGCCTGGTGCGCCTCGCCTTCGGCAATATCGAGCGCAAGATCGCCGACGTATCGGCCGCCCTCGGCCTCGGCGGCGGCGCGCCACGCAAGCCGCCCCAGACGACCTGGCAGCCGCTCGCGCCGAGCGCGGGCAGTCTGCTCGCCGCCGAGCTCGAGCGGCTCGGGGCCTGCATGCAGCGCATCCGCTCCGAGATCCTCTCGATCGGCGCCGGGACCGAGCGCGGCCCCATGCTGCGCGAGATGAACGATCAGCTGCTCGCCGTGATCGACAACGCGACCTCCTCGGCCAACCGCATCCTCAATGCCTGCGAGAAGCTCGAGGAGGTGGCGAAGCTGATGCCGGGCTCGCGCGGGCGGCGGGTCTCGGCGGTCGTCGCCCGCATCTACGAGGCATGCAGCTTCCAGGACCTCACCAGCCAGACGATCGCCAAGGTCGTCGCCCTGCTCGGCGAGATCGAGACCAAGATCGACCATCTGGCGCTCGCCCTCGGCGTGCATCCCGCGCAGGACGCGGTGCCCCGCGAGGTCACCGCGTCCGATCTGATCGAGAAGGCGAACGACGTGTCGCTGCTGAAAGGCCCGCCGGTCGCCGGCCAGGGCATGGACCAGAGCGAGATCGATCGCTTGATGGAACAGGGATAGGAGCCCGGGATGGACGAGCTGCTCTCGGATTTCCTGACGGAAACCCTGGAGCACATCGCGCGCCTGGACGACGAGCTGGTGCGCCTCGAATCGCAGCCCGACGATCCCGCCCTGCTCTCCAGCATCTTCCGGCTGATGCACACGATCAAGGGAACCAGCGGGTTCCTCGGCCTGGCGCGGCTGGAGGGCCTCGCGCACGCGAGCGAGACGGTGCTCGGGCAGCTGCGCGACGGGCATCGGGCGGTCGATGCCGGCCTGGTCACGCTGATCCTGCGCTCGCTCGACCGGATCCGCTCACTCCTCGCCTCACTCGAGCAAGCGGGCACGGAGCCGGCCGGCGAGGACGGCGACCTGATCGGCGCGCTCGAGGCGTGCGCTGCGGGCGCGGGAGCGGCCTCCTCGGCCGCCGCCGCCCCCGAGCCCGCCGCCCCGCCTCCGCCAAATTCCGCCACGGAGAACTCCGCCAAGCCCGGCGGGGTCGCCGCGCAGAGCGTGCGCGTCCATGTCGATCTGCTCGAGAAACTGATGACCGGCGTCTCTGAGCTCGTGCTCACCCGCAATCAGTTGCTCCAGACCTTGCGCGCCCAGAAGGATTCCGCCTTCGCCGCGCCGCTCCAGCGCCTGAACCAGGTGGTCTCCGAGCTCCAGGAAGACGTCATGCGCACGCGCATGCAGCCGATCGGCAATGCCTGGCAGGCGCTGCCGCGGCTGATCCGCGACCTCGCTTCCGATCTCGGCAAGAAGTTGACGCTCGAGATGCACGGCGCCGAGACCGAGCTCGACAAGCAGGTCTTCGAGCTGATCAAGGATCCGCTCACCCACATGGTTCGCAACAGCGCCGATCACGGCATCGAGCCGCCGGCGGAACGCGCAGCCCTCGGCAAGCCGGAGACCGGGCGGATCGTCCTCGAGGCGTTCCATGAGGGCGGCTATGTCGTGATCGTGCTGCGCGACGACGGGCGCGGCCTCGATATCGAGCGGATCCGCGCCAAGGCGATCACCCAGGGGCTGGCGACCGAGGCCGAGACCGCCGGCCTCACCGATGCCCAGCTCCTCCAGTTCATCTTCCACCCCGGTTTCTCGACCGCGGAGAAGATCACCTCCGTCTCCGGTCGCGGGGTCGGAATGGATGTCGTGCGCACCAATATCGAGCGCATCGGCGGCACCATCGACCTGCGCTCGCGGCGCGGCAGCGGCACCACCTTCATCGTCCGCATTCCCCTCACGCTCGCGATCGTCTCGGCCCTCATCGTCGGAGCGGCGGGCGAGCGCTTCGCCATTCCCCAGCTCGCGGTCACCGAGCTCGTGCAGGTCGGCAGCGATTCCTCGGCCGAGCACCGTATTGAGATCATCAACGGCGCGCCGCTGCTCCGGCTTCGCCAGCGCCTGCTGCCGGTCGTCGTGCTTCGCGAACTGCTCCAGCTCGGGGGCGCTGAGCCGGCGGCCGCGAACGCCAGGCACTTCATCGTGGTCGCCCGTGTGGGCACGCAGGATTTCGGCATCATGGTCGATCGCGTCTTCGATACCGAGGAGATCGTGGTCAAGCCGGTGGCCCCGGTTCTGCGCGGCCTCTCGATGTTCTCCGGCAACACGATCCTGGGTGACGGATCGGTCATCATGATCCTCGATCCGAACGGCATGGGCATCGCCGGCACGCGGTCGGCGGACGCGGCCGGCGCCACCGGTGCCGAACCTGCGGAGACGGGAGATGCGGCCGCCGAGCGCACGACCAGCATGCTGGTTTTCCGCGCGGGCGACGCCGCACCGAAGGCGGTGCCGCTCTCGCTCGTGGCGCGGATCGAGGAGATCCCGATCGACTCGATCGAGCGGATCGAATCCCAGCGCGTCATCCAGTATCGCGGCCAGCTCATGCCGCTGGTCAGCTTCGATGGCGCGGCCGAATCTATAGGCAAGACACAGAAGATCCTCGTCTTCGTGGACGGACCGCAATGCATGGGCCTCTGCGTCGACGAAATCCTCGACATCACCGAGGTCGCCATGGACATCAAGCTCGGCTCGGCGGGCGGCTGGCGGCTGGGCAGCACGGTGATCGCCGGCAAGGCCGCAGATCTCGTCGATGCCGGCTACTTCCTCACCAAGGCGCTGCCCGGCTGGTTCGGCCAGGACAAGCCGGAGACCAGCGGAAAGGGGCTCTGGAACCTGCTCCTGATCGACGACAGTCCGTTCTTCCGCAGCGTGATGATGCCGCTGCTCGAAGCCGCCGGCTTCAACGTCACCGCGGTCGGCGATCCGCGCGCCGCGCTCGCCATGCGCGAGCGCGGCGCGAGCTTCGACGCCATCGTCTCCGATATCGAGATGCCGGGCATGTCCGGCTTCGAATTCGTCGCCGAGATCAAATCCAATCCGCGCTGGGCGGATACTCCGGTGATGGCGCTCTCCTCGCACAGCGCCCCGCGCGACGTCGATCGCGGCCGTGGCGCCGGGTTCGACGACTACATCGTCAAGTCCGATCGCAACAGCATCGTGCGCAAGCTCACCGAACGCCTCACGCTCGCGAGCTCGGCGGCATGAGCGGCGCGCGGACGAACGCGCCGGCAGCGGGGCCGCACGCCGATCAGGAGACGCAGGAATACGTCACCGTCTTGCTCGGCGAGCAATTGTTTGGCATCCAGGTCCTCCAGGTGCAGGACGTGCTCGGGCGCCAGGTCATCACGCGCATCCCGCTCGCCCCCGCCGCGGTCGCCGGCGCGCTCAACCTGCGCGGCCGCATCGTCACTGCGATCAATACCTCCGCCTGCCTCGGCCTCAAGGCGGATCACGCCCTGCCGGCCGAGGCCACCATCTCCATCGTCGTCGAGCATCGCGGCGAGCTCTACAGCCTGATCGTCGATCAGGTCGGCGAAGTCATGCCGGTCGACATCGCCGGCCTCGAAGCCAATCCGATGACGCTCGATCCATCCTGGCGCGACCTCTCTCGCGGCGTGCACAAGCTGCAAGACCGGCTGCTGATCGTGCTGGATATCGCCCGCCTGCTCGACCGGGTCGTGGCCGTCCCCGCATGAGATCCTCCCTCCCTCGCCATCCTCGCCTTTGCTGAGCCGCCCTCCCGGCCCTCCGAAGATCCGTGTGATGATCGTCGACAATTCGGCGGTCGTCCGCGGCCTGGTCGCCCGCGTGCTGCACGCGGACGCCGAGATCGAAGTCGTCGCCTCGGTCGATAACGGCCGTACCGCGCTCGCGAGCCTCGAGCGCGTGCCCGCCGATGTCGCCGTGCTCGACATCGAGATGCCGGAAATGGATGGCCTGACCGCCATCCCGCTGCTGCTCGAACGCCGGCCGGGCCTCAGAATCCTCATGGCCTCGACCCTCACGCGGCGCAACGCCGAGATCGCGCTCAAGGCGCTGGCGCTGGGCGCCGCCGATTACGTGCCCAAGCCGACCGCCGCGCGCGAGATGCTAGGTGCCACGCCCTTCAACCAGGAACTGCTCTTCAAGATCCGTGCGCTCGGCGGCCGGCCCTCCGATGCGCCGCCCGCGATCGCGCTCGCCGCGCGGGTGCCCACAAGGCCGCGCGCGATCGCCGTCGGCAGCTCGACCGGCGGTCCGCAGGCCCTGCTGCGCGTCCTCCACGACGCCGGGCCGCTCGAGCAGCCGATCTTCCTCACCCAGCACATGCCGCCCACCTTCACGACGCTGCTCGCGCAGAACATCGCCGGCGATTGCCGCCTCGCGGCGCGAGAGGCGGTGGACGGCGAAGCGGTCGCCGCCCGGCGCGTCTACGTCGCCCCCGGCAATCATCACATGGTGGTGCACGGCGCTCCGCCCGGCCCGGTCTCGATCGGGCTCAACCAGGATCCACCCGAGAATTTCTGCCGCCCCGCCGTCGATCCCATGCTGCGCAGCCTGGTCGCCTCCTACGGGCCTGCATTGCTCGTGGTGATCCTGACCGGCATGGGGCATGACGGGCTCGAAGGCTGCCGCGCCGTCGTCGCCGCGGGCGGCGCCGTCCTCGCCCAGGACCAGGCGAGCAGCGTCGTGTGGGGCATGCCCGGCGCGGTCGCGCTGGCGGGCCTCTGCAGCGCCGTGCTGCCGCTCGCGCGGATCGGCGGGCACTTGCGCGAAATCGCCGCCCCGGCCCATCAAGGCGCCGCCGCCACCGCCCGATGAGCGACGCGATGTCGCCGGGCTTCCAGGTGCTGGCGCAGATCGTGCGCGACCAGTCCGGGATCGTCCTCACGGCGGACAAGTCCTATCTCGTCGAGAGCCGGCTTCGTCCCGTCGCGCGGAAATACAATTTCCCGAGCGTCGAGGCGCTCGCCGAAAGCCTCCGTGCCTGGCGTGACGCGATCAAGATCAATGACGTCGTCGATGCGATGACGACGAACGAAAGCTTCTTCTTCCGTGACAATTATCCGTTCCACGCTTTGCGCGAGCGGCTTCTGCCGCGGCTTGCGAAGGCCCGCGCGCAAACGCGCCGCCTGCGCATCTGGTCGGCCGCCGCCTCCTCTGGCCAGGAGGCCTATTCGATCGCAATGCTGCTCGCGGAGTGGCACCCGCCGCCCCCTGGATGCGCGCTCGACAATTGGGCGATCGACATCCTCGGCACCGATCTCTCGCGCGAGATGATCGAGCGCGCGCGCGGCGGGATCTACGCCCAGCACGAGATCGAGCGCGGTCTGTCCGCCGCCCTTCGCGAAAAATACTTCACGCGCGCCGGCGACAAATGGCGGATTGTCGAGCCGCTTCGCCGCATCGTGCGGTTCGAGCAGCGCAACCTGCTGCACGACAACGAGGCGCTCGGCGTGTTCGACGTCGTGTTCTGCCGCAACGTACTGATCTATTTCGACCTGCCGACCAAGGCGCGCGTTCTCGCCGCAATCGCGCGCATGATGCCGGATGACGGCTGCCTTGTGCTCGGCGGGGCCGAGACCATTCTCGGCATCAGCCAGGCATTCCAGGCCGCGCCCGGCGTCGCCGGCGTCTACGCGCCGGTCAGGTGACGGTTCCGGGCCGGGCCCAGGCGCGAACACGTCCGATTCCGTAGCAAAGCGCGGCGAGGCTGCCCACGAAAAACCCGATCGGCCAGTTCGTCCAATAGGAAAGCGCGATCGCGGCCCATACCGTGACGAGGGACACAGCGACGGAGAGGAGGCTTGCCGAAAGCGGCCGGTCGGTCAGTGAGCGCGCCGCCGCGGCCGGGCCAACCATCAGGCTGAACACCAGCAGCGTGCCCACCACCGTGACCGCCATCGCCGACGCGAGCGCCACGATGATCAGGAACCAGAGCTCCATGCCATTGCGCGACACGCCCATGGCTTCCGCGAGCTCGGGCGAGGTCGAATTGAGCAGAAGCGGGCGGAACAGCGAAGCGGTGGCGGCAATCGCAATCGCACTGATCGCCGCGACCGGCACGACATCGCCCGCGCTGATGCCGAGCACCTGGCCGAACAGGAGGGAATAGACTTCCTGCGAATATTCTCGGCTCATGCTGAGGAAGAGCGTCCCGAGCCCGAGCAGCGCCACGAGCGAGAGCGCGGTTGCGACCTCGTGCCGCCCGCGCCTTCCGAGCCCGCTGATCCCGATGACGCCGAGGCCCGCGAACGCGACCAGGCCGAAAAGCTCGTTGAGGCCGAGGAGGCGGGCCGCCGCGGCCCCGGGGAAGGCACCGAGGGGCAGAGCGTGAGCGGCGAAGGAGGCGCCGCGGATTACGACGAAGAAGCCGACGAATCCCGCGACCGCGGCGACGATGCTGGCGACCACCCAGGTGTTGACCAGGAAGCCCGAGAACATCGTCAGGCGTTCGCGCGGGACGCGGAGGGGATCGGGATGCGGGCCTTGCCGTGCCGATCCCATCCCCGCCATCCGGTCACGACGTAGAGGAGGAAGATGAGGGTGACGATGAAGAAGCTCACGGGCCATCCGTGCGCCGGCGTCCAATAGAAGCTGTCGTAGGCGAGAAGGATCCCCGCCCAGGTCGCGCCGAGGCCGATCAGCGCGGCGAGCGCGATCGCCGAGGCCGGCCGCTTCGCCACGCGCAGCGCAATCGCCGCCGGCCCGATCAGCAGCGCGGTGGAGAGGATCGCGCCGATGGTCATCGCGGAAAGAGACACGGCCAGCGCCAGCACGACGAGGTGCAGGGATCCCGTCAGGCGCACCGGAACGCCCTCTACTTCCGCAAGGTCCGGATCGAGCGAGGTGAGAAGCAGCGGGCGGTAGAGAACGCCGACCGCCAGCAGCGCGCCCGCGCCGACGAGGAGTGCCAGCGGAACCGTCGCGGCCGGGATCGCGAACATCGAGCCGAACATCACCGTGTTCGCCGCACCGGTCGTGCTCATCGCGGTGACGTCGAGATAGAGAAAGAGCGCCGTCAGGCCGAGCCCCGCGCCGAGGACGATGCCGGTCGCGAGATCGTGCTCGTGGACCCGGCGCACCTCGAGCAGCTCCATCCCTCCCGCCGCGAGGACCGCCATCCCTAAGAACCCGAGCAAAGGGCTGATCCGGAGCAGGAACGAAGCCGATCCGCCCGCGCTGCTCACGTCGGCAAGGGCGTGGCCCGCGAAGGACTGGCCCCGCATGACCGTGAACACGCCGACGACGCCCGAGACGATCGCGGCTCCGCCGCCGATCGCGAGCGCGGTCTGCACCGGCCCGCTCGCGAAGAAGCCGGGCTCGAAGATTATCCTGAGCAGAACGCTCATCTTCGGTCAGGGGATCGGGGCGACATGGGCGGGGTGACGTTCAACGGCCGTGCGTATGTCGTCGGCGGCCTCGGCAGCGACCACCAGGATCCTGCCATGAACGTGGATGACATCGATGTGGTAACCGTAGAGCGCGCTCAGCACCTCCGTCCGGACGACTTCCTCCGCCGTCCCGCTCGCAGCGCGGCCGTTGGCGAGATAGACGATCCGGTCCATCAGCGGGAGCAGCGGGTTCATGTCGTGCGCCGAGAGCAGCACGGCGATCTGATGCTCGACGGTGAGGCGGCGCAGGAGGGCGACGATTTCCGCCACCCCGCGAATGTCGAGATTGGCGAGCGGTTCGTCGAGCAAAAGGAGCCGCGGACGGCGGATCAGGGCGTGCGCGATCAGGATCCGCTGCTGCTGTCCGCCGGAAAGCCTGCCGATCCGCTGCTCGGCGAACCCCTCCGCGTCCACCGCCCGCAGCATCTCATCGACCCGGCGCCGGCGCGCCTTCGAAGGAAGAGGGAGCCCGAGCCGCCTTCCGTCGAGGCCGAGAGCGACGAGGTCGCGCGCGCGCAGCGGAATGTCGGGATCGAGGAGCGTCTTCTGGGGCACGTAGCCCACCGCGGCGAGGCGGCGGTGGGGCGGCATGCCATCGATCGCGACGCTGCCCGCGCTCGGCGCCTGAAAGCCGAGAATCGTGCGGAGCAGCGTGGTCTTGCCCGAGCCGTTGCCGCCGATGAGGCCGCAAAACTCGCCTGCCCCGAGCTTGAAGCTCACGTCCCCGAGGATCTGTCGTCCCGGGAAGGCGACGCTGATCCCCTCGACCGCCAGCACCGCCCTCGCCTTATCCACTTCCACTAATGACGGCTTCCCGACTCCAGCGTCTCGGTGGAGACCTTGTCGGCCGCCGCCCTCTGCAACGCATTGACTTCGGCAACCATCCAGGACTGGTAGTTATATCCCGGGACCGGCATCGTCTCATAGACGCCGACGACGGGAATCCCGTTCTTCTTGGCAAGCGCAAGGAACGACTGGGTGAGCGGGTCCGTGACCTGCTGGTTGTAGACGAACACCTTGACCCGGTGGCCGGTGAAAAGCCTGTTCTGCGTCGCCACGTCCTGGGGCGAGGGATCGGTGCCGTTCATGATCGCCGCCTGGAGGCTGAAAGGTGTCGCGATCTCGCAGCCGACCGCCTGGAGCATGTAGTCGGCGACCGGCTCCGTCACCGCGACCGGGGTGCCCCCGTACTTCGCCTTGAAGGAGGCGATCGCCGCCCTCCAGGGCGCGAGCGAGGCATCGAATTTCTTCGCGTTGGCCTCGAAATAGCTGGCCTCCGCGGGCTCGAGCGCAGAGAGATCATCCGCCACCGCCCTGGCCACTTCCGGCATGGTGCCCGGATCGTACCAGAGATGCGGGTTGGGCGTGCTGTCCGGAAGGCCCAGCAATTGCTGAACGTCGATCACCTTACGCTTCGCATCGGGCGATGCCGCGACGATCTTGTCGGCCCAGGAATCATAGCCCAGCCCGTTCTTGACGATCAGATCGGCGGACGCGATCTGCTCCGCGACCCTCGGGCTTATCTCGAAGGTGTGCGGGTCGGTGTTGGGATCGGTTTCGATCGCGGTCACCTCGACATATTGCCCGCCGATCTGGGAGATGACATCCGCATACTCGTTTTCCACGCCGACGGCCTTGATCCCGCGATTGATCCTCGGGGGCGTCGCGGCGACGGCGCTCCCATGATCCACCGCTGCCAGCGCCAGCGCAACCAGCAACAAGCCGCTCATCCGGGCGGATGACCGGCAAGCTCCCCTCTCTCTCATTTCGCTTCCCGACCATGCTTCCGACACACCGGATGCTATAATATACTGTTTTCATCCGTCAACCCCCGTGCCGCGCGGCAACAGCCGCGCCGAGTTCAGGATGAACACGAGCTCCGAGGCCACGTGGATGAAGGCGGCGAGCAGCGGGCCGAGCAGGCCGAACGCCGCGAGCCCCATGCCGAGCGCATCGACCGCCAGAGTGCCGGTGAAGTTCTGCGCGATGATCCCGCGCGTGCGGCGCGCGAGCTTGAGCGTATCGACGAAGCGCGCAAGGTCGTTGCCGAGCAGCACCACGTCGGCGCTCTCGCGCGCGACATCGGTGCCGGACCCCATGGCGACGCCGACGCTCGCCGCGGCCAGCGCCGGCGCGTCGTTGACGCCGTCGCCGACCATCGCGACCACACGCTTCGCGCGCACCAGGGCGCCGATCCTCGCGAGCTTCTCCTCGGGCAGAAGCTCGGCCTCGATCTCGCGGATCCCGAGCGCGCTGCCCACCGCGTCGGCGACCGGCCTCGCATCGCCGGTGAGCAGGATGGTGCGCACCCCCATCGCGGCGAGCGCGGCAACGGCGCCTTTCGCCTCCTCCCGAATCGCATCGGCCACCGCGATCACCCCGAGCAGGCCTCGGTTCCTTGCCACGAACACTTCGGTCGCCGCCGCGACGCCGTGGCGCGGCACGGCGCTCACGGCCACGCCGTTCGCCTCCATCCAGGCAAGATTGCCGACCAGGATCGTATCACCTTCCACGCGCGCGCGTATCCCGCGGCCGGGCGTGTACGCGAACTCATCGGGCTCGAGGATGGCCTGCCCGTCGCTTCGCGCGCAGGCGATGATCGCCCGCCCGAGCGGGTGCTCGGAGCGAAGCTCGGCCGAAGCCGCTTCCCCCAGCAGCTCCGCCGCGCCGACGCCCTTGCAAGGCGCCACCGCCTGCACCTCGGGGCGCCCGAAGGTTACGGTGCCCGTCTTGTCCAGCACGACCGTATCGACCTTGCCCAGCGTCTCGAGATGCACGCCGCCTTTGACGATCGCGCCAAGCCGCGCGGCCCTTCCGATCGCGCCCAGGATGGCGAGCGGCGTGCCGGCGGCGATGCCGCACGCGCCCGCCACGATCACCACCGAGATCGTCGAATACATGTTGCGCGTGAGAAGGAACGTGAGCGCCGCCGCGCCGAGCGCGAAATAGACGAGATAGCCCGCAAGCCGGTCGGCGAGGCGCTGCACCGGTGCGCGCGAGCGCTCGGCGCGCTCGACCGCTTCGATGATCTGGCCGTAGCTCGTGTCGCGCCCGATCCGCCGCGCCGCGATCTCGAGCGCACCCGATTGGTTGATGGACCCGGCGAAGACGCGCGCATCCCGCATCTTCTCGACCGGCATCGATTCCCCGGTGATATGCTGCTCATCCACAAAGGAGTGTCCGGAGAGCACCGCGCCATCGACCGGAATGCGCTCGCCCGGCGCCACCAGAACCGTCTCGCCGATACCGATCTCCTCCGCCGCAATGGTGCGGATGGTGCCGCCGCGCCGGATCGAGACCTCGCGCGGCAGGAAGGCGAGCAGATCGCGGATCGCGCTCCGGCCGCGCCCGACGGTCATCCCCTCGAGCACTTCCGCCACCAGCACGAAGAGGGTGATGACGAGCGCGGTGAAGAACGCGCCGATGGCGGCCGCCGCGACGACTGCGATCGTCATCGAGAGCTCCATCGTCATGCGACGCTCGACCATGTTCTCGAACGCTTCCTTGAGAATGGGCCAGCCACCGATCGCAAGCCCAGCGACGCCGATCGCGAGCTCCGCCGGATAGGGCACCCGCGTCGTGAGCCACACGCAAGCCGCGACGGCGACGACGCCGATGCGCAAGCCCTCGTGCCAGCTCAGCGCATGCTCGGGCCCGTGCTCATGCGCGTGCGCGTGCTCGCCGCCCTCAGCGCATGTATGTGCGCACGACATCGATCAGCTCCTCCGCTCCCTGCGCGCGCTCTTCGTTCCGCTCGCCGGCCGGATCGAGCAAATGGAGCCGGATGTGATCCTCCATCACCTCGGCCATCAGCCCGGCCATGGCGGCGCGCGTGCTCGCCAGCAGATGCATGACCTGTTCGCACCCCGCCTCGGCCTCGAGCGCCCGTTCGACGGCCTCGACCTGGCCGCGAATGCGGCGCACGCGCGCCAAGAGCTTCCGCTTCTCGCGAATGGTGTGGGTCATGCGCCCCTCCTCTCTCGATAGCTATAGGGTAGGGGGCTATCCGATACGCCGCAACCGAAGCCGTGCCCATTGACTGGCCCCCTCGGCCCGCTTCCCGGCAACAAACCGCCGGCCCCTCCGCTGGGCGCGCAATCGCGTTGCCCGGCCTGATCCCGGACGATCCTGGAAGCTGCGAATTGCCGCTCGCCCTCGTTCCAGCCTGGAACCGGCATCCGGCCTCTGTCATATTAGGGCAGAAGCACTGACCTCTTCGGAGGGGGGAGGCGGGCATGGACTCCGGTCTCGCCACGGCGGCAAGCAGCCACGACCTCGAAAGCCGCTTCGTGGATCTCGACGCGCCGGTGCTGCTCTCGGGCATCCAGGCGCTCGTCCGCGTCCTGCTCGAACAGTCCCGGCTCGACCGTGCCGCCGGCCATCGTACGGCAGGGCTGGTCTCGGGCTATCGCGGCTCGCCGCTCGGCGGGGTGGACCAGGAGCTCTGGCGCGAGGCGAAGCTCCTCGAGGCCCATTCCATCCGCTTCCAGCCGGGCCTCAACGAAGACCTCGCCGCGACCATGCTTTGGGGCGCGCAGCAGATCGACGTCTTCCCCGGCAAGCGCTTCGACGGCGTCTTCGGCATGTGGTACGGCAAGGGGCCGGGCGTCGAGCGGAGCGGAGATGCGCTGCACGCCGCCAACATGATCGGCACTTCCGCGCTCGGCGGGGTCCTCGCCGTTTCGGGCGACGATCACGCCGCCCACTCCTCGACCTATCCGCACCAGACCGAGCCGATCTTCCACTCGGCCATGATCCCCATCCTGGTCCCGGCCGACGTCGCCGACATTCTCGATCTCGGCCTCGCCGGCCTCGCCCTCTCGCGCTTCTCCGGCTGCTGGGTGGCGCTGAAGACGATCGCCGAGACGGCCGAGCAATCGGCGACGCTCGTTCTGCCGGGCCAGCGGCGGTTCCTACTGCCCGATTTCCCTATCCCGCCGCACGGCCTCAACCTCGACCCGACGCTCCCCTGGCCGGAACGCCGCGCCGAGCTCGAGAGACGCGTGGTCGAGGAGCGCCTGCCCGCCGCCATCGCCTTCGCCCACGCCAACGCGCTCGACCGGCTGGTTGCCGGCAGCGCAGACGCGCCGATCGGGCTCATCACGGTCGGCAAGGCCCACCACGACGCGATGCACGCGCTCGCCATGCTCGACCTCGCGCAAGCGCCCGAGATCGCTGTCTACAAGCTCGCACTCGCCTGGCCCGTGGACCAAGAGGGGCTCCGCCGCTTCGCCTCCGGCAAACGCGCGATCCTGGTGGTCGAGGAGAAGCGCGGCCTCGTCGAAATCCAGGTCCGCGACGCGCTCTATCATCTGCCCGCCGACCGCCGCCCCATGGTCGCGGGCAAGCAGGATGACGATGGCTCCGCCCTCCTTCCCGCCGTCATGGAGCTTTCGCCCGAAATCCTCGCCCGCGCGCTCGCCCGCTTCCTCCGCCGCCACGGAATCAAAGTCGCCGATCCGGTGCTCCCGGCACCGCCCGAACGCCCCGCGGGCCTGCTCTTCCGCCTGCCCACCTTCTGCGCCGGCTGCCCGCACAACACGTCAACCAAAGTCCCGGAGGGCAGCTTCGCCGCCGCCGGCATCGGCTGCCACACCATGGCCATCGAGAACCCGGGCCCGACACGCACCTTCACCCATATGGGCGGCGAAGGGATCACCTGGGTCGGCCTAGCGCCCTTCGTCGAGACGCCGCACCTCTTCGCCAACATGGGCGACGGCACATACCAGCATTCGGGCATCCTCGCGATCCGCCAGGCGGTCGCAGCGGACGCGCCGATCACCTACAAGCTCCTCTACAACGATGCGGTCGCGATGACCGGAGGCCAGCCGGTCGAGGGCCACCCGACGGTTACGCAGATCGCGCACCAGCTCGCCGCCGAAGGGGTGCGGCGCATCGCGGTGATGGCCGACGACGCGGCGCGCCTGCCGCCCGCGAAGAGCCTCCCCGCCGGCACCACCCGCCACGGGCGTGCCGCGCTCGACGCGGTCCAGCGCGAACTGCGCGCCTACAAAGGCGTCTCGGTCCTGATCTACGACCAGGTCTGCGCGACCGAGAAGCGCAGGCGGCGCAAGCGCGGGCGGCTGGCGGAGGCCGAGCGCAGCGTCCTCATCAACCAAGATGTCTGCGAGAATTGCGGGGACTGCACCGCGCAGTCCCATTGCATCGCGATCGAGCCCATCGAAACGCCGCTCGGGCGCAAGCGCCGCGTCTCGCCCACCGCCTGCAACGCCGATTTCTCCTGCCTCAAGGGCTTCTGCCCGAGCTTCGTCACCATCGCGGGCGCGCATCCGACGCCCCCGCCCGCCCCGATCCTGGCGCGCGAGGCCGAGCTTGCGCCATCGCTCCCCGAGCCGGCGCTGCCCAAAGTGGAGCCCTGGCGCGCGCTCTTCGCCGGCATCGGCGGGGGCGGCATCGTCACCTCGGCCGCGATCGTCGCCATGGCCGCCCATCTCGAAGGCCGCGCCGTGCGCACGCTCTCCTTCACCGGCCTCGCGCAGAAGAACGGCCCGGTCGTCTCGCACGTCCAGATCGCCGGTACCGAGGAAGCGCTCGACGTGGTGCGCATCCCGCTTGCCACTGCCGACTTCATGCTCGCCGCCGACCTCGCCGTCGCGGCCGGCGGCGGCGTGCTCGATCGCTGCCGGAAGGATGCCGCGGTGATCGGCAATCTCGACCTCCAGGCAAGCGTCGCCTTCCTCGCCGAGCGCGATCTCCCGATCGACGCCGAGCGGCACCGCCGGACGATCGCGCACGCGACGGGCGAAGCCCACTCGCGCTATCTCCGCGCCGGCCGGCTCGCCGAGCGCCTGTTCGGCACCGCCCAGGCGCTCAACACGCTTCTGCTCGGGCTCGCCTGGCAGCGCGGCCTCATCCCCGTCAGCCACGCCGCACTCGCGCGCGCCATCGAACTCAACGCAACCGCGGTCGAAATGAACCACCGCGCCTTCCTCTGGGGCCGGATCCTCGCCGAGCATCCCGAACTCGCGGCCGATATCCTCGAGGACCGCACGCCGCCCGCGCAGGCGCAGAGCCTCGAGGAAATGATCGCTGTCCGCGCTTCGGCGCTCGCCCTCTACCAGGACGCGGCGCTCGCCGAGCGCTACCGGGCGCGGACCGCCGTGATCGCGGCCCGCGAATCGGCACTCACCGGCGCCCCCGGCCCGCTCGCGCGCGCGGTTGCCGAGAATCTCCACCGCGTGCTCGCCTACAAGGACGAATACGAGGTCGCGCGCCTTCACACCCTCGCCCCTTACGGCGAGAAGCCCGTATTCCATCTCTCACCGCCGCTGCCGCTCGGGCGCGATCCCGCGACCGGCCGGCGGCGCAAGATCGCCCTGCCCGGCTGGGCCGCGCTGCCGCTCTTCCGCGCGCTCCGCCACGGCAAGCACCTCCGCGGCACGCCCTTCGACCCCTTCGGCTGGCAGCGCGAACGGGCCAACGAACGCCGGACGATCCGCGACTACTGCTCCGACCTCGACGCGATCCTGAAATCACTCCGCCCCGACACGCTCACGAGCGCGCTCGCACTCGCCCTCTGGCCCGCCGCGGTGCGCGGCTTCGGGCCGGTGAAGGAGGAAGCGCGCCTCGCCGCGATGTCAGAGCGCGCGCGCCTGCTCGCCGCACTCGCCGCCCCACCCCTGAGCCGGGCGGCAGCCTAGGGTCGCTTGCCCCCAACACTCTGCCGGCGCAATCTCGGCGCATGCTGGAGCGCGCAGGAGCAGAGGCCGATCTCGCGGTCATCGAGACCGTGCGCCGCTTTGCCGCCGAGCGGCTCGCCCCGGGCGCCGCGGCGCGCGAGAAGGCGGGAAGGATCGAGCCGGAACTGATCCGCGAAGCCGCCGCGCTCGGCCTCTTCGGCGCGACCACCGACCCCGATTGGGGCGGCGCTGGCCTCGATTCCCTCACCTACGCGCTGGCACTCGAGGAGGTCGCCGCCGGCGACGGCGCGGTCTCGACCATGATCAGCGTGCACAACGCGCCGACCTGCCTCGTGCTCGAGCGTTTCGGCACCGAGGCGCAGAAGGAGCGCTGGCTGCGCCCGCTCGCGAGCGGCGAGGCGGTCGGCTCCTTCGCGCTCACCGAGCCGGGCGCGGGCTCGGATGCCGCGGCGATCCGCACGCGCGCGGTGCGCCGCGGCAACAGCGCCTATGTGATCGACGGCACCAAGCAGTTCATCTCCAACGCACGCATCGCCGGCGCCGTCGTGCTCTTCGCCGTCACCGACCCCGGCGCGGGCAAGCACGGCATTTCCTGCTTCGTCGTGAGCCCCGAGACGGCGGGATTTGCGGTGGCGAAATCGGAGGAAAAACTCGGGCAGAAGGCGTCCGACACCTGCCAGCTCGTGTTCGAGGCGATGGAAGTTTCGGAGGACCAGCGCATCGGCGCCGAGGGCGAGGGCTACCGCATCGCGCTTTCCACGCTGGAGGCGGGACGGATTGCCATCGCGGCGCAGAGCGTCGGCATGGCGCGCGCGGCGCTCGACTGCGCGATCGCCTATGCGAAGGAGAGAGAGAGCTTCGGCAAGAAGATCATCGAGCACCAGGCGGTCGGCTTCCGCCTGGTCGAGGCGAAGACGCGGCTCGAGGCGGCGCGCCAGCTCACGCTCGCCGCCGCGCGGCTGAAGCGCGACGGCATGCCGGCGCTCGAGGCGGCGTGCATGGCGAAACTGTTTGCGTCCGAGGCGGCCGAAGGGATCTGCAGTGCGGCGATCCAAACCCTCGGCGGCTACGGCTACCTCGCCGACTTCCCCGTCGAGCGCATCTGGCGCGACGTGCGCGTCTGCCAGATTTACGAAGGCACGTCGGACGTGCAGAAGCTGATCCTGCAGCGGTTCCTTTGATCGCCCGCACCCGCCTCTTCGGCCTCCTCGCCGCGGCGGTAGCACTCGCGGGCCAGATCGCGCTCGGTGCGGTGATCCTCCGCACGCCGGCCGGCCCATCCGAGACGGCGACACTCGCTTCGGTCTCGCTCTTCTGCCACGCCGGCGGCACGACCCAGCCGGTGCCGCATCGCGCGCCCGCGGTGCGGCTCTCCGCTCTGGCTCAGGCCCTCGCCCAGGCTGCGAGCCTGCTCGGCCCGACGAAGCCTTGCCTACCCGCGCCCTCCGCGCCGGCGCTCTTCGTTCTGCGCCCGCTTTCTCCCCGCGCGCCGCCGGCCGCCGTTCGGCTCGCGGCCCAGCCCCGCGGCCCTCCACCCTTGGCCTGAGTCCCCCCTCGCTCCGCGCGGCCGCTTCGGCCCGCGCATTCATCGGCTCAAGTCAAGGAAGAACGATCATGACGCGCTTTTTCGCCCGTTGCGGTGATGCCGCCACGCTCGGCCTCGCCCTGCTCGCCATTCTCGCCCCCACGAGCGTGCTCGCCGCCTCGCCGATTACCGTGAGCCAGCCCTGGTTCCGCTACCTGCTGGCAGCGGTTCCCGCCGGCGGCTACATGACGCTCAACAATGCGTCCGGCCAGCCGGCCGTCCTCACCAAGGCCGCTTCGCCGGCCTGCGGCATGCTGATGCTGCACAAGACCGAAAAGAGCGGCGGGATGGAGACGATGGTCGCCATCCCGAGCGTGACGGTGCCGGCGAACGGGAGCTTCACCTTCTCGCCGGGCGGCTATCACCTGATGTGCATGCAGCCGAACATGAAGCCCGGCGACACCGTTCCGGTGACGCTGAGCTTCGCCGGCGGCGGGCAGGTCACCGTTGCGTTCCCGGTCCGCAACGCCAAGGGCCAATAGGCGCTGCGCAGCCGATTCCTTCGGTCCTTCGGTTAACGCATGCAGATCGGAAATGCCATGAACCGTCCCAGCTTCGGCGCGGCGCTCGCCTGCGCCTCGCTCTTCGCCGCCCATTCCGCCTTTGCCCACGTCGTCGTCGGCGCCCGTGTCTTTCCCGTCACCCTCACCTTCGACGATCCCGGTGTCGGCGACGAGGCGACGCTGCCGCAGTTCGTCTACGCGCCCGGCCCGGGCGGCCAGAACACGTACCAGTTCCAATGGGAATACGACAAGACGATCACGCCCAACACGGCGCTCATCTACAACCAGGGCTGGGATGTCCTGCACCAGCCGGGAATGCGGAACCTCACCGGCTTCGAGAACGCGGTGATCACCGGCAAGTGGCAGTCCATCACCCTCCCAAACAGCGAGACCGTGGCCTCGCTCGGCGTGATGTATGAGTTCGGGGGCAACCAGGCGACCCAGAACATCGGCGGCGACGCCACCGGGGCGACCTTGCCCACGCTCTATATCGGCCAGGGGCTCGGCGCACTGCCCATCGGCATGCTGCGGCCGCTCGCGGTGACCGGCGAGCTCAGCTACAGCATTCCCGACCGCCAGCTCAACTCCACCGGGGACAACCAGGGCCAGCCGTTCTATTGGGCGGGCGGCCTCTCGCTCCAGTACAGCCTGCCGTACCTGCAATCGCAGGTGAAGCATTTCGGGATTCCCGATTTCTTCGGCCGGTTGATCCCGCTGGTGGAGGTGGACTGGTTCTCGCCCGCCGGGGGCCCGGCATCGGGGTACCCGGAGACGCTGACCTTCGCGCCGGGCGTGATCTACATGGGCGACACGTATCAGGTCGGCCTGGAGGCGCTGATCCCCGGCAACAAGGCGGCCGGGCCACATGTCGGCGCCATCCTCCAGGTGCACTTCTTCTTCGACGACATGTTCCCCAAGACGCTCGGCCGGCCGCTCTTCCAGTAGCCGGCACGCCTTGCCGGTGACTGCGGTTTGTCCATCCCTGCCAAAGGAAACGACAATGCTTCCGATCCGTAGCTCGCTGCTCGCCGCGGCGTTCCTGCTCGCCCTCACCGGCGGCGCGCTCGCGCACGCCTTCCCGACCAGCACGGTCCCACCGGTCGGGAGCACGCTCAAGACCGCGCCGCACGAGGTCGTCATCGATTTCACCGAAGGGGTGATTCCGAACTTCAGCAGCATCCAGGTGGCCGACGCGAGCGGCGCGCGCGTCGACAAGAACGACGACCATCTCGGCCCGGCGGGCGCCAAAGAGCTCGTCGTCGATCTCGAGCCCCTCAAGCCTGGCACCTACAAGGTGACCTGGCACGCGACCGCCGTGGACACGCACAAGACCCAGGGCAGCTTCAATTTCACGGTGGCCCCGTAAAAAAAGGGAATCGCGCGATGTCGGGGATGGGGCTCGGAGGCGCCGGGGGCGCCGCACTCGTTCTTTTGCACGGGTTGGCGCTCGCCGCACTTCTTTCCGCCTTCGGGTCCCTCCTCTTTCTGGGCTTCCTCGTACCGGCGGCAAACGTCGTCTGCTCCGCCGTCTCGCGCTGGAGCCTCGCACTCGCGGTCATCCTCGAGGCCGCCTGGCTTCTCGGCGAGACAAGATTCATCGCCGGCGCCACCAGCCTCGCGGGCACGCTCGCGGCACTCCCGGTGGTGATGCGCGCAACGGAGTTCGGCCATGTGACCCTCGCCCAGATCATTGCGCTCGCGGCTTCGCTCCTCGTCTTCCGCCCCGGAGCGCGCGCAAAGATCGCAGCCGCGCTGGCCGGCCTCGCCACCGCGCTCGAGGCCTGGCACCTCCACGGCGCGGCCATGCATGCCGGACCAAGCCCGATCCTGGTCTCGGAACTGCTCCACGTGCTGGCGGCGGGCGCTTGGCTCGGCGGCCTGCTGCCGCTCGCCCTCTTCATCCGCGCAGCACCACCCGCTGCCGGCGCCATCGCCGCCCGCCGCTTCTCCGCCATGGCCACAGCTTGCGTCGTCGTGCTGGCGGCGACCGCGCTCTGGCAGGGCCGTATCCTCATCGGCAGCGTTGCCGCCCTGTTCGGCACGGCCTACGGATGGATCGCGCTCGCCAAGCTCGGTCTCTTCGTGATGCTGTTCGCTTTCGCCGCCCGCCACTGCCTGGAACTCACGCCGGCGCTCTCCCGCGGCGAGCCGTTCGCCGCGCGGCGCAGCCTCGCGCGAAGCATTTTCACCGAGATGGCGCTCGGGCTCGCGATCGTGCTCGTCGCCGCCGTGATCGCCTCGCTCGCCCCGCCCACCGACATGTCGATGATGGGCTAGAGCGAGATGCCAGGCCCGCGCGCGAAAAAAGCGGAGGCAAGAAAAGCCGGCCGGCGCGCGCTATTCCTCGCACTCCCCGCGACCCTGGCGCTGCTCCTCCTCGCGTTCCTGCTCCTTCGCCTCTTTGGCGGCACCGCGCAACGATCGGCGGCAACGATCGGCGGCGGCTTTCGCCTGATCGCCGACAACGGCGATGTCGTCACGGAACGGAGCTTCCCGGGCAAATACAGGCTGATCTATTTCGGCTACACGTCCTGCCCGGACGTCTGCCCGACGGCGCTTGCCGATATCGCGGCGGCGCTATCTCGTCTCGGCCCGGCGGCTGCCCGCGTCCAGGCGCTCTTCATCACCGTCGATCCGAAGCGGGACACGCCGGCGCTGATGCGAAAATACGTCCGCCAATTCTCGCCCGCGATCCTCGGGCTCACCGGCTCCGCAGCGGCGATCGAAGCGGTCGAGAGAGAATATCGGGTCAGCGTCGCCATCGTCCCTGGTCCTGCCGCCCAAGGCGGCTACACGATCGACCACAGCGCCGCGCTCTACCTGATGGCTCCCGACGGAAGCTTCGTCGCCGCTTTCCAGGCCGAGGAAAGCGGCGCCACCCTTGCCGCCGCGATCGACAAGATCGTCTCCTGATCTAATCGCCGGGAACGGCCTGTAGCGCCCTTCCCTCCTTGAGCGCCGGCAGGAGCGGCAGCAGGAACGAAAGATCCCGCTCCGCCACGCAGGCGAGATAGCGCTCGGCGCCGGCGGGTCCCCCCGCCGGCCCGGGCGCGGGCAATCCGTCCGGCCCGAGCGGCACCGCCGCGAGCCCGAGATCCGCATAGACCGCGAGAAGGTCGGGTCCGGCAGCCCAGATCGCCGGGTCCCGCCCCTCCTGGTCCGCGAGGTCGCGGAACCGCCAGACCGCGGAGATCCGGTCCGCCTTCCGCCCGACCGGGTCGCCGAGCCCGAGCAGGATGCGGCCCACGCGGCGGAAGGCGATCGCCGCCCGCCCGGCCTCACCCAGAACGAGCCCGTCCGCCATCGCCGGGGGCTTGGCGCCGAGCGCCGCATAGCGCTCCCACGCCATCGCGTCCCACGGCAGGTAGCGCACGCGGCCCGGCCGCACGAGCCGCCAGAGCGCCACCACCGCGACCGCCATCGCCAGCGCCACGCTGAGCCTGAGCGGCCCCGGCAGGTTCGGCGAGAGGATGAGCCCCCACCACGGGCCCTGCGGCAAATCGGGCACGTGACGGGCGAGCGAGGCGAAGGTGATCGTCACGATCGCCAGCGCGAAGAGCGGCAACGTCGTCGAGGGCGCGAGCGGTTCGGCGAACAGCCGCGCGCGGCGGTAGAAGACGTGGTGGTAGGGGGCGAGCAGAAGCGCCGTGAGCCCGAAGGCGACCGGCACCCACCAGGGCTGACCCTGGATCGCGGTCACCACCAGCGCCACCGCGAGCAGCGCGATCGTCGCACTCCAGGCAAGCTTCACCCGCCGCGCCAGGCCGACCGCCATCACCATCAGCGCCGCCCCGATCAGCGAGGGCACGAAGGGCCCGGCGAGTGCGGCCATGCCCCGGATATCCTCGATCGCCTCGGGCAGATGCGGCCTCGGCTCGAACATCCCGAGCGAGAGCAGCAGCACGCCCGAGAGCGCGACGGCGCCCCCGCCCGCCGCCACCGCGAGCGCCGCCTCGCCGAGCGGGCCGGCCGCCTGCCGCCGGTGCAGCAGAAGCTCGTGCCCGGCGAACATCAGCCCGGCAATGAAGAGCGGCACCACGTAGTAGCAGAGCCGGAACACCGCGAGCGCGCCCAGAATGCGCGGCGCGGCGAGGAACGGGGCCAAGCCGAGCAGCATGCCGGAATCGAAGACGCCGATCCCGCCCGGCAGGTTGGTGACCAGCCCCGCCGCGTAGGCGGCGAGATAGATCGCGAGGAAGTGCGATAGGGAAAGCCCCGACTCCTGCGCGATCAGCACATGGAAGATCGTCGCCGTGAGTGCGAGATCGACGCTCGCCAGCACCACCTGCGCGAGCGCCATCGCGACACCCGGAAGGTGGATGTCGTAGCCGAACAGGACGACGCGCGGCACGAAGCGGGCGAGCGTGACGTAGCCGACGACGGCGGCCCAGAGCGCCGCACCGATTACGCGGAGAAGGATGCGCGGCACCTCCGGCCCGATCAGCGGTACCCAGTGCGGGGCAAAGAGGAGGATGGCGCCGCCGAGGGTGAGGCCCCCGAACCCGAAGGTGAGGCTGCAGAAGGCGATGAGCCGGGCGATCTCGGCCGGGCTCAGGCCCCAGTGCGCATAGAGCCGGTAGCGCACCGCCGCCCCCGAGACCACCGGCAGGCCGAGGCTATGGGCGAGCGCGTAGGCGCAGAACGAGCCGAAGCAGACGCGATGATAGGCGACCGGATGGCCGGCATAGCGCGTCCCCAGCCAGTCATAGAGCGTGAGCAGCCAATAGGAGAGGACGGTCGCCCCGATCGCCAGCCACACCGCGCGGCCCGGGATCGCGTCGATCGCCGCCGCGACATCGGCGAGCGAAAGGCCCGCGAAGGAGCTCTTGAGCGTGAACGCCGCGCCGATCAGGAGGACGAGGCCGAGTGCCGCCGGCAGGTGGCGCGCCAGCCGCGCGAGCTTCCCGACGAGGGGCCGGGGCGTCACCGGAAAGCTCAGGCCGCGTCCGCCGGCTGGGCGAGCACCTGCTCGATCAGCGCGATCGTCTCGGCGATGCCGTAGAGCGCGATGAAGCCGCCGAAGCGCGGCCCGCGCTCCTGCCCGAGCAGCACCTGGTAAAGCGCCGCGAACCAGGCGAGGCTCACCCCCTCGCTCCCGTCTTTGCGCTGCTCGAGGAATGGCGGGCGCCGGCCGGCGTCATAGACGATGGCCTGCAGATGCGCCGCGCGCTCCTCGGGCTCCATCGCCTCGAGCGCCGGCTGTTCGGCCTTGAGCGTCTCGGCGAGCAGGCCGAGCGCCGCCCGTTCCTGTTCCGAAGGCGGGCGGAAATGCTTCGCCGGGCGGACGAAGTCCCGGTAGTACGCGATCGCATGCCCGACCAGGCGGTCGAGGAAGGGCATCGTCTCCGGCGCGGCCTCGGGCTTGTAGCGGCGGAGGAAGCCCCAGAGCATGTCGGGGGTTTCGGCGTTCACCACGCTCGCGAGCTGGAGCAGCATGGCGAAGGGGATCGGGCTGCCGCCGTGCGCGGGAAGATTCCCGCCATGGATGAACCAGGCCGGGTTGCGCCGCCGCTCCGGCTCCGGCTCACGCGGCAGGCGCCCGGCATTGGCGAGATACTCGTCGGTCGCGCGCGGGATGACGTCGAAATAGAGCCGCTTCGCCCGCTCCGGCGCATGGAACATGAACTGGGCGAGGCTCTCGGCCGGGCCGTAGCGGAGCCACGCCTCGATCGGCAGGCCGTTGCCCTTGGACTTGCTGATCCGCTGGCCGTTCTCGTCGAGGAAGAGCTCGTAGGTGAACGCCTCCGGCGGGGCCGAGCCGAGGATCCGGCAGATCTGCCCGGAAAGCCGCACGCTCTCGATCAGGTCCTTGCCCGACATCTCGTAATCGACGCCGAGCGCGTGCCAGCGCATCGCCCAGTCGGCCTTCCATTGCAGCTTGCAATGCCCACCGGCGACTTGGGTTTCGAACCATGTCCCGTCCTCGGGGTCTTGCCAGGCGAGCGTACCGGCGTCCGGATCGACGCGCGCGATCGGCACCTGCATCACCCGGCCCGAGGCGGGATGGATCGGCAGCACCGGCGCATACGTCGCCCGCCGGTCGGGCCCCAGCGTCGGCAGGATCACCGCCAGGATCTCGTCCCATGTCTCGAGGACCCGCTTGAGCGCGGCGTCGAAGCGGCCGGACGCGTAATACTCCGTGGACGAAGCGAATTCGTACTCGAAGCCGAACTGGTCGAGGAAGGAACGAAGGCGGGCGTTGTTGTGGGCGCCGAAGCTCTCGTGCGTGCCGAACGGGTCGGGCACGCGGGTCAGCGGCTGGCCGAAATATTGGGCCAGCATCTCGCGGTTCGGCACGTTCTCGGGAACGCGGCGAAGCCCGTCCATGTCGTCGCTGAAGGCGATGAGCCGGGAGGGCTTGCCTGTCAGCTCGGTGAAGGCGAGCCGGACCCAGCTCGTCCGCGCGACCTCGCCGAAGGTGCCGATATGCGGCAGCCCCGAAGGGCCGTAGCCGGTCTCGAAGAGCCCCTCGCTCTTGCCGAGCGCCGCGAGCCGCTCGGCGAGCTTCGCCGCCTCCGCGAATGGCCAGGCGCCGGGGACGGAATTTTGCCGGGAACCGGCTTCGGGGGCGGACATCCGCGGCAAGCTAGGTAGCGCAAGTTTGGCGGTCAATCGGCGTTGGGCATTGATCCGCCGCGCCGCCGACGCGAGGATGCGTTGCCCTCCGGGACCCATGATGAACCTCCCCGTTCGATCAGCGAGCGACCCTCGCCCGGGCCTAGTTCTGCCCGAAGCCCCGGCGCTGGTCGCGGGCTCCGGCCGGGCGGTGCTGCTCGATCCGGACGGGGTTTTCGAGGCGCTTCCCGTGGCCGAGGCCGCCCGGCGGCTCCATCGCCTGGCCCCGCCTCTCGTCGTGCATGCCCCGGCCACCTTTCGCCGGCTCGGCATCCCGCGCCTGCCCGCCTACGACCTCCTCGAGCTTTTCGCCTTCGTCCTCCCCACCCACCCCGCCGCGCCTTCGCCGCGCGGGCTGGCCGTTGCGCTGGCCGAAGACCCGCCGGGACCGGGCCTCGAGGCGGCGGCCGCGCTGCTGCCGCGCCTCGCCGCCGTGTTGCTCGGCCGCCTCGCCGCGGCCCGCGCCCTGCCAGGGAGCGAAAACGCGGCCGCTCTTGCAGCGCTGATGAGCAAGGCGGGGTGGGGCTGGGCCCCGTTCGTCATGGCCGCGCTCGGCCGGCCGGCCGAGCCGCCCTCGCCGGAGGGGCTGCGCGCCTGGCGCCGGCTGCCCGACTGGGAGGAGAAGGCGCCGCCGCCGCCGCCGGCGAGCCATCCGGTGCAGGAGGCCGAGGCGCGCGCGCGGCTGGCCGAGATGCTGGGGGAGGCGGCGGAGCCGCGCCCCGGCCAGTCCGACTACGCGGCCGCTGCCAGCGGGGCCTTCGCCCCGCGCGCCGAAGAAGGGAGCCCGCAAGTGGTGCTCGCGGAGGCGGGCACCGGGATCGGCAAGACGCTCGGCTATGTCGCTCCGGCGAGCCTCTGGGCGGAGCGCAACGGCGGCCCGGTCTGGATCAGCACCTTCACGCGCCACCTCCAGCGCCAGGTGGAGGCGGAGCTTGCCCGCCTCTATCCCGACCCGGCGCTGCGGCGGCGGCGCGTCGTGGTCCGCAAGGGGCGCGAGAATTTCCTCTGCCTGCTCAATTTCGAGGAGCAGGTGCGGGCGGCGCAGGGCCGGGACACCGCCTCGGTGATCCCGCTCGGGCTCGTCGCCCGCTGGGCGGAGGCGACGGCCGACGGGGATCTGCAGGGCGGGGACCTGCCCGGCTGGCTCACCGAGCTGTTCGGCCCGGCGGCGATCCTCGGCCTCGCCGACCGGCGCGGCGAGTGCATCCACGCGGCCTGCACGCACTGGCGCCGCTGCTTCGTCGAGCACACGATCCGGCGCGCCCGCGAGGCCGACCTCGTGGTCGCCAACCACGCCCTCGTCATGGTGCAGGCGGCGTGGGGCGGGCTCGACGATGCGAGCGTGCCGCTGCGCTATGTCTTCGACGAGGGCCACCACCTCTTCGATGCTGCCGACGCCGCCTTCGCCGTCGAGCTTTCGGGGGCGACCATGGCCGAGCTGCGCCGCTGGCTGCTCGGCGCCGAGGGCAGCCGCTCGCGGGCGCGCGGGCTTGCCTACCGTGTGGAGGAGCTGCTCGGGGAAAAGCCGGGGCCGAGGGAAGCGCTCGATGCGGCGCTGGCGGCCGCGCGGGCGCTTCCCGCGCCGGGCTGGCAAGGCCGCTTGGGCGAGCCGGCCGGGCCGCAGCTTTTCACCGCCAACCCGGCCGAGGCCCTGCTCCGTGCGGTGGCCGCGCAGGTCCGCGCGCGGGCGGCGGACGAATCCGACGCGCCGGAGGCCGATCTCTATCCCGTCGCCGCGCCGCTCGCCGCGGCGGGGCAAGGGCTCGGGGCCGCGCTCGCGGCGCTCGAGCGGCCGCTCAAGGCGCTTGTCCGGGGGCTCGCGGCGCGGCTCGAGGAGGAGGCCGAGACGATCGAGCAGACGCTGAGGCTTCGCATCGAAGCCGCGGTCCGCGGGCTCACCCGCCGCGCGCTTGGGCCGCTCGGCGCCTGGCGGGAGATGCTGCGGCGCCTCGATACGCCGCCGCCGCCCCACGACGCGCGGCCCGAGCAGATCGACTTCCTCCGGCTCGACCGGCGCGAGGGACGGGAGCACGACGCGGCCCTGCTCCGCCACTGGCTGGACCCGACGCGCCCGTTCGCGGCGACCATCGGCGCCTCCGCGCACGGGCTGCTCATCACCTCAGCCACGCTGCGCGACGCCGGACGCACGAATGCCGCCGCTTCCTGGCTCGCGGCCGAGGCGCGCACCGGAGCGGCGCATCTTCCGGGGCCGGCGACGCGCGTTTCGGTGCTGAGCCCTTTCGACTACGCGAAACAGACGCGCGCCTTCGTCGTCACCGACGTGACGATCGAGGACATCCCCGGCCTCGCCGCCGCCTACCGCGCGCTCTTCCTCGCCGCGGGCGGCGGCGCGCTCGGGCTCTTCACCGCGATCCGCCGGCTGCGCGCGGTCTATCCGCTTCTCGCGCCCGCGCTCGAAGCGGCGGGCATTCCGCTCTACGCGCAGCATGTCGATGCGATGGACAACGCGACGCTGGTCGATATTTTTCGCACCGAGGAGGAGAGCTGCCTGCTCGGCACCGACGCGATGCGCGACGGTGTGGATGTGCCGGGCCGGGCGCTGCGGCTCGTCGTGTTCGAGAAAGTTCCCTGGGCGCGGCCCGATATCCTGCACCGCGAGCGCCGCCGCCATCTCGCGGAGGGCGAGCCGGGTGGATACGACGACCGTGTCGCGAGGCTCAGGCTGCGCCAGGCGTTCGGACGGCTGATCCGCGCCGCCGGCGACCGCGGCGCCTTCGTGCTGCTCGACCGGCGCATGCCCTCGCGGCTGCTTTCCGCGTTTCCCGAAGGGGTCGCGGTGCGGCGCGTCGGGCTGGCGGAGGCGGTTGCGGAGGTGCGCGATTTCCTACGCGCCGAAACTCCCTGTTAGCAGGGAGGAAACAGCGAAGTCCCGGGTTTGCGGGCCAGGAACGGCCGGTCACGCGGGAAAAAAGCAAGCCGGATCAAGGGTTAAGAGAGCAACTCCCTACGCCGGCGAACAGGGAGCCTTTTTGGGCCGTATCAGGGAACGAAATCGGCGAAACAGGCAATCCGCTCGTCATGGTCTCTGGCCGAGGAGCCAATCGTACGCAATGCAAGTGGGTCGCCGCGCGTGGGCGCGCAACGGCCCGGAGGGATGCCTCAGGCGAGATGATGGACGAGGACGACCGGCAACGATGCGAGCGGGCGGTCGGCTACCTCCGCAACGGAGCCGATGCGGTTTGCGAGGGCATCCGGGCGGGTGGCGGCGTGCCGCGGCTCAATGCGATGACCGGCGGCTATGACTGGGACGAGGAGTATGTCTGGAACAGCTGGGCCGACTTCCAGTGGGCCGGGTTCCTGGCCGGCCGGCTGTGGCTGCTGCACCTGCTGGTTCATGAACGGCGCTACGCGGAGGCCGCGATGCATATCTGCGAGCGGATCGGCCCGGTCCTTGCCGAGCACCCGAGCGTGTTCTCGTCGACCGGCATCGATATGTATTATGGGCTGACGCTCGGCTACCAGGTGACAAAAGACGAGCGGCTCAAGCGATGGGCGCTCGCCGGGGGCGATAATTTCGCGAATATCTTCGACCACCGGGCGGGCGCGTTCCTCCAGATCGCCGGCGCCGACCGCATCGTCATCGACACCGGGCTCAATCTTCCCTCGATGCTGTGGGCGTCCCAGTGGGAGCCGGAGCGGGCGGTCCTGGCGTACCGCCATCTCGATACCGTCCTGCAGGTCGGGTTGGTGCGTCCCGACGGCGCGAATTGCCATGCCGCCGCGCTCGATCCGCACACCCGCGCCGTCACCCGGCTGTTCAGTCTCCAGGGCTGGAGCGACACCAGCGTGTGGGCGCGCGGGCAGGGCTGGGCCATGCTCGGCTTCGCGCATGCCTACGAGGCGAGCGGCAAGACGCAATACCTGAATGCGGCGCGACGGGCGGCCGAGTGGTATGTCGAGCACGCGCCGGATGGCTGGGTGCCGCGATACGACTACGACGATCCCGACCGTGCGGCGCTGCCATACAATTCGTGCGCGGCGTGCATCGCGACGTCGGTCCTGATGCGTCTGGCCCGGTGGATGCCGGACCGGGCTGAACGCTACCGAAGCGTCGCCGAAGCGACCCTGCAAGCCCTGATCGCCGACTTCCTCACGGTCGGCGGCGTCGTGCTGCACGGAAGCTGGGGTCGCATGAGGCACATCGAGCCCGGCAAGCCCCGCCTTGGCCGGTTCCCGCAGGAGGACGTGATGCCCTACGGCAACTACTGGATTGCCGAATGCCTTTACCGCGCCTTGTCGGATGACTGGTCGGTGCTGTCGCTCAACGGGTCGAACTGACCGACGCCCGGGGAACAAGAGGCCATGACCTACACGCCGAACGGCATCTACACGGCCATCGTCACCCCCTTCACGAGCGCCGATGCGTTCGATGAAGCCGCGTTTCGCAAGCTGATCGAGTTCCAGATCGCGGCCGGCATCTCCGGGCTACTCGTCATCGGCGGCAGCGGCGAATTCGTCAGCCTGACGCCGGCGGAGCGGCAGCGTGTCGTCGAAGTCGCGATCGACCAAACGGCCAGGCGCATCCCGATCCTGGTCGGCGCCCTGGCACCGGGGACGCGGGAGGTGCAGGCGACCGTCCGCCATGCCGCGAAGGCCGGGGCGGACGCGGTTCTCGTGCTGCCGACCTACTACATCAAAGCCAGCGCCGACGGCGTTTGCGAGCACTTCGCTCGTGTCGCCGACACGGCTGCGATCCCGATCGTCGCCTACAACAACCCGGGGCGGACCGGCATCACGCTCGACGTCGGCATTTTGGAGCGGCTCGCCCGCATCCCGTCCATCGTCGCACTCAAGGAATGCGAACGCGACCTCGGCGTGGTCTCCGCAAAGATCAAGGAAGTCGGCGAGCGGATCGCCATCCTCTCCGGGGACGACGACCTTGGATTCCCGAGCTTCCTGCTTGGCAGCCCCGGCGGGATCTTCATGAGCGCCAACCTGATCCCGGCCTTCCACCGCCGGCTTTTCGAGGCTTCGGTGAATGGAAGGACCGCCGCGGCGCGCAAGGCGCACTTCGCGCTCCTGCCGCTGATCGAAGCCCTCTACACCGCAAACCACCCGGGCCCCTTGAAGGATGCCATGGCGTTCGTCGGCCATCCCGTCGGGCCAGCCCGAGCGCCCCTGCAAAGGGCCAGCGCCGAAGCACTTCAGCGGGCCGAGCTCGCGTTACGAGAGCTAGCCGCTCATGAGTTTTAGGCCAGCCCGCCAATGAGAGCTTCGGCATCACCGTCCGGGAAGGCGTCCTCGGCCGCGAGCGAACGCCCGCTCCAGTCCCGATCGTTAGCGCCACCAGGGGGGAAGACCATCATGCCGACGATCGCTCCGCTTCACCCGCTCTTCGCCGCCCGCATCGGCGGGCTCGACCTTACCCAGGATCTCGACGACGCCACCTTCGCTGCCGTGCGTGACGCGTTCGAGCGCTACTCCGTGCTCGTCTTCCCCGGCCAAAGGATCACCGACGATCAGCAGGTCCGCTTCAGCGAGCGGTTCGGCCAGCTCGAGATGACGCGGGCCGGAGCGAACGGCGCCGGCAGCAAGCTGATCGTGCTGACCAACATCGCAGCCGACGGCAGCATCGGCGCGCCAACGGACAAGCAAGTGCTGAGCAACCGCGCGAACCAGATCTGGCACACCAACTCGTCGTTCAAGCCGATCCCGGCCCGAGCATCCTTGCTCTCGGCGCGCGAGATCCCGCCGCAGGGTGGTGACACGCAATACGCCAGCATGCGCGCCGCCTACGCCGCCCTGCCCGATGAGGACAAACGGAGGGTGGAAGAGCTGGTCGCCGTGCATGATTTCGGCTGGTCCCGCTCCCGCGTCGATGCGGCACTCGTGACCGATGCCGAGCGGGCGGACAACCCACCGGTGCGGCAGCCTGTCGTGGTGGACAGCCAGAACGGCAAGGCCCTGTATCTCGGGGCGCATGCGCGGTGTATCGAGGGCATGGACGAGGCCGAGAGCCGGGCGCTGATCGACCGGCTGATCTCATTCGGAACGCAGGAGCGGTTCGTCTATAGCCATCGCTGGGCGCCGAACGACCTCATCCTTTGGGACAACCGGGCAGTGCTGCACCGCGCGACGCCCTTCCGGAGCACCAACGAACGCCGTCACATGGTGCGCACCACGGTGGCCGGCGCGTAGCAGGGCCTGCACACCGCCGCCGCACAAGCCGCGGCGGAGGCGTCGGGCATGGCCGGTCAAATTCGGAAGGCCAATCCCTTGACCGTTCCGTTCGCGCCGGACTCGGCGATCACGGAGAGCGTGAGCCGGTCCTTGTACGCCCGGAAGACGACCTCGAAGATCGCCGGCTCCCGGCAATGGAAGCGGCGCTCCCCCTCGCAGCACCCGAGCACGAAGCCGGCGAAGTCGCCGTGGCAGTCGAAGATCACCTCACAGACCTTGCCGGTGGTCTCGACCTCCTTGCAGACGATCTTGCCGCCCTGCGGATAGCCGCCGAGCGACGGCGCGATCTTGTCCGGGTCGCCGCCGAGCCCCTGCACGCGGGCGGAAATGAGCCCGATGTAGCGGATCAGCACGGGACGCCAGCGGTTCGAAGGCGACATCGCGCCGAGCCGCGCCTTCATAATGGCGAGCGTCGTCTCCTCGGCCGGGAGCATCGCTTCGGCCGTCGATACGGGAACCTTCACCTGGAAGGAGCCGACGATGTAGCGCTCGGTCTTCTGCGGCGCTGCCACCGCCGCCGGCGCGACCGGCGCCTCCGCGAGCTCCGCGCCGGCGCGCGCTTGTCCGCGTTCCGTGGTCACGATTTGCGGCGTCGGCGGCGGGGGCGGCGGCGGCGGGGGAACGTTGAGCGGACGGTTGCTGATCCGCCGCACAACAATATTGAACTCCTGCCCCGTCACGACCGTCGGCGGCAGATCGAGGGTGAAGAGTCCGGCGAAGCTCGCCCCCGACGCGGAGGGGATCGGGACGTAGGTCACGCACTTGGCCGTCTTGCATTCGATCGTGTGGGCGTCCGAGGCTGCGAGCGGATGGGTCCCGTACATCCAGGACGCGAGCTGAAGGACGCCGGCGCTGTTCGCCTGCGGCCAATAGATGCGCGCCGTCGAGCCGACCGGCGTGTCCCCCCAGAGGATCATGAGCTCGTCGGGGTAGGTCGCCGGGGTCCCGTCGTAGGGCTTGGCGCTCGGCTTGATGTCGAACGTCTGGGGAACCCGGTGGGTCGAGGGTGGCCCCGGATTGTCCGACGTCGTCACCTGGAGGTTGCGCTGCGCGAGCAGGCTCGAGTTCTCGGGTGTCGCGATCTGGCCGCCGACACTCTCGATCGGCGCGCCGGAATAGGCGATCTGGGCCACCAGGCAATGATGCGTCCCGGGCAGGTCCAGCGGCACGACCGCGCCGTTGACCACGTTGTTCGGGTCGTTGACGTTCAGGAAGCAGCCGTAATAGGCCCACTGCTGATCGCCCTGATTGGCCCCGATGACGATGTCCTGGTTGTTGTAGCCGTTCCCCGTCGGGCCGCCCGAGCCGAATTCGGGATTGCTCGGATCGGAGAAGTTCGGCGCGTTGCCGGTGGCGAAGAACGGGATCGTGTGGTCGTCGGACGGCGCCTCAGGGTACCCTGGATTGAGGCCCGTCGGGTCGTTGCTGAGATAGGTGTAGGTCGGGTTCCAGTCGGTGTCGGCGGTCTGCGTCTGCCAGAGGCGGAAGAAGACCTTGACGCCGTCGGCCGCGCCCGCTTGGCCCGGCGTCCCGCGCAGCCGCACCCGCGCGAGCGCAAAGCTGTAGTTGTTGTAGTTCTGCCCGCCGATGGTCGAAAACGGGGTGACCGAGGAATCGCCGGTCAAGGCGGCCTGCTGGCCGGGGATGACGTTCTGTGACGGGTCGAAAGGATCGGTCTTCTGCGGGTCGCCGTAGGCGGCATTGAGATGGTTGATCAGCGCCTGGATGTAGGCGAAAGCGCCGTTCACGTCGAAATGGCCGAGCCCCGTGCTGTTCTCGACGAATTTCGGGCCGCCCGGGACCGGGTACTGGTACTGCGACGCGGGCGCGGCGCCGGGGGTCGCGGTGAAGACGCGCAGATCCTCGCTGAGCCAGGGGGCGTTGACGTCGTTGTTCGGGTTGGTCGGGCTCGGCAGAACGTTGGTGAAGTAGGGGTCCGCGCCGGCGAGGAAGAAGAACTCGCTCGTCGCCGGGAAGGCCTGTTGCAGAATTTGGATCGACGCGTTGACCGCCGCGGGCGTCTCGCCGCTCGAGGGCCACGGGCCGACGCCCGACTGGGCGAAGAGCAGGTTGTAGGGGAAGAGGATCCGCTGCGGGACGTAAGGGTTGGAGGTCTGGTACAGGATCCCGAGGTTGGTCTTGTCGAGCGCGGTCGTCGTGCCGCCGAAGGCGATGGTCGGCGTGCCCGGTATGGTCGATCCCACGATCCGGCTGCTGAATCCATCGAGTGCCAGGTAGAAGGCGTCCGGATAGATGCCGTTCGAATGGGCGACGATGTCGCCGACCTCGTCCTTGCCCCACTGGTTCTTGGCGCCGGCGAAGCTCAGCGAGCCGAGCGGCCACGGGTCGTCTGGGTTCGACCCCGGAATCGAGGCGACCTGATCGGGCGGGAAGGCGTTCGCCAGAAGCCCGGCGAAGTAGGGAAACGGGTCCGACGTGTCGCCGGTGAGGTTCTGGTAGACGCCCCTGAGGCACGCGCCGTCGTTGGGAGCGCCGCTCGAATTGAGGCCTGGGGCCGCGGCGATGATCCGCGGGATCGTGAACCCAAGCTGGTGATAGAGGTAGTAGATGAAGAGCATCGAGCATCCCGTTCCCGGCCCGTTGCCCGGCCAGTTCAGGGTCGAATTGACGTAGTCGACGCGCGAGCCGTAGTCGTAGCCCTGCGATGTGCTGGTCTTGTCGTAGTAGCGGGTCGATTGGGGGTTGCTCGTCGGCAGCGAGCTGTTGAGCCACGCGTCGCCGCTTCCGGTCGAAGTGAGCGTCTGCCCGATCTTGAGCTGGAACTGCTCGGTCAGGAACAAGGACAGCGCCTCGCCGCAGCTCTGTTCATCGTTGGCGCCTGACGAATAGCCCCAGCCCGCGCTCTGCGCGTGCATGAAGATTTCCGTGACCTCCGCGACGAGGAGCTCGCGCAAGGCGACCGCGGGCCCGGTGCCCGGTTTCAGCCGAATCTGCGCCGTCGTATTCGCCCCGCCGGTGAGGACGGTGACGTAGACGGCGATCGGCAGCGACGTGACCGAGCCGATGTTCGTGCCCGAGGGGAAGAGGGACGCCATCCAGGCGTAATCGGTCGTTTCGCACGCGGCGATCACCGCATTGGTCCGCGCGGGCTCGATCCCCGAAGCCGCGAGCGTGCTGTCGTAGGAGAAGGCATAGTGGGTGGTGACGCCGCCGCCCGTCAGGCCCGTGGTGACGGCCCATTGGGCGTAGAGCGTCAGATTGGTCGATTGGCTGGGGAAGGCGAAGGAGGTGTCGGCCGGCCAGCCGTGGATGTTCCCGCCGCCGTTTGGCTCCGTGCTCCAGTAGAGGAAGATCGCGCCGGTCCTGGTCAGGTTGCCGGTCACGATGTTAAGTGAATTGCCGTTGGAGTCGGTCTGCTGGTAGGGCGGCTTGGTCGTGTCGTTGACGGCGTCGCTGACCGTGTTGCCGGGGCTGTAGCTGTTGGAATCAACCGGGACCTGTCCGCCAGTTGCCCCGTTGCCGTTGTAAATGACGTTGGCCATACCCCCCTCCGAACTCTATTGTAGGTCTATTGTACGCAGCGCTTCGGGTAGCGAGTGCAGGACTAATTTGCTTATGCTTGCAATCGTCTCTTTATTTCATTTTTGTACCAATATTGTATTAAGAGGACCCTATCTCAAAGGGCCTTCTGCCCGTCCGAGAATCGATGTTTCAATCCCTTGGCGCAAAAGCCGCCCGATCGCCATGATCTACGTCACATCCGATCTGATGCGTTCGATGGGTTCGAACCCGATGGTTCGTTGCAGCGACCGCCGGCTATGAGTGGCTGGCCGAAACCGCGGACGGTGTGGGAGGCGCTGCGACTTGCCGAGGGCGAGCTTCACGCTTGGCGCTGCCGGGCAGCGAGTCTCCGGGACCGGCGGTGCAGCCAATGGTAGTCCGCGAGACGGATCGATTGGACGCATCCGGCGCTGGACAGTTCGTCCACCCCAGGCAAAAAGGAGGTTCTGCGGCAGGGCCGAGCCCAACCGACCGTGGTCGTCCCGGTACGAGACGCCATCTCGTCACCGGATGCCAAGCTATCCCGCTCGGCCTCGTCGTGACCGGAGCGAACGTGCATGACAGCGTGCCCTCGATTCCGGCGCCTCACCGTCCGCAACGAACGGCGTCGCGATCTCCATTCGGACATGACCGAAAGGGACGACAGGATGGACGAAGATCTTCGCGACGCCGCCAAGGAATACCTGGTGCGCTATGGCGGGGACGTGTTTCCGAACCTGTTCCGCTCCGCCAAGGGCACGATCGTGCGGGACAGCGACGGTCGCGAGTACCTCGATTTCACGTCCGGCCAGATGTGCGCCACGATCGGCCACAACCACCCCGCCATCGTCGCGGCCGTGCACCGGGCGGGCGAGAAGGCGTTCCACTTTTTCAGCGGCATGATTCCCGAAGTGGTGGCGGAGCTGGCACGGACGCTGGCGCACGAGTGGCTGCCCGGCGATCTCAAGCGGACGATCTTCATCAACACCGGGTCGGAGGCGACCGAGGTCGCGCTCCGGATGGCGAAGATGTACACCGGCGGCTACGAGATCCTGGTCCTCGGCGGCTCGTGGCATGGCATCACGGGCGGCGCCAGCGCCGTCTCGATGGCGAGCGACCGCAAGGGCTACGGCGTTCCTACGCCGGGCGTGTTCGTCATCCCGGAGCCGAACGCCTACCGCCCCCTGATGCCCGGCCTCGGTGCGGAAGACTCGGCGCTGGCCGGCCTGGACCTCGCGCTCAAGCTGTTCGACATGCAATCCGCCGGGCGGGGTGCGGCCATCATGGTCGAGCCGGTGATCAGCGCCGGCGGTGTGCTGGTGCCGCCGCGATCATTCATGCAGGCGCTCCGCAAGGCCGCGGACGAGCGTGGCATGCTGCTGATCTTCGATGAGGCGCAGACGGCGTTTGGCCGCATCGGCACCCGCACCGGGTCCGAGCATTTCGGCGTCGTGCCGGATATCATGACGATGTCCAAGACGCTTGGCGGAGGCCTTCCGCTGGCCGCGGTGGCGACGACCGCGAAGATCGAGGAGGTGCTGCACGAGCGGCACTTCACGTTCTACACCAGCCATGTCTCCGACCCGCTGACGGCGGAGGTCGGACTGGCCGTGCTGAGGGTGATCGCCGAGGAGCATCTCGTCGAACGGGCCAACGAGATGGGCAGCTACCTGCGCAGCGGCTTGGAGCAGCTCCAGCAGCGCCATGAAGCGATCGGCGACGTGCGCGGGTTGGGGCTGCTGCTCGGCGTGGAACTGGTCCAGGACCGGAAATCGCGCGCCCCGGCCCACAGGCTTGGCGCGCTGACGACGCAGAAATGCTTCGAGAAGGGGCTGAGCATGAACATAAGGCGGCGCCCGGAACGCGGCTCGGTCTGGCGGATCGCGCCGCCGCTGACGGTGTCCCATGACGAGATCGATCGCGCCGTCGCCATTCTGGGCGAGGCGTTGGGTGAAAGCCTCGATGAAATGGCTTCGGGTGCCGCCTGACGCCGACGGGCAAGGCGGCGAGGTCCGCTCTCGAGGTTGTCGAGAGCGGGACTCTGAGGCCGGCTTGGGCGGAAAGCGGCCGATCGGCATCCGGGGCGGAACCGTCGAGAGCTCGCGCTCCGCAGACTTCGAAATATCTCGGCTTCGGGGTCAACGCCCGATGTCGGTGCCGCCCAAACGGCACATGCTATCCCCCGCAGGGCGTGGCCGGAGGCCCTCGCCCCTACGAGCACGGTTTCTCTCGTAGCCCCGTCAGTTCAGCCCATCCCCCAGGCGCAGCCTCTCGCCTTAGGGCATAGAACGGCTGTCGCCTGCCGGCTAGCCGCGTGCCGGCGGAACCGGAGCCGGGGCCGGGGCCGGAGCCGGGGGCGGGGCCGCTTGGACCGGCGCGGGCGGCGGTGGCTTCGCAGCACAGGCCGCGAGGGCCATCACGGGAGCCACGACGGCAACCATTGCCGCACTACGCAACAGCCTGTGGCGGGCCACTGGTGTCTTGGAATCGGCGGACATTTCGTTACTCCCTGGTTGAATGGCTGGTGGACAAACCGCAGTTTAAAGGGAATTCTTTGTAAAGAGTCAAACGACTAGTGGCGTCGGTCGAAGAAAGGTCGAGGAGAGGCATTCGTGCGCGCGCCGTGGCACAGGGTCGAATTGGGCCGCCAAAAGCCATTGGGTTCCGCTGGGGCTCAAATGTCCCGGCGGAGCGCGATTGCAGGCGGCACGATCGCTCTCGCCGCGGCGTGCATGCTTGCCGGGTGCGGTGTGGATCCGGATCCCGATCCGGCCGATCCGCCTCTCAAGTCCGGTGCGGTCTCGGTGCCGGCGCCGGATGCCAATACCGAACTCGGCAGGCGGATCGATGGCGCGCCCCCGTTGGCCGTCGCCGGTGAACGGTTGAATGCCGGATTGCTACGGCGCTTCTACGCCCGCCATGGCTTCGAACCGCTCTGGACGACCAGGCAAGCGCAGGCCAATTCGCTGGTGGACGCCGTGTTGCGCGCCGGCGATCAGGGTCTTGACCCCGAACTGTTCCACGCGGACCTGCTGCGGCAGAGATCGACATTGCCGCCGCTCGATCGCGAGTTGGTGCTGTCGGACGCCTTCCTCTCGTATGCCGACGCGCTGGCCCGCGGCGCCGTGCCGGTTGAACGCCGAGGAGACGACGAGGTTCTGACGCCCGGGCCGGTCGATGTGCCTGCCGCGCTCGACGATGCAATCGGCAGCCCCGATCCGGCGGCCGTGATCGAGGCGCTGGCGCCGACGACGCCGACCTACCTGGCGCTGCTTCAAGCGTTGCAGATGTACCGCTCGGGCAACGGGGGCACGACGGACCGCCTGCGCAAGATCGAGGTGAACCTTGAACGCCAACGCTGGCTGCCGCGGCCGCTGCCGGCGGACCGCGTCTGGGTCAATGTTGCCGACGAGCGACTGGACGTTTATCGCGCCGATCTGCCGGTTTTCTCGACACGGGTGGTTGTTGGCGAAGATGTCAAAATCAATCAGAGCCCAGAGTTTCGTGCCACGATCAACGCGATTTTCTACGACCCTCCATGGGTTATCCCGAGCGACATCGTTGCGAGGGAGATCCTGCCGGAGGTCAGTCGCGACCCGAATTATTTAACGCAGAATGACATGGTCGCGCTGACGAACGGCGAGGTCGAGCAGCTACCGGGGCCCGACGCGGGGCTCGGGCTGATCATGTTCGACATGCTCAATCGGTTCGACGTTTACCTGCACGACACCCCGGATAGATATATCTTCGACCGCGCGGACCGCCGCATCAGCCATGGATGCATCCGGGTACAGGACCCAAGAGAATTGGCCGCCCTGCTGTTGCGGCAACCGATCGCCGCGATCAATCAAGGCATTGCGATGGGTAGCACCACCCGACACAATCTGCCCGTGCCCGTGCCGGTTTTCGTGGTCTATGAGACCGCGTTTGTCGATATCGTGGGCACGCTGCAATTCCGCCCGGATTTCTACGACCGCGACGCCTGGATCTGGCAACAGCTGCAGAGACGCCCTGACGGATCGGTTCTCACGACAGAGGCGGACAATCGGCCGATTTCGCCGGTGCGCTTCGCTAGCCTGGGGCCCCCGACAGATCACGCGTTGCCGAGGCAACGCTAACCGACCCTTCGTGGCTTGAAGCGGTGCTGTCAGCCTTCGGGATCGTGGTTCATACGACCCTTGCGGCCGACTTGGGCCGATAGGTATGGACAGGTTTTGTCGAGAGCCCGTCTAGAGGATGTTATCGATCCAACCGACGGGTGCGGTCGCCGGCGACCTGCCGCTCGTCAGTCGTGGGACGAGGCCAGTCCCGCGAGAAGCGGCGCGTATGACGCGAGCTTGCGGGATGCGAACTCCGTGAACAGCCGCACACGCTTCGTCTTGCGGGTTTCCCCGTGGGTGAGGAGCCAGAGCGTGCCGTACCGGTGCAGTGGGGTTCCCGGCACTCTCGCCAGCAACGGGTCGGCATCTCCGATGAAGCAAGGCAGCGTCGTCATCCCGAGCCCCTGCCGCACCGCGACGATCTGCGCCTCGCCATCCGTGGTCCTGAACGGAACCTCGGTCGTGCGAACCTCGCCCTCGCGCGCCCAGTCCGGGATGCCATGCTTGCTGATGACGATCCAACGGATGCGATCGGGCGCGCCGGCGTGCCACGCAGCAAGCAGGTCGCGGGATATGTAGACGCCGCCGAACAGTTCCGGCCCCTTCAGGCCGTGAAGATTGAGCGGCAGGGCGTTGCGGTCGTAGACGACCCGGACTGCTACGTCGGCCTCCCGGTTGGTAAGGTTCACCGGCTCGCCGATGGACAGTATCTCCATCTCGATCTCGGGGTGAAGCCGGGCAAACTCGGCGAAGCCGGGCATGAGCAAGTGCGTCGCGAGGGTCGGCGCCAGTGTCACTCGCAGGAGTCCGCGTACGCCCTGGTCGCGCCCAAAGACTCGCGTCTCCAGCCGAATAGACGACGCCTCCATCTGCTCCGCGAACTGGAGGACCTCCTCGGCCGCATTGGTCAGACGATAGCCCGAGGGCAGCTTCTCGAACATCTGCGCCCCCAGACGCTCCTCCAGTTTGGCAATGCGCCGCAGCATTGTGCTGTGGTTCACCCCGAGGCGCTCGGCGGCGGCTCGGACCGAGCCCCCACGCGCAACGGCAAGAAAGTAGCGAACGTCGTCCCAGTCGATCATGGTGCAATCCCGCACCGAGGGATACGCTTCCTCATGCCCGTGCCGAATACCAACATAGCGTCTCGTCCTCGGACAGATGGGGCGGCGGCTCCGGCGCGTGGGGCGTCGCTCGCTTCCATGCTCACGAACCGCACTCACGAACCGCGGACGCCGCATGCCGTGGCTGAAGCTATTAGCTCGCCTGGTTCGATTTTGCACCACCGATGTGCGAACTTGCGCACTGACCGCCCGACGCAGCCGGACCCACTTCGGCGCCGACATCGTCCCCGGAGACGCTGTCCGACACGACGAAAGGGGAAGTCATGGGAAAGCTCGAGGGCAAGGTTGCCGTCGTCACGGGTGGATCGAGCGGCATGGCGCTGGCGAGCGCCAAGCGGTTCGTTGAAGAAGGCGCCTATGTTTTCATCACGGGCCGGAGACAGGAGGCGCTCGACGAGGCCGTCAAGCTGATCGGCCGGAACGTGACCGGCGTGCGCGGCGACGCGGCCAATCTCGACGACCTCGACCGTCTGTTCGACAGGGTCAAGCGGGAAAAGGGCAAGATCGACGTCCTGTACGCGAGCGCCGGCATGGGCGAAGCCGTCCCATTGGGCGAAATTACCGAGCAGCATTTCGATGCGGCCTTCAACCTGAATACGCGCGGCACGCTGTTTACGGTTCAGAAGGCGTTGCCGCTGTTCAACGATGGCGGATCGATCTTCATGACCGGGTCGGTTGCTTCGGTGAAAGGTTTTCCTGGTTTCGGCGTGTATTCGGCGAGCAAGGCGGCGTTGCGCTCATTTGCACGCACTTGGCTCAACGAACTGAAGGGCAGGAATATCCGGGTGAACGTGCTGAGCCCGGGGCCGATCGCCACACCGATGCAGGATCAGGTTCTCACCGAGGAGGCGAAGCGGATGTTCGAATCCGTGATCCCGCGAGGAAAGATGGGTCGTCCTGAGGAAATTGCGGCGGTCGCGGTGTTTCTTGCTTCAGACAATTCGAGCTTCGTGAATGGGGTGGAGTTGTCCGTCGACGGCGGCATGTCGGCCATCTGAAATCGCACAGAAAAGCGTGCGGGTGCGTGGCTTTTCTCGAAGCCGCTCATCACGCCTGGATCATTCCGGGGTAACCAACCTCAACACCGATCGGAAAGGTAACATGAGCTACGCAATCGTAGGTTTCGGCGCGGTCGGCCAGGCGCTGGCCCGCATGTTCGCCCGCAAGGGCATCGAAGTGGCTGTAGCAAGCAGCCATCAGCCTGAAGCGCTCGCGCCGCAGGCAAACGCGATCGGCCCGACGATCTTTCCCAAGACCTTGAAGGACGCGCTCGAGGCCGACATCGTCATACTGGCTGTCCCGTACTGGCAGCACCGGGAGGTTGCGAAGGCACGGGCAAGCTGGAAGGGCAAGATCGTGATCGACGTGACGAACACTCTCGACGATTTGGGCGGCCTTCCTTCCTCTTCGGTCATAGCCCGGGCCCTGCCCGGCGCTCAATTGGTCAAAGCGTTCAACCATCTGCCTGCCCGCGTCCTCGCGGAAGACCCGGCAAGCAACGGCGGACGACGGGTTGTATTCCTGTCGAGCGATGATGAAAGCGCGACCGCAACGGTCGCCGCCCTGGTCGAGCGGCTCGGCTTTGCGCCGGTTGGTCTCGGCAAGATCGCAGAAGGCGGTCAGCTCGTGCAGGGGCGGGACAAGATCTGGGCGCCCCTGGTCTTCCAGGACCTGTTCAAGAAGGAGCCAATAGCCACGCCTGATGCCGTCGATCAGAGGCCACCTGTCGCCATTGGTCACGTGAGCCTTAACGTCACCGATATTGGCGCTGCCTCGCGTTGGCTCGCAACAGTGGGGTTGCGTCCGCTCGTATCAAGCACCGATCTGGCAGTGCTTGAATTGCGCGGCGGCACGCATCTGGTTGTCGTGCAAGCCGAGCAACCACCCGAGCCGAGGACGGGAGCGCCCTTCGATCTGATGTTCGACGACGTTGACGCTACGCACCGCGGCTTTGCAGAGAGGGGATTGTCCCCATCTGCGATCCGACGAGGGCGCATTCACGACTCGTTTGAGCTCATCGGACCCGACGGATGGGTCTTCACCATCAACTCCTCGCATGCCAGCGGCCAACCTATTTGACGGCCGGTTCCCTGTCGCATGGGTCTCGGTCGGCGCTGCACTTCGACAGCATTCCTGCCGCAGGAGGGATTGAAGTTGCGCGCGTTGGTGCGGGGTCCCAACAGCAACCAAGCACGTCGGCTGATGGGGTATGGGGAGAAAGTGTTTCAGGGAAGCGTCGATGATCCCGACAGCCTGATGCGCGCGATGGATGGTGTGTGCGGGGTATTCTCCGTGCAGCCCTACTCGGCCAAAGAGATCCAGCAAGGAGTGGCGGTCATCGGCGCGGCGAAGCGGCAGGGCGTCTGCCATTTCGTTTACGGTTGGGTAGATCGGGACGCTGCAATTCCGCCCGGATTTCTACAACCGCGACGCCTGGATCTGGCAACAGCTCCAGATGCGCCCTGACGGGTCGGTTCTCACGACAGAGGCGGATCATCGGCCGGTTTCGCCCGTGCGCGTCAGTAGCCTGGGTAACGGGTTCCAGAAATTTGGGCGCGCGGCCCGCTGTCACTGGACGTCTCGCCCCCAGGAGCCGTCCTCGAAGGGATTCGGGCTACCGCGTCCACGACCGGATGCTGGCGTCGGAGGTCTCGCATTTGCCGGGGTCATAGGAACAGGAACCCTCCAATGTCAGCGTTGTTTCTATCCGGCTTTTCCCGCACTACCTTCGTCGAATTTGGAGTTGGGAATAATCTACGTCTGCTATCGGAGAGCCCGAGCTTGCCGTGAATGACCGCCATGGACGCGAGGCTGCCGACACGCGGCTCCGTTGGGCGTCTCCTCCCCGGATCGCCCGATAGGTGTCCGGGTGACCGATTTGGTCGGGGTTTTCGGATGCCGTAAGGCGTACGAAGACCTTCGCCATAACCTTCACCATCCCGGTCGTCCGGCCGCTTCGGACGACGCTCCCAAAGCCGACGTTCCGAGACGAGCACCGGTGGGTGGCCCTCCGCCTGTTCGCTTCCGGACCGAGCCCCGGATACCGGCCATCCGGCTTAACGCTAGATTCGGCCGAGAGCAGTCCCTCCGTTTATCGGTAAACCGCAACCTGAGCAGACGTCTAGAAAGTACGCTAGGAAAGCGGCGGTCTTACATTGGCCAGGGAGGGGAGACGAAACTGAAAGCTTCCTACACGTCGACAGGCGCAGGCGGCACGGACTACGAGGTCGATGTAGCTGCGGCTTTGCTGGCGCGGCTGCTGGCTGGCGGGACCGACCGCATGCTCCCGTCCGGTCTCGAGCCCTCCCGCGTGTCGCTCCAGCACCGGTCGGGTCCGCTCGGGTTCGACGACTTCACTGTCGACGGCGTCATGCAGGACGGCACCTCGGCCGTGGCATATCTCCAGGCCAAGCGAACCTATTCACTGGGAGATACCGCGGACTTTCGCGACCTGGTCTCGTCGCTGTGGAGCCATCTCCAGACGGACCGGGGCGCCTGGACGGCCACCATAGTCGCGGGATCGATCACGCCCGATCTGGTCGACGTTGACACACTCTTGCAATCCGCCAGCGCGGATGACGATTGGGAGACGTTCGAAAAGGTCTGGTCGGAGGCGGGCGTCCTGAACGCCGGCAAGCGGACTTTCCTGGGTGCGGTCCGCAGGGCGTTGGAAGACCAGGCTGCGCACGCGCCCTACGAGGTGCTCCGCCGTCTACGGGTCGCCGTCGCGGACTTCGACGTCTCCGCTTCGCTCAGCCGCCAAGCCGCCATCGACCTGCTTGCGGGCGAGGTTGCGAACCCGTCCACGGCGGCGAATCTTCTCTCAGAGCTGAGGAGCGCCGCGCTCCGGGACGGTAAGCTCGCCGGAAGCTATACGCGGCCCTCGCTCGTCGCCGCGCTCCCGCCGCAGTACCGGCTTCTCCCCGGCCGGCGCATGCGCGCCGGAATCGCCGCCCTCGAGGCGGCGGGGAGAGCCGCGGTCGCTTCCATTGCTTCGCACATCGGGCCGCGCGATGGGCCGCCGGCCGGACTGAGCCTCCTCCGCAGCGAGTTGGTGCGGGAAGGGATGGACATCCTCCGGGCTGAAGGCACGCTGCGCCTCGTGGGGGAGGGCGGCGCGGGCAAGTCGGCCGTTCTCCGGCGGCTCGCCGAGCGCTTCGGGAGACCGGTACTCGTCCTGAAGGACGACAGAGTCGACGGGCGCGGTTGGTCCGCCTTTGCGGGCCATCTCGGTGTGGATCTCTCGGCCCATGAGGTTGCGGCCGAGTTCGCCAGCCGAGGCCGATGCCTCCTCGCAATTGACGGCGCTGACCGGCTGCTCCTGTCGGAGAGGCGGCCCGTCGTCGAGGAACTGCTCGCCGCGATATCGGCGAGCCCGCTACGGGATCGGTGGTCGATCATAGCGAGCGCCCGTGATTTCCAGTCGAGGGACCTCGTTGCCGACGCGCTAGTCAGGGCGGGCCTCCCCGTTGGCGGACGCATCGTCGTCTCTGGGGTATCGGTCGAGGACGTTTGGGCGATCGGAGAGGCGCTTCCGACCCTGGCGGTGGTGGCATCCCGGAGCGACCTCGGCGATCGGAACAGGATACTGTTCCTCCTCCAGGAGATGCTCGCGTCCCCGCATCTCGGCGCGACTGCGACGGAAGTCGAACTTGCCGCCGCTTGGGCCACACGGGGAGCGGCGGCCACCCCGCCCGACCCGCGGCGGGACCATGCCCTCGCCCAGATCGGCGAGCTGTTGCTTACACGACCCGTGCGCCTGCCAGGGCGGCCGGACGTCGATCCGGACGGGCTGCTAAGCCTGGAGCGCGAGGAAGCGGTGCATCTGGTGCCGCGACGCGACGCGATCCTCATGTCGCACGACGTCCACGAGGATTGGATCCTGGCGCGAACCTTCCAGTCGCGCCAAACCGAATTGCCGGCGCTGCTGAGGGCGGGCGAGGAGCCGCTCGCTTGGCTGCGCGCGATGCGGGTTTATGGACAGGCCCTGTTGGAGGATTCATCTGGCCCGCAATGTTGGCTGCACGCGGTCGCCCAATTCGAGGCGGAGGCAGACCTCGATCCGGCTTGGCTTCGCAGCCTCATGGTGGCCCCACTTTACTCCGAGCGGTCCATCGAGGTGCTGAATGCGCTCGAGCCGGCGCTGCTCGCCGACAGCGGGAGATTGCTGGTCCGTCTGGTCGAGACCCTGCTCGTCTCCGAATTCAGGCTGCAGGAGGCTCATCCGGGGGAGGGCTCGCCCAATTCGGCACCGATCCAGCACTGGATACCGATCCTGCGTAGCTGGGCTACGTTCGTCCGCTGGTCAGCCCGGAGGTGGCGCCGTTGGCCAGCCCCAGTCATCCCGCTGATCGCGCAGGTTGCGCACCAGTGGTGCGCGTTCACCCAGAACCTGGAGGCGCCGATCGTCGCGGTGGTGGTGCGGGCGTCACTCTCGCTACTTATGGAGATCGAGGACTGTGAGCACCCGGAGAATTGGGAAAACCGGCGCCATCCGTTCGGCGACCCTGAGTACCGCGGCTGGAGCGAGGCGGAGCGGCTGCTCCGGAATGCGCTGGCGCGGGGCGCTGCTGCCGCCCCAGAAGATGTACAATCGTACCTTGGGCGTCTAGCTTCGTGTCCTTGGCTGAGGAACGAAGCCGAAGATCTTATCGAGCATCATGGGCAGATTCCCGTGGCGCTTCCGAAGCCATACACGGACCTGCTGATCGCGCATCTCACTCCCCGCGAGCGCAAGCCGCGGTACGAGGGCGTGATCGCCTACACTGATTGCTTCGACCTTCTTTCGTACCACGAGGCGGGTATCCGGCACGGAAGCGGGTTCTCCCCGGCGGCTCCGGGACGCGCCGGCTTCGCGACGCTCTTCGAGCAGGACGAGGCCGAGGGGTTGCGACTTTTCCACCGGCTGGAAATGCGGGCATCGGTCTATCTCAGAAACTACTGGTGTCGCCGCGAGCGGCGCCCGCTCCGGCCACTGCTCATCCCGACGCCCTGGGGAGAGATCCCGCTGTGGGGCAACCAGTTCGAGTACCAGTGGTCCACGGGCGCGCTCGGATCGAGCGCGCTCGGGTCGTGCTATCTAGCGCTAGACGGCTGGGTCAGCGCGCAGTTGGAGGCGGGCCGTCCGATGGAGGAGCTCTGCCGGCTGGTCCTGCAGCGGCACGGCTTGGTGGCAACCGCCGCGCCGCTCATCTGCGCAATCGCGCTGAAGGCGGAGGAGCCCGGCATGATCGACGCCGCGGCCTCGTTTCTCGCCGCCCCCAGGCTCTGGGACTACGATATGCACAGGTTCGTCTCGCTCCGGCCCCTGAAGCATCCGATAGGGTTCATGCGCCCCGACCGGCACTTCCGCGAGGCCGACGCGGGCTGGCAGAGGTGGCAGAGGCGGATGTTCCTCTCCCATGACCTGATGCTCCGCTTTCATCTCCAAGCGAGCGAAGGCGCGAAGACTTTCCTCGAAGCGGCCAGGCAGGGCTGGTCGATCGCGGATCTCGCAACCCACGACGACGAGCTCGAGGACGCCGAACGCATCCGGCAGCTCGAGGAGAGGCTCATTCGCATCCGTTCGGATGCCGACGCGGCCAGCGTGTCCATCGAGGGGCTTCCGGAGGGTAATCGCCTAAAGGTCTGGATTGAGCCCCCCTCGGCGCAGGTCGAGCAGGTCGAGCGAGCTCAGAATGAGCATCGTGAGTTCGGCAGGGTCATGACCCTGATGGATTGGGTGATCCGAACCGAGCAGGCCGGCGCCGCCGATGGCAGCATGGCAGTCGCGCAGGCGGTGGACCATGCGAAGGTACTTCAGGACCTGCCCGAGCCGGAGGGCGACGCAGAGGCAGTATTGTTCCGCCGCAGGATGGCGGGTGCTGCAATCGTTGGGACAGCATGGATCGCGGCGCGGTTTGGATCGGAGCTGCTCCTCGACCAGGAGGGCAAATGGATCGCAGACGCGGTCCTTGCTGGCTGCCAGACGCTCAGGTCAGCCGAGCCCGATGGCTGGCTGGTCGACGACGCAGTCCTGTCGATGCATCCGTTGCTCTTCGGCGCGAGGGGCGCGGCGGCTCTCATCGCGCGCCGCCGCGCGAAGCTCGACGTGCTCACTTGGGCGCGCCTCATCGCGGCTGGGCGGCTCACGGAGCCTAGTACCCGCTTTCCTTCTTAGGTGAGTCGTGATTCAAGATCGGGATGATTCCCGAGGCAAGAGAAGTTCGGCTGACGGCGAAGGTACGCAAGCTGCTTGAGGCGCGCTGCCGGGCGCCGACGACGGCGCAGGGCGAGGCGAAGCGGGCGCGGATAGTGTTGCTGGCGGCTCAGGGCCGCAGCACGCGGTCGATCGCTGAGGAGGTGGGTGTTCAGCCGCGCATCGTCAGCAACTGGCGACGACGCTTTGACGAGGAGGGCCTGGCAGGGCTGAAGGACCGGTCGCGTGGAAGCAGGGAGCCGCTCTACGGTCCGGCGACGAATAAGCGCATCCTGGCGGTGCTCGATCGGCCACCACCGCCGGGCCAAGCGCGGTGGACGGGCCCGCTGGTGGCGCAGGCGCTGGGCGACGTTGACGTTCAGTATGTCTGGCGGTTTCTGCGTGAGCACAAGATCGACCTGGCCGCCCGCAAATCCTGGTGCGAGAGCAACGACCCCGCCTTCGTGGCGAAAGCCGCCGACGTGGTCGGCTTATATGTGGATCCGCCGGCCAAGGCGATTGTTCTCTGTGTCGACGAAAAGCCATCGATCCAGGCTTTGGAGCGGGCGCAAGGCTATCTGAAGCTGCCGAACGGGCGGGCCTTGACCGGGCAGAGCCACGACTACAAGCGGCACGGCACGACGACCCTGTTTGCCGCCCTCGAGGTCGCGACCGGGAGAGTGATCGCAGCGCATTCCAAGCGGCGGCGGCGGGTTGAGTTCCTCGGCTTCATGAACGGCGTTGCCGCGGCCTACCCGGATCGCGAGCTTCACGTCGTCCTCGACAATCTCAACACTCATAAGAAGAACGACCGCTGGCTCAAGCGGCATCCGAACGTGCAATTCCATTTCACCCCGACGCGGTCGTCTTGGCTCAACCAGGTCGAGACCTGGTTTTCGATTCTCCAGAGCCAGTCGCTGACCGGCGCTTCGTTCGCCGCCGTCGCCGAGCTGCAGCAGCACATCGATGCTTTCATTGCAGCCTACAACGCGACAGCAGAGCCATTCGCCTGGACCAAGAAGAGGGTCTATCAGCGACGATTTAAGAACCGCCGTATCACTCAAGTATGATTCCAGGGTACTAGCGCCGCGCTCGTCGCCGGGCTGGACTGGAGCGAGAGGGCGCGAGAGGCCTGGGATCTCGCGGTGCTCGCGCTCGACCGGTGCGTCTATCGCTTCGCCTGCCAGTGGCGGCCGGATCGGGAGCGCGAGGTAGGGCGCGCGCGGCGAGCAAATGCGCGGCTCCAAAAACGGAGCCTGCGCGGATGGCACCTGCCTTGGCCAGGGCCGCGCGTTCCGCGGCTGCCCAGGCCCCTCGCTCGTAGGCGCATGTACCGCACAGGGAAGGGGCGCTGGCCGTTCGGGGTCGGCATGGTGCGCACCGATTGGGCCTTCCAGTGGACGCGGGCGGGCAGGCTATTGAGTGCCGTCGACGTGCACGCTATCGCCGCCGACCCAGGACTTGCCAAGTGCCTTGAGCGCTATCTGCGCAAGCTGGTCGGTTGGACCCGCGAATACACAGAAGCGGGCGGAAATGGGTTCAGCACGAGTTTTCCGTATGAATGGGGTGCCGCCCTAGCAACTACTCTTGGTCGGTATGCGGCGGCGGCCGGTGCGCCCGACGTGTGGCGGGCCCTGACGGGCTTCCAAGGCCGTGACCACGGCCAGCGGATGGTCGGGGGCTACCTCCAGGCGGTGACGCGCGAACTCATCGAGAGCGGACGCGCGCCCGACGACCGGTTCTGGAACGCCTGGCGCGGGGCTGCCGACCGGCTTCTCGATGAGCTCCGGCGTCGTAGGCGGCTGGCCGACGATCATGTCGAGGAGTGGGCGGCGGCGGCCGGCTTGATGGGGCCCTATGCGACGCCGCTACCCGAGGGTTGGCCCCACCTGGATGCGGTGCTTCCCGAGGTTGATCGCTGGGCGCAGTTGGCCTGCGGGAGCGCGCCCGCAGCATGGCGGATTGTCAAGTTCGCGTCACGTCTCGATACCACACAGCGTGGGCGGTGGCTGCTCCCCTGGGTCGGCCAGATGGTGGAGCGGAGGAAGGGCGACCGGGAATTCTGGGGCTACGCTGACATGGGCGACAAGCTCGCCGAACTCCTCGAGCCCCTCGCAGCGACGGGCAACGATACCCGCGGCGAGGTTCGCCGCCTGATCTCCGTGATTGCAGACGGAGGATCGCACGTCGCGAGAGAAGCTCTTGCTAGGCTCGCACGGCAGGGCAACCGCGGCTGAAGCGCCCTTCGGCTGTGGCGCCGGTTAATCGGCCAGCTTCAGAGCCACCGCGGCGGGTGGCGCGACGATGGAGGGTCGGGCATCCACGTGCGATCGAGTTCCCAACAGCGCCCGTCCTCCCTTTTCGTGCACGTCGTCGAGCGGTGGGGCTGAATGGCCGGTTCCGGGATCGCTGGATGGGCTGTCCTGCTCCTGGGTTGGGTCGAGGCCGGCCGGGTCGGGTGGCTTTCTGCCGGTACGCCTTTAGGCAGACATGCGATAAATTCGGACGTTCGGCTCACGGCCGGGTTGGGTCCGAAGGCGGCTGGCAGGTTTTGGGTGGGTTCGACATCAATGGGTTTAGCTGCTAGCCCCACATCATGGCGGAGGGCCTGATAGGATCGCAGGAAGTGCCGCGTGGTCCCGCGCCACGCGTAGTCGGAGCAAAGTGCACCGGTGAATGATCCCACCACGCGAAAAGCCGAGAACGCCGCGATCGTAACGGGGTCCGTCCAGGATAAGGACGGTGGGCCGTCGCTGCGGCATTATGATAAAGGTGAGCGACGCTTCAAGCATGTCGGCCGCGAACCTTATGCGACCATCGCGTTCGTCGACGACAATCCGAAAATGGCGGTGGGTAAGTGCCCCAACAACTTGGACGACACCGCCTGTGAGGCGATCCTTGCCGACGCGATCAGTGGCCCAAATGGCGATCGTGACCTTCCGTTTCCGAAGAAGCTGTATGCTGTTCACGATGGCGTAATTTATGAGGCGCAGACGACCGATTGGGGGAAGACCTATCATGGCTACCCTTACCACGGTCGATTGCCGCGAAAATTGCTGGCGCAATTGCGCGAGGTTGCCAAACAAAAAAAATGCGAGACAGAGTTCGAAATCTGGGTTAGACGGCACATACTATGAGCAAAAGGGATGCCCCCTCGCTTAAGTTCCGAATCGTTCCGAGCGATGCGCCGGAGCACGTGGCAACCTGCGCGCTTTCGATATCCATCGACGGCGAGCCCGTTTGGCCTGTCGTCGCGGATGAGGCGGCCCGGCTCGAAGTCCAGGCTGACGATCTGTTGTCGCATTTCGTCGAATTCTGGAAACCTCTGCTGCTGCGCCAAGTCTATCCGGTGCCGTTCAATCCCAATCGGCCGTCGCGGCTGCGCGCCGACGCGCTTCAGCGTTGGGCCGAAAATCCGCCGGAAACGGCCGATCGCGAGGACGACGCGGTCACGGCCTTCGAAGAGGCGCACGATCTGTCGCGCGCGTTTGGCGGCCTGTTTGACCTTCCGTCGTTCTGGCTATTGCGTGCTGGCGATGGCTTCCTTTGCGAGACGCAGAACAGACTCTGGCGGCTCGCATTCGAGCCCACTGTGGCGGCCTTGGTCGATGCCGGCAACGCCCTTGCAGCGCAACTCGCCAAGGGCTGGGGTAAATGGGATCGCCTCATTGCGGCTTGGGAGGCACGAGACGAGGGTGATTCGCTGAGCTTGCTCGCTTGGTCAGCGGGACTTGATCCGACGACGTCGCGCAAACTCGTAGAAGATGGCCTGCTAACGCCGCCCGCGAGCCTTGCCGAGGCGGTGAGCGACAATGACGAACTACGCATTGCTGCTCGGCTCGCCGGCGCGCTGCCGATTGATGTTGTGCGCGACATTCTCGCGTTGGCGCGAACCTTCGATCGGCATGGAGCAAGTGCGCTTGAGGATCTCGCAGCGGATTGTCGCAGATACATTGAAGAGCGCTACGCCGAGCGTCTGCCCTATGTCCAGGGCGAGGCCGGAGCCCGGCACGCGCGCGATTGGCTCGGGATTGGATTGCATGCATCCGTCGACGTCTTCGATGTTGCGCGCAAATTGGGGGCGGACGTTCGGGCGGAGTCTGTCGAACCGGAGACGCTGGATGGGCTGGCGATCTGGGGCGGCCACTATGGCCCGGGCATGCTCCTCAACCTTGCGAGCGAGCGAGTAACGGTTGCGACAAGTGCAGACGTGCAAGGCAATCGTGCCGCGCGAGTAACGGCCGCCCATGAACTTTGCCATCTACTTCTCGATAGCAGCCATCCAGTAAGCGCCGTCGACGTGCTCATGAGCCGGATGCCTGTTGCCGTCGAACAGCGGGCAAAGTCGTTCGCTGGAGAGTTCCTGTTACCCAGCCGAACCGCGGCCCGTGTTTGGGATGATGCAGGCTGTCCATATCATCGGGGTGGGTTGCGGGAGGTTCTGGTGGCTTTGGAACGTCAGTTCGACGTACCGCGAGCGGTGGCAAGTTGGAAGCTCGACCATGGCCTGCAAGTTCGTGGCATCGACCTATCGGCGTCGCTCGACGTGCTTTCCCGCTGGCGCTGACGGGACGTCTTCTCGACGGCTTGCCGCCCCACACCAATCTTTTTGTTGGGTCTGGCTCTTTGGATCAGGCGGACGGTGGTTGATGGCGGCTTTAACGCTCTGGTGCGGGCCCTCCCGGGCGTCTGAAACGGGTCGAGATTGAAAGACCGATCCTGGCTCGGCCGATGACGCGACCGTAGGTTGGATTCATATCACCCTCGGAGCGGGATACGTGAGCGAAAGCGAACGCGTCTCGCTCCGGCCGTGTGGTCTCCGGCATGATCGAGCGCCCTCGGCGATCACGCTCTAGTCGTGGTCGTCCTCCAACCACTTCTGCATGATGACGCGAGGAATGGCGTCAAAACCAAGGTGTTTGTAGAAGTCGACCACGTGCGTGTTCGTTTCGCGTACCAACAGCATGACCTTCGCGACGCCTTTGCTCTTCAGCCATTGCTCGGCGGCCTCGACCATCGATCGGCCAATGCCTTGGTCGCGGTGCATCGGGTCGGAGGCAACATAGTATATCCAGCCGCGATGTCCGTCATGGCCGACCATGACGCTGCCGACGATGGCCTGTTCCCCGTTGAGCCCGACCAGAATGTCCGAACCTTCCTTTGCGCGAGCGAAGCGGAAGTCCCGCGACGGATCGTTGTAGCTTGCCACCAAGTTGCAGGCTCGCCACAACGCTGTGACGGGGGATTCATCCTCCGACGTTGCGGTGCGGATGGTTAGATGGGGCGATGCGGCCTTGGCTTGTTTCTCTTTTGTCATTTCCCACCTTGGACTGGAGCGCCTTTTGATATTGGGTGGTGTGGCGGGTTGAATTTCGGGTTGTGCCCCCACCTCACTTTCCCTCTCCGCCCCGAGGGGCGGAGAGGGAAAGTGAGGGACGCTCTCCGCGCCCCGGGGGTGGGCGGGTCGCCCGCGAATTCGAGCCCGGCGGTGCGGCCGCAGCGGAGATCACAGCGCTTTACGTGGAAACGTGGCGACGTGTAAACATGCCCACAAAGGAGATCGTTTGATGGCTCGTCGCCCGTCTTTCACTGGGGCCGGCGTCACTCGGCCGAGCCAAGCCCCGCCCGCCCCCGCCCCGGCCGCCGATTGGTTCGCCAAGAACGGCATGCCGCGTCTGGCAGCCGAGCCGCAAAAGGACGAGGCGGCATGAGCGCATACGAAGCCGACATCTTCGCGTGGTCGGAGCACCAGGCCGATCTGCTCCGGCGCCGCGCCCGCGGTGAGCTGGTCAACGAGGCTGAAATCGACTGGCCAAACGTCGCGGAGGAAATTGAGAGCGTGGGACGGGGCGAATTGCGGGCCTGCCGGTCCCTGTTGAGACGAGCCTTATCCCACATGCTCAAGGCGGAGGCGTGGCCGCTGTCCCGGGACGCGCCAACATGGCGAGCCGACGCGATCGATTTTCGGCAGCAAGCGCGGGAGGCCTTCGCTCCGTCGATGCGCGATCACATCGATGTCGAGGATCTCTACCGTCAAGCCGTCCGGGCGATGCCAGAGACGATCGACGGCCAGCCGCCACTTCCCGTGCCGCCGGAGTGCATTGTCACGCTGGATGAACTGCTGAGCGAGCCGGTCGGGCGCTAGCGCCAGATGTTGTCCACGCAATCGAAGCTGCCGGCGCGAAGATCCGGCTTCGCTTTGAGGAGTGCCGGTTTCTCGACTTTGTCGGAGGCGGTGCGCGGCAGGCGATCGAGGTATTCCACGTAGCGGGGCAGCTTGAAGCGGGCGAGGCGCTCCTTGCAATATTCTTGAATGCGGGACGGAGGGACTGACTCCGGCGCGATGTCGGGCTTGAGGGCGACGTAGATCTTCACCTCCTCGCCGCGGACCGGATCGGGGACGGGAACGGCCGCCACTTCCATGATCTCGCTCATCCCCTGCAGCACCTGCTCGAGCTCGATCGCCGAGATATTCTCCCCGCTCCGGCGGATCACGTCCTTGATCCGGCCGAGCAGGTGGAAATAGCCCTCCGGGTCCTGGCGGAAGAGATCGCCGGTGCGGAACCATTTGCCGCTTCGCACGTCTGCATCGGCGTCGGGGCGCTTGTAATATCCCGCGAAGATGCCGGGCCCGGCGATCCAGAGCTCGCCCGCCGTCCCGCTTGGGACCGGACGGTGCGCTTCATCGACGATCAAACATTCGCGGAAGGCGACGGGAAGCCCGGTTGCCCCGGAGCCGAGCTTGTGGCTGGCTGCGATCGGCATGGCGAGTGCGGCGCCGGTTTCCGTGGTGCCGTAGAGCTCGCGCACCGGCGCGCCGAGGCGGCGCTCGAGCCCCGCCTGCAGACCGGGGGCGAGGCCGACGGAGAGCACCCATTTCAGGCGCAGCTTCGCGTAGCGCGGATCCTCGGGAAGCTTTGCGAAGGCGTCGTTCACGGTGCAGAACTCGATATCGGCGCCAAGCAGGCGGTCGAGGAAGCGGGCGCGGCTCGGCTGGTCGGCCGCGAAGACCGTGGCGCCGAGCAAAAGCGCCATCAGGAAGCGCCACTGCCCACCCATGTAATGGAAGGGCATGTCGAGGAGGATGCGTTGCACCGGGACGCCGTGGCCCGCGCGCACGCGCGCGATCGTCACCCAGTAGCGGTGCGAGAGCATGCAGCCCTTGGGAAATCCCGTCGATCCGGAGGTGAATTGGAGGCTCGCCAGGATGTCGGGATCGAGCGGCGCGTGTGCGCGCCGCGTGGGCGCCGCGTGTGCGACGCGTGCGTTCCACTCCGCGCCATAGCCGGGTGCGGCGGCGCCGTGCACGACGATGCGGGTGGGATCGAGCCGGAGCGATGCTGCGGGGATCTCGGCGAGAACGGGGAGGAAGCGGTGATCGATGATGAGGAGCTCGGCCTCGCTCGCCTCGAGCACGAAGGCGAGCTCGCGGGCGGTGAAGCGTGTGTTGACCGCGACCAGGACCGCGCCGAGTCGGGAGAGCGCCATCCAGATGGCGGCGAAGGCGGACACGTTCGGCAGCATCAGCGCGACATGGGTCCCGGGGCCGACGCCGAGACGCGCGAGGGCGGCGGCAGTGCGGTGAACACGCTCGGCGAAGGCGCGGTAAGTGAGAATCTCTCCCGGCGGATCGGCGGGCGCCCAAAGCGTGCGGTCCGCGTAGCGCGCGGCCGCGCGATCGAAGAGGGTGAAGATGTCGGGCGGGGATTCGGCGCGCTCGATCGCCGCGCGCGCGGCGGCGAAGCGTTCGAGGATTTCTTCGGGAGCGGGCGTGTTCAAAGGCGGAAGGTCGGGAGGGGATAGCGGAGCGAATCGGGCGGGGGCACGAGGACGACCTTCGAGCCGATTTGCACCGAAGCGGGATCCCGCGTGATCACGCGGGCGATGAGCGAGGCGCCTTCGGGGAGGGAAATCTCGGCGAGCACGATGGGCGCTTCGGCGTCGAAGGCCGGGTTGAGCGGGCGATGGACCAGGCTGAAGGAGACGATCGTGCCGGTTCCGGCGGCCTCGATCCAGGCGAGGCGCTCCGACCAGCAGGCCAGGCAGCAGGCGCGGGGATAGAAGAAAACGAGCCCGCAGTCTCCGCATTTCTGGAGCGCGAGGCGGCCGTGCCGCCAGGCGGCGAGCATCGGCGCGTTGGTCGGCGTCTCGGCGACGGGGGGATAGGGAGTGGGGCTCACGGCCCGCGCTCCAGGACGAGCGCGCTGGCGGAGAGGCCGTGGCCGTAGCCCACCATGCCGTAGCCGGAGACGAGGCCGCGCGAGGCGGGGGCGACCTGGCGCTCGCCCGCTTCGGCGCGGAGCTGGCGGACCGCCTCGACGAGCCCGATCATCCCGCCGCCGCCGCCGCTCTGCCCGCAGGAGAGCTGCCCGCCGCCGGTGTTGAGCGGGAGGCTGCCGTCCCAGGTGAAGCGGTTGGCGGCGAGGAAGCGCCCGGCCTCGCCCTTGGCGCAGAAGCCGAGATCCTCGAGCTGGATCGCGACCATGATCGGATAATCGTCGTAGGCCTGGACGAAGTGCATCTCGCGCGGACCGAAGCCGGCCTCGTTATAGAGGGCGTCGCGGAAGAGCTCCCAGCCGCCGCGGAGGGGCGCGATTTCGCCGGGCGGGTGGTTGTGGCGCTCGTGGCCCGCGCGGACGTGGACGCGCTTTTCGGATGGCACGCGGGCGAGCGGGCCCGCCAGCACCGCCTCGGCGCCCGAGCAGGGCAGCACGCAATCGTAGAGGCGGAGAGGATCGGCGATCAGGGGGGCTTCGAGATAGTCGGCGAGCGAGAGCGGGCCGCGGAGCAGCGCCTGCTCGTTGCGACGGGCGTTGGCGCGCTGATCGACGGCGATGCGGCCGAGCGCCTCGCGCGGCGTTCCGTGCTTATGCATGTGCTTGCGCTGGATGATGCCGAAGAGGCCGTTCATGCCGCCGAAGCCGTGCGGGGCGAGATAGTCGGCGATCGCCTGGTTGAAGCGCCCGATGCGACGGCGAAAGAAGGCGCGGTCCTGGGCGCCGCCGGCGAGGCAGAGGACGTAGCGCGCCTGGCCGGCGGCGATGGCGCGGAGCGCATCGAGCACGCCGGCGAGGGCGCCGGCGCCGCCGGACGTGGAGACGCCGGCCCAGGAGAGGCTGAGGCCGAAATGCTCGGCGGCGGTTGCCGCGTTGTCGGGGGCGAGCGTGGTCGAGCTGATGAAGAGGCCGTCGATCTCGCTCTTCGCCACGCCGGCGCTTGCGAGCGCGCGGCTGGCGGCCTGCCCGAGATAGGCGAACTCCGTGCGGGTCGGCTCTTTCTCGTAGGGCGAACTGCCATAGCCGATCAGGCCGATCTCGGGATGCGGCATGGGCGTGGCTCAACCCCCGGCGCGGAAGAGCTCCACGGTCTGCTGATAGAGGTCGGGGCGGCAGAGGATGCGCGCGTGCTCGATCGGCTTGCCGTCGCGCGCGAAGTAGGTGCGCCGGAGGTGGAGGAGTGGGGCGCCTTGGGGCACGCCGAGGAGCGAGGCGGCTTCGAGGTCGGCGGCGACGGCGGAGGCGAGCTGGCGGACCCGGTGCGCGCGGAGGCCGCAATGGCGCTCGATCAGGTGCAGGAGGCGGGTGTTCTGAAGCAGCTTCGGCAGGTCCGGGGGGAGAAGGGCAGCGTAGTCGCGCGAGACATAGACGTTGGACCAGGCGTAGCGGGCGGCCACATCGCCGCGGAACCAGGAGATCTGGGCGATCTCGGCGGCGGGCGGCAGGTCGAGCGCGGCGGCGAGGTCCGGCGCGGAGCCCGCGGGGAGGATCGCGATGTCGCGGACCTCGAGCCGCGCGCCGAAGTCGCGGTCGAGCATGTCCTCGAGCGATTGGGCGCCCCACTCGCCGTGGCGCTCGCCGTAGGGAAGGACGAAGGAGCCCTTGGCCGGGAGCCGCCGGACCATGCCTTCGGTGACGAGCTGCTGGACGGCGGCGCGCGCGGTGTGCCGGCTGACCCCGAACTCCCGCATGATTGCCTCGTCGGTCGGGATCTGGCCGGAGACGGGATAGGCGCCCGAGACGATCCGCTGCCGGAGGTCCTGGTAGATGCGGTAGTAGGCGGGGACGGGCCCGCGCGCGAGCGCGGCCGACGGCGATAAATCCTTGGTTTCCGCGTTCACGCCCGCCCTCTCCTCCACCGGACGAAGCGGCGACCAGCGCCATCCGGTGCGCCCGGGCGGCGGCGAAGGGGTGGTCGGCCGATCGTCGCTTGCATTCATATTGTCCGTACGTTTGAATGTATATACCATAGAGCCAGAACGAGCGGGCGGGAAGAGCGTTCGTGAGGCGGGGGAAGAAGCAGAAATATGAACGTGATCAGCGAGAGCAGCCGGCCCGAACCGGGGCGGAGCGCGAGCGGGGCCCAGAGCGGGGCCACAGGGCGGCTGGCCGGGTTCCTGGCCGGGCTCGGCTTCGAGGCACTTCCGGCCGAGGCGGTGGCGGCGAGCAAGACCCTCGTGCTCGACCTCATCGGCACCATGCTCGGCGCGCGGCAGGCCGAGGAGGCCCGCATGGCGGTCGCGGTGGTGCGGGAGCTGGGCGGGACCGAGGAGTGCTCGGTGGTGGGGCAGCGGTTCCGGACCTCGTGTCAGCAGGCGGCCTTCCTGAATGCGCTTTCGGCGCATGTGCTCGAGCTCGACGACACGGATCGCCGCTCGATCACCCATGTCGGCGCGCCGGTCATCCCGGCGGCGCTGGCGATGGCCGAGCGTGAGGGGGCGAGCGGTGCGGACTTCCTTGCCGCGGTGGTGGTGGGTTACGAGGCGACGCTGCGCATCGCGCGCGCCGTGCAGCCCTCGCACTGGCGGCGCGGCTTCCTCAGCATGGGGACCTGCGGCACCTTCGGCGCGGCCGCGGCGGCGGGGCATGTTCTCGGCCTCGATGCGGAGGCGCTCGCCAACGGGTTCGGGCTGGCCGGGATCCAGGCCGCGGGGCTCAACAGCAGCATCTATGGCGAGGGCGACATGGGCAAGCGGCTCTGCCCCTCGCACGCGGCCGGGCAGGGCGTTTTTTCGGCGTTGCTCGCGGCCAAGGGGTTCACCGGGAGCACGGGGATCCTCGAGCAGAGGAAGGGGTTCTGCCAGTCCTTCGCCGACGAGTACGATCTCGCGCCGATCACGGAGGGGCTCGGCACGAGCTTCGAGATCACGCGGACGGGCCTCAAGCCCTATGCGTGCTGCCGCTACAACCATGCCGCGATCGACGGGCTGCTGTTGCTGATGGGCGAGCACGGGATCGCGGCGGAGGCGATCGGGGCGATCCGGGTGCGGACCTACGATGTCGCCGTGACGAACCGGCCGCACCGGACGCGGCCGCTCAGCCTCTTCGATGCCAAGATGAGCATTCCCTTCTGCCTCGCCGTCGCGGCCCTCAGGGGCACGGTGAACGAGGGCGATTTCACCGAAGAGCTGCTCGCGGATGCAGCACTTTCGCGGTTCGCCGAGCGCGTGCGTGTCGAGAGCGATGCGGCGATGTCGGCGGAATTTCCGCGCGAATGGCCGGCGGAGGTCGAGATTCTGCTGAGCGACGGGCGGCGGGTGGAGCGGCGCGTCGATTATCCGAAAGGCGAGCCCGAGGCGCCGATGAGCGCGCGCGAGGTGGAGGAGAAGTTCATGGACCTCGCCGGCGCCGCTCTTTCGCCCGAAGCGGCGCGCGCCGTCATCGGCGAGGTGCGCGCGCTCGAGCGGAGCGGGAGCGTCGAGGGAATGCTGCGGACGATCCGCGAGGGGTTGAAGGCCTGACGCGCGCGCTCGGGAAAAAAGGGGGAGAATGACGGATGAATCGTCGGGAGATCGCGACCTCGGCAGGGCTCGCGGGCGTGCTCGGGGCGGTGGGATTCGCCGCCGCACCCGCGCGCGCGGCGGCGGCGGGAGAGAGCAACCTCGCGCGCATCCTGCGGACGAAGAAGCTCCGCATGGCGGGCGTTGCCGCGGAGGAGCCCTATTTCCACAAGGACATCGCGACCGGGCAATGGGGCGGGTTCTGCGTCGAGATGGGGCGGGACATCGCAGGCGAGCTTGGCGTCGCGCTTGAGATCTGGCCGACCACCTGGGGCAATTCGGTGCTCGATCTCGAGACCAACAAGATCGACATCTCGTTCGGCCTCAATCCGACGCCGAAGCGCGCGCTGGTCGTCGATTTCCCGCCAGCGCTCTTCTACAACACCTCCTCCTTCATCGGCCGCAAGGGCTTCACGGCGGTGCGCTGGGCCGAGCTCGATCGGCCGGAGGTGCGGATCGCCTTCGATCTCGGGACGTCGCGCGAGGTGATCGTGCGCCATTACGCGCCGAAGGCTGCGCTGATCGGGTTCCGGACCTCGGCGGACGGGCTGCTCGCGGTCGCGGCCGGGCATGCCGACTGCTTCGTCTGCACGGTCTTCCTCGGGCTCGCGGCCAGGAAGAGCAACCCGAACCTCGGCGATTTCTTCATCCCGCAGCCCTATGTGCGGGTGGTGACGACGGCGGCGATCCAGTACGACGGCGATCTCCGGTTCCATCTCTTCCTGGGCGCGTGGGCCGATTACAACCGGAGCAGCGGGCAGATGCGGGCGTGGATCCTGAACGGCCTCGCGCTGGTCGGCGTGGAGGCGAAGGATGTGCCGCCGGAGGTCGAGTTCTAAAGCGTGATGACCGAAGGCGGAATCGGGGCGCCCCGCGAACTCGTTCGCGGGGACCCCGGCGCCGTAGGTCTGAATCACGCGATAAAACAATGACCTATAGCGGGATGGGTGAGCGCGAGCGATCCCATCCCGCACTAGCCCCGGGGTTCCGGGCGGCGCTGCGAGGGGATGAAGCGGCGCGAGCGGCGCACTATCATCGGCGCATGATGGTTTCGCACGAGCGTCTTGCCGCGTTGATTTCCCCCTCGCGCCGCGCGGTGGTGTTCACCGGCGCCGGGATTTCGACCGAATCGGGAATTCCGGACTTCCGCAGCCCGGGCGGCGTCTGGAGCCGGATGAAGCCGATCTACTTCCAGGAGTTCGTGGCGAGCGAGGAGCAGCGGCGCGAGGCGTGGCGGCGCGTCTTCGCCAATTCCTCGGGCTGGGTGGGGGCGAAGCCGAACGCGGGCCACGAGGCGGTCGCGCGCCTCGTGGCTGCGGGCAAGGTCGCCGCGGTCATCACCCAGAACGTCGATAATTTGCACCAGGACTCGGGCGTGCCGGAGGAACGGGTGATCGAGCTGCACGGCAATGCGAGCTACGCGACGTGCCTTTCCTGCGGGCTCCGCCATGAGCTGGCGACGCTGAAGCAGACATTTCTGGGATTGGGCGAGATCCCCGAATGCCGGGAATGCGGCGGGCTCGTGAAGACCGCGACGATCTCGTTCGGCCAGGCGATGCCGGAGGCGGCGATGCGGCGCGCCGAGGAGGAGACGCTCGCCTGCGATCTCTTCATCGTGCTCGGCTCCTCGCTCGTCGTGTTCCCGGCGGCCGGGTTTCCACTTCTCGCCAAGGAGAACGGTGCCAAGCTCGTCATCGTCAACCGCGAGCCGACCGGGCTCGACCGCCATGCCGACCTGGCGCTGAACGAGGAGATCGGCCCGGTGCTCTCGGCGGCGGTGGCGGCTTGATCTCGGGCGCCGGTTCCCGCACGGTGGCCGCTTCCACGGAGACACCGCATGCCCGCCCTGAAGGCGCTCGATCCCCAGGAGGCGCTGGTCTGCACGATGGTGCTCGTCGCGGCCGCCGACGGCGGCCTCACCGACCGCGAGATCGGGGTGATGGTCGGGCTCGTGCAGAGCTTGCCCGTGTTCCACGATTTCTCCTCCGCGCGGCTCAAGACCGCGACGGAGACGGCGGTGAGCCTGCTCGGCGAGAGCGACGGCCTCGCCCACGCCGCGCGCCTGATATGCGAGGCGCTCGAGCCTCGGCTCAGGGAGACCGCCTATCTACTGGCCTGCGACGTCATTGCGGTTGACGAGCACGCGCGGCCGACCGAGCTCGAGATGCTGGAGTTCGTGTGCAAGGAGCTGGGGATCGACCCGCTGGTCGCCCGCGCCTTCGAGCGGGCCGCGCGCGCCCGCCAGCAGCCGCGGTGAAGGGCCGCCCCGGAGCTTTCCATGTCCCCCATCATCGGCCTTCCTGCTTGCGCGAAAACCACCGGCGAGCATCTGTTCTCCTCCACCCCGGCCCGTTACGGCAAGGCGCTGATCGCCGCCGCCGGGGCAGTGCCGGTGCTGATCCCGCCGGAGGGCGAGGCGATGCTCGCCGTGCTCGACCGGCTGGACGGGCTTCTGCTTCCCGGGAGCCCCTCGAACGTGGCGCCTTCGCACTACGGCGAGGCGGCGGATTTGACGCCGGACCGGCACGACCTCGCGCGCGACGGGACCGCGCTTCCCCTGATCCGCGCGGCACTGGCGCGCGGGCTGCCGCTGCTCGCGATCTGCCGCGGCATCCAGGAGCTGAACGTCGCGCTCGGCGGGACGCTGCACCAGCAGGTGCAGGCGCTGCCCGGACGGCTCGACCATCGCGGGGGCGCCGGCACGGTGGCCGAGCGCTATGGGCCGAAGCACAGGGTGGTGCTCGAGGGCGGCATCGCGGAGCTGGTCGGGCGGCGCGAGATCATGGCGAACTCGCTGCACGAGCAGGCGATCGACCGGCCCGGCGAGGGGATCGTGGTCGAGGGGCGGGCACCCGACGGGACGATCGAGGCGGTTCGCGTGGCGGGGCGCGGATTCGCGTTCGGCGTTCAATGGCACCCCGAGTGGGAGCCGCTCGCGTTTGCCGACCGCGCCGCCCTCTTCGCGGCGTTCGGGAGTGCGGCGCGCGCCTTCGGGGCCGGCCTTCGCCGGGCGGCGTAGCGATGGATCTCGGGCTTGCCGGCAAGAGCGCGCTCGTCACCGGCGGATCGAAGGGGATCGGGCGAGCCTCGGCGGCGGCGCTGGCGGCGGAAGGCGTGGCCCTCACCCTGGTCGCGCGGAGCGCGGAGGGGCTCGAAGCGGCGGCGGCGGCGATCCGCGCGCGCTCGCAGGTGCCGGTCGCGACGATTGCCGCGGATCTCTCGCGCCACGAGGAGATCGAGCGCGTGGCCGCGGCGGCGCCGACGCCCGACATCCTCGTCAACAACGCGGGCGCCATTCCGCCGGGCGCGCTGGCCGCGGTGGACAACGCCGCCTGGCGCGCGGCGTGGGACCTCAAGGTGTTCGGCTATATCTCGCTTTCCCGGCTCGTCCATGCGCGCATGGCCGAGCGCGGCTCGGGCGTGATCGTCAACGTGATCGGCGCGGCGGGCGAGAAGTTCGATCCCGAATATATCGCGGGCTCGGCGGGGAACGCGGCACTCATGGCCTTCACCCGTGCGCTCGGGCGGGCGAGCCCGGCGCATGGGCTGCGCGTGGTCGGGATCAATCCGGGCCCGGTCGAGACCGAGCGGATGGAGATGCTGCAGCGCGCGCGGGCCGAGCGCAGCTTCGGCGATGCGGGACGCTGGCGCGAGTTCTTCGCCCGCATGCCCTTCGGCCGCCCGGCCACGCCCGAGGAGATCGGCGCCGCGGTCGCGTTCCTTGCGAGCCCGCTCTCCGCCTACACCAACGCCACCATCCTCACGATCGACGGCGGCGGCTGAGGACGAAGGGCGGATCTTCGGGTCTCCGAAGAAGTTATTATTCCGTACTAGAAACTTATTGGACGGCCGGAAGCGGCGGTGCCGATCATGCGGCGAGACGAGACGCCAAATCGCGGCGTTCCGCCGCGCACGGAGCGCGAACGAAACGGCGCGTGAGCCGTTCGCTTGGCCAAATAGGCGTAAATTTCGCGGAAAATGGGTCGAGACATGTTGCAGCGGATGCGCGTGTGCGTGAACCGGGATGTGCCACGCGCCGTTCCGTGGATGTTATCCACAGGCCGGATCGCGAAACCTTCACGTTCATGAAACGTGAAGGCCAAGGCCGCGTCATCAATGTCCGCTAGGCTCGGTTCGCGACCACACAAAACGGGGTGGACATCATGCATCCGAGAAGCCTTCGCCGCGTGTTCTACGCGGGCGTCTCGACTTTTGCCATGTGCGTGCAGGCCGCGACGCCGGTCCTTGCGGCACCTTTCGGCGGGCCGAACGACAACGCGACGGCGACGCCGATCAAGCACGTGATCATCATCATCGGCGAGAACCGCACCTTCGACCAGGTGTTCGCGACCTTCCAGCCGAAGAACGGGCAGCACGCCCTCAACCTGCTCTCCGAGGGCATCGTCAACGCCGACGGCTCGCCCGGTCCGCGCTTCGCGGCCGCGGTGCAGAACCAGGCCTCCGACACCACGACATACGCGATCAGCCCGCCCATCACTGGGCCCTACAAGACGCTGCCGCCGCCGAACACCGGCTACACCCCGGAGGTTGCAAGCAACACCAGCCCGCCGCCGTTCGCCACCCTCGCCGCCGCCGCGGCCGCCGACTACGGCCTCCTCGCGCAGGACATCCCCCTCCTCACCACCGGCGCTTCGGGGCTGCCCTTCCTCACCGTGGACCGGCGGATCGCCAACGCGACCAAGCTGCCGAGCGGTCCCTTCCGGCTGAGCCCGGGCGTCTCGGACGACGACTACGCGAACAGCCCCGTGCACCGCTTCTACCAGATGTGGCAGCAGGCGGACTGCTCGACGGCGACGGCCACGGCGACCAACCCGGCCGGCTGCAGGAACGACCTCTTCCCCTGGGTCGAGGCCACGGAAGGCGCCGGTTCGAGCGGCGGGAAACAACCCTCGCCCTTCACCGACGAGACGACGGGCGAGGGCGCGACGTCGATGGGCTTCTACGACATGGCTGCCGGCGATCTCAGCTTCTTCAAGGATCTCGCCAACGAATACACGATCGCCGACAACTACCATCAGGCGGTGATGGGCGGCACCGGGGCCAACCACATCATGCTCGGCTCCGGCGACGCCTTCTGGTACAGCGACGGCAAGGGCGACCCGGAAGTCCCGCCGGCGAACGAGATCGAGAACCCGAACCCGATGGCCGGGACCAACAACTGGTATGCGGAGGACGGCTATTCCGGCGGCTCCTACTCGGAATGCGCGGATCCCGCTCAGCCCGGCGTGGCGCCGATCGTCGATTACCTGAAGTCCTTGCCGGACCACCCGAGCCCGAACTGCCAGCCCGGCCACTACTACCTGCTCAACAACTACGATCCGGGCTATTTCGGCAACGGCACCGTCGACACCATCGACACCTACACGATCCCGCCCTCCTCGACGCCGACGATCGCCGACGTGCTGCTCGCGCACGGCATCTCCTGGACGTATTTCGGCGAGGGCTGGGACGCCTACGTCGAGAATCCAGAAGCGTCCACCGACGTTTATTGCAATATCTGCAATCCGTTCCAGTACGAGACGCGGATCATGACCAACCCGCTGATCCGCACCAACGACATCAAGGACACGCTCGATCTCTACAACGACATCGTCGACAACGAGCTGCCGGCCGTCTCCTTCGTCAAGCCGGGCGGGCTCAACGACGGCCATCCCGAATCCTCGAAGTACGACATCTTCGAAGCCTTCGTGAAAAAGATCCTGCTGATGGTGAAGGCCAACCCGGCGCTTGCCAAGTCCACCGCCGTCTTCATCACCAATGACGAGGGTGGCGGCTACTACGACAGCGGCTTCCTCCAGCCGCTCGACTATTTCGGCGACGGCACGCGGATCCCGCTGATCGTCGTCTCCGCCTACTCGAAGGGCGGCTATGTCGTGCACAGCTACGCCGACCACGTCTCGCTCCTCAAGTTCATCGAGGCGAACTGGCACCTGCCCACGGTGAGCAATCGCAGCCGCGACAATCTGCCCAACCCGGTGGCGACGGCGGCCAACCCTTACGTGCCGACCAACGGCCCGGCGATCGACAACCTGATGGACTTCTTCAAGTTCTGAAGCCCGAAGCCTTAGCCGCAATCCCGGCGAGGGGGCGCCACCGGCGCCCCTCACTTTTTCGGCCATCGGGCGCCGGAATCGCCGGGCGCGCGGGCAGGAAAAATCCGCCCCGTCGCCGAGCTGTAACCTTGCGGGGCTGATCGCGAAATTGTTAACTTCGTAATCCTCGTGCTTCGTCGATACTGTTCATCAATGAATGAACGGCTGGGCATCGGCAGATAACATCCGCCGAGGGCCCGAGGCAGCCAGGAGGCATCATGGGTCGAGGAAGCACGCGCTGCGTGTTCTATGCCGGGATGGCGGCGCTCGCCCTCTCGATCTCGGCGGGGGCGCCGGCGATCGCGCAGCCCTTCGGCGGACCGAACGACAACAACACGCTGACGCCGATCAAGCACGTGATCATCATCGTCGGCGAGAACCGCTCCTTCGACCACCTGTTCGCCACCTACCAGCCGAAGGCCGGCCAGATCATCCTCAACCTGCGCACGGAGCGGATCGTCAACGCCGACGGCACGCCCGGCCCGCGCTTCAAGGCGGCGGAGCAGAACCAGGCCTCGGACACGACCACCTATTCGATCGACCCGACGATCACCGGGCCTTACACGACGCTGCCGCCACCAAACACGTCGGCGACCCACGCCGCGGTGAGCGACACGAGCCCGCCCCCCTTCGCGACGGTGGCTGCGGCCGGCGCGGCCGATTACGGCCTGCTGTCGGACGATCTCTATCTGCTGACCGTCGGCGCCTCCGGGCTGCACCCCAACACCGTCGATACCCGCGTCGTCAACGCGGACGACCTGCCCGACGGACCGTTCCAACTGAGCCCAGGGATCGCCGACAACTCCTTCACGGGCGACCCCGTGCACCGGTTCTTCCAGAATTGGCAGGAATCCGACTGCGCCGTCGCCTATGCCACCGCGCTCAATCCGACCGGCTGCCACATGGATCTCTACCCGTGGGTGGCGGACACCGTGGGCCACGGCGAGGAGGACGTGGCGCCGCCCTCGCCCTTTACCGACGAGACGACCGACCAGGGCGGGAACTCGATGGGCTTCTACAACATGGCGGCGGGGGACATGGCGTTCTTCAAGAACCTCGCCAACCTCTACACCATCGGCGACAACTTTCATCAGTCCGTCATGGGCGGGACCACCGCCAATTCGATCATGCTGGGCGCCGGCGATCTCTATTGGTACAGCGACGGTCTCGGCAATCCTTTGACGCCGCCGGCGGACCAAATCGCAAACCCGAACCCGCTGCCGCTGAGCCATCCCTGGTACGCCGGCGGCGGCCTTGCGGGCAGCGGGAGCGCATGCGCCGGGCCAACGCTTCGGCGCGCCGCGCCACTGGCCGATTACCTGGCAGATCTTTCGCGCCAGCCGGGCTTGGGCTGCCTGCCAAGGCTCCTCTACGTAAATGCCGCTTCGGCAAGTGACGCCAGCGCCGATCCGATCGCGCCGCCGGCCGGCGAGATCACCAACCCCAACCCGATGTCCGGAACCAACAACTGGTACACGAACGACGGCTACCCGGAGGCCGCCTACACCGAGTGCGCCGACCCCACGCAACCGGGCGTGGCGCCGATCGTCGATTACCTCGCGGCCCTGCCGTACCATCCGAGCCCGAACTGTCTGCCCGGGTACTATTATCAGGTCGATAACCACCAGCCGGCATATTTCGGCAACGGCACGCTGATCCAGGCCAAGAATATGAACAACATCGCGCCCCCATCATCGACGCCGACGATCGCCGACGTGCTGCTCGCCAACGGCGTGTCCTGGACCTTCTTTGGCGAAGGGTTCGACGCATATCTGACGGACCCGGCGAGCACCCCGAGCGACAATGTGTACTGGTCGTTCACCAACCCGTTCCAATACGAAACGTCGATCATGACCAACGCCACGGTCCGCACCGCCGATATTCAGGACACCACGGCGCTCTACGCCGACATCGCCGACAACGAGCTGCCGGCCGTGTCGTTCGTCAAGCCGGGCAAGTACAACAACGGCCACCCGACGGACTCGACGGCCGCCCTTTTCGAAGCGTTCGTCGAGAACATCCTGGTCCAGATCCAGGCCAGCCCGACGCTCCGGCGGAACACCGCCGTGTTCATCACCTGGGACGAGGCCGGCGGCTACTACGACAGCGGACCGATCCAGCCGCTCGACTTCTTCGGCGACGGCCCGCGCATCCCGATCATCGTGGTCTCCTACTACTCGAAGGGCGGGTACGTCGTGCATAGCTACGCCGACCACGTCTCGCTCCTCAAGTTCATCGAGAAGAACTGGGACCTGCCCACGATCAGCAGCCGCAGCCGCGACAACCTGCCCAACCCGGTCTCGACGGCCGGCGACCCCTACATGCCGACGAACCCGCCCGCGATCGACGACATGATGGACTTCTTCAAGTTCTGAACCAAAGACTTCCCGCCTAGCCGCCGGGTCCGGCGAACAGTCGCCGCGCGGCGGCGAGAACCTCGCGCCGATACGCCAGATTGAGCAGCGGGGTGTACGAATGATAATCGCCGATCGCCGCCATCAGCTCATGCGTTTGGCCGAGATAGGCGCGCAAAATGGCGCCCGCCGCGGCAATGTTGAAGCAGGGATCGCCGAGCAATCGGGCGCGCACGGCCGCCGGCGACAACCCGGTGACCCGCGCCAACGGATCGACCCAGATCGTGTTCACCTGCATGACCCCGAGATCTTCGCTACCATTGGAGTCATGATGCACGACCCCGGGCGCCCCACCTTCCACCGCCTGGATCGCCGGCAACGCACGCGGCGGCAACCCATAGAAGCTCGCAACCAACAGCATGCAACGAAGAAACGGGATCGGCATCGATCAGCAAAGGCCAGGGGGACGCTGTCCCCCTGGACCCCCTGCCAGGGTCTGGGACCCTGGACCCCTTTCGTTTTGGCGGCCGCTGAGGGCCGGTTTGACTTTGCGCGAAACGCGCAAAGTCAAACCGGCCCTCAGCGGCCGCCAAGCGAATGGGTTCCAAGGGCTCAGCCCTTGGCGGGGTTCCAAGGGGCAGAGCCCCTTGGCCTTGCCGGCGGTTGGTAGGAGAACTGGGATGCGGAGCAGGGCGCGAGGTTCGGGCCAGGACGGGTTCACGTTGCTCGAGATCCTCGTCGTCATCGTCATCATTGGACTGCTCATCGGTCTTGTCGCTCCTGCCGTGCTGCGCCAGCTTGGCGGCGCGCGCCTTTCGATCGCGAAGCAATCGATCGAGCGGCTCGGCTCGGTGCTCGACCTCTACAAGCTCGATGTCGGCAGCTATCCGAGCTCGGATCAGGGTCTCGAGGCGCTGGTGCAGCAGCCGGTCGGCGTCGATCCGTGGAACGGGCCCTATATCCAGGGCGGCAAGCTGCCGCTCGATCCCTGGAACCATCCCTATCTTTACGAGAATCCCGCAATACGTCAGGGCCTCCCCTACGATCTTTGCTCGCACGGGCCGGACGATGTTCAGGGATCGCCGGGGCAGCCGGGAATGATCTGCAACCAATGAGAGCGCGTCTCACTCGCTTCCCTGCCCCCATGCCAGCGTGAGAACCGCCCCGCTCGCCGGATCGATCCGCACGACGCTTGTGCGGGTGAAGCGCGAGCCGTCGCTCGCGACCGCAAGGGCGGTCACCGCGAGCGTGCGCACCCCGCCCACGCCGCCCGATGGCGGCACGACGCCGCCGTTGGCGTCCGCGAGGGCGGCGCGCACGATGGGATCGGCGAGCGCCGGATCGACCTCGCCCGCGGTGAAGACGGAAATCTCGGGCCGCAGGCGGGCGGCGAGCGACGGCGTCATGCCGAGAACGAGTGCGAGCTCGCCCGCGCTTTGGAACGGTCCGCCGGGTGGTGCCCATTCCCGGCGCGCCGCGCGGTACTGCGGTAGCTTCGCGCCGAGCGGGGACGGCGCCGGCCCTGGCGAGCGCCAGTCGACCATCGCGGCCGCAATCCGCGCCGCCGCGCCCGCATCGACGCCGTTCCGGCGCAGGAGTGCCGTGAGCAGCGCGAGCGGCGCGGTGTTCGGATTGACGCGGCCGTCCTCGTCGGTGATCGCGACGGCGACCGTCGCGCCGCCGATCGTCAGGCGATGCCACGCGCCGTCCGCGGGCCAGTGCAAGGCGGAGCCGTCGAGATAGCGAAAGAGCGCGGTCGCTTCCGCGCCGTCGGCCGCCGCTTCCGCGACCGCGCTGCCGCGCAGATTGGCGGCGAGCTCCGCCTCGCTCCGCCCGGCTGATGTGATCTCGCCCACGAGAAGGGCGAGCAGCACCATCGTCCAGAGCACGATCAGCAGCGCGAAGCCGCGCCTCATTGACCTCCGATCCACTTTCCGACGTTCTGGCGCAGAGCCCGGTCGGGATCGGCGGAGCCGGACGCCGGCAACCCTTGCAGCTCCTGCGGCACCAGGGCCGCGTTGATGAGCTGCTCGCGCATGTCCTCTGTCAGCGCGCGCGCCTCGTGCTGGTCGTAGATGACGTGCGGCGTGATCAGGACGAGCAGCTCGGTACGCGTGCGCTGGTTGTTCTGCGTGCCTGCGAGCGCGCCGAGCAGGGGAATGTCCTTGAGCCAGGGAATGCCGGAATTGCCGCGGCTGACATCGTCCGTGATCAGACCGGCGAGGCCGACGGTCTGGTCGTCCTGCACGACGACGCGGGAATGCACCGTGCGGTCGTCGAAGGTGGGCGAATCGACCGCCTGCGCCTGAACCGGAGGATTGGTGTCCACCTCGCTCACCTGCTGGGTGATGTCGAGCGTGACGAGGCCGCCGCTGTTGACGCGAGGCGTCACGATCATCACGACACCGGTCTGCGCGTAATTCACCGAGTTGATGACCGGCGCGTTGTTGACGAGCGTGCTCTGCGAGCTGGAGGTCAGGTAGGGGACGAGGCTGCCCACCTGTAGCTCCGCCGGCTGGTTGTCGAGCACCATGATCTCGGGCGACGAGAGCACCTGGACCGTCGTCACTGCCTGCAACGCGGAGATGGCGAGCGGGGCGCCGGAAAGGCCGGTGCCGCCGATGATGAAGCCGGGAAATCCCGTCCCGAGCTGGGCGGCCGAGAGATCGGAGGTTTGCAGCGATTGGGTCGCGTTGCTCAGGATGCCGTTGATGCCGCCGGAACGGAAGAAGAACTGGGTGCCGTACTGCAAGGCGTCGTTCAGCGTCACCTCGGCGATCGTCGCATCGATCCTCACCTGCAGCGGCAAGATGTCGATCTTGCGGAGCATCGCCTCCACGGTGCCGTATTCCTCGGGCGTTCCGTAGATCAGAAGCGCGTTGTTCTGGTCGTTGGCGATGATGCGCATGAAGCTGGGCGGGCCCTCGGAGGCCGTCTGGTCGAGCCCGCCGAGCAACGGATTGGCGGCGGCGCCGGACGGGGCGCCGCCAGATTCCGCTCCGCCGCTCGCCGCCGGCACGAGGCCGGCCGCTCCCTGGCCGGTCGCGCCCTGGCTTGTCGTGCCCGAGGTGGAACTGCTGCCGCCCACCGCGCCGCCGAGCGGATTGGCGCCGGAGCCGTTGATGCCGGGCAGCTCGGCCGATTGCTGGGCGGCGATCCGCCCGCTGTTCGGCGGCGAGGCCGTCACGTCGTTCGGCGTGAACGCCTCCTGCAGAACATATGCCGTGTCGTTGGCGTTGCTGTTCTGCAGGTAATAGACGTGCCAGCTCCGCGTGTTCATCTGCTCCGAGCGCTGGAGCAGGGAATAGACGCGGCGGACGTCCTCGAGCGTGGCGATGCCCGGCGTCACCACCAGGATTGCGTTCACGCGGTCCATCGGCAGCACGCGCACCTGGCCCGCCAGCGCCTCGCCCTTGGCCGATTGGAAGGCCTGCTCGAGCGAGCCGGCGACATCCTTGGCGCTCCCTTCGGGGACCGGCAGCAGCGCATACGACTCTCCGACGAGGACATCGGTATCGAAGCTGGCGATCAATGAAGTGAGCGCGTTGCGCGTCTCGGGATCGCCGGTCACGATCAGGGCATTGCTGCCCGGCTCGGCCGTGATGCGGCCCGCCGGGCCGACATAGGGCGCGAGCACTCGGGCGAGCGTGTCGGCGGAGGCGTAGCGGAGCGTGACGACGACGCTGCCCGCCGTTCCCTCGCCGCCGGCGGCGACGCCCTTCAGCGTCGCGATCGGCACCACGCGATAGAGGGCGCCCGCGCGCAGCAGCGCCGCCCCGTCGCCCGCGAGCAGCGTCTGGAGCGTCGGCAGAAGCTCGCCGCGCGTCAGCGGCTGCACGGTCCTGAGGCTCGCGGTGCCGTGCACGTCGGGATCGATCGTGTAGTTGACCTTCAGGATGTTGCCGAGGATCTGGGCGACAACCTCGCGGATATCGGTGTCGGCGAAATCGAGCGAGATGTCCCCGCCGGGTGCTGGCGCCGCCTCGCCCGGCGGGGCGTTGTTGAGCGGAGGCACGCCGTAGCTCACCAGGGCCACCGGCGAGCGCGTGCTGCCGACGCTGCCGTTGATCCGGGGCGCCGCGGTCCCGCCCGCGCCGTCCACCGGAGCGGGAAGTGCGGCGAGCACCGGCGGCTTGGCGGGCGCGGCGCAGCCGGCGAGGACCAGCAGCAGGGCGAGCGCGTGACGATGGGTGATCCGGAGTGCGGCGGAAGGCCTCATTTCGCCTCCCGGAGCCGCGCCGCCAGGCTGCCGAGATGGGGGGCCGGGCCGCTTGCCGCGGCGCCGGCCTCGCCGGCATAGGACGGTGCGAGCAGGCGCGGCCCGTCGGCGCCGACCACGAGAACGGCTCCGGGCACTATGGATCGGACGACCGCGCCGCCCACGCGCTGGCCTTCCGCTACCACCACGGGCTTGCCGCCGCCGGCCGGCTCGAAGATGGCTTGACGGCCGGCCGGCCCGACGATCGTCCCCGAGAGGCGGAGCGTGCCGGCCGCACCGCCGGCTCCGCCGGGTGCCCGCCGCGAGGGATCGAAGGGCGGGCGTCCAAGGATGGTTGCGATCCAGCGCCGTTGCGCGCCCGGTGCCGGCTCGCCGGTGGCCGCGTTGATAGAGGCCGGGGGCGGCACGACGCCCGCGGCGGGGGGAAGCGGGGAACTTCCGGCGAGCTCTCCGGCGATGATCGCCGCGAGCGCCACCGCCGTCCCGCCGAGCCAGAGGAAGGCGACGCGGCTCACCGGACGCGCCTCATTGGGCGAGGGCCTGGCGCTCGTCCGGCGCCGGCACGGGGCTGCCGCCGCGACGGAAGGCATAGACGGTGAAGGTGGCGTCGATCGTCCGCGGCACGCCCGGCCCCGCGATCGCAGGGCCGGCGAGGGCAAGATCGTCGACCAGCATCGGCGGCGCGCCGCGCAGCACCGCGTCCAGAAGCTGGACGATCACGGCGAACGGCGCATCGACCTCGACGCGGAGGCCGATCCGGCGCCAGGGGCCGGCCGGCTCGCCCGGCAGGATGGCGATGCTGGTCAGGCTGGCGCCGGCGCCGCGGGCGATTCTCTCCATTGTCCCCTGCAGCGCGGCGGCGGCGAGCGCGTCCGAGCCGCCCGCGAGCAGCGCGCCCGCCGTCGGCGCGCGCCTGGCGTGCGCTGCTGCCGCCTGGAGGGTGGGCAAGGTCGCGGCGATCGCCGCCATGTGCGCGGCGAGCGTGCGCTCCCCGGCAATGGTGCGCGCCCGGGCCTGGTACCAGCCGGCGAGCGGCGCCGCGACGCCACCCCAGAAGAGCGCGAGCGCGATCGCCGCAAGGCCGAGCGCGAGCGCGGTGCCGCGGCTTCCCTCGGGCAGCGGACCAAGATTCATGGCGCGACGTCCGCCCGGATGGCGAACTCGTCGGCCCCGCCCGCGCCTCCCTCGGGCACGCTTGTCACCGGTGCGGCGAAAGCGGGGTTGCGGAACAGGGGATTGGCGGCGAGGAGCCCGATCAGGCGCGCCGCCGCGGCCGACCGGCCCGTCATCGCCAGCCGGCGTTCGGAGAGGGTGAGGCTCTCGAGATAGGTGTCGTCCGGCAGGATATCTGTGAGGGCCGCGAGCACCGCGAGCGGATTGCCGACGCGGGCGGCAAGCCCGGCGATGGCATCCGAGCCGCCCGCTTCGCTGCCCGCGCGCCGGCGGAGCGCCAGCACCTCGGCGACGCGCGGCTGAAGTGCGGCGATCCGCGCCGCCACCGCCCGCTCGGCGAGGGATTGCCGCGCGAAGGGGAGTCCGGCCGCTATCATCGCGAGGAGGCCGGCGAGCGCGGCAGCGAGGCGGAGAATTCGCCGGTCCGTCCGGCCGGCGCCCGGCGCGGCGAGTGCGATCCGCCGCCATCCGCCGCCCGGGGCCGGCGCCTCGACGAAATCGGGCGCGAGCCCGATCCGCGCGAGCGGCGCCAAGGCGGCGGAGAAGAGGCTCCGCGGCACCAGCGAGAGACGCAGCGAAAGCCGGTTGCGCGCGCGATCGCGCTTGAGCGCGCTCACCTTCCAGACGATTTCCGCGGCGCGGAACGGGGTCAGCCGGTCCATCTCGTAGCCGAGCACCGCCTCGGGGTCGCGCTCGGCGGCGAGCGGCAGCACCACCTCGCGCTCGAGCAGCGCCGCCTCGGGCAGAAGCAGCACCACGGGCGCCGGGCGCCGCTTGCCGGCCAGCCGGGCCGATGCCTCGGCGAGGCCCGCTTCGTCGAGCGCGGTGCGGCAGAGCGTCACCGCGCCACGGCGGCCGACCGCGGCGATCTCGATTGCTTGCATCGCCCCGCCGAGAAGCGAGACCCGCGTTACGGCGGAGCCGTCAGCGGTGCGGCGCAGGCGCGCGGGAAGCAATTCCGAGAGCTGCCGAACCCACCACGAGAAGAATTCGCTCAGCATTTCCCCGCGCCCGCATCTGTTTCACACCCGATCGTGCAGTATACGCAATGTTACACCGCGTGCGCAGCCGCGAGACGACCGCGCACACGAGAAGTTTCCCTGACAAATCCCTCCGCGACGCGCCGCTTTTCAGGGTGGGCGCTCGCGCATCGGGGCGGCCACGATGTCCGGCCAGAGCCGTCGGTCGCCGGCGCGGAAGACGATCCTGAGCCGCACCAGCGCGGGCAGGGCGGCGCCATTCCATCGCCGCACCCACCCGCCGCCCGCAGCGGCGGGCTCGGCATAGGCGAGCGCGAGCCGTGCGACATCGTCCGCCAGCACGACCTGCCCCTCGGCAGGCGGCGTGAGCGGCACCGCGTGCGGCGCGAGCCGCCAGGCGAGCACGAGGCGATGGGCCGGGTCGACCGAGAGTGCCACGCTCGCCCGCCGGATGCCGCCGGGTGCGGCGCCGGCGGGCAGCTCGGTGAGGAATTCCATCCGGTCGGGCGCGCCCGCGAGCGTCGGCGGCGCGTCGAAGGCGCCGGGATCCATGCGGGCGATGAGGCCCCTCAGCGTGCGATCGACGGCGTCGAGACCTTCACCTTTGGCGATGAGGCCGTTCTCCGCCTTGCGGGCGCCGAGCCCGAAGCGCACGCCCTCGGCGAGCCCGGCGATCAGGAAGCCGAGCACGACCAGGGCGACGATCGTCTCGAGGAGGGTGAATCCGCCCTGGCCGCGCTTCCTCACGGCCCGCGCGGCACCTGCTCCTGGAGCCGCGCCGTCACCAGCCGCACCGCGCGGTGCGCGCCCCAGGACTCGGTCACGCTGACGCGATCGAGCAGGACCTGCCCGGAAGGCGGGCCGGCGAGCGTCAGGGCGGCGAGCGGTGTGACCTGCACCTCCCAGCGAAAGCCGCTCCCGTCGTCGCCCGACTGCACGCCGGGCACGAGGCGGGACGCCCGGCCGCCCATCGCCGCGAGATGCGAGCAGGCGCGCGCGACCGCCTGATCGTAGCGGCCGGCAACGGCGGTCGCGCGGAGCCCCCCGACCGCGCCCTGGAACAGGACGGCCAGGGCGAGGGCGGCGATGACGAAGGCGACCAGCACCTCGAGCAGCAGGAAGCCGCCCGTATCAGGGCGGCGCTTTGGCATCGCCTTCCTCCACCGCCCCGGTCATCCAATCGACGGCGACCCGGCGCCTGAGATCGCCCGCGGCGAGGAGGATCGGCCCGCCGGCGGCCGTGCCGTCCGGCGCGAACGTCACCTGGACGGGTCCGGCGATGACGGAGGCGCCGGCGGGCAGCTCCGTCGGCGGGGCGGCGCCGATGCGAAGGGTGCGCGCCGCGAGGGTGACCATCACCGGGCGGTCGTGGGCGATCGCCTCGCCGCGGGCGAGGCGGAGGCCGCCGGCGACGCGGCTCGCCGCACTTTCGAGGCTGGCGGCGGGGCTCTCCGAGGGGCCGGCGGCGACCACGAGGCCGATCGCGAGCGCCAGCACGACGATCACCACCAGCATCTCGAGCAGCGTGAAGCCGCCGGTGCGTTCTGTCTTATTGGGCAAGGTTGTCGAGGCCGAGCATCGCCTGGAGCAGCGAGCCGACGATCGCCGCGACCATGATCCCCATGACGATGGTGATGGCCGGCACCAGCAGGGCGACCAGGCGCTGGACGCCGAGGCGCACCTGCTCCTCGTGGATCTCGGCGGCGCGAAGGGCGATCGGCCCAAGCTGCGCGGTCTCCTCGCCGAGCCGGAGGAGCGAGACGGTGCGGGCGGGAAAGACGCCCGATTCGAGCGGCCGGGCGAGGCCGCCGCCGTCGCGCACGCTCGCCGTCGCGCGGTCGAGTGCTGCGACGCCGGCGCGGTTGCCGAGGATCTCGCGGACGATCGCGAGTGCGGCGAGCAGCGGCACGCCGTTGACGAGCAGCGTCCCCAGCGTGCGCGTGAGGCGCGCGGCCATGGTCTCGCGGGCGAGGAAGCCGATGACGGGCAGGCGGAGCAGCAAGGCGTCGGCGGCGGCGCGGGGGCGCGGCCGGCGCAGCGCCTCGCGGGCCGCGAGCCCGAGCAGGAGGAGTGCGGCGAGGGCATAGGGCCCGTCAACGGCCACGAAGGCGCCGACGCCGAGGAGGATCCGGGTCGATTGCGGCAGGGCGACGCCGTTCTGGGCGAAGAGCGGGACGAACTCAGGGAGCACGCGGGTGAGCAGGAGTGTGACGGAGCCGACGGCGGCGATCAGCAGCATCACCGGATAGACCATCGCCGTGCGGACGGTCGCGACCAGGCTCCGCTCGCGCTCGAAGAGGACGGCAAGGCGCTCCAGCGTCGCGGCGAGCGCGCCGCCCGCCTCGCCGGCGCGCACGAGGCCGACCAGGAGCTTGGGGAAGCTGCGCGGCTCGGCCGCCATGGCGCCCGCCAAGGTGCCGCCGTCGCGGACCGCGTCGCGGACGCGGCCGAAGACGGCGCCGACGCGCCGGTTGGGCGCCGTCTCGACCAGGTAGCGGAGCGCGCGGTCGAGGTCCTGGCCGGCGCCGAGCATGGTCGCGAGCTCGCGGATCGCCTCGGCGAGCTGTTGGCGGGAGAGCGCGCGGCCGCCGCCGATCTCGGTCTGGAGGAGTTGGACGAGCGCCGAGCCGCGGGTCGCCTCGGCGGCCGAGACCGGGAGGTTCCCCGCGCGGCGGAGCTGCTCGATGACCGACGCCTGGTCGGGCGCCTCCATGGTGCCGCGGGCGAGCGCGCCCGAGGGCTCGATCGCGACATAGCGGAAGGCGGGCATCGGCAGGCCTCAGCCCTCGGCGCGCACGCTGCGCGCCAGCTCCGCAAGCGTGGTCTCGCCGGCGAGCACGGCGTCGAGGCCGGCTCCGAACATCGGGACCATGCCGCCTTCGATGGCGGCGCGCTCGATCTCGGCCTCGCCGGCGCGGGAGAATATGCGCTCGGCGATCGCGGCGTCGGGGACCAGGAACTCGGCGATCGCGCGGCGGCCGCGATAGCCGGTGCCGCGGCAGGCGGGGCAGCCCGCGGCGTGCCAGAGCATCGGGGGCGAGGATCCGGCCGGGGCGCGGCGAGCGAGGTCGAGGCGGGCGGCGAGCGCGGCGGGCGCGGGGGCGGCGCGGCGGCACTCGGGGCAGAGCCGGCGGACCAGCCGCTGGGCCAGCACGCCGCGGAGGACGGCGGCGACGAGATAGTCCTCGAGCCCCATGTCGCGCAGCCGCGTGACCGTCGCGGCGGCCGAGTTCGTGTGCAGCGTGGAGAGCACGAGATGGCCGGTGAGCGCGGCCTGGACGGCGATCTGGGCGGTCTCGAGGTCGCGGATCTCGCCCACCATGATGACGTCCGGGTCCTGGCGGAGGATGGCGCGGAGGAGATGGGCGAAATCGAGCCCGATCTGGGGCTTGACCTGGATCTGGTTGATCCCGGGAAGCTGGAACTCGATCGGGTCCTCGATGGCGATGACCTTGCGGGTGACCGAGTTGAGCCCGAGCAGGCCGGTGTAGAGGGTGGTCGTCTTGCCGCTGCCGGTGGGACCGGTGACGAGGACGATGCCGTTGGGCAGGGCAAAGGTTGCTTCGAGGCGGGCGACGACCGCCTCGGGCAGCCCGAGCCGGGCATAGTCGAAGGCGACGGCGCCGCGATCGAGGACGCGGAGCACGACCGTCTCGCCGTGCAGCGCGGGAACGCAGGAGACGCGGAAATCGACGTCCTGGCCGCGCACCGCGAGCTTGATGCGCCCGTCCTGGGGCAGGCGCCGCTCGGCGATGTCGAGCCGGGCCATGATCTTGATCCGGCTGATGATGGCCGGGGCGAGGCGGGCCGGCGGGCTCTCGATCTCGGCCAGCATCCCGTCATGGCGGTAGCGGATGCGCAGGCGATCCTCGAAGGGCTCGATATGGATATCGGAGGCGCGGGTCTCGACGGCGCGGGCGATGAGCTGGTTGACGAGGCGGATCACCGGCGCCTCGCTCGCGAGGTCGCGGAGGCGGTCGGCGTCCTCCTCGAGCGGGGCCGCCTCGTCGGTGCCGGCGGCCCCGGGGGCAGTGTCCGGGTAGAGGCGGGCGAGCGCGGCCTCGAGCTCGATCGGGATGGCGACTTCGATCGCGACGTCGTGGCCGACCGCGGCGGCGACGGCGCGGGCGGCGAAGTCGTCGAGCGGATCGGCCATGGCGAGGGCAAGAATTCCGGCTTCCAGGGCGACCGGCAGGGCGCGGGCGGTGCGGAGGAAGCGGGATTCGAGGCGCTCGGGGAAGAGCGGCTCGGCCGGGTAGCGGGCGGCGACGGCGAGCGGGACGCCGAGCAGGGCCGCGTAGGAGGCGGCGAGGTCGCGCTCGGCGATCAGGCCGAGCTGCTTGAGGACGAGATCGAGGCGGCCCTCGGTCTCGGCGGCGACGCGGCGGGCGCGCTCGATCGCCCGCTCGTCGCAGAGGCCGCGGGCGAGGATCAGCGCCGCCAGCGCGCCGATCCAGTCGCTGCCGCGCTCGAGTATCATCGGCTTGGGCATACTCGCCGGTCCGCGTTGCCCGTAACGTTCGTAAGCCTTTACGATAAGCGCTCATCACCGGACGCGCGATGACAATCCCGTGGCCCGCCTGGCTCGCGATCATCGTCGGGCCGGCGATTGGCAGCCTGCTCGGCGTGTTCGTCGAGCGCCTGCCCGCCGGCCGCCCCGTCGTGCTCGGCCGGTCGGTCTGCGCCGGGTGCGGGCGGCCGCTCACGGCGTTCGAGCTGGTGCCGATCCTCTCCTATCTCCGGCTGCGCGGGCGCTGCCGCTGCGGCGCCGCTGCGATCGGGCCGTTCCACCTGGCGATCGAGATCGCCGCGGTCGCGGTGCCGGCTTCCGCGCTGCTCGCCGGACAGGGCGGCGCGCTGCTCTGGACGGGCCTTGTCCTGGGCTGGGGCCTGCTGGCGCTGGCCTGGATCGACGCTGCGACCCTTACGCTTCCGGATGCGCTCACGTTGCCGCTGATACCGGCCGGCCTCCTCGCCGCGTGGCGGTTGGTTCCGGATGCGCTCGCCCTGCATGCCGTGGCCGCCATCCTTGGCTACGCGGCCTTCGCCCTGCTCCGCCTCGGCTGGCGCGCCTGGCGCGGCGCCGAGGGCCTCGGCGCCGGCGATGCGAAGCTGATGGCGGTGGCCGGGGCGTGGCTCGGGCTCGCCGCGCTGCCGTATGTCGTGCTCGCCGCGGGCCTTGCGGGGCTTGCGCTCGCCGGGCTCCTGGCACTTGCCGGCCGCGCCGTCGGGCGGGAGACGGAGCTGCCCTTCGGGCCGCCGCTGGCGCTCGCGATCTGGGCCGCCTGGCTCCTGCTCGGGCCCGGCTAAACCGGCTAATGACCCGCGCTGGCGAACAGGCGCCGGGCGGCGCCGAGGACCTCGAACTGGTATCTGCGGTTGAGGATGGGCGTGTGCGAATGATAGTCGCCGATCGCCCGCATGACGTCGCCGTGCGTCTCGTTGAGATAGACGCGGAGGATGGCGCCGGCGGCGGTGATGTTGAAGCAAGGATCGCCGATCAGCCGCGACCAGACGGCGAGCGGGGTGAGGCTGCTCGCCCGGGCGATCGGGAGCACCCAGAAGGTGTTGACCTGCATCACGCCGAGATCGTCGGTGCCGTTGGTGTTGTGGTGCACGACGCCCGGCGCGCCCCCCTCCACGACCTGGATGGCCGGCAGCGCGCTCGGCGGCAGCGCATAGAGATGCGCCACCGCCAGCATGCAGCGGAAGAAGGGGATCGGCGTCATTTGTTTCCGCGACGGGCTATATCAGCTTTCGCCCCCGGCGGCACGCCCCGGCCTCAGTCACCGGCGGGCTTGACGTCGAGGACGCGGCTCAGGAGCCACTCGCCGTCGATCTTCTCCTCGGTCAGCGCCATCGCCAGCACTTCGCCGCCGAACACCGGAGCGGCCATGATCATGTCCGGGTGCACGCGGCGGACCCGCTCGAGATTCCTGCGCGAGCTGACCGCCGCGACCTTTTTCGCCTCCGATCCGAGCTCGTGCGCGGCCAGGATGACGAAGGCGTTCTCCGAATCGTTGTCGGAGAGGGCGAGGACGGCGCGCGCGTGCTCGGCGCCGGCGGCGCGCAGCGTTTCGAGCTCGGTCGGATCGCCTTCCATCACCTCGGTATCGCCGAAGCTCGTGTCCTTGCCTTCGGTGATGACGAGCACGGGTGCGCCGCGCCGGCGCAGCTCGCGCGCCGTGTTGTGCGCGAGCACGCCGCTGCCGGTGATGATGAAGTGGTTGACCCGTTCCATCTTCTTCCTCCGGTTGCCCATCGTCTGGTCGAGCCGGCGCTGCACGGCCGGCCCGACCACCGCGGTGAGCGCGGTTGCGAATACGGTGAGACCGAGGACGATCAGCGAGACGACGAACAGCCGCGCCTCGTTGCTTTTCGGCACGATGTCGCCGTAGCCCACCGTGGACATGGTTTCGATCGTAAAATAGAACGCGGCCGGCAGATTGGTGATCGCAGGCGCGAATCCGGCGCCGAGCAGAAAAGCGCCGAGCACGCCGTAGATGATCAGCACCAGGATCGCCGCGATGGCGAAGAGCGTGTTGGCGGCGAGCGAGGACCAGTCGAACCAGCGCCGGGCCGCGACCAGGGCCACAAAGAGGACTACGACATAGATGGCCTGGCCGGTGAGCAGCCGGCCGGCGCCGCCCTCGCGGCCGGCATGGATGGCGAGGATGAGCTGGGCGATCGTCAGCCCGAGCGCCGAGAGCCAGGCGACGCGCGAGCGGGCGAGCAGGCCGAGTGCCACCACCACCTGCAGCACACCGACCAAAGTTGCCGGCACGCCGACGAGGATCAGGCGGGGGACCTCGCCCGAGATCGGATGGAGCGCATTGATGAGTTTGCCGAGGTCGAGATGCAGATACTCGGCCGCGTAGGTGCGGATCGTCGGCAGCAGCGCGATGAGGCCGGCCCCGCCGACCGCCAGCGCCAGCGGGACATGCGGGAACCAGAGGTCCATGCGCAGGCGGCGGTACCAGCGGCGATAGAGGTATCGCCACCGCGTCGCGGTCGCTTGGAGCAGCTTGGCCATCCTGCCCGACCCGATACTACTTCACGCCCCCGAGCGTCAGGCCCTGCACCAGATAGCGCTGGGCCCAGGCGAAAAGGACCGCGACCGGAACGGTCGCCACCAGGGCGGCGGCCATCACCTGGTTCCATTCGATCGAATAGCGCCCGGCGACGAGGTTGACGACGGAGAGCGTGATCGTCTGCTTTTCCGGCGAGCGCAGCATGGTCAGCGCCACCGTGAACTCGTTCCATCCGTTGACGAAGGTGACCATCGCCGTCACCGCGATCGCCGGCACCGCCATCGGCAGGAAGATGCTCAGCACCGCGCGCGGCTTGGTGCAGCCGTCGATCCAGGCCGCCTCCTCGAGATCGCGCGGGATCGAGGTGAAATAGGCCGAGAGCATCCATACGGCGAAGGCGATGTTGAAGGCGGCGTAGATCACCACCACGACGATCCGCGTATTGACCAGCGTGCCGTCGCCGAAGGGAACCGCGGCCGCCATGCGGAAGAGCCCGAGGACGAGGAGGATCGGCGAGAGCATCTGCGTCACCAGAAGGAAGCGGCGATAGAGCCCCTTGGCCGCGAAGGCGAGCCGCGAGACCGCGTAGGCCGCCGGGATCGAGACGACGAGCGCGAGCAGCGTGGCACCGATGCTGATCGCGAGGCTGTTGAGGACCGCGGTGCCGAAATCGGCGGCCTGCCACATCGCGGGGAAGCTTGCGAGATCGATGTGGCGGGGAATCCAGTGCGGCGGAAACGCCAGCACTTCTTGGGTCGGCTTGAGCGCGGTCGAGAGCATCACGGCGAAGGGAAAGAGCACGATCGCGATCACCGGGGCCAGCACCAGCCAGCAGAGGACGCTGCGCCCGATCGCGCGGCGGCGCATCACGCCGCTTCCCGCTCTTCGAGCCGAAGATAGGCGAGCGTGATGGCCAGCACGATCGCGAGCATCGCGACCGAGACCGCGGCCGCGACGCCCGGCCGGCCGATCTGGAAGGCCAGCATGTAGAGATAGGTCACCAGGATCTGCGTCGAATTGTCCGGCCCGCCCTGCGTCATCACCCAGATGATCGGGAAGGAGTTGAAGACGTAGATCATGTTGAGCACGACCGCGATGGTGACGAACGGACGGAGCAGCGGCAGTGTCATCCAGCGGAACTGCGCGAGGCTGCCCGCCCCGTCGATGCGCGCCGCCTCGTAGATCTCGCCCGGGATCGAGGCGAGCCCGCCCAGGAAGATCGTCACGGTGAAGGGGACCGAGACGAGGATGCCGACCCCGACCTCGACCGGGAAGGCAGTGCCGGCGCGCGCCATCCATTGTATCGGCCGCGCGATCAGCCCCGCCTCCATCAAGACCGCGTTCACCATCCCGTAATCGCCGTTGAACGACCAGAGCCAGACGATCGCCGCCATCGCGAGCGAGATCGACCACGGCAGGAGGATGATGGTGCGCGCGAGCCCGCGCCCGTGGAAATCCTGGCCGAGCACCATGGCCACGGGGAGCGAGAGGATGACGGTTCCGCCGACGACCAGGACGGTCCATTCGAGCGTACGGAGTGTCGCGCCGAGGAAGACCGGGTCGTCCAGCATGCGGACGTAGTTCGCGAGGCCGACGAACCCGCGCACCACGCCGAAGGGCGAGACGTCGTGCAGCGAGAGATCAAGGATCTCGAGGAAGGGATAGACGATGACGACGAGCGCGAGCGCGAGGCTCGGCCCGATCAGGAGCCACGGCACCGAAGCGCGGGGCACGGCGGGACGGGCGCGGCGCTGCCGGGCGCGCCCGATCGAAACTGCGGGCAATCCCTGGCCTAGCCCATCAATCGGCGATCAATCGCCGCCGAGCGCGCGATCGGCCTGGGCCGAGGCGAGCTTGAGCGCTGCCGCCGGCTGGGCCTGGCCGAGATAGACGGACTGAACCGCGTCGATCACCGCCTGGGCCATGCCCTCCCAGCCCGGGATGGTCGGCGCGAAGTGGGCCTCGGGCAGCAGGCTCACGAATATCTGAAGCCGCTTGTTGTCGGCGAAATAGGGATCCGCCGCCGCCGCCCTGGTGGTGGGGAGGAAGCCCTCGTTCTTGTTGAAGAGGACGCGAGGATTCTTGGTGAAGAGGAAGTCGAGGAATTTCCAGGCCGGTTCCTTGGCGTGCGAATTGGCGAACATGACGATCGAATCGGTCACCGCGTAGGTGGCCGATGTCGTGCCGCGCGGCACCGGGCAGATGCCGTATTGCAGGTGCGGCGCCTCGGTCGCGATCTGGTTGATGAGGAACGGCGCCGTGATGACCATTCCGACGCGACCCTGCTTGAAGAGGTTCTGCACGTCCTCGCGGTTGTCGTCGGTGACGCCGGGCTGGGTGAGCCCCTCCTTCACCATCGTCTGGTAGAGCGTCAGCGCCTCGATGCCGGCCGGCGAATCGAAGGCGGCCTTGCCGTTCGGCCCGATCAGCTCGCCGCCGTAGCTCCAGAGGGCGTAGTACCAATAGACATCGGTCTCGATTTCTTTCCCCTGCAGACCGAAGCCGTAGCCGCCGGCCGCCTTGATCTTGCGCGCCGCGGCGAGGACGTCGTCCCACGTTTTCGGCCCGTCGGGGAAGCCGGCCTTCGCGAGCATCGGCCTGTTGTAGAACATCGCCCGCGCGGAGGCGGCGATCGGCAGCCCGTACACCTTGCCGCCCATCTCGGCCGGCTCGAGGAAGGTGCCGATGAAGCGGCTGCGGAACGCCGGCGTCATGAAATGGTCGAGCGGCTCGGCCACGCCGTCTTTGACGAAGGTGAGCAGCCAGCGCGTGCCGATGATGGAGAGATCGGGCGTCACCCCGCCCGAGATGTCGGTTTGCAGCGTCTGGAGCAGCGTGTCCCAGTTCACGACGTCGATGCTGACGGTGATCCCGGGGTTCGCGGCCTCGAACTCTTTCGCCATCTGCCGGAAATAGGGGCCGGTCGCGGCGCTGTAGTAGGCGACGGTGACGTGCAGGGTGGTCGCGGCGCGGGCGGCGAGCGGCGCAAGCGCGAGGGCCGAGCCGGCGGCCGCCATCAGCGTGCGCCGGCGCACCGGGGGGCCTGCGGTTCGCGGGGCTGCTGCTTTCGTCACGATCTTCTCCTTCCCACCGGTTGGGATTGCTCACAGGATCGTGTGGGCCAGTCGAGCCCAGCTCATGCGCGATTGCAAGATTGCGCCGCGCGGCAAAGGGCGGGAACAGGAGATCATGACCTCGCTGATGCTCGCCGAGGCGCTGTCGGCCCCCGCGGCGGTGGCGCGCTTGCTCGATGCCGATCAGGGCCGCTGGGCGGAGTTCGGCGCCCGATTGCGCGCGGCGGACCCGGCGGCGGCGATCACCGTCGCGCGCGGCAGCTCGGACCATGCCGCCTCCTATTTCGCCTACCTGCTGACGGCGCGGCTCGGCCGGCCGGTCGCCTCGCTCGCTCCCTCGCTGGTGACGCTCCGCCACGCGCCGCTCCGCGCGCGCGGGCTGCTCGCGGTCGGCATCTCCCAGTCGGGCCAGAGCCCCGATCTCGTCGAAACCCTGGGGGCGCTCCGCGGGGCCGGGGCGATGACCGCCGCGCTCGTCAACGACACCGCCTCCCCGCTCGCCGCGGCGGCGGAATGGCGCTTCGAGCTCGCGGCCGCTCCGGAGCGGGCGGTCGCGGCCACCAAGAGCTGCCTCGCGAGCCTCGCTGCCGCGGCCCGTCTCGTCGGGACCTGGCAGGACGACGGCCCGTTCCTCGCCAGGCTCGCCGCACTGCCGGCCCGGCTCGCGGCGGCGGCGAGAGAAGATTGGCGTGCGGCGGTGCCGCCGCTCGCGGCCGCGAGCCGCGCCATCGTCGTCGGGCGCGGCCTTGGGCTTGCGATCGCCGCGGAGGCGGCGCTCAAGCTCAAGGAGACGAGCGGGCTGCACGCCGAGGCCATCAGCGGCGCGGAGCTCCGCCACGGGCCGATGGCGCTGATCGGCCCTGGCGAGACGGTGCTGGTGCTGGCGATGCGCGGGCCCGCGCTCGCCGGGCTCGTCTCGCTCGCCGGCGAGCTTCGCGCGCGGGGTGCGACCGTGGTGCTGGCCGCGCCCAGGGAGGTTGCGGGGCGCGACCTCACGATGACCGAGACCGGCGATCCCGATCTCGACCCGCTCGCCGCCTTGCAGTCGTTCTATCCGCTCGCGGTGGCGGTCGCGGAGGCGCGCGGGAGGAACCCCGACGCCCCGCCCAACCTCAGCAAGGTCACGCGAACGCTTTAGAGCCCCTTTCAAAACCCTTGTACTCGGGTTGAAGTTGATTCATTTGGGGTGAAGGCATGCACTACCCGTATCCAATTCGCTTTGGTTGATCGTTGAGCCACTGCTGCCTCCGATCGCGTCCCTCCGGGTGGTGTAGGAGCTGCGGGACCTGCCGGCGCTACGGGCGCCCGTCACGCCGACGGTGCGCATGGTGCGATGGCGATGCCGCAACAGTGCGTCTCGCCGGCAGACCTTCGTCGACACCTGCCATCGGTTGTAGTGGTCCGTGCCCGGCGGAGCACCCGTGTCGTCGGACTCACGCGGCTGATCGGGCAGACGGCCGGAGGGCGAACAGGGGCACATCGGTTGCGGGATCTGGCGATCCCGACCTCCGACAACACGGTGCTCCGCTCGCTCAGGAAGGGCACCGTACCTTACATATGCGGGACCTATGCGGGTTCCCGTTCCGTTGACGCATTGAACGCCGGCACCAGGGCGTCATGGAAACAATCCCTCGCCGCGAGCCGGCCGGACACCGCGCCTGCTTGGCGGAGGAAGCCGAGCCACGCCTCGATCTCGGCTTCGGTGATCGCGCCCCATTTCGGCAAGCTCTGGTCGTCGATCCGCTGCCCGTCCAGCCGCACCTTCAGCGCCGCCAGCTCGCGCCGCCAGGCCTTTCCCTCTTCCTCGCCGGGCTCAGGCCGGGCGCTCGGAAAATCGCGCCACACCAGCCGGATCGCCGCCTCCGGATCGTTGATTGCGAACGAAGTCGCCCTGGCCACCGCCCGCCCCAACGCGCCGAAGACAGCGCTCCGCGCCGCGAGCGTTCCCTCCATGGCCATCAGCGTCGAAGACGGGCTCAGCCGGTCGATCGGCGCCGGAAGATGCCGCAGTTCCACGCCCTCCGCCGCCATCAGCCCGGTGAAGATGTCGAGCTGCCACACCGCGTCCACCGCGCCCTCGCGGAGCGCGCGCGCCATCCGCTCCGCATCGAGCGGCCCGCCCGGCAGCGGCTCAAGCCGCACATCCCGCGCGGGATCGAGCCCGGCCGCGACGAGCACGGCCACGGCAAATTCCCGCAATTCCGGATCGTCGAAATGCAGCCCCACCACCCGCCCCTTCAGCTCGGCGAGGGTGCGGATCGGGCTTTCGCGGGGCACGGAGAAGCTGCGGTTTTGCTTGCGGACGAACCCGTAGAACGGCAGGAGCCGCGTGCCGCGGTCGAGGGCGAGGAGTGCGAAGACGATGTTGACGAAGGCCATATCCCCGCGCCCCGCGATCACGGCCTCGACTGCCGCCTTGGGCGAGCCCGAGCCCGCGAGATCGTAGTCGACGGCGATGCCTTCGGCGGTGTCGTAGCCCAGCGCCTTGACCAGCCAGATCGGGGCGAAGCCCGTCGCATGCTGGGGCGCGGGCACCATCACCCGCACCGTTTCCTCCTTACCCTTCATTGCCATCCTCCAAGCAAGGGCGGGCGGCCGATCCGCTCCGCCCCGGTTCCGAGCACGCGCTCGAACGCGCACCCGGCCGCCAGCAGCCGCTCCTCCTCTCCGTGCGCGGCCATGAGCTGCATCCCGACCGGCAGCCCCGCCGCGTCGAGACCCACCGGCATCGTCAGCGCGCAGAGATCGAGAAGGTTGGCGACACAGCAGTTCCGCGCCGCCTGCCGGCTGACCTGCCGATAGGTCTCGGGATCGTCGAGCGCCGCAAGCAGCGGCGGCGACAGCGGCGAGGTCGGGCAGATCAGCACGTCGAAGGCGCGGAATCGCGCATCCGCGCTCGCCGCCAGCCGCGCGAGGATGCGCTGCCGGCGCAAATATTCGCGGGCCGGCAGGTCCTTCCTGAGCTCGAGCTGCCGCTTCGCGCCGGGATGGAGCGTCTCGAGCAGGGCGGGCAGCTCCGAGTCCAGAAATTCATAGAGCTCGACCGCGGAAATTCCGAAGTCCCACTCCGGCGAGATCGCCGCGAGCTCGCTCGCCTCCGGCAGCGCCGAGGCAACCACCGCAGCACCGGCGGCCGCGAGTTCGCCGATCGCGCGGGTGACCGCCTCGGCGATCCCGGGCGCCGCGCCGTCCCAGAAATATTCGTCGAGAACGCCAATGCGGAGGTCGGCTGCTTTCCTCTCCGCGCTCGCACGCGCGAGCTCGGCCGCGTCGCACGCCGGATCGATCGCGGCGAATCCGAAGGCGGCGTCATCCACGCTGCGGGCGAGAAGTCCGGGGCCGTGCAGGCTCGGCCCGGGCGGCACGAGGCCCTCGCTTGGCCAACGCCCGTGCGTCAGCTTGACCCCCACGATACCGGTCATATTGGCCGGCTCGCGCGCCGATCCTCCGGTATCGCTGCCGAGCGCAAGCCATGCCGAGCCCTCGACGATGCTGATCGCCGCCCCCGAGGAGGAGCCGCCGGCCGGCCGCACCGCATGCGCATCCCACGGGTTGCGCGGCGTGCCCCAATGCACGTTCGCTCCGCAGACGCCGAAGCCGATCTCGGAGGTATGGGTTTTGCCCATGAAGACCGCCCCGCCCGCGCGCAGGCGCCCGACCACCGGGCCGTCGCGCGCGAAGCGCTCGGGCAGAAGATGCGGGGAGCCGGCGAACGTCGGCATTCCCGTCAGGCCGAACAGGTCCTTGACCGAGACCGGAATGCCCTGGAGCCCTCCCGCATCGCGCCCGGCCGCGAAGCACGCATCGGCCTCGTCCGCCATCTCCCGCGCGGTCTCGGGCGCCCAATGGCAATAGGCGTCGAGCACCCCCGCCGCCGCCGCGCGCGCTTCGATCGCCTCCTCCGCCAGCGCCCGCGAGTCGAAGGCGCCGGCGCGCAACCCGGCGGCGATCTCGCGGAGTTTCATCCCCTGACGCCCGGCCATTGGCTCTCAGCCGACCGCGCGCGCGCGCGAAAGGAACTGCGCGGCGAGAACGAGCGTCGTCACCACCAGCACCTGGATCGCCGAGGCCGCCGCGATCGACGGATCGCCCTGCCACTGAATGTCCGAGAAGATCTGCAGCGGCAGCGTGTTCGTGCCCGGCCCCGAGAGAAAGAGTGCGACGTTCACGTCGCTGAAGGAGGCGATGAACGCGAAGGCGCCGCCGGAGACGATGCTCGAGCGCAGTAGCGGCATCACCACTTTCCAGAACGCCAGAACCTTGTTGCAGCCGAGCGAGATCGCCGCCTCCTCGTACGCCGGGTTGATCCCCGAAAGCCCGGCGATGACGACGCGGATGACGAAGGGGATGCCGATCAGCGTATGGCCGATCGCCAGGGCGGCGAAGCTGCCCGCGAGGTCGATCCGGACGAAGAACAGATAGAGTGCCGCGCCGAGCAGGATGCTCGGCACCAGGATGGGCAATAGGAAGGCCGCCTCGAGCGCCTCCCGCCCGCGCAGCCGGACCCGCACCAGCCCGATCGCCGCCAGCGTCCCGATCGCGACCGAAACCAGGCAGACGAGCAAGGCGAGCGGCAGGCTGACGGCGAAGAGGGCGTGCAGATACTCCCCACTATCGAAGAAATCCTTGAACCACCGGAGTGAAAATCCGTGCAGCGGCAGCAGGAACCGCGGCGTCGGGTTGAAGGCGATCCCGACGACGACGAGGATAGGCGCCACCAGGCAGGCGAGCAGGCCCCACACATAGGCCCCGAGCAGCAGGCGGCCGCGCGGCATCAGGCGCCGCCCAAGCGGCTCCGCCGGCGCCGGCCGGCGGCCAGGATCACGGCGATCGCGGCGAACACGATGAGCACCAGCACCATCGCCAGGCTGGATGCGAACGGCCAGTCGTAGGCCGAGAGCGCCTGGTCGTAGATCTCGTTCCCGAGCATTCGCCCGAGCCGCCCACCGAGCAACGCCGGCGTGACCACGACGCTGATCGCGACCGTGAAGCAGAGCAGCGCGCCGGACACGAGGCCGGGCAGGCTGAGCGGCAGGAGGACACGGCGGAAGGCAACCAGGGGCGAGGCTCCAAGATTCCGCGCCACCTCCTCGAGCCGCACGGGGATGTCCTCGATCGCGCTCATCAACGGCAGCGTCATCACCGGCAGGAGCAGCTGCACCAGCGCGATCAGCACGGCCCGCTGCGAGTAGAGCACGTCCACCCGGAACGAGACGCCGAGGCTTGCGAGCGCGGTATTGAGGAGCCCCTCCCTGCCGAGGATCGCGATCCACCCGAACGCCTCGACGACGGCGCTCACCATCAGCGGCATGATCAGCAGGAAGAGCGCGACCGCGAGGGCGGCACGCGAGCAGCGCGCCAGATAATAGGCGAGGGGATAGCCGAGGGCGGCGCAGATCACCGTCGCCAGCGCGCCGATCGCGAGCGTTCGCCCGACGAGATCGAGAAAATAGTCGTTGGCGATCTGGCGATAGTTCGCGGTCGTCAGGACCGGCGACCAGAGCCTGGCCGAGGACGGCGTGAAGAAGCTCAGGACGCCGATATTGCCGAGCGGCACGGCAAGGAATGCGACCAGCACGAGCACATAGGGGCCGAGCAGCCAGAGAGAGCCGCGCCGCAGGAGGCGCGCGCGCGCCGCCTCCGGCTCAGCGGCTAAGGAGGACGATGTCGCCGGGATCGATTCCGACATCGACCACACTCGCATGGGGCAGCGTGCCGCCCCCGTCGGTGAGCTTGCGCACCAGCAGGAGTTCCGCGCGCTCGCCGAGCCGCAGGCGGTATTGTGCCTCGTCGCCGAGATAGATGACCTCCCTCACCTCGGCGGTGAACGCATTGGCGGTCGAAGCCGCCGCGCTGCCGATGCGGATCAGCTCCGGCCGCACCAGCGCCGTCAGCCGGCGCGCCCCTGGCGCGGCCGCCGCACGCGCGAGCAGACGAAGGCCCGATGCGGTTGCAATCTCGGCGATCCCCTCGCGCCAGCCCAGCACCTCCGCCTCGAGCAGATTCGCATTGCCAATGAAATCGGCGACGAACCGTGACGCCGGCTGCCCGTAGATTTCCCGCGGCGTGCCGATCTGCTCGATGCGCCCGGCCGAGAGAACGGCAATCCGGTGCGAAAGCGCCAGCGCCTCGGTCTGGTCGTGGGTGACGAAGATCGTGGTCTTGCGAAGCCGTCGCTGCAGCTTGCGCAATTCCTCGCGCATCTGCACGCGGAGCTTGAGGTCGAGGCTGGAGAAGGGCTCGTCGAGCAGCAGGAGCGGCGGCTCGAGGACCAGCGAGCGGGCGAGCGCAGCGCGTTGCTGCTGGCCGCCCGACAGCTGGTTCGGCCTGCGGTGGCCAAGCTCGGAGAGGCCGACCAGCTCGAGCATCGCCGCCGTGCGCCGCGTCACTTCGCGCCGCGGAACGCCATGCACGGAAAGTCCGAAGGCGACGTTGTCGCTCACCGTCAGATGCGGAAAGAGAGTCGGGGTCTGGAAGACCAGGCCAATCTCCCGCTTGTGCGGCGGCACCTTCTCGATGCGCCGTCCGGCCAGCTCGATCGCGCCCGCATCGACCGGCTCGAAGCCGGCGATGCAGCGGAGCGTCGTCGTCTTGCCGCAGCCGCTCGGTCCGAGGAGGGAAAAAAATTCGCCCTCCGCAACCGCAAATGAGATCGGCCCGACGGTGACGTCCCTGGAATAGCGGCGCACCAGCCCGCGCACCTCGAGCCCGACCGAGCCTCCCGCGGGAAACCCCGCCGGCGGCGCACCCTCCCCCTGTGGCCCCGCCTCCACTTCCATGAAGGGTTGGCTAGCCCATCACCTCCTCATCCCAGCGCTTGAGGTAGTCGGCGCGGTGGGCGGCGACCTTCTTCCAGTCGAGCGTCACGGTGTTGCGAAGGTCGGCCTCGGTCACCTTGATGTGGTCGAGGTTCGGCGGCAGAACGGCCTTGCGGTTGGTGGGCGGGTACATGTTCCACGACGAGAACTCGACCTGCAGCTTCGGGTCGAGCGTCAGGTTGATGAAACGGTTGGCCGCCTCCTTATAGGGCGTCCCCTTGAGGATGACGAAGCCGGTGCCGATGGCGAGCGTGCCGGGCACCGAATCGAACTGGGTCGGAACGCCATCGGCCTGCATCTGGAAGGCAATGCCGTTCCAGAACGGGTTGATGATGATATCGCCCTGCTCCATCAGCCGCTTCCCGTTGTCGGCGTTCTGCACGATCACCGCATTGTTCTTGCGCACCAGCTCGGCGGCGAAATTCATCCCCGGCGTGATGTTGTCCTCGTTGCCGCCGAGCGACTTGTTGAGCGCATGGAGCCAGTACATCCCGTACCATCCATAGGCGGGGATACCGACGCGGCCTTTGTATTTGGGGTTGAGAAGCTCATGGAAGCTCGCGGGCCGGGTCGGAATCTCCTTCGCGTTCCAGACCAGCCCGAACAGGAGGAAGCTCGTCGAAGCATAGTAGTTGCCGAGCTTCGCCGTGTCGTACACGTCGGCGTAGTTCGGCATCAGCGCGGTGTCGTAGGGGAGAATGAAGCCGGCATCCTCCATCATCACGACCTCGGCCTGGCCATGGTCGCTGATGTCGTATGGCGGGGCACCCTGCGAGGCCATGATCTTCGAGGTGGCGATCGATTCGAGCTGGAAGGAATGTTGCTGCGAGAGGCCGGTGAGCTTCGTGAAGCGGCCGCCCTCGACGAAAATCTGCTCAAGATGCTCGCCCCAGGCGCCGCCGGTGGAAGCCCAGGTGAAGGGTCGTTCGGCTTTCGCCGAAGTGGTGAAGCCCGGAACGACGAGCCCGGCCGCGCCGGACGCCATCCACGCCGTCCCGATGCCAAGCCGGGCCAGCATCTCACGTCGTTTCATCTTTGTCTCTTTGCCTCCGCGTCTCCCGAGTGCCTTAGCCCGCGACCCGCCGCCCTGCCGTGCCGGTATTTTCCGTTTTTCGGTCGCTGCGACGTGCTGGCGGCGATCTATGCATTTTATGCATAACTCAGTATACGAAGCCCTCGGGGTCTTACGCAAGCACAATCAGCCGCGTGCCGCCGCCAGCGCAGCGATGCATTCCGCCTCGGTGGAGGCTGCCGCCGCCAGCACCCACTCGGCGAAGCCTTTGACTGCGGGCAAGTTGCGCTTGAACGCCGGGTAGACGACGAAATACGCGATGTTGGTGCGGATCGTGTGTGCGTGCGGAATGGAGAGCCGGCCGGACCGCAGATCCTCGAGCACCAGAAAATGCGGCACCAATGCGATGCCGAGCCCGCTCGCCGCCGCCTCGATGCACATGGCGAAGTTTTCGAACTGCAGCGCCACCCCGTTCAGGCTCGGGCGCGTCCCGCTCGATTCGAACCAGCGCGGCCACGCCTCCATGAGCGGCGAAAGATGCAGCAGGCGGCAGCTTGCGATCCTCTCGACGATGCCCTCCGGACCCGAGCGCGCCAGCCGCCGCGCCAGCGCCGGGCTCGAGACGGTCACCAGCTCCTCGCCCATCAGCCGTTCGGCCACGACGTTGGGCCAGGTGGGCGTGCCGAAGGAGATGCCGGCGTCGAACTCCGTGCCGGAGAACTCGAAGGGCTCGGTCCGGATGAAGAAGTTGATCCGGATCCCGGGATATTTCTCGATGAACCCGGGCATCCTCGGCACCAGCCACTTCGCGCCGAAGGTCGGCATGGTGGCGAGGTTGAGCGTGCCCACCCCCTTGCGGTGCGCCAGCACCTGCCGTGTCGAGGACTCGATCCGGTCGAGGCAGCCCCGCACCTCGGGGAAATAGGCCTCGCCCGCCGTCGTCAGGTCGAAGCGTCGTGTCGTGCGGCTCACCAGCGCCACCCCGAGCTGATCCTCGAGGGTGCGCACGTGCCGGCTGATCGCGCTCTGGCTGACGCGCAGCTCCTCGGCGGCACGGGTGAAGCTCTGGTGCCGCGCCGCCGCCTCGAAGGCCTGGAGGAGACTGAGCGAAGGAACATCGCGCCGCATAACTTATGATTTTAATGAATGTATTCAGAAAAACAAGTCACTTTTCCGCCGAAGCCGCTTCCCCGACCATCGCCGCCCGGCGCGGTCCGGTGACGAGGTGGGCGAGGGTGGATACATACCGGTTGGGAATCGATATCGGCGGAACCTTCACCGACTTCTCGCTGCTCGAAGAAAAGACGGGCGCCATCAGCGTTTTCAAAACACCCTCCGACCCCTCCCGCCCCGAGGCCGCGCTGCTCGCGGCGACCGCGCGCATCCTCGCCGAACGCGGCCTCAGCCCCGGGCAGATCCGCTATTTCGTGCACGGCACCACGCTTGCCGTAAACACGATCATCCAGCGCACGGGCTCGCGCACCGCCCTCCTCGTCACCAAAGGCTTCCGCGACCTCCTCAACATCGCGCGCCATCGCATTCCCGACGTCTTCAACTTCATGGCCGAGGTCCCTGCCCCGCTCGTGCCGCGCTCGCTCGTCTTCGAGATTGCCGAGCGCTGCGCCGCCGACGGACGCATCATTGCCCTCCCGGACGAGAAGGATGTTGCCGCGGTCGGCCGGCGCATGATCGAGGCCGGGGTTGAATTGGCCGCGATCTGTTTCCTGCACAGCTACCGCAATCCGACCGGCGAGGAGCGCGCACGCGAGAGCCTCGCCCGCGCAGCTCCCGGGATCTACGTCTGCACCTCATCCGACATCTGGCCGCAGCTCCGCGAATACGAGCGCGCGCTCGCCGCCGTCATGAATGCCTATGTCGGCAAGGCGATGCGGGGCTATTTCGAGCGTCTCGACCAGGGTGCGAAAACGCTCGGCATCGCCGCCCCCGTCCTCTCCACGAAATCGAACGGCGGGGTGATGCCGGTCCTCGCCGCGAGCGAGCGCCCGGTCGAGACCCTGATGTCCGGACCGGCCGCCGGCGTCATCGGCGCCGCCCATGTCGGGCGCGCCGCGGGCTTCGCGCGGCTCATCACCTTCGACATGGGCGGCACCAGCGCCGACGTTGCCGTCGTCGACGGCGCCCCGCACTATTCCACCGAGGGCCATGTCGGGGATTTCCCGGTGATCATGCCGGCGATCGACGTCACCTCCATCGGCGCCGGCGGCGGCTCGATCGCCTGGACCGATCCGAGCGGCGCGCTCAAGGTGGGGCCCGAGAGCGCCGGTGCGCTGCCGGGGCCGGCCTGCTACGGCCTCGGGGGTACACGCCCCACCGTCACCGACGCCTATGTGGCGCTTGGCATCATCGCACCGGAACGGCTGCTCGGGGGCAGCGTCCGCCTCGACGCGGCACTTGCCGAACGGGCGCTCAGCGTGCTCGGCGCCCGACTGGGCCGCGACGCGCGCGCAACCGCCGAGGCGATCCTCGAGGTCGCGACCTCGCAGATGTATTCGGCCCTGGTGCCGCTGCTCGCGCGCAAGGGCGTCGCGTACGAGGATTTCACGCTGCTCGCCTTCGGCGGCGGCGGACCGTGCCACGCCTTTCTGCTGGCCGCCGATGTCGGCATCCGCCGCGTGCTCGTCCCGCTCCATCCCGGCATCCTCTGCGCCGCGGGCTCGCTCGCCGCCGACGTCCGCAAGGACCTCGTGCAGAGCGTGCACCGCACGGTGCCCGTCAACGGCGACGCCGCCCCCGTTCTCGCCGAGCTTCGCGCTGCCTTCGAGCGGCTCGCCGCCGAGGGAACGGGCTGGCTCGACTCGCACGGCCTTGATTTCGCGGCCGAGCGGATGGAGTGCAGCGCGGACATGCGCTATGTCGGCCAGTCCTTCGAGCTCACGCCCGCTCTCACCGCCGAAGATCTTGCGGACGAAACCGGCGCCCGGCTGCGCGCCGCGTTCCTCGGCGTCTATGAGCGCATCTACGGGCATAGGGACGAGAGCGCGCCGATCGAGGTGCTCGACGTTCGTCTTTCCGCCGTCGGCGTCAACCCGAGCCCCCGCCTCGGCGAGGCGCTTGCGGCGGGGCCGCGCGCTGCGCCGCCGCCCGCGCGGCAGAGAACGGTCTTCATCGCCGGCCGCGAGCAAATGGCCGCCGTCTACGACCGCGCCGCGCTTGCGCCCGGCTTCTCCTTCACCGGTCCCGCAATCGTCGAGCAGTACGATACCACGGTCTTCGTCACGCCGGGCTTCGGCGTGACCGTCGATCCCTGCGGCAACCTCATCGGCGAGATGCGCGATGCTGAATGACAAGGTCCTCCTCGAGGTCCTCAACAATCACTTCACCGGCATCGTCGAGGAGATGGGCTATGTGATCCATCGGGCCGGATTCACCGTCTTCGTGAAAGAAACCTGGGACTTCGATTCGGCGCTTGTCGCCCCCTCGGGCGAGATTTTCTGCTATCCGCGGAATATCGGCGTCACCAACATGCTCGGCATGCATATGGGGGCGGCGATCGCCGCGGTCCCCGATCTCGCGCCGGGCGACGTCATCGTCACCAACGATCCGAAGACGACCGCGGGCATGTGCACGCATCTGCCCGATATCATGCTCTTCAAGCCGCTCTTCCATGAGGGAAGGCTGCTCTGTTTCGCCTGGTGCTTCGTCCATTCCTCCGATGTCGGCGGGCTGGTGCCGGGCAGCATCGCACCCACCGCCTACGACCGTTTCCAGGAAGGATTCGCGATCCCGCCGACGCGGCTCTACCGAAAGGGCGTGCTGAACGAGGAGCTGCTCCGCATCATCCTGCACAATTGCCGGATCCCCGAGCAGAACTGGGGCGACATGAAGGCCCTCCTCTCGGCTCTCACGGTCGCCGAGCGGCGCATCACCGACCTCGCCCGCCGCCATGGCGGCGAGACGATCGCCCAGGCGATCACCGGCGTGATGGGCTACGCGGAGACGCGCGCACGCGCGATCCTGAGCAAGATCCCGGACGGTACCTACGCATTCTCGGATTATGTCGAGGTCGACTACGTCACGCCCTACCATGTCCGCATCAAGGTGGCACTCACCGCGAAGGCGGGCGCGATCCATCTCGACTTCACCGGCACCGACCCCGAGGTGCGCGCGGCCATGAACCTGCCGACATTCGGCCGGCCCAACCAGTGGATCGTGCTCGGGATCGTCAACTACCTTCGCACCTCGGATCGCACGCTGCCGCTCAATCGCGGGCTGCTGCGCTCGGTCACCGCCGCCATCCCCGAGGGCACCGTCCTCAACCCCGGACCGGTCGCCGCCTCCGGCATCCGCCATATCACCGGCTATCGCGTCGCCGACGCGGTCCTAGGCGCGCTCAGCCAGGCGGTGCCCGAGGCGATCCCCGCTGCCGGCGCTGGCCAGGTTGCGATCGTCCTCTTCTCGTACCGCGATCCCGGCAGCGGCACCTATCGCGTCAGCGTCCTGCAGCCGATGCAGGGCGGCTCGGGCGCGCGCCCGATCAAGGACGGGATCGACGGCGTCAATTTCTCCGCGGGTTCGCTGCGCAACGTGCCGACCGAGAGCATCGAGAACGAGGCGCCGGTGCTCGTCCACCAGTATTGCCTCGCCGATGTCGCCGCGGCGGGCGAATATCGCGGCGGGACCGGCGTCATCTTCGAGTTCGAATGTCTCGCACCCGAGGCCCTTGTCACCGCGCGCGGGATGGATCGCTTCCGCCTCCGCCCTTACGGGCGCGAGGGCGGCGCGGCCGGCACGCTCGGCGATGTCGTGCTCACGCCAGCCCACGAAGCCGCGCGCCGCACTGGGAAGATCGACGTGCTCCGCCTCCAGCCGCACGACGTGGTGCGCATCACCGCCCCAGGCGGCGGCGGCTACGGCCTCCCCGCTCAGCGCGCGCCCGACGCGGTGCTGCGCGACGTCGCCGATGGCTTCGTCACGGAAGAGGAGGCGCGCGAGATATACCGGGTAGCGATCGCGGACGGAAAGCTCGACGCGGTGGCGACCGCGGCGCTGCGCGGCGCGCCTGCGGCGATGAATGCGCCCGCGTTCCTTTTCGGCCCGGAACGCGCCGAATATGAGGCCGTCCTGGCACCCGCGCTGCAAGACCTCGTCTCCGGCCTTCTCGCGGAGCGCCCCGGCCCGGTGCGCCAGTTCGCTCGCGACCGGCTGTATGCGGCGCTCGAGCGCGACCCCGCGCTCAGGGCCCAGCCCCCTTCGATGCTGGCGGCAAAAATGTCGTGTCTGCTCGACGATCTCCTCTCCCCCTAAAGTCGACCGTTCACATCTCGAATTTGGCCGACCCGCCATTTTCGCGAACGAAAGTGGCGGACGAGCGCGGAAAGGCTCGCATTACCCTCGCGTGCCAGCGCCAGCTCACGGTATCGGGGTCAACGCTAATTTTGAGACTGGCAGTGCAGGACCAAGCGTTTTGATACCCTAATGCCAACCCACTCGGGCATTGACTCGACGAAAGGGCTTCCCGACGCGGGGGCGGATACGATTCACCGTGGCGAACCGCAGGATGTCCGCCATGGCCGCGCCTCTTCCGTTGCGCTCCGACTTCATCTCTGCGGAGCTTCGCCGCCAGGCGGGGTGGAGGCGCGAGGCGAACCAGGCGCGACGATTGCTGGCCCTTGCGGCGATTTACGACGGAGGCTCGCGTAGCGACGCGGCACGGATCGGCGGCGCCAAAGGACCAGCGCACCGCCTGCACCGATATCTTCGGGACGATCTGTCCCGGGCTGGGCAAAGGCGCCGGCCTCGTCCTGCCCCGCTGCAATGTCACGACGATGAACCTGCATCCGGCCGAAATGGCGACCACCGCGGCACCGGGCGCTCGCGCGGTGCTGCTGCTGGACCGGGCCGGGTGGCACCTGTCGGACCGGCTGGCGGTACCGCCGAATATCACGCTGATGCCGCTGCCGGCCAAAGGTCCCGACCTGAACCCGGTCGCAAACGTCTGGCAGTTCATCCGCGATCATTGGCTCTCCAGCCGCATCTTCCGTTCCGAGCACGACATCGTCGACCACTGCTGCCATGCCTAGAGCGGGATGGGGTCGCTCGCGCTCACCCATCCCGCTCTAGGTCATTGTTTTATCGCGTGATTCAGACCTACGGCGATTCCACCTTCGGTCATCACGCTCTAGAACAAACTCCTCGAACACCCCTGGCGCATCATGTCCCTCGGCCTGCGCGACTGGGCCCATGGGTTCCGATCAATGCGGGTTGGTGTAACCCAGTGCCGAAGCCTGGGCTTACTTGCCGCCCTCGGCCCCGGCGGCGCGGAACGTCACCACGAGGACGTCGCGGAAGGCCGGGCGGGCGGGGTCCTCGGGCACGACCGCGGTGACGCCATGCATCACGCGGTGGTCGTCGACGAGGGCGGCGGCGAAGGGCTCGGCCAGGGTGAAGCTGCCGAGCGTGCGGCCCGCGAGGTCGTGGATGGAGGTGACGCCGCTTCGGACGTTCTCGCGGCGGATCAGCAGCACGAGCACGTAATCGACGCCGTCGCGGTGCATGCCCTCGGGCGTCGGCTGGCCCGCGGCGCCGGAGCGCGCCTCGATGCGGAACTGGTGCGCCTCGATATGCCAGGCGCGGTTCGGCGCGAGACGGTCGAACAGGCTACGGGTGGTGGCGAGGATCGCCCGCATGCTGGGCCCCGCCCCCACCGCCTCGGCGATCGGCGCGAACCAGCGCTCGATCCCGCCGTTGAGCGCGTTGTAGTCACGGCTCTGGTAGTGCGGCTGATGGAGCGCGCGCAGGATCGGCCCGCCGCCGGCCGCGGCGGCGAAGACGCCAAAGCGGCGGCGGCGATAGCGCCCGCCGTCGGCCATGTAGACGTCGAGCCCGAGATCGTCCCAGCTCGCCGCGAAGGCCGGCCAATCGGCGAGCGGGCGTGATTTGTCCCTGGCCGCCTCGAAGAGCGCGCGCATGCGAAGGCCGGGCACGTATGCGAAGCCGTCGCGGGCGAGGACGTGGAAGAGATCGGCGAGCGGATCGGCGAGGGTCATAGGCGGGCTCCGGGCGGGGCATTGGCGCCCCGGGGCAGATGATAGAGCGTGACGGGCTGGTCCAGAACCAGCTTCTGGTGCGGGAAAGGCATCTCGATTCCGAGCTCGTCGAAGCGCTTCTTCATCCGCCGGTTGAACTCCCGCATCACCGCCCAGCGCTGCGCGGGCCCCGTCCGCAGCCGGCAGACGACGACCACCGAGGAGGCGGCGAACTGGTCGAGGCCCCAGACCTCGAGATCGTCGCGGATCATCGCCGCCCATTCCGGCTCTTTGCGCATCTCGGCCGCGATCTCCTTCAAGACCGCGATCACGCGGTCAACGTCCTCCTTGTAGGCGACGCCGACATTGAACAGCGCATAGCTGAAGTCGCGGGTCATGTTGGTGACGCTGGTGACGGCGCTGAAGGGGACGATGTGCACCGAGCCGTCCGATGCGCGCAGCCGGATGGTGCGGATCGAGAGATTCTCGACGACGCCGTTGAGCCCGCCGAGCGAGACGACGTCGCCCACCTGCATCGCGTTCTCGATCAGGAGGAAGAGCCCGGTGATGATGTCCTGGACGAGCTTCTGCGCGCCGAAGCCGATCGCGATGCCGACGATGCCGGCGCCGGCGAGCAGGGGGGCGATGTTCACGCCGATCTCGCTCAGCACCATCAGCCCGACGACGATGACGATGACGACGAAGAGGGTGGCGCGCATCATCGGCAAGAGCGTCCGCAGGCGGGCCGCGCGCGTCACATGCCCCTCGCGCGAAAGGCGCGCGAGCTGGCGTTCCACCGAGCCGTTCACCGCCTCCCACACCAGCATCGCCGCCGCGAGGGTGACCCCGATCACGATCACCGCGCCGAGCGCGCGCCCGCCAAGCTGATCGGAGGAGAACCAGGCGAAGGCGTCGACGCCCCACACCTCGAGCAGGATCAGAACGGCGAGCAGGCCGAGCACGATCGAGACGAGGTTGCGCAGGCCCCTGAGATAATACCGCGCCCGGCGCTCCAGGCCGGGAAAGCGGTCCGCGATGTCCTCGCCGATCCGGATATGCCGCTCGATCGCGCGCTTGACCGCGCTGTCCACCGCCCATGCGGCCGCGATCACCAGGACGGCGGCGACGCAAAAGCGGAGCAGCGTGGCGAAGCCGTTCGGCACGCCGACCGCCCAGACCACCCAGAGTGCGAGGAGATAGAAGATCGCGAGGTAGTGCCAATAGGCGGCGAGCGCGTTGCGCAGCGCCGCGACCGGCCCGCGCGCGCCCTCGGGCGCCCTGAGATGCGCCTTCACCGCGCGGCGCTGCTGCAGCACGATCACCACCAGGAAGAGGTGCACCACGAGCGCCACCAGCTTCACGAAGGCAAGATGGAGGCTCGGGTAGAGGCCGAAGAGGAGGGCGACCTCGGCGGCGGTGTAGCCGAAGACGCTGACGCCGACGATGCGCCGCGACCAGAGCATCGCGTAGCGCGCCGTGTTGTCGCTCGCCGGCAGGAGCCGGAGCGATGGGCAGGCGGCACCCATCAGCATCCGCATGGCGGAGAGCAGGACCCGCGCGACGACATAGGCGTTGGCGACGGCGAGGATCACGAGCTTGGCGATCGCGCTGGCGCCGAGGCCGGCGCCGAGAAGCCCGTTGGCGACGGCGGCGAAGACGACCACGGGCACGAGATCGAGCAGAAACGAGAGGACGGCGAGCCAGGCGCGGCGGAGGTGCCGCGCCGCTTGGTGCCCGCGCCGGTCCTCCGTCTCGCCCGCCTCGGCGCGCGCCTCCCCCTCGGCCGCGCCGGGCGAGGGCCGCGGGGGCTCGCCGTCGCGGCGGCGGGCGAGCGCGGCGAGCGCGGCGCGGGCCCGGGCGAGCGCGGCGAGCGCGGCGCGGGCCCGGGCGAGCGCGCGGATCGCCAGCCGCTCCGCCGCCAGCCCCGCTGCCGCAACCACCGCGAGCCGCCAGGCCACGGCAAGCAGCATCTGGTGGAGGTAGCGATCGTGGAGAACGCTCGAGATCCAGACCGCAAGGAGGGGAAAGGAGATGATCGTCCGGATCGCGCCGCTGATTGCGAGGCTTGCCGCCTCGAGGCGGCCGGCAAGCCCGACCAGCACCTGAGCGCCGAGGCTGTTCGGCTTGAGCGGCACGGCGGGCGCGGGCGTGCCGGCGGCGGCCGGGGCGGGATGCGCCGGCGGCGCGGGCTTGCCTGCCGCTGACGGGGCGTGCGACGCCGCGGGCGGGCCTTCCGCTACTGCCCGGAGGGCGGCGATCAGCGCATCGCGGGTGGCAGGGTTTTCCAGCACCGAGAGCGCCGCCGCCGCCTGCTCGCGCGTCATCGCCGGCGGCGCGGCGGCGGCCGGCGCGGCGGCGGCCGGCGGGGCCGCGGCGGCCAGCAGGAGCAGCGCGAGGGCGAGGGCCCGAGTCATCGCGGTTCGGAGCACGGGCGATAGAGCGGTGTCAATTTGGCCTATTTTCGGGCCGCCCCGAGGATCAAGCGGCGGGCGCCACCTGCACGGCCGGCCGATCGGGTCTATATAGGCTCGATGCGCATGCTCCTGATCGTGCTGATCGGCCTCGCCCTCTTTGGAACGCTCGGGGTGCTGTTCGCCGGGGTCATCAACCTCGCCCAGCCCAACCACGACCCGAAACGGTCCAATATGCTGATGCGCTGGCGCATCGTGCTGCAGGGCACCGCGCTGCTGCTGATCGCCCTGCTGCTGGCGATCGCCCGGGGCTAGCGAGCGTCCTCAAGGGCCCGTTCGGCGCGCCCGTTCGGCCCCTTTCCCTCGCGGGCCGTGCCCGGCGCGGCCGGGAAGCCGACGCGGGCATGCATCACGTGGCGGGCGGCGCGCGCCGCGGCTTCGTCCTCGTCGCCGTCGAGGATCGCGCGGAGGATCCCCGCGTGCTCGTTCCAGAGCGGGGCCTGGCGCTCCGGCTCGCCGGGGGAGAAGAGCATCGCCGTGCGCTCCCGGAGCCGCGTCAGGAGCTCGCCGAGAAGCCGGTTCTGCCCCGCCTCCGCGAGCTCGCGATGGAACTGCTCGTTGAGCGCGGGAAGCTGATCGAAGCGCTCCGTGGCCGCCGCGGCCAGGCCCCGCTCGAGAATGGCCTCGATGCGCTTCAAGGTGCGCGCATCCTTGTGGCGCGCGACGAGCCGCGCATTGTGCCCTTCGAGCAGGGCGCGAACCTCGATCATCTCGCGCGCCTCCTCCTCGGTGACGCTCGCGACGAAGGCGCCGCGGCGGGCGCTGATCTCGATCAGCCCATCGGCTGCGAGGGCGCGGAGCGCCTCGCGCACCGGATTGCGCGAGACGGCGAAATCCGCCGCGAGGCGCTCCTCGACGATGTGGTCCCCGGGCTTGAGCTCGCGCGCGAGGATCGCCTGCCTGAGCCGGGCCGCCACGCGCTCGGGGAGCGAGAGATGCGCCTCCCCGAGCCGCCTTTCGCCCCGCGCAGGCTTAAGCACCGTCCTCTCCTCACGTCCCGAGATGCTGCTTGACAGCGGCCGCACCGTCCACTGTATACAATAATCCGGAAGGCGGGTCCAGCCCGGGCCGCCGTCCCCAACGGTCGGATCGCAGGGGAGCCCGCCATGGCCGAAATGATGAATCACGTCGCGTTCCGCGCCGCTCTCGAAAGCGCCATCAGGGGCAGGAGCGCCAACAAGTCACCCTTCAGCGTCGCCTGGGCGGCCGGCCGGCTGAGCCGCGCGCATCTCGCCCGCTGGGCGGAGAACCACTACCACTATGTCGGGCCGTTCGCCGGCTATCTCGGCTACATCTACGCCCGCCTGCCGGATCGCTTCGTCGATGCGAAAGACTTCATGCTGAGCAACATGTACGAGGAGGAGATCGGCGGGGACCGCCATACCGACCTTCTCATCCGCTTCGCCGAGGCTTGCGGGACGACCGGGGCGCGGGTGAAGGACCCCGCCAACATGCTGGCCGCGACCCGCGGCTTGCAGAGCTGGTGCTACGCCGTGGCGATGCGCGAGGACCCGATCGTTGCGATCGCCGGCCTCGTCGTCGGGCTCGAATCCCAGGTCCCCTCGATCTATCGCCGGCAGACGCCGACGCTGCGGGAGAAATACGGTTTTTCCGACCAGGAGGTCGAGTTCTTCGACCTGCACATCGTCTCCGACGAGATCCACGGCGAGCGCGGCTACCAGATCGTGCTGGAGCATGCCGACACGCCGGCGCTGCAGAGGGCCTGCCTCGAGATTTGCGAGATCGGCGCCGAGATGCGGCTGCTCTATACCAACGCGCTCTACCGCGAATTTGTCGAGGCGGAGGTGCCGCTCCGGGAACTCGATCTCGCGGCGTGAGCCGCTCTCCGGCCCGATGCCGAACGTCGTCTTTCACAAGAACGGAAGCACGTTCACCGAGGAAGTGCCGGACGGCGCCAATCTCGTCGTCCGCGCCGGCATCAAGCGCTTCCCGTTCCCGCACCTCGCGTACGGCTGCGGCATGGGCAAATGCGGCAAGTGCGCGTCGCGGATCATTCGCGGCGGCGAGCATCTTCCCGAGCCCAACTGGAAGGAGCACCGCCAGCTGGGCGCGCGGATCGAGCAAGGATTTCGGCTCGTCTGCCAGCTTTGGCTCACGCAGGACATCGAGCTCGCGCAGGAGAGCATAGGCGAAGCCGAGCGCGACGGGTAGCGAAGGGACCGCGCGATGTACGTCATCCTGACCAGCAAGGACGGCCAGTTCAGAACAGAGAACACCAACGGGGTGCGGCCTTGCGAGGCGTACGACTACCTGTTCTACGGCCAGAAGAAGGCACGCTTCGTCATCGCCGAGCTGCTGGGCGACGTGAAGATCCGCGTGATCGACGAGACCCCGCCCGGCTTCACCAACGACATTCCCTCCCGGCTGTTTGCGAAATTCGCGACCGTGGAAAGCGCGCGCGAGGAGCTCCGCCACCTCACGACCTTCGGCAGCATGGAGACCGCGCTCGAACGCGTGTCGTAGGACGGGCGCCGCCCTCCATCGATGCTCACTGTGGTATTCCTCAGCAACGCCGGAAAGACCGTAACCGCGGAAGAAGACAGCAACCTGCTGCGCATCTCGCTCCGCGAGCAGGGCGGCATCCCCTTCAAGTGCGGCGGCGGCATCTGCGGAACCTGCAAATGCAGGATCGAGGTCGGGCGCGAGAATACGGACGCCATCAAGCCCAAGGAGCGGAACCATCTCTCCGAGGACGAGATCGCGAGCGGCTACCGCATGGCCTGCCAGACCTTCGTCCGCGGGGACATCGCGGTCTCGTGGTGAGCGTTGCCGGCCTCGATTGAAAGCGCTCATACGTGATATTTTGTGATCATGGAGATTACCCCGGACCAGATCCGCGCCGCCCGCGCCCTGCTGCGCCTCGAGCAAGCCGAGCTGGCGGGGCGCGCGAAGGCCTCCATCGTCACCATCCGCCGGCTGGAAACGAGGGACGGCGGCGAACGGGTCGCGCCCGCCACGCTCGCCCGTGTGCGCGTCGTGCTGGAGGAGGCCGGCGCCGAGTTCACCCAAGATGGCATCCGCCGCCGTCCCGCCGGCCGAGCCGACGCGCATGCGCGTTTTCATGAGCTGCGCGCGATCAGCCTGCGCAGCGCCGTCCGGTTGCGGGGCCGCGCGTTGCCGACCGACGCCGATCTCTACGACGAGAACGGCCTGCCGGCGTGATCGTCGTCGATAGCTCGGCGCTGATCGCGATCCTGCGCCGTGAACCCGAGGCGGACGCCTTCCTGCGGATCATCGCCGGGCGGCAGCGCGACGCGGGCTCCTGGACCGAGCTCGAAGCGCTGGTAGCGCTTGCCGGCATGGAGATCGTACCCCAGGACGCAGCACTCACGGAGATCGCCCGCTCCGCCTTCCTCCGTTATGGCAAGGGCCGGCACCGTGCCGGTCTCAACCTCGGTGACTGCGCCGTCTACGCTCTCGCCAGCAGCCGCAATCTGCCGCTGCTGTCCAAGGGCGACGACCTTCGGCACACCGATCTCCGTGCCGCCGCCTGAAAGACGATCCGGGAGACCACGGCATGAAAACGGGGCTGAAGCTCGAACTCGGAGAGGCGCGCCGCATGGCCGCGGCGGCGATTGCCAAGGCCCAGGAGATCGGCGCGAGCGAAACGGTCTGCATCGTCGATGAGGGCGGCCACCCGCTCCTGCTCGAGCGGATGGACGGGGCGCGGATCACCGGACCACAGATCGCCTGGAACAAGGCCTTCACCGCAGCCGGACACAAACGATCCACCCACCTCTTCACGCGCCCGCCGGGCGGGCCGGCCCTGCCCGGCAACGAAGCCTTCGGCATCCAATGGAGCTTCGAAGGCAGGTTCGCCGCCTTCGTCGGCGGCTTCCCGATCGTCGTGGACGACGAAGTGGTGGGCGGCATCGGATTGAGCGGCGGCAACGGCGAACAGGACACGCTCTGCGCGCTGGCCGCGCTCCAATCCCTGCAAGACACGCTGGCGAGCCATGGCCGGCGCGTCGAGGTCAACGCCGACATCAAACGCTAGAGTGCATCCGCCGCCGGAAAGGCCAAGGGGCTCTGCCCCCCTGGACCCCCTGGCAAAGGCGGAGCCTTTGCAATCCATTCGCTTGCGGCGGCTGAGGACGGTTTGGCTTTGCGCGTGTTGCGCAAAGCCAAACCGTCCTCAGCCGCCGCCAAGGAAGGGGTTCCAAGGGCTGAGCCCTTGGCGGGGTTCCAAGGGGCAGAGCCCCTTGGCCTTTCCGGCGGCGGGGACAGCTTGAGCGGTGCGATGCGAGCGGTGGGTGCGAACCGGGGGGAGGGGATTCTGCTCGGGCTTCTCGCGTACGCGCTTTTCTCGGTGCACGACGCGACGATCAAGTGGCTGGTGGCGGAGCTTCCGGTTGCGGAGGTGCTGTTCTTTCGCAGTGCGGCGATCATGATCGTCTGTCTCGCGATCGGCCGCCGGCGGCTTCTGGAGCGGGCGCTGACGACGCGGATGAAGGCGCCGCTGGTGTTGCGCAGCCTGATGGTTCTGACTGCGTTCTTTCTCTATTTCACCGCCGCGCGCAGCCTGCCGCTCGCGGAATTGCTCAGCCTCTATTTCGCCGCACCGCTGATCGTGACGGTCCTTGCCGTGCCGATGCTCGGCGAGCGGGTAAGCCCCGGGCACTGGCTTGCCGTGCTGGTCGGGTTCGCGGGCGTGATGGTGGTGACCGATCCGTTCGGGCTGCGTATTTCGCTGCCGGCGCTGCTCGTGCTCGTCGCCGCTTCGCTCTGGGCCTACGGGGTGATCCTGATGCGCCAGGTCGCGCGGCATGAGAGCTCGCTCGTGCAGATCTTCTATGTGAGCGTGGTCTTCACGGTGGGGACCGGGGTGGCGAGCGTGCCTTCCTGGCGCACGCCGAGCTGGGGCGAGCTGGTGCTGCTGCTCGGCGTCAGCGTCTTTGGCGGCCTGGCCCAGTTCAGCCTGTTCGAATCGGCGCGGCGCGCGGCCGCTTCCGTGCTGGCCACGGTCGAATATTCCTCGCTGCTTTGGGCCTTCCTCCTCGGCTATGCGATCTGGGGCGATATCCCGCCGGTTGCCACTTTCGCCGGCGCCGGGCTCATCCTGCTCGCCGGGCTCTTGCTGGTGGCGAGCGAGCGACGGGCGCGCGTTTCTTAGAGACCGTTTGAGAATGCGGCTTCCGGTTTGCCGGAGGCGCCGAAGGCGCCGGCCGGCGCGGCTTTCGAGAACCGGAGCGGAGCGGCCGTTAAGATCAATATGGCTTCTGGCGGGGAGCGAAGCGATCCGCCAAAGCCATGAAATTGATCGCCAAGACAAAGCTTACCGTGAGCACCGGAAGCGGAGAAGGCCACGTCGGACGACCACCGGAGCCGCATTATCAGACGGTCTCTCAGAGGCCGAGGTAGAATTTGCGGATGAGCTCGTTGTTGCCGAGCTCCTCGGCCGAGGCGGCGGCGAAGGCGATGCGGCCGTGGACGATGACGTAGCCGCGGTCGGCGATGCGCACGGCCTGGGTGAAGTTCTGCTCGGCCATCAGCACGGTGAGCCGGTAGCTCTCCTTCAGCTCCTTGATCTTGTCGATCGTCCGGCGGACGAGGATGGGCGCGAGCCCGACCGAGGGCTCGTCGATGAGGAGCATTTTCGGCGCCGACATCAGCGCGCGGGCGAGGGCCAGCATCTGCTGCTCGCCCCCGCTCATGCTGCCGGCGAGCTGCTCGCGCCGCTCCTTGAGGCGGGGAAAGGCCTCGAAGCAGAAATCGAGGTTGCGGGCGATCTCGGCGCGGGCGGCGCGGCGGAAGGCGCCGAGCATCAGGTTCTCGCCGACCGAGAGTTTGGGGAACAGGCGGCGGCCCTCGGGGACGAAGGCGATGCCGAGATCGACGATCGCCTCGGTCGCGAGGCCGGCCAGCTTGTGGCGCACGCCGTCGATCTCGGCGGTGATGCTGCCCGCGCTCGGCGGCACAATCCCCATCACGCACTTCATGAGCGTGCTCTTGCCGTTGCCGTTGGTGCCGAGCAGCGCCACCGTCTCGCCCTCGGGCACGGCGAGCGAGACGCCGTCGAGCACGCGCACGGCGCCGTAGCCGGCGGAGACCTCTTCGATGAGGAGGCTACTCGCCAAGGTAGGCGCGCTCCACCTCGGGGTCGCGGATCACGTCGGCCGGTAGTCCGTCGGCGATCTTGTGCCCGGCCACGAGAACGACGAGGCGCTCGGAGAACTGCATCACCGCGCGCATGATGTGCTCGATCATGATGACGGCGACGCCGGAACGGTTGAGATCAAGGAGGAGCTCGAGGATCTCGTCCACCTCGGTATGCGAGAGCCCCGCCATCAATTCATCGGCGATCAGGAGGCGCGGCTGGCCCGCCATGGCGCGGGCGAGCTCGAGCTTGCGCATCTCGATCTGGGTGAGCTCGCCCGGCAGGCGCTCCGCCTTGGCGGCGAGGCCGAACGCGTCGAGCAGCGCGTGGGCGCGGGCGCGGATCTCCGCGGGCGGGATCCGTTGCCGCGCGGCGTACTCGAGCGGCACGCGGAGATTGTCGGCGGCACTCAGGCCGGCGAAGGGGCGCGGGAGCTGGAAGCTGCGGCAGAGGCCGAGGCGCGTGCGCGCGTGGGGCGGGACGCCGTCGAGGCGCCTGCCGTCGAAGCGGACGCTGCCGAGGTCGCAGCGGATGGTGCCGGAGATGCAGTTGACCAGCGTGCTCTTGCCCGACCCGTTCGGCCCGATCAGGCCGAGGCGCTCGCCGGCGGCGACCGCGAGGTCGATCCCTTCGAGGGCGATGAAGCCGCCGAACCGCTTGCCGAGGCCGGAGACTTCGAGGAGCGGCGCGCTCATGCGCGGAGCCTGAGGAAGCGGCGGCGCGAGGCGTCGTGCGCGGCGGGGCGATGGCGGAAGAGCCCGAGGATGCCGTTGGGTGCGGCGACGACGAAGCCGACCAGCACCAGCCCGACGATCAGGAGATTGAGGGCCGACGAGATGGTGACCGTGGCGACTTGCTGGAGCGTGCCGAGCAGGATCGCGCCGATCAGCGGGCCAGGCCAGGCGGCGGTGCCGCCGACCAGCGGCATCGCGACACCGTTGACGGCGTAGCCGAGGCCGAAGGCGGAGGCCGGATCGAGGTAGGTCACGTAGTAGGGAAAGGGCGCGCCGGCCATGCCCATCAGCGCCCCGGAAAGCGTCGCGCCGAAGAGCTTGAGGCGAAGCGTGGGGACGCCGGCCGCCTCGGCGGACACTTCGTCGTCGCGGATCGCGGCGAAGCCGTAGCCGATGCGCGAGCGCTCGATGGCGCGGGCGAGGGTGATCGCGAGCACGGCGAGGCCGAGCATCAGCACGCAGAGATAGCGCACATAGTCCGTGCCGAGGATCGGCGCATGGGCCGGGCGCATGACGTAGGCGCCGCTTGCGCCGCCGACGAAGTCCCAGTTCACGATCAGGGTCTGCAGGACGACCGCCATCGCGAGTGTTGCGATGGCGAAGAAGGCGCCGCGCAGGCGGAGCGTGAGATAGCCCATGAGCAGGCCGACGACGCCGGAGACGAGGCCGCCGGCGAGCATGAAGACGGGAACCGGGAGGGGTGCCAGCTTTCCGAGTGCGACCGTGCAATAGGCGCCGAGGGCGAAGAAGCCGGCGGTGCCGAAGTTCACGTAGCCCATGTAGCCGCCGAGAATGTTCCAGGCGGTGGCGAGGACGACGTACTGAAGGACGACGTAGCCGGCGAAGAAGACGTAGCCGTTGCCGACGGCGGAGGCGGCGGCGAAGAGAGCGGCGGCGGCGAGTGCCGCGAGGACGGCGAAGAGCGGCGTTGCCACGGATCAGCGTCCGAGCAGGCCGGCCGGGCGCCAGGCGAGTGCGAGGAGGAGGAAGCCGAAGGCGACGGCCGGCGACCAGGAGGGGCCGTAGAAGGTCGCGGTGAGGCTTTCCATGATGCCGATCAGCATCGCCGCGATCACCGTGCCGGCGAAGCTGCCGAGGCCGCCCAAGACGCAGATCGCGAAGACGCGGCCGATATATTCGCGCCCGACGGAGGGCTCGACCGGCTGGATGACGATGAGGAAGGCACCGGCGAGGGAGGCGGTGGCGATCGAGCAGGCGAAGGCGATGCGCTTGATGCGGACCGGGTCCGCCGCCATGAGGCGAAGAGCGAGCGGGTCTTGCGCGACGGCGAGGATGGCGCGGCCGATGAAGGTGCGCGCGAGGAAGAGCTGGAGCCCGCCGATCACTGCCAGGCCGACGAGGCAGGGGACGAGCAGGCGGAGCGGGAGCTCGATGCCGCCGAGATGGAGGCTCGGGCCGACATAGATGGCGTCGGCGGAACGGTAGTCCACGCCGAAGGCGAGGATGAGGAGGACCTCGGTGATAAAGAGGATGCCGAAGAAGAAGGCGATGCCGCGCATCGCCTGATCCCCGCGTCTTTCGAAGGAGACGTGGTAGATCTGATAGATGGCGGCGCCGAGCAGGTAGAAGAGCGGCGTGAGCACGAGGCCGGCGAGAATGGGGTCGAGGCCGAGCCAGACGCCGAGCAGCCAGGCGCCGTACGAGCCCAGGACGATGAAGACCGGGTGGGCAATGTTGACGATGTCGAGCATGCCGAAGGAGATCGACACGCCGATCGAGACCGCGGCGTAGAATCCGCCGAGGAGGAGGCCCGAGACGATCGCGTTGCCGAGCAGGCCGAGGGAGATATCCACGGGGGACTAGCGTGCCGTGCCGCGGCGAGGGGCCGCGCGGCGGGTGCGCGTGCGGGCTGTGAAGCGGTGCCTGGGCATCGTGCGTCCTCCCCCTGCGGCCGCTCCCGGGCCGGTTCGCGAACAGGATCGGGCATGAAGGCGGGTGCGGCAAGGGGCTTTGGCGGGCCCGTTTGACAAGAAGGGGGCTGTCCGGTAGAGGGCGCCTCGCAGAACTTGCGAACGACTATCAATTGCGATTCGCGCCCGCCTGGCGCGCGGAGAGAAGAGAAAGGCACGAAGATGCGACCCTCCCGGCTTGACCGCCGCACGCTGCTCCACGGCCTCGCGGCCCTCGCCCCGATCGCGGCCGGCCTCGCGGCCGCGCGCCCCGCGCTGGCCGCGGGGACGGAGACGCTTACGCTCTATTCGGGACAGCATCCTCAGGTGGTCGCGATGCTGACGAAGGAATTTACCAAGGAGACCGGAATCGGCGTCGCGGTTCGTTCCGGCGAAGGGCCCGATATCTCCAACCAGATCCTCCGCGAAGGAAAATCATCACCCGCGGATGTCGTGTTCGTCGAGAACTCGCCGGAGCTCGTGCTGCTCGCCGAGCATCGCCTGCTCGCCCCCGTCGCACCGGCGACGCTGGCCCGGGTCCCGCGGCAGGACAGCGCCGCGGACGGGCTCTGGCTCGGCGTGCTCGCCCGGCAGAACGTGCTGGCGTGGAATCCCGCTTTGATCGGGGCCGCGGATTTGCCGCGCTCGCTGCTCGACCTCGCACTCCCCGCGTGGAAGGGCAAGGTTGCGATCGCGCCGAGCGATTCCGATTTTCTTCCTCTGGTGGGCGCGGTGATCCACGCCGAGGGACGGGCGAAGGCGCTGGCGTGGCTGAAGGGGCTCAAGGCCAACGCGAAGATCTACGAGGACGACGAAGGGGTGGTCGCCGCCGTCAATCGCGGCAGCGTCGCGACCGGCGTCATCAACAACTACTACTGGGCCCGGCTGGCGACCGAGCTGGGCGCGGGGGGAACGCACAGCAAGATTGCCCATTTCGCCCCCGGCGATATCGGCAATTTGATCAACATCTCGGGGGCGGCGGTACTCGCGGCCTCGCGCCACCCGGCGGCGGCGCAGCGCTTCCTGGCGTTCCTTGTCAGCCGCAAGGCGCAGGAGATGCTGGCGCACAGCAATGTCGATTACGAATATCCGCTGCTCGCGGGGGTGGCGCCGAACCCGATGCTGACGCCGGCGGCGGATCTGCACCCGCCGGCGATCCCGCCCGGCGCGCTCGGCGACGATCGCGAGCCGGCGCGGCTCCTCGAGGAGGCGGGATTGATCTGAGACGATGAGCGGGCGCCCCATCCCTGGCAGTGCCGCGCCGCCGCCGCGCGCGCTGATCCCGGCGGCCGCGGTGCCGGCGCTGTTGGTCGCCGTGCCGATCGTGATCACGCTCGCGGACGCGGCAGGCGCCGGGCCGGCCCGGATCTTCGCCCTGCTCGACCGGCCGCTCGTCGCCGAGCTGCTCACCAACACCCTGCTGCTCACGCTCGCGACCTCGCTTGCGGGGATGGCGATCGGCACCGCCGCGGCGGTGCTCGTCGAGCGCACCGACCTTCCGGGAAGGCACGCCTTTTCGGCCCTCGCCGCCGCGCCCTTCGCGGTGCCGGCCTTCATCGCGAGCTACGCCTGGGTTTCGCTGAGCCCGGGGTTGGAGGGGTTCGCGGGCGCGCTGCTGGCGACCGTTTTCTCCTATTTTCCCCTGGTCTATCTGCCGGTCGCGGCGGCGCTGCGCGGCCTCGACCCGGCGCTCGAGGACAGCGCCCGCTCGCTCGGCTGCTCGGCGGGCAGCTCCTTTCGCCGCGTCGTCCTGCCGCAGTTGCGGCCTTCCATGTTCGGCGGCGCGCTCCTGGTCGCGCTCAATGCGCTGGTCGAGTTCGGCGCTTTCGCGCTGATGCGGTTCCGGACCTTCACGACCGAGATCTACGCCGCCTACCAGGCGGGTTTCGGAGGCGACGAGGCGGCGGCGCTGGCGGTGGTGCTGCTCGCCATCTGCCTCGCCTGCCTCGCCGCCGAGCAGGTGCTGCGCCGGCGCGTGCGCTATTCCCGGCTCGGGCGCGGGGTGCGGCGCCCCACCGTTCCCTACCGGCTCGGGCCCTGGCGCTTTCCCTGCTGCGCGGCGCTCGCCGCGCTCTTCGCGCTGGCGGTGGGCCTGCCGGTCGGGATGATCCTCTACTGGCTGACGCGCCACGGCGCGGCCGCGATCACGCCCGACGAGGTCTCCGCGGGCGCGGTCCTTCGCGCGACCCTGACGACGATCGGCCTCGGGCTGGCCGGCGCCGCGCTCACCCTCGTGCTGGCGCTGCCGCTCGGCGTCCTCTCCACCCGCCGTCCCGGGAGCAAGCTCGCCACGACGCTCGAGCGCGGCGCCTGGCTCGCCCAGGGCGTGCCGGGGATCGTCATCGCGCTGGCGCTGATCTCGGCGACCGTGGGCACGCTGCCGTGGCTCTATGAGAGCACGGCCCTGCTGCTGCTCGCCTACGCCATCCTCTTCATGCCCTATGCCCTGGTCGGGATCCGCGCGGCACTGCTCCAGGCGGAGCGGCAGCTCGAGGAGGCCGGGCGCTCGCTCGGCCTCAACTGGTTCGAGGTGCTCGTGCGGATCACTTTGCCGCTCGCGGCACCCGGGCTCGGCGCGGCCGCCGCGCTCGTCTTCATCGCCGTCACCACAGAGCTGACGGCGACGCTGCTGCTGGCGCCGATCGGCACCGAGACGCTTGCAATCCGGATCTGGGACGACACTTCCACGCTTGCCTTCGCCGCCGCCGCGCCCTTCGCCGCGATCCTGGTCGCACTCTCGCTCACGGCGAGCCTGATCCTCGCGCGGCGGTTCGACCTCGCGACGGTTCGGCTCGATCTCGGGGGCTAGCAATGGCCGAACTTCGCATCGCTGGCCTCACCAAGCGCTTCGGCGGGAAGACCGTGCTCGACGGGCTCGATCTCGTCGTGCCGTCGGGCCAGCTCCTCGTCGTGCTCGGCCCCTCCGGCTGCGGCAAGACGACGCTGCTGCGGCTGATCGCCGGTTTCGAGCGGGCGGATGCGGGGACGATCCGTATCGGCGAGGAGGCGGTCGTGGCACCCGGCCTCTACGAGCTGCCGGAGCGACGGCGGATCGGCTATCTCGCCCAAGAGGGCGCCCTCTTCCCGCACCTGACCGTCGCCCGCAATATCGGCTTCGGGCTGCGCGGGCGGCCCGACCGCGGGCGCCGCGTGGCCGAGCTGATCGAGATGGTCGGGCTGGCGGGCGAGTATGCGAACCGCTTCCCGCATGAGCTTTCGGGCGGCGAGCAGCAGCGGGTCGCCCTCGCCCGGGCGCTGGCGCCGGCCCCGCGGCTCGTGCTGCTCGACGAGCCCTTCTCCGCCCTCGACGCGGCACTTCGCCAGGCGGTGCGCGACACCGTCGCCGCCGCGCTCAAGCGCGCCGGCGCGACGGCGGTGCTGGTGACGCACGACCAGGCCGAGGCCTTCTCCATGGGCGATCATGTCGCGGTGATGAGGATGGGCCGGATCGCGCAGATCGGCGATCCGGTCTCGCTCTACCGCCATCCGGCGGACCCGGCGCTGGCGCAGTTCGTGGGCGAGGCCGTGCTGATCCCGGGGGTTGCGGCCGGCGGGCAAGCGTCCTCGGCGCTCGGGACGAGCCCGCTCGCCGTCGGCATGGAAGGCCCAGTGGAAGGCCCAATGGAAGGCCCAATGGAAGGCCCAATGGAAGGCAAGGTGGAGGTCATGATCCGGCCGGAGCAGATAAGGCTGACCCCGCCGGGTGCGGCCGGCAGCCTTCCGGCGGTGGTGTCCGACGTTGTCTTCTACGGTCATGACGCGGTGGTGCGGCTGACCCTCTCCGGGAAACCGGGGGGGAGCATCTCGGCGCGGCTCTTCGGCCAGGACGTGCCGCGGCCGGGCCAGGCGGTGGGCGTCGCGGTCGAGGGCGAGGTGATCGCCTATCCCGCCGCTTCGTCCTCCCCATAGTCCGAGACGCGCCGCCTTCCCGCTTGACCGCCGACTGATAATGCGAATAATTCGCATTATCGATTCTGCCCCGAGGCCCCGATGCACCAGTCCCTGCCCGTCTCGCTGATCCTGTTGGCCGCTTCCCTCCCGCTCGCCCACGCGGCCTCGCCGCCCGCCCTCACCGCCCTTTCCGGCCACCGATTGCTCGCCTCCACCGTGCCGGGGAACGGCGATCTCAACCCCTACGCGGTGGTGGTGGCGCCGGTCTCCGCCGGCACCGTCAAGGCGGGCGACGTGCTGGTCGACAACTTCAACGCGCGCAGCAATTTCCAGGGCACCGGGACGACGATCGTGGATTACGACCAAGCGACGAAGACGGCGCGCCTGTTCGCCACCCTGCCGGCGAAGCTCGCCGGCTGCCCGGGCGGCGTCGGGCTCACCGCGGCGATGACGATGCTCAAGGCGGGCTGGATCATCGTCGGCAGCGCGCCCAGCACCGACGGCACGACGAAAACCCGCGGCGCCGGGTGCCTGATCGTGCTCGATCCGGAGGGGAAGCTCGCGGGCACGATCGCCGGGCCCGAGATCGACGACCCTTGGGGCGACATGGCGGTGATCGACCGCGGCAGCAGCGCGACCCTCTTCGTGAGCAATGTCGGCTTCGGGATCGGCGCCGAGATTGGTCCCCTGGGCCGGCGTCCGGTGCGGCGGGCGAACGTGCTGCGCATCGAGCTGATGCTTCCGGCGGGCAAGCCGCCGGTGGTCGAGGGAAAGACGGTGATCGCCGACGGTTTTTCCTCCCAAGCCGACGCCGGCGCCTTCCTCATCGGCCCAACCGGACTGGCGCTCGCGGCCAACGGGGCGCTCTACGTCTCGGATGCGCTCGGCAACCGGGTGGTGGCGATCGACCATGCCGCCACGCGCGCCGACAGCGCCGGGACCGGCCGCGTCGTGAGCGAGGGCGGGCTTCTGAAGCGGCCGCTTGCGATGGTGATCGCGGCCAACGGCGATCTTCTCGTCACCAACGCGCTCAACGGCCAGGTGGTCGAGATCGATCCGGCGAGCGGCACGCAGCGCGGCGCGCTCTGGCTCGACAGCGACCAGGCGCAGGACCCGGCCGGGAACGGCGATCTCTTCGGCATCGCGATGATGCCGGATGGCAAGGGCCTCTATTACGTCGAGGACGACACCAATGCGCTGATGCAGGCGCCGCGTTGACCTCGCGCCGCGCCTTCCTCGGCGGGGTCGGCGCCGCTGCGGCGGCCGCGATTGTTCCGGCCTTCGCCAGCTCGGAGAATTTCTTCGGGCCGCATCAGGCCGGGATCGCGACGCCGCAGCAGGGAAGCCTGCAATTCGCGGTCTTCGACGTCACGACCGAGCGCCGCGACGAGCTGATCGGGCTGATGCGCGCCTGGACGCTCGCCGCCGCGCGGCTCACCGCGGGCCTGCCCGCCGATCATCTCGGAACCGCGCCAGCCGCTCCGACCGGCGACAGCGGCGAGGCGATCGGGCTCGACCCCGCGCGGCTTACCCTCACCGTGGGCTTCGGGCCCGGGCTTTTCCTCTATCAGGGCGAGGACCGCTTCGGGCTCGGTTCCCTCCGGCCGCCGGCGCTCGTCGATCTTCCGATTTTTCCCGGCGACCAGCTCGAGCCCGGCAAGACGGGCGGCGCGATCGCGGTGCAAGCCTGCGCCGACGATCCGCAGATCGCCTTCCACGCCGTCCGCCAGCTTGCCCGGATCGGCGACGGCGCGGTCGCGCTCAAATGGACGCAGCGCGGCTTTTCGACGGCGCCGCAGACGAAGGGGACCCCGCGCAACCTGATGGGCTTCAAGGACGGGACGATGAACCCCGATCCCGCCGATCCGCGGGCGATGGCGGAGTTCGTCTGGGCGGGTGCGGAAGGCCCGGCCTGGATACGGGGCGGCACGTATCTGGTGGCGCGGCGCATCCGCATCGCGCTCGAGCACTGGGACCGGATGAAGCTCGGCTTCCAGGAGCAGGTGTTCGGGCGGCACAAATATTCCGGCGCCCCGCTCGGCGAAACGAAGGAGTTCGCAGCGCTCGACCTCACTGCTGCGAACGCGGACGGCGATCCGCTCATCCCCGCGACGGCGCATGCCCGGCTCGGCGCGCCGGCGCTGAACGGCGGCGCGCAGGTGCTGCGCCGCTCCTTCTCCTACAGCGACGGCGCGGACTTTGTCGCCGAGCGCTGGCCGCCCTGGCGCCAGGCGATCGAATACGATGCCGGGCTGATGTTCATGGCCTACCAGAAGGACCCGCGCACCGGCTTCATCCGCATCTTCGAGACGATGTCGCGGCTCGATGCGCTCAATCAGTTCACGACGCATGTGGGCAGCGGGATCTTCGCCTGCCCCGGCGGTGTCGCTGCGGGCTCGTATCTTGGCGAGTCGCTGCTCGAAGCGGAGGCGGGCTAGATCCGCTTGGAGAGATAGAAGCAGCGATGGCCGGGCGGGCAATCGTCGAGCGTGCCGATATGGGCAAATCCCATCCGCTCGTAGAAGGGGCGCGCCTGGAAGCTGAAGGTGTTGACGACGACGCCGCGGCAGCCGCGTGCGCGGGCCTCGTTCTCCGCGCCGCGGAGAAGGGCAGCGCCGATGCCCCGGCCGCGCAGCTCGGGCGGGACGTAGAGGACCTGGATCGCGAGCCAGCGATAGATCGTCTCGCCCGAAAGGCCGCCGATGACCTCGCCGGCCGGGGCGCGCTGCAAGGCGAGCACGAGGGGGCGCGATTCGGCCGGGCCGGCGAAGGGCGCGTTGAAGGAAGCGAGCGGACGCGCGATCGCGGCGAAGAGGGCTGGCTCCGGCTGCTCGATGAGGGCGATTTGGGCGCTGCTCTCGGGAAACGGGTGGTCCACGCGCGCTCTCTCGGGTGATGGCGGGACGGAGGGTACGGCGAGAGGAATTAACAATCCCTGCGCCGCGCGCGTTCTTTGCGTTTTGCCAACCTCGCCCTTTTACGATCGGGCGATGGCGGCTTCGCGCGCAAAACTGGAAGAAGCGGCGCGGCTTCTCCGCGCGGGCGATGCCCAGGGGGCGGAGGCCTGCCTCCGCGCTGTGCTCGGAGCCGATGCCGCGAACGCCGACGCGCTGCACCTGCTCGGCCTCGCCGCGCACCGGCGCGGGCGGCACGCGGAGGCATGCGCCGCGATCGAAGCGGCGGTGGCGCGGAGGCCGGAGGTCGCGCTCTATCGCGCCAATCTCGGCCTTGTCCTCGCCGCGGCCGGGCGCGTGGAAGAAGCCGCGTCCGCCTTGCGTGGCGCGATCGCAGCCGCGCCCGAAGACGCCGATCTCCATTACGATCTCGGGCTGGTGCTCGCGCGCGCGGGCCGCACGGCGGAGGCCGTCACCGCCTACCGCGCCACTGTCGCGCGCTCTCCGGCGCATGCCGAGGCGCACAACAATCTCGGCGCCGCACTCGCCGCCCTCGGCGAAACGGAGGCGGCGGAGGAATGCTACCGCGCGGCACTCCGCCACGCGCCGGGCCTTGCAGCGGCAGAGGCCAATCTCGGCGCGCTCCTCTGCCGGCTCGGGCGGTGGGACGAGGCCGAGCAGGCGCTGCGGCGGACGCTCGCCGCCGTGCGCGATTTTCCCGAGGCACTCAACAGCCTGGGCACTGCGCTCGCAGCCAGGCGCGCGAGCGCGGAGGCCGAGGAATGCTACCGAAGGGCGCTCGCGCTCGACCCGACCTATGAAGAGGCCCACAATAATCTCGGTACTCTTCTGCAGGCCGCGGGACGCTTCGCGGAAGCGGAGGCGGCGTTGCGCGAGGCGCTTCGGCTCCGGCCGGACTACGCCGAGGCGGCGAGCAATCTCGGCAATGTTCTTGTCGGGCTCGGCCGGATCGGCGAGGCCGAGCGTGCGTACCGGCTGGCGCTCCGCCTTCGGCCGGGCGAAGCGGAGAGCGAATACAATCTCGGCGTCGCCCTTCTTTCCGCGGGACGGCTCCGCGAGGGCTGGGCGGGATACGAGCGCCGCTGGGACCGGCGCGGTGCTGCCCGCCGTGACTTCGCTGCCCCGCTCTGGAACGGCGAGGAGATCGGCGAACGCACGCTCCTTGTCCATGCCGAGCAGGGTCTCGGCGACACCATCCAGTTCTGCCGGTTCCTGCCCTTGCTTCGCGCGCGGCATCTGATCTTCGAGGTGCCGAAGCCGCTCGCGCGGCTTTTCGCGGGGCAGCGAATCGCCGCGCGCATCGTCGCCGGCGGCGATCCCCTGCCGCCGTTCGATCTCCATTGCCCGCTGATGAGCCTGACGCATCGTCTCGGCACAACGCTCGAGACCGTTCCCGCCGATATCCCCTACCTCGTCGCCGACCCCGTCCTCGTCGCGGCGTGGGCCGCGCGGCTCGGCACCTTGCCCGGGCTCAAGGTCGGCCTCGTCTGGGCGGGCAACCTGGATTTCGCCGCGGACGCACGGCGCTCGATCGATCCGGCGCTGCTCACCCCGCTGCTCGACCTCCCAGGCGCCACCTTCGTCTCGCTCCAGGTGGGTGCGTGCGCGCCGGCGCTTGCGCTTGCCGATTGGAGCGGGGAGATCGAGGATTTCGCGGATACGGCGGCGCTCGTCGCCGCGCTCGACCTCGTCGTCGGCGTCGATACCGCGAGCGTTCATCTGGCCGGCGCGCTCGGCAAGCCGGTCTGGCTGCTCAACCGGTTCGATAGCTGCTGGCGCTGGCTCCGCGATCGCCAGGACAGTCCCTGGTACCCGACGCTTCGTCAGTTTCGCCAGGCCAGCCCGGGGGATTGGGCGGGCGTGATCGGCGCCGTGCGTGCGGAACTGGCGGCGGCTCCCCAAACCGGGCCGGCTGGTATTACGCTCCCGCTGCACCGCGTCATGAGGGCGCGCGCGCCGACCGGGAGAGCAGGATGAAGCGACGGACCCTACTGCAAGCAGCAGCCGCCACATTGGCCGCGCCACGCATCAGCGCCGCGGCGAGCGAGCGCGTGCTCCGCTTCGTCCCGCAGGGCGATGTCACCGTGCTCGACCCGATCTGGACCACCACCTACCCGACGCGCGACCACGGCTATCTTGTCTTCGACACGCTCTACGGCCAGCTTGGGCCGGAGCATGGATTCGCCGTCTCGCCGCAGATGGTCGAGGGCCACACCGTCTCGAGCGACGGCAAGGAATGGCGGCTCACGCTGCGGCCGGGCCTCAAGTTCCACGACAACGAGCCGGTGCTGGCGCGCGATTGCGCGGCCAGCATCCGCCGCTGGGGCGCACGCAATTCCTTGGGCCAGGCGCTGATGGCGGCGAGCGACGAGATTTCCGCCGCGGACGACAAGACGATCGTCTTCCGGCTCAAGCATCCTTTCCCGCTGCTGCCGCAGGCGCTCGGCAAGAGCCCGCCCAACATGTGCGCGATGATGCCCGAGCGCCTCGCCCTGACCAGCCCGTTCAAGCAGGTCACCGAGATGATCGGCAGCGGGCCCTACAAGTTCAACGCCGCCGAACGGGTGAGCGGCTCGCGCGTCGTCTATGACCGTTTTGCCGACTACGTCCCGCGCCCGTCGGGCACGCCGGATTGGACCGCGGGCCCGAAGATCACTAATTTCGACCGTGTCGAATGGCACATCATCTCCGACCCTTCGACCGCGCTCTCCGCGCTTTCGACCGGCGAGGTCGATTGGTGGTGGATCCCCGACGCGCTGCTCCTTCCCGTGCTGCGCCATACCCAGAACGTCAGCGTGCGCATCGTCGATCCCACCGGCTACATCGGCACCATGCGCTTCAACTGGCTCAATCCGCCCTTCGATAATCCCGCCATCCGCCGCGCGATCATCGGCGCGGTGAACCAGGCCGAGTACATGACCGCGGTGGTGGGCCGCGATCCGCATCTCTGGCGCGATGGCGTCGGGTATTTCTGCCCCGGCACGCCGATGGCAAGTGCTGCCGGCATGCAGGCCCTCACCGGCCCGCGCGATCTCGGGCAGGTCAAGAAAAACCTCGAAGCGGCCGGCTATCGTGGCGAGAAGGTGGTCCTGCTCGCGCCGCAGGACATCCCGACCGTCAAGGCGGTCGCCGACGTGTGCAACGACATGATGAAGAAGATCGGCCTCGACGTCGATTATGCCTCGATGGACTGGGGCACTTTGGTGGCGCGGCGCACCAGCATGGCGCCGATCGACAAGGGCGGCTGGAACGTCTTCTCCACGTTCTGGGGCGGGCTCGACATCGACAACCCGGCGATGAACCCGTTCCTCCGCTGCAACGGAAAGAACGCGGCCCCCGGCTGGCCCACCGATGCGAAGATGGAACAGATGCGCGATGACTGGCTCACCGCGCCCGATCTCGCGACGCAGAAGCAAATCGCTAGCGCGATGCAGCTCCGCGCCTTGGACGTCGTGCCCTATATCCCGCTCGGGCAGCAGTTCAACCCAACCGCCTACCGCAACGACATCACGGGAATCCTGGGCGGCATCCCAGTTTTCTGGAACGTCCGGCGAAGCTGAGTGGGCCTGCCCCCTGAGACCAACCGCTGTTAAGGCCAGGGGGGCTCTGCCCCCCCTTGAACCCCCCGCCAAGGGCTGAGCCCTTGGCGGGGGGTGCAGGGGGACAGCGTCCCCCTGGCCTTTGCAGCGGTTGGTCTCAGGGGGTGGGGATCAGCACGCTCTCCTCCGCGCGCGCGGCGAGAAGCGCGTGGATCGCGTCCGCGTGCAGCGAGAGCGCAGTGCGGAGGACTGCGTCCTGTGGGGTTCCGCCGGCGATCGCGATCGCGCCGTCGGCGCGGAGCGAAAGACGGTGCCAGGCGCCGCGTTCCACAGCCTCGATCACCTCGCGCGGGGAGAGGCGGAGCGCGGCTTGGCGGCACTCGGCGTCATGGGCCGCGCGGCGTTCTTCTTCGAGGGCGGCGCGGCTTTCGGCTTCCGCCGCTTCGATTTGTGTGCGCCACTCGTCGAGGATTTTGCGGCATTCCTGCTCGTCGCCGGCGAAGCGCGCGGCGATGAAGCGGCGCTCGATCTCGGCGCGCCACGGACCAGGGCGCAGGCCGCGGGCCATCGCTGCACCGATCGTCCGGTCGAACTCGTGCGAGAGGTCCTGCATCGCCGCCGCTCCCTTGATGAAGCGTTCTATGGCGCGGCGGTCCGGCGAAGCCAGCGGGGACAGCGCCCGATCAGCCCTTGTCCCGGGACAGGGGGGCGGCGCGGGTTGTCCCTTGTCGGCGCAGCCGCTTCAGGACCTGGGCGATCGATGCCTCCTGGCGTTCCTCGCCGAGTGCGAGAGCAAAGGCGGCGCGGATGAAGCGCACGGCGGCGCCCTCGTTCGAAGGTTCGTAGCGTCGGCCGGGATTTGCCAGCTTCATCGCGGCGAGGAAGATGCGATAGAGGCCGCCGGCCTCGTCGTGCCAGGCCGATCCGGCTCTTGGCTTTGGGTTGAGCACCGGGCCGAGGCGCTCGAGCGCCTGCCGAGCGGCGCGGACGTCCGCGGCGATCGCCGCCTGCGCACGGAGCGCCTCCTCGAGGAACGGCAGCGCGGGAACGCTCGCGATATCGGCGGGGAATTTCGCGTATGCCTTCTCGAGCCGGCCGAGCTCGGCGAGGAGGGTTGCGGCGGCGCGGGCGGCTTCGCGCGGGGCGCGTGAGGGGGACGGACCAGTGCGCGCGCGACGCAGCCGCAAATACCGGAGCCAGGCCGCGACCTCGCGGCAGGCGTCGAGGGTCGGAGGCTTGTCGCTGCCGCGCAGCACCGAACGGAAGAGCGCCCGCACCGATGCCGGCGTGATCTCGCCGGGCTCGGCTGCGCCGCCCATCAGGTGGGGGGAATGAGGCCCGAGGCGACGGCGCGCGCGCGCGAGGCGTCCATGCTCTCCGCCACCATCAGGGCCGCGGCGAGCGCGCGGCGGCCGGCGGCGGCGTCGATGAATATCGGGCCCGTGCCGCGCGCGCAGGCGAAGAAGGAAGCATGCTCGGCCGCGAGCGCATCATGATCCTCCCACGAGCTCTCGTTCATCGTGAAGCCCTCGAGGCCCGGCAGTGGCATGCCTTGGCCGGTGCGGCCGATCATGAAGAGCTTGCGGTTGACGAAATCGACCGAGATGTAGCCCTCGCGCGCGAAGAGCCGCATCCGCCGCTCGGTGCGGAGCGAGATGCGGCTCGCCGTGACGGTGGCGACGCAGCCGTTGGCGAAGCGCACGCGGGCGTTGGCGATGTCCTCGCTCGCCGAGGCGACCGGGGCGCCCACGGCATCGACGCTCTCGATCGGGCTCTCGACCAGAGCGAGCACGAGGTCGAGATCGTGGATCATGAGGTCCAGCACGACGGAAACATCCGTGCCGCGGGGCTTGAAGGGCGCGATGCGGATCGCCTCGATGTAGAGCGGCCGGCGCATGTGCTCGGCGAGCGCGCGGAAAGCGGCCGAGAAGCGCTCGAGATGCCCGACCTGGAGCACGAGCGGCCGGTGGGCGGCGAGGTCGACGAGGATGTCCGCCTCGGCGAGCGTCGCCGCGATCGGCTTCTCGACGAGGACGTGGCAGCCGGCGAGCAGCGCCTCGCGCGCGAGGCGGAAATGCGCCTCCGCGGGGGCGGCGATGATCACCGCCTCGGAGGCGGCGAGGAGGTCGGGCCAGGAGAGCGGGGGCGCGCCGGCCTCCCAGCCGACGGCGCGGGCGCGCTCTTCGTTCGGATCGTGCACGCCGGCGAGCCGCGCGGCGGCGCCGGCAGCGGCCACCTTGAGCGCGTGGAAGCGGCCGAAATGCCCGCAGCCGGCGACGCCGACCGCGAGCGGGGCGGGGGATTCAGGCGCCAAGGCGGACACGGTTGGCGCGCGCCAGCACCGCCTCGAAGAGAACCTGGCAGCCGGCTTCGGCCTCCTCGGGGAGCATGCTCTCGGCCTCGTTGTGGGAAAGCCCGTCCTTGCAGGGCGTGAAGATCATCGCGGTCGGCACGCGGGAGGCGACATAGACGGCGTCGTGCCCCGCCCCCGAGACGATTTTTCGCGACCTCAGGCCGAGCTTTTCGGCGGCCTCGGCAACCAGGCCGACGCATTCGGCATCGAAGGGCTGGGCGGGGATGCGGAAGAGCTCGGCGAGCGTCAGGGCGAGCCCGTCGGCGCGGGCGAGCGCGGCCGCCTCGCGCGAGAATGCGTCCGCGAGGCGCGCGACCACCGCCTCGTCGGGATGGCGGAACTCGACCGAGAAGCGGACCTCGCCCGGGATGACGTTGCGGCTGTTGGGCAGGACCTGGAGCTGGCCCACCGTGCCGCGCCCGTCCTCGCCTTCATCGCGCATCATCCGCTCGACGAGGAGGATCAGTCGGGCGGCGCCGGCGAGTGCGTCGCGCCGCGCGGCGGGCGGGGTGGTGCCGGCGTGGGATTCGCGGCCCGTCAGCACGGCGTCGTACCAGACCTGGGCCTGGGCGCCGGTGACGATGCCGATGATCGCCCCCTCGCGCTCGAGGATCGGCCCCTGCTCGATATGGAGCTCGAAATAGGCATCGGCCGGAAAGGCGGCGGCGGGGAGCGCGCCGCGATAGCCGATCTCGTCGAGGGCGGCGCCGACGCTCACCCCTTCGGAGTCGGTCAGCGCATAGGTCTTCTCGAGCGGATAGATGCCCGCCCAGACGCCGCTTCCCATCAGCGAATGGCCGAAGCGGCTGCCTTCCTCGTCGGTCCAGTTGACGAGCTCGAGCGGGGCCTCGGTCTCGATGCCGAGCTCGTTCAGCGTGCGCATGACCTCGAGGCCGGCGAGCACGCCGAGCGCGCCGTCGAACTTGCCCCCGGAGGGCTGGCTGTCGAGATGGCTGCCGAAGAGGACCGGTGGGCGCGCGGGATCGCGGCCGCGGCGGCGGGCGAACATGTTGCCGATCGCATCGACGCGCACGGCGAGCCCCGCTGCCTCGCAGAGCGCGCGGAAGCGCTCGCGGCCCGCGCGGTCCACCACGGTGAGGGTGAGGCGGCGCACGCCGCCCTTCTCCGTGGCGCCGATCTCGGCCATCTGCATCAGCTCGTCCCAGAGGCGCTTGGGGTCGATGCGCTGGTTGGTGCTGCCGCTCACGCCGGTTCCTTGCGCTATGGGTCGCTATGGGTCCCCCGGGGGGGCGGGCGCATCTTGCCCGGCGGACCGCTTCCTGCAAGCCTCGGCCGGGGAAGGAGGCATCGCCATGTCCGTGACCTCGCGCCGCGCCGCGCTCGGCGCGCTCGGTGCGCTTGCCGGCACGGCATGGCTTGGCGGGTGCGCGCTTCCCGACCAGCGCACGTTCGGCGCCGCCGCCTACCGGCCGCCGGTGCCGCCGAAGCCGCCTGCCGCGCCCAAGCCGCCGCCCTGGCCGGGGCCGCCGCCTCTGGCGACGATCCGCTTCGACAGCTTGTCGGCCGACTACGTGGACCCGCTGCGCAAGGCGATCCGGGCGGCGGAGCAGGTGAAGCCCGACGTCGTCTTCGCCGTGGTGGGAGTGGCGCCGGCGACCGGCGCTCCCGCCTCGCAGGCGGCGGCAGCGGCGGCGGCGGCCGATGCCGCGCGGTCGGTGATGCAGGCGATCGAGCGGATGGGCGTGCCGCCCGAGCGGCTTCTGCTCGCGGCGCGGACCGACCCCACGACCGACCACCAGCTCGTCGAGGTCTATGTCCGCTAGGGTCGCCCCGACGGGGCGCGCAGGGCGGGTCGAGGGGCTCTCGCTGCTGCTGTTCACGGTGGTCGCGTGGGGCCTCAACTGGCCGGCGCTGAAGCTCGTGATCGAGCACCTGCCGCCCTTCTCGATGCGGACGATCAGCGCGCTCTCGGGCGGCATCGCGGTGATGGGGGTGGCGGCGCTCCGCGGCGAGCGGCTGATGCCGCCGCTCGGGCAGTGGCGGCGCCTCATGCTCTCCGCGCTGCTGAACTACACGTCGTGGCTCGGCTTCGTCTCGGTCTCGCTGGTGTGGCTGCCCGCCTCGACCGCGGTGATCATCACCTACACGATGCCGGTATGGGCGATGTGCTTCGCCTGGCCGCTGCTCGGCGAGCGGCCGCGGCCGATGCACGTGGTGGGGCTGGTGCTCGGGATCGGCGGCGTCGTCGCCGTGCTGGGCGGCGGGGCGACGGTGATCCCGCGCGGCGGGCTGCCCGGAGTGGCGACGGCGCTGGCGGCCGCGGTGATGTTCGGGCTCGGCTCGGTGGTGACCAAGCGGGCGCCGCTCACGCTGCCGCCCTTTGCCTCGGTGGGGTGGCAGATCCTGCTCGGCGTCGCGCCGATCGCGGTGCTGGCACTCCTCTTCGAGCACCCCGACTTCGCCGCCCTCGGGACGCTCGAGTGGCTGGCGCTCGCCTACACGGCCTTCGTCGGGCTCGTGCTCGCCTATCTCTGCTGGTTCCAGGCGCTCAAGCTGCTGCCGGCCTCGGTCGCGACGAGCACGACGCTGCTGGTGCCGGTGGTCGGCGTGTTCAGCTCCGGGCTGCTGCTCGGCGAGCCTATTGGGCTCGCGCAGATGCTCGCTCTTGCGCTCACGATCGGCGGGGTTGCGCTTGCCGCCAGGGGTTAGATAACGCTCCCCATGGACATCGAGGCGCGGCCGCTGATCCGCCTCCGGCCCGGAGCGGATCGGCGCCTCAAGGCCGGCTACCCCTGGGCCTTCAGCAACGAGATCGCGATGCGCCCGGAGCTCCGCCAGCTTCCGGCGGGCGGGCTGGTGCGGCTCGAGGGGGACGACGGCGTCCGGTTCGGGACCTGCTTCTACAACCCGCACAGCCTGATCGCCGCCCGGCAGCTCGATCGCGATCCGGCGGCGGAGATCGACGCCGCGTGGATCAGGCTTCGGCTCGGCGAGGCGGCGAGCCTGCGCGCACGCTTCTTCGCCGCGCCCTTCTATCGCCTGGTGCACGCCGAGGCGGACCGGCTGCCCGGCCTCGTCATCGACCGGTTCGGCCCGCTCGCCGTGGTGCAGGCAAACACCGCGGGCATAGACAGGCTGCTGCCCGAGATCACGGCGGCGCTCGAAGCGCTGCTGCCGCTCTCGGGCGTGCTGGCGCGGAACGATTCAGGGATGCGCGGGCTCGAGGGGCTGGCCGCCGAGGTGCGGCTGCTCGCGGGTGCGCTCCCCGAGGAGATCGTGGTGGAGGAAGGCGGGCTCGTCTTTCCGGTCGATCCGCAGTCGGGCCAGAAGACCGGCTGGTTCTACGACCAGAAGGAGAACCGCGACCAAATCGCGGCCCTGGCGCGCGGGGCGCGGGTGCTCGACCTCTTCTGCCATACTGGGGGGTTCGGCCTGCGGGCGGCGGCGGGCGGGGCAGAGCATGCGCTGCTGGTGGACAGCAGCGCCGCGGCACTCGCGCTGGCGCGCGCGGGGGCCGACCGGAATGGGCTCACGGTGGAGACAAGGCGGGAGGACGCGTTCGCCGCGATGGGCGCGCTCGCGGCTTCCGGGGCGCGATTCGACATCGTGATCGCCGATCCGCCGCCCTTCATCCCGACCCGAAAGGACCAGGCGGCCGGGTTGCGCGGCTATGCGCGGATGGCGCGGATGGCGGCCGCGCTCGTGGCACCAGGCGGCTTCCTCTTCGCCGCGTCGTGCAGCCACCACGCCGCGGCCGAGGAATTCGCCGCCGCGATCGCGCACGGGCTGGCGCGCGCCGGCCGGGAAGGGCGAACCCTCACCGCGCGCGGGAATGGGCCCGACCACCCGGTCCATCCGCATTTGCCCGAGAGCGCCTATCTCAAAACCTTGCTGCTCCAGCTTTTTTGATATGTTTTGTGACCCGCCTTGGTGCCACCAGGCGTTGCCGCTCGCCGCGAAGCCGTCTATGGCGAACGGCCTCTAACGGAAACACGACCGAGTTGGTGCGAAGCAGCGTTCTGGCCGCGGCGCGGCGGTTCACGGAGATCGGCGCGCGGCGTGGGCTCAGCGTCGTGCTCGCGCTGGCGCTCGCCGGCTGCGGCGGGCCGGGCAAGCCGGCGCCGCATGCGAACCGGCCGCCGCCCTTCATCGGCAGCGTCGTCTCGCCCGAGCCGCTCGCCGGCCAGGTGGCGCGGGAGGTGCTCGCCGAGGGCGGCGATGCGGCGGACGCCGCCGTGGCGCTCGCCTTCGCGCTCGCGGTGACGCTGCCCTCGCGGGCGGGGCTTGGCGGCGGCGGCGCCTGCCTCGCCTACGACCCGGCGGCGTCCGGGCCCGACCAGGGCGCGCCGGAGGCAGGACCTGTTCGCGCCGGCCGCCCCCGCCGGCGGGCTCGCGGGAGACCGGCCGGCCGCGGTGCCGCTGCTGGCGCGCGGGCTCTACCTGCTGCACGCGCGCTACGGGCGGCTGCCGATCGAGCAGCTCATCGGCAACGCCCAGGCGATGGCGCGGCTCGGCGTGCCCGTCTCCCAGGCCCTCGCCCAGGACCTCCAGTCCGTGGGCGGGCCGCTGCTGGCCGATCCGGCGGCGCGGGCGGTGTTCGCCGGACCCTCGGGCGCGCCGCTCGTCGCGGGGCAGTCGCTCATCCAGCCGGACCTCTCCGCGACCCTCTCGGAGCTCCGGCTTAACGGCATCACCGATTTCTACGACGGGCCGCTCGGGCGGCAGATCGCGGCCGCGGCGACCGAGGCGGGCGGGGGCTTCAGCCCTGCGGACCTTGCGCACGCGGTGCCCGCCCTCGCGACGCCGATCACCGTTCAGGCCGGCATCAACCGGGTCTCGTTCCTGCCGCCGCCGGCCGACGGCGGGCTCGCGGCGGCCGCCGCGTTCGAGGACCTCTGGCAGGACCCGGCCGATCTTCAGGGCGCGGCGGCGCATGCGGCGTCGATCGCGGCGGCGTGGCGGGCTTCGCGGGGCGACGCGACGACGCTGCTCGCGGCGAAGAGCCTGCCGGCGGCGAGCCTGCCACCGCTGCCCGCGTCGGCGGCGTTCGCGACGCTCGATCCGCAGGGCAACGCGGTCGCCTGCGCCGTGACGATGAACAACCTCTTCGGCACCGGGCGGATCGCGCCGGGGACCGGCATCCTGCTCGCCGCGGCGCCCGGGACGGGGCCGGCGCCGCTGCTCGCGGCGGGGATCGCCTGGAACCGGAGCATCCATGCCTTCGGCGCCGCGGTCGCGGGGTCAGGCCAGAACGGAGCGGCGCTCGCGGTGGCGGTCGGGATGGCGAACGCGCTCCGGACGAAGACGCCGATGCCTGAGCCGGTGCCGGAACCCGGGCGGGCGCAGGTGATCGCGTGCAGCAAGTTCCTGCCGGGGGCGGCCGATTCGTGCGCGGCGGCGACGGATCCGCGCGGAGGCGGGTACGCGTCCAGCGGAGGATGACCCGCCAGGGGCTCTGCCCCTGGACCCCGCTGGGGCCTTGAGGCCCCAGACCCCCATTCCCTTAAAGTAAAGGATTGCAAAGGCTCCGCCTTTGCTGAGGGGTCCGGGGGGCAAAGCCCCCCGGCGGGTCCAGGGCGGAGCCCTGGCCTTACTCGTAACCAAGCTGAGGGTTGGGGAATAAATGGTGCTGAAAGTCGGGCGTGGTGCGGCGGCGCCGCCGTTCCTGGTGATGGACGTGATTCGCGCCGCCAATGCGCGTGCGGCCGCGCTTGCGCCCGGGGCGCCCGGGATCATTCGGATGGAGGTGGGCCAGCCGGGCACGGGCGCGCCGGCAGGGGCGCGCGAAGCGGCGCGGGCTGCGCTCGCGGGTGGCGATCCGCTCGGCTACACCGAGGCGCTCGGGCGGCCGAGCTTGCGCGCGCGAATCGCGCGGCATTACGCGGCGTGGTACGGGATGGCGCTGCCGGCAGAGCGTGTCGCGGTGACGATGGGCGCCTCGGGCGCTTTTCCGCTTGCGTTCCTCGCCGCCTTCGATCCGGGAGACCGGGTGGCGCTGGCTGCGCCGTTCTATCCGCCCTATCTCAATATTTTGAGCGCGCTCGGGCTCGAGCCCGTGGTGCTGGAGACGGGGCCGGAGACGCGGTTCCAGCCGAACGTGGCCATGCTGCAGGCGCTGGAGCGGGCGCCCGAGGGGGTAATCGTCGCGAGCCCCTGCAACCCCGCGGGCACGATGCTGCATGCGGACGAGCTCGCGGCGATCGCGCGATTCTGCGACGAGGCCGGCATCCGGCTGATCAGCGACGAGATCTATCACGGCCTCAACTACGGCACGGCCATCGCCACGGCTGCCGCTTTCAGCAAAAGTGCGGTGGTGATCAACAGCTTCTCGAAATATTTCAGCATGACCGGCTGGCGGGTGGGCTGGATGGTTTGCCCCGAGGATCTGCTGCGGCCGGTCGAGTGCCTGGCGCAGAATTTCTTCATCAGCGCGCCGCATATCGCGCAGATCGCGGCCGAGGCTTCGTTCGAATGCGATGAGGAGCTCAAAGCGAATGTCGCGCGCTATCGCCGCTCGCGCGATCTTCTGCTCGGCGCGCTGCCCGGCGCGGGGTTTCCGAAGCTCTCCCCGGCGGAGGGTGCTTTCTATCTCTTCGCCGATATCTCCGAGCGCAGCAACGACAGCACGGCGTTCGCGGCGCGGATGCTCGCCGAGGCGGGCATCGCCGTGACGCCGGGCGTCGATTTCGACCGCAGGCGCGGGCATCACTTTCTGCGATTCAGCTATTGCGGGCTGGAGGAGGAGATGGCGGAGGCCGCGGCGCGGCTCGCGCGCTGGCGGTAGATTCGCCCGCTACCAGGCGACGGCGATGCCGTCGAGGCGAGGATCGGAGGCGCCGCAGAGCGATTCGCCATCGATGGCGATGGCCTGGGCGCTGCCCTCGAAGGACCTCATGAAGTCGTGGGGCACCATCCAGTCCGCGGGAACTTCTTCGCCCGTGACGACCTCGTGCCCGAGGGCTGCGAGTGCGGGGGCAAAGTTCGGATCCGCGTGCGGCTCGACGGAGATGCGGCGACCATCGAGCGCGCGCACGCGCGGAGCGTCGATGGCCTCCTGGAGGTTCATTCCGCGATCGAGAATATTGACGAGGATCTGCACCTGCCCCTGCGGCTGCATATTGGCGCCCATGCAGCCGAAGCTCATCTCGAGCGAGCCGTCGGGTGCGAGCATCATGGAGGGAATGATCGTGTGGCGCACGCGCTTGCCGGGCGCGGCATGATTCGGGTGGGAGGCATCCATCTCGAAATCGGCGCCGCGGTTGTGCAGGATGATGCCGGTTCCGGGAACGATGATGCCGGAGCCGAACACGTCGGAAATGCTCGTGATAAGGGAAACGGCATTGCGGTCGCGATCCACGGCCGTGAGGTAGGTCGTGTCGCCGTAGATCCGGCCCGCGGAAGGATTGTCGAGCGCGCGGTCCGGCCGGATCAGCCCGCGGCGCGCGGCGAGGTAGTCCGCGGAGAGGAGACGTTGCAGCGGTGTCTCGGCGAAGCGGGGATCGGCGACGTAGCGCGTTGCATCGGCAAAGCAGAGCTTGATCGCCTCGAGGATCAGATGGTTGGCCTCGGCCTCGTTCTTGCTGAAGAGGCTTGCCAGATCGAAGCCCTCGAGAATGCCCAAGGCCATCAGCGCCACGATGCCCTGGCCGTTCGGCGGGAGCTCGAGGATGGCGTGGCCGCGGTAATCGGCGCGAATCGGCTCGACCCATTCGGCCTGCAATTGATCGAAGTCCTCGGCTTCGAGAGTGCCTCCCGCCGGTTGCAATGAAGCGAGGATGCGCTCGCGAACCTCGCCGGCGTAGAACGCGGCGCGGCCGCCTTTGCCGATCGCCCGCCAGGTGCGCGCGAGATCGATCTGGCGGAAAATCCCGCCGGCCTTTGGTGGCGCGCCGCCCGGCAGGTAGGGGCTCGCGTCGGGCGAGAAGCGCTGAAGCTTCGATGAGCCCCAGCGCCACGCCTGGCTTATCTTCGCGCCGACGCCGAAGCCCTCCTCGGCATAGGTCGCCGCGGGCTCGACGAGCGCGGCGAGCTCCATGGAGCCAAATCGCTCGTGCAGCGCAAGATAGGCATCGAGCGCGCCGGGGACGGTGACGGTGGCGGCGCCGGCTTTCGGCATCGCGGAAAAACCATCGGCACGAAGATTGTCGATGGTGAGGCGCGAACCCGAGCGGCCGCTGCCGTTGAGGCCGAAGCACGCGCCGTTCCAGTGCACGAGGATCATGGAGTCGCCGCCGAGCCCGTTCATCATGGGCTCGGCGACGTTGACCATCGCGGCCATGGCAATTGCGGCGTCCGCGGCATTGCCTCCGGCCTTGAGGATGTCGCGGCCGATCGCAGCGGCGAGCGGCTGGCTGGAGCAAGCCATGCCGTTCCTGGCAAAGACCGGGGCACGGCGCTGATCGAAGGGTTTCATGCTCGGGCCAGGACCAGGTTGTGGGATCGGCGGGCGCGGCGATGCGGCTATTTCGTAAGAAACACGTCCTTGTGCGGAAATTTATCGAAGAGCGCGGGATCTTGGGAAAAGTTGGTGGCGAGGATGTCGAGCGGGTTCCCGGCGATCCACTGGGAGAGGTCGATGGTCTGATAGTGGCCGCTGTTGAAGACGATGAGGATGCGCGCCCTTCCGGATCCGACGTTCTCGATCGAGTGACCGAAGCCCTGCGGGATGTAGCCGACATCTCCCGTGGCGAGGGTCTCCTCGCGCCAGCGCCCGTGGGAGCCGAAGAGGGTCACCCTGAGATCGCCGCCCAGCACGTATTGCCACTCGGCGGCGTTCGGATGCCAATGGAGCTCGCGGAGCGCGCCCGGCTCCATGTCCAGGACGACGCCCGTCATCGTCGTGGAAATGGGGAACTGCGAGCCGTCCACGCGCCATTCGAGCCCGCCCTTGAAGGTCTCGTACGGCTTCTGGGAGAGGAGGCTGTATTTGTGCGTGAGCGGCGGCGGCTTCCAGCCTTGCAGGGGAGCGGAGGAGATCGCGGGCGGGATGCGGCCCTTGGCGAAATAGACCTCGTTCTTTGGAAAGTTCTCGAAAGTGGAGGCGGGCAAGCCGAAATTCTTGGCGAGCAGCTCCTTGGGCGCGTGGCCGATCCAGTCGGTGATGCTGAAGGTGCCGAACTCGGAGAAATATCCGTTGTCGAAGACGAGGATGAAGTGGCAGGGCGCCTCGCCCAAGGTCTCGATGACATGGCCGTGGCCGCGCGGGAAATACCAGATATCGCCGGGCCCGAACTCGTTCGTCTCCGAGCAGCCGAGAGGGTCGATGACCGTGGTGCGCACCCGGCCCTCGGTGACGAAGGCCCACTCCGCCGCCGTCGCGTGCCAATGAAGCTCGCGCATCACGCCGGGCTCCATGCGCATCGAGACGCCGGCAAGGGCCTTAGAGATCGGCAGTTGAACGACGGTCGCCTCCTTGCCGAAGCTGACGCCCATCACGCGGCCCTCGGACTCCTCCAAGGCGAACTTGAAGGTTGGAAGCTCCGTGCCGGACGTTACGGGATCCGGCACATTGTTCTGGAAGCTGTTATCGCCGCCCTCGGAACTGATGGGGATGGTGGATGAGAACATAAGAGCCTCCTCTCGGGCGTCGCGTGGCGCACCTTGCAAGCAGCGGAATCGTGGCCGCGTCTCTCTCTGCCATGGCCCCACCTTTTTGGCTACCCCATCGAAACGAGTGGCGTACGGCGACTTGCGCCGGAGGCTCGCGAGGCGAGCCGCGGATGTTCGAAGCGGCGCGCAAATCAAAAGTTTCGTTCCAAAAGCCAGGCCGTTGGGAACGACGCGCTTTTCGGTCGCAGAAATTCGGTGCACAGTTATCCCGTGATCTGCGGCTGCGCCCGCGTCTCGACCGGCGGCCAGAGCGTGGACGCCCAGATCCGGGCGCTCCGCGCCGCCGGCGGCCGCCGGGGTCCCCGCGAAACCGCGAGCGGGGCCAAGACCGGGGGCCGCCAGGTCCGCGGCGTGCTCGCCCAGCTCTCCAGTGGCGACGCGCTCATGGCGAGGAGGCTTGACCGTCTCGCCCGCCCCGCGACCCCTTGAACACCGTCGCCGCGATTGCCGACCGGAAGGCCGGCTTCCGATCTTTCGGTGACACCTGGGCCGACGCCGCGACCCCCTACGCCCGGCTGATGCTCGCCGGCGGGCCGTCGCCCGTGGCGTCAGGTTCGGCCCCACGCCGAAGCTGACACTCCGTCAGCAGCAGGGGGCGACCCGGCGCCGCGAGCGGCGCGGGGAAACGTTGCGGGGGAATCGCCCGCAGCCGCAACGCCAGCTACAGCACCATTTCAAGGTTGACGATGTGGGGATAGGCTGCGGTCGGATCCGAACTGGGTAACGCCAACGGGGCTTGGGCGCGCAGGTTAAGCCCAAAATGAGTCACATCATCACATGACACAGAGCATCAGCGACTCGATACGTTCAGCGGTCGAACAACACTACTCCAAATCCGATGGGGTGCTGTTGCTTGCCGACCTTGGCAACACGCTGCGGGAGAATGGTTCCTGGCCTCCTCCGGACGATCAGCGACCGCTCGCCAAGTTTGTAGAGGAACTGGCTCCTGAGATCGTCCTCATCCGGGACCCCGAAGTAGTAGCATACGTTGCTGTGGTGCCCGCTGGCAAAGAACAACTTGTGAAGGACACAATTGAAAGGCGACGGAAGACACATCTTCTCGGAAAACTACCGAGGCCAGTCCTATTGGCCTTCTGCCTCAAGACGGACCAGCAAGCTGTTTATGTCCGGACGACCGCACCATACCGCTATCACATCGGAGAGACCGCAGAGGCCGGATTCGTTGTTGTGGAGGAGCGCTACCGATTGCCCGGTCTATACATCAGCGATCCGCGGTCTTTGTCGGTATCGGACGCAATTGCCTTGGTTGAAAAGATAGAAGACTGGGCTACACAGCATAACATTCCGTTAGAAAGATTCTACACAGACGGCAAAGCCAGATTGGAGGCCGTAGCTCCTGTCGTCGCAACACCGAAAAAGGATACGAATGCGCTTGAGCGCCTCTATGCGGCGCAACCGCATGGCCTAGCGGCGCAGATGGTGATGCCGTTTGACATCGCTGTATATCTTAGCCGTCTGCCCTGATGAGTCGAAGGCGAGTGAGACGTGTCCCGACTCCCGGAGCCGCGGCGCTGTTTGTTGTCGCTGGGCTTCCGCAAGCCCTGCGCGGCAGGGCGGAACCGATTCTCAACGAGCTTGTTTCAGGCGAGACTAGGGTTGTAGCGCTAGCCTCGGCCGAATCGGACGGCGTGCTTTACCCGGAGAAGCTCGTTTCTGCCATTGTTCTGGCACTCACTGGTTTCGTTATTCGACGGCGCACAAGAGGGCCGGAGAGCTCTCCCTCGCCTTCGTCAATCAGGCTGTTGTATGTTCCTGCGCCTGATGACTGGCGTTTGCTACGGCGGCTCGATTTTGCGGTCCTTCCGGTTCCCCTTCGCGAACTCGCGGTACCAGATGCGAAGGGGCGGCAGCTCAGGCATTCAAGCGACGCACTCAAGGATGCTGTCGTTAGGGTTGTGGATTCCGCTGGACCCGCTGGACGGGACCTAAGCCTCGTCAAGGAACGTATTAATCGGCTTGCTGATAGCGAGCCCTTTCTCCTTCCGCCGCGCAATTTCTATCTTGACCGGGAAGTGAGGGTTGACACCCTATTTCAGGCCTTCGTGCAAGGCGACCGCCCGTGGACAGACAGGGCGGCGGAGCTACGGACGCACCCATTCACAAGGGATAATTTACCTCGCCTGCCTAGGGATCAGACGCGGAGAGCTTTCCAGGACGAGCGTGGCCTGATCTTTCTTACCGCTCACCGTAGCGCGTTTCATGGGGTCACACGGGAAGCGGAGGAGGCTGCGTCTGAGGGCGAGCGGCTATTTCGGCTGAAGGGGTTGTATCGCTTCGGTATGGCCTTACCTCAGGGTTTCCACCACGACGTGCAGCTCGAACACGAAAAATCCCTCGCAGAAGTTGAATTCGAGTGCGGCACGATGGGTCGGGTCCGTGGTCGCGATACGCATGCGAACATCTATGCAAATGATTTTGTGAGAATGAACGCTAAGACCGAAATATAAGTCGCCGCGGACTAACTGCTAACTGAGTTAGCCGCGGCGGTGTGTCTCATGCACTCTGCCTATCACCCACCAGCCGGTCAGTTGACCCTCTAACTGTCCCACGTCAGCCATAGCCGACCTAGGAGACCATCTGTGGTCGTCGGATCTCAGGGCCGAAGCCCCAGCGCTTTTCCCTAGCTGCGCGGCTCGGGTCTACGCGGTGTGCCCATAGGGGGCACGAGACGCCTGTAAATATGAGGGCAGTAGACTTTCTGTCAATTCACAATGTGGGACGAGCAGACAAACCCCTAGCAACACCGTCGCCGGTAGGCTTCATCTTATATATAATAACGTCCTTTATTATATACATATAGCCAAGCGGGATCGGCGCCCCGGGACGGCGGCGGACGCCGTCGCGGATGAATTCGGCGTCGGCCTCTCTTCGAGCACGGAGCGGACGCCGGCGAGGGTAGCAGGCGCTATCCGCTCAGGCCCTTGGTCCGTTTCCGGCCGGCGGATGGTGGCCACCGAAACCTTCGCGCGCTCGGCCAACTCGGACTGTTCGAGGCGCAACAGAGCGCGCGCCGCGCGGATCTGGACCGGGGGTGAACTCCGCGATCTATAGGTATCGCGAGGAGGGTTCCCGCTCAAGCGGTCGACCGTCCCGCTCCTGGGGGGCTCAGGCCGGGCGGTAGCGCCGCATCACGTTCGTGAGGGCTTCGAGAGGAAGCGCGTACGCCGCGCGGCCGGCGCGGCCGGTCATCGTTTCGGCGGCGATGAGCGCGTTGAGGATCGCCTCCTCGGTTGCCTCGGCGGCGGCCAGGAAGAGCGGCGTCATGCGGGCGGGGGCGAGCATGCGGACGGAGGCGAGGGCCTCGCCTTCGCGAAGATGGTTCGCGGTGGAGAAGGCAAGGAAGATGTCGCCACTGCCGTTGGCGCCGAAACCGCCCGCCCAGGCCAGGCCCGTCGCGGCGCGGCGGGCGAGGCGCCGGCACTGGATGGGCAGCAGCGGCGCATCGGTCGCGAGCACGACGATGATCGAGCCCGCCTCGCCGGCGGCGCGGTGGGAGGGAACGACGGAAAAACCGATCTCGCGCCCTACCGGCACGCCGTCCACCCGAAGCATCTCGCGCGCGCCGTAATTGGCCTGCACGAGCGCGCCGACGACGAAGCTTTCGCCCTCCGTGCTCGCGACGCGCGAGGCCGTGCCGGTGCCGCCCTTGAACTCGTGGCAGATCATGCCGGTGCCGCCGCCGACATTGCCCTCCGCGGGCGGGCCGGAGGTGGCCGCGTCGAGGGCGGCGAAGGCGTGCTCGGCCGTGATGGGAAATGTCTCGCTTTCGCTCAGCCATCCGTCATAGGTCTCGGCGACGACCGGGAGGTGGAACGGCTGCGGCGCGCCCTCGCGGACGGCGAGCGCGCAAATCGCGTCGCGCACCGCGCCGACGGAGAAAGTGTTGGTGATGGCGATCGGCGCGGCGAGGATGCCCTGCTCGGCGAGCCAGGGCAGGCCGGTCATCTCGCCATTGCCGTTGAAGGAATGAAAGCCGGCGAAGACGGCGTCGGTCCAGATCGCCTCGTGCCGCGGCCAGATCGCCGTGACGCCGGTCCGGACGATCGCGGGCTCGTCGCGGATCAGGGTCGCGTAGCCGACCGCGACGCCCGCGACATCGGTGATCGCGTTCCATCGCCCGGTGGGCAGCACGCCCGATGAGAGGCCGAGATCGCGCAGGCGTCCGCGCGGCATCGGGTGCGGGTCCGCGGTCAGTGGCCGACGAGCTCGACGCGCGCCCAGGTGAAGTCGGGGTCGAAGAGGGTCATGGAAGAGGCGAGCGCGGCGGTGCGGGGGCCGAGGTTCTTCTGGAAGACCACGCCGTCCTCGCCGACGACGAAGCTCATGATGCCCGACGAGCCGTAGGAGGCGGGCCAGGCGACGAAGGCGAAGCCGCCGGTCATTTTCCCGTTCACCACGAAGTTCTTCGCCCCGCCGGGGGCATTGGGCCCGCGCGCCTTGAGGATGCGGAAGAAATAGCCCTGGTAGGGCGTGGGCTTGCCGGCCGCGAGCTCGCCCGGATAGCCCTGGGTCTCGGCCGTGGCGACGAGGGGGCCGAGCGGGCTCTCCGCGGCGTCCGCCGAGGCTACCCAATAGAGGCCGTTCTTCTGACCGGGCGTGCTGACGAACCGCTCGGCGAACGTGGCCGCGCCCTCGTTTCCGGTCAGCTTGAAATAGGCCCACTGGGCATCGACGCAGGCGAGCAGCGTGCGGATGGCCTCGATCTCGTTGCGGCCGATCCGCCGGTCCACCAGCTCCTGCGCCCCGGCCGCGGCGTCGAAGCGCCACCGCCCGCTCGTCTCGACGATCGGGATCGGGAGCTGCCAATCGTTCGGGCCGACCTGGAGCATCGTTTCCCCGGCGCTGCCGGGAACGAGCGCATGGTGCTCGGCGTAGGAGGCGAGGAAGCGCTTGGCGGCGTCGGCATCGGCGTAAGCGTCGCCCGAGGAGACGAGCTTCTCGCTGCCCGGGCCGAGCACGACGTAGATCTGCTGCGGGACATTGGCCTGCACGGCCGCGACGAGCGCCGCGACCGCCTGTTCGGGCGTGGCGAAGGTCTCCTGCGGCGCGGAGGCTTGGATGGGCGCGGGCTTCGCGGCGGTTTGCGCGTGCGCGGGCGCGGCGAGGACGACAGGCGCGAGCAGCGCCGCGAGCGCGAGGCGAGGAAGGAGGCGGGCGAGGGGCCCTGCGCTGATCCTCATGCGGGTCCTCCCTTCATCGATGCTCCCTCTCATCGGCGATACACCCCGCCGCCACCCGCCGGCCGGCCGCCGCCGCCGCGGGCCGGCTGGCTGAAGGAGCGGCTCTGGGCACCGCGGTTGCCGTACTGGGTGGCGCGCGCGCCTTCGTTGACGCCGCCGAACGCGCCGCCATTGGTTGGCGCGGGGCGCGACGGGGCGGCGGGACGGTTGGGCGGCGCAGCCGGACGGTTGGGCGGCGCGGCCGGACGGTTGGCTGGCGGTGCGGCCGGACGGTTGGGCGGTGCGGCCGGGCGATTCGCCGCCTGCCCCGGCGGAGAAGCCGGACGGTTGGGCGGCGAAGCGGGACGGTTGGGCGGCGCGCCCGTCCCGGCCGGCGGGCGGCTCACCAGCGACGACGGCACCTGCACGGCCTGGCGGCCGATCGCGTTCGGCGGCAGGCCGTTGAGCCGCGCCGGCGCGCCGACCGGGCCGGAGGGGGCGCGCACCGGGCGGCCGCCGACGCCGGGCGGCGGCGCGCGCCAGACATTGGACTGGATCGCCGTGCGATTGACATTGATGTTGTTGTAGCGATTGACGTTGACGTTGACGTTGCCGCGGTACCAGGACGGCTGCGCCCAGCCCCAGAGCGAGCCGACGACGGCGACGCCGGCCGCGAAGGCAAGCCCCGTGACGAAGGCGTTGGCGGCGACATAGCCGGGCGGCGGCGGGTAATAGACGGGCGGGTACGCCGCGTAAGGCCAGGCGCCATAGACGACCGTGGGATTGTAAACCGGGACGTAGACGACCTGTGGGTTGGCGGGCTGGATCACGATCGCGCCCTGGTCGGTCGAGACGGTCTGCTGCGCCGTGCTCTGGAGCGTGCCGGCCTGCGCGGCCTGCGCCCGGAGCCGCTGGACGGAGTTCATCACATCCGCCTGCTGGGTCGCGAAGGCGTAGCCCAACTGCTGGGTCCAGCTCAGGTTGCTGTTCAGCATCGAGAGCACCTGCGGGAACGGCACCAGGGACTTCACGCTCGGGTCCCAGCTCTGGCTCGCCAGCGCCGCCGTGAGCGCATCGCCCTGAAGCTGCGCGTTCCCCGGCTGCTCGAGCCACCGCGCCGCCTCGACGATCTCCACCGGAAAGGTTGAGGCCATCAGGATCTGGGTCAGCAGCGCGTCCGGATAGAGCGCGATCGGCGCCAGCATCGCGTCGAGCTGCTCCGCGTTATACGTCGTCGGCGCGCTCTCCTGCGCGAGCGCGGGCACCGGTATCACCAGCCATGCGGGCGGCAGGGCCAGGACGATGCTCATCGCGAGCGCCACGAAGCGGGCGGCGGGACCGCGCATCAAATGATCTCCGCCGGGCTAGTTCGGGTAGATGTGGGTGATCTTCGAGCCCTCGATGCCGATGCCGGCCATCAGCCCCTGCTGGCCGAACGGAACCGCGTAGACATCCTGCGTGAGCGTGGTGCTGGTGACGCTGGCGGCCGCGCCCTTGTCGAGCACGACGACGGAGGGGCCCGAGCCGATCGACCAGCCCTGGCTCGATTTCAGGTAGTTGAGCGCGGAATCGGTCATGAAGAAGAGCGCATAGCTGAAGGCCTGGGCGCCGAACTGCAGCCCGAAGGAGAGGGCCGAGATATTGTAGTAGCCGATCGCGCTGCCGCTGACGAGCAGCGCGCCGTCTCCCGTCTGGCCGCCGACGAAGAAGCCGCCCTTGACGATCTGCGGGAAGACCAAAATGGCCCGGGCGCGCTGGCCGAGGGTGCGCGTGTGCGGCTCGTCGGCGTAGAGCTGCTGGAGCGCGACGCGCGAATTCTGCGCGAGCTGGCTCGCCGAGGCGGCCGCCGCTTGCTTCGGCTTCAGGGCGAGCGCGGCGGCGAGAGCCGCGAGGCCGCCGGGCAGCGCGCGCCTGGCGAGCAGGCCTCGCCTGGTTTCGGAAACGCGCATCATGATCTCCTCGTGGTTGCGATCGGACCCGCCGCCCGAAGCTCGTTTCAACGGCGGCGAGAATAGGCGCCGGCCAGCCTGCGCGGAAGGTACGGTGCCGGCCGGGTCAGTGCGCCTTCACGTCCTGGCGGACGCGGAACGCGGGCTCGGTCTTGGAGCGAATCTCCTCGACCGTCACATCCGGGGCAAGCTCGAGCAGCGTGAGCCCGTCCGCGCCGACCTCCAGCACCGCAAGGTCGGTGATGATGAGATCGACCACGCCCTGGCCGGTCAGCGGCAGCGTGCAGCGGGTGAGGATTTTGGGCTCGCCCTTGGCGATGTGCTCCATCACGACGACGACGCGCGGAACGCCGGCGACGAGGTCCATCGCGCCCCCCATGCCCTTCACCATCTTGCCGGGCACCATCCAGTTCGCGAGGTCGCCGTTCTCCGCCACCTGCAGGGCGCCGAGGATGGAGATGTCGATATGACCGCCGCGCACCATGCCGAAGGAGGCGGCACTGTCGAAATAGGAGCTGAGCGGAAGCTCGGTGACCGTCTGCTTGCCGGCGTTGATGAGGTCCGGGTCCTCCTCGCCCTCGAAGGGAAAGGGACCCGTGCCGAGCATGCCGTTCTCGCTGTGTAGCAAAATCGTCATGCCCTCGGGGATATGATTGGCGACCAGCGTCGGGATGCCGATGCCGAGATTGACGTAGAATCCGTCCTGCAATTCCTGCGCCGCGCGGGCGGCCATCTCATCGCGGGTCCAGGGCATGATAAATCTCCTCAATAGCGCTTGCGCACGGTGCGCTGCTCGATCGGCTTCGAGACGGTTTCCAGCCGGACGATGCGGTTGACGAAGATGCCGGGGGTGACGATGTGGTCGGCGTCGATCCTGCCGTTCTCGACGAGCTGCTCGACTTCGGCGACCGTCACCTTGGCCGCGGTCGCCATGATCGGGTTGAAGTTGCGCGCCGTCTTGCGATAGACGAGATTGCCCTCGTGATCGGCGGTCCAGGCATGGACGATGGCGAGATCGGCGATCAGCCCCCGCTCCATCACGTACGTCTTGCCGTCGAAGATCTTCGTCTCCTTGCCTTCGGCGATCGCGGTGCCGGCGCCGGTCGCGGTGTAGAAGGCCGGGATGCCGGCGCCGCCGGCGCGGATCCGTTCCGCGAGCGTGCCCTGGGGATTGAACTCGATCTCGAGCTCGCCCGCGAGATATTGGCGCGCGAAGGTGGCGTTTTCGCCCACGTAAGAGCTGATCATTTTTCGAATTTGCCGGGTCTCGAGGAGGATTCCGAGGCCGGCGCCATCGATTCCCGCATTGTTCGAAACGATCGTGAGATTCCCCACACCCAAATCGCGGATCGCCTCGATCAGCGCGCCCGGGATGCCGCAGAGCCCGAAGCCGCCGGACATGATCAGCATGCCGTCCTTGAGGAGGTCGGCGAGCGCCTCCTTCGGGCTGGGGTAAACCTTGTTCAATGCCATCGCATCCGACTCCCTTCAGGCCGCGCCGGTCGGCTTGAGCTTGAGGATCGCCCGCGCCTGCTCGGGCGTCGCAACCGGGCGCCCGTACTCGGCACAAAGACCGGCGACCCGGGACACCAGCTCGGCATTGCTCGCGGCCAGCCTCTCCTTGTCCCAGCGGACATTGTCCTCGAGCCCGGTGCGGCAATGCCCGCCCATCTCGAGCGCCCAGCGGTTGACCTCGAGCTGGTGGCGCCCGATCCCCGCCGCCGTCCAGGTGGCCTCGGGAAGCATCTTCTTGAGCTCGGCGAGCTCGAAATCGAAAATCTCGCGCCGGACCGGGAGCGCGTGCTTGACGCCGAGCACGAACTGCACATGCGGCGGTGGCTTGAGCAGCCCCTCGCGCACCAGGTCGGCGGCGTTGTAGAGCATGGCGAGATCGAAAATCTCGATCTCCGGCTTCACGTCGTACTCGAGCATCGTGCGCGCGAGGGCACGGACGAAGTCGGGCGGGTTCTCGTAGACGATCGTCGGAAAGTTCACCGAGCCGGTGGCGAGCGAGGCCATGTCGGGCGCGAGATGGAGCATGCTGCCGCGCTGATCGAGCGCGCGGCCGCGCCCGCCGGTGGAGAACTGGACGATCATGCCCGGGCAGTGCTTGCGGATCCCCTCCTGGAGCCGCGCGAAGCGCTCGGGATCGGAGCTCGAGTTCTCCTGCTCATCGCGCACATGCACGTGCGCGAGCGCCGCCCCCGCCTCGAACGCCGCGTGAGTCGATTCGATCTGCTCGGGAACCGAGATCGGGACCGCCGGATTGTCCTTCTTGCGCGGGACCGATCCCGTGATGGCCACCGAGATGATGCAGGGCTCGGACAAAATGCTTTCCTCCTTAGGCGTCTATATGCGGGCGCGCGGCCGCCAGCACGCGGTCGATGAAAGTAGAGGCGCTGCCGAGATAGTTCGCGGGATCGGTCAGCCGGCCGATCGCCTCCTCGTCGAGATGCGAAGCGACCAGGGGCTCCGCGCCGAGCGCCTCCTTGAGCGTCACGCGCTCCTCGCGCGCCCGGCTCGCGGCGCGGGCGAGCACATGATGCGCCTCGCCGCGGCCGAGATGGGGGGCGAGACCCATCATCACCGCTTCGGCGAGGATCAGCCCGCCGCCTTCGTCGAGATTCTTGCGCATCCGCGCGGCATCGATCTGCATGCCCTCGGCGATGGTGCGCGCGTGCAGAAGCGCGCCATGGGTGAGCACGAAGCCTTGCGGCAGCGCCAAAAGCTCCGCCTGCCAGGGGCCGGTCGCGCGCTCGTGGTCGGAGGCCATCGCGCCCAGCATCACCGGCACCAGCGCTGCGACGACGCGCTGAGCGGCGAGAATATATTCGGCGGCGATCGGGTTGCGCTTCTGCGGCATCGTCGAGGAGGAGCCGCGCCCTTCGACGTGCGGCTCGGCAAGCTCGGCGACCTCCGACTGCGCAAGCAGCGCGACATCGGTCGCGATCTTGGCGAGGCTCCCCGAGACGAGGCCGAGGAAGCAAGCCACTTCGGCGAAGCCTTCGCGCGAGACGTGCCAGGGGGCGGCCGGCGCAGAAAGGCCCAACTCCTCGGCGAGGCCCTCCATCACCGCGAGCCCTTGCGGCCCAAGCGAGGCGAGCGTGCCCGCAGCACCACCGAACTGGACGATTGCGACGCGGCCGGCGATCTCCAAGAGGCGCTCGAGATGCGTGATAAGGGGCTGCATCCAGATCGCGCATTTGAGGCCGAAGGTGATCGGCAGCGCCTGTTGCAGATGCGTCCGCCCGGCCATCACCGTGTGCCGGTGCGCCTCCGCCTGGCGGGCGAGCGCGGAGAGGATCGCCACGATCTCGTCCCGGATCAACCAGAGCCCGTCGCGCACCATGAGCACGAGCGCGGTGTCCATGATGTCCTGGGTGGTGGCGCCCCAATGGGTCCAGCGCCCGGCCTCGCCCGCCTTCTCGCTCAATCCCGCGACCACGCCGACGACCGGGTAGCCGACATTGCGCACGCTCGCCGCGAGTTTGGCCATATCGAGGGGATCGGAGGCGGCGGCTTCGGTGATGGCGCGCGCGGCGTCGGCCGGAATGATGCCGAGCCCGGCCTGGACCCCCGCCAGCGCGGCCTCCACCTCCAGCATGCGCCGGAGATAGGCGCGATCGTCGAAGACCGCGCGCATGGCGTCGGACCCGTAGAGCGTGCCGAACACCGGGCTGTCGGCGGGATTGACGGGCATGGAGGATCGTTCGGTTTCGCGGGAGGGCGGCGGTGACAATCGTGCATCGGTCTTGCACGGTCAAGCGTGTGGGCGGAGTGTGAACGGATGGCGGACAAGGGCGAGGGGCCGTCTCACCGGATCGTGGTCGTGGGCGGGGGCGCCGCGGGGCTGGAACTGGCAACCGCGCTCGGCAACGGCCCGGGCAAGCGGGGGCTCGCCGCAATCACGCTGATCGAGAAGACGCGGACGCATCTCTGGAAGCCGCTGCTGCACTCGGTCGCGGCCGGCAGCATGGATCCGGACGAGCACGAGCTTAATTATCTCGCCCAGGCGCATTGGCACCATTTCCGCTTCCGCTTCGGCGAAATGACCGGGCTCGATCGCGCCGAGCGCCTGGTGCGCGTCGCGGCCACGCGGGACGAGGAGGGCCGGGAGATCACGCCGCCGCGCTCCTTCCCTTACGAGACGCTGGTGATCGCCGTGGGCAGCGTGACCAACGATTTCGGCACACCGGGGGTCGCGGCGCACGCGATCCCGCTCGAGACCGCCGAGCAGGCCGCGCGCTTCAACCGCCGGCTCGTCAATGCCTGCATCCGCGCGCACGCGCAGCCGGGGCCGGTGCGGCCGGGCCAGCTCCATGTCGCGATCATCGGCGCCGGCGCGACCGGCACCGAGCTTGCGGCCGAGCTTTACCAGTCCGTCCGCGAGGTGATTGCGTACGGGCTCGACCGCGTCGATCCCAAGCGCGACGTGCGGATCGTGCTGATCGAGGCGGCGGAGCGGATCCTGCCGGCCCTGCCGGCGCGGATCTCGGAGGCGACGGGCAAGCTGCTCGCGGAGCTCGGGGTCGAGGTGCGAACCGGGGCGCGCGTCGCCGAGGTGACCGCGGAGGGCGTGCGGCTCACGGACGGTGATTTCATCCAATCCGAGCTGGTCGTGTGGGCGGCGGGGGTCAAGGCGCCCGACGCACTCGCCCATCTCGACGGGCTGGAGACCAACCGGCTCAACCAGCTCGTCGTGCTGCCGACGCTACAGACGACGCGCGACGAGAACATCTTCGCGATCGGCGATTGCGCCGCCTTGCCCTGGCGCGGGCACGCGGGCGACGTGCCGCCGCGCGCCCAGGCCGCGCACCAGGAGGCATCGCACCTCGCCAAGCAATTGCCGCGCCGGATCGCGGGCGCGCCGCTCGCGCCGTTCGAATATCGCGATTTCGGCTCGCTCGTCTCGCTCGGGAAATATACGACGGTGGGCAACCTGATGGGCTCGCTGCTCGGCAAGGGCTTCTTCATCGAAGGCGCGATCGCGCGGCTGATGTACCGCTCGCTCTACAAGATGCACGAGCGTGCGCTGCACGGAACGGCGGCGACGGTACTCGCCACGCTCGGGCGCGGGCTCACCAGGCGGCCGCACCCGCTCGTCAAATTGCACTAACCCTCATAATTGTCGGCCACCAGACGATCGAGCAGCCGCACGCCGAACGAGGTCGCCCCCTTCGGCACCAGGGCCGCATCCTTCGTGGCCCACGCCATGCCGGCAATATCGAGATGCGCCCAGGGTTTTTCGTTGACGAAGCGCTGCACGAACTGGGCTGCGGTGATCGCGCTACCGGGCCGTCCGGTCACGTTCTTCATATCGGCGATGTCGGACTTGAGCTGCTTGTCGTAGCCCTCGCCGAGCGGCATCCGCCAGACGCGCTCGCCCGTCTCCTTTCCCGCCTTGAGCAGCTTCTCGGCGAGCGCGTCGTCGTTGCTGAAAAGGCCAGCCTGCTCATGGCCGAGGCTCACGATGATCGCGCCGGTGAGCGTTGCGAGATCGATCATGAAGCGCGGGTCGAAACGGCTCTGGCAGTACCAGAGCACGTCCGCGAGCACGAGCCTTCCCTCGGCGTCGGTGTTGATGACCTCGACGGTCTGGCCCGACGCGGTCTTGACCACATCGCCCGGCCGCTGTGCGGTGCCCGAGGGCATGTTCTCGACCAAACCGACGATCCCGACAGCATTGACCGGCGCTTTGCGCGAAGCGAGCGCGCGCATCAGGCCGACGACCGTGCCGGCGCCGGCCATGTCCCACTTCATGTCCTCCATGCCGCCGGCAGGCTTGATCGAGATACCCCCGGTATCGAACGTCACCCCCTTGCCGATGAAGGCGAGCGGCTTCTCGGCTGCCCGCGCGGCCGGCACGCCCTGCCATTGCAGCACGACCATGCGCGGCTCGTTGACGCTTCCCTGCGCCACGCCGAGCAGCGCGCCGAAGCCCAATTCCCGCATCTCCGCCGGCCCCAGCACCTCGACCGCGAGGCCGAGTTCGGAAAACGGCCGGCAGCGCTCGGCGAACTCCGCCGGATTGAGCACGTTCGCCGGCTCGCTCACCAGGTCGCGGGTGAAGAAGGCGCCCTCGGCCACCGCCTGCATCGGCGCGTGGGCGGCGCGCGCGGCCTCGGAATCGGTGGCGAGCACCGAAAGCCGCGCGAGCCTCGGCTTCTCGTCCGCCTTCTCCTGCGTGCGATAGCGATCGAACCGATAGCTGCGGAGCACCGCGCCATGCGCGGCCGCCGCGGCAAGCTCCGGTGCGACCAGATCCGCCGCCATCGCCGCCACGGGCTCGCGCGCCAGCAAAGACGCCGCCGTGCCGCCGGCCTCCTCGACGAGAAGCCGCGTGCGCTCGGCCGCCTTGCCGAGCCCGACCGCGACCACGCGCGCGAACCCCGCGCCCGGGGCGAGAAGGGTGGCGCTCTGCCCCTTCTTGCCGGTGAACTCGGCCGAAGCAAGCGCCCGCCCGATTGCGCCCCCCGTCGCCTGCTCCGCTGCCTGCCACACGCCCGCCGGCGCTTCGCCTTCGCCGATCAGCAGAGCGAGCGCGCCCGAGGTCGGAACTGCGGCGGCGGCAAAGGCGATCTCGAGCATTTCAGGCAACTCCATCCCGGCAAAGCGCACGCCAAACTAGCAACCAGCCCATTGTTTGCCATGCAAGGGGGCGTTTGCCACGCCCGGGGGGCACGACTATCAGGAGCGCCATGGAAACACCGAACGACGACGCCCTCCTCTCGCTCGCGGCCACGCTCGCACGACGCGCCGCGGCCGCGATCATGGAAATCCGCGCCCACGGCTTCGCCGTCGAGAAAAAGTCCGACGCCTCGCCCGTCACCGCCGCGGACCGCGCGGCCGAGGCGCTGATCGTCGCCGGGCTGCGTGAGGCCGCGCCCGCGATCCCGGTCATCGCCGAGGAGGAAGTCGCGGCCGGACGCATCACCGCGGCAAGCCCGCTCTTCTGGCTGGTCGATCCGCTGGACGGAACCCGCGAATTCGCCGCCGGGCGCGACGAGTTCGCGGTGAACGTGGGCCTCGTGCGCAACGGACGGCCGCATCTCGGCGCCGTCGGGTTGCCGGCCACCGGCGAGCTTTATCTCGGCATCGTCGGCGCCGGCGCCTGGCGCGAGGACAGCGCTGGCCACCGCACGCCCATCAGTGCCCGCACGCCCCCCGCGTCGGGCCTCGATGTCATGGCCTCGCGCCACTACGCGGACGATCCGCGGCTCGCCGCCTACCTCAACGGGCGAACCATCGCCTCCGTCACCAATATCGGATCGGCGATGAAGTTCTGCCGCCTGGCGGAAGGCAAGGCCGACCTCTACCCGCGGCTCGGCCGGACGATGGAATGGGACACTGCCGCACCCCAGGCGGTGCTCGAGGCGGCGGGCGGGCATGTGCTCACGCTCGAGGGCACGCCGCTCGGCTACGGCAAGCCGGGCTGGGAAAACCCGCCCTTCATCTGCACTGGAAAATAATGCCCGCCGAACGCCTCGCGGCTGACAAAGCAGGAATCGCCCGGGCCGCCGCCCTCCTGCGCGAAGGCAGGCTCGTCGCCTTCGGCACCGAGACCGTCTATGGCCTCGGCGCAGACGCCACCAACGAAGACGCCGTTGCCGCCATCTTCGCCGCCAAAGGCCGCCCCAGCTTCAACCCGCTGATTTGCCACTACCCCACCGCCGAGGCCGCCTTCGCCGACGTCGTCGCCAACGACCTTGCTCGCACGCTCGCGGAAAAATTCTGGCCCGGCCCACTAACGCTCGTCCTGCCGCGCCTTCCTTCCTCACGCGTGGCACAGGCCGCCGCCGCCGGCCTCCCCACCCTCGCCGTCCGCGTGCCCGCCCATCCCATCGCGCGCCAACTCCTCGCCGCCGCCGGCCTGCCGATCGCCGCCCCCTCCGCCAACCGCTCCGGCCGTGTGAGCCCGACCACGCCCGCCCACGTCCTCGCCGACCTCGAGGGCGCGATCGCCGCCATCCTCGACTGCGGCCCGACCTCCATCGGGGTCGAATCGACCGTGATCGACCTCAGTGCCCCCGAACCACGCCTCCTCCGCCCCGGCGGCCTGACCATCGAGGCGATCGGCCCCCTCGCCGCCCCCCCACCCGACCAACCGCCCATCGCTCCCGGCATGCTCGCCTCCCACTACGCCCCGAGCCTCCCGCTCCGCCTGGCGGCCAGCCGCGTCTCCCCCGACGAGGCCCTGCTCGCCTTCGGCCGCCCACTCCCAGGCGCCCATACAACCTTCCAACTGAGCTTGTCCGAGAACCTCGCGGAAGCCGCCCACCAACTCTTCGCCGGCCTGCGCACCCTGGACGAAGAGGGCATACGCCTCGGCCTCCGCGGCATCGCCGCCATGCCCATCCCAACCCACGGCCTCGGCCTCGCCATCACCGACCGGCTGCGCCGCGCTGCGGCGGGAGGCAGGGCAAGGCCAGGGGCTCTGCCCCTGGACCCCGCCAGGGCCTGGGGCCCTGGACCCCGAACGTTTGCCCGGCAGCGAGGCTGACGCCCAGGGTCCCAGCGCTATGCCTAGCGTCTCGGCGCAGCAACCGCTCTGCCCTTGGCGCGTGCGCGCCAAGGGCAGAGCGGTTGCTGCGCCGAACAGGCCCGCCCCCGGTCATCTCGCGAGCCGAGACCGCCGGTGGGGCGGCCAACATCAAAACGAACGGGTTCCAAGGGCTCGCCCTTGGCGGGGTCCAGGGGCAGAGCCCCTGGCCTGGTCTTACGGTGGATCGGAGTGGATCCGCTCCTGCCAGATGGTGATGTTGTGGTTCTGGCCGGCGAGGGTGCGGGAGAAGGCGTGGCCGCCGAGGCCGTCGGCGACGAAGTAGAGGTCGGTGCTGGGGATTGGGTGGAGGGTGGCGGTGATGGCGGCGGTGCCGGGTGCGTCGATCGGGCCCGGTGGGAGGCCGGTGGTGCGGTAGGTGTTGTAGGGGCTGTTGGTGGCGAGGTCCGCTTCGGTGAGCGGGTGGGGGAGTGTGCCGGCGCCGTTGCTGGCGGCGTAGACGGCGGTGGGGTCGGCCTGGAGTTTCATGCCGAGGCGGAGGCGGTTCTCGAAGACGGCGGCGATGCGGGGCCGTTCGCTGGGGATTGCGGTTTCGCGTTCGACGATGCTGGCGAGGGTGAGGGCCTGGGCTGGCGTGGAGAGGGGGAGATCCGGGGCGCGGGCGGCCCAGAGGGTGGCGAGGGTGCGGGTGAGGGCGGCGTGGGCGCGGGCGATGATTGCGCTACGGGGGGTGCCGTAGAGGTAGTCGTACGTGTTGGGGAGGATCCAGCCTTCGGCGGGTAGGTGCGCGGGGCCGGTGAGGGCGGGGGCGAGAGAGAGAAGGGCGGTGATTTGCTGGGCGGTGAGGCCTTCGGGGATGGTCAGGCGGTGTTCGACGGGGGGTGCGGTGCGGAGGATGGCGAGAACGGTGGCGAAGGAGGCGTGGGCGGGGAATTGGAGCTCGGCGGCGTGGAGCGGGCCGGAGTGGCTTGTGGCGAGGGCGGCGAGGGCGAAGAGGCGGGGGGCGCGGATGACGCCGGCTTTGGCGAGGGCGTGGGCGACCGCGGTGGTGGTGCCGGCGGGGATGACGACGGCGCGCGCGGCGGGGAGCGGGCCGGGGGCGCGGTAGCGCCAGGCAGCGGCGCCGATGGTGCCGCCGATGGCGAGTGCTGCGCAGAGGCAGAGGCCGAGGGCGGCGAGCGCCCACTCAGCCCCGCGCCGGCGCGTTTCAGGCGGCGGAGCGGACGACGATGGAGGCATTGGTGCCGCCGAAGCCGAAGCTGTTCGACAGCGCCATTCGGATGGGCCGCCGTTGGGCGGTGTGGGCCACGCGGTCGATCACGCTTTCGCGGCTCGGGTGATCGAGGTTGAGGGTGGGCGGGGCGACGCCGTCGCGGACGGCGAGGATCGAGAAGATCGCCTCGGCCGCGCCGGCGGCGCCGAGCAGGTGGCCGATCGCGGATTTGGTGGAGGACATGGCAACGTTCTTCGCGGCCGGCCCGAACAGGTGTTCGACCGCCTCGAGCTCGAGGTCGTCCGCGAAGGTCGAGGTGCCGTGTGCGTTCACGTACTGGATGTCGTCCACGGTGACGCGGCTGTTGCGGAGTGCGGCCTGCATGGCGCGGAGGGCGCCTTCGTGGCCGGGCGGCGGGGCGGTGATGTGATAGGCGTCGCCGGAGAGGCCGTAGCCCGCGATTTCGCCGTAGATGTGGGCGCCGCGTTTTGTGGCGTGCTCGTATTCCTCGAGCACGACGATGGCCGCGCCCTCGCCCATGACGAATCCGTCCCGGTCCTTGTCCCAGGGGCGCGAGGCGCGGGCGGGGGAATCGTTGAAGCCGGTGGAGAGCGCGCGGGCGGCGCAGAAGCCGGCGAGGCCGAGGGCGCAGATCGGCGCCTCGGCGCCGCCGGCGACCATCACGTCCGCGTCGCCGAAGATGATGAGGCGTGCGGCGTCGCCGATCGCGTGCACGCCGGTGGCGCAGGCGGTGACGACGGCGTGGTTGGGGCCTTTGAAGCCGTATTTGATGGAGATGTGGCCGGAGGCGAGGTTGATGAGCGCGGCCGGGATGAAGAAGGGCGAGATGCGGCGGACCTTGCCCTCGTGCATCAAGACGGCGCTATCGGCGATCGTCTGCAGTCCGCCGATGCCGGAGCCGATCATCACGCCGGTCGCGCAGCGGTCCGGCTCGTCCTCGGGCCGCCAGCCCGAGGAGGCGACCGCCTCCTCCGCCGCGACAAGCGCGAGCTGGATGAAGCGGTCCATTTTCCGTTGGTCCTTGGGCGGGATCCATTCGGCGAGGTCGAGCCCGCCGTCCGCCCTTGTGCCGGGCGGCGCCTGGCCCGCGATTTTGGCGGGAAGCTCGCTCACGTCGAAGGACTGGATGGCGGAGATGCCGGAGCGGCCGTTGATCAGGCGCTGCCAGACCAGCTCGACGCCGACGCCGAGCGGGCAGACGATGCCCATTCCGGTGACTACGACGCGACGCATGGCGGCGCCGTTCCCTAACACTGGCCCCCCCGGTCGCAGTCGGCCTTACGCGGCCTTCTGTTTCTCGATGTAATCCACCGCGTCCTTCACGGTGCTGATCTTCTCGGCCGCGTCCTCGGGAATCTCCACGCCGAAGGCCTCCTCGAAGGCCATGACCAGCTCGACGGTGTCGAGGCTGTCCGCGCCCAAATCGTCGATGAAGGAGGCCTCGGAAGTCACTTTCGACTCCTCGACGCCGAGATGCTCCACCACGATCTTCTTTACCTTGTCGGCGATTTCGCTCATCGGCTCTCCCGCTCCTTCATGCCAGTGCCTGACGACCGGCCCTGATCTCCGGCCCGACGGGACAGCCCCAATCGGCGCCACGATCCCCCTGCGGACGGCGCAAGCCGGGCGATTAGCATGGTTTTGTTGCGCCCGCCAACACGGGCCGTAAAGGCGTCTGTCACGGCATCGCCATCCCGCCATTGACGTGCAGCGTGGCGCCGGTGATCCAGGCGGCCTCCGGCGAGGCAAGATAGACCACGGAAGCCGCCACGTCTTCAGGCGTGCCGAGCCGGCCGAGCGGAATCTGCTCGGCCAGGCGCGCGCGCTGGGCCTCGGGCAGGGCGGCGGTCATCGCGGTGGCGATGAAGCCCGGGGCGATCACGTTGACGGTGATGCCGCGGGAGGCGACCTCCTGGGCGAGCGCCTTGGTCATGCCGGCAAGCCCGGCCTTGGCGGCGGCGTAGTTTGCCTGGCCGGCGTTGCCGGTGGTGCCGACGATGCTGCCGATATTGATGATCCGTCCCGCGCGCCGGCGCAGCATGCCGCGAAGGGCGGCGCGGGCGAGGCGGAAGGGCGCGGAGAGATCGACCTCGAGGACCGCCTGCCAGTCCGCCTCGCTCATGCGGAGTGCGAGGCCGTCGCGGGTGAAGCCGGCGTTGTTGACGAGGATGGAAAGCGGGCCGGCGAGCAATTCGGCTTCGGCGACGAGGGTGGCGGCGGCGTCCGGCTCGAGGAGGTCGGCGGGGCAGACGAAGGCGCCCGCGCCCAGGGCGCCGGCGCGCTCGGCGAGGACGGAGGTGCGCGTGCCGGAGAGGACGACCCGGGCGCCTTGGGCGTGGAGCGCGCAGGCGATAGCACTTCCGATCCCCCCCGAGGCGCCGGTGACGAGCGCCACCTGGCCGTCCAGCCGGAACATGGGCATCTCTTCTAGAGTTCCTTGACGAGCGCTTCGATTTCGGCCGGGCTGCCGGCGGCGCGGACGGTGGCGTCCGGCACGGTGCGGCGGACCAGGCCGGAGAGGATTTTTCCGGCGCCGAGCTCGATGAAGCTCGTCGCTCCCATTCCGAGCATCGCCATCACGCTCTCGCGCCAGCGGACGAGGCCGGTGACTTGGCGCACGAGGAGGTCCCTGATCTCGGCGGGGTCCTGGGTGGGGCTTGCGGTGACGTTGCTCACGATGGGCACGGAGGGCGCCTTGAGCGTGGTTTCGGCCAGGGCTTCGGCGAGGGCGGTCGCGGCGGGCTCCATGAGCGGCGAGTGGAAGGGGGCGGAGACGGGCAGCGGCAGCGCGCGCCGCACGCCGCGCGCCTTGGCGAGCTCGATGGCGCGGGCGACGGCCTCGCGCGCCCCGGAGATCACCACCTGATCGCCGCCGTTGTCGTTGGCGACCGCGACCACTTCCGGTCCTTCGGGGCCGGCTTCGGCCTCGGCGCAGATCGCGCTCGCCTGGGCGAGATCGACGCCGAGGAGGGCGGCCATCGCCCCTTCCCCGGGCGGGACGGCGCGCTGCATCGCCTCGCCGCGGCGGCGCAGGAGCCGCGCCGCGTCCGGGATCGTGAGGCTGCCGGCGGCGGCGAGCGCGCTGAACTCGCCGAGCGAGTGCCCGGCGACGACGAGGGCCTTGTCGGCGAGGGCGATGCGCGCCTCGCGCTCGAGCACGCGGACGACGGCGAGCGAGACCGCCATCAGGGCCGGCTGGGCGTTCTCGGTCAGCGTCAACTCCTCGGGCGGGCCCTCGAACATCAGCTTCGAGAGCTTCTGGCGGAGGGTTTCGTCCACCTCTTGGAACACTTCGCGGGCGGCGAGGAAGGCTGCCGCGAGGGCGCTTCCCATGCCCACGGACTGGCTGCCCTGGCCGGGAAAGATGAAGGCATGCACGGACATGGGGTTCCCGGGATGGGACGGCGGGAGGGTGGCGGGCGTTACTCCGCCGGCTTCGCGTCTGTCAATGCGCAGCCGGCGCGGGAGGGCGGGTTTGGGGAAGCGGCGGGGGCTGCTGCACTGACGCGCGGGACTCTCGCGTAGCGTGTGGAAGCCGAGGCGATCGGAGCGGAGAAATCTGCATGATCCTTAGGCATTATTTCTTAATAGCCTGATTTGATTCATGTTTCACGTGAAACATCATGACAAGGCGGGTGGGGCGACTGTCCCCTTTTGCACGCTTATGAGATTTAGACTTCATTTTTGGAGAGCTGCTCCGTTACGCCTCCGGTCCGGGGACGAAGCAGAGAAGCCCGGAAACCGGAGACCAGCAGGCGACGGGCTGGCCGGCGTTGTTCGGCACGTGGAGGACCGCTTCGTCGGGAACCTCGATCCATTTGTTCGGTCCCGATTCGAACTGTTCGCCGATGAAGACCCAATAATGGTTCCCGCCCAATTTCATCTCGACCGGCCGGCAATCGGCGAGCGAGCAGCAGCTGATACCGTCATTCGGCTGGTGGAGCGAGTTGTACCATTGGCCGAGCGGGCTTTCCGGGTCCGCGCCGGGCGGCGGCTTCGCGTAGGCTGCGGAGGCGAGCAAGAGAGGAAGCAAAAGAGCCGCGAGAGAGGTTTTCATTTCCAGCGATCCCTGGTCCCTGCCCAACCATGGTCCCCGACGATTCGGACGATGAGTGTGGCGACAAATCGGCAAAACCGTAAGCCTTTTCGTGCCGGAGCGCGGCGCGGCCGGGCCGAGTTGCCGAGGAATTCACTTGCCCTGCCACAATGTACGGCCCAGCTTCCGCCCGCCAATCGGCGTCCGGGCGCTCCCGCGGGGGATCTCGCTTGAGAGTGATCTCGTGCGCCGCTTCTCCCTTGCGGATGTTTTTGGCCGTCAAGAAATGACGGGAAACGCCATGTCGCCTTCAGCCATCGCCCGCCGCGAAGCCGGCCGCCCGGAAAAAAGCGCGCGCGCGCCAATGCAATCGCGGGCGTTCCGGGGCGTTCGGCGATGAGCGCGCCGGCGGCCGACGTTTCGCGCGAGCGAGGTGCGGCGCTCCTCGCGCGCCTGCCCGCCGGACCGAGCCGCGTGCCGCTCGACCGCAGATTGACCGTCGGCCGCCAGGCAATGCCCGGGCAGGTGGTGCTCGATCATCCGAATGTCTCGCGGCGTCACGCCGCGTTCGAGATGGTGGGCGGAGGCGTCGTGTTGCGCGACCTTGGCGGCACCAGCGGCACCTATGTCAACGGCACGCGGGTGCTCGGCGTGCGCGCGCTCGTTCCGGGCGATCGTATCGATATCGGTCCATTCCAATTGACGTTCGACGGCGCGGGACTCACCCGCGCCTGGCGCGTCGGCAATGCCGCGCTTTCGGTGCGCGGCGTCAGCTACGACGTAAAGAGCAGGCGGGCCGGCGGGGCGCTGCAACGCACGCTGCATGAAGCGAGCCTCAGCATCCGGGCGCGCGAGTTCGTCTGCGTCATCGGCTCCAACGGCGCGGGCAAATCGACGCTGATGAACATCCTCTCCGGCCGGGCGCTGCCGTGCGAGGGGAGCGTGCTGCTCAACGATACCGATCTGCACGCCAATTTCGAGGCATTGAAGCAGGACATCGCCTTCGTGCCGCAGCAGGACGTGCTGCACGAGCAGCTTACGCTCCGCCAGGCGCTCGACTATGCGGCCCGGCTTCGCCTGCCACCCGATACCACCGCCGCGCAGCGCCGGGCGGCCGTGAGCGAGGCGGCGCGCAGCGTCGATCTGCTCGACCGGCTCGATCAGCGGATCGGCTCGCTGAGCGGCGGGGAGAAGAAGTGCGCAAGCCTGGCCAGCGAGATTCTCAACCGCCCCAGCCTTCTCTTCCTTGACGAGGTGACGAGCGGGCTCGACGAGAGCACCGACCGGGAGATCATGCGGCTGCTGCGTCGGCTCGCCGACGAGGGGATGACCATCGTCATGGTCAGCCATACCTTGGCGAACGTCGCCGAGTTCTGCGACAAGATCGTTTGCATGGGCCGTGGCGGACAGCCGACCTTCGTCGGCAGCCCGTCCGAGGCGCTGGATTTCTTCGCGGTGCGCCGGCTGGGCGAGGTGTTCAGCCGCATGGACGAGCTGGGCGCCGAGCAGTGCCGCGCCAGATTCGAGCAGACCGAAGGCGCCCGCTTGCACCTCCCGGCTGCCGCCGCGCCGCGCCCTGGCGTGCGGCGTACGTCGTCGCGCCCTTTGGGGCCGGCGCCGGTTGCGGTGCCCGTCGCGGTGCGGCGGATCGCTCGCCAAGGTGCCATTCTCGTGCATCGCAACACGCGGCTTCTGCTCGCCGATCGTCGAGCCCTGGCGATGGCGGCGGTGCAGAGCGTGCTGATCGGCGGGCTGGTCGGCTACGCCTTCGGCAAGTTCGGGACCGGGCTCGAGCGGATCAACGCCGAGAACGCGCTCCTATTGCTGCTCGGATTGAGCGCGATCTGGCTCGGCTGCAATGCGGCGTCGAAGGAGATCGTGGGCGAGCTTGCGATCTACCGGCGCGAGCGCGACATCAACCTCTCCACCGCTGCCTTCATCGGCGCGAAATTCCTCGTCTCCGCCGTCTTCACCGTGGTCCAGCTCGGCGTCGTCTATCTGCTCGTGGCCGCGCTCGCCGAAGGAATTCCGGGAAACCGGCTCGATCAGTTCCTGCTGCTCGTTCTCGGCGCGCTGGCGGGTACCGCGATCGGGCTTTTGATCTCGGCGCTCGCCAACACCCGCGACCAGGCGACCACCATCGTTCCTCTCGCCCTGGTGCCGCAACTGCTCCTCTCGGGCGTGCTGGTGCCGAAGCTGCCGGACTTGGCGGAGAAGCTCGCCAAGGTCGCGGTCAGCGGCTACTGGCTGACGGAGGCGATGAAGTCCGTGTTCATTGCCGCCGAGGGGCCGATCCGGGTGATCAACACGGAGACCGGCCGGCTCATGGACATGACGGCCCAGCCTGCCGACGAGGGAGCCGCGATCGTCGCGGCGCACGCGCTCGTCTTCCTCCTCCTCGCCTATCTGGCGACGAAGCTGCGCCATGGGGGGCGCGTTCGCGGCGCCTGAGGGGTTGGCGTGCCGCGACCCGGCTTACGGGAGCTGTTCGATCCTGGCCGTTCCGCCATCCGCGCGGAGCGCGAGGCGCCCCGAGCCGGCGGCCGAGAGCGCGAGAAGTCCGCCGGCGATCGCAAGGTTCTTGTAGAAGTTGATGTGCGCGGCGATCGACGCCGGCGGGTGCATCTGCCAGTAGCGGTGCGCGATGAGCGCCGTGCCGACGGTATAGATCGCCAGGATCACGGAAAGCGGGCGCACCAGCACGCCGAGCAGAATCAGCCCGGCGACCACGACCTCGCAGAGCACGGCGACGATTCCGGCCAGCAGCGGGAGGGGCGCACCGTGTCCGGCGACCGCGTGCACGATCGCCGGCCAGCCCACGATCTTCCCGATGCCGGCCGGCAGGAATAGCGCCGCGATCAGGATCCGCGCCAGCAGCAGCTCCGCGTCGCGTGCGCTCTTCATCGCTTTCTCCGAGGGTCGGGGGCCGTGGGCCGCGTGCTCAGTTGGCGTGGCCCCAAACATGCACGCCCTGATTGCCGAGGCAGTAGCAGGCCGCGCCGGAGGCGACCGGATTGTCCATCGGGCAGACATAGGCGCCGGCGTAGCAGGACTGGCCGCTGCCGGATGAGGGCGGCGGGGCGGACGAATAGCTCGCCGGCGGCGGGGGATAGTAGGCAGGCGGCAGCACATAGCCCGGCGGGGGCGCGTAGACCGGTGGCGGGTAGTAATAGGCGGGCGGCGGGTAATAGAGCGGCGGGGCGATGAAGAGCGGGAAGCCAAATCCGATCCAAACGCGGCTATAGGCCGGCGTGGCCATGCCGAAGATGGCGAGCAACGTGGCGGCGAGGAGCCCCGCCGAAGCTCGGAGCCGGCAACGCGGGGGCTGCGCAACATGCCTCATGGGGGCTCTTTTACCAAGCGCGTGTATCTGAATTATGACAGCGAGCGGGGCGGCCGGATGGGCAACGACGCGAGGCAAAGCCGGCCGAAGGGAACGCCGGGGCCCGCACGCCGGCCGCGCCGCGATCCCGCCTTTGCGGCGCGGCCGGATCGTCGGCTAGCCTGCCCCGATCGGAAGGACGGGCCGTTCAAGTGCGGGGTACCGGTTCAAGGGCAAGCCGTGGCGCGGCATGTGGCTGACGGAATTCAAGCGATCTACCAGGCGCGGTTCGCGGCGACCGGCATCGAAAAGCGCCGGCGCGTCTGGAAGGCGCTGTGCGCGTCCTTCTTCAACGACTTGATCGGCAAGGACAAGGACGTCCTTGATATGGCGTGCGGCTATGGCGAGTTCATCAATAATGTGGCCGCGAGAAAGCGCTACGGCATCGACCTGAACCCGGATGCGCCGCGCCATTTGAACCCCGACGTGCAGTTCTTCCGTGCCGCGTCGAGCGAAATGACCGAAATCCCGGACCGGTCCATCGATGTGGTCTTTGCTTCGAACTTCCTCGAGCATCTCCCCAACAAGGCCGCCTGCGACGCGACCTTTGCCGAGGTGCTTCGCGTGCTCCGGCCCAACGGGCGGTTCATTGTCCTCGGGCCCAACATCCGTTACGCCTACAAGGAGTATTGGGATTTCTACGATCACCATTTGCCGCTTTCGCATCTGTCGCTCGAAGAAGGATTGCAAAGCCAGGGGTTCGGCGTCATCCGGAACATCCCCCGGTTTCTGCCGTACACGATGAAGTCGAAGACTCCGAGCGCGGATCTCCTGGTGAGGATCTATCTCGGCCTTCCCCTCCTCTGGCCGCTCTTCGGCAAGCAATTCCTGGTGGTCGCCGAGAAGCCGGGAGACATCGAGAATTAGGATGCCCTTCGGTCCCGGCGCCGCCGCAGCCGATGCGTGCCCGGACGTCGCGGAGGCAACGGTCCTGAAGGCGGCGGCGAAGGGCTGCGATGCGACGGCCGATCGGGCCGGTGCGACCCCGACCGGGCGGGCTCTTCGAGGGACGGGTCGATGACGGACCTCGCGATGGAGCATCGCCGGCCGGATCTGTGGGCGCGGCTCTACTGCGCGGCCAACTACGCGATCGCTCTCCTGCTGTCGCTGATGCAGGTCGGACCGCCGGCTCGTTCGGTCCTGCAGAGCAGCAACACCTTGGACCCCTCCTGGATGGTGGACGCCTATCTCGCGGCCGCCGGCCATGCAAAATTCGGCAGCTCGTACGTGTGGAGCTACGGCCCGCTCGGGTTCGCCGATTTCGTTCTGCCGATCAGCCGGCACCTGATGAACGCGGCCGAGCTGATCGAGATCGCCTTGGCGATACTGCTCCCGGTGCTCCTTCTGCATATCCTCGCATCGCGGCTTCGGCTGCCGGCCGCCTCCGTCACTCTCGCGATCCTCGTTCTCCTGCTTCCTCCCCACTTTGGCACCGGAGGCATCGAGCAGGCCGCGCTCATCTCCGCGCTGATGCTGCTTTACGCGGCATCCGACGGCTCCGGCCTCGGCGACTCCGCGGCGGGAAGAACGGCGATTGGCTCGGCCGTCGCCATCGCCTTTGCCGGGGCCCTGCTCGCCGTCGGGCCGCTGGTGAAGGCGTCGCTCCTGCCGCCCGTTCTCGGCACGATCGTCATGTGGTCGCTCTCTGCCTGCCTTCGCCGGAGGTGGGATGCTCTGGGGCTCCTCATCATCCCGTTCCTCGGCGTCTGGTTCGGCGTCTTCGCCGCACTCGGGGGCGGCATCGCGGACGGCATATCCTGGCCGATGGCGGAGGTGCCGATCATCGCCGGCTACGCCCCGGCGATGGCCGTGCATGGCCCCATCGTGTATCTCGCCCTGGCCGCGATACTCGCCGCTCTGGCTCTCGTTTCCGGTGCCGTCGCTCTGCGATCGCGCCCCGACCGGTGGTGGTTCATCGGGGCCGTGGCGCTCCTTTGGATCGACGGTTTCAAGGAGAGCTTCGTACGGCAGGACATGGGGCACGTCCTCGGCGGCATCTTTTCCACCGCTCCCTGGTGCGCGCTCCTGCTCTGGTGGGCGTCGCGAAGTGGGGAGCCGCGGCGCGCCGGCAGGGGGCGCGAACCATCGAGATGGCACCGCCGCGGTGCGACCGCCAGCGCTGTCGCCGCGTGCGGCCTCTGCTTCGCCGTGTTCGGGTTGCAGACCCCGATCGCCGTGCCGAGCCTCGCCGACGCAATTGCCAGGCTCCAGGAATTGACCGCGGGAGCGGGCCTCGCGGCATCCGCGCACGGCGCGGGTGCGGCCCTGGCTGCCCAGGAAGTAGCGGGGGTGGCCGAAAGGCCCGGGCTCGCACCCCTCGTGCCGCTGCTGCGCGGGCGCCGGGCGTTCGCCTGGCCGTGGGACGGCAATGCGGTCGTCTCGGCGGGAGGTCGCGAGGAATTTCCGCCGATTCCGCAGGAGTATTCGGCGTACACGACCGCGCTCGACCGCATGGACGCGGCGTTCTTCTCCTCGCCGGCGCGGCCGCCGCTCGGGCTGGTCTCCGTCGAGGCGATCGACGGGCGCCTTCCCCTCCAAACCGCCGGTCTCTCGTTCGTCAACCTGCTCGCCTGTTATCGACCCGCGGTCCTTTCAGGAAGTTTCCTGCTCGTCGAGCAGCGCGCGCCCGCATCGGCCCCATGCTCCCCACCCTCCCCGGCTTCGTCGCCATCGACGCCATGGACACGAGCCCGGCTGGCAGAGTGGCTCCCGGTGCCTTCCAGCCCCGGCGAGATCACCCTGATCCAGATCCGGATCGAGATGTCGCCCTTCGGCGCGCTGATGAAATGGCTGCTGCGACCCACTCCGCTGAACCTGAACATGCGTCTTGCCGACGGGACGACGAAGTCGTTCCGCCTGGTTCACGCGACGCTTTCCGAGGGGGTGCTGGTCTCGACGGTGCTGGCCAGCACGGCCGGGCTGGCGAGGCTGTGGCTCGGGACCGCGGACAACAGCGTTGCGGTGGTTGCGCTCGCGACCGGCAGACCGGGCCAATGGGCGCCCTCTTTCCGCTTTCGCTTCGTGAGGATTCCGATAGCACCGGCCTACGGCGCGGGGGAATCGCTTTCCGGGGCGGGCGCACCGCATGGCGCGGCCAAGGGCCTGCGCGTGCTCGGCGTCATGCCCGCTCCGGCCGCGTTGCAAAGCCTCTTCGCCCGCGACAGTTCCGCGAACTGGGCGTGGATCGTCCTCTCGACGATGTATGCGGACCGCGTCGACTGGCAGAGGGCGTTCCCCGAGAGCGCGCCGGAATTTCCGCGGACGCTGCTGGAATGGATCCTTACCGCCGGCGTGACGATGGACAGCGAGGCCGCGATGCTGCGCCCGTACCGGCAGGCGTTCCGGGCAATGCAGAACCGTCTCGTCTCGCCCGCGACAAGATAGGCGGCAAGCCGCGCGCCCCGGAAGCCACACTGATTTTGTGCAATCCGTCGGACCGGGCGGCTTGCTCCATGAGACGTGGCCCGTTATCATTTCGGTGCTCCGAGAACCCGAGTGGAGGGAATGCGCGTACTGATCACCGGCGGGGCTGGGTTCGTCGGATCGAACCTGGCCGTGATGTTGGCTGAGGCACGCGGCTATTCGGTGACAGCATTCGACAATTTGCGCCGGCGCGGCAGCGAGCTCGCGCTCGAGCGGCTGCGGAAGGCGGGAGCACGCTTCGTCCATGGCGATGTCAGGAATCCCGAGGATCTCGGCGGGATCCCGCCAGCCGACCTCCTCATCGAATGTTCGGCGGAGCCATCGGTCCATGCGGGGTACGACGACAGCACCCGCTATCTCGTCAACACCAACCTCCTCGGCACGTTGAACTGCCTCGAATGGGCGCGTCGCCACGAGACGCCCGTGATCTTTCTTTCGACCAGTCGCGTCTATTCGATCGCCGCGCTGAAGGGTCTGCCGCTGAAGGTCGAGGGCCGGCGCTTCGTGCCGGCCCCCGGCGCCTCCGGCCCCGGCTGGTCCGAGCGCGGCGTCGCGGAGGAGTTCTCCACCAAGGGCGCACGCTCGCTCTACGGCACCACGAAGCTTGCCTCCGAGCTGCTCATCGAGGAGTACGCCGCGGCTTTTGGCCTCAGAACGATCGTCGATCGCTGCGCCGTCATCACCGGACCCTGGCAGATGGGCAAGGTGGATCAGGGCTTCTTCGTCCTCTGGGTGGCGCGGCATCTTTATGGAGGCCGCCTCGGCTACGGCGGATTCGGCGGAAGCGGACACCAGGTGCGCGATGTCCTTCACGTGGCCGACCTGTTCGACCTGCTTGGGCGGCAGATCGACGCGCTCGACAACCTCAGCGGCCGCACCTTCAACGTCGGTGGCGGGCTTGGCGTCAGCGTCTCGCTGGCCGAGCTGACCGAGCTCTGCGCGGAGCGGACGGCCACTCGCCTCACGATTGGCTCCGACCCCACGACGCGGTCGGTCGACATTCCCTACTACGTCACCGACCACAGCGCCGTCACCAAGGCCACGGGCTGGTCGCCGGCCCGCTCGGTGGCAATCATTCTCGACGAGGTCGTAAACTGGCTAGAACGTCACCGGAAGGAGCTGGAGCCGGTTCTCGGGTACCGAGCCTCTGGAGATGCCGCATGAGCGTCGTGCTGGTAACCGGAGCCGCCGGTTTGGTCGGGGGCGAGGCGGTTCGCTTCTTCAGCGCCGAAGGCTTCGATGTCGTCGGCATCGACAATGACATGCGGCGCGTTTTCTTCGGCGACGAGGCGAGCACGGCGTGGAACCGCCGGCGCCTCGAGGCCGAGATCAAGGGGTATACGCATATCGACGGCGACATCCGCGATGGGGCGCTGATGAATTCGGTGTTTGCGCGCAACGGTCGGGCGATCGCGGCCGTGATCCATGCCGCGGCGCAACCGTCGCACGACTGGGCGGCGCGGGATCCCGAGACCGACTTCACCGTCAACGCCACCGGCACGCTGAACATTCTCGAGGCGACGCGCCGGCACTGCCCCGAGGCGGCGTTCATCTTCACCAGCACCAACAAGGTCTACGGCGACAGGCCGAATCTTTTGCCGCTGGTCGAGGAGGATCTCCGCTGGACGGTGAGCGCGGAGCACCCCTTCGCCGAGCACGGCATCGACGAGTCGATGAGCGTCGATGCCTGCCTGCACAGCCTGTTCGGCGCATCGAAGCTTGCCGCCGACGTGATGGTCCAGGAATACGGGCGCTATTTCGGCATGCGCACGGCCTGCTTCCGCGGCGGCTGCCTGACCGGGCCCGGTCATTCCGGGACGATGCTGCACGGGTTCCTCGCCTATCTCGCAAAATGCGCGGTCACGGGCGAGCCCTATACGGTGTTCGGCTACAAGGGCAAGCAGGTCCGCGACAACATCCATTCCTACGACCTCGTCAACGCCTTCTGGCACTTCGTCCGGGCGCCGCGGGCCGCCGCGGTGTACAATATCGGCGGTGGCCGTCATGCCAACTGCTCCATGCTGGAGGCGATTCTGGCCTGCGAACGGCTCACCGGCCGGCCGATGAACTGGTCCTATTCGGACCGCAACCGGACCGGCGACCATATCTGGTGGATCTCGGACGTGCGCCGTTTCCGGGCGGACTATCCGGACTGGCGCTATCGTTACGACATCGACGAGATCCTGGCCGAGATCATCGACGGGCTGGCGGCGCGCGGCAAACAGGTGGGAGACTGAGCATGCCGATCGAGGTTCGCTCGCTCGCCGAATGGCAGGCCGCCGGCATCGAGGGAATGCTCTCGGTTCTTATCCCCGCCCATAACGAGGAAGGGCACATCGCCGAGACCGTCCGGCAGTTCGCGACCGCTTTGCGCGAGGCAGGGATCGTCCACGAGATCCTGGTGATCAACGACAACAGCACGGACGGCACGGAACGGTCCCTCGCGGCGCTGAGCGCCGCCGATCCCGCCGTCCGCTATCTCAACAATCCGCCGCCCAACGGGTTCGGGCTTGCCGTTCGCCACGGCCTCGCCGAGTTTCGCGGCGATGCGGTTGCCATCGTGATGGCCGACGGATCGGACGATCCGGCCGATCTCGTCCGCTTCTACCGCAAGCTCGAGAGCGGCTACGACTGCGTCTTCGGCTCGCGATTCATGCGCGGCAGCCGGGTGGTGGATTACCCAAAGTTCAAGCTAGTGCTGAATCGGTTGGCCAATCTCTTCATCCGCGTCCTGTTCCTGCTGCGCTACAACGACGTCACCAACGCCTTCAAGCTCTACCGGCGCAGCGCCATCGCCGGCATCCAGCCGCTGCTCTCGCAGCATTTCAACCTGACCGTCGAATTGCCGCTGAAGTGCATCATCCGCGGCTACCGCTACGCCGTGCTGGAGAACTCCTGGAGGAACCGAAAGGCGGGTATCTCCAAGCTCCGCATCAAGGAGATGGGCTCGCGCTATCTCTTCGTTATCCTGTACTGCTGGCTGGAGAAGACGCTTTCGCGCGGGGACTATCGCAACCAGGAGCGCTACTGGGAGAGCCAGCTCCAGATCTGGCATCGCTAACCACTCGGCCGCTCAGGCCTCGGCCTTGAAGGTGCGGCCGAGATCGGGGCCGGTTCCGACGTAGTGGCGGAACACGTAGAGCAGCGGGTTCCACTTGCCGGTATCGATGTGGTTCGTGCCGGGGATAACGATCGCCCGGTGCGCGTGCACGCGCGTGACCCTCGTCTCGACGATCTGAAAGCGCCCCTCCGGCCCGTCCGGCCAGTCGGCACCCGGATCGTTGATGCTCACCACCTGGGCCTCGAACTGGATCGGGCATTCGGCGATGCGCGGCGGCCGCACAGTTTCGGAGGCGAGCGGCGTGAACCCCGAGCGGGCGAACTTGTCGGGCTCGAATTCGTAGCCGATCGCGACCTTGTGGGGCGGAACCGCATTGCGCGCCGTCGCGCGCGCGATGGCCTCGACCTTGGGCCAGAGGTCCGCGGAGGGGAAATTGATCACCACCTCCCGTTCGCGGACGGCGTTCTCCCGCCCCATGCTCGTGCCCGACATCCCAAGAATGACGCGATCGGAGAGCGCCCAGGCTGAGGACATCGGCGAGATGTTGGGCGTGCCGTCGGGGTTGCGAGTCGTGATGAGGGCCACGGGCGTTCCGACATAGAGGATCGTAGGCCGGATCGAGATATGGCCGTTCCCATGCGGGGTTTCGGCGGCCAGGCTGCCTTCGGGGCTCATCGCAATTCTCCGTCGCGTCGTTGACGGTTGCGGCTTAGCGCACTTCGCCGCGGCGATGCTTCGGTTTGTGGTGAAGTGTTGGACCGGGGGGCGGTCGGGCGTGCTATCGCGCCTCGCACTCAAGTGCGGCGGGATACCGCGCCCAACTGCTCGAGCATGCCGAATCTGTCCCAAATGACCCAGCTCTCGGCGATCCTGCTGTTCGCAACGCGGTCGATCGCAATGCCTGACCAGCGGATTTTCTTGTTGGAGGGTGGCAGGTTCATGCCCTCGCCTTTGTGAGTGCCGGCCGAGGTGAAGCGGGTGACGACACGGTCTCCCTCGGCGATCTGATCCTCGATCGTATCGTGAAGATCCGGGAAGGCGCGGCGGAATTCGGTAATGAAGCCCTTCCACTTCTCGAGGCCATGGATTGTCTGGGCACCATGGGCATCATCGGCGGAATGGGGCTGATGGTTGATGTAGTCCGGTGTAAAAATTTCGCCTGCGGAATCCGTCTCTCCGTTGCTCCAAAGAGCAAGGGCGCGCCTCGACAAAGCCTTGTTCTGCTCGAGTGACATCCGTTTTCTCCGTGTTTGTCCATCGGCGTTTGCTGGAGCGTGATCGCTGAGGGTGGAATCGGGGCACCCCGGCACCGGAAGCCCCAATCACGCGAGACGATATTGAGCGAAAGCGGGTAGGGAACGACGCGGGCTCCCGCCTCACCGGTCGCTAGCTCCGTGCTTGCCAGACCCTATCCTGCCACTTCCGCAGCTTTTGGCTAAGTCCTTGAAAGGGTTGGCGGACCCGACACGATTCGAACGTGCGACCTTCGCCTTCGGAGGGCGACGCTCTATCCAGCTGAGCTACGGGTCCCTTGCCCTTCTGCTTACTCCGCCTCAGCGCTGGCCAGCAAGCCAGGCGCGGGCGGCGCGGTCCGCGCCGGAGGGGAGCGGGGCGTGGGGATCGCGGATCCAGGCGATGATGTCGCCGATCGGCAGGCCCCGATCGAGGTCCCGCAGGAGGAGATGATAGCCCTGCGCGTAATAGGCGAGCCGGATCGGCGCTCCCTTCGGCAGCGCGCGCCACAGCGCCGCCATCGCCTGCTTGGGCACGAGCTGGTCGTGCGCGCCGTATTGGATGAGCGCTGGGCCGTGGAAGCGCGGCGCGGCGTCCAGCGCCCGGGTCATCAAATCCACCAGCCCGTGGATCGTGTCGATGCGGGTGTCGAGGATGGTGAGCGGATCACGCCCCAGGGCCTCGAGCGCCGCCCGGTTGTCCGAGGCCTTGACCAGCCCGGCGCCCGAGAGCGTGAGCCCGGGCACCAGCTTCCAGCCGAGCCAGAGCGTGCTGCGGAAGAGGAAATTCATGTCCGCCCGGCCCCAGACCGCGGGGGCTGCCAGGATGTAGCCCGCCGCCGGCGGCGGATGGGGCGCGCTCGCGAGCAGAATGAGCACCGCGCCCCCCATGCTCTCGCCGAGGAGGTAGAGCGGCAGGTCCGGATACCGGCGATGGAGGAGATCGGCCATGGTGCGCGCATCGTTCACGAGCGCCGCCGTGCCGGGCCAGTCGCCCCGCCCCGGGGCGGCGCCGAAGCCGCGCTGGTCGGGCGAGAAGACCGCGATGCCGGTGGCGGCGAAGAGCGGCGCCGGGATCGCGAAGGCATCGCGGCTGTCGTTGAAGCCGTGCAGCGCCAGCATCATCGCCGTGGGCCGCCCCGCGGGCATCCAGCTGCGGTAGGGAAGGCGGGCGCCGTCCGGCATCACGAAGGCGTGCGCCGCGAGCGAAGGCGGCATCACGGGAGGGCCGGCCGGCACGAGACGCGCCGCGCAGCCGGCGAGAAAGGCGGACGCGGCCATCGCCAGCACCCCGCGCCGGGAAAGGGAAGCGAGCCGCCCTGACTTCCCGGGGCGCACATTGCACCCACCGCCCGCATGCCTCACATTCGGGGCTCGGTTCGAGACAGCCAGAGGACACGATGCCGGAGGGCGCCGCCACCCCCACGGAAATCATTCCCGTGACCGAAAATATCGTCGCCTGCGACGGCGGCGAGGAGCCGCTTGGCCATCCGCGGGTCTTCCTCCACCTCGAGGACGGCAAGATCGTCTGCCCCTATTGCTCGCGCCTTTTCGTCCTCGCGCCGGGAGCGGCGCCGTTGGAAGGGCACTGACCGGGCGTGGACCGGGAGACCGCACCACCTCTCCGCCTCGTCCTCATCGACGGGTCGGGCTTCCTGTTCCGCGCCTTCCACGCGCTCCCGCCGCTCACCCGGCCGGACGGAACGCCGGTCAACGCCGTGCTCGGCTTCACCAACATGCTGGCCAAGCTCTTGAAGGAGCACACGGGCACGCACCTTGCGGTGATCTTCGATGCCGGCCGCGAAACCTTCCGCAACCGCGTCTTCGCGGAATACAAGGCGCAGCGGCCGCCGCCGCCGCCGGAGCTCGTGCCGCAGTTCCCGCTGGTGCGCGAGGCGACGGCGGCCTTCGCCGTGCCGGCCATCGAGCTTGCCGACTGGGAGGCCGACGACCTGATCGCCTCCTACACCGAAGCCGCGCGGGCGGTCGGCGGGCAGGTGACGATCGTCTCCTCCGATAAGGACCTGATGCAACTGGTCGGACCCGAGGTGACGATGCTCGACCCGATCAAGCAGCGCCCGATCGGGCCGGCGGAGGTCGCGGAGCGCTTCGGCGTGCCGCCGGAGAAGGTGATCGAGGTGCAGGCGCTGATGGGCGATCCGACCGACAATGTCCCGGGCGTGCCGGGCATCGGGCCGAAGACCGCCTCGGAGCTGGTGCGCGCCTACGGCGATGTCGAGGGCGTGCTCGAGGCCGCACCCGCCATGCCGCCCTCGAAGCGGCGCGAGGCTCTGATCGCGCACGCGGACGACGCGCGCCTCTCGCGCCGGCTCGTGACGCTGCGCGCCGATGCGCCGCTCCCGCTGCCGCTCGCGGAGCTTCGCGTGCGCACGCCCGAGCCCGCGACCTTGGGCGCGTGGCTCGCCGCCCAGGGGTTTCGCAGCGTGCTGCAGCGGCTCGGGATCGAGCCGGCGCCGCAGCCGCCGCCGCCCGCCGCAGCCGCGGAGGTGCCGGAGGCGGCCCCCTTCGGCCCCTACGCGGCAGTCACGAACCTGGCGGCGCTCGCGGAATGGATCGCCGAGGCGCACGAAAAGGGCATCGTCGCGGTCGATACCGAGACCGATTCGCTCGCCGCACTCACCGCCAACCTGGTCGGCTTCTCGCTCGCGACCGCGCCGGGCCGCGCCTGCTACGTGCCGCTCCGCCATCAGGGCGGCGCCGAGCAGATGGCGCCCGCCGATGCGATCGCCACCCTCGCCCCGCTGCTCGCCGAGCCCTCGGTGCTCAAGGTCTTCCAGAACGCGAAGTTCGACCTCCACGTGCTCGCCCGCGCCGGCGCCCGCACGGTAAGCCCGATCGACGACACCATGGTGATCTCCTACAGCCAGGAAGGCGGCCGGCACGGGCACGGGATGGACGAGCTCTCGCGGCTGCATCTCGGCCACGCGCCGATTACTTACGACGAGGTGACGGGCACCGGACGCGCGCGCGTGGGCTTCGCCGCCGTGCCGATCGAGCGGGCGGCCGCCTACGCCGCGGAGGACGCCGACGTCACGCTCCGGCTCTGGCACGCGCTCAAGCCGGGCCTGCGCGAAGTGCGCGCGCTCGCGCTCTACGAGCAGATCGAGCGGCGGCTGATCCCGGTGCTGGCGGCGATGGAGCGCGCGGGCATCAAGGTGGACGCCGCGGAGCTCTCGCGCATCTCGGTCGAGCTGACCGAGCGGATGGGAACGATCGAGGCCGAGATCCATCGCCTGGCGGGACACGAATTCAATGTCGGCTCGGGCAAGCAGTTGGGCGAGGTGCTGTTCGACCAGATGGGGCTCACCGGTGGGCGGCGGATGAAGACCGGCGCCTGGGGCACCGATGCGAGCGTGCTCGCGGCGCTTGCCGAGCAGGGCGAGGAGCTGGCCGCGCGCGTGCTCGAATGGCGGCAGCTCCAGAAGCTCAAATCGACCTACGCCGATGCGCTGGTGAACGAGATCAACCCGGAAACCGGGCGCGTGCACACGAGCTTCATGATGGCGGGCACCTCGACCGGCCGGCTCGCCTCCACCGACCCCAACCTGCAGAACATCCCTATCCGCACCGAGGAGGGCGGGCGGATCCGGCGCGCCTTCATCGCCGAGCCGGGCCATGTCCTCGTCAGCGCCGATTATTCGCAGATCGAGCTCCGGCTGCTCGCGCATGTCGCGGATATCGGGACGCTCAAGGAAGCCTTCGCGGGCGGGGAGGACATCCACACGCGAACGGCGGCGGAAGTGTTCGGAGTGCCGGCCGCGGGGATGGACCCGCTGACGCGGCGGCGCGCCAAGGCGATCAATTTCGGCATCATCTACGGCATCAGCCCCTTCGGTCTCGGGCGCCAGCTCGGCATTCCGCCGGCGGAGGCACGGGCCTACATCGACACCTACTTCGCCCGCTACCCGGGGATCCGCGCCTACATGGAGCGGGCGAAAGAAGAGGCCCGCACGAATGGCTTCGTGCTCACCGCCTTCGGACGGCGCTGCTACATCGAGGGGATTCGCGACAAGAACCCGGCGCGGCGCGGCTACGCCGAGCGGGCGGCGATCAACGCGCCGCTGCAAGGCGGGGCCGCCGATATCATCAAGCGGGCGATGGTGAGAATGCCCGCCGCACTCACCAAGGCCGGGCTCCGCGCGCGGATGCTCCTGCAGGTGCACGACGAATTGCTGTTCGAGGCGCCGGCGGCGGAGGCGGAAGGAACGGCGAAGACCGTGGCGGACGTGATGACGCACGCCGCGGAGCTCAGCGTGCCGCTGGCGGTGGAGACCGGCATCGGCCGCAACTGGGCCGAGGCGCACTGAAGGAAGGCCAGGGGGACGCTGTCCCCCTGGACCCCCTGCTGGGGCCTAGAGGCCCCAGCAGGGGGTCAAGGGGGGCAGAGCCCCCCTTGCCTTTTTCGGATCAGCCCTGGTTGCCGGCGCCTTTGCCGAGATTGATCGCGACAAAGACGGTCTGGCCGTCGTGCAGGACGCGCAGCGCGACTGCGCCGCCCTTGTGCTCGGCCGCGTGGATCGCGTTCAGCGCCTCGTGCACCGAGGTGATCGGGGTCTCGCCGACGCCGACGATGACGTCGCCGGGCTGGATGCCGGCGGTCGCCGCCGGCGAGTTCGGCGCCACCTCCGCCACGACTGCGCCCCGCGTGCCGGCGGGCAGGTTGAGCTGGCTCTGAGCGTCCGGCGTCATCGGCTCGAGCGCCAGGCCGAGCTCCGCGTGGCTCGGGCTCGGCGTCGCGTTCGACGCCGTCACGTTGTTGGGCAGGGTCGCCAGCGCCACGGTCAGGTTGGAGGTGTTGCCGTTGTCGAGCACCCGGAGATGCGCGGTGTCGCCGGGCTTGATGGCGGTGATGTCCATCGCGAGATCGCGCGGGCTCTTGACCGTCTTGCCGTCCACCGCGGTGATCACGTCGCCCGCGTGCAGGCCCGCGTGCTCGGCCGGCGTGCCGGACTGGACCGAGGCGATCAGTGCGCCGTCGGCGCTCGGCAGATGCAGCGCCTGCTGCATGGCGGGCGTGATCGGCTGCGCTTCGACGCCGAGATAGCCGCGCGTCACGTGGCCGTCTTTGCGGAGGTCCGCGACGATCGTGCGCACGGTGTTCGAGGGGATGGCGAAGCCGATGCCGACGCTGCCGCCCGAGGGCGAGATGATCGCGGTGTTGACGCCAATCACCTGGCCCTGGAGGTTGAAGAGCGGCCCGCCGGAGTTGCCTTCGTTGATCGGCGCGTCCGTCTGGATGAACTGGTCGTAAGGGCTGTCGCCGATACTGCGGCCGAGCGCCGAAACGATTCCCGCGGTCACCGTTCCGCCGAGGCCGAACGGATTGCCCATGGCGACGACCCATTCGCCCGGCTGCGCCTCGTTGGAATTGCCGAGCTGGACGAAGGGCAACGGGTGGCCCGCGTCCACCTTGATCACCGCGATGTCGGTGCGCGGGTCGGTGCCGATGACGTGCGCCGGCAGGTTGGTGCCGTCATCGAGCGTGACGGTGAGGGACTTCTCATCCTTCACGACGTGGTTGTTGGTGACGATGATCCCCGAGGCGCTGATGATGAAACCCGAGCCACGCGCCTCGACCGCTTCGGGCTGCTGGGGCTGCATGCCGAAGGGGAAGGGAAAGAGGCCCGGCGGCGGGCCCTGCATGTCGGCCGGGTGGGTCTGGAGGTCGTTCGTGATCGACACCACCGCCGGCTTCACCCGGGCCACCAGGGGAACGAAGCTCGGCAGCCCTGCCGAGGCATCGGTGGCCGTCGCCTCCGTCGTTGCCGCTTTGGCCGGGGTGACGATGAGGTTCCGGCCGGCCGCGAAGCCGCCGAGGGCGGTGCCGGCCAGCAGGACCGCGATCAGCGAGGCGCTGAGCACTCGGCCCCCCGGGCGGCGGGAGGTGGTCGGTTGAGGCATCATAGTCTCCTTGCATGGGCTCAAGAGGTCGGCGCCGCTCCGGCGCCACTCTGTCGATCAAACTGGGGATCCCCGGGTGAACGTTACCCTGGCGCAGTGATGAAACCCCCGTCATGCGCCCCACTCGCCGTCGCGATTGCCGGTTGCCAAGCAGGAAGATGGGGGCGCAAGAGGGTCTCGGGCCGGGTTAGCACAGCGGTAGTGCAGCGGTTTTGTAAACCGTAGGCCGGGGGTTCGAATCCCTCACCCGGCATTTTGATTCTATTAGGTTTTTCATTTCGAAAGCCGCGCTTTTCCGGACCCTGGCAACAGCCCTGGCAACAGTTCCGTTCCCGGGGTGTTGCCCGGCGGTTGCCGCGGCGTTCCCCGGCGGCGAATTCGCCCGGCCGGATTTTGCCCGCCGTCGCCGTCCGCCGTCGCGGCGGGGCACCTCGCGAACTCGTGCGCGCAGACCCGATCATCGGGGCGATCGCGGCGCCCGCAGGCCGCCGCCCATCGCCGTCGCGGCGGCCTCGTCCTGCGCCGTCTCGGCATGCACGTAGAGCGCCAGCGTGACGCGCGGCGAGGAGTGACCGAGCCGGCTGCTGACCGCGGCCAGGCTGCCGCCACCGGCGAGCGCGGCCGAGGCGGCGAAGTGTCGGAGGCCATGCACCGATGCGATCCCGACCGGCCAGCCGGCGCGCCGAGCCGCCCGGTGAAAGGCCCGCGTCACCGCCGCCGGGCGCATCGGCCCGCCGTTCAGCGGATCAGGAAAAAGCAAATCATGGTCGCGCCAGCCGGCGCCGAGCCTGAGCTTCTGCTCGGCCGCCGTCTTTCGTTGCTCGGCGAGGAGCTCCATGACCCACGGCAGGATAGCGATCGTGCGACAACTGCTCGCCGATTTCGCGCCTGCTCGCAGCCGCCAGGCGCCGCCGACCTCTTCCACCACCTGACGGATCGCGATCCGCCGCCGCACCCAGTCGGTCGCCGAAAGCGTGACGCCGAGCGCTTCGCCGCGCCGCAATCCGCTCGTCGCGACCAACGCCGCGAGCGGCAACAGCGGTCGATTGTTGCGGTCGAGATCATCGAGAAAAGCCTGCACCATTGCCTCGCTCAGCACCGGCACCGGCGCCCGATCGAGCCGCGGCGGCCGGGCCAGGCTGGCGGCATTCTCGGCCACCAAACGCCAGCGCTGCGCATCGCCGAGGGCGTTCTGCAGAAGGGCATGGATGTGGCCGATCGACCTGCCGCTGAGAGGCTTGCCACGCCCAGCGGGTGTGGTCGCGAGATCACGGTAGAAACGTTCGAGATGCTGCGCCGTGACGCGATCGAGGACCTGATCGCCGATCTTGTGGCCACGAGCGAACGCAGCATTGCGCTCATAGCCGGCGAAGGTGGTTGCTTTGACCGCCGTCTGTTTGGCCGTCAGCCACTCCTCGAGGAAGCTGCCAAGGCTGCGCGCCGTGGCGCCGATGCGGCGCGCCTCTTCGTCTGCCCGGGCAGCACAAAAGGTGCGCGCCGCCGCCATGGTCGGAAAACTCTGGCTGCGGAGATGCCGCCGGCCCTCGACGTAAACGGCCCAGATGACGCGGAACTTGTCGCCGCGGCGGATGATCGAGGCCATCTCAAGCGCCCTCCCAGAATCGCGGCGGCTTGGGCCGCCCGGCCGCCAGAGCGGTACGGTGCGCGGCACAGCAGAATTTGCGATCGCGACGCCCGCCCTCCAACGAAAACCACCAACCGCAATAAGAACACCGCTGAAAACGCGGCCTCACTCCAACTGAGTGAACCGCTTGCAACAGCCAATACGTGAACAGGTTCCTCGCGCGGATCCCGATCCCGAAACCATTCCGCATGAATCGCAGCCCGTCGGCAGCCGGCACCATGCCGAGCAGAATACGATCAAGAAGCCGGATTGCCGCTTGCTCGGCCTGCTCAACCCGGGACTGTTGCGCTAGCTCGCCGGTATCGCTCCAGGCGCCGGCAAGGGGCACGAGATCAGCAACTAACTGCTCCCAGAGCCCTAGCGATTCTCCATCCGGCTCCTCCGCTGCTCGCGACAACGCGCCAAAGCGATGGACTACGGCGAGCACATGATGACCGTTGCCGGGGTCGATTTCGCTGACGCTGCGCCAGGCGCCGGCGAACGGCGGATGAGCCGCCTGACCTTCCCGGGGCGGCGCAAGGACGGCAGCCGGGTGACCGTCGCGGGGCGGCAGCAGGAGCGGCGCCCAAGAGATTGGCCAGAGCTCGGGCGGCTTGAAGGGCGAAAGAGTTTGCATGGAAACCGGATGCCATCCCGTCATATTTGGCTTATTTGGCTTCGCCGATCCTATACGGTTATTTGTGACGGGTAGCAAGGCTAGATCCGCCACAAAAAGCAACTTTATTACCTATTTCTGTTGCCAGTGACGGCTCCGCTGCCTTGAGGCATTATGTGCGCGCTCGGTAAGCTCCGGCAGAACTCGTTGCTACCGGGAGTGCCCGAGATGCCAAGGAAGCGCCGCAAGCGGGGACCGCATCATCGCGATCCGCTCCGGCAGACCCGCACCACGACCGAGGTCGGTAGGATTTTCGGCTGGCCGCAGCATGCCGTCCGCCAGGCCGCGCGCGAGGGCCAGTTCGAGTACATCATGATCGGCAACCGGATGTATCTGCTGGTCACTTCAATCGAGAAGAAGATCGGCCGGCCGCTCGCCGAGATCGAACAGCAGCTCGTCGCCGCGGCCTAATCCCTTTCATCAGCGCGCCGAAAAAAAGCGGCCCCGGAACAAGCCCGGGGCCGGAGGAGGTTCTGTGTGTGCTTCAGCAAATAGATCATCTCGCTGGAGATCACCATCGCCCGCTCACCGCCGCGGCTGGGTGGCGCACGTTCTCCGCGAGCAGAGCGCGCAGATAGAGGCCGGCCATGAATGATGCGCCGCCCAGGCGGTCCGGCGCCGTCGTCGGCCGGCTGCGTCTGCTCGAATGGCGCCCGCTCAGGCAGAACACTCTCCGCGGCTTCGCCACCGTCCGCATTGATCCGCCGGGCCTGGTCATCAACGAGCTGCCGATACACCGGAATAGCGAGCGGTCTTACGCGTTGATGCCGGGCAAGCCGCAGATCGGAACCGACGGCCACGTGCTCACCGATGAGCGCGGCAAGCGGAAATACGTGCCCGTCATCGAGACCCCGGATCGCGATATGCGCGACCGCATCAGCGCCGCCGTGGTGCGCTTGGTGCGGCAACGCGATCCCGCGGCGCTGGCATGATGAGGGGAAAACCATGAGCCGCACCATCATCGACATTGCTCGAACGATTGCCGCCACTGGACTCCCCGTTTTCCCCTGCGCGGCCGATAAACGCCCTGCGATCTCCGAGCGCGAGGGCGGGCATGGCTTGCGCGATGCCAGCACCGTTCCCGCTGAGCTCGCACGCCTGTTCCGTCATCCGCGGGCCTGCCTGGTCGGCGTACCCAGCGGCGAGCGGAGCGGAATCGATATCCTCGATCTCGACTACCGCCACGGCGCCGGCACCTGGCAAGCCGCGCACGCCGCCGAGCTCCCGGAAACACGAATCCATGAAAGCATGAGCGGCGGCCGGCATCTGCTGTTCGAGCACGTGCATGGGGTGCGTAATAGTGCTGGGCGGATCGGACTGGGCGTCGATGTCCGAGGTGAGGGCGGTTATGCCGTTTGGCCGCCGTCACGCGGCTATTGTGTGATTCATGACGTGCCGATCGCGCATTGGCCGGACTGGTTGTTGCAGCCCGGCCTGGCGCTGCCGCGGCCGGCCCCGGCGCGTCTGGCGCCCGCAATAACCTCCCCCTGTTACGACCGGACTTCATGCGAGCAGGCGCGGCGGGTGATCGAGCGCGCCCTCGATCGCGTGCGCGCCGCTGCCGAAGGGCAAAAGCACTCTATTCTCCGAAACATGAGCGTTCTGATTGGTGGTACGCTCGCCGCAAGCGGCATTGACGATGGCACGGCGATCGGTTGGCTGCTCGCCGCCCTGCCGCGAACCGTCGAAGACTGGCGTACTGCCGAAAAGACCGCCGCGTCGGGATTGCAGATCGGCCGCACGACGCCGCTCGAGTTGCCGCCGGCGCCGCCACCGCCGCAGTACTCGCGGGCCATTGCGCGCACTGCCTTCGCCTTGTTGCGGACCAGGACGCCAACTGATCGTGCCTGGAAGACATTGCAGGCGAAAGCCGAACGCCTCGGCGTTCCCGTCGAGCAGGCACGGCGGATTCACCAGTGGGCGATCACTCAGCACCAGGCCCGGCGCGGAGGCAGGCAGCACAGTGAGGTTGCGCGGTGAGCGGCACCAGCCTGCCACCCGGCCCGGGCTGGCACGAGCTCGCCGACGGCGAACAGCCGTTGCCGCATGTGCGGGTCATGGTCGAGGCCAGCACCGGCAAAAGGTTCGCGTGGATCGGGGATGGCGGCCCTCCACCGGTCGGACAGCCAACTCTCGAAGAATTCTCCGGCGCGCCGGGGCCGGAACACGATCAGCGGGCGCTTCTTTCGGAGGACATGCGGGCCGGTTCAAGCGATCAAACGGCCGACCCTGGAAGCGCTAGCCCCGAAAAGAGCGGAACCGGCAGCCAGCGTGGAAACGGTGCAACGGATGCCGCCGGCGCCGACGATTCCCATCAAGCCGAAGCCGCTGGAGAGGCCGAAGGCGCAACCGAATCCTCCGCCGATGAAACTGGCGAGGCGCCGAAGCTGGAGCCGCCGCTCGACACGCTGTTCGAGCGGGCGAAGACCGACGCCAGCGCGCCATTCGATGCCGAGACCCTGATCGCGCTCAGCGAGCTCAGGGCGAGCGACCGGCGAGCCTATGAGTGGTTGCGCATCCGGCTGAGGAAAGCCGGAGTCCGGATCACCGCACTCGAAAAGGCGATCGCCGGCGAGGTGGGAGAGAGTGGAGAGCGGCAGACCCAAGCCGCGCTGCTGGTCGAGATCGCCAGCGCGGCCGAGCTCTTCCACAGCAGTGACTTGACGCCGTACGCCGATATCACCGTCGAAGGGCACCGCGAGACCTGGCAGGTGCGCTCGCGCGGGTTCAAGCGATGGTTATCCAAGCGGTACTATGAAGATCAACAAGGGGCGCCGTCCAGCGATGCGCTGCAATCGGCCTTGGGCGTGATCGAGGCCAAGGCACATTATGACGCCCCGGAACTGACAGTCTTCCTCCGCATCGGCGAGCATGAAGAGAAGCTCTATCTCGATCTCGTCGATGCGACCTGGCGAGCCGTAGAGATCGATCCCGCAGGCTGGCGGCTGGTCACCGTACCGCCCTGCCGTTTCCGGCGTACGCCGGGCATGCTGCCGCTGCCCGAGCCGGTTCGAGGTGGTTCGATCGATCAGCTCCGCGCGTTCCTGAACGTCAAGCAGCACGACAAGGCAAAGCCTCATCTCCCCAACGGTGAAGACGATGAGGAGCCGGATGCCGGCTTCGTGCTCGCGGTCGCCGTGCTGCTGGCTTCATTTCGACCGGTCGGGCCTTATCCCGCGCTGATCGTCACAGGCGAGCACGGCAGCGCGAAGAGTACGCTGCTCAACTTCATTCGCTCCTTGATCGATCCCGGCACGACCCCATTGCGGGCCCTGCCGCGGAATGATCGTGACCTGTTCATTGCGGCGGGCAACAGCCATTGGGTCGCCTACGACAATGTGTCGCGGCTGCCCGAATGGCTGTCCGACAGCCTTTGCCGGCTGACCAGCGGCGGCGGCCACGCGACGCGCGCGCTGTGGACCGATGACGAGGAAAAAATCTTTGAGGCGACGCGGCCGATCGGGCTGAACGGGATCGTTGACTTCGTGCATCGGCCGGACCTCGCCGACCGGGCGATCTTCTTGACGTTGCAGGCAATCGGCGATGAAGCGCGCCGTCGCGACGATGAGCTCAAGGCGGAATTTGCCGCCGCACAGCCGGCGATGCTCGGTTCGCTCCTGGATGCGGTCGCGCATGGTTTACGGGCATTGCCAGACACCAAGCTGACGACGCTGCCGCGGATGGCAGATTTTGCGATCTGGGCGAGCGCTTGCGAAGGCGCGCTCGGCTGGACGCCGGGCACGTCCATGGCGGCCTATGCCGAGAATCGGCGCACCGCGATCGCGGACGTGGTTGAGCGCGATCCGGTCGGCAGCGCGCTGTGCGGGTTCCTCGATAAGCAGATGCTCGGCCGTTGGGAGGGCACGCTCGGCGCACTGCTCGAGGCGCTGCGCGAGCAGGCCGGTGACACGGTCACCAAGGCCACCACCTGGCCGGCGACGCCGGAGGTACTCAGCAGCCGGCTGCGGCGTCTGGCCAGTTTCCTCCGGGCACTCGGGATCGAGTGCACGATCGTGCGCAAGCGTCATGGAGGTCCGCGCACCGTCACGCTCATCGTGGTGCGCCCCCAAGACAACGGCAGCAGCGCCGGAGCTGAAGCGACGGATCTGTTCTTGAATGAGGTGCTGCTGTGACCCGAGGGGAAGCATCGCGACCGGAGTTTTGCGGTCGCCCGGGCGGCGACCGGCCTATGTGTTTTTTCCAGATGGAAAGGGTAGGTAAAAAACCGGCCCAATCGGCCCACCGGCCCATTCGCTTTGCTTTCAAATGGTTAGAGCGGGCCGGTTGGAACAGCAAGCTGGCCCATGAGCTGGCCCAAACCGGCCCATGGCTGATCTCACAAGCCGATCAGGGGCGATCGGCCCGGTCAGTGGGCCGGTTGGGCCAGCTCATGGGCCAGCTAGGCCAGGAAACCGGCCCGGGGCGAATCATTGAAAACAAAAGCAATGGGCCGGTAGGCCGGTTGGGCCGATTTTTTACCTACCCTTTCTATCTGGAAAAAACACACATCCCGGCCGGGCGGTCAGAGAGGCTCTCGATCGATCCCGAGAGGCAGTCGTGAGCGCCGCCGATCTGTTGGCGCGGCTCCGCGCCGCCGGGCTCAGCGTGCTTGCGAAGGGCGACAACCTCGTGCTGAGACCGCCGGAGGCTCTGACCGCCGCCTTGCGGGCCGAGGTCCTCGCCGCCAAAGCCGAGCTGCTTGCCGTGCTTCGGGCAGCTGATCCGGTCCCGCCGGTCGCCCCCCTCTTTTCGGACGATGGGCGCTTCCAGCGGACTGACGATCGAGCTCCAACCGGCCCGCCGGCCCGTCCGGTCGCGGCACTGCCCACCGGCGCCGGCGAATGGCTCGCAGCCCGGACCGACCCGGTGCCGGGCTGCTGCGTCGGTGTGGGCGACGCGGTCGCCGATTTCGCTGCCTTCTGCCCGGCCGGTGATCCGCTGGCGTTGGTTCATGCCCTTGAGGCGGGAGCAGTGCCGGGCGTGCGGATCTCGGAGACCGCCAATGGCGCCCGCCTCGTGCTGGGGCTGAAGATCGGGGATTTCCCGATCCTGAACGCGACCGGGCCAGGCGCGCGCCTGCGGCGACCGCGGTGGGCGCCGTGAGCGCCTCCTCAAGCACGGGCTCCGCCGTCCGCCGCCGCGATCCGGCCGCGCTACGCCCGCAGCCGCACCGGGATGGGGCTGACAACTGGCCGACGCCGGCTTGCCTCCTCGGCGCGCTGGTAGAGCACGTCTTGGCCGAGCTGCCGCCCGGCCCGATCTGGGAGCCTGCCGCCGGTGACGGTGGGCTTGCCCGTGCGCTCCGGGAAGCTGGCCGGAAGGTGGTGGTGACGGACCTGCCAGCGCTGGACTTCGTGATCGACGCTCCGCCGCTCGGCCGCTTCGCCGGCATCGTCACCAACCCGCCTTTCAACGCGCTCGATGCGTTCACCGCACGCGGTCTCGCGCTGATGGAGAGCGGCACCTGCCAGGCGCTCGTCTTGCTGCACCGTTGGGACCATCTGACCGCCAGCAGCCGGGCCGCGATCTTCAACCGCGCCGCCATCGTCGATCTCTGCGCCTGGCGGCCGCGGTGGATCCCGGGATCGACCACCGCCCCGCGCTGGTCATTCGCGTGGGTCACGTGGCGCGCCGATCACGCCGGCCCGCCCGTGCTCAACATCATCAGCCAATCGAACCCGACATCATGACTGCAGCCGTTGTCAACGAAACCTCCGCCAGCGCCGAGCTCGCAGAGCTCGCCCGCGCGGTCAGCCGCCTGCGCCCGGACTGGCGCGAGGCCGAAGCCTTCTATGAGGCGAGATCCGAAGTCGTGGCAGCCTTGCATCGGTTGGCGCGCAGCCTCGACGGGCGGGCGGTCATCCCGGGTGCCGGCCGGCCGTCGCCGCGGGTCACCGCGCCGCCGGTCCAGCTACCACCGCGGGTCGTGACGGTCGTACGTGTCGTCCCCTTGCCGCGCCAAATGGTGCGACCGGCTGGACGCCATCGCTTCCCCCGCCCGCCGAAAAACTGCGCCCAGCAGACGGCGCTGCCCCTGACGTTGATTGAAATGAAGAGAGGAGACAATGGACACGATCATCGACGAGGCCGGGTTCATCCACGGCGGACCGCGTGCACCGAGGAGCCGGACCGAGCATGAGGGCGATAGGCTCGCGGAGATCAACAGCAGGTTCGACGCGCTCGACAAGGCCGTGCGCAGCCTGATCGGCGCCGTGAATTTGCAGACCGCGCAACAGAAACGGCTGAACAAGCTATTCGATCTGCAGGACGCTCTCCTGGATGCCTACAATCAATCCGGCGATCTGCTCGAGCAGTTGCAGGCGGCGCTCACCGACCTTGCTTCCATTGTGACAAAACCGACAACCGTGCTTGCGGCGGAGATCCAAGCCGCGCTGCGTGCCCACGCGCAGGCTCCACCGCGCCGGCGAAACAAAACATGATGCCCAAGCCGCGCTTTCGCCTGACGCCGCCGGTCCGGCGCGAGCATCCCCTCCAGCGTCTGATTGCCGATTGCCTGCGGCTCGAGCTCGGGCCGCCCGGACGCGTCAGCCGCGCCGGGGTGGTCTGGTGGGCCACCGACATCGCCGACTACGCCGGTGCCGCCCCCGGCACCCGGAGTGCTCGCGGCATCATCCCCGGTGTCGCGGACATGTTCGTGCTGCACCGGGGCCGGGCGCATTTTGCCGAAGTGAAGGCCGATGACGGCCGGCTTTCCGAGGAGCAGGAGCTCGTCGCGGCGGCCGTGCTCGCCGCCGGCGGCCGGGTCGCCGTGGTGCGTGACGCCGCCGAGATGCTGGCCTGCCTTGATGAATGGGCGATCCCGCGCGCCCAGCGGCTCAGAGAGGCCACGCCGTGAGCGGCGCGCCGCCGGACCTGACGACCCGCCAGCGCCTGCTCGCCGATCTCTTCGCGATCCTGCCGGAGCGTGAAACTGCTGCGCTGGTCGCTGAGATGACCCTGACGACGGCGAACTCGATCGCGGACATGGTCACCGCGCTGCTATCGCCCGCCGGCGATATCGTCGAACTCGACACGGTGGAGGGTTTGCTCGCCGCCTATGCCATGGCCCGGAAGCGGCTCCTCGAGGAGCTCGCGCTGCTCGCCGATGCCGAGAAATGTGCCGCCTTCCGCCGGGCCGCGCTGCTCGTGCACGGGTTGCTCTGCGGCGGCTCGCCGGCGACCCAGGCATGGATCACCGAATGGTTGAGCACCACCGGGATTGTCCCCGGCGAAGCGCGGAGACGGCCGTCGTGAACCCGCTCCTCGACCGGTTGGTGCCCGCCGTGGCGACGACACCGGCGGAACGGGCGGCGGCCTGGTGCCTCCGCCGCTGGCTCCTCGTGCTGATTCCGGTCCCCGACAAGACGCGCGTAGTGCATCTCTTCGCCGGCAAGGTCGATCTCTCGATCCTGCGCGGGGACACGCTCGACATCCGGCCTGAGCTCGACCCGACATTTTGCGTTGACGCCGAAACGTGCCCGGGCGCGCCGCTCGAGCAGTATGACCTGGTGGTCGCTGATCCGCCCTATAGCGCCGAGGACGCCGCTCACTACGGCACGCCCATGGTCAACCGCGACCGCGTGATGCGCACCCTGGCCGAGCGCCTGGCGCCCGGTTGTTACGTCGTCTGGCTCGACCAGGTGCTACCGCGCTACCGGAAGGCGGTCTTGGCCCGCGAGGCGTCGATCGGCGTCTCACGTTCGACCGGGCATCGCAACCGCTGCGTCGACATCTTCCGGCGGCGAGATCCCGGCGAAACCTGTTCGAACGAACCAACCGCCAGCCCCGATAGTGAAGCCGAGGACGCAGCGGTGTTGGATTTGCGGATCGACGAGCTCGCGCTCACGACGCGCACCTACAACGCGCTCACCGGATCGGAGTCGCGCGGTGCTGGTATCAGAGGGACCATTACGACGTTGCGCTGAGCAAGCGAGCGCTCGCTTTGGCGGTGGGCGCCGTCGAGATCAACACCAAGGAACTGGCGATGAAGGTCATGGCGCGCCGTCGGGCGATTGCCGGACCGACGCCCGGCTAACGCGGCCAGAATCGCCCGCCCCGGGCCGTCCAGGCCGGCGCCGGCGCGGACCGGGCCGGGCACAAGCGCTGCGGCATCGACCCGGCCCCGGGCGCCTTTCTAGAGTGTTATGAACCTAACCCATGGTTGCATTGCCGAGCGGCCGTGCCTGGCTCGGACTTCCCGTCTCGACCCAACATGGGCGTACGTCGGTCCATCGCACGATCCCGGAAGCGGACGTTCGGCGCCACCTAACTCGGGCAGGTTCGCGCCCATCCCGGTTCTTCGTCGGCCTCGACCGCCTCCTCTGAAACGGACACTCGCCTACGCGCTTTTCTTTACTGGGATGGGTGAAAAGCCGGTGGTCATAGGAGCGGCGGGATTTCTGTTCCGGAATCGTTCGCTCTGCCTTTTCTGTGCTAGGTAAGGGAATGCAAAGGGCTTTGCGTTGAGCTTGCAGGTTCGATGACCGACGTTGCTGAAACAGAAACTCAGCGGCCACCCGAGGAGGACGCCGGACGCGGTGCTGAGGCGGCTCAGCTTATCTGGGAGGGTGGACCAGAAGTTGAAGGACTCACCGATCCAAGGACACCGGCGTTTGCGCGGGCTGTGATCGATGGACTGGCGGCGGCGCTGCGGGGCTCGCCCGGCGTGATCAAAAAGATGATGAAAAACGCCCAGCATGCGGCCGCGGATCTCAACGTCAGTCAGTTCCAAGGGCTAGTTGAAGTCATTCAGAACGGCGACGACCTGGGTGCAACCGAAGTGCGCTTTGCGTTGCGAGAGCACGGTGAATCACAGCAACTCCTGGTGGTTCACAACGGACAGCCGGTCACATGCCAGCATGTTCTAGGAATGGCGCTGCCTTATTTGACCACTAAGACCAATCGGATCGACCAGCGAGGTCGGTTCGGCATTGGCCTTAAGACCCTCGACCGGATCGCGGAAGCGATCGCTGTCCATTCCGCGCCCTATCACTTCTCCGGCAACCAGATCTCCCTGGCGGAGCTCGCTCCGGAACCGGCCTTGGACGGGTTCTACGATCCCGTCAAGGACACCCTGCTGGTGCTCGATCTCAAAGCCGATTTTGACGAACTTGCCCTGAAGGAATGGTTCGATAGCTGGGAGGATGACGGCCTGCTGTTTCTCCGCTCGGTCGGCCGCTTCCGCTGGTGCGCCATTGATGGCAAGACGATTGCTGAAAGAACGCTGAGCTTCGAGACCTGGGGGGACCCGGGCTTTGTCAGCCTTCGCGACGGTGTCTTGCACATGAGCCGAAGGCGAGTGCGGAGCACAACGCGCGCTTGGACGGTATGGAAGGCGACGGTGAGCGTCCCCGCCCATTTGCACCCGGCGCACAAGGCGAGGAGTGGCGCGACCGATCTCTCGATCGCGCTGCCGGACCGCGCCGCAAGCAGCACCCTGTATATTGGCTTCAAGACACTGGTACCCGTTGGGTTGACCTTTTCCCTGGACGGGCAATTCGATCCCAGCACCGCCCGCGATGGCGCGATTGAGAATGCTTGGAACAACTGGCTGATTGATCGCTGTGCCGACCTCGTGGCGGACGTTGCCACGGGCTTGCTGGCCTCTGATCCGCTGCGCGCCTGGGCGCTGATTCCACTTGAGCAGGAGCTAGTTGGCAAGGACGAGGACCGGTGGCTACGCGGGCGGTTCGACGGGGCGTTCGGCCGCGTACGCGGCGAACTCGGCGAGAGGGCCGTGATCCGGGTCGGCTCCGATTTGGTGCCGCTCGCTGCCATCGCTTATGAAGCCCGCGTACTCGCCGGCTTTCTCGCGCCAGGCGACATCATTGCGCTCGCATCGCAAAGCCACGCCCTGCCCGAGAGCATCCGCGATGCTGCTGGCCGCTGGCGCAGCGTTCTCGACGCCATCGCGGTGTCGAAGGTGATCGGAACCACTGAACTGCTCAACGGGTTTGATGGCAGCTTGTTCGCCGCCAACGATCCGCTTTGGTGGGTCGAAGCGGCGGGGCGTCTAACCACATTTCATGCCCGGAACGCGTTGTTCGGACGGCCCTTCTGGCTCAGCGATGACGGCCGCGCCTTAGCCTGTCGGCCGCCGGGCGAAACGGCCCGCCCTTTGGTGTTCGGGGAGCGGCCGTCGGCTTATGCCGCGCGCTGGCACCTGCTCGATCAGCTTCATGGAGCATACGCCAACAGTGAGGCCGGCGACGCTGCGATCGATTGGTTGAGCAAGCAGGCTGCCTTTACCCGCCACGTTGATCCCGTGATTGAGCTTAGTGCATTTGCCGAACGTTTCGCCGGGGACCCGCTTGTAATCGATGATGCCGACCTGCAGGCGTTGCGCGACCGCTTCGACGAATTGTCTGATAGCAGCGCCGAACTGTTAGGCCGCAAGGTCGGCGCGGTGCTTGTGGTCGACGGCCATGTCTACAAAGCCGGTAACCCGGAGAAACTGAAGGTGTCGCCAGCTGCCGCGTACCTGCCCCGGACCATCGACAGTGACCATCCCGACTGGCCTGTCGCAGCGGGTAAGCTTCCTGGTATCCAGTGGATTGCAGCACGTTACGCCGACGTGCTGAAAACCACCGCGACGCGGGCACGGCGGCGCCGCGACGATGGGACTATCTCCCGTGGCCCGCGAAGGTTCTTAATGCTTCTGGGCGCCGAAGTGTCGCCGCGACTGAAACAGACCGGCACCGTCGCGCGGGGGAGCCCGATCCGCGTCCAGCATCTTCGGGCAGCCGGCGCTGAACGGGTCGCGCATGACTATGTGTCTCCCGACCTCACCTGCGTGCTCAACGATCTGCAGCGAGCCTCAAAGAAGGATGCGAAGCTCCGCAGTCCGGCGCTCTTGCGGGCTTTGTCGCGCAATTGGGGCCGTTGCTATCAACAGCATCAGACGGCGCCCGCGGAGCACGTCGCCCGAGTTTACGCACACGACCGGGGGGTGGTCACGGCCGCCTGGCTCAATGAGCTGCGCGAAACCGGGTGGGTTACGGTTGGCCGCGGCGAGCGCATCGTGCCCGCCAGGGCGGTGATCAAGACTGTTGAGACGCAGACGCTGTACAGTACCTTTGCGTTTGGCCTCGAGGCAGGGGACGTTTGCGACGCGATCGCGAAGGCGCTGGACATCATCACAGATGTCCGCGTCGTCGACTTGGTCGACTACATTGCCAAGGTGCGAGACGATCAGCAGACGTTGGACGAGGCCCAGCTACACCAAATTTATCGAGCAATCGCCAATCGGTGCCCCTCCACAGTGGCCTGGAACACGTCGATCGGCGGGCTGGCCGTGCAGGAGCTACGCCGGCGCTTCGCCGAAGGTGCTGGTCTCGTTTATGTCGGGGCGGGCCAATGGCGGCGGCCCGACCAGGTCCGACGCGGGAGGGATATTTTTCATGACCGGCAACGGTTCGTTCCAGGTGGAGCGATCCATGCCAACCTGTGGGCAACGCTCGGTGTGCGCGAGCCCAACCTCGATGACTGCCTCGCCTTTTGCAAAGCGCTTGCCACGCAAGGCTACACGGTCGACGTGGGTGCGGCCTTAATCGATGTCTATCGCTATATGGAGCCGCTGCTGGCGACTGCCGAACGCAAGCACCGAACCCGGTTGAAGTCGTTGCCGATCGCGTGCGACGGGCACTGGAGGGTTGGCCGCCCCATTTACTTCGTCGAGGGCGATGAGCTCCGCGGCGCGCTTGCGACAGCCTTGCCGCGCTATCGTTTCTGGAATCCACCTTGCAATATCCGGGACCTTCCAACCCTGGTGTCGATGATGGGCGTGACCATAGCGAACCCGGCGGTGCGAGTGGTAGGCGGGCGGGCTCACGCGTTAAAGTGCGGCGACGATTATCGCAAACGCTTTGGGCGGGCGGTTGAGCACCTTTCGGATGAACTGGCGCGCAATGATGCCGCAACGCGCGACAAGATCTCAATCGGCTGGGAACGCTTAAAGACTCTTCCACTCTTCGTCTACGGGGGCGCGATTCCTGTTCAGGTCGAGGATCCACTTTTTTCGGGAGCGGCCATTGTGGCATCCCTTACCGCTGTGCTGGTTCCAGAGCCGATCGAATTGCATGTAAGTGAAAACGGGCTCGGCGATCGTGAGTATTGTGGGCGGGCGATCGCGTCGTTCTTTCCTCCCGATGTTGCCCGCAAGATCGGCGGCGAATGGGCGCTCGCGTGGCAGAAAAGCCTGGAGCAAGCCCCGGCGGCGATACGGCTGGCGTCTGACGAGGAACACCGGGAAACAATGGAACAACAAGCCCGCAAGATCAGCGGAGCACTCAAGACGAAAATCAAACTGTCTGCTCCGGCAGGCCGCAAGTTTGCGGCCCCGCTGCGCACGCTCAAAGACTCGGTGGGGGGGATCGCAGAAGCGGTCGTGGTGGAAGGGAGCTCCCCCGGGCCTGATAAGCCTGCGGGTGCAAAAAGCCTCGCCTCGACCCCACCCGCCCCAAGCCCGCCGAGCGGAAGCGAGCCCGCGTCGCTGCCAATCGCCTATACGAGCGCTGATCTCGAGCAGCGGGCCTGGGAGCTTTTGGAGCCGGTGCTCAACACGTCGCGAGATGAGCGGCTCGTCGATTTTCGTAGAAGGCATGGGATCGGCGCCGATGGCGTCATTGGCTGGAGGACCTTTGTCGAAATGAAAGCGACTGGGCGGGGCCCGCAATCCTCGGTTGAGCTTTCGAATGCAGAATATGAGCGCGCGAAAGAAAAGGGAATGGATTTTATCGTCGCCCTGGTTTCGGGCCTGGAAACCGGGCAGCAAGACGAGATCCGACTTATTTTCGATCCCGCCAATCGCCTGTCGGTTCGCCCGATCAACGGCGCCCGGCTTATCGGGCTGCTTGAAGCGCCGTGCATCCTAGTCCAATTCGAGGATGCGGGCAGGGCACAGGCACCGGTGACGACGACAGATCAGTGAGCGCCCAAAGTTAGCCAACGGGAACGAATACTGTCGCTCCCCAAAACAGCTGTATACGCAAGCTGGGCCAGGCAACGGCGTTTTCAAGCCGCGGCGTAGGGGCAACACTGGCGGCGTAGGGTAGATTGGTTCACAATGCCTAAGCTTGTTCCTCAGGTGTGCCATCGGTCGGAGCGCCTTCGGGCACCGCAGGAACCGGGGGCGGCTCAAACGCCATAATGACGGCGTTCTTTTTGCCTGGCGCGTCGAACATCATGCCGAGTTCCGTGGCTGAGGTGAGATTGACCTCCTCGTGCGAAACGCCCTCGAGTTGCAGGCTGAGAATACGGCGTTCGACGCAGTAGGTCTCTCCGCACAGATAGACCGTGGAACCGACTTTGAAAAAGCCCGTCATCGCGCCGATCGCGACCTTGCCGCCCTTTTGGGACTCGGTTACCTTGCCCCGCTCTTTCACGTGATCGTACGGCTTCAGCGAATGTAATCCGGCGAGTTGAACCCGCTCCGCCATCGCTTCGCACACGGCAGCAACGAAGTCACAGAATTCGATCAACACATTGACGTGGAGGATGTCGCTGATGTCGATGCTGCCGTGAGCTGCGTCATTTCGGTACTTGATGAGCTCTGCCATCTCGCTTGCGGCAGTCGCCGTGAGACGATCATCGCTCGCGAAGAAATCCTTGAGCGCACGGTGCTGCTCGATCCAGGCCGTCACGCCGGCGATTCCGCAGGCGGTCATGAAGCGCTGGAGCTCGGGAAGCCGCAGATTTTGCTCTTGCATGAGCATGGCGCGCGGCTCGAGCGTGTATTCGTCGCCCGTAAGGGCTCGATCATACCCACCGATGAGCTGAGCCAAGTCTATATCGGCGAACCGCGGGCCCTCCTTTTTGTCCAGGATCTTCGCGATTCCCAGTCGGTACGACGATCTGATCGGCTCGGGAAGATCAGCAAACGAGATCCAACCCTGCAGGAGGCTGAGATGCTCGCGAATCATCTCGTGGGCGAACTGCTCGTAAATAGCGTAGATCCGAGTGACCGCCGCGCAGTGATCGATGACCCGCCACTCGAGCCGGTCCGGCGCCGTTCTGGTGGAGCCAAGCGCGGGATCGAAGCAGGGTGTTCCCGCAGCGCATTTCAACGCGCCGTCGAACACTGCCGTCCGAAAGTGGTCCGACGTGAGGATGTGCTTGCCGAGCGCGGAGATCGTTTCCGTTGTGCGCTGGAGGAAGGCGTTGTACATCGTCAGCTCAGCACGTCTGCGAGCATGCTCTGATAAAGATCGATCCTGTCCTTGATGTCCTGCTTGGTATTTCCCCGACCGGTAAACGTGCCGTCCGGGTGCGATACGAACAGCTGCTTGGTTGCCTCGATCACATCACAGGAATGCTCCTTCAGCGCCAGGCCGTCCGCAAGTCGCTCGGACAATCCGATCATTACGGCGTCCTGGAACGCTCGATGCGGTTTCGAGTCCCATGTTTCCCGTTCCGCGGAATAGGGTCTAAAGATCAGATCGGAATATATCTCGCGAGCCAAGTGCAGAGTGTGCTGATAGAGCTCCTTAAGTTGAGCGACATCCGGGTCAGGGAACTTCGCGGCGCGCCTCATGTAAAGGTCGAGGAAGCCCTGCATGCCGCGTCTATAATGATCGACATGCCTCAGCGCGAAGAACCGTAGCGCGACCTCGGCATCGGCCATCTTTGCGAAGAATGGGTCGGTGACCAACATCGGGTTGGTCTCAATCTCGCCCTCGACCCAGCGAGGCATACCCCAGACCTCCCGAAAGTCGTCTGACCGGGTGATCTCATGCAGCATGTCGTTGAACGCCCCCCGATAGAGGGCATTTCTGATCTCCTGTCGCTCGAGCTTGACGCCGCCTGTGTTCAGCCGATCGAATACCGTCTCGCGCAGGACCGACGCCTCCTCCTCGCTTTCGGTCGACTCCTTGAGAAGGACTATTGAGGTGATCGAGCGACGGTCCCGTCGCGAAGTGTGTGGAAATTTGGGGGGTGGCGTAATCTCCGGGTGAGTTCAACCACCAGACTCGGCGTTGGAGCGCCGAGGGAGATCACGCCATGGAGAAGAATAGCACAGCGACGCCGGCTGGCAGCCTGTTTGATGGCTCGGCGTGGTTTGATCCGATCGAGGCGGGCGTGCGGGAGCGGATGCGCGGGTTCATTGAAGGGATGCTCGAGGAAGAGTTGACGGCGGCTCTCGGGCGCGCTCGCTATGGGCGCGATGGCGGGCCTGCGGACGGCTATCGGCACGGCGTGCGGCATCGCCGGCTCCTGGGTTCGTTCGGACCGCTCGAGATCACGGTGCCGCGGGCTCGGGTGGCAAGGCCCGAAGGTGGGACGAGGGAATGGCGCAGTGCCGTCCTGCCGCGCTACGCCCGGATGACCCGGCAGGCAGAAGCCCTGATCGCCGCGAGCTACCTTGCCGGCACCAACACGCGGCGGGTGAAGCGCGCGCTCGGCGCTCTGTTCAAAGGCGCCGTGGGCAAGGACGTGGTCAGCCGCACCTGGCGCAAGGTCAAGGCGGACTGGGGGAACTGGACCCGGCGCAGCCTGGCGGGGGAGGACTTCGTTCACCTGATCCTCGACGGCACGGTGGTGAAGGTCCGGCTGGACCGGCGTGCGACCAATATTTCGCTGCTGGTCGTGCTCGGCATCCGCCGTGACGGGCAGAAGGTGCTGCTGGCGGTCAGGAACATGGGCGGCGAGAGCGAAGCCGCTTGGCGTGCCGTGCTCGACGATTTGATCGCGCGTGGCCTGCGAACGCCGGAATTCCTGCTGATCGATGGCGGTGCCGGCCTCGAACGCGCGCTCGCGAGCCTCTGGCCGGAGCTGCCGACCCAGCGCTGCACCGTGCATAAGCATCGCAATCTGCTCGCTCATGCCCCGGAGGCGCTGCACGAGGAAATCACCGCCGACTATCACGACATGATCTATGCTGAGACCAGCGCCGAGGTGATGCGTCGGCGTCGGCTGTTCCTGGCCAAATGGCGGCTGAAATACCGCGCCGTCGCGGACAGCCTGGAGGAGGCCGGCGAGCGCCTGTTCACCTTCACCCGCCTGCATCCGAGCCAATGGAAATCAGCGCGAACGACGAATGCGATCGAGCGGCTCCACGAGGAGTTCAAGCGCCGGATCAAGACCCAGACCGTCCTCCCATCAGCCGAAACCGCTGCCATGCTCTTTTGGTCGCTGCTCGCCTCCGGCCAGATTACGATGAGGAAGGTCGACGGTTGGCAGAGCCTCGGGCAACCGCTTTCCTCAATGCCTCTTGATCTCGCCGCCTGATCCCATCATCGTGCCGACACTGGAGACGCCACCCACAGCAATTTCCACATCATCCGCGACGCGACCCGAGCGACGATCAATTCCGGCTCGTATCTTTTCCGGCAAGGTCGCATAGGTCCGGCCGTTCAGTTCGGGCCAAGTTTCCAGGCCGCGCAGCTTGAACGCGTTCGCGTAAAAGTCGCGAATGGCCGTGATCCGCTGCTGTCCGTCCATGACTTCGTAGGAGTTGTAGTCCCGCTCGTATAGGAAAACCGGTGGCACAGGGATGTTCATGATGAACAATTCGATCAGGAGGCTCTGGGTTTTCGAGTCCCACCGCGGACGCCTCTGATAGAAAGGTCGAAGATCCATGTAATTGGGGCTTTTGAGCTGATTGACAAACCCCGGCAGCTTTTCGCGATTTGACTCGATTACAATTCGCCCCTCGCCGCGAACGTAGCGTTCATTGATCGCCCGGTCATCCGGACGTTCCGGCCGTTCGCCGGGATCGTCGCACCACATATTCAGTTCAGTCGGCGAGAAGGGCATCGTCGGAGCGTTCCTATCAATGAGTCCACCACATTAGGCTGGTGCAGTGCGCCCGTCACCGTAGTCCGATGCTTGCGGGAGCCTCATTCTGCCTCACGATCCAGGCGCTTTCTGCGCGTGCTCCCCTCGCGCTCGCTGCCGCCCGGCTGACGGATGGGAGATGCGATGAGTCGGCTCGGACCTGAAGGATGCGTGGTCGCTCGACACAGCGTGCGTCGTGGGCAGAATGCCCCGCACAGGCCAATAGCGACCGCAACGGCCGCTTGGCGCTCCCGTGGCCTAGCAGCTGCCGGTCGGTCAACGGCAAGGCCCGGCCGCGGGCTGAATGTCTGGTTTCCCGTCGGGGCGGCCGGAAGCAGGCGGTGGCCTCCCCACCCAAAGTGGATATTAGGCACGCCCGCGCCTGCAACGCTCGGTTGATTCTATGAGACCCCCTAGCCCGCCCGGCGGCCACTCTGGACGGGCGCCAGCCCGGGCAGGAAAAATCGTCCATGCCGTCGCGCCCGCCCGCCAGGTCGGAATCCGCTCGCCCGGCGCGCTGACAGCCTTACCCCTTACCGCCCGGGATTACCCGCAACTGGCGCAGCACTTCCCACCCAGAGCCGGTCTCGTCGTCCGGCTCATTGATTGGCTGCGCCAGGTGCGCCCGCGCCGCCGGACTGAAGCCGAGCTCGGCCGCCAGCCTCAACAGGATGGCAATGCAATGGTTTTGCACCCGCATGTAGGGCGAGAGCGTCAGACCGGATTTGCTCTTCAACAAGAACGGCAGCGCCTGGTGATCATCGAGCTTCTGCTGCGCAGTGACCGCTTTGACGTAGCGATCCCAGGTCTGAACGTAGGCCGCATAGATTCCCCAATCGATCCGCCTCAAAATCCCCTTCGGTGCATCGACGAGAAACTCGGTCCAGTACTGCTGCTGCCGGTCCGTCAGCCACTCCGGCGCCGGCATCGTTTCCAGCTCGCCCTCGGCCTCGGGTTCGGCCAGGCGCTTGGCGTGGCGGCAGGGCTGATAGGTACCTTCGAGCTTGTGCACCCGTACCGATTTCGGTGCCGGTCCGCGGCGCGAGGTCCGCAGACGCGGTTTAGGCGGTTCAGGCGGGTTCGCGGATGGGCGCTTGGGCATCGACGGAAATCACGGCGGCGGGATCATGCTCGCAAGAGGGTGCAGAGAAATCCAGCTGAGGGGAAATCGGGCCGCACCAAAATTGGACCAGACTCGCATGCGGGAAAAAACGCATGCCCGGGCCGGTCTTGAGGAAAGTCGCGAATTTTGCAGACAGCCCCCCCATATTTTATAAGCGGTCGGCGGCAGCCCTGGGCGCGCTTCGCAAATCATGAGTTCCTGCCGGCACGGTTCCGCTCGCGCTGTATCTTCGATTGATGGTGGGGGACACAAAGAGACTGAACGTTACTCGGGTCGAGGCGGCGTTCCGGAGCGTCGCGGACGGGCACGATATGATCGGCGATCCGGGGCAAGGTCTCGCGGCCGAGCCGGGCGCACTCGGGGCAGTATGGCTCATCGGCGAGGTGAGCCGCGCGAAGCCGTGCCCAATCCTGATCATAGCCGCGCGCCGCCGCCGCCGGCCGCGGATTGACCCGCTCCTGTTCCTTGCGGAAAGCGGCGAGGCGGGCCGCGCGAGAGGGCAGCCACGGAGGGTGGAAGACCGGCGGGCGGGCATTGCGGACCATGTCGAGATGCGCGCCGCCGTACGTGCCGACGGCGCGCTTGGGTTCCTGCGCCGATCAGGCGGCGGGCTCGAGGGTGTCGTCGGGTTCGGCGATCGGGATGGGGGCGATCGTGACTGTCGCTCCGCCGTTGTCGGCGCCGGTGACTGTTACCTGCTCTTCGGGCGAAAGCTCGATCGTGGTCGCGCCCGTCTTCTCATCGCTGTTGAGCACGACGAACTTGTTGTGGGCGGTGCGGAGGCTCCGGCTGCTCCTGGTGAAGCTGACGACGCTGCGGGCGACGCGATCGACCACGCCGCGCAGATTGGTCTCGACCTGCGCCGGCTCGGCGGGCGGCGCCGGCTCGGGCGAGGCGGGCGGTTCGGTGCCCGGCTTGTTCTCGATCGTGATCGTGGTGTTGCCGTCGGCATCGACGGCAACGGTTGCGACCTCGTTGTCGTCGAGGTGCACGCTCGTCCCGCCGGTGTCGGGATCGGGCGTCACGGCAAAGCGCGGTCGGGCGGCGAAAGCCCGGTTGGTGGGCACGAAGCCGAGGCGGCCGGGGAAGCCGACCGGACCGAGCCGATTTCCCTGAACGCCGCCACGGTGGGCGGGGGTGATCATTCCGGGTGTCATGGAGGTTCACTCCCTGCTTATCTCGCCGCACCATTGCGGCGCCGGCACCCTGCCGCAGCCGGGCCGGCATCGTCTATATTTTCCGAACGACCGTTCGCTACAGCTGAACGGAGGAGACCATGCGCAACCTGATTCTGCCTGCAGTCCTGGCGCCGGCGGCGACCACCGCCCTGGCCCGGTTCGAGCTGGCGGCGAGCGCAACCTTCCTCGCCGCTCTCCGGGCCGGCAGACCGTTCTCGCCGCGGATCCCGCTCCGGCTGCGCGCCTGGTGTCTGCGCTGGGCGACGCCGTGCGAGGGCGAGCTGCTGCTCAAGGTGACGCTGACCGGCTTCCGCCTGCCGCCCCGGCGGCGTGGGCAGATCATCGTCCGGGCAGGCTGGGCGGTGGCGCGAGCGATCGCCGCGGTGCTGACCGGCCGGGCGCCGAGCCTGATCTATGCCGAGGACGATGCCGGGCTGCTGACGTTCGAGGGGGATCGCCGCCGGCCAATGCCCAGCGGGCTCGACTTCGTGCTGGGGGAGCTCAACCGCGTCGGCCGCTCGGGGCCGCCGCCGGAGGGCCCGAGCGGCGGGCTGCCGCCGGTCTCGGAGCCGGCACCAATGGATCCGATCGAGCCGTCGCCCGTAGCGCCGACGGCGCCGATCCCAGGGCCGCCAGGACTGCCGGCCAGCGGAATGCTTCTCCGCCGGCTCTGAGGGGTCAGGACACGTCGGTAGCGGCACGATCTATCCGGGCACGACCGGTTCATCCCCGCGTGCGCGGGGAACACGCCCCGATGCCGTTCCCGCATCATGACGGCGGCGGTTCATCCCCGCGTGCGTGGGGAACACTCCGCCCGTTCCGATCAGACCGTAGAGCGCGGCGGTTCATCCCCGCGTGCGCGGGGAACACCCAGGAAGAAGGTTCTTGGGGGTGGGAGAAACCGGTTCATCCCCGCGTGCGCGGGGAACACTAGCCGAGGGGATCGTCCTCGAGCGGCACCCGCGGTTCATCCCCGCGTGCGCGGGGAACACCCGGTGGGATAGCAGATGAGCGACACAACCTCCGGTTCATCGTAAGCGTCAATTGATCGACACCTTGCCGGCACGCGAGAGGCGGGTGGAATATGGTCGGCATGGACGATTTGGTGAGCACGACGTGTGTTGAGCACTCGAACGAGCGTGCGAACGAGCTGCGTTCGAGCGCTCGAACGGAACAGATCGAAGTGCGGGTTCGGTCCGAGCGTCACCGGCGGTGGCAACCGGATGAGAAGCTTCGGATGGTGCAGGAGACGCTACGTCCCGGTGCTGTCCTCGCGGAGGTGGCACGGCGGCACGGGATCGGTACTGGGCTGCTGTACACCTGGCGGCGGGAGATGCTGGCGACGGCGATGGCCGGCTTTGCTCCTGTGCAGGTGGCGGCGGAGCTGGAGGGGCCGGCATCGGGAGATGCTCGGCGAGTGGCAGCGCCCGGGACCCCGGGGCGACGAATGATGCCGCCGGTGGGTCGTATCGAAGTCGAGTTTCCGAACGGGGTGCGGGTCCGGGTCGATGGCGGGGTCGACGAGGCGGCGCTGCGGGGTGTGCTCGCGGCCCTCGATGAGCACTGATGCTTCCAGCTGGCGAGGTGCGCATCTACTTGGCCTGCGGCGTTACCGATATGCGGGGAGGATTTCACTCCTTGGCGGCACGGGTGCAGACGGTGCTGCAGCATGATCCTTACAGTGGGGCAATTTTCATCTTCAGGGGCCGCAGAGGTGATCTCATCAAATGCCTTTTTTATGACCGCCAGGGCATGTGCCTGTACGCGAAGAAGCTCGATCGAGGCCGCTTTGTGTGGCCGCAGGCCAAGGACGGTGTCGTTTCGCTGACGATGGGGCAATTCTCCATGCTTGTCGAGGCAATCGACTGGCGCAACACCGCATGGACGGCAAGGCCGGAAGTGATGGTCTGAAGCAGACTTTTTACTCTGGTCGGCGAGATATCGCTTGTACGGAGGGTGGCGATCCGATATGCATTGGCCATGCCCGATATCGAGTCGCTGTTGGGCGAGATTGCGACCCTGCGCGGAGTGGTGGCGGACCGCGACGCCAGGCTGGCCAAGCTTGCGAGCATCGAAATTCAGCTGAAGGCGGCCAAGCTCGAACTCGAGCATTTGAAGCTGCAGCTGGCGACGCTGCGGCGGCAGCGTTACGGCCGATCCTCCGAGAAGCTGGATCGCGATATCGATCAGCTGGAGATGCGCCTGGAGGACCTCGAAGAGAACCTGGGCGAACAAATCGCAGCGCATGCGAAGCACCCCGACCCGGAGCTGGCAGAAGAGCCGGCAGCCAAGCCGCCCCGGAAACCTGGCGGGCGCCGGCCGCTGCCAGCTCATCTGGCGCGCGAGGTGATGGTGCATGAGCCGGAGATCATCTGCAATTGCGGCAGCTGCGATCCCGCTCGCCTGGTCAAGATCGGCGAGACGACGACTGAGGTGTTGGAGAAGATCCCCGCCAAGCTGAAGGTGATCCGGCACGTGCGACCCAAATACGCCTGCCGCCTCTGCGAGGCTGTATTCCAGGCGCCGGCGCCGGAACTGCCGATCGAGAAGGGGCGGCCGGGACCGGGGTTGCTGGCAAATGTCGCCGTTTCGAAATACTGCGATGGGATCCCTCTCTATCGGCAGTCGGTTATCCTTGAGCGCGAAGGCATCGAGATCGACCGCGCCACCATGGCCGAGTGGATGGGACATGTCGCCTGGTGGGTGCTGCCGCTGGCCGAGCGCATCGGCGAGTATGTCATGGGCCAGGGGGTGATCTGGACCGACGACACACCGATCCGCACACTGGCGCCGGGCACCGGCAAGACGCGGCTGGCGCGGTTCTGGTGCTACGCAGTTGACCCGCGGCCCTATGCCGGGGCCGGCCATCCTGCCGCCTTCTACCGCTACAGCCCCGACCGCAAAGGCGAGCGACCGCGCAGCCATCTCGAAGGGTTCAGCGGCTACCTGCATGCCGATGCCTTCGCCGGTTACGATGCGCTCTACCGGGCAAACGGAGCAAAGCCGCCGCGGATCACCCACGTCGCCTGTCTGGCGCATGCGCGCCGTAAGGTCTTCGACGTGTTCAACGCGACCAAGTCACCGATCGCCGAGGAGGCTTTGCGGCGGATCCAAGAGCTCTATGCGATCGAGGCGGAGATCAACGGCAAGCCCGCCGGTCAGCGTCAGGCCGCACGACAGGCGCGCAGCAAGCCGCTGCTCGTCGGCCTTCCACACCTGGGCGATGGCGCAGCGACGACGGCTCTCTGGCAAGACACCGCTGGGCAAGGCTCTGCAGTACGCGCTGAGCCGGTGGGATGCCCTGACCCGCTATCTTGAGGACGGTCGACTCAGCATCGACAACAACCTCTCCGAGCGGCTCCTGAGGGGAATTGCCGTATCCAGAAAGAACTTTTTGTTCCTGGGCTCCGATCGCGGCGGCGAACGGGCCACGGCGATCTTTACGATCATCGAGTCCGCAAAACTCAACAACCTTAATCCCGAGGCATATCTCGCTACCGTCCTCGATCGCATGGCACGCGGTCACCCCATCAACCGCCTCGACGAGCTCCTGCCATGGAACTTCCAGCCAGTGCTGGCTGCTGCGGCCTGACGATCGCCACTACCGAGCTGCCGGTTTATCCAATATCCTGGGCTTCGCGAACAGCTTCCTGAACAACCGCTCGCTCTTCGCCAAACCCGTGTCGGTGAGCACGACAGACTTCGTCTTCCCCACCGGGTCATAGACCATTCCCTTGCGATGTAATCGATCGAGTGCGTCCCAATCGTGGCCTTTCCAGGCTCTGATGCCGTCATGTAGCGTCAGCCATAGCAGAGCCAGCACTGCCTCATCGATCTTGTCTGTGTCGATCTCCACCGCTCCGACCCCCAGCAGGTCGCGCCAGCAAGACCGTCACGCCCGCCAACACAGCGCGTCAACCCCTGCTCATCAGCTGACGCTTACGGTTCATCCCCGCGTGCGCGGGGAACACGAGATGGTGCCGTCGAAGAGCTGTACCGTGGTCGGTTCATCCCCGCGTGCGCGGGGAACACGCCGCGCGGCCGGCCAGCCACACCCGCGCCGTCGGTTCATCCCCGCGTGCGCGGGGAACACCCGGTCGCCTCACGGCGGTTCATTGCTCGGACCGGTTCATCCCCGCGTGCGCGGGGAACACGATGAGTAAGCGTACTTCGATCGACGGGAAGCCGGTTCATCCCCGCGTGCGCGGGGAACACATGGCCTTTCTTGATCTGCGCGGCCGGGACAACGGTTCATCCCCGCGTGCGCGGGGAACACGGTGCGTGGCGGCACGCGCCGGCATCCGTCGCGGCCTGCGAACTCGGTTCATCCCCGCGTGCGCGGGGAACACTTCGTCCGCCTTCGTCCAAGACCTTCCCACCGCGGTTCATCCCAGCGTGCGCGGGGAACACGCCAATAAGGAGAACTTGCCCGATAATGGCGCCGGTTCATCCCCGCGTGCGCGGGGAACACTCTGTGGTCGGCCGCCGCCGCATTTAATGCGACGGTTCATCCCCGCGTGCGCGGGGAACACTCTGTGGTCGGCCGCCGCCGCATTTAATGCGACGGTTCATCCCCGCGTGCGCGGGGAACACAGACAGGAAGCTCCTGGTGCGCGGAGCATCGGCGGTTCATCCCCGCGTGCGCGGGGAACACAAGTGAACAGCCCGGCCTCCGTAGGCCAACCGCGGTTCATCCCCGCGTGCGCGGGGAACACGCGATCAAGGTAATCGAGGCATGGGCGCTCGGCGGTTCATCCCCGCGTGCGCGGGGAACACTCGCTCCGGCGCTGCTCATGTGGGGCACGCACCGGTTCATCCCCGCGTGCGCGGGGAACACATTGGCCCAATTGGTCCAGGTCGTGCGGCCGACGGTTCATCCCCGCGTGCGCGGGGAACACCAACCCTTACGGCACGAATCAGCCGCAGTCGTCGGTTCATCCCCGCGTGCGCGGGGAACACGCCGCCTTTAACGGGCCGTGCGTCGGGTGATACGGTTCATCCCCGCGTGCGCGGGGAACACAACCTTGAGGTCGCGCCATTGGGCATTCGTGGCGGTTCATCCCCGCGTGCGCGGGGAACACGACGCTGCCGTGTTCGCGCACCAAGGCCACGGCGGTTCATCCCCGCGTGCGCGGGGAATACGGATCACTTTCTGGCCTGACGCATCCATTCAACGGTTCATCCCCGCGTGCGCGGGGAACACTCCTCTGGCGCGAGGCCGGCGAGGTCGGCGATCGGTTCATCCCCGCGTGCGCGGGGAACACCATGGCGAGGAACTATAATAGGCGTTTGCCTACGGTTCATCCCCGCGTGCGCGGGGAACACGCGACAGCCTGTTTCTGGGGCTTGCCGGCCGCCGGTTCATCCCCGCGTGCGCGGGGAACACCTTCGCGGTGCGGACCGAAAGAAGATCGTCACCGGTTCATCCCCGCGTGCGCGGGGAACACCTTCGCGGTGCGGACCGAAAGAAGATCGTCACCGGTTCATCCCCGCGTGCGCGGGGAACACCCCCGCTGGGCGCAAGGTAGCTGCATACGCAACGGTTCATCCCCGCGTGCGCGGGGAACACATCCCGAAACATATCGCCGAGCGCAAAGCCGCCGGTTCATCCCCGCGTGCGCGGGGAACACCCTCTCCCTCCCTCCTTCCCCCCTCTCCCTCCCGGTTCATCCCCGCGTGCGCGGGGAACACCTAGCGCGCGGCGCTTTCCGTGTTCCGGCTCGCGGTTCATCCCCGCGTGCGCGGGGAACACTGCCGGACTGGCTCTTGAAGGCGGCCGTCGCTCGGTTCATCCCCGCGTGCGCGGGGAACACGAGAGATAGGCGGACGCCTATTGTCTCCCCGTCGGTTCATCCCCGCGTGCGCGGGGAACACATCCGCTCATCCGCCTATGGCGCTCCGGCACGCGGTTCATCCCCGCGTGCGCGGGGAACACCGCCTTATCCTTGGCGCTCTTGTCGTCGTCGCCGGTTCATCCCCGCGTGCGCGGGGAACACGACGAGAGCCTTCCCGTCGAGACGCGAGGCGCCGGTTCATCCCCGCGTGCGCGGGGAACACGGAACGGTCAGCCTCATTGAGCCGATCCCAAACGGTTCATCCCCGCGTGCGCGGGGAACACGGATGCCGTCCCTGCCCCAGTTCGAGACTGCGCGGTTCATCCCCGCGTGCGCGGGGAACACGTCCTGAAACATTGTTTCCTTGTCGATGCGGACGGTTCATCCCCGCGTGCGCGGGGAACACATGCCCGATCTGGGCAAGCCACGTCGCCGCTTCGGTTCATCCCCGCGTGCGCGGGGAACACAGTCGCGCCCTCACCAGGTTCAGAATAGGCAACGGTTCATCCCCGCGTGCGCGGGGAACACTGCTGCGCCGCTACCTGATCCCGCCATTCAGCCGGTTCATCCCCGCGTGCGCGGGGAACACGTCTCCGAGAGGCCGATCGCTCGGAGCATGTTCGGTTCATCCCCGCGTGCGCGGGGAACACGGGCGGGCGCGGCGCAGTACCCTAGCTGATTGCGGTTCATCCCCGCGTGCGCGGGGAACACCAGTACGTAAGCGGGTACGTGCACGCGGATTCCGGTTCATCCCCGCGTGCGCGGGGAACACGAACGTCGCCAACAAGTCGGGCAAATTCCGACCGGTTCATCCCCGCGTGCGCGGGGAACACGCGACAAGGACGCCTACCGGCGCGCGGATGACCGGTTCATCCCCGCGTGCGCGGGGAACACGCCCGCAGGAATGGCGCGACGGAGTGATACGCCGGTTCATCCCCGCGTGCGCGGGGAACACCCGGCGCAGCACGTCGGAGGCGTCCTTGCAGCCGGTTCATCCCCGCGTGCGCGGGGAACACCAGATCAGGGCAGCCAGAACGTCTCCGACGATCGGTTCATCCCCGCGTGCGCGGGGAACACCAGGGCGAGATCGGCGACCTGCATCAGTTGACCGGTTCATCCCCGCGTGCGCGGGGAACACCCGGCGCAGCACGTCGGAGGCGTCCTTGCAGCCGGTTCATCCCCGCGTGCGCGGGGAACACCAGATCAGGGCAGCCAGAACGTCTCCGACGATCGGTTCATCCCCGCGTGCGCGGGGAACACCAGGGCGAGATCGGCGACCTGCATCAGTTGACCGGTTCATCCCCGCGTGCGCGGGGAACACGAAGATTGACCCTGAGTATCGTGAGCAAGTAGCGGTTCATCCCCGCGTGCGCGGGGAACACTTCCTTCGATCCCGGTCAAGCTCGTAAATCCACGGTTCATCCCCGCGTGCGCGGGGAACACGGCGCTAGCGCGGGCCACGTCGCGGGATAGGCCGGTTCATCCCCGCGTGCGCGGGGACCACGCGGCCAGCGGCGAGCGGGCGAGGGCTTTCCCCGGTTCATCCCCGCGTGCGCGGGGAACACTCTGACGTGAGGCGATGGTCAAAGGCTTGCTTCGGTTCATCCCCGCGTGCGCGGGGAACACCTGGCCCTCGCTGTCTCACGCTTGACCGAATACGGTTCATCCCCGCGTGCGCGGGGAACACAAGGATGAGGGACGCCAGCGCTTGCGGGTGTTCGGTTCATCCCCGCGTGCGCGGGGAACACCTCGGCTAGACGGTAGCGGGCACGCGATTTACCGGTTCATCCCCGCGTGCGCGGGGAACACATCGACCAGACGAGCCGCATCCTCGACACCTACGGTTCATCCCCGCGTGCGCGGGGAACACGGGGAAGGCTCCTGCCCTGTGAAGCCGCTCGCCGGTTCATCCCCGCGTGCGCGGGGAACACCGTCCATCGGGAAGCAGGCCGTCCTGAGCGCTCGGTTCATCCCCGCGTGCGCGGGGAACACTCTTTCGACATCCTCGCGTGCTCAAGAGCTAGCGGTTCATCCCCGCGTGCGCGGGGAACACGCCGTGGCCTCGATCCTCGGCAGTGTATGTGCCGGTTCATCCCCGCGTGCGCGGGGAACACTGCGTCATGGACGCCGAGATGTCGGATGCGGCCGGTTCATCCCCGCGTGCGCGGGGAACACTTGGAACCGTTCGGCGAGGGTGGAATGAGGCTCGGTTCATCCCCGCGTGCGCGGGGAACACGCCGGATGGATTGTCTCGCTATGCAGGTATTGCGGTTCATCCCCGCGTGCGCGGGGAACACTGGGATGTATGGGGAGACGTGCCTGATTATGGCGGTTCATCCCCGCGTGCGCGGGGAACACTCCTTTTTATCAGCAGCCATGCCGAGCGAGACCGGTTCATCCCCGCGTGCGCGGGGAACACGCCTTCGGGGCCACTCTCAACGACGCCTCCCCCGGTTCATCCCCGCGTGCGCGGGGAACACCTCAGCGCCCGTGGAGTGGCTGCGTCCCTCCCCGGTTCATCCCCGCGTGCGCGGGGAACACCCTCTCCCACCCACCGTCCAGCCCGGAACCACCGGTTCATCCCCGCGTGCGCGGGGAACACTTCTGATGGGGCGGCGGACGCACCGCTCGCGACGGTTCATCCCCGCGTGCGCGGGGAACACGTCGGCAATTGGGCGAGAGATTAGAGAATGACTGGTTCATCCCCGCGTGCGCGGGGAACACGGCGGCTCGTGCCGACGTCCTGCGAAGCATACCGGTTCATCCCCGCGTGCGCGGGGAACACCCCGCGTCACGTCGGCAAGGAATCCGCAAAGTCGGTTCATCCCCGCGTGCGCGGGGAACACCGCTATCAAGGCCATAGCTACACCTGGATTGCCGGTTCATCCCCGCGTGCGCGGGGAACACGCGGCGAAAGATAACGCCACGAGCGTGCCGACCGGTTCATCCCCGCGTGCGCGGGGAACACGCAGCAGACCGCCAAAGAAGAGCACATAGAACCGGTTCATCCCCGCGTGCGCGGGGAACACTCTTCCGAGATGCGGTTGATCCTACAATGATATTCACCTGTCAAAGAGCGAACCGGATGGAACGGGCGTTCAGCGGCCGCGTCGGCGGGCTTGGGTGGCCAAGGGTCCGGGCTCGCTTGGCAATGCCACTTCGGGGCCGAACTGTACGAGGCGGAACCCGTCGAGGTCCAGCGGCACGCGGCGGTTGGCGCCGCAGGTATCGAAGAGAAATCCGGCATCGTTAGTCGCTGTCCAGGCGATGACGGCGTTGCCGTCCTCGATGTAGGCCTGCACCTGGCCCCAGATCATTTCGCGCACGCGCCGACCATAGTTTCCGAGGTAGACGCCGGCGCGGACCTCGAGCAGCCAGACGGCGAGGCGGCCCCGCAGGCGTGGCGGCGCGCTTTCAACCACGATGACCATCATCGCCAAGCTTCCCTTGATCCTCGAAGGCAACCGGCATTGCCTCCGGCGGGGCCTCCGGAACCGGCACGCCGCCGGCCGCCAGCACGTCCTCGATCGTCGGAATGAGGCGCGAGAGAATGTCGGCGCGGCGGAAGGAATCGCGGCAGCGGCGGCGGACCTCGCCCACGGGGTCGGAGACGGGCCGACCCTCGAGCGTGCGGCCGGATTGCGTGGCGCCCGCGACGCGGAACGCCTCGGGCACCACCGTCTCGAACTTGAAGATGTCGGCGATGTCGTAAACGAAACTCAACGGCTTGCCACTATGAAGGAAGCCGATTGCCGGCGCGTATCCCGCCGCGAGGACCGCCGCCTCGGTGATGCCGTAGAGAGCCGCGGTGGCGGCGGAGAGGCAGCGGTTGACGACGTCCGCCGAGTCCCAGTTCTCAGGGTCGTAGTCGCGCCCTCGCCAGGAAACGCCATAGCGGGCAGCGATCGCCTTGTACGTCTCGCGCACGCGGGCGCCTTCGATACCACGGAGCTGGTCGGCGGAGCGCCGGGCAGGCGGCTCCTCCCCAAAGCGAAGCGCGTACATCCTGCGCACGACGCGAAGCCGCGCCTCATCGTCAAGTGCGAGGCGGGCCTGGTAGAGAAGGCGGTCGGCGCGGGCGCCGCCGGGCTGGCCGGCCGCGTAGAGGCGCACGCCGGCCTCGCCCACCCAGATGAGCAATGTGCCGGCGCGCGCGGCGAGCGCGACGGCAGCGTGCGAGACGCGCGTGCCAGGCTCGAGCATCAGGCAGGCGACGCCGCCGATCGGGATGTGCACGCGCACTCCGGCCTCATCGACAAGAACGAACGCGCCATCAAGCACGTCGAGGCGGCCCTTCTCGAGGAAGATGATCGAGGCGCGGTCCTTGATCGGGATCGGGCGCGGCGGCGGCAGGCCGGGGAGCACGCCGCTCATCAGCGGGCGCGACGGATGAGCATCAGCCCGCAGCCGAACGCCTTGGCACCGCCGAAACCGCGCTGCAGAGCAGCGAGGAAGCGTGCTGGGTCCTCGAGCGTGAGCACGCCCTGCAATTCGAGCGCGGAGTAGGTGATCGGCCGCTGATCGGGGTGGCGGGGAACACGCACGGTCTCGTATCCGTCGATGCGAAGCGCGTCCGCCTCGGCGGTGAAACCCGCCCTTGCACCCTGACGGGCGAGCCAGGCCGCACCTGCCTTTTCGATGGCGGCGGCCCGTGCGGCGGCACGCTCGCCGGAGGGAACGGTGTGCAGCGCGTGCATCACCACGTCCGTGCGCTTGCCGCGCTCATGCGGCCCGAGCGGAACGCTGGTGATGGGATTGGCCCGGAGGTCGAAGCCAAGGCGCTGGCCGGGACGGAGAGACGGGGCGAAGGGCTTCCATTCGAGCGCAAAAAGATTGTGCGGGTCAGTGGGTGGGCGCGAGCCGAGGATCAGGAACTCGTCCGGGCTGGTCTTCCGCCAGAGGAAGTCACGGCGGCGGTCGGGCGCATCGGCGAAGAGCGCCCAGACGAGCTGATGCGCCGCACCGATTTGGGCGCCTGGATCCTCCGGCACGAGGAGGCGGGCGAGCGAGGCGGCGGGAACGTCGCTGCGGAGGCGCGCGTGCACGAGCAGGAGCTCTTCGCTCATTCGGTGGGCCTCACCACGGCTTCCTCGCGAAGCCCGAACTGCCAGCGGCGCCGGCTCGCGAGTCGGTCCCGGCGGAGCTCCCTGCGCGCGATCGGGAGGTCGAAGGTAAGAGCGTCGGCGGCGTCCATCGTCACCTGCGGGTCTTGCCGCGCACGGCGCAGAAGCGAGGCCTCAGGCGCGGAACACGCGCCCGCGCGCGCGGCGAGTGCGGCCGCGGGGTCCGCTGCCTCGATGCGGCGCGGTGCGAGCGGAAGCATGAGCGGGCAGGATTTCCGGCCGAGGTAGGGGACGTACCGCGGCGCGGCGAGCGCGGCTTCGATGTCGGAGAGCGTCCAGCGCGGGGCATTGCGTGGCCAGAGGGCGGCAAAGCAGATGAGGCCCGCGCGATAGTCGCGGCGGGAAAGAACGGTTTCGAGGTCGGGTGCCGCGAGCTCCTCGGCACGTGTGGCGAAACGGCGAGCGCGGCGGGCGGGCGGCACCTGCGCGGTGTGATAGTCGCTGAGCAGGGGGCCCAGGGCTTCGACGCGGAGCGCGAGGCCGTAGCCCTCCTCAAGTGCCGCGTGCGCCCCCTCGTCGGCGCGGTCGAGGCCGAGGGATCCGGCCACGAGGCCGAGCACGGCGGAGCGGCCGGGGCGATCCCAGCTTCGGCGCTGCTCGCCCACCGCAAGCTCGCCCATGGCGGCGAGCGGTGCGGCCAGGGTGAAGGTGAGGAACTCAGGCATGGGCGGCGTCGCGGCAGAAATCCGTGACCTCCGCGAGCGTGCCCGCGCCGACGGCGACGTCCAGTTCGACGGAGGACTCGGCGGCCGGCCCGTACGCGGCGTCCAGCTTTGCCCGCCAGTCCTTGAGGCGTGCGGTGGATTCGCCCGCGAGGTCGGCGCCTTCGACGGGGCGGACGAACGCACCGGCAAGCGTGCGCGGCTGGGCGGCGCCGCGTTCGGCGAGGATGTAGTGCGCGCGGGAGCGAGCGGCAAAGGAGGCCTGTTTGCCCTTGGGCGACACGGTTGCGGCCGCCTCCGCGAGCGCGGCGCAGGCGGCTGCGGAGAGATCGGCGTCGCCGCCGAGGTTGGACGCGAGGAGCGCAGTATCGACGCAGGCGTAGAGGTAGAAGATACCGGAGCCGAAGCCGAGCTCGCCCACGAACCCGGCGCCGGCATCCTCGTCGGCGGATTTTAGGTCGTCGACGGCGGTGTAATAGTCGTCTTCGACCGTGACGCGGTGGGTAGTGATCGCGTGCGCGACCTGCGCGGCGGCCTCGCGGTTGAAGTCGGGGTTATCGGCAAGCATGCGGCCGAACATGGCGATGTCGGCCGCTGTGTCGGTGTGGCGCAGGAGATCCTCAGCGGAGAACTCGATTTTTTCTCCGCCGGCCATGCGCTCGGCGAGCGCGATGGCGCCGGCGCGCTCCTCGGGACCGATGAAGGCGAGCTGCTCCGTGCGGGCGGGGGCCTTGTCCTTCTCGGGCTTGAGCTTCCCGAAGTGCTGGGCGATCGCGCGGGCGATCGCGAGCGCGCGGTCCTGCGCGATGTTCCTCTCGCGGAGGTGGCGCTCGATCTCCTCGCCGAGGCGCTGGGTGCGCTCGCCACGGTGGGCGCCGAGCCGCTTGGCGAAGACGCTTGAAGTGCGCCAGGCACGCTTGAGGGATTGGCTGCTGATGCGCAGGCGCGGAGCGCCCCCGACGGTCGCCGTTTTCGGGCGGCCCGTGTCGTCGCGGTTGAGGTTGGAGGGCGGATAGAAAGTGAGGAAGTGAAGCTGCAGGAAGGGGCTCATGCGGGTGTTTCCTCTGGCGTTTCCGCGGGTGCGGGCGAGGGTGCTGCGTAGCCGGCGGCGTAATATTCGAAGATCCAGCGTTGGCGGCGAGGCTCGGACCAGTCGAGGCAGGCCGCGGCGAGATCGCGGACGTTGATTTGGCCGTGCGCAAGCGCTGTGGCGCGGCGGAGCGCGATGAGGCGTTCCTCCGGCGTGGCGGCCTCCATGAGGCGGCGGAAGCGGAGCGGGTTCATCGCGGCGCGCTCTTCGGGCTCGCCGGGCGGGGGACCGAGCTTGCGGGCGGCACGGACCCGCGGATCGTCCTCGCGGACCGAGGCGAGGACGGCGGCACAGAGGGCGATGTCGGGCAGTGCCTCGGGGCGCTTGGGGCCGAGCCGGCGGAAGAGATCGAGCGTTGCGGGGTTTTGCATCGCAGCGGGGAGATCGGCGCGGCGGAGTTCGGCGAGTGCCGCGCGGTCGGCGCGCGGATTGCGTTCGCCGCTCGCAAGGCTGGGCTGGAGTCTGCGCCACCATTGGGCGGCAATGGTGGCCTCGGATTCCGCGTTGGTCATGCAGCCTCCTTCGGGCGGCGGGGCGGTGCCTTCGGTTTGGTTTCGGGCAATGGGAGGAGAAGGGCGGTGAAGAGGCGTGTCCCGAACATGCCGCGGCCTTCAAACGTGCCGAAAAGGTTCCGGCGCGCCTCGACAATTTTCTTCGGGTTGAAGGACGCGACCGAAGGATCGAGCGGGGCCAATTCGTCGAAGAGGCGGAGCGCGGTGCTGCGCAGCAGCTCGCGCCAGCGCGGGGCGGCGGCGGCAAGAGCGGTTTCTCCGTCCACGTCCGCCATTGCGGCGAGCGCGTCGAAGAAGGGGTCCTGGGTCGCCGACCAGAAGGATTGCGACAGGGCGGAGAGCGGTGCGCTGTCGGGCGCGGCCTTGTCGTCGTAGCGGGCGTTGCGCACGGCGCGGCGAAGCGCCGCGGCGGCCTCGCTGGCGGCTTCGACCAGGCCCCGGGCGAGCCTCGCGAGAGCTTCCGTGCGGGCGGGGTCGCCGCCCGGCAGCGGCATTTCGCTTTCAACGAAGCCGCGGGCCTTCATATTGTCCATGTCGTAGCCGGCGGCGAGCAGTCGCAATTCGTCGCGCGCTGAGCGGGGAACGTCGAAGGCGCGACGGCGCCATTCGTCGATGCAGCGCGCCGGGCGGCGCTCGTCCGTGGCGTGGAAGGCAAGCGCGACCCAATGCCGGTAGCCGACGCCGTCCGGCTGTGGATGCACGGGCAGCCAGACGTTGTTCTTGGTGTCCCGGTAGTAGGGGGAAAGGGGGTGGTCCCAGCTCGCATATTTCACGCCATTGGGACGCTGACGCCAGCCGGTAACGAGGACGCTGTCCGTGTCACCCGTGAGGTCGCACGCGAGGGAGCGCGGATTCTCGGTAAAGTCGAGCCGGATTCGGCGAGGCGTCCCCCAGAAGGCTTGCAGGGGATGGGCATCGGCGGGCGTTGTGACCGTGAAGCGGTCGGCGGTGCGTGTGGGCTCGAGCCATGGGAAGACGCGCGGGAGGTCGGCGGGGCGCGGGTGTTCGCCGGCGGGAACGTTGGCCCAGAGAATTTGCCAGAGCGTCGGGCGGGCTCCACCGGGCAGCGCGAGCGTGGTGAGCGGGCCGCCGCCGCGGAGCGAGGTGAGGTTGCCCCGGCCACCGGCCGGTGCGTAGCTCTGCAGGGTGTAGAGCGCCATCGCGGCGGCAGCGCGCGAGAGACGGAGCACGCGGTCGGGCTTGACGAGAAGCGCCGTGTTCTTGCGCCGGGTGGCCTCGCCGGGCGCTTCGATGAGCAGGGTTTCCGGAATGTCGGGTTTGCCTTGGAGATCTTCGAGGTCCTGCATGAAGCGCGGGCCGGCGCCGTCGAGCTCGAAGGCGTGTGCGATGGGTGCAAAGGATTCCGACAGACGCTCTGGTGGAGGCGGGTTGTGCCATCCCTCCGACCACGACTCTTCATCCGCCGGCGGGCACGCGGTCGCGAGGAGGCCGATCAGGAATTCGAGGGCCGCGAGGCGAAAATCGGCGCGCGGCCAATTGAGCGCGAGGATGGGGTTCGCGGCTGGGTCGGCCGTGATGTCGGCCGGGCGGATCGTGGCGCGTGTGCCGTCCGCGCGGCGGGCGGGCAGCCAGGCGGCGTTGATCAGATTCATCCTGGGCGTGTCTCCAACGACTTCTCAGGCGAGCGCGGGTCAGGCGGGTGGAGAAAATACGAGGCCGCTGCTCCGATCGTAGACTAACGGCTGAAGTTCGCCAGACGGGGTCAAGCCCGTTGCCTGCGACGACCCGGTGGGTTTGGAGCGGAGCACGAGCACCGGGATTCCTTGGTCCCAGGCGGGCCAGGATTGCTTGATCCGCGCAACGAGGGGGTCTGCTTCGGGATCGGGGGCGGCGTCAGCGAGACGGGCGACGCGCACCGAGACCTCGGAAAGCGTCCAGGCGTGCGCTGGATCCTCGTGTTCCGGCCAGGGAACGATACCAGCGGCCTGAAGGCGGGCGAGGCGGAAGGTGCGCTGCGGGTCGCCGAGGCGCGTGGGCGTGCGTGCGTCAGGCTCCCAAAGGCCCGCGCGGCGTTCGTAAGGATGATCGAATGAGAGAAGATTCTGCCAGGCCTGGCCGCGCGCCGCGTGCCATCTCCCCCATGCGCGCTGGGTCGCACGGTCGAGCCCGGCGGGCTCGGCGTGCGGCGAATGACGGTCGTAAGCCGCCTCGACAAGTGGGCGGATGCCCCCGGGAGTCGCGATCTCTCCGGCGGAGAGGAGGGCGCGGGCGGAACGCCAGAGGAGCGAGTGATCGGCGTAGACCGCGCCGGTGCGGTGGAGCTCCTTGCCGAGCCAGTTCTCGGGCGGGTTGGGGACAGGCTCGGGCGTGAGGAGGAGGAGATGTGGGCCGGGGATGGTCCGGGAGCGGCCGGGGTGGCGCCAGAGCCGGCCAGCACGCTGGATGACGAGGTCGGCCGGTGCGAGGTCGGTGATCAGCAGATCAAAGTCGAGGTCGAGGCTTTGCTCGATCACCTGCGTTGCGACGAGAATTTTGCCGCGGCGTACCTCCGGGGTTGAGGTGGGCCCGAAACGCTCGATCACTGTTGCCTCGATGGCGAGGCGGTCCGCCATCGCGTAGCGGGCGTGGAAGAGCAGTGGGCCGAGGCCGCGCTGGCGGAGCAGCTCAGCGGCGTTGATCGCGTCGTCGACCGCGTTGCGGACCCAGGCGATCGCGGCGCCGGTTTCGGCGGCGGCGGCAATTCTTCCGATGGCCTCGGCGGTGTCGGCGATGCGCTCGACGACGACGGAGCGAGCGAGCTCCGGCGCAAGGGCGAGAGGGGTAGTGGTCGTGCCGGCGGCGGAGACGGTGGTTGCGAGCGGGTAGGCCGCTTCCGCTCCCTGGACGACCGGCTCCTCCGGCGTCGCCCGGAAAGCCTCGCCGAGCGTGTGCTGTTGCTCGCCGGTGAGGGTGGCCGAGAGGAGGATGGCGCTGCCGCCGAGCGCGGCGTGAAAGGCGAGGAGGCGGCGCAGCTCCTCGAACATGTAGGCGTCGTATGCGTGCGCCTCGTCGATGACGAGGACGCGGCGAGAAAGACCGAGCAGGCGGAGCGGCGCGTGGCGCGAGGGCAGCACGGCGAGCAGGGCTTGGTCGATCGTGCCGACACCGACCTCGGCGAGGAAGACCTTGCGGCGGTCCTCGGCAATCCAGGCCGCGCATTGCGCGGGGGCCGCCTGGTCGGCGGGCTCGGGCGGCAGGGGAGCCGGGTCGGCGGCGTCTTCGAGGATGCTATCGGTGAAGCGAGGATTGAGCGCGCGGCGGCCGTGCGCGAGCACGAGGGAGGGGTGGCTGCCGGGTGCGAAGAGCCGGCCGTAGGCATCGGCGAGGCGGGCGTGCATCGCATTGGCCGTCGCCATTGTCGGCAGCGCGAAGAAAATTCCGTCGCCGCGGCCGGCGACCATGAGGCGATGCGCGAGGATCAGCGCTGCCTCGGTCTTGCCGGAGCCGGTGGCGTCTTCGATCAGGAAAAGCTCCGGGCCGGCCGGCAGCGGCACGGTCTCGGCCCATGCCTGCACCGGACGCGGTGCCGGGATCGCGGGAAAGAGCCGGGCGAGGCCGGTCAAGGGCGAAACGGCGGCGGGCAGAACGCCGGCACCGGCGGCCGCCCGTCTGGCCTGGGAAAGCGCGATCTCATGCCAGTAGCGCGCGAGGTTGGCGTGCGCGGCGGGGGGAACCGGCGGGAACCAATGGCGCGCGGAGCCAAGCCAGTCGGCAAGGACTGTCAGTCCAGCGAGGAACCACGCGAGGCGGCGGCGATCAGGCGGAGCGAGCGCCGGCAGCGGCGGCGGCTCGAGCACCGCGAAGGCGGTAGTGATGAATTCGCCGGCGGCAGCGATGCAGGAGGGGCAGGCGACCGCCCGCGGGAGGGGGGTGTCGCGCTCCTGCGGAGGCCGGCCGTGATGGCCGGCAACGGCGCGCAGGAGGGGCAGCCGCATGGAAGGCCGTTCCCAGTTGACGAAGAGCGGGTCGAGCCGTTCGGCGAGCGGATCGGTCAGGAGCGCGAAGCCCGTCTCATCGTGAGGATAGCCGGGCGGCGGACGCGTGAAGGGCCCAAGCGTGGGGGGCCAGAGCTCCTCTACTTTCGCTTGGAAGGGGCGTGTGAACTTGCCGATGTCGTGGCACGCAATGAGGGCGGCGATGGCGGCCGCGGGGAGCGCGATCGGAGGAGGAAATACTTCGAGCAGCATGCTGGCGCAGGCAGCCACGTCGAGGCTGTGGTGGGCCACGGAGTGCATCGGCGCCGGCTCGCCCGGTCGGGAAGACTTTGCCCAGAACTCGAGGAATTTTTCCAAGTGGTTGGATCCCGCGACGGGGGAGTAGGGGAAGCCCGAGCTTAGGGAGCAGTGCGGATCAGACTTGGCAGTCTGGCCTCATCGCTACAGTCGGCCCAGACCTCGTGGCAGTTCCGCGTCCAACCGTCTATCGGAAGGCTCGACTTCTCCCGGGACAACCTGCCGAGGGTTCACAAGCGGTCGTGCTCGCGAGGTTGTGATGACAGTTCGGCAAAGGTGGGCCCCGGCTCCTGCACCCCTGCGGCCACCTCACGATTTGCCAAAAATCGCAATTTTGAACGAATCCTCCATCTACCCTTTCCTCTGGGCAGCTGGGCAGCGACTGAATGACCGCGGCCATGCGGCGCGATCCTGGCGGCGCCGGCGGGAGGATTCAGGCGGCTTGGCCGAGGTCTGACGGTCGCCCTGCATCGCCGCCGACCTCAACAATGGCGCCGTGTTTGCGCAGCAAGTTGAAGGTGAACTCATGTGCCGTCGCGGCTGGCACCGTAACGGTCATGCCTGGAAGCATGATCCGGCGCCTGGCATCGGGCAGCGGCAGCAGCACCGTCTCGGGCATCAGGTTGCGCAGCCGGAGCTCGGCGCCTGATGCCGATTGGTTCGCGCGGTGGTGCCGCTCGCCTGGAGCCATGCCGAGGACCTCGATTACCCATTCCGCGACCGCGCCGGCGGACGGCCCGCTGCCGGCGCTGGTGACTCCGATTACGCCGCCGGTGCCGATCTCGGGACCGGCGGAATTGCCGCCGGGCGGGATGCTGACGTGCCGGGCCTGAGATCGCGTGCGCCGAATCGGCGCTATGGTCGCCGCCTCGCCGCCCGCTTCCCGTCCGCGAGGTGCTGCATGCCATCCGCCGAAACCGAAGCCGACGTGCTGAGCCGCAGTCTCGTTGCATTGGCGCCGCTGTACGGCGCGCGGGGGTTGGCCGCGTTGCGTGCCGCGCTCCGCGCGTTGCTCGAGGTCGAGCAGCCGGCACCGGCGGCCAGGCTCGCCGTACGGGCCGCGCCGGCCCGCCGGGCGTCGCAGCGCGCCAGCGCGGCGACGCCCTCGCCGGCCGGATGGCCGGCGCTCCGACAACAGATCGCCGCCGCAGCACGAGAGTGTGGCGTGAGCCGCGCCAAGCTCGCCAAGGTGGCCGGGACCAGCGCCGGCACGATGAAAAACCTCCTCGCGCCGAGCGGAGACCGCAACCCGCCGAGCGCAGCGATCCGGCGAAAGCTGGAACGGTGGTGCGCCGCGGCACTGCTGGCGGCGACATCACCAGCGGCGCCGGAGGTCGCCGCGCCGCCCTTTCGCTCTCCCGCCAGAAACGGAGGCGACGCCGACGCCGCAGCCGGACGTTGAAGACAACGCGGTCAAATCTGAGCGCATCCCCGTCCGCATGTGTGCCTTCGAGATCGGCGTACGTGGTGAGCGCGGCCATCTCCGATGCGAAGCGCCGGCGACGGTTGGACCGTGGTGCGCTGAACATGCAGCGATCCGCCAGCGAGCCGCGAAGCTGACCAACGGCCGGCTCACTCACCCTTACAGCTGACGGCCGAGCCGATTTAGGCGGCTTGGGCGAGATCCGCTGCCGGCTGTTCGCGCTCCTCACTGCCGAGCTCGGGGATCTTCGGACCGCCGAGCTGAAGGATCGCCCGATGCTTGACCAACAGGCGCAAGGTGAACTCTTCCACGGCCGCGGCCGGCACCGCAACGGTCCGGCCCGGCAGCATCATGCGACGGGTGCCGTTCGGCAGCGGCAGCAGCACCGTCTCGGGCATCAGATTGCGCAGCAGCAGCGTAGCGCCGGGGCTCGATAGATCCGTATCATCCTGCCGGCCGCGCTGGCCGGGAGCCATGCTGAGCGCCTCGATCACCCACTCCGCAATCGCGCCGGCGTCGCGGCTCCGGCGCAGCTCGGCAGCCGCGATCAGCAGATGGCGTGCTGCCTCATAACGACGGTCCCAGCGCCGATTGCCACGCACCTTGCCGGGCGCTGCGGCCTCATCCGGCGGCGGCGCGGAGAGGAACCGGCCGAGACCGAAGCGCAACGGCAGCGCGATTCTGCCGTCGAGTAGCGCAAACAGGAAATCCGGCTTCAGGCCCTGCGCGGCGACAATCTCTGCGAGCAGCGTGTAGGCGGCTTTGGCGCCGATCTTGAGGGGTTGCAGGCGCAGCCTGCGCAGGTGGGGACTTGTCGATAGCTCGGCCGTCAGGGCGGGCGGGGGCCGGGCCCCTGCCCGCCCGCTGCCACCCGCCATGGCGCGCGCCTCGGCGGCGGCGAGCTCGGGGGGCAGCACCAGCTGGAGGAGCAAGGCCTGGCGCTTGCCCTCATGGCAGGCAAGCCCGAGCGCCGGCCCGCTGACCTGGCGAATGACGCCATAGGCGACGAGGCTGCGAATCAGCGGGAGTCGTGCCGCCGACGACGGCAAGGAAGCCGTCGCGCCGGGCAAGAGGATTCGTCGGTTGCTGTCCGGCAGCGGCAGTGCCACCGACCGGTCGGCGAGGGCGTTGCGGACGATGAGTGTTTGGTCTGCCGGCACGGGGCTCACCAGCTTCGCGGCTGAATGCGTGGGCGCTCCCGTGGTGGCTCCGGCACCGGTTCGCCGCGAAACCAAGCGGCGAGAGCGGCGAGCGCCTCGACCACGCGATCGACGCCCGTCTTGTCGGAAACCCCGAGGGCGCGGCCGACTTTCGACCAGGAGACATCCTCAAGCACGGAAAGGCGCAGCAGCACCATCCGCCCGGCGCCAAGGGCGGTGGCGCAGGCGCGGAGATGGCTGGCGGCGTCGAGGCGCGAGAAGGGCACGTTGCCGCCGGCGCCGAGGCTGCAATCGACGCGCACGGTCCAGTCATGGCCGTGGACCGGGGCGATGGCTTCGGTCCAGGCGCGCCAGATCAGCGCCGCCTCGAGCTGCTCGCGATCGATCCGGCCGGCCTCATGCAGCCCGAGCAGGCGACCGGTGACGCGCCAGCCGGGATGGAAGGCGCGAGCGGAGATCTCCGGGGCGGCAACGTCATGGTGCCGGCGATACTCGGGCGAGGGGGCGTTGGAAGGCGGGACGGCCGGCAAGGAAGCGGCGGCGGGACTGCCGATGGCCGATCCGTTAGGCGTGGCGAAGAAGCGGCTGACCGGGCCGGGACGCGGCATGGCACCTCGCCGGGCAGGAGAAGGGCGGGCGAAGCTGCAACGGCGGGCTCGGAGTTGGAAGCGGGAACCGCGGCAGGCGGGAAAAGCAATGGACGCAGGATTCGCGCCAAGGTCAAAAATTGCTGCGGTCAGGGCTTTCGTTGCGCTACCGCACTGGCAACAGAACTGGCAACAGCAGATAAAACCTCCGATGCTAGAGGCGACCCTATAAAACGCTAAGTCTTTGAAATATCCCATCCCAAAAAAGATAAAACCTCAGAAAACTGCATTTTCCCGGTTTTGTAAACCGAAGGCCGGGGGTTCGAGTCCCTCACCCGGCACCGGCCCCCGATCACGATCACGATCACGAGACCGCGCGCGCGCTTTGTGCGGTGCAGCAAGAAAACGTCAGCGCTGCATGCCCCAGCGACGGACCGTGCGCTCCTCGATTGCGCGGAAGATCACCGATTCGACGAGGAGCCCGATCAGGATGACCGCGAGGAGGCCGGCGAAGACCCGCGCCGTCTCGAGCTCCTCCCGCGCCTGGAAGATGTACCATCCGAGCCCGCCCGAGCGCGAGGAGACGCCGAAGACGAGCTCGGCCGCGATCAGCGTCCGCCAGGCGAAGGCCCAGCCGATCTTGAGCCCCGCCAGGATCGGCGCCGCGGCGGCGGGCATCAGGATCAAGACCACGTAGCGCGGGCCGGAGAGCCCGAAATTGCGCCCGCTCATCCGCAGCGTCTCGGGCACGGCGCGGAACCCCGCGCTGGTGTTCAAGACGACCGCCCAAAGCACGCCGTGGATGAGGACGAAGACGAGCGAGGGCGTTCCGAGGCCGAACCAGATCAGCGCCAGCGGCAGGAGCGCGATCGCCGGGAGCGGGTTGAACATCGCCGTCAGCACCGAAAGGATGTCGTTGCCGATGCGGGTTGCGACCGCGAGCGTGGTGAGGATGGCGGCGAGCGCGATGCCGGCGGCATAGCCGATCAGAAGGACGCGGAGCGAGGTCAGGACGCGATCGCTGAGCGCGCCCGAGAGCATGTCGGCCACGAACACGCGCACGGTTTCGGTGAAGCTCGGGAAGAGCAGCGAATTGTCGAGCCAGACGGCATAGATCTGCCAAAGCAGTGCGAGGCCCACGAGCACCACCGCGCGGCGGAGTGCGGTGTTGGAGGCGATGCGTTCGAGGAGCGAAAGCGGTGCCTCGACCGCTGCGATCGTCCCGATGTCCTTCGGCACGAGCTCGAACTCCGGCCGGCTCGCGACGGCGGAAGGATCAGGCATCGGCCGGCTCGTGCTCGGCAAGCTGCGCCGCGGGGCCGAAGAGGAGGTCGTGGATGCGCCGCGTGAGCGCTCCGAACGCGGGATCGGACGCGTCCCGCCCGTCGAGATGCGCGGCGTTCAGCTCCGCCCGCACCTGGCCCGGATGGGCGGAGAGCAGCAGGATGCGCGAGCCGAGCAGGGCGGCCTCCTCGATCGAGTGGGTGACGAAGAGCATCGTGAAGTTCAGCATCTTCCAGAGCTCGTAGAGCTCCTGCTGCATGTGCCGGCGCGTCAGCGCATCGAGTGCGGCGAATGGCTCGTCCATCAGAAGGATCTCTGGTTCCATCGCCAAAGCGCGCGCGATCGCCACGCGCATCTTCATCCCGCCCGAAAGCATGTGCGGATAGACGCCGGAGAAATCCGCGAGATGGACCTTCTCGAGCGCCGCCATCGCCCGCTCGCGGACCTCGCGCGCGGGAAAGGAGCGCGCGACGCGCATCGGAAACATCACGTTGCCGAGCACCGTCCTCCAGGGCATGAGCTGCTCGAACTCCTGGAACACCATCATCCGGTCCGGCCCGGGGCCGGCGATCGGGCGGCCGGCGAGCGTGATGCTGCCCTCGACCGGCGCGAGGAAGCCGCCGATCGCCTTGAGCAGCGTCGTCTTGCCGCACCCCGAGGGGCCGAGGATGATGAAGCGATCGCCCTGATGCACGGCGAGATCGACGCGATAGGTCGCCGTCACCAGATGCTGCGCGGTCTTGTACTGCAGCGTGACGCCCCGCGCCTCGAGCAAGGGCGCGCTCATGAGACCGTCCGCGACCTCAGCTTCCCGGCCGATCGCCGATCGCGGGAAAGAACAGATCCTTCCAGCTCGCCGGCGCCGCCGGGATCATGCCGATCTTCGCCATGAACGCGGCATACTGCATCGTCCGCTCGGGAGAAACGGTCCAGCGTACCTCCGGATTCTTGATCATGGAAACGATCTCGGTCTCCGGGAGCGAAGTGCGCGTGCTCGCCATGTAGATTTTCGCGGCCTCGTCCGGATGATCGATGATCAGGCGGTCGGCCTCCTCGAGGGCGGCGAGGAAGATCGGCACCAGCTTCGGGTTCCTCTGCACGAAGCGGCCGGTCGTCCAGACGACGTTGAAGGTCGCCGGGCCGCCGAGGACGTCGTAGCTGTCGAGCACGCGGTGCACGCCGGGCTGCGCCAGCTCCTGGAACATGTAGGGCGGCGAGGTGAAGTGCGCCGTGATCCCGGCCTTGCGGGCGAGCAGCGCCGCCATGCCGTCGGGGTGCGACATCGAGACCATGAGGGGATTGAGCTTCTTCGCCTCCGCCGGGCCGAACGCCTGGGCGGCGGCCATCATCAGCGTGATCGCCTGGATCGAGACCCCGGCCGCCGGCATCGCGATCCGGTCGTTGCTTGTGAAGTCCTTGATCGAATGGACGTTGGCATCGATTGTGTTGAGATAGAGCGGCATCGAATTGAGCGCCGAGATGCCGCGGACGTGCAGATTGTCGCGCGTGCGCGACCAGAGCAGCACCATCGGCGCGACGCCGCCCGCGGCGATGTCGAGCTGACCGGCGATCAACGCCTCGTTCATCGCCGCACCATCGGTGAATTGCAGCCAGCGCGTCTTGATATCCAGCCCCTGGGCGGCACCGAGCCGCTCGAGGATGTGCTGCGTCTCAATGATGGTGAGCGGGAGATAGGAGATGCCGTATTCGGCGGCGATCCGGATCGTCTCCGCGCGCGCCGGCCGCACCCCGCCGCAGGCGATCAGCAATGCCGCGAAGCCCACGAGCCAGCCGCGTATCGTTCGCTTCATTTCTCGAGGCCCTCCCGACCGCATGCGTGCGGTTTGTCATGGCAAGCTGCCGCCGGCCGGAGCGACGGTCAAGGAACGCCTCCAGGGCCATCTTCGCGGGAATTGTCTGTTGCCGGAACGGCGGCTAGCCGCCAGGATCGGCCGGCCTCGCTTCGCAAAGGACCAGGCATGCCGAGAAGATCCGCGCCGCACGACGCGCCGCCGCCCTCGCCGCCGCCCCTGGGCGCCCCCGACATCGAGCCCCTGCTCCGCGAGCTCACCGGCCGCGTGCTCGACGCCCTCAACCGGAACACCGCCGCCATCCTTGCCTCCGGCCTCATGGCCGCGCGCGGGCGCCCGCATACGCCCGAGGAGGCGGTCCGCCTCCATCAGGAGATGATCGCCACCCTCTGGCCGCGCGGGCCCGCGGCCCCGAAGCCGGCCGAGCGGGAGGAAGCTGCCTGACCGCCTGACGGCTCGACAGGCGGCGGGGCCTTCCCCATCTTCCTTGCCTCCGGTCCGGAGTCACCGATGTCCGAGACGCTCGCCCGCCCCCCGCGCGTTCTGTTCATGCCCCAGAAGCTCGCCGCCCGCCCCGCGGAGCGGCGCTTCTCCGTCGTCTCGTCCTATGAGCCGAACGGCGACCAGCCCTCCGCCATCCGCGACCTCGTCAAGGGACTCGGCGCCGGCGAGCGCGACCAGGTCCTGCTCGGCGTCACCGGCTCGGGCAAGACATTCACGATGGCGAAGGTGATCGAGCAAGTGCAGCGCCCGACGCTGATCCTGGCACCCAACAAGACGCTGGCCGCCCAGCTCTACGGCGAGATGAAATCGTTCTTCCCGGAGAACGCGGTCGAGTATTTCGTGAGCTACTACGACTATTACCAGCCGGAGGCGTACGTTCCGCGCACCGACACCTATATCGAGAAGGACGCGCAGATCAACGAGCAGATCGACCGCATGCGCCACGCCGCGACGCAGGCGCTGCTCGAACGCAACGACGTCGTCATCGTCGCCTCGGTCTCGTGCATCTACGGCATCGGCTCGGTCGAGACCTACCAGCGCATGGTGGTCAGGCTCAAGCTCGGCGGACGGATCGAGCGCGAGCGCCTGGCCCGCGCGCTCGTCGAGCTGCAATACCGCCGCAACGACCAGGCCTTCCAGCGCGGGACGTTTCGTCTCCGCGGCGAAACGATCGACATCTTCCCGAGCCACTACGAGGATCGCGCCTGGCGCGTCATCCTCTTCGGCGACGAGATCGAGGAGATCGCGGAGTTCGACCCGCTGACCGGCGAGCGCACCGCGAAGCTCGAGGAGATCACGGTTTACGCCAACAGCCACTACGTCACGCCGCGGCCGACGCTCACCCAGGCGATCGCCGAGATCAAGATCGAGCTGAAGGAGCGGCTGGGCGAGCTTGCCGCGCAAGGCAAGCCGCTCGAGGTCGAACGGCTCGCCCAGCGCACCCAGTACGATCTCGAAATGCTCGAGATCACCGGTTCGTGCAAGGGAATCGAGAACTATTCCCGCTACCTCACCGGTCGCCGGCCGGGCGATCCGCCGCCCACGCTCTTCGAATACCTGCCCGAGAACGCGCTGCTCATCGTCGATGAGAGCCACGTGACCGTGCCGCAGCTCGGGGGGATGTATCGCGGCGACTTCAACCGCAAGTCCGTCCTCGCCGAGTTCGGCTTCCGCCTGCCCTCCTGCGTCGACAACCGGCCGCTCCAGTTCGAGGAGTGGGAGCGCTTCCGCCCGCCGAGCCTCTTCGTCTCCGCAACCCCCGGCCCGTGGGAGCTCGATCGCACGGGCGGCAGCTTCGCCGAGCAGGTGATCCGGCCGACCGGCCTGATCGATCCTGTGGTGGAGATCCGCCCCGTCGAGCGGCAGGTGGACGATCTTCTCGCCGAGTGCCGCGCAGCCGCGCTCGCCGCCAACCGCGTGCTGGTGACGACGCTCACCAAGCGGATGGCCGAGGAATTGACCGAATATCTCAACGAGAACGGCGTGCGTGTCCGCTATCTTCATTCCGATATCGACACGCTCGAGCGCGTCGAGATCATCCGCGACCTCCGGCTCGGCGTGTTCGACGTGCTGGTCGGGATCAATCTCCTGCGCGAGGGCCTCGATATTCCGGAATGCGCGCTGGTCGCGATCCTGGACGCCGACAAGGAAGGCTTCCTCCGCTCGACGACGAGCCTGATCCAGACGATCGGGCGCGCGGCGCGCAACGTGGACGGGCGGGTGATCCTCTACGCCGACCACGAGACGGAGAGCATCAAGCGCGCGCTCGCCGAGACGAACCGGCGGCGGACCAAGCAGCGGGAATGGAACGAGGCGCACGGCATCACGCCGCAATCGGTGAAGAAGGGGATCGGCAAGGCGCTCCAGAGCGTCTTCGAGCAGGATTACGTGACGGTGGCGCCCGAGATCGACACCGAAGCGGACGCGCTGATCGGCAAGGACCTCAAGACGGTGATCGCCGATCTCGAGACGAGGATGCGGCACGCGGCCGCCGACCTCGCCTTCGAGGAGGCGGCGCGGCTGCGTGACGAGATCCGCCGGCTCGAGGCGCAGGATCTCGGGCTCGCCGCGCCCCCTCCCACAGCCGCGCGGCCCCGGCAAGGCCCGCCGCGGCCCTTCGGGCCCGGCGGCGGCGGCGCCGAGCCGCGCCATGGACGGCGCCCTAATCAGCGCCCCGGGCAGCACGGCGGGCGCGCTCGCCGCGGCCCCTGAGCCAACCCGGGTGGAGCTGCCCTTTTCCGAGCGCCTGCCGCGCGCAGCGCTGGTCACCGGCGGGGCACGGCGCGTCGGCCGGGCGATTTCGCTGGCACTCGCCGCCGCCGGCTTCGACGTCGCGATCCAGGTCCACGCCAGCCGCGCCGAGGCCGAAACCCTCGCCGGCGAGATCGCGGCTCTCGGCCGCCGCGCGCTCATCCTCGAGGCCGACCTCGGCCGGGAGGAGGACGTCCACGCGCTCTTCCCGGCCGCCGCGCCGCTCGGACCCCTCGGCCTCCTCGTCAACAACGCGAGCACCTTCGAGCGCGACGAATGGGAAAGCGCCACGCGCGCCTCCTGGGACCGCCATATGGAGCCCAACCTGCGCGCCCCCTTCGTGCTCACGCAGCACTTCGCCCGCGCGCTGCCGCCTAACGCCGAGGGCGTGGTGATCAATCTGCTGGACGAGCGCGTCTGGGCGCTCACCCCGCACTTCGTCTCCTATACGCTCTCCAAGGCCGGGCTCTGGACGCTGACGCGCACGCTGGCACTGGCGCTCGCCCCGCGCATTCGCGTCGCCGCGATCGGCCCGGGCCCGACGCTGCCGAGCGCGCGCCAAACCGCGGCGCAATTTGCGCGCCAGATGGAGGAGGTGCCGCTCAAGCACGGCCCGACGCCGGACGAAATCGCGCGCGCCGTGCTGATGATCCTGGCACTGCCCTCCTTCACCGGCCAGATGATGGCGCTCGACGGCGGCCAGCACCTGCGCTGGACGCGCGCCGGCGCGGCCATCGACGAATGACCGAGCCCCCGCGCATCGCCGACGCGGCGCACGGCATACGCCACGTCTTCATTCGCGACATGACGCTCTCGGCGCGCATCGGCGTCACCAGCGGCGAGAAACGCGGACCCCAGCGCGTGCGCGTCAATGTCGACCTCGCCGTCGAGGACGAGGTCTTGCGCGACAAAGCCGGAGAGGACCGGCTCGCACGCGTGGTCGATTACGAGCCGATCGCCGCCGCCGTGCGCCGGATCGTGGCGGAGGGCCATGTCGGCCTCGTCGAAACGCTCGCCGAACGAATCGCCGAGGCATGCCTCACCGACCACCGCGTCCTCGCCGCACGCGTGCGCGTCGAAAAGCCGGACGTGTTCGCCGACGCCGCCGCGGTCGGCGTCGAGATCGAACGGCGGAGAGACCGCCCCTCCGAAGAAAGGCCAAGGGGCTCTGCCCCTTGTCGGGTCCCCAACGCGCGAGCGCGTTGGGAGCCCCGCAACCCCGCCAAGGGCTGAGCCCTTGGCAGGGGGTCCAGGGGGACAGCGTCCCCCTGGTCTTTACGATTGGGCCGCCGGGGAGACCACGAAGCAGGCGGTGCGGTCGCGCTCGAGTTGTTCGCAGGCCTGCACGGCGGCTTCGCGCGAGAGCCCGACCAGCCGTGCGCGGTAGAGCATCTCGTTTCGCTCGCGCACGTTCATGACCGTGGGCCAGGCTGCCCTGAGCATCGAGGGCGCCTGGTGGAGCGCGGTGTTCAGGGCGGTGTGGGCGTCGCTCATCCGCGCGAAGGCGCCGACCTGGATGGCCCACGGTCCGCGCAGCGAGAAGTGGGACTGCGGGGGCGGGATGTCGGCCAGCGCCGGCGTGATGAGGTGGAAGCCTCCCGTCGGCCGGGGTGGCGGCGGTGCCGCCGGGCGCGGCATTGGCGGCGGCGGGACCGGCCGTGGCGGCTCGGAGAGCTGGGCCACGCGCACGACGGGCGGCGCCGGCGGCAAGGGCGTCGCGGGCATCGGCGCCGGGCGCGGCGGGACCGGCGTGGTGTTCATCGCGTATTCGGTCTCGGCGCTGCCCGGAAGGGCGCCGCGGATCCTGGGCGCCAGCATCGCGACGTAGCGATCGGTCTCGTAGGGCAGCGGCACGCGCTCGGTCAGATACTCCTCGTAGCGTGCGGGTCCGGCGTTGTAGGCGGCGAGGAAGCCCGGCGAGCCGAAGAGGTCGTACATCTCGCGCAGATACGCCGTGCCGGCGAGGATATTGTCGCGCGGATCGTAGGGATCGTTGCCGAGCCCGTATTCGGACTCGAGGCTTTGGTAGGTGTCCGGCATCACCTGCATCAGGCCCATGGCGCCGGCGGGCGAGGTGGTCGGCGCGCCGTCCATATATTCGTTGCCGCCCGACTCGACGTTCATGACTTCCCTGATCCAGACCTGCGGGACGTCGAAGCGCTGCGAGGCCTGGGCGATATAGGGGCCCCAGGGGTCCCAGGACGGCCCGGGCGGCGTGTAGTCGCGCGGGGTGAGGGCCGCATAGCGGGCGGCCTGCTGGCGCGCACTCAGCTGCGGCCCGTGGCTTGCGCAGGCGGCGAGGAGCGAAAGTAGGGAGAGGGCGGTGAAAACGGACAGGGAAGACCGTCTCATCAGGCGAAAGCTCCCTCGGCACTGGAACAGAAAGACAACGGCCGAGCGGCCGTCATTGAGGCGGTCGGTCAGAAAAACCCTCTAACCTCTTATCCGAATATCCACGCCGCGGCAAGCTTTTGGACATGGCCGGCGGTTCGGGGCATCATTCGGTGCTTGATCGAGCTGTTTCGGGCACAATCCGACCATGCGAATCGTCCCGATCTGCGCCTTTCTGCTCGTCCTCGCCGGCTGCGCCGCCCCCCGGCCGAAGCCGGTCGCGGTCGCCACGCCCGGGAACGTGAGCTACGGCACCATCCTCGTCGTTCGGCGGGCGGAGGTGGCGCCGGGCGTCCTCGCCGCGATCGGCGAGGTTCCGGGCGCGGACGATCCGGCGATCGAGTTCATCGTCCGGGAGGATGACGGGCAGGTGGTCTCGGTGGTGGAGCCGGGCGGGTCGAGGCTCACGCCGGGCGAGCGGGTGATGATCGTCCACGGGGCCGTGACCCGCCTCGCGGCGGCAACCGAGGAGTGAGTTGCGGCCGGGCGGCGAATGGGCTAACGCGCGGGCCATGGAAGGGTCGCTTCCGATGGAAACGGCGAGCGGGCTTGCCGGGGTGCGCGAGCCGGTGTTCGAGCTCAAGCCGAACCGGTCGTTCGCGATACGCCATGCGCTTGCGGTCGAGGATCTGCGTGCCGGGCTCGCGCTCTGGCGGCTGACCTGGATGCTCGGCTGGCTCGACATCCGGCTGCGCTATCGCGGCTCGGTGCTCGGGCCCGGCTGGCTCACGCTTTCCACGGCAATCATGATCGCCGCGCTGGGGTTCCTCTATTCGGCCCTCTTTCACACCAACCTGCACAACTATCTGCCGTTCCTCGCGCTTTCGATGATCCTCTGGAATTTTCTCTCGACGCTGGTGGGCGAGGCCTGCACCTGTTTTTTGCAGGCGGAGGGGACGATCCGGGCGATCCGGATGCCGTTCTTCCTGCATGCGGGGCGGATGCTGGTGCGCAATGTGCTGGTGCTCGCGCACAACATCCCGGTGGTCATTGCGGTGTACCTGATCTTCGCGATCGCGCCCGGGGCGACGGCGCTGATCGCGGTGCCGGCGTTCGCGCTCTGGCTGATCGACGGGATCGCCATTGCCTACCTGCTCGGCATCTTCTGCGCGCGCTTCCGCGATGTGCCGCCGATCGTGGGCAGCGTGATGCAGATCGGCTTCTTCGTCAGCCCGATCATCTGGGAGCCCTCGACGCTCGCGGCGAAATGGCAGCCCCTCCTGCCGCTCAACCCGTTCTACACGCTGCTCGAGGTGGTGCGCGGGCCGCTGCTCGGCACGGCGCCGAGCCTCGAGGTTTGGGCGAGTGCGGTCGGCTACAGCCTTTTCATCACGCTCGTCGCGTGGTTTCTCTTCGTGCGCGCCCGGCACCGGGTGGCGTTCTGGATCTGAGGGGATCCGCGAGGACAAGATGGCCGGGATCTCGGTGCGCAACGTCACGGTCGATTTTCCGCTCTATCACGGCTCGAGCCGGAGCCTGAAGAAGACCGTGTTCGCCGCGGCCTCGGGCCGGGTGGGCCAGGACCGCCAGCACCGGGTGGTGGTGCAGGCGCTGAGCGGCGTGAGCTTTGCGCTCGGCAGTGGCGACCGGCTGGGGCTGGTGGGGAACAACGGAGCGGGCAAGACGACGCTCTTGCGCGTGCTCGCGGGAATCTACGAGCCGGTGGCGGGCGAGGTGACGATCGCGGGCAGCGTCACCGCGTTGCTCGACCCCAATCTCGGCATGAACCAGGACCTTACGGGGCGGGAGAACGTCCTGCTGCGCGGGCTCTATGGCGGCCTCTCGCCGCCGGCGATCCGGCGGCTCGAGGAGGACGTGCGGGACTTCGCCGAGCTCGGCGATTTTCTCGATCTTCCGGTGAGGCTCTACAGCTCGGGGATGATGGTGCGGCTCGGCTTCGCCTTGGCGACCGCGATCCGCCCGCAGGTGCTGCTGATGGACGAGTGGTTCCTGGCCGGGGATGCGGCCTTCATGGAGAAGGCGCGGGAGCGGCTCGAGAGCATGGTGCGGGGCGCGGAGATTCTGGTGCTCTCATCGCACATGGGGCCGGTGCTGCAGGCCTGGTGCACGCGGGTGATCTGGCTCGAGCAGGGGCGGATCCGGATGGACGGGCCGGCCGAGCCGGTGCTCGAGCAGTATCTCGGCCACCCACTGCCGCCGCCGGCGGCGGGCGCGGCGCTCACCGAGGCGATCGTCGCCGCGCGGGTGTAGGGCTACTCAGTCGCCCACGGCCGGGCTCGCGCCCTTCCGAATAGTCCGCCGCTAGAGCGCGATCGCCGAAGGCAGAATTGCCGCCAGCTCCGGATAATTCTCGCAGAGCATGTCGAACGCCTCCTTCACCCATGGCCGGCTCGCCGGCGCCTCGGCCCGTGCCATGCGCTCGAAGAGCTTGGTCTTGACGAAGAAGCGCCAATGCACGGGCAGGCGGCCGAGGATATCCCCGAGCACGGCATAATTCTCCTCCGTCCACACCGCCTCGTGGCTTTCCCGCTCCGGACCGAAGGCGAAATGCCCGTTCTTCTGCCTAGGCCCCATCGCGGCGCGGCTTGCCCCGGTCGCCGCCGCATCCACCGCGCCGTCGCGCAGCACCACGCCGTATTCCATCTCGGCCGCGCCCACTGAGACGTAACCGCGCGCGACGTCGAGCCGCACGCGCTCGGGATCGCGCTCGAGCGGACTGCCCCGCCCGCCGCCGCCCGGCGAATGGATGTGCAGCACGTCGCCCGGATCGCAGGTGACGGTATCGACATTGCCGAGCCGCACCTCGCGCGCGGTGCCGGGATTGAGGATGAAGTCCGAGGGCTTGCCGGCCTGGCCGCCGAGCGTGCCCCAGGGGCGGAAGCGCGAGCGGTCGCGGTTGCGCGCGGTGATGCGCGTGTTCGGCGCGAACACCTTGAAATCGAGCGCGGTCGCAAGCCCGCCGCGATGCGCTCCCGCGCCGCCCGAATCCGGAAGCAAGCCATAGCGCAAAATCTGCACCGGCACCTCGGCCTCGGTGATCTCCACGGGCGTGTTCTTCAAATAGGCGCCGTCCGCGCCGGAGCCGTTGGTGCCGTCGCGGTGCGGCATCCCGCCCGCGCCGCCGACGATCGGGTTGATCGCCGCGAGAATGGTCCGATGGGTGCGGTTGTCCGTCGTCATCACGTTGACGATCGAGCTCGATCCCGCCGGCGCCGCCGGCATCCGCCCGGGAATCGCCAGGCTGAAGGCACCGAAGATCACGCTCCGGAGTCGCGCGCAGGTGAGGCTCCGCATCCCGACCGCGGCGGGAAACACCGGGTTGAGCACCGTGCCCTCGGGGCAGATGCAGGTGAAGGGGCGCGTCAGCCCGGCATTCAGCACGAGCGCCGGGTTCAGCGTGTAGAGCACGTAATAGATGCCGACCAGGAGCAGCGTGTGGCGCGGGTCCCCGCCCGTCGGCACGTTGAGGGCGGAGGTGAGCTGCGGGTCGCTGCCGCTGAAATCGAGCGTCGCTTCATCGCCCTCGATCGCCAGCCTGAGCGCGAGCCGGCAGGGATTGCCGTTCGCCCCGTCCTCGTCGGCATAGTCGGCGAACACGTACTCCCCGTCGGGGACCTCCCGCAGGATTTCCCGCGCCTGGTGCTCGGCATAGTCGAGCAGCGAAGCGAGGCCCTCCTTGAAGGTCTCGGGGCCGAACTTCGCGATCATCGCGCGCGCCTTGCGCTCGCCGGTGTTCAGGGCGCCGATGAAGGCCTTGAGGTCGCCCAGGTTCTGCTCGGGCTTGCGCACATTGAGCAGCATCACCTTGAGGATTTCCTCGTTGAGCACGCCCCGCCGGTAGAGCTTCATCGGCGGAAAGCGCACACCCTCCTGGTGCACCTCGGTCAGGGCGCGCGAGAGGCTCGCCGGCACCGCGCCCCCCATATCGGTGTTGTGGATGTGCCCGCAGGCGAAGCAGAGAATCTCGCCCTCGTGGAAGATCGGCTTCCATAGATGCAGATCGGGCACGTGCGTGGCGACGAACCCGCTATAGGGGTCGTTGGTCATCCCGATATCGCCCGGCGCGTAGGAGTCGATCATCGCCATGGCGCGGGCGTAGTTGATGCCGGGATACCAGGTGGCTCCGAGATCCATCGGCACCGCGACCGCCAGGCCCGCCGCATCGGTGATCTGCGTGGTGAAATCCTCCGTCTCCTTGACGAAGGTGGAATGCGCCGTGCGGTAGAGCGTATAGGCCATGTTCTCGGCCGCGGCGCGCGCGTGGTTGGCAAGAATCTGCAGCGTGACCTTGTCGATCGCCATTCCCCTCACTCCTGCCAGCTCAGATGCAGGTTGCCGTACGCATCCACCGTGCCCGCGAAGCCGGCGGGCAGGCAGAGTGTGGCATCCTCCTGCGCCACGATCGCCGGCCCGGCGATTGCCTGGCCGTGATGCAGCGCATCGCGCCGATAGAGCGACATCGATTGCATCGCCCCTTCCCGCCAGACATCCACCCGCTTTTCGGGCTTCGGCGCCCCCTCGCGCCTCGGCTCCATCGGGAATGAAGGCGGTTCCGTCGTTCCGATGATGACGAGCCGCAGGTTCACGATATGCACCGGCGCGCCCGCGTCGGAAAAATCGTAGATCTCCGCGTGCCGGCGATGGAACGCCCCGGTGATCGCTTCCATCTCGCCCGCCGCGATCCACTCTTCCGCGAGCCCGACCTCGATCTCGAAGGACTGGCCCTCATAGCGCATGTCCGCCGAGAGGAGGGTGCGCGCGGGGCCGGTGAAACCCTGATGCTCGCGGAGCCAGCCCTCGGCCTCGGTGCCGAGCGCGGAAAATCCTTGGGCCACCGCTGTCATCGCAGCCGACACGGCATCGACAAAGAGGGTGCGGATGAAGTCGTTGCGCACATCCGCGATCAGGCCACCGAGAGCGGAAACTACCCCCGGCCGGCGCGGAATCACCATCCGTTCCATGCCGAGCTCGCGCGCGAGCAGAGGGCCGAGCATCGGTCCGGCGCCGCCGAAAGGCATCAGCGTGAAATCGCGCGGATCGACGCCATAACGCGCGATCAGCTTGTTGACCTCCACGTACATGTTGGAGATCGCGACCTCGATGATCGCCTCGGCCGTCGCCTGCAACCCGAGCCCGCAAAGAGCCGCAAGCTCCGCGACCGCCGCCTCGGCGCGCCCGCGGTCCATCGCCACCGTCGCATAGGCGAGCGGCGCGTGCCCGAGCCAGCCGCACACCGCCATCGCGTCGGTGATGGTGGCCCGCGTTCCGCCGCGCCCGTAGCAGGCCGGGCCCGGCGCCGAGCCCGCGCTCTCCGGGCCGACCTTGAGCACGCCGAACCCGTCCACCGAGGCGATCGAGCCGCCGCCATCGCCGATCGAGGTCACGGAGACCGAAGGCACATAGAGCGGAAAATCGCCGATCGTCTCGCCCATGCCGAATTGCGGCCGCCCGTCGATCACCAGCGCGACATCGGCGCTGGTGCCGCCGATATCGAGCGTCAAAACATTGCCGATACCCGCCTGCCGGGCAAGAAACGCGGCCCCCATCACGCCGGAGGCGGTGCCCGAGAGCAGCATGTTCACGCAAGCCCTCTTGCCGAGCCCGACGCTCATGATCCCGCCGTTCGACTTCGTCACCATCGGCTGCGCCGGGATCCTGCGCTCCTTGAGCGCCGCCTCGAGCGAGCCGAGATAGCGCGCGACCCGCGGATGCACATAGCCGTTGAGGATCACCGTCGTGCTCCGCTCATATTCGCGGATGACGGGCCAGACTTCGGAGGAGATGAAGACGAACAGCTCCGGCGCCTCGCGCGCGAGGATCGCCTTCGCCGCGCGCTCGTGCGCCGGGTTGCGGTAGGCGTTGATGAAGGCGACGACGATGCCCGCGACCCCCTTCGCCCGTGCCGCCGCCGCCGCACGCCGCACTTCCTCCTCATCCAGCCTCACCTGCTCGCTGCCGTCGGCGAGGATGCGCCCGGGAATGCCGAAGATGCGGTCGCGCGGAACGAGCTGCTCGGGCCGCTCGCAAAAAAGCCCGTGCATCTCGGGCATCCGAAGCCGCGCAAGCTCGATCACGTCCTCGAACCCGGCGGTCGCGAGCAGCGCGAGCTCGGCGCCCTTGCGCTGGATCACGGTATTGATGCCGACCGTCGTGCCGTGCACGAAATCGCTCACCGCCTCGGGCACGAGGCCATGATGCGCTTCGAGCAAAGCAAGCCCGTTCATCACCTCCTGGCCCGGGTCCTCGGGGGTCGTCAGCACTTTCAGCGTGTGCAGCCGGTTCGCTTCCGTATCGAAGACGCAGAAATCGATGAAGGTGCCGCCGATATCGACACCAATGCGCCAGGCCATCCTCTCTCCGCAGGGCTGCAACCGATCGAGTGTCCCGGCAGCGCCTCATCCTGTCCAGGACGATCTTTGCCAATACCGATAAGCCTGCCTTATGTGGCTAGACTGTCCGGAGCACACCCGGACGCCCAGGGTCCGCGACATAGCCAAGCACTGCCTCGCGCAGATGCTGGCGCAGCACATCCTGGTTGCGCGAAAGCGGCCGCTCGCTCGAGGTCAGCAGGCAGACGGGCAGGCTCACCATCGGGCGGAAAGGCCGCGTCACCAGGCCCGCGAATTCATTCCACGGCAAAAGCCCGTCCACCAATGCAACGCCGATCCCCTGGCGGACGAAGGCGATCGCGGTGATCGAGACATCGATCTCGACATCCGGGCGAAGCCGCGCCCCTTCCTCGGCAAGCCGTCGCTCGATCAGGAGGGCAGGGAGCGAATCGGCACGGTAGGAGATCAGCGTCTCGCGCGCTAGGTCGTGGGGCCAGACCGCGGCCCTCTGCGCCAGCCGATGCCCAGCCTGCATAAGGCAGACCACCTCGCTTCGTCCCACCAGTTCGGTTTCCAGAAGCGGCGTCGGCTGGTCGTTCATCGCCACCCCGATATCCGCCTCCCCGCGCACCAGCATCTCGGCGATGACGGCGGCCGGCACCACATAGGAGCGAAGCTGCACGCCGGGCCGCACGGCGCGGAAGGCCGCGAGCGCCCGCGGCACGATCGAGAGCGAGGGCGGGGTGGAGGCGGCGAGCCGCACCAGCCCCGCCTTGCCGTAGCGCAGGTCGCGCGCGAAGCGGCGCAGGTTCTCGAGCTCGCGGAACAGCCTGTCCGCCTCGGGGAACAAAAGCTTCGCCTCCGGCGTCGGCACGAGACGGCCCTTGACGCGCCGGAAGAGCGCAATGCCAAGCTCGTCCTCGGTGTGCAGCAGGCTCTGGCTCAGCGCCGGCTGCGAGACATTGAGCGCCCGCGCCGCGCCGGTCAGCGTGCCGCAGCGCATGATCGTGCGGAACACTTCGAGCTGCCGCGCATTCATTCCGCCAGCATATAATGCAGGCTTATAATCGCAAGGAGAATGGCGATTGGACAGCGCGCGCGGGAGAATGGATCGTTCGCCGCATGAGCGCAGGTGTTGGAGGCCTGTTCCGCCGGCTGGACGAGCGCGCCCGCGCGCCCGTCCATATCACGGTCGATGGCGCGACGGTTACGGCGCTCGCCGGCGACACGCTCCTTGTCGCCCTTCTCACCGCCGGGGCCAACTTGCGCGAAAGCGAGTTCGGGGACGGCAAGCGGGCCGGCTTCTGCCTGATGGGCGCCTGCCAGGATTGCTGGGTCTCAACCGAGTCCGGCGAGCGCCTCCGCGCCTGCTCGACCGAAGTCGAAGAGGGCATGTCCATCCTCACCACGAGCCGCCCGTGGCTGACACAAGCGTGGCTGACCCAAGCATCGTAATCGTCGGCGCCGGTCCAGCCGGCGCCCGCGCCGCCGAACGTCTTGTCGAAGCCGGGCTTCGCCCCATCGTCATCGATGAAGCGAGGCAAGGCGGCGGGCAGATCTATCGCCGCCAGCCGCGCCAGTTCCACCGCCCGCCCGCCCGCCTCTACGGTTTCGAGGCGAAGAAGGCGACCGCGCTCCACCGCATGTTCGATGCCCTCGTCCCACGCATCGATTACCGCCCCGAAACCCTCGCCTGGAACATCTACGAGGGCGCGCTGCATCTCCAGCGGGGCACGCAAAGCGAGGCGCTCCGCTTCGATGCGCTGATCCTCAGTTCCGGCGCGACCGACCGCATCATGCCGCTCCCCGGCTGGACGCTCCCCGGCGTCTACAGCCTCGGTGGCGCGCAGATCGCGCTCAAGGCGCAGGCCTGCGCGATCGGCGCCCGCCCGGTCTTCCTCGGCACAGGCCCGCTCCTCACTCTCCTCGCCTATCAATACGCCCGCGCCGGCGCCCCGCCCGCCGCCGTGCTCGATGTCTCTCCCTTCTCCCTCCGCCTCGCCGCGCTTCCTTCCCTCTCGGCCCGGCCCTCGATGCTCGCCAAGGGCCTCTATTACAGCGCCTGGCTCGCCGCCCATCGCATCCCGATGATGTCCTCCGTCACCCCCCTCTCCATCGAAGGCGAGGGGCGGGTGAGAGAAATTCGCTTCCGCGACGCGCGCGGCAACGAGGAAAAAATCGCCTGCGACGCGGTGGGGCTCGGCTACGGCCTGCGCTCCGAGACCCAGCTCGCCGATCTCGCGCGCGCCGACTTCGCCTTCGATTCCCGCTCGCGCCAATTTCTGCCCATCACGGACGAGGATGGCCGCAGCTCGGTGCCCGGCATCTATCTCGCCGGCGACGGGGCGCGCATCGCCGGCGCGGATGCGGCCGAGCTGGCTGGCCGCCTCGCCGCCTGTGCCGTCCTCGCCGATCTCGGCCGTTCCGTGCCCGAAGCGGAGACCGCCTCGCTCCGCCGCCGCCTCGCCCGCATGGCCCGCTTCCGCGCAGGGCTCGAACGCGCCTTCCCCTGGCCCGCGCACCTCGCCGCAAACCTGCCGGACGAAACGCTCGTCTGCCGCTGCGAAGCGATCACCGCGGGCGAGATCCGCCGCGCCGCATCCGCCCTCGGCGCGCCCGAGGTCAATCGCGCGAAAGCCCTCGTGCGCGCCGGCATGGGGCGCTGCCAGGGCCGCTATTGCGGCCTCGCCGGCGCGGAAGTGCTCGCAGCCGCCCGCCGCGTTCCGCTCGCGGAAGTCGGACGGCTTCGCGGCCAGGCCCCCGTCAAACCGCTTCCCGTCGCCATCGAGAGCGTCGCATCGTGACCGCGGAAGCGGATGTGATAATCGTCGGCGGCGGCCTGATGGGCGCGGCCACTGCCTTCTTCCTCCGCCGCCGCGGCCGCTCCGTCATCCTCCTCGAACGCGGCCTCGTCGGCCAGCAGGCGAGCGGCGTCAATTTCGGCAATGTCCGCCGCCAAGGCCGCTTCCTCCCCCAGCTTCCGCTCGCCAACCGCTCCCGAGAGATCTGGGGCCGGCTCAAGGAACTCCTCGGCGAGGATGCCGAGTTCCTCGTAAGCGGGCATATCCGCGTCTCTTTTCGCCCCGAGGAGGTCGGCCGCCTCGAGCAATATGCCGAGGCCGCACGCCCCTACGGCCTCGATCTCGAGCTCATCAGCCGCAACGCGCTCCGTGCACGCTTCCCCTATCTCTCCGCCGATGCGCTCGCGGGCTCCTTCTCGCCCAATGACGGGCACGCAAACCCGCGCCTCGCCGCTCCGGCCTTCGCCCGCGCCGCGGTCCGGCTTGGGGCGCTCGTCTTCGAGAACACCGAGGTCGCGTCAATCACGAAGGCAGGAACCGACTTTGTCGTCGAATCCACGTCCGGCAAGCAATTCCGCGCGCCCATCCTGCAGATCTCCGCCGGCGCCTGGGGTGCAGCCCTCGCGCGGCAATTCGGCGAGGCGGTGCCGCTCGAGCCGTGCGGCCCGCAGATGGCGGTAACGGAGCCCCTTCCTTATGCCATCACGCCGGTGATCGGCGTCTTCTCCGATGTCCTGGAGGAGGGCATCTATCTCCGCCAGGTCACGCGCGGCAACATCGTCTTCGGCGGCGGCCGCCGCGGTCCTGCCCTGCCGGATCTAATCCGTGCCTATGTCGATCCCGCCAACACGCTCCGCCAACTCAAGGAACTCCGCCGTGTCGTGCCCGCCCTCGCCGCACGCCACGTCATCCGCGTCTGGAGCGGCATCGAAGGCTATGTCGAGGACGATATTCCGGTGATCGGGCCGAGCGTCAAAATCGCCGGTCTCTACTACGCTTTCGGGTTCTGCGGCCACGGGTTCCAGCTCGGCCCCGGGGTCGGCGACGTGATGGCGGAGCTGATCGACAAAGGCGCCACCACGACGCCGATCGCGCCCTTCCATATCTCCCGCTTCGCCGGCGTTCAGTAACCCCGCACGCGATCGATCTCGCCTTGGAGCGGCTCGCCGCGCTCCAGGCGGCGAATGTTCTCGAGCAATACCACAATACCCGTCTCGTGTCCCGAAGTCGCAGCAACGTGCGGCGTGATGACGATGCGCGGATGCGTCCAGAACGGATGCCCAGGCACCAACGGCTCGGTCTCGAACACATCCAGCACTGCAGCGGCGAGCTGGCCCAAATCGAGCGCGGCAAGCAGGTCCGCTTCGACCAGATGACCGCCGCGGCCGAGATTGACGAGCCCGGCGCCGCGCCGCAGGCGCGCGAAGAGCGCGGCATTGAGAATGCCGCGCGTCTCCCCGGTGAGCGGCAGCAGGCAGATCAGGATCTGGCTCCGTGCCAGCAGTCGGGCGAGCCCGTCCGGTCCCGAATGGCATTCGATGCCCGGGATCCGCCGCGGCGAGCGGCTCCAGCCCAGCACCGGAAAACCGAGCGCCATGAGCGAAGACGCGGCCGCCTGGCCCATCGTTCCAAGCCCGAGCAGCCCGACCGGGGTTTCGGCGACGGACGGGGCCATGAGCGCGCGCCAGCTGCCGTTCCGTCCTTGCGCGAGATATTCGGGCATCCGCCGCTGCAGCATCAGCGCCGCCATCGCGGCAAAGCCCGCCATCTCGGAGGCAAGCGTGGGCTCGATCATCCGCACCAGCGGAAGCTCGGCCGGGATCGAAGCGACATCGAGCTGATCGACGCCGGCGCCGACCGAAAAAACCGCGCGCAGGTTCGGCAGCTGTCCAAAAAGCCCGGGCGGTATCTTCCATGCGGCGAGATAGGTGATCTCCGCTGCTTGCCCCATCTCCGGGAAGATGCGGAAGTCGAGATCGGGCGCCTCGGCTTCCGTGATGCGCGCCCACGCCTCGCCACGGTCCGCGCGCCCGATATAGAGGATCGCGCGCAAGCCTCAGCCCGCCCCCTGCGGCAGCCTGTCCCGCTCTTCCTCCCCGTACGCCTCGACCATCGCGGCAAGGCTCGGGAAGCGGAAATCGTAGCGCGCATCCTCGGGCGGCGGCATGGTCGCGCCGAAGCCCGCCGTGCCATGGCGGCGATCGATCCAGGCGGTCGCGAGGCCCGCGCGCTTCGCCGGAACATGATCGTGGAAAAGACTCTGCGCCGTGTGCAGGATTTCGTTCTTGCGCACCCCACGCTCCGCCAGGTGCTCGAGCATATAGCGGAAATTGGCGGGATCGGGCTTGTACGAGCCGACATCCTCGGCCGTGTAAACGGCATCGAAGGTCACACCGAGCTTCCGGTTGCTGCCGGCGAAGCTCCTCCGATCCACATTGGAGAGAATGACCAATTGGTAGTGCTGCTTGAGCGCGGCAAGCGCCTGCGCCGAATCGGGAAAGGCCGGCCAGTCCGGCACCGAAGCGCCGAAACGTTGCTCCGCCTCTTCGTCCGCCGCGATCCCCCATTCCTCGGCAAGCCGCCGGTGCACCTTCGCCAACAGATCCGAATAGCGCATGCGCGGCGTCTCTGCCTCCTGCGCCAATTCGTGCCGGGCGAATGCCTCGAGCGCGGCATCACGCCCGAGCGGAACAGGGAGCTTGGCAAGCAGTGGCCCGAGAGCGGCGAAGATGCCGCTCTCCCAGTCGATCAGCGTGCCGTAGCAATCGAAGGTGAGCACACGGAAATCATGAAGGTGCACGAGCTGGCTCCTTGGATGTTGTTTCTTTCCGCAGGGGCTTTGCCCCTGCACCCCACTGGGGCCTTGAGGCCCCAGACCCCCAATCCCTTAAGTAATGGATTGCAAAGGCTCCGCCTTTGCCGGGGGTCTCGGGGGCAGAGCCCCCGAGCGGGGTCCAGGGGCAGGGCCCCTGGCCCCTAAAGTGCCATGCACAACCTCAGCGCATCGTAGATCGCCGCGTGCACGTTGCGGCTCGAGACCGCATCGCCGATGCGGTGCAGTTCGAACCCGCCCTCCTTGCGCGGCTGTGGCCGGCCGGCGAGCAGCGCCCCGATATCGGTCACACCCTGGTTCGCGGAGGCCGGGCGCAGCGCATCGTAGAGCGCGGTCACCGGCTCGGTCCCGCGCTCGACCACGATCTGTGACGCGACGCGCGTGTTCTCCTCTCCCGTCAGCTCGTGGCGGAAGATCGCGGCGAGCTGGTTGCCTTCCTGGCGCACACCGACGAGCTGGCGATCGGCCGAGACATCGATGCCGTTCCGCGCGAACCGTTGCCGATAGACCACGCGCTCCGAGTAGGCCATCTCCACCCCGAGATTGTCGTCGATCGTCACGAAGTGCACCTGGTGCCCGGACTCCGCAAGATGCAGCGCGCAGGAGACCGCCTCGTGCCGCCCGGTGCCGTCGAACACCAGCACATCCTGCTTCGTTGCCGTCACACCGCTCAGCACATCCCATACGCTCGTGCAATATTCGTGGCCGGCGATCCCGTTCGTGTCGGGCACGCCGCCCGTCGCGACGATCACGGCGTCCGGCTCCTCGGCCAGCACGTCCTCCGCCTCGGCATAGCTGTTGAGCCGCACCTCGACGCCGAGCTTCGCAAGCTCCGCCGCCCGCCAATCGACGATCGCGATCAGGTCGCGCCGCCAGCTCGCGCGCACGGCGATGAGAAGCTGCCCGCCGAGCCGGTTCGCCGCCTCGAACAGCACCACCTCGTGGCCGCGCTCGGCGGCGACGCGGGCCGCCTCGAGCCCGCCCGGGCCGCCGCCCACAACCACGACGCGCCGGCCCGGCTTCGCCGCGCGCTCGACGATCTGCGGCAGGATCTGCTCGCGTCCGGAGGCCGGATTGTGGATGCAGGCGACCTTCTTGTACATGCAATAGGAAGCACCCACACAGGGCCGGATCCGCTCGGCCTCGCCGCGCGCGAGCTTGTTGGCGATCTGCGGGTCGGCCATGTGCGCCCGCGTCATCCCCACCATATCGACGAGCCCCTCGCCCACCGCGCGGCGCGCGGTCGCGATGTCCGGGATCCGGGCGGCGTGGAAGACGGGCAGGTGGATCTCGCGGCGGAAGGCGCCGACGAGGTCGAGGAAGGGCGCCAGCGGCTGGGACATGCCGGGCATGTTGTGCTCGGCAAGCGCGATCTCGGTGTCCATCCGCCCGAAGATCGCGTTGAAGAAATCGAGCTGGCCTTCCCGCTCGAGGATGCGGGCGAGCCGCAGGCATTCCTCGAAATCGATGCCGTCCGGCGGGCCTTCCTCGATGACGAAGCGGATCCCCACCAGGAAATCATCGCCGACACGCTTGCGGATCGCCTCGTGCACCATCAGCCCGAAGCGCGCGCGGTTCTCGGTCGAGCCGCCGAAGCCGTCGCTGCGGCGGTTGGTGCGGGGAGAGAAGAACTGGCCGATCAGGTGCCCGCCGGTCACGGTCTCGACGCCGTCGAGCCCGCCCTCCTTGCAGCGCCAGGCGGCCTCCGCGTAGTCGCGCACGACGCGGTCGATATCCGCGCGGTCCATCTCGCGCGGGAAGCTCCGGTGCCGCGTCTCGCGCACGCGCGAAGGGCCGATCGTCGGCAGCCAGTTCCAGGCGAGCGCGTCGGCGCGCCGGCCGAGATGCGAGATCTGGCACATGATCGCAGCACCCCGGCCGTGGATGCGCCCGGAAAATTGCCGGAGATAGGGAATGATGCGGTCGCTCGCGACGTCGATCTGCCCGCCGCCCCAGCTCGAATCCGGCGCCACCATCGACGAGCCGCCGAACATCGTCAGCGCCAGCCCGCCCTTCGCCTTCTCCTCATGGTAGCGCTGATAGCGCTCCGTCGGCAGCCCGCCTTCGTCGAGCGTCGAGGCATGGCTCGTACTCATGATGCGGTTGCGGAAATGAACATGGCGGATCGCGAAGGGGCGCAGCAGCGGGTCGGTCGCGGGATCGACCTTTTGGGTGTCTAGGGGCATCGATCGCTCTCAGGAAGTGGAAACGGTGGCGAAGGGCGGCGCGGCGGCCAGGTTCGTTTCGGTTTGCAGCGCGAGCAGCTCCTCCTCGCTGCGATGGCAGGCAATGTCGGCGCCCTTGGCGAGATGCCTGACCGGCGGCTTCTCGTGCGCGCAAAGATCGGCGATGCGGGCGTTGCAGCGGGGAAAGAAGGGGCACCCGCCGGCGCCCGCCGCCGGGCCGGCGATCGAAGCCGCCGGCGGAACCGTCTCGAGCCAGCCGGGCCGGAGCTCCGGCACCGAGGAGAGAAGCAGCTCGGAATAAGGGTGGAGCGGGCGGCGAAGCAGCGTCTCGCGGCTGCCGATCTCCATGCATCGTCCGGCATAGAGAACCATCACCTCGTCGCAGAGCGCGCGTACCGTGGCCAGGTCGTGACTGATGAAAAGATAGGAAAGCCCGAGCTTCTCGCGCAGCTCGGCGAGCAGGTCGAGGATCGCCGCACCCACCACCGTATCGAGCGCCGAGGTCACCTCGTCGCAGAGCACAAGGCTCGGCTCGGCGGCGAGCGCGCGCGCGAGGCTCACGCGCTGCTTCTGCCCGCCCGAGAGCTCGGCCGGATAGCGCGCGGCAAGGCTCGCCGGCAGATGCACGAGCTCGAGCAGCTCCGCCGTTCGCCGCCTGATCGCCGCGCCGGAAAGCCCGTGATAGAAGACGAGCGGCCGACCGATGATCCGCGCGACCGTACGCGCCGGATTGAGAGCCACATCCGGCATCTGAAAGACGATCTGGATACGCTTGAGCTGCTCGCGCGTGCGCGCCGCGGCGGTGCCGGCGAGCGCCTCGCCGCCAAGCCGGATCGTCCCGCGCGCCGGCGGCAGCAGCCCCGCGATCACCCGCGCGAGCGTGCTCTTCCCCGACCCCGATTCGCCGACGACGCCGAAGGCCGAGCCCGGCCGGATGGCAAGGTCGATCTCCTCGAGCACCGGCACCGCCGGCACGCCCGAAGGGCCTTGCGCGCCATAGCCGGCGGCAAGCCCCGCGATCTCGAGCAGCGGGCGCGCCGCCGCCGCCCGCGCGGGCGCGGCCCGCATCGCGGGCGAAGCGGCGGCGAGCAGGCTTGCCGTGTATTCGTGCGCGGGTGCCGCGATCAGCCGCGCCGTCGCCGCCTCCTCCTGCATCCGCCCGTCGCGCAGGACGACGACATGGTCGGCGATCTGCGCCACCACCGCGAGATCGTGCGAGACATAGAGCGCCGTCACGCCGCGCTCGCGCACCACCCGCTTGAAGGCGCGCAGCACCTCGATCTGCGTCGTCACGTCGAGCGCGGTGGTCGGCTCGTCGAGGACCAGAAGCTCCGGATCGGTGATGAGCGCCATCGCCGCGAGCAGCCGCTGAAGCTGCCCGCCCGAGACCTGGTGGGGAAAGCGCGCGCCGATCCGCTCGGGCTCGGGAAGCTGGAGCGCGCGGAACAGCTCGACCGCTTTCGCCTCCGCCGCCTCGCGCTTCATCAGCCCGTGGATCAGCGCCCCCTCGATCACCTGGGCCATGATCCGCCGCGCCGGATTGAAGGCCGCCGCCGCGCTCTGGGCGATGTAGCAGACCTTGCGGCCACGGAACTCGTAGAGCGCGTGCCGGGAAAGCCCGAGCACGTCGGTGCCGCCGACGCGGAGCTTTGCCGCGGAGATGCGGCAGCCCCCGCGCGCATGGCCCATCAGCGCGAGCGCGATCGTCGTCTTGCCCGAGCCGGATTCGCCGATCAGCGCGGCAACCTCGCCCCGCCCGATCGTGAAGCTCACCCCATCGACGATCGCCCGCCGCCCGCCCGAGAAAGGCGCGGTGACCCGAAGATCGGCAACCTCGACCGCTTCTTCAGTGCTCATCGGCGAACGGGCGGCGTCGCCTTCCGCCGAAGCCGTCGATCACGAGATTGACGCCGATCGTGAGCGTCGCGATCGCGACCGCGGGCATGATCACCGCCGGCGCGCCGTAGCCGAGCCCCTCGATGTTCTCGCGCACCAACGAGCCCCAGTCGGCCGCCGGCGGCTGGATGCCGAGGCCGAGAAAGCTCAGGCTGCTGAGCAGCAGCACGATGAAGACGAAGCGCAGCCCGAAATCGGTGAGCACCGGCAGAATCATGTTCGGCAGGATCTCCTCGAACATGATCGTATGCGTCTTCTCCCCCCGCGCCCGCGCCACCAGCACGAACTCCATCGCATTGATATCGACCGCGACGGCACGGGCGATACGGAATGCTCCCGGCGCATAGATCACGGAAGCGGTGCCGATCAGCACCGGCACCGAGGAGCCGAGCGAAGCCACCACGACCAGCGCGAACATCAGGCCCGGGAGCGAGATCAGCGTATCCATCGCCCGGCTGAGCGCGCCGTCGATCACCCCGCCGCTCGCCGCCGCAAGCATGCCGAGCACGATTCCCGCGCCCGCGGCGAGCGCTGTCGCCGCGAAGGCAAGCCCGACCGTGTAGCGCGCGCCATAGAGAATGAGGCTCAGAACGTCGCGGCCGAGATAATCCGTGCCGAGCGGAAAGTGCCGGCTCATCGGCCCGAACACGGTATTGCTCACGATCTCCGCCTCGCCGTGGGGCGCGAGCAGGGGGGCGGCGATGGCGATGAGGACCCAGGCGCCGACGATCGCCGCACCGACGAAGCCCGCACCCGGGATGCGCCGGCGCCAGGACCGCCCGCGGTCGAAAATCGACGCGGCTTCGCTCATCGGAACCGAAGCCTCGGGTTGGAGAGAATGGCCGCGATATCGGCGATCAGCACGAGGAGCAGATAGAAGGCGCAGAACAGCATCGCGCAGGCCTGGATCAGCGGCATGTCCCGCGTCGAGACGGCATCGACCATCAGCTGCGCGAGGCCCGGATAATTGAAGATCGTCTCGACGATGATGATCCCGCCGAGCAGGAAGGAAAGGCTCAGCGCAATCGCGTTGGCGATCGGCCCGATCGCGTTGGGCAGCGCGTGCCGCAGCACCACCCGCGCCGGCCGCGCGCCCTTGAGCACCGCCATCTCGACATAGGAGGATTCGAGCGTGTTGACGAGCGCCGCCCGCGTCATCCGCGCCATCTGCGCCACCGTCGCGAAGGAGAGCGTCATCACCGGCAGCGCGAAGACGCGGAAGAGCCCCGCGAACGAATCCGCGGCGCCGAGATAGGCGAGCGCCGGCAGCCAGTGCAACCGGACGGCGAAGATCAGCACCGCGAGGGTCGCCACCAGGAATTCCGGCACCGAAACGGACGCAACGGTGATCACGTTGACCAACCGGTCATAGGCGGTGCCGCGCCAGATCGCCGCCGTGACGCCGAGCGTAAGCGCGATCGGCACCGAGACGAGGGCCGTCAGCCCGGCCAGCAGGAGCGAGTTCGGCAGCCTGCTTGCGATCGTCGCGGCAACCTGATCGCCGTTGACGAGCGAATGGCCGAGATTGCCGCTGAGCAAACCGCCGAGCCAGGTGAGGTAGCGGAGCGCCGCCGGCTCATTGAGATGCATCTCGGCCGTGAGCGCGGCAACGGCTTGCGGCGTTGCCCCCTGGCCGAGCACGATCGCCGCGACATTCCCGGGCAGGAGCTCTGTACCCAAGAAGACGAGCAGCGAGATCGCCAGGAGCAGCAGAAGGTTCGCCCCGATCCGCACGCCGATCAGGCGGAGGATCACCTTGTTGCGCATGATCCTGCTTGCGACCGCCGGCGCCGCCCGTCAATCGAGCCAGACATGCTGCGCGAAATTGTATCCCATCAGGTCGCCCGTCGGCACCGGGTGAAGCCCCTGCACCTTGGTCGAATAGGCATCCAGCTCGCTGATGAAGACCGGGATCCCGATGCCGGCATGGTCGCTGATCATCGTCTGCATCTCGCAGTACATCTCTTTGCGCTTGGCGAGGTCGGTCTCGGCGCGGGACTGAAGCAGAAGCGCGTCGAACTTCGGATCTTTCCAGCGGCTCTCGTTCCACGGCGCGCTGGATTTGAAGAAGAGGGTGAGCAGGATGTTGGCGGTCGGGCGCGGGAGGATATTCCCATAGCCGATCGGCGCCTTCAGCCAGTAGTCGGACCAATAGCCGCTCGCCGGCACGCGGCGGACATCGAGATCGAGGCCGATTTTCCGACCCGCTTCCTGTTGTAGCAGAGTCATTTCGACGGAGCCGGTCGCCGCCGGAGAGCAGATGATCGGGACCGCCGTGTTCGCCAGGCCGGATTTGTTCAGATGGAACTTCGCCCGGTCGAGATCGAAGGGCCGCTGCGGAACGTCGGCGCAATAATAGGGGTTCGTCGGATCGACCGGCTGGTCGTTGCCGATGGTGGCGTAATCGAGGAAGATTGCGCTCTTGATCCGCTCGCGATCCTGAAGGTACTTCATTGCCATGACGAAATCGGGGTTGCCGGTGTGCGGCAGATCGAGGCGCATGATGAGGTCGGTGTATTCTCCGGCCTTGGTCTCCATCACCGCATAGCCCTTGGTCGCATTGACCTGGCGCGTCGAGCGCGGGTCGATCGAGGCTGCAATGTGGACTTCCCCCGAGAGCAGGGCGTCGACGCGTGCGGTTTCGTCGGGGATTCCGATGAACGTGATCTCGTCGAGATAGGGCTGCGGGGAGCGGAAGTAATTGAGGTTGCGGACCCCGACCGAGCGCACCCCGGGCCTGAACTCCTTGCACAGGAAGGGACCGGTGCCGATGCCCTTGCTGAAGTCGGTGGTGCCGGCCTTGACGATGACGAACTGATAGACGGCGAGGATGGAGGGCAGATCGGCGTTCGGCGAGGCGAGCGTGATCCTGACCTCGTCCGGTGCCGTCGCCTTGATCTCGCTCATCTGGCTCGCCAGCGGCAGCACCACCGAGCCTGCCTTCGGATCCTTGAGCCGCGAGAGCGAGAAAACCACATCCGCGGCGCTGAACGGCGATCCGTCGTGGAATTGCACGCCCTTGCGCAGCTTGACGGTCCAGGTGACCAGATCGTGACTTTCGACCGAAGTCGCAAGCTCCGGCTGCGGCACGAGGTGCGGGTCGAACACCGTAAGCCCGTTGTAGAACATAAAGAGGCGCGAATAGTCGGTGGCATTGTTGGCGCGCGCGGGATCGAGCGTATCGGCGGTCGAGGTGTCGTTGCCGGCCACCTGGATCGCTCCGCCGCGCTTGGGCGTCGCCGCAACCGCGGCCATGGCCTGGCCGATCATCCCGCCGGCGGCGACCGCGCCGAGGCCGGCGGCTGCCAGCCACTGCGCCAGCTCGCGCCGTGTCGCGCCTCTTGTGAGCGCCGCCCGGAGCGCGCTCCGCTCGGCCTCGGTGAGGCTCACGGTCTCAACCCTGGCGGATCCAAGATCCGGTCCTTCAGCTTTCATGCCCCTTCGTGCCCCTCGCCTTGTGGCTTCGTGCGAGCCCATGTTTTTTTCGGCATCGCCGCCTTATGTTCAACCGCGATGGCTGCTATGTCAGCTTGACAATTCTTAGCGGGGTCATACGCTCAGCGTATGGCCGGTCTCGGCAGGCTCATCCCCTCGGCGCGCTCGCTCATGGTCTTCGAGGCCGCCGCCCGCTGCGGCAGCTGTGGCGCCGCGGCACGCGAGTTCAACGTCACCCAGCCCTCGGTCAGCCGCAGCATCGCCCAGCTCGAGGGGCATCTGGGGCTCGCGCTCTTCAGCCGCGGCGCGCGCGGGCTCACGCTCACCGAAGAAGGCAAGACGCTCTATCGCGCGGTGAACGAGGGCTTCGAGCGGGTCGAGGGCGCGCTGGCCGCCATCGTCGCAGCGCGCACCCAAAAGCACGTGGTGGAGCTTTCCCTCTCCACCGCGTTCGTCACGCACTGGTTCATTCCGCGCATGCAGCGCTTCCACAGGGATTTCCCGACCGTCGATCTGCGCTTCCAACTCATTTCCGGGACGCTGCGCGGCCCGCTCGGCAATGTGGATCTGGCGATGCGCATGCAGCCGGGCGAGGATTCCGATTGCCATGCCTGGGAGTTCGCCCCGGAGCTCGTGCTGCCGGTCTGCAGCGCCGCCTATCTCCGCGAGCACGGCCCACTCGAGGAGGGCTCAACCGGGCCGCATACGTTGCTGCTCTTCGCCGACCCGCTGCAGGATTTCGCCCGCTATTGGGGCCCGCTCGCCACCCCGCACGGCGCCGGCCACGCCTCGATCGCTTTCTCCGACTATGCCGTCGTCCTGCAAGCTGCGATGAACGGGCAGGGGATCGCGCTCGGCTGGGTTTCCGCCGTCTCGCACGCCCTTGGCCAAGGGACCCTGGTGCCGGCCTCGAGCCGGCGGGTCGCCACCGGGCGCGCCTATCACCTCATGGCGCCGCGCGGCCGCCCGCTCAAGGACATCACGCTCGCGATCCGCGACTGGCTCTCTGTGGAGATGCGGGCGGACATCGCCCGCATCCCCCACCTGCTCGGCAGCTAGCCGGAGGTTGCGTGCGCGGCGAGCGCTTGCAGGGCCGCGGCGAGCGCGGCGACGGCCGGGCCCACCTTGCCGCCAATTTGGTGCCGGGCCGCGATCCAGGCGGGATCGTTATAGGTCAGATGGACGCCTCCCTCCGCGTCCTCCCACACCAGCGCCTTCAGCGGCAGATCGATACCCGCCGTTTGGGCGGCCTGCATGAGCGGGGTTCCCGCCGCCGGGTTGCCGAAGAGGACGAGCGTCGTCGGCCGCAGTGGAAGCCCGACGCCTGCGGCCCCCGCCGCATGATCGATGCGCGCGAAAACGGTGATCCCCTTCGCCTCCAGCGCCGCCAGGAGCCGCGCCAGCGTGGCGGCGAAATCGTGCGTGCTTCGCAGGCTGACGAGTCCCTCGTTCGACATGGCAAGGCCCTCCGGGCTCCGCGTCGGGATGCGCGGGCCGCCTCGTCACCATGCTCCGCCCGCAAGGTCCCGGTCGAGGGCGCCGCGACGCAGGGAGGGAATTCTAAAAGGCGAGCAGCCTCTTCAGCAGCGGGCGGAAGCGCTGCTCGTCGATCAGCTTGGCCCAGGCGTGATGGCCGTCATAGCCGTGCACCGGCTCGATCTCCACGCAGGCCAGGTCTTTCATCCGCAAGGCCTGCTCGGTGTCGGTCTTGTGCTGGTCGCCATAGACGATGATCACCTTGGGCGGCTTCGGATGATTGGAATAGAGCGGCAGAAGGTCTTCCATCATCTCCGGGCGCGAGCGCGAAAGCGGGCGGAGTGCCGGGAATTGCTCCAGCTCGTCCTCCGTCGCGTTGATCCGCGTGAAGGGGCTGAAGGCGAGGACGCCGCGCACGTCGAGGTCGAGCGCATAGCGAAGCGCCGCGTAGCCGCCGCTCGAATTGCCGGTGACGAAGAGCTGCGTCGCGCCGAGCTTGTCGATCAGCTTGCGGAGTGCGGCGACGCACTCGCGATAGGTGGCGCCCAGCCCCTCGATCCCGCCGACATGGAAGAGCCGGGTGGTGTCCCGCAGCATGATGAGATGGCAGTTCGGCAGCTCGAGGAACGGGGGAACGGACCAGAACGCCTCGCCGACGCCGCCGAAGGCGATCAGCGCTCTCGTTGCGGCCCAGGAACGGGCGATCATGACATCGGTGGGCGGGCGGATGGTGATCGGCTGGCGCAGGCCATCCACGGTGATCGATTCGATCTCGTTTGGATCGTCGTAGGGCGGGGGACGCAGGATCTCGAGGCGGTCGCAGGCCCAGGAGAGCCATTCGAGGGGCTGAAGCGTCTCCTCGGTATGGTTGAGCTGCTGGATGATCTCCCACGCATTGTCGATGTAGCCGTGGCGCATCAGGTCGGCCACGCCCTCCAGGCGGGCGCGGATCGGCTGGCCATCGCTATAGGCGTTGTAGAAGGCCTTGGTCATGGCGCGCGTCATCAGCATGGCGGCCCGCCCTAGCCGCGAGTAGCGCCGGGGACATCACGGCCAAGAAGATCGCAAGCTCGGTCGTTGTCGTCCAATGGCATGGCTCGCACGCGGATGCTCCGGCTGAACATGATGGAGTGTAACATGGACAGCATGTAACTATCTGTGCCAATGGCTGTCAACTTTTCAAGAATCCGCGAGGGCGCCCGTGCGTTTCGCAGGCAGGCGACCCTTTGCGGCGGGTGGGCTACTCCGCCGCGTCCGGGAGCCGGCGCGGGAAGTAGCGGTCGTAGAGCTCCGGCCGCTGCCATTGCGGCGAGAGCACGCCCTCCTTGGCGCCGCAGCGGCGCGAGGAATCGACCGCGTCGCGGCCGGCGCGCAGTTCCCTCACCCGATCGAGCGAGACCTCGACGAGGCCGACGCCGGCCCCGGTGCTCTCGTAGGCGATCTCCTCGGGGAAGGCGACCATGGCGAGGCCGCGGTCGGCGGGAGAAAAGAGGTTCTGGGTGCTGACGACCATGGCGAGATTCTCGATCGCCCGCGCCCAGAGCAGCGCCCGCCAGGTCGCCCACAGCCTTCCCTTGTCCACGCCCGCCGGCATGAACAGGATCTCCGCGCCGCGGAGCGCCAGCGCGCGTGTCACCTCCGGCATATAGACCTCGCTGCACATCGCGAGGCCGACCCTGCCGAAGCTTGTCTCGAAGACCGGAAATTCGTCCCCGGCCACGTACTGGAACTCCCAGCTCGGCCCGCCGGTGTAGATCCAGGGGCCGTTCGGGTGGGTCCGCCGGTAGCGGGCGGGCTCGCGCCCGTCCGGATAGGCCATGACGATGAGGTTGTAGGCGGAAGCCTCCCGCCCGCCGGTCGGCGCGATCGTGCCGAAGACGGCGTGAATGCCGTGCTTGGCCGCGGCTTCGGCCAGCGCCGGAGTCGGATCGTAGGTCGCGGGCATGCGCCAGGGGCCGGGATAGGTCTCGGGGAAGCAGACGAAGGCGGCGCCGTCGGCCGCGGCGCGCGCGATGGCGCGCACGGCGTCGGCGACATTCGCCTCATCTTCCGGCGGGCGGTGCGACAGAGGCTGCACGACGGCGATGCGAAAGCTGCTCATACGGATGACCTCGGCGGCCGGGTGCGAAATGCGAAGCGTTCTTACCGTGGAACGGCGGGGGAGGACAACGCAACCTTCGCTCTAGGGAACCGCCCCGAAGCCGCTTGACCCGGCCGCGCGCGGCGGATTGACTGGACCGTACATTACCGGACGAGGTCCATGGGAGCGAAACGCAAAACACGGCCGGCGGCACGGCCGGGCACCCGGCCGCGTCGCGCGGCCGACAGCGCCGACCGCGCCTACCGGGCGATCCGCCAGTGGATCATCGAGTTCAAGCTCCGGCCCGAGGAGCGGCTCAACGAGCTGCATCTGGCCAAGAAGCTCGGCCTCAGCCGAACGCCGGTGCGCGAGGCCCTCAACCGGCTGGCAAGCGAAGGGTTTCTCGTCTTCGTGCCGAATCGCGGCTTCTTCTGCCGCTCGCTCGACATTGCCGACCTCGTCGGCGTCTTCGAAATGCGCTCGGTCCTCGAGCGCGGCGCCTTCGAGCTCGCCTGCAAGCGCGCGCCGGAGGCAGGGATCGCGGCGCTCGAACGCTTCTGGACCGGCGCGCAGCGCAACTATCGCCGGCGCGACACCGACGAGATGCTGAGCCTCGACGAGGCGTTCCACCGCCAGCTCGCCGAGCTTTCCGGGAATCGCGAGATCGTGCGCGGGCTCGCGGCGATCGACGCCAGGATCCGCTTCGTCCGGCGGATCGCGATCGAGCGTGGGCCGCAGCAGCTCCGCGTGATCGAGGACCACAGCGCGCTGGTCGCGGCTCTCAGCGCGCGGAGCGCCGCCCGGGGCACCCGCATCCTGGCAGGGCACATCTCCCTCTCGATCGCCGAGGCCGGCAACATGCTGAAGGAGGTGCTGTTCCGTCTCTACGTGGACGAAGACGCGCCGGCCCGCTGCCGCGCCGCCTGAACACCCTGAATTGACGGGCGCCGCGGCAGCGGCGCCAATTCCGCCCATGCAGGTCGATACCGCGACGGCGCACCACTGGCGCAAGATCAGCCGCGAGCCGGACGCGGCGCTCACACCCCTCGAGGATGGGGAGACGGCGGACCTCGTGGTGGCGGGCGGCGGGTTCACCGGGCTCTCGGCGGCCCGCACCGCCGCCGAGGCGGGCCTCTCGGTGGTGCTGCTCGAGGCACAGTATATCGGCGCCGGCGCCTCGGGCCGCAACAACGGGTTGGTCGTTCCGCACCATTCGCGCGCGAGCCCCGCCGGCATGGAGCGCGCGCTCGGGAAAACATTCGGCCCGCGCTACAATGCGCTCGTCGCGGGCGCGGGAGCCGAGCTCTTTTCGCTCGCTGCCCGGCACGCGATCGAATGCGACCCGGTCGAGAAAGGATGGGTCCAGCCCGCCCATTCCGAGGCGACGCTCGCGCGCGCGCGCACCACGCATGACGAGTGGCGTGCGTTCGGCGCCAACGTCGCATGGCTCGACGCGGCAACGCTCAGCGAGCGGCTCGGCACGCCGGGCTATCTCGGCGGGTGGATCGCCGGCGAAGGCGGGCACATCAATCCCTATGCGCTCGCACAAGGAATGGCGCGGGCGGCGAGCGGCGCCGGCGCGCGTATCCACGCAAACGCGCCCGTGAGCGCGATCCGCCCCGACGGCGCGGCCTGGCTCGTGACGGCGGGCGCCGCCACCGTCCGGGCGCGGCAAGTGCTGATCGCGACCAATGCGCTGACCGGCGCCTTCTGGCCCGAGCTTGCGAAGGCGATGATCCCGGTGAAGCTGTACCAGACCGCCTCGCGGCCGCTGAGCGGCAATCTCCGGCGGACCATTCTCTCGGGCAACGAAGGCGTCTCCGACCTGCGCCGCGAGCTTCGGGCGTTCCATTACGACCGCGACGGACGGCTGATCAGCGGCGGGCGGATGATGCTCTGGCATGACGCGCCGGCGCGCGGGAAGAAAAGCGTGGCACGCGGGCTCAAGGAGAGCTTCCCCTCGCTCGGCGAGATCGCGATCGAGGAATATTGGGAGGGCATCGTCGGCGTCACGCCCGAGCGGCTGCCGCGGTTGATGCGCCTCGCGCCGGGCGTTCTCTTCTGCGGGGGCTATTCCGGCCGCGGCGTGGCGCTTGGCTCGGTGCTCGGCAGCCGGGTAGGCGCCTACCTCGCCGGCAAGCTCGCCGAGGCGGCGCTGCCGTTGCCGGTTTCCCCGCTCGTCACGATCCCGAGGCACGGGATCCAGGTGCTGGGCGCGCGGCTCATCCAGCCGTGGCACCGGCTGCTGGACCGGCGCGCGAAATAACCGGCAAGGAACAGCGGAATGCGCTGGAACCGCACCGTGACCGTGGTCGGCGTCCATGCGGAGGGCGAGGTCGGCCGCGTGATCACCGGCGGGGTTCTGCCGCCGCCGGGCGCAACGATGTTCGAGCGCATGAGCCATCTCCGCGATCACGATGATGGGTTGCGCAAGCTCCTCCTCTTCGAGCCGCGCGGCGCGGTGAACCATTCGATCAACCTGGTGACGCCGCCTTGCGCGCCGGGAGCGGATTTCGGCCTCATCATCATGGAATTGCAATTCTACGTGCCGATGTCCGGATCGAACATGATCTGCGCGGTGACTGCGGTTTTGGAGACCGGCATCGTTCCGATGCGCGAGCCGGAGACCAGCCTCGTCGTCGATACGCCGGGCGGCATCGTCGCGGTGAGTGCCACCTGCCGCGACGGGCGCTGCGAGCGCGTGAGCTTCCGCAACGTGCCCTCCTTCGTGCTGCATCGGGACCGGATGGTCGAGGTTGGCGGGTTCGGCAGCGTCGCGGTCGATGTCGCGTATGGCGGGATGATGTATGCGATCGTCGATGCGGCGAAGCTCGGCTTCGCGATCGTGCCGGACGAGGCGCGCGACATCGTTTCTCTAGGGGAACGCATCAAGGAAGCCGCCGCCGCGCAGCTTCCCGTCGTGCATCCGGAGAATCCCGAGATCCACACCGTGAACCAGACGCTGTTCGCCGGCGCGCTCGCCGCGACGGCGAATGGCAAGACGGCGCGCAACGCGGTCGTCATTTCGCCGGGCAGGCTCGACCGCTCGCCCTGCGGCACCGGGACCTCCGCGCGCCTGGCACTTCTTTTCGCGCGAGGCGAGATCGCGCCGGGCGAAACGCTCGACCACGTCTCGATCATCGGCTCGCACTTCTTCGGGACCGTCGAGGAGACGACGCGGGCGGGCAACCTTCCTGCCGTGATCAACCGCATCTCCGGACGCGGCTTCGTCACCGGCATCGCCCAATACGGGCTCGACCCCGCGGACCCATATCCGGAGGGTTTCACCGTTCCGGACCTCTGGTTCGGGTAGCTCTTTACCAGAGATCAACCGGCGTGGGCGATAAGCGCGCCCATGGACGACATCCGAGCCGAAAAATTCGCGCTCGCGCTCTCTCATCATCGCGCCGGCCGCCATTCGGAGGCCGCCTCGACCTGCCGTGCCCTCCTCGCCGCCGACCGCGCGGACGCCGCGGCGCTCTACCTCTATGGCCTCGTCCGCTTCGCGATGGGCGCGATCGAGGACGCGATCGGCCTGATGCGAAAGCTCGTCGCGCTCCTCCCGGCCAACGCGCTCGGCCAGGCGGCGCTGGCGCGGCTGCTGGCGCTCGCCGGCCGGCCCGCCGAGGCGCTCGCGGCCTACCGCGCCGCCGCAGCGCTCTCTCCGGAGGACGCCGAGCTCGCAGCCGGCCTCGCCAATGCCGAGCGCGCCGCCGGCGATCCCGAAGCGGCGATCGCCACCTGCCGCCAAGCGCTGCGACGAAGCCCGGACAACGCGGCGCTGCATGAGTCCCTCGCCCGCGCCCTCCTCGCGGCGGGGCAGAACGACGCGGCCATCGCCGCCCTCGCCCCGCTGCTGGAGCAACCATCGCTGCCCGAAGCCGCGCGCGCGGAGGCGTTCTTCCTGCGCGCCGCGGCGTACAAATCGCTCCAGGAATTCGCCCCGGCGATCGAAGATTTCTGCCGGGCGATCGAAGCCGCGCCGCGCCACGCCGCAGCACATCTCGATCTCGGCAACGCGCTTGCCGCGATCGAGCGGGCGGACGAGGCGCGCCGGCACCTTGAGTGCGCGATCGCGATCGATCCCGCGCTCAAGGAGGCGCATGCGAGCCTCGGCTCGATCCTGCTGCTCGCGGGCGAAGAGCGCGCGGCCGAGCAGGCGTTCGGACGCGCGCTCGCGCTCGATCCCGACATGGCGCTCGCGCACCAGAACCTCGCCGCCATCTGCGAAGCCACGGGAAGGACCACGGAAGCCTCCGCGCATCGCGACGCCGCCTATCGCCGCCAGACCATCTTCGTCGAGCCTGCCGGGCGGGAGCAATTGCGCGTCCTGCTGCTGACGAGCGCGCACGGCGGCAACGTGCCGACGAAGTATCTCTTCCCGCGCCGCCATTGCACGCTGATCAAATGGATCACCGCCTACGCGCCCCTGGGCCAGGAAACCGCGCTCCCGCCCTTTGATCTCGTCTTCAACGGCATCGGCGATCCGGACGCGGCGCCGCCCGCACCCCTCGCCCACCTCCGAGCCCGGCGGCTCCTCAACCCGCCCGCGCAAATCCATCGCACCCGCCGCGATCTTCTTCCCGATCTCCTGGCGGGCATCGAAACGATCGTCGTGCCGTCCGTACGGCGCGGCGCCGGCGCGCTTCCCTCGGGCCTTCACCTTCCCGTCCTGCTGCGGCGCGCGGGATCGCATGGCGGCCAGGGCGTCCGGCTCATCACCTCCGAGGAGGCTCTCGCGGTGGCATGGCCCGCATCCGACGAGACGCTCTATCTCACCGCGTTCCACCCGTTCCGCTCGGCGGACGGGCAGCATCGCAAGTACCGGATGATCTTCGTCGACCGGCGCCCCTTTCCCTATCACCTCGCCATCGCGTCGCACTGGCTCGTCCATCACGCGACCGCGGGAATGGAGGCGGATCCGGCCAAGTGCGCGGAGGAGCGACGCTTCCTCGAGGACCCCGAAGGCGCGATCGGCGGCACGGCGATGGACGGAGTCCGCCGGATCGGCGAACGCCTCGATCTTGATTTCGCGGGCGTCGATTTCTCGGTTTTGCCGGACGGGCGCGCGCTGGTGTTCGAGGCGAACGCGACAATGCTGGTCCACCCGGAAGACGAAACCGGGCCGCTCGCGTACCGCAACCAGGCCATAGAGCGGATTCTGGACGCCTTCGGCGCCCTAACCAGGGGCTCTGCCCCTGGACCCCGCTCGGGGGCTCTGCCCCCGAGACCCCGGGCAAAGGCGGAGCCTTTGCAATCCATTACTTAAAACGTTCGGGGGTCTGGGGCCTCAAGGCCCCAGCGGGGGTGTCGGGGGCAGAGCCCCTGGCCTGCTCAGAAGTGACTCCAGCCTTCGCGTGAGAATCTCAGGGGCGTGCCGTCCGGTCCGCGCACGGTGACCGCCGGCGGGCCGGTGAGGAAGCGGCCGATTCGGGTGATGGCGAGCGTGGCGCGCTTGGCCTCGGCCAAGAGCGCCGCCTCGGAGGAAGGCGGGACGGCGAGGAGGAGCTCGTAATCGTCCCCGCCGGTGAGGCAGGCTTCGAGCCAGGCGGGTCCGGCCGCGCGGGCGGGTTCCGAGAGCGGAACGAGGGCGGTCTCGATCTCGGCGGCAAGGCCGGCAGCGCGGCAGAGATGGCCGAGGTCCTGGACGAGGCCGTCCGAGATATCCATCGAAGCCGCGGCGATGCCGGCGAGGCGAAGCCCGAGGCGAGGTTCGGGCAGATGGTAGCGTTGGGCGAGGAAGCCCGAGGGATCGGCGAGCCGGCCCTGGAGTGCGGCGAGGCCGAGCGCGCCGTCGCCGATCGTGCCGGTGACCCAGATCCCGTGCCCGGCGGCGGCGCCCCGGCGGAGCACTGCGCGGCCGGCGTCCACCGTGCCGATCGCGGTGAGCGAGAGGGTGAGCGGGCCGGGCGTTGCGGTGCTGTCGCCGCCGAGCAGGTGGCAGCCGAAGCTGCGCTGATCCTCGCCGAGGCCGGCGGCGAAGGCGGCGAACCAGTCGTCCGCGGTGTCGGCCGGGGCGGCGATGGTGAGCAGGTAGCCGAGAGGAATTGCCGCCTTGGCGGCGAGATCGGAGAGGTTCACGCGCAGGAGCTTGCGCGCGACGAGGTCCGGGGGGTCGGAAGGGAGGAAGTGGACGCCGGCCACCAGCGCGTCGACGGTCAGCACGAGCTCCTTGCCCGCGGGAGGGGAAAGGAGGGCCACGTCGTCGGCGAGGCCCAGCGCTTCCGGCCCGGCAAGCGGGCGGAAGTACCGCGCGATCAGCGCGAACTCCCGGGGCAGCCCGCTCATTGCGCGGCGGTGGTGGGGAACTCGGCGGGGCGGAGGCTGCGGGCGAGCCGGTCGAGCACGGCGTTCACGAGGCCCGGCTCGTCGCCCCAGAAGAAGCCATGCGCGACGTCGAGATATTCGTTGATCACGACGCGGGCCGGCGGGCCATCCGCCATCGAAAGCTCGGCCATGCCGGCGCGGAGCAGGCAGCGCAGCACGGGATCGAGCCGCTCGACCGGCCAGTCGGAAGGCAGGGCGCCTGCCATCAATTCGTCGCGTTCCGCCTGGCCGAGCGAAGCGGCGCGGACGATGCGCGTGAAGAGCGCGACCTCGGCCTCGGGCACGCTTCCCTCCTGGTAGCCGCCGGCGCCGGCGGACGCGCCGAGGCGATGGCGCACGAACTGGTCGATCACCTGGTCGGCGGCGTCTCCCGTCTGGTCGCTCTGGTAGAGCGCCTGCACGGCCGCGAGGCGGGCGGCGGTGCGGCGGCGCAGATTCTCGCGCGCCATTAGCCGCCGTCCCCTTTGGCGGCCCGCCAGGCGGCGCCGAAGCGGCGCGCCGCGACGATCTGCAGCAGCGCCGCGCGCGCTGCCTCCGCGCCCTTGTTCGGCCCGGACTCGCTCGCGCGGGCGAGCGCCTGCTCGATCCGATCGACGGTGAGCAGCCCGGTGCCGAGCGGGATCCCGAAGGCGAGTGCGACGTGCATCAGCCCGCCCATCGCCTCGCGGCAGATATGCTCGTAATGGTCGGTCTCGCCGCGCACGACGCATCCGAGGGCGATGAACCCGTCATGGCGGGGCGGGCCGCGGAGGGCGATGCGGATCGCCTGGGGCAGCTCGAAGGCGCCGGCCACGTCGAGTATTTCGAAGCTGGCGCCGGAACTTTTCAGGATACGCGCGGCGCCCTCGGTGAGACGATCCACCACCTCGCGGTAATAAGGCGCGCGGACGATGAGGAGGTGCGGCGGCGGGCCCTCGAGTGCCACGGGCTCGGCGGCGGGCGCGTTCTCGGTGCTCATTCCGCAGGGGCGTCCGTGATCGGGAGCTGATCGACGATGTCGAGCCCGTAGCCCTCGAGGCCGACGATCGTCCGCTGCGTGTTGGAGAGCAGGATCATCCGCCGCACCCCGAGATCGAGCAGGATCTGCGCGCCGATCCCGTAATCGCGGAGCTCGCGGTGCGGCCGCGGGTTCGCCGCCGCCGCGCGCACGCGCTCGGAGAGCGCGGTCGCCCGCGCGTCGCGGATCAGCACCACCGCGCCGCGGCCCTCGGCGGCGATCCGCCGCATCGCGCCGTGCAGCGTGTCCCAGGCCGGGCCGCCCAGCATGTCATGCAGGAGATCGACCGCATGCATGCGCACCATGACCGGCTCGGGCCCCGAGAGATCGCCCTTCAGCAGCACCAGGTGCTCGGCATATTCGACGGTGTTGGCATAGATCAGCAGCTTCCACTCCCCGCCCTCGGCGTGCTGGAGCACGCTCTCGGCGACCCGCCGCACCAGCCGTTCGGTGCGGCGGCGATAGGCGATGAGATCGGCGATCGTTCCGAGCTTGAGGTTGTGGCGCTGGGCGAAGGCGACGAGGTCGGGCAGCCGCGCCATCGTGCCGTCGTCGTTCATGATCTCGCAGACGACGCCCGAGGGGTTGAGCCCGGCGAGGCGGGCGATGTCCACCGCCGCCTCGGTGTGGCCGGCGCGGACGAGCGCGCCGCCCTCGCGAGCCATCAGCGGAAAGATGTGGCCGGGGCTCACGATATCCTGATGCCCCTTCTCGGGATTGATGGCGACCGCGATGGTGTGCGCCCGGTCCGCCGCCGAGATGCCCGTGGTCACGCCCTCGCGCGCCTCGATCGAGACCGTGAAGGCGGTCTGCAGGCGCGAGCGGTTGGATTGGCTCATCAGCGTGAGGCCGAGCTGCTCGACGCGCGGACGGGCGAGTGCCAGGCAGATCAGCCCTCGCGCGTGGCGGGCCATGAAATTGACCGCCTCGGGAGTCGCGAATTGCGCGGGGATGACGAGATCGCCCTCGTTCTCGCGGTCCTCGTCATCGACGAGGATGAACATCCGCCCGGCCTGCGCCTCGGCGATCAGCTCTTCGATCGAGGAGAGATATTCGGAAAGGGTCGCGGTCTTCATTGTGCCTCTGTCAGCCGGGCAACGTAGCGGGCGAGCATGTCGATCTCCAGGTTGACCGCATCGCCCGGGGCGAGCGAGCCGAAGCGCGTGACGCTCGCGGTGTGCGGAATGATGTTCACCGCGAAGCTATCGGGGCCGGCCTCGTTCACGGTGAGCGAGACCCCGTCCACGGCGATGCTGCCCTTGACCGCAACGAAGTGGGCGAGCGAGGGCGGAAGGCGGAAGCGCCAGCGGACCGAGCCGTGGTCGGGCCGCGCCTCCAGCGCCTCGCCGACGCCATCGACATGGCCGGAGACGATATGCCCGCCGAGCTCGTCGCCGAGGCGGAGGCTGCGCTCGAGATTAACGGCCGTGCCGGGCCGCCATTGGCCCAGCGTGGTGCGGGCGAGGGTTTCGGCCGAGACGTCGGCCGAGAACCCATCCGGCCCGACCGCGACGGCGGTGAGGCAGCAGCCGGAGCAGGCGATCGAGGCGCCGAGGGCAATCGCGGGCGTATCCGGCCCCATGTCCGGCCAGGGTGCCGCGATCGCGATCCGCATATCGGCGCTTTCGCCGAGCGGGGCGATCTCCCGCACGGTGCCGAGCGCGGTGACGATCCCGGTGAACATTGCGTCAGCCGGCCCTTGCGAACTCGGTCATCAGATCCTCTCCGACCGCTTCGCTCCGCACGCGCCGGAAGCGGGGCATCGCGGCGAGCGGCTCGATCCCGAGCGCGCCGGCGGCCGGCCAGGCGTCCGCGCCGAGGAGCGAAGGGGCGTGGAACCAGACGAGCCGGTCCACGAGATCGGCCCGAACGAGGCCGGCGGCAAGCCCGGCCCCGCCTTCGGCGAGCACGGAGGTGAGGCCGGCGGCGGCCAGCGCGGTGAGCGCGGCTTCGAGGTCGATGCCAATGCTGCCCGCCGGGAGGGCGAAGAGGCGGAGCCCGAGCGCGTCGAGGGCGGCGGTGCGCATCGCGTCGGCGCCGGCGCGGTGGAGGATCCAGGTGGGCGTCTCGCGGGCCGTCGCGACCATCTTCGCGGTGAGCGGCAGGCGGAGCCCGCTATCGGCGACGATGCGCACCAACGGGCGCGAGCGGTAGCCGGGCAGCCGGCAGGTGAGCTCCGGATCGTCGGCGAGCGCGGTGCCTATGCCGACCAGCACCGCGTCGTGCCGCCCGCGCAAGGCGTGCGCGGCGCGCCGGGCCGCCTCGCCGGTGATCCACCGGCTCTCGCCCTGATGCGTCGCGATCCTGCCGTCGAGCGTGGCCGCGAGCTTGAGCGTGAGCGCGGGGCGGCCACGGCGCACGCGGCTCAGGAACCCCGCGGCGACCCCCTCCGCCTCATCCCCGAGCAGCCCCTCCTCGACCACGATCCCCGCCGCGCGGAGCCGCGCGAGCCCTTGCCCATCGACGCGCGGGTCGGGGTCGCGCACGGCGGCGAGGACGCGCGCGACGCCGGCCGCGATCAGCGCGTCCGTGCAGGGCGGCGTCCCGCCATGGTGGCAGCAGGGCTCGAGCGTGACGTAGGCGGTCGCACCCCGCGCCTGCTCCCCGGCCATGGCGAGCGCCACCGTCTCGGCGTGCGGCCGCCCGCCCGGGGCGGTCGCGCCGCGGCCGACCACGCTTCCTTCGCGGACCAGCACGCAGCCGACCGGAGGGTTGGGCCAGGTCACGCCCCGGCTCCGCCGGGCGAGCCCGAGGGCCGCCAGCATGTGCGAAGCGTCCTCGGCCGCGCTCACGGCGGCTCGTCGAGCGCGCCGACGAAGGTTCCGAAATCCTTGGCCTCGCCGAAATCGCGATAGACGCTGGCGAAGCGGATATAGGCGACCGCGTCCACCTCCTTCAGCGTCTCCATCACCAGCTCGCCGATCTGCTTCGACGGGATCTCGGCCTCGCCGCTCGCCTCGAGCTTGCGGACGATGCCGTTGACGATGCGCTCGATCCGCTCCTCCTCCACCGGGCGCTTGCGGAGCGCGACGCGGATCGAGCGGGCGAGCTTGTCGCGGTCGAACGGCACATGGCGGCCGTCCGCCTTGATGACGACGAGGTCGCGGAGCTGCACCCGCTCGATCGTCGTGAAGCGCTGGCCGCAGCCGGCGCAGGAGCGGCGCCGACGGATCGCCGCGCCATCCTCGCTCGGGCGGCTGTCCTTCACCTGCGTGTCTTCCTGGCCGCAATAGGGGCAGCGCATGTCAGGCGCGGCGATAGATCGGAAAGCGCGCGCAAAGCTCGCCGACGCGCGCGCCGACCGCCGCTTCGGCGGCTTCGTTGCTGCCGTCGTTGGAGGCCGAAAGCCCAGCCAGCACCTCGTCGATGAAGAGCCCGACCGCGCGGAACTCGGCGGGGCCGAAGCCGCGCGAAGTGGCCGCCGGACTGCCAAGGCGGACGCCCGAGGTGACGGTGGGCTTCTCGGGATCGAACGGGATCGCGTTCTTGTTGGCGGTGATGCGCGCGCGCTCGAGGCTTGCCTCGGCCGCCTTGCCCGTCACGTGCCACGGCCGGAGATCGACGAGCAGGAGATGGCAGTCGGTGCCGCCGGTGACGATGGAGAGCCCGCGCTCCTTCAACGTCTCCGCCAGCACGCGCGCATTCTCCTTCACCGCGCGCTGGTAGCTCGCGAACTCCGGGCGCAGCGCCTCGCCGAAAGCGGCGGCCTTGGCCGCGATCACGTGCATCAGCGGCCCGCCTTGGAGGCCGGGGAAGATCCCCGAATTGATCTTCTTGCCGATCTCGGGGTCGTTGGCGAGGATCATCCCCCCGCGCGGGCCGCGCAGCGTCTTGTGGGTGGTCGTTGTCACCACATGGGCGTGCGGCAGCGGGCTCGGGAAGAGCCCGGCCGCGACCAGCCCGGCGAAATGCGCCATGTCCACCATCAGGATCGCGCCGACCGCGTCGGCGGCGCGGCGGATGCGCGCGAAATCGATAAAGCGGGGATAGGCCGAGCCGCCGGCGATGATGAGCTTGGGCCGCTCGGCCTCCGCCAGCCGCTCGAGCTCCTCGTAGTCGAGCAGCCCGTCCTCCTTCCGCACGCCGTACTGCACGGCATGGAACCATTTGCCCGAGATGTTCGGGGCGGCGCCGTGCGTCAGATGCCCGCCGGCGGCGAGGCTCATGCCGAGGATCGTGTCCCCGGGCTTGAGCAGGGCGAGGAAGACCGCCTCGTTGGCCTGGGCGCCGGAGTGCGGCTGGACATTGGCGAAGCTGCACCCGAAAAGCTTGCAGGCGCGCGCGATCGCCAGCTCCTCGGCGATATCCACCGCCGCGCAGCCGCCGTAATAGCGCCGGCCCGGATAGCCCTCGGCGTATTTGTTGGTGAGCACGCTGCCCTGGGCCTCGAGCACGGCGGCCGAGACGAGGTTCTCGCTCGCGATCAGCTCGATCCCGTCCTGCTCGCGCGCCAGCTCGGCCGCGAGCGCCGCGGCGAGCTCCGGGTCGGTCTCGGCGAGCGGGGCGGAGAAGAACCGCCCGGTCGTCGCGACCAGGGCCTCATCGTTCATCCGGCGCAACTCCTGAAGGCCCAAGGGCCACATTAAGGGGCCGTGCTCTAGCACGTGATCTCGGGAACAAAACAGGCCGCCCTCGCCGCCCGGGCCCCGCGCCGGTAGAAATGGGGACCGATCCGCCCGCACGCGAGAGGAGTCCCGCCATGAGCCTCGGCCGCTTCCCCGCCACCCGCATGCGGCGCAACCGGCACGACGCCTGGACGCGCCGGCTCGTCGCCGAGAGCCGGCTCTCGGTGGACGACCTGATCTGGCCGGTCTTCATCTGCGAGGGGAGCGGGCTCACGGTCGATGTCGCCTCGATGCCGGGCGTGGCGCGCGCAAGCGTCGATCGGCTGGCCGCGCACGTCGAGCCCACGCTCCGCCTCGGCATTCCCGCCCTCGCGCTCTTTCCCGCCACGCCCGCCGAGAGGAAGGACAGCGAGGGGACCGAGGCCACCAACCCGGACAACCTGATGTGCCGCGCCGCCCGGCTCCTCAAGCGCGAGTTCCCCGAGATCGGCCTCGTCGGCGACGTGGCACTCGACCCCTATACCGACCACGGCCATGACGGCGTGATCCGCGACGGCTACGTCGCCAACGACGAAACCCTGCCCATCCTCGCGCGCCAGGCGGTCGTGCAGGCCGAGGCCGGCATCGACGTCATCGCCCCCTCCGACATGATGGACGGGCGCGTCGGCGCCATCCGCGAGGCGCTCGACACCGCGGGGCTGATCCATACGCGCATCATGTCCTACGCCGCGAAATACGCCTCGGCCTTCTATGGCCCGTTCCGCGACGCGGTCGGCTCGGGCGGCGCGCTCAAGGGCGACAAGAAGACCTACCAGATGGATCCTGCCAACTCCGACGAGGCGCTGCGCGAAGTGGCACTCGACCTCGCCGAAGGCGCGGACATGGTGATGGTGAAGCCGGGGATGCCCTATCTCGACATCCTGCGCCGCGTGAAGCAGCGCTTCGGCGCACCTACCTTCGTCTATCAGGTCTCGGGCGAATACTCGATGATCATGGCCGCCGTCCGCAACGGCTGGCTCGAAGGCGACCGCGCGATCCTCGAAGTGCTGACCGGCTTCAAACGCGCCGGCGCCAACGGCATCCTCACCTACTTCGCCCCCGCCGCCGCCAAGCTGCTGCGCGAGGGGCGCTGAACCCAACCGACAGAAAGGCCAGGGGCTTTGCCCCTGGCCTTTCTGTCGGTTGGGCTCAGCGCCCCCCGTGTACATCTGCTCCGCCGCTGCGCGGAACGCGGCCCGTGAGGCGTCCTCGGTGTAGAACATATGCCCGCCCGGCAGCGTCATCATCCGGATGCGGTCGCCGCCGGCGGAGGGAGGAATCTGGGCCAGGATAATGCTGTTGCGGAGATAGGGCACGACGAGGTCGTAGAGCCCATCGCCCACGAGTACGTGCATCCGGGGGTCGAGGGCGAGTGCGACGCGCAGCGCGCCGATCGACTGCACCTGGCCGAGCGCCCCGCCCCAGTCCCAGTGCCGCTCCACGGTGAGATTGTTGAGCTGGTAGTGGCCTTCCGGCAGCCATTTCAGCCGATCAGCATAGATCGTGAGCACCGCTTCCGTGAGCGGTGGCACGAATCCTTGGAGCACCGGATCCGCGTACGGGGCGCGGACTGCGGCGGGATAGGGATCCGGGCTGGTGATCGTCGCGTCGTAAATGCTGGCGACGCGGGCGTCGGGACGGTCGATCTCGCGCAGGAATGTTTCGGCATCGATACGTCCATCGAGCCGCCGGGCGAGCGCGGGATCCAGCCCGGTGAGCGCTGCCACCCGGGCGCTCATTTGCGCGAGAAGCTTGGGATCGCCGACACCCGCGAGCAGATCGGCGAGGTACTCGTGCGTGGCGTATTGCTCGACATCGGCGAGCCCCGCGCGCGTGACCGGGCCGTTCCGTGCGCGCACGGCGGCGGCCATGCTGGGCAGGCTCTCGGCATAATAGAGCGGGACGCTGGCGATCCGGCCGATCGTGAGCGCCGGGGAGATCATCACCAGGCCGGAGATCCCGATGCCCTGGCTCGATGCCAGCACGCGCGCCAGGCGCGGCGCGCGGAAGCCGCCATAGCTCTCGCCCACGATATATTTCGGCGACGCGAGGCGGTGGTGGGCGACGGTCCAGCGGCGAATCGTTTCGGCGAGCTCATCGATATCGCCGGAGACCGACCACATCCGCTTGCGCACGGTGGCGCTCGTGGTGAGGAAGCGGCTGAAGCCGGTGCCAACGGGATCGATGAAGACGAGGTCGGTGAAATCGAGCCACGTGTCGGCGTTGGGAATGGCGAGCGGCGGCGTCGAGGGTGCCACCCCGGCAAGCGGCAGCCGCCAGGGACCGAGCGCGCCGAGCTGGAGCCAGGCGGAGGCATCGCCCGGCCCGCCGTTCATCACGAAGCTCACGGGCCTCTCGCTCGGCGTCGCGCCGTCGAGCGTGTAGGCGATGAAGGCGATATCCGCCTCCGGCGCGCCGTTGGCGTCCGTGAGGCGGATGCTGCCTGCGGTCGCCGTGAAGTGGAGCGTCCGCCCGGGCAGCGTGAGCGTGTGGTGCGTGACGGAGGCGGCGGGAAGCCCGGGCAACGGGCGGTGCTCGGCCGATGCCGCCGGCCGGGCCGATGCCGCCGGCCGGGCCGGTGCCGCCGGCTGGGCGAGCGCCGGCAAGACCAGTCCCGCGGCCAGCACGAGGGAGAGGAGAAGGGATCGCATCACGATTCCGATCGCGCGCGGCTCTCTTACCCTCAACCGCCACGGCATGCCAGGCGCGCGGAGAAAGGCTGGCCGTTGCCGCCGGAGGGAGGCAACGCCCCCCGCGACGCTCCTCTGGCCTTTGCTTACGCGGCCAGCCGCTTCGGCTGGTTCTCGCCCTGCCGCATGCCGCTCAGCAGTGCCTCGATCCCGGCGCGCAACAGGCCGAGCCGCTGGTCGAGGTCGGTCGCGACGGCACCGATGCGCTGGGCCGCGCCCGAGGTGTCCTCGGTGCGCTGGCGCAGCCCGGCGATGCCGCTCGAGACCGTGCCGGTGCCGTGCGCGGCCTGCTGCACGCTGCGGGCGATCTCGTCGGTCGCCGCGCGCTGCTGCTCGACCGCGCTCGAGACCGTGGTGGCGATCAGCGTGAGCCCGCCGATCCGTTCCGCGACCTTGGTGATGGAGGCGACGGAATCGCGCGTCTCCGCCTGGATCGTTGCGATCTGCGCCGCGATCTTGCCGGTCGCCTGCGCCGTCTGGTTGGCGAGGCTCTTCACCTCCCCGGCCACCACGGCGAAGCCCTTGCCGGCGTCGCCCGCACGCGCCGCCTCGATCGTCGCGTTGAGCGCGAGCAGGTTGGTCTGGCCGGCGATGTCCTCGATCAGCCGCACCACCTCGCCGATGCCGGACGCGGTTTGCGCCAGCACGCCGACGCGCTCGGCCGAGCCGTTGGCGTCGCCGGCGGCCCCCTCCACCGCCGTCGCGGCCTCCGCCATCCGGGCCGCGATCTCGCGGATCGAGGCGGAAAGCTCCTCCGTGGCCGCGGCGAGCTGATCGACGCCGGCGCTGGCGCCGGCCGCGCTTTCGGCGATCGTGCCGGCCTCGCCACGCGCGCCCTGCGCCAGCGCGTTGAGATCGTCCGCGGTGTGCTTGAGCGTCCCGGCCACTTCGGCGACGCCGGCGACGGCCTCGCTCGCCCGCTGCTCGAAGCCCGCGAGAAGGGCTGCGAGGCGCGCCGCCTCGGCGAGCTTCGCCTCTTGCTCGGCGGAAGCGGCGGCGGCGGCCTCGCGCGCCTGGGCGGCACCCGCGCGCAATGTCTCGACCGCCTTGGCGATGGCGCCGACCTCGTCCCCGCGATCGCGGTCGGGCACGCTCGTCCCGAGCGCGCCCGCGGCGATCCGGCCGAGCGTTTCGGTGAGCCGCCCGAGCGGGGCGATCACCCGCGACCAGCAGAGTGCCGCGCTGCCGAGCGCCACCGCGAGTGTCGCGAGCATGGCGAGGAGGGCGAGCGCGAGCCTCGCGTGCGCCGCGGCGCGCTCGTTTTGCGCGGCGGTCAGCGCCGCATGCAGCACGCCCTCGCGCGGCGGTGCCAGGGTCGCGAGCCAGTGCACCGCGAACGCGTGCAGCGCGGCCGCGATGGCGGGGCTCCCGCTTCCGCTGCCCACCTGGTCGATCGCCTGGAGAAACCTCGGCTCGGCCACCGCCATGAAGCCCTGGTCGATCGTCGCCAGCGCCGCATCGCGCTCGGGATTCGGCGGGAGCGAGTGGGCCTTGCGCTTGGTCACCGCCCAAAGCTCGTTGACCGCGCCGGTCATCCGGTCGAGCCGCCGGACCACGCCAGCACGTCCCGGCGCGCCGCTCTTCGCGAGCTCCTCGAGGGTCAGCGCGGAGCGCAGGCCGGTGAGCGCGCGGAGGCTCATGAGCAGGTCGGCGACGTCGGTCTCCGCCGCCACGCCTGGATCCACCCGCATCAGCCGCCGCTGCAGCGTCGCGTCGAGCGCGCCGAACGAGTTGACGAGCGCGGTGGGCGCGGCGATCGCGGCCTTTGCGAGTGTTGGCGCCGGCTCGCCGTTCGCGGCCCGGAACTGGTCCAGCACGCCGCCGATCGTCTGCTCCTCCTGGTCGAGGTCGGCGACCGGAAGGCCGAGTGCGGCGATCGCCGCGCGCGCGGCGGTGCGTTGCTGTGCCGCGTCGGCGAAGGTCGCCTCGTTCCCAGCCATCGTCGTCTCGCCGCTCACCAGCAGGATCAGCGGGCCGCGCTCCACCGCGCTCGCGACGCCCGCGCGCATCGAGAGGACGAGCGCGCGCGTGAGGCCGATCGCCTCTCCGGCGCGGCCGGACTCCGACCACGAGCGCGCAACGATCCAGCCCGAGGCGATCAGGCCGGGCACCGCGATGATGAGCAAGGCAAGAAAGAACAGGGTCCGAACCCGCATCCCGAGGCTCCTCTTTCCGGCGCCGAGAGTTGCGGGAAGCCGATTGATGCCGCGTTAATCGGGGGCGAGAGGGGCGGTTTCCGTAAAGCCCTGATAGGTAACGGAACGTTTGTGCTCCGCCGGCCCGATCCCCGGATAACCCAAAAGGGCACTTGCGGCCCGTTCCGGCCGTCCCGCGGCGCCGAGGCCGGTCGGGCGGGGGATAACCCCCGCGGATCGGGGTCCCGCCAAGCGCGGGTCCGGGACGGCGCCGGCCCGGGACCCCGGCCGCGCGCCGTGCCTAGGGGCTCGTACGCACCGCCGGGCAGCCGGGCGCGGCGGGGATCGGTCGGGACGGGAAGCGACCGGGCGCCCGACGGCCGCCTGGCCTGCCGCGGGGCGGACCGACCATCCCAGCCAGTACGTGAGGTCCGACCGCTGGCCGGGGACGCCCCCTTGCCCGATCATAGTCGAGACTCGGTTGACCGCGAATCGGCGGTCAACGCCGAGATATCAGCGAGGCATAGAGAGATGCGATTTTCACAGAGGCAAGGGTACACGCCGGTCCGGTCGCAGGTTCAGGTCGACTCGATGGACGACGATCTCAGGAGGGAGCTTTGGAACGTCATTTACAACTACCTCCTACATAACTGGGACGCATCGTTTGTGCCGGAGCTTTACAGGTACGTCGCCGCTCGTCTGTGGATGGACCTCCTGAAGAAGCCGATCGATGTGATGCCCTCTGCCGGAACAACCTTAATCGGCATCATCAGAGAAATCTATTTTGATGATAGGTGGTATCTAGTCTACGACCTGGTCGAGTTCTTCTGCCAACATTCTCGTGGGCTATTCCAAGACGGTGGTGAGAGATTCATAGATGCGTGCAACGACGCACTGAAGAAGGAGATGTCTGCCTGGCGGGTGGTCGGAAGACACGTTGCCCGAATTACTTCGGAAGAGGAAATCGCGGCGATCGAAGAGGCAGAACGTCTTGCCGATAAGTTCGCGCCCGTTTCCGTCCACATCCGCGATGCCGTCGCCAAACTGGCAGACAGGAAAAACCCCGACTATCGGAACTCGATCAAGGAATCGATCTCGGCGGTCGAGGCCGTCTGCCGGATTACGACAGGAGAACAGACGCTCGGGAAAGCTCTGAAGGCGCTTCCGCAAAAGGGCGTCATAGTCGATCCCGCCATCGAGGGCGCTTTCCACAAGCTCTACGGTTACACGAACGGTCCACAGGGAATCCGTCACGCTCTCCTCGACCAGGGTTCCCTCGATCACGACGACGCCAAGTTTATGCTGGTGGCGTGCTCGGCGTTCGTTAACCTCGTGCGGGCCAGGGCCGGATAGTAGTCGGACCGAACAGCGCGGGCGTTCGCTGACGAGAAAACGAAAGGGGAAGCCCGCTGCAGCACGGCTCCGATCGGCGGAGCACCTCAGGCGGTTGGGGTTCATGGTCCCGAAGCGCCCGGCGGTGATGCCGGCGGACGACCAGGAGCGCCTTCGGGTGGGAGCGCGTCCTGGGCCCGGTTTGAAAGTGCGCGTTCCAAAGACATCGACCAGAGGACATGACCGGTGGTCGGATCGAGGTCCAGAAAGTCACCGAGGCCGGTGCTCACGACCACCGCTCCTCGGTCTGCGCTGACGCTCATCATCTGCACTGGAGCAAGGACATGAAACTCAAAGTGCACTTTGCCTGAGGTGACATCCCATCCGGTAATACTGTGGTCCAAACTTGCGGCGAATAGCCACTTGCTGTCGGGGCTGAAGGCCAGGGCGGTTATCCCGTCGTTGGTTTCCCCGGGAAAACCGCCCCGCAAAATACGAGACACCCGCCCGGTCTCTAGGTCGTACAGGCGAATCGTCTTGTAGCGGTCGCCGATCGCCACGGTACGTCCGTCTGGGGCTATGGCAACGGTAGTCGTGTCCTTTCCAGCCAGCATGCCCGCAAGGCTCACCGTACCTGACTTCAGTCTGTCAGCGACGTCGCGCGGGAGCCTGACAGGAGCGTTTGCGTCCAAAAGATCGACCGCCCAGCCTCGAAGACCCGGGTCGACGTTGCCCCTGGGCTTCTCGAGCATGTCAATGGCGAGGGCTACGTAATCCTTGCTTATCGACTGGCGCGTGATAGCGACCTGAACCCACCACCCGACCAGGGCGATGACGAGCGGTATCGCGATCCAGCTCAGGATTCTGGCGAGTGATTCTGTCCTCTCCCAACGGGTTGCGGTCACGGGTTCGCGTTCGGATGCGTCGTCGGTTGGTCCACCGCTCATATTAGCAACATGCACATTTGCGAGTCCCGGTACTTCAAATCTTCCTTAACGGCTCCGAACCATTACGTTATCACCGCGGCCAACCTCTGGCGAGCCGCGCGGCATCGCGCCCAATAGCAGAGAGAAAAAGGGCCGTCCCTTCCCGGACGGCCCCCGATCGGACCGGCGCGGACCAGCCTCGCCGCGACCGCCGCGTCGCCGCCCCTCAGAAGCGTCTAGGCACCCCGCCCGGCGCCCCGCCACGGATCCGCCCGTCCCGCCCCGGCGTGGCCCCTAGGACGTGTCCCAGAGACGAAAAACCCCCGCCCGGGCGACCGGGCGGGGGCTCAGGTTCGCGGCCGCCGCTACCGGACCGGGTCGGCCAGCGCGCGGAGGACCGACGTGTGGGCCGGCGGCCAGGGCCGCGGCGCGACGCGCGGCGCGGCCGACGCGCGCGTCCACTTTATTGGCCGGGCGCGCATTGCGCTGGTAACATCGTTCTCATGGACTCGGGCTTGATCCGGAACGTAGCCAGGGCGTTGGCGATCTTCGTCGCGCTGTTGGTCGCACCGATCAGGGGCGCCCCGCGCTCGGGTGCCTGCGACGCCGTGGCGCTGATGCCGTCGGTCCTCTCATCCGACCCCGACCCCGCGTGCCTCGGCATCGAAGTGCACGAGCCGCCGTCCTCGCGGCCGGCGGCGACGCAAACTCAATCAGCGGCCGTCGGGGCCGGCGGGGGCGGACGGACGCACTACGCATCCGTCAAGTTTGAGGGCAAGGGCGGCTTCAGCGCCGACGCCACCGTGTTCCGCGCAGGTGATGCCGGCGATCGCAGCGCCGTCAATCCGTCGCTCGCCAGCCGCCCCTGGTAGGACTCCTCGCAGTGGCGGTCGACTGTGGGCCTATCCTCCGCGGCCGAAGGCATCGGTCGCGCGCCGGCCTAGACCATTACTGCGCCGCTCACGGCATCGTCGCACAGCAACACAGGCATTGAGATTCATCGTCCGGTGGACTCAGAACTTTCCAAGGCGACGAAAAAGCCGAAGTTGAGCACGGTTCTCCAGTGCGTTGAGGCGGGGAGCGCCCTCCTCGTGGCCCTTCTGGGCGTTTATGCGATTTTCTTCACCCCGCTATCTCAGACGCTGAGCAGGCAGTATCAGGCTCAAATCGCTGACGAGACCGAACAGCTCACAGAGCTGCGGCGAGAAAATTTTCAGGTGAGCGAGCAACTCCAGGCCACCCGAGGCGCTCTCGCCGCGGCAGACGAGGGGCTATCACGTGCTCAGACAGAACTGGCGGCAGAAAACATCCAGAAACAGGATATTCTGACTAGCATTCAACAGGCCAATCGAGCTCTTGTTGCGCTGCGCGGCCAAAATGCGCAGGCAGAGCATGAGCTGTCGAAGACCCGAATGGAGGTGTCGCGGCTACGAGCGGAGGTGGCCTCCCTCGACGTTCAACGACGTAACTACGTCGGCCCGGCGATCAGAGCGGCATATTCATTCCTATTTCTGCAGCCGGTGAAGAGCGAGGTCACCGCGCTACGGAGTGAGCTGAGGGAGGACCGCGCGATCATTGATATGCCCAAGTGGTGGAAGAGCGAGCAAAGCTTTTATAGCTCCATCCGACATCTAAACCTGTCGGAACAGATGGCTGCGATCGGCAACCACACCGATCCTGGCATATCCGCAGATGAAGACACGGTGTTTTCGCTCGAACTGGGGTTTGGCGATCCCTCCCGCATTCCCGAATCCCAAGTCGCGGAATTCGTCGACAATGCCAGGCGCCGTGCAGTAGCGGCATTCCGCGAGCACCCTGTCACCGGCTTTCAGTTGCTTCACGAATATTTCGTTCGAGACCGATTTAGGTTACTCTTCGACGATGACTGGGCGAAACTCAAAGCTCATTTCGACAGCATCGTGCAGGCCAACTACGGGAGCCTGAATTCGCCCCTGCGATTGCCGATTTCGCAAACTTCGACCGACGTTCAGATCGAGTACGGCATCGCAGCCACCACAAACAACCTGGACGTTTTCGATCGGTTCCTGGATCGGCTTACGCACGAGCTATTGGTCGGACTACCCCAAGCTCAGGGGCAGGCCAACTAACCGTGTTGCCCGAGTTCACGACCCCCGGGTCAGGTCTCAGTGCAAATCAACAGGGGTTCATCCCTCCTCCGAGACGAGTCCGACCGTCCCAGGTGACGATCGACGACCCGTCCTGCAGGGAACGGCGCGTCGCGGGCCGTGTTCGCGGGAGGACTCCCTGGTGTCTCGTGGTCTGTGCACGATGAACCAGCGGCTTCGCGGCCTCGAAGAAACGGACCGGAGCGTGATCGTCCAGGGGCGCTTCCGTGACGGCGGAAATCGGGACGAAGACGCAAAATGTCCAGTTACATGACGGATATCTTTGTTGCCCGCTTGCATGGTGTCGATGCCGTGACGAACTGACCGATTTGACGACGTGTCGACCGGGCCGGATCGGCGGCCACGAGTCACACCGGCTAATCCACTCGTTAATCGGTTTCAGGGATGGTTTTCAGCGTTTCTTTACCTTTTTTCGGGCCGGCCGTCCGGGTCGGAGCCCCTAGCGGTGGGTTGACGGGGATCTCCCGCCGTCCGCGCCCGGCATTTCCTGCCGATGCATTTACCGCACGGTAATTGCCATGAAGCAGCCTTCGCCCGCGGCAGATGGCTGGAACGCAAATCATGCGACGTCGAACCGGGCGCGGGGTGCCATGAACGCGCTGCTCGCCGGCTTGAAGGCGCTCGGGCCGCTGCGGCTCGCCGCATTGGGCGCGGTCGCGGTCGGCATGCTGGCACTCTTTTCCCTCCTCGCACTCGGCGGCGGCAGCGGCCCGATGGCGCTGCTCTACGGCGATCTCAGCCTTTCGCAGGCGGCACAAATCACCGACCAGCTCGGCGCCCAGCATATTCCCTACCGCCTGGCCGCCGGCGGCCAGGCGATCTTCGTTCCCGCCGATGCGGTGCCGCGCGCGCGGCTGATGCTCGCCGCCAAGGGCCTGCCAAGCGACGGCACGGTCGGCTTCGAGATTTTCGATCACCTGAACAGCCTCACCACCAGCCAGTTCGTCGAGACGATCGACGAGACGCGCGCGCTCGAAGGCGAGCTGGAACGCACCATCGCCGCGATCGACGGGGTCCGCGCCGTGCGCGTCAACCTGGTGCTGCCTCATCGCGCGCCCTTCGCCGAGGACGAGCAGCCGGCGCGCGCGAGCGTGCTGCTCACCATGCAGGGTGCCACGATGCTCGACCGCGAGGGCGTGCAGGCGATCCTCAACCTCGTCGCCGCCGCGGTCCCCGGCCTCAAGCCCGAGAACATCGCGATCGTCGACAGCCGCGGCGAGCTTCTTTCGCGCGCGGGCAGCCCGGTCGGCGATATCGGCGCCGCCCACAGCGCGGAGGCGATGGAGCAGGCGCTCGCCATGCGCCTCTCCCATGCGGTCGAAACCATGCTCGACCGGAGCCTCGGCCCGGGCGAGGCGCGCGCCGACGCCAATGTGACGATGAACTTCGACCAGATCCATCAGACGACCGAGCAGTACGACCCGAACGGGCAGGTCGCGCGCTCCGAGCAGTCGATCCAGAGCACCAGCACGAACAGCACCCAGCCGGCGACCGTCACCGTGCAGAACAATCTGCCGCACGCCGCCGCCGCCTCGGCTCCGCCCGCGGGCTCGACGGAAAAACGCCAGGAGGACACGACCAACTACGAGATCAGCCGCACCGTGCGCACGCTCGTGCACGACCAGCCGGACATCTCGCGCATCAGCATCGCCGTGATGGTCGATTGGAAGCAGGTCGCGGGCCCGCACGGCAAGCCGCTCTGGCAGCCGCGCTCGCCCCAGGAGCTGGCGGCGATCGAGGCGCTGGTCAAAAGCGCGATCGGCTTCGACGCCAAGCGCGGCGACCAGGTCGAGGTCGAGAGCCTGCGCTTCGCCGGCAACGCGGAGGGAGCCGCGCCCGTGCCCGCGCCGTTCCTCGGCATCAGCCTCGACCGGGCGGACGTGATGCAGCTCGCGCAGACGCTGCTCGTCGGCGTCATCGCCGTGCTCGGGCTTCTTCTCGTGCTGCGCCCGATGGTCTTCCGCCTGAGCACGCTCGGCGCCGCAACAGAGGCGCCCGCACTGCCCGCGCCCGCGGTACCCCAGCCTGCGAGCGGAAGCCCAGGCGCCTCGCTCCTCGGGCTCCTCGAGGACGAGCGCATGATCGATCTTGCCAACGTCGAAGGCCATATCCGCATCTCCTCGACCCGCCGGGTCGCCGACCTCGTCGAGAAGCATCCCGAAGAGACGCTCTCCATCGTCCGCGGCTGGATGGCGAAGGAGACGGGCTGAATGGAGCGGCGCGCCGATTACGGCACCCTCTCCGGGCCGGAGAAGGCCGCCATCCTGATGCTGGCACTCGGCGAGGAGCACGCGGCCGGGCTGCTCGGCCTGATGCAGGACGACGAGATCAAGGAAATCTCGGGTGCGATCGCCAATCTCGGCCCCGTCCCGAGCGAGCTGATCGAGCGGCTCTGCCGCGAGTTCGCGGAACGGCTCGGCATGACCGGCACGCTCGTCGGCTCGCACGAGACGATCGAGCGGCTGCTCGGCAAGGCGCTCGGGCGCGAGCGCGTGAGCCAGATCATGGAGGAGATCCGCGGCCCCGCCGGGCGGACGATGTGGGACAAGCTCGGCAACGTCAACGAGGCGGTGCTCGCCAACTACCTCAAGAACGAGTACCCGCAGACGGTTGCGGTCGTGCTCTCGCGCATCCGCCCCGAGCATGCGGGCCGCGTGCTGGCGCTCTTGCCGGAATCCTTCGCGATCGAGGTCGTCATGCGCATGCTGCGCATGGAGAGCGTGCAAAAGGACGTGCTCGACGGCGTCGAGCGCACGCTGCGCGCCGAGTTCATGTCCAACCTCGCGCGCAGCACGCGCCACGATCCGCACGAGATGATGGCGGAGATCTTCAACAGCCTCGACCGCCAGTCGGAGAGCCGCTTCCTGGGCGCGCTCGAGGAGCGCAACCACGAATCGGCCGAGCGGGTAAAGGCGCTGATGTTCACCTTCGACGATCTCCAGCGGCTCACCCCGCAGGCGATGCAGGCGGTGCTGCGCGCCGCACCGAAGGATCGCCTGCCGCTCGCGCTCAAGGGCGCGTCCGAGACGCTGCGCGGCGTCTTCTTCAAGAATCTCTCCGAGCGCGCCGGCAAGATCCTGCGCGAGGAGATCGAGGCGCTCGGCCCGGTGCGCCTGCGCGACGTGGACGAGGCGCAGGCCGCTGTCGTCGCAGCCGCCAAGGAGCTGGCGCAGCAGGGCGAGATCGAGATCGGCAACGCCAAGGACGAGGAGATGGTCTATTGAGCCCGCCTCCCGCTGCCATGGCTTGCCTGCAACCTATGAGGGAGCCCGCGCATGCCGGTCGAGATGCCGCTTGAGGACTTCGCCGAGACCCCGCCCGCGGAGAAGCCCGCGCCCACCCCGGCGACCCGCACCGCCCGCGAGCTCGAGGCCGTCTACGACATTCCCGTCACCGTGAGCGCCGTGCTCGGCCGCACCACGATGCAGGTGAACCAGCTCCTGAAGCTCGCCCGCGGCGCGGTCATCGAGCTCGACCGCAAGCTCGGCGAGGCGATCGACATCTACGTCAACAATCGCCTGGTGGCGCGCGGCGAGGTGGTGGTGATCGACGAGACGAGGCTCGGCGTCACGATGACCGAGATCGTCAAGACCGACCGCGGCGGCTGAGAGAATTTCCATGCGCGTCTTGATCATCGGCTCGCTCGCCGGCGATCTCGGCCAGGCCGCGCGGATCGCGATCGCGCGCGGCGCACGGCTCGACCAGGCCGACGATCCGGAGGCGGGGCTCGAGCGGCTGCGCAGCGCCGCCGGCGTCGATCTCGTGCTGATCGAGATCGTCCATGACGTCGGCTCCTTCATCGCCGCCCTCGCCCGCGAGCGCATCTTCGTGCCCGTCATCGCCTGCGGCAGCCATGCGGACGCCGAGGCCGCGGTCCGCGCGATCCGAGCCGGCGCGCAGGAATTCCTGCCGCTGCCGCCGGACCCCGACCTCATCGCCGCCATCCTCGAAGCCGCCGCCGGGGAGTCGCACGCCCTCATCGTGCGCGATCCGGCGATGCAGGCCTGCGTGCGCCGCGCCGAGCAGGTCGCAGGTTCCGAGGCATCGGTGCTGATCTCGGGTAAATCGGGCACCGGCAAGGAGGTGCTGGCGCGCCACCTGCATCGCCGCTCGCGCCGCTCGGGCGGCCCGTTCGTTGCGCTGAACTGCGCGGCGATCCCGGAGAACCTGCTCGAATCGGAGCTGTTCGGCCACGAGAAGGGCGCCTTCAGCGGCGCCATCGCCCGCCGGATCGGCAAGTTCGAGGCCGCCTGCGGCGGCACGCTCTTGCTCGACGAGATCAGCGAGATGGACATCCGCCTGCAGGCGAAGCTGCTCCGCGCATTGCAGGAGCGCGAGATCGACCGGCTCGGCGGCGCGGCCGCGGTGAAGATCGATGTGCGCATCATCGCCACCACCAACCGCGACCTCATCGCCGAGGTCGCCGCCGGGCGCTTCCGCGAGGACCTTTACTTCCGCCTCAATGTCGTGGCCCTCGCCGTGCCCGCCTTGCGCGAGCGGCCGGCCGACATCCCGGCACTCGCCCGGCATTTCGCCCATCGCTATGCCGAGGTGAACGGCCTCTCCGACCGCCCGCTTGGCCACGAGGCCGTACGCCGGCTGCTTCTGCATCCCTGGCGGGGCAATGTACGCGAGCTCGAGAACGCGATGCATCGCGCCGTCCTGCTCGCGGAAGGCGAGATCATCACGAGCGAAGCGATCGAGCTCGGCCCGGCGCGCGCCTCGCCCGGATCCGGCGCCGCTTCGTCGGGCCCGGCCGCACGCGTGGCCGCCGCCGGCAGCGCGGTCGCGGCGCTCGTCGGGCGGAGCATGGACGAGGTCGAGCGCGACCTGATCCTGCACACGCTCACCCACACGCTCGGCAACCGCACCCACGCCGCGACCATCCTCGGCATCTCGATCCGGGCGCTGCGCAACAAGCTCCGCGACTACGCCCGCGAGGGCCTCGCCGTGCCGCCCCCGCCCGGCGCCGCCGTGCCCGTTCCGGCTTCGTAAGGAAGCAGCGTGGCCGCACTCAGCCTGCCCGCCGGGCTGATCCCGCCCGGGGTCTGGGAAAAAGTCCGCCGCTACGCGCCGGGCTCCGATGTCGGGCTCGCGATCGGCGTCGTCACCCTGCTCGCGGTGCTGATCCTGCCGCTGCCCACGATGCTGATCGATCTTGGCCTGGCGCTCTCGATCACCACGTCGGTTCTGGTCCTGATGGTGGCGCTCTTCCTCCGCCGCCCGCTCGATTTCACGAGCTTCCCGACGCTTCTCCTGCTCACCACGCTGCTCCGCCTCTCGCTCGATATCGCGGCGACCCGCCTCATCCTCTCGCGCGGCAACCAGGGCACCGACGCGGCGGGCCAGGTGGTCGCGGCTTTCGGCGGCTTCCTGATGGGCGGGGACGTGGTGATCGGGCTGATCGTCTTCGCGATCCTCCTGGTGGTGAACTTCATGGTCATCACCAAGGGCTCCGGCCGCATCGCCGAAGTCGCGGCCCGCTTCAGCCTCGATTCGATTCCGGGCAAGCAGATGGCGATCGACGCCGAGCTCACCGCCGGCCACATCGACGAGAAGGTCGCCCGCCGCCGCCGCCGCGAGCTCGAGCAGGAGAGCGGCTTCTTCGGGGCGATGGACGGCGCCTCGAAGTTCGTCCGCGGGGACGCCGTCGCCGCCGTCATCATCACCGGCATCAACATCGTGGGCGGGCTCGCGATCGGCATCGTCCAGCACGGCATGCCGTTCGCCGAGGCCGCCCACACCTTCACCCGGCTCACCGTCGGCGAAGGCCTCGTCTCGCAGATCCCGGCCCTCCTCGTCTCGGTCGCGGCCGGCATCGTCATCACCAAGGGCAGCACCGAGGGCACGGCGGACACCGCGCTGGTGAGCCAGCTCGGCGGCAGCCCCAAGCCGCTGGCGCTCGCCGCGGGTGCGGCGACCGTGCTCGCCCTGATGCCCGGCCTGCCCGCGCTCCCCTTCCTGGCCCTCGCCGGCCTCTCCGGCGCCGGCGCCTATTTCCGCTACCACCACCCTCCCCCCTCGGACACGCCGCCGCCCCCGCCCGCGCCGCTCCTGCCCACCGAGCCGCCGATCAGCGAGAGCCTGCAAATCGACCTGATCCGGCTCGAGCTCGGCTACGGGCTCCTCGCACTCGCCGGCGGCGAGCCGGCCCGCCTCACCGAGCAGATCAAGAGCCTGCGCCGCTCCATCGCCGCCGAGATGGGCTTCGTCCTGCCGCCCGTGCGCATCCAGGACAACATGCAGCTCTCGCCCGACAGCTACGTCATCCGCGTCAAGGAGATCGAGGCCGGGCGGGGCGAGCTGCGCCCGACCATGCTGCTCGCCATGGACCCAAAGGGCGGCGTTCCCGATCTGCCGGGTGAGCGCACCGACGAGCCCGCCTTCGGCCTGCCCGCGCTCTGGATCGAGCCCGTGCGGAAGGAGGAGGCGCTCTTCCGCGGCGCGACCGTGGTCGATCCGGCGAGCGTGCTGACCACGCACCTCACCGAGGTGGTGAAGCAGTGCATGGCCGAGCTGCTCTCCTACAGCGAGACGCAGAAGCTTCTCGACGAGCTGCCGCGCGAGCAGCAGAAGCTGGTCGCCGACCTCATCCCGACCCAGATCTCGGTGGGCGGCGTGCAGCGCGTGCTCCAGGCGCTGCTCGCCGAGCGCGTCTCGATCCGCGACCTCGCCACCATCCTCGAAGGCATTCACGAGGCGGTAGGCGGCGGCGCGCGCTCGCTCCCGCTCCTCATCCAGCATGTGCGCATGCGCCTCGCCCGCCAGCTCTGCGACAGCCACACCGGCCCCGCGGGCTACCTGCCGCTGATCAGCCTTTCGCCGGAATGGGAAGAGGCCTTCGCCCAGGCGCTGACCGGCCCGCCCGAGGACCGCCAGCTCGCCATCCAGCCCGGCCGGCTCGCCGAGTTCATGCAGAGGGTGCGCACCGCCTTCGACGCGGCGGCGGCCGCCGGCGAGACGCCCGTGCTCCTCACCTCGGGGCCGATCCGCGCCCATGTGCGCGCGGTGATCGAGCGCGTGCGGCCCGCGACGCCGGTGCTGGCCCAGGGCGAGATCTTCGCCCGCGCCCGCATCCGCACCGTGGGCAACATCTAGCGCATGCAGCTCAAGCTCTATCGCGCCGCCGGCATGAAGGAGGCGATGGCGGCGATCCGCGCCGAGCTCGGGCCGGAGGCGCTGATCCTCGGCAGCCGCCGCGTCGGCGGCGGGATCGAGGTCTCGGCCGCGCTCGAGCCGGTGCCGGAACCGCCACCGCAAGCACGCTCCCTTCTCGCACGCGAGGCGATCCTGGCCTGGCATCGCATCCCGCCGCCGCTCGACCGACTGCTCGCCGAGGAACCGCTCGAGCAGGCGCTCGCCCGCCTGCTCCTCTTCGCCCCGCTCCCGCTTGCGCCGGGCGGCGATCCGCTGCTGCTGGTCGGCCCGCCCGGAGCGGGCAAGACGCTGGCGACCGCGCGCCTCGCCGCACGGCTGGTGATGGCGGGGACGGCACCGCTCGTCATCACCGCGGATACCCGCCGCGCCGGCGCGAGCGCGGAGCTCGCGGCGCTGACGCGCCTGCTCGGCCTGCCGCTCGTCCTCGCCGGCCATCCGCTCGTGCTCGGCCGGGCGCTCGCCGAGCGAAGCGGCGGCGCCCCGGTCCTGATCGACGCGCCGGGGACCGACCCGTTCGATGCCACGGAGCGCGAGGAGATGGCGGCCCTCGCCGCGACCGCCGGCGCGGTCGTCGCCCTCGTGCTGCCCGCCGGGCTCGACCCGGCCGAGGCCGCGGACCTCGCGGGCGCCTTCGCCGCCATCGGCGCCACCCTCCTGCTGCCGACGCGGCTCGACATCGCCCGACGGCTGGGCGGCGTGCTCGCGGCGGCGCATGCCGGCCCGTTCGCGCTCACCGAAGCGGGCATCGGCGCGGGTGCCGCGGACGGCCTCGCCCCGATCAGCCCCGCCTTCCTCGCCGAGCGGCTAGCGCGGGATGCGTTCGCTCCCGCTCACTCATCCCGCTCCAGCTCTTTGTTTCCTCGCGTGATTGACACCTTCGGTGCCGGGGTCCCCGCGAACGAGTTCGCGGGGTGCCCCGATTCCACCTCCGGCGATCACGCTCCAGGCCGCGCCGCGCGCCACGGAGAGTGCAGCCGATGACCCGCGCAAGCCCAACCTCGCCGCGCCTGATCGCCATCGCCTCCGGCAAGGGCGGCGTCGGCAAGACCTGGTTCGCGATCACGCTCGCCCATGCGCTCGCCCGCGCCGGCGGGCGCATCCTCCTCTTCGACGGCGATTTCGGCCTCGCCAACGTCGATATCCAGCTCGGCCTGCTGCCGGGCCCCGATCTCTCCGCAGTCGTCGCGGGAACCATGCGCCTTGCGGACGCGATCCGCGCCTGCGCGCCGGGCGGGTTCGACATCCTGCCCGGCCGTTCCGGCTCCGGCGCGCTCGCCGCCCTCCCACCCCCCACGCTCGAGCGCGTGCTCGCGGGCCTCGCCGCGCTCGGCGGCCGGTACGAGGCGGTGCTGCTCGATCTCGGCGCCGGGCTCGAGCGCGGCACGCGCCGGCTCGCCGCCGCCTCCGACACGCTCCTCGTGCTGGCGACCGAGGAGCCGGCGAGCCTCACCGACGCCTACGCGGTGCTGAAGGTGAACGCCGCCGACCGCTCCGCCCAAGGGTCCACCACCGACGCGCGGGTGGTCGTGAACCAAGCCGCCTCCCGCGCCGCGGGCGAGCGCACCTATGCCACGCTGGCCCAAGCCTGCCAGACCTTCCTCGGCGCGCGCCCGGCGCTCGCCGGAATCATCCGCCAGGACGCGAAGGTGCGCGAGGCGATCCGCCGCCAGTGCCTGCTCCTCACCCGCCACCCCGCCTCCGAGGCCGGCGCGGACGTCGAAGCCATGGCCCCGTCCCTGCTCATCTGACGCCCGCTTTCCTTGCAATCCGATATCGGAAGACTCGCACTCGCGGGCGGAGAGTGTTAGCCCGGCAGGTGAAAGGCGGTCCGATCGAGCCCGCCTGAGGAACCGAGAGGAGACGCTTCCGATGGCTGCGAAAGATGTCCGGTTCGGCGGCGATGCAAGGAGCCGCATGCTGCGCGGCGTGGATATCCTGGCCGACGCGGTGAAGGTCACGCTCGGCCCGAAGGGGCGCAACGTGGTGCTCGACAAGAGCTACGGCGCGCCGCGCATCACCAAGGACGGCGTGACGGTCGCGAAGGAGATCGAGCTCGCCGACAAGTTCGAGAACATGGGCGCGCAGATGGTGCGCGAGGTCGCCAGCAAGACGAGCGACGTCGCCGGCGACGGCACCACCACGGCGACCGTGCTGGCACAGGCGATCGTGCGCGAGGGGGCCAAGGCGGTGGCCGCGGGCATCAACCCGATGGACCTCAAGCGCGGCATCGACAAGGCGGTGCACGCGGTGGTCGAGGAGCTGAAGAAGCATTCGCGCAAGATCACCACGCCCGCGGAGACGGCGCAGGTCGGCTCGGTCGCCGCGAACGGCGACGCCGAGGTTGGAAAAATGATCTCCGAGGCGATGCAGAAGGTCGGCAACGAGGGCGTCATCACGGTCGAGGAAGCCAAGGGCATCCAGACCGAGCTCGACGTGGTCGAGGGCATGCAGTTCGACCGCGGCTATGTCTCGCCCTATTTCATCACCAACGCCGAGAAGATGACGGCGGATCTGGATCAGGCGTACATTCTGATCCACGAGAAGAAGCTCTCCGGCCTCCAGCCGCTGCTGCCGCTGCTCGAGAGCGTGGTGCAATCCGCGAGGCCGCTCCTCATCATCGCCGAGGATGTCGAGGGCGAGGCGCTGGCAACGCTCGTGGTCAACAAGCTCCGCGGTGGGCTCAAGGTCGCGGCGGTGAAGGCGCCGGGCTTCGGCGACAGGCGCAAGGCGATGCTCGAGGACATCGCCGTGCTCACCGGCGGGCAGGTGATCAGCGAGGATCTCGGCATCAAGCTCGAGAACGTGACACTCGCCATGCTCGGCAAGGCGAAGCGGGTCCTCGTCGAGAAGGAGAACACGACCGTCATCGAGGGTGCGGGCAAGAAGGACGACATCAAGGGAAGGTGCAATCAGATCCGGGCGCAAATCGAGGAAACGACCTCGGACTACGACCGCGAGAAGCTGCAGGAGCGGCTGGCGAAGCTCGCCGGCGGCGTTGCCGTGATACGCGTCGGCGGCGCAAGCGAGGTCGAGGTGAAGGAGCGCAAGGACCGCGTCGACGACGCGATGCACGCGACGCGCGCCGCCGTCGAGGAGGGCATCGTGCCGGGCGGCGGTGTGGCGCTCGCGCGCGCCAGCCTCGTCCTCGCCAAGATGAAGGGCGAGAACGACGACCAGCATTTCGGCATGGACATCGTCCGCAAGGCGATCCAGGCGCCGCTCCGCCAGATCGCCGAAAATGCCGGCGAGGACGGCGCGGTGATCGCCGGCAAGGTGCTCGACAACCACGAGTACAACTGGGGCTTCGACGCGCAGAGCGGCGAGTTCAAGGACCTCGTCAAGGCCGGCATCGTCGATCCGACCAAGGTGGTGCGCACCGCTCTGGAGGACGCTTCCTCGGTGGCCGGCCTTCTGGTCACCACCGAGGCGATGGTCGCCGAGAAGCCGGAGAAGAAGGCCCCGCCGATGCCTCCGGGCGGCGGCGGCATGGGCGACATGGATTACTGATCGGCCCTCGCAAGAACTGCCAGCAAAGGCGGCGCTTGCGCCCGCTTCGTCGCGGGCGAAAACTGGAGCCTGTCACGCTCGAGGCTCCATGCGAGAAGGAGTATGCCAGCATGGCTGACGCTTCCGCTCGTCCCGCCACCCCATCGCAGGCGGTCCCGCGCCGGCGGTGGGGGATCGGCGTCCTGCTCGGCTCCGGCATCCTCATCAACTACTTCGACCGCATCAATCTTTCGGTCGCCGGGCCGGCGTTGCAGCACGATTTCGGGCTGACCCCGTCCCAGCTCGGCTGGCTCTTCAGCGCGTTCTTCTGGTCCTATGCGCTCTCGCAGATTCCGATCGGGTTGATTCTCGACCGCTTTGGCGTCACGCCGATCGGCCGGTTGGGCGCGGTGCTCTGGTCGGCGGCGACGGCGCTCACCGCGATCGTCAGCGGCTTCGGCGGCGTCATCCTGGCCCGCGTGCTGCTCGGCATCGCCGAGGCGCCCGCCTTCCCCGGCAACGCGAAGGCGACCGGCTACTGGTTCCCCCGCTCGGAGCGGGCGCTGGCGACCGCCCTCTTCGATGCCGCGGCCAAGTTCTCGAACGTCATCGGCGCGCCGCTGGTGGCGCTCAGCGTCATCCATTTCGGCTGGCGCGGCGCCTTCTGGGCGACCGCGATCCTGAGCCTCATCTATTTCTTCGCCTTCCTGCTCTTCTACCGGGATCCCAGCGCCGACCACCATCTCAGCGCTGCGGAGCACGAGTATATGCGCGCCGGCGGGGCTGCGCCCGAAGGCGCCTCCTCGTCCAGCCCCGGCGCCATGCTCGGCTACCTGTTGCGCAACCGAAAGATCTGGGGCCTGACCATCGGCTTCGGCGCCTACGACTATTCCTTCTACCTCTTCCTCACCTGGCTGCCGGCCTATCTCGTCCGCGAGATGCACATGACGCTGCTGAGGTCGGCCGGCTACACGACGATCCCGTGGATCGTCGCCACCATCACCGATCTTGCGGTGGGCGGCTGGCTCATCGACCATCTCGTCACGCGCGGCCACGACGAGACGCGGGTGCGCAAGACCGTGCTGGTGACCGGCATGCTGTTCGGGCTCGCGGTGCTGGGCGCGGTGTTCACCACCAGCACCGGGTGGGCGATCCTGTGGATCACGATCGCGCTGGGCGGGCTCGCGGCCGCCGCCCCGGTCGGCTGGTCGCTGCCCTCCCTGGTCGCCCCCAAAGGCGGCACCGGGACCGTCGGCGGGATCATGAACTTCGCCGGCAACCTGGCCGGGGTCGCGGCCCCGGTGGCGACCGGCTATATCGTGGGCCTGACCAATTCCTTCAGCGGCGCCTTCATCGCCGCCGCCATCGTGCTGCTGATCGGGGTCGCGTCCTACATCTTCCTGCTGGGCCGCATCGAGCCCATCCCCGACCGCCCGGGCGCGTGATGGCCGCCACACCGCCCGCGGATCGGGAGGCCGCGGAGCGCGCCGCCGCGCGCGGCGTCCGCAGCACGATATTGCTGCTGATGGGCGTGTCCGGATCCGGCAAATCGTCCGTCGCACTCGAGCTCGAGCGCCTGCTCGGCTGGAAGTTCGAGGAAGGCGACGATCTGCACCCGCCCGCCAACGTCGCGAAGATGCGCGCCGGCCATCCGCTCACCGACGAGGACCGCTGGCCCTGGCTCGCCCGGATCGCCCAATGGATCGACGAACGGATCGCCGCCGGCGAGCCCGGCATCATCACCTGCTCGGACCTCAAGCATGCCTATCGGCGGATCACCGTCGGCGATCGCAAGGGCGTCCTCCTAGTGTTCCTGCGCGCCGAGGAACCGGTGATCGGCGCGCGCGTCGCCGCGCGCACGCACCGCTACATGCCGGCCTCCCTGCTCCATAGCCAGTTCGAGACGCTGGAGGAGCCGGGAGCGGACGAGCATGCGATCATCGTTCCGGTGGAAGGCACGATCGCCGAAACGACCATCGACCTCCTGCACAAGGTCGCCGCCGCGCAAGAAGCTGATCGCCCGTAGGCGCGAGCGAGCGGAGGAAGGCCAGGCTGCCTTTCGCGCCTGCTTCTTCCAGAAGCGGCAGCAGGTTCACGCGAGCGCTATCCCGGGAAAGAGCGGCGCCAGCAGCGCCCCGAGCCGGGCCGGCTCGTCCCAGGCGAGTGCCACCGTCAGCACCGAGACCCGCTCGGAAAGACGCTGGGGCAGCCGCACCCGATCCTTCGCCGTGGTCACCGCCTGCGCCCCGAGGCGCTCGGCTTCGGCGAGCAGGCGCGAAACCTCGCCCTCCCGATAGGGATGGTGGTCCGCGAATGACCGCCGGGCGACCACCAGCGCGCCCACCTCCTCCAGCGTCGCAAAGAACTTCTCGGGCCGGCCGATGCCGGCGAAGGCGAGCACGCGCCGCCCCTCGAGCGAAGCCGCCTCCGGCCCCGGCGCGAGCCGCGCCGTGAGCACTGGGAGCCCGGCCGGAAGGGCTGCCCGCGCACCGGTACGGTCGGGCCCGATCAGCACCGCCGCCCCCGCGCGCGCCGAAGCCGCGGCGACCGGCTCGCGCAAAGGCCCGGCTGGAAAGACGCGCCCGTTCCCGAAGCCCGACCCGCCGTCGATCACGATGAAGGCGAGCGATTTTCGCAAGCTCGGGTTCTGCAAGCCATCGTCCATCACCAGCGCCGCCGCACCCGCGGCGAGCGCCGCCCGCGCGGTCGCGGCGCGGTCGGCGCCAATCCAGGTCGGCGCCGCCGCCGCGAGCAGCAGCGCCTCGTCGCCGACCAGGGACGCGTCGTGGCCGGGCATCACGCGGAGCGGGCCGCGCGCGCGGCCGCCATACCCGCGCGCCAGGATATGCGCGTCGATCCCCCACCCCCGAAGCCGCTGCGTCAGGTCGAGCGCGAGCGTCGTCTTCCCCGCGCCGCCCAGCGTCACGTTGCCGCAGCAGAGCACCGGCACCGGGGCGGCGAAGCCCGGCCGCGCCACGCGCGCCGCCGTGAGCCGCGCGGAAATCGCGGAAAGCGGCGAGAGCAGGGAAGGCAGCACCGTACCGCCGCTGGTCCAGAAGCGCGGCGCGCTGAGCACGGCGCTTACCGCCTGAGAAGGGCCAGCAGCCTGGCGGCCAGCCGGTCCGGCAGCCCGGAGTCGGTCTCGGTGGCGGCGCGCGCCGCCTCGCCCATCCGCCGCGCCCGCTCCGGGTCCGCGAGCATGGCGCGGATCCAGCCGGCGAGCGCCCGCCCGTCGGCGACGCGGGCAAGGCCGCCCGCCCGCTCGAGCCGCGTCACCGCGGCGGAAAAATTCTTCGTATGCGGCCCGACCGCGATCGCGCACCCGAGGCGGGCCGGCTCGAGCGGATTCTGCCCGCCCTTTCCGGCAAGGCTTCGGCCCACGAACACAATGGGTGCCAGTCTGTAGAGAAGCCCAAGCTCGCCCAGCGTGTCGGCGATATAGACCCCGCCGGCCGGCGGGTCCGCCCCCGCTGCCCGGCGGGCGGGCGCAAGGCCCGAGAGCGCGGCCGCGATCTCCGGCCCACGCTCGGGATGGCGCGGGGCGACGATGGTGGTGAGGCCCGGAAAATCGCCGCTCAGCCCGCGATGCGCCTCGGCCGCGATCGCCTCCTCGCCGGGATGCGTGCTGGCGGCGAGCCAGCGCGGCCGCCCGCCGAGCAGGGCGGCAAGCCGCTCGCGCTCGCGCTCGTTCACCGGCAACGGGTCGGCGGCCAGCTTGAGATCCCCGGCACCTCGACCGCGGCGGCGCCGAGCATCGAAAGCCGCGCCGCGTCGGCCTCCGAGCGCGCCGCGACCAGGCTGAACGCGCCCAGGATCCGCCGGGCAAAGCCGGGCGCCAGGCGCCAGCGCTCGAAGCTCCGCTCCGAGAGCCGCCCGTTCAGAAGTGCAAGCGGGATGCGCCGCGCCGCCGCCGCCGCGATCAGGTTGGGCCAGAGCTCGCTCTCCACAAAGGCCGCCGCATCCGGCCGCCAATGATCGAGGAAGCGCGCCACCCAGCCGGGGACGTCGAGCGGCACGAAGCGGTGCCGCGCGCGCGTGCCAAGCCCGAGCGCGGGCAGCCGCTCGAGAAGGAGCGTGGCCGAAGTGACGCTGCCCGTCGTCACCAGCACATTGAGCGCCTCGTCCTGCCGGCCGAGCGCCTTGAGGAGCGGCAGCACCGAGACGGTCTCGCCGACGCTCGCCGCGTGCAGCCAAAGGAGCCGGCCGGAAGGGCGCGGCGTCGGATCGATCCCGCGCCGCTCGGCAAGCCGCCCGAGCCGCTCCTTGCCGCCGGCGAGGCGCCGGCGGAGCCAGAGACGGAGCGCGGGCGCCGCAAGCCGCGTGCCGCCCGCCCAAAGGGACGCCGGCACCCTGCCGTTCATCGGGCGCATAGCCGGTCGGCGGTCTCGGCCGCCGCGGTCATCGCCGCCGCGATCGCCGGCAGCGCCTCCTTCCAACCATCGCGGCCGACCGCGATCGTCGGCTCGCAGACGATCACGCCTCGGGCGAAGGGCAGCGGAACGATGAAACGGTCCCAGGTCTTGAGCACGGTCCGCCGGCTGGACTGCGCCGCGCAGGGAAGCACGCGCACGCCGGCAAGGCCAGCGAGCTGGGCGACGCCGGGCGCTGCCTCGCGCCACGGCCCGCGCGGCCCGTCCGGCGTGATCGCGACATGGTCCCCCGCGGCGAGCAGCGCGGCCAGCGCGCGCAGGCCCGCCGCCCCGCCACGCGAGGAGGAGCCGTAGACGACATCCAGATGGAACCAGCGCATCGCCCCGGCGATCAGCCGCCCGTCGCGATGGCGGCTGCTCAGCGTGTACGCCCGCGCCCGCGCCCCGCCACGCCGCGCCAACACCCAGAGCATCGGCATCATCGCCTGGCGCTCGTGCCAGAACGCGATGATCACCGGCTCCCCGGCAATGTGGGGCGCGACATGCTCGTCCCCATACAGGCGCCAGCGCGTCGTCCCGAGCGCGAAGCGGAGATAGAGACCGATAAGGCCTGCCATCAGCGCCTGGGCGAACTCGGCCTTCGCCAGGCGCTTCAGCACGGCTCGGATCGACGACGGGGCCGCATCCCGGGGCGGGTAGCACGGTCCCCGCCGGGGCGGCTACCATCCGGGCGCGCGGCGGGGAGGAAGGCAAGCGCATGACGGGGCGGCGAAAATTCTTCGGCTGGGGATTCGAGGGCGAGGGCTTCACCCAAGCCGAGGAGGAATTCGCGCTGGCCACCTATGCGCGCCTCTTCGGCGTCGACGGGTTCGAGGAGCGTGCCGTCCCGGGGCTTGGCGATCTCCGGCTCCCCGCCCCGCGCGTCGCCCCGCCGGCCTCGCTCGCCGCGATCTGCTCGGCCGCACCCCATGATCGCGCGCTGCACAGCTTCGGCAAATCCTATCCGGACACGGTGCACGGGATGCTCGGCGATTATGGCATCGCGCCGGACGTCGTCGCCTATCCGCGCGACGAGGCCGACATCGCCCGCGTGATCGATTGGGCCGATGGAGTGCCCGCGACGATCACGCCCTTCGGTGGCGGCAGCTCGGTCGTCGGCGGCGTCGAGCCCGCGCTCGGGACCAAGGGCGCCAAGGCCGCCGTCACGCTCGATCTCTCGCGTATGGACCGGCTGCTGGAGGTCGACTTGGTCTCATGGGCGGGGCGGTTCGAGGGCGGCATCTTCGGACCGGCGCTCGAGGCGGCGCTCCGGCCGCACGGGCTCACGCTCCGCCATTTCCCCCAGAGCTTCGAGCATTCGACGCTCGGCGGCTGGATCGCAACCCGCTCGGCCGGCCACTATGCCTCCCTGCGCACGCACATCGACGATTTCGTGGAAAGCCTGCGCGTCGTCACCCCGCGCGGCACGCTCGAGACGCGGCGGCTGCCCGGCTCGGGCGCCGGGCCGAGCCCCGATCGGCTCTTCATCGGCTCGGAGGGCACGCTCGGCGTGATCAGCGAAGCCTGGATCAGGCTCACGCCGCGGCCCGGGTTCCGCGCCGGCAGCGCCGTCTGGTTTCCGGACTTTTTCGCCGCCGCGCGGGCGGTGCGCGCGATCATCCAGGCGGGCCTTTACCCGGCTAACTGCCGCATCCTCGACCCCGACGAGGCGCGCAACACCGGCGCCGGCGACGGAACCGCGGCGCTGCTGGTGCTCGGCTTCGAGGGCTGGGACGGCCCGCTCGACGATCTCCACGCCCGTGCATTGGCCTGTGCCGCCGACCATGGCGGACGTCCCGCGCCCGACCTGGCGCCGGCGGAGAAATGGCGCACTGCCTTCATCCGCATGCCCTATGCGCGCGAGCGGATGGTGCCGCGCGCGATCATCGCCGACACGTTCGAGACCGCCGTGACGTGGGACAAGTTCGAGACGCTGCATGCAACGGTTGCGAAGGCGACGCTCGCCGCCATCCGCGAGGCGACCGGCCGGCCCGGCCGGATCACCTGCCGCTTCACCCATGTCTATCCGGACGGGCCGGCGCCCTATTTCTCGTTCCATGCGCTCGGCCGGCACGGGGCGCTGCTCGAGCAATGGCGGGCGATCAAGGAGGCGGCGGGCGCGGCGCTGATCGCTTCCGGCGGGACCATCACGCATCACCATGCGGTCGGACGCGACCACCGGCCGTGGTACGACCGCCAGCGGCCCGACCTCTTCGCCGAGGCCTTCCGCGCAGCCAAGGCGGCGCTCGACCCGGCGGGCCTCTTCAACCCCGGCGTCCTTCTCGATCCGTGAGGCAGGGGACAAAGCGCACGCGCGGCGGTATGAGAGCGCGATGATCAAAAATCGTCACGCTCTCGATCGGGCCACGCTCGCGATCCATTGCGGCTACGACCCCGAGAGCGGGCATGGCGCGGTCAAGCCGCCGATCTACCCGAGCACGACGTACGTTTACCGCTCCGCCGCGCACGCCAAGGACGTGCACCGCATCTTCTTCGACGAGAACGACCCTGCGGGCGCGGGCTTCATCTATGCCCGCCTCGGCCATCCCAACCTCACGATGGTCGAGACGCGGCTCGCCGCCCTCGACGGCGCCGAGGCGGCCGCGTGCTTCAACAGCGGGATGGCCGCGATCACCGCGGTGATGCACGCCTTCGTCCGCCCCGGCGAGCGCGTGCTCCATACGCGCCCGATCTATGGCGGCACCGACAACCTCCTGCACAATCATCTTTCCGGCTTCGGCATCGTGCCGATCGCGCTCACGGACGCGCTCGATCCCGCGCGCCTCCGCGAGGATGCCGCCGCCGCCGGCGGGCCGATCGGCCTCATCCATGTCGAAACCCCGGCCAACCCGACCGCCGCGATCGCCGATATCGGCGCGATCGCCGCCCTCGCCGCCGAGATCGGCGCGCGCCAGGAGCGCCGCCCGCTCGTCTCGGTGGACAACACCTTCCTCGGCCCCTTCCTGCAATCCCCGCTCGCCGAGGGGGCCGATCTCTGCATCACCTCGCTCACGAAATATGCCGGCGGGCACTCGGATCTTCTGGCCGGAGGGGTGAGCGGCCCGAGTGCCGGGATCGCCTCCCTCCGCCGCCTTCGCATGCTCTTCGGCAGCCATCTCGACCCGCAGACGAGCTGGCTCCTGCTCCGCTCCTTCGAGACGCTCGGCTTGCGCACCGAGCGCGCTTCCGAAAACGCCGCCGCGATCGCCGCGTTTCTCCGCGCCCATCCCAAGGTCGCGGACGTGACCTATGTCGGCTTCGCCGCCGAGGATCCGCGCCGCGGCCCGGTCTATGCGCGGCAATGCCGCGGGGCCGGCTCGACCTTCTCCTTCGCCCTCAAAGGCGGCGAGGCGGAATCATTCCGCATGCTCGATGCGCTCCGGCTGATCAAGCTCGCCGTCTCGCTCGGCGGCACCGAAACCCTTATCTGCCATTCCGCGACGACAACCCACTACAACGTTCCGGCGGAGCGGCGCATCGCCGCCGGCATCACCGAGGGCACGATGCGAATTTCGGTCGGGATCGAGCATATCGACGATCTGCTCGCCGATCTCGGCCAGGCGCTCGACGCCGTTTAAGGGACGATCATGAACCAGGATCCGAAATCGATCGCCGGCAAATACGCAAGCCCCGCCGAGCACGCCGAGCTGCTCGTCATCGGCGCCGGGCCGGCCGGTATCGCCGCGGCGATCGAGGGCGCGATTGCCGGCGCCAAGGTCGTTCTCCTGGACGAAAACCCCGTGGCCGGCGCGCTCGTCGGGCTCGACGTGCCGCTCCTCTTCGGCGGGCGCATGGCGGGGGCCGCAGGCACCAAGGAACGCTTCACCGAGGCGGTCGCGGACTCGATCCCCGAGCTCGAGGAAGCCTACGATCGCGGCGTCGATGTCCGGCTCGGCACCTACGCCTGGGGCGCCTTCGTCAACGGCCCAGGTGTCGCCTCGCTTCCTTGCAATGTCGCCGGAATCGCCGACGACGCTTCCTCCTCCATGATCGGCTTCGGGAAGCTCATCGTCGCAGCCGGCGCGCGCGATCTCTGCATGTTCTTCCCGGGCTCCCATTTGCCCGGCGTCGTCGGCGCGAACGCGCTCGCCGCGATGCTCTGCAAATACCGCGCCTTCAACGGCCACCGCATTCTGATCCTCGGCTCGGGCGCGCTCGCGCGGACGGCCGTCGAACTTGCCCGCGAGCAGGGACTTTCCGTCGCCGGCCTCGTCGAGGTGCGGCCCCAAGCACAAGCGGAAATCGACGGCGTGCCCCTCTTCGCGAACCACGTCCTTCTGCGCGCCGAGGGCGACGAGGCGGGCGTGCGCGCCGCCGTGCTCGCACCGGTCGGCGGTGGCCCCGAGATCCGTATCGAATGCGACACGATCTGCCTCGCCCTCGGGCGCGTGCCGAACATCGAGCTCCTCGACGTGCTCGGCGCGCGGCTCGCATTCCATCCCGAGCGCGGCGGCTTCGTCCCCGATGCCGCCCCGCCCGCGACCTCGCTCGCCGATGTCTTCGCGGCCGGCGACGCCGCCGGCCTCGGGCCGATCGACGATCCCACCTTCGCCGCCGCGACCGGCCGCGCCGCGGCGCGCGCCGCGCTCGGCCTTTCACACCCTCCGGTCGCGTATCCCGCAAATCCCGCCTGCCACGACTATCAGCGCGACTGGATGCGCGCCCTCGTCGCGGCCGGCGGCCTCGAAGTGATGGCCTGCCAGTGCGAGGAGGTGACGCGCGCCGATCTGCTCGGCGTACAGCCGCCGCGCTATCTCGGCGACCGCCCGCCCGCGATGGCCGCGCGCGATCTCGGCTCACTGCTCGGCGACGGGCCCGTGAACCAGGACCAGATCAAGCGGCTCACGCGCGCCGGCATGGGCGCCTGCCAGGGGCGACGCTGCCGCGAACAGGTCTCGCTGCTCCTGGCGCTCGGCTCGAACGCCAGCGTCGATGCCATCCCGCTGCCGAGCTGGCGCGCACCGGTGCGGCCGCTGCCGCTCTCGGTGCTGGCGGCCGGCGACGAGACGCGGGCGATGCGCAAGCATTGGGACGGCTGGTTCGGCATCTCGAAGCAATGGACGCCGTACGCCGATATCGGCACCGAACGCGAGGACTGGGTCGCCAATTTCGGTCTCGACGATACGGAGGAGACATGAGCGGCGCGCGGAAAGGGCCGGCGGTCGTCATCATCGGCGGCGGCGTCACCGGGCTCTCCACGGCTTGGTGGCTCGCGCGGACCGGCGCCGATGTCACGCTGATCGAGCGCGGGATCGTCGGCTGGGAAGCGTCGGGCCGCAACGGCGGCGGCTGCACACACTATCAGAGCCCCCTCTTCCTCGAGGAGCAGCGACTCTGGCCGCAAATGGACGCGCTGCTCGGCTACCCGACCGAGTACCGCCGCGAGCGCATCGGCATCGCGCTCACCAAGGGACAACTCGAACGCTCGCGCCGCACCGTCCGCATCGCCGCGGGCTTCGGCTTCACCGCGACCGAGCTCGACCCGCCCGCACTCCGCAAGCTCGTCCCACTGGTCGGCGAGAACGCGGTCGGCGGCGTGCATTTCCATTTCGGCGGCCACGCCAACCCGCAGCGCACGGTGCAGGCCTATGCCTGGGCAATCCAGGATCTCGGCGGCCGGATCCTCCAGCACACCGAGGCTCTGGCGATCCGCTGCCACGCGAACCGCGCCACCTCCGTGGAAACCACACGCGGAAGCTTCTCCTTCGACGAGCTGGTGATCGCCGCGGGACCACAGACCGGAATGCTCGCGGCCGAGGTCGGCGCCCACGTGCCGCTCGCCGCGGCGCGCGCCGAGATGATCGTGACCGAGCCGCTGCCGCTCATGCCGATCGGCGGCGCCGACGGCAACGGGATCTACGGGCGCCAGACGCTCCGCGGCAACCTCGCCTACGGCGGCGGCCCGCACGAATGGCTCGAAGACCATCGCATCCCGCCCGCACGCCCCTCGACGCCACTCCTCCGCAGCCTTTCCCGCCGCCTCGTCGAGCTTTTCCCGAAAGCCGCGCATGTGCGCGTGATCCGCTCCTGGGCCGGCATCATCGAGAACACGCCCGACGGACGGCCGGTGCTGGATCGGCTGACCGATCCCGCCAACGTCACGATCGCCACGATGTCGAGCGTCGGCTTCGGACTCTCGCCCGCCAGCGGCCACGCCATCCGCGACCTCGTCCTCGAAGGACACTGCACCTTCACCGACATCGACAAACTCTCGCTTGCACGCTTCGCGGACCTCGCGCCGGACTGGCGCGAAACCCAGGGATGGGTTCCGCTGGCGGCGGGTGTTGCAGGTGTTGCAGGGGCTCTGCCCCTGCACCCCGCCAGGGCCTGAGGCCCTGGACCCCATCCGTCTTGATGTTGGCCGCCCCACCGGCGGTGGACGCTCTCGGGGTGGTGGGGGGCGGGCCTGTTCGGCGCGGCATTTGGCCTGCCCTTGCCCTTGGCGCGTACGCGCCAAGGGCAAGGGCAGGCCAAATGCCGCGCCGAGACGCTAGGCATAGCGCTGGGACGCCGGGCGTCAGCCTTGCTGCCGGGTCCGGCAAGCGTTCGCGGGTCTGGGGCCTCTAGGCCCCAGCGGGGGGTCCAGGGGGCCGGAGCCCCCCTGGCCTTTCGTTACCCGGGCGGCGTCCAGCCGGGCGGGGCGAGGGTGAATCCGCTGAATTCGAAGGCGGGTGCGACGATGCAGGAGACGAGCGTCCAGGCTCCGAGCGTGCGGGCGCTTTGCCAGCACTCGGCCGGCACGATCCCCTGAAGCGTCTCGTGCTCGGCAAGGTTCGGTCCGAGCCGGAGGGCTGTGCGGGGCGGGGAGAGTTCGAGCGCGAGCGGCGCGCCCGCGTGCCAGAGCCAAAGCTCGGCCGCGTCCACCTTGTGCCAGGCGCTTTCCTCGCCGGCGGCGAGGAGGAAGAGGATCGCGCTTGCGGCACCGCGGCCGCCTTTCGCCGGGCGCTCGCGCCAGGTTTCGCGGTAGTGCCCGCCCTCGGGATGCGGCGCGAGGCCGAGGGCTTGGATCACCTGATCGGCGGCGAGCCCTTGTGTGGCAAGGTCGATTGTCATTCCCTCCGCTCTCGCGGCAGGAGATTTGGCGATGGCGGTCAGTGGCCTTCCCCCGTACGACGAGACCAACATCTTCGCGCGCATTCTGCGCGGAGAAATCCCGTGCCGGAAGGTGCACGAGGACGAGTATGCGCTCGCTTTCGACGACATCCATCCGCTGGCGCCCGTGCATGTGCTGGTGATCCCGAAGGGAACCTATGTGTCGTTCGCGGATTTTTCCGCGCGCGCCACGGAGGCCGAAGTCGCGGGCTTCTTCCGCGCGGTGGGCACGGTGACGCGGGAGCTCGGGCTCGAGGCGAAGGGCTATCGCCTGCTCGCCAACATGGGGCCGGACTCGAACCAGGAGGTCCCTCATTTCCATCTCCACATCTTTGCCGGCCGTCCGCTCGGAAGGATGCTGCCGCCCGCATGAGGCGACGCAGGGAGGCGGGCGCGCTCTACCCGCCCACTTGCCGCCGGGACGAGTGGACCGGGCCGCGGCGCCCCGATAGGGTCCGAAGAGGAAAAAGGGGAACCGGGGGCCGGTGCGGCATCATTGTGGCTGGCGGCAAACTCAGGTGCAGGCTCTCGCCCGGCGGCAGGTGCTCGCGCTCGCAGCTTGTGCCTTCACCGCCCGTGCGGCCCGCGCGGCCCCGGCGCCCGACAATTCCTGGCCGGCGGCGCTCACCATGGGCACCGGCAGCGCCGGCGGCACTTACGCGGTCTACGGCGAGGCGTGGGGCGCGATTGTCGCGGCCGCGACCGGCCTGCATATGCTCTACCGGGCGACCGAGGGGCCGAACGAGAACATCCTGCTGCTCGATCGCCGGGCCATCGATCTCGGGATGACGACGCTCGGCATCGCGCACCAGGCGTGGACCGGCGGCGGCGCCTGGACGGACGGTGTCCGGTTCCGCACGATCCGGGCCATCTTCCCGATGTACGAGACGGCCTTCCACGGCGTCGCGCGCGCAGAGAGCGGGATCGCGAGCGCGGCCGGGCTCGCCGGCAAGCGGGTCGGCATCGGGCCCGAGTCCGGAACCGGCGGGACCTACCTGCCGCGCATGCTGCAGATCCTCGGCATCGCGGTCGCCGGGTTCCGCTTCGGCAGCTTTTCCGACCTTGCCGATGCCTTCGCCGCCGGCTCCATCGATGCCTGTCTCCTCGCCGCAGGACCGCCGGTTCCCGCGTTCGTCGACGTGGCGCGGCGCACGGACGTGCGCTTCTTCGGATTCACGGACCAGGAGGTCGCACTCCTGGTGCGCGAGCTGCCGGAGCTCTCCGCAACCGAGATCCCGGCCGGTACCTATGCGGGGCAAGAGACGCTTGCCTGTCCGGGGATGTTCAATTTCGCGATCTGCCGGGAGGGTCTGCCCGAGAGCCTCGCCTATGCGGTGACCGCGGCGGCGCTCGCGGGCGCGCCCGGCATGGTGCGGCGAATTCCTCTCGCCGCCGAGACGGTCGGGCGGAATATCGGCCAGGATCGATTCCTGCCGTTCCATCCCGGAGCGGCGCGATACTATCGCCGGCACGGCTTCACGGTGCCGGAGCGGCTGGTGATGGAGTGAGTGAGGAATGGCGGTAAACGGCGGCGCCGAGGCGGCAATTCAGCTCGAGCACGTGGACAAGTGGTACGGCACGCACCAGGTGCTGCGCGACATTTCGCTCACCGTCGGCGGCGGCGAGCGCGTGGTGGTGTGCGGGCCGTCGGGCTCGGGCAAGTCGACGATGATCCGCTGCATCAACCGGCTCGAGACGCACCAGAAGGGCCGCATCGTCGTCGACGGCACCGAGCTCTCGGACGATGCGCGCGCGCTCAACACCGTGCGGCGCGAAGTCGGGATGGTGTTCCAGTCCTTCAATCTCTTTCCCCACCTGACGATCCTCGAGAATTGCACGCTGGCGCCGATCCATGTGCGGCGGATGAAGAGGGCGGAGGCCGAGGCGCTGGCGATGGAGTTCCTCCGCCGCGTGCGCATTCCCGAGCAGGCCGGGAAATACCCGACCCAGCTCTCGGGCGGGCAGCAGCAGCGCGTCGCGATCGCGCGCGCGCTCTGCATGCGGCCCAAGATCATGCTGTTCGACGAGCCGACCTCGGCGCTCGACCCCGAGATGATCAAGGAAGTGCTCGACGTGATGATCGAGCTGGCCGAAAGCGGCATGACGATGGTCTGCGTGACGCACGAGATGGGCTTTGCGCGGCAGGTGGCGGACCGCGTGGTGTTCATGGACATGGGCGAGATCGTCGAGACCGGCCGCCCCGCCGAGCTTTTCGGCGCGCCGAAGACGGAACGCCTCAAGACGTTCCTGGGCCAGATCCTCGGGCACTAGAGCGGATCGCGCCTGACTGGAATCGGGGCACCCCGCGAACTCGTTCGCGGGGACCCCGGCGCGAAGCGATCCAGGGGCGCGTGAATCCGCTCGGAAAAATAACTTAGAGCATGTTCAGTCAGGGTGAACATGCTCCAAGAGCGCCGCCTTCGCCCCAGGCGGCGATGGCGGCGAGCTCCGCCTGCGGAAGGTCCGCGATGATCTCGCGCCGGCCGAGCGTGATTGCGCCGTTCTCGCCGTCGAGCGAGAGCCAGTCCCCCTCGGCGATCTTCCTCCCCGCGATCTCCGCGGAACCGCCATGGTCGTCGAGCCTCAGCTCGCGGCAACCGACCAGGCAGACCTTGCCCAGCCCGCGCGCGACCACTGCGGCGTGGGCCGTGCGGCCGCCGACCGCGGTGAGGATGCCGGCGGCCACGGCGAACCCGGCGACATCGTCGGTCGAGGTCTCGCGCCGGACGAGGATCACCGGATCGCCGGCCGCCGCGAGCGCAATCGCCCGCGCGCTCTCGAAGGCGACGCGCCCGCTCGCGACACCGGGGGCGGCGGAGATGGCGGTCGCGAGCGGCGGCACGTCGTCGGCGAAGCGGGTGATGCGCGCGCTCTCGGGGTCGATCGCGCTCGCGCGCTCGCGCGCTTGCGCGGGATCGAGCAGCCCCTCGGAGACGAGATCGACGAGGATGCGCAAGGCGGCGCGCGGCGTCCGCTTGGCCGAGCGCGCCTGGAGGAAGAAGAGAGTTCCCTCCTCGACCGTGAACTCGATGTCCTGGACATCGCGGAACTCGCGCTCGAGGCGCACCGCACCCGCCGCCAGCGCCTTCGCCGCCTCGGGCAGCCGTGCGGCGAGCAGCGCCGCGTCGCCCGGCATGCGCCGCCCGGCCACAACATCCTCGCCCTGGGCGTCGAAGAGGAAGTCCACGTAGAGCTCATTGGCGCCGGTCGCGGGATTGCGGGAAAACGCAACGCCCGCGCCCGATCGTCCTCCCGCATTGCCGAAGACCATGGCCTGCACCGCGACCGCCGTGCCCGCAAGCTCGTCGAGCCGGTTGAGGCGGCGATACTCCTTCGCCCGCTGCGTTTCCCAGGAGCGATAGACCGCGCGCGCGGCCGAAGCGAGCTGCTCGTGCGGGCTTTCCGGCACCGCGCTTCCCATCGCCTCCGCAGCGATCGCCTGGTACTCCCGGGCCAGGCGCTCGAGCGCCTCCGGGTCGAGATCGTCCTCCCGGATTATGTTCTCTGATCGTATCATATCGGATAAGCATCGATCGAACGGCGCCGCCGGCGCGCCGCCGACGATCTCGGCGTAGCCGCGGATGAAGCGCCGGTAGCTGTCCCAGGCGAGGCGCGGATTGCCGGTGAGCCCGATCAGGCCGTGCACGGCTGCCTCGTTGAGCCCGACATCGAGGATCGTGTCCAGCATGCCGGGCATCGATTGCGCGGCGCCCGAGCGCACCGAGACGAGGAGCGGCGCGCGCGGATCGCCGAAGCGGCGGCCCGTCTCCTCCTCGAGCCGGGCGATTCCCTCACGCAAGCCCCGATCGACCGCGGCAAGCGCGCCCGCGTCGTTCCGGTTGACGGGCCCGCAGAGCGACGTGGGCAGGACGAAGGCGGGCGGCACGGGCAGCCCGAGCCGGCTCATCCGCGAGAGCTGCGCGGCCTTCGCCCCCGCCACTTCCGGGGCGAGTGGCCCGGCGCCGCCCGCGATGAAGAGCGGCACGCTGTCCGTCATGCCGAAAGATCCTCGAGCACGCGGTCGCGCAGGATGAGCGCCGAATGGGAGAGCCGGTCGGTCGCGGTCTCGAGCGCGCGCGCAAGCTCGAGGCTGAGGAAAAGCGATTTCGCATCCTCCCGCGGCGCCAGCATGACGGTCGCGAGCGTGTCGCGCTCCGCTGCGTCGGCGCTGCGCTCCGCCACCACGACCTCATCGATCGCCTGCAGGGCGGCGACCGCGTCCGCCCGCTCGCCCTCCGGCAGCCGCGATGCCGCCTCCACGGCGCGCACAAGATGCCCCGCACTCTCCAGCACGATCGTCGAGAGCCGTGCCAAGGGTGCCACATCGAGCGCGGCCTCGTCGGGCTCCGGCACGAGGCTCAAGAGAAACGCACAATCCTCGAGCGCGTCGGTACTGTTCTCGATCTCGTCGATCAGCGGGCGGAGCTTGCCCGCATCGCGGATGCGCGCCGCGACCTCGCGCGCGGAGAGCGTGAGCCCGTCGGCCTTCTCCTCGATCGCCTTGGCGCGCGCGGCGAAGCCGCGGCGCTCCTCCGGGCCCGTCAGCCCGGGCACGGCCAGGATGTCCGCGATCCTGCCCGCGAGCATCCGCGTCAGGCCGAGATGGCGGACGAGAACCGTGAGCACGGAGCCTTCGGCGGTTGCGAAGCGGTGCGCGAGGTCGGCCTGGATCTCGTCGCGGATCAGCCGTGCCGTTCGCCCCGCGGCGAGACCCTGGCTGGTATCGCGCAGCACGTGCTCGAGGAACTGCACGCAGTCCGTGGCGCCGAGCGCGGTGTCGAGCCGCGCCCCGTAGGGGATGCGTCCGGAAGCGGCACGCTGGACGGTGTCGAACACGAGGTCGGCGCCGCCAAGCTCGAGGAAGGCGCGGTGCCCGAAATCATGCTCGGCCGCCCAGGACAGGAGGCCGAACGCCGCGCTCTTGCGGACGAAGGTCTGCAGCGCCTTGCGCGCCTTGTTCCAGTCGATCAGGAAGACGAGCCGGGAGCCGAGGAATTCGAGGAAGCGCTCGAGCGACGCCTCGTCGGCGGCTTCGTAGCGGCCGGTGAGCAGATAGAAATGCTCCCCGCCCAGCTCGCCTTCCGGCTTGTCCGCGAGCTTGGTCCAGGCAACCGCCTCGCGGGCGAAGAGGGAGACGAAGAACTCCGCCCGAATCCGGTGGACGTCGGTGTAGGTGATCGTCACCGCACCCGGCTCGACATGAACGACGAGCACATGCGCCTCGGTCGTCCCGATATCGTTCTGGATGGTGAGCCGGCCGCCGGCGCGGACGGCGGTCGTGCCGAGGCCGGGGTGGCCGAAGGCGAGCGGGGCGGTGCGATTGAGCCCGCGCATGAAGGATTTCACGCGCCTTCGATCTTCTTCCGCGAGGCCGTGCACCCGCGCCCCGTCCAGCGTCTCGACCGCGGTCTCGGCGGCGAGGCGGTTGAGCGCCTTGTGCAGGTCCATCACGAGCAGATGGAGGCTCTCCCGCCGATCCGGGCTCGCGGAGGTCAGCCCCTCGATATCGGCGAGCCCGAGCGTGTCGCCCGCGGCAACCGGGATGGATTTCTCCACCGCCTCCACGCGCCGCGCGAACGCACCGCCCGCGTCCGAGCCCGCGGCGTCGAGGGGCGCGAGCATGGCGGCGAGGTCGCTCGCGATGGGACGAAGGAGCATGTCCACGCCGGGCAGCAGAAGCTTCCCCGGTCCGGCCGTGCCCGCGCCGGCGACGAGCCGGTCGAGGGCGGGATCTGCGAGCCCGGCGGCACGCCGTTCCGGCCCGAAATCGCGCGGCTGCCGGCCGGGCGTCGCGGCCTGCACTGAAGCTTCCTGGAGAAGGCTCATGCGGAGCTTGAGCCGGTCGTTGGCCTCCAGCGCCTCGCCCAGCAGCGAGGGCAGTAAAACCGCCCGCTCGCCCAGCCGCTCCACAACCGCGATCTTCGCCGTCACGTCCGCCTCTTCCCGCCAGGCTTGATAAGCGGCAAGCATGCAGGCCTGCGCCGCGCCCGGAATTGCGTTAGATCAGGCGCGCCGCACCCTTCACGGAACCGCAACAATCCCGCGCCCGGCCCGCAGCACCGCCTCGTCGGCGGCGGGACAGGTGCCGGGGATCTCCTTCAGCCGCTCGAGCAGCCAGCGCCCGGCCGGGCCGGGTGGGGCGTCCGTGCGGTGGATCGCGGACATCGGCATGAGCTGCCCGCCGGGCGGCGCGTCCTCGACCGCGAGCGCAACGAGGGAACCGCGGGCGAGGTCCTCGCGCACCAGGAAGAGCGGCATGCCTCCGAAGCCGAGGCCGGCGCGGAGGAAGGCGTGCTTGGCGCCGAGATCGGCGAGCCGCCAGGTCTTCGGCGAAAGCACCCCGAACTCCTGCCCCTCCGAGAGAGGCGAGCGGTCGGTCAGCACGAGCTGGACGTGCCCGGCGAGGACTTCGGTCGGGATCGGCTGGGGATGGGAGGCGAGCGGATGGGAGGGTGCCACGACGACGCCGAAGGGCACCGCGAGCAGGCGCGCGCGGGTCAGCTCCGGGGGCGCGAGCGGCAGCGAGCCCATCACGCCCAAGGCGCAGGTCCGGTCGAGCACCGGCTGGACCACCGCGCCGAGCGCCTCGACATAGAGCCGGAGCGGTATGGCCGGGAAACGGGCCTGGAAGGCGGCGACCGCCAAGGTGAGGATCTCGATCGGGAACATCACGTCGACGACCACGGAGAGCTCCGGCTCGAGGCCCCCGGCAAGACCGCTCGCGCGCGCCTTGAAGCGGTCCATGCCGCCGGCGACGGCGCGCGCGTCGGCGAGCAGCGCGCGGCCCGCATCGGTGAGGACCGGGTAGCGCCCGGTCCGCTCGAACAGCTTCAGCCCGAGCTGCAGCTCGAGATTGGCGACCGTCTGGCTGACCACGGACTGCGCGCGCCCAAGGCGCCGGCCGGCGGCGGAGAAGCTTCCCTCGTCCGCGGCGCCGATGAAGGTGCGGAGCTGGTCGAGCGAGACGCCGTCGAGCACCTATCTCTTCCCACGATGGTTCCTATCGAAAAGTATAGGCTACCGCGCTGCACGTGACAACTCCAATTGGTCCTTATGTTGATCGGAGGACCACGGAGATGAACCTGCTGCATGTCGATTCGAGCATTCTCGGCGCGGGCTCGGTGAGCCGCACGCTCTCCGCGGAGATCGTCGCGGCACTCCGCGCGCGCCATCCCGACGCTACGGTGACCTACCGCGATCTCGGGGCGGCGCCGGTCGCCCATCTGACGGGCGCCCATCTGGCGGCCGCCCAGGGTGCGGTGCCCGAAGCGCCCGCCCTTCAGCGGGACCTTGCCGCCGGCCAGGCGGCGCTCGAGGAGTTCCTGGCGGCGGACATCGTCGTCATCGGGGCGCCGATGTACAATTTCGGGATCCCGAGCCAGCTCAAGGCGTGGATCGACCGGCTCGCGGTGGCGGGCAAGACGTTCCGCTACACCGAAAAGGGATCCGAGGGGCTCGCGGGCGGCAAGAAGGTCATCGTCGCTTCCTCGCGCGGCGGCTTCTACGGGCCGGACACGCCTGCCGCCTTCCTCGACCATCAGGAGAGCTATCTGCGCGGCATCTTCGGCTTCTTCGGGATCACCGACGTGAGCTTCGTCCGCGCCGAGGGGGTCCAGCTCGGGCCGGACAAGCGCGAAGCGGCGATCGCCGCGGCGCGCGAGCAGATCACGCGCCTCGCCGCCTGAGCGAGCGGGCGCGCCGGGGAGATATATGGCCGGACTATTCCCGCGCCCTGGCCGCCTCATCGAATTTATATGCCCATCCGCTCATCTTCTCCCCGTCATGAGCCCCGGTCGAGCGCCGACCGGTGCGCGGAGGATGGAGCGAGCATCGAATGTCCGTCGGCAGCAATGCTTTGGGATGGGTCCGGCCCACCGACCTCACGGCGCGGCCGCAGCGTCCTTCCTGGCATCTACTGCCCGCCGGCTGGCGCCTGTTCCGGTCGATGGCGCCGTGCGACGATCGGGTGATCGCCCGCTATGGGGCGGTCGAGGTCCGTCGCGTTCCGGCCGGCTTCGCCGCCGTGACCTGCGTCAAGGGCGAGAGGCTCGCGGCCGGCAGAACCGCATTCGGACGCCTCGCGGACTATGCCGAGGGCCGCAACCGCGGGTCCGTCCGCCTCGCCACGCGCGGGCCGGTGACGCAAGTCTGCGCCGCCGCGCCATCGGCCCGGGGCCGCTGGCGGGTGAGCGTTCCGATCGCGGGCGCGGCCGCCGCACCGGTTGCATCCGTCGCGGGCGGCGGCAAAGTGCGGATCGAGCCGGAGGCAGCCAGGACATTGGCCGTCGTTCGCGTCTCCGGCCGCCCGACCCCCGCGCTGACGGCGACCGCCGAGGCGGCCATTCTCCGCGCGATCCCGCCCGGCACCTGGGCGGCGGACGGTCCGGCGCTGATCCGGATGCATTCCCCGCCGCGCAGCCGGCTGCTCGGCGGCTGGTTCGAGGTCGCCGTTCCGCTCGCACCTCTCCCGGAGGATGTTCCGGCCTGACTTGCGGGCCTGGAAAGAGGGCGGCGCTTCGGTATGATCTGCCGGTGACGTTGTCGTATCGATGAACGAAATCGCGGAGGATCCGGAGGCCGCGGGAGAATTCCGGATCACCCGCCAGGCGCTCCGCGACGGCTCGCTGCTTGCCCAGATGCGCGCGCTCAGGCTGCCCGGCCTCGCCATCCGAAGCGACGCGGAAATCGAGGCCTCGCTCGACGCCGCGCTCGCCGCCCACCCGCCCGGAACCGACGCCTTCGTGTTCGGCTACGGCTCGCTGATGTGGAACCCGGCGTTCCTTTTCACCCAGCGTCATCTTGCCACCCTCCACGGCTGGCATCGGCGCTTCTGCCTGCAAATGCCGTTCGGCCGCGGCACGCCGGAGCGGCCCGGGCTGATGATGGCGCTCGATCGCGGCGGCTCGTGCCGCGGCATCGTCTTCCGCATCGAAGCCGCACGGGTGCGCGAGGAGCTCCTCCTCGTCTGGCGGCGCGAGATGTCGGGCACCGCTTATCGCGCGCGCTGGGCAACGGTGCGGACCGCGGCGGGCAACGTCCGGGCGGTGGTGTTCGTCGTCAACCGCGCGCATCCGCGATACGTCGGCAAGCTCACCGACAACGAGATCGCCGCCACGCTCGCCCACGCGGCCGGCCCGCTCGGCAGCGGCGCCGCCTATCTCAGGCAAGCCATCGCAGCGCTCGCCTCGCTCGGCGTCGCCGATCACGGGCTCGAGCGGCTCGCCTCCGACGTCGCCCGGCGGGCCGCCTCGGCCTGAGCAAGGAGACTCGCGACCAGTCCAAGCGCGCCGAGAGCCGCCGCGATCCAGCCCCAGAGTATCCCGGGCGGGGCAAAGGAGAAGCGGACCTCGCTCTTCCCGGCGGGCAGTGCGGTCGCCTGGACGATCTCGCCGAAAGGTACCACGGCAGAAGCCCCGCCGTTCACCCGCGCCTCCCATCCCCGCATGAAGAGCTCGCGGCGGACGAGCGTCGCGGGAGAGGAGCAAGCGGCCGCGAGGATGCGCCGGTTCGCGACGCGCAGAGCGCAGGGCCCGCCCGCTTCGATCGAGAAATAGGGCTTCGGATGCGGCGTCCGCCAGATCGTCATGATCGCGTCCGAATAGACCTCGCGGAGCGGGAGGCCGGGAGCCTCATAGCGGAAGGCGAGCCGCAGCGCCTTGCCCGCCAGCTTGCCCGCCGGCCCGCGCAGGGCCTGCCCCGCACCTTCCACTGCCGGCCAGAGCCAGAGCGCGACCGGCCTCGTCCCGCCGACGTGCCGGATCGCGAGGCGGAGCGGCGCGCCCGGCGCGTACTCTCTCGCCTTCCCGAGCGGGACGAAGAAGAACCTGTCATCCTCCGACCCGGCGAGCGCGCGCGATCCGGCCGCGCAGCCCGTCGCGTCGCAAAGCCGGACCGCGAGGCTACCGTCGGCGGTGTCGAAGTAGTTGCCGATGTCGATGCCGACCGAGGCGACCGGCCCGGCGGCATGCGCGGGCGCCCGAAAGGCGGCCTCCGCCTGCTGCCCGGGGCCGAGGGCGAGCGGCCGGCTCCCGGATTTCCCTGCCGCCAGCACCCGCGTGGGCTGCAAGCTCGCGCCCGCATCGGTGAGCACGAAGCGCACGCCCACCTCCTCGTAGTCGGCGAGGTCCCTGTGCAGCGCCGCCGGCCCCGCGCCCGGCGGATAGAACACCGCCGGCCAGAAAATGAAGCCGCCCGTCTCCCGGATCGGCGGAAACAGCCGAAGTGCGACGTAATCGGCCCAGCGCGCCGGCACCGGCATCGCGATGTGATTGACGCTCGGACTGCGGAAGAACGCGCCGTAGTCGGGCTCGAACGGCGCCAGCGACTAGAACCGCGAGAGGCCCAGATGCCCACGGAGATAGCGGATCGCTTCCGTATCGAGCCTGCCGCCGTGAACCCCGGCGAGCTCCGGCACCGCGAACAGCCCGGCCGCGTAGAGCACGAGCAGGCCGGCCAGCGCCCCGCGCCTCGCTTCCCCGCCGAGCAGCCGGATCGTCGCGACCGCCGCCGCCAGCGCCGCCATCGCCACGGCGAGCACCGCGCCGAGGAAGGCGAAGACCGCGCGCGGCTCGTGGCCGTTCCATCCCCAGAACGCCCCGCCCGGCCGGGCGAGCCCCGCCGAAGCTCCGACCAGGACGAGCACGGCCGCAAGCGGCAAAGCGAGCCGCGGCGGGCGGGCGCGGAAATCCTCGAGCGCAAACGCGGCGAGCACGGCGAGTGCGAGGCTCCAGACCGGCGGTGCATAGCGCACGATGTCGGTCTGATGGACCAAGGGAAGCAGGTTCAGGGCCTCTTGCACCGGCCAGACGCCGAAGGTCTTGGCCCAGACGATCACCACCCAGCCGAGCAGCAGGAGCCGGAGCGCGCGCTCGCGGCGTCCGCAGGCCCCGATCGCCGCGAACAGCAGCAGCAGAACGCCCGCGTAGCCCCCGCCGAGGTACCAGATATGCGCGATCCTCGCGTTGCCGAACGTCTCGACGAGGAAGCCGTACACGTAGGGCAGCACGAAGAGCGCGAGCCCGTGCCAGGAAAGCGTGAGCGCCCCGGCGCCGTGCTCGGCGTAGATGCGCGAGGCGAACAGCAGATCGATGAACGCGACGAGGAGCGGCGCGGTGAGCATGAGGCCGAGAACGCCGCCGGCAGCGACCGCGCCGGCGAACCGGCCGCGATCGCCGGGCGCTGCCTGGAAGAACCGGCAGGCGGCCCAGGCGAGCGCGAGCAATCCCCCGATTAGCGCGGTCTCGGGGAAGCCCGCGGCGACCATCCAGGCGATGCCCACCCCGATCCAGAGAAGACCGGCGAAGCTTCGTCCCGCCCGCCGCGCCCGCTCGATCCCGAGTAGCACCAGCGGCAGGAACGAAGCCGGAAACGCCGGCGCGTCCGCGAACCACGCGGCTGTCCCGTTGAGCGGATAGAGCGCGGCCCCGGCCAGCGACGCGAGCCGGCCCAGCACGAGCGCGCGCAGGAGGGCGTAGGTTCCGAGCCCCGCCACCGTCTGGGTCGCGATCTTCAGCCAGAGCACGCCGTCCGGCAGCAGGAGGAGAAGGTTGAACGGCAGGAAAAAGGCCGAGGGCTGCATCTCGCCGGCGAGCGGCATCCCGATCCCGGAATAGGGGTTCCACCACGGCACAATCCCGTGGACCCAGTCCCACGCCGCCAGGTGACCGAGCGCCTCGGTATTCCAACCCGCCGCCGGGTCGATGTTGTACCGGCCCCCGATCAGGCCGGGATGCACGGAAAGGGCAAGGCGCGATTCGTTCCAGATCGGGTCCGTGCTCAGCCCGAGGAGAAATTGCGGCAGATGGACGATCCACGGCACCAGCAGGATCAGGACGACCGGCAGCCAGGGGAACCGGTCGAGCCATTCGCCGGCGGCCTCGCCCGCCCGCTCGCGGCTCACGGAGGGACAGGCTCGTCGAGTCCGGCGCGCAGCGCGCGCCCTTCCGCGCCCTCGGGATCGATCAGCCCGAGCCGGAGGAAGAGGTCGATCAGCACCAGGGCGACGTTGAACTTGAAATCCTCCGTCCCGCGCAGGCGCTCCAGCACCGCCCTCGCCGGCCGGAGGGCGAAGCCCGCAACCTCGCCGTCCGCCGGCCGCGGCACGAACTCCTCGGGCAGCCAGAGGTCGTAGCAATGGAGCCGGTCGCGGCGGAGCCCCTCCGCGCGCTCCATCGCATAGGCGATCCGGCCCATCTCCCGGGACCGGCGGGCGCGTGCGGCCGGGATATCGGCCTCCTCGGCCGCCTCCTTGATCAGCGTCTCCCGAGGTGCGAGCCCGGCGGGCACGCCGCCGGCGACGAGATGGTCGAGCTTGCCGGGGTCGAGCGCCTTGTTCGCCGCCCGCTCGGCGACCCAGAGCCACGGCCCGTCCCCGCGGCGCACCAGGCCGTTGACATGCACCCCCTCGGACCACACGCCGAGGCGCGGAAGCGCCCCGCGATCGATCCGCGCCAGCTCGGGCCCGTCCGGCCCGGCGCGGACGGGGAACGCCTCGTTGCGCCAGCGGACCCGGCCGGCCCGCGCGAGCCCCTCGGCCATCGCCTCGAAGGAAGCGGCGTCGGGGAAGAAGGTTCCGGTCTCAGCCCCCCCTATTTCAGCTGCGGTCTCGGGCGTGACCCAGCCGACCGCCGCACTCCCGAGCCACAACCGTTGCCTTGTGCCGGGCGGGTGCCAGTTGCGGCAGGCGGCGATATGGCGAAGGAGGTCGTCGGGCATCGCCTGCCGAGGTAGTCCCGCCGCCGCCCCTTCCCAAGCGAAACATCGTGCCGAGCGGGGCCCGACCCCATATCCGCGCCCATGTCCGCACCCGCGCACCGCCCGGGACTCCCTCTCGGCGTCCTCCGCTCCTTGCTTCCCTATCTCTGGCCGCGGAACGATCTCGCCGCGCGGCTCAGCGTCTCCGCCGCCGCGCTGGCGCTGATCGCGGCGAAGGTCGCCGCGGTGCTGGTGCCGATCGCCTATTCGCGCGCCGTCGACGCGCTGGCGCCGAAGGGGGCGAGCGCGATCGCCGTCGTGCCGGTCGCGATGATCCTCGCCTACGGCCTGCTCCGCGTCGCCTCCGCGGGCTTCGCCGAGCTCCGCGACGCGCTCTTCGCTTCCGTGCAGCAGCGGGCGGTGCGGCGGATCGCGCTCGAGACCTTTCGCCACCTCCACCGCCTCTCGCTCCGCTTCCATCTCGACCGGCAGACCGGCGCGCTCGGCCGCATCGTCGATCGCGGCACCGCCGGCATCGAGAACGCGCTCAGGCTCGCGGTCTTCAACGTGCTGCCGACCGTCTTCGAGGTGCTGCTCGTCACGCTCGTCCTCTGGCGCATCTTCGACTGGCGGTTCGCGCTCATCACCTTCGCCTCGGTCGGCAGCTACTTAGCCTTCACCGTCGGCTTCACCGGCATGCGGCTCAGGATCCGCCGGCGGATGAACGAAACGGACAACGAGGCGAAGAACAAGGCGCTCGACAGCCTGATCAATCACGAGACGGTCAAATATTTCGGCAACGAGGCGCACGAGGCGGCGCGCTTCGACGAATCGCTCGCCGTCTACGAGCGCGCGGCGGTGCGCTCGCAGGTCACGCTCGACCTGCTCAACAGCGGCCAGGCGGCGATCGTCGCCGTGGGACTCGCGATCGTCATGCTCATGGCCGCGCGAGAGGTGCAGGCCGGAACGATGACCGTCGGAAAATTCGTCCTGGTGAACACCTATCTCCTCCAGCTCTATCAGCCGCTCAATTTCCTGGGCTTCGTCTATCGCCAGCTCCGCGAGGGGCTGCTGGACATGGAGCAGATGTTCCGCCTGCTCGACGTCGCCCCCGAGATCACCGATCCGCCGGGTGCGCGCGCGCTCCCTCCGCCCGCTTCGCTCGCGGGCAGCGTCGCCTTCGAGAACGTGCGCTTCGGCTACGCGCCCGACCGCGAGGTGCTGCACGGGGTGAGCTTCGCCGTCCCGGCCGGCGGGACGCTCGCGATCGTCGGTGCGACCGGGTCCGGCAAATCCACCGTCACGCGGCTGCTCTTCCGCTTCTACGAGCCGAGCGCAGGGCGGATCCTGATCGACGGGACGGACATCAACACGGTCACCCAGGCGAGCCTCCGCGCCGCGATCGGGATCGTGCCGCAGGACACCGTGCTCTTCAACGACAGCATCCGCTACAACATCGCCTACGGCAGGCCCGACGCGAGCCAGGCGGAGATCGAGGCGGCCGCCCGTGCGGCCCAGGTGCACGACTTCGTGCGCCGCCTGCCGGAGGGCTATGCGACGCGGGTCGGCGAGCGCGGGCTCAAGCTCTCCGGCGGGGAGAAGCAGCGCGTCGCGATCGCGCGCACGCTGCTCAGGAACCCGCGCATCCTCATCCTCGACGAGGCGACAAGCGCGCTGGATACCGCGACCGAGCGCGAGATCTCGGCCGCCCTCCGCCCACTCGAACAGGGAAGGACGACCCTCATCATCGCCCATCGGCTATCGACCGTGGTGGAGGCGGACGAGATCCTGGTGCTCGAGGCCGGCGCCGTGGCGGAGCGCGGCACCCACGCCGCCCTCCTCGCCCGCAGCGGGCCCTACGCGCGGATGTGGGCGCTCCAGGCGGTCGAGCGGGAATCGAGCCCGCTCGCCGAGCCGGTCGCCTGACCGCCAGCGCCTTGACCCCGCCCGCCTTGACCCGAATTGGCCGCTCCGCCATAAGCCCGCTTCCTTCGAGAGGTCCTCCGATGTCGCGCGTGTGTGAGCTCACCGGAAAGCGCGTGCTGAGCGGCAACAACGTCAGCCACGCCAACAACAAGACCCGCCGCCGCTTCCTGCCCAACCTCCAGGAGGCGTCGCTCGTTTCGGACATCCTGGGCCGCACGATCCGGCTCCGGCTCTCGACCCGCGCCCTCTCCACGATCGAGCGCAAGGGCGGGCTGGACGCCTTTCTGCTCGGCACGCCGGCCCGGCGCCTGCCCGAGCCCGCGCGTGCGCTCAAGCGCCAGGTCGAGCGGCGCCGCCTCGCGACGGTCTAAGCCGGCAGCAGCTCGCGGCGCCCGCCGCCGGGGCGGAAGCGGGCGAGGTACTGGGGCACCACCATCTCGACCGGCGTCGCCACGACGCCAAGCTCGGCGAGCCCCGGCGCGTTTTCCGAGGTGATGTTGTCGCGGGCGAGCATCAGGAGCTGATCGCGCGTCAACGGCTTGCCGGGCAGACGCTCGGCGATCGCCGCCTGGAGCCGGGCGAGCGCCGGCGGGATCGCGATCAGCGGCCGGGACCGCCGCGTCTCTTTCAGGATGTATTGCAGGATCTCGCGGAAGGTGAAGATGCGCGGGCCGCCGAGCTCGTAGATCTTGCCCCCCGCCTCCGCCCGCGCGAGTGCGGCCATCGCCGCGTCGGCGACGTCGCCCACATAGACGGGCTGCATGCGGCTCCCGCCCGAGATCACCGGCATGAAGGGCAGGAACTGCGCGAGCGCGCCGAAGCGGTTGAAGAACCGGTCCTCCGGCCCGAAGACGATCGAAGGGCGGAGAATGACGGCCGAGGGAAAGGCCCCATGGACCGCTTCCTCGCCGGCGGCCTTGCTGGCCGCATAGCGGCTCGGGCTCGCCGGATCCGCCCCGATCGCCGAGACATGCACCAGGTGGGCGACCCCGGCCTCGGCGCTCGCGCCCGCAATCGCGCCCGCGCCGGCGGCGTGGATGCGCTGAAAATCGCCCGGCCGGTGCTCGGCCAGGATGCCGACCAGGTTGACCACGATATCGGCGCCCTCGACGGCGCGGGGAATGGTCTCCGGGCGCCTGAGATCCGCATAGAGCGGCACGATCTGTCCCACCGCGCCCATCGGCTTGAGAAAGAGCGCGGCCTCCGGGTCCCGGACCGCGACGCGCACCACCTGCCCGGCGGCGGCGAGCCGCTTCACCACGTAGCGGCCCAGGAAGCCCGAGCCGCCGAACACCGTCGCCACCCTGCGTCCCGCCACCCGCCTCTCCTTCGCGCCCGCAACAGCCTCGCGAGGGTGAATAGGCTAGCGGCATTTTTCCCTCAAGCGGCGCGGAGTTGACGCGCCAGGGGCCGGGCGTTACATGGCCGGCCCGCTCGCACTTGCCGTCCGTGCCCAGGTGGCGGAATTGGTAGACGCGCAGGTTTCAGGTACCTGTGGCCGCAAGGTCGTGGAAGTTCGAGTCTTCTCCTGGGCACCATCGCGCAGCGAAAGAATTGGGGCAAAGCGACAGACGTGGCAGGCCTCACCCAGTTCCAGCTCGACGCGACCATCCATCTCCACCGGAACGATCTGCCCGAGGGGCTCTCGTTCGGACCGGTGGTGGCGGTGGACACCGAAACGATGGGGCTCAACCCGCATCGCGACCGGCTCTGCCTCGTCCAGCTCTCCGCCGGCGACGGCGTCGCCCATCTGGTGCAGATCATCCCCGAGCGCATGGGCGGCCGCGGCGCCGACTGCCCCAACCTCAAGCGCCTTCTCGCCGACCCGGCGGTGGTGAAGCTGATGCACTTCGCGCGCTTCGACGTGGCGATCCTCGCGAAATCCCTCGGCGTCCGCGTGGCCCCGGTCCGCTGCACGAAGATCGCCTCCAAGCTCGTGCGCACCTTCACCGACCGGCACGGGCTCAAGGAACTCTGCCGCGAGCTGCTCGGCGTCGATCTCGCCAAGCAGCAGCAGACCTCGGACTGGGGCGCGGCGGAGCTTGCTCCCGAGCAGCTCGCCTACGCCGCCTCGGACGTTCTCCACCTGCACGCGCTCTGGGCGCGGCTCGAGACGCTGCTCGAGCGCGAGGGACGCCTTGAGCTCGCCGAGGCCTGCTTCGCCTTCCTGCCCGAACGCGCAGCCCTCGATCTTCTCGGCTACGAGGAGCCCGACCTCTTCGCGCACTGAAGCCGCACACCGGTGGACATGTGCACCACATGTTCTTATGCTCCGCACATGCCGGCGATGATCCAGATTCGCAAGGTGCCCGATGCGCTGCATCGCCGGCTCAAGTCGCGCGCGGCGCTCGCCGGCATGTCGCTCTCCGATTACCTGCTGAACGAGATCCGCGAGGTGGCGGAGCGGCCGACGCTCGCCGAGTTGCGCGCCCGCCTGGAGCGCCGGCCGGGAATGACGCCTTCCGTCGCGCCGGCCGAGGCGGTTCGCGCCGAACGCGACCGCGCGTGATCGTCGTCGACGCTTCGGCCCTGCTCGAAGCGCTGCTCCGCACGCCGGCGGCCGAAGCGGTGGAAAGGTGGCTTTTCGACCCCCGGCAATCGCTGCACGCGCCCCATCTGCTCGATATCGAGGTCGCGCAGGTCGTCCGCCGCTACGCGGCTTCCCGCGAGATCGATCCCGAGCGTGGCCGCGCGGCGCTCGCCGACCTCGCCGACTTTCCGCTCCGCCGCTATCCGCACGGCTTCCTGCTGCCGCGCGTCTGGGAATTGCGGCGCAATCTTACGGCCTATGACGCGGTGTACGTGGCGCTCGCCGAAGCGCTCGACGCGCCGCTCTTGACGCGCGACCGGCGTCTTGCCGCCGCTTCCGGCCATGCTGCCCGCATAGAGCTCGTGTGAACCCGTCGCCGCCTCACCACAATCGTCCGACGCCATAGGCGTCGAAACTCTCCTCATTGGAGACGAGCACGAGATTTTCCAGCATCGCCTGGGCGATCAGCATCCGATCGAACGGGTCGCGTTGAGGCCCCGGCAACGCGCCCGCCACCTGGCCATGCCGCAGGCTTATCGGCAGGCCGACGAAGCCCTGATCGACGGCCGTGCCCGCGATATCAGCAACAATAGCCGCAACGCCGGGCAATTTGCCGATCCGGTGCTTCGTCGTTATTTCCCAGGCCGAAGCGGCGCTGACGAAAATGCCGTTGCCCTCGTCCGCGATCGCCGTTCGTGCCGCGACAGAGAGCGATTGATCGCCCGCGAGCCACCAAAGAAAGGCGTGCGTGTCGAGCAGCAAATTCACGTCCTATTCCCATGCCGCCAGCTCATGCTCCGGCAAGGGCTCGAAGAATTCGGTTCCGACGCTGACTTGTCCGCTGAGCGCTCCGAACCGGCGCTTCGTCGGCCGCCGGCGGTACGGTACGAGCTTGGCGATCGGCTCCTTGCCGCGCGCCAGGACGATTTCCTCCCCCGCTTCGACACGCGCCAGAAGCTGCGAGAGGGTCGTCTTTGCGGTGTGGATCGTGACGGTTTCCATGGCATCTCCTTAGCTAAGGTAGCCTAGCTAAAGAAGGCGCGTCCGTCCATCGCGACGCCCCTCAGCCGCCGCCAACGCGAATGGGTTCCAAGGGCTCGGCCCTCGGCGGGCCGTGGGGTCCCCGTCACGCCTGCGCGACGGGTTGCCGCTGCAGGGGAGCGGAGCCCGCCGCGCGGGTGCGTGCGAGGTCGCGCTTCGCCTTGTCGGCCGCCCCGCGCGCCGCCTCGGTCGCGGTGAACATCTCGAGCGCGTCCATCTCCTCGTCAGAGACCGGCGTCAGCGCCGTGTCCATGTAGGCACGCCGGTTCGGGTCACGCTTGACCGCGCGCCGCACCTTGGCCATCCGCCAGATCATCCGCCCGATGCGAACGTGCTTCACGAGGAGGTCCGTGATGTAGCGCGGATAAAAGAAAAACGGAGTCTCGATCGGCAGGCCGGGCCTTCGCTCGGTCCGCACCTTGCGCCGCAAATAGCCGCCTTCGAGCGGATGGATTTTCTCGAGCGTCACGCAGCCCCAGAACCAGAGGAGCAAAAACATCATCTTCCCGGGGCTGATCCCACTCGCCCCCGCCCGCTGCATCACGCGGGCCATGTGCTCGGGCGTGTAGTAGGTCTCCCACGCCAGCCGATAGGCGCGCTCCCATTCCGCCTTCGACATGAGCGGATGCGTCGTGCAGACATGCTCGAGGTCGTATTTGTTGAGGTCCGGGTCCATCGCCACGCCCCTGGTGAAGAGGTGCTTGTGGTCCTCCGAGCCCGGCAGCGGCGTCAGGCAGAAGAACTCGAGCAGGTCGAGCGGCAGCTCGCGCTGGATGATGCGGATGTCGCGCACGATCGTCTCCGGCGTATCGCCCGGAAATCCCAGGATGTAGCCGGCATAGGTGAAGCAGCCCACGTTCTTCCACGCGAGCAGCATGCGGCGATATTCGGAGATGCGGTTCTGCCGCTTCTTCGCGGCGATCAAGCTGTCGGGATTGATGCTCTCCATCCCGATGAAGACGCGGGTCACGCCGGCGCGCGCCGCCTTTTCGATGAACCCGGGGATTTTGTGGCAGAGCGTGTCCACCTGGATGATGAACCGGAAGAAGAGCCCTTCCTCCTCGCGCATGTGGATCAGCCGGTCGAAGATCGGCTCCCAGTTGCGGTTGCGCGCGAGGTTGTCGTCGGTGATGAAGAAATGGTCGATGCCCTGGGCGAGGTTGCCGCGGATGATCGCCTCGACGTCATCGGCCGAGCGCGAGCGCGACTTCCGGCCCTGGACGTTGATGATGGTGCAGAAGGAGCACTGGAACGGGCAGCCGCGCCCGGCGTCGAAGCTGGTGAGCCCGCCGCCGGTGCGCAGGATGCGCGCCCGCGGCAGGATCGGCGGCGGCGCCCCCTCGATCCCGGGCAGATCGTCCATGAAGTTGTAGATCGGCTTGAGCCTTCCTGCGAGCGCGTCGGCGAGCACGGCCTCCAACCGCCCCTCCGCCTCGCCCGCGAAGAGCGTGATGCCGAGATCGAGCGCTTCCTGGAGGTCGGGCTGGACGCCGGGCAGCATGGCGATCGTGCCGGAGACGTGGAAACCGCCGATCGCGACCTGGATCCCGGCTTCCCGCAGCGGGCGGGCGATATCGACCGCGCGCGGGAACTGGTTCGACTGCACGCCGACGAGCGCCACCAGCCCGAGCCCCCCATCTTCCTTGATCATCCGCGCGATGCGATCGGGGCGGATCCGCGTGTTCGTCTCGTCGAACGTGGCGATCTCGAGCGCGACGTCGGGGCCGAGCGCGCGCCGCTCGCGCACGTCGAGCGCCAGCCCATGAAGGGCTGCCAGCGTGTTCGAGGGAATCGCCGAGCGCAGCCATTGGATCACGTAGCCGTCGTCGTCGTAGTGCGACGGCTTGATGAGGACCAGGCGGAACCGGCGGCTCGGGACGAGCGCTGCCGACATGGGATGCCTTTGAGGTGGCTCGGGTTCGGTGGAGGCGGCGCGGCGGATGAACGCGAGTTAACCGGAAGGCGAGGCCTCCGGTCAAGCACCGGCGGGATTCACTGGCATAATTCTTGCCGCAATTCGCCGCCACCCTCCCCGCCGTTGTTGACCCGAGAGCGGCCCGGTCCATAGAAGGGGCGGACCGAGGATGAACCGACTCCGATGCCCCAGCCGGCGCCCCGTTTGGCCCTGACCTGCTCTGCCCTCAACGACGGGGACGACCTCGCGGCGGCCGCCGCCGTGCTGGCGCTCGAGGCGGCCGGCCTCACCGCGCTCGCCGCCTCGCTCGACGAGAGCTTCCCCCGCGCCGTCGAGCTCCTGCTTGCCGCCTCTGGCCGCGTCGTCGTCTCCGGCATGGGCAAGTCCGGCCACGTCGCCCGCAAGATCGCGGCGACCCTCGCCTCGACCGGCACGCCCGCGCTCTTCGTCCATCCCGGCGAGGCCTCGCACGGCGATCTCGGCATGATCGTCGCCGGCGACGCCGTGCTCGCGCTTTCCAATTCCGGCGAAACCGCGGAGCTCGCCGACCTCGTCGCGCACGCAAGCCGCTTCGCCGTGCCGCTGATCGCGATCACCGCGCAGGCCAATTCGACGCTGGCCTCGGCGGCCGATGCCCTGCTCTTGCTGCCGGCGGCGGCCGAGGCCTGTCCGATGGGCCTCGCACCCACCACCTCCACCACCATGCAAATGGCGCTCGGCGACGCTCTGGCGGTCGCACTCCTCAAGCGGCGCGGCTTCACGGCGAGCGATTTCCGCCGCTTCCACCCGGGCGGGCGGCTCGGGGCCCGGCTCCGCCGCGTCCGCGAGCTGATGCACAGCGGCGCCGCCCTGCCGCTCGCCTCGCCCGACCTGCCGATGGACCAGGCGCTCCTGGTGATGACGGAGAAATCCTTCGGGTGCCTCGGCGTCGTCGATCCGTCGCGCCGCCTCGCCGGCATCATCACCGACGGCGACCTCCGCCGCGCCATGGGCCCGGACCTCCTCTCGCGGCGGGTGGGCGAGGTCATGACCCGTGGCCCGCGGACGATCGGCCCCGACGCGCTCGCGGCCGAGGCGCTCTACGAGATGAACGCCGGCCAGCGGCCGATCACCACCCTCTTCGTGGTCAACGCGGAGCGGGAGGTCCTCGGGCTCGTGCATCTGCACGACCTGCTGCGGGCCGGGGTGGCCTAGCGCATGCCGGACTTCGAGGCCCCAACCGAGATCCCGCCGGGCAGGAAGCGCGCGGCTTCCGCCCCCCGCGAGCCCGGCCGCATCCATCTGCTCGGGCTCGGCCGCGCCCGCCCGATGCCCTCGGCGGCGAGCCTCGCGCGGCGGCGCTTCCTGGTGCGCTGGGCGAAGCGCCTCCTGCCGCTCGTCGGCCTCGCACTCCTCGCCTCGGTTGCTCTCTGGCCCGACTTCGAAAGCGGCATCGCAGGCCAGCGCGTCAGCCTGCACCTCGACACCAGCGCGCCCGGCGCCGGCGGCAAGCTCCTCGACGCGCGCTACAGCAGCGTCGATCAGAAGGGCGAGCCCTACACCGTGACCGCAGCCTCGGCCCTTCAGATGGGGCCCGACCGCGTCGATCTCAGCGATCCCAAGGGCGATATCACGCTCAACTCGGGCTCCTGGGTCATGCTCACGGCCCCGCGCGGCGTCTATGCCCAGAAGAGCCGCCAGCTCGACCTCTCCGGCGGCGTCACCCTCTATCGCGACGACGGGACGACGCTCCGCTCGGCGAGCACCACGGTCGATCTTGCCGCCGGCGCTGCCGCGAGCGGCGTGCCGGTGAGCGCCGAAGGGCCGTTCGGGACGCTCGACGCCATGGGCTACACGCTGCTCGGTGGCGGCACGGTCATCCAGTTCAGCGGCCCGGCGCGCCTCGTGCTGAACGGCCGGAACGGGCCCAGCCCCAACGGGCACAAACAATGAGGCGATGGGCTTTCGCCCCGCTCCTCCTTGCCCTCGCGCTCGCCGCCCGGCCCGCGCCCGCCCAGCCGCTCGACCTCTCGCAGGGCGGCCCGATCACCATCACCGCGGTCGGCGGGATCGAATGGCGGCAGAACCAGAAGGAGGTCATCGCGCGCGAGGACGCAGAGGCCGTGCGCGGCACCGTGACGGTGACCGCGGACGAGCTCATCGCCCACTACCGCCCCAAGCCCGGCGCCGCCGCGGCCGCACCCTCGGTGCAGACCGCCAGCGCCACCTCCAGCTCCGCCTCCAGCGCCACCTCCCCTGGCACCATGGATACCGGCGGGCAGCAGATCTACCGCCTGGAGGCGGTCGGCCACGTGCACATCTTCACCGCGACCGACCAGGCGTTCGCCGATCATGGGGTCTATGACGTGGACGAGGACGTGCTGGTGCTCACCGGGCGGCACCTCAAGCTCACGACGCCCAAGGACGTGCTGACCGCCCGCGACGACGTCGAATACTGGCCCGACCAGCACATGGCGGTCGCGCGCGGCGACGCCGTCGTCATCTCCAATGACGGGCGCCGGATCACCGCCGACACGCTGGTCGCCTACACGATGCCGTCGAGCGCCCCCGCGACCGGGAGCGCGACCGCGAGCGCCACGGCGAGCACCACCGATCCGCTGGCCGACAGCGGCCAGATCAAGCGGGTCGAGGCGTTCGGCCACGTCGTCATCCGCACCGCGACGGACACCATCACCGGCGATCGCGGCGTCTATGTTCCGGCAACCGGCATCGCCCTCATCCTCGGCGATGTCCGGATCACGCGCGGGGAGAACCAGCTCAATGGCGCGCGCGGCGTGGTGGACATGAAGACCGGCGAGGCGGAGCTGCTCTCCACGCCCGGCGAGCGGGTGCAGGGCCTCGTCGTCCCCAATACCGTCAACAACGGCCCCGCCGCGCCGGCCAAGGGCGCCGCGCCGGCGAAGCAACCCGCCGCGTCCCCCACCGCTCATCCCCCCGGCGCTCATCCCGCGGGCGGCCAGCCATGAGCGAGCGGCTGCGCGTCCTCTCCGGCGGGGCCGGCCTCGTCGCCCAGGGGCTCGGCAAGCAGTTCCACCGCCGCCCCGTCGTCCGCAACGTCAACATCCGCCTGACACGCGGCGAGGCGGTCGGCCTCCTCGGCCCCAACGGCGCCGGCAAGACCACCACCTTCTACATGATCGTCGGGCTGGTGCCGCCGGATACCGGCACCATCACCCTCGACGGCGCCGACATCACCACCCTCCCGATGTACCGCCGCGCCCGGCTCGGCATCGGCTATCTGCCGCAGGAGGCGAGTATCTTCCGTGGCCTCAATGTCGAGCAGAACGTCCGCGCCGTGCTCGAAGTCTCCGAGCCCTACGCCGACCGCCGCGAGCAGATGCTCGACGCCCTCCTCTCCGAGTTCGGCATCACCCATCTGCGCCGTACGCCCTCCCTCGCGCTCTCCGGCGGCGAGCGGCGGCGGCTTGAGATCGCCCGCGCGCTGGCCAGCCAGCCGAGCTATATCCTCCTCGACGAGCCGCTCGCCGGCATCGACCCGATCGCGCTCAGCGAGATCCGCGACCTCGTTTCGCATCTGAAGCTGCGCGGCATCGGCGTCCTGATCACCGACCACAATGTGCGGGAGACCCTGGAGATCGTGGACCGTGCCTACATCATGCACGACGGAGAGGTCCTGATGCACGGCGCGCCCGAGGAGGTGGTGGCGCATGCGGACGTGCGCCGCTTCTACCTTGGAGAAAGGTTCAGCCTTTAGTGTCCTGCCCCCGGAGATCGTCGCCCTTCGCGACGAGCGGAGGGGATGAGCAGGCCACTGAAAACACGGTGTACGGGTAGCGAGGTCGCGATGACGAGAACCGCACCGGCACCCGGATCATTTCCTTTTGTTTCCAATCGCCTGATGGCCCGAGCCGCCCGCCGCCGCCCGCGGCGCATCGGGCCGGCGGCGGACTGACGGCCGGCCATGGCCATCGGACCGCGCCTGGAGATCCGCCAGACCACCACGCTGGTGATGACGCCGCAGCTCCGGCAGGCGATCAAGCTCTTGCAGCTCTCGAACCTCGATCTGGCAAGCTTCGTCACCGAGGAGCTGGAGCGCAACCCGCTGCTCGAGCAGGACGAGGCGCAGGACGGCCCGGGCCGGGAGGTTTCGGCGCCCGACCAGCGCGCCAACCCGCCGCCGCCGGAGGCGGACGCCGCGGCGCTGGTGAGCTCGGAGTCCATGCCCTCGCCGGAAGCCGCCCCCCTCGATGCCGAGCACGCCGAGACCTATGACGCCGGCGGCCCGGCCGACGGCGGCGGCCACGCCGATGGCGGCGGCCGCGCCGGCCGGTCCTTCGAGCCCGACGAGTACGGGATCGAGAACGTGGCAGAGGGCCCGCACTCCTTGCGCGAGCATCTCTCCGAGCAACTCCGGCTCGCCTTCGGGGCCCCGCGCGAGCGGCTGATCGCCGCGCACCTGATCGCCCTGCTCGACCCGGCGGGCCGGCTCTCCGCCACGCCCGCCGCCCTCGCCGCCGCACTCGGCGCCCCGCTCGAGGAGATCGAGCGCGTCCGCACGCGCATGCTGCAATTCGACCCGGTCGGCTGCTTCGCCCTCGATCTGCGCGAGTGCCTCGCCGCACAGCTCGCCGAACTGGACCGGCTCGACCCCGCGATGGCCGCCCTCCTCGACCATCTCCACCTCCTCGCCCGGCGCGAGATGACCGAGCTTCGGGCCATCTGCGGGGTCGACGCCGAGGACCTCGCGGACATGGTGGCCGAGCTCCGCCGGCTCGACCCCAAGCCGGGCACCCGCTTCGACGCCGAGCCCCTCGCCCCGCTCGTCCCCGACATCCTGATGCGCCGCGAGGAAGCCGGCAGCTTCCGCCTCGAGCTCAATCCGGACACGCTGCCCCGCGTCCTCGTCAACCACGCCTTCCACGCCCGCGTCAGCGTCGGCGCCCGAGGACCCGAGCGGACCTTCCTCGCCGAACGGCTCGCCGCCGCCAACTGGCTGGTGCGCTCGCTCGAGCAGCGCGCCGAGACCATCCTCAAGGTGGCGGCCGAGATCGTTCGCCGGCAGAACGGATTCTTCGAGCACGGAATCGGCCATCTCCGCCCGCTCATCCTGCGCGACGTCGCGGAAATGGTGGAGATGCACGAGAGCACGGTGAGCCGCGTCACCGCGAACAAATATATCGCAACCCCGCGCGGCATCTTCGAGCTCAAATATTTCTTCACCACCGCGATCGCCGGGGTCGACGGCGAGACCCACAGCGCCGAGGCCGTCCGCCAGCGCATCCGCGCGCTGATCGACGAGGAGCCGCCCGCCGCGGTGCTCTCCGACGATGCGATCGTCGCGGCACTCCGGCGGGAAGGTGTGGACATCGCGCGGCGAACCGTGGCCAAATACCGCGAGGCACTGCGCATCCCGAGCTCCGTGCAGCGCCGGCGGGAGAAGATGGCGCCGGTATGAGGGAGGTCATGCAGATCACCATCGCGGGCAAGCAGCTCGACCTTTCGGACGCGCTGCGCACGCATGTCTCGGAGAATCTCGACCGCATCACGCGGAAGTATTTCGACCATGCGCTGGAGGCGGCGGTGACCTTCGGCCGCGCCCGCAGCTTCTTCACCTGCGACATCAACCTGCACGCCGGGCGGGACCTCGTGCTGCGCGCCGAGGGCGAGGCGCAGGACGCGCACACCGCCTTCGATGACGCCGCCGAGCATATCGCCAAGCGGCTCCGCCGCTATCGCAGGCGCGTCAACGAGCACGCGCGCGACCTCGCCAACCGCGAGCGCCCCGAAACCGCGCGCCAGTACATCCTTTCCCAGGAGGAGCCCGCAGCACCCGCGCCCGCCGGCAGCCCCGAGATCGGCCCGTACGCCACCGTGATCGCCGATTCGGCCATGGAGATCGACCGGCTTTCGGTGAGCGACGCCGTGATGCGGCTCGATCTCGCGGACCAGCAGGTGCTGATGTTCCGCAACCGCGCGACCGGCACGCTGAATGTGATCTACCGCCGCTCGGACGGGCATATCGGCTGGATCGAGCCCTCCGCGGAGGGCTAACGCCGACCCTTGCCCCGCCTTGCCTTGATCGACATCAATGCCCGGCCGGCGCGGCCCCTTCACTTTTCCGGCGAAGGGATTCCTGCCGATGCCCGACGACCGCACCGAATCGCCGCCCCGGCGGCACGAGAAATACGAACGCCTCATCGAGGCGGCACGGCAGATGCCCCCGGTGACCACCGCCGTCGTGCACCCGTGCGACGACGTCTCGCTCGAAGGCGCGGTCGAGGCCGCGCGCCTCGGTCTCATCGTGCCCATCCTCGTCGGCCCGGTGGAGCGCGTGCGCAAGACCGCGGAGGCAGCCTCGCTCGACATCAAATCCTTCGAGCTCGTCGACGCGGCCTACAGCCACGAATCGGCAGCGAAGGGCGTCGAGCTCGTCACCCGCGGGCGCGCCGAGGCGCTGATGAAGGGCAGCCTGCACACCGATGAGCTGATGGCCGCGGTGGTGGCGCACGGAAGCGGAATCCGCACCGAGCGACGCATCAGCCATTGCTTCATCATGGACGTCCCCGGCCACGCCGATCCCCTCATCATCACCGACGCCGCCGTCAACATCGTCCCCACGCTCGACGAGAAGGTCGACATCGTCCGCAACGCGATCGACCTCGCCCAGGCGCTGCGCTTTCCCGAAGTGCGCGTCGCCATCCTGAGCGCCGTCGAGACCGTCACCGCCAAAGTGCCCTCCACCATCGAGGCCGCCGCCCTCTGCAAGATGGCCGAGCGCGGCCAGATCACCGGCGCCGTGATCGACGGCCCGCTCGCGCTCGACAACGCGATCGACCCCGAGGCCGCCGAGATCAAGCACATCGTCTCGCCGGTCGCGGGCCGCGCCAACGTGCTCGTGGTGCCGGACCTCGAGGCCGGCAACATGCTCGCGAAAAGCCTCTCCTTTCTCGCCGGCGCCGACGCCGCAGGCATCGTCCTCGGCGCGCGCGTCCCGATCATCCTGACGAGCCGCGCCGATTCTCTGCTCACCCGCCTCGCCTCCTGCGCCGTCGCCGCCCTGCTCGTCCATGCCCGCCGCGCCCGCACCGCCGCCGCCCTTCACTGAGCGGCGAACCCGCCCGCGCCAACCCGACACCTGCAGGAGAGCGCGCCGATGTCCGATTGCATCCTCGTCCTCAACGCCGGATCCTCGAGCATCAAATTCGCCCTCTACGCAACCGTCCCGCCCGAGACGCTCCTCTTCCACGGCGAGATCGAGGATATCGGGCTCGTCCCCGACCTCGCGGTGCAGGACGCGGCAGGCAAGAGCGTCGCCCAGCGAACCTGGCCCGCAGGGCTCGACCATCACGGCGCGACGCGCGAGATCCTCGGGCTCGCAACCGAGCTGCTCGGCCATCGTCACCTCGCCGCGGTCGGCCACCGCGTCGTGCACGGCGGTACGCGCTTCGCGGCCCCGGTCCGGATCGACCCGCAAATCCTCGCTGCCCTCGCCGAGCTCGAGCCCCTCGCGCCGCTTCACCAGAAGCACAACCTCGCACCCATCCGCGCTCTCGCCGAGCACGCGCCGCACTTGCCTCAAATCGCCTGCTTCGACACCGGTTTCCATCACGGCCAGGCGCCGATCGCGCAAGCCTACGCACTCCCCCGCACGCTCAGCGCCGAAGGCGTGCGGCGCTACGGATTTCACGGCATTTCCTACGAATATATCATCTCGCGCCTCCGCGAGATCGCCCCACACCTCGCCGAACGCCGCCTCGTCCTCGCCCATCTCGGCAACGGCGCAAGCCTCTGCGCCGTCAACCAAGGACGCAGCGTCGCCAGCACCATGGGCTTCACCGCCGTCGAAGGCCTCGTCATGGGCACCCGCACCGGCAGCATCGACCCCGGCGTGCTCCTCTACCTCATGGACCGCCACAGCATGGACGCCCGCGCGATCGAGGATCTCATCTATCGCAAGTCCGGCCTCCTCGGCGTCTCCGGCATCTCGCCCGACATGCGCACCCTGCGCGCTTCACAAGATCCCGCCGCCGCCGAGGCGATCGCCCTCTTCGTCTACCGCATCGTCCGCGAGATCGGCTCGCTCGCCGCCGCCCTCGGCGGGCTCGACGGCCTTGTCTTCACCGCCGGCATCGGCGAGCACGATGCCGCGACACGCGCGGAAGTCGCCGCTGGCTGCCAATGGCTCGGCCTCACACTCGACTCGACCCGTAACCACGCCGGCCCGGGCCGGATCAGCGCCGACGCCTCACGCCTCGAGGCCTGGGTCGTCCCCACCGACGAGGAACGCATGATCGCCCGCCACACCACCGCCCTGCTCGCCCTCGCCCCACGCGCATAGCAAGGCCAGGCCAGGGCTCCGCCCTGGACCCGCCGAGGGGCTCCGCCCCTCGGACTCCCCGGCAAAGGCGAAGCCTTTGCAATCCATTACTTTAATTCAACGAATGTGGCCCCGCCGCCTGCTGCAGCTATTCGAGGATGCGCCGGGGAGGCGCCGGCGCCGGATACCGACCCATCTTGGAATTCCAGTAGGCCCATGAACGCGGGTCGATGATGCCGGGCGGGGCCTTATCGAGCGCTTCGCGAAAATCCTCGTCCGACACATGACGCCGTAGCACCTTCATATCCTCGTGCGTCGCCGACGCCATTGCGTACGCCATGAACCGGATCGGATCTGCAAGCGCCTCCCGGGGCTCCTCGAACCACACGATCCGGCGCGCGACCGCCTCGGTCTCGGGCTCGAGCGGAATCGGCTTCATCGCCTCGGCCCACCGTCCGCACCGCCCGCGTCCAACTGCACAATCGGCGGCAAGCGGTCGAGATCGACATCGCGCGCCGCGGCGGCGAGACGATCTTTCACGGCGTCAGGAAGCCGGGGCAAATTGCCGTCGCCGAACCACGACAGCGCCTTAAGGCTGATCTGCGGATTGAACTGCGTTCCGTAGATCGCGCGCCCCGCCGCCAGTGCCGTCGGAAGGTCGATGCGGCCGTCCCGCAGGATGGCGTCGATGTCGATATAGTCCCGGGCCTCGGCGCGCTGCTGCACGACGGCGACCTTGGTTCCGGCGAGGTCAAGCAACGAGGCCACTTGCAGGCCGGTATCGGGAGCGATGTCCGGTGCCGCGAGGCGGGCGAGACCGGGCACTCCGAAGAAGGACACCCTGACCGGCCCACCGCGATCGACGAGGGCGCTCAACGTATTCGGCGCCTGCTGCGTGATCGTTGCGGACGCCAGGAACGCAATGGTCTGCGTCAATCGTGCAGGGTCGAACGCCCGCGAGCCGAAGAAGTCGAAATCCGCGGACTGGCGATGCCCGAGGCGGAGCGCAATGGCAGTCCCCCCGTAGAGCACGAATTCCGTCGGCACCGCGGCAAGCTCGTCCCATAGAAGCCGCTGCGGCGGCGGCAGGATATCGAGGCGCAGGGCCAAATGGTCGCTCATAAGACTCTCAGTGTAGCACGGGCAACTGACGGAGGTACTACACCGGATCCCCGTCGGCGGGCACCCAACGCGCTCGCGCGTTGGGACCCGGCCTCCGCCCTCGCCTACCCCGGTAGCTCCAGCACGTTCTTGGCGATGATGTTGCGCTGGATTTCGTTGCTCCCGCCATAGATCGTCGTCGGCCGCGCCTGGATGAAGAGCCCCGAAGGGTGGAGCTCACGATTGCCGCCCATCGGATCGAGGAGGCCCGCATTCTCGCCCGCAACCTCGAGCATCGTCTCGCTGATGCGTTGAAAAAGCTCGCTCTGGTGCACTTTCAGCATCGAGACGTCGGCGCCGAGCGCCTCGCCCCGCCGCACCCGCTCGGCGAACCCCTCGTAGAGCGATTTATGGTCCGCGAGATCGAGCCGAAGCCGCGTGTAGCGGTCGCGGAACAGCGGATCCTCCCACACGCCCATCCGTTCCGCCAGCAACCTCAGCCGCGAGAGCGCGTACGCCGCCTGCTTGGGCGAGCCGAGCAGCAGCCGCTCGAAGCCCAAGAGCGCCTTGGCCATGCTCCAGCCGCGGTTGACCTCGCCGACCAGATTCTCTCGCGGCACCCGCACGTTATCGAAGAAGACCTCGCAGAACTCGTCGTGCAGGTCGAGATTGATGATCGGGCGGACAGTGATGCCGGGCGTCTCCATGGGAACAAGGAGGAAGCTGATGCCTTCCTGCGGCTTCGCTTTCTTATCGGTCCGCACGAGAAGAAAAATCCAGTTGGCGTCGTTGGCGAGCGTCGTCCAGATCTTCTGCCCGTTGACCACCCAGTGCTCGCCCTCGAGCACCGCTTCGGTGCGCAGGCTCGCGAGGTCCGAGCCGGCATTGGGCTCGCTGTAGCCCTGGCACCAGATGTGCTCGCCCGCGAGGATTTTCGGGAGGAAGAACCGCTTCTGCGCATCGGTGCCGAAGCGGATGAGGAGCGGCCCGATCATGGTGACCCCCATGTCGTTGAAGCGGGCGCAGCCGTGCCGCTCGAGCTCCTCGATCATGACGAGCTGCTTCGCCGCCGCGAGCCCCATCCCGCCCCACTCGAGCGGCCAGCCGGGCGCGAGCCAGCCCTTCCGCGAAAGCGCCATGTACCAGGGCCGGCTTTCGCGAAAATGCAGCCGCTTCGGCGGATTGCGCAGCTCGCCTGGGTACTCCTCGTCGAGGAACGCGCGCACGCGGGCGCGGAATTCGCCGTCCTCGAGCGCGTTCAGATCGTCTTGCATGCTCAGGCTCCCTTGAAGCGGGGCGCACGGCGCGCGAGGAATGCTTCTTTCCCCTCCGCATGGTCGGCGGAGAGGAAGAGCATCGTTTGCATCTCCCGCTCGCGCTCGAGCGCCGCCTCGAGGCCCGCGGCGAGAAAGGCGCGCGTCAGCGCGACCGAGAGCGGCGCCTGCTCGGCAATCAGGCGGGCGCGCGCAAGTGCGGCATCGAGCGCGCCGCCCGCCGGAACGACCTCATCGGCGAGCCCGATGCGGAGCGCCTCGTCCGCCGCCACCCGCTCGCCATAGAGAAGAATTTGGCGCGCGCGCCCTTCGCCCACGCGCCGCGGCAGCGTGTACAGGAGCGCGAGATCGGCGATGAGCCCGACCTTGCCGAACCCCGCCACGAAGCAGGCGCTCTCGCCCGCAACGACCGTGTCGCAGAGTGAGGCGAGCGAAAGCCCCGCCCCCGCCGCGAAGCCCTCCACCGCCGCGATCACCGGCTTCGCCCCGCCGATCATCAGCCGCACCAGCTTGTGCGTGATGCGGAATCGCTCGCGTCCCGCGGCGATGTCCGCCACGTCCATCTCCGAGAGGTCGCCGCCCGAGCAGAAATTGCCCTCCGCTCCGGTGATCACCACCGCCGCCACCGCCCGGTCGGCCTCGATCCGCTCGAACGCCTCGATCAGCGCGAGCCGCATCGCGACCGAGAGCGCGTTGCGGCGCGACGGAAGGTCGAGCGTCAGCACCGCGGTCGTCCCTTCGCGGCTTTCGCGTAAGCTCGCCGCCGGCTCCGCGTCAGCCATCCTCTTCCTCCGGCGCCAGCGCTGCGTAGCGCGCCCGATGCAGCGAAGCCGAGCCGTAGAGATTGGCGAGCACCATCGCCTTGCGCAGGAAGAGCCCGGCGTCGCACTCGTCGGTGTAGCCGATGCCGCCATGGAGCTGGATCGCCTGGCGGGTGATCAGCATCGCCGCCTCCGAGGCCCGCGCCTTGGCCCGCGAGACCGCGGCGCGGCAGAGCGCGAGCGGCGCGCCTTCATCGAGCACGCCGGCCGCGGCATCGACGCTCGCACGGCTCAGTTCGAGCTGGATCTTGAGGTCCGCGGCCCGGTGCCGCAGTGCCTGGAAGCTCCCGATCTTCTGGCCGAACTGCACGCGCGTGCGGAGATACTCGAGCGTGATCGCGAAGGCCCGTCCCATCACGCCGAGAAGATAGGCCGCCGCCGCCAGGGTGGCCTCCTCGAGCGCGCGCGAAAAATCGCCCGCGACCAGCTCGGCCGGCGCGCCCTCGAGCGTGAGCGTGCCGAAGAACCCCCCATCCTGCGTGCGCTCCAGCGCGAGCGCGGCCCCCGGCGCGTCGCTGGCAACCAGGCCGAACCCGCCGCGCGCGGAGACGAGGAAGAAATCGGCCCCGCCCGCCACCGGCACGAAGAGCTTCTTCCCCGTGAGAAGGCCGCCCTCGAAAACCGTCTCCTCATCCGCCGCCAGGCTGTTCGCCCGCTCCTGCCAGGCCGGGATGACGATGCTCTCCCCGGCAAGCAGGGCGGCGAGCCGAGCCCCGCCAAGCATCCGCGCCGCCATGGCGGCCGGGATCAGCGGCTCGGGCACCAGGCCCGCGCCCAGCTCCTCGGCAAGGGCTGCGAAGGCACGCATCCCGAGCCCGCTCCCGCCCGCCGATTCGGCCAACGCGAGGCCGGGCCAGCCGAGCGCACAGATCTCCCGCCACGCCGCGCGGTCGAATCCCGGCGGGGCGAAGCGGAGCGCGCGGATCCGTCGGAGATCGCCCCGCGGCACCAGCGCCGCGGCGCTGTCACGGATCATGCGCAGGCTTTCCGCGAGGTCTCCCGCCTGATCCATGCTTGTACCGCCGGCCGGTTCCACCCGTCCCCGATCGTGCGGCCCGCCGCGCGGCCCGGTCAATCCCCGCGACCGCACCCGGCCGGCGCGCGGCAGAAGGGGTGCTCGCCCTCCGCGCCCGGATAAGCCCCGCCGGGCCAGGGATGCGCCGGCCGCATAGCCCCCGCCGCCCCGTAGCGGACCGGCGGGCCGATATCCCGCCCCGGCGCGAGGGCGCCGTGCGACCCGGGCGGGGCGGGCGCGCGGCCGGGCCCGGCGATGAAGCGTGCGCCGACGGCGCGCGGCGCCGCGCCCGCCTGCCGCTCGAGCTGCACGACCGCCCAGCCCGGCTTCAGCATCCCCGTTGGTGCGCGCACGCTCGGCCCCCCCGCCATGCTGAAATGCCCGCCCTCGGCAGTGACGTAGGATTCGACGAACACCCTCCCGACCCGCGGACCGAACCGGGCGAAGGGATCGCCGGCGAGCGGCCCGCGCACCCGCACCAGCCCGGCCGGGCTCGGGTCGATCCGCGTGGCGACGATCGCCCCGTCCGCCCGCTTGAGCCCGCTGACCGCGACCCAGTCGCCCCGCGCGAGCCCGCCGCCCACCTGGTCCGGGATCGCCGCCGGGATCACGACCTCCTGCCCGGCCACGCGGACCATCCGCCCGCCGTCCTCGACCGCCTCCACCGGCCCCGCCACCTCATGGACGACGGAGATGCTCTCCGCGACCAGCGCCGAGGTCGGCCCCACGGCCGAAACGGCGACGACCTGGCCTTCCCTGAGCGCGGCCGGCGTCGCGTTCGCGTCATCGACCGAGACCTCCGTCCCCGTGCCGTAACGCACCTCGAGCCCATCGACGAAGATGCTGCCGAAGCCGGTAATCACCCCGATGATTCCTGTCCCGCCGATGCCGCGCTCCGCCTCGAATGTGCCATTGGGCGCCCCATTGGGCGCACCCGTCCCGCCGATCCCGCGCTCGGCCTCGGGCGCCGGCAGCGGCGGCGGCGGACCGGGGAGGGTCGGCGGCGGAGCGCAGGAGGCGAGCAGGGCAAGGAGAAGAAAGCCGGCGAGGCCGCGCACGTTCAGCCTTCCTCCCCGCCCGGTTCGCCCTTGGCCGCGCCCTCGACATAGAGATAGACGCCGAGATTGATGCGCCCCGCGCGCGGGCGCTCCGGCGCCGCCGCCGCCTCCCGGTCGTCCTCCTCGGCGGCGGCGAGCGCGATCCGGTTGAAATCCACCAGCAGCCGCTCCGCCGCCTCCCGTCCGGCCCGCTCGAGCCGGCGGATGGTCGCGGCGCCGAGCCGGTCGTAATGCACGCTCCGGTCGAGGAACGGGGCCGCCCCGGCCGCTTCGATGTTGGCCGAAGCGGCGGCGGCGTGATCGCCGAGGTTCCGGCCGAAATAGAAGAGCTGCGCCTCCCGCCCGGGCGGCGGCACGAAGGCCGCGACGTTGAGCCGCACCCTCTCGCCCGCCTCGAGCACCACCAGGTTCTGCGCGAGCAGCTCCTCGAGCACCGCCCGCGGGCGGACATCGGTGGTGATCGCGGCGACCAGGCTCTCGAAGGAGGCGCTCCCCGGCGCGTGGCCCGTCCGCGGCAGGGCGAGCGGCTCGCCGCCCGCGTCCGTATAGTCGGCCCCGCCGAGCCAGCGCCCGACGATCGCGCTCGCCAGGGTGACGATCGGCGGCGCCTCGGTCGAAGCGGCGGGGGATACGGTCCGGAGCCGACGTATCTCCTTGCGGTGCACGCCGGTCGCGAGGCTCACCCGGCTGTCGGTGCGGGCGGAGGGGTTGGTCAGGACGTCATGCAGCGCCACATCCACGTAGAGCCCGCGCAAAAGGTCGGCGAGCACGGGGAAGGTGATGCCGCTCCGCATAAGGAGGCGCACCAGCGGGCGCAGCAGGCTGCGCAGCGGTCCGATCAGGGCCTCGGGGGCGAAGGGACGATCCGGTGGGGGCATCCGTGCTTGACGTGGGTATTTTTCCCACGCTAGGTTGCCACCCGCCAGACCTTCCGTCAATGACCGGAGAACGAGCCGATGCTTCGTGCGCAAGATGGGCCAGAAAGACTTCATCGGCCGGCCGAGGGGTCGGGCGAATTCCGTCAGTTGCGCCATCAGACCAAGAACGCGCTTCAGCGCATCATGATCCAGGTATTGGAGGCGCCCGGCCTCCGCGAGAGCCGCGAGGGGCGGCGCCTCGCCGACGATATCGCCCGCCGGATCGAGCTCGCCGCCCTGATCTCCGATGCCCTCTTCGGCTTCACCGGGAGCCTCGAGCCCCTTCCCGAGCGGCTCCGCTCGCTCGCCGAGAGCGTGATCGCCCTCTACGCCGACGCCACCCAGATCATCCGCCTCGAGATCGCCGTCACGGACGCTTGCCCCCGTGGCCGCGAAGACACCATCCTGCGCATCGCGCACGAGCTGGTGGGCAATGCGGTCAAGCACGGCATGCACATGCGCCTCCTCGGCCGCATCTCGGTCCGGCTTGCCCGCGAGGCCGGCATGGCGGTGCTTTCGGTCGGCAACGATGGCTGGCGGATGGAGGAGCCCGCCCGCTTCGGCGACGGGCTTGCGCTGGTCGAGGAGCTGGCGCGCGCCGAAGGCGGCACCGTGCGTCTGAGAACCCGCCCGCAGACGCTGATCGAGGTGCGCCTGCCGGGCGAGGGCGCCTTGCCGCTCCGCCACGACCGCGCGGCGGCGGAGTTGGCACCGTGACGGCCGCCCGCCTCGGCGCCTCGCTCGCCGGCCTGATCCTCGCCGCGCTGCTCGCGACGCTCGGCGGGTGCACCAGCCCGGCCTCGAATTCGGCCGCGCCGTCCCCCGGCTCCTTCGCGGTCCACATGAACGGCACGATGAACAGCGCGGTCGGCGCCGCCCATCCGTAAGGGCCGGGCTTATTCGAGGTTGTAGAGCTTGGCGCCGGTGCGGGCCTGCAATTCATCGAATTCGAGCCCGCGGACGATTTCGAGCACGACGAAACCGCGCGGGGTCACGTCGAGCACGGCGAGATTCGTGTAGACGCGGGCGACCGCGCCCGGCGCCGTGAGCGGATAGGCGCAGCGCGGAACGAGCCGCGGCCTTCCGTCCTTCGTCGTGTGCTCCATCGCGACCCAGAGCCGCTTCGCCCCGGCCGCGAGATCCATCGCCCCGCCCACCGCCGAGGCGGCGTCGTTCCTCCCCGTCGCCCAGTTGGCGATGTCGCCGTTCTCCGCCACCTCGAAGGCGCCGAGGACGCAGAGATCGATATGCCCGCCGCGGATCATCGCGAAGCTGTCCGCGTGGTGCACGAAGGACCCGCCCGGGCGCAGCGTCACCGGCTGCTTGCCGGCATTGATCAGCCAGGGATCGACGGCCCCGGGCGGCGGCGCCGGCCCCACCCCGAGCACGCCGTTCTCGGAATGGAACACCACCTCGCGCTCCGCCGGCACATGCTCGACAACCAAGGTCGGGATGCCGATCCCGAGATTGACATACCAGCCCTCGGGGATGTCGCGCGCGATCCGCGCGGCAATCCCCTGCCGATCCCGCGGAGCGAAGGAGGGAGGCACCGTGTCAGGCATTGCGTCCTCCCTTCTCGGCGTGCATCGCGTAGGGCACGTGCAGCACCCGGTCGACGAAGATCCCGGGTGTCACGACCGCCTCCGGATGCAGCCCGCCTGCCGCGATCGCGTGCTGCGTCTGGACGATCGTGAGCTTGCCCGCCATCGCCATGATCGGGTTGAAGTTGCGCGCCGACTCCCGGTAGGTGAGGTTGCCGAAGCGGTCCGCGCGCCAGGCCTCGATCAGCGCGACATCGCCCGCAAGCGCGCTCTCCAGCACATAAGTGCGCCCGCCGATCTCGCGCAGCTCCTTGCCCTCGGCGAGCCGCGTTCCCACGCCCGTGGCCGTGAAGAAGGCGGGGATCCCCGCGCCCGCGGCGCGGATTCGCTCGGCGAGCGTGCCCTGGGGCACGATCTCGAGTTCGATCCTGCCCGCCGCATAAAGCTCCTCGAACACCACCGAGCCGACGCTGCGCGGAAAGCTGCACACCATCCGCCGCACGCGCCCAAGCTCCATCAGCCGCGCAAGCCCGATGCGCCCCGTGCCCGCATTGTTGGCGACCACCGTGAGTTCCTTGGCCCCTTGCGCGATCAGCCCGTCGATCAGCGCGTCGGGCTGGCCGACATTGCCGAACCCGCCGAGCAGGACGACCGAGCCGTCCCGGATCCCCGCCATCGCTTCGGCCATGCTGCCCACGAACTTGTCGATCATGGCCTGAACGCCACCCGTCCGTTCGTGACGACGAGGACGTCGCGCTCGAGCGCGCGCGCCTGGAAGGCCCCGGAGCGCCAGATCTCGGTGCGGATCGTCTCGCCCGGAAAGACCGGGGCGGAGAAGCGGAGATCGAGCGCCGCGAGGCGCGCGGCGTCGTAGTCGGCCAAACTCGCCACAAGCGCGTGGCAGACGATCCCGAGCGTGCAGAGCCCGTGCAGGATCGGGCGGGGAAACCCGGCCTTCGCCGCCACCGCCGGATCCGCGTGCAGCGGATTGTCATCGCCGTTGAGGCGGTAATAGAGCGCCTGCTCCGGCCTCGTCGCGAGATCGCGGCTGATCTCGGGAGCGCCTTCAGGGGCGGGATGGGCGGGCTTCACCGGCCCCGTGGGGCCGCCGAAGCCGCCCTGGCCGCGCAGGAACGTGGTGCTCGTCGTGGTGGCGAGAACCCGGCCCGTTTCCGCCTCGATCACCTCCTTCTCGGTGTAGAGGAGTGCGGCGGCACCGGCGCCCTTGTCGATGAGGCCCGCGACGCGCGTCCGCCCGATGATCTCCCCCTCCACCGGAAGCGGATGATGGATTCGGATGCCCTGCTCGCCGTGCACCAGCCGCACCGCGTCCACCGTGGTCGCGGGGTCGGCGAGCCAGAACCCGGGATGGCCGAGCACCACCGCCATGCTCGGCATCGCCTTGAGCCGGCGGTGATGATCGACGAAGTCGAGCTGGCGCGTGTCCATCGGGTCCTGCCCGAGCCCGATCGAGAGCGCATAGAGGATGGTATCGCGCGCGGTGAGATGCTGGCGGACCTCGGGGATCGGGAAGTTGCGCAGCCGCTCGTCGTCGATCGGCACGGCGTCAGTCCCCGATCTCGATCACCGCGTCCGCGGCGAAGGCGCCTTCCCCTTCCCCCCGCACGAAGACCGGGTTGAGGTCGATCGAGACGAGGCGGGGGCCGGCGGCGGCGGCAAAGGCCGAAAGGCGCGCGAGCATCCGCGCCAGCGCCGCCACATCGGCTTGCTTGCGCCCGCGCGCCCCGGAAAGCAGCGCCGCGCCGCGCACCGCGCCGATCATCCTGAGCGCGACGTCCTCATCGAGCGGGCAGCGATGGAAGACGACGTCGGAAAGAACCTCCACGAAAACCCCGCCCAAGCCGAACATCGCGATCGGGCCGAAGCAGGGGTCGCGGTGCACGCCGAGGATGCACTCGATGCCGCCGCGGACCTCGCGCGCGATGAGCACGCCCTCGATCCGCGCCTCGGGCGCGGCCTCCCGCGCCCGCCCGAGCAGCGTCCCGTACGCCTCCCGGACCGCACCCGCATCGGCGAGCCCGAGCATCACGCCGCCAATCTCGGATTTGTGCAGGATATCGGGCGAGAGGATTTTCATCACCACCGGATAGCCGAGCGCGTCCGCCGCGCGCACGGCCTCCTCTTCGGTCGCAGCCACCCGCTCGGGCACGGTCTCTATGCCCGCGCGCGCAAGAAGGCGCTTCGCCTCCGCCTCGCTCGGCGTCTCTGCCGGCAGCGCCACTTCCGGCAGCTTGGCCGGCTTGCCGTCCGGCGCGGCGGCAAAGGCGGCGCCGATCCGCCCCATGGCCGCGATCGCGCGCACTGCCCGCACCGGCTCCTCGAAGACGAGCCATCCGTCCGCCTCGTATTCGCGCACCCGTGCCTCGGGCGCGATCACCGAAAGCGCGTAGAGCCGGTCGGGATATTTCGCGCGCACCGCGGCGAGCGCCGCCCGCAGCACGGGCGCGATCGTGGGCGAGCCGCCGGTCTGGGTGAAGAAGGCGAGCACCGAAGGATAGCCGCCCTCCTCCACCCTTTGGGCCAGCATCGTCTCGGCGAACCGGCCGATCAGCGCGGGCTCGTTGAACACCTGGGCGGTGCAATCGACCGGGTTGGCGGGCGCGGCGAAGGGCACCGCTTCCTTGAGCGCCGCTTGCGCGGCCTCCGGCAAGGGCGGCATCGCAAGCCCGAGCGAGGCGGCCTCATCGGCGATCAGCACGCCCGCGCCGCCGCTCACCGTGAGCACGCCGAGCGCGTTGCGCGCGGGGTAGACGCGCCGCGTCGCGGCGTAGGCGAAATCCAGGAGCTGTTCGGCGCTCTCCGCGCGGACGCTGCCGAATTCCGCGAGCACGGCGTCGAACACCGCGTCATCGCCGGCGATCGCGGCGGTGTGCGATCGCGCGGCCCGCCGCCCGAGCGCGCTCCTGCCCGCCTTCATCATGATCACCGGCTTGCCGGCGGCGCGCGCGGCGGCGAGGGCGGCGAGGAGCGCGTCGGGATTGCGGATCCCCTCGGCGGCGGCCGCGATCACGTCGGTCTCCGGGTCGGCGGCGAGCCAGCCGATCGCCTCGCCGAGCGTCACGTCCGCCTCGTTGCCGGTCATCACGCAGACCGGCGCGCCGAGGCCGCGGGCGGCCGCGGCGGCGAAGAGGTGCGTCCCGAAGGCGCCCGACTGGCTGGCGATGCCGATGCGCCCGGGCAGCGGCCAGAAGCTTTCGAAGGAGGCAGAGAAGGTGGCGAACCAGCCGATGCGCGCGTTGAAGAGGCCGAGCGTGTTCGGCCCGAGAAGACGCATGCCCGCGGCGCGCGCCAGCGCGGCGATCCGCTCCTGCGCCGCCGCGCCGGCTTCGTCCACCTCGGCGAAGCCGGCCGTGAACAGGATCAATCCGCGCACGCCGAGCGCGGCGAGCTCGGCCACCGCCGGCTCGACCAGCGCCGCGGGGAGGGCGAGGATCGCAGCATCGGGGACGAACGGCAGCGAGGCGATGTCGGGATAGGCGCGAAGCCCCTGGATCTCGGCGCGGTTGGGGTTGACGGGAAGGATGGCGCCGGCGAAGCCGCGGGCGCGCATCGAGGCGATCGGCCGGCCGCCGATGCGCCTCGGGTCCGCCGATGCGCCGATCACCGCGACCGAACGCGGCAGGAGAAGGGCGGAGAGGCTCGCGAACCGGTCTTCCGTCCGGCTACCTTCGGGCATGAATGGACGCTCTTCGAGTGTTCTTGGCGCAAGCTTACCCCGGCGCGGACCACGCCGGACGCGGGGCCGCAGCCTGGACCCTGCCGATATTTCCGTCTATCCGCCGGGCTCCCCGCCCCATGTCGGAGTGACCGATGACCGATTCCCTGCCGCTCCGCCGTGCCCTGATCTCGGTCTCCGACAAGACCGGGCTCGTTCCCTTTGCGGCTTCCCTCGCCGCGCGCGGGGTGGAGATCATCTCGACCGGCGGCACCGCCGCCGCACTCGCCGCGGCGGGCGTTCCGGTCAAGGAGGTCGCCGCGCATACCGGCTTCCCCGAGATACTGGACGGGCGGGTGAAGACGCTCGTGCCCGCGATCCATGGCGGCATCCTCGGCCGGCGCGATGCAGCCCGGCACCAGGAGCAGATGGCGGAGCACGGGATCGCGCCGATCGACCTCGTCGCGGTCAATCTCTACCCGTTCGAGGAGACGGTCGCGCGCGGCGCGCCCTTCGCCGAATGCATCGAGACGATCGATATCGGCGGGCCGGCCATGCTGCGCTCGGCGGCGAAGAACCACGAATTCGTCGTCGTGCTGACCGAGCCCGGGCAATACGAAGCGGTGCTCGCCGAGCTCGATTCCACCGGCGGCACGAGCCTGGCCTTGCGCCGGCGCCTGGCCGCCGCCGCATTCGCGCGCACCGCTGCCTACGACGCCGCTATCGCCGCCTGGTTCGCCGCCGCCGAGAACACGCAATTCCCGTCCCACATCAGCCTCGCCGGCACGCTTCGCGAAGAGCTGCGCTACGGCGAGAACCCGCACCAGCGCGCCGCGTTCTACGTGAACGGAACCCGCGCCGGCGTGGCGAGCGCGATCCAGGCGCAGGGCAAGGCGCTCTCCTACAACAACCTCAACGACACCGACGCGGCCTACGAATGCGTCGCCGAATTCGCCGCGCCCACCGTGGTGATCGTGAAGCACGCCAACCCCTGCGGCGTGGCGAGCGCCGAAACCTTAGCCGAGGCGTGGGACCTCGCACTCCGCTGCGACCCGATCTCCGCGTTCGGCGGCATCGTCGCGGTCAACCGCGAGCTCGACGCCGCGACGGCGGAGAAGATCACCAAGATCTTGACCGAGGTGATCATCGCGCCCACCGCCTCGGACGAGGCGAAGACGCTGCTCGCGCGGAAGAAGAACTTGCGGCTTCTGCTCGCCGGCACGCTTCCCGATCCCACCGCGCCCGGCCTCGCCTTCCGCAGCCTCGCGGGTGGCTTCCTCGTGCAGACGCGCGACTGGGGGCGCACCGCCGAGGCCGATCTCAAGGTGGTGACAAAGCGCGCGCCGAGCCCGGCCGAGCGCGCCGACCTCCTCTTCGCGTTCCTCGTCGCCAAGCACGTCCGCTCGAACACCATCGTCTATGCCAAGGGGGGCGCGACCGTCGGCGTCGGCGCGGGACAGATGAGCCGGGTCGACGCCGCGCGGATGGGAGCCTGGAAGGCGGCCGACGCGACCCGCGCGGCCGGCCTGACGACGCCGCTGACAGAGGGGAGCGCTGCCGCGTCGGACGCCTTCTTCCCCTTCGCGGACGGGCTCGAGGTCATCGCCGAGGCGGGCGCCACCGCCGTCATTCAGCCCGGCGGCTCGAAACGCGATGCCGAGGTGATCGCCGCCGCCGACCGCGCGGGAATCGCCATGGTCTTCACCGGCATGCGCCACTTCCGGCATTAGCTGTGAGACATTCCGCGGACGAAACGCGCGAGCCCGTCTGCGTTGAGAAATTGGACCGAACGAGGCGAAGTGCGCCGAAGAAAGCCGTCATGCTCGAGCTTCGCAAAGGCGCGGGCCACCAATTCCGGCGAGGTTCCCAGATAGTCGGCAATATCGAAGCGGCTCATGGGCAGACGAAGTTGCTGCGTCGTGGAGCCGAAAAACGCCACCTGCTGCCGGCAGTCGAGGAGGAACGAAGCCAGCCGCTTTGCGGTATTGAGCTGACCCAGGACGATGATCTGGCGCTGCGCATTGCGGAGCTCGTGCGCGGCCTTGGCCAGCATGTGCAGCTGGAGCAGCGGCTCGCTCAAGAGAAGGCTCCGGAGCCGGTCCAGAGGAAATCGGAAGAGCGTCGCCGGGGTAAGCGATTCCGCCGAATTGATATAGCGACCTTCCTCCACCAGCCCGAGGAGGTCTCCGGGCCACATGAAGCCGAGAACCTGCCGGGCGCCATCCGGCAGATGCCGGCTGATCCGTATCACCCCCTCGTCGATCAGATAGAGGAAATGCGCGTCTTCGCCCTGGGAGAAGATCGGCGCACCGCCGGTCTGATAGGTGAGAACGGTGGCAATGCCCGCGAGCTCCGCCTGTTCCGCCGGAGAGAGAAGATTGCCCAGCAAAGGGCGCTCCTGATCCGCTGCACAGAACTCCCTGGCGATTATCTTGGGGCGCCGCCCTCTCGGCTCGGTGCGGACACGCGAACGGCGTACCATTGGTCAGCTCCGAAATGAATGTCCCCCACGGTCGGGAGGCGGCGCCGGTCGCCGCACGATACGCACCGGAATCTGACATTGGTCAGAGCAGGCGCCGCCACCCTCTGCTTCCATGAACGATCAGGAAGGGCGTGGCGTTGATCTGCCGCAATCGGCGATGGCAGGCCATCACTGCCGGCCCAAAAGAAGCTGTGCGGAGGGGCGATGGCGGATCTGGGCAGCGCGGCGCATTGCCGTGCCGCCGCGCGACGGCTGGTACCCATAGAGCCGCACTCACCGGCGGGCCCACCCCATCGGCACCCCGTTCGCCGCCCGGCGGGGATTCCAATGGGACGATTGCGCCACCGCATCTCTGAAAGGAGCGCCCTTGGCCCCCCTGCCTTCTAACGACGACCACCGGCTCACGACGGATTGCCTCGCGCTGCTGCAGGAGTTGAGCGAATCGCTCACCGCAATCGAGAACTACGCCGCCGGCGCGCGGCACTTGGCGGAAGGGCAAGGTTCCGGGGACATGGCACGGCTTGCGTCGAGTCTGGAACGCGTGATCGGCCAGGTGCACCGCGCGGCAGACGTGATGCGGCGGCTCCGCTCGCTTGTGGATCCGTCCTCCGTTCCGAAGGAGCATGGTGCATAGACGCGTCGCAACAGCGGCGACATCGCTCCTCGACCGCTTGCCTGGCCGGATTCCCGTAACGCCGCTCATGCCTGCTGCCGTCCCGCGGTACCGGGCCGGACCGGTGCTGCGTCGCAACATCCTCCGATGGAAGGCCCTGAAACGAGCCGGAGACTCGTTCATTCGCGGAGATCCGTGCCTAAAGCGAACAAAATGGTCCTTCCCCTCGACCCGGCACTTGCGCCAGATCAATGACGGCGCGAAGAAGATGAGTTGCGATGCTTGCGCGCGATGAGCGCGACATGGAATTTGCCCAGGCGAGTTGCCGCAGCGCAGCAAAACCGTCGACACAAACCGGTCGCCCCGTTCTCGGGGCCGCACGGACCCGGGCCAAAAAAGGACGCTCGCCGATGAGCCGGGCAAAAAGGGGAGAAACGCTTTCGATGACAACGATGACGACATTGATGAGAAGCGGACCCGAGGCGGGATCGGAGGGGATTCGTTCCGCGGGAACCGGTCAGGCGAACGCGAACGGGTCGAGCCCCGGCCGTCCGGCGCCCGACCGGGTCCCGGTCTACCGCGCCGGCGAGCTCGCCGGATTCGTTCGTCGCAGCGCGCAATACCGGGAAGCATCTCGTCTGCGAGCCGACACGGACCCGCAGTTCTCAAGCGATGCCCGGCTACAGCGCGATATTGACGCGGTCATGCAGAGCGAGTTGGGGCAAGCGGCCGAGTATATCCGGATGTCCGTCACGGCCGGCGTCGTCGGCCTCTCGGGAGAGGTCGCGAACGTGCACGACAAAATGGCGCTGCGCCGAATCGCGGCGAGCATGGAGACGACCATCGCCATCATCGACGATGTTTGGATCTCCTGCGAATAGCGGCTCCGCGCATGCGTGGAGAGACCCGATGCGTCAGGCCGCCATGGGTCTCACGACGACCGGAATCGACTTCGCCGACGGAGTCTTGCTTTTCTTGTCATGATGACTTAGCGGCAAGAGGGTGTTCGTCTCAGGATAATAGGCGGCGATCGATCCGAGCGGGATATTGTACGGCCGCGCCTTGAACCCGCTTGCGGTGCGGCGCACAGCGCCGCCCTCGGTCACCGATTGAAGCTCGACCAGCTCATCCGGGGCGATCCCGCGAGCCGCCATGTCGCCCGCGTTCATGAAGACGACCATGCGGCCCCCGAAGACCCCGCGGTAGCGATCGTCGAGTCCATAGATCGTCGTATTATATTGGTCGTGGCTCCGGATGGTCGTCAATCGGAGCGCCGCCGGATCTCCAACATCCGGATCCTCGGCAACACCGTCGCAAACGAGAAAGTTCGCGCGGCCGCTCGGCGTCCTCCATTCCCGCCTCCGCGGGCCATTATAGAGATGAAACCCGCCCGGGGCGCGGATACGGGCGTTGAAGTCGGCGAAGAGCATGGGAAACACCGCCTCGATCTTCTCGCGGATCAGGTCGTAATCGGCCTCGAAGGCTTCCCAATCGATGCCGCCCTCCGCCAACGTCGCACGCGCCATGCCGCACACGATCGACACCTCGGATTTGAGATCCGGGCTCGGAGGCGCGACCAGACCGCCCGAGGCATGCACCATCGACATGCTGTCTTCCACCGTCACGCTCTGCGGCCCGCTCGCCTGGATATCGATGTCGCTTCTGGCGAGGCAGGGCAGGATCAGCGCCTCCTCCCCATGCACGATATGGCCGCGGTTGAGCTTCGTGTTGATCCCGACGGTAAGTTTCAGCCGCCGCATCGCCTCGCTCGCAATCTCCGCGTCCGGGACCGCCGCGACGAAATTCCCGCCGAGCGCGATGAACACCTCGGACCGGCCGTCGATCATCGCCCGCAGCGTGTCCACGACCGCGCGGCCATGCTGCCGGGGCGGAGCGAACCCGAACACTTTCTCGATCTGATCCAGCAGCTCCGCGCTCGGCTTCTCGTCGATCCCGACGGTCCGGTCGCCCTGCACGTTGGAATGACCGCGGACGGGACAGATGCCGGCGCCCGGCCTGCCGAAATTGCCGCGCATCAGAAGGAGATTGGCAATCTGCTGCACGTTCTCGGTGCCGTAGCGGTGCTGGGTCAGGCCCATGCCGTAGCAAATGATGACGGACTTGGCCTCGACATAAATCCGGCCGACCCTCTCGATCTGCGCTCGGGTCAGCCCCGAGGCGCGCACAATGTCATCCCAGGACGTGCGCCGCAGATCCTCCGCCAGCGCCTCGAATCCGAGCGTATGCTCCGCGATGAAGGGTAGATCCAGGACCGGCGCCCCGCCCGCGGCGATGGCTGTCTCGTGCGCCTCGAGAACGAACCTCATCACCCCCTTCAAGGCCGCGACGTCACCGCCGACACCGACCTGGCAATACTCGCTGGCGATCCGGGTCGAGCTGAAAGTGAGCATCTCGACCGGGTCCTGCGGTGCGGCGAACCGCTCCAGCGCCCGCTCATGGAGCGGGTTCATCACCACGATCGGCACGCCGCGACGCGATGCCTGACGGAGCGACGTCATCATCCGCGGGCTGTTGGTGCCGGGATTCTGCCCGATCACGAAGATCGCATCCGTCGTCTCGAAATCCTCGAGCAGAACGGTGCCCTTGCCGATGCCGATGCTCTCCGGCAGGCCGACGCTGGTCGCCTCGTGGCACATGTTGGAGCAGTCCGGCAAGTTATTGGTCCCGAACCGCCGCACGAAGATCTGGTAGAGGAACGCGGCCTCGTTGGAGGAGCGCCCCGAGGTGTAGAAATCCGCCCGGTCCGGGCTCTCCAGGGCGCGAAGATGCGCGCCGATGGTGGCAAATGCGTCGTTCCAGGAGATCGGCTCGTAATGGTCGGTCGCCCGGTTGTAGCGCATTGGCTCGGTCAGGCGCCCTTGTTCCTCCAGCCAGTAATCGCTCTGCCGGGCCAATTCGCTCACGCTGTACGCGGCGAAGAACTCCCGGGTCGCCTTTCGCTTGGTGAGCTCGAAGGAGACGGCCTTGGCGCCGTTCTCACAGAACTCGAAGGAGCTGGTATGCTTCGGATCCGGCCACGCGCATCCCGGGCAGTCGAACCCATCGGGCTGGTTCATCGAGAGCAGCGCCTTCGAGCCCTTGAGCACGATGCTCTGTTCGCGAAGCGCATGCGCGGTCGCGCGGAGCGCGGCCCAGCCGCCGGCGGGGCTCTCATACGGCTCGAACACCGGGCCCGCTTCCGGCTCGTTCACGCGAACGCTCGGCTTGCCGGCGGACGATGACGGAGGATGGTCGGCCATGCGGCGGTGCTCCCGAATCCTCGAGCCGGTGTTTGAAAAAAAGCCCCCCCGGGGGGACGGGGGGGTTTTAAGTTGGGCCGGGAGGAGGCGAAATCCGGCCTTGGGAGGAAACAAGAAAGACCTAGCACCACGCGACGCGCCGAAATATTGGACAAGGGTACGCGCGCGTCACCAATGCGGACGAGAGGCCCTATACTTTGGTGCCGAAGGGCCGCTACGTTCTCCGTTCAGTGCCACCACCGTCCGCCAAGCACGGCGCCGCGGCAGGCGAAGCGCCTTTCTCCCTTGAGCGTCTCGCCGACAACGTCGGTGAACGTGAAGCTGCCGCTCTCGATCTCGAGCACCGTTGCGTCGCCGAGCAGCCCGGGCTTCAGCGTGCCCCGGTCGGCGAGGCGCACCGCGCGGGCGGCGTTCATCGTTGCCGCACGCACGACCTCGGCCAGAGGCAGGCCGAGATGAAGGAACTTCGACATCGTCTCCAGCAGATTGAACGCGGGCCCGTCGATCGAGAGCACGTGCACGTCGGACGAAATGACGTCGGGCAGGAAACCTTGCTTCAGCATCGCCATGGCGGTCGCAAAGCCGAACGAGCCCTTGCCATGCCCGATATCGAAGATCACGCCGCGCCGGCGCGCCGCAATCACGTCTTCCTGCACGCTCTCATCGGGCGCGACCGGTGCGTTCGGCCACGGACGGAAGCAGTGGGTGAGGATATCGCCCGGCCGCAGCCGCCGCATCACGTCGCTCCGGCCGGGAGGCGGGGAGTCCAGATGTGTCATCAGCGGCAGACCGACTTCGTCCGCGACCTCGAGCGCGATGTCCATCGGCGCGATCCCCGAATCACCCGAGCCGCTGCGGCCGAGCCGGACCTTGATGCCGACGACGATATCCGCATGCTCGCGCGCCGCATCCAGGCAGGCGTGCGGATCGAGCAGGCGGAGATCGGCCGATTCGCCGAGCGCGAAGTAGCGGCTCAACGCGAAGATGCCGGGGAACGAGACATGGAGGAACGGCCGGATCCTCACCTCCGCCCGCTCGATCACGTGCCGGCGGAAGCCGGCGAGGTTCCCCGCGCCGGCCGAGCCGGCATCGACCAAGGTCGTGACCCCCAAGGGCTTGGCATAGAGGTCCGGATCGACACCGAGGGACGTGCCGCCCCAATAGACGTGCGTGTGCAGGTCGATCAGGCCGGGCACGACGATACGGCCCGCGACGTCCCGCACCTCCTTCGCCTCCCCAAGGTCGGGCCCGAGCGCGGCGACCTTGCCCTCCGCAAAGGCGACATCGGCAATCGCGTCGTAATTCCGCTCAGGATCGACGACCCGCCCGCCCTTCAGCACCAAGTCATACATCCGCCGCATCCTTCCTCGCCCGGCGAGGCTCCTCAGACGGCGGGAAGCGGCGCATAGTGCGCCATCCCCGTCAAGCGCAGGACCGCACCAAATGGACAGCCCGCTCGAAGCCGTGAGAACCAATTCGCGCATCGTCGCCGCCTACCGTGCCCGCACGCCCGGCTCGGCGGAGCTTGCGCGCGAGGCCGCCACGTTGCTCCCGAGCGGCATCACCCACGACGCGCGCCACATCGATCCCTACGGCATCTACGTCACGCACGCCGAGGGCCCGCGCAAATGGGACGTCGATGGGAACGAATATATCGACTATTTCGGCGGGCACGGGGCGCTGCTGCTCGGCCACCGGCACCAGACGGTGAGCCGCGCCGTCGAGGCCGCACTCGCCGCAGGCACGCATTTCGGCGCCAACCACCCGGGCGAGGTCCGCTGGGCCGCCGCGGTGCGCCGCCTGGTCCCGTTCGCCGAACGCCTGCGCTTCACGTCTTCCGGCACCGAGGCCACGCTGATGGCGGTGAGGCTCGCGCGCGCCTTCACCGGCCGCAATACGCTGCTCCGCTTCAAAGGCCATTTCCACGGCTGGCACGACCATATGACCACCGGCTACGCGAGCCATTTCGACGGCACGCCCACGGTGGGCGTGCTCGGCGGGATCGCGGCCAAGGTGCGGCTGCTCGAAGCGGGCAATGAAGCGGAGCTCGCCGCCGCCTTCGCCGCGGACGCGGACATCGCCGCCGCGATCATCGAGCCCACCGGCGCCTCCTTCGGCCAGGTGCCGCTCCGCCCCGAGTTCCTCCACACGCTCCGCCTTCTCACCGAACGGCACGGCGCGCTCCTCATCCTCGACGAGGTGATCACCGGATTCCGCGTCTCCGCCGGCGGCGCGGCCGCCGCCTTCGGCGTGAAGCCGGACCTCGCGAGCTTTGCCAAGATCCTCGCCGGCGGCTTGCCCGGCGGGGCCGTCGCCGGCCGCGCCGATATCCTCGACCGGCTCGACTTCGCCGCCATGGCAAGCAGAGGCGAGGAGAAAATCCAGCACCCCGGCACCTTCAACGCCAACCCGGTTTCCGCGGCCGCAGGCACCGCAGCGCTCGGCGTGATCGCCGAATCGGACGCCAACAGCCGCGCCGACGCGACCGCTTCCCGCCTCCGCGCCTCGCTCAACGAGCTGTTCGCCGAAACCGCCACGGCATGGGCCGCCTACGGAATATCCTCGGGCTTCTATGTCTTCCTCAATCCGCAGCACCGCCCGATCGACCCGCTCCACTTCGATCCCCACGCCATTCCTGCCTCCGACCTCAAGCAACCGCCCGCGCAACTCGCGGACCGGCTGCGGCTCGCCCTGTTGACCAACGGCGTCGACGTCAACGGACGCATCGGCGGATTCATCTCCGCAACGCACGGGGACGCGGAAATCACGACGACCACGACCGCTTTCCGCGAAGCCATCCGCATGCTTCGCGCCGAAGGCGAGCTGTAAGGGGAAGGAACGCCGATGCCGCGGCGCTATGGCGAGAAAATGTTCGGGCTCTCCCATCTCAGGGAGGTCGCGGAGCGCTGCAAGAACTGGGGGCGTTGGGGAGACGACGACGAAATCGGCACACTGAACTTCGTCACGCCGGAACGACTTGTCGAAGCCGCCAAACTGGTCAAGCAGGGCAAGCGCTTCAGCCTCGGCCTGAACTTCGACCGCAAGGGACCGCAGGCCGGGCTATGGGGCAACCGATTCAACCCGATCCACCTAATGCTCGCAACCGGCACCGATGCGGTCGCCGGACGCCAAGGAGGTCTCCGCTACGCCGACGACATGGTCTCGCTGCCGCTGCAATGCGCAACCCAGTGGGACGCGCTCGCTCACATTTTCTACGACGACAAAATGTGGAACGGCTATTCGGCAACCCTCGTGGACGCCAATGGCGCTGCACGCAACGGCATCGAAAAGGTGCGCGACCGGATGGCCGGAAGAGGCGTCCTTCTCGACATCGCGCGTTATTGCGGCGTCCCGTTCCTCGAAGACGGGATGGCGATCACCAACGACGACCTCGATGGCTGCGCGGCGCACCAACGCGTCGAAATCAAGCAAGGCGATTTCGTGATCGTGCGAACCGGACAGATGGAGCAACGGCTCGCCGCCGGCGCCTGGGGCGGCTACGCCGGCGGCGAGGCTCCGGGCCTCGCGTTCGAGACCGCGGAGTGGATCTACCGCAAGGAGATCGCGGCGATCTGCGCGGATACCTGGGGCTGCGAGGTCCGGCCGAACGAATGCCGAGACTGCGAGCAACCGTGGCACTGGGTCGTCATCCCGATGATCGGCATTTCCATGGGCGAGATCTTCTTCCTCAAGGACCTCGCCGAGGACTGCGCCACGGATGACGTTTACGAGTTCTTCTTCTGCGCACCGCCGCTCCCGATCACCGGCGCGGTCGGCTCGCCGCTCAATCCGATGGTCCTGAAATAAGACCAAGGGGGCTCTGCCCCCTTGGAACCCCCGCCAAGGGCGAGCCCTTGGAACCCTTTCGTTTTGGCTGCCTCTGAGGGCGGTTCGCCTGTGCGCGTGCCGCGCACAGGCGAACCGCCCTCAGAGGCAGCCAAGCGAATGGATTGCAAAGGCTTCGCCTTTGCCAGGGGTCCAGGGGACAGCGTCCCCTGGCCTTACCTTTCTCACCCGCGCAGGTGGCATGCCACCAGGCGGCCGGTGGGAGTTCGGTGAAGCTCGGGTCGTTCGCTGCGGCAGCGTGGGATGGCGTAGGGGCAGCGCGGGTGGAAGGCGCAGCCCGAAGGTGGGTTGATCGGGCTTGGCACCTCGCCTTCGATGATCGGCCGGTCCTGCCGGGCGCGCGGGTCGGGCAGAGGAGCGGCAGCGAGCAGCGCCTCCGTGTAGGGGTGTTCGGGAGAAGCGAAGAGCGCTTCGCGATCGGCGAGCTCGACGATGCGGCCGAGGTACATCACGGCAACGCGCCTGGCGATGTGTTCGACCACGCCGAGGTCGTGCGAGATGAAGAGGTAGGCGAGGCCGTATTCGTCCTGCAGGTCGAGCAGCAGGTTGAGCACCTGCGCCTGGACGGAAACGTCGAGCGCGCTCGTCGGCTCGTCGGCGACGATCAGCGCCGGGCGCAGGCTGAGCGCGCGGGCGATGCCGAGCCGCTGGCGTTGCCCGCCCGAGAACTCGAACGAATGCTTCTCGAGCGCGTCCTTGCCGAGCCCGACGCGTTGGAGGAGTGCAAGGGCGCGCTCGCGGCGGGAGGCGCGAGAGAGATTTTCGTAGTTCTCGACCAACTCCGTCACGATCTGTTCGGCGGTGAGCCGCGGGTTGAGCGAGGCCGAAGGATCCTGGAACACCATTTGCGCGCGCCGGCGGAGCGGGCGCATCGCGGCGGCATCGAGAGCCGTGACATCCGTTCCTTCGATCAGGATGCGGCCGGCGGTGGGCTCGATGAGCCTGAGGACGAGCTTGCCGACCGTCGATTTGCCGCAGCCCGATTCGCCGACCACGCAAAGTGTCTCGCCGGATTCGAGGGTGAAGGAGACGTCCTCGACCGCGTGCACCGCGGCGCGCGTGCGATGGAGCAGCCCGCCGGCGATCGCAAAGCGCTTGGTGAGGCCTTGCACGTCGAGGACTGGCGTGGTCATGCGGTGATCTCGGCGGCGCGGAAGCAGGCGGCGCGATGACCGGAAGAGAGTGCCAGCATCGGCGGAGCTTCGCTGCGGCAACGGTCGATGGCGATCGGGCAGCGCGCCGCGAAGGCGCAGCCGATGATCGGTTCGCGGAGCGAGGGCACGGTGCCGGGGATTTCGGCCAGCCGGTGGCCGACGGCGGAGCGATGGGGGATCGAGGCAAGCAGGCCGCGCGTATAGGGATGCGCCGGGCGGTCGAAAAGCTCGAGAACCGGGGCCTCCTCCACGGTGCGGCCCGCGTACATGACGATGACGCGCTGGCACGTCTCGGCAACGACGCCGAGGTCGTGCGTGATCAGCATGATCGCGGCACCGATACGTTCCTTGAGCTCCAGCATGAGCCGCAGGATCTGCGCCTGGATCGTGACGTCGAGGGCGGTGGTGGGTTCGTCGGCGATCAGGAGCTTCGGGTTGCAGGCGAGCGCCATGGCGATCATCGCCCGCTGGCGCATCCCGCCCGAGAACTGGTGCGGGTAGTCGGCGAGGCGGCGCGGGGCGTCGGGAATATGCACCAGGCGCAACATTTCGGTGGCCCGCGCACGCGCCGCGGCCGGCGAGAGATGCTGATGGATGCGCACCGCCTCGGCGATCTGCGCGCCGATGGTGTGCACGGGGTTGAGGCTGGTCATCGGTTCCTGGAAGATCATCGCGATGCGGTTGCCGCGAATCTTGCGCATCTCCGCTTCCGAAAGGGAAAGCAGGTCGCGGTTCTCGAAGAGCACGCGGCCGTCCACCGCGCTCGCTCCCCTGCCGGGCAGGAGTCGCAGGACCGAGAGCGCGGTCACGCTCTTGCCGCAGCCGGATTCGCCGACGATGCCGAGCGTTTCCCCCGACGCGATCGTAAAGCTCACGCCGTCCAGCGCGTGCACCGTACCATCGCTCGTGAAGAAGTGCGTCCTCAGGTCGTCGACGGCGAGCAGAGGCGTTGCGGAATTCATCCGGCGCCGGTCATTGGCGGCGCGAAAGTCTTGGGTCGAGCCAGTCGCGCAGCCCGTCTCCCAGCAGGTTCACCGCGAGCACCAAGAGGGCGAGCGCGACGCCGGGAAAGAAGATCGTCCAGGGTGCCAAGCCGAGATAAAGCTGCGACGAGGCAATCATGTTTCCCCAGGTCGGGATCGAGGGCGGCACGCCGGCGCCGAGGAAGGAGAGCGCCGCCTCGACCAGGATCGACGAGGCGCAGACATAGGTGCCCTGCACGGTGAGCGGCGTGAAGGTGCTGGGCAGGATGTGGCGGAGCAGGATTTTGCGCGTCCGCGCGCCGCCGGCGATCGCTGCCTCGACGAAGGGTTGCTCGCGCGCGGAAAGAACGATGGCGCGGACCAGCCGCACCTCGCGAGGCAGTTCCGGGATCAGGATGGCGACGACAACGATGACGATCCCGCCACTGGTAAGCGCCACCAGCGCGATCGCGAGCAAAATCGCCGGAATCGCCATCAGCCCGTCCATCAGCCGCATGACCAGGGCGTCGATGCGGCGGTAATAGCCCGCGAGCAACCCGATCAGCATGCCCCCCGCCACGGCCAGGATGGCCACCGAGAAGCCGATCGCGAGCGAGACCTGCCCGCCGTACAGAGTGCGCGCGAACACGTTGCGGCCGAGATTGTCGGTGCCGAACCAGTACCTGGGCAGAGGGCGCCTCCAGCCGGATCATCGGGTTCATCGCATTCGGGTTGCCGGCGAAAAGCGGTGCCGCGGCGGCGAGCACGATCATCAGCAGAACGATTCCCCCGCCGATCGCGATCCTCGCGTTGCGGCGGAGGAAGCGCGTGGCGCCGATCGGGCGTCGGGCAGGAACGGCGGTGACCAGCGCTTCCAACATCGGCTTAATAGCGCACGCGCGGGTCGATCAGTGCGTAGCTGAGATCGACCAGCAGGTTGATGACCACGTAGGCGCCGGAAAAGATCACCATCACGCCCTGGATGATCGGGTAGTCGCGGTTGGTGATCGCGTCCACCGCCAGGCGGCCGATGCCGGGGATGTTGAACACCGTCTCGGTGATTACCACGCCGCTGATGAGCAAGGCCACTCCGATGCCGATTACCGTGACGATCGGGACGCCGGCGTTCTTGAGCGCATGGCGGAACAGCACGGAATTGTTCGAAGCGCCCTTCGCGCGTGCGGTGCGGATATAGTCCTCGGACAGGACCTCGAGCATGCTGGCGCGCGTGATGCGCGCGATCAGCGCGACATAGGCGAGCCCGAGCGCGATCGCAGGCAGGATCAAATGCGACAGCCAGGGCCAGACTCCCTGCCGGAGCGGCACGTAGCCCTCCACCGGCAGCCAGTGCAGGCGGATGGCGAAGAGGTAGATGAGGAAGTAGCCGACCACGAACACCGGGGTCGAGAAGCCGAGTGCCGCGAAGCCCATCAGGACGCCGTCGAGCACTCCGCCCGCCTTCCAGGCGGCGACCACGCCGGCCGCGACGGCAAGGATGACGGCGAAGCCGATCGTGAGCGCCGTGAGCGAGAGCGTGGCCGGCAGCCGCTGTCCGATCAGCGTGATCACCGGCGTGTCGGAAAAGATCGAGATCCCGAAATTGCCGTGAAGAAGATGCCAGAACCAGCGCGCGAACTGCACGGTCAGCGGATCGGAGAGCCCGAGCTCACGGCGGATGTCGGCGATCGCCGCTGGGGTTGCGTTGTCCCCGGCGATGATCGCCGCCGGATCGCCTGGCGCGATGTGCAGGAGGAGAAAGACGAAGATGCCGACCAGGACCATCACCAGGATGGTCGAAAGCAGGCGGCGGACGATATAGGCGGCCATCCGTTCTCGGCCGCACCCGCGTCAGCTCTTCGAGACGTTCCAGAACGGGATAATATCCGGCATCCCGATCATGCCGGTGACGTTCTTGCGCATTGCGGTCGGGCTCACCCACTGGCCGAGCAGGACCATGGGCACGAAGTCCCACGCGATCGCCTGCATTTGCCGGGCGATCGCCTGCTGCTCGGCGAGCGTGGCGACGCGCGCCCACTTCATGCGCAGCGCCTCGTATTGGGCGTTCTCGGGCCAGCCAAACCAGGCCTTCGGGCCGTTGGCGAGAAGAGGAGTCGCGGTGATCGGATTGCCGAAGTCGTAGCTCGAGCCGTAGGTGATGAAGATGTCCCAGCCGCCCTTGTCGTCGGGAGCCTTGACCGCGCGCCTGGTGATCACTCCGCCCCAGTTCGAGGCCGCAAGCTCGACATTGACGCCGATCTCCTTGAGCCAGCCGGCGATGAGCTGCGCCGAGTTGTTCATGAAGTCGAAGTCGGTCGCCTGCAGGACGATGACCTTTTCGCCCTTGTATCCGGATTCCTGGAAAAGCTGCTTCGCCTTCGCGAGGTCCGGCGCCGCCTTGGACCAGCCGATGTTGGCATCGTTCGTCATCGGGGTGCCGTAGCCGAAGAGCGAATCGACCTTGTTGTAATATTTCGGGTTGCCGAAGGTCGCCTTGAGGATGGCGTCCTGGTCGATCAGATAGAGCATCGCCTGCCGCGCCTTCGGATTGTCGAAGGGCGGATGCAGAAAGTTGAGGCGCATCATCCCGACATTGCCGGAGGGATCGAGCACCTGCGTCTTGATGTCCGGATTGGACTGGAGCTGCGGCAGGAGATCGAGCGGCGGGAGCTCGAAAAAGTCGATCTCGCCCAATTCGAGCGCGGCGAGCGCGGTCTGGTCGTCGGTGATGTTCTGCCAGATCACCCGGTCGAGCTTGGCCACCTTGCCGCCCGCGAGCCCGGAAGGAGGCTCGGACCGCGGCACATATTTGGTGAACTTGTCGAAAACGTAGCGGCTGCCCGGCCGCGTCTGGTCCTGGTTGAAGACGAAAGGACCCGAGCCGATATGCGCCTTGACCTGCTGGAAGGGGTCCGTCTCGGCGTCCTTCTGACGCATCATGAAGCAGTCGGGCGTGTTGGTGGCGGCGAACGCGGAGATGACGAGGCCGAGCGGCTCCTTGAGCGCGAGCACGAAAGTCTTCTCGTCCTTGGCCGAGAGATCCTTGGCGTACTGCATGATCAACTGGCCGCCGCTGTTGCGAACCGCCCAGCGACGAATCGAGGCGACGCAATCGGCGGCGGTGACCGGCGTGTTGTCCTGCCACATCAGGCCGTCGCGCAGCTCGAAGGTATAGGTGCGCTTGTCCTCGCTCAGGTTCCACTTGCCCACCATCTCCGGCTGGGGCTGGAAATTCGCATCGAGCGCGAACAGCGTGTCGTACACCATCGCGCCGTAATAGGCGGTGATGTTGGCGGTGGTCCAAATCGGGTCGAACGAGCGAAGGTCGCCCTGCATCACGGTATTCATCGTGCTCGTGGCAGAGGCCGCCCGCGCCCTGCGGATCGCCGGGCCGCCCGCGACCATCGCCCCCGCGGCCACGCCGCTTCGCAGCATCGTCCTGCGGGAAATCGCCATCTTCGTCCCCTTTTTTGCTGAGCGGTCTGCGCGCCGTCCCGGCCGGCCGTGCGCCCGTCTGCTTCGCCTGCCCGTGGCGGACGCTAACACCCACCCCCGCCGGTCGCAATATCGCCGCCGCCTTCCCTCTCAGAGGATGAGGCCCGGCACGGTCCCCTCGTCAAGCGGCCAGATCGGCCGCCCCACTCGCCTGTAAGGGATGCGCGCGTAGTTCCGATCGAGCGGTCCGTCGCTTTCCACGTACAGCACCTGGTGCGCGATCGGGCCGAATGCGGCCATGAAGTGGTTGGTGGACTTGACGAGGAGGATCTCCCGCCCGAGCGGATTGATGCCGAGGTTCGAAAAAAGCTCGAGGCCGAGTGCTTGCGTCCGCTTCTCGATCAGCACCACCTCGACCCCGCCAAGGCCGATCGCCGCGCAGTCCCCGAGCGGGACCTGCGTCGGGCCGAAGCTCTGCCAGCAGTCGCGCTTGAGCGCCAGGACCTCCACCACAGCGTCGATCGGCGTGCCCGAAGTGGGCCCGATCTTGCCGCCGAAGCGAAGCGGAAGGCGCGCACCGACGCCCGCATCGAAGCAGAGCTTCGCCGCGATCGGATCCCAGATCGGCCCGACCGCCGCCCGCCCCACGCCCCGTTCGATGAGGCGCCTCAGGATCGTCGTGTTGTCGGAAGGCGCGCCACCGCCTGCGTTGTCCGCCGGGTCCGCGAGCACCACCGGCTCGCCCGAGGCGGCGAGCGCCGCGTCGATCGCGGCATCGGGCGAGAGGTACTCGGGCGCGGTCCGGCCCCGCATTGCCACGAACTCGGCGCCGATCCGGCTCGCCATCCGGTCCGCCGCCTCCTTGTCCCTATCCGCGACGACCAGCACCCGGCCGGAAAGCTCCGGCACGTCCGCATAGGGAAAGCAATGGCCGACGGAAATCGAGAGAATGCCGCCCTTGCCTTCGAGTTCCATGATGCGATCGACGAAGCCCCGCATCAAGGGCAGCGTCGTCGGGTAGCTTCCGATCTGCCGGCAATCGTAGAGCGACATCACCGGCCGGATCTCCCCGCGCAGCGCCCGCAGCACGAGGCCGAGCAGGTCCTCGGCGCGCTCCACCACGTCGGTGTGCGGGAATTCCTTGTGCAGAACGATGATATCGGAGAGGCGCACGCGCTTCAGCGTGAGATGGCAATGCGGATCGAGCTCCACCCCGATCACTGTGCGCGCGCCCACGATCTCGCGCACCCGCTCGATGATGTCTCCTTCGACATCGTCGTAGCCGTGCGCGACCATCGCCCCGTGCAGGCCGAGCAGCACGCCGTCCACCGGCAGCGCCGCCTTGAGCTCGGCAAGAATGGCATCGCGCATGAACTCGTAGTCCGCGCGGTTGGTGAGCCCGGCGGGGCTCGCGGCAAAGCAGCTCCCCTCGACCAGCGTGAATTTTTCCTCGGCCGCGCGCCGCCGGGCAACCCAGAGCGGCGCGGTGCACATCAGCGGTGTGGCGTCGGGATGTTCGCCCGGACGGAGGAAGACGCATTCCTTATAGGCGTCGAGGCTGGTGGGCAGCGGGGAGAAGGTGTTCGTTTCGGTCGCGAGCGTGGCCGAGAAGAGGCGCATCCGGCAGGTCCTTGATCGCAGCGCGCGAGCATCGGCCCGCCCCGCGGGGCCGTAAACCTGCGGCTTAGCGCACCACGTCGGTGACGGCCTCGCGCCCGAGGACCTGCGCCAGCCGATCAAGCCGTCGCACCACGCCCTCGCCGGCGAAGACGCCCGTGCACTCGGAAAGCCGGAGCACGAGGCGCGAGCCTTCGAGGGAAAGGGCGGTCCCGGCGAGCAGCGCGGGCGTGCCGGCCGAGAGCGTGTAGGCCAGCCGGAGCGCAATGCCGAGCGCCTCGGCGCGGTTGGCCGCGGCCATGTCGAGCAGCGAGCGCACGGGTGCCAGGAAGGAAGCGCCGCGATCCGCCTCGTAGCGCAGCGCCAGCACGAGGGCGAGGAAGGCGCGGGCGTGGTGGTCGAGCCCGATGCCGGGCTGGCGCAGCACGCGCAAAAAGGTCTGCTCGGCGCGGTATTCCGGATGCTCGCGGCTGCCGATATCGCTCATCCAGCACGCCGCCTCGCGCAGCCGCACGGCTTCGGCCAATTCGCCGGGAAAGAGCGGCTCGGTCCAGGCGATCAGTGCCGGCGCCAGCCGCGGGTCGCGCCCGAGCCGGTCGCCGAATTCCCTGGCCGCCGCAAGCAGCGGATCCTCGGCGCGCACGCTCTCGGGCACATGGCGCATGAACCAGCCTTCGCGCAGCCCGTTGGCCGAGAACACGACCCGCGCCGCCGCGGTCGCGCGCAACAGACGCCGCAGCGTCACTGCGGCGTAGGGCAGATCCTCGAGCCGCCGCCGCGGCGCCCCCGGCAGCCGCTCGAGCGCGCGCTGCGAGGCCGCAGCGATGACACCGGTGAGATCGCGCGCCTCGTCGCGGCCGAGCGTGTAGTGGTGCACCATGGCGAGCGGGTAGCTCGTCTGCGCGATATGGATGCGGGCGAGCGCGCGGAACGTGCCGCCCACCAGATAGAGATCCCGCCCCGCGCCCTGGGGAAGCCAGGAGACGCCGGCGAGATCGCCGTCCACGGTCGTGCGTGCGCGCACGATATCGCCGCGCGCGCGCTCGGCGAGACGGATCACGCCGAGCCGCAGCGTCGCCGCCTCGCCCGCCCGCCCATGGTCGAGCCGGACCAGCTCGAGCGACCCGCCGCCGACATCGGCGAGCACGCCGTCGGCGGCGGGGATGCCGCAGAGCACGCCCTCCGCGGAAAGTGCGGCCTCCTCTTCCCCGGAAATAATGCGGATCCGCACACCGGGCATGCGCGCGGCGACCCGGGCCACGAACTCCCGCCCGTTCTCGGCGTCCCGCACCGCCGAGGTCGCCAGCACCTCGAAGGGCGAGGCACCCATCGCCGCGACGATCGCCTGGTAGCGATGCATCACCGTCATCGCCTGCGCCATCGTGTCGGCATCGAGCCTTCCGCTCGCCTCGAGCCCGCGGCCGAGACGGATCACCGCCTTCTCGTTGACGATGCCGAGCGGATTGCGCCCGCGTCCCTGGAACACCACGAGCCGCACCGAGTTCGAGCCGAGGTCCACCACCGCCATGCGCGAGAGGCCGTCGCGCCCGATGCGGAGCGGCGGCGCGCCGTCGAGTTCGGAAACCAGCTCCGCCGCGCCGGATGCCGTTACCTCCTGGAGGCTCGCCGGCACCGTTCAGTCCTGGCTGACCCGGTCGGGCCGGCGCATCGGCATCGGGGACGAAGCCGGCAAGGGTCCGTGCAACGCCGAGCCGCGCCCCGATAGCGAGGGGTTGGTCATGAAATACTCGTGCGCCGAAACCGGCTTGCGCCCGGGCTCGAGCCGCCGCCACGCCGCGTCGGGGCCGAGCTCCCAGGACTGCATATTGTCGCGCAGATTGACCACCATGATCTGGTCGAGCACCTGCGCGTGCACGGTCGGGTTATGGATCGGCACCAGGCTCTCGATTCGCCATTCCATGTTGCGCGTCATCCAGTCGGCGCTGCTGATGAAGACGAGCGCCCGGCGCGAGGGCAGCGGATGGCCGTTGCCGAAGACGCAGATCCGGGCATGCTCGAGGAACCGCCCGACGATCGACTTCACCCGGATGTTCTCCGAAAGCCCCGGAACGCCGGGGCGCAGGCAGCAGATGCCGCGGACGACCGCCATCACCTTCACCCCGGCGGCGGAGGCGGCATAGAGCCGGTCGATCAGCTTCTCGTCCACCAGGCTGTTCAGCTTGAGCCAGATGCCGGCGGGCTTGCCCTCGCGGGCGAAGGCGATCTCCGCGGCGATCAGCGCCTCGAGCCGCGAGCGGATGGTGAGCGGGGAGAAGGCGAGCGCGTCCATCTTCTCCGGCTCCGCGTAGCCGGTCATGTAGTTAAAGAGCCTCGCCGCGTCGCGCGTCAGGTCCGGGTCGCAGGTGAAGAAGCTGAGGTCGGTGTAGATGCGCGCGGTGATGGGGTGGTAGTTGCCGGTGCCGAAATGGGCATAGGCGCGCATGCCGCCGCCTTCGCGCCGCACCACGAACGAGAGCTTGGCGTGCGTCTTCCGGCCCGGCATGCCGAACACCACCTGCACGCCCGCCGCCTCCAGGCTGCGCGCGAGGCGGATATTCACCTCCTCGTCGAAGCGGGCGCGCAGCTCCACCATCGCGGTGACCGACTTGCCCGCCTCCGCCGCCTCGATCAGCGCCTTGACGATCGGGCTGTCCCGCGTCGTGCGGTAGAGCGTCTGCTTCACCGCGACCACGTTCGGATCCGCCGCCGCCTCGCGCAGGAACTGCACCACCACGTCGAAGCTCTCGAACGGATGGTGGACGATGATGTCCTTGGCGCGGATCGCGGCGAAGCAGTCCCCGCCGAAGTCGCGGATGCGCTCGGGAAAGCGCGGCGTGAAGGGCGGGAACTGAAGATCCGGCCGATCGTCGACGATCAGCGCGCGCAGATCCGCGATCCCCAGCATGCCGGGCTGGACGAACACGTCCTCGTCGGGCACGGCAAGGGCGTCGGCGACGAACCCGCGCAGGTCCTCAGGCATCGCCGAAGCCACCGAGAGATGGATCGCGACCCCGCGCCGGCGGCGCTTGAGCGCGCTCTCGTACGAGCGCACCAGGTCCTCGGCCTCCTCCTCGAACTCGACGTCGGTGTCGCGGATCAGCCGGAAGAGGCCGGCGCCGACGCGGTGGAAGCCGGGAAAGAGGCGCTCGAGGAAGAGATAGACCAGCTCCTCGAGCATGATGAAGCGGATCGGCTCGCCCGCCGCGGACGGCAGGCGCACGAAGCGCTCGATCTGTGCCGGCATCGGCACCAGCGCCCGCATGTCGTGCTGGTCCGCCTCGCGCACCAGCCGGAGCGCCAGCACCAGGCCCATGTTCGGGATGAACGGAAAGGGATGGGCCGGGTCGATCGCGAGCGGGGTCAGCACCGGGAAGACCCGCTCCATGAACCAGGTCTCGAGCCAGGCGCGGTCGGCGGCGGAGAGCTGCACCGCCTCGAGCACGATCAGCCCGGCCGCCTCGAGCTCCTCGCGCAAGCCGCACCAGACGCGGTTCTGCTCGAGCATCAGCGCGCGCGCCCGCACCCCGATCTCGGCCAGCTGCTGGGCCGGCGTGCGCCCGTCGGGCGAGACCGCCACCACGCCCGCCTTGGCCTGTCCGATCAGCCCGGCGACGCGGACCGAGAAGAACTCGTCGAGGTTGGAGGCGCTGATCGAGACGAAGCGCAGCCGCTCGAGCAGCGGGTGGCGCCGGTTCTCGGCCTCCTCGACGACGCGGCGGTTGAAGTCGAGCCACGAAAGCTCGCGGTTGATGAACCGCTCCGGGCTCGCGGGGTCGATCGCCGGTTGGGGCGCCGGTTGGGGCGCCGGTTGGGGCGCCGGGGGGGTCGCCAGGGGAGTCGCCAATGAAATCGGGGCCGTCACGGCGCGGCCAGAGGCCGCTTCCGGCGCGTCGCGTTCGGCTAAGGGGGCGCTTTCGCGAAGAGGGGCGCTGCTCATGGTTCCTCTTACCTGAACGCGCGATCTTACAGGAGGGAAGGGGCCGGTGGGGAGCACGGCATCAAATCGTCATCGTCCAGCAACGATCCGAGTGCCGCGACCGCCATCCGCCGCCCGACCGGCCGCCCGGCCGCGAGCGAGGCGCGGTCGAGCCTCGCCACCGCCTCGCCCAGCGCGGCCGGGTGCCGCGGCAGCCGCGCCAGCAGCCAGCCATGCAAGCTGGGCGGCAGGACGAGCTGGCGGGCGGAGAGGAGCCGGGCGAAGAGCACGCCGAGCAGCGCCTCGTCCGGCGCCGCCACGGGCACCGCGTGGATCGAGGCGAGCCGGCTCGCAAGGTCGGCAAGCCGCACCCGCCAGCGCGAGGGCGGCTCCCGGCCGGCGAGCAGCACCGCGAACCCGGCCTCGTGCGCGGCGTTCAGGAGATGGAGGAGCGAGGCCTCCTCGGCCGCGAGGTCGGCGTCGTCAACCGCCATCGCCGCCCGCGGCGCCGGCGGCAGGCCGCGCAGCTCCGGCCCCGCCAGCACCGCCGCCCCCGCCCCTTGGGCCCAGATGTGCAGGAGGTGCGACTTCCCCACCCCCGCCTCGCCCCAGAGCGCGAGCCGGCCTTGCGGCCACTCCGCGGGCCGCGCCAGCCACCGCCGTGCCGCCTCGTTCGACGGCGCCGCCACGAAATCGTCGGGCGAGAAATCCGCCACCTCGGGGAAGGGCAGCGGCAGCTGGCGCAACGCCTTCAGCGCTCCGGCTCCGTGGGCGGATCGAGATAGAGCGGGCTATGGAGATAGCGGCGCAGCCAGAAGCGGGCCAGCACGCCGATCACCGCCGTCACCGGCACCGCCAGCAGCACGCCGAGGAAGCCGAACGCAGCACCTCCGGCGAACAGCGCGAAGATCACCCACACCGCCGGCAGCTCCACCCGATCGCCGAGGAAGCGCGGATAGATCACGTAGCTCTCGATCAGGTTGCCGATCACGAAAACCGCACCTACCCGAATGAGGCCGGACCAGAGCGGGAACTGCGCGAGCCCGAGCCCCACCGACACGACCGCCCCGGTAATCGTCCCGACATAGGGGATGAAGGAGAGAAGGCCCGCCGAAAGCCCGACGATCAGCCCGAGATCGAGACCGATCACCGAGAGGCCGGCGGCATAGAAGAGGGCGAGGAAGAGGCAGCAGAGAAGCTGCCCGCGCAGCCAGGCCGAAAGGATCCGGTCCACCTCGTGCGCCTGCAACCGCAGCACCGCTGCATAGCGCCGCGGCAGCCACGAATCGACGCGCGCGACCACCTTGGGCCAGTCGCGCAGCAGGTAGAACGCGACCACCGGCGTCACGATGGCGAGCGAGAGCACGTTGAACAGCGCAACGCCGCCGGTGATCAGCCGCGTCAGCGCCTGCGCGACGAAGCTCAGGATGGCGCCCGCCTGGCTGGTGACGAGGTCCTGGAGCTTGCCGTTGATGTAGTCCGGCCCGAGGCTCTTCTGCAGATTGGTCATGATCGTCTGGGCGAAGTTGCGCAGGCCCACCACGTACTGGGGCAGCCGCGCGCCGAGCACGCCCACCTGCTGCACGACCAGCGGATAGAGCAGCAGCATGACCATCAGCCCGACGGCGATCAGGCCGATGATCAGAATGAGGGCGGCGAGCGCGCGCGGCAGGCCGAGCTTGGTCAATTGCCGCGCCACCGGGTCGAGGAAATAGGCGATCCCGGAGGCGGCGACGAAAGGCAGCAGGATCGAGGAGAAGAACGAAAGCACGAGCCAGGCGGCGATGGCCAGCCCGGCGATCAGCGACCAGCGCTGCAGCGCCGTCGCGTGCCCGGCCCCCTCCGGGCCGCCCGGCACCGGCAGCGCGGGCTCCACGCGCGCGCGCTCGCCGCTCCGCTCGCGCGGCCCGGACCCCGTCACGACCGGCCCGGCCTGATGTCCAGGCGGCGTCATCGGAGCCATGCCGTCCGCCGCACATAGGCCGCACCCGAGGCGAGCGTGCTCGCCGCCACAACCCAGAGCAGCGGGGCGAGCAGCTCGCGGGCCGGAACGCCGAGCGCGCTCAACAGCAGCGCCGCCGCCACCAGCACGATCTGCAGCGCCGTGTTCACCTTGGAGATGAAGAGCGGCCGGATCGCCACCGGCTGGCCCACCACGCCGAGCAGCAGCACCCCGCCGACGATGAGAAGGTCGCGGAACACCACGAGGATCGCGATCCAGGCCGGCAGCACCTCGATCGAGGCCAGCGTCACGTACATGCTCACAAGCAGCACCTTGTCCGCCACCGGGTCGAGCACCGCGCCGACCGCGCTCGACCGCCCGTGACGGGCGAGCCAGCCATCCACCGCATCGCTCGCCCCCGCCACGACGAAGAGCCCGAACGCAACGGCGAGGTCGTGGCGGAGCACCAGCCACACGGCGAGCGGAACGGCGCAAAGGCGCGCCAGCGTGATCGCATTGGGCAGGGTGACAAGCCCAAGCGGCACGCTCGCGCCGCGGGACCCGTCAGCCATCCGCCCCGCCCCCCCGCGCGCGGGCACTTGCCTCACAACCCAAGACCAATCTCACCATTCCCGCCGCCACGGTGGCATTTTCTTGCGGGCCCTTGTATCCGGTTCCCGCCGCCTCGGGCGCACCCAACCGCTCCACCGAAGGCCATGCTCCCGGCCCGGGCGGCCGCCTGCCATGGCCCATAGCCTATCGGAGTGCATGACGAAGAGCACCACCTATCGCGCCGCCGGCGTGGACATCGAAGCCGGGGAGTCCCTGGTGGGCGCCATCCGCGCGCTCGCTTCCGCCACCGCCCGCCCCGGCGTGCTCGGCGGCATCGGCGGCTTCGCGGCCGCCTTCGACCCCCGCACCGCCGGCTACGAAGACCCGATCCTGCTCGCCACCACCGACGGCGTCGGCACCAAGCTCGCCCTCGCGCAGGCCTGCGGCCGCCACGACACGGTCGGGCGCGACCTCGTCGCGATGTGCGTGAACGACCTCGTCGTGCAAGGCGCGGAGCCGCTCTTCTTCCTCGATTATTTCGCGACCGGCCATCTCCGCCCCGACGAAGCCGCGACCGTGATCGCCGGCGTCGCCGCCGGCTGCCGGGAGGCCGGCTGCGCGCTCATCGGCGGCGAGACCGCCGAGATGCCGGGCATGTATGCCGCCGGCGAATACGATCTCGCCGGCTTCGCCGTCGGCGCCGTCGCCCGCGGCCAAATGCTGCCCCGCGACGTCGCGCCGGGCGACATCGTCCTCGGCCTCGCTGCGAGCGGCGTCCACTCGAACGGCTTCTCCCTCGTCCGCCGCATCGCGGCCGACGCCGGCCTTCCGTGGGACCACCCCGCTCCCTTCGCCCCCGGCCAGACGGTCGGCGAGGCGCTCCTCACCCCGACCCGCCTCTATGTCCGCCCCGTCCTCGCCCTCGCCCGCGCGGGCCTGCTCAAGGCCGCCGCCCACATCACCGGCGGCGGCCTGCCCGGCAACCTGGCCCGCGCGCTGCCCGAGGGCACCGCCGCCCTGCTCGACCCTGCCTCATGGGAGGTGCCCGCCGTCTTCGGCTGGCTCGCGCGCACCGGCGGGGTGGAAGCCGCGGAGATGCTCCGCGTCTTCAATTGCGGGATCGGCATGGCGCTGATCGTCGCGCCGGCGGCGGCCGCGGAGGCCGAGGCAAGGCTCGTTCAGGCCGGCGAGCGCGTCTTCCGCATCGGCCGGGTTGTGGCTGGCTCGGGGCCCGGCGCCGGGCCGGCCTCGGTCGCGATCGCGCCGCCGCCCGGCTGGCCGGGATGAGGCAGCGGACCGCAATCCTCATCAGCGGCCGCGGCACCAACATGGCTGCACTCGCCCGCGCCGCCGCCGATCCCCAATTTCCTGCCGAGATCTCGCTCGTCCTCTCCAACCGCCCCGCCGCGCCCGGCCTCGCACTCGCCCAAGAAGCCGGGATCGCAACCGCGGTGATCCCGCGCTGCGGTACCGCCCGCGAGGACCACGAGGCCGCCATCGACGCCGCGCTCCGCCGCCACGATATCGCGCTCGTCTGCCTCGCGGGCTACCTCCGCATCCTCTCGCCCTTCCTGGTCCGCCGCTGGGCGGGCCGGATGCTCAACATCCACCCGAGCCTTCTGCCCGCCTTTCCGGGGCTCGAGACGCACGCGCGAGCACTCGCCGCCGGGGTCAAGCTGCATGGCTGCACCGTCCATCTCGTGAGCGAGCGGCTCGATGACGGGACCATCCTCGCCCAGGCCGCCGTGCCCGTGCTCGCCGGCGATACGCCCGAGACCCTCGCCGCCCGGGTGCTCGCCCAGGAGCACCGGATCTATCCGCTGGCGCTCGGGCTCATGGCCGGCGGCACCGCCGAGGCCGCCGCCGCCGGGGCGGCGCTGCTGAACCCCTTGCCGCCGGGGCCGCCGGCGAAATAAAAACGGCTCCAACTCGCGCCTTCCGCGCGAAGGAAACGTACCGAGGCGCCGCAATGGCCGAATCCGCAACCCATTCACCCGCCACCATCACGCCCGAGGAGTTCCTCGACGAGCGTGAGCACTTCTGGAGCGGCTTCTACCATTTCGTCTGGACCGTCGCGGCCTGCCTTGCCGTGCTCCTGATCCTGATGGCGTACTTCCTCGTTTAGCCCGCCGCCGCGAGCGCGGCCAGCAGCAGCAGCGCCACGAGGTTGGTGATCTTGATCATCGGGTTCACCGCCGGGCCGGCGGTGTCCTTGTAGGGATCGCCCACCGTGTCGCCGGTCACCGCGGCCTTGTGCGCCTCGGAGCCCTTGCCGCCGTAATTGCCTTCCTCGATGTATTTCTTGGCATTGTCCCACGCACCGCCGCCGGACGTCATCGAGATCGCGACGAAAAGCCCGGTCACGATGGTGCCGAGCAGCATCGCCCCAAGGGCCGCGAACGCCGCACTCCGCCCCGCCGCCCCCCAGATCACGAGATAGAGGACGATCGGCGCAAGCACCGGCAACAGCGAGGGCGCGATCATCTCGCGGATCGCCGCGCGCGTGAGCAGATCGACGGCGCGGCCGTAATCGGGCTTGCCGGTCCCTTCCATGATGCCCGGTATCTCGCGGAACTGCCGCCGCACCTCGACAACGACCGATCCCGCCGCGCGGCCGACCGCGGTCATTCCGAGCGAGGCGAACAGATAGGGCATCATGCCGCCGATGAAGAGCCCGATCACCACGTAGGGGTTCTGCAGCACGAAGCTCACCGCCAGAGCAGGAAAATCGTGGTGCAGCTCCTCGGTGTAGGCGGCGAACAGCACCAGCGAGGCAAGCCCCGCCGAGCCGATCGCATAGCCCTTCGTCACCGCCTTGGTGGTGTTGCCGACCGCGTCCAGCGCGTCCGTCGTCCGCCGCACCTCCTTCGGCAGGTCCGCCATCTCGGCGATGCCGCCGGCATTGTCGGTGACCGGCCCGTACGCATCGAGCGCCACGATCATCCCGGCCAGCGCCAGCATCGTCGCCGCCGCGACCGCGATTCCGAAGAGGCCGGCCAGCGCATAGGCAAGCCCGATCCCGATGCAGATGACGACCACCGGCGCCGCGGTCGATTCCATCGAAACGGCGAGGCCCTGAATCACGTTGGTGCCATGCCCGGTGGTGGAGCTGCGGGCGATGCTCTGCACCGGCCGGAAGTTCGTCCCCGTGTAGTATTCGGTGATCCAGACGATGAGCCCGGTGACGCCAAGCCCGACCACCGCGCAAAGGAAGAGCGTGAACCCGGTCACCGTCTGGCCGGTGGTCATCGCGATCGGCTGGGTGACGCCGAGCAGCGCCGCGATCAAAAGAAAAATCGCGACCACCGAGATCAGGCCGGTCACCAGCAGCCCCTTATAGAGGGCGCGCATGATCCCCTGGTCGGGGCCGATGCGCACGAAGTAGGTCCCGATGATCGAGGCGATGATGCAAACCCCGCCGATGCCGAGCGGCAGCATCAGAAGCGCGTTGCGGATCGGGCCGGTGAAGAAGGCCGCCGCGAGCAGCATGGTGGCGACCAAGGTGATCGCGTAGGTCTCGAAGAGGTCGGCCGCCATGCCCGCGCAGTCGCCCACGTTGTCGCCCACGTTGTCGGCGATCACCGCCGGGTTGCGGGGATCGTCCTCGGGGATGCCGGCCTCCACCTTGCCGACGAGATCGGCCCCGACATCGGCGCCCTTGGTGAAGATGCCGCCGCCGAGCCGGGCGAAGATCGAGATCAGCGAGGCGCCGAAGCTCAAGCCCACCATCGCCTCGAGGACCTGGCGGAGATCGGCGGCCGGCGTGATCGCGCGGAGGATGAAGTAGTAGATGGCGACGCCCAAGAGCCCGAGCCCGACCACCAGGAGCCCGGTGATGGCGCCGGCCTTGAAGGCGACGCCGAGCCCGGCATCGAGGCCATTGCGCGACGCCTCGGCGGTGCGGACATTGGCGCGCACCGAAACGTTCATGCCGATATAGCCGGCCGAGCCGGAAAGCACGGCCCCGATCAGGAACCCGATGGCGACGCGGATGCCGAGCGCCACCCCCAGCACGATGAGGATGACCACGCCCACGATCGCAATCGTCCGGTATTGCCGGTTGAGATAGGCGCGCGCGCCTTCCTGGATGGCAGCGGCGATCTCCTGCATCCGCGCGCTGCCGGCGTCCGCCGCCAGGACCTCGCGGCTGGTGCGGTAGCCGTAGGCAAGCGCCAGCCCCCCGCAGATGACAACGACAATGCCCAGGAGAATCATTCCGCAAAGATCCTTTCCTGCAGAAGGCGAACGGATGGGAGGACGGTGCCTGACGGCGGGCGGCCGAGGCGGCCCCGGGAGGGCCGGTCAAGGCGGCCGGACCATGCCAGAAGCGGATTGCCGAGGCAACATGACGGCCCTCTTGCCACCCCCGCCCGACCGGGCCAGAGATCGGCCGGTCGGCGCCCGTAGCTCAACTGGTTAGAGCTGGCCGCTCATAACGGCCTGGTTGCAGGTTCGAGCCCTGCCGGGCGCATCATGAGCCCGGCCCGTCCGCGGCGTAACCTCTGTCACAGCGCGCCGCGCGCCGGCCGTGTTTCATTCCGTCCACCGAAGCATCGGAGACGGACCATGACCGAGCTGATGAACCCCGATCGCCTGCGCGAGATCGCCGCCAACACGCCGCAGCCGGCCCTGCCGCCCCCCTCCTTGCCATACCGGCGGCCGCTCCTCACCCTCCAATGGACGATCGATTGGGCAACCGGCCGGCCGTTCGGAACCTGGGTCGTCTCCGAGACGCCAGGCCCAACAAGCTAACGATCGCGGTTGCGGTCGATCAGCCGCCGGCGCGACTGGCCGAGATGGAAGCGCATCGCGGTCTCCGCCGCATCGGCGTCCTGCGCGGCGATCGCCTCGAGAATGACCGCGTGCTCGTCGAGCGCGCGCTTGGCCCGGCTCTTCGAGCCCGTCTCCGTGAGCCGCAGTCCAAGGCTCATGAAGCCGATCAGCTTGTCCTCGAGCACGGCGAGCGTCGCCGCGAAGAACTCGTTGCCGCTGGCCTCAGCGATATGGTGGTGAAAGGCGAGGTCCTTGGCCGGCGAAATCGGGCCGGCGGCCGCTTCGGCGGCGAACGCCCGATGCGCCGCCACGATCCGCTCCAGTTCGGCCCCGCTCCGCCGCTCGGCCGCGTACCGCGCCGCCGCCGCCTCGAGCCCGATCCGCACCTCGAGGCAGCGGAGATATCCCGCGATCTCCCCGGGATCGACGAAGTCCGCCACCCGCGCGACCGGCCGCGCCATGACATAGGTGCCCGAGCCCTGCCGCGCGCGCACCAGCCCGTCGGCGCCGAGCCGCTGCAGCGCCTCGCGCACGACCGGCCGTGACACGCCGAACATCCGGCAAATCTCCTTCTCCGGCGGCAGGCGCACACCCTCGCGCAGACGCCCGGAGACGATCTGCTCGAAAATCTGCCCGTAGAGCTGATCGCCGAGCCGCTGCCGCCGCCCCAGCACCAACGGCGAGCCGCCGTCCGCCTCCACTCCGCTCTCCTCAACGGGCGCGGCGCGTGGCACGGCCGACGATCTGCGTCGGATCGACGAAGCGGAGCGCCACCAGCAGGCAGAGCAGGCTCGCCAGCATGTAAACCACCGCCATCGCGTCGATCGACTGGTTGGCGCGCACCCCCGGCGCGAACACCGCGTAGTAGAGGGCAACCACCAGCGTCTGCGTGCCCGGCCCCGAGGTGAGGAAGGTGAGGTCGAAGAGCCCGATCGTGCGCACCAGCACGAGCACCAGCGAGGCCAGGATCCCGGGTGCCAGCAAGGGCAGCAGCACATAGCGAAAGAGCGGCCCGGTCCGCGCGCCGAGCACGCGCGCCGCCGCCTCCACGCGCGGATCGATCTGCTCGACGAAGGGAACCAGCACGAAGATCACGAACGGCACCGCCGGAACCAGGTTGGCGAGCACCACGCCCCCAAGTGTGCCGCCGAGCCCGAACTGGTAGAGCACCGAGGCGAGCGGAATGCCGTAGGTGAAGGGCGGCACGATCAGCGGCAGGAGGAAGAGGAAAAGTACCAGCCGCTTGCCGGGGAAATTCCGTCTCGCCAGCGCATAGGCGGCGGGCACGCCGAGCGCCGCCGAGATCAGCAGCACCGCGACCACCACCTCCAGCGTCACGATGAGCACGTCCGGAAGCTGGAACTCGTTCCAGGCGGAAGCGTACCAGTCCGCCGTGTAACCCACCGGCAGCCAGGTGCCGAGCCAGCGCTGGGCGAGCGAATCGAGTGCGACGCTCGCGACCAGAAGAACCAGGTTGAGTATGAAGAGTCCCGTCAGCACCCAGACGATCGACTTCCAGACGATAGCGCCGATCGCCCGCCCGCCGTCAGCCCGCCGTCCTTCCCCCTTGGCGCCCACGGCCCCGCTCATCGGGCTCAGCCCTTCCCCGCCGCCGCCGGGCCGCGATAGAGCCGGCTCTGTCCTTTCAGGACCAGAACGACGATGACGACTTGCACCAGCGCCATGATGATCGCGATCGCCGAGCCCATCGAATAATCGTACTCCTCGTACGCCGCGTGATAGGCCGCAATCGCCATCACCCGCGTCGCTCCGGCCGGCGCGCCGACCAGCACCGCCGAAGGATAGACGGAAAACACCTGCACGAACGAAAGGCAGAAGGTGGTCGCGAGCCCCGAAGCGAGCAGCGGCAGCAGAATGGCGCGGAAGCGCTGCCGCGGTCCCGCGCCCAGCACCGCCGCCGCATTCTCGAGCGAGGGGTCGATGCCCGTCACGTAGGAGAGCGTGAGCAGAAAGGCGAACGGAAAGCCGAGAATCGCCTGCGAGATGAAGAGCCCCCAGTAATTGTGCAAAAGCCTAAGCGGCTCGCCGATGATCCCGGCCAGCTCGAGCCCGCGGTTGAGCCAGCCGAGCGGGCCGAGATAGTTCAGCATGCCCTCGGCGGTGAGCACCGTGCCGAGCGTGATGGGAATAACGAGGATCGTCGTCAGCAGCCGCTGCCAGCGCAAATGCCGCACTTCGAGCGCCAGCGGCACCGCGACGACGATGTTGACGAGGGTGACCGGGATCGCGATCTCCAGCGTCTTGAAGATCGTATCGTAAAGGAAAGGATCGGCGAAGAATCGCTGATAGTTGGCAAGAATGCCGCCCTTCATCGGCCGGAGCGAGAGCCAGAGCCCGTAGAGCGCGGGATAGACGAAGAGCGCGAACGTGAAGAGAATGGCCGGGACGAGCAGCAGTGTCGTCCCGTCGATCCCGTTCGCCGCAAGCCTCTGCCGCAACCCCGGCCCGGTTTCCGCGCCGGCGGAAAGCGGGCGGGCAAGACCGCTCATGCCGCCGCTCCGGGATAGAGGAGCACGCGCTCGGCGGGTGCCGCGAGCCGCACCATCTCCCCCGTCGCAAGCCGCCGGTCCGCGCGGAAGAAAAGCTCCCCGCCCTCCTCGGTCCGGCCCGCCGCGTAAAAATCCCGCCCACGGAACTCGCAGGCGGTCACCGCGGCAACGAGCGCACCCTCCGCGGCGGCCACCAAATCGTCGGGACGAATCGCGGCAAGCGCCGCTCCCGTCTCCATCGGCTCGACCGGCGTCCCCGCGAGCCACACCCCGCCCACGCGGAGCTTCATCAATCCCCCGCTTCCCGCCTCCGCCTGCCCGGCAATGATGTTGCGATAGCCCATGAACTCGGCAACATCCGCATGCGCCGGCCGCGCATAGAGCTCCTCCGGCGTGCCCACCTGCCGCACCATTCCATCATGCAGAACAACGATGCGGTCGGCGAGCGAGAGCGCCTCGTCCTGGTCGTGCGTGACGTAGATCGTGGACGAGCCGAGCAGATTGTGGATGCGCCGGATCTCGCCCCGCATCTCGAGCCGGAGCTTGGCGTCGAGATTCGAAAGCGGCTCGTCCATCAGCACGAGCGGCGGCTCGACGACGATCGCCCGCGCGATCGCCACCCGCTGCTGCTGCCCGCCGGAGATCTGGCCGGGCAGCTTGTCCCCGTGCGCGGTCAGGCGCACCAGCGCCAGCGCCTCCTCGACCTTGGCCGCGATCTCCGCTCGCGCGCCCCCCTTCATCTTCAGCCCGAAGGCGATGTTCGCGCGCAGGCTCATATGCGGAAAGAGCGCGTAGTTCTGAAACACCATCCCGAACCCGCGCGCCTCGGGCTTCAGATGGTCGATGCGCGTCCGGTCGAGCCAGATGCTGCCCCCGGAGAGCTGAAGCAGCCCCGCAAGGCAGTTGAGCGCGGTCGATTTGCCGCAGCCGGAGGGGCCGAGCAGGGCGATGAACTCGCCCCGCCGGACGGTGAGCGTGATGTCGCGGAGCGCATGGAGCGTCCCGAACTCGCGCCGCACCCCCTCCAGCCGCAGCTCCTGGAAGTCCTTCGCGGAGAAGGCCATCGCCTATCCGGCGGTGATCTTGCCGATCTCGCGGTCCCACCGCCCGAACGCATAGACGAGCCGGTCGGCCGGCAGCGGCAGCACCTCGGGCGTCGTCGCGATGAGCTGGTCGTAGAACGGCCGGCCATATTCGCGGATGATGTCCTGGCTTTTCTGCGGCGCCATGGACAACGTCACGCCCTGCACCGCGGGCCCGGGATAGAAGTAGCCGGCGTCGTACGTCACCGCCTGCTGCGCCGGCTCCAGCATGAAGTTCATGAGGTCGAGCAGCACGGCGAGCTTGTGCGGCGCGATCCCCTTCGGCACGCACATGTAGTGCGCGTCCGTCACCATCCGGAACCCCTTGAACACGCTCACCTGGTACGATTTCGGCACGACGCCGATCGCGCGCGGATTGATGTCCCAGCCGAGCTGCGTCGGCGTCATGTCGCGCAGACCCGAGCCGAATTCGCGCATCGTCACCGCCGTGCCGGCCGGATAGTACTCGATCGTCTTGCCGAGCTCCGCGAGATAGGCCCAGGTCTTGGCCCAGCCCTTCTCGGGGTCCATCGGGTCGGCGTCGCCGAGAAGATAAGGCAGGCCCATCATGAAGATGCGCGCCGGCCCGGAATTGGCCGGGCGGGCATAGATGAACTTCTTCGGATGCGCCTGCGCCCAGGCCAGAAGCTCGGCCGGGCTCGTCGGCGGATTGGCGACCTTGGCCGGGTTGTATTCGAGCAGCGGTCCGGCCGGGCAGAAGGTGACGCAGAGCCCATGCCCGGCGGCGATGCCCTGCATCTTGAGCGCCATCGGCAGATAGATTTTCGCCGGATCCGGCAGCGCGGAGGCATAGGCCGGCAAAAGCTCGAGCCAAACGTTCTGCGCGATCCCGGCGGAGAGCGCATCGATCCCCGTCAGCACGAGATCGATGTCGAGCCGTCCCGCCCCTTCCTCCGCCTTGAGCTTGCCGGGAAGCTCGGGCGCCGGCGCCTGGTTGAAGATCATCCGCGAGACGAGATGCGGCTTCTGGCGCGCATAGGCCTGTAGCGCCGGCTGGGTGAGGGCCAGATTGCCCGCGACGTCGACGATATTGAGCGCAACCGGGCTGCTCGGCAGCGTCGGCGCCGTCGCCGCACGCGCCCGCTCGGCCAATGCATCGGCCAATGCGACGGTCGCGGCGGTGCCGAGCAGCGCCCGCCGCGAAATTCCCTGAAATTCCATGGTTGGTTCCTCCCCTCGCCGGGCGGCCCGGCGCTTTCCACGAGCTAGAGCCGGCCCGACGGAGTTGTCAATTCATTTTACCAATCTCGCGCCCGGATTCCGGCCCGCCCCCCCGATTTGAAAATTTTTCTGCCATCCGCCCGGCGCCCCTGGGCCCCGATCTTTGCCAACCGCATCTTTGCAAACCGCCCTCGCGGCACGATGTTGCGGCGCACCCCTCTCTCACCACCGCCCTGCCGAAAGCGAGCGCGAATGCCGAGCTATCAGTACGTCTACGTGATGCGCGACCTCACCAAGGCCTATCCCGGCGGCCGCGAGCTCTTCCGCGGCATCACGCTTTCCTTCCTGCCGGGCGTGAAGATCGGCGTGCTCGGCGCCAACGGCGCCGGCAAGTCCACCCTCCTTCGCATCATGGCCGGCCTCGACCGCGACTTCGGCGGCGAGGCCTGGGCCGCGGAGGGCGCGCGCGTCGGCTATCTCCCGCAGGAGCCCACGCTCGATCCCGAGCGCACCGTGGGCGAGACGGTGGCTGCCGCCTTCGGCCCGCTCAAGCAGGCGCTCGATCGTTTCAACGCCGTCTCCGAGCGCTTCGCCGAGCCGCTCGAGGACGAGGAGATGAACGCGCTTCTCGCCGAGCAGGCGAGCCTCCAGGAGCGGATCGACGCCGAGGACGGCTGGGAGCTCGACCGGCGCATCGAGATCGCCCTCGATGCGCTGCGCTGCCCGCCCGCCGACCAGAAAGTCGCCAGCCTTTCGGGCGGCGAGCGCCGCCGCGTCGCGCTCTGCCGGCTCCTGCTCGAGAAGCCGGAGCTGCTCCTGCTCGACGAGCCGACCAACCATCTCGACGCCGAAAGTGTGGCCTGGCTCGAGCGCACCTTGCGCGACTATGCCGGCACCGTCCTGGTGGTGACGCACGACCGCTATTTCCTCGACAACGTCACCGGCTGGATCCTCGAGATCGAGCGCGGGCGCGGCATCCCGTTCGAGGGCAATTATTCCGCCTGGCTCGACCAGAAGCGGGCCCGCCTGCTCCAGGAAGAGAAGGAGGAAAGCGCCCGCAGCCGGGCGCTCGCGGCCGAGCGCGAGTGGATCTCCGCCTCGCCGCGCGCGCGGCAGGCCAAGTCGAAGGCGCGCATCGCCCAATACGAGCGGATGGTCGCCGAATCGGAGTCGCGCACGGCGAACGGCTCCGAGATCGTGATCCCGGCCGGCCCGCGCCTCGGCAACACCGTGATCGAGGCCGAGCACCTCACCAAATCGCTCGGCGATCGGCTGCTGATCGAGGACCTCTCCTTCAGCCTGCCACCCGGCGGCATCGTCGGCGTGATCGGCCCGAACGGCGCCGGCAAGACCACGCTCTTCCGCATGATCGTGGGCGAGGAGAAGCCCGACCAGGGGAACCTCGCGCTGGGCGACACCGTACGGCTCGGCTACGTCGATCAGTCGCGTGATTCGCTCGATCCCGCGAAGACGGTCTGGGAGGAGATCAGCGGCGGCGGCGATGTCGTCGTGCTCGGCAAGCGCTCGATGCCCTCGCGCGCCTATGTGAGCGCCTTCAATTTCCGCGGCGCCGACCAGCAGAAGCGTGTCGGCGATCTCTCGGGCGGCGAGCGCAACCGGGTCCACCTCGCCAAGATCCTCAAGTCCGGCGCCAACGTGATCCTCCTCGACGAGCCGACCAACGATCTCGACGTCGAGACCCTCCGCGCGCTCGAGGACGCGCTCATCGGCTTCGCCGGTTCAGCCGTCGTCGTCAGCCACGACCGCTGGTTCCTCGATCGCCTGGCCACCCACATCCTCGCCTTCGAGGACGAGGGCCACGTCGAATGGTTCGCCGGCAACTTCCAGGACTACGAGGCCGACAAATGCCGCCGTCTCGGGCCCGAGGCGATCGAGCCCCACCGCCTCCGCTACCGCCCCATCACCCGCTAACCAAAACCCCCCGCCCCTCGGGGCGGCGATCGCCCCTCACTTACCCTCTCCGCCCCTCGGAGGCGCTGAGCGCCCCTTACTTACCCTCTCCGCCCCTTGGGCGGAGAGGGCAGGGTGAGGTGGGGGCTACACGCCAGAGCGCTTTCGCACGGATGCCCGTGTTGGAAGCCGAAATTCAAACTGCGACACCACCGAAGCGCTCAACCCTCGTGCGGGCCGTCGGAACTCGAGATTTTTCAGGACGGTTGCGATCCGGGCACGAATTGTCTCGACGAAAAGATCCAGCATGAAGTGCCCTCCGGCGGGCATGCTTGTGACCGCCGATTGAGCCGCGCCGAGCATCTCGTCCGCCCGGCGGGCCAGATCACGTACCCGCCTGATGACCCGGTTCGCGTTGAACCCGCATTCACGGGCAAACCGTCCCCAATGTCGGGCGCGGATTTGGGCGCCGCGGTTCTCGCCGCCAATGTCCTGCGCCATATTCTTCGTGATCCCCTCCCAGGCATCAGCGGCCATGAGGTCGTAGAGCGGGGCAAGTTGTGGTCCGTCCCGGTCGTGGACGATCGAGTAATTCTTCGCGTGGCTGTCGACGTTGGCGATCAAGACGTTGAAAATCACCGCATCGAGCAGGCTGAGCACATCCCGCGCCTGCATGGTGGCGCGCGTGACCCCAAACATTTCGGCCAGGGTCGGGCCTCGGATGCCGGTCCGGTTGTGTTCGTACTTCGCGCCAGGTGGACGGCCCAGCGCTTGGCAGAAATCCTCCTGATGGATCCGCTCGAACTGGTCATTGTGCAGGCGTCGATCGTAACGCTGGACCAGAAGGTAGCTGCGCGCGCCGGCGCGGAAACTGCGGGCCTGCACTGTCTTGAGCCCCACCAGGTGACCGAGAGCAAGGCAGAGCGCCTCGTTCTGCACACTGCCGGGCAGATGGTCGTTGTCCGGCTTGAGGATGTGGGTCGATGGCGAGCCGTTAAGCGGAATAGCAAGAGCGTCGTCCACCATCATGACGGGCAGCTTGTACTGCGCGCCCGCCAGACTCATCGAAACGCCGTCCTCACCGGCGAGGAACGGCCGGCGAGGCAGGTCGTTGATGATCCGCTCGAGAGTCTCCTCGCTCCCAAACAAGCGATAGGCGGGCTGACCACGAACGGCCGGAGCGCCGAAGCTGAGAGCGCCGGCTGTGTCGGTCCCGATCCGCTCGAGAATGCCAAGCACGTCCTGCGTCGAGGTGCCAAGCGCGCGCCCGACGTTCGCCAGAGGCTCGCCTTCCGGCAGAAGATTGGCCAGCCATGGCACGAACTGCTCGGCGGACATCCCCGACGAATGGAGAGGTGCAAGCACTGACACAGGGAAGGCAGGCGGATGGTCCGCCCACGAAGGGTCATAAGCGAACTCGAAATCGCCTGCACCAATTCTGATCTGCCCAACCAGCGCCTCCTCGAAATAGACTGGAATTTGGCTCAAGGCGCCTGATCCTGAGGCAGAGGATTATTGCCGGACGTTTTCGCAGCTACCTTGATCCCGAGGGTGCGGCCGACAAGGAGTGCCTTGCCCAGCTGGCAGCTCGGCTTGCCGTTCTCGAGGTCATGGATGAAGCGCACGCCGACACCGGCGATCAGCGCAAGGTCGTCCTGCCGCAGCTTTTGGGCTCGGCGCCGGGCTCGAACCATTTGTCCGAACGCCTGCACCAGCTCACGCTCCGCCTGATCGACCATATCACCTCTCCATATTCCCGATCGGGAAGATAGTGCGGGGATTTGGCCTGCAACAGGCAAATTATTCCCGATCGGGAAGAATACAGCCGACGCGGGCGTCGGCAGGTGAAAATCCACCCGGGCGGGAAGAAAACTCCATGCCCCGCGCGCGCGGCGCGCCAAGTCGAAAGCGCGCGCCGCCCACTACGAATCGCCCAGTACCAACCGCCCAGCACGAGCGGATGCTCGCCGAATCGGAGGCCCGCCCGGCGACCTGCTCCGAGATCGTGATCCCGCCCGCGCACGGCCCGCTCGCGAACGCACAATCGCCGATCGCAGCAGCCCCCTCCCGGAAAACAACCTATCGAGACATCACGTCTGGAGGGTGTAATGAATTCAACCCCCGGTTGCAACCGGTGCGCTTCCGAGCGCCGACGCGCCGAAGTCGGACATTCGAACCCGATAGCCGCCAGAACGGGGTTCACCGCAACTCGTCTTGCAAAAACCTCTCAGGAAGCCTATCTTGTGAAAGGCAAACGTGAGTCCCCGCCCTATGACCCCTTCGAACGTCCACATCCTTCATCCGACGAGCCCTCCGCTCGCCGGCTTTCTTCGCGTCGGGCATACCGGCCACCACAAGCTCGAGGCATTGCACGCAGCCGATCGTCTCGGATTTAGTCGCCTAGTCTTCGACGCCGCATATGCCATGGGACAAGCCGACTTTCTCCGCGCCCAAAAGGCGGCGGGACGAGAGATCGTCATCGACTTGAACGTGGCCGAAACCGCGATGCCCGGCCGTTTTGGGTCCGCGGTCGGGAAGCTGCCATGGGGAAATCCGGACCGGCCCTGGGCTCCTGGCGACTTCGGCGTAACTCGTAACGACGATTTCGCGAAGCGTTTCGCCGGGTTTGTAGCGACCATCGGGCCAAGTGCCGTGCTCGCCCCAGTGCATGCGGCCGAAGGGGACGAGTGGCGGTCCATCGACGTCCGGGCGACCGAGCACCTGCGGATTGAACTCGACAGGGTAGGGGCGAAGGATGTTGCGATCGACCATCTGGTAATCATGAGCGCCCGGGAGTTCCGTGACAGCGAGAAGCGTGCGGCGGCACTTGACGGACTGGGCGGCCTTCCGGTGCAGAACCTCTGGGTGCGCATCTCCGGCTTCGGCGCAACGTCGACCGGGGCGAGGACACGGCACGTGATCGAAGCAGCCCGAAGCCTCAAATATCTCGGTTTACCCTTGGTGCTGGACATGGCCGGAGGGTTTGCCGGGCTATCGACCCTCGCGTTTGGAGCGTTCGGAGGCATTAGCCACGGCGCTGGGCAGCGCGAAAGTTTCGATCTGGCGCAGTGGCGGAAGCCGCCGAACGGCAAGAGAGGAGGCACCTCGCTGCGGGCCTACGTACCAGACCTCGACCGCTACCTGACCGAAGAGCAGATGCAGGCCTTTTTTGCGGTACGAGGGACGAAGGCCCGGTTCGCGTGCGCGGATTCGAGCTGCTGCGCACACGGCCACGAGGATATGCTGGAGAACGGCCACGCCCACTTCATCACGCAGCGCAGCCGCCAACTCGAAGCACTCTCGAAGATTCCTCCCTCGCGTCGCGCCGAGACTTTTCTCCTACGTCAGCTCGATCCCGCTGTGAGATCGACCAGGCAGGCGAGCAAACTAAAATTCAGCGATAAGGGAGTTCAGAAGCTCGTCGTCGACGCGAAGTCACGACTGACCCGGCTCCGTGATGCCCTCGGCGCCCTGCACGAGGCGGATGGTACCGCTACGCCGACATCCGCTTCGCCGCCCTTTCGCGGCAGCAGGCCAGGACCGGGCGGCATGTCGGTTATCCAAGGGGGGCGGCCATGAGCGGCGCGGTTGCCCGCCTGGTCGAAGATCTACGCTCACGCGGCGGCCTCAAGGGGTCGGATCTCGCCAATATCACTCACGTCTCACAGGCCACGGTTTCGCGCTGGGCTGCCGGGAAGGCCGCACCGCAGCCCAAGACACAGCTCGTCATCTCCGACTTGCGCTACATCGTCGATCGTTTGGCGGAGTTCTACAGTCCTGAGGAGACCCGCCTATGGCTGTACGCGCGCCACCCTCTGCTGGACGGCGCGCGAGCCATCGACCTGATCCATACCGGTGGTGCAGATCGTGTTTTGGCTGTGATTGACAGTCTGTCTGATGCCACCTTCACGTGACAACGGGCGGCCTCTCTCGCCAGCATGATCGAGAACTGCTGGACGCCCTTGAGTCGCGTCCTTCCGAGGCGTTCAGCGGCGAGACCTGGCGCGTGGCAGCGATGGGCCGCGATGCGCTGCGGGGATCAACGGCCGGCGGCCGTTGGAGCCCGCCCGGCGAGTTCGAGGTCCTCTACACCAGCCTTGCACGGGCGGGTGCTCTTGCCGAAATAGGCTACCGACTCTCACTAGAGCCAGTGTGGCCAAGCCGCCTGGAGCACGAACTTCACCGGATCACGGCTCAAACCAACAGCTCACTTCGCTTCGCCGACGTGAGCAGCCTGGCGACATTGGGGGTGGACGTCAGGCGCTACGCCACCTTCGAGTACTCCGTCACGCAGGCCATTGCAGCGGCCGCCTTCTTTCTCGATTTCGACGGATTGATTGTGCCCAGCGCGCGAAGCACGGAACTCAATCTAGTGATCTTCACGGAAAAGCTCGACATCGGCGAGGGGCTGAAGGTTGAGACTTCAGAGCCCGTGGATTGGTCCGCGTGGCGATCGCAGAACCGGACGAGGCCGCGGGGAAACGAGTGACCACGCCATGGTCCTCGTATCGCTGTCGCGATCGCGCCCGGCCTGTTATCGGCGACAAGCCGCCGCCTTCGCCACGCAAACACATCCAACCCGCAAGATGGCTCGCCGAATACACGGCCGAACGCCCCAACCTCCTTGGTATGCCTGTGAAGCGGGAGTCGACGCGGGCGGACCTGCGCCGGACCGCCGATCAGCGCGAGCTCGTCCTGTCGCAGCTTCCGGGCTCGGCGCCGGGCTCGAATCATTTGTCCGAATGCCTTTACCACCTCACGCTCCGCCTGATCGGCCACGCCGCCGCTCCATATTCCCGATCGGGAAGATTGCGCGGGGACTCGGCCCGGAACAGGCAAATTATTCCCGACCGGGAAGAATATAGCCGACGCGGGCGTCGGCAGACGAAAATCTACGCGGGCGCTCAGAAACCTCACGCTCGCCGGATTACCCCAGCGCGCTCACAGCCCTCGTAGGTTCTGGATCAGCCTGGCAAGGCTCTGCTCCGCCCCGCCCGGGCGTTGCGCCGCTGCAAGCAAGTCCTTCCACTGGAATTCGACTTTCAATCGAAATTTGGGCTGCCCCGACGCCTGGATCGGTTCCAAGCGCCCTAGGCCCGCTCCCTGAATCTCGGAGATAAGCCTGGCGAACTCATCCGAAAACTGAAGCCTGACCCAGTTACCAGAGCTGTCATCGCCGTCAGCCGGCTCCCCGTCCGCCTTCAGGACCGGAAAGCGCCCCGCGGACGCCCTTGCAGCGCACCGGTAGATGAGGTCGACCCACTTGTCCCAAATCTCGCCGCCGCCTGGCCTTTTCTCCGTTGCCGCTACCGACCAGGGGTGCGTGTTAGCCAGAATGCCACCAACGATAAACCGCGATTGCGCTCCTCTACCTTCACCGTTCGCGCTCGGTGCCACGCGAAGGATCTCAATGTTCGGAGGTTGGTCGATTTCCTCTGCGTCGACGCTTGCCCCGTCGTTCACCCTAACCAGCCTGACCTCCGCCTTGAGCCTACCGCAGGTCAGTGCCGCGCCCTCTTGGAGTTCGAAGGATGTGCTCTGGGCGAAGCAGGTCAGACGCACCTCACCAGAGACGCGCACTTCGGCTCCCCTCCCGAGATGCTGCAAAAGCCGCAGCGGGAACGTCGTCAAGAAAGACAGCTCACCGCCATCGACCTCGGCTACCAGCCTCGCGCCGCCGTCGCCGGTGTCCATGACCCGAACGTCCGAGCGGCCCGCCATAGGGTCGATCCAAAGGGAGACAAGGAAGTAGCCAAGCGCCTCGCCATCTATGAGCGTGTCCTTGGTCAAGAGGCTCCGGCACGCGCGCCATAGGAAGGGCGTCCTGGCCAGCTCCTCCAGGGAGGCGATCTCTGTCGGGAATGTAGAAAGCACGCATATGTGGTACGCAGCGACTAAGGACCCGAACACTTCGTTCGCGAACCCTTTCTCGCGAACAAACGGATGTACGGTGACGGCAGCTTGAACCCTCTCTTTGTATTGCTCTCTTCGCGAGGACGGAAGTCCCCCGCGCGAGCTGAGCTCCAGGGGCAAGCCGCGCACGAACTGATTGAGGTACAGAAACTGTTCGTGTCGGTCATAAATCTCCGGCGCAACACCTTTCCAGGGCAGATTCGGGACAAACTTTTCGTCGCGCTCACGAACGAGCACTGCGCCCAATACTGTCTCAAGCACACCCCATGCTTGCTTGGTCCCGCTCTTGATCAGGGCATTCTTCAAGTGGACAGGATTGCCGCTCTGAGCGAAACTATAGCCGAGCGTATCGAGGACAGGCGCGTAACCGGCAAACGCTCGCCCCTTCTCGTCCGACCACAGCGTCCCCTGCGCGAGCCCTAACGCTTGCTCTATGGCGTCAAAATAGGCGGTCAGGAGGTCATCCACAACAGCAGGGCGTTGGGCCAATCCCTGAACCTCGAGCTCCCTTGCCGCCCTTTGCTGGACAAGATCTCTCGCTGCGGCCTCATCGAAAAACGAAATCTCGAGGCTCACAATCCCGACATCTGGAGCGTCCACTTCGCACCCGAAGCGCACGACCTCAAGGGCAGGTGCTCGGCCAAATAGGATCAAGCGTAGCGTGCCTGGGCGCCTGGGGGCATCGTTAAGCGCGATCGCGCTAGTACCTGGAATCATACTTGAGTGATACGGCGGTTCTTAAATCGTCGCTGATAGACCCTCTTCTTGGTCCAGGCGAATGGCTCTGCTGTCGCGTTGTAGGCTGCAATGAAAGCATCGATGTGCTGCTGCAGCTCGGCGACGGCGGCGAACGAAGCGCCGGTCAGCGACTGGCTCTGGAGAATCGAAAACCAGGTCTCGACCTGGTTGAGCCAAGACGACCGCGTCGGGGTGAAATGGAATTGCACGTTCGGATGCCGCTTGAGCCAGCGGTCGTTCTTCTTATGAGTGTTGAGATTGTCGAGGACGACGTGAAGCTCGCGATCCGGGTAGGCCGCGGCAACGCCGTTCATGAAGCCGAGGAACTCAACCCGCCGCCGCCGCTTGGAATGCGCTGCGATCACTCTCCCGGTCGCGACCTCGAGGGCGGCAAACAGGGTCGTCGTGCCGTGCCGCTTGTAGTCGTGGCTCTGCCCGGTCAAGGCCCGCCCGTTCGGCAGCTTCAGATAGCCTTGCGCCCGCTCCAAAGCCTGGATCGATGGCTTTTCGTCGACACAGAGAACAATCGCCTTGGCCGGCGGATCCACATATAAGCCGACCACGTCGGCGGCTTTCGCCACGAAGGCGGGGTCGTTGCTCTCGCACCAGGATTTGCGGGCGGCCAGGTCGATCTTGTGCTCACGCAGAAACCGCCAGACATACTGAACGTCAACGTCGCCCAGCGCCTGCGCCACCAGCGGGCCCGTCCACCGCGCTTGGCCCGGCGGTGGTGGCCGATCGAGCACCGCCAGGATGCGCTTATTCGTCGCCGGACCGTAGAGCGGCTCCCTGCTTCCACGCGACCGGTCCTTCAGCCCTGCCAGGCCCTCCTCGTCAAAGCGTCGTCGCCAGTTGCTGACGATGCGCGGCTGAACACCCACCTCCTCAGCGATCGACCGCGTGCTGCGGCCCTGAGCCGCCAGCAACACTATCCGCGCCCGCTTCGCCTCGCCCTGCGCCGTCGTCGGCGCCCGGCAGCGCGCCTCAAGCAGCTTGCGTACCTTCGCCGTCAGCCGAACTTCTCTTGCCTCGGGAATCATCCCGATCTTAAATCACGACTCACCTAAGAAGGAAAGCGGGTACTAGTGCGGATGAATTCCTCGAAGTGTCTTTGCGAACGCAGCATGCTTTCGTCAAGCGCGTCGACCAATACCGTCAGCTCCCCCTTCCGGAACCAGGCCGGTGCATCCGGGTGCAGTTCCGGCAGGCTCCCGGAAAGGGTGTTCGCGCCCGCCAGGACGTTTGCGAGGTCCAAAACGGGCGCAGCGCACTCGGCTGAAAGGTAGCGGACGAGAGTGGACTTCCCAACCGCAGCCGGGGCCTGCACCAACGCGACCTCAGCACGGCTGAAGTCGCCGGCCAGATGGACGATCGGAGGCCGAACGAACAGGTCCGGACCATCCGCAACCGCGAGCGCGCCATGGCCCCCGCGGACTTCCACCCGCGCCGTACGGCAGATGCCCGCCATGAGCTGGTCGAATGCGGACTCCATGGGCATCGAGGTTCTACCAAGCGCGAAGAGATGGCAAGCGTGACGCCGGGGCGGCGCAGTAAGCGCGGCGCGCCGGGTCGCAATCGGTCGATCCCCCAGGAGCGCAGGCCGGAATTTGAGCGGGATCGCCCCCCGTTCTTCGCCCGACCGCCTTCCCCGGCTACGGACAACCCGCTTAACAGCTTGAGTCTCCTTGTCGCCACAACCGGCGCTGCGGACGTCAACCCGGGCGAATGGGCGCGAGGCAGGCAGCCAGCGGCTGAAGCCGGCGCCCGACCTCGAGAGGCATCCCAAGCCCGGGCGCACTGGCTGCGGCGCGGCCGGGACCTCGGCTGAGGCGCCTATCGCGTGAGGCCCGTAATGACAGTATGAAGGCAGATAAAGCCGAGCGTTACCAAAACATAGCCGCGCCGCCATGAGCATCCCCGGACGGCCGCGCGACCACGCCCCTCCATCGCAACCTGGGAAGCCCCTGGATGGACGCCTGGTTTGGAGAGCAGCGCCGCCCGACTGAACGGCAGATTTGCGCGAAGCCGCCGGCGGGAGGCGTCCGTCAACGCCCGCTTCCAGGATTGTTGAATGGCCCGCTCTACGACCGATTGGTGAAGGTTTTCGGATGCCGCCAGGCGTCGGAAAACCGCCCAAGCACGAACCCGCGGGGTTGCGGTGATGATCTATGGGGATTTCGTGTTTTGCGCGGTTGGGGTGGTTGCGCAGCCGGCTCGGCTCGGCGGTTGGCGGGGGCTTGGTGCGTGAGATTTGTCGCCAGGCGGATGGTGACTTGGGGACCTGCTGCGGCTGAGAGACAGCAGCTTTCCGCTGATCCTGACGCAAGGCGCGCTCTGGGGGCATTCGCCGCAACGGTGGTGTTGCGGCGTGAGGTGAGCGCAAGCGGTGCCGGGTCACGACGTGCGTCTCCCGGTTGGTGCGGGCGTGTGAGGTGGCGCGCGTGGTTGCCGCCATCGCCCGAAGGTTTCGACGATGATCATGCGACCGCCGCAGCAGGGACAGGGCGGGAGCCAATCGGAGGGTTCTGGCGCTTCGAGCGGCTCCGGCGGCGGTGCCACGGCAAGCAGTTCGCGGGCACGCGCGATATTGGCCTTGCGGGCGGAACTGGCGAGCAAGCCGTAATGGCGGATGCGGTGGAAGCCATGCGGCAGGACATGGAGCAGGAAGCGGCGGATGAACTCGTGCGGCGCGAGCGTCATGACGCGCTGCCGCTCGGGACCATCGCGGCGGTAGTCTTTGTAGCGGAAGGTGACGCCGGTCTCGTCGAACGCAATCAGACGCTGGTTCGAGATGGCGACCCGGTGGGTATAGCGCGAGAGATAGGCGAGCACGGCCTCGGGGCCGGAGAACGGTGGCTTGGCATAGACCACGAACCGCTTCTTCCTGACCGCAGCGAGATGACGCAGGAACAGGCGGTGGTCGGCGAGACCGGCCTGGGTGCCGAAGAAGGCAAGTCGTCCGGCCGCATGGAGCTCGATCAGCCGGGTGAGGAACAGGCGGCGGAAGAGCGCGCCCAGCACCCGCACCGGCAGCAGGAAGGCCGGACGCGAAGATATCCAGCGCTGCCCGTCGAGCGAGATGCCGCCGCCCGGCACGATCATGTGGATATGGGGATGGTGTGTCATCGCCGATCCCCATGTGTGGAGCACGGCGGTGATGCCGATGCGGGCGCCGAGGTGCTTGGGGTCAGCCGCGATCGTCATCATCGTCTCCGACGCCGCGCGGAACAGCAGATCGTAGACGATCGCCTTGTTCTGCACGGCGATGTCTGCGATCTCGGCCGGCAGCGTGAAGACGACATGGAAGTAGCCGACCGGCAGCAGGTCGGCTTCGCGTTCGGCCAGCCAGATGCGGGCAGCGGCGCCCTGGCACTTGGGGCAGTGGCGGTTGCGGCAACTGTTGTAGGCAATGCGCTGATGCCCGCAGTCCTCGCAGGCATCGACATGGCCGCCAAGCGCCGCGGTGCGGCAGTTCTCGATCGCCGACATGACCTTGAGCTGGGTCAGGCTCAGATGGCCGGCCTGGACGGCACGATAGCCGGCGCCTTCAGCCTGGAAGATATCGGCGACCTCGAGCGAGGTGCGCAAGCGGGTTCAGCCGCTGGGTTCCTCGCCCTGCATCAGCAATGCCAAATGCTCGAGAGGACTGGTCACCGAACGGATCGTCTTGGTCGCAACGCGCGCGTAGAGCGCGGTCGTATCGAGCTTGCTGTGCCCCAGCAGGACTTGGATGACGCGGATATCGACATCCTGTTCCAGCAGATGGGTGGCGAAGCTGTGGCGCAGCGTATGGGGCGACACCCGCTTCCTGATCCCAGCCGCTTCGGCCGCCTCATGGGTCGCGCGGTTGATCTGCCGGGTCGAGATCGGATCGGTGCAACTGCGCCCTGGGAACAGCCAGCCATGCCGCAGCATGACCCGGCGTCGCTTGCCTTCCTCCCACCACAGCCGCAACAGCGTGAGGAGCTGGGGTGACAGCATGGCGTTGCGGTCCTTGCGCCCCTTGCCCTGCTCGACGCGGATCAGCATGCGCTTGCTGTCGATATCATCGACCTTGAGGCTGGCCACTTCCGACACGCGCAGGCCCGCACCATAGGCGGTGCCAAGTATCGCCTTGTATTTGGGACCCGGTGCTGCTTCGAGCAGCCGGCCGACTTCCTCGACAGTCAGCACCGCTGGCAGCTTGAGCGGGTAGCGCGCCAGGACCAGGCGGCGCGACAGGTCCGGCCGGTCGAGCGTGACGGTGAAGAAGAAACGCAGTGCCGAGACGGAGCAGTTGATCGTAGGTGGCTGTACGCCGCTCTCGTGCTGGTGCACCTGAAACCGGCGAATATCCTCAGCCGTCGCCGTATCGGGCGACCGCCCGAGGAAGGCGGCGAAGCTGCGCACAACGCGGATGTAGTCGCGCTGGGTATCGGATCGCAGGCCGCGCATTGCCATATCGTCGAGCATACGTTGGCGCAGCGCACTGACGGGGCGGTCGATAGTTGAAACAGGCATCGGAAGTTCCTCTCAGGATGAAGGGAACTCCAATGCTCGAGAGGTAATCTCGCCCGGCTCAAGTGTTAGGGACGGCGCGCTGAACCGACCGCCGGCGCGTTCACGCGTGACGACTCACTGCCGGATCACGACTGTCCCAACAAGTGGTGAGGTCCAGGGGCTCGGCCCCTGGCGGGGTTTGGGGCAGCGCCCCAATCTTCCTTTGCCTCAGCGGCAATTGATTGGGGCGACAACTTATAACTCAACCACAGCACCAATCCGCGGAGCGGGTTCGTGCTTGGGCCGAGGCCGGAACTCCGAGCCAGGTCCGGCCGCTCGGCAATCCAACCATGGGTTAAATTCATAACGCCGCTAAAGCGGCGCAGGGTAGCGCGGCCAGCCTCGGAGCAGCCGGCTCATCAGCGCCGCCGAGATCACCGCCGCAAGCGTGAACGGCAGCACAACCTCGATGGCGAACCATCGCCCGGGATGCAGCAGCGCCGGATACATCGCAAGCGCGACACCCGGCGGGTGATAGGCCCTGACCAAGGGGAGCACGATCAGGGCAGCGAGCGCGGCCGCCATCGCGATAGAGGGGCCGAAGCCGAGCGCAAAGGCGAGCGCCGTGCCGATCGCCGCACCGAAGGCGGAGCCGAAGACGATCGTGAACGGCTGGGCGATCGAGACATCGGGAAGATAGAGAAGAATGGTCATCGTCGCGGCGAAGGGCGGGACCAGAAAGATCCCGTCATGCCGGCGGTCCAGCGAGACCAGGATCCCGAGCAGGACCGCCATCCAGATCGCACCCGCCGCCGCCGCAGCTCTTCAAGCCGCGCCGCACGACCCCGCAGGCCGGGCCTCCCCGGAAATCGGAAATTTCGGCCACAGCGTAAACGAACCGCTCTCGGCGCTCGCTTGGCCCGTTTGCTCGTAACCCCATGTGTCGCGAAAGAACTCTTGTATGAAAGCGGCCTCGGCAGAGGTCTCCCGAAGGTCCCTTCGTGCCGACCAGCGCCGTAGCCGGTTATCGAGCGCGGCTTCTTCGTCCGAGCCCTCGGACGCCTGGAACTCAAGCGCCCAAACTGAACGCAGGAACGCCTTCGAGATAAAGGAGCTGAACAGTTCAGTCATTGCGCGCTCGAAGCCCCAACCGCGACGGCATCGGTATCCCCCTTACTTCCCTGTTGCCTCCGCCCCAGGCCCGATATGCAGCCGCGGCTCCATACGGTCGTGCAACACACGCACGATCTCGACGCCGCCAGATCGCATCAGACGATAGAAGAGCACATGCACCGGGGCCGCGACCGGCGCCTCCCGGCTCTCGTCGCAGCTGTGGCGAATGTGAAAGCTGCGAATCCCGGTATCAAGCTCGGAGCGATCGAGCGTTGAACGCCCCCCGGATCGGCTGCAACGCGCCGTATCGCTGCGGTGAGGCAGGCACGATAGCGGATACGGGCTTCCCTTCCGTGATGCTCTTCGCTTCGCCCGAGGATCGCGGCGATGTCGGCCTCCGCCGGTTTGGAAAGCCGATACCGCGCCACGCGGGATCAACGGCCGGGTGACGTCACGAGGTCGTCGAAATAGGCGTCCAGATCTTCGTCCTCGACTTCCGTGAACTCGCCGCGATCGAGCGCCGCGACGCCTTGTTGGATCGCCACGCGCAGCTTTTCGAGCTTGAGCGCTCCCTCCGCGCGGCGCTGTTGCAGCGCGCGGATGGCATCGCGCACGGCCTCGCTCGCGTTGCGGTATTCGCCGACCTCGAGCATCTCATCGATGAAGGCGTCCTGCTCCGGTGTCAGGCTTATATTACGGGTCGGCATCGGCTTAATCCCACTGATCTCCCCTCCGAGAGATAGCAGTTTTGGCAACAGTTGCCAATGCCCGGATTCAGGCCATTCACCGCCTTCGGACCACGCGCGGGCGTTCGGCCGATCGGGCGGGCGCAGGGTAGCGCGGCCAGCTTCGGAGCAGCCGGCTCATCAGCGCCGCCGAGATCACCGCCGCGAGCGTGAACGGCAGCACGACCTCGATGGCGAACCATCGCCGGGGATGCAGCAGCGCGGGATACATCGCGAGCGCAACGCCCGGCGCGAGCCGAAGACGATGGCGAACGGCTGGGCAATCGAGACATTAGGTAGATAAAGAAGGATGGTCATCGTCGCGGCGAAGGGCGGGACGAGAAAAATCCCGTCACGCCGGCGGTCCAGCGAGACCAGGATTCCGAGCAGGACCGCCATCCAGATCGCACCCGTCGGCGCCGCCGCAGCTCTTCAAGCCACGCCGCACGATCCCCCGCGCAGCGGGCAGGCCCGGCCTGCCCGGAAATCGCCGGCGGATGTCTACTCTCGGCTGAACCGCCGATACCTTATTCCCCGCCGCAACGGACGATGCCCATGACGATCTCCCCCGAGCTTGCCGAGATTTTCACCCACATCGATCGCGAGCGCGCTTCCTATCTCGCCCGCCTCATGGACTATGTCCGCCACCCCAGCATCAGCGCCCACGATATCGGCATCGCCGAGGTCGCCGGCCTCCTGCTCGCCATGCTCACCGAGATCGGCCTCGAGGCGAAGCTGGTCCCGACCGCCGGCCATCCGATGGTGCTCGCGCGCCGCGACGAGGCGCCGGACCTGCCAACCGTGCTGCTCTACGGCCATTACGACGTGCAGCCGCCCGATCCGCTCGCCGCCTGGACCACGCCGCCCTTCGAGCCCGCCATCCGCGACGGCCGCCTCTATGCCCGCGGCGTCGCCGACAACAAGGGCCAGCATCTCGCACAGATCCTCGCCATCGAGGCGCACCTGAAAGTGCACCACCGCTTGCCCTGCAACGTGACCCTCCTCCTCGAAGGCGAGGAGGAGGTCGGCAGCCCGCACATCGCCGAGTTCGTCCTTGCTCATCGCGACGCACTCCGCGCCGATCTCGCCGTCACCGCGGACGGCCAGATGCACCCTTCGGGACGCACCACCCTCAAGTTCGGCTCGCGCGGCGTCGTCTCCTTCGAGCTCCGCGCCCGCCACGCCAACCGCGACGTCCATTCCGGCAATTTCGGCGGCGTCGTGCCGAACCCGCTCTGGACCCTCGTCCAACTGCTGGCGACGATGAAGAACGAACGCGGCGAGATCACCATCGCGGGCTTCCACGACGCGATCGTCCCGCCGAGCGAGGCGGAACGCGACGCGGCATCACGCCTTCCCCTCGATCTCGACGAGTTCAAGCGCACGCTCGGCCTCTCCCGCCTCGACGCCCCGGCGGACCGCGCCTTCTACGACCGGCTCTGCTTCTTCCCCACCCTCACCATCAACGGCCTGCACGGCGGCTATGACGGGCCCGGCACGAAGACCGTCCTGCCCCACGAAGCCTTCGCCAAATGCGACATCCGCCTCGTCGAAGCCCAAGAGCCGGCCGACATCCTCGCCAAGCTCGCGGCCCACGTCGCGCGCCACGCCCCGGAGGTCACGCTCATCGCCGAGGAGGAGGGCATGCTCCCCTCGAAAACCCCGCTCGACTCGCCCTACGCCGCGCCGATCCGGGCCGCGATCCTCGCCGCCCGCGGCTCCGAGCCGCTGCTCTATCCCGCGGGTTTCGGCAGCCTGCCCGGCTACGCCTTCACCAAGATCCTCGGCATTCCGGCCTTCGTCATCAACTACGCCAACGCGGACGCGGCCAACCACGCCCCCGACGAGAACCTCACCCTCGAATGCTTCCACAACGGCATCCGCACCGGTGCCGCGCTGCTCGATGCCCTCGGTCGGTCAGCAGTACCTGTCCCATGTTTCACGTGAAACATGAACCTTATCAATATCGTAACGCAAAACCGAGGGGGACGGCGCCGCAGAACGCTCTGTCCCCCCTTAGCTCCGCGCAAGCTCCTGCTCGACGAGGCTCGCCCAGTACCGAAGCGCCGATCGGCAGAATCTCGTCGTTGAAATCGTACTCGGGATGGTGCGCCGGCGTGCGCCCCGTGCTCTTGCCGCCCTGGCCGATGCGCACGAAGCAGCCCGGCACCGCGTTCGCCATGTACGAGAAATCCTCGCCCCCCATCCGCGGCGGCACGCGCCGGACGAGGTGCTCTTCGCCCACGATCTTCGCCGCCGCGCGCGCGGCGCGCTCCGTCGGCTCGGCCGCGTTCACCACCTGCGGATAGCCGCGGTGGTATTCGAGCACGCCCTCGGCGCCGTGCGCGGCCGCGATCGAGCGGACGATCTCGCCCATCTGCCGCTCGATCTCGTCCTGCACGGCGGGCTTCAACGTGCGCACCGTGCCGTTGAGCGTCGCGTCGAAGGGAATGACGTTGCCGGCGCTGCCGGCGTGGAACTGGGTGGTCGAGATCACCGCCGAATCGATCGGATCGACGCGCCGCGCGACGATCGTCTGCAGCGCGAGCACGATCTGGCTGCCCACCACCACCGGGTCGATCGCATGGTGCGGCCGTGCCGCATGGCCGCCGCGGCCCCGCACCCGGATCCAGAACCGGTCGGCGAACGCGTTGAGCGCGCCTTCCATCACCACCATCGTCCCCACCGGCACCGCCGGGTCGTTGTGCGCGCCATAAACCGCATCGCAAGGGAAGCGCTCGAAGAGCCCCTCCTCCACCATCACCCGCCCACCGCCGCCGCCCTCCTCCGCCGGCTGGAAGATGAAGTGCACGGTGCCGTCGAAATTGCGCGTCTCGGCGAGATATTTCGCCGCCCCCAGCAGCATCGCCGTATGCCCGTCATGGCCGCAGGCATGCATCACGCCCGGGCTCGTCGAGCGGTGCGCGAACTGGTTGATCTCCTCCATCGGCAGCGCGTCCATATCCGCGCGAAGCCCGATCGCGCGGCCGGAGCTGCCGTTGCGGAGCGTGCCGACGAGCCCGGTTCCCGCGATCCCGGTGGTGACCTCGATCCCCCATGCGGCGAGCTTCTCCGCCACCAGCGCGCTCGTGCGCCGCTCCGCGAAACCGAGCTCCGGGTGGGCGTGGATATCCTGCCGCCAGGCGGTGACCTCGGGTGCCAGATCGGCGATCCGGTTGAGCACGGGCATGAGCGAACCCTCCTCTTTCGTTACAGCGCGTTTCCTTACAGGGCGCCGCCGCGCCTGCCGGCCATCGCGGCCAGCCGCAGCCGAAGCGCATTGAGCTTGATGAAGCCTTGCGCGTCCGCTTGGTCGTACGCGCCCTCGTCCTCCTCGAACGTCACCACGCGCAAGGAATAGAGGCTGTTCGGGCTCTCGCGGCCGATCACGCTCACATTGCCCTTGTAGAGCTTGAGCCGCACCCGCCCGCTCACCGATTTCTGGCTCTCGTCGATCAGCGCCTGGAGCATCCGCCGCTCCGGGCTGAACCAGAAGCCGTTGTAAATGATCTCGGCGTATTTCGGCATCAGGCTGTCCTTGAGGTGCGCCGCCTCGCGATCGAGCGTGATCGATTCGATGCCGCGATGCGCGGCATAGAGGATGGTCCCGCCCGGGGTTTCGTAAACGCCGCGCGACTTCATGCCCACGAAGCGGTTCTCGACGAGGTCGAGCCTGCCGATGCCGTTGGCCCGCCCGAGCGCGTTGAGCTCTGTGAGCAGGCTCGCCGGCGAGAGTTTTTCCCCGTTCACCGCGACGGGATCGCCGTGCTCGAAATCGATCGTGATGACGGTTGCCCTATCGGGCGCATCCTCGGGCCGGATGGTCCGCTGATAGACGATCTCGTCCGCCTCGATCGCGGGATCCTCGAGGATCTTCCCCTCCGAGGAGGAGTGCAGCAGGTTGGCGTCCACCGAGAACGGCGCCTCGCCGCGCTTGTCGCGCGCGATCTGGATCTGGTTCGCCTCCGCGAAGGCGAGCAGCTTCGTGCGGCTGGTCAGCTCCCACTCCCGCCACGGCGCGATCACCTTCACGTCCGGCTTGAGCGCATAGTACGAAAGCTCGAAGCGCACCTGGTCGTTGCCCTTGCCGGTGGCGCCGTGCGCCACCGCGTCCGCGCCCACCTCCTCGGCGATCTCGATCTGGCGCTGGGCGATCAGCGGCCGGGCGATCGAGGTGCCGAGCAGATACTGCCCCTCGTAGAGCGCATTGGCGCGGAACATCGGGAAGACGAAGTCGGCGACGAATTTCTCGCGCAGATCGTCCATGAAGATCTGCTTCACGCCCATCAGCTCGGCCTTGCGCCGCGCCGGCCCCAGCTCCTCGCCCTGGCCGAGATCGGCGGTGAAGGTCACGACCTCGCAGCGATAGGTGTTCTGCAGCCAGCGCAGGATCACGCTGGTATCGAGCCCGCCCGAGTACGCGAGCACCACCTTCTTCACATCCTTCACGCGCATCGCCGCTTTCTCCGCCTCGCCGCCGCCTGGGCGGAGTAACAAGCCGCCCTGACCGCGGCAAGCGCGCCCGGCCCGCCGAGCCATGCGGGCGAGGCCATAGGGGCGAGAAGGTTGCGGCGCGGAGGAAAATGGGGTTTGTCGGCCCCGTCCCCCCAAGGAAAGCCGCCCGGGCATGACGCTTGCCACGCTGCTCGCCCGCCTCGTCGATTGGAGCCGCAGGCACGCCGCTCTCGTCGTGGCGGCGGGGGTGCTCCTTGCCGCGCTCGGGTGCCTCTACTCGGCGGCCAATCTCGGCATCATCACCGACACCGATCAGATGTTCCCGAGCAGCCTGCCCTGGCGCCAGCAGGAGATCGCGCTCGAGCGCGCCTTTCCCCAGTTCAGCAATCTTCTCGTCGTCGTTCTCGATTCGCGCATCCCCGAGGCGTCGCAGGCGACCGCCGCCGCGCTGGTGAAGGCGCTCGACCAAGATCCCGCGCATTTCCGCTCCGCGCGCGATCCCGAGGCGCTGCCCTTCTACAGCCGGGAGGGCCTGCTCTTCCTCCCCGAGCCCAAGCTCCGCGCCCTGCTCGACAATCTGATCACCGCCCAGCCGCTGCTCGGCCAGCTCGTCGCCGACCCAACCGGGCGCGGGCTCTTCTCCGCCCTCTCGCTGATGGCGCTTGGGCTCGCCCATGGGGGCGTCGATCTCACGCCCTACGCGCCCGCCTTCGACGCCATCCACCACACGATGCAAGCCGCGCTGGAGGGCCACCCCGAGCCGCTTTCCTGGCTCAACCTCCTCTCGGGGCCGGCGCTCTCGCAGGCCGGAACGAGCCGCATCGTGCTGGTGCAGCCCAAGCTCGACTACAGCGCGCTCGAGCCCGGAGGTGCGGCGACCGCGGTGCTCCGCAAGATCGCCGGCGGGCTGCCGCTCGTGCAGCAGGGCCTGGTCCATGTCGGCATCACCGGGCAGATCGCCCTTTCGGACGACCAGTTCGCGAGCGTGCTGAAGGGCGCCGTGGTTGGCACGATCGCGACCCTCCTGCTCGTCACGTTCTGGCTCTTCCTCGCCGCGCGAAGCTGGCGGATCGTCGTCCCGATCGCGCTCACCCTCCTGCTCGGCCTCGTGCTCACCACCACCTTCGCCGCCGCCGCCATCGGCACGCTCAACCTCGTCTCGGTCGCCTTCGCCATCCTCTTCGTCGGCATCGCGGTCGATTTCTCGATCCAGTTCAGCGTCCGCTTCCGCGAGATGCGCTTTCTCACGGGCCAGACCCCGGCGGCGCTCGCCGCGACGGCCGCCGGTGCGGGCAGCCAGATTTTCGTGGCCTCGCTCGGCGCCGCGGCCGGCTTCCTCGCCTTCGTGCCGACCCAGTTCCGCGGCGTCGCCGAGCTTGGGCTGATCGCCGGCGTCGGCATGCTGATCGCGTTCGTCTGCACGATGACCTTCCTCCCCGCGGCGCTCAGCCTCTTTCATCCGCACGGCGAACGCGCCGAGATCGGCTTCGCCACCTTGGCACCGCTGGAGAAGGGGCTCGCCAGGCGCGCCCGCGCCGTGCTCGGCATCTTCGCCGCGGTTGCCGTGCTCGGCGTCGCGGTGCTGCCGCGCGTCGCCTTCGATGGCGACCCGCTGGATACCCGCAACCCCCACTCCGAGCCCGTGATCGTGCTCCGGCGGCTGCTCAAGAACCCGGTCACCAACCCCTACAGCGCCCAGATCCTAACGCCGAGCGTTGCCGCGGCGGGCCGGCTCGCCACCGGGCTCCGCCGCCTGCCCGAGGTCGGGACCGTGCTCTCCGTTCAGTCCTTCGTGCCGGACGACCAGAGCCGCAAGCTCGGGCTGATCGCGGACGCGGCCGATATCCTCGCCCCGACGCTCTCGGCCGAGGATCGCACAACGCCCGTGACCGTGGCCGAGCTCAGGCTCGCCATCCGCACCGCGCTCAGCTCGTTTGCCGAGGCGCTGCCCAAGCTGCCGCCCGGCGCGCCGCTGGCCGTGCTGGCCCAGGACCTGCGGGCGCTCCAGTCCGCGCCCGACCCGGTGCTGATGGCGGCGAGCGAATCTCTCACGCGCTTCCTGCCCGATCAGATTGCCCGACTGCGCGCGGCCCTTTCGGCCGAGCCGGTGACGCTGGCCGACCTGCCGGCCGCGCTCAAGCGCGACTGGGTCTTGCCGGACGGGCGCGCGCTGGTCGAGGCGCTGGCCAAGACCGGCGAACAGAGCAGCCAGGGGCTCGGCCGCTTCGTCGCCGCCGTCCGCACGCTCGCACCCAACGCGGGCGGGCCGGCGGTCAACATCGTCGGCAGCGCCGACATCATCGTGGGCGCCTTCCGCACCGCCGCGATCAGCGCGCTGATCGCCATCGCCGTGATCCTCGCCCTCGCGCTCCGCCGCCCGCGCGACGTCGCCCTGGTGATGGCCCCGCTCCTGCTCTCGGGGCTTCTCACCGCGATCCTGATCGTGCAGCTCCCGCTGCCCATCAACTTCGCGAACATCATCGCCCTGCCGCTGCTGCTCGGCGTCGGCGTCTCGTTCAACGTCTATTTCGTGATGAACTGGCGCACCGGCGGCCGGCAGTTCCTTACCTCGGCGACCGCGCGCGCGATCCTCTTCTCCGCCCTCACCACCGGCACCGCCTTCGGCTCGCTCGCGCTCTCGGCCGACCGCGGCACGGCCACCTTGGGCACGCTCCTTCTCCTCAGCCTCGGCGCCACGCTGCTCGCCACCTTCTTCTTCGTCCCGGCGCTGCTCGCTGCGGTCACGCCCGATCGGCCGGAAACGCGCTCTCCTCCCTGACGATCTCGGCCACCGCCTCGAGCGCCCGTTTCACCTCCGGGTCCAGCAGCGCCGCAAGCTCCGCCTCCTGGCGATAGCCGGGCATCAACTCCCGCAACAGCGGCTCCCGGCGCACGGCAGGATGGAAATAAAGCTCGGAAAGCCCCGCCGGCAGATGCGGCGCCAACGCCTTCACCCGCGCCGCATCCATCTGCCCGCTCCAGCGGAGGCCGAACACCGCATCCGGCGCCGACATCCCCGCCCGCCGCACCTGCCGCCCCAGCACCCCGCTCCAGCTCGCCAACGCCCTCTCGCCCAACCCTACCCGCTCACCACACGCCGCCAACACCTCAGGCGGCTCCCGCGGCACCCGCACCCTCTCCAGCCCGAACTCCCGACCCACCGCCACCATCACCCGCCCAACGAGCGGATGCAGATGCATGTGCTTGTGCGCATCCGCATGATCGAGCCGGAGACCGGTCTCCACAAAGGCCGCGAACTGCGCCCTGATCTCCGCGGCCAACTGCCGCCAAAACACCAAATACCGAACGCCCAAACCCACCTGATCCGAGGAAAACCAACCCCGCCCATCGACGAGACCGGCAATCCGCCAGCGCGGCAACACCGCCTTCCCCTCGATCACCACGAGATGCAAACCAACCCGCAGCCCAGGCATTTCCCGCGCCCGCCGCACCGCATCCAAGGCCGCCGGCCCCGCCACCATCAAACTCGCCGCACCCAACACACCGCCCCGATGCGCCCGCTCAACCGCCTCGTTGACGGCCTCGGACAGCCCGAAATCATCGGCCGTCAGCAGGACGCGCCTGACCGGGGCGGTGGGTTTTAAGGCCAAGGGGCTCTGCCCCTTGGAACCCCGCCAAGGGCTGAGCCCTTGGAACCCTTTCGTTTTGGCTGCCGCTGAGAGCGGTTTGGGCGTTTGCGCGATGCGCAAACGCCCAAACCGCTCTCAGCGGCAGCCAAGCGGATGGGGTCCAGGGCCTCAGGCCCTGGTGGGGGTCCAGGGGGTGAAGCCCCCTGGGTCTTGAAACTCAACGCCCCGGTCAGGCCGCCTTATGGCGTTCGCGGAGGAAGTGGAAGAACTCCACGCCTTCGCGGAGGCGGCGGGCCATCATTGCGGGGCTTCGCACCATTTCGCCCACGATCGCGGCGATCTTAGGGGCGCGGAAGTAGAAGCGTTTGTAGAAGGTTTCCACGCTTTCGAAGATTTCCGTGTGCGAGAGGTGGTCGTAGGAGAGGGGTGCGATCTGGATGCCGTGATCGTCCACGAGCTCGGCGTGGGTGGCGTCGAGCCAGCCATTCTCGAGCGCCTGGCGGTGGAGGAAGGTGCCGGGGTAGGGGGCGGCGAGCGAGACCTGGAGGGTGTGGGGGTTGATCTCGGTCGCGAAGCGGATCGTTTCCTCGATCGTTTCCTTGGTTTCGCCGGGCAGGCCGAGGATGAAGGTGCCGTGGATGCGGATCCCGAGCTCGTGGCAGTCCTGGGTGAAGCGTTTCGCGACCTCGATCCGCATGCCTTTCTTGATGTTGTGCAGGATCTGCTGGTTGCCGCTTTCGTAGCCGACGAGGAGGAGCCGGAGGCCGTTGTCCTTCAGGATTTTCAGCGTTTCGCGTGGCACGTTGGCCTTGGCGTTGCAGGACCAGGTGACGCCGAGGCGGCCGAGCGCGCGGGCGATCTCTTCGGCGCGCGGCAGGTTGTCGGTGAAGGTGTCATCGTCGAAGAAGAATTCCCGGACTTGCGGGAAGTAGTGCTTGGCGAGCCGGATCTCCTCGGCAACGTGGCCGGGGCTGCGCACGCGGTAGCGGTGCCCGCCGACGGTTTGCGGCCAGAGGCAGAAGGTGCAGCGTGATTTGCAGCCGCGCCCCGTATAGAGCGAGATGTAGGGGTGCAGCAGGTAGCCGATGAAGTAGTTCTCGATCGCGAGGTCGCGCTTGTAGACCTCGGTGACGAAGGGGAGCTGGTCCATGTCCTCGAGCGTGGCACGCTCTTGGTTGTGGGTGAGGCTGTTGTCGGGGCCGCGCCAGGAGAGGCCGTCGATTTGTGAGAAGGGGCGTCCTTCGGCGACTTCCTTGATGGTGAAGTCGAATTCGTTGCGCGCGACGAAGTCGATCGCCTCGCTTGCCTTCAGGCTCTCCTCCGGCTGGACGGCGACTTTCGCGCCGACGAAGCCGATGCGGAGGTTCGGTTGTGCCGATTTGAGGGACTCGGCCACTTTCACGTCGGCGGCGAAGGAGGGCGTCGAGGTGTGGATGACGCAGAGATCGAAGTCCTTGGCCGTGCGCAGGACCTCGGCCAGGCGGGTGCGCGCCGGTGGGGCGTCGACGAGGCGGCTGCCGGGCACCAGGGCGGCGGGCTGGGCGAGCCAGGTCGGGTACCAGAACGAGCGGATCTCGCGGCGCGCCTGGTAGCGGGAGCCGGCGCCGCCGTCGAATCCGTCGAACGAGGGGGGGTGCAGGAAGAGCGTCTTCATCATCGGCCCGGGAATCCCCTTTTGGGAGCGCGCGATGAGCTGCCGCTACCGGGGCGGCCGGCGCGCAGCACCGCTCCCCGCCATTCTACCCGCTCGCCGGTGTAGCTGACCAGCAGGACGGCCAGGGAAAAGATGTCCCGGAGTGGGATCAGCCAGGCCGGCAGGACCGGCGGGAGGCCGAGCGCCCGGTCGATCCCGCGCGCGGCGGACGCCGAGGCGGCCCAGGCGAGGACGAGGAGAGCGAGGGACCAGGGCGCGGCGGAGGCGGCGAGGGCCAGCAGTGCCCAGGGGATGGGGTAGCGGAGCGCGGAGGCGGCGTAACCGAGAGGGGCGAGCGAGCGCATGGTCCGCGCCCAGCGGAGCTCGTGGCGGAAGAGCGCGCCAAGCCGGCGTTCCGGGACGGTGGTGGCGGGGACGGTCGCGGCCAGAGCCACGCGGAGGCCGAGGGCGGCGACGCGCCTTCCGAGCACGGCGTCGTCGGCGAGCTCGTCGAGGAGGGGCTCGAGGCCGCCGGAGCGCGCGAGGACGGTGCGCGAGAGGGCGAGGGTGGCGCCCAGCGCGTCCTGCCGCCCGAGCGCGCGCGCGACGAGGGCGGCGGGGAGGAAGCCGTGGGTGATGCCGCTCGCGCCGAGCCGAGCGGGCCAGCCCGGGGCTGCCGGCCGGCCGGTGTAGAGGGTGGTCACGAGGCCGGTGTTCGGGGATTCGAGAGCGGAGAGGATGGCGTCGAGATATGAGGGCGGGGCGTGCACGTCGGCGTCCGAGATCAGCAGGATCTCGTGGCGGGCGGCCGGCAGCATGTTGATGAGGTTGGCGACCTTTCGATTGGCACCGGGCGGGCCGGGGCCGGTGACGAGGGTGATATCGCGGTCCGGGAAGCGTGCGGCGAGGCGGCGGGCGACGGCGAGCCCCGGGTCGGAAGGGTCGGCGGCGCCGCAGACGATCTGAAGATCCGGATAGTCCTGGCCGCAGAACGAGGCGAGCGCCTCCTCGAGCAGCGGCTCTTCGCCGGCGAGCGGCTTGAGCACCGAGATCGGCGGGCGCCGATGCGGCGCGGGCGGGGATTGGCGGGCGAAGCGGCGCACGAGGAGGAGCCCGGCCAGCCGGTCCGCAAGACCAGCGAGAGCGATCAGCGCAAGGAGTGCGGCAAGGGCATTCATGAGCGACACGGCGATGCACCACTAACCCGCATTTCTCGTGCGAGGTAGATGATCGGGCGTTTGGAATTTCTCACCCACCAACCCGCCCATGCCGCGCTTGTGCGTGTGCGGGTGCATACACCCGCGATCGCCGCTTTCGCCATGAGCGACCTTGCGAGGCGGGGGACGGGTGGTAGGATCGCGACGGCATGCGTCGGGGCGGTGGGGGATGGCATGATCGGCGGATCTGACGGGCGATTTGTCCTTGGCCGGCGTGAACTTGCGCTCGGTGCTGCGGCGTTGTCGATGGCGGGCGCCAGACCAGCCCTGGCGGGAGGGACCGGCAAGTTCGTCACCGCGAACAACAACAGCTACGATACGCTTGATCCGCACGTGGTCTTCGATATCGGCCGGATTGCCTCGCGGCTCAATCTCTACGACGCGCTCGTCCGTTGGACCGACGATCCGCCCAAGCTGAATATGTGGCTCGCCGAGAAGGTCGATATCTCGCCCGATGCGCTGACCTACACGTTCACGCTCAAGGACGCGAAATTCCACGACGGAAGCACGGTCACGGCGGACGACGTGGTTTATTCCATGGAGCGCATTCTCGCCTTGAAGAAAGGGGCCTACGGGCTCTTTTCGACGGTCGTGAAGCCTGGAACGACGAAGACGATCGACGCGAAGACCGTGCGATTCACGCTGACCAAGCCCTATGCGGTCTTCATGGCCGTGCTGCCGGAGATGTGGGTCGTCAACTCCAAGCTGGTGCGCGCGCACGAGAAGGGGGGAGACTGGGGCGGGGGGTGGCTCGCGTCCCACGAGGCGGGGTCGGGCTCGTTCACGCTCGCTCACTACGATCCGGCGGTGGGATTTTCCGCCAACCGGTTCGCCGATCATTTCGCCGGGTGGGGACCGAAATATCTCGACCAGGTCGAGTTCCTCGGCATTCTCGAGGTCGCAAGCCGCGTCCTTGGACTGGAGAAGGGCGAGTTCGACGCGCTGGACGGCTATACGCCCTATGACCAGATCAAGCGCATGCGAGGCAAGCCCAACGTTCAGATCCTTGCCAAGCCCTCGCTTCGCACGATGTATTTCATCATCCATAACCGCCGGCCGCCGCTCGACGACGTGAACATGCGGCGGGCGCTCTGCTATGCGTTCGACTATGACGGCTTCATCAACAACCTTCTCGATGGCTCGGTCGCGCGCAATGCCGGGATCATTCCGGATCCGATGTGGGGCGCGCCGAAGGATCTGGTGGGGTATAGCTACGACCTCGACAAGGCCAAGGCGGCGCTCGCCAAGGTGAAAGGGCCGCTCAGGACGCTGACGATCAACGCGCTCGGAGGATATCCGCAGAGCGGGCAGGCCGCCGAGCTGCTGCAGAGCGGACTTGCGAAGATCGGGGTCATGGTGACGATCCTGAGCCAGCCCTGGCCCGTGGTCGACGCCAAGCTCGGCGATGAGAAGCTCAGCGCCGACCTGATCCCCTTATGGCGGAGCGCCTACTTCGCCGATCCGGACAATTGGACCGGCTATATCTACAACAGCAAGCAGATCGGCAGGGGCAATCTCAGCTTCTTCAGCAACAAGAGATTCGACGAGCTGACCGACAAGGCGCTCGTTCTCGTCAAGCAGGAGGACCGCCAGCCGCTGTACGAGGAAGCCTCGCGCATCCTGGTGGATCAGGCGGCCGGGCTCTTCATCTACAACACCAATTATTACGGAGCCTTCGACAAGCGGGTGCGCGGCGTGCGCTACTGCCCGATCGGCGACGCGCAGGACATGCGGTGGCAATGGCTCGCCTGAGTTAGGATCCCGTGCGTCTGCTGGGGCTGATTGCACGAAGGCTGATCTGGGTCCCGATCACGCTTCTCGGGCTGGTCGTACTGGTGTTCATGGTTTCGCACGTGGTTCCGAGCGATCCGGCGAGGATCCTCGCGGGCGAGAACGCGACCACGGCGCAGCTCGCAGCACTCCGGCATGAATACGGCTTCGACCGGCCGCTACCGGTTCAGTTGTTGCGGTACATCGTGGCGGTGATCCACGGCAATATGGGTATCAGCGTCTATACGGAGACGCCGGTGGCGGGAGAGATCTGGCGGCGCCTGCCGGCGACGATGGAGCTTGCGTTCTATTCGATGCTGGTGGCGGTCGGGCTGGGCGTGCCGCTGGGAGTGACGGCCGCGCTGCACCGCAATTCATGGTTCGATCATGTTCTGCGCGTCGTCACGGTTTCCGGCCTGGCCATCGCCGCGTTCTGGCTTGCGATCCTGCTTCAACTCTTGTTTTCCATGTGGCTGGACATGACACCCGTGCAGGGCCGGATCAGCGATTTCGGCCCGAGCGGCGTCACGGGATTCTACACGATCGATGCCGCGCTCTCGGGCGACTGGTCCATGGAAATCGACGTTCTCCGTCATCTCGCACTTCCCGTCGCGACGCTTTCGTTCCCGGCGATGGCGACGATCGTGCGCTTCACGCGGGCGGGCGTGATCGGGACGCTCGGCAGCTTCTTCGTCGACTACCAGCGGGCGATGGGGATTCCCCGGCGGGCGACCGTCTGGCGCTATGTCTTGCGATCCGCGCTGACCGGGACGCTGACCCAGATCGGGCTGGTTTTCGGCAACCTGCTGGCCGGGGCGGTGGTGGTGGAGGCGGTGTTCGATTGGCCGGGATTGGGACAGTTCGCGGTCAACTCGATTCTGCAATCCGATTACAATGCAATTCTCGGGTTCACGATCTATGTCGGCGTCATGTTCGTGGCGGTCAATCTTCTGATCGACATCGGGCAGGTTGTGCTCGACCCCCGTGGTCGATGAGATTGGGCCGATGAGCCTGCTCGGCCGGATCGCCCGCGATCGCGTGGCGCTGGCCGGGCTGGTTGTGATTGCGGCGATCGCGCTTGCGGCGATTTTTGCCGGGCAGCTTGCGACCTTTCCGCAGGATGTCGACACCTATCATACGGCGCAAAGGCTGCTGCCGCCGAGCGCCGTCCATTGGTTCGGCACCAACCAGATGGGCGGCGATATCTATTCGCGCCTGCTGTTCGGCGCGCGCATCACGCTGGTGACGGCGGTCATTGCGGTCGCCGTCTCGGTGCTGATCGGCGTGCCGATGGGTCTTGTCGCGGGTTATTGGTCGGGCTTTCTCGGCGATCTCCTGATGCGGATCTCGGATATCTTCCTCGCGGTGCCGCAGATCGTGCTCGCGATCGCGATCGCGGCGACGCTCGGGCCGCAGATTCAGAACGTCATCCTCGCGTTGTCCTTGACCTATTGGCCGTTCTGGGCGCGGCTGGTGTACGCCGAGACACGCAACGCCAAGAGCGAGATCTATATCGAGGCGGCGATCGCCTTGGGGGCCTCGCCGTGGCGCGTGATGGTGCTGCATATTCTTCCGGCGATCGCGCCTTCCATCATCATCCGCACCTCGATCGGGCTGGGCGGGACGATCCTTACCGCCTCGGCGCTTGGCTTTCTCGGGCTTGGCCCGCCCCCGCCGTCGCCGGAATGGGGGCGCATGATCGCCGATGCGCGCGCCTTTCTGCCGGGCGCCTGGTGGTATGCGGCCGCGCCCGGCATCGCGATCCTGATTCTCGTGATGGCGTTCAACCTGCTTGGCGACGGGCTGCGCGATGTCCTCGATCCGCGCCTCAGGCGGCACGGCTCGCCCAAGGACGCGTCTTTTGACTGACCTGGTGCGCGTTGCCGACGTGTCGGTCGATTTTCCGGCGCCCGGGGGGACCGCGAAAGTGCTCGACCGGGTCAATCTTGCGGTCGGGACAGGGGAGATCGTGGGGCTCGTCGGCGAATCGGGTTGCGGGAAGACGACGCTGGCCCGGCTCATCCTCGGCGTGCTGCCGGCCGGTGCGAGGGTGCGGGGCGGCGCGCTCTGCTTCGAGGAGCGGGACGTGCTCGCGAGCCGGCGCGAGGAAGCTTTGGTTCGGCGGGCGTTTCCGATCGGGTTCGTGCCGCAGGAGCCGCGGGCGGCGCTGAGCCCCTTGTTCACGATCGGCACCCAGGCCGGCGAGGTGCTGCGGTGGTCGCGGCGAAGAGCGCGAAACGGACGTGCCGATGCGCGCAGACGCATCGCGGAGATGTTCGCCCGGGTGCAGCTCCCCGATCCTCTCGCCATCATGCGCCGCTATCCGCACGAGCTTTCGGGAGGGCAATTGCAGCGCGTGCTGATTGCGATGGCGCTGCTCCGGGAGCCGCGCCTCGTGGTTGCCGACGAGCCGACGACCGCGCTCGATGTCACGATCCAGGCGCAGATCCTGACATTGCTCCGAGGGCTGGCGCTGGAACAGCGGGTGGCGGTCCTGTTCGCCACGCACGATCTCGGGGCGGCGTGGGAAATCTGCGACCGCATCACGGTCATGTACGCGGGGCAGGAGGCCGAGACGGCGCCTTCGGCGGTTTTCTTTGCCCGCCCGCGCCACCCCTATGCCGCGCTTCTGCTGGAGAGCATGCCGCGACCGGGGGCGGGTTTGCCCGAGAGCATAGCGGGTGCGGTCCCCAACCTGATCAATCCGCCGCCGGGCTGCCGGTTTCATCCGCGCTGCCCCCGGGCGCTGCCGGTCTGTCGGTCCGAACGGCCTCCGGCGAAGGGCTCGGCGGTCGAGAGCGTCCGCTGCCACAGCCCCATTCCGGCCCGTGATGCCGCCTGACGCGATGCCGCCGATCCTGGCGGTCGAGTCGCTGGCGACGCATTTCCCGATGCGGAACGCTTTCGGCCTCTGGACCGGGTGGCTACGCGCCCTCGATGGCGTGACGCTCGAGGTGGCACCCGGCGAGGTGCTCGGCGTGGTGGGCGAGTCGGGCTGCGGCAAGTCCACGTTCGGCAAGACCCTGTGCGGAATCCATCGGCCGACCGGCGGGCGCATCCTGTTTCAGGGCGCGGACGCGACGCGCGCGCGTTCCGCGGAGGCACGACGGCTGCGAAAGAAGCTGCAATATTGCTATCAGGATCCCAGCGCCTCGCTCGATCCGAACTGGGCGATCGGCCGCTCGCTCGCCGAGCCGCTGGTCATCCACACGGGGCTCACGCGGGCGGAGCGGACGGCGCGGGTCCATGCCGCGTTGGAGGACGTGGGCCTGCCGAAAGGGCATCTTTCGCTCTATCCGCATGAGATCAGCGGCGGCCAGCAGCGCCGGGTCGGGCTGGCGCGCATCCTGATGCTGCAGCCGAGCCTCGTGGTTCTCGACGAGCCGACGGCCGGTCTCGATCTTTCGGTTCAGGCGCATGTCCTGCGCCTGCTCATGGACCTGCGCGGGCGCTATTCGCTCAGCTATATCTTCATCAGCCACGATCTCGCGGTCGTCCGCCTGATATGCGGGCGGGTTGCGGTGATGTATCTCGGGCGCGTGGTCGAGCTCGGGGTCGCCGAGACCGTCTTCCACTCCCCGGCGCACCCCTATACGGCAGCTCTGCTGTCCGCTTTGCCCGCCATCGGCGGCAGCCGGATCAGCGAGCGCTTCCGGCTGGAGGGCGAGCCGCCGAGTCCTGCGCGGTTGCCGCGCGGTTGCCGGTTTCGCCCGCGCTGCTCGCGCGCCGCGGAGATCTGCGAGCGGCAGGAACCGGAGCTTGCACCGGCCGGTGACGGTCGGCGCGTCGCGTGTCATTTTCCGCTGCCCAACTGAGGAGAACGCTATGGCCGACGTGACGCTGACCTTGACGCTCGCCGGCTATTCGCGGCTGATGCCGCTCGTCACCGGCGAGGTCAAGCCGGAGGGCATCGCGCTCCGATTGTTGCTGAGCGGCAATGGTTCCTGGCCGGCGCGCGCCGAAATGCTCCGGCGGGCGCTGCATGACCCGGATGTCGAGGGCGGCGAGCAATCGATGGCCGGGCATCTCATCCGCGTCGCTCGCGGCGAGCGGTCTCATGTCGGGCTGCCGATTTTCCCGCTCCGCAACTTCACGGCGCGCGATCTCTATGTGCGGAAGGGATCGGGCATCCGGAGTGCGGCGGATCTGAAAGGCGTTCGCATCGGGATGTATGGCTGGGCCAACAGCGGCAGCATCTGGTACCGCCACTTCCTCGCCTGGCTCGGGGTTGATCCGGCGAGCTTGCGCTGGTGCATCGGGGCGATCGATCAGCCGCGCAAGGAGAGCATCGCCGCGACCTTGCCGGCCGGCGTGACGGAGCCGCCCGAGGGGAAATCGCTTTCGGACTTGCTGATCGCGGGCGAGCTGAATGCGATCTACAGCCCGCCGCGGCCCGAGCGCTATCATCCGACCGAGGGGCCGATCGTTCGCCTGTTTCCCGAGTTCCGCAGCCTCGAGCAGCGCTATTTCCGCGAAACCGGCGCGTTTCCCCCGCAGCATTTGATCCTGCTGCGGCGGGCCGTCTGGGAAGCCAATCCCTGGATCGCGGCGAGCCTGACCGACGCGTTCGTCCGCTGCAATCGCGCCGCCGCCGCTTCGTATCGGGGGTTTCCGTACGCGAGCCCCTGGATGGAGGCGGATCTGGAGGAGGCGGCCGCGCTGATGGGCGAGGATTTCTATGAAGACGGGCTCGAGAGGAACCGCCGCCAGATGGAGATGTTCTGCGAGACCGGCCATAAGGCGGGGCTGACCGGACGATTGGTTTCGACGGAGGAATATTTCGAGGAATTCCTGACGAGCGCGAAGAAATAACTCGGCGCGATCAGCTCAATGTATTCCCGGAGAGTGTCGCCACCTTCTTGCGCAGGCCGGCGATCAGCGCCGGCGCGCCGCCGGAGGCGAGCAACGAGTGGAAGTCCGAGCGCTGCACCGCGACCTGGCTGATCGTCCCGTCGAGGAGGACGTCCACCACCTGCCAGCGCCCGCCGTCCTCGAGCATCACGAAGTCGATCCGCCGCACCGTGCCGTCGCGCGAGACGAGTTGCGTCGAGACCACCTGCTCGGAGCCGATGGCGCGCAGGTTGGGCAGGAGGCGGAACTGCTGGCCGTTGTAGCTGTCGAAGTTCGCGACATAGCTCGCGACCGTGTATTGAACAAACACGGCGAGCAGCTCCTGGCGCTGGGCGGGCGTGAGGTCGGGCCAGCCGAACCCCACCGACATCTCAAGGATGCGCGGGAGGTCCAGGGTTTGCGCGATGATCGGCTCGAGCGTGGCGTATCGCTTCGGGAACGGCGTCGCATCGCCTGCCTTCATCACCGCGAGCAGGCCGGCATCGAGCGCCGCGACCGGGGCGGACACCGCGGCGAAGCTCGGCGGCGCGTCCGCGCGCGCGGCCCATGGGACCAGCAGCGCCGCGAAGAGGCCGCCGAGAAAGACGCGACGTTCAGGCCGCATCGTTCGGCGAGAGGCGCAAGCGTGCCGGTTGCGCATCCCGCCCGAGCGCCTCGATCACGGTGGCGACGATGTCGCGCGCCGTGAGCCCTGCTTCCGCGAGCTGCACCTTGGGCGAATCGTGGTCGATGAATTGGTCGGGCAGGGTCATCGGCCGTACCCTGAGCCCCCGGTCCAAGAGCCCGCGCCAGGCGAGATGGTGCAGCACTGCCGCGCCGAAGCCGCCGGCGGCCGCCTCCTCGATGGTGACCAGCACCGCGTGCTCGCGCGCCAGGCGCTCGATCAGCGCGTGGTCGAGCGGCTTGGCGAAGCGGGCGTCCGCGACCGTTGCGGGCAGGCCCCGCGCGGCGAGCTCGTCGGCCGCGCGGAGCGCCTCGGAGAGCCGCGCGCCGTAGGAGAGGATGGCGACCTTGCTGCCCTCGCGCAGCACCCGACCGCGGCCGATCGGCAGCACCTCGCCCCGCTCGGGCAGGGGGACGCCGAAGCCCTCGCCGCGCGGGTAGCGGAGCGCGGAAGGCCCGTCGTCGATCGCAGCCTGGGTCGCCACCATGTGGGCGAGCTCCGCCTCGTCGGCGGCGGCCATCAGCGTGAAGCCGGGGAGGCAGCCGAGGTAGCAGATATCGAAGCTGCCGGCGTGCGTCGCCCCGTCGGCGCCGACCAGCCCGGCACGGTCGAGCGCGAAGCGGACCGGCAGGCCCTGGATCGCCACGTCGTGCACGACCTGGTCGTAGGCGCGCTGGAGGAAGGTCGAGTAGATGGCCGCAAAGGGCTTCATCCCCTCGGTCGCGAGGCCGGCGCAGAAGGTGACGGCGTGCTGCTCGGCGATCCCGACATCGAAGCAGCGCTCCGGGAAACGTTTGGCGAAGCGGTCGAGCCCGGTGCCCGAGGGCATGGCGGCGGTGACCGCGACGATCGCCGGATCGCGCTCGGCGGCGGCGATCAGCGCATCGGCAAAGACGCGGGTGAATTGCGGCGGCCCGGGCGGGCCTTTCGCCTGCTCCCCGGTGACCACGTTGAACTTGGAGACGCCGTGATACTTGTCGGCCGAGGCTTCGGCCGGCGGATAGCCCTTTCCTTTCTTCGTCACGACATGGAGAAGGACGGGACCGCGCTCCTCGGCCTCGCGGACATTGCGCAGGATCGGCAGGAGATGGTCGAGATTGTGGCCGTCGATCGGCCCCACGTAATAGAAGCCGAGCTCCTCGAAGAGCGTTCCGCCGGTCAGGATGTTGCGCGCGAAGACCTCGGCGCGCTTGGCCGTGCGCTCGATCTGGCGGGGAAAGGCGCGCGCCATCCTGGCCCCGAGCTCGCGCAAGCTGAGGAACGGGCGCGAGGAGATGAGGCGGGAGAGATAGGCGCTCATCGCCCCCACCGGCGGGGCGATCGACATGTCGTTGTCGTTGAGGATGACGAGGAGGCGCGAGCGCATCCCGCCGGCGTTGTTCAGCGCCTCGTAGGCCATGCCGGCGCTCATCGCCCCGTCGCCGATCACGGCGACGACGTGGCGGTCCCGTTCGCGCTTGAGGTCGCGGGCCACCGCCATGCCGAGCCCGGCCGAGATCGAGGTCGAGGAATGGGCGGCACCGAAGGGGTCGTACTCGCTCTCGGCGCGGCGGGTGAAGCCGGAGAGGCCGCCGCCCTGGCGGAGCGTGCGGATGCGCTCGCGCCGCCCGGTGAGGATCTTGTGGGGGTAGGCCTGGTGGCCGACGTCCCAGATCAGCCGGTCGCTCGGGGTGTCGAAGACCGCGTGCAGCGCGACCGTCAGCTCCACCACGCCGAGCGAGGCGCCGAGGTGCCCGCCGGTGGTGGAGACGACGTCGATCGTCTCCGCGCGGAGCTCGTCGGCCAGCCGCTTGAGCTGATCGGCCGAGTAGTTGCGCAGATCCGCCGGAAAATGAACCTGATCCAGAAGTGGCGTCTCGACCGCCATTCCGCCCTCATCCTGCCTGTGGCCCGGCCGCGGACCGCCCCCGAATCCACGTCACGGATACGTTAACCCTACTCCCGCGCCGCCCGTCATGCCAGACCACCGGCCGTGGCGGCGGGGAGCGGCTTCGCCCTCAAGGATTGGCGTTTGCCGGTTGGTGTTTGCCGGGTCGGGCTTCATATTGATATCGGGGTGGCGGCCCGGGCCGGTAGCCCCGGGTATGGAGGATTGTGGATGCTGCGCGTGGTCCTGGCTCAGCCGCGGGGTTTCTGCGCCGGCGTGGAGCGGGCGATCGAGATCGTCGAACGGGCGCTCCGCAAGTTCGGCCCGCCGATCTATGTCCGCCACGAGATCGTCCACAACCGCTCGGTGGTCGAGGACCTGCGGCAGAGGGGCGCCATCTTCGTCGACGAACTGGCCGAGGTGCCGCCGGGCGGCCGGACCATCTTCAGCGCCCACGGGGTCGCCCGCCGGGTCGAGGAGGCGGCGGCCGAACGCGAGCTGCCGGTGATCGACGCCACCTGCCCTCTCGTCGCCAAGGTCCACAACCAGGGCCGGCGCTACGCCGGCCAGGGCCGGGAGGTGGTGCTGATCGGCCACGCGGGCCACGCCGAGGTGGAAGGGACGATCGGCCAGGTTCCCGGCAAGGTGCACCTGGTGCAGACGGTCGCGGACGTCGCCAAGCTCGAAGTCACCGACCCGACAAAGCTCGCCTATGTCACCCAGACCACCCTCTCGGTCGATGACACCCGCGGGATCATCGCCGCCCTCGAGGCGCGCTTCCCAGGGATCGTCGGGCCGGACGTGCGGGATATCTGCTACGCAACGCAGAACCGCCAGCAGGCGGTGCGCGAGCTGGGGCTCCAGGTCGATCTCATCCTCGTCGTCGGGTCGCGCAACAGCTCGAATTCGAACCGGCTCCGCGAGATCGGGGCCGAGCTCGGCAAGCCGAGCTACCTGATCGACGATGCCGCCGACCTCGACCCGGCCTGGTTCGCGGGCGTGAGCTCGGTGGGCGTTACCGCCGGCGCCTCGGCCCCTGAGATGCTCGTCCAGGGCGTGCTCGACGGGCTGCGCGAGTTCGACGAGATCGAGGTGACCACGCTCGACGGCGTCGCCGAGGACGTGCGCTTCCGCTTCCCGGCCGAAGTCGCTTGACTTCGCCCATCCGCTAAGCCACGAAAAACGGGGAAAATTCGCCATGGGCGTGCCGCTGAACCAGATGGTCCGGGTTGGCGCCTACGTCGTCCGCCAGCATATGGCCGGGCGGCGGCGCTATCCGCTCGTCCTGATGCTCGAGCCGCTGTTCCGCTGCAACCTCGCCTGCGCCGGCTGCGGCAAGATCGACTACCCGGCGCCGATCCTGAACCAGCGCCTCACCCCCGCCCAATGCTTCGAGGCGGTCGAGGAGTGCGGGGCCCCGGTGGTGGCGATCGCCGGCGGGGAGCCGCTGCTGCACAAGGAGATGCCCGAGATCGTCGAGGGCATGCTCGCGCGCGGGAAGTTCGTCTATCTCTGCACCAACGCACTGCTGATGGAAAAGCGGCTCGACCGCTTCCGCCCGCACAAGAACTTCGCCTTCGACGTGCATCTCGACGGCGATGAGGAGATGCACGACCGCTCGGTGAGCCAGGAAGGCGTGTTCGACCGCGCGGTCGCCGCCATCAAGGCAGCCAAGGCCAAGGGCTTCCGCGTCTGCATCAACACCACTCTCTTCGACGGCACGGACGCCGCACGCGTCGCCGCCTTCCTCGACCACGTGAAAGCCATCGGGCTCGACGGGGTGATGATCTCGCCCGGCTACGCCTACGAACGCGCGCCGGACCAGCAGCACTTCCTCAACCGCCAGAAGTCGAAGCAGCTCTTCCGCGACATTTTCCGCCGCGGCCGGGGCAAGGGCTGGAAATTCAACCAGTCGGCCCTGTTCCTCGACTTCCTCGCCGGCAACCAAAGCTACGTCTGCACGCCCTGGGGCAAGCCCACCCGCAATGTCTTCGGCTGGCAACGGCCCTGCTATCTCCTCGGCGAAGGCTACACCCGCACCTACCGCGAATTGATGGAGACCACGGACTGGGACCGCTACGGCACCGGCAACTACGAAAAATGCGCCGACTGCATGGTCCATTCCGGCTACGAGGCGACCGCCGTGATCGACGCGGTCTCCCACCCGCTGAAAACCCTCAAGGTGGCGCTCCGCGGCCCGCGCACCGACGGCCCGATGGCCCCCGAGATCCCACTCACAAATCAACGCCCAGCCGAATACGTCTTCCGCCGCCACGTCGAGCACGCGATGGAAAACCTCGCCGCCGGCAAGCCCCTCGCGGACGCCGCTGATTAAGACCAGGGGGACGCTGTCCCCCTGGACCCCCTGCCAGGAGCTGGGCTCCTGGACCCCTTTCGTTTTGGCGGCGGCTGAGAGCGGTTTGGGCGTTTGCGCGACGCGCAAACGCCCAAACCGCTCTCAGCCGCCGCCAAGCGAATGGGTTCCAAGGGCTCAGCCCTTGGCGGGGTTCCAAGGGGCAGAGCCCCTTGGCCTTATTCCAGCGTGCCGGGCTTCGCGGCGTGGCCGGTTTGGCCGCGGGTGCCGGTCCAGGGCGAGAGGTCGGTATCCGTGCGGCGGCGGCTGCCGGTGCGCCAGCTGAGGCCTTCGGCGAGGGGGAAGACCTTGAGGGTGGCGAGTTCGCCGTCGCGGTAGCGTTGCAGGATGACGCCGCTGCCGCGCGCGAGCTCGGGCACTTCGTTGAGCGGGAAGACGAGCAGGCGGCGGTTGGAGCCGAGGGCGGCGACGTGGTCGCCTTCGACCGGGATGGCGAAGGCGGCTTCGTCGTTCGGGCGGAGGTTGAGCACCTGGCGGCCGGTGCGTTTTTCGGCGAGCAGGTCTTCGGCGCGGACGAGGAAGCCGCGGCCGGAGCGGCTGGCGAGGAGGAAGCGCGTGCCCTCGCGGGCGAGGAAAAGGGTGATGACGTCGTCCGCGTTGCCGAGCTCGACGAGCAGGCGCACCGGCTGGCCGTCGCCGCGGCCGCGGGGGATGTCCGCGGCTTTGAGGGTGTAGGCACGTCCGTTGGTGGCGAAGAGAGAAAGACGGTCGGTGGTTTCGCAAGCGACGAGGAGTTTGAGGCGGTCGCCTTCCTTGAAGCGGAGCTCGGCGGGGTCGGTGACGGAACCCTTGACCGCGCGGATCCAGCCTTTTTCCGAGAGGATCACCGTCACGGCCTCGCGCTCGACGAGGGCTTCGGTGGCCACGGCGATCTCGGCGGGGGCCGAGCAAATGAGGGTACGGCGCGCGCTGGTGGCGAAGCGGGCGCGGACTTCCTCGATTTCCGAGGCGAGGTGCGTCCAGCGGCGGGATTGGTCGCGAAGGAGTGTGGCGAGCTCGCGTTTTTCGCGGGTGAGCTTGGTGTGCTCCTCGCGGATCTGCATCTCCTCGAGGCGCCGGAGGCTGCGCAGGCGCATGTTGAGGATGGCCTCGGCTTGAACTTCGGTGAGCGAGAAGCGGGCCATGAGGTGGGGGGCGGGGGAGTCCTCCTCGCGGATGATGCGGATGACCGCGTCGAGGTCGAGGAAGATCGCGAGGTAGCCGGCGAGGATCTCGAGCCGGCGCTCGATCGCGGCGAGCCGGTGGCGGGAGCGGCGCACCAGCACTTCGTGCCGGTGGTCGAGCCAGGCGCGGAGGACCTCCTTGAGGCTCATCACGCGGGGCGTGCGGCCGCCGTCGAGCACGTTCATGTTGAGCGGGAGGCGGCTTTCGAGCGCGGTTGCGCGGAAGAGCGTCTCCATCAGCATTTCGGGCTCGATCGTCCGCGCGCGGGGCTCGAGCACGAGCCGGACGGTTTCGGTGCTTTCGTCGCGGACGTCCGCGAGGAGCGGGAGCTTGCGCTCGGCGAGGAGGGCCGCGATCTGCTCGACCAGGCGGGCTTTGGGCACCTGGTAGGGGATTTCGCTGACGACGATCTGCCAGGTGCCGTGGTGGCCGCGTTCCACGGTCCAGGCGGCGCGGAGGCGGAAGCTGCCGCGGCCGGTCTCGTAGGCGGCGGCGATCGCGGCTTGGTCCTCGGCGAGGACCCCGCCGGTCGGGAAGTCCGGGCCCTTGAGGAATTTGAGCAGGTCTTCGGTGCGGGCGTCGGGGTGGTGGATGAGGTGGATCGCGGCAGCACAGATCTCGCCGGCGTTGTGCGGGGGGATGGCGCTTGCCATGCCGACCGCGATACCGGAAGCGCCGTTGGCGAGGAGGTTCGGGAAGGCCGCCGGGAGGACGATGGGCTCGCGTTCCTCGCCGTCGTAGGTCGGGCGGAAATCGACCGCGTCCTCGTCGATGCCCCGGAGGAGGAGTTCGGCGACGGTGGTGAGGCGGGCCTCGGTGTAGCGCATCGCGGCGGCGTTATCGCCGTCGATATTGCCGAAATTGCCCTGCCCCTCGATCAGCGGATAGCGGGCGGCGAAGTCCTGGGCGAGGCGCACGAGCGCGTCGTACACCGCGACGTCGCCATGGGGGTGGAACTTGCCGATCACGTCGCCGACGACGCGGGCGCATTTCTTGAAGCCGGAGGCCGGATCGAGGCGGAGCTCGTGCATCGCGTAGAGGAGCCGGCGGTGGACCGGCTTCAGCCCGTCGCGGACGTCGGGCAGGCTGCGCGCCATGATGGTGGAGAGCGCGTAGGCGAGGTAGCGCTCCGAGAGCGCCTCGCCGAAGGGGGTCTCCTCGATCCGCTCGGTGGTCAGGTCGGGCATTGCAACTCCGCGTCCGCGGCCATGGCAGCCACGCGGTCATAGAGAAGCAGCCGGGCCGGCGGAAGCGGCTTGTGGCGCGTGCCGAAGACGTCGCGGGCGAGGAAATGGCCGGTCAAGGCGAGCCCGTCGCGCCACTCGGCGGGGCCTGAGGGAGCGGGGCCGAGGAGGAAGGCGGGGAGCGGGAGGAGCCGGTCTTTCCAGGGTGCGGAAGCGGCGCGGCTCACGGCCTTGCCGCTCCGCGGCGAGACGAAGGCGAGGTCTTCGCCGGCGCCGCTGACGGCGCAGCGGGAGAGATCGAGCCCATAGCCGAGGGCGGCGAGCAGGATGGTCTCCCAGCGCGCGAGCGCGGCGAGCTGGGCGGCGCCCTCGGAGAGGTGCCCGATCAGGTCGAGCAGGCCGGCGAAGACCTTGGGCTCGGGCTCGCGCTCCGGCAGCGCGCCCTCGGCAAGCGCGGTGGCGGCGTTGAGGATCGCGAGCTGGAGCGCGTCTTCCATCGCGAGCGCCCCGGCGGGATGGACCATTTCGCCGGTGAGCCCGCCGAGTTGGTCCGCGAGGCGGGCGGCCCAGCGCACTGAAAGGAGGTTGCCGCGTTGCCAGAGCGCGGCGCCGCGCCGCCCGTTGCCGCCGCGCGCGAGGCCGCGCCAGACGCCCTGCTCGGCGCCGAAGACAGTCGCGACGACGTCGCCCTCGCCGAAGGGGCGGGTCTGGAGCACGATGACCGGGGCCGACCATTCCATCGGGTCGGTCTTTCTTCAGCCCGGATCCTCGAGGCCGAGGCTCGCGAGCCGGCGACGGTCCTCGTCCCACCCGGCGCGCAGCTCGACCCGGAGTGCGAGGCGGACAGGGCGGTCCAGCGCCTCGGCGATCAGCGCGCGGGCGCGGGCGCCGATGGCGTGGATGCGGGTGCCGCCGGCGCCGATCAGGATTGCCTTCTGGCCGGCTCGCGCGACGGTGATGACGGCCGAGACGCGCACCGCGTGGCCCTTGCCTTCCTCCCAGGACTCGGTTTCGACGGTCGCATCGTAGGGCACCTCGTCGCGGCTCTGGAGGAACACCTGCTCGCGGACGATCTCGGCGGCGAGCCAGCGCTCCGAGAGGTTGCTCACCTGGTCCGGCGGATAGAGGTGTGGGCCCTCCGGCATGGCGGGGGCCAGCGCGGCGAGGAGGTCCGCCGTGCCGTCGCCCGAGGCCGCGCTCAGCATGAAGGTGCGGCGGAACGGGGCCAGCGCATTGAGCTCGGCGGCGAGCGGGAGGAGCGAGGGCCGGGCGACGAGATCGATCTTGTTGAGGACGAGCCAGGGCTCGCGCGCGGTCGCGGCGAGACGCTCGACGATCGGGCGGAGGTGGGAGGTTCCCGCGCGCGCGTCGGCGATGAGGAGGGCGATGTCCGCCTCGGCCGCGCCCTTCCAGGCGGCGGCGAGCATCGCCCGATCGAGCCGGCGCCGCGGGGCGAAGATCCCGGGCAGGTCCATCAGCACGATCTCCGCGGCGTCCCCCGTCGCCGTCTGCTGGAGGACGACGCCGTGGATCCGAAGCCGTGTCGTTTGCGCCTTCGGCGTGACGATCGAGAGCCTGGTCCCGATCAGGCGGTTGAACAATGTGGACTTGCCGGCGTTTGGCGCGCCGATCAGGGCGACCAGCCCGGAGCGGGAAGAGCTCATGAGAGGTGCGAGAGAAGCTCGGAAGCGGCCAGCCTCTCCGCCTCGCGCTTGGTCCCGGCGCTGCCGGTTCCGGTTTTGCCGCCGACCGTCACGGTGATCGAGAAGGCCGGCGCGTGCGGCGGCCCGTGGCGCTCGGCAAGCACATAGCGCGGCAGGTCCAGGCCGCGCGCCTGCGCCCATTCCTGGAGCGCGGTCTTCGGGTCCTTGGGCGGCGATGATTGGGCGGCGAGCACCGGCTCGTAGGTGCGGCGGACGAAGGCGCGGGCCGGGCCGAGCCCGGCGTCGAGGAAGAGGGCGCCGAGCACTGCCTCGAGCGCGTCGGCGAGCACCGTCGCCCGGCGCTTGACGCCCGCCTTGGCCTCGTTGGGCGCGACGTCGATCACCTGGGCGATCTCCGCCGCCTCCGCGATCCCGGCGAGCACGGGCTGGGAGACGAGGGAGGCGAGCCGGCGCCCCAGCGCGCCCTCGCGCTCGGTGGGGAAGCGCTCGGCGAGCCATTCGGCGACCAGGAGCCCGAGCACGCGATCGCCCACGAATTCGAGCCGTTCGTTCGAGCCCTTGCCGCGAGCGGCGGAGCGATGGGTCAATGCCTCGGCGAGCAATTCGGGCCGTGCGAAGCGGTGGCCGAGCAGGCGCTCCGCCGCATTCATGCGCGCCGATGACTCCGCCTGTGTCGATTCGCTCACCGCAGGCGGCCGCTCGAACGGACGGATCGAACGCGCCCCTCTGCATCCCCTGCGGTCGCCGGGGGATTCGGAGCCGCTAGAGCGTGATCGCCGAAGGTGGAATCACCGAAGGCGTGAATCACGCGATAAAACAATGACCTAGAGCGGGATGGGTGAGCGGGAGCGAACGCATCCCGCTCTAGTGGATTATGTGGAACAGCCGGCCCCAGCGGATCTCGAACGGCCATTCCCAGAACTCCCACCACGGCTCTTGGGCATCGACCGAGAAGAAGATGAACTCCGCCTTGCCGACGAGATTCTCGATCGGGATATAGCCCACGGCGCTGAGGACCCGGCTGTCCTCGCTGTTGTCGCGATTGTCGCCCATCGCGAAGACGAATCCCGGCGGCACCTTGTAGACCCCGGTATTGTCGAGCGGGCCGTTGTCCGACTCTTGCAGGATCGAGTGGCTCACCCCGTTCGGCAGGGTCTCGGTATAGCGCCGCACCTCGATCGGCGGTCCCTGGTCGGTCTCCATGTACATGCCGTCGTAGCGGCGCGGGCACTCCTGGCCGTTGATGTAGAGCTGGCTGTGGATCACCTGGATCGTGTCCCCGGGCAGCCCGATGATGCGCTTGATGTAGTCGATCGAGGGATCGCGCGGCAATGCGAACACGGCGACGTCCCCGCGCTTCGGCAGCGAGCCGAAGATCCGCCCGGAAAAGAGGGGCGGAGAGAAGGGAAAGGAATAGCGCGAATAGCCGTAGCTGTATTTCTCGACGAAAAGATAGTCACCGACCAGCAATGTCGGGATCATGCTGCCTGAGGGAATGTTGAACGGCTCGAGCAGGAAGGTGCGAATGCCGATCGCGATCAGACCGGCATAGACGAGCGTCTTGACATTGTCGAGCAAACCCCCGGATTTGCTCCTGGTTTTGCTCTTGGTTTTGGTCGACGCCATTGCCTGCGGCTCTACCGGATCCGAAGTCGGGGCGGATCAAGCCTGCGCACCCCCCGGCTGTCAAGCGAGAGGGCAGCGCCTGACCTAATCATGGGTCTGCGCTTGTCGCTCGTCCCCGAGCGGGAAGGAGGTGGGCGAGCCAAGCGCCACCGCCGAGATCACCACCTGCGCGAACGCATAGGGGTATTCGTCGGTGATCGAGAGCGCGACCATCGCCTGCATCCCGGCGGGCGTGATGGCGGCGAGGCGCGCGGCCGCGCCGCCGCTCATGGCAACCGTCGGCTGCCCGCCCGGAAGGTTGACGACGCCGAGATCGGACATGAAGACGCCGCGCCGAAAGCCGGTGCCGAGCGCCTTCGCCGCCGCCTCCTTGGCGGCGAAGCGGCGGGCGAAGGTCGGCGCCTGGAGCCGCGCGGTGCGGCGCGCGGCGCGGTCCCGCTCGGACGGGGTGAAGACGCGTGCGAGGAAGCGTTCGCCATAGCGGGCGATCACCGCCTCGACACGGCGGATGTCGCAGATGTCCGACCCGATGCCGAGAATCACGAAGCGAAGGACTCAGCGGCGGGCACGGCTGACCTCGGAGACGCCCGGCGCGCTGCGCAGGCCGGCGATGACGTTCGAGAGGTGACCGAGGTCGCGTACCTCGACATCCAGGAGAACCTCGGAAAACTCGTGCTGGCGATTGACGATCTTGAGATTCGCCACCGCCCCCTCGTGCTTGGCGATGGTGTTCGTGAGCGTCGCCAGCATCGCCTCGCCGTTGGTGGCGATGACGTTGATCCGCCCGGTGTGGGCGGAGCCGCCTTTTTCCTTGGCGAGCACCTCGGGATCCCATTCGAGCTCGCGGAAGCGCTGCGGGGTCGCCGCGAAGGTCTCGAGGGTCTGGCAGTCGCGGGTATGGATGGTGACGCCCTTGCCGGTGGTGACGATGCCGACGATCGGGTCGCCCGGGAGCGGATGGCAGCAGCCCGCATAGTGCACCACCATGCCGCTGATCAGGCCGCGGATCGGCATCTCGAACTCGGGGTTGCGCGGACGCGCGAGGCTGCGCGCGGGCAAGTCCGGCAGCATCCTGGGCGCGCGCGCATCGGGGCGCATCTCGGGATAGGCGGCGTGCACGACCGCGCTCGGGCTCAGGCTCGCATTGCCGACCGCGATATAGAGCGCATCGAGCCCCGTCTGCTTCAGTGCCTTGAGCGTGCCCTCGAGCACTTTCTCCTGGCCGTCGAGCCCGTTCTGGCGGAACGCCTTGGCAAGGGCGGCGCGACCCTCGTCGAGATAGCGCTGGCGCTCCTGCTGGTGGATGAAGCGGCGAATGCGGGCGCGCGCCTTGCCGGTGACGACGAAGCGGTACCATTGCGGCGAGGGCGTGCCGCCGCGCGCCGTCATGATCTCGACCTGGTCGCCGTTCTGCAGCTCGTGGCGGAGCGGCTTGAGCTGCCCGTTCACCTTGGCGCCGACGCAGGAATCGCCCACCTGGCTGTGCACCGCGTAGGCGAAATCGACCGGGGTCGCGCCGCGCGGGAGCTGGATCAGCCGGCCCTTGGGCGTGAAGCAGAAGACCTGGTCCTCGTAGAGCTCGAGCTTGGTGTTCTCGAGGAATTCGTCCGGCGCGCTCGAGTTCTCCAGGATCTCGAGCAGGTCCTGGACCCAGCGGAAGTGCTGCACGTCGTCGGTTTCGGCGCGGCCCTCCTTGTAGAGCCAGTGCGCCGCGACCCCGGCCTCCGCCACCTCGTGCATGGCGCGGGTGCGGATCTGGACCTCGATCTTCTGGTTGCGCGGCTCGCGGAGCGTCACACAGGTGTGCAGGCTCTGATAGCCGTTCGATTTCGGGGTCGAGATGTAGTCCTTGAAGCGGCCGGCGATCACCGGATAGGCGGCGTGCACGGCGCCGAGCGCCATGTAGCAGGCCTCGCGCGTCGGCACGACGATGCGGAACGCCATGATATCCGAGAGCTTGTCGAGCTCGACGTTGCGCTTGCGCATCTTTTCCCAGATCGAGAAGGGCGATTTCTCGCGCCCCGTGACCTCGAGCACCTGGGCGCCGGCCTCGGAGCAGACGCGGGCGAGCTCGCCCCGCACCTCCTCGATCACGTCCTCCCCCTGGCCGCGCAGCAGATTGAGGCGCGCCTGGACGCTGTGGTACGCCTCCGGCTGCAGTTCGGGGAAGGCGAGCGTCTGGAGCTCGGTCTTCATCGCGTCCATGCCGATCCGCTCGGCGAGCGGCGCATAGATCTCCATCGTCTCGCGGGCGATGCGGATTCGCCGCTCGCGGTCCTGGACGAAGCCGAGCGTGCGCATGTTGTGCAGGCGGTCGGCGAGCTTGACGAGGAGGACACGGATGTCCTTGCTCATCGCCAGCACGAGCTTGCGGAAATTCTCCGCCTCGCGCGTCTCTTCCGAGGGCAGCCCGAGCCGCGAAAGCTTGGTTACCCCATCGACCAGGCCCGCGATCTCGGGCCCGAACCGGCGCTCGATCTCCGCGAGCTTGACCGGCGTGTCCTCGACCACGTCGTGCAGGAGTGCGGTGACGATGCTCGCCGTGTCGAGCCGGTATCCCGCGAGCAGGTCGGCGACCGCGAGCGGATGGGTGATGTAGGGATCGCCGTTCTCGCGCCGCTGCGGCCCGTGAGCCTTCATCGCCAGCACGTAGGCGGCGTCGATCAGGGCGGTGTTCGCCTTGGGGTCGTAGGCGAGCACCTTCTCGGTCAGCTCGAACTGGCGAACGATGAGCGGCCGCGCAGGCGAAGCGGCGGTTAGTCCCTCAGGGACGCGGGCGATCCTCGGGAGAGGCGAGCCGGCGTCCCTTGTCATTCCACGCTAGCGATCCGGACGGCCGGCAAGCTCCGCCTCGATCGCCGCCTCCATGTCCTCGGGCGAAAGCTCTTCGGACTCGGCGGGAAGGTTGGCCGCCTCCTCCTCGGCCGCCACGTCCTGCAGGCCGAAGATGTTCTGATCGGTCGGGATCAGGTCCATCACCTCCTCGTCCGCGGGCTCGGGCTCCGGCACGCGCGAGACGGACTTGACGAGGTCCTGCCAGAGCCGGGGCAGCTCCACCGTCCCCTCGGCGATCTCGCGCAGCGCGACCACCGGGTTCTTGTCGTTGTCGCGGTCGAGCGTCACCGCCTCGCCGCGGCTGACGTTGCGCGCGCGCTGCGCCGCCAGCATCACGAGGTCGAACCGGTTCGGCACCTTCACCACACAATCCTCGACCGTGACGCGCGCCATGCGCTCGACCCTCCTGGGCAGATTTCCTATTCGTGCCGTAGATAGGCGAGCAAGTCGGCCCTCGCAAGCCGAATTAGGCTCCCCGCCTCAGGCTTCGATCGGGGTGAGACGCTGCGGCGGCAGGGAAGCCAACAGCGCCTCCACCGTCTGCCCGAGAGCGGGGTGCACCCAGCCAGGCACCACCTCGGCGAGCGGCGCCAGCACGAAGGCGCGCAGATGCGCGCGGGGATGGGGCAGGATGGGATCGGGTGCTCGCCGGAGCAGCCGGCCGACGGCGATGATGTCGAGATCGAGCGGCCGGGCGGCGTTGCGTGCCGCCGGCCGGCGGCCGGCCTGCCGCTCGAGCGCCTTAAGGGCCGCGAGCAACGCCTCGGGCGCGATCTCGCCGGCAAGCTGGGCGACGCCGTTCACGTAGTCCGGCTGGCCGGAGGGCGGGATCGGCGCACTCGCCCACCAGCGCGAGAGGGCGAGGAGGCGCATTCCGGGCAGCCCGTCGAGCGCGGCGGCCGCGCGGCGGCAGCTCTCGAGCGGCGGAGCGCCGGCGGGACCGGGGAGGTTGGCGCCGATCGCGACCAGGATCGGCTCGCGCGCGCCCGCCTGACATCTGCTTGACATGGTTCCCCGCGGCGACTACCCGGGTTGGTCATTCGCGCAACGCGCCGACCGACCGGATCCATGCAATCGGCCGCTCGAAGAGACGACGTAGAAGCATATAACTCGATGATGAGGGACCATCATGCAATTCCTGCAGAACGAACGTACAATACTATTCATCGACGGCGCCAATCTTTATTCTGCCTCGCGCAATCTTGGCTTTGACGTTGATTATCGAAACCTTCTCGATTACTTCCGCCGCCAGGCACATGTCTTGCGCGCCTACTATTATTCTGCCCTGCTCGAAACCGAGGAATATTCCCCCCTCAAGCCGCTGACCGACTGGCTCGCCTATAACGGCTACACCCTCGTCACCAAGCCGGCGAAGGAGTTCACCGACGCGGCCGGCCGGCGGCGTGTCAAGGGCAACATGGACATCGAGCTCGCGATCGACATGCTCGAGCTCGCGCCGAAGATCGAGCATGCCGTGCTGTTCAGCGGCGATGCGGACTTCCGCCGCCTCGTCGAGGCGGTGCAGCGGCGGGGGGTCCGCGTTTCGGTCGTCTCCACCATCCGCACCAGCCCGCCGATGGTGGCCGACGATCTCCGCCGCCAGGCCGACCAGTTCATCGACCTCGCGGACATCGCCTCCGAATTCACGCGGCGGCAGATGGAGCCGAGAAGCCGGCCGAATGCGCGCCCCACCCCTGCCGAGCCTTTCGCGGAAGCGCCCGAAGGCGCCTGAGCGGGCACCGCTCGGAACGGCGCACCGGCCCGGTATCGCGGGCGATCCGCGGCGTCTTTTCGTTCGGCGCGTTAAAGCAACCGAGAACGTCTTCGGTCAGGGTTGAGGATCGCGCCGATAGGAATCGCGCCGCCCGGCCGGGTGAGCGCGAGCGCGGATCGTGAGAGAGACGCTGATGAAGCTGCCCGAGGAGCCGCCCCGCGACTGCCCGCTCTGCCCGCGGCTAGCCGCCTATCGCGCGGAGAGCCGCGCCGCCCACCCCGAGTGGCACAATGCCCCGGTCCCCTCGTTCGGGCCGATCGGGTCCGAGATCCTGATCCTCGGCATGGCTCCCGGCCTCTCCGGGGCGAACCGCACCGGTCGGCCCTTCACCGGCGATCACGCCGGCAAGCTTCTCTACCGAACGCTGCTCGGTCTCGGCCTCGCGACCGGCAGCTACGGCGAATCCGCCGATGACGGGCTCAGCCTCGTGAACTGCCGGATCGCCAACACCGTCCGCTGCGCGCCGCCCGCCAATCTGCCGATGCCCGAGGAAGTGAAGACGTGCAACCGGTTCCTGCTCGGCGAGCTGCAGGCGATGACCCGGCTGCGCGCCGTGCTGGCGCTCGGCGTCCTCGCCCACGCCGCGGTGGTGCGCGCCTCGGGCCTGCCGCAGGCGCGGGCGCGGTTCCGGCACGGCGCCATCCACGAGCTGCCCGACGGGCTGCTGGTCGCCGACAGCTACCATGTCTCGCGCTACAACACGAATACGGGCCGGCTGACCGAGGAGATGTTCGTCTCCGTGGTCCTGGCGCTGCGCCGCCGCCTCGACGAGGCGAGCTGATCCCGAGAAGGGCCGCGATCGGGGGCCAGAGAATCCTTGCTCTCGCATCGCGCAAGCGGGAAAATTGCGCCATGCGCTGGGCGATGCTCCTCGTGCTTGCAGCACTACCGGCTTACGCTCGGGCCCAGCCGGCAAACTCCGACCTTGCCGGCATGCTGGCCGCGCTCAAGGCCGCGCCGAGCCCGGAGGCAGCCGACCAGCTCGAGCAGCGGATCAGCGCCGCGTGGCTCGACCAGGCAACGCCGGCGGTGCGCCTCCTGCTCGAGAACGGCGGCGTCGCGCTCGACGCGCGCTCGCTCGGCGAGGCGCAGTCGGACTTCGGCGCCGCGACCACCTTGCAGCCCGGCCTCGCCGACGCCTGGAGCCTGAGCGCGCTCGCGCGCTTCCACGCCGGCGACACGGCGGGCGCGATCGACGACATCGCCCACGCGCTCACCCTCGACCCGGAGCACTTCACGGCGCTGGAGACGCTCTCGTTCGTGGCCGAGGCGCGCGGCGACTGGCAGGGCGCGCTCGCGGCGTGGCAGAGGGTTCTCGAGATCGATCCGCAAACGTCCGGCGGGGCGGCCCGGCTCAAGGAGCTCCAACGCCGCGCGCTCGGCCAGAGCACCTGAGGCTGCTGGCACTGACCTGCTAAGCTGGGGCGAGGACGTGGACCGCGCGGGCGGCGATCTTCTCCCGTGTCCGCGCCGCGTACGCCGCCATGTGGGCCGAGGCGCCGTGCGCCTTGAGCGCCTCCATGCTCTCCCATTTCTCGATCACCACGAAGACGTCCGGACCGAACGGGGTCTGGAGCGCGCCGACGCCTTCGGCATCGATGGCGGGCCCGTATTCGATGCAGCCTTTTTCCGCCAGCACGTTCGGCCGGTTGGCGTGAAACTCGCTGAGGATCTCCGCCCGCATTCCCGGCTTGGCGGTGATCACGGCGACGACGTGGATCATTCTTCTTCCCCCTCAGATTGCGAGCCGCAGACTACAGGCTGATCCTCGCCCCGCGAACCGCAGGAGGAGCGCATGAGCGAGCCGGCACGATTGCGGAGCGTGGCCACAGCTTCGCTGGAGATCGCCTTCGAGGAGAGCGGCCCGCCGGATGGGCCGCCGGTGGTGCTGCTGCACGGCTTCCCCGACGATGCGCGCACCTGGGACGGCACGGTGGCGCGGCTTGCCGCGGCCGGCCATCGCTGCATCGCGCCCTATCTCCGCGGCTACGGGCCGACCCGCTTCCGCGATGCGCACGTGTCGCGCTCCGGCGAGCAGGCCGCTCTCGGCGCCGACCTGCTGGCGCTCCTGGACGGGCTCGGAATCGCCCGCGCCCTGCTCGCCGGCTACGATTGGGGCGGACGCGCGGCCTGTATCGTCGCCGCTCTCTGGCCCGAGCGCGTGCGCGGCCTGGTTTCGATCGGCGGCTACAACATCCAGGACATCGCGGCCAACGCGGCGCCGGACGCGCCGGAGCAGGAGCACCGCTTCTGGTACCAATGGTATTTCAACACCGAGCGCGGACGCGCCGGACTCGCCCGCAACCGATACGAGCTCTGCCGGCTGCTCTGGCAGCTCTGGTCGCCGAACTGGGGCTTCGACGAGGCGACCTACCGGCGGACGGCCGCTTCGTTCGAGAACCCGGACTTCGTCGATGTCGTCATCCATTCCTACCGGCACCGCTATGCCGCAGCAGCCGGCGATCCGGCGCTGGCGGCGATCGAGGAGCGCCTGGCCGGGCGTCCCGCGATTACCGTGCCTGCGGTCGTGCTGCACGGCGCCTGCGACGGCGTCGATCCGGCGGCCGGCTCGGAAGGCGACGCCACCCGTTTCAGCGGATCCTATCGCCGCGAGGTGGTGCCGATTGCCGGGCATTTCCTGCCCTGGGAGGCACCCGAGCCGATCGCTTCCGCCGTGCTGTCGCTCGCCGCGGCGACGAAGGCCTGACGCGCGGCCCCCGGCCATGGCGCCCGAGGCGGCGGCTGCGGGCCGCAGCCTCGCGCCATGAGCGCCCGATGCCGCCGTCAAACGCGGGTGCGCTCCATCCTCGCCGACCCTGCTTCCTCCGCCGGCAGCGGCGGCAGCTGCGCGAGATAGGCAGCCGCCTCGGCAAGCCCCTGGCGCTCAGCCCGCTCGAGCCAGCGCCGCGCCTCCGTGGGATCCTGCGCGCCCGCCGTCCCGTTCAGGTAGTACCGCCCGAGGATCAATTGCGCATGGCCGTGGCCGCGCTCGGCGGCGGCAAGGAACCACCGTGCCGCGCGGGCGCGGTCCGGCACGATGTCATGTCCGCCGCCATAGAGCGCGCCGACCGCGAACATGGCGCCCACATGCCCGCGCTGCGCCGCCTTCTGGTAGAGCTTGAGTGCCTCGGCGTGGTCGCGCTTGCCGCCATGGCCGCCGACGAAGAGCTCAGCCAGGGCCACCTCCGCCTCCGCGAGACCCGCCTCCGCGGCGCGGGCGATCCAGATCCGCCCCGCTTCCGGATCCGCCTGCACCCCGCGTCCCTCGATCAGCATCCGCCCGTACCAGTATTGGGCGTTCACCACCCCGTCCGCCGCCCGGCGCATCCACGCCAGCGCTGCCCTCTCGTCGCGCTCCACGCCGATCCCTTCGGCGAGGCAAACGCCGAAATTGAACGCCGCCACCAGATCGCCGGAGTTCGCCGCCTCCTCGAACCACTCGCGCGTGCGCCCGATGTCCTCGCTTTCCCCGCCGCCGATCAGCAAGACATTGGCAAGGTCCGACTTCGCCCGCTCATCGCCCTTCTCGCCGGCGATGCGAAACCAGCGTGCCGCTTCCGCCGAATCGCGCGCCACCCCTCCGCCCGTGAGGTGAAGGAGACCGAGCGCGCGCGCCGCGGCCGCGTGCCCGCCCTCCGCGGCGCGGCGGTACCAGATCGCCGCCTCGGCGTAGTTGGGCGGCAGCTCTCCGCCTCGCGAATAGAGATCGCCCACCAGCACCGCCGCCTCGACGTCGCCCGAGATCGCCGCCCGCCGCAGCCAGGACTCGCCCTCCAGCGCATCGCGCGGCACGCCCCGCCCCTCGATCAGCATCAGCCCCAGCCGCGCCGATGCCGCACGCACCCCCTTGGCCGCGGCGAGCCGATAGAGCCGGAGCGCTGCTGTCGCGTCGGCCTCCATCCCAAGCCCGCGCTCGGCCATCAGGGCGAGCATGAACTGCCCCATCGGCAGCCCCGCTTCGGCGGCCGTGCGGATCTGCCCGAGGGCCTCGGCGTAGCCCTTCATGTCGATGGCCTTGCGGGCGAGCTGGATTCCGAACCCGAGCGCCCCCTGCGGCGAACCGGCCACCGCCGCCTTGCGGTACCATTCCTCCCCCGCCGCCGGATCGCGCATCGTCTCGGGGCCCGAGGTCAGGAGATAGCCGAGCACCGCCTGACCCTCCGGGGTGCCGGCCACCGCCGCCCGCTTTGCCCAGATCAGGGCTTGCTCATAATCCGGCTTCGCCTCCTCGGCTCCCGAGAAGAGCGCGGCGGCACCGGCGAGCGCACTCCTTTGGGGCTTCCCGGCTTCCTGCTGCCGGCGCTCCCCGCCGATCCCATGCAGGTAAAGCCCGGCCAACAGCGACTGCGCCTCGGCATAGCCGTCCGCGGCCGCCCGCTCGAGCCAGCGCGCCGCCTCCCATCGGCTCGGCGGCACGCCGCTGCCCTCGAGATAGGCACGGCCGACCTCGTACTTGGCCTCGGTGTTTCCCGCCTGAGCGGCACGCGCAAAGAGCGGGAACGCCGCCGCCGCCTGCCCCTCCTTCGCCAGCCGCTTCGCCCGCCCGAACGCTGCCTTGGGCGAGAGCGAACCCACCACACGATCGAACAGACGCGCCACCTCAGGGCCTCCGTGCCAGCGCCCGCGCCGCTTCGTCGAACCGGTACCCGCCCATCCCGCTCAGGAAGGCTCGGTCATACCCTGGTTGAAGATCGGAACGATCCGCTCGAGCGGGTACTGCATGATCGTCTGGGTGCCGACCCGGACGTCCGTCTCCACCGGCATGCCGGGGATGACCCGGAAACCCTGCGGCACGCCGCGCAGGTGCAGGCTGTCGATCGTCACGCGCGCCGCGTAATAGAGTTCCGATGTCGGAACGTCCTGCGGCGTCGTCGTGGGCGACGTCTGGAGGTCCATGAGCTGCGAGGCAAGCTGCTGCGGCGTGAACGAATCGGAAGTGACGACCCGCACCGTCCCTGTCCCGGTGCCGAAGATGACGAAAGGGAAGGTGGCAAACTTGATCGTCACCGGCTGGCCGACCTGAACGAAGCCTTGGTAGCCGCCCGGAATATAGGTCTCGATCTCGAGCGGTGCGTGCAACGGGGAAAGCGAGAGGAACTGCTGCCCGGACTGCATCACCGAGCCCACGGAAATGCCGCTTGCGATCTGCAGCACGACCGCATCCTGCGGTGCGCGCAGCTTCACCAGCTGGGTCAACAGCAGGGCCTTGGAGATCGATTCGACGACGGCGTCCAGCTGCGGCACGTTGGTCGCGAGCTGCGCCGAGAGCTGCGCATTCCATTGCTGGAGGAAGGCGTCGCGCTGCGCCTTGGTGGCTTCCAGCGTCTGTGCCGTCGACTGCGCGAGCGCGATGCTCTGCGCCAGCTCTCCCTGCACTTGCACCAGCTGCTGCTGCGATTGCAGCGTCGTGAGCTGGCTGCCGGCGTTGAGCTTCTGCAGGACATCGTTCATGTGCTCGATCTGGCTCGCCAGCAGCAGCTGGTCGCGGTAGTACGCGGCCTGGGTCTCGGCGCCCTGCACCTGGGCGGCGTAGCTCGCAATCTGCTGATCGTAATTGTTGAGCGTGTATTTGAGCTCGGCCATCCGCTGCCCATAGATCGCCGCCTGCAGCATCTGGTCGCGGTTGGTCTCGTCGGTCGGCTTGTAGGGCTTGCCCTCGAACTCCGCACGCTCCTCGGCCACCTCGGCCGAGAGGGCCGACCGCTGCGCATAGAGCGTGTCCAAATCGGCCTGCGCCTCGGTCGGGTCGAGTGTGGCGAGCACCTGGCCCGCGCGCACCGTCTCGCCCACGTGCACGTCGATCGAGCGAATGATCGCGGTCTCCAGCGGTTCGAGCTGGATGGTCGGCGCGCGCGAGAGCACCTGCCCCTGCGCCATCACCTCCATGTCCATCGGCACGAATTCAGAGATGAGCAGCAGCGTCAGCAGGAGTGCTGCGACGACCCAGATCGCGTTACGCGCCGTGTGGCCTGGCGGCGCCTCGAGGATGAGGCTCGAAGGCGACTGGAACTCGAGGACGGCGGCGCTGAGCGCGCCGCCCTTCGGAACGTCAATCTGCTTCGATTGGAACAGGCGCGGGAGTGGCATGGCGGGTCCCTTGCGGGTCGAGATGGCGGTTCTGCTGCAGCCAGAGCTGGCGATAGACCGCGCAGCGCTCGAGCAGCACCCGGTGCGGCGCGATGTCGAGCAGCCTGCCCTGGTGCATCACGATGATGAGATCGCAGTCGGTGAGCGAGGAGAGCCGGTGCGTGATCAGCACCATGGTCCGCCCCTTGCCGATGCGGACCAGGTTGGCGTTGACCAGCGCCTCGCTTTCGGGATCGAGCGCGCTCGTCGCCTCGTCGAGGATGAGGAGCTTCGGATCGGTCACCAGGGCCCGCGCGATCGCCAGCCGCTGACGCTGCCCGCCCGAGAGGTTCGTCGAGCCTTCCTGGATGAAGGTCTCGTAGCCGTTGGGCATCCTCTCGATGAATTCCTCGGCGCCGGCGAGGCGCGCCGCGCGCACCGCGTCCTCGAGCGTGAGGCCCGGCCGGCCGGCGATGACGTTGTCGCGAATCGAGCCGCGGAAAAGAAAATTGTCCTGCAGTACCACGCCCAGGCTGCGGCGGAGGTAACGCAGGTTGATCTCGCGGAGGTCGTTCCCGTCGAGCCTCAGGAACCCCGAATAGTCGCGGTTGATGCCCTGCAGCAACCGCGCCAGCGTCGATTTGCCGGAACCGGACTTGCCGACGATGCCGAGCATGGTTCCCGCCGGGACGGTGAAGGAAACGTCCTTCAGCGCCGGCTGGGCCTGGCCCGGATAGCTGAAGGTCACGCTCTCGAACGTGAGCGCCCCCGCGATCGCCGGGCGGAGCCCGCTCGATGCGATCTCGACCTCGGGCGGGTTGTTGACGATCAGCATCACTTCGCCGATCGCCATCCGGAGCTCTTCCTGGTCCTGGATCGTCTTCGAGAGCGAGATCAGCGGCTGGGCAAGGCGTCCGCCCAGCATCAGGAAGGCGACCAGCCCGCCGATATCGAGCGTCGAGGTGCCGTTCAGCAGCCAGTACGCACCGAGCAGGATCACCCCACGCTGCATGAACCGCTCGAACGGGACGACCAGCGTTTTCGGCCAGTTGCCGACCCGTCCGCCCTGGATCCGCCAGTCGGCCGCCTCCGCCACGCGGACGTCCCACTCCGCCTTGCTCTGCGGCTCGGTCGCCAGCGACTTGATGGTACGGATCCCGTGGATGTTCTCCACCATGTGCGTGCTCTTGCGCGTCTCGGCCCTGACGATGTGGCCGGTGACGCGCCTGAGCGCGGGCATGAAGGAGATGATGATCAACGTGATCACGATCGCCGCGGCGAGGTCGACGAAGGCGAGCGCCGAGCTCATGTAGAAAAGGATGGGGAGCAGAACAATCAGCATGAACACGTCGAGGACGATGTCGAACATCCGCCCGGTGAAGAAGAGGCGCACCAGGTAGAGCTGGTTGATGCGATGGTGGATCTCGCCCGCCGGATGCCGCTCGAAATAGTCGAGGCTCAGTCCGAGCAGGCGGTTGAACACGTGCAAATTCATCCGCGTGTCGATCCGCCCGGCGAGCATCGTCACGATGTCGACCCGCGCATATTCGAGCACCGTCTCGTAGGCCACCACGACGACCCAGATGATCGCCAGCAGCGCCAGCGTATCGAGGTTCCCGTAGACCACCACGCGGTCGATCACGTTCATGACGATGAACGGCGGAATGACGGCGAGCACCGCTGCCACGAGCGAGGAGATCACGACATCGCGGAGAAACTTCTTCTCGCGCAGGAACTGGCGGAACACCCAGCCGATGCTGAAATTGTCGTTCTCGCCGCCGGCCTCGCGCGGCTTGCGCACGAGCAGCACGTCGCCGGTCCACACCTCGGTGAGCCGCAGCTCGTCCACCGGTACCGGCAGGTCGCTCTGCCGCCCGCGCGGGTCCTTGACCAGCGCCACCCGCTCCACCGGATCGACGCCGGTCAGGAGGCCGGCGCTACCGTCGTTGAAGAACAGCACCACCGGCGTCGGGTCGGAGAGCTTCATCAACTGCCGCCAGCTCATCCGGCTCGCGTGCGCCCAAAGCCCCGCCTCGCGCAGCCACTCGACAAGGTCCGCCGGGCTTGGCACGTCGCCGCCCGTCGTGTTGTGAAAATCGTCCGGGTCGGGTTCGTAGCCGTGGTAGCGCGCAGCCCCTAGGGCGGCGAGAATGCGTCCCCGACCCGGATCGTCCTCGCCGTCGGGGGCGATGCCGAGCCGCGCGTCAGGCCCCTCCTCGGCCGGGCCGTCGCCGGCGGCTCCCGTTCCTTCGTTTTCGTCCACCGCAGATCCCCTCGCCCGGCCATGGTCGGGCGACGGCACGGACCGGCACCCCGACCGGCAGTTGCAGGCAGCCGCAACTGTTCTCTCTGGAAACTTCCTACCATAAGGGTAGCAGCGGAGTGATCAAATTTTTCCAGATCTGAAAGTAACCTTAACGTCAAGTTCACCGACGGGCTGTGGCCGGCGAGAGGGGAGTCCGATCAGGCAGCACTCCGGGATTCGTGTCCCGCGGGCGATGATCCCGCTTCAGGAGCGACGAGGAGGCGCGGCGATGGCTACCTCCCAGCCGGACGCCCCTAGGGCGTAACGCCCCCCCGCGGGCCAAATCCCAGGAACCCGACCGCGGGATCCGGGCTGCCGTTGCCCGCCGGATAGGGCGGGTCCGGCACGAGCGCCGCCTTGGCAACCGATGACCTGGGAGACCCCGAACGCGAGGACGGCCCCGCCGCGGGCCCTGGGCCGGGGGGCGGCTGGTTCGCCAGTAGCAGCTCGGCGACCGAGCCGCCTCCCGCGCCGGCCCCGGGGCCGAGCTTACCGGCCGTTCCCGAGCCGCTGCCCGGCATCGCCGCCGGCACCGGCGGCACGTTCAGCATCAGCGCCGAATTCGTGCTCGATGCCGCCGCCGCGCTCTCGTGCTGGATCGAGAGCAGGAAGAAAGCGATGTCATTGCGGTTGAGATCGATCGCCAACTCGAGCGGTGTCATGCCGAGCACGTTGCGGGCATCGAGCTGAGCGCCACGCGAGACGGCATCCCGCGCCTCGGCGAGGTCGCCGCGATTGATCGCCTCGAACAGCGCGTCATTGGGGGCCATCGCGCTGAATGACGGCGGCGGCGGCGCATTGGGGTTATTGGTGCTGGCTGCCCCGGGCAGGCCGGGCGGCGGCGGCGCCGGCGCCGGCGCCGGCGCGGCGGTGCCGACCACCGGACCGCCGGGATTGGCCATGCTCGGTGTCTGCGCACGCGCCGCCGGCACCGCCGCGACCACCAGCGCACCGATCACCAGCGCGCGCACGCAACGCCGGGCGAGGCGTTCCTCCCGGATCCGCGCTCCCCTCCGGCAGGACGCCGGAAATTCGTGTTCGGCCCGGTCGGACTTGGGCGGGTTGGACAACGCAAAGCCCCTCTTCAGCCGTTTTTATTGCGCCTCTGACGCGAGACCAATTCGGCGCCTTCGCGCTGCCAAGCCAATACCATGAGCCCGACCAGAAGCGGTAGCGCCGCCCACGCCGGCAATAGCGGCACCGCCGTGATGCCGGTCACCAGGTGCGCGTGGTTGCGCGTCAAGCCGATCCAGCCGCTGCCCCCGGCCGGCGCACCGCGTTCGACGCGGCGGAGCTCGGGGACGCCACCTGCCTCGCCGGGTGCCGCGAGCCAGTGCACGCTCCCCCCGCTCGCCCGGACCAGCGGCGCGAGCCGGCTCGCGGTCGCCCGGAGATCGCTCATTTCCAGCGGATCGGCAGCACCGGCGGCCACAAAGGCCGTTTGCGTCCCGTCGCCGACTCGCCAGACACCGGGCTGGCTGGCCGGCATCTCCCCGCTTGCCCGCCCGGGCCCGGTCGGCGAAAGGTTGAGCGTCGTCGTCTTGCCGTCCGGCGCGGTTACGGTCACGTTGCCGCCCGCATCGGCCGCGAGCGAGCGCCGGTCGATGCTCATCCGCCCGCCGGCGATCTGCGCGGTGACGGCATTCGCCTCCAGCGCCGGCTCCTTCATCAGCCAATGCGCCACCCGCCGCATCAGCTCGGCCTGCGGCCCGCCGCCGTCATGCCCGCGCGCCCACAGCCATTGCTGGTCGGAGAGCAGCATCGCCACGCGCCCCTTGCCGACCCGGTCGAGCACCAGGAGCGGCGCCCCGGAAGGCGTGCGCATCAGCACATCGCCCTTCACCTGAGTGACCGCGTCGTAGCGGTACCAGGGACCCCAGCTCGGCGTGCCTTGGGGCGCCGCGCCTGGCAGGTCGGCCGTCACCGGATGGCGCTCGCCGATCGCGGTGACGCGCGGCACGAACCGCCCGACGATGACGCCCTCGGGGGCGTTGCCGGGGGGCGCGTTGTCGGGAGGCGCGTCGCCGGTCTGAGAGGCATCGCCCGGCAACGGCTGCGCCGGCAGCACGGCGGCGAGCGGCGTCGCGGCCAAACTGTCCGGCGCGGCAAACTCCGGCCCTGTCGTCACCAGGAGCGCCCCGCCGCCGCGGACGTAGTTCGCGATGTTCGCCAAGTACTCCGGCGGCAGCAGCCCGTCGTCCTGGAACTGGTCGAAGATGATGAGGTCGAACCGCTCGAGCTTGTCGACGAACAGCTCGTGGGCCGGGAAGGCGATCAGCGCGAGATCGTTGAGCGGGGTATTGTCCTCCTTGTCCGGCGGGCGAAGGATCGTGAAGTGCACCAGATCGACGGCCGGGTCGGACTTGAGGAGCCGCCGCCAGGCCCGCACGCCGGGGTTCGGCTCGCCCGAGACGAGCAGCACCCTGAGCCGCTCGCGCACCCCGTTGATGGTCACCGCAGCGCTGTTGTTGAGGGTCGAGACCTCCCCGCCAAGTTCTCCCGCGCTGAGCGCGACCACCGTCGGGCCCGCGTGGGTGATCGGGATGGGGATGCGAACGGGCTGCCCCACCGGCACGCTCTCGGTGACCGGCGGCTCGCCGTCGCGCCTGATCGTGAGGGTCGCCGAGGATTGCGGATGGGCCACGCCGTGGTCCTCGATCTCCGCCTCCAGCGTCACGTCCTGGCCGACAATCCCGTAGCTCGGTGCGGCGAGCAGCTGGAGGCTGCGGTCGGTCTCCTCGCCGCGGGCGGGGATCAGCACCGAGAGCGGCGCGCCCGCGAGCGGGCTCTGCTTCACCGCCGGCACGTCGTCCACTTCGCCGTCGGTGATCGCGATCACGCCGGCGAGCTGGCCGCGCGGCACTTCGCCAAGCGCGCGGTCGAGTGCCGCGAAGAGGCGCGTGCCGCCCGCCGGGCTGTCCGGCACGGCGATGGTGCGAAGCTCGAGGCCGGGAAGCCGCTCGGCCTCCCCGTTCAGCCGGGCCGCGGCCCGGCTCGCCAGCGCGGCTCGTCCGTTGACGGACATCGACGCCGTCCGATCGAGCAGAAGGATTCCGATATCCGGCAGATTCTGCCAGGTCTCGCGCACCAGGCTCGGCCCCGCGAGCCAGCAGAGCAGCACGGCGAGCGCCAGCACGCGCCATGGCCAGCCGCGCGCCCTTCGGATCACCGCGGGCGCGGCGGCGAGGACCGCGACGGCGGCGAGCAGGCCGAGCACCCAGGGCGGCAGCGCCGGGTCGAACGCCAGGGCCGCGATGCCGTGCCCCAAGGGCGCGGTGAGTGGCGCGGCGAGTGGCGTCGCAAGCGGCATCATTGCCCCAGCCGCTCGAGGATGGCGGGCAGGTGGACCTGGTCGCCCTTGTAGTTCCCGGTGAGCGCGTACATCACCACGTTGACGCCGAAACGGTAAGCGAGCAGGCGCTGATTGTCCCCGCCCGGGATCGCGGCGTAGGGATAGTGCCCGTCCGGATCCATCGCCCAGGCGGCGACCCAGTCATCGGCGCCGATGATCACCGGGCTCACATTGTCGTTGCGGTTGGAGGGATCGCTCGCGAGCCAGACCGGTGCCCCGTCGAAGCGGCCGGGGAACGAGCGCAGCAGATAGAAGGTGTGGGCGAGCACGTTCTCGTACGTGAGGGCGGTGAGCGGCGGCACCGCGAGCCCCCTGGTGAGACGCTGCAGCGCCGCCGCCGTACCCGGGGCGAAGCCCGCGCCGGAGCCGGGCGCGTCGGCCTCGCCGCCCTCGGTGTCCATCAGGATGATCCCGCCATTGCCCATGAACCGGTTGAGCGCCGTCACCGCGCCCGGGCTCATCGCCGGCTCGCCGGCCGTCACCGGCCAGTAGAGGAGCGGGTAGAAGCTGAGGTCGTCGCGACCGGGCACCACCGCCTTCGGTGGCCCCAGAGTTACCGCGGTGCGCGCGTTGACGAAGTCGGACAATCCCTGCAAGCCCTGGCGCGAGAGCTGGTCCACCGCCTGATCTCCAGTGACGACATAGGCGAGCCGGGTGATGAGGGCCGGATCGTCCGCGGGGATCTCGGCCCGCGCCGCTCCCGCCATGGAGATCAGACCGATCAGGACGAAAGCGGCCGCGCGCGCCGGGCGTGCCAGCAGCCCGCGCAGGCCGAGCGCGATCAGGAGGTCGGCGGCGAACAGGCCGACCGCGAGTGCGAGGAGCGGGGGGCCGAGCGGCCGCTCGCGCGTGATGCCGTCGAGCGCCTCGAGCTCGGCTCCCGGGACCGGCGGCGCGAAGCGGAGCGGCGGCAGCGCCATACCGAGATTGAGCGCCCTTCTCCCGTTCTCCGGCCCGTAAAGTCCGGGCGGGTGCAGCGCCGAGGGCATGGTGGCGGCGAAGCGGTCGGCCGCGAGACCGCGTGCCGCCGTCCCCGGCGCCTCGGCGGCCCCGAACCCGTCGAGCGCCGATGCCGGCGCGAGCACCGCCTGGCCCGGGCTCTCCGCGACGCCGGCGGAAAGCTCCACCAGCCGGCGCAGCATGGCGACGAAGGCACCGGAGAGCGGCAGGTTCGACCAGGCGGTGTTGGCCGTGACGTGGAACAGCACGATCCGGCCGGAGCCGAGCCGGGCCGAGGTCACCAGAGGCGTGCCGTCGTCCAGCCTCGCCCAGGTGTGCGCGTCGAGATCGACGCTCGGCTCGGCCAGCACCTGCTGCGTGACCGTGACGTCGCGCGGGACCGCGAGGCCGGCGAAGGGCGAGGCGCGCGGGAAGGGGGCCAGGTGCTCGGGGCGCCCCCAGGTGAGCGCGCCGCCGAGCGTGCGTTCGCCGGCCAGCAGGTGGACCGGCAGGAGCGGGTCGGGATGCGCGGCCGTGAGCGGCCCGGCGAAGCGCACCAGGAGCCCGCCCCGCGCCACCCATTGGGCAAGCGCCGTCGTCTCCGGGCCGGGCGGGAGGACGCGGTCGGCGAGGATGATCACGGCCAGCCGATCGTTCAGAAGCTGGGCAAGATCGCCCTCGCGGACATCGGAATAAGGGCCGAGGGCGCGGGAGAGATAGTAGAGCGGGCCGACGAAGGGCAGGTTGGCGTCCGCCGCATCGCCCGCGGCGAGGCCGACCGGCCGGCGCCGCCAGCGCTCGTCGAGCAGGAACACGCCGGCGGCGGAAGCACTGCCGGCGAGCTTCAGCGCCTCGAGCCGGTTGGCGAGCTCGAGCGGCAGCGGTACCGCGGCTTGGCCGGTGTCCGCCCCGGCCGGAACGGTCACGTCGAAGCGGGCGAGGATGCGCCCGCCCGGCGCCTCGGCCAGCACGGACGCGGCCCGACGCACCGGCTCAGGGACGGCGCCGACGCGGGCGATCAATCGTCCGCCGCTTGGGCCCGGCTCCGTGCTGGGCGGCAGCAGCGCGAAATCGGCGGGGCGAGGATCGGCAATCTCGGTCACCGGACCGAGGCGGGCGAGCGCCGCGGCGAAGTCTTTGTCCGCGGTGCCCTTGCCGGGGCCGGCGAGCCGGTCGGCGATATAGACGACGCCGCGGCCGCGCCAACCGTGGAGCAGCGAAGCGGCGGCGGCGCGGTCTTCCGGCCAGGGCTCGGGCTCAAGAACCGCGAGCCGCGCGCTGAGCGCGGCGGGGGGCATGGGTGGGCTGATTGCGAGCGGCGCGCCGGCGGGGCCCGGCGCGGTTGCCAGCAAGGCGACGCGCCGGCCGGCTCGGGCGATGCGGTCGAGCGCCGCGTTGGCCGCTTCCGTCCGCGCGCTCCAATCCGACGCCGCGCTCCAGCCATTGTCCACGACCATCAGCACCGGCCCGCGCCCGAGCGGCAGGCCGCCCGCGCGTTCGATCGGTCCGGCGAGGCCGACGATGACCAGCGCGGCGGCGGCGAGACGGAGCGCCAGCAGCCACCACGGCGTCCGCGCCGTCGCCTGCTCGACCGGGGCGAGGTCCTTGAGCAGGCGCACCGCCGGGAAGCGCTCGCGGCGCGGGGCCGGCGGCGTCACCCGGAGCAGCCACCAGAGGAGTGGCAGGGCGGCGAGCGCGAGCAGGATCCAGGGGGCGGTGAAGGTCATCCGGAGACGAACGCTTCGCCGGAGGATGAGGCCGGCATCGCTCCCGGGCCCCCCGCGCCGCCACCCACCCCGGGGGCAAGCGCCAGATAGAGGGCAAGCAGCGCCTGTTCCGGCGGCTGGTCGGTCATGTGGGTGGTGAAGCCGCAGCCGAGCGCGCGGCAGAGGGCGGCAAGCCCCTCCTCATGGCGGGCGAAGCGCTCGGCATAGGCCTCGCGCACGCCCTCGACACGCGGGATCAAAGTGTCCCCTTCCTGCTCCAGGTCGGTGAAGCGGACGCGCCCCTGGAAAGGCAGCGCCCGCTCGGCGGGGTCCAGCACCTGCATCAGATGGACGGCGACGGGGATGGCGGCGAGCCGGGCGAGAGCGGACTGCACGGCCGGCAAGGGATCCAGGAAGTCGCCGAAGAGGACCACCGTTGCATGGCGCGGCAGGGGAAGCGGCGGCGGCAGGCTTTCGGCGGCGGCGCGGGAAAGGCTGGCGCTGAGCGCCACGGCGAGCGTCTCCAGCGCCTCGCGCCCGCCATGGCTCGGTGCGCCCGGCGCCATCAGCCGCACCCGCTCGCCGCCGCGCAGCAAGAGGGCGGCAAGGGCGAGGAGGAGCAGGGCGGCGCGTTCCGCCTTCTCCACCTGGGCGAGGCGGGAGCGCCAGCGCATGCTGGCCGAGGCATCGGCCCATAGGGAGACGGTCTGCGCCGCCTCCCACTCGGTCTCGCGGACGAAGGTGCGGTCCGACTTCGCGGATTGGCGCCAATCGATCCGCGCCACCGCGTCTCCCGGAAGGAAGGGGCGGAACTGCCAGAAACTGTCACCCTGTCCGACACGCCGACGGCCATGCACACCCTGTGCCACCGTGGCGGCGACGCGGCGGGCCGCCACCAGCAGCGGCGGCAGCGCGGCGCCCAGCGCCTCGGCGCGACGGGCGTCGCGTGCCGGTTCCCGGCCGTCAGGGGATATCGGCACTCGGCGTTCTGCCCAGGCGGCCGGACCGGGTCATCCGACCCGTTCGACCAGGGCGGCGATCACGTCGGCGAGCTGCACGCCCTCCGCGCGGGCGGAGAATGAAAGCGCCATGCGATGGCGCAGCACCGGCGGGGCAAGCGCGATCACGTCGTCGAGGCTCGGAGCGAGCCGACCGTCGAGCAGCGCGCGCGCCCGGCAAGCCAGCATCAGCGCCTGCGCCGCCCGCGGCCCCGGACCCCAGGCGATATGCCGCCGTACTGCCTCGGTGGCGGCGGTTTCCGGCCGGCCGCCGCGCACCAGCTCGAGGATCGCCGCGAGCACGCTCTCGCCGACCGGGATCCGGCGGATCAGCGCCTGCGCCATCAGCAGGCTCTCGACCGAAAGCACCGGCACGGGCCGCGCTTGCTCCGCCCCGGTGGTCGCGAGCAGCATCGTCCGCTCCGCCGCGAGATCGGGGTAGGGGACCCGGACCTCCAAAAGGAATCGGTCGAGCTGGGCCTCGGGGAGCGGGTACGTGCCTTCCTGCTCGATCGGGTTCTGGGTCGCGAGGACGTGAAAGGGCCGCGGCAGCGCGTGCTCGACGCCGCCGACCGCGACCTTGAACTCCTGCATCGCCTGGAGCAGCGCCGATTGCGTGCGCGGGCTTGCGCGGTTGATCTCGTCGGCCATCAGCAACTGGCAGAAGACGGGGCCGGGCACGAAGCGGAAGCTCCGCCGGCCGGCGGCGTCCTCATCCAGCACCTCGCTGCCCAGGATGTCGGCAGGCATCAGATCCGGCGTGAACTGCACCCGCTTCGCGGTGAGGCCGAGCACGGTCCCCAGCGTCTCGACCAGCTTGGTCTTGCCGAGCCCGGGCACGCCCACGAGCAGCACATGCCCGCCGCAGAGCAGCGTGATCAGCGTTTGCTCGACCACCTCTTCCTGGCCGAAGATGATCCGTGCGATCTCCGAGCGGACCGTGCGCATGCGGACTCCGAGGGCCTCGATCTCGGCGAGCACCTCGGTGGTCTGTTGGGACGGGGGCGAAAGGCTGGCGGACATCCGGACTTCCTTGCATGGTGCCCCCTAACTTCGTCGGGGACGTGCGGCGCGCGCACTTCCCATCAGGTGGGGTTGCTCCCTATATCATTTCTACCCGGGGAGAGTGCGAAACCCGTGATGACACACGGCGGAGAGCTTCGAGCGTGAGCGACGCCACCTCTCGATCGCCGAGCCCCATCGGCCCGGCTTCGTGCGGCGGAGTGGTGGCCGGGACACGGCGTCCGCGCGCTCCGTTCGAATGCGGCGACCTGCCGTTCGTGATCCGCCGCGACGGCACGTGGCTTTATCGGGGCAGTTCGATCGGCCGCAAGGAGCTGGTCTGCCTGTTCGCGAGCGTGCTCAAGCGTGGCGCGGACGGCAGCTACTGGCTCGAGACGCCGGCGGAACGAGGCCGTATCGAGGTCGAGGACGTGCCCTTCGTCGCCGTCGAGCTGGATTGGACGGGGAGCGGGCGCGACCAGCGGCTCTCCTTTCGCACCAATATCGACGAGGTCGTCACGGCCGATGCCGAGCACCCGATCCGGGTCGCGCACGATCTCCTGACCTGCCATCCGACGCCCTATCTGCTGGTGCGGCCGGGCAGCGAGGGGCCGGGGATCGAGGCGCGGATCAGCCGCGCCGTCTATTACGAGCTGGCTGCCCTGGCCGAGCCCGGCTGGGTCGGCTGCCGGCGGGCGCTTGGCGTCTGGAGCTGCCGCCGATTCTTCCCGCTCGGCGAGCTGCCCCCGAGCGAGGCACGCGGGGGAGCTGACACCCGCGACAGCGGCGAAGACTGATCGCGTGGACGAGGCGAGCCTGCGGGCCCGGCTCGCCGGGCTGCCCGCCGCGACTGCGCCTCCGGCCGATCCCGGCCCGCTGATCGGAGCGGCCGTGCTGGTGCCGATCATCCTCTCCCGCCCGCCCGCCATCCTGCTCACCAAGCGCAGCGATCAGCTCGCGCGCCATGCCGGGCAGGTGAGCTTCCCGGGCGGGCGCATCGAGCAGAGCGACGCCTCACCGGCGGCCGCGGCGTTGCGCGAAGCGGAGGAGGAGCTGGCGCTCGATCCCGCGTGCGTTGCCCTGCTCGGGCGGCTGCCCGACCACGCGACGGGCACGGGCTTTCTGATCACCCCGGTCGTCGGGCTGCTCCCGCCCGGGCTCGAGCTTGCCCCGAACTCCGACGAGGTCGCCGGGATATTTTCGCTCCCCCTGCCGGTCCTGCTCGACCCGGCCGCGCCGCAGCGGCGGCACGCGGTCCGCGACGGAAGGGCGCGGGAATACTGGGTATGGCCGCATCCGGAGCACGAAATCTGGGGCGCGACGGCGGCGATTCTGCTGCGGCTCGCCGAGGCGCTGCGGGGAGCTTAGCGCGCGGTTATCAGCGGGCTTGGGCGCTGGCTTCGCTGCGGACGGCGCCCACGCGCGCGGCGAGGGAAGCGGCCATGAAGTCGTCGAGATCGCCGCCGAGCACGGCTTCGGGGTTGCCCTTCTCGATCCCGGTGCGGAGGTCCTTCACCAGCTGGTAGGGGGCGAGGACATAGCTCCGGATCTGGTGGCCCCAGCCGATATCGGTCTTCTGGGCGGCCGCGACCGCCGCGGCCTCCTCGCGCCTTTGCAGCTCGCGCTCGTAGAGCCGCGCGCGCAGCATCTGCATGGCGATCGCGCGGTTGCGGTGCTGGCTGCGGTCGGTCTGGCAGGCGACGACGATGCCGCTCGGGATGTGGGTGATGCGGATCGCGCTCTCGGTCTTGTTGACGTGCTGGCCGCCGGCGCCGGAGGAGCGGTAGGTGTCCACCTTGAGGTCGGCCTCGTTGATGTCGATCGTGATCGTCTCGTCCACCACCGGATAGACCCAGACGCTGGCGAAGCTGGTCTGGCGGCGGGCATTGGCATCGAAGGGGCTGATGCGGACGAGGCGGTGGACGCCGGCCTCGGTCTTGAGCCAGCCATAGGCGAAGGGGCCGGAGACCTGGAGCGTCGCCGACTTGATCCCCGCCTGCTCGCCCGGGCTCTCGTCGAGGAGCTGGACCTTGTAGCCGTGCTGCTCGGCCCAGCGGGAATACATGCGCATCAGCATCTCGGCCCAGTCCTGGGCTTCGGTGCCGCCGGCGCCGGCGTTGACCTCGACATAGGCGTCGTTGGCGTCCGCCTCGCCGGCGAGCAGGCTCTCGGCTTCGCGCCGCTTGGCCTCGGCGGCGAGGGCTTCGAGCGCGGCCAAGCCCTCGGCGGCCACCGAGGCGTCGCCCTCGGCCTCGGCGAGCCCGATCAGCTCGGCAGCCTCTTCCGCCTCGGCCTCGAGCCGGCGCACCGCCTCGATGCCGGAGGAAAGGCGGTTCCGCTCGCGCATGAGGGCCTGGGCGGCGGCGGAATCGTTCCAGAGGGCGGGGTCCGCCGCCCTCGCGTTCAGCTCGGCTAAGCGGGTGGTCGCGGCATCCCAGTCAAAGATGCCTCCTCAGCAGGACCAGCGACTGCCGGATCTGCTCGTGCAATGCTTGGGCTTCGGCGGACATGGTCAGTAGAGCCCGCTGCTCATGCCGGCGTCGATATTGGCACCGGCGTTGGCGCTCGCGGCCTGAGCGCCGGCCGGGCTGCCGGCGGCCGGGCCGGCCGGCCCGCCTTCGCCCGCCACCACGCTGCCCGGGGTCTGGCCGGTTTTGAAGGCGTCGGTCGCCGTGCCGTCGGCGGTGCCGAAGCTCTCCATCGTCAGGCCCGGCGGCATCGTCCAGTTGAGCACCGGGCGGCCCTTGAGGGCGAACTTCATGAAGTGGTTCCAGATCGGGCCCGCGGTGTTGCCGCCGACCGCGAGCGAGCCCAGGCTCTGCGGCTCGTCGAAGCCGACCCAGACGATGGTGACCAGGTTCGGCGTGAAGCCGTTGAACCAGGCGTCGTTGTCCTCATCCGTGGTGCCCGTCTTGCCGGCGACCGGGCGGTCGATCCCCGCCCCGGCGATGGTGCCGGTGCCGCGCTCGACCACGCCTTCGAGCATGGTGATGAGCTGGTAGGTGCTGGCGGCGTCGGCGATGCGCGGCTGGTTGCTCACGAGATCGGGCGGGTCGTTCGGGCCGCCGCCCACGCAATTGGCGCAAGCGACGTCCGGGGCGCGCCAGATCACCTTGCCCTCGGGGTCCGAGATCGTGTCGATCAGCGTCGGCGTCACCTTGCGGCCGAGCTCGTCGAACGAGGCATAAGCGCCGGCCATGCGGAGCACCGTGGTGTCGAGCGAGCCGAGGATCGCCGGATAATAGAGCGGGAAGTGATCGACGACGCCGAAGGCCTCGGCGGTCTTGGCGACGTTGCGGAGCCCGACCGCCTCGGCCACCCGCAAGGTGGCGAGGTTGACCGACTGCTCGAGCGCCACCTGCATCGAGATCGGGCCCATGAAGCCCGGATCGAAGTCGCTCGGGCGCCAGAGCCCGTCCGAGCCCCACATGACGATGGGCGCGTCGAGGAATTGCTGGCTCGGCGGGATCCCCTGCTCGAGCGCGGTGAGGTAGGTGAAGGGCTTGAAGCCGCTGCCCGGCTGGCGGGCGGCGTCGATGGCGCGGTTGAACTGGCTTTGCGCGTAGCTCCAGCCGCCGACCATGGCGAGCACGCGCCCGGTGCGCGGATCGAGCGAGACGAGGGCGCCTTCCACCTTGGGAATCTGCATCAAGGAGAGGGCGCCCGAGGGGCCGTCCGGCTCGACCATCACGACATCGCCGGTACCCACGATCTGGCCCATCTCATAGGGGGTGGGGCCGAAGCCGCCGGGCACGACCGCGCGCGCCCACGCGAGGCCGGCGAGACGGAGCACGCCCGTCTCGGGTGTGCCGGGCGGCTCGGGCCCGACGGGCGGGGGATTGGGGGCGGGCACGAGATAGCCGATCCTCGCCTCCGTCCGCGTCTCGGAGAGGACGACGCCGAGCCGCCAGGCCGCTAGCATGCCGGGGGGCTTGGCGATCGCGGCGAGGCTCGTCTGCCAGCCTTGGGTGCTCGGGAGCTTGGCCACCGGGCCGCGCCAGCCGCCGTGCTCGCGGTCATAGGCCATGAGCCCGTCGCGCACCGAAGTCACCGCGGCGCGCTGGAGCGTGGGGTCGAGCGAGGTGCGGACGATGAGGCCGCCGGTGGTCGCGCGCGTGAGGCCGTAACGGTCGATCAGCTCCTGGCGCACCGCCTCGGTGAAATACCCCGCCTCGGGCAAGGGCGCCGGCGCCGGGCCGGCGGCGCGCGGCACCAGCGGCTGGGCCTTGGCCTTGGCAGCGGCGGCGGGGCTGATGTCGCCGTCATCGACCATGCGGTCGAGCACCCAGTTCCGCCGGGCGAGCGCGCCATCGGGGTTGGTGAAGGGGTTGTAGGTGGTGGGCGCCTTCGGCAGCCCGCCCAGGAAGGCGGCCTCGGCGAGCGTGAGCTTGTCGAGCGGCTTGTCGAAATAGGCCTGGGCGGCGGCGGCGACGCCGTAGGTGCCGAGGCCGAGATAGATCTGGTTGAGGTAGATCTGGAGGATCTGCTTCTTGTCGAGCACCTGCTCCAGCCGGACCGCGAGGATCGCCTCCTGGATCTTGAGGTCGACCGTCATCGGCTGGTCGAGCAGGATGTTCTTCACGACCTGCTGGGTGATCGTCGAGGCGCCGAGGGGGCGCTCGCCGCTGCCGACATGGAGGGCATCCCAGACGCCGGCGCGGACGATGGCGAGCGGGTTGATCCCGGGATGGTACCAGAAGGTGCGGTCCTCGGCGGCGATGAAGGCCTGGCGCACGAGGGGGGGGATTTCGGCGTAGGGCACGTAGATGCGCTGCTCGGCCGCGAGATCGGCGATCAGGCGGCCGTTGGCGGCGAAGACGCGGCTCATCACCGGCGGATGGTAATGGCGGAGCGCATCGACGCTCGGCAGGCCGGAGGCGAAGCGGGCATAGAGGCCGTAGAGCGCGCCGCCGCCGATGAGGGCGAGGAGTGCGAGGAGGAAGACGAAGCGGGAGAGCCAGCTTCGGGCGGCGCGGAGGCCGGGGCTGCCCCGGGGCTTGCCGGGCCGTTTGCCGGGGGGCCTGCCCGGGGATTTGCGGGGCGGCGGCTTCCCGCCGGCCGCGCCTGGCCGGCGCTCGGGCGGGAGCAGCGGATCGCCTGCGGTCAATTGCGGGCTCATGGCGCCCTATATCCGCTTCCGAGGCCAGCGGGACAAGAAGCAGGGAAAAAAGCTTTTAGCCGGCCATCCTGGCCGCATGGTCGGCGGCGAAATAGGCGTCCACCGCGCGCTCCATCGCCGCGGCGATCACCGCACGATGCCCGGGCGTGCAGAGGGCGGCCTCGTCGTTGCGGTTGGACATGAACCCCATCTCGACCAGCACGCTCGGGATGCTCGCCAATTCGAGGACGACGAAGTTGGCGTGGCGGGCGGGGTTGGTGAGCAGCCCGACCTGGCGGCCGAGCGAGCCCACCATGTTCGTCTGGAGGCGGGCGGAATCGAACTCGGTCTCGTGGCTCACCAGGTCGGCGAGGATCTCGGCGACCGCCGGGGAGACCTTCTTGAAGCGGGGATTGGTGACGAAGCGGTCGGCGCTGTTCTCGCTCGCCGCGATCGCCGCCGCCTGGGGGTCCGAGGCGGTGGCCGAGAGGCGATAGACGCTGGCGCCGCGCACCTGGTGGTCGAGGATCGAGTCCGCGTGCATCGAGACGAAGAGATGCGCGCGGTTCTCGTGCGCGAGCTGAACGCGGGTCTCGAGGGGGATGAAGACGTCCTGCCAGCGGGTCATCACCACGCGGTAGCGCCCGCTCGCCTCGAGCCGGCTTTTGAGGTCGTAGGCGGCGAGGAGGGCGATGTGCTTCTCGTAGGTGCCGGCGACGCCGATCGCGCCGGGATCGCGCCCGCCATGCCCGGGATCGAGCATCACGAGCGGCGGAATGCTGCCGGCCGGCGGCATCGGCGGCAGGGGGAGCTTCTGGTTCGGCCGGCTTGCGGCGGCACGGGCGAGGGCGGGCGTCATGGCGGCCGGCAGGAGGAAGCTCGCTGCGAGCCCATGGCCCAAAAGCATGCGACGTTCGATGGCCATGGGGCGATCTTAACATGGGAGATCCGGAAATGGACATTTCTTATTGATGACTCATGCGCCATTTTCGGGTTCTGGGGTGGAGATCGTCGCCAGTGATCGTGCCGGCGGGTGTGCCGAACCTCCCCGCCGACGTCCCGGGTTCGACGGGTGCCGCGGTTAATATCCCGCCTCCCTTTGGTGGCGCACGGCCAGGATGAAGACCGCGCTCCCATCAAAGCGCCCATCAAAGCGATAGAGCACCATGTAGCCGGTGTCTCCGAAATCGATCAGCCATTCCCGGAACTCAGGATCGAGGTCCTGGGCGGGACGGCCGAGTTGCGGCTGGTGTCCAAGGATCTTCACGCCTGTCCGGATGGCCTTCGCGGCCCGCCGAGCGGCGTCGAGGTTCTTGGGCGCGAGGAAACGGTAGAGAAGCTGGACATCCGCCAACGCCGGCGGCGTCCAGATCAGGCGTGGCAATCAGGCGGCTCCACATCCTCGCCCGCTTCAAGGCGCGCGAGCCAGGCGTCCGCCTCCTCGGCCCTCAGATGGAGACGGTTGGCCTGGTAGTCGCTCCAGGCGCGGAGTGCGTCCTGCTTGAATGCTTCCCGCTTCTCCTCGCGCTCGACGTACTGCGCGATCGCCTCGCGCATGATCCAGTGCGCGGACCGCCGCCGGGTAGCGGCAAGCTGGTGCACGCGCCCCTTGAGATCGTCGTCCAGCTTGAGCGAGGTCGAGGTAGCCATGGCGGTCTCGTCGATAAGCGTGTGGTAGTACCTATCGCCACCATAAATAGTGTGCCGCCGTTTGTCATCGACCGAGCGGGCTGGAGGCCCGGAAGCAAAGCGGCCCTGGTGGGGGAGGCCCTTGTGGGGGAGAAGGGTTTGCTGCATGGTCGAAAGGTCGGCGGCGTGCCGGTCGCTTGGTCTGCCCGTCATTTCGTATGCCTGGGCCGGTGCCCCGGCGGGAAGCCGCTTCCGATCCCTTGCCACCCGCCTCCCCGAGGCGCTTTCCCATTGCCGGGACTCCGGGAGGTACCTATTTGAGGGCGGTATCGCCGACGGCGCCCGACCGCCCGTCAAACCGGGGACCGATTTGTCTCGATCGCGCTACCTCGCTCAAGCCGAAGAAAGCCAGCCTGCCCATTTCCGGATCGGACCAGCGTGTTTCGCCGACTGCCCCGCGGGGACCCGCGTGAGCAGGAACGGCGGCTTCGCTTTCATGTCCGGGCAGACGGGCCGGTGGATGCGCGCTGGATCTGCGGTCCCCCACCCCCGAACCATTCCCATACACGGCCCAGCGACGGGCGCGCGGGAAGCGCGCCGTCCGCGGGCTTACCGGAGTTGCAGTCCGCATGACCAAACGTATGCTGATCGATGCCACGCACGCGGAGGAAACCCGCGTCGTGGTTCTGGATGGTAGCCGCCTCGAGGATTACGACGTCGAGACGGCGACCAAGAAACAGCTCAAGGGCAATATCTACCTCGCCAAGGTGGTGCGGGTAGAGCCGAGCCTGCAGGCCGCGTTCGTCGAATATGGCGGGAATCGCCACGGGTTCCTCGCCTTCGCCGAGATCCACCCCGACTACTACCAGATCCCGATCGCCGACCGGCAGAAGCTGCTCGCGATGCAGGAGGAGGAGGCGCGGGTCGCCGAGGAGGAAGAGGAGGCGGAGGAAGCCCGGGAGGCCGCGGCGGCAGCTTCGGCGCCGGCCGCCGTGGAGGCGCCCATTGGGGAGGCGCCCATCGGGGAGCCGGCCGAGGCGCCAGGGGCGCCTGGGGCGGCCGAGACGATGGAAGAGGCGCCGGCCCCGGAGGCGGGCCCCGAGGGAAGCGAATCCGCTTCGGGCGAGGAGGCTTCCCTCGAGGCGGACGCGCCGCCGCCCGAGACGGTGGGCGGCGAGGCCGAGGGCTCGGAGGATTTCCGCCCGCAGCGGATGCCGACCCAGTACCTCCGCCAGGTACAAGATCCAGGAGGTGGTGCACCGGCGACAGATCCTGCTGGTGCAGGTCGTCAAGGAGGAGCGCGGGGCCAAGGGCGCCGCGCTCACCACGTATATCTCGCTCGCCGGGCGCTATTGCGTGCTCATGCCGAACTCGCCGCGCGGGGGCGGCATCTCGCGCAAGATCACCTCGCCGGCCGACCGGCGGCGGCTCAAGGAGGCGGTGGCCGAGCTTTCCGTGCCGGCGGGCATGGGGCTGATCGTGCGGACCGCCGGGGCGATGCGCCCGAAGCCCGAGATCAAGCGCGACTGCGAGTACCTGCTCCGGCTCTGGGACGAGATCCGCGAGACGGTGATGAAGTCGGTGGCGCCGGCGCTGATCTACGAAGAGGCGAGCCTGATCAAGCGGGCGATCCGCGACGTCTATTCGCGCGACATCGAGGAAGTGCTGGTGGACGGCGAGGCGGGCTGGCAGGCGGCGCGGGACTTCATGCGCATGCTGATGCCGACGCACGCGCGCAAGGTGCAGCTCTGGAAGGACCCGGCGGGGCGCGGCCTTTTCGCGCACGAGCACGTGGAGGCGGAGCTCGACGCGGTGCTGAGCCCGGTCGTGCCGCTGCGCTCGGGCGGCTCGCTGGTGATCAACCAGACCGAGGCGCTGGTGGCGATCGACGTCAACTCGGGACGCTCGACGCGCGAGCGCAATGTCGAGGAGACGGCGCTGCGCACCGACCTCGAGGCGGCCGAGGAGGCGGCGCGGCAGCTCCGGCTGCGGGACCTCGCCGGGCTGATCGTGATCGACTTCATCGACATGGAGAGCCACAAGCACAACGCGATGGTGGAGCGGCGGCTCAAGGAGGCGCTGAAGAACGACCGGGCGCGGGTGCAGGTCGGGCATATCAGCCATTTCGGGCTCCTGGAGATGAGCCGCCAGCGGCTCCGGCCGTCGCTCGCCGAGACGAGCTTCCTGCCCTGCCCGCATTGCGAGGGGACGGGGCATGTGCGGAGCGTCGAGAGTGCGGCGATCCGGCTGTTGCGGCTGATCGAGGACGAGGCCTCGCGGAGGCACTCGGGCGAGCTTCTGGTGCACGCCTCGGGGCCGGTTGCGCTTTATGTGTTCAACCACAAGCGGGCCTGGCTCGCCGAGATCGAGGGGCGGCACGGGATCACCATCACTTTCGCGGTGGAGGAGCACCAGCCGGTCTCGTTCATGCGGATCGAGCGGCCGCGCGGGGCGGCGGCGGCGGCGCCCGCCGCGGAGGCACAGGCGGGGGTGCAGGCGGGGGTGCAGGCGGCCGGCGCACCGGCGGCGGGGGCTGCCGTGCCCGCGGCGGCTGGGGTGTCGCTGGCAGCCGCCAATGGGGAAGCCAAGGAGGAAGACGGCGAAGAGGCGGGCGAAGGCGAGGATCTGGCGGCCGATGCGGCCACGCCGGACGCCGGAGCGGCCGAGGAGACCGAGGAGGGCGAGCGGCGGCGCCGGCGGCGGCGGCGGCGGCGGCGCCATCGTGAGGATGGGACGGCGGCGGCGCCGGTGGCGGCCGAGGGCGTGCCGCCCGAGCAGGCCGAGCAGCCGGAGGTCGGTCCAGGGGTCGCCCCTGGGGCCGGCCCCGCGGTCGGCGGAATGCCGGAGCGGACTGGAAGAGTTGCGCAGCCGCGCGGACGCGGGCGCAGGGGCGGGCCAACGGGCGGGCCCAGGGAGGGCGGGCGTGACGGCGGGCGCGGCCGCGGCGGGCGTCCGCCGGCCGGGCCGGCGCCGGTCGGGCTGACGCCGGTCGGGGCCACGCCGGTCGGGCCGGCACCGGCGGCAGCTCCTTCTCTACCCGCAGCACTTCCCGAGGTCCGGCCCTATCCGACGAGGGCGACGCCGGCCGATCCCTTCGCCGACGCCGCACTCGACTTCCTCGACGCGCTCGAAGCGGCGGCGGAGAGCGCGATCGCGCCGCCCCCGGGGCATCCCTATCCGGCCGAGCCGGAACGGGCGGCGGCCGAGGAGGGCGCCGCCGAGGCGATGGCGAGGCGGGAGGAGCGGGCGGAAGCTTCCGTCTATGCCGCTCCGCCGAGCGAGACGGTCTCCGTTGCGGCCGATGGCGCCCGGGAGGTCCCGATCCGGGAGCCGGACGCCGCGGCGGCCGTCTCGGCGGAGGCGCCGACCGACGACCGGCCGCCCGAGCCGGCGGTCAAGCCGATCGTGATCGGCGCCGATGAGGCCGAGGCGCTGCCGAAGAAACGGGGCTGGTGGCAGCGCTGAGTCCCGCGCTTCGATAAAGCCTGCCCGATTCGTGGGGCGGACCGCGTCTGCCTTACGAGGCGCCCGTGCTGGACATGCCGGTGGTGAAAACCAAGCGGATGGTGTCCTGATAACGCGAGGTGCCGCTTTGGGCCCCCTCGTAGTCGATGCCTTCTTCATGGGGGCAGCCGATGATGCGGTCGGTCATGACAACCGACCTGGCTCCGGCCTCGGCGATGAACGCCAGCACTTCTTCCGTCACCCGGATGTCGTCGCGGATGTCGCTCTGCTCCTTCGCAAACCAGCGTCGAAGGTCGGTCGGCTCGGCGTCCTCGGCCGGCGCAATGGCGACCGTGAGCTTGGTCGCCGTGCTATCGTCCGGACCGTAGAGCGCGACCGTTGCGAGCGGGCAGCCACGAAATCCCTTCTTGGCCCTCTTGCTCAATCTTTGGCGCGCGCGCTCGATCATTTCCGCCAACCGCCGGGTGTGAATTTCTTTGGACCAGAACCGACATTATGGAAACTCACTTCTTACTTAAGCACCGTCTACTTGTATACGGTTGCCCTCAGTATTCGAGCCGGTAAAGCATGTCTCCTTGGCCTTTATGAGAAAGCTCGCAAGCGCCGTAGCCATGACCACTCCAATTGTCATTGATAAATTCACATTCACCGTAGGTGCCTTGATTTCCAAACACGGCGGCAGTTCCCGGACTTCCGCCGGGAATTGAAACAGTCGTGCTGGCAGCGCTGCCGGTTGTGACTCCTCTCGAACCATAAACCGACGCAAAAAGAGTCCCAAATCCTATCGTTCCCCCGCGGACGATGGAGACTGCTCCCTTTAGGATTTCTCCATCCGGCATCTTTATCTCAACTTCGGAGTGGCCGGTTCCAGAAGCCACGTAAGTTGCTTTTAGGACTCCAATTTGCGCCGCCGAATCGTTAGCTGGATATAGTAGCGCAGTTCTCGTGCATCCCATGATGAAAACGGCTAGTCCGAATCCCCAGAACGCACGCACCAATTCCTCCTCCGCGTTCGCGCCAGCGCGGTGCTGGACGTCGAGGGAGCCTATTGTTGCGGCCATCGGCCGACAACTCGGCCATTCACGTCGTAGGCCGTGATCGACGATTCCGGCGTTATCACTCTGCCGCCCTGCGCGGGCTCGGTGAGCGTCGTGCTGCCAATTGCAAGACGCGTCCGACCGGTAGTGTCAGACAGCTCAAGGCCCGGCTGTTCGACTCCGAATGGCCCAGCCGATGGGAGGAGAAGGTCAACCTCCCCCTTGCTAGCCGCGTCCGACAAGGAAAGGCGCGGGAGTGTTGTCCCCAGCTGCACATTCAGCTTGCCACCCTGGCCCGCCAGTGCGAGCAGCGGTCCGAGCTCCGACGTGTAGAGATGAAAATTCGCGGCCAGATCGCCATCGCGCCCCCAGTGCGCCATCTGAAGCACACCTCCACCCGGTGTGATTTCTAGCCCGGCACTATCGGAGATCGCGCCCTTCGCATCGGGGGGAACTCCAGGTCCAGCTCCGGCCATCCACCTGGCTCGAGAATAACCCTTGCCCCAAAATAGTTGCCTCCGCCTGCCTGACGTAGATCGAATTCGGGCTCGTCGAAGTCGGTCATCGCAAGGTCGGCTCGCGCTTTGCCGCGAGCATCAACTAGGACAAATTGTCGCGCTGTCACCACCTGAAAGCGCATCGAGGCGGGCTGCGTCGCTGCTGGCCTGGTGCCGATGAGTAGCGCGGCGACGATCCCGGCCCCGGCCAGGAGGAGGCCGAGCCGGAGCTGCAGGTTCTGACGTTCCAGCCTCGTCAGCCGCTCGGCGATTCCATTGCCAACTTGGGACGTGTTCCTCATGGTTCACCCCGTCGTTGCGTTTTTGCAGGCCCCTTTTGGTCAGGCGTGGCGCCGGTGCGCTCATGGGGGTTGAAGTCTCTTTCGGTCATGCCGTTGCTGTCGAGGACAGACGCATCCACCTCGGTCTCTGTGTCTTTCAGCACTTCGCCGCATATGCGCTCGATGGCTTTGAGGGTAGCCCAGCGGCGTGATTGGCGGTTCTCGTCAGTGCTGATGTCGTAGAGCCTGAACCGATAGACGGTGACCTTAGTCAAGTTCGCCTCCCTTCCGGGCCGGGTGCCTTTAGCTGCGGGCGTTCTCCCTCATCGGCTCAGCGCAAGCTCCAGTCAACTTCGAGCTGAGCGAGCTGTCGTTCATTGGGTTCTTTGGCCGTCGTTAGCACAGAGAGCCGTTGGGCTATTTTGAGAAGTGGCAGCTTCCAATAGGAGCTTTCCGAAATCATAGCGCGAGCCTTGAAATCGTCGTGTGGCTCACGTTGTAGCTGCGGGCGATCTCCATCAGCGTTTCGCGTTGGTCGCGGCGCTTGATCGCCTCGGCCCGCTGGTGCGGGGTGAGCTTCGGCTTGCGACCCATCTTCACGCCGCGCGCCTTCGCCCGTTCGCGGCCGTCGGCGGTGCGGGCGCGGATAAGGTCGCGCTCGAACTCCGCGAGGCCCCCCAGCACGGCCAGCATCAGCCGCCCGTGCGCCGTGGCGGTGTCGGCCCATGCGTCGCCCAAGGATCGGAATCCGGCCTTCCTGCCGGTGATCGCCGCGAGGGTGTTCAAGAGGTCGCGGGTGGATCGGGCCAGCCGGTCGAGCCGGGTCACCGTCAGCACGTCGCCGGGGGCAAGCTGGTCGAGCAAGCGGCGAAGCTGCGCTCGGTCGGTCTTGGCTCCGCTCGCCACCTCCCGGAAGACGGTCTTGCAACCGGCGGTTCGTAACTGGCGCACCTGCGCCTCGACACTCTGGCCGTCCGTCGATACCCGTGCGTAGCCGCATTTCATGGGGTCATTTAGCGCATATCTTTCGCACAGAAAAAAGCCCCTGTTCTCAATGGCCTAGTTTTTGAACGAAATTCTTGCAGACCGTGTGAAAACGGGGTCCGCTGCGATGCTGGCGACTTCGACCATCAGAAGCGCGCCGTGAGGCTCCTGTCACCCTTACAGCCGGTTTCGTCGGAAACCGCCAGTTCGACACCCTGATCTTGGGCAATGATGCCAGCGGCTCGGCAAAATCCCACGCCTATGCGCCTCTCAGGCCGCCAATGCGGTCATCAGCTCGGCAAATCCGACGATATTGAGCACCCGCCGGAGATTGTACGCGAGTGCGGTCAGGCTGAATTCGGCGCGAACCTTCTGCAGACCGCGCATCAGAAAGGCACCCTGGTTCATCCACTGCTTGATCGAGCCAAATGGGTGCTCGACCGTCTCACGCCGCTGGTTGAGGATGTCAGGCCGCCGCGCGAGGCGGGCCTGCATCCGGTCCAGGACCGCTTCGTTCTCGAGACGAGATACCGTGCGGAAAGCACCGTCGGTGCAGCGTGAACGGATCGCGCAATCGTCGCAGGCCAGCTTGTTCACGTAGTTGATCTTCTTCAGGTTACGCAGCAGAGAAACCGAATAGGGATGCAGCCGCTGACGGGCCGGACAAATGTAACTGTCGGTGGCAACGTCATAGCTGAACTCATCCTTACGAAACAGGCCCGCCTTGACCGAAGGGCCTCTCTGAGGCCGCGGCACATAGGGCATGATCCCGGCTTTCTCGCAGGCCTCGATGTCTTCGATCTTGAAATAACCCTTGTCGGCCGCGACCTCGATTGTCTCGACGCCAAGGACTTCCTTCGCTGGTTCGGCGGTTTGCGTCAGTAGGCCCATGTCAACGACCTGATTGGTAACCTGCTGCTCGACGATCAGCTTGTACTTTACATCGACGGCGACCTGAACGTTGTAGCCGACCGCAACACGCGTGTGTGCCGCCATCGCCCGGCTGTCGGGATCGGTCAGCGAGATCTGGTCCTCTCTGGTGCGGTCGAGTTGCGCCAGCATCCTTTTGCACCGGGTGCGCCGCGTGCGGATCGCGGCGATCTTCTCAGCCAGGTTCCTGACCCGCGAGCCACCCGTCTTCCTCTCGGCGGCATCGCTCTGGTCGAGCCGTTGCAGATAGTCGTCGAGCTTGGCATCGGCCAATTCGATGAACTTCCGCAGGGACGCGCGGGTGAAGTTGCGATCCTTATTGTTGACCGCTTTGATCCGGGTGCCGTCCACGGCGAGCAGTTCGCGGCCGAACAGGTCCATCTGGCGGCACAGCAGCACGAACTGGCGGAACACTGGACGGAAGGCGCTGCGGTTGTCACGCCGGAAATCGGCGATGGTCTTGAAGTCGGGCTTCAGGTGGCGCAGCAGCCAGATCACCTCGATGTTGCGGTGGGTCTCGGCTTCGAGCCGGCGGCTTGACCGGACGCGGTTGAGGTAACCGTAGACGTAGAGCTTCAGCAAATCCTCGGGTGCATATCCTGGGCGCCCTGTCATCTTCGGTTCGACGCGCCCGAAGCCCGCGGCGGCGAGGTCCAGCCCGTCAACGAAGGCATCGATGAAGCGGACGGGGTTCTCTTGGCCGACATATTCGTCCAGCGATTCCGGCAACAGCAGGGTCTGGGATCGATCAGGACCGGAGATGTGCCTCATGGGCGGAATTCTAACACAACTCCCGTCGAGCCGGAGTCCGTTTCGGTAGAGATTTCACACGGTCTGCTTGATTTTCGTTCCGATGGGAATGTCGGCTATGGGGACCTGGCGCCGCGCCGTCGAGGGTTTGACTTGGGTCGGGATCAGACGCTCGCCTCAGGCGAGCGGCCCGCGCTCACCGGGTGCCGTCCGTCTGATGTTCGCGTCTGGATCGCGACCGCCTCGAGCTGCTGGCCCGGTTCGATGCGCGGGGGGAAGAGCGCATCCGGTGCCCGGTGTTGATCACGGCGGCAGAGCGCGACGCGCTCTCGGCGAGGGCCGGCATATTCGTGGAGGCTCTGCGTTGCCCGAAGACGCTGATGCGCTTTACCGCCGAGGAAGGCGCCGACGGTCACTGCGAGATGCAGAACCGATCATTGCTCAATCAGCGCGTGCTGGACTGGCTGGGCGAGCAGTTCGAGCCCTCGCGGTAGGCTTTCCGGAGCGAACACGGCAGCAAGCGTCAACTGCGCCTATACCGAAACGGGTGTTGCCAATGCCCCGTCCCCTGTCCGGAGATGGGGCCGCATTGACTGATGTCCAGCGGCTTCGTCTTTCTCCCGGTACGGCTTCATCGCCATTCAGAGCGCGCCGCTCGAGCGACGCGAATCATGACGATCTCAGCCGCCAAAGCGGATATCGGAGACAACGCGGCATCCGCCCTTGGAGATGAACGATTGCCGAAGACGGCACCTATTTCGCGACAAGATCCTTCGCTGCGTATTGCTCGGGAAACAGACGGTCCGAAAAATGCGGGGCAAGCGGAGCGAGAAGCCCATCCACCACATCGTAGCTCTTGTCGAAGACCCACGGCCGGCGCCCGAGCTGCCGGTCATTGAGCCAATATCGACTCCAACCGGTTGTGGTTTCGATGATCTCGCGAGCAAACTCCGGGCCGTACTCCAACCCGCCTTCGATAACGACGTCGATATAGGACTCGAGCAGTGGGTAGGATGGGCTCGGCTCAGGCAAGTCCACGCCAGGCGGCTTGCCGGGAAGGTCGGGAATATAGACCCAGATTTTTCCCTGCCCTGGAAGCCGCTCCCAGGATACCGCTTCGATATCGGGGCGGGGCACCTCGACGCGCGCGTAACCTTTCTCGCGTGCGTCGAATGCGGTCATATCTTCCCCTTCGACCGGGAAGAGCACTCCATTGATTGTCATTGCCTGCTCTCCCGGCGCGGGCCGCGCAAGGCCGAGGGCGGTGAATCCGGACGAGGATCGATCGTCCCACGTGCGCACATAGCCGAACGCGGCGGAGACACGGACCGGGATCGCGTGGATCGGCTGGATCGCGGTTGCATTGCGCGATTGGGTATTGATCAATGACCCGTAGCCGAAGATGAAGTTGGTTGGCTGGCCAGGCAGCATCCTTCCCCAGAAATCCGACGCAGCGGCGGTGCCGGAGAGTGCAGCCAGAATCACTGTTCCGATCAGAATTCGCGTCGCGCGCATTTCTCTTCCGTTTCGTTCTTGAGCAACGTTCCGGCTGCAGATTAGACTGATCCCCGAGGGCGCGGAAGGGCGGCGTATCCGATGTGACGTGGCCGTACTGATGAAGCCGCCCATCGCTTGTGCCCGGCCGGGGCGCGAGGGCGCAGTGAGTCAGGAGATCCGGATGACGATCTTGCCGAGGTGGCCCGCCGCCTTGAGGTGGCGGTAGGCGTCCTTCGCCTCGGCGAAGGGGAAGACCCGGTCGATCACCGGGCGGAGGCGGTGGAGGGCGATCATCCGGTTCATCGCCTCGAACATCTGGCGCGAGCCCACGAAGACGCCGCGGAGCGTGACGCTGCGGCGGAGGATGAGCGCGGGATCGATCTCGCCGCCGCCGGTGAGCACGCCGATGAGATGGACCGCGCCGCCGAGACGGGCGGAGGCGATCGAGCGGGCGAGCGTGCCGGCGCCGCCGACCTCGACGACGTGATCGGCGCCGCGCCGGCCCGTGAGCTCCCAAACCTCCTTCTCCCATTCGGGGTGGGTCCGGTAGTTCACGCCAGCGGCGGCGCCGAGGGCGCGCATCTTCTCGAGCTTGGCATCGCTCGAGGAGGTGGCGATCACGCGCGCGCCGGCGGCGTGGGCGAATTGCGCGGCGAAGACCGAGACCCCGCCGGTGCCGAGGGTGAGGACGGTCTCGCCCGGCAGCAGCGGGCGGGCGGTGAAGAGCGCGTTCCAGGCGGTGAGCGCGGCGCAGGGCAGGGTCGCCGCCTCCTCGAAGGAGAGATGGGCGGGGATGGGGACGAGCCCGTCGGCGGCGAAGATTTTCTCCTCGGCGAGCACGCCGTCGATCGAGCCGCCGAGCGCGCGGGAATGGTCGGAGGGGTCCATCTCGCCGCCGAGCCAGCCCTGGAAGAAGGTGCCGGCCACGCGCTCGCCCACCGCGATGCGGGTGACGCCGGGGCCGAGGGCCACGACCTCGCCCGCGCCGTCGGAGAGCGGCACCAGATTGGACGGGGCCGCGCCGCGGGCGTAGCGCCCCTCGGCCACCATGAGGTCGCGGTAGTTGAGGGAGGCCGCGCGCATCCGGACGCGGACCTCGCCCGGCCCCGGGCTGGGCGCCGGCTCGTCGGCGAGGGCGAGCATCTCGAGGCTGCTCGTGGTGGGAAACCGATAGACCCGCATCAGAGCTTCTCCTTCCCGCGCGAGCGGCCGAAGGGGCGCGGGCTCAGGCCTCCGCGGAGTCCAGCCAGCGCGCCACCGCCCCGGCCAGCAGCGCGCCCAGGATCGGCGCCAGCCAGAACAGCCATAGCTGCCCGATATAGGCGCCCCCGGCAAAGAGGGCAGGCCCGGTGCTGCGGGCGGGGTTGACCGAGGTGTTGGTGACGGGGATCGAGATCAGGTGGATGGTCGTGAGCGCGAGCCCGATCGCCAGGCCGGCGAACCCTTTCGGCGCGCGGGCCGAGGTGGCGCCGAGGATCACCGTGACGAAGAAGAAGGTGCAGACCACCTCGCAGACGAAGCACGAGAGCAGCGAATATTTCCCCGGGCTCAGCGCGCCGTAGCCGTTGGCGGCGAAGCGGCCGGCGACGAAGCCGGGCTCGCCGCTCGCGATCAGGTAGAGGACGGCGGCGGCGAGGATTGCGCCCGCGAGCTGGGCGATGATGTAGGGGATGATGTCGGAGGCCGAGAATCGGCCGCCGGCCCAGAACCCGATCGTCACCGCCGAATTGAAGTGGCCGCCGGAGATATGGCCGACGGCGTAGATCATCGTCAGCACCGTGAGGCCGAAGGCGAGTGCGACGCCGGCGAAGCCGATGCCGAGGCCCGGGAAGGCGGCGGCGAGCACCGCACTGCCGCAGCCGCCGAACACGAGCCAGAACGTGCCGAAGAATTCCGCTCCGGCGCGGTGCGACATCGATGCCATCGTTTCCCCCATCGCTTGCAGGCGCGGTCGCGGCCGTTGCCTGGCCGTGACGACATCGGCGCAGATCCGGCCGCCCGAGACAAGCGGGGTGGGCGGCGGGTATGCGGTTCTTGCCGGGCGCGGGGTGCGGGACCTAGGCTCTCGGCGCGTGGCGGCGCGTGCCCGGGCCGGGCGCCCGGCGTGGCGAGGGAGTGGGACGCATGGAAGTGCAACTCGTATCGAGGGAAAAATCCGTTCGCGCGCAGGCGAGCCCGGAGGAGTGGCGGGCGCGTGTCGAGCTTGCGGCCGGGCACCGCGTGCTCGCGCATTACGGCGTCAACGACATGACGTACAACCATTTCGGATTGCGCGTGCCCGGAGAGCCGGAGCATATGCTGATCAAGCGCACGGACTGGATGTTCGGCGAGGTGACCGCGTCCTCCCTGCTCAAGGTCGATTTCGACGGCAATGTTCTGACCGATACGGATGTGAGGACGATCCGGGGGGGCGCGCTCATCATCCACGCGGGGCTGCTGAAGGGACGGCCGGATCTGAATGCGACCTTGCATACGCATACGGTGAACGGCATGGGCGTTGCCGCGCACAAGTGGGGCCTGCTGCCGATCAACCAGCATGCGCTGCGATTCTATGGTGAGCTGAAATATCACGCGTTCGAGGGCTTCGAGTTCGACGACGAGATGACGCCCAAGCTGATCCGCGACCTCGACGGCGGCCGCTTCATGATGCTGCGCAATCATGGCGTCCTCGTCTGCGGGGAGAGCGTTGCGGAATGCGTGGTTGGCCATCACTGGCTCGACATGGCGTGCGAGGGGCAGATCGCGGCGCTGGCGGCGGGCGAAGGCAACTACACGATCCCGAGCAAGGAGGCGTGCGAATACGCCCACAGCCAGTTCATGAAGGCGGGGAATTTCCTGACGGGGGGGAAGGATTGGGCGGCGTGCCTGAGGCTGGCCGAGCGGCTCGACCCCTCCTACAAGGAGTGAGCGTCGCGGAGCCGCGGCGGTGCAGTGATCGGCGAAGTGGGAAGGGTCGGGAAATGTGGATGTGCGATGCTCGGAACAAGGTACTCCTTGCCTCGGCGCTCGGGGGGGCATTGCTTTTCTCCGCGGCGGCGCTCGCCGCCGGTACTTACGACGGAACTTGGACGGGCAAGGAGACGACCGGCGGATGTGCGGGCACGGTCGTCACGATCACCGTCGCGAACAACATTGCCTCCCCCTACATGAGTGGTACGCACGCGTCCAGTTTTCACGGCAAGGCCATCCATTCGGACGGCACGGTCAGTTGGATCAGCACCAATACGGGAAGGCATACCAGCATCACGTTTACCGGAAATACGTTCACGCTGGATACCGATGTCTCGTGCGGACATCTGTCCATTACCGGAAGCAAGCAGTGATGCGCGCCTGAGGGGCGGTCGGGGCGGAGAGGGAAACTCGGGGGACGCGGAGCTTAATACGAGTGGGGTCCAGGGCCTCAGGCCCTGGCGAGGGGTGCAGGGGGGCGGAGCCCCCCTGCGGCGAGTTCGGCGGTCATGCGCTCGCGCATGAGGAATTTCTGGACCTTGCCGGTGACCGTCATCGGGAAGGAGTCGACGAAGCGGACGTAGCGCGGGATCTTGTAGTGCGCGATGCGGCCGCGGCAGAAATCACGGAGCTCGTCCTCGGTCATGGTTTCGCCGGCGCGCAGTCGGACCCAAACGCAGAGCTCCTCGCCGAATTTCGGATCGGGCACGCCGAAGGCCTGCACGTCCTCGATCTTCGGGTGGCGGTAGAGGAACTCCTCGACCTCGCGGGGATAGACATTCTCGCCGCCGCGGATCAGCATATCCTTGATGCGGCCGACGATGTTACAGAAGCCCTCATCGTCGATCGTGGCGAGGTCGCCGGTGTGCATCCAGCGCGCCGGGTTGATCACCTCGGCGGTTCTTTCGGGATCGTTCCAATAGCCGAGCATCACGGAGTAGCCGCGGGTGCAGAGCTCTCCGGGCGTGCCGCGGGGGACGATTTTTCCCTCCGCGTCGATGATCTTGACCTCGACGTGGGGGTGGATGCGGCCGACGGTGGAGACGCGCTTCTCGAGCGGATCGTCGGTCGCGGTCTGGAAGCTCACCGGGCTGGTTTCGGTCATGCCGTACGCGATGGTGATCTCGGAGAGGTGCATCGTTTCGGTGACGCGCCGCATGACTGCGATCGGGCAGGGAGAGCCGGCCATGATGCCGGTGCGGAGGCTCGAGAGATCGAATGTGGGAAAATCCGGATGCTCCATCTCGGCGATGAACATGGTGGGCACGCCGTGGAGCGCGGTGCAGCGCTCCTCGGCGACGGCGGAGAGGGTGGCGAGCGGGTCGAAGCCGCGGCCGGGGAAGACCATGGCGGCGCCGTGCGTGGTGGCGGCGAGCACGCCGAGCACCATGCCGAAGCAGTGATAGAGCGGCACGGGGATGCAGAGGCGATCGTTCTCGGAGAGGCGCATGGCGCGGCCGATGAAGAAGCCGTTGTTGAGGATGTTGTGGTGGGTGAGCGTCGCACCCTTGGGCGCGCCGGTCGTTCCGCTTGTGAACTGGATGTTGATGGGCTGGTCGAACTGGAGGGTGGGGGCGATGTCGGCGAGGCGGGTGCGGGTGGTGGCGCCACGAGCGAGCAGCTCGGCGTAGGGGAGGCAGCCGGGCGCGGGCTCGCCCTCGATTTGGATGACGGTGCGGAGCGCGGGCAGGCGGGCGGCGGCGAGCGCGCCGGGACGGCTGGCGGCGAGCTCGGGCATCAGCTCGTTCAGCATGCCGATATAGTCGCTCGTCTTGAAGCGGCCGGCGGTGAGCAGGGCGGCGCAGCCCGACTTGGCGAGCGCGTATTCGAGCTCGGTGGTGCGGTAGGCGGGATTGATGTTGACGAGGATGAGGCCGGCGCGGGCGGTTGCGAATTGCGCCGCGATCCATTCGGCGCAATTGAGCGACCAGATGCCGACGCGATCGCCTGGCTCGAGGCCGAGCGAGAGGAGGCCGGCGGCGAGGCGGTCCACCTGCTCGGCGAGCTCGGCGTAGCTCCAACGGACGCCCTGCTCGCGGACGATGAGGGCGGGGCGCGCGGCGTGGGCGGCGGCGATGCGGGAAAAATTCTCGCCCACGGTCTCGCCGAGGAGCGGAACGGCGCTCGCGCCATGGACGTAGCTCCGCGTTTCCTCCGGCGGCGCATTGGTCATTCGTTTCCTCCCGTTCGCTGCCGCGGCAGCGAAGCTTCCTAATAGCGTTTGTACGGCAGGAACTTCCCGCTCATGGTGAGCTTCACGCGGTCTCCCTTCTGGTCCGGCTGGCGCTCGAGCGCCATTTCGAAGTCGATCGCGCTCATGATGCCGTCCCCGAACTCCTCCTCGATCAGCTCCTTCCAGGTGGTGCCGTAGACCGTCACAAGTTCGAAAAAACGGTAGATCAGCGGATCGGTCGGGATGGGGCCGGGGAGCGAGCCGCGATAGGGGATCTCGGTCAGCAGCGAAGTCTCCTCAGGTCCGAGATCGAAGAGTGCCGCGGCCTTGGCCGCGGTCTCGGGTGTCATCGACATCTGGCCGAGGCAGGCGGCGCAGGCGAAGACGGGCGAATGGCCGAGTCGCGCCGCGATCTCGGCCCAGCGCAAGCCTTTCGCGGCCTTGATGCGGAGAATCTTGCGTCCGAGCGCTACCTTCCCTTCATTCATCGCGGCCCCCTTTTCGTTGAGCGTGAAGCTTGTTGGCGGGAGCGTGATCGGAAAGCGCGCCGGCGGCAAACTATTTCGGGGCCGTTCCGCGCGTGCGGCGGCCTCTATCCGGCGCTGCCGCGGAGATCGGGCGGCAGCACGCTCTCGTCGATGAGGCTGCGGATATCGACCTTGCCGGTGATCATGCCGGCGCGGCGGCCGGTGTCGATCATCGTTTGCATGCCGGGGAAGTTGAAGCTGCCGGGGCCCCAATAGGGAATTCCGTCCACCAGGCCGTGATCGATCAGGAGCTCGAGCACCTTGATGACGAGGGGCGGATCGAGCCGGTAGACCTTGCCGATGATCGCGGCCAATTCGGCGCGGTTGGCCTTCATGTAGTCCACCGCCTCGCGGCGCGCGGCGATGATGGCGCGCAGCACGTCCGGCTTTCTCTGCAGCGTCCGCCGCGAGGCGATGCCGACGGTGTTGGCGATCGGCGGGACCGCGTCTTGGCCGCGGATGACGACCTTGTACTTGGTGGGCTCGGCGACGAGGTCGTTGAGCGGGATGATGGTGACGTCCACCCCGCCGCGCTGAAGCGCGATCAGCCCCGGGCCGAAGCCGCCGGTCGAGACCATCGTCACTTCGCCCGGTTTGTAGCCGGCCTTGTCGAGGAGGAGGAATTCGACGGCCTGGGTGAAGGATTGCGGGTTGGAGTAGCCGAGGCGCTTGCCCTTGAGGTCGTGGACCGAGTTGATCGGCGAGGAGGGGAGCGCCACCCAGATCAGGCTTGCCGCGTTCTCCACGTTCTCGCTGATGATCACGAGATCGGCGCCCTGCTGGATCGCGGTGACCACGGAGGGAAGTGCGACTTCGCCGTAGGGGAGGTTGCCGGCGACCAGGTTGCGGACGTCGTTGCCGCCGCCGACCGAGGCCAGGATGCCGGTGACGTCCGCGCCGTGCTTCTTGAAGATGCCCTTGGCGGTTCCGACCGCATAGGGAAAGCCGGAAGTGGAGTTGCCGTATTGCGCGGAGATGATGTCGAAGGCGTGGGCGGAGGAGGCGGACGCGGCGGCGATGGCGGCGCCGCCGAGGGCGGTGAGCAGGGAGCGGCGGGTTTGGCGCATCATGGATTTTCCTCCGTCCTTGCGCACAATTCTAGTGGGTGAGCGCGTGCAGCGCCGCGAGCACCGCATCGCCCATGCCGGTGGTGGAGACGATTTCGGTGCCGGGCTCCGCGAGGTCGGCGGTGCGCTTGCCGCCGGCGAGTGCGGCGTTGACGGCCTGCTCGAGGAGGCGCGCATCTTCAGGGCGGGCGAAGCTGTGCTCGAGCGCCATGCCGACGCTCAGGATCGCGCCGAGTGGATTGGCCTTGCCGAGGCCCGCGATGTCGGGGGCGCTGCCGTGCACCGGCTCGTAGAGCGCACGGCGGCGACCGTCGGGGCGCGGGTCGCTGATCGAGGCGGAGGGGAGCATGCCGAGGGAGCCCACGATCGCGGCGGCGCAATCGGCGAGGATGTCGCCGAAGAGATTGTCGGTGACGATGACGTCGAACTGGCGCGGGGCGCGAACGATCTGCATCGCCGCGTTGTCCACATAGAGATGAGTGAGCGCGATGTCTGGGTACTCGCGGTTGCGGAGGATCTCCATTTCCTCGCGCCAGAGGGCGCCGGCCTCCATCACGTTGGCCTTGTCCACCGAGGCGACGCGGCGAGCACGCGTGCGGGCGAGCGCGAAGGCGGCGCGGCCGATGCGGCGGATCTCGGCGCCGGTATAGACGTGGGTGTTGACGCCGCGGCGGTCGCCGTTCGGCAGCGTTTCGATGAAGCGCGGCTCGCCGAAATAGATGCCGCCGACCAGCTCGCGGACGACGACGAGGTCGACGCCCTCGGTGACGTCCGGGCGAAGCGGCGAGGCCTTGGCGAGCGCGGGCAAGGCCTTCACGGGGCGGAGATTGGCATAGACCTCCATCTCGCGGCGAATGCGCGGCAAGCCCTCGTTGCGGCGGATTGCCTGGGGGATGGCGAGATGATCGCCGGCGCCGCCGACCGCACCGAAAAGGACCGCGTCCGCGGCGACCATGTCGGCGAGCAAGCCCTCGCGCATGAAGTGCCCGGTGCGGTGCCAGGTGCCGACACCGAAATCCTCGTGGCGGAGCTCGCAGGCGAGGCGGCGGGCGGTTGCGAACCATTCGAACACGCGCACCGCCTCGCGCGTGACCTCGGGACCGATGCCGTCGCCCGGGACGACGAGCATGGTGGGCGGCGCGTTGCGCGCGCCGGTGGGCCTCTCGATGGTGGCGGCGTCAGCCGGCATGGATCCACTCCCGCATCTTTTGATCCTTTGCTTCGAAGGCGGCGATGTCGGCATCGAGCCGATCGGTCATGGCGAGCTCGTCGAGCCCTTCGAGCAGCGCGCGGCGGCGCAGCGGATCGACGGTGAAGGGGGTTTCCGCGCCGTCCGGGGCCGCGATGCGCTGGCGGACGAGATCGACGGTGAAGGGGGCGGGCGTGGCGGCGGAAGCGGCGGCGAGGGCTGCGACCCGATCCTCGGGGAGGGTCACCGGCAGAAGCCCGTTCTGGAAGCAGTTGCCGAAGAAGATGTCGCCGAAGCTCGGCGCGATGACGCAACGGATTCCCATATCCATCAGCGCCCATACGGCGGGCTCGCGCGAGCTGCCGCAGCCGAAATTGGCGCCGGTGATCAGGATGGCGGCGTTGCGGCGCGCGGGATCGTTGAGGACGAAGGCCGGATCGTCGCTGCCGTCCGCGCGGTAGCGCCAGGCTTCGAAGCAATAGGGGCCGAACTCGCCCTTGCCGAGATCGATCATCCGCTCGACGCGGATCAGCACGTCCGTGTTGATGTTGGGCGTGACGAGCGGGGCGGCGATGCCGGTGAGGACGGTGAAGGGCTGCATGCTCAGGCCGCCCACTTGCGGATATCGGTGATGTGGCCGGTGATCGCGGCGGCGGCGGCCATCGCGGGGCTGGCGAGATGGGTGCGCGCCTCGGGCCCCTGGCGGCCGACGAAATTGCGGTTGGTGGTCGAGATCGAGCGCTGGCCGCGCGGCACGGTTTCGCCGTTGGCGGCGAGGCACATCGAGCAGCCGGGCTCGCGCCAGGCGAAGCCTGCGTCGCGGAAAATGCGGTCGAGCCCTTCGGCCTCGGCGTCGCGCCGCACAAGCTGCGAGCCCGGCACCACCCAGGCCTGCACGTGGGCGGCGACTTTGCGCCCGCGCACCAGCGCGGCGGCGGCGCGCAGATCCGCGAGCCGGCCGTTGGTGCAGGAGCCGATGAAGACCCAGTCCACGCCCAGGCCCTCGAGCTGCTGATTGGGCGCGAGCGCCATGTAGGCGAGCGCCTCCTCCATGCCGCGACGGCGCACGGGGTCCTGCTCCGCGGCGGGATCGGGCACGCGCGCATCGACCGCGATGACGTGCTGCGGGCTGGTGCCCCAGGTGATCTGCGGGGCGATCGCGGCGGCGTCGATCGCGACCTCGCGGTCGAACGTGGCGGCGGGATCGGTGGGAAGCGAGCGCCAGTAGGAAAGGGCGCGATCCCAGAGCGCTTCCTTGGGCGCGTGCGGGCGGCCGGCGAGATAGGCGTAGGATGTGTCGTCCGGCGCGATCATGCCGATCTTCGCGCCGAGCTCGATCGAGAGATTGCAGAGCGTGAGGCGGGCCTCGACGGGCATGGCGCGCACGGCTGCGCCCGCATATTCGACGGCGTAGCCGGTGCCCGCGTCCGCGCCGATGCGACCGATGAGATGGAGGATGAGGTCTTTTGCCGCGACGTGCGGCGAAGGCCGGCCTTCGAAGGTGACGCGCATGCGACGCGGGCGGCGCTGGTAGATCGTTTGCGTCGCCAGCACGTGGATCACCTCGGTGCGGCCGACGCCGAAACCGATCGCGCCGAGGCCGCCATGGGTGCAGGTGTGGCTGTCGCCGCAGACGATCAGAGCGCCGGGCTGGGTGAGGCCGAGCTCGGGGCCGATGACGTGCACGATGCCCTGGCCCGCATCATCGGCGCCGAACGCGCGCACGCCGGCGAGTGCGGCTTCCTCGCGAAGGCCGCGGAGCAGCGCGGCGGCGGCCGGGTTGGTTTGCTCGGTGCGGCCGGGCAGCGTGGAGACGCCGTGATCGGCGGTGGCGATGGTGAGATCGGGGCGGCGCACGCGGCGGCCGAGACGACGGACCTCGGCGAGCGTTTTCATGGCGTTCAGATCGTGGAGGAAGTGCCGATCAACGTAGAGGAGGTCGAGCCCGTCACCGAGCTCGGTCACGATATGGGCCCGCCAGACCTTTTCGATCAAAGAGAGTGGCTGCATCGCGCCCAACACCGATCTCCGTACGCCCGGCTGCATTGACGCTTCCGGCAGCGTGTGTCAGCCTCCGGGAGTTGTCAATCGAATTTGGCAATTCGTCAATCGTCTTGCATCTCTGTTCGCGAGCGGGACGTCAGGAAGAACGAAATGCAACCGGTCGATACGCTGGTCGACAAAATCTGGCGGGCGCACGTGGTGCGCGAGCTGAACGACGGGCGCACGCTGCTCCGTATCGATCGCCAGCTCATCCATGACGGGAGCAGCCGGCAGGCGTTCGACGGCATGCGCCGGCTCGGCCGGAAGTTCCGCGATCTCGAGCTCAATCTCGGCGTCGTCGATCACATCGTCTCGACGCTGCCGGGGCGCACGGGGGAATCGCATCCGCCCGGACGGGAGCGCATCCATGCGCTGCGCGACAATGCGCGCGAGTTCGGGCTGACGCTCTTCGACGTCGATGATCCGCGCCAGGGCATCGTGCATGTGATCGGGCCGGAACTAGGGTTTGCGCTGCCGGGCACGACGCTGGTTTGCGGCGACAGCCACACCGCGACCAACGGGGCGCTCGGCGCGCTCGCGTGGGGGATCGGGACGACCGAGGTCATGCACGTGATGGCGGCGCAGGCGCTGCTGTTGCGCAAGCCGAAGCGGATGCGGATCCGCTTCAACGGCCGGAAGCGGCCGGGCGTGTTCGCCAAGGATCTGATCCTCCGCGTGATCGGGCGGAACGGGACCGCTGCGGCGACCGGTTTCGCGGTGGAATACGCGGGCGAGGCGATCCGCGCGCTGCCGATGGAGGCGCGCATGACGATCTGCAACATGTCGATCGAGTTCGGCGCGCGCATGGGGCTGATGGCGGTGGACGATGCGACGCTGGATTATGTGCAAGGCCGCCCGTTCGCGCCGAAGGGCGCGCTTTGGGAACGCGCGGCCGCGGTTTGGCGCGGGCTCGTCTCCGAGGACGGGGCGGAATTCGACCGCGAGATCGAGATCGACTGCGCCGCGGTTGCGCCGCAGGTGACGTGGGGCACCTCGCCGCAGGACGTGGCGGGGATCGACGAGGCAATGCCCGATCCGGCGGAGGAAGCGGATACGCGCCGGCGCGCGGCACTCACCCGGAGCTTCACCTATATGGGCTTGGCACCCGGGCAGCATCTCGAGGGGCTGAAAGTGGACTTCGCGTTCATCGGCTCCTGCACCAACAGCAGGCTTTCGGATTTGCAGGCGGCGGCGAGCGTGGTGCGCGGGCGCAAGGTGGCGGAGGGGGTGACCGCGCTGGTGGTGCCGGGCTCGATGACGGTGAAGGCGGAGGCCGAGGCGATCGGGCTCGACCGCATCTTCCGCGACGCGGGCTTCGAGTGGCGCAATGCGGGATGCTCGATGTGCGTGGCGAGCAACGGCGACATCGTGCCTCCGGGCAAGCGCGCGATCTCGACGACCAACCGCAATTTCCAGCACCGGCAGGGACCGGAGAGCCGCACCCACCTGGCGAGCCCGGCGATGGTGGCGGCCGCGGCGGTGAGCGGATGCATCACCGACGTGCGCAAGCTGCTGGACGGCTGAGGGAGCAGAGAGGGCGATGGAGCCGTTCCGCATCGTCGAGGGCGTGGCAGCGCCGATGCCGCTCGACAATATCGATACGGATGCGATCTCGCCGATGGCGGCCGGACGATCGACGGCGACCGACCTCGGCAAGATGCTGTTCGCCCATTTGCGCTACGATCTGGGCGGGGCGGAGAGGCCGGAGTTCGTGCTGAACCGGCCGCGCTACCGAGAGAGCCGGATCCTGGTTGCGGGGCGGAACTTCGGCTGCGGCAGCTCGCGCGAGCGCGCGGTGTGGGCGCTGATGCGATTCGGGATCCGCGCCGTCATCGCGCCGAGCTTTGCCGATATCTTCCGCGACAACGCCTACCAGAACGGGCTGCTGCCGGTGGTGCTGGGCGAGACGGAATGCGGGGCGCTGGCGGCGGCACTGGAGGCGGCGGCGGAACCGGTGATGGCGGTCGATCTCGAGGCGTGCCGGGTGACCTGGCCGGATGGCAGGAGGGTCGGGTTCACGGTGGCGGAGGAGCGGCGCGCCGCGCTGCTCGAGGGGCTCGAGGAGATCGACGTCATCCTGCGGATGGAAGCGGAGATCGACGCGTTCGAGCGCGGCGATCGGGAACGCAGGCCGTGGATCAAGCCCGACCGGGAAGGCGCTCAGGCGGCCGGGCGGACGATGTAGCGCGCGACCTCGTCGGGCCGGCCCGCGATGACGGCGGCGATGTTCCGGGCGCAGCGCATCGCGTAGCGGCGCTGTACGCCGCTCGTGTAGGCGCCGATATGGGAGGTCGGGAGCACGGAGGGATGGCGCCTCAGGGCCCGGACGAGCTCGGTCTCTTTTGTGCCTTCAGCGGACCAGACATCGATGCAGGCGGCGGTGATCGTCCCGTCCTCGAGGGCTTGCAGGAGAGCGGCTTCATCGACGACCCCGCCGCGGGCGGTGTTCACGAGTGCGAGCGTGCGGCCGGATTTGCGGGCGCGGTCGAAGAAAGCGGCGCCGAGCAGGTTGCGGGTGGAGGGGCCGAGGGCGACGTGGAGGGAGACGACGTCCGCGCGCGCGGCGAGCTCGGCGAGATCGGCGACGGCCTCGGTGCCCGGAAGTGCGACGGGGACACCCGAGCGATTCCAGAAGAGGATTTTCTTCGCCAGACCTGAGAGAAGGCGTGCGGTTTCGGTGCCGATATGGCCGGAGCCGACGATGCCGACCACCGCGTCCGAGAGCGAGATGCCGCGAGGGATGTCGCGCCAGGCCGCGCTCTCCGCGCCGAGCCGGCGGATGTCCCGCGGAGCGCGGCGCAGGGCGAGGACGATGAGGGCGAGCGTCCATTCGGCGACGTCGCGCGTTGCGACATCGGCGGTGCAGGAGACGGGGATCCGGCGGTCGCGCCAGAGCGCGTCGACGTCGATGCCGTCCGAGCCGGCGCCGAACTTGGCGACGGTGCGGAGGTTGGGGAAGCGTTCGGCATCGGAGCCGGCGAAGCTGCCGAGGCCGACGACGACGGCGGCGACGCGGGCGTGATCGGCGGCGGCGAGGGTGCGAACGACGGTGAGGCCGTGGGCGCGAAGGAGCGAAACCGCCTCCTCGACCTGCAAGAGGGAGGGCGAGTCCTGGAGATAGATGAGATCGGGATCAGGCGCGGGCGTGCAGGCGGGCATCGACGGCGAGCAGGACGAGATTGACGACGACCATGAAGCCGGCGAGCAGCAAGGTGAGCGACATGATCAGATCGACCTGGTTGAGGCCGATCGCGTTCATCAGCAGGAAGCCGAGCCCGTTCTTCGAGCCGAACATCTCGCTCAGCAGCACGCCGAGCATGGTGCCGCCGAAGCCGAGCCTGAGGCCGGTGAACACTTCCGGGATCGTCGCCGGGAGCGCGATGGTCCAGAGAACCTGGGCGAAGCCCAAGCGCATCACCCGGGCGCTTCGGAGAAAGACGGGGCGGATGTTGCGCACGGCGCCCATGGTGAAGAGCAGGATGGGCAGGATCCCGTGCATGACCGCGAAGACGACGACGGAGAGCAGGCCGATGCCGCAGAACATCAGCACCACGGGATAGAAGACGATCTTGGGGATCGAGTAGAAGACGACGATCACCGGCTCGACCACGTCGCCCATCAGGCGGTTGAGGCCGAAAGCGACGCCCAAGGTGATGCCGAGGACGATCTCGACGACGAGCGCGATGCCGAGGGCGAGGAAGGTGGTGTAGACGTTGGGCCAGAAATCCGCCGAGAGGAGCAGCGCATAGGCGCTGCGGACGGTCGCGAGCGGCGGCGAGAGGGCGAGCGCGCCGACGAGGGCGTAGAGGATCTGCCAGGCGGCGACGAGGACGACGACAAGGATGAGCGCGTCGCCGAAGCGCTGGCTGACCGGCCGGGCGGTCGCGACCCGGTCGCTCATTGGCGCGTCCGGCGCTGGAGCAGCGAGCGCTCCCAGGCGAGGAGGGAGGTGTTGATCGCGGAGACCACCACGATCACGAGCAGGATCAGCGAATACATCTTCAGATTGTCGAAATTGTTGAAGGCGAGCGCGATCTGATAGCCGAGGCCGCTGTTGGAGAGGATGAACTCGGCGCCGAGGACGCCGACGAAGGAATAGGCGATCGCCAGCTTCACGCCGCCGAACAGGTAGGGCGTGGCGGCCGGCAGGACGATGTGGAGGATGGTGGGCAGACGGCGCATGCCGAGCACCCGGGCGGTCTTCAACATGACGGGGGGGATGCGGTCGAGCCCGTTCAGCGTGCTGGTGATCATCGCCACCACCGCGAAGAGGAAGCCGATGACGATGATCGGGCGGCGGTTCATGCCGAAGAAGACCAGGAACATCGGGTAGAAGACGTAGATCGGGATGGCGTAGTAGGTGGCGAGCAGGGGATCGATGCAGCGCCGCGCGCGCGGCCAGGCGTGCAGCGCGGCGCCGAGAGCGAAGCCCGCGACGACGGCGCAGGCGGCAGCGAAGATCACGTCGCCGAGGGTGGTGAAGATCTCGCCGTTGATGGTGCCGGCGCGGAGGATGTCGATGGCGCCGACCACCATCATGCTGGGCGGGATCAGCGTGAAGCGGCTGATGAGGCCGAAGCGGCAGGCGGCCTCGAGCGCGAGCAAAAAGACCGCGAAGGCGGCGATGCGGATGACGGCCGCGCGCCTCATGCCCCGCCTCTCATACCCCGCCTTTCATACAGCGTGCGCGTCCACCTGGCTGGCGCGCATCGCCTTGCTCAATTCGACGCGGAGCAGCGACCAGAGATGGCTGGTGATCTCGCCGAACCGGGACTCGCTCGCCAGGCGGCTGTCGCGGTCGCGCGGCCAATGGGTCTCCAGGACGTCGAGGAAGCGGCCGGGGCGCGCGGACATCACGCCGATGCGGTCGGAGAGCATGGCGGCCTCGTCGAGCGAATGGGTGATGAGGAGGATCGTTGCGTCGGTGGCGCGCCAAAGGGCGAGCACCTCGTCACCCATCAAGAGGCGCGTCTGCTGATCGAGCGCGCCGAAGGGCTCGTCGAGGAGGATGATGCGCGGCCGGAGCACGAGGGTGCGCGCGATGCAGACGCGCTGGCGCATGCCGCCCGAGAGCTGAACCGGATAGGCGTTCGCGAAATCGCGGAGCCCGACGAGGGCGAGCGCGTCATCGACGCGATGGCGGACCTCGCGGGCGGAGACGCCCTGGCGGCGGAGGCCGAAGCCGATATTGTCGCGCACGGAGAGCCAGGGGAAGCTCGCGTCCTCCTGGAAGACGACGCCGACCCCGTCCGGGACGGCGCCGCCGACCGGCTTGCCCTCGAACGAAACCTCGCCGACGCTCGCCGTGGTCAAGCCCGCGACGATTTCGAGCAGGGTCGATTTGCCGCATCCGGAGGGGCCGACGATCGAGAAGAATTCGCTCTTCCTGAGATCGAGATCGATCGGGCCGAGCGCTTGCAGAGTTCCGAAGGTGCGCGTGACGTTGTGCAGGGAGACATGAACGTCCGTCATCGATTGCGTCATCGGCAGGGGCTCGCCCCGCAGTCTTGAAGCGTATACCGCATGCCGACCTTACCTCCGCAAGTCCGCTTGTTCGCCGGTTGACGCCGTTTTCGGCATTATGCGAATGTGGCTGAACTTGTCAAATGACGACCATATTGGTCTAGCCTCTTCTGGAAAACACAGGCACGATCGACGTGAGCGACGGGACGAAGCCGATCGGCGCGGCGGAAAGCGAGGCCAACGGTGCGGCGAAGGCACCGGCGGGCCGTCGCGGCGTGTCTCTGCGTTCCGGCGAGCTGCGCTCCGAGGAGGCCTATCGCCGGCTGCTCTCGATCATCACCGAAGGCAGCCTCGATCCGGGCGACCGGCTCCCGAGCGAGACCGAGCTTGCGTCGCAGTTCGGCATTTCCCGCCCGCTGATCCGCCAGGCGATCAGCCGGTTGCAGGAAGGCGGCCTGATAGACGTGCGTTGGGGTGCGGGGAGCTATGTGCGCGATCGCGCCGGGATGATGGATGCGGATCCGACCTTCGGCACGGTCGAGAGCCTGACCGACGTGCGCCATGCGTTCGAGCTGCGGGAGGCGGTGGAAGGCGATGCGGCGGCGCTCGCGGCGATGCATCGGCTGCCGGGACCGCTGGCCGCGGCACGGCGGGCGCTCGAGAAGCTCGAGCGTGCGGTGCGCGAGCGCACGATCGGGGAGCAGCCGGATCTCGATTTCCATTTCGCGATTGCGGCGGCGTCCGGCAACCCGTTCTTCGAGCGGGCGCTCCGCAATATTCGCCGGCCGATGGAATTCACCATCAACCTGACACGAACGATGGCGCTCACGCATCCTGCGGAGCGGCTCAGGGTGGTGCAGGGCGAGCATGTCGCCATCATGGAGGCGGTGGAGGCCGGCGAAGCCGAGGCGGCGCGGCGCGCGATGCGCGCGCATCTGGCGAATAGCTGCACGCGGCTCTTCCTCGGCCCCGGCGCCGTCGCCGCGGGGCCGAGCGATTCATGAGCGGGCCTGCCGAAGCGCGCACGCCGCGCACCCTGTTCGCGAAGATCTGGGACAGCCACGTCGTGCGCCAACTTTCGGCGGAGCGGTTCCTGATCCATATCGACCGCCACATGCTGCACGAGGCGACCAGCCGCGACGCGTTCGACGGGCTTGCCGAACGCGGATTGCTGCCGAAAAGCCAAGGTGCCACCTTCGCGGTCGTCGACCACGATCCTTCGACGCTGCCGGGCCGGACGTGGGAGACCTATCTGCCCGCGAAGGAGCGGATCGGCGCAATGCAGGAGAATTGCCGCGCCAACGGGATCGAGCTGATCGACGTCAACGATCCGCGGCAGGGGATCGTGCATGTCATCGCGCCCGAGCTTGGCATCACGCTGCCCGGCTGCACGCTGGTCTGCGGCGACAGCCACACGGCGACGAGCGGCGGGCTGGGCGCCTGGGCCTGGGGCATCGGCACCACGGAAGTGGAGCGGGTGCTGGCGACGCAATGCCTGATCCAGCGCAGACCTAAGACGATGCGGGTGAATTTCGAGGGGCGGCTCGAGCCCGGCGTGTACGCGAAGGACCTCATTCTCTATTTCATCGGCCGGCACGGGATCGGGGTCGGCAGCGGGTTCGCGGTGGAATATGCGGGGACGGCGATCCGCGCGCTGCCGATCGAGGGGCGGCTCACCATCTGCAACATGTCGATCGAGTTCGGGGCGCGCTCCGGCCTCATCGCGCCCGACGAGCGCACGATCGCCTATCTGGCGGACCGGCCGTACGCGCCGAAGGGCGCGCTCTGGGGGCAGGCGGTCGCGGAATGGAGGGACTTGCCGTCCGACGAGGGGGCGGCGTTCGACCGCGCGTTCGACATCGATTGCAGCCGGATCAAGCCGCAGATCACCTGGGGGACCTCGCCGCAGGACGTCATCGCCATCGACGAAGCGATTCCCGATCCTGCGCGGGCGGAGCCGGAGCGGCGGGAGGCGATGGCGAACGCGCTCGCCTACATGGCGCTTGCGCCGGGCATGGCGATGGAGGGGCTGGCGATCGATTTCGCGTTCATCGGCTCCTGCACCAACAGCCGGCTTTCGGATCTGGAGATCGCGGCGGCGGTGGTGCGCGGGCGGAAGGTGGCCGAGGGCATGAGTGCCATCATCGTGCCGGGCTCGACGCCGGTGAAGCGGGCGGCGGAGGCGGCGGGGCTCGATAGGGTGTTCAAGGAGGCGGGGTTCGAGTGGCGGGAATCGGGGTGCTCGCTCTGCCAGACGCTCGGCGGGGATTCCGTGCCGGAGGGCAAGCGGTCGATCTCCACGACCAACCGCAATTTCGAAGGAAGGCAGGGGCCGCGGAGCCGCACGCATCTGGCGAGCCCGGCCATGGTTGCCGCCGCGGCGGTGAGCGGCCGGATCGTCGATTGCCGGAAATTCGCGGGCGTGAAAAACGCGTAGGGAAGGTTCGTTCATGGAACGGTTCACGAGCTTGACCGGCGTCGCGGCGCCGTTGCTGCGCGCCAATATCGACACCGGTTCGATCATCGCCAGCCGGTTCATGCGCTCGCGCTCGATCGACCTTGGGGAGAAGCTTTTCTCCGACTGGCGCTACCGGACGGACGGGCGGGAGAACGAGGCGTTCGTTCTCAACCAGCCGCGCTACCGGAAGAGCCGGATCCTGATCGGCGGCATCAATTTCGGCTGCGGCAGCTCGCGGGAGGCGGCGGTGAAGGCGCTGCTGCGCTTCGGCATCCGTGCGGTGATCGCGCCGAGCTTCGGCGAGATCTTCTTCGACAATGCCTGCCAGAACAGCTTGCTGCCGGTGGTGCTGGAGGAGGACGCGGTGCAGGCGCTGGCGGGGGCGGTGGCGGAAGCGGCGGAGCCGGTGGTGAGCATCAGCCTGGTGGACTGCACGATCGCCTCGCCGGATGGGCGGACGATCCCGTTCGCGCTGGCCGAGGATAGGCGGCAGGCGCTGCTCGAGGGGCTGGACGAGACCTCGCTCGTGATGCGCTACGAGGCGGAGATCGACCGCTTCCGGGAGGAAGAGATGCGGAAGCGGCCCTGGCTGCATGGGCGCGAGATCGCGGCCGGCGGCGGGGAGGTAGTGCGATGAGGGCGCGGGCGATCCTTGCGGTGCTTGCGGCGCTCGTGCTCGGGGGCGCGGGCGGCGGGGCGCGCGCCGCGCGGGCGGCGGAGATCGCGATCGCGCAATATGGCAACTCGACCTCGGCGATGCCGTGGGCGATCGCGCTGGCGAAGGGGTATTTCAAGGACGCGGGCGTCGATATCACAGGCATCCGCTCGTCCTCCGGCGGGAGCGCCGATATCCGCAACATGCTGGCGGGCGGGCTTCCATACGCGGAATCGGCGCTGGCCAGCGTCGTCACCGCTTCGCGCGCCGGCGCCGATGTGAAGATGGTGAGCGAGAATGTCGATACGGTTGCGAATTTCGTCTGGGCGACCACGCTCGCGTCGCCCATCAAGTCGTTCGCCGATATCAGGGGCAAGCGGCTCACCTACACGACCCCGCAAAGCACCACGGAGATCGTGCAGCATCTGCTGGTCGCCAAGCTGGGCTTGAAGAACAGCGACGTCACCTATGTCGCGACCGGACCCTATGGCGCGGCGCTGACGGCTCTTGAGACGGGAGGGGCGGATGTCGCGCTGCTGGCGGAGCCGATCTTCAGCCTCAACAAAGGGAGGTTCCGGGCGCTGGGATGGGCACGGGACGAGCTGCCGCCGCTGGTGAGCACGGTGGGCGTGGTGCCGACGGAGATCGCGCGGGCGCATCCGGGGGAGATCCGGGCCATCCTGATCGCGCATCGCCGTGCCGTGGAGTTCATGCGGAGCCATCGCAAGGAGTCGGCGGCGATCATTGCGCACGTCTATAAGCTGGACCCGGCGCTGGTGCTGACGGTGCTCAACGAGCTGATCGATCACCCTTCGGCCGGCAACGTTCCCTATTGGGGCCTCGGCAATTTCTACCCTGCCGGCTTCGACACGATGATGAAGGGGCTGGCGCTGGTGAAGGCGGTGCAGGGCGGGCCGGATTGGCGGACGCTGGTCGATCAGCGTTTTCTGCCGAAGGATCTGCAACGGCCTCTTTGAGCGGGGCGGCTGAGCGAGCGAAGGGGGCGAGGGCGCGAACGGCGCCGGTGGCCTGGGAGCCCTTCTGCGAGTGGAGCCGGAGGGGATCGTTCGGGCTGCGGAGGCCGTTGGCGGAGAGCGGACCTTCCGTGCTCGTTGCGACGGCGGCGTGGCGGCGCAGGCGGGTAGCGCGGAATTCAAAAAATTCGTGCCAAAACTAGCACGCTGAAAACAAACCACTTTTCCGGTGCAGAAACCCGGTGCAGATTAGATCCCCGTCAAGATCGCCGGTGCTCAGCCAGCCCAATCAGGGCGCGGTGCACCTCGACCATGGCAAGCGTGTCGCGCTGGCAATAGATGCGCAGTGCGGCGCGCAACCGATCGACTTCTGCCGGGAGTATGAGATGGCCGGACGCGAGCTGGAGGAAGGCCGCGGAGGCCGCCGTACCGTCGGCGATATCCTCCAAATCGTCATAGGTGAAATCAGGACAAAGGGCCGGCCCGACGGACTTGATCGAGTTGCTGAAGCCGGCGTCGGGAAAGTAAACGGAACTCCGCACGATCGGCAGCAAATCCACGAGACGGGCGGTGATGGCGTTGAGTTGGCTGTGGAGATCGGGAAATGTCGCGGCCAGTTCCTGCAGCCTAGTTTGCTCGTAGTGTGAATAAACGACGATCGGCACCTCGAGGCATGACAGGGCTTCGATCAGTGTCTCGGCAAACGTACGGCGGGGATCGTCATCACCCTCGGCAAGAAAGTCCTGGTGGTGCAGCGTGCCATCGCTCGCGAGCACGTGCAGTGACCATTGGAAGGGAATGGTCTGGTACGGCCGGGTGCCTTCGTACAATGGGATCGGCGGCATCATCGCCTCGAAATCGAGGTAGCACGCCGGCGGTTCATAGCCGCGCAGCAGGTGCGCCAGATCGGGCGCCACGAAGGGCCGCCCGCTTGCCAAGGCGTCGCGAATGACCGTTTGGCGCGCGGTAAGGGGAAAGTCCAGAGGAATGGCGGAGATGGCTTCGATATCACGTGCTTTCAGCTCAGCTGCCTGTGCCTGCGTTCGCCGCGGCAGGTGGAAGATCCAGTCGACCGGCTTGTGCGCCGTGCAGCGCTCCCAGAACTCGCACGGATAAGGACTCGCGCATTGCGAGCCGGGCTCGACATTGGGCAAGGTGGCCAAGCTCAGGCACGCCCGCATGACGGGCAGACGACCGGGCAGGTCAGCGAGCGCGGCGGCCACGGCGTCGCCAACGTCGAGGCGGGCAAAGAACTCCGGCCAAATGATGCCGCTCGCGCCGCGCACATAGGTGGTGTTCACGTGCAGCAGCTCGATCGAAGAAACGGTGATGCCGGCGCCACGGAGCACGTAAGCTTGGAGCGCAATGTCATCGATGTGGTGATCCTTCAGGCGACCGCTGCTCTTCACCTCGCGCAGGCCCCAGGCACCGGACGTGAGGCGTTCGAGCACATCCACCCGAATGCGGATGCCGTCGTGTTCGAAGGCAGCCTCGAATATGGCGGGGAGGCTTGCGTCCGCCATTAGGGCCGCCGTGCGGGCGACGGCCTGCGCATGCTGCCAGGGTTCTTCGTTGACCTTGACCCCGCCGGGGAACAACAGGTGTGCCTTGCGGCCGATTTCCTGCCCGATAGCGAGCGGCGATCCCGGCGCCGGCGCCTCGTAAGGCGGCGGCTCATAAACGAGCAGCCACAGGCGGCGTGGGCATTGCAGGCCCGCCATGTAGCGCGACTTGGTGAGATGGGTGGTCACGGGCGCACCCTGAGTTTATGCCGCTGTCATGGTCTGGCGGTGTTGCCATCGCAACAGAAAGATCCGGCGGAGGCGGACGGCTACGTCCCGTTCTGACGCACAGTCATGCCAAATCCCGCTTGTCCGGAGTGCCGGAGTGACAGGCGGCGCCGGGCAGGTTATCTATCTATGAGGCCAATGAGTACCTGATCCCAGACCTCTTCGACGGCTTGGCGCAGCCCGCACCCGGACTCTGTCCGGACGGTCTAAGCCGAACGCTCTTTGAAGAGGTCAACATGTTCCGGATTCAGGCTCCGATCCTTATCGTCCCCACCGTCGAGGCCAGGCAGGCGCTTGGCCGCCGTCTCCGCTGGGCGGGCCTTGCCGCCTATCGGGAAATCGCCGTCGCGGCCAAGGGGCTGGAGATCGCGCATCTTCAGTTCGACTTCTTCGACCTGGCGCTCGCCGTGTGCTCGCGCGTCCGGCGGGACGGCATCGTCGAGATCGAGATCGGCCTCGGCGATCCGCGCTTGCCGAAGCGCTCCTTCACTGCCACGCAAATTCGGACGGCTATGGAAGCTGCCCGGGCGCGGGCGGAGGCAACGCGCCGGGGCCGGCTGGCGCGTGCGCACTGACCCGGGGGGTGGAGGCGGCGTTCTGCCGCCTCCGCCCTTGCCCCATGCGCGACAGAACCAGGTTGACCTTGCCACCGATGCCGCTCTATCGCCCCACCGCCGCAAGAACCAGACTTCGCATCGAGCGCACCAGGTCTCTTTGCCCGCCGGCCCATGGTCGCGCGGGAACGGGGCGCTGTACGCGCGGCTCGCGCAAAGGCAGCGGCCCTACGGCGTCGGCGGTGCGTCCGTTTCTGACGCACCCATTCAGTATTCCTTCCGCATTCCGGCTTCGGAGAAGGTGACATGAACGCTCTCGCCCAACGGCGTCGCGCGTCCCTGCGCGGCGCTCCCGGCAGCGCCACGCCGCCGCTGGCGCTTCAATGCGCCAGAAATGTGTATCAGGCGACCGATCGCCGCATACCGGAAGCAGCTGCGCTGGCAAGGTGGCTCGCTGAGAACGCGGCTGCATTTGGCTTGCCGGAGAGCGCTGTGCCCGACGACGACGGCCCCGGCCGGTCGCGGCGTGGCGGGGTCGCGGCGGCGGACTGGCAGAGGATCGGGACGGCGCTGGCAAAGGCTGCGGTCCGCGGGCCGGACGCCTCCCAGCGCGCCGCCGATCGCTGGATTGCGGCCGTCGGAAAGCGCTTGGCGCTCGACGCTCTGGAAGCGCGCATCCTTGCACTTGCGCTGCATTACCGGCTCGACCAGCGTGTCGAGCGGCTATGTGACGCCCTCAGCGAGTGCCGCGGCCGGCCGACGCGCTTCGCGCGGGACGTGGGACTGATCGCGCTCCTGCTGGCCGCGCCGTGCGCCGCGATTGCGAGCCGGCTGGTTGGTAAGGCCAAGCTCTTGACGAGCGGCATGCTGTATCTCGACAGCCGGGCCGAGCTCTCCGCACTCGGTCCGATTATCTCGCTGATCCGCTGCGACGTACTACCGGCGGCGGACATCTACGATCAGCTGCTGGGTACCAGCGCAGCGGAACCACTCGGGTGGGAGGCCTTCGCGCATCTCGGCCGTGAAGCGGAGGTGGCGGCCGAAGTGCTGCGCGCGGCGCTGGCTGGGCGCGAGACCGGGGTGAACGTCCTCCTCTACGGCCCGCCCGGTACCGGCAAGACTTCCTTCGCTGCGACGCTGGCCGCGCGGGTTGGCGCCCGGCTGCGCCCTGTCACCGAAGTGGACGAAGACGAAGGCGAGCCCGATCGGGAGCAGCGCCTGGCCGGGCTGCGCCTCGCTCAGCGGCTCGCCGAGCCCGGCAATACATTGCTGTTGTTCGACGAGGCGGAAGATCTGTTCCTCGAGCGCCGCACGCTGCTCGACGAGCCGCGATCCAGTTCGCGGGTGTTCATCCACCGGTTGCTGGAGCGGATGGTGGTCCCGGTGATCTGGACCGCCAACGACATCGGCGTGCTTGGCCCGGCGGTGCTGCGTCGCATGACGATGTGCCTGGAGCTCCGTGTGCCGAACCTGGCAACGCGCACACTGCTGTGGCGCCGGCTCGGCGAGGCGCACGGGGTGGCGCTGCGCGACGCGGACGCCGCGCGGCTCGCGCGGCTCGTGCCCACCGCACCGGCGGTGGCCGCGACGGCGCTCAGGGCCACGCGGCTCGTCGGCGGCGGGGCGGAGACCGCGCGGCTGATCGTTGAGGGTGTAGCCCGGGCGGTGCGCGGCGGCGGCCTGCCGGCACCTGAACCCGAACTCGATGCCAACTACGAGTCGGCCCTCGTGAACGCCGATTGCGACCTTGCCGCACTGGAGGCGGACCTACCGCGCCTGGGCGCGCCGCGCGCGGTCTCATTCCTGCTTGCCGGCCCGCCAGGTTCCGGCAAGAGCGCCTGGATACGGCATATAGCCGGGCGGATGAGGCTGCCGGTCCTGCAGAAGCGCGCTTCGGACCTGCTCGACCCGTTTGTAGGCGGCACCGAGCACAACATTGCTGGCGCCTTCACTGAGGCGCGGGATACGGGGGCCTTCCTGGTGTTCGACGAGGCGGACAGTCTGCTGCTGGAGCGGGCCGACGCCGCGCGGAGTTGGGAGATCAGCGAGGTCAACGAGATGCTGACCTGGATGGAGAGCCATCCATTGCCGTTCGCCTGCACCACCAACCTTGCCGAACGGCTGGACCGGGCGAGCCTGCGCCGCTTCCTGGTGAAGCTGCGCTTCGGTTGGTTGAGGGAGGCGCAGGCGCGGCTCGCGTTCCGGCGGTTCTTCGGCCTGGCAGCCCCGGCGGGGCTGGATGCGCTCAGGACCCTGACGCCGGCGGATTTTGCCCTGGTCCGGCGGCGGGCCGCCTTGCGGGGTGATGCCCCGGACCCACCGACGCTGCTCGGCCTGCTGGCGGCCGAGTGCGCGGAGCGCGTCGGCGGGCGGGAGCCGGTGGGCTTCGCAGCCGGGACACCAAAATGATTGCGGAACGGAAGAGGCGAGCGCAACAACACCGCGTGCGTTACGGCCCGGCCGAAAACCTGCTCGGATTGGCCCGCCATCTGGCGGCGACGCGGACGGGCCTGACGCTCGACGAAATGGCGGCCGAGCTGGAGGTGGGACGGCGGACGGCGGAACGGATGCGGGACACGTTGCTGGCGATGTTTCCCGAGATGGATTCCTGGGACGACGATGCGCGGGTGCGGCGCTGGCGACTGCCGGGCAGCGCGCTGGTCGGCGTCGTCGAACCGCGCGCCGAGGCGGTCGCCGCGATCGAGACGGCGGCGCGAGAGTGCGAGGTGCGCGGCGAGACCGACCGCGCCGCACTGCTGCGGGAGGCCTCGACCACGCTGCGCGCCGTAATGCGGCCGGATGCCCTGCGTCGCGCCGAGACCGACATTGCGGCACTGATGGAGGCCGAGGGCATCGCCATGCGCCCCGGACCCCGACCGATAATCGCCCCCGGCGTACTGCCGGCCCTGCGCCGCGCGATTCTCGGCATGCAGCTCGTCGTGGTCCGCTACGCCGGGCCCAACATGGAAGAGCCGGCGACGCGCATCCTTTGCCCCTACGGAATTCTCTATGGCGGCCGTGGCTGGCTGGTGGCGCATGTCGAGGGCTTGCCGGAGATGCGCTTATGGCGGCTGGACCGGTTTGCTTCCGCCGACCTTCTTGACAGGGGGTTTCAGCGGCGGGACGATTTCAGTCTGTCCGACTACGCGGCGCAGTCGTTCGGGGTGTTCCAGGAAGAGCCGATTGACGTGGTGCTGCGATTTACCCCCGAGGCGGCAGAGGACGCGGAGCGATGGCTGTTTCATCCATCGCAGAGCATGACGCGCGACGCAGACGGTTCGTTGACGGTGCGGTTTCGGGCTGGCGGTGTGCAGGAAATGTGCTGGCATTTGTTCACGTGGGGCACTGCGCTTTCCATTGTATCTCCGGATTCTTTGCGCGCTAGGATGGCAGACGCAACGCTTACTGCATTCAAGCACCACACAGGGGCCGCGTCGCCCACGGCCATTATCTACGCAGATCCAGAGGAATAGGGCCAATGGTGGTAGGTACAACACTCCCTGCTGCGCGGTTGCTACTGAACGCTGTACGCAACCTAAAGGAGAAAAGATTCTTATGCCTCGCCGACACACATCCCCAGCCTAGGAGGATAGCTTGGGCGACCGAGGGGGGTGACCGCCGCTTTTCATATAGCGGCTTATGGCGCCTGCAAGCCCGGGATAGTGCGCACGAGCAGCACTGCCATGTCGAGTCTACCTACGACGGAACGGACAAGCTGGCGCTGAAAGGAGTCGGCTGAAGCGCCTTGCCGAGCGCGTCGACCAGCCGCTCAGATTCTTCAGGACTAAGGTAGGGGCGCTTATCTATAACAGCAAAGAAAAAGTTCTTGGCGAGAAGCGTCTTCAGGTCGGCGAAGCTCATTGCGGGAATCCTTGCAAAGTCCTCCGGTAAAGGGGTCAGCAGATCAACATCCCAGTACCACTCCTCTACATACTCGGGATGAGAGGCTTTCTGGAATTTGCGGCCAGTTATTTTGGCTGCTCCTACGATGCCGAATCCGGGGTGTGAGTAAAAGGCGTAGTCCCCGGGTTGAAAACATAAGACGGCTTCTTTGCGATCGCCGTACGCTGCGACACGCCGTTTGGTTAACATGTCGCGGAGGCAGCCATACCCCTTTCCGTCCGGCAGGTAGTCCCACGTTCTATTGGTGTCAAACAGAACTCCCTTAGCGAAGGCTGGATTCAAATGGCGGTCATAGGGTTTGGCAAAAAACTCGAAATAGGGCTTAGCGTCCAGCTTGTAGATTCGGTAGGGGAAGAAATCGATCGATAGACCCTTTGACTTCCAGTAGCCCACGGCGCGGATCAGATTATCGGCTGCCGCACTTGCCACGACCCAGAGGTGCTGTTGCCTGTTGAACTGGTCTTCGCGCAGTGTGCGGGCGGGCTCCATGTTGAAGGCGTGCGAGTGGGCTTCCTTCAGGCTCTGGGAGCCATCACGTTGGCTATAAGCAAGATACTTGCGCTCAATTTCGTTGTAGCCCCAGAAAGCTGCCTTCTGGGCATAGCCCAATAGCTGATCCAGCGCGCCCACATCTGCCGTGTCCCTCTTCAGCTCAAAAATAACGACGTCGCCATCCTCGTTGAGAGCGTAGATATCTGCAACGGCCTGGTAAGGGGCTTCTTGGTGAAACGGGAGCAGAGGCGTCTGGCCAAACAGCGTGTCGAATAAATGCACGGCCAGCAAGTTCTCCAAATCCTTTTCCCTGCCGGGGATCTGGGCGAACCCGCCGAACGCTACAGGCCTGAGTTTCGAGTGGTCATCGATAAGCTCAAAGAGCACGATGTGTTCCTCCTAGCTGACTGGCGGCATAAACTCCACACATTGCGCGCTGCAGCGGGTTATTTGTTGCGGGACCGCTATCATGATCTTGGCCGAGTTTTTCTTCAAAGAGGGGAATTTGTGAGGAAGGTCCTATTCCCGAGCTAGCGTTGCCATTGAGCGCCTCGGGCGAGTCAATAGCACTATGACAAGCGGCTTGGCGCCGGGCAAGGTTGGTTCGAGTCGCCCCCGCCGCGGCCGGGCTATATATGATAATGTTCTATATCATATGTAGGCTTGCCTCCGGGGCGGCGGCGACCGATTCGATTTCGTTCAGAGGAGGGCTGCGAGGCCGTGGGCTGCGTGCCCCAACGCGCGCTGCGCGTTGGGGGCCTTATTGGTGGCCGCCGAGGGCCGGTTGGGCTTTGCGCGTACCGCGCAAAGCCCAACCGGCCCTCGGCGGCGGCCAAAACGGAAGGGTTCCAAGGGCTCCGCCCTTGGCGGGGGGTGCAGGGGGGCAGAGCCCCCCTGGTCTTGTCTAGGCGGCCCAGCAGGCGACGTCGTGGTTCGGGGCGAGGGAGGCGAGCGGGGGTTCTTCCGCCGCGCAGCGGTGCATAGCGAGGGGGCAGCGGGTGCGGAAGCGGCAGCCGGAGGGGAGGTGCGCGGGGTCGGGCGGCTCGCCGGGCGGCGGCGGGTCGGTGCGCCGGCGCCCGGGATCGGGGAAGGGAATGGAGGCGAAGAGCGCGCGTGTGTAGGGGTGGCGCGGGTTGCGGTAGAGCGTGGTGCGATCGGCGATTTCGACGATGCGGCCGTAGTACATGACCGCGACGCGGTCGGCCATGTGCTCGACCACCGCGAGATTGTGCGAGATGAAGAGCGTGGTGAGGCTGAGGCCGGCTTGCAGATCTTTCAGAAGATTGAGGATTTGGGCCTGGATCGAAACATCGAGCGCGGAGACCGGCTCGTCGCAGACGAGGAGCTTGGGGCGGGTGGCGATGGCGCGCGCGATGACGACGCGCTGGCGCTGGCCGCCGGAGAATTCGTGCGGAAAGCGGTCCATGAGGTTGGGCTCGAGGCCGACCTCGCGGAAGAGCGCGGCGACCATCGCGGGCCGATCTTTGGGTTGGCCGATTCCGTGGACGTCGAGCGGGACGCGGACGGCGCGTCCGACGGTTCGGCGCGGATCGAGTGCTGCGTAGGGGTCCTGGAAGACGATCTGCATGTCGCGGCGGAGCCGTTTGAGCGCCGGCGGCTTGAGATCGAAGATAGATTGGCCGTTGAAGCGGACGCTGCCCGCGGTCGGGGGGCGGAGGGCGAGGATGGTGCGGCCGAGCGTGGTTTTGCCGCAGCCGGATTCGCCGACGAGGCCCAATGTTTCGCCGCGGCTGATGCGGAGGCTCACGTCGTCCACCGCGCGGACGAAGGCGCTGGGGCGGGCGAAGACGCCGGAGCGGATCGCGTAATGGGCGCTGAGGCCGTCGATCTCGAGGAGGGTTTCGTCGGTCATGATTGCGCGGCCCAGCAGCGCACCATGCCGCCGTCGGGGCGCGGGACGAGCGGTGGCATTTCGTACGCGCATCGTTCGAGGTGGAGGCGGGTGCGTTCGGTGCAGCGCGCGGCGAAGCGGCAGCCCGTTTGGGCGGCGGGGGCGACGGAGCCGGGGATTTCCACGAGCCGCTCGCGATTTTCTCCGGGGCGAGGGATCACGGCGAGGAGGCCCTGCGTATAGGGATGCAGCGGGCGGGCGAAGAGCGACGTGACGGGCGCGGTTTCGACGGCGTGCCCGGCGTACATGACCGTGACGCGGTCTGCGAGCTCGGCAACGACGCCGAGATCGTGCGTCACCAGCATCAGCGCAGTGCCGAGGGTGCGGCAGCGTTCGCGCAGGAGGGCGAGGACCTGGGCCTGGACGGTGACGTCGAGCGCGGTCGTGGGCTCGTCGGCGATCAGGAGTTGCGGTTCGAGGGCGAGCGCGATTGCGATCATCACGCGCTGGGCCTGGCCGCCCGAGATTTCGTGAGGATAGGCCCGCGCGCGGCTTTCCGGCGCGGGGATGCCGACGGCGCGCAGGAGTGCCACGGCGCGCGCCCACGCCTCGGCGCGGCCGAGGGAGCGGCGGCGGATGAACTGCTCGGCGATCTGGCCGCCGATGCGCATCACCGGGTTGAGGCTGCCGCGCGGCTGCTGGAAGATCATGGCGATCTTCTCGCCGCGGATCGCGGCTAGGCGCGAGGGCGGGAGGGCGAGAAGGTCGGTTTCGCCGAAGCGGATCGCGCCGCCGGTGACGCGGCCCGGCCGATCGACGAGGCCGAGCACGGAGAGGGCGGTGACGGTCTTGCCGCAGCCGGATTCGCCGACGAGGCCGAGGATCTCGCCGCTTCCGATGCTGAGATCGAGGCCATCGACGGCGCGGATTGGTCCGGACGCGGTCGGGAACTCGGTGCGCAGCGCCTCGATGCGCAGCAGCGGTTCAGCGGCTCCGCGGGTCGAGCACGTCACGGAGCGCGTTGCCGAGCAGGTTGAGCGAGAGGATCGCAACGAAGATGGCCATGCCGGGCGCGGCGACGGTCCACCAGGCGGTGAACATGAGGGTGCGGGCATTGACCAGCATCGCACCCCATTCGGCCGCCGGCGGCTGCGCCCCGAGACCGAGAAAGGAGAGCGCGGCGGCGGCGAGGACGGCGAGCGGCGTTGCGAAGGTTCCATAGACGATGAGCGGCGAGACGACGTTGGGCAGGATGGTGCCGAGGCGGATGCGCCAGACGCCGGCGCCGGCGGCGCGCATCGCCTCGACATATTCGAGCGCGCGGACGGAGAGCACTTCGGCGCGGACGAGGCGCGCATAGCCGGGGATTCCGGCGATGCCGACGGCGACCATCGCGGTCCAGAGGCTCGGGCCGAGGATCGCGATCACGGCGAGGACGAGGAGGATGTAGGGGAAGGCCAGAAGCACGTCGATCAGGCGCATGATCAGCATGTCGAGCCAGGCGGGGCCGGAGCCGGCGAGCAGGCCGAGTGTGACGCCGATGCTCGCGGCGATCGAGGCGGCGATCGCGCAGATGAGCACGAAGAGGCGGGTGCCGTAGACGATGCGGCTGAAGATGTCGCGGCCGAGCGCGTCCGTGCCGAAGAGGTGGGCGAGGCTCGGTGGCTGGAGCCGGACGATCGGATCGACGCGGTACGGATCGTAGGGGACGATCCAGGGAGCGAAGATGGCAGCGAAGAGGATCAGGAGGAAGATGCCGCCGCCGATCCATGCCGTGCGATTGTGGAGGAGCGCGTGCAGCGTCGCGCGGCGGCCGCCGCGCGGCGCGGCCGGGAGGGCGAGCAGGGAGGGCTCGGCGGCGGTAAAGCTCATGACTTATCGACGATGATGCGCGGATCGATCCAGGTGTAGAGGATGTCCACGACGAGATTGATGAGGACGTACGTCGTGGCGCTGATCAGGATGACGCCCTGGGTGATGGTGAAGTCGCGCCACTGAATGGCCTCGACGGCGAGCTCGCCGATGCCGTGCCAGCTGAAGATCACCTCGATGATGAAGGCGCCGCCGAAGAGGCTGCCGATCTGCAGGCCGGCGAGGGTGACGATGGAAAGGAGCGCGTTGGGCAGCGCGTGGCGGAGCACGACGACCAATTCGGGCATGCCCTTGGCGCGCGCGGCGCGGATGTAGTCGCGGCCGAGGGCCTCGACCATGCTCGAGCGCGCGACGCGGGCGAGTGGTGCCGCCTCGATCAGGCCGAGCGTGAGGGCGGGAAGAATGAGGCCCTGCCAGCCGTTCTCGATCACGGGGAGCCAGCGCAGCCAGACCGAGACGACCATGATCAAGACGAGCCCGAAGAAGAAGGCGGGCATGGAGATGCCGAAGAGGCTCACGGTCATGCTCGTGATGTCGAGCCAGGTGTCCTTGAAATAGGCGGCGACGACGCCGCTCACCACGCCGATCGTGAGGGCTACGAGGAAGGCGGCGAAGGTGAGCTCCAGCGTGTTGCGGTAGCGGTAGCCGATTTCCTTGATGACCGGCTGGCGGGTGCGGATCGACTGGCCGAGATTGCCGGTGAGCACGCCTTCGGTGTACGAAAGGAACTGCATGTACCAGGGCCGGTCGAGCCCGTATTTGTGGCGCATGATCGCGATCGCCTTGCTCGCGTCCTGCTCCGAGAGCTGGCCCTGATACATGGTGACGACGGCATCGCTCGGGATCGCCGCCTTGATGAGAAAGGTGGTGAAGAGGATGCCGATCACCACCGGCACGGTGAGCAGCAGGCGCCGCAGGATATAGGTGCTCATGCGGCGGCGCCGCGCGGGCTAGAGCGTGATGACCGAAGGCGGAATCGGGGCACCCCGCGAACTCGTTCGCGGGGACCCCGGCGGGGCACCCCGCGAACTCGTTCGCGGGGACCCCGGCGCCGTAGGTCTGAATCACGCGGGAAAAACAAAGACCTGGAGCGGGATGAGTGAGCGCGAGCGAACACGTCCCGCTCTAGGTCTTCGCAAGATGGACGTCGCCCGGGATCAGGCCGCCTTCGAAATCCAGATCGTAGCCGAGGACGTTCTTCTGGGTTGCGATCACCGTCCAGTTGGTCAGGATCGGGACGATCGTCATGGCCTGGAGCAGCGCCTGCTGGGCCTCGCCGAGGCAGACATCGCGCGCGGAGGGCTCCATCAGCGTGTTGCACCGGTCGAGCACGGAATCGACCTTGGGATCGGGGAGCGTCGAATTGCGATGCCCGGGCGAGCGGAAGAGCTGGGTGAGCACCGCGCCGTCCGGCCAGGTCCAGCGATCGAGGTCCATGTCCCAGTCGTTCTTGAGGAGGCTCGGGTAGAAGACGCCCCAATCCGATGTCTGGAGGGTGGCGTCGATGCCGAGATCCTTGAGATTGCTCTGGATGACGGCAAGCGCGCGGTCGATCGCGGTGAAGCCCGCATAGCTCTTGATGAGGAAGCGCGCCTTCTGCCCGTTCTTCTCGAGGAGGCCGCCCGCGCCGGGTTTCCATCCGGCAGCGGCGAGCAGCGCCTTGGCCTTGGCGGGATCGTACCCCATGCCGTATTTGGCGACGACGCCCGCATCGTAGCCGGGGATGCCGACCGCCAGCGGCCCGAGCGCGGGGGCGGCATAGCCGCTCCAGGAGGCCTGCACGATCGCCTCGCGATTGATCGCGTAGCTTATCGCCTGGCGGAAACGGACGTCCTGAAAGGTTGGGCGGCGCTCGTTGAATTCGAGAAAGAGGAGGTTCGTCACGTTCTTGTTGATGATGACCTTGTAGCCCGGGTCGTGGACGAAGCGGGGAATGATGTCCGCGGTGAGGTTGGAGGCGGTGAGCTCGCCGGTCTCGAGCGCCTCCGCGGCGACGCCGTCCTCCTCGATCACGCGCAGCACGATACGGGCGGCGTAGGGCGCGCCTTTGTTCTCGGCATCGCTCCGCCATTGCGGGTGATAGTCTTGGTTGCGCTCGAGATCGATCTCGGCGCCGGGGTTCCAGGAGACGAAGCGATAGGGGCCGGTGCCGACCGGATGGCGGCCGTAGGTCTTGCCGTATTTGGCAACCGCGGCGGGTGAATTGAAATAGAGCTGTGCAAGGCTGAGATTGGTGAAGAAAGGCGCGAAGGGCTTGGCGAAGGTGAAGCGCACGGTCAAGGGATCGAGCGCGTCGAGCGCGTGGAGCGGGCCGATGAGCGGCAGCAGCGGCGAGGCGTTCTGCGGGTCCTGGATCGCGGTGAAGTGGAATTTCACGGCATCGGCGTTGAAGTCGGTTCCGTCGTGGAACTTCACGCCGGGGCGCAGCTTGAAGGTGATCTCTTTCTGGTCGTCGCTGACGGTCCAGGATTGCGCGAGCCAGGGCTGCGGCAGCCCCTGCCGATCGAGATAGACGAGGCCTTCGAGAATCTGATCGCCGAGCACATTGGCGACGGTGAGGGAGATGCTCTGCACGTTGTAGAGCGTTTCGGGATCTTCGCCGAGGCGGAAGGTGAGTGTCGGGCCCGCGTCCGCGGCGCGCGCCGGCGCCTCCAGCAAACCGAGTGCCAAGGAAGGGGCGAGGGATATCAGCGTGCGCCTGAGCATCTGCCCACCTCATCTGCGCTTGCCTCGGCGTGCAAGCCATCCGCGACGGCGCAGGGCCGAATGAGATTCGTTAATCCTCGCCGTTCTTTTGTGTCAAGCGTTGCAGGTGCATAGAAACCGAGCAATTGCCGTTGCCGCGGGCTGTTGCGGTTCGGCGCGATGAATTCGGATCGTGGCGCTCTCGCCAAGACCGGATCGATTTAGGTGGATGCCGCCTGGCGGGGCGGGCGCGCGGGGATCTCGGCGCGGGGCAGGCGGAGCACGAAGCGGGCGCCGATGATCTCGCCCTCATCGTTGCGCCGGTTCTCGGCGGCGATCCGCCCGCTCAGCATCTCGACGATCTGGCGGCTGATCGAGAGCCCAAGACCGGAATGGCGGCCGAATTCCTCGCCCTCCGGCCGCTCGGAATAGAAGCGGTCGAAAATATGCTCGAGATTGGCTTCGGGAATCCCGGGACCTTCGTCTTCGATGGCAACCTCGACGGTGTTGCCGGTGAGCCGCCCGCGGAGAACGATCTTGCCCTCGCGCGGGCTGAAGGAGGCGGCGTTGCCGATCAGGTTGCGGAGCACCTGGACGAGACGGTCCTCGACCCCCTCAACGACGAGCCCGCTCGCCGGCGCCTCCACGACGACGTGCGCGTCCCCCTCGTGGCGGGTCGTCTCGTGGAGCTCGGCCAGGACGGCGAGGATCGGCGCCACATCCACCGGCTCGGTCGAGATGCGCGACATCTCCGCGTCCAGCCGCGAGGCCTCCGAGATGTCGCTGATCAGCCGGTCGAGCCGCTGGATGTCGGCGGCCATGATGGTGAAGAGCCGGCGCTGCTGGTCGCGATCGGAGATGCGGGGGATGGTCTCGATGGCGCTCCGGATCGAGGAGAGCGGGTTCTTGATCTCGTGCGCGACGTCGGCGGCGAAATGCTCGATCGCGTCGAGCCGCGCCCAGAGTGCGGCGGCCGAATCGGCGAGCGCCTCGGCGAGCACGCCGATCTCGTCGCGCCGCGCGCGCAAGCTGCGCGGCACCGCGCCGGTGCGGCCGCGTCCCTCGCGCATCCGCTCGGCGGCGAGTGCGAGGCGGAGGATCGGCCGGGCAATCGTGCGCGAGAGATAGACCGACATGATGACCGTGAGTGCCAGGGCCAAGGAAAAGAACTCGAGGATGGAAAGGCGCACGGCGAAGAGCGAGTTCACCACCTCCTCGGCTTCGCGGGTGAGCAGCACGATCCCGATCAGCTGCTGGCCGCTGCGCACCGGCTCCGCGACCGTCACCAGCAGACGGTTGTCCCCGGTCCGGCGGATGTAGGGCGGGAGCTCGTCCTTGCCGGCCTCGGAGATCAGCGTCGCGGCGGCCTTGAAGTCGGGCGCCCAGTCGAGCCCGCCGGCGCCGGCGCCGGCCTGGACCACCGGCGTGGTGGCGGAATGCGGCAGGAGCGCCTGGAGATTGTCGTAGAGCCAGCCGACCACCTGGAGAAGCGGGCCGCGGACGACGGGCGGCGGGAGCGGCGTGGTGACGATCGCCCCGCCCGGGCCCTCCTGCACGCGGCTATCGGTGATGAGCTGCCCGTCCGGGGCGTAGAGGCGCGCGTCGAGATTGGGCGTCGGCGCGGCGAGCTCGTGGAGGAGCGGGCGGGCGAGATCGGCTTGCAGCGCGGGCTGGCCGGGCGTCGTCGCCTTGACCGCGCTCTGCTCGACCGCCGCGGCGAAGACCCGCGCCTGCTGGCGGAGCGCCTGGACCTCCGCCTCGATGAGGCCGCTCTGATACTGGTCGAGGTAGAGGAGGGCCGCGACGAGCAGGACGAGCGGCACCATGTTGACGAGCAGGATGCGAAGAAGGAGCGGCGAGACGGCGCGGCGGCGCGGCGGCGCGAAGGCGCCCGCACGCGCGCCGCTTTGCGGCATCGCGGGCGCCGGCCGGTCCTCCCGGCGCGGCTCAGGCCTCCTTGTAGCGGTAGCCGATGCCGTAGAGGGTCTCGATCTGGTTGAACTCGTCGTCGGTGGCGCGGAACTTCTTGCGGATGCGCTTGACGTGGCTGTCGATCGTCCGGTCGTCCACATAGATGTTCTCGCCGTACGCGGCATCGATGAGCTGATCGCGGGACTTGACCAGGCCCGGCCGCGCCGCCAGCGCCTTCACCAGCAGGAACTCGGTGACCGTGAGCTGGATGTCCTGCCCGCGCCAGAGGCACTGGTGCTTGTTCTCGTCGAGCGCGAGGTCGCCGCGGACCATGACGCCGGTGGGCGCGGCGCCGGAACCCTCCGCGCGGCCGGCCTCGTTGCGCCGGAGCAGCGCGCGGATGCGCTCGATCAGGAGGCGCTGGCTGAAGGGCTTGCGGATATAGTCGTCCGCGCCGAGGCGGAGCCCCATCAGCTCGTCCACCTCCTCGTCCTTGCTGGTGAGGAAGATCACCGGCAGGCTGGTGCGTGAGCGGAGCCGCTGGAGGAGCTCCATCCCGTCCATCCGCGGCATCTTGATGTCGAGGACCGCGAGATCGACGGGGCGGGCGGAGATGCCCTGGAGCGCGCTTTCGCCGTCGGTGTAGGTGCGGACCTGGAATCCCTCCTGCTCCAGCGTCATTGCGACGCTGGTCAGGATGTTGCGGTCGTCATCGACCAGGGCGATTGTCTGTTTCATATTCATATGGCCGTCCCGATGGGGCTCCCGATGGGGAGCCAAGTTCAGCCTGCTCCACCGTGAGCGGGATGCCGCCCTATTGTGGCGCAAGCGCGCCAGGAGGGAAACCGAACCATGGCAGAGGCGTCCTCCCGGGCAGCCCGGCTGCTGGTGCGCCGCGGGCGCGTGGGGGTGCTGGCGAGCACCGCGCCGGGCGGGGCGCCCTTCGCGAGCCTGGTCACGCCGGCGGCTTCACCCGACCTCTCGCCCCTCCTCTGGCTCTCGCGGCTTGCCCGGCACACGCAGAACCTGCTCGCCGACCCGCGCTGCTCGCTCCTGCTCGCCGGGCCGGCCGAGGGGGCGAACCCCCAGACGGCGCCCCGGGTGACGCTGATCGGGACCGCGGCGCCGGTTGGCGACGAGAAGGCGCTGAAGGCGCGGTGGCTGGCGCTCCACCCCTATGCCCTACCCTATGCCGGGCTTGCGGACTTCTCGCTGTGGCGGCTCTCCATCGGCGAGGCGCACTTCGTGGCCGGATTCGCCGCGACCGCGCGGCTCACGGGGGCCGAAATCGCGCCCGACCCGCGGTCGGTCGCCGCGGTTGCCGAAGCCGAGCCCGCGATCCTGGCCGATTGCAACCAGCACGTCGCCGCCGCGATCGCGCGGAACGCGGGAGGATCGGACACGGGATGGCGGCTCGTCGCCGTCGATGTCGATGGCTGCGACCTCGCCCGGAGCGAAACCGTGCTCCGGGTCGATTTCGCAAGCCCGGCAACCGGCCCGGAGGGCGTCCGGGCCGAGCTTCTCCGGCTCGCGCGCGAAGTTTAAGAGGCGCGGACCGAAGCGCGCGTCTCCTTGGGCGGCATCGTGGTGGAAGGCGCGGTGGCGCCGTTGCCTTCCTCCGGCGCGCCGTTGGCCATCGCCGCGACGTCGAAGAGGCACTCGAAGAACTCGTCGTTGATCTTCCGGATGGCCGCGACCGTGTGCTCGAAACGCTGGTGCGCCGCCGACCATTGCGCGCCGACATCCGCCCCGCCGGCGATCACCTCGGAGAACGCTTTCGGATCCGCGACATTCTCCGCCATCAATTGCTGGCCGAGCTCGAGCTCGTGCTGCCAGACCGAAAGCATGCCGCGCATCAGGCGTGCGTTCGCGGCACTGAGCGCCTTCCAGCGCCCTTCCGACCCTGCCGCAAGAGCCGGCCACTGCCCGGTGAGAAACGATGCTTGGTTGTCCATCCGAGTCCCTCCACCCGTTCTGGTTAACGATCACTTAAGCAAGGCTACGCGTTGCGCAATCGGGCGGCATTGATTTATGTCAGCAGCGCGAGTCAAGTTTCGTGCACATAGCGGCCCGGTGCGGCAACGCCTGCAGGAAAGCCCGCCGCTTCGTTCCCGAGCGCGGGCGGCGCGGCCGGCTCGCCCGAACGCTCGGCGAGCCAGGCAACCCAGGAAGGCCACCAGGATCCTTCGCGCTGCTCGGCAAGATCGCACCATTCGTCCGGGCCGACATAGCGCTCGCCCGGCTTGCGGCGGTGGATGCGGAAATGGCGGCGCGGATGGCCGGGCTCGCTGACAACGCCGGCATTGTGACCGCCGTTGGTGAGCACGAAGGTGACGTCCCCCTCGCTCAGCAGATGAAGCTTGTGCACCGAGCGCCAGGGTGCCACGTGGTCGGTCTCGGTGCCGACGGCGAAGAAGGGCGCGCGGATATCGGCGATCGCGACCGGCCGGCCTGCGACGGGAAACTTTCCTTCGGCGAGGTCGTTGTCGAGGAAGAAGCGGCGCAGATACTCGGCATGCATGCGGTAGGGCATGCGCGTCGCGTCCGCGTTCCAGGCCATGAGATCGTTCGGGTGCTCGCGCTCGCCGAGGAAGTAACCCTTGATGATGCGCGACCAGACGAGGTCGTTCGAGCGGAGCATCTGAAAGGCGCCGGCCATCTGGCGGCTGTCGAGCGTGCCCTGCTGCCACATCAGATCCTCGAGGAAGGCGAGCTGGTCCTCGGTGACGAAGAGCTGAAGCTCGCCGGCCTCCTCGAAATCGGTCTGGGCGCAGAAGAGGGTGATGCTTTGCAGCCGGGCGTCGTTATCGCGCGCCATCGCGGAAGCGGCGACGGCAAGGAGGGTGCCGCCGAGACAATAGCCGGTGGCGTGGACGCGCGGGGCGCCGGTGATCGCGGCGACGGCGTCGAGTGCGGCCATGACGCCGAGCCGGCGGTAATCGTCGAAGCTCACGTCGCGGTCTTCGGCGGTGGGATTGTGCCAGGAGATGCAGAAGACCGTGTAGCCCTGATCGACGAGGTAGCCGATCAGCGAGTTATGGGCCGAGAGATCGAGGATGTAATATTTCATGATCCAGGCCGGGACGATGAGCACCGGCTCGGGGCGGACGAGTTGCGTGCGCGGCGCGTACTGGATGAGCTCCATCAGCGCGTTGCGGAGCACGACGCGACCCTCCGTCGCGGCGACGTCCTTTCCCACCGTGAGCGGCAGGAGCGTGCGGCCGGAGAGCGCCTCGCCCGCGTCGGCGATCGCGTTGCCGAGGCCCTGGAGGAAGTTCCTTCCTCCGCTGCGGACGGTGGCCTCGATCACCTCGGGATTGAGCCAGGGGACGTTGGAGGGCGAGGCCATATCCAGCGCCTGGCGGGTCATGAAGGAGACGATGCGCTCGGCCGGTGCGCCGACGCCTTCGGTGCCGGCGACCGCGTCGCCCCACCAGCGCTCGGCGCGGAGGAAGGATTGGGCGAGCGAATGAAACGGCTCCTGCCGCCAGCCCGGATGGGTGAAGCGATGATCGGCCGGGCCGGGTGCCACTTCGGTTGCCTTGTCGCCAGAGAGGAGCTCCAACCATTCGCGCCAGGCGCGATGCGCGAGCTCGGCGCGGCGGGCGGGCTCGTTCGCGAAATGGAGCGCCCAGCCGAGATAGGAGCCGCCGAGCGCGAGCGGGGAAAGCCCGCCGGTGAGCCGCGCCTCCGCGGCGTGCAGCATCCGGTCGAACTTCTGCGCGGGCGGCGGCACGGCCGCATCGTTCGAAGGCGCGGCTTCACTCGCGACGCGGTTTCCGGAGACGTATGTCATTCCCGTTCTCCAAGCCCCGGCCCCGGGGCCGGCCCCGGACCGGCGCACACATGCGTCGGAGAGGATCATAAGTGCCGCGGGCCGACGGCACGATGTCGCGATGATGACATCGCGCCGTAGGGCGGCCTTGATCTCGGTCAATCCATGCCGGCGGCCGAGGCGGCAGAATGGGGCTCTCTTCACCTGGGAGACCGGCCCATGAACGCGCCCCCCTTGAACGCACCCCCCTTGAACGCAGCTGACGTGATGACCGCCAACCCCGTGACCGTGCGGGCCGAGACGACGCTCGGCGAGGCCGTCGGCCTCCTCGTCGAGAAGCGGATCAGCGGGCTGCCGGTGCTCGATGCGGACGGCAGGCTGATTGGGATGCTGACCGAGGGCGACCTGCTCCACCGCGCCGAGACCGGGACCGAGCGCCGACCCGGCTTCCTCGAGATACTGTTCTCGCAGCCGCGCCTCGCCTCCGAGTACGTCCATAGTCATGCGCGGACCGTGGCCGACGTGATGACGCGGGACGTCGTCTCGGTGGCGGCGGACGCCCCGCTTGGGGTCGTCGTCAGCCTGATGGAGCGCAGGGAGATCCGGCGGCTGCCGGTGCTCGACCGGCCGGGCGGGAGGCTGGTGGGGATCATCAGCCGCGCCGACCTGGTGCGCGCGCTCGGGCGGGTGCTGGCGGAGAAACCGGCGGCTTTGGCGGGCGATGCGGCGATCCGCGAGCGCATCCTGGCCGAGATCGCGGCTCAGCCCTGGGCGCCCTCGACGCGCGATATCGTGGTCGCCGTCAGCGGCGGGAAGGCGACGCTCTCCGGCGCCATCCTCCACGACCAGCAGCGGCGGGCGCTCAACGTGCTGGTGGCCGGCGTGCCGGGGGTGACATCGGTGGACGACCAGCTCGCCTGGTTCGAGCCGGTCACCGGCGGGCTGATCCCCGGATAGCGCCGGCCGGGATAGCTTTGGCCGGGATAGCGCCGGCCAGGGTCGCGTCCGCGAGGCTTGCGCGACGCGGAGCGGTATCGTCATGGTCGGCCGCGATGGAGAGCCCTCACTTCGTGACCTTGGCCGAGACCTTGGCCGAGACGCTCGCACTCCCCGGCGGTGAAGCCCGGGTGCTGTGGCGGCGGAGCAGCCGCGCCCGGCGGATCAGCCTGCGCATCGAGCCGAAGGGGGGCGTGGTCGTCGTCACCCTGCCGCCGCGGGCGGGGCGGCGGGCGGGGCTCGCGCTGCTCACCGCCCATGCCGGCTGGGTCTCGGCCAACCTCGCCGCCCTGCCCGGGGCGGTGGCGTTCGCGCCGGGGGCGATGGTGCCGCTCTCAGGCGTCGAGCAGGCGATCCGCCACGTGCCGGGGGCGCGGCGGGGCGTATGGCTGGAGGAGGGCGAGATCAGGGTCTCCGGCGATGTCGCGTTCCTGCCGCGGCGGGTGCGCGACTTCCTCCGCGCGGAGGCGAAGCGCGGGCTGGCGGCCCTGGCGGCGGAGAAGGCGGCGCGGATCGGCGCCGAGGTGCGGCGGGTCAGGGTGCGCGACACGAAGAGCCGGTGGGGAAGCTGCGGGGCGGACGGCTCGCTCGGCTTTTCCTGGCGGCTGGTGATGGCGCCAGCTTTCGTGCAGGACTATGTGGCGGCCCACGAGGTCGCGCATTTGCGGCACATGAACCACGGGCCGCGGTTCTGGGCCCTCGTGCGCAAGCTCACCCCACATGTTGACGAAGCCGTCGCCTGGCTGCACGAGGAGGGCACGCGGCTGATCCGCATAGGCTAGCGAAAGGGACCTCCGTCGTTGCCCGACGAGACCAACCGAGGCGGTCCGGAGAGCGAGGGGTCAGCGGGGCGGGCGTGGCTCGAGGCCATCGCGGATTCGGTGGACGACGCGATCGTCGGCAAGGACCTGAACGGGACCGTCACCTTCTGGAACGCGCGCGCCGAAGCGCTGTTCGGCTATGCCGCCGACGAGATCATGGGCCGGAAGATCACCCTGATCATCCCGCCCGACCGGATCGCGGAGGAAGCAGCGATCCTCGAGCGGGTGCGCGGCGGGGAGAAGCTCGCCCGGTTCGAGACCAGGCGGCAGCACAAGGACGGGAGGATCATCCCCGTCTCGCTCACCGTCTGCCCGCTCCGCGACGCGCGGGGACGGATCGTCGGGATGTGCAAGGTCGCGCGCGACCTGAGCGAGGCCGAGCGGGCGAGCCGGGAGATCGATCGGCGTGGGGCGCTGCTCGGCTCGATCCTTGAGACCGTGCCGGACGCGCTGGTGGTGATCGACCAGCGCGGGCTGATCCACTCCTTCAGTGCCGCGGCTGAGCGGCTGTTCGGCTGGACGTCGGTCGAGGCCGTGGGTCGGAACGTGAGCCTGCTGATGCCCGCACCCTACCGGCAGGAGCACAATTCCTATCTCGGGCGCTATCTCGCGACCGGGGAACGGCGGATCATCGGGATCGGCCGCGTGGTAGCCGGGCAGCGGAAGGACGGCAGCATCTTCCCGATGGAGCTGGCGGTGGGCGAGGTCCGCCTGCCCGGGACGCGGCTCTTCACCGGCTTCGTGCGCGATCTGACCGAGCGGCAGGAGCGCGAGCACCGGCTCACCGAGGTGCGCTCGGAGCTCATCCACGTCTCGCGCCTCTCCGAGCTCGGCCAGATGGTCTCGGCGCTTGCCCACGAGGTGAACCAGCCGCTGACCGCGATGGCGAACTACCTGAGCGGGGCGCGGCGGCTGTTCACGGGCGGGAACGTGGAGGGCGGGCTTCAGGCGATGGAGCGGATGGCCGAGCAGTCCGAGCGGGCGCGGCAGATCATCCAGCGGCTCAGGGACTTCGCCCGCAAGCGCGAGACGCAGCGGCGCGTGGAGAACCTGGCGCGGACCATCGAGGAGGCGAGCGGGCTCGCGATGGTGGGGGTGGGCTCGGGCGTGCGGCTCGAGATCGACATCGCGGCGGACGCGGTGGAGGCGTTCATCGACAAGGTGCAGATCCAGCAGGTGCTGCTCAACCTGATGCGCAACGCCATCGAGGCGATGGCGGGCCTGGAGCGGCGCGAGATCGCCGTGAGCACGAGCCGGGCGGGCGATCGGGTCGCGATCCGCGTGGCCGATACCGGGCCGGGCCTGCCGGAGCAGATCCGCGCCCGGCTGTTCGAGCCGTTCATGACGACCAAGGCGGACGGGATGGGCGTCGGGCTTTCGATCTGCCGCACGATCGTCGAGGCGCATGGCGGCGAGCTCGAGGCGGCGGACCGAGACGGGGGCGGAACGATCTTCACGCTCACCGTGCCGGCTCCGGGCGCCTGATCTGCATCAATGCGTTGCGCCGGAGGCGAACTGATATCATCTCAGGATGAACGATACGTGCCCTGACCGCGTGCCGCCGCCGAGCTACCTCTGGATGCGTAACGAGATGACGAACAACGGCAAGTCCGCGGTGGCGGTCATCGACGACGATCCCGCGGTTCTCGATTCGCTCAAGTTCCTGCTCGAGCTGGCGGGGCACCGGGTGGCGACCTATGGCTCGGCAGCGGCGTTTCTCGAGGATCGGGCGGTGGGGCATGCGTGCCTGATCCTCGACCACCATATGCCGCAGATGACGGGGCTGGCACTCGCGGCGCGGCTCAGAAGCGAGGGCGATATGCTTCCGGTGCTGCTGATCACCGGCTCGCCTTCGGCGGCGATCGTCGCGAAGGCGGCGGAGCTGGGCGTGGAGAGGGTGATCGAGAAGCCGCCGAGCGAGCAGGATTTGCTGAGCTTCGTCGGCGCGCACGGCTGAGGGAGGGGTGAGATGGCCAGGAGCGAAGAGGAACGCGAGCGCAAGATCAGGGCCCGGGCGCTAAGGCTGTGGCGCGCGGAGGGGCAGCCCTTGGGCCGCGAGGCGGAATACATGGAACGGGCACGCGAGCTGCAGGCGATCGACGACAACCCGACGGCGGGGCAATTGCCCAACCCGATGACGCTGCACCATGGAGAGGTGCCGCCGGCCGAGCCGGTCGAGGAGGCGGAGATCGAGGAGAATCTCGGCGAGTTCCCGGCCGAGTTCACCGACCAGGGCGATCACATCACCTCGCCGATGACGCGGAAGAAGGCGCGGCGGGTGCTCCGCGAGGAATAGAGCGGGCAGCGGGCGCCGTCTCCGGCACGCGGGGCGCGGCGCCGGCGCGCGTGCCGGCGTGCCGTCAAATTCCGCTACAGCGAATTTCCTTGGCGGCCGTCGGTTTCCGCTGTAGCGGAAATCTATAGGCGTCTCAGGTTCGACCCCGCCAAGAATGACAGGAACATCACGGAGCGCGGCCTTTCGTTCGAGCGGGTAGCCGGCCTCGATTGGGAGACGGCTTTGTCGCAGGAGGGCACGCGGAAGGACTTGAGCGTGATCGCCTGAGGTGGAATCGGGGTCCCCGCGAACTGGTTCGCGGGGACCCCGGCACCGAAGGCGTGAATCACGCGGGGGTACAAAAAACTAGAGCGGGATGCGCGAGCGGGAGCGAACGCATCGCGCTCTGGGGCGAGACACGCGTGCGGGTGCTGGCGTTCCTGGGACAGCGATTGCATGTCGCCGTCATCACGGTGCGAGGCGATGCCTTGCACGTCATCAGCTTCCGGAGGGCCAACCGCAAAGAGGTGGAATGGTATGAGCAAGAAAAAGGATGAGGCGGCATCGCGGCCGGATGAGGACAACCCCGAATGGACCCGTGAGGAGATCCGCGCCGCGCGCCCTGCGCTCGCTGTTATCGCGGAGAGGTTCGGCGCGACGGCAGCGGAGACACTGAGGCGCGGCCCGGGCCGGCCTGCGAAGCCCGACCGGAAGGTCAACCAGACGCTGCGGTTGGACCCCGACGTGCTCGACGCATACCGGCGGGAGGGACCCGGCTGGCAGGCGCACATGAATGAGGTGTTACGCCGGCACATGCCCCGGCATGGGAAATAACAAGATGGGTGGAGCGTGTTCATGGCGCGGTTGAGTCGATGCGCACGGGGCGCCGCGATTCGACTTCCACCAATCTTGTTGTTGTGGTGGCGACGATCCACGGCGGCGCCCATACCGGCCGATCGGCCCCCGACGTTTGCGAGCGGGCGTTTTTAAGCGAGCCAGTAGCGCGGGCCCGCGCCGCGGCGGCCGGCCCGGTCCGCCGGATTGGCGAGCCTGCATCGGTCGATCGAGAGGCAGCCGCAGCCGATGCATTGGGTGAGGCCCGCACGGAGGCGGCGGAGCTCGGCGATCCGCCGGTCGATCCGCTTCGTCCACTCGCCCGAGAGAAGCGCCCAGTCCCCACGCGTCGGGATGCGGTCGGTCGGGAGCCGCGCGAGTGCGGCGCCGATCTCCTCGAGCGTGAGCCCGATCCTTTGGGCGAAGACGATGAAGGCGATGCGGCGGAGGACCGAGCGGGGATAGCGGCGGTGGCCGGAGCCCGAGCGCTCCGAGGCGATGAGGCCGCGCCCCTCGTAGAAGCGGAGCGCCGAGGCGGCGACGCCGCTGCGCCGCACCACCTCACCGATGAGAAGCGTGGGCTCCATGCGCGGAAGGAAAACACAATTCGGGCTTGACTTCAAGTTCACTTGAACTTGTAGGAAGGCGCCCTCGCAGCGGAGAAGAGGGCGGCCCCATGCCGAACGATGAAGATCTCAAGCGCCTTCGTGTCGCCGTCACCGGCGGGACCGCCGGGCTCGGGCTTGCGCTCGTCCGGCGCCTGGCGAAGGAAGGTGCCAGCGTCGCGTTCGTCGCGCGCGGCGCCGGGGCGGTGGCACGGATCGCCGATGAAACCGGCGCTTGCGGCATTGTCGGCGATGTCGGGCGGAAGGACGACATCTACCCGATCGCGCTGCAGGTGACGGGCAATCTCGGCGGGCTCGACGTGCTGATCAACAACGCCTCGAGCCTTGGGCCCGCGCGGCTGGCCCTGCTCGCCGATACGGCATGCGAGGCGCTGGAAGAGGCGCTCGCGGTCAACCTGCTGGGCCCGTTCCGCTTGACCAAGGCATTGCTCGGCGCGCTTGCCGCTTCGGCCCGCGAGGGACGCGGCGCCGTCGTGATCAATGTTTCGAGCGACGCGGCGGTGAACCCCTATGCCGGGTGGGGCGCGTACGGCGCAAGCAAGGCGGCACTTCGCCATCTGAGCGCGATCTGGGCGGAGGAGGCACGCGACGAGGGCATCGGTTTTCTCTCGATCGATCCGGGCGATATGGACACGGCGCTGCACGTGCAGGCGCTTCCCGACGCCGATCGCGCGAGCCTCCGCAGGCCGGAGGAGGCCGCGGCGGAGATCGTGGGCGCGGTGCTTGCGGCGCTGCCGGGGCGGCCATGATTGCGGCCGACGGGCCCGGGCACGGATCGGCGAGGCTGGCAGCCCTTGGGGTTGATGGCGAGGTACGGCATTTGCCGCGCACCGCGCTCGCGTCGCTGTTCGAGGCGGGCGATCTGGTGGTCGCCAACGACGCGGCGACGCTGCCGGCGAGCCTCACGGGCACGCATGGCGCGAGCGGTGCTGCGATCGAGGTGCGGCTGGCGGGATGGATCTCGGCCGGGGATGTGACGCGGTTCGCGGCGATCGCGTTCGGCGCGGGCGATCATCGGACGCGGACAGAGGATCGCGCGCCGCCGCCGCCGCTTGCGGTGGGCGATCGCCTGGCGCTCGGGCCGCTCGTCGCGACGGTTTGTTCTTCCCTTGGCCATCCGCGCCTGTTCGGGCTTCGCTTCTCGGGCAGAAGTGCAACAATTCTCGGCGGGCTGGCACGGCACGGGCGGCCGATCCAATACGCGCACGTCCCTCGGACGCTCGCCTTGTGGGAGGTCTGGACGGCGATTGCCGCCGAGCCGGTTGCCTTCGAGCCGCCTTCGGCCGGATTTGCGCTTCAGTGGCGCACGCTTGCGGCTTGGCGGCAGCGCGGCATCGGCTTCGCCACGCTCACGCATGCGGCGGGCCTCTCCTCGACCGGCGATGCCACGCTCGATGCGCGGCTTCCCTTCGACGAGCCCTACCGCATTCCCGCCGGGACCGCGGCGGCGATCGCGGAGGCGAAGGCGAAGCGCGGGCGGATTGTCGCGATCGGGACGAGCGTGGTGCGGGCGCTGGAGGCGGCGGCGGATGGGATGGGCGGCGTGCGTGCCGGCGAGGGTGTTGCGACGGGACGCATCGCGCGCGGGACGAAGCTTCGAGTCGTCGATGCGATCCTGACCGGCGTGCACCAGCCGGGCGAGAGCCATTTCGAGCTGCTGCGGGCCTTTGCGACCGAGGCGGCGCTCGCGCGGATTTGCGCCGCCGTTGCCGAGCGCGGCTACCGCACGCACGAGTTCGGGGATTCGATGCTGATCGAGCGCGAGCCGGGATCGTGCGGCGCGATGCCGCGCGCGTGAGCGGGAGGTGCCGGGGCGGTTGTTCAAGCTTCGGTGTTCACCCTGAACAGCAGCTTGGGCTTGTCGGGATGGTCGGGATGGGGTGCCTCTCCGGCGGCGACGCCGCCGCTCGCTTCGATCACGCGGCGCGAGGCGAGATTGTCGGCGTCGCAGGTGATGAGGACGCGCGGAAGGCCGAGAGCGTGCGCGATCGGCAGCAGCGCTCGGAGAGCCTGGCGAGCGTAGCCGCGATTGCGTTTCCACGGCACGACCGCGTAGCCGACATGGCCCGACACATGGGGCGGCAGCGCCTCGCTCCCCGGGGTGAAGCGGAGATTGATGGAGCCGCAGAAGGCGCCGTCCCAGATCCAGAAGACCCGGCCCGGCAGGCGCGGCACCACCGTGCCGTCGGCGAGGCTCAGCGTTCCACCTTCGTGGCGCGAGAGGTCGGCAAGAAACGCTTGCGCATCATTGCGGATGGCGGCCAACTGCTCGCCGCTGAGATCGCGCGTGGTGCTCGGCGACCAGCCGGTCTCAAGGGCGGCGACGTAGCCCGGGAGGCGCTCCAGGCTCGGCTCGACCAGCGCGACAAGGATAGGGGAGGACGAGCCCGCCGGTGGCGCGGTCGGTGTGTTTCGGCCGGTGGACAGCGTCACGCGGCTCGCTTGCGGAATTTCTGCAGGCAGCGGAGCGTCGGGGGCGGGGGTTCGTTCGGGTGGAGGCCGCGCCAATTGGTCCAGGAGACTTCGCCCACGTAGATATCGCCGTGAGAATCGACGGCAATGCCGTGCGGGGCGTGGAACTCGCCGGGTCGGGGGCCGGCGTGCAGGCCGCCGATGCGCGCGAGGCGCTTGCCGGTATGATCGGTGATGGTGATGCGCGGGCCGAGGTTCGGAACCTCGCGGTTCACCGGCATGCCCGGGCCGAGCTCGCCGATATAGCAGACCGGGTGGTGGCCGTGCGGCATGTAGAGCCCGCAGGGGCGATGGAGGTTGTTCCACTGGGCTTCGTAGCGGCCGCCGGCGTCGAACACCTGCACGCGATGGTTCTCGCGGTCGGCGACATAGACCCAGCCGTCGGCGTCGCAGCAGATATTGTGGACGATGTTGAATTCGCCGGGATCCGTGCCGGGCTCGCCCCACGAGAAGAGGTAGCGGCCGTCGGGCGCGTATTTGTGCACGCGGGCGTTGCCGTAGCCGTCCGAGATGTAGATATCGCCGTCCGGCGAAAGGGCAGTATGGGTGCAGCGGTGGAACGGTTCGCCGCTCATGAAGGGTGCGGGCTTGCCGGGAATGCCGATCGTCAGCAGAACTTTGCCGGTAAGCGTGCATTGGCGGACCGTGTGGTCGCCGTCATCGGTGAGGAAGAGCGTGTCGTCCGGGCCCAGGGAAAGCCCGTGCGCGCGGGGGAAGACGCCTTCGCCCCAGGAGCGGAGGAAGTTGCCCTCGCGGTCGAAGACGATCATCGGGTGTTCGCCCCGGTTGAAGACATAGACGTTGTCGCTTCCGTCGGTGCCGACGGCGCCGATCTCCTTGAACGACCAGCCGGGCGGGAGTTTTGCCCAGTCCTCGACGGCTTCGTAGGTGTAGTCGCCGCTGCCGACGATCGTGGCCATGGGCGTCTCCTGCATCTAGATATCGATGTCGGTCACGCTTGGCGCGTGCTCCTGGATGAACTGAAAGCGGAGTTCGGGCCGGCGGCCCATCAGGCTCTCGACGAGATCGCTCGTCGCGGCGCGGAGATCGGTGGGCAGGGTGACGCGAAGGAGGGTGCGGCGCTTCGGGTCCATCGTCGTTTCGCGCAAGACGGCGCTCGGCATTTCGCCCAAGCCCTTGAAGCGGCTGACCTCGACCTTGGCGTTGGCCTTGAACTCGCGGGCGAGCAGGCGCTCGCGCTCCGAATCGTCCATCGCATAGAGCGTTTTGGCGCCCTGTGTGAGGCGGTAGAGCGGCGGTTGCGCGAGATAGACGTGGCCATGGCGGACGAGCTCGGGGAGCTCGCGGTAGAAGAAGGTCATCAAGAGCGAGGCGATGTGCGCGCCGTCGACATCGGCATCGGTCATGATGATGACGCGGCCGTAGCGGAGTTTTCCGACGTTGAATGTCGCGCCGACGCCGCAGCCGAGCGCCTCGATGAGGTCTTTCAGCTCCTGGTTCTGGCGGAGCTTCTCGGCCGAGGCGCTGGCGACGTTGAGGACCTTGCCACGCAAGGGGAGCACGGCCTGGGTCTCGCGGTCGCGCGCCTGCTTGGCCGAGCCGCCGGCGGAATCGCCCTCGACGAGGAAAATCTCCGTCCCCTCGCGGCTCGCACGCGAGCAGTCGGTGAGCTTGCCCGGCAGGCGGAGTTTTCGCGTCGCGGTCTTGCGCGCGGTTTCCTTGGCCTCGCGCCGGCGCGCGCGCTCCTCCGCACGCTCGATGGCAAGGGCGAGGAGGTTGTCGGCCTGGGCGGGATCGGCGGCGAGGAAGTGAGAAAATCGGTCGCCCAGCGCGGTTTCGATAAGCCGCGCGGCCTCGGGGCTCGCGAGCCTTTCCTTGGTCTGGCCGACGAATTGCGGCTCGCGGAGGAAGAGGGAGAGCTTGGCGGCGACGGCGCCGAGCGCGTCCTCGGCCTGGATCTGGGCAGCGCGGCGGTTGCCGCGGCTCTCCCCCCAGGCGCGGAGGCCGCGGAGGAGGGCGGTGCGGAAGCCGGCCTCGTGGGTCCCGCCCTGGGGGGTGGCGATGGTGTTGCAATAGGAGTGGAGGAACCCGTCCTCGGCTTCGAGCCAAGCCAGCGCCCACTCGACGCGGCCCGCATCGTTGGGAAGCTCGGCCTCGCCCGCCCAGAGGGCGGGGATGGCGCGGGAAAGGCCGGCGATCTCTTCTTCCAGGCTGTCGGCGAGGCCGCCGGGGAAGTGAAGCACCGCCTCGGCCGGCACGTCGGTGCCGCGGACGAGGGCGGGCGGGCAGGACCAGCGGATCTCGACGCCGCGGAAGAGGTAGGCCTTCGAGCGGCAGAGCCGGTAGAGGCGGGTGGGGCTGAAGCGGGCGGGGCCGAAGACCTCCGGGTCGGGGTGGAAGCGGATGAGCGTGCCGCGCCGGTTGGGCGCCGGCCCGGCATTGGCGAGCCGCGCTTCGGGCTTGCCGCGCCGGTAGTGCTGGCGCCAGAGCACGCGCTCGCGCGCCACCTCGACCTCGAACCATTCGGAGAGCGCGTTGACGACGGAGCTGCCGACGCCGTGCAGCCCGCCCGAGGTGTTGTAGGCCTTGCCGCCGAACTTGCCGCCCGAGTGGAGCGTGGTGAGGATCACCTCGAGGGCGGAGAGGTGCTTGAACTTCGGGTGGGGATCTACGGGGATGCCGCGGCCGTTGTCGCGCACGGCGAGCACGTTGTCCGCCTCGAGCGAGACCTCGATGAAGCTCGCATGGCCGGCCACCGCCTCGTCCATGGCGTTGTCGAGGATCTCGGCGGCGAGGTGATGGAGGCCCGTCTCGTCGGTGCCGCCGATATACATGCCGGGCCGGCGGCGGACGGGCTCGAGCCCCTCAAGGACCTCGATGTCCTTGGCGGTGTAACCGGAGGCGGCGCGGTCGCCGGCGCCCGCCTGCTTGCCATTGGGCTTCCCGTTGGGCGACGGTCGCCCGCCGGGCTTGCGGCCCGGCGACGATCGCCCGCCCGGCGGCGGGTCGAACAGATCGTTCATGCGATGTTCCCAATTCGCGGCGCTCAGGGTAGGCCGGCGGGCTACTTGTTGGACAGCGTTGGCCGCGCCATGCCCGGCTTGCGGCCGCGGCGGGGCGGCACGGGCTCGACCGCGATGTAGCGGCGCGGCCGCTCGGGCCCTTCCGGGACCTGGAAGGCGCGGGCCTCGGCAAGCAGCGCCCGGTCCGCCTCGGAGAGGCGCTCGGCCTCGCGCAGATGCTCGGTCCAGCTGGGGGTCGCCCAGATTTCGAGCCACCCGTCCCGCCGCGCCAGGTCTTTGTAGAGCTGCCAGAAGCGCGCGCCGGCGCGCCCGCGCACGTGCTCGATCTCGGCCATGGCGGCGAGGAAGCGCTCGCGGGCCGGCGGCGGCACGAGGTAGTGCTGGGTCTGGAGGATCTGGCCGCGGGTGCGGGCGAGCGCCACCGCCCCAGGGACCGAGGAAGCGGCCGAGGGGTCCGTCGGTTGGCCTGTCTGCGCGGGCAGCCCCGCCGCCGCCTGCTCGAGCACGAAGCGGCCGGCGCCGAGTGCCAACCCGATGCCGAGCACGGCGGCGATCGCCATCGTCCAGGGCAGGCCGACGCGGGTGCCGAGCCAGCCCCAGAAGAAGGCGCCGAGCACCAGCGCGCCGTTGGAGAAGAGCTGGTAGATGCCGAGCGCGCGGGCGCGCACCCAGGCGGGCGCCGCAAGCTGGGTCGCCGTCTGGGTGAGCGACCCCGCGACCACCCATCCGGTGCCGAAGAGCACCATGGCGACGGCGGCCATCTCCCAGCTGTGCGAGAGTGCGAGCAGCAGCATGCCGAGGCAGGAGATCAGGCTCGCCGCCATCGTCAGGTCCCCGCGCGGGAACCAGCGGTGAAGGCTCGGCAGCAGCATGCCGCCCGAGACCGCGCCGACGCCCATCAGCCCGAGCAGCAGCCCGAAGATGCCGGCGCCGAGATGGAGGTCCTCCTTGACGACGAGCGGGAGCAGCGCCCAGGGCGCGGCGGCCGGCAGGTAATAGACCGAGACCTGGAGGATCGCCGCCTGCACGCGGGGCGTGTGGCGGACGAAGCGCATGCCGGCGCGCATCGCCTCGATGAGATGCTCGGGCGGGAGGCGCGAGGCGCGGTCGGGGCGGCGCCACGCATAGAGCGCCCGCACCGGCGAGAGGAACGAGAGCGCGTTGAGCGCGAAGCCGATCGCCGGGCCGAAGGCCGCGACGAGCCCGCCCCCGATCGCCGGGCCGAAGGCGCGGGCGATGTTGAAGCTCACCCCGTTGAGCGCCACCGCCTGGCCGAGCTCGGCGCGCGGCACGCTTTCGGGGATCACCGCCGACCAGGCCGGCCCGTTCATCGCCGTGCCGACGCCGATCGCGAAGGTGAAGAGGAGGAGCAGGACCGCGTTGGCGAGGCCGGCGAAGGTGACCGCGGCGAGAGCCGCCGCAGCGACCAGCATCTCGATCTGGGTCGCGATCAGGAAGCGGCGGCGGTCGACGATGTCGGCGAGCGCGCCGGCGGGCAGCGCGAGCAGGAAGTAGGGGAGGATGGTCGCCGCCTGCACCAGGCTCACCATCAGCGCGTTCGGGCGGAGCGTGGTCATCAGCCAGCCCGCGCCGGTGTTCTGCATCCAGGTCCCGAAGGAGCTGATCAGGTTGGCGATGAAGAGCGAGCGGAAGACCGGCTGCTGGAGCGGCTTGAGGGAGGGGGGCAGGCGCATCGAGGGATCTCTAACGCGCCTGCAGACGGTGGGAAGTCCGGGCTACTCCTCCAGGCGGTGGACGTCGTGCACGACGACGCCTTCCTCCTCGCTCGGGATCTCGAGCCAGGTCTTGTGACGCAGCGTTCGCTCGGTGTCGCGGTAGCCGGCGTCCCAGTGCTCGCGCATCGAAAGCGCGCTGAACTCGTAATCCTTGGCCTGCCCTTCGTACGCGGCCTTCTGATAGATCATGTGGATCAGCGAGATTTCGGGGAGGTCCGAGAGCTTTTCCTTGAGCTCGCGCTCGGCGGGGCTGAGCTTCTCCTCGGACACCTTCGCGAGCAGCGCGCGGAGCTGCACGTTCTTCCCGTGCAGCATCTGGAAATACTGGGTCATCAGCCTGGTGCGGCTGGAATACTGGATGTCCTTCTGACGGGAGAGGACGTCGGCGAAGTCGCGCGGCGTATCGCCGCGGGAGCTGAAGAGATCGACCTGGAAGACGACCAGGTTGTTCGAGCCGCAATGCTCGAAGAGATGCTGGAGCGGCGTATTCGAGACGAGGCCGCCATCCCAGTAATAGTCCGTCCCGATCGGGACCATCGGCAGCGCCGGCGGCAGCGCGCCGCTCGCCATGACGTGCTCGGGGAGAATCTCGGTCTCGGTGTTGTCGTAATAGATGAAGTTGCCGGTCCGCACATTGACGGTGCCGACGGCAAGCCGCGTCTTGCCGGCATTGATGAGGTCGAAATCGACCAGGCGGAGCAAGGTCTCGCGCAGCGGCGAACTGTCATAGAAGCTGGTGGCGCCGGCGGCGCCGCGCGTGCGCATCCAGGGCGGCGGCACGTTCGGCTTGAAGAAGCCCTGCTGGCCGAGCGCCATCGTCATCCAGGCCGACCACATGTTGTGGAGCCGGCGCGGATCGTCCCCGTCCGGCGACGACAGCCACACCGGACGATCGGTAATCATCTGCCAGAACTCGCGCAGCCGCTCGAGGCGGCGCTCCGGCGGGTTGCCGGCGATCAGCGCCGAATTGATGCTGCCGATCGAGACGCCGTTCACCCAGTCGGGCTCGAGCCCCGCCTCGTGCAGCGCCTGATAGACGCCCGCCTGATAGGCGCCGAGCGCGCCGCCGCCCTGGAAGACCAGCGCGATGGCGTGGCATCCGGGCGGCCGCCAAGCGGAAGGAGGCGTGCGCGGCGGCGGCAGGGGTCCGGCATCCATGCGATGGCTTCCTGATGAATGGCTGGGTCTGAAGAATGTGGTCTTCGCACACGCGTTGCAACCGCAAGTTCGCGGAGCACGGGCTTTGCAGCGCGCGTGTCTTCGGCCAATAGTGCGCCGCGGCGGCAACCGGCAAGGGGAAGTGCGATGAGTCTCAAGGGCAAGGTGGCCCTGGTCACCGGATCGACGAGCGGCATCGGCCTCGGCATCGCCCGCGCGCTCGCGGCCGAGGGCGCCGCGATCATGATGAACGGGTTCGGCCCGGCGGATGCGATCGCCAAGCTGCGCGCGGATCTCGCGGCCGAATTTGGTGTCGCGGTCTCCTACAACGGCGCCGATATCAGCAAGGGCGAGCAGGTCGCGGCGATGGTCGCGGCTGCCGAGAAGGAGCTCGGCAGCCTCGACATCCTGGTCAACAACGCCGGCATCCAGTACGTCGCCGATCTCGTCGATTTCCCGCCCGAGCGGTGGGATGCGATCATCGCGATCAACCTCTCCGGCGCCTTCCATGGGATGCGCGCCGCCCTGCCGGGGATGAAGAAGCGGGGCTGGGGCCGCGTGATCAACATCGCCTCGGCGCACGGGCTCGTCGCGAGCCCGCAGAAGGCCGCCTATGTCGCGGCCAAGCACGGGCTGGTCGGGCTGACCAAGGTGGCGGCGATCGAGACGGCGAACGATGGCATTACCGTGAATGCGATCTGCCCGGGCTGGGTGCTGACGCCGCTCGTGCAGAAGCAGATCGAGGACCGCGCGCGCGAGAAGGGGATCAAGGTCGAGGACGAGATCGCCGGGTTCGTGGCCGAGCAGCAGCCGATGCACAAGTTCTCGACGCCCGAGGAGATCGGCGCGCTCACCGTGTTCCTTTGCTCGGAGGGCGCGAAGACGATCACCGGCGCGCCGCTCTCGATCGACGGCGGCTGGGTCGCGCATTAGCGGTCTACGGCTCCCGGCTGAGCCGCTCCGGCGTTTTGCCCGCCTGGGCCTCTGAAAGCGAGGCGTCGCCGGCGCGGGCGAGAATGTCGAGCCGGTATCCGTGCCGGGCGAGCCAGGCGGGCAGGAGATCGACCGCACTTTCGTCGCTGAAGACGAGGAACCTTCGATGGGCGCGCATGAAGGCGCTTGTGCTCACGACCGGGAGGTTGGGCAGGATCGTCTTCCACTGCTCGAGGAGGTGCTGGTTGGTGGGATCGGGACTGGCGGTTCCGGGAGGCGCCTTCACGAAGACCAGGCGGCGGGCGATCGCGGGGCCGGCGCCTTCGCGGATCTCGAGAAAGCGGAGACCGTTGCCGGTGGCGATGGGCAACCCCGGCGGCGCGGCGCGGACCAGCGCCAGGACGCGCTCGCGCTGCCGCGCCGAGGCCGCCCAGGTGTCCGGCATGATCATCATTCCGGCGGAGATCGCGAGCAGCGCGCAGCAGAGAAGCTGAGCGCGCGGCAGGCTCGCGACGTAGCGCGCGGTGAGGATCGCGAAGCCGAGCGCGGCGGCGATGACATAGCGCGCGTTGAAGAAATGAACCGCGACCAGGGTCACGAGATAGGTGGCGAGCGGGAGCGCGCAGGTGACCGCCGCGATGATGTCGAGGTTGTCGGGCGCGCCGCGAGGGCGCGGAGGCGGCGGCTTGGCGCGCGCCGCGATGATCCGCCGCGCCATCAGCGCGAGCAGCAATAGGATCATCGGCGAGACCCAGGCCGGCCGGTGGCCGACCATCACCTCGACGTAGGCGAGCACGAGGCGGATCGGCAGCGGGCGGGCAAAGAATGAGGGTGCGGCCGTATCGGCCCGGCTGAACGCCAGGACATGCCGCATGATCGGCAGCCAGAGCACGACCGAAAGGCACGCGATGGCGGGCGCAGCAAGGAAGAGAAAACGGATGCGCCGGTGCGCGGCCGTCCAGACGAGCTCCATCGCGCCGACCGAGGCGGCGAGCATCACCGCGTAGAAATGGAGCCCGACGGCGGCGACGAGCAGCAGGAGCATCATCGCCGCGCGCCATGGCGGGGGATCGCGGTCGGGCGGCAGATCCCAGAGGACCAGCGCGAGCGCGAAGCAGGCGGCCGCGCAGGCGTACGACCGCGCGTCCAGGGCGAAGGGATAGAGGCCGCCCGCGAGGCAGAGCGCCATCGCGAGGGAAGCGACGGGCGCCGGATGGCGCCGGCGGACGAGCACGAAGGCGGCGAGTGCCACGACCAGCACGGCCAGGATCGAGGGCATCCTGAGTGCGAGGTCGCTCCGCGCGCCCGAGAAGACGATGGCGTGGAGCAGAAAATGATAGAGCGGAGGATCGAAGAGCGCGCCTTTCTCGAGCGCGCTCCAGATCGCGCCGACCGAAGGAAGGCGCGCGGTCCAGGCCGCGAGCACCTCGTCCATCCAGAGCGGCCGGCGCGCGGCGGCGGAGCAGGCGAAGACGAGATATTCCAGAGCAAGGAGCGTTGCGACGAACGGAATCGAGCGGGCGACGAGGTCCGCCGGCCCGGGAGGACCGTGATCGCGCTCGCATTCGGCCGTCATCGCCCTCGAAGCCCCCTCGCCGCGCGGCGAGGCTAGGGCGCGCGGGTTTAAGGAGGCGTTAGAGCGTGATGACCGAAGGCGGGCGGGCCGGCTTAACGGTTCGGCAAAGGCTTTCCGCTAGCCTCGGCGAGACAAGGCCTCGCACCGTTTGCGCGCGCGCCTTTCGGAGAAAACTCCGAGCGTTTTTCGGGGATGAGCATCATTCGCCGCGCGGCCCCGCCGCCCGGCGGCAAACGGGGACAGAACAATGTCGGATTTTCTCAAGGTTTGGCTCGCACTCCGTTCCGACGCGCGCGGCGTCACCGCGCTCGAATACGGCCTGATCGCCGCGCTGATCGCCGCGGTGATCATCGGCGCCGTGACCACGCTCGGCAACGACCTCGCCACCACCTTCAATAACATCGCGAACAGCTTCAACGGTCTCTGAGCGGTGGGCCCGGCGCACGCGCCGGGCCGGGGCCGGCGCCGATCACGTTCCCACAACGGGTGCATCGATGCTCCAAAACTGGACGCGGGTTGCCGAATCGCCGCTGATCGCAGCCAGCGCGGCGCTGCTGATCGCCGCCGCCGCGACCGATCTCGCGGTGCGCCTTGTGCCCAACGCGGTATGCGCGCTGCTGGCGGCGGCGGGGCTCGCGCTCCGCGCCGGCTCGGGGACGCTCGCGGCCGGCGCGCTTGCCGCCGCGTGCGTCTTCGCGCTCGGCTTCCTCTGCTGGCGGCGCGGCTGGATGGGCGGGGGCGACGTGAAGCTGCTCGCCGCCGCGACGCTCACCGTGCCGCCGCTCGCCGTCGCCGGATGGCTGGCGGCGGTGGCGTTGGCCGGGGGCGCGCTCGCCGGCCTCTATCTGCTGCTCGGCGCGCTGCTGCCGCCGGTCCGCTCGAATCCGGAGCGCAATGCGCGGGGGCTCATCCGGATCCTCCGGCGCGAGCGCCGGCGGATCGCACGGCGCGGGCCGGTGCCCTACGCCGCGGCGATTGCGGCCGGCACCGTCTTCGTCCTGATCCGCCACTGACGCCGGGGCCACCATGGCCGTGAGGATCGCCCTCTTCGCCCTGATGGCGCTCGGCCTCGCCGGGTTCGGGACCGTCGCCTGGATCGCGACGCGGAGCCACTCTGCCGCGCACCGCACGATGGCGGCGCCGGAGAAGGTCGCGATCCTGGTCGCCGCACGGCCGCTCCAGGCCGGCCGGCTGCTCGAGCCGAGCGATCTCGCCGCCGCCGACCGGGCGCAAACCGCGGTGCCGCGCGGCGCGACCCGCGACACGCCGGCCGCGCGGTCCGGCCTGATCGGCGCGATGATCCGCCACCCGATCGTCGCCGGCCAGGCGATCCTCCCGCTCGACGTGATGCGGCCGGGCGATCACGGCTTCCTCGCCGCGGTGCTCGCGCCCGGGATGCGCGCGGTCACCGTCGGCGTCGACGCGATCAGCGGCAGCGCCGGCCTGATCTGGCCGGGTGACCGGGTGGATCTCGTGCTCACCCAGGAGATCGCCGATGCGAGCCTGCCGCTCGGCAAGCGGCTGGCCGCGGAGACGGTGCTGACGGACGTGCGCGTGATCGCGATCGACCAGCACCTGGTGGAGGGTGCCAACCCGAACGGGTTGGCCGCCGACCTCAACCGCACCGTGACCCTCGAGGTGACGCCGCGCGAGGCCGAGGACGTGGCGGTCGCGACCCGGCTCGGGCGGCTCTCGCTCGTCGTCCGCGCCGCCGACGGGGTGAAGCCGGGCGCGCCGCCTGCCGCGCCGCCGGGGATCGCCTGGGCGAACCAGGTCTCTCCCGCGCTCGACATCGCCCGGCCGGCGCCGGCGCACGGAGGGGCGACGATGCGCGTCTTCCGCGGTGTCGCGGGCGCCGAGGTGGCGCATTTCTGATGCGGAGCGCGTCCCTCGCCCTCCTCCTGCTGCTCGCCCTGGTCCCGGTGGCGGCGCGCGCCGGGGCGGACGCCGCGGCGGCGCCGATCGTGCTGATCGCGAGCGCCGACGACTGGGTGAGCGTGGCCGATGCGGCCGGGCATATCGTCTTCGCCCGCCTCCTGCACGCCGGCGCGCGCGTGCTTCTGCCCTCCGGCCCCGGCTTCGCGCTGACGGCGGGCAATGCGGGGGCAACCACGCTGACGGTGGACGGCAAGGCGGCGCCGCCGCTCGGCGCGCTCGCCCAGGTCGCGGCCAACCAGCCGCTCGACCTGGCACTGATCGCCGCCGGCCGGCTGCCCGCGCAGATCGCCGCCAGGAAGGCCGCGCTCATCCCGGCTTCCTTCTCGGCCGGCGGGGCGGCGACGATGGAGCCGCCGCCGCAAGCGGGCGCCGCGGCCGAGCCCGCCCAGCTCGCGCCGCCCGCCCAGCTCGCGCCCGCCCCAACAGCCGGCGCTCCGGCGCCGCTCGGCAGCACCATCGCGCTCGCGGCCGGCTCCGGCGAGGTGATCTCGCTGCCTTCGCCGGCGGCGAGCGTCTTCACCGCGGACCCCGCGGTCGCCGATGTCCGCCCGGCGAGCCTCACCAGCCTCTTCGTGCTCGGCGTCGCTCCCGGGGAGACGACCATCGCCGCCCTCGACCAGCAAGGCCACCCGATCGCCCAGTATCGCGTGGTCGTGTCGCCCTCCGCCTACGGGGCGGACGCGGCCCGCGCGGCCATCGCGCGGCTGGTGCCGGACGCGGAGGTCTCGATGAACGCCGAGCCGAACGGGCTCGCCGTTTCCGGCACCGTGCCGACGCCGGCGGAGGCCGCGCAGGTGATGGCGCTCGCCCGCGCCTATGTCGGGCCGAAGGAGACGGTGGACGACGAGATGAGCGTGCTCTCGGAGGTGCAGGTGATGCTGCAGGTGCGGATCGCCGAGATGGACCGCACCATCACCCGCGAGCTCGGCATCAACTGGCAGGCGCTCGGCACCACGGGCGGGAAGATCGCCGCGGAGTTCGCCTCGCCGAGCGCGGTCGCCTTCCTCACCACGGCCACGAGCAGCTTCGCCTTCGCCTACAAGAGCGGCAACACGAACGTGGACGCGATCCTCGACGCGCTCTCCCAGGACCAGCTCTCGCGCACGCTCGCCGAGCCCAACCTCACCGCGATGAGCGGCCAGACGGCGAGCTTCCTGGTCGGCGGCGAGTTCCCGATTCCGATCGCGGAGCAGAACGGCACGATCACGATCCAGTTCCAGCCCTACGGCGTCTCGCTCTCGTTCATCCCGACCGTGCTCGCCGACAACCGGATCAGCCTGCGCGTCCGCCCGGAGGTGAGCGAGCTCACCAACCAGGGCGCGATCCAGCTGAGCGAGAACAATTCGTCCATCCAGATCCCGGCCCTCCTCGTCCGCCGCACGGAGACGACGATCGAGCTCGGCAGCGGCCAGAGCTTCGCGATCGCCGGACTGCTGGAGGACCAGTCCGCCCAGGTCGACCAGGGGATACCCGGGCTCGGGGAGCTCCCGATCCTCGGCACGCTCTTCAACTCCGACAGCTTCCAGCGCAACCAGACCGAGCTGGTCATCGTCGTCACGCCCTACATCGTCCGCCCCGTCAGCTCGCCCGCCGAGCTCAGGCTGCCGACCGACAACTGGACGGCGCCGAGCGACCTCGACCGTATTCTTTTCCTCCGCCAGGAGGCCCGCGGAGGCGAGACTGCGCCGTCCGCGCGCATCCCCGGCGATGCCGGCTTCATCGTGCAATAGGCGCGAACCGATGAGCGCGCGGCGTCCGCCCTTCGTCCTGCTGGTGGCACTCGCCGCCGGCGGCTGCACGATGACCGGCAACCCGGTCTATCGCGAAGGGACCTGGCACCCGACGGGCGCCAATCAGGCGAACCTCGCCGCCGAGGTCGCCAACCCGCACGACCTCGTCGCGGGCGAGAGCGCGGCGGGCACGCCCGGCCCGCTCGCCGTGCTGCCGGTCGAAAACCTGCGCGCCGACAAGGTCAAGCCGCTGCCTGCCGACAGCATCGACACGCTCGGCGGCACGACGACGCCCTCTGGCACGCCTACCAGCGGCGGCGCGTCGGCGGGAACCACCAACTGATGCCGGACGACGCAGCGCTCCGCACCCGCGCGCCGGCCGAGGCGGCGAGCCCGTCGGAGCAGGCTTCCATCCTCGCCTTCGTCGCCGACGCCTTATCGGAGACGGTGCTGCGCGAGGCGCTCGCCGAGGCGGTGCCGCAAGGAATGGAGGTCCGGCGCGGCAATGTGCGCACGGCGATCGGCGTGCTCTCGCGCACGCCAACCCCGCGCACGCTCATCGTCGATGTAAGCGGGGAGGAGCAGCCGCTGACCGCGCTCGGCGATCTCTCCGAGGTGGTCGAGCCGGATGCGCAGGTGCTGGTGATCGGCGATCTCGAGGACGTCAATTTCTATCGCCACGTGACGCGCGGGTTGGGCGCGCTCGAATATCTCTACAAGCCGCTCTCGCGCGATATGGTGGCGCGGCATTTCCACCCCTTCATCGCGACCGGGAAGCACCAGGCCGAGGGCGTGCTGGGCGGGCGCGTGGTGACGGTCACGGGCGTGCGCGGCGGCGTCGGCGCGACCACCATCGCGGCCAACCTCGCCTGGCATTTCGGCGTCGCGGCGCGGCGGCACACCGTGCTGCTCGACCCCGATCTCTATCGCGGCAGCGCCGCCCTGCTGCTCAACGCCAAGACGGGCAACGGGCTGCGCACCGCGCTCGAGCAGCCCGAGCGGATCGACGAGCTTTTCGTCGAGCGGGCGGCCCAGCCGGTCGCGGAGCGGCTCAACGTGCTCGCCGGCGAGGAGAGGCTCGCCGAGGCGCCCGCCTACGCCCCGGATGCCGCGGCGCGGCTCCTGGAGGCGCTCCGCCGGCGCTACAATTTCGTCGTCGCCGACGTGCCTTTCGCGCCGCTGCCGCTCTTCCGCGACCTCCTCGACCTCGCGCATCAGCGCGTGCTCGTGCTCGACCCCTCGCTCGCCGCGGTGCGCGACACGCTCCGCCTGCTCGCCCTGCCGCCGGGAAAATCGCAGCCGCGCCGCGCCGTCGTCGTGCTCAACCGGGTCGGCCGTCCCGGCGGGCTCGCGCGCCGCGAGATCGAGGATGCGCTGAAGATGAAGCCGGACGTCGTCATCCCGGACCTCCCGCGGCTCGCGGGCCACGCGGCGAGCATGGGCGAGCCCGTGGTCAATGCGCGGAGCGGCTTCCGCGCCGGCGTCATCGCGCTCGCGCGCGAGGTCGCCTTCGTCCGCCTGCTCGATTCCTCGGCCGGCGCCAAGAGCACCGACCTCCTCGGGCCGCGCCGCAAGCGGCGCTTCTTCGGCCTGCTGGCGTGAGCGGATCGCCGACCGCCGAGATCGAAGCCCTGCCCTCGGGGCGCGCGGCGGGGTTCGGCCGACGCCGCGCCGAGCCGCCCGTCGGGGCGGCTCCCGACCCGGCGGACGGTCCGCTGCCGGCGGACGGTCCGCTGCCGGCGGACGGCCCGCTGCCCGCCGAGCCAGCCGAGACCCCGGCGCCGTCCCCGTTCCAAGGTCCCCGGGCCGCGTCGCTCGAGGCGATCGCCGAGCTCCGCCGCCTCTGCCTCTCCCGCCTCGACCCGGTCGCCGCCGCGGCGACGCGCGCCGAGCGGCTGATCGACGAGATCGAGCGGGTCATCGCCGAGATCGCGACCGAGCGGCGGATCCAGCTCAACGGCCGCGAGCAGCGCGGGCTCGCCGCCGAGCTGGTGGACGACATGCTCGGGCTCGGCCCGCTCGAGAAGCTGCTCGGCGACGATTCCATCAACGACATCATGGTCAACGGCCCCGAGCGCGTGTTCGTCGAGCGGGCCGGCAAGCTCGAGCAGGTACCGGTCCGGTTCCGCGATTCCCAGCACGTCGCCAATATCTGCCAGCGCATCGCCGCCGGCGTCGGACGGCGCGTCGATGAATCGAGCCCGATGGTCGATGCGCGGCTCAAGGACGGCTCGCGCGTCAATATCGTGCTGCCGCCGCTCGCACTCGACGGGCCATGCATCTCGATCCGCAAGTTCGCCCGCCGCGTCATCGATTTCGCCCGCCTGGTCGAGACCGGCTCGCTCATCCCGCCGGTCGCGCGCGCGCTCGAGATCGCCGCGCGCGCGCGCCTCAACGTCGTCATCTCGGGCGGCACCGGCTCGGGCAAGACGACGCTCCTCAACGCGATGTCGCGGCTGATCGATCCGGCGGAGCGGATCGTGACCGTCGAGGACGCGGCCGAGCTTCAGCTCCAGCAGCCGCACGTGGTCCGCCTCGAGACCCGCCCGATGAGCATCGAGGGCCGCGGCGAGGTGACGCAGCGCGACCTCGTGCGCAATGCGCTCCGCATGCGCCCCGACCGCATCATCATCGGCGAGGTGCGGGCGGCCGAGGCGTTCGACATGCTCCAGGCGATGAACACCGGCCACGACGGGAGCCTTTCGACCATCCACGCCAACACCACGCGCGACGCGCTCACCCGCATCGAGAACATGGTGCAGATGGGCAACATGGGCCTGCCGGCGAAGGCGATCCGCACGCAGATCGTGGGTGCGGTCGATCTCATCGTGCAGGTCGAGCGCCAGCGCGACGGCGTGCGGCGGATCACGCAGGTGACCGAGATCTGCGGCCTCGAGGGCGAGGTCGTCACGATGAACGACTTCTTCCTCTTCGAGGTGCAGGGCGAGACGATGAGCGGGCGGCTCTTCGGCCGCTACAGGGTGAGCCGCGTCCGGCCGAGCTTCTTCCAGCGGCTGGCCTATTTCGGGCTCGAGCGCGCCTGGCTCGCCGCCGTCGATGAGGCGGAAGGATGAGCCCGATGCTGCTCCGCCTGCTCCTCTTCGCCTGCATCGGCCTCGCCGGGCTCGGGCTCTCCAGCTTGCTCGTCCTCAACCTCCACGCCGAGAACGAGCGGCGGCGCCGGCGCATCGCCGCGGCAACCGTGCCGCACCTTCCCGCCGGCGAGGCGGGGCTGCCGAGCCTCTTCCGCCGCGCCAGGATCGGCGGACTGGAGCGGCTGGCGCGGCGCGCGGGAAGCGTGATCGGCTTCGACCCGGTGCGGCGCGATCAATATCCGCTGCCCTGGTGGGCCGTGCTCGGGATCGCGCTCACGCTCGCGCGGGTGGCGGCGGGCGCGCTCGGCGGGCTGCTCGGCCCGCTCTCGGGGCTGCTCGTTCCGGCCGGCGCGATCATTGTCGCGCGGGCCTTCTTCGGCTGGTGCGACGCGCGCCGCAGCCGCACCCTGCTCGGGCAGATGCCGGACGCGCTGGCGACGATCGTCCGCTCCGTCCGCGTCGGCATTCCGATGCAGGAGGCGATCCAGGGCGTGGCGCGCGAAGGCGCGGTCCCGACCGCGCAGGAGTTCGCGCTGCTCGGCAACCGCGTGCGCATCGGCACACCGCTCGAGGAGGCGCTCGCCGAGCTGGCGGAGCGCAACCGGCTCCCCGAATACCGCTTCTTCGCGACCGCGCTCGCGCTGCAGAGCCAGACCGGCGGCGGGCTCACCGAGACGCTCGAGAATCTCGCGGAGGTCATCCGCAAGCGGGTGGTGCTGCGGGCGCGCGGCCACGCGCTGGCGGCGGAGGCGCGCACCAGCGCCGGCATCCTCGCGGTCCTCCCGGTGCTTTCCGGGGTCTCGCTCTGGTTCCTCAACCGCGGCTACATGTCCCAGCTCTTCACCGATCCGACCGGCGAGAAGATTTTCGGTGCCGCCGTGCTCTCGCTCGCCTCCGGCCTCCTGGTGATGCGCAGCATCATCCAGCGGAGCCTTTCATGAGCGCAAGCGCGCTCCTCATGGCGCTCGGGGCCACCGGCTCGCTGCTGCTGGTCACCGCCAGCATGCTGATCGCGATGACGGGCCGGGAAGCCCGCTTCCGCGCGCGCGTGCGGATGGTGCAGGCGAGCGTCGGGCTGGCACCCCTGGAGGCGCCGGCCGCCGCCACGGGCCGTGGCGCGCTCCGCCTCGTCGCGCTGATCGGCATGACCATCGCGCGGAGCGGGCTGCTCTCGACGCGCACGATCACCGAGCTGGAGCAGACGCTGCTCGCCGCCGGCTTCCGCGGCGGCAACGGGCTCGGCCTCTTCGTCGGCAGCAAGCTTCTCCTGCTCGGCGGCGCGCCGCTCGTCGCCATCCCGCTGGCGGACGCGCTCCCTTTGCCGCTGCTGCTGCGCCATATCCTCATCTTCGGCTCCGCGGGGCTCGGTCTCCTCGCGCCCGACATCATCGTGCGGCGGATGCGCGCGGGCTACCTCCGCCGGCTCGAGCGCGGCCTGCCGGATGCGCTCGACATGCTGGTGATCTGCGCCGAGGCCGGGCTCGGCCTCGAGGCCGCGATCAGCCGCGTGGGCGCGGAGATCCGCCCCGCCAACCACGCGGTCGCCGCGGAATTCACCGAGACCGCGAGCGAGCTTCGCATCACCTCGGACATGCGCGCGGCCTTGCTCAATCTCGGCCAGCGCACGGGCCTCGATTCCCTCAAGCGCCTCGGCGCGGTGCTCACCCAGAGCATCCAGTACGGCACCCCGCTCACCCGGGCGCTCCGCACGATCAGCGGCGAGATGCGCGAGGAGATGCTGATCCGCTTCGAGGCGCGGGCGGCGCGCCTGCCGGTGCTGCTCACGGTGCCGATGATCCTCTTCATCCTGCCCTGCGTGTTCATGATCGTGGGCGGACCGGCGATGCTGCAGGTGATCCGGGCTTTTCATCATTGAGATTCGTGAGGATTGGCAAGATGCGAATCCTGTTCGCCCTGGCCGCACTGGCGCTCGCTTCCTGCGCGGCGCATCCGCCGGGAAGCGGGGACGACGCGGCGGGCGCGGCCAGCCTGAAGCTCGCGGACGCGGCGATGGCGGGCGGGGCGCCGGCGATCGCGCTCCGGGTCGCGGACGGCGTGCTGGCTGCGCATCCGACCGACGTCGCGGCACTCGTCGAGGAGGGCGCGGCACTCGCCGCGCTCGGTCGTGACGATCAAGCAACGATCAGCTACCGGCGCGCACTGGCGCTGGCACCCGGCTCGCGCGAGGCGCGCATCGGCCTCGGCCGCCTCGCGCTCGGCTCCGACCCCGCGGAAGCGGCGACGCTCTTCGGCGAGGTGTTGCAGAAGAGGCCCGACGACGTGACCGCGCTGATCGACCGCGGCATCGCCGAGGATCTGCAAGGCGAGCACGCGCCCGCCCAGGCCTCCTATCGTGCAGCGCTGGCGGTGCAGCCGGACAATACCGCGGCCGAGGTCAACCTCGCCCTTTCGCTGGCACTCGCGGGCCATGCGAAGCTCGCAATCGGCATGCTCCGGCCGCTGGCGGCCGGCCAGGCCGGCGGACGGCGCGTCGCGGACGACCTCGCGGTCGCTTTGGCGATGAGCGGAGAAACCCGCGCCGCATCGGAGATCCTCTCCCCCGAGTTGAGCGAAAGCCAGATCACGGCGGCGATCGCGGCGTACCGCGAGCTGCAACCGGCGCCGTGACAGCCGGCCCGGCAACCGGCGAAGGCGGGGTCGGCCCCGGAGCGCAATTGCCTTAGAATGCGGCGATCCTGGGAAGGACGCCCGCCGTGAAGAAGATCGCCCTATCCGCCGCACCCGCCCGCGCGGGAACCGGCTACCCTCCGCCCTATGACGAACCCTGCCTCCGGCGCGCACGGCGCGCGCTGGGCGACGCGGCGGGGCTTACCCAGTTCGGGGTCAATCTCCTCCGCCTCCCAGCCGGTGCCTGGTCGAGCCAGCGCCATTGGCACCGCGCCGAGGACGAGTTCGTCTGGGTGCTCGAAGGCGAGGTCGTGCTCGTCACCGACGCCGGCGAGGAGGTGCTGCGCGCCGGAGACTGCGCGGGCTTCAAGGCGGGCGCGGCGGATGGGCATCATCTCCAGAACCGCTCCGCGAGCGATGCCCTCGTGCTCGAGATCGGCTCGCGCCGGGACGCGGTGGAGAGCGTCCTCTATCCGGACATCGATCTCAAATGGGAGGCCAAGCCGGGCTATACGCACACCGACGGCACGCCATACTGACCCCGAAGGAACAGAGATATCGAATGCAGCTCTACGCGATGCGCATTTCGGGCAATTGCTGGAAGGTGGCGCAGATTCTGCGCCTGACCGGGCACGATTTCGAGTGGATCGAGACCGACGGGAATGCCGGCGCCACGCGCACGGCGGAATTCCTGACAATCAATCCGATCGGCAAGGTGCCGGCGCTGGTCCTGGACGACGGCACCGTGCTCGTCGAAAGCAACGCCATCCTGCTGCACTTCGCGGAAGGAACGCCCTGGCTGCCGGCGCCGGGCCTTGCGCGGACGCGGGTGCATGAATGGCTCTTTTTCGAGCAGTACAGCCACGAGCCCTATATCGCGGTCGCGCGCAACATCATCACCTGGCGGCGGGAGGCGCATCTTCATCGCGAGCGGCTTGCGGACTGCGCCACGCGCGGCGTGCAGGCGCTCGCCGTGATGGAACGGCGGCTCGCGGGACATTCCTGGCTCGCCGGCGAGGCGCCGAGCATCGCCGATCTCGCGCTGTTCGCCTACACCCATCGCGCCGACGAAGGCGGGTTCGATCTGGCGCCGTTTCCCGCCGTGCAGGCCTGGCTCGCGCGCGCCGCCGCCCTGCCGGGCATGTCCACCCTGCCGCGCCGGGAAGCATGACAAGCGCGGCAATGGCCCCTAGAGCGGAATGGGTTCGCTCTCGCTCACCCATCCCGCTCTAGGTCTTTGTTTTTCCCGCGTGATCGAACGCCTTCGGTGCCGGGGTCCCCGCGAACGAGTTCGCGGGGTGCCCCGATTCCACCTTCGGCGATCACGCTCTACTCGCCGGGGCTCGCCTCGCTCGCCTCTACCGCCAGGTCCATCCTGCGCGCGGAAGCGGTGCCAAAGCCGCCGACGGAGCCTGCCAAATCCTGCAGCTGGCCGGCGCTCAAGAGCAGTTCGGCGTCGCCCCCGCAATCTGTCGGCCCTGCGCTGGTCGTCCTCCCCGCCCAGTGGACGCGCCAATGGACACCAGATCCGCCGGTCGCCATCGGATCACCGGCCTCGACAAAGAGGCTGCCGCCCGACCTCTCCATCACCGCGGTATCGAGCACGCAAGTCCCACCCTCGGGAGCGCCGGCACGCTCCGCCGTGAGCACGAGCGCGGAGCCGGCGTCAATCGGCACATCCGCGAAACTCACGATATCACCGAGATCCGGCGCCTGCGCACGAACCTCTTCACCCACCGCTTGCACGGTCACCCCCGCGAATGTCGCGAGGACGACGAGCACGAACACGCTCTCGACCAACCGTACCTTTTGCGTATGCACCGCTTACCGCACCGTCACTCGCCCGATTGGCCAAAAATGTCACGGCTCCCGTGTTAAAGGCGTGACATAGGTCACTCCTGCGTCCAGCCGCGGGCGGGGCCGGGAAAACTCGGTCGTGCCGGATGGGCTTTCCCGGCTGCTCGTAGTAAGTTTTTCCGACAGACATTTCCCGGCTGATCCCGCTTCGCGGAGGAAGCGATGCTTCACCAGCGCCCGCTCGGGGAGAAATTCGGCGTCGAGATCGCCGGCGTCGATCTCGCGGCACCGCTCGACGAGCCGACATTCCGCGCCATCGCCGATGCGTTCTTCTCGGCCGAGGTCGCGGTGCTGCGCGGCCAGCACCTCACGCCCGCCGAGCGGCTGGCCTTCGTCCGCCGCTTCGGCACCCTCGAACAGCACGTGCGCAAGGAGAGCCGGCTCGCGGACTACCCCGAGATCCTCGTCGTCTCCAACGTGCTCGACGAGGCCGGCCACCTGATCGGCGCCCAGGACGCCGGGCGCTTCTGGCACAGCGATCTCTCCTACAAGGCGGAGCCGAGCCTGCTCTCCGCGCTCTACGCGATCGAGGTGCCGATGGGGCCCGAGGGGCCGCTCGGCGATACCGAGTTCGCGAGCGCGACCGCCGCCTACGCCGCCCTTCCCGAGCCGATGCAGCGCCGGCTCTCCGGCCTGCGGTGCGTCCACAGCTATGCCTTCTACCGTGCGAAGAACCGCGCCGCCCAGGCGCAAGAGCGGGCGGCGGGCGGGCGCCTGATCGCCGAGCCCGGCTTGAGCGCCGAGCAGTTGCGGCTCGTGCCGGACGTCGAGATGCCGGTGGTGCTCGCCCACCCCGTCACCGGAAGGCCGGGGCTCTTCGTCAACGAGGCGCACACCTCCCGCATCGTCGGGCTCCCGCCGGAAGAGGGCCAAGCCCTGCTCGCCGATCTCTGCGCCCACCTTCTCCGCCCCGAGTTCCGCTACCGCCATCGCTGGCAGCCCGGAGACCTGCTGCTCTGGGACAATTGCGCGGCGCAGCACAAGGCGACCTTCGACTACGACCTACCATTACGCCGCGTGATGCACCGCATCACGGTCCGTGGCCCTCGCGTCGGAATCGAGGCGCAAGCCGCCTGAATTCGATGCTCCGCGCTTGACGTTGCCGCCCGATTCCCTTCACATGCCGCCCAATTCCGCGGCCCCGGCCGCGGGGAAGACGAAAATAGGGGGGAGGCAACCATGCCATCACGCAAGCACATATGGCGCGCAGTGGCGGGGCGCGCATTGGCCGCCGTCGCTCTCGGCCTGCCGATCGCCGGCATTTCCTTAGCACCCGTCGCCGCCCAGGCGGCGCCGCCGATCGTGATCGGGGGCACGATTTCGGAGACGGGCCCGCTTGCTACCGACGGCGCCTATCAGATCAAGGGGATCGAGCTTGCCATCGCCGATGCCAACAAGGCGGGCGGATGGCTCGGGCGCAAGCTCGAGCTGAAAATCTATGACGACAAGAGCAGCGCCGGCACCGCCGTGCGCCTCTACGAGCGGCTGATCACCGACGACCGGGTCAACCTCCTCATCGGCCCCTACTCCAGCCTGGTGACCGTCGGCATCGCCCCGCTCATCAACAAATATAAGATGGCGACCATCGAACCCGGCGCCTCGGACCCCAGCATCTACGTCGCCGGCAACGAATGGAACTTCCAGGGCACGGCGTCCTCGATCCGCTATCTCGACGAGCTCTTGCCGGCGGCGAAGGCGCAGGGTGCGACGACCGTCGCACTGCTCGGGCTCGAATCCGCCTTCACGCTCGCCTGCTACCACGCGCGCGAGGCCCAGGCGAAAGAGCTCGGCATGAAGATCGTCTATCAGACGACCTATTCGCTGCCGCTGCCGAGCTTCGCCTCGATCGCGCTCGCGATCAAGAATGCGCACCCGGACGTGGTCGAGGCCTGCACCTACTATCCTGACGCGGTCGGCCTCACCCGCGCCCTGCACGAGCAGGGATTTGCCCCGAAATACCTCGCCGAGACCGTGGGCCCGGTGGAGGCGCCCTACCTCAAGGCGCTCGGCCCGCTCGCCAACCGGGTGATCACCAACACCGGCTGGTGGACGAATTTCAAGACGCCGGGCAACGACGCCTTCATCTCCGGCTACAAGGCGATGTTCCATCAGGACGCCGAGTATCACGCGGCAACCGGCTACGCGGCGATCCAGGCGCTGGGCGCCGCGGTCGAGGGAACCCACTCGCTCGACCAGGCGAAGATCCGCGCCTGGCTTCTCGCCAACGAAGTGCCGACGATCCAGGGCACGTTCAAGGTGAATGCGAACGGGCTCGCGCTCGGCTACGCCCAGGACCTGCTGCAGATCCAGGATGGCGTGCTGAAGCTCGTCTATCCTGAGGCGGCCGCCGAAGCGAAGCTGCTCGTCCCCTACACGGGCTCGTGACGGCGGCGCGCTCTCGCCACCACGGCTCGGAACCGGCGCCGCCCCGGGCAATCGCCCGGACGGCGTGGTGAAGCGCGGATGCTGCTGCTGCAGATCCTGGTGAACGGCGTCCTGGTGGGCGGGCTCTACGTGCTGGTCGCGCAGAGCCTCAACCTGATCTTCGGCGTCATGGGGGTGGTGAACCTCGCGCACGGCAGCTTCATCGTACTGGCCGGGCTCTTCACCTACTGGTTCACGACCGTGACGGGGCTCAACCCGCTCCTGGTGCTGCCGATCGCCTTCGTCGTCCTCGGCCTTATCGGCGCCGGCCTCCAGCCGCTGCTGGTCGAGCCCTTGATGAAGTTCGGGCGCAAGGCCGAGCTTCTGAGCCTGATGGTCACCTTCGGGCTCTCCTACGTGCTGCTTGAGCTCGCCTTGCAGCTCTGGGGCTCGGACTTCGTCTCGGTGCCCTATCTGCAGTCGAGCTGGAGCTTGGGCGGGCTCGAGTTCAGCAAGGCGTTCACGGTCTCCGGCGCCTTCGCCGCTGCCGTCTCGGCCGCGCTCTACGCGTGGCTCAACTATACCGATTCGGGAAAATGCCTGCTCGCGGCTTCGCAAAGTGCCACCGGCGCGATCTGCTGCGGGATCGACGTCCGCCGCGTGCGGCTGATCGCCTTCGGGCTCGGCGTCGGGCTCGCGGCCGCGGCGGGCGTGCTCGTGATCATCGTCATGCCGCTCGCGCCGCAGACCTCGGACGATCTCACGCTGCTCGCCTTCGTCATCATCGCGCTCGGCGGGCTCGGCAATTACGGCGGGGTGGCGATCGCCGCGATCCTGCTCGGCATCGCCCAGTCGTTCTCCGCCTTCTTCCTCGGCGGCAACGCGGAATACGTGCTGCCCTACGTGCTGCTGATCCTGGTCATGGTCGCACGACCAGAGCGCTTCCGCCCCGCCTGATCCGTGGAGGGAGCCACGCAGCCCGCAAGCAAGGGCCCGATCCGGGATCCGTTCCCGGGCGGCGCCGACGATAGGGCGCACGTGCGCCGGCTCCGCGGAGCCGCCGCCGCCCTCGTGCTGCTCGCCCTCTTCGTCGCGGTTCCCCTGATATCGCGGGGCTACCTGCTGCAATTCGCGACCGACATCCTGACCGCCGTGGTCCTGGCCTACGGATGGAACCTGATCAGCGGCTTCACCGGCTATCTTTCTTTCGGGCAGGTCTCGTTCTTCGGCCTCGGCGCGTACGCGACCGCGCTGATGGTGATGCGCGCGCACGTGCCGTGGTATTTCGCGGCACCCTTGAGCGGCCTGGTCGGCGCCGCGGTCGCGCTCGTGCTCGGCCCGATCATGCTGCGCCTGCGCGGGATTCTCTTCGCGCTCGGCATGCTCGGCCTGGCACGGATCCTGGAAGTGGTCTTCAACAACTGGCACTACGCCGGCGGCTCGGTCGGGCTCTCGCTCCCCGCCGAGCTGACGCCCGTCGCCGTCTATATCGGGATGGGGCTGCTCGCCCTGCTCGGTTTCGGGCTCAGCGCCTTCTTCGTGCGCTCCGGCTTCGGGCTCGACGTGATGAGCCTGAACGAGGACGAGGAGGCGGCGGCCGCGCTCGGCGTGCCGACGACGCGGGTGAAGGTGATCGCCTTCATGCTGAGCGCGCTATTGCCGGCGATCGCCGGCGGCCTCGTCGCCTGGAACCGCAGCTACATCGATCCCACCAGCGGCTTCGACCCGACGGTCGATCTGCAGACCGTGGTCGCGGTGATGTTCGGCGGCATCGGCACCCTCTGGGGGCCGTTCCTCGGCGCCGCGGTGCTGATGATCGTGGGCGAGGAGTTCCTCATCTATTTTCCGAATCTCGAGCTTGCGCTCTACGGAATCGTCATCATCGCGACCGTGCTCGCCTTCCCGGGCGGCCTCGTGGGGCTGGCCAACCGCCTGGGCCTGCTCCGCCGGCCGATCGTTCTCTCGCCGAAATCTCTCACCGCGGCGCCGCCCGAGCCCAGGCCACGGGAATATACCGGCCCGGTGCTCGAGGTGCGCGATCTCACGGTGCGCTTCGGCGGCCTCACCGCGCTCGATCATGTCTCGCTCAGCGTCCGAAGCGGGGAGACGCTCTGCATCATCGGCGCCAACGGCGCCGGCAAGACGACGCTCTTCAACGCGATCACCGGCTCCGTCAAGCCGACGAGCGGGGAAATCCTCTATCTCGGCGAGCCGATCAGCCGCGTCCCCACTTATTTGCGCGCGCAGCGCGGGATGGCGCGCAGCTTCCAGATCCCCCGCCTGCTCCCCTCGCTCACGGTCTGGGAGAACGTGGTGCTCGCGAGCCGCCATGGGCGGCAGTCGCATCGCGCGGCGGAGCACGCGGCCTGGGTGCTCGAGACGATCGGGCTCGCTCCGATGTGGCGCGATCCGGCGAGCCGCCTCACGCCCGGCTACCAGCGCGAGCTCGAGTTCGCACGCGTGCTCGCACTTTCTCCCGAGCTGGTCCTGCTCGACGAGGTGATGGCCGGCATGACGCGCGACGAGCAGGAGGCGGTGCGCAGCGTCATTCGCCGGCTGCCCGAGTTCGGCGTCGCCGCGGTCGCCTGCGTCGAGCACGTCATCGCCGCCGTCGCCGATCTCTGCGACCGCATGGTGGTGCTCGATTTCGGCCGCAAGATCGCCGAGGACACACCGGCCAACGTGCTCAAGGATCCGGCCGTGGTGCGCGCCTATCTCGGCGAGCCGCTGTGAACGACGCTTCCGTCGCCTCCGACGCCCCGGCGCTCGCGCTCGAGAACATCGTCGCCGGCATCGGCCCGCTCACCATCCTCGACGGCGTCACGCTCGAGCTCCGCCAGCGCGAGGTCGTCGCGGTGCTCGGGGCGAACGGGGCGGGCAAGACCACGCTGCTCCGTACGATCGCCGGCCTCCTCGCGCCGCGCAGCGGACGCATCAGCCTTTTCGGCGAACCGATCGAGGGAAGGCCCGCCCACCTCATCACGCGCGCCGGCATCGGCCACGTGCCGAGCGGGCGGGAGCTGTTCCCCCGGCTCTCGGTCGCCGATCATTTCGAGCTCGGCGGCCGCCTCTCGCCGCCCGGCCGCCGGAGCGAGCTTCGCGCGCGCATCCTCGCCATGTTCCCCGTCCTCGGCCAGCGGCTCGGGCAGCGCGCCGGCACGCTCTCCGGAGGCGAGCAGCAGATGCTGGCGATCGCGCGCGCCCTGATGACCGATCCCCGCATCCTCCTCCTCGACGAGCCTTCCACCGGGCTCGCGCCGAAGATCGTGCTCTCGGTCTTCCAGACCTTCCCCATGCTGCGCGAGCAAGGGGTGAGCGTGTTGGTCGCGGAACAGAGCCTGACGCTCGGCCTCAGCGCCGCCGACCGCGCCTATGTCATCGACCAGGGCCGGATCGTTCTCTCCGGCAACGCCCGCGACCTCGCCACCGATCATCGGGTGGTGGACACCTATCTCGGTCGCTAATTCCTTACTCTTGTGGCACGAGACCGCGGAATCCCCGATGATGGCGGCGTCACGTCATAAAAAGGGGAGATCCGCATGCCCACCGCCCGCCTCGGCCTCGCCCTGATCCTGGCCGCAACGCTTTCCCCCCTGGTTGCCCGCGCCGCGTCACCCTCCTTCGTCCACGGCGGCCAGGTGACCATGTGCACCGATCCCACCTACCCGCCGATGGAGATGTTCGCCAAGCCGGGCGACAAGAGCCCGGTCGGCTACGACATCGACCTCGCGCACCGGCTCGCCGCAACCTGGGGTGCCAAGCTCACCGTCCAGCCGATGGACTTCACGGGCCTGCTGCCCGGGCTCGGCAGCCATCGCTGCGACTTCATCCTGAGCGGCATGTTCGTCACACCGGCGCGCACGAAAGTGTTCGACGCCGTGCCCTATCTGCGCTCGGCGATGGTGCTGCTGGTGCGCGCGGACAACAATTCCGTGCACAGCCCCGACGACCTCGCCGGCAAGGTGCTCGTCGTGCAGTCCGGCACCGTCTATGAAATCCGCGCGCACGCGCTCGCCGCCCAATTCGCGAAGGAGGGCAAGCAAGCGCTGACCATCCAGGCCTACCCGAAAGGCACCGACGTCGCCGAGCAGCTCCTCACCGGGCGCGCCGCCGCTGGCTTCACCCAGGACACCGAGGCCGCGTTCCGCGCCGTCGCCGATCCCGGAAAATTCAAGGTCGCCTACGTCTATCCGCCGACCAATTCCTTCGGCCTCTACTTCAACAAGAACCCGGCCGACGTCACGCTGATCACCGCCGAGATCACCGAGCTCCGCAAGGACGGCCTGATCCGCCAACTCGCCACGCAATGGCATCTGCCGGAGGCCGACGCGCCGGCCCCGCTCCCCTAGAGCGGGATGGGATCGCTCGCGCTCACCCATCCCGCTCTAGGTCATTGTTTTGTCGCGTGATTCAGACCTACGGCGATTCCGCCTTCGGTCATCACGCTCTAGCCCCGCCGGGCAGCCCGGATGAGCTTCGATGCGCACGTCTTCTGGGCTGCCCTTTTCTCCTGGCCCATCTTCGACGGCGCGCTGATCTCGCTCGCCCTCACCATCGCGTCCCACGCTGTCGGAATCGTGCTCGGCCTATTCCTCGCGCTCATCGGCGCGGCACGCGCGCGCCCGCTCCGCGTCTTCGCAAAGATCTATATCTGGCTCTTCCGCGGCGCGCCGACCCTGCTTCAGCTCCTCTTCGTCTGGAACGCCCTGCCGCAGCTCCTGCCCGTCTTCCGCCAGCACTGGTTCACGCCCTTCCTCGCCGCCTGGGTCGCGCTCAGCCTCAACGAGGCCGCCTACCAGGCCGAAATCAGCCGCGCCGCCCTCGCCTCCGTCCCGCGCGAACAACGCGACGCCGGCTTCGCCCTCGGGTTGTCGCGCGCCCAATGCTTCCGCCTCGTCCTGCTGCCGCAGGCGATCCGCGTCGCCATCCCACCCACCGCCAACGAATTCATCACCCTGCTCAAGGTGACCTCGCTCGCCTCGGTGATCAGCCTCCAGGAACTGCTCGCCGTCACCACACGGGAAATCTCGGTGACCTTCCGCTTCACCGAACTCTACACCGTGGCACTCATCTACTACCTCGCGATCGTCTCGGCGCTGATGGTCGGCCAAAGCCGGCTCGAACACCACTTCGGCGCCGGCCAGGCAACGACCCGCCACACGCACGGATAAGACCAAGGGGACGCTGTCCCCTTGGAACCCCTGCCAGGGTCTGGGACCCTGGACCCCGTTCGCTTGGCAGGCGCTGAGAGCGGTTTGGGTGTTTGCGCGACGCGCAAACACCCAAACCGCTCTCAGCGCCTGCCAAAACGAATGGGTTCCAAGGGCTCAGCCCTTGGCGGGGGGTCCAGGGGGGCAGAGCCCCCCTGGCCTTACGCGTCGGCGCGGCCGTTGAGCAGCACCTCGCGTTTGCCGACGTGGTTGGCCGGTCCGACGACGCCGTCTTTTTCCATTTGTTCGATCAGGCGGGCGGCGCGGTTGTAGCCGATTTGCAGGTGGCGTTGGATGAAGGAGGTTGATGCCTTGCCTTCGCGCGCGACGAGCGAGACGGCCTGTTCGTAGAGGCCGCGTTCGCCGTCGGGGCCGCTATCGGTGAGGCCGGGGATGAGTGGGGAATCGTCGTCGTCCGCTTCGGTGATTTCCTCGATGTAGGCGGGCTCGCCTTGTTCGCGGAGGTATTCGACGACGGCCTCCACTTCGGCGTCCGAGACGAAGGGGCCGTGGACGCGGGTGATGCGCCCGCCGCCCATCATGTAGAGCATGTCGCCCTGGCCGAGCAGTTGTTCGCTCCCTTGTTCGCCGAGGATGGTGCGCGAGTCGAATTTGCTGATCACCTGGAAGCTGATGCGGGTCGGGAAGTTGGCTTTGATGGTGCCGGTGATGACGTCCACCGAGGGTCGTTGCGTTGCCATGATGACGTGGATGCCGGCGGCGCGGGCCATCTGGGCGAGGCGTTGGACGGCTGCCTCGATATCCTTGCCGGCGACCATCATGAGGTCGGCCATTTCGTCGATCACGACGACGATGAAGGGCAGCGGCTCGAGGACGAGCGGCTGCTCCTCGAACATCGGCCGGCCGGTTTCGGCGTCGAATCCGGTTTGGACGCGGCGCGTGACCACTTCGCCCTTGGCGTGCGCGGCGGCGACGCGTTCGTTGTAGCCGCCGATATTGCGCACGCCGAGCTGGCTCATCGAGCGGTAGCGGCGCTCCATTTCGCGCACGGTCCATTTGAGCGCGGTGACGGCCTTCGCGGGCTCGGTGACGACGGGAGCCATCAGGTGGGGGATGCCCTCGTAGACCGAGAGTTCGAGCATCTTGGGGTCGATCAGGATCATCCGGCAGTGTTCGGGCGGCATGCGGTAGAGCAGCGAGAGGATCATCGCGTTGACGCCGACCGACTTGCCGGAGCCGGTGGTGCCGGCGATCAGGAGGTGTGGCATGCGGGCGAGGTCGGCGACCACGGGGGCGCCCGAGATATCCTTGCCGAGTGCCAGGGCGAGGCGCGCGGGGTGTTTGGCCCAATCGTCGGAGGCGAGCAGCTCGGAGAGGAAGACGGTTTCGCGCCGGCTGTTCGGCACTTCGATGCCGATCACGTTGCGCCCGGGCACGGTCGCGATACGCACGGCGGTGACGGAGAGGCTGCGCGCGATGTCGTCCGCGAGGCCGATCACGCGGGCGCTGCGGATGCCGGGCGCCGGCTCGAGCTCGTAGAGGGTGACGACCGGGCCGGGCCGGATCTCGACGATCGCGCCTTGCACGCCGTAGTCGCCGAGCACGGATTCGAGGAGGCGTGCGTTGCCTTGCAGCGATTCGACGGAGGGGCCGGTGGTGGCGCGCGCCGGCGCGGGCTTGAGCAGGGCGAGCGATGGGAAGCGGAATCCGTCGTCGAGCGGGAGGCTTTCCTGGCGCGGCGGCGGTGCCGCGCGGCGCGGGGCGACGCGGGGGCGCGGGGGTGCGGAGTTGAGGCGCGGCTCGCGGCGGAGAGGAAATTCTTCGCCCGAAGCGGCATCGACCTCGGCGAGGAGGTTTGCGATCGGCTCGGGCTCGGGCGCTTCGGCCGGGCGGCGGGCCAGGCGGCGGGCGAGCGCGACGACGCGCCAGCCGTGGCGGGCGGAGACGCGTGCGGCGCCGGCGGCGCCGCGGCCGGCGGCCTGCCATTCCCCGTTCGAGAGCCCGAGCGCGAGCCAGCCCGCGCTTGCGGCGAGCGCGGCCAGCATCACCCAGCCGAGGAGGAGGCCGAGCGGTCCGAGCAGCCCTTGTCCGGCCGCGAGCACGCTCCCGCCGATCAGTTGGCCGATGGCGCCGCCGGGGCCGGCGGCGACCGGCCAGGCGAGCGGGCCGGCCTGGATCGTGATTGCGCCGAGCACCGCGGCGACGGCGGGCATGGCGACGGCGACGCCGATGATCCGAAGGCTCGGCCGGGCGAGGCCGAGCCGCGAGCCGACCTGCCAGGCCCAGGCGAGCATGGCGAGCCCCGGCAGGGCGGCGGCCAGGCCGAAGCCCTGAAGCAGCAGGTCCGCGGCCCAGGCGCCGACGGGACCTGCGAGGTTGTGCGGCGCGGCGCCGCTTGCCGTGTCGAGCGAAGGGTCGCGCGGGTCGTAGGAGAGGAGGGCGAGGAGGAGGGCGATGGCCGCGAGCCCGAGCGCCAGGCCGCCCAGTTCGGTGAGGCGGCGGCGGATCAGCGCCTTGATCGCAGGCGAAGCCAGGCTCTGCATCGACTGGGCGGCGGCCATGCGCGAACCGGGTCCCCTCACTGCGTTCATTCGGCATCTTAGCGTATAACCTCGAACCATCTGACGGAAAAAGGTACGGGCGCGGCATGGGAACGCGGATCGCGGTCGAGGCGGCGGTGGTGGGCGCGGGTCCGGTGGGGGGTACGCTCGCCTGCCGGCTGGCCGCCGCCGGGATCGCCACGGCGGTGATCGACCGGGCGCCGCTGCCGCCGATGGAGCATCCGGCGTTCGACGGCCGCGCCTACGCGATCGCGGCCGGCTCGCGTCCGCTGCTCGAGGCGGGCGGGGTTTGGGAGAAGCTCCCGTTCCCGGCCTCGCCGATCCTCGGCATCCGGGTGACGGACGGGCGGCTGGGCCGCCCGGCGTCGCGGCTTCGGCTGGGGTTCGACGCGAGCGAGGCGCCTTTCGGCTGGATGGTCGAGGCGCGCAGCCTGCGCATGGCGCTCAACGCGCGGTTTGCGGAACTCGAGGCGCTTTCGGTGTTCGCGCCCGCCGAGGCGCGGGTCGAGCGGGGGCCAGAGGGGGCGCTGCTCGTGCTCGCCGATGGCCGGGAGATCGCGGCACGGCTGGTGGTCGCGGCCGAGGGGCGGACGAGCCCGCTCGCCCGCGCGGCGCGCATCCCGTTCACGCGCTTCTCCTATGGCCAGATCGGGATCGTGACCGCGATCGCGCATGAGCGCCCGCACGGCAACGTGGCGCTCGAGCATTTCCTGCCGGCCGGCCCTTTCGCGCAGCTCCCGATGAGTGCGACCGAGGAGGCCGAGCATGTCTCGGCGATCGTCTGGACCGAGGGGGCGCGGCTCGGCGAGAGGCTCTTCGCGCTCGACGACGCGCGGTTCGGATGGGAGATCGCGCGGCGTCTCGGCGGGCATCTGGGCGGGCTCCGGCCGCTCGGGAGGCGCTTTCGTTATCCGCTGGGGGCGGCGTACGCGCATCGGTACGTCGATGTGCGGCTGGCGCTGGCGGGGGACGCGGCGCACGGCATCCACCCGATCGCGGGCCAGGGCCTCAATCTCGGCTTCCGCGACGCGATCGCGCTCGGTTCACTTATCGAGGAGGCGGTGGCGGAGGGTGGGGATCCCGGGGCGGAAGCAGTGCTCCGGCGCTACCAGCGGCAGCGGCGGGGCGACAATCTCCTCATGCTCGCGGCGACGGACGGGCTCGAGCGGCTCTTCAGCAACGATATTCCCCCGCTCCGGCTGGCGCGCGACCTCGGGATCGCCGCGGTCGATCGGCTGCCGCCGTTGAAGAGGCTTTTCATCCGGCAGGCGACGGGGCGGGCTGCCTGACGAGTGCGCCGTGGCGCGTTTCCTCGGGCAGGCAGAGCGCGGCGAGCGCGGGCGCCGCGTCCTCGGGTGAGGGCAGGTTGCTCGGGTCCTCGGCGGGCATGGCGCGCAGGCGAAGCTTGGTCGCCATCGGGCCGGGATCGAAGAGGTTGACGCGGAGCTTCGTGTTGCGCGTCTCGTCCGCCCAGGCGAGTGCCAGATATTCCATGCCCGCCTTGCTCGCGCCGTAGAGGCCCCAGAAGGCGCGCGGCTCGCGGGCGCGGGAGTCGGTGACGAAGACGGCGCGCCCGGTTGGGGCGGCGAGAAGGAGGGGGGCGGTGGTGCGGATCAGCCGCCAGGCGGCGGCGAGGTTCACCTCCATCACCTCCGCCCAGGCTTCGGGCAGGATGTGCCCCGCGGGGGTCAGCGGGCCGAGCACGGCGGCATTGGCGATCAGCGCGTCGAGCCGGCCGAAGCGCGCGGCGATGCTCGGCCCGAGCGTGTCGAGCGCGTCGCCGTTGCGGAGATCGAGCGGCACCAGGCTCGCCTGGCCGCCGACGGCGCGGATTGCATCGTCCGTCTCCTCGAGCCCGCCCACGGTGCGCGCGGTGATCACGAGGTCGGCGCCGAGCCGGGCGAGCGCCACGGCGGCGGCCGCGCCCAGCCCGCGGCTGGCGCCGGTGACCAGCGCCACGCTTCCTTCGAGCGGACGGTGCAAGTTCTTCAGCGCGCCTCGGCGAGAAGCGAGAGCTGGCGTTCACTGTTGTCGGTGAAATCCGAAAGCGGGATCGGATAGTCGCCGGTGAAGCAGGCGTCGCAGAAATGCGGGCGATGGGGATCGCGCGGCGCGCGGCCGAGCGCGCGGTAGAGCCCGTCGATCGAGATGAAGGCGAGGCTGTCCACGCCGATCAGGCTCGCCATCTCGCCAAGATCGTGCCGCGCCGCGAGCAGGTGGCTCTCCTCGGGCGTATCGATGCCGTAAAAGCAGGAGTGCCGCGTGGGCGGGGACGAGATGCGCATATGCACCTCCGAGGCGCCGGCGGCGCGCACCATCTCGACGATCTTGCGGCTGGTCGTGCCGCGCACGATCGAATCGTCCACCAGAATGACGCGCCGCCCGGCGAGCACCGAGCGGTTGGTGGAGTGCTTGAGCTTCACGCCGAGATGGCGGATCTGATCGGTGGGCTCGATGAACGTTCTGCCGACGTAATGGTTGCGGATGATGCCGAGCTCGAAGGGAAGCCCGCTCTCGGCGGCGAATCCCATCGCCGCCGGCACGCCCGAATCGGGCACCGGCACGACGACGTCCGCGGGGATCGGCGCCTCGCGGGCCAGCTCGGCGCCGATGCGCTTGCGCGCGTCGTAAACCGAGACGCCCTCCATCCGCGAATCCGGCCGGGCGAAATAGATATATTCGAAGACGCAGAAGCGCGCGTGCGCGCGGCCGAAGGGGCGGATGCTGCGCACGCCGGCATCGGTGATCTCGACGATCTCACCCGGCTCCACGTCGCGGACGAACTCGGCGCCGACGATCTCGAGCCCGCAGGTCTCGCTCGAGAGCACGTAGCCCGGGCTGCCGTCCGCGCCGGCGAGGCGGCCGAGGATGAGCGGGCGGACGCCGAGCGGGTCGCGCGCGCCGATCAGCGCGGTGTTGGTGAGTGCGACCAGGCTGTAGGCGCCCGAGACCTGCTTCAGCGCGTCGATCAGCCGGTCGAGCACGGTCGAGTAGGTGCTGATCGCGATGAGATGGACGAAAACCTCGGAATCGGTCGTGGACTGGAAGAGGCAGCCGCGGCGGACCAGCTCGCGGCGCAGCCGGTGCGCGTTGGTGAGGTTGCCGTTATGGCCGACCGCGAGGCCGCCGAACTCGAAATCGGCGTAGAGCGGCTGGACGTTGCGCAGCACGGTCTCGCCGGTGGTGGCGTAGCGGTTATGGCCGATGGCGTGGGTGCCGGGGAGGCCGGCGATCACACGCGCGTCGCTGAAATTGTCGCCGACCAGGCCGAGCCCCTTGTGCGAGTGGAAGTGCGTGCCGTCGAAGGAGACGATCCCGGTCGCCTCCTGGCCGCGATGCTGGAGCGCGTGCAGGCCGAGTGCGGTGACCGCCGTGGCGTCGGCCGCGTTCCAGACGCCGAAGACCGCGCATTCCTCGTGAAATTTATCATCCGCGGGGCCGTCAGAAAGGAGCGTCATCCGGCACTTCTCCTCAATGAGTCGGCGGGTCGAGCGCCGAGCCCTGGGGGCTCGCCTGCAGCAGCGCCGTGGCCCCGGGCGCGGGCACGGGCGGCGGCGGGTCGAGGCGTGGGCGGTAGCGCGGCGGCAATATCTCGACGACCCAGGCGGCGCCCTCGTAGGCGAACGGCAGCGCCCGCGCCGCCAGCACCACGGGCGGCCAGGCGGCCGGCGCCTCGATGAGGCCGATCGCGATATAGGCGATGACGATCAGCGCCGCACCCCGCACCAGGCCGAAAATCAAGCCCAGCGAGCGATCGAGGCCGCCCAGGGCCGAATTGCGGACGACGCCGCCCACCCAGGAGGCGATCAGCGAGAGCAGGATCAGGGCGACGAGGAAGACCGCGACCGCGGCGACGACATCGGCGATGCCGGGATCGGTGATCATCGTGTGTGCCTTGGCCGAGGCGAACGGAAAGGCGATCGCGGCCACCGCGGCGGCCCCGAGCCAAGCCCCGACGCCCAGCACCTCGCGCACGAGGCCGCGGGCGAATCCGATCAGCGCCGAAAGGCCGGCCACGCCGAGAACGGCGAGGTCCACCCAGTTCATTGGGCCGGCTTCTTCCGCCCCGGGCAGCCTTCTATCCGCATCGCCTATCGCACCGCCGGAAAGTCACTCCGTATAAACCTGATCGCCCGGGATTCGCCAATTCGTCATCAAGCGCGGCTATCGCTCTTCCGAAACAAGCCAACAAGGTCCGAGACGTGGCCCATGCCCGAAAGGGCGAGGCCCTCCGGGGCGGCGAGCGGGCGCGACCCGCGCGCGAGCCGCCGCGGCAGGCAGGCGGCGGCGAAGCCGAGCTTGGCGGCCTCCTTGAGCCGCGCCTCGGCCTGCGCCACCTGGCGCACCTCGCCGGAGAGCCCGACCTCGCCGAAATAGACCGTGTCCGCCGCCGTCGGCACCGAGGTCGCGGCCGAGACCACCGCCGCCGCCACCGCGAGATCGGCGGCCGGCTCGGTGATGCGGAGGCCGCCGGCGATATTGAGATAGACGTCCGCGCCGGAGAGCGAGAGGCCGGCGCGCGCCTCGAGCACGGCGAGCAGCATCGCGAGCCGCCCGCTGTCCCAGCCGACCACCGCGCGCCGCGGCGCGCCGCCGCCGCCGGGCGCCAGCAGCGCCTGCACCTCGAGCAGGACGGGGCGCGTGCCCTCGATCCCGGCAAACACCGCGCTGCCGGCGACATTGCCGCGCCGCTCGGCAAGGAAGATCGCGGAGGGGTTCGCGACTTCCGCGAGCCCGCGGTCGGTCATCTCGAAGACGCCGATCTCGTCGGTCGCGCCGAAGCGGTTCTTGACCGCGCGCAGGATGCGGAACTGATGCCCGCGATCGCCTTCGAAGGTGAGCACGGCGTCCACCATGTGCTCGAGCACACGGGGCCCGGCGATCGCGCCATCCTTCGTCATGTGCCCCACCAGCACCAGCGAGAAGCCCGAGGATTTCGCGAGCCGCGTCAGCTCGAAGCCGCTCGAGCGCACCTGGTTGACGGTGCCGGGCGCGGATTCCACCGCCTCCAGCCACATCGTCTGGATCGAATCGATGACCACCAGCGCGGCCCCGCTCCGCTCGAGCGCGGGCGCGATCTCGCCCACGTCAATGGACGCCGCCAGCTCGACCGGGGCGTCGGCGAGGCCGAGCCGCACGGCGCGGAGCCGCACCTGCTCGATCAATTCCTCGCCCGAGACATAGAGCACCCGCCTGCCCGCGCGTGCGACGGCGGCGGCGGCCTGAAGCAGCAGCGTCGATTTGCCGATGCCGGGATCGCCGCCGACCAGCACCGCGGATGCGGGCACGAGGCCGCCGCCCAGCACGCGGTCCAGCTCCGCGATCCCGGTCCGCGTCCGCGGCGAAGGCGCGCTCTCGCCCGCGAGCGGGACGAAGGAGACGGCGCGGCCGGTCGCGGCGCCCCGCTTCGTCGCCGGCCGCGGCGCGGCGGCCTCCTCGGCGAATGTGTTCCACTCCCCGCAGCCCTCGCAGCGCCCCACCCAGCGCGCGCTCACCGCCCCGCAGGACTGGCAGACGAACCGCGTGATGGCCTTAGCCATTCCCTACCCGCGCAGCTCCATCCGGATCGGGCCCTCGCGCCGGCCGTGCGTGAACTGCTCGACGAACGGGTTGCCGCTGTCGAAGAGCGAGCCGGCCGGGCCGTCCCAGACGATCCGCCCGCCATGCAGCATCGCCGCGCGATCGCCGATCCGCTCCGCCGAGGCCATGTCGTGCGTGATCGCGACCGCCGTCGAGCCCAGCCGCTTCACGCAATCGACGATCAGCCCGTCGATCACCGCGCCCATGATCGGGTCGAGCCCGGTGGTCGGCTCGTCGAAGAAAAGAATCTCCGGCGTCGCGGCGATCGCCCGCGCAAGCGCCACGCGCTTCTGCATCCCCCCGGAAAGCTCGTGCGGGAAGAGCGCGCCGACCTCGGGCTCGAGCCCGACCTGGCCCAATATCTCGCCCGCCCGCACCCGCGCCTCCGCCCGCCGGACCCGATGGCGGGCGATGAGCCCGAATGCCACGTTCTCCCACACGGGGAGCGAATCGAAGAGCGCGCCGTTCTGGAACAGCATCCCGATCCGCGCGTACATCGCCCGCCGCGCCCGGCCGGAAAGGGCGAGCACGTTCTCGCCCGCGATCTCGATCGTCCCGGCATCGGGCTCGATCAGCCCGAGAACGCACTTGATGAGCACGGATTTGCCCGTGCCCGACCCGCCGATCACGACGAGCGAGGTGCCGGCCATGATGTCGAGATCGACACCGTCCAGCACCTTCTTCTCGCCGAACGACTTGGCGAGCCCGCGGATGCGGATCTTCGGGACCGCGCCGCTCATTGGCTGAAGAAGAGCCCCGTCAGCACATAGTCGAAGGCGAGGATCAGGATCGAGGCGGAGACCACGGCGGCGGTGGTCGCCGACCCCACGCCCTCGGCGCCGCCGCGCGTCGCGTAGCCGTTGTAGCAGCCCATCAGCGCGATCAGGAATCCGAAGACGGCCGACTTCACCAGGCCCGATACGACGTCGATCGTCTCGAGATAGGAGAAGGTGCTGTGCAGATAGGCGGCCGGGTTGAAGCCGAGCGAGGTGGTGCTGACGAGGAAGCCGCCGAGCACGCCCAGGATGTCCGCCACCAAGACGAGCATCGGAAGTGCGAGGATGCCGGCCAAGAGGCGCGGGGCGACGAGATACTTCATCGGGTCGGTCGAGAGCGTCGCCAGCGCGTCGATCTGATCGGTCACGCGCATGGTGCCGATCTCGGCCGCCATCGCCGACCCGACCCTCCCCGCCACCATCAGCCCGGCCAGCACCGGGCCAAGCTCGCGCGTGACCGAGAGCACCACCACCGAGGCGACGGCGCCCTGCGCGGAGAACCGGGCGAAGCCGGTGTAGGACTGAAGGGCGAGCACCATGCCGGTGAAGATCGCGGTCAGCGCCACCACCGGCAGGCTGAAATAGGCCATCTCGACGAGCGCCCGGACGAACATCCGGACATGAAAGGGCGGGCGGACGAGATGGGAGAGCCCGGCGATGCCGAAGAGGGTGACGCGCCCCGCCGTGCGGCAGAGGCCGAGCACCGGCCGCCCGATCGCGGCCAGCGCCAGCAGGATGGGATTCACGCGGCGAGCACCACGCGGTGATAGCGCCGGCCGAGCAGGGTGAGGATGTTGTAATCGTTGGTCCCGGCGGCCTCGGCCACCGCTTCGAGCGGCTGGGCGGGCCCGATCAGCTCGAGCCGGTCGCCCGGGCCGAGGGCCGGATGGTCGGTCGCGTCATAGGTCGTGAGGTCCATGGAGACACGGCCTACCAGCGCCAGCCGGCTGCCGTCAAAGAAGGCCCCGCCCCGGTTCGAGAGCGAGCGCGGCCAGCCGTCCGCGTAGCCCACGCCAATCGTGGCGATCCGGCTCGGCCGCGCCGCCCGCCAGGTCGCGTTGTAGCCGACGCTCTCGCCCGGCCCGATCGCGCGCACGGAGAGGACCCGGGCGGCGAGGTGGACCGAAGGGCGCATCGGGTTCGCTTGGCCGGGGACCGGGTTGATGCCGTAGAGCGCCGCCCCCGGCCGGGCGAGGTCCGAGGCGAAGCGCGGGCCGAGGAAGATCCCCGAGGAATTGGCGATCGAGCGCGGCGCCGGCGGCAGCCGATCCGCCAGGGCAGCGAACCGCGCGCGCTGATGCTCGTTCAGCGGGTCCCCGACGCATTCGGCGCTCACGAGATGCGTCATCACGAACCTCAAAGCGACGCCCTCCAGCAGCGCCGGCTCCGCCGCCAGCGCCGCCACCTCGGACTCCGCGAGCCCGAGCCGCGCCATCCCGGTATCGATATGCAGGATCGCGGCAAGCTTCGTGCCCGCCCGCGCGGCCTCCGCACGCCAGAGCGCGATCTCGCCAAGCGAGCCCAGCACCGGAATGATCCGCCCCGCCCGGTATTCCCCCTCCGCTCCCGCGGAGAGCCCGTTCAGCGCCGCCAGCATCGCCTCCCCCACGAGTGGGCGAATCGCCAACGCCTCCTCGAGATGCGCGGTGAAGAAATGCCGACAGCCGGCGGCGTAAAGCGCCGGCGCGACAATCCTGGCGCCGAGCCCGTAGGCGTCCGCCTTGACCACCGCGGCAACCGGGCCCGCCGCGTGCCGCGCCGCGAGCGCCCGCCAGTTGGCGACGATGGCGGTAAGATCGATCGTCAGGACAGCGGCGGCAGCCTCAGCAGCCGGCATCGGAATGCTGGAGGTCGAGATCCGCGAACCGGGTGAACTCGGCCTCGAAGAAGAGATCGATCTTGCCGGTCGGCCCGTGCCGCTGCTTGGCGAGGAACAGCTCGGCCCGGTTGTGCACGCGCTCCATGTCGCGCTGCCATTTCTCGGTCGCGTCCTGGAAGCGCTGCTCGGAATCGAAGGCCATCTGCTTGGGCGCACGCTGCGCGAGATAGTACTCGTCGCGGTAGATGAACATCACCGAATCCGCGTCCTGCTCGATCGTTCCGGATTCGCGCAGATCCGAGAGCTGCGGGCGCTTATCCTCGCGCCCCTCGACCGCGCGCGAGAGCTGCGAGAGCGCCAGCACCGGCACCGCCAGCTCCTTGGCGATCGCCTTCAGCCCCTGCGTCACCTGGCTGATCTCGAGCACGCGGTTCTCGGGCTTCGTTCCGGCCGCCGGGCGCATGAGCTGGAGATAATCGATCACCACGAGCGCCAAGCCCCGCGTGCGCTTGAGCCGCCGCGCGCGAGTGCGCAGCGCCGAGAGGGTGATCGCCGGCGTATCGTCTATCTCGATCGGCAGCGCACTGATCTCGCGCGAGACGGCGACGAAACGATCGAAATCGCGCTGGCCGATATCGCCGCGGCGGATCCGATCGCCGCTGATGCGCGCCTGCTCGGCGAGCACGCGCGTCGCCAGCTGCTCGGCGCTCATCTCGAGCGAAAAAATGGCGACCGCCGGCTTCTTCGCCTCACCCGCGCGCTCGACCAGCAGCGCGCGCGCCGCCCCCGCGGCGATACGCGTCGCCAGCGCCGTCTTGCCCATGCCCGGCCGGCCGGCGAGCACCACGAGATCGGAGGGATGGAGGCCGCCCGTCTTGGCGTCGAGATCGGTGAGGCCGGTGGCCAGGCCCGAAACGTGCCCGGTGCGCCGGAAGGCGCGCTCGGCGCTCTCGATCGCCTGGGCGAGCGCACGCTCGAAATTGAGGAAGCCGCCATCGCCGGCGCCGCGCGTCGCGAGATCGTAGAGCGCCTGCTCCCCCGCCTCGAGCTGCCCGCGCGCCGCCAGCTCCGGCTCCGAGCCGAAGGCGCGGTTCACCATCACTTCGCCGAGATCGATCAGCTGGCGGCGCAACCAGGCGTCGTGCACCGTGCGGCCATACTCGCCGGCATTGATGATGCCGACGGTCGCGGCCAGAAGCTGGGCGAGATAGGCGGTGCCGCCCACCTCCTCGAGCAGGCCGGAATGCTCGAACTCGGCGCGCAGCGTGACGGCGTCGGCGAGCTGGCCGGCTTCGACCCGCCTGCGGATCGCCTCGTAGAGGCGCGCATGCACCGGATCGGCGAAATGCTCGGGCTCGAGGAACTCCGAAACCCGCTCGAATGCCTTGTTGTTGGCGAGCAACGCACCGAGCAGCGCCTGCTCCGCCTCGAGATTGGCGGGCGGTCGGCGCAGCGCATGCCCGAGCAAGGGCGAGTCGAGGGGAGCATCGGGGGGAGACATGGGGCGGGGACCATAGTCCCCTCCCCCGCGCAGGACACCCTGTGGATAAGGTGCAACATGGGGGTGGTTTTTTCTTCCAGGCCAGGGCTCCGCCCTGGACCCGGGCAAGGGGCTCTGCCCCTTGCATCCCCGGCAAAGGCGGAGCCTTTGCAATCCATTACTTAAAAAATTCGGGGGTCTGGGGCCTCAAGGCCCCAGCGGGGGCGTCGGGGGCAGAGCCCCCGACCGGAGTCCAGAGGCAGAGCCTCTGGCTTGGCCCTTAATGCTTAGCGGGCCGCGCCGAGCGCCCAGGCAAGCACGCCCTTCTGGGCGTGGAGGCGGTTCTCCGCCTCGTCGAACACGACCGACTGCGGCCCGTCGATCACCGCCTCGTCCACCTCCTCCCCGCGATGGGCGGGCAGGCAGTGCATGAAGAGCGCGTCCGGCGCGGCGAGCGCCATCAGGGCGGGCGTCACGCGGTAGGGCGCGAGGAGATTGTGCCGGCTCTCCTTCGGGTCGTCCGACATGCTCAGCCAGGTATCGGTGACGACGCAGCGTGCGCCGGCGACGGCCTCCTCGGGGGAGTCGAACAGCTCGATCCGCGCTCCCTGTTCCCGCGCCCAGGCGACCAGCGCGGGCGGCGGGCGGAGCTGCTCGGGCGTGGCGAGGCGGAGGGTGAAGTGAAAGCGCGTCGCGGCCTCGATCCACGAGCGCGCGACGTTGTTGCCGTCGCCCGACCATGCCACCACCTGGCCCGCGATCGGCCCGCGATGGTCCTCGAAGGTCATCACGTCCGCCATGAGCTGGCAGGGATGCGAGGAAGCGGTGAGGCCGTTGATCACCGGCACGGTTGCGTAGGCGGCAAGCTCGGCGAGCTTCTCCGGGCGGTCGGTGCGGAGGAGGATCGCGTCCACGTAGCGCGAGAGCACGCGCGCGGTATCGGCAACGCTCTCGCCGCGGCCGAGCTGCGTCTCGTAGCCGGAGAGCGAGATGACCTCGCCGCCGAGCTGGCGCATCGCCACTTCGAAGCTCACGCGCGTGCGCGTCGAGGGTTTTTCGAAGATCATGGCGAGCGTCTTGCCGGCGAACGGGCGCGAGGACACCCCGCCCGCCGAGCGAAAGCCGTTCGCGATGTCAAGCATCTGGCGGAGCGTCGGCGTGTCGAAGTCGCGCAGATCGAGGAAGTGCCGCGGCGGCGGCGCCGGCGGCGACTCCCGGCCCTGGTCCGCGCTGGCGCGTCTCAGCGCGCCGCTCATTTCGCGGCGACCTTGGCGCTCGTGGGCAGGCAGCGCAGCGCGGCGCGGCGGAGCATCGCCGCCGCCTGGTCGCACTCGGCCTCGCGCACGATCAGCGGCGGCACCAGCCGCAGCACGTTCTCTCCCGCATTGACGGTGAGCAGCCCCTCGGCGAGGCAGGCGGAGGCCACCTCGCCCTGCGGCGGCACGCATTTCAGCCCTACGATCAGGCCGGCGCCGCGCACCTCGGAGAAGATCTGGGGGAGCTCGGCCACCAGGCGCTCGAGGTCGTGCCAGAATTTGCGCGCCGTACGGTCCACATCCGGGAGGAAGCCGGGGGCGAGCATGACGTCGAGCACGGCGTTCGCGGCGGCGGAAGCGAGCGGGTTGCCGCCGAAGGTGCTGCCGTGCGTCCCGGGCACCATGTTCCGCGCGACGCGCTCGGTTGCGAGCACCGCGCCCATCGGGAAGCCGCCGGCGATGCCCTTCGCCGCCGACATCACGTCCGGCGCGATGCCGGCCCATTCATGGGCGAAGAGCTTGCCGGTGCGGCCCATGCCGCACTGGATCTCGTCCATCCCGAGCAGGAGGCCGAACTCGTCGGCGGTCGCGCGGAGATCGCGCAGGAACTCGAGGCTCGCCGGCCGGATGCCGCCTTCGCCTTGCACCGGCTCGACCAGGATGGCGCAGGTTTCGGGCCCGATCGCCGCGCGCACCTCGTTGAGGTTGTTGAAGGGGACGTGATCGAAGCCCGGCGCCGGTGGGCCGAATCCCTTCAGGTATTTCGCATTGCCGGTGGCCGAGAGCATCGCGAGCGTGCGGCCGTGGAAGGCGCCCTCGAAGCAGATCACGCGGTAGCGCTCCGGATGGCCCTCCTCGGCCATCGTCTTGCGCATCATCTTCACCATGCCCTCGTTCGCTTCCGCGCCGGAATTGCAGAAGAAGACGGAGTCCGCGAAGGTTGCCTCGGTGAGGCGGCGGGCGAGCTTTTCCGCTTCGGGCACGCGGTAGAGGTTGGAGACGTGCATCACCTTCGCCGCCTGCGCGGCGATCGCCGAAACGAGGTGCGGATGGTTGTGGCCGAGCGAGGAGGTGGCGATGCCGGCGCCGAAATCGAGGAACCGTCGTCCGTCCTCGGTGATGAGCCAAGCGCCCTCGCCCCGCTCGAAGGCGAGGTCCGCGCGGTTGTAGGTCGGCATCAGCGGAGGAATCATTCGCCGCTCGGCCCTTTCAGCCGTTCCCGTCCCCTCGCGTTCTGCGCCCGCGAGCCTTCGCGGCCGCCCCGGGGAAACCGCGATAGTTGGCCGGGGACAGGGCCGGAGTCAAACCGAGCCGGCTTCGTCGGGGGCGGTTTCGGCAAACCGTCATCCGCCCCGCCCGAGGGAGGGCGGTTTCTCAGCGCGGCGCGGCGATCTCCGGCGGCCTGGCGGCCAATTCGGGGGCGGGCACGCTCGCGCAGCGCCGCACGCCCACCACTTGGCGCAGGTTGCCCTCGATCAGGGCGAGGGTGTCGGCAGGAACGCCGGCGAGCCGGATCTCGACCGCGAGTGCGCCGCCCTCGAGCTTCGCCGCGAAGGTCTCGGGCACGAGGTTGCGCCGCGCCAGCGGCTGGAGCAGCCGGGGCAGCACGCCCGGACCGAAGTCCACCAGAACCTCGAATAGAACGGAGGATGCGGCCGGCAGGGCCGCGGATGCATCGTCAGACATGGAACGCTCCGAAGGGAGAGTGAAAAACCGCGCGAAAACCAGAACCCCGGCCGCTCAGGCAGCCGGGTGGCTAATTCGCGCGCTCTCCATCCTTCGATGCATCGTTTGAGATTAGCACATCCTGCCCGCCCGCGCCATCGCCTTCGCCCCACCTGTGGCCCTGGTGCCTGAAGCGCCGGGCCCCGCTCAGGCGGGCGCGCCCGAGCCCGCAATTCTCAGCGGCGCGGCGAGCCGGCGGTCCTGCGCGCGGAACCAGAGCCGGACGGTCACGCGCGGCGAGGTTCTCTTGCCGTCCACCGCCTGCAGCTCGATCAGATGGGAATGATTGTCCGTGAAGCGGAAGCGCCCGCGCGCGTCGGTCCGCGTCTGCCCGGCCTCCACCTCGGTGATGAAGTTGAGACGGTAGAGCGTCACTGTCGCACCCGCCACCGGCCGGCCCGCCGCGTTGACGACTTCGCCCGCCACGATCCCGTGCGCATGCAGCGTCACGTAGATGTTCCACGCGAGCACGATCGAAGCGAGCGCCGCCGGCACGACGACGAAGCGGCCGCCTAAGATCCGCCGCCAGTTTCTCATCCCTTCGCCGCCCCGGAGGTGAGCCCGCGGATGAAATCCTTCTGCGCCATCAGAAAGACGACGATGCCCGGCGCCAGCACCATGACAACGAAGGCATAGAGCGCGCTCGTCGTGTTCTCCATGTAGGAGAGGAAGCGCGCGAGCCCGAGCGGCAGCGTCTGCATCGCGACCGTGCGCGTGATGATGAGCGGCCAGAGGAAGTTGTTCCACGACCAGGTGAAAGCGAGGATGACGTTGGTCGCGACGGCCGCGCGCGAAAGCGGCAGCAGCACTCGCCATAGGATCCTGAGATCGCCGAGTCCGTCGATCCGCGCCGCCTCGATCAGCGAGCGCGGCACCGCCTCGAAGCTCGCCTTGAAGACGAAGATGCAGATGATGGTTGAAAGAAGGGGCAGGGCGAGGCCGAGATAGCTGTTGAGGAGGCCGAGCTTCGCCGTGATCAGATAGGCCGGAATCACCGTCGCCTGGAACGGGATCATCATGCAGGAGAGAAGGAGGAGGCTCGCCCACCTTTGGCCAGGGAAATTCCGCGTGAGCGCGTAGCCCGCGAGCGCGTTCAGGACGAGGTTCCCGCCGATTGCGATCGCCGACACGACGACGCTGTTCCACAGGAACCGCGGAAACGGGATCAAGTACCAGACATCGACATAGCTGAAGAGATTGGGATCGGTCGGCAGAAGGCGCGGCGGATAGGCGAAGATGTTCTCGTCCGTGATGCTGGTCTTGATCACCCAGTAGAACGGCACCAGCATCGCCGCGCTGACGAGCACGAGTGCGAGGTGCCTCAGCGCGACCGTGCCGCGCCGGGCGAGAGCGGGATGGGTTCGCTTGCGCTCAGCCATCCCGCCCTCGCTCATTGTTTTGTCGCGTGATTCACGCTTCCGGCGAAGCCGCCTCCAGCGATCACGCTCTGACGTCACTCGACCGCGCCCGCATTGCCACCCGCCGCGCGGTTGGCGAGCACGGCGACACCCACGAGCACCAGGAACTGCACGACCGTCAGCGCTGCCGCATAGTCGAATCGCGCCTCCTCGAACGCCGATTTGTAGATGTAGGTGATGAGAATCTCCGTCGCGTGGTCGGGCCCGCCATGCGTCATGACATAGACGAGGTCGAAGCAGGAGAAGGAGTTGAGGATGCCGATGATGGCGGCGAGGAAGAGCGCCGGGCGGAGCAGCGGCAGCGTGATCCGCCGCAAGCGCGCGAAAGCGGGCACCCCGTCGATCCGCGCCGCCTCGTAGAGATGCACCGGAATGTTCTGCAGCCCCGCCAGCAGCACGATCATGTAGAAGCCGAGCACCTGCCAGGTGTTGGCGAGAATGACCGCGGGCAGCGCCCAGGTGAACGAGCCGAGGAAGGGAATCGGCTTGCCGATGATGCCGAGCGAAAGGAGCACGTAGTTGATGAGCCCCGCCTTCTGCTCGAACATCCACTGCCAGATGATCGCCACCGCCACCGACATCAGCGGATAGGAGAGGAAGACGATCGTGCGATAGACCGCGGCACCCTTGAGATCGCTGTTGACGAGCAGCGCGATGACCAGCGCCAGCGCGATCGCGGGGATCGCGGCGGCGATGAAGATCAGGGTGTTGCCGAGCGCCGTCCAGAACGTGCCGCTTTGGAGCATGTCCTGGTAGTAGTACAACCCCTCCCATCGGGCCGGACGCAGCGGCGACCACCGCTCGAAGGAGAGCAGCACGTTCCAGAAGAGCGGCAGGATGCGATAGAGCACGAACAGCGCGAGCGAAGGTGCCAAGAAGCAGAGCGCGGTCGTGGTCTCCCGCGCCCGCCGCCGGCGCCACAGGCCGCGCGCCGGCTCAGCTCTCATTCAGGATGCGCGTGACCTGGCGGTTCGCCGCCGCGATCGCCTCCTTCGCCTTGCGTCTGCCGAGCAGCGCCCCCTGCAATTCCGACCAGAAGGTGTCGGTGATGCGCGAATACTCCGCGAGCGGCCAGTTCCCGGTCATGCGATTGGTGTATTCGACCTGCGTGCGCAGCACCGCCGCACCCAGCGGATCCTCCTTGTCGAGCAGCGCGACGAGCGCCGCATCGACGCCGATATTGCCGGTCAGCACGCGCCGGTCGGTCGCGAACTTCATCGCCTGGGCATGATCGGTGATGAAGCTCACGAACTCCCAGGCGAGCTCCGGATCCTTCGAGCCCTTCGAGATGCCGAGGCCGTGGCTGTTCGGCACCGACCAGTCGCCCGGGAACTGGGCGATGCCGAGCGTCTCCGCGCTCACCCACTTTCCCTGGCCCTTGATGAAATAGTACGCCGGTGAATGGGCGTTCAGCATGCCGATGCGCCCCGAGGCGAAGGCCCCGAGCGGCTCGACCCACCGGCCGGTCCAGGAGATCGGGTCGATCGTCCCCTCGTTCGTCGCCTGCGCGAGCCGCTCCGTGAGCGCGATCATCGCGTCCGTATCGAAGGTGGTGCGCTTGAGATCGGGGCCGAAGGGATCGATGCCGTCGACCTTGAAGAGCGGCCAGTAGAGCCAGTCGAAATTGAGCGTGAGAAAGCCGCTGTTGGTGCTCCCGCCCATCTTCTTCGCCTGCGCCATCAGCCCATCGAAGCTCGCGGCCGGCACGGCAAGCCCGGCCTCTGCGAAGCGCTGCTTGTTGTAGAAGAGCAGCGTCTTCGAGATGTAGAAGGGCAGCATGTAGTTGCGCCCGCCGTACACCCAGTTGGCGAGATAGTCCTGATTGAAGCGCGCCTTCACGTCCGGCTGCTTCGCCAGATAGGGCGTGAGATCGAGGAGCGCGCCCTCGGCGGCATATTCAACCGATAGCCCGCCCTGGATGTCGATGATGTCGGGCGGCGTGCCGGCGGCGAGCTGCGTCTGGTAGAAGGCCGGGATGTCGGGGCCCTTCTTGTCGAGCCACTGGATCTCCACCCCGGGATGCCCGGCCTTGAAGGCGGCGATCCAGCTGTTCACCACGTCCGCCGCGTCCGGGATGTTCCAGGTGAGAATGGTGATCGTCCGCGTCGCCGCGCGCGCGATCGCGGGCATCGAAAGCGCCGCGCCCGCTCCCAGAACGCCCTTGGTGAAAGTTCTCCGCTTCATTTGCCTTTCCTCCCCTGCCTCGCCTCTTGGCGCTTTAGAGCCTCTGCCCGCTCGCGCGATCGAAGAGATGCAGCCGCTCCGGGTCGATCGCAAGATGAACTTCCTCACCGGCGCGGCGAATCGTGCGCGGCGGCAAGCGGCACGAGATCTCCTGCCCGGCCAGCGCCACCGTCACCAGCGCCTCCGAGCCCAGCGGCTCGACCGCGAGCGCGGTTCCCGACAGAAGCGGCCTCGCCCCGTCGGCCGGCGGCGCCCAGCGCAGATCCTCCGGCCGAAAGCCGCACCAGACCTCCGCCGGCCCGTCGCGGCCACCCTCCGGCAACTTGAGGCGAAGCCCTTCGCCGATCACCGCCACGCGCGCCGGTCCCGCCGCCTCGATCCGTCCGGCGAGCAAATTCATCGGCGGCGCACCGAGGAATCCCGCGACGAAGATCGTCGCCGGGAACTCGTACACCTCGTCCGGCGTGCCGATCTGCTCGACCCGGCCGCGATCGAGCACGACGATCCGATCGGCGAGCGTCATCGCCTCGACCTGGTCGTGCGTGACATAGATCGCGGTCGTCGCGACGCGCTCGCGCAACCGCCGGAGCTCGGTCCGCATCTGCACGCGGAGCTTGGCGTCGAGATTCGAAAGCGGCTCGTCGAACAGAAACAGTTGCGGATTGCGCACGATCGCCCGCCCCATCGCCACCCGCTGGCGCTGGCCGCCCGAGAGCTGCCGCGGCAGCCGCTCCAGAAGCTCGGCGATATCGAGGATGCGCGCCGTCGCCTCCACCCTCCGCCGGATCTCCGCCTTGCCCACGCCGCGGTACTCGAGCGCAATCGCAATGTTGCGGAAGACGGTGAGATGCGGGTAGAGCGCGTAGTCCTGGAACACCATTGCGACATCGCGGTCTTTCGGCTCACGCTCGTTCACCAGCGCTCCGCCGATCCAGATCTCCCCGCCGCTCGCCTCCTCGAGGCCCGCGATCATGCGCAGGATCGTGCTCTTGCCGCAGCCTGACGGACCGACGAGCACCACGAATTCGCCCTCCGCAACCTCGAGATCGATGCCGTGCACGACTTCGAGGGGGCCGAAAGACTTGCGCAGCCCGCGCAATGAGAGCGTTGCCATCCCCGGCGAGACTGGCATGCGCCCGCTCCGCTTGCCAAGATGCCCGGCTTGCCAACATAGATGGGCCGTCGGTAGCAGGGAGCCATGCTGCACAGCAGCGACGATCCGGTCATCGCGACACTCGGGCGGCGGCTCAGGCTTGGCGTGGTCGGCGGCGGCCCGGGTGCGATGATCGGGCCGATGCATCGCCGCGCGGCCGTGCTCGACGGGCGGTTCGATATCGTGGCCGGCGTGCTCTCGTCGGATCCCGCGCGCTCGGTTGCCGCCGGTATCGAAATCGGGCTGGCGCCCGACCGCGCCTATGGCAGCGTCGCGCACATGCTCGATGCGGAGGCGTCGCGCTCCGACGGCATCGACGCCGTTGCCATCATGACGCCGAACGACAGCCACTACGCGATCGCCGCGGCCGCGACCGATCGCAATCTCGACGTCATCATCGACAAGCCGCTCGTCAATCTCCCTGCCGAGGCGACCGAGCTTCTCCATCGCGTGCGCCGCGCCGGAACTGTGGTCTGCGTCACCCATCCTTATTCCGCGTACCCGATGATCCGCGAGGCACGCGCGCTCATCGCGGCCGGCGCGCTCGGCGCAATCCGCGCGATCGACGTGCGCTATCTCGCCGGCGGACTCGCGGCACCCATCGACGAGACCGCGGAAGGAAAGCGGCGCTGGCGCCTCGACCCCGCGCGAAGCGGCCCCTCGCTCGTGCTCGGCGATCTCGGCACGCACGCCCACCACCTCGCTTCCTTCGTGCTGAACGCACCGGCGAGCGCAGTACGCGCGGAACTAGCGGCACTCATTCCCGGCCGCCGCGTGCACGACTATGCCGAGCTGGCGCTGCGCTTCGCCTCCGGCGCGCGCGGCCGCATCGGGCTCTGCCAGGCGGCGCCCGGCCAGCCCAACAATCTCTCGCTCAGCGTGATCGGGGAACGCGCGAGCCTGGAATGGCGCCACGACCGTCACACGCAACTCACGCTCTTGCCCCTCACCGATCCGCCGCAACGGCTCACCGCCGGCGCGCCCTACCTCTCCCCCGCCGCACGCGCAGCAAGCCGCCTCGCCCGCACCGGCCATCCCGATGGCATGCTCGAGGCCTTCGCCAACCTCTATTCGGAAGCGGCGCTCGCCATCGCCGCTCGCCGCGCCGGCAAGCCCCCCGACCAAGATGCGCTCTTTCCAACGGTCCTCGACGGAGCGCGCGGCATCTGGCTCATTGAAGCCGCCGTCGCCTCCGACCGCAACGATCACCGCTGGGAGCCCTGCCCCGCCGACGCGTAGCCGTGACGCCGTCAGGAGAAGAGGCCGGTGCGGGCGGCGCGTTCCTCGATGGCGTCGAGCGCGGCGTCGGCCGCGAGGCGCGGGAGGCGGCGGAGCAGGCCGCGCGGGCGCGGGCGAAGCGTGCGGGCGCGAGCCTTTTCCCCACCGAGCGTGCGGACGAGGCTGTCGATGTCGGCAAAACCGTCGATGAGGCCGAGGGCAAGGCCGCGCTCGCCGAGCATGGCGGCGCCGTCGAAGATTTCCTCTTCCCCGCCCTTGAGTTTTCCCGCGCGCCGCTCGCGCACCCAGTCCTTGAACCTGGTGTGGAGGGCCGCAAGCAGGTCGTTCACGTAGGCGATGTCGTCGGGCGCTTCGGGGCGGAACGGGTCGAGGCGAGCCTTGTGGGCGCCCGCGGTGTAGAGGCGGCGTTCGACGCCGATGCGGGCGATGAGGTCGGAAAAACCGAACCCGCCGCCGCGCACGCCGATCGAGGCGACGAGGCTCATCGGGTTGGCGTGGATCCGATCGGCGGCGCAGGCGATCCAGTAGCCGCCGGAGGCGCCGACATCGCCGATGACGGCGTGCACCTCGACCTTGGCTTTCTCGGCGCGGCGGCGGATGAGGCTTGCGATGAGGTCCGACTGCACGGGCGAGCCGCCGGGGCTGTCGATATCGAGGATCACCGGGCGGCCGCGGGCGGAGGCGAAGCCCTTCTCGATGAGCGGCGCGGCGGAGGCGAGGTTGAGGCTGCCGATACGGGAGGCGATCATCCCGTGCAGGACGATCACGTTGATCCGCGGCTTGCGCCAGAACGCGAGGTTGATCATGGCATTGCCAGCCGCGCTGCCCTTTCTCCGCTCTCCCAGGCTCCGCCGAGCGTGCCCGCGAGCCCTTCGTGGCAGGCTTCGCCGGCAAAGATCAACCGTCCGCCGGCGAGCGGCTCGGCGAGGCGGGCGCGCGCCGCGGCCTCGCCGGGGCGGGCGTAGCAGTAGGCGCCGCGGACAAATGGGTCCTTTTCCCAGTGCGTGACGAGCGCGGCCGGGCCGAAGAGCCGGTCGACCCGGGCGCCAAACAAGCGGCGGAGCTGCGCGCGGGCGAAGTCCGCGACGGCATCGTCGCCTTCGCGCGCCAGCGCCCAAGCAATGCGGCCGCCGACCCAGCCCTGCACGTAGTCCCGCCCGTACGGCCAGCATTGGAAGATCATCATCGGCTCGCCCGCTTTCTCGACCCGATGATCGACCAGGCAGTGCGGAGGAAGGTCCAGCCGGTCCTGGGTTTGGGCGGGCAGCACGATCTTCGTGGCGAGGCCCATCGGCAGCGCGGCGATGGCGGCCTGGTGCGCGGCGGGGAGTGCGGGGTCGAAGGCCAGCGTCCCGGCGGCGAGGACGCCCGTGGAGACCGTGACAATCGCGCTTTGGGCCCGGATAGTGCCGGCGCTCGTTTCGAGGCTGACGCCACTGCCCCCGGGACCGTCCCAGCCGATCCGAAGGACCGGCGTGCCGAGCCGGATGTCGAGGCCGGCGGCGAGGCGGCGGGCGACGAAGGCGCCAATCCCGCCCTCGGGCACCAGGTTGCTGCCCGAGAGCGCGTTGGTTCGCCAGTCCCGGAGGCTGAAATCGGCGGCGTCGGCGGCGCAGATCACCGGGCCTTCCCAGGCCTCCACGGTGAGCGCCCAGGGGTCGTGGGCGAGGTGGGCGGCGACCGCGGCAAGCGGCGCATCGGAGGCGGAGAGAAGCTCGTCCGCCTTGGCGGTGAAGCGGTCCCAGGCGGCTTCGTAGTCGGCCAGCTCCGCGGCATCGGCGAGGCGCGTGCCGACGAAGGTCCGCTCCTCGCGCATTTCGGTCGGCTGCCTCAGTTTCTCTCCGGCGCGCTCGGCGATCGCGACGAGCGGGTTGCGCTCGGCCGCGTGCAGCAGGAGCGCACCCATGTCGAACCAGACGCCGCCGAGGGAGGGCGGATAGGCAGTCCAGGCGCGGCCGCCGACGCGCTCGCCCGCCTCGAGCACGATCGCGGTTTTGCCGGCGGCGGCGAGCGTGGTCGCGGCCGCGAGGCCGGCGACGCCCGCGCCGACGACCGCGACGTCGTAGTCGGCCTTTGGGCAGTCCGTCATCCGGAGGGCGGGAGCGGTTCGGCCATCGCCGCGAGGAGGGCGAGCGCGGCGGCGACGCTTGCCGCGCGGACCGCGGCCCGGTCGCCGGGAAAGAGATGCCGCTCGCTCCGCACCTCGCCGCCGAAATGCGCCGCCCCGAGCCAGACGAGGCCGACGGGCTTCTGCGGGGTCCCGCCGCCGGGGCCGGCGACGCCGGTGATCGAGACGGCGAGGCTGGCGGAGGAGTTGCGGATCGCACCCGCGGCCATCTCCTTCGCAACCGCCTCGCTCACCGCGCCCTCGCGTTCGATCAGCGCGGCGGGCACGCCGAGCATCGTCTCCTTGGCCTCGTTCGAGTAGGTGACGAAGCCGCGCTCGAACACGTCCGACGAGCCGGGGATGGACGTGAGCGCGGCCGCGACAAGCCCGCCGGTGCAGCTCTCGGCCGCGGCGAGCTTGAGGCCGCGCGCGCGGCAGAGCGCGAGCAGGAGGGCGGCCTCGCCCAGCACCGCCTCGCTCAGCATGAGGGTCCGCTCAGGCGGCCATCTCGGCGGCGGCCACCGCGCGCAGCACGCCGAGCGCCTCGGCGACGCCGGCGCCGTCGATGTCGAGATGAAGGCACGCCCGGCCGCGGAATTTCCCCATGGTGGAGATGCGCACGCCTTGGCGCAGCGCGCGCCCGGCGAGCGCGTCGGCGGTCATGCCGGTGCCCGAGGTGTCGAAGAAGACGAGGTTGGTCTCGGGCGGCTCGACCGTGATTCCGCGGATCTGGGCAAGCCCGCGGGCGAGCGCCTTGGCGTTCTCGTGGTCCTCGGCGAGGCGCTCGATGTTGTGGTCGAGCGCGTAGAGGCAGCCCGCGGCGCAGATGCCGCCCTGGCGCATCGAGCCGCCGAGCCGCTGCTTCCAGCGCCAGGCCGCGTCGATGAAGGCCGACGAGCCGGCGAGGACGGCGCCCAGGGGCGCGCCGAGCCCCTTGGTGAAATCGAGCCAGACGCTGTCGTAGCCGGCGGCCATCTCGTGCGCGGGAACCCCGCTCGCGACGACGGCGTTCATCAGCCGGGCGCCATCCATGTGGGTGGCGAGGCCGGCCTCGTGGGCGGCGTCGGCGACGGCGCCGAGGGCGGCGAGCGGCCAGACCGCGCCGCCGCCGAGATTGGAGGTTTGCTCGACGGCGACGAGCGCCTGCGGCGGGGCGTAGCGGGTGCGTGGGCGGAGCGCGGCCTCGAGGGTCGCGACATCGAAGGTGCCGTGCGGGCCTTCGAGCGGCACGACGCGGGCGCCGGCGAGCGCCCAGGGCGCGCCGCCCTCCGCGGTCGCGATATGCGCGGTGTTGTGGGCGAGGATCTCATCGCCCGGGCGGCAATGGGTGAGGATCGCCACCTCGTTGCACATGGTTCCGGAGGGCAGGAAGATTGCCGCCTCCTTGCCGAGAAGCGACGCCATCCGCTCGCAGAGGCGGTTGACCGTGGGGTCCTGGCCCGCCTGCTCGTCGCCCACCTCGGCGGCCGCGATCGCCGCGCGCATCGGCGCCGTCGGTTTCGTTTGGGTGTCGGAATAGAGATTGACGCGGACCGGCGGCAGCGACGGATCCGGCTTCGGCGGCGCATAGGCCATGGCATTGTCCCTTTCGTAGCGGCGAGGAAAATCAGCGCGTGAGGGCCTTCGGGGCCGCGGCGGCCACTTCGAGCGTGGCCGGCGGGGGCCCATAGACCTCGCCCGCCCGCTTGCGGAAGGCTTTCACCATCCGCCGCACCGCCTCGCCGAAGACGACGCCCACGGCTTTTTTGAGGATGCGGCTGCGGAATTCGAAGGCGACGAAGAAATCGACCTCGCAGCCGCCGGGGCAGCCTTGGGGATCGGAGAGGAACACCCACTCGTTGTTGAGAAAGCGGAACGGGCCGTTCTCGTAGCTGACGCGGATGCGGCGCGGGCGCTCCAGCGCCACGCGGCTGGTGAAGCTCTCGCGGAAAGGGCCGAAGCCGATCGTGAGATCCGCCACCAGCGCGGTCTCGGAGCGGGTGCGCACGCGCGCGCCGACGCACCAGGGGAGGAAGCGCGGGTATTCGCCCACGTCGGCCACCAGATCGAAGAGTTGATCGGGCCGGTAGGGAACCAGCGTGCGCTCCGCGTATGTCGGCATGGCGCGCTACGACGCCGCCGCGACCTCTTTCGCCCGCGCTGCCCTGAGCGCAGCGAAATCGTCGTCCGCGTGATAGGAACTGCGGGTGAGAGGCGAGGCGCTGACGAGGAGGAATCCCTTGCCGCGCGCGAGCGCTGCGTATTCTGCGAATTCCTCGGGTGGGACGAAGCGCGCCACGGCGGCGTGCTTCACCGTCGGCTGGAGGTACTGGCCGATGGTGAGGAAATCGACGCCGGCGACGCGAAGATCATCCATCACCTGGAGGATTTCCGCGCGTTCCTCGCCGAGGCCAACCATCAGGCCGGACTTGGTGAAGAGGGTGGCATCGAGCGTCTTCGCGCGATCGAGCAGGCGGAGCGACTGGTAGTAGCGCGCGCCGGGACGGATGGTGGGATAGAGGCGCGGGACCGTCTCGAGATTGTGGTTGAAGACGTCGGGACGGGCCTCCACCACGCGCTCGAGCGCGCCTGGCTTGCGCAGAAAGTCGGGCGTCAGAACCTCGACCGAGGTGCCGGGAGCCTGGGCGCGAAGGGCGCGTATGACGGCGGCGAAGTGGCCGGCGCCGCCGTCCGGCAGATCGTCGCGATCGACCGAGGTGATGACCACGTGCCTGAGGCCGAGGCGGGCGACCGCGTCGGCGACGCGGGTGGGCTCGCCGGCATCGAGCGGGCGGGGCAGGCCGGTCGCAACGTTGCAGAAGCCGCAGGCGCGCGTGCAGACATCGCCCATGATCATCATGGTGGCGTGGCGCTGGGCCCAGCACTCGCCGATGTTCGGGCAGGCGGCCTCCTCGCAGACGGTGACGAGGCGGTTCTCGCGCATCAGCGCGCGGGTCTCGTGGTAGATCGGGTGGGTCGGCGCCTTGACCCGGATCCAGGGCGGCTTGCGCTGGATCGGGTTGTCGGCGCGATGCACCTTCTCGGGGTGGCGCGCGACCGAAGCCGAGCCGCCCTCGCGATGGTCGATCACGATGCGCGTGCTCATTGCCTCACCCAAGCGGGACCTCCTGAGGCTGAGAAGTGGCGGGGATGGCGGGGAGCGTCAAGCGCGCGGTCTCTCAGATGTGGAGCACCTTGCCGTAGGCGTCCAGCACTGCCTCGTGCATGGTCTCGCTCACGGTCGGGTGAGGGAAGATGGTCTCCATCAGCTCGGCCTCCGTGCTCTCGAGCGTCCGGGCGATGGCGAAGCCCTGGATGAGCTCGGTCACCTCGGCGCCGATCATGTGCGCGCCGAGGAGCTCGCCGGTTTTCGCGTCGAACACCGTCTTCACCATCCCCTCCGGCTCGCCCAGCGCGATCGCCTTGCCGTTGCCGATGAAGGGGAAGTGCCCGACGCGCACCGCGTGGCCGCGGCGCTTCGCCTCGGCCTCGGTGAGCCCGACCGAGGCGATTTGCGGACGGCAATAGGTGCAGCCCGGGATATTGCTGGTGTCGAGCGGATGGACATCGTTGAGCCCCGCGATCTTCTCGACGCAGAGCACGCCTTCGTGCATCGCCTTGTGGGCGAGCCAGGGCGGGCCGACGAGATCGCCGATCGCGTAGAGCCCGGCCTCGCCGGTGCGGCAGAACTCGTCGATGACGACATGCGTCCGCTCGACCTTCACGCCGGTGCCTTCGAGGCCGATGTTCTCGACATTGCCGACGATGCCGATCGCCGAGATCACCCGATCGACGGTGATCTCGCGCTTGGCGCCGCCGCCCTCGATGGTCGCGCTGACGCTGTCCGCGCCTTTCTTCACGGCGGTGACGGAGGCGCCGGTGGCGATCTCGATCCCCTGCTTGGCGAAGGATTTGCGGGCGAAGGCGCTGATCTCCTCGTCCTCCACGGGGAGGATGCGATCGAGCACCTCGACCAGCGTGACCTTGGCACCCATGTCGCGATAGAAGCTCGCGAACTCGACGCCGATCGCGCCCGAGCCGATGACGAGGAGCGATTTCGGCATGGCGGGCGGGACCATCGCCTGCCTGTAGGTCCAGATCAGCTTGCCGTCCGCCTCGATCCCCGGCAGCTCGCGCGCGCGGGCGCCGGTCGCAAGGATGATGTGCGGGGCGGTGATGGCGGGAAGTGCGGTGCCGTTTTTCGCAAGCTGGAGCTTCCCTTTGCCGCCAAGCTTTCCTTCCGCGTCGAAGACCGTGATCTTGTGCTTCTTCATGAGGTAGCCGACGCCGGAGGAGAGCTGCTTGGCGACCGCGCGCGAACGCTTCACGACCTTCTCGATCTCGAAACGCGGGTTCTCGGCGGCGAAGCCGAATTCGCCTAAATGATGGAGGAGATGGTTGATCTCGCTCGTCCGCAGCAGCGCCTTGGTGGGGATGCAGCCCCAGTTGAGGCAGATGCCGCCCAGATTCTCGCGCTCGACGATCGCCGTCTTCATGCCGAGCTGGGCGGCGCGGATTGCGGCGACATAGCCGCCCGGGCCGGCGCCGAGCACGATCAGGTCGAAGGATGTGTCGGCCATGGTCCTCCTTCTCCGGCTGCGAGCGAAGCGAGCGCGGGCCCGCTCAGCCGCTCTATTCTCCACTCCGCCATCGGCTGCGCGCCCAAGCGTGCATAGAAGCCGATCGCAGGCTTGTTCCAGTCGAGCACCGCCCATTCGAAGCGCGCGCAGCCCTCGGCGAGCGCTCGCTTTGCGAGGTAGCAGAAAATCGCGCGCCCGATGCCGCGGCCGCGATGCGCGGGCTCGACATAGATGTCCTCGAGATAGAGCCCCGCGCGGCCGGTGAAAGTGCTGAAGCTGTAGAACCAGAGCGCGAAGCCGACCGCGGTGCCGGCGACATCGGCGAGAAGGGCCCACGCGCGCGCGGGCGTGCCGAAGAGGGCGGCTTCGAGGTCCGCCTCGGTCGCGCGCACTTCGTGCAGCAGCCGCTCGTATTCGGCGAGCGCGCGGACGAGCCGGAGCAGCGCCGGCACGTCCTCGGGTGCTGCCGGGCGGAGCGAGAACCCCTCCCCGCTCACAGCATCAGGCTCAGCGGGTCTTCGACGATCGCCTTGAAGGCCGAGAGCCACTCCGCGCCGAGCGCGCCGTCGATCACGCGATGATCGACCGAGAGCGTGATCGTCATCATCGTGGCGATGGCAAGCTGGCCCTCCTTCACCACCGGCCGCTTCTCGCCGGCGCCGACGGCGAGGATCGCCGCCTGCGGCGGGTTGATGACGGCGGCGAACTCGCGGATGCCGTACATGCCGAGGTTGGAGATCGAGAAGCCGCCGCCCTGGAACTCCTCCGGCTTGAGCTTTCCCGATTTCGCGCGGGCCGCCAGATCTTTCATCTCGTTGCTGATCGCGGCGAGGCCCTTCTTATCGGCCTTGCGGATGATGGGCGTGATGAGGCCGTCCGGGATCGCGACGGCGACACTGATATCGATGTCGTCGTACTCGGCGATGCCTTCCTCGGTGTAGGTCGCGTTCACGCGCGGCACGCGGGCGATCGCGATGGCGACGGCCTTGATGACGAGATCGTTGACCGAGAGCTTGAAGGCGGTGGGCCCTTCCTTGGGCGAGCGGGCGTTGAGGTCGGCGCGGAGCTTGAGCAGCGCATCGAGGGCGATTTCCGCCGAGAGGTAGAAATGGGGGATGGTCTGCTTGCTCTCGGTGAGGCGGCGCGCGATCACCCGGCGCATGGTGGTGTGCGGGATGAGGCGGTGCGGCGCGGTAATGGGCGCAGGCTTCGCCGCAACCGCCGGCTGGGCCGGGGCCGGCGGCGCTGCAGGCCGGGCCGGCGCCGGCGTTGGCGTTGGCGCGTGCTCGAGCGCTGCCTCGATATCGGCCTTGACGATCCGCCCATTGGGGCCGGTGCCGGTGAGGCCGGCAAGCTCGAGCCCGGCCTGGGCGGCCATCCGGCGCGCGAGCGGGGAGACGAAGATGCGCCCGCCGGGGGCGGCGGCGCCGTTGCCGCGCGGAGCGGGAGACGAGGTGACGGAAGCCGGCGCGGCCGCGGGTGGAGCGGCCGGCAGCGGAGCGGAAGATGGCGCTGCGGGCGGCGGAGGCGCGTCGCTCAGCTTCTCGCCTTCGTCCAGCAGGACCGCGATCGGCGCATTGACCGCGACGCCCTGAGTGCCGTCGGGGACGATGATCTTGCCCAGCACGCCTTCGTCCACGGCCTCCACTTCCATCGTCGCCTTGTCGGTCTCGATCTCGGCGATCACGTCGCCGGCCTTGACCGCATCGCCCTCCTTCTTGAGCCAGCGCGCGAGCGTACCCTCGGTCATCGTCGGGCTGAGCGCAGGCATCAGGATATTGGTGGACATCGCTCTTCCCCGCCCGTCACACGATTTTCCGCACTGCCTCGACAACCCATTCGGGCTGCGGCAGGGCGAGCTTCTCGAGATTGGCGGCATAGGGGAGCGGCACGTCCGCGCCATGGATGCGGACGGGCGGCGCGTCGAGCCAGTCGAACGCGTTCTCGATCACCTGCATCGCCACTTCGGCGCCGATGCCGGCGTAGGGCCATCCCTCCTCGACGGTGACGAGGCGGTTGGTGCGCTTGACGCTCTCGACCACGGTTGCGGTGTCGAGCGGACGCAGCGTACGGAGATTGATCACCTCGGCCTCGATGCCCTGGCCGGCGAGCGCTTCGGCCGCCGCCATCGCCACGCCCACCATGATGCCGAAGGCGACGAGGGTGACGCGGTCGCCGGCGCGCTCGATCTTCGCCTTGCCGAGCGGCAGGGCGAAATCCTCGGCCACCGGACAATCGAAGCTGTGGCCATAGAGAATCTCGTTCTCGAGGAAGATCACCGGATTGGGATCGCGGATCGCGGTGCGGAGCAGGCCCTTCGCGTCGGCCGACGACCAGGGGGCGGCGACCTTGAGCCCAGGCACGTGGGCGTACCAGGAGGCGTAGCACTGGCTGTGCTGGGCGGCGACGCGCGCGGCGGCGCCGTTGGGGCCGCGGAAGACGATAGGGCAGCCCATCTGTCCGCCGGACATGTAGAGCGTCTTGGTGGCGGAATTGATGATCTGGTCCATCGCCTGCATGGCGAAGTTGAACGTCATGTACTCGACGATCGGGCGCAGGCCGTTGAGCGCGGCGCCGACGGCAAGCCCGGTGAAGCCGTGCTCGGTGATCGGCGTGTCGATGACGCGGCGGGGGCCGAACTCGTCGAGCATGCCCTGGCTGATCTTGTAGGCGCCCTGGTACTGGGCGACCTCCTCGCCGATCAGGAAGACGCGCTCGTCGGCGCGCATCTCGGCGATCATCGCCTCGCGGAGCGCGTCGCGGACGGTGATGTGCTTGACCTCGCCCCATTCCTTCTCCGCCGCCGGTGCAGCGGGCGCGGGCGCGGGAGGCGGCGCCGCCATCGGAACCGGCGCGGGCGCGCGCGCGACGGGTGCCTCGGGCTTGGCTGCCGGCGGACTCGCCGGCGGGGTCCCCGTCTCTCCATCGCCGGCGAGCACCGCGATCGGCGTGTTGACCGCCACGCCCTCAGTGCCCTCCGGCACAAGAATTTGGGCGATCCGTCCCTCGTCCACCGCCTCGACCTCCATCGTCGCCTTGTCGGTCTCGATCTCCGCGATCACGTCGCCCGAGCGGATCGGATCGCCGACGCCCTTGAGCCAGCGCGCGAGCTTGCCTTCCGTCATCGTGGGCGATAGGGCGGGCATGAGGATCTGGGTCGTCATCGCTCTCACGCCTCCAAAAGCACGTCCGTGTAGAGATCCGCGGGGTCGGGCTCGGGCGCGCTTTGCGCAAAATCGGCGGCGTCCTGGACGATCTTCTTCACCTCGTCGTCGATCGCCTTGAGCGACGCCTCGTCGAAATCGAGCGCCATCAGCTTGGCCCGCGCGCCCTCGATGCAATCATGCTCGGTGCGCATCTGCTGGATCTCCTCGCGCGTGCGATAGCGCGCCGGGTCCGACATCGAATGGCCGCGATAGCGATAGGTCTTCGCCTCCAACAGATATGGTCCCTTGCCGGAGCGGCAATGCGCGACCGCGATATCCGCCGCCTCCTTGACCGCGACCACGTCCATTCCATCCACCTGGGCGCCCGGAATTCCCCAGGGCGCGCCGTTGCGCGAGAGATCCTTCGACGTGGTCGCGCGATCGACGCTCGTGCCCATGCTGTACTTGTTGTTCTCGATCACATAGACGACCGGCAGCTTGAAGAGCGCCGCCATGTTGAAGCTCTCGTACACCTGGCCCTGGTTGGCGGCGCCCTCGCCGAAAAAAGTGAGGCTCACCCGATCGTTGCCGCGATACCAGTTGCTGAAGCCGAGCCCGGTGCCGAGGCTCACCTGGGAACCGACGATGCCGTGGCCGCCAAAGAAATTGCGCTCCTTGCTGAACATATGCATCGAGCCGCCCTTGCCGTGCGAATAGCCGGCACGGCGGCCGGTAAGCTCGGCCATGACGCCCCGCGGCTCCATGCCGGTGGCCAGCATGTGCCCGTGGTCGCGATAGGAGGTGATCACGAGATCGCCCTCGCCGACGGCGGCGAGCATGCCGACGACCACCGCCTCCTGGCCGATATAGAGGTGGCAGAACCCGCCGATGAGGCCCATGCCATAGAGCTGCCCCGCCTTCTCCTCGAAGCGGCGGATCAGCAGCATGTCCCGGTACGCCTTCAGGAGCTGCTCGCGCGGAAGCCCGAGCTCACGCGGCTTGGCCCGCTTCCGACCATCCAACGCCTGTGCCATTCGGCTCCTCCCGCGCTCGTGCCCCGGGAAACTAACGCCCGGCTGCGCTACCCAACAAGGGACGCTCGCCGATAAATCATTATGTTGCAATGCAGTGGGTAGACTTAACCGAAATCCGGTTAATCCCTTGGCGGGGGCCTTTCTTGACCCGCCGTCGTGACAAATTCGCGCGCCTGCCCGGCAAGCGAGGACAATTTCATTGCCTCGCTCCCCCCGCTTTCGCAAAAGGATTGCCGGCGGCGCCTGTGACCGAGTGTCTGGAAGGCCAGGGGGACGCTGTCCCCCTGGACCCCCTGGCAAAGGCGGAGCCTTTGCAATCCATTCGCTTGGCAGCCGCTGAGGGAGCGGTTTGGTCCCCGAGCGTTCCGCTCGGGGACCAAACCGCTCCCTCAGCGGCTGCCAAAACGAAAGGGTTCCAAGGGCTCGCCCTTGGCGGGGGTTCCAAGGGGGCAGAGCCCCCTTGGTCTTTCCGACCCTTGGCCTCAGTCGCCGCGGGCCATTTCGACGCGGTTGCGGCCGGCGTGTTTGGCGCTGTCGAGGGCGCGGTCCGCTACCTGGAGGAGGGCTTCGGCCGTCACGCTGGTGCCGGTGCTTGCCGCGACGCCGATGCTGACCGTGAGCCGGTGGGGCACGCCGCGGCCGTCGGGTTGGAAGCGCATGCGCGAGACCGCGTCGCGCAGTCTTTCGCCGGCGCCGGTGGCCTCGCCGGCGCTGGCGCCGGGCATGACGACGACGAACTCCTCGCCGCCGTAGCGGGCCAGGGTGTCGAAGACGCGGAGGTTGGCCCGCAGCGTTTCCGCCACGCCCTTGAGCGCCTGGTCTCCCATGGCGTGGCCGTAGCTGTCGTTCACGCGCTTGAAGTGGTCCACGTCGATCATCAGCACGGCGAGGCCGTTGCCGGGCGCGCTCGTCAGCAGATTGCGCAGATGGTGCATGACGTAGCGTTGGTTGTAGAGGCCGGTGAGCGGGTCGTTGAGCGCGACCGCCAGGGCCTGGTCGAGGTTGGCGCGCAGGCGCTGCTGGTAGAGCTTGCGGCGGATCTGGTTGCGCGCGCGGGCGCGGAGCTCGTTCTCGTCCACCGGCCGGAGCAGCCAGTCGTTCGCGCCGAGGTCGAAGCCGCGGACGATACGGCCGCGGTGCTCGGGTTCGGCGACCAGGAGCAGTGGCACCTCCTGGGTGCGGTCGCTGGCGCGCAGGCGCGAGGCGAGCGCCAGCGGGTCGCCGCTGGCGAGCGAGAGGCTGAGGACGATGAGGTCGAAGTCGATCGCCCAGACCAGCGAGAGCATCTCCTCCTCGCTGCGGGCGATGCCGGGGATGACGTCCTCGCGCGCGAGGCATTCCTGGAGGAAGCGGGCCTCGAACTCCCAGTCGTCGACAACGAGGACGCGCGCCCCGGCGATGGCGGGGGCCTCGGCGAAGCCGCCGGCGAGGCCGAGGAGGCGCGCCGTCTCGCCGCGCGCGCGCCATTCGTCGAGCAGACGCTTGAGGCGCACCAGGCCGCGCACGCGGGCGAGCAAAGTGTCGAACTCGATCGGCTTGCTCAGGAAGTCGTCCGCGCCGGCCTCGAGCCCGCGGACTTTCTCGGCGGCCTCGCCGAGCGCCGTCACCATGACCACGGGGACGTAGTTCGTGGCGGGATCGGCCTTGAGCCGCCGGCAGACCTCGAACCCGTCCATGCCGGGCATCATCACGTCGAGCAGGATGATGTCCGGCCGCCATTCGCTGCTCAGCTTCAGCGCCTCGGGCCCGGTCTCGGCGCTCGCGACCTGGTAGTATTCGGCCGCCAGTCGGGCCTCCAGGAGCCGGGCATTGGCAGGCACATCGTCGACCACCAGCACCCGGGCACTCATCGCCGGCAGGGCCGCACCCATGCCCGGCCGGCGGCAAAGCCCTTGCCGGCCGCCGGTTTCATCCCGTGGAGATCGCCCCCCGCCATTCGCGCCCGCCTCGCCCTCGCCGCTGAAGCCCATTCCGGGCGCGTCCGCTCAGGGCGCGGCGGCGCGCGGCCGAATGCGGCGCGGCACCCCGATCCTTGCTCCGACGCAACGGCATTCCATGCAGATGCAAGTCAATGCCGCGTAAATCCCGGTCACAACTCGTTGAGCCCAAGAGGGGCCCCGTTACGCGAGTGTAGCGGAACGCCGGCGCCTCAGCGCGTCGCGAACTGCGTGGTTCCGAACAAATTCTCGCGTTCGGCGGCGCTGATCTGGCCGCGGCGCTGGCGGTCGGCGAGCACCGCGACCCCGCGCTGCACCGCCGGGCGGGCGGCGATCATGTCGTGCCAGCGTCGGATGGCGGGATAGTCGGCGAGGTCGATGCCCCTTCGGTCGGGGTTGCGGATCCAGGGGAAGGTCGCGATGTCGGCGATCGAGTAGTCCGGGCCGGCGAGGAACTCGCTCTCCGAGAGGCGCTTCTCGAGCACCCGGTGCAGGCGCTTCACCTCGCTCGCGTAGCGCTCGATCGCGTAGGGGAGCTTCTCCGGGGCGTAGGCGGCGAAGTGGTTGTACTGGCCGAACATCGGGCCGACGCCGCCCATCTGGAACATCAGCCACTGGAGGCAGGCGTAGCGTTGGGCGGGATCGGCGGGGATCAGCCGGCCGGTCTTTTCGGCCAGATAGATGAGGATCGCGCCCGATTCGAAGAGCCGGAGCGGCGCGCCGCCGGGGCCGTCGGGGTCGACGATCGCGGGGATGCGGTGATTGGGCGTTAGGCCCAAGAACTCCGGGCGGAATTGCTCGCCGGCGCCGATGTTCACGGGGATCACGGTGTAGGGGAGGCCGAGCTCCTCGAGCGCGATATGGAGCTTGTGGCCGTTGGGCGTCGGCCAGGTCCACGCTTCGATCGGCTGCGCCATGTTCGTTCCTCTTCGTCGTTGCCGGGTCAGGGTGTCTGCGAAAGATAGGCGAGGGCCGCCTGCACGCCGCCCGGCTGATGCGGCACGCCGGCGGCGGCGAGCCCCATCTCGACGCCGCCCAGGGTGCCGATCAGCTCGAGATCGCCGAAATTCCCGAGATGGCCGATGCGGAACACCCGGTCCCTGAGGATGCCGAGGCCGTTGCCGAGGCTCATGTTGAAGCGCTCGAGGATCAGCGCCCGGAGCGCGTCCGCGCTATGGCCTTCGGGGAGGCGCACGGCGGTGAGCGAGGAGGAGTAGTGGCGCGGCTCGGCGCACTGGATCTCGAGCCCCCAGGCGCGGACCGCGCGGCGCGTCGCTTCGGCGTGGCGGTCGTGCCGGGCGAAGACCTGCGGGAGCCCCTCCTCGAAGAGCATGTCGAGAGCGGCGGCGAGGCCGTAGAGGAGGTTGGTCGAGGGGGTGAAGGGGAAGTAGCCGTCCGCGTTGGGCTTCAGCATCGCCTGCCAGTCCCAGTAGCTGCGCGGCAGGCGGGCCTTGGCGGAGGCGGCGAGCGCCTTTTCGCTGACGGCGTTGAAGGAGAGGCCGGGCGGCAGCATCAGGCCCTTCTGGGAGCCGGCGACCGTGACGTCGACGCCCCACTCGTCGTGGCGGTAGTCGATGCTGGCGAGCGAGGAGATGGTGTCCACCAGGAGGAGGGCGGGGTGGTGCGCGGCGTCGATCGCCGCGCGCACCTCGTCGATTCGGCTGGTGCAGCCGGTGGAGGTCTCGTTGTGGACGACGCAGACGGCCTTGATGCGGTGTTCCGGGTCGGTGGCAAGGTCGGCGGCGAGGGCGGCGCCGATCGCGGCGGCGTCGGCGCCGCGGCGCCAGTCGGTCTCGACGAAGAGGGGCTCGAGGCCGAGGCGTTCGGCCATCTCCTTCCATAGGGTGGCGAACCAGCCGGTGCGGCACATCAGCACGCGATCGCCGGGGGAGAGCGTGTTGACGAGGGCGGCCTCCCAGGCGCCGGTGCCGGAGGCGGGGTAGATGACGACCGGGTCAGCGGTGCGGAAGACGCGCTTGAGGCGGGCGAGCGTCTCCCGGCCGAGCCCGCCGAACTCGGGGCCGCGATGGTCGATCGTCGGGTTGTCGATCGCGCGCAGCACCCGGTCCGGCACGTTGGTGGGGCCGGGAATTTGGAGGAAGTGTCGCCCGGGGCGGTAGCGCGGCGCGTTGCTGGCGGACGGCACTTTTCCCCCCTTGGTGGAAACGCGATCGGGACCCGGCCTGCCAGACTCAGCAGGCTATCGCGTTCAAGTCCAGTGGCCGCGCACCCAGCCATAGGGGCCCCAATGCCCGGGCACCCAGACCGCGCCGCCGCGTGCCGGCGCCACAGGCACTCAGGCGGTGCTGCGGCGCGCCAGGCGGTGCTCGTAGGCGCGGACGAGGAAGGTGCTCGGGAGGAGGAGCGCGAAATAGATCAGCGCCACCACTGTATAGACCTCGAGCGGGCGGTAAGTCGCGCCCGTCACCAGCTCGCCCTGGTAGAGCACGTCCGGCACCGCGATGACCGAGACGAGCGAGGTGTTCTTGAGCTGGGTGATCGACTGGTTCATGAACGGTGGGATCATCCGCCGGACCGCCTGCGGCAGAATGACGAGCCGCATCAACTTCCACCAGGGGAGGCCGAGCGCACGGGCGGCGTCCCACTGCCCGCGCTCGATCGAGACGATCCCGCCGCGGAAAATCTCGGCATAGAAGACGCCGGTATAGCAGGAGAGCGTGATCGTCGCCGCCGCGGTCGCCGAGAGCGAGATGTGCAGCAGCACGGGCAGCGCGTAGTAGATCCAGATGAGCTGCACGAGCAGCGGCGTGCAGCGGAAGAGCTCGGTGAAGGCGAGCAGCGGGGCATTGACCAGCTTCGAGTTCGTGAGCCGGCCCATGCCGAGGGCGAGCCCGATGAGGAGCCCGAGCAGGACGGTGCCGACCGTGTAGGCGATGGTGATCGCCGTGCCGAGCACGAACAGCCGCTCGTAGCGGGCGAGGAAGCCGAAGCTCCACTGGTAGTGCATCCGCGTCCGGCCCGCCTTTACGAAATGCCGCGGCTGCGCGGCGGAATTCGCCCGGATTCCTTGCGGCCCCTCCGGCCGCCGGGAGCCGGCTCCGGGAGATCCGGAATCAGAAGGTGAGGTTGTCGGGGAGCTGCTCCGCCTTGACCCCTTCCTGCTCCAGCCCCGCGATCACCCACTGGCGGATCTGGCCGACGCCGCCGTTGTAGTCGATCCAGGCGTTGAGCACGTCGCGGAAGCGCGTGTCGGGCTGGAGCTGGATGCCGAGGCTGCTCGGCAGCGCGATCACCGGATCGGAGAGTATCGCGTAGCTGCCGAGCGAAGGGTTCTTGCCGATGGCGGCAAGGCCCGGGATCGCCGCCAGCAGCACGATATCGGCGCGGCCGGACTGGTAGGCGAGGATGCAGGCGTCCGAGCTCGTGAGCCCGACGGCGGTCGCCTTCGGCGCGTATTGCTTGGCGAGCGTCTGGTAGAGCGAGCCCACCGAGACGCCGATCTTGAGCCCCGGCTTGTCGATCTCGGCCCAGGTGGTCGGCTTGAAGCCTGGCTTGGCGATGCAGCCGAACGGATGGATGAAGATCGGCTCGCTGAAGCCGATCGCGAGCGCGCGCTCGGGCGTCGGGTTGAGCGCGAACGAGAGATCGACCTTGTTCGTTTGCAGATCGAGCACCGAGGTGCCCCAGGTCGCATCGACATAGACAAGCTCGGCGCCGAAGACATTGGCGATATCGAGCGCCATCGCGTTGGCGAAGCCGGTCCATTTGCCGGTGGCCAGGTCCTTGTCGAAATAGGGAAGCTCGCCGGTGAGCGCGGACACGCGGAGCTTCTTGGTGCGCATCACTCGCTCGAAGGTGCTCTCGCCGGCGGCGGTTGCGGCTGCCGCCGGCGCCGCCAGCGCCACGGCCGGCAGGAGTGCGGCCACACCCGCCAGGCCGCGCCGGCTCCAGCGATTCCTTGTCTCGTCTGTCATTGTCCCCCTCCTTGCCTCGCCCCCGGGTCTTGCGCCCTTCGAACCGAGGGCTTGCGGAAGGAACGATCGCGCAGCGCGGGCGATGCTGCAACAGCTTCCGTCATTCTCAGGCGCCGGCTGCCGCGATCGCCCGGGCGAGGTCCGCCGGCGTGTTGATGTTGAGGAAGGGATCGCGGGGGCTGCCAGCGGGTTCGACATGGAATTCGACCACGCGGGGGGCGAGCGTTGCGGCGAAGGCTGCGACCGCGCGCGGGCCGGGCGCCGCGAGGCGGGCGGCGAGGGCGGCGCGCGCGGTGACGGGCCAGAGCGCCACGAGGTGATGGAGCCGGCCGAAGCTGGCGGCGACCGCGGGGGCGGGGGCGAGCCGGGGTGCGAGGTGAGCGGGGAGGAAGGGCGTGTCGCCCGGCACCGTCAGCAGCGCGGCGGCGCCGAGGGCCGCCGCCCAGTCGAGCCCGGCGAGCAGGCCGGCGAGCGGGCCTTCGCCGGCGAAAGGACCGTCCGGCAGGACCGTGAGGCCGAAGCGGGAGAAGCGCGCGGGATCGCCGTTGGCGCTGAGCGCCACCGCGGCGACGTCGTCGGCGAGGGCGGCGAGGATGCGCTCGAGGATGGTTTGCCCGCCGAGAAGGATGAGCGGCTTCTCCGCCTCGCCCAAGCGTTCGGCGCGCCCGCCGGCCAAGATCAGCGCCGCCGGGCGGTCAATATGGGCGAGCGACGGGACTCGAACCCGTGACATCCAGAACCACAATCTGGCGCTCTACCACCTGAGCTACGCCCGCCGCGGCCCCGCCGTGTAGGATGCTCGGCCGGCTTCCGTCAATGAGACGGCGCCCGGCGCGGCGCCGAAATGGCGAGCGAGGCGGGCGATCGCCTCGTCCAGCACCGTCTCGCGCTTGCAGAAGGCGAAGCGCGCGTAGTGGCCCGGGGCGCCGGAGTCCGCAGCGGCGTCGAAGAAAGCCGAGACCGGGATCGCGGCGACGCCCGCGCGTTCGGTGATGTGGCGGCAGAAGGCGACATCGTCTCCCGCGAAGCCGAGCGGGGCGAAATCGGCAATCAGGAAATAGCTTCCCTGGCAGGGCAGGACCTCCATGCCGAGCGATGTGAGGCCGGCGGCGAGCTTGTCGCGCCGCGCGGCGAGACCGGCGGCGAGATCGGTGAAATAGGAATCGTCCTTGGCGAGCCCCATCGCGACCGCGCGCTGGAGGTTGGGTGCGGTCGCGAAGATGAGGTTCTGGTGCGCCTTGGCGACGAAGCCGGCGAGCTCGGCCGGCGCCGTGACATAGCCCACCTTCCAGCCGGTGAGCGAAAACGCCTTGCCGGCGCTGCCGATGCGGAGCGTGCGCGGGCGGAGTCCGGGCAGGGTCATCAGCGGGATGTGGCGCCAGCCGTCATAGGTGAGATGCTCGTAGACCTCGTCGCAGATCGCATAGGCGTCGTGGCGCTGGAGGAGCTCGCCGATGAAGGCGAGCTCGGCGGCGGTGAAGACCTTGCCGGTCGGGTTCATTGGCGTGTTGAGGAGGATCGCCTTGGTGCGCGGGCCGAAGGCGGCGGCGAGCGCGGCGCGCGGCAGCTCCCAGCGCGGCGGGGCGAGGCGGACCAGGCGCGGCACCGCGCCCAGCATTTTCACGACCGGAAGATAGGTGTCGTAGAGCGGCTCGATCAGCACGACTTCGTCGCCCGGGTCGAGCAGGGCCATGAGGCAGGCGGCGAGCGCCTCGGTCGCGCCCGAGGTCACCACCACCTCGCGGTCCGGATCGACCGTGAGCCCGTAGAAGCGGCCATTGGCGGCGGCGACCGCCTGGCGGAGCTCGGGCACGCCCGTCATCGGCGGATACTGGTTGCGCCCGTCCATCAGCGCCGAAGCGGCGGCGGCGAGCATGTCCGCCGGACCGTCGGTGTCCGGGAACCCCTGGCCGAGATTGATCGCCTGGTGCTCGGCGGCGAGTGCGGACATCACCGTGAAGATCGTCGTGCCGGTCGCGGCGAGCAGGCTATTGGCGGGCTTCACGTTTCTCCCCCGGGGACGCTCCCAAAAGGACGCAGAGTATGGGGTGGGGGCGGGAGCGCGGCAACCGGGATGCGGGGATTGACCGGCGCCCGGCGCTGGTCCCCCCTGCCTGGCGGAATGAAGAGGAACGGATGACGGCGATCGGACCCGGGGACTCCCGCCTCGCGTCCCGCCTCGGGCGGGCGATCGCCGGCGACGTGCTGTTCGACGCGGCGAGCCGCGGCCGCTACGCGACCGACGCCTCGATCTACCAGGTCGAGCCGATCGGGGTCGTCGTCCCGGAGCGGATCGAGGACGTGGCGGCGACGCTCGCGATCGCCCGCGAGGAGGGCGTGCCGGTGCTGCCGCGGGGGGGCGGGACGAGCCAGTGCGGGCAGACGGTGAACCGGGCGATCGTGATCGACTGCTCGCGCCATCTCCGCCGCGTGCTCGCGATCGACGCGGCGGCGCAAACGGCGACCGTCGAGCCCGGGCTCGTGCTCGGCGCGCTGAACGCGGCGCTCAAGCCGCACGGGCTCTTCTTCCCGGTCGATCCCTCGACGCATGCGCGGGCGACGATCGGCGGCATGGCGGGGAACAATTCCTGCGGCTCGAAATCGATCCGCTATGGGCTGATGGCGGACAACGTCATCGCGATCGAGGCGCTGCTCGCCGACGGGACGCGCCATGAGTTCGGCGTGGTCGCCGACAATATCGGGCCCGAGGCACCGGCGGGCATTGCGCAACTGATCCAGCGTCTGCGCGCGCTCGGCGCGGCCGAGGCGGAGGAAATCGAAGCGCGCTTCCCCCGCCAGCTCCGGCGCGTCGGCGGCTACAATCTCGACGTGCTGACGCCGGCGGCGCGCGCGGCGGGGCGGGAGAATTTGGCGCGGCTGCTGGTGGGTTCCGAAGGCACGCTCGCCTTCTCCACCGCGCTCACGCTCAAGCTGGCACCGATCAAGCCGCGCAAGGTCGTCGGCATCTGCCAGTTCCCCTCCTTCCGCGAGGCGATGCGGGCGACGCAGCGGCTCGTGGCACTCGACCCCGAGGCGGTCGAGCTCATCGACAGCACGATGATCGCGCTCGGGCTTTCGATCCCGATCTATCGCCCGACGATCGAACGGATGCTGATCGGCCAGCCGGGAAGCCTGCTTCTCGTCGAGTTCCACGGCGAGGAGGACGCGGCCCTCGCCCGGAAGCTCGACGCACTCGCGGAGGCGATGGGCGATCTCGGGCAGGCGAACGCGCTCGTCCGCGCGACCGAGCCTGAATTCCAGGCCGAGATCGCGGCGGTCCGCGAGGCCGGGCTCAACATCATGATGTCGATGAAGGGGAACGGGAAGCCGGTCTCGTTCATCGAGGATTGCGCGGTCGATCTCGCCGACCTCGACGCCTACACCGAGCGGCTGAACGAAGTGTTCGCCGGCCACGGCGTCAAAGGGACGTGGTACGCGCACGCCTCGGTCGGCTGCCTGCATGTCCGGCCGGTGCTCAACCTCAAGGATCCGGGCGACGTCGCGACGATGCGCGCGGTCGCCGAGGAATGTTTTTCCCTGGTTCGCGAATACAAAGGAAGCCACAGCGGCGAGCACGGCGACGGCATCGCGCGGAGCGAGTTCCACGAGGCGATGTTCGGCCCGCGCATCACGGCGGCTTTCGCAGCCGTGAAGCAGGCGTTCGACCCGGGCACGCTCTTCAACCCGCACCGCATCGTCGATCCGCCGCGGATGGATGATCGGCGCCTGTTTCGCTACGGCCCGGGCTACGCGCCGGCGGAGGGTTTTTCCCCGGTGCTCGACTGGTCTTCCCATCCCGGCCCGCTCGGCGGGCTCTTGGGCGCGGTCGAGATGTGCAACAACAACGGCGCCTGCCGCGCCTTCGATGCGGGCGTGATGTGCCCGAGCTTCCGCGCGACGCGCGAGGAGAAGCATCTGACGCGCGGGCGGGCGAACACGCTCAGGCTCGCGCTCACCGGCCAGCTCGGGCCGGACGCGATGGCCTCGGACGCGCTCGCCGAGGCGATGGCGCTCTGCGTTTCCTGCAAGGCCTGCCGGCGCGAATGCCCGACGGGCGTCGATATGGCGCGGATGAAGATCGAGGTGCTGGCCGCGCGCGTGGCGCGCAAGGGCGCGGGGCGGCGGGAGCGCCTGATCGCCTCCCTGCCCCGCTATGCGCCGATCGCCGCACGGCTCGCCCCGCTGGCCAACCTCCGCAACCGTTTTTCTTTCGTTGCCCGGCAAGGAGAGCGGTTTTTCGGGATCGCCGCACGGCGAAAGCTGCCCGAATTCCGGCGGGATCTCTTCCGCGACGGGGAGGCGCGCGCCGCGCCGGCGGCGGTGCGCAATGCCGCGGGGGGCGAGGTTCTGCTGCTCGCCGACACCTTCAACCGCTATTTCGAGCCGGAGAATCTGCGCGCGGCGCTGCACGTGCTGGCCGCCGCCGGCTACCGCGCCATCGTCCCCGCCGCTCCCGGCCGGCCGCTCTGCTGCGGGCGGACCTACCTCGCCGCCGGCCTCGTCGGCCGGGCGCGCGAGGAGGCGGGCCGGCTGCTCCGCGCCTGCGCCGGCGAGCGGCCCGTGATCGGGCTCGAACCCTCCTGCCTCCTGACGCTGCGCGACGAGATCCCGGCGCTGATCCCCGGGCCGGAGGCGCGGGCGCTCGCGGAGCGGGCGATGCTGATCGGCGAGTTCCTGGCGCGCGAGAAGCCGCCGCTGCCGCTCGCCCCGCGCGCCGGCACCGTGCACGTGCACGGGCACTGCCACCAGAAGGCTTTCGGCGCCTTCCCCGCGACCCTCGCCGCACTCCAGCGCATCCCCGGGCTCGAAGTGCGGCCGATCACTGCCACCTGCTGCGGCATGGCGGGCGCCTTTGGCTATCAGGCGGAGACCGAGCCGGTCTCGCGCGCGATCGCCGAAGCGGGGCTCTTGCCCGCGCTCGCTTCGGCCGGCGCGGAGGACCTGATCGTCGCCGACGGCACCTCCTGCCGCCACCAGATCGCCGACCTCGCGGGCAGGCGGGCGCTCCATTCGGTGCGCCTCCTGGCCGAGCAGCTTGAGGATTTCACCGGCCGGTAATGCTTGCCGCCCAAAAGTCCGCGCAGGCTTCGGGAGACGCAGGCTTGGTTGCCGAGGAGACGCTGGACGAAGCGGGCAGCCAACCGCAGCAGAACAACCCGTTGCTGCGCCGCGCGCTCGACCCGCGGGCCGGGATTTCCACGCAGCGAAGGCTCGAGCGCGACCTCAAGACCGCGGTCTTCGAGGGCGGGCTCGCGCTCTACTACCAGCCGCGGCTCGCTCTTGCGTCCGGCGCCATCGTCGCCGCCGAGGCGCTGCTCCGCTGGCCGCACCCGCGGCTCGGGCTGATCTCGCCCGCGACCTTCATCCCGCTCGCCGAGCGGACGGACCTCATCACCGAGATCGGCGCCATCGTGCTGCGCGGCGCCTGCCGGGAGGCCGTGCCGTGGCGGGAGGCCGCCACCGGGGCCACGCCGCCCGTCGTCTCGGTCAACGTCGCCGCGCGGCAGATCACCAGCGGCGCGCTGCTCGGGCAGATCGCCGCGGCGCTCGATGCCTCCGGCCTCTCTCCGGAGCGGCTCGAGCTCGAGCTCACGGAGAGCACGATGCTCGAGGCCAGCCTCGAGACGACGCTGACCCTCGCCGCCGTCCGCGACGTCGGCGTCGGGATCGCGCTCGACGATTTCGGCACCGGCTACGCCAGCCTCGCGACCCTCAAGCGGCTGCCGCTCACGGCGGTCAAGCTCGATCGCTCGCTGATCCGCGCCCTGCCGGAGGACCGCGAGGACGCCGCGATCGTCCAGGCGCTGGTCGCCACCGGCCACGCGCTCGGCCTCACCGTCGTCGCCGAAGGGATCGAGACCGAGGTGCAGCGCGCCTTCCTCGCGGGCATCGGCTGCGACGAGGGCCAGGGCTTCCTGTTCAGCCACCCCCAGCCCGCTTCCGCCTTCGCCACCCGGCTGATGGCAATGGCGGGAGAGGCCGAATGAGGGTGAAGCGGCGGTAACTTGCTCCCGGCCTTCGGGTAGGCCAGCTTCCGCGCCGTGGTGGTGCTGGGGGCCGGATCGGCGCCGATCATGTATTCTCGGCCGTTTGCCGACCTCAGGGGCGCGCTCCGGCGCCGCCTCGCCGCTCTTAAGTCGCCGCTCTTAAGTCAAGGTAAAGCGCATGCGTGGTCTCGGTCCGTTCATCAAGGATGCCTGGCACCTGGCCCGGCCGTATTTCCACTCGGAGGAGCGGTGGGTGGCGCGGCTTCTCCTGTTCTCCATCGTCGTGCTCAACCTGATGATGGTCGGGATGAACGTCGTCCTCAACTTCTGGAACGGCGCCTTCTACGATTCCCTCCAGCACAAGGACTGGCATGCGTTCTTCAGCCTGCTCTTCCTCTTCTACCGGACGCCGGGCAGCTTCATGCCGGGCTTCTGCCTGGTGGCCGGGCTTTACATCGTGGTCGCGGTCTACAGCACCTACCTCACGCAATGGCTGCAGATCCGCTGGCGGCGGTGGCTGACCGACCGCTATCTGCACGAGTGGCTCGCCGACCGGGCCTATTACCGGATCGCCCTGACCGCCAAGGCCGGTGACGGGGTGGACAACCCCGACCAGCGTATTGCCGAGGACCTCAACGACTTCGCCGGCAGCTCGCTTTCGCTCTCGCTCGATCTGCTCTCGAACGTCGTCACGCTCGGGAGCTTCATCGGGATTCTCTGGACGCTTTCGGGGCCGCTCCGGATCTTCGGCCTCAGCATTCCGGGCTACATGGTGTGGGTGGCGCTGATCTATGCGGTCCTCGGCACCTGGGTCACGCACCTCGTCGGAAGGCCGCTGGTTTGGCTCAATTTCCGCCAGCAGCGCGTGCAGGCCGATTTCCGCTATTCGCTGGCGCGGATGCGCGAGAATGTCGAAGGGGTCGCGCTCTACAACGGCGAGGCGGAGGAGCGGCAGGGCTTCATGCACCTGTTCGGCTTCGTGATGGAGAACTGGTACCGGATCATGGACCGGACCAAGCTCCTCAATGCGCTGACGACCGGCTATTCGCAGATCGCGGTGATTTTTCCGGTGGTGGTTGCGGCGCCGCGCTATTTCTCCGGGGCGATCCAGCTCGGCGGGCTGACGCGAACGGCGAGCGCCTTCGGGCAGGTGCAGGGCGCGCTTTCGTGGTTCGTCGGGGCCTACGCGTCGCTCGCCTCATGGCGCGCCACGGTTGAACGACTGACGAGCTTCCATTACGCGATCGATAAGGCGCGCAAGGATGCCGCGCAGACGGCGCTTGTGGCCGGGCCGGGGCCGGGCGAGGCGCTCCGGCTCAGCGATCTCACGCTCAAGCTGCCGGACGGGGAGACGCTGATGCAGGGCGTCGATCTTACCATCACGGCGCGGCACTCGGTGGTGATCACCGGGCGCACGGGGTCGGGGAAATCGACCCTGTTCCGGGCGATGGCGGGGATCTGGCCGTTCGCGGCGGGCAAGGTGGAGTGGCCGGCGGGGGGGCGGGCGCTGTTCCTGCCGCAGCGGCCCTATCTGCCGCTCGGCAGCTTGCGCAAGGCGGTGGCGTATCCGGACGATCCGGCGCGGTTCGACGAGGCGACGATGCGCGCGGCGCTCGCCGATGCCGGGCTCGGCGCCATGATCCCCCGCCTCGACGAGGAGGCGGCCTGGGGGCAGCTCCTTTCGGGCGGCGAGCAGCAGCGCGTGGCGCTGGCGCGGGCGCTCTTGCTGCGGCCGGACTGGCTTTTCCTCGACGAGGCGACGGCGAGCCTCGATCATGAGTCGGAGGCGGCGCTCTACCGGACGCTGCACGAGAAGCTGCCGGGGACGACCATCGTCTCGATCACGCACAGCCCGAGCGTGGTCGCGCTGCACGAGCGGCGGCTCGAGCTGGTGCGCGAGGCGGGCGGCGGGCGGCTGGCGGAGCCGGCCGAGCTCGCCGCGTAGGGGGCGTCAGGAGCCGACGGCGATGATGACGCGGCGGCTTTCCTGCGAGGTCAGCGTATAGGGGACCTTGCCGGCCGCGTGCTGGTGGATGCGCGCGGGATTGACGCCGTCCGCGGTGAGCTGATCGGTGACCACCTGGGCGCGGGTCTCGGTGAGATAGATGTTCGCCTGGACGCTGCCGAGCGGATCGGCGTAGCCGGTCACGGTGACGGGCGCGGCGGGGTTCTTGGCGGCGGCGGCGGCGGCGATCGCGATCGTCTTCAGGGCGGGCTCGTCCAGGCCCGCGGACCATTCCTGGAAGAAGACGACGTAGTTGCGCCCCGTGCTGCCGACGGGCGGGTTGGCGACGGGCGCGGGCGGCGGCGGGGCGGCAGGTTGCGCGGCGGTGGGCTGGGGGGCGGTCGCGGCGCAGGCGGCGAGGCCGAGGATGGCGAAAAGCACGACGGCACGGCGCATGGCCCGATCCCCCCGGCACTGAAGCGTGGCTTCATTCGTGCGGGCTCGCATGGAAAGCGTCAATGCCGTGGAAGGGCCTGGAGCGATGCCGCCGCTCGGCCCTATCCTTCCGCGTCAGCGCAGGAGAAAGAGCCAAGATGGCACGCACGCTTACCGTCGCCGCCGCCCAGCTCGGTCCGATCCAGATGGCGGAGCCGCGCTCCGTCGCGATCGAGCGGATGCTCCGGCTGCTGGAGCGGGCCAAGGCGCGCGGGGCCGAACTGGTCGTCTTTCCCGAGCTCGCGCTCACGACCTTCTTCCCGCGCCATCATTACGCGACGCTCGAGGAGGCGGACCGGTGGTTCGAGACGGCGATGCCCTCGAACGAGACGGCGCCGCTCTTCGCCGCGGCGCGCGCGTGGGGCATCGGGTTCCATCTCGGCTATGCCGAGATCGCCGAGGTGCCCGACGAGACCGGGCAGATGCGCAGGCGCCGGTTCAACACCGCGATCCTGGTCGGGTCGGAGGGGGACATCCTGCTCAAGTACCGGAAGATCCACCTGCCCGGGCATGCGGAGTTCGACCCGAGCCGCAAGGTTCAGCATCTGGAGAAGCGCTATTTCGAGGTCGGCAATCTCGGCTTCCCGGTGATCCGCGCGCCGATGGGCGGGCTCCCGGCGGTGAACATGGGGATGATGATCTGCAACGACCGGCGCTGGCCCGAATCCTGGCGGGTGCTCGGGTTGCAGAAAGCCGAGCTCGTTCTGCTCGGCTACAACACGCCGAGCCTCAATCAGGAGGGGAAGGGATTCGAGGCGCATCATCTCCGGGTTTTCCACAGCCATCTCTCGATCCAGGCCGGCGCGTATCAGAATTCCTGCTTCGCGGTGGCGACGGCGAAGGCGGGCATCGAGGACGGCTGCGAGCTTTTCGGCCATTCGATCATCGTCGATCCGGAGGGCGAGATCATCGCGATGGCGACGAGCTGGGACGACGAGCTGATCACCGCGGACTGCGATCTCGACCGCTGCACGCTCGGGCGGACGACAGTGTTCGCCTTCGAGAAGCACAGGAGGCCCGAGCATTACGGTCGGATCACGAGCCAGGTGGGCGCCGTCGATCCCCCCGTGTGGGAGAGGAAGGCGGCGGAGTAGGGTGGGGACGGAACGGGTACGCAACCCTGCCCTGTCCTCGCTTGATCGCAACGAGGGGCGAGACAAACAGATAAGAGCGTAGAAGAACGCGGCATCGCGCCGCCGGTGTCAAAGCAAAGGAATCGCCTCGTGACCGAGCTCACTCCGGTGCGCTGGCAGTCCGACGCAAAGGGGGCAGGGCCCGTAGGCGAGCCCTCTTGGCCCAATCCGCCGATGCTCACCCAGATCGGGCGCGGGCTCGTCGGGCGCTGCCCCGCCTGCGGGGTGGGGAAAATCTTCGCGGGCTATCTGCGCGTGGTGCCCGCCTGCGCGCATTGCGGCGCGCCGCTCGGCGATCTCCGCTCGGACGACGCCCCGCCCTACATCACGATTTTGATCGTGGGGCACATCGTCGTCGGACTGCTGCTCTTCATGGAATCGGATTTCTCGCTCCCGCTTTGGGTGGAGGCGGCAATTCTGCTGCCGCTGACGCTCATTCTCACGCTCGTGCTGCTGCGGCCGGTGAAGGGCGCGACGGTGGGGCTGATGCTCCGGCTCGGGATTACCGGCCCGCCGCAGTAGGGAAGATCGGGGGCGGGGGGAAATGTCGTGAACGAGGACCCGCCCGCGGTGCGCTGGGAGCCGGACCGGAGCGTGAAGCCGCCGCCCTGGCCGACCCCGCCGCTTATCACCGCGATCGGCCGCGGCGTGATCGGGCGCTGCCCGGCCTGCGGGCGGACGCATCTCTTCTCGGGGTATCTCCGCGTCGTGGGAGAATGCGCTTCATGCGGCGCGCCGCTCGGGCAGGTGCCTGCCGATGACGGGCCGCCCGTCTTCACCATCCTGATCGCCGGCGCCATCGTGGTGACGCTGCTGGTGGTGATGGAAACCACGATGAGCCTCTCGATCTGGCTCGAAGTGGGGATCCTGGTGCCGCTGACGCTTGTGCTGGCGCTGGCTTTGCTGAGGCCGATCAAGGGAGCAACGCTCGGGCTGATGCTGCGGCTCGGGATGGTCAAGCCGCCGGAGCAATGAGGCGGGCGCGCCCCGCCTGTTGGCTCTCGGTGGCCGGTGGCGGTTGACAACACACCATAATGGTGTATTATTTGGTGTGACGGAGAAGCGGAAGCCCGCCTACGACCTCGATGCGTTCAAGGCGGCTTTCGGCAGCGTTGAGCGGTTGCGGGTGACGGGCACGGCCGTGCGAACCGCTGCGACGCTGGGGTTTGGCCGAGCCGAAATCGTGGCGACCATCCAGACCATGCAGCGGCGGCAGTTCTACAAGTCGATGACCGCTTACGCCGATCATCGGGTCTGGCAGGACGTGTACCACGTTCCCTCGGCGGTGGGGACGCTCTACGTCAAATTCACGGCTGACGCCGTGGGCGAATTTTTGCTGCTGTCGTTCAAGGCGAAAGACGATGACTGATCCGGTCTGCCCGGAAACGGGAGCGCCGATGCACCGCGGGGTGCGGCCGCTCACGCTCACCTACAAGGGTGAGAGCATCACCGTGGATATGCCCGGCTGGTATTGCGACCGGTCGGAAGAGAGCGTGCACACGGGCGAGGATATGAAAGTGTCCGATCGCGCGTTGAACCGGCTCAAGGCCCGCGTCGAGGGCCTGCTCGGGCCGGAGGAGATCAGGCGCGTGCGCAAGAGGCTCGGCCTCACGCAGGAGGCCGCCGGCCGATTGATCGGCGGCGGGCCGCGCGCCTTTCAGAAATACGAGACCGGCGAATTGCTGCCGAGCCGTGCCATCAGCAGCGCCCTGGCTCTGCTCGAGCAGGACCCGAAGGGGCTCGCCGTGCTCGAGGCCCGGCAGGCGAAGGATGGCAGCCGCCGGCATGACGGACGAGGCGCACGCAATTCCCAACCGGCCGCACGATCCGGGGAAGCGGCGTTGACGCGGTCGGCGGCGGGACGAGCGGCCCGGCGGACGAAATAGGGAGGGTTAGGCCATGGCGGGAATGACCGGGCTCGCGCTCAGATCGCGGATAACGGCGGGCGGCAAGCTCGAATTGTGGCTCGAGGAGGAGACGACGCCCGAGCCGGCGGCGGACGAGGTGGTGCTGCGCGTCGAGGCCGCGCCGATCAATCCATCCGATTTCGGGCTGCTGCTCGGGCCGGCGGACGCCTCGACGCTGCAATTCGGCGGGACGGCGGAGCGGCCGGTCGTGACGGGGACGGTCCCGCCGGCGCGGCTCGCGGGCGTGGCAGGCCGGCTGGACGCGGCGATGCCGGTCGGCAACGAGGGCGCGGGCACGGTGGTCGCGGCAGGGGCCGATGCGCGGGCGCTCGCGGGGCGCGTGGTCGCGGCGCTGGGCGGGGGGATGTATGCGCAGTATCGCGTTCTGAAGGCGGCCGACTGCCTGGTGCTGCCGGAGGGGACGCCGGCGCGGGCCGGGGCGTCCGCCTTCGTCAATCCGCTGACCGCGCTCGGGATGGTCGAGACCATGCGCCGCGAGGGGCATACGGCGCTCGTTCATACGGCGGCGGCGTCGAATCTCGGGCAGATGCTCAACCGGATCTGTCTTGCCGACGGAATTCCCCTCGTCAACATCGTTCGGAACGCGCAGCAGGCGGGCGTGCTGCGCGGGATCGGCGCGAAATACGTGCTCGACAGCACGAGCCCGAATTTCGCGGCCGACCTCACCGAGGCGCTGGCGGAGACCGGTGCGACGCTTGCGTTCGATGCGATCGGCGGCGGAACGATGGCCGGGACCATCCTCGCCGCCATGGAGGCCGCCCAGAGCCGCAAGCTCGCGAGCTACAGCCGCTACGGCTCCTCGGTGCAGAAGCAGGTCTATATCTATGGTTCTCTCGATCCCGGGCCCAAGGTAATCGCGGGCAATTTCGGCATGGCCTGGGGCGTCGGCGGCTGGCTGGTGACTTCGTTCCTGCGCAACGTCGGCCGCGAGGGTGCTGCGCGTCTGCGCGCCCGCGTGGTCTCCGAGCTCACCACGACCTTCGCGAGCCATTACACGGCCGAGATATCGCTCGCCGAGGCGCTCTCGCGCGATGCCATCGCGGCCTACAGCCGCCGCGCGACGGGAGAGAAGTATCTGATCAACCCGAACCGAACCGGCGAAAACCAGCGCTAACCCGGCCAGGGTGCGGACCAGCGATCGGCATGGGCGACCTCGCTCACCGGGCGGCGGGAGAGCGGGCCGAACTTGCCCACCGGATAGCCGATCGGCATCAGCGCGAAGGTTTCGACCTCCGCCGGCAGGCCGAGCACGGATTTAAGCTCCTCCTCGCAGCGCAGATGGTTCGTCGTGATGAGCGTTCCGAGGCCGAGCGCGCGGCAGGCCAGGATGATGTTCTGCACGGCCGGATAGATGCTGGCGCCGCGGATGCGATCGAGATAGGCGAGCTCGTCCTGATAGCGGGCCTGGATCTCGGGCGGGAGCGCGGAGGCGGGCGGCATGTCGCGCCGCTTCAGGCAGGGAACGAGCAGCACCGGCGCGTCGCCCATGTGCTCCCAGAGATAGGCGCCCGTGGACATCATCTTTTGCCACTGCTCGTCGGTGAGGTGTTCGGGACGCGTGCGTGCCTGATAGACGGCGGCGGCGATGTCGGAGGCCTTGCGGTAGATCGCTCCGACCTTGCGGCGCTGGTCCGCGTCGCGGACGACCACGAAGGCCCAGTTCTGCGCATTGCCGGCGGACGGTGCGCGGATCGCCGCATCGAGGACTTGGGTGATCACGGCTTCGGGCACCGGGTCCGGCTTCAGCCGCCGGAGCGCGCGCGCCGAGTAGATCGCCTCGAACAATCCGATGTCCGTCATGGGGCTCCCGGGTGCGCGTCCCAAAAAGCTACATGCGCTGAGCCAATTGCTCGTCTCTCCGTCCTCTGTCTCGATATGGGCGCTTCTGCTAACGCTCCGCGGTTCTGAAAAGGAAATACTCGGTGCTTTAACGCGCCCTAGGAATACGTCCGTTGGGGCCAGGCCGAAGCCAACTGAGCTCCCAGCGATCGCCATCTGGACTTCCTCTTCTCCAAGCTTGATACCGCGAAGTCAGAAATGGCGCTGAAAACTTACCTGCTCCAAAAGGTCGAGTAGCTCGTCTGCGATTTCGGCAGGCGGGTATCCCGCAAGTGCCTTGTGAATTTGCTTTTCGGAGTCAGCGAGCATTCCGCAATCTCGGGCGAGCGTCGCCGCGCTGCGAAAAAGCACGGAGCGAGCCGGCTCTGCACCTAGCTCGTAAAGAAGAGCGTTGGCAGCCTCGGCTTCAAGTTCGTAGGCGGATCGAAAATGGCGCAGAGCGCTCTCCTCGTCGCCCCTCATTCTTTAGAGAAGGGCCAGGTCGGTCTGCTCCATGGCCCGACGGTGGGTGAGTTTGATGTCCGTCACTTTCCTTCTACGCAGGCGATAGGTGTTCCGAACTCCACGACCGCGACGAAGCCAGCTGCGAGGTGGTCGCTGCGCCCGATCTGCTCTTTCTTTTGCCTCATCCTCGAGTAGATCTGGCTTCTCGTTCCATTCAGGATCCCTGATACCTCGAGACGAGGTGTGCCCTCGAAGGGCAGCCCCTCGTAGTCCTTGGTGCCTAGCCAGTAGTCGAAGCCTGTCCCTTTCTTTGAGCGCTCGATCACGACCATCCCGGTCGATTCCTGACCACGAGGATCGCAACCGCGCAGGCTCCCCATTCGGTGGCCTCCTGCATGTCGGCGTGGGTGCGCCGACTCTGATCGTCAACGGGCAGCCACTCAACACGGAGGTGCCAAGCACTAGTCCAGCGCACACGAGCAGAACACCGGGTTGATGGCTCCGGCTCTCCAAGCAAACAGCCGCTGCCTCCGCCATCGCCGCCGACCTCAGGCCGGCAGGCGAAGCACCGCATCGGCGGTGAGGTGGGCGATTTTGGCGCGGTCGGCTGGTGAAACGGGCAGCGCGTCGAGGAAGGCCCGCGCGCGGGCGTTGGTGGAGAAGGGATAATCGACCGAGAGCATGATGCGGTCGGCGCCGAAGGTGACGAGGGCGGCGAGGAAAGGCGGGAGGGTGAAGAAGCCGCTGGTGGTGATCCAGACCTGATCGAGGAGGGTCTGGCGGACGGAGCGCTGGAGGAGGGTTTTGGCCTCGCTGCGCGTGGTTTCGTCGATGCGGTCGAGCATGAAGGGCAGCGCCTCGCCCATATGGCCGATGATGATCCTGAGCTTGGGATGGCGATCGAGCGCGCCGGTGAAGACGAGGCGGAGCGTGTGGACCGCCGTCTCGGCGTGCCAGCCCCAGGCCGAGAGCGCGAAGATGACGCCGAAATTGCCCGGCATCCCGCCATAATAGGCGCTGCGGACCGGCTCCTCCGGGAGGCCGGGATGGATGTAGATCGGCACATCGAGCGCCTCGGCGCGCGCGAGGATGGGCTCGAAGGAGGGATCGTCGAGGAAGCGTCCTTCGGTCGAGCCGTTCACCATCGCGCCGTGAAAGCCGAGCTCCTTCACCGCACGCTCCAGCTCGTCCGCCGCCGCGTCGGGCGCAAGCATCGGCAGATGCGCGAAGCCGCGGTAGCGGTCCGGATGGCGGGCGGAAGCTTCCGCCAGCGTATCGTTGTAGGCGCGCGCGAAGGCGATGCCCTCCTTGCCCGGAACGAGATCGGCCCCGGGGCCGGCGACCGAGAGCACCTGCACGGTGATGCCGCTCGCGTCCATGTCCGCAAGCCGCGCCTCGCCGAGATCGGCGAGCTCGTTCCGCTTGAGGTTCTGCGACCAGTTGGCGCCGGGGCCGGGAAAGCCGCGGCGGGCGACCGCGGCGGGGTCGATGCCGGCGACGAGGCGGGGAACGGTGAAGTGCTCTTCCAGCGTGACGATGCGCATGTGCGGGTCTCGGCCTTTGCGGTGCGTTCAGTGCTTCACGGTCGAGGCGGCGTAGATCTCGTCGATGGCGGCGGCGAGTGCGGCATTGAACTCGGCATCGCTCATCGATTTCTTGAGGCCCTCGGTGAGCGCGCGCGAGAAGCTCGCGATCATGCCGTGGTTGGCGGAGAGGCGGCGGCAGGCGTCATCGCGCGTATAGCCCCCCGAGAGGGCGACGACGCGGAGCACGCGTGGGTGCGCGATCAGCGGCGCGTAGAGATCCGGGATGTCGGGGATGGTGAGCTTGAGCATGACCTGGCGGTCATCGGGCAGCACGTCGAGCTTCTTTGCGATCTCGTCGCGGAGGATCGCTTCGGCGCCCTTCTTGTCCGGGCTCTTGATCGAGACCTCGGGCTCGAGGATGGGCATGAGGCCGTGGGCGGCAATCTTGGCGCCGATCTCGAACTGCTGGGCGACGATGGCGGCGATGCCCGACGGCGAGGCCAGGTTGACGACCGAGCGCATCTTGGTGCCGAAGACGCCGAGCTTGACGGCGCGGGCGAGCAGCGTGTCGAGCGCGGGCATCGGCTTCATGAGCGAGACGCCGTCCTTTTCGGCCTCGAGCCCCTTGTCCACCTTCACGAACGGGACGACGCCGCGCTCCTGCCAGAGAAATGTGGGGACGGGCTTGCCCGCGGCCTGCCCGTCCATCGTGCCCTCGAAGAGGATGGCGGCGATCACCTTGGCGCCGCTGAAGGCGGGGGCGGTGATGATGCGCACGCGCATCTCGTGCATCAGGCGGAACATCTCGGCCTCGCCGCTATAGGCGCTGTCCGGGATGCCGTAGAGGCGGAGCGCGCCGGGCGTCGATCCGCCGCTCTGGTCGAGGGCGGCGATGAAGCCGGGCTTGGCCGACATCTGGGCGTGCATCTTCTCGTTGGCCATGATCGTCATCCTCGTCTGGACCGGAGAGGGATCAGTTCAGGAAGATTTTGCCGGGATTGAGGATGAAGCGCGGATCGAGCGTCGTCTTGATCGCGCGCATGACAGCGATCGCGCCTTCGCCGTGCTCGCGCACGATGAACTCGCGCTTGCCGATGCCGACGCCGTGCTCGCCGCTCGACGAGCCGCCGAGCGCCAGCGCGCGGGCGACGATCTTGCGCTCGAGCGCCCAGGCGCGCTCGATCCCGCCCGGCTCGGGCGGCACCATGATAACGGTGTGGAAATTCCCATCGCCCACATGGCCGAGGATCGGCGCGGTGAGGCCCGAGGCGGCGATGTCCTCCTGGGCGCCGAGGACCGCCTCGGCCAGCCGCGAGATCGGCACGATCGCGTCCGTGGTGAGGCCGCGCCAGCCTGGCTTCAGTGCGAGCGCCGCCCAGTAGGCGTCGTGCCGGGCCTTCCAGAGATGGGCGCGGGCCGAATTGTCCTCGGCGGCGGCGAAGCGCTCGGCGCCGAACGAGAGCGCGATCTCCTCGGCCTGGCGGGCCTGCTCGGCGACCGAGGCCGGGCTGCCGTGGAACTCGAAGAAGAGGGTGGGGAGCGGGACGAGGCCGGAGAGCTTCGAGAAGGCGATCGAGGCCTCCATCTGGACATCGTCGAGGAGCTCGATGCGGGCGACCGGGATGCCGGCCTGCATCACCGCGATGACCGAGGAGACGGCGCCGGCCAGCGTGGCGAACTGGCAGGTCGCGGCGGCGATCGCCTCGGGGATGCCGTGGAGGCGCAGCGCCACCTCGGTGATCACGCCGAGCGTGCCCTCGGAGCCGATGAAGAGGCGCGTGAGGTCGTAGCCGGTCGAGGATTTCCGCACCCGGCCGCCGGTCTGGATGATCTGCCCGTCGGCCAAGGCCACGGTAAGGCCGAGCGCGTTCTCGCGGATGGTGCCGTAGCGCACCGCGTTGGTGCCGGAGGCGCGGGTGGCGCACATGCCGCCGATCGTGCATTCGCTGCCCGGATCGACCGGGAAGAAGAGGCCCTGGTCGCGCAGATGCGTGTTGAGCTGCTCGCGGGTGACGCCGGCCTCGACGCGGCAATCCATGTCCTCCTGGTGGACCTCGATCACGCGGCGCATGTGCGAGAGGTCGAGGCTGATGCCGCCGCGGACGGGGGTGACATGGCCTTCGAGCGAGGTGCCGGCCCCGAAGGGCACCACCGGCACGCGATGGCGGTTGCAGAGGGCGAGGAGGGAGGCCGCCTCCTCGGTGGTTTCGGCGAAGGCGACCGCGTCGGGCAGCGCCGGAGGATTGGTGTCCTCCCCGTGGGAATGCTGCTCGCGGAGGCTCGCGTTGGTGGTGAGCCGCTCGCCGAACTGTGCGCGGGCCTCGGCGATCACGAGATCGACCGGGCGCCCGCCTGTTCCGTCTTCCGGCATGGTTTCCGTATCCTTCCGGGCGGAAGATGCGAGGGGTTCGCCGGCCCCGCAAGCCTATATGAGCGGGGGCGGGTGAGGAGGTTCCGGGATGCGGGCCATGGTGCTCAGGCATGCGCGGGAGAAGCTCAAGGCCGAGGCTCTACCCGAGCCCGCGCCGGGCCCGGGGCGGGTGCTGATCCGGGTCTCCGCCTGCGGGGTCTGCCGGACGGACCTGCACGTGTTCGAGGGCGATCTCAAGGAGCCGAAGCTGCCGCTGGTGCCGGGGCACGAGATCGTCGGGCGGGTCGCGGCGCTGGGCGAGGGCGTCACGCGGTTCAGCGTCGGCGAGCGGGTGGGGGTGCCGTGGCTCGGCTTCACCTGCGGCGTGTGCGGGTGGTGCCGGGCCGGGCAAGAGAATCTCTGCCCGAACGCCCGCTTCACCGGCTACCAGATCGACGGGGGCTATGCCGAGGCCTGCGTGGCGGATGCGCGCTACACTTTCCCCCTGCCGGACGGCTACACGGACCAGGAGGCGGCGCCGCTCCTTTGCGCCGGGCTGATCGGCTACCGGGCGCTCCGAATGGCGGGGCCGGGCAAGCGGATCGGCCTCTACGGGTTCGGCGCGGCGGCGCACATCATCGCCCAGGTGGCGAAGTGGCAGGGGCGGACGGTCTTCGCCTTCACCAAGCCCGGGGACAAGGCGGGCCAGGACTTCGCGCGCGGGCTGGGCGCCGACTGGGCGGGCGGGTCGGACGAGATGCCGCCCGAGAGGCTGGAGGCGGCGCTGATCTTCGCCCCGGTGGGGAGCCTCGTGCCCGCCGCACTCGCGGCGAGCGCGCCGGGCGCGGTCATCGTATGCGCCGGCATCCACATGTCCGATATTCCCTCGTTTCCCTATTCCCTGCTCTGGGAGGAGCGCATCCTCCGCTCGATCGCCAACCTGACGCGGCAGGACGCCCTGGAGTTTCTCGCGCTCGCGCCCAAGGTTCCGGTGCGGACCCGAACCGTGCCCTATCCGCTCGCCGCGGCCAACGAGGCCCTTGCCGATCTCGCCGCCGGGCGGATAGAGGGGGCGGCAGTTCTCACGATCTCGTAGCCTTTTGTCTTCCCGCGTGATTCAGACCTACGGCGTCGGGGTCCCCGCGAACCCGTTCACGGGGTGCCCCGATCCCGCCTTCGGTCATCACGCTCCAACGCGGCCGCCGAAGGGGACCCTCTTCGATGCAGATGAAGCGCGAACACCACATCCATTTCTGGTACTTCGTCCTGGCCTTCCTCGCCGTGCTCGCGATCGAGCAGTTCCTCGGCCAGCAGAGCCAGACCGAGACCGTTCCCTACAGCCAATTCCTGAGCTTGGTGCAGAAGCACGAGGTCAAGGACCTGGTCGTCGGCCCGAACCAGATCACCGGCGCCTACGTGACGCCCGCCAAGAACGGGCCGACGCAGTTCGAGACCGACCGCGTGGACCCCGCACTCGCGACGATGCTCGAGAAGACCGGCATCGCTTTCTCGGGCGCGCCGGCGCCGGGCTTCATCACCACCCTGCTCGCCTGGTTCATGCCCGCGCTCGCCTTCGTGGTGCTCTGGATGTTCCTGGTGCGCCCCGCCGCCGGCGGCGGCGGCTTGGGCGGCATGGGCGGGTTGTTCGCGGTGGGGAAGAGCCGGGCCAAAATCTATAGCGAGAACGAGGTTTCGGTGCGCTTCGCCGATGTCGCCGGCGTCGACGAGGCGAAGGAGGAGCTGCAGGAGATCGTTTCCTTCCTCAAGGACCCGAAGCGCTACGGCAGGCTCGGCGCGCGCATCCCCAAGGGGATCCTGCTGGTGGGGCCGCCGGGCACCGGCAAGACGCTGCTCGCGCGCGCGGTGGCCGGCGAGGCGGGCGTGCCGTTCTTCTCCATCAACGGCTCGGAATTCGTCGAGATGTTCGTGGGCGTGGGCGCGGCACGCGTGCGCGACCTCTTCAAGCAGGCACGCGAGCAGGCGCCGGCGATCATCTTCATCGACGAGATCGACGCGCTGGGCCGCGCGCGCTCGGGCTTCATGGGCGGCGGGGGCCATGACGAAAAGGAGCAGACGCTGAACCAGCTGCTCGCCGAGATCGACGGCTTCGATCCCTCGATCGGTGTCGTGCTGCTCGCCGCCACCAACCGGCCCGAGATCCTCGACCCCGCGCTCTTGCGCGCCGGCCGCTTCGACCGGCAGGTGCTGGTGGACCGGCCGGACAAGAAGGGGCGGATTGAAATCCTCGACATCTACATCCACAAGGTAGAGCTCGCGCCGGGCGTTTCGCTCGAGCAGATCGCGGCGCTGACGCCCGGGTTCACCGGCGCCGATCTCGCCAACCTGGTCAACGAGGCGGCGCTGCTGGCGACGCGGCGCAACGCCGAGCAGGTAACGTTCGAGGATTTCGAGCAGGCGGTCGAACGCATCATCGCCGGGCTCGAGAAGCGCAACCGGCTGCTCAACGTCCATGAGCGCAATGTGGTCGCTCATCACGAGACGGGCCACGCGCTGGTGGCGATGACGCTGCCGGGGACGGATCCGGTGCAGAAGGTCTCGATCATTCCGCGCGGGATGGGCGCGCTCGGCTACACGATCCAGCGCCCGCTCGAGGACCGCTATTTGATGGAGCAGAGCGAGCTCCTCAACCGGATGGCCGTGCTGCTCGGCGGGCGGGCGGCGGAGAGCGTGATCTTCGGCGAGATTTCAACAGGTGCGGCCGACGATCTTGCCAAGGCAACCGAGATCGCGCGCAACATGGTGGTGCGCTACGGCATGGATCCGCGGCTCGGGCAGGCGGTGTACGAGGCGCAGCGGTCGCGCTTCCTCCAGGGACCGGAGGGGGCGGAGTTCCAGCCCAGGCAGTACGGCGAGGAAACCGCGACCGCGATCGACGAGGCGGTGCGCGATCTCGTCGACGGCGCGTACGCACGCGCGCGCGCGATCCTGACGGCGAACGAGAAGGGGCTGCGCGAGACGGCGCGCGCGCTGCTCGCCAAGGAAACGATGACGGCAGCCGAGATCGAGGCAATCACCGGCCCGCTCTCGCCGCCGGCGGCGCTTCCCGCGCCCGCCGTGGCAGAGACGGCGCCCGCGCGTTGACGGAGCAAGGGCCCCGTCCTAGCGTCCCTTTCCTGCACGCAAGGAGAGGATGATGGCGAACCGGGTGAAGCAGCTCTGGGCGGAAGACAAGGCGGTGGTCAACGGATGGCTTGCCATTCCTTCCGGCTTCGCCGCCGAAGTGATGTCCCAGGCGGGATGGGACAGCCTCACCGTCGATATCCAGCACGGCGTGCAGGACTATCAGTCGATGGTCGCGTGCTTCCAGGGGTTCCAGAGCCGGCCGGTGACGCCGCTCGTGCGCGTGCCCTGGAACGAGCCCGGTATCATCGGCAAGGTGCTCGACGGCGGGGCGATGGGCGTGATCTGCCCGATGATCAACACGCGCGCGCAAGCCGAAGCCCTCGTCTCCTACTGCCGCTACCCGCCGCAGGGAACGCGGAGCAACGGCGCCATTCGCGCCGGCATCTACGGCGAAGGCGGGGACTACGTGAAGACCGCCAATTCCGAGGTTCTCTGCATCCCGATGATCGAGACGCAGCAGGCGCTCGACAATCTCGAGGCGATCCTCGACGTGCCCGGCATCAACGGCATCTATGTCGGGCCGAGCGACCTCGGATTCTCGCTCGGCCTCGCGCCGAGGCTCGACCGCGAGGAGCCGCAGATCTTTAAGATCTACGAGCGGCTGATCGGCGAGACCGGCAAGCGCAAGATCGCCGCCGGCGTGCACAACGCAACGCCCGCCTATGCCGCGCGGATGATCGACATGGGCTTTCGCCTCGTCACCATCGCCAACGACAGCGGGCTGATGTTCCGCGCCGCGCAAGGCGCGGTCGCCGCGGTGCGCGAGGCTGCCAAAGGCAAGGCCTGAACCATGGAGTGAGCTGCCATGTCCCCGCCCCCCGTGATCCGCCTCCATCCCGATGACGGGGTGGTGATCGCGCGCGCGACCCTCCTGCCCGGCACGCCCGTCGCGCCGGGCGTCGCGGCACTCGATCGCATCCCGGCGGGGCACAAGGTCGCGGTCAGGGCGCACGCGGCGGGCGAGCCGATCCGCCGCTACGGACAGGTGATCGGCTTCGCCACCGCGGCGATCGCGCCCGGCCGGCACGTGCACGTGCAGAATTGCGGCATGGGCGATTTCGCCAAGGACTACGCCTACGGCGCGGATGCGAAGCCGACCGAGATGATCGATCCACCGGCAACCTTCGAGGGCATCCGCCGGCCGGACGGCAAGGTCGCGACGCGCAACTATATCGGCATCGTGACGAGCGTGAATTGTAGCGCCCACGTCGCGGACCTGATCGCCGACGCCTTCAAGCGCAACCCCTTCTCCAACACCGACCCGCTCGCCGAATTCCCCAACGTGGACGGGGTGGTGGCGCTCACCCACAAGACCGGCTGCGGGATGAGCATGGGCGAGCCGCTCAAGCTCCTGCGGCGGACGCTCGCGGGCTACGCGCGGCATGCGAACTTCTCCCACGTCATCGCGCTCGGGCTGGGCTGCGAGGTGAACCAGATCGGGCCAATGATGGAGGAGCAGCGCCTAGCCGGGCGGCTCCGCTCGATGGACATCCAGTCGATGGGCGGGACGCGCAAGACGGTGGAAGCCGGCATCGGCTTCGTCCGCGAAGTGCTCGCGGAGTCAAACACCGCGACGCGCGAAACCGTGCCGCTTTCGGCACTCACCGTCGCCCTGCAATGCGGTGGCTCGGACGGATATTCCGGCGTCTCCGCCAACCCGGCACTCGGCGCGGCGAGCGACCTCGTCGTGCGCAACGGCGGCACCGTGATCCTCTCCGAAACGCCCGAGACCTACGGCGCCGAACACCTGCTGACGCGCCGCGCGACCAGCCGCGAAGTGGGCGAGAAACTCGTGGGCCTGATGCGCTGGTGGGAGGACTACACGCGCCGCGAGGGCGCGGAAATGAACGCCAACCCCTCCCCGGGCAACAAGGCGGGCGGGCTCACCACCATCCTCGAGAAGTCGCTGGGCGCGATGGCCAAGGCGGGCAGCACCAACCTCACCGAAGTGGTGCGCTACGCCGAGCCGCCGAGCACGCGCGGCTTCGTCTTCATGGATACCCCCGGCTACGACCCGGTCGCGGCAACGGGCCAGGTCGCCGGCGGCGCGAACCTCGTCTGCTTCACGACAGGACGGGGCAGCGTCTTCGGCTGCAAACCCGCGCCCTCGATCAAGCTCGCCACGAACACGCCCATGTACGACCGCATGAGCGAGGATATGGACGTCAACTGCGGCACCGTCCTCGACGGGGACGAAACCGTCCAGGCATGCGGCGAACGAATCTTCGACCTCATCCGGCGCGTCGCCTCGGGCGAACGAACGAAAAGCGAAACCTACGATTTCGGCAGCTCCGAATTCGCCCCCTGGGTCATCGGCGCCACGATGTGATGAAAAGGCCAGGGGCTCTGCCCCTTGGAACCCCGCCAAGGGCTGAGCCCTTGGAACCCTTTCCTTGCGGCAATTGGTTGTGCCGCCCCCGGTTTGGAGCGATGATACCCGTAACAAAGCCATATGCGGGGGAAGCACGAAGTCAGCGCGCCGGAAAAGCAAGAATATGTTAGTTTTGCATAAGTAATGGCTGGAAAGGAAAACGAAAATGGGCGTAAGAGTAGATCCACACGAAATATACTTCGCCACATTCTTTGAGCGGTTTAACGCGCGATTCGGCCCGGCAATGCCCGATCGCCCTTCGGTGTGGCATGCGGGCGGGATTGTCGAGATCGCTGCTCTTCAACGGCAGTTCGAGATTTTCCGTGAAGGCCGTCCGTTCCTGGAAAGCGCCGCCCTCCTCGGACTTGGCGGATCGTTCAGCAGTCCCGCGAAGGATCGGTGGCTGGAATATCTGACCAGGTTGCCCCAGATGAGGACGGATCAGGCTGGCGTGAACGGAGACCAGCGGATCGTCAGGGCGCTCATTGCGAATTTTGGGCGAGACACCCCATTGCCCTGCTTTATGCGGGCCTACGATGGCCGGACCAGGGAGCCGGGCCTGGTGGTTGTCACCGAGGAAAACCCGCTTTTCTATCTGGAGAGCGTGATGTTCCTGACAATATCGCTGCCTATGCGACCCGCGGGGTAAACAAACTCCGCGACGCACCGGCTTGGCTCGCTGGAGCAATGCTCGTTCACGAGAGAATTTCTGAATACTATACCGGCAAGGTGAAGGAGTTCGGCTGCACCCCTCTGGGGGTCGATTGGACATGTGTAGCCACACAGGAAATGAGATTTGTCCAGCTACTCAAGCTCTGTGATTTCGGCTTGCCATTCACGATAAACGACCTCGGCTGCGGCTATGGCGCTCTGGCAGGTTTCCTGAATCGGTGGCACGGTGCATCCGGCGTCGACTACCTAGGTATTGATCTGTCCAGGGAAATGGTGCGGCGCGCCCGCCAGCAATGGCGCGGTATCGATCGCGTGCGCTTCACCATAGGGTGTCGTTCTCCGCGCGCGGCCGATTACTCCGTAGCCAGCGGAATTTTCAACGTTCGTCTGGAGGACCCGAACGATCGTTGGAACGCTTTCATCCGATCGACGCTGCACGGCCTCGCGGCCACGAGCAATCGGGGCTTCGCCGTCAACTTCGTCAACCAACCACCAACCGGCGCATGGATACCGCCGGGTCTCTACACCACGCCGCCCGAGCCATGGATCGAGTACCTGTAGCAAACATATCGGCGCGGAGGTCGAGCTGGTCAAAGACTACGGAATGCGAGAGTTCACCTTGCTGGTCCGGCCGCGCCTTCACCGCTGAAACCGGCAAGCAGTGCGCGCGCTTCGTTCAGCCGCGCCCGGTAGATGGATGCGCCGCACTCATCGATCAGCCACTCCGCTTCGTCAAGCAGCGCGGTCGCGCTTCCGGCGCCGCTGGCGCCTTCGGTCAGGACGGCCAGGCTCGCGAGCGTGATCGTCGCCCGACATCTGGGCAGCCTTGCCCCGCGCAGCGGCGCCATCGCTAAGGCGTCGTTTGCCGCTGCGATCGCGCGGAGATGATCGCCTTTGCGCATCAGATAGTCTGCGAGATGCGCCAGCAATTCGGGTTCTAGCTCGATCGCCGCCCCGGTCTGCCGCAGGAACTCGATGGCGCGCATGGCGCCATTGGCCGCGCTTTCGTAGTCGCCCGAGACACCATGCGCGATTGCCTCGGTGGTGAGGTGGTATAGCCGCAGATAAGCACCTCCATGCCGCTCAGCGAGGATGCCGATCCGTGCTGCGTGATCCATTGCCATCGCCGGGTCGCCAAGGCACCATGCCATGTCCACGTAGCCAACATGCGCAATGATCAACACGGTCGGGTCGATCAGAGTATCGATGCTGATCAGCCTGTCGAAACATGGCCGCGCTGCCTCGAATTGGCCCAGGCGCAGAAGGATCCGGCCGCGCAGGCCAACGGCCCAATGCTCAACGCTGTATCCGAGAAAACGCTGATCGAAGTCGCTCACGTCGGCGATGGTGGCGAAGGCCGCGTCGCTTGCCTCCAGCGCCTGCCGCAGCAAACCGGCCCAGCCGTAAGCATGGCTGAGAGCCGCATGCAGTGTCGCAAGCCGCCCGGTGTCGTGGCTGCTTTCGGCCAGCGAAATCGCCTGCTTTAGCTGCTGCACGAACTCATCCGGGTTGCCGCCCGTTACCTGCCCTATGCGGCCGTCGACAAGCAGGAGAAGGGGAATTGTGGAGTCGTCCGTCTCCCGCGCCCATTTGAGCGCCTCCTGCACGAATGGCCGGGCCTGCTCCGTCGTCGCTCCTTCCCGCCATCCAAGCCAGGCGATCTCGGCGCTCGCCTCGATCCGCAGCGTGTCGTTTGCGAGCGAACGCGGCTCATCGGCCATCAGCGTGCGGACCTTTTGCCAGAATGTCATGGCCTGGGCCGAGCTCATCTGGCCGATCCACCGTGCTGCGCGCGCCGCATGGAAGGCGGCAAGGTTGCGTTCTCCCGCCTCTTCCAAATGATGCGCCACGAGTGCCGCATATTCGTCGGTGCGATCGATGCGAATCCGTTCAATCGCCTGGGCGACCGCCGCATGCAGCTCGCGTCGTCGAGATCTGAGCTGGGTTGTATACGCGACTTCCTGCAGGAGCGGGTGACGGAACCGATAGGCCGGCTCGTCAACGACGTCGCCGGCCTGCAGCAATTCCGCATCGCAAAGGCGCTTCAGACCGGCTTGCAGCACATCCGGCTCCTCCGCGACCACGGTTTGCAGAATCGCGAGATCGAACTCTTTCCCGATGATCGAGCCGACTTGAAGCACGTGCCTTTCGCGCGGCCCCAGGCCGTCGATGCGCGCACCGATGACGGCCTGAACGGTGGCCGGCAGAGCGTGCAGAAAAGGGGCGGCGCCGCGCCGGAAAGCACCTCGCGGGCCGGCCAGGACGCCATTCTCGGACAGGGACTGGACAAGCTCCTCGAGGAAGAACGGGTTCCCGCCGCTCCGTTCCGCGACATGTCGTCTGATCTCGCCCAAGGCGGGGTGCGGACCCATGAGCTCCTCAACCAGCGCCTTCGTGTCGGGTGCTGCCAGTTCGACCAGCTCGATCTGGCGATAGTTGGGCGCCTGCATCCACTCCCGGCGAAAAGGCTGCCGGAAATTCACGATCAACATCATCCGGATCGCCGCGACCGCAGATGCTATCGTATCGACAAAGCCGGCGCTCGCCTCGTCGAGCCAATGGAGGTCCTCTATGATGACGACCGAGGCAACAGCACCACCATGAATAAGCAGCGAGCGCACGATGTCCTGCAGTCGCGCGTTGCGTGTCTTGGCACTGACCCAGGAGCGCTGTTCCGTTTGGAACGGTATCCTTAGGAAGTCGCAGACCAGCGGCAGGTCACCTTTTTCGGTCGCACCCACTTCCGCCAACCGCCCGGCGACAGCGGCAACAACTGATTCGGAATAATCTCCGGCATTGATGCGGAAGCAGGCACTCCGCAGCAGTTCCAGGACGGGATGCAACGGGGTGGCTACGCCGTACGGTTGTGATCTCGTCTCGAACACCGGAATCGATTGTGCCCGGCAGAGTTCGGCAAACTCGTAGCACAAGCGGCTTTTGCCCGCACCCGGGACTCCGGCGATCCCGATGATTTGTCCCGCCCCCGCTTGGGCGGTTCGCAAGCTCTTTGTGAGTAGAGCCAATTCGCGATCGCGACCGACAAAGGCCGGCCAGGCGAACCGGCGGAACCGCTGGGCGGCAACCGCCGATCTCATGCCAACCAAGGAGTACAGCAACACCGGCTGCTGCAGTCCGCGCAGCGCTCGTTGACCGAGGAATCGTACCTCGCAGAAGGAGGCGACCAAGCGATAGCAGGCTTCGCTGATGCAAATGTCGCCCGGCTCCACTTGCCCGACCAGGCGGCTGCCAAGGTGAAGCGTCATTCCGTAGGCACTGGAAATGCCGACCGCCCCACCGATGGGCGCATCGGACACGATTTCACCGGAATGTAGCCCGGCACGGATCGAGAGCCCTTCCTTGCCGGTGCAAACCGCTTCCCTGATGGCCAAAGCGGCCTGGCAGGCAAGCACGGCATGTCCTTCTTGCGTCTGTGGCGCTCCGAATAGTGCCATGATGCCGTCGCCCAGGGTACGGCCGATCGTTCCTCCCAATCGCTGAACGGTGTCGCACATTGTCCGCAGAATGGGCTCCAGCCACTGCATGGCTGATTCCGGATCGAGCTGCGCAACCAGCTCGGTTGACCTGACGAGATCGACAAACAGGACGGTTACCTGCTTCAGCTCCGGCCGAGCCGGCTCCCGATAATCGCTCGTCGTGGAGGGGGGCGCAGCCGACGGCGGCGGCGTCTTGAGTGCAGCCCCGCATGCGCCACAGAACCGATTGCTCACCGGATTGGGCGATCCGCAGACCTCGCACTGCATCGCGATCTCGCCGTGCGTACTAGGAATGGTCCGGCTGGTCGGATTGCGGCCAAAAACGGGAAGGCGTTTGGAATCTCGATTGGCGGCAAGTCAACCAGCCGCCAGGTTCGATGGATCGGTTCAGGGGGCTCAACATGCCGCGACGACGGCCAGTCGCTCCAATTCGGCCATCGCAGTCATTGCCCGCTTTCCGTCCGTCCGTAGTGGGCTCATGCTTTCGACATGGACCGGAAAGATCTCGGGATTGCCACCCTGAAGGTTGGCGACGACGCCAGACATTTGTTCCTCCTCTTCCGGCACGCGCGGCATGCAGCTTAGCGCAATATGCCTTCCGCGCGGGATGCCGCCAATTCGCGGAAAGCAATTTCCTTCGAGGGCAGATCGCCATCAGACGGAATCGGCTGATCGCGCGAAGCTGCTCGTAACACAAATACCTAGAGTGGTTCGCGTGAGCGAGTGCGAGCCACTCTAGCGCGGCCCGGGCGCAAGCGGGTAAGGCCGATCCTCGTCGAGCTTGGCCTGGTAGATCTCGATGCTTTCGATCACCCGCTCGACGTAATCGCGGGTCTCGCCGTACGACACGAGCTCGATCCAATCGATCATGCTGACACCGGCAAGGCGCGGATCGCCGTTCTCGGCGAGCCACACGCTCACCTGATCGGGCCCGGCGTTGTAGGCCGCCAGCGCCAGCGGCAGGCAGCCGTCGAACTGGTTGAGAAGCTTCAGCAGATAGGCGCTGCCGAGCGTCATGTTCTCGACCGGGTCGACGGCGAGCGCGGCCAGCGACACGCGCTCGCCGAGGCTTCGCGCCACGCGCTCGGCGGTGTCCGGCATCAGCTGCATCAGGCCGAGCGCGCCGGCGGCACTCGACGCGCCGACATCGAAGCTGCTCTCCTGGCGAATCACACCCAAGGTGACGGCGGGATCGACGGGGCCGGCCGGGGGCTGGAAGGGGATCGGCCAGCCGGCCTCGGGCAGCATCTCGCCATAAATGCCTGCGACGCGGCCCGCCGCGACCGCCTGGTCAGGCAGGCCGAAGCCCAGCGCAAGGCGGGCGGCAAGCGAGCGGCCGGCGGGGTCGGGGGCGAGCGCCACCAGCTTCAGAACGAACGCGCGCGCCCGCCGCGGCGCGCCCCAGGCGACCAGGAAGCCCGCGGCGCGCGCCACCTCGCGGCTGGCGAAGTCGAGCGCCTGCTCGCTCGTCCAGGCCGGATCGCTGAGCGCGCGGATGCGCGCTGCGAGATCGGCCGGGCTCTCGCCCAACGCGAGCGCAGCGAGCTGCCCGTAATAGGTCGTGGGCCAGGCTGCTGCCTCCTGGTACTCACGCCGTGCCCCCGGCTGATCGCCGCCGGCGGCGGCCGCCCGGCCGAGCCAGTAATGCGCGCGGCCTTGCGTGATCGCCGCCTTCGAGAGATCGGCGAGCGCCTGGAAATACTTGGCCGCCTCGGCCGGCGTGTGCAGGACCTCAAGCGCGATGAAGCCGGCGAGGAAATCCCGGTCGAGCGCCGCCTCGCCCGCGATCGGGAGCGGCGCGGTCTCGAGCGCGTAAGCCGCTTGGGCCTCGTTCTCGCGCAGCACGTCGCGGGCGAGGATGGCGCGCTGGTCCCAGAAATCGGAGCGCTCGGCGGGCTCCGCCGCCTGCTGCGCGGCCGCGCCGTCCTTTTTCCAGAGCTGAAGCGCCTGATCGAGATCGTTCTGCTGCTCGAGCCAGGTCGCCGCGGCGAGGAAGACGCCAGGATCGCGCCGCGCGGAGGCGGGCAGCGCGGCATAGGCGCCCCAGGCATCCGCCCGTCCGCTCAGGAGCCCGAGCCAGGCCGCCGCCGCTTGCTGATCGGCGGGCGAGAGAAGCTGCAATTGCCGGGCGGCTGCCCCAAGGTCGGTCGAGACGAGATGCGCGAAACGCTGCCACTGATCCGCCTGGGTCAGCGCATCCCCCCACTTCGCCCGTATCTCAGCCTCCCGGGCCGGCGAAAAATCACCGCTGATCCAGGCCCGCCTTGCATCGCGCGCGGCGGCGGCGCCATCGCCGCCCGCCTGCTCGGCGTCCGCGCAGCGCAGCAGCGTCTCGGCCGAGGCCGGCGGATACTGCGTGCACAGCTGGCGCACCGTCGCATCGTCCGGCTCGGTCCCCAGCGCGGCATCGAGCCGCTGGCGCAACTGGTCCTGGAGCGGCCAATCGGGATTGTCCTGGAGGAAGGCCGCAATCTCGGCCGCCGAGGCGGCGCCGGGATCGAGCAGGCGATAGAAGGTGACGAGCTTGCCGGCCACCGGGTCCGGATACTGGGCGGCCGCGGCGGCCGCCTGGTCCCACTGGTTCGCCCGGACGAACGGCATCGGGTTCTGCGCCGCCGCCGGACGGACGGGCAGAAGAAGAAGCGGCAGGATCAGGACCGGGAGGCCAACGCCAAGGCGCATCGATCGCAATACTACCCCACGGGCGCCTTGCGGCGTATCCCCCACGCGCCTAGGTTTCCGGCCGCCCTTTTCCCTCGGAGGCTGCGAGGCGCGTCATGTTCAAGGGTTCGCTCGTCGCTCTGATCACGCCCATGCGCGCCGACGGCGCGATGGACGAGAAGGCCTACGAGGCGTTCGTGGACTGGCAGATCAGCGAAGGCACGCACGCCGTGGTGCCGGTCGGCACGACCGGCGAATCGCCGACGCTCAGCCACGCCGAGCATAAGCGCGCGGTCGCCATCGCGATCGCGGTCGCCAAGGGCCGCGTGCCCGTGATCGCCGGCACCGGCTCGAACAGCACCGCGGAGGCGATCGACCTCACGCGCCACGCCAAGGAAGCCGGCGCCGACGCGGCGCTTATCGTCACGCCCTACTACAACAAGCCGACCCAGGAAGGCCTCTACCTCCACTTCACGGCGATCGCCGACGCCGTCGATCTCCCGATCATCATCTACAACATCCCCTCGCGCTCGGTGGTCGATATGAGCGTCGAAACCATGGCCCGCCTCGCCAGGCACCCAAACATCGTGGGCGTCAAAGACGCAACCGCGAACCTCGCCCGGCCGCTCTACACGCGCCGGGCCTGCGGGCCCGAATTCTGCCAGCTCACGGGCGAGGACTCGACCGCGATCGCCTTCCTCGCCGCCGGCGGCGACGGCTGCATCAGCGTCACCGGCAACGTCGCCCCGCGCCTCTGCAGCGAAATGCAAAGCGCCTGGCAGCAGGGCCGCGTCGCCGACGCAATGGGCCTGCAAGACCGGCTCCTGCCGCTGCACGACGCGCTCTTCACCGAAACGAGCCCCGGCCCGGTGAAATACGCGGCGAGCCTGCTCGGCCGGTCGAGCGAATTCTGCCGCCTGCCGCTCGCGCCGCTCGCCGAGGCGACCCGCACCAAAGTGCGCGCGGCAATGACCGAAGTCGGGCTGCTCAACTGAGCCGAATGTGGCGGAAGCGAAACGGCGGCCGGGACTGATCGCGCACGGCGTTGTGGCACAGAACCGCAAGGCGCGGTTCAACTACACGATCCGCGACACCTTCGAAGCGGGCATGGTGCTCAAGGGCCCCGAAGTCAAATCGCTCCGCCTCGGCCGCGCAACATTGAGCGAGGCCTGGGCCGGAGAACGCAACGGCGAGCTCTGGCTGTTCAACGTCTATATCCCGGAATACCAGGGCGGCGTGCTCTCGCGCTTCGAACCGCGCGCGCCCCGCAAGCTGCTCATGAAACGCCAGGAAATCGCCCGCCTCACCGGCGCCGTCGCACGCGAAGGCGCCAGCCTCGTCCCGCTTGACATCCACTTCAACGACCGCGGCCGCGCCAAAGTACTGCTGGGCCTCGCCGAAGGCCGCAAGAAAGCGGACAAACGCGCCGCGATCGCCGAACGCGACTGGCGCCGCGACAAAGCCCGCCTGATGCGCGCGAAAGGTTAGGAAGGCCAGGCCAGGGGCTCCGCCCCTGGACCGGGCCCCATCGCGCGAGCGCGATGGGAACCCGACCGCCAGGGCCTTGAGGCCCTGGACCCCCCAACGTTTTGCCCGACCCGGCAGCGAGGCTGACGCCCGGCGTCCCAGCGCTATGCCTAGCGGCTCGGCGTGGCGGCCAACATCCAAGCGAATGGGTTCCAAGGGCTCGCCCTTGGCGGGGGTTCCAAGGGGGCAGGGCCCCCTTGGTCTTAACGGCCCACGGCGTAGCCCTGCATGCCGCGGGGGTTAGCGCCGGCGAGGTATTGGTTGCCTTCGATGCGTGCGGCGGAGAGGCGGCCTTCGGACCAGTCGGCGCCTTTCTCGACCTGGTGGCCGCGGCTGGAGAGGGTTTCGGCGACGTCGTCGGCGTAGCGTCCTTCGAGGACGAGCTTGCCGGGGCGTGCGACGCGCGGCCAGAAGCTCGAGGGCCAATGTTCGGTGTGGAAGCTTGGCGCGTCGATCGCCTGTTGGGTGTTGAGGTCCTGGTGGACCATGCGCAGGAAGAAGGTGAGCGACCACTGGTCCTGTTGTTCGCCGCCCGGCGTGCCGAAGGCCATCCAGGGTTTGCCGTCGCGGAGTGCGAAGGAGGGCGAGAGGGTGGTGCGCGGGCGCTTGCCGGGTGCCAGGCTGTTCGGCAGGTCGGGCGTGAGCCAGAACATCTGGCCGCGCGTGCCCATGCAGAAGCCGAGCTCGGGGATCACCGGCGAGGATTGCAGCCAGCCGCCCGAGGGTGTGGCGCTCACCATGTTGCCGTCGCGGTCGATCACGTCGAGGTGGCAGGTATCGGCGCCGATGACGCCGAGCCGCGCCACGGTGGGTTCGCCGGCGCCGAGGGCGGGCCCGAGCAGGTTGGCGCGGCCGGCTGCCTCTTGATCGACATGGGCGAGGTAGCCCGGGATCCGGCCGGGGCGCAGCTCGAGCGAGGCGCGGGCGCCGATGAGCTTGGCGCGCTCGGCGTTGTATTCGGGCGAGAGGAGCGCGCCGAGCGGGACGGAGGCGAAATTGGGATCGCCGTAGTAGGCCTCGCGGTCGGCGAAGGCGAGCTTGGCGCATTCGACGACCGTGTGGACGAAGTCCGCGCCGAGCGGGTCCATGGAAGGGAGGTCGAAGTTCGCGAGCAGGGCGAGCTGCTGGAGGAAGACGGGTCCTTGGCTCCAGGGGCCGCATTTGAGGACCGTGTGGCCGTGATAGTCGAAGGAGACCGGGTCCTCGACGCTGGCCTGCCAGTTCGCGAGATCGTCGGCCGCGAGGAGGCCGCGGTGGCGTTCTCCGGACGCGTCGAGGACTTCGTTGCCGCGGAAGAAGCCGTCGATCGCGGCGGCGACGAAGCCGCGGTACCAAGCGGCGCGGGCGGCGTCGATCCGGGACTCGCGGTTGGCGCCCTTGGCTTCCGAGCAGACGCGGGCGTAGGTCGCGGCAAGCGCCGGGTTGGCGAAGAGGCTGCCCGGGGCAGGCACCGTGCCGTGCGGGAGGTAGACGGCGGCGCTTGAGGGCCAGGCGCTCTCGAAGAGCGGGCGGACGCTCTCGATCGCGGCCGGGACGCGCGCCACGAGGTGGATGCCTTTGGCGGCGTAAGAGATGGCGAAGGCGAGCACGTCCGCGAGTTCCCAGGTGCCCCAGTCGCGCAGGAGGAGGCACCAGGCGTCGAAGGCGCCGGGGACGACGGCGGGCAGAAGGCCGGTGCCGGGGATGAGGTCGAGCCCGAGGGTGGAGAAGTGCGCGAGCGTCGCGGCGGCCGGCGCCACGCCCTGCCCGCAGATGACGTGCTGGGTGCCGGTGCGCGCGGAATGGAGGATGATCGGCGCGTCCCCGCCCGGGCCGTTGAGATGCGGCTCCGCCACTTGCAGCGTGAAGGCGGTGGCGGCGGCGGCATCGAAGGCGTTGCCGCCCCGTTCGAGCACCGCCATCCCGACCTGGCTCGCGATCCAGTGCGTGCTGGCGACGACGCCGAAGGTGGCGGCGATTTCGGGGCGGGTCGTGAACATCGCACCTCTCTCGGATGGTTGGCCTGACAGGGTAGCGGCTCGCTCGCCGGCGGCAAAGCAGCGGGTCCCGGGCGCGGTGGGCGAACGTGACACGTGCAGGGAAACAAGTTCGCGTTATGATAGAAAACGTCGGAAATTCGTGAGAGGTCCCCATGTCGGCGAGCGCTGCCCCAACCGGTGCGTCAACCGGTGCGTCAACCGGTGCCTCCCTGGCCCATTCCGCGACGTCGGGGCGGTCGGCCACGCGCTTCGTCGCCCCCGCGGTTGCCTCCCCGCAGTCGAGCCCCGGCTCGTTCCAGCTGGCGCGGCTGCTTTCGACCGACGTCCTCGCGAGCTTTCCGGAGGCTTCCTACGAGGAGGATAGCCTCACCCAGAGCCTGTTCGGCAAGCGGCGCATCCTGCTCGCCAAGCCCGAGGCTATCCGCCATGTGATGCTCGAGAACTACACCAACTACACCCGCCCGCCCGCCTCGCGGCGCACGCTCCGTCCGCTGCTCGGGGATGGCGTCCTGATCAGCGAGGGCGAGAGCTGGCGCCACCAGCGCCGCACGCTCGCTCCGCTGTTCGCGCCGCGAGTGATCCCGATGCTCGGCGAGATGGTCCTCAATTCGGCCCTCACGTGGGTCGAGGCGCTGGAGAAGCGTGTGGGCGAGCCGATCGATCTTCTGCACGAGGTCGGGCATCTCGCGCTCGAGATCGCCGGACGGACGATGTTCTCGATCGACACCGGCGAGGATGGGCTGATTTTGCGCAGCCACCTGGAGCGTTTCACCTTCGGGCTGGCCCAGCCGCACACGCTCGACTTCCTGCTGCCGCTCTGGCTGCCGTCGCCCTACGACATCGCCCGCCGGCGCTTCCACACCAACATGGCCCGTGTGGTGGCGCGGATCATGGACCGGCGGCTTGCGCAGCCGCCGGGCGAGCATGCGCGCGATCTGATGGAGCTGATGGCCGCCGCGCGCGATCCGGAGACGGGCGCCGGATTCTCCCGCGCGCAGCTGCTCGACGAGGTGACGACGATGCTCGTCGGCGGGCACGAGACCACCGCGCATGGCCTCTTCTGGACGCTTTATCTGTTGGCATCGGCGCCGGAGGAGCAGGAGCGCCTCGCCGCGGAGGCGGATCAGGTGGACCTGACGCCGGCGCGGGTCGAGCAGGCGCTCGCGGATCTCGTGTTCACGCGCGCGGTTGCGAGCGAATCGCTCCGCCTTTATCCGCCGGGCGCGGTGATCAACCGCATGGCGCTCGCGGATGACCGCGCCGACGGCATCGAGATCCCGCGCGGGGCGCTGGTGGTGATCTCGCCCTGGCTGTCGCATCACCACAAGAAGTTCTGGCAGGAGCCTTACGCGTTCGATCCGCAGCGCTTCATGCCCGACGCGCCGGCCCCGCCGCGCTTCACCTACATTCCGTTCGGCGCCGGCCCGCGCGGCTGCATGGGCGGCGGGCTCGCCATGGCGGAGCTGGCGCTGGTGGTGGCCGCGCTGCTGCGCCGTTTCCGCATCGAGCGCGCCGATACCCACGAGCCCAAGCCGATCAGCGTTATTGTTACGCGCCCGGACCGGCCGTTGCCGTTCCGCCTCTATCCGCGACGGAGCTAAAGCGTGATGACCGAAGGCGGAATCGGGGCAGCCCGCGGGGCAGCCCGCGAACTCGTTCGCGGGGACCCCGGCGCCGTAGGTCTGAATCACGCGATAAAACAATGACCTAGAGCGGGACGGGTGAGCGCGAGCGATCCCATCCCGCTCTAGCCGGAGCCGCCGTGCGTCGCGCGCACGCGCGCGAGGTGCTGACGCAGCCGCCCCAGCTCCTCGGCAAGCTGGGCGAGATGGGCCGGTCCACGTTCGGCGAGCTCGACGGCGCGGATGCCGCTCCATGGGCGGCAAAGCTCGTTGATACGGCGGGCGCCGATGTTGGATGCCCCGCTGCAGACCGCGTGCGCCTTGGCGCGGAAGAGCATGAGGTCGTGCGCTGCCGCCGCCTCCTCGAGCTCGCCGAGCGTCTTGGCGGCATCCTCGAGGAACCCTTCGACCAGATCGGTCACGAACTCCCCGCCGCCCAGCCGGTCGAGCTCCTGCAGCATCGCGCTGTCGAGCACGGGCAGCATCACGACCTTGAACTGCGGGTGCGAGGCGATGTCCGTGACGCGCGAGTCCGCCGCAGCCCTGTCGGCGGGCTCCTCCTCGCTCGCCGGAAGTTCCGGTTTCGGAACCAGGGCCGCGATCAATTCGAGCAGCCGCTTCGGCTCGATCGGCTTGGTGACGCAGGCGTCCATCCCGGCTTGCGCGCAGCGCTCCACCATCTCGGGCGTCGCGTCGGCGGTGAGCGCGATGATCGGCCGGCGCGGACCGCCGAGCTCGGCCATCCGGTAGAGCTTGGTCGCCTCCAGCCCGTCGAGCCGCGGCATGTTGACGTCCATCAGCACGACGTCGAAGGGGTTGCGGTCGAGCGCCTCGAGCGCCGCCTCGCCGTCCTCGGTCACGGTCACCGCGTGGCCCGCGCGCTCGAGGATCTTGGCGATGACCTTCTGGTTGGTCCGGTTGTCGTCGGCCACCAGCACCTTGAGCTGGTGCGGGGCGGCCGGGACGCTCGCCTCCGTCTTTTCCTCGGAGCGGGGGAGCCCGGCGAGGGCGAGCCGCACCGCCGCCTCGAGCGCCTCACGGTCCGGCGCCTCCGGGAGGATCATGTTGAAGAGCCGTTCCACCGACCGATCCACGTCGGTGGCCAGGCCGGAGGAAAGAAGGCCGAGCGTCATCCGGCCGAACGGATCGCTCCGGTGAAGCGCCTCGGCCACCGCCTCCGGCGCCGCCGAGAGGCGCCGCTCGTCGATCAGCACGAGCGCGCTGCGCCGGCCGGTCCGTTCGAGTGCGGCGAGCAGCCCGGGCATCGCGCTGTGGTGCTCGGGGGAGAGGCCGGACGCAGCCAGCGACGCCGCGACCGGCTCCGTCGCCGCGGCGTCGCGGCTGAGCAGGAAGACGGGAAGCTCGGCCAGCCTCTCCTGCGCCAGCGCGGGGGCCGGCCGCTTGCCGAGCGGCAGGGTGAACCAGAAGCGGCTCCCTTTGCCGGGCTCGCTCTCGACCCCGATCTCGCCGCCAAGGTGCTCGACCAGCCGCTTGCAGATGGCAAGGCCGAGGCCGGTGCCGCCATAGCGATTGAGGATCGACGCGTCGGCCTGGGTGAAGCCCTCGAAGATCCGCTCGCACGCCTCGGCGGCGATGCCGATCCCGGTGTCGGAAACCTCGCAGCGCAGCAACACGCGGCCGTCGCCCAGCGGCTCAGCGTCCGCCGACATGACGATGCTGCCCGACTCGGTGAATTTCAGCGCGTTGGCGCAGAGATTGAGCAGCACCTCGCGCAGGTGCTGCTCGTCGCCGACGAGTGCCGTCGGCGTGCGGGGCGTGATGCTGAGGCCAAGCCAGAGCGCCTTGCCGCGGGTCTGCGCGACCAGCATGGCGCGGGTCTCGGCGAGCAAAGAGAGGAGATCGAAATCGACCTCCGTGAAGGGCATCCGCCCGGCCTCGATGCGCGCGAAGTCAAGGATGGTCTCGATCTGGGAGAGCAGCGCCCGACCGGCGTCCTGCATGGTCCGCGCCATATCCTGCTGCTCGCGGTCGAGCTTGGTTTCGAGCAGCATCGCGCCCATGCCGATCACGGCGTTGAGCGGCGTGCGCAGCTCGTGGCTGACGCTGGCCAGGAACAGGCTTTTCGCGCGATTGGCCGCTTCGGCCTGCTGCTTGGCGCGCGAGAGCTTGCGGATCAGCACGCCGGCATAGAGCGGCAGGATCAGGAGGCCGATCATCAGCCCGGCGGAGAGCGAGGGCTGGTCGCGCCAGAACGGCGTCGTCAGCACCACGGTCGCGAAGGCGGTGAGGCTCGCGAGCATCCCGACACGGAGATATTCGATGCCGAAGCGGAAGCCGTTGCCGAAGATGACCCAGAGATAGACGGGGTAGAGGATCGCGGTCAGCCCGTTGCCGACATGCATCTCGTAGGCGACGAAGCCGATGTCCCAGCCGAGGGCGGCGAGCCGCCGCGGCACGTTGATCGCGGGCGAGACGAGGATGTGCAGGACGATTCCGACCGCGCCGGCGGCGAAGACCGCCATGCCGAGCACCGCCGCTCCGGCCAGCGGCTGGCCGGACGCGATCAGGTAGACCGTGATGATCGTGGCGAAGACCAGCCGGTTGAGGCTCATCTCGTGCTCGGTGTCCGCCCGCCCGCGCAGGCGCGCACCGAGCCAGCCGGCCCAGGTGCTGGGAAGCTCGTCCGCGTCAGGCGAATTCATCGGCCGCACCCCCCGCCGTGCGCCGCGCGCGTCACGATCGGGAGCGCCAGGGGTCGGAGGTCATGCCCGCCCGCCTGGAACCCCCACGCGGCACCCGCCACTGGGAGAGGCCGCAGTGGATGGCTAGGTCGTCGACCATGAGGATGACCGCCATTATTTTCCGTTTGCTTGTCCGTTTTACCTGGCCGTTTACCTGATCGCCGGCGGGCGTGGCCGGCTCGCTGACGGCCCGGCGGGCCCCTGCGACACCCATGAGCCAAGCCAGTAATAGCTTTACGGGGGGTAAAAATCCATCACGGCGATATATCACCGGCTCGTTACTGGCACGTGCCGGTCGCAGACGTGGTGCCGGACATGGCGGAAGGAGGCGGCATGCGCCTGTTCGACCTGAAGGGAAGAGTGGCCCTCGTCACCGGCGGGGCCAGGGGCATCGGCTTCGGCATCGCCTCCGGGCTCGCCGAGGCCGGCGCCGCCGTGGCGATCGCCGGGCTCGACGGCCCCGAGGTCGCGCCTTCGGTCGCGGCGCTGGAAGCCTTCGGCCAACCGTCCGCCTTCCTCGCCGCGGACCTCGCCTCGGCCGGCGCGTGCCGCGAGATGATCGCGGACGCGGAAGCGAAGATGGGCCGCATCGACATCCTGGTGAACAATGCCGGCATCGCCATCCTCAAGATGCCGCAGGACTACACGCCGGCCGAGTGGCAGTCCGTCCTCGATGTCAACCTCAGCGCCGCGTTCTATTGCTGCCAGGCCGCCTATCCCGGAATGGTCCGCCGCGGCGGGGGCAAAATCGTCAACGTGGCCTCCCTGCTCGCGATCCAGGCGACCGCCGCCACCGCGCCCTACGCCGTCAGCAAGGGCGGCCTCATGCAGCTCACCCGCGCACTCGCGGTCGCCTGGGCGAAGGACCAGATCCAGGTCAATGCCGTGCTCCCGGGCTGGATCGACACCACGATGACCCGGGCGGCGCGCACACAGGCGCCAAGCCTGTGGGACCGCGTGCTCGCCCGCACGCCCGCCGGCCGCTGGGGGTTGCCGGAGGATTTCGCCGGCGTCGCCGTCTTCCTCGCCTCCGCCGCCTCGGACTTCGTCACGGGCGCCGGCATCATCGTGGATGGCGGGTACGGCAGCCTCGCCTGATCCATCGCCTGTGCGACAGTGTCGGACGAACAAAGCGCTTGCCAAGGCGGGTCGGCGGAACAATCATTTTGCGGCGAGCGATTTGGGCCGCGTTCCCAGCAAGGCTTGCCTCCGTGCGCTTCGTCGTCGTGCTGCCGCATGGCTTCCGGTGGCCGGACGGATAGGGGAGGAAACACGGTGACGGACAACGAGCGCGCACGCCGGCGCGGCATCACGCTCCCTCCCGAGCGGCGCAGATGATAACACCGCGCGATGGCGCCTCGAGCCCGCCGCTCCTTCAAGTCTCGCACGTCACCCTCCGCCACGGCACGGAGGAACAGTCGGTCACCGCGGTGGAGGATGTCAGCTTCGATGTCCACCAGTCCGACCGCTGCATCCTCCTCGGGCCGTCGGGCTGCGGAAAGACCACGCTGCTCAACGCCATCGGCGGCTATCTCATGCCGGCTTCCGGCGAGATCCTCCTGCACGATCGCCCCATCGCCGGCCCCGGCCCCGACCGGATCATGATTTTTCAGGAATTCGACCAGCTCCTGCCCTGGAAAACGGTCCGCGAGAACGTCCTCTTCCCGCTCGTCATGACCGGCCGTTGCCGCAAGCGCGAAGCGAAGGAGCGCGCGGAGCGCTATATCGCCATGGTGGGCCTCGCACGGTTCGCGGACGCCTATCCGCACACGCTCTCGGGCGGAATGAAGCAGCGCGCCGCACTCGCGCGCGGGCTGGCGATGGAGCCGGACATGCTGCTGATGGACGAGCCCTTCGCCGCGCTCGACGCGCTGACGCGCAACCGCATGCAGGAGGAACTGCTCCGGCTCTGGGAGGTCGCGCGATTCACCATGGTGTTCGTCACCCACGCCATCGACGAGGCGATCCGCCTCGGCAACCGCATCCTTCTCCTCTCGCCGCATCCGGGCCGGCTCAGCATGGAGCTCGAGGGAAGCGGCTGCGACGATGCGGATGCCGCCGGTGTCCGCCCTTCCGAACGAATCCACGCCATGCTGTTCGCGGGGGCCGAGGATGCGCATGCAAGCGAGGGCTGAGACGAACGCGCACGCAGCACTGCCGTGGTGGCGGCGCGCCTGGCGGCGCGCCGGCGTGCGGCGGCTGGCGATCCTGATCGGGCTTGCGATCGTTTGGCAGGCCTACGCGCTCTACCTCAACAACGGATTGCTGTTCCCGACCTTCAGCGCAACGCTCGTCGCACTCTGGAGCGGCACGACGAGCGGCGTGATCCTCGCCCGCGCCTGGTTCTCGCTGCACGTGCTGGTGATCGGCTACGCGGGCGGCATCGTAGGCGCCGCACTTCTCGTGATGCTGGCCACCGGCTCCCAGCTCGGCGCGGACTTCCTCCAGACGCTGACGGCGATGTTCAACCCGCTGCCCGCGATCGCCCTGCTGCCGCTGGCGCTGATCTGGTTCGGGCTCGGCAACGGCAGCCTCATATTCGTTCTGGTCCACTCCGTCCTCTGGCCGGTCGCGCTCAACACCCACTCGGGCTTCCTCTCGGTGTCGCAGACCATGCGCAAGGTCGGGCGCAATTACGGGCTCAAGGGCCCGAGCTATGTCTTCCGCATCCTCGTCCCCGCGGCGCTGCCGAGCATCCTGGCCGGCCTCAAGGTCGGCTGGGCCTTCGCCTGGCGCACGATGATCGCCGCCGAGCTCGTGTTCGGCGTCAGCTCCGGCTCGGGCGGGCTCGGCTGGTACATCTACGAGAACAAGAGCGAGCTCAATATCCCGGCCGTGTTCGCGGGCCTCTTCATGGTGGTGCTCATCGGCCTCCTGGTGGAACACATCATCTTCGAGACGATCGAGCGCCACACCGTACGGCGATGGGGAATGCAGCACTGAGAAAGACCAGGGGGACGCTGTCCCCCTGGACCCCCTGGCAAAGGCGGAGCCTTTGCAATCCATTCGCTTGGCGGCGGCAGAGAGCGGTTTGGCTGATGCGCGATACGCGCATCAGCCAAACCGCTCTCTGCCGCCGCCAAAAACGAACGGGTTCCAAGGGCTCGCCCTTGGCGGGGGTTCCAAGGGGGCAGAGCCCCCTTGGCCTTCTCAGCTTCCCTGAAGATCGTGGATCTCGGGGAAGAACAGTTCCTGCCAGTCCTTCGGCTGATGCTCGATGAGGCCGATCCGATGCATGAAGTTCACGTACGTCATGATCCCCTGCGGCGTCACCGTGAAGAGGTTGTTCGGATCGTCGAGGACCTTTTGCACGAGATCGAGGCTCACCTTGACCTTCGATGTCTGCACGTAGATTTTTGCCGCCCTCGCCTTGTCGGCGTTGATGAACGCCTCGGCGTCCTTGAGCGCGGCCAGGAACACGCCGTACGCCTTCGGGTTCGCGGCGTGGAAGCGTTCGGTCGTGTAGGCCACGATGAGACTCGCCGGGCCGCCGAGGATCTCGGTCGAGTTGGTCACCGTATGGATCTTGGGATCCGCCAGCTCCATGTACGCGAAGGGCGGTGACGCGAAGTTGCTGTCGATCCCTGTGCCGCCGGCGAGCATCGCCTGCACGGCCTCGGGATAGGGCATCGAGACGGTGAGCCGGTCGAGCTTGGTATAATTCTCCGCGCCGAAGGCTTTCGCGGCGCCGAACTCGAGGATGATCGCGTTGGCCGAGGTCTTGATGCCCGGCACCGCGATCCGGTCCGCCTCGGTGAAATCCTTCAGCGTCCGGACTTTCGGATTGCTGGTGTTGAGGTAGGCAGTCATGGTGACGACGGAGCCGACGCCCTTGATCGCCAGCCTCGTGCCCACCGTCTTCGACCAGAACAGCGCAAATCCCGGCACGCCGATGGAGGCGACGTCGAGCGTGTCGGCCAGCATCGCGTCATTGATGTTGTTGCCGCCGTCGATCGTGAGGAAGCGTCCCTTGAGGTCGGGAATGCCGGCAGCCTTGGCCGCCTTCTCGACCATCCCTTGCTGTTCCATGACGATCAGCGGCAGGAAGTCGATGCCGTAGCCCTTGGAGATCCTGATTTCCTTCGTCTCAGCGCGCGCCGCGATGCTCGGCATCGCGAGTGCCGCCCCCGCGGCCGCGATCAACGTCCTGCGCTGAACACCCATAATTCCTGCTCCTCCCACCGGCCCTCTTGGGCTCGGGCGAACTCTAGAATGAGACGGGCTCGCCGGAAACCCTGCCCTGCGGCGCGGGGCGAACGAGATCGCGCAGAACATAGGGCAGTATCCCGCCGTGGCGCATCCATTCCGCCTCGCGCTCCGTCTCAACGCGGCAGGCGAGCGGCACCGTGGCGCTGCTGCCGTCGCGGCGGCGGATCGTGGCGGCGATGCTCATCCGCGGCGCAAGGCCCGCGTCGAGGCCGGCAAGGTCGATCGTCTCGCTGCCGTCGAGGCCGAGCGTTCGCCACGTCGTCCCGTGGGCGAACTCGAGCGGCAGAACGCCCATCCCGACCAGGTTCGCGCGGTGAATCCGTTCGAAGCTCTCCGCCAGAACGGCGCGCACGCCGAGCAGCCGCGTCCCCTTGGCCGCCCAGTCCCGCGAGGAACCGCAGCCATAGTTCCGCCCGGCGATCACCACGAGCGGCGTTCGCTCGCGGGCATATTTCTCGGCGGCTTCGTGCACCGCCATGGTCGCGCCCGACGGCTCATGGCGCGTGAGCCCGCCTTCCCGGCCGGGCACCATTTCGTTGCGGATACGGATATTGGCGAAGGCTCCGCGCAGCATCACCTCGTGGTTGCTGCGCCGCGCGATATAGGTGCTGAAGTCCGCCGGGTGCACGCCGTGGGCGAGGAGGTAGCGGCCAGCCTCGGTGGCGCTCGGAATCGCCCCGCCCGGCGAGATGTGATCGGTGGTCACGTTGTCGCCGAGGATCAGAAGCGGCCGCGCGGCCCTGATATCGGCGACGCCGGGTGGCGCTGTCCGCATGTCGTCGAGGAAGGGCGGTCGCCGGAGATAGAGGCTCGCTTCGTCCCAGGAGAAGGTCGGCTCCTTGCCGAATTCGAGCGCGGCCCATTCCGGCCCGCCGTCCGCGAGATTTCCGTAGGCCTCGTCGAAGAGCGATGCCTTCAGTGCCTCGCCCATGACCGCGGCGATCTCGGCGTCCGCGGGCCACAGCTCCGTGAGAAGCACGGGCTTGCCGGCGCGATCGCGGCCGAGCGGCGTGCACGTGAGATCGTGGCGGACGGTGCCGGCGAGCGCGAAGGCGACGACCAGCGGCGGCGAGGCGAGGTAGGTGCCGCGCACCGCCGGATGCAGCCTTCCCTCGAAATTGCGGTTGGAGGAAAGCATCCCGAGCGTCACCAGCCCTCGCTCGGCAATCGCCTCGCTGATCGGCTCGGCGAGCGCGCCGGCGTTGCCGCCGCAGCTCATGCAGCCATAGCCGGCGAGATGGAAGCCCACCTCGGCGAGCGGGCGGAGCAATCCGGCCCGTTCGAGCATCGCGCTCACCACGCGCGATCCGGGTGAAAGCGAGACCTTGATCCAGGGTTTCGCCGCGAGGCCGCGCGCCGCCGCGTTGCGCGCGAGCAACCCGGCGGCGATCATTTGCGCGGGATTGGACGTGTTGGTGCACGAGGTGATGGAGGCGATGACGATGTCGCCGTTCTCGAGCGGCCTCTCTTCTGCCGCGATGGGCGGCGCCGCGTCCGTCCCGATGCGCGCGGCGAAGCTGCTCGAGAAGCTCGCTGGCACCGCGGCGAGCGGCACGCGGTCCTCCGGCCGGCTCGGCCCGGCAAGGCAAGGCTCCACGTCATCGAGGTCGAAGGTGAGGAGACGGTCGAACTCGGGCTCCGCCACCGTGCGCCAGAGCCCCTGGACCTTCGCGTAGGATTCGACGAGCGCCACCTGCCCGGCAGGCCGGCCGGTCGCGGCGAGATAGCGGATCGTCTCCGCATCGATGGGGAAGAAGCCCATCGTGGCGCCGTATTCGGGCGCCATGTTGGCGAGCGTCGCGCGGTCCGACAGCGCCAGCGCATCGAGCCCGGGCCCGCAGAACTCGACGACCGCCTCGACAAGATCCTCCTTGCGAAGGAACTCGGTGAGCGTGAGCACGATGTCGGTGCCGAGGACGCCTGGGCGCTTCCGCCCGACGATGCGGCAGCCGACCACCGGCGGCACCGAAAGCGTCACCGGCTGGCCGAGCAGCGCGGTCGCCGCCTCGATCCCGCCCACGCCCCAGCCGAACACGCCGAGCGCATTGATCATCGTCGTATGGCTGTCCATGCCGAGCAAGCTGTCGGGAAAAACCGTCCGCACGCCCGCTTGCTCCGCGCTCGCGACCACGCTCGCCAGGTATTCGAGATTGATCTGGTGCAGGATGCCGTTGCCCGGGGGAATGACGCGGAGCCCGGCGAACTGGCCCTCCGCCCAGCGCACCAGCGCGTAGCGCTCGCGGTTGCGCCCCATCTCCTTGCCGCGGTTGCGCGCGAACGATGCCTCCGAGCCGGTGAAATCCACGGCAACCGAATGGTCGATCACCAGATCGACGGGGATGCGCGGATTGATCCGCCGCGGATCGCCGCCGCGCTCGGCCAGCGCATCGCGCATGGCGGCCAAGTCGGCGAGCAGCGGCACGCCGGAGGAATCGGGCATCAGCACGCGCGCCGGATGGAAGAAGACCTCGCGGTGCGCTGGGCCCTCGGTGCGCCATCGGGCAAGTGCTGCGATCTCGTCCGCGCTCACGGTCGTTCCGTCCTCGTTTCTCAGCAGATTCTCGAGCAGCACCTTGAGCGAGAACGGCAGACGTTCGAGCCGCGCGCCCGTGCGCTCCGCGAGCGCCGGAAGGCTGAAGAAACGATAATGCGCGTTCCCGACCGCGAGCTCGGCTTCGGTCCCGAAGCTGTCCTTCATCTGCGTTCCTTGGGCATCTGTGTTCCTTGGGTGCTGCGGGCCGCGCAGATTGACACCGTGAGGGCCCTACGAGAAGGTGGAGCGGAGCCATCTGCAACATAAGGGGGAGGTTATGGCCCAACGATGGGGCCGGGCCGGTGCGGTGCTCGCACTCCTGTTCGCGGCGACGGCGCAAGCGGCGGCCCGGGGGGCGACGCCGACCTCGATCAAGATCGGCATCTTCGGCCCGCTCACTGGGCCCGCCTCCTCCTTCGGCAAGGCCGAGCTCGGCATCGCCGCCGTCGACAAGGACCTCGATGCGCATGGCGGGATCGATGGCCGCAAGATCGACGTGGTGGAAGCGACGAGAAGCCCATGAAGCACGAGCAACTCGACGTCGTGGTGGCCGGATGCGGCGTTGCCGGGCTTTCCGCCGCGGTCGCCGCGGCCGAGAAGGGTGCGCAGGCCGCCGTGCTGGAGCGTGCGCCAAAGGAAGAGCGCGGCGGCCAGAGCCGCTATACCGAAGCCTATCTCCGGATGAAGAGCCAGACGGAGGTGACCGACGATTTCGAGACCATCCTCGCCGAGAACAGCTTCGGCTATGTCGATCCCGACCTCATCGGCGAGGCGAGCCGGCCCGACGAGGCGCGCGCGCCCTATGCGCGTGCGCTCAGCATGATGGAGCCCGATCTCATCGCCGCACTCGCAGACAATGCCGGCCCGACCATCGCGTGGCTCAAGACGTTCGGTCTCCGCTTCGATTTCCTTCCCACGCAGTTCCTCACCAAATCGCAGCCGCGGCTGCTGCCGGTCGGCGGCGGGCTCGCTCTGGTCGAGGCGCTCGCGGCGCGCGCGGAGCAGCTCGGGGTCCGCTTCGCCTATGGCACGGCCGCGACACGGCTGGACGTGGACGAGGATGGTACGGTCACGGGGCTTTTTGCGCGCAGGCAGGGCGAAGGGACGATCCGGTTCGGCGGGCAGGTCGTGCTCGCCTGCGGCGGCTTCGAAGGCAACCCCGAGATGCTGGCGCGCTATATCGGGCCGCGCGCGGTCTATCTCCGCCCGATCTGCAAGGGCGGCCACTTCAACCGCGGCGACGGCATCGACATGGCGCTCGCCGCGGGTGCGGCGACGGCGGGCGATTTCGGCAGCTATCATGCCGAGCCGATCGATCCGCGCTCCGGCGTCTCCGAGCCGTCCGTGTTCGTGTTCCCCTACGGCATTCTGGTCAACAAGGAGGGAAGGCGCTTCGTCGACGAGGCGCCGGGCACGGTGGATGCCTGGTACGAGCCGGTGACGCGGCGCATTTTCGAGCAGCGCGACGGGCTCGCCTATGTCGTCCTCGACGCACGCCACACGCGCATTCCGAACTATCGCCTTTCCATAAGAACCGACAAGCCGCCGATCGTCGCGGACAGCGTCGGCGAGCTGGCCCGTGCCCTCGCGATCCCGCCGGACGCTCTGGAGCAGACGGTCGCCGAATACAACCGCGCCTGCCGGCCCGGGGACTACCGGCCGCTCGAGCTCGACCATCTCTCGACCGTGGGATTGCAGCCGGCGAAATCCAACTGGGCGCTGCCGATCGACGAGGTGCCCTTCCACGCCTACCCGATCATCTCGTCGAACGTCTTCACCTTCGGCGGCCTCAAGATCGATCCGAGTGCCCGGGTGCTGAACGGCGAGGGCGATGTCATCGAAGGGCTCTATGCCGCCGGCGAAATCGTCGGCACCTTCTACCGGCACTATCCCGGAGCAACTTCGGTGCTGAAAGGCCTCGTGTTCGGCCGCCTGGCAGGGCTCGCGTCCGCGGATCGGCGCAATCGGTGACAGAGATGGCTATTTCACTGCGCCGGCGCTGAGGCCCCGGATGAAATAGCGGCCGAGGAACATGAAGATGATGACCAGCGGAAGTGCCGCGAGCGTCGCCCCGGCCATCAGCACGCCCCAGTCGGACGCATACATGTCCCCAAGCTGGGTGAGCCCATAGGGAATGGTCCGCATGTCGTCGCTCGAGGTGAGGATCATCGGGAAGACGAAGTCCGACCATGCGAGCAGGAAGGAGAGAATCGTCACCGTCAGCATGCCGGGCACGCTCACGGGGACGATGATCTTGGCGAGGACCTGCCAGCGCGTGCAGCCATCGACCAGCGCCGCCTCCTCGATCGCGAAGGGGAACGTTTTGAAGAAGCTCCACAGCAGCCAGACCGCGAGCGGCAGGGTGAAGGACTGGTAGGCGACGATCAGCGAGAAGAGGGAATTATCGAGCCCGGTGCGGACGAAGAAAGTATCGAGCGGGATCAGCAGCAAAAGCGCGGGGAACATGTAGGCGAAGAGCATGAAGCGGACCATCAGCCGCGCGCCGCGGACGCGGCCGCGGACCAGCGCATAGGCCATCGGCGTCGCGACGAGGACGGTAAGCACCGTCGCGCCGACCGAGACGATGATGCTGTTCAGCAGATAGCGTGGAAAGTTCGTGAGGGTGAAGAGCGTTGCGTAGCTACCCCAGCCGAAGGGTCCCGGCAGCAGGGAGGCGCTGTAGAGGCTGTTCGCCGAGCGCAGGCCGGAGATCACCATCCAGTAGATCGGGAAGAAGGAATAGAGGGCGATCGCGGCGACGGCGAGCCTAAAGAGCGTCTTTTGCAGCGCCCGGCCGGACCGCGCGCTCACAGCGCCTCCTCCTCGATGGGCATCAGGCGGAACAGCAGCCAGATCACCGCGATGAGTATCAGGAAGATCGAGCAGGCGGTGGCGGCGCCGCCCCCGATGTCGAAGGTGTTGAAGGTCTGCTGGTAGGCGAGCACCGGAAGGTTCTCGGTTGCGTTGAGCGGGCCGCCGGCGGTGAGCAGCCACACCATATCGAACTTGTTGAACATGAAGATGCCGCGCAGCAGCACGATCACCATCAGGACGGGCCTCAGGGCCGGGAGGGTGATGCGAAGGAAGCACTGCCAGCTCGTCGCGCCATCGAGCCTGGCCGCCTCGTATAGCTCGGCCGGAACGCCTTGCAGGCCGGCGAGATAGGTGATCGTGACGAACGGCGTCCACTGCCAGACGCTGATGAAGATGAGGGAGATCCAGGCCGTGAGTGGCGTGCCGAACCAGTCCACCACGCCGAGGCCGAGGTCGGTGAGCGCAAAGGCCACCAGGCCGTTGCTGGGATCGAGCAGCCATCGCCAGACATAGGCCGCCGAGACGGTCGGCAGCACATAGGGCAGCAAGGCGACGCCGCGGAGAAGGTTGCGGCCTCGGAACTCGCGGTTGAGCACCGAGGCGATGGCAATGCCGATGACGAGCTGGAGGCTCACCGTGGTTGCCGCGTAGAACAGGCTGTGGCCGAAATCCTCCCAATAGCGGCGCTCGGCGAAAATATGAACGTAGTTCGCCAGCCCGACGAAGCGGAACTTCGCGACGAAGGACTGCGCGGTATAGAAGCTGAGGCTGATCGCATAGAGAACGGGGAAGAGGATGATCGCCAGGCTGATGGCGAAGCCGGGCGCCACCATGCCGCGGAACAGCCACCGCTCCTTGCGCGCGATCGATCCCAGCCTGGCGGCCCGGCCCGGCACCGCGCGTCGGGAGGAAGGCGCGAGCCTCGAAAGGCTCATCGCCCGCTTCTCGGCGCGGCCGGCATCGGTGCCGCCCTCAGGTGCTCTTTTCTGTGAACTTGCGAACCTCTGCGGCGCAATTGTCGATCGCCTCGCTGATCGTCATCCTTTTCGTCAGTACGTTCTGGTACATATGCAGGATCACTTCCGAATTGACGATCAGACCTTGGTTGACGGTGATCCGCGGACCCTGGAGCTGGACGGCGTCGATATTCACGATCGCGGGATCGAGGAAGCTCCGCATCGTCTGCATCGTCGGCCAGAACTGCTTGATCGTCGGGTTGCTCAGCCATTTCGGGTTCTTGTAGGTCGAATACTGAACCGGCTGCATATACATCGGCAGTGAGAGCTGGTAGTCGATCATCTTCCCGCTCGTAACGGTGAACCAGCGCAGGAAGTCGAGCGCCGCCTGGCTGTTCTCCGACTTGCCGATGCCGAGGCCCTTGCCGCCGTACACCACTGTCCCCTTTCCGCCGTCGGGAGCGGGATAGGGCGCGATCACGAACTTGTCCGTCAGGGTCTGCGCCTTGAGCGCGATGTCCTGGACGAGCCCGCCGGAATTGGCGACGATTCCCGCCGTGCCGGTCAGAAAATTGGTCGCGATCTGCAGCAAGCTCATGTTGAATTGGCCGGGCGCGTTGTAGGGATTGATCTCGAGCAGGAACTCGAGCGCGCGGGCGAGCTTCGGCTTGATGGCGGGCGTGTCGAGAAGGACGTTCCAGTCCTTGTCGTAGAACTCGACGCCGCTCGCCCAGAGGAAGCCGGTATTGCCCCACGGCGTGATACCCATGGAATAGGGAAAGGACGTGCCGAAGCGCCGCTTCGCCGGCTCGGTGAAGGCCTTGGCGACCTCGGCGAATTCGGCCCAGTTCGTCGGCACGGCGAGCTTCGCCTCCGCGAGCCAGTCCATGCGGTAGTAGTGGCAGCAGAGGTTGTAGACGTAGGGAAAGTACCACTGGTCGTTCTTGTATTTCACCAGGCTCACCGGATCGAAGTCGGAGAGGCCAATCTCCTCGAAAATGCCGGTCAACGGCACGAGCTGGCCCTGCTGGGCGAGGAGCGCGGTCTGGGTCGGCTGGGCGAAATCGATGATGTCGTAGGGCCGGCCGGTCTTGATCGCGGTGGTGACGGTCGTCCAGAGGGTGATGCCGACGATCGTGTCGACGACCACGCGCACGCCGGTCTCGGCCTCGTACTGGCGCGCGAGTTTCCGTAAGAAGGCGACCGATTGCGGATCGGACTCCACGTTGACGTAGCGGAGCACGGCTTTCGCCGCGTGCGCCGTCCTGACGAACGGCAGGGCGAGCGCGCTGCCGGCAAGCCCGCCGGCCGCTTGCATGACGCGACGGCGGCCGATGCGCGGTGGGGCCTTTTCGTGCGCGCCTTCCGTTCGGCGCCGCGGCGATGCGTCTTTTGCCATTGTCCCTCTCCTCCCTTTGTCCGTCCCCGCCCGCTCTCCCCAGGCGCTTGCTGAGCACCCGGTTCCCGAGACACGGGCGGCAAATTCTTCTCCTCAGGCGAGGCAGCGTTCAAACGAAGTCTCCCGGCTGGCCGGGAGGGTGTCAAAGCATGATATGACAAGGGCCGTTGAGTTCTCGTCGGGCGCGCGAGGAGGGCGGGCTCAGCGGCCGCGGAATTGGGGCCTACGCTTTTCCCGGAAGGCGACCCGTCCCTCGATCCGGTCCTCGGTGTCGCGCAGCAAACCCCAGGTCTGCCGCTCCGAACGGATGGCCGCCGCGAGCGGGAGATCCGCGCCCTGTGTCGCCAGCCGCTTGACCGCGCGCACGGCGAGCGGGGCGTTCGCGGCGATCCGGTCCGCGATCGCGTGCGCCTCCGTGAGCAGCGCCTCGGCCGGAACGATCCGGCAGATGAGGCCGATGCGCAGCGCCTCGGCGCTGTCGATCGGCTCGCCCGTCAGCATCATCAGCAGCGCGTCGCCGAGGCCGACCGCGCGCGGCAGGCGCTGCGTGCCGCCGGCGCCGGGGATGCTGCCCACCCGGACTTCGGGTAGGCCGAAGCGCGCGGAGGGAACGGCGATACGGATGTCGCAGGCGAGCGCGAGCTCGAGCCCGCCGCCGAGCGCGTAGCCGTTGATCGCGCAGAGGCTCGGCTTGTCGCTGGCGAAAGGCGCGAAGCCCGATTGGTCCTCCTCGGCGCCGAACGCAACCTCCGCGAAGCTTTCCGGAGGCGGCATGGTCTTCTTGAGGTCGGCGCCGGCGCAGAAGGCGCGATCGCCGGCGCCGGTGAGAATGGCGACGCGGATCTCATCATCGGCCGCGATGCGGCGCCAGCACTCGGCGAGGGACACGCGGGTCTCTCCGTCGAGCGCGTTCATCGCCTCGGGCCGGTTGAGGGTGACGGTCGCGACATGGCCACGAACCTCGAACTCGACCACCGGCTTTTCTCTCCCGCCGCCTCTGAAGATGAGATCATCCGGGCCGGGCGCGCGGCGGCAACGGATGCAAGTGCCGATTCAACGCAGCCGGGCGCGATGCAGCGTACGGCCGTTATGGACCTCGTAGCAAAGCTCCACCTCGGCGCCGATCCAGCTTCCCTCGGGCTCGCGGCCGACGAGATTGGTGAGCACGATCGGTCCTTCTTCGAGTACCACCGCTGCGACGTTGTAGGGAGGCGGATAGTCATCGAAATATTGGCGATGGAACACGACCCATGAGAGGATCTTTCCGCGCCCGGAAACCTCTACCCACTCGCAGTCGAGCGAGAGGCAGTGTGGACATGCCGGCCCGGGCGGGTAGCGGAAACGTGAGCAAGCCTTACAACGCTGCAGGGCGAGCGCATGGCGCACCATGCTCTCCCACATCGGCACGTCGTAGGGCGAGATCACCGGTTGCGAGGCGCTCATTGCTGCCTCCCGTAGACGATCGAGACCGCCTTTCCCGCAACATCGGAACTGTAGTGCACGAAACGGCACTCCGGCACCTGGCGCTTGCCGCATTCGCCGCGGATCTGGCGCACCGCCTCCACCTGGTGGTTCCAGCCCTGCATGTAGCTCTCGGAGAGATGGCCGCCGCTCGTGTTCACGGGAAGGCCGCGCGCGAGCGAGATGCCGTTCTCGCGCATGAACCGGCCGGCCTCGCCGACGCGGCAATAGCCGTACCCTTCGAGCGCCAGCGGGATATGGCAGGAGAAGCTGTCATAGACCTGCAGCGCGCTCACATCCTTCGGCCCAATGCCCGCCATGGCGAACAGCTGCTCGGCCGCGCGCTCCTGCGCAGGGCGGTAGAATTCGTTGAGACGCGGCTCCAGGCTGGTCGCACCGGAGTTGAGGTCGTAGCGGCCGACGCCGTGGATCGCAACCGGGGTTCCGCCGAGCCGCGCCGCGCGGCCGGCCTCGGCGATGATGAGCGCGACGCCGCCATCATTGATAAGGCAATAGTCCAAGAGGTGAAGGGGCTCACAAATAAAGGGCGAGGCGAGATAGTCATCAACCGTAATGCGCTTTTGCATGATCGCGTTCGGATTGAGGCTCGCAGCAAAGCGCTGCGCCACGGCGACCTCGCCGAGCTCGGAGGGCGTGAGGCCGAGCAGCGCCATATACCGGCGGAACATCATCGCATAGAGGGCACCCTGCGAGGTGAAGCCCCAGGGCGCGTGATAGACGTAGGAGAGGAACGCGTCGCCGCCGGCCGCGTTGGCTCCCCCATAATTGACCGCGGCCGAGCGCTGGTCATTGCCGTAGACAAGCGCCACGACTTCGGCAAGCCCGGCCTGGATCGCCATGCAGGCCTGGACAACCGAAAGCACGGCGTCCGCCTGATCGCCCCAGCGTACATCGAGGCCGAGAATCTCGCCCATCCGCTCGTAGGCGGTGGTCGGGCCGACGATCAGGCCGTCGATGTCCTCGCGCCGGAGCCCGGAGTCCGCGAGCGCGCGCCGGAACGCAACCGCCCCGTATCCGTAGGAATCATACGGCTTGCTGCCGCCGCGGACGGCGGCGTAATCGGCGATCCAGTCGGTATGGCCGACGCCGACGACCGCGGCGACGCGCGCGAGGCTCATTCCGGTGATCCGTTTGCAGCTCGGGGCCAAGCATCTTCACGGCGAAACACGCCGTCAAAGGAGGATATCGCAAGCGCAATTGAGTTTCCATGGAGGCAGGGTGAGCGCGGGCAAAACCGCGTCTATCTCAAAGGTGCTTGCATATTCATCGTTTGACCGGCCGAATAGCCGCCGACACTCTGCATCCGGCTGGAGAGGCCAAGCAACGAGCGCGGAGAAGGAATTGCAGGAACCGAGGACGCACCGAGGATCCCGGCAAGGATCTCCCAGGCGGGCGGCGTGAGACCGCTCGAAGGCATCCGGGTGACCGAGCTCTACGAGCCCGATGGCCCCCTCGCGGTCACGATCGCTGGGGCGTTCGCGGGTCGGCTGCTTGCCGATCTCGGCGCGGAGGTTTCCTATGAGGAGGGGACGGTCAGCGACAGGCTGCGGCAGGTTCCGCCGATGGTTGGTGGCGGCGGTGCGCTTTTCTCCTTCCTCCAGGCCGGCAAGACCGCGATCAGGGTAGGCGGAGCCGAGCGCGATGCGGTGCTCGCGAAAGAGGATGCGGCGATTCTCGATATCGGCGCCTTTCTTTCGCTTCCCTCCCGCTCTCTTCCGCGTGCGCGCGCGGTGCTCTCGCTCTACGGGGAACAGGCGCACGCCGCGCACGGCACTGAGTTCACCATCATGGCGCTGAGCGGCGTGCTCGATATCGTGGGCGACCCCGAGCGCCAGCCGCTGAAGCTCGGCGGCCATCAGGCTGCGTACAGCGCGGGACTTTCGGCATTCACCGGTCTGCTCGCGGCACTTTGCCGAACGCGCGGGGAAGAGGCGGCGCAAGAGACGGTACGCGTGAGCATGCTCGATACGATGCTCTGGATCAATTGGAAGAGCGCCGTCGCGAGTCGCGCCACCGGCGAAACCTCGTCGCGGCGCGGGAGCGCGGCGGAGTGGCAAGTGGTCCGTTGCGCAGACGGATGGGTCGCGGTGATCTACCAGCCCGAGGACTGGCCGGCGCTCAAGGCGCTGGTCGGCGATGCACGGCTGGACGACGAACGGTTCACGACCGCCGAGGTGCGGCTCGCGAACGGGCGCGCGCTCGCTGCCATCATCGAGGCGGGTCTCGCGCGCTATTCGCGCGAGGAAATACGTGCCCGTGCGCTCGCCTCCCGCCTGCCGCTCGGGCCGGTCTGGAGCCTCGCCGAGCTCATGGATGACCAGCACTATCGCGCGCGCTCGGTGTTTGCGCCCGCAACGATGCCGGACGGCTCGATGGCGCCGATGGTCTCGCTCCCGCTCTCCTGGAACGGGGCACGCTTCCGGCCCGGCCCGGTCCCGGCTCCGCCGCCGGACCCGCATGCTTAAGCCGCTCGATGGTTGCCGGATCATTGATTTCGGTATCATCACCGCCGGCGCCGGGACTTCTGCGTTGCTCGCCGATCTCGGCGCGGAGGTGATCAAGGTCGAATCGCCCACCTACCAGGATCCGTTCCGGGCCTGGCCCTTCGCCAACGGGGCCGGGCAAGACGCCGTCTCGCCGTTCTTCCGCAGCAACAATCGCGGCAAGCGCGCAATCAGCATCGACCTCAAGCGCGACGAGGGGCGCGAGGCGGTGCTGCGCCTGGTCGCGCGGAGCGATGTCGTGCTCGAAAATTTCCGCCGCGGCGTCCTCGATCGGCTCGGCCTCGGCGCTACGGCGCTGCGCGCGGCCAATCCGGACATCATCCTGCTGTCCATCTCGAGCCAGGGCCTCACCGGCCCGGACGCAGGACAGGTCTCGTTCGGCAGCACTCTGGAGGCGGTGGGAGGGCTCGCCTGGGTGACGGGCTACGAAGGGGGCGGGCCGGTCGTGAGCGGGCGCGATCTGAACTATCCGGACCAGGTCGTCGCGTTGTTCGCCGCGGGGGCCGTTCTTGCCGCCTGGCTCGCGCGCAAGCGCGGCGGGCGCGGCGCGGTGCTCGATGTGTCTCAGCGCGAGCTCACGAGCTTCATGCTGGGCGAGAAATTCCTAAGCGTGGCGGCCGCGCCGGAGATCGGGGTAAGGCTCGGAAACTCGGAGCCGCCCTTTCTCTTGCAGGACTGCTTCAAGGCAAGCGACGGGCGCTGGATCGCCGTCAGCATCGGACCGGACGAGCTGCCCGCGCTCGAGGCCTGCCTGGGCAATTCAGCGCCCGTGCCGGGCAACGGCTTGGGCAAGGCGCTTGGCGAATGGATCGGGACCGGCACGCAAGCGGAGCGGCTCGCCGCCCTTTCGGCCGCCGGGATCGCTGCCGCTCCCGTCCGCGACGGGGCGGACATCGCGCGCCCTGATCCGCGCTTTCCGGCAGCCGGCCTGCTAGGCACGCAAGATGGCGCGCTCGTCAAGGGCTACCCGTTCCGCCTCGACGAGGCGATGCACGCCGCAACCGGGGAAGCACCCGCGATCGGCGCGGATACGGCGGAGATTCTCCGCACGATCGCCGGTTATGACGAGGACGCGATCGCCGGGCTCGAAGCGCGCGGCATCATCCAGTGCGCCGCAGCGGCGGTTTCCGCGGAGCCACGTTGCTCGCCGCCTCTGCGTTCAGCAACCATTCGCGAAACTCGACCAGTCTCGTCTCATGGGCCGAGCCCGGCAGATAGATGAAGTAATAGCCCCAGCCATCCTTGAGTGAAAAATCGAACGGCATCACCAGCTTCCCGGCACGGAGATCATCCCGGATCAGGCAGCGTTGCGCGATGGCGATCCCCATACCCTCGATGGCGGCCTGGTAGGCAAGGCTCGAGCTCTCGAACCGGAGGCCGCGATAGGGATCGATTCCCGCCCCGCCCGCCGCGCGAAGCCAGCTCGCCCAGTCATCCGGCCGCGCCAGAGAGTGCAGCAGCGTATGGCCGGCAAGCTCGCAAACGCGTGCCGGTCGGCTGAAGGCAGAAGCAACCTTCGCGCTGCATACCGGGGCAAGCTCGCTGTCCTCCAACCGATGGGAGATCAGCTCCGGCCAATCGCCGCTGCCCAGCTCGATCATCACGTCGATGTCGCCGGTGTTGAGCTGCGCGATAATCGGCACGACGGCTGTGGTGATCCTGATCTCCCGTATCGGATGGCTCGCATGAAAGGAGGTGAGGCGCGGGACCAGCCAGCGGAGCGTGAAAGTCATCGAGCAATGGATGTGCAGTGGCCGCGCGCGGCGCGTGTCCTGGAAGCGCCTCGTCGTCGCGTCGAGCCGCTCGAATATCTCGGTGAGCGACTTGAGATACGCCTCGCCTTCCGCGAGAAGCCGGAGCTCGCGGTTCTTCCGCTCGAACACGGTCGTGCCGAGGAAGTCCTCGAGCAGCTTGACCTGGCGGCTGATCGCCCCCGGAGTGACGTGAAGCTCCTCGGCTGCGCGCGTAAAACTCATATTGCGGCCGGCAGCCTCGACGGCTTTGAGCGCGTTCAACGGCGGCAGACGCCATGCCATTGCGTTTCACCCCCGCAGCAAAACTCACACGAAGCTCCGGGGCTGTCAACCTCGGGCGGCGAGTGCGCGCTTTGCGGGAGCGTGATGGCTTTTGGTCGTTACGCGCGGGCCCAGGCCGGTCTCGTCTAGCGCCCCTGCTCGGACCCTGTCTCCGCGTCCACCCAGAAGCCGTCGAACTTCGTCTTGCCGGGAACGTAGTCCCTGAGCCTTCGGATCGGCTTGCCGGCCTGCCAGGCACGGATGTTCTCGACCATCTGCACGTAGAAGCACTCGAATTGCGATGGCGTGGAGTACCCCATGTGGCACGTGAGAAACGTATTATCGAGCTTCCGGAGCGGCGAATCGACCGGCAGCGGCTCGACCTCATAGACGTCGAGTCCGGCGCCGGCGATCCGGTGCTCCCGCAGCGCATCGACCAGCTCCGCCTCACGGACGATCCCGCCGCGCGAGGTGTTGATGAAATAGGCGGACGGCTTCATCAGGTTGAACTCGTGCGCGCCGATCAGCCCATGGGTGCGATTGCTGAGCCTCAGATGCACGGTCACGATGTCCGAGCGGCGGAACAGCTCGTCCTTGCCGACGAGTTCGGCGCCGCCGGCGGCCGCGCGCTCCGCCGTGAGGTTCTGGCTCCACGCCAGGCACTTCATGTTGAATGCCTGCGCGAGCTTTGCGGTCTTCACACCGATATTTCCGAACCCGACGAAGCCGATCGTCAGGTCCGCGAGCCGAAGGCAGAGCGGTGAGATCCATCCACCCGCCCGCATCGCCCGATCTCCGGCCACCATCTGCCTCGCCAGCCCGATGATCAGGCCGAAGGTCACTTCCATCATCGTGCCTGGACGCTTCGACCCGTCCGGATAGGGAAGGTCCGGTTCGGTCCGGCAGCAGATGATGCCATGCTCCTGCGCGGCGTCTAAATCGAAGACCCAGGAGTGCAGCCCCGCAGTGACGTTCAGGAGCTTGAGGTTCGGCAGGTTCTCGAAGACCTTGCGCGGAAAGGGCGTCCGCTCGCGGAGCGCGCAGACGACATCGAAGGGCTTGAGCCGCGCGATGAGCGCATCCTCGCCATAGACATGGTCCGCGAAGACGGTAATCTCGCAATCCTTGAGCGAGGCCCAGTCACCGATCGAAAGGCCGAGCTTGTTGTAGTCGTCGAGGATCGCGATCTTGGTTGTCATCAGCCTATGGTTCCCCCTCAGATCCGTCGCGGCGAGCATCCCGGCAGCCGCCGCACCTTTTGTCAGTTTCATGGTCTGTCTTCGATGCGTCAAAGCATGATATCGCAAGCTTGATTGAGTTATCGTCCCGATGGGCGGCGCCTCCGACTTCCGGCGAAACGAAGGGGCGCCGGCGTTTGATCACCGATCGTTGAACACCGGCTTGCCTCGGGCCAGTTCGGGCGGATAGCTCGCGACGAGCCCGCCCTCTCCCCTGCCGCTCGGCCAGACCTGCCCCACCGCAAAGCGGCCGGCGCGCATGCCTACGAAAGATCGGGCGCGTACCCTGGCATTTCGCCAACGGAGACACCGGCCCGCCTGGATGCGCCTTGTCCCACGCGGCGCGCAATCCCGCCGCCGTCGGCACGCTCCGGTCATAGACGATCGTGAGCGGCGCATGCAGCCGAGCGCGCGATTTGCGGATGGCGGCGGCCTCGGCCGAGGGGAGGAAGCGGCAGCAGAGCGCGGGCGCCGCGAGCGCGGGAACCGCGCGGCGGGCGAAGACGCCAATTCGCGATCGCATGGATGCCCCCCCCGTCTATTCGCGCCATCCGCGCCCTTCCGCAGCACTTGGTTTCGGGCGCTCAGCACAGATCCAAAACGAGATTGCGCAACCCATCGACGCTGATCAGCGCCCCGGGCCCGACGACGCAGGTCAATTCCCTCTCCTCGATCAGCGCCGGGCCGGGGAAGCGCGCGCCGATCCCCAACTTGTTGCGATCATAGACGGCGCATTCCTGCCACCCATGCGTTTCGAACAGAACCTTGCGATAGCCGCGCCTCGCGGCCTCGAGCGAAGCGCCGCTCCCCGAATCCGGAGGTGCGACACGAATCTCCCGCGGCGGGGCCCGGCAGGCGAGCCGCCAACTGATGATCTCGAGCGGAACCTCCTCGACGGCCCGGCCGAACCTCGCGCGGTAGACCTCGAAGAAAGCCGCGCCAATCGCCGGCAGGTCCGCCGCGGACAGCGAGGCGGCCGGCAACGGTACGGGGATCTCGAAGCCCTGGCCGACATGACGCATGTCCGCGCTCGCCCGGCAGCAGATTTCTCCCGCCTCGACGCCCGCCTCGATCAGCAAACCGCTCCCAAGCGCGCGCATCTCCTCGAGCATTGCATTGACCCGTTCCCAGTCCGCCTGCTCCAGGCGCGTGACATAGGTCCGCACCATGTCGGTCGCCGGCGGGGCGACGAGAAATCCGAGCGCGGAGGCCACGCCGGCGCCGAATGGGATGACCACCCGGCCGATCCTCAAGAGACGCGCGAGATGATGGGCGTGCACCGGCCCCGCGCCGCCGAAGGCGATCAGCGTATGGCTGCGCGGATCTTTTCCTTTCTCTGCGAAGTGAAGGCGGGTGGCCGCGGCCATCGTCTCATCGACGATGCGCTGCACGCCGAGCGCCGCCGTTCGCGCATCGAACCCACTGCCGCTCGGGATGGCGGCCGCGAACGCCGCTTCGAGAGGCGCGCGATCGAGCTTCATCTCGCCGCCGAGAAAGTAGCCGGGATCGAGCCGGCCGAGCAGCAGGTCTGCGTCCGTCACCGTCGGCTCCGTGCCGCCGGCGCCGTAGCAAACCGGGCCGGGGCGGGCGCCGGCGCTGCGCGGCCCGACCTTCAGCAGCTTCGATCCCGGATCGACATGGGCGAGACTGCCGCCGCCCGCGCCGATCTCGATCATGTCGATCACCGAAACCTTGAGCGGCAGGCCGGATCCCTTCTGGAAGCGCCGCACCCGCCCGGCCTCGAACTCGAACTTGTGATCCGGCTCGCCGTTCTCCACCAGGCACATTTTGGCGGTCGTCCCGCCCATGTCGAAGGAGACGACCTTGTCGAGGCCGCAAAGCCGGGCGATGAGCGAGGCGGCCATCGCGCCCGCCGCGGGACCCGATTCGATCAGCCGGATCGGAAAATTCCTCGCCTCGCGCACGGTCGTGATGCCGCCGCCGGAGAGCATGATATAGAGCCGCCCGGAAAGCCCGATCTCCCCGAGCGACGCCTCCAGCCGGTCCAGGTAGCGCTGCATCAACGGCTGCACATAGGCGTTGGCGCAGGCCGTGCTGGTGCGCTCGAACTCTCTGATCTCCGGCGCCACCTCGGCGGAAAGTGTCACCGGCAGGCCCGGATAGAGCGCGCGCACGATCTCCGCCGCCCGTTGCTCATGCGCTTCCATGCGGTACGAGTGCATGAAGGCGATCGCCAGCGCCTCGATCCCATCCTGCTCGACGAGGCGGCGCGCGGCCGCCGCAACCGTCGCCTCATCCAGCTTCAGCAGGATCTCGCCCTCGGCGGAGATGCGTTCGGGCACCTCAAGGCGCCGGAAGCGCGGGACGAGCGGCGGACAGGGTTCAAGGAAAAGGTCGTAGAGGTCGTAGCGCGTCTCGCGGCCGATCTCGATCGTATCGCGGAACCCTTCGGTCGTGATCAGGCCGACCACGGCTCCGCGCCGCTCGATGATGGCGTTGGTGACGAGCGTCGTGCCGTGCACGATGCTCTGCACCTCGCCCGGGCCGATATTCGTCTCGCGAAGCAGCCGGGTCAGGCCATCGATGATGGCGACGCTCGGATCCTCGGGCGTCGTCAGAAGCTTGCCCGTATGGACGAGGTCGCGGCCGGGGTGATGGAGGACGAGATCGGTGAAGGTTCCCCCGACATCGACGCCGATGCGCGCGCAGGCTTCGTTTCCCGCTTGCGTGCTTGGTGGCATCGCCTTCAATCGAGCCCGTACTCTTCTCGCGCGGCTTCGTCCGAGATGTAGCCGTCGCGCAGATCCGCCCGCACCCTCGCCCGCTCGCGCGATCTCGGGTCCCCGTAACCGCCGCCGCCGGCGTAGAGCAGCGAGAGACGCCGGCCCGGGCCGATCGTGCTCCGGGACTTCGGTTCGGGCTTGCTCCCGTCGTCGAGCGTGATCACCGAAGGCGCGCCGGGCATTCCGCCGAGCACGCCGGCGGCGGGATGGAGATGGCGGTCGGAGAGCAGGGAAAGACGCGCCGGCGTCGCGGTGCGGAGCTCGATCTCGATCTCCTGGCCGAGCCCGCCGCGCCATCGGCCGGGTCCTCCGCTGTCGGTCCGGAGCCGCTTCTTCCAGACCAGGAGGGGGGCGACGCTTTCATAGGCCTCGATGCTGCCGGCGCCGACATTGGTCGGAAAGGCGGTCGTCGACAATCCATCGCGGTCGGGGCTGCCACCCATACCGCCGCTCGCGAACAGCACCTGCGAAAAGCGCTCGCCGTTGCGCTTGGTTCCGCTGAAGAGCGCGCGCATGGTCGGCGCGCCGCCGCATTCCGCGATGATCCGCTCCGGCAGAACGGACGAAAGAGCATGGTAGATCGCGCCCGCGAGCAGATGCCCGGTGAGCTGGCGGGCACTGCACGGGGCGGGAAAGACGGGGTTGAGGATCGAGCGCTCGGGCGCGCTCACCGTGATCGGCCGGTACGAGCCTTCGTTCCGCGGCACCAGGGGGTCGAGCGCGCATTTGACCGGATAGACGGAATAGGCGTGCGTGTAGTTGAAGACGCAGTTGATCCCGCGATCCACCTGAGCCGAGGTGCCCGCATAGTCGATATGCATCGCCTCGCCCCGCACCTCGACCGCGCAAACGATGCGGACCGGCGTTCCGCCGTAGCCGTCGGCCTCGATCGTCGCGTGGTAGGCGCCGTCCGGCACCGCGAGGATCGCCCGCCGCATCGCGCTTTCCGCGCGGCGCTGCACCTCCGCCGAGAGCGCTTGCAGATCCTCAAGGCCGGTATCCTCGAGGAATTCCTCGACGCGGCGCACGCAAACCTCGTTGGCGACCACCTGCGCCTTGAGATCGCCCAGGACCTGGCCCGGCACCCGGACATTGGCGAGCAGAAGATCGAGCAGCTCCGCGTTCCATTCGCCGCCGCGCAGCAGATGTGCGGGCGGAATGCGGATGCCCTCCTCGAACAGCTCCTGGCAATCGGCGGACCAAAGCGCGCCGCCGACATCGGGCGAATGCGCGATCGACCCGGCAAAGCCGACCAGCCTGCCGCGATGGAAGATCGGCGTCACGGCGGTGAAATCCGGCAGATGGCCGGTGGCGAGCCAGGGGTCGTTGGTGATCACCGTATCGCCCGGGCGCCAGGTGTGCGCGGGGAACCTCCCCAAAAATGCCTTCGCCGTGCGCGGAAGGATGCAGGAAAACGAGGCGATCCCGCCCGTGTTCTCGGAGACGCTGTCGCCCCTCTCATCCATCAGCACGGTGCCGAAGTCGTTCGATTCGCGGACGATCGTGGAGAATGCGGCGCGCAGCAGGCCGGCCGCCGCCTCGTCGGCGATCGAGATCAGCCGGCTCCAGTAGATCTCGAGCGTGACCGGATCGAATTCGCTTTGGGCGGGCTCTGACACGGCAGGATGGTTGACCTCCGCGCTCGCCTCCGTCCAATCTATTTTTCCGGTTCCATTCATAAGCTACGCCCCTTCGTCGTGCCGGCGGAGGAGCCCGTGCGTGCGCAGATGGTAGCGGAACTGATGATAGGTGAGGCCGAGCGCGCGCGCCGCCTGCCGCTGGTTGAATTTTTCCTCCTTGAGCGCCTTCTCCAGCAGCGTGGCTTCATAGGCGCGCACGCGCGCACGGAAATCCTGCGGCCCGCCCGTCGGCACCGTCTCCGGCGCCACGTCCGGCGCCGAACCGAACGGATTGAAGAACAGCGCCTCCAGCGGACGGTCGATCCGCGCCATCCGGTAGACGCTGCGCTCGACGACATTGCGCAGCTCGCGCACATTCCCCGGCCACGAAGCCGCCGCGAGCCGTTGCCGCGCCGCATCGGTGAAGCCGGGAAAATACGCCCGCGCGAGCTCGCTCGTCATCCGCGTCGCGAAATGCGTGGCAAGCAGAAGGATGTCCTCCGGGCGCTCACGCAATGGGGGGATCAGGATCACGTCGAAGGCGAGCCGGTCCAGCAGATCGGGGCGGAATTTTCCCGCCGCGGCCAGCGCCGGGAGATCGGCATTGGTCGCGGCAATGATCCGCACATCGACCTGGTGCTCCGCATTGCCGCCGACGCGCTCGAAGCTTCCATATTCGATCACCCGCAAAATCTTCTCCTGCACCGCGAGCGAGGCATTGGCGATCTCGTCGAGGAACAGGCTCCCTCCGTCCGCCATCTCGAAGCGGCTCGCCCGCCGCCGTGTCGCGCCGGTGAAGGCGCCGGCCTCGTGGCCGAAGAGCTCGCTGTCGAGCAGGCTCTCGGCGAGCGCGGCGCAGTTCAGCTTGAGCAAGGGCTTGTCCCACCGGTTCGAGAGATAGACCAGCCGGTTGGCGATCACCTCCTTGCCTACGCCGCGCTCGCCGCAGAGCAGCAGCGGGCGGTTGACCGGAGCCACTTGCGAGACATGGGCGAGCATATCGAGGAAGGCGGGGCTCTCGCCGATCGGCGTCGGGTCGGCAAGCGGCGGGGAGGCATCGCTCATGGCTATAGCGAATTTTCTCACACTTTAGCGAAATTCACCACCCTTCGGCACAAAGCAAAGGCCCCGGCGGCGCCAAAGCCAGCCAAATCAATCCTCTACCCGCTCCACGCCGCCCTGGCACGGCGGATGCATTTGCTTGCCTGTCCGGGCGCGACCCCGACGCCCGGACGCCGCGCCACAAGGAGCCGCCCCCATGGGCATCTTTTCCCGCCTCTCCGACATCGTGAACTCGAACCTCAACGCCCTGCTCGACCGCGCCGAGGACCCCGAGAAAATCATCCGGCTCATCATCCAGGAGATGGAGGACACGCTGGTGGAGGTGCGCAGCGCCGCCGTGCGCAGCATCGCCGAGAAGAAGGGGATGGAGCGCAAGGCGGGCGAGCTGCGCGCCGAGCATGAGGACTGGCAGCGCAAGGCCGAGCTCGCTGTCACCAAGGGCCGCGACGATCTCGCCAAGGCGGCGCTGCACGCCAAGGCGCGCGTCGGCCAGAGCCTCGGCGCGCTCGAGCGGCAGCTCGCCCAGCTCGGCGAGGTCCTGGCCCGCCAGAACGAGGATATCGGCAAGCTCCAGGCCAAGCTCGCGGATGCCAAATCGCGCGAGCAGAGCCTCGCCGCCCGGCAAAAAACCGCGGCGACGCGCCTCAAGATGCGGGCCAGGCTCTATGACGAGCGCATCACCGATGCCTTCGCCCGCTTCGAGCAGGTGGAGCGCACGCTCGATGAGATGGAGGGCCAGGTCGAAGCCTACGATCTTGGCCGCAAGCCCGCGCTCGCCGAAGAATTCGCCGAGCTCGAGGCCGACGCGGGCCTCGCGGAAGAGCTCGAGGCGCTGAAATCCCGCCTCGGCAACCGCGCCACCCAGGCCGCGAAGGGATAGAAAATGGGGTTCGGCACTATACTTCTCGGCGCCATTTTTCTTCTCGTCGTCGCCCCCCTCTGGATTCTCTTCCACTACGTGACCCGTTGGCGCAGCGCCCGCGCCCTTTCGGTGGAGGACGAGCGCGCGCTCGGCGAGCTCTGGGACGCCGCACAGCGCATGGAGGCGCGGCTGGCCAATCTCGAGCGCGCGTTGGACGCCGAGGCGCCGGGCTGGCGCGCGCCAACGGAGGGGGACCTGCGATGAATCTCGGCTGGCAATCCCGCTTCCCGCTCGCGCGCGATCCCGCGAACGCCTGGCTCGCCGGCGTCTGCGCCGGCATCGCCGATTATTTCGGCGTCGAGCGCGTTGCGGTGCGTATCGCCGCCGTCGCCGGCCTGATCTTCTTCACCCTGCCGACGCTCGCCATCTATGTCGCGCTGGCGATCCTGCTGCCCCCGCGCCCGCCGCGCCAATTCGCAAGTCCGGCGCAGGAGGATTTCTGGCGCGGCGTCGGCACCGAGCCCCGCCGCACCGTCGCCGCACTTCGCCAGCGCTACCGCGAGCTGGAGTACCGGCTCCAGCGCCTCGAACGCGCGGTCACCTCGGAGGAGGTCACCCTGCGCCGCCGCTTCCGCGATCTCGGGAGATAGAGAGAGATGACGCCGCTTCGTCTGCTCCTCAACGTCCTCTGGATCATCACCGGCGGAATCTGGATGGCGGCCGGCTGGATCCTCGCCGCCCTCGTCATGCTCGTCAGCATCATCGGTATCCCCTGGGCCTGGGCCGCGTTCCGCATCGCCGCCTTCACCCTCCTGCCGTTCGGCCATCGCGCCGTCCGCCGGGACCGCATCACCGGCCGCGCCGATCTCGGCACCGGGCCGGCGGGCTTCCTCGGCAACGTGATCTGGCTGCTGCTCGCCGGCTGGTGGCTGGCGCTCGGTCACCTGATCGCCGCGGCCCTCCTGACGATCACCGTGATCGGCATTCCCTTCGCCTGGGCGCATCTGAAGCTCGCCGGCCTCGCACTCTGGCCCGTCGGCAGCGAGATCGTGCCCATCCGCGCAACGCCGGGGCTCCGCCGGTCGTTCTGATCACGGAACGCGCGGCATCGCCTCGCCGTCAGTTCGATCGAGCAGCGCAAGAGCCGGCTTGACCACGCCCTCCAGCAGCGCGCGTTCCGGCCGGCCGCCGCCCGAGCGCGCGCCGTCGGCAAGGACCACGATTTCAAGAAGGTCAGCGACGAGGAGACGAGGCGCGCGCTCTTCCCCTCGAACTATGCGCCGGCAGCCTGAGGCGGCCCTCGTCATAACACGCTGCAATCTTTGAACATTTGGAGCGGGCGAA
>CAVUZJ010000010.1:0-144343 GCA_963745975.1 uncultured Pseudomonadota bacterium
CCATCCAGCGCCCCGGCCGGGGGAGGAGGCGGACGAGGGCGGGCGCGGCGGCGGTGGCGAGATAGGGGGCGGCAAAGCCCACTCCCATCGCAAGGAAGATGAGGAGGATTTCGGCGGCCCGCGGCAAGGGCGAAGCCGACGGCGATGCCGACGAAGGGCGCGGTGCAGGAGGTTGCGAGCAGCGTGGCGAAAAGGCCGGTGAGGAACGGCCGGCTGCCGGCGGCCGGTGCCAGGGCCCGCGGGAGCGCGATCGCGATCCAGCCCCAGAGGTCGGCGGCGAAGAGGACCATGACCATCGTCATCGCCGCGAGGAACCAGGGCTCCTGGAACTGGATGCCCCAGCCGACGGCGGCGCCGGCCGCCTTGAGGCCGATCAGGCCGAGGGCGAGGGCGGCGAAGCCGGCGAGGATGCCGGCGGCGGTCGTCAGCAGATCGCGGCGGATGGCGCGGCGCTCTGCCCCGGCGAGGAAGGCGAGCGCCATCAGCTTGAGCGTGAGCACCGGCAGCACGCAGGGCATGACGTTGAGGACCAGCCCGCCGAGAAAGGCGGCGAGGAGGATGGCGATGGGGATGAGCGCGGCGCCGGGGAGCGCGCCGGCGGCGACGAGGGTGGGGCGGGCAAGGAAGGTGGCGGCGGGGCCGGGAGTGTCGGTTAGGGTAAAGGCGAGCGGGCGGGCGGCAAGCGCGGAGGGGGTGGCGGCGAGCGGGCCAAGGGTGAGAACGGCACGGCCGGCGCCGGGCGCGAGGCGCGGCGGGCCGGGCGCGGCGCCGTCGGGCAGGCCTTCGACGAAGAGGTCGGGATCGCGGAGCCGGGCCGCACCGGGCCCGGCGAGTGCGAGGACGAGCAGCGCGTGGCCGGCGCCGTCCGGAGCGACCACGGCCCGCGCGAGGGTCAGGCCGAGGCGCGCGAGGCCGGCGGGGATTTGCGCGCGGGCGGCGGCGATGAGCGCGGCTTGCGGGCCGGGCTGGGCGAGGCCGGCGGGCAGACGGAGGGAAAGTGCGGCCTCAAGGGGAACGCAGACGCTGGCGCAGGCGAGATAGCGGACGGAGGCCTGCAGGGCGAGCGGTGCGCCGGGCCGGGAGAGGGTGAGTGCGATCGGGAGGACGACGCGGCCCGCATAGCCGTACGCTTGCAGGCCACCGAGCACGAAGCGGCGCGGGGCCGGCCAGGAGAGCTCGGCGCGTGCGAGATTGCGCGAGCCGTGCCAGGAGATCGCGGGCGGCAGACCGGCCGCCCCGGGATCGCGCCAATAGATATGCCAGCCGGGAGCCAGACGGATCTCGAGGCCGGCATCGACGGTCCCGGAGAAGCCGGTCGCCTGCTCGGCCGTGATGAGGCGGGCTTGCGCGGTGGGCCCGCCCACCCATCTGCTCGCCGCGGCGCGCGCCGGACCCGGAAAAAAGGCGAGCGCCAACCCGAGCAAGCCGAGCCCGGCCCAGAGCCCTCGCAATCGCCGCGGCGCGTCTTGGAAAGCTTGCTGCACGGCTTGTATATAGGCGATGCATGCGAGGCGCGCGCCTCCCCGACCCGGGTCGCGGTGTCGCTCCGCCCCGCGCGCCGCGAGGCGCATTTCAGGAGGATCAAAAGCATGCTGGCCTGTTTTCCTGCCAACTCCGGCCGCGCCCGATCGGGGCGGCGCGGACGGCTGAAGGCGCTCGCCCTGCTCGCGGCGGGCGCGATCCCGCTCGCCGCGCACGCGACGGCGCAGGAGCCGCAGATGGCCTGGTCGAGCCAGATCGGCGAGCCGGTCTACAGTTCGCTCCGGGTGAGCGGGGACCGGATCTACCTGACGAGCGTTCAGCCGACGGGAGCGAACGTCTTCGCGCTCGGGACCGGGAACGGCAAGGTCATCTGGCGGTTCGCGACCAACGGCTCGATCGGGATTCCGCCGACGGTGAGCGGGACGCAACTCTTCGTGGCCTCCGACATCGGCGAGACGCACTTCATGCGCGCGATCGACGCGAAGACCGGCGCGCTCGTCTGGGACTATACGCGGAACCAGCCGCCCGAATGCATGTGCAGCTATGCGTCCCATCTCCAGTCGGGCCTGCTGTTCGCGCAGACGGACGGGCACAGCCTCTATGCGTTCGATCCGGCCAGCGGCACCGTGCCGGCGCGCCGGATTTGGGAGTTCAAGGGTGACGGCGCGCTGCTCACCTCGCCGGTCACGGCGGCGGGGGAGGTGATCTTCGGCTCGGCGGATCACCGCATCTACGCGCTCGACGCGAAGACCGGCGCGATCCGCTGGACCGCGACGACGGGCTACAGCTTCGCCGCCCGGCCCGTGATCGTCGGCGAGGCGGTGATCGCGGGGAACCTGGGTGGGACCCTTCATGCCTACGATCTGAAGACCGGCCGGAGCCTGTGGAGCTTCGGGACGAACGGCGCGATCGATACCGCACCGGCCGCGCGTGGCGATACGCTCTTCCTCGCCTCCGAGGACCTCAACGTCTATGCCCTCGACGCGCGCACGGGCAAGCAAGTCTGGAACCGCGGGATGGAGGACTATTCGGCGTTTCGGCCGCTGGTTCAGGGATCGGACGTGATCGTCGCCAATCGCGCCGGCGAACTGGTCGCCTTCGATGCGGCGAACGGCCATACGGTGTGGACCGCGGATTTGGGCGGGACGCCCTTCTCGGCGCCGCTCGCGTGGAAGGGCGACGTCGTGCTCAAGATCGGCGACCACGAGATCGGCGCGTTCTCCGGCGCCTCGGGCGAGCCGGCCTGGCGCTATACGAGCAAGGCGGTGCTGACGCCCCCGGCGGCCGGCGCCTCGGCGGTCTACACGGCATCCAGCGCGGGACGCGTCATCGCGTTCGAGTAAAGCGTAAAAGGTTAGGCGCCGAGGAGGCGGGCGAGGTCGGCCGGTTTTTCCATGTGCGCCATGTGGCCGGCGTCATCGAAGATGCTGACGCGGACGTGGGGCGGGAGGTTGTCGGCGTCGCGCGCGGGGATGATGCGGTCCTGGCGGCCCCAGACGATGCGGGCGGGGCGGGCGGGGTCGGCGAGGACGTGGCGGAGCGAGACGGTCTGGCGGCCACCTGGCATGTTGGCGTCGGCGATGGCGGCAAGCGCGGCGGCGACGCCGTCGAGGCGTTTGTAGCGGAGCACGCCGTCGATCATCTCCCGCGTGATCGGGTTGGTTTCGCCGGCGAAGAGCATGGCCAGGAGGGTGGCGAGCTCGCGGGGGCGGCGGGCGGCGATGAAGCCCGAGATGTAGTCGTCGTTGACCTCGGGGCCGAGGCCGGCGGGCGAGACGAGGGTGAGGGCGGAGACGCGGGCGGGCTCCTGCTCGGCCAGCGCCAGGGCGACGGCGCCGCCGAGGGAATGGCCGAGGAGGTGGGCGGTGGGGATGGCGCGCGCGGTCATCACGGCGGCGACGGCGGCGGCGAGGGAGGAAGGATCGGGGCCGGGGAGTTTCTTGGTTGAGCCGCCGTGGCCGGGGAGGTCGAGTGCGAGCGTGCGGTGGCGCGGGGCGAGGAGCGGCTGGAGGAGGAAGAAGGTCAGGAGGTCGCCGCCGAAGCCGTGGATGAGGACGAGCGGGGGTCCGTCCGAGGGGCCGGTTTCGAGGACCTGGATGAGGCCGAAGGGCGTTTCGACGCGTTCGGGCTCGGGGGCGGGCGGCGCTTCGGAGGCGGATTGGGCGGCGAAGCGGGATTGCCAGTCGGCGACGAAGGCGTCGATTTCGGCATCGGGCGCGGCGGGCTCGGCGAGGACGCCGATAAGCGCGCCGACCGGGACGGTTTCGCCGGGGGCGACGACCTGGCGGCGGAGGGTTCCGGCGGCGGGGCTTTCGTAGCCGGCGGTGATCTTCGGCGTTTCGATGTCGGCGATCTCCTCGCCGGCGGCGATCGGCTCGCCTTCCTGCTTGTGCCAGGAGGCGACTTGGCCCTCGGTCATGGCAAGGCCGAGCTTGGGCATCGTAAGCGGCGAGATTTGCGGCATCTTCTAAACGGCGCGGGCGTGGACGCGCATGACGGAGCGCACGGCGGCGGCGATCTTCTCGGGCGATGGGAGGAATTCGTCCTCGAGAGAGGGCGAGAAGGGGACCGGCACGTGCGGGGGCGAGACCATGCGGATGGGCGCTTTCAGCAATTCGAAGGCCTGCTCGGCGACCTGGGCGGAGATGTCGGTGGCGATGTTGCAGCGGGGGCTCGCCTCGTCGACGACGACGAGGCGGCCGGTCTCGCGGACGCTCTCGAGGATGGAGGCGAGGTCGAGGGGCGAGGTGGTGCGGGGGTCGAGGAGGGTGCAGTCGATCCCTTCTTTTACCAGATCGTCAGAGGCTTGCATGGCGAACTTCACCATGCGCCCGAGGGCAACGATGGTCACGTCCTCGCCTTCGCGGAGGAAGTTCGCCTCGCCGAAGGGGATGACGTAGGGCTCGTCCGGGACCTCCTCCTCGTCGTCGTACATCACCTTGTGCTCGAAGAAGATCACCGGGTCGTCGTCGCGGATGGCCTGGATCATCAGGCCCTTCGCTTCGTAGGGCGAGGACGGGATGGCGACCTTGAGGCCGGGGATGTGGGTGAAGATCGGGTAGAGGCACTGGCTGTGCTGGCTGGCGGCGCGGAAGCCGGCGCCGTACATGGTGCGGATGACCAGGGGCGTTTTCGCCTTGCCGCCGAACATGTAGCGGAACTTGGCGGCCTGGTTGAAAATCTGGTCGAAGCAGACGCCCATGAAATCGACGAACATGAGGTCGGCGACGGGGCGAAGGCCGGTGGCGGCGGCGCCGGCGGCGGCGCCGATGAAGGCGGATTCGGAGATCGGTGTATCGAGCACGCGCTCGCGGCCAAAGCGGGGCATGAGGCCCTTGGTGACGCCGAGCGGGCCGCCCCAGGCGTCGCTCTCGCCGGCCGCACCCATGCCGCCCGATACGTCCTCGCCCATGAGCACGATGGTGGGATCGCGCTCCATCTCCTGGCGCAGCGCCTCGTTGACGGCCTGGCGGAAGGATTTCTTCGACATGGTGGCTCCGTTTCTCAGGTCTAGTAGGCGGCGTAGACGTCGGTGAGGAGCTCGGCGGGCGGAGGGAACGGGGCGGATTTGGCGGCGGCGACCGCGTCGTCGATCAGCGCGTCCGCCTCGCGGTCGAGAGCGTCGAGGGCGGTGGGCTCGAGCAGGCCCGCCTCGGTGACGCGGCGGCGGAAGAGGGAGATGCAATCGCGCTCGGCGCGGAGCTTCGCCACTTCATCCGCGGCGCGGTAGGTCATCGCGTCGCCTTCGAAATGACCGAAGAAGCGCTCCAGCTTGACGTGGAGCAGCGAAGGCCCCTGCCCTGCCCGCGCGCGTGCGATGGCTTCGGAGGCGGCTTCGTGCACGGCGAAGAAATCGTGCCCGTCCACGGCGATGCCGGGCATGCCGTAGCCGGCGGCGCGCTTCACCGGATCGCCGGCGACCGACCAGGCGGAGGCGGTGGCCTCGGCGTAGCCGTTGTCCTCGATGACGAAGATGGCGGGGAGATTCCAGACCGAGGCGAGGTTCATGGATTCGGCGGTGGTGCCCTGATTTGAGCCGCCGTCGCCGCAGAAAGCGACGCCGACGCCGCCGGTTTTGAGGATTTTCGCGGTGAGGGCGGCGCCGCAGACGAGCGGCGGGCCGCCGCCGACGATGCCGTTCGCGCCGAGCATGCCCTTGGCAATGTCGGCGATGTGCATCGAACCGCCCTTGCCGGCGCAGAGCCCCTCTTGGCGGCCGAAGATTTCCTGCATCATGCCCTTCACCTCGCAGCCCTTGGCGATGCAATGGCCGTGGCCGCGATGGGTGGAGGCGATGACGTCGCGCTCCGTGAGATGGAGGCAGACGCCGGCCGCGGAGGCCTCCTCGCCGGCGTAGAGATGGACGAAGCCGGGGATGCCCCCGGCCGCGAACTCCGTGTGCACGCGCTCCTCGAAGGCGCGGATGGTGCGCATCTGGCGGTAGGCGCGGGTGAGCTCGTCGCGGTTGAGCTGCATGGCCGTTTCCTCATTGCTTGCGGTTGCCGCGCGGCCCATGGGGTGTTGCCCAGGGGCGGTTGCGCCGGAGGATAGGACGGCGGCGCAGGCGAGGCCAGCGCGGGGCGCGGGGCGTCGGCCGGGAAGGTTCATGCCGGCGGTGCATGAGCGCATGACGGGTGCCGGCGCGTTCGCGCGGGTTCGGAGCCACCATCTGTCGTGACGCAAGAGGCACGCGCGCGTGCGCGCGGTGCCGCGCAGATTGAAGGACAGGACTGATGAAAAAGAGTGGACGGGTCCGCCGGTACGCGGCGGCCGCCGTCGTCTCGTTCGCGCTGGCGGGCGCGCTCGCGGGTTGCGACGCGGTTTCACCCTACGGCTACGACAGCGGAATTGGAACGGATGTTGGGGTTTACGCGCAGGACTATGTGCCTCCGGACTATTGGTATGGCGCCGACGGCTGGACGGGGATCGTGGCGGGCGGCGGCTGGCATCACGGATGGCACGGACATTTTGCTGACGGGCGCGGCGGTTTTCATGGATACGGCGGCGGGCATTTCGGCGGGCACGGCGGGCATGCTGGGCGCTAGGTCCTGCCATGCGGTCTCATATGATCCAAGGCGATCGCATGCATCTCCTGCATGAGCGGATGCTGCGACGCGGCAATACCCGCAGCGAAGCGCCCTCACCAAGTGTCCGGCTGACGGCGGGACCGCCTATCGGACCCGTCCGGACAGAAAAGGACCTAGTACAATGCAGATTCTTCATGCGGCAGCGTTTGCCGCTCTTCTCCTGGCGGCGCCGGTGGTTGCGACCGCCGCGCCCGTGGAACATACTGTCGGGCATGCGGCAAATCAGCGGCAATTCGGCGCCGATGCGAGCGATCCGCCCGCGGTATCTTTTCTCCACCCGAGCCGCAGCCCGCGTTGGACTTCGTCGCTGGAATACCAGAACGGCGTTCCTCTGAGGCCGCTGGTCGGGTTGAGCAGAAACCCGACCATCGACCCTCTGGACAGCACGATGGCCCTGGTCAACGCGACCGGCAACGGACCCTGAGCGACCCGGCTCTCGTTTCGTTGTAGCATTGTTCAGCAAAGGCCACGCATCCCGGCGCTCTTTTGCGTCGGGATGCGGGGCCTCTTTGTTTGGGCGCTAGCGGACCACGAAGTAGCCGGCCATGTAGCCGTTCCGGCCGGGGCCGGACGGACCCATGGACATGGCCCAGTGTCCGTTCTCGCCGTCGCACGGCATCGTGCAGTGCCAGCGGAAGATTCCGACATGCGCCGGCGTCAACGTCGCGGTCGTCACGGTCGGGCGGATGCCGTTGCCCGCGGCCGGGCCGTCGCTCGCCTCGATCGGCACGTGTTTGCCGGGCATCACCAATACGTCGAGGTTGAGGCCGGGAGCGTACATCGTGTGCGGACCATCGTCGTAGTTGATGATGCGGAGCTCGGTCTTCACGCCCTTCTTCAGCACGAAGCTGCTCGGCACGAAGCTGTCGTGACGGCGCCCGTCCGGCCCGGGCAGGCCGCTTCGGCCGGGCAGGACGAAGATCGTGATCTCGTGCGGTCGCGCGGCCCGGGTCGGGCCGGCGAAGGCCGGCGTTGCGAGCAACGCAAGACCGAGACCGAGCGCGACCGAACGCGATTTTTTCTGCATGAGGCCGTTCCTTTCATCCTTCGGCGTTGTAGAGCGCACGTCGAAGGCGCAAAGGAACGACCGCAGGTTCGGCCACTCGCTCGCGCGCTCTCTCCGGCGCGCCAAGTGGTGCTATGGCGCGCTTTCCGCCAATGTGCTGCGCGCTGCCCTGACATCCACTGAGGTGACGGGCGCGGCATGGTTGCCCCAGGCATTGCGGATGTAGGTGAGCACGTCGGCGATCTCGGCATCCGACAGCTTCCAGCCGAACGGCGGCATGGCAGGAGCGGTGGGAGCGGCGTTGGTGGCGACCGCGCGGGTTCCGTCGAGCACGACATGGATGAGCGAGTCCGGGGAGACCGACTGCACGACGGCGCTGCCCTTCAGCCGCGGGAAGAGACGGGGAATGCCGACGCCGCCGCCGGTGTGACAGGAGGCGCACTCGTCGATATAGATCGCCTGGCCGGCCTGCACGGCGGGATCGTTGGCGGCAAGCGCCTGGCCTTGGGAATTGGCCGGGCCGGGCTGGGTTTTGAGGAAGACGGCGATGGCGCGGAGATCCGCGCGTGTCATGTGAGAGGAGGAATCCTGCACCTCCTCGGCCATCGGGCCCGAGGCGATGGCGTGCGCGTTCACGCCGGTCTTGAGATAGGAGACGATGTCCGCGACCGACCACGCGCCGATGCCGACATGGTCGTTGTCGGTGATGTCCGGCGCGAACCAACCTTGGATCGCGTAGCCGCGGAGGAATTGGCCGCTCCGGTCGCCGCCGAGGAAGTTCTTCGCCGTGTGGCAGGCGGCGCAATGGCCGGGGCCTTCGACGAGATAGGCGCCGCGGTTCCACGCGGCGGATTCGCGCGCATCGGGCTTGAAGGTTCCGGGCGTATAGAAGAGCCAGTTCCAGAATACCATGCCGAAGCGGAGGTCGAACGGGAAGGGAAGCTGGTCGGAGCGGACGCGGTTGTGGACCGGGGTCAGCGTGTTCAGGTAGGCCTTGAGCGCGATCAGGTCGCCCGTCGTCATTCTGGCGTAATAGGGATAGGGCATCGCCGGATAGAGGCGGCGGCCGCCGGGCGCAATGCCGTCGGTCATCGCGCGGATGAATTGCCCGTCCGTCCAGGCGCCGATGCCGGTTGCGCCGTCGGGCGTGATGTTGGAGGCGAGCACATTGCCGAAGGGCGTTGCGATCACGCGGCCTCCGGCATAGGGCGAGCCGCCTTGATTGGTGTGGCAGGCCGCGCAATCGCCGAGCACCGCGACATAGCGCCCATGCGCGATCTGGCTGAAATCCTGGGGGTCCGGCCGGGCGGGCTGGCCGGCGGCGCCGGTTGCGATCGCGAGGACGGAGAGGAGTGCGCCCAGGCGCGCGGCGAGAGGGAACACTCTCATGCCGGCACCAGCGGGCGGGGCTGCTTCAGATATTGCTCGCGGATCGCCTTCGCGGACCAATAGGCGAGCGCGGCGAGCGTGCCAGTCGGGTTGTATCCCGCGTTTTGCGGAAACGCGGTCGCTCCCATCACGAAGAGATTGGGCACGTCCCAGCTCTGCAGATAGCGGTTGAGCGCGCTCGTTTGCGGATCGGTCCCCATGATCGCACCGCCGCAAACATGCGTGGTCTGATAGGGGACGACGCTGTAGGGCGCCTTGCGCGGGTACTTCACCATTTCCCGCGGGCCCGTCTTCTGCATGATCTCCGCCGCGCGGTCGGTCAGGAAGGCGCTCATCTTCACCTCGTTGGGATGAAAATCGAACGTCATGCGCATCAGCGGGCGGCCGAGATGATCCTTGTAGGTCGGGTCGAGGTCGAGATAATTGCCCCGGTAGCTGTAGTTGCTTCCCGAACAGAAGAACGCGATCGAGGAGAGATAGTTCGCCGCCACCGCCTTCTTCCACGCGGCACCCCAGGCCGGCGTTCCCGGCGGTACGGGGGTGGTTTCGATCGGCCTGCCGTTGGTCTGGATCATGCCGATATAGCCGCCGCCCACGAACCCGTAGGGGCCGTGGTCGAAATTGTCGCCGTTGTAGTTGTCGATGATCATCCCGTTCGCGCCCGAGCCGATGAACGGGTTGAAGATCCTGTTGTCGTAGAATCCTTCGACGGTGGAGGTCGTCTGATAGGAGAAATTGCGACCGATCACGCCCTCGCCCGTCACCGGGTCGTAGGGCTTGCCGATGCCGGAGAGGAGAAGGAGCTGGACGTTGAAGAGCTGGAAGGCGCAGAGCAGGACCATCTCCGCGGGCTGCTCCCATTCGTTGCCGGTCGTATCGACGTAGGTGACGCCGGTCGCGCGCGTGCCGGAGGCATCGAGGTTGATGCGGGTCACCTCGCATTGCGTGCGCGCTTCGAAGTTGGGATCGCGGACGAGGATCGGCAGGATCGTCGTCTGTGGGCTCGCCTTCGAATAGTTGCCGCAGCCGAAGCGCTCGCAGAAGCCGCAATAGGTGCACTGGCCGAGCGTGACGCCGAGCGGGTTGGTGTAGGCTTCGGAGAGATTGCCGGATGGCTGCGGGAACGGATGGTAGCCGAGCTCGCGGGCGGCAGCGGCGAACATGGAGGCCGCATAGGGCTGAGCTTGCGCCGGAGTGGGATAGGGCCGCGAGCGCGAACCCTCGAAAGGATTGCCGCCCGCCTGGATCTTGCCCTCGAGATTGCCCGCGGTCCCCGAGGTTCCGCAGAGATATTCGAAGCGATCGAAATGGGGCTCAAGCTCGTCATAGGTGACGCCCCAGTCCTGGATCGTCATGTCGGAGGGCAGGAAGGCGGCGCCGTAGCGCGCCGTGAGATGGCTGCGGACCACGAAGTCGGTAGGCAGGAAGCGCCAGGTCTGGCCGTTCCAGTGCACGCCGGCGCCGCCCACTCCGTTGCCGGGAAGGAACGAGCTCCACTTGCGGATCGGCAGCGCCGTCTGGCTTTGGTTGTTGCGAAAGCTCATCGCCGTCTGCGCCGGCTGGACGAGAAGGCCGTTGCGGATCGCGTAGCGGAGCTCGTCCGGCGCGTAGCTAGGCGGAAAGCTCGCCGCCGTGTCGCGCCAAGGGCCGCGCTCGATCGCCACCACGCGGAGCCCTTCCTGGAGCAGCTCGTGGGCGAGGAGCGAGCCGGTCCAGCCGAGACCGATCACGACGACGTCGGTAGCGGGAAGCTTCTTGGCCATGCGGACCCCCAAGCGTTCCTGTCAGCCGCGTGCTTCGTTCCAGGCCGGGCGGCCCATGATGCCGACCGGAGGGAGCGGATAGCGTTCGTTGTGACGGGAGATCCAGTCGCGATAATCGTAGCGGGCGCCGGGGAAGCCGATCATCTTCCAGCTCGCCATATCGCGATTGCCGCCGTACACGGGATCCGCGAAGAACCCCTCCTTGGTGTTCTCCAGCAGAAGCGCGAAGAATGATTTGCCGTCGAGATGGTCGAGCGAGACCGCGCCGCTCTCAAGGCCGGCGAGCAGCGCGTCGTGCTCGGTTGGGGGGATCTCGGCGAAAGGTCTGCCGGCGAATTTGGCACGGGTCAGCCGGTCGAGCGCGGCGAGGGCGCGCCGATAGCGGATGGCAGGCGTGAAGGGCGACTGATCGCCCTGCTCGGGCGTCCCATGCCCGAAGGGCCCCTGCATGTAGAGCCCGTGCGCCTGGCCGTACGGGCCGGCAAGCTGGCGGTCGATGAAGACGGCGCAGCCGGCATCCTTGCCGCCCGGCGTTTTCTCATCCGGCGGGATCAACCGATCGACCAGCACTTCGATGGCGCTTGCCTCCTCGGGCGTGAAGAAGAGCCAGGGGCCGGGGTGCGCTTGGGCCGGCGGCGCGGCGGCGCCGGGCGACCAGGGCAAGGCACCGGCGATGGTGACGGCGCGCGCCTTGCCGGTCAGAAAACCGAAGACCAGGCTTGAAATCCCGGCAAGGAGCGTGCGGCGGCGGGGTCGGTCGGACAATAGCATGGAAGGTGGCTCCATGGGGCCTTGGACGCGATGCATTGTCGGCGCTTGCGTGCGGGGCTCAAAACCGCTTTTGGCTTATGAGGATTTATACCAAGGTGTAGGCTTGTATTTCCGCGCGATCGGCCGATCGGCGGTCGTCAGGCGGCTTCGTCCCAGTAATTGCCGGGCAGGTTGACGACGATCGGGGTCGGCGTGCTTCTGACGACGACCCAGCGGAAGGGCTCCGAGGACGAGGGATTGATCTCCATGTGCGGGAGCCAGGCCGGCACGTGGAGAAAATCGCCGGCGCGTGCGGCTTCCCTGAACTCGCCGCGCGCGCCCCAGCGAACCACGCATTCGCCGGCGAGCACGTAGGCGATCGTGTCCTGCTCGCCATGGTGATGGATGGCGGTGCGCGCTCCCGGCTCGACGGTGAAGAGGCCGCCCCATATCGCGGACTCGATACCCTGGCTCGCGGAAATCGCAGCGAGCCGCTTGGATCCCGGCGTCTGCTGGGTTCCGCGGTCGAACCCGGAGGGGCCGATGATGCTGATGCGGGACTGGGTGATCGTGGTCATGCCGATTCCTCGAAATCCGGAGCGCAGCGATTTGCCGATTTGGGCTGGTGCGCGGGGAGATGGAGGATTCGCTGCGGCGCGCAACCCAGGAATGCGGCATGCGCCCATGCGGGCGGCCAATAAGGGCGGTGGGCCGCCTTTTTGTTGCGCTGCATATCTGCCGTGCCACGGCCGGCGATATGCGAGGCCGTGCGGCGATGTACCTCCCCAGGCGCCGATGGGTCGCCCGACCCGTGCGGCCAGGGAGCCGTGTCATGGACGGATTGGAGTTCGTCGACGCTGCGGGGACGGACGAAAGGGTCTCCAGGCCCGCGCGGCGGCGCGTCTGGACGCTGCGGCGGATCATGACGGCCCTGGCCGCGCTGCTCCTGCTCGCCGGCATCGGGCTCTATGGGCGCTATTACTGGACGACCGGACGGTTCCTGGTTTCAACCGACGACGCGACGGTGCAGGCGCACTCGGTGATCATCAGCCCGCGCGTGGCGGGTTATATCAGCGCCGTGCTCGTGCAGGATAACCAGCAGGTCAAGGCTGGCCAGGTGCTGGCGCGCATCGACGACAGCCTCTATCGAACCGCGCTCGACCAGGCGCAGGCGGAGGTCGCGGCGGCGCAGGCAAGCATCGAAAACTTGCAGCAGGAGATCGCGCAGCAGCGGCTCGCCGTAGGCGAGGCGCGCGCGGTGGTGAACGCGGACGATGCAGCCTTGACGTTCGCGGAGCAGGAACACGGGCGGTACGCGCTGCTCGCGAGCACGGGCGCCGGGCCGCGGGCGGCAGCGGAGCAGTGGCAGGCGAACGTGCGCGAGAAGCAGGCCGCGCTGATCCGCGATCGGGAGGCGGTCGGCGTCGCGGAGAAGGAGATCGACGTGCTCGGGACGGCGCTCGCCAAGGCAAGGGCGATGCTGGCGGAGCAGCAGGCCGTGGAGCAGCGGGCGCGGATCAACCTCGGCTATACCACCATCACGGCACCGGTGAGCGGCACGGTGGGCGTGCGCACGCTGCGCATCGGGGAATATGTCGATGCGGGGACCGAACTGATGGCGGTGGTGCCGCTGGCGCGCGTCTATGTCTCGGCGAACTACGAGGAGACGCAGCTCACCCACGTGCACCGCGGCCAGCCCGTTGCCATCTCGGTCGATATGTTCCCCGGCGCCACCGTGCACGGCGTCGTCAACAGCATCGCGCCGGCGAGCGGCGAGGAGTTCGCGCTGCTGCCGCCCGACAATGCGACCGGCAACTATACCAAGATCGTGCAGCGGATTCCGGTGAAGATCACGATCGACCCGCACGATCCGCTGATCGGAAGGCTGCGGCCCGGCATGTCCGTCGAGCCCACGATCGACACGCGCCATGGCTGATGCCGCAGCGGCGGAGCCAGCGGTTCCGCTGAAGACCTGGATCGCCGTCGGCGGCGCCATCATCGGCGCTTTCATGGCGGTGCTCAATATCCAGATCACCAACGCCTCGCTGCCCTATATCGAGGGCGGGATCGGCACCGGCGGCGTCAACGGAGCCTGGGTGATCACCGCCTACCTGATCGGCGAGATCATCGTCATCCCGATGACCGATTTCATGAGCCGCGTCTTCTCGCTGCGGCGCTACCTGATCGTCAACACGGTCCTCTTTCTGTTCTTCTCCGTCGCCTGCGGCCAGGCGCGCAGCCTCTCGGAGATGATCGTGCTGCGCGCGCTGCAGGGCTTCACGGGCGGGGTGCTGATCCCCCTTGCCTTCACCATCATCGTCGCGATGCTGCCGCCCTCGAAGCGCTCGATCGGGCTGGCGGGATTTGCGGTGACCGCGACCTTCGCCCCGGCGATCGGACCGACGATCGGCGGCTGGCTCACCGACAATTACGGCTGGCAGACCATTTTCTATATCAACCTCGTGCCCGGCGCGATCATGGTGCCGGCGCTGATCTACGGGCTGCCGCGCTCGGCGATGCAGATCGGGCTGCTCCGCCGCACCGACTGGCTCGGCATCGCGCTGATGGCCGTGGGGCTCGCCTCCTTGCAGACGGTGCTCGACGAGGGCGACGTCTATAACTGGTTCGACTCGCCGTTCATCGTCCGGCTGAGCCTGCTCGCGGTCGTCATGCTTGCCGCGTTCCTGATCGTCGAACTGAGGCGCGAGGAACCACTCATACGGCTCAGGCTGCTCGCGCGGCGGAATTTCGGGTTGGGGACGCTGGGAAATTTTCTGCTGGGCTTTGCCCTCTACGGCTCGGCCTACCTCCTGCCGCAATATCTTTCGGTGGCGCAGGGGCTGGATTCGGAACAGATCGGCGAGGTGATGGCGTGGACCGGGCTGCCGCAGCTGGTGATCATCCCGTTCGTGCCGTACCTGATGCGGCGCATCGACCCAAGAATGCTGGTGGGCCTCGGGCTCACGATCTTTGCCTATAGCTGTTTCATGAATCTGCGCCTGGACGCCAATTACGCGGCGCCGCAACTGCTCGTGCCCGACGTGACGCGCGCGTTCGGCCAGGCGCTCGTCATGACGCCGCTCTCGGCGATCGCCATGGTGGGGATCTCGCCCACCGAGGCGGGCGGCGCCTCCGGGCTCTTCAACATGCTGCGCAACCTTGGCGGCGCGATCGGGACCGCGGCACTGGAGACCTTCTTCACCAGGCGCGAGCAGTTCCACTCGTTCGTCATCAACGCCTCGGTTTCCACTTTGCAGCCGGCGACCGAGGCGCATCTGAGGGCGTTGCAGGAATATTTCATGGCCCATGGAACGCCGGACGCGGCAGGCGCCATGCACCGGGCGATGATCGCGGTGGGCGATACGATCCGCGCCCAGGCGACATACATGGGCTACGCCGATTGCTTCGGGCTGCTCGGCGTCGTATTGCTTGGTGCGCTCGCCGCGGTCGTCATGCTGCGCAAGGGCGCGGCGAGCGCCGCCGGGGCGCATTAGGAAAGAAAGGCCAGGGGACGCTGTCCCCCTGGACCCCCTGGCAAAGGCGGAGCCTTTGCAATCCATTCGCTTGGCGGCCGCTGAGGGCGGTTTGGACGCTTTCGCAATGCGAAAGCGTCCAAACCGCCCTCAGCGGCCGCCAAAAACGAACGGGTTCCAAGGGCTCGCCCTTGGCGGGGTCCCAAGGGGCAGAGCCCCTTGGCCTTACTTGCCTTTCGCGCGGGTGATCATGGCCAGCGTGGGAGGGCGGAGGTTGAAGGGGGCGAGGTTTGCGAGGGGGGCCCAGGCGAGCTCGGCGACGTCGGAGCCGGGTTGGGCGTCGCCTGTGGTGTAGGCGGCGGTGAAGTCGAGGATCGTGTAGTGGAAGCGGATTTTGCCCGCAGGATCACGATGGATGCTGTCGAAATGGCCGACGAGGCGGAGCGGGCCGACGGTGAGGGTGGTTTCTTCGGCGAGCTCGCGGCGGGCGGCTTCCTCGGCGGTTTCGCCGAGCTCCTGGGCGCCGCCGGGGAGGCTCCATTCGCCTTGGGAGGGCGGATGTCCGCGGCGGACGAGGAGGACGGCGTTCGGGCGGAGCACGATGACGCCGACGCCGACGATGGGACGCGTGGGGTATTCGCGGGTGGTCAATTGCTTGGTTGCTTGGCGAGCAGATCGTCGAGCGTGGGGGCGAGCGCGCTTTCGCGCCAGTCGCCGAGGCGGTAGCTCCAGGCGCCGAATTTCTGTGCGAGGGATTTTGCTTCGGCGTCGGTGCCGGTGACGGCGAAGCGGGCCCAGAGATTTTTGCCGTCGTGGGCGAGGGTTGCGGTGATCGTGGTGTTGCCCGCGAGCGTGTAGGTGGTGTGGGCGAATTGCTTGCCGGGGAGGGTTGGGCCGCCGCGGACGGTGGAGAAGGAGAGATATTCGAGGCCGCGCCAGACGCTGTCGAGCTTGTAGGGTCCGAGCTTGGGATGCTGGGCGGGATCGAGCAGGGCGAGCTCGCCCTTCTCGGGGGCGAAGACGAGGGTTTGCGCGCCGCGGGTGATGGCGACGCGGAGGATTTTCGAATGATCGATATTGGCGATGCTGTCATCGATCCAGAGATCGGGCTCGGCGGAGATGCCGAGATTGCCTTGAGCGAGCCAGGACTGGTTCGAACCGGGGCGGCGGACATAGAGCGTCTCGGTTTGGTTGCCCGCGGTTGCGTAGTTCTGGTTGCCGACGATCAGGCTGGCGATGGGGTGGGAGGCGGCGTCGCGGATTGTGACGAGAGTTCCGGTGGCAGAGGGTTTGTTCGGATCTTCGACGCCGAGGGAGGCGAATTGCGTGGGATTGGCGGTGCGTTTGGCGAGCAGGCGGAGCTCGGCGAGGCCCGCGAGCATGGCGTGCACTTTGGTGGAGATGACCGGGTAGGAGCCGAGGCCCGGGAGCGTCCAGACGTTGCCCTTGAGGACGATGGCGAAGTGCTTGCCTGCGTGGGTGATGTCGATTCTTTGCGCGTTTGCGAGGGGGGCGTGGGGAAAGACGAGCGTGCCGGCGCTGGTTTGCTGTTGTTCGGCGAGGTTCTCGCGTGGGCCGAAATACCAGCCGCCGGCGAGTGCAATGACGGCGAGGACGACGAGGATGAGGGTGGTGCGGGGCTTCATGTGCGGGCGAACCGGCGGCGCCGGCGGAGGAGGCCGAGCGCGATGGCGATGAGGACGAGGAGCACGGGGACGAGGACGACGCAGAAGAGGCGGAGCTCGGTCTCGAGGCGGGAGATGTTGCGGTCGAGGTCGAACTCGACCTGGCGGAGCTGCTCGCGGGTTTGCACGATCTCTTGCTCGGCGGCGGTGATCGCCTGGGTTTGCGCGGGCGTGAGGATGGCGGTGGAGGCCGTGCCGGCGCCGCTTGCGGTGCCGCTGCGGAGAGAAGCGAGCCGCTTCTGGGTTTGCTGGAGACGCGCCTGAAGGGCGAGCTCGGTGCGGCGGAAGCGCGCCTGGGCGGTCGCCTGCGTGGATTGGATGAGGGTGAAGGGGCGGCTCGTGGTGCCGCGGCCGCGCAGGCTGAGCAGGAGGTCGCCGCCGGCGAGCGAGCCCACGAGGTTGGAGACGAAGGCGCCGTTGTCGCTGAAGGGCATCATCTCGGGCTGGCCGAAGAAGTTCTGCACCTGGACCCAGAACTGGTCGGCGAGGATGTCGGTGTCGGCGACGACGACGAGATCGGCGGGCTCTTTGGTTTCGGCGATGTAGGGCAGAAGGTTTGGCGCGCGTTTGACGCCGGCCGGCAGGGGTGGCGGGCCCTTGAAGGCGGAGTGGAGGATGCCGCTTATGCGCGCGGCGATGACGCGCGGGCCGCCGGAGGGTTTGAAGGCGGCGATGAGCTTCGCGGGATCGGGATCGAGGCTCACTTCCTTGACCGGGACGACTTCCGATTGCGGGCTCGATTGGAGGAGCGGGGTGAAAGCGATGTGGGCGCCGGGCTTCTTGGCGATGTAGCCGGGCGCGGCGACGGTGACCTGGGTGAGGTCCGCAGTGGCGGGATCGGTGTGGGAGATGCCGCGACGAATGTTGAACCAGGCGACGTAAGGGACGCCCGCGACCTGATCCGAATTGTTCGCCTGGACCTCGATGGCGCCGGTGAGGTCGCAGACGACCTGGCTGGGATTGTAGGCGATTCCCCAGTCCGCGAGCAGCGGCTCGAGGGTGGAGGAATTATCGACCGAGGGGATGCCTTCGGGTCCGCGCGTGTTCGCTTCGGCCTCGCTATAGGGATCGACCATCACCATCAGCCGCCCGCCGCGCATGACGAACTGGTCGATGGCATAGAGCGTGGGCTGGGAGAGGTTCTGGGCCTGGGCGAGCAGCAGGACCTGGATCTTCGGATCGATCACCTGCGCATCGAGCGGGACCTGTTCGACGTGGAAATCCTTCTCGAGCTCGAGATAGGAGATCCAGGGGCCGCCGGGCTGGCCGGGCTGGCCCTGCCCCTGCATCATCATTTGCGGATTGCCGGCAAGCGGAAGCGAGGACATCACGCCGATGACGGGCGGGTTGGGATGCGCGAGCTCGTCGACGAGGCGCGTCAAGTCATATTCGAGGAAGGGCGCGCGGGAAGGATCGAAGAAGGCGATAGTTTTCTCGGTGTCGATGAGGTTGGTGCCGGCGAGGCCGAAATAGACCTTGGTTCCCTGCTGATCGAGCGGGACGGCGGTGAGGCCGTAGCCGAGCGCCTGGTCCTCGACGCGGCTGAAGGGTTGGGGATCGTAGAAATCGAGGCGGATCCTGCCGTGCGCGCGGGCGGCGTATTCGCGGAGCATCTCCTTCACGCGGTCAGCGTATTCGCCGTAGAGCGGCAGGCGGGCGCCGAGCGCGCGCGAGTAGTAGAGGCGGAGCGTGATCGGCTGCTTGAGGCCGGCGAGGATCTCGTCCGTGCCCTTGGAGAGCGTGTAGATCTTGCCTTGGGTGAGATCGAAGTGCGCGTTGGCGAAGCGCGCATCGACGAAGATGTTGACCCCGATTGCGATCGCGGCGACGGCGATGACGGCGATGGCGGAGGACCAGAAGCGGCGAGCGGGTGCGTGCATCGTCTCAGCTCGCCTTGGTGTGCTCGACGACGACGGCGTTCACGAAGAGCCAGAAGAGGATGAAGCTCAGGAAGAAGACGATGTCGGAGAGGCGGATCAGGCCCTCGGAGAAGGTTTGGAAGCGCTCGATGACGGAGAAGCCGCGGGCGATCTCGGCGAGGACGGGGAGGTTGCGGTCGAGGAAGTCCGTGACCACGGGATAGGCGGAGAGCGCGAAGACGAAGGAGATGGCGACGCCGAGAACGAAGGCGATGACCTGGTTCTTCGTCATCGCCGAGGTGGCGGCGCCGATCGCGAGGAAGGCGCCGGAGACGAGCACGCCGCCGAGATAGCCCGCCGCGATCACGCCGTTGTCGGGCGAGCCCAGGATGTTGACGGTGATGACGAAGGGAAAGGTGAGAGCTAGGGCAATGATGCAGAAGGCCCAGGCGGCGAGGAACTTGCCGATGACGGCTTCGGCTTCGGTGACCGGGAGGGTAAGCAGGAGCTCGATCGTGCCGAGGCGGCGCTCCTCGGCCCAGAGGCGCATGCTGATCGCGGGCACGAGGAGGAGGAAGACCCAGGGGAGGAAATCGAAGAAGGGAACGAGGTCCGCCTGGCCGCGGCCGAAGAAATCGCCGGCGTTGAAGGTGAGCGTGCCTTGCAGGATGAGGAAGATGACGATGAAGACGTAGGCGACGGGCGTTGCGAAATAGCCGCCGAGCTCGCGGCGGGCGATGATGAGCGCCTGGCGCATCGCAGGGGGCCTTTCTTACGCGGCGCGGGGAAGGCTGGCCGGGAGGGTGATCGCGCGGAACACCTCGTCGAGGCGGCCGGCGGGATCGCGCGCGGCGAGCGCGGCGGGCGTGTCGTCGGCGACGACGCGGCCGGCAGCGATGATCATCGCGCGGGTGCAGACGGCGCTCACCTCCTCGAGCAGATGCGTGCTGATGACGATCGCCTTTTGCGGGGCCATGCGGCGGATGAGGGTGCGGACCTCGTGCTTCTGGTTGGGATCGAGGCCGTCGGTGGGCTCGTCGAGGACGAGGACGGGCGCATCGTGGAGGAGGGCTTGCGCGAGGCCGACGCGGCGCTTGAAGCCCTTGGAGAGGGTTTCGACGGGCTGCCAGCGGACGGTTTCGAGCTGGGTCAGCGCGATGGCGTCGGCGACGCGGCGGGCGAGGGCCGAGCCCGCGTATCCGCGGATGCGGCCGACGAAGCGGAGGAAGCCGAGGACGGTCATCTCGGGGTAGGTGGGCGCGCCTTCGGGGAGGAAACCGAGATGGCGGCGGGCGGCGACGGGCTCGGCCACGACGTCGTGGCCGGCGATGGCGGCGGTGCCGGAGGTGGGGGCGATGAAGCCCGCAAGCATGCGCATGGTGGTGGTCTTGCCGGCGCCGTTGGGGCCGAGGAAGCCGAGGACCTCGCCCTTGTCGAGGCGGAAGGAGACATCGTCCACCGCGGTGAAGCGGCCGAACCGCTTGGTCAGGCCCGCGATCTCGATCAATGCCGCCACGCCTCCCCCCCCTCGCCCGCCGGTGCCGGCGGTGGGGTCTAGCCGAATTGACGGGCATTGCAAACGCGGTGGGCGGCGCGGCGCGGGTGAATGGCAGAGAGTTAATCGCGCTGCAACATGAGGGGGTTATGGGGCGATGCGATGGGCGGGGAAGTGCGCGGAGCGGGGCAGATTTGGTGGATTTTCTTCGCGGGCGAACGGTTCTATACGACGCGGGCCCATGACCGAGCCCGCGATAATGCTCGAGCCGCGGCGCCGGCGTGCCCTTTATCGCGCGACGCATCGCGGGACGCACGAGAACGACCTCCTGATCGGGGGGTTCGTCGCCCGGCGCATTGAGGGGATGGACGAGGCGACGCTCGCGGTGCTCGAGCGGCTGCTCGAGCTGCCGGACCCGGACCTCACGGATTGGATCTGGGGGCGGCGGCCGATTCCGCCCGAGCATGACGGGCCACTCTTGCAGGAGCTGTGCGCAGCTAAGGGACGATGAACCCAGTGACGGTGTACGGCGCGCCGGAGGGCTATGACGCCCTCCTGCTCGCGCGGCGGCGTGCCGAGCATGTGGGCGCGGTGCTGCATGTGACGCGCGATGACGCGCGCATGGCGCGGATGGCGGAGGCGCTGCAATGCTTCGCCCCCGAAATCGAGGTGCTGGAGTTCCCGGCGTGGGACTGCCTGCCGTACGACCGCGTCTCGCCGAAGCCCGAGCTGGTTTCGGAGCGCGTGGCGACGCTGGCGCGGCTGCTGGCACCCCCCTCCCCTCGCCCGCGGATCGTGCTCACGACGGTCAATGCGCTGGTGCAGCGCGTGCCGCCGCGCGCCGCACTCGCGGGACGGAGCCTCGCACTCGCGGCCGGGGGAACGGTGGAGACGGAGGCGCTGCTCCGCTTCCTGGAGGCGAACGGGTACGGGCGCGCGGGAACGGTGATGGAGCCCGGCGAGTTCGCGGTGCGCGGGGGGATCATCGATATCTTCCCGGCGGGCGCGGAGGAGCCGGTCCGGCTCGATCTGTTCGGCGAGCAGATCGACACGATGAGGCGGTTCGATCCGGCAACGCAACGGAGTGGGGCGGCACTCGCGGCGCTGACGCTGCATCCGGTCTCGGAGGTGCCGCTCGATGCCGCTTCGATCGCGCGGTTCCGCGCGGAATGGCGCGAACGGTTCGGGATCGGCGCGAGCGGGGATGCGATTTATGTCGCGGTTTCGGAGGCGCGGCGGCACCCGGGAATGGAGCACTGGCTGCCGCTCTTCTACCCCGGGCTCGAGACGCTGCTCGATTATCTGCCGGACGTTTCGATGAGCTTCGATCACCAGGCGGACGAGGTGCTGACGGCGCGGCTCGAGATGATCGCCGATCATTACGAGGCGCGGCAGAGCGCGCCGCGCGATGGGGAGACGCCGTACCGGCCGCTGCCGCCGGGGCTCCTTTATCTCGATCGCGAGGCGTTTGCTAAGATGCTGAGCGCGGCGCCGGTGTTCGCGTTCAGCCCGTACGCGCGGGCGGAGGGCGCGGCGGGCGTGGATGCGGGGGCGCGACCGGGGCCGCTCTTTACGCGCGCGGGCGGACGGGGCGATTCCAATATTTTCGCGGAGCTGGCTTCGTCGGCGGCGCGGTGGGCGGCGGAGGGAAAGAAGCTCGTGCTCGCGGCGTGGACCGAGGGCTCGCGCGAGCGGCTCAGGCATTTGTTGGGCGAGCACGGGTTTCCGCGCGCGGAGAAATTGGCGGGATGGGCGGGGCTCGTGGGGCTGGCTGCCGATCGGCCGGGGCTCATCGTGCTCGGGCTGGAGCGCGGGTTCGCGGCCGATGGAGTGGTGGTGGTCGCGGAGCAGGATCTGCTCGGCGAGCGCATCAGCCGGCCGCCGCGGCGGCGGAAGTCGGCCGACGAGCTGATCGCGGAGGCGAGCGAGCTCGCGGCGGGGGATCTTGTGGTCCACCAGGAATACGGGATCGGGCGGTACGACGGGCTGGCGACGCTCGCGGTGGAGCAGGCGCCGCACGATTGCCTGCGGCTGATCTATGACGGGGACGAGAAGCTTTTCTTGCCGGTGGAGAATATCGAGCTGCTGTCGCGCTACGGGCAGGCGGACGGGGCGGCGCTCGACAAGCTCGGCGGGGCGGGATGGCAGACGCGAAAGGCGCGGATGCAGCACCGCATCCGCGATATCGCGCGCGAGCTGATCACGCTTGCGGCGGAGCGACAGGTGCGGGAGGCGCCGAGCCTGGCGCCGCCGGAAGGCACGTGGGAGGAGTTCTGCGCGCGCTTTCCGTTCGCGGAGACGGAGGACCAGACGCGGGCGATCGCAGACGTGCTGGAGGACCTCGCGTCGGGGCGGCCGATGGATCGGTTGATCTGCGGCGATGTTGGATTCGGCAAGACCGAGGTCGCGCTCAGGGCCGCGTATGTCGCGGCGATGGCGGGGATGCAGGTTGCGGTGGTGGTGCCGACGACGCTGTTGTGCCGCCAGCATTTTCGGACGTTCTCGGCGCGCTTCGCGGGGATGGGGGTAACGATCGCGCAGCTCTCGCGAATGGTCACGGCGAAGGAGGCGGCGGAGGTGCGGGCGGGGGTTGCGTCGGGTGCCATCAATATCGTCGTCGGCACGCATGCGCTGCTCGCGAAGGGAATGAGCTTCGCCGCACTCGGATTGCTGGTGATCGACGAGGAGCAGCATTTCGGCGTGGCGCACAAGGAGCGGCTGAAGAGCCTGCGCTCGGAGGTGCATGTGCTGACGCTGACGGCGACGCCGATACCGCGCACGCTGCAACTGGCACTTTCGGGCGTGCGGGAGATGAGCCTGATCGCGACGCCGCCGGTGGATCGGCTGGCGGTGCGGACTTTCATCATGCCGTTCGACGGGCTCGTCATCCACGAGGCGATCCAGCGCGAGCGGTTCCGGGGCGGACAGATTTTCTGCGTGGTGCCGCGGATCGAGGATCTGCCGCGAATGGCGGCAAGGCTTCGCGAGATCGTGCCGGAGGCGCGCGTCGCCGAGGCGCATGGGCGGCTCGCACCCACGGCGCTCGAGAAGGTGATGACGGAATTCGGCGACCGGCACTTCGATATTCTTCTCTCGACCAACATCATCGAGAGCGGGCTCGATATGCCGGCGGTGAACACGCTGGTGGTGCATCGGGCGGACCAGTTCGGGCTCGGCCAGCTCTACCAGCTGCGCGGGCGGGTGGGGCGCGGAAAGCAGCGCGGGTACGCGTATTTCACCTGGCCGCCGAACCAGATTCTAACGGCGGCGGCGGGCAAGCGGCTCGCCGTGATGCAGACGCTCGACAGTCTGGGCGCGGGATTCACGCTCGCCTCGCACGATCTCGACATTCGGGGCGCGGGGAATCTGCTCGGGGCGGAGCAGTCCGGCCATATCCGCGAGGTGGGGATCGAGCTTTATCAGCAGATGCTCGAGGACGCGGTGGCCGAGGTGCGCGGGCGCGAGGGCAAGGAGCGGCGGGCGGAGCGCGAGTGGACGCCGGGCATCAGCCTTGGGCTGCCGGTGCTGATCCCGGAGACGTACGTGCCGGATCTGCCGGTGCGGCTTGGGCTTTATCGGCGGATCGGGACGCTGGCCTCGGATGCCGAGTCCGAGGCGATGGCGGCGGAGCTGGTGGACCGGTTCGGGCCCCTGCCGGCGGAGGTGGAGAATCTGCTGGCGGTGGTGGCACTCAAGCGGGCGTGCCGCGAGGCGGGCGTGGAGCGGCTGGAGGCGGGGCCAAAGGGGCTTGTGCTGAGCTTCCGCGGCAATCATTTCCGCAACCCGGGTGGGCTCGCGGCGTGGCTGGCGACGCAGCGCGCCGGGATAAGGCTGAGGCCGGACCACAAGATTGCGCTCGCGCGGGAGCTCGAGCCGGCGGAGCGGCTCAAGGCGGCGCGGGCGCTGCTCGGCGAGCTTGCGCGGATCGCGGAGCGGGCGGAGGCGGCGTAGGCACGCCCAAGAGCGCACGCGGCCATGCGTATTCCGGTGACATCGACGCTCTCGATCGACGAGCGCGAGATCGCGGTCAGCTTCATTCTGGGCTCGGGGCCGGGCGGGCAGAACGTCAACAAGGTGGCGACGGCGGCACAGATTCGCTTCGACGCGCGGCACTCGCCCTCGCTGCCCGAGGAAGTGAAGGCCCGGCTGGAGGCGCTTGCCGGGGCGCGCCTGACGCGGGGGGGCGTGATCGTGCTGACGGCGCGGCGGTTCCGCTCGCAGGAGCGCAACCGGGAGGACGCGGTGGCGCGGCTGGTGGCACTGATCCGCGCGGCGGCGGAGCGGAGGGTGCGGCGGCGGAAGACGCTTCCCTCGCGGGGCGAGCGGGAGCGGCGGCTCGAAGAGAAGGCGCATCGCGCCGCGATCAAGCAGGGACGGCGCGGGGCAAGCGAGGAGTGAGCGCGGCCGAGCGCGTTCGCCGCAGCGGAGGTGCCGCCGGTGACGCTGGCGCTCGATCGGCGCATCATCGAGGTGAACGGCAAGGCCGCGGGCGCGGCGGTTTCAGGAGAGATGAAATGGCACGGCGGCTGATCTCGTCCGGTTCCAAATTCGAGGCCGATTTTGCGTACTCGCGCGCCGTGGTGGATGGCGAGTTTGTGTTCGTGTCCGGCACGACGGGGTTCGACTATCGTGCGATGACGATTTCGGAGAATGTTGCGGAGCAGGCGGAGCAGGCGCTGCGGAACATCGGCGAGGCACTGAGCGAGGCGGGGAGCTCGTTCGCTGAAGTCGTGCGGGTGCGGTACATCCTGCCGCGCGCGTCCGACTTCGAGGCGTGCCTGCCGGCGGTGAGGAAATATCTGGGCGATGTGCGGCCGGCGGCCACGATGATGGAGGCGGGGCTCGCCGACCCGCGCATGAAGATCGAGATCGAGGTGACGGCGCGGCGGGCGGGCTAGCGGGGCCGGTGGGTCGTGGGAGTGCCCGCCATCAGGGCGGCGTGGCGACGATCGGTCGCGTCGTCGGCGGGGAACATGCACTCGATCCGCAATTCCTGGGCGGCGATCGTACGCGGCGTGCCGACGGTTGCGACCATCGAGAAATAGTTGAGGACTTCGGCGCCCTTGATGAAGCCGAGCGGGATGACGGGCATGGCGCCCGAGGGTTTGGGGGCCTGCCATTCGGCTTTCATGTCCGGATAGGCGAGCAGGCCGGCGAGCAGCGCCTTGGTTTTCTCGTCGACGACGCGGCCGACCAATTCGCGGTAAACGCGGGCAAGCAGGCTTTTCGCCGCATCGTCCCAATGGGCGATGAAAGGGCGCATGCCGGCGGGATCGAACATCAGATCGAGGAGGTTGCGGGGCGGCGGGCGCGCGTCGAGATCGATGAAGCAGTTGAAGAAGCGGGGTGCCGACTCGTTGGACATCAAGACGTTCCAGTAGCGGTCCATCACCAAAGCCGGGAAAGGCTCGTGCTGGCGGAGCATGCGGCTGAGGGCCGCCGTGATGCTTTGCATTTCCGGTGCGTCCCAGGCGCTTTCCGAGTAGATGGGCGCGTATCCATCGAGAGATCGAGTTGGCTGCGGCCGCGCCGATCGCGCCAGTGGCGGAGCAGCACACCGAGCTCGCTTGCGGGCGCCATGCGCGGTTTATGCGGGCGCGGCGAGGCCGAGGCGGGCGGCGATGCGCTTGGCGGTTTCCTCGCGGCGCGTAGTGATGTCGCGAACGGATTGACGCGCGGCTTCGAGGATTGCGGCGGGCGCGGTTTCGGGCGTGCCGGCGTTGAAGGGCGGCTCCGGCGCGTAGACCATGTGGAGCTGGATGGATTGCGCGGCCGCCTCGCCGCGGAGTTCGGCTGCGAGGCGGAGCGCGCCGTCGATGCCGGCGGTGACGCCGGCGGCGAACACCCAGGCGCCGTCGACGACGACGCGCTCGTTCACCGGGATGGCGCCGAAGAGCGGAAGGAGATGGAACGAGGCCCAGTGGGTGGTTGCGCGGCGGCCCTTGAGGAGGCCGGCGGCGCCGCAGATGAGCGCGCCCGTGCAGACCGAGAAGATGCTGTGCGCGCCGGCGGCTTGGCGGCGAACCCAGCCGAGGACTTCTTCGTCCTCCATCAGCGCTTCCTGGCCGAAGCCGCCGGGGACGTGGAGGACATCGAGCTGCGGGGCGGCGGCGAGGGTGGCGTCCGGCGTGAGGCGGAGGCCTTTCAGGTCGCGGACCGTCTCGCCCGTCTTGCCGTAGAGGCGGTACGTCGCGTTCGGGATGCGCGAGAGGACCTCGAAGGGGCCGGTGAGATCGATCTGGTCGAGCCCTTCGAAGACGAGCGAGCCGATTTGGAGGTGGGTGTCGGGCGGGATCATGGGGTTGGGGCCCTTTCGGGGTTGGTTCCGGGGACGCTCGGCGCCGCGATCAGGCCGGGAGCTGGTCCCGGCCTGATTTCAGGGCTGGCGATGGGCGAAATCAACCCACGGGGCGCGGGATACGCGCGGGCGCGCGGGGGGTCAGAACCGGACCGGGCCCACCGATCCGATCCAGTGGCGCACTTTTGTGGGATCGGCTTCGTCCATGTAGAAGAAATGCGTCATCACCGGCTTCACGGCGGGCTTGGCAGTATCGTCCGGCGTCATTGTGACGATGCCGCGGAAGATTTTGAGCGAGCCGCCGTCCCAGTATTCGGTAACGTCGTGAAGGGCGGTGAAGCCGGTGTCGATGAAGGCGCGGAGGCTTTCGCGGATCGTTTCGCGGCCCTTCCAGTCGGCGACGCCGAGGTTGCAGATGGCGTCCTCGGCGAAGCAATCGAAGCCCTTGCCAAAGGACTTGTCGTCGATCTCCTTCCAGAAGGCGAGAAGCCATTCCGGGGGCTTTGTTTTGGTGAAGGTCGTCGTCATGGCGCTCTCCTCGATGAGCGCGGCTTGGGGTGGGTTGCGCGGCAGGGGCCCGTTCGGGGCGAACGGAACCGACGCGGGCCTTCTTCGCGGGGTGGGGATTTTGGGGCCCCGTTGCGCGAAGAGGATGGGCGTTTAGATATCGCGGGCGGGTGGCGTCTCAGTTACGTCGGGGGTCATAATGGGACGATTTGGCGAGGATTTTCGGCGGGCGGGAGCGGCGCGCCTGCCGTGGCCGCGTCGCTCGGCCGGCCGGTGGGTTGCGAGGCCTGCCGCGCTTGCCGGCAGGTTTGGCGTCCGTGCCCGTTTTCTTTCGGCTCGGCTTGATCGGGGCCCATCTCTCGAAGCGTGGGCATCCGTCTCACCGGGTGGCCGTCGCGCTACTCACGGGAAGTGGTCGTTCGCTTGACGGTCTCGGGCGGCCGCTGCGCGGCAGGATCGGTTATTCCCGCACTTGCAGGGGAATGGCTGAAAATGGGCCGAAACTGGAACGCCTGGTATGGACGACGGCACGGCATAAAGCGGAGGCTCGTCGCGAGAATACTCGATGAATCAACGGTACCCATCCGGTGAAGCCGGCGAAGGCATCCGCCTAGGACGGTTAGATTGCGCCCGCCCTTACACCATCTCACGGACCCCCGTTTGGTGATCGGCCGGATTACGCCGCGGCTGGCCCGACCGGCGATCTTCTTGAATCTGGCGGCTTTTCCTTCATGCCGGCGGTTACCGCGTTCTCGAAGAGCAGATTACGCGGCTGCCTCGCGCACTCACCGGATTGGCCGGGCGCAGGTCTCGCAGGAAAGCCTCTGTGGCGGGTAGCGGCGCCTGATCCGCCTTCATCACTGCCAGCAGAGTGCGGCGATAAGCGGGCGACAGCGGTAGAACCCGCAGTCCGGCGCGGTTGTCCGGCAGTGATAGTTTCGGGACCACCGTCACACCATGCCTCTGCCGTACCATTTCGAACAACGTGGGCATGTCACGCACCTTAAAGGCCACGCGCGGTGAGCGGCCGGCCCCGGCAAAGAAGCTTCGTATCATCGGTTCGCAACCGGCACCCGACATTATGAAGGGCTGCTCGGCAAGAGCATCGAATGTCAGCGGATTGGCAGCGCTCAGGCGATGTCCGCGTGGTAGGACTGCGACAAAATCATCGCTCAGCACGAATTCGCTGCGCAGATCGGAAGCCGTGGTCGCCGTAAGGCCCAGGTCGGCGGCGTCGGCGCGCACCCAGTCACAGACCTCTTCGTCGGTACCCTCCAACAATACGATGGCAATACCGGGATAACGTGTGCGGAAGCTGCGCAGCAGATCAGGCAGCAGGCGTGTGGCGGAACTGGTGACGCTGGCGAGGCGAAGCGTGCCGTTAGCGAGGCCGGCAAAGCCGGCGCAATAGGCACGCAGGCGTTCGACGGCTTGCAGGGCAGCGCGCGCCTCGGAGAGGACCTGCTTGCCTATTTCCGTGAGCGCGACGCCGGCGCGGCCGCGAACCAGAAGGGTGACGCCGAGGCTGTCCTCCAGCGCCTGCAGGGCTTGGCTAGCGCCGGACTGGGTCATGCCAAGCACGGTCGAGGCGGACGTAAAGCCACGCTGCTCGACGACAGTGACCAGGACGCGGAGCTGGCCGAGAGTGATATTAGTGTTACTAATGGCGAGCATGTCCCGAATCCGTTGGCCTTATTGCAGCAGATCGAGTTAGGTGCGGCAATCGCTAAATGACCGGGGCGCGGATCTGCCATGGAAACTGTCCGGATTGCCATCATCGGGGATTACGACCCCGATTTCGTTCCACATGTGAAGACCGATGCGGCGTTGGCGCAGATGCAGGCGGCGGTGGGGACGTCAGTCCTTGGTGATTGGCTGCCGACGGCGACGCTGGAGCAGGGCTGTGCGCAGGCTTTGGCCGGCTTTGACGGGTTATGGATTTCGCCGGGCAGCCCGTATCGCAGCATGCGCGGCGCCCTGAATGCGATCCGGTTTGGGCGCGAACGGGGTCTGCCCGTGTTGGGCACCTGTGGCGGCTGCCAACACATGGCGATCGAGTTCGCCCATCATGTGCTGGGAATCGAGGATACAACGCGTGGAGAGACCGACCCTTACGCGTCGCAGCTGATCATCACACCGCTATCATGCTCCTTGAAGGGAAGGGCCATGACGGTGCTGATTGCCCCGGAATCGCACGTTGCGACGATCTATGGCAGGACCGAGACGATCGAGGAGTATTATTGCAATTTCGGGCTGAATCCGGCTTACCAAAGGCAGCTGGATGCCGCAGGGCTGCGGGTTGTCGGGACGGATGCTGATGGGGAGGCGCGCATCCTGGCCCTGGCCCAGCACCCATTTTTCGTTGCCACACTGTTTGTGCCGCAACTGAGCAGCACGGCTGAGCATCCGCACCCGCTGATCGTCGCGTTTGTGAAGGCAGCGAAAGGTGTGCTTGCGACCGTGGAAAGCTGATGTCTGCTGTTGAGGTAATCATGTCCCAGTTGGAGCGGCCAGCATGGGTGCAGGGCGGCTCCCGCATCGCCCAACCGTCTGGAGCAGACGTTCCACGCTGTCAGTACCATGTCCGGCGTTGGCCGATTTATCTCGCCGCGGGTCGGGCCTGGATGGCCGGAACGGCCGCCGCGAGGATCGCGTCGCGGCTCGCGTTGCGCGGGGGATAGATACGGGTGCCGTTGATCGTCCGCTTGGCCGCTTTCGCCTCTGCACCCGTTGCGACCACCGTGCCGCGCTCCCAGCCCGCGGTGTAGAGCGCTCCGGCGGCACCAAGGTCGAGCACGGTCACGTAATCAGGAGCGGCGAAAGGGACGCGATCATCAGGACGGCCCGCAAGGTCGCATAGCGCGTTGTGCCCGGCGAGCCGACCCATGGGCCGCGCATGCTGACAGGACATGACCGTCACGTGCCCGAGGTCGTCCGCCTGGGCGCTGGCGCAATCCCCCGCCGCATAGATGGCCTCCACGCCTGTCACCTCGAGGAAGCGGTCCACGGGAAGCCGCCCAAGCTTGTCGCAGGTGACGCCGAGATTCCGAGTGAGCGGGCTCGCTCTCATGCCGGTGGCGAAGATCACGGTGGCCGCCGGAACGCGCTCGCCACTTGCGAGGATGACGCCGGCCACGTCCACGGCGGCCACCGCGGTGCGCGGTCGGGCCTCGACGTTGAGCGCCGCGAGCGCGTCGAGGATCACGCCCCGTCCTTTGCCCATGCCGCCGCCAATCTCACCATGGTCGACGAGCATCACCCGCACCGGCGCATCCGCCCCGAGTGCCGCGCGAATCCGGCCGGGCAGCTCGCACGCGATCTCGATGCCGACGAGTCCGCCGCCGATCACCACGGCAGCGCAGGCGGCATCGTCGCACGGGGCAGACGCGAGAGCAGCAAGGTGCTGAGCGAGGCGTCGGCCACCCTGATAGCTATCGACGTCGAAGGTCTCTCCCCCGAGCGGTATGGGTGGACGGACCAGGTTGCTTCCGGAGGCCAGGACCAAACGATCGTAGTCGATGTTTGAAGCCTTGCCTCTCGCCTCCTCCACCGCGAGCGCACGGGCTCCGGGATCGATACAAGTGACACGGCCTTCGATTCGCCGGACGTTGATGGGCGTTAGCACCTCGTCGAGCGGCACACGTACTGGCTCGAGATCGGCTTCGTAACAGCGCACGCGGATGGTGTGGTACTGATCCGGCGCGATGAGGACGATCTCCAATTCGTCCTCTTGTATGGCGAAGAGAGCACGCGCCCGGGCCGCGCTAGCAGCGCTCCAAAGGCCCGCGAAGCCACCGCCGACAACCACGATCCTGTTGGACATGCCGCGCTTTCTTGCGGAGCCGACAATACCGCCGGCTGGCAACCGTGGCTATGAGCGGAACCCGGCGCGCCTGACCGCCTCTGTCCGTTCTCGACCGAACTGCGGTCCGCCGGCGGCGCGGAACGGCGGACCAGGGGTTTTTCCTGATCCACCGGCCCGCGCGCAGGCGATGAGCGAAGTGCGCTGCGATCAGTAGTCCTGATCGCCCATGCCGGCGGAGGATCCCTCGCCGGCAGCGGAGGATTTTGTCTGCCGCTCCGCCACCATCGCCTCGGTCGTGATCATGAGAGCGCCGACCGACGCGGCGTGCTGCAGCGCCGAGCGCACGACCTTGGTCGGGTCGATGATGCCCGCCTTGACCATGTCCTTGAACTCGCCGGTCTGCGCGTCGAAGCCCCAGTTGTAGTCGTCCCTGTCCAGGACCCGTCCCGAGACGACCGCGCCATCTTCGCCGGCGTTCTCGGCGATCTGGCGCAGCGGCGCCTGCGCCGCCTTGCGCACGATCTCGATGCCGACGCGCTGATCGTCGTTCTCGGCCTTGAGCTTGGCCAGGATCAGCGACGCGCGCGCCAAGGCGACCCCGCCGCCGGGCACGATGCCTTCCTCGACCGCCGCGCGCGTGGCGTGTACGCCGTCATCGACCCGGTCCTTCCGATCCTTCACCTCGACTTCGGTCGCGCCGCCGACACGGATGATCGCGACGCCGCCGGCGAGCTTCGCCAGCCGCTCCTGCAGCTTCTCGCGATCGTAGTCCGACGTGGTCTCCTCGATCTGGGCGCGGATCTGGTCGCAGCGGGCAACAATGTCCGACTTCTTGCCGGCGCCCTCGACGATCGTCGTCGTGTCCTTGTCGATCAGGACCTTCTTCGCCTTGCCCAGCATCTCGAGCGTGACATTCTCGAGCTTGATGCCAAGCTCCTCGCTGATCACCTGGCCGCTCGTCAGGGTCGCGATGTCGTCCAGCATCGCCTTGCGGCGATCGCCAAAGCCCGGCGCCTTGACCGCGGCGACCTTCAGCCCGCCGCGCAGCTTGTTCACCACCAGGGTGGCGAGTGCCTCGCCCTCGACGTCTTCGGCGACGACGAGCAGCGGGCGGCCCGACTGCGCCACCGCCTCCAGCAACGGCAGCAAGGATTGCAGTCCGGAGAGCCGCTTTTCGTGGATCAGGATGTAGGGCTGATCCAGCTCCACATTCATCTTCTCGGCATTGGTGACGAAATAGGGCGACATGTAGCCGCGGTCGAACTGCATCCCCTCGACGATGTCGAGCTCGGTCTGCATGCCTTTTGCTTCCTCGACCGTAATGACCCCCTCGTTGCCGACCTTCCGCATCGCCTTGGCGATCATCTGGCCGATCTCGACCTCGCCATTGGCGGAGATCGTGCCGACCTGCGCCGTCTCGGCCTCCGTGGTGATCTTCCTGCTGCGATTCTTCAGCTCCTCGACCAAGGCGACGACCGCCTTGTCGACGCCGCGCTTCAGATCCATCGGATTCATGCCGGCGGAGACCGCTTTGCCCCCCTCCCGGACGATGGCCTGCGCCAGGACGATCGCGGTGGTCGTGCCGTCGCCGGCGATATCGTTGGTTTTTGCCGCCACCTCGCGCACCATCTGCGCGCCCATGTTCTCGAACTTGTCGGAGAGCTCGATCTCCTTGGCGACCGTCACGCCGTCCTTGGTGATGCGCGGCGCGCCGTAGCTCTTGTCGAGGATCACGTTGCGGCCCTTCGGCCCGAGCGTGACCTTCACCGCCTCGGCGAGCGTGTCGACGCCGCGCAGCATGCGGCTCCTTGCATCGCCGCCGAACCGAACGTCTTTCGCAGTCATTTGCCTAATCCTTCCTGAATTCGATGATGCGGTAAAATCACGCGGCCTTTTTCTTGATCGCGGGACTGCCCTCGATGACGCCCATGATGTCGGACTCCTTCATGATCAGGAGCTCTTCACCGTCGAGCTTCACCTCGGTGCCCGACCACTTGCCGAACAGGATGCGATCGCCGGCCCTGACGTCGAGGGAAACGATCTGGCCTTGCTCGTTGCGGGCTCCCGGACCGACAGCGATAACCTCGCCCTCCATCGGCTTTTCCTGGGCGGTGTCGGGGATGATGATGCCGCCCAGCGTCTTCTCCTCGGCACTGAGGCGACGAATCACCACCCGATCGTGCAACGGACGAAATTTCATTGGATTTTGACTAACCTGGTGCCAGCCGTTGAAGGCTGGGCGGCTTGCCCGGTACCTTGCCCCCAAACTGCGGGGCCGCCAGACTTCAGACACACGCAGCCTAGCACTCTGGTCCTGGGAGTGCTAGAGAGCTGGGACGCCGGGAGGCCGTATTCAAGCGGCCGGGTGACTTCCGGCCGCGATTTCTCACGGTTTCATCGATGAGCTCGATGCCCTCGGACGCGCCCGCGGCGCGGGGCCGTTTTCCGGCGGCCACGACGAGAAGGACCAGACGCTCAACTAGGTCCTCATGGAGCTCGACGGCTTCGACCCGCAGACGGGGATCGTGCTGATCGGCGCCACGAACCGGCCGGGGGTCCTCGATCCGGCGCTGCTGCGCGCCAGCCGGCGCGAGCTCAAGAACAAGATGGCGGTGCTGCTGGGAGGCCGCGCGGCCGAGGCGCTCACCTTCGACGATATCTCGACGGGCGCGGTGGACGACATCGACCGGGCGACGGAGATTGCGCGCAACATGGTCACGCGCTTCGGAATGTCCGAAGCGCTCGGCCAGATCGCATACGAGTCGCTGCGCCCGAGCTTCCTCGGCGGCATCCCCATGGGCGAGGCGGCGCGTCACGATTACAGCGAGGAGACGTCTCGCGAGATCGACTGTGCCGTGCGGGCTCTCATCAAGGAGGCGTTCGATGCGGCGGTGGCAATTCTGACGCTTCATAGAGCGGCGCTCGAGGAAGGATCGGAGCTGCTGCTGCAGAAGGAGACGCTGCGGCGCGATGAATTGCCCGCGTTGACGGGCGAGGCGGAAGCCACGAAGGCCGCGATCAACCCTCCCGCGCCGGTTGTTCCTTCCGGCGCGACAAGTGCCCGTGGCGGGGAGGAGGATGCGGACGAGACCGCTCGATTGCCGGCGGGCGGACGCGCGGCAGTCGCGGGGCCGGCTCTCCTCGCCGCTGCCGGCTCGCACGCCGCCTGAGAGGGACGGGCCGGCGGCGCCGGTGCCGGACGGGCCGCGCTGTCCCGGGGTGTGGGGCCGGGGTATGATTGGGGAGAATCGCGCCTGGCCGCCGGGTGGAGCCCGGCCGGTGGGTGGAAAGGACCGTGGCTTTGCAGTGGGTGTTCCTCGTCCTCGGCCTGGTCGCGGCGATCGCGGAGCTGAACAGCGGGACGTTCTATCTGGCCGGGATCGCGGCGGCTTCGTTCCTGACGGCGCTGGCGGGATTCTGGATCGGAGCGGACTGGCTGCCGCTCGCGTTCCTCGTTTTCTGCGTGGCGCTGTTGCCGCTGGTGGTGATGCTGCGGCGGGGGCTTTCGCGAGGGCGGACGCTGCCGGATGCGGACGTTGGGCAGATCGTCACGGTGGTGAGCGTGGCGGAAGAGAGCGGGCGGCTCGTCGTCTCGTACCGGGGGTCGCGGTGGGATGCGGTGATGGATCGGGGGACGATGTTGGAGCCCGGGCAGAGCGCCGTCATCACCAAAAAGACCGACAAGTTGCTGCATCTGGCAGGGCACAAATGAGCCACGAAGGGGAATCGTCATGGGGGCCGCGTTGCTGACCGATCTGATCGTCATCGTCCTTCTCGTGCTGCTCGCGTTCGCGATCCTGCGCTCGGGGACCTGCATCGTGCCGCAGCAGCGCGCGTGGGTGGTGGAACGGCTCGGGAAGTTCCATCGTGTGCTGCCGCCGGGCTTCAGCCTCATCGTGCCGTTCGCCGATCGGGTTGCGTTCCAGTTCGACCTCCGCGAAGTGCCGACCGAGGTGCCGGCGCAGGTGTGCATCTCGCTCGACAACACGACGCTCACGGTGGACGGTTTTCTCTATCTGCAGATCACCGATGCGGTGAAGGCCGCATACGGATCGAGCAACCCTTTCGTCGCGGCGATGCAGCTCGCGCAGACCTCGATGCGCTCGGAGATCGGCAAGCTGCATCTCGACCAGGCGCTTTCCTCACGGCAGATGCTGAACGCGGCGGTTGCGACGGCGGTGGACGAGGCGGCGGTCAACTGGGGCATCAAGGTGCTGCGCTACGAGATCAAGGACATTACGCCGCCTTCGGAGATCCTAAGGGCGATGGAGCTGCAGATCACGGCGGAGCGCGAGAAGCGGGCGCAGATCGCGCGATCCGAGGGGCAGCGGCAGCAGCAGATCAACACCTCGGAAGGTCAACAGCAGCAGGAGATCAATATCGCCAACGGGCGGCGGCAGGCGGAAATTTTGCGCGCGGAGGGCGAGGCGCGGGCGATCGCGCTGGTGGCGGCGGCGACCGCCGATGCGATCCGCGCGATTGCGGCGGCGGCCGTGGTCGAGGGCGGGATCGAGGCGCTGCAGATGCAGCTCGCCAAGGATTTCATCGACCGCTGGGCCAATCTCGCCAAGCAGAGTACGACGATGATCGTGCCCGCCGATCTCGGCAATATCGGCGCGATGGTGGGGACCGCGCTCTCGATCGTGAAGGCCACGTCGCGGATTCCGCCGCTGGCGGCGGGCGCGCCGGGTTCGGTCCCGAGCGCGGGTTGAGGAGGCGGCCATGACGTTGCGGGTATTCTCGACGATGGGGCTGGCGGGCGTGCTCGGCGAGATGGGGTCTCGGGTCGAGATCGAGACGACTTTGTTGCCGACGGTTCTATTGATGGAGCGGATCCACGTGGGCGAGACAGCGGATGTCGCGATCCTGCTCGCCGATGCGATCGACGCACTGGCGCGCGAGGGCGTGCTGCTTCCGGGGCGGACAGACCTTGCGAGGTCGCTGGTGGGGATTGCGGTCAAGGAAGGGGCGCCGAAGCCGGATATCTCGACGGTGGAGGCGTTCGTCGCTGCGATGCGGGCGGCGAAGTCGCTCGCACTTTCGCAGGCAGGCGCGAGCGGGCTCTATTTCGTGGGGCTGCTCGAGCGGCTCGGGATCGCCGAGGAGGCGAAGGCGAAGGCGAAGATCATTCCGAGCGGGTTCACGGGCGAGCTCGTGCGGCGCGGCGAGGCGGAGATTGCGGTGCAGCAGATCAGCGAGCTCAAGGCGGTGCCGGGGCTCGATATCGTGGGCACCTTGCCGGCGGGGATCGAGAGCGTTTCGGTGTTTAGCGCGGGGATTTTTGCGGCGACCGGGAGAAAGGCGGAGGCCGAGGCGCTGATCGGCATGCTGAGCGGGCCGGAGGCCGCGCCGATCTATGAAGCGAACGGGCTGGAGAAGCTGTAGGGGAGGTTTGCGACAGTGCTGGGAGAAAGATCATGCCGCGGATGAAGGGCGGGGAGCTGATCGCGGAATTCCTGATCCGCGAGCGGATCGAGCATGTCTTCGGCATCTGCGGGCACGGCAATGTCGGGATGCTCGATGCGCTCTACGGCGCGCGCGATAAGATCCGGCTCATCTCGCCGCGCCACGAGCAGACCGCGGGGCACATGGCGGACGCCTATTTCCGGGTGAAGCACCAACCGGCGGCGACGCTGACTTCGTGCGGGCCTGGCTCGGCGAACCTGGTGATGGCGCTGGCGAACGCCTATGCCGATTCCTCGGCTTTTCTGGCGCTGACCGCGAATGTTCCGACGCAGCAGTTCAACCGCGGGCCGTTCCAGGAGCTGTATCGGCAGCAGGAGGCGGATTTTCCCTCCGTCTGCCGGCCGGTGGTGAAGCGGAGCTTCCAGCCGACGCGCGTCGAGATGCTGCCGACCTCGCTCCGGCTCGCGATGGATTGCATGCTGGGCGGGCGGCCGGGGCCGGTGCAGGTGGATATCCCGTTCAACCTCTTCGTGGAGGAAGCGGACGTCGAGGTCGCGGCATCGAGCCACGCTTGCATCGCGCGGCGCTCGGGCGCGGCACCGGAGGACGTGGCGGCGGTGGCTTCGATGCTGCTCGCGGCCGAGCGGCCGGCGATCTTCATCGGCCACGGCGTCACTCTTTCGGAGGCGGGTGCGGAGCTGGTCGTGCTCGCCGAGCGTCTTTCGGTACCGGTGATCGCCTCCCCGAACGGGATGGGCTGCATTCCGATGGGGCATCCTCTCTCGCTCGGCTTCATCGGGCGGAACGGCGCCTACCCCGCGAACCAGGCAGGGCGGCACGCGGATCTCGTGCTGGCGATCGGGGCGCGGTTCGACGACCGCTCGGCCTCCTCGTGGATCGAAGGATATTCGTGGAATTTTCCCGCGTGCAAGCTCGTGCACGTCGATCTCGACGTGGGCGAGATCGGGCGGAACTACAAGGTGGATCTCGGGGTCGTCGCCGATGCGCGCACGTTCCTGCGCCAATTGCTGGGCGAGATCGAAGGGCGCGGCGCGGCGCGGCCGGAGCGAAGCGCGTGGCTCGGGATGATCGCGGGCTGGCGGGACGAGTGGGAGGCATTCACGCGGCCCAATTTCGCGATCGACACGACGCCGCTCCGGCCCGAGCCGGTGGTTGCGGCCGTGCGGAAGGTGCTGGCGGACGACGCTATCATCAGCCTCGATTCGGGCGTGCACCACAACTGGTTCATGCAGTTCTGGGAGGCGCGGCAGCCGCAGACCATGCTGAACGCCTGGGGATTCTCGGCGATGGGGTTCGGGGTGAGCGGCATCCTCGGCGCCAAGCTCGCCGCACCCGAGCGGCCGGCGGTGGCGATCTGCGGTGACGGCGGCTTCACCATGACGCCGCACGTGCTCTGCACCGCGGTCGAATACGACATTCCGTGCGTGTGGCTCATTTGGAACAATTTCGCGTGGGCGGCTATCCGCGACATCCAGTACGGGCTGTTCGACGGGCGCGAGCTTGGCACCGCGTTCCGCCGTGGACCGAACCGCGAGCCGTACAACCCGGATTTCGCGATGATGGCCCGCGCGCACGGCGTGGATGGCGCGACCATCACGCGCATCGGCGATCTGGCGCCGGCGCTGGAGCATGCGGTTGCGTCGGGCAAGCCCTGGGTGCTCGACGTGCATGTGGATGCCGAGGTGCGGCCGCCGGCGACCGGGACCTGGGCGCTGCCGCCGATCCCGCACAAGGAGCCGGTGTTCGGAGAGCGGCGCACCGCAGCGGAGCTTGCCGCGCCCTGAGGCGGAGGAAACGCGATGTACGAACGCAACGGCGCCACCATCCGCAATATCGCCGAGGTACTGTGGGAAACTCCGCCGGAGCACTATGACGCCCATTCGAAGATGCTGGTGACGACGAAGGGATTCGACTACCGCATCTCGTCCTATCAGCCGAAAGGCTACGTGAAGCCGCATCGGCACAAGGTGCAGGAGCAGATCTACCACGTGCTCGAGGGCGGGGGATTGATGGAGCTGGACGGGGAACGCATCCTCGTGCGACGGCACGATTGCATCCACCTGCCCGCCGGCGTCGAACACGCGATCTACAATACCGGGCTCGCCGACCTCGTGTTCCTGGTGATCACCACTCCGCCCACCGACGAGTGAGGCGGCCGCTCGGGAAGTTGGGGGCTGCTACTCGTTCGGGGTTTGCGCGAGGTAGCAGTCGAGGATTTCTTCGCCGGTGAGGATGGCGACGTCCTTATGGCCGAGGATGTGGTCGTAGAGCGCTTCGAGGGCGCCGATGCGGTGTGGGACGCCGGTGAGGTAGGGGTGGATGGCGATCGCCATCACGCGGGGCGTGTGCTCGCCCTCGCGGTAGAGGCGGTCGAACTGGGCGCGGCCGCGGCGGAGGATTTCGTCCGAGGGCAGGCGTTGCACGGCGGTGATGACGACGTCGTTGATCTCGACCGTGTAGGGAACGGAGACGAGGCGGCCGGTGCGGGTTTTGACCGGGACGGGCTGCTCGTCGAGCACCCAGTCCGCGACATATTCGATGCCGGCTTCGGCGAGCAGGTCTGCCGTTTCGAGCGTTTCGGTGAGGCCCGGGCTTTCCCAGCCGCGCGGCGGCCGGCCGGTGAATTGTTTGATCGCTTCCATCGTCTCGGCGATGGCGGCGGACTGGTCGGCGAGAGTGTGCATCGGCTTCTGGACGAAGCCGTGGCCCATGAATTCCCAGCCGGCGTCGCGCGCGGCGGCACAGGCTTCCGGGTAGACGGTGCAGGCGGAGCCGTTGAGGGCGAAGGTGGCCTTCATCTTGCGCGCGGCGAAGAGCTCGATGAAGCGCCAGAAGCCGACGCGCATGCCGTATTCGTGCCAGGCCCAGTTGGGCACGTCCGGCAGCAGCGGCTGGCCCATCGGCGGCGGGAGGACAGTGCGCGGCATCGGCGCGGAGGGGCTCCAGTTCTCGACGTTGACGATCGTCCAGACGGCGATGCGTGCGCCGCCCGGCAGGCGGAGCGGCGGGCGGCGGTGGATGGGCTGGTAGGGAATGCGGTTGCGGATCTCTTCGAGCGTGTTCGCGGTCATGGGATCTTTTCCTCCTTCGCGAGAAGCGGCGAAAGGGCTTCGGATGTCGCGACCTGGCCGAACGCGGTGCGGATGCAGAGGAGGCCGGCCTCGTGCAGCGCCGGCCCGTCCATCGTGTCCACGCAGTCCTCGACGACGATGACCGCGTAGTCGCGGACATTGGCGGAAGCGGCGGTCGCGAGCACGCAGGAATTGGTGTTCACGCCGGTGAGGAGGATGGTGTCGATGGCGTGCGTGCGGAGCACGAAGTCGAGGTCGGTGCCGAGGAAGCAGTCGTAGCGCTTCTTGTTGGGGATCACCCAGTCTCCCTCCTCGAAGAGGCCGGGCATGATGGTGCAGCCCGGGCTGCCGGAGAGGTTGTGGCGGAGCGCGTTCCGCCGCGTGCTCTTCGGGTCCTCGGCGAGTTTGCGCCAGAAGGGGTTGGCACGCATCTCCTTCGTGTCGCGATAGGAGGTGACGAGGTGGACGATCGGGACGCCGGCGGCGCGGCAGCGGGCGAGGAAACGCTGGTTGGCGGCGACCACACGCTTTGCCACGTCGGGTGGTGCTGGCATGGTCGCGACGGCTTGATCAAGATGGCCGCGATGGAGATCGATCGCGACCACCGCGGCGCGGGAGGAGTTGAGGGGAAAGTCCATGCTCACGCGGTCGCGAATTCGCAGAAGATGGAGGCCATGTATTTCGCTCCTTCGATCAGATGGTCGATGCGGATGTTCTCGTCCGGCGCGTGGCTCATGCAGGTGACGTAGCCGACGCCGGTTGCGGAGCAGGGAATGCCGAGATAGCGGCCGATCACCCATTGCGGCGTGCTGCCGGCCTGATGGGGTTCGAAGATTGCGCTTTTTCCGTAGACCGCGCGCGAGGCGGCGTCGATCGCGCGGTTGAAGGGGTTGTCCACCGGGCTGCGGCTCGGGAAGGAGCCGCCGAGATCGCGGACCTCGATGTCGTCGAAGCCCTGGGCGGCGAGATGCGCGCGGAGCAGCGAGACGATCTCGGCGGGATCCTGGTCGGGGACGAGGCGCATGTCGATCCGTGCGAGCGCCTCGGCCGGGATCACGGTTTTCGAGCCGGGACCGGTGTAGCCGGCGGCGAGGCCGGAGAGATTGCAGGTGGGCTCGAGGCTTTGGCGGGCGTGGATCTCGGAGTCCGCGAGGTCGGAGACGAGGCGGGCGAGGCCGCGGACACGGCGGAGATTGGCGCCGTCGATCGGCGGGAGGCGCGCGACGATCTCCTGCTCGGCGGGGCCGAGCGGGCGGATGGCATCGTAGAAGCCGGGAATGCGCACGTGTTCGTCCGGCCCCTTGATGGTGGCGAGGGCGGCGGCGAGGCGCCAGGCGGCGTTGGGATAGAGGCCGGCATAGGCGGAATGGGAGTCGGTGGCGGCGACGCGGCAGAGAAGCTCGACCTTGGCCATCCCCTTGTTGCCGAGCGAGACGATGGGCGCATCGACGCGGCCCATCGTGTCCTCCCAGAGGCAGGCATCGGCGGCGAAGTGTGTCCGGTTTTGATCGAGATAGGAAGGGAGGCCCGGGCTCGAGATTTCCTCCTCGCCCTCGATCAGGAATTCGAGGTTGATGGGAAGACGGTCGCGGGTTGCGAGCAGCGCGGCAACGGCGGCGAGGCGGGAGACGATGTTGCCCTTGTTGTCGGTCGCACCCCGCGCATAGAGCCTGCCGTCGCGGATCTCGGGCTGGAAGGGCGGCGTCGTCCAGCGCTCGAGCGGCTCCACGGGCTGGACGTCGTAGTGATTGTAGATGAGGAGGGTGCGCTCGGCACCCGGGGCGCGGAGCGTGCCGCGGACGATGGGGACGTTGGTGCAGGTGGGTTCGAGGTGCGTGGAGATGCCGAGCGCCTGCATTTCCCCGGCGAGCAGCGCGGCCATTTCGGGAAGCCCTACGCGCCCGGCGGAGATGCTCGGCTGGCGGCAGAGGCGGGCGAGCAGGGCAATGCTCTGCTCGGCCCGTCGGTCGATCTCCGCGTGGACGTCCTGCACGGTTTCCTCCCTGGGGTTTGTCAGGCGCCGACGCTGCGACCTTGCAGCGGCAGCGGCGGCGCGGCGCGGACCGGGCAGTTCGTGCGCGAGGTGTCGAAGAACATCATCCCGACGATCGGGACGATGAGGAGGAGGGACATCTGGAGCAGCGCGGCATCGCCCCATCCAAAGGCGATCTTGAGATGGGCGAAGAGATAGCCCGAGAGCGCGGCCGGGAGATAGACGCAGCTCACGACGAGGCCGGAGGCGCGGCCGGCAATCGAGGCACGCACGGAGCGCTGCATCAGGGAGTAGTTGTTGACGTAGAGAAAGCCGCTCGAGGCCGTGCCTTCGAGGAAGGAGAGGAAGCGCTGCCAGAACGGCGTGACGGCGAGGTTGAAGATCGAGTAGCCGACACAGGCGAGGACGACGAGTGTTGCGATGGTGACCCATTTCTGGTTCGCGCGGTCGGCGATGTAGCCGCAGACGAGGCCCATCAGCGCGCCGGCGCCATACATGCTGGCGGCCGCGCCCACTTGCGGGAACGAGAATTGGAGCGCGGTTCTGAGGAAGGTCGGGTAGAGGCCGAGATAGCCGAAACCGGCGAGGCCGCCGCCGATCGAGGCGAGCGCGACGAGGAGCGTGTTGCGGTTGATCAGCCGGTCCGGGACGTGGTCCTCGTGGGCGGGATTGAGGTGCTCGAGCACCTGTTCGGAGAAGCGCTTGGAGACGAAGAGCAGCACCGCGACGGCGCCGACCAGGCCGACCGCGCCGTAGATGTAGAGGGGCGTGCGCCAGCTGCCGGAATGGACGAGGAGATGGGCGCCCCAGCGCGGCCCGATGAAGGAGCCGACGCCGTAGGCGACGTTCAACGTGCCGAGCACGAGCGTGCGGTTGCGGGAGAAATAGGCGCCGCAGGCGGTGAAGATCGCCGCGTTCTGCAGCGCCTCGCCGATGCCGGAAACGGCGCGGTACGCGGCCATATCATAGAAGCCTACCGAGAGGCAGGTGAGGATGGTGCAGATGGAGTAGATGGCGATGCCGATGACCATGACGGTCTTCCGGGAGACCTTGTCGAAGAGGAAGCCTGTCGGAATTCCGGCGACGCCGAGCCCCAGCGTGAAGATCGTGGCGAGGAAGCCGCCGGCCGCGAGGGAGAAGCCGTATTCGTGCGCGACCGCCGGAAGGAGGGTGGGAAAGACGATGCGGTCCATCGCGTTGACGACATAGCTTGCGGCGATGAGCAGAAGTGTTGCGACCCCGAGACGGAAGGGTAGCCTTTCATAGGCGTGCATAGCGCTCTCCTGTTCGACTGATTTGGTTTTATTTGGAAACTTGTGCCGGCTGTTCTTCGCAGGCCGGATGCTAAGGAGGGCCGAGCGCCGCGCCATCACGTGCGGGCCGGCCCTTCCTTCATCAGCTCCGCCTGAGCGGCGGAAGATCGCGCTCGACGATGCCGAAGCGATCGGCCAGCCAATCGATCATCAGCTCCTGGCCGAGTGTCGGGTTGTCGTGCTGGCAGTGGTCGGCGCCGGTTTCGTCTTCGCTGGTGAGGCGGAGCGTGACGTCGATCCCGTGCAGTTTTGCGTGCTGGTGGACGGTCGATACCGCTTCGACGCCGAGGACGTCGTGGCCGCCATGGATGATGAGATAGGGGCAGCGCATGTTCTCGAGCGCGCCCTCCAGCTTGAAAGGAGCGGCGATTTCGGCAGCCTCCGCCATGGAGCTTGCGCCGAAGACCCATTTGATATGCTCGGCGAGCGGGTGGTCCTCGCCGCGCGTGCGCCAGCGCGCCCCGATGTCCCAGATGGCGCCGTGGGAGATGCAGGCGGCGAGGCGGTGCTCGTAGCTGGCGGCGCGGGCGGCGTAGTAGCCGCCGAGGGAAGAGCCGCAGACGGCGATGCGGGCGGGATCGATGTCGGCGCGCTTCGTGAGCCAATCGATGCAGCGACCGATCGGGACTTCGTAATCGAAGCGCGTGGGGACGTTGTGACGGCGGAGCGTGCCCCCCTGCCCCGGACCGTCGATCATCAGGACCGCGATGCCCCGCTGCAGCGCCCCGTGCGCCTGCATGAACCACATCTCGTCCTTGATGCTGTCGAGCCCGCCCATCGAAATGAGCACCGGCTGGCGGGCAACCGCGAAGGGCGCGCGGACGAAATAGGCGCAGAGCCCGACGCCGTTCTTGTAGGGGATTTCGACGACTTCGCCGGGCGGATCGAGCCGGCTCAGGAATTTCCGCGAGCAGGCCTCCATCGCCTCGAAGGTGGGAAGCCGGCGGGGATCGCGCGGGGCCAGCCAGAACTCCGCCTGGCGGTAATAATCAGCCGCCCGCAGCCAGCAATTCTGCGCCGTGCGAATATGCCCGACGGCGGCTTCCGCATCGCCGCGGCGATCATTCCGCTCGGCGACGCGCAGCCACTCGACGTGCCAGCTCTCCTTGTCGCCCGGAACCATCCGCGCGGCCGCCTGGAAGCACTCGCTGACTGCGCCGCCGCCTTCCTGCGTCTCCCCCAGCCCGCGCCGGAACTGATACGACATCCACGGATGCAGCGGCCATTGCTGCCAGCCATACGGCTCGTAGTGCGGCGCGATATCCGTGGCGGCGGCGTCAATGAGCTTTTGTTCCATGCGTTCCGTGCATCGCTGTCCTTCGCTGGAGGCGAACTTAGCCGCCATGTTTCTGTCATGCAAGTCGCTTTCCTATGTAGAAAGTCTCTTGCATGCTGTAATCGGGGGTCGGGGGGGAGCCCCGGGGGCAGGAAGGAAACGTCATGAGCAGCGAATTCAACGCGCGCGATCCGCTCGATGCGGGCGGAGAGGAGATCGGGATTGCGCCGGAGCGGCCCCGGGAACCGCACGATGTGCGGATCGGGCTCCGGCTGCGCCACGCCAGGCTCGACCGCGGGCTCCGGCTGCGCGAGCTCGCGGAGAAGGTGGGTTGCTCCGAGAGCTTCCTCTCCAAGGTCGAGAACGACCGGGTGATGCCCTCTCTCAACATGCTGCACCGGATGTCCGGGAAGCTCGGCCTCACGATCGGGCAGCTTCTGTCGGAAGCGGGCGAGCCGCCCGAAGTGGTGTCGCGGGCCGGAGCACGGCCGGCGGTGGCGATCGATTCGCCTAAGCGCGGGTCTGGCATCCAGATCGAGAGGCTGATCCCCCACGCCGCGAACCGTTTGCTGCAGGGAAGCCTGCACGTGATCGAGCCGGGCGGAGGAAGTGCCGGGGTCGTGCGGCACGAAGGAGAGGAGGCCGGGTATATCGTCGAGGGGCAGCTCGAGCTGATCGTGGGCGAGAAGACCTACCTGCTCGGCCAGGACGATTCCTACTGCTTCCGTTCAGAGCTGCCGCACGGATACCGCAACCCGGGCCCGGGGCGGGCGCGCCTCATCGTCATCAACACGCCGCCCTCGTTCTAGCCAGGCGCGGCCGGGCCGGTGCCGGCGCCGGTCGCCGCGATCGCGGCTTCGATCTCGGCGAGATCGTCGGGGCCGAGCTCGAGAGAAGCCGCGCCGATCCAGCCATCGACCTGAAGCGAGCCGCGGGCGCCGACGATCGCGCCGCTGACGCCCGGCCAGGCGAGCGTCCAGGCGACCGCGACGGCGGCGACCGTGGTGTGGCGGCGATCGGCGATCGGCTTCAGCGCGTCGGCGAGCTTGAGGTTGCGCACGAGCTTCTCGCCCGTGAACTCGGCGTTGCGGGAACGCCAGTCGTCCTTCGGCAGCGACCGCGCGCGCGCGATGGTGAAGCGCCCGGTGAGCAGGCCCGACTGCATCGGGCTGTAAACGATGACGCCCGTCTCGTTCTCCGCGCACCAGGGCAGCTCCGCCGCCGCGACGCCGCGCCGGATGAGCGAGAATGGCGGCTGAAGCGTATCGACATGGCCGAGCCGCTCGGCCTCCTCGAGTTGCACGACATTGTGGTTGGAAAGGCCGACCGCGCGGACTTTGCCCTCGCGCTTGAGATCGAGCAGCGTGCCCCAATAGTCGGCGAGCTTCGTGCCGTCCTCGGCCGGCCAGTGCATCTGATAGAGATCGATGCGCTCGACGCCAAGACGCTTGAGCGAGGCATCGACCTCGCGGCGAATGCTCGCGGGCGCGCCCACCTGGCGCGGCGGTGCCTTGCGGTTCGCCTCGTCCCACACCAGCCCACACTTGGTGAACACGTAAGGTCGTTCCGAGAGCGGGATACCGGCCAGCGCCTCGCGCACGACCTCCTCGGAATGGCCGAGCCCGTAGACCGCCGCCGTGTCGATCCAGTTCACGCCACGCGCGACCGCTTGACGGATGGCGGCGATCGAGTCCCGATCGTCCTGCTCGCCCCAGCCGACCGCCCAATCGGCCCCGCCGATCGCCCAGGCGCCAAAACCCACGCGCGTGATCTGCATGTCAGTACGGCCGAGACGACGCACCGGCAACACAGAAGCGCTCCCCGCCCTCACGGTGACGGATGTGTCCATGACCATGCTCCTCTTCGCGCCGCACCATGTGGAGCAAAACCGCGCTATTCCAATGGGCGATTAGGAAGGCCGAGGGGGCTCTGCCCCCATGCGGGTCCCCTGGTCTTGCTTAAGTCGAGTAGTCCGAGAAAGCGGCGCCGCCGTAGCGGGCGCGGTAGTCGGTGCGGACGTTCACCAGGGCGGTCATGCCTCCGTCCACCTTCGCTTGGGCGCGTTCGAGGGCGGGGCGGATGTCCTCGGGTTGCGAGACGTATTCGCCGTAGGCGCCGAGGGCCTCGGCGATGCGGTCGAAGCGTGTGTAGCCGAGGTCGCGGCCTGGCTTGTCGCGTTTCGGGTCTGCCGTCCAACCGCCGTTGAGGCTGATGACGACGAGGATCGGGATGTGGTGGCGGACCGCGGTGTCGAGCTCCATGGCGTTGAGGCCGAAGGAGCCGTCGCCGTGGACGACGATGACTTGCGTATCGGGCTCGGCGATTTTCGCGCCGATGCCGAAGGGCAGTCCGACGCCCATGGTGCCGAAGGGCCCTGAGTTGAGGCGGTGGCCGGGGACGAAGGTGGGCAGGGTCTGGCGGCCGAAGTTCAGGATTTCCTGGCCGTCGACGCAGAGGACGGCGTCGCGGCGGGCGAAGTCGCGGATCTCCTCGAGGAGGCGGACGGGGTGGATCTCGCCGTTCTCGGCGGGGCGGTTGGCGCCGGCGGAAGCGCGCTTGGCGGCTTCGCCCTCGGCGAGGGATTCGCGCCAGGATTTGTACGTCTCGGGCGTGATGCGATGGCCGATGCCGTCGATGAGCTGGCCGAGGACCATGCGGCAGTCGCCGACGATCGGGATATCGACGGCACGGGCGGCGGTTGCCATCTCCTCGGCGTCGATATCGATCCGCGCGATCGTTGCGGTAGCGGAAAAGCGCGGTGGAGCGGCGTGGCCGATGATGTAGTTCATGCGCGTGCCGAGGACGACGATGAGGTCGGCGTCGCGGAAGGCGGTGCTGCGCATCGCGAGGTAGGAATAGGGGTGGTCGTCGGGGACGACGCCGCGGCCTTGGGGCGTGGTGTAGAAGGGGATGCCGATTTTCTCGACGAGCGCCTGCATTTCGCCCGAGGCGCGCGACCAGATGACGCCGCTGCCGGAGACGAGGAGGGGTTTGCGGGCGGCGGCGAGGGCGTCGATGAGCTTGGTGATTTGGCGCGGGTCGCCGAGGGGGCGGGCGTCGAGCAGCGGGCGGCCGCAGAAGCTCCAATCGACCGCGCTTTCGTCGATCTTCTGGTAGAGGATGTCACCCGGGAAATCGAGATAGGCGGGACCGGGCTTGCCGGCCATGGATTTCTGCAGCGCGAAGTTCACCTGCTGGGGGATGCGCTTGAGGTTGTGCACGCGATCGACATGCTTGGTGCAGCCGCGCATCAGCGCCACCTGGTCGATCTCCTGGAAGACCTGGCGGCCGAACTGGCTGATCGGGCTCGAGCCGCCGATGGCCACCACCGGCGCGCAGTCGATCAGCGCGTTGGCGAGCCCGGTGACGAGGTTGGTCACACCCGGGCCGCTCGCGGCCATGCAGACGCCCGGTTTCTGGAGCAGGCGGCTGTAGGCCTGCGCCATGAAGGCGGCCGCCTGCTCGTGGCGGACATCGATCATGCGGATGCCTTCCTTGATGCAGCTCAACTCGGCCAGCAGCATCGGCCCGCCCATCAGGAAGAAGAGATTTTCGGTTCCTTCTTTCCTCAGGCACCGGGCGAGGATTTCCGAACCCGTGAGCTCCGCCATGGTGGGCTCCTTTGTGTGGTCAGGTGGGTGCGTCGGCGAGTGGTTGAACCGTGCCGAGCCAGTCCGCGAGCACGGACGAATTGTGCTCGCCAAGCAGGGGCGCAGGGCGGACGGGGGGCGGGCGGCCGGAGAAGCGCACGGGCCAGGCGGGCATTTTGTAGGGGCCCACGGTCGGGTGCGCGATCGTCTGGACGATGCCCCGGGCGGCAAAGGAGGGGTCGTTCAAAAGCTCCGCGGGGTCGAGCACGGCGCCGGCGGGGATGCCGGCCTCGCCCAGGATGCGCATGGCCTCGTGCTTGTCGTGAAGGCGCGTCCAGGCGGAGACGAGATCGTTCACCTCGGTTTCGTGCTCGGCGCGGGCGGCGGGGGTGGCATAGCGGGGGTCGTCCGCGAGGTCCTCGCGGCTGAGGACGGAGAGCAGGCGGCGCCAGTGCTCGGGGTTGGCGCGGCTCGTGTAGACATAGACATAGTCGTTCGGGCCGCCGCCGCGGCAGGGATAGATGCCCATCGGCGGGTTGCGGGCGAGCACGCTGCCGGCGCCGGCGCGGCGGGGCGGGTGGCCGGTGCGGGTGAGGGTCGCGAAGGCGCCACGGATATACTGGAACATCGCGTCCTGCATCGCGACCTCGAGGTGCTCGCCTTGACCGGTGTGGGTGCGGCGGTAGAGGGCGGCGAGGATGGAGACGGCGAGCAGCATGCCGGTGCCGGTGTCGCCGAGGGTGGGGCCGGGCTTGAGCGGCGGGCCGTCGGCCTCGCCGGTGATGCTCATCGGGCCGCCGCAGGCCTGGGCGATCATGTCGAAGGCGAGGTTGCGCTCGTAAGGCGAGCCGGTGCCGAAGCCCTTCACCTGGGCGTAGATGAGGGCGGGGTTGAGGGCGCGGAGGGTTTCGGGGCCGAGGCCGAGGCGCTCGATCGCGCCGGGGGCGAAGTTCTCGACGAAGATGTCGGCGTCGGCGGCGAGGTTTTTCAGGAGGGCGAGGCCGGCGGGCGATTTGAGGTCGAGGGCGATCGAGCGCTTGTTGGCGTTGTACTGGAGGAAGTAGTGCGCGTCCGCGCCGGGCGGCGGGTTGAGCGAGCGGCCGGGATCGCCGTTCTTCGGGTTCTCGACCTTGACGACGTCGGCGCCGAGCCAGGCGAGCGCCTCGGTGCAGGAGGGGCCGGCCTCGAACTGGGTGAGGTCGAGAACGCGCACGCCGGCCAGGCAATCCCCACCGTTCATCGCCGCTTCCTCCGTTTTGCCGCGAGATTGGGGGGCGCGGGCGGGGTCTGTCCATCCCCGGAGCCCTTGGGGGCGGGGCGTTGCGCGGGCGCCGCGTGTGGCCATATGGTGGTGGTGTTGGCGTGGATAGGGAATGCGCCATGAAATCGGCTCTGGGGCGCGTGACGGAATCGGGGCGGATCAGCCTGCCGGCGGAGTTTCGCCGGGAAGTGGGGCTCGAGCACGGCGGGGCGGTGGTCGTGGAGCTGGCGGGCCGGGAGATCCGCATCCGCACGATCGACGAGACGGTTGCGCGCGCGCAGGCGTTGACCCGGCGGATTCTCGGCGGCAAGCGCGAGGGCTCGGTCGCGTCGTTCCTCGCCGCGCGGCGCCGCGACGCGGCGCGGGAATGAGCCTTGCTATCATCGATGCTTCGGCGCTGCTCGCTTTGCTGCTGGCCGAGCCCGGCCATGAGCGGGTGCGCGCCGCGCTTGCCGAGTCCGCGATGACCACCGTCAATCTCGGCGAGGTCGTCGGGCACCTTGCGCGCAACGGCGCGGCGGAGGCCGAGATTCATGAAGTGCTCGATCCGCTGCCGATCGAGCGCATTCCGTTCGACGAGGAGCTCGCCTATGCGGTCGGGCTGCTGCTGCCGTTGACCCGGGAAGCGGGGCTCTCGCTCGGCGATCGCGCCTGCCTCGCGCTCGCGCGCCGGCTGGGCGCGCCGGCGCTGACGGCGGACCGGTCCTGGGCGGGGATCGCCAAGGCGGCGGGGGCGGCGATCGTGCTGGTTCGCTGACTGCGATGGCGCGGCGCGCGCCGGGCCGGAAGGTACTATGGGGCGGGTGCCGATTGCCGTAAAAGCGCTCCGTTTGGCGATTCTTTGAGCAAGAGCGTCCCATGTCCGAAGAGTTTCACCGCATCCGCCGCCTGCCGCCCTACGTGTTCGCCGAGGTCAACACGGCCAAGGCGCGGGCGCGGGCGGCCGGGGAGGACATCATCGATCTCGGGATGGGCAACCCGGACAGCGCGACGCCGCCGCATATCGTGGCGAAGCTCGTGGAGGCGGTGCAGGACCCGCGCACGCACCGCTATTCGGTGAGCAGGGGCATCCCGGGGCTGAGGCGGGCGCTCGCTTCGTATTACCGGCGGCGGTTCGATGTCGCGCTCGATCCCGAGAGCGAGGTGATCGCCACGCTCGGCTCGAAGGAGGGGCTCGCCAATCTCGCCTCGGCCATCACCTCGCCGGGCGATACGATCCTGGTGCCCAACCCGTCCTACCCGATCCACCAGTTCGGCTTCATCATCGCCGGCGCGGCGGTGCGCTCCGTGCCCGCGGCGCCGGACGAGGAGATGCTACGCGCGCTCGACCGCGCGGTGCGGCATTCGGTGCCGAAACCGACCGCGCTGATCGTGAACTTTCCCTCCAATCCCACGGCCTATCTTGCGGAGTTGGAGTTCTACCGGGAGATCGTCGCGTTCGCGCGGCGGCACGAGGTGTGGGTGATGTCGGATCTCGCGTACGCCGAGATCTATTTCGGCGAGAAGGCACCGCCGTCGCTCTTGCAGGTTCCCGGGGCGAAGGACATCGCCGTCGAGTTCACGAGCCTTTCCAAGACCTATTCGATGCCCGGGTGGCGGATGGGTTTCGCGGCGGGCAATCCGCGGCTGATCGCGGCGTTGGCGAGGATGAAGTCCTATCTCGACTACGGCGCCTTCACGCCGATCCAGGTCGCGGCGGCGGCGGCGCTGAACGGGCCGCAGGAGTGCGTGGCGGAGTTGCGGGCGCTCTACAGGGAGCGGCGGGACATCCTGATCCGCGGGCTCGCCCATGCCGGGTGGGACGTGCCGGCGCCGGAGGGCTCGATGTTCGCCTGGGCGCCGATCCCGCCGCAGTTCGCCTCGCTGGGCAGCCTCGAGTTCAGCAAGCTGCTGCTGGAGCGGGCGAAGGTCGCGGTCTCGCCCGGGATCGGGTTCGGCGAGCACGGGGAGGGTTACGTGCGGATCGCGCTGGTCGAGAACGCGCAGCGGCTCCGGCAGGCCTGCCGCTCGGTACGGGCGTTCCTCCAGGCGGGGTCGAACCGGGCGCAGGCGGCCGTGGCAGAGGCGCCCGCCTGAGCGGCGGCGCGGGCCCTGTCCGCACTACGGGGGATCGCGATCGCGAGACGGGGCGATATCCGGGATCATCCGTTCGATCACGGTTTCGAGGAGGCGGAGCGCGAAGCCGGGGTGCTGGAAATAGAGCTGGCGGAATTTCGCGGCGGGAAGTGAGAGGAGGACGCAATCCGTGCGGGCCGATACGCTCGCGGTTCGCCTGCGGTGGCGCGCGAGCAGGCCGATCTCGCCGATGAGATCGCCGGGGCCGCGCACGAGGTTGGGCTCGGCGACCGTGAGCTCGCCGGATTCGACGTAGAACATCTCGCCGGCCGGGTCGCCGCGGCGGAAGAGGACGCTGCCCGCGGGAAGGAGGCGGCGGGCCATGTAGGGACGAAGGGGCGCGATATCGAAGCGGCCGCGCGGGGCGGAAGCGGCCCGGCGGAGCCGGAGGACCTGTGCGAGCCGCCAGGCGTTCATCGGGAAGAGGCCCAGATGGAGGACCAGGACCGGCAGGAGCGAGTTGAGATAACCGTAGGCAATGAAAAGGAAATTGCTCATCAGCGCCACGACGCGGAGCGGCAGCATGGTGCGCATGCAGAAGCTCGTGAAGACCGTGGCGGCGGCGGCGTAGCCGACGATGGCGACCGGATCGACCGGGCCGAAATGTCCGGGAAGCGTCATGGAGCCGTGACTCCTTGGATGGGCGGGCGGGCGGGGCGGTTCCTGCCTGCCGGTCCGAGTGACAAGCCCTGCGCGGGCTGCTTAACAGGGGCGTCATGACCCTGCTCGCCGTCGAAGACCTCTCTTACAGCCTCAATGGCCGCGACCTCATCGATCATGCGAGCATCGCGATCGATGCCGGGCGGAAGGTCGGGCTGATCGGGCGCAACGGCGCGGGCAAATCGACGCTGGTCAAGCTGATCGCGGGCGAGCTGCGGCCGGATGGCGGGACGATCCGGCTGGCGGCGCGGGCGCGGCTCGGGAGTGTCGCGCAGCAGGCGCCTTCGGGGAATGCGACGCCGCTCGAGATCGTGCTCGCGGCCGACGCCGAGCGGGCGGCGCTGATGGCGCGGGCGGAGAGCGCGCGGCCGGACGAGCTTGCGGATATTCACGAGCGGCTCGCTTCGATCGGGGCGGAGAGCGCGCCGGCACGGGCGGCCGCGATCCTGGCCGGGCTCGGCTTCGACGAGGCGGCGCAGGGCCGGCCGATGGAGAGCTTCTCGGGCGGCTGGCGGATGCGCGTGGCACTTGCCGCCGCGTTCTTCGCCGCACCGGATCTTTTGTTGCTGGACGAGCCGACCAACCATCTCGACCTCGAGGCGACGATCTGGGTTGAATCGTGGCTCGCGCGGTTCCCGGGCGCGGTGCTGATGGTCTCGCACGATCGGGATCTGCTCGATCGGGCGATGGAGTTGATCGCCTATCTCGACCGCGGAAAGATCGAGGTCACGCCGGGGGGATTCGCCGAGTTCATCCGCATTCGCACCGAGCGGGCCGAACAGCGGAAAAGCGAGGCGGCGCGGATCGCCGGCCGGCGCGCGCACATGGAGGCGTTCGTCGCGCGGTTTCGCGCCAAGGCGACCAAGGCGCGGCAGGCGCAGTCGCGGCTGAAGGCGCTGGCGAAGCTGCCGGCGATCGAGGCGATCGTCGAGGCGGCGCCAACGCGGTTCGCGTTTCCGGAGCCGCGGACGATCGCGCCGCCGCTGCTCTCGCTCGAGAAGGTGGCGCTCGGCTATGACGGACGCGCGGTGCTTTCGGGGGTTTCGCTCCGGATCGATATGGAGGACCGGATCGCGCTCCTGGGCGCCAACGGGAACGGCAAGTCCACGCTGGCGAAGGCGCTGGCCGGGCGGCTCGCGCCGCTTGCGGGCAGCATGCAGGGCGCGCGGGGGCTGCGGGCGGGGTATTTCGCACAGCATCAGGAGGAGGAGCTCGATCCGCGGGCGAGCGCGCTCGCGCATCTCACGCGGGCCCTGCCGAAGGCGAGCGTGACGGAGTTGCGGGCCCAGTGCGCGCGCTTCGGGCTCGACGCCGAGCGGATCGGGACCGCGGTCGCGGCGCTCTCGGGCGGGGAACGGGCGCGGCTCTTGCTGGCGCTGGCGACGCGGGAGGCGCCGCAGCTTCTGATCCTCGACGAGCCGACCAACCATCTCGACATCGATGCGCGGGAGGCGCTGGTCCGCGCGCTCACCGACTTCGCGGGCGCGGTGGTGCTGATCACCCACGATACGCATCTCATCGAGCTGCTGGCGGACCGGCTGCTGCTGGTGGCGGAGGGACGCGTGGCGCCGATCGAGGGCGATCTCGACGCCTATCGGCGGCTGATGGCGGAGAAATCGGCGGCGGCGGAGCCGGCGGGGCGGCACGCGCGGGCCGGGCGGCGCGCCCAGGAGGAGCGGCGGGCGCGGGCGGAGAGGAGCGAGGCGCTGAGGCCGCTCCGGGAGAAAGCGCGGGCGGCCGAGCAGGCACTCGAACGGCTCGCCGCGGAGCGGCGGCGGATCGAGGCGCGGCTCGGCGACGGGGGGTTCTATGCGCGCGCGGACAGCGAGGAGATCGCCGGGCTCAACCGGCGGCTCGCCGCGATCGGGCGGGAGACCGAGGCGGTGGAGGCCGAGTGGCTGGCGGCGGCCGCCGAGCTGGAGCACGCTCGGGAGGATCGGGATCGAGAGGTGGCGTGAGCGGTGGGGGTTTGCGGCCGCGGAGGGTTTGCTGTCTACGCGTATTGGCATTATAGTCTACGCGTGTTGATTGGAGGCCGGAATGCCGCTCAACATCCGCAGCGACGAGGTCAACCGCCTCGCCGAGACGCTTGCTGCCCGCATCCGCACGAACAAGACGGACGCGGTGAAGCGGGCGCTCGAGAACGAGCTCCACCGCCTGGATGAGGCCGTGCCGCTGAGCGAGCGGCTCCGCCCGATCCAGGACCGCGTGCTGGCGCGGCCGGCGACCGGGCTGGACGCGGACAAGGAATTCTACGACGCGCTGAGCGGCGAGGCGTGATGTTCGTTGACGCGTCGGCGATCGTCGCCATCCTCACCCGCGAGCCCGAAGCGGAGGCGCTCGCGAACCTGCTGGAGGCGGCGCCGTCGCCCATCACTTCGCCGATTGCGATTTTCGAAGCGGCCTTGGGCCTTTGCCGGAAGCGGTACGCGAGCGTCGCGGAGGCGGAAGCCGACGTGCGCGAGTTCCTGGCGGTGGCCCGGGTGCGCATCGTCTCGATCACCACGGGGGAGGCGGAGACTGCGCTCAACGCCTTTTCCCGGTACGGGAAGGGACGCGGCCATCCCGCGCAACTCAACCTCGGCGATTGCTTCGCTTATGCGGTGGCGCGGAATTACGGAACCACGCTGATGTTCAAGGGCGACGATTTCAGCAAGACCGACATCGAGCGTGCGGCTTGATGCCGGCGAGGCCGGGCGGGTGCGCCTTCGGAGCGGGCTCGTCCCCTCACTTTCCCCAGACGGAGGCAGCGTAGGTCACGCTTGCGGTTTTGGCGCCGCTGAGCTTGGCGAAGGTTTGCATGGCCGCGAACTGCGCCTCGGTGATCGCGGTCGAGGTGGGATAGCCGCCGCCGTTGCCGATCGCGGCGGTTTGGATCGTGAGCGGAATGTTTGGCTGCCAAACATGGGCGAGCGCGGCGGCGCCGGCGAGGTTCGAGTGGAGATAATCCATCGCGTCCTGGAGCGCGGCCTGCATCGCCGTGACCGTCGCCGCGTGCGCCTTGCCCCACTTCGCGGCGACCGACATCAGCTCGAACGGCGTGCCGCGCACGCTGGGCACCTCGCCGCCCCAGACATTGGCGATCATCACGCCGATCCCTTGGGCGACCGCGATCTGGCCGAACGGCACCGCGGGCGCGATGACGTCGATCGCGCCGCGCCGGAGTGCGGCGAGCTCGGCCGAATAGGGCGTGATGCCGACGACCGGCACCGCGGCCGGGTCGATGCCGTTGGTGGAGAGGACGACGGCGAGCGTGTACTGTAGGCCGCCGCCGACATCGAGGATGCCGACATTGCGGCCACGCAACGCATCGAGCCGCTTGGCGAGCGGGGTTTCGGCCGTGACGCCGAGCTTGTCGGCGAGCGTTTTGCGCATCACGATCTGCTGGGGATAGGTGCTGAGCGGGGAGATGATGCGGATGTCGCCGCCCTTGGCGTTTGCGATCAGCGCCGGGGCTGCGGTCATGATGGCGAAGGGAACGCTGCCCGAGACGAGGGCCGGAATGCTGCCCGCATCGCCGTTCACCTGGACGATCGTCACGTCGAGACCGTGCTTCGCGTAGAAGCCTTGCTTGAGCGCGATCCAGGGCAGGACGAGCTGAACGCCGGTCGAGGTGTTGGCGATGGTGACCTTGGTGGGTGCGGCGTGCGTGGGCGCGGCGGCAAGGGCGAGGAGGACGAGGAGGGAAGTTCCGAGGCGGGAGAGAAAATTCATCGGGACGCTCCACCTTTTTTGGCAGCCCGGTTGACCAGGGCGTTCAGGGTCGATGAGAGGACGGTGAGGACGGCGAGGCCGGCGAAGACGCCGGCGGTGTCGAGCTGCGCCGTTGCGTACTGGATCGCGAAGCCGATGCCGCGGCTCGAGGAGACGAACTCGCCGACGATCGCGCCCACCAGCGCCTCCGGCACGCCGAGCTTGAGGCCGAGAAAGATCGAGGCGCGGGCTCCGGGAAAGATGACGTGGCGGCGGAGCTGGAGCGGACTCGCGCCCATCAGCCGCACCGCGTTGATGGTGTCCCGGTCGACGCCGCGCATGCCCTGGTAGGTTGCGAAGAAGACGAGGAAGAACGTCATCAGCGCGGCGAGCGCCACCTTGGGTGCGAGGTTGATCCCGAACCAGACGACGAGGAGCGGGCCCAAGGCGATCTTCGGGATGCCGTAGAGGCCGATGATGAAGGGATCGAGGAGCTCGGCCAGGAACTCGCTGCTCGCGAGCAGCGCGCCGAGGAGGACGCCGGCGCCGGAGCCCAGCAGATAGCCGAGCACCACCTCCTCGAGCGTGACGGCGAGGTCGCGGACGAGCGCGCCGCTGCGCGCGAGGGCGACGAGCGCCTGGAACACCTGGGCGGGGGAGCTGGCGACGATCTCGCCGACGCGCGGCCCGAAATATTGCCAGGCGCCGAGGACGATCAGGAGGAGCAGGAGCCGGCTTGCGTGCAGGGCGACGCGAGCGCGGCGGCCGCGGCGCTCGGCTGCCTCGTCGGTGCCGCGGACGACGCCTTCGGCGAGGCCGAGGCCCGCCTCGCTCGCGTCGGTCATGCGGGGGCCCTCCCCGCCGCGAGCCGCGAGGGCATGGTCTCCGGATGGTCGAGCTGGCTCCAGATGCGCTCGTAGAGCGCGTGAAAGCCGGGCTCGAAGCGCACGGTCACGGGATCGCGCGGGCGGGCGAGCGTGACCGGGACGATATCGCGCACGCGGCCGGGGCGGCGACTCAGGATGATGACCTGGTCCGAGAGCGCGATCGCCTCCTCGATATCGTGGGTGACGAAGACGATCGTCCGCCGTTCGGCACTCCAGATGCTGAGGAGCTCGGCCTGCATGAGGAGGCGCATCTGGAAGTCGAGCGCGCCGAAGGGCTCGTCCATCAGCACCGTCTCGCCGGCATAGACGAGGGTCTGGGCAAGTGCCGCGCGCTTACGCATGCCGCCCGAGAGCTCGTCCGGAAGATGGTGCTCGAACCCGGCGAGGCCGACGAGGTTGACGGCCCAGGCGACGCGGTCGCGCGCGGCCTCGTCGGTGCGGCGGCCGCGGAAGCGGTCGAGCCCGCGTCCGGCGAGATCGAGCGGCAGGCGGACATTCTCCTCGACCGTTCGCCAGGGAAGCAGCGTGTCGTGCTGGGTCAGGTAGCCGGTGCCGACCTTGAGGCCCGAGACCGGCTCGCCGTCGCAATAGATGCTGCCCTCGCTCGGCTTCTCGGTGCCGACGACGAGGTCGAGGATGGTCGATTTGCCGCAGCCGCTCGGCCCGACGATGGAGACGAAGGCGCCGCGCGGGATGTGGAAGGAGACCGATGCGAGCGCGGTGACGCGCGTTCCACCCTTGTAGAAATATTTGGTGACGTCCTGGAGCGAAATCGCCGGCGCGCCGGAGGCCGCAGCGGAGCTGCGCTGATCCGCCGCTTGCCGATCGGACGGCCGAAGCTGCCGCAAATCCCCCTCCCATCGCCGGGATTGCTTCCGTTTATACGCGAATGATGGCCGCGGCTATCATTGCGGGAGGGCGTGGTCAATCGCGGCCGGGCGCGGATTTGCGGGCGAGAACCGGCTGCGTTCGCCGCTGCGCCAGACGACCGAAGGAGCGTCGGCGGGATCGGGCGCGGTGGGACCGAGGAAAAGCGCGGGAAGCGGGAGGCAGACGATTGCCTCGAGCGTCGCCCAGTAGAGCGCGAGGCCGCCCACGCTCATCTGCACGAAGGGCAGCCAGAAAGCGCGGAGGATGGATTGCCAGGGGCGTGCGAGATCGCCGCCGGGGCTGCCGGCATTGAGCTCGCCGAGCGCATGCCAGGCGGCATAGACGGGATCGAGCGCCTGCTCGACGAAGGCGCCGAAGGCGTTGCCGCGGGCAGCCTGGAGGACCTCCCTCCCCGCCTCGGCGCCGGCGGCCTCGAGCAGCGCGTCCCACGCCGCCTGGCCGGCCTCGCCGTAGGGATCGCCATAGGAATCCGGGGCGGCGGGGCTTTCGAGGAGGGTAGCCCAGGCGATCATCCAAGCCTGCATCCAGTCCGGTTCGAAGGAGGGCGGCGGCGGGGCGGCGAGGGCGGTTTTCCAGGCGGCGTGGTTCTCGGCGGCGACGGCGCGCTTGAGATGGCGGGGCCGGCGGCAGGCGAGATAGAGATCGGCGATCGCCTCGCGCGCGGCGAGGCGCGGCTTCTGCCGGCCCCAGCGTGCGTTCCAGGGGTGCGAGGTCCGCTCGGCGTGGCGGGGATCGAGGAGCGCGGCGGCCGACGGGCGCTCGGTCGCCTCGCGCGCGGCCTGGCGCGAAGCGGCCTTCGCGGCTGCGACGAAGCCCTGCCGGGCGGCTTCCTGGTCGGGGACGCGAAGGCGGAGCCCACGCTCCTGGGCGACGGCGCGGGGGGCGGCGCGGGCGATCGCGGGAAGCTCGGGGCCGAGCGGGGCCATCGCGCGGGCGAGCAGGGATTCGCGGGCGGCGGCGAGCCCCTCGCGCCAGACAATCGGGCGGTCGATCGCGAGGAAGCGCATCTGGCGGTGAAGGGCCGCCTCGACGCGGGCGCGATCGAGGGGCGGATGGGCCGGATCGCCCCCGGCGAGACGGCGGAGCCGCCGGCGCACCGACGGGCGGATCAGCGAGAGCTTGGGATAGGACATGGGTTGCGATGTCCGGAGCGAGTGTCCGGAGGGACTGTGGCCGCGGATCTGGGCGGGCGTGCGGCAGGGGCGCGGGCGCCTATGAAGGCGCGTGCCAGCTCCTGAACCAGGCGGCGAAGCGGGGGATGCCCTCGGCGAGGGGAGTCGTCGGCTTGAACCCTGCGAGCGCCTCGATCGCCTCGATCGCGGCGAACGTCTCGACGACCTCGGAGGCCGGGCGGGGCGCGGTGCGAATGACGGCTTTGCGGCCGAGCGCCTGCTCGAGGAGCGAGACCAGCGTCACTACCTCCTCGCTCCGGTGGTTGCCGATATTGAGCAGCCGGGCGGGGGGCGTGGTCTCGGGCGGGCGGTCGAGGCAGCCGAGGACGCCGGCCACGATATCGTCGATATAGGTGAAGTCCCGGCGCAGCCGGCCGCCGTCATAGAGGGTGATGGGCGTGCCTTCGAGGATGGCGCGGCTGAAGCTGTAATAGGCCATGTCGGGCCGGCCCCATGGGCCATAGACGGTGAAGAAGCGGAGCCCGGTCAGCGGCAGGGCGAACTGATGCGCGTAGGCGTGGCTGATGAGCTCGCCCGCCCGCTTGGTCGCGGCATAGAGCGAGATCGGGTGGTCGACGCGGTCGGTCTCCGAGAAGGGGAGCGCGGTGTTGGCGCCGTAGACCGAGGAGGAGCTGGCGTAGAGGAGGTGGCGAAGGCGGGGAAGGCGGCGGGCGGCCTCGAGGATGACGAGATGGCCGGCGACGTTGGTCGCCGGATAGGAATAGGGATCGATCAGGGCGTGGCGGACGCCCGCTTGTGCTGCGAGATGGACGACGTGGCTGGCCGGGGATTCGGCGGCGAAGAGGGCGAGCACGGCGTCGCGGTCGGTGATGTCGAGGCGGTGGAAGGCGAAGCCGGGGGAGCGGGCGAGCGAAGCCAGGCGCGCCTCCTTGAGGCGGACGTCGTAATAGGGGTTGCAGTCGTCGATGCCGACCACGCGCTCGCCGCTTGCGAGGAGCGCGCGGGAGACGTGGTAGCCGATGAAGCCGGCGGCGCCGGTAAGGAGGACGGTCACGCCAATGGCCGCGCGAGCAGCCGGTCCTCGAGGAGCTCGAGCACGGCGTGGCCGAGCGCGATGTGGCACTCCTGGATGCGCGCGGTCTCGAAATCGGAGACCAGGAGGACGTGGGTGCAGAGGGCGGCGGCCTCGCCGCCGGTGCCGCCGAGGAGGCCCACGGTGGCGATGTTCATCTCGCCGGCGGCGCGAAGGGCTGCGAGCACGTTGGCGGAGCGGCCCGAGGTGCTGATGCCGAAGAGCACGTCGCCGGCGCGGCCGAGTCCGCGGAGCGGGCGCTCGAAGACGTGGTCGAAGCCGTAATCATTGCCGCAGGCGGTGAGCATCGTGGGATCGAGGGTGAGCGCGAGGGCGGGATAGGACGGGCGCTCGCGATCCGAGCGGAGCCGGATCAGGAACTCGGTGGCGAGATGCTGGGCGTCGGCGGCCGAGCCGCCATTGCCGCAGAAGAGGAGTTTTCCGCCGTTGCGGAGGCTCGTCTCGCAGGCGCCGACGACGGCGAGGACGGGTTCCAAGAGCTCGGTCGCGAGGCGGCGCTTGAGCGCGGCGGCGCCCTCCATGATCGCGCGGAACCGCGCCGCTTCGTCGCTCGCCATAGGGCCCGCCGATCCGTCAGCCGAGAGCGGCTTCGGCGGTGCGCACCGCCTGGAGCGGCAGGGCGGCGCGGCCGACGACGCGCCCGCCGATGCAGGCGAGCCAGTCCGCCCCGTCCTCCGGAGGGCCGGGGCGGAGCTCGACCACGCGGGCGTCGTCATCGAGGGCGACGGCGCGGTAAAGCCGCCAGCCCTCGAAGAGCGGGCCGCGCACTCGGACCACCCGGGCGACCGGCTGGCCCCTCTCGTCGCACCCGATCCATTCGACGGCGCGGCTCGCCGTCTGGCCCTCGCCCCTTCGCCCGCGCATCCAGTGCAGCCGGGAAGGTTGCATGCCCCCTAGGCTCAGGCCGTCTTTGCCATGATCTCGTCCGCGATCTGCCGCGGCACCGGATCGTAGTGGTGGAACTGCATGGTGAAGGAGGCGCGGCCCTTGGTCATGCTCCGAAGGTCGGAAATGTAGCCGAACATCTCCTTGAGGGGAACATGGGCGCGCACAATGATGGTCGAGCCCGAGCTGTCCTGGCTCTGGATCACGCCGCGGCGGCGGCTGAGATCGCCCACCACGTCGCCCACATGGTCCTGCGGGGTGGTGATCTCGACGTCCATGATCGGCTCGAGGATGATCGGGGCGGCCTTCTTCATGCCCTCGCGGAAGCAGGCCTTGGCCGCGATCTCGAAGGCGAGCGCCGAGGAATCGACGTCGTGGTACTTGCCGTCGAGGAGGGTGTAGCGGAAATCGACGGTGGGGAAGCCGGCGAGCACGCCGGTGTCGGCCTGCATGCGGATGCCCTTCTCCACCGCCGGGATGTATTCGCGCGGCACGGAGCCGCCGACCACCTTGTTCTCGAAGACGACGCCGCCGTTGCGCTCTAGGGGCTCGAAGAGGATCTTCACCTCGGCGTACTGGCCGGCGCCGCCGGTCTGCTTCTTGTGGGTGTAGGTCTCGGTGTGGGCGCGGCTGATCGTCTCGCGATAGGCGACCTGCGGGGCGCCGATATCGGCCTCGACGCCGTATTCGCGCTTGAGCCGGTCGATGATGATCTCGAGATGGAGCTCGCCCATCCCCGAGAGGATGGTCTGGCCGCTCTCCTGGTCGGTGCGCAGGCGGAGGGAGGGGTCCTCGGCGGCGAGCTTCTGTAGCCCGAGCGTCATCTTGTCGATGCTCTCCTTGGTGCGCGGCTCGACCGAGATGTCGATCACCGGGACCGGGAAGGCCATGCGCTCGAGCACCACCGGGTCCGACGCCGAGGCGAGCGTGTCGCCCGTCCCGGTGTCCTTGAGGCCGACGAAGGCGACGATGTCGCCGGCCGAGACCTCCTTCACCTCCGCCCGCTTGTCGGCGTGCATCTGGAACATCCGGCCGATCCGCTCGCGATGGCCCTTGGTGGTGTTGAGCAGCATCTCGCCCGAGCGGGCGGTGCCGGCATAGACGCGCACGAAGGTGAGCGTGCCGTACTTGTCGTTGATGATCTTGAAGGCGAGGCCGGCGAAGGGCGCGTCCGGGTCGGCCTTGATGATGCGGCGCGTCGCACCTTCCTCCTCGCCCTCCTCGGCGGCGACGCGGATTCCGGGGATGTCCACCGGCGAGGGCAGATAGTCGATGACCGCGTCGAGCAGCGGCTGGACGCCCTTGTTCTTGAAGGCGGCGCCGCAGAGGACGGGGCGGAAGACGCCGCTGATCGTGCCCGCCTTGATGCAGCGCTTGAGGGTGGCGACCGAGACGTCGCCCTTGTCGAAATACTCCTCCATCGCGGCGTCATCGACCGAGAGCGCGGTATCGAGGAGGAGCTGGCGGTACTCCTTCGCCTGCTCGGCGAGGTCGGGTGGAATCGGCGCGTCCTGGTACTTGGCGCCGAGTTCGCCGCTCTCCCAGATCACGGCCTTCATCTCGACGAGATCGACGATGCCCTGGAACTTGTCCTCGATGCCGATCGGGAGCTGCAGCGGCAGCGCCACGATGTCGAGCTTCTCCCGCAAGCTGGCCAGCGCGCGGAAGAAATCGGCGCCGGTGCGGTCGAGCTTGTTGATGAAGATGATGCGCGGGACGTTGTAGCGGTCGGCGAGCCGCCAGTTGGTCTCGGACTGCGGCTGGACGCCGGCGACAGCCTCGATGATGAAGATCGCGCCGTCCAGCACCCGGAGGCTGCGGTTCACCTCGATGTTGAAGTCGATATGGCCGGGCGTGTCGATGATGTTGATGCGGTGGCCTTCCCACTCGCAGGTGACGGCGGCGGAGGTGATGGTGATCCCGCGCTCGCGCTCCTGCTCCATGTAGTCGGTCGTGGTGGTGCCGTCATGGACCTCGCCGAGCTTGTACGACACACCCGTGTAATAAAGGATGCGCTCGGTCGTCGTCGTCTTGCCCGCGTCGATATGCGCGGTGATCCCGATGTTGCGAATCTTCTCGAGCGGCGTGCCGGGCACGGCGAACCTCCATCATGGCGGGCAAACCACAACGGGCGCGGCCAGGCTCCCCGCCCGCGCGCCCGCGTAGAACCGGCCTCGGATGGCCGGACCCGATTTTCTCGACTAGAAATGCGCTGGGTGGGGCCATTTTGCAAGCGCTCTGCATCGCAGCAGCGGCGAGCGGCCGCCGCGGGCGAGCCAAGCGAAGGGGGGAGGAGGCAATGGAGATCGTTCCGAGCGCGGGCACGCTGGGGGCGCGGATCGAGGGACTCGATCTCGCCGCACCGCTTGCGGAGGCGGATTTCCGCGCGCTGCTGCGGGCGCTCGGCGCCCACGGGGTGCTCTGCTTTCCTGGGCAGAGGCTGGGGGTGGCGGAGTTCGCCGCGTTCGGCCGCCGGTTCGGCGCGCTCGAGGTGAATGTCGCCAACACGCACCACGAGCCGGGGTTCCCGGAGGTGATGATCCTTTCCAACGTCCGGAGCGACGGCAAGGCGATGGGGCTGGCGGACGCCGGCCAGGGCTGGCACACCGACATGTCGTACAGCCGCGAGATCGCGCTGGCGAACATCCTCTATGCGCTCGAAGTGCCGCGGCGCGACGGGAGGGCGCTCGGGGATACCCAATTCCGCAACATGCATGCGGCGTACGAGGGCCTGCCGGCGGAGCTGAAGCGGACGCTGGCGGGGCGGACGGCGACGCACGACTTCGCCAAGTTCTGGGAGATGATGCGGGCGCGGCCGGGCTCGGCCCGGGCGCCGCTCACGCCCGAGCAGCGGGCGAGGAAGCCGCCGGTTTCGCAGCCGGTCTTCCGCCGCCACCCGATCAGCGGGCGGTTTGTGCTCTACGCAAACCCTGGGTACACAATGCGGATCGACGGGATGGCAGAGGACGAGAGTGCCGCGATTCTGGAGCGCCTCTTTCGCCACCAGGAGCGGGACGAATATCTCCACGCGCACCACTGGACCGAGGGCGAGGTGCTGATGTGGGACAATATCGGCACGACGCATAACGCGGTCGCCGACTATGGGCCGGAGGAGCGGCGGACCATGCGGCGGGTGCAGGTGATGGCGAGCCTGGATTACGGGGCGCTCGCCGCTGAGTGAGGCGCCGCGCCCGATCGTCCTCGATTGCGATCCGGGCGCCGACGACGCGCTGGCGATTTTGCTCGCACTCGCCTCGCCCGAGCTCGAGGTGCGGGCAATCACCGTGGCGGGCGGCAACGCGCCGCTTGCGCGGACCCTCGCCAATGCGCGGGGCGTGGTGGCGCTGGCGGAGGCGGAGGTTCCGGTGCACGCAGGCGCGGCGCGCGGGCTCCGGGGCCCCTTCCCGCCCGGATGGCCAGGGCACGGGGCGGACGGAATGGCGGGGGTGCGCTTGCCGGCGGGCTGCCCGCCGGCGGAGGCGGGCGCGGCGGAGGCGATTCGGGCGCTGCTGCGGGCGGGACAGGGGCCGATCACGCTGGTCGGGATCGCGCCGGCGACGAACCTCGCGACGGCGCTCGCGGGCGAGCCGGGGCTTGCGGGGCGGATCGCCGAGATCGTGCTGATGAGCGGGGCGGTGGGGCCCGGGAACGTGCCCGGGAACGGCAACGCGGCCGCCGAGTTCAACGCCTACGCCGACCCCGAGGCGCTGGCGGCGCTGGCGGCGGTCGGCCGGCCGCTCACGTTGATTCCGCTCGAGGCCGGGCGGGCGGTGCGGGCGACGAAGGCGCGGATCGCGGCGCTGCGTTCGGCGGGAAGCGGGCGAGCCCTCGCCGCGGCGTGCGAGATACTCGCCACGCTGGATTCCAGCGAGGCCGGCGCTCCCCTCTACGACCCGCTGGCGGTCGCCTGGCTGATCCGCCCTGCCCTCCTCCGCTCCCGGCCGGTCTCGCTGACAGTCGATCTGGCCCATGGTACGGCCCGCGGCCGGACCGTGATCGCCCCCGCCACCGCTCCGGCCCACGTCAGCCTCCTCGAGCCGATCGACCCCGACGGCGTCTTCGCCCTTCTCGCCGAACGCCTCGCCCGGCTGCCCTGAGCCGCTTCTGCAACGAAGCCGCCGGGTCTATAGACAGAACGCACCGGACAGGGTGCCACGAGCAATCATCGCGCTCGGGAGGGGCGGACCATGTGCCGGATTTTCGCCAACCAGGATCCGAAATCCTACGCTTTCGCGACGCGCTCGGTCCGGCTCGCCGGTCATTCCACGAGCCTGCGGCTGGAGCGCCAGTTCTGGGACATCCTGGCCGAGATCGCCGCCAGGCAAGGCGTGACCCTGCCGCGCCTCCTCTCGGAGCTCCATGACGAGGTGCTGGAGGCGCGCGGCGAGGTGCGCAACTTCGCCTCGCTCCTGCGCAACGCCTGCGTCCTCTACCTCAAGCACGGAGACAGCCTGCCCCTCGCGCGGCCCCGCGCCGCCCCGGTCGTGCCGCTGCGCCGCGCCGGGTAACCCGGGGCGAATTGTAGTAGGCCGCTACTACCACGGCCCCGACCCCGCCGCCTATCATGTTTCATATGCGCAGCAATGCGGAAGAGCCTCATGGCGAAGCCAATTCATACGATGATCCGGGTGCTCGACCTGGACCGCTCGATTGCGTTCTACGCCAATGCGTTCGGCTTCGCGGTCGCCGACCGTTATGATTTTCCCGACTTTGCGCTGGTCTATCTGCGCACAGGGGAGAGCGCGTTCGAGCTCGAGCTCACGCTCAACAAGGGACGCACCGAGCCCTACCGGCACGCCGACGGCTACGGCCATCTCGCGGTCGCGGTCGAGGATGTCGCCGCGGAGCATGCGCGCTTCACATCGCTCGGCCTCGCCCCGAACCCAGTCAGGGAGTTCCATCGCGATGGCGCGCTGATGGCCCGTTTCTTCTTCGTCCAGGATCCCGACGGGTACAAAATCGAGGTCCTGGAGCGGCACGGCCGCTACCGCTAACTCCGTTCCTGCCAAGCAAGCACAAAAACAGAACCCAAGAGGAGTGAGGAAATGATCAGGAAAGGCATCTATCGGCGCCAGTTCGTCCAGTCCGGCGGGGTCGCCGCCGTCGGCATCGCCGCCGCTTCGTCCGGCGCCGTGCTCGGCACGCCCACGGTCGCGCGCGCCATGACTCTTGCCACGCTCGATCCGCACGACGGCGAGACGCTCCTGGTGATGAGCCGGCAGATTTTTCCCCATCCTGCTCTCGGCGATATGTACTACGCGACGGTCGTCACCGATCTCGACCAGAAGGCCGCCGCCGACGCCACCGTCGCCGCGCAGCTCAAGGACGGCGTCGCGGGGCTCGACAAGGCCATGGGCATCCCCTGGATCGCGCTCTCCCCCGGCAATCAGCTCGTCGTGCTGACGGCGATCCAGACCACACCCTTCTTCCAGACCGTGCGCGGCACCGCCGTAGTCTCGCTCTACAACAACCCGCTCGTCTGGCGGTATTTCGGCTACGAAGGGGCGTCCTTCCCCTATGGCGGCTACATCCACCGCGGCTTCAACGACATCGCCTGGCTGCCGCAGCCGCCCCCGGCCGCCAGCCCCGCGGCCGGCTGAAGAAGAGGGAGGGAGAGATGGCCAAGTACGAACTCAACGACGATTCGGTTGTCGTCATCATCGGCTCGGGCGCCGGCGGCGGCACGCTCGCCAACGAGCTCTGCCAGAAGGGCATCAAAGTGGTGGTGCTCGAGGCCGGAGCCCGCCACACGATCAGCGATTTCGTCAACAACGAGTGGGCGGCATTCAGCATGCTCGCCTGGACCGACAAGCGCACGGCTTCGGGAAGCTGGCGCGTGGCGCAGGATTTTCCCAATCTGCCGGCCTGGATCTGCAAGACCGTCGGCGGCACCACCGTTCACTGGGCCGGCGCCAGCCTGCGTATCCAGGAGCACGAGTTCCGCGCCCGCTCCACCTATGGCGCGATCCCCGGCACCAGCCTGCTCGACTGGCCGATCACGCTCGCCGACCTCGCCCCCTACTACGCCAAGGCCGAGGACAAGATGGGCGTGACGCGCACCAACGACATCCCGGGCCTGCCGGGCAACAACAATTTTACCGTGATGTACTGGGGCGCCACGCGCGCCGGCTATAGCGGAGTCAGCACCGGGCGCATGGCAATCAACAGCCGCGTGCGCGCCGGCCGCAGCAGCTGCTGGCAGATGGGCTTCTGCTTCGAGGGCTGCAAATCGGGCGCGAAATGGTCGACGCTCTACACCGAGATCCCGGCAGCCGAGGCGACCGGCCGGCTCGATCTCCGGCCCCAGTCGATGGTCCTGCAGATCCAGCACGATTCCGCCGGCAAGGTGAACGGCGTGCTCTATGCGGACGCCGCCGGCGCGCAGCACGTCCAGAAGGCCCGCGCGATCTGCGTCGCCGGCAACTCGATCGAAACCCCGCGCCTGCTGCTCAACTCCCACTCCGCGCGCTACCCGGACGGGCTCGCCAATTCCTCGGGCGAGGTCGGCCGCAACTACATGCGCCACATGACCGGCTCGGTCTTCGCGATCTTCAATGAGCCCGTGCACATGTATCGCGGCACCACCATGGCCGGCATCGTCATGGACGAGGCACGCAACGATCCGAGCCGCGGCTTCGTCGGCGGCTACCACATGGAAACGATCTCGCTCGGCGTGCCCTTCCTCGCCGCCTTCCTCAACCCGGGCGCCTGGGGACGCGACTACACGAGCATGCTCGAGGGCTACTCCAACATGGCCGGCATGTGGTTGGTCGGCGAGGACATGCCGAGCCCGACCAACCGCGTCACGCTCAATTCGAGCGTGAAAGACACGTTCGGGCTGTCGATCCCGGATGTGCACTACGACGACCACGAGAACGACATCGCTATGCGCAACCACGCCTACAAGCAAGGCGACGCGGTCTACCAGGCCGTCGAGGCGCTCCAGACGATCGAGGTGCCGCCCTATCCCTCCACCCACAATCTCGGCACCTGCCGGATGAGCGCCAATCCCCGCGACGGCGTGTGCAACAAGTTCGGCCAGACCCACGACATCGCCAACCTCTTCATCTCCGACGGCAGCCAGTTCACGACCGGCGCCGCCGAGAACCCGACCCTGACGATCGTGACGCTGGCGATCCGGCAGGCCGACTACATCGCCGACCAGATGGGGAAGAAGCAAATCTGAGGCGGCCATCGGTCGCCGGAGCGGGATGGGATCGCTTGCGCTTGCCCATCCCGCTCTCGCTTATTGTTTTCTCGCGTGATCGAACGCTTCCGGCGATCACGCGCTAGCCGGCGAGGGGCGCGTCCGGCTGGTGGACAGGGCCGGTCGCGGCGAAGGCCGGCAGCGCCATGCAAGATTCGTAGATGCGTGACACCGTGGGGTAGGGCGCGAGATCGGCGTCGTAGAGCATGCGCGCGCTGGTGACGTGCGGGACGAGGCAGAGATCGGCAAGGCTCGGCGCGTCGCCGAAGGAGAACCGGCCGGTGCGGGGGTCGCGCGCCAGCATCGCCTCGAGCGTGCGCGTGCCCTGCTCCAGCCAGTGCACGACCCATTTCTTCACCACCGGCTCGCCGAGACCGAGCTCGCGGGCGAGGTAGTGGCGGACGCGCGGGACGATCAGCGGATGGGCGTCCATCGCGACGACCTGGCCGAGGGCGCGCACATGCGCACGCTGGCGCGGCTCCTTGGGCAGGAGCGGCGGCTCGGGGTGGCGCTCCTCGAGATATTCGAGGATGGCGAGCGACTGGATGAGGGGCGGCTCATCGCCTTCGATCAGGGTCGGCACCGATGCCTCGGGATTGAGCGCGCGATAGGCGGAGGCGAACTGGTCGCCCTTGATGAGGTCGAGCGTGAGGATCTCGGCTTCGAGCCCCTTGAGCGCGAGCGCGATCCGCACCCGATAGGTCGCCTGCGAGCGCCAGTAGGAATAGAGCTTTCTTCCTGCCACCTCGTTCCCCTTTCCAACCGGCATGCGGGGGACTTTGGCGGCAGGCCTGCAAGGGTGCAAGCTCGCCCCATGGCGAAACGTCCCCGGCCGCGCCACTTCACGCGGACGATCTGGCTGGCGCTGCGGGCCCGGCCGCTCCTGTTGGGCGGGACGGCAGTGGGGCTCGCGGCCTGGCTCCTGCTGCCGCGCGCGCTGGCCCCGCTCAGCCGCGCCATCGTCGCGTGGGATATCGGCGTGGCGCTCTTCCTCCTCGCGAGCGCGCTCCGCTTCGCGCTCGCCGACCCCGCGCGCATGCCGGCCTATGCCGCCGCACAGGAGGAGGGGGAATGGACGATCTTCACGCTCACCGTGGTCGGCACCGCCTTCAGCTTCGCCGCCATCCTCGGCGAGTTCTCGGCGATCGGTGCGCACGCCAAGGGTGCGACGGCCTTCCGGCTGGCCCTGGTGGTGGCGACGCTGCTCGCCTCGTGGCTGATGACGCATCTCACCTTCGCCTATCGTTACGCGCACGAATATTATGCCATCGGCAGGGATCGCACGGAGATCGACGCCGGCCTTCAGTTCCCCGGCGAGACCGAGCCCGACTACTGGGATTTTCTCTATTTCTCGCTCGTCCTCGGCATGACCTTCCAGGTCTCGGACGTAGAGGTCACCTCGCGGAAGATGCGCCGGCTGGCGACCGTGCACGGTTTTCTTTCCTTCCTCTTCAACACGGTGATCCTGGCCCTCTGCGTCAACCTCGCCGCGGGGCTGTTGTAGGCGGCGCTGACGGCATGGCGCGGGCGCGCTCGTTGATAATACGTAACCTTTCCGCGGCCGCTTCGTTCGCGCCGACCCGGTCGGGTTGACCCGGTTCCGGCGCGCCGCTAACAGTGTCGACAGAAATGCGGGAAGTCCCTCGCGATTTCCGTCCGTTTGCGCCGCCTGCACCATACCGAACATTCGCCATTGTTCGCGCCGCCGGATGGTTGTTTGCGGGCGGTTGGATGATTTCGCGTGATTCCCGCGTCCGCGAGTGAGAACAGGGCAGAATCGAGCCATGACCGACCGCGCCTTCTTCACCATGTGTGCGACGACCTTCGGGCCCGACCGCGCGTTCGACGAGAATGCGATGCGCGAGTACCTGCGCCGCCAGGTCGATGCCGGGCTCGGCGTCTATCTCGGCAGTGGGGGCAACGGCGAAACCCACGCGATGACGCCGGACGAGCTCGGGCGTCTCTACACGGTGGGCGCGGAGGTCTGCAAAGGCCGCGTGCCGGTGCACGCCAATCTGCCGGAGGAGCACACGGCGGAGGCGACGATCGCGCAGGCGCGCATCGCCATCGGCGCGGGGATGGAGATGCTGCACCTCTATACGCTCGAGGGACGGCACGGGTACCGGCCGACCGACCCCGAGCTGATCGGATATTTCGACGACGTGCTCGCGGTGATCGACCATCCGGTGGTGATCGCGGTCAATCCGACCATGGGCTATGTGCCGCGGCCGGCGATCGTTGCCGAGATCTGCCGGCGGCATCGCCAGATCCGCGGCGTGCGCCTGAGCAGCCAGCGCGACATCTACCTGATCAACCTCATCGACCTGCTCGGCCGGGACATGCAGTATCATTGGCAGCTCGGCTCCGGCGCGCTCGATCCGCTGGTTCAGGGCGCCTCGCTCTTCTCCGCCGAGGCCAACATCATTCCGCGCACCTTCGGCCGGCTGATCGACCTCTACGACGCCGGCAGGCTGGATGCGATCGGCGAAGCGCTCGCCGATATCCGCCGCTTCAACCAGCTCATCATGCAGTACGGGCCCTGCGCGCGGTGGATCAAGATGTGCATGCAGATTTTGAAGCTGCCGGGCTCTGCGGGAGGGGTGCGCAAGCCCTACCTGATGCCCCCCGAGGACGAGCTCAAGCGCTTCGCCGAGGCGCTGCTGGCACTCGGCAACCCCGAGATCGAGGAGATGGCCCGCGCGGCGGGCCTTCGCCCTGCCTCGTGACGGCGCGCGAGGCCGGAACGTCGCGATGAAGCGAGGCTGGATCGCCTTTTTTCTCTTCTCCCTGACCGCGATCAACTATGTGGACAGGCTGACGCTGGCGCTTGGCGCCAAGCCGATCTCCCGCGAGTTCCATCTCTCGCCGATCGCGCTCGGATATCTCTTCTCGTCCTATCTCTGGGCGTACGCCCTGATGTCGATCCCGATGGGCTTCCTGGTCGACCGGTTCGGCGCCAAGCGCGTGGCCGCTTCGGGCATCGCGCTGTGGTCCGCCGCGACGATCATGACGGGTGCCGCGGCGAGCTACGCCATGGCGATGGCCTCGCGCATCATCATGGGCGGCGGCGAGGCGACGACCAACCCTGCGGGGGCGCGCATCATCCGCGAATGGTTCCCGGCCTCGGAGCGCGGCACGGTCAACGCCATCTTCAATGCCGGCGCCTTCGCCGGGCCCGCGCTCTCGGCGCTGGTGATCGGGTATCTGATGCAGCGCATCGGCTGGCGGGCAGGATTTTTCGCCGCCGGCGCCTTTGGCTTCGTCTGGCTGCTGGCTTGGCTCATCTGGTATGCGCCGCCGGAAAGGGTGCGGTGGCTCGGCGCGCGGGAGCGCGAGAGGATCGTGGCGGAACGCGGAATGCCGAGTGCCGGGCTGCGCGACCGCTCCGGCGCGGCGGGACTGCTCAGCCTGCTGGGCACGAAGACGGTGTGGGGCCTGGTGCTGATCGGCGGGGCCGACGCCTATTGCTCCTACCTCTTCCTCTCCTGGCTGCCGAGCTATCTGCAGACCACGAAGCACCTCAACCTTGCGACCACCGGCGTCTATACCGCGATCCCCTACGCGACCGCGCTCGTCATCTCGCTCTCGGTCGGGCAGATCAGCGACCGGCTGCTCAAGAACAAGGAAGTGACGGCCGGCCACCGGCGCTACGTGATCGCGCTTTCCTCGCTCATCGCCGCGGGGCTGATCGCCGCCGTGCCCTTCGTCACCAGCGTGCCGTTGCTGCTCGGCATGATCGCAGTCGCGATCGGCTGCCTCGCCACCAACACCGCGCAGGTGTTCGCGCTGACCAGCGATCTGCTGCCGAATGCGAAATATCTCGGCAAGGTCATGAGCGTCGAGGTGGCGGGCGCCAACGTCCTCGGCTTCTTCTCGCCGATCGTTACCGGGTACCTGATCGCCTTCACGCGGAACTTCAACGCCGCCTTCGTCACCACCGGCATGATGATGCTGGTCGGCTGCACCTCCGCGCTCGTGCTCGCGAACCGGCCGATCGTCGTTGCCGATCCGGAAGAGAGAGAAACGCTTGCGGCCGACTGAAAAGCGCCGGGCGCGAAGAGACAATCAACAGGTAAAATGCGATGAATGGGAGGAACCCGATGTCCCCGGATCAAGCGAGCGGCGCAACGGATGCGGAATCGACGACCATCCGCCGCATCGTCTGGCGCGTGATGCCGCTGCTGACGCTCGGCTACCTCGCCGCCTACATCGACCGCGTCAATGTCGGGTTCGCGGCGCTGACGGCGAACAAGGATCTCGGCCTCTCGCCGGTGCAGTACGGTTTCGGGGCGGGATTGTTCTTCCTCGGCTACTGCGCCGCACAGGTTCCGAGCAACCTGCTCCTGCTCCGGGTCGGCGCGCGCCGCTGGTTCGCGCGCATCCTCATCAGCATGGGCGTGATCGCCGCCTGCACGTCCCTGGTCGTCGGGCCGCTCTCGTTCTACGGCGCACGGCTCGCACTCGGGGTGGCCGAGGCGGGCTTGGTTCCGGGCGTCGTCTATTACATGCGCATCTGGTTTCCGAAGCGATGGCGCGCGCGCTACATCGCGGTGTTCCTGCTCGCCATTCCGCTCTCGAGCTTCATCGGCTCGCCGCTCTCCGCGCTCATCCTGCGCATGCACGGCGTGCTCGGGCTGAAGGGCTGGCAGTGGCTCTATATCACGGAGGGCATCCCCTGCATCGTCTTCGGCCTGCTGATCCTGCGCTATCTCTCCGAGACGCCCAAAGCGGCGAGCTGGCTGAGCCCGGTGCAGCGACGGTGGCTGGAAGGCGAGCTGGAGCGCGAGCGGATCGAGCACGTGGAGCAGGGAGCGGCGCCGTCCGCCTGGAGCCTTCTCTTCGATCCGCGCGTGATTTCCTATGGCGTCGCCTTCTTCGGCGTCACGGCCGGGAGCTACGGGCTGGCCCTCTGGCTGCCGCAAATGGTCCGGGGCTTCGGCCTCTCGATCGGGCAGACAGGGATCGTGACGGCGATCCCGTTCGGCATCGGCTGCGTGGCGACGGTGCTCTGGGCGCGCCGGTCGGACCGCAAGGGCGAACGGGTCTGGCACACCGCCCTGCCCGCCTTCCTCGCCGCGGCGGGGCTCGCGGTCTGCGTGGCGATCACCTCGCCGGTGCTGACGATGATCGCGCTTTCGGTCGCCGCCATCGGGATTTTCGGAATCCGCGGGCCCTATTTCGCGCTGGTGGCCGAGGAATTCTCGGAGAAGACGGCGGCGCCCGGGATCGCGTGGGTGGATGTGTTCGCCGCTTCGGCGGGATTCCTCGGGCCCTTCATCGTCGGCGTGGTGAAGAGCCTGACCGGCAAGTTCGCGCTCGCCCTGCTCGTTTTGGCGTTGTTCTGCTTCGTGGGCGGCGTCGTCGTGCTGATCCGCGCGGCCTTTGCGAACCGGGCGCGGGCGCTCGCCCCCGTGCGCGTGCGCGAGGAGTGACGCCGACCGCCGCGGGCGCGCGCGGCTTGGACCGAGGGCGAAAATCGCGATAGGGTCTGGGCTCGCGCGGCCGCGTGCCGCGACCTGGATGGAGATATGGCCGCTCTCTTCGCGCGCGCCCGCGTCGCCTCGACTCCGTGCGGGCAGGCGGAGCGCGCGGACGAGCCGCAGCCGCTCGCGCTACCGGAAGGAGCCCGGCTCCGCATCGTCGGCGACGTGCACGGCGACGCGCGCGGGTTTGCCGCGGCCGCGGTCGGCGAGCGGTTCGTGGTCCAGCTCGGGGACCTCACCGACCATGGACCCGACAGCGCCGGGGCGCTCCGGACCATGCTGGCGCTGATCGAGGCCGGGCGCGGGCTCTTCCTGCTCGGCAACCATGACCTCAAGCTCGCGCGCGCGCTCGCCGGGCGGCAGGTGCGGCGGGATCCGCCGCTGACGGCGACGCTCGCCTCACTCGATCCGGAGCTGGCGGCGCGGGCGGGCGCGGCAATCGCGCGAGCGCCCGCCTGGCTCGTTTCGGGAAGGAGCTTCTTCGTCCATGCCGCCTTCGACGTGGGGATGCTGCTCGGGCCGCCGCCGGCGGCGCCGATCGAGCGGCCGGTGCCGCCGCTCGTCGCGCGCGCGCTCTACGGCCAGCCGACGGGGCGCATGCAGCCGGACGGCTATCCCGAGCGGAGCCTCCGCTGGGTGGATCGGATCCCGGCGGGGCTCACCGTCTATTGCGGGCATGACTGCCGGAGCCGGGACGGGCGGCCGTACGTGCGGCGGAACGAGGCGGGCGGGGTCGCGGTGTTCCTCGATACCGGCGCCGGCAAGGGCGGGCACCTTTCCTGGATCGATCTCTGACGCCAATTCGAGCGCAAGGGCCGGAGTGCGAGCGGCGGGCGGCGACCCCATAAACGATGGGCGCGAAGCGCGCGCGATGGACATAAGTAATATGGACATAAGTAATAAGGTACAGAGAGTCATGGATGCGATGGTGAGCGAGGGCGGCGCGACCGCTCTCTATGCAACGGATGCGGAACGCTGGCAGGCGGTCGTGGAGCGCGACCGGCGGGCGGAGGGCGCGTTCGTCTATTCGGTGCGGAGCACCGGGGTCTATTGCCGCCCCTGTTGCGGCGCGCGGCTCGCGCGGCGGGAGAACGTGCGGTTTCACGCCTCGGCCGCGGCGGCGGAGGCGGCGGGCTTCCGGGCGTGCAAGCGCTGCCGGCCGGAGCTGCCCACGCTCGAGCGGCGTGGCGAGGCAGCGGTGGCGAAGGCGTGCCGGATGATCGAGGCGGCGGAGGAAATGCCGAGCCTCGCTGCGCTGGCGCACGCGAGCGGGCTCAGCCGGTTCCATTTCCACCGGATGTTCAAGGCCGCGACCGGGACGACGCCGATGGCATACGCGGCGCAGTGCCGGGCGCGGCGGGTCGAGGGCGCGCTCGGGCGGGTGGGAACCGTGACCGAGGCGATCTACGAGGCGGGGTTCAACTCGAGCGGACGGTTCTACGCGGAGGCCGGTGCGCGGCTCGGCATGGCGCCGAGGGAATGGCGCGCCGGCGGGCCAGGGGCCGCGATCCGCTATGCGAGCGGGAGCTGCTCGCTTGGGAAGATCCTCGTTGCGACGACGGAAAAAGGCGTGTGCGCGATCCTCTTCGGCGAGGACGAGGCGGCACTCGCGGGCGAGCTTGCGCGGCGGTTCCCGAAGGCGGCGATCGCGCCGGCGGAGGCTTCCTTCGGCCGCACGCTCGGCGCGGTGGTCGATGCCGTCGAGACGCCGGCGCGCGGGCTCGCGCTGCCGCTCGACGTGCAGGGCACGGCCTTCCAGTGCCGGGTGTGGGAGGCGCTGCGGGCGATCCCGCCCGGAGCGACCGCGAGCTACGGCGAGATCGCGCGCCGCATCGGCAAGCCCAAAGCGGTACGGGCTGTGGCAGCGGCCTGCGCGGCGAATGCGATCGCGGTGGCGATTCCCTGCCATCGGGCCGTGCGCGCGGATGGCGGGCTCGCCGGCTATCGCTGGGGCGTGGCACGCAAGCGCACGCTGCTCGCGCGCGAGGCAGCGGGGCGAGCGTGACGATCGCTCTTGCCGAACGTACGCGTGCGGACACGCTCGAAGCCCGCGTGGGCGGGCTCGACTGGGCCGCGATTGCGGACAACCTCGACCGCGAGGGCTGGGCGGTGCTGCCCGGCCTCCTCGCGGCCGATGAATGCGCCGCCCTCGCCTCGCTCTACGCCTCTGAGGCAGGCTTCCGCAGCCGCGTCGTCATGGCGCGGCACGGCTTCGGGCAGGGCGAGTACAAATACTTCGCCTATCCGCTGCCCTCCGCGGTGGCCGGGTTGCGTAAGGCGCTCTATCCGAGGCTCGCGACCATCGCCAACCTCTGGAACAACTCTCTTTCAAATTCATATCACTATCCAGACACTCTCACAGACTTTCTGACCCTCTGCCACGAGGCCGGGCAGGCACGGCCCACGCCGCTCCTGCTCCAATACGGGCCAGGCGACTACAACTGCCTGCACCAGGACCTCTACGGCGCGTTCTTCTTCCCCCTCCAGGCCGCGTTCCTGCTCTCCGCTCCCGCGCAGGACTTCACAGGCGGTGAATTCGTCCTGGTCGAGAACCGCCCACGCATGCAATCGCGCGCGAGCGTGGTGCCGCTGGGCCTTGGGGACGGGGTCGTCTTCGCGGTGCATCACCGTCCCGCACGCGGCGTGCGCGGCTTCTACCGCGCGGCCATGCGGCACGGCGTGAGCCCGGTCCGCACGGGCCGACGCCACGTGCTCGGCATCATCTTCCACGACGCCAAATGAGCGGCGACCTCCTCGCCGGCCTCGCCGCGCCCCACCGCGCCCTCGGCGAGGACGCGACGCTGCTCCCGGCCTTTGCAGCCCCCTCTTCGGCCGACCTCCTGGCCGCCCTCGCCCCGGTGCTCGAGGCGGCGCCGTTCCGCCACATGGTCACGCCCGGCGGGCACCGCATGTCGGTCGCGATGACGAGCGCAGGAACGCTCGGCTGGGTGACCGACCGCAGCGGCTACCGCTACGACCCGCGCGATCCCGAAACGGGACGAACCTGGCCACCCATGCCCGGCCCCTTCACAACCCTCGCCACGAACGCGGCCACGGCAGCCGGATTCCCCGGCTTCGCCCCCAATTCGTGCCTGATCAACCGCTACTTCCCCGGAACCCAGCTCTCGCTGCACCAGGACCGCAACGAACGGGACTTCTCCGAACCCATCGTCTCGGTCTCGCTCGGACTGCCCGCAACCTTCCTCTGGGGCGGCACCACCCGCGTCACCCGCCCAACACGCATCCCACTCGAACACGGCGACGTCGTCGTCTGGGGCCGAACGTCGCGACTCACGTTCCACGGCATCGCGCCGCTCAAGGACGGCACCCATCCCCTCACCGGCGCCTGCCGGATCAACCTCACCTTCCGCCGCGCCGGCTAAGGAAGGCCAGGGGACGCTGTCCCCTGGGCCCCTGCCAGGGTCTGGGACCCTGGACCCCATTCGCTTGGTGGCCGCTGAGGGGCGGTTTGCCTTTGAGCGTTTCGCGCAAAGGCAAACCGCCCCTCAGCGGCCGCCAAAACGAAAGGGTTCCAAGGGCTCAGCCCTTGGCGGGGTTCCAAGGGGCAGAGCCCCTTGGCCTTGCTTTGCTGGGGTAGTGGGGGGTTCGGGGGTGACGTTGAAGTGGGTGAGGTAGGGGCGGAATTTTTCGTGTTCGGTTTCGGCGTCGAGGCCGTGGTCCGCGAAGCGGTAGTGGTGTGGGGCGTAGCCGCCGTTCGGTCGTTCGGCGGCGAAATGGGCGATGGCGGCGGTGGTGGAGGGAGCGAACGGGAGGCCGAAGTGGCGGTAGACGGCGCCGACGGTGCGTGCGGGGTCGGCGATCAGGTCGAGGTAGTGGACGTGGCAGATGGGTCCGGTGGCGGCGATCATGCGTTCGGCGCCTTCGCGCCAGCGCGTGCTTTCCTGGCGGCCGATCTCGAGCCGGTCGATGCGGCGGGTGAACGGGCGGCGGAGCACCTCGGTGAGCCGGGCGACCGAGAGCAGGACCTTGACGGGATCGCGATGGACGAAGACCAGCCGGGCGTCGGGGTAGGTTGCGGCGAGGGCGGTGAGCGCGAAGAGGTGGTCGGGGCATTTCAGGACCCAGCGCCGATCTCGCCCGGAGGGTCCGGCCTGGTGTTGGAGGTGCTGGAGGAAGCGCTTGTGCAGGCGGTAGGCAGGCAGGTGGTTTTCGACGTCCGTCTCCAGCCAGGTGCGATACGCGGAGATGCGGTAGGTGGTATCGAAGCGCAGGCTGCGGAAGGAATGAGCGAGGATCTCGGTGCATTCCTGGGGTGAAACCGCGGAGATCTGGTGCAGGCCGCGGAAGTCCGGGGCCAGCCGTTCGAAGGTGCGCAATTGGCGCGCGACGCGCTCCGCGCGCCGGTCGCGTGCCCGCGCATCGTTCGGGCCGGGGTAGGGATAGATGGTTTCCCACACGAGCGGCGCGCGGTTGGCCGGATCGCACATCATGAGCTGGTGGAGGAAGGTGGTGCCGCTGCGCGGCAGGCCGGCGATGAAGAGCGGGCGCTCGATCGGCTCGGCCATGATGTCGGGCGAGCGGCGCTCGGCGGCGGCAAGGTCGAGGAGGTTGGTGAGGAAGCGGAGCACGTCCCAGCGGAGCGCGAGGCGGCCGACCAGGCTGAGCGATGCTTCCGCGTGGGTGGATTGGAGCAGGCGGCGGAGCGGTTCGGCGATCTCGGTTTCGCCGAAATCGTCGAGGCGGGAGCGGCGGCGCGCGGTCTCCATCAGGCGGTCCGCGGAGAGCGGGACGCGGAGATAGCCCGAGGCGAGCGCGAGCGTATCGGCGGCGCGGAGGGCCGAGCGGAAGATCGTCACGGGGGCTATGCGAACGGGCTTGCGTGCCGCGCCCGGCGGCTTTCGAGGCGCATGGGGGAAGGCTAGCCCTGCCGGGCTAGCCGGCCAAGGGAAGGGCGTTCTTTGCTAAGCGGCCTCGGAGGAGACGACGTGCAGCGCCTGGCGGCGCAGCAGATGCTGGTAGGGGCCGGGGGCCTTCTCGAGGATCGAGGGCGAGCCGTCCTGGACGATGCGTCCCGCGTCGAGCACGACGATGCGGTCGAAGTCGCGGAGCGTGGAGAGCCGATGCGCGACGGCGATGACCGTGCGGCCGTGCATGAGCCGGTCGAGCGCTTCCTGCACCGCCTGCTCGGACTCGCTGTCGAGCGAGGAGGTGGCCTCGTCGAGGATCAGGATCGGCGCGTCGCGCAGGAAGGCGCGCGCGATGGCGAGGCGCTGGCGCTGTCCGCCGGAGAGGCGCACGCCGCGCTCGCCCACCATCGTTGCGAGGCCTTCCGGGAGGGCGGCGAGAAACTCGCCGCATCCCGCCGCCTCAGCGGCGGCGTGGACCTGCTCGTCGGTGGCGTCGGGGCGGCTGTAGCGGATGTTCTCGAGCACCGAGCGATGGAAGAGCATCACCTCCTGCGGCACGACGGCGACGGTCGCGGCGAGGCTCTCGCGCGTGAGGTGGGAGACGGCGTGGCCATCGATCAGGACGGCGCCGGAGTCCGCGTCCCAGAAGCGCTGGATCAGGGCAAGGATGGTGGATTTGCCGGCGCCGGAACGACCGACCAGGCCGACGCGCTCGCCGGGTGCGATCTCGAGGTTGAAGTCGCGCAGCACCGCGCCGCTGCCGCTCGGGTAGGCGAAGCTGACGTTGCGGAACGAGATCTGGCCGCCGGAGCGGCTTTCGAGCAGCTCCATCCCGGCACGCTCGGGCATCTCGTGGGGCTGCATGAGCCCTTCCACGGATTCCTTGAGCCGCGCCATGTACTGGACGAGATCGACCGCGGCGACGGCGAGGTCGCGGGTGCCGTGGAGGATGGTGAAGCCGAGCGTGACGACCAGCACCACGTCGCCCGGCGTCATCAGATGCTGGCGCCACAGGGCGACCGCCCAGACCAGCATGCCGGCGGTGAGAACCGCGGTGGTCACGGCGTGGAGGAGGCGGAGATTCTCGAGGAAGAGGAGGCTGCGCCGGCGCGCCTCGACCTCGCCGCCGACCTTGGCGGAGAAGCGCTCGTATTCGCGGCGCTGGGCGCCGAAGACGCGCACGAGGAGCATGTTGTTGACGACGTCCACCATCTCGCCGTTCACCGCCGAGGCCTCGCTTGCGTACGCCTGGTGAACGTCGCGGCCCTTGGCGGCGAGGCGCATCAGGCCGATGGCGAGCACGACCGCGATCACCGCGAGCGCAGCGGCCATCGGCGGATGGACGAAGCCCAGCGTGATGATCGCGCCGATGACGGCGAAGCAGGGCGGCAGCGCGCGCCAGACCAGCGTCGTCTCGACGATGTAGAAGGCGTCCGCGGCGGCGCTGATGCGCCCGGCGAGCGCGCCCGGCAGGCGGGAGATGAAGTAGGCGGGGGCGTGGCCGACGAGGTGACGGAAGAGATCGCGGCGGATGTCGCCGGTGACGGCGACGAAGACGCGGCTCGCGCGAAAGCCGGCGATGCGCCAGAAGAGATTGTCGCATGCGACGAGGGCGGCAAGCACGGCGACCGCCGACCAGACGCGGGCGGGATCGCCCGCTGCCAGAACGTCGACGAGGCCGGCGACCGCGTACTGCGAGCCGACCGCGCAGGCGACACCCGCGAGCACGCCGCCGAGCACGATCGCGTGGCCGAGGGGATAGCGCCGCACGTAGCCGAGCAAAAATCGGTAGGGTTGGATGGGACGGTCGTCCATGCGGTGCCTCCGGCCAGAGGGCGTCGTGCCCTCTGCTTGCTTCCCGCCGCGGGGCCGGAAAGAGGGCCGGAGGGGGCGGCGGAGCCCCCCCTCGCCCCGGCCCGGCGGCGAGAGGGGGAGAGCACCGCAACTGTTTGGCAAATCTACGGCAAATCCGGACCTCCTCTTGCCTTTATTGCAACGCGAGGTGAGCGCTGCGGTCGATCTCGCCGCACTCCAGAGGAGGACCGCTCCCATGCGTTTCGGCCCCATGCGCATCGCCCAGATTGCTCCCCTCGTCGAATCCGTGCCGCCGCGCCTCTACGGCGGGACCGAGAGGGTGGTCGCCTACCTGACGGAAGAACTGGTCGCGATGGGCCACGACGTGACGCTGTTCGCGAGCGGCGATTCCGAGACCCGCGCGACGCTCCGGCCGATGTGGCCGCAGGCACTGCGCCTCGACCCTTCGGTCGCCGACCCGATCACGCCGCAGCTGATGATGATGGAAGACGTCCGGCGCGTGGCCGAGACTTTCGACATCCTGCATTTCCATGTCGATCACTGGCCTTTTTCCCTCTTCACCCGCCAGCGGACGCCGTTCTTGACGACGCTGCACGGCAGGCTCGACCTGGCCGAGCTGGGCCCGATCTACGCCCGCTTCCCGCAGGTTCCGGTGGTGTCGATTTCGGACGCGCAGCGGCGGCCGCTGCCGCAGGCCAATTTCGTGGCGACGATCCAGCACGGCTTGCCGGAAAATCTGCTGACCCCGCTTGCGATCCGGCCGGGCTATCTCGCCTTCCTCGGCCGCATCTGCCCCGAGAAGCGGCCCGACCGCGCGATCGAGATCGCGAGCCGGAGCGGCATCCCGTTGCGCATTGCCGCCAAGGTCGATCGCGTCGATAAGCGCTATTTCGAGGAGAAGATCCGCCCGCTGCTCGAGCGGCCGGGAGTCGAGTTCATCGGCGAGATCGGCGATCGGGAGAAATCGGAATTCCTGAGCGGAGCGCTGGCACTCCTCGCACCGATCGACTGGCCGGAGCCGTTTGGCCTGGTGATGATCGAGGCGATGGCCTGCGGCACGCCGGTGATCGCCTTCGACCGCGGATCGGTGCGGGAAGTCGTGGCGGACGGCCGCACCGGCTTCATCGTCAGCGACGTCGCGGGCGCGGTCGCGGCATGCCGGCGCCTCGACGAGCTCGACCGCGCAACGATCCGCGCGGAGTTCGAGGAACGCTTCAGCGCCAGGCGGATGGCGGAGGACTACGTCGCGCTCTACCGACGGCTCGCATTCCAGGAGCTGCGCACGCGCCAGGCCGCCGGTCTCAGGGTAGTGGTCTAGACCAGATCAAACTTGCGTGAGGAGGGCGCGGGTGGGACAGCTTGTGCGATCTGTGGCAAGGTCATGGGGATGCACCAGCTTCTGCTCCTGCGCCATGCGAAGTCGTCCTGGGATGATCAGGGCGTTGCCGATCGTGTCCGGCCGCTCAACCATCGCGGCGAGCGTGCGGCGGCGGCCATGGGGCGGGCGATGTCCGAGGGTGGTCTCGTTCCGGGGCTGATACTCGCATCGCCGGCGCGGCGGTCCATGCAGACGCTGGCGGCACTCGCGCCCTTCCCGCGGCGGACGCGGATCGAGACGCCGGAGCCGCTCTATCTCGCGCGCGTGCCGGACTTCTTCGAGATTTTGCGCATCGTGCCGGAGAGCGAGGCGGGCGTGCTGGTCATCGGGCACAATCCCGGACTGCATGAGTTCGCGGTGGCGCTGGTGGGCGAGAGCGCGCCGACGGCGGATGCCGAGCGGCTCTGCCAGCGCTTCCCGACCGCGGCGCTCGCGGAGTTCGCGATTGCCGGGCGCTGGCGCGATCTCGGGCCGGGCGGGGCGCGGCTGGTGCGGTTCGTGCAGCCGCGCGACCTGCCGGAGATGGCTGCCTGAACGGTTTCGCCCTCGAGCTTTCAGTCCCGCCCGATGCGGTCGGGGCGCTCCGCCGGCACAATTTGCTCCAACCCTCGCGGGCGGCGCTGGCGCGCCGGCGGCTGGTGCATATGGCCTGGCACGACACGGAGGATGGGGCGCTCGCGGCGGAGGGCCTGACGCTCGTGGAAGAGCGGCAGGGGCGGACGCGGCAGTGGCGGATCGAGCAGGTGGCGCCGGCGGAGGGGGAAGCGCCCGGTGTGGTGGGGGCCGCGCTGGGGAGCGCCGCGCGGCCCGAGGCGCTGGGGCGCGAGCTGCCGGGCCCGCTTCGGGCGGTGGCGCGGTTCGAGGGCACGCGCCGCAGCGCCGGCCCGGGGGGAGGCCCAGGGGGAGTAGAGAGCGGGGGAGAGGGCGAGGTCGCGCTCCTGGAGGGGACGCTACAGACCTCGCGCGGGGAAAGGAGGGTTGCGCGGCTGGTTCTCGCGGGCGCGCCGGGCGGGGTTTTCGCCCTCGCCGACGGGCTGCTCGCGGATCTGCCGCTTGCGGTGCCGGCGGCGAGCCTTGCCGAGGAGGCGCTCGGCGTGGCGCGGGCAGACGCGCCCGCCGCCTCGCCGCTGCTGCCGGAGGGGCTCGAGGCGGGGGAGGCGCTGGCCTGGCTGGTGGCCGTGCTGACGCGGGTCCTGCTCGTGCTGGCGCCGGGGGCGGCGGCGGGGGAAGCGAGCGAGCCCGTGCATCAGATGCGGGTGGCGCTCCGGCGCCTCAGGACGGCGATCGCGCTCCTCAAGCCGCTGCTGCCGGCGGCGGCGGCGCTCGCGGAGGCGAGCGAGGGGCTCAGGGGGCTTGCCCGCGCGCTCGGGCCGGCGCGGGAGTGGGATGTGTTCCTGGAGGGTACGGCGCCGGCGATCAAGGCGGCCTTCCCGGAGGACGCGGCGATTGCGCGGCTGCTCGAGGGAGCGCGGCGGCGGCGCGAGGGCGCCTATGCCGCGTTGGGCGAGGAGCTGGCGGGGGCAGGATTTCGCCGGCTGATGCTCCGTCTCGCTCAGATCGCCGTGCTGCGTCCCTGGCGGCGGGAGGGCGAGCGGGGGCCGGAGACGCGGCTTGCAACGGTCGCGCCGGCGCTCTTGCAGCGGCGGCATCGGAAGCTGCTTTCCGCCGCGGCGGAGATCGAGACGGCGGACGCGGCGCATCTGCATGCGGTGCGGCTGCGCGCGAAGCGGCTGCGCTACGCGGGCGAGCTGCTCTCCTCGCTCTTCCCGCGCAAGGAGGTGCTGCGCTTTCTGCGCCGGCTGGTGCGGCTGCAGGACCGGCTTGGCATCCTGAACGACGCGGTATGTGTGGAGCGGCTGCTGGGCGAGCTGGGGCGGGCGGGAAGCGGGCGCGCCGGGGGCATCGTGCTCGGCTTCGTCGCCGCCTCGGCACTTCGGGAGCGGGCGCGGATCGGGCCGGCGTGGCGCAAGTTCCGCAAGCAGGCGCCGTTCTGGGGCTAGCGGTTGAGCGCGGGCGGGGCGGGTTAGCACCAGGGAATGCTGCGGGCGCGAAGGTTGCACCGGAGGGATTTTGGCCCTTATTTATTGCATCGCGGAAGCGGCAGGCCGGTCCGGCCGCCCGGGACGGACAAGGGGGATCTGCGCATGAACGGCACCGCCAACGGCTCCGTCACGATCAGCCTGGACGGCACCAACCAGTCGATGAAGCTGCCGCTGCTCGGCGGCACGATCGGCCCGTCGGTCGCCGACATACGCAAGCTCTACGGCAATCTCGGGATCTTCACCTTCGATCCCGGGTACGGCGAGACGGCGAGCTGCGAGAGCAAGATCACCTACATCGACGGCGACCTCGGCGTGCTGCTCTATCGCGGCTACCCGATCGAGGAGCTGGCCGAGCATGCGAGCTTCATCGAGGTCGCCTATCTGCTGCTCAACGGCGAGCTGCCGAACGGCCCGGAGCTCGCCGACTTCGACAACTCGGTGCGGCGGCACACGATGCTGCACGAGCAGCTCCGCCGCTTCTTCGAGGGATTCCGCCGCGACGCCCATCCGATGGCGGTGCTCTGCGGGGTGGTGGGCGCGCTCTCGGCCTTCTATCACGACAGCCTCGACATCACGAACCCCGAGCACCGGCGGATCAGCGCCTTCCGCCTGATCGCCAAGCTGCCGACGATCGCCGCCTGGACCTACAAATATTCGATCGGCCAACCCTTCGTGTATCCGCGCAACGACCTTGCGTACGCCGAGAACTTCCTTTACATGATGAACGCGGTGCCGGCCGAGCCACACACGGTGAGTCCGGTGCTGGCGCAGGCGATGGATCGCATCCTGACCCTGCATGCGGACCATGAGCAGAACGCCTCGACGAGCACGGTGCGGCTGGCCGGCTCGACGGGTGCCAACCCGTTCGCCTGCATCGCCGCCGGCATCGCGAGCCTGTGGGGCCCGGCGCATGGCGGGGCGAACGAGGCGGTGCTCAAGATGCTGGGCGAGATCGGCAGCGTCAAGGCGATCCCCGAGTTCCTCGCCAAGGTGAAGGACCGCAACAGCAATGTCCGGCTGATGGGATTCGGGCACCGCGTCTACAAGAATTACGATCCGCGCGCGAAGATCATGCAGCGCACCTGCTACGAGGTGCTCGACGAGCTGGGGATCAAGGACGACCCGCTGCTCGATCTCGCGATGGCGCTCGAGAAGATCGCGCTCGAGGACGATTATTTCGTGAGCCGCAGGCTCTATCCGAACGTCGATTTCTATTCCGGGATCATCCTCAAGGCGATGGGCTTCCCGACCCACATGTTCACCGTGCTCTTCGCGGTGGCGCGGACGGTGGGTTGGATCAGCCAGTGGAAGGAGATGATCGAGGATCCCTCGCAGCGGATCGGCCGGCCGCGCCAGCTCTACACCGGCCCGGTTCAGCGGAGCTATGTGCCGGTGGAAGAGCGTGCTTGAGGGAGCCGCAGCCGGAGGCTTTTACCCGCCGATCCTGAGCACGACGCGGAAGCGCGCCTTGCCGCTCATCATCCGCTCATAGGCGGCCTCCGCCTCGGCGAGCGGGAAGATCTCGTTCATCGAGGCGATGCCGTGGAGCCGGCAGAAGCCGAGCGTGTCCTCGGAATCGACGGCGGTGCCCGAGTACCAGCCGCGCACGCCGGCGGATTTCTGGAGGAGGTCGAGGGAATCGATGGTGAGCGCGCCGACGGCGCCGATGACCATCATGGTTCCGTTGGCGCCGAGGCCGCCCAGGATCGCCTGCATGGCGGGGCCGCTGGTGACGGTGGCGATGATCGCCTTGGCGCCGCCCATTTCCTGGAGCGCGGTGGCGGGATCGGCGGCGTCGCTGTCGATGTAGTCGTGGGCACCGAGGGAGCGCGCGAGCGCCTCCTTGTCGCGGCCGCGATTGACGGCGACGGTGCGGAAGCCCTGGCGGGCGGCGAACTGGATGCCGAGATGGCCGAGGCCGCCGACGCCGTGGACGGCGACCAGATCGCCGGGGCGGGCGCCGCAGTTGCGGATGGCGTTGAAGGTGGTGATGCCGGCGCAGAGGAGCGGGGCGGAGGCGACGGGGTCCATATCCTCCGGCACGTGCGCGAGGGCGGAGGCGAGGGCCAGCATGTGGGTGGCGTAGCCGCCGTCGCTTGTGACGCCGGTGGCGCCCTGAATGTTCTCGCAGGCGAAGGCCTCGCCGCGGCGGCAATGGCCGCAATAGCCGCATGAGCCGCTGAACCAGCCGACGCCGACGCGGGCGCCGACCGCGAAGCCTTCGACGTCCGGGCCGAGCGCGTCGATCACGCCGATGACCTCGTGGCCGGGGATGCGCGGATAGGCGATGCCGGGCATGAGGCCCTGCACGGTGAGGGAGTCGCTGTGGCAGACGCCGCAGGCGGCGACGCGGATGCGGACCTCGTGGCGGCCGGGCTCGGGAAGGTCGCGCTCCTCGGCGCGAAAGCGCCCGCCGGGCGCCGGGACGACCATTGCGCGCATCTTCGACATGGGCGGCTCCGTTTGGGGATGACGGATGTGATGTGGGGGCTGAGGGCGGCCGGTTCGATGCCGTTGCCGAGCGCATCGGGGAGGGGATTGCGGCGAGCGCGTGTTGTCCATTATACATGATGTATGACTACTATACTTGACGATACGGGGTCGCGGATCGCCCGGCGGGTGAGGCTCGAGCGGGATGCGCGCGGCTGGTCGCTCGCCGATCTGGCGGAGCGCGCGCATGTCTCGAAGGCGACGATCAGCAAGATCGAGCGCGAGGAGATGAGTCCGACGGCGGTGCTGCTGGTGCGGCTAGCGGGCGCCTTCGATTTGACGTTGGCGGGCTTGCTGCTGCGGGCCGAAGGCGAGGGCGAGCGCTTGTCGCGGGCGGCGGAGCAGACTGTGTGGCGGGACCCCGAGACGGGCTATGTGCGAAGGCAGGTATTCGCGCGCCCCGATCATCCGCTGGAGATCGCGCGGATCGCGCTGCCGGCGGGGCAGCGCGTGGTGCTGCCGGCCTCGTCGTACGCGCATATCCGCCAGGCGGTGTGGGTGCAGGCGGGCGAGCTGGTGGTCGTCGAGGGGGGCGAGCGGCACGTGCTGGGCGCCGGCGACTGTTTGGGGTTCGGGCCGCCGTCCGAAGTGACGTTCGCGAACGAGAGCGGGCGGGCTTGCGCCTATCTCGTCGTTCTGGCGCGGGGATAGCGTAGATGGGCGGGATCGCGATCCGCGCCTTGGGCCCCTCGCCCGCGATTCGGGCGATGCTGAGCGAGATCTTGATCGAGGTGGTGGCGGGCGGCGGATCGGTGAGCTTCATGCACCCGCTCGCACGCGAGGCGGCGGATGCGTTCTGGGAAGAAGCGCTCGCGGCGGCGGCGCGGGGCGAGCGGGTCGTGCTCGGGGCGTGGGAGGGGGTGGTTCTGGCGGGGACGGTGAGCCTGCTGCTCGATTGTCCGCCCAACCAGCCGCACCGCGCCGAGATCGCCAAGCTGATGACGCGGCCGAGCTACCGGGGACGGGGCGTGGCAGCCGCGCTGATGCGGGCGGCGGAGGGGTTCGCGCTGGCGCAGGCGCGCACGCTTCTGGTGCTCGACACCGCGACCGAGGGCGGGGCAGCGCGGCTCTATGAGCGGCTGGGGTTTTGCCTGGCGGGCGAGATTCCCGACTATGCGCTGAAGCCGCATGGCGGGCTGACCGGGACGCTGATCTATTGGAAGCGGATCGGCGGGGTGGGCGTCAGAGCCGCTTCTCCATGAAGAGGCTGTGGGGGCCGGCCTCGTAGGCGCCGAAGGGATCGCGCTCGGCGTAGCCGTGGCGCCGATAGAGGGCGATCGCCTCGCGATTGTGCGGGCCGGTCTCCAGAAGGAGCACATGGAGCCGCTCGGCGATCGCGGCGGCTTCGATGCGCTCCATCAGGCGGTGGCCGGCGCCGCGGCCGCGGGCGGCGGGCAGGACGATCATGCGCTTGAGCTCGCCGCTGCCGTCGGCTCCGAGGACGACGGCGGCGCAGCCGATCGCCTGTCCCTCGGCGCGGGCGACGAAGAAGCGCACGGCAGGCGAGGCGAGGAATTCCACATCCACGGGATGGCGGCCCTCCTCGGGATAGAGGGACATCGAATAGGCGTCCGAGGCGGCGAGCAGAGCGCGGACCTCGGGCTGGCGTGGCTCTTCCTCAGCGATCTCGATCATCGTGGGCATCCTAGATGGATTGCGGGCGGCGCATGGCGCCGGGGTGGGGCGAAGCGCTGTGGAAAAACTTATCCACAGGATGTTGATAAGTAACTTAAAGACGCCGCGCCAAAGGATTCAAAAGACTCAAGAGTATTCGAGGCCAGCTTGGGTTCTCGGGCAGGGAGCGGCGAGACTTCGTTGAATGTCGCGCGTCGGTAACAGAACGATTGTCAGGTCGTGAAACTTTAAGTTGCATAATTGACCAACTATTCTTTGTTATCATGTAACTTTCTCCTTGCCGTCGTTCTTGGTTACGGTATGAATACGCCAATAAGTTGATACGCGGCGGCAGCAGGAACGAAGGAGACCGATCCATGGACAACTTCCGCTCGCTCGACGCCCTGGTCCGGGCCCGGTTGCGGAACTGGCCGCAGCGCCCCCCTGGCCTGAGCCGTCGAACGCTCGAGCGGGGGGAGTGGCTTCGCGGAAGACCCGGAGAAGAATCAGAAACTTGCCATCCCTTCCTGAAACTTCCCGGGAGCAATCAACTGCGCACCCTGCCGGATGGGCTGTGGCTCCATTTCGGCGGCACCTCTGTGGAGCCTTTTGTGGATATCTTCGCGATCGAGGCCTGCGGCTCGCTCCAGAACCTGCTCGACAAGCGCTCGCGCTTCGCGCCCAGCACCAATTCCCTGCTCGCGGTCTGCCCGCTTCCCTGGCTGCTCACGCCCGCCCTGCCGATGGACCCGACGCCGCGCTGGCGGCTCACCGGCGTGCTTGGCGCGCTCCCGCACGTTCCACTCGTGCTTCCGGTGCGCGACGTGCGCGTGATGTACGGGCTCAAGCAGCGCCACTACAACGGCTTCGTGAAGAGCCAGATTCCCCACCCGCACGAGTATTTCGTGCCGATGGAGGCGCTGGTCGCCGAGGACGCGGTTCAGAACCCGGCCATGCAGGCGCTGGTCTCGCGCGCCTCGGCCAACGCCAACTTCCTCAGCGCGCCGTGAAGAGCTGCAACGCGCGGTCGGGGCGGTCGGTGATCAGGCCGGCAGCGCCCCAGGTGGCGAGGCGCGACATCTCGCCGGGGTCGTTCACCGTCCAGGGAAGGACCGGGATCCCGAGGCGATCGGCCTCGGCGATGTCCGCCTCCGTGATCGAGGCGTGCTCGGGCGCCCAGGCGCCGCCGCCTTCGCCGGCGATGCGTTGCGGGACCGACCCCCCTCCCCTCCCCGCGCCCCACCAGGCGGCCTTCCTCTCGGTCGCGGGCTCGGTGAGCCAGGCGCGGGCGATCTCGGGGCGGGTGCAGGCGAGATGGCGCGGACCGCTCCAGTCGAAGGATTCGATTCGGATGCGGCCGAGCGCGCCCGCCGCCTCGGCAACAGCGAGGACGAGATCGGCCATGCGCGGGCCCGGGAGCGTGAGCGCGGGACGGGTCGGGTCGGATTTGAGCTCGATCGTCAGATGCGCGTCCGGGGCGAGCGCGAGGAGCGAGGCGAGGGTCGGGATGCGGGCGCCGTCGATCGGGCGCTGGTTGGGATAGCGCGCCGCATAGCGCGAGCCGGGGCGGATCCGCCCAACATCGTAGCGGGCGAGCTCGGCGAGCGTGAGCGCGCGGAGCAGCGGTCCGGGCCGGGCGAGCCAAGCGCCGTCCGGCCCGCGGGTGATGTCCGGATTGAGGACGAAATCATGGTAGAGGACGGGCACGTCGTCGGCAGTGACGGCGATGTCGGTCTCGAAGTGCTGCACGCCAGCGGCGAGCGAAGCGGCGAAGCCCTCGAGCGTGTTCTCCGGATGAAGCCCTCGCGCGCCGCGGTGGCCGATGATCTCGAAGCCCGGCCGCAACTTAAGACGTCAGGGGCAGTCGCAGCCCGAGGTCGGCCCTTTGTCGCCGCGCACGACGTGATGGTCGATCCATTCGGCGACCAGGAGGCGCGCCTCGGAGATCGAGGATTCGGGATGGTGGATGCGATAGAGGGTCGTGCAGGCGAGGAAGGATTCGAGGTCCCCGCAACCGCCGCGGCGAAGGTCCCGGTAGGCCGTCACCACGGCGCGCTCGCAACGCCGAGCGATATGGCTGAATTCACGGCCCATCCGGCACGACTCCTTATTGCGAATTACTCGCAGGACGTTCGGGGAGTGTATCCGCGCGCCGGGCGAACGGCAAGCCAACGCCCCCTTCGGAAAAGGGTATCGTCAAGGTGAGTTCGGGGCGGCCGGCGAGAACGAGGCTCGCCTGCTCGTAGCGCAAGGATCCGTGAAACGGGTGATGGGACGTCTGCGCGCCGCCCTCGCGGGCGAGGAGGCCATGCTCGTCCCGGAAGCCGGCGGAAGCCCGGGTGTGCGGCGGCCGCTGGCAGCGAGGCCGGTCGCGGCAGGGGCGAGCTTTTCGTGCTGGGCGCGGAGGGAGGAGGCGAGCGCGTCTCGGCGGGAGAGATTTTCCGGGTCCATGGGGGTGAGAATGATACCAGTATGAATGGGCCTCTTAAACCGATGTCGGCGAGCGTCTATGGACGGGGCGCGGGTTGGGGACGGGAGAATTGGACGTGAGCAAGACGCACGAGGCGGTGGTGGGCGCGCAGTTCGGCGCGCGGGCGAGCGCATATCTGACGAGCGCGGTGCATGCGGCCGGGGCGGACCTCGACGCGCTCGCCGCCCTCGTGCGCGACCGGCCGGGGGCGCGCGTGCTTGATCTCGGCTCGGGCGGCGGGCATGTGAGCTTCGCCGCCGCACCGCATGTGGGCGAAGTCGTTGCGTGCGATCTTTCGCCCGAGATGCTGGCGGTCGTCGCGCGGGCCGCCGCCGAGCGCGGGCTGGCGAACGTCACGACGCGCGAGGGCGTGGCCGAAAGCCTGCCCTTCGCCGATGCGAGCTTCGATTTCGTGCTGAGCCGATACAGCGCGCACCATTGGCGCGACCTCGACGCGGGGCTTCGGGAAGTCGCGCGGGTGCTGAAGCCTGACGGGATCGCGGGGATCGTGGACAGCGTCTCGCCGGGGCCGGCGCGGCTCGACACCTTCCTCCAGGCGATCGAGCTGTTGCGCGACCCCTCCCATGTGCGGAGCCGCCCGCGCGCGGAGTGGGAGGCGGCACTGGCCGGCGCCGGGCTCTCGGTGCAGGGCGCGCGGGGCTTCCGAGTGCGGATCGAGTTCGGCACCTGGATCGAGCGGATGGGGACGCCGAAGGTGCAGGCGGATGCGATCCGCGCGCTGGAGGCCGCGATGCCCGAAGGCGTGCGGTCCTATTTCGACATCGGGCCGGACGGCAGCTTCAACCTCGATGTTGCTCTGTTTGAGGCTGCTCCTCGGCAAGGAGCGCTTCCATGATCCGCTCGCGCGTGAGCGGCATCGCGCGCACGCGGGCGCCGAGCGCATGGGCGACGGCGTTGCCGATCGCGGCGGCGGTGGGGCCAAGGGCGGCTTCGCCGAGGCCGAGCGTCGGGTCCTCGTCGGTGCCGACGAAGGCGACGCTCACCTCGGGGATCTCGGGGAAGCGCAGCACCGGATAGTGCTCCCAGTCCGCCGTCGCGATGCCCTCGTCCGAGACCAGCACCGCCTCCTTGAGCGTCCAGCTCGCGGCCTGAATGACGCCGCCTTCGATCTGGTTCGCCGCGCCGTCCGGATTGATCACCAGGCCGGCATCGACGGCGCACCAGACGCGGCGGAGTTTTACGACGTCTTCGACCAAAACTTCAGCAACGGCAGCGACATAGGAGGCGCGGTTCTTGTAACGGCTGAAGGCGATGCCGTAACCTTCGCCGGCGCCGCCGGCGGGACGGCCGGCCCAGCCCGCCATCTCGGCCACGCGCTCGAGGACGCGGCGGCCGCGCGGATCGGAGAGCAGCGAGAGCCGGTAGTCGAGCGGGTCCTCGGCGGCAAGGGCGGCGAGCTCGTCGATGAAGCTCTCGATCGCGAAGACGTTGCCGTGTGTGCCGAGCCCGCGCATCGAGGAGGTGCGGAGCGGCGGGCGCCGGACGAGGCGATGCACCACGCGCTGAGGGGGAAGGTCGTAGAGGGCGCGGGCGTTGCGCAGCCCGCCGAAGCCGGCGGCCTCGGGCACGTCCGCGAGCGCCGGCGGCGGCGGCGGGTCGGGCAGGGCCTCGGCGGGGAGGAGATTGACGCCGCCATTGTGGCCCGGGCGCTGGCCGTGGGTGCCGCTCACGACCTCGATCACCCAATCGACCGGGCGGAAATGCGCATCGAGCGCGGCGCGGAGATCGACGACCATCGCCGAGCCGAAGGGCGCGGCCGAGAGCTCGTCCGCGCGGGTCCATTGGGCGCGAACCCATGCGCCGGGGCGGGCGTGGGCGATGAAGGCGGCGTCGGCGGCCGCGTCGTCGGCGCCGTTGTGGCCGTAGCAGCCGGCGCCGTGACGATGGCGGACGGAGACGGCTTCGGGATCGAGGCCGAGGGCGCGGGCGAGTGCGCCGCGCAGCAGGCCCACCCCTTGCGAGTGGGTGAGGACCTCGAGATGCACGCCGTCGAAGCGGGCGAGGCCGACCGAGGGCGCGATCGAGCCGTGGGCGAGATAGGGGCGGGTGTAGCTTGCGTGGAATTCGCGCACGGGCGGGTTGGAGGGCGCGGTTCCCGGGAATTCCAGCACCTGGTCCTGGGATTCGAGCGAGACGAGGTGGGTGGCGTCGGACTGGCCGGCGCGCCAGGGCTCGCCGCCGCTCCAGCGCGCGTGGCGCAGCGCCGCCTCGCGCGCGCGCTCGACCACCGCCTCGTCCGCGGCGAGGACGGCGAGGAAATCGCCGATGCGGACGAATTCGACCGTTTCGCCGGCCGCGCGGCGGATGGCCGCCTCGTCGAGCGCCTCGAGATGGGCGAGGCGGCGCGGGCGGCGGAGCACGCGCGCGTGGATCATGCCCGGAAATGCGAGGTCGTGGATGAAGCCGGCGCCGAAGATTTTGTCGGGCAAATCGACGCGGGGAAAGCTGCGGCCGATCACCTGGAAATCGGCGGGCTTGGTGAGCGGGGCGGTGCCGCGCGGTTCGCGAGCGAGATCGACGGCTTGGGCGAGCGTCCAGTAATCGAGCGCGGTCGGCGCGCCGTCCTGGAGGAATTTGCCGTCGGCGAGGCCGATCGCGTCGGGCGCGCAGTTGAGGCGGAGGGCGGCGGCTTCGGTGAAGAGCGCGCGCACCTCGGCGGCGGCGACGCGGATCGCCCCGCCTGACGCCTCGATCGATTGGCTGCCGGCGGTGAAGCCTTCCTCGGGTGCGGCGTCGGTGTCGCCTGAGACGATGCGCAGGCGCTCGGGGGCGACGCGGAGCTCCTCGGCGGCGATCTGCACGAGCGCGGTGAGGATGCCCTGGCCGAGCTCGACCTTGCCGGTCGCGAGCCGGACGCGCCCGCCCGGCTCGAAGCCGATCCAGCGGTCGAGGCGGGGATTGGCGGCGAGGCTGGCGGGGAGGGTCATGCGGCTTCGCCCCGCATCGCGCGCGCGGCACGCGCGACGGCGCGGATCATCCGATTGTGCGCGCCGCAGCGGCAGAGATTCTTCTCGAGCGCCTGTGCGATCTCCGCCCGCGTCGGGTTCGGGTTGCGTGCGAGCAGCGCCTTGGCCGCGATGAGGATGCCGCCAAGGCAATAGCCGCATTGCGCGGCCTGCTCGGCGAGGAAGGCCGCTTGGAGCGGATCGGGCGCCTCCGCGGTGCCGATGCCCTCGGGCGTCGTCACCGCGTGGCCGGCGGCGCGCTCGAGCGGGAGGGTGCAGCTCATCACCGGCTCGCCGTCGAGCAGGACCATGCAGGCGCCGCACGCCTCCGCGCCGCAGCCGAAGCGGACGGCGCGCAAGCCGAGCTCGGAGCGGAGGATGTGGATGAGATTGGTGGCGCCGTCCGCGGTCACGCGGACCGGGCCTCCGTTCACGGTGAGCGAGAAGGCTTCGCTCATCGCGCGCCCGCCGCGGCGAGGAGGCGTGCGGCGGCGTCCTCTGCGGTCATGCCGAGCGCCACGCCGGCGGCGCGCGCCTGGGCGTTCGCGGAGGTGATGCGGCCGTCGCGGTAGATGCTGGCGGCGTCGCCGAGATCGGCCGAGAGGTGCGAGACGGCGGCGCAGGGGATGCCCATGCGCTCGAGGATATCGAGCCCGGCGACGGCCATGCGGCCGCGGCCGAAGCCGCCGTCGCTGCCGATGATGCCGGCCGGGCGGATGCCATGGCGGTAGATATAGATCGTCATCGTCGTATCGACGGGCGTGCCGACGCAGAAGACGTCCGCTTCGTGCGTGCCTTCGACGAGGCTCATGCTCCAGCAGCCGAAGACCGCACCGAGAGCGGGGCGGGCGGCGGCGAGGAGCACCGCCTCATCCGGCCATTCGGAAGCGACCTCGCGCGGAGCGCCCGCGGGGGCGGAGAGCAGGAGCTGCGCGGCGAGCGCGACGGACTGGCCGGGCTCGGCGCCGCAGGCGGCGGCGGGGCCGTTGACCCGGCTCACCACGCCCTCCTCCCACACCGAGCGGCCGACGCACATCTCGCAGCTATAGACGCTGGCGGCGGCGGCGGGGACGCCGAAGGTCTCGGCGACGAGGAGCCCGCCGATGCCGGCCTCGTTGCGGCCGATCCCGGCATCCACGCCGAGGAAGCCGCGGAGCCCGCGGCGGAGCAGCGAGACGGCGACCGGGCGGGCCATGTAGGCGGCGTGGACGAGGACATCGCGCGGGGGATCGAGCGGCACCAGCGAGGCGCCCGCCTCGCGCGGGGAATCGATGACCACGACCTTGCCCGCTTCACTCTCGCAGCCGGCGAAGGCGCGGTTGCCGAATTCGAGCGGCGGGACATAGTCCGCCGGCGCGGCGATGCTGCTCATGCGCCTCAGTCGAGCGTGAAGGCGTCGTGGTAGGCGCCCTGGACGCTGCCGCCGGGCAGCGGACCGCCCCCCGGGATGTGCACGCGATCGCCGATGATCGCCGCGGTCGCGCCGTGGAGGCCGTGGCGGGGCACGGCCATCGGCGCCATCGCCTCCCAGCGGTCCTTCGCGGGATCGTACGCCTCGTGCGTGCCGAAGACGCGGCCGGTGGCCTCGCCGCCCATGACCAGGATGCGGCCGCGATAGAGCGCGGCCGAGGGGCCGCTGCGCGGCGTGGGGAGTGGGGCGCGGAACGACCAGGAATCGCCCGCGGGATCGTAGACGGCGTGGAGTGCGGTGTTGAAATCGTAGCTGTCCATCCGGCCGGCGATGGCGTGGATGCGGCCATCGAGGACGACGACGCCCATATGGTCGCGCTGGCCGACGAAGGGCTGCGTGCGGGTCGAGCCGGTCATGCCGCCGAGCATGGCATAGCGGTCGGTCTTGGGATCGTAGGTCTCGTGCCATTCGACGGAGCGGACGTCGCGCCCGCCGAGGAGATGGATGCGGTCTTCGACGAGCACGGCCGAGATCGCGCCGCGCGGACGGCTGAGTGCGGCGATCGTCTCCCAGCGGTCGGTCTTCGCGTCATAGACGAAGCAGCACGAATGCGGGCAGCGGTTCTGCTCGATGAAGCCGCCGAAAGTGTAGATGCGGCTTTCGATCGCGGCGAGCGCGATATGGTTGCAGGGAAAGGGGAGCGGCGCCTTGAGCGACCAGCTCCCGGTCGCGGGATCGAACACCTGGTGGAAATCCCCGTCCACGCGGCCACGGGCATAGCCGCCGATGATGTGGATGCGATTTTCGCAGACGATGACGCCCATTTCGCCGACCGGCACGGGCAGCCGCTTCTGCTCCACCCAGCTTCCCGAATTGGCGGCGGGGGGTGCGACGCTGGTCATGTAGCGCTGGGCCTCGACGGAGGCGGGGATCGCGGTGATGCTCTTGTCGAAGAGGCCGGCAAAGAGCGGGTCCGCGGCCGAAGCCGGGCTGGTTTCCTGGATCGCCGCCATGTCGTTTCTCTCCCGTTTCAATTGGGCCGTTCCGATTGATCCGGCGCGTGGCGCGTCAGGCGACGGGCCCGGCGGCTGGTTGGGCGAGCAGGCGCCTTGTCGCCTCGAGCCCCTCGCGCGCCACTTCGAGGGGCGGGCGCGCCCAGAGCGCGGGATTCGGCGCCTCGTAGCTCAGATATCCCGCATATCCCTTCTCCGCGAGCAGGCCGAGCACGTCGTGCCAGGCGACGACGCCCTGGCCGGGCGGCAGCCGGTCGGTCGGGCGCTTGACGCCGGTGACCGGGTTGGCGGGCACGTCGCTGTACTGGAAGACGAAGATGTCCTTCCCCGGCACGTCGGCGAAGCCGCGGCCGCCGGCGCCGCTGCGGGCCAGATGATAGGCGTCGAGCAGGAGGCCGCAATTGGGGCGATCGGCGGCCGCGACGAGCTCGCGCTGCACGGCGAGCTTGTTGATCACGTCGTGCTGGGAATTGAACTCGATCGCAAGCCTGAGGCCGTGCTCGGCGGCGATTTCCGCGCCCGCGCGCAAGTTCGCGATCGCGTCGGCGAACGGGCCGGAATAGGGGCCGGGCGCGCTCATCAGCATCGTGCAGCCGAGTGCCACCGCATTGCGGCAGCTGAGGCGGAACACGTCGTAGAGGCGGCGGCTTTCCTCGCCGTGCGCGAAGAGCCAGCCATATTCGACGCCGAGCACGCCGACGGGGAGCCCGCCCGCGCGCACGAGCGTGAGCACGTCGTCATTGCTCATGCCGCGCTCGTTGCAGCGCTTGAAATCGGTCCAGCGCAGCTCCATCGCATCGAACCCCGCCGCCTTGGCGGCGGCGATCGCCGGGGCGAGCGGCGTGGTGTCGAGCGTCCAGGTGTGGAGCGCGAGCGGCGAAGCAGGTTTCGCCGGGACGTTCGGCTCAGCCGGCATGAGCGAGGAACTCCGCGAGGGTCGCATTGAAAAGGGCGGGTTGCTCGGTGCTGCTCTGGTGCGCGGCGTTCGGGATGCGCTTGAGCACCGCACCCCGGATGCCGAGTGCGAGCGTCTCGGCCATCGCGGGTGGCGTCGCCTCGTCCTGCTCGCCCACCATGACGAGGGTCGGGCAGGCGATCTCGGCCAGACGCGCCGAGACGTCGTAGCCGATGATCGCCTCGCAGCTTCCGATGAAGCCTTCCGCGGGCGTCGCCGCGATCAGCGCGCCGAGGCGCTCGGCGGTCGCGGGCTCGCGGGCGCGGAAGGGCGCGGTGAGCCAGCGGCCGAGCGTGCCCTCGCGCACCGCCTCCATCCCCTTGGTGCGGACGATGCCGATCCGCTCGCGCCAGGCGGCATGCGCCTCGGGCGGGTAACCGGCGGTGGTGTCGGCGAGCACGAGGCTGCGGACGAGGCGCGGATGGGCGAGCGCCAAGGTCAGCCCGATCATGCCGCCGAGCGAGATCCCGACCCAATGCGTCGACGCGATGCCGAGATTTCCGAGGTGCGCGGCGACGTCTTCGGCGAGGGCCGCCATCGAGTAGGGCGAAGGCTTCACCTCGCTTCTGCCGTGCCCGCGAATATCGAGGCTCAGCACACGGAAATCAGGTGCGAGCGCGCGCGCCTGCGCGGCGAGCAGCGAGTGGTCCGCGGCGAGCGAATGAACGACCGTGACCCAGGGGCCCTGGCCCTCGATGACGTGATGCAGCTTCGCGATGGTTGCGACCTCGCTCATCCCTCCCCTCCTCACCGGCGGCCGCTGCCGCCATGGGCACCGCTACAGTCCGCGCTTGTTAAGTCATCTTAGGACGTATTATAGTTGCCCGTCAATCAAGCGCCCCATTGCAACCGGGCCCGAAACGTCCACGTCCCTTGGCGAGCCGAACCCGCACCTCTCAGGCACTGCCCCGGAATTGCGTGTCACGATGCCAGAGTTTCCCGAACGACCGCTCGACCCCGCCGCCTCGACGCCGCTCTGGCTCCAGCTCAAGCATGCGCTGCGCGATCTCGTCACCTTCCACCTCAAGGACGGCGACCGGGTTCCGAGCGAAACCGAATTGTGCCGGCGCTACCACCTCTCGCGCGTGACGGTTCGCCAGGCGATCACCTCGCTGGTGGACGAGGGGCTGCTCTTGCGCCAGCAGGGCCGCGGCACCTTTGTCCGCGCCGCCCGGCTCACCGAGCTGCTTTCGGAATCGCCGCACTTCCTGCTCGGCGGGTTCGACGCCGCCGACCCCGCACAGATCCGCCTCTTCAGCGTCGAGCAGGTGGCGCTGCCGGACTGGATCGCCGCCAAGCCCGGGATGGCGGGCGGGGGACCGGCGTTCAAGATCCGCAAGGTGCTCGCAAGCGGCGGCGAGCCCGTCGCCTCGCGCACCAGCTACGTGCCGGCGCGGCTGGTGCCCGGGCTCCTCTCCGCGGACCTCCGCCAGCCGCTGGTGCGCACGCTCGAGGAGGTGTTCGCGCTCCGGCCGCAGGAGGCCGAGGAGACCATGGCGTTCATCATCGCCGACGAGTTCCGCGCCCATATGCTGGGCGTCGCCATCGATCACCCACTGATCCTCGTCGAACGGATCGTCCGGCTCGCCGACGGGGAGGCGGTGGAATGCTCGCGCACCTTCTACAAGGCGGACCGGTTCCAGTTCCACCGCGTGCTGCGCCGGCCGGACTTGGGCGAGGGCTCGCATTGGATCGCCGGCACGGCGCAGGGTGCCGAACTCAGCGCGATCGGGATTCTTTAGCTACCGGCAACCGCCTCGGCGAGCGCTTTGCCCACGTCCGCGGTGGCGGCCTGGCCGCCCATGTCGCGCGTGCGGGGACCGCCCTCGCCGAGGAGCTTCTCGATCGCGGTGACGATCGCGGCGGCCGCGTCGGGCTCGCCGAGATGTTCGAGCATCATGGCACCCGACCAGATCTGGCCGATCGGGTTGCAGATTTTCTTCCCCGCGATGTCCGGCGCCGAGCCGTGGACCGGCTCGAACATCGAGGGAAAGACCCGCTCGGGGTTGATGTTCGCGGAAGGGGCGATGCCGATCGAGCCGGCGACGGCGGGGCCGAGATCGGAGAGGATGTCGCCGAAGAGGTTGGAGCCCACCACGACGTCGAACCAGTCCGGATGCTGGACGAACTGCGCGGTCAGGATGTCGATGTGGAACTGGTCCGTGCGCACGTCCGGGAATTCCGCGCCGACGGCGCGGAAGCGCTCGTCCCAGTACGGCATCGTGAAGGTGATGCCGTTCGACTTGGTGGCCGAGGTCAAATGTTTCTTCGGCCGCGATCGGGCGAGCGCGAAGGCGTAGCGCAGCACGCGATCGACGCCGTGGCGGGTGAAGACGCTCTGCTGGGTGACGAACTCGCGCTCGGTGCCGGCGAACATCCGCCCGCCGGTGCTGCTGTATTCGCCTTCGGTGTTCTCGCGCACCACGTAGAAATCGATCTCGGCCGGGGTGCGGTTCGCGAGCGGGGTTTTGACGCCCGGGAGCAGCCGGCACGGGCGGAGGTTGACGTACTGGTCGAACTGGCGGCGGAGCGGGATCAGGAGACCCCAGAGGGAGACGTGATCGGGCACGCCGGGCCAGCCGACGGCACCCAAGAAGATCGCGTCGCTCTCCTTGAGCTGGTCGATCCCGTCCTCGGGCATCATCGCGCCGGTGCGCTCGTAGCGCTCGCAGGACCAGTCGTACTCGGTGCCGGCGAGCTCGAAGCCGAAGCGGCGGGCGGCGGCGTCCAGCACGCGCAACCCCTCCGGCACCGTCTCCTTGCCGATCCCGTCCCCCGCGATCACCGCGATCCGGTAGCGCCTTGCCATGCGAGCTCTCCCTCGGTGCGGCGGCAAGCTGCCGAGAGGCCGGCCCAGCGTCAACCTTCCGTCAGGACGATGGACGGAATCCCCGGCCGGGCGCTACGAAGGCGGGGGCAGCGGGAGGCAAGGATGGCGGGGATCGGAACGAGCGATTGGGACCGCGATGCGGCGCTGGCGACCGCGCGCATTCTGCTCGAGATCAAGGCGGTCAATTTCCGGCCGGAGGAGCCCTATACCTTCACCTCGGGCTGGGCCTCGCCGGTCTATATCGATTGCCGGCGCATCATTTATTTCCCCCGCGCGCGGGCGCGCATCTGCGAGCTGGCGGTCGAGAAGATCGGCAGGCATATCGGGTTCGAAACGATCGAGGTGGTGGCAGGCGGCGAGACGGCGGGCATTCCCTTCGCCGCCTGGATCGCGGACCGGATGCTGGCGCCGATGGCCTATGTGCGCAAGCGTCCGAAAGGGTTCGGGCGGAACTCGCTGATCGAGGGCGATGTTCCGGAGGGGAAAGAGACGCTCCTGGTCGAGGACCTCACCACCGACGGACAGTCCAAGATCCAGTTCACCGAGGCGCTGCGCGGCGCCGGTGCCGTCGTCAACCACGCTTTCGTCGTCTTTTTCTACGGCGTCTTCCCCGGCAGCCTCGAGACGCTGCGCACCATGGGCATCACGCTGCACCATCTCTGCACTTGGTGGGACGTGCTCGAGGCGTGCAAGGACCGGCCCTATTTCGCCGACACGGCGCTCGCCGAGGTGCGGCGCTTTCTGGAGGACCCGATGGCGTGGTCGGCGGCGCACGGCGGCGTGGCGAGCGCGGAGGAAGCGGCGGCGCGCAAGGCCGCCAACGCGTGAGGTGCGCGCTCAGAGGAGTGGGGGAAATCCGTAGAGCATGACCGGATTCTCGGCGAGGATGCGGCGGTGGAGCGCGGCCTCCGGCGCCCAGGTACCGAGCAGATCGAGCAGCTCGCCGTCGTCCGGCATCGTGCGCATGTAGCTCGGGTGCGGCCAGTCCGTGCCCCAGAGGCAGCGCTCGGGCGCCGCCGCGATCAGGGCTTTCGCCATGGGCGCGACATCGGCGAAGGGATAGCCCGCCGCCGAGCTTCGGTAGCCGCAGAGCTTCACCCAGGCGCGCCCGCCTTCGAGCAGGCGAAGGAGGGCACGGAACTCAGGATGATCGACGCCCTTCGCGGTGGAAATCCCGCCCATATGGTCGATCACCACCGGCAGGCCGAGGCCGGGAAGCGCGGGCGCAAGCTCCGCGAGCTGCTCGCCGTGCACGTAGAGTTGCAAATTCCACCCGAGCGGGGCGATGCGTCGGGCGAGCGTATGGAGCTGCTCGAGCGGCGTGCCGTTGCCGCTCACGGCGTTGAAGCGCACGCCGCGCGCGCCCGCCTCATGCATCCGGCGGAGCTCGTGCGGCGCCGCCTGATCGTCGATCACCACGACCGCCCGCGCGCGCGCCTGGCCGAAGCGCGCGACCGCGTCGAGCGTGCACGCATTGTCCGTGCCGTAGATCGAGGGCTGGACCACCGCCATCCGCTCGAGCCCGAGCGTGGCCGCGAGTGCGAGATATTGCTCGACCGGCGCTTCGGGCGGGGTATAGCTGCGGCCGGGGCTCAACCTGTAGCGCGCGTGCGGCCCGAAAATATGGAAATGACAATCCGTGCTGCCGGGCGGGGCCTTCAGCTTGGGCGTTGCGATGTGCGCGCGGGGCGCCTGGCAGCCGCGCACTTCAGGATTTTTCTCCGCCTGAACCACGGCACCCCTCCCCTGCACGCCGAACCGTCCGACCTTTCCAGCGCGCCGGGCCTCCGTCAAGCAAGGCCGGCTTGACGCCGTGCTTCGCCCGGGGTTGGCTCGCTCGGGAGAAACGCCATGCCGGACAATCTATTCCGTGTCGGGAACGGTGCCGGGTTCTCCGGCGACCGGATCGATGCGCCGATCCCGGTGGTGCGCACGCTGATCGCGAAGGGCGGGCCGGCGGCCCTGTTCCTCGAAGTGCTGGCCGAGCGGACGATCGCGCTCGCGCAGCTCGAGAAGCGGCGCGACCCCGATGCGGGATACGAGCCGATGCTGGAGCGGCTGCTGGCGCCGATCCTCGCCGATTGCGCGGCGCATCGGATTCCGATCCTCGGCAATTTCGGTGCGGCCAATCCTCCGGCGGCGGCGCGCGCGCTCGCGCGGCTTGCCTTGCGGCTCGGGCTCGCGGAGCTGCGCATCGCCGTGATCTCGGGCGACGACGTGAAGGGCAAAATTCCTCTCGATGCGGCGGAAGTGATCGAATCGGACGCCTCGATCGCTGCGGATCCCGCCACGATGATCTCGGCCAACGCCTATCTCGGTGCCATGCCCCTCGCCGCCGCACTGCTGCGCGGCGCGGACATCGTGATCGCCGGGCGCGTCGCGGATCCCGCGCTCGCGCTGGCGCCGATGATCGCGCACTTCGGCTGGAATGCAACGGATTGGCAGCGCCTCGCCGCCGGCGTCACCGCGGGACACCTGCTCGAATGCGGCGCGCAGGTGACCGGCGGGGTGTTCTACGATCCGGGCTTCAAGGATATCCCGGATCCCGCGAATATCGGCTTCCCGATTGCCGAAATCGATGCAAGAGGCAATCTCGTCATCACCAAGGCGGACGACACCGGCGGGCTGGTCGATCTCCGCACCGTCAAGGAGCAGCTCCTCTACGAGGTGCACGATCCCGCCGCCTACATCACACCCGACGTCGTGCTCGACATTTCCGAGGTCCGGCTTGCGCAAGTCGGGCCCGACCGCGTCGCCGTCTCGGGCATGCGCGGGCACAAGGCGCCGGTGACGCTGAAGGTCACGGCCTGCTACGAAGCGGGCTTTCTCGGCGAGGGTGAGATCTCGCTCGCCGGACCGAACGCGCTCGCACGCGCCCGGCTCGCGGGCCAGGTGCTGAAGGAAAGAATCAACCGGCGCGGGCTGCCCGTGCGCGCGCGCGTCGATCTCATCGGCATCGCAAGCGTGCACGATGACGATACGGGCACGCTCGGCCGCGCCTACTCCGGCCCCGAACCGGAGGAAGTGCGCGTGCGGCTCGCGGTCGCGGGCGAGGCACGCGACACGGTCGAGCAGGCGGTGCGCGAGGTGCTCGCGATGCTCTGCTGCGGACCGGCGGGATCGAGCGGCGCACGCCTCCGCACCGTGCCGCGGATCGTCACCCGCTCTTTCCTCGTGCCGCGCGGTTCCGTGCCGACCGAAATCGCCCTCCATCGCGCCTCGGAGCTCGCGCCATGAGCGCCGGCCGCGTCCGCGTGAGCCTGCACGACATCGCGCACGCGCGCGCCGGCGACAAAGGCAACCGGCTTAATATCAGCCTCATCCCCTACAACGCCGCGTTCTACCCTGTGCTCGCGGAACAGGTGACGGAGGAACGCGTGCTCTCCCTCTTCAACCACCGCGGCGCAACCCGCGTCACACGCTACGATCTTCCCTCGATCGCCGCCTTCAACTTCGTGGTCGACGACGTGCTCGAGGGCGGGGTGAACAGCAGCCTGAACCTCGACGGCCACGGCAAATCCAACTCGTTCCGCCTGCTGTCGCTCACCATCGACGTGCCGGCCAACCTGAAGGAAGCAAGGCCAGGGGACGCTGTCCCCTGGACCCCTGCCAAGGGCTGAGCCCCCTTGGTCTTGCTTGCTTAAGGCTGGGCGGAGGGTGGGGCGGCGCCCTTGATTTGGGTGCGGTGCATGATGCGTCGGGCGGATGCGTCGAATGGGTCGCGCCGGTGCATGGTGCAGCGATTGTCCCAGAGCACCAGGTCGCCGACCTGCCAGCGGTGGCGCCAGGCGATGCTCGGCTGTGTCGCGAATGTCCAGATTTCGTTGAGCAGGGCTTCGGAGTTGGCGAGGCTTAGGCCGTCGATATAGGCGTTGCGGCGGCGGCCGAGGTAGAGCATGCGACGGCCGGTCTCGGGGTGTTGGCAGACGAGCGGGTGGAGGCGGCCGGGTGCCGTGCGCGGATCGTCGGTGGGTGTCACGCCGGCGCGGACGTAGCCGCCGCTGTTGTAGGTGCCGTCGTGCTTGACGCGGAGGCCGGCGAGGCGCGCTTGCAGAGGAGCGGGCAGGCTTTCGTAGGCGGCGTACATGTCGGAGAACCAGGTATCACCGCCTTGGGGCGGGATTTCGAGCGCGTAGAGCATGCTCGCCTTGGGCGGCTTCTCCAGGTACGACATGTCGGTGTGCCAGACGGCCTCGCCGGCGCCGAGGCTGCCGATCGGCTGGCCGTCCGCGCCGAGCACGTTGGAGACGACGTAGATTTCCGGGTGGCCGGCGACGAAGCGCTGGCCGTTTTCCTGCACTGGCGCGAAGTCGAGATCGCCGAAGCGGCGGCTGAAGGCGATGAGGTCGGCGTCGGTGAGACGCTGGCCGCGGAAGAGCAGGACCGAGTGGGCGAGCCAGGCGGCGTGGAGCGCGGCGAAAGCGGCATCGTCGAGATCGCGGAGGTCGATCCCGGGCATTTCGGCCCCGAGGAGGGAGCGTCCGCGGGGCGGCGATGTCGCGGCTTGCATGGGCGTCCTCCGCTCTTTGCCGGGGGATTGTAGCAGCCGGCCGGCGGTTTCGGTTGACATTTTGGGCGCGGGAGGGCATGGGGCGCGCATGCAGTGCGTGTCCCCGAGGGAGATCCTGGTTCGCCGACGTCGCCGCCTTCGGGCGAGGGCGTCGGGTCACTGCGCGCTGTAGACGAGTTCGCGGATCGATCACGAAGGCCCTCGCCGGCAGCGGCGGGGGCCTTCGTGATTCCAGGGCTCTCCGTCGCCTTTCAACGACCAGCAGGAAAGGACGACAGGATGACCAGCATGAACAACCCGACCTTCGACAATCCGCCGGCGGATCAATTCGCCGCGGTGATGGATATCACGCGCCGGCCGCCCATCACTTTCGTGGCGGGGCATGGCTCCTGGCTCACCGACACGGAGGGCCGGACCTATCTCGATTTCATCCAGGGCTGGGCGGTGAACTGCCTCGGCCATTCGCCGAGGCCGGTGGTGGCGGCGCTGGCGGCGCAGGCGGAGCGGCTCATCAATTGCAGCCCTGCGTTCTACAACGAGAAGATGGTGCGGCTTTCGGCGCTGCTCGCGCGGGCGAGCGGGCTCGACCGTGTGTTCCTTGCCAACAGCGGCGCCGAGGCGAATGAGGGCGCGATCAAGCTCGCGCGCAAATGGGGCGCGAAATACCGTGATGGCGCCTACGAGATCATCACCATGGAGCATGGATTCCATGGGCGCACGCTTGCCACCATGTCCGCCTCGGGGAAGCAGGCGTGGGAGGGTCTCTTCGAGCCGAAGGTCCCGGGCTTCGTGAAGGTGAAGCTCGGCGATCTTGGTGCGGTCGAGGGCGCCATCACGAAGCGGACGGCGGCGGTGATGCTGGAGCCGATCCAGGGCGAGGCGGGCGTGTTCGAGGCGGGGCTTCCCTTCCTGCGCGGCCTCAGGGCGCTCACGCGGGAGCACGGCATTCTGCTCATTCTCGATGAGATCCAGACGGGCATGGGCCGCACGGGGACGTTCTTCGGCTTCGAGCATGCCGGGACCGCGCCGGATGTCATGACCTTGGGCAAGGGGCTCGGCGGCGGAGTGCCGCTGGCGGCGTTGCTCGCGCATCGCGATGTCGCGTGCTTCGAGCACGGCGATCAGGGCGGGACGTTCAACGGCAATCCGCTGATGGCGGCGGCGGGCGTTGCGGTGATGGAGGAGATCGGCAAACCCGGCTTCCTCGCGCGGGTAACGGAGGCGGGCGAGCGGCTTGCGGATCGGCTGGCGGGGCTGGCGCGGAAGCATGGCGGGGGCGAGGTGCGCGGCCAGGGGCTGCTCCGCGCGCTCGGTCTCAGAAGAGACATCGCGGCAGAGGCCATCGAGATGGCGCGGGCGCGGGGCCTGCTGATCAACGGCCCGCGCCCCGACACGCTCCGTTTCATGCCGGCGCTGACGGTGAGCGATGAGGAAATCGATCAGATGAGCGCCATTCTCGACACCGTGCTCGAGGACCTGGGGGAGTAAGGAAGGCGCGGGCCGGGTCCGTCTTGCTGGCCCGATGGGGCCGCCCTATAGGGCGGCATGGCACGATCGCACGCGCCCTCCTTGCGCGGGGCATCGCACGAGCTGGAGGCGGCGTGGGTTCGCGGCGCGATCGGCGTGCTGCGGTGGCTCGGCCCGGTCCGCGCCTCCAATCTCGGCGGCTGGGTGGCGCGCACGGTGGGGCCGCTTCTCTCCGTTTCGCGGATCGCCGATCGGAATCTGCGCCAGGCCCTGCCGGAGCTCTCCGCGGCACAAAGAGCGCGGGTCATCCGCGCGACCTGGGACAATCTCGGCCGCACCTCGGCCGAGCTCGCGCATCTGCCGGCGCTCCGCCGGACGTGCGAGGGGCCGGGCTGGGAGATCGATGGCGAGGAGCATATTGAGCGTCTCAAGCAAGCGGGCGGACAGGTGATTTTCTTCTCCGGGCATTTCGGCAATTGGGAGATGATCCTGCCGATTGCCGCGTCCCTTGGCCTCACCGTCTCCGGCTTCTATCGCGCCGCGTCGAACGCGCGCGTGGACGCCATCATCCAGTCGCTGCGGCAGCACGCGCTCGGCCCGCGCGTGAGCATGTTCGCGAAGGGCGCGCATGGCGCCCGGGCGGCGCTCGCGCATCTCGCGCGCGGGGGGTCGCTCGGGCTCTTGGTGGATCAGAAGATGAACGACGGCGTGGCGGTTCCCTTCTTCGGGCGCCAGGCGATGACGGCGCCGGCGCTCGCCCAGTTCGCGATCCGGTTCGGATTTCCGATCGTCCCGGTTCGCATCGCACGCCTTGGGCCCGCGCGGTTCCGGATGATCTGCGAGCCGCCGCTGGTGGTGGCTATGACGGGCAGGAAGGAGGCCGATATGTATGCGATCCTGCTCGCCGTGAACGCGACGCTGGAGCGCTGGATCCGCGCCGACCCGGCCTCATGGCTGTGGCTGCACCGGCGCTGGCCCAAGGGGGCAGCGCAGGAGGGTTAGGCGTTCACCGCGCGCAGGTGCGGACGGCTGGCCAGGACCAGGCTCTCATAGAGGTCGAGATATTCCTCGGCCATGCGCCGGGCCGTGAAACGCTCCTCGAAGCGGCGGCGGATGGCGGCGCGGTCGAAGCGCGGCAGCCGCTTGAGCGCCTGGAGCGCCTCCGCCTCGCTCTCGACGATCGCGCCGGTCAGGCCGTCCTCGAGGACTTCGGACACGGAGCCGCGGTTGTAGGCGATCACCGGCGTGCCGCAGGCCATCGCCTCGATCATCACGAGGCCGAACGGCTCCGGCCAGTCGATCGGGAACATCAGGGCTGCGGCGCCGCTCAGGAACGCGGGCTTCTGGTCCTCGTTGATCTCGCCGATATATTCGACGTGCGGGGCGGCCAGTAGCGGTTTGATCTGCTCGTCGAAATAGTCGGTGTCCAGGCGGTCCACCTTGGCGGCGATCTTGAGCTTCATGCCCGCGCGACCGGCGATGCGGATCGCCTTGTCGACGCCCTTCTCGGGAGAGATGCGGCCGAGGAAGGCGAGATAGTCGGGCTTGACCGGCTGCGGGGTCAGGAGATCGCGGGGCAGGCCGTGCTGCACCGTGCCCAGCCAATTGAGATCGGGCACCGGCAGACGCTGGGAATCGGAGATCGAGACCACCGGCACGCGGGGGAAGATGTTGAAGATTTCGACGTATTCCTGCAGATCGAGCCGCCCGTGCAGGGTGGTGAGGAACGGCGTCGGCTGGCGGAGGAAGGCCGAGAACGGCAGATAATCGACATGCAGGTGCATGACGTCGAACTCGTCGGCCAGGCGGAGGATCAGCTCCAGCATGCGCAAATGCGGGGCGAGCGTGTCGCGCACGCCCGGGTCGAGCCGGAGCGCCTGCTTCGACATCGGCGCGAGGCGCGCCGAGGTAGTGGAATCGCCGCTGGCGAAGAGGGTGACGTCGTGGCCGAGGGCCACCAGCTCTTCGGTCAGGTACGAAACGACCCTTTCGGTGCCGCCGTACAGCTTCGGCGGGACCGCTTCATGCAGCGGGGCAATTTGGGCGATGCGCATCGTTGCGGAGACTCCTGATGGGCCATCGCATGGCCCGATCGACAACCCGAAGGAACGAGAACCCGCAACTTGCATCGTGCGGACATCGACGAGGATCGCAATCTAGCCGGGGACTGTGGCAAAAAACGGGTTGCCCAAGGGGCTGAGAAGGGGCTGAGAAGAGGTTTTGGGCGGCGGGGCCGCCATAAAGCCGCTTTGATTGAGGAGTGTTCTAGCCGAGGATCGGTTCTTCCCCGTCCGGGCGCTGAGGCCCCGGATCGTTCGCCGGCTGCAACCATAACGCGAATGAATTGGCCGGGCCACACGCCGGCGGGTGAGCGGAACCGGGAGAGAGGAGGCAGGAGCGATGGACGAGCCTCTCACGCTTGCCGATCCCCCCTCGCCGTTTCGGGGGCTTCGGCGGCCGCGGCGAGGGCGGCTGACCGTCGTCTCCAACCGCGTCGCCCCGATCACCGAGGGCGAGCCGACCAACGGCGGGCTTGCGGCCGGGGTGCTCGACGCGCTCAGCGAAAAAGGCGGGCTCTGGTTCGGCTGGAGCGGCGAGACGACCGAGGGCGAAACCGTGGCCCAGCCGGAGCGCAGGCGGGGCGAAATCCGGCTGATGACGTTCGACCTCTCCCAGCGCGATTACGACGAGTATTATCGCGGCTTCGCCAACGGCGCGCTCTGGCCGGTGCTGCACGACAAGCCGCATCTCGCACGGTTCGAGTGGGAGGAATTCGCCGGCTACAAGCGGGTGAACGCGCTCTTCGCCCGCGCGCTCGCCGCGAACCTCTCGCCCGAAGATCCGGTTTGGGTGCACGACTATCACCTCTTCTGCCTCGCCGAGGCGCTGCGTGCCGAGGGCGTCGGCAACCGGCTTGGCTTCTTCCTGCATACGCCCTTCCCAGCACCCTCGGTGTTCATGACCATTCCGGCCCACGCCGAGCTTGCGCGCGCGCTCTGCCGGTTCGACCTGATCGGCTTTCAGACAGAGGCGAGCCGCATGGCGTTCGAGGACTATATCCTGCGCGAGGCCGGCGGACGGCGCCTGCCGAGCGGGCAACTCGCCGCCTTCGGGCGCGCCGTGCAGACCGGGGTCTACCCGATCGGGGTGGACGTGGACGAGGTGCGGCGGCAGGCGGAGGCTGACGCCAATCGGCGCCAGGCGGCGCGGCTCGGCGCCTCGCTCGGCGGCGGCAAGCTCATCCTCAGCGTCGACCGGCTGGACTATTCCAAGGGCCTCAAGCAGCGCTTCGCCGCCTTCGAGCATTTCCTGGAAACCCGCCCCGAGTACCACGGCGCGATCACCTTCGTGCAGATCGCCCCGCCCTCGCGGAGCGATATCGAGACCTACCGCGAGATCCGCACCGAGCTTGAGGGCGAGGCCGGGCGCATCAACGGCCGCTTCGCCGAGCTCGACTGGATGCCGCTGCACTATCTCAACAAGGGGTTCGCGCGGCATCTTTTGATGCCGCTTTATGCCCTCGCGGAGGTAGGGCTGGTGACGCCGCTCAAGGACGGAATGAACCTGGTGGCGAAGGAATACGTGGCGGCGCAAGACCCGGAGAACCCGGGCGTGCTGGTGCTCTCGCAGTTCGCCGGCGCCGCGGCCGAGCTCGACGCGGCGCTGATCGTCAACCCCTACGACCGCACCGGCGTCGCCGAGGCGATCGCAAGGGGGCTCGCCATGGAGCGCGAGGAACGGCGCGAGCGGCACGCCGCGATGATCGCCGCACTCCGCCGCAACAGCCTGGAGCGGTGGCGCGACCGCTTCCTCGAGGACCTGGCGGGCGAGGAAAGCGCCATCCCCTACCAGCCCGCCGCAATCGCGCGGGCAGGCCGGTCAGGCCTGGCTCACTGGGGTAGTGCTGCCTGAAGGCGCTGCAGATACCAGTTGGCGAACGCCTCGGTCTGGTACTCGATCGCGGTGTAGGGGCCGGGCTCATAGGCCGGGCTGCTCGTCCCGCTCTGCGCGAGCGCCACGAAATGCGCATCCTGCTCGTTCGTCACGCGCCAGACCTTGGTTAGGTTCTCGAGGTCGTAGTCCACGCCCTCGACCGCCTCCTTGTGCACGAGCCACGTCGTGCGCACCAGCGTGCGATCGACGGCGAGCGGCAGGACCGCGAAGGTCACCGCATGGTCGCTCAGGAAATGATGCCAGGAGTTGGGCTGGGTATGCAGATGCAGCGACCCGAGTCGCTTCTCGTCGAAATCCGCCATGGGGCGCCGGCACGCAACCTTGGTGTCCATCGTGTAGGATTCGGCGTCCTCGACGAAGGCGAGCCGCTCGGTGCGGAAGCCGCTCGGCCTTCCCTCCAGAAGCTCGATCGCCTCCCACCTCAGCCCGCGCGCCTCCCAGCGCGCGACATACCCGTCGTGCACGCGCTCCTGCCGCTCGTAGCGGGCGCGCTCGGACGGACTCACATCGTTCGCGCCATAGCCGAAATAATGAAAGTACGAACGCAATAGCTCGGGATGCCCGTCGCAATGATAGCATTCCCGGTTGTTCTCCATCGTGAGCTTCCAGTTGCCCTCCTCGACGAGATCGATGCGCTTCGCAACTTTGCAGTCGGCCAACCGATGCGGCGCGAGATAGGGCGCGAAACTCGCGGCGAATTCAGCGAAATCCGCCGGCGGCTCATCCACGAGACAGACGAAGATCAGCCCGGAAACGCTCCGCAGATGCACCGCCTTGAGGCCGAGTGCGGAACGCGCGCAATCCTCGGGCAAAAGCGGCGCATGCAGGAGCTTGCCGGCTAAATCATACGTCCAGCGATGGTACGGACAGACGAGGTTGCCGACGAACCCCCTCTCCTCCTCGAGGATCCGCGCCCCGCGATGACGGCAGACATTGTGGAACGCACGCACCTCCCCCTCATCGTCGCGAACGACGATGACCGAAGTGGTGCCGATATCCACCCGCACATAATCGCCGGGCTCGGGCACGTCCGGCTCGACGGCAACGAAAATCCAGTGCCGGCGAAAGATGAGATCGACATCGGCGGCGAAAATCTCGGGACTGTTGTAGAACGCGCCCTCGAGCCCATAACCCGCCCGCCGCCTGCCCAGCAACGCACCAATCCCCGGCTCCAGCATCACACGCTCCATTGACCCACTGCCCACCATGGTGAAACGCTCACGCCAACACCGCTTCCTCCACTCCGCCATCGGCTTGCACGAAGGCGACAAGGCCAAGGGGACGCTGTCCCCCTGGACCCCCTGCCAAGGGCTGAGCCCTTGGAACCCCTTCTCTGCGGCGGCTGAGGGCGATTTGGGCGCTTGCGCGACGCGCAAGCGCCCAAATCGCCCTCAGCCGCCGCAACGAACGGGGTCCAGGGCCCCAGGCCCTGGCGGGGGTTCAAGGGGGCAGAGCCCCCTTGGTCTTGCGCTACAGGTCTTTCGCCAGGCGCAGGCCTTCGTAGATGGCGGCGTGAATGTTGCGGCTGGCGATGGCGTCGCCGATGCGGAACAGGCGGAAGCCGCCGTCGGGGCTGCGTATGATGTCCTGGGGTTTTCCTGCGATCAGGGCCGTGTAGTCCACCTCACCGCGATTGACGGACGTTGGGCGCAGCTCCTCGTAGAGGTCGGCCACGGGAAGGGTTCCGTGCTCGACCACGATCTGGTCCACTTCGCGTTCGTATTGTTCCGCGCCGAAATCGGAGCCGAGTGTGGCGACGAGTGTGTTGCCTTCGCGCCGCGCGGCCAGGAGCCGCGTGTTGATGGTGATGCGCACGCCGCAGCGGTGGAAGATTCTCGCGTAAGCGGCGTGGTTGAGCCCGCCGATCTCGGGGGCGAAGTAGCGTTCGGGCGTGACGAGCTCGACCTTGGCGCCGCTTTCGGCAAGGAACTCGGCCGCCTGCATGCCAGGGTGGGCGCCGTTGTCGTCGAAGAGCAAAACCCGTTCCGCCGGCTTCACCTCGCCGGCGAGGATGCTCCAGGTCGAGACGACAAGATCGTTCCCGCTTTCCAGGACCTCGGTGTCCGGCACGCCGCCGGTGGCGACGAAGACGACGTCCGGGTTTTCGGCCAGGATTTCGGCGCCTTGCGCCCAGGTGGAGAAGCGGATTGCGACGTTCTGCGCTTCGAGGCGCTTGAGCCGCCACTCGACGATGCCCATCAATTCCTTGCGGCGCGGCGCGCGCACCGCGAGCAGGATCTGGCCACCTGCCTTCTCGGTCGCTTCGAGGAGCGTGACCGCGTGGCCCCGCGCGGATGCGACGCGTGCGGCTTCGAGCCCGGCCGGGCCGGCGCCGGCGATGACGATTTTCTTGAGCGGACCGGTGGTGCGCATCACCACGTGCGGGAGGGAGGATTCGCGCCCCGTGGCGGGGTTGTGGACGCAGACGGCGTCGTTGCCTTCGTAGATCCGGTCGATGCAATAGGTGGCACCGACGCAGGGGCGGATCTCCTCCTCGCGGCCTTCCATGAGCTTCTTGACGATATGCGGATCGGCGATGTGGGCGCGGGTCATGCCGACCATGTCGAGTTTGCCCGAGACGATGGCGTGGCGCGCGGTCGCCACGTCCTGGATGCGCGCGGCGTGGAAGACGGGAAAGTGGGTTGCGGCGCGGACCTCGCCGGCGAAATCGAGATGCGGCGCCAAGGGCGTGCCGTAGAGCGGGATCACCTGCGCGAGTGCCGCGTCCGTCTCGATATGGCCGCGGATGATGTCGAGGAAGTCGATCTGGCCGCTTGCAACCAGACGCTGGGCGATTGCGATTCCTTCGGCTTTGGTGAGGCCTTTTTCCCAGTCCTCGTCGGCGACCATGCGGATGCCGACGAGGAAGCCGGGCCTGGTTGCGGCGCGGATCGCGTTGAGAACGCGGAAGGTGAAGCGCAGGCGGTTGTCGAGGCTGCCGCCGTAGAGATCGGTGCGGTGATTGGTGGCCGGCGACCAGAACTGATCGACGAGATGGCCGTAAGCGTTGAAGGCGATGCCGTCAAGGCCGGCTTCCTCCATGCGTGCCGCGGCGGTTCCGTAATCGGCGACGATCCGTTCGATGTCCCACTCCTCCGCTTCCTTGGGGAAGGAGCGGTGCGCGGGCTCGCGGACCGGCGACGGGGCTAGGACGGGCAGCCAGTCCGCCTTGTTCCATGCGGTGCGCCGGCCGAGATGGGTGAGCTGGATCATCACCGCTGTGCCGTGCTCGTGGCATTCATCGGCGAGGCGGCGCATCCAGGGAACGATCTCGTCCTTGTAGGCGAGCAGGTTGCCGAACACCGGCGGCGAGTCCGGGGAGACCACGGCCGAGCCCGCGGTCATTGTCAGCGCGATGCCGCCCTTCGCCTTCTCCACGTGATAGAGCCGGTAGCGGTCCTTCGGCATGCCGTCCTCGGAGAAGTTTGGCTCGTGCGAGGTGCTCATGATGCGGTTGCGCAAGGTGAGGCGGCCGAGCTGGAGCGGTTGCAGAAGCGGATCATCGCGTGACGGCATCATGGACTCCTGAATGGATATTGCGGCCGGCGCGCTCGTAGACGAGCGTTGCTGCCATCAAGTCGAGATGGCCGCCGCCGCCGTTCTTGAAGATTGTGATCTCCGCGTCGCTTTGCCGGCCCGAGACCTTGTCCTGGGTGAGATCGAAGAGATCGCCCGCGATATCGGCCTTTGTGATGACGCCGTCGCGCATCGGCTGGACGATGTCGCCGGCAACGCCCGCGGTGAACCAGCGGCTGTCGACATACAGCCGGCCGCGACGCATCACCTCGTCGTCGGCTTCGCGCATCTCCGGGGTGAATGAGCCGACCAAATCGACATGCGTGCCGGGCGCGAGCCAGGCGCCGCGGAGGATCGGGCTTCGGCTTGCGGTTGCGCAGCAGATCACGTCCGCGCTGCGCGCCGCGGCCTCGAGGTCGGTGGTGGTTTCTGCCGCGAGGCCTTGGGCGCGGAGGCGGGCAGCGAGTGCCTCCGCGGCGCTTGCGGTGCGGTTCCAGACGAGGATGCGGGCAAGGCTGGGGCGCACGGTGCGATGCGCCTCGATCTGAGAGGGCGCCTGCTTGCCGGCGCCGATCATGAGCAGGGTGCGCACGTCGCGGCGGGCGAGATAATCGGCGCCGAGCGCGGAATCGGCGGCGGTCTTGCGGATCGTGAGCGGGGTGGCTTCGATCACCGCGAGCGGCGCGCCGGTTTCGCCGTCGAAGAGCACGAAGACCGAGGCGATGGTTGGCATTCCGCGCTCGGCGTTGGCGGGGAAGACCGAGGCGAGCTTCACGCCGAGCGCCTGGCCGCGCTGCCAGGCGGCGAGGAGCAGGAGATGGTCCTCACCTTCGCCGGTTGAAGGCTGCGCGAGGAGGAGGCGTTCGCTCGCCGCGACGCCGGCGCGATGGCCGGCGCGGAGCGCGGCGATGAGGGAGGGAAAGTCGAGCGCGCCGTCGGCCTCGAAGGCGTCGATGAGACGGATGGTCCGCGCCTCTCGGCTCACGGCAGGAGCGAATCGGCGAATTGCGTGCGCGAGAGCGGAACCGCGCCGTTCGCGGCGATCAGGACCTGCTGCTCGAGCTTGACGCCCTCGGCGCCGCCGACCACGCCGAGATAGCTCTCGACCGAGACCACCATGTTCTCTTCGAACATCCCGTCATAGCCCCAATCGGCGAAATCCGCCGCGTAAGCGAGCGAAGGGTATTCGTCGACGAAGCCCACGCCGTGCACCATCGTCATATAGCGGTTCGGCACGAATGCCTCCGGAACCGGCCAGGCGCGCTCGGCGAATTCACGAAACGAGAGACCCGGGCGTAGGAGTGCGATGTTGAAGAGGACCTGTTCCTGGGCGAGGCCGTGCAGCTTGCGCTGCGCGTCCGTGGGCTTCTTTCCCGGGCAGACGTAGCTCCGCGAGATGTCGGCGAGATAGCCGTTGGGCCCGACCATGTCGGTATCGAAGCCCACCATGTCCCCGGCCTCGATCACCCTATTGCCGCATTCCTGGAACCACGGGTTGGTGCGCTCGCCCGAGGCGAGCAGGCGGCATTCGATCCATTCGCCGTCATGGGCGATGTTGGTTTCGTGGAGGATGCTCCAGAGCTGGTTCTCGGTGAGCCCGGGTGCGAGGGCGGCGCGCATGCGGTCGATCGCGGTGTCGCACACCTCCATCGAGAGGCGGAGGCAGGCGATCTCCTCGGCCGACTTGACGGCGCGCGCGCGCTCGAGCGGCTCCTGCGCGTCGAAGAGTTCGATGCCACGGGCACGAAGCTCTTCGGCGCCCCAGGGTTCGCAGCGGTCGATCGCGAGGCGATGGTTCGCGCCCCCATGCTGGGCGACGAGGCTTGCGACTTCGGCGGCCCAGATCGCGGTTTTTTCCGCAACGCGCGGGCCGGCGATGAAATAGAACCAGGGCGTGCTGTCGCGGCGTTCGTCGATCGTTTCTATCCCGGCGCTGAGATGCCGGGTTGCCGAGAAGTCGAAGAGGACGACCGGGCCCTCGGTGGCGACGAACGCGTAGCGGCCGGGTGCGTGCAGGGTCCAGATTGCCATGTTGCGCGTGCCGGTTGCGTAGCGGATGTTCATCGGGTCCGCGAGCAGCGCGCCGGCATAGTCGAGGCGCGCGAGCTCGGCGCGCAGGCGCGCGAGGCGGTGGGCGCGCAGCGCGGGCTGATCGATCTCGGCGAGGCGGGCCGGGAGATCGAAGCCGAGCGGCGCGGCGCCGCGCGCGCTCACGCCTTCGCTCTCCCTTGGGGCGAGCGGCCGCGCCATGCGGAGGATCCGGCTTTCGGTCACGTGCGGCGATCCGGTCATGACGAGCGTTCCTCTGTGGTGGGCGTCGCCTGCTGCGGCAGTCCGGCGGTTATCCCGCCAGCGGCTCGGGCGCCACGGCGAGCGGAACCGCGAGCGGCTCGCCAAGGGGCTCAAGCGTGCGGAGACGCTCGAGCGGGATGTGGCAGAAGATGAGATGCCCGCTGCCGGCATCGCGGAGCGGCGGCGGATCGGTGTCGCAGACCGCGCCCTGCTTGCGCGGGCAGCGGGTGGCGAAGGGGCAGCCCTGGCGGAGAGCGGTCCGGCTCGGCAAATCGCCGACGAGGCGGACGCGCCGGCTCTCCGCGGTGGGGTCGATCGAGGGGACCGCGGAGAGCAGCGCTTCGGTGTACGGGTGGTAGGGCGGCGCGTAGAGCGAGGCGGTGGGCCCCGCTTCCATGACGCGGCCGAGATACATCACGACGACATGGTCGGCGATATAGCGCACGAGGCCGAGATCGTGGCTGATGAAGACCATCGTCGTGCCGCTCTCGGCCTGGATCCGGAGCAGCAGGTTGACGACCGCTGCCTGCACCGAGACGTCGAGCGCCGAGGTCGGCTCGTCGGCGATCAGGACTTCGGGGCGGCCGGCGAACGCGCGGGCGATGGCGACGCGCTGCTTCTGGCCGCCGGAGAGCTGGCGCGGCAGCGAATGGCGCACCGATGCCGGAAGCTGGACCATTTCGAGCAGCGTTCGGACGCGGGCGGCGATCTCGGCGCGGCGGCGGGCGATGCCGAATTTCCGGAGCGCGCGCCGGATCGGCCAGCCGACCGAGAAGGAGGGGTTGAGTGTCGCTTCCGGGTTCTGGAAGACCATCTGGATCTGCGCCACCTGCTCGGGCGTGCGCTGATGCACCGTTCGCTTGGCGATATCGACGCCGTCGAAGCGGAGCGCGCCGCCGGTCGCCACCTCGAGCCCGGCGAGGAGGCGCGCGAAGGTCGATTTGCCGGATCCGGATTCGCCGACGACCGCGAGCACTTCGCCGCGCCTCACCTCGAGGTCGAGCCGGTCGTTGGCGCGAACCACACCGCGGCGGAGCGCATAGAAGCGCGAGAGCTGGTCGGCCTCGATGATCGTCTCGCCGTCCGCGCTCGCGACGTGCGGGGCGGGCGCGGCGGTAGGGACAAGAAGAGCGCTTTCCCCGGTGCGCACGCAACGCGCCCAATGCCTCGGCCCGACATCGGCGAGCGCGATCGGGCCGGCGTCGCACGCTTCGGGCAGGTGCAGCGGGCAGCGCGGGCCGAAGGTGCAGCCGCGCGGGCTCTGGCCCTGCGCCGGCACCGAGCCCGGGATCGGTACCAGGGCGCGCTCGCGCTTGCTGATTCCCATCCGCGGAATCGCCCGCATGAGCCCGAGCGTATAGGGATGGCGCGGGTCGGCGAAAAGCGAGGCCACGGGCGCGTCTTCCACGAGCCTGCCCGCGTACATGACGCCGACGCGGTCGGCCACGCGCGCGATCAGGCCGAGATTGTGCGAGATGTAGAGAAGTGCCGTGCCGTGGCGGCGGCGAATCTCGTCGACGAGGTCGAGGACCGCGGCCTCGACCGTCACGTCGAGCCCGGTGGTCGGCTCGTCGAGCAGCAGGAGCGCGGGATTAGCGAGCAACGCCATGGCGATCACCACGCGCTGCTTCTGCCCGCCCGAGAGCTGATGCGGATAGCATTCGAGGAAGGCTTCGGGATCCGGGATGTGCACCTCCGCGAGCACCTCCGCGGCGCGGCGATAGGCCTCCTTGCGCGGCATGCCCTGGTGCACCATGGGCACTTCGATGAGCTGGCGCCCGACCGTCATGCTCGGGTTGAGCGCGCTCGCCGGCTCTTGGTAGACGATGCTCATCCGCGTGCCGCGCACGCGCTCGAGCTCCGCCTCGCTCAAGCGGGCGATGTCGCGGCCCTCGAAGATGATCTCGCCGCCGGCGATGACGCCGCTCGACCCGAGATGGCGCATGACCGCCATGGCGAGGGTCGATTTCCCGCAGCCGGATTCGCCGACGAGGCCGAGGCTTTCGCCCTCGCCGAGGCGGAGCGAGAAATCGGGCAGTGCGACCATCCGGCCGCGGGTGGTGCGATACTCGACGCGGAGATTGCGGATCTCGAGCAGCGCGGGCCGCTGCGCCCGGGGATCGGCGTGGGCCGGGGCCAGGCCCTCAGTCTGCGCGGGAGAGCTCATTGAGCCCATCGGCGAGCAGATTGAAGCCAAGCACGAGAGAAACGAGCGCCAGGACCGGGAAGAGCGCCATCTCCGGATACACCGTCAGCATCGGCGTTGCCTGCTGGACCATGCCGCCCCAGTCCGGCGCAGGCGGGGGTATGCCGAGGCCGAGGAAGCCGAGCGTGCCGATGGTGATGACGGTGTAACCGAGCCGGAGGCAGAAATCGGTGATCAGTGGACCGCGACAGTTCGGCAATATCTCAACCACCATGATGAAAAGCGGCAATTCGCGGCGCAGGCGTGCGGCCGCCACGAAATCCTGCCGCACCAGTTGCAGCGTGAGCCCGCGGACGATGCGCGAGATCGCCGGCGCCGAGGCGACCACCACGGCGACGACGATGTTGAGCGCCGAGGCGCCGACCGCCGCGATCAGGACGACGTAGAGGACGACCACGGGAAAGGCCAGGATCACGTCGCTCACCCGGCTGACCACGGCGTCGACGAAGCCCGCGTAAAAGCCTGCGATGAGCCCCATCGCACAGCCCACCGCGTAGGCGACCAGGACGGAGACCGGGGCGACGACGAGAACGATCCGCGCACCCCAGACGAGGCGCGAGAGCGTGTCGCGACCGAGCGGATCGACGCCCAGAAGATGATGCCAGGACGGGCCGGGATGGGCCATCGCGAGATAGTCCTGCGCGGTGGGCGAGGGCAGCGGCAGAACGGGCGCGATGAGCGCGAGGATCACCCAGAAGAGGATGATGCCGAGCCCCACCATCGCCACGCCAGAGGACGGCAGGCGGCGCAGCAGGCTCGGGCGCGCGGTCGCGATCGTCTCGATGCCGAATGCGACCTCGATCGGGGAAGGGGCGCCGGCGGCGATGCCCGACGGTGCGCGGAGGAGAAGGGGCCGCCTCATCCGCGCACCTGCGGGTCGAGCAGCCAGTAGCCGACATCGCTCAGAAGCTGCGTGCCGATAGCGACCACGAGGGCGATCAGCGTCGCCGCCTCGATGAGCGAGATATCGCCGAAGAGCGAAGCCTCGAGGAGCATGCGGCCGAAGCCCGGATAGGCGAACACGGTCTCCGTCACCACCACGCCGCCGATCAGCCAGTTGATCTGCAGGAGGATCACGGTGAAGGGCGCGATCATGGCGTTGCGCAGCGCATGGCGCAGAATGACGCGCCGCCGCGGCAGGCCCTTGAGGATGGCGGTGCGGACGAACGGCCGGTTCAGGACATCGATCATCGAGGCGCGGACCATGCGCGCAACATAGCCCGAATCGTAGAGGACGAGCACGGCAACCGGCAGCGCGTACTGGCTCGAGAGCGACCATCCGGTGCCGGCGGCGAGCGGCGAGGTACCGGGAAGCGCCTTGAGCCACACCGCGAAGAGGGCGGCGAGGATGACGCCGATCGCGTATTCCGGCATCGAGGTCATCGTGATCGAGGTCACGGAAAGAGCCCGGTCCATCGGGCTGCCCGGCCGCATGCCCGCGAGGATGCCGAGCAGCATCGAGAGCGGCACGATGATCGCGAAGGCGATGCCGGCGAGGATCGCCGTGTTGCCGAGCCGGTTCCAGATGATGCTGCCCACCGGCACGCGGAAGAGGGTGGAATATCCGAAATTGCCGAAGAACTTCCCGCCATGCGGCTCGGTGATGTTGAGGCCGAGGGCGGGGTTGTCGAGCGGGTCCTTGCGCAGGCCAAGCAGCACGCCCGCCCAGCGCACGTAGCGGACGACGAGCGGGTCTCCGAGCTGGAGCTTCTCATAGAGCAAATGGACCTGCTCGGGCAGGGCGTAGGCGCCGAGCGTCTCGCGGGCGACGTTGCTCGGCGAGAACTGGGTGACCGCGAAGACGAGGAACGACGCGGCCACCAGCGTCAGCACCAGGGCGAGCAGGCGACGGATCAGGAAGCTCAGCATGGCCTGCCCCTCGCCGCCCGCACCGGTGCTATGCGTCTCCTCAAGCGGTAAGCGCCAGCTGGTTGCCGAAGACGTAGTTGGTGGGATGCATCTCGAAGCCGAGAACCTTCTTGTCCATGTAGGTGAACGCCTCCGCGAACGCAGGCTGAGCCATCGGCCCGTCGTTCTGAAGGATCAACTGCAGCTTCTGCATCACGTCGGCGCGCTTGTCCGCCTCCAGGATTCCGCCCGCCTGGTTCAGGAGCTGGTCGAACTCGGGGTTCGAGTAGCCGCTCTCGTTCCAGGGAACGCCGGTGCGATAGGCGAGGTTGAGCAGCATCACCCCGAGCGGGCGATGATACCAGATGGTGCAGCCGAAGGGCACCTTCGTCCACACGTTCCAGTATTCCGCGCCCGGCATCACGTCGAGCTTCACGCGCGCGCCGATCGCCTTCCACTGCTCGACCGCGGCCTGGCACTGGGCGATGATCCAGCCGGTATCGGAGGGGACGGCGAGCGAGGTGTCGAACCCGTTCGGATATCCGGCCTCGCTCAGGAGCTGCTTCGCCTTGGCGATGTTGAGATCGATGTTGGGAACCTTGCCGTAGTCCGGCAGCACCGGTGCGACGTGGCAATCCTGGCCGAGCGTGCCAAGGCCGCGCAGCGCGAGCTCGATGAAGCTCGCATTCTCGAGGCCGAGCCGCATCGCCATCCGCACCTTGGGATCCGTCCACGGCTTGAGATCGACATGGAAGCGCAAGACCGCGCATTGCGCGCTCGCGACCGTGTAGAGCTTGAGGAACGGCATGGCCTTGAGCGCCGGCGCCTGGCTCGGATCCGTAACCACCAGCCCGCCCACCTGGTGCGAGGCCATCGCGGAGATTCCGGTGGCCATGTTGTCGCCGAGATCGATGAACTCGATCTCGTCGAGATAGGGCCCACCGGCCCAGGGAGCCGCGACCGTCTGCCCCCAATAGTTCTTGACCGCGCGGACCGAGGCGATCTTGCCGATCTGGTACTCGCTCATCGTGAAGGCGCCTGTCCCCTGCGAGCCCACGTCGAAGACGCCCTTGTCCCCGGGGTAGAGCATCAGCGCGGGGTAGTGGAACAGGTATTCGGGGATCGCCACCTGCGGCACCTTGCCGTTGAGGCGGATAGTGTGGGAATCGACCTTCTCGATCGCATTCGCGTCCCACCAGACGAGCTTGGTTTGCGGCTTGCCGGACTTGTCCGTGCCGTTCGGCACCGAGTTGAGCAGGAAGTCCTGAATGAGGCCGATGAAGGAGGAGCCCACCGCGGGGTCGGTCAGGCGCTTGAGGTTCCAGAGCACGTCATCGGCGGTGAAATCCTCACCGTTGTGCCATTTGATGTTGTTGCGGATGCTGAGCGTCCAGGTCTTCAGATCCGGGCTCGCCTCCCACTTCTCGAGAAGATAGGGATGGGTGACGTTGTCGCTGTCGGTGAGCGTCAGATACTCGCAGACCTGGCGGGTGACGTTCGAATCGTATCCGCCCCAGGAATAGGTTGCGGGGTCGGTGAGCGATTTGACGCGCGTGCCGAGCCGGAGCGTGCCGCCGGTGGGCATCGCGGCCCGGGCCGGCCGTGCGAGCGCGCCGTCGAGCGGCAGGCCCGCGAAGGCGTAGGCCGCCGGGACGGCCATGCCGAGCAGGGTCGCGAAGCGCAAGAATTCGCGCCGGTCGATCTTCCCGTCCGCAAGCTCCTTCTTGAGCAGCCGGATATTCGGGTTCTCTTTGGTCGATGACATCGAAGCCTCCTTCTTTCTTCCCGATGGGTGATCAACCGGCGGCCGCGTGTGGCCGTTCCCCCCTCCCAATGCGCCCTTCGCTGGTAGCCGCGATTGCCGCAACTTGCACGTGAACTCGATGGCCGAGCCGCCCGCTCATGAGGCGCGGAGCCCTGCCGGACCATCCCGCTCGCTCCGCGGGGCATGGCCGAAACGCTGCCGGTAGGCGGCGCTGAAGTGTGACGGGGACTGGAAGCCGCAGGCAAGCCCGACCTCGGTCACCGGCGTCGCGGTGAGCCGGAGCAGCGCGCGCGCCCGCTCGAGCCGCACCGTCGAGGCGTAGCTCCCGGGGGTGGTGCCGAGGTGGCGGCGGAAGAGGCGCTCGAGCTGGCGGACGGAAATGCCGGCGCGGCGGGCGAGCGTGCCCACTTTCATCGGCGCGTCCAGGCTCTTCTCGATCGCCTGCACGGCGCGCTCCAGGACCGGATGCCCGCGGACGGCGCGCGGGCCGAGCGGCTCGTACTGCCGCTCGGCGCCGGAGCGGATCCGCTCGAGGATGAACTCGGCGGAGACCGCGGCCGCCTTCTCGGCGCCGAGGCGCGCATAGATCAGCGCAAGCATCATGTCCAGCGGCGCGATTCCGCCCGAGCAGGTAAGCCGGTCGCGGTCGATCACGAAGAGGTCCTCGACGAAATCCACGTTCGGGAACTCGGCACGCGCCGCCTCGATATTCTCCCAGTGGATCACCGAGCGGTAGCCCGCGAGCACGCCGGCCTCGGCGAGCGCGTAGGTGCCGGTGCAGAGCGCGCCGAGGGCGACGCCCCGCTTGGCGAGCCGGCGGAGCGCAGCGCCGAGCCGCCGGCTCACCGCATGGCGGACATCGACGCCGCCGCAGACGAACACGACATCGAACGGCCCGGCCTCCTCGAGCGCCTGCGTCGGCTCGACGAGGAACCCGTTGCTCGCGCGCGCGGGCTTGCCGTCGAGCGTCACCACCTGCCAGCGATATCCGGCGCGCGGATCGACATAGTTCGCGCCGCGGCAGGCCTCCACGGCGTTGGCGAAGGCGATCATCGAATAGTTGGGAAGGGTGAGGAAGCCGAAGCGATGGATCGCCGCGAGATCGAACGGACTCCCCTGCCCTTCCCCGCGCATCTCCATCCCTAGCGGTCGATCACGAGATCGCTCGTCGGGCGCGAACAGCAGAGCAGGATCATCCCCTGGTCGATCTCGCGCCGGCGGATGCCGCCCTGATGCTGCATGTCGACCGAGCCCGAGACCATCCGGCTTTTGCACGTCCCGCAAATGCCCTGGCTGCAAGAGAACGGCAGCCGCATCCCCGCCGCAAGGGCCAATTCGAGGATGCTCGCGCCGGGGGCGCAGAGGATGCTGCGCTCGCTCTGGCGGAACTGCACGCGAAACCCCGCTCCGGCGGCTTCGGCGATGGCGGGCGTCGTCTCGAGGGTTGGGGAAAGGTCCGCGAAGCAGAAGCTCTCCTCGTGGTAGCGCGCCATGTCGAAGTCCGCCTCGGCCAGCATCGCCCGGACGGCCGCCATGTAGCCGACGGGCCCGCAGGTGAAGACCTCGCGCTTGGCGAGATCGGGCGCGATCAGTGCGAGCATCTTCCGATCGAGGCGGCCGCGCATTCCGTGCCAGGCCTCCGTGGGCGAATCCGCCTCACAAATGGGAACGAAGCGGAAGCCCGCGTGGTGGCAGGCGAGCGCCGCGAGCTCGCTCCGGAAGATGATGTCGAGCGGGCTTCGCGCATTGTGCACGAAGACGATGTCGGACTCCCCCGCGAGATCGTCGTGGCAGCGCGCCATCGCCATCAGCGGCGTGATGCCGCTGCCGCCGGAGAGGAAGAGATATTTCCCGCCCGGCCGCGGCGTGCCGATGAAGCTCCCGGCGGGGCCGAGCGCGCGGACCGCGACGCCGGCACGGAGATTTTCATGCAGCCAGGGTGAGACCTCGCCGCCCGGCACGCGCTTGACGGTGATCGAGATCGTGTGCGGCCGCGCCGCGGAGGAGGCGATCGTGTAGCAGCGGTTGACGCGCCGCCCGCCGATCTCGAACTCCCAGGTCATGAACTGGCCCGGCTGGAATTCGAAGAGGCGCGGCTCGGGAGCGGAGAAGACGAACGTCTTGACGTCCGGGGTCTCGCTCCAGACCCGGCGGCAGATCAGCACGCCATCGGACTCCGCGTCCCAGGGCCGCGCGCCGCGAAGGCGGGAGACATCGTGAACGGCGCGGCCGGGCACCGCGAGCGGCGAGGAAACCCCGTCAAGCATCGTGCGCACCGTCCCCCTTTGGCCTGCGCCCCATCGAGCGATGCGCGGCCTGTTGGCCCGATACTCCGTCGGGCGCCGAGGCCGCACTTATCAAAATGCGACACTTCCTTACAAGGGGGCGCCAAAGTCGTCTGCCGTGCCAAGAAGGCGACGGCGCGGCTTGCCCTTTGGCCTTGCTTGGGGGTCAGACTTCGCGGCCGGTGATATCACGCAGTGCGCTTTCGAGCCCTGCGAGCGATTGTGCCGTCCGCTCCTCTTCCTCGATCTCCGGATCGCTCGTCTCGGCGTGTTGCCGGCGGCGTTCCAGCGCTGCCTGCATGGCCCCGCGCGTCGCGGCGTGGACGGCGGAGAGATAGGCGTCGATGTCGGCGGCGAGCCGGCGGAGCGCGTCCTCGACCGCCTGGCGGGTCGCCCAGCGCAGGTTCTCGACATTGCGTTTGACGATGGCCGTGATCTCGGCCTCCATGCGGCGGCGCAGTTGCCTCCGCCGCAGCCTCTGGGGAAGCAGCCGGCTTGCCGCGCCGAGGGAGATCTCGCCGAAGGACTCCGTGCGCCCGCTCATGACCCAGAACGGCGCGTGGTCGAGCGGCAGAGGCTCGCTCGTGAGGGCGGGCGCGGGGCGGACCTCCATCAGCTCCGCCGCCGCGCGGCGCACGGCTTCGGCCAGCGTGTCCGCGCGCCGCCAATGGGCGGCCGAGATTTCCCCCACAAGCTGCTGCATCTCCCGGCGCACTTCCTCGTGCACCTGCTCGAAGTGCGCGGCGGCGCGGGCCGCAAGCCGGGCGCTTTCGCCACGCTCGGCCAATTCCTGTAGCAGGAGCCGGAGCGCCCGCGCCTCAATCTCCGCGGCGCGGGCGTCAAGGCCGGCGAGCATGCGCCCGCGGTCTCCGGCGATGCGGTCGTGCGTATCGCGCTGCTCGTCTGCGATATTGCCGATCGAGCGGTCGAAGATCGCCATGCGCCGCTCGAGGTCCGCGAGCGGCATCCGGAGCGAGTTCAGGGCGATCTGGGTCTCAAGCCGCATCGCGCCGACGTGGCTCTCTGCCTTGGCGGCGATGGCCGGGCGAAGGATCCGGGCCTTCTCTTTCGCCAGCACGTCCACGAGGTAGCGCTCGAGAGGCGCGAGGCCGCCGGCGGTGCGGGCCGAGAGCGCGAAGATGGGGACCTCGTCGGTGAGGCCCGCCTGCTCGAAGAGGACGCGGCGGAGGAAAGAGAGGGAAGTGGCGCGCTCCTCGGCATCGAGCAGGTCGATCTTGTTGAGGACGACGACCAGCGATGCCGCGACCTTGCGGATGCGTTCGAGGTAGGCGAGCTCCAGCTCCGTGATCGGCGGATCCGGCGAGACGACGAAGAGGGCGGCGTCGCATTCCGCGAGCGCGGCCTCGGCTTCCTTCGTGTTGTGCAGAAATGTCGAGCCGACGCCCGGCGTGTCGATCAGGACCACGCCCTCGCTGAGGAGCGGAGCGGGAAGTGCGACCTCCACGCGCGCGATCTCCAGCCGGTTGTGGGGGTTGTTGTCCTCGGTCACGCTGGCGCCCAGCGCGTCGCGCAAGCCCGCGTCATCGGTGGGATGAAGTTCCTCGACGTTGCCGTTGCGATGGGTGACTTTGAGAAGAAGCGTGTCCGCGCCAGCGATGAAGACCGGGATGGAGGTCACGGGCAGGACGCCGACCGGCATCACCGCATGTCCGAGGAGGGCGTTGAGGAGCGAGCTCTTGCCGCGCTTGAACTGGCCGAGCACGGCGAGCTGCAACCGGGACGCGGCGAGCCGGTCGGCGAGCTTGCGGAGCGCGGCGAGGTGCGCCGCGTGCGCCGGGCCGGGCCGGGCTGGCAGGCTCATGGCGCGGAGGATGAGCCGCGCGAGATCCGTTTCCTCCACGTCGGATCCCTTCGTGCTTGCGCGCGCTTGCACTTCGATCGTGCGCAACGGCGAAGCGATCACGGCCAGGCGAAGACCGAGCGCAGACGCCCGATCGCACGCCGGGTCAGCGCCCGGAGCTCCCGCGCATCGATGCGATCCGCCTGCATCACCGCCTGAATGATAGGATCGCGGAGCAGGTCATCGAAGGATGACGGCAACCGCCCTTTCGCGACTTGCGACATCGGCCCGACCCCCTTCGTCCTTCAGCGCATCGACCGCGAGCGGAAGGCTCACGGAAGGCGCTGCCAGGGGTCATCAGCCACGACGGCGGTTATGGGGAACCCCATCCCCACAAACTTTACGCAAGTAATTTAATCCTCGGAAATTCCGCGTCAAGCGTTCGTCGCGTCCCCCGAGTTCATCTGACGCTGCGCGCCTTGACGCGAAGGAGCGCGCGCACCACGCGCGGCGGCTCGGGCGCGGCGATAAGGGACGTGCGCTGCAGCGCCTCGGCGATGCTCTCCCGCGCGGCGTCGAAGTGCGCGACCAGGCAGTCCTCGATCTCGGCGCCGAGCGGCCAATCGGCGGCGGGGAGGAGATCGATCAGGCGGCGGAGTGCCACGAGCCGGTCGGGCTCGGCGCCGGCCGCGAGCACGATCCGGCAGGCAAGCGAAGCGATCGCGGCATCCTCCTCCGCCATGAGGCGAGAGAGCGCCGGGACGAACTCTTGCGGAACCGGCCCGCTCTCGAGCAGCACTTCGAGGGCGGCGCGCCGGCGGCGGCGGCTGGAGACGCTTTCGTTCTCCTCCGCAGGAAGGCGAAGGGTTGCCGTCTCGAGGAGTGCGGGCTGTGCGTCCGGGCCGAGCGTCCTGAGGGCTGAAGCGGCGGCGGGCCGGGTGAAATCCTCGCCGAGCGCGGCCACGAAATAGGGGATCGCCGCGACCGAGCGGAGCTTGCCGAGCACCTCGACGACGCCGGCCCGCGGCGGACGGCGGGTGAGCTCCATGAGCAGCGGCAGAACGCGCGCGTCGGGCCATTCCGCGAGTGCGCGCGCTGCGGCGTTGATGACCGCCTCCTCCCCGGTTGCCTCGACGGGATCGGCGATCGTGCGCGGGGCCGAAAGATACGAGAGCAGAACGTCGTAGGCGTGGAGCGCGGCCAGCGCTTCGACCGCGCGGCGGCGCGCCTCGTAAAGTCCGCTCGGCTCCCGGCTGAGCAGCACGTCGCGGAGCGGGGGAATTGCCGCCGGCCCGCACGCGATGGTCGCGATCAGGCCAAGTTCGCCGTCGTGCAGCGAGACGAGCCGCGCGAGAGCGCGCGCGACGTCCGGCGCGAGCCGCGGATCGGACCGCCAAGCCGACATCTCATCGGATCTGTCGCACACTTCCCGCACCGCACCATCGTTGCCCGAGGAGTCATCAGCCACGGCGGCGGTTGTGGGGAACTCCATCCCCATCGACAGGATCGGGCGGACTCTAATCCCGGCGCCGCGCGCGTCAAGCCCGCGCGGTGAATTGATCAGTTGGAACGGGCGGCGGATTCGCGGCTGGTGCGGATGAAGAACGGCACAGCCACGAGCTCGGCGAGGACGCAGAACGCGATCATGATCGGCAGCGAACGGCCGTAGAGAATTCCCATCAGCGCGCTGCCGAGGAACCAGGCGACCCCGTAGCCGGCGGTGAAGAGCCCGAAGGCGGAGGCCCGGCGCTCGGGTGCCACCATCGGCGCCACCGCAGCCGGGATAATCGCCTCGTGGGCGCCCATCCCAAGCCCCCAGAGGGCAGCGCCGATCAGCGCGAGTCGGAACCCGCCGAGGAACACGAGCGGCGCGAACAGCGCCGATATCACCGTCAGCACCACGACAACATTCATCCCGAAACGATCGAAGAGCCGCCCGAAGACGAGCGAACCCGTGCCGCTCACCGCCATCGCGATCGCATAGAAGATCGCGATCCACTCGCCCGGAACCGAATCGACGCGCCTGAAATGATAGGCGATCAGAGGGTAATCCGCGAATCCGGCGGCGACGAGCGCGGCGCCGGCGAGGTAGATCCAATACCTCCGCGGCAAGCCCTCGGGCCGCACGTCCGGCAGGTTCGGCTCCATGTTCTCGGGCAGCGGGTAGAGCAGGCGCGCGAGCAGGACGAGCCCGATATTGATCGTGGCGGGGATCAGGAGCACGGCGAAGGCGAGCCGGTAATCGCCGCGATGCGCGAGCACGGCCGCGACGACCAGCGGGCCGACCATGGCGCCGGACTGATCGAGCGCTTCGTGCAAGCCGAAGACCCAGCCGTAGCCGCCGATCTCACCGGCCGCGTGCGAGAGCATCACGTCGCGCGGCGGATTGCGGATTGCCTTGCCGACCCGCTCGAGAATGATCAGCGCGGCCGCGGCGGGCCAGCTTCCCACGAGCGCGAGCGCCGGCACCGAGGCCATCTGCACGAGATAGCCCGCGATGGTGATCGGCCAGTACCTCCCCGTCCAATCGGCCAGGCGGCCCGAGACGAGCCGAAGGCCGTAGCCGAGCAGTTCGCCGAGCCCCGAGACGATTGCGACGACGGCGGCGCTTGCCTGCAGCGAGGCGAGGAACGGGCCGACGATGCTGCGCGATCCTTCGTAGGTGAAGTCCGCGAAGAAGCTCAAAATTCCGATCAGCAGGACGAATCGAAGGGCGGTGCGCGTGGGCCCTTCCTTCGCGCCGGCCGCGCTGCCATTGCCTTTCATGATGCCGTCCCGGCCCTGCCGAGTTGCGCACCGTCATTGAAGCCCTTGCGGTTCCGGGCGGCAAGAAGCGGCGCCCGGGCAAGGAACGCGCGGGGGTTGCGCTGGAGCGACGGGGCGAATAAATTCCTCTGTTGACTGCGGTGGTGGAGTCCACCGTGAACGCCCGCGATGGGCCAATGACTCCTGCCGGAGATGCGCGACAGGCAGGAGGGGCGAGTTGGGCGTTGTTTCACGGCTGAAATCGAGGCGCGGCGAGCGCTCCGGCGGCGCGGAATCCGGCGCTGCTGTCGCGCCGGCGGCGCTTCTTGCCGTGCTGTTCGGGCTCTTCCTGGCTTTCGCCGGGACATGGCCGGCAGGGAATGGGCCGGGTGCGCCCGGCCGCATCCTGGCGCTCGATGTGCCGCAATGGCTTGCGGGCGCGCTGGTTATCGCCGCCTGCGCCGCGTCTCTCTCGATCCTGGTGAGCCTCGTTCCGGCGCGGCGCCGCAAGGACCCGGACGAGTTCACCATGGAACCGCCGCCGCTACCCGAGGGCGGACGCATCGCGATGTTGGCACTGCTCGCCCTGCTCGCGATCGGGGCGGCGCTCGCGGCCTGGCTCCTGAGCGAAATGGTGCGGCACGGCTCCCCCGTTACGGTGGGCGCCGCGCATTCGGGGCTCGCGGCAAGCCCGAGCGCGCCGCTGCCGTCGGAGCGCCAGCGCATTGGCCTGCCGGCGGCCAATCTCGTGCTCGACGTCGTTCTCGCGGCCGTAGCGTTCGCGGCGTTCGCCTTCGCGCTCGTCATGCTCGCGAACAAGAGCTGGGATTTTCTGGGCTTCGGACGGCGCCGCCGCCACCCGAGGCTCGCAGGCGCGATCGCGGAGGCGCTCGATGCCGGGGCTGCCGATCTCGCGGACGATAGCGACCCGCGGCGCGCCGTGATCGCCTGCTATCGGCGCTGCGAGAGCGCGATCGCGACGGTCGAGCATCGCCGGTATCCGTGGCAGACGCCGCGGGAATATGTCCAGGCCGCTCTCCGCGCGCTGCACTTGCCGGCAGGCGCGGTTGCCTCGCTCCTGGAGATTTTCGAACGGGCGCGCTTCAGCGAGCTTCCCATCATGGCGCGGCATCGTGACGCGGCCTTGGCCGCGCTTGGCGCGATTCGCGCCGCACTCGAAGAGAGGAGCGCGCATGGAACCCGGCGCTGAAGCCGTCACGCTCGGCACCTTCATGGGCTGGGGCGTACTCCTCGTCCTCATCGCCGGGATCGCAACGCCGATCGTGCTCTGGGTCGGGGAGGCGAACGCCGCGGTGGTGGTGCGCCTGGCCGGCGCCCTTTTCGCGGCCGCTGTGGTGTTCCGGCTGATCGCTGCGGTGCGCGCGGTGCCGGACGGGACCGCGCTCCGCCGAAAGCAGGCGGCGGGCGAACCCGATCCGCGGCTCGCGCGGCTCGCCGGCGAGGTTCGCCTCAGCCTGAGGCAGCGCGGTTATTTCGCACGAGTCCTGTGGCCCCATCTGGAAAAGATCGCGCGGCGGCGCCACGCCCAATTGCCGCGCGATATGCCGCCGCGGCACGGCAGGCCGGTGAGCAGAGACGATCTCGAACGGATCCTGGCGGCGATCGAGGCGGCGGAATGACCCTGACCGACCTCGCGGCGCGCGCCGATGCCGTCCTCGATGCGATTGCCGAGATCATAGTCGGCAAGGAGGACGTGCTGCGCCTTCTCCTCGCCGCACTGCTCGCGAACGGGCACGTGCTGATCGAGGACGTTCCCGGGGTTGCCAAGACCACCATCGCCAACGCGCTAGCCTCGGCGCTCGGGCTTTCGTTCCGCCGCGTGCAGTTCACCCCCGACCTGTTGCCCGCCGACCTCACCGGCAGCTTCATCTTCGACCAGCGGCGGAACGAGTTCGCTTTCCGGCGCGGGCCGATCTTCACCCATCTCCTACTCGCCGACGAAATCAACCGTGCCGCGCCGAAGACGCAATCGGCGCTGCTCGAGGCGATGCAGGAGTGCCAGGTGACGGTGGAGGGCGAGAGCTTCGCGCTGGAGCCGCCTTTTCTCGTGATCGCGACGCAAAATCCGATCGAGCTGGAAGGCACGTACCCGCTGCCGGAGGCCGAGCTCGACCGCTTCCTGATACGGATCGCGGTCGGCTACCCCTCGGCCGAGGAAGAAGTGCGGATCCTGCGGCTGAGACGGGAGGGCCGCAGCGACCGGAAGCGGGTCGAGCCCGTGCTCGCGCGCGACGTGTTCCTCGAGATGCAGGCGGCGCTCGAGGATGTCTTCGTCGATCCTTCGATCGAGGGCTACATCGTCGATCTGGTCCGCGCGACGCGCGCGGATGCGCGGCTCGCGCTCGGCGCGTCGCCGCGGGCGAGCCTCGCGCTGATGAAGATGGCGCGCGCGGTTTCCGGCCTCGCGGGGCGCGGCTTCGTGATTCCCGACGACGTGAAGCGGGTGGCCGCCCCGGTGCTGGCGCACCGGCTCATGCTCCGGCCGGAGAACTGGGGCGGGCGGATCGGCACGGCGCAGGTGGTCGGCGGCCTCCTGAGCCAGATCACGGCGCCGGCGGCTGAGGTGCGATGATCTTTCGCCCGACGCCGTTCGCGCAGGCGCTGCTGCTCGTCACGGCGGTCGCCCTGATCCTCGGCATCGCGCTCGGCCGGCCGGAGCTCTTCGCCCTCGCGCTGCCGCTTCTGATTGCGCTGCTGCCGGGCGCGATCCGCGGCCGCGTGGAGACCCCGCCGATCGCGCTCACGGGAAGCGCCGAGACGTTGTTCGAGGGCGACGAGCTGACGATCGCGTGCAGTGCGCGGCTCGCGGGCGCACGCGGCGCCGTGCAGCTCATCCCGATCCTGCCGCCGCTTCTCGGGCCGATCGAAACGCGCCGCTCGCCGGATCTCCTGCTCCGCGACGGCGAGCCTATGACCTGGCGCTGCCGCGCGCGCTGCGAGGCGCCCGGCGTCCTGCATTTCGACGCCGCCGTCCTCTGCCTCTTCGATCGCTCGGGGCTGTGGGCGAGCGCGTGGCAGGAGCGGCAGCGGCTCACGGTCACGGTGCTGCCGCGCGCGCTCGCGGTGACCCGGCTGCCGGCGCCGCGCCATACCGGCGGGCTTTTCGGGGCCCATGCCGCGCCCGCTTCCGGCTCGGGCGTCGCATTCGCCGAGGTGCGGCCGTTCGTGCCCGGCGATCGGCTGCGCGAGATCAATTGGCCGGTGACGCTGCGCCGGCGGGCGCTGCACACCAACCGCTTCCATGCCGACCGGCAGGCGGAGATCGTTCTCCTGATCGACAGTTTTTCCGTGATCGGCGAGCGCCCGAACGCCAGCCTCGATCGCGTGCTGCGCGCGGCCGCGGGCATCGCGGCCGCCTATCTGCGGCGGCGCGATCGGGTCGGCCTGCTCGAATACGGGGGCATTGCACGCTCGGTTGGCGCGGGGACCGGCGAGGGACAGTATGTCCGCATCCTGCACGCGCTTGCGCGATCGGTGCCGATGCAGACGGAATTCGCGCAAGACCTTGCGGCTTTGCCCGAGCAGATGCTCTCGCGGCGGGCGCTCGTGCTCGCGCTGACGCCGCTCGCCGACGAGCGGTTCGACCGCGCGGTGATCCGCCTGGCCCAGCGCGGCCAGGACGTGGCCGTGCTCGCGCTGATGACGGACGAGCTGTCCGTGGGACTCCTCCGGCCGCGCGATCTCGACCCTCTGGTGCGGCTTCTGTGGCGCGTGGAGCGGGCGGAACGGCTGCGGGCGCTGCGCCGCGTCGGCATTCGGGCGACGAACTGGTCGGCCGCGGCGCCGCTCGATGCGGCGATCGGCGGGCTCGGCGCCGAATCCCGCGCGCTCGCCAGGAGGGCCGCATGACGCGAGCGCTCGGGCTCGCCGCGGCTGCGGCACTCGGCCTCCTGCCGCTCAGCGTCTGGCCGGACTGGCGCCTCCCGATCGCCGGCGGCGTGGCGGCGGCTGCGTGCGCCGGCGGCGTCCTGCTGCCCTCGCTCGGGCTGGCAAAGACCGGCGGCGTGCTCGCGATTGTCGTGTTCGCGGCCGCGACGATGACCGCACCCGCCGGCAGCGCCCTTCCCGCTTCGCTTCTGATGGGCGCCTCATTGCTGATCGTGCTCGACCTCGCCGCGCTCCGACAACGCTCGCAGTTTGGCGGCCTCGGGCCGGGCGTGCTTCGCACACACCTCCTGCGGCTCGGAACATGCATCGCCGCTAGCGCCGCGCTGCTGCCGATACTCGCCGTTCCTGCGGCCCTTGCGCCCGCTCCGGGCAGGATCGTCCGCCCGCTGCTCGCGCTTGCCGGCGGGCTAATCGCGTTCGCCGGCGTGGCAAGGATGTTCCTTGTTTCGCACGCGACGCGCGGCGACGGCCGACCGTAAGGTCAAGGGGGCTTTGGCCCCCTTGACCCCCAAGCAGGGGCTTTGCCCCTGCACCCCAGCAAAGGCGGAGCCTTTGCAATCCATTCCTTAAAAGGAATGGGGCTCTGGGGCCTCAAGGCCCCAGCGGTCGGGTTCCCATCGCGCGAGCGCGATGGGGCCCGGTCCAGGGGCAGAGCCCCTGGCGAGCATTTGCCAGAGGTACGTCGCGAAGGATCGTGCGACCTCGAGGCGGAATCGTGTGGTATCTTCGCGCCAAAGCACGATGCCGGCTTTGGCGAAGACGGTGCGGGTGCATTGGTCGATCGGGAAGGAGGAAAGGTCGAGGTCGAGCGGGCAGCCTGCGTTGATGATGATGGCGCTATCGGGGCCGGCGACGAAGATGCCGATGTCGCGGTGCGCGATATCGACGAGCGCGTGGGGCTTATCGACGAGAGCGCGGGCGATCGTGGCGGCGATTGCGGGGCCCTCGTTCGGGGGTGCGAGGAGTGTCCATTCGTCCGGGCCAAGCCAAAGCGCCGCGCGATCGCCGCGGCTTGCCGCGCGGCAGGGTGTTTCGGGCAGTGGCACGCCGAACGCATCGCCGGCGGCGCGGGCGGCGGTTGGGTTGCCGCGGAAGGAGAAGCGGGCGACTGGGGGCAGGGCCGCGAGAGTGGTTCCGAGCGGACCGCGGCGGGTGGGCGCGAAGTCAGCCATGGAGCCGGGCTCCTTCGGGGTCGTAGAAGACCGGCGCGGCGATGGTGACGGCGATGTCCCGTCCCGGCATCGGCACGGCGACGCCATCGCCTAAACGTGCGCGGCCTCCCTTCACCATCGCGAGCGCGATCGAGCGGCCGAGCGTGGCGCTGAAATAGGCGGAGCTGACGTGGCCGAGGATGGATTTGCTCTTGGAGTCGGCGACGATTCCCGCGCCCTCATCGAGTACCAGAGTGGGATCTTCGGTGAGCAGGCCTACGAGCTGGGGGCGGTCGGGCCGGATCATCGCGGCGCGCGCGAGCGAGCGCTTGCCGACGAAGTCCCGCTTGCCCTTGCCGATCGCCCAGCCGAGGCCGAGATCTTCGGGCGTGGCCGTGCCGTCCGCCTCCTGGCCGACGACGATGTAGCCCTTCTCTGCCCGCAGCACGTGCATGCTCTCCGTCCCGTAGGGCGTGATGCCGTGCGGCCGGCCGGACTCGCACACCGCCTCCCAGACCGAAATCGCGTAATCGGCCGGCACGTTGATCTCGAAGCCGAGCTCGCCGGTGAAGCTCACGCGGAAGAGGCGGGCGGGAAGGCCCAGGATGCGCGTTTCGGCGACGCTCATATGCGGGAAGGCGGCGGGCGAGAGATCGAGCCCTTCGGCGAGCGGCGCCACGATTTCGCGCGCGCGCGGGCCCTGAATCGCGATCACGGCCCACTGCTCGGTGATCGAGGTGAGCCAGACCGTGAGATCCGTCCATTCCGTCTGCCGATAATCCTCCATCGTCGCGAGCACGCCGGCGGCGTTGCCGGTGGTGGTGGTGACGTGGAAGCGATCGGGGCCGAGCCGGCCGATCACGCCGTCGTCGAAAACGAAGCCGTCCTCGCGCAGCATCACACCGTAGCGGCAGCGACCGGGCGCGAGGCGGCTCCAGGAATTCACGTACATGCGGTTGAGGAACTCGGCGGCATCCGGCCCGGTGACTTCGATCTTGCCGAGCGTCGAGCCATCGAAGATGCCGCAGGCGCTGCGCACCGCGCGGCATTCGCGCGCGACGGCTTCCGCCATGTCCTCGGAGCCTTGGGGGAAGAAGCGCGCCCGCTTCCACTGGCCTACGTCCTCGAAGCGGGCGCCGTGCGATAGCGCCCAGTCGTGGATCGGGGTGGTGCGGACGGGATCGAAGAGCGCGCCGCGCGCCGGGCCGGCGAGCGTGCCGAAAGTGACCGGCGTGTAGGGCATGCGGAAGGTGGTGAGGCCGATGTCCGGGAGCGGCTTGTCCAGCAGGGAGGCGACGATGCCGAGCGCGTTGACGTTCGAGGTCTTGCCCTGATCGGTCGCCATGCCGGTCGTCGTGTAGCGCTTGATATGCTCGATCGAGCGGAAGCCCTCGCGCGCGGCGAGCGCGAGATCGGCTTCGGTCACGTCGTTCTGGAAATCGACGAAGGATTTGCCGTGCCCAGGGGCGCGCGATGAGGCGTGCGATGAGGCGTGCGCAGGTGGCGCGGCCGCGCCGAGGTCCTGCCCGATTCCGGCGAGACGCGCGGCGGCGGCGCGGGTTCCTCGCGCGGCTTCCTCGCCCGCTTCCGTGCCGTCGGCGAGCGCGGCGCCCAGGCCGAAGACGCCGCGGCAGGCGCCAGCCGCGCGAATGCGCTCGGGCGCAGCGTCCGGGACGAAGGTGCCGACGGCGGGCTCGAAGCGGAGCGTCCCGCGCGCCTGCGAGAAAAGATGCACGCACGGCGTGAAGCCACCGCACATCAGGAGAAGATCGCAACGCACGGTCTCGGCCGATGCCCTGCCTGCGCCGAGCGGGGCGATTTGTGCGGCGGTGATGCGGAGGCGCCCGCGCGTGCCGACGATGGCGCTCGCGGTGCGGACGGGAAGTCCGGCGTGGCGCGCGGCCTCGGGCAGCGCGCCGATTGCCTCGGCGCGCGCATCGACGATCGCTTCGATGGCGACGCCTGCCTCGTGCAGCGCGAGCGCGGCCGCGTAGGCAGAATCATGCTGGGTCGCGACGATCGCCTGCGTGCCCGGCTTCGCCGCGTAGCGCGCGAGATAGGTGCGCGCGGCGTCGGCGAGCATCACGCCCGGGCGGTCGTTGCCGGGAAAGACGAGCGGCCGCTCGATCGCGCCGGTGGCCAGCACCACCTCCTTCGCCCGCACCTGCCAGAGGATCTCGCGCGGCAGGCTTGGATCGGGATCGGCCAGATGGTCGGTGACGCGCTCGGTCAAAGCGACCATGTTGTCGAGGAAATAGCCGAATGCGGTGGCGCGCGGGAGCAGGGTCGCGCGCGGATTGCGGGCGAGTGCCGCGAGCGTTGCGGAGAGCCAAACCGCGGCCGGTTGGGAATCGATGCGCCCTTCGGTCTCGGCGAGCAGAGAGCCGCCGAGCTCCGCCTGCTCGTCGCAGAGGATGACGCGCGCGCCCGCTTCGGAGGCGGCGCGCGCGGCGGCGAGACCGGCGGGCCCGGCGCCCACCACGAGGACGTCGCAATGGGCGAAGCGGTTGAGATAGCGGTCCGGGTCGGCTTCGGCTGGGGCGCGGCCGAGCCCGGCCATGGCGCGGATGGCCGGCTCGTAGAGGCGGCGCCAGGCAAAGCGCGGCCACATGAAGGTCTTGTAGTAGAAGCCGGCCGGCAGGAGCGGCGCCGCGAGCCCGCTAAGCGCGCCCAAGTCGAAGCGAAGGGAGGGAAAACGATTCTGGCTTTCGGCAGTGAGGCCCTCGTAAAGCTCGATCCCGGTCGCGCGGAGATTGGGCGTGCGCCGCGCCCCGTCGCGCCCCATGTCGCGCGAGACGGTGACGAGCGCGTTGGGCTCGTCCGCGCCGGCGGCCATGATCCCGCGCGGACGGTGGTATTTGAACGAGCGGCCGACGAGGTGCACGCCGCCCGCGATCAGCGCGGAGGCGAGCGTGTCGCCGGCGAGGCCCTGATAGCTACGGCCGTCGAAGCGGAATTGCAGGGGCCGCGCGCGATCGACCCGCCCACCGGCGCCGAGGCGAAATTTTTCGGTCATGGGCTCGCGTCGGGGCACGGCGCGCCGATCTTGTAGCTCGCCACGAAGCGGTCGCTGATTGTGTCACGGATTGCGTTGCAGAAGCGCCCGCAGCCGTGCAGATGATACCAGCGCTCCGCGTGCGCGCCCTTCGGATTGGTGCGGAAGTAGAGGAATTCCGCCCAGGCCTCGTCCGACACCGCGGCCGGATCGGCCGGCCGGGCGATATGCGCCTCGCCGCCGTAGCGGAACTCGATCTCCGGCCGTTCGCCGCAATAAGGGCAGGGAATGAGGAGCACGCGGCTTTCCTTCAGTTCGCGACTTTCAGTGCGCGACGCCGGCGGCGGCGGCCTCGTCGATCGGGCTGCCGTCGCGAAAGCGATCGAGGCTGAACGGCGCGTTGATGGGGTGCGGCGCGTCCTTGGCGATCGTCCAGGCGAAGAGATGCGCCGCCCCCGGTGTTGCCTTGAAGCCGCCGGTGCCCCAGCCGCAATTCACGTAGAGGCCGGGCACCGGCGTCTTGCCGAGGATCGGCGAGCGGTCGCGCGTCACGTCGACGATCCCGCCCCAGGCGCGCAGCATGCGCAGGCGGCGGAAGGCGGGAAAGAGCTCGCCGATGGCGGCGAGCGCCTCGCTCGTCACGTGCAGCGCGCCGCGCTGGCTGTAGGAGACATAGGCGTCGGTGCCGGCGCCGATGACGAGCTCGCCCTTGTCGGACTGGCTGATATAGGCGTGGATCGTGTTCGACATGACGACGCAGGGAAAGACCGGCTTCACCGGCTCGGACACCAGCGCCTGTAACGGATAGCTCTCGATCGGCATGCGCACGCCCGCCATCGCCATGACGACGCTGGTGTGGCCGGCGGCGGAGACGCCGAGCTTCTCGGTGCGGATCGTGCCGCGATTGGTCTCCACCGCCTCGATGGCACCCGCCGGGCTGCGGCGGATCGCGGTCACCTCGCAGTTCTGGATGATGTCCACGCCGAGCGCATCGGCCGCGCGGGCATAGCCCCAGGCGACCGCATCGTGGCGGGCGACGCCGCCGCGCCGCTGGAGCGCCGCGCCGAGCACAGGATAGCGCAGCCCGGCGTCGATCCGGAGCGGCGGGCAGAAGGATTTGGCCTCCTCGGGGCTCAGCCACTCATTGTCGATCCCGTTCAAGCGGTTCGCGAAGACATGCCGCTTGCCGACCGCGACCTCGTGGACGCTGTGGGCGAGCATCATCACCCCGCGCTGCGAGAACATCACGTTGTAGTTCAGCGTGCGCGAGAGGCCCTCCCAGAGCTTGAGCGCGTGCTCGTAGATTGCAGCACTCTCATCGCGGAGATAGTTCGAGCGGATGATGGTGGTGTTGCGCCCGGTGTTGCCGCCGCCGAGCCAGCCGCGCTCGAGCACCGCGATATTGCGCATGCCGTGCTCGGCGGCAAGGTGGTAGGCGGCGCCGAGCCCGTGCCCGCCGCCGCCGATGATCACCGCGTCATAGGAGGGCTTCGGCTCCGGCACGCGCCATTGCGCCCGCCAGCCGAGGTGGCCGCGGAAGGCGTGGCGGAGAAGGGCGAAGCCGGAGAAGCGCTGCATGGGGCGGACGCGTGACGGATCGCGGCAAGGATGCGCCCCGCTTCCCGCGCTGGCGAGAGGCAAAGGCGCCGGAAGCATCGAACGAAGGCGATTCGCATCCCCTCGCCTATTCCGCTGCATCGAGTCGCGCAAGCCGGGCGCGGAGCGCCGCGACCTCGCGCCGCAGGAGATCGGTCTCGGCCCTTGCATAGGCCTCCGCCGCGCGGGTCGCGGTCTCGTGCAGCAGCTCGATTTCGTCGGCGCCGATATCGGTGCCGGTGACGTGCGCGCCGAAGAGCGCGAGCGCGCGCGGCGGCTCGCCCGGGCAGGCGAGCGGCACGGCGAGGCAGGGAGCGGCCACGTCCACAGGCAGGCCGGGCCGCTCCCAGCCCCCGCGCGAGAGGCGCACCGGGCGGCCGGCGGCGAGGCTTTCGAGCGGCGGGCGGTCCTCGGCCGGCGAGAGCCCAAGCGGCGCGTCGGGCGGCCAGCCCACCGCGTGCGGGCACCGCACGAGCACGGAATCTTGCCCGCCGCCGGGGCGGCGGAACAAAGCCGCCGAGGAGAGCCGGAGCGCGACCGCGCACTCGTCCACCAGCAGGCGGTCGATCTCGGCCGGGCTTGCCGCGCCGAGCATCGAATGCGCCGCGTGCCGCAGCCGCTCCCGGGCGCGGTGATAGAAACGGTTGAAGACATGGTCGACGAGCTTGACCGCGGCCTCGTGCACGCGCTGGAGCAGCAAAAGTGCGATCGGGGCGACGACGAACGGCCAGATCCACTCGGGGAGATGCAGCCGCTCCTGGTACTGCGAGAGCCGCTCGTGCAGATAGACGATCGGCACCGCGAGTGCGAGCGTGAGCACCGTGAGAATGCTGCCGTGGCGCAACGGAATGGCGAAGCTGATGACGCGCCGCCGCCGCACCGCGGTCGAAACGAAATAGCCGAGCACGCCGTTGATGAGGTAGAGCAGGCCGACCGCGGATTGCGACGCGGAGCCGCCCCACAGAAAATCCAGCAGATTGGAGGACTGGAGGATCTCGGCCAGAATGAAGGCCGGCAGCCCGATTGCAGCACCCGCGATCACCCAGCGCATGCGCTGCTCGTCGAGCGGATGGAGCGTACGGCGGCGGATCAGGAGGATCGCGAGCACCGCCGCGTTGATCGCGTAGTTGAAGAGTAGTGTCGCCCGCGTCAGTGTCTCGGTTCCGAAGCCGAGCGTGTTGGCGAAGGTAAGGAGCGCGAGCAGGGCGAGGATGAGGGCGAGCAGCGGCAACGCGCGATCGAGGCGCCGCCAGCGCGGCTCGAGCGTATCTTCGGGGAAGCGGAGGGCGAAGGCGAGCAGCCCGGCGAGCCCGGCGCCCACCGCCAGCGCGTTGCCGATCTCCTGCGCGACAACGGCAAGCGGTGACTGCTGGATGATCGCGTAGAAGCTGTAGACCTGCCCTGGATTGAACCAGATCGCGTAGAGGAAGAAGCCCCACGTCATCCGCGAGGGACGCGTCCAGACGAGCAGGAACGCGGCGGCAACGAAGGCGATTCCGACGATCGTGTCGGCCGCGAGCACCAGGAGCCGCATGACCGTGTCGGGCGCCATCGCCGCCGCCAGGTGCACCGTCTTGTCCGGCCCTCCCGCGGCGGGCCGCACGATCAGATCCATCCGGCCGCCCGGCAGCACGTACTGGATTCCACCGAGGCCCCCGAGAACGGACAACAGGCTCGCGCAGCGCTCGGTGCCCAGCGGGATGCATCGCATCGCCTTCAGATCGATCCTGTCGCCCTCCGCGAGCCCGGCGCGGAAAGCGGGGGAATCCGCGGCATTCCCGAAAGGGGCCACGATATCCGTGACCCGACCGTCATTGTCGGTCGAGAGCCCGAACGAGGCGAGCGGGAAGAACAACCGGGAAAAGCTCGGAACGATCATAGCGAATGCCCAGATCGCGAGCAGCACGAGCAGCGAGCGGGAGGCGATGGATTTGCGGCGGCCGCGGTCGCGCGCGGCACCCGGCCGCGGCGCGGTGCGCGGCGGTGCGCCGGCATCTTCCATCGGGGCGCCCCGAGGCATGGCTTGCAGCATGTCGCACGGATCGGTGCGGCGAAGCAACGTGGAGACGCGCTCGCCCCAATCGCGCCGCACGCCGTCGAAACAAAGCGCCGATGTCCGGCCGGGATTTCTCGTCCCGGCCGGGCCTTGTGTCAGCCGCCGTTGCCGGTCTGGTTGACGAGCACCATCGTGCTGTCGGGGAGTGCGGCGCGGCTGTTGCCCGTCCCCGGCACGCTTGCGGTCACCGGAATGCTGTCCTGGTAGTTGAAATTCGGCATCGCCTGCAAATCACCGGTGCCGTAGGTGAAGGGCGTCGAGATCATCCGGGCAATTCGCACGCCCGCCGGCGGCTGGCCGGCGGAGCGGGTCACGGTTGCCGCCATCGCGGGGCCGGCGAGCATGAGTGCGCCGAGCGTGGCGGCAAGAAGGGTCTTCATCGGAACTGCTCCTTTTTCCATCTCTCTCCCGGACCGGCGCCTTCCTCACCGCTGGGTGGACGGGACGTCGTCCGGACATGCCAGGGAGGTAGGGCCGCACGACCTATCGACCATGGCGATCGGATAGATCATTATGATCTTTGCAGAGGAATGATTGGCCGGGACGGCCGGGCCCGGAGCCGCCGCTGTGCCGCCCACAAGCTGCCGGAGCACTTGGGATGACCCTCGATCAGCTGCGGATCTTCGCCGCCGTCGCCGAGCGCGAGCATGTCACCCGCACGGCCGAGGCGCTGACGATGGCCCAATCGGCCGTCTCCGGCGCGGTCGCCGCGCTCGAGCGCGAATTCGGCGCCAAGCTCTTTCATCGCGTAGGGCGGCGGATCGTGCTCACGGAAGGCGGCAAGCTTCTGCTCGCGGAGGCCCGCGCGGTGCTGGCGCGCGCGGCGGCGGCCGAGCAAGCCATGCGGGAGTTCGCCGGGCTCGTGCGCGGACGGCTCGAGATCAAGGCGAGTCAGACGATCGCGAGCCATTTTCTGCCGGCGCGGCTGGTCGCGTTCCACGAGGTCTATCCCGGGGTCCGGCTTGCCGTCTCGGTCGGCAACTCCGCGGAGGTGGCACGTGCCATCGTCGCTGGCGAGGTCGAGCTCGGCTTCGTCGAAGGGCCGGAGGAGACATCCTCCAATTCGCGACTGGCGGGCGAGCAGGTCGCGCAGGATCCGCTCGTCATGGTGGTCGGGCGCGCCCATCCGTGGCGTACGACGAGAAAGCTCGGCGCCGAGGAGCTCGCCGCCGGCAACTGGGTGGTGCGTGAGGACGGCTCGGGAACGCGCGCGGTTTTTGCAAGAACGTTGGCGGCGCTTGGGGTTCCTTCCGACCGGCTGAACATCGCGATCGAGCTGCCGTCCAACGAGGCGGTTCTGGCCGCGGTTCTCGCCGGCGCCGGCGCGAGCGTGCTCTCCGAGCGCGTCTGCGCGGGCGCGCTCGCTGCCGGCACGCTCGCACGGCTTCCGATTCCCTTGCCCCCGCGCGCCTTCTATGCCATCCAGCACGCTGATCGCTATCGCTCGCGCGCAGCGGCGGCCCTTCTCGACATCCTGCGCTCCCATCCGGCGTCCTGACGCGGCGGAGGAACGGCTTGCGAAGAGAGTGATCCAAGGAAAGCTGTTCTTCCGGCGCCGGATATGCCATCAGTGGAATCGCTGCCCGGCCGGCGGACGCGCGCCGGGGAAGCGACAAGCAACCATAGTCGATCCTTGGGTGGCACCTTGCACGAAGAAGAACAGCCAACGGCGTACCCTTCCCGCGACGTAAGCCCGGAGCGGGAGGAGGCGGCGCAGGCTGGCGAAAGCCAGGCGGACGCTGCGGAAATCCGGATGCGACGGGCCTTGGGCCTGGCGAACGGCAAGCCTGCGCGCGACGGGGCTGCTCCCGAACAGACGCGGCGCCTCGGCTTGCGCCCGCGCTCTTCGGAGACCTTGCCTTCGGGGCGGACCCCGCGGCGCTTCGTGCAGGATGGGGAAGTCCCCGTGACCGTCGTTAGGGGACGGTGGACAGAGGCGCAGAGCGCCAATCAACCGGTCGTCAATCGTCTGGCCGCTGCCGAGGAAGCGGCGGAGACGGAACGGTCGCGGCGCGAGCGCGCCGAGCGCTCCCTCCAGGAATCCACGGACACCGTCCGCGATCTTCAGACGAAGCAGGCGCACATCGAGCTCGCGCGCGATGAGGCGCTCCTGGCGCTCAAGCGCAGTGTCGGTGCGCTCGAAACGCTGCACGCTGCCCTTCGCAGCCATCAGGAGCAGCTTGCTGCCATGCAGGAAGGGGTGGAAGCGGGAGAGCGGGCCGTTCGCGCCGGCAGCGCCGCCCTGAGCGCCGAGCGCATCGCGCGGGCGGCGGCCGAAGCCGCGCTCCGGGAAGCAGCCGCCGCGCGCCAATCACCCAAGAAGCCAGCACGCGGCGCATCGCCCCCTGCCGAGAAGCCGGCGCGCCGCGTCGCCGCCGGGTCGTCGGCCCGCCGGGGGAACGCGAAGCCGCCTGCCAAGACGCACGGATTGCGCAAAGTGGGACGAAAGCCTGTCGCGGCTTCCGGAAAGCCCAAGCGCCGGCAAAGCGCGGCCCCGAAGAGAACCGCCACGACGGCACGCAAGAACGCGCGAGGAAGCGGCAAGCGCCGCAGGTGAGGCGAGCGTGCCGGATGGCGCGGCTGAGCAGCGAGGCCGGCCTCGCCGGGCATTACTGGGAGGCGCTGGGCCGGGTGGAGTACGCGGGCGCGGCGGCGCTGGGCGATCCTGCGAGGCCGGCACTGCGCGACGCGCGGCCCGCGGCAGGACATCGAGGCGCTCAAGGCGGCGGGGATGGCGGAGGCGGATATCGTCCGCCTCGCCCAGCTCATCGCCTTCGTCAATTACCAGGCGCGGGTAATCGCCGGGCTCAAGCTGGTGGAGGCCGCACGATGTGCGAAGTGGTGCGCGAATTCACCGCCGAGCCGTTGGAATAGCGGCCCTATCTGACGCCGGTCGCGCTCGGCGAAGCGAGCCCCGCGCAGCGCGAGGCGCCCGATACGATCACGGCGGTGTTTGCCGAGGACGCAGGGCGGATTTCGGAGCGCGAGCGGCCGATCGTGCATTTCGCGACCCACCTCTCCGCCTGCCCGCCCGCTGCCACGACGGAGGATGTGCAGGCTTTGCGCTCGGCCGGCCTCGGCCAGACGGAGATGCTCGATCTCGTGCTCGCCGTCTCGATCTTCGGCTGGTCGAACCGGCTGATGCACACGCTCGGCGAGCCCGTCGCGCCTGCTCCCGGCTAGAGCGGGATGGGTTGGGCGATTGCGATAAATCTCCGAATCCGGCGGGTAATTTTTGAAATCGTGGCGCGCCCTGGCGGACTCGAACCGCCGACCCACAGCTTAGAAGTTGATGGATTTCCCTTTCATATCAATGTGGTGTTTGCAGTCCCTCGAGCCAGTGACGTCAGATTGAGCGTAGGGAGGGAATGACTATTCTGCAAACTCCACGCCTTCCTATCAACGACATCCATAGACGTCCCAATCACTACCGTGAGCTTGAACAGGCGTCCTCCAGGGAAAGGTCTGGCCCTGGGTCCGACTCCTCAAATAGGACCCGTACTACGTTAAAAGTTTTGAGATTTTCGTGCAAAATCAAGGCGTATTCGCCGAAACCAACCGCCCGACTCTGATGGCTTTTGCCTAGGTGGTCTGGATTTGGCAACCAGAATTGTGCCCCACCGCTGAAACGCACAACGGGCTGTCGGGAGTTGGACCGAGGCGACCCTGCGCGCATCATGAACAGTGATGGAGCCGGAGAGACTTATAGGCGGCTGCTGGCTCTCCGTCCGAAGGTCCTCAATGTTTGCCTCGAGCGGCCCCCAAACCTAGCGCGCTCGCGTTTTTGCTTTGGACTTTCTTTCAAGGCGGCAGCGAGGAGGGGTGCGGAGGGCGGAACCTCGCAATGGCCGATGGACGCTCGGCTAGGTGAGACCCCTGCCCTTCCCCACCCTGCGGAGACAGCAGCTCGGGACAATCCGTTCCTCGCGTGCTGGTCGGCTCTCGTCAGGCGACTTAGCAATCCCTTTCCTGCTGGGTGGTAACTACGCAACTTACTGTGTTTCCTAGACTTTCTTCGCGCAGGGAACGAGAACAGCGCATGAACTCCGATCTGGCGGTGACACAAATACTGACACAAGGCGGGCCCCCAAGGAGCCCATTGTGCCACCTCTCATGACCCGACAGCATCACCAACCATCCACGCGGCATCGGCTTCCTGGCGGTCTCCAACGCCAAGCGCAGTTACGCCGTCGGCACCTGTATCGCGGGAAACGATCATCTGGCCAACCTCCGACCACTCCAGCGGCTGCTATCGGGGAATCCCCGCGCTCCCCGGATCACCGTCGAGTCCTAACCCTTTCAAAGAGAAAGGTTGATCTCGGCGCCTTCCCGTCGAGACGCCCAAATTTAAGCTTGGCTCCGAGTAGACCGACGCGGACGATGCCAGACGCGAGCCACCGTCCGCGTCACGCTCCGCAACCTGGTCCGCGCGGACCGCCCCTCTCGTGTCGAGGACACCGCTCGCTGCCGGAGTACCAGGGTGAACCGGAGCGCCTTCATGTGGGCGTGAGCCTGCTAACAACCGGCGCCTCGCCGCTCAAGCGCGCGCCCTCCGCTCGGCGCTCGAGCGCACCCTCGAACTTTTTGAGCCCCGCTTAGTTTTAATGACGTGCGGACGCCCCCGTCGGCATGAGTGCGCCAGAGCGGCGACGGCCGTCCGATGACGCCACTTCCGGGTGGCGTCCGTGGCGGAGGCTAGCCAGGCGTCCGGTTGGTTTGCCGCGGATGGGCACGGCCCAAGGGCTCCTGCCCGGCGATTCATGACCTGCTCTCCCGAAAAAGTTTTCCACTGATCGACCGAGGATTTCCGGGTTCGGGAACGTTTGTGCCCCGTGGCCCTATTTCGGCAAGGCCGCTTATCGGAGGTAGCGTTGCGGGTCCCGGCCCTCAGAAAATTATTATTGCTCTCTGAGGACAAGGTCAGTTTCGCGTAAGCTCACGCGCAACGCCTTGAAGATGCTGTGGAGCCGATGAACCCAGAGAGCGACACTGCCCGCCGGCCGCCCCGAGTCTCGCATCTCGGCCGCCCGCCTGGTCAGCGTCCAGCGGCGCCGTCGCGCGGTGACGCCCGAGCCGCCCGCCGCGCCCGCCGGCTACGCCGCCTGGCTCGCCGACCTGAAAACCCGGATTCGCGAGACGCGGCTACGCGCCGCCCTCGCCGTCAACAGCGAGCTGATCAGCCTCTATTGGCAGATCGGTCGCGACATTCGCGAACGCCAGGCCGCGCACGGCTGGGGCGCCAAGGTGGTCGATCGGCTCGCCGCCGACCTGCGCGCGGAGTTCCCCGACTCGCAGGGCTTCTCGTCCGCCAACCTGCGCTATATGCGGGCCTTCGCCGCGGCGTGGCCCGATCCGGCAATTCTCCAACGGGTCGTTGGCAAATTGCCCTGGGGCCAGAACATCGCGCTGCTGGCGGTCAAGGACCCCGCCACCCGGCTCTGGTACGCCGAAGCCGCGCTCGAACACGGCTGGAGCCGCCCGGTCCTCGCCGCCCAGATCGACACCAAGGCGCACGCGCGGCAAGGCAAGGCGCTGACGAATTTTTCCCGGGTGCTGCCGCCCGAGACGTCTGATCTTGCCCAGCAGGTGCTCAAGGACCCCTACCAGTTCGACTTCCTGACGTTACGTCAGGCGGCGCACGAACGCGACGTCGAGCGCGCCCTGATCACCCGGGTCAAGGACCTGCTGCTCGAACTCGGCAAGGGTTTCTCGTTCATCGCCAGCCAGCATCACCTCGAGGTTGGCGGCCAGGATTTCTACGTCGACCTGCTCTTCTGTCACCGCAAGCTGCGCTGCCTGATCGCCGTCGACCTGAAGA
>CAVUZJ010000011.1:0-39856 GCA_963745975.1 uncultured Pseudomonadota bacterium
GGAAAGCCTGCCGGCGTTCGCCGAGGGACGCACGTAGTCAGAGGATCCGCGCGCCCGAGGTAATCGAGGCCGATATCGAGCGCCCGGCTGCTGTGCGTAAGCCAGCCGAGCGAGATGAGATTGACCCCGGTCGCTGCGATTTCGGCCGCGGTGTCCGGCGTGATCCGGCCCGATGCCTCGGTGATCGCCCGCCCGCCCACCATCGCGACCGCCTCGCGCAGCATCGCGGGCGGCATGTTGTCGAGCAGCACCGCGTCCGCGCCGGCGGCGAGCGCCAACTCGAGTTGCGCGAGCGTATCGACCTCGACCTCGATCCGAACCAGATGCCCGATCGCGGCGCGGGCGCGGGCGATCGCCGGCGCGATGCCGCCCGCGGCCGCGACGTGGTTGTCCTTGATCGGCACGGCATCGTCGAGGCCGAAGCGGTGGTTGCTGCCCCCGCCCGCGCGCACCGCGTATTTCTGCGCCGCGCGGAGCCCTGGAAGGGTCTTGCGCGTATCCGTCACACGCGTGCCGAAGGGGCGCACAGCCTCGACGACGGCGGCGGTTGCGGTAGCGATCCCGGAGAAATGCGAGAGAAAGTTGAGCGCGGTCCGCTCGGCGGCGAGGATGACGAGCGCCGGGCCGCTGACGCGGGCGATCGTCTCGCCGGCGCCGACGCGGCTGCCGTCGGGCCGCGCAACGGCGAGCGCGATCGCCGGATCGAGGAGGCGGAAAGCGACGAGGAAAAATCGAGGCCGGCGATCACGCCGGGCTGGCGCGCGACGAGCGCGGTCTCGGCGCGCGCCGCGGCGGGGACGATCGCGTTCGAGGTGAGATCGCCGGCGCGGCCAAGATATTCGGCGAGTGCCGCGCGCACGAGGGGCTCGATCAGCAGGGCGGGGAGGGGGGCCAGCATGCCGGCGACCATGGCTATTTCACCGCAAGCATCTCTGACTATTTTATCGCGAGCATTCGCTCGACGGCCCGCCGGGCCCGTGCGGCGACGCTTGGCTCGATCGTCACCGCGTGCGTCATCGTCTCGAGCGAGCGGCGGATTTTTCCGAGCGTGATCCGCTTCATGTGCGGGCAGAGGTTGCACGGCCGGATGAGCTGGAGATCCGGGTGCTGCACGGCGAGATTATCGCTCATCGAACATTCGGTGATGAGCACGACGCGGCCCGGCCGGTTGCGCTCCACATAGCCCGACATCCCGGCGGTCGAGCCGGCATAGTCGGCCTCGGCGACCACCTCGGGCGGGCACTCTGGGTGCGCGAGCACCACGAGACCGGGATGGGACGCCCGAAGTTCGCCGGTACTCGGCCGCGGTGAACCGCTCGTGCACCTCGCAATGGCCGGCCCAGGCGATGATTTTCACCCCTGTCTCGGCCGCGACGTTCTTCGCCAAATATTCGTCGGGCAGCATGATGACGCGCTCCGCACCGAGCAATTCGACGATCGCCCGCGCATTGCCCGAGGTGCAGCAGATATCCGCTTCCGCCTTCACCGCCGCCGAAGTGTGACGTCCGCAACCACCGGCGCATCCGGATAGCGCGCGCGCATCAGCCGCACGTCTTCCGCGGTGATCGAGGCAGCGAGCGAGCAGCCGGCGCGGAGATCGGGGATCAGCACGACCTTCTCGGGGTTCATGAGCTTCGCCGTCTCGGCCATGAACTGAACCCCGGCGAGGACGATCACGTCCGCATCGACCTCCATCGCCCGGCGCGCAAGGGCGAGGCTGTCGCCGGTGATATCGGCGACGCAGTGGAAGATCTCGGGCGTCTGGTAATTGTGGGCGAGGATCACGGCGTTGCGCTCCTCCTTGAGCGCCAGGATCGCCTCGATATCCGCGGCGAAGGCGCCCCATTCGAGCGGCGGGATCACCGGGCGGACGCGCTCGTAGAGCGCTTCGGTGCGGGCGATCGTGGCGGCGTGCGACATGCTGTCCTCCATAATGCTCATATGGAGCATTTTGCGGCCCCACCAAGGCCGGACCGCGATTATGCTACGCGTGAGCATAAGTCGGTTAGCCGGGTGCGCGGGGCCCTGCCATGCGCTCCGCTGAGGGGTCAGCGCGCCTGGGCGAGCGGCAGCCGGGCGCCGGCGAGCGCCCGCTCGCGCAGCACCGCCCGGCGGAACCGGAACAGCCGGGCCGGGCGGCCGCCGGTCTCCGCGACCATCGCGCCGGTTTCCTCGACCAGCGCCTGGCGGGCGATGAGGCGGCGGAAGTTCTGCTTGTGCAGCCGCACGCCGGCGAGCGCCTCGACGACGCGCTGCAATCCCAGCAGCGTGAAGGCGGGCGGCATCAGCTCGAACACCACCGGCCGGTACCTGATCTTGGCGCGCAGCCGGGCGATCCCGGTGGCGAGGATCCGCCGGTGGTCGTGGAGCATGGCGACGCCAAGGAAGGACCCGCCCGCCTCCGCGACCAGCCCGGCCTCGTAGAGAAGCTCGTAGCGCTGGAGCGAGAACTCCTCGTTCCATGCCTGCCCGCCGAGCCCGAAGGCCAGTGCCGCGCGCTCGCTGCGCTCCCTGCGGAGCGAAGGCGTGGGGGCCGTTTTCGCCCAGGATTTCAGGGCCGCCGCGATCGGCGCCGCGATCCCTTGGGGCGGACCCTCCCGCCGGTCCTCCCAGGGGAAATGGCGGTACCAGTCCTGGAAACTCGCCCCGGCGACGGCGGATGTCGGCGCTTCGCGGGTGAGGCCGAGATAGCTGATCGAGATCGTCCGCCGCATCCCTTCGCCCGCCGTGCGGTCGCGGTCGGCGAAGGTGTAGAGCTGCTCGACATAGCCGAGCGGATGGCCGGTCTGCTCCTCGACCCAGGCGCGCAGGCCCGATTGCAGCGAGCGGTGGCTCGATTCGAAGGGCCCGGAAGGCAGCGCCTTGCCGTCCTCGACGGTCAGGATGCGCGGGGCGCCTTCGTTCGCCGCCACCACCACCGCGATGAGCTCGGCGGCGAGCGCGGCCCCCGCCTCCGGCCGCGCCGCGCTCGGCGAGCTGGCCCACCGATTTCTCGAGCAGACCCCAGGCCTCGGCGCCGTATTTGGTGCGCCACTCGGCGTAAAATCCGGCCTGGCGCAAGGTGGCGCGGAAGGCGTCCGGGTCGGGCTGGTTGAACTTCAGCCCCTTCGCCTCGAGCTCGCCCTCAAGCGTCGCGTTGAGCTTCGCCACGTCCCCCCGCTCTTCCACCGCGGCATCGTTCCAGGCGGAAGCGACGACGATCTGGTCGGCCGGCGAGATGCGCGCCCAGGCGGCAGGATTGGCGAGCATCCAGAACCCGTCCCACATGTGGTTGGTGAGCGAGCAGTATTTCTGGACCTCGTAGAGCTTCGCCGTGGCGATGATGGCGAGCGGATTCTCCTGCCCATCCACGATGTGGCTCTGGAGCGCGGAATAGACCTCGTTGAAGTTGATCGCCGTCGGAGCGGCGCCGAAGGCGCGGAACATCGAGGTCCAGAGCGGGCTCACCGGCACGCGGATCTTGAAGCCGCGAAGGTCCGCGGGCACCGCGATCGGATGGGTGCTGGAGGTGATCTGCCGGTAGCCGTTGTCCCACATCCTGTCCATGGCGAGGAGCCCGGATTTGGCGATCGCGCTCCGCACATAGGCGCCGAGCGGGCCGTCCATCGCTGCCCAGACCTGGTCGTAGTCCTTGAAGGCGAAGCCGATCCCGTTGATCGAGGCGACGGGGACGAGGGTGGCGAGGATGAGCCCGGAAAGGGTGAAGAACTGGATCGCCCCCGAGCGCACCTGGCTCAGCATGTCGGTGTCGCCGCCGAGCACGTTGTTGGGGAAGATCCGGATGGTGACGCGGCCGTCGGTCCCGCTCGCGATCCGCGCCGCCGCCGCCTTGGCGCGGACGTTCATCGGGTGGGCGAGCGGGAGGTTGTTCGCGTATTTGAAGATGAGGCCCGCGGCCTCGGCGCGGCGGACGAAAACGAGCGGCAGGCTCGCGGCTGCCGCGAGCGCCGTGCGGCGCGCGATCGGGTTCTTTCGCATGCTTCCTCCCGTGGCGGCCGGGGCCGGGCGGCCCCGCCGCGGCGCTACTTGATCTTGGATTCCTTGAACGCGACGTGCTTGCGGAGCTTCGGATCGTATTTGCGGAGCTCGAGCTTGCCGGTCTGGGTGCGCGTGTTCTTCTTCGTCACGTAGAAGACGCCGGTATCGGCGGACGAGACGAGCTTGATCTGGACAGTGTTGCTCTTGGCCATGTGAGGGTCCCTAGAGCGTGATCGCTGGAGGCGCAATCGCCGGAAGCGTGAATCACGCGAGAAAACAATAGGCGAGACGCGGGGTGGGTGAGCGTAAGCGATCCCGTCCCGCTCGAGCGAGGGCGGAAATTGCGCATCCGCACGCCTAAGGTCAAGGCGGGCAAGGTCAAGGCGGGCAAGGTCAAGGCAGCAGGAGCGGCCGGCCGGCGGGCGGCAGCAGGGCAGCCGCGTAGGCGGCCGGATCGTCGATCAGCTCCCGCGCCGCGACCATGTCCCCCTCGGTTCCCACCGCGGCCGGGCAGGAGGCGCGGATGGCCAGGATCTGGGCGAGCGGCAGCGGCGCGCGCATCGTCTCGTGCTCGTAGAGCGCGCGCGCCATTGGCTGGACCCCTTGGGCGAGCAGCGCGAGCTGCCGGTCGAGCGCCACCGCGCCGAAGCTCGTGCACACCTCGGGCAACACGCCGAGCCCCTGGAGCGGCCAGCCGCGCGGCGCCAGCACGCGGCTCCAGGTGACGAAGAGCTCGCCGCCGTCCGCCAGCTCGTCGATCGTCTGCACGAGGCCCTTGCCGAGCGTCGCACTCCCGACCACCACCGCCCGTCCGTTGTCGGTCAGCGCCGCGGTGAGGATCTCGGCCGCCGACGCGGTGAGCCCGTTCACCACCACCACCACGGGCAGGCTGCCGGCCACGTCCTCTCCCGCTGCCGACCAGAGATGGCGCGCCGCCGGGTCCCGCCCGTCGGTGGTCGCGATGATGCCGCGATGGAGCAGGACGTCCGCCGCATAGACGGCCTGGTCGAGCAGGCCGCCGCGATTGCCGCGTAGATCGAGGACGATGCCGGCGGGCGGATCGCGCACCGACAGCCCGGCGGCGATCTCGTTGGCGAGGTGCGGGCCGGTGGTGCTGTCGAAGGAGCTGATCCTGAGCACGAGCATATCGTGCTCGCGGCGGGCGAAGACCGTTTCGGGCGCGGGCTCGTGGCGGGCGAGCGTCAGCGTGCGCTGGCGCCCGGCGCGGTCGGCGAGCGTCAGCACCACCGGCGTGCCGGCCGGGCCGGCCATCTCCTGCTGGACGGACGCGGCGCTCTGGCCGCTCGTCGGCGCGCCGTCGACGACCATGAGCCGCTCTTCGGCGACGATCCCGGCCGCTTCCGCCGGGCTGCCGGGGGCGACGCTGGTCACGACCATCGCACCATCCTGCAGCGCGACGGCGATGCCCGTGCCGGCTTCCCCGGAGCGGCGCTCGCGGTCGCGCGCCGCCTGGTCGGGCGGCACGTAGCGCGAATAGGGATCGAAATGGTCGAAGAGCTCGTCGAAGAAGGCCTCGGTCACGCCCGTGGGGCCGACCGCGCGCACCGCTTGCGATTGCCGCCAGGCGGCGGCCGAAAGTGCGGCGATCGCGGCACCCCAGCCGGCGGCGTCGGTCGCGGCCGGCTCGCGGCGCGCCGCCAGCACGCGGTCAGGCGAAGAGAGGCGGAGCGTGCCGGCGGAAAGATCCGTCGCGAGCGCGGGATCGAGCGCGGTGAGCCCGTGCAGGCCCCAGACCGCAAGGGTGGGCAGCGAATAGGGCTCGAGCGTGCGCGGCTGGATGAAGGCGAGCGCCTGGCCGAAGACCTCGGCGCTGAGCGCCTCGGGATAGGGCGGGATCGTCCCGGGCGGCGGCTGCGCTTCGGCAGGGACGATCAGGAGCAGCAGCAGAAGGACGCGCGCCGGGCTCACCGCAAGCGGTTGCGTCCTCCGCTCCGAGCCGGCTGCGCGATCGCTCCCGGATTGCCTTCGCCCACCGAGATCACGCGGAAGACGATGCGGCCGCTGATCGGATCGGCTTCGGCGATCCGCACGCGAAGGCGCTGCCCGACCGCGAGGCGCCATCCGCTCCGTGCGCCGGTGAAACTCGTGCTCGCCTCCTCGAAGCGCCAGGAATCCGCTGGCAGCGTGGATACGGGAACAATTCCCTCGGCGCCATCCGCCATCATGGTGACGAAAAGCAACGAGCGCGTCACGCCGGAAATTCGCGCTTCTCCTATGCTGCCGATCAGTTCGGCGAGCAGCGTGGCCTGCGCGCGCGCGAGCACCGCGCGCTCGGCCTCGACGGCGCGGCGCTCGGCGATGCCGAGATGGAGGGCGAGGCTTGCGAGCGAAGGTGCGGCGCCCGCTTCGGTGCCGCTGCCGCTGCCGATGCTACTGCCCCTGGGCCCGAGACCGAGGCCGGCGATCAGCGCGCGGTGCACGATGAGGTCCGCATAGCGGCGGATCGGGCTTGTGAAATGGGCGTAAGCCGCGAGTGCCAGACCGAAATGGCCGATATTGGCGGGAGAATAGCCCGCCTGCGGCAGGCTCTGGAGCGTGCGCTCGGCGGCGATGGAAGCGGCCGCGGTGCCGGCGAGCGGGGTGAGGGCGGCGGTGAGATCGGCGGGCGCGATCCGTCCGCCGGCCCGCAATCGGACGCCCAATTCGCGGAGAAAGGCGGCAAGGCTTGCGATCTTCTCGGGCGCGGGCTCGGCGTGCGCGCGGAAGAGGCCGGGCAGGTCGCGGCTCAGTATCTCCTCGGCCGCCGCGACATTGGCGAGGATCATGAACTCCTCGATCAGGCGGTGGCTGTCGAGGCGCGGCGTGGCGCGGATCGCGGCGACGCGCCCCGCCGCGTCGAGCACCACCTTGCGCTCGGGCAGCTCGAGGTCGAGCGGGCCGCGCGCGCGGCGCGCTGCGGCGAGCGCCCGCCAGGCGGCATAGAGGTTGGCGACGGCGATGCCGCTTCCCTCGGCGCTCCCCTCGCCCCCATCGGCGGCTTTCTGCGCCGCTTCGTAGGTGAGGCGGGCGGCGCTCCGCATCAGGCCGCGGCCGAAGCGGTGCCGGCGCTTTTGCCCGGCAGCGTCAATGAAGATCTCGGCGAAGAGCGCGCCGCGCTCGGCGCCCGGGGCGAGGCTGCACCAATGCTCGGAGAGAGCCGGCGGCAGCATCGGCACCACGCGGTCGGGGAAATAGACGCTGTTGCCGCGCTCGCGCGCCGCGTCGTCGAGTGCGGTTCCCGGCCGCACATAGTGCGCGACGTCGGCGATCGCGACGACGATCCGGAATCCATCGCCCGCCGGCTCGGCGAAGACGGCGTCGTCGAAATCGCGCGCGTCCGCACCATCGATCGTCACCAGCGGGAGCGCGCGGAGATCTTGGCGCCCCGCGTGGCCGACCGGGCCGGCGGAGGCCGCCTCGGCGAGCGCGTCCTCGGGGAAGGCTTCAGGAATGCGGAGGCTATCGATGGCGATTCGCGAGAGCGAGGCCGCGCCGTCGAAACGGCCGAGGCACGCCGTCACGCGCGCCCGCCGCGGCCCGCGAATAGGACCCGGCAGCAGCTCCGCGCGCACGATCTCGCCGGCCTCGGCGCCGCCGGCCGCGCCGGCCGGAACCCGCCACGGCTCGCGCACCCGGCGATCGGCGGGGAGGATTTTTCCCGTATCGCCCTTGCCCTGCCGCAGCTCGGCCGGGCGATAGACGCCGAGCACGGTCTCGGACTCGCCCGCGGATGGGCGGTTCGGCGGAAAACGCTTGCGGAACGGCCTCTGAGGCCGGCGGTTAGCCAACGGCGAAGCGGGCAGGGACGCCGCGCAAGCTTAGAGCGTGATCGCCGAAGGTGGAGTAACCGAAGGCGTGAATCACGCGAGAAAACAAAACGCTAGAGTGGGATGGGTGAGCGCGAGCGATCCCATCCCGCTCTAGCCCGCCGCTTTCTTCCGCCGCTTCTCGGCGGGCGGCGCGGCCTTGGCGGTGCGGCCCGCGCCCTTGGGGCTGCCCTTGCGCACGCCGAGCGGCTTTCCTTTCTCGGCGAGCAGGGCGACGGCCTCGTCGAGCGTCACGGATTCCGCCGCCATGCCCTTGGGAAGCGTGGCGATGGTCCGGCCATGCTGGACATAGGGGCCGAAGCGGCCGCGCCGCACCGCGACGCTCTCGCCGTCCTTCGGGTGGGGCCCGAGCGTGCGGATGCCGGCGAGCTTCTTGGCCAGCACGTCGACCGCGCGGTTGATGCCGACCGAGAGCACGTCGTCGTCGGCGTCGAGCGAGGCATAGACATTGCCCATGCGGACGAAGGGACCGAAGCGGCCGAGCCCGGCGGTGATCGGCTCGCCGGTCTCCGGATGGGCCCCGACGGCGCGCGGCAGGTCGAGCAGCCCGACCGCCTGCTCGAGCGTGAGCAATTCGCCGGTCAGCCCGCGCGGCAGCGTCACGCGCTTTGGCTTCTTCTCCTTCTCAGCACTTTCCCCGCGCTGCACGTAGAGCCCGTAGGGGCCGCGGCGCACGGTGATCGGCTCGGCGGTCGCGGGATCGTTGCCGAGGACCCGGATGCCGTCCTTGAGCGTCTCGCCGTCCCCCTCCTCCTCGCTCGCGATCGCGAGCCGCCGCGTGTACGGGCACTCGGGGTAGTTGGAGCAGCCGATGAAGGCGCCGAACCGCCCGAGCTTGAGCCCGAGCCGGCCGTTGCCGCAGGCGGGGCAGAGCCGCGGGTCGGTGCCGTCGGCGCGCGCAGGGAAGAAGTGCGGGCCGAGATCGCGGTCGAGGGCCGCGATGACGTCCGAGATCTTCAGGTCCTTGGTCTGGTCGACGGCGCGCGAAAATTCTTCCCAGAAGGCGCGCATCACCGCCCGCCAGTCCGCCCTTCCGCCCGAGATGTCGTCGAGTTGCTCCTCGAGCGTGGCGGTGAACCCGGTATCGACATAGCGGTTGAAGAAGCTGACCAGGAAGGCGGTGACCAGCCTTCCGCGATCCTCCGGCACGAAGCGCCGCTTCTCGAGTCGGACATAGCTCCGCTCCTGGAGAACGGAGAGGATCGCGGCATAGGTCGAGGGCCGGCCGATGCCCAGCTCCTCGAGCTTCTTGACCAGCGAGGCCTCGGAATAGCGCGGCGGCGGCTCGGTGAAGTGCTGGAGGGCGGCAACCGCGCCGCGGTCGAGCTTGTCCCGCTCCGCCATCGCCGGCAGGGCGCGGGTCTCGTCGTCCTCGGCGGCCTCGTCGCGGTCCTCGTGATAGAGGCGGAAGAACCCGTCGAAGGCGACGGTCGAGCCGGTGGCCCGCAGCCGCGTCTTCCCCGTCGCCTCGGCGATATCGACCGCGACCTGGTCAAGCTCGGCGGAGGCCATCTGCGAGGCGACCGCGCGCTTCCAAACGAGTTCGTAGAGCGCGCGCTGCTCGGGCGAGAGGTGCTTGGCGACGGCGGCCGGGGTGCGGGCGACGTCGGTCGGGCGGATCGCCTCGTGCGCCTCCTGCGCGTTCTTCGCCTTGGCGGTGTATTCGCGCGGCGCCGGCGGCAGGTAGTCGGCGCCGAACGCGCCCCGCACATGGTCGCGAATGGCGAATATCGCCTCGCGCGCCATCTGCACGCCGTCGGTCCGCATATAGGTGATGAGGCCGACCGTCTCGCCGTCGAGATCGACGCCTTCGTAGAGCTGCTGGGCAACCCGCATCGTCGCCTGGGCGCGGAAGCCGAGCTTGCGGCTCGCCTCCTGCTGGAGCGTCGAGGTGGTGAAGGGCGGCGGCGGGTTGCGCTTGGTGCGCTTGCGCTCGATCGTGGCGACGCGGAAGGCGCCGGCCTCGACGGCCTCCTTCGCTCGCGCCGCGTCGGCGGCGTTGGCGAGCGAGAATTGCTCGAGCTTCTTCCCCTCCAGCTGGCTGAGCCGGGCGGTGAAGCGCTCGCCCGCCGGGGTCGCGAACTCGGCCTCGACCGTCCAGTATTCGCGGGTGCGGAAGGCCTCGATCTCGGCCTCGCGCTCGCAGACGAGGCGGAGCGCCACCGACTGCACCCGCCCGGCGCTGCGGCTGCCCGGCAGCTTCCGCCACAGCACCGGGGAGAGCGTGAAGCCCACCAGGTAGTCGAGCGCGCGGCGGGCGAGATAGGCCTCGATCAGGAGCTGGTCGAGGTCGCGCGGGGCGGCCATCGCGGTGCGCACGGCGCTGCGGGTGATCTCGTTGAAGGTGACGCGCCGCACCGCGACGCCCTTGAGCGCGTGCTTCTCCTCCAGCATCCCCCGCACGTGCCAGGCGATCGCCTCGCCCTCGCGGTCCGGGTCGGTCGCCAGGAAGAGCGTATCGGCGCCCTTCAGCGCCTTGACGATCGCCGCGACCTGCGCCGCGCCCCGCGCGTCCGCCTGCCAGTCCATGGCGAAGTCCTGCTCGGGCCGGACGCTGCCGTCCTTGGGGGGCAAGTCGCGCACGTGCCCGAGGCTCGCGAGCACGGTGTACCCCTTGCCGAGGTACTTGTTGATCGTGCGGGCCTTGGCGGGAGATTCGACAACGACGACGTCGGGCATGGGATCCTGAAGCTGCTGCGCTGAGGGGGAACGGGCTCAGCCCAAGCTGCCGGTGCGCATCACCCGGTCTCCGGGCAGCAGGGCCACCCGTCCGGCGATCTCGAGCTCCAGCAGGACCGCGTTCACGGCGGCGGGGGAGAACTGGCAGCGGCGTACGAGATCGTCAACCGTCGTCGGAGAAGAATCAAGCAGCTCAAGCACTTGTTTGCGCGCCTCGGGGAGGTCCCCGGGCTCTTCCGGGCCGGCTTGGGCCGGTTCGGGCACGATCGGGCGGCTTTCCGGCCGCGCCGGAGAGGGTGCGCCCGGGGTAAGATAGGGCGGAAGATGCTCCAGCACGTCGGCGGCGGTCTCGACGAGATGGGCGCCCTGGCGGAGCAGGTCGTTCGAGCCGCGCGTGCGCGGGTCGAGCGGCGAGCCCGGCACGGCGTAGAGTTCCCGGCCCGCCTCGAGTGCCAACCGCGCGGTGATCAGGCTGCCCGAGCGCAGCGCCGCCTCGACCACCACCACCCCGAGGGCGAGGCCCGCGATGATCCGGTTGCGGCGGGGGAAATGGCGGGCCTGCGGCGCGGTGCCGAGCGGGGCCTCGGCGAGCACTGCGCCGCGCTCGGCGATGCGCGCCTGAAGGCCGCGATGCTGCGGCGGGTACGGCATGTCGAGCCCGCCCGCCACCGCGGCGATCGTCCGGCCGGTCGCGAGCGCGCCTTCATGGGCGGCGCCGTCCACCCCGCGCGCCATCCCCGAGACGACCGGCAGGCCGGCACCGGCGAGCGCCGAGGCCAGCTCCTCGGCGATCCGCTGGCCGTTGGCCGAGGCGTTGCGTCCGCCAACGATCGCCACCGCCCGCTCCCGCAGCACGTCCGGCGCCCCGAGCACGGCGAGCGCGGGCGGTGGATCGGCGAGCTCGGCGAGGAGCGCCGGGTAGTCCGGCCCGCCCAGCACGAGCATCCGCCCGCCGATCTTTTCGAGCCGCTCGATCTCCGCCTCCGCCCGCGCCCGTGACGGCACGGCGGGCGGGTGGCTCCGCCCGCCAGCCCGCGCCAGCCCCGGCAGGGCGGCAATCGCCGCCGCCGCCGACCCGTACCGGCCAATCAGCCGGCGCCAGGCGATCGGGCCGATGCCGTCCGCGCGCGCGAGGCGGAGCCGGTCGAGCGCCTCCTCGGGGCTCACTTGCCGGCGCCGATCCTGGGCTCGGTCCCGGCAAGGAGCCGGCGGATATTCTCGCGGTGGCGGAAGAACACGATCGCGGCGAGCAGAAGGGAAAGGAGGGCGATCCGGGTCTCGCCGAGCACGGCGGCAAACACGGGCGCGGCGGCGAAGGAGGCGAGCCCGGCAAGCGAAGAAAAGCGGCCCACGGCGGCGACCGCGATCCAGACAAGGAGGGAAAAAAGCCCGACCGGCCAGGCGGTGGCGAGCAGCACGCCGAAGCCCGTGGCGACCCCCTTGCCGCCGCGAAATCGGAGCCAGACCGGCGCCACATGACCGACGATCGCGCCGAAGCCGGCCGCGAGCGCCGGCAAGGGCCCGAGCAGGCGGGCCGCAAGCAGGACGGGGACGGCGCCCTTGGCGGCATCCAGAAGAAGCGTCGCCGCCGCCAGCTCCTTCCGGCCCGTGCGGAGGACGTTGGTGGTGCCGATGCTGCCCGAGCCGATCGCGCGGATGTCGCCGAGGCCGGCGGCGCGGGTGATGAGGAGGCCGAAGGGGACCGAGCCGATCAGGTAGCCGACAATAAGGGCGAGGACGAGGCCGGCGATCACCCGAACACGCGCCTTCCCGCCTTCCAGGTGCCGAGGACGCGGCCTTCGAGGGCGCGGCCGTCGAAGGGCGTGTTCTGCGCCTTGCCGGGCAGCCTTCCCGCTTCCACCTGCCAGGCCCGCTCGGGGTGGAAGAGGCAGAGATCGGCGGGCGCGCCGGGCGCGAGCCGCCCGCATTCTCGCCCGAGCAGCCGCGCCGGCCGCTCGGTCATGAGCCCGATCGCGCTTGCGAGCGGGAGGGTCCCGTTGTGCACGAGCACGAGCGTAACGGCGAGCAGCGTCGCGAGCCCGGCGCCGCCGGGCGAGGCCTGGGCGAAGGGTTGGCGCTTGTCGTCGGCGTCGCGTGGCTGGTGGTCGGAGGCGATGGCGTCGATCGTGCCGTCGGCGAGTGCGGCGCACACCGCCTCCCGGTCCGCCTCCGGGCGGAGCGGCGGGGAGAGCTTGGCGTAGGTCCGGAAATCGCCGATCGCCGTCTCGTTGAGGTCGAAATAGGGGGGTGCGGTGTCGCAGGTGACCGGGAGCCCCTCGTCCTTGGCCGCGCGTATGAGCGCCAGCGCCTCCGCGGTGGAGACGTGCGCGAAATGCACCGCCCCGCCGGTGAGGCGGGCGAGGCGGATGTCGCGCGCGACCTGGATCGCCTCGGCCGCCGCCGGGATCGCGGCGAGGCCGAGGCGCGTCGCGAGCGCGCCCTCGGTGGCAGCCCCTCCGGCGGCGAGCGTCGGCTCCTCCGGATGCTGCACCACCATCGCCCCGAAGCCGTGCGCGTAAGCGAGGGCAAGCCGCATCAGCCGCGCCGGGCCGATCGTCCGCGCCCCGTCGCTGAAGGCGACCGCGCCGGCTTCGCGCAAGAGGCCAAGCTCGGCGAGCGCCTCGCCCCGGCACCCGCGCGTCACGGCCGCGTAGGGGAGGATGGTGAGGCTGCCGGTCTCGTCCCCGCGGGTGGAGAGCAGGCGAACGAGGGCAGGATCGTCGATCGCGGGGAGGCTGTCGGGGAGGGCGGCGAGGGTGGTGATGCCGCCGGCCGCTGCCGCCTCGGCCGCGGAGGCGATGGTCTCGCGGTACTCGAAGCCGGGCTCGCCGAGGCTTGCCCGCATATCGACGAGGCCGGGGCAGAGCACCGCGCCGGCGCCGTCGACGGCGGCAGCGCCCTCGGGGAGGCCGATCGCGGGGCCGAGATCGGCGATCCTTCCGCCGCGCACCAGAAGCTCGCCCGGCTTGTCGAGCCCCGTGGCGGGGTCGAGCAGGCGGACCTCGCGGAAGAGCAGGTCGGGCGCGCGCTCAGTCATTGCGCCGCGGCCCGTGCGCGAGCGTGTCCAGCACTGCCATGCGAACCGCGACGCCCATCTCCACCTGCTCGCGGATGACGCTACGGGCCGGATCGTCGGCAACGCGGCTCTCGATCTCGACGCCGCGGTTCATCGGCCCCGGATGCATCACCAGCGCGTCCGGCCGCGCCGCGGCGAGCTTCTCCACGTCCAGCCCATAGAAGCGGAAGAACTCGCGGGTGCTCGGGACGAGGCCACCCTCCATGCGCTCCTTCTGCAGGCGCAGCATCATCACGATGTCGGCGCCCGCGAGCCCCGCCCGCATGTCGTGGAACACGGCGACGCCCAGCTCCTCGACCGCGGCGGAGATGAGCGTGGGCGGGCCGACGACGCGCACCCGGCTGCCCATGGCGGTGAGAAGATGGATGTTGGAGCGGGCGACGCGCGAGTGCGCGATGTCGCCGCAGATGGCGACCGTGAGCCCCTCGAGCCTTCCCTTGCGCCGGCGGATCGTCAGCGCATCGAGCAGCGCCTGGGTCGGGTGCTCGTGCATGCCGTCCCCGGCGTTGATCACCGCGGCGTCCACTTTCTGCGCGAGCAGGCTCGGCGCGCCGGACTGGTCGTGGCGCACCACCAGGAGATCGCACTGCATGGCGTTCAGCGTGGCGGCGGTGTCGAGCAGCGTTTCCCCCTTGTTCACGCTGGAGGAGCCGACCGACATGTTGATCACGTCGGCGCCGAGGCGCTTGCCGGCCAGCTCGAAGCTGGTGCGGGTGCGCGTCGAATCCTCGAAGAAGAGGTTGATGAGGGTCTTTCCGCGCAGCATGTCGCGCGCGGTCTTGCCCGAGCGGTTGAGCAGCACGTAGCTCTCGGCGAGATCGAGCAGGTGCGCGATCTCGGGCGGCTCGAGACCTTCGATCGCGAGCAGATGGCGGTGGGCGTAGGCCACTTGGGTGCCTCGGAGGTGGCGGGGGACCGTCCCCTGGCGGGGGACCGTCCCCTGGCGGGGGACGTTACATTCGCCCGTGCCCCCCCGCCAGGGGATGGTCCCCCGCCGAGGCGGGCGCAGGAGCACAACTCAAAGTTGTGGGATTGTATTCACATCTGTCGCAAATTTCGCATCGAATGAATTCTCCGCGAAGGCCGGCACGCCGAGGAGATAATTCCTCGACAGGTTTTGTGTCTCGTTGTTACATTGATGTTGCGTAAACAGAGCAATTTACAGGGGATGGCCGGCGGTGAAAATGGAGTCTGTCTCTATATCGAAACGAAAGCCCGCCCCAAGGGCCGAGCCCAAGGAGAACCCGAAGGCCGAGTCCCAGGAAAAGGAGAGCGTGGCCGGCAGCAAGGTGAACGGCAAGCCGTTCGCCGCGTCGTTCGCGCAACTCGTCTTCGAGAGCAGGCTCACCGGCGGCGCCGACGCGGGCCGGTTCGACGTCTCGCGCGCCCTCCTCATCGAGCTGCTGCGCCCGATGTTCCAGGCCTTGCGGTTCGACGCGGCCTGGTACCGCTCCGCCTATCCGGATATCGCCGCCGCGCACCGCGCCGGAACGCTCACCGACCTCAAGGCGCACTACTGCGAGTTCGGGTTCTTCGAGCATCGCCTGCCCTGCCATGTGCGCGTCGACGAGAGTTTCTACACCAGCGAATATCCCGATATCGGCACGGCGATCGCGGAGGGAAGGCTCGCCTCCGCCCAATGGCATTTCGAGACCTTCGGCTTCAGCGAAGGGCGCCTGCCGTGGCGCGGCTGGCGGTTCGCCGATCTTCTGGACGGCGAGTGATCCTGGGTCCTTGGGCGACGGTCGCGCCGCGGTCCCGCGCGGCGCGATGAGAAAAGCCCGCTGATGGACGCGCCGCTGGACGCGGAGACAGCCTATCTCAAGCGCTACCCGGACGTGGCGGGCGCGATCAAGGCGGGCACCGTCACCTCGGCACTCGAGCACTTCCTCAATTACGGCCGCTTCGAGGGGCGCGTCTGGCTCGGGCCTGCGGTGGCCGAGGGGGGCGCGGAGCCGGCCGCGTCATCCCCCGAGCCGGAGCTGCCGGCGGTCCCGCACAATTGCGACGCGGTTCTGCTGACGCAGGGATACCTCTTCGTGGACGGCTGGGTCGACGACCGGTTCGACCGGCTGGTCGGCATCGAGGTCGGCGCCGCCGGCCGCCAGCCCGCGCTTGCGGCCGGCCCCTGCCGCCATCGCCGGCAGGATGTCGAGCAGCATCTCGAAGTGTCCTCCCCGTTCGAGGGCGGCTTCTGGCAGCTCTTCGAGGTTCCGCCCGAGATGGCCGCGCGCCCGATCCGGCTCAGCCTGCGCCTCGCGTCGGGCCATGCGATCTCGCTCAACCCGGGCAACGTCGTCCGGCTCTCGCTCCGCGAGCATCTCGAGTCCGTCCTCGGCTTCTACGGAAGGCGACACCTCATCGGCAGCCAGGTCGCGCGCTCCTTCGCCGAGCTCGATGCCGGGCTCGCTGTGACGCTCGAGCACATGCACGACGCCGTGCGCGCCACCCGCCTGTGCTTGAGCGAGGGCAGCTACGGGCCCCGCCCGGCGCGCCCGCTGCTCTCCTTCGTCTGCTGCATCTATGGCATCCCCGATTTCCTCTTTCTCCAGGTCGCGCAGTTCGCGCGCTATGCGAGCCTCGAGCGGTTCGAGTTCATCTACGTCAACAACACGCCCGAGCTGGAGGAGGTGCTGCACCGCGACGCCGAGCTCGCCGCTTCGGTCTTCGGCACCTCGATCACGATCATCTCGCTCAATCAGAACACCGGCTTCTCGCACGCCAACAATGTCGGCGTCGCCGCGGCGCGGGCGCAGACGATCGTCGTCATCAATCCGGACGTCTTCCCCTACGATGCGGCGAGCCTGGGCGCGCTTACCAAGCTCGCTTCCGGCAAGGCGCGGCGCGCCATCGCCGGCGGCAAGCTCTTCTACGCCGACGGCACGGTGATGCACGAAGGGATGTATTTCGTGGCCGACCCGCGGCTCTCGGCGCTGGCACGCACCAAGGTCTGGACCGTCGAGCACCTGCGCAAGGGCTTCCCCGACCTCGGCGGCCGCGCCAGCCTGCCCGTGCAGGCGGTGAGCGGCGCGCTCATGGTCTTCGATCGCGCGGATTTCGATCAGCTCGGCGGCTTCGACGAGCGCTTCGTCTACGGCCACTACGAGGACGCGGATCTCTGCCTCCGCTTCGCCGAGCAGGGATGGAAGGTGCTCTGCGACGGCGCGCTCACCTTCTGGCACTACGAGGGCAGGGGCTCGATCAAGCGGCCGGAGCATGCCGGCGCGCTCCATTTCAATCGCTGGTACTTCTCGCGCAAATGGCAGGAACGTCTCGGCAATGGGTGAGCGGGGAGGGGGAAACTTGAAGATCCTCGAGATTAGCCTTTTCCACCCCGAGCTGGTCCGCGGCGGCGCCCAGCAGGCGGCCTATGAGCTTTTCCTCGGCATGCGGCGGGCCGGGCTCGATGCGACGCTTCTCGCCTCGGCCGACCTCTCGGGGCCGAAGGCGCTCTTCAAGCCCGGGGCCATCATCACCGGCTTCGACGGGCGGAAGAACGAGTTTCTCTTCCTCTCGGACGCCTTCGACCATGTCTGGCTGCGCAACCTCAATATCCGCGCGCTCCACTGGTTCGAGGAGTTCCTGCGCGACCGCAACCCCGACATCGTGCATTTCCACCATTTCCTCACCTTCGGGCTCGAGCTCTTCCTGATCGCCCGCCGGACCCTGCCGAAGGCGAGGCTCTTTCTTACGCTGCACGAGTTCCTGGCGATCTGCCGCGCCGACGGCCATATGCTCCGCACCTTCGACAAGACGCTCTGCACCGAGGCTTCGAGCGTGCGCTGCCACCAGTGCTTCCCCGACACCACGCCGGAAATGTTTCGCCTGCGCGAGGACTGGATCAAGCAGGCGCTCGGCGTCTTCGACGGCTTCATCGCCCCCACCGAATTCGTGCGCAAGCGCTACGTCGGCTGGGGCCTTCCCGCACGCAAGGTGCACGTCGTCACCAATGCCCAGAGCGACTATTCGGAGCTCGATTCCTGGCGCCTGCGCCCACCCTCGCCCGCCGACCGCACGCGCCGGCACAACCGCTTCGCCTTCTTCGGCCAGCTGGTGGACGTGAAGGGGCTCGGCGTCGTCTTCGAGGCGCTCGACATCTTCGCCAAGCGCTACGAGGAGGCGCTGACCTTCGAGATCAACGGCTCGAACCTCAAATTCGCCTCGGAGAAATTCCGCGGCCAGTTCGAGGATTTCGTGAGCGGCAAGCACGGCCTGCCGGAGCGCATCAAGGTGACCTACAACGGCAGCTACGCGATGACGGACCTGCCGGCGCGGATGGCGCGGATCGACTGGGTGCTGGTGCCCTCGATCTGGTGGGAGATTTTCGGCCTGGTGCTCTCGGAGGCGTTCATGTTTCGCCGCCCGCCGATCGCGAGCCGCATCGGCGGGCTCGCCGAGCGCGTGCAGAACGAGAAGAACGGCCTGCTCTTCGACGCCGGCGACGCGGACGAGCTCGCCGACATCTTCTACCGCGCGATCACCGAGGAGGGGCTGTGGAAGCGGCTCAGCGCCGCGAGCCCCGGCGTGCCCTCGGTCGAGAGCGTGGTGCAAGCGCATCTCAAGGTCTTCGCCGGCGGCCCGGCGGGCACGGTGCGCCGGGCGCGCGCGGCCTGAGGCTGCCCGCGCCTAGAGCGGGATGAGATCGCTCTTCGGTCATCACGCTCTATGACTCCCCCGAAAGCTCCCGCCGCCGGCGGTCCAGCTCCTCGCTGTAGCGCCGGAGCGCGTACTGCTCGGTCAGCGTGCCGATCACCCGCCTGGTCTCGAGGCTGTCCACCACCGCGAGCGCATCGCTCTCCGCCTGCTCGAAGATGCCGGCCGCTTCCTTGACCGTCATCTGCGGCAGCAGAACGGTGTCGGGGGAATGGAGGATCTCGGAGAGCCGCTCGTGCTCCTCCGGTGCTGCGTGCGCCTCGGCCAGCACCACGATGCCGGCATAGCGATCGGCATTGTCCACCGCCACCACCGTCTGGGCGGCGCCGAGCGGAAAGTCGCGGCGGAAGGCGCCGAGCGTCATCTCCGCGCGCACCGTGCGGACGTCGCGCCGCATCATCCGCCCGACGGTGAGGTTGCGCATCCAGCCGATATCGACGGCGCTGCGGATCGCCTCGCCACGCAGGTGGAAGCGCCAGGTCGCGAAATTGTAGCCGAAGGTCCGCCGCGTGGTCAGCGCTGCGACCACCGAGGCGGCGAGCACCGCCGCCGTCAGCGGCAGGCTGCCGGTGGTCTCGAGTGCCAGGAACGACATCGTGAGCGGCCCGCCCACGATCGTCGTCGCCAAGGCGCTCATGCCGACCACCGTGCCCACCACCTCCGGCATGACGACGTGCGGCGTGACGAGTGCCAGCGCGCCGGCGAACACCCGGCCGAGGATGGCGCCGAGAAAGAGCGAGGCGAAGAAGAGGCCGCCGCGAAAGCCCGCGCCGATCGAGATCGAGGTCGCCATCGCCTTGAGCAGCACCATCAGGGCGAGGAAGGAGAGGGTGAACGGCACCGAGAAGACGAGCGGGAGGGCGGCATGACCCGAGGAGATCACGTGCGGGGTGACGACGCCGAAGCTGCCCACGATCGCGCCCCCGATGGTCGGGCGCAGCCAGGCGGGCACGCCGCTGCGGCGGAACAGCGCCTCGATGAGCGTCGCACCGCGCATCACGAGGATCCCGATCAGCGCGCAGAGCATGCCGAGTGCGAGGATGGGCAGATAGTCGATGGTCGGAATGTCGGCGGGCGCCTGGACGCCGAGCGAGGGCGTGCCGCCAGTGAACCCGCGCTCGACCAGCACGCCGACCACCGAGGCCACCATCACCGGCGCCAGCGTCGGGATCGAGTAGGTGCCGATGATCAGCTCGAAGCCGTAGAAGGCGCCGGTGAGCGGGGCGTTGAAGGCACAGCCGATCGCCGCTCCGGCGCCGCAGCCGACCAGGAGGCGGAGGTCGGCGCGGCGGACCCGGAAGACCCGGCCGAGCCGCGAGCCGATCGCCGCCCCGATCTGCGAGTAGCCGGACTCCATCCCGACCGAGGCGCCGACGCCGTTGGAGATGATCGTCTGGCCGGCGAGGATGGTGCTGTCGGTGGAGGACATCCGCCCGCCATAGAGCGCGTTCGCCTCGATCGGGTCGATCACGCGGTTCGGGCGGTAGCGGGCGATCACCAGGCCGACCAGCCCGAAGGCGAGGCCGCCGAGGCTCGGGACAAGCAGGGCGCTCGCGATAGGGATGTGCGTCATGGCCGAGAGACGCACGTCCGGCGGCAGGCGGAAGAGGAACTGATGCATGAACTGGGCGATCGTCTCCATCAGCACCACGGTGCATCCGGCCAACGCGCCGACGACCGCCGCGAGGGCGACCAGCCACAGCTCGTCCACCCGTACCAGCGCGCGCAGCGTCTGGGGCGCGTGGACGACGATCTCGCCGAGATGCCGAAGCGGGCCGGCACGACCGCGGACGGATCCCGGCTGCGGCGCGACCTCTGCCGCCGGCTCCGCCTGGTCTGAGGAAACTGACATCAGCAATGCCCGCACGGCCGCACCAGACCGGAGACCGTCCGGTGCCGACCGCCTTCGAAGACCTTCATGGAACCAATTCGTGGCCTGTTCAACCGGCCCGGGCGGTATCGCCGCCTATTATGACGATTTGTTGTATGAAGAACGCGCTAGCCCGCCGAGCCCGACGAACCGCCCGGCCCTCTGCGGCGGGGCGCGATCGCTTATGTTGCGCCGCGGCGGCGCCGGCCCCGGACCATGCGAAAGCGCCATGACCGCTCCGCTCCCGCGACATGGCGAGCGGCCTCGCCGCTCCAGTCGATCTCCGTGGTCCCCTGGAGCTGGAGGGGGTCGCGGCCGCTTGGCTCGCCAAGGCGGAAGCCCTGCCTGTTGACGTGGCGGTTGCCGCGGAGGTCGGGGCGAGGCGATGCGGGATGGACTCCGGTTGCAATGGGGGCAATTGCCGAAGCTTGGCCCGGACCGCGATCGGGAGACCGGCCGGGTCCCGTGCGTCGATGCTGAGCGGCGCCCCTCCGAGGGAACGACCTATCGACGCATCGCACCGGCAAGCGCGGCACGGGGAGGGCGCCCACCAAGCAGGTACTCGGCGGCCGCGACGACAACACACGCGTGCATACAGCGATCCGCGCACTCGTGCTTCACCAGCCACGAGCGGTGGCGCCAGAGTTCCGAGGCTCTTTCGGGAATGTGTCATCATTGGGGTTCACCGGCCGGTGTGGATGAAGCGGTTGCCGCCGGTCGATCTCGATGATGCGGCGGAAGGCTTTGCCGGAAGCGCGGATCGAAACCCCCGCCGCGAGCCGCCTCTCTTTGCATCAATTGTGTCTCGCCGTTCGTGTCATCTCATGAAATGCGACTTTGTGCGGCTTTCTCGCCGACCTGCACGCGTCGTGCGCCGAGATGAAGTCTCGCGACCGTCCTAAAGAGGCCACAAACCGCGGCGTCCGCAATCGAAAACAGAGCGGAACGACTATTTTCGGCATCGTCACGCCCCCGAGATTCCCGGTTCGATAAAGGCACAGTCAGGGTCTGCAATGCCGAATTTCCTGGTACAGCGTTCCAGGCAATTGAAGGCATGCGGACGCGGGCCGCGGCGGGCATCGACAGGAGACACCATGCAACCTGCGACGTAAAGTCTGTCGCGATCGGATAGCCGGCCGAGCCCTCTATAAGAGACGGTCCGCGGCCGGCGGTCATCGAAGGCGGGCGGGCGCGCGGAAGAGCGCCTTGTCTCTTCACTCGATCGCAGTGCCACTTTCTTGGAATCATGTGCATCGAGCTCCTCTCGCTCTTTCTTTTTTGTCATTCGCCTGAGAATTAGGCAGAGATGTCAAATCAGAATTTCTTGATATTTGCTTGCTGATTGGCTATGAGGGCGCATCGCATTCGTGCGGATGCGCGACCCTCGTCGGTACCGGCGCACATGCGTAAGCTCATACTGCTAGGGAAAACCTGATGCCGGAGTGGTACCTGCTGCGGACCAAGGCGGGCGAGGAGCGGAAGGCCCGGCAGCAGTTGCGCGGCGTCGTCGAGGACACGCTTCTCCCACTCGGGAAAATGCGTGTCCGGCAGCAGGATCGCGTGGCCGAGCGGATTGCCCCCCTTTTTCCTTGCTACCTGTTCGCCCTTTTCTCTCTCTCCGGCGCGGCAAGGAAGATCCGATATACGCCGGGAGTGCGCGATCTCGTGCGGTTCGGCGAGCAGGCGGCACCGGTGCCGCGCTGGGTGATCGAGCAACTGGCCTCGAGGTGCGCCGATGAGCCGATCGACCTCTCGAAGCCGGCGCTCTCCCCAGGCGATGCCGTGACGGTGCTCGACGGACCTTTTCGGCAGTTCGAAGCAATTTTCGATGGGTATCTCTCGGGAACCGAGCGGGTTGCCGTGCTCCTGTCGATCATGAGCGCGGAGCGGCGCGTTGTGCTGCCGAGTGCCATGGTGATGGCAGCGCAATAGCGCGCCTTCGACGACAACGTCCCGGTAGCCTCTTTGCGAGAGGCAAACCGGGAGAGTGGCGCAAACTTTTCGGCTTCTTCCTGCGCTGCAGGGAGGGTATCGGCGGAAGCTTCGCCGCGAAAGACAAGCGCCATTACGCGAAATTCCGGCGTGGTCCTGAATTTGCCTTGTTCGGCCGGCAATCTCGACGCAGCCATCATGAGTGAGACCACGAGTTCGAACGAACATCCGCGGCAGTCGCGAGCCCGAAGCCACGCCCCGCGCGTGCTGCTTCTCACCACGCTGGCGCTCGCGGCCTGTTCGTCGGGTCCTCCCGTGACGACGCAGGCAACGTCGGCCGATGTGCTCGCCGCGGCGGGGAATTGTGACGGGCCTCCTGGCCTCCAGGCTCTCTGGCAGGAGCGCATGGCCGAGCCGGCCGCACGATACGCGCCTGTCGGACCGGGCGATGTGCTGAGTGTTTGGGTGACGGGAATCAAGGAGCTCAAGGATGAAGAAGTCCAGGTATCGGATTCCGGCACGATCACCCTGCCGTTCGCGGGCACGATCAGTGTGCAGGGGCTGAGCATCGAGCAGGTGGTGGACCGGTTGGACCAGGCTTTCTCCCAGTACATAAGGACACCCGAGGTCCATGTCGTCATGGAGCAGGAGCGCAATCAGGCCGTGGCGGTGATGGGCCTGGTGAACAAGCCTGAGCTCGTTCCGCTGACGATGCCGGACGAGACGATCATGGACGTGATCGGGGATGCCGGAGGGCTAACCAACGAGGCCTCGCAGCGGGTGCTGCTCATTCCCTCCGCCGCGCAGGCGCCATCGGCCGCCGATCCGCCCGTCACTCCGGGCGGAGCGGTCAACGCTGCCTATGAGGGGACGGTTGGTCCAGTGGGCCAGGGGCGGATCGCTCCGATCGTCGTCGATCTGCACAGCAGCGCCGACCAGGGTTGTCTTGACCTTCCGGTGAAGGCCGGTGACACCGTCGTCGTTCCCCCGGCGGGGAACGTGATGGTCGGCGGCTGGGTTGATCGCCCGGGCGAGGTGCCGATCACCCCGGGGATGACCGTGCTCGGTGCGATCACCGCCGCCGGCGGCGCGCTCTACAGTTCCAACGTGGAAGTGCTGAGGAGCAATCCGCAAGGGCGGCGCACCGCCGTTCCCGTCGACCTCGCCGCGGTGAAGAGCGGCAGGCAGCCGGATCCGCCGGTCGAGGCGGGCGATGTCGTGATGGTGGAGGGCTCCGTCCTGGGTGCGCTGCCCTATGCGTTCCATTCGCTCTTCAACGGCGTCTCCGGCGGCATCCCGATCCCCGTACCGTGATCTGAGACATGTCCGACCTACCAGAGAATTCGGCCGGCCCGGCGATCCCCGAGGCAATGAGCTTTCCCGCTCGCGAGGGGTTTTATACGCCCTTCGATGAGGAGCAGGAGGGAATCGGACTCAAGGATCTATGGCTCACGATCAGGAAGCGATTGTGGCTGCTCATCGGGATCGCCGGGGCAATGCTGCTTCTCGTCGGGTCTCTCACATTCGAGGAGACGCCCCTCTATTCGGCAACCGCCGAGCTCCTTCTCAAGCCCGATATCCCGCAGGCTCTCGATGTGCGCCAGTGGCAGGTGAAGAACGACGGGACCGAGCAGCACGATTTCTACAAGACCGAGGCGAATTTGGCGGGAAGTCCCGCGGTCGCGGCTGACGTCATTCAAAGCATGGACCTCGAGCGCAACCCGCTCTTCGCTCCCGCGAAGGGACCTGGGACCATCGTCGAGCGGGCGCGCGGCTTCCTGTCCCGCCTGATCTTCAGGCTCAAATATCCGTGGGCGAACGCCAATCGGGCCAAGGAGACGGTGCGCGCGGATTTCGGGATCGCGCCGAGCACAATCGACGCCTACCTGAAGATGCTCAAGGTCAAGCAGGTCGACGGCACTCAGCTCATGGATATCACCTTCACGACGCCGGATCCCGTGCTCTCGGCGCGGATCGCCAACGCCCACGCGCGCGCTTACATCGCCCGGGGGCTGCAGCTTCGGCATGGGGCAAGCGAGATCGTCCAGGCATTCCTGAGGAACCAGCTCAATGCGATCGGCGGGCGGGTGCAGCAGTCCGAAGCCGCGCTCAACAGCTACCGCCGCAAAATGGGGATCCTTTCCTTCCAGACGACGGACAAGCATAAGCTCGCGGAAACCCGCATGATCGAAATCCAGAAGGCGTTGACCGACGCCGAGACGAGCCGGATCGACCTTGGGGCCGACATGCAGCTGATCGCGGCACGCCATTACAATTCCCTCCCCCAGGTGATCGCCGATCGTACCATTGAGGCGCTGGAGCCGGAAGTCGACAAGCTTGGCGCGGAATATTCCGGGATGGCCAGCGAGTTCACCGACCGCTGGCCGGCGCTCGCCGAGATCAAGGCGCAGTACCAGGCCGCCGAGGGGCAGCTGACCGAGGAGGTGGCGACCGTCACCGAAGGGATCCGCCGACAATATCAGGCGGCGGTGGCGCGCGTCGATCAGCTGCAGGCATTGGTGGCAGAGGAGCGGGAGAAGGACTTCGCCGCGAACGACGCGGCGCTGGAGGACGCGATCCTCTCCCGCCGGGTGGAGACGAACCGCGAGCTCTACAAGGCGGTTCTCAAGCGCATCCAGGAAGTCGGGATCGCCGGGCAGGGCCCGTCCTCGCCCGCGACCATCGCGACGCCGGCGACCGCGCCGCCATTGCCGTCCGACCCGAGCGTCATCAAGAACCTCGCCATTGCCGGATTGGGCGGCGTCCTTATCGGGCTTGCGGCGGTGCTCCTGCTGGACAAGCTGGACCAGCGGTTCAAGAGCGTCGATGAGATCGAGCGCTCTCTGCGGCTGCCGAAATTCGCCCTCATTCCCGATTTCGCGACGACGAAGCGACGCTTGCCGGGACCAGCGACGCCGGGACCAGAGACGATGGCCGAGGCGAAGAGTGCCCCGCGTGCCCTGGCGCGGCGGCGGAGGTCGGCGCGCCCCGAGATTATCCGCTCGCTCCATACCTCGGCTTACCTCCCGCACTACCAGCCGCTTCACGTGGCGCTGCAATTCTCCCGTGCCGGCGGATCGCCGAAGCTCGTGATGTTCACCAGCGCCACCCCGCAGGAGGGGAAGACCGCGAGCGCGGCCGGAGCCGCATTCGCGGGATCCCAGATGGGCTGCCGGACCCTTCTGATCGATGCCGATCTGCACCGGCCGCAGTGCCATGACCTCATCGCAACCGAAGACCCGATCGGCCTCAGCGACGTTCTGGCGGGCCAGCGCCGGTTCGCCGACGCCGTCCACAGCAGCGCCAACGGGGTCTTCGTCATTCCGGCGGGATCGCGGGCTCCGAATCCGGCCGCGCTGCTGGCGTCGGGAGCCATGCGCGAGCTCCTCGCCACGCTCGGGAAGGCGTTCGATCACGTGCTCATCGATACGGCGCCGGTCCTCGCGGCGAGCGAGACGATCGCGCTCGCGACCATGGTGGATGGGGTCGTGCTCGTCATCGGGTCCGAGACCCCGAGGAAGGCGGTTCTGGAGGCGTACACCGCACTGCGGCGCGCCGGCGCGGTCGTTCTCGGCTTCGTGTTCAACCGGGTCGATCTGACGCTTCCGCAGCACCGTGGCTACGCGAACTACCCGAGCTATGAAGGCTACTATTACAACGCTGACGACACGAAGGGAGCGGCCGCCTGAGCGGCATGCGCGCTTGGGCGGATCGGGCTGCCGGGCCCGGCCGTAGCATCGGCGGGCCGGCCGGGCACGAAGCCCGCGGGGCAGGACCGTGAACATCGCCGCCGATCTCACGAGCGGGCGTCTCCTCGCCCGCAACACGCTTATCAATTTGGGCGGGGAAGTCTTCCCCTTCCTTGTCGGGCTCGTGGCTCTTCCCATTCTGATCCACGCAGTCGGCGTCAATCGCTACGGGATCATCACGCTTTCGGCGATGGTGGTCGGCTATTTCGGGCTCTTCGACTTCGGGCTGGGCGCGGCCGCGACGAAGCTTATCGCCGAAGCGGCCGGGTCCGGCGACCGAACGAAGGTCCCCAGCCTCTTCTGGACCTCGCTTCTTCTCATGTTCGCGTTCGGGACGTGCGGCGGGGTTCTTGCCGCGGCGGTGAGCCCCTGGCTGGTCCATCATCTGTTCCGCATATCGACGGGCCTTCAGTCTGGGGCGCTGCACGCATTCCGCCTTCTCGCATTTTCCCTGCCCTTCGTGATCAGCGCGGGAAGCTTGCGCGGCACGCTGGCCGCTTTCCAGCGCTTCGACCTGATCAACGCCGTGCGGGTGCCGATGGGCGTGTTCTTGTACATCGGCCCGCTGCTCGTCCTGCCGTTTTCGTACCACCTCGAATATCTTGTGGCAGTCATGGTGGCAGGGAGGCTTGCGGCCTGGCTCGCCAGTCTTGTTCTCTGCTTGCGTCTGCTGCCGGAGTTGCGCGGCAACCCGGCATTCTCGCGGATCGCCGTCTTGCCGATGCTTCGCTTCGGCGGGTGGGTTGCGGTCTCGCAGATTGTCAGTCCGATCATGGAATATTTCGACCGCTTCCTGATCGGCGCCATGCTTTCCATGGCTGCGGTCGCCTATTATGCCGTACCGTACCAGGTGGCCTCCAAGCTCTGGATCGTCTCGGCCGCAATCGAAGGAGTGGCCTTCGCCGGCTTTTCCAGCACTTTTCGGACGGATCCGCGCCGCACCGCGCTCATTTTCCAGCGGGCGACGCTTTGGGTCCTCTTCGCTCAATTTCCGGCCGTGCTTGCGATCGTGGCCCTCGCACCCGAGGCCCTCCGCCTTTGGCTCGGGGCCGAGTTCGCACGAAACAGCGCAGGCGTGTTGCGGTGGATAGCGATCGGCGTGTTCATGAACAGCCTGGCGCGGATGCCATCTTTGATCTTGCTTGCAGCGCATCGGCCGGACCTGACGGCAAAGATCCACCTCGCTGAAGTGCCTTTCTATTGCCTCTTTCTCTGGTGGATTCTGCCGCGCTACGGGGTCGAAGGCGCCGCAATCGCATGGACGCTTCGCATATCGTCCGATATGGCGGCTTTTTTCTTCCTGGGCTGGCGCCTTCTTCCCCAAGCACGAGCGACGATTGCGCAAGTGGTGCCGCTCATAGCGATCGCCGTCCTGCTGCTCTGCGCCGGCTTCGCCTTTCACAGCTTCGCGGGTGCGCTCCCCTTCATCGCGGTCGTGCTTGCCTCAGCGGCCGTCGGGCTCTGGCGGCTGGTCCTGCGTTCCGAAGAGAAGGCGCTCATTCGCGGCCTGCTTCGCAGCCCCGGTACCGTTGCCGGGGAGATGAGGAAGTCGTGGTTCTGAACGCCGCTCACCGGCACGCCGGCCACGGCAATCGGGGGATCGACAGCGGCGGTCGCTGAATTCGTTGGACAGCGAAGGCGGAAGGAAGGGGATGGCTCATGCCCGATCATGAGGTACGGCGCATGTCCGATGGTGCGGCGCCGATCCGCTCAAAGGGAGAGCGTCGAACGGTCGGCACGGCGGCTTGGTTCGGCCATTGGCAGGTCTTGTTCGCATGAACGTCGGGCATTTTCCCAGCCGACGGAGCATCGTTGTGCTGCGGACGGCGGTGCGCGAGCACGGACTCGCGGCCGTCGCCCGCCGCGCGCTCTGGAAGCTCCAAACAGGCAGGTTCGGCGCGACGGTGGCGAGACTCGCTATCGGCAAAGGCGGGACGCACCTCTCGTCTGGGTCGTCATCGCTCGAAAAAAGACCGGCAAGCAGCCGGCTGGAGAGCCACGAACGGGTCGGCCGCAACCCCAAGGGTGACGATGCGGAACTGATTTACTATCTGCATATCCCCAAGACCGCCGGAACCAGCGTTATTCACTTCCTGCACGACGTCTATGATCCGGTGCTTATCTGTCCCTACGGGCTTTGGGACGAGCTCGTGCATGCCAGTTCGGAAGAGCTGGCTGCCTGGCGCGTTTACGTCGGCCACTTTGGCGGAGTGCTTCCGCTATGGCTTCGGAGATGGCCGCGCACGCTGACGGTGCTTCGTGACCCGGTGGCACGTACGATTTCCCATATCCGGCACGTGAAACGGGATTTCCGGCATCCGCTTCATCGGCTGGCGCTGGGCAAGCGAGTGGCCGAGTACTGCCTCGACCCCACGCTGTCCCGGTCGGTCGAGAATCTTCAAGCGCGCTATCTGGCGTCTCTTGCCTGGGGACAAGCGCTTACTCATTCGGGCCAGGACGGGGGACAAAAGCGCGGTCAGTTGTCGATCAACTTCGAAGCGGGACTTTACGCGCTTGATCGCGGGACCTTGCTGCAGCAGCATGCGCTCGATGCTCTGGAGAGCCTCGATGCGGTCGGGATTGCCGAAGAGCATGCCTCGACGTTGAAGTTCTTTGCGGAAGTGCTCAACGTGCCGGCCCCGCACTCGGAATACCGTATCAATGTGGCGCCGGGAAGCGAGAGCTCCGATCTCGACTTGAAACCCGAGGACTTGGCAGCGATCGATCAGATCACCGAAATCGACAGGGTGGTCTACGAGTACGCGCTTCGGCGGTTCCGGCACCTTGCCGCGCGAAAGGGACCCTCAACCTCCCCGATGAGCAGCTTCAGTGGCCAGGCGGGAAGGATCGCACAATGAAAGCGAGCTATGTGCGCGTCGCTCGCTGCCCGCGACAATCCGCTGCGAGAAGGTCGGTCCGGGCGGCATTGAGCCTGGCGGCGTCGCCCGTCTCTTACGTGATGGCCCGGTTCATGGGGGTCCCGGGTCTCGATTTTCAGGCATCATGCTCGGCATTAGGGATAAAGGCGGTCTTCCGCCGGCCATCCCCGCTGACCACCAATGAAATCTATCACCTGATACGCGGGACGCTGGACAGTACGAGGTATTTCGAATTCGGATTCGCATGGAAGCACATCAGCGCAAGGCCGACGTTGGGCGCCTATCTGGATGTTTCCTCGCCGCGGATTTTGCCACTCGTCCTTCTGCGGAGAAGGGCGGCAGAAAAGGCGATCCTGTTGAATCCGGATCACCGGGATCTAACCGAGACACGCCGTGTCCTGCGCGCGTGCGACCTGGAGTCGCGCTGCGCGACGGCGTGCGAGACGCTGGAATGCGCAAGGTTCCCGGCAGAAGTGTTCGACGTGATAACAAGCGTGTCCGTCGTCGAACATATTCGTGAGGACTCGAAAGCGGTGGCCGCGATGTGGAGGCTGTTGAAGCCCGGAGGTTTGCTGGTGCTGTCGATGCCTTGCCTCGCGGTTGCAACGGAAGAATTTCGTGACATCGACGCTTATGGCCTCCTGCAAGGCGGCAAGGAGTGGTACTTTTTCCAAACGCTTTACGATCGTGCCCTGCTTTCGGAGCGGATCCTCTCAGTGCTTGGAGAGCCGCGCGACGCGGTCGTTTACGGGGAGAGGAAGGCCGGGACTTATCGGGAGGGCTTGCGGCGGAAGTTGAGCGACCCGGCGTACCCCTATTGGAAGGAGCCGTACATGGTGGCTCGCCAATGGCGGCGATATTCGAGCATCGACGAACTGCCCGGAGAAGGCGTGGTCATGCTGGCGTTCGAAAAGCCAAAAGACGACTCGGCCCGAGCCGAGGCTGGCACGAGGTGCGAGGCGGTGGCGGCATGAGAGGTCTCCGCGTCGGGATCGACGGGCGGATGCTGGGTCCGAACCCAAGAGGAATTGCGCGGTATACCGTTGAGATGTGCCGCGCGCTCGACCGGGTGTTGGGCAATGCGGAGTTTTTTCTCTATGCGCGCCGCCCGGTCGAGGCGCCGGTTGCGTCCCCGCGCTGGCACGTGAGGGTGGATGGGTCCGGCCCCGGTCGGTGGTTGCCCAACTCTCTCTGGCTGGCCCTCCAGGCGGGGCGGGTCGCGGCGCGCGACGACGTCGACGTATTCTGGGGCGCGACTGGTTTGCTGCCGCTCATCTGGGTCCCCCGGCGCACGGTGGTGACCGTGTATGACCTGGTCTATTGTGTCGCTCCGGAAACGACAAATCGGCGCTCGCTTTGGTCCGCACGGCTGTTCTTCGAACGCAGTGTCGCGAAGGCGGACGCGGTCGTCGCCATATCCTGGGGAACGGCGCGACGGCTGGAGGCCAAATTGGGCCGAGGCGCGATGGCCGTGGCGTATCCGGGCGTTTCGCCCGCCTGCCGCCCGGCGGCGAACGCCGAGGTTGCGAGTGTCAAGAGGCGATATGGGCTTTCGGACCCCTATCTTCTGAGCGTTGCTACCCGCGAGCCCCGAAAGAATCTTGCGACCCTCATACGCAGCGTGGTCGCACTCCGGCGCGAAGGCCTGATCGGTTCGCGGAAGCTTGTCCTGGCGGGAGGTTCGGGCTGGAAGGACGCCGAGATAGCGGCCGGGATTTCTTCTGCCGGCGAGTGCATAAAAGAGCTCGGGTACGTTCCGGACCAGGATTTGGCCGCGCTTTACAGCGGCGCGGACGCGTTCGTGTTTCCGTCCCTGTACGAAGGATTTGGCATGCCGGTCCTCGAGGCGCGGGCGTGCGGCGCACGCGTGATCGCATCGGACCTTCCCGAACTCCGGGAGGCGGGGGGAGCCGAGGGGGTGTACGTCCCGCCTACGTATGAAGGAATTCGGGAGGGGATCTTGCGTGCGCTCGCCATGCCGCCACCTCCGGCGATCGATGTAACGCAGGTACTCGTGGGAGCGCGGGGCGGCAAGTCTGGCCGAGGTTTTCCATGATTTGACTCGCGGTGCGGTCGTGACGCGCGACAGAGCGGTGGTTGCGGCGGCGTGACGGCGCGAAGGAGCGAGCCAATGGCTGGTGCTGGCGCGAAGCCCGCACGGCCCCGTGCCGCGATCGAGAGGGCGAGGTAGGAACGAATGCAGGGAGTGGCACGCCCGCTTCTGACCGAAATCTGCGAGCAGGTTTTGCGTCGTGTGACGGCCGCCCGCGGCCGCGAGGGCGACCCATTGCCTCTACCGCGCGTGCCTGCCTCTCTTCTGGCGGTCAAGGTCCATGGGATGGGCGACGGAGTGATGGTCCGTTCGCTGCTCGAGCATCTGAACGAGCGCCAGCCCGGCATGGAAATCGGCGTGCTCGTCGGCCCGGCCACCCGTGAGGTGCTGAGCCGCGGTTCGTGCTTTCGGGTGCATTCCTACGAACAGCGCGGGTTGACGCCGGGCGCGATCCTGCGCCGTGCGGCCGATCTTCGGCGTTGCCGCTACGAGGCAGTGCTCAATCTGGAGCAGGGATCGCTGGCCGGAACCGCCTTTCTCCGCGCGCTCGGGATCCCCACCCGCATCGGCTTCTTGCCGGTGCATGAGAGCGCAAAGGCAGCGTTTCTGACCACGGCGCTCCGCTTTCGTGAGGGAGATTCGATGTGGGCGTCCTTCATCCGGGCGATCCGCGTCGTCGATCCCGGGTTCCCCGAAGCGCCGCCCGTGGCTCGTTTGCCGCTCGGGGACGATGCGCGCGACTTCGCGGACGGCTGGCTTAGGGAGACCCTGGGCGCTGCCGGGACGAAGCTGGCTGCACTCCATATGGGCTCGGGTCCCGGCCAGCCTTTCCGGCGATGGCCGGTCGAGCGGTTCGTCGAGCTCGCCGAGCGGATGCGAGCGCATGCTCCGGACCTTGCGATCGTCCTCACCGGGACCGCACCCGAGAGGCCCCTCGTGGACGCGTTCCTCTCCCGCTACGGCGGCCGCGCATTCGACGCGACGGCGATCGGGTCCCTGGAAAGGACTGCTGCGGTGCTCGCCGCATGCGACCTTCTCGTGAGCAACGATACGGGCGTGATGCATTTGGGCGCGGCAATGGGAACGCCCACGGTCGGGATCTTCGGCCCGGACAGCCCCGGCCGCTACGCACCTGTCGGGCCGCGCACGGCCGCGGTGGCGGCGAGCGGCGTCCCGTGCAGTCCGTGCTCGAACATCTATCGCCTCCTGGTGCCGCCGAATTGCGCCAATCCAGACCAGCTCCGCTGCCTCCGTGAGGTCGCCGCGGAGGATGTTTTCGCGGCGGCGAGGCGCATCGTTCCCGGCGCCTGGCTGGGCGGGATAGAACCGGCGGAGCTCGCGCATTGAACGTGCATGCGACGGAGAGGACCAAGCAGTCATTGAGATCCATGACCGCGGACAGACCGGCACGGGTCTATATCAGCGGGCGGTTCCTGCAGCAGCCGATCACCGGCGTGCAGCGTTACGGGCGTGAACTGCTGAAGGCGTGGGACAGGCTGCTCACGGACGGCGAGCTCGACGGAAATGAGATCGAGTTCGTGGTGCTGGCCCCGCGCGGGCCGCTCGACGCGCCGAAATTGGAACGGATAGCGCTCCGTCAGGTCGGACGTCTTCGTGGTCATCTTTGGACTCAACTCGAGCTGCCCTTTTTCTCGCGCGATGGCCTGCTCTTCTCGCCCGGCAACATCCACCCGCTGGTTTCGCTCGCCCGCCCCAACGGCGTCGTGACGGTTCACGACCTCGCCTACGTCGCGCACCCGGAAGCCTATTCGAAGGCTTTTCGCCTGCTCTATTCGGTGCTTGTCCCTGCGGCGCTTCGTCGGGCGGACGCGGTGATCACCGTTTCGCATGCGGAGAAGGCCCACATCGTTGGGCGCTACCCCCGCGTGCTCGGGCGGATCCATGCCGTGCATAACGGCGCGGCCCACGGACACGGCACCGGCGAACCCTCCGAGCCTACGTACGATCCATCCGAAGGACGCCCCTTCGTCCTATGGGTGGGAACGCTCATCAGGCGAAAGAATCCACAAGGGGCGCTCGACGCGATGGCGCTCGTCAATCGCGAGATGCCGGTCGATCTGATCGTCGCCGGCGCGAGCCACCGAGGCCTTCTCGAAGGAGGGCTTCGTCTGCCGCCGGAACTCGAGGGGCGCGTTCAATTCCTCGGGCAACTGGACAATTTTGCCCGGCTTCGACAGCTCTACGAACACGCAGCGGCCTTGATTTTCCCGTCATTCTACGAAAGCTGCGGCCTTCCGCCGCTGGAGGCGATGCAGCTCGGCTGCCCGGTGGTCGCCTCGGACATCCCGGCGCTACGCGAGATATGTGGTGACGCCGCGCTCTACGCGGATCCGAGCGAGCCGGCCGACATCGCGCGGAAGATCAACCTTCTGCTGCGGGCCCCTCCGCTTCGCGAGGAGCTCTGCGAGCGGGGGCATCGGCAGGCGAGAACTCTTTTCGTGGGACAAATGTGCTCGGGAGACCGTTGCAATTCTCGCAAAGGCGCTGAACGGAGAGCCGCAGACGCGGGCCGCTTGATGCCAGGTGGTCTCGTCATGAGCGACAGAAGCAGCACGAGGTAACATTTGGCACCGGTATCGGAGGCCGATTGATGCGGATCGCCATCGTGCATGAGTGGCTGGAAGGCTACGCGGGGTCGGAACGGGTCACGGAACAGCTTCTCGCGATGTTCCCGGGCGCCGACCTTTTCAGCCTCGTCGATTTCGTCCCGCCCGAGAACCGGCACTTCCTGCGCGGCCACGCGCCGCACACCAGCTTCATCCAGAGGCTGCCCTTTGCCAAAAAAAGGTTTCGCTCCTATTTGCCGCTGTTTCCATTCGCAATCCAGCAGCTGGATCTCGCGCTATACGATCTCGTCATTTCGTGCTCCCACGCCGTCGCGAAAGGCGTGATCACCAGCCCGTCACAACTGCATCTGAGCTACGTATTGTCGCCCATGCGATACGCCTGGGACCTCCAGGGCGAGTATCTTCGTACGAGCGGCCTGGAACACGGCGTGCGGGGATGGCTCGCGCGCGCAAGCTTGCATCGATTGCGGCAATGGGACGTCGCCTCCTCGCACGGGGTCGACCGTTTTGTCACGGTTTCCCAATTCGTCGCGCGCCGCATCGCGAAGGCCTATGGGCGCGAAGCATGCGTGATCCCACCGCCGGTCGATACCGATGCCTTCACGCCTTGGGGCGAGCGCGAGAATTATTACCTGGTGATGGCTCGGCAGGTTCCTTACAAACGCATCGACCTTGTGGTGCAAGCATTTGCCGAGATGCCGCAGAGGCGACTGGTGGTGATCGGCGAGGGGCCGGAAGCGGCGAAGATACGACGGATGGCGACGAAGAACGTTGCGGTTCTCGGGCATCAACCATTCGAAATTGTCCGCGAGCATATGCGGAAGGGACGGGCCTTCATCTATGCGGCCATCGAGGATTTCGGGATCACTCTTGCGGAGGCGCAGGCCGCCGGGATGCCGGTGATCGCGCTTTGCCGCGGCGGAGCCGAGGACATCGTGCTCGGGCTCGAGACGGAAACGCCAACCGGCGTCTTCTTCGAGGAGCAGACGGCGGAGGCGATCGTCGCCGCCGTCGAACGCTTCGAGTCCGCCGAGCACCGAATCGACTGGCGGAACTGTCGGGACAATGCGGAGAGATTCTCCGTCTCGGCTTTTCGCGCCAGGATGCACGGCTGCATCGAGGAGGCCACGGAAGCACACCTCAGGTCGGGATCAAGCTCGCGGCTGCTTTCGCTTTCCGGAGGATTGGAAAGAACGAGCGGCGAGCAAGGACTGCCGCCGCATCGCAAGGAGCCGGCGCTTGCGCTGGGCAGGCATCACTTGGTGGAACCGGCGGCGCTGGCAGGTGAGGGAGCGGACGCGTCGGCAGCGGGCGCGTGAAGCGAAGGATAGGGCGGGAGAGAAGGAACCGCGGCGGCGAATTGAGCGGTATCCCTCGGCGTGCAGTCTTTCTCAACCCGTGGGCAGCTGTTTTCCGGATAGCGTGGTTCGGCGAGGCCGCTTGAGAGCCTGGAACCGCACGCCGTTTGCCTTTTCTCTCCACTGCAGCATGGTTGGCGATGAAAAGATTGCACCCGTCTCATGAAAGCATGGCTTCCAGTGTGCTGGACCATGCCTCTGTGATCGCGGCGTTCTTTTTGGCCGCGGCAATTGCCTCGATCCTGGAGCGGTTTGGTCTCTTCGTTTGGCCCGGGCGAAGCCCGTCCGACGTTGCCGGCTGGCCTGAGCCCTATGTTGCGCTGCTCGTCACCAGCCTTGTCCTCTGGACCGCCGCGAGCACGTACACGGGCGTTTACCGCCAAGCGCGCGACGGCGGTCCGCCCCGCGCGATGCGCCGGCTATGGCGGACCATGGTGTTGTGGGCCGCGGCAACAACGGCCGCGATCTTCTTCCTTAAGCTGCACGTGGTAAGCCGCCAGTTCAGTCTGACCTTCTTCGCGCTCGCCGCCGTCCTGATGAGTTTCCGCGAGCTTGCCGAGAGGGCCCTCGCTATCCGCCTGGACGGCCCGCGGGCGAACCGCAGGGCCATCGTCGTAGGTTTGGGGCCGGAAAGGCATGCGATTGCGGAAGCGGTTGCGCGATCCCACGATTTCCGGCCGAGCAGCGTGCGCGAGCTCGATCCGGCCGAGGTGAAGGCGGCTTCCTACGATCCGCTGCGGCCCAACGCAAAGCCGGACAGGGAGACGCGCGACCACGCATTCGTCGTGACCGCGGGTCTCGCCGGGCGAACTATAGAAAGCGTGGTTCTGGGGCTGCTGCGGCGCCGATGGTGCGTGCACCTCGTGCCCGCTCTCGTGGATACCAGGCTATTCCGCTATCGCCTGGACGAGTTCGGCGGCACGCCCGTCGTTCGCCTTGAGGCCGGGCATCTGGAGCCGGCCGAGGCGGCGCTCAAGCGCGCGCTCGACGTCTTGGGCGCCGCTTTCGGGCTGGCGGCGCTGGCGCCGCTCCTTGGCGCGATCGCCGCGGCGATCAAGCTGACCTCGCCTGGGCCGGTGCTGTTCAGCCAGCCGCGCATCGGCAGGGATGGTATCAAGTTTCGCATGTATAAGTTCCGCTCGATGCGGACCGATGCGGAACAGCTCCTGGCGAGAAACCCGGAGCTATACGCCAAGTATGTTGCCAACAATTTCAAGATTCCAAAAGGCGAAGACTTCCGCGTCACGCGCCTCGGCCGATTTCTCCGTGCGACCAGCCTCGACGAGCTTCCGCAGCTCTGGAACGTTCTCAAGGGCGAGATGAGCCTCGTCGGGCCGCGACCGGTCGTTCCAGACGAAATCCAGCGCTACGGAGAGTTCGCTCCTCTGCTTCTCTCGGTCAAGCCGGGCGTGACCGGACATTGGCAGACCAGCGGCCGCAGTCGGATAACGGAGTACTCCAGAAGAGTGGTGCTCGATATGGAATATATCCGTGACCAGTCCTTTCGGACCGACGTCGAGATCCTGATCCGCACCGTAGGGAAGGTTGCACGAAGGGAAGGGAGCTACTGACCCGCCCCGTGGCGGGCGGCCCCGTGGCGGGCGGCCCCGTGGCGGGCGGCCACGTGTAGGCGAAGGGTTTCGGGCGTGCATCTCACTTCAACCGGCATTGTGATCATTCCGCTGAGCCTGCTTGTGTTCTTTCTGGCGCCAGGCAGGCTCGGGCAGTGGGCAATTCTCGTCTCGGCGCTGGGCGCTGCCTCGGTCCTCAATGTCGGCGGCGGATTCCCCGTCGGCATAACGCCCTACTTCTTTGTGGCGGCCCTGATCGCGGCTCGCGTCATCGGGCGAATGCTGACCGGCCGTTTGGGCCTGCCGGCAAACGGGCCGATTCAGGGCCACCTCAGGATGCTGGTGCTGTTTGTCGCATGGGCGGTGGTGTCGGCCTTGGTGCTCCCAATCCTCTTCAGCGGGATGCCGGTGGATCTTGGCCGCGCGGGAGTCGACACGACGTATTTCTATCTGGTGCCCCTGCGCTGGAGCTTCAGCAACGTCGGTCAGGCCGGCTACCTCGTGCTCGATCTCTGCGTGGTGCTTTTCTTTCTGCGCAATGCGCAACGACCCGGTTACGTCGAGGGTCTGGTCCAGGCATTTACCTGGTGCGGGCTGATCGTCACCGCGGTTGGCGTCTACCAACTCCTTTCCTACCGGACCGGTGTCCCGTTCCCCGACAGCTTCTTCTACAGCAATAAGGTCTGGGCCCAGCTCAACAACGAAAACATCGCGGGGAGCTGGCGGATCAATGCGACCTTTCCGGAGGCGTCATCGGCCGGCGACTTCTTCGCAATGTGGTCGGTCTTCGAGCTGATTCTGGCAGAGCGAAGCGGCCGCGAGGGAGCAAAACACTGGTGGTTTGCACTGGCCGGCAGCTTCATGGTGGTGACCACCACCTCCACCACGGGCTACCTCGCCGTCGCCGTCGCCTGGTCGATCTTCATCTGGAAGTATTTCGTCTTGGGGCTCTTGCGCGGGAGGGTCGCGGTCAGGGCCCTGCTCGCGGCGGCGCTCTCGGTGGCCGGGATCCTCGCGGCGTTCCTCCTGGGCGGCCACAGCGCGTCCCTGCTGGATACGGTTGTCCTAAACAAGCTGCAGTCTTCGTCTGCGGTGCACCGGTTTGCAAGCGTCTATGACGCCATCGATATATTCGCACAAAGCTTCGGCTTGGGCGTAGGCCTCGGCTCGGATCGGGCCATGAGCGCCGGTGCCTATATCTTGGCCAATCTCGGAGTGATCGGCGTGGTCCTCTCCTGCTACCTGCTTTGGCAATTGCGCGCGATGGGTCGGGATGGCGCCAAGGCCGGCCTTGGCGACCGCCGGGCCGCCATCTGGTTCGAAGCGCTCGGCTGGGCGCTTGCGGTGCAGATTTTGGCAATGCTGGAGTCGGGCGCGGAAATCACCGGTCCGACCTTGTGGATTCCATGGGGGATTTTGTTGGCGGTCGTCTGGCGGAAGTCGCTCCAGTCCCGGCAAATGCGGCCTCGGACGGAGCTCCACGCATACGCGCTCAGCGCCTGAAGTGCGAGGCGATCCCGGAATCGGTGGATTTTTTTCTATTCCGGGAAATCTCGGAGAAAACCAGATAGGAAGGGGCCCTCGATCATGACATCGTCCTCCGCTGCCCTCCGCGAAGCGCCAGGCTGCGCCGAGCCGGCTCCGGTTGGGAATGGGAAACTCGGCGAACAGCCAAAAGGCCTGCTTGGGGTAAGACGGAGGCTTTGCGCGCGCCTTTGGCCGCGGCGGCTCCCCTCAATCGAAAAAATCAATCAAGCCGCGGATTTCGTGAGGTTCGTGGGCAATCACGAAGCAGCGATTGTGAGCGGAGATCGCAGGCAAGTGTGGCGTGTCGCGTACGACCGTATTGATCGGCCCATCAGCTATCTCGAGTTCGGCGTCTACCAGGGCGAGAGCATCCGGTTTTGGAGTGACACAGATCACCACCCCGACAGCCAATTCATCGGATTTGATAGCTTCACCGGCCTGCCGGAGCACTGGAATGCCGTCTATGCCAAAGGCGCCTTCAATGTCGACGGTGCCGTGCCGGAAGTCCCGGACCATAGGGTCCGTTTTGTGAAGGGTTACTTCCAGGAGACGCTGCGCCCGTTCCTATCCGGGTTCACACCTCGGGGAACCGTGGTCGTAAACAATGACTCGGATCTTTACTCCTCCTCTCTCTTCACCCTCACGACGCTCGATCACCTTCTCGCGAGCGGAAGCATCCTGATTTTCGATGAGTTCGCTGACCTTCAGCACGAGTGGCGGGCATTCAGTGACTACGTCGCGGCCTACGGTCGCCGCTATGCCGTGATCGCGGCAACCGCCGACTTCGTTCACGTCGCCATGCAGATTCTTTAGCCTGAGCGCGTTCACCCTGGATCAACGCGCTCGGGAGCATACGTGATGAGGTGGTTTGCGTTGGACGGTACAAAGGTCTTTGTGTTCCTCGCGCATGTCTTCGGTGTGGAGAAATGGCGTGAGCGCATGGCCCAAGGCGAGATACCGGGCATGAACGACGCGCTGCCCTACGGCTACCATCACGCGGCGGGCGAGGGATGGTCCATCGAGTATTCGGAGGACGTGGACGAGGGCGCGATCGGCCGGTTGGTCCGACGGGTCCTGACGCGGGTTTTTGGCTTCGATCTCATCCACGCATGGCGGAATCGCCGTTCATTGCTCTCCGCCGATGTCGTCTGGACGCACACAGAGCGCGAGCATCTGGCGGCGCTTGCTCTATTCGTTTTGCTCAGGCGGCGGAAGCGCCCGAAGATCATTGCGCAATGCATCTGGCTTTTCGACCGCTGGCACCGCCTTTCCGCGCCTCGGCGCGCCGTCTACCGCTGGCTTCTCTCGCGGGCCGATGTGGTGACAACGCACTCACGATCGAATCTGACGGTGGCCCGCGAGGTGCTGCCCGCAAGCAGAAGCGAGCTGCTGCTGTTCGGCTGCACGTCGGCGGATGATCTCAGGCCGATCCGCCAGGAGCCGGCGCATCGCCCCATTCGAGTGGCGTCGTTGGGCGGCGACATGCACCGGGACTGGGATACGCATCTTAGTGCCTTTGCGGGGAGACCGGAGTTCGAGCTGAGGATTGCAACCAGCAGGACACGGCTTAGGGTCGGAGAAGGGATCGAGAACGTGCGCGTCACGGAGGCGCGGTCCGCTGGAGAGGTAAGGGAGCTGTATGATTGGGCGGACATGGTGGTAGTTCCGCTCAAGGAGAATCGGCACGTATCGGGGATTACGGTGATCCTGGAGGCGGTGGCTTCCGGCGTCCCGGTGGTGGCGTCGGACGTTGGCGGGCTTCGGGATTATTTTTCGGAAGGGGAGGTGTGCTACGTGCCGGCCGGTAATGCTGCCGCGCTGAGAGGCGAGGTGCGGAGACTTGCGCGCGACGACGAGCGCCGGGCGGCAATGGCGGCGGCGGCGCAGAGGCGGCTGCTCGGAGGCAGACTGACTTCGGAGGGGTACACACTCAGGCACCGTGAGCTGAGCAAGGAAATTCTCGGGGTTCGGGCGGCGGAGAACGGACGCGCGACGGCACCGGCGCTGGGCTAGAGCGTGATCGCCGGAGGTGGAATCACCGAAGGCGTCGAATCACGCGGGAAAAACAAAGACCTAGAGCGGGATGGGTGAGCGGGAGCGAACCCATTCCGCCCTA
>CAVUZJ010000012.1:0-114032 GCA_963745975.1 uncultured Pseudomonadota bacterium
ACCGTAAGCGGGCGGTGACGGCCCTTCTTCCGCCGGCGCGATGCATGTGCTGGGTAGGCTCGAGGTGAAGGGCTTCGAGCTGACATTATGGCTGACGTTAGCGATGACGCGAAGGAAGGCTTCCGGCGGATCGAGGTTCTAACCGGACCTGGGCGCCGGCGACGGTGGTCGGACGAAGAGAAGGCCGTGGTGGTTGCGGAGACGCTGAAGCCAGGCGCGGTGGTATCCGAGGTGGCGCGGCGCTGGCAGGTATGCCCGCAGCAGGTCTTCACCTGGCGGCGGGAAGCGCGGTCGGGCCAACTGGCGCTGCCCGAGCCGGAGGACGGTGGAGGCGAGCCGGCGGCCTTTGTCCCGATCGTCGCGGGGCCAGGGGTGCCCAGGGAGCCCACGCCGGCGGCGACGCCGGCCATCGAGATCGTGCTTGCCGGGGCGGTGGTGCGCGTTCTGCCTGGCGTGGACACGAACCTTCTGACGGAAGTACTGCGAGCGGTGCGGACGGCGGCGGCGTGATCACGATCCCTGCTGGGGTCCGCGTACTGGTGGCTACGCGCCCTGTCGATTTCCGCAAGGGCGCATACGGGTTGGCGGCGTTGGTTTCGCAGTTGTTGGGCGAGGACGCGTTCTCTGGCGTGGTGGTGTTCCGCGCCAAGCGGAGCGACCGGGTGAAGATTTTGCTGTGGGACGGCAGTGGTATGGTCCTGGTGTGGAAGCAGCTGCAGCAGGGTACATTCCGCTGGCCAGCGGTGACGGATGGGGTGATGCGGCTCTCGGGGGTGGAGTTCGCCGCCCTGTTTGACGGGCTCGATTGGACACGTGTTCAAGCGACAAAGGGGATTCCGAAGCCAATCGTAGCCGCATAAGATTCGCGGCGTGACGAACGCCGCAAACAGCCAGACAACCGACCTGCCGACCGAGGCTGACGGACTGCGCGCGCTGGTGCTCTCGATGATGGCGGAGCGCGATGCATGGAGATCCGAACGAGATGCACTGACGGCCGAACGTGACGCCCTGCTGGAGCGGAACGAACGACTGCACCACATCCTGCTGAAGCTCAACCGGCTGCAGTTCGGCCGCAAGTCCGAGCGCCTGCCGGAGGATCAGTTGCAGTTGGGGCTCGAGGATCTCGAGCAGGCGGTTGCGAAGTACGAGGTCGAGGCGGAGAAGCGCGATCCGGAGCTGCGGGAGGGGCGCGCGGCAAAGCGCCGTGCGAGCCGTGGCGCCTTGCCCGCGCATCTGCCCCGGATCGAGGTCATCGTCGCGCCCGAGGATTCCGCCTGCCCTTGCTGCGGGGCGGCGATGGCGGTGATCGGCGAAGACACGTCGGAACGGCTCGACGTGGTCCCGGCGCAATATCGGGTGATCGTGACGCGTCGTCCGAAGCTTGTCTGCCGCGTCTGCGAGGGCACCGTCGTGCAAAGCCCCGCGCCGGCGCGGCTGATCGAGGGCGGCATTCCCACGGAGGCGCTGGTCGCGCATGTGGCGGTCGCGCGCTACGCCGACCATCAACCGCTGTATCGCCAGGCGCAGATGATGGCCCGCCAAGGGGTCATGGTGGATCGTTCGACGCTGGCGCTTTGGATGGGCTACGCAGCTGCCGAGGTCGCGCCGGTGGTGGCACGGCTACGCGAGATCGTGCTCGGCTCGGCGAGGCTGTTCGCCGACGAAACGGTGGTGCCGGTGCTTGATCCGGGCCGCGGACGAACCAAGCAGGGCTACTTCTGGGCGATCGCGCGCGATGATCGGCCGTGGGGCGGGCCCGACCCGCCGGCCGTGGTTTATCGCTACGCGCCGGGCCGGGCCCACCAGTACGCAACCGCGCTGCTTGGAAACTATCGCGGCATTCTGCAGTGCGACGGCTATGCCGCCTACAAGCAGCTGGTCGGTCGTGTCGGTGACAACGACAGGGTGACGCTGGCATTCTGCTGGAGCCATGTGCAACGCGGATTCTACGACCTGGCCAAGACCAAGGCGGCGCCGATCGCCACGGAAGCGCTGTCGCGCATCGCCTCACTCTACCGGATCGAGACTGAGATCCGCGGCAAGAGCGCCGAACACAGGCTGGCCGCACGCCAAACGGATAGCCGCCCGCTGGTCATCGACCTCCACACCTGGTTCGAGGCCCAGCTCGTCAAGCTGCCAGGCCGCAGCCCGACCGCCAAGGCCATCCGTTACGCGCTGAACCACTGGGACGGTCTTCAACAGTTCCTGGAAGACGGGCGCATCGAGCTCGACACCAACAGCGTCGAGCGGAGTATGCGCCCGGTCGCTTTATCCAGAAAGAATAGCCTCTTCGCGGGCAGCGACGAGGGCGGAGAGAACTGGGCCGCGCTGGCCTCGCTAACCGAGACCTGCAAACTCAATCGCGTCAATCCGCACACCTACTTCACCGAACTGCTGACGCGCCTTGTCAACAGATGGCCTCAGTCGCGCATTGACCAGCTCATGCCCTGGCTCTGGGCGCCCGCGCAGCCCCAATGAACCTCAACCCGCCAGGGTAAGGGTCGCAGAACACCGCTTACGTTAGACCGCATCGATGCCTTGGAAGGCCCGGCTGTTGCCGCCGTGCTACCGCGGTGTCAATCCAATTTGCTGTGCCAGGCACCAACCTCCAAAAGTGCGCGAAGAACTGGCCCGGCAGTGATTTGGTCGCGGGCTGTTGCGCGCCTTTTTCCGGCCAGGGACCCGGCATTATGGACGTGAGGCGTCATGCTCCGGCTGTGGCGAAATCAGGTACAGAAAATCCGCAACGTTGATCAGCCGCAGTACCGGCCGGACGATGGTCGGGACCGGGGGCAGTTGCTCGTCATGCTGGATATGTGAAACGACGACGCGCATGCGCCGACCCTGGGTAATCAGGTCGCAGGCGCCGGCGGTCAACACGTTTCTGACCCAGTCGGCGCGGGCGCCGTAGGTCAGCGCAACCACGTAGCCATCGCCGCGGCGGAACACATTGACGGGCGTTTCGTAGATGCGACCGCTCCGCCGACCGTGGTGAGAGGTGGCTGGGGAAATTCGAACAGGTCGATAGGTGGAAAATCTGCCTGAGAGCGGCGAGGATGCCGCAGATCAGGAGAGAGCATGACGAGACGAGCGCGGCGGACGCACAGTCCGGCCTTCAAGGCGAAGGTGGCATTGGCGGCCATCAAGGGCGAGAAGACGCTGGCCGAGTTGGCGCAGCAGTATGACGTGCATCCGAACCAGATCACGGCTTGGAAGGCCCAGCTGGCGGAGGGCGCCGCTGGGGTGTTCGGCTCCGGTCCTGCGGGGACCTCGGCGGCGCCGGTGGTGGACCTCAAGGTTCTGCACGCCAAGATCGGCGAACTGACGCTGGAGAACGATTTTTTGTCCGGTGCGCTCAGCAAAGCCGGCCTGCTGAGCGCAAAGCGATGATCGACCGGGGCCACAGACTGTCGCTGGTGCGGCAGGTGGAGCTGCTGAGGCTGAGCCGCAGCAGCCTTTACTATGAGCCTCGAGCGGTGCCGGCGGCCGATCTGGCTACCATGCGACGGATTGACGCACTCCACCTGGACCATCCGTTCGCGGGCAGCCGGATGCTGCGCGATCTGTTGCGCGGCGAGGGTGTCGCGATTGGCCGGGAGCGGGTCGCCACGATGATGCGGCGCATGGGGATCGAGGCGCTGTATCGCCGCCCCAACACGTCCAAGCCGGCGCCGGGGCACAAGATCTACCCCTATCTGCTCCGCGGCATGGCGGTTGAGCGGCCGAATCAGGTCTGGGCGATGGATATTACCTACATCCCCATGGCACGCGGCTTCGTCTATCTGGCCGCCGTGGTGGACTGGTTCAGCCGGCGGGTTCTGGCCTGGCGCGTGTCGATCACGATGGAGGTCGATTTCTGCCTCGCGGCGGTCGAGGAGGCGTTGGCCAGACACGGCCGGCCAGAGATCTTCAACACCGACCAGGGGAGCCAGTTCACCAGCGCCGCATTCACCGGCCTGCTGATGGAAAACGCCATCAAGATCAGCATGGATGGCCGCGGCTCCTGGCGCGACAACGTCTTTGTCGAGCGGCTATGGCGGTCGGTCAAATATGAGGAAGTCTATCTGCGAGCTTACGACAGCGTCGGCGACGCGCGTGCCTCGCTGGGCCGGTATCTGGATTTTTACAACCGCCGGCGCCCACACTCGAGCCTCGACGCGCGGACCCCGGAGCAAGCCTACTTCGCGCACCTGCCGCAGCGCGCGGCAGCCTGAATTTCGCCGCCGTTGTCGGGGCGTCACCGCGCTCGGGCTACGCCCTCCCTGCGTGACGCCCCGACAACGGCACACTACAATGCCCACCGGCAGAGGCTCCACTTATCGAAGGCGAAACACTGTTCCAACGAAGCCGGCCAGCTCTGTGAACGACTACGCCGAATCCCGGAAGGTGGCGGGCAAGCGGTCGCATCAGGTGATTTAGTACCCTGACGATTGAAGCGCGCCATTCGCCTGCCGAGCAACGGTTCGCCTCCCCTACGTCGCGCGCTAAGGTTGGAATGGCATCCTAGCCGGTCGGCTCGGGCGTTGTCATTTCCGTGGAAGTCCGGGTAGTGTCCTAATTTGAGCTCGGCGCGGTTGGCGCCAGCTCATATATCTATATCTGTCTCGCCCCGGAGCCCTGAGGATCGGCGGCATCAAGCTGATGCGCCCTTTTTCGATAGAATGTTTTCATTTTCGGTGCTCCGCCACAATCGCCGCCCGAACCGCATCCGCAGGCGTTCTGATCGCGCCGAGCTGTAGTACGACCGCAATCCGGCGCTTTTCATTTCCCTCGATCGGAGAGGACCGGGCGTAGGCTTGTGTGGCCTCTGGGTGGCCTTCCAGGTCGAAGACGTGCACCGCGCCTTCCCATACGGTTTGCCCCCGGAAGGTCTCGCGTACCGGGACCGCCTGCACCAGCTTGGCGCGGACGTGACGGAGGGCTTCGACGGCGCGGCTAAGAGTTCGGACTCGAATCGCCTTGGGAACGGGATAACTGCCCAATTTCGGAGGCGGGTTAGGCTGCGGCCAGCCGGCGCGCCATCAGCTTGACGCTGGCGATGTAAAGCCAAGTGACCGCGCTTTGGATGGTTGCCTCGAAGTCTTTGGCCAGGCGACGATTGCGGTTGAGCCATGCAAAGGTGCGCTCGACGACCCACCGCCGCGGCAGCAGAACGAAGCCCTTGGCAGCGTCCGACCGCTTGACGATCTCGATTGTCCAGTCGCCGAGCGTTTCGAGTGCAACCTTTAGCTTGTCTCCGGCATAGCCGCCGTCGGCGAAGACATGGCGCAACCATGGAAAGGCACTACGAACGCTGGCCAGCAGGTCTGGAGCCCCGTCGCGGTCCTGAACGTCGGCGGGATGAACGATCATGCCGACCGGCAGGCCGATCGTGTCGGTGAGAATATGGCGCTTCCGGCCCTTGATCATCTTCTCGGCCGCGTAACCGCGCGGACCACCAGCCTCGGTGGTCTTGACCGACTGGCTGTCGATCACGCCCGCAGTCGGGCTTGCTTCGCGGCCCGCTGCCTCGCGTACTGACATCAGCAGCGCATGATTGATGGTCTGCCAGGTCCCGCTGTCCCGCCAGGCATAGAAATACCGCTGCACCGTCGTGAACGGAGGGAACTCCTTCGGCAGCAGGCGCCACTGGCAGCCGGACTGCGCGATGTAAAGGATCGCCTCGACGACATCTCGTAAGTCGGTCTGACGCGGTCGACCGCAACTTGCCGCCGCGGGGAGATGCGGTTCTATCACGCCCCACTCCTCGTCGGTGGTATCGCTTGCATAGCGCAGCCCATCGCGGCGATATTTGGCGCGCGTGATTTCAGTCCAGGCCATCGAGTCACTCCTTCGTGTCTTCGCAACCACGAAAGAATCGAAGCCCCTGAAATCACGCAACCTCTCAGAATGTCGCCGACCGGGTCGGCGACCCAGCTATCACCCAATTCATTGAAATGACTCGGTAAACCATTCCGGAAACATTCCGGGTCAGCCTCTAAGGTCGTAGGCGTCGTGTTTCATTCGAATGTAAGAGTCGGACTCTGAATCGCCTTGGGAACGGGATAACTGCCCAATTTCGGAGGCGGGTTAGGCTGCGGCCAGCCGGCGCGCCATCAGCTTGACGCTGGCGATGTAAAGCCAAGTGACCGCGCTTTGGATGGTTGCCTCGAAGTCTTTGGCCAGGCGACGATTGCGGTTGAGCCATGCAAAGGTGCGCTCGACGACCCACCGCCGCGGCAGCAGAACGAAGCCCTTGGCAGCGTCCGACCGCTTGACGATCTCGATTGTCCAGTCGCCGAGCGTTTCGAGTGCAACCTTTAGCTTGTCTCCGGCATAGCCGCCGTCGGCGAAGACATGGCGCAACCATGGAAAGGCACTACGAACGCTGGCCAGCAGGTCTGGAGCCCCGTCGCGGTCCTGAACGTCGGCGGGATGAACGATCATGCCGACCGGCAGGCCGATCGTGTCGGTGAGAATATGGCGCTTCCGGCCCTTGATCATCTTCTCGGCCGCGTAACCGCGCGGACCACCAGCCTCGGTGGTCTTGACCGACTGGCTGTCGATCACGCCCGCAGTCGGGCTTGCTTCGCGGCCCGCTGCCTCGCGTACTGACATCAGCAGCGCATGATTGATGGTCTGCCAGGTCCCGCTGTCCCGCCAGGCATAGAAATACCGCTGCACCGTCGTGAACGGAGGGAACTCCTTCGGCAGCAGGCGCCACTGGCAGCCGGACTGCGCGATGTAAAGGATCGCCTCGACGACATCTCGTAAGTCGGTCTGACGCGGTCGACCGCAACTTGCCGCCGCGGGGAGATGCGGTTCTATCACGCCCCACTCCTCGTCGGTGGTATCGCTTGCATAGCGCAGCCCATCGCGGCGATATTTGGCGCGCGTGATTTCAGTCCAGGCCATCGAGTCACTCCTTCGTGTCTTCGCAACCACGAAAGAATTGAAGCCCCTGAAATCACGCAACCTCTCAGAATGTCGCCGACCGGGTCGGCGACCCAGCTATCACCCAATTCATTGAAATGACTCGGTAAACCATTCCGGAAACATTCCGGGTCAGCCTCTAAGTGGCCAAGTCTTTACTGCATTGGCCGCTAATGCTGCTTGGCGTTTTTTGACCTCATCCTCACCGAACAAGGCTCCATACTTCTCTAACATATTGGTTATCTTGAAGTTTGATTCCTTATATGCTTTCACCTTCTCGCTAAGAGGCTGACCCGGAATGTTTCCGGAATGGTTTACCGAGTTATTTCAATGAATTGGGTGATAGCTGGGTCGCCGACCCGGTCGGCGACATTCTGAGAGGTTGCGTGATTTCAGGGGCTTCGATTTTTCGTGGTTGCGAAGACACGAAGGAGTGACTCGATGGCCTGGACTGAAATCACGCGCGCCAAATATCGCCGCGATGGGCTGCGCTATGCAAGCGATACCACCGACGAGGAGTGGGGCGTGATAGAACCGCATCTCCCCGCGGCGGCAAGTTGCGGTCGACCGCGTCAGACCGACTTACGAGATGTCGTCGAGGCGATCCTTTACATCGCGCAGTCCGGCTGCCAGTGGCGCCTGCTGCCGAAGGAGTTCCCTCCGTTCACGACGGTGCAGCGGTATTTCTATGCCTGGCGGGACAGCGGGACCTGGCAGACCATCAATCATGCGCTGCTGATGTCAGTACGCGAGGCAGCGGGCCGCGAAGCAAGCCCGACTGCGGGCGTGATCGACAGCCAGTCGGTCAAGACCACCGAGGCTGGTGGTCCGCGCGGTTACGCGGCCGAGAAGATGATCAAGGGCCGGAAGCGCCATATTCTCACCGACACGATCGGCCTGCCGGTCGGCATGATCGTTCATCCCGCCGACGTTCAGGACCGCGACGGGGCTCCAGACCTGCTGGCCAGCGTTCGTAGTGCCTTTCCATGGTTGCGCCATGTCTTCGCCGACGGCGGCTATGCCGGAGACAAGCTAAAGGTTGCACTCGAAACGCTCGGCGACTGGACAATCGAGATCGTCAAGCGGTCGGACGCTGCCAAGGGCTTCGTTCTGCTGCCGCGGCGGTGGGTCGTCGAGCGCACCTTTGCATGGCTCAACCGCAATCGTCGCCTGGCCAAAGACTTCGAGGCAACCATCCAAAGCGCGGTCACTTGGCTTTACATCGCCAGCGTCAAGCTGATGGCGCGCCGGCTGGCCGCAGCCTAACCCGCCTCCGAAATTGGGCAGTTATCCCGTTCCCAAGGCGATTCGAGTTCGACTCTAAAAGACTGGTTGCCGATGTCAACATTCTTCTTTGAATTTAACAAAGTCAAATTACCGAGGAAATTTTGAAGGCTGGCCGATGCATCTACCGACAAATTCCAATCGGGGCCAGGGTTGGCGGGGATGATGTGTTCAAGGTTGGTGACGTCATAGTCCTCGTTTGCGACGAATTCTGGGTTAGGCTCGTCCGCCATCGTTTTATCGATTGCTCGCAGATAGTACCGTGCCAAGTAACCCTTCGAGACCCTTGCAACGGCGAACGCATCCTCGAATTGCTTATCAGTGGGCACAATGGAAGCCATCGATTCCCTAAGTTCTCGCGCCTTGGTGATCTTGCCTGTTCCGATGTCATGGGCGCGGGAAGCGTAGTGTTCATCAAGGAAGCCGCCACGACCACCAAAGATCAAGAAGCGGACAGATATGCTTACGCAATATCTAAACGCCTTCGTTGTCTCCTCTGGCGTGAAGTGCATTGCGATTGCAAATAGCAGAGGCTTGATCTGTGTAACTTTGAGATGGCGAGAGATTGTATTCAGATATTCTCCGGTGACGCTCTTGTAGTTTGCCCATCTAGGGTGGTTCGGCTCAGTGAGTGCGATGTAGTCCATTGAAGCGTTGCCGGCCTCGGATACGAAAGTGGCCGCAAGAGCGGGGGAATTTATAGTAGCGCGAATCTTCGTGGACAGGTCCTTTTCGATCGTGTGTCCATGCTTTGTGATCCACAAGTGACGCAGATACAGGATCATTTGATCGTCATCATCGGGGAAATTCGCTTCGATTTTTCCCGTTAGATCAGTCCACAAAGCGTGGGTCTCTGCCATCCGGTCGCCCGCCATCTCCAGAAAGAAGTTTTTCAGAAGATCGACTTGGCCAGCGCGGACACCCCTATCATTGAGGGTTTCAAAGATTCTGAACGCCTGATTGGCATCAGGTACGGTTACCGCCACAACGTGCGTGCGCTCTTTGATGAAGCGAACCCATTGACCTAGGTAGGGCGTCTTCAGGCTGTCATTAAATCCCGCTGCCCGCTCTTTGAGATATTGGTAGGCCGTCTTGGACGCTGCTAGGAGGCGACGATTTGAGAGACGCAGAAAGGTGTTTTCTGGAATGTTGTGGGGGTATTTGCCAGGAATTGTCGCGGCGAAAAATATGTTGTCCTCCATGTTGAGTCCGATTTGAGGCATTGTGTCTCCGCTATCGAAATCAATTTTGCTGAGATAATCAGTCTCGATCGATTGCGCGCGCTGAGTTTGACCTATTTCATTTAGTACATCGCGAATTCTAGCCAGTATGATGCAGGTTGTGGCCAACCTCTGCTGACCGTCAGAGATGGTGGGCGGCTTGCCATCCTTTCCTTCCACAAGGACGATCGTGCCGAGGAAGTACTCGTTGGCTGACGGAGCTGGTCGGCTCATCTCTCCGTTTAGGTCCTGCAACAGCTCCTTTACGTTACTATCTTCCCAAGCGTACGAACGTTGGTTAGGAGGAACTACGTGGCGCGACCTCCTGATAAGGTCTCCTATGCCCATCGGTTCAAACAGAATCGTTCCTGGCATGCGCAGTCCCTTCGGATGTCGGGTAAAAGTCCAGGCGACGGCCGGCGTCATGGAATTCGCGGATCGCAGCACGACGGAGCATCTGGCGCGCCCACGTCGAAAACGAGACGCCAGCAATTCTAGCTGCTTCCTCGAATGCGGTTTTCTCTGAACTTGTTACTCGCATTCGTAAAACATCATCCTTCGCCACGGCGGAATTCCTCAAACTCACAAAATATGTAACCACAACGTGGCTACAAATACAAGTACAAGGTTGACGGGTGGCTACATTGTGGCTACAAGAGAGGCGAAAGGAACCCGACATGAACCGCCTCAACCTCGCTCGCCGCGCCCAGATCATCAATTGCTTGGTCGAAGGGAACTCGATCCGCTCCACCGAGCGGATGACGGGCGCGCATCGTGATACGGTAATGCGCCTGATGGTCGGGGCCGGAACGGGCTGCGAAGTCCTTATGGACGCTGAGATGCGCAACCTGCCGTGCGCCCGCATCCAGGTTGACGAAATCTGGGCCTACGTGGCCAAGAAGCAGCGCCACGTCGTAGCCAATGATGATCGCAGTCGCGTTGGCGACCAGCGGACCTTCGTAGCGCTGGACCCGGATACCAAGATCGTCCCGGCCTTCCGCATCGGCAAGCGCGACCTGGGCACTGCGACCGCGTTCATGTGCGATCTGTCGGAGCGTCTGGCGAACCGGGTTCAGTTATCATCCGACGCCCTCGCCGCTTACGTGGAAGCAACGGAACAAGCTTTCGGCGCAGATGTTGACTACGGGCAGGCGGTTAAATTTTACGAAGCAGACCCGATCGGCCCCGGCCGCTACAGCCCTCCCCATGTCGTGCGGCAGGAGAAGGCGGCGATCACCGGGCAACCGGACGTAGCCCACATTTCGACCAGCCTGATCGAACGCCAAAACCTTACGATGCGTATGAGCATCCGCCGGTTCACGCGTCTGACAAATGCGTTCTCGGAGAAGGTCGAGAACCATCGGCCGGCGGTTGCGCTCCACTTTGCGCACTACAATTTCGTCCGGATGCACAAGACCGTCCGGTGCACCCCCGCCATGGCAGCGGGAGTGAGTAGCCGTCTCTGGTCTCTAGAAGAGCTGGTCGAGCGGACAACAGCAGCGTGAGAGGCGAGTCTATGATTTACATGGGGTTACCAGAGAGCGAAAAAACCCTTGCTGCCATCGGTGCAATCGCCATCAGGCACGGTCAATTGGACTATGCCTTCAAGATGGCCGTGAAGGATTTGGCTGGTGTTTCTGTGGTCGAGGCATTGAATGCCACGGCTAAGCAGGGTTCGGCATTTCTGAGAGATCGTGTTCAACGGCTTGCAAAGAGGCGACTTGGAGAGGGTACGGCCCTTGTCAAACTCGATGCGATCTTAAACCGCGCGCGGCAAGCTACCAACCAAAGGAATGACCTGTTGCACTCTCTCTGGGCCATGGAGCTCGATGGAGGCCCAGTCATGAAACGTACGGTAGGATTTGAACCACCTCCTGCGCCCGAAGATTTGGCTAAAGTGGCCGACGATCTTGCTCAGATCGCCAAGGACCTTAATCTCGCAAGGCTGGACGGCTTCTTGAAGGAGGCGCTCGCAAATTAGGACACTACCGAAGTCCGGGCGGCAGGGGCGGCACAGGGCGGCCTGACAGCAAGCGCTACGGAGAGGCAAAGCGCGCGGCCACGGGCAGGGTCCTGGCTGGATACGCCCATCGCAGGGCAACTCGGAACCGGCCATGCCTCCGTTGGTCCAAATCCGGCACTTGGTGCCTGCAGGCTGAAGTCGACCCATCCCGGCCGGTCAACACCAACCGAGAGCGTGATCGCCGGGGTGGGTGAACCAAGGGCGTTCGATCACGCAGGAAAAACAAAAGCCTAGGGCGCGATGGGTGAGCGAAAGCGAATGCATTCCGGTCGAGGCCAGGCGCCTCAGACGCCGGAGAACCAGTTGTAGCCCTGGTTCTCCCAGTAGCCGCCGGGATAGCGGTTCGTCACCTCGATCGATTGCAGGTTCTTCGCACTCTTGAATCCGAGCTTCACCGGAATCCGAAGCCGCACCGGCGCGCCCCACTCGGGCGTGAGCGGTTGCCAGTTGAAATCGAGGGCGAGGATCGTCTGTGGTTGCAGCGCGCTCGCCATGTCGATGCTGGTCGAATAGCCGTCGAAGCATTTGAACGCGACATAGCGCGCACGCAGATCCGCCCCGATGCGGCGCAGGAAGAGGTGCAGCGGCACGCCGCTCCATTGGCCGATCTGGCTCCAGCCCTCGATGCAGATATGCCGCGTGATCTCAGCCTTTTGCGGCAGTTGGCGGAGGCGCACGACGCTCCACGGGGTTTTCTCCGTAACGCGCCCCGCAACCTCGAGGGTCCAGTTGCTCGGCACCGGCCGCACCTGCCATACGGGGTAGTACGCATTGAAGCGGAAGGGCTTGGTCACCGCGCTCGCCGGATAGGTCTCGGCGAGCCGCGTGCGGTTGAAGAGAGCCGCCTGCACCCGGTCGTCGAAGCGCAGCATCGTCCAGAGCGCGGCATCGATGCCCGAATGGGTAGAGAGATCACACCCCGTTAGCAGCGCGAGGCTCCCGAGACTGAGCCCGTGCCGCAGAAAACTCCGCCGGCCCAACCGCGCGAGTTCGGGCGCGACCTCCGCTCTCTTCACCGCGGGATCACGGATCATGGCTCATCCTCCGCTTCGAGCGTTGCAACCATCGAAACCAGCGTGCGCGGGAAGAGCGCCACCAGGACTAGGTGCACCGCGAGGAATCCCGCGATGCACAGCATCATCGCGAGATGAATGAAGCGCGCCGCCGGATAGCCCCCGAAAAACCCCGTGAGCCAGCCGAGCTGCACCGGCTTCCAGATCGCAAGCCCGGTCGCGATCTGAACACAGAGAGCAAGAATCACGCCCGCATAGAGCAGCCGCTGCACCGCATTGTAGTGGCCGAGCCGATGACCGAGCCGAAAGCCGAGTGCGGCGCCCACGTCACGCACGAGCGCGCGCAGCCCCGCCGGCCTGATGTCCCGCCGGAAATGCCCGGAGACGAACCCGTACCCGAGATAGGCGAGCCCGTCGGCGAACAGGACCCACATCGCGCTGATGTGCCAGGCGATCCCGCCGGCGAGCCAGCCGCCGAGCGTCACCCATCCGGGGAAGGTGAAGGGCAGGCTGGGCGATGCGTTATAGATTTCCCAGCCGCTCAGCATCATCGTGATGATCGCGCCGGCACCCACCCAGTGCATGACCCGCACCGGCAAAGGATGCGCCGGCCGCCTGGCGCCACGGGATCGTTCCATGGTCTTGCCCTCCGTTCGCCACGCTTGCGCTCACATCGGCGGCTTGACGCCGTCGGTGCCCACCGCGACGAAGGAAGCGGTTACCTTGCCGTCATTGTTCTTCAGGGCGTTGACGAAAATGGCCGCTCCCGTCTTGAGCTCGGCTTTGCTGCCCGGCGCGTAGGTCACGACCGGCGCGGTCGGCGGCACGATGATCACCTGCTTGCCGCCGTTGTAGGTGACGGTGATCTCCTTCGCCCCGTCCGCGGCGCCGGCGCTCGTGACCGTGCCGTTGGTCATCGTGGTGCTGACGCTGCCGCCGGCCGGCGTCGCCACGCTCACCGTGCCGTTGGTCATGGTGCTGGCCGTGGCCGCGTCGCCCGCGAGGGTCGTGTCAGGAATGCGGTCCCAGGCGTAATGGCCCTCGCCCACGCCGCGCATCGAAGGCGGGAAGACGACGACCTCGAGCGCCACGAGCTCATTGCCGATCGACTTCGCCGCGGTGCCGATATAGCTGCCCGGATCGACCCGATCGAGGTTCGACTTCAGGACGTCGGCGTAGCTTGTGCTGCCGGTGAGCGCGACCGGCACATCCGTCCCGCTCATGGTGCGGAGCGTGAGCGTGTCGCCGCTGATAACCGCTACGGTGCCGCGCACGCGCTCGCGCATGGGCGCAGCCAGCGCCGTGGTGGCAAGGAGCGCGGCGCCGGCCGCGAGCAGGATGGCGGGAAAGCGGGTCATGAGGGGGCTCCCTTCGTTCGTCGCCCCGGATCGAGCGACGTTCGTTGGGACAGCGCTCCCCACGCCTGCCTTCCATCACGAAAACGTGAGCAGCCACGACGCGTGGCCGGCCAAGGGCATTGCGGCGCGGATGGCGGCGCGGGACGGCGACGTCATCGCAGGCTCGCGTCAGCGCGGCGGGGGCCCGGCCCCGGCAAGGGGCTCTGCCCCTTGCATCCCCGCTGGGGCCTGGAGGCCCCAGACCCGCATTCGCTTAAGGCGAGGGGGGTTGGTCCCAGCCAGGTTCGCCCTCAACGCCACCTATGCTCACTTCGGCGTTCGGCTTCGAAGTAGAATTCGTTGCCGGTAAAATGAGGGGGAACGATCCGATGGAGACGCGGGCGAGGCTTGGGGATCACTGGCCCATCCTCCTGGCCGCCATGGCGGGGTGGGCGCTCGACGCATTCGACTTCACGCTCTTCCTGTTCCTGATCCCGCACCTCAAGGGAGTGTTCGCCGTCGGGCTCCCGGCGCTCGCCTTCGTGGTGACGGCAACCGGGCTCGCCAAGGTGGTCGGCACGATCGGATGGGGGATGGCCGCGGACCGGATCGGGCGGAAGCTTCCGTTCATGCTGTCGATCCTCTGGTTCTCGGCCTTCTGCGGGCTGAGCGGGCTGGCGTGGAGCTACGGCTCGCTGCTGGCGTTCCGGATCCTGTTCGGGCTCGGGTTCGGCGGCGAATGGAGCACCTCGGCCACGCTCCTGATGGAGACGGTGCCGGAAGAGCTCAAGGGAGTGGCCTCGGGGATCATGATGCTCGGCTTCGAGGTCGGGTTCCTGGTCGCTGCACTCGCCTTCCGCGTCGTGTTCCCGGTGCTCGGATGGCGGTGGATGCTGGTCCTCGGCGTGCTGCCAGCTCTCTTCACGCTGGCGGTGCAGACGAAGGTGAAGGAGTCCCCGCGATGGAGGGCGCGCGGGACCAAGCGGACGGCGCGCGCGAGGCTTCAGGTGACGCCGGCGGTGATCCAGGGCTGGGCCTTCATGGCCTTCATCAACTTCATGAGCTGGGCGATCTTCGCGCTCTACCCGACCTTCCTGATCACGGTGCGGCACTTGAGCCCGGCCGGGGTGTTTCCCTTCGTCGCGATCTATTCGATCGCCTCGATCATCGGCAAGCCGATCGCGGGGCGGATCGCGGAGCGCGCGGGCGAGCGGCCGATGCTGGTGACCTATCTGCTGCTGACGATTTCCTCGGTGCTGCTCTACACGCTCAACGCGAGCCATGTCGCGATGGTGCTGGGGGCGGTGCTGATGGGGCTCATCCCCAACAGCATCTTCGGGATCGTGCCGATGTACCTGGCGAGGCGCTTCCCGGCGGAGACGCGCGGGACGGGAATCGGGATCGGCTGGGCGATGACGAGCGTGAGCGTGCTGGCACCCTATGTGATCGCGCTGGTGACGCCGGTGCTCGGGCTCGGCGCGGCGATGGCAACCTTCATCGTCGTGGGCGCGGTGCTCTCGATCGCGACGGCTTCGGCGAACGTGGAGCGGTATATCCCGCCGCCGGAGGCAGCCACACGGGCGGCGTGAGAAGCATCGATGACGCCGGCGCCTCTGCATCTGTTGTCCGAGCGGCTGCTGCTCGACCCGGGCGGCGCGCTTTTCTGGCCGCGGGAAGGCGTGCTGGCGCTCGCCGGGCTCGAGATGGAGCGGGGCGGGCTCGACCGGCTTGCCGCGCTGCTTCGGCGGTGGGGGCCGCGGCGCGTGCTGCTGCTCGGCGCGGGCGGGGGGAATGCCAGGTTCGAGGCGATGGCGGCGTCGGTGCCTTTCGTTCGGGTCGGCGGAGGCGGGGCGTGGCGTTGTTCGCCGCTCGTCTTCCGCGACCGGCCCGCGCCCGGCGCGCGCGGGGAGGTCTCGGCCCATCCCCTTCCCTGCTTCATCGCCGACGGTGCACGGATCGTGCTGCCGCCCTTCGGCGCCGAGGCCGGCGAACCGGACATGCACGACCCGGCGGTCCGCGCGCTCTTTGCGCGGGGCGGCCGGGTCTTCCTGCCCGGGCGGGAGCGGCTCGCGAGCTTTCGGCTCGCCGGCCGCTTCGGACCGTGAATGAAGTCTTGATGAATCCGGAGCGCGCCCTCCCGGGCGGGAGGCAGCGAGATAGGCTTCAATTCCGGGTCGGGATCATCTAATGTTTTGCCGCCCGCCGGCGGCCGTCGCGGCCGGAGGCGGGCGGAGTGAGGGGAGGAGAGGGCGGCTTGAATTGATGGAGCCGCGCTCCAAGTCTGCCGCGAGGTCCCCGCCTCACGCCCGTGCGCCGCGGCTTCCGCCGCGACGCGCCCGAAGCCCGCGACGCAGACCCCAACGAACGAAAAGGACGTCTTTCACTTGCGATCACCCAGGAACGACCGGCAGCGGCAACCGCGCCGCCGCGGTTTCGACGACGATAATTTCTTCGGCAACACGCCCTCCCCGCCTTTTCCGAGCTTCGCGAGCCCGGCAGCCGGGCCGGAAGTCCAGGCGACGGTGAAATGGTTCAACCCCGAAAAGGGCTTCGGCTTCGTCGCCCTCGCCGATGGCTCGGGGGATGCGTTCCTGCACGCCAACGCGCTGCAGGCCGCGGGCCACCAGAGCGTGAACCCGGGCGCGACGCTGCGGATCTATGTGGGCCAAGGCCAGAAGGGCAGGCAGGTGAGCCAGGTGGTCTCGGTGGACGAGAGCACGGCCCAGGCGCAACCCGCGCGGAGCGGGTTTGGCGGGGGGCCCCGGCCGCCGCGCACCGCGCGGCCCGCGCGCCGCCCGGTCGATCTCAGCTCGGCGGTCGAGATGACCGGCGTCGTGAAATGGTACAACCCGGAAAAAGGGTTCGGCTTCATCACCCCCCCGGGCGGGGGCAAGGACGTGTTCGTGCATGCCTCGGCCCTCGAGGAGGCCGGCCTGCCGCCGCTGCAGGAAGGCCAGGCGGTGCGCATGAACGTGGTCCAGGGCCAGAAGGGACCGGAGGTCGGCTCCATCAGCCTCGCCTGAGCGGCGCCCGCCGCTGGTTGGCCGCGGCGCTCCTCGGCGCCGGGCTCGTGCTGGCGGGTCGGGCGGTGGCGGCGCAGCCGAGCCGCGCGGAGGTGCTGACCATCGATGGCGCGATCGGCCCCGCGACGGAGGATTACGTCGTGCGCGGGATCAGGGCGGCGGATCCCGCCGAGACGGGGCTGATCGTTCTGGTGATGGACACGCCGGGCGGGCTCGATACGGCGATGCGCGGGATCATCCGCGCCATCCTCGCCTCGCCCGTGCCGGTTGCGGCCTATGTCGCGCCGAGCGGGGCGCGGGCGGCGAGTGCGGGGACCTACATTGAATACGCGGCCGCCGTGGCGGCGATGGCGCCCGGCACCAATCTCGGCGCCGCGACGCCGGTGGAGCTCGGCATGCCGGCCTTGCCCGCCCAGAGCACCGAGACGCGCAAGATCATAAGCGACGCGACGGCCTATATCCGAAGCCTCGCCGAGCTCAACGGCCGCAACGAGGACTGGGCCGCTTCCGCGGTGCAGGGCGCGGCAAGCCTAACCGCCGCCGAGGCGCTGCGGCGGCATGTGATCGACGTGATCGCCGGGAGCGTGCCCGACCTGCTGAGGCAAATCAACGGCATGACTGTCATCGCGGCGGGGAAGCCCGTGCGGCTCGCGACCGCCTCGCTCGTCCCCGCCCCGCTCGCGCCCGACTGGCGCACGCGCTTCCTCTCGGTGATCACCGACCCGAGCGTGGCCTATCTGCTGATGCTGCTCGGCGTCTGGGGCCTCGTCTTCGAGCTGCTCAATCCGGGCGGCGTGCTGCCCGGCCTCGTCGGCGCCATCAGCCTGGTGCTGGCGCTCTTCGGCCTCGGCCTGCTGCCGATCGACTTTGCCGGCGCGGGGCTCGTGCTGCTCGGCATTGCGCTCATGCTCGCCGAGGTCTTTATCGGCGCCTTCGGCGTGATCGGGCTCGGCGGCATGGTCGCCTTCGCGATCGGCTCGGTCGTCATGTTCCACGGCGCGGGGCCGGGGTTCGGCCTGCCGCTCGCGGTCGTGCTTGCCACCACGCTCGCGACCGGCGCCTTCTTCCTCCTCGCCGTTGCCATGCTGATCCGCTCGCGCCGCCGGCCCGTCAGCACCGGGGGCGAGGCGCTGATCGGCGCCGAGGCGAGCGTCGTCGGCTGGGAGGGGACGGAGGGCACGGTGCATGTGGCGGGGGAGATTTGGCGCGCGCGCGCACAGGCACCGCTCAGGCCCGGAACAGGTGTAAAAATCCTCGCACGCAAGGGGCTCGTGCTCGTCGTCGCGCCGGCGGCCATGGAGCAAGAGAGAGGAAAGACGCCATGATCCCGGGGCTCGTCGCGATCGTCGTTCTCGTCGTTATCGCCCTCTTCTTCTTCAGTGCCGCGGTGCGCATCTTCCGCGAATACGAGCGCGGCATCATGTTCACCTTCGGCCGCTACACCGGCACCAAGGGCCCCGGCTTCGTGCTGATGATCCCGATGGTGCAGCAGATCGTGCGCGTCGATCTGCGCATCACCGTGATCGAGGTGCCGCCGCAGGACGTGATCTCGCACGACAATGTCTCGGTGCGCGTCAGCGCGGTGATCTATTTCCGCGTCGTCGATGCCGAGCGGGCGGTGATCCAGGTCAAGGATTTCATGGAGGCGACGAGCCAGCTTTCACAGACCACGCTGCGCTCGGTGCTCGGCAAGCACGATCTCGACGAAATGCTCGCCGAGCGCGACAAGCTCAACAGCGACGTGCGCGAGGTGCTCGACCAGCAGACCGACGCCTGGGGCATCAAGGTCTCCACGGTCGAGATCAAGCGCATCGACCTCGACGACAGCATGGTGCGCGCGATCGCCCGCCAGGCCGAGGCCGAGCGCAGCCGGCGGGCCAAGGTGATCAACGCGTTGGGCGAGGAGCAGGCGGCGCAGAAGCTGCTCGAGGCCGCGCGCATCCTCGCCCCGGTGCCGCAGGCGATGCAGCTTCGCTATCTCGCGACCTTGTTCGACATCGCCGGGGACAAAACCTCGACGATCGTCTTTCCCTTCCCGATCGAGATCATCGAGGCGCTGACCGGAGGGCGCGCCGCGGCTCAGCCGGCGCGCGACCGCGCCCGGCTCGGCGGACGCCGCAGCGCCGAGCACGTAGGAGATTCGGGCCTCGGCGCTGAAGGTGTTGACGCCGCAGACGATCGGCTGGCGTGCGCGGTCGCGCAGCACGTGCTCGCGCACGGTGACCGGGCTGCCCGGCGCCAGCTCCATCAGCCGCGCGAGGCGCCGTCCGGCGATCGCCGGATAGAGCGTCACTTCGAACACCGGCACGGGGTAGCCGAGGAGTTCGCCCATGAACTCGACCGCCCCCTTGCGCGCCAGCATGGCGGGCGTGATCCGCTCGGCGAAGGCGGCCGGGATGTAGCGCTCCTCGAGGCAGATCACGCGGCCTTCGATCAGGCGCAGCCGGTCCATCCGGTAGAGCATCGTTGCCGGGGCGAGGCGCAGCCTCTCGAGCGCGAAGTTGGGGGCGGCGATCCGCCGGAAGCCGAGCAGGCGAAAGCTCACCGCGCGGCCTGCGCTGCCCACCTGCTCCTCGAAGGAAAGGATCAGCGTCGAATCGATGATCGAGGTCACCGGCCGCGTCTCGGCGACGAAGGTGCCGCGGCCGACGAGCCGGTGGACCAGCCCGTCGCGCTCGAGCGCGGCGAGCGCCTTCGCCACCGTGACGCGCGTGGTGCGGAACTGTCCGGCGAGCGTGCTCTCGGGAGGGAGCCGCGCGCCGGGCAACACCCTCCCCTCCGCGATCATCGCGCGCACCGCCGCCTCGATGCGGCGGTAGAGATAGATCTCGCCGCCGGACGCGACGCGCGCGCCGTCCTCGTTCGAATGCGCCGGCCCCTGCCCCGCCATGGCCGCTCCATTGACCTATGCCGGTATATACATTAGGCTGATTGCGAATTGGAGCAAAAAAGGAACGTTGGAGGATGGAAACGCCTCGCCTGCCGCCGCGCTTGCGCGGGGCCGCCCGATTCTGAGCCGGATGGGAGGAAATCGCGCGCGATGGCGAGCCGCTGGAAGAACCGACCGGAAGGATCCAACTGGGGCAGCTTCGGCCCGGACGATCAGAACGGGCGGATGAACCTCGTCACGGCGGAGCGAAGGCGCCGCGCCGCCGCCGAGGTGCGCGAGGGGATCGCCTTCTGCTTGAGCCTCCCGCTCGACAGGCCGGGCGGCAGCGTGCTCAACGCCAACCGCCGCCCGCCCTGCTTCCACCCGGTGATGCGCGGCAGCGAGATCTATTTCAATCTCGCCCTCGAATGCACGGACCCGCGGCTTACCGATGTCGGCTCCGACGAGGCGGTGACGCTCTACGACCAGTATTCCACGCATTGGGACGGCTTCGCCCACAAGGGCTCGCTGTTCGATGCGGACGCCGACGGCACGCCCGAGCGCGTCTTCTACAACGGCTTTCAGATCGTCGATCCGGCGACCGGCGAGGGCATGGCGGGGAAGGTGGGCGCGACCAACGTCTCGGTCGCGACGATGGCCGAGACCTGCGTGCAGGGCCGCGGCGTGCTCGTCGATCTCCGCCACCATCTCGGCGATGGGCGGACGGAGGTCGGCTACGAGCTGCTCCGGCGCATCATGGAGGCCGACCAGGTGACGATCGAGGAGGGCGACTTCCTCTGCCTGCACACCGGCTTGGGCCAGCTCATCATGCAGCAGGCAGGCAAGCCCGACGCCTCGCTGCGCACCGCCTGCGCGGTGCTCGACGGGCGCGATCCGCGCCTTCTGGAGTGGATCAGCGAGAGCGGCATCGCCGCGATTGCGGCGGACAATCTCGCCGTCGAGCGCTCCTCGACGCTCGGCGCCGATCCCGGGCCGCATCTCGATCCAGGGGGGCGCGGACCAGGGCTTCCTTTGCACGAGCACTGCCTCTTCAAGCTCGGCGTTCATCTGGGCGAGCTTTGGTATCTGACGCGGCTCGCCGAGTGGCTGCGCGTGCATCGCCGCAGCCGGTTCTTTCTCACCGCGCCGCCGCTCCGCCTGCCGGGGGCGGCCGGCGCGCCGGCGACACCGGTCGCGACTGTTTGAGGAGGCGCGCATGTCTGACAGTATCATCGCAGCCGACGCGGAGTGGAGGCGGGCGCCAGGCGCGGACGCTTCCGTGATGCGCGTGATCTCGGCGACCGGCGTCTGCGGCTCAGGATTTTCCGAGCACTCCTTGCAAGAGGGCATCGCTCGCCGGCCCGACTTCATCGGCTGCGACGCCGGCTCGACCGACCCCGGCCCCGCGCCGCTCGGCACCGGCACGACCGCGTTTCCGCGCCGTGCGCTCAAGCGCGATCTCCGCCTGATGCTGCTCGCCGCGCGGCGGGCGGGCATTCCACTTCTGATCGGCTCGGCCGGCACAGCGGGCGGCGAGCCGCATCTCGCCATCTTCCGCGACATCGTGCTCGAGATCGCGCGCGAGGAGGGTTTGAAATTTCCCTTGGCCCTGATCCATGCCGAGCAGGACAAGGACTATCTCAAGCGCCGGCTCCGCGAGGGCCGCATCACGGCGCTCCATCCCGCGCCCGAATTCGATGCGGAGACGATCGACCGCGCCGAGCGCATTGTCGGCATGATGGGCGCCGAGCCCTATCTCAAGGCGCTCGACGAGGGCGCGGAGGTGGTGATTGCCGGCCGCTCGAGCGATTGCGCGATCTTCGCCGGCCTGCCGATCCGCCATGGCGTCGATCCCGGCCTTGCCTGGCACGCGGCGAAGCTCCTCGAGTGCGGTGCGGCCGTCGCGGTAACGCGGAGCGCGCCTGATTCCGTGCTGGTGAGCTTCGGCCGCGATCATTTCGATATCGAGCCGCTGAACCCGGCGATGCGCTGCAGCCCGCAGAGTGTCGCCGCGCACGCGCTCTACGAGAACGCGGACCCCTATCGGCTGGTCGAGAGCAGCGGCACGCTCGACCTCACAAGCTCTGCATACGAGGCGCTCGACGAGCGGCGCGTGCGCGTGCGCGGCAGCCGCTTCGAGCCGGCCCACCGCTACACGGTGAAGCTCGAGGGCGCGGAGCGCGTCGGCTATCAGAGCGTCGTCATCGGCTCGATCCGCGACCCTTATATCATCCGCCAGCTCGACGACTGGCTCGCGCGCCTCGACCGCCATGTCGCCGAGCGCCTCGCCCAGGTGTTCGGCACTGATGCGCAGCATGGCTTCAACGTCCGCGTCTATGGAAGGAACGGCACGATGGGCCGGCTCGAGCCAGTGAATAAGGCCGAGGGCCACGAGGTCTGCCTGGTGATGGAGGCGACCGCCGAGACGCAGGAGGATGCGAGCGCGATCGCCGCGATCGCCCGCCACCAGGCGCTGCATCTGCCGATCCCGGAATGGAGCGGGCTGATCACGGCGCTTGCCTGCCCGTACAGCCCGGCGCATCTCGAGCGCGGCGCCGTCTATCGGTTCTGCGTGAACCACGTGCTGGCGCCGGACGATCCGTACGAGATGTTCCCGATCGAGCATCTCGCGGTGGGCTGAGGCGCGGACAATGGCAACGCTCGGCGAGCTCGCCCGCCTCATCCGCAGCAAGAACGCGGGCCCCTTCGAGCTCACGTTCGACATCATGTTCGACGATCCCGAGCGGTTCGAGCGCGTACGGCGGAGCGGCGTGCTCTCCCGCGCGCTGATCGCGCGGCTCTACCGTCTGCCCGAGGCGGAGGTGCGGTTCTTCGTCGTGCCCGAGGCGCTCGCCTTCAAGGCATCGATCCCGCGCCCGAGCTTCCAGGGCGACCTTCTGGACGGCGACAATCATGGCGGCCAGCAATACGCGCCGCTGGTGGACATTCCGATTCCCTGACCTGCTGCGGGCCTGCAAGTGCCGCGAAGAGGGCCAGGCCAAAAAAAACGGAGGAAACGATGACGTCACGGCGCGCAGTTTTGCCGCTTCTGCTGGTTCCTGCCTTCGCGGCCACGCGCGCGGCGAGCGCGCTCGCCGCCGGCGAGACCTGGCAGTGCTACACCTATCTCCCCGCCGCGACCGACCCCGCGTACCAGGCGCTCGTCGATGTTGCGGCCGCGATCAGCAAGGCGTCCGGCGGGGCGATCGACGTCGCCTGCCATCCGGGAGGATCGCTGCCGATCAGCGCCAGCACCATCGCGCAATCGATCGCCGAGAACGTGCTGCAGTTCGGCCTCGTCGATTCGCTTTCGTACAACAGCCTGGTCCCCGCCGCCGGCGTGCTCTCGCTCCCCGGCCTCTTCCCGAACGAGGCGGCGCTCAGCAAGGGCGTCGCGGCGCTGCTGCCAATGCTCAACGCGGCATTCGCCAAGCGCAACATCGTCGTCTTCGGCGTCGCGAGCTATCCGCTCCAGGTGATCTACGGCACCCGCAAGCTTACCTCGCTCGCCGATCTCAAGGGCATGCGGCTGCGAGTCACCACCGCCGAGCAGGCGCAGTTCGCCGTGCGCTTCGGCGCGACGCCGATCACGCTCGGCGCGCCCGACGTCGCAACCTCGCTCCAGCGCGGCATCATCCAGGGCGTGCTCACCTCGAATGTCGGCGGCGGCATCATCTGGCATGGGCTGCTCCGCTACAATCTGCGCACCGGCCCCAACTACGTCTCCGTCATGCTGATGGCGAACAAGGGAAGGTTCGACGCGCTTCCCGCCGACCTGCGCCAGAAGATCGCGACTCTCGGCCTGCAAGCCTCGGCGCGGATCACCAACATCCTGCAGAGCCGCGAGAACGGGCTCACCGAAGCGTTCCGCAAGGAGGGCATGGTGATCACCGACGGCACGCCGGCGGAAGCGAAGGAAATCTCTGAGCGCATGCAGTCCTATTGGCCGCAATGGGCGAAGCGGAACGGGCCGGATGCGCAGAAGGCGCTCACCCTCGTCGAGCAGGCGATCCAGAGCTAGCAGTTATAGGGAGAAGAAATGTTCGCGCCGCCGCCGGAGATTGAAACCCGCGTCTTTGCCTGTGTCCCACCGCATCTCGAAATCAGGAACCGCGCGTCCGAGTGGCTCGAGGGACGCAGCCACGGCACGCTCACCTCCTTTCTCGAAGGCCCCGCCTTCGACCGAAAAGGCCGCCTCTACTGCACCGACATCCCCTTCGGCCGCATCCTGCGCATCGATCCGGACGGCGCCTTCACCGTCGTCGCCGAGTACGACGGCGAGCCGAACGGGCTCAAGATCCATCGCGATGGCCGGATTTTCATCGCCGACCAGAAGCAAGGGATACTGGTGCTCGACCCTGAAGGCGGAACGCCCAAGCCCTTCCTCATCCGCGCCGGGCTCGAGCGCCTGAAAGGCCCGAACGATCTTCATTTCGCGCCCAACGGCGATCTCTATTTCACCGACCAGGGCCAGACCGGGCTGCACGACCCGACGGGAAGGCTGATCCGTGTCGGCACGGATGGAAAAATCGACGTTCTGCTCGACAATGTGCCGAGCCCCAACGGCCTCGTCCTCAATCCCGCCGGCAACATCCTCTATCTCGCGGTGACGCGGGCCAATGCAGTCTGGCGCGTGCCGCTCCGCGCCGGCTGCGGGGTGAGCAAGGTCGGCACCTTCATCCAGCTCTCGGGCGGCGGCGGGCCGGACGGGCTCGCGATCGACGAAGAGGGCAACCTCGCAATCGCCCATGCCGGGCTCGGCAGCGTCTGGCTGTTCAGCCCCGAGGGCGAGCCGCTCTACCGCATCCGCGCCTGCACGGGAGGGCGCATGACGACCAATCTCGCCTATGGCGGCGAGGGCGGCCGCACGCTCTTCATCACCGAGTCCGCGACCGGCGGCATCCTCGCCGCCACGCTCCCGGTTCCCGGGCTGACCATGTTCTCGCACCTCTGACGCAAGGAGAAAATCGCATGGCGTCCTTTTCCGTGGTTTCCGCAACCGGCATGCTCGGCTCCGGCTTCCAGCCCGAATCGCTCGACAAGGCAATCGCGCTCGGCGCCGAGATGATCGGCTGCGACGCCGGCTCGACCGATGGCGGGCCGAGCTATCTTGCGCGCGGCGGCTCGCATTTCTCGGAAGCGGCGATGAAGCGCGACGCCGAGGCGATCCTCACGCGCGCGGTGCCGAAGAAGCTTCCCGTGGTGATCGGCTCGGCGGGCACGGCGGGCTCGGACGCCACACTCGCCACGATGGTCGGGCTGGCGCGCGAGATCGCGCGGGAGAACAAGCTCGGCTTCCGCATGGCCGTGATCCATTCCGAGCAAACGAAGGAGACGGTGCTCAAGCATCTCCGCGAAAACCGCTCGCGGCCGCTGCCGCCGGCCGCCCCGCTCGACGAAGCGATGGTCGAGGAATCGCTGCACATCGTCGCGATGATGGGCGTCGAGCCGATCCAGAGGGCGTTCGACGAGGGCGCGGACGTCGTCATCGCCGGCCGCAGCAGCGATACCTCGATCTTCGCCGCGCTCCCGCTGCTCAAGGGCTTCGATCCCGGAGTCGTCTGGCACATGGCGAAGATTCTCGAGTGCGGGGCGGCGGCGGTCACCCAGCGGCTGGCGCCCGACAGCATGATGGCGGTTCTGCACGAGGAGAGCTTCGACGTCTTTCCGCTGCGCGAGGATTATCGCTGCTCGGCGCAGAGCATCGCCTCGCACACGCTCTACGAGAACGCCGATCCGTTCGAGCTGGTCGAGCCCTCGGGCACGCTCTACACGCGCGAGGCGCGCTACGAGGAGATCTCCGATCGGGCGGTGCGCGTCTCGGGCTCGCGCTTCGTGCGCAATGAAAACGGCTACACGGTCAAGCTCGAGGGGGCGCGGCAGGTGGGCTTTTCGACGATCGTGCCCGGCGCGGTGCGCGACCCCTATATCCTGGCCGAGATGGACGAATGGCTGGCACAGCTCGACCGGAGCATCCGCGCCCGGCTGCTCCGCACCATCGGCAACCGCAAATACGAGATCGTGACGCGGGTTTATGGCCGCAACGGCGTCATGGGCGCGCTCGAGCCCACGCCACGCACGGAGGGCCACGAAGCCTTCATCCTCTGGGACGTGATCAGCGAATCCCAGGAGCTCTCGCGGACGATCGCGACCAGCCTCTCGCACATGGCGGTGCACAACCCGATCCCGAAATGGCACGGGCTGATCTCCGGCGTCGCCTTCCCCTATTCGCCGGCGGAGATCGATCGCGGCCCGGTCTACGAGTTCCATCTGAACCACGTGCTCGTCCCCGACGATCCGCACGTGCTCTTCCGCACCGAGTTCGAGGAGGTTTGAGGCCATGGGCGCGCAAAACCATGCAACCACCGTGGGCGATCTCGCGGTCCTCGTGCGCTCGAAGAACGCAGGCCCCTTCTGGCTCACCTTCGACGTGATGTTCGGGGACGAGCCGACCTACCGCCGCGTCCGCGACGCCGGCGTGATCGACAAGACCACGGTCGCTTCGATGTTCCGCCGCGACCCCAAGGAGGTGATCGTCGTCAACCACGACGCGGCGTTGGCGATCAAGGTGAGCTTCCCGCGCCCGCAGAGCTCGGGCTCCAAGCTCGACAGCGACGTCTATGGCGGCCAGCAATACGCCCCGCTGCTTGGGCTCGCCGTGCCCGATTGAAAGGGACGAGCGATGAGGTAGGGCCGCATGCGGGCAGAGCGGCCGAGCCGGTGCTTCCCGAAGGACCGGTCGAATTCGCCTGCCGCATGCTCTGCCGCGTTTCGCTCCTCGCGCTGATCGCAATCGTCGATCTCGAGCTCGTCACCCGCAACGTCTTCGATTTCTCCTTCTATCTCTCGGACGAATACGGCGGCTACCTGCTCGTGGCGCTCACCTTCCTGAGCCTGCCGCTCTGCATCGCGCATGGCTCGTTTCACCGCGTCACGTTTCTGCTCGACAAGCTGCCCGACCGGGCCCGGGATTGCGTGCTGCTGGGGTTCGATGTGCTGGCGCTGCTCTTCTCGCTCGCCGTGCTGTGGGAGGTCGGCGGTCTGGCGGCGAACTCGTATTCCTTGCAGACGACGGCGCCGACGATCCTGATGACGCCGCTCTGGATCCCGCAGCTCGTGATGCCGATCGGCATGGCGGCGACGTCGTACACGCTCGCGCGCGCGACGCTCCGGCGCGCGCGCCGGTTGCTGGCCCGCGGCTGAGAGGGGCGCGATGAGCGGGTCCGCCGAGATGCTCGTCTCGTTCGTGCTCTTCCTCGGCCTGCTCGCGGGCGGCTTCGCGGTCCCCTTCGCGATCGCGGTTCCGGGCCTCGTCTATCTCTGGTTGCAGGGCGGGCTGCCGGTGCTGCGCGGCCTCGGGATGGCGACCTGGGGGAGCATGGACAGCTTCACGCTGACGGCGATCCCGCTCTTCATCTTCCTGGCCGAAGTGCTGCAGGGAAGCGGCGTGAGCCGGCGCATCTATGGCGGGCTCGCCAAGATCGTCTCCCTGCTGCCGGGCGGGCTCTTGCAGACCAACATCGTCGGCTGCGCGCTTTTCGCCGCGATGACCGGCTCGAGCGTCGCCACCGCCGCCTCGATCGGCGGCGTCGCCCTGCCCCAGCTGGTCGCGCGCGGCTACGACCGGCGGATGGCCGCGGGCTCGCTCGCCGCCGGCGGGACGCTCGGCATCCTCTTCCCGCCGAGTGTCGCGATGATCATCTACTCGGCCTTCACCGAGCTTTCGGTCGCCAAGCTCTTCATGGCGGGCGTGATCCCGGGCCTCGTGCTCTCGGGGATGTTCATGCTCTTCATCGGCATCCGCACCCGGATCGGCAGGCGCCTCGCGCCGCGGGAAAGCGGGCCTTCGTCGCTGGCGGACTTGCTGGTGGGGATAGCAGACGTGCTTCCCTTCGTCGTGCTCATCGCCGGCACCATGGGCTCGATCTATCTCGGCATCGCGACCCCGGTGGAGGCCGCCGCGGTCGGCAGCGTGGCCGCGATCCTGATTGCCCGCATCTGGGGCGATCTCACCTGGCGGTCGCTGATGTGGACGATCGACCGCAGCATCCGCATCTCGGGCAACATCCTCTTCATCATCTACGCGGCCTACATCTACGCCTATGCGATCGGGCTGGCCGGCATCGGCGAGACGGTGACCGCCTGGCTGGTCGGCTTGCATCTCGGCCAGCTCGGCTTCTTCGCCGCTCTCTTTGGTCTCTACACGGTGCTCGGCTGCTTCATCGAGAGCATCGGGATGATCGTGATCACGGTGCCGGTGCTGTTCCCCGCGCTCGCCGCCTACCACATCGACCCGATCTGGTTCGGCGTCATCCTGGTGATGTTCGTCGAGCTCGGGCAGATTTCCCCGCCGATCGGGATCAATCTTTTCGTGATCCAAAGCGTTTGGGACGGCAGGCTGGCCGACGTGGTGCTCGGAACCATTCCCTTCCACGTGATCATGTTTCTTCTACTTGTCATGCTGGTGCTCTTTCCCGGGCTCGCACTCTGGCTGCCCGCCCATGCGGGCCATCTCTGAAGCCGGAGCGCGCTTGGGCATGGCGCGCGTCGCTATGGTTTTCCCGGTCAATTTCCCGCGATTGGCGGGTCGCTCCCCGATTCCGCAGGCGGCAACGGCGATCCCCGTGTCGCTCGCCGGGGTCCGGCAACGGGCGGCCTGTTGGGCCGGTTTTTGTGAGCCGCGGCAGGCGCGCGGGTGGTCGCGGGGCCGCGCACGGCGGGCGGGAGAGCTCGTCGTAAAATGTGAGAATTCTGTGACCGATTCGTCTAAAAATACGATTATTATCCTAATGTGAGTGACTTAACGTCGCTCTGTGCTGATATACGATACTTATTGACACATTTTCTCGGCCGTGTGATGAGTCCGACATCGGGAGGTCGGCATCGAAATAGTTAAGACATGTTAAGGATTTTTGGGGAATGGAGACCAGCCGGTCGCCTTCAGGGGCGCGGATGCGCCGCGTGCTCCCGCCCGGCGCGGCCGGGAGCACTCACGATGTCGAAGCGGCGACCGGCTCGCTACGGTGGAAGAACCGCCCGCCCGGGGCGAACTGGGGCGCCTTCGGGGACAATGACCAGCAAGGCCGCCTGAACCTCATCTCCGCCGAGCGCCGCCGCGGCGCCGCCGCCGAGGTCCGCGAAGGCATCGCCTTCTGTCTCAGCCTCCCGCTCGACCGCCCCGGCGGCAATACGTTCAATCGCGGCCGCCCACCCGCGTTCCACCCCGTGATGCGCGACGGGCACGTCTATTTCAATCTTGCCATGGAGTGCGTCGATCCCTCGCGCACCGATGTCGGCTCAGACGAGGCGGTCCTGCTCCACGCCCAGCATTCCACCCACTGGGAGGGCCTCGCCTACCGCGGCGCCCTGTTCGACGCCGACGGCGACGGCGCCCCGGAACGCGTCTTCTACAACGGCCACCGGATCGTCGATCCCGCGACCGGCCAGGGCAGACAGGGCGCGCTCGGCGCCACCGCCCTCTCCGTCGACAGGATGGCCGAAACCTGCGTGCAGGGCCGCGGCGTGCTCATCGACCTTCATCACCATTGCGGGGACGCCCGCGTCGCGGTCGGCTACGACCGGCTCCGGCGCATTATGGACGCGGACCGGATCGTCGTCGAGGAAGGCGACATGCTCTGTCTCCGCACCGGCCTCGGCAGCCTCGTCATGCTCGCCAACGGTTCCCCGGATCCCTCGCTCCGCAACGCCTGCGCCGTGCTCGACGGAAACGATCCCCTCCTGCTGCGATGGATCACGAACAGCGGCGTCGCCGCCATCGCGACCGACAATCTCAGCATCGAGAGCCCTCCCGCCTCCGACACCAAGGTTCTCGCCCCGGGCCTGCGCGCCCCCGGCCCCGCCCAGCCGCTCCACGAGCATTGCCTGTTCAAGCTCGGCATCCCGATCGGAGAGCTCTGGTACTTCGCCGAGCTCGGGCCCTGGCTCCGCGAGCACGGGCGCAGCCGCTTCATGCTCACCGCCCCGCCGCTCCGCCTGCCGGGCGCCAGCGGCGCGCCCGTGACCCCGGTGGCCACCGTCTAGAGAGACGCCGCCGCGGCAAGCGCGTCGATCTCCGGGATCCCAAGCCGGAGCAGTCCATCGCGAAACCGCCGCAGCTCCTCGGGCTCCGGCATCCGGTAGGGCTCGCGCAGCCCGCCCTCGGCCCCCGGTAGCCCGAGCACCTTCATCGCCATCTTGATCCAGCGCGGGCTCGCCGAGTTCCACGGCGCCACGTACCGGGCGAACCGCTTGATCTCCGCGTACGCCTCGCCGGCGCCGCCCAAATCTCCGGCCTCGTAGCGGTCGATATAGCGCCGGAACGTTTTCGGAAGGATGTTGAACTCGCCGCCGATCACGCCCGCTGCGCCGAGCGCGAGCGTGTTCAGCGATCCCGTGAGGGGCACATAATATTCCACCTCCCGCTCGACCATCGCCTTGAGGCTCATGAAATAATCGTCGTTCAGCCCGACCAGGTTCACCGCCGCGACCTGGGGATAGCGGTTGCAGATGTTTGCGATCAGCGTCGCCTTCGGCGTGTACCCCATGGTCGGGTTCGGCGCCAGCGCCACGGGATGGCGGATCTCGCTTAGCAGATCGTCGAAGAAGGCGAGGAACTCCGCATCCGTGGGCCGAAATCCGTGCCAGCCCGTGGGCCCGTAGATATTGACCATCTCGACGCCGGACTCGATCGCCAGCGCCAGATGCTCGCGCGTCGCCCGCACCGTCTGCGTCTCCGGCGGATTCGCGTTGGCCCCGACCTTGCCTTTGCAGACCTCGACCCCGATCCGGTAGACGCGCCGCAATTCGTCATGCGTCAGCGCGTTGCCCTCGCCGGACCCGGCGCTCGCGAGATAGACGCCCACCCCGGCATCGACGAACCGCTGCAAATACCGGCGGAACGCGTCCTCGTCCAACGCGCCGGATCTCGCGAACGTGGTCGCAACACGACAGAACAGGCGAAGCTTCGCCATCTCTTTCGATACTCCCCTCTTTTCCCGGCCCGGCGGTCTCAGCGCTCCGCAAGGTCGCCCTTCGCGAGCGTGAACTCGTGGCAGAACATCTCACACGCGGCACCCTCTTCCGCGCCTCGCGCGTTCAGCACGAAGGCGGACGCGCCCTCGAGCGCCTCGCGCGAGATCCCCTCGAACATGACGACCCAATCGGGCTCGCCCGCGCCGCCCGTCTCCCGCTCCTGCCCGCCCGGACGGGAGAGATGCGCGCCCACGATCTGCGGCATCGCGAACGCCCGGGGAAGCACCTCGTCCGTCAAGCATCGGCCGAGCCTCTCCTTCTCCCCCGCCGCGGCCGAGACGCGCAAGGTCGCAAGGAACCGTCCCTCTCCCGAGCCCAAGGACGACGCCACGTCGGCGACGATGCGCAGACTGTCGTGCACCGAGGGATTGACCCGCCGCGTTAGCGCGCTCGGGTTGTTCGCGACCGCAAGATATTGCGGGCTCGACAGCACGGCGCGATCGGCGAGCTCGTAGAACTGGAAGAAATCACGCTCCGCGCGCGCGGCGATGTAGCGCCGGCCGCGCGCGAAGCCAGCCACGCGCAAGCGTCCCGGCATGTGCTCCCGAACATGCCATTCGTAATACTCCGCCCGGTCCGCGGCCGCGACGCTGCTCCAATTCATCAGGAGCGCTTTTCCCATCAATGGCATCGCCGGAGGCAAGCATGATTCCGCGCCTCCGCCAACCCCGGCCCGCATCGCTTCTGCCATCGGGAAATGCAGCCATGCGCGCGCCGAGCCCTGCTCTCAGAGCAACAGCACCGGCGCGATCGCCGCCGGGTCCGTGATGCTCGGCCGCCCGGTCTCGACATGGCCCGCAAGCCGCGTGCTCTCGCCGCGCGGCCCCGCGACGACAATATCGTACCAATGCCCGCTCGCCGCGACGTTCCATTCCGCCCGCACGCTCGCGCCGGGGGCGAGCGCGATCGTCCGCGCGGCCTCGCCGTACGCCGCATCGGAAAGCCGCACGCTCGCCGCCGCTGCCTCGCTATTGACGAGCGTCACCACGAGCGCCTCCGCCGCCGCGTCCGCGCGCGCCGCAACCCGCACGATCGTCTCGCCGCCACGGCGATAGCGGCGGAGGAATCCATTCGGCCCCGCAACGGTGATCTCTTGGAAGCCGGCGCCTGCGAGGCTCCATTCGTCCTCCACCTGATCCCCCGCGCCCACCGTGTAGCGCCGCGGCATCTCCTCGCTTCCCTCGCGATAGACAGTGAAGCACGCGCCCACCGCACCGAAGCTCGCGAACCGCAAGGCGAGCCCCCCTGCCCGCCCCGCGATCTCGTCCACCGCGAAATCGTACGGTAGCGCCCGCGCCAGGCGCACGCCCGGCTCCTGCGCATGAACATCCGATACCGCGCTCTCCGCCGGAACCACCGGCGTGGGCAGCAGGCACGACGCATCGACCGCCGCGATGTAGCCGGCCGTGTCCGGCAGCGCCGGCCAGGCATCCTCGGGTGCGGCGAAATCGAAGGCCGACGTGAGATCCCCGCACACCGCCCGCCGCCAGGCGGTGATGTTCGGCTCGGCAACGCCAAACCTCCGCTCGATGAAGCGGATCACCGAAGTGTGGTCGAACACCTCGGAGCAGACGAAGCCGCCCTTGCTCCACGGCGAGACAACGATCATCCCGACCCGGGGCCCAAGCCCGTACGGCAGCTCGTCGGCATGGAACTTCCTCGCATCGAACGGGCTCACATAGTCATGGACCTCGCCCGCGGTGCTGACCGTGCTCTTACCGGGCCGCACCGGCGTCGGCGGCTGCGGCGGCATGACATGGTCGAAATACCCGTCATTCTCGTCGTACATGATGAGAAGCACGGTCCGGCTCCATACTTCCGGCACGGCGGTCAGCGCATCGAGGATCCGCGCGATGTAGGTCGCGCCATAGCCGGGCGTCCAGCGCGGATGCTCGGAGAAGGCGGCCGGCGGCAGCAGCCATGAGACCTGCGGCAATCGCCCGCTCTTCACGTCCTCCGCCAAATCCTCGATCGTGCGCACCGTCATCCCCCGCCGCCGCAGCGCCGAACCCTCCGGCGCCTCGACGAACTGCTTGAAGTTCATCAGCACGTTGGTGCCAAAATTGCCGCCGAAATCGTCGCTCGGGGAAAGCCCCTGCTGATAGACCTGCCACGAGATCCCCGCCTGCTCGAGCCGCTCCGGATAGGTCGTCCAGGTGAAGGGCGGCGGCACGCGCGCATAGAATTTCCGGTCCACATAATCGATATTGTCGAGCAGCGGCCCGCCGCCCGCGCCCGTTGGATCCACCATACCGGTCATCAGGTACATCCGGTTCGGATGGGTCTGCGTCGGCGTCGAACAGAAATAATTGTCGCAGACGGTGAAGGCATCCGCGAGCGCATAATGGAACGGAATGTCCTCGCGCAGATAATAGCCCATCGTAAGATCGGTCTTGTTGGCGGGCCAGCGGTCGTTGCGCCCTGCCGCCAATGCACGCTGCGTCGGATACCAGCTATGATCGAGGTCGAGCACACACTCCGCGCTCGTGACCTTGGTTCGCAGGTGGAACGGCAGCACCACCGCGTCCGGATCGCCCTTCCGCGGCTGACTCCACACCGGCCGCCCATCCGCGCGCAGCACCGGATGACGATCATTGTAGCCGCGCACCCCACTCAGATGCCCGAAATAATGATCGAACGAGCGGTTCTCCTGCATGAAAACGACGATATGCGCGACATCCTCGATCGTGCCGCTCCGCCTCTCGGCCGGCAAAGCGAGCGCCCGCCGGATCTCGGGCGGAAGCAAACCCAGCGAGGCCGCGCCCAGCCCCAGCCTGAGGAAATCCCGCCGCCCCGCCGCCATCGCCCCTCCAACTCAGCACCATCGCCCCTGTCATTATCACTGCCTGCCGCCGAGAAGGCCAAGGGGGCTCTGCCCCCTTGGAACCCCCGCCAGGGTCTGGGACCCTGGACCCCGTTCGCTTGGCAGGCGCTGAGAGCGGTTTGGGCCTTTGCGCGCTGCGCAAAGGCCCAAACCGCTCTCAGCGCCTGCCAAAACGAAAGGGTTCCAAGGGCTCAGCCCTTGGCAGGGGGTCCAGGGGGACAGCGTCCCCCTGGTCTTTCTCAGACCGTCACGTCGCACACATCGAGCTGCCAGCCGGCGGCGGTGAGCGGGAAGGATTTGATGCGGTCGCTGACCGCGATCTGGTAGATCGGCTGGAAGAGCACGACGAGGTTCGCGTATTCTACCATCCGTCTCTGATATTCGATCCAGAGCACGATCTGTTTCTGCCGGTCCTGCTCGTCGGCCGCGTCGTTCACCAGCTTCACCATCTCCGCCGATGGCACCCAGTGCACGCGCTTGGCGACGCGCTGCACCGAGGCCGCAGCCCAGAGCCAGTTGTCCACCGCCGGCGGATTCCAGTAGGTGATGGCAGAACTCGAATGCCCGGTGAGGTATTGGGTGCGCATTGCCACCTGGTCGAGCGGGTCGAGCGTTGCCTTGATGCCCACGCGCGCGAGGTCCGACTGTATTTTCTCCGCGAGCACGCCGTAGGAGAGCCCGGCAATCGCCGCCTCCCCGTAGCTCAGCTTGAAGCTGAAGCCGTCGGGGAATCCCGCCGTCTGCAGGAGTGTTTTTGCCTTGTCGAGATCCTCGCGGAATCCCACCTTCTCGACCACCTCCGGCGTCGAGCCGAGGACGCCGATCGGCAGGAAGCTCGCCGGCCGCAATGCCGCGCCGCCGAGCAGCTTGTCGCGGATGCCGTCGTAGTCGATCGCGTATCCGACGGCCTGGCGGGCGGCCTGGACGGAGAGCGCCTTGTTGAGATCGGCATCCGAGGTGAGCGCGATATAGACGAAATCGAGGCTTTTGAGCCGTGCGACCCGCACCTTCTTCGAGCTCTTCAGCGTCGCGATCTGCTCCGGGATCAGGTTGAAGGCCGCATCGACGTCGCCGCGCTCGACGGCGAGGAGCTGTGCCGCCGAATCGGAGAAGTGGCGGATCACCACCCGCTCGAAGGCGGGCGTCGTGCCCCAGTAGTGTGGGTTGCGGACGAGCTGGATCATGATGTTGCGCTGCCAGCGCACCAGCGTGTAGGCGCCGGTGCCGCAGGAATGCTGGTTGAGCCACTCGGTCGCCTTGTCCTTGGTGGCTGCGTCGGCGGTGGCCACGCCGCCGTGGGCCTCGAGCACCTTGCGGTCATAGACGGGGAAGGTGGGCGCGGCGAGCACGTCGAGAATGGGCCGGTCCGGATCCGCGAGCAGGATGTCGACGTGCTCGGGATCGACGATGTTCACCGCGGTGATGTTGGTGATGTACTGCCAGGGCTGCTGGCGCAGATTGAGCACCCGGTCGAGCGACCATTTGACGTCCTCGGCCGTCATCGGATTGCCGGAGTTGAACTTCACGCCCTGCCGCAGGGTCACCCGCCAGCCCTTGCCGTCGGGGGTGCGCTCCCACGCGGTCGCGAGCCTCGGCTTGACGTCGATATAGTCGCCCGGGCTCATGGTGAAGAGCGCGTCGTAGACCGCCTCCAGGGTCATCGGCGCGGTGTACTGCGCCTCCGCTGCCGGATCGAACGTCACGCTGTCGCTGATGTCGATGCCGATCACCAGCACATCCTTGCGGGACTGCGCGAGCGCGCTCGCGGGAAGCCCAAGGGCCGCGGCGGCGACCGGGCCCGCCGTGATCAGCGCCGTGAGCTGGCGGCGCGTGATGCCGGGAATGGTTTCTGTCATGACGTTTCCCCCTGTTCCTCCATCGTTCCGGCCGGACGCATCGCGCGGAGGAACCAGGCATCGGCGTCCGTTGCCCGGCATCATCGTTCCGGTCGGCCTCGGCTGGCAAGGGCGCGGCCCGGCGCCGATTGATTGACACCCCGAAAGCGCGCAACTAGAAGGGACGGAATTGGCCGGGCAGCGGCATTTTTTCGGGAGGGAGACGCATCCGTTCCTTGAGCGGACTCGCGGCCGGCGCGCTGCGGCAGCGGTATCGGGTGCCCGGCGCCGCGGCACCTGAACCGCCGCGCGGGCGCTGAGCCCCGCACGCAGTGCTGCGCTTCATCCTCTCGCGAATCCTGGCCTCGGTGGCGATGGCGCTTGCCGCCACCCTGGTCGTCTTCCTCATCGCCAATACCGTGCCGGGCGACCCGGTGCTGATCGACCTCGGCGACATGGCGGCGGCCAACCCCGCGGTCGTCGCGGCCTGGCGGCACAAATACGGCCTCGATCTGCCGCTCTCGGAACGCTATTTCGTGTTCCTCGACGGGCTCGCGCACGGCGATCTCGGCACCTCGATCGTCTCGCAGCGGCCGGTGCTCCAGGATATCGAAGATTACGCTCCCGCAACCATTGAGTTGGCGAGCTGCGGCTTCGCGCTTGCCCTCATCTTCGGCATTCCGCTCGGCATCCTCGCCGCGGTGAAGCGCGACACCTGGATCGACCATCTGGCGCGGGCGATCTCGCTGCTCGGCGTCGCCTCGCCCACCTTCTGGCTCGCCTTCATCATGCTCGCCGTCTTCTATGGCTGGCTGCATATCGCACCGGGGCCGGGGCGGCTCGACCCGATCGCCTTCCCCCCGCCGACCGTGACGGGGCTCTATCTCGTGGACACGCTCATCGCCGGCGACTGGAGCGGCTTCTGGGATGCGCTTTCGCATCTGGCGCTGCCTTCGATCGTGCTCGCCGCCGCGACGATCGGGCTGATCACCCGCACCACGCGCGCGAGCATGCTGGACTGCATCCGCCAGGACTATGTGCGGATGGGCCGGGCCAAGGGGCTCAAGGAGTGGCAGGTGATCATGCGCCACGCCTGGCCGAATGCGCTCATCCCGGTGGTCACGCTGGGCGGCCTCGCGTACGCCAACCTGCTCACCGGCGCTGTCCTCACCGAAACGATTTTTTCCTGGCCCGGGCTCGGCCGGTACACGTTCATCAGCGCTTCCTCGCTCGATTTTCCGGCGATCATGGGGATCACGCTCGTGGTCGCGGTCGTCTATCTGCTGATCAATCTCCTCGTCGATATCAGCTACGCGTTCCTCGATCCGAGGGTGCGGCGTTGAGCGCCGCGACGCTGCCGCTCGAGCGGCCGAGCCGCGCCGCCCGCCTCGGCCAGCGGCGCCGGCGCTACGGGCTCGCCGCACTCGGCGCGGCGATCGTGCTCGCCTGGGCCCTGGCCGCGATCGCGGCCCCGCTGCTCGCGCCCTATCCTCCCGATGCGGTCCATGTCGGCGTCCGCCTGCTGCCCCCCTCCGCCCAACACCTGCTGGGCACCGACGGGCTCGGGCGGGACGTGCTCTCGCGCCTCTTCTTCGGCGCGCGCATCTCGCTGACCACCGGCGTCGTCGTGGTCGGCATCGGCGCGCTGGCCGGCACGCTGATCGGCGGCATCGCCGCCTATGCCGGCGGGCATCGTCGAGTGGGCGCTGATGCGGCTGACCGATCTCGTGCTCTGCTTCCCCCCGATCATCCTCGCACTCGCCATCGGCGCCGCGCTCGGCATCGGCACGACGAACACGATCATCGCCATGCTCGTCGTCTGGTGGCCGAAATTCGCCCGCCTGGCACGCAGCCTCGTGCTCCAGCAGCGCGCGCTCGAATATGTCGAGGCCGCAATGGTCGCCGGCTACGGCGGCGCGCGCATCCTGCTCCGCCACATCATCCCCAACGCCATCGGCCCGCTGATCGTCCTCGTGACCCTCGATATCGGCAACGCCATCATCACCTTCGCCGGCCTCTCCTATCTCGGCCTGGGCGTCGTGCCGCCGACGCCGGAATGGGGCTCGATGGTCGCGCAAGGCGTCGAGTACGTCTCGCAATGGTGGGTCGCGGCCATGCCCGGCCTCGCCATCCTCTCCGTGGTGCTCGGCTTCAACTTCCTGGGCGACGGCATCCGCGACTGGCTGGACCCCAAGGCGATGCGCCGCTGATGGATGCCGCGGCCGCGCCCGGGACGCCGGTGCTCGAGCTCGCCGACCTGCACGTCGATTTTCCCACGGGCGACGGCATCGTGCGCGCCGTCGACGGCGTGAGCCTCTCGGTCGGCGCCGGCGAGACGCTCGGGATCGTGGGCGAGTCCGGCTCGGGCAAGAGCATGACCGCGCTCGCCGTGATGCGACTGGTCGAAGAGCCGGGCCAGGTTCGCGCGGCCGCGATCCGCTTCCAGGGGCGCGACGTGCTGGCGATGACCAGGGCGCAACTCTCGTCCATGCGCGGCGGCGGCATCGCCATGGTCTTCCAGGACCCGATGACCTCGCTCAACCCGGTCCTCAGCATCGCCCGCCAGCTCGGAGAGGCGATGCGCGCGCACGGGAAAAAGCCGCGCGAGGCGGCCCGCCGATCGATCGCGCTGCTTGGACGGATGGGCATCACCGCGCCGGAATACGCGGTGCGGGCGTACCCGCACCAGTTCTCGGGCGGGATGCGCCAGCGCGTGGTGCTCGCCATGGGCATGAGCAACGAGCCCGCGCTGCTCCTCGCCGACGAGCCCACCACCGCGCTCGACGTCACCATCCAGGCGCAGATCCTCGATCTTTTGCGCGAGCTCAACCGCGATTTCGGCACGGCCCTCGTGCTCATCAGCCACGACCTCGGCGTGGTCGCCGGGGTCTGCACGCGAATTGCCGTGATGTACGCAGGAGAAATCGTCGAGCAGGGACCGACGGAAGCGGTGCTCGCCGAGCCGCGCCATCCCTACACCTGGGCACTGATGAATGCGATCCCGCGCCTCGATACAGAGCTCACTTCCGACCGCCGGCTCACCACCATCGAGGGCACGCCGCCGGAGCCCCTCGCCTTTCCCGCCGGCTGCCGCTTCGCGCCACGCTGCCCGTTCCGCCGCGATGTCTGCGCCGAACACCCCGCGCTCGCGCCCGTGGCCCCCGAACGCGCCTCGCGCTGCTGGGTCGCCGCCGAGGGCGAAACCTTCCGCGTCGGACCGCGCGCCGGCGCCGCGCCCGCGCCCGCACCCAAGCCCGCCGCTTCCGCCCCGCCCCTGCTCGCCGTCGGCGGCCTCGTCAAGCACTTCGCGATGCCGCACCGGATGCTCGAAAAGCCCCGCGTCGTCCGCGCGGTCGATGGCGTGGACTTCGAGATCGCCGCCGGCGAAACCCTCGGCGTGGTGGGCGAATCCGGCTGCGGCAAATCAACCCTCGGCCGGCTGCTGCTGCGCATCCATCGGCCCGACGCAGGCAGCATCCGCTTCGCCGGCCATGAGATCGCGCACGCCGACGCCGCCACCATCCGCCCGCTCCGGCGGCGGATGCAGATGGTCTTCCAGGACCCGTACGCGAGCCTCAATCCGCGCATGACGGTCGCGCAGTGCCTCGCCGAGCCGCTCCGCTACTACCGGCTCGCCGCGGACGATAGATCGGTGCAGACCCGCATCGACACCCTCCTCGGCCTGGTCGGGCTCTCGACCCGAGCGGCACAACGCTATCCGCACGAATTCTCGGGCGGGCAGCGCCAGCGCATCTCGATCGCCCGCGCGCTCGCGCTCGAGCCGGACTTCATCGTTGCCGACGAGCCGATCTCCGCGCTCGACGTGAACATCCAGGCGCAGATCATCAACCTGATGATCGACCTTCAGGAACGCTTCCACCTCACCTACCTCTTCATCGCCCACGACCTCGCCGTGGTGCGGCACATCTCCGACCGGATCCTCGTGCTCCATCTCGGCCAGGTCGCGGAAATCGCGCCCGCCGCCACGCTCTTCTCGAACCCGCTCCATCCCTACACACGCTACCTGATCTCCGCGGTCCCGGTGCCCGACGTCAGGCTCGAACGAACCCGCCGGCGGCAAATCCTCTCGGGCGAACCGGCAAGCGCCGTCGATCCACCCTCCGGCTGCCGCTTCCGCACGCGCTGCCCGCTCGCCCAACCGATCTGCGCGGCCGAAACACCCAAACTCACGGCACAGCAACCCACCCACCTCGTCGCCTGCCACTTCCCCGGCGTGCCATGACCGGAAGGAAGGCCAGGGGACGCTGTCCCCTGGACCCCCTTTACCGAACTCTTGCCCCTGTAAAGGACTTGCCCGGCGGACGAGGGCGGTCTTTGAACGGGGGAGCGCAGCAGCCGCCAGCACGGCTATGAGGTGATCGGTTACCGCGATGCGGGGCGGACCGACCCCACCGACCTCGGGTACGAGCGGTTCGCCATCTTCGACGGCAGCGGCCGCTCAGCCTAGCAGCGATGCCTGGGGGCCCCACGTGTCCGATAGGACGAACCCCCGCGCGAACGGGTCGCCCTCGTCGATCCGCAGAATTTGCGGCCATAGATCCAGCCCTGCCCGGTGATCCGGGGCAGAACGGCGGGGCGGCCGCCAACCTTCGTCTCGCCGACGGCTTCGGCGAGGAACTCACCGCCGATGATCGACCGGGATCCGCGCTCGCGCGACCGGGTACTACTTCAACTTTCCGCGTCCGAGAATCGGCCACACGATCTCCACGCGCCCACCTCGCGTCCCAACCATGTCATCGTACAGATGCACGGTCGTATCAGAATAGCCTACGACAAATTCTAGCCTATCCCCCACGCGCAGCGAGCGGTTTGCAGTCTCCACATCGATCCGAACATGCTCGGCCGAAAACCGCAGGGAATAGCTACCTTCGATCCCGATCGGCAAAGGGTCGGCGCTGTCGATGCTCGTCGCCTTCTTCCCCGCGTCACAGATGATGCGATGCGCGCTGGGGCGGCTCGTCACGGTCGTCATCATCGTCAGCGCATAGGGATGGTCGACGTGGTACTTCGTGCGGTAGCGCACGTCGCTTAGGATGCCGCCGCCCGCCTGGACCTCCGTCACCCCTCGCTGGCGGACCGTGGTCTGATACGTGCCTGTGCCGCCGCAGCTCACGATGTCGATCGGGAAACCTGCCGCCCTGAGCGTATCGGCGGCGTCCGTCAGCAAACCCACGGCGTGCACGATCGCCCGCTCCTTCTCGTCCGGATCCGGGATCTGCGTCGTATGCGCTTCCCAGGCCTCGACGCCGGCGAGCCGCACGCCGTCGTTCCGCGCGATGACGTTCGCAAGCGCGAGCACCGCCGGACCGGGCTGCACACCAGCGCGCCCCATCCCGATATCAACCTCGATCAATACTCGCAGCAGCACGCCGCTGTTGCGCGCCGCCTCGGCCAACGCAGCGACGTTATCCGGATCGTCCACCAGCACCGCGACGTCCGCGTGCCGGCGTAGGCCGGCGAGCCGCGCGATCTTCGCCGGGGTGACAATCTGGTTGGCGATCAGGATGTCGCGTATCCCGGCCGCCGCCATCACTTCGGCTTCGCCAAGCTTGGCGCAAGTCACGCCGTGCGCGCCGGCCTGCAGCGCCTTGTGCGCCAACGCCGGTATCTTCAGCCCTTTCGTATGTGGCCGCCAGCCGACGCCGCTGCTCCGGCAGGCCTCCGCGATGCGCGCAATGTTCCCCTCCACCACATCGAGGTCGAGCAACAGCGCCGGCGTATCCAGCTCCTCCTTGCCCGCGCCGATCACGGCATTGCTCGCGAAGTTTGGTAACGGCTGAGAAAGGGGCAACGCCGCTCGCTCCGCGGGCTGGTGAACAGGCCCCGCGGATCGCCCGTCTCGACCGCTGTGCCGTCATCCGTGAAAATCACCCGATCAACCGCTTTGCGCGTGAACTGCATCTCATGCGTCACCACGATCATCGTCATACCCTCGCATCCAAGATTGCGCATTACGACAAGCACGTCATCGACCAGCTCGGGATCCAGCACCGACATCACTTCGTCGAATAGCATGAGCTTCGGCTCCATGGCCAAGGCGCGCGCGATCGCGACCCGCTGCTGCTGCCCGCCTGACAAATTGATCGGATATGCAGCCGCCTTCTCGCTCAATCCCATCCAGGCCAAAAGCTCGCACGCGCTTCTCGGCCGGTCGGCGCGGAATGCCTTTCACGCGACCGGGTGCGGCTGTGACGTTGTGCAGCACGGTGAGATGCGGAAACAGGTTGAAGTTCTGGAAGACGAAGCCGATTTCCGCACGCGCCCGAGCGCTCTCCGTCTCGCTGCGCGAAATGCGCCGCCCGATTGCTGCCACGCGGTAGCCGACGGGATGGCTCACGACGATGATCTCGCCCGCTTCATAGTCCTCGAGCATGTTGACGCACCGCAACAGCGTCGTCTTGCCCAATCCGCCCGGACCGATGAGAACGACCGCCTGCTTCCGCGCCACTGCACCCCCGATGGTCGGGCCTGAGTGGCCCCGGACTCAGCTGCTCGAGCATTTCTTTCCCCCGGTGTCACATAGTAGCTAATTCGGGTCTGAGAGAGCATGCCTCGCTGGTTCCCCGCCGCTTTGCATGCTCTCCTCGTCTATGACCGGCATCCAGTTAGAGTGGCAATCAAAACCGACCGACCCGAAACGGGGTGAGATCTATTGAGGGCTTACGATCACCGATGATCTCTGCCATCACCTGGCCCGTTCGGGAGGCGCCCATCAGTCCCTGATGCCCATGGCCAAACGCAAAGAATACGTTGCGATGCTTCGGCGAGCGCCCGAGAACCGGAAGGCTGTCAGGGAGAGAAGGACGATGTCCCATCCACTGGCTGAATTCTGTCGTGTTCAGCGTGGGAAATACGCGTTTGCCAAGTTCCAGCAGTCGCCGCGCCCGTTCGAAGTTCGGTGGAGCCCTCAGGCCCGCAAACTCCACGGTTCCCGCAATGCGAAGGCCCATAGCCATTGGCGTCACCGCAATCTTTTCTTCCACGGCGATGATCATGATCCGCGGCGAAGTGCCTGGGTGTGGTATCGTTACATGATAGCCGCGTTGCGTCTCAAGCGGCACCCGGTGCCCGAGTTGGCCCATCAGCGCTTTTGACCACGCACCCGTGGCGATCAGCACGGTATCCACTGCGATGGATTTACCAGACGCAGTTCGCAGAGCCTGTAGTCCGTCGGGGCCATGCTCGAACGCGACGACATCGTCTCGTAAAAGCACACCTCCGCAACGGACAAAATGGCGGGTAAGACCTTCGACAAGCCCGAAAGGATCAACGCAGTGACCGTTGGCCGAAACGAGTTCCGCCTTCTGAAAATCCGGCGCAAGCGATGGCTCAAGCTGCCGGATTTCATGCGCGTCAAGCACATCCACGGGTAGGCCAGTCTCGCGTCTTAATCGTCTGGCCAGGATATCGTGATTGAAGCTGTGTGCGTTGCGATAGACCAACAACTGTCCTGTCTGCCTGATCAGAGACTTCAATCCGGCCTCACGCAGGAGAGGTTCGTACGCCTCGAAGGCGGGCATGTGCAGGCTAGCGAGCGCTTTCGAGGTCGCCTCGACGCGTTCGATCGAACTCTGCCGCCAAAATCGGTACAGCCACAGAAAACAAGCGGGGAGATATGCCGGCCGTATATGTAACGGCCCGAGTGGGTCGAGTATCCAGCTTGGGGCGTTCTTAAGCATCCCGGGCAGGGCCATTGGCACCACAGAGGCTGGACAGATGCCTCCCGCGTTACCAAAGGATGCCATCTCCGTGGGCTCCCCTCCATTGCGATCCACGAGGGTGACATGAAAGCCGTCGCGCTGAAGATAGTTGGCGCACACGGTGCCCACAATTCCCGCGCCGATAACCGTGACGCTACGTGGTTCGCTATCGCTCATCGCACCGTACGCCTAGGCCCGTTGCTGCCGCGCCACACTGAAATGGACGACCGATTGCATCATTAGTCCCTTACTTGTGCACTTTGATGCCCCCCGCGCTGCGTGGGCATTCTGCTGGATGGACGCGAAGAACCGCTCGTTGCCGCGGTACCGACGGGTCCATCACCTTTCCGCCGCTTACTCCCGCCCGCACGCTACCGTCGCTGGGCCTCTTCGTCAATACACTCTTGCATTCGATTTTAGATTCAAGTAGGATTAGGAAATTGGACGTGGCGTTCGGTCGAGGTGAGAGCCAGTTGTCGGAGCAAACTCAAAGCGAAAGGCCCAGCGGACTGATTGGACCCGACCAGGCAACACCTGGCGGGCGCACCAATCTCGACGATCAGATCTACGAGCGGGTCAGGTCGATGATCGCCAACCGGGCACTGCTCCCCGGCGAGCGGATCGTTCCCGACCAGCTCGCCCGCACGATGCGCGTCAGTCGTACGCCCATGATCAGTGCGTTGAAACGGCTATCGCAAGAGCAGGTGCTTGAGTGGCGGTCTCGCCACGGGGTCTACGTGCGGAAGCCCACTCCGCGCGAACTCGCCCTGATCTTCGAAGTCCGGGAGATCCTGGAGGGGCTCGCAGCGCGGCGCGCAGCGAGCACGATCACGCCGTGGCAAATCGAGCATCTCAGAAGCCTGTTCAAGGACGTGGGCACAGCCGACTCGCCGGCGAACCGTGATCATTACATTCGGCAGGACTACCTGTTCCACATGGGCCTGTTCGAGATTGCTGACAGCGCGCCGCTATCGAGATCGATGGCGACCGTCAACATTATGGTCATTGCGTTTGCCGCCGGCCTGGTCCGACCCATGCAAGACGTCCTCGATGAGCATGAGAAAATCCTGGCGGCACTGGCAAAACGTGACCCAGCGGGCGCTGAAGCGGCAATGCGCACGCACATCAATCGGTCTGTCGTTTGGCTGCATCACGCGGCAGATTCATTCGAGAGCGCACAGGATCAATTTGCTCGAGAGTTGGAAGACGGAGTTCATGCCGTGAGCTGACCGGCCATCCGGCGTCGGGCCTGCAACAAGAAGAGTGAGGAAACTGACGTGAGCAACGACAAGGACGTGAATCCCCGCGCCCCGCATACCGCGCCCACGTTCAGGCGCGAGTTCCTGCAGCAATCGGTGGTCGCGGCCGGGCTTACGAGCCTTATGTCCGCGGCGCTAGCACAGGCCACAAACGCTCAGACCGCGCCCGCCAAGAAGCTCGACACCCTGATCGTCGCGGTCCAGGAGGGCGATACCCGCACGATTGACCCGCAGGATGCGTCCGAACTTACCGTGCCAATGTTCTTGCGGGCCATCTATGACCAGTTGCTGACGTTTCCCAACGGCGACCTCACCCGGGTGGCGCCCAACTTTGCGACGACGTGGGATGTCAGTTCCGACGGACTGACCTATGTGTTCAAGCTGAATCCCAACATCAAGTTCTCAAATGGCACTCCGGCCACGGCTGACGACGTCGTCTTTTCTTACCTGCGTCAAAAATATCTCAAAGGACCGGCGTCCTGGTTTGAGGACGGCGTTGCCTTGCTCGCTAAGACCGGGCCGCTTGAGGTCACAATGAAGCTCAACTCCATCAATGTGGACTGGCTGTTCGCGCTCACTTCGCCATTTCTGAGCATAACGAGCGAGGCCATGTTGCAAGCGCACGGTGGCACCGACGCAATAGATGCGGCGACCACTGATACCGCCCGTACGTGGCTGGATCAGCACAGCGCGGGGAGCGGACCGTTTGTTCTGGATAGCTGGGAACATGGATCGCAGCTGACCGTCACCCGCAACCCCTACTATTGGGGCAGGCAACCTCCCTTCGATCGCGTCGTGTTCAAGTTTGTGCAAGACGCAACTGTGCAGCGGGATCTCCTCGTTCGCGGCGCAGCACACTTCGCGGTCAATCTCTCGCCGGACTTGGCGGCCTCGCTCAACGGCCGTCCGAACATTGGAATCCTGAACGTACCTTCGCTCGCGACCATCTGGCTCGGTCTGAACGTCGCTCGCAATCCGATCTTCAAGAATCCGAAGACATGGGAGGCCGTCAAATACGCCATCGACTATGACGGGATGGCGCGGCTCTATAGGGGGGGTGGGGGGCCAATCGCATCATGCATCCCGCCTGGACTGCCGAACGCTCTGCCCCTCAGCGAGCGGATCAAGCAGGATGTGCCGCGCGCCAAGGCAGCCCTTGCCGCCGCCGGACATCCTGACGGCTTCGCAATGGAACTGACCTACGCGGCAGATCAGCTTTATTACAATGTTCCGGCGAGCTTGATCGCAGCAAAGGTTCAGGAGGACCTGAAGAAAGTCGGCATCACGGCCGACCTGCGACCAATTCCATCTACCCAGGAGTTGACGGAAATCCGCGCCGGCAAGCTCGAGTCTTTCATCCATGAGTGGGGATTGGACTATATCGGTTGGACTGACGTGTTGCCGCCTTTCGCCCCTGGCGGCCATGTTTCCGGGCCGCGTCAAGGCTGGTACCCGAATTTTTCCCCGACAGCGCAGAAGATCGCCGATCTTACCAAAGAGGCGGCGAGCACGCTCGATCCCAACAAGCAGCGCGGCCTTTGCCATCAGGCACAACGCTTGATGAACCAGGAAGGACCGTTCGCCTGGCTGTTCGAACCGTTCATTCAAATCGGCTACCGGTCGGACGTCATCAAATCGGTGTCGACAAATCCGGTGTGGTTCATCGACGTCGGCACCGTGGAGCTGGTCTAGGCCCTACCGCACCGCAAGTGCGGGGATATGATGTTCTGCAAAGACGGGCTCGGCTGAGCAGGCGGTGTCGACGCTGCGTTGGCTCCGATCGATGCAGAGTGGCGTCACCGCCAGCGCTTGGTCGTGGCATTGTCCATCGAGGAAGCCTTTCCACACTGGGCTCAACGCGTTGAAAAGGAAGCAGGGCGAAGGGAGTTGCTGGCTTGATCGTATACACAATTCGGCGCCTCGCGCTTCTGGTGCCTATCCTGTTGGGTGTCACGGCAATTTCCTTCATGGTGAGTCGCGCCATTCCTACCGACCCCGTTGTGGCGGTGCTTGGTCAGCAGGCGGCCGACCATCCTGAAATCGTCGCGGCGTACCGCAAGCGCTGGGGCCTCGACCGGCCGGTTTTCGACCAATATCTGATCTATTTAGAAAATCTGGTCCACGGCGACCTTGGTGAATCGCTCTACACGCACCGGCCTGTGGTCCGGGACCTGATGACCTACATGCCTGCCACCATCGAGCTGGCCACCGCAACTATCATTCTCAGCGTGCTCATCGCTTTGCCACTTGGCGTGCTCGCAGCCATCACACAGGGAACCATCACTGATTTGCTCATCCGGTTGGTGACGCTGATCGGTGTGGCCATGCCGATTTTTTGGCTGGCTCTTGCGGCAATTGAGCTGTTTTATCTTCGCCTCGGGATCGCCCCGTCGCCCGGCAGACTTGCCACTGCTCTTACCCCTCCACCGACCATCACCGGCATGTACACCGTGGACGGCCTACTGACGGGACATTGGCGCACGTTCTACAGCGCTGCGGCGCACCTCACGTTGCCGGCATTGATCCTGGCGACCTGGAGCAGCGGTACGCTGACAAGGATGACCCGTACCAGCATGCTCGCGGTGCTACCACAAGGATACCTCAATACCGCCCGCAGCAAGGGCGCGAGTGAGCTCTATACGATTCTTCGGCATGCTGCGCCGAACGCTCTTATCGCCGTAATTACCATCGTCGGGGTCATATACGGTGACCTTCTGACGGGCGTGATCCTTATTGAGACACTATTCGATTGGCCGGGGATCGGGCATTACGCTTACGCAGCCGCAACCTACGCGGACTTTCCGGCGATTATTGGAGTCACATTACTATACGGCCTCATCTTCTCCTTTGTGAATCTCGGTGTGGACCTCGCTTATGCTGCTCTTGACCCCCGAATCCGATCCGCCATGATTTTTGGGCGGCGCTGATGTCACAGACCGCGGTAACCCTGTCGGGTCGTCCGGCACGTTGGCAGGCTTTGCACGCTGCAACGAAGGCCGCCGGCGACAATCCACAGCTTACGGTCAGCATATTCGTCATCATGCTGGCGACCGCAGCGATAGCAGGCGCGCATTTTCTGACCCCGGCCGGCCCGAACGCACAGGACGTTGCACACCGCCTGCTTTCCCCGAGTTGGGCACATCCCTTCGGCACCGACGAACTCGGTCGCGATGTCTTCACGCGCGTCCTGTATGGCGGCCGGATATCGCTACCAGCCGCATTCATCGTCGTGCTGTGCGGAGCATCGGTGGGAGCTCTTTTGGGCGCAATTGCCGGGACCGGCGGTCGCCTCATCGATGAAGTCCTGATGCGAGCTACCGACGTTGTCATGTCCTTCCCGGTTCTGGTACTCGCGATGGCCGTCGCCGCGGCGCTAGGACCCAGCCTGGCGCATGGGGTCATATCGCTTAGCCTCGTCTGGTGGCCCCCCTATATGCGCGTGACGCGTGGAATGATCCTGGAATTGCGGGAGAAGGAATATGTCGCCGCCGCCAAAGCGGCGGGACGTTCCGCCCCCGCCGTCCTCATTCGGGTCATTCTGCCGAATGTCGTCCCGGCTCTGTCAGTGATGGCGGCAGTGGATGTCGGGCGCGCCATTCTAGCCTTCTCGGTTCTAAGCTTCCTGGGGCTCGGCGAGCGACCTCCCGCACCCGAATGGGGTTCGATGGTGGCAAGCGGCGTGCAAGTGATGGACCAGTGGTGGGTCGCAACCGCTCCAGGTCTGGCGATCCTGGTCATCGTCTTTGCATTCAATCTCCTCGGCGATTCGGTCGGCGACGCGATGAACCCGTGGATCGGTGGCCAACGTTGAGGCACGCACATGCAGACCGCCGATAAGAGTCCGCTGCTTCGGGTTGACAACCTGCGTATTGCCGTTCGCGCGTCCAGCGGCCTCTGCGAGGTCGTTCGTGGAGTGTCCTTTAACCTCGATCGCGGCAAGGCAATAGGTTTGGTGGGTGAGTCCGGATCCGGAAAAACACTCACCACATTGGGCATCGTTCGTCTGCTCCCCGGCGCGGCGCGCATCACTCAAGGTAGTGCTCACTTCAATGGCGAAAACCTGACCAAAATTCCGCGACGACGGTTGTCCAAGATCCGCGGAAAGGGCATCAGCCTCGTCGTGCAGGACTCCCTCGCCTCGCTCAATCCTGTCATGCGCATCGGCAAGCAGGTGCGCGAACCGCTGCTCTTGCACCGCCTGGTCGGCCGTCAGCGCGCTACCGCCGCGGCAAAAGAAATGCTGGCTAGGCTTGGCTTACCTGATCCGGCAAGATTGATAAAAGGCTACCCTCACGAATTTTCGGGCGGCATGCGGCAGCGGGCAATGATCGCAACGGCACTTATTGCATCTCCGCCCCTGATCATTGCCGACGAGCCCACAACGGCGCTGGACGCCACTGTTCAGGCGCAGATCATCGAAATATTCCGTAGGCTGAACCGTGAGCTGGGGGTGGCTCTGATCCTGGTCAGTCACGACCTCGGCGTTGTCAGCGAAGTCTGCGATCATATCGCCGTCATGTATGCGGGCAGAATTGTTGAGATCGGGGATACCTACGCAGTTCTCACCGCACCGAGGCATCCCTATACGCAAGCCTTGCTCGAATCGATGCCGACAGCGATGGTACCTCCTGGGAGCAATCTGAGCGTTATCGCGGGCGAACCCCCGAGCGTGGGAGCTCTCCCTCCGGGATGCCCATTCAGTGCGCGGTGTCGGCATGTGATGGACATTTGTCGTACGGCGGAACCTGGTTTGATGCCCCGCGATCAAGGTCAGGTTGCCTGCTGGCTTGCCGAGAAAACTGCGATCGGCGTCCATTTGCCCACGGCAAAGAGGCCCGTCGCCGGACCGATTGCAGCTGTCAGCACTTCGCCTGAGTCCCCACCGACCGAAGACCTTCTGCGCGTCGAAGCCATTACCCGACATTATCGGTTGCCGGCGGCGCTGCCCTTCAGCCGACCAAAGCAGGTACACGCGCTTGACGAGGTGTCGCTCAATGTGAAGCGGGGTGAAACTCTCGGGATAGCCGGTGAGTTAGGGTGCGGTAAGTCGACACTGGCAAAATGCTTGCTTCGTCTTGCCGATGTCGATAGTGGTCGCATCCTATTCCGCGGCCGGGACATCACCAACGCAAGGGGCGACGACCTTCGTCGGCTTCGACGCCATATTCAGCCGATTTTCCAGGACCCGTACGGATCTCTCAATCCACGGCAGCGTGTGCGCAACCTGGTCGCGGAACCCTTGGTAGCGCACGGAGTTGCGGCCAGGAACTGCGAGTCTCGCGTGATGGAGGTATTGGATCTGGTCGGACTGGGTCCGCGCTTCGCCGATCAACTGCCGCACCAACTGTCCGGTGGGCAGCGACAGCGGATAGGGATAGCGCGCGCCCTGACCATCAAGCCGGAGCTGATTGTTGCCGACGAGCCCGTTTCCGCATTGGACGTGTCGGTACAGGCACAAGTGCTCAACCTTTTGACAGACCTTCAAAGGCGGTTCGCATTGACCCTAATTTTCATCAGTCACGATCTGCGTATCGTTCGTCACCTCAGTTCACACATCGCCATCATGTTTCTCGGCAGGGTCGTCGAATACGGACCTAGCGAAGAGGTTTGCGCCAATCCCCTGCATCCTTACACTGCCGCCTTACTGTCCTCCGTGCCGGGTATCGACCGGCCTAAGGGTCAGCGCAGAACCATTCTGCGTGGAGAGCCGCCGTCGCCCACGTCGCCACCCAGCGGTTGTCGATTTCGGACGCGATGCCCGCATGCGGCGAAAATCTGCGCGGAGATGACACCGGAGCTGGAGCGTGACCCGGGCGGCCGAACGGTCGCCTGCCACTTTCCCGGTATTGCCAGTGCACAGAGCGGGAACGATGGCAACGGGTTGGAGCGGGACCTGTCAGGCTTTTTGATCAGTCAGAACTGAACCAGGGATCGAAGGACAACATGGGCTGCAAAACTCTTGCCGCCGAACTGATAGTCGATGCGCGCTCCATGGTTGGAGAAGGGCCTGTCTGGGACTCGACGCAGCAAAAACTGATCTGGGTTGATATAGCGCCCGGATTGATACACGCGCTAGATCCGCAGAGCCTTGCAGTGAGCACGCGGCAGGCGGGGCAGCCAGTTGGCGCCGTCGCTCTGGGATCTGGCGGCCAGCTCGTAGTGGCGCTTCGGGACGGCTTTGGTATTTTGCCAGCGGTCGGCGAAGGCATGAACGCGTTTGTCGAGGTCGAAGCGGCTGTAGCGGCAAACCGGATGAATGACGGCAAGTGTGATTGTCGCGGGCGCTTCTGGGCAGGTAGCATGGCGATGGACCACACGCCGGGAGCCGGCACTCTCTACAGGCTTGAATACAAGGATGGCCACCTGGAGGCATCCGCTCAGCTCGAGGGGATAACGATTGCTAACGGACTTGATTGGTCAACTGATAATGCGCGGATGTATTATATTGACAGCGCTACGCAACGCATCGACATGTTCGATTTCGACCCTGAGGCCGGTCAGCTGAGCAATCGTCGGGTATTTGTCGCGATACCACGCTCAGAGGGGCTGCCAGACGGCATGGTGATCGATGCGGAAGGGTTTGTCTGGGTTGCGCTGTTCGGTGCCGGGAAGGTGCGGCGGTACAGCCCCTCTGGCGAAATCGACATGGAAGTTCATGTCCCAGTTACGTTGGTGACGAGCTGCGCTTTTGGCGGGGAACATTTGCAGGACCTCTATATCACAACGGCGCGCCATCGTCTGACCGCGACTGAAGCAATGGGTCAGCCGACGGCGGGGGCGCTGTTCGCCTGCCGCCCCGGCCCAACAGGGCGGCTGCCGTTCGTTTTCGGCGGTTGATGTGCGTCAGCTTTATGTGGGGCACCTCCAGCTAAGAACTGAGTAAAGAAGTCGTTCCGCCCGACAGGAGCGCTCTGATTTGACGCGTCAAATCCCCGGCGATGGAAACTTGTTCAGACCTCCTCTAAGTGTGAGATGGAAACAGGCGACACAATGACGAACGAGAATTCAGAAGGCAAACTCGCCGACGAGGTAGCCATCGTCACGGGAGGGGGTGGCGGAATTGGAAGCGCCATTGTGCGACGGCTGGCGGCCGACGGGGCGATGGTCGTCGTTTTCGACAACAACGCGGAAGCAGGTGAATCCATCGTAGACGAACTCGATAAGGCCGGCCGTCGAGCTAAGTTCGTCCATTGCAACGTCACGCGGCGCAATGAGGTTCAGTCGGCCGTCACTCGCGTAGCCGACGGGTACGGCGCCATCACGATCCTAGTGAACAACGCGGGTATCGGACGCCGGGCTCCATTCTTGCAGATGAGCGACGAGACATGGAACGATGTTCTGGCGGTCAACCTGACGGCATCGTTTGTCGTTGCCCAAGAGACTTGCCGGGTGATGGTAAAAGCCGGAAGAGGTAGTGTCGTTAATATGGGGTCGGTGGCTGCCCATATCGCGCACAGTGAGCAGGTTGCCTACGCTACGAGCAAGGCAGCGCTGGAAGCCTTGACCCGAGTGATGGCGTTCGAGTTGGCCCCGTTTGGAGTCCGTGTCAATGCCATCGCGCCAGGAACTGTTGCTACGGGTATCATCCGCGGGATGTTGGAGGAGGACGCAGTTATCGAGCGAGAGCACCGAATTCCATTTGGTCGGCTGGCTCGACCTGAAGAAATTGCCGACGTGATCGCCTTCCTCGTGTCCGAAGAATCGCGCTACATGACCGGGAGTGTCGTGGTGGTCGATGGAGGCCTCATGTCCGCCGGCATCCGAACGCAATAGAAACGGGTAGGGCCGCGGGACGCACAAACAGGTTGATCTGAATCATTCAAGCATGATGCTGCGGGCGAATTTGATCGCATACCCGAGCCTTGCCCCGAGCGCTGTCACACTTCCTCTAATGGAGGTCTGCTTCAATCTCGGTGCAAGCTGGCTCTGGCTCGCGTGGTATGTCGATAAGCGGCACCAAAGGCGATGAGAGCATTAGCGTCTTGGGCGCCTGTGCCGAATCTGAACGTCATCGCCGTTGAGCCTGGGGGCCAGTTCGCTACTTCCGCCGGGGATCCTGCACCGGTTCCGCGAGGGGCTCCGCTGGCGGGCACTGCCCGACGTGTATGGGCCGCGCACGACGGTGTTTACCCGGTTTAGCCGATGGAACCAACGCGCTCTGTGGCAGGAACTGTTCGCCGCCCTTGCTGCCTGCGGGGACCTACCCGTGCCAAAGATGGCGGACAGCGCAGGTGTCAAGGCAAGCCCCTCGGCCTCAGGCGCAAAAAGGGGGGGCGCCGCCAAGCCATTGGCCGCTCGGGCGGTGGACGCACGACCAAGATCCACGCGCTCTGCGAGCAGCAAAGCCGCCTCTAGGCACTGCTCCTGACCGGTGAACAGGTTCACCACATCCAAGGGGTGCGGGCGGTGCTCGCCATCTCCAATACCCCGGCCTGCCTGATCGGCGATAAGGCTTACGACGCCAACGACGTGCGAATCTCCTTGGCCATTCACGGCAGCATCGCCGTCATCTCGTCCAGGCCGACCCGACGCAATCATGTGCCCCTCGACGCGAGAGCCTACAACGCTCGCAACGCCATGGCGCGCGCCGTCTGTCGGCTCAAGGATTGGCGCGCCATCGCGACCCGCTACGACAATACCGGCACAAACTTCCTCGCCGATACCTGGTTCGTTGCCGTCGTCACCTATTGGCTACATCAAGTCGACACCCTAATCTAGCCGATCCATCGGCAACAGCGATACTTTCGCGGTCAGCACTTCGCGCGCGATCTGCACCACGGATTCAATCGCACCGATCGGCGCGCCTGGGCGTTCGGTCTGATACGCTGCTTGCAGTTTGCGTGTACGCAGTGGCGGGCGGCAACCGACTGCGACGAGATGCCCGGCCGCGAGTTCGCGTTGCACCATAGCCAGCGGCAGCGCGCCGACACCAACGCCATCGCAGATCATGCGCGCTATCATGTCCAGGTTGTTGCACGTGCTGATGCGCGCGGGCGTCACCTGCGCCGACGCGAACCACTCCATGACCACGTCGTAATTGTGCGAATATTCCGGCGTAGTGATGATGCGTAGCCGCGCCAGGTCTGCCGGTGTAACTGAGCCGCCCGACGAGCCGCCCAATGGGCGTCCCGGTAAACCCCTCGGTGCCATGGACGGTGCCGCAAGCCACGACAATGGATTGCGCCCGACCGGCGTCAGCTTGACCGGTGGTCCGACATCCGGCTCCGCCAGGATCGCCACATCGAGACTAAGATCCTTCAACCGGCGATTGATTGTGCTGCTGAGATCGACCGTCACGTCCAGTTGCACCAGCGGGCATACTTCCGCCACCCGCGATACCAAGGCGGACAGGCACGGCGCCGCGATGCTGTCGGGCATTCCCACGCGTACCACGCTGCGCAATTCACCGGCCGCGGCGCAGGCCGCGCTGATCTGGTTGGCGAGCGCGACGATGCGGCCGGCGTAATCGAGAATGAGCGTGCCGCGCTCGGTCAAAGAGAAGCTATGGCCGTTGCGCTCGAGCAGGCGCCCCACGGATATCTCGAGCTGCTGCATGCGCAACGTAATGGTGGGTTGTGAGACGTTCAGCCGGCTCGCCGCCTCGTGGAAACTGCGCAGCCGCGCAATCCACACGAACGCTTCAAGCTGACTGAGCGTCACCCGCGACATCGGCACGATCCCTCCCCGCATGCGGCGTGCGCATCCGAGGGGATGCGACAGTCCACATGATAGGATAATAACAACAAATATTCAGTTTTTCAAATTGGATTGCACGCCACCCCGGCACCTATCGTCCGGTCACTGGAATGGGTTTTGACGACGGTGCGCCGAGTAGTCGGGATAGGCACGGTTGCTTGATAAGGCTACCACAAGGAGAGACGTGAATGGTTTCGGATGCCGCGACTGCTGAACTAAGGGCCGGAATCCTGCGTGACCTGCCGGAAATCGCCGATATCTCGTGCGCCGATCTGCGGGAGAAGGTGATCGATGCCTGGGCGCTGTCTCTGTCACAGACGCGCTACAGTGCTGTTTCCGAAGTTCCACCCTGGGGCAATCCGAAGGTGTTCGTGATCAAGCGTGGCAGTCAGGCCGATCATTTGCGGGGCGTCACGCATCTCGCGGTTGCTTTCGCCAAAGAGTTCAAAACCTCTTGGCCAGAGGTGCGGATCAGCACGGACATTGTACTCGCCGGCGCGTTGTGCCACGATATCGGTAAGCCATGGGAGTTCGACAACGACGAGCGCTGGAGCGCCGATCCGTCGATCTATGGCTATCCGTCGATCCGCCATCCCGCCTACGGCATGCACCTCTGCCTGACCGCCGGTCTGCCGGAGGAGATCGCCCATATTGCCATGGCGCACTCGCCGATGGAGGGTAACGCTATCGTCCGCAGTCTGGAATGCACCATCGTGCGCTACGCAGACAACACCTGGTGGCGCATTGCGGGTGTCTGTGGCCTGCTGAAGCCCGAGACGATGACGCAACACATGGGATTCCCGTATCCATCAGGCAAACGGATCTCGACTAGTGACGGGACGGTAACAAGAAGACCGCGTGCCAAGAAAAATGCTGGTCGCCTGCAACGCCATGCTGAGGGGGGTGCGATGAAGTCCAATCAAGTAACCACGCCGCGGGCAGTACTGTCGGCCACCGTCGGCAATTTCCTCGAGTTCTTCGACTTCATCAGCTACGCCTACTTCGCCACCTATATCGCCAAGGCGTTCTTCCCGTCGAGCAACCCGCAATCATCCCTGCTGCTGACGCTTGCAACGTTCGGCGTCGGCTTCCTCATGCGCCCGGTGGGCGCGATCGTCATCGGTGCTTTCGCGGACATCAAGGGCCGGCGGCCGGCGCTGGTGCTGACGATCATGCTGATGGCGATCGGCACGCTGATGGTGGGGCTTGTGCCCGACTACGCATCGTGGGGCCTGATTGCGCCGGTTCTCATTGTCATCGCCCGCTTGATGCAAGGCTTTTCCGCGGGCGGCGAATGGGGCGGGGCCAGCTCCTTTCTGGTGGAATACGCACCCGCCGGCAAACGCGGTTTCTATGGCAGTCTGCAAGCCACCAGCGTGAATGCCGGTCTGCTGTGCGGCACGTTGTCGGGTGTTATCCTCAACACGGTGTTGTCGCCCGAGCAGATGGGCGCCTGGGGCTGGCGCCTGCCGTTCCTGGTCGGCGGTCTGATCGGACCGATCGGACTATACGTGCGCGCCCGCGTGGGGGAAACGCCGGCGTTCGAGCAGGCGCAAAAGCTCGCCCCGAAGCAGTCGGGCCTGCTGCCGCATCTCTTGCGGCAAAACGCGCTGTCGATCCTGATGACGTTCGGAATCACCATCTGCTTCACTGTTACGGCCTTCACCTATCAAGTGTATCTGCCGACCTTTCTGGTGCACGAACTGAAATTCCCAGTGGAGGACGCGCTGCTGTCCACCAGTATTTCGCTCGCCGTTTCGCTGCTCGCCATCCCCGCCTTCGGCGCTTTGTCCGATCGCTTCGGGCGCAAACCGCTGATGCTCAGCGCCGCCGTACTGCTCGGGGTCACTGCGTATCCGCTATTCTTTCTGCTGGTGCATCACCGCAGCTTCGGCTCGGCGGTGTTCGTGCAGATTGTCGCGATCCTGCTCTACTCGGCCTATGACGGACCGTTCCCGGCGGCGTTCTGCGAGCTGTTCCCGACGCTGGTGCGGGTGAGCGGAATCTCGATTGGCTATAACCTGGCCCTGGCGATCTTCGGGGGCTTCACGCCCTTCGTCATCGCCGCGCTGATCGCTGCAACCGGCACGCCGATCGTGCCCGCGTTCTACCTGATCGGTGCCTCCCTCATCAGCTCCCTGGTGCTGTATCGCATGGGCGAGAGCTTTCGCGCCGGCGCATTCAGCGAGCTCTCGACGCGCTACACCGAAGAGCAGGCAGCTATCTTTGCCAACGATGCTGCCGCCAAGCTACCCAAAGCGCAATGATATCGCTGATTGGCCAGCCGAAAGACGCAATTGATACGCCGGCCCTGCTGGTCGATCTCGACCGGATGGAGGCAAACATCACGCGCGTAGCGGAGATCTGCCGCGCGCACGGTGTGGCTTGGCGACCGCATACCAAGGGCCAGAAGACGCCCGAAATTATCCGCAAGGAGCTGGGGGCCGGCGCAATCGGGGCCACTTGTGCCAAGTTGGGTGAAGCGGAGGCTCTGGCCGAGGCTGGCGTACGCGACATCCTGATCGCCAACCAGATCGTCGGGCCGATCAAGCTGCGGCGGCTGATGGCGCTGCTCGACCGCGCCGATGCCATCGTCGCGGTGGACAGTCCCGCGCATGTCTCGGCGCTTGGGGCGGCGACGCGCGAGGCCTGCAAGACGCTCCGCGTGGTGATCGAGGTCGATATCGGCATGCATCGCGCCGGCGTGCAGCCGGGTGCGCCGGTGGTGGAACTGGCGCTCAGGATCCACGCGGAACAAGGCCTGCGCTTCGTCGGGGTCATGGGATGGGAGAGCCATGCCGTCACGATCGCCGACCCGGCGGAGAAGTCGCGGACCGTGGCGGCGGCCGTGGCGCAGCTCACCGCGAGTGCCAATCAGTGCCGGGCGGCCGGGTTGGACACCACGGTGGTCAGTTGTGGCGGAACGGGCACCTTCCCGTATTGCGCGCAGCAGCCGGGTGTGACCGAGATCCAGGTGGGCGGCGCCATCTTCAGCGACATGCACTACCGCACGCATTACCATTTCGATTTCCCTTGCGCGCTGACCTTGCTGGCGACTGTGACCAGCCGGCCGACACTGACGCGTGTCATCCTGGACGCGGGCAAGAAGGCGATGAGCAGCGATGCGGCCCCGCCGGCACCGGTTGATCTGGCTCTGGCGGCCCCCGTGCGGCTATCGGCGGAACATGCGACGCTCGACCTCGCGCAGCCGAGCGAAGTGCCACGCATCGGCGACAAGCTGGAACTGATCGTTGGATACTCCGACACGACGGTGCATCTGCACGAGCAGATCATCGCTGTGCGAGACGGCAGGGTCGAGGGCGTATGGCAGGTCGCGGGCCGTGGACGCTTGAAGTAGCCGAGCGGCGGTACCAAACGGATCCATGAAACCTGGCATGAGAATTCCTGCGCCGTTGTCGGCTACAACGTCCGCTCGCAGTGGATGCCAAGCACAAGCTGATCGTCGAACAGCAGGTGACCAATCAGGTGGTGGACATGGGTCTGGTGACCGAAGCCGCGGAGCCGGCGCACGAAGTTCTCGGTGTGGAGCGGATCGCGGTCGTGGTCGACAGGGGTTACGTCAAGATCGAGGACATCGAGGCATGCGAGGCGGCCGGGTTAGATCCTTATGTGCCGCGCGCGCAGCGTGGTTCCTCGGTCAGCGCCGGGCTGTTGAGTACGGTCGAGTTTACCTACGAACCAGCCAGTGAGAGCTTCCTGTGTCCCGTGGGGTAGGGGCTTCGCTCCTGTTCGCCCTCGCTTCAGCGCGGGTTGAAGAAGACGAACTACGTCAACAAAGAACCCTGCCAGGCCTGCCCGCTTCGTTTACGCTGCACGCGCGGCAGCTTTCGCCTCGTATCTTGCCTCGAGAACGAGGCTGTGCTGGACCGCATGGCGCAGCATCCCCACATCATCACCCAGAGCCGTGTGACGGTCGAGCATCCGGTTGGCTCGATCAAACAATGGATGAGTTAGGGCGCATTCCTGATGCGGCGCCTGCAGAAGGTGCCTGCCGAATTCAGCCTGACCGCGCTCGCCTACAATCCCAGGCGGGTACTCAACATCGTGGAGTTCTCCATGCTGTTGGCCGCGCTGAGGACCTGAGAGGCTGCGCCGGCGCGCCTCTGCGGAGCCAAAGTGTGCGCTATCGAGCGTCGCACGTTCCTCGCCCGATAGTCGAAAGTCCAGTCACGCAGGCTCAGACGTCCAGACCGGAGCCCGATTGACGGCATGTGGCGTCCATCCCAGCCCTAGAAGTACGTTTTCACACGCTCTGGTACGTTTTCGCACGGATGGGCCTTCCACCCCAGTTGCCTCTGGCTCGCGGTTGCCACCAACTCGCCCCGGAAAGGACTTTCCCCACCACTCCAGTGCCCATGCCAGGCACACACACGGGCCCGTTAACTGGGTCCCTCACATCGGCTTCCTTCGTCAAAGCCATACCTCTGTTCCCGCTTCTTGCGACAATACCGTGTCCAGAGAAATCGGGGACAGCTCGCAGATGATCGATAGCCTTCGGCAACGGCGGGCTGCCTAGCGTTAGCCATGTTCCGGGCGCCATTCTCGCGAACTCAAAAAGCGGCTATTACTTCTCCCAAAAGGGCGGATCGGCCACTCCTCTGGGAAATGCCGGTCGATGCTACGGAAAGTATGATCTTTCGACAGGGGTGCAGGCCGTGTCAAAGGGTGCAATATTGTCGCGCTTGCAGTTTTGGAGAGTCCGGCCATGACATTCACCCTCCTCATGCTCCCGCCGCAGACCGACATCACCCGCGCCTGGGCGCGCGACCTCGCCGCCTCGGTGGCGGACGTTCATGTCGTCGTGGCCGAGAGCGAGGCGGAGGCCATGCAAGTCATCGCCAGCGCCGAAGCCGCCTATGGCGTGCTGCCGCCGCATCTCCTTGCACGCGCGCAAAATCTCCGCTGGCTCCAGGCACCGCAGGCCGCGCCGCCCGCCGGCTATTACTATCCCGCGCTCGTCGCCCATCCGGTCACAGTGACGAACATGCGCGAGATCTACAACGACCATATCGGCGCCCACATCCTCGCCTTCGTCCTTGCCTTCGCGCGTGATTTCCACACCTATCTTCCGCAGCAGGTTGATCGCCTCTGGAAGCCGAAGCCTCTCGATACCGGCGTTGTTGATCTGACCGCGGCAACGGCGCTGATCGTTGGCCTCGGCGGTATCGGCGCGGAAGCCGCGCGCCTGCTCGCCGCCATCGGCACGCGCGTGATCGCAACCGACGCGCGCCGCACCGCGCCCATCCAAGGTGTCGCGGCACTCCATCCGCCTGAAGCGCTGGACACGCTCCTTTCCGAGGCGGACTTCGTCATCCTTACCGTGCCGCACACGCCCGCGACCGAGGGCTTCATGAACCGTGCCCGCTTCCAGCGCATGAAACGCAGCGCGTTCTTCATCAATATCGGCCGCGGGAAGACCACACGCCTCGATGATCTCGCCGCCGCGCTCGAAGCAGGTGAGATCGCGGGCGCCGGCCTCGATGTCTTCGAGACCGAGCCGCTGCCGCCCGAGCACAAGCTCTGGACTTTTCCCGGCGTGCTGATCACCCCGCACACGGCCGGCTATGGCCGGCACCTCGATGAACGGCGCTTTGCGATCCTGCGCGACAATTGCCACGCCGTCGCCGCCGGAAAAGCGCTCCGCAACATCGTCGACAAAGCGAACTGGTTCTGAGTCCTCCGCTGGCGAGGATGGCGGCCACCTCGGGAATCACCTGCGGCTCCGCCAACTCCATCTCGCTCGACAATTGCGGCCGGTACCGGTCTCCGCAGTACTTCCAACTAGAGGGCCTCGCGCTGGTTATTAGAGTCTGTACCCATTTAAAGTCTTGAACCGACGCGGCGAGTTGTGATTCACCATGCCCGGAGGTGGATCATGCGGTTTGATCTGGCGGACGAAGAGTGGGCGCTGCTGGAGCCCTTGCTGCCGGCACGGCGGAAGTCGGCGCGGGTGGAGACCGGCGGATATTGAATGCGATCTTCTACGTGCTGCGCACTGGCATGCCGTGGCGAGACCTGCTGGAGCGGTATGGGCCTTATACGACAGCCTATAACCGGTTCAACCGCTGGTCTCGGCGCGGCATCTGGAAGCGCGTGTTCGACACCCTGGCCGCGAAATCGCATGACAGCCTGCATTTGATTGACAGCACGATCGTCAAGGCACACCGCTCGGCGAGCGGCGCAAAAGGGGGGAGAAAAATCAGGCGATCGGCATCATCCGGGGCGGGCGCAGCACGAAAATCCATGCCAGTGTCGATGACAAGGGCAGGCCGCTGAACTTCACCCTGACCGGCGCGCAGGTGCACGACAGCCAGGCCGTCGAAGAAGTGCTCGATACGCCACGGCCTCCGCTCGCGATCACCGCAGACAAGGCCTACGACAGCAAGAAGGTGCGCCAACTGATCAAGGACGAAGGCGCGCTACCAGTCATTCCGAGCCGAAAGAACGCCACCAAGAAGGCCCACTGCCCGAAGCGCATCTACCGGCGCCGGCACAAAATCGAAAACTTCTTCTGCCGTATCAAGGACTGGCGCCGCATCGCCACCAGATACGACAAGCTCGCCCGCAACTTTCTCGCGGCAACCCACCTCGTTGCCGCGCTCTACTGGGTCAGGCTGTGAGTCCAGACCCTAATCATCGGTGACGATCTTGTTGTTATCGGTTTTCCATTCGGCCGCTATGAGAAGAACCCGCACGCTATTTGGAAAAGCGCTATGATTGCTTCCAAGCCAGGCATTGCGCTGTCAGGCCGTCCGCGTTTCTTTCTCGACGTTGCGGGGAGGTCGGGCATGTCCGGCAGCCCGGTGTACGCGATATCGGAAGCTTTTGCGTTACCAGCGGACAAAGCGCAGTTGGTCAATGATCCGAATGTGGATGCCATAACAAAGATCAAGGCAATTTCGCCTAGCGATCTGACGCAAAGGGGGAAGGGTCTTTGCCTAGTCGGCGTCTATTCGGGTAGTCTTGCGGAGGGTCCCGAGCGTGCTCTTGGTTTCGGTTTTTGCCGGCACTCAGGACTGATCGAGGAGATTTTGAGAAATCCGCGCCCCGGACATAATCCGGAACCGCCAGCTCCGCACCGCCATTAATGCCAGCACGAGCGCTGTCATTGCTGCGAGGCACCGGACGAGCCGCGGTAATTCTGGATAAATTGGCGGAGCGCGACCGGCCGCCTCGGGCTGTCCTCTTGGTCACTGACTGGCCCGCTGCCCGAGAGGATGGTGGCCCTCCCTTCCAACGCGAGACGGCGTCGAGGGGCCGCCCCAACGCCGCCAGCGTGACGGTCAACCCACCGGGCTGGGTAGCGCCGCCCGGCGGAAGGGCGGGGGGCCGTTGCGGCGGCCTGCCCGGGAAGCACGCTACGCCCGATCTGATGGGGTTGCGAGCGCTAACGCGGGGGCCGTTCCTCCGGGGGCGGCCTTTTCGAGCCCTCCCATCAGCCGAAACCGCTGCCATGCTCTTCTGGCCGCTGCTCGCCTCCGGCCAGATTATATTGAGGGAGATTGAGCGTTGGCAGCCCGGACCTCGTTGATCAGGTTCTGCCGCCGCTGCTGGTTCTGCTGGGCCTGCTCGGCTTGGGGGATCACCTCCAGCCCCTGCTGGGTCCGGGCCTGCCGTGATGGGATGGATTGCTCGCCGGCGCAGCCGGCTAGGGCGAGCCCGCATGCGAGCCAGAGAAACGGCTTGGCGCTCATCGCGACGATCCTCTTTCTACACCGGCATAGACCATCCCCAGCCTGACAATATTCCCGACAATGTTGGTGGCGACGAAACGTGGTCGCACGGCAGATGCCTCCGGCGAGAAACACGAGACCTTGTGCCGGGATGTGGACCAATCGCGCTGGGATGCACCGCCCACCTTGGCATGGCCGATCCTATCCGAACCCAGTACGGTCCGCGGCGCTGCTCGAAACGGAGGAGAGGCTCAGCAACGCGATCGACGACGCCCGGGGGCGGCGTGAGCCGGACGGACCGCGGCTCGTGCCCCGGAAGTTCGCGTCGCAGTAGAGCCCCAGGAAACTGCCAATTAGCACGGCCGCCGCCCGCGAGGGTGGCGGCCCTTTTTCGTGTCCCAACTCCGAGCCTGCCGAGTAGCGTCGGCCTCAAGTCCGGTATCTCACTGGCCCGCTGCCTGAGAGGGTGGCGGGCCTCTTTGTGGCGGCTGGCATCTCCGCTGCCTAGGAAACCGGCTTGCCATCCGGCGCGGTCGCCGGCCCGAGATAGGTCCATTGCTTCGCCGCTAGCTCTGGAAGGACCGTCAGCCCTAGGTCTATTGTGCCGCTCGGGCTAGGAAGCTGCCAAGCTTCCGCTAAGAACGTCCACCACGCCCAACGGCGACCATTGGCGTCTTGAATGAGATGAGGACCATCGTTGTAGGGGTGTTCCGGGAACCCCGGCCTCGCGGGATCGGGCCATCCTCGGGCGTCTGGCATCGGCTCAAATTCCCAGGCGTTTGAACCAGACGCCGATCAAAACGAACACGATCAGCCCAATCACGAGATATGCCATTTCGCTTCCTTCCCTAGCCGTTGCCCGAGAGCGTGGCGGGTTTTTTCTTGTCCGGGATCCGTGTCCGCGTGGGTGGCGAAAGAAGGGCCACCCGCCAGGGGCAGCCCTGAGGTGACACCGCGCGGTCCCGTAAGGTGGCCGCGCGTTCCCACAAAGAAACCACGGTGCCCGGCTCGCTGGCCGGGCAGTCCACTCTACGCCTGGCCTGCCAAGGCACGCTCCGTATTTCTCGCGAGGCTCTGGGCAGCGGTTTTCGTGTCCGCCGTCTACGGCGCGGGCTTGCCGTCCGGTGGGACCGCCGGGCCGAGGTAGGTCCAATCCGTTCCCGCTTCGCCCGGATGTAGGGTTCCCCCTCGCTCTGCCGGATTGCGCGCGTCTGGGAGCAACCAGGTCCGCCCGCCATAATGCCACCATGCCCACGTCCGCCCACCGTGCGGACTGACAAGCAGGTGCGGACCGTCCTTGCCACAATTCTTCGGGTATCCGGGCATCGCCGGATCGGGCCATCCGCGGGCGTCTGCCATGGCCGGTTTCCCTTCTTTCGGTGCCCCGGTGCGGACATCATGCGGACATTGAATGAAGTCATTCTGGGAATTTTACGAATTTGTCATCTAAGTCTTTGATTTATTGGTGAGTCCGGCCGGAGTCGAACCAGAGGCCCCAAGACTAAAAGTCAGATGGTGGCTTGGCGGCGCAACCACCGCTATGGGCCTGATCGTGCGCTCTGCCTCGGCGTATTGCGATAACTGTTCGGCAAAGGTGGGTCCATGCCCCTGGACCCCTGCCAGGGCCTGGGGCCCTGGACCCCATTCGTTTGCGGCGGCTGAGGGCCGGTTTGGCTTTGCGCATGCTGCGCAAAGCCAAACCGGCCCTCAGCCGCCGCAAGGAAAGGGTTCCAAGGGCTCAGCCCTTGGCGGGGTTCCAAGGGGCAGAGCCCCTTGGTCTTTCTACCGGCCGCTCAGTTCGTCTCCGGCGTTCGGTTTCATGCCGAGGGAGAGCGCCGGCGCGAGCAGTGCGACGGTTGCGACGGTGAGGAAGGCGGCCGTGAAGTCGTTGAGTTGCAGTGTGACGTGGCCGCGGAGCGCCGAGGAGAAGGCGAGCGAGGCGGCCGAGATGGCGATGCCGAGGCTCAGCGCGAGTTGCTGGAAGGTGGTGTAGAAGCTGGTTGCGGCGCTCATTTGTCCGCGTGGCACGTCGGCGTAGGCGATGGTGTTGTAGGCCATGAACTGGAGCGACTGGAGGAAGCCGCCGGCGAGCAGCAGGGCGTAGATCAGTGCGATTGGCCAATCGGGGCGGAAGAAGGCGGTGCTGGCGGCGAAGAGGGTCGCGATCAGTCCGACCCAGACCATGGTGTTGCGAAAGCCGATCCGGCGCAGCACGCGCGGCGCCGCCGCCTTCATCGCGAGCGACCCTGCCGCGCTGCTGAAGGTGACGAGGCCGCTCTGGGCCGCGGAGAAGCCGAAGCCCAGTTGCAGCATCATCGGGAGCAGGAACGGCACCGCGCCCACGACGATGCGCGAGCAGGTGCCGGCGAGGACGGAGACGCGGAATGTCGGAATGCGCATGAGCCGGAAGTTCAGCACCGGCTGCGGGTGGTGCCGTGCGTGCCGGCGGTAGAGGACGGCGCAGGTCGCTCCGACGAGGACGAGGACGAGCGCGGTGGCGGGCGAGCCGAAGCCGCGGCTCGCCATTTCGATCCCCCACATGAGCGAGGCGAGGGCGACGCCGGAAAGCGCCATGCCGGCGAAGTCGAAGCGGACCCGGCCGGCTTCGCGCACGTCCTCGATGTAGAGCGAGGCGAGCACGATGCCGAGAATGCCCACGGGGACGTTGATGTAGAAAATCCAGCGCCAGTCGAAATAAGTGACGATGAAGCCGCCGATCGGCGGCCCCAGGATCGGGCCGATGGTCGAGGGCACTTGCAGCCAGGCCATGGCCGTGACCAGCTCAGATTTCGAGCTCGAGCGCAGCAGCACGAGCCGCCCCACCGGCACCATCATGGCTCCGCCAACGCCTTGGAGGATGCGGGCCGCGACCAGGAAGGGAACGGTGGGCGCCTGGGCGCAAAGCACCGAGCCGAGCGTGAAGAGCGCGATTGCGGCGCGGAAGACGCCGCGCGCGCCGAAGCGGTCCGCGACCTTGCCGCTTGCCGGGATGAAGACGGCGAGGCTGAGGAGGTAGGAAGTGAGCGCCACGTTCATGTGCAGCGGATTGGTGTGGAACGAGCGCGCCATGGTGGGGAGCGCGGTCGCGAGCACCGTGCCGTCCATCTGCTCCATGAACATGGCACTCGCGACGATGAGCGCGATCGTGCGCACGCTCGCCGCGCGTTGGGAGGGAAGGCCGGAGGGGGAAGCGGAAGCGGCTGTCGCGGCGGGGGAAGGCGGCATCGGAGACGGAGTCCTCCAAAACGTGGTGATTTTCCGTCATCACGCTCCGGTTTTTGTTCGACGATCGATCTGATGGCTTCGGCGGATCGCCTCGCGCCGGGGCGCGCCGATGAAGCGTTATAGTGGTCTTGCCGGCGTCGCCTGGAGAAGTGGGCGGCTCCGCATGGCCGTGCCGTGCGGGGCGCAGGGCGCGGCGCTGCGGCGGCATTCGGGGGGCTGGAGGTGCCGCGGCCTAAGGGGCATGCTCGGAGGGCGAGGAGGAGGCGCATGCACGGCGAGAGGGTTCCCCGCTCCGGGGCCGTGCGGGTCCGCCGCCGGGCCGGCCGATGATCCGCAACTTCTCCGATCACGCGGCGAACGAGCGGACGTTCCTCGCCTGGGTGCGCACCGCGATCGCGGTGATGGCGTTCGGCTTCCTCGTGGCGAAATTCGACCTCTTCCTGAAGATCGCCGCGGATTCGATTGCCGGCGGGCAGCGGAGGATCGCGATTCCGGGCACGGACTTCGGCGGCGCCGCCGGGATCGTGCTCATTCTCGCCGGCACTGTCATGGTGGCGCTCGCGGCGGTGCGCTTCGTCCGCACCGGCCGGGCGATCGACAGCGCCGCGCCCGGCGCGGACGGGGCGCGGGTTGATCTGGCCCTGGCGGCGCTGATGGTGGCGCTCGGCCTTGGGCTCATGGTCTATCTCGCGCGCACGCTGCTTGCCGGCATCTGAGCGTGGGCGGCCGGCCTTCGCGATCGGGATCGTCGCCCGGCGGAGAGCTATTCCGTTGCGCGGTCGATCCGCACCGTGAGGCTCGCCGTGCGGCGCTCGCCGGGAGCGAGATGCATCAGGCCCGGCTTCTCGGCGAAATCGCCGTCGAAGGAGGACGGGCTCGCATAGCCGAGCCAGGGCTCGATGCAGAGGAAGTCGCCGCCGCGCCGCGACCAGATGCCGAGGTCGGTGAAGCCTTCCCAGGAAATGTCGAGCGCCGGCCCGCCTTCCGCCTCGTAGCGCAGCGCCCGGCTGTTCACCGGCTTGAAGATCAGCGCGTCGGCGTCGAACAGCGCCTCGTCGAGCGCGAGCGTGCGTCCCGCGACCGGACTTGGGATGGTGGCCGCCTGGAGGAGCCCGCCGTTCACCTGGAAGATCGGCGCGGGCTCGGGCGCGGCGAAGAGGAGGCGATGCGCCTGCTTCGCCGTTCCCGGGACGAGCGGCCAGTTGAAGGCCGGATGCGCGCCCATCGAGGCGGGGAGGATTTCGGCTCCCGGATTCTCGAGGGTGAAGCGGATGTGGAGCGCCGCGCCGGCGACCTCGTATGCGAGGATGAGGCGGAAGGCGAAGGGGTAGATCGCGCGGGTTTCGGCGTCGTCCGTGAGCGCGAGGCGGCAGGAGGATTTTTCCCGCGCCAGCCAGGTGAAGCGGCGGTCGCGGGCGAAGCCGTGCTGTGTCAGATGATACGCCTTGCCGTCGTGGCGGAGCACGTCGTCCTTGAGGCGGCCGACGATGGGGAAGAGGTTGGGCGCGTGCCGCGGCCAGGCGGGGCCGGCCTGCCAGAGGAATTCCCGGCCCGTGGCGTCGCGGAGCGAGCAGAGCTCGGCCCCCATTGCGAGGATGCCGGCGGTGAGCGCGCCGGAGCCGATCTCGAATTTTTCCATCTCGCCCATCAGCGGCCGCCGTCCACCTGCAGGATCTGGCCGCTGACGAAGGAGGCGAGGTCGGAGGCGAAGAAGAGCACGGCATTGGCGATGTCCGGCGGCGCCGCCGAGGCGCTTGAGCGCGATCCGCTCGATGAGCGCCTTCTGCCCTTCCGGGCCGTAGCTCTCCCACTGAAGCTCGGTCGCGCGGTTGGTGCGGATGAAGCCGGGGGCGACGCTGTTGACGGTGATGCCGAAGGGGCCGAGCTCGTGCGCGAGCTGGCGGGTGAGGCCGACCACCGCGTGCTTGGCGCTGCAATAGGCCTGGATGCCGGTGAGCGAGGGTGCCAGCCCCGCGCCCGAGCTGATGGTGACGATCCGCCCGCCGCCGGCGCGCTGCATCGCGGGCGCGGCGGCGCGCGCGAGGGCGAAGGCGGCGTGCACGTTGATGGCGAAGATCACGTCCCAATCGGCGTCGCTCACTGCGCCGATCGGAAGCGGGCCCTGCCCGGCGACGCCGCCCGCGTTGCTGACCAGCACGTCGATCGCCCGCCCCGTGCCGCGCTCGATCTCGCCGATCCAGCGCGCGGCGGCGGCGCGGTCGGTGAGGTCGAGCGCCTTGGTCTCGATCCCGCCCGCCTCCGCGGTCTCGCGAAGCTCGTCCGCCGAGAGGTCGGTCGCGAAGACACGCGCGCCAAGCCCGGCGAAGGCGCGGGCGATGGCGCGGCCGAATCCGTGCCCGGCGCCGGTGACGGCGACGGTCTTGCCATCGAAGCGGATCTGCATGCTCGACCTTTCTCCTGCGCACGGCGACGACGCCGCGCGCCGCCGAACGTGCTGGCTTCGGGGGCGAAGCCCCGGACCTTCCTACTTGATCGAGAAGAGCTGTTGCCCGGGCGGGTACATCACGACGATATCGGTGGGATCGACCAGGTTCAGCATCGCCCGCGCCCGCTCATCGAGCGCGTCCGCGTCGAGATGCTCGGTGCGCAGCGCGGCGACCTCCGTCTCCCACCGGTCGCGGACGGACGCGACCTCCTTGAGCTGCTGCCGGGCGGCGGCGAGCGTGGCCTGGTCCTTGGCGTAGGCGAGCAGCCCATGCGGCCCCTCGACGGCGTTGAGGACGAAATAGGCGGTGAGGGCGAGGAAGATGAGCGGCGCCACCGCCCCCCGCGAACGCCTCTTCCACTCCGCCACCGTTACCGCCTCCGCCTGGCCGACATTTCATCCATCCGCCCCGGTCCTGCCCGTATCCTGCCATGAACAGGGGCTTTTGTGATCCTATATTACGTCGAGCCTCAGTGGAACGAAGGAGTTTCCCGATGAGGACGCTCTCGCTGATCGCCGCCGGCGCGTTGATGGCGCTGGCGCTGGCTGCCGCCCCGGCCGCCCGCGCCCAGGGCTGGCGCGGTCATGGCGGCTGGCATGGTGGTGGTGGCTGGCATGGTGGTGGTGGCTGGCATGGCGGTGGCTGGCATGGCGGCGGCTGGTATGGCGGCCCGTGGTGGCATGGCCCGGGCTGGGGCTGGGGCGTGATCGTGGCGCCGCCCGTCGTCTATGCCCCGCCCGTCGTTTACGCGCCGCCGGTGGTGGTGCTGCCCTACCCGCCGCCGCCTCCGCCGCCCTACGTCTATGCGCCGCCGGCGATTTATGTGGCACCGCCCTCGCTCGCGATTGGGGTGAATATCCGCTAGCTCAGGCGCGGTTCGGCCTTGAGCACGGTTCGCCCGGCGTAGCGCGCCGCCGGGCCGAGCAACTCCTCGATGCGGACGAGCTGGTTGTATTTCCCGACCCGCTCGCTCCGCGCCAGGCTCCCGGTCTTGATCTGCCCGCAATTGGTCGCAACCGCGAGGTCGGCCACCGTCGTGTCCTCGGTCTCGCCGGAGCGGTGGCTGACCACGGTCGCGTAGCCGGCGCGATGGGCGATCTCCATCGTCTCGAGCGTCTCCGAGAGCGTGCCGATCTGGTTGAGCTTGATGAGGATCGCGTTCGCGACCCCCGCTTCGATGCCACGGCGGAGGCGGTCCGGGTTGGTGACGAAGATGTCGTCGCCGACAAGGCGGAGGCGGCTTCCGAGCGAGTCGGTGAGGATCTTCCAGCCCGCCCAGTCGTCCTCCGCGCAGCCGTCTTCGATCGAGACGATCGGGTAGCGGCCGGCGAGCTCCTCGAGGTAGCGCACCAGGCCCTCGGCATCGAGCGTGCGGCCTTCGCCGGCGAGGACGTATTTGCCGTCGCGGAAGAACTCGCTCGCCGCCGGGTCGAGCGCGAAGGTGACGTCGAGTCCCGGCGTGTAGCCGGCCGACTCGCAGGCGCGCGCGATGAAGGCGAGTGCCGCGTCGGCCGAGGCGAGGTTGGGGGCGAATCCGCCCTCGTCGCCGACATTGGTGTTGTGACCCTCGGCGGCGAGCGCCTTCTTGAGCGCCATGAATATCTCCGAGCCCATCCGCACCGCCTCGGCGATGGTGCCGGCGCCGACCGGCTGGATCATGAACTCCTGGAAGTCGATCGGGTTGTCGGCGTGCCGCCCGCCGTTGACGATGTTCATCATCGGCACGGGCAGGGTGCGCGAAGCGGTGCCGCCGATATAGCGGAAGAGCGGCAGGCCGAGATCGGAAGCCGCCGCCTTGGCGAGTGCGAGCGAGACGCCGAGGATCGCATTCGCGCCGAGGCGGGATTTGTTCGGCGTGCCGTCGAGATCGATCAGGAGCTCGTCGAGGCGCACCTGGTCGGCCGCCTCCATGCCGGAGAGGGCGTCGAATATCTCGCCCTCGACATTCTCGATCGCGTGCCGCACGCCCTTGCCGCCGAAGCGTGCGGGATCGCCGTCGCGGAGCTCCACCGCCTCGTGCGTGCCGGTGGAGGCGCCGGAAGGAACGGCGGCACGCCCGACGGCGCCCGACTCGAGCAGCACCTCGACCTCGATGGTCGGGTTGCCGCGCGAATCGAGAATCTCGCGGGCGGAGATGTCCGATATCGCAGCCATGGCGCTCCTCCGGAATGGCGGGCGGATAAAGCGCGGGTCTAGCCTTCGCGGCAAGGGGCGCCGGCGAGCTCCGCCAGCACCGCCTCGTGCAGGCGCCGGTCGGCCTCGCTGAAGAGCACGAAGCGGATCAGCCGAAGCGCGGCGAGGGCGGGAAGCCGGGCAAGGATCGTGGCCCACGCGACACGCGCCGCCTCCTCCACCGGATAGCCGAAGATGCCTGTCGAAATGGCGGGAAATCCGATCGAGCGGATGCCGCGAGCCTCGGCGAGCGCGAGCGCCCGCGCGTAGCACGCGCCGAGCAGCGCGGCTGGGGGCTCGTCCCGGCCGAAGACGGGGCCGAGGCAATGGATGACGAAGCGATTGGGAAGATTGTGCCCGCCCGTGATCACCGCCTCGCCGGGGTGGATCGGGGCGAGCGCGCGGCATTCGTCGTAGAGCCCGGGCCCGGCGGAGCGGTGAATCGCGCCCGCCACGCCGCCGCCCGGAGCGAGTGCCGCGTTGGCGGCGTTGACGATCGCCTCGAGGTCCGGCTGATCGGCGATATTGCCGCGCCGGACCTCGAGTGCGACGCCGTTGCGCGAAATGACGCTCACGCCGGCGGCGGTGGCGGCGGCGGTGGCGGCGGCGGCGGCGCCGCGGCGATGAGACGCCCGATCGTTTCGGCGGTGCGGCGCGTGTTCGCCTCGATGTCGAAGAAGACCTCGATGATCTCGCCATAGAGCACGAAGATCAGCCCGCTCACGGCAAGCCCGAAGCCGCCGGCCAGCATGTCGCGCGCCATCACCATATCGCCCGCGTCGGAGGGCGCGCGAAGCAACTCGACGAGGCCGACGACGAAGAGGATGAGGCCGACGACAACGCCGATCCAGCCGAGGATGCGCAGGATCAGCGAGAAGGCGCGGAGCACGAGATAGCGTCGCTTCATGGTCTTTCCTCCCTCCTCCGCAAGCCGGCGGCCGGCTCCGGCGCCGTGCGGTGATATCGAAGCTGTAAAGATCTGCGGCCCGGAGGGCAACCGAGGAGAGGGCGGGCTCCTGAGCGCCGGGGAAGGCACGCTTTACGTTTTTGCAATTGGAGTGCTGCGGCCCCGGGGCATTAGACCGGCACGACCCCGGCGGCGAAGCGATGCGGTCCGCCACGGCAGTGACGTCGATCGTCAGTCGAAGACCGGAGCGCGCATGGCCGAGCCAAGCCCCAGCCTCACCTTCGCAATTTCCGCGAGAGAATGGGATCCGAAGCGGCGCTACGATACGACCAGCATTGTCCTGCATTGGCTGATGGCGGCCGTGATCCTCCTCGATTGGCTGATCGGCCAGGGACGCAACTTCGCGCCGGGTGCCGGCGCGCGAGCGGACGCAATCTCCCTGCATATGCTGCTCGGCATTGCCATCGGCATCCTGCTGGTGGGGAGGCTTGCCTGGCGCGCGCGCGCGGGGCGCAGGTTCGGGTACGAGCCGGGCCTGTTGGGGCTCGCCGCAAGAGCCGCCCATAGGGGCCTCTATCTTCTGATAACGGCGACGGTGCTTGCCGGCCTCGCGGCAGCCGCGACGTACAAGGAGCATCTGTTCGGCGTGGCGTTGCCCGCTCTCGCGCCTCATGGGCCGCTTTTCCTGCTCGCAAGGCTGCACAGCGTCCTCGCCGACCTCCTGGGATTGCTGGCGGCCGCGCACGCGCTGGCGGCGCTGGTGCATCATTTCGTGATGGACGACGAGGTGCTGCTGCGCATGGCGCCGTTCCTGCCCTCCTGGCTTGGCTCCCCGCCTCGCAGGTGACGGCGGGGGACCGTCGTCGCGGCCGGGTAGGGATGCCGACACGAAGCTGACGAAGAATACCGCCGGGCCGTCAGGTTGGCGTCAGGTTCGCTTGGTAGAGAGGCCGCGATTGCGGGGTCTCCCCGACAAGCGAGAGGCGCGTGATGAAATCGTCCACCCGCACCGCGGTGCTGGTTATTTCGGCGGCGTTCTGCGGCGCGGCCGCCTTCGCTCTTGGCGGGCCCTCGGGCTGGTCGCTGCTTCCCGGCCCGGCGGGCGGGACGAATCCGCCGGCCAAGGCTGACGCGCGGGCCGCGGGAGCGGGGGCGAGCGTCACTCCGCCCTTCCGGCTCGCCGCCAACGGCCAGGGCTACAGGGACGGGAGCTACACCGGCCCCTCGGTCGATGCCTATTACGGCCTGCTCCGAGTCCGGGTGGATGTTCAGAGCGGGCGCATCGTCTCCATCGAGGTGTTGCAATACCCGTCCGACAACCCGACGAGCCGTTACATCAATTCGCTGGCGCTGCCCTTCCTCAAGACCGAAGTGATCCGGGCGCAGACCGTCTTCGTCGACATGGTCTCGGGAGCCACGCTCTCGAGCGATGCCTTCCTCCGCTCGGCCAACGCGGCATTGCGCGAGGCGCATTTGTGACGAGGGCGCGCGGCGATGATTCATGAAACGCGGATCCTGATGGGCATGCCGGTCACGGTCGCGATCGCCGACGAGGCGCCCGCAAGCCTCGTCGACGGCGTCTTCGGCTATTTCGCCGAAATCGACCGGCAATTCAGCCCCTCCAAGCCGGAAAGCGAGGTGAGCGCGCTCAATCGGGATCGCATCGCCGCCGGACTCAGCGCCGAGACGCTCAGCGCCGAGATGCGCGAGGTGCTGGCGATCGCGGAGCGGACCAGGCGGGAGACGCACGGCTATTTCGAGATCCGCCGCCCGGACGGGCGGATCGATCCGTCCGGTATCGTCAAGGGCTGGGCCATCCGCAATGCCGCGCGGCTCGTCGAGGCGGCCGGCGTCCGGAACTTCTTCGTCGATGCAGGGGGCGACATTGAGAGCCGCGGCAAGAACGCCGAGGGCGAGGAGTGGAAGGCCGGCATCCGCAACCCGTTCAACGAGCGGGAGATCATCAAGGCCGTTACGCCGCATGGGCATGGGATCGCCACCTCCGGCACCTATGCGCGGGGCCGGCACATCTACGATCCCTTCTGGCCGGGCCGGTCGATCGTCGAGATCGTCAGCGTGACGGTGATTGGCCCGGATGTGCTCGAGGCCGACCGCTTCGCCACGGCTGCCTTCGCCATGGGCAGAAGCGGCATCTACTTCATCGAGGACCAGCCCCGCCTCGAGGGCTATGTCGTCGACCTGAACGGCGTCGCCACCCAGACCAGCGGTTTCGCGGCGTACATCGCGCCATGAACAGCATCGTCGATCATGCGCTCAACCGCATCACCATGTACCGGCTGATGCTCTATTACGCGGCCGGCCTGACGGCGATTGCCTTGGCACTCGGTTTCTTCCGCGTCCCGCCTCAGCACCCGACGTCGCTCGCCTTCTCGCTCATGCTGATCACCGGCGCCTGCTGGGCCACGAACCGCCTGTTCGCCGCGTGGTTCCGCGTGCCGGTGAACGGCGAATCGGTCTATATCACGGCGCTTCTCCTGGCGCTGATCATGGCGCCGGTCACGGCGGGGAACCTGCCAGGCGTCGCGGGGCTGGTGGTTGCCTCGATTGTCGCCGTCGCCTCGAAATTCGTTCTCGCCGTCCGCCGGAAGCACATCTTCAACCCGGTCGCGATCGGCGTCGCGGTTTCCGCGCTCGCGCTCAACCAGCCGCCGACCTGGTGGGTCGGCGGGAACGAGGCGCTCCTGCCCTTCGTGCTCGCCGGCGGCCTCCTCGTCGCCCGCAAGGTGCAGCGTTTCGACATGATCTTCGTCTATATCATCGCCAATCTCGCAGCGACATTGGCCAACACCGCGCCCGGGATGTACGGCATGGCGCTGAAGGCGACTTTCCTCTATTCGCCCCTGCTGTTCGCGGGCTTCGCCATGCTGACCGAGCCGCTGACGGCGCCGCATGGAAGGATATCGCGTCTGGCATACGGAGCGATCGTGGGCGCTCTCTCCTCGCCCGATATCCGTGTCGGCGGCCTTTACCTGACACCGGAAATCGCATTCCTCATCGGCAATCTCTTTGCGTTCGCCGTCAACCCGAAGGGCCGGTCCAAGCTGACCCTGCTGCGGGTCGAGAAAATGGCGTCGAACTGCTACGATTTCGTCTTCAAGCCCGACCGCCGGCTTGCGTTCCGGCCGGGTCAATTTCTCGATTGGACGCTCGACGTCCCCGATCCCGACGGCCGCGGCAACCGGCGCTCCTTCACCATCGCCTCGGCCCCGACCGAGGAGGACATCCGGCTGGGCGTGAAGTTCCATAGCAATCCGAGCGCCTTCAAGCGCTCGCTCGCGGCCATGAAGCCGGGCGACGTGATCTACGGCTCGCAGATCGCCGGCAGCTTCACCCTGCCGCGGAACCGTGACGAGAAGCTCGCCTTCATCGCCGGCGGCATCGGCATAACGCCCTTCCGCAGCATGGTGCACGAGCTGATCAACCGCCGGGAAGAGCGCCCGATCGTCCTTCTCTACGGCAACAACAGGCTCGACGAAGTCGCCTACACGGAGGTCCTGGAGCGCGCCCGGCGCGAGCTCGGCATCAGGACCGTCTATGCGGTGGCGGAAGACGAAGCGCCCGAGCCCGGAATTCACAAGGGCTTCATCGACGAGACGCTGATCCGGCGCGAGATCCCAGACTTCCTGGAGCGCACTTTCTACATCTCGGGACCGCGGGGCATGGTGCTTCGTTTCGATTACGTTCTGAAAAAGCTAGTACCTGGAATCATACTTGAGTGATACGGCGGTTCTTAAATCGTCGCTGATAGACCCTCTTCTTGGTCCAGGCGAATGGCTCTGCTGTCGCGTTGTAGGCTGCAATGAAAGCATCGATGTGCTGCTGCAGCTCGGCGACGGCGGCGAACGAAGCGCCGGTCAGCGACTGGCTCTGGAGAATCGAAAACCAGGTCTCGACCTGGTTGAGCCAAGACGACCGCGTCGGGGTGAAATGGAATTGCACGTTCGGATGCCGCTTGAGCCAGCGGTCGTTCTTCTTATGAGTGTTGAGATTGTCGAGGACGACGTGAAGCTCGCGATCCGGGTAGGCCGCGGCAACGCCGTTCATGAAGCCGAGGAACTCAACCCGCCGCCGCCGCTTGGAATGCGCTGCGATCACTCTCCCGGTCGCGACCTCGAGGGCGGCAAACAGGGTCGTCGTGCCGTGCCGCTTGTAGTCGTGGCTCTGCCCGGTCAAGGCCCGCCCGTTCGGCAGCTTCAGATAGCCTTGCGCCCGCTCCAAAGCCTGGATCGATGGCTTTTCGTCGACACAGAGAACAATCGCCTTGGCCGGCGGATCCACATATAAGCCGACCACGTCGGCGGCTTTCGCCACGAAGGCGGGGTCGTTGCTCTCGCACCAGGATTTGCGGGCGGCCAGGTCGATCTTGTGCTCACGCAGAAACCGCCAGACATACTGAACGTCAACGTCGCCCAGCGCCTGCGCCACCAGCGGGCCCGTCCACCGCGCTTGGCCCGGCGGTGGTGGCCGATCGAGCACCGCCAGGATGCGCTTATTCGTCGCCGGACCGTAGAGCGGCTCCCTGCTTCCACGCGACCGGTCCTTCAGCCCTGCCAGGCCCTCCTCGTCAAAGCGTCGTCGCCAGTTGCTGACGATGCGCGGCTGAACACCCACCTCCTCAGCGATCGACCGCGTGCTGCGGCCCTGAGCCGCCAGCAACACTATCCGCGCCCGCTTCGCCTCGCCCTGCGCCGTCGTCGGCGCCCGGCAGCGCGCCTCAAGCAGCTTGCGTACCTTCGCCGTCAGCCGAACTTCTCTTGCCTCGGGAATCATCCCGATCTTGAATCACGACTCACCTAAGAAGGAAAGCGGGTACTAGGCGTCGCCCGCTCGCGTATCAGGGTCGATTTCTTCCCGGGCTTTGCTTGATCGCGCCGGGGGTTCAGCCGGCCTCTTTGGCGAGCGCGTCGAAGCGGCGGAAGCGCGCGATCAGCGCCGGCATCTCGCGAAGTGGGATCATGTTCGGCCCGTCCGAGGGCGCGTGGTCGGGATCGGGGTGGGTTTCGATGAAGAGTGCGGCGACGCCGACGGCGAGGGCGGCGCGGGCGAGGATCGGCGCGAACCGCCGCTCGCCCCCGGTGCTGGTTCCGAGGCCGCCCGGCTGCTGCACCGAGTGCGTGGCGTCGAAGACGACCGGATAGCCGGTCTCGGCCATGATCGGCAGGGCGCGGAAATCGTTCACCAGCGTGTTGTAGCCGAAGCTCGCGCCGCGCTCGGTGAGCAGGATGCGTTCGTTGCCGGTGGCGGCGATCTTCGCCGCCACGTTCGCCATGTCCCAGGGGGCGAGGAACTGGCCCTTCTTGACGTTCACCGCCGCCCCCGTCTCGCCGGCGGCGAGCAGGAGATCCGTCTGGCGACAGAGAAACGCGGGAATTTGCAGCACGTCCGCGGCCTCGGACGCCGGCTTGCATTGCGCGACATCGTGCACATCGGTCAGCACGGGGATTGCGAAACGCGAGCGGATCTCGGCGAGAATGGCGAGCCCCTTCGCCATGCCGACGCCGCGGGCGCCGGAAATGCTGGTGCGGTTCGCCTTGTCGAAGCTGGATTTGTAGATCAGCGGGACATCGGCGGCGCGGGCCATGGAAGAGAGCGCCTCGGCCACCTCGAGCGCATGGGCGCGCAATTCGATCTGGCAGGGACCTGCGATCAACACCATCGGAAGATGGTTGGCCAGGCGGACCTGGCCGATCGTGACCGCGCGCGGCTCAGACAAGGCGGGCTTGGGCGACCGCGGCGCCGATGAAGCCGCGGAAGAGCGGGTGCGGAAGGAACGGCTTCGATTTCAGCTCGGGATGGTACTGCACGCCGACGAACCAGGGATGCTCGGGGTACTCGATGATCTCCGGCAGCACGCCGTCGGGCGAGATGCCGGAGATGCAGAGCCCCGCCTCCTCGAGCTGCTCGCGGTAGCGAACGTTCACCTCGTAGCGATGCCGGTGCCGCTCGGAGATTCGTTCGGCCCCGCCATAGATCTCGCGGATCAGCGAGCCCTCGGAGAGGACCGCCGGATAGGCGCCGAGGCGCATCGTGCCGCCGAGATTGCCGCCGGCGGCGCGGCGCTCGATCTCGCTCCCGCGCGCCCATTCGGTGAGGAGCCCGACGACCGGCGCCTCGCAAGGCCCGAACTCGGTCGAGGAGGCATTGCCGAGCCCGGCGAGATTGCGCGCCACCTCGATCACGGCCATCTGCATGCCGAAGCAGATGCCGAAGAAGGGCACGCGGCGCTCGCGCGCGAACTGCACCGCCGCGATCTTGCCTTCCGTGCCGCGCTCGCCGAAGCCGCCCGGCACGAGGATGCCGTGCACGCCCTCGAGCTGTGCGACCGCGTTCGGCTGCTCGAAGACCTGGCTGTCCACCCAGTCGAGATCGACGCGGACCTGATTGGCGATGCCGCCGTGCGCGAGCGCCTCAGCGAGCGATTTGTAGCTGTCGAGCAGGTTCGTGTATTTGCCGACGACGGCGATCTTCACCGCGCCCTCCGGCGCGCGCACGGCGGCGACGATTTTTTCCCAGCGCGAGAGATCGGGCTCGCGGTCGGCGGGCAGCCCGAAATGGCGCAGCACCTCGCGGTCCATTCCCTCGGCGTGATAGCTGAGCGGCACGGCGTAGATCGTGCCGACGTCGAGTGCGGGGATCACCGCCTCGGCGCGAACGTTGCAGAAGAGCGCGATCTTCCGCCGCTCCGGCGGCGGGATGGGGCGGTCGCAGCGGCAGAGCAGCATGTGCGGCTGGATGCCGACATTAAGGAGCTCCTTCACCGAATGCTGCGTCGGCTTGGTTTTGAGCTCGCCCGAGGAGGGAATGTAGGGGACGAGCGTGAGATGCACGTTCATCGCACCCTGAGGCCCGAGCTCGTTGCCGAGCTGGCGGATCGCCTCGAGGAAGGGCAGGCTCTCGATGTCGCCCACCGTGCCGCCGATCTCGACGAGGGCGAAATCCACGCCCTCGGTGTCGCGCACGATCGCTTCCTTGATCGCGTCCGTGATGTGCGGGATCACCTGCACGGTGGCGCCGAGATAGTCCCCGCGCCGCTCCCGGGCGATGACCTCGGAATAGATGCGCCCGGTGGTGGCATTGTCCGCCCGCGTCGCGGCGACGCCGGTGAAGCGCTCGTAATGGCCGAGATCGAGGTCGGTCTCCGCCCCGTCGTCGGTGACGTAGACCTCGCCGTGCTGATAGGGGCTCATCGTCCCCGGATCGACATTGAGATAGGGGTCGAACTTACGCAGCCGCACCGAATAGCCGCGCGTCTGGAGCAGCGCGCCCAGCGCCGCCGTGGCGATGCCCTTGCCGAGGGAGGAGACCACGCCGCCGGTAACGAACACGAACCGCGTCATGGGCGATCATCATACAGGGCCGCGCCGAGTCCCGCGAATCCGTCTCGGCGCACGCCAGCCCTGCTTATTTCGTCGGCACGGTGGGTCCGGTCGGCGGGGCAGGCAGCGAGAGCGGCTTGGGCGCCGCCGCGGGGTGGGCGGGCGCGGTCGCGGCCGGCGGCGGCGGGGCGTTGAGGATCGACCCGGCCCCGCCCCCGCGATTGAGCACCCCGAGCGCGAGTGCCAGCCCCATGAAGATGGTGGCGAGGATCGCGGTCGTCCGCGTGAGCAGGTTGGCGGTGCCGCGCCCGGACATGAAGCTTCCCATGCCCTGCGAGCCGCCGATGCCGAGCCCCCCGCCCTCGCTCCGCTGGATCAGGACGATCCCGATCAGCGCCAGCGTGACGAAGAGCTCGATGATCAGAAGGATGGTCGACATTGTCCCTTTTCGGGGCTCCTTTCCCGCGCGACGGCTTCTAGCGGCTGGCAAGGGGGGTGAAAAGGCCGCGCCTGCTACCGCCCCGCCGCCGCGATCGCCAGGAACTCGGCCGCGACGAGGCTCGCCCCCCCGATCAGCCCGCCGCCGACCTCGGGCAGCGCGAAGATCGCGGCCGCGTTCGCCGCCTTCACCGAGCCGCCGTAAAGGATCGGCATCGCCCGCCCTGCCGCCCCGCACGCGGCGGCGAGCCGGGCCCGGATCAGCGCGTGCATGGCGGCGATCTCGTCCTCCGCCGGCGTGCGGCCCGAGCCGATCGCCCAGACCGGCTCGTAGGCGAGGATCCCGGCGAACCCCCCGGGCAGGCTGCCGGCGAGCTGGCCCGCGATGATCGCGTCTGCCCGCCCGGCCGCGCGCTCGGCCTCGCTCTCGCCCACGCAGACGATGGGCGTGAGCCCCGCCGCGGCCGCGGCCACCGCCTTCGCCCGCACCAGCGCGTCGGTCTCGCCGTGGGCGGCGCGCCGCTCGGAATGGCCGAGGATCACGAACCGGGCCCCGGCGTCGCGCAGCATCGGCGCGGAGATATCCCCCGTATGCGGGCCGGCGGGGTCGGGGTGGCAGTCCTGGCCGCCGAGCCCGACCGGCGAGCCCGCGAGGATCGCGCCGACGGCGGCGATGAGGGTGAAAGGCGGGCACAGGACGAGGTCGGCCGGCGCCTGGCCCGCGCCCGCTCGGATCGCGCGGGCGAGTGCGGCGGCCTCGGCGCCGAGCCCGTTCATCTTCCAGTTGCCCACCACGAGCTTGCCCATCCTGATCCTCCTTCCCCCCGCGCAGTCGCGGGGATACTGACAAATCGCTCGCCGCTTCCCTATGGTGGGTGGCCTCACTCGCTCGCTTCGGGACGAAGATGCTCTCCTTCATTCGCCACCATCTCGGCAACTGGTTCGCCCGCATTCTCTTCGGCGTGCTCGTCATCGCCTTCATGGGCTGGGGCGTCGGGGACATGCTGCGCAACATCGGCACCGACACCGCGCTGGCCCACGTTGCCGGCCAGCGGATCGAGCCGGCCGCCGCCCAGGCGGCCTACCAGCGCCAGCTGGAGCGGATGAGCCAGATGCTGCCGAGCGGGCAGCAGCCGACCGCCCAGATGCGGCAGATGATCGCCGAGCAGGTGGTGGAGCAGCTCGTCACCCAGGCCTCCATCGCCGCCGCGCTCCGCCGGATCGGACTCATCGTGCCGGACGCGGCGCTGCGCCAGGCGGTCTTCGCCATGCCCGCCTTCCAGGGCAGCAGCGGCGCCTTCGACCGCGCGACGTTCGAGCAGGTGCTGGCCAACAACGGCCTGAGCGAGGGCGAGTTCCTGGCACTGATGCGCCAGGACCTCGGCCAGAGCCAGCTGCTCGACGCCGTCGGCGCCGGCGGCGCCGCCCCCGCGACCATGACCGCGCCCGTTTTCGCCTTCCAGGACGAGACCCGCCAGGCGGACGCCGTCATGCTCCCCTTCGCCGCGGCCCCCGCCCCCAAGCCGCCGGACGAGGCCGTGCTCCGGCGCTGGTGGGCGAACAACCCGGCGAGCTTCAGCACCCCGGAATACCGCCGCATCCGCCTCGTCGTCCTCTCCCCGGACGTGCTCGCGCGGACGCAGACGGTCTCCGCGGCCGCGCTCCAGGCCGCCTACGCCGCCCATGAGGCGGACTACCACAAGCCCGAGCGGCGCTCGGCCGAGATCCTCCTCGCCCCCGACCAGGCCAAGGCGGCCGCACTCGCCACGCGCTGGCAGACCGGCGCGACCTGGACGGAGATGCAAGCGGCGGCCAAGGAGGCGGGCGCCTCCGCCGTCTCGCTCGCGGGCGCGCTGCCCGTCGAGTTTCCGGACGCGGCTCTCGCCAAGGAAGTGTTCGCGGCCGAGCCGGGGATTGTCGCCGGGCCGTTCCAGACGCCCCTCGGCTGGCATGTGATCGAGGTGACGAACGTGACGCCGGGCGTGAACGTGACCTTCGCCGAGGCCAAGCCCGCGCTGGAACAGGCGCTCGCCCGCCAGCAGGCGGTCAACGTCGTCTTCCAGCGGGTCACCGAGTTCGAGGACGCGGTCGCCGCCGAGCCCAGCCTGGAGAAGCTGCCGGGCGATCTCGGGCTGGTCGGCCTCACCGGCACGCTCGACGCGGCGGGGCTGACGCCGGAAGGCAATCCGGCCCCGCTGCCCGGCTCGGACGCGCTGCGCAAGGCGATCGTCAAGGCGGCCTTCGCCACGACGCCCGCCCAGATGGCGAGCGTCATCCATGGGCCCGACGATTCCTACTACGCGCTCGTGGTCCAGACGATCACCGAGCCCCACGTCCAGCCCTACGACGCCGTCAAGGCCAAGGTGCTGGCGGACTGGACCGCGCACCAGCAGCAGCAGGAGCAGAACGAGATGGCGACGAAGCTGATGGTCGCGGTGAACGGCGGGGCCTCGCTCGCCGATGCGGCCGCCGAACAGGGCCTCGCCGCCATCTCGTTGCCGCCGACGCGGCGCGACGCGCCCGCCGCCGGCGTGCCCGGGCAGCTCCTCGATCCGCTGTTCGCGCTCAAGCTCCACCGGGCGACGATGATCGAGGCGGCGGACGGCTTCGTCACCGCCGAGCTGATGGCGATCACCGACCCCAGCGCGAAGACCGACCCGATCGGCTACGGCGAGATGCGCGATCAGCTTGCCCGCAGCATCGGCGCCGATCTCGAGCAGATTTTCGTCACCGCCTTGCGCGCCCGCGCGCACCCGCGCATCAACATGCCGGCGGTCGAGCAGATCGCCCAGCAATAACGAACGAGGGAGTATCCCGCCGATGAACGTGCTCGCCCCACCGGGCTTCGCCGCCTTCCGCGCGGCCTACGCCGAGGGCAAGGGCACGCTCGTCTGGTCGAGCGGCGTCGCCGACCTCGAAACGCCGGTCGCCGCCTTTCTCAAGCTCGCGCACGGCCGCCCCTATTCCTTCCTCCTCGAAAGCATCGAGGGGGGTGCCGCGCGCGGGCGCTATTCGATCATCGGCATGCAGCCCGACCTCGTCTGGCGCTGCCGCGACGGCAAGGCCGAGATCAACCGCCATGCGCGCTCGGCGCCGCACGCCTTTCAGCCCGATCCGCGCCCCGCGCTCGAATCCTTACGCGCCCTGATCGGTGAGACAAGGCTCGAAGTGCCGCCGCACCTGCCGCCGATGACCGGCGGCCTCGTCGGCTATCTCGGCTACGACATGGTGCGGCTGATGGAGCGGCTGCCGGAGAAGAACGTCGACCGGCTCGGCCTGCCGCAAGCGCTCCTCATCCGCCCGACGCTGTTTGCGATCTTCGACAACGTCAACGCCGACCTCACCCTCGCCGCGCCCGTCTATCCCGACCCCGAGATTTCCGCCGATGCCGCCTGGGAAACGGCCCAGGCGCTGCTCGCCGAGGCGGCGGCCTCGCTCGAGAGGCCGCTGCCGCACCCGAGCCCGCCGGTCTCGCTGCCTTCGCCGCCCGCGCCCTCCTCGAACATGACGAAGGAGGAATTCATTGCGATTGTGGAACGGATGAAGGAATATATCTACGCGGGCGATGCCTTCCAGATCGTGCCGAGCCAGCGCTTCTCGCTCCCCTTCGCGCTGCCGCCCTTCTCGTTCTATCGCGCGCTCCGCCGCATCAATCCCTCGCCCTTCCTCTTCTTCCTCGATTTCGGCAGCTTCGCGGTGGCGGGCTCGAGCCCGGAGATTTTGGTGCGCCTGCGCGATGGGATGGTGACGCTTCGCCCGCTCGCCGGCACCCGCCCGCGCGGGGCGACGCGCGAGGAAGATCTCAGGCTGGAGGCCGAGCTTCTCGCGGACCCCAAGGAGCGCGCCGAACATTTGATGCTGCTCGACCTTGGGCGGAACGATGTCGGCCGCGTCTCCGAGATCGGCTCGGTCAAGGTCACCGAGCAGTTCGTCATCGAGCGCTTCAGCCATGTCATGCACATCTCGTCGAACGTCGAAGGCAAGCTCGCCCCCGGCCTCGATGCGCTCGACGCGCTCATCGCCGGCTTCCCCGCCGGCACGCTCACCGGCGCGCCCAAGGTGCGGGCGATGGAGATCATCGAGGAGCTTGAGCCCGAGCGCCGGGGCATCTATGCCGGCTGCATCGGCTACTTCGCCGCCAACGGCACGATGGACACCTGCATCGGGCTCCGCACCGCGGTGATCAAGGACGGCACGCTCTACGTCCAGGCGGGCGGCGGCGTCGTCGCCGATTCCGTCCCTCAATCGGAGTACGAGGAAACCCGCCACAAGGCCCGTGCCCTGCTCCGCGCCGCCGAAGAGGCGATCCGCTTCGCCGCGCTCCGAGGATAAGCCCAGATCCAGCCTGTCGATCTCCTCATCGTCGGCGGGGGCGTGAACGGCGCCGGCATCGCCCGCGACGCCGCCGGCCGTGGCCTTTCGGTCGCCCTCGTCGAGCAGCACGACCTCGCGCAGCACACCTCCTCGGCCAGCACCAAGCTCATCCACGGCGGCCTCCGCTATCTCGAATATTACGAGTTCCGCCTGGTCCGCGAGGCGCTGATGGAGCGCGAGCGGCTGCTCGCCATCGCGCCGCACCTCGTCCGGCCGCTCGAGTTCGTGCTGCCCCATGCGCGCCATCTCCGCCCCGCCTGGATGATCCGCGCCGGCCTCTTCCTCTACGACCATCTCGCCCGGCGGAATCGCCTGCCGCCCTCGCGCGCGATCTCGTTGGCCAGCCATCCGGCCGGCCGCACGCTGCTGCCCGAATACCGGCGCGGCTTTACCTACGCCGATTGCCGGGTCGATGATTCGCGTCTCGTCGTGCTGAACGCGGTCGATGCCGCTTCGCGTGGCGCGCGGATCCTCCCGCGCATGAAATTCCTCCGCGCTCGGCCCGAGAATGGCCTCTGGCAGGCCGAGACCGAGGCCGGGCCGATTGCCGCGCGCGCGCTCGTCAACGCCGCCGGCCCCTGGGTCGTCGAGGTCCTCGCCGCCCGGCTCGGCCGCAACACGAGAAAGAGCGTGCGTCTGGTCAAGGGAAGCCACATCGTCGTGGGACGGCTCTATGAGGGCGAGCACGCCTTCATCCTGCAAAACAAGGACGGGCGCATCGTTTTCGTCATTCCGTATGAGCAATCTTTTTCGCTGGTCGGCACGACCGACATTGCCTTCGACGGCGATCCTTCCGCCGTCGCGATCTCGCCCGACGAGACCGCCTATCTCTGCGCCAGCGTCAATCGCTATTTCCGCGCGAAAGTCTCTCCCGTCGACGTCGTCTGGTCCTATGCGGGCGTTCGCCCCCTCTTCGACGATCACGCGAAGGAGGCGAAGGCGGTCACGCGCGAGTACGTGCTCGACCTCGAGCATGCACCGGACACCCCGCCCCTGCTCTCGGTCTTCGGCGGCAAAATCACCACCTATCGCCGCCTCGCCGAGCACGCGCTCGCCAAGCTGCTCCCCGCCTTGGGCCGCCCGATCGGGCGCTCCTGGACCGCGAGCGCGCCACTCCCGGGCGGCGATTTTTCCGATTTCGACGCCTCTCTCGCCGATTTTCGCGCCCGCCACGCGTCCCTTCCCGCCGCGACCGCGCGCCGCCTCCTCTCCGCCTACGGGACGCGCGCCGAGCGCATCGCGCGCCCCGACATGGGCGCCGATCTCGGCGCCGGCCTCACCGAGGCCGAGATCGACTACCTCGTGAACGAAGAATGGGCGGCGACCGCGGAGGACATCCTCTGGCGTCGCTCGAAGCTCGGCCTGCACGTGCCGCCCGATACCGCAACCAGGCTCGCCGCCTATCTCGCGCGCGCGAACCAGGGGGCCGCATCCGCGCGGCGCTGACGGTTCGGAGGGATACGCCACGGATGAAAAAATATGTCGGCGCGATCGACCAGGGAACCACGAGCTCGCGTTTCATCGTCTTCGATAAGAGCGGCACCATCGTCTCGGCCGCGCAGAAGGAGCATCGGCAGATCTATCCCAAGCCTGGCTGGGTCGAGCACGATCCGCGGGAGATCCTCGCCCACACCAACGAGGTGATCGGGGCGGCGCTCGCGCGCGCCGATCTCTCCGCAGACGATCTCGCCGCGGTCGGCATCACCAATCAGCGCGAGACGACTTTGCTATGGGACGCCAAGACCGGCCAGCCGCTGCACAACGCGCTCGTCTGGCAGGACACGCGCGTCGACCGCCTCGTCGCCGAATATGCGAGGGAGGGCGGCCAGGACAGGTTCCGCGAGAAGACCGGCCTGCCGCTCGCGAGCTATTTCTCCGGCCTCAAGCTCCACTGGCTGCTCCGCGAGGTTCCGGGCGCGCGCGCCAAGGCCGAAGCCGGCGAGGTGCTCTTCGGCACGATCGATAGCTGGCTCGCCTGGAACCTCACCGGCGGCGCGCATGGCGGCGTGCACATCACCGATGTCACGAACGCAAGCCGCACCCAGCTCATGAATCTCGCGAGCTGCGAATGGGATCCGGAGATGCTCGCCGCCTTCGAAATCCCCAGCGCCTGCCTGCCGCGAATCGTGCCTTCCTCCGCGGTCTATGCCGAGATCGCCATGGCCGCGCTCAAGGGCGCGAAGCTCGCCGGCATCCTCGGCGATCAGCAGGCGGCCCTCGTCGGCCAGACCTGCTTCGCCCCCGGAGAGGCGAAGAACACCTACGGCACCGGCAATTTCCTCCTGATGAACACCGGCGCCGTGCCGGTGCAATCCAAGGCCGGGCTGCTTACCACGCTCGCCTACCGCTTCGGCGAGGAGGAGCCTGCGTACGCGCTCGAGGGCGCGATCGCGATCACCGGGGCGCTGGTGCAATGGCTGCGCGACAACCTCAAGCTCATCGACGCGGCATCCGAGATCGAGCCGCTTGCCCGCAGCGTCGAGGACAATGGCGATGTCTATATCGTCCCCGCCTTCTCCGGACTCTACGCGCCCTACTGGAAGGCGAGCGCGCGCGGCGTGATCGCGGGCCTCACGCGATTCGCCACCCGCGCCCATCTCGCCCGCGCCGCGCTCGAGGCGACCGCGTATCAGACGCGCGACGTCGTCGAAGCGATGGAGGCGGATAGCGGCATCAAGCTCGCCAGCCTCAAGACCGACGGCGGCATGGTCGCCAACGAGCTTCTCATGCAGTTCCAGGCGGACATCCTCGCGGCCCCCGTCATTCGCCCGAAAGTGACCGAAACGACCGCGCTCGGCGCCGCCTATGCCGCCGGCCTTGCCACCGGCTACTGGCGCAACACGGACGACCTCCGCGCCAACTGGGGCGTGGACAAAATTTGGACGCCCGCGCTTTCGGCGGAAAAGCGCGAGCATTATTACAATTCCTGGAAGAAGGCGGTGGAGCGCTCCTTCGATTGGGTGAGCTGAGAGCCGATCGTTGCTACCGCGTGGGCAATATGCCACCGGATGGCCACGAACTTTCAAAATTCGGCCAGATTCAGGTCCTCACGCTGCGTGCGCGCGGACGTCCCCGGCATCATTGCCCCTGGGCAGCGCCCGCCTCTGCGAATGCGAATGGAAGGCAGACCGGATGCAAGCAACGGCCAGCAAGCAACCCGCGCCGCCGGAGCTCGAGACCGCGGAAGGCTTCGCCACGTTCATGTCCGAAGCGCTGGCCAGCCGCGACCAGGCGGTGATCGAAGAGGCGTTCGCAGCCGTCGCCCGGACAGGCGGAAAAAGCAGAACGGCTTCCGAGCCCGCGGCGGCGCAGCCCGAGCCCCCGGCGGCGCAGCCCGCACCCCCGGCGGCGCGGTTTGAACCTGCCGGCGCGCCGCGAGAACGCCTCGATCCGGCGGCGGCAATCCCGCCGTCCAGCATGCCGCAGCGCGGCAAGGTCCGACGCTTCGCCTTGCCCGGACTCGTCGTTGTCGGAGCGCTCGCTTCCCTGTGCGCCGGCTCGCTCTCCCTCAACCGCCCCGAGTCACATCCGGTGCCGGCGCGACGGGCGACGCTCGAGGCGCGCGCGCGGGCCCTTGCCGCCCAAGTTGCCGCGGAAACCGCGCGCTTCGACGAGCTTCATGCCGAAGCCGGCCTCGCCGCCCAGCAACTGGCCTCCCTCTCCGCGATCCACGCCGAAATCGCGCGCGCGAGCGGCACGCTCGACAGCCTGCAAACCCGCATCAAGCAGGCGACGCGCAAGCTCACCGCACCGCGGGCTCCCGTTCGTGTCGCTACAGCAACGTCCAACCCGGCGCCGGCGCGCCGCTATTCGCCCGCCGACGCCGTGGAGATTCAATGGCGCCACGAGGGCGCGCAGCTCGTCGCCGCTCGCGGCGCCCTCATCGCCGGCAATACGCCGCAGGCCAAACAATTGATCGAAGCGGTGCAGACGCAGCTCGTCTTCCAGCCGGTCACGCCGGACGACCCGACACCGCCAGGGATCGACGATCCCACGGCCAAAGACCTCACCCAGGCCCTCGCTTTCCTCGACCGAGGCCAGGCCATGCAGGCACTCCACCTCCTCAACCGCGCGATCGCGTATCTCGGCGCGTAACGCAAATCCGCCGGCGCCCATTCACCCATTCTTCACCGGCGCCCAATAGAACGGCGGCGGAAATCCGGCCTGCCTGAAATGCCGAAGAAGCCCATCGTTTGACCCGCGCTTCTCGATATACTGGCCGCTGGCCGCTCCCTTCGGAGAAGCACCATGCCAAGATGCGTCCTCGTCGCCGGCGCGGGCCCCGTCGGCCTGACGATGGCCGCCGAGCTTGCCCGCTATCGCGTGCCGATCCGCATCATCGACCAGGCTCCATCGCGGACGGACAAGTCGAAAGCGCTCGCGATTTGGCCGCGGTCGCTCGAGCTTCTCGACCGGGCCGGCTGCGCCGGCGCCTTCGCGGCGACCGGGCTCAAGTCCGAGGCCATCGCCATCCTTTCCGGCAAGGAGATCATCGCCCGCGTCACTTTCGACGATGTCGACTCGCCGTTCAATTACCTGCTGATGATCCCGCAGTCGGAGACCGAGCGGCTGCTCGAGGCGCATCTCTCATCGCTCGGCGGCAAGGTCGAGCGCAGCGTCGCGCTGACGAGCTTCGCCCAGTCCGAAGACTGCGTGTCGTGCAGGCTTCGCCACCCTGACGGGAGCAGCGAGACTTTCGAGGCAAGCTGGCTCATCGGCTGCGATGGCGCACACTCCCTGGTGCGGCAGACGCTCGGGATGACGTTCGGCGGCGACACGCTGCCAACGACCTTCCTGCTCGCCGACATCCACGTCGCCGGCCTCGATCTGCCGGAGACGGAGCTCGCGATCTTCTGGCATCGCGACGGCTCCGTCATGTTTTTTCCGATCTCGCCCGGACGCTACCGCATCATCGCCGACATCGGTGCGAGCCCGCTGCACGAGCCCACCTTCGAGGAGGTCCAGGCCATCGTCGCCCGGCGCGCGGCCGGCGTCACGCTCGCCGATCCGATCTGGCTCGCGGGCTTCCGGGTGAACGAGCGCAAGGTCGAGGACTACCGCGCGGGCCGGGTATTCCTTGCCGGCGACGCCGCGCACGTCCACAGCCCCGCCGGCGGCCAGGGCATGAACACGGGCATGCAGGACGCATTCAACCTGGCCTGGAAGCTGGCGCTGGTCGAGCGGGGTCACGCCGGCCCTGACCTCCTCGGCAGCTACAGCGAGGAGCGCAGCGCCGTCGCCGAGCGGGTCCTCGCCGAGTCCGGGCGGCTGATCCGCATCGCCACGGTCAAGAACTATCTCCTGCAGGACCTCAGGAACTTCGTCGCGCACCGGATCCTCGGGCTCTCGGCCGCGAGGCACGCCATGGCCGATAGGCTTTCGGAGATCACGATCGGCTACCCCCGCGAGCAAGCTGAACGCGGGAACGGCCAAGGGCCTGGCCGGCCCGCAGCCGGGAGAGCGGATGCTCTGCGAGCGGCCCTTCGGCGCGGGCGAGGCGCCCCGCTTCGCGCTGCTCGCGGGCGAAGACGAGCGGGCCCGCGCAATGCTGCGCCGCCACGCATCGCTGCTGGAGCCCGGCCTCCGCAAGCCCCCCGACGAGGCCGGGATCTGGCTCGTCCGGCCCGACGGCTATGTCGCCGCGGTCGCCTGCGCCGGCGACTGGGCGGTCATCGACGACTGCCTGGCAAGGATCGCCACCGGGGCCCTCCAGGCAGCGCCCGCCTGAGCCGGCGGCGCGCCTTCACCGATCCTTCACTTCCGCCCGATAGAAACGCGGGGAAAATCGTGCCGGGCCAAAATGCCCAAGGATTCTCCCGCCGAAGCCGACATCCTCGACCTTCTGGCCGCCGGCCTCGCGCATCACCAGGCGGCGAGATTCGAGGCGGCCGACGAAGCCTATTGCGCGGTGCTGGCACGCGAGCCCGCGCAGCCGAGCGTGCTCTATCTTCGCGGCGTGCTGATGCTGGCGCGCGAGAGGCCGGCGGAAGCGGAACGCCTTCTCGCGCGCGCCGCGTCGCTTCGGCCGGATCACGCCGAGACGCGCTTCGCGCACGCCAATGCGCTCCATCGCGCGGGCGAGCGTGCCCACGCCATCGCCGCTTTCCGCGCCCTCCTCGCCGCCCATCCCGATCATTTCGGCGCCCTCGTCAATCTCTCCAACTGCCTCCGCGAGGCGGGCGAGTGCGAGGCCGCGCTAGAAGCCGCTGAAGCCGCGTGTCGGCTCGATCCGCGCGCGGCGCCGGGGCAGACGACGCGTGGCGCCGCACTCATCGCCGGCGCGCGCATCGCCGAGGCGATCGAAGCCTATCGCGCGGCGATCGCCGCCGACGCCCGCCACGCCGCCGCGCACGCGGGACTTGCCGCCGCATTTTTGCACGCGGAGCGGCCGGCGGAGGCGCTCGCGGCGGCGGACTCCGCGCTCCTGCTCGCGCCCGCGCTTGCGGAAGCCGAGTTCCTGCGCGCGATGGCGCTCGCCGGGCTCGGCGCGGCGCCGGCGGCGATCGCGGGGCTCGAGCGAACGATCACGCGCGATCCCGCCCACGCGAAGGCGCATCTCAATCTCGGCAATCTCCTGGCCGACGAGGACCGCATCACCGAGGCCGAAGCGCTCTGCCGGCGCGCGATCGCCCTCGATCCCGCGCTTGCCGAGGCGCATGCGAGCCTCGGCCATCTGCTGAGCTTGCAAAGCCGCACCGGCGAGGCGATCGCCGCCTGCGAGGCCGCACTCGCGCGCGATCCCGATTTCGTTCAGGCGGAGTGGAACCAGGGCATCGCGCTTCTGCTTGCCGGGGACTACGAAAAAGGCTGGGAAAGGTATGAGGCGCGAAGGCGCTCGCCCCGCTTTCCCCTCCCGCATCCCGAGCCGCAGGGGCCGGTCTGGCAGGGCAAGACGCTCGCCGGGAAGAGCCTCCTTGTCTATGCCGAGCAGGGGCTCGGCGATACCATCCAGTTCGCGCGCTATCTTCCGCTGCTCGCCGCAAGTGGCGCGCGCGTCACACTTGCCTGCGACGCCTCGCTCGTCCCCCTCTTTGCGGGAAAGCTCGGGCTCGCGGGACTCGTTCCTGTCGGCGAACTATTTCTGCCCGCCGATTTCTGGATCAACCAAATGAGCCTGCCGCACCGTTTCGCGACCCGGCTCGATGCGATTCCCTCGCCCGACCGCTACCTCGCCGCAAACCCCGAGGCCACGCGCCGTTTCGCCGCGATGCTGCCCGCCTCCCCGCGCGTGGGCCTCGTCTGGGCGGGCAATCCGCGCCATTCCAACGATGCGCGCCGCTCGATGCCGATCGGGCATCTGGCCCCACTCCTCGCGGTCCCGGACATTCGCTTCGTGAGCCTTCAGGTGGGAGAGCGCGCGGAAGAAGTGGAAGATCTGACTTGCCTGCTCGATCTTTCCGCGGAGCTTACCGATTTCGCCGCGACCGCCGCGCTGATCGAGGCGCTCGATCTCGTCATCGCGGTGGACACCGCGACCGCGCACTGCGCGGCAGCACTCGGCAAGGAGACCTGGATCCTGCTGCCGCACGGCCCCGACTGGCGCTGGCTCACGAACCGCGAGGATTCGCCCTGGTATTCCTCCGTGCGCCTCTTCCGCCAGCCCGCGCCCGGCGGCTGGGCCGCGCTCATCGCGCGCGTCGCGGCAGCACTGCGCCGGCGGTTCGGCCAAAGCCTGAGCGAGGCTCTCGCCGAGCCCACGTCCTCTGCTTACGACGGGTGAGCATGTCCTCACCGCTGCAGCGCCACACTGAGGATGGGATGCGGTGGAGATGATTCCTGCAAGGCAAAGATCTCTATCGCTCGCCATGGGTCTGGTGATCGCGCTCGGGTGGCCACTGCTTCATGGGCGGGCCGCAACCACAACGGCTCCGTCCGCGAGTGAACCGAGCGCCGGCGCCCGGCCGGCACCGGCCGCGGGTCAGGTCAGATACTGGAAATTCGATGGAATTTTGCGGGTATACAAGAAAGGCCGGCTTCCCTACATCGAAGTCTCCCTCAAGGGGAAGAGACTGATTTGGGATCCGGTCGGGCTCACGCTGACCGCATACGCCGGGTTCGACAAGACGGGTCTGGAAAAACTCTATGACATGACAATCGCGCTTAACCGGAGTGAGCTGGGCGGCGGGGTCGAGCTGGACTGGAATACGGAATATAACCAATGCACGCACGAACCGTTCTCGCAATTCCTCATTCTTCGCGATCACGGCATCGCCCGAGGGGAATTTTACCTGATCGAGCGCTTCGACCCGCCGTTCCCCGTCTATCGCGGGGGCTGTGACAATCCTCGCCGCGATGAAAGCTTCCGCCAATCCTATTCGGATGCGATTCTTCCCCAGGTTCTCAGGTTGCCGTCGGGGCCCCTGCTCCTCTTCTTCCCCGGTCGCGGCATCGTCGTCGAGCTGCGCAGAATTCCCGACGTCATGATGTCCTTCGACAATCAACTCTTTATCGTGCCGGCAAAGCTTCTGACGTCGCAGCTCGACGCGGCGGAGGACACATTAAGCGCACGTTTCGAGGTCGTGCGGCGAATCCTCGCCGCGGCGATTCCGATTTCTCCCTCGAGCCCGGCAAGTTAGAGCGTGATCGCCGAAGCTGGAATCACCGAAGGCGTGAATCACGCGGGGGATCGCGGCGATGCCCCTCGTCAGCGGCGAAGGCGCACGGCGACCGCGGCTCTTCGCCGCTCCCACCCGGCGCGCTCGAGCTCTGGCGTGTCATTCTCGGCGAGCGGGTAGCCCACGCAGAAATAGCCGATGAACGTCCATCCCGCCGGCACGTCGAGTGCGGCGACAACCGTCGCCGGATCGAGGATCGACACCCAGCCGAGGCCCAATCCCGCCGCGCGCGCGGCGAGCCAGAGCGTGTGCACGGCCATCACCGCCGAGTAGGCCGTCGTTTCCGGCATGGTGCCGCGCCCCAGCCCGTGCCCCTGTTCGGGGCTCGGCTCGGCGAACACGGCGAGGTGGCAGGGCGCTTCGTCGAGGCCCGCCAGCTTGAGCCGCGCATAGAGGCCGGCGCGATCGGCCTCCTGGCTGGCCAGCGCGCGCGCGTTGCAGGCCAGGAAGCTCGCACGCACGGCGGCCCGCCGCGCCGGATCGTCAACGGTGACGAAGCGCCAGGGCTGGCTGAGGCCGACCGACGGGGCGAGGCACGCGGTCTCCAAGAGATCGTCCAGCACGGAAGAAGGCAGCGGCTCGCGGCGAAAGCAGCGCACGTCGCGCCGCCAGCGGAACAAATCGCGGAGCTGCGCCCGGAACGCATCGTCGAAGGCGGGCGCGCCGTCATGGGCAATCTCGGTCTCTGCCATTGCGGTGGCTCAGCGACGACGATGAAGCCCAAGAAACCAACGATGCCTCTCGCGAGAGCGGCACGCCCTCGGGCATTGCCGACTCTCACCCGAGCCGCGGCTTCCCGTACGCAGAGCCGCCCGCAACAGATCCCTCCCCTCGACCATGAGAGCACCCTAGATCACTATCGCTGCCGGTGGAACCGGGGCACCAAGACGCCTCGCGACCCGCCATATCCACGGAATCGATCGCCAAAACGCACGCCGGATCTCGCCGGTCTCGCTCCCTGCGAAGCGCGCGCCCGCGGTTCAGCGCGGGGATCATTTGGCACTCGCAAGAAAACGGTTTCCAGCCGCGCCGATCGCCCCTAACGTGCCGCGGTTGCGGATCGGCCGGGATCCAAGACCTACGATTGGGGAGGAAACTCGTGACGACACGTAGGGCGTTTCTCGGCTTTGCCGCGTTCGGCGTCGGCGCGTTCGTGGGCGGCTTTCGTCAAAATGCGCTGGCCGCCGAAGCCAGGCCGCTGATCGATGGCGTCGGCGCCGCCTGCAAGCGGCTCGCACCGCTCGGCTGGCGACAGCTCCTGCTCGAGGCGACGGGCGGCGAGCTCGACATCACGGAAGCGGATCTCAGGACCGAGCTCACCAAGCCGCTCGCGCGGATCGACCGCACCTATCCCGGCTTCGGCGATTTCGACGCCGCCGGCGTGCGCGCGATCAGCCGTGGCAATCCGGACCGCAGCCTGCTCTACCACGCCTTCGCCTCGCCCGGCGTGCTCGCCGATCGCAACGGCGCGGCACTCGGCAGCTTCCCCACGCTCGCCGAGATCGAGGCGGTCGAGAATTTCGTCTATGGCGCCGAGCCGCCGACGCTCGCCGAGCTGCAAAGCCGCGCCGAAGGGCGCACGCTCGGCATCGCCGTCTATGCGCTTCAGTATCGCAACACGCCGCTCTCGGTGCACGGCCAGCACGCCGAACTCTGCTTCGCCCGCGCCGGCATCGCGAGGCTTGGCTCGATCGAACCGTTCTATGACGCCGCGCGGCGGAACTTCACCACCGGCGACGAGGCGCGGCCGTTCGATTTTCGCGTCGTCCCGCGCCGCTTCGCGGCCTACGTCGCGGTCAAGGCGAGCGGCGCGGACGCGAGCTTCGGCCCGCAGGACGCGCTGCCGGGCGATCGCGACCTCGCCTTCTGGGTGCCGATCCACAAGCTCTTCAGCGGCCCCGAATGCATCGCCGGGCGTGATCTCGACCTCGAGCTCGCCTCAGGGCTCCGCAACGACGAGCTCGCGCAGTTCCACCGCTTCCTCGAGCTCAACGGATTGCAGAACAACTGGGGCGGCAGCGACCTCGAGAACTTCCCGTTCGTGATCAAGGACGAGCGGATTGGGTCGCTTTCGCAACGCACCGATTTCGGGTTCGGCGTGCTCGAGCCGCGCCCCTCGCCGCTCACGGTTGCCGCGCAATACAAGGGCCTGCCGCTCACGTTCCCGGTCGACGGGCGCTATACCTCGGAACCCGACGGACTCCAATTCTCGTCGCTGCAGATCCTCCCGGCGGCCGAGACGGGTCCCGAGCCCCGCTACATCCAGGACGCGGCGCAGAGCACCCAGAGGCCCGCTCCCGAATACCTCAATATCCGCCATCGGCTGGCGGCGAACGGCGCGATCGACAATCTCAACCTGCGGCCCGACATGATGGAGATCATTCGCCAGGGCGGCTACCAGACGCTGCACTACATCGATTTCTCCGGTGACGGGTGGATCGCGGCGCGTTGCCCGCAGCTCGAGGATGCGATCGCCGAGCGGATGCCCGCCTACTGCATGGTCGGGCTGCCGGATTTCTTCCCCGACGTGACCCAGCGCGGGCTGATGCACTGGTGGCAGAACAGCGTGCCGGAGCCGGTACGCGCTGCCCTTTGGGCGATCCCGCCTTATGCCCTCTCGCAGACGCGAATCGCGGCGAACGTCACGCTGCCCGTGGGGTTCAGCCTCGAGGACACGACGATCACCGCGATCGTTTCGCAACCGGTGGATGCGCCGGGGCCCATCCAGCCGCCGAACGGCCCGGTGTCCGATTCCAAGGTGGGGCTGCCGGACGGCTCGCCCGGCCTGTTCGATCCCGGATGGGACACGAGCCAGGGCATCTATTTCACGGATCCGAGGCGAAAGCTGCAGAAATTCCTCGCCGGCTATGGCCTCGGATCGCCGTTCGTCGAGGACGCCAAGCTTTGCGCCGCGCTCGGCAATTACTGGCCGGCCGCCGCACCGGACGCGACGCGCGTCTACCAGCCCGCCAAGCGCCTTGGCGGCGAGCTCTATCCCTATCCGACGAGCACCCCGCTCACCGACGAGGAGATCGGCAGCGCGCCACTCGGCGAGGGGACATTCATGCCGTGGGACGGCGTGCGCGGCCCGGTGCTGCGCAGGATCGGCGGACAGCCCGTCGTCGCCTATAGCGACGAGCTGCGCGTCGATTACATCGACCTTGCCGGCACGATGACGGCGGCGCTGACTTCGCGCATCGACGCGGCGGAATATCAAAGGCGCACGCTCGCCATGGAGGCGGTGTATTGGAGCCTCGGCATCCACGACCCCGATTTCTTCAAGCACGAGGACCCGGCGACGGCGGTGCCGAAGATCCTGCGCGCCAAGGCGGCCTGGGCGGTGCTCTCCTTCCGCCTCGCCGCCGCGGACGATCCCGACCTGGCGGCGGCCGAGAAGGCCGCCGGCGTGACGCTCGCGGGGCCGCGGCGCTATCGCTTCGAGGTCTATCGCTGGGGAGAGCAGAGCCATGACCCGGACGATATTCGCATCGTCCTCGTCGCGGTGCTCGAGCAGGCGAGCGCCTTCGTCTCCGGGAACACGGTCCTGCTGCGGCGGGACAACGGCGCGTGGGAAGCGGATACGTCGATGCCGACATAGGTTACCCGCTGTCGGTTCCGGCTGCGGGCCGAGCCGGCGTGCCTGAGCACGACCTCGTCATCGTCGGCGGCGGACCGGGTGGTGCTGCCGCCGCGATCACCGCGGCGAGCCGCGGCCTCACTGTCGTGCTTTGCGAGCGCGAGGAAATTTTTCAAGAGAGGCCGGGGGAAACGCTGCATCCCGGGCTCGCGCCGCTGCTCGGGCAGCTCGGGCTGGGGGAGCGGCTCGCGCCCTTCGTCCATGCCCGGCACGCAGGGATCTGGGTCGAGTGGGGCGGAAAGCGCGGCTTCACGGAATTCGGCGGCGATGCGCGCGGCCCGTGGGACGGGTTTCATGTCCGCCGCGCCGATTTCGACGCGCTCTTGCTCGCGCGTGCGCGGGAGGCCGGTGTCGAGGTGCGCCGCGCCGCGGCGGTCACCGGCGTGCTCGGGGACATAAGCGCGGTCCGCGGGGTGTTGACGGACCGGGGGCCGGTCGCGGCGCGCCTGGTGGTCGACGCGAGCGGACGGGCGCGCTGGCTCGCCCGCGCGCTCGGCATCGCAAGCCCGCCGCGCTCGCCGCGCTTCATCGCCCGCTACGGCTATGTCGAGGGCGCGTGCCCGGCGCGCGACGCGGCGCCGCTGCTCCGCGGCGATGCGACCGGCTGGACCTGGACGGCGCGGGTCTGGGAAAGAACCTATCAGTGGACACGGCTTTCCTTCGATGCGCGTCCCGAGAGGGAGTGGCTGCCCGAGGAGTTCCGCGGCCTTGCGCCGCTCGCGCGCTCGCGCGGCGCGGACGTGACCTGGCGGATCGCCGAGCGGACCGCCGGGCCCGGCTGGTTCATGGTCGGCGACGCCGCCGCCGCGCTCGATCCAACCTCGGCGCATGGCGTGCTCAAGGCGATCATGTCGGGGATCGCGGCCGGCGATCTTGCGGCCGGCGTGCTGGCCGGCCGGCTGCCGGCGGAGGCGAGCGCCGCCGCCTATCACGACTGGCTCGCGGGATGGTTCGCTCAGGACCGGGCCGAGCTCACCCGGCATTATCGCCGCCTCAGGCCGTCGCTCTTCGCGTAACCGGGCTTCCGGGCCCGCAAGGGTACCCTGTCGGAAAACTTTGCAGGAGAAAATTCTTGTCGGCGGCACGCGGAAAACGCAATGGAGTTTTTCCTCGCTTGCCGCTCCTTTCTCGGCCATGACATGACCAACGGAGGAGCGGGGAAAGGGGGTCTGCACGATGCACGGTGCGTGGCTGATCGATCCGCTCTACGCCCTCTCCGGCCTCCTCGTCGGCACCCTCGTCGGCCTCACCGGCGTCGGCGGCGGCTCGCTGATGACACCCATCCTCATCCTCGTCTTCGGCATTTCCCCCGCCTCCGCCGTCGGCACGGATCTCCTCTACGCCGCCATCACCAAGGGTGTCGGCACGGCCGTGCATCATGCGGGCGATACCGTCGAGTGGAAGATCGTGGGCCGGCTCGCCATCGGCAGCATTCCCGCGACCATCGTTACGATCCTCGCACTCCATCATTTCGGCGCGACCGGACCGGCGGCCGAGGCGGTGATTTCCGCGACCCTCGGCGCGGCCCTCCTCATCACCGCCTTCGTGCTCCTCCTCAAAGGTCCGATCATCCGCGCGGCGATCCGCCGCAGCCCCGATTTCGGCCTCAACACATCGATCCTCTACACGATCGCCGTGGGATTCGTCGTCGGAATCCTGGTCTCCGTCTCCTCGGTCGGTGCCGGCGCCGCCGGCACGAGCGCGCTCTTCTTCCTCTATCCGCGCCTTCCCGCCGCCAAGATCGTCGGCACCGACATCGCGCACGCCGTGCCGCTCACGCTGCTCGCCGGCCTCGGCCACGCGTGGCTCGGCACCGTTCATCTCCACATCCTGCTCTCGCTGCTCGCCGGCTCCGTGCCGGGCATCATCGCCGGCAGCCTCGCCGTCCGTTTCACTTCAGAATCGTTTCTGCGCCCGGCCCTGGCACTGGTGCTGGCGCTGGTCGGCGCGAAGCTCCTGGGCTAGGGTGAGTGCTGCGCCCCGCATTGACCGCCGGCCGGGCCGTGCGCAGGATGGATGCATGTTTCTCCTGATCGACAACTACGACAGCTTCACCTTCAACCTCGTGCATTTCCTGGGCGAGGTGGGCGTGCGCTGCCGCGTCTGGCGCAACGACGCGATCAGCGTCGCGGACGCGCTGGCAAGCGGGCCGGAGGCGATCGTGCTCTCGCCCGGCCCCTGCACGCCGAACGAAGCCGGAATCTGCGTCGATCTGGTCAAGGCGGCGGCCGGCATCGTGCCCATCCTCGGCGTCTGCCTCGGCCATCAGGCGATCGGCCAGGCGTTCGGGGCCGAAATCCGCCGCGGCAGCGTGCCGATGCACGGCAAGACGAGCCCGATCCATCATGACGGAAGCCGCCTCTTCGCCGGCATGAAGAACCCGTTCGTCGCCACCCGCTACCACAGCCTGATCGTTGCGCGCGAGACGCTGCCGCCCGAGCTCGTCCCCACCGCCTGGACCGAGGACGGAACGATGATGGCGCTCTCTCATCGGCTGCTGCCGGTGTTCGGCGTGCAGTTCCACCCCGAGAGCATCGCGAGCGAAGAGGGGCATCGCCTGCTCGCGAACTTCGCGGCGATCGCCCGCGGCGCCAACGCTCCGGCCCGCGCGGCCTGACCCGTGGGCGGCCCGGCCGCGCGCGCCTTTCCTTGTCCAGCCGGGCGCAATCCGCTCTGAACGTTCCGCCCATGCCGCCCGGGCTGAAGCCGGTTCTTGGCAGGCTGGCCGCCGGCAAGACGCTCGCCGAGGCGGAGGCCGAGGAAGCCTTCGGCGTGATCATGTCGGGCGAGGCGACGCCTTCCCAGATCGCCGGACTTCTCATGGCGATGCGCGTTCGCGGCGAGACGGTCGCCGAGCTGACCGGCGCGGTCCGCGCGATGCGCGCGCGCATGATCGCGATCGAGGCCCCGCCCGACGCCATGGATGTCTGCGGCACCGGCGGGGACGCGGCGGGCACGCTCAATGTCTCGACCGCCGTCACCTTCGTCGTCGCCGGCGCCGGCGTGCCGGTGGCCAAGCACGGCAATCGCGCGCTCTCCTCGCGCACGGGGGGCGCGGACGTGCTCGCGGCCCTGGACGTCCCCATCGAGCCGCCTTTCGAGCGCCTCGCACCCATCCTCCGCGCCGCCGGCTGCGTCTTCCTCTTCGCCCCGCGCCATCACGCGGCCCTCCGCCACGCCGCCGGACCGCGCGCCGAGCTTGGCACCCGCACGATCTTCAATCTGCTCGGGCCGCTCGCCAATCCCGCGCGCGTGCGCCGCCAGCTCACCGGCGTCTTCGCCCCGGTTTGGGCCCGCCCGATGGCGGAGACGCTCGCCCGGCTCGGCACCGAGCAGGCCTGGATCGTGCATGGGCAGGGATTGGACGAATTGACGCTCGCCGGGGAGAACCAAGTGGTGGAGCTGTCGCCGCAAGGGATCCGGGAATTCACCCTCGCTCCCGAGGAGGTCGGCCTCGCTCGAGCCCCGATCGCCGCCATAAGCGGCGGGGATGCGGAGGCGAACGCCGCCGCCCTCCTTGCCCTGCTGAAGGGCGCGCCTGGCGCCTATCGCGACACCGTCCTCCTCAACGCCGGGGCCGCGCTCGTCGTCGCGGGCCGCGCCCGCTCGGTCGCCGAGGGCGTGGGCCAGGCGGCGGCCGCCATCGATCGGGGCGCGGCGCTCGAGGCGCTCGAGGCCTTGCTGCGCGAAAGCCGGGAGGCCGCATGACGAGCGCGCGGGAGAGCCCATGAGCGCTGAGGAAGCCGGCACGCTCGGGCGCATCTGTGCCGAAACCCGCGCCGCGATCGCGCGGCGGAAGGGCGAGACCGGCATCGATGCGCTCAAGCAGGCGATCGGCGCGGCCGACAACGCCCCGCGGGGCTTCGGCCTCGCGCTCAAGCAGCGGGTCGCCGAGGCCGGCCACGCGCTGATCGCCGAGATCAAGAAGGCCTCGCCCTCCGCCGGCCTCATCCGCGCCGATTTCGACCCCGCCGCGCTCGCCCGCGCCTATGACGCGGGTGGAGCCGCCGCCCTCTCGGTGCTCACCGAGCCCCGCCATTTCCAGGGCGCGCCCGAGCATCTCCGCGCCGCCCGCGCCGCCTGCGACCTCCCGATCCTGCGCAAGGACTTCATCCTCGATCCCTGGCAGGTCTACGAAAGCCGCGCCATGGGCGCGGACGCCGTGCTGCTGATCATGGCCGCGCTCACCGACGAGGAGGCACGCGCGCTTGAGGCCTTGGCCCGGGCGCTCGATATGGACGTGTTGGCGGAGGTGCACGATGCCCGCGAGCTCGAGCGCGTGCTCGGGCTGGAGACCCCACTGATCGGGATCAACAATCGCAATCTCAAGACGCTGGAGTTCTGATATTAAAGTGACACTCGACCTCGCCCCCCAGGTGCCGCCGGACCGCTTCCTGGTGACGGAGAGCGGCATCGGCTCGAACGCGGACATTCGCCGGCTGGTCGCCGTCGGCGCGCACTGCTTCCTGGTGGGCGAGAGCCTGATGCGCCAGGCGGACGTCGCCGCCGCCACCCGCGCCCTGCTCGGCGCGGCCTGAGGCGCGGGATGCCCAGCGCGCAGCTTTCCCATCTCGACGCGCTCGGCCGCGCCGCGATGGTGGACGTGGGCGGCAAGGAGGAAACCGAGCGCACCGCGACCGCCCGCGCCCGCGTGGTCATGGCGGCCGCCACCCTCGAGACGCTGATCTCCGGCACCGCGCCCAAGGGAGACGTGCTCGCCGCCGCGCGCATTGCCGGCATCATGGCGGCCAAGCGCACGGCGGAGCTGATCCCGCTCTGCCATCCGCTGCCGCTCGCCTCGGTCGCCGTCGAGCTATCCCCGGATCCCGAGGGGCCCGCGATCGAGATTGCCGCCACGGCGAAGACCATCGGCCGCACCGGCGTCGAGATGGAGGCGATGACGGCCGCCGCGGTCGCGGCGCTCACGCTCTACGACATGCTGAAATCGGCCGATCGTGGGATGCGGATCGAGGCGCTCCGCCTCACCCACAAGGCGGGCGGCAAGTCCGGCGAGTTCCGGGCGGCCTGAGCAGGGAGGGCCAGGCCATGTCCGGATTGCTCAGCATCGAGGAGGCACGGGCCCGTATCCTGGACCCGCTCAAGCCCACGCCCGCCGAAACGGTGGCGCTCGCCTCGGCCTTCGGCCGCGTAACCGCCGCCCCGATCGCCGCCCGGCGCACCCAGCCGCCCGTCGATGTCTCCGCGATGGACGGCTATGCGCTGGCCGCCGCCGAGGGTGCGGCGGGCGCGCGGCTTCGCCTCATCGGCTCGGCCCCCGCCGGCCATCCTTTCGCGGGCAAGCTCGGCCCGGGCGAGGCGATCCGCATCTTCACCGGGAGCGTCGTGCCCGAGGGCGCTGACGCGATCCTGCTTCAGGAGGACGCGCGCGAGGAGGACGGAGCGGTCATCGTCGGCGAGAGCGTCGCTTCGGGGCGGCATATCCGCCGCGCGGGGCAGGATTTCCGCGAGGGCACGGTCCTGATCCCGTCCGGGCGGCGCCTCTCCGCGCGCGATATCGGGCTGGCCGCCGCCGCCAACCACCCCTGGATCACCGTCCACCGCGCCCCGCGCGTGGCCCTGCTCGCGACCGGCGACGAGATCGCCTTGCCGGGCGAGCCGCTTCCGCCTGGCGGCATCGTCAGTTCCAACGCCCACGCGCTGGCAGCGCTTGCGCTTGCCGCCGGCGCGGAGCCCACGGTGCTGCCGGTGGCGCCCGACGACGTGACGGCGATCGCCGATGCCGCCGAGGCGACGCGAGGGATGGACATCCTGGTCACCACCGGCGGGGCGAGCGTCGGCGAGCACGACCTGGTGCGCGCCGGGCTTTCCCGCCGCGGCTTCGCGCTCGATTTCTGGAAGATCGCGATGCGCCCGGGCAAGCCGCTGATGGCCGGCCGGGTCGGCGGCGTGCCGGTTCTCGGGCTGCCCGGCAACCCGGTCTCGGCGATGGTCTGCGCCATGCTCTTCCTCCTCCCCGCACTCGCCCGCCTCTCCGGCCTCGCGGATGCGGCGCTGCCGGCCGAGGAGGCCCGCCTCGGCGCCGCCGTTCCCGCCAACGATGGGCGCGCCGATCATCTCCGCGCGAAGCTCTCGCGCGACCCGGAGGGCCGCCTGGTCGCGACACCCTTCCCCCGCCAGGATTCCTCGCTCATGCGCCTGCTCGCCGAAGCCGGCGCGCTCATCGTCCGCCCGCCCCACGCGCCGGCACTCGAGCCCGGCGCGATCGTCGCGGTGATCCGCCTCGACGCCTTAGGCGTTTGAAAGACGCGGGAATCGCTTGACGCGGCTTCGAATCGGACTTTAGAAGCCTGATCTCGTTGCCGGTTTGTTCCGAGACGCCGGATCTCGCGGCTGGCGGCACCGCCAGGAAGGATCAGCCATGCTCACCCGCAAGCAGCACGAGCTTCTCGTCTTCATCGACCGGCATCTCAGGAGTTCCGGCTTTTCGCCGAGCTTCGAGGAGATGAAGGACGCGCTTCAGCTCAAGTCGAAGTCGGGCGTGCACCGGCTGATTTCGGCGCTCGAGGAACGCGGCTTCCTCCGCCGCCGGCATCATCGCGCGCGCGCGCTCGAAGTGCTCCGCCTCCCGACCGAGGCCGCCGAGCGCCCCGCCCAGCCCGCCCGGGCCGAGGCCGCGGGCTTCTCGCCCAACGTCATCCGCGGCGATTTCACCTCCCGCCTGCCCGGCGTGCGGGCGGCCAGCGAGGCGGGTGCGGTCCAGATCCCCCTCTATGGGCGGATCGCGGCGGGCCTGCCGATCGAGGCGCTCCGCGATCAGGGGAACCATATCGAGGTGCCTCTGGCGATGCTCGGCTCCGGCGAGCACTACGCGCTCGAGGTCGCGGGCGATTCGATGATCGATGCCGGCATCCTCGACGGCGACACCGCGGTGATCCGCAAGGCCGAGACGGCGGAGAACGGCCAGATCGTGGTGGCGCTGGTGGACGAGGCCGAGGTGACGCTGAAGCGGCTGCGAAGGCGCGGCCAGTCGATCGCGCTCGAGCCCGCGAACCAGCGCTACGAGGTGCGGCTGCTGCCGGCCGAGCGCGTGCGCGTCCAGGGGAGGCTGGTGGCCCTGCTTCGCCGCTATTAGCCTTCCGGCATGACGGACGAAGATCTTTGCTACGCCCCTGCGGCCGAGCTCGCGGGGCTGATGCGCAAGCGCGCGCTCTCGCCGGTCGAGCTTGCGCGCGCGGTGCTGGCCCGTGTCTCCCGCCTCGAGCCCACGCTGAACGCCTTCGCGACCCTGGTCGGGGACCAGGCGCTCGAGGCGGCGAAGGCGGCCGAGGCCGCGTACATCAAGGGCGAGCCGCGCCCGCTGGAAGGCATCCCGGTCACCATCAAGGACCTCGCCATCACCAAGGGGATCCGCACCGAGCGCGGCTCCTGGACGCAGCGCGGCGTGGTGCCCGAGGAGGACGCGCCCTTCGTCGCGCGCCTCAAGGCGGCCGGCGCGATCGTGCTCGGCAAGACGACGACCCCGGAGTTCGGCTGGAAGGGCGTGAGCCAGAGCCCGCTCACCGGGATCACGCACAATCCCTGGAAACCGGGCTTCAACGCCGGCGCCTCCTCGGCGGGCGCCGCCGTCGCCGCGGCCGCGGGCTACGGGCCGCTGCACCAGGGCTCGGACGGGGCGGGCTCGATCCGCATGCCGGCGCATTTCTGCGGCGTGTTTGGGCTGAAGCCCACCTACGGGCGGGTGCCCAACTATCCCGTCAGCACCGGCGATTACACCGCCCATATCGGCCCGCTCACCCGCACCGTCGCCGACGCCGCCCTGATGCTCACGATGATGGCCGGGCCCCATCCGCTCGACCACAGCGCGCTCGAGACCTGGCCCGAGCCCTATCCGGCACGGCTGGGCGAGGGGATCCGCGGCGCCCGCATCGCCTTCAGCCCCGACCTCGGCCACGCGCGGGTGGATCCCGAAGTCGCCCAACTCGTCGCCGAGGCGGCGCGGGTCTTTGGCGCCGAGCTCGGCGCACGCGTGGAAGAGGTGACGCCGCCCTGGGGGAGGCTCGGGCCGGAGCTGATCCGCCTCTTCTGGCCCGCCCACATGACGGCTTACGCGAAATATCTCCCGGAATGGGAGCAGCGGATGGATCCGGGCCTCGTTGCCTGCATCCGCGCCGGCCAGGCGGTGAGCATCAGCGCCTATCAGCAGGCGCGGGAGCGGAAATACGCCTATTGCGCCGCCGTCGGCCGGTTCTTCGAGGATTGGGACTTCCTGATCACGCCGGCGGTTTCGGTTGCGGCCTTCCCCGCCGAGCGCCTGATGCCCGCCCATTGGCCCCAGCATGAATGGGACTGGGTGAGCTGGGCCGAGTTCTCGTACCCGTTCAATTTCACGGGCAACCCCGCGGCCAGCATCCCCTGCGGCTTCACCGGGGACGGGCTGCCCGTCGGCGTGCAGGTGGTGGGCAGGCGGTTCGACGATGCGGGCGTGCTCAAGGCCGCCGCCGCCTTCGAGGCGGCGCGGCCCTGGGCCGGAAAGCGTCCCTCTTTCTAGCTAGCGCCGATAGGTGCCGCGGATGATGGCGGAGAAGTCGGCCCGGCCGATGCCGAGGTCGCTGAGGTCACGCTCGGAGAGCTCTGCCAGCTCGCGGGCGAGCCGGCTGCGCCGGCGGCGCTCTTCGAGCCAGCGGCCGAAGCGGCCGCGGAGCGAACCGGTGCCGGCGCTGGAGAGGTTTTCGAAGTCGTCGAAAGGCATGGGAACCAAGGCGGTCATCGTACGTCCTCGCTGCAACGCAGCATTTGTTGCGACGCACAATAAAGGACGGAATCGCTGCCATTTCAAGCGCGGCGAACGGGACGGGCGCTCAAATCTGGGATGCGCCCGGATCAAGGGAGCCGGCCGATGATCCTGGCGGCGCGGGAGGCGGGCGGGGGCCCGCCGCTCTGCCTGCTGCACGGATTGTTTGGTGCAGCGCGGAATTTCGGCGCGCTGCAGCGGCGCTTCGCGGCGCAATTCCGGGTGATCGCGCTCGATTTGCGCAACCATGGCGCGAGCCCGCACGCGCCCGGCATGAGCTATGGGACGATGGCGGAGGACGTGCGCGAAACGCTGGCGGCGATGGACGCGCTGCCGGCGATGATCCTGGGCCACTCGATGGGGGGCAAGGTCGCGATGCGCCTCGCACTCGAACGCGCGGAGGATGTACGGGCGCTGGTCGCCGCCGATATCGCGCCGGTCCCCTACCCGCCCCACCACCGCGAGATGGCGGCCGCGATGCTGGCGCTGCCGCTCACCCCCGGCCTTACGCGGGCAGGCGCGGACGCCGCGCTCGCCGCCGCGGTCCCGGAGCCGGAGATGCGCGGCTTTTTGCTGCAAAATCTGATCACTGGGGAAAACCCCTCATGGCGGAACGGCCTTGCGGAGATCGCCGCCGCGATGCCGGACATCGTGGATTTCCCGGTGCCCCCGGGCGCGCGGTACGAAGGCCCCACGCTCTTCGTCGCCGGCGCGCGCTCGGACTATATCCGCCCGGAGCATCGCCCCATCATCCGCGCCCTCTTTCCCGCCGCCCGTTTCGCGACGGTTCCGAACGCCGGCCATTGGCTGCACGCCGACAATCTCGAGGGGCTCATCGCCGTCGTGGAGCCGTTCCTTAGGTCGGAAGTTTGATGGGCTTGGCTTCGCCGGCGCGGCGCCAGAGGTACCAGGCGGCGGTGCTGCGGTGGGGCGCCCAGACGGCGCCGAGCTCGGCCAGCGCGCGGGGCTTCGGCTGCGCGTCGAGCCCGTGCAGCAGGCGGTAGCCCTCGCGCACGCCGAAATCGTCGACCGGCAGCACGTCCGGGCGGCCGAGCGTGAAGATCAGCAGCATCTCGACGGTCCAGCGGCCGATGCCGCGGACGCTGGTGAGACGCTCGATCAATCTGGCGTCCGAAAGCCGGGCGGCGGCGCGGCGCGTCGGCACGACGCCCGCGAGGGTGGCCTCGCTGATCGCGCGGATCGTCGCGACCTTGGCTCCTGAAAGCCCGCAGGCGCGGAGAACGGCGGGATCCGAGGCCAGCACCGCGGCGGGCTCGGGAAATTCCTCCCCGGGATAGAGGGCGAGGAAGCGGGAAAAAATCGCCTCCGCCGCGCGCCCGTGGAGCTGCTGGTGGGCGACGGCGCGGAGCAGCGCCGCATACGGGCTCCGGTCGCGCTCGGGGCGGAGGTCGCAGGGGCCGAAGCGGCGGATGAAGCGGCCGAGAACGGGATCGACGCGGCGGAGATGGCCGAGCGCCTCTCGTGTCATCGCGGGCTCAGGCGCTGGCCTGCCTCGCTTGCGGCCGGCCGAGGCCGAGATAGGAAAAACCCTTCTCGCGCATGGCGGCCGGATCGAAGACGTTGCGCAGATCGATGATCCTGTCCCCGCGCATCGCGGCCTTGAGGCGCGCGGGCGATAGCGCGCGGAACTCGTTCCACTCGGTGATGAGGACGAGGGCATCGGCGCCGGTCGCGGCATCCATGGCACTCTCGCACCACACCACCCCGGGAGGCAGGAGCGGCCGCGCCGCCGCCATGCCGGCGGGGTCGAAGGCGCGCACGGTCGCGCCCTCGGCGACGAGGCGCGCGACAATGGGGAGCGATGGCGCATCGCGCATATCGTCGGTCTCGGGCTTGAAGGTGAGGCCGAGCACGGCGATGGCGAGGCCGCGCACGCTCCCGCCGCAGGCGGCGACGACGCGGGCCGCCATGCCGGCCTTGCGCGCATCGTTGACCGCGACGACGGTTTCGATCAGGCGCGTCGGCGCGTCGTGCTCCTGCGCCATGCGCACGAGCGCCAGCGTGTCCTTGGGGAAGCAGGAGCCGCCGAAGCCCGGGCCCGGGTGGAGGAACTTGCGGCCGATGCGCCCGTCGAGGCCGATGCCGCGCGCGACGTCGTGGACGTCCGCGCCGATATGCTCGCAGAGATCGGCCATCTCGTTGATGAAGGTGACCTTCATCGCGAGGAAGGAGTTGGCGGCGTATTTGATGAGCTCGGCGGTCTCGAGCGCGGTGACGAGAATGGGGGTCTCGATCAGGTAGAGGGGGCGGTAGAGGCGGCGGAGCACGTCGCGGGCACGCTCGGTCTCGGCGCCGATGACGACCCGGTCGGGGCGCATGAAGTCGGCGATCGCATTGCCTTCGCGCAGGAATTCCGGGTTCGAGGCGACCTCGAGCCGGAGGTCGCCGCGGAGCTCCCGGAGCATCGCCTCGATCTTGCGGCCGGTGCCGATCGGCACCGTGGACTTGGTGACGATCACCGTGTCGTGGGTGAGCGCGCGCGCGATCTGCTCGACCGCCTGGAAGACATAAGAGAGGTCCGCATGCCCGTCGCCGCGCCGCGTCGGCGTGCCGACGGCGATGAAGACGGCCTCCGCGCCCTTGAGCGCGGCGGCGAGATCGGCGCCGAAGGTGAGCCGTCCCGCCCGCGCATTGTCGGCCACCAGCGTCTCGAGACCGGGCTCGTAGATGGGGATGCCCCCCTCCTGGAGCTGGGTCAGGCGCGCGGGATCCGCCTCGACCAGGGCGACCTCGACGCCGAACTGGGCGAAGCAGGCCCCCGAGACGAGGCCGACATAGCCCCCTCCGATCATGGCGATCCGCACGTGGCACCATCCTTTGCAGCCGGATGGGTGGGAGGGATAGCACAGGCCCCCTCCCTGCCAAGCCGCCGGGCCCTCCGCGCACGGCGTCCGGACCTCGATTGCTTCGCCCGCGCGATCTCCGGTACCGTCCGCCCGGCGCCGGATGGGTGGCCGAGCGGTTTAAGGCAGCGGTCTTGAAAACCGCCAACCCGCAAGGGTTCGTGGGTTCGAATCCCACCCCATCCGCCAGACGGCGCCCGTTCGCTCCGCCGCGATCGGTACTCGTTTATGGCCCGCCGCGCGCGCTGCAGAAGCTCGCGATCCACCGGTAATGCACCGCCAGCGCATGCAGCGCGGCTTCCGCATGCAGCTGGTAGCCATGCATCACCACGACGACCACCAGCGCGGGGCCCAGAAGCCGCGGCAGCGGCAGCCGCGGCGGTGGCGTTCCCGCCAAGAGAAGCAGCGCCAGAGCGCCCGCGCAACCGACCACGCCGCCGATCACCACGTCCGGCAGCGTATGCGCATCGAGCGCGATACGCGAGAAGCCGATCAGCGCCGCCGCCATCGGCGCGGGCAAAAAAGCGGGGACCACGCCGGCGCCGCAACGCCTGGCTACCAGTGCGGCCAGGCCGCCATAGACGATCGCCGCGGACGCCGTATGCCCGCTCGGGCTCTCCACCAGTCCGCCGAATCGCAGCGGGCCGCAAGCAAAGACCGCGACCTTGAGTACCGCCATCGTCCCGAGCGTCGCGCCCACCACGACCAGCCACAACGCCGCGCCACGCCACCAACCCGTAAAGGCCAACATCAATGCCGCAATGATTGCGAGCGGAAGAACGACAGCCGGATCGGCAAAGTTCGTGACGAACATCATCCGCGCGGCGATGCGCCCAGAGCCGGGCCAACCAACCCAACCCCGATCACGTGAGCGTCGATCCCGTCACGCGCCTTCGCCAAAGCGAAAAGCCGCTTGCGTTCTCCCTATCGACCGCGCGCAAAAACATTTGCGTTGCCATTCCCGCCCGGGATGTCGAAACTACTCCTCGGTCGCGATCTCGTCGAACAGTGCTCGGCCATTGAAAGCGGATTGGCAGCATGCGCGATATCCCGATGTATCTTGCCGCGTGCCTCGTAGCCGCCGTGGCGAGGGCCTCCTTTGCCCACGCGCAGACGCCGGCGGTCAATGAAACGCCCCGAGGCAACGTGAGCGCCATGGTGAGCGTGCTTGCTTACGGTGCTGACCCCACCGGCAGAACCGACAGCACGGCCGCCATCCAGGCGGCGCTCGACGCACATCCCTACGGAGCGATCTACTTCCCGGCCCGGCCGAACGGTTCTCCCGGCATCTACAAGATCTCGTCCATCAAGGTGCGAAAGACAGAGCGCCTTGTCGGATCGGAATCGACGGCGTCGCGCTTGTCATGCACCTCCGTGACTGCCGCCTGCGTCATTATCAGCGATCCCAACAGCGCTTATGCGACCGGCGGGATTGCCGATATTGCGATCGATGGCCCCGGCAAGGGGGGTAGCAGCATCGGCCTCTACCTGGGCGGCGACCCATCCGGCTCGCTCAGTCCGCGAACCGATTTCGCCGACGGCGAAGTGTTCAGCAACATCCTGGTGGCCAACTTTCATGTCGGCGTCAAGTTCGGGGACAACGCATGGATGGATCGCTTCGAAGGCTCCCAGATCATCGGCAACGAGACGGGAATGGATGCACCTGCCGGCGTCGTCAACAGCGGCGAGGCAATGGGCATCACCGATACCACCATCGCCAACAACGGAATTGGCATTGAAGACGACGCGGGCTTCGAATTCTTCATCGTGAACTCTTCAATCGACTACAATCATATCGGCATTAAGGGCGGTGGCATCAACGTGCATGCCGTCAACGTCCATTTCGAGCAACGCTCCGGAAATTTTGTTTTTAGCCCCTACGGCACGGTCAACCTGATGATGAACAACATCACCTTTCTCCTTGGGCTCACCCGCGGAAGCGATCCCTCGATGATCGGCCTTTGGCCGCAGAACGCCAATGTCACGATCGTCGGCGCAAGCATCTGGTCCAATCATCCCGTCGCGGACTTCCTGTTCATCAATCGCGCATCGGGAGCGCCTCCGCAATTGAACCTGCAAGCCATCGGAGGCAACGGCAATCGGATGATCCGCCACCTCACCAACGCTATCGCCAACCCGACAGGCATCTGGGCCGCCGGCGGCCTTCGGCTTCCGCTCACCACCGTTGCGTCCCTACCACCCTGCAGCGCGGCCGCGAAGGGTGAGATGTACGCGGTTTCCGACGCTGCCACGCCCACCTACGACGGTGTCTTAACGGGTGGCGGCACGGTCTCGGTGCCGGCCTATTGCAACGGCTCTGCCTGGACGGCGCACTGACCCGGCCCCCGCCCGCTTCGCCACCGCGGCCTTGCTCTAGGCCCGGTGACTGTAAACGGGCCCTAGTGTCCCGATTCCGAAGTTTCTAGTCACATTGTGCCTGGACGGCGACCGTGCGCTGGCAGAAGCGCTGGATTGACGCCAGGATGTCGTCCGCGGACTTGGTCCATCGGAAAGGCTTGGGATCTGCGTTCCGAGCATCGATGTAGGCGGCGATTGCGGCCTCGAGTTCTCGAACCGAGCGATGTGTGCCGCGCCTGATCTGATCGTCGGTCAGCAGGGCGAAGAACCGCTCGACCTGGTTGATCCAGGATGCCGAGGTGGGTGTGAAGTGCGTATGCCAGCGAGGGCGCCTGGCAAACCAATTCCGGATCATCTTGGTCTTATGGCTCGACGCGTTGTCCATGACGACGTGCACGTCGAGGTCGGGTGGGACGTTCTTCTCGACCATAGCGAGGAACCGACGGAACTCGGCCGCGCGATGGCGCGCCATGCACTTGCCGAGGATGGTTCCCGCCTTGACGTCGAGCGCGGCGAAGAGGGAGGTCGTCCCGTGCCGCGTATAGTCGTGGCTCCGGCGTTCTGGCTGTCCTGGACGCAGCGGCAGGATCGGCTGTGTGCGGTCCAGCGCCTGCACCTGAGATTTCTCGTCGACGCAGAGCACCACCGCCCGATCCGGCGGATTGAGGTAGAGCCCGACGATGTCGCGCACCTTGTCGACGAACAGCGGATCGGTGGACAGCTTAAAGGTCTCGCTGCGGTGCGGCTGCAGCGAGAATGCCTTCCAGATGCGCTGCACGGTCGACGGCGCCAGCCCCGACGCGCGAGCCATTCCCCGCGAGCTCCAGTGCGTCCTCCCGACGGGCAGGGTCTCCAGCGTCGCCGTCACCACGTCGGCGACTTTCTGGTCCGTGATGGTCCGCGGCGCCCCAGGGCGCGGCTCGTCCAACAGGCCGTCAAGACGCCTCTCGGCGAAGCGGCGCCGCCAGGTCGCGACCGTCACGCGGGTGATGCCGAGCCGCTCCGCGATCGCCAGGTTGCTGACCCCCTCGGCGGCCAGCAACACGATCTTGGCCCGCATGGCATCGGCCCGGGCCACCTTGCGTCGCCGGAGCCGAGACGCGAGCTCCGCCGCCTCAGCGGTCGACAGTTCGATCGCAATTGCCCTCGGTGCCGCCATGCTGCCACCTCCTGCGCTGACAGCCACAGCGAATCACACCGCCACCTCAGTGGCTAGTCATTTCTCGGTAGGTCTCGCTGCGGTGCGGCTGCAGCGAGAATGCCTTCCAGATGCGCTGCACGGTCGACGGCGCCAGCCCCGACGCGCGAGCCATTCCCCGCGAGCTCCAGTGCGTCCTCCCGACGGGCAGGGTCTCAAGCGTCGCCGTCACCACGTCGGCGACTTTCTGGTCCGTGATGGTCCGCGGCGCCCCAGGGCGCGGCTCGTCCAACAGGCCGTCAAGACGCCTCTCGGCGAAGCGGCGCCGCCAGGTCGCGACCGTCACGCGGGTGATGCCGAGCCGCTCCGCGATCGCCAGGTTGCTGACCCCCTCGGCGGCCAGCAACACGATCTTGGCCCGCATGGCATCGGCCCGGGCCACCTTGCGTCGCCGGAGCCGAGACGCGAGCTCCGCCGCCTCAGCGGTCGACAGTTCGATCGCAATTGCCCTCGGTGCCGCCATGCTGCCACCTCCTGCGCTGACAGCCACAGCAAATCACACCGCCACCTCAGTGGCTAGTCATTTCTCGGTCGGGACACTAGTGTCCTGCCCCCGAAGTTCGTCGCATTTCGCGACGAACGGAGGGGATAAGCAGGCCACTGAAAATAAAGAATCAGTGTCCCGATACCGCCCGCATTTCAATGCGGCGAACTTCGGAATCGGGACACTAGTGCCAGCTTTCACGGAAAGCTGACACATAGGTCGTTGTCCAAGTGCCCGATTCACGCGGAGTTTCGTGATCGCTACGCGAGTCACGAAACTCTGCGATCGGGCACTAGCAACGGGCCATGGCGCGGAGCCATCAATACGGAGCGTCATGGCCCGCTGCGGTGAGAACTTGAACTCGTCGAGACTTCTGCTTCGCCGTTGCATTCTGGCGCACACAGGGGAGCACTCCGGTTCCGCCTTGCGGGCTCAACACCTCTTTGCTATCATTATGGTTTCAGATCGACAGGACAGTGCAGCAGCCGATGCCATCAAAGAAATTTCTTTGCTTAACCGTTGGGCTCGCCGCCCTGATCTGTCTGTTGAGTTCGTCTCTTACTGAGGCTGGGCAAGGCGCCGACATCGTAGGCCCGCTGCCGAACACGCGGCCAGTGAACTCGACCGACCATAATCCGTCGGCACGGGCGCTCATCGAGACTTGGCTCGCCCTTTACGATTGGCCGGCGAACAAACGCTTCGACCAGGAGCGCTACGAGATCCTGAATTATGGAGTGAGCTGGAAGAATATCGGACGTGCCATTCTCGTGCTTCGGCTGCTGCCCCTTGAGGGCGACGCCCTTAGCCTTGCCAGGGAGCGCTGCCCCGGGCGCACCATGCCCATCGATATCCAGATCTATTTCATTTGGAGCACCTACGTGAACCACTGGGTCGCAATTGACAGCCGCGGCGATCCGGGCTTCAAGTCCTGCCCCGCAACCGACAATGCCCTGGACAAAGGAACACCTCGCCGAGCTCCTCAATCCTCCCCCCTTGCCGGTTCCGCCAAAGGTCGCCCGAAGCGATGTCGAGACGCCGAAGCCGGGGTCGCCTGATCGCCTTGCTCTGCTCAATGCTGTACGCCCGATCTATGAGAAGCTGTTCGGCAAAGCAATCGTGTTTCACGTCGACACCATGCGGGTTGCGGCCGGCTACGCGTTCATTGCGGTCCATCCGGAGCGGCCAGAATGGCGCGCCGATCGAAAAGCAGATTTGGGAAGCAGCGATCGGAACATGCATACTGACGCCCACTTCGGTAGAGCAGGAATATTGGATGAAAAAGGTGAACGGCACCTGGACGATTGCGCTGAGAAACCAGTTTTGTGCCGACAATTCGATTGCTGGTGACGGGGATATCATTGGCGCGCCGCCTGAGCTCGTGGGCCAATCGCATTGGGGTCTGCGGCCCGAATATCCGGTGCAGACGATCGCTACCGGATCGCTGAGCCTTACTAATCGAGCTCGAGAAGGCGCGCAGCGTGCCCGATGGAGGAGGAAGGAGGCTGCCGTAAGGCATCGTCAACTGAGATTATCCAGAACCTGGGCGTGATCAAGCAGCCAGTCTAGACGGACGCGCGGCTCACCATTCGCAAGCATCCGGCGCAGGCCGTGGATGGCGCGTCACTGACACGCCCGGGGATCGAGCCCCTACTATCCACCAATTCATGCCACACGAAAAAGGGGCCGCTCCGAAGGGACGGCCGTTGATTCCCGCTCGTTCGAAAAATTGCCAACTCCTTGAAAACCACGTAAAGTTACCGCCGACGCTCGCAGCTTGCCGAACACATTGCATTGGCTACGATGCGGTTATGATTGGATTCTGACCAACATGGCCATCATCGAAGTTCTTGCCCGTGTCTTCCTCGTCTACCGTGGTACCAAGGCGCTGATGAAGATCATCGCCGTAAAGATACGCCAGCGCCGCGCAAGGCAGCCTCCAACCGAGGCGCCTACGTCCTCACCCTAGCCCGGATTTCTCGCGGTCTGCGCCCGCCCTCGCCAATACGTAGTGCACTGGCTGCGGGCCTCGAAATCCCTGGCGAACCGGATCCGGGACCCCATCGCGCAAGCGCGATGGGAACCCGACCTGCGCGCTCATCGGGCGATTTGTGAGAAATCCGGGCCAGCGCTGCTTTGGTGGACGATAGTCGCGGGTGGTGTTTTTTAAGATTCCCGGATCGGCTTTTGAGTGAATTCCGACGTTGCCCCCGACTTTTATCCAGCGAGGGCTGGAGTCTCACCGGTGATTTTGCCCATCTGCTCCGACGTAGCAACGGACCATGGCGCGGAGCCGCCGGTACGAATTGGACAGCTAACCGGCCGGCTTCCATCCGGAGTAACGGGGCACGTCCTCTGGATCGAGAAGCCAGCCCACGTCGTGTGACGTCCATATGTGCATGGCAGGCTTGGCGCCAGGATCATCGTCCAGCGTCGGCACACGCAGAATGACGTGTGCCTGGGCAGGCCGCTCGGCCATGAGATGCGTGCCACATACCGAGCAGAACCAACGCAGCTTGCCCGGCGAGGACTTGCTTGAACGCGCGAAGGTGGTCCTCGCCCGTGGTCCAGCGCAAGTGCTTCCGCATGACACCAGCCGTGGTCGCGAACGCGCTCGCGTGCGCCTTACGGCACGTCACGCAATGACAGGCGCGATTGGCATATCGAGCTGGTGCACTTCGTAGCGCACTGCTCGACACAGGCAGCTTCCCCTCAGCGCCATTCGGCCGATCACCCTTGCAAGCTGGACTGGCTTGCTCATGTAAACGGTGATCCCGAGCCTGGACTTTTCCTCCCGGTCCACGCCGTAACCCAGCTTGCCGTAAAGCTGCACGTTCGCGGCAAAAAGCTTGTTGGTGAAAAGCCTAACGACGGGATGACCCTGCGCCGCAGCCACCTGCTCGGCATGAGCCAACAGCCTTCGACCCAGGCCCCTGTTCTGAAATGCGGGAGATACTGCGACATTCTCAATGAGAAGATGGTCATCACCCGGGATCATCTCGATAAGAGCCGCCAGCTTGCCATCCATATGCAGGAGATCGATGTGGTGTTTCCGCACGGCTTCACCATAGTCGGTGGTCATAAGCAAAGGCTCCCGCCCGATGACCGGAACCCATTTCGGAAATAGGCTTCGCGTGTCAGAGAACGGATGGCTCCAGCATCTTCCGCGGTCGCCAGCCGCAGCGAGTAGGCTGCGGTGGAGTGAAGCCTGGGTGGCCCCATCTTGAACCATGCCTTTGCGATCTTGCCATCCTCAATCTGGTAGATGGCTGTTACGTCCACCTCGCCGGGACCGTCTGGGAAGCTGCGCGTGACCGTCTCCAGATCCACCACCACGTTGGCGACGGCGATGCGCTTGATGAGTTGCCCGCGCAAGTTCGGTTCCTTGAACCGGGTCAGGTGGCGCTCGCGAATCGTCCGCCGCTCCACGCGCAAAAAGGTGGTCGGGGAGCTCGTAGTAGTGGCAGTCTTCGGACCACCAAGGCA
>CAVUZJ010000013.1:0-152429 GCA_963745975.1 uncultured Pseudomonadota bacterium
AAAAGGTGCAGGCGCTCCGCGCCCGGCTGCTCGCCTTCATGGACGCGGAGATCTATCCGAACGAGAAGACCTATGCGGCCGAGCGGGATCGGGCGCCGGACCGCTGGCAGCCCGTGGCGGTGATCGAACGCCTCAAGGCGAGCGCGCGGAGGGAGGGCCTCTGGAACCTCTTCTCGCCGAACCCGGCCCACGGGCCGGGGCTCGCCAACCACGAATACGCCCCGCTCGCCGAGATCATGGGCCGCGTGCCCTGGGCCTCGGAGGTCTTCAATTGCTCCGCACCCGACACCGGCAACATGGAGATCCTCGACCGGTTCGGGACGGCGGAGCAGAAGGAGCGATGGCTCGCGCCGCTGCTCGCGGGCGAGATCCGCTCCTGCTTCGCGATGACCGAGCCCGACATCGCCTCCTCGGATGCGACCAACATCCGCGCGCGCATCCGCCGCGAGGGGACGGACTACGTAGTCGATGCACGGAAATGGTGGACCTCGGGCGCGGGCGATCCGCGCTGCCGGCTGATCATCCTGATGGGCAAGACGGCACCCGACGATCCCGACAAATACCGCCAGCAATCGATGGTGCTGATCCCGCGCGATTCGGCGGGCGTCACGATCCGGCGCATGCTGCCGGTGCTCGGCGCCGACGATGCGCCGCACGGCCACGCCGAGATCGGCTTCGAGGGCGTGCGTGTGCCGGCCGGGAACATCCTGGGGGGAGAGGGCATGGGCTTCGAGATTGCGCAGGCGCGGCTGGGACCGGGGAGGATCCATCACTGTATGCGGGTGATCGGGCTGGCCGAGCGCGCGCTCGAGCTGATGTGCCGCCGCGCCCATGAGCGGGCGCCTTTCGGGAAGCCGCTCGCCGAGCAGGGGGTCGCGATCGAGCGGATCGCCGAGGCGCGGATCCTGATCGACCAGGCGCGGCTTCTCGTGCTCAACGCGGCCTGGACGATGGACGTGGCGGGGGCGAAGGCGGCGCGGCGGGAGATCGCGATGATCAAGGTGGCCGCACCCGGCATGGCCTGCCGGGTGATCGACTGGGCGATCCAGATGTTCGGAGGCGCTGGCGTGACCGACGATTTCGGGTTGGCCGAGATGTGGCGGATCGCGCGGTCTTTGCGCATCCTCGACGGGCCGGACGAGGTGCACCGCCATCAGATCGGGCGGATGGAGCTCCGGCGCTGGCGCGGCGGGTGCGCGGCATGACCGCGCCCGCGGAACTGCCGCTCGCGATCGAGGATTACGCGCTGATCGGCGATTGCCGCTCGGCCGCGTTGGTCGGGCGCAACGGCTCGATCGACTGGCTCTGTCTGCCGCGCTTCGATTCCGACGCCTGCTTCGCCGCCCTGCTCGGCAACGCCTCGCACGGGCGCTTCCGCATTGCACCCGCGGCTGCGGAGCCGCGCGTGCGGCGGGTCTATCGCGAGGGCACGCTGGTGCTCGAGACGGAGTTCGAGACCGCGCACGGCACGGCCGTCCTGATCGACTTCATGGTCTGGGGCGGCGGCCACCCGACGCTCGTGCGCCTCGTCGAGGGAAGGCGGGGGCGGACACCGATGACCGTCGAGCTCGTCATCCGCTTCGATTACGGCCTCACCGTGCCGTGGGTGACGCGGCTCGAGGACGGCAGCGGATTGAGCGCGGTCGCGGGGCCGCACCAGCTCGTGCTCCGCACGCCGGTGGCGCTGCGCGGGGAGGATATGGCGACGCGCGGGCACTTCACGGTGAACGAGGGCCAGACGATCCCGTTCGTGCTCACCTATTGCGGCTCCGTCGAGCGGGTGCCCGCCGCGATCGACCCGACGCACGCGCTCGAGCAGACCGCATCGCACTGGCGGGTCTGGAGCCGGCGGATGCGCGAGGCCGGCGAATGGACCGAGCCGGTGCGGCGCTCGCTCATCACGCTCAAGGCGCTGACCTATGGGCCGACGGGCGGGATGGTCGCGGCGCCGACGGCCTCGCTGCCCGAGGCGCTCGGCGGCAGCCGCAACTGGGACTACCGCTATTGCTGGCTCCGCGACGCGACGCTGACGCTCGTGGCACTCATGGAGGCGGGCTATTTCGACGAGGCCGCCGCGTGGCGGGACTGGCTGATCCGTTCGGTCGCCGGGAGCCCGGAGCAGGTGCAGATCATGTACGGGATCGGGGGCGAGCGGCGGCTTGCGGAGTGGGAGGCGACCTGGCTGCCGGGCTATCACGGCGCGCGGCCGGTCAGGATCGGCAATGCGGCGGCGGAGCAGCGTCAGCTCGATGTCTACGGCGAGGTGGTGGACGCGCTGCACCATGCGCGCGAGGGCGGGCTGCCGCTCGGCCGCGCGCCCTGGGCGCTGCAGCAGGCGGTGATGGAGCATCTCGAGGCGATCTGGGCGGAGCCGGACGACGGGATCTGGGAGGTGCGCGGCGGGCGGCGCCATTTCGTCCATTCGAAGGTGATGGCCTGGGTCGCCTTCGACCGCGTGCTGCGCGACGCGGAGGCCTACGGCCTGCCGGCGCCGCTCGAGCGCTGGCGCGCGCTGGTGGCGCGCATGCACGCCGAGATCTGCGCCAAGGGCTTCGATGCGACACGCAACAGCTTCACCCAGAGCTACGGCTCGCCGGCGCTCGATGCGAGCCTGCTGATGATTCCGGTCGTGGGGTTCCTGCCCGTCGATGATCCGCGCGTCACCGGCACGGTGGCGGCGATCGAGCGGGAGCTGCTGGTGGACGGGTTCGTCCAGCGCTACCGCAGCGAAGGGGGCGTGGACGGGCTGCCGGCCGGGGAGGGGGCGTTCCTCGCGTGCAGCTTCTGGCTCGCCGATGCCTACGCGATGCAGGGGCGCGAGCGCGAGGCGCGGGCGATGTTCGAGCGGCTGCTCGCGCTGCGCAACGATGTCGGGCTGCTGGCCGAGGAGTACGACCCGAAGGCGGGGCGGCAGGTCGGGAATTTTCCGCAGGCTTTTTCCCATCTTGCCCTGGTGGGCACGGCGCTCAACCTGATCGCACGTGGGCCGGCGCAGAAGCGGAGCCGGCGCGGGCGCAACCGGGCGAGGTGAGGGGGGACAAAGGCGGCTCGGCCGTTGTATTGATGTTTCACGTGAAACATGAGGCAGATCAATAGGTTGGAATTTTGCCTCGGATCGCGGCGTACAGTTTTTGCGACCGTTCGCAGGTGATGGGCGGCGTCTCGGGAGCGCTGCTTGCGCCGGCCGGGGCGTCTGCGTTCAATCGGCCTCGGCGCAGACCCTGCGAGCCAGGAAGCAACCGACCAGGAGGAAACCGAAATGTACGACATGAAGAACCTCGCCGCGCTCAAGACCATGGACAAGGCGGCCGAGACCGGGATGAAGGCGTTCTGGGCATTCGACAAGGCCGCCTTCGCACCCGGCGCGCTCGACGTGAAGACGAAGCAGATGATGGCGCTCGCGGTCGCGCTCACGACCCAGTGCCCCTATTGCATCGAGATCCACACGGCCGAGGCGCGCAAGGCGGGTGCGGGCGATGCCGAGCTTGCGGAGACGGCAGTGGTGGCGGCGGCGATGCGCGCCGGGGCTGCGATCACCCACGCGACGCACATGTTCCGGACCGGCGGGTAGGGCTCGGCGGGGGCCGGGTCGTTCATCCACGCCGATAGCGAGCCAGAACCCCGCCTGACCGCATCGCGGACAACGATCCCGCACGAATGAGAGCCGCCGCGCCGGATCGGCGTAGTACGTCGCGAGCCGCGCATGCGATTGCGCGGCGTCCGGACGACCCTGATTATTGGACATAGCGGTGCGGCTATGCCTAATTCAATCGGACTTCGGGTCATGGCGGCAACGAGGCCAATAGTTTGGGCCGTAGCCGTCGGCAAAGGAAGGGCTATCAGGATGTGACCCCGCGCGAACTCCAGGGATCATCAACAAGGGCCGACTGCGACGTCTTCGTCATCGGCGGTGGTCCCGCCGGTTCGACAATCGCCGCGCTGCTCGCGGAGCGCGGGCATCGGGTGATCCTTGCGGAGAAGGATCGGCATCCCCGGTTCCACATCGGCGAGTCGCTTTTGCCACACAATTTGCCGCTGTTCGACCGCCTCGGCGTGCGCCAGGAGATCGAATGGACATCGATGCCCAAGCACGGCATCGAATTCGTCTCCCCCTATCACGGCAAGAGCGTCACCTACGATTTCGCACGCGCCCTGGACCGCCGCTTCCCCTATTCCTTCCAGGTGCGGCGGTCCACCTTCGACCACGTCCTCTTGAAGAACGCCGCGGCCAAGGGGGCCGAAGTCATCGAAGGCTGCCGCATCATCTCGGTCGCCTTTCCCAAGGGCGCCGATCCGCGGATCGATGGGCGCGACGGCGAGGGGCGCGAGCGCCGCTGGACCGCGGCCTTCGTCGTCGATGCCTCGGGCCGCGATACGCTGCTGGCAGCACAGCTTGGCCTCAAGGAACGCAATCGCCGGAACAACAGTGCGGCGATCTTCGGCCATTTCACCGGCGCGCGGCGCCTGCCGGGCAAGGCCCAAGGCAATCTCAGCGTCGTCTGGTTCGACAATGGCTGGTTCTGGTTCATCCCGCTCGCCGACGGCGCAACGAGTGTCGGCGCCGTCTGCCCGGCCGCTTTTTTCAAGAACCGCGGCACCGATCTCGCTTCCTTCTTCATGAGCGTCATCGCCTCGTGCCCGGAAATCGCGAGCCGTCTCACGGATGCGCGGCTCGCCGGCCCGGTCACGGCGACCGGCAACTATTCGTATGGCTCGAAGCGGGCGAGCGGCGAGAAGTTCATCCTGATCGGCGACGCCTGCGAATTCATCGACCCGGTCTTCTCCTCGGGCGTGTATCTCGCGATGACGATGGCGTTTCGCGGCGCCGAAGCGGTCGAGACCTGCCTCGGCAACCCGCGCCGGGCACCGCGTGCGCTCAAGCGCTACGATGCCGCGGCGCGGGGCGCGCCCGGCCCGATCATCTGGTTCATTTATCGCATCCGCGAGCCGGCCATGCGCAACCTCTTCATGTCGCCGCGCAACTGGTTCCGAATCGAGGAGGCGATTCTGGCACTGCTTGCCGGCGAGCTTGGCGGCGGGTGGACGATCCGCTCGCGCCTCCTGATGTTTCAGACGATCTATTACATCACGAAACTGGCGCGCCTGCCGCACCGTCTTCGCGCGCCGGGCAACGTGAATTCCGCAACCAGGGCTGCCGCCGGGTAGGTTGCCAGCCATGCAGGGGCAGCGCGCGGGCGGCGCGGCAGAAACCCATCTCGTCCTGATCCCGAGCTACAACACCGGCCCAAAGTTGTTCGAGACGGTTGCCGAGGCGCGGCGCCAATGGCGGCCGATATGGGTCGTGATCGACGGAAGCACGGACGGCACGGGCGAGGCGCTGGCGGAGGTCAGCCGGCATGACGCGGAGCTCCGCGTGCTCTTTCGCGAGCGGAACGGTGGCAAGGGCGCCGCCGTGCTCGACGGGCTGCGCGTGGCCAAAGCGGACGGTTTCAGCCATGTCCTGGTCATGGATGCTGATGGCCAGCACCCCGCCGCGTCGATCCCTGCGTTCATCGGCATGTCGCGCCGGCATCCCGACGCGATGGTCCTCGGCGTGCCCGTCTTCGATCGGGATGCGCCGCTTCTGCGCGTCGTCGGCCGGCGTCTCTCGAACGCGCTGGCAAGGGTCGAGACAAGAGGCGCGATCGGCGACTCGCTGCTCGGCTTTCGGGTCTATCCGCTGACCGCACTGCTGGCCGTGATGAACGCGGCCCGCGCGATGCGCGGCTATGATTTCGACGCCGAGGCCGCCGTTCGCCTTTGCTGGCAGGGCGTGCGCGCGATCAACCTGCCCGCGCCGGTGCGCTATTTCACCGCGCGCGAAGGAGGGATCTCGCATTTCCGCTACGGCCGGGATAACGTGATCCTCGCCGCGATGCACGCCCGCCTCATGGCGGAGTGTCTTGCGCGCCGGATCAGATCATCCCGCCATTGATGGAAATCAGCTGGCCCGAGATATAGCCGGCCCGGTCGGAAGTGAGGAACGCGACAAGATCGGCCACTTCCTCGGGCCGGCCGGCACGCTTCATCGGCACGAGCCGCTCGATCGTTTCCTGCGGAAACGCCTCGGCGATCATCGGGGAGGCGATAATTCCGGGGGCAACCGTGTTCACCGTGACCCCGCGGCTGGCGAGCTCGAGTGCCAACGCGCGCGTCGCGCCGTGAAGGCCGGCCTTCGCGGCCGCATAGTTCACCTGCCCGCGATTCCCGGCGATGGCGGCGACGGAGGAGATGTTGACGATCCGACCCCATTTGGTGCGGATCATCGGCATCAGCAGCTTCTGAGTGACGTTGAAGAATCCATTGAGCGAAACGTCGATCACGCGGGACCACTGGTCGGGCCGCATCCCGGGCATCACCGCGTCGTCGTGAATGCCCGCGTTGTTCACCACGATCTGGATGGGCCCGGCCTCGAGCAGCCGGTCGATCGCACGGCCGGCATCGGCAGGATCGGCGACATCGAATTGCACGATTTCGGCCGAACCGCCGTGCCCGACGATCTCCGCCACGATCTCCTCCGCCCGGCCGGCGTTGCGGTGCGCGTGCACCGAGACATAATGGCCCTCCGCCGCCAGGGCTCGCGCGATCGCCGCACCGATCGTGCCGCTCCCGCCCGTGACCAGCGCCCGGATCATCGAGCCGCCGCGAACCGCACGGTGGCCCGACCGCCGATAAGCTCCACGCGGCTGGCCGCCACGGCGAAGCGATAGATGGCGCCATCGGCATTTTCCATCAGCCGCTCCGCATCGACGATCAGCTCGCCGGGCACAGCGTCAAGGTCTTGCGTTCGCAGCCACACGTCGCGCAGGCTTGCGAGATAGGCCCGGGCCGGCGGCGCGTCCTTCCCGCCGACGAGGCTTCCATGCACCGCCATTGCCTGCGCCGCGATCTCGATGCCCGAGGCCGAACCCAGCGTGCCGTCGGCACGCCGCATCGGATTGTCCGGATCGCGAAAGCGGCGGGAGACGCAGCGCACCGAAACGTCATCCCAGCGCAGCACGCCATCGAGCAGGCACATGGTGCCCGCATGCGGGATCATCGTCGCGATCCGCGCCCGGTCGATGACGATCACGGCGCCCCGCATCCGGCCCCCCACTCGGATCGACCCGCGAGCTTCGCTTCATCGCCTCGCACCGGCGCGAGATGCAGCGTGAGCACCATGTCGCCGAGATAGTTCAGCGACAGCGACGCCGCGTCTCTCCGCGCCAACGCGGCGAGCAGCGGCAGGCTCCGCGCCGCCGGCGTGCCCCGGCGCAGATCTTCAAGCGCCGGCGGGCCGAAATCCGATGCGTCCTTTCCGGGCCGAAGATCGAGGTCGAACCCGGCAAACGCGGCGCCGGTCCTTTCCGGCGCCAGCACCAGGGCTACGGCAAAGGGCGCGCCGATCGACCGCACATCGCCGAGCGGGGCCGGATACTGCACGTCGTAGGCGATCAGCCCGACTGCCTGCCGCGCCGAAGACGCCTGGACCGCGGCTTCGAGCAGGCCGGCCGCGAAACTGTCATCGTAACAGCAGAGACTGCTCGATGCCGCACGCGAACCGGTGGCGATGCTCCAGTAGCCCGCCGGCGTATTGTGAACCGAATTGTGAAACCGGGTCGGGGAAAGTTCACTGTTGGATGATGCGAGGACGCTCAGGATCTGATGGATGTTCTCGCCGTCCCCGCCGGACGAGGCGAAAACCGTCGCCGTCCTGGACGGATCGCGTCCGGCAGCGGCGAAAGCCTCCGCGCCGACCGCGAGCGCGAGCCGGACGGTCTGCACCGCGCGGCGGCGCTCATTCGCCGGCAGCAGCGCGGCGGGCGGCGGGCGCACCGGCGCCGGCGCGTAGTCCCGCTCGCCGGCAAGAACCGGCGCGCTCTCTCCCCAGCCGTCGAGCCCGGGTCCGCACAGTCCCACACCCTCGACATAGAGGCGCATCACCCCGCCCGTCCCAGCACCAGGCTGCAATTCGCGCCGCCGAAACCGAAGGAATTGCTGATGACGCGCTCGATCCGCGCGGGTCGCCCCTCGCTCACATAGGCGCTCCTGAAGGCAGGATCGACGCGCCGCGTGTGCGGGCTCCCCGGCAGGAGCCCTTGCTCGATCGCGAGCGCGCAGAACGCGGCCTCGACCGCGCCGGAGGCGCCGAGCGTGTGCCCGGCGAATCCCTTCGTGGAACTGCACGGCGTTCCCTCGCCGAACATGTCGAACACCGCGCGATCCTCCACCGCGTCGCCGACCGGCGTTGCCGTGCCATGAAGGTTGATGTAGTCGATCGCCGCCGGCTCGAGGCCGGCCATCTCGAGCGCGCGCTCCATCGCCAGCCGCGCGCCGATCCCCTCCGGGTGCGGAGACGACATATGATACGCGTCCGAACTTTCACCGGCCCCGAGAAAGAAGATTGTCTCGGCCCCGTGTCGGCCATTGGGCCTTTCGAGCAGGAAGAACCCGGCGCCTTCGCCGATGGAAATCCCGCGGCGCTCGACGTCGAAGGGCCGGCAGGGCTCGTCGGCGACCAGGCCCAGCGCATGAAAGCCGTAGAGCGTGGTCGCGCACAGCGTGTCCACGCCGCCCACCACCGCGGCATCGCAGAAGCCGGCTTCGATCATCCGCGCCGCGGTCGCAAACCCTTTCGCGGTCGCGGCGCATGCGGTGGAGACGACGAAGGCCGGGCCGGCCAGGTCGCAGGCGGAGCGCACGAACCGGGCGAGCGAATAGGTATTGTGTGTCCGGGCGTAGTCGAACCCGGGGGGCAGCCGTCCGGTCCCTGGATCGCGGTTGCGATAGGCCATCTCGGCCTGCTGCAGGCCGGAGGTGCTGGTGCCGAGGAAAATGCCAACGCGCGCGGGGCCATGGCGCTCCCGCGCGCAGGCGACCGCGTCGGCGAATCCATCCTCCCTGAGCGCCAGCGCGGCCAGCCTGTGGTTGCGGCAATCGAATGCGGCCAGTTCGCCCACGAGTGGCAAATTGTCGAGCTCCGGGATCTCGCCGGCGTAGGCCGGGAACGGCACGGCATCGAACCTGCAGGGTGCGAGGAAGCTGCGTCCCTCGCGGAGCGCAGCCAGCGTCGGCACGCGGCCGGGGCCTAGGCACGTCACCACGGAGAAGTCGCTGATCGCGAGCGGAGGCATCCTGACATCGGCGCGGGCATTGGCGCTCACGACACGGCCTCCGCGATCTCGGGCGTGCGGTCCAGGCTCGAGAGCAGGTCATTCACCCGGACGGCTTCGCGCTCGATGTAGCGGTCATAGTGCATGCAGAACTGCGCCTCCGCGTCCGACCGGGCTTGCCTGCCTCGCGCCGAGCCCCGGCGCTCCGCCGCCGTCTCATAGATCTGAGCGAAGTGCCGGAGGCTCGCTCCCAGATCGGAATAGCGCGGCTCGCTCAGAATGCGGTCGAAGTGGCGGCGATAGTGGCCCCAGAACGGGTTGGCGTAGAAGATCAGCCGCAAGCCGTCGGTCTCATAGACCTCGTTCTCCCGGATCGCCCGCTCGACGATCGCAAGTGCTGCAGGCGCGGTGGGCAGCGCGCCGGTTTCGAGCAGCGCGCGGCGGGTCAGCTCGTCGTCGAACATGGCTCTCGCATCGTCGATCGGCAAATCGTTCGTGCGCAGCACAAGATCGACGAACTCGTTCTTGGGCACCGGAAACCGGAAGGCCGCGATGGCGAAGAACTGGCCGGTCGGCCACGGCGCCCAGATGCCGGCGGCGGCGAGCGCGTTGTGCCCCACATGCGAGCAGTTGTTGTTGAGCGCGTCCCAGCGGAAGACAAGCTTGCCCCCGCGATAGGGCGCGTTGAGGCCGTTGAGGAAGTCGATGATCGCAGCCATGCGGTTCCGGTCCAGCGGCACGCGTGCGCGATAGACGTTCCGGCCGAACCGGACGGCGTAGTCGGAGGCGATCGATATCTCGTACATGTAGTCGCGTTCGGACATGCCGCGCGGCTTGTCGCGGAACAAATGCTCGTGGAACTCGACGCCGTCGAGCACGCCCGCAGCCTTGGCAAGCGTCTGGGTGCGCTCGTAGGCGGCGCGGGTGAGGCTTTCGCCGGGTGTGAGCGCGCCACGCCAGATGAAATCCCGCCCCTCCGCGGCAACCCAGTTGGCGTTGCGGTAATGCGAATTGACGCTGATGCCGACGCCGTGGCGCGCGGGCTCGCTCCCCGGCTCGCATAACGCGAGCGTCGGATAGCCCTCCTGCCGGTCGACCCTGACGCCGTTCAGATAGAGCAGGGAATGGCCTCCCATGCCGCTCTGCAGCGGAACGCCGATACCCCGCTTCTTGCGAAGTTCGGAGAGCGCGCAGACCTCGGCGTAATAGGGATGGAGACGCTCGTAGATCGCATCATCCACGGACCTCTCGGCCCCATCCGCGCCGATTCCGGTTCGGACCGCGGATGCGCCACGGTTGGTGCCCATATCCATCGCTCCTGTCGTTCCCCGCTTTCACCGCCATGATATTCCCCGCTCGGCCGGATCGCGCGGTTCCGGCACCGGGCGGGCTCAAGGCTCGTCCCCGGACGAAGCCGGGAAGGGCGCGAGGTCGAGCACGCCATCCCACAGCGTGAGCCAGGTGTCCCAGTCGTGCGCGCCTTCCTCCGCCACGACACGATCGGCCGGCAGGCGGTCGGCCAGCATCCGGTGCCCGCGAGCGAACCGATCAGCCCGGCCGTAGCCAAGATAAAGGCGGGGGGCCGGCGGCCTCCTCGTCAAGAAATCCTGCAGCCAGGCCAGAATGCGTCGCTCGGTCGCGGTGATCGCCGCATCCGGTGCGGACCGCGCTGCGAATCCGCCTGCCGCCGCGATCGCGGCGATGGTGCCCTGCGTGCCGAGAAACGGCGCCAGCAGAACCAGGCCCTCGGCAAGGGCCGCGTGGTGGCTGACATAGAGCAGCCCCGCCATCCCGCCGAGCGAAATGCCGAGAAGCCAGAGCCGCGCATAGCCTTCGGCAAGCGCCGGTTCGACAATCCCCCGATGCAGCGCGTGGGCAACGCTCCCGTCGAGATAAAGATCGAGCGCGGGCTGGGCCGCGACGATGTCCACCGGCAGGCCGCGCCGCCGCACCGCCGCCACCATACCCCGTTCGGCGAATTCGCTGGCCTCGGTCCCTGCGCCCGGCAGCATGACGAGCAATGTGCGGGCCATCGCTCGGCCCGGCGCCCGCGAACGGATCGACGTGATCATGCGCGTCCCGGGTCCCCGCCAGCGGGCGCGCGCCGCGCGCCGAGCGAAGCGGCGAAGAACAGGCTGAGGAACGTGCCGATCGCGACCGTCTTGCCGATGTCGTGCAGCACCGGAACGCGCGAGAGGGACATCAGGCCGTAGGCTGCAACGGTGCACAGATTGGCCAGCACAACGGACGCGACCGAGCGCTCCTGCATCGTCGTGTCGCGCTCGCGGCGCTCGAAGAAGAGGCAATAGTTGGAGCCGACCGCGACGATGAGCAGGAACCCGACTACCATGAAAATCGAGAGCTTGCCGCCGCCGAGCGTGAGCAGCGCCGCCGTCACGATCACCGCCGCGACGAGCGGGGCCGCCACGGTGGCCACGCGCGCCGGCGAGCGGAGACCGAGCAGCAGCACCGCCAGGATGGCGAGGCTGCCGATCGCAGCGAGGTCCGTGGCCTCACGCTGGAACGTCTGCAGCAGCCGGTCCGATTCGTGCTGGAGATCGACGAAAGCGGCACCCGGCGGGCCGGCAGCGCCGACCGCGGCGGCAATCGAGGCGGGATCGCTCACCCCGTGAAGCGGCGCGATCACCGTCCAGCCGCCATCCCGGCGCACGAGCATGGAGTCGAGCTGAAGCGCGAGGGCGGGCGGCAGGCGGGCAGGGGTGAGGAGCGGCGCAGTCCTGACACTCGCGGCATCGCGGAAAAACGGCGCGAATGCGCCGGCCCGGAACGGCAACCCGGCGAGTGCCCGATCGAACCGCGCGCGGAGCGTCGCCTCGTCGGGAATCGCCGCCTGCCGCTCTTTCTGCGCCCGCTCGCTGGGCAGGATTGCGCTTGGAACATCGAACCCGCCGAGCCGATGCGCCGCGACCTCCCGGCGCAACCTGCCCGCCAGCGCTTCGCTCTCCTCAAGCGCAAGCTGCTCGCTTGCCGCCCGGAACACCACGAAATAGCGCGGACCGGACATGCCGAGATCCTGCTGCAAGCTATTGTCCAGCGCCTGGTCGGCGGCCGGAACCGGACTCAGATCGGCAAGATTCCGGTCCCAGAACCCGCCGTGATGCAGGGCGAGCGCGGCCAGCCCGGCGAGCACGGCCGCCGCCACGAGCAGCCGCGTCTGTCCGCGATATCGCATGACGGCCAGCAGCGGCCTTGCCAGAACGCCGGCACCGGGGGCAAAAAACTCCCGCGGCATGAGATGCGGCAGGATGAAGCGCGTGACGCCAGCGGCAGCGACCAGGCCGGCCATCGAAAAGAGGCCGAGCTGCGCGAAGCCCACGAAGCGCGAGAACAGCATCGCGCTGAATCCGACGATCGACGTGAGCGCCCCGAGCCGCAGCGTCGGCCAGATCCGCGCAATCGTGTCGTACGCCGTATCGCCGCGGGCGGTCTGGGTGAAGAGGTAGATCGCATAGTCGATCGACTCGCCGATCAGCGTGACGCCGAAGCCGAGCGTGACGCCGTGCACGAACCCGAAATCGAGCGACACGGCAGCAATCGCGGCAAGTACGCCGCTCGCCACCGGCAACAGGCCGAGCAGCAGGGCGCGCGGCGAGCGGTAGGCGAACAGCAGCAGGCACGCGGCCCCCGCCACCGCCAGCAGAGAGAGCCGCGTGACGTCCTGCTTCGTGATATCGCGCGCCTGCACCGCGAACACGCCGGCCCCGGTTTCAAGCAGACGGGCCGAGCGCCCCTCCGCAACGGCGGCCCGGGCACGCTCGAACGCGTCACGGATCAAGGCCAGCGCGTGCTGCTGCGCGTCGATATCGAAGCCCGCCGCCCGCGTATGGACCACCATGAGCGCCTGCGTCCCGGCCGGCGAGAACCAGACGCCGTCGCGGCTTTGCGGTGCCGCCGCATCCGCGAGCCTCTCCATCAGCGTCATCAGCTCACCCGTCGGATCGCTCGGCAGACTGCCCTCGACGAGCTCGCCGAGATCCGAGCCGAGCAATCCGAGATCGGTTTCCAGCGCGGCTCGCAGGCCTGCGACCGTAAAGCGGTCCTGCGTCACATCCGGGCTGAGCAGATAGCGGTTCTCCCAGACGAAGCGCCGCACGCCCGCGAACGACCCCTTGCCGCCATTGGCGATCTCGATGAACGCCGGCTCGCTGCGCAACTGCGCAGCCATGGCTTGGCTCAACGAAGCGAGCGCCTGCGGCGTTGCACCTTCGATCGCGAGCAGGATGACGTGGGACGCGGCGCCGTTCGTCGCCTGATCGGTGAGCGCCTGCTGCGCCATCGAGTTCGATCGCGGCAGGAACGCCGCCATGTCGGTCCTGATCGGGGTTCGCGCGATGATTGCGGCGCAGGCGACAAGGAGGAGCAGCCACACACCGAGGGCGAGTTGCCTGATGCCAGCTTTCATGGAAAGCTGACACCAGGCCGTTGTCCAAGTGCCCGATTCACGCGGCGTTTCGCGCTCGCTGCGCTTCCCGCGAAACTCTGCGATCGGGCACTAGCCCGCATCGATCGCGTCTTCGACAATGCTCATTTCCGAATGGTCGCCATCGCCGCTTTCCGTGTCGATGGCTTCGATCCGATCCCGGCTGCCGCGAATGCGCATCGAGCTGACGAAATGCGCCAGTTCCGCACTCTTCGGTTGCAGCAGGAGCTGCCACTCGGCGTTGTCGCCGGTGAGCCGCACGTCATAGAACCGTTCGAGCGTCGGCAGGTCACCCGCGAGCGTCGCCCGGATCCCCTCGACCAGGCCGGCGATCTCCGGATCATCGGCGAGCGAGAATTTGTGGGTCTGGTCGTCCCGCCCGCCGGTCATGCTCACCTGATCGCCATCGAGGGCGAAGCGCTCCCGCTCAGGCGAGAGCGTGATCTTCCAAAGATGATCGGGTGCCACGTACTTGAGCGTGCCGGCGGTGACCAAGGGCGCCTTCAACATGTGCATCGTCGTGCGCTCGGTGAACTCGCCGGAGGCCGATCGGACCTCGGCGAGCTCGCGCATCAGCTCTGGCAGCCCCCAACCCGGGCTAAGGGGCGATCCAGGGGGCGATGCGGAACCTGCCGTGGCGCAGAAGATGCCTGCGACCGCCCCGCTGCAAAGCATGGCGCAGAGCCAGGCGGTGGCGGCGCCCGGACGCATGCTATTTCCAGAAGTCGTAGAAATTGAACCAATTGAACGGCGCCTCGCGGCAATAATGCTCGAGCCGTTCAACGTAGCGGCGAATCGTGCCGTCGATCCATTCGGCGCCGTCCCGCGGGCGCGATCCGGCCGCATCGGCGAGGGTTTCGAAGAAGACGTCGTAGGTTCGGCCGCCGCGATAGACACCCACCATGAGCACGACCGGCCGCGCCAGCAGCATCGCGACCCGGAACGGCCCCTGCGGAAACGATGCCTCCGCGCCCAGGAACTTGTGGCGGACAAGGTCCTTGCCGTCGACATTGCGATCGGCGAGCACGCCGACGAAATGCCCCGCCTGCAGCCGCTCCGCCACGCCGATCAGCGAGTTCGAGCCGCCCGAGTCCGATCACCTCGGTCTCCAGTCGCGGATTGACCGCGGCCAGCGCAGCCCGGATCTTCTTCGCGTTCTCCTCGTACATCAGGAGACTGATCGGCAGAGTGCTCCGGCGGCGGCCGACTGCGCGCGCCACTTCGAAACTCCCGAAATGCGCTCCGAACAGGAGGCACCCGCCGCCCCGCCGCTCGATCTCGCGCGGGATGTCCTCGCCATGGACCCGGATGTCGAACCGCTCGCTCTGCTCGTTCAGCAGGAACACCCGGTCGAGCAGGCAGGAGGCAAAGGTCAGGTAATGAGAGAAAATGTCGGCAAGCCGCGGCTTCCGGCCGAGCGCGCGCGCGAGGTAACGGCGCGAGGCCCGGCTCGCCGCCGGGGAGGACACGAAGAAGTAGAGGCAGATCGGGTAGAGAAAGAGCCGCGTCGCCCTTCGCCCCAGCCGCAACGCGATCCACACTCCAAGCTTGAGCAGCGGCAGCGACCCACGCTCGGCGCGCGCGGCCCATTCCCGGACGAGGACCTCTTCGCTCACGGCCGGGCCGCCCCCGGCGCAAGCGTGCCGGACACTGCGATGTCATCGCCGCCGCCGAGCCGGCACTCGAACCGGATCGCGCCGTCCAAGGCGGCCTGCCAGCGCAGATGCAGCGCCTCGCCGGGGCGGACCGGGCGAAGGAATTTCGCGGCCCGGATCACGATTTTCCGATCGGGGACCGAGCCCTCCAGGATCGTCGCGACGATCTCGTCGAGCAGCAGCGCACCGGGGATGATCGGGTCGGACGGAAAATGCCCGGCGGCGGTCGGATGATCGCCGGCGAAGCGAAGCTCGGTCGATCGCCACATCGCTAGCCGTCCTGCCGGCGGCCGATCAGCTCCAGAAGCGCCTCGCGCGGGAGCTTGCCCAGCGCGTCGCGCGGCAACGCCTCGACGAGGACGAGCGGCCGCGGCAGGAAGGCGTCGTCGATGCGCTCTCGCAACAGAAGCAGGATCGCCTCCGCCGTGAGCCCCGGTGCCACGGCCAGCGCCGCCAGGCGCGAGACCGGCCTTCCATCCGGCTCGGGCATGAAGAACACCGCGTCCGTCACCCCCGCGATCCCCAGCAGCTGATGGTTCAAATGAGCGAGCGAGGTGCGCTTGCCGGCCACATCGACCAGGTCGGCGGACCTGCCGCCGAGGCGAAAGGTCGCGGGCCCCGTCAGGCTGATCACGTCATGCAGCAGCGCCGTCCCCTCCACCGCGGCGCCGCCCGCCCAGGTGCCGCCCTCGCCGTCATGGAGTGCCACGCCATCGAGACAGCGCCAGTCCTCATCCTGCACGGTCCGGCGCGTCGCGATCTGCCCGGCCTCGGTGCAGCCATAGATCTCGATCAACGGCGCGTCAAAGCACGCCTCCGCGCGCGCCGCGAGCTCGGCCGGCAATGGCGCCGTCGCCGAGAGGATAAGGTCCACCGGCGGCATGCCGTCCGGCTCCGCCACCAGGGCGCGAAGGTGGACGGGCGTCGTCACCAGAATGCGCGGCCCGGGGGCGGCTTCGATCGCGGCGCGGATGTCGCCGGGGAAAAGCAGCCTGCCGGCCTCGACGACCAGGCCATGCTGAAGCCCGAGCAGGATCAGCAATTCCAGCCCGTAGCTGTGCTGGTGCGGCACCGTGCCGATGACGCTGGCGCCGGGAAGCCGCGCGATGCCGAGGCGCTCGCCCGCGGAGAGCGCGCTCCGCACCAGCGTGCCCCAGGATTTGGGCACCGGCTTTGGCCGCCCGGTTGAGCCCGAGGTGAAGAGAATGAGCGCCGGCTGCTCCGCCGGCACTGCCGGAACTTCGATCGCGCCGACGCCGTCATCGAGAGCGTCGGGAAAAATCAAGCTGGGCAGCGCGGGATGGCCCGATTCCGCGAGGACATAGACATCCGCGTAGTCCTCCGCCACGGCGCGAAGCACGGCCGGCGCATTTCCGGGCGGCAGCAGCGTGATCTGTCGTCGGCTGAGCGCGGCGGCAAGCCCGACCATGAACCGGTACCGGTCGGTGCAGAGATTGATCACATAGTCACGCTCGGGCAGCCGGGCCGCCACCGCCGCGACCGCGCCTATGAATTCGCGCCGTTGGACCGTTCGTCCCGCGCGGTGCGCGACGGCGTCGCTTGCCTCTGCGTGCCGTGCGATCAGGCAGGCCGCGTCGCTCTCGAAGGAAGCGTCGGTGCGGCCGAGATATCGCAGCGGCTCGTGCAGCATCAGCGGACCTCGGCGCTACCGGTCCGCGTCTTCCGGACATCGGCGATCATGTTCAAGATGGCGGAAAGCGAGTGCCGGGGCGGATCTTTGAGGCATCTTCGTCGGACCATGTACTCGGCCGCGAACATACCGAGCACCAAGGGGAGATCCAGGATGTTGACGAAGAACGACCAGACGACGAGCGGGGCGAACACGAACAAGGTGATCGACGTCGCGAGTTGCGCGGCGAAGAAGCAGCACCACGCGATCGTCACCCGCCGCGTGTAGGTCGCGAGCTCGTCCGGCATCGCGCCATGCATCCGGCGGGCGATCGCCGTGATCAGCGGCTCGTGCCCCGGCCGCAATGTCAGGGCGAAAACGAGCAGCAGGCCGCCATAGATCGACCAGTGCGTGAGCGCCGACGCCAGGACGAACCCGAGCTTGAACAGGGCGCCGAAACGCGGAACCAGGGCCAGCCGAACGTGGCGGGTCGCGACGATCGCCATTTGGAACATGGCCGGAACAAGCACGAGCGCAATGAGGGCAAGCCGACTTCGCGCGGCAGCCCGCCGGTCGTCCATTTATGGGCTCCGATTGGCTTGGATGAAGCCGTTCAGGCTGCGCAGCGAGCTGAAGATATGGACGTTGTTGCTGTCGTCGGCGCGCAGCATCACGCCGTACTGCTGCGACACGACCAGTGCCAGCTCGAGAATGTCTATCGAGTCAAGGCCGAGCCCCTCGCCGTAGAGCGGCGCCGCCGGGTCGATCTCGTCGGCCGGCATCTCGAGGCTGAGGGTGCTGACGAGCAGCCGCGCGAGCTCGGCTTCCTGGGCGGTCTGGGCGTTGTTATCGGCCATCGTGCAACGGATCGCAAAATGAACAGTGAGAACGCGGGTAGGCGTCAGGGCGGCTGTTGGCCCGGTTGTTGGCCACGATCGTGGCCGGAATTGGCCTCGGCGCCGTTGAACCGGGCGGCAACCGCATTCGCGCCGTCACGCAGGGACTGCCATACCATGATGGCCCCCTGCTTAATACCCTCCCCGATTTGCGCGGCGCCGTGGCCGACCTGGTTCGCGCCGGAGTTGAACTGCTCCGACACTCCGCCCGGGCTCGGCTGGTTCGCCGGCTGGTCAGGGGGCGATTGCGCCGGCGCCGAAGCAGCCAGGGGCAGGCCCACGATCACCGCGAAAAAAAGTACCTTTACAGGACGTTGCATGGACAACTTATATAAACTTCTTGGTTAGGCTGCCAACCATTGCCAGGATCGCCCGACATTCAGGCATCAATGAGACCTGTGCGCGGATGGGCGTAGGCGGCGGACGGGATTTCTGATTCTCCATCGGCGTGGCAAAGCCCGGAGATCGCAACGGCGCATCGTCGGATTGGCCGGGGCGAATGTCGGTTTGCGAAACCATCGCGATCGTCGTCATCGCTCGACGCGCTTTCCGGTCTGATCGATTGGCGCGGTCTCATGTCGCATCCGCCACAGAGCCAAGTGTGACCGGCAAGGGCGGGCGCAAGGGCGATTATCCGCCATTCCCGTTCTGTTCGCAACGCCGCAGGCGACCCCATCCCGCTCCAGGAGCCAGGAGGAAACCGGGATGTACGACTTGAAGAACCTCGCCGCGCTCAAGACCATGGACAAAGCGGCCGAGAGGGGGATGAAGGCGTTCTGGACATTCGACAAGGCCGCCTTCACGCCTGGCGCGCTGGAGGCGAAGATCAAGCAGATGATGGCGCTCGCGGCAGCGATGCGCGCCGGGGCGGCGATCACGCTCGCGACGCACATGTTCCGGACCGGCGGGCAGGGCTCGGCGGACTTTCGAGCATTACCTAAAAAATCGTCTATATTATTCTGATATAGAAGTTCTTTTTTTGAAGAGGAGCGGAGTGCTTGACAGCGAAATTGAGTGAGAACAAAATAAGAACAATGAGGCCGCTCCATGATCTCCCCGCCAAGCCAGCCGCGCCCCTCGCTCGCCCCCATTCGCGCGCGCATCCGCCGGCTCGAGCGCGCGGAGCGGCTGGAGAGCCCCGCTTCGGAGCACAGCGCGCTGGCGTTCGGCGTGGCCGCGATCGATGCGCACTTGCCGGAAGGCGGGCTGGCGCTCGGGAGGCTGCACGAGATACTCGGATCCGGGGGACCCGGGATCGGGGCGGCGACCCTCTTCGCCGCCGGCCTGCTCGCGCGCCTGAAGGGGTCGGTACTCTGGTGTCATGGCGGGCAGGGCCTGTTTCCGGAGCTTTTTCCGCCGGGCCTGGCCGGCGTCGGGCTTTCCCCCGACCGGGTGATCCATGTCGCGGCCGGCGAGCAGAAGACCGTCCTGCTCGCCATGGAGGAGGGGCTCCGGACGCCGGGCCTCGCCGGCGTGGTGGGGGAAATCTCCTCATTGCCGATGCTCGCCTCGCGCCGGCTTGCGCTCGCCGCCTTTGCCTCCGGGACGCTCGCGCTCGCGCTGCGCTGCCCAACGGGGAAGAAGCCGGAGGGGGAAGAGCGCGCGCCCACCGCCGCGGCGACGCGCTGGCGCGTCCGCCCGCTGCCTTCGACGCCGGCCGGCATGGGCCTCGGCCGCACGCTTGCCGCCCCCCAATGGCGGCTCGAGCTGCTGCGCTGCCGCGGCGCGGAGGCGGCTGCGTGGGTCGTGGCGGCGCCTGATGCGGCGGGTCGTCTCGATCTGGCTGCCGTGCTTCCCGACCGATCGGCTGCGCCGCTCCGAGAGGGCGCCCGCGCCTGAGGCTCCCTTCGTCACTGTCCGGCCGGAGGGCGGCCGGCGGGTGGTTGGGGCCGCCGACAGGGCGGCGCGCGAGCTCGGCGTGCGGCCCGGCATGGCGCTGGCGGAGGCGGAGGGTCTCGCCCCCGGCCTCGCGACCGCCGCCGCCGATCCCGCGGCGGAAGAGGGGGCGCTGCGGCGGCTCGCCGCCTGGTGCCTCCGCTACGCCCCGCTCGCCGCGGCCGATCCGCCGGACGGGCTCTGGATCGACGCAGCAGGGGCGGCGCATCTCTTCGGCGGCGAGGCGGCGATGCTCGCCGATCTCCGCGCCCGCCTCGCCCGCGCGGGTTTTTCCGCCCGCGCGGCGATCGCCGACACGCCGGGGGCGGCGCACGCGCTCGCCCGCTACGGCGAGGCGGAGACGATCCTCGTGCCGCCGGGCGGGCAGGAGGCGGCGCTCGCGAAGCTGCCGCCGGCCGCGCTCCGCCTGAGCGAAGGGGATGCTTCGCTGCTGGCGCGCCTCGGCATCACGCGCATCGCTTCGCTGGCCGCCCTCCCGCGCGGCCCGCTCGCCCGCCGCTTCGGCGCTTCGGTGCTCCACCGCCTCGAGCAGGCGCTCGGCCGCATCGCCGAGCCGATCACGCCCATGACCCCGCCCGCCATGCCGGAAGTGCGGCTCGCCTTCGCCGAACCGATCACAACGCCCGAGGCGCTCTCCCATGCGATCGCCCGGCTCGCGGAAGGGCTCTGCCGGCAGCTCGAGCAATCGGGAAAAGGCGCGCGCCGGCTCGAGCTTTTCTTCGCGCGCATCGACGGGGCGGTCGCTGCGGTGCGTATCGGCACCGCGCGGCCCGTGCGCGACGCGCTTCATCTCGCGCGGCTGCTCGCGGAGCGGCTGGAGGAGGTCGATCCGGGCCTCGGCGTCGAGGCGATGCGGCTTCGGGTGCCGCTCGCCGAACCGCTCGGGCCCAGGCAGACGGCGGCCGCTTTTCCCGGCAAGGCGAGCGGGGAGGCGGATCTTTCGCCGCTCGTCGACCGGCTGGCGAACCGCCTCGGCGTGGGGCGGCTCTACCAGGCCGCGCCAGTCGAGAGCGACGTGCCCGAGCGCTCGGTCCGCCGCGTTGCCCCGCTCGCCCCGCCGAGCGGGAAAACCTGGCCGCCGCTCCTGCCGCGGCCGGCGCGGCTGCTCAGCCGCCCCGAGCCGGTCAGCACTGTGGCCCTTCTCCCCGACCATCCGCCCGCGCAGTTCGTCTGGCGCGGCCGGCGCCATCGCCTTGCCGCCGGCGACGGACCCGAGCGCGTGTTCGGCGAATGGTGGCGGAGCGATGCCGAAACCTTCGCGGTGCGCGACTATTTCCGCGTCGAGGACGAGAACGGCAGCCGCTACTGGTTGTTCCGCCGCGGCGACGGCGCTGATCCCGCGACCGGTGATGGTAGCTGGTTCCTGCACGGTTTCTTTTGAGATCCCCTGCCATGCCCCAGGAAGCCTTGCCCGAAACGCTGTCTCCCGCGACGCCCGAGGAGATCCGGGAATCGCTCTCCTTCGCGCTTCGCTACGAAGGCCGCCGGCGCGTCCATCACGCCGACGAGGTGATGGCGCGCATCACTGCCGAACGCTTGCTCGCGCACCTGGCACGCTCGGGCTACGTGGTGATGAAGCGCCCGGCGGCGCCGTCGCCCGCCACGCGGTGCTTTCCCGGGAGCGGTGCCGACGAAGTGGGCCCGTGATGCCCGGCTGCGCCGCGCTTCAGGTCACCACCAACTACAGCTTCCTGCGCGGCGCCTCGTATCCGGAGGAGCTTTTTTCCGAGGCCGCCCGGCTCGGGATTCCCGCACTCGGCATCACCGACCGCGCGACGCTCGCCGGCATGGTGCGCGCGCACCAGGCGGCCGCGGCCACGGGGGTTCGCCTCGTCGTCGGCTGCCGCCTCGACCTCGAGGACGGAGCGGAGAAAAAGACCGTCCTCGTCTATCCGACCGACCGCGCCTCCTATGCGCGGCTCTGCCGGCTGCTCACGCTCGGCAAGAGCCGGGCAGGGAAGGGCGCCTGCCTTCTCTCCTGGGACGATTTTGCCCAGTCCGGCGAGGGGCTGCTCGTCGTCCTCGTTCCGGATGAGCCCGGCGCGGCGCTCGCCCGCGCGCTCGCCCGCCTCGCTGCCGATTTTCCCGCCCGCGCCTATCTCGCGCTCACGCTCCGCCGCCGGCCGAACGATGCTGCGCGCCTTGCCCGCCTCGCCGAAGCGGCGCGGCGGGCGCGGATTCCTTCACTCGCCACCAACGATGTTCTCTACCACGCGCCGGAGCGGCGGATCCTGCAGGACGTGCTCACCGCGATCCGCGAGAAATGCACGATCGACGCGGCGGGATTCCGCCGCGAGCGGTTCGCCGAGCGCCACCTCCAACCGCCGGCCGAGATGGCGCGGCTCTTCTCCCGCCATCCGGAGGCGATCGCCCATACGACGGAGATCCTCGAGCGCTGCCGCTTCTCGCTCGCCGAGCTTCGCTACCAGTACCCGAACGAGGTTTCCGATCCCGGCCGCACGCCACAGGAGGCGCTCGAGCGCCTCGTCGCGGAGCACGCGCGGCTGCGCTACCCCGCTTCCGTGCCCGAGGACGTCTCGCGCCAGCTCCGCCACGAGCTCTCGCTGATCGCCGAGCTCGGCTACGCGCCCTACTTCCTCACCGTCCACAACATCGTCCGCCACGCCAGGGCGCGCGGCATCCTCTGTCAGGGGCGCGGCTCGGCGGCGAATTCGACCGTCTGCTACGTGCTCGGCATCACCAGCATCGATCCCGCCCGCTCGGGCCTCCTCTTCGAGCGCTTCGTCTCCGCTGCGCGCAAGGAGCCGCCCGACATCGATGTCGATTTCGAGCACGAGCGGCGCGAGGAGGTGATCCAGTTCGTGTTCGACACCTATGGTCGCGACCGCGCCGCCATCACCGCCATCGTCATCCGCTACCGGCCGCGGAGCGCGCTCCGCGATGTCGGCAAGGCGATGGGGCTCGGCGAGGATCGGATCGCTGCCCTGGCCGGGGAGATCTGGGGCTCCGGCGAGGGGGAGCTGGCCGCGGCGCCGGCGGCCGCCGACCGCCGGGTTCGCCTCACGCTCGATCTCGCCCGCGCGCTGATCGGCTTTCCCCGCCATCTCTCGCAGCATCCCGGCGGCTTCGTCCTGACCGAGGATCGCCTCGACGATCTCGTGCCGATCGAGCCCGCCGCCATGGCCGAGCGGCAGGTGATCGAGTGGGACAAGGACGATATCGACGCGCTCAACTTCATGAAGGTCGATGTGCTCGGCCTCGGCATGCTGGGGTGCCTCCGCCGCGGCTTCGAGCTGCTTGCCCGGCATCGCGGCCTTGCGCTCGATATCGCAAGCATCCCTGCCGAGGATCCTGCCACCTACGCGATGATCCGCAAGGCGGACACGCTCGGCGTCTTCCAGATCGAGAGCCGCGCACAGATGGCCATGCTGCCGCGGCTCGCGCCCTGCACCTTCTACGATCTCGTGATCGAGGTGGCGATCGTTCGCCCCGGCCCGATCCAGGGCGACATGGTGCATCCCTATCTGCGCCGCCGGCAGGGGCTCGAGCCGGTCGAATTCCCGACGCCAGAACTGAAATCCGTGCTCGGCCGCACGCTCGGCGTGCCGCTGTTCCAGGAGCAGGCGATGCGCGTCGCGATCGTCGCCGCCGGCTTCACGCCGACGGAGGCGGACGCGCTCCGCCGCGCGATGGCGACCTTCCGCTTCACCGGGAAGGTCTCGAACTTCCGGGAGAAGCTCATCGCCGGCATGATGGGCAACGGCTACACGCGGGACTTCGCCGAGCGCACCTTCCACCAGCTCGAGGGGTTCGGCTCCTACGGATTTCCGGAGAGCCACGCTGCCTCCTTCGCACTGCTGGCCTATGCGAGCAGCTGGCTCAAATGCCACCACCCGGACGTCTTCTGCGCCGCCCTTCTCAACAGCCAGCCGATGGGCTTCTACGCGCCCGCGCAGATCGTGCGCGACGCGCGCGCGCACGGGATCGAGGTCCGGCCGGTCTCCGTCAATTCCTCCCACTTCGATTGCACGCTCGAATCGAGCGGCGGGCGCTATTTCGCCGTCCGGCTCGGCTTTCGGATGGTGAAGGGATTTTCCGCCCTCGACGCCGCGCGCCTGATCGAAGTGCGCGGAAAGAAACCCTTTGCCGGCGTGGCGGAGTGCCACGACCGCACCCTCATCCCTCCCGCCATCATCGAGCATCTCGCCGACGCGGACGGCTTTGGCGATCTCGGCCTCGATCGCCGCCAGGCGCTCTGGGCGGTGCGCGCGCTCGCCGCCTCGCCTCTGCCGCTCTTCGCGATCGCCGGCGGCGAAAGCATGCCCGAGCCCGCACCCATGCTCGCCCCGATGCGCGAGAGCACGGAAGTGGCGGAGGACTACCGCACGATGGGCCTCAGCCTGCGCCGCCATCCGCTCTTCTTCCTCCGCCGCGCACTCGCGGCCGAGGGTGCCGTGCCGTGCGCGGACCTCGCCGCGAGCCGCGAAGGAAGGCGCCTCACGGTGGCCGGCCTCGTCCTCCTCCGCCAGCAGCCCGGCAGCGCCTCGGGCGTCATCTTCATGACGATCGAGGACGAGACGGGAGAGGCCAATCTCGTTGTCTGGCCCGATGTCTTCGCCCGCCAGCGCCGGATCGTGCTCGCCGCCTCGCTGCTCGCCTGCACCGGCCGGGTGCAGCGGGAGAAGAGCGTGATCCACGTTATCGCCGACCGGCTCGCCGATTTTTCATCGCTGCTCGCCCGTATCGGAAACGAATCATTGAAAATCCCGGCGCGCAGCTTCCGCTGACCAGCCAGGGGGCTTTGCCCCCTGGGCCCCCACCGAGGGGCTCTGCCCCTCGGACTCCCCGGCAAAGGCGGAGCCTTTGCAATCCATTCCTTAAAAAGTTCGGGGGTCTGGGGCCTCAAGGCCCCAGCGGGGATGGGGACCCGGCAAGGGGCAGAGCCCCTTGCCGGGTCCAGGGCGGAGCCCTGGCCTGGCTTCGTCTTTCTCTTAGCCGCGGCCGACGAACGGCATCTTGGTCGCCATCACGGTGACGAACTGCACGTTCGCCTCCGCCGGCAGGCCGGCCATGAAGAGCACTGTCTTCGCCACGTTCTCGACATCCATCAGCGGCTCCGGCCGCACGCTGCCGTCGGCCTGCGGCACGCCCTGAGCCATGCGCGCGGCGAGCGGCGTCAGGGCATTGCCGATATCGATCTGTCCGCAGGCGATATCGTATTTCCGCCCGTCCAGGCTGATCGACTTGGTGAGCCCGGTGATCGCGTGCTTGGTCGAGGTGTAGGGCGCGGAGTTCGGGCGCGGCGCGTGCGCGGAGATCGAGCCGTTGTTGATGATGCGCCCGCCCATCGGGTCCTGCGCCTTCATCATCCGGAAGGCGGCCTGGGCGCAGAGGAAGGAGCCGGTGAGGTTGGTCGCGACGACGCGGGACCATTGCTCGAAGCTGAGGTCGTCGAAGCCGATCGGCGGGGTGCCGCTGCCGGCATTGTTGAAGAGAAGATCGATCCGGCCGAATGTTTCCCGCACGGCCGCGAAAAGCGCATCGACCGAGGCAGGGTCTGTGACGTCGGTCGGAACCGCGAGCACCTTGGCGCCGGGGCCGGCGAGCGCCGCCGTCTCGGCGAGCGCGTCCTTGCGCCGCCCGGCGAGCGCCGTCGCGTAGCCTTCGTGCGCCAGCGCCACCGCCACGGCCCGGCCGATGCCGCTGCCCGCACCCGTCACCACCGCAACCTTTTCGGCCATGGACTTCCCTCCGCTCTCGATCGCGGGCACGCTAACCGATGCGCTTCGGCCCGGCTACCCGGGCAGACGCGCATCAATCGTGGGGAGGAGACGCATGCGCATCGGCTTCATCGGGCTCGGCACCATGGGCAAGCACATGGCGGCCAATCTGCAGCGGGCGGGACACCTCCTTGCGGTGCATGACGTCCGCCGCGAGGCGGCTGAGGCGCCGCTCGCCGCCGGCGCCACCTGGGCCGCGACGCCGCGCGAGGCCGCGACGGGGGCGGAGGTGGTGTTCACCTCGCTTCCCGGCCCGCCCGAGGTCGAGGCGGTGGCGCTCGGCGCGGACGGCATCATCGCCGGGCTGGCGCCAGGCGCCGCTTATTTCGATTTATCAACGATCTCGCCTTCGCTCGTGCGCAAGCTCCATGCCGCCTTCGCCGAGCGCGGGCTGGCGATGCTCGACAGCCCGGTGAGCGGCGGCCCGGGCGGGGCGGAGTCGCGGAAAATGGCAATCTGGGTCGGCGGCTCGGAGGACGTGTTCGCCCGCTTCAAGCCGGTGCTCGACGCGATGGGCGACCAGGCGCGCTATATCGGCCCGATCGGCTCGGCGAGTGTCGCCAAGCTCGTGCACAATTGCGCCAATTACGGCGTGCTCGCGGTGCTCGCCGAGGTCTTCACCTTGGGCGTCAAGGCGGGCGTAGAGCCGCTCGCGCTCTGGCAGGCGGTGCGGCAGGGCGTGCTCGGCCGGCGCCGCACGCTCGACGGCCTGATCGACCAGTTCCTGCCCAACCGCTACGACCCGGCCGCCTTCGCGCTCCGCCTCGCGCACAAGGACGTGGCGCTGGCGACCGCGCTCGGGCGCGAGCTCGGCGTGCCGATGCGGCTTTCCAACCTCACCCTCGAGGAGATGACGGAGGCGATGAACCGCGGCTGGGCGGCGCGCGATTCGCGCGTTTCGATGGTGCTCCAGGAGGAGCGCGCGGGGGTTGCGATCGAGGTCGATCCCGAGGCGATCAGGAAGGCCGTCGCGGCGGCGTAGGGCCGGGCGCGCTCATCAGGTGAGGAAGCTGCCGCCGTTCACGTGGATGGTCTGGCCGGTGATGTAGCCGCCTTCCGGGCCGACGAGCAGCCGGACCATCGCCGCGATCTCTTCGGGTCGTCCCTTGCGCGCGAGGGGCACGCCGCCGACGCCGAGCCGCTCCGGCATCGGCCCGGCCGAGGCGCCGCGCACCGTGTCGATGGTGCCCGGGGCGACGGCGTTGCAGGTGATGCGATGCGGGGCGAGCTCGATCGCGAGCGCGCGCACCAGCCCCTCGAGGCCGGCCTTGGCGGCAGAGACATGGCAGCGATTCGGCGTTCCGACATGGTTCGAGATGCCGGAGAGCCCGACGATGGCTCCGCCGCCGCGACGGATCATATGCGGAACGACCGCCTGGGCCATGAGGAAGGCGCCGTCGAGCGAGACCGAGAGGATCTCGCGCCATTCCGCGAACGACATCTCGAGGAACTTCGTCTGCCGCCTGAGCCCGGCATTGCTCACCAGGATATCGATCCCGCCGGTCGCGGCCGCCGCCGCCTCGACCATCGGCGGCACTGCGGCGGGGTCGGAGGCATCGCCCATCGCCGCGACCGCCTTGCCGCCCGCCGCCTCGATCTCGCGGACCACCTCGTCCACCGCCGCGCGATCGCTCCTGCCGTTGACGATGAGGGTTGCGCCGTCCGCGGCCAGGCACAGCGCAATCTCCCGGCCGATGTTCTTGCCCGCGCCGGTGACCAGCGCGACCTTGCCCGCGAGCGGGCGATTTGCTTCCTCGGCTGCCATTCGTTCCTCCGCGGCGTGTGCCTGCCCGCATGCGTGCGGCGGGCGTTTATGTCAATGCGGCGCGCCGCTCACGCCGCGTGGGATTCGGGCGCGGCGACGCCGAGCAGGCGGGATCGAAGGGCCTCGTCGGCGGCGAGCGAAGCCGCGGAACCAGTGAAGACCGTGCTGCCATTGACCAGGACGACGGCGCGGTCGGCGATCGGCAGCACCGTCTCGGCCTGGTGCTCGACGATCACCAGGCTCGCGCGCTCGCTGAGCCGGACCACCGCATCGAGCACCTCCTCGACGATCGCCGGCGCCAGCCCCTCGAACGGCTCGTCGAGCAGGATGAGCCGGCTCGGCATCATCAGCGCGCGCGCGATCGCGCCCATCTGGCGCTCGCCCCCGGAGAGATTTTCGGCCCGCCGTCGGAGCAGCGCGCGCAGGTTCGGAAAAAGCCCCAGCACCTCCTCGACCGACGCGCCGCCGGGGCGGGCGGCGAGCAAAAGATTCTCCACAAGCGTGAGGTTGGGAAAGAGCCGGCGGCCCTCGGGGACCATCGAGATGCCGAGCCGGTTGATGAGATGGGGCTTGAGGCGGGTGATGTCGGCGCCGGCGAAGCGCATCTGCCCGGAGCGGATCTCGGCCACACCGGTGATGGCGCGGAGCAGCGTCGTCTTGCCGACGCCGTTGCGGCCGAGCAGGGCGAGGATCTCGCCCTCGCGGAGGGTGAGGTCGAGGTCGCGGAGGATGCGGCTGCCGCCGTAGCCGGCATTGAGCCCCACGATTGCGAGCAGCGGAGGCCCGGTCTCGCCGCGCCGGCGCCGGGCCGCGGGCGCGGCGGCGACGGTGCCGCGCGCATGGCCGAGATAGGCGGAGATCACGTCCGGGTTGGCGGCGACCTCCGCGGGCTTGCCGTCGGCGATCAGCCTGCCCTGGTGCAGGACGGTGATGCGGTCGGAGAGTGCGAGCACGCGGTCGATGTCGTGCTCCACGAGCAAAACGGCGTGGGTCGCGGCGAGCTTGCGGATCAGCGCCACCACCACCTCGCGGTCCGCTTCGGCGAGGCCGGCGAGCGGCTCGTCGAGGAGGAGAAGGCGCGCGTCGGTCGCGAGTGCGATCGCGATCTCGAGCAGCCGCTGCTCGCCGTGCGAGAGCGTTTCGCAGAGCGCGCCGGCGCGATCGGCCAGCCCGATCGCGGCGAGCAGGGACCAGGTGCGCTCGTTGACTGGGGCAAGCGCGTGCGCGTCGGCGAGGAGCGCGCGACGGCGCGGGTTTCGCGCCTGCACGGCGACGCGCACGTTCTCGAATGCGGTGAGCTTGGGGAAGACGCTCAGGATCTGGAAGGAGCGGCCGAGCCCGAGGCGGATGCGCCGATGCGTCGCGAGCGCGGTGATGTTTCGCCCGGCGAACAGAATCGTTCCGTCGTCGGCGGCAACGAGGCCGGTGAGCAGGTTGAAGAAAGTCGTCTTGCCGGCGCCGTTCGGGCCGATGACGCTGTGCAGCCGGCGGGGAAAGACGTCGAGATCGATCGCGTTGGCGATGACGAGCGAGCCGAACCGCTTCGTCAGGCCCCGCACTGAGAGGATGGGCTTGTCGTCGTCTGTGCCATCGTCGCTCGCCTGCCAGGGAACGATGGCGGGCGGGCGCGGCGGGATGCCGGGGCGCGTCAGCGTCCGGCGCTCGCGGCGGAAGAGGCGCTGGACCGATCCCTGCAAACCTTCCGGCGAGAAGAGAACGAAGAGCAGGATCGCGGGCGCGAAGAGCAGCCACCAGTTCTCGGTGACCGCGCTCAGCCGGTCCTGCAGGAGGACGAAGATTGCAGCACCCCAGAGCGGGCCGAGGAAGTGATGCACGCCGCCGAGCACCGTCATCAGAAGCGCATCGCCGGCGTGGTCCCAGTCGAGATTGTCGGCATAGGCGCCTTGCAGCATGAGCGCGAGCAGGCCGCCCGCGTAGCCGATGACGCCGGCCGAGAGCGTGAAGGCGAGCAGCTTGGCGCGGAAGGGGTTGTAGCCGAGGCAGGCGACCCGCTGCTCGTTCTCGCTCAACGCCTGGAGCAGCCGGCCGAAGGGGCTGTGGGCGATCCGCCAGAGGAGGAAGAGGCCGGCGAGCACGCTCGCGAGCGTGAAGAGGTGCAGGCGGAGCGGTGTGGCGAGATAATGGAGTGGAACGTTCTGCAGGCCGTTCTCGCCGCCGGTGAGGCTCGTCCATTTGTAGGCGATCTCGAAGGCAATCTGCGAGCAGGCGACGGTGAGCAGGGAGAAATAGAGGCCGCGGCGGCGGAGGATGAAGAGGCCGAGCACGGCGCCGAGGGCGAGCGAGAAGAGGGTGCCAAAGATGAGGCCGAGGAACTCGTTGGGGAGGAAGCTCTGAAGCGAGATCGCCACGGCGTAGGTCGCCGTGCCGAAGAAGACCGAGGCGCCGAACGGTACGAGGCCGGTATAGCCGACCATCAGGTTCACGCCCGCGCCGTAGAGGACATAGATCGCAAGCTCGGTGATCAGGCTCACCGGCATGCCGAGCATCGGCGCGAGGAGGGTGAGGAGTGCGAGCACCGCGGCGGCGATCAGCACCGGGTCGCGGGCGAGGCGCGCGCTCATTCGAAGCGCTCCCAGCGCTCGCCGAACAGGCCGCGCGGGCAAAGCAGCAGCACGAGCGCCATCAGCACGTACATCGCCGCGTTTGCCGCGGCCGGGGCCAACTGGATGGTGAGCGCGGTGGTGACGCCGACCATCAGCCCGGCGACGACGGCGCCACGGAAGGAGCCGAGCCCGCCGATGGTGACGATGACGAAGGCGGGCATGATCGCTGTTTGTCCGAGCGATGGCTCGATGGTGAGAAGGGGTGCTGCGAGCAGGCCCGCCGCACCGGCGAGAAGAGTGCCGAGACCGAAGACCCAGGTGAGGACGCGCGGCAGGTTGATGCCGAGCAGGCCCATCATCTCGGGATCGCGGCTGCCGGCGCGGAGGATGCGCCCGTAGGGCGTGAGCGCAAGGAACGCCCAGAGCAGCAGCAGCAGCGCCACGGTGATGACGAGGACGGCGAGGCGATAGGTGGTGAGCAGGAGCGGGCCCCAAGCGACGAAGCCGTGGAAGAGCGGCGGGACGTTGAACGGCAGGCCTGACGCGCCCCAGACCAGCCGGATCAGCGCTTCCATCAGGAGTGCGAGCGCGAAGGTGATGATCAGGCAGTAGAGCGGCTCCTTGCCGTAGACGCGGCGGATCAGCGTGACCTCGACGATCATGCCGACGAGGCCCGCGGCGAACGGGGCGAGGATGACCGCCGGCCAGCCGAGGAGGCGGACGAGCATGACGGCGAAGTAGGCGCCGAGAGCGAAGAAGGCTCCGTGCGCAAAATTGACGATGCCGAGCAGGCCGAAGACGATCGAGAGCCCGATCGCGATCAGCACGTAGAGGAAGCCGAGCACGAGGCCGTTGACGGCCTGGCTGAGGAGCAGATCGATCATTTCTCGCCGGCTGCGCCCGCGCTCGGATCCTTATCCTTCGAAGCCGAAGGCTCCGCTATTCGAGCGAACAGCGATTCAGCCGGTGTATTCGAGGATGTGCATGCCCGCGCCCCAGCGGTCGATGAGGTAGAGGAGGCCGCGCTCGTCCCTGCCGACATCGTTCGACTGGATCGCTTTCTGCGCGGGCGGGCAGGCGGGGACGTAGTAGCCGATCTCGCGCGGGCGGAGCGGGTCGGCGACATCGACGGCGCGCAGCCCGGCGTTGAAGTAGGTGAGGAAGACGATGTTCGCGAGATGGCCTTCGGAGGGGATGGTCTCGAGGATGTTGTGGGCGCCGAAGCGGCCGCCGCGGTGGAAGTATTTCTCGCGATCGGGGAAGAACGTGGCGATCGGCAGCGGGTTCGTCTCGTCGCGGATGTCGAGCACCCACATGAACTGGCTGTCCCAGTAATTCTGCTTCGCCCGCGCCTCGTCGGTGACGACGAGATAAGGCCGGTCGCCGATCGGCCAGGCGGTGTGGGTCGAGCCGACGAAAGGCGGCGACCATTTGACGTGGCCGACGAGGCGCATGTCGGCGAGGTTCGTGCAATCGATGATCGCGACGCCGCCGCCCCAGAAGGCGGCGAACATGCGGTTGCCGCGGATCATCGGCGGGCCGTGCAGCGTGCAGGCGGTCTCGGCCGGATGGGGGTCGTTGGCCGTGCCTTCGCCCTCCGATTTCTGCCAGGGCAGGCCCCAGATGCCGACGATCTCGGGCTTGAGCGGATCGGCGATGTCCATCGTCCAGATGACGCGGCGGTTCCAGCCCGGCGCGTCGTTGGGGAAGAAGGCGAGTTTTCGCGCGTTATCGACGCCGAAGCGGTGCGGGCCGCTGCCGGGCATGTCGTAGAAGCCGACCTCGCGCGGCTCCTGGGGGATGGAGATGTCGAAGATGTAGAAGCCGGCCCGGGCGTTCCGCTCGCCGGCGAGCCGCTCCGCGTTGACGTAGAGGAAGTCGGGGTCCACGGCGCGAAGCTTGTGCATGTGGATGCCGGGCGGGGCGCGGAATTCGAAGACCTTCTTGGGCGCCCGCGGATCGCGGACGTCATGGACGGTGAAGCCTTCGGCGCCGTGGAACGAGGAGCCGCCGACCGCGCCGACATAGGCGTGCCCGCGGCGGATCTCGACCAGGCTGCCGCCGCCGAAGGCAGCCGTTGGGTCATGGCCGATCAGGCGAAAGTTCCAGGCTTCCTCGGCGGACATTTTTCCTCCAGACGATGCTTCCCGGGGGGGGACGGCGGCCAGACTGCCGGGCGGACGGCCTTGGCTCAAGCGGAGGGTGGCGCGGCATGGGCGAATGGACGGTGCACGAGGTCGCTCCCACGCTCGAAGTGGCGGTGGAGCGGGAGATGCCGGCGCTCGGCGCCGCGCTCGAGCGCGAGATCGAGGGGCTGTGGGCGGAGGCGCGGGCGCGGCTCGGGGGCGTGCTCTTCAATGGGCGCGTGTTCAGCGCGGACCGGATCACGCGCTCCCGCGTCGCGGGGCATTTCACCGAGTTCCGGCGGATCGTGGCGCAGGTGGCGCGGCCGGCGCTGTTCGCGGCATTGGGCTTGAGGCCGCTCGCGGTGAACGGGGTGGTGCGGCTTCGCGACGGCATTCTGATCGGACGGCGGAGCCTCAGAACGGCGTATCAGGCGGGGCAATGGCAGATGCCGCCGGCCGGCAGCGTCGATCCCCGAGCGGCGGACGCGGAGGGACGGATCGACCCTGAGGCGCAGCTCATCAAGGAGCTCCGCGAGGAGGTGGGGATCACGGCCGAGCTTCCATGGGTGGGTGCGCCGATCTGCATGGTCGAGCATCCGGGAAGCCATGTGCTCGATATCGGGATCCCGGTTTCGGTGCCGATGGAGGGAGCGGAGGCGCTCGCCTTGCACGCGCGTCTCGGCGATGGCGAGTACGATTCGATGCGGGTGGTCGCAGAGGCGGATTTTGCGGCCGTCCTTGCCGAGCTCGGCGAGGCGGTGGTGCCGCCGACGGCGATCTTCCTCGCCCGGCTCGGGGTGCTCTGAGGCGCGGCGCTCAGGTTCCGGCGGGGGGGTGGCGCGTGCGCAGCATCTGCGCGGCGGCACGGCGCACCGCCTCGAGCGATGGCCACTCGCTCTGATCGAGCTCGCCCACGCGCGGATCGACGGCGACGAAGCGGAAGCTCTCGCCGTCGCGTGAAGGGGTCCGGATGGCCGCCCCGGCAAAGGTGCCGGCCACGTCGATGACGTAGGATTGCATCATGGCGCTTCTCCTCCCTCGTGAGCTGCGGGCGGGCCAGTATGTCGGCGGCGCCCGGCGGCGGGACAAGTGCTCCCTCTTGCCAAAAATTGTGTTAAATTCGGGAGAGCGATTGCCGCGTGCAACTCAGCTCGTGGGCATGTGACAGGCGGTGCCCCGCGCGGTGCCGAATACCGCCGGGATCGCCGCCGGCGTCGCCGGCGAGGACTCGATCACGTCGAAATAGTCCCAGGCGTCGGGAATGTGGCGCTTGACCTTGAGGATCAGCATGCGGTGGACGAACTGATGGTCCCACTTGCGGTAATAGACCGGCATCGCGCCGTCCGGGATCCGCCAGCTCTCGAGCGCCTCGACGATCGCCATCGGCTCGGTGGAGCGTGCGGCCTCGATCGATTCGAGAAGGGAGCGCATCGCGATCCAGCCCATCCAGGTCTTGTCCGAGGCGGGCTTGTGGAACTGCTTCTCGAACGCGGCCGCGTACGCCTGGTCGGCGGGCGAGTTGTTCGGGTCCTTGTACCACCAGAGGCTGGTGTAGAGGCCGGCCGCGACCGCGGGCCCGATCGACCATAGATCGGTGTCCCCGACAGCGATCTCCGTGAAGGGGATCTTCTCGAGCAGGCCGAGCTCCTTCCACTGCTTGAGGAAGTTGGAGAGGTCGCCCGAGGTGAGGCCGCCGATGACAAGATCCGGCTTGGCCTCGCGGATCTTGAGGACGTACGAGCTATAGTCCGGGGTGCCGACGGGCACCGAATCCGAGCCCGCGTCGGTGCCGCCGATCTCCTGCAGGATCTGCTTGAAGGAACTCGCGATGTCCTGGCCGAAGGCATAGGACGCGGTGATGAAGTACCAGCGCTTGCCGATCTTCTCGAGATAGGGCGCCATCGCCCGCGCCTGCACCGCGACCGGCGGATTGATGCGGAACGTGTAGCGGTTGCAGTCCTTGCCGGTGATCTCGGTGGCGGCGGCGTTGTTGGCGACGTAGGGAATCTTCGCCCGGCCGGCATAGGCTTCGATCGCCAGCGCGAAGGAGCTGATGGCGCCGCCGATCAGCGCGACGACGTTCTGCTCGGTGACCAGCTTCTCGGCGTTCTGCTGTGCCATCTGCGGATTGGCCTCGTCGAGCCAGACGATCTCCGCGGGGCGGCCGAGGATGGTGTTGTTCTGCTGAGCGAGTGCGAAAAACCCGCCGCGGGCGAGATCGCGCGCCTGGATCGATATCGGCCCCTGCTTGGCGAGCACCATCCCGATTCGGATCGGCTCGGCCGCGGCGGCGCGGCGGATGAAGGGAAGCGCCAGCGCGCTGCCGATCACCGCCCGGCGCCGCGTCGTCGCGAGCAATCGCGCGGGCGGCCGCTCGCGAGCGATCATCGTCGTCATCCTCCCTCATGCTCGCCCGCTTGGTTCGGGCACGTTTCCCGGCATCTGGTTATGGCCGCGTCTTCGCCCCTGTCAACCGAGCGGCAGCCGGTGCGGGGCCTTCGGGCGTGGGGCGGAGGAGGAAGGCGTGCTCCAGATGCTCGCTCATCAGAAGAGCGGCGCGCGCGCAATCGCCGTGCGCGGCGCGCTCGAGGATCGCCAGATGCTCGCGGCAGCTCTCCTCGACGCGCCGGCGCACCCGTCCGGCGTCGCGCCCATAGCCCCAATCGTAGTTGGGCAGCCGCCGCAGCCGGTTCTGCTGCTGCACGGCGAGCAGCAGGAAGCGATTGCCCGAGCCGGCCGCAAGACCTTCATGGAAGGCGGCGTTCATCTCATAGAACGCGATGCTGGCGGTCTCGCGCCAGGGCTCAGCGAGCATCCGCTCGTGCCGCTCGCGCGTCTCGCGGACCCAAGCGGGATCGAGGCGGAAGCCGGGCGCGAGTAGCGCGGCGGGCTCGATGACCATCCGGAAGCGATAGCTCTCGGCGCGGGCCGCCGGGTCGGCAACGCTGGGCAGGAAGGCCCAGCCATGGCCCGGCTTGCGCTCGACCGCCGCGAGCCCGGCGAGCTGGGTGAGCGCCCGCTGCACGGTGGCGCGGCCGACCTCGTAGCGGCGCATCAGGTCGGTCTCGGAGAGCCGCTCGGGTAGCCGGCCGGCCACGCGGTCGGTCGCGATCATGAGCGAGAGCCGGGTCATGTCGTTGGCGTCGTGCGCGGCCGCGAGGCTCGGGGCCGCGAGCGCGGCGAGGTCGCCGACGACGAAGCCGCGGGCGGCGCGGCGAACGAGCCCGCGCCCGGCGAGATGCGCGAGCGCCGAGCGCACCGGCGTGCGTGAGACCTCAAGCCGGGCGGCGAGCAGGCTTTCGGCGAGGCGGGTGCCCGGAGGGAGCGCGTCGGCACGGATTAGCGCCACGATCCGCGGCAGCAGGGTGCTCTGCAACGGGCTCGGTCGTGTCTTGACCGGCCGAGGGTTTTGTCTCATGTGATCTCGAAATACCGTCCGATCCGGCGACGCGCAAGTACCCTGAGATGGGCCGGATCGACTTCATCGAGGAGGCACCGCGGATGGCCGAGCCGAGCCCGCTGATTGAGATTTCGGGCCCGCCGCGCGAGCGCGGCCTGCAGTACGGCCGCGCCGCCGCGAGCCGGATCCGCCGCGGCATCGCCCATTACGCGGCGCAGATCCGCGGCCTCGCCGCCGACGACCGCGCCGTGCCCGACCTGCTCGGGGCCCTGGTGCCCGCGATCGAGCGGTTCGATCCGGATTTGGTGCCGGAGATGCGCGGCATCGCCGCGGGGGCAGGCGTTTCCTTCGAGGAGATCCTGCTTTTGAACGCGCGCACCGAGGTGCTGAAGCTCGCTGCCCGCCGCGTCCCCGCGGCGGCGGAGCCGGACGGCTGCACCGGCGTGGTGGCGCTGCCCGCGACGACGCGCGACGGCCGGCTGCTCCACGCCCAGAACTGGGACTGGAAGCTCGAGTGCGCGGAGACCACGGTCGTTCTGCATGTCCGCCGCGAGGACGGGCCGGATATCCTCACCTTCACCGAGGCGGGCGCGCTCGCCCGCTCCGGGCTCAACGCCGCCGGCATCGCGATCACCGCGAACTTCCTAGAGAGCGATCGCGAGGCCCCGGAGATCGGCGTGCCGCTGGCGCTGATCCGGCGCGCCGCCCTCGCCCAGGAGCATTTCGCGCTCGCCGTGCGCTGCGTCTATTGCACGCCGAAGAACCTCTCCAACAACATGATCCTGAGCCACGAAGGCGGCATCGCGATCGATTTCGAATGCGCGCCGGACGAGTGCTTCACGCGGCCACCCGAGCGTGGCCTGATCGTCCACGCCAACCACTGGCAGAGCCCGGTCGCGCTCGGCCGGCTGCGCGAGAGGGCGATCGCGGTGGTGCCCGACAGCCTCTATCGCGATCTCCGGGTGCGGGATCTCCTCGAGCGCGATCTCGGCGCCCTCACCCTCGATCACGTGAAGGCGGCCTTGTTCGACGATCTTGCGACGCCCTGGTCGGTCTGCCGCCCGCCGCGGCGGAACACGGCAAGCAATCTCACCGCCACGGTCGCGATGGTCGCGATGCAGCCGGCGGAGGGCGTGATGGAGGTCGCGATGCTGCCGGCGCTCGATCGGCAATTCACCCGCTACGCGCTCGCTCCGCTTGCCCGGGCGCGCCGGGCGGCGGAATAGGCGCGCCGTGCGCCGCCGCCTTATCCTCACCCTCGGCGCCGCGCTGCCGGGACTTGCGCCGCTGCTCGCTTCCGGTCCCGCCGGCGCGGTTAGCGACACGCTCCGGGTTGCGATGAACTCGGACATCCGCGGAACCGATCCCTTCGGCAACCGTGACCAGAACACCGACGCGGTGCTGCAGCAATGCATCGAGGGGCTTGTCGCGCTGCGCGAGAACGCCGAGATCGCGCCGATGCTGGCCGAGAGCTGGGAAGTCTCGGTGGACGGGCGCACCTACACCTTCCGCCTGCGCGGCGGCGTGCGCTTCCATAATGGCGCCGTGCTTTCCTCCGCCGACGTGGCATACAGCTGGCACAGGCTGCTCGATCCGGCGAGCCTCTGGCGCGGGCGGTCCGATTTCGACGGCAAGGGTGCCGCCGGCGCGACGCGGGTCATGAACATCTCAACGCCGGACGCGCGCACCGTCGTGTTCACGCTCGATCGCCCGAGCGCGCTCTTCCTGGTGAACATGGCGCGCCCCGACTACGGCGCCGCGGCGATCCTTCACCGGGATTCGTGGGGCGCGGACGGCAAATGGGTGAAGCCGATCGGGACCGGACCGTTCATGTTCGGCGAATGGCGACCGGGCCAGTCGATCGCGCTGCCGCGCTTTCCCGACTACGCCGCGCTGCCCGGTCCGATAGACGGCTTTGCCGGCGGCAAGCGCGCTCTGGTCGGGCGCGTGCTCGTCACCATCATCCCCGACGCCGACGCGGCCGTACTGGCGCTGAAGAGCGGTGCGGTGGATGTGATCTGGCCGGTGAGCCCGACATCGGTCGCCATGCTCAAGGGCGATCCTGCCGTCAGGATGCAGTTCACGCCGGTCCTCGATCTCTACGCGGTCCTGCTTCAGACGCAGGATTCGTTGCTCAAGGACGTCCGGGTGCGCCGGGCGCTCGCCATGTCGCTCGATGCGAGGCAGCTCGCGGCCGGCGCTACCGAGGGCCTCGCCACGCCGAACAGCTCTGCGATCGCCGCGACCAGCCCCTATCATACCGCGGTCGAGGACAAGGGCTGGCCGTACGATCCGGCCGCCGCGCGCCGCCTCCTCGCGGCCGCGGGATATCGCGGCCAGCCGATCACGCTGCTCGCCAACAAGCAGTATCCGACCATGTATGCAGCGGCCGTGCTGGTGCAGGCGATGGCGGCTTCGTCCGGGTTCAATCTGCGGATCGAGGTCCTCGATTGGGCGACGCAGCTCGACCGCTATCTCCACGGCGCCTACCAGGCGATGACCTTCGGCTATTCGCCACGCCTCGATCCGTCGCAGATGTTCGACGCGTTCGTGGGGCCGAAGGCGACCGAGCCGCGCAAGGTGTGGGACGACCCGCGGGCCGAGGCGCTGCTGCGCCAGTCTACCCTGACGCTCGACCACGCCAAACGCCAGGCGGCGTTCGACGCACTGCACCGTCTGTTGCTGGAGGACGTTCCGCTCATTCCCCTCTTCAACAACACCGAGATCAGCGCGACGCGGAGCGATGTCGTCGGGTTCAAGGGCTGGCCGGGCGCCGATCCGCGATTCTGGGACGTGCGCGTCGGATGAGCGCAGACGGGCCGGGCTGATGCTCGCCTATCTCTGCCGCCGCATCGCGCTCGCCGTGCCGACGCTGCTCCTGGCGGCGGCTGGCGTGTTTGCGCTGGTACGGCTCATTCCGGGCGATCCGGCGGCGGTGATGCTGGGCGATTCCGCGACCCAAGCGGAGCTCGCCGCGCTCCACCACAGCCTCGGCCTCGATCGGCCGCTGCCGGAGCAGTTCGCGGTCTGGCTCGGCCGCGTGCTGCGCGGGGATTTCGGGCACTCGATCGTCAATCAATTGCCGGTGCTGCCGCTGGTGCTCGCGCGCGCGGAGGTGAGCGCCAGCGTCGTCATCGCCGCCGTCGGGCTGGCGAGCCTGATCGCGGTGCCGCTCGGGCTGCTCGCGGCCTGGCGGCGGGACAGCCTGTTCGATTTCGGCGTCGTCGGCGCGACCACGCTCCTGCTCTCGATCCCGAGCTTCTGGCTCGGGCTCATGCTGCTCCTCTTCTTCGGGCTCGATCTCGGCTGGCTGCCGGTGGTCGGCTACGTCTCGCTGCGGCAGAATTTCGCGCTTGGGCTCTCGTACATCGTCCTGCCGGTGGCGACGCTCGCCGCCGTCGAATGCGGCACGCTTCTCCGCATGGCCCGCGCCAGCGCGATCGAGGTGCTGGACCTGGAATACGTGGCACATGCCCGCGCCAAGGGCGTGCCGGAGGCGCGCGTGCTGTTCCGCCACGTGCTGCCGAATGCCTTCGCGCCGACGCTGACGGTGATCGGGCTGGTGATCGGCCACCTGCTGGGCGGCATCGCCGTCCTCGAGACCGTCTTCACCCTGCCCGGCCTCGGGCGGCTCCTGGTGGAATCGATCTTCGCCCGCGACTATCCGGTGGTGCAGGGGTGCCTGCTCTTCGCCGCTGCGGTCTTCGTCCTCGTCAATCTGCTGGTCGATCTCTGCTACCCGCTGTTCGACCCCCGGGTGGCGGCGGAATAGAGGGCGATGCGGCGGCGCGCCCGGACGATCATCGGTGGCGGGCTGGTCGCGATCATCGGCGGGATGGCCCTGCTTGCCACCGTCTGGACTCCCTGGAACCCGCTGGCGATCAACATCGCGGCGCGGCTCGCGCCGCCCTCCGCCGTGCACTGGCTCGGCACGGACGAATTCGGCAGGGACGTGCTGAGCCGCGTCATGGCCGGCGCGGAGACCAGCACGGGCATCGCGCTCGGCAGCGTCTTCTCGGCGGTGCTTTTCGGTTCTCTCGTCGGGATGCTCGCGGGCTATCGGCGCGGCTGGACCGAGCGCGTGCTGATGTCGTTCACCGATGCCTTGCTCGCCTTCCCGAGCATCCTCCTGGCACTTGCCGTGCTCGCCGTGCTCGGCGCCGGCTCTGCGGGCCTCGTCGGCGCGCTGGCGCTTTCCTATGCGCCGGCGGTGGCGCGGGTGGTGCGCGGGACCGTGCTCTCGATCCGCACGCGGGATTTCGTCGAGGCCTCGCGGATGATCGGCAATTCTGAGCTCTATACGATGGGACGCCACGTGCTCCCGAACGCGTTCGCGCCGATCGCAATTCTCGCGACGGCGATGCTTGCGTGGGTGCTGCTGGCGGAGAGCGCGCTCTCTTTCCTTGGTCTCGGCGTGCAGCCGCCGGCGCCGAGCTGGGGCAATATGCTGGCGAACGGCCGTGCCTACATGCAGGAGGCGGCTTGGCTCGAGCTCGCGCCCGGCCTTGCGATCGTGCTCAGCGTGCTTGGCGTGAACCTGCTCGGGGATGCGCTGCGCGACCGGCTCGATCCGCGCAGCCAGCCGCTCGCGTGACCGCGCAGGAGGACGGGGCCGTGCCGCTCCTGCGGCTCGAGCGGCTCTCGCTCGGCGCGGGTCGGCTCGCCATCCTCGAGGACGTGTCGTTCGTTCTCGAGAGCGGCGAGATCGTCGCCCTGGTGGGCGAGTCCGGCAGCGGCAAGACCATGCTCGGCCGCGCGATCCTCCGGCTCCTGCCAGCGGGCGTCAAACTCGCCTCGGGGCGCATCCTGTTCCGCGGGGCCGATCTTGCGCGCCTTTCGCCGCGGCGGATGCGGGCGCTCTCCGGGGGCGAGATCGGGATGGTGTTCCAGGAGCCGATGGTCTCGCTCAATCCTGCCATGACGGTCGGGGCGCAGATGGCGGAGGGGCTCCGCCTGCATTATCGGCTCGGCCGGCGCGAGATCCGCGAGCGCTCACTCGCGATGCTGGAACGGGTGCGCATCCCCCGTCCGCTCGCCGCGCTCGGCGCCTGGCCGCATCAGTTCTCGGGCGGCATGCGCCAGCGGATCATGCTGGCGAGCGTCATGCTGCTCAAGCCGAAGCTGCTGATCGCGGACGAGCCCACCACTGCGCTCGATATGCTGAGCCAGCGTGAGGTACTCGATCTGATGGTGGCGCTGGCGCGCGACGAGGGCGCGGCGGTGCTGCTGATCACCCACGATCTCGGCGTCGTCGGGCGCTATGCCGAGCGTGCCGTGGTGCTGCGCCGAGGCCGGCTGGTGGAAGAGGCCGAGACGGCGCGGCTGCTCGCAGCACCGCGCGAGCCGTACACGCGGAGCCTGGTCGCTTCGTTCGCCGAACGGCTTCCCCCGCGCCCGGCGCCGGTGCGCACCGATCCGGTGATTGCGGTGAAGGGGCTCGCGGTGCGCCATCCCGGCCGGAGGCTTCTCTTCGGCCGAGCGGTCGGGCCGCTCGCGGTTGCCGGCGTCGATCTCGAGGTGGGGCGGGGCGAGGTGGTGGCGCTGGTGGGCGGCAGCGGAAGCGGGAAGACGACGCTCGGCCGCGCCATTCTCGGGCTTTTGCCGTTGGAAGCCGGGCGCGTCTCGGTCAATGGCGCCGAGCTCGGCGCCGCCGGTCGTGCCGCGCGGCTCGGCTGCCAGATGATCTACCAGGACCCGTACTCGTCGCTCGATCCGCGCATGCGCGTGGCCGAGCTTCTCGCCGAGCCGCTTCGCCACGTGCCAGCGCTGGATGCGGCGGGGCGCCGCCGGCGCGTCGAGGAGGCGCTGGCGGAGGTCGGCCTCGGCGGCTTCGGCGAGCGCTTCCCGCATGCGCTTTCGGGCGGGCAGCGACAGCGCGTGGCGATCGCCCGCGCGATCATCCGAAATCCCGCCTTCGTGGTCGCCGACGAGCCGGTATCGGCGCTGGACATGACGATCCGCGGCCAGGTGCTGGCGCTGTTTCGCGCTTTGCAGGAGCAGCATGGATTTGCCTGCCTCTTCATTTCCCACGATCTCTCGGTGGTCGGGCAGGTGGCGGACCGTGTTCTGGTGATGCAGGAAGGCTGCATCGTGGAAGCCGGAAGCTGCGAAGAGGTGCTCTTTCGTCCCCGCCACGAATATACGCGGGCGCTGCTGGCGGCGATGCCGGCCCCGCTCGCCGCTGCTCCCGCCGCCGACCTGCCTTGGCCTCAGCAGTCGGGGCCGCGCATGGTAAGCCCGACCACCTTGCCGCCGCGGATGTCGAAGGTGCTCTCGCACCCGCGCGCGACGACGATGGGCGGGGACCAGCCCCAACCCCAACCGGGACCCCATGGACCCCATGCGGGCGCGCCGGCGGAGAAGCCGGGCAGAAGCTCGAGATGGCGGTCGTCGTAGGCGAGGAAGGTCTCGTCCTTGAGGGTGAAGGTGCGGGTGGGCACGCCGAGCTGGCGGACGAGATCGGCCTCGCCCTGGCCGACGAAGGAGGCGAGGTAGGCGCGGCGCTGCAAAAGCGCGCGGTCGGTGCAGGCGCCGAGGAGAACGAGGAGGGCGAGGCAGGCGAGGCGGCGCATGGCGCGCAAGGTGGGGCGCGCGCCAAGGGTTGTCACGGCGGCTCCGCTGAAGGGAGCCAGAGCACGTCGGCGATGCGCGGCGCGCCGGCGGCGATCATTGCGAGGCGGTCGAAGCCCAACGCGATTCCGGCGGAGGGTGGGAGGCCGTGCAGGAGGGCGGCGAGGAGATCCTCGTCCATGGGCCAGTCGGGGCCCGTGCTGGCGTGGCGGCGGGCGCGATCGGCGGCGAAGCGGGCGCGCTGCTCGTCCGCGTCGGTGAGCTCGACGAAGGCGTTGGCGAGCTCGATGCCGCAGAGGAAGAGCTCGAAGCGCTCCGCGACGCGCGGGTCGGCAGGGTCGCGGCGGGCGAGTGCGGCCTGCGCGGCGGGCCAATGGGTGAGGAAGGCGGGGTGCGCGCGGCCGAGCTGCGGCTCGACCCGCTCGAGCAGGAGGCGGAAGAACAGATCTTCCCAGGTTTCGGCGGGGCGGAGCGTCGTGCGCGCGGCGGCGCCGAGGGCTGGAGCATCGTCGGCGGTGGCGAGGAGGTCGGCGCCGACGTAGCGGGAGAAGGCCTCGGCGAGGGTAAGGCGCTCGAAGCAAGAGAGGTCGGTGGTGACGCCGCGGCAGGTGACGGAGGGCGGCAGCACGGCGCGGAGGTAGGAAAAAGTCTCGGCGATCAGGCTGTCGAGGTCGGCGCCGGGGCGGTACCACTCGAGCATGGTGAATTCGGGCGCGTGGAGATCGCTGGCCTCGCCGTTCCGCCAGACGCGCGCGAGCTGGAAGATCGGGCCCGTGCCGCCGGCGAGCAGCTTCTTCATCGCGAATTCGGGGCTGGTGTGGAGGAAGAGCGGGTGCCGCTCGCCGGTGGGCGAGACATATTCGGTGCGGAAGGCGGCGAGATGGACCTCCTCGCCGGGCGTGGGCACGGCGTAAGGGGTTTCGACCTCGGTGTAGCCGCGGGCGGTGAAGAAGGCGCGGGTCGCGGCCGCCAGCAGGGCGCGGCGGCGGAGATAGGGCGCGCGGGCGGCGAGGCGCTCGGGGTGCCAGGGGGGCGTGGGCGATTGCGGCGTCACGGCTTTCGGATTAGGCAAAAAAAATGCCGGATGGAACGGGGGCTGCGAGGACGCTGAGGACGGCGCGCGAGCTGGTGGGCGCAGGGCTCATAGCAGCGGGGCGCGAAGCGGCGATCGGGAAGGTCGCGGAGAGATACGCCGTGGCGATCCCGCCGGCGCTCGCCGCGCTGATCGGCGATGCGGCAGATCCGATCGGGCGGCAGTTCGTGCCGGACGAGGCGGAGCTGGAGACCGTGGCCGGAGAGAGCGCGGATCCGATCGCCGACGAGGCGCTCTCGCCGATCAAGGGGATCGTGCGCCGCTATCCGGACCGGGCGCTCTTGAAGCCCATTCTCGCCTGCCCGGTCTATTGCCAATTCTGCTTTCGCCGCGAGCAGGTGGGGCCGGATGGAGGGGTGCTGGGTACCCACGATCTGGCCCATCTATACGCGTGGCTGAGGGCCCGGCCGGCGATCCGCGAGGTGATCCTGACGGGCGGGGATCCGCTGCTCCTCTCGCCGCGGCGGCTCGGCGCGATCGTCTCGGAACTGTCACAAATTCCTCATATCGAGACGCTTCGCGTGCATACGCGCGTGCCCATCGCCACGCCCGGGCGGATCACCCAAGCGCTGGCGCGCGCACTTTCGGCCGGCTTGCCGATGTGGGTCGTGGTGCACGCCAACCACGCGGGCGAGATCACCGAGGCGGCGCGCGCCGCCGTCGGGCGCATGCTCCGTAGCGGTATCCCGGTACTCGGACAGTCCGTGCTGCTCGCCGGCGTCAACGACAGCGCGGAGGCGCTCGAAGCCCTCTTTCGCGCCATGATCGCCGCCCGCATCAAGCCCTACTACCTCCACCAGCTCGACCGCGCGCCCGGCACGGCGCGGTTTCACGTGCCGATCGCGCGCGGGCGCGCGCTGCTCGCTTCCTTGCGCGGACGGATCCCCGGCCACGCGCTTCCGACCTACGTGGTCGAGCGGCCGGGAGGGCAGGGCAAGGTGCCGATCGCCTTGCCGCGGGCATGGGCAGCGGCTAGAAGCCCGCGCATGAAGCAGCAGGCGAACCAGATCCGCGCCGGCCAGGTGATCGAGCACGAAGGTCGCCGCTGGAGCGTCCTCAAGCAGCAGATCATCACCCCGGGGAAGGGCGGCGCCTTCATCCAGGTGGAGATGCGCGACCTCAAGTCGGGCAACAAGACGAACGAGCGCTGGCGGACGGCCGACACCGTCGAGCGGCTGCTGACCGACGAGAAAGAGTTCACCTACTCGTACAGCGACGGGGCCAACCTCGTGCTGATGGACCAGGAGACCTTCGAGCAGACGATGGTGCCGGTGGCGCTGCTCGGCGATGCGGCCGCGTTCCTCCAGGACAACATGCACGTGACGGTCGATCTCGTGGAGGGCGAGCCGGTCGCGGTGCATCTGCCGCAAACCGCGGTGCTCGAGGTGGTGGAGGCGGACCCTGTCGTGCGGGGACAGACGGCGGCCTCCTCCTACAAGCCGGCGCGGCTCTCCAACGGCGTGAAGACGATGGTGCCGCCGTTCGTCGAGACCGGGGAGAAGATCGTCGTGCGCATCGAGGACGCGACCTACGTGGAGCGGGCGAAGGCCTAGCTGGCTCGGGCGGGGGACGAGCGCGCATGCCGCCGCCGCAATCGCCGCATCTCACCATCATGATGAACGCCGCGCTGAAGGCGGCGAAGCGGCTCCTGCGCGACTTCAACGAGGTCGAGCAGCTCCAGGTGAGCGTGAAGGGGCCTTCGGACTTCGTGAGCCAGGCGGATCTGCGCGCCGAGGCGACGCTGCACCAGGAGCTCGAGAAGGCGCGGCCGGGCTACGCGTTCCTGATGGAGGAGTCCGGCGCTTCGGGCTCGCCGCGCTGGGCGTGGCGATGGATCGTCGATCCGCTGGACGGGACGACCAACTTCCTGCACGGGATGCCGCATTGGGCGATCAGCATCGGGCTCGAGCGGCGGCTTGCCGATGGGGGCAGCGAGATCGTCGCGGGCGTGATCTACAATCCGGCGGCCAACGAGATGTTCCGCGCGGAGAAGGGCACGGGCGCCTATCTCAACGAGCGGCGGCTTCGCGTCTCGGCGCGGCGGGAGATGGGCGAGGCGGTGTTCGCGACCGGCATTCCCTTCGCCGCCGCCTCGGCCGGGCGGCGGCTCGCGTTCGCGCGCACGCTCGGCCAGCTCATGCCGCAGGTCGCCGGCGTGCGGCGGTTCGGCGCCGCGGCGCTCGACCTCGCCTGGGTCGCGGCGGGGCGCTTCGACGGCTACTGGGAGCTCGGCATCAACGCGTGGGACATGGCGGCGGGCCTGCTCCTGGTGCGGGAGGCGGGCGGGTTCGCGACGGACCCCGGGGGCGGGGACCCGCTGGCGAGCGGCGACGTGGTGGCGGCGAATCCGGCGCTGCATCCGCGCCTGCTGGCGGCGGTGGTCGAGGGCGTGGAGGCGGCGCGCGATGCGAATTCCCGGGAAAGGCAAAAGGCATGATCCTTGGCATCAGCGTTGGCACCCTGGCACGCCTCGGCTAGTCTTGGCGCGGCCATGCGGTGGGGCTTCTTCCTTGCGGCCGTGTTTCTACTCGCCGCACCTTGGGCGCATGCCCAGGTGAGCGTAAACATGAACGCGCTCAGTGGGCTGGCGCCGACGCCGGCGGCGAAGCCCGGCCCGCCCCAGGCACCGGTTCCGCATTCGGCGCCGGTACCCCGAGCGGCGACTCCGGCGCGGACGGTGACGGGCCCGCTTCCCCTGCCCCCGGTGCCGCCAAGCCACGGAGGCCCGCCAGGCCCGCCGCCGCCGGCGTTCGCGACGCTCGGGGAAACGACGATCGGGCCGCTGCCCTCGCCGCCGCCCAAGCACCCGCCGGCGAACCCCGTTCTCGCGCCGATCGTCCTGGTCGGGCCGCCGCATCCGGAGCCGATGCCGCCGCCGCCGCATGTGGTCGATGGCGCGCCAGGCAGCGCGACGCGCATTCCCGACGGGCTTCGCGTCACCTTCGGCGCCGATGGTGCTGCGCTCAACCCGGCGACGCTCGCCGCACTGCGCGAGATCGCGGGAAGTGCCGCGGACGAGCACGCGCCTTCGGTCTCGGTCGATGGCTACGCGAAGAGCGATCCCTCCGACCCCTCGACGGCGCGCCGGCTCTCGCTCTCGCGGGCGCTCGCCGCGCAGGCGGTGCTGCGCGAGGCCGGGATCCCCTCGGAGCGGATCTATGTGCGCGCCTTGCTAGCGGTGGACGGGACGCCGCCGGCGAACCGCGTGGACGTGACGTTCCAACCCGACGCCGCGCCCAAGGCACCGCCCAAGGCACCGCCCAAGGAATCGCCATGACCCGGCCGACCGGCTACCTTCTGCGGATGCTGGCCTTCCTGGTGGCGGTGGCGATCGTGGGCGCGCTGCTCGCGCCCAGCCTGCGCGCCTCCTTCTTGTACAACCCGGTCCTCAACTGCCTGATCTTCCTGGTCGAACTTTGCGGCATCGCGTGGAACCTGCGCCAGGTGCTCGTGCTGCAGCCCGAGGTGACCTGGGTCGAGACGTTCCAGCGCGGGCGCGCGCGGCTGGCGACGCTGCCGACGCCGCGGCTGCTCGCCTCGATGGCGAGCATGCTGGCGGCGCGCGCGAGCAAGAATTCGGAGGGGAACGACCGCGTGACGCTCTCCGCCTCCTCGATGCGGAGCCTGCTCGACGGGATCGCGAGCCGGCTCGACGAGAGCCGGGAGCTTTCGCGCTACATGACGGGGCTGATGATCTTCCTGGGCCTGCTCGGCACCTTCTGGGGATTGCTGCGCACGGTCGGAGCGGTGAGCGAGGTGATCAGCGGGCTCTCGGTGGGGTCGGGCGATATCAGCGCGATGTTCGGCCAGCTCAAGGCCGGGCTCGTGCAGCCGCTGCACGGGATGGGCACCGCCTTCTCCTCGTCGATGTTCGGGCTTGCCGGAGCGCTGGTGCTGGGCTTCCTCGACCTCACCGCGGGCCAGGCGCAGAACCGCTTCTTCAACGAGCTGGAGGACTGGCTGGCGAGCCTGACGCGACTTTCGAGCGGGGTGCTGGGCGGCGAGGGCGAGACGCCGGTGCCGGTCTATGTGCAGTCCCTCCTCGAGCACACGGCGGAGAACATGGAGGAGCTGCAGCGGATCCTGCTGCGCGGCGAGGACGGGCGATCGCAGGTCAACCACGCGCTGGCGCTGCTGTCCGACAAGCTCGCGACGCTTTCGGACACGATGCGGACCAATCAGCAATTGATGCTGAGGATCGCCGAGGCGCACGCGGCACTCGCCCCGGCGCTGACACGGTTCGCCAATTCGCGCGCCGAAGGCGGGCTCGACGAGGCGGCGCGGGCGCATCTGCGCAGCATGGACCTCACGCTGCAGCGGCTGCTCGCGGAGAGCGAGCAGGGGCGGGTGCAGAGCACGACCGAGCTGCGCAACGACCTCCGGCTGCTGACGCGGACGGTCGCGGCCCTCGCCGAGGAGCAGCCGCGGTGAAGCGGCGCGCGGCGCCCGGCCGAGGATAGCAGGCGATGCCAGCGGGGAGCCGCCGGCGCGGCGGCGGAGGGCTTGGGCTCAATCCCTGGCCCGGGTACGTCGATGCGCTTTCGACGCTGCTCATGGTCGTCATCTTCGTGCTGCTGGTGTTCGTGCTGGCGCAGGTGTTCCTCTCGATCGCGCTTTCCGGGCGGAACAAGGCGCTGGAGCAGCTCAATCAGCAGGTGGCGAGCCTCACCGACATGCTGGCGCTCGAGAAGAGCCACTCGGCGGCGCTGCAGCTTTCGGTCACGCAGCTGACGAGCCAGCTCCAGGGCGAGCAGGCGGCGCGGAGCTCGCTTGCGCAGCAGCTCGCCGCGCTGGCCGCGGAGGAGGCGCAGATGGCGAGCGCGCGCAACGCGGCGGAAAGCGCGCGCAGCACGCTCGCCGCCGAGCTTGCGAACGCCGAGCTGCAAGTGCAGTCGGGCAACACACGGCTGGCGCAACTGCAATCGGATCTCGCGGCGGCGGGCGCACGTGCGGACAAGGCGACACAGACGGCCAAGGCGCAAGCGAGCGAAGTCCTGACGACCGCTGCGGAGCTGGCCGCGGCGAAGAAGCGGCTCGCCGATATGCAGGCCGAGATGGCCGCACTCGACCGGCAGGTGAAGGTCAGCCAGGCGACGGTCACGGAAAAGCTTTCGGATCTCGCTTCGCTCACCGAGCAGGTGCAGGCCCTCACCGCGCTGCGGGACGAGCTCGAGAAGAAGGCGGAGGCGGCGGCGGTCCAGGCGACGACGGAGGCCGAACGAAGGGCGGCGGCCGAGGCGCTGATGGCCAACGAAAGCAGCCTTGCCAACAGCGCGGTGGCGCGGATCGCCCTGCTCAACGAGCAGATCGCAGCCCTCAGGTCACAGCTTGCGAGCCTCAACGCGGCCCTTGGCGTCTCCGAGCAGGCGGATAAATCGAAGGACGTGCAGATCGCCGATCTCGGACGGCGGCTGAACGCCGCACTCGCCCAACGGGTGCAGGAACTCGAGCTGTACCGGAGCGAGTTCTTCGGCAAGCTGCGCCAGGCGCTGGCGGACCAGCCGGGGATCCGCATCGTCGGCGACCGGTTCGTGTTCCAGAACGAGGTGCTGTTCCCGATCGGTAGCGCCGACCTTACGCAAGCGGGCCGGCTCAAGATCATCGAGCTTGCGCTGACGCTGGAGGCGATCGCGCAGAAGATTCCCCCGGGGCTGCACTGGGTCCTGGACGTGCAGGGCTATACCGACGCAACCCCGATCGACACGCCGCAATTTCCCTCGAACTGGGAACTCTCCGCGCAGCGCGCGATCAACGTCGTCAACCTTCTCGTCCAACAGGGCGTGCCGGCCGACCGCCTCGCCGCAACCGGCTTCGGCGACACACACCCGCTCGACGCCGCGGACACGCCCTCGGCCTACGCCAAGAACCGACGCATCGAGTTCCTGCTCACCAATTACCAGTAGCGCCCGCGGGCCTGGGCCGATACCAACCACCGAAAGGCCAGGGGGACGCTGTCCCCCTGGACCCCCTGGCAAAGGCGGAGCCTTTGCAATCCATTCGCTTGGCGGCCGCTGAGGGCGGTGTGGCCAAAGCGCGGAACGCGCTTTGGCCACACCGCCCTCAGCGGCCGCCAAAACGAAAGGGTTCCAAGGGCTCGCCCTTGGCGGGGGTTCCAAGGGGGCAGAGCCCCCTTGGTCTTTGCGGCGGTCGGTATCGTGGCGGAGGGGGTGGGCGGTGGAATATGAGCGGCGGTTCAAGTTTTTGGTGTGTGCTCCGGCCTTTGATGCCGAGGACCTGGAGGGTCAGCGGCTAGCGGAGATCGTCGCCGAGATCGCGCGCATTGGCTTCGCGGTGGTGAAGGCGCGCAAGCCCGACGATGCCGAGCTGGTGATTCGCACGGACGCCGCGATCGGCTGTGTGCTGATCGACTGGGGCAAGCGTGGGCCGCAGGGAAAGATGGCGGCGCTCGTCAAGTTCATTCGCGGCCGCGGGCTCGATACGCCGATCTACATTCTGATCCGGCATCATCGGCTGGAGGAGATACCGACCGAGGTGATGCACGAGGCCGACGGCTATGTGTTCCTGGCCGAGGAGACACCGGAGTACATCGCGAAGACGTTGGCCGGCCGGCTCCGGCAATATGCGGAGACTTTGAAGACGCCCTTCTTCGGCGCGCTCGTCGATTATGCTGAGGAGGGGAACCAGCTCTGGACCTGCCCCGGTCATAATGGGGGAATGTTTTATTCGCGGAGCCCGATCGGGCGGATTTTCGTCGAGCATCTCGGTGAGGCGGTGTTCCGCGACGATCTCGACAATTCGGTGGTGGAGCTTGGCGATCTTCTCGTGCACGAGGGGCCGGCGCTGGCTGCCGAGCGGGCGGCGGCGGAGGTTTTCGGCGCGGAGCGGACGTATTTCGTGCTGAACGGCACGTCGATGTCGAACAAGGTGGTGTTGCAGGCGCTGGTGGCGCCGGGCGATCTCGTGCTGTTCGACCGCAACAACCACAAGGCGGCGCATCATGGCGCGCTGTTCCTCGGCGGCGGCATTCCGATCTATCTGGAGACCGACCGCAACGCCTATGGATTGATCGGGCCGATCGAGCCCGCGGGGCTCGACGAAGCGGCGCTCCGCGAGCGGATCCGTGTCCATCCGTTGGTGGCGGATGGGGAGGCGTGGCGGCGCGAGCGGCCGTTTCGGGTTGCGGTGATCCAGCAATGCACGTACGACGGCACGATCTACGCGGCGGACGAGATCCTGCGGCGGATTGGGCCACTTTGCGACTATCTGCTGTTCGACGAGGCCTGGGCGGGATTCATGAAGTTCCATCCGCTCTATCGCGGCCGGTTCGCGATGGGGCTCCGGGACCTCGGCGCGGGGTCTCCGGGCATCGTCGCGAGCCAGTCCACGCATAAGCAGCTGGCGGGATTCAGCCAAGCGAGCCAGATTCATGTCCGCGATTCGCATCTCGGCGATCAGCGGCGCCGGCTCGAGCATCGCCGGCTCAACGAGGTCTTCATGATGCATGCGAGCACCTCGCCCTTCTATCCGCTGTTCGCGAGCCTCGATGTCGGGGCGCAGATGATGAAGGGCAGGAGCGGCGAGGTGCTGTGGGACGACACGATCCGGCTTGGGATCGAGATTCGCAAGAAGCTGCGTGCCATTCGCCGCGAGTTCGCGGAGCGCGAGGCGGACCCGGCGCGGCGCTGGTTCTTCGAGCCGTTCGTGCCGGAGCGCGTGATGATGCAGGAGGAGGGTGGGGCGCGCGAGGTTGCGTGGGAGGATGTGCCGACCGATGCGCTGGCGTCGGATCCTGTATTTTGGGCGCTGGAGCCGGGGGCGGCGTGGCATGGATTCCGGAATGCGGCAGGGGGTTGGGCGATGACCGACCCGAACAAGCTCACGCTACTGACGCCGGGGTTCGAGCCGGGGGGCGGTTATGCCGAGCACGGCGTGCCGGCGCCGGTGCTGGCGGCGTGGCTGCGCGAGAATCGCATCGTGCCGGAGAAGAACGACCTCAACTCGATTCTTTTTCTGCTCACGCCCGGCGTGGAGAGCAGCAAGGCGGGCAACCTGATCAGCGCGCTCCTCTACTTCAAGCGGCTGCACGACGAGAACGTGCCGCTCGAGGAGGCGATGGGCGAGTTCGTCGCCGCGCGGGGGGAGCGCTATCGCGGGGCGCGGCTCGGCGAGCTTTGCGGCGAGATACACCGGTTCTTTCGCGATGCCGATACGAGCGGGCTGCAAAGGGCGCAATTCCGCGCGGCGCATTTTCCGGAGCCTGCGATGACGCCGGCCGAGGCGATGCAATGCCTGGTGCGGAACGAGGTCGATTACGTGCCGATCGGCGAGGTGGAGGGACGGATCGCGACGACGCTTTGGGTCGTCTATCCGCCGGGCATCGCCTCGGTCATCCCCGGCGAGCGGCTGGACGCGCGCGCCCGGCCGATGATCGCCTACTTGCAGGCCTTCGAGCGTGCTGCCAACCTTTTTCCGGGATTCGAGACGGAGATCCAGGGCGTTTATCGCGAGAGCGCGCCGGACGGCGCGATCCAGTTCTGGACCTATGTGGTGCGCGAGGCGTGATGCGCGGAGGAATGGTGGTGGAGCGGGGCAGGGGGGAAGATGCGGCTTGCCAGTTTTTCGATTGCGGGATGCAAGGGTTATGGGATCGTGGTCGAGGGAGGTGCGATCGATCTTTCGCGCCGGTTGGGAGCGGGTGCGCCGAGCCTGCGCGCAGCGATCGCGGCGGGCGGCGTTGAGCCGATGCGGGCGCTGGTGGAGGAGCCGGCGGATGTCGCCATGGGGGATATCGCGCTCGATCTGCCGATCCCGGATGCCGCGAAGATCCTCTGCGTCGGCCGCAACTACAGGGGACATGTGGCCGAGGGGAATTTGAAGCTTCCCGAAAAGCCGAGCGTCTTCCTGCGTGCGACCGAGAGCTTCGTGCCGTGCGGAGGCGCGCTGGTGCGGCCGAGGGTTTCGCGAGAGTTCGACTATGAGGGCGAGCTTGCGGTGGTCATCGGCAAGCCGGGGCGGCACATCGCGCGGGAGGCGGCGCTCGGGCACGTGTTCGGCTATACCTGCCTGAACGACGGCAGCGTGCGCGACTACCAGTTCACCCACTCGCTGATGGTGGGGAAGAATTTCTACCGTTCGGGCAGCATCGGGCCGTGGATCGTGACGGCGGACGAGATCCCCGATCCGACGCAGCTTTGCTTGCGGACCCGGCTGAGTGGGGTTGAGGTCCAGCACGCGAGGACCGATGACCTGATCTTCGACATCCCGACCATCATTTCGTACATTTCCGCCTTCATTCCGCTGGATGCCGGCGATGTCATCGCGACGGGAACGCCGGAGGGCGTGGGGTTCGCGCGCAAGCCGCCGCTCTGGATGAAGGCCGGCGACGAGATCGAGGTCGAGATTTCGGGGATCGGCGTGTTGCGCAATTCGGTGGTCGATGAATGAGCGTGGGCTTCGAGGCAGGTCCGCACTTTCCCGGCGCGGTCATGTTCGATAGTTCGGCGGCGGAGTAAAGCCGCCGAATTCGCGTTCGATCAATTCGGCAAACTTGAGCGTCGTTTTGTCTTCGAGAAAGCCGCCGACGATCTGCACTCCGATCGGCAGGCCGTGTTCGTCATGGCCGATCGGCGTCACCGTCGCGGGCAGACCGGTCGGGGTGGCGATCGCGCACCACGCTATCTGATCGTCGTACGGTACTTTCCTGCCGTCGATGTGGAGCACCCGACGCACTTGCGGCTCCGACTGGTCTTGCGGGAAGGCCACGGTCGGCATCGGCGGACACAACAGCACGTCGATGCCTTGGAACAGCGCCTGCCAGCGCGCCCGCAGACCGAAGCGCTCGGAGGTCGCTCTGATCCATTCCGGATGGGAGATCGTCACGCCGCGCAGGTCGTAGGCGCCGATGCTCTGGTTCTCCGGCGAGAGGACCTGGGCTTCGGCAGAGTACCTGACCCGCTCGTCCGGCGAGAGGTCGAAGCTGAACACGGCGGCCAGCAATTCGGAGTAGTTACGGGTTGTGCGGGCGAGGTTCGGCTGGTGCGGATTGTTGCGGCTTACCTGGCAGCCGGCTTTCGCCAGCCTGCCGGCGAGCGCATCGAGCGCGCCCAGCACGCTGTTTGCGGTCGGGCAAAGCGGGTGCTCGTCGAGCACCAGCACGCGAAAGTCCGCAAGCTTCTCGTGCCGCGGCGGTGGCAAGGCGAGCTTGAAGCCGATGCCGTCCCACATCGGATCGGGCCCGGCGATCACATCGAGCTCGAGCGCGAGATCGGCAGCGCTGCGCGCCATCGGCCCGGCCACCTCCATGTCGCCCACCACCGGGATCGGCGGGGTTTCGGGGTATCCGGCACCGCGCAGAGGAACCAGAGCGAGGCTCGGCTTATGGGCGCAGACGCCGCAGAAATGCGCCGGCGCGCGCAGCGAGCCGCCGATATCCGAACCGAGCTCGAGCGGCACATACCCAACGGCGAGAGCCGCTGCCGCGCCGCCCGACGAGCCGCCGGGCGTACGCGTCAGGTCCCATGGGTTGTTGGTGGTGCCGTAGACCTCGTTGTAGCTCTGCCAGTCGTTAAGCCCTTCCGGCACGTTCGTCTTGCCGAGGATGATCGCGCCGGCCGCCTTGAGCCGCTGCACCACGAGCGCGTCGGAATTGGGCTTCCAGTCTTTGAACTTCGGATAGCCCCATGAGGTCGGCAGGCCGGCAACGTTGTATTGTTCCTTGACCGTCATCGGCAGGCCGAGCAGCGGCCGCCTCTCGCCTTTCGCCAGGGCGTCGTCGGCCGCCTTCGCCGCCGCTCTGGCCCGGTCGAAGTCGCGCACCACGACCGCGTTGATCTTGCCATCGAGCGCCTCGATGCGCGCGATGGCGGCATCGAGCAGTTCGCGCGCGGAGACCTGCCTGGCTCTCAGCATTTGCAGCAGGTCGCTTGCGGTGTGGTAGGGGCCGGGCGTGGCGCTGGCCGTGGCGTTCGGCGTGGCGTTGGCCCATGGGGGGGCGGGCGTGGCGGCCGCCACGGCGGTTGCCCCGAGGCCCGCCACGAGCCCACGCCGGTGCAGATCGCGCATCGTTGCCCCCCGCCGAGCCGTCTGGCGGGAAGCATACCATGATGGTGGTGATTGGCGGAGCCGTTGCGGTCGTGTCGTCAGACGCGAGGCCGCTGATTGACGCTCCGGATCATCTGTCAGCGCACCGAAGCGGTTCGCGTGAGCGAAGGTGAACGCAAACCGCTCTCGATCCTGATGAACCGAAATCATCACGCTCTCGGCCCGGAAGGCGTGGGCCGCTCAGTCGAGCCGGTCGCTGAGGGCGCGGAAATTGGCCTCGGCGCGCGAGATGCCGAGATCGGCGAGCATCCGCGCGTCGGCGCGAAGCAGCGCGTTGCGTGCGCGGGCGCGGGCGCGCCATGCGGCGAGGAGCTGCGTGGCGGCGGCGAGGCGCCGGTTGAGCCAGGAGCGGAGCGGGCGCGCGCGCCGACGGGAGGGTTGGAGGGCTTGGAAGAGGGCGGCGCTCATTGTCGGGGCTCCTTCGCGAGAGGTGCGAACGGAGGAGAAGTGGGCGGCCGATGGGAATAAGGGAAACGAATTGCATTGATAGGAAAAATCAGGGATACTGATTTATATGGGTCCGGCAGGCAGCATCGATCCCGACCTTCTGCGCGTCTTCCTCTACATCGCCGAGGAGGGCAGCTTCACGCATGCGGCGGAGCGGGTCGGCCGTACCCAGTCCGCGGTATCCATGCAGGTGCAGCGGCTCGAGGCGCTGCTCGGCCAGAGGCTCTTTCAGCGCCGCCGCGGCGGGTCGGTGGCGCTCACGCCGCACGGGCGGCTCTTGGTCGGGCGGGCGGCCGAGATGGTCGCGCTCAACGACGGAATCTGGAGCGCCTTCCGCGCCCCGCTGCTCGCCGGGTCGGTGCGGCTCGGCACGCCGGACGATTATGCCTGGCGCTATCTGCCGCCCGTTCTGGCGCGCTTCGCGGATACGCACCCTGCCGTGCAGGTGGAGGTGGTGTGCGCGCCGTCGGAGGAGCTGGTGGAGCGGCTCAAGGCGGGGGACGTCGATCTCGCGCTGATCTCGGAGGGCACCGAGCCGAAGGGCTGGTCCGCCGTGCCGCTGTGGCGCGGGCCGCTGCTCTGGCTCACCTCGGAGCGGCACGCGGTGCATCGGCGCGACCCGCTGCCGCTGGCGGTCGCGGGCCCGGACTGCTCATGGCGCGCGGCCGCGGTGCGCGCGCTCGAGGGTGCGGGGCGGCCCTATCGCATCGCCTACGTCTCCGGGAGCCAGGCGGGGACGCTGGCGCCGGTGCTCGCCGGGCTGGCGGTGACCCTTTCCATCCCCTCGTGGCTGCCGGCGGGGATCGTTGCGCTGAGGCCGGGCGAGGTGCTGCCGGCGCTGCCGGACTTCGCGATCCTGATGCTGAAGGGGCGCAAGCGGGCCGAGCCGGCGGTCGAGGCGCTCGCGACCCACATGGCGGAGACGTTCCGGCTGGAGGCGGCGAAGGCGGCGCAGAGTCCGCCGAGGCTCGCTTCCGCGGCGTAGAGCGTGATCGCCGGAGGTGGAATCGGGGCACCCCGCGAACTCGTTCGCGGGGACCCCGGCACCGAAGGCGTGAATCACGCGATAAAACAATGACCTGGAGCGGGATGCGTGAGCGCGAGCGATCCCATCCCGCTTGGCTCCCGATTTCGCCGCCGGCGATCAAGCGCTACCTTGCTTTGCCTCGCTTCCGCCGCGACGAGGCGGGAGCGTGCATCGTTCCGGCCCCCCGGCGCAAACCGTCGACGAAGACATCGACGAGCCGCAGCACGCTCGCCTTCCAGCCGGGCGCCTTCCAGCCGGGCCGGTCGTCCATGATGCACATGCCCACCAGCGTCCGCAGCAAATCTTCCGGGCTGATATCCGCACGGATCTCGCCCGCCGCCGCCGCGCGCTCCAGGAGCATCCCGGCAGCCTTGGTCAGCCGCTCGAAGGAATAGGCGAAGAGCTCGGTCGGGCGGTGCGCGGCAAGCGCGAGCGCCGCCGCCATGCCCTTCTTCGTCGCGACGAACTCCACGTTCGAGCGCAACCAGCGGCGCAGCGCCTCGGTCGGCGCCGCGTCATCCTTCAATTGCTCGGCGAGATCGGCGAGCTGCTCCACCTCGCGGCGATAGACCGCCTCGAACAACGCCTCGCGCGTCGGGAAATGCCGATAGAGCGTGCCGATGCCGAGGCCGGCGCGCCGCGCCACCGCCTCCAGGCTCGCCTCCGGCCCGCCGGAGCGGAACACGACCTTTGCCGCCGCGAGCAGGCGTTCGCGATTGCGGAGCGCGTCGGTCCGCGGCCGCCTCGTCGTCTCGCGCGCGCAGTTTTCTCTCTTGCCGCTCATTTCTCCGAGATGTCTTGAAAAGCGGAGGCGTCCTCCGTATACCTTAAGTGGCCGGACCAAGCCACCGCGACGGTGCCGGCCAACCCGGTCGCGCGCCAAGGCGGCGGGCGTTCCGCAAGACGACGCGTGGCGCGCTGCCGCGGCGTCCCGGCATCCGGTGCCCGGCCTATCGGGGCGCCAATTTCATTCGACGAGAGCACGAAACGGAGCACCCTATGAGCTTGTCGGTTTCGCTTACAGTGAACGGCGTAGCGCAGGAAGTCGCGCTGGACGACCCGCGGGTCACGCTGCTCGATCTCCTGCGCGAACGCCTCGACCTGACGGGGACCAAGAAGGGCTGCGATCGCGGGCAGTGCGGCGCCTGCACGGTCCTCGTGGACGGGCGTCGGATCAATTCCTGCCTCGCACTTGCCGCGAGCTGCGACGGCGCCGACATCCTCACCATCGAGGGGCTGGCGGAGGATGGCGTGCTGCATCCCGTCCAGGCCGCCTTCATCGCCCATGACGGCTTCCAGTGCGGATTCTGCACGCCCGGCCAGATCATGAGCGCGGTCGGCCTGCTAAGCGAAGGCCAGGCCGGCGGTGATCCCGAGCGCGTGCGCGAGGCCATGAGCGGCAATCTCTGCCGCTGCGGCGCCTATGCCGGCATCACCGAAGCGGTGCTGGAGGTAGCGCGGCAGCTTGCGGAACGAGACCGCGCGGAGGCCGCATGAACCGCTTCGATTACGTCCGGCCCGCGACGATCGCCGAAGCGGTCGCCGCCGCCTCCGAACCCGGTGCTGCCTATCTCGCCGGCGGCACCAACCTGCTCGACCTGATGAAGGGCGGCATCGCCCGGCCGAGCCGCCTGGTCGATGTGACGCGTCTGCCGGGGCTCGGCGCGATCGAGCCGCTCGCCGATGGCGGCGTGCGCATCGGCGCCCTCGTGCGCAATGCCGATCTCGCGCATGACCCCGGTTTCGCCCGAAGATTTCCGGCGATCGCGGAAGCGCTGCTCTCCGGCGCCTCGGCGCAGCTTCGCAATGCCGCGACGGTCGGCGGCAATCTCCTCCAGCGCCCGCGCTGCGCCTATTTTTACGACGTCGCCAGCGCCTGCAACAAACGCGAGCCCGGGGCGGGCTGCGATGCGCGCGGCGGCGAGACGCGGCTCTCCGCCGTGCTCGGCTGGAGCGAGCACTGCATCGCGACCAACCCGTCCGATTTCTGCGTGCCGCTCGCGGCACTCGACGCGGTGGTCGAGATCGCGGGCAAGGCAGGGCAGCGCGAGGTGCCGCTCGAGGACTTCCACCGTCTGCCCGGAAATACGCCCGAGCGCGAGAGCGTGCTCGAGCCGGGCGAGCTGATCGTTGCCGTCCGCCTGCCGGCCGAGGCTTCGTCCTTTTCGGCGCATGCCCGCTACCTCAAGCTCCGCGAGCGCACCTCCTACGCCTTCGCCGTTGTGTCGGCTGCCGCGGCGCTCCGGATCGAGGGGGGCGCGATCGAAGCGGCGCGGTTGGCGCTCGGAGGCGTCGCCGCAAAGCCCTGGCGCGCCCGCACAGCCGAGGCGGTGCTGGTGGGCGCGCGCCCCGGCGGCGCGGTCTTCCGCCGCGCGGCCGAGGCGGCGCTCGCCGATGCCCGGCCCTCCGGCGAGAACGGCTTCAAGATCGAGCTCGCCCGCCGGGTCGTGGCGCGCGCGCTGGCACTCGCCGCTGCCGGCACGCCCGCCCGCGTGCCGGCCCTGCCGGGCTCCCTCTTCGCCCCCGTTCCCGGAGGTCTCCATGCCTGAAACCACGATGTCTGAAATCGCGCTTGCGACGGCGCCGGTTCATCTCCGGCACGGCTCGAATATCGGCCAGCCGCTCACCCGCCGCGACGGGCTCCTGAAAGTGACAGGCGCCGCTCGCTACGCCGCCGACAACCACCCGCCCGGCATGCTCTACGCCGTCCTCGCGGTGAGCTTCGTCGCGCGCGGCCGGGTCGCCGCACTCGACGTTGCGGCGGCGATGGCGCATCCCGGCGTCGTCGAAGTGATGACGCCCACCAACAAGCCGCCGCTCGCCGAGGATCCGGACGCGAAGACCAACCCGTTCATGTTCCGGCTCGATCTTCTGCAGAACGACCGCGTGCGCTACGCGAACCAGCCGGTCGCCGTCGTCGTCGCCGAGACGTTGGAAGCGGCGACGGAGGGTGCCGCCCTTCTCGCCCCCCGCTACGAGGCCGAGCCCGCGCGGGTCGGCCTCGATGCCGCCGAGAGCTTCGTGCCGCCCGCCGTGGGCGTCGGCGGTCCGGCCGAGCTTCAGGTGGGCGATGTCGAGGCGGGCCTTGCCGCTGCGTCCCGGCGCATCGAGGCGACCTACGAGACGCCGGCGCAATACCACAACCCGATCGAGCCGCACGCGATCGTCGCCGCCTGGGACGGCGATACCCTCAGCGTCGACACGCCGAGCCAGGGGCTCGCCATGGCGCAGGGGCGCATCGCCGGGCTGTTCGGCATCCCGCCCGAGAACATCCTGATCCGCAGCCCCTTCCTGGGCGGCGGCTTCGGCTGCAAGGGGTTGCTCGCCGGGCCGCAGGTGCTCGGCATCATGGCGGCGCGCCTGGTCGGCCGGCCGGTCAAGCTCGTGCTGCGGCGGGAGCAGATGTTCGGCCCGGTCGGCCATCGCCCGCCTTCGCGGCAGACGCTGCGCCTCGGCACCGACGCGGAAGGCGGGCTGCGCGCGCTCGAGCATCACACCAAGACGGCGACCAGCACGTTCGACGATTTCTTCGAACCCGCCTCCGACGCTTCGCACACGCTCTATGCGAGCCCCGCCATCCGCACCTCCCACGAGGCGGTGCGGCTCGACACCGGGACGCCGATGTTCATGCGTGCCCCCGGCGAGGCGACCGGCTCCATCGCGCTCGAAAGCGCGATCGACGAGATGGCCGAGGCCTGCGCCATGGACCCGCTCGCCTTCCGCCTCAAGAACTACGCAGAGCTGGAGCCGATTTCCGGCAAGCCCTTCTCCTCGAAAGCGTTGCGCGCCTGCTACGCGGAGGGCGCCGAGCGCTTCGGCTGGGCGACGCGTCCGCTCGCGCCGCGGCAGATGCAGGACGAGTCCGGGCTGCTGGTCGGCTGGGGCATGGGAACCGCGACCTTCCCCGCGCTGATGTTCCAGGGCAATGCGCGCGCGGTGATTAGGAGCGACGGCACCGGCATCGTCGAGATCGGCGCGCACGACATGGGCCAGGGCGCCTGGACCGCGCTCGCCCAGATCGCCGCGGACGGGCTCGGCCTTGCGATCGATCAGGTGGAGTTCCGCTCCGGCGCCTCCGACCTGCCCGATGCCGGCATCGCCGGCGGCTCCGCGCACACCGCGACGGCCGGCATGGCGATCCATGGCGCCGGCGGGGACGCGATCGCCAAGCTGGCGGCGCTGGCGACCGGCGATCAGCGCTCGCCCCTCTTCGGCGCCGGCAATACCGGCGTCATCGCGCGCGAAGGGAGGCTGTTCCGCCGCGACGACGAGAGAAGGAGCGAGAGCTATGCCGAGATCCTCGCCCGCGCCGGCCTCGCCGAGATCGAAGGAAGCGGCAGCAGCGCGGCCGACCCGGCGGCGCAGGCGAACTATGCCATGCACGCGCACGGTGCGGTCTTCGCCGAGGTGAAGGTCGATCCCGAGCTCGGGCAGGTGCGCGTCACCCGTCTCGTCGGCGCCTTCGCCGCCGGGCGCGTCATCAATCCGCGGATGGTGCGGAGCCAGTATTACGGCGGGATGATCTGGGGCGTGTCGTTCGCGCTCCACGAGCACGCCGTGATGGACCCGCGCTCGGGCCGGCCGATGAACCCCAATCTCGCCGAGTACCACGTGCCGGTGAATGCCGACATCCCCGCGATCGAGGCGATCCTCGTCGAGGAGGACGACCCCCACGTCAACGCGCTCGGCATCAAGGGCGTGGGCGAGATCGCGATCACCGGCTCCGCCGGCGCGGTCGCCAACGCGGTCTGGCATGCGACCGGCCGGCGCGTCCGCCGCTTTCCGATCACCCTCGAGCGGCTGGTCGAATCCACCCCGATCTAGAGATGTTCGAGGATGGCCTCGGCGCGGCTCACGTCGAAGCCGCCCGGCTGCTCGACGGCGAGATAGGCGACCTTGCCGTCTTGCGCGATCAGGGCGAAGCGCTGGGCCCGGACGCCGAGGCCGCGGGCGACGAGGTCGAGCTCGAGGCCGAGCGCCTTGGTGAAGGCGCCGGAGCCGTCCGCGAGCATGAGCAGCGAGCCGTCCACATGCTGCTCCTTCGCCCAGGCGCCGAGCACGAAGGCGTCGTTCACCGCCATGCAGACGATGGTGTCGACCCCCTTGGCCTTGATCGCCGCCGCGTTCTGCACGAACCCCGGCAGGTGCTTGATGCTGCAGGTGGGCGTGAAGGCGCCGGGGACGGCGAACAGCACCACCTTCTTGCCCTTGAAGATCTCGTCCGTGGAGATCTCCTTCGGCCCCTCGGCGGTGGCCGTCATCAGCTTCATGGACGGGATCGCATCGCCGACCTTGATCACCATCTGCTGTTCCACCCTCGTTGCTGGTCGCTGAGCCCAATTCCTAGCCCGGCCGGGCGCAGGTGTCATCCGGGGCGCTTGCGCGGACGGGCCGATGGTCCCAGATTCGCCGCATGTCCGTGATTCCGCCGGAACGGCCCGGGGGCGACGGTTTCCTGACCGGGCAGCTGCTCATTGCCATGCCCAGCATGGCCGATCCGCGCTTCGTGCAGAGCGTGATCTTCATGTGCGCCCATACGGCGGAGGGCGCCATGGGCATCGTCGTCAACCGCCCGCTCCAGCAGCCGAGCTTCGATGACCTCTTGAAGCAGCTCGATATCGAGCCGCTGCCGCCGGCGCGGCGCATCCGGCTTTGCTCCGGCGGGCCGGTGGAGAACGCGCGCGGGTTCGTGCTGCATACGGCCGACTGGACCGGGGAGGGGAGCCTTCGGGTCGACGCGGCGTTGGCACTCACGGCGAGCCTCGACATCCTCAAGGCGATCGCCGGGGGCGGCGGGCCGCGGGCCGGCCTGCTGGCGCTCGGCTATGCCGGATGGGGCCCCGGCCAGCTCGACAACGAGCTCACCCACAACGCCTGGCTTTTCGGGCCGGCGGACGAGACGCTGGTGTTCGACGAGGAGCACGACACCAAGTGGCGCCGGGCGCTAGCCAAGCTCCGCATCGACCCGGGCTCGCTTTCAGGCGCCGCCGGGCACGCCTGACCCGAAGGGTCCGCGCGAGCGCCCGCCGGAGGCGGCGCGCGGGACCCATTGGTTGCTCACAGAGTGCTATTGTCGCCCCCGAAGGATTCGGGGGGAACCATGTCCGGTCTTCCGGTCCGCATCGAGCGTGAGGGCGATGTCGGCCTGATCCTGGTCGATCATCCACCGGCGAATGCGCTCTCGCTGCCGGTGCGACAGGGGCTGCTCAATGCGATTGCGGAGCTGGCGGGCGATGCGCAGCTCGCCGCGGGGGTGATCGCCGGCGCGGGGCGCAGCTTCATGGCAGGGGCCGACATCCGCGAGCTGGACGGCCCGCCGGCGGAGCCGACGCTCGCCGCGGTGACCGCGGCGCTGGAATCGCTGGGCAAGCCGGTGGTGGCGGCGATGCACGGCAGGGCGATCGGGGACGGGTTCGAGGTGGCGCTCGCCTGCCACGGACGGGTGATCGCGCCGGATGGGGCGGTGGGGCTGCCCGAGGTGCTGCTCGGCCTGATCCCGTGCGCCGGGGGCACTGAGCGCCTGCCGCGGCTGGTGGGCGCGATTGCGGCGCTGGAGCTGATCGTGACCGGGCGGCTGGTGACGGCGGCGGAGGCGCTCAAGCTCGGCCTCGTGGACGAGGTGGCGCCGGACGTGCGCGCCGCGGCGATCGGGCGCGCGCGGGCGCTGGCGGCGGCGGGGGCCCTGCCGAGGGTCTCGGAGCGGCCGGTTCCGCATTGCGAGCGGAGCGAGTGGGATACCGCGGTGGCGGTGGTGGCGCGGCGATCGCGCGGGCTGGCGGCACCGCTGCGCGCGGCCGAGGCGGTGGGGCTCGCGCTCACCTTGCCGTTCGCCGAGGGGCTTCGGCGCGAGCAGGTGCTGGCGCAGGGGCTGCGCCAGTCCGTCCAGTCGCGCGCGCTCCGGCACCTCTTTCTCGCCGAGCGCCTGGCGGCACGGCCGCCTTCGGGCGCGGTCGCGCGGCCGTTCGCCCGCATCGGCGTCGTCGGCGGCGGGGCGATGGGCTCGGGCCTTGCGGTCGCACTCGCCGGCGCGGGGCTGGAGACGATCCTGGTCGAGGCGGACGGGGGCGCGCGGAGCGCGGCGGAGCAGCGGATCGGCGCGATCCTCGACCGGCAGGTGGCGGCGGGAAGGCTAACCGCGGCGGCGCGCGCGGAGCGGGAGACGCGGATCGCGACCGCGCTCGATCTCGGCACGCTGGGGCGGGCGGATCTCGTGATCGAGGCGGCGAGCGAAGATCCGGCGATCAAGCGCACTTTGTTCCGCGGCCTTTCGGGGGTGGTGCGGCGGGATGCGGTGCTCGCGAGCACGACCTCGTTCCTCGACATCGATGCGCTCGCGGATCTCGTCGATGCGCCGGAACGCGTGCTCGGGCTGCATTTTTTTTACCCCGCGCAGGCGGCGCGGCTGGTGGAGGTGGTGCGCGCGGCGCGCACCGGCCCGGCGGTGCTCGCGACCGCGCTGGCGCTCGCGCGGCGGATGCGCAAGGTGGCGGTGGTGGCGCGCGCCGGCGAAGGGTTCATCGGCAACCGCATCCTGCTGCGCTGGCGCCTGCAATGCGAATACGCGCTCGAAGAAGGCGCGCTGCCCGAGGAGGTGGACGCGGCGCACGAGGTGTGGGGCTTCGCGATGGGCCCGTTCGCGGCGGCTGACGCGGCCGGCCTCGACACCGGCTGGGGCGCGTGGCGGCGGGGCAGCCAGCAGCGGGTGCGCGAGCGGCTGGTGCCGATCGCGGACTGGCTCCTCGAGCAGCGCCGGTTCGGCCAGAAGACCGGCGCCGGGTGGTATCTCCATCGCGACGGGAAGCGGCTGCCGGACCCAGTGGTGGTGGCGCTGGTTGCGCGCGCTTCCGCCGCGCGCGGCGTTCACCGCCGCAAGGTGCTCGCCGCGGCGATCCAGGAGCGCGCGCACGCGGCGATGGTGAACGAGGCGGCGCGGATTCTGGCCGACGGGGTCGCCGCGCGCCCCTCGGACATCGACGTCGTCATGGTGCAAGGCTACGGTTACCCCGCCTGGCGCGGCGGCCCGCTGTTCGAGGCGGACACGATCGGGCTTGGCGAGGTCCTGAGGCGGGTCGAGGCGATCGCCGCGCGCGACGGCGCGGGCTGGGAGCCGGCCGCGCTGTTGCGCGAACTCGCAAGGCAGGGAAAGCGCTTTTCCGATCTCGATGGATGAGGGGACCGAAGCGGATGGGGACGAGAGAAGGCGCCGTGGCCCGCGCCGTTGCGTTTTTCGATGGCGGCGGATTTCGCGAGCTGCTCGCGGAGCTCGTGGCGATCCCGAGCACGTCACAGGAAGCGGCGCACGCGGACGATGTGACGCGCTATCTCGAGAGCGCGATCCTGCCATGGCTCGAGCGGCTGGGGTTCGCATGCGCGATCGAGGCGAACCCGGAGGCGGGGTTCGGACCCATCCTCAGCGCCGAGCGGATCGAGGGGGCGGAGTTGCCCACGGTGCTCACCTACGGCCACGGCGACACGGTGCGCGGGCTCGACGAGCAGTGGCGCGAGGGGCTCGCGCCGTGGCGCCTCACGATCGAGGGCGATCGCTGGTACGGGCGCGGCAGCGCCGACAACAAGGGCCAGCACGCGCTCAACCTCGCCGCCCTCGAGGCGGTGCTCGCCGAGCGCGGCGGGAAGCTCGGCTGCAACCTCAAGCTGGTGCTCGAGACTTCCGAAGAGCGCGGCTCGCTCGGCTTGCGCGCCTTCGTTGCCCGGCACAAGGCGGCGCTGGCGGCGGACGTGCTGATCGGCAGCGACGGGCCGCGCGTGAGCCCGGAGATGCCGACGATCGCTGTGGGAACGCGCGGCACGTTTCATTTCGATCTCGCGGTACGGCTGCGCGCGGGCGGCGTGCATTCGGGGCATTGGGGCGGGCTCACCAAGGATCCCGCGATCGTGCTGGCGCACGCGATCGGTGCGATCGCGGATCGGCACGGGCGGATCATGGTGCGCGAGTGGCTGCCCAAGGGAGGCGTGCCGGAGAGCGTGGCGCGCGTGCTCGAGGGATGTCCCGTGGGAAGCGGGGCGGGCGGCGGGGCGGAGGCGGCGACGATCGATCCGGATTGGGGCGAGCCGGGATTGACGCCGGCCGAGAAAATCTTCGGCTGGAACAGCTTCATCGTGCTCGCGATGATCTCGGGGCGGCCGGAGAATCCGGTGAACGCGGTGGCGCCGGACGCGCGCGCCCACTGCCAGATCCGCTACACGGTGGACACCGAGCCCGAGATTTTCGCCCCCGCGCTCAGGCGGCATCTCGATCGGGCGGGCTTTTCCGAGGTCGCGATCGAGAACGCGCGCATCCGCATGCCGGCGAGCCGCACCGATCCTGCCGATCGGTGGGTTCGGTTCACGGCGGCGAGCATGGAACGCACGCTCGGGAAGAAGGTGCAGGTGATCCCGAACGCGGGAGGCGGGCTGCCGGGGGACGTGTTCGCGGATTTGCTGAACGTCGCCCTCGTCTGGGTGCCGCACAGCTACAACGGCTGCGGGCAGCACGGGCCGGACGAGCATCTGCTGGCCCCCTCGGCGCGCGAAGGCATCGCCGCGATGGCAGGAATTTTCTGGGATCTCGGCGAGGCGGGAACGCCCGCGCGCGAGGGCGGGCGCGACGGCAGGAGGAAGGCGGACGGGCCGATCGGGCGCTGAAGGAGGCGAGAGCGAAGCCCGCGAGCGCCGGCCGGCATGATGCGTGTGGGAGAGGCGGCCGGCGCACTGGCGGATGCCGTGCGGGCGCTCTTTCCGCCCGATCCGGGCTCGCTCAGGCTGCGTCAGGCAGCAAGGGCGACGATTGCCGCGACCCTCACGCTGCTCGTCGTCAAGGGGTTGGGCGCCGGTCGCGGGTTCTCGGTGACGGCGGATATTTTCGGCTTTGCCATGGGGCTTTTCTCGACGGCCTCGTTACGCGATCCGACGCCGGCGGCGCAGCGCGCGACGATCCTGCTCGCGATCGTTCCGGCTTCGCTTGCGACCGCGCTCGCCGCCTATGCAAGGCAGACCCCGTGGCTTGGGGAGGCATCTTTCGTCGCGATCCTTTCGGGGACGGTGTACGCCTCGACGCGCGGTGCGCGGCCCGCTTCGCTCGGGACGGTGGGAATGATCGCCTACGTGATCGGGCTGGTCGCTTCCGTACGGGTGAACGAGATCCCCGGGCGGGTGGCGATCGCCGCGGTGGCGGCGCTGGCTGCGTTGCTTGCACAGTCCGTCCTGCTTCCGGAACGGCCTGAGCGCGTGCTCGAGCGGATCGGGGCGGGTGCGCGAAGGCGGGTGCGCGCGATTCTTGCGGGGCTCGAGCAGGCGGTGCGGGAAGGGGTCTGGCGGAAGCGGGCGCGCGGGCGGATGCGCCAGGCGATCGCGCGGCTGGACGAGGCGGTGGTGGTGGCGGAGACGGTGCTGGGCGGTCCCGCGGCGCGGGCGCGGGTGCTGGGGCTGGAGGCGCTCGACCTGGCGCTCGAACGGGTGGCGTGGAAGGTGATGGGGGAGCTGCCGGCGGGCGCGGACCGGGCGGCGATCGCGGCGGAGATGGAGGCGGTTCGGCTGGGTCGGAAGCCGGCCGAAGGGGCGGCGGCGGAGATCGGACTTCCCGCCGCGCTTGCCGCCCTTGGAGAGGCCCTCGGCGGTCGGATCAAGGTGGAGGCGGCGGAATCGGCCGGTGCGACGCCTGCGGCGCCGGCGCTGCGCGGCTGGCGCGATCCGGGGTTGCGGCGGCTCGTCCAGGTGGCGCTCGCGACCGGGATCGCGATCCTGCTCGGCCGCGTCATCCCCGGGCGCTGGTACTGGGCGGCGTTCGCCGCCTTCGTGGTGTTCCTCGGCACGCGCTCGCGCGGGGAGTCGCTCGCCAAGGCGCTCCAGTTCATGGCCGGAACGATCGCCGGGGTGCTCGCGGGCGCCCTCGTCGCGACCGCGCTTTCCGGGCACGCGATCGCCGCGTTCGCCTGCATCATCATCGCGGTGTTCCTGGCGTTCCAGGCGAGCACCGCCGCGTACGGGGTGATGATCTTTTGGATCACCATCATCCTAGGGTTGATGTTCGGGCTGCTCGGGTATTTCCCGCCCCATCTGTTGTTGAACCGGCTGGTGGAGACGGCGATCGGGTCTGGCTCGGGGGTGGTGGTGGCGTCCCTCGTCTGGGCGACGCCGACGCGCGATGTCGTCGCGGCCGCCGAACGCGCCTATCTCGCCGCACTCGCTCTGGTGATCGATTCCGCCGGGCGATGCCTCGCGAGCGGGGAGCGCGATCCTGAGCTGCTTTCGCTCACGCTTGCGCTCGAGGGCCGCTTCGTCGATCTCGCCGCGGCGGCGCGACCGGCAGCGCTCGGCTTGCTTGCCGGCGCGCGCGAGCGGCCGCGACGACGCGCCTGGCTCGTGGCGGCGTGCCATTACCGGGCGCGGGCGCTCGGCCGGCTTGCCGGCGAGGCGGGTCGGCCGGCGGGCGCGGAGGCGGGTGCGGCGATTTCGGCGGCGGTTGCGCTGATCCATGCGAGGATCGCAGCGCTCTCGGGCCAGGCCTCTACGGCGCCGGTGCCGGAGGGGTCGACGAAAGAGGGGCTGGCGCCCGCGGGGGTGGCCGACATGCGGGTGGATGCCGGGCTACTTTTGCTGCGGCGCATCGAGGCCCTGCTCGCGCGGCTCGGCGAGGGATAAGCGGGAAGGCGGCTCGTCCACTCGGCGATTGTGATGGGCCGCGGACTATGGCATGAGGAAGGCAATAGGTTGCCCGCTCGCGGGACGAGGGGCAAGAAGCTGAACAGCAGGCAATTGGCCGGCAGAGCCGATACCTTTCCGTGAATTCCTTCGCAGAAGGGTGCGGACGAGGGCCGTGAGGGAGGAGTCCAAATGAAGAAATTGCGTTCCGTTACCCGCCGTGATGCGCTCAAGATCGCCGCCGCAGGTGCTGTGCTGCCGCTCGTCCATATGCGGACGGCGCATGCCGCGGGGAGCCTCAAAGTGGCGCTGTGGGATCACTGGGTGCCGGCTGCGAACCCGGTGATGCTGAAGCTGATTTCGGACTGGGGGGCCAAGAACCACGTCGACGTGTCGGTGGACCTTTTGAGCTCGGGCACTGCGAACGCGAAGCTGCTCCTCGCCCCGGCAGCGGAATCGCTTGCCGGGACCGGCCACGACATCATGACCTTCCAGAGCTGGGGCGTGCAGCAGTACGCGACGCACCTGGAGCCCATCGACGACGTGATGGACGGGCTGATCAAGCAGTACGGCACGATCGACGCGGTCAGCGAGTATCTCGGCAAGGCGAACGGGCACTGGATGGGGCTGCCCACCAGCGTCGGTAGCCAGTACAAGCCGGCCTGCGCCCGCATCAGCCACTTCATGAAAGCTGGCTACGACGTCCAGAAATGGTACCCGAACGCGCCTGGCAATGCGAAGACGGCCGTGGACTGGACGTACGAGACGATGCTCAAGATGGCCCCGGGGGCGAAGGCCGCGGGTCTTCCCTTCGGGCTCGGGCTCGGGCTGACCACCGACAGCGTCGATTGGACCGGAGCGGCCCTGACCGCGCACGGGGCTGTCCTGGTCGACGCGAAGGGCAACATGCAGCTCCGCTCCGATCCGGTGCAGCAGGTGCTCGAGTACATGCAGAGGATCTATTCGTCCCTGCCGGCGGATACCGTGACCTACGACGACGCGTCGAACAACAAGGCGCTGATCTCCGGGCAGTCGGCGCTGATCTTCAACCCGCCCTCGGCGTGGTGGGTCGCGCGGCGCGATGCAATCAAGGTGGCGGAGGATTGCTGGACTTTCCCAAGCCCGTCCGGGACCGCCGGGCGCTTCAACCCTTATCTGCCGTTCTTCTGGGGCGTGTGGTCGTTCAGCCCGAACAAGACGTCCGCCAAGGAGCTGATCACCTGGCTGCAGCAGCGCTCGCAGATCGAGATGCTCTGCAATGCCGCGGCCGGCTATGACATTCCGCCGTTCGCCAGCATGCACGACTTCGAGATCTGGTCGACGGAGAAGCCACCGGTCGGGACGCTCTACAACTACCCGATCCGCCCCTGGCACGATACGCGGTCGAGCATGGCGGGCTATCCGGCGCCGCCGCGCATCGCCGTGCAGCTCTACAACAACGCGACCTTCAACGTGATGGTCGTGAAGCTGGCCAAGAACAAGGAGAGCATGAAGAGCGTGCTCGACTGGGCCGAGAACGAAATCTCCGGCTACATCAATATGTGATCCGGTAAGGCGGGTCCGGCCGGACCGGGCCCGCCGCTGCCGTGTCACGGGCGGCCGGCGGGGAGGAAATGATGGCTGACGGAACGACGAGCGTTTCCGCGCCTGCACTGAGAGGATTCGCCCCGCCCGCGCGGCGGAGCGGATTGCAGCGGTTTGCGCAGCGCCGCTCGACGATCGCCGTCGTCATGTGCGTGCCGCTGATCGCCTTGATCGCCGGCCTCGTCGTCTATCCGTTCTTCTACTCGATCTATCTTTCGATGCTGAATCGCACGGCGAGCCGGTTCATCGGCCTCTTCAACTATCGCTACCTGCTGCGCAGCGACACCTTCAACCTCGTTATCTTCCAGAGCTGCTTCTTTGCCGTCACGGCGGTGTTCTTCAAGGCGCTGATCGGCTTCATCCTGGCCCACGTGATGCACAATATCTCCGGGCGGGACCAGCGGATCTGGCGGGGATTGCTGCTGGTCCCGTGGGTGATCCCGCCGGCGCTCTCGACCCTCGGCTTCTGGTGGATGCTTTCCGGGAATTATTCGGCGGTGAACTGGATTCTCTCGCAGTTCGGGATCCCGGGCGTCGCCTGGCTCGCGAACACATGGACGGCGCGGATCTGGGTGGTCATCGTCAATGTCTGGTTCGGGACGCCGTTCTTCATGATCATGTACCTGGCGACGCTCAAATCGGTGCCCGACCAGCTCTACGAGGCGGCGACGATCGACGGGGCGAATTTCCTCCAGAAGATCCGCTACATCTCGCTGCCGATGCTGCGCAACATCATCAGCATCACCGTGCTCTTCAGCCTGATCGTGACCTTCGCCAATTTCGACATCGTCCAGATCCTGACCGCCGGGGCGCCGGCGGACACGACGCACGTCTTCGCGACCTACGCCTTCCAGCTCGGCATCCAGGGGGGCAATATTTCGCTCGGCGCTGCCGTCAGCCTCTTCATCTTCCCGATCCTCGCGGTCTTCTCGATCTTCATCCTCCGCGGCGTCGGACGCCGCGCCCGGGAGGGAATCTGACATGAGCGGGGCTGCGATCGCTGCCGGCCGCGTCGGCGGGAGGCGGCAGCGCCGGCCGAGCATCGTGCGCGAGCGGCGCTGGGCGCTCTGGGGAAGCTATGCAGCGCTCGTCGTCTTCGCGATCGGTTTCCTGATCCCGCCTTATTTCGAACTGGTGACCGCGCTCAAGACCTCGCAGCAGATCGGCTCGGGGAAGAATCCCTGGTTCGACGCCCATCCCTATTTCGGGAACTTCATCGAGATCGTCGAGAATCCGGTCTTCCAGACCTTCTTTTTCAACACCGTCAAGGTGACGATCGTCGTCGTCGCGATCACGCTCGTGATGGCGATCCTCGCCGCCTATGCGCTGGCGCGGATGCGCTTCTTCGGCAGCCAGACTTTCGCAACCGGCGTCTTTCTCACCTACCTGGTGCCCGAATCGCTCCTCTTCATCCCGCTTTTCAAGGTGCTGGCGTTCCTGCATCTGATCAACAACACCTGGTGCCTGGCGCTGATCTGGCCCACCCTTTCGGTGCCGTTCTGTACCTGGATCATGATCGGCTATTTCTCGTCGATCCCGAAGGAGCTGGACGAGGCGGCGATGATCGACGGCGCTTCGCACCTGCAGATGCTGTGGAAGATCTTCATCCCCGTCGCCTTGCCCGGCATCATCGCCGCGACGATCTTCGCTTTCACCGTCTGCTGGGGGGACTTCCTCTATCCGCTCGCCTACCTCTTCACCGGCAAGGAGATGGTGCTGACGGCGGGGATCGTGAGCGATCTGATCCACGGCGACGTGCTGGACTGGGGGCACATCATGGCGGCGAACATCGTGGCGTCGGCCCCACCCGTCATCATATACGCCTTCCTGATGGACTATTATATTGCCGGCCTGACGGCGGGTGCCACGAAAGGGTAATGCGGGATGGCGCAGGTCCAGCTGCGGAAGGTTTCCAAGTCGTACGATCAGCACGTGCAGGCCGTGAAGGGGGTCGATCTCGACATCGCCGATGAGGAGTTCGTCGTGCTGGTCGGCCCCTCGGGATGCGGCAAGACGACGACGCTCAGGATGATCGCCGGCCTCGAGGAGATCACCGACGGGGAGATCTCGATCGGGGGCGAGGTGGTCAACGACGTGCCGCCGCGCGACCGCGACATCGCCATGGTGTTCCAGAACTACGCGCTCTACCCGCACATGACGGTGTTCGACAACATGGCCTTCGGGCTCAAGCTCCGGAAGTTCCCGCGGAGCGAGATCAAGCAGCGGGTGGACGAGGCGGCGCGCATCCTCGATATCGGCACCCTCTTGGAGCGCAAGCCGAAGGCGCTCTCGGGCGGCCAGCGCCAGCGCGTCGCCATGGGAAGGGCGATCGTCCGCCACCCGAAAGTCTTCCTCTTCGACGAGCCGCTTTCGAACCTCGACGCCAAGCTCCGGGTGCAGATGCGCACGGAGATCAAGAAGGTCCACCAGGCGGTGCGCACGACGACCGTCTATGTCACCCACGACCAGGTCGAGGCGATGACGCTCGCCGATCGGGTCGTCGTGATGAACAACGGGGTGATCGAGCAGGTCGGGCCGCCACAGGAGCTCTATCACAGCCCGGTGACGCGTTTCGTGGCCGGCTTCATCGGCAGCCCGGCGATGAATTTCATTCCTTGCCGCGTGGAGGGAAGCGGCAATCAGCTCGCGCTGAGGCTCACCGATCAGCTCAGCCTGCCGGTGCCGGCTTCGCGCGCCGACCGCTACGGCCCGTACCGGAACCGCGAGGCGCTGCTCGGGCTCCGCCCGGAAAACCTGACGGAGCTCAAGGACGCGGGCAAGCCCAACGTCGCCCGGTTCGACGCAAAACTCGACGTGACCGAGCCGATGGGCATGGAGATCGTCGTGCATTTCCGCATCAACGGCACCGCACTTTGCGGCCGGGTCGATCCTTCGGTCCGCGCCGAGGCGGGCGAGGTCCTGCCGATGTCCGCGGACCTCAACCATATGCACCTGATCGACCCGGACACCGGCCGGGTGGTCTGATCAGGCGGCGGGAGCCATGACGGCAGCGATGTCCGCGGGGCGGGGGATCGGGGCGATGGCGCCGTAGCCGGTGGTGGAGAGCGCGGCGGCTGCCACGGCGTAGCGGGCGGCCGCGTCAGGCGCATCGCCCGCGAGCAGGCGGGCGAGGAAGCAGCCGCAGAACACATCGCCGGCACCGGTCGGATCGACGGCGCTGACGGCAAGCCCGGGCAGGACGAGCCGGCGATGCTTCGTGGCGAGGATCGCGCCGGCGGCGCCGCGCTTGAGGACGACGAGCGGCGGGCCGAGCCCGAGATAGAAGTCGAGGATGGCGTCCGGATCGGTGAGGCCGGTGAGGGAAGTCGCGTCCTCGAGGCTCGGGAGTGCGATGTCGGCCCGGGCGATCGCGGCGTGGGTCAGCGAAGCGGCGCGCGTGGGCGGCCAGAGCGCGGGGCGGTAGTTGGTGTCGATCGCCACCTTCGCCCCGGCGTTTCGGGCGATGGCGATGGCGGCGAGGACGGCGTCCGCGGCGAGCGGGGAGATGGCGAGGCTGATGCCCGAGGCGAAGAGGAATTCTTGCCTGCCCGATCAGGGCGTCCGGCAGGTCGGCGGGGCCGAAATGGGCGGCGGCCGAATCCTTGCGCAGGTAGGAGAAGCGGTGCCCGTCCGGACCGTGGGTGATGAAATAGATCCCGCTGCTGTGGTGCGGGTCGCGGCGGACCGCGGAGCAATCGAGCCCCTCGCGCTGCCAGAGGGCGAGAAGGGAATCGCCCGCTTCGTCGCAGCCGAGAGCGGTGATGATGCCGACCGCCGCTCCCTGCCTGGCGGCCGCGACGGCGGCGTTCGAGGTATCTCCGCCAAATCCTTGAAGATAAAGTTTTCGTCCTGTGCCGTCTGGGGGAAGCTCGGAGAATTCGAGCATCGGCTCGCCCATGCAGAGGAGGGCGGGCGGGCTCACGCGGCCGCCTGCACCGCTTGGGCCGCGGCGAGGATGGCGGCACGGTCGCCGGCGGCGATCCGGCCTTCGTCCACAAGGGCCCCGCCCATGCCGACGAAGGCGGCGCCGGCGGCGAGGTAGGCGGGCACGTCCTTGGGCGCGATCCCGCCCGTGGGGCAGAAGGCGACGCCGGGGAAGACGCTCGCGAGCGCCCGGATATGCGCGGGCCCGCCGGCCGAGGAGGCGGGGAAGATCTTCACCACGTCCGCGCCGGCGGCCAGCGCGGCGCGGACCTCGGTGGGCGTCAGCGCGCCCAGCATGAGTGCCGCGCCGGCCCGCCGGCAGGGGCCGGCGAGCGAGGGATCGACCCAGGGTGCCACGATGAAGCGGGCGCCGGCGGCGAGGCAGGCTTCGGCGTCCGCGGCGGAGGGAACGGTGCCCGCGCCGACGAGAAGGCCGGGCCCGGCGGCGAGGCGGCCGATGAGGGCGGGGGCTTCGGGGATGGTGAGCGTGATCTCGAGCACGGAGAGGCCGGCTTCGCGGAGCCAGCGCGCGGCGGTCTCGGCGTGGCGCGTCTCGCGCGTCCGCAGCACCGGCACGACGCGCACGGCGCGGAGGCGCTCGATCAGGCCGGCTGCGGACAGTTCTCCCAATTTCCCCTCCGCGTCAGGCGCAATCGCTGCGCGGGATTATAGAGCGCGGTCCCGGGAGAGGGCGAGGATGCGGGCGATGCCGTCGGCGAAGACCTGGGCGCCGAGGATGATATCCTCGTCCTTCGTGTCCTCGGCCCAGTGATGGCTGATGCCGCCGATGCTGGGGACGAAGAGCATCGCGGTGGGCATGATGGCGGCGAAGTTCTGCGCGTCGTGGCCGGCCGCACTCGGCATGCGGGTCCAGGCTCCCGGGGCGAGCGATTCGGCTGCGGCGGCGAATGCGTCGGCGAGCGCGGGCGCCATCGGCGCCGGGCGCGTGTTCGAGCGCCGTTCGATCGAAACCGTGCAGGGACCCGCGTCGTTCGCCGCGGCGACGAGTGCGGCGAGCGTCTCGTCCATTCGGGTGAGCCGCGCCGGATCGGTGTCGCGGAACTGGAAGTGCATTTCGGCGCGGCCGGGAATGACGCTCGGCTCGCCGGGCTCGAAGCGCATGCGCCCGGTGGTCCAGACGCTCCGCGGGCCGGCGACGGCGGGGAAGGCATCGTCGATCGCGACGCAAAGCTTGCAGAGTGCGAGGCCTGCGTCCTTGCGGATCGCCATGCGCGTGGTGCCGGCGTGGTTCTGCACGCCTTCGGCCGTGATGCGGAAATTGTGCGAGCCCACGATGGCGGTGACGATGCCGATGCGGAGCCCCTCGGAGAAGAGCCGGTCGCCTTGCTCGATATGCGCCTCGGCGTAGCCGATATAGCGGCCGGGGGGTAACAGGGCGCGTGGCCGGCCTTCGTAGCCGGCTTCAGCGAGGGCGGTGCGCAAGGGCGTGCCATCCGTGCGGTGGCGCGCGGCGTCGATCTCCGCTTCGGTGAGCTCTCCGCAGAACGAGCGGCTGCCGAGAAAATGGCCGAACCAGCCTTCCTCGTCCGCCCAAGCGGCGACGTCGAGGGCGGCGACGTCGAGGGCGGCCGTTGCGCCGGCATCGGCGAGCGCGCGCGCGGCCTCGAGGCCGTAGAGCACGCCGAGCGGCCCGTCGAGCCGGCCGGCCTCTGGCTGCGATTCGAGATGGGAGCCCACCAGCAGGGCGCGCGCGGCAGGCGAGCGGCCGATAACGTTGCCGATGCCGTCGATCTCCGGGGCGAGGCCGGCTTCGGCGAGCCGGTCGGCGAACCAGGCGCGCGCCCTGAGATCGTCGGGGGAGAAGGTCGGCCGGTGCACGCCCGTCCGGTAGGCGCCGATTGCCGAAAGCGCGTGGAGATCGGCGAGCAGTCTCGCGGGGTCGATCCGGAGCGGGCGGCGAGCGGCGGAGTTCACGCCGCCTCGGCCTTGGGCGCGCGCCGCTCCTTCGCGTGCTCCGCGAAGCTGCCTTTCTTGAGGTACGCGTCGGCTCCCTCCCAGCCGCGCTGGAAGCGGCGCGCAACGCCCGCATGGGAAAAATCCATCCCGCCCGTCATCGGCGCGTGGGCGTTCGGGATGATGTGGAGATTGCGGAGCGCGCGCCTCAGCATGAGGGCACGGAACTCCGGATTGTCGCGGAGCTTGCTGGTGGAGGGAATCGCCTCGTCGAGAGTTCGGAGCATGGCGGCATAAGTGTAGCAATCGCCGGTGCCGTAGGACTCCCAAAAACGGTTCTCGAAGGAGAGTTCCAGGGTCCGGTTCTTGACCTCGAGGAGATTGGCCGGGATCGGCTCCTTCTGTCCGGCGCGGGGAAAGAGGTCGATGACGATGATCGGCAGCGTCTCGATCTCTTCCTCGGTGAGGAGATCCAACAAGGGCTGCAGCGGCGTGTTGTCGAAGAGGCCGCCGTCCCAGTAATGGCGCTTGTCGATGATCGCCATCGGAAAGCCCGGCGGCAGCGCGCCGCTCGCGAGCACATGCTGCGGGGTGATCGTCTCGCGCGTGTTGAGGAAGCGGACCGAGGAGCCGGTGCCGACATCCGTCGCGGTCACCGCGAAGCGCATGTGAGCGGGATTGCCGATCTGGTCGAAGTCGCAGATCTCCGCGAGCGTTCGCTCCATCGGGGTGATATCGCAAAGCGAGGTCCAGCTCGCGAGGCTGAAAAGGTCGGCGCGCAGCCTGTAGAAATTCGGATTGCCGAAGGCGGAGAGCGTTTCCTGGAACATCTCCGGCAAAAGCGGCACTTCTGGCAGGGTGATCGCCTCCCAGAGGCGCCGGAGGCTTGCCGCGATATCGCCGCCGCGCGCGCCGGCGATGGCGGCGGCGTTGATCGCCCCGATCGAGACGCCGGTGACGGCGACCGGTTGGTATCCTTCCTCCACCAGCCGGGTGACCGTGCCCCATTCATAGGCGCCGAGCGCGCCGCCGCCTTGGAGGACGAGGGCGATCGGCTTTTCCGGCGCGATACGGGATTGCTCGTTCATCATCGTCTCCTCAGGACGGTCGCGAGGCCGGCCAGCGCGACGGATGGGCGCCGAGCGGCGCCGGCGGCAGGTCCCAGCGCGACTTCGTCTCGGACATCCGGATCACCGGGCCGAGGAAGCGGAGCCGGCCGATCGGCGAATCGCATTCCTGCATGTATTGCGCGAGAAAATCCGCCGGGATCGGTGCCGGCGGCCGGAGCGCGCGATCGACGCTTCCCTGCTCCTCGATCAGCATCGCCGTGCGGCAGAGCGAGACCTGCACGTGCCAGCTTCCGCCTTCGCTCGCGCGGCGGATGAGAGCTGCGAGCGTGCCGACGGCGGCGAGGAAGCCGGTGATATAGTCGTTCGGATAGACCATCGGGCAGAGCGCGGGATTGTCGGACGTGCCCTGGCTGCTCGCCATGCCGGTCGCGCACTGGGCGAGCTGCTCGAAGCCCGGACGCGTGCGCCACGGCCCGGCCGCGCCATAGCAGCTCGTCGAGACGACGACGATGCCGGGCGCGATCTCGGCGAGCGCCTCGGGCGAGAGGCCGAAGCTTGCGATCGCTTGCGGGCGGTAGCTCTGCGAGAAGACGTCCGTTCCCTTGACCAGCCCGTGCAGCACGGCGAGGTCCGCCGGGCGCTTGAGGTCGAGGAAGGCGGTGCGCTTGCCGTGCCCGGTGTCGATATCGAAGGGCGGCAGTTGCGGGCGCGACGGGGAATAGACGTGCAGAACGGTCGCACCCTGCTCGGCCAGGCTCTTCGCACAGGTGGGGCCGGCGATGACGTGCGTGAGGTCGAGCACGCGCACGCCGGAAAGCGGACGCTCGCCGGGCGGAAACGGGCGCGGCGGCGCATCGCCGATGCGACCGAGCTCGACCGGCGGCAATTCGGCGATCGCGGCCCCTTGCGGATGCGCCTTCCATTCCGCGGCGCTGCGCACCATCACGCCGCAAAGCCCGCGATCGGCGATGGCGTCCTCGAGATCGGCGGCATTCCAATCCGCGACCGCGCGGGCGACCGAGCTTGCGCGGTCCGAGCAGCGAAGGAGGTCGAGCAAACCATCGCGCAGCAGCGGATAGCCGCCGTTGACCATGAGGAACCTTCCATCGCGCGTGGGATAGATGGCGACGGTCGGGTAGTCCGGCTCGGTGAGCGCGATCGGGTAGCCCCACTGCGTTTGCAGCAGCACGCTCTGCAGAGCCAGCACGGCGGCGCGCACGTCGATCGCCACCTGTTGCGTGCGTCCGCTGCGCATCCGCCAGATCTCGGCGAAGAGCGCGCCCTCGGCGCCGAGCACGGCGGCGGCGGTCTCGCCGAGCTTGAAGGGCGTGTCCAGAATGGGATCCTTGCCGGTGATCGTGGCGGCGTCGGCAAGGTCGGGGGAGAGTCCCACGGTTTCGAGCAGTGCGCGCAGCATCGTTCCCCCTGGAGTCCACAGGACCTAGGGCCGCAGGCGGGTGAACTTGCGAAAAGTGCCGGGCGAGCCGCTATTTCCTCGGGCCGCTCATGGTGGCATCATTGCGCGGCCGGGGGAAGGGGGTATCCGAATGGACGGCATGGCAGCGCTGCTGTCCCGGCTTGGTCTTGCCCACTATGCGGCTTCGTTTGCCGCGGCCGAGATCGATCTTGCCGCGCTCAAGCTGCTGAGCGAGGACGACCTCAAGGAACTCGGCCTTTCGCTCGGCGCGCGGCGCAAATTGCTGGCCGCCGTCGCCGAGGGGCTCGACGTTGCGCCCGAAGCGGCGGCACCGGCGTCGGTCAAGGAAACGGAGCCGGAGCGGCGGCCGCTCACGGTGCTCTTTTGCGACCTCGTCGGCTCGACCGGGCTGACCATGCTGCTCGATCCGGAGGAAATGGGCGATCTCACCCGCCGTTTCCAGGATGCGGCGGCCGGCGCGATCGCCCGCTTCGACGGCTTCGTCGATCGTTTCATGGGCGATGGCATGCTCGCCTTCTTCGGCTATCCGCGGGCGCAGGAGAATGCGGCGGAGCGCGCGGTCCGGGCGGGCCTTGCGATCATCGAGGCGACCGGCCTCCTCACCACCCCGCAAGGCGCCCCGCTCGCGGTCCGGGTCGCGGTGGCGAGCGGCGTTGCCTTCATCGGTGGGATGATGGCGCATGGCGGCGCCCGCGAGCAGGTTGCCGCGGGCGAAGTCCTGAACCTTGCCGCGCGCCTCCAGCAGGTCGCGCCGGCCAATTCCGTCGCCGTCTCGGCCGGGACGCGCGAGCTGCTCCACGGATTGTTCGAGCTCGCCGATCTCGGCCTGCACGATCTCAAGGGGCTGGAGGGGAAGGTGCCGGCGTGGCAGGTGCTGCGCGAGCGCGCCCTTGCCACCCGCTTCGAGGCGTCCGATGGGCGCGCGGTCTCGCCGCTGGTCGGGCGCGAGGCCGAGGCGGCGCTGCTCGCGCGGCGCTGGGCGGCCGCCTGCGAGGGGGAGGGGCAGCTCGTGCTGCTCTCCGCCGAAGCGGGCTTGGGAAAGTCGCGGCTGATGCACGAATTGCGCGAGCACGCCGCCGCCCGGCCGCACCTGACCGTGCGCTATCAATGCTCGCCCATGCATACCAACAGCGCGCTCCATCCGGTGAGCGCGCAGCTCCGTTTCGCCTCCGGGATCGGTCGCGAGGATGAGCCTAAGGACCAGCTTGCGAAGCTGGCGGCGCTGCTGCGGCAGGGAACCGAGGACATCGCCGAGGCGCTGTCCTTGCTCGCGGGTCTTCTCTCGATCCCGACTGCGATCCCGACCGCGCTCTCCGATGCGATGGCGGAGCTTTCGGCCGAGCAGGTGAAGCAGCGGACGCTCAAGGTGCTGATCGAGCAGATGCTGGGACTGGCCAGGCATCAGCCGCTCATGGTCCTGGTCGAGGACGCGCACTGGATGGACCCGACGACGCAGGAGCTGATGTCGCTTGCCGTCAACGCCATCAAGGACGTGCCGGTCCTGATCCTGATCACCTATCGTCCGGAGTTCCAGCACCGCTGGGGCGGCCTGCCGCATGCGACCACGCTGCGCCTCGGGCGGCTGACACGGCCGGAGACGCGCATGCTCGTCACCCACGTGGCGGGCGGCAAGGAACTGCCGCGCGAGGTGGTGGATCTGGTGATCGCGCGCACGGACGGGGTTCCGCTGTTCGTCGAGGAGCTGACCAAGGCGGTGCTCGGGCTCGGCGTGCTGGTCGAGCAGGAAGGGCGCTACGTGCTCAAGGGCTCCCTTTCGGGGCTGGCGATTCCGGCGACACTTCGCGATTCGCTCCTGGCGCGGGTGGAGGGGCTCGCCTCGGCCAAGGAGGTGGCGCAGATCGGCGCCGTTCTCGGGCGGGAGTTTCGCCGTGCGCATCTGGCCGCGATGGCGGCGATCGACGACGCCGCGATCGAGGAGGGCGTGGGCAAGCTGATGGAGGAAGAGCTGATCCATCAGCACGGATCGCGGGCGCTGGTGAGCTATGTGTTCAAGCACGCGCTGGTGCAGGAGGCCGCGTATCACACGCTGGTGCAGGCGCGCCGGCGGCAGTTGCACGCGCGCTGCGCGGAGATCCTGCTTCAGCTCTCGCCCGAGCTGGTCGAGGAGCAGCCGGAGATCCTGGCCCAGCACTACGCGGCCGCCGGCAACTTCCTTGCGGCGGCGGAGCACTGGCTGCTTGCCGGGCGCCGCGCCGCGCGCCACTCCGCGCACCTGGAGGCGATCGGCCATCTGCGCGCCGGTCTCGCCGCGCTCGAGGAGGTCGAGGAGAGCGACCGCAGCCGGGAGCTCGAGCTTCTGCTTGAGCTCGAGCTGGGCGTGCCGCTGATCGCGACGCAAGGGTATGCGGCGCGCGAGACCGGGGCCGCGTGGGACCGCGCGCGCGTGCTCGCCGAGCAGCGCGACGACGGCGAGCGGCTCGCACAGGCGCTCTACGGGCTCTGGGCCGCGAGGGCCTCCGATGGCCACGTGCGCCAGGCGCTCGGCACCGCCGAACGGGTGATCGGCATCGCCGAGCGCATCCATGATCCGGAGATCGGCCTCGTCGGCGGACGCATCCGCGGACTGACCTGGTTCATGCTCGGCGATCTGGCGGCCGCGCGCGCGGATCTGGAGCGGACGATCGCGGGCTACGAGGCGACGCGGCACGCGGCACTTGCCTTCCGGTTCGGCCAGGATCCGCGGGTCTCGGCGCGCGCCGTGCTGGCGACGGTGCTGGCGCTCGAGGGCGAGCCCGAGGCGGCGCGGGAGATGGGGCGGCTGGCCACGGAGGAGGCGAGGGCGCTCCGCCACACCAATTCCCAGGCGTACTCGCTCGCGTACGGCGCCTGCATGGCCGCGTGGATGCAGGGCGATCCCGGCGAGACGGCGGTTCTCGCCGAGCAGCTCGCGCTGCTTGCGCGGGAGAACCGGATGCGGCTTTGGGGCGCCTACGGCAACTCGTTTCGCGGCTGGGCGCTGGTCGAGAGCGGACGGGTTGCGGCCGGGCTCGCGCTCATCGAGGAGGCGCTCGCGTCCTTTCGGGATGTGGGCTCGGGAATCTACGAGCCGATGCACCGGGGTCTCTATGCCGCGGCACTCGCGCGTGCCGGAAGGCCGGGGGCAGCCGGTGCCGCGATCGAGGAGGCGTACGCCGAGGCGCGCCGGCGCGAGGAGATCTGGTGCCTGCCCGAGCTGCTGCGGCTGAAGGCGCGGATCGCGCTTGCCGGGCGGCCGGGCGACGAGGCGGCCGCCGAGCTTGCGCTCGCGTCGGCGATCGAAGCGGCGCGCGAGCACCGCCTGCCGCTCTGGGAGGCCAAGGCCAAGGCGGATCTTGGCGGCCTGAGGCACGGCGCGGCGGCCTGAGCGCGGCTTTCGGCCGTTGCCTTAGCTTTCGACGAGCCATTCCCATTCGGTGGCGAATCTTGCCGCGGCAAGGCCGAGCGCCATCGCGCCGACGACGAAGCCGCCGAGCACGCCCGCGTGCAAAGCTGCGATCACCTTTCCCTGTTCGAAGAAGACCACCGTCTGGAAGGCGAAGGTGCCCGGGACCATGATGATGATGCCGGGCACCGTGAGGGCGATGCGCGGGGCGACCTTGGCAAGGTGCTGAGGGCGAGGGCGCCATTGCACGAGCGATGCGAGAAGGCCCACGGCGAGCGCGCCGATGAGCGTCGCGGGCGCAAGTGCCAGCCCCGCGTCGTGAAGGCCCAGCCGCAATTCGTTGCCGACGAGTGCGAGGCCCGCGACGGCGAACGCGGTACGCCAGGCGCTGTTGTAGAGGATGGCGAAGCCGCATCCGCCGGCAGCACTTGCGAGGGCACGAAGGACGAGGCGGGTCGCTTCGCTTGTCGCGGGGGGAGGCGGCGGGGTGGCCGTCAGGCCGGCGAGGCTTGCGATCATGCCGAGGCCGAAGGCGCCGGCGAGCAGGATCATCGCGGCGTAGGCGAAGCGCGTGACGGCGGCCTCGGTCTGGTGCTGCATGAGATCGAGCAGTGAAGCGACCAGCGGGAATCCCGGCACCAGGAAGAGCACCGAAGAGATGAAGCCTGCGGCGTGGGCGGGAGTGGCGATGCCGAGGCGGGCGAGCAGTGCGACCACCAGGCAATAGAGTCCGGAAGCGAGCATGGCGCAGAGCGCGGTGGTCGCGTACTGGTTGATCCGCCGCCCGAGCAGCAGCGAGCGCGCGGCCTGTCCGGTCGCGCCGGCGAGGGCGCTGGCGACGATCTCGATCAGGCCGCCGTCGTTGAGATAGGAGAAGGCGCCGGACGCGGCGCCGACCGCGGCGGCCGTCAGCAGGAGCGGATGCAGCGGCTTCGCCCGTTCGATCGCGTCGAGCCGCGCCGCGATCGCGGGCGGAGCGACGCCCGGCTCGGCGGATCGGGCGAGATGCTCGAGCGCGCCGATGCGGAAGGCGTTGACGCCGATCGGGGCGATCTCGGCCACGCGCGTGAGCTCGGCCCCGCCGCCGCGCACCGTCACCGCCATGGTGCCGAGCGCGATGCGGGCGGCGAGCTGTTCGACGCCCATGGCGCGCGCGAGGGTTGCCATCCATTGCCGGACGCGGAAGGCGGCGTCGCCGCTGCGCAGCAGCAGTGCCGCGAAGCGGAGCAGGCATTCGAGGCGAGAGGCGAGCTCGGCCTTCGCGCGGTCTTCACTGATGCCCGGCGGCATGGGGATGTGCCGCTACAGCACGATGGTGGCGCCGATGAGCCGCAGCACCAGCACGGTGGTGAGGACGGCGACGATGATCACCGAATGGGCCCAGCGCAGCCACATGTAACCGTGGGGCACCAGCGCGCGGCGCTGCCCGGCTGCCTCCGCGACGGCGGTTGCGATGAAGGCGGCGATCAGCAGAAGGAGGCCGGCCCAGGAAGGGAGGAGCAGGGCGATCCAGCCGGCGAGCGCGGGTGCGGTGCCGAGTGCCAGCCGCAATCGTTCGGTTTCCGGCGGCGGGGCGGTGGCGCTCGGGGCGGTGGCGCTCGGGGTGAGAGCGAAGCCCCAGTGCACCGCGCCGAGGAAGGCGAGCGTCACCGCGCCGTAGCCGACGAGGGCGGGCAGCGCCCAGACCGCGGCGCGGGTGAGGCTCTCGAAGCCGCAGAAGAGGAAGGGGAGCAGCCCGGCCAGGCCGAGCAGCGTCACCAGCAGGGGCGTTCGGTTCATCGTTGCTTCCTCGACTGGACGACGGTTGGGGCCGGAGCGGGGTGCGGCGCTCTTGCGGGTCGGTTCGGTTGCCGACCAAGATCGCGGGCGGACCGCTCGGAGTCCGCGCGCGGCGAACCAAAGGGAGACCGTCGCTGGAAGAGCCATCCGATCCGAACCGCTCGGGCATGGCCGCGCGTGTGCGCACGCTTGCGGCCGTTCCCCTGCTGGCGCCGCTGCCCGCGGCGGAGCTCGAGGCGCTGGCGCGGCTGGCGCGCGAACGGATGGCGGCGAACGGCGAGTGGCTGTTCCGGCGCGGCGATCCCGGGGACTATCTGCTTGTCGTTTTGGCGGGCGAGCTCCGCGTCAGCGTTTCGGGCGTCGATGGGCGCGAGCAGATCCTGCGGACCCTCGGGCCGGGAGACGTTGTCGGCGAGATCGCTCTTCTGGACGGGCGGCCGCGGTCGGCCGATGCGGTCGCGGTGACGCGCGTGCGTCTTCTCGTGGTGGATCGGCGGTCCGTGCTGAACGAGATCGCCCATAATGGCGAATTCGCGCTGGCGCTGATGCGCCTGCTCTGCAATCGGCTCCGGGCGACCTCCTCGGCGCTCGAGGCGATGCTGTTCCATGACAGCGGAACGAGGCTGGCGGCCGCCCTGCTTCAGCTTTCCGGAGGGCGCGAGGGCGCGCGGGTGGATCTCACGCAAAGTCAGCTCGGCGAGATCGTCGGCGCGGCCCGCGAGACGGTGAACAAGAAGCTTCGCAGTTGGGAAAAAGAGGGCGTGGTCACGCTCAGCCCCGGACGGATCATCGTCGAGTCGCTCGCCAAGCTCACCGCCCTGCTCCCTGATGAAGGCGCGGTCAACAATTCCTGACGCGGGCCGCGGCTTTCAATCCCCGGGCCCCGCCGCCGGCAGCAGCGTGGGCCGCTTCGGCGCGGCGCGGCGTGCTGGCGGGAGTGCTGCGAGGAGGGAGACCGAGGCCGCGGCGAGATAGGGCAGCGAAAGGGCGAGGAGGACGAGGCACCAGAGGCTGGCTTTTCCGCTCGCGAGCCCGTGGACGAGGGCGATGCCGAGGATTGCCGCGCAGGTCAGGAGAAGGAAAGAAAGTTCCTCGCGTGCGATGGCGAGACGCTGCACCTTCATCCGGCGCGTCAACAGCCCGAGCAGCACCCCCTTGCCAGTTGCGTGCGAGAGCGCCAGGCGGGCGAGCGGGCGGCTCCGGTCGCGGAGGAAGAGCCCGGCGAGATTGAGGAGCGCGAGGCCGAGCGGGGGCAGCATGAGGGGGACGGGCGGGAAGGCGATCCGCGCCGGCGCGAGGATGAGGCCGGCCGACCAGGCGAGGCCGGCTACGAGGAAGAGCAGGCCGAGCGCATCGCCGAGCCAGGGCAGCCAGGCGGCGAGGAAGGGGAGAGAGCGGCGGAAGGAGACGGGCGAGAGGAGTGCCGGCGCATGGGCGCGGAGGGTCTCTGCCGCCTCATAGGCCGCCCGGAAGCGCTGCCGGCGATCGGAGGAAAAATCTTTTTCTGTCAGAGATTTACCAAAGATTTCGGAAGCAAGGAGAGAGTTCAGGCCCCGCCGCGCCAAGCTGAGGGCGAGTTCGGGGCCGGTGGGATATCCGGCCCGTTCACATGCGCGCGCGAGGGCGGAGGCGCGGACCAGGACCATCGTGCGGGCATCTTCCCAGGATATCAGCGGATTGGAAGGCGATCGCTCGTCGAGCGGGGAGCGGACGAGGCCGAGCCTGGGGTCCGCGAAGGCGGGGACCATGGTGCCAAGCCAATGGGGCGAGACGAGACAATCGGCGCTGATGACGCCGATGATCGCGGAATCGGGGGCAATTTCGCCGAGCGCGTAATCGAGCGCGCCGGCGCGGAAGCCGGGCCAGGGGCCGAGATGGAAGAAGCGGAAGCGGGGGCCGAGGCAGGCGCAATGGCGCGCGAGCGGCTCCCAGAGGGCGGGGTCTTCGGTGTTGCTCTCGATCACCAGGACCTCGAAGGCGGGGTAGTCGAGGCGGGCGAGCGCGTCGAGGGTGCGGCAGACGAGCGCGGGCGGCTCGTCGCGGACGGGGACGAGGATCGAGACCTTGGGGAGCATCGGGGCAGGGTTCCAGGCGGACGACGGTCCGGACCGGGCGGAAAGTAAACGTTCCAGTTGGGCATCGCTCCGGCCTCAATGTGGCCTAATCAGGGTATTCGCGGAGGTGGGGAAAACACCATGGTGACCGTGATCGAGATCCTCGTCGTGCTGGTGCTGATCCTGATCAACGGCCTCTTCTCGATGAGCGAGATGGCGCTGGTTTCGGCGCGGCGGGCGCGGCTCGCCGTGCTCGCCCAGGCAGGAAGGAAGGGGGCGGCGCTGGCGCGGCGGCTGATCGAGCAGCCGCAGCGGTTCCTGCCCACCGTGCAGGCGGGGATGACGCTGGTGGGCATGATCGCGGGCGTCTTCGGCGGCGCGCAGCTCGCCGAGAAGCTGGCGGTCGGGCTCAAGGCCGAGCCGGCGCTGAGGCCGATGGCGGGGCCGCTTTCGGTGGCGCTCGTGGTGCTCGCCATCACCTACGGCACGCTGGTGCTTGGGGAGCTGGTGCCGAAGCAGTTGGCGCTCCGTTATGCCGAGCCGATCGCGGCGCGCGTGGCGGGCCCGCTCGCTTGGCTGGCGCGCGTGGCGAACCCGGTGGTGTGGCTGCTCGGCGCCTCGACGGGGCTGGTGCTGCGGGTGCTGCGGGTGCCGCGGGTCGCGGCGCCGGCGGTGAGCGAGGAGGAGCTCAAGGCGCTGCTGGCGGAGGGCGCGCAAGCGGGCGTGCTGGAGGCCGAGGAGCGGCAGATGATCGAGCGGGTGCTGCGGCTCGCGGACAAGAAGGTCCGCGCGATCATGACGCCGCGGACGGAGGTGACCTGGCTCGACCGGACCGACCCGCCGGCGGAGCTGAAGGCGACGCTGAAGGCGAGCCCGCACGCGCGGTTCGTGGTGTGCGACGGGACGGTGGACAATGTGGTGGGCGTGGTGCTGGCGAAGGATTTGCTGGATCGGCTGCTGGAGGGCGCGGCGCTGGCGGTGAGCCCGGTGCTGCGCCAGCCGATCGTGGTGCCGGACACGGTCTCGGCGCTCGATGCGCTGGAGCGGCTGCGCGCCGACCGGGTGGGGATGGCGCTGGTGATGGACGAGTACGGCAGCTTCGAGGGGGTGGTGACGGCGAGCGACCTCCTCGAGGCGATCGTGGGCGAGCCCGCGGACATCCTCGAGCCGCCGAGTGTCGCGGGGGCGAAGCGGGCGGAGGGCGTGCTGCTGTTCGACGGGCTGATGCCGGTGGACGAGGTGAAGGCTCGGCTCGGGCTGCCGGATTTGCCGGCGGAGGGGAGCTATCACACGCTGGGCGGGCTGCTGCTGGCGCTGTTGCGGCGGGTGCCGCGGGCGGGCGACCGGATCGAGTTCGGGGGCTGGCGGTTCGCGGTGGCGGAGATGGACGGGCGGCGGGTCGCGCGGGTGCGGGCCGAGCCGGAGCCGGCGGCGCTCGAGGGCGGGGTGGTGGAGGCTGCGGGGCCGCCGGGGGAGCTGCCGGAGGGTTAGATTGCGGCCCCGGCGAGGCGGGTTTCACGTGCAGTGTGCCGCGGTTGCACATACCATTGCGGCGGCGAGATGGGGCCGCCGATGGCCTCGGCGGCCGGCGAACAACCAAAAAGGGGGCTGGCATGGCATCGGAGCGGGAGAATTCGAATATCAAGCTTCTGAAGAGGGAGCTTGCGGACGGGAAGATCGACCGGCGCGAATTTCTGCGCTTCGCGACCCTGCTCGGGATGGCGGCGCCCGCGGCGTATGCCTTCGCGGGCGTGCCGTTGACGGGCGGCTTCACGCGGGCGGCCGAGGCGGCAATGCCGACGGGCGGGACGCTCCGGCTCGGGACGCAGGTGAAGTCCCTCGCCGACCCCGCGACCTATTCCTGGGGAGGGTATGACTCCAACGTCACACGGCAGGTCTGCGAGTACCTGACGCTCACCGACCGCAACAACGTCACCTACCCCTATCTGCTCGAGAAATGGGAGCCGAGCCCGGATCTGAAGACCTGGACGCTCAGCGTGCGCAAGGGCGTCAAATGGCACAACGGCGAGGACTTCACCGCCGACGACGTGGTGTGGAACCTGACGCGGCTGACCGACCCGGCGGTGGGCTCCTCCTTCCTCGGGCTGATGGAAGACTTCATGCTCAAGAAGGTGCCGGCGGGGACGGACCCGGGCGGCAAGGCGAAGCCCAAGCTCGTGTGGTGGGATGCGAGTGCCATCGAGAAAGTCGATTCGCACACGGTGCGGCTGAACGGGAAGGTGCCGCAGGTTGCTATCCCCGAGTACCTGTTCCACTACCCCGCCCTGATGCTCTACCCCGGGGACAAGGGCGTCTTCGGCATCGGCTCGCAGGGAACCGGCGCCTTCACGCTCGCCGAGTTCCAGATCGGCAAGATCGCGACAGTGCGGGCGTTCAAGGATTATTGGGGGCGGACCGTGGACAGCCCCTGGGCGGGCGGACCCTATCTCGACGGCATCGAGTTCATCGATCTCGGCGACAATCCGGCGACGAGCGTCTCGGCGATGGCCTCGCACGAGGTGGACGGGCTGGTGGTGACCTATCCGAGCCAGGCGCCGGCGCTGAAGGCGATGCCGTTCCTCCAGCTCTACACGGTCGCGAGCGCGCAGTGCGCGGTGCTGCGGTTCCATGTCGATGTGAAGCCGTGGACGGACCCGAAAGTGCGGATGGCGATGCGGCTCGGGCTCGACAATGCAAGCTTCGTCGAGATCGCGCTGCGCGGGCTCGGCACGCTCGGCCAGGATTGCCACGTGGCACCGGTGCTGCCCGACTACGGGAAGGTGGCGAACGTCGAGCGCGACGTTGCGAAGGCGAAGCAGCTTCTGAGCGAGGCGGGGTTCCCGAACGGGTTCGAGACCGAGCTTGCGGTGCCGACCGATATCGACTGGATCAGCGCGCAGTGCCAGGGGGCGATCGAGCAGTGGAAGGATATCGGCGTCAATGTGAAGCTCAATCTGATGCCGGGGGCGGAATACTGGAACGTGTGGACGAAGGTGCCCTTCGGCTGCACGAGCTGGGCGCACCGGCCGCTCGGGGTGATGCTGCTCAACCTTGCCTACCGCACCGGCGTGCCGTGGAACGAGAGCGCCTATTCGAACCCGGAGTTCGACCAGCTTTTGAACCAGGCGGGCGGGATTCTCGAGTCGAGCAAGCGGGCCGCGGTGATGGCGAAGCTCGAGGAGATGTTGCAGACGGACGGGCCGATGGCGCAGCCGGTGTTCGCCGAATCCTTCACCTTCATGGACAAGAAGGTGCTGGGGTTCTCGATGCATCCGACCGCCAACTACCTGTTCGGCAACAAGCTCGCGCTGGCGGGGTGAGGCGGGCCCTCGACAGGCGCGGCGGGCGGGGGCCATATTCGAGGATTACGTTGGGGAATCCGTTCCCGGGAGCGATGAAATGACGGAAGGTTCGGAGATGCGGGTCCTGCTGGGCGGGCGCAGACGGCACTACTCGCTGCCGCAGAAATTCTACACCGATCCCGCGTTCTACGAGCTCGACCTCAAGGGCGTGTTCGAGCGGAGATGGATTTTTGCGGGGCTCGAATGCGAGCTCAAGGAGCCGGGGGACTATCTCACGCTTTCGATCGCGCGGAGCTCGGTTGTCGTGCTGCGCGACGAGGATGAGACGATCGCGGCGTTCTTCAACACCTGCCGCCATCGCGGCTCGACGATCTGCCCGCCCGGGCATGGGGCGGTGGGGGCTCTGACCTGCCCCTATCACCAATGGACGTACGACCTGAAAGGGAAGCTCGTCTATGCCGGCGAGATGCACGCGGAGTTCGACCCCAAGGGGATTGCGCTGAAGCCGGTATCGGTTGCGGTTTTCGCGGGGATGGTTTTCGTGTGCCTCTGCGATGACCCGCCGGATTTTGCGGAGTTCAGCGACACACTCGGGCCGTTCCTCGCGCCGCACGAGCTGACGGGTGCGAAGCTCGCATGGTCCGAGGACATCGTGATCAACGCGAACTGGAAGCTCGTCGTCGAGAACTCGCGGGAATGCTACCATTGCGACGCGCGGCATCCGGAGCTGGTGCGCACGTTCTACACGCGGTTCGACGCGACATCGACGGATGCGGCTGTGATCGAGCATGCGCGGACGTGCCGGGAGGCCGGGCTCAAGATCGGGCAGGCGATGGGCGAGGACTTCCAGCTGAGCCGGATGCCGCTGACGGGAGGTGCGCGGACGCTCAGCATGGACGGGACGCCGGTGTGCGCGAAGCGGCTCGGCAATGTGCCGGATGCGGACATCGGCTCGATGCGCTGGTTCCAGTTCCCGAGCATGTTCGCCCATGTGCTGAGCGACTATGCGTTCTTCTTCCGGCTGCTGCCGCTGGGCGTGGACCGCACGCTCGTGACCTCCAACTGGTACGTGAGCGCGGCGGCGGAGGAGGGGCGGGACTATGAGACGAAGACGCTGAGCAAGCTGTGGTCTCTGACGAATGACCAGGACCGCGACCTCTGCGAACGCAACCAGGAGGGGATCGCGAGCCTCGGATACCAGCCGGGCCCCTATTCGGAAATGCGGGAGGGGCATGTCGCGAAGTTCGTGGAGTGGTACGCCGATACGATGGCGGACTATCTCGGGCCGGACTCGCGGCGGGCGGTGAGGGCAGCGTAGTATCGGATCGCAGAGTTTCGCTGGGAGCGAAGCGACCGCGAAACGACGCGTGAATCCGATACTTGGACAAAGTATCGGATCGCAGAGTTTCGCTGGGAGCGAAGCGACCGCGAAACGACGCGTGAATCCGATACTTGGACAAAGGAAGCTGTGCCGGCTTTCCATGAAGGCTGGCACGAGGCGCGGCGCCTCAGCCTAAAAGCCAGTCGTGGAGCATCCGAATTCGAGTGACCCGCTGGATGCGCCATGATTGTTATCGGCTCGGCGCCATAAGCCTCTGATACCTTTGGCTGATCCGACGTGGCCGTCCTTGCAGCTCCAATAGTCATCCGGCGAATGCGGGATCATATGCAACCCGCCCGCTACGTTTCGTCAGACATTGCCCGAGTTTCGCCGCTTGTCGCAGCTGTCCTCGCGCACCGCAAGCTCGCAAATACCCGCTTTTGCGCCGCCAGCACACGTGTGACTTCCGCCTGATCGGGCGTAAGGCTCCAGACGCCGCGCTGTTCGGTGCCGCCGAGCAATACGCCGTCGTAGCGCGGAAAGGCGTAGATGCCGTCGCCGACCATGTTGTACGTCACTTCCGGCTGCGGCAGCAGCACAACGAGCTGGCCCTTCACGGGAATGAGCTGGAAATCGCCGAACAGGTCGCGCGCGCCGAGGCCGGTGCAGTTGAACACCACGGGCTCGCGCAGGCGGAGAATGTCGCCGCGCGTGTTGAAGCGACGCACGACGATGCACCCCCCGGCCTCGCGAACAGCGCGCATCATCGAGGGCAGATAGATTGGCGGCTCGATCATCATGGTGTCGAACTGGCGCACGTGGAAGCCGCGGAACGGGTTCTCGTGATCGTCGAGTATGCGGCACTCGATGCAGAGATCGGCGAGGGCCATGGCCCGATCGGCGGACGACGGTTCGGCGAAGGGCGTGCGGCTTACGAAGTAGTTGCGGCGCCAGCTTATGCCGTACTCAGCCTCCGGCAGGGTCTGGAAGCGATGGTAGGCGAGGTGGGCGGCGCGCACGAACTGCGTGCGAAAGAGGGGCGTCAGCGCGTCCTCGTCGTAGACGTAAGATGGCCACCATTGGGCGCCGGCGACGTTCGATGTCGTTTCGGGCGGCAGGTGTTCGGCGTAGATCGTGACCTGCCTGCCCTGCTCTTGCAGGAGCCTTGCGGTGGCGAGGCCGACGGCGCCGCAGCCGAGCACGGCGCAGTGCGGCGTGGGCGGGAAGGGCTGTTCGAGTGCGAGCGCGGCGGTGCCCCAGGAGAGGGTGACGCCGCCGCCTCCGTGGCCGTAATTGTGCACGACGGTTTTGTCGCCGAGCGTTTCGCTGCGCACGACGAAGCCGGCGGGGCGGAACGGGCGCAGGCCAACATCGATGCGGATGATGCGGCTGCGCGCGACATCGACCGGCGCCAGGACAAGGCGCGTTCCGCGCGGCGGAAGCGGCGGGGTGAGTCGCGATGCCGCGCAGGCGGCGAGCGACGCCGGGAGAGCGGCGAGCAGCGTGCGCCGGGGGAGGAAGGGCGGCATTCAGAACCGGATGTCCGTCCTGATCCGGTCGGCAGTCGTTCGCATAACTCCTTTCGAACGGCCGACGAGCCCGGCATCGGAGGCAGCGATCGAGCCACGGGGTTGCAGCATCAGCCGTGGATCGAACTCGAGCCGCAAGCCCCCGTTATTCGATTGACGCGCAGGGTGCGCCATGAGCGAGGCCTCGTTGTGCAAGGAAGCGGCTGAAATCCATAGCAGAATCGCGACCCATTGGCCAGATTTCGTGCTTCATGCGGGGAATGCGGAATAGAAGCTGCGACGGAGTGCCGGGGTGCGGCGAGGGTAGTGTGAGCATTGCGCAAAGCTATGGCCGGATCGCCGATTATCTCCTGCTCGACAGTTATCGCGCCGCGGACCGCCAGGTCGGTGCGCTCGGCGTGACGCACGACTGGAGTATCAGCCGGCGCATCGTTGAATTGGTTGGCATACCGGTCATCCTCGCCGGTGGTCTCGGACCCGAGAATGTCGGGGACGCGATACGTGCCGTGCGCCCTGCCGGCGTCGATTCCAAGACCAAGACGGATCGGGACGGATCGCACGCAAAGGATCGTGGGCGCGTGCGCCAATTCCATGAAGCCGCTCGCGCGGCCTTCGAGGAGATCAGATAGAGGGCGTGGAAGGCGACGCTTAGGCTCTTTTGGCGCCCAGCTGCCACGCGCCGTCAATCCACCACGCGAAGGTCTTGCATTTGGGAGTGGTGGACGAAACCAAAGGGTTCCGAGGGCTCGGCCCTCGGCTTGGTTAGAGGAGTTTTTGCTCGAAGGGGTAAGTGTTGAGCGCCCAGGCGCCGGTTTTGGTGACGAGGACCTGGTCTTCGAGCTTGACGCCAAAGGCTTCGCCGTCCTTGCCGGCGTAACATTCGAGGCAGAAGACCATGTTCTCGCGGATGACGCGGTTGCCGGGCGAGTCCTCGCGGAGATCCTGGGGATAGGGAATGCCGGGGCCTTCGTCCTCGAGACCGGCCTGGTGGACCATGGAGCCGTAGCGGTTGGCGATGTAGCCGGGAGGAAGTTTGGGCGCGGCGTGGGAGAATTCCTCGAACGTCATGCCGGGCTTCATCATTTCGCGCATGCCGTTCACGCAATCATAGGCGATGCGGTAGGCCTCCTTCTGGGCGGGCGTTCCCTGATCGCCGCAGAGGAAGGTGCGGGAGACATCGAGGACATAGCCTTCGTAGCCGTTGGCGTCGGTGTCGATGCCGACGAGATCGCCGGGCTGGACGAGCTTGTCGTGCGCCTCCGACATCCAGGGATTGGTGTTGGTGCCGGAAGCGATGAGGCGGGTGAAGAGGAATTCACCGTGCTGGCGAAGGAGCGTGTCGGACAGCACGGCGAGCAGCTCGTACTCGCGCACGCCGGGACGGATCGCGGCCTCGAATTCGGCGAACATCGTATCCGCGATGGCGCCGTTGAGGATCATGAGCTGCACCTCCTCGGGCGTCTTGATCTCGCGCGCATCGACCGTCGCGGGGCTGGGATCGGTGACGCGGATGCCGAGCTCGGTCAGGGCCTGGAAGCCGAAGCCGTCGAGCTTGTCGACCGCGAGCGGGGCGCCGGCGCAGCCGAGCTCTTCCATCGCGCCCTTGACGGACTGGGCGAAGCGGCGCGCGCGGGCGAGGCCGAGGGTGCCGGCGTACTGCCATGAGATGGCGGGACGGACGTCGCGGACGAGCTTTTGCGAGACGTGCATCGAGTTCTTGTACTCGAAGAGGATGGGCGCGCGGTCGGCGGCGAGGACGCAGTAGCGGGCGAGCGTGATCGCGGTCCAGACGCCCATGATGTCGGTTCCGGTCGCGTATCGGATGTTCGCGGGATTGAAGAAGAGGCAGACGGGGATGTCGTGCGCGCGCATCGCCGCCTGGAGGCGGGCGAGGCGGTTGGCGCGAAGCGCGGGCATGTCGATCTCGCTCAGGTTCGGGACCCGCAGGCGCTGGACGTGGGGGTTGTGGGGGCGGGGCGTCGCGGGGTCGCCGATCGGGGGCATCTTGGGTTCCTTCGGTGTCGGGGCGGGTATCGGAGCGGTGGGGGCGGGGCGGCGCAAGGCGTGGTCACTTGCATGATGCAAGGAAAGGGATTAGCAGGGTTGCATGATGAAAGCGAGTGGGGTGGGGGGTGCAGCGTAAGAGCTTCGGCAACATGCAGTGCCCGATCGCGCGGAGCCTCGAGCGCGTGGGCGAGTGGTGGAGCATCCTGATCCTGCGCGACGCCTTGCGCGGGCTCACGCGCTTCGACGAATTCCAGAAAAATCTTGGGATTGCGCCGAACATGCTGACGCGGCGGCTGAATGGGCTGGTGGCGGCGGGGCTGCTCGAGCGGCGGCGCTATAGCGAGCGGCCGGCGCGGTTCGAGTATGTGCCGACCGGGCGCGGGCGGGACTTCCGGCCGGTGCTGTGGGCCCTGATGGCCTGGGGCAACCGGCACTTCGCGCCCGAGGGGCCGAGCGTGATGCTGGTGGACGGGGAGACCGGGCGGGCGGCGGAGCCGGTGCTGGTCGATCGGGCGAGCGGGGCGGTGATGGCGCCGCCGCGATTCCGCACGGCGGCGGGGCCGGCGGCGGACGAGCGGACGCGGCAGGCGCACTGCGGGTGGGTGCAGGCGGGGCGGGCGTGAGCGGCGAGGCAGTCGCCCGCGAGATCGCGGTTGGCGCGCGGGCGCGGCGCGTGCGCTGGCGGGGGAGCGTTGCGGCGGCGGCGCTTGTCGTGGTGCTGGGCGGGGCGGGGTGGTACGGGGCGCAGTGGTGGCGCGTCGGGCGGTTCGTCGAGACGACGGACGATGCCTATGTGGGGGGCGACGTGACGCCGATCGCGCCGCATGTCTCGGGGTTCGTCGCGCGGATCCTGGTTGCGGACAATCAGTACGTGCGCGCCGGCGAGACGCTCGTTCTGCTCGATCAGAGGGATTTCGCGGCCGGCGTGGCGCATGCCGAGGCGGTGCTGCGGCAGCGCGAGGCGGGGCTTGCCGATCTCGAGGCGCGGGAGGCGATGCAGCGTTCGGTGATCGCGGAGGAAGGGGCCGCGCTTGCGGGGAAGGAGGCCGATGCGGCGTTCGCGGCGGAGGACGCGGCGCGGTATGGGCGGCTGGCGCGGGCGAATGCGGCGTCGCGGCAGGATGCGCAGAAGGCGGAGACGGGCGCGCGGGCGGCGGCGGACGCGGTTGCGGCGGCGCGGGCGGGGCTCGCGGCGGCGCGGGGCGAGCTGGCGGTGCTGGGGAGCGAGATCGGCGCGGCGAAGGCCGCGATTGCGGCGGCAGGGGCGGAGCTGAGGCAGGCGCAGCTCGATTTAGGGTACACGAGGATTGAAGCGCCGATCGCGGGCTATGTCGGCGACCGCTATGCGGAGGTCGGCGCCTATGTCACGGCCGGGACCGATCTGCTTTCGATCGTGCCCGCGCGCGGGCTCTGGGTGGACGCGAACTTCAAGGAGGACCAGCTCGCGAAGATGAAGCCGGGCGATCGGGCGGCGATCGTTGCGGATATTCTGCCGGGGCGGGTTTTTCGCGGGCATGTGCTGAGCCTGGCGCCGGCGACGGGAGCGGTGTTCAGCGTGATTCCGGCGCAGAACGCGACCGGGAATTTCACGAAGATCGTCCAGCGCGTGCCGGTGCGGATCGGCTTCGACGGCGCCGGCGGGGTGCTGGGGCTGCTGCGGCCCGGACTTTCGATGAATGTGAGCGTGGCGACGCGGGCCGGGGTGGATCCGTGAGCGGGGAGCCGCCGCTTACCGTCAAGACGGTTCTGCCGTTCGCGGTGATGTGCGTCGGGATGTTCGTGGCCCTCCTCGACATTCAGATCGTCGCCTCCTCCTTGCAGGATATCGGCGGCGGGCTTTCCGCGGCGCAGGACCAGATCGGCTGGGTGCAGACCGCCTACCTGATCGCCGAGATCACCGTGATCCCGCTTTCGGGCTGGCTCACGCGGGCGTTCTCCACGCGGTGGCTTTTCACTGGATCGGCGCTCGGCTTCACGCTCGCCAGCATGCTCTGCGGGCTGGCGTGGAACATGGAGAGCATGATCGTCTTCCGGGCGATGCAGGGGCTGTTGGGTGCCTCGATGATCCCGACCGTGTTCACCTCGTCCTTTCATTATTTCGAGGGGACGCGGCGCATCTATGCGGCGGCGGTGATCGGGACCATCGCCTCGATCGCGCCCTCGCTCGGGCCGGTAATCGGCGGCTGGATCACCGATACGGCGAGCTGGCACTGGCTCTTCTACGTTAATCTCGTGCCGGGGCTCGCGGTCGCGGGGCTGGTGGCGCTGCTGGTCGATATCGACGAGCCCGAGCTTTCGCTGCTGCGCGGGGCGGATTATCCCGGCATCGTGCTGATGGCGGCGGCACTCGGCACGCTGGAATATGTGCTGGAGGAGGGGGCGCGCTGGAACTGGTTCGGCGATACGACGATCCGGACCTGCGCAGCGGTCGCGGTGGTTTCGGGCGTGCTGTTCGTCGCGCGGAGCCTCACCTTCCACAATCCGGTCGTCGATCTCAGGGCACTCGGCAACCGCAATTTCACGATCGGGTGTATTCTTTCATTCGTGACCGGCATCGGCATCTTCTCGACGATCTATCTCACGCCGCTTTTTCTCGGCTATGTGCGCGGCTTTTCGGCGTGGCAGACCGGGCTTGCGGTTTTTCCGGCGGGGATTGCGGCGGTGATCGGCGTGCCCGTTTATGTCACGCTCGGGCGGTGGATCGATCTCCGCTGGCTGATGATGTTCGGGCTCGTTTCGTTCGGGCTCGCGATGTGGTGCTACAGCTTCATCACCCATGAGTGGGGCGGGGCGCAGCTTCTGCTGCCGCAGATTTTGCGCGGGTTTCCGCAGGTGTTCGCGGTGGCGCCGAGCGTGACGCTGGGATTGGGCAGCCTGCCGCCGGCGCGGCTCAAATATGCGAGCGGGCTCTTCAACATGATGCGCAATCTGGGCGGCGCGGTCGGGATCGCGGTATGCGGGGCGGTGCTGAACGATGAGACCAACCGGCATTTCCTCGATATCGCCTCGAGGCTGACGCCGGCGAACGGGGCGATGGAGCATCTGCTGGCGGGGCTTGGGACGCGGCTTGCGGCCGTGCTCGGCTCGGCGCATGCGGGCGAGGCGGCAGCACTTGCCGAGCTTCACGCGCTGGCCTATCGCGAGGCCGCGACGATGGCCTATGCAGATGCGTTTCGCGCGATCATGCTGGCCTTCGTGCTCGCGGCACCGCTCGTGCTCCTGATGCGCAAGGTGGCGCCGGTGAAGGCGCGGGCGGGGCCCAGGGCAGCGGCGCACTGAGCTGAGGATTGAGGGGAATGGATATGTCGGGGACCGATGAAGTCGTCATCGCCGCTGCGGTGCGGACGCCGCTTGGTGGGTTTCTCGGCGAATTGTCCGGGCTCTCCGCCCATGCGCTGGGCGCGCACGTGATCCGCGCCGCGACCGAGCGGGCGAGCGTGGCGGCGGAGCGGGTGGAGGAGGTGATCATGGGCTGCGTGCTGCCGGCCGGGCAGGGCCAGGCGCCGGCGCGGCAGGCGGCGCGGGCGGCGGGGCTGCCGGACGCGACGGGGGCGACGACGATCAACAAGGTGTGCGGCTCGGGGATGAAGGCGGTGATGCTGGCGCGCGACATTCTCGCGGCGGGTTCGGCCGATATCATCGTCGCGGGCGGAATGGAGTCGATGACCAACGCGCCCTATCTCCTGGCGAAGGCGCGCGCGGGCTATCGCTACGGGCATGACCGCGTGCTCGATCACCTCGCACTCGACGGGCTCGAGGATGCGTACGAGCCGGGGCGCTCGATGGGCGAGTTCGGCGAGGCGGCGGCCGAGGCGTTTCAGTTCTCGCGCGCGGACCAGGACGAGTATGCCATCGCATCGCTGACGCGGGCGCAGGCGGCCATCGCGGAGGGCGGCTTCACCGACGAGATCGCGGTGATCGAGGCGCCGGCTAAGGGCAAGGCGGTGCGGGTCGAGCACGACGAGCATCCGCGGAAGGTCTCGGTTGAGAAGATCCCGCGCTCAAGCCGGCTTTTCGGGAGGGGGGCACGATCACGGCGGCGAGCTCGTCCTCCAATGCGGATGGCGCCGCGGCGCTCGTGCTGACGCGGCGGGCGATCGCGGAGCGGGAGGGGATGCCGGTCCTCGCCGTGATCCGCGGGCAGGCGACGCATTCGCAGGAGCCCGCCTGGTACACGACCGCACCGATTCCGGCGATCCGCAAGCTGATGGCGAAGACGGGGTGGACGATCGAGGATGTCGATCTCTTCGAGATCAACGAGGCTTTTGCGGTGGTGGCGATGGCGGCGGCGCGGGACCTCAATATTCCGCGCGAGCGGCTGAACGTGCATGGCGGGGCCTGCGCGCTCGGCCATCCGATCGGCGCGACCGGGGCGCGGATCATCGTGACGCTGCTGCATGCGCTGCGCCGCCATAACGGGCGGCGGGGCGTGGCGGCGCTCTGCATCGGCGGGGGTGAGGCGACCGCGGTCGCGATCGAGCTTTGCTGAGCGCGCCGGTGTCCGCGGGCGGGGGCTCGGGCGAGCGCGTGAGCCGCAAGCGGGCGATCGTCGTCGGCGTGGGCGCCGAGACCGGGCTCGGCGGGGCGCTTTGCCGGCGGTTCGCGCAAGAGGGCTATCACGTCCTCGTCGGCGGGCGGACGGCGGAGAAGATCGAGAGGGTGGCGAGCGGGATTGCGGCGGCGGGCGGCAGCGCCGAGGCGGTGCTCGCCGATGCGACGCAGGAGGAGGATGTCGTCCGGCTGTTCGATCGGGCGATGGCGCCGCGGGAGGGCGCCGCTGCGCTCGACCTCGTCGTCTACAATGCGGGGAACAATCGGCGGATTGATTTTCGCGAGCTGCCGGCAAGCGTGTTCGAGGAGATCTGGCGGGGGGGCTGCTTCGGCGGCTTCCTGGTCGGGCGCGAGGCGGCGCGGCGGCTGGTGCCGCTCGGGCGTGGGACGGTGATTTTCACCGGCGCCTCGGCGAGCCTGCGCGGGCGGCCCGGTTTTGCGCAGTTCGCGGCGGCCAAGGCGGGGCTTCGCATGATCGCGCAGAGCATGGCGCGCGAATATGGGCCGGCGGGGCTGCATGTCGCGCATGTCGTGATCGACGGGGGCATCGATAGCGAGCGGCTGCGCGCGCGGCGACCCGAGGCGGCGAAGGAGCGCGGCGAGGACGGGCTGCTCGGGGCCGACGCGATCGCGGAGGCGTATTGGGGGATTCACCGCCAGGCACGGTCCGCGTGGTCCCACGAGATCGATCTGAGGCCGTTCCGGGAATCGTTCTGACGGACGGTCGGCGGGATTCGTTTCGGGAAAGGGGAGCGGGATGCGGCTCTTGGTGGTGGGCGCCGGGGCGACCGGCGGATATTTCGGCGGGCGGCTCGCGGAGGCGGGGCGCGATGTGACGTTCCTGGTGAGGAAGCGGCGGGCGGAGCAGCTGAGGGCGGACGGATTGCGGATCGTGAGCCCGCACGGGAATGCGACGGTCGCGCCGAAGCTGGTGACGGCGGGCGGGATCGCGGGCGCGTACGACGCGGTGCTGCTGACGGTGAAGGGGTTCGCGCTCGAGGCGGCGCTCGAGGATATGGCGCCTGCGGTGGGAGCGGAGACGATGATCCTACCGGTGCTCAACGGCATGCGGCATGTCGATGTGCTCGCGGCGCGGTTCGGGGCGCCGGCGGTGGTGGGGTGCGTCTGCAAGGTGGCGACGACGATCGATGCCGAGGGGCGGATCGTGCAGCTCGCGAAATTCCAGGAGCTGGCCTACGGCGAGATGGACGGAGCCGCGTCGGCGCGGACGGAGGCGCTCGACGGTTTCATGCAGGGTGCCGGGTTCGATGCGCGGCTGACCGCGACGATCGCGCGCGAGATGTGGGAGAAATGGGTGCTGCTCGCGGCGATGGGCGGCGTCACCTGCCTGATGCGGGGGAATATCGGCGAGATCGAGGCGGCGCCGGGAGGGGCGGATTTCGCGCGGGCGTTTCTGGGGGAGGTCGTGGCGGTCGTCGAGGCGGTGGGCGAGAAGCCGAGCGAGGGGTTCCTGGCGAGCGCGCGGGCGATGCTGACCGCGAAGGGATCGGGGCAGGCGTCCTCGATGTATCGGGACCTTCAGCAGGGCCGGCCGGTCGAGGCGGACCAGATCGTCGGGGATCTGCTGGCGCGGGGGCGCGCGGCGGGGATTGCCACAAAGCTGATCAGCGCGGCGTATGCGAACCTGTCGGTCTATCAGCGCGGGCTCGCGGAGGTTCCCGCGCGCTGAGCTGCGGGGCGAGAGGATTGGGGCGGTTCGGCAGGGTCAGGGATAGCGTCGGCGGGTTCGCGGCGGCGGCGGGCCTGCTTCTGCGCGCGCTTGGCCAGGCGCGGCCCCGGGAGGTGGATGTCGCGGCGCGGCTCACGGCGCTGCCGCGCAGCGCGCCGCTGGCGCGACCGGTGACCATTCATTGGGACGCGCATCAGATCCCCTTCATCGAGGCAGAGAGCGAGGCGGACCTCGCGGTGGCGCTCGGGGTCGTGCACGCGCATCTGAGGCTCGCGCAGATGGAGATGCTGCGGCTTCTTTCGCAGGGGCGCGTGGCGGAGGTGATTGGGCCGCTCGGCGTGAGGCTCGATCATGCGCTCCGGCTCTTCGATTTTCCCCGCGCGGTGCCGGCGATCATCGCCGCGCTTTCGGAGGGGACGCTTCGGTGGGCCGAGGGGTTCGTCGCCGGCGTGAACGCGGTGATCGCCGCGGGAAAGCTGCCGGGAGAGTACGCGCTGCTCGGATTCCGGCCGGAGCCCTGGACGCTCGAGGATCTCTTCACCGCAGCAAGGGTCGCGGCGGCGGATGTGAGCTGGTTGATCTTGGGGCGGTTGCTGGCGACGCGCGCTTCGCTCGCGGAGAGCGAATGGCGTGCGCTTTGGCCGCGCCTCGTCGCGAGCGCGCTGCCGGCGGAGGCGGAGGAGCAAGCGGCGGCGGCGATGAGCGCGTTCACCCGCCAGGGGAGCAACGCGGCGGTGGTGGCGGGCGGGCGCAGCCGGAGCGGGGCGGGGTTGCTCGCGGCCGATCCGCATCTTTCGGTCGCACTGCCGAATGTGTGGATCGCGGCTTCGTTTCGCGCGCCGGGGCTGCACGCGGCGGGGCTGATGCCGGCCGGGTTTCCGATCATCGGGATCGGGCGGAATGAGAGCATCGCGTGGGCGGGGACCAATCTGCACGCGGCGAGCAGCGATCTCTTCGATGCCTCGGACTTGCCGATCCGCGAGCGGCGAACGGTGATCCGCGTGCGCGGGGGGCGCGCGCGGAGCGTGGTGCTGAGGGATTCGCCGCTCGGGCCGATCGTGAGCGACGGGATGATGCTAAGGAGCCGAAAACCGCTTGCGCTGGCATGGATCGGGCATCGGGCGAGCGACGAGATGGGGGCGATGCTCGCGGTGATGCAGGCGGATGGGCCGGATTCGTTTCGCGCGGCCCTCGCCCGATTCGCAGTGCCGGGGCTGAACATGCTCCATGCCGGACGGGACGGGCGGATCGGGCATGTGCTGGCAGCGTGGCTGCCGCGGCGGCCGCCCACGATGCCGGCGGACCTCGTGCTCGGGAGGGAGGGCGGTGCGGCGTGGGAGGAGACGGTGGGCGCGGCGGAGCTGCCGCACCGGAGGGATCCGGCGGAGGGGTTTCTCGTCTCGGCGAACGATCAGCCGCCGAAAACCGAAGTGCTGATCGGGCTTTTCTTCTCCGCCGCGGATCGCGCGCGGCGGATGCGAAGGCGGCTCGGGGGGACGGCGCAGCTCGGGCTCGAGGAGCTTGCGGCGCTGCAGCAGGACGTGGCGGCGGAGGGCGCGCCGGTGGTGCGGGATTTGCTGCTCGCGCGGATCGGGGCGCGGCAGCGGCGCGCGGCGGCGGTGCGGGCGCTGGCGGCGTGGGACGGCGGCTACGCGGCGGAGTCCGAAGGGGCGCTCGTGTTCGAGGTGCTGCTCGCAGCGCTTGCCGCGCGGCTCGAGAAGCGCGGGCGGCTCAAGGGGGCCGGCGCGGTGTGGACGGCGCGGGCATTGCTCGTGGCGGAGATCGGGCGGATGCCGGAGGCGGCGCTTCGGCCGCACATGGCGGTTGCCGTTGCGGAAGCGGAACGGGTGCGGCGGCGGTTTCGGCGCTGGGGTGCGGCGCACCGGATGCGGCTGGCCCACCAGCTCGCGCGGGTGCCGCTGCTCGGGCGGCGCTTCGTTTACGAGGAATGGGCGGCGGGTGGTGGCAAGGAGACGCTCAACAAGACCGCGCATCCGCCGGTGCGCGGGCGGCATAGCGTGAGCTACGGCGCGTCGGCACGATTCCTCACGGATCTCGCGGATGCGGACGCCAACCGCGTGGTGCTGCTCGGCGGGCAGGACGGTTGGCTCGGCAGCGATACGTTCCTCGACCAGGCGGCGCTGTGGCGCGAGGGGCGGTATCTCGATTTGCCGCTCCGGCCGGAGACGGCGCGCGCGTGGCCGCACCATACGGTGCTGATGCCGGAGTAGCGCAATGCTGGACGCGACGCCGCTTCTACGCGCCTATGCCGGGCGGCGGCTGGCGCGGCTCGCGCGGCAGGAGCCGGCGGCGGCGCAGCATCGGGAGTTGATGCGGCTTTTGCGCGCGGCGCGCGGGACTCGGTTCGGCATCGCGCACGGGTTCGGAGAGATCGGCGGCGTCGGCGAATACCAGGCGCGCGTCACGCTCCGGCGCTGGGAGGATTTCTGGCGCGAATGGTGGGCGGGGGATTTTCCGAGGCTGGCGGATGTCACGTGGCCGGGCACCATTCCGTGCTTTGCGAATACGTCGGGCACGAGCGGGGGGACGACGAAGCGGATCCCGGTGAGCCGGGCGATGCTGCGTTCCAACCGGCGCGCGGCGCTCGAGGTGCTGGTGTTCCATGTGGCGAACCGGTCGGGAAGCCGCGTGCTCGCGGGGCGCAATTTCCTACTCGGCGGAAGCACCGGGCTCGAGCATCTGGCGCCGGGGATCACTGCGGGCGATCTTTCGGGGATCGCGGCGGCGGACGTGCCGTTCTGGGCACGGAGGCGGATGTTTCCGCCGCGCGATCTCGCGCTGATGGCGGACTGGGAGCGGAAGATCGCGATTCTGGCGCCGCTTTCGCTTGGCGCGCATATCACCAGCATTTCCGGCACCCCGAGCTGGCTGCTGCTTTTTTTCGCCGAGCTTGCGCGGCAGAGGCCGGGGGCGCGGCTGGTTGATTTCTATCCCGAGCTTGAGCTTCTCGTGCATGGCGGGGTCGGGTTCGCGCCCTATCGCGAGCGGTTCGCGGCCTGGCTCGAAGGGAGCCGGGCCGAGACGCGCGAGGTCTATCCGGCGAGCGAGGGATTCATCGCGGTGGCCGATCGCGGCGACGGCGAGGGGATGCGAATGCTGCTGGACAACGGGATTTTCTACGAGTTCGTGAGGCCCCGGGATCTGGGCGCGGCGGCGCCGGAGCGGCGCTGGATCGCGGATGCGGAGGTGGACGTCGAATACGCGCTCGTTTTGAGCACGAATGCGGGGCTCTGGTCCTATCTGCTCGGCGATACGGTGCGGCTGGTTTCGCGCGATCCGCCGCGGCTTCTCGTGACCGGGCGGCTCGGCTGGTCGCTCTCGCTCGTGGGCGAGCATCTGATCGGGGAGGAGCTGGACGCGGGCGTGGCGGCGGCGGCGGCCGCTCTCTGCGGGAGCGTCGCGGATTACGCGGCGGCGGCGCTTGCGCCCGACGAGAACGACGCGCGGGGCGGGCATCTCTTCATCGTAGAACTTGCGGGCGCGGGTCGCGTGGACGCGGAGGTGTTTGCCGAGGCGCTGGATGCGGCGCTCGCGCGTGCCAACGACGATTACGCGGCGCACCGCAAGGGCGGTTTCGGGTTGCGGGCGCCGCAGGTGGTGCTGGTCCGACCCGGCGCCTTTGCCGCGTGGATGGGCGCGCGGGGGCGGCTCGGCGGGCAAAACAAGGTGCCGCGCGTCATTTCGGACCCGGGGCTGCTCGCGGATCTGCGGCGTTTCGTGGGCGAGGCGGGTGTAACGTATCATATGTAACGGAGCGGCAGCGTCCGCCGGATTTGCGTGGACGTGGGCGTGGCGGGAACTTACGGTCGGAAATGGCAACGGATCGGCCATCCCCGCGACGGCGCAGGGGCGTCAAAGCCGAGCCCTTTTTGGGGAAGAAGTCATGAATATCAAAGCATCTGCGGGGTTTGTTGCGGTCGGCTTGCTGGCGTTTGGGGCGTTGAGCGGTGAGCCCGCCCGCGCGGCGGCACCGATGCCGGGTTTCGTGGGCAGCACGGCGTCATCGGTTGCCGGGTGCCCATACATTACCTGGCGACTGATGAACACCAACGGCCAGATCCATGGAATTGCTTACTATTCGGACCTTAGCGGGCTCAGCAACGTGACCGGAACGAGCGACGCCGCGACCGGGAAGTTCCATCTCGTCCTGACCAAGACGGATATCGGCAATGGCCCGGTCGGCACCGTGGATGGCGTCAGGGGGGCCAACGGAGCGCTGGACGCGACGCTGACCGGCGAGGGGTGCGCCAACAACGTGGTGCATATCATGCCGATGCGCGACCTCAACAATCTCCAGAGCATGTCGGGGCGCGGCCGCTAGAGCGGGATCGCCGCGCTCCGCGAGCGCCCCGGCCGGGACGCATTCGCGAGGACGTTGCGGGTCGGATATCAACGGGTTGGACCAATTGGTGCAGCACGAAGGATCAATTGTGACTGAATGACGCGGTCTGCCGAATTTGCATGGACAGGGGAGTTGCGCGAACGTAAGGTCTGCAATCGCGACGGGGGCACCGCCTCTGACGGGGCGGGGCAGCGCCATTGCTGTCGTTAAGGTGGAGGAATACGCCATGACGTTGAGAGTATCTGTCGGGTTCGCCGCGGTCGGCCTGGTGGCGCTTGGGGCGATGAGCGGACTGCCCGCCCGCGCCGCGGTGCCGATGCACGGCTTCGTCGGCAGCACCCAGTCATCGGTCGCGGGCTGTCCGTACATCACATGGCGCCTGGCCAACACGAACGGCCAGATCCATGGGTTGGCCTACTATTCCGATCTCAGCGGGCTCAGCAACGTGACCGGAACGAGCAATTCGGCGACCGGGAAGTTCAGTCTCACGCTGACCAAGACGGATATCGGCAATGGCCCGGTCGGCACCGTGGTTGGCGTCAGGGGGGCGAACGGATCGCTGGACGCGACGCTCACCGGCGAGGGGTGTGCCAACAGCACGGTGCACATGAAGCCGATGCAAGATCTGAACAACTGGCAGGACGCGACAGGAAACGGCCAGTAGCGCATGCTGGGCGCGAGGCAATCGCCTCGCGCCCGCTCGTGCGCCCATCGCGCGCCTCAAGCGCCCGGCTGAGAGGGAATTGGCCCTTTCGAGCGGGGTGATTGCCGGGACCGCATCGCTCGCGCGCGAGCCGTGCTAGACGAGGGACGGGTGGCTCAAGGACCAGGCGTTATGGCGCTGGATGGCGTCCGGGCTCTCGTGTTCGATGTTTTCGGGACCGTGGTGGATTGGCGGAGCGGCATTGCCCGTGAGGCCGCACCGTTCCTGGCGCGGCACGGCAAGGCGAAGGTTGCACCGGGCGCCTTCGCCGATGCGTGGCGCAAACGCTATCAGCCGGCGATGGAGCAAGTGCGGAGCGGACGGCGGACGTTCACGAGGCTCGACGTGCTGCACCGCGAGAATCTAGAGGCGATCCTCAAGGATTTCGGCATCGATTTGGCGACGGTGCCGGCCGCCGAGCTCGACCAATTGAACCTCGCCTGGCACCGGCTCGATCCCTGGCCCGACGTGGTCGCAGGGCTCGCGAGATTGAAGGCGGGCCACATCATCGCGCCGCTCTCGAACGGCAACATCATCCTGATGATCGATATCGCCAAGCGCGCCGGGCTCGGGTGGGACGCGATCCTCGGCGCGGAAGTGGTGCGCGCGTACAAGCCGATGCCGGAGGCCTATGTGCGCACGGTCGAGATCCTCGCGATGCGGCCGGCGGAGGTGTGCCTCGTTGCGGCGCACAATGGCGATCTCGCGGCGGCGCGGAAATGCGGGCTCACGACCGCGTTCGTGCCGCGGCCGACGGAGCACGGGCCGGGCCAGACGACGGATCTGCGCGCGGAACAGGACTGGGACGTGGTGGCCGGGAATTTCGGCGATCTCGCGACGGCGCTCGGAACTTAGACGTCGCCTGGGACGCCGTAGGAGGGCGCGGCGGCGGGGTCGAGCGCGCGGGCGATATAGGATTCGAGCTCGGGCTTATAGATCGCCCAGGTTTTTTCGAGCGCGGCGATCGGTGCCGTGTCGTGCCAGTCGATGCGGAGATCGGCTATGGGGAAGGGAAGCTCGCGGACGATCAGGAGGCCGGCGGAATGGACCGGGCCCTCCTCGCCGCCGGCGGTGAGGCCGGCGGCGAGCGCGGCGAGGAGGCGGTCGCCGAGGTCTGCATCGGGGGTGGCGAGGAACGTCTCCAGCATGCGCGCGGGCACCGCGATGTCGGCAAGGAGATTGCCGGCGGCGACGCCGCCCGGACCGGCGATGACGTGGTGGCGGCCGAGCGTGCGCGCGCCGGAGAAATAGGCCGTGCCACCGGAACGATCGACCAGCGCCAACTGACGGTACTCGATGTGCGGCGCGCGGGCGCGGATCTCGGCGAGCGCGGCCGCGGCTGTTGCCCCCGCCGCCATGAGATCGAGGGCCTGAGGCCCGAGGCGCGGATCGGTGATGTTCTGGCTTGCGACCGCGCCGGCGCCGGCGCGGGCATGGGCGCAGCGCGCGGCGACGGCGGGCGAGGAGGACGAGATCGCGACACCGAAGCTCCGCGTGCGCGGGCAGGAAGCAACGATCGAGAAGGTCATTCGTCTTCGGCTTCAGGGATCACTGCGGTCGCGTCGATCTCGACGAGCCATTCGGGGCGGGCGAGGGCGACGACGACGAGGCCGGTGCAGACCGGATGCACGCCCCGGATATATTCGCCCATCGCACGATAGACCGGCTCCCGATTGCGGATATCGGTGAGATAGACGACGAGCTTGGTGAGATGCTCCATGCGCGCGCCGGCCTCGGCGAGCAGCGTGCGGATATTCTCCATCGCCCGGCGAGCTTGCGCGGCCGGATCGCCGATGGCGACGCTCGCCGAGGTTTCGAGGTCCTGGCCGACCTGGCCGCGGAGGAAGACGATGCGCCCGCGCGCGATAACTCCTTGCGCGAGATCGTTGTCGAGACGCTGCTCGGGATAGGTGTCGCGCGTGTTGAAGGGGCGGAGGCGGCGATGGGCCATGGGATTTATCGGGCTACCTTGAGAGGAGGGGGATTGGCGGCGAACCATTGCCGCACGGCGGGATCGCCGGCGAGGAGCGGCGCGCCTTGCATGACGCGGTCCGAGAGGCCGGCGGATTTCTTTACGAAGGCGAGCGGGCCGTCCCAGCCGAAATTGCGCCAGACGGCGGCGAGATGGGCGAAGGGCGGGGACTGGGCGAAGAGCTGGAAGGTGAGGCGGTGGCCGGCATAGTCGGAGTTGAGGAGGTCGCGGGCGAAGGCGAGCAGGCGGCGGCGGTCCTCGGCCGTCCAGTCCGCGTTCACGGTGTAGAATTTCTCGAGCCAGGGCCGGGTTTCGGGGGCCTCGAAGGCGGCCTTGTCGGGAGTGAGGCAGATCTGGCCGCCGCAGAGCTCGCGGGCGATGTGCATCATATGATGCAGCTCGGAGCAGGCAAGCACGCGGCCGCAATAGAGCAGCGACTGGTTGGGCATCAGGAGGCCGCCCGGGCTTCGTTCGGCGAGCGTCACCGCGGCGGTGAGATGGGCGTTGATGCCCTCGCGATAGACCGCGAGGCGGGCGAGCTTCTCCTGCACCGCCTGCTCTTCTCGAGCCCGGTCTGGCGGGCGTTGAAGAGAGCGGCGCCGATCATCATGTCGGTGAGCTTGAGGTTGCGCTGGACGAAGGCGAAGGCGGAGTAGCGGTGCAGGGTCGCGCGGATGAAGGCGGCGGCCCTCGTGTGGCGGTGGAAGAGGACGTTCTCCCGCGGGATCAGCACATTGTCGAAGACGAGGAGGGTATCGACCTCGTCGAAGCGGTTGGCGAGCGGATAATCCTCCGCCGGCGCGCGGCCGGCGAAGCCGGTGCGGCAGATGAATTTGAGGTTGGGCGAGGAAAGATCGCAGATGAAGCCCACCGCGTAGTCCGAATAGGCGTCATTGCCCCAATTGGCGATGGTGGGCTTGACGAAGGCCTGGTTGGCGTAGGCCGCGGCCGTTTCATATTTGGCGCCGCGGACGACGATGCCGGCATCGGTCTCCTTCACCACGTGGAGCAGCATGTCCGGGTCCTGCTCCTGCGGCGGCTTCGAGCGGTCTCCCTTCGGATCAGTGTTCGCCGAAACATGGAAGGGATCGTTCGCGATGACGCGGCCGATGTGGGCGGCGATGTTGCGCGCGAATTGCGGATCGGCCTCGTTGAGCACCTCCTGCCCGTCATGGAGCGACCACATCTCGCCCACCGTCTCGTCGCCGACGCGCGTCACGACGCCGCCGATGTCCTCGAGCACGCAATCGGTGGCGTGGCGCTTGTCCCACCAATCCTCGGCGCGCCTGGGCAAGCGGTTGGCGATCGCGAAGCGCTCGCCGCCCTCCTCATAGGACATGATGTCGCTTGTTGCCGCCTCGTGCGCCATGTCGTGGATGCGGGCGCGGATCTCGACGAGCGGCCGGAACATCGGATGCGCGGCGACGTCGCGGACGCGCTCGCCGTTGACGTGGATCTCGCGCCCGTCACGGATCGAATCGCGGTACTGGGCTCCGGTGCGGATCACGCGGCTTTCTAGCAGGCGGCGGAGGCGGGGTTCAAACCCTCCTGCCGGGCCGGTTTGACGAAATCAGGCGCCGAGGTGATGAATTGTATCGCGGGCGGTGGCTTGGCTTGGCCGCCGCCGGTGGGCCGCCCATATGGGCGGTGGATGGAGGGCTGGATGGCCGGGCGGACATACGCGGTGTTCATCGACGGCGAGGCGGGGACGACGGGGCTCGACCTCCGCCGCCGCCTCGAGGCGATGGACGGGATCGCGCTCATCGGTCTGGCCGATTCCGAGCGCAAGGACCCGGCCGCGCGGAAGCGGGCGATGGCGAAGGCCGATCTCGTGGCGCTCTGCCTGCCGGACGCGGCGGCGAGGGAATCGGTGGCGCTGGCCGACGCGCTCGGCGCGGCGGGGCCGAAGATCATCGACGCGAGCACGGCGCACCGGGTGGACCCGGCGTGGGTGTACGGCTTTGCCGAGATGGCGGAGGGGCAGGCGGGACGGATCGCCGGGGCGCGGCGGGTGAGCAACCCGGGCTGCTATCCGACCGGGGCGATCGCGCTGATCCGCCCGCTCGTCGATGCCGGGCTGCTGGCGGCGGACTATCCGGTGACGGTGCAGGCGGTGAGCGGCTATTCGGGCGGCGGGCGGAGCATGATCGGCGCGCACGAGGCGAGCGGCGGGCCGGCCTTCGAGCTCTACGGGCTTCATCTCACGCACAAGCACGTGCCGGAGCTCTTCCGCTATTCCGGGCTCGCGCGCCGGCCGATCTTCGTGCCCGCGGTCGGGCATTACCGGCAGGGGATGCTGGTCTCGGTGCCGCTCCATCTCGACCTGCTCGCGGGAAAGCCGCGCGCGGCCGACCTGGAAGCCGTGCTGCGGGAGCGCTATGCGGGCGAGCGGCTGGTTACCGTTGCGGCGGCGCCAGGAGACGGGCGGATCGAGCCCGAGGCGCTGAACGGGACGGACCGGCTCGAGCTTCGTGTCTTCGCCAACGAGGCGGAGCGCCAGGTTGTGCTGGTGGCGCTGCTCGACAATCTGGGCAAGGGCGCGGCGGGAGCGGCGGTGCAGAACATCGCCCTGATGCTCGGGCTTGCGGGCGCCGAGACGGCGCGCGAGGCGGTGTCGCGCGAGGAGGCGGGGCTCGATGCATGAGATGACGTTGGGGTCTGTCGTGCCGGCGGGCGCGGGACCGCTCTACAGGTTCGAGGGCGTGGCGCCCAAGGTCGCGCCGGACGCCTTCATCGCAGCGACCGCGGCGGTGATCGGCGATGTCGTCATCGGCGAGCGATCCAGCGTCTGGTTTCATTGCGTGGTACGCGGCGATACGCACTTCATCCGCGTCGGCGCGCGCACGAACATCCAGGACGGCACGATCGTGCACGTCGCAACCGGGCGCTTTCCCTGCCTGATCGGCGATGACGTGTCGATCGGGCACGCGGCGATCGTGCATGCCTGCACGCTCGAGAACTGGGCATTCGTCGGCATGGGCGCGACGGTGCTCGACGGCGCGGTGATCGAGGAGGGCGGGATGCTCGGCGCCGGCGGATTGCTGGCGCCGGGCAAGCGGATCGGCCGCAACGAGCTCTGGGTGGGCCAGCCCGCGCGCAAGGTGCGGGTGATGAGCCGGGAGGAGCGGGCGGAGTTCGATGAGATCGCGGCCCATTACGCGGAACTCGGGGCGCGGTATGGCGCCGCATTCGGGGCGGCGTAAGGCGTGAGGGAAGGCGAGGTGAGAAGGCGATGAGGCGCGGGGCGCTCTTCCTCGCGGCCGCGCTGGCGCTCGCCGCCTGCGCGCCGACGCCGCCGCCTTCGACGGCGCAGTTGCCGCCGGGCGCGTTCGGCGGCAATGACGATAACGGCATCATGGCGATCAATATCGCCGATTGGGCGTTCTCCAATCCGGCCCGCACGCACGGCAACCCGATCGACGCGGTGCGCGCCGTACTCGCGATCGAGTACCTGGCGGGCCAGCTCTCTTCCAGCCCGCGCTGGACCTACATGTCCGAGCTCACCAAGCTCGAGATGCTGCAGGCGCGCCAGGAAGTGCGCGCTGCGCTCGGCATCGCGCCGGATGCGCCCTCGCAGGCGGTGGCGAACGCGCTGCTGGTGCTTTCGACGAACCCGACGCCGGCGGTCGCGGAGGAAGTGCTGCGGGCGCCGGTCTTCACGCTGCCCCCGGCAGAAACCCTGGCGCGGATCGACAACCTGCCCTATCTGCCGATGGCCAACCTGGCGAGCCACCGTGCGAGCGGACAGGAATATCCCTCCGACGGACCGAGCTGCTTCGCCTGCGGATGAAAACCGCGCGCTCGTTCCGCCGGGCCTCGGGCTCGGGGGCGCGCCGCTTGGCAATCTCTTCTCCGCGGTAAGCGAGGGCGAGGCCGAAGCGACGATCGCCGCCGCTTGGGACGCGGGCGTGCGCTATTTCGACACTGCGCCGCTCTACGGGGCCGGACTTTCCGAGCACCGGTTGGGCGCGTTCTTGCGCCGGCGGCCGCGCGATGCCTTCGTGCTCTCGACCAAGGTCGGGCGCCTGCTCGACCCGGATCCCGCGCAAGGGCGCGAGCAGGCCGGGTATGTCGCGGCGCTTCCGTTCCGGGTACGGTTCGATTATTCGGAGGAGGGGGCGCGGCGCTCGCTCCGCGAGAGCCTCCAGCGGCTCGGCCTCGCCCGGATCGATATCGCCTGGATCCACGACCCGGCGGAAGACACGCACGGCACGGAATGGAGAACCGTCTTCGCCGAGGCGATGGCGGGCGCGGCGCGGGCGCTTGCGGCGATGAAGGGGGAGGGGACGATCGGGGCCTGGGGCCTCGGCGTCAACCGCATCGAGCCCTGCCTGCTGGCGCTCGATGAGGCGGCGCCCGATCTATTTTTGCTCGCGGGGCGCTATACGCTGCTCGAGACGAGCGCGCTCGACGAACTCTTCCCCGCCTGCGCCGAGCGCGGGGTCGGCGTGGTGGTGGGCGGACCATACAATTCGGGCCTGCTCGCGGGCGGCACGACCTTCGATTACCGCGCGGCGCCCGGGCCGATGCTCGAGCGGCGGGCGCGGATCGGCGCCTGCTGCGAACGGTTCGGCGTTGCGATGAAGGCGGCGGCGCTTCAGTTCGCCGCCGCGCATCCGGTCGTTGCCGCGGTGATCGCCGGCGCGCGGACCGCCGATGAGATGCGCGAGAATGCCGCGATGATGAAGCGGCCAATCCCGTCGGAGTTCTGGGCCGGGCTCAAGGAGGAGGGGCTGATCCCGGCGGATGCCCCGGTGCCGGAATGACAGGTGCGGCCGAATTCGACGGCAAGAGACGGATGGCGGGCGAGATGCGGGTCTGCTCACGTGCGGCAGCAGGAAAGAGGAGGGACCTTTGAAATTTCGTATCACCGGCCTCGCGCCCGAGCCGTTCCAGCCCCTGTTCGGACTACCCGATGCCGAGCTGGCCAAGCGTGGGGTGAAGCGCTACGTCGCGGATGCGACGCCGGGATTTCCCTGCCGAATCGAGATGCGCGATGCCGAGCCGGGCGAGACGCTGCTTCTGCTCAATCACACCTGCCAGCCGGCGGACACGCCCTATCGCGCCTCGCACGCCATTTTCGTGCGCGAGGGTGCGACGACAATTTTCGACCAGGTCGACGAGGTGCCCGAGGTCATGCGCGTGAGGCTGCTCTCGCTGCGCGCGTATGATGCGATCGGCATGATGCTCGGTGCGGACGTTGTCGAGGGTGCGGACATCGAGACGCTGATCGCGCGGCTGTTTGCCAACGAGGGGGTGAGCTACATCCACGCTCACAATGCCAAGCGGGGTTGCTACTCCGGGCGGATCGATCGGGCGTAGAAAAGACCAGGGGGACGCTGTCCCCCTGGACCCCCTGGCAAAGGCGGAGCCTTTGCAATCCATTCGCTTGGCGGCGGCAGAGAGCGGTTTGGGCAAAGCGCGAAACGCGCTTTGCCCAAACCGCTCTCTGCCGCCGCCAAAACGAACGGGTTCCAAGGGCTCGCCCTTGGCGGGGGTTCCAAGGGGGCAGAGCCCCCTTGGCCTTGCTACGCGACCTTGCGGGTGAGGGCGGCGGGGAGGGTGGCGATCGCGTGATTGATGAGGGCGGCGTCGGCCGCTTCGTCGAGCTCGCGGCGGATGACTTCGGCAGCGACCCGGGTTGCGATATCGGTAGCGGCGATGCGCACGTCGGTGATGGCGGCCTTCTCGGCCGCGGCGATGCGCTCGATCGCCATCCGTTCGCGCCGGTGTGCGGCTTCCTCGGCGTCCGAAGCGGCGGCGGCCGCTATGCGTTCGGCCTCGGCCTTGGCGGCTTCGAGCAGCGTGTGGGCCTCGGCGAGGGCGGCCTCGCGGCGCGATGCCGCGTCCTTCAGCATTGCCTCGGCTTCCTGGCGCAGCCGGCTCGCCTCGTCGAGCTCGGCGCGGATCGCCGCGGCGCGGGCGTCGAGCATGCCGGCGGCGACCGACCAGAGGCGCTTGCCGAAGAGCACGAAGAAGATGACGAAGGCGATGAAGACCCAGAAGACCGACTGGACGAAAGGCGAGACCAAGAGTGAGAAAGTCGTGACCATTGTGCTTAACCCTGGCGCGCTTAAGCCTGGCGTGGGGAGAGGGCGGCGTCGAGTGCGGCGTCGAGCGTCGCGGGTGCGGGCGGGCGGCCGGTGAGCCGCTCGATCATCGCGCGTGCGGCCTCGCTCGACACTTCGCGCAAGGCGCCCATGGCGTCCCTGCGTGCGGCGTTGATGCGGGCCTCGGCGGCGCGAAGCTCGGTCTCGAGCCGCTCGTTCAGTGCGGCTGCCTGGCGCGCGGCGGCCTCGCGCGCCGCCCGCGCCGCTTGCGCGATCTCGGCCTGCGCTTCGGCCCGCGCGTTGCGGGTGGCGGCCAGAAGCTCGGCCACCGCGGCGTCGGCTTCGGCCTTGGCGGATTTCGCCGTGTCGAGATCGGCGGCGATGCGCCGCGCCCGCTCCTCGAGCACCGAGCCCACCTGCGGCAGCGCCCAGCGCGAGAGCAGGAGGTAGAGCACGAGGAAGATGAGCACCAGCCAGACGACCTGGGCGGTGGTCAGTTCGTTGCCGAACTGGAACTGCGGCATGCCGCCCGTCTCCGCGGCCCAGGCGCCTGCCGGGGCGAGCGCGAGCGCCGCGGCGAGGGGCCAGGAACGGAGGATGCGGCGCATGGAGAGGATCAGCCGAAGAGGATGAGGAACGAGATGAGGAGGGCGTAGAGCGCCACCGCCTCGGTGAGCGCGAAGCCGAGAATGCCGAGGCCGAAGACCTGATCGCGCGAGGCCGGGTTGCGCGCGACGCTGTTCACCAGGGCGGCGAAGATCTGCCCGATGCCGACGCCGGCGCCGGCAACGCCGATCGCGGCAAGGCCCGCTCCGATATCCCTCGCCAGGATGGCGGCGGTCGCTGGGTTCATGTCAGGGGGTTCCTTTCGGTGGGACGGATCAGTGCAGATGCACCGCATCGTGCAGGTAGAGGCAGGTGAGCACGGCGAAGACGTAGGCCTGGAGCCCGGCCACGAGCAGCTCGAAGCCGACCAGCACCACGTTGATGGCGAGCGGGATCACCGCGGCGGCGATGCCGACGAGGCCGAGGGCGGCCGCGACGATCAGCATGAAGCCCGCGAAGACCTCCCAGAGCACGTGGCCGGCCACGATGTTGGCGAAAAGTCGGATCGAGAGCGAAACAGGCCGCGAGAGGAAGGTGAGGATCTCGATCGGCACGAGCACCGGGGCGATGAGCTTGGGCGCGCCGGGGGGCACGAAGTAGGTGAAGAAGCGGAGCTTATGCTTGACGAGCCCGACGATGATCGAGAGCGCGAAGACGATGACGGCGAGGGCGGCGGTGACCGCGATGTGGCTCGTGAAGGCGAAGAAATAGGGGAAGAGGCCGACCAGGTTGCCGAAGAGGATGAAGAAGAAGAGCGTGAAGACGAAGGGGAAGAAGGGCTTCCATCCCTCGCCGATGATGTCCTCGCAGAGGCGGGCGATGAACTCGTACCCCATCTCGGCCGCGGCTTGCGTGCGCGCGGGAACGATCGCGCGGGCGCGCATGCCGTAGCCGAAGAGGGCGAGCACCAGCACGGCGGTCAGCACCATCATCAGGTTGGCATTGGTGAAGTTCACCGAGGCGCCGATGGGGCCGAGGCTGGTCGCCAGCCGGAACTGGCCCAGAGCGTCGATCGAGGGTCCTGCCGCCACCCGTTCCCGTCTCCCCGAAGCGCGCGGCCCTGCCGGACCGCGACCGATCTTTCGGCTATTCCCCCGATCCTTTGGACCGGGGCCGATGCTCGTGTTGCGGCTTGAAGAGACGCCACACGTTCAGAACCCCCGCCGCCGCGCCGAGCACGACGAAGAGCAGGAGCAGCCATGGCTTGGTGCCGAGCCAGCGATCGAGCGACCAGCCGATGGCCAGCGCCACCACCATCGCCGCGACCATCTCGCCGGCCACCCGGAACGCCATCGCGAGCGGGCGTTCCGCCCAGCCAAGGCCCTCCGCTTTTTTCGGCGGCGCGGTCTCGAGTCCGGACCTCTCCCGGGCAGCCCGAAGCCGCTCCTCGAAGGAGGGGTCCGGTCCGGCCGGTCGCTCGGCCATGGGCTCTCCTCCGCAAAGCCGCGCCTTGGCGGAAAGCGCCGGCTTGGTAACGACGGCGTCCCCGAGTGTCAAGGACGCGGGGGTTGGTGGCGCGTGCTTCGCGCCGCTATTCGGCGGCCATGCGCGGCGGGTCCGCCATCTCGCGCGCCTCGGCGAGAGCGACGGAGAGAAGGCGCGAGATTCCGCGCTCCTGCATGGTGACGCCGTAGAGCCGGTCCATGCGCGCCATGGTCAGCGGATGGTGCGTGGCGATCATCATCCGCGTGCCGCATTCGCGCACCACGTCCTCGACGAGGCGGCAGAAGCGCTCGACATTGATGTCGTCGAGCGGCGCATCGACCTCGTCGAGCACGGCGATCGGGGCGGGGTTGCAGCGGAAGACGGCGAAGATCAGCGAGAGCGCCACCAGCGCCTGCTCGCCGCCGGAGAGCAGCGAGAGCTGGGCGAGCTTCTTGCCCGGCGGCTGGACGTAGATCTCGAGCCCGGCGGCGAGCGGATCGTCCGAGCCGACGAGGGCGAGATGGGCGCGCCCGCCGCCGAACATGCGGGCGAAGAGCGCCTGGAAGTGCTTGTCGACCTCGGCGAAGATCGCGGAGAGGCGCGCGCGGCCCTCGCGGTTGATGTGGCCGACCGAGCCGCGCAGCTTGGCGATCGCGGTGGTGAGCTCCGCGCTCTCGCGGACGATCCCGTTGATGCGTTCCTCGACCTCGGCGGCCTCGATCTCGGCGCGCAGATTGACCGGGCCCATGGCCTCGCGCTCGCGGAGCAGGCGCTCGAGGCGGCGGCGGGCCGTCTCCTCGGCCTCGGGGCCGCGGTCCGGCGTGGCGGGGTCGGGTGCGGCGGGGAGGGTGAAGTCGGCGCCGAGGCGCTCGCGGATGCGGAGATCGAGCGAAGCGAGCGCGGCGTCGGCCTGGGAGAGCGCGGCCTCCGCCCTGAGGAGAAGCTCGCGGACGGCCGCGAGCTTGCGCTCGGCGCCGCGGGCGGCGCGGTCCTCGGCGGCCGCCTCGGCCTCGGCGGCGGTGAGGGCGGCGGCGGCGTCGCGATGGCGGGATTCGGCGGCGTCGAGGGCGCTGATCGCCGCCCGCTCCTTGAGCGCGAGCGCTTCGGGCTGGGCGGCGAGAGATTCGTGCTCGGCGAGCGACTGGGCGCGGCGGAGGGCGAGCTCGCGGGCGCGCGCGCTTGCGGCGGTGCGGCGCTCGGCCCAGCCGGATTCTTCGGCGGCGATCGCCTCGCGGCGGGCGGCGAGGGCGGCGGCGCGCTCGGCGATCGCGGCCTGCTCGGCGCGGAGGCCGGCCTCCCGGGCGCGGGCGGCGGCGAGAAGGCGCCGGGCGACCTCGAGGGCTTCGCGCGCGGCGGCGGGGTCGGGAAGGGCGGCGCGCTCGGCTTCGAGGCGGGCAAGCGTGGCCTCGAGCTCCGCGATGTCGGTGGCGAGGCGCCCGATCTGCTCGGCAAGCGCGTCGAGCCTGCCGGCGGCGGCGGCGGCCTCGCGGCGGAGCGCCTCGCCCGTGGTCTTGAGCGCCTGGAGGCGGCGCTCGGCGTCGCGGCGGGCCTGCTCGGCGGCGGTCGCGGCGGCGAGCGCCGCGCGCTCGGCAGCGGCGAGGCTTTCCTGGGCGGCGCGGGCGGCCGAGGCGGCGGTTTCGGCGGCGGCGAGCCGGCGGCGGACGGCGGCGAGGCGGTTGCGCTCGGCGAGGCGGACCGCGGTGGCGCTCTTCGTGCCGGGCGGGACCGAATAGCCGTCCCAGCGCCAGAGGCCGCCCTCGCGCGAGACGAGGGCCTGGCCGGGAAGAAGGGATTCCTGGAGGCGGGCCGCGTCGTCCGAGGCCTCGACGAGGCCGATGAAGGCGAGCGCGCGGGCGAGCGCGGGCGGGGCCGAAAGGAGGGTTTCGAGCGCGGCGGCGGCGGGGGGAAGCGAGGGCGGATCGGCGAGCGGGGGGAGCGCGCGCCAGCGGGCGGCATCGGCCTCGAGCGCATCGCCGAGGGCGGCGGCGAGCGGGGCTTCGAGGCCGGGGGGAACGGCGAGGCGGTCGGCGAGGCCGTTGGCGAGCGCGGATCCGCCCGCCGTAAGAACGGCGGCGAGGGCCTCGGCCTCGGCGGCGAGGCCGGCGCGCTCGGCCTCGGCGGCGGCCAGTACGGTACGGGCGCGCTCGTGGGCGGCGGCGGCTTGCTCGCGCTCGGCCTCGCGCTGCTCGCGGGCGGCGCGGGTCTCGGCGGCGGTGCCGTCGGCGGCCAATTCGGCGGCCTCGGCCTCGGCGAGGCGGGCGGGATCGGGGCGGGCGGCGGTGAGGCGCTCGCGCTCGCGTTCAAGGCGGGCGCGCTCCTCGCCGAGCCGGGCAAGGCGCTCGCTGGTGCGGGCGCGCTCGGCCTCGAGCGCGCCGGCGCGGGCGGCGCGCGAGGCGGCTTCGTCGGCGGCTTCGTCCGCGGATTTTTCGGCGTGAGCCGCCTCCGCCGAAGCGGCGGCGAGGGCGGCGGCGATGGCGGAAGCGCGGTCGGGCTCGGCGGCGGCGGATGCGGCGAGGTCTTCGCTTTCGGCGGCGAGGCGGGCGAGCGCGGCCTCGGCGTCGGCGGCGAGGGCGGCGGAGTGGGAGAGATCGCGCTCGAGCTCGGCAAGACGCGCCTCGGCGGCGGCGAGAGCGGAGCGGGCGCGCGCGGCCTCGGCCTCGATCTGCTCGCGGGCGAGCCGCGTGCGCTCGAGCGCGGTGCGCTGGGCGGCTTCGGCGTCCCGCTGGGCGGGCAGGAGGGCGGCGAGGCCGGTGGCGCGGGAGCTTGCGGCGGTGGCCTCGCGGGTCGCCTCGGCGAGCGCGGCGCGGGCGGCGTTAAGCTCGGCAAGGGCGGCTTCGTGGGCGGCGAGGGCGCGCGCCTTCTCGATCGCCAGGAGGTCCGCCTCCGCGGCACGGATCGCGCCGCCGAGATTGCGATAGCGGCTCGCCTGGCGCGCCTGGCGCTTGAGGCCGGCGAGCTGCTCCTCGAGCCCGGCCTTGAGCTCGTCGGCGCGGGCGAGGTTGGCCTCGGCCGCCTGGAGCTTGAGCTCGGCCTCGTGGCGGCGGGCGTGCAGGCCGGTGATGCCGGCGGCCTCCTCGAGCAGCGCGCGGCGCTCCTCGGGCCGGGCGGCGATGAGGGCGGAGATGCGGCCCTGGCTCACCATGGCCGAGGAGCGCGCGCCGCTGCCGAGATCGGCAAGCAGGGTCTGGATGTCGCGCGCGCGGGCCTCCTCGCCGTTGACGCGGAAGGTGCTGCCGCGGCCGCGCTCGACGCCGCGGCTGATCGCGAGCTCGGCGGCCTCGTGGAAGGGGGTGGGGAGCGGCGCCTCGCCGGCTTCGAGGGTCAGCGTCACCTCGGCGAAGTTGCGGGCCGGGCGGGCGGTGGTGCCGGCGAAGATCACGTCCTCCATCTCGCCGCCGCGGATGGAGCGGGCGCTCGTCTCGCCCATCACGAAGCGCAGCGCATCGACGACGTTCGACTTGCCGCATCCGTTCGGCCCGACGATGCCGGTCAGGCCCGGCCGGATCTCGATCACGGCCGGCTCGGCGAAGCTCTTGAAGCCGACCAGGCGCAGGCGCGTGAAACGGGCGGGCAAGTGGGCTCCTTCAGCCGCCGGCGGCGGCGATCAGCTGGGCGAAGTCCGCGTAGGGCATCTCCCCCGCGTGCGGCTGACCATTGATGATGAAGGTCGGCGTCGAGTCGATGTGATATTTTTCTTGCGCCTCCCGCGCCTCGGCGAGGATGAAGTCCTGGAGCGGCTTGCTGGCGACGGCGGCGTCGAAGGTGGCCTTGAGCATGCCGGCGAGCGCGGCCAGCTTCTCGAGCTCGGCGGTCGAGTTGACGTCCGGGGCGAAGGCCCAGGTGTCCTGGCTGGCGAAGAGGGCGAAGATGAAGCGGGCGTAGCGGTCCGGGGGCAGGGCGCGGGCCACCATCGCCGCCGTGAGCGCCACCCGGTCGAGCGGGAAGTCGCGGAAGGTCCAGTAGACCTTGCCGGTGTCGATGAGCTTGCTCTCGACGTCGGGCATCGTCTCGTTCGCGAAATCGGCGCAATGGGTGCAGGTGAGGGAGAAATACTCGATGACGTGCACCTTGGCCTTGGGATCGCCGAGGGTGCGAAGGCCGAATTCGGGGTTGGGGGCAGCGGCGGCATCGGCGGCCGCATGGGCGAAGCCGGGGAGGGAGGCGGCGGCGGCCATCGCGAGCAGGGAGCGGCGCAGGAGGGGCATGAAGGGGACCTCGGGGTCTGTGATCGGGTCGGACGGGCCTCATCGGTCCCGCCCCCCGGGAAAAGGGGCCGGCGCCCATCTCCGGTCAAGCCCCCAGGGGGATGACGTTGGGACGACGGCGGGGCGGCGGCGGCACGCTCGGGGGGCGGATCCGGCGGAGCGAAACGCCGCAATCATAGCTCCGTTCTATGCGCTTTACAGGCTGATGCTATCTTTGATTTCCGTGCGTTGCAGGGCATGGCGAGGCTTGAACCCGGGCGTGATCGGACGCAATATACAAGCAGTCTCGAGCGCAGTGAGCGCTGGAGACGATCCACCCGGGAGGAAGAAGAGATGTGGACGAAGCCGAAGGTGGTGGAGATCGCGGTGGGCATGGAAATCAACGCCTACGCCTGCGCCGATCTCGACTGACACTCGCGAACTTCGCGCGCGCCGGGAGCGGATTCAGAGGGAATCCCTCCCGGCGTTTGTTTTCCTGAACATGCGCATCGTCGTTCTCGGCGCCGCGGCGGGCGGCGGGTTTCCGCAATGGAACTGCGCCTGCGCCAACTGCGCGCGGGCGCGGCGGGGGGATGCGGCGGCGCGGCCGTCGACGCAATGCTCGCTCGCGGTCTCGGCCAACGGAGAGGACTGGGTTCTGCTCAACGCCGCGCCGGATCTGCGCGAGCAGATCGCGGCGACGCCGGCGCTCCATCCGCGGGAAGGCGAGCGGGGAAGCCCGATCAAGGCGATCGCGCTCGCGGGCGGCGAGACGGATGCGATCGCGGGGCTGCTGCATCTGCGGGAAAGCCAGAAGCTGGCACTCTACGGCTCGCGCCGCGTGCTCACGCTGATCGCCGCCAATCCGATCTTCCGCGTGCTCGACCCCGCCTTCGTTGTGCGCCGCGAAATCATGCTGGGGCGGAAGGAGACGCTCGGCGATTTCGCCGGCCGGTCGCTCGGGCTTGCGATCGAGGCGTTCGCCGTTCCGGGCAAGGTCGCGCTCTATGCCGAGGAAGAGGGCGAGGCGGATCTGGGCACCGCGGAAGGCGACACGGTCGGACTCGCGGTGAGCGACGAGAGGGGCGCATGCTTTCACTTCGTGCCCGGCTGCGCCGCGCTCTCGGAGGGGCTGCTCGCCCGCCTGCGCGGCGCGCGCCTCGTGTTCTTCGACGGCACGCTCTGGACGGATGAGGAGATGATCCGGCTCGGGCTTGGGGCGAAGACGGGGCGGAGGATGGGACATATCAGCGTCTCGGGCGCCGAGGGCTCGCTCGCCGGGCTTGCGCCGCTCGATATCGCGCGCAAGATTTTCGTGCACGTCAACAACAGCAACCCGATGATCCTCGGGGATTCGCCGGAACGGGCGATTCTGTCGCGCGCGGGATGGGAAGTCGGGTACGACGGAATGGAGGTTTCGCTGTGACGAGCCTGATGAGCCCGGCCGAGCTGGAGGCCCAACTGCGCGCGGTCGGCGCCGAGCGCTACCACAACCGCCATCCGTTTCACGCGCTGCTGCACGGCGGGCGGCTTGACAAGCGGCAGGTGCAGGCATGGGCGCTCAACCGCTACTACTACCAGAGCCGCATTCCGCTGAAGGATGCCGCGCTGATGGCGCGGTGCGAAGACCCGGCACTTCGTCGCGTCTGGCGCCAGCGGCTCATCGATCACGACGGCGCGGCGCCGGGCGAGGGGGGAATCGGGCGGTGGCTCCGCCTCACCTCGGGGCTCGGCCTCGATCGCGAGTACGTCGCCTCAACGGCGGGCATCCTGCCGGCGACGCGATTCGCGGTGGATGCGTACGTGGCGTTCGTGCGCGAGCGCTCGCTGCTCGAGGCGGTCGCCTCCTCGCTCACCGAGATTTTTTCGCCCGCTATCATCTCCGAGCGCGTGGCGGGTATGCTCGCCAATTACGATTTCGTGACGCGCGAGACGTTGGCCTATTTCAACGCCCGCCTCGAGCAGGCGCCGCGGGACGCGGATTTCGCGCTCGACTACGTCAAGCACCACGCGCGCACGCCGGAGCAGCAGCAGGCGGTGATCGGCGCGCTTACCTTCAAATGCGACCTGCTCTGGGCGCAGCTCGACGCGCTCCATCACGCCTACGTCGCCCCCGGCCTCGTGCCGCCCGGGGCTTTCGGCGCGGGCGGATGAGCGCCGCACCGCTCAGCGCGGCGAGCCGGCCGGGGCTTTCGCCGCATGCGCGGATGAAGAACGACGCGGCGCGCGGCGGCTGGGTGCTGCTCGGGCCGGAGCGGGTGCTGATGCTGGACGCGATTGCGGCCGAGATTCTCGGGCTTTGCGACGGGAGCGCGGAGATCGGCACGATCGCCGACGAGCTTGCGCGGCGGCACGCGGCGCCGCGCGAGGAAGTGCTGGGCGACGTGATCGAGATGCTGCAGGGGCTTCGCGACAAGGGACTGCTCGTCGGATGAACGCTCTCACACCCGGGCTTGGCCCCCCGCTCGCGCTGCTCGCGGAACTCACGCATCGCTGCCCGCTCGGTTGCCCCTATTGCTCGAACCCGCTCGTGCTCGACCGTGTGCGCGACGAGCTCGACACGGCGAGCTGGCTCCGGGTGATCGACGAGGCGGCCGCGCTCGGCGTGCTGCAGATCCATTTCTCGGGCGGCGAGCCGCTGGTGCGGCGCGACCTCGCAACGCTCGTCGGCCACGCGCGCGCGGCGGGGCTCTACACCAACCTGATCACCTCGGCGGTGCTGCTCGACGAGAAGCGGCTTCTCGCGCTCAAGCAGGCAGGCCTCGAGCACGTGCAGATCAGCTTCCAGGACACCGAGCCCGCAAACGCCGACCGTATCGCGGGCTATGACGGCGGGCATGAAAAGAAGCTCGCGGCGGCGCGGATGGTGCGCGCCGCCGGCTTGGCACTCACCCTCAACGCAGTGATGCACCGGCAGAACCTCGTGCATCTTCCGGCGATGATCGAATTGGCGCTCGATCTCGGTGCGGGTCGGCTCGAGATCGCGCACGTGCAATACTACGGCTGGGCGCTTGCCAACCGGCCAAGCCTGATCCCCGGCCGCGAGGATGTGCGGGCGGCGGTCGTGCTGGTGGCGGCGGCGCGTGAGCGGCTCAAGGGACGGCTCGTCATCGACCACGTGGTGCCCGATTATTACGCGCGCCGGCCGAAGGCATGCATGGGCGGCTGGGCGCGGCAGTTCGTCAATATCGCGCCTTCGGGCCTGGTGCTGCCGTGCCACGCGGCGCAAGGGATTCCCGGCCTGCGGTTCGATTCGGTCAAGGAACGGAGCCTCGGCGAGATCTGGGCGGGCTCGGAGGCGTTTCAGCGCTTCCGCGGCACCGGCTGGATGCCCGAGCCGTGCCGCTCGTGCGAGCGGCGCGAGATCGATTTCGGCGGCTGCCGCTGCCAGGCGATGGCGATCGTCGGTGATGCGGGGGCGACCGATCCGGCGTGCGAGTTCTCGCCCCACCACGCGCGCCTGCTGGCGATGGCCGAGGGGGAGAGCGAAGCCGCCGAGCCGCCGGAGTTCGTGTACCGGCGCTACGCAAAGACCCCGCGCGAGGAGGAACTCCCGGCTTAAGGCCAGGGGCAGAGCCCCTGGGTTAGTAAATCACCACGCTCCGGATCGATTCGCCGCGCGTCATCAAGTCGAACGCGTCGTTGATGCGCTCGAGCGGCATGGTGTGGGTGATGAGGTCGTCGATGTTGACGCGGTGGTCCATGTACCAATCGACGATGCGGGGAACGTCGGTGCGGCCGCGCGCGCCGCCGAAGGCCGAGCCTTGCCAGACCCGGCCGGTGACGAGTTGGAAGGGACGGGTGGAGATTTCCTGGCCGGCGCCGGCGACGCCGATGATGGTGCAGACGCCCCAGCCCTTGTGAGAGCATTCGAGCGCCTGGCGCATCAGCGTGGTGTTGCCGACGCATTCGAAGCTGTAGTCGGCGCCGCCGCCGGTCAGCTCGACGAGGTGGCCGACGATGTCGTCGATCCCCTTGGGATTGACGAAATGGGTCATGCCGAACTTGCGGGCGAGCGCCTCGCGCTTGGGGTTGAGGTCGACGCCCACGATCATCTCGGCGCCGGCCATGCGCGCGCCCTGGATAACATTGAGGCCGATGCCGCCGAGCCCGAAGACGACGACGCGCGCGCCCGGCTCGACCTTGGCGGTGAAGATCACGGCGCCGATGCCGGTGGTGACGCCGCAGCCGATGTAGCAGACCTTGTCGAAGGGCGCGTCGTTGCGGACCTTCGCCACCGCGATTTCGGGCAGCACCGTGTGGTTGGCGAAAGTGGAGGTGCCCATGTAGTGCAGGATCGGCCGGCCGTTGAGGGAGAAGCGGCTGGTGCCGTCCGGCATCAGGCCGCGGCCCTGCGTGGTGCGGATCTTCTGGCAGAGATTGGTCTTGCGGCTGAGGCAGTAATCGCACTCGCGGCATTCGGGCGTGTAGAGCGGGATGACGTGGTCGCCCGCCTTCACCGAGCGCACGCCCTTGCCCACCTCGAGCACGATACCCGCGCCCTCATGGCCGAGGATGGCGGGGAAAAGTCCTTCCGGGTCCGCACCGGAGAGTGTGTATTTGTCGGTGTGGCAGATGCCGGTGGCCTTGACCTCCACCAGCACCTCGCCCTCGTGCGGGCCTTCGAGCTGGACCGTGTCGATGCTGAGCGGCTTACCGGCTTCGAAGGCGATGGCAGCGCGGGTTTCCATGGCGGGCGCCTCAATGGACCGGTGGGCGAAGGGAAGGACGCGTCAGCTGGCGATTCAGGCGGCCAGCTTCCCTGAGGCCTTCGCCAGATGCGTGGCAATATAGTCCATCAGCGCGGGCGACAGGCAATCATAGGGTTCCAGGCCGAGTTCCCTGAGCCGCGCCCGCACCGCCGGCATCCGATCCGGCGGGAACCCGGACTCGATGATCGAGGAGACGAATGCGGCGAATGTCGGCGGCGCCCACCCGGCTTCGCGCAGCCGTTCGGGATGGACGAAATCGAGACCCTGGAACGGATGCCCGGCCTTCTCGACGGGGCCGTACATGTGCACGCCACACGCCTTGCACGCGTGGCGCAGGATTACGGCGCTTGGATCCACAACCGCAAGCTTGTCGCCATTTTCCAGTACACGCACGTTGCTATGCGGAACGACGGCAACGACGGAGAACCAGGCGCCTTCCGGCTTCCAGCATTTGGTACAGCCGCAGACGTGATCGTGCGCGACCTGGCCGCTGATGGAGACTGTCACCGGTTTGTCGACGCAACGGCACACCAGTGTGCCGCCTGCGAAGGCGGCCGATGCCGGCTTCACGCCGCCGTCGACGGCCGGATGGATCTTGATGGGTTCGGACATGACACCCTCCCTGTTTTCCTGGCGTTGTATTCTTGGCGCCGACGATGGTCAATCGCTCGGAGACCGTCGTCGTTGCCTGGCCGTTACCCTCCGCTCCCCGGTCCTTGTCACTTGAGCGAAAGGATCCACTCGACGATTTCCTTGATTTGCGCATCCGACATGTTTGGATGCGGCGGCATCGGCACCATGCCCCAGGTGCCGACATGGCCGTTCTTCACCGCATCGACGAGGGTCTGGACCGCGTCCTTCTGGCCCGCGAACTTCTTGGCCACATCGACATAGGACGGGCCAACGACCTGGTGGTCGATGGCGTGGCAGGTGACGCAGTCGTTGTGCTCGAAGAGCTGCTCGCCAGGCGGGATCGCGGCCCTGGCGGGTCGCGGCGGCAACGCGACGAAGAGCGCCGCAAAGATCATCGCGGCCATCATGCAAGCCGCTTCGCGCCGCCATCCGTGCGTCATCATCCCTCCGTGCTATCACCTCGCACCGTCGGCCCGCCATAGTCCCGGCAGGCACGCCTTTCAATAGCTCTGTCTCCATGCGCGTGTTTCAAGGTTTCGTTTCGGTGTCAGCCGAAACGAGCGACCTCTTGTGGAACTTGGGCGAATTGGCTGCAAGCCCCGTGCCAGAGGCGGCGCGCGCGGGCAGACGGCGGGATTTCACGTGCTTGGGCGGTGGCGGCCGCGCCGGGGCACGATCCTCCGCATCAGAGGCGTGACAGCGGTCGCGAAAAGGGGGACAATCTGTACCTCGGAACGGCTGCGGACGTGACCGGCCTCTGCCCGGATCGGGCCTGTGCCGGGGGCAGCCGACCGCAAAAGGGAGATGTCCGAGAATGCACACGGAGGTCTCGGCCGGCCAGACGAATCCGATGGTGCAGAAGGCGGAGAGCCACGCCGAGTTCGTCCGGCGAAGCTGCGCCGGCGTGGTGGGCAGCCTACTCGTGCCGCAGAGCGAAGGTTATGTCATCGCGGCCTGGGAGCGCTGCCTCAGCGAGTACCGCCTGGAGCCCGGCGGCAACCCGCCGAGCGAGCGCGTGGGCAGCAAGATCCTCGAAAAGCGACGCGCGCAGCTTGGTCCGCTGGCGCAGATCGTGCGCGCGGAGATGCGCCGCCTCTTCGGGCAGATCGCGCCGTCGCACTATCTGCTCCTCTTCACCGACGCGGACGGCGTGATCCTCGAGCGGATGTGCGAGCCGGGCCACGAGGAATTGCTGCGGCGCGTCGATCTCGCTCCCGGCTTCATCTGGGACGAGCGGCACGAGGGCACCAACGGGCCCGGCACCTGCCTGCACGATCGCCGGCCGCGGCTGGTGCACCGCGAGGAGCATTTCTTCGCGCGCAATGTCCGCATGACCTGTTCCGCAGCACCGCTCTGGGGACCGAACGGGCAGCTTCTCGGCGCGCTCGACGCGTCCCACTTCGACTGCCCCGACAGCCGCGAGAGTCAGGGGCCGACGCTCGCTTTGGTCGGCACCTCGACCCGGATCATCGAGCAGTCCTACTTGACCAGCAGCTTCAAGGATTGCTGGATCCTCCGCTTCCACGACCAGGCGGAAATGGTGGGCCAGCTTCATGCCGCCATGCTGGCGGTGGACGAGCATGGCCGCATCCGCGCTGCCGACAGCACGGCGCCGGCGCGCCTCGGGCTCGATGGCTACGAGGCGCTGGTCGGGCGGAGCATCGAGGAGCTCTTCGACATTCCGCCGAGCCGCTTCTTCGCCGATGCACAATCCCGCCCGTACCAGATCTGGCCGGTGACCAGCCGGAACCGCCATCTCCTCTATGCCGGGATCTGGCCGCCGCAGGAGCCGCCGCCCACGCTCTGGCCGGTGAAGGGTGAAGCGCCGCGGCGGCCCAGCCCGCGGGCGGATCTTTTCGCGCACCGCCTCGGCGATCCGGCCATGGCGTACAATGTGTGGTGCGCCGAGCGGGTGATGGATCGGGACATCCACATCCTGCTCCAGGGCGAGACCGGAACCGGCAAGGACACCTTTGCGCGCGCCATTCACCAGAGCGGCGAGCGGCGCGACAAGCCCTTCGTCGCTCTGAGCTGTGCCGCGATCCCGGAAACGCTGATCGAGAGCGAGCTCTTCGGATACGACGCCGGCGCCTTCACCGGCGCGCGCACCGGCGGCATGCGCGGCAAGGTTGTCGCGGCGCACAACGGGATTCTGTTCCTCGACGAGATCGGGGACATGCCGCTCGGCCTGCAGGCGCGGCTGCTCAGGCTGCTCGAGGAGAAGGAGGTGATGCCGCTCGGCAGCAGCCGCGCCATCACCGTGGATTTGCGGGTGATCAGCGCAACCAACCGCGACCTCGGGCGGATGGTGCTGGAGGGCAGCTTCCGTAAGGACCTGTATTACCGGCTGAGCGGGCTCACGCTCACCCTGCCGCCGCTCCGCGAGCGCCGCGACATCGAGCAGCTCATCCGTGCCATTGCTATTGAGGAGAATGCGGACGCGCCTGTTGTCTTCGCGCCCGATGTGTTCGCGGCGCTGCTTGCGCATTCCTGGCCCGGCAATATCCGCGAGCTCAGAAACCGGCTTGCGACCGCGATCGCGCTCGCCGGGGGCCAGCCGATCGAGCGGGGGCATCTCGGGCCCTGCCTCGGCGAGGATCCGGTTGCGGTCGCCTTGGTCGCGCCCGCTCACGCGGAAGCGCAAGCCGAGGAGAAGGCCCCGGAAGGGGCAGTCAGCCAGGCGAACCCGCTCGCAGCCGCGGAGCGCGAGCGGCTGCTGTTCGAGCTCAAGCGGCGCCACTGGAACGCGACGGCGACGGCGGCGGCGCTCGGCATCAGCCGCAACACGCTCTATCGCAAGCTCCGCAAGCACGGCGTGCGCGTCGGCGCGGGTGCGAGCGAAGAGGGCTGAAAGAGAGTTCGCTCAGCCGCCGGCGTAGATGAGGTGATTGCGGTCATCGAGCAGCGGCACGTCGTAGGCCTCGAGGATTTTCGTGATCTCCGGCTGCTCCGCCGCGATCGCCGCATCGAGGGTGCGCCGCCAGGCGTCGTCGCCCTGGCGCACGCCCATCACGATGCCGAACGCCATCGGCGGTCCGTCGCTCAATTCCTGCAGCAGCGGTGCGATTGCGAGCTTGCCCCCCGAGCGACTGGCGTAATATCCGGCGATCGGTCCCCATAGCACGCCGATATCGACCTTGCCGCTTTCGACATCGTGGGCGAGATCCCGGGCCGGAGAGAAGTAGCGCAGATTGACCGAGAGCTCGTAGGAGCGAACGTGGTCCAGAAGCCCGTTCTCGGCGAGGATCGTCGCCGGCGGCGTGCCGGCGATGACGCCGATCCGCTTGCCCTTGAGACGCGGGTCCTCGAGGTTCTTGATTCCGTCGAAGCCGCTCCCCGGGCGGAAGATCAGCGAATAGACCGAGCGGTAGTAGGCGTTGGTGTTCTCCGCCTGGTCGTAGCCCTGGGTGACGCCCATCACCACGTCGCAGCGATAGGCATCGAGGGTCATGGGCAGGAAGCCGAACACCTGGGGTTGCCAGGTGAAGCCGAGCTTCCGACCGAGGTGCTTGGCGAGAAGGGCCGCGATTCGGTTTTCGAATCCCTGCGCATCCTGGTTCGAGAAGGGAAGGTCGTTCGGGTCTGCGCAGACACGGAAGACGTGGGGATCGACAAGCTCGGCGCCGATGCCGAGGCCGGGAGCCTGGGCCATCGCGCGGCTGCCGAGTGCCAGCAGCAAGCCGAGTGCGAGCGCTGCCGCCCGGCCCCGGAGATGGCGACGCCGTGAGCGCATCACATCGGGATGCCGAGGCATTTGTACGAAGCCTCGTCGAAGCCTTTGGGATCGGGCGCGTTCTTCGCCGGCCGGCCGCGGCCGAGCGCGCCGGTGGATCGCGCGCGGAGATAGGAATAGATCTCGTTGATGAAGCACATCACGTTCTTGTTGGTCGCAAACGCCGGCATCACCAGGTCCTGTGCTGTGTTCACGGATTTGATGCCGCCCGCGACGTCGGCGATGAACTGGGCGTAGCCGATTTGCTTGAGCGCCTGCGTGAGATCCGGCGCATAGGACGAGCCCGCGCCGTCCGGCCCGTGGCAGTCGAGACAGATGGAATTGTAGCGAAGGTAGCCGACGAAGGTGCCCCAATCGACTGTGCCGTCCTTGGAAATATTGTAGGTGGGGGAGCCGTCCTCGGCGAACCACGATCCGCCGACATCCTTGACGGGCTTGGGATTGCCCGGCCCGGCGGCGAGGGCGGCGGCGGCGCCGGCGCCGGCAAGGGCCATGGTCATCAGAGCGATACTCAGGCGACGCTTCACTGCTGCGGATTCCCCTGCTGAGTTGTGAGAGGGAGAGATGGAAGGGCCGGCACCCTTGTCCAGAGGATGCCGGCCCAGGCACTTTTATTTACGTTCGAGTTCGGTGGCTTGTCACGACCCCGGCAGGGCGAACACCGTGAGCTGACCGCCGAGCGTCGTATAGTCTTTGAGGGCGGCATAGCCGCCGACCGCGCCCAAGCCGGCGTGCGGATCGGTGAGGCCTGCGGCGAGGCCAATGCCCGCCCAGCCGCCGACGCCCGAAAGCACGGCGACGTACTGCTTGCCGTCATGCATATAGGTCATCACGTTGCCGATGATCCCCGAGGGAGTCTTGAAGTTGTAGAGGATCTTTCCGGTCTTGGCATCGACGGCGCGGAGGTACCCCTTGAGCGTGCCATAGAAGACCACACCGCCGGCGGTGGTGAGCGCACCGCCCCAGTCGGAGAACTGGTCGTTGATCGCCCAAGCGGTCTTGCCGGTCACCGCGTTGAAGGCGATGAACCGGCCCATGTATCCGCCCGGACCCGGGTACATCGAAAGCGTCGCCCCGACATAGGGCTGGCCCGCGGTGTAGGCCACGGGATAGGGCTCGTAGTCCATGCAGACATGGTTGGTGGGCACGTAGAAGAGGCCGGTTTCCGGGTCGTACGCCGCCGGCTGCTCGTCCTTGGAGCCGAGCGCTGCCGGGCAGATCCCCGTGTAGTTCACGTTCACGCCGCGCGAGCCGGGCGCGTATTGCGCGACCACCGTCGGCCGCCCGTAGTTCGGGCTCGAGGGGTTCATGTCGACGCCGGTCGTCCAGTTTACGTCAGGGTCGTACTTGTGCACGTCGAGCAGAGCGCCGGTTGCCCGGTTCAGCACATAGGCGAGGCCGTTGCGGTCGAAATGCACGAGCGCCGGCACCTGCTGGCCGTCGATCGTGAGGTTGGCGAGGATCATCTCGTTGACGCCGTCATAGTCCCACTGGTCGTGCGGCGTCATCTGATAGACCCACTTGGCAACTCCGGTATCCGGGTCGCGGGCGAATATCGTCATCGACCATTTGTTGTCGCCCGGGCGCTGGTTCGGGTTCCAGGTCGAGGGGTTGCCCGAGCCGTAATAGAGCAGGTTCAGCTGAGGATCGTAGGAATACCAGCCCCAGGTGTCCCCGCCGCCGATCTTCCACTCGTCGCCCTTCCAGGTCTTGAGGCTGGAATCGGCGCCGACCGGCTTGCCGAGCGACATGGTCGTGTTGGGATTGAACAGGATTTGGCTGTCGGGCCCTTCGGAATAGGCCTTCCAGACGATCTTTCCGTCCGCGATGTTGAGCGCGGCGACGAAGCCGTTCACGCCGAACTCGCCGCCCGAGACGCCGACGATGACCTTGTCGCCGATCACCAGCGGTGCTTCCGTTCCGGTCGCGCCGTCCTTGTAGCTGGCGAGCGGCGTCGTCCAGTCCACCTTGCCCGTTTGGGCGTCGAGCGCGACGACGGTGTTGTCCGCCTGGTGGAGGATGATCTTGCCGTCACCGTAGGCGACGCCGCGATTGACCGTGTCGCAGCACATCACCGGGATCACTTCGGGGTTCTGCGTCGGCGTGTACTGCCACATGATGCGCTCGTCATTGTTGAGGTCGAGCGCAAAGACGGTGTTCGGGAAGGGCGTGACCAGATACATCACGTTCCCGATCACCAGCGGCTGGCCCTCATGCCCGCGGAGCACGCCCGTGGAGAAGGTCCAGGCCGGCGAGAGCTGGCTCGCATTGCCGGCGTTGATCTGGTTCAGGGTCGAATAGCGCGTCGAGGAATAGTTCAGCGCCGGGATTGCCCAGTTGTCAGGACTCGCCGCCGCTTGCGCGAGCGGCACGCTCGACGCGGCCGTGTTCTGGGCACGTGCCGCCGGTCCGGCGAACACGCCGCAGGCGAGCGCCCCCAGCGCGACGCCCGCCCACCACTTTCCGGTACGTGTCATGTCCCTTCCCCCATTCGAGCCTCGCTCGGGTTCCGAATTCGGATGTTGACGACAGGCGTCAGGTCCACCATGCGATCAGCGCTGCTTCAGCCGCTCGGCCATGCGTCCATCGCTTTCCTCCGCCCTTGTTGCATGCGCACACTCTCCCGCCTCGTCCTGACCGAGGTCAGCAGAGACCGTGCTTGCACCAACTCAAGCAAGCGCCGTGCCAGTGCCCGCACGGTTCCCACGCGGGCCACGATTCCAGGGCGATGCACGATGGCCGGCATGGGTGCGCGCGGGCCCGCGCATCAAACCCGTGACAGCGCATCCGGAAAAGGGGACAATGTGTAACCCGGCGGAGACGGAGCTTCCGTTGCGCCAGGCGGTCAGAAGCAGCGCACCTCGCCCTCGGCCTCCGCCTCGCGCAGCTGCTTGACGATCCCTTGCGCGGTCGCGGTGCGGAATTCCTCGGCGAGGACGCTCTTTTCCTGCTGCATCTGGAGCACGGTCTCGGCCGAGACGTACTCCTTGTACGGCAGGATCGAGGCGACCACGTCGATCGCGCAGGAACAGCGATCGAGCGCCTCGTGCGTCTCGCCGTTCACCGCCATGCAGCCGAAGACGTAATCGGCGCGCGCCGACGTCGGGTAGTCGTTCGCGGCTACGCCGGCGGGGCCGCCGCACGAGGTGGCGGCCAAGGCGGCGAGGGGAAAGCCGATCAAGGCGAGTGCGAGCAGTTTTCCCATTTTTCCCCCAAGCTCTCGGCAGGTTCTGCGACTGATTGTTCCGCGAGCGGGCGGGCGTGAATCCGCGGTCCGCGCGTTGCATGCGTGGTCAGCCGGGGACCGATCTTGCAACCGCGCAGGTTGCGGCGAAAGATGCCGCGTGAAGGGTGCGGTGGATGAAGCAGGTGCTGCGGGCGAGTTCGTGCGCGCGGACTGGGGAAGGATGCGCCGTCATGGCGGGCTCGCGTCGTCCGTCGCTTTTGCTGCGCCGCACCATCCTCGCCGCGGCGGGCGCGCTTGCGCCGCTCGCCGCCTGGGGCGCGGCGCCGATGCCCGAAGTAAGGCTTGGCGTGCTGGCCTTCGGCACCGTGCAGTGGGTGGCGAGCGTGATCCGCCGCCATGGCCTCGATCGCGCGCACGGCTTCACGCTGAAGACGGAGGCGCTCGCCAACGACGACGGGGCCAAGGTCGCCTTGCTCGGCGGCGCGGTCGATATCATCGTCTCGGACTGGCTGTTCGTGGGCACGGAGCGGGCGCAGGGGCTCGCTCTCCGCTTCGCGCCGTTCTCGTCGGCGACCGGGGCGATCGTGCTTGGCCGCGGCGCGCACGCGCGCGCGCTCGGAGATCTCGCCGGGCTCCGTCTTGGCGTCGCGGGCGGGCCATTCGACAAGTCCTGGATGATCGTGCGCGCGGCCGCCGAGCGGGAGGACCGGATCGATCTCGCGCGTGCCGCGCGGATCGTCTATGCCGCACCGCCGCTGCTCAGCGCCGAGCTCGAGCAGGGCAAGCTCGACGCCGTGCTGACCTATTGGAATTTCGCGGCTGCGCTCGAGGTCGCCGGGTACCGCCCTCTGATGACCGTCTCCGCCTGCGCCGAGGCGCTCGGCCTGCCGGCGCATCCGCCGCTCATCGGCTACGTGTTCCGGGACGCGTGGGCCGAGAAGAACGAGGGCCTGATCAGCGGATTCCTTGCCGCGAGCGCCGCGGCGGAGGACATTCTCCTGCACTCCGACGCCGAATGGGATGCGATCCGCCCGCTCATGCGCGCGCCCGGTGAGCCTCTGTTCGCGCGGCTGAGGGCAGGGTTCCGCGCCGGCATCGTGCAGACGAGCCCGGACGCGGAGGAAGCGGCGGCCGATCGTCTCTTCACCATCCTCCATGCGCTGGGCGGGGATGCGGCCACCGGCGGGCTCGAGCGGCTGCCGCCCGGCGTGTTCTGGGCGGCCCCTTCGTGAGCGGGGCCGCGCGCGGACGCGCGCTTTCGCTTGTCGCTTTTGTCGCGCTGTGGTGGGTGGCGGCGCTGATCGCGCGCAATCCGGCGCTGCTGCCGGCGCCGCCCGCGGTCCTCGGCTTCGCCTGGCATGCCACTCTCTCGGGGGCGATGCCGCGCAACATCGCGATCACGTCCTTGCGCGTCGCCGCCGCCTTCGTGATCTCGATGCTGGCCGGCAGCGCCGTCGGCTATATCGCCGGCCGCTCGCGGCGGGCGGACACGGTGATCGATCCCTGGCTCGTCATCCTGCTCAATCTGCCCGTCCTGGTGGTCGTCGTGCTCTGCTACATATGGATCGGGCTTAATGACGTGGCGGCGGTGCTTGCCGTGGCGCTCGTCAAGATGCCGACGGTGATGGTGACGGTGCGCGAAGGCGCCCGTGCGCTCGATCCGGGGTTCGACGAGCTGGCGAGCGTCTATCGCCTGCCCTGGCGGCAGCGCCTGCGCCGCATCGTCGTGCCGCAGCTGGCACCCTATCTTTCCGCGGCCGGCCGCAGCGGCCTTTCGATCACCTGGAAGATCGTGCTGATCGTCGAGCTGCTCGGCAGGCCGAACGGTGTCGGCTTCGCGCTCGACGAGCTCTTCCAGACTTTCGACGTCGCCGGCATCCTGGCCTACGGTTTCGCTTTCGCGGCCCTGATGCTGCTGGTGGAAGGGCTTCTGCTCAGGCCCTGGGAAAGCCACGCGAATGCCTGGCGACGCTGAGCTTGCGGTGCGCATCGGGGCCAAGTCCTACTCGGGCGCGGGCGGCCGGCGCGCGGTGCTGCGCGACGTCGCCTTCGCGGGCAAGGGCGGAGAGATTCTCGCGCTGCTCGCGCCATCGGGCTCCGGCAAGACCACGATCCTCCGCATCGTGCTCGGGCTCGATCGCGACTTCGAGGGCGAGGTTGCGCGGCCGGAGGGCCGGCTCGGCGTGATGTTCCAGGAGCCGCGACTGCTGCCGTGGCTGACGGTGGCGGGCAATTTGCGCCTTGTCGGCGGCACGGCGACGGACATCGCAGGCCTGCTCGCCGCGGTGGGGCTCGCCGGCACAGAGACGCTCCATCCTAAGGCGCTTTCGCTCGGCATGGCGCGGCGCGTCGCACTGGTGCGGGCGCTGCTCGGCAAGCCGCGCATGCTGGTGCTCGACGAGCCGTTCGCCTCGCTCGATCCGCGAGCGGCCGGGGAGCTCGCGGCGCTCGTGGTGCGGGCCGCGCGGTGCGACGGAGCGCTCGTGCTGCTTTCAACGCACGACCTCGACCAGGGGCTCGGGATCGCCGACCGCCTTCTCGTACTAGCGGGAACGCCGGCGAGCCTCGCCGCCGATTGCCCGACCAGCCAGGCCGGGCGGGCGCCGAACGCGCCGGCGAGACCGCACTTCAAGCAGAAATTGCTGACCCGATTTCCGTTCCTGAGCGCCGAGCCGGCGCCGGAGGGCGCGCCATGAGCGGCGGGTTTTGCCGAAATCTGCAATCCGATGCAATGCTTGCTGCCCGGTATCGCTTGCCTTGCGGGCGGTTTTGTTCTTCGATGCGGGAAACGCCGGCAGGGAATTCAATTGCCGAAGCCGGAGGGAAGTCCGATCCATGGTGACGATGCTGCCACCTCCAGATAAGCGGCTGGTCTCCGGCCGGCGCGCGGTGCTTGGGGCGTTCGCCGCTGCGGTCGGCACCGGGCTCGCGCAGCCGGCCCTCGCGCAAACGGTGCCTGCGGGGCCCGCTCAGACGCCCTCGCTCACGATCGGCTACGTGCATTGGCTGCACAGCGTGGAGACGATCTCGCTGATCTTCACGCCGGCGGCGAACAACGGCCGCGCCGGGGCCGAGGTGGGGATCGGCGACAACAACACGACCGGGCGCTTCCTCAACCAGAATTTCGTTCTTGCGCCCGTCGAGGTCCGCACGGGTGAGGATCCGGTGGCGGCCCTCGATACGCTGATCGCCAAGGGAATCCGCCTCGTCATCACCGATCGCCCGGCGGCGGATGTGCTCAAGCTCGCCGATGCGGGGGCCCCGCACGGGGTCACCATCTTCAATGCCGGCGCGGCGGAGGATGCGCTCCGCGAGGAGGATTGCCGCGGCAACCTCGTCCACACGGCGCCGAGCTACAACATGCTCGCCGATGCGCTCGCGCAGTATCTGATCTGGAAGCGCTGGCCGCGCTGGTTCCTCGCCTACGGCATGGAGCCAGACGATGTGCTGCTGGCAGACGCTTATCGCCGCTCGGCGAAAATCTTCGGCGCCCACATCGTCGCCGACCGGCAGTACAAGGGGAAGGCGGGTTCGAGGGAGACCGACAGCGGGCTGATCGAGCTGCAGGAGCAGCTTCCTGTCTTCAGCCAGAACGCGCCGAATTACGACGTGATGGTCTGCGCTGACCGGAACTCGGTGTTTGCGGGCTACTTTCCCTACCGCACCTGGGATGCGCGGCCGGTGGCGGGCTCGGCCGGGCTGATCCCGACGAGCTGGGACCCCAACAGCATGGAGTTCGGCGGCAAGCAGATGCAGGACCGCTTCGTCGCCTACGCCCACCGCTTCATGACCGCGCTCGACATGAATGCCTGGGTCGCGGTCAGGATGATCGGCACGGCCGCGAGCTATGCCCAGTCGCTGGAGCCGGAGAAGATCATGGCCTATATGCGCGGCCCGGACTTCCAGCTCGGCGCCTATCGCGGCCTCAGCCTCTCGGTCAGGGATTGGGACGGCCAGGTGCGCCAGGCGATCCTGCTCTCCGATTCCGGCCGCACCGTCGTCTCGATGTCCCCGCAACCGGGATTCCTGCACCAGCGCACCGTTCTCGACACACTCGGCACCGACAAGCCGGAAACCAAGTGCAAGCTCTCCATGGCAAGCAAGGGATAAGCTATGACCACGCGGCGCTCTGTCCTGATCGGGCTTCCCCTCGCCGTTCTCACTACCGTTCCGGCCGAGGCCGCCATCACCGGCGCGGCCTATGCCTCGAACGAGAAGGACAATACGGTCAGCGTCATCGATCTCTCGCAGATGAAGACGGTGAAGACCGTGCCGAGCGGACAGCGTCCGCGCGGCATGGCGCTGACGAGCGATGGTGGCCGGCTCCTCGTTTGCCTCGGCGATTCCAACCGCATCGACATCTACGACACCAAGACCTGGAAGGTGATCGGCTCGATCGATACGCCGGATCCCGAATACGCGGCGCTGCGCGAGCCGGCGAACAATCCGCTCTTCGTCTCCAACGAGAACAACGCGCTGGTGACGGCCTGGAACATCGACACTCAGAAGATGCTGTGGCAGATGCCGACCGGGGTCGAGCCCGAAGGGATGGGGGTCAACCCGAGCGGAGAGCTCATCTGCAATACGACCGAAACCACGAGCATGGCGCAGTTCTTCCTGACCGCCAGTGGGAAGAACGTCGCCAACGTGCTGGTGCCGCCGCGGCCGCGCTGGGCCGCTTTCACGCATGACGGAAGCGAGGTATGGGTTTCCTCCGAGCTCGGCGGGACGGTGACGGTGATCGACGCCAAGACCTTCAAGGTGCTCGATACGATCCACTTCGCCGTCCAGGGCCTGCGCAGCACCTTCATCCAGCCGGTCGGCATCAACATCACGCGTGACGACAAGGTCGCCTTCGTCTGCCTCGGGCCGGCCAACCGCGTCGCGGTGGTGAGTGTACCCGAGCACAAGGTGCTCTCTTATGTCTCGACCGGGAAGCAGGTGTTCGACGCGACGGTCAAGAAATATCTCCTCGTCGGCCAGCGGCCGTGGCACGCCGACTTCACGCCGGACGAGAAATATCTGCTCACCGCGAACGGGCTTTCGAACGACATTTCCGTCATCCGTGTCTCGGACCTGCGCGTGATCAACACCATCCCTGTCGGGCAGCAGCCATGGATGGTCCTGGTCTCGCCGAGCTGAACGCGCCGGCTCCCCGCCGGGCGCTGCCCGTTGCCGGGGAGGCGCCTGCGCTCAGCGTCGAGAGGGTGAGCCATTCCTACGGCGAGCGGCGCGCGCTCGACGATGTGAACCTGACGGTCGCGCGCGGCGGGTTCACCGCCCTGCTCGGCCTCAACGGGGCGGGGAAGACGACGCTCTTCTCGCTCATCACCCGCCTCTTCGACACGCGGCGCGGAAGGATCTGCGTGCAGGGCTTCGACGTTTCACGCCATCCGAGTGCTGCGCTCGCCGAGCTCGGCGTCGTGTTCCAGGCGCGCACCCTCGATCTCGACCTCACCGTGCGGGACAATCTTCTCTTTCACGCGGCCCTGCACGGCATGGGGCTCAAGCGGGCGCGGGCACGCGCCGAGGCGGTGCTCGACGATGTCGATCTCGCCGATCGGGCGCGGGATAAGGCGCGGCGGCTCTCGGGCGGGCAGATGCGACGCGTCGAGATCGCGCGGGCGCTGCTGCACGAGCCGAGCGTTCTCGTTCTCGACGAGCCGACCGTCGGCCTCGACGTCGCCTCCAAGGCGACCATCATCGACCAGGTGCGCGGGCTCTCCCGCGCGCGCTTCGTTGCCGTGCTCTGGGCGACGCACCTGCTCGACGAGATCGAGCCGGGCGATCAGGTCGTCGTGCTGCACCAGGGAAAGGTGCTGGCATCGGGCGAGATGTCGGAGGTCATCGCCGCCGCGGGGGCGGCGGATCTCCGCTCGGCCTTCCGCGCGCTCACCGGCACCGCGCCCCCGGCGCGGGACGCGGAGGAGGAGGGCGCATGAGCGCGAGCGTGGGCGCGATCGGGCGCGAGCGCCATCGGCTCACGCTCGGTGGCTACGCGATCTGCATGCGCGGGGTGATGTGGCGCGAGGCGCTGCGCTTCATCCATCAGCGCGGGCGCTTCCTCGCGGCACTCGTCCGCCCGCTGGTCTGGCTCGTCATCTTCGCCGCCGGCTGGCGGGAGGTGCTCGGCGTCTCGATCATGCCGCCCTATCACACGTACATCCTCTACAGCACCTATGTCGTGCCGGGCCTCCTGGCGATGATCCAGTTCTTCTACGGCATGCAATCCTCGCTCTCGATGGTCTATGACCGCGAGATGGGCAATATGCGCGTGCTGCTGGTGAGCCCCTTCCCGCGCTGGTTCCTGCTCGTCTCGCGGCTCACCGCGAGCACCGTGATCTCGGTGATCCAGTGCTACGCCTTCCTGATTCTCGCGTGGCTCTGGGGTGTGGATCTCCCGGAGGGAGGCTGGATCTCGGTGCTGCCGGCGCTCATTCTCGCGGGATTCATGCTGGGCGCGATGGGCATGGTTCTTTCCTCGCTGATCCGCCAGCTCGAGAACTTCGCGGGCGTCATGAACTTCGTGATCTTTCCGCTGTTCTTCGCCTCCTCGGCACTCTATCCGCTGTGGCAGGTGCAGCAGTCGAGCCCGATCCTCTACCAGGCCTGCCTGCTCAACCCCTTCACCTATGCGGTCGAGCTCGACCGCTTTTGCCTCTATTGGACCTGGAACCCGACCGCGCTTGCGGTGGTGCTCGGCTGCACCGTCGTTTTCACGGCGGCAGCGATCCTTGCCTACGATCCGGCGCGCGGGCTGATGGCGCGCCGCCCAGGGACCGGTGGATGAAGCACCGGCGGATGAGGGCGGCGGCGACGGCTTTCCTGCTGGGGATGGTTTTGGTTGGCGGCCGGGCAGCCTTCGCTGGGCCGGCGTCTTCCGCTCCTGCGGCGCTCGATCCCGACTGGCCGTGCGAGCAGATCAAGATCGACCACATGTCGCTCGCCACCATGTGGGGCGGGCCGCCGCTCGGGAAATTCCTGGCCGACTGGCAGAAATATCCCGCCGCCGCTGCGCTCGCGCAACGGCTCGCGGAGCGGCGCGTGCCGCTCGCCAAGGCCGAGGCGGAGATCGGGGCCTTCGCGAAAGCGGCCGACGCCGATCGCGAGACGGAGCTTCTGGCCTTCATGGGCGGGCTCTTCTCGCTGCTCGACCAGGAGCGGTTCGCGGTCGTTCAGGGCCTCGATCGCTTCGGGGCGCGGCAGATGAGCTATGCCGCCCAGATTCGCACGGAGATCACCGCTTTGCAGGCAGCCCAGGACGCCGCCAAGCCGGACCAGAAGAAGATCGCCTCTCTCTCGCAGCAGGTCTATTGGGACACGCGCGTCTTCGCCGATCGGCGGAGCATGATGTCCTACGCGTGCTTCGTGCCCGACGAGATCGAGCACCGCATGTTCGTGCTGGCAGGCACGACGGCGAACCTGCTGCCTTGACCACGCGAGTTTTCCGCCGGAGCTTTGTGCCGCCATGACCGTGACCGCGACGCCGATCCCGCTGCTTTCCGACAATTATGCCTGGCTGCTCAAGGATGGGGAGACCGGAGCGATAGCGGTGGTCGATCCCGCGGTGGCCGAGCCGTGCCGCGCCGCCGCGGCCGCCGCCGGCGGGCGGCTCGACCTCATCCTGCTCACCCATCACCATGACGACCACATCCTCGGCACCGACGCACTCCGCGCGGCGTTCGGCTGCCCGGTCTTCGGTGCGCGAGCCGACATGCGCCGCCTGCCGGCCCTCGATCGCGCGCTGATCGAGAACGATGCGGTTGAGCTCGGCGCCGCCAGGGCACGCGTGATCGACACGCCGGGGCACACGCGCGGCCATATCGCGTTCTATTTTTCCGACGGGCCGGTGCTCGCCTGCGGTGACACGCTGTTCAGCCTGGGGTGCGGGCGGCTGATCGAGGGAACGGCCGAGGAGATGTTCGCAAGCCTCGGCAAGCTCGCCGCGCTACCGGACGATACGCTGGTCTGCTGCGGGCACGAATATACCGAGCAGAACGGACGCTTCGCCCTTTCCGTCGACCCCGCGAACGCGGCGCTGCTGCGGCGCTTCGATGAGGTTCGCCGCCTCCGGGCAGCCGGCAAGCCGACGCTTCCCGTGCGGCTCGCCGTGGAGCGGGAGACCAATCCTTTTTTGCGCGCCACATCGGCTCTCGATTTTGCGCGCCTGCGCGCCGCGAAAGACGTCTTCAGGGGTTGACCATCGGTCTTCAGAGTCTGCGATCAGGCACTAGCACGCTGCCCCGGCCCAACGACAGCCGGCGACCCACCGCGCCCAGGCAGCCGTGAGCGCATAGAGGTTGGCGGAAAGCCATTCGGCGTTGGTCTGGGAGAGCTGCTTCAGGTTCGGCGGATAGGTCGGCAGCATGATCTGCCTTTCCTTCGGGATGAGAGCCAGCGCGCCCCCGTTGGCGGGCCCGTACGCGATGTGCTCGGCAAAGATCGCCTGCTGCTTTGCCCGCATCGCGAAAGCGATGAACTTCGCCGCCTCGGCAGCATCGGGTGCTCCTTTCGGAATCGCCCATCCTTCCCATTGGTACATCCCCTGATTCCACTCAAGGCGGAACGGCGCCCCTCCGGCGACGCCGCCCTCAAGGCGGTCGTTCCACCCTTGGATCAAATCGACCGCGCCATCCTGCATCAGCCGCTCCTGCTGGGCACCGGTCGTCCACCAGACTTCGACGCGCGGTTTGATCTCGCTCAGCTTCAAAAGCGCACGCTCGATATCGAGCGGATAGAGTTCGTCAGCCGGCACGCCATCGGCGAGCAGGGCGAACTCGAGCGGACCGTAGCCGATCCCGCTCATGGCGCGGCGCCCCGGAAAACGCGCGACGTCCCAGAAATCGGCCCAGCTCTTCGGTCCCTGTCCGGCCGGCCATTTTCGGGTGCTGTAAGCCATGATGGTTGCGCGCGCGCCAATCCCGACGCCGTAGGGCGTGAGGGCGCCATTGAGCATGCCGGCGGTGTCCATGCCGTTTGTATCGATCGGCTGCAAAAGCCCGATCTTGCCGCCGAGATACATCAGATAATCGGGCAGCTCGGTGACATCCCATTGAACATCGTGCGCAAGCTCCGTGGCGTCCAATTGACTGAGCGGCTGAGGGAGCGGTAGGGAAGGGCGGGACGCGAACCGCACCACCGTTCCTGTGGTCGCCTGGAACGGTGCGTAGAAGGCTGCCCGTGCCGCTTCCTGCCACTCCCCGCCGGGATCGGTGACGATGATGGCTGGTGTCGCCCCGGCGCTGCCGGTGGAGAAGAAGCCGGACGCGGCCGCGACGAAGCCAAGCGAGCTGTGGCGAAGGAACTTCCGGCGAGTTGGCCGGCGAGTAGGATGGTACGAATTCATTTTTCCTCCCTCCCTCGATCCCGATACAGGGATCCGACACGCGCCAACCGGTTCTTGCCCGCAACGCACACCGGGGGCCGGCGCAGCGGGGCGGGGACGCCCACCATATCTGGGCCGGTGCCCTTCGATTTTGCAGGCGTCGAAGGCAGCGAACGGCCGGCCCCGCTCCGACGCAGAGGGTCCGCTCCGCAGGCCACACCGCATCGCAGCGGACGCCGGCCCAACCGGCTAGGCTTGATTGGGAGAGATTGCTTGCCAATCACGAACAAAGGCTCTGGTCAGCGCGCCGCGACGGTGACAGGATAGGGCGTTGAGACGGCCTTCCAAGAAATCAATGACCCAAGAAATCAGTGACAAGGGGGAAATGCGATGGCACTCCGCGAGCAGCTCAACGCCAGCGTGGCCAACCTCGGACTGGCGGTGCTCGGCCTCTCAGCTTTCATTTGCGTCGGCGCCGCAAGCGCGCTGGCGCAGTCCACGCCGAACCCGTCGGACTTCCTCAACGCCGCCAGCGATCCCGCCAACTGGATCCTTCCGGCGAAGAGCTATTCCGGCAATCACTACACCCCGGCAACCCAGATCACGCCTGCGAACGTCGCCGGGCTGCATCTCGCCTGGAAGACGACGCTGGACGACACGGGCCCGATGGAGAACTCGCCGATCGTCTATAATGGTACAATGTACGTCACTACGGCGCACGACCACGTTTATGCCCTCGACGCCGCGACCGGCAAGGTGAAGTGGGAATTCACCTACAGTCCGCACGTTATTGCCTTCGCGGCGAACCGCGGCATCGGGCTGGTCGACGGCAACGTCTATCTCGGCACGCTCGACGGCCACCTGATCGCGCTCAACGCCGCCACCGGGCAGAAGGTGTGGGACAAGGTGACGGTCGCGGATACCGCCAACTCCTTCTACACGATGGCACCGGTTCCCTATCACGATCCGACCACCGGGCAGGAATGGCTCCTGATGGGCGTCTCGAACGGCGACTGGGGCGGCAACGGCGACATCACGGCGTACAATCCGCAGGACGGCAGCGCGATCTGGAGCTGGAACTCGATTCCCGGCCCGGGCGAGCCCAATCATGACAGCTGGGGCGGCGATTCCTGGAAGCGCGCCGGCGGCGCCCTGTGGACCGGCGTCACCATCGATCCCGCGACGCAGACGATGTACCTCAATGTCGGCAACCCAACGCCGGACTTCCTCGCGAGCGTGCGTCCGGGCGACAATCTCTATACGGATTCGATGGTCGCGCTCGACATCTCGGGCGCCCAGCCGAAGCTCAAATGGTACCACCAGTTCATCCCGCACGACACGCATGACTGGGATCCGACGATGCAGCCGATCCTCTTCACCGGCAAGGTCGGCAACACCGAGGAGGAACTCGTCGCGACGGGCGACAAGGCCGGCAACTTCTGGCTCCTCGATGCCGCCACCGGCGCTCTCGTGGACCACACCGCGGTTAGCTTCCAGAAGGGCCAAGATACGCAGCCGAGCCTCACGGGCGACTATGCCTGCCCCAACACGCTGGGCGGCGTCGAGTACCAGGGCGGTGCCTATGATCCCGCCACCAACGCCGTTCTGCTGCCGAGCCAGAACGAGTGCGGCTTCTGGACCGCGACCAAGGACGCCGTCTATGTCGCCGGCCAGTTCTATCTCGGCGGCGCATTCCCGAAGCTGGTCGGGCCGAATACCGGCCAGATGAATTCGGTCGACGTCTCGACGGGCGTCTTCGACTGGCGCCATCATTTCGACCTGCCGAACTATGGTGGCGCGCTCGCCACCGCCTCGGGCCTGGTGTTCTCGGGCAATCTCGGCGGCACCGAGAATGCATTCGACACCCAGACCGGCAATATCCTGTGGAGCTATGATACGGGGGCCTATATCCAGGCGCCGAGCGAGGCCTACGAGGCAAATGGCCAGGAATACATCGTCGTCGCCTCGGGCGCGGCCGGTAACGCGGCGATCCCCGAGCTGCCCGCCACCGGCCAGCAGGCGGTCGTCAGTGCCTTCACGCTGAAATAGGCCGCCCGCCGCGAAAGGCCGCGCCAGAGAATCACGCAAGAAAAGCAGGTAAGAAAGTCATAATGCGATCAATCTCCTCGAACGGTTCGATTCCGGCCCGGGCAACCGGGCCGGACTTTTTTCTGCTCCTGGCGTGCCTGCTGGCGCTCTGCCTGCTCGCCGCCCTGGTCTTTCCCCCGCGGGCCCGCGCGGCAGGGGCGAGCGATCACCAGACGGCAGTCTCCGCGTTGTCCGATCTGCAGGCGGCAATCGCCGAGATCGTGAGTGCGGATCAGAGCAATTCCACCAACAAGAAATTCTACTATCAATCCAGTCAACGTGCGATCAATGCGCTCGAAGGCGCGCGCGGCCCGGACTACGTGGCGGCGGCCGGCACCGCGGGCGACGCGGCTGGGACGCTCGGCCATCTCGATGCGCTGCTCGACCGCAAAGAGACGCCCGTCTGGGCAGCTCCACTCGACGGCGCCGAGGCGAATATCCGCGCCGCCGTCGCGTACCTGGCGGATACGCGGCATGCGCGCGACCTGATGGCCTACGACATCGCCGTTTCACGCGCGCTCGATTATCTGCTGGTTGCGCGGGGTGGCCCTACGGAGCTCGGCGTGTTCGGCGGGCTGAGCGGCGTGCTCGCCAATACCGTCCTGGGGGTACCTGACGGCGCGACGATCGCCGATGGATGCGCCGAACCATCGACGGCACCCTCCTACGGCGTCCATGACGGGTATGTCGCCTGGGTTGCGATGCCGGCAGGCGAGGGCACGCATGTCCTGGTGGAGAACGCCGGCGAGCAATCCATCGTCGTGCGCAACGGCATGATCATACTTCCGACCGCGGCCGCTTCCGCGGTCGCGCAGGAATGCAGCCGTCACGCCGAGATCCGGCCCGCATCGTCCGCTCAAACGACGGCGACCGCCGCCCTGTCGCATCCCGCAAATCCCGACGCAGCCGGCGCGACAGCGGCGGTGCCCGCCCTCTACACGAGGGCGCAGGCGGAGGCAGGCGCGCACGTCTTCGCTACGCAATGCGTCCTGTGCCACGGCGCGAATCTACAGGGCACTGCGGCGCCGTCGGTGGCGGGGACCGACTTCCTTAACACCGCCCAGCACAATGGCTGGACGCTCGAGGTCATTCGCTACCTCGTCTTCAACGACATGCCGTTCAATGCCCCGGGCTCGCTCTCGCCCACCGAGTATGCCGACGTGCTGGCCTTCCTCCTCGCCTCGGACTGCTATCCGGCCGGGAGCACGCCTTTCCCGACGGCGGAGAATCCCGCCTTTGCCGGCGTCAAGCTCGGCCCCGTCCCGGGAGAGCACGGCGATGAGAACAAATTCGGCGTGTGCGGCGTGAGCTGATCTTCGCGGGAAGCGGGACGGTCGGAAGCGGCGGGGGTGGTCGGGCCTATTGATCTGCCGAGATTGCGCGGCCGAGGCGGGTAAGAGCGTCGCGGAGCTCGCCCTCGGGCAGGCCGGCGAGACGCGCCGCGAGTGCGGCTTCGGTCGCCGGGCGCGGCGGCTTGGGCGGCGGGGCGGACGGCGGCGGAGAAGCCGGAACCTGGTGGAAGCGGAGCCGGCTGACGAGCGGTCGGCCGACATGGGCATTGATGCGCTCGATGAGCTTCGGCGCCAGATGCTGCAACTCGAGCGCGACGGGGCCGGCGCAGGCGAGCGAGAGCGTGCCGGAGGCGCAGCGCTCGGGCGTCGTGACGGCGGCGAGCGCGGGGCCGACGATCGCGTCCCAATCCATCAGAAGGCGTGCTGCCATGGGCGAGCGGCGGCGGAACGCGGTGCGCGTCACGGCGGGAAGCAGCGCGGCGAGCGGGCGCGAGCCATAAGGGTGGCGCTCCGCCGCCTTGTCCGGTTTCTGCCCTGCCGCCATACCGGCTCCCATGCCTGGAAACGCCTCCGATGCGCGCGCGCTGCTCCGCTGGTACGACCGGCACCGGCGGGAGCTTCCCTGGCGCGCGCCGCCCGGAGCGACCCAAGATCCCTACCGCGTGTGGCTGAGCGAGGTGATGCTGCAGCAGACGACGGCCGTGGCGGTGGTACCCTATTTCGAGCGCTTCATCGAGCGTTTCCCGACCCTCGGCGCGTTGGCTGCCGCGCTGGAGACCGACGTGCTCGCGGCATGGGCGGGGCTTGGATACTACTCGCGCGCGCGAAACCTGCATCGCACGGCCCGCGCGGTCGCGGAACGGGGGTTGCCGAGGGAGCCGGCGGCGCTGGCCGCGCTGCCGGGGATCGGGGCGTACACGGCGGCCGCGGTCGCGGCGATCGCCTTCGGAGCGCCGATGGTGCCGGTGGACGGGAACGTCATCCGCGTGCTGGCCCGGCGGCATGCCGTGACGGAGCCCTTGCCGGGCGCGATGGGAGCGATCCGCGCGGCGGCGGACGCGCTCGCGGCGGAGCCGGCGGTGCGGCGCCGGGCAGGGGATTTTGCGCAGGCGCTGTTCGATCTCGGGGCGGGGATCTGCACGCCTACTGCGCCCGCCTGCCTGCTCTGCCCATGGGAGCGAAGCTGTGCGGCGAACGCCGCCGGGATCGCCGAGAGCCTGCCGCGCAAGCCGCCGAAGCGGGCGCGGCCGCATCGCTACGGCGCGCATTTCTGGCTGGTCGATGACGCGGGGCGGGTGCTGCTGCGCCGGCGGCCGGCGGCGGGGCTGCTGGGCGGGATGACCGAGCTGCCGGGCACGCTGTGGCGCGAGGAGCCGTGGCGGGAGACGGAGGCGCTGGCGGCGGCGCCGATGCGCGCTTCCTGGCGCAAGCTTGGGGAAGTGCAGCACGGGTTCACCCATTTTACGCTCTCGCTCGAGGTGTTTGCCGCGAGCGTGGCGAGCATCCGGGCCGAGGGATTCCTCCGGCCCGCGGAGGGGCTGGCGGATGAGGCGCTGCCGTCGGTGATGCGCAAATGCGTCGGCCTCGCCCGCGCTGCTATCCTCCCGCCATGAGAGAAAAGCCGCCCGAGCTTCTGACCCCCGCCGAGATGGGCAAGGCCGACGAGGCGACGATCGCGAGCGGGATTCCAGGCATCGCGCTCATGGAGAACGCAGGGCGGGCGGTTGCGCGGGCGGTCGCGCGGCGTTTCACGCCTTGCCGGACGCTCGTGCTGTGCGGGCCGGGAAACAATGGCGGGGACGGGTATGTCACCGCGCGGCGTCTCGGCGAGATGGGCTGGCCGGTCGCGGTGGCGGCCCTTGCTGCACCTCGGGAGGGTGGGGACGCGGCGCTGGCGGCGGCGCGCTGGCGCGGGCCGCGCGCCGAATTCTCGGCAGGGGCGGCCGGGCGGGCGGAGCTGGTCATCGACGCCGTGTTCGGCGCCGGGCTCTCGCGCCCCGTGGAGGGGCGGGCGGCCGATGCGCTCAGTGCCGCGCGGCTGGTCGCGGCGGTGGACGTGCCGAGCGGGGTCGAGGGCGCGAGCGGGGCGGTGCTGGGCTTCGCGCCTTGGGCCGCGCTCACGGTGACGTTCTTCCGGCGCAAGCCCGGGCATCTGCTGCTTCCGGGCCGGGTGCGATGCGGAGCGCTGATCCTGGCCGGGATCGGGACGCCGGAGTGCGTGCTGGAGACGGTGCGGCCGCGCACTTTCGCCAATGGGCCAGTGCTCTGGCTTCTGCCGGCGCCGGGGGTGGAATCGCATAAATGGAGCCGCGGCAGCGTCACCGTGCTGGGCGGGGCGGCGATGACCGGGGCGGCGCGCCTCGCGGCCGCCGGCGTGCGCCGGGCAGGCGCGGGGCTGGTGACGATCGCCGCACCGGAGGCGAGTGCGGCGATCTATCGGGCGGGCGCGGCAGGCGTGATCGTGAGCGAGGCGCCGCTCGCCGAGCTTCTGCGCGACGCGCGGCGCGAGGTGTTCGTGTGCGGGCCCGGGCTCGGGGTCGAGGCGGCGCGGGCGGCGCTGCCCGTGCTGCTCGGCGCGGGGCGGGTGGTGGTTGCGGATGCGGATGCGCTGACAGCCTTCGCGGGCGCGCCGGAGGGGCTCAAGGGTGTCGCGGTGATGACGCCGCATGCGGGCGAGTTCGCGCGCCTCTTCGGGGAAGCGGGGCCGGACCGGCTGGCGGCGGCGCGGGCGGCGGCGGCACGCACGGGCGCGGTGGTGGTGCTGAAGGGCGCGGATACGGTGATCGCGGCACCGGACGGGTGGGCGGCGATCAATGCTTCGGCGCCGCCGGATCTGGCGAGCGCGGGCACCGGCGATGTGCTGGCAGGCGTGATCGCGGGGCTGCTCGCGCAGGGGCTGGCGGCCAAGGAGGCGGCTTCGGCGGGGGTCTATCTGCACGGCGCGGCGGCGGCGGTGGTGGGGCCGGGGCTGATCGCGGAGGATTTGCCGGAGGCGATCCCGCGGGCGATGAGAGAAGCGAGGGAGGAGGGCGAGGAATGGCGGAGATCGGCTTCATAGGGCTCGGCAACATGGGCGGGCCGATGGCGGCGAATTTGCGCGCGGCGGGGCATGCGGTGAGGGGATTCGACGTCGTTTCGGGGGCCTGCGCGGCGGCCGAGGCGAGCGGAATCCGCATCGCGAGCGATGTTGCGGCGGCAATGGCGGGGGCGGAGATCGTCATCACCATGCTGCCGGCGGGAGCAGACGTTCTTGGGGTTTTTCGCGGAGCACCTGGGGGTGTGCTATGGATCGACTGCTCGACGATCGACGTCGCGAGCGCGCGGGAATTGGAACATTCGGCCCGTGCCACGCGCGCGCGCGCGGTGGATGCTCCCGTTTCGGGCGGGGTCGGAGGCGCGCGGGCGGGGACGCTCACCTTCATGGTGGGGGGCGAGGCGGAGGCTTTCGACCAGGCCCGCCCGGTGCTCGCCGCGATGGGCAAGCGGATCGTCCATTGCGGCGGGCCGGGGGCGGGGCAGGCGGCGAAGCTCTGCAACAACCTCATCCTCGGGATCTCGATGATCGGCGTCGCCGAGGCGTTCGTGCTCGCCGAGCGGCTCGGGCTGGCGGCGGAGCCGCTCTTCGAGGTTGTCTCGTCCTCGTCGGGGCAGTGCTGGTCGGTGACGAACTATTGCCCGGTGCCGGGCCTGGTGCCGGCGAGCCCGGCCAATCACGGGTTCAAGCCGGGATTCGCGACCAAGCTGATGCTGAAGGACCTCCGGCTCGCGGCGGGGGCGGCGGCGGAGGCGGGGGCGGCGAGCCGGCTCGGCGCCGAGGCGGTCGCGCTGTTCGGCCAGTTCGCGGATGCCGGGCACGGAGACGAGGATTTTTCCGCGATCATCAATTTCGTGCGGGCGCTGGCGAGCGGCGGATGAAATGTCGCGCAATGACCCGTGAGCGGCGGGCGGCGATGGGCTAGGATGCCGTCTTCCGAGGAAGGCAAACCATGGCGAAGCAGAGCCTGATGAACGAGCCGGCGGCGCCGGCCGGCCTGTTCGACTGGGCGAGACGGCGGCTGGCGAGCGTCTGGCGCGATATCGCCGCGAGCCCGCTCGACGAGGCCGAGCGGCCGATCGCGGCGCAGATGCGCGCCTGCCTCGACGGGCGGGGCGGCGAAGTCAGCGCGCGCAACCGCGCGGCACGGCTGGCGCGCGCTTACCTCATGCTCGATGCGAAGGGGCAGAGGGAGTTCCTCGAGACGCTGGCCGGGTTCGATTCCGATCCCGACGCGGTCGCGGCGGCGTACCGCGCGCTGGAGGCGGCGACCGACCCGGCCGAGCGCGCGGGGGCGACGGCAACGCTTCGCCGCGTGCTCGAGGCGCCGAGGCTGAAGCTGCTGCGGCAGTTCACCTCGATCCCGAACGGGGTGAAGTTCCTGGTCGATCTCAGGGCGACGCTCAAGCAATCGAACGACGGGTCGCATTTGCTTGCCGCACTCGAATCCGATCTGCACGGGTTGCTCGCGAGCTGGTTCGATGTGGGGTTCCTCGAGCTTCGCCGCATCGACTGGTCGAGCCCGGCCTCGCTGCTCGAGCGGCTGGTCGGCTACGAGGCGGTGCACTCGATCCGCTCCTGGCGCGATCTCAAGAACCGGCTCGATTCGGACCGCCGCTGCTACGCCTTCTTCCATCCGCGCATGCCCGACGAGCCGCTGATCTTCGTCGAGGTCGCGCTGGTGCAGGGGCTCGCGGAATCGGTGCAGAGGCTGCTCGACGAGAAGGCGCCGCTGCTCGATCCGCAGACGGCGGACACGGCGATCTTCTACTCGATCAGCAACTGCCAGCGCGGGCTTGCGGGGATCAGCTTCGGCAACTTCCTCATCAAGCGCGTGGTCGATGAGCTGACGCACGAGTTCCGCACCCTGCGCACGTTCGCCACCCTTTCGCCGGTGCCGGGATTCCGCCGCTGGCTCGACGAGCTGCTCGCCGGCGACACGGCGGCGCTCTTCTCGACCGAGGAGGCGGCGAGCCTGCGCACGGCCGCACCCGCGGACCGGCCGGCGGCGGAGACCGGGGGCGCGGCGCTCGCAGCGATTCTCGCGCGGCGCTCCTGGTGGCGCGATGGGGCGATGCTACGGGCGGCGGAGCCGGTGCTGCGGCGGCTTTGCGCGCGCTACCTGCTGGTCGAGGGCAACGGGACGCGGGCGCTCGATCCGGTTGCCCACTTCCATCTCTCGAACGGGGCGCGGCTGGAGCGGATCAACATGCTGGCCGACGTCTCCGAGCGCGGGGTGAAGGAGGGGGCGACGCTGATGGTGAACTATCTTTACGATCCCGAGAAGATCGAGGAGTGGCACGAGGATTATGTGGGCGGCGGCAAGCGCAACGCTTCGACTTCCGTGCGCAAGCTGCTCCGCGGCTGGGCGTGAGAGACCTTTTGGAAATGCTACTGCGGTGGTCGTCCGACGTGTCTTTCTGCGCTTCCGGTGCTCACGGCCCTTTAAGGCCGCTCCGCCCCGGTTCTCGAAAGCCGCGCCGGCCGGCGCCTGCGGCGCCTCCGACTCACCACAGCGCATTTGCAAAAGGTCTCTAAGGCGATGAACGTTCCGGGGATCGCGATCGCGGAGGATCCGACCGGGGAGCGGCGGCTCGCGATCCTCAAGGAGATCGAGCGCAAGCTGCTCTGGCTCTCGGCCTGGGCGATCCACAACGCAAACCATGTGCGGCCCAACCGCGACGGGCTCAAGGTGGGCGGGCACCAGGCTTCGTCGTCGTCGGTGATATCGATCATGACGGCGCTCTATTTCGCGGCGTTGCGGCCGGAGGACCGGGTGGCGGTGAAGCCGCATGCGGGGCCGGTGTTCCATGCCGCCAACTATCTCCTCGGCCGCGAGAGAAGCACGCCGCTCGAGCGGCTGCGCGCGTTCGGCGGCGCGCAATCCTATCCGAGCCGCGCGCGCGACGGGGCGGAGGTGGATTTCTCGACCGGGTCGGTCGGGCTCGGCGTGGCGCTGACGAGCTTCGCGGCGCTGATGCAGGACTACGTCCATCGCCATGGCTTCGCGCGCGCGGACGTGCCGGCGGGGCGCTCGATCGCGCTCGCCGGGGACGCCGAGCTCGACGAGGGCAATATCTACGAGGCGCTGCTCGAGGGCTGGAAGCACGATGTGCGCGATCTCTGGTGGATCATCGACTACAACCGCCAGAGCCTCGATTCGGTTGTGCCGGACAGGCTTTTCGGCCGCATCGAGGGGCTCTTCCGCGACATGGGGTGGAACGTCGTCACGCTGAAATACGGGCGCAAGCTCGCAGCGGCTTTCGCGCGGCCGGGGGGCGAGAAGCTGCGGCGCTGGATCGACGATTGCCCGAACAGCCTCTACTCGGCGCTCACCTTCCAGGGCGGTGCGGCCTGGCGCGCGGCGCTGCTCGCCGATCTCGGGCGCGATCCATCGTTGCGGACGATTATCGATCCGCTCGCCGATTCCGAGCTCGGCGAGCTGATGACCAATCTCGGCGGACACGATCTTGCGTACATCATCGACACGCTCGAGGCCGCGGCGGCGGGAAGCGACCAGCCGACCTGCTTCATCGCCTACACGATCAAGGGGATGGGCCTGCCGTTCGCGGGCCACAAGGACAACCATTCGGGGCTGATGACCGCGGAGCAGATGGAGAGTTTTCGCGGCCTCATGCAGATCCGGCCCGGGCACGAATGGGACATCGCCGAGGGACTCGCGGTTTCGGAGGGCGAGCTCAGGCGGTTCATCGCCGAGGTGCCGTTTGCGCGGACGCTCGCGCCGGAGGGCCGCGCGCTCGTCACCCCCGCGATTCCGGTGCCGGAGAAGCTCCCCGCACCCGGCGGCATCGGGAGAAAAATCTCGACGCAGGCCGGGTTTGGGGAAATCCTGGCCGAGCTCGGGCGCGGGGAGGGGGCGTGCGGGCCGCTCGCCGAGCGCATCCTGACGACCAGCCCGGACGTGACGGTTTCGACCAATCTGGGCCCCTGGGTAAACCGGCGCGGCATCTTCGACCGGCACACGCGGAACGACGTGTTCCGCGACGCGAAGCTCGCCTCGGCGCAGCGCTGGGGCATGAGCCCGCGCGGGCAGCATTTCGAGCTTGGCATAGCCGAGCAGAATCTTTTTCTTCTTCTTGGCGCGGCGGGGCTCGCGCACGCGCTCTACGGCGCGCGGCTCATCCCGATCGGCACGGTGTACGATCCGTTCGTCAATCGCGGGCTCGATGCGCTGATCTATGCCTGCTACCAGGACGCGCGGTTCCTGCTCGTCTCGACGCCGTCGGGCATCTCGCTCGCACCCGAGGGCGGTCAACACCAGTCGATCAACACGCCGCTGATCGGGATGGCGCTCGATCGGCTCGCCGCGTACGAGCCGGCACACGTGGACGAGCTGGCGATCCTGCTCCGCCACGCCTTCGAGCACATGCAGCTTCCGGACGGCTCTGCCGTGTGGCTCCGGCTTTCGACGCGCCAGATCATGCAGCCGCCGCGCGAGCTGGATGCGGCCGCGGTGATCGCCGGCGCGCACTGGGTTTTCCCGCCCGAGCGCGGCGCGCGCATCGCGCTCGCCTTTCAGGGACCGGTGGCGCCCGAGGCGCTCACTGCCTTCGAGATGCTGCGCGAGGAGGAACCGGGGGCCGGGCTGCTCGCGGTGACGAGCCCGGCGCGGCTGCACGCGGGCTGGCTCGCGGCACGGCGGGCGCGGCGCGGCGGCGCGCGCGGCGCGATTTCGCACATCGAACGCGTGCTCGCGCCACTCGCGGCCGGTGCGACGCTCGTTTCGGTGCTGGACGGGCATCCGGCCGCGCATTCGTGGCTGGGTGCGGTGCGCGGACAGAAGATCGTGCCGCTCGGCGTCGATCGCTTCGGCCAGAGCGGGGATATCCCCGCTCTCTATCGCGAATACGGGATCGACGCGGACGCGATTCTGGACGCCTGCGCGCAGGCGCTGCTGGAGCAGTGCTGAGGCCCGAAGGTCTGAGTCTTCGGAGGGCCGTAGGGGGGCCTCGTTCCTCGTCGGGTCCCCAAAGCCTGATGCGCTTGGGGAACTCCTAACACTGCCAGAGACGGAGAGGCTGTGAGTTCTCTGTTGGTTGTGAACGTTTTGGGCCCACGCCGTTGGGCAAACGAGGTCGAGGGGTCCTCTGTTTGGACCTAAAATCGCTTAGGGTTGCCCGTCGAGGGGCGCCGAAGCCGCAGCCGTCCGCGCTTGGGGGCCTCTGCGGCGCAGGAGGCCGCGCGTCAGAGCTGCGCCCCGAGCCGCTCTGCGAGCTCCCGGAGTTCCTTGTCGCGGGGGAAATATTTCTTTGCGCCGTCAACGAGCTCGTTCAGCGCGAATACTTCATCCCCGCTGAGGTCTTCGCCGAGCGCGAGGTAATCAAGCGAACCGTGGAACAGGGTGACGTAGGCGTGTACGCTCGTTCGGTTCCTGAGATGTTCCGCCTCAATGGCACGTTGCAGCACTTCCTTCGCCTCCGAGTAAACACTGTTGTTTGAAATCCCTGGCCGCCCCATTTGCGCGAGCAGAACTTTTCCGAGGGTGGTGAGTGGGAACGGATGCGCTTCGATGCTGACGGCGTGCCTCGCGTGTTGAATCGCTTGGCGCAAGAGGAACTCTTCGCCTTCCGATCTAAATTTCGCAAGATCATAAAGAGCAACCTGCTCCCAATACCGCGAATTCCACTGCCACGCAGATTGCACCTTCGCGTAGAATGATCCAGCTCCTTTGTTTAAGAATCTGCAGATGACGTCTTCGTAGTCAAAAAGTCTCCTGGCTAACCTCGCCTCGGGCGTCCGATTCCGGATCGCTTCGCGGTTTACGCGTGGCGCAATACCGAGGGCAAGACGTTCGAAGGTCTTCGCGACGTCTTCCGCCGGGGCGCGAGTGAGGGTTCGTTCCGCCAGTGTCGCATTCAGAGGCACCACGAAATTTCGCCGAGGCTCGTCATAATAACAGAGTGGCAGCGGGTGCGCAGCCTGGAATTGGTTGTCCCACCCATCCCGCCCAGCCGCTGACGCCAGGATGTCGTAACGCACGCCCGCGCTGAGGCAGTACTGCGCAAGTGCGGCAATCAGATAGCGGGCGCGCTCCGTCACCGACGCGGCTAGATAGGTTGACTGGACGATCGTGTCTAACGGCCTCATGTCACTCAGAATGTGGCAGCAAGCCACGGCGATGGGCTCACCAATAAGTCTTCTTGCGAATTGCCTCGGGTGCTTCGTGGCATCATCAGCGCCGGTTAGTCCGAGTCGAACGTAGCTGTTGACCAGTTGGATTGCCTCGGCTTCGTTAAGATCGAGACCATCAATCAATCGGTACGGTATATCTCCCAGAGATCGCACGATGTGCCTTTGTCGGTAGTCTCTGTCGGCGGCGAGGAGGACGATGTCGCGTTTCTCGATGCTGTTAAGAACGCCGGCGATCGCAGCAGCTTGCTCGGCGAAACCGTCGATAACGATGATGACGGGATCGTCAATCAGGTCGAGCGCCTCGGACGCGGGGCGAATGTCCACTCTGCTCAGTGCCGAGCAGTTAAGGACGACGGCGCCCCTTCTAGCAAGATCGTAGGCTA
>CAVUZJ010000014.1:0-97270 GCA_963745975.1 uncultured Pseudomonadota bacterium
TAGTGCGCGATATGGTTCCTCGCCGTCTCTGTTGGGGTTGCAGCGGCGATGAAGCGGCCTGGTTTTCTTTGATGCGGGGCGAGGGCGGTCGGCGTCGTCGTCGGCGGTTGCGGCTGGAGCGGCCATTGGCGGCCGAGGTGGGCGCCTGCCAGGTGTTCCAGCCGGCGGCTGGCGATTGTCAGAGGGAAGCAGAGGGGGCCGACGAGGGGGTAGATCATGAGGTGCTGGAGTGTGACGCTGCTCATGAGCTGGCCGGCGCGGGTGAGCTCGACGAAGCCGATGAGTGAGGCAATGGCGGTGGATTTGATGAGCTGGACGAGGAAGCCGGGGGTGGGCGGGATGGAGATGCGGAAGGCGTGCGGGAGGAATGATGAGGCAGAGCCATTGGATGTAGCCGAGGCTGAGGCTGGTGCCGGCCTGCCACTGGTTGCGCGGCACGCCTTCGATGGCGCCGTGCCAGATTTCGCCGAGGAAGGGGCCGGCTTCGGGCCGAGAGCGACGCGCGGCACCATTGGGTCGGGCTGAAGCGCCTTCGGCATGCCGTGATCGGGCCGCTCGGGCTCGAGACGATGGCCTTCACGGTTGATGGGGCGGAGGGTCGGAGCATGGTCGCCTTCGCGCCGACCTCGGCGGCCGGCGCGAGGGCCATCAAGGCTTCGGCCTTCTTCCCGGCGATATCACCGCTGCTGGGCGCCCGGTTCGGTCGCCGTCCTGCCTTCGTGGCTGGCGAATTTGCCGTTCAACGGCGGACTCTCGGCTCGATGCGAACGCGCCGACCGGCCGCTGCACCCGCGAAATCACGTCTCGTCGATTTGAAGTTTCCGCACCCCCCCTTGTTGCGCTACCCTAACACAGGGGTCGCAACCGCCGATTGTGGGTTACAAATGAGCTTCACGCGGTACGAATGGGACGTCTTCCTCAGCTACGCCCACGTGGACGACGTTGCCGACGTGGACCGCAAGGGCTGGGTCCGGCATCTCTACGAAAACGTGAGGGACAGGCTGCACCGGCGCCTCGGCGGGACGCCGCCGAAGATCTTCTTCGACGAAACATCGGTCGCCGCGAACCATCAGCTGGACCGGCTGTGCAGCGCCGCGCGAAAATCGGCCGTATTCCTCGCCGTCACCTCCACGAATTACGCTGATCGCCCGTGGACGAAGAAGGAGCTTGACGCCTTCATCGACAGCAACCCGTGGAACGAGAGCAACGAGACCCAACTCTTCGCAGTCGAGTGCCTCGACCCCGAAGACCGCTCGCTTCTTCCCCACCCGCTCGACAACCACATCGGAGCCTATCTCTGGGAGGACTACGGATCGGGCTGCCGGTCGCTGCGCCCCGGCACCGACGATTACATCAGAGCGATCGACAAGCTGGTCAACGAGATCGCGGAGAAGCTCAAGGAGCTGCGCTCTGCGCCGCCCCCGCCCCCGGCGCCGCCGGCCGTGGACGCGGGCCGCACGGTCCTCCTCGCCCAGCCGACTGGCGATCTCGAGGAAGCGGCCGATCAGGTCCGCTCCCATCTCGGCCAGTACCGGCATCGCCGTCCTGCCCACGGGCGAATATCCGCAGGGCGGGGAGGCCTTCCGCGTCGCCTTCACCGCCGACCTCGCGCGCGCGGCGCTCTTCGTCCAGCTGCTCGGGCCGCGCCTCGGCCGCAAGCCGCCGGACCTGCCGGAGGGCTACACGCGGTTCCAGGCCGAGGCCGCTTCAGCCTCCGCCATCGAGATCGTCCAATGGCGCGACGCCAATCTGAAGCTCGACACGATCGAGGACCCGGCCTGCCGTGACCTGCTCGCCGGGGAGCACGTGATCGCCGATACCCTGGCCGGCTTCAAGGCCGCGATCGTGCAGCGGATGAGCAAGCCGCCCCCGCCGCCCAAACCCACCTCCTCCTTCGTCTTTATCAACGCCGCCGCCGACGATTTCGACCTCGCCAAGCAGATCCAACAGGAGTTTCCGACCTCGGCGCTGCCCAGGCTCGACGGCAAGTCCGAGGACGTGATCGCCGATCTCGCCGAGAACATGGTCGACTGCGACGCGCTGATCGTCGTGAACGGGCAGACAACTCCGTTCTGGGTGCGCGGCCAGCTCCGGCTCTACAACAAGCTCCGCGGCAAGCGCGCCGCGCCGCCGCGCCTGCTCGAGCTCGTGGTCGAGCCGCCGGAGAACAAGGAAGATTGCGGCATGCAGCTCGCCGAGCTGAAACGTGTGCGCGTCCACGCGCCGATCAACCACGACACGCTCCAGCCGGTGATCGCGGCGCTCGAGTCTTGAGCGCAGCGCCCGACATGAGGCTGCCCTATCCCGGGCTCCGCCCCTTCCGCAAGGACGAGTCCGACCTCTTCTTCGGCCGCGAATTGTGCGTGGACCAGATGGTCGACCGACTCGCCGCCGCGCGATTCCTCGCCGTCCTCGGCCCATCCGGCAGCGGCAAATCCTCGCTCGTGCGCACCGGGCTCCTCGACGCGCTCGAGCTCGGGGCAATGGCGAGCGCGGGCTCGCGCTGGCTGATCGCCGACTTCCGCCCGGGCCGCCAGCCGCTCGACAATCTTGCCCAAGCCCTGCTCGCGCTCGCGCCTGGCGCCGCGCTCTCCGAGCAAGAATTCGTCCGCTATTTGCGCCGCGGCCCGCGCTCGGTCGTCGCATGGTGCCGCGAGGGCAATCTGCCGGCCGGCGCCAACCTGCTCATCCTGGTCGATCAGTTCGAGGAGCTCTTCCGCTACGCCGACTATGCCGCGCGCGACGACGCGCAAGCGTTCCTCTCGCCGCTCCGCGAAGACGCGGAAAGCTTCGCCGCCCTCTTGATCGAGAGCGCCCGCTCGCGCGAGACGCATATCTACGTCGTCATCACGATGCGCTCGGAATATCTCGGCCCCTGCGCGCTCTTCCCCGATCTCGCGGAGGAGATCAACTCCGGCCTCTACCTCACCCGTCGGATGACCCGCGAGGAGACGCGCGAGGCGATCGAAGGCCCGGCCGGCGTCTGCGATTTCTCGATCGAGCCCGCGCTGGTGAACCATCTGCTCAACGACCTCGCAAGCCTTGCACCGTGGGAGGACGAGGCAGGCGCCGGCGAGCTCCAGGCCCTCGCGCGCCGCGCCGACCAGCTGCCGCTGATGCAGCATGTCCTGAACCGGCTCTGGCTGCGCGCGCGCGCCGAAGCGGATCTGGCCGCCAGCTCCGCGCCGATCATCCTGCGCCTCGCGCAGTACCAGGCGCTCGGCGGCCTGAGCGGCGCCCTCAACGCCCACGCGGAGGAGGTCCTCGATTCCATCGATCCCTCCCACCGCCCCGCCGCCCGGACGCTCTTCCGCGCCCTGGTCAGCGGCAGCTCGATCGCGGACGCCGTTCGCCGGCCCTGCCGCTTCGGCGAGCTCGCTGAGAAGCTGGACGGAAAAACCGAATCGGCCGCCGCCGTGGTCGAGGCGTTCCGCCATCGGGACTGCAACTTCATCGTCGCCTCGCCGGGCGGACCGCTCGCCTCCGAGACGATGATCGACATCAGCCACGAGAGCCTGATCCGCCAATGGCTGAGGCTGAGCGAGTGGCTCAGGGACGAGGCCAAGGCCGCGGACGAATACGCCTACATCGCGGAGAGCGCGAAGCTCTGGCGAAACGGCGACGCCGGCCTGCTCGGCATGCCCTATCTCGCCATCGCGCTCGCCTGGCGTGCGCGGGAGCGCCCAAGTGCCGCCTGGGCGCGCCGCTACGGTGGCGACTTCGCGGCCGTGATGCGGTTCCTCCACCTGAGCGAGCGGCGCTGGCGCCGCTCCCGCAACACGACCGTCGCCACCGCCGTTGCGGCGGCCCTGCTGATCTTCGTCGGCGGCCCGCTCGGCGGATACGAGTACCTGGCGGCTCCACGAGGCCGCCAAGTGGGACACGCTCGGCAACATCTACCTGAGCGGCGCCGACTACAGGAAGGACGACGTCCTTGCAGCGAAGGATTTTATCAAGGCCGCAAGCTACGGCTCGATCGACGCCGAGCACCGCATCGGATTCATGTATTTCAACGGCGTCGGCGTGCCGACAGATTACAAGACGGGAATGATGTGGCTTCGCAAGGCCGCCGCCGCAGGCAGCGCCGCCGCCACGTTCGACATCGGCATCGTTTACCGGGACGGCATTGGCGTCCGCGTCGATTACGAACAGGCAATGGCATGGTTCCGGCGGGCCGCAGAAAAGGGCTACGGCGCAGCCGAGCTCAACATCGGAGCCCTATTTGCGAGCGGGTACGGCGTCCCCCAGAGCTCCAAAGAGGCCTTGATCTGGTACAAGAAGGCCGCGGCCCAGGGCATCCCAGTCGCTGAATACGATATCGGATTGCTTTACGAGAACGGCGAGGGGGTCCCCCGAGACTATCCAAGTGCGGCCCATTGGTACAGTGAGGCCGCGGCGCAGGGCGACGCGCAAGCGCAGGGAAATCTCGGCGCCATGTACGAGCGCGGCGAAGGAATGAAGCAGGACTACGCCAACGCGGCGTATTGGTACGGCAAGGCCGCGGCGCAGGGCGACGCCGGCGGGGAAAGGAACTTGGGCAGGCTCTACGCAACGGGCAAAGGCGTGCCAAAGGACTACGGAGAGGCGATGCGCTGGTTGCGCGCGGCGGCGGACCAAGGCGATGCCGACGCCGAAAACTCTCTTGGCTACCTCTACGACTTCGGCGACGGGGTTTCACAGGACTACGGCCAGGCGATGCAATGGTTCCGCAAGGCCGCGGCACAGGGCAGCGCCGAGGCCGAAAACAATATCGGCTTCATGTACGATCGCGCCGAGGGGGTGCGCCAGGACTACGGCCAGGCGATGCAGTGGTACCGCAAGGCCGCGGCACAGGGCGATGCCGGCGCCGAGCGCAACCTCGCCGTGCTCTACGAACAGGGCCTGGGAGTGAAGCGCGACCCGAGCCAGGCCATCGTCTGGTGGCAAAAACTCGCCAAGCTTGGAGACGCCAACGCCGAACGCGAGGTCGGCCGCATCGAGGTCAGCGAGGGCAAGCTCGAGCCCGCGCTCGCGGCCTACCGGCAGGCGGTAAGGCTCGCCGAGGCAGCCCTGGCGAAGAACCCGCAAGACAGCGGCGCCCGGAACGCCATCCGATCCCTGACATGGGACCTCGGCAATCTCTCCTGGTACTTCAACGAGAAAGGCGCATTCCAGGAGGCCCTGGACGCCGCGAACCTCTCGATCGCCATTGCGCCCTCGTCGTCATCCTGGCTCTGGCTGGAGACGAACAGGGCCGACGCGCTCATGATGCTCGGGCAAACGGACGCCGCCCGCGCAATCTATCTAAAATACGCCGGCAACCGGAACGACGGCGCGAGGAAAGCCTGGCACGCCGACGTCGAGGAGGATTTCGAGCATCTGCGCCAAGCCGGCTACTCGAGCCCGCTGATGGCCGAGATCGAGGCCGACTTCAAAGCGAGCAACTGACCCGCGAAACCCTGCTTGTTATTCGCCCGCGCGGGCCCACCGGCTCCCCCTTGCCATGGCAGTTGGCATAGCGGCCCACTGACCCCGACCCCTACGCCACGCCCTTTCCGCGCCCTCTATGAGCTCGACGATCACTCGCATCGCAAGCGCCTCACCGTGGAAGGCCGGAGCTCAACCCACCTCTGCGCTAGCAACGTTCGCGGCGGCGAGCTGTACGCCCATGAGCGTTCTATCTTGGCAAATTCGTCCGTAAGTGTAATGACCGTCCGTGCCGGTGTCAGATTTGGGCTGTCGAGAGTTGTTACGATAGCGTTCAAGAAGGGGCGCCAAAGCGGAATCGCCGGAAGAGTGAATTGCGCAAGAAGACAATCAACAAAAGCGCGATGGGTGAGCGCGGGGGAGCCCCTGCCGCTCTAAAAAGCGACGGGTCGCTGTAGCACCGATGTGCCGCATTGTGGTATTGGTAACAACGGCGCAGTGGGCCGGAATCCCAGCTGGCCGGAGATGGTGATCGCTGCCCGAACCTCTGGATCCATCTTCTACGCGACTGAGGAGCGGGAGTCACCATGCCTGCCGTTTTTTTCAAGGCCCATATTTTGACAGTCGCGGACGAGATCCTTTTCGGGTCAACCTCGCCGGGGTCAAGCCTGAACATGGCCCTGCTCTTGCCGGCTTGCGAGCGGCGCGCATGCACAGGAGCGCGGTCGGGGCTGGTCACATGCTAAGATTCTTCCGATTGGCTTTGGGTTCTACGTCCTGGCGCCCAATATTGTTCCGGCGACGGAAGGAGCGATGATGTTGCGTAGGATCTCGATGATTGCCGGAGCGATCCTTTTGGTTGGAGGAACGCTCTGGCAGTTGAGCTCGGTGGGAAGGGCGCAGACGATCGCTCCCGGCAGCGATAGCGACGCGACCCGCACCGGGATCGTGGGCTTCGGCCAAGCGGGCCCCATCGCGGAAATCAACCCGACCGGCTCCTCCCGCTATCGCTCTGCAGGCACCGATATGGATGCCGTACCCATACCCGGGCGAAGCGCTACCGGATCGAGCGTCACTCCAACCGGCCCTGGCACCGGGTCAGGGGCAATACAACGCGCGCCTGGTGCGGGCCAACGCATCTTTTTCGGGCAAGCGCCGCCGGCGGCCGGTCAATAGCAAACCGAGCCTCGTTTTTGGTGATCGTCCAGGCAGTTCCCTTCCCCGACCTTCGGGTCCGCGTCCAATCCCTTCGCCCCGAAGGTCGCCAGCATTTCGCGCTGCTTTGCCAGCGCCTCGCGGCGGGGGTCTAATCGGTGTTGGTGATATTGTACTCGGCGAGCTCCGCGGGGGTCATGGTGTGCGGGGCGTCGTTCGGGGTGTTGGCGAACGCGGTCAGGAAGTGGAGCGAGAGCTCCATCTTCACGAGGAACTCGGCGATCTTGGCGGCAATCTGTGCGTCGCCCTGCTGGAGTTCCTTGATGTCTTGCACGAGGGCCATCTGGCGCAGCACCGCGTCCTGGATCGCGCTTTTGACGGGCGCCAGCGCTTCGAACTCCTGGAGCGTAAGGGACGGCTGATTGTTCGCCTTCTGATACTGGTTGTAGGTGGATTGTATTTGCTTGCTGTGAGAGTCGAGATAGGTGTTCAGGGCATTGTTGAAATCGGAGTCGTAACTCGGTATCGCTTCGGGGAAACGCTGGGCATAGCCGAACGGCGTCCAGTCCGCTTCCTCGTCCGCTTGGATCTGGTCGAGCGCGCCGCCCTCGTTTGCGAACATGTGCACGAGGAATTGGGCGCCGGGGTCAACGGTCCGGATAACGCCGCCCATGAAGATGAAATTGCACGCGCTGGCGCAATAGCTCCATGAGGGCAGCCGCGTCGCGAGCTTTTTCTCACGGACGAGATAGCCGATGTTGAGGCCCTCATCGAGGTCTCCACCCGGCGAGCAGAGGATCACCTCCTGAACAGGTCCGGCCTGGTCGAGGGCTTGGGCGAAGTTCTGGGTATCGCCCGACGCGATTCCGCCCCAGGCAAAGAAGGCGTTCCCTTGGGAGGTCTTGACGACCGAGAAGTTCAGCTGGTCCGGGGCCTTGTCCCCCGCACAATACTCTACGCTTTGCGGCGGCGGGCGGAGCACGCTGTCGGGCTGGCCGGCGGCACGCGCCGGGCCGGCGCCGGCCACGAGGCAGGCGGCGAGGACGGGGAGGACGGGGCGCGCCCTCATGCCTGGGTCCAGCTTCCGTTGGGCGACTGGCAATAGCGGGTGTTCTGCTGGACCTCGTTGCCCTGGATATAGGCGATCTGGTGTACCGTCTTGCATTGGCCGCCGCTCGACTGGGGCTGGACGGCGATGACCTGCGACGAGCCGGACGCGCCGCTGTGATCGGACTGCCAGGTCGCCGGCGGGGGCGGCGCCTGGGCGACCGTGGCGGGGTTGCTGACCGGCTGCTCGAGGGCGCGCTGGGTGGCGTTGGAGGCGATCTGGCGGTCGCGCTGGTCGAGCTCGCGGCCGATCTCGCTGCCCACCAGGTAGCCGGCGAGGCCACCGGCCGCGGCGCCGACCAGGGCGCCGGTCGCGTTGCCGCCGATGGCGCCGCCGAGGCCGGCGCCGAGCGCCGCCCCTCCGACGCCGCCCAGCAATCCGCCGGTCTCCTCGTTGTTCTGGCAGCCGCACAGCAGCGGGACCGAGATCAGGGCGATGACGGCGAGCTGTTTGGGAAACGTCATTATGGGCCCCCACGACAATTGCCAAAAGGCGTCGCTCGGGGCGAAGCGCACGCGCCGAGGCAGCGCACAATATTTGTTACGTGAACGCGGAGCGCGGCAATTCACGAAGCTGTGTTGCCGCGGGTGCGGCGCTCGGCGCCGGGCCAGGGGAACGGGGGCGGATGCTCGGCCGCTTCGGCGGCGTGCATGAGATGGCGGTGCATCAGGCGCGCGGCGAGCGGCATGTCCTCGGCGGCGACCGCCGAGAGGATCGCCATGTGCTCGCGGCACCAGGCGGCGACGCGCGCGCCGTCGGCGTAGGTGGCGAACTCGAACATCCGGCGGAGCGCGTTCTGCTGGCGGACCGCGGTCAGAACGAAGATATTGCCGCTCCAGGCGGCGATCGCCTCATGGAAGCGGGCGTCGAGATCGAAGACGCGGGTGCGGTCCTCGCGCGTCATCTCCGGGCGCGCCATGAGGAGCGTGTGCTCTTCGACGAGCTGTTCGAGGAGGGCGGGCTCGGCGCGGAACCCGGCGACGAGGAGGGCGGGCGGCTCCAGCATCAGGCGGAGCTCGAAGCTGGCGCGGCGGGAATGGTCGGTGTCGAGCGAGGGGACGAAGCTCCAGCGCCCGCCGGTGCGGCGCACCAGGCCCTCCTCCTCGAGCCGCGCCAGCGCGCGCTGCATGAGGGCGATTCCGGTGCGGTAGCGGCGGGCGAGCGCGCGCTGGACGATTTCGAGCCCGATCCGGCCGGCGAGCCGGTCGCGGATCAGGGCATCGCGGAGGAGGGCCTCGGCGGGCGGGCGGGCGGGCATGCGTGAGCCGGCCGGCCGCCGGACGAGGCCGCGGCGGCCAGGCGCTGGGCGTGGCGGACGCGGCGGCGGGCGGGACGGAGCGGACGTTCCCATGGCGAATTGTCATCTTTATGCCAGATCGAACAAAGAGCCGCGAGCCCGGATGGCGCGGCCCCGGGGTGATTTCTCGTGCGGGGCCGGGCTTGCGCGGGATTTCTCGCGCGGGATTGATCCTGCTCAAGGTGGGACGCAGGTCCCCGCCTATCGTTCGGGGGCGGCCGGCCGATTTGGCCGCGCGCTCGGGCAGGAGGAGGACGACGTGACCAGCGAGAGCGCCAGGCGATGGGGAGCTCAGCGCGCGGCAGAGGCCGGCGTGACCGCCGGCGCGTTCCGCAGCCTCATGGAAGCGTTCCAGCACATGCGCGTTCCGGTGACGGCGGACGGCGCGGCAGCCGCCGAGCGCCACCGCGCGGAGGTGAAGGCGCTGATCGAGAGCCATGTGGGCGACGCGCGATGGCGCGAGCTGATGCAGGAGGCGCGGCTCGCCGCCGAGCGCGGCGAGGAGGAGTATCCGCTGCTCCGCTTCTCGCCCGAGACCTGCACCGACCGCGGCCGCGCCATCATCCAGCAGGAGCCGCAATGGCCGGAGACGCTCACCGGCGATGCGGAAGCGGTCTATCGCCATTGGCAGGCGGAGCTTGCGCCGCGCGGCTTTGCGCTCACTGCGCGGGTCCTGGAATTTCCCAAGGGCTTTCCCGGCGATGTCGGGCTCTTCCTGAGGTGGGACGCGTAGGCGCGCCGGTCGGCGAGCGATGACCGAAGGCGCGCCCGCCGGCGCAAAACCGGCGGATCCCGCGCTGGGCTTGAGCGAAGCCGAGGCGGCGCGGCGGCTCGCCGAGTTCGGCGAGAACGCGCTGGCCGAGAAGCGTGCGAGCGCGGCCGCCAAGCTCCTCTCGTACTTCTGGGGGCCGATCCCGTGGATGATCGAGATCGCGGCTTTGCTTTCCGCGGCGGTGCGCCATTGGGCCGACTTCGCGATCATCACGGCGATGCTCCTGCTCAACGCCGGCGTCGGCTTCTGGCAGGAGTTCAAGGCCGACACGGCGATCGCGGCACTGCGCCAGCGGCTCGCACTCGGGGCGCGGGTGCTGCGCGAGGGGCGTTGGCGCGACATTCCGGCGCGTGCGCTGGTGCCGGGCGACGTGATCCTGCTGCGGCTCGGCAATATCGTTCCCGCGGATGTGCGGCTGGTCGCGGGGGATTATCTCAGCGTCGATCAATCGGCGCTGACGGGCGAATCGCTGCCGGTGGAGAAGAAGGATGGGGATACGGCCTATTCGGGCTCGATCGCGACGCTGGGCGAAATGACGGCCCTGGTCACCGCGACGGGGATGGCGACCTATCTCGGCGAGACCGCGCATCTCGTCGAGACCGCCGGCACGGTCTCGCATTTCCAGCGCGCGGTGCTGCGGATCGGGAACTTCCTGATCCTCTCGACGATCGGCCTGGTGACGCTGATCCTGGCGGTGGCGCTCCCGCGCGGCGATCCGCTCGTGGAGACCGTGCTCTTCGCGCTGATCCTCACGGTCGCGGCGATTCCGGTGGCGCTGCCGGCCGTCCTTTCGGTCACCATGGCGGTTGGCGCGGAGCGGCTGGCGCGGCTCAAGACGATCGTCTCGCGGCTGGTCGCGATCGAGGAGCTGGCGGGCGTGGACGTGCTCTGCGCCGACAAGACCGGGACGCTGACGGAGAACCGGTTGACGCTCGGCGAGCCGGTGGTGATCGGGGGAGAGGATCGGGACGCGCTGCTGCTCGCCGGCGCGCTAGCCTCGCGGCGCGAGGGCGGCGACGCGATCGACCGGGCGGTGCTTGCCGGGCTCGCCTCGCCCGACATTCTCGCGGACTATGCGGTCACTTCGTTCCGCCCCTTCGATCCGGTGAGCAAGCGGACCGAGGCCACGATTGGGCATGTGGGCGCGCGCATCGAGGTGGCCAAGGGCGCGCCGCAGGTGATCCTCGCGATGGCGAAGCCCGATGCGGCGCTCGCGAAGCGGGTGGGCGAGGCGGTCGATGCGCTCGCGGCGAGAGGCGAACGTACGCTTGGCGTCGCGCGCCGGGAGGATGCGGGCGGCTGGCGGTTTCTCGGCCTGTTGCCGCTGCACGATCCGCCGCGGGCGGATGCCGCGGCGACGATCGCGCGCGCGCGCGGCATGGGCGTTGCGATCAAGATGGTGACGGGCGATCACCAGGCGATCGCGCGCGAGATCGCACGCGGGCTCGGCCTTGGGGAGAAAATCCTGCCGGCCGATCAGGCTTTCGGCGAAGGAGGGGCGGCGCTCGATGCGCGCGCGGTCGAGGCGGCGGAGGGGTTCGCACAGGTTTTCCCCGAGCACAAATACGCGATCGTCAAGGCGCTGCAGGCACGCGGGCACATCGTCGGGATGACGGGAGACGGGGTCAACGACGCGCCGGCGCTCAAGCAGGCGGATGTCGGCATCGCGGTGAGCGGGGCGACCGATGCCGCCCGCGCCGCCGCGGACCTCGTCCTGACCGCGCCCGGGCTTTCGGTGATCACCACCGCGATCGAGGAAGCGCGGCGCATCTTCGAGCGGATGACGAGCTACGCGATCTATCGGATCTCGGAGACGATCCGGCTGCTGCTCTTCATGACGCTCTCGATCCTCGTTTTCAATTTCTATCCGGTGACGGCGGTGATGATCGTGCTGCTGGCGCTGCTGAACGATCTGCCGATCATGATGATCGCCTACGACAACGCGCCGGTGGCGGAGCGGCCGGTGCGCTGGAACATGAGGCTCACGCTCACGATCGCGTCCCTGCTCGGCGTGCTCGGCGTGATCGCCTCCTTCGTCCTCTTCTGGCTCGCGCAAAGCTGGCTGCGTCTCGGGCGCGGCGAGCTTCAGTCGGTGATCTTCCTCAAGCTCCTCGTCGCGGGGCATCTCACCATCTATCTGACCCGCAACAAGGGGGCGATCTGGCAGCGCCCCTGGCCGAGCTGGAAGCTCTTCGCGGCGACCGAGACGACCCAGCTGGTCGGCACGCTGGCCGTCGTCTACGGGTGGTTCGTGGCACCGATCGGCTGGCGCTATGCGGGCCTCGTCTGGGCCTATTCGCTCGCGTGGTTCCTCATCAACAGCGGATGCAAGATGCTCGCCTACGCGGCTCTCGCGCGCCGCGGCCAAGGGCGGATGGCGGGTCCCGCGCCGGTTGCGGCGCACGCCGGGCCATGAGCCGCATCCTGGTCGCGACGGACGGCTCGGCGGGCGCGGACCGCGCCATCGACTACGCCGCGCGATGGGCAAAGCGGGTTGGGGCGGAGCTCGTGATCGCGAACGTCATCGGGGGCGAGGGCATTCCCGAGAGCGTGGTCGAAGCCTTCACCCATGCGCAACAGGCGTGGTTCAAGGAAATGCTCGCCTCCGCCTCGGCGACTATACTGACGAAGGCGAGGGAGCGTGCGAAGAGCGCGGGCGTGCCCACGATCTTGCTCGAATCGCGTGCCGGCGAGGTTGCGGCCGCGATCCTCGGGATCGCCGAGGAGCAGGGCGCCGAGGCCATCGTCGTCGGCAAGCGGGGCGCCGGCCGCATCGCCGGGTTGCTGATCGGCAGCATCTCGCAGAAGCTGGTCAGTCTCGCCCCGCTTCCCGTCACCGTGGTTCCCTGAGGATCGCCGCCATGTCCGCTGCCAGTCGCGAGGTCGTCGCCGTCTTCAATTCCGCCGAGGCGCTGGAGCGCGCGGTCTTCGATCTCGAGACCCACGGGTTCGACCGCGCCGCCTTCAGCGTGCTGGCGAACGAGGACGCGGTGAAGCGGGCGCTCGGACATGAGTTCCGGCGCATCGAGGAGATGGCGGACGAGCCGAAGGCGCCGCGCGACACGTTCTTCTCGCGGGTCTCGCGCGTGGAGGCGGAGTTCGGGCTGGCGCCGGCGCTTGCGTTCGTCGCCGCCCTCGCGGTCGGGTTCGGCGGCGCGGGGGCGGCGGCGCCGATCCTGGTCGCCGCGGGCAGCGGGGCGGCGGTGGGCGCGGTGCTCGGCCGGATGATCCACCGCCATCACGCCGAGACGCTGAGCCAGCAGCTCGCGCGCGGGGGGCTTCTGCTGTGGGTCAATGTGCGGAACGCCGAGCAGGAGCAGAAGGCGATCGCGGTGCTCGAGGCAGGGGGCGCGCACGACGTGCATGGGCACGATCTGGCACCCTAAATCGTAAACCGTGATCGCCGGAGAAAGGAGAGGCAGGCCATGGCAATCAGGACAATTCTCGCCGGCGCGAGCGGAGGGAGCGCCAGCGGCGGCGCGCTCGAGCTTGCCTGCCGGCTCGCCGGCCGCTTCGGCGCGCGTCTCGAGGCGATGCATGTGCGGCTCGATATCGGCGAGGTCGTGATGGCGGCGGGCGCCGAGGGGCTCGCGGCTGCGGCGGATCTGGGCTGGGCGGAGCAGACGTCCGGCGAGGTGGCGGCGATTGCCGAGGCGACGCGGGCGGAATTCGCGGCGGCGGCTGCGCGGCACGGGTTGAAGCTGACGAAGGGAGCGGGCGGGGCCGCGTGGCACGAGGAGACGGGCGATGCGGCGACGCTCGTCGCGCGGCGGGCGCGCTTCTTCGACCTCGTCGTGCTCGGCCGGTCCGACCGCGTCATCGACGCGCCGCATACCGACGCGATCGAGGAGACGCTGATCCGTTCGGGGCGGCCGGTGCTGCTCGCGCCGGCGGAGGCGCCGGCCGCGATCGGCGAGAGCATGGCGATCGCCTGGAACGGCTCGGCGGGGGCGGTGCGCGCCGTGGCCGGGGCGCTTCCTCTGCTGCGGCTCGCGAAAGAGACCATCATCATCACGCTCGGCGCAGCGGAGGGCGAAGGCGCCGACGAGCTTCAGGCCTATCTCGGCCTGCACGGGATCGAGGCGGCGCGGCGCTTGGTCCCTGAGCTCGCGGGCGAAAGGCCGGGCGGGCAGCTTCTCTCGGCCGCGCGCGATGCGGGGGCCGACCTTCTCGTGCTCGGCGGCTACAGCCATCCGCCGTGGCGCGAGATGCTCTTGGGGGGCGCTACGAGCGAGATCGTCGGCGCGAGCCGGCTTCCTGTTCTCGTTGCGCACTGAGGCGTGCCCTCCGCGGGAGGATTTATGAGGAATCATTCATGAAAGGACATTTGTCTCTGGTTTTTTGAGCAAATTTGTGTCTCTTCCGGAAGCGAACGCCCGCCGGGAGCGGCCGCGACGGACCGCGCCCGTCCGCAATCGCTCGCGGATGGCGCGCGTAACCTGGGGAGGCTAAGCAATGAATATCATCACGCGAAAGATCGGCCGGCGTTCGGTGCTCGGGGGCGCGGCGGGCGTCGCGGCGGGCTCGCTGGTCTACCCGGCGCGGGGAACCTTCGCGGCGAGCGAGCAGCCGGTCAAGATCGGCATGGTCGATCCGCAGACGGGCACCTTTGCCGCGGAAGGGGCGAGCGAGATCGTCGGGGCGAAGCTGGCGCTCGACCAGATCAACAAGGCGGGCGGCATCCTCGGCCGGCCGGTCCAGCTCCTGATCGAGGACTCGGCCTCCGACCCCGGGCTTGCGGTGACGAAGGCGCGCAAGCTGGTCGGCAGCGACAAGGTCAATTTCCTGATGGGCTCGGTCTCCTCGGCCGTTTCGCTCTCGCTCAACCAAGCCGCCGACGAGCTCAAGACGCTCTATGTCGACACCGGCGGCCACACCGACCAGGTGACGGGAACCGAGTGCCGCTGGACGACGTTCCGCACCTGCTCGACGACATGGATGCTGACGGCGGGCAACTTCAAGACGCTGTTCGACAAGTTCGGCAAGAACTGGTACTTCCTCACGCCCGACTATGCCTACGGCCATTCGCTCGCGAAGGACTACTCGAAGCAGCTCGCGAAGGCCGGCGGCAAGGTGCTCGGCAATACGCTTTCCCCGCTCGGCACCACCGACTTCTCCTCGTACCTGATCAAGATCCGCGAGGTGAAGCCGGACGTGATGGTCAACCTCACCGCCGGCAACGACCTCGTCAATTCGATGAAGCAGGCGGTGCAGTTCGGCATGCAGAAGGAAATGACGATCGCGGGGGCGCAGATCGAGCTCGAGGACCTCGCGGCGATGCCGAAGGAGGCGCGGCTCGGCTGGTGGGTGATGGAATGGTCCTGGGACCAGCCGAACCAGCCGCACGTCGCGGATTTCGTCGCGACCTACAAGACCATGGCGGGCGGCAAGCCGCCGTCGGCGCGGAGCTGGTTCGGCTTCGCCAGCCTGCACGCGATCACGATGGCGGCGAACAAGGCGAAGGCGCTCGACACATTGAGCGTGGTCAAGGCGATGGAGGGGCTGGTACTGCCGCCGGAGATCGCGCTGCAGCCGAACAACCCGTTCTATCGCGCCGCCGACCACCAGATGATCGCCAACGAGTTCCCGGGCTATGTGCTGAGCGACGGGACCTATCCGAACCTCTTCCACGTCGCCGACATCGTGCCGGGCACGACGATCGCGCTGTCGCCTGCGGAGGACGGGTGCAAGATGACCTTCCCGACCTGATCGTGCGGCGCGGCTACGGGAACGCTGATGCAACTGCTGCTCTTCGGCGCGCTCGGGCTGATCCCCGCGGGATGATTTATGAGGAAACATTCATGAAGCGATGCGCGGCACTGATTTCACGATAAATTTCTGCCTGTTTCAGAAGCGAAGGCCCGCCGGGAACGGCCGCGGCGGGCCGCCCGCCCTTGCCCGGCAAGCGGGGGCCGCTATTAAGGGTTTCCAGCCCGGCAGCGCTCCGATGCGGCCGGGCGGGCAATGCCAGCGCCCCCCGGCCAAAGGCTCGGGGATGGCGCGCGAAGGAAGGGAGGGTAAGCAATGAATATCATCACACGAAAGATCGGCAGGCGTTCGGTGCTCGGGGGCGCTGCCGCCGCGGCGGCGGGCTCGCTGGTCTATCCGGCGCGGGGCACCTTCGCGGCGAGCGAGCAGCCGGTGAAGTTCGGCATGGTCGATCCCGAGACCGGCACCTACGCGGCCCTCGGGGCGAGCGAGATCACCGGAGCGAAGCTGGCGCTCGACCAGATCAACAAGGCGGGCGGCGTGATGGGCCGGCCGGTCGAGCTTTTGGTCGAGGACTCGGCCGCCGACCCCGGGCTTGCGGTGACCAAGGCGCGCAAGCTGGTCAACAGCGACAAGGTGAATTTCCTGATGGGCTCGGTCTCCTCGGCGGTTTCGCTCTCGCTGAGCCAGGCCGCGGAAGAGCTCAAGACGCTCTATCTCGATACCGGCGGCCACACCGACCAGGTGACCGGGACCGAGTGCCGCTGGACGACCTTCCGCACCTGCTCGACGACCTGGATGCTGACGGCGGGCAACTTCAAGACGCTCTTCGACAAGTTCGGCAAGAACTGGTACTTCCTGACGCCCGATTACGCGTACGGCCATTCGCTCCAGAAGGACTACGCGACTCAGCTCGAGAAGGCCGGCGGCAAGGTGCTCGGCAACGCGCTTTCCCCGCTCGGCACGACCGACTTCTCCTCCTACCTGATCAAGATCCGCGCGGCGAAGCCGAACGTTCTGGTCAACCTCACCGCCGGCAACGACCTCGTCAATTCGATGAAGCAGGCGGTGCAGTTCGGGATGGACAAGGACATGACCATTGCCGGGGCGCTGATCGAGCTCGAGGACCTTGCGGCGCTGCCGAAGGAGGCGCGCCTCGGCTGGTGGGTGATGGAATGGTATTGGGACCAGCCGAACCAGCCGCATGTCGCGGATTTCGTCGCCACTTACAAGACGATGTCGGGTGGCAAGGTGCCCTCCGGACGGAGCTGGTTCGGCTTCGCCAGCACGCACGCGCTGGCGCTGGCGGCGAACAAGGCCAAGGCGCTCGATACGATGAGCGTGGTCAAGGCGCTGGAGGGGCTGGTGCTGCCGCCGGAGGTCGCGCTGCAGCCGAACGAGCCGTTCTATCGCGCCGCCGACCACCAGATGATCGCCAACGAGTTCCCGGGCTACGTCCTGAGCAACGGCGCCTATCCGAACCTGTTCCACGTCGCCGACATCGTGCCGGGCAAGACGATCGCACTTTCGCCCGAGGCGGCCGGCTGCAAGATGACCTTCCCGACCTGATCGTGCGGCGCGCCACAGACAAGGAAGAGGCCGGCGCGGTGGATTTCCGCCGCACCGGCAGCCGCGCGCGGCTGCGGGAGCGCTGATGGAACTGCTGCTCTTCGGCGCGTTCAACGGCCTGATCGTCGGCTTCTTCTACGCCCTGATGGCGCTCGGGCTTTCGCTGATCCTCGGGCTCAACAACGTCATCAACTTCGCGCATGGCGGGTTCATGGCGCTCGGCGGCTATCTCGCCTTCACGCTCGTGCCCTTCGTCGGATTCTGGGGCGCGCTGGTGCTGGCGCCGTTCGGGGCGGCGGCACTCGGGCTGATCGCCGAGCGCGGGCTGATCCGCCCGCTCTACGGCCGCGACCCGCTCTATTCGCTTCTCCTCACCTTCGGGCTGGCGCTGATCCTCGAGGACATGACGCGCACGATCTGGGGACCGCAGGGCCTGCCTTTCTCGATCCCCGACTTCCTCGACCATCCGCTGAGCAACGTCTATTTCTTCCTGACCGGCTACCGGCTGCTCGTCGTGATCGTCGCCGCGGTGGCGACGCTCGGCCTCTTCGCCGTGCTGCGGTTCACCCGGCTCGGCGTCTGCATCCGCGCCGGCAACGCCGATCTCGAGACGGTCGCCTCGCTCGGCGTCAACATCTACTTCCTGCGGGCGGCGAATTTCGCGCTCGGCATCCTGCTCGCCGGGCTCGCGGGCATCCTCGCCGGCGGCCAGCTCGGCCTGACGCCCACCATGGGCTCGAGTCTCATCATGCCGAGCTTCGTCGCCATCATCGTGGGCGGCGCCGGCAGCCTGATCGGCAGCCTCCTCGGCGGGCTCATCATCGGCGTCGCCGCCGGCGTCGTCACCATGTACGCGCCGGCGGCGAGCGAGGTCGTCATCTACCTCATCATGGCGCTCGTGCTGCTGATCCGCCCGCGCGGGCTGCTCGGCCAGGAAGGCCTCTTCGAGTGAGTGTAGAAACCGAGGCGAGGCCACGCATTCGCGCCCGCCGCGCCGGCCTCCGCGGCGATGCCGTCCGGTTCGCGATCTTCGCCGCCCTGCTCCTCGCCGCTCCGCTCTGGCTGCCGCTCGTCGGCAGCTACACCGATCTCGGCACGCGCGTGCTGATCTACGCGCTCGCCGCGATGGGCCTCAACATCCTGCTCGGCTTCACCGGCGGGCTCTCCTTCGGCCATGCCGCCTATTTCGGCCTCGGCGCGTACGGGACCGGGCTGATGCTGCGCTATGTCGGGCCGAACATGTGGCTCGCGGTCGCGGCCGGCGTGCTGCTGGGCGGCGTCGCCGCGAGCCTGCTCGGGCCACTGGTGATGAAGAAGCGCGGCATCTATTTCGCGATGATCACGATCGCCTTCGGCCAGATGTTCTATTTCATCGCCGTGCGGTGGAACAATTTCACCGGCGGCGAGGATGGGTTGACCGGCTTCCAACGCGAGCCGCTCGCCTTCCCCGGCGGCGCCATCCACCTGACCAGCGTGCCGTTCTACTATTTCGTGCTGTTCTTCTTCGCCATCGGCGCCTTCGTTCTCTGGTGGGTGCTGAACTCGCCCCTGGGCCACGCGATGGTGGGCGCGCGGGAGAATGCGCGGCGGCTCGAGTTCCTCGGCGTGCGCGTCGAGTTGCTGACCTGGATCGCCTTCGCGATCTCCGGCTTCGTCACCGCGCTCGCGGGCAGCATGAGCGCGCTCCTCAACAATTTCACCTCGCCGCTCGACCTCTACTGGGAGCTCTCGGGCTACTTCGTGATCATCTGCGTGCTCGGCGGCATGCGGAACTTCTGGGGCCCGTTCGTCGGCGCCGCGATCTACGTCTTCATGCAGGACTATGCGAGCAGCCTGACCAAGAACTGGCTCTCGGTGATCGGGCTGATGTTCATCCTCGTCGTGCTCTTCTTCCCCCGCGGGCTGCTCGGCGTGCTGGCGCGGCGGAGAAGCGGGTGAGCCTCTTGGAGCTCAACGGCGTGTCGCGCCGGTTCGGCGCGCTGCAGGCGCTCACCGAAATCGACCTCGCGGTCGAGCAGGGCGAGCTCCGCGCCGTGATCGGGCCGAACGGCGCGGGGAAGACAACGCTCTTCAACCTGGTCAGCGGATTCTTCCCGCCGAGCACGGGGCGGATCCTCTTCGACGGGCGGGAGATCACCGGCCTCCGCCCGGCGCGGCTCGTCGCGCGCGGCATCATCCGCACCTTCCAGATCACCGAGATCTTCCCCGACCTCACCGTGTACGAAAATCTGCGCGTCGCGGTCGAGGCGGCGATGGGACTCACCTTCCGCCCGTTCCTCGGCGCCGCGGGCAGGCGCGAGGTGGCGCGCCGCGTCGAAGAGCTGCTCGCCGCCGTGCACCTCGAGGAGAAGGCCGACCGCGTCGCAAGCGAGCTCGCGCACGGCGATCAGCGCATCGTCGAGATGGGCATCACCCTCTCGCGCGAACCGCGGCTGCTGCTGCTCGACGAGCCGACCGCGGGAATGGGCGAGGAGGAGACGGAGCACATGGTGGGGATCATCCGCCGGCTCAACCGCGAGCGCGGCATCACCATGCTGTTCATCGAACACGACATGGACATCATCTTCGGCGTCGCCGACCGCATCACCGTGCTCGACAACGGGACCATGCTCGCCGAGGGCACGGCCGAGCAGATCGCGGCCAATGAGGCGGTACAGGCCGCCTATCTGGGCTCCGGCGCTCACCGATGAGCCGCCTGCTCGAGGCGGAGGGCTTGCAGGCCTATTACGGCAAGAGCCACATCCTCCACGGCGTCTCGCTCGGCGTGGACGAGGGCGAGGTGGTGACGCTGCTCGGGCGGAACGGCGCGGGCAAGACGACGACGCTCCGCGCGATCATGGGCCTCACCCCGCCGCGCGAGGGGCGCGTCCGCATCGGCGGCCGGGACGTGACGGGCTGGCCCACCCATCGGATCGCCCAAAGCGGCGTCGGCTACGTGCCCGAGGGACGGCACATGTTCCGCCACCTCACGGTGGAGGAGAACCTGCGCGTGCCGCCGCCCACGCCCGGACAATGGTCGGCGGCCACCGTCTTCGCGCTCTTCCCCCGGCTTGGCGAACGGCGCACCAGCAAGGCCGGACGGCTCTCGGGCGGCGAACAGGAGATGCTCGCGATCGCGCGCGCGCTCCTGCTCAACCCGCGCCTCCTCCTCCTCGACGAGCCCTCCCAGGGCCTCGCCCCCGTCATCGTCGAGGAGGTGATGCACGCGATGCAGAGAATGCGCGGCGAAGGCACGGCCATCCTGCTCGTCGAGCAGAACGCGATCCTCGCACTCGCCTTCGCCGATCGCGCCTATGTGCTGAGCGACGGAGCGATCATCCACGAGGGCCCGGCCGCCGCACTCGCGGCGGACACCGAGAAAGTGAAGGCGCTCGCCGGCGCACGCGCGAGCCGCGCCGCTTAGGCCAGGGGGCAGAGCCCCTTGGCCTTAGCCCTTGCGGGCGGGGGGCTCCGGCTCGGCCACGGCGGTGAAGAACTGCCGCGCCATCGCCTCGTAGACGGGCACCGGGCAGACGAGCTTGGAGCTGATGCTGCCGAGCGCGGCGGCGAGCCCGACGGCGACCGTCATCGCCGGATCGTTGGTCATCTCGACGACGATGACCGCGGCGGTGAGCGGGGACTGGACGACGCCCGCGAAGTAGCCGGCCATGCCGATCATCGCGACGGCGTCCACCGGCAGGTTGGGGAGGAGGTGGAGGAGGAGGACCAGGCGGGAGAGCATGGCGCCGACGCCCGCGCCGACCGCGAGGGAGGGCGCGAAGATGCCGCCCGGGATGCCGCTCAGGTAGGAGACGAGGGTGGCGGCCCATTTGAGCGGGGCGAAGGCGAGCGGCAGGAGCGTGGTGCCATGCACGGCGGCGCGCGCGGCGGCGTAGCTCGAATCGAACACGAGCCCACCGGAGAGCCAGCCGAGCCCGGCGAGCACGAGGCCGCAGCCCGCGGCGAAGGGAACCGGGCGGTCGCGGGCGAGGGTGCCGAGCCAGCGCGGGAGGACGCGGAGCGGGCTGACCAGGATCTGCGAGAAGAGGCCGCCGGCTAGGCCCCCCACCACGCCGCAGACTGGAATGACGAGCCATCCCACCCCGAAAGGGAGGTGCGCCTGCGAGGAACCGAAGTAGAAATCCGCGCCAAACACGGCGTAAAGGGCGAGGCCGCTCAGCATCGCCGCGATCAGCACGGAGCGGCCGGTCACCGAATCGTAGTGGTGCGCCATCTCCTCGATCGCGAACACCGCGCCGGCGAGCGGCGCGTTGAAGGCACTCGAGATGCCGGCAGCGCCGCCGGCGACGATCAGCAACTTCTGCAGCCCGATCGTGCGCGGCAGCCCGATCCGGCCGATATTGTTCATCACCGAGCAGCCGATCTGCACGATCGGCCCTTCCTTGCCGATCGAGGCGCCGCAGAGGAAGCCCGCGAGAGTGAGCGAGAGCTTGCCGATCGCGATGCGCCAGGAGAGCAGGCGGTCCACCTGGCGGGGATTGGGCATGCGCAGCCCGGCCATCGCCTGGGGAATGCCGCTTCCCTGGGCGCCGGGGAAGACGGTGCGGGTGACGAAGACGATGGTCCCGAGCCCGACCGGGCAGAGGACGAAGGGCAGCCAGGGCCGCGCCGCCTCCGCCCTCTGGAAGGTGGCGATCGCCCAGTTGATGCCGAGGCTGAAGACGGCCGCGATCAGCCCGACCAGCAGCGCCGCCACGCCGAACATCACGATATGCTGCCGATGCATCGGCAGCATCAGGTGTATCAGCCGGTACGAAGCGGGGTGCGGAAAGGGGGTGGTCGGCTTCGCACGGGCCCTTCGCTCGGGGGCCTCATCTTCCGTATCAGCCATGCGAAGCGGAGACTCCCCCATGCGAGCGCGTGCTTCGGCCTTTCTCGCCCTTTTGATCGCCCCGCGCAACCAGGCGCGGCGGCGGCGTCCGGCCGGAATCCGACCGGAATCCGACCGGAATCCAGCCGGAGTCCCGTGGGGGGCCTTGGCATGAAAGGGCGATGACGCGGATTTAATGAAGGTGGGGCGGTTGCGCCGGAACGCGCAATTCATCGGCTGGGGCTCGGAAATCGCGATGGCGCCGCGCGTGCGAGCGATTGACTTTGCGCGGCGATGACCCTACTCGGGAGCTGCGTGGCAGGGCGATCGCGGCTTTCCTGCCGGGGCATCGGACCGACGCGGTGACACGTGCCTGCTTCAGGGCCTCGGCCTTGCGCACGCGATGACCTCCGGGGAGAGAGCATGAACCAGAGCGAACGCCGCGCGACCGTGTCTCTCGCCGCGGTCTTCGCCATGCGGCTTCTCGGCCTCTTCATGATCTATCCGGTGTTTGCCGCCTATGCGCACGGGCTCAAGGGCGCGACGGCGGAGACGATAGGGCTGGCGCTCGGCGCGTACGGGCTGACGCAGGGCCTGCTGCAGATCCCCTTCGGGCTGCTCTCCGACCGTGTCGGGCGCAAGCTCATGATCCTGATCGGCCTGCTGTTCTTCGCCGCCGGCAGCGTGATTGCCGCGCGCGCCGGCAGCGTCGAGGGCGTGCTGATCGGGCGGGTCGTGCAGGGTGCGGGGGCGGTGGGCTCGGTGATCCTGGCGCTCATCGCCGATCTCACGCGCGAGGAGGTGCGCACGCGCGCGATGGCGGTGGTGGGGGCGACGATCGGGTTTTCCTTCGCGCTGGCCATCGTCGTCGGGCCGCTGCTTGCCGCGGCGATCGGCCTGTCCGGCATCTTCTGGCTCACCGGCGGGTTCGCGCTCTGCGGCATCGCCATCACCTACGGCGCGGTTCCGGCGCAGGCGCGCGTCCGCCGCCATCGCGACGCCGAGGCGGTGCCGGCGATGTTCGCGCGCGTGCTGCGCAACGGCGAGCTGCTGCGGCTCGATTTCGCGATCTTCGTGCTCCACGCGATCCTGACGGCGAGCTTCCTCGCCGTGCCGCTGCTGCTCGCGCGCAGCTTCCATCTCGGGGAAGCTGGCGCGTGGATGATCTATCTGCCGGTGCTGGCGATCTCGGTCGCGCTCATGGTGCCGGCGGTGATCGTCGCGGAGACGCGAGGCAGGATGAAGGAAGTTTTCATCGGCGCGATCCTGGTGCTGGCGGCGAGCGTGGCGCTGCTCGCCTGGGCGGGGGGAAGTGCAATCGCGGCGTTCGTGGCGCTGGTGGCTTTCTTCGCCGCCTTCAACACGATGGAGGCGATGCTCCCTTCGCTCGTCACCAAGATCGCCCCGGTGGATGCGAAGGGAACGGCGACGGGGATCTATTCGAGCTCGCAGTTCCTGGGCATTTTCGTGGGCGGGTCGGTGGGCGGGCTCGCCTTCGCCGCGGGCGGTGCGCGCGGGGTGTTCCTGCTCGCCTTGGTGCTCGCGCTGATCTGGCTGGCGGTTGCGGCCTCGATGCGCCGGCCGGTCCGCTCCGCCAACCGGATGGTGCATCTCGGCGCGATCGATGCGCGGGAGGCGGCGGCGCTGGCGGCGCGGCTGGCGGGGCTGCCGGGCGTGCTCGAGGCGTCGGTCGCGGCCGAGGAGGGCACCGCCTATCTGAAGATCGATCGCGAGCGCTTCGAGGCGGCTTCGCTCGAGGAGATCATCGGCGCCCAAGGGAAAATGGCGTAGGGAAGATGGCCTGACGCCGTTCTCGGCCGCGCGGCCGCGGTTCAGGCGGCGAGGCGCACCGGCGGGGCCATGAATTCCGGCCCGACCGGATCGCGCACCTCATCGGCGACGATGCGGTCGATCTCGGCCAGCGCATCGGGGCCGAGGTGCCATCCGCCGATCGCGGAGACCGGCTCGAGCTGGCGCGGATGGCGCGCGCCCCAGAGCGCGATGCTGAGCGGCTGGCGATCGAGCACCCAGCGCACCGCGAGCTCGAGGACGTGCTTGCCGAAGTTCTCGCGGGCGAAGGCATCGAGCCGCTCCACCGCGCGAAGATAGTGCGCGAGGCGCGGGGGCTGGAACTTGGGATCGGTGCGGCGGAGATCGTCGCCCTCGAACTTCGTTTCGGCGGTGATGCGGCCGGCGAGCAGGCCGCGGCAGAGCGCGCCGTAGGCGAGGGTCGCGATGCGGTGCTCGCGGCAATAGGGAAGGACGTCCTTCTCGGCCTCGCGCTCGAATAGGTTGTAGGGCGGCTGCGCGGTATGGAGGGGGGCGGCGGCGCAGAAGGCGTCCATCTGCGCGGGGCTGAAATTGCTGACGCCGATCGCGCGGATCTTGCCGGCGCGGTGCAGCTCGGCGAGCGCGCCGGCGGTTTCCTCGATCGGGGTTTGCGGATCCGGCCAATGCACCTGGTAGATGTCGATCACGTCGGTGCGGAGACGGCGGAGCGAATCCTCGATCTCGTTGCGGATGCGCGCCCGGGTGGCGTTGCGGAACGGCTGGCCGTCGCGCCAGTCGAGACCGACCTTGGTGGCGATGACGATTTTCTCGCGCCCGCCGTGTTCGGCGAGCGCCTGGCCGACGACCTCCTCGGCATGGCCGAAGCCGTAAGCGGGGGCGGTGTCGATCGTATTGATGCCGAGATCGAGGGCCTCGTGGATGGTGCGGATGGACTCCCGATCGTCGCTGCCGCCCCACATCCAGCCGCCGATCGCCCAGGTTCCGAGCGCGATGCGGGATGGCGCGAGAGAGGTTCCGGGAACGACGATTGTTTCGAGGGAAGAACCTGGCGTTTCGAGAGAAGAACTTGGCATCGCGCGATCCTCTATTCGGGGAACCCCGCTTCGGCGGAGGCGAGCTTGCCGAGGGCCGACCAGTCGAGCTCGCCCCACTCGCGCGCCTCGGCCGCGACCAGCCGATCGCGGACGATCGCGGCAACCGGCATCGGCACCCGGGCGAGCTCGGCCTCCGCAAGCGCGAGGCGGAGATCCTTGGCCGCGAGCGGCACCGCGAGGCCGGCGGGGCTGAATTGTCCGTGCACGATCTTGCCGCCGTAGTTCTTGTGCACCTTGCCGTCGAAGAGAGTGCTCGTGAGCACCTCGTAGCTCGTCTCCGGGTCGATGCCGCACTTGTGCAGCAGGGCGAAGACCTCGCCCATGCTCTGGAGGGTCGCCGCGGTCAGCACGTTCCCCGCGAGCTTCATCACGTTGGCGAGCCCGGGATCTTCGCCGATGACGAAGAGCTGCCGGCCCAGCTTCTCGACCACCGGGCGAATGCGCGCGATATCGGCGGATGCGCCGCCGGCGAGCAGATAAAGGCCGCGCTGGCGCGCGAAGTCCGGGTTGCCGAGAACGGGAAGCGCGACATAGCCCTGGCCCTGCTCGCGGTGCTGCGCGGCGATATCGCGGGACAATCCGGCGCTGATGGTGCTGGTCGAGACATGCACCGCGCCGGCGCGCAAAAGCGGGATCAGCGCGTCGGCGACGGAGGCGACGGCGGCATCGTCGGGGAGCGATGTCAGCACGATCTCGCATTCGCCGATGGCGGCAAGCCCGGTCGCGGCGATCGCCCCCATCTCGGCCAGCGGCGGGATGAGATCGCGCTTGCGGTCGAACACGGTGACGGAACGTCCGTCCGCGAGGAGATTCTCCGCGAACGCCCGGCCCATGTGGCCGAGGCCGACCACGCCGACGCGCGGCCCCTCCGTGTCGGGATGGGAACTCATCGATCGCGGCTCCTCGCGGCTCGATGGACCATCTCGGCGCATCGCGACCGAGATCAAGGGTGCGCCGGCGCGGGATCGGCAGGGCGGGCCAGGCGCCCGCGCCGGAGGCGGCTCAGGCGCCGTGAGCGGTCTTGGAGTCGGAGGGGGCCTCGGCACGCTCCTGCATGCCGTAATCGCGCAGGACCGCGGCGACGCGCAGGCGATAGTCGGCGAAGATCCGCGACCGGCCAGCGGCCTGCGCCGCGCGATGCTCGGGGAGCGCCCGCCAGGCGGCGACCGCGCTTTCGTCGCGCCAGAACGAAAGGGAGAGGATTTTGCCGGGCTGGCTCAGGCTTTCGAAGCGCTCGATGGAGAGGAAGCCGTCGATCGCCTCGAGCCGGGGCCGGAGGCGCGCCGCGAGGTCGAGATAGGCGTCCCGTCTTCCCTCACGGGGCAGGACCTCGAAGATGACGGTGATCATGGCGCGGGGAGGATCGGCGTGAGGAAGCTGCGCTCCTCGCTCAGGATGAAGCGCTCCTTGTACGCGATGGCGAGATTGGCCGCGCCCTCGGGGTCCGATTTGAGGCGCGCACGATAGGCCTCGTACGCGGCGAGGCTCGGGAAGGAGATGAGGGCGAGGGCTATGTTGTTGGTGCCCTCGTGGGGAAGGAAATAGCCGATCAGGTCGCCGCCGCAGGCCGGGATGATCGTCAGCCATTTGCGGGCGTAGGCCTCGAAGGCGTCGCGCTTGTAGGGATCGATCACGTAGCGGATGCAGCAGGTGACGCTCATGGGGGGCTCCGGGCGGGTTGGGCGTGGGTGGGAGATTAGCCGGCGGGCGCGCGGCGATGCTTCGGTTTTGGCCGAACCGTGGGCGCCGGGCGTGTAGCATCGCCGGCTCCGGTTTTGTGGGGCGGCGCGGATGATCGGGATCGATTGGGGAACCAGCAGCTTCCGCGCGTTTCGCATCGACGCGGCGGGCGTGGTGAGGGAACGGCGCGCGGCGCCGCGCGGGATCCTCGCCGTGGAGGGCGGCCGGTTCGAGGAAGAGCTCCGGCGCCAGGTCGGCGACTGGATCGAGGCGGGCGAGCGGCGTGTGCTGATGTCGGGAATGATCGGCAGCCGGCAGGGCTGGCAGGAGGTGCCCTATGTGCCGTGCCCGGCGGGCCTGGGCGAGATCGCGGGCGGGTTGGCGAGGATTGCCTGCGCGGGCGTCGAGGTGCGCGTGGTGCCGGGGCTCGCGTGCGAAGACGCGGCGGGCACGCCGGAGGTGATGCGCGGGGAGGAGACGCAGCTCCTGGGCGTGGCGGCGGAGATCGGGGGGACGGCGCTCGCCTGCCTGCCCGGCAGCCACAGCAAGTGGGCGCAGATCGAGGACGGGCGGATCCTGCGCTTCGAGACCTATTTCACCGGCGAGGCGTTCGCGGCACTGCGTGGGCATACGATCCTCGGGCGGCTGATGCGCGATGCGCCCAGCGATCCGGCTTCGTTCGATCGCGGCGTTGCGCGTGCCGGCGAGGAGGGGCACCTGCTGCATCATCTGTTCGGGGTGCGCACGCTCGGGCTCAACGGGCGGCTCGGCGAGGGGGCGGCCGCCTCCTATCTCTCGGGGCTGCTCATCGGGCACGAGGTGCGGGCGGCACTGCCGGCGGGCGGGGCCCCAAGGGAGGCGGACGTGGAGCTGATCGGCGCCGCGGCGCTTTGCGCGCTCTATACGCGGGCGATCGGAGCCGCTGGGGCGCGGGCGAACGTGCATGGCGAGGAGGCGGCGGAGCGCGGGCTGGCGCGGCTCGGGCGGGTGGCGGGCTGGGGCTGAGCTCGCGCGCCGGAAAGTGCTGGCGTCTTCGGGTCCGATCTGGTCACGTTACGGAGTGCCGACGGATTTCTCTCCCAGTCCGACAACGGAGGCCCTCATGACGCTTCGAACGCCCGAACGATCCGGTTTTCTCCTGATCATTTCTCTGTTCTTCGTCTTGCTTGCGGGTGGTGCCGCGACCGCGCGGGCCGATGCGCTCGCCGCTATCAAGCAGGCGGGCGTGCTGAAGGTGGGTGTGTTCGAGGATTTTCCGCCCTTCGCCTCGGCCGGGCCGGACATGCGGCTGCACGGCTATGACATCGATGTCGCGGCCGCGCTTGCGAAGGCGCTCGGGGTCAAGCTCGACCTCGTTGCCGTGACCGGGCAGAACCGGATCCCCTACCTTGAGGACCACAAGGTCGATATCCTGCTGAGCGTGGGCGAGAGCCCCGAACGGGAGAAGGTGATCGACTTCACCGCCGCGTACGCGCCCTATTATATCGCGGTGCTCGGCCCGCGCGCGCTCAAGGTGACCGGGCCCGCGGATCTCGCCGGCAAGACCATCGGCGTCAATCGCGGCACGCTCGAGGATACCTCGGTGACGAAGGTCGCGCCGCCGAGCGCCGACATCCGCCGCTTCGACAACTACAGCGGCGTGATCGCGGCTTTTCTCGCCGGGCAGGTGCAGCTCATCGTGGTGGGCAACGACGTGGGTGCCGCGGTTCTGGCCCGCAACCCTGCGATCGCGCCGGAGGAGAAGTTCCAGCTTCTGAGCTCGCCGGACCACATCGCGCTCAACAAGAACGAGCCTGCGCTCAAATCATTCCTGAATGACGCTATCGCGAAGATGATGAGCGACGGCACGCTCAACGCGATCAGCGTCGAGTGGCTGCACAAACCGCTGAACCCGAAGGACCTCTAAGGGACGATGCATGGCTGGCCGGCTCTTGAGTGGATCGCGTGATTCACGCCTCCGGTTACACCACCTTCGGCGATCACGCTCTGGGCTGGCTTAGCCTCTACGGTGTCGCACTTCTGAGCGGTGCGGCGACGACGATCGAGCTGATCGCCGTCACCACGCTCTTCAGCGTCGGGTTGAGCGTGCTCGGTGCGGCCGGGCGGCGGAGCGGTGCCGCATGGTGCCGCGCCGCCGTCGGGTTCTATGTCGAGCTGATCCGCAACACGCCGTTCATCGCGCAGCTCTTCTTCATCTATTTCGGACTGCCGAGCCTCGGGCCGCATCTCGGTGCGTTCAGCGCGGCGATCCTGGCGATGACGGTGAACCTCACCGCGTACGGGATCGAGATCGTGCGGGCCGGCCTCGATGCGGTTCCGGCCGGCCAGCACGAGGCGGCCCGCGCGCTCGGGCTTAGCCGCACATCCGTGTTCCTCCGTGTCGTGTTGCCGCAGGCGATGCGGGTGATCTTTCCCGCGCTCGCGAGCCAGATCGTCATCACCATGCTCGAATCCGCGGTGGTCTCGACGATCGCGGTGCGCGACCTGACCTACCAGGCGGACCTCGTGCAGTCGCGCACCTTCCAGGCGTTCCGGACCTATCTCGTGGCGACGCTGATCTATCTCGTTCTCTCGATCCTGCTGCGCCGGGCGCTGGGCCGCGGTGCGACGCTTCTGTTCGGGGCGGGGATCAGCTGATGCAGTTCACCTTCTGGGACATTCTGCGCAATCTCCTGCTGGCGACGCGATGGACGATCGCGCTCGCCTTGGCAGGGTTCGCCGGCGGCGGGACGGTGGGGCTGGCCGTGCTGATGGCGCGGATCGCGCGCCATCGCGCGGCACGGACCGGGGCACGGCTCTATATCGAGCTCTTTCAGGGCACGCCGCTCCTCTTGCAGCTCTTCCTGGTCTTTTTCGGCCTGCCGCTGCTCGGGTTCGATGTATCGCCGTGGGCGGCGGCGGTCGTGGGATTGACGCTTTCGGCAAGCGCCTATCTGGCCGAGATCTGGCGCGGGGCGGTCGAGGCGATCCCGCGCGGGCAGTGGGACGCGGCGGCCGCGCTCGGCCTGCCGGCGTGGCGCCAGGCGGGGCTGGTGATCCTGCCCCAGGCGCTCCGGATCGCGGTGGCGCCGACCGTGGGGTTTTCCGTCCAGCTGGTGAAGAGCACGGCGCTTACGTCGGTCATCGGCTTCGCGGAGCTGTTGCGGACAGGCACCGTGATCACCAACGCGACCTTCGCGCCGTTCACGGTGTACGGGCTCGTGACGCTGATCTATTTCGCGCTCTGCTTTCCGCTGACCGTGTTCGCGCGGAAGTTGGAGCGGCGATTGGCGTGGGGGTGAGGAAAGCCCTGGCACCGTTCGATGCGGTCAGATAACTTTACGAAAGTTTAACAAGGAGGGGGCCGGGCATGGCACTTTCCTACCGCACGGCCGGGCTGGGCAGCGCCGCCGATCCCGATCCGGGGCTCGTCCAGGCGCTCCAGCGCGATCTGCGGCGGCTCGGCTACCTCAAGCGCGGGATCGACGGCGTCCTCGGAGAGGGAACGCGGAGCGCCGTGCGGCGGCTGCAGTTCGACCTTCTTCACAATTTCGGCGGCTCGACCGGCGGCGATGGCGGCGCCCCGGTCGCGATCGCGAGCTTCAACAAGGGCGTGCATGTCCTCAGCGGTATCGTCGATCCCGCAGTCGCGGACAGCATCGAGGCGCTGCTCGCCGATGAGCGTGCCACCAAGCTGCCGAACCATTCGGATCCGGCTGCCGCCAATCGCGCCGCTCTGGCGAGGCTCGCCAACGCCGGCAGCACCATCGCGCCGGTTCCATTCCTGTTCGCGATCTTTGCCCAGGAGAGCGGCTCCGAGCATTATGCCGTGCCGGCGGGGGCCGCGGATCAGGACGACTACGTCACGCTCGGGCTCGATTGCAATTCCGATGCGCCCGACGAGGTGACGTCGCGCGGCTACGGGCTCGGGCAGTACACGATCTTTCACCACCCGCCGCGCGCCGACGAGCTCGCGCTCTTCATCGCCGATCCGCTGCGCAACGCCGAGAAGGCGTCCGACAGGCTGCGCGACAAATTCGACAACTTCATCGTCGGCAAGACGGCCGACACAAGGGCTGACGATCGCGCGGCGGAGCATCCGGAGATTTCGTTGCGCCTCTGCCGCTACCCGCGCACCGACCAGCGCTACATGACGGCGTGCAGCAACTGCGCGCACGAGGTCGGGAAGGTCGATATCGGGCCGGACACGCCGCTCTACCCGGATGCGTCGCAGACCTACGGCGAAGCGCCGCACGACGCGGAGCCGGCTTACCGGAACGTGCCCGATCGTGCGGCGTTCCTCTGCGACTGGCCCTATGCGGTGCGCCGCTACAACGGGAGCGGCCCGGACTCGTTCAACTACCAGGCGTGCGTGCTGCTGTTCCTCGTCGCGCAGCCCCCCGCCGGCGCGGGAGCGGTGACATGAGCTTGGGCGGCATCCTCGACGTCGCGATCGCACTCGTCTTCATCTACTTCCTGCTCGCCCTGATCGCGAGCGGAATCCAGGAGGTGATTGCCGGCGTTTTCGCCTGGCGCGGGACGTATCTTTCGAAGGGGCTCGGCGTCATTCTCGACAACGACAGCGCGGCGACGTTCGCGTGGGACGGGGTGCGGGACTTCCTGAAGGCCCATTTCACGCCGGGGCCGTGCCCGAGCGCCGGCGCGCAGCTGCAACAAAAGATCCGGAGCCAGCCAGGCGGTGCGACCGCGGAGCAGGAAGTTCTGCAGCGCGTGCTCTCCGTGCAGACGCACCCGTTACTGCGAAGCGTGCCCTCCAGCCTGCCGTCCTATGTTCCGGCGAGGAACTTCTCGCTCGCTTTCCTCGAGACGCTGCACGATGGCTCCAAGGCGCCCATCTTCAGCCAGGCCGAACGGACGGTAGCGGCGCTGCCCGAGGGCGATCTGAAGAAGACGCTCACCGCGTTTCTTGAAGACGCCGGCGGCGACCTCGACGCGTTCCGGGCCCATCTGGAGCGCTGGTTCGACGACGCGATGGACCGGCTGAGCGGCATCTACGCGCGCCTCAGCCAGTACGTGATGCTGATCCTCGGCGTGGTGCTCGCGATTGGGCTGAACGTGGACAGCATTCACGTCGCGCGCACTTTGTGGGAAGCGCCGGCGATGCGCGCGGCCATCGTCGCCAATGCGACGACCGAGGCGGGCACCAGCGGCGTGGATCCGAAGACGGGCTTGCCCCAAGCGGTCGGGCAGCTCGCGGCGCAGCCGATGCCGTTCGGCTGGGAGTTCAGGGCCAAAACGCAGGAGCCGAATTTCTCGTGGTCGACGATCCCGGGGTGGATCATCAGCGTCGCCGCGATTGCGCTGGGCGCGCCGTTCTGGTTCAGCCTGCTGCAGAACCTCGTCAATATGCGCAACGCGGGCCCGAAGCCGAAACGATCCGACCATCCGGCGGCGTCCGACGGCGGCGGATGACGGGGCGCACCGGGAGGCTCACGAGGTCGTTGTCCAAGTGCCCGATTCACGCGGCGTTTCGTGGTCGCTACGCTTCCCACGAAACTCTGCGATCACGCTCTAGACGCCGGCAGGCGCTGCCTTTCGGGACTTCACGGCGGGAGCGAGCCAGATGTCGTAGAGGCTCAGAAGGATCATGACGACGAGCGCCAGGACGAAGACGCCGCCTCCGACGATGACGACATAGACGAATCCGGGCGCGAGCTTGGTCAGGAACCATCCGGAGACGTCGACAAGGAATGCAGCGAAGGGAAGCACCGACCAGAAGATCTTCCAGGCGGGGGCAAAGCTCGAGTGGACGAAGATGAAGCCGACGAGCCAGAACACGACGAGCAGGCCCAGCATGTGGATATGCGCGAGCGAAATCAGGGTGACGGTGCTCACGCCCGGACCATAGTACGTCGCGGCGATATCGGCCGGCCCGATGATGAAACCCCCGGCCATGCCACGGTGGCTCGCATCCAGATAGACTAGCCCCATCAGCACCGCGATGCCCGCGAAGATCAGCGTCGCGCTGGTCAGCGCCTTCAGTTCCACGGGCAGTTCCGCTAGCGGCTTCATGGCATGATCTCCGACGTGCCTTGGACGATTATCCACCAGGCTCGGGCAGTGCGACGCGAATTGAGAAGCTTGCGAAATACGCCGCGATGTCCTGGATCTGTCTCAGCGACAGCGGGACAACCATCTCGTTCATGATGGGGTTCTTCCGCGTCCCGTTCTTGTAAGCTTCGAGCTGGCTCAACAGGTATGGGTAATGCTGGCCCGCGAGGTTCGGTATGCTGGTGTCGGCGGAGATGCCGTTGCTCCCGTGGCAGGCGGCGCATTGAGCCGAGATGGCAGCGCCGGCTTCCGGGTTGGGCTGGGCTCGGGCCGGCGGCGCCGCGAGGACGCCGAGAGCGCCGATCGCGATCAGGCCCACTCCCGCGGTGCGATCACCAAAGCGCATCCATACCTCCTGCGCGTCTCGCCTGTGGCACGAGCCCGTGCCCGGTCGCTGAGCTTCGTGGGCCGCGAGGCGGCGCGCCTCGCTCAGTTGTCGTTCGCGCCCTCCTGGATCCACCGGCTGATGATGTCGATCTGCTGAGGCGATAGCAGCGGCCCGAGAGGCGGCATCTTGAGGTTCTTGAACGAATGCCCGTTCGGTTGCAAGACGGCGATGAGCGGAGAGAGCTCCGGATGTCCCGGGACGACTGCGACGCTGAGCGACGAGCCGGCCCTGAGCCCCTGGTAGCTCCGCAGGTCGAGGCCGATCGCCGTGTAGCCGACCCCGCCGGGGCTGTGGCACGCGACACAATGAAGCTGGAAGATCGGAAGAACCTGCTCTTTGAAGCTCACCGGCGGGGCTGCCGCGGGCGCTGCGCCAGCGAGCAGAGCGGGTGCGAGCCCGGCGGCGGCGATGATCGCGGCCGCGGCGGCAAGGGCGTTGCGTCTTCGAGGATTTGTCAAATTGGTAGCCTCCCTGATTGGATGCAGGCTGCGGTCAAGGCGATTCTCCCTGGTCGAGGCGCGCCTCGACGGCGGCGCGCCAGGGCGCGTTTGCCGGGGCGGCGGCGAGCGCGGCGCGATAGAGGGAGGCTGCGTCGGGGGTGACGGCGCCGTGCGCCTCGGTTTCGGCCTCGGCGGCCTGGGCGGCCAATGTGGCGTCGAAATGAATTGCGAGCGCGGCTTTCCATGCGGCGACGGCGGCCGGCCAGTTCTGCATGTCGCTTTCGGCGCTGCCGAGCAGGATCTCCGCCTGCCAGAGCGAGGCGGAATCACCGGCGAGCCCGGGAAGCCGCTCGGTGAGCACGGCGACAACCGTGCGATCGTGCGCGAGACGCGCCGCCAGCGGCGCGGCGGGCAGGGAAGGCGAGCCGACCCGGAGGTAAAGAAGGAGGGCGGCGAGCGGAACGATCGCGAGGGCCGCCGGAATCGGCCAGCGGTGCCTGGCCGCGACCGGCCTGTCCGCCGTCGCGCCGGCGGCGGCGAGCAGGCGCCGCTGGATCTCGACGCGGGCGCTGTGGCGCTCGTCCGAAGCGATCAGATTGTCGTCGTGCTCGCGGTCGAGCTCGGCAAGCTGCGCGGCGTAGAGCGCGATCGCAGGCGCCCGCTCGCTCTTGTGGGCGGGGCGTCGGACGGCGGCGAGCATGGGTGCGAGCGCGGCGGCGGCGAGCACGAGGGCAGCCAGCCAGAGCATTGAAGGCGGGGTTCGCCGGACGCTCTCGACCTCAGGCTATTTGCTCACCTGCTCGAGGTAATCGACGATCGACTTGGCGATGTCCGTGTTCCGGGTCCCGGAATAGGCCATGGCGGTGCCGGGCACGACCTGCTGCGGGTCGTTGATGAAGGCCGCGAGCTTGTCCGGGGTCCAGACGAAGCCCGCATTCTTCATTGCCGGCGAATAGGAAAAGTGGGGATCGGCGCCTGCCTTCCGGCCGACGATGCCGTGCAGGCTCGGCCCGATCTTGTTGACGCCCGGGTCGACGCTATGGCAGGCGGCGCAGATCGGGAACATCGCCTGGCCTTGCGAGGCGCTGTCGGCGAGCGCCGGAGTGGCGCCAAGCGCCCCGAGTACGAGGCCCGAGGCCAGCAGCAGGTGATTTGCATTCACGGCGCGTTCTCCCTTCGCTCAGGATCTCGGATGGTTGCGGGCGAGCAATGCGCGATCGTCACGCTCTAGAAGGCGAACCAGGCGCCGAGGAAGAGCGTGTCGTTGTCCGAGGCGTTGCGGCCGGACCCGTCGTAATTCGTCGCGGCGCCGTCGAACTGCGAGTATAGGAAATATTGGATGAAGAATTTTGCGTTCAGCCACGGAAAGAACTTCGGCCCGCCGTTGTTGAACGGGTAGTAGTCGAGCTCCATGGAATAGCCCCGCGTGTTCGGCTTGCCGCTGTTGGTGCCGTAGAGCGTGCCGTCCGCCGAGCCCGAATTGTAGAAATAGCCGAGGACGCCGCCGATCTTCTGGTTCCACAGATACTGCACGTTGGCGTTGAAGAAATCGGCGTAGTCGGCGCTGTTGCTGACCAGCGCGCCGGTCGGCAGGTTGGGGTTGGAACTCGCGTACCAGGAATCGTTCTCGTGGGTATATGCGGCATTCACGGTAACCGCGTTGACGCCGGAGATCCACTGGTACATCGCGTCCGTGCCGACGTCGCTGATGCGGTCGGTGCCGTAGCCGGTGATCGGGCCGGCCGGGTAGGGGCTGGCGCTGAGGCCGAACACGCCGAACTCGAAGCTGTGGTTGCCGAACGTGTGGTGCAAGGCGAGCCGGCCGTAGGCCGCCACGCCCGGAATTCCGACGCCGGTGAACTGTCCGCCGTTCAGGATGTAGCTCTGGTTGTTCGAGAGCGAGCGATAGAGGTCGAACTCGCCATAGATCCAATTGGCATAGTCGAAATAACCGCCGCCGCCCCACACCGCCTGGGCGAGGCTCGCGATATAGGGCACGAAATCGCCGGTGCCGAAGCCGAGACCCGAATCGATGAAGGGGAAGCCCCAGGCGGAGAGGGTGTTCCAGGGGTCGGCGACGGTCGGGTTGTTGTTGAGCGTCAGGCCATAGGTGAGGTCCTGGCCGAGGATGCGCCCATGGCGGGCGAGACGGATATCGGTGTTGTCCCAGTCCCAGGTGTGGCCAATTCCGTCATAGGTGTACTGGATCAGCGCGCCGAGGCCGATCGACCCGTCGATCGCCCCGCCATAGAAGAGCGAGGCTGCCTGGAACGCGAAATCGTTGTTCGGACCGTAGCCGGCCGCGGCGCCGCCGGGCACGCTGGTGCTGAAGTGCGTCCAGCCGAGCTGGACCGTCGCGGCGAGATTCTTCCAGCTCGGGTACTGGCCGCCCAGGACATAGCCGTTCATCTTGAAGACGCGACCGAAATCATTGAGCTGCGGAAATCCCTCGTGGCAGGACGAGCAGGGCAGACCGGTCTGCTCGGAAAAGGCCGGCACGGCGCGCGCCGGGGCGGGAAGGACGAGCGCGGCGAGGACGAGGAACGCGGCCGCGCGCAGAAGGCGGGGCGCATCGGGGACGTAAGGAACAGGCGGACAGTGACGCACGGGAAACGTCCTTCCGCAGTGGTTTTCCGTTAGCCAACCTAGCGATTTGATTTAACTCGCGCAAGGCATGGGGCGGCATTGATCCAGATCAATGACGGCACAGACGAGGTGCTCCGCGTCGGTCGGGCGCCGTGTCGTTCCAACCGCGGAAAGGCCAAGGGGGGCTCTGCCCCCATGCGGGTCCCCATCGCGCTTGCGCGATGGGTGCCGCTGCCGAAACGAAAGGGTTCCAAGGGCTCAGCCCTTGGCAGGGGGTCCAGGGGGACAGCGTCCCCCTGGTCTTCCTGCGGGGCGGAGTGCGCGGACGGCTTCCTCGGTGGAGTGGAACACGCGGGTTTGGCCGATGGTGTCGAGGAGGCCGGTGAGTGCGGCCGAGCGTTGGGCTTCTCTCGCGCCGAGGCGGGCGAGGGCGATCTCAATGCCGCGCTGGCGGAGCGCGGAGATGGCGGTGCTCAGGATCGTTGCGCCCGTATAGTCGATCGAATCGACTCCGCTTGCGTCGATGATGACGAGGCGGACCGGAGGATCTTTTGATGCGATGGCTGTTTCGAGCCGCTTGCGGATATAGTGGACGTTGGTGAAGTTGATCGGCGCGGCCGGCGCGAAGACGAGGATGCCGGGCTCATGCTCGCCTTTGTCGATGGCGGTTGGCGCCCACCAGATTGTCGTTCCCGGGATCCGTTCGAGTTCGGTGCAGGCCGGGCGCGCGACGGCGTAGATGCTGTGGAGCAGGGAGAGCACGACCGAGAGGCCGACGCCCATTTCGATCGGCAGGGCGATGACGAGGCCGGCGCTCGCGGCGACAAGCAAGATTTCCGGGCCGCCGCCGCGGGCGATGGCGATCATTTGCTTGAGGCGGAAGATGCGGCAGGCGATGAAGACCAGGATCGCCGACAGCGCGGCGACCGGCACGTAGGCGAAGGCTCGCGCGGCGGCGAAGGCGAGCGCCATCATCGCAGCGGCGGCGAGCAGGGAGACCACCTGCGAGCGGCCGCCGGCGGCGGCGACCACGGCGGTGCTTGGCGGGCTTGCGTCCACAGCGAAGGCGCCGAGCAGGGCGGCGAGGATGTTCGAGGCACCGACGCCGCCGAAGTCGCGGCCTACTGATTCTTCTTCGCCTTGTGCGGGGAAGCTTCGCGTGACGGCCGCGGTTTGCATCATGCAGACGAAGGCGACGGTGAGGGCGAGCGGGAGCAGTGCGACGAAGTCCCCGAGGCTGACCCGCCCGAGCGTGATGTGCGGCACCGGCGGGGCGAGCGGGCCGAGGACCGCGACGCCGCGATGCTGGAGCCCGAAGGCCCAGACGGCGAGGCCGGCGGCGACGAGGCCCACGAGCGCGCCGGGGACGCGAGCATTAGGGCGCTGGCCGAGGAGGGTGGCGGCGAGCACGCCGAGCCCAATCGCGGCGGTGGGTGGGCTGGCTTCGGGGAGGTGGCGGACGAGGCTGGCGAGGCGGACGACGACGTGTCCGCTGCCGGCGGCGATGCCGAGCATCCCCGGGAGCTGGCCGGCGAGGATCTGCACGGCGATGCCAGCGAGGAAGCCGACGGTGACGGGGATCGAGAGGAGATCGGCGATCCAGCCTGCGCGGGCGGCGCTGACGGCGGCGAGGATCACGCCCACGAGGAGGGCGAGCAGGGCGGCGAGTGCGGCGTAGCGGCCGGGGTCGGCGCCGGCGAGGGCGGCGAGCGCGCCGGCGAAGATGGGTGCGATCGTCGAGTCCGCGGCGATGGAGGCGAAGCGGTGCCAGCCGAAGGCTGCGAAGCCGATCGCGCCGGCGGCAAAGGCGAGGAGGCCGGTCTCGGGCGGCATGCCGGCGAGCCGCGCGGTCGCGAGCTGGCCGGGGAGCGCGATGGCGAGCAGCATCACGCCGGCGGCGATGTCGCGCGGCAGGAAGGCGAGCCGGTAGGAGCGGAGCGAGTGGAAGAGGTGCGCGCCGCCGTCAGCCATTGCCGTGACCGGACTTCTCCTCCTTCACGGCCGCGTGGTAGTCGCGCCTTATCTTGGCGAGATCGACCGTGGGCTTGGGGTAGCTCATCTTGAGCTCCTCCATCGCAGCGGCGACGATCCCCGAGACCGCGAGGTTGCGGAACCATTTGTGGTTCGCCGGCACGACGTACCAGGGCGCGTGGGCGACGCTGGTGCGGACGAGGGCCTCCTCGAAGGCGGCCCTATAGGCGTCCCAGTGTTCGCGCTCGGCGTAGTCGGCTTCGCTGATCTTCCAGTTGCGCGCGGGGTCCTCGAGCCGCTCGGCGAAGCGGGCGAGCTGCTCCTCCTTGCTGATGTGGAGGAAGAATTTGAGGATGGCCGTTCCGTTTTCGGCGAGCAACGCCTCGAAGGCGCGGATCTCCGCGTAGCGTGCTTCCCAGGTGGGCTTGTCGATCAGCCCGTGCACGCGGGTGACCAGCACGTCCTCGTAGTGCGAGCGGTTGAAGATGGCGATCTCGCCCTTGGCCGGCACGTGCGGGTGGATGCGCCAGAGGAAGTCGTGGGCGAGCTCGGCGGGCGTCGGCTGCTTGAAGCCGGTGACGGTCGCACCTTGCGGGTTGAGCGCGCTGAAAACGTGGTTGACCGTGCCGTCCTTGCCGCCGGCGTCCATCGCCTGGAGGACGATCAGCACCGAGCGCTTCTTTTCGGCGTAGAGGAGGGATTGGAGCGCGGCGAGCTTGCCGCGGTAGAGCTCCGTCTCCCCTTTAGCGGCGTCCTCCGTCTCGTGATGGGCCTTGAACGACGGATCGATGTCGCGAAGGCTGAGCGCGGCGCCAACGGTCACCCGGAATTTTTCCCGGTAGTCCAACTCTTCCTCCCGCCTCCTTTTGTCCCCCTATCTCAGGGGAACCGGCGGCGAAAGGCCAGGGGCGGCTTGGCTCCCGAGCTTAGCGGAGGCTGTGGTCGGGCGCGTCGAGCTGGAGGCCGTCGGAGACCAGCGCCGAGCCGCCCGGGGCGGCGTAGGGCGCCGGGGCTTCCGCGACCTCGACGGTGGCGGCTTGCGTGCCGGGCAGGCCGGAGATGCCGGCCTCCCGGAGGTCGGCCGGGCTCATCGGCGGGAGCGGCAGGTTGCGCGCCACCACAGTCGGGCCGGCGCCGGGAGGCGCGCGGTAGATGAAGCCGTAGGTCGGGTATTCGGAGCCGAAATGGCCGCCGCCGATGCTGACGCGGACTTCCGTCCAATCATTGTCGGGCGAGACGTCGACGACGGGGACGCCGAGGCGGATCACGCCGGCCGGCATCCAGTTCGCCTGATCGACCAGGATCTCGCGGGCGTTGATGACCCGGCTGACGACGGCGACGTGGCCGAGCGGCATGCTGCGGATGGCGCGGAAATCGAGCACGGCGCCGGGCTCGGGGGTTTGGCCACGGGCGTAGCGGCCGGCGGCGTTGTACCACCACTGCCAGGCGTTGCCCTCGATCAGGATGCCGCTTCTCTGCTGCGCGTAGGGCACGCAGGAGACGAACCAATAGGCGTGGGCCGGGCGTGCGGGGAGGAAGGTGGCGAGGGGAAGGGAGAGGAGGGAGGCGAGAAGCAGACGTGTAGATCCTGACCGCCGCATCCTCGATCACCCCCTTGTTACGAATCCTGCGCTTCTGTAACAACAGGGCTGCGTTACACGCAAATCACATCGTGCCGGAAACCGGGACAGGGGCGCAATTTTGCAATCGGCGCCTGTGGATAGTCGTCCAGTTTGTGACTGAAATCCTAAGTAACAAGTCGTGAGGTCACTTGCAGGCGGTGACCATGATCTCCACGAGGTGGCGGGGATCGGCCATGTTGGCCTGGACGCAGGCGCGCGCGGGCGCGCCGCCGGTCGGGAGCCAGGCGGTCCAGAGCTCGTTCATGGCGTCGCGGTCGCGGATGTCCTTGAGCCAGATCTGGGCCTGCAGAAGGCGGGTCTTGTCGGTGCCGTGGACCTCCAGCAGGCGGTCGATCTCATCGAGGACCTCTTTGGTCTGGCCCTTGATGTCGAGCGAGAGATTGCGCGCGGTGGTGCCCGACAAATAGACGAATCCATGAAACTCGACCGCGGGGGAAAGGACCTTGTTCGATTCGGTGCGGTCGATCTTGGCCATGGCACGCCTTCTTCGCTCTCAGGGACGGCCAAGCTTCTAGGGCGCGTCGCGGGGGCGGGCAAGCCGCGTGGGCGAGCCGGGCAAGGGTGAAGGCGCTCAGGGCGCGGGCGGCGGCAGGGGCGGTAGTGGCGGCGGCGGGGCGGAACCGTTCGGGGCGATCGGGGCGGGGCCGCTCGCGCCGCGGAGGCAATCCTGGACCATCTGCTGGTGAGTGTATTGATCGGCGAGGCTCTGCACCTGTGCGGCCTGCGGGGCAGTCGTCGCGTAGGGCGTGAGGCTGGTGTCGGGCTGGTACAGGCTGGAGCGGTTCTGGATGAGGAATTGCTGCTCCGCCTGGGCCTGGCAGGCCGCCATCGCCGACTGCTGCTGGGGCGTTGGGGGAGCGGACGGGGTGCAGCCGGCGAGCAGGCAGGCCGCCAGGATGGGAAGAAGCGGGAGAAGCGGCGGCGGGTTCATGAGTGGCAGGATGAACGTTCGCCGGGGGTTGCGCCAGATCCCACCCGGCGCGCCGGATCAGCTCTGCTCGCGATCTGCCTCGAGGAGGACGGCGAGCTCCTCGGCCGCCTGCTGCGTCGTCTGGATGAGCTGGCGCTCGTCCATGTAGATCGCCTGGGTCTCGGCGAGCAGGCGCTCGTCGTACTCGGCGAAGATCTCGATCGTGCGCCTGGCGTCGGCGGTGGGGACGTCGAGCTCCTCGAGCGCCATCTCGGCCAACTTGAGGCTCGAGAAGAAGGTCTCGCGGACCAGCCGCGCCACGCCGCGATCCTTGAGCACATGCGCGGTCTGCCGGTCGCGGGCGCGGGCGAGGATGACGAGGTGGGGGAAGTCCTGCGTCGCCGTCTCGACGATCCTGAGCGTCTCCTCGACCTCGTCGGGCACGACGACGATCACCCGCGCGGTCTCGGCGCCGGCGGCGCGCAGCACGTCCGGCCGCGCCGGGTCGCCGAAATAGACCTTGCCGCCGAAGCGGCGGACGACGGCGATCTGGGCGGGGCTGCGGTCGAGTGCCGTGAAGGCAATCCGGCGCGTGGCGAGGATGCGGCCGACGATCTGGCCCATCCGCCCGAAGCCGCAGATGAGGACCGGCGGATCCGACTGCGGGATCTTGTCGGGCGGCTGCTGCTTCTCCCGCTCGAAGCGGGGCATCAGGAAGCGCTCGGAGGCGGCGAAGAGGAGCGGCGTCGCCGCCATCGAGAGGCCGACCGCGAGCGTGGCGAGGGCGGCGACGGAGTGCGAGAGGGCGCCGAAGGAGGCGGCGGCGGCGAAATAGACGAAGGTGAGCTCGCTGCCTTGGGCGAGGGAGAGTGCGAAGCGGAGCGCGCTTGGTGCTGCGTCGCGCCGGCGGAAGCCGACGGCGAAAGCAACCGCGGCCTTGACGGCGATGAGGCCGATGACGGCGGCCGCGACCTCCAAGGGATGGGACCGGACGAGGCCGAGATCGGCGGACATGCCGACCGAGAGGAAGAAGAAGCCGAGCAGCAGGCCCTGGAAGGGCTCGATGTCCGCCTGGAGCTCGTGGCGGTAGTCGGAATCGGAGAGCAGCACGCCGGCGGCGAAGGCGCCGAGCGAGGGCGAGAGGCCGGCGGCCTCGGCGATGGCGGCGGCGCCGAGGACGACGAGGAGGGCGGTCGCGGTAAAAAGCTCTGGCGTGCGCGCGCCGCCGACGGCGGCGAAGGCGGGCTGGAGGAGGAAGCGCCCGCCGAACAGGATGACGGCGATGGCGGCGAGCGTCTGCCCGGCCGCGAGCCAGGGGAGGTGGGTGGGAAGATGAGTGGGCAGATGGCCGGGCGCGAGCAGCGGCAGGAGCGCGACCAGGGGGATGAAGGCGATGTCCTGGAAGAGCAGGACGGCGAAGGCGTCCCGCCCGGGCGGCGAGGCGAGAACGCCGCGCTCGCGCAGCATGGGCAGCACGATTGCGGTCGAGGAGAGGGCGAGGCCGGTGCCGAGGATCAGGCTGTCGCGCCAGGGGAGGCCGGCGAGGACGCCGATGACGGCGATGACGGCGGCGGTGGGGACCAGCTGGCCGGGGCCGAGGCCGAGCAGCGCCTTGCGCATCAGCCAGAGCCGGTGCGGGCGGAGCTCGAGCCCGATCAGGAAGAGCAGCATGATGATGCCGAGGGCCGAGACGGCGGCGATCTGGCCGACATCGCTGACGAGGCCGAGCCCGGCGGGGCCGATGGCCGCGCCGGCGAGCAGGTAGCCGAGGATGCTGCCGAGGCCGAGCCGCCGCGTGGCGGTGACGGCGATGGCGATCGCACCGAGCAGGACGACGAGGGCTAAGAGCACCTCACCCGTTTAGCATGCCCCGCGTGTATGCTCAGTCCTTCAACGACGCTCCCAGCGCATCGAGGAGCTGGCCGGTGCCGTGCTCGCGGGAGCCTGCATCGTCGTAGCCGTCGAGGAAGGCGCCCTGCTCGGTCACCGCCAGCACGGTCTTGCCGCCCTCTTCCTTGAGCTCCATCGTCGCCAGCGACACCGAGATCTTCCTCTCGCCGAGGTGCATCTCGTAGCTGTAGATCAGCCGTTCGTTCGGAGTAACGTCGTGATAGAGCGCGTCGAAGGTCGAGACCACGCCGCTCTCCCAGCTTCCCTTAAGACGCTCGCGCCCGCCGGCCCGCACGTCCATGTGCCGCTCGAGCAATTCCCAGCGTCCGGGCGGGCCTGTGAACCATCTCTCCTTGGCGGCTTCGTCGGTCAGGGCCCTCCATACGCGCGCGAGCGGCGCGTCATAGCCACGCTCCAGACGGAAGGTGGCGTGCACCACCGACCGGCCGCCAACCTCCAGGCGCGCGAGCTCCTGCTCCAGCTTGTCGAGCGTGGTGCGCCACCCCTCCGGCGCGCCCGCCACCATCCACGCCATTGCCGGATCGATCAGCGTGTAGCGCTGAACGAGATCCATCCGCGTCCCGCCAGGCGCGTCGGAGAGATCGACCTCGGTGTAAGCGCGGAACAGAGGCGTGCCGGTACCGTCGGCAACCTCAATGTCGATCACCAGCCTCCGGTCCGGCACGACCTCGACGAAGGTGCCGCGCAGCCAATGCTCCTCGCCGGCGGGCGAGCGCATCTTGAGCTCGAAGGGACCGCCGGTCCGCATCTCCACCCTGGCTTCCGGGACGGAGAAGCTCTCCGGGCTGAACCAGCGCTTCACGTGCTCGGCCGTGCTCCAGGCCCGGAACACCGCCTCGCGCCGCGCGTGGAAGAGGCGGGACAGCCTGAGCGGCTCCTGCTCCGCACCCGGTTTCGCCTCAATCGCCGGAGCCATGCCCATCTCCTTCGCTTTCCAGGGTTTTCAGATACGCGCCCAGCCGGTCGAGGCGGTGCTCCCAGGCGAGCCGCCTTGCGTTGATCCATCGCTCGGCCTCGCTCAGCGCCGCAGGCTCGATCGCGCAGGTGCGCACCCGGCCGGTCTTCTGCGAACGCACGAGGCCCGCCGCCTCCAGGACGGAGAGGTGCTGCATGGCCGCGGGCAGCGACATGGGCAGCGGCCGCGCGAGCTCGCTCACCGGCGCCGGCCCACGGCTCAGCCGTTCCACGATCGCGCGCCGCGCCGGATCGGCGAGGGCATGGAAGAGGCGATCGAGCTCGGTCGATTGGTTAAGCACACGCCTAAGTATCAGGGCGCGGACAGTTAGGCAATAGCTTTAGTATCCAGGAACCGGGGCGTGCGGTTTCAACCCGGGCCGGCTTCCACTAGCGTGCGCGCGGCCGGGAGGAGAGGCGCAATGGGCTTGTCCGGGATTTTCGGTTGGATCGTGGCGCTGGTCGGCGATGCGGCGATCCTGGTGCGGCGACTGCAAGGCGGACCGCGCGAGCAGGCCGTGGGGAGTGCGCCCGCCATTCCGCCGGCGCGCCCGCAGGGGAGCCTGCCGACGCTGAAGATGCCGACGGCGCGGGGGTGGGACGCCGGACGGACGCCGGTCGCGGCGCCGGGGCTCAAGGTCAATGCGTTCGCGACGGGGCTCAAGCATCCGCGCTGGCTCTCAGTGCTGCCGGGCGGCGATGTGCTGGCGGCCGAGGCGCTGACCATGCCGGGGCCGATCCGGAGCCTGTTCGACTACGCCATGGTCAGCACGATGAGGCGCGCGGCCGCGGCGGGCGTGAGCCCAAATCGGATCACGCGGCTCCGCGACGCCGACGGCGATGGCGTGGCGGAGGTCAGGGAGCCGTTCCTCGAGGGGCTGAACCAGCCGTTCGGGATGGCGCTGCTGGGCGATCAATTCTACGTCGGCAACACCGACGGCGTGGTCGTGCTTCCTTACACGGCGGGGACGGGCCGGATCGCCGGGCCGGGGCGGAGGGTCGCCACCTTCAAGCCGGGCGGGCACTGGACGCGGAGCCTCCTCGCGAGCGGCGACGGGCGGAAGCTCTACGTCGGCGTGGGCTCGCTCACCAACATCGCCAACCAAGGGATGGAGGCGGAGGCGGGGCGGGCGGCCATCTACGAGATCGATCTGGCGAGCGGCGCGAGCCGGATCTTCGCCGGGGGCCTGCGCAACCCCGTGGGCCTGGCATGGGAGCCGCAGACGGGCGCGCTCTGGACGGTGGTGAACGAGCGCGACGGGCTGGGCGACGAGACGCCCCCCGACTATCTGACCTCGGTGCGCGAGGGCGGGTTCTACGGCTGGCCCTATTGCTACTGGGGGCGGACGGTGGACGACCGGGTGACGCAGGATCCGGCGCTGGTCGCGAAGGCGATTACGCCGGACTATGCGCTGGGCGGGCACACCGCCTCGCTCGGCCTCTGCTGGCTGCCGGCCGGCACGCTTCCCGGATTTCCGGAAGGCATGGCGATCGGCCAGCACGGCTCGTGGAACCGAAGCAAGCTCAGCGGCTACCGGGTGATCCACGTGCCGTTCGAGAACGGGCGGCCGGCGGGGCCGCCGCGCGATATCCTGACCGGCTTCCTCGCCCCGGACGAGAGCGCTTCCTATGGACGGCCGGTGGGTGTCGCGATCGGGCCGGACGGCGCGCTCTTGGTGGCGGACGATGTGGGCGATGCGATCTGGCGGGTGAGCGGCGCGCCGGCATGACGGCTGAGCCGGACGGGCCCGGGGCGGCGTGAGGGGTCCGCCGGAAGCGAACGAGACGGTGCGGGCGCTTTCCATTCCGCCCGACGCTCTTTTCGATGTGCGCGCGTTCGGCGCGCGCGGCGAGGGAAAGCGGATCGAGAGCGGAGCGATCAACCGCGCGATCGCGGCGGCGAGCCGTGACGGCGGCGGAACGGTGTGGTTGCCGCGGGGGATCTACGCGAGCTATTCGATCCGGCTGCGAAGCCGCGTGAGGCTTTATCTCGATGAAGGCGCGGTCATTCTGGCGGCCGAGCCGCCCGAGGATGCGAGCGATGCGGAGGGCTACGATCCGGCGGAGGAGAGCATTGCCGCGCGCTTCCCCTATCAGGATTTCGGCCACAGCCATTGGCACAACAGCCTGATCTGGGGCGAGAATTTGCGGGATGTCGCGATCGAGGGCGAGGGCCTGATCCGCGGCAAGGGGCTGGTGAACGGGGACTTCGAGCCGGGCCGTCCGCCCGCCGCGCGGGCGGGCGTGGGCAACAAGGCGATCGCGCTCGTGGGCTGCGAAAACGTCGTTCTGAGGGATCTCTCGATCCGGGAGGGCGGGCACTGTGCCGTTCTCGCCACGGGGGCGAAGAATGTGCGGGTGGAGCATCTCAGGATCGACACCAACCGCGACGGCTTGAACTTCGACTGTTGCGAGAAGGTGAGCGTCGTTGGCTGCACGATCAATTCGCCGAACGACGACGCGATCTCGCTCAAGAGCACGTACGCGCTCGGGAGGCCGGTTTTGACGCGGGACGTTCTGATCCGCGATTGCGTGCTGACGGGCGCCTATCGGCCGGGCACGGTGATGGACGGCACGTACCGGCGGCTCGGGAACGATGCGCGGACGATCGCCGAGCATTACACCTGCCGGATCAAGCTCGGCACCGAATCGAACGGCGGGTTTCAAGACATCCGTATCCGCAGCAACGTGATGCGCGGGTGCCGCGGCCTCGCGATCATCACGGTGGATGGCGGCGTGGTGGCGGGCGTGAGCGTCGAGAATCTGGCGATGCACGATGTGCGGAGTGCGCCCATCTTCATCCGGCTGGGCGGGCGGCTCAACGGACCCAAGGGCACGGTTCCGGGACGATTGCGCGGCGTGACGATCAGCGATGTCCATTGCGAGCAGCTCTACACGTCCATGCCGATGATCGTGAGCGGCATCCCGGGCCATCCGATCGAGGATGTGGAGATGCGCCATATCCACATGCGGATGCGGGGCGGCGGGACGGCGCGGATGGCGGCGATCGTGCCGCCGGAGGCCGCGCGATCCTATCCCGAACCGAGCGGGCACATTCAATGCTTCGGTCCCGCGCTTCCCGCCTCGGGACTTTTCGCCCGGCACGTCAAGGGATTCGAGGTCAGGCAGTTCATGCTCGAATGCATCCGGCCGGATCGGCGGCCCGCCGTCTGGCTCCGGGATGTCGCGCGAGGAAATGTGCGCGTGGCAGAGGCGCGCGGCGTGCGGGTGCGCAGTTCGGGCGAAGCGCATCATGGATGAGGCGGCCCTGGAGGAATTCGCATCGTTCTCGTTTCCGCGCTGGCATCGCGGGCAGTTGATGGGATTTTCCGGGATCGACGGGCCGACGCATTACGAGACCGGGCTGGTGGCGAGGACGAAGAGCGATCCTGCGGGACTGGAGATCGTCTATCCGGGCAGCGCGTTCCTAGCGTTTGGCGAGGGGCCCGAGAAAGACGTCGTTTTTTCCAATGACTTTTTCGGCTTTCGCGGGGCGGCGGGGCAGGTGACACGAGCGTGCCTGCTCGATGCGCGCCATCTTCTGATCGACGGCCCCGTGGTCGTCTCGGGCGCGGACGAGAGGATCGGGCACATCTCCGAAGGCGCGCGCTCGCTGGTGGGGACGGCGGCGCGCTTCGATCCGGCGCTCATCGGGACGGACATGGACGCGGCGTGGCGGGCGCGCAGCCGATGGATCCTCGATCAGCCGATTTTGGCCCGGGTTTCCGGGCCCGCGCGGAGAACGGTCTTTCGGGCGCTTTCGGTGATGAAAGGCCAGCTCTGCGCGCCCGAAGGTGCGGTGCATCACCAATGGACGACGCCCGACCGCTGGCCGCACAAGGACATGTGGCTCTGGGATTCGGTGTTCCATGCGATCGGCTGGCGGCATCTCGACCCTGGTCTGGCGCGCGAGGCCCTCGACGCGGTGCTCGAGTTCCAGAAGGAAGACGGATTCATTCCGCACCAGATGTCCCCCACGCGAAGGCCATCGGAATACACGCAGCCCCCGCTTCTCGCCTACGGGGTGGCGCTCGTGGACGAGGCGCTCGCCGACCCCGCGTGGCTGCGGCGCGTCTATCCGAAGCTCGCCGCCTATATCGGCTGGGATCTGGCCCATCGCGACAAGGACGGCGACGGGCTCGCGGAATGGCTCATCGAGGGAGATCCGGCGAGCCGGAGCGGCGAGAGCGGGATGGACAATTCTCCGCGCTTCGACTTTCGCTATCCGGCACCGCTGGCCGCCGTCGATTTCAATTCCTATCTCGCGCTCGAATGCGAAATTCTCGGCGAGTTTGCACGCCGACTCGGATACGAGGAGGACCAAGCGCGCTGGACTGAAAGGCACGCGCAGCTCTGCCGGCTGATCAATCAATATCTCTGGTCGGAGAAGGACGGGATCTACTGCGATTATTGTCGCTCCGACGAAAGCCACTCGCCGGTCCTTGCGAGTGCGGGGTTTCTCCCGCTGATCTGCGGCGCGGCGAGCCCGGAAAGGGCGGCCTTGCTCGCGCGGCACCTCCGCGATCCCACGATGTTCGCAACGGAATTTCCCGTCCCTTCGATCGCGGTGCGAGACCGCGCGCATTATTCGAAGGATATGTGGCGCGGCCCGACCTGGGTGAACGTCAACTGGCTCATCGCGCGCGGGCTCGAGCGCTACGCGCGACAGGGCGAGGGGTTCGTGGCGCTGGCGCGATCGCTGGACGAGGCGACGATCGGGCACGTCGAGCGGATGTGCCAATCCTACGGGACCTTCTTTGAATATTTCGACGACCGGGGGGAGGTGGCGCCGCCGCGCCTGCTGCGGAAAGGCGTTTGCGCGCCGCACAATCCCTTTCGCCAGGTCATTCACGACTATGGCTGGACCACGACGCTCTATCTCGATCTCGTCTGCCGGCGCGCCGGCGCGGCAAATCCGCGAGACAGGCGCGCGCGCGGCCTATAGATAGAAGCAAGGACAAGGGCGGGACAGCTGCGCCGTCCGGGCTCGTCTCGTGGAGGAACGTTCCGTGGCCGACGCGTCGCCCCCGCTCTCGAGCTGGATCGGACTCGGCGCCTTCAACTTCTTCGCCGCCGCTGTTCAGACCGGGTTCGGCCCCTTCCTCCCGGTCTACCTGACACGATCGGGCTGGAGCCAGGGCGCGGTGGGCCTGGCACTCAGCGTGGGCGCCATCGCGAGCGTGGCGAGCCAGGTCCCGGGCGGGCTGCTCGTCGATCACGTGCATCGCAAGCGCCTTGTCTGCGCCGCGAGCCTCGGCGCCGTGGGGCTGAGCGCGCTGGTGGTGGCGTTCTGGCCGGGCCTGGCGGCGGTCTGGGGCGCCGAGATCCTCTATGGGTTCGGCACGGCGGTGATGGCGCCGGGGATCGCCGCGCTCACGCTCAGCCTGTGCGGGCATCGCGCGTTCGGCGAGCGCGTGGGCAACAACGCCCGCTACGCCTCGCTCGGCAATGCGGCCGCGGCGGCCCTCCTCGGCCTCGTCGCCTACCAGATGTCGCGCCGGACGATGTTCTTCCTGACCGCGGCGATGACGGCGCCGGCGCTCGCGTCCCTGCTGCTGATCGGACCGGGCAGGATCGATGCAAGGCGCGACCATCCGGCGCTGCTGGAACCGCGCGAGCGCACCGCGCGGCCGTGGCATGTCTTCTTCGAGCTGCACATGCACATTTTCGCCGTCTGCGTGACGCTCTTCACGCTCGCCAACGCGGCGATGCTGCCGATCGCGCTCAACGGGCTGACCGCGCGCCACGGGAAGGCGGGGCTGGCGGCGACGGGGTCCATCATCGCGCTGCAAGTCGTGGTGGTGCTGTTCGCGCCCTGGATCGGGCGGGCGGCGGAGCGCTGGGGACGCTGGCCCGTGCTCGTGGCGGGATTCGCGGCCCTTCCGGTGCGCGGGCTTCTTTTCGCGACGTTGCCGGGCGCCGGCGCCTTGATCGGGTTCGAGCTGCTCGACGGGGTGAGTGCGGCGGTGATGGGCATCATGATCCCGCTGATCGCGGCCGATCTCACGCGAAAGACCGGGTTTCTCAACCTGGCGATCGGCTCGTTCGGGCTGGCGGCGAGCCTGGGCGCGACGGTCAGCACGACGGCGGCCGGCTGGATCGCGGAGAAATTCGGACTGAGCGCTGCCTTCCTTGCACTCGCCGGCGCCGGTGCGGTGGCGCTGCTTTTCGTCCTCTTGATCATGCCCGAAACCCGGCCCGCCAAAGCAAGCCGGGAAGCAAGCGCATCCTAGAGCGGGATGGGATCGCTCGCGCTCACCCATCCCGCTCTAGCTCATTGTTTTCTCGCGTGATTCACGCCTTCGGTGATTCCACCTCCGGCGATCACGCTCTAATGTGCGTCCGCTTCGTTGCTGTACCAGGAGGGGCGCACGGGATAGTGCGGGCCGTCATAGATCTCGAGGAAGATCGAGGTCTCGTCGGCAATCGTCGGGCCATGCACTGACCCCTTGGGGTTGCAGTAGAACGTGCCTGGCCTCAGCGTCAGCCCGGACGGGATATAGCGGTAGCGGCCCGAGAGGCAGTACATGAACTGGTTCGAGGCGTGCAGATGCGCGCTCGGGACGCCCGATCCCTTCTTGAATTTGATGAGCGCGATCGAAGCGCCTGTCTCCTCGTTGCGCCAGAGCATCTTCTGCGACAGCCCGGCGAGCGACTTCTCGGCCCATTCCAGATCTTCCGTCTGGACCAGTATCTCTTTCAGCGCCGCGGCGGCATCGGCCGGCATTGCCGCGGCCGGGGCCTCCGCGGAGCCCTTCTCCGCCGCCTCGGCCTCCCAGGTGACGTGCTTCAGCTCGACGAGACGCGAGAGATAGGGGACGCCCGCCCGGTTGGTGAGCCTGTGCACCGGGCGCATGCCGTCGATGAACACGGTCTCGCCGAGCGGCTCGCGCGTCATGCGCTTCTCGCCGAAGATGGTCTCGATCTCGTTGTCCCCGCCGCCGAGCGAGATCACGAGATAGGGATGGCGGTGGATGTGGAAATCGATCGTCTCGCCCGGCGCGAGCGAGACCTCCCAGACGCGTACATAGTCATTCTCGAGCACGATCCGCTGACCGACGTCGCCGAGCGTGATTCCGCGCTCGGCGGCGCGCCTGAGGCCATGCACGTCACTCATCGCGTCCTCTCCTGCTACCCGAATTCGCCAATCTGCCGCGCGGCCCCGGCCCCAAGGCGCTTCATTTCGCGCCCTTGGTCACGCCCTTGGCCGGCACCACCGCGATGGCGTTGATCTCGATAAGATAGTCGGGCGAGACCATCTTCGTCACCTCGACCATCGTCGAAGCCGGCAAGGGCGGGCGGAAATATCTCCGCCGTACGGCGTGAATCTGCTCGAAATGCTCCATGTTGCGGACATAGACATCGACCCGGCAGATATCGTCGAGCGTGCCGCCCGCCGCCTCGACGGCCGCCTTCAGGTTTTCGCAGACCTGCTCGGTCTGGACGCCGATATCGCCCACTCCGGCGATCGTGCCGTCCACCCGGCGTGCGGTCATGCCGGAAATGAAAACCAGGGTACCGCTCGCCTCGATCGCCGTGGCCTGAGAGAAATGGCCCATCGGCTCACGCAGATTGCCGCTCGTGATGTCATGCTTTGGCATTGCTCGCCTCCGGTTCGCTGCCGCCGATTTCCGCCTTCATTGCGCCGGCGATCCCCATCTCGCCGGCTGCCCGGCGCAACATCGCGAGAACCGGCAGCGCGAGCCGCACCCTGCCCTTCGCCTCGCGCCGGCGCTCCCACGCCACGCTCCCGGGCGCGTGCAGCGCGCGCACGCCCGGCACCCTCCGCCCGCTGCCAAGGCGCTCCACTGCCGATGCGGCCTCCGCCTTCACCGCGCCGAGGTCGCGGAAATGGGCGACATCGAGCGCGATGTAGAGATGCGCGCAGTCGTACGGGTACGGCGGAATCCCCATAGAGCGGCCTTACCCCATCGCCGTGCGCGCCCCCCGACAGCAGCCCGCAGAGGAGATCGATCATGAAGGCGAGCCCGAACCCTTTGGGACCTGCCGCGGGCAGGAGCATGCCGCTGATCGCCTCTTCCGGATCGGTCGTCGGCAATCCTTCTTCATTGACCGCCCAGCCCGGCGGGATCGCTTCTCCCGCGCTCGCCGCCAGCCGGATCTTGCCCATGGCGGCTTCGCTCGTCGCCATGTCGAGCACGAGCGGCGCCTCGCCCGCCGTCGGAATCGCGATCGCGATCGGGTTGTTCCCGACCACGCGCTCGGCCCCGCCCGGAGCCGGCATGAGCGGGCGCGTGTTGCACATCGCGATCCCCGCGCATCCGGCCGAGGCAATCGCCATGGCGTAGCGCCGCGCGGTACCGAAGTGGAACGCATGGCGCACCGCCACCGCGGCGGTTCCGTGCTCCCGCGCACGCGCCACGGCAAGCGAGGCAGCCTGATCCCCGATCAGCTGACCGAGCGCGTGACGGGCATCGAGCACCACCGCGCTTCCGCGATCGACGACGATCTCCCCGCTCTCGCAAGTGCTGACCGAGCCTTGACGCAGCCGCTCGAGATACATCCCGACCAGCATCACGCCGTGCGAGTGCTGGCCCGCGAGATCGGCATCCACGAGTGCGCCGGCAACGCGCGAGGAGGCCTCCTCGCCGAGGCCCGCCGCGGCGAACAGCCGCGCGACGAGGCCCGTCAATTCCACCGCATCCAGCTCCTGGCCCTCGGCCATCGCTATTCGCTGCTCGCTGCGCTTGCCGCCGCGGTCAGGATCTGAGCGCCCGGACAGTCGCCAGGACCTTTTCCGTCGTGCGCTCGATATGCTGCCGGTTGGCCGCGATCGCCCCGTCCGGGTCGCGCGCAAGCATCGCCTCCATCAGGCGCCGATGCTCCGCAACGTCGTCGCGCGGCGGCGAGCGTTGCGCGATCGAAAGCGCGACATAGCGCTCCGCCTGATCGAACAGTGCCTCGCGGGTCGAGAGGAGCAGCGGCGAGCCGCAGCCGGCGACCAGCGCGTGATGAAAATCGCGGTGCTCCCGCCGCCACGCCTCGCTGACGTGGCCGGGCCGGCCGGCCTCCGACTTGTCATGCCGGCGCAGGCGATGGAACGCGGCGACGATGTCGGCCTCCCAGGCGACCCCGCCTCTCTCGATCGCCCAGCGAATCGCAATCCCCTCGATCTCGACGCGATTCGCGCTGAGATCGAGGAGGTGGGCGCGCGAGATCGGCGAGACGCGAAAGCCGCGGTTCTGCTCGAGGATGACGAGGCCCTCGGCCTCCAGCCGCATCAGCGCCTCGCGGATCGGGCTTGCGCCGGCGCCGTAGCGCTCGCGCAGTTCCTCCAGCCTGAGCCTCGCCTCGGGCTGGAAGTCGCAGCCGATGATGTCCGCGCGCAGACGTTCGCACACAAGCGCGGTGAGCGAGGGCGAAATCGTCGGGCTCGCGGAAGGTTGAGGCATGAAGATCGATGCTTTCCCAATGCAAGCCGAGCGCGACGCGGGTTGACCCATAACACCCCATGTTTCGGCAAGCAACAGTATTTTCGAAAATAGTTTGACTTTTCGACGATAGGATAGCGACATGAGTCCGCGCCCCGACACGGACGCCCCAGATCGAGGCCAGATCGAGGAGAGAGAAGAGATGCGGAGTTGGTTCGGATCAAAAGGGCTCGGCCGCCGGGCGCTGGTCGGAAGCGCGCTCGGCGCGGCCGCGCTTTCGCGCCCTCTCCGCGCTCTCGCCGCCCCACCGCCCGGGCTCACGAAGCTCACCTTCTCGCTCGATTTCATCCCCCTCGGCCGCCACGCACCCTGGTACGCGGCAATCGGGGCCGGCTATTTTCGCCAGGCGGGGCTCGACGTGACGATCATTCCCGCCCAGGGCACCGCGCAGGCCCTGCAGTCCGTCGCCTCGGGCGTCGCAGAGCTTGGCCTCGCCGATCTCCCCGGCCTCGCGATCGCCCGCGGCGCCGGTGCGAGGATCCGGATCGTGACCGTCAACTATCAGAAATCGCCTTATGCCGTCTTCAGCCTTTCGCCGGGTGCCGCGGTCACCCGCACCAAGCAGCTCGAAGGGCTGAAGCTCGGCTCGGGCGCCGGCAGCTTCACCCCCAAGCTTCTCGTCGGCCTGATGACGGAGAAGGGGCTCGATCCCAAGAAGCTCGAGATCGTGGACATTGCGCCCTCGGCGCGCGCCAACATGCTGCTGACCCGCCAGATCCCGGCGATCGAGTTCTTCGTCATGTCGGAGCCGGGCCTGAAGGCGGCCGCCGCCACCGTTCACGCAGAGCTCGACACCTTCCTCCTCGCCGACCACGGGCTCGATCTCTACTCGCTCGGCATCGCCGGGACGGACAGCTTCATCGCCGGCAACCAGGATCTCGTAAAGCGCTTTGTCCGCGCCGCCCTCCTCGGATGGCAACTCGCTCTCGCCGATCCCGCGAAGGCGGCAGCTTACCAGAAGCAATTCGTCCCGACGCTGAACGAGAAGGGCATCGTCGCCGAGATCGAGATCGTGCGCGGCCTCGCCGTCACGCCGGAGACGAGGAAGAACGGCCTCGGCTGGTTCGATCCGGCTCGGATCCAATCTAATATCGACTTCGTCGCCAAATATATCGGCATTCCGGGAACGGTGCCGAAGGCCTCCGATCTCTACGCGGCGGGCTTCCTGCCGACGCCGCCGATCCTGCCGTGAGCGAGGCGGCCGCGCCGCTCGCGTCGATGCCTGCCGCGCCCGAAATCCTCGGGCGGTTCCGCAACGTCAGGCAGGTCTTCCGCGGCCCGGCCGGCCAGTCCTTCGTTGCGATCGACGATGTTTCCTTCGACCTCGCCAAGGGCTCGCTGGTGAGCCTGCTCGGCCCGAGCGGCTGCGGCAAGACGAGCTTCCTCAGGATCGCGGCCGGCCTGACGCGGGCGACGAGCGGCGTCGTCGAGGTGCGGGGCGAGGCCGTCCTCCGTCCTCACCGCGATTTCGGTTTCGTCTTCCAGCAGCCGAACCTCATGCCCTGGCGCACGGTCATCGCCAACGTGCTCTTTCCGATGGAGATCGCGCACCGGAACGATGCCAAAGCCCGGGCCCGGGCACGGGAGCTTCTCGATCTCACGGGGCTGCAGGAATTCGAGGATTTCTATCCGGGCCAGCTCTCGGGCGGCATGCAGCAGCGCGCAGCACTTTGCCGCGCGCTGGTGCCGCGGCCAGCGCTTCTGCTCATGGACGAGCCCTTCGGCGCGCTCGACGAACTGACGCGGATGGAGATGCACGACCTCCTCCTGCGGATCAGGGAGACGACCGCCACCACCGTCCTCTTCGTCACGCACAGCATCAGCGAGGCCGTCTATCTCTCCGATGCGATCGTTGTCTTCAGCAGCCGCCCCGCCCGGATCGCCGATTACATCGAAGTCGATATCGCCTATCCGCGCCGGGCCGAGGCCCGCTATACCGCCGGCTTCGCCGCCCTCGAGCACCGCGCGGGCCGCGCGCTCGGGATCACGCGATGAGGCTCGCCCATCTCGGGAACGCGCTCTTTCCGCTGCTCGGCATCGCGGTGGTCGTGGTGGCCTGGCAGGCCTATGTCGATATCTTCGACGTGAGCCGCATCGTTCTCCCCGGGCCGCTCGGAATCTATGCCTCCGCCGCGCAGAACTGGCCGCTCCTGATGCGCGAGTCCTGGCCCACCTTCCTTGAATCCGCCTATGGATTCGCCCTGGCGGTCGTGATCGGGGTCCCGATGGCGGTCGCGGTCGCGAATTCGCGCCTCCTCAACCTGACGCTCTACCCGCTCTTCGTGGCGACCCAATCGATTCCGAAGGTCGCGGTCGCGCCCATCGTCCTCGTCTGGTTCGGCATCGGCCTCAAATCGAAGCTTGCGATCGCCTTCCTCGTCGCCTTCTTCCCGGTCGTGGTGGACACCGCGACCGGCCTCGCCGGCACGCCCGCCGGGTTGCTGGAGCTCGCCCGCTCCCTCCGCGCCACACCCTGGCAGGTCTTCTGGAAGGTCCAGCTTCCCGCCGCACTTCCCCACATGTTCGCAGGCGCGAAGGTTGCGGTGACGCTGGCCGTGGTGGGCGCGGTGATCGGCGAGTTCGTCGGCTCCAACAACGGGCTCGGCAATCTTCTGCTGGCGGCCAATTCTCAGCTCGATAGCGCGCTTGCCTGGGCGGCTCTGATCTGGCTCGGCGCGCTCGGGATCCTGCTGTTCCTCGCCGTCGTTTTGGTCGAGCGCCTGGCGATGCCCTGGGCCAGACTGCAAGGACATTGAGCCTGCCTCGGACCGGCAAGGCGAGCACCGCTCGCCGTGACGTCGCGCCCCACGCGTCAACGGTTCAGCGCGGAAACGCGAGCGGGAGGCCGGGCTCGGGCCAGTCGAGCGCGGCGAGCCGGCCGGTGCCGGAGAGCGTGATAAAGGCGGTGCGAAGATCCGCGCCGCCGAAGCAGATATTCGTGGTCATCGGGTCGGGCAGGCTTGTCTGGCTGAGCACGCGTCCATCGGGCGAGACGATTGTGATGGCGCCGGTGATCAGGGTTGCGATGCAGATATTGCCCGAGGCGGCGACGGCGAGGCTGTCGAAGCGCTGATAGCCGGGAAGGCCGATGACGAGGCGGCCTCCATGCGGCGAGGGGAAGGGATGCTTTGCGACTTTCCCCGGCTCGATGATGTCGAAGGCCCAGAGGCGGGAGGTTTCGGTCTCGGCGACGTAGAGCGTCTTGCCGTCGGGCGAGAGGCCGATGCCGTTCGGCGTGAGCACCGGAAAGGCGATCTCGACGATGCGCGAGCCGTCCGCACGCGCGTAGTAGACGCCGCCATGATCGCGCTCGTGCGCGCGGTTCTTGCCGAGGTCGGTGAAGTAGAAGCCACCCTCGGCGTCGAAGACGAGATCGTTCGGGCCGCGGAGCTTCCGCCCCTCGCAGGAATCGTAGAGCAGCGCGACCGCGCCGGTTGCCGGGTCGATGCGCTCGATCCGCCCCCCGCTATACGCCGCAGGCTGGAAGGTCGGGCGCAGCAGCTTGCCGTCGTCGATCCAGGCGAAGCCGCCGTTGTTGCAGCAATAGAGCGCGCCGTCCGGGCCGAGTGCCAGGCCGTTCGGCCCGCCGCCGGGTGTCGCGATGACCGAGACGGCGCCGTCCGAAGCGACGCGGCTCACCGTGCCGCGCGCGATCTCGACGAGAGCGACCGAGCCGTCCGGCATGGCGACGGGGCCTTCGGGAAAGCGGAGACCGGTGGCGAGGATTCTTGGCTCCGTCATGGTTCTCTCCTCAAAGCTCGACGAGCGCGGCGGCGATCGCCTCGTTGAGCGCGCGCACGCCGGCCGCGGGCCCCTCGGGATGGTTCCACACCGCGGCGACGACGGCGAGGAAGTCGGCGCCCGCTGCGACGAGCGGGGCGCAATTCGCCGCCGTGATCCCGCCGATCGCGACGCAAGGGATCTCCATCAACTCCGACCACCAGGCGAGAAGGTCGGGTTCGGCGCGCGTCGGCGCCTCCTTGGTCGCGGTCGGGAAGAAGGCGCCGAAGGCGACATAGTCCGCGCCGTCCTCGCCCGCCTGCATGGCGAGGTCGCGGCTCGCGTGGCAGGTCACGCCGAGCATGCGATCGGGGCCGAGAATGCGGCGGGCCTCGCGGGCCGGCATGTCGGTCTGGCCGACATGGGCGCCATCGCAGCCCATCACGACGGCGAGGTCGGGCCGGTCGTTCAGGATGAAGGCGACGCCGCGGGACTGCGCGACGGGGGCGAGGACGGCGATGGCGCGGCGGAGCGCGGCATCGTCGGCGTCCTTGAGGCGGAGCTGGACGGCGGCGACGTCGCCGGCATCGAGTGCGGCGGCGAGGTCGTCGCGGAAAGCCTCCGGCGCGAGCGCGGGCGGCGTGACGAGATAGAGCCGGCAGGCCCGGCTCGCTGCTCCGCCGCTCACGCGCGGAGCCAGGCTGGAAGGCGCCGCGCGGCGCCGGGCTCAGCGAGGTCGAGCGCGGGCGGAGCGACGGGGAGGAGGCGCGCGCCGCAGGCGGCGGCGATGCGCGCAACCTCGGGAAAGGCCGGGCAGAGCGGATCGAGCACGAGACCGCGGAGGCCGACGCGCAGCGCCTCGAGCGCCCGGCCGGGGGCATCGGCGCAATCGAGCAGTTCGTCCGCGTCCGTATGGGGGAACGCGGCGCGCGCGGCTTCGATCAGCGCCTGCCACCAGCCGCAGCCGGCGTAGAGCGCCGCCCCGGGAGCGGAGAGCAAAGTGAGCGGGAGGCCCGGCGCGAGCCCGGTCTCGGCATCGGCGAGGCCGTGCACGATCACCGCCGGGCGCACCGCCGTTTGCAGCATCATGCTTGACGTTCAAGCAATTGCGGGCGTTGATTGCAACCGTGCTGGAGAGACCGAAGAGGAAGGTGGCGGCGGACCGGGCGGTGCCGGGGGGCGAAGAGCTGGCCGAGGCGGCGGCGCGCCTCGAGGCGGCGCTGGAACGGATCGCCCGCCAAGCCGCGGAACGGCCGCCCTCGGAGCGGATCGAGGATCCGCGCGTCGCCCGAGTGTTGGCAAGGCTCGATGCGCTGATCTCCAGCCTGCGCGGCGCTCTTGCCCGGCCCGGTTGAGGTGCCCGCATGGCGGAAGTGAGCGTGCGCGTGAACGGCTATGTCTACACCGTCGGCTGCGAGGACGGGCAGGAGGCGCATCTGCAGGCAATGGCCGGCGAGGTGGATGCGCGGATCTCCAGCATCAAGGCGGTCGGCGCGCAGAGCGGCGAGTCGCGGCTTCTGATGCTGGCGGCGCTGCTGCTGGCGGACGAGCTCTACGACCTCAAACTCGCCAAGCCGGAGGCGGCCGCGGCCGCCGGCAGCGAGACGGAGCTCGCGCGGCGGCTCGGGCGGCTGGCGGTGCGGGCCGAGGCGATTGCCGATGCGCTCGAGCGACCCTAGATTGGGTGGTGCGGGGCTGCCCGGTGCGTCAGGCAATTCATCTCCGGGGCCAGTAAGCATCCTCTCGGGAGCTGGCGCTGCCGCGGTCGTGGCCGCGGTATCCGGTGCCCACCTGCAAACGCAGGCCTTGGGAGGGTGAGACGCCAACGGCCAGGGCGGCTCCGCACCCTGATCTTCGGCGTGCCAAGGAAGCGGCGCGGCTTGCCGCCCTCGCGCGGCGCGCGGGCGCGGACCCCGCGCTGGGCGAGCGCCTTGCCGGGCACGTGCTTGCCGAGGCGCCGCCGCCGGCCGGGGCCGTGGTTGCCGGCTATTGGCCGATCGGCGACGAGATCGACATCCGCCCGCTGCTCCTGCGCCTCATCGCGCGCGGCCACGCGATCGTGCTCCCCGAGACGCCGCGCCGGGGCGCCGCGCTCCGGTTTCGCCGCTTCTCGCCCGGAGAGGCGCTGGTGCGCGAGCCGTTCGGCACCTTTGCCCCGCAGGGCGAATACCTGCTTCCGGATTTCCTGATCGTGCCGCTGCTCGCCTTCGACCGGCGCGGTCGGCGGCTCGGCTATGGCGGGGGCTATTACGACCGCACGCTCAGCGCGCTGCCCGCCGCCGGCCGGCTGGGCGCGGCCTTCGCCCTCCAGGAAATTGCCGAGGTGCCGGCCGGGCCGGAGGACGAGCGTCTGCCTGCCATTGCCACCGAGAACGGCGTCATCTTCTGCGCCGAAGAGAGCTGAGCGATGCGCATCCTCTTCCTCGGCGACATCGTGGGCAGGACCGGGCGCGAGGCGGTCGCGGCCGCGCTGCCGGGCCTGCGCGAGGAGCTCGCCGTCGATCTCGCAGTGGTGAACGCGGAGAATGCCTCGCACGGGTTCGGGCTCGCCCCCGAGATGGCGCGCGCACTTTTCGCCGCCGGCGCGGACGTGCTGACACTCGGCAACCATGCCTGGGACCGGCGCGAGATCGTGGGCTTCATCGGCGACGAGCCGCGCCTCATCCGCCCGCTCAACCTGCCGCCCGGAACGCCGGGCGCCGGTTCGGTCGCCGTCACGCTCGCGGACGGGCGCAAGGCGCTGGTGCTGAACGCCATGGGACGGCTCTTCATGGACCTCTCGGACTGCCCTTTTCGCGGCACCGAGCGGGTGCTCGCCCAGCACCGGCTCGGCAGCACGGTCGCGGCGATCCTGGTCGATTTCCACGCCGAGGCCACCAGCGAAAAAATGGCGTTCGGCCACTCCTTCGACGGCCAGGTCTCGCTGGTGGCGGGAACCCACACGCACTGCCCGGCGGCCGACCACCAGATCCTGCCGGGCGGGACCGGGTTCATCTCGGATGTCGGGATGTGCGGGGACTATGACAGCGTGATCGGGATGCTGAAGGGCCCGGCGACCACGCGCTTCTGGAGCCGGATGAGCGGCGAACGGCTCTCGCCGGCGGAGGGCGAAGCAACGATCTGCGGGGTGTTCATCGAGACCGACGACGCGACCGGCCTCGCCCGCCGGATCGAGCCGCTGCGGCGGGGCGGGCGGCTCTCGCAGGCGAGCCCTACCAGATAACCCGCCGATAGAGGTGCCAGGTGGCGTGGCCGAGCACGGGCAGCACGATCGCCAGCCCAAGCAGGAACGGGATCGAACCCACCACGAGGCCGGCCGCGACGATCAGCCCCCAGGCGGCCATCGGCACCGGATTGGTTCTGACCGCACGGATGGACGTCCCGATGGCAGTCTCAAGCCGGACATCGCGGTCGAGCAGCAGCGGAAAGGAAACAACGCTGACGGCGAGGGCCAAAACGGCGAAGAGGAAGCCCACGCCAACGCCGGCAACGATCATCGCCCAGCCCGCGTTCGTCGTGAACACCGCATTGACGAAGGCACCGAGCGAGGCAGGGGACTTCGGCCCGAGCGTCGCGTCATAGATCAGGCCGGCGGCGAGCAGCCAGAGAAGAAAGATCAACATCAGCAGAAGGCCGAGCACAAGGATTTTTCCGACGGCGTGCGAGCGGAAGACGCCGAAAGCGTCCACCCAGGTCACGTGCTCGCGCTCCTCGCTCCGCCGGCTCATCTCGTCGAGGCCGACGGCGGCGAGCGGCCCGATCAGGGCGAATCCGGCAACCAAGGGAAAGATCAGGGGCAGCACGTTGTAGCCGGCGACGAGCCAGCCGAAGACAAGCCCGGCCACCGGATAGATCAGGCAAAGAAACACCGCATCGCCGCGGAAGGTCGCGAAATCGGCCGCACCCCGGCGCAAGGCGACCAAGAGGTCCTCGAAGCCGATGCGGCGGACCATGGGGGCGCCGCGCGCGACGCTCGGGCGGCTCTCGTTGTCGGCGACCGAGCCCACCGCGGTGACCGCGATCTTGACCTCTTCCCACACCCACTCGACCGGGCTTCGGCTGCGGATAGCCATGATGCTTCCTCCCGAACCGTGGTTCGCGGCCGCGCACGCGTCGCGACCCGCCAGGCCGGCGGAGATTACGCCGCCGCTCGCCGGCGCGCGAGGAAATCCGGGCCTTGACCCCACCGCCGCCAAAAGGGGGCTCTGCCCCCTTTTGAAACCCCCGGCAAAGGCGGAGCCTTTGCAATCCATTCCCGGGTTCCCATCGCGCGGGAGGAGCCTGACGCTCGGCGCCGAACCTTGCTCCGACGCAGAAAATGACTATTATGACCATACAGGTTATTACCGGGTGGCAACAATGGCGTCTGGCACTTGGACGATCGCCGAAGCGAAGGCGAAATTCAGCGAGCTGGTCGCTCAAGTGCGCGCCGGCGGCCCGCAGACCATCACCAAGCGCGGGCAGCCGACGGTCGTAGTGGTCTCGGCCGAAGAGTGGGAGCGAAAGACGCGTCGCGCCGGAAATCTAGCGGAGTTCTTTGCGGAATCTCCCCTGCGCGGTTCGGGCCTCAAAGCCTCCCGGACGAAGGATCGTCCACGGCAGGTGGATCTGTGAATTTTCTGCTCGACACGAACGTCGTCTCCGAGTGGACGAAGCAGCGTCCGGATGCGGGCGTGGTGGCCTGGCTCGCGGAGGCGGACGAAGATCGGGTGTTCCTCAGTGTCGTGACACTGGCCGAACTGCGCCGCGGGATCGAAATTCTGCCGGCCGGCGCCCGGCGTGACCGGCTTGACGCCTGGCTGAGCGAGGACCTGCCGCTCCGCTTCGAGGCGCGAGTGCTCCCCGTCGATGCCGGGACAGCCAATGTCTGGGGGAAGGTGATGGCCAGGGGACAGGCTGCCGGGCGGCCCGTCGGCGCCATGGACGCGTTCGTCGCTGCCACGGCCGAACAGCACGACCTCACCTTGGTGACGCGCAATGTTGCCGATTTCGAGGCCTTGAACGTGCGGTTGATCAACCCCTGGAGAGGCGGCTGAGTCCCGTCATGATCCGCCCCGCGCGGCGGGCCGCTCGGGATATCGGACGCCGTTGCCGGCGAGCGGAGGCCTTCCCGAGCGGAAGCCATGACAAGCGCGCTTGCAGGGTCGCGCGAACGACATCCGCGACCTGGCTCAGCGCTTGCCGTACTCGTCGTGGCGACGCCACCAGATACCCAATTCGTTGCGCCCCTTGGGAGCGCGGTCGAGCCACGGGTAGACGCCCCAAATGCCATCCACGCCGCGCGAATAGGTGGAATAGCAGTGGTAGAGGACGCCGTCCTCGAGCACGAACGCGCTCATACCCGGACGATCGCGCGAGTACGTGGGCGCGTCGGTTCCGCACGTGGCCGCCAACCGGGCGACAGGTTCCGGGACCGGCGTCGCGTCCATCGCGTGGCCGCCGCGCTCGTAGTTGTACTCGACGGCTCCCGCGCGCTGTTGCTCCTCGGTGAAGGAGATGTTGAAGTCGAAATTGAAATCGCTGCCGAGCGAGGACGCCCAGGGGAACGACCACCCCATCCGCCGCTTGTACGCGTCCAGCCTCGCGAGCGGTGCCCGCGAGATCGCCCAGAGCATCACGTCATGGTTGGCCAGATGAACCACGAACCCGTTGAAACCGTCCGCGATCATCGAGCACGAGGGACAACCCGCCGTCCAATCAGGCCCGAACATGAAGTGGTAGACGAGGAGCTGCGAGCGCCCTCGGAAGAGATCCGCCAAAGAGGCGCTCCCCTCGTCGGTCTCGAACCGATACTCCTTGTCGATGCGGACCCACGGCAGCTCCTGGCGTCGCCGCGCCAGCGCGTCGCTCTGCCGCGTTAGCTCCTTCTCCTCGTCGAGCAACCTGAGCCGGGCGGCCAGCCACTCCTCGCGTGTCCCGGTCTTGTGGTCGGTCATCGTTTCTCTCCTTTGGTTTTGCTCGGCGCGGATTTATTCCCAGCTGTCGAGCTTGATCTCGTTTGGCCAGGGGGCGCCTTTGCCGGTTTCGAGAAGCGACTTGAGGCTGAGCAGGAAGACCCCCCACTTGGTGCTGCAATGGTGCATGAACTCCACCGGCTCCTTCCACCCTTCGTGCTTGAAGAGGACGATGGTCCACTCGCCTCGCTGATCGAGATCGAAACTTATCTTGGTGTCGATCCATTCTTCCGGCCCGTCGACCACCTGCCACAGCACGTGCTTGGCCGGGCGCAGCTCGAGAACCTCCATGTCGAAACCGCCGCCGCCAAAGCGGAATTGGAGCACGCCGCCGAGCTTGCCCTCCCCTTGCGTGTCGCTCGTCCACCACGCGGCAAGACCGTCGAGGGTGGTCAATGCCTGATAGACATCGTTGAGGGACGACGATTTGATTCCGACTTTTTGCAGAATGTCGGGCATCTTTGGTTTCTCCTTCCGACCGCGGTTCGTCGCGACGAGGGCTTAGCCCCGGAAATCGAAACGACGAGAGTTACAAGTGTGGCGGAATTCCGATGGACTCGCTGATTACCGCGGCGGCGCGTGCGCTCGCCGCGGGCGATCCGCTCGGCGCGCTGAACCGCGTGGCACTCCGCGAGGACGCGCCGGCGCTGGCACTTCGCGGCATCGCGATGGCCCAGCTCGGGGATCTCGTTCGAGCGAAGACGCTCCTGCGACGTGCGGCGCGCGCCTTCGGCCCGAAAGAGGCCGTGGCCCGCGCGCGGTGCGTCGTCGCCGAGGCCGAGATCGCACTCGTCTCGCGCGACCTGGGCTGGCCTGCGAAATCACTCGATGCAGCGCGGGCGACGCTCGAAGCGCACGGCGATCGCGTGAACGCCGCGCATGCGCGGTATCTCGAGGTCCGGCGTCTCCTCCTGATCGGACGCCTCGACGAGGCCGAGCGTGTACTCGCCGAGCTCGACCCCGCGCCCTTCCCGCCCGCGTCGCGGGCCGCCCACGAGCTGGTCGTTGCCGGGATCGCGATGCGACGCCTCCGGACGAAGAGGGCGCGCTCGGCACTTGCTCGGGCCGAGCGCGCCGCGCGCCAATCCGGTATCCCTGCGCTGAGGGCCGAGGTCGAAAGCGCATCCCTCGCCCTCAACACGCCCGCGGCGCGCCTGATCGCGCGCGGCAAGGAGCGTCCGCTCCTGCTCGAGGAGGTCGAAGAATTGCTGGCGTCGAAAGCGCTCATCGTGGATGCCTGCCGTCATGTCGTGCGTGACGGGAGCAAGGTGGTCTCGCTCGCAACGCGTCCGGTCCTGTTCGCGCTCGCCCGCGCGCTGGGCGAAGCGTGGCCGGGTGATGTGCCGAGGGACATGCTCGTCGCGCGCGCGTTCCAAGCGAAGCACGCCGATTTATCGCATCGCGCGCGGTTGCGGGTCGAAATCGCGCGGCTTCGCACGCTGCTGCGGACGCTGGCCGGCGTGAGTGCGACCATCCAAGGGTTTGCGCTGGTGCCGCGCCGAGCACGCGAGGTCGTCGTGCTGGCACGACCCGTCGAAGAGGAGCATGCGGCGGTGCTCGCCTTCCTCGCCGACGGCGAGTCATGGTCGAGCTCGGCCCTGGCGCTCGCGCTCGGCGCCAGCCAGCGCAGCGTGCAGCGGGCGCTCGATGAGCTTGCCGCAGCAGGCAAGGTGCAATGGTTCGGCCGCGGCCGGGCGCGTCGTTGGGTGGCCCCAAGCGTGCCGGGATTCGCGACGACCTTGTTACTACCCGCTCCCCTGCCGGAGGGCTAGAATGGCGGCCATGAAACGATCAGTCGCCGAAATCCTCCGTGAGCACGGGCCCTTTCCGGGGGCCGACCGCGTGAATGGCGTCACGTTCGACGGTCGGCATGTTTGGTTTGCGTCCGGAGACAAGCTCAACGCCTTCGATGCGGCGAGCGATCCTGGGAGCGGGAAGATCGCGCGCTCCATCGATGTTCCCGCGCATGCCGGAACGGCCTTCGACGGAAAGCACCTGTTCCAGATCGCCGAGGATCGCATCCAGAAGATCGATCCGAAGACCGGCCGTGTGCTCGCCACGATCCCCGCACCCGGCGGCGGTGGCGACTCGGGGCTCGCCTGGGCCGAAGGGACGCTCTGGGTGGGGCAGTATCGGGAGCGAAAGATCCATCAAGTCGATCCCGAAACGGGGACGATTCTTCGCACCATCGAGTCCAACCGCTTCGTCACCGGGGTCACCTGGGTCGAGGGCGAGCTCTGGCACGCCACCTGGGAAGGTGACGAGAGCGAATTGAGGCGAGTGGATCCGCGAACGGGAGAGGTCCTCGAGAGGCTCGAGATGCCGCCTGGAGTGGGCGTGTCGGGGCTCGAGTCCGATGGGGCCGATCAATTCCTATGCGGTGGCGGAAGCAGCGGGAAGGTGAGAGCCGTCCGCCGGCCCGGGCGAGGCTCCGCGGCCGGCGGCGATTCCGGCGCCAAAGCCCGCTCCGCGAGCCAGTGATCGAAGCCGCACCTCAAGCTGCGGCACGAGCCGGAATCGAAGTTACGGAGGCCAGGGAAAGTCCAGGAACGAGACATGCGCGGCGACGATGCGCCAGCCTTCGGGAAGCCGCGCCCAAGCCTGCATCTGCCTTCCCGTGCGGCCGCTTTCGCGGCGGCGGAAGAGGGTGCAGGCGGTGGCGAAGTCGCGCCCGAACATCGTGATCGTCGTATGGGCAAGCTCGCGCGCGAGGTCGTTGCCGGGGCGGGCGGCGCGGAAGGCGGCGATTTCTGCAGCGCCATGGAGATTTTCGGCGAGCCCATAGCGGATCGCGCGCGGATCGTTCCAGAAGAAGCCGGTGAGGCGGGCGGAATCGTTGGCGAGCAGGGCGGCTTCGTAGGCGGCGAAGGCGGCGGCGACTTCGGCGCGGATCTGCGGCTCGTCGATCCCGGCCGCGCTCATCGGGCGAAGGCGGGGGCGAGCGGGGCGCGGCAGAGGCCGATTGCCTCGAGGGCGGACGCAGCAGCGAAAAGAAGATCCTCGCGCCAGGGCGCGGCGATGAGCTGCACGCCGATCGGCAGGGCGCCGTCGGCCTCGGGCAGGGGCACCGCGAGCACCGGCAGGCCGAGGCAGCTGATCGGCTGGGTGAAGATGCCGAGATTGGGCCGGAGCGGCACGGTTTCGCCCCCGAGCGTGATGGTTTGCTGGCCGATCGGGGTGGCGGCGGCGGGCGTCGCGGGGGCGATGAGGATATCGAAGCGGGCGAAGAGCGGGGCGGCGCGGGTGGCGATGTCGCGGCGGACGGACTGGGCGTGGTGCACCCAGGAAGCCGGCAGGAGGGCGCCGGCGAGCAGGCGGTCGCGCGTGTTGGGGTCGAAATCCGCCGCCCGCGCGCGGAGGTCGGGAAGATGGAGGCTGCCGCCCTCGGAGGCGGTGATGAGGAAGGCGGCGGCGCGTGCGGCGGCGGGATCCGGGAACGCGGCTTCCTCGGTGGCGCCGAGGGCGGCGGCGACGCGGTCGGCCGCGGCGCGCGCGGGGCCCTCGCCGGCGAAATAGCCGCCGAGCCGCGCGGCGCGCAGCTGCCGCGGCAGGGGCAGCGCCCCCGGCAGGGGCAGCGGGCCGATCGGCTCGGGGGCGCGGGACGCCTGGGCGGGATCGGCGGCATCGCGGCCGGCGATCGCGTCGTAGGCGCCAGCGAGGGATGCGACGTCGCGGGCGAAGGGGCCGACACAATCGATGCTCGCAACGAAAGGGAAAGCGCCGCGGCGCGAGAGGCGACCGAAGGTGGGCTTGAGGCCGAAGACGCCGCAGAGGCTCGCGGGCACGCGGATCGAGCCGTTGGTGTCGGTGCCGAGGGTGAGGGTGGCGAGGCCGGCGGCGAGCGCGGCGCCCGATCCGCCGGAGGAGCCGCCGGCAATGCGCGAGAGGTCGTGCGGGTTGCGGGCCGGGCCGTCGTGAAAGTTCTCGGTCGTGAAGCCGTAGGCGTACTCGTCCATGTTGAGCGCGCCGAGGCAGATTGCGCCGGCGCGGCGGAGTTGCGCGACGATGAAGGCGTCCGCGGCGGCGGGCGGGGCGGAGCGCTCGATGAGGCTGCCGGCGCGCGTCACGAGGCCGGCGAGGTCGAAGAGGTTCTTCGCGGCATAGGGAACGCCGGCGAGCGGGCCGGGATCCTCGCCGCGCGCGACCGCGGCGTCGATCGCGTCGGCCTCGGCGAGCGCGCGCTCGCTTGTGACATCGGTGAAGGCGTTGACGGCGGCGTTGTGCGCGGCGATGCGGGCCAGCGCGGTTTTCGCGACTTCGCGCGCGGAGATTTTCCCCGACTTCACGGCGATCGCGATTTCGATGGCGATCGTTGGGGCGGTCATGGCGCGGGCGGCACGGGAGAAATCGCCGGCGGCTCGGCGATGCGGGGGAGCTTGTAGGCGAGGGCGGGGGCGGCGATCCGGCAGACGAGGGCGAAGGCGGCGATCACCGCTTCCTCGCGCTCGGAATCGAGGGCGAGGCCGGCGAAGGGCGCTGCTGCTTTCACGTAAGCTGCGATGTCGTCCGGCTCCGGGCTCATGGCAGGGCGATCGGCGTGTGGGGGATATATTCGGCGGAGGCTTCGCCCACCGTCAGCACGTGGGCGCGCATGGCGCGCGCGGCGGTCTCGGGCTCGCCGCGCATCACCGCGCGCACGACCTGGTCGTGCTCGGCCCAGGAGCGGGCGAGCCGGTCGGGGAGATGGAACTGGGCGCGGCGGAAGGGCATCAGCCGGTTGCGCACGGCGAGTGTGACCTCGCGGAGATAGAGGTTGTGCGCACCGTCATAGAGGACCTCGTGGAAGCGGCGGTTGGCCGCTTCGTAGGACTCGGGGTCGCCGGACTGAACGAGAAGGCGGGCGGCCTCGTGGGAATCGGCGAGGCGGCGGCGCTCGGCGCTGGTCATTGCGGCCGCGGCGAAGCGGGCCGAGGCGGCTTCGAGCTCGGCCATGACGGCGAACATTGAGGCCAGGCGGTCGGGCGGCAGGAGGGCGGCGAGGACCCCGCGGCGGGGGCGGCGCTCGGCGAGGCCAAGCGCGCAGAGGCTGCCGAGCGCCTCGCGCACGGGGGTGCGGGAGACGGCGAAGCGCTCGGCCAGCTCGCGCTCGTCGAGGCGGAAGCCGGGCGGGATCGCGCCGCGGACGATGGCGTCGGCGAGATCCCGCTGGATCTGCTCCGCCCGAGGGACGCGCGATGGGACGCGCGAGGGGAGGCGCGCGGAAGCGGGCTTGGGGAAGGCGGTGGCGCTCAGGGTTCCTCCGGGGGCGGGGTTTGGCGTGTCGGGCGCTGCAAGATCGAGGCCAGGGGCAGGGCCGGGCGATCTGGCATGCAGGATCGCATGCACACTTGCATGCCAGTGCCGCGATTCTCGCCACGGCCAGATCAAAAACCAAGCTAGGCGCTCAAAAAATAGGCCATGCCCGTTTGCTGCGGCGCGGTATTTCGCGGGCGTTACATGGCACGAAATTTGCTCCTATTCGGAGGCCGGCGCCGCCGGAAGCGCCCGGACCGAAGGGCCAGAGGGCCAGAGGGCCAGAGGGCCAGTACAGTAAGGAGAGACCAGCCATGAATGGCATGCGTCTGACACGTCGCGCCGCACTCCTCGGCAGCGCCGCCGTCGCGGCGAGCGCCCGCGCGGCGAAGGCCGCCGAATACACCGTGGGCTTCATCTATGTCGGCTCGGAGACCGACTACGGCTACAACCAGGCCCACGCGGAGGGCGCGGCCGCGGTGCGCAAGATGGCGGGCGTCCATGTCGTCGAGCAGGCCAAGGTGCCGGAGACGGCGGCCTGCGCGGATGCGATGGAGACCATGATCCATCTCGACGGCGCCTCGCTCGTCTTCCCGACCTCCTTCGGCTACTTCGACCCCTACGTGCTGCGCGCCGCCAAGACCAACCGCAAGGTCACCTTCATGCATTGCGGCGGGCTCTGGCAGAAGGGCAACCCGCTCAACGCCCATTCCTATTTCGGCTATATCGACGAGGCGGTCTATGTTTCCGGCATCGTCGCCGGGCATATGACGAAGGCGAAGAAGTTCGGCTTCGTCGCGGCCAAGCCGATCCCGCAGGTGCTGCGCAACATCAATGCCTTCACGCTCGCCGCGCAGACCGTCGATCCGAGCATCACCACCAAGGTCATCTTCACCGGGGACTGGTTCCTGCCGGTGCGCGAGGCGGAGGCCACCAACAGCTTGGCCGACCAGGGCGTGGACGTCATCACCTGCCACGTCGACAGCCCGAAAGTGGTGATCGAGACGGCGGCGAAGCGCGGCCTCTATACGTGCGGCTTCCATGCCAATCAGTACGTGCTCGATCCCAAGGGCTATCTCACCGGCGCCGAGTGGAACTGGCCCTATCTCTATCCGCGCTGGGTCGCCGAGCTGCGCACGGGCAAGGTGCTCGCCAACTATATCCGCGGCGGATTCCGCGAAGGCTTCGTCAAATCCTCGCCCTACAATGAGATCGTGCCGGAGGCGGCGCGGACGCAGGCGGACTCGGTGCGCAACCAGTTCAAGGCCGGCACCTTCGCGATCTTCAAGGGGCCGATCAAGGACAACAAGGGCAAGACGGTGATCGCCGCCGGCACGGTGATGGACGAGCACGACAAGGTGCTCGAGGAAATGGACTATCTGGTCGCGGGCGTCTCGGGCACGACAAGCTAGAAGTGGAAGCGACGCTTCATCGCGCAATCACGGCGGCGCTCGCGCCGCTCGCCGCGATTATCGTCACCATCATCATTTTCGCGCTCTTCCTTCTCGCGTCCGGGGCCAATCCGATCGCGGCGTACGGCGCGATCTGGATCGGCGCCTGGGGCTCATGGTTCTCCTGGCAGAACACGCTGGTGCGCGCGGCGCCGCTGCTGCTGACCGGGCTCTGCATGGCGCTGCCGGCGCAGATCGGCCTCGTCGTCATCGGGGGCGAGGGCGCGTTCGTGCTGGGCGGGCTCGCCGCCGTCGCCGCCGGGCTGCCGCTCGCGGCGATGGGCGTGAACTGGCTCCTCGTTCAGCTCGCCATGGCGGTGGCCGGCATCGCCGCCGGCGGCGCGCTGATCGCCTTCTGCGGAGGGCTCCGGCAGTTCCGTGGCGTGAATGAAACGATTTCCTCGCTCCTCCTCGCCTATATCGCGATCGCGGTGATGAACCAGCTCGTCGAAGGCCCGATGCGCGATCCCACGAGCCTCAACCGCCCCTCGACGCGCACGCTCCCCGATGGGGTGATGCTCGGCAACATCCCCGGCACCTCCGTTCATGTCGGGCTGCTGCTCGGCATCGCCGCCTGCATCGCCGCCTGGTTCGTCGTCTATCACACGCGCTTCGGGTTCGCCGCGCGCATCGTCGGCGGCAATGCGCGGGCGGGGCGCGTCGCCGGGCTGCCGGTCGGGCGGCTGGTGATGGGATTCTGCTTCCTCGGCGGTGCCGCCGCCGGGCTCGGCGGCATGGTCGAGGTCGCGGCCGTGCAGGGCGCGGCGAGCTCGGATCTCGCGACCGGCGCAGGCTTCACTGGGATTCTCGCCGCCTTCCTTGCCCGCCAGAACCCGCTCGCGCTCATCCCGGTCTGCATCCTGCTCGGCGGGCTCGACGCCGCCGAGGGCTTGCTCCAACAGCGGCTCAACCTGCCGGACGCGACGATGCTCGTGCTGCGCGGGGTTCTTTTCATGACGCTGCTCGCCTCGGAAGCCTTGCAGGGGCGGATCAAGCTGCCGCGCCTGGTTCGGGTGCGGCTCGGCGCCGTTCCGGCCGGCGAATGAAAAAGGACGAATGATGGGCCACGCGATCTCGCTCGGCTGGTGGGGCGTGCCGCTCGCGGTCTTCGCCGGGGCGATCCGCGTCTCGACGCCCTTCCTCTTCGTCAGCTTGGGCGAGGTGGTGACGGAGAAATCCGGGCGCATCAATCTCGGCCTCGAGGGCGTGCTGGTGATGGGCGCGATGAGCGGCTACGCGACCAGCTACCTCACCGGCTCGCCCTGGCTCGGCGTGCTCGCCGCGGGCCTTGTCGGCGCCGCACTCGGGATGCTGCACGCCTCGGTCTGCGCGCTGCCCAAGGTGAACGACATCGCGGTGGGCATCGCGCTGATGCTGTTCGGCACCGGGCTCGCCTTCTATCTCGGCAAGCCGTTCGTCGCACCCAAGGCGCCGAACCTGCCCGCAATTCCGCTCGGCGCCTGGAGCTCCATCTCCCAGGTCCGCGCCGCGCTTTCGATCAACGCGCTCTTCTTCGTCGGTGTGCTCGCGGCCCCGGCGCTGAAATGGATGCTCGCCAATACGGGTGTCGGGCTGATGATCCGGATGGTCGGCGACAACGCCGAGGCCGCGCGCGCGATGGGCTACGACGTCGATCGCGTCCGGCTCTGGGCGACCGCGTTCGGCGGCTTCATGGCCGCCATCGGCGGCAGCTTCCTCTCGCTCTACTATCCCGGGAGCTGGAACGAGGGGCTTTCCTCGGGGCAGGGAATCACCGCCGTGGCGCTGGTGATTTTCGCGCGCTGGAACCCGTGGACCTGCCTCTTCGCCTCGCTCCTCTTCGGCGGCGCCGGCGCCCTCGGCCCGGCCTTGCAGTCCGTCGGCATCACCGCCGGCTATTATCTCTTCAACGCCGCACCCTACATTCTCACGCTTCTCATCATGATCATCACCTGCGCGCCGCACCGCACGCTCGCGGGCGCGCCGGGCGAGCTCTCGATCACCAAATGACGACACTCGGCTCCGATCCCTATCCGTGGCCGTTCGACGGCGATCTCGGCGCGGCGAACACCGCGCTCATGGTCATCGACATGCAGACCGATTTCTGCGGCGCGGGCGGCTATGTCGACAAGATGGGCTACGACATCGCGATGACGCGCGCACCGATCGCGCCGATCGGGCGCGTGCTGGCGGCCATGCGTGCCGGCGGTTTTTCCATTCTCCACACCCGCGAGGGCCATCGCCCCGACCTCGCCGATCTCCCCGAAAACAAGCGCTGGCGCTCTCGGCGCATCGGCGCCGGTATCGGCGATCCGGGCCCTTGCGGGCGGATCCTCGTGCGCGGCGAGCCGGGATGGGAGATCATCCCCGAGCTTGCGCCCCATCCGGGCGAGCCGGTGATCGACAAGCCGGGCAAGGGGAGCTTCTGCGCCACCGACCTCGAGCTGATGCTGCGGGTGCGCGGGATCCGCAACCTCGTGTTGAGCGGCATCACCACCGATGTCTGCGTCCATACGACGATGCGGGAGGCGAACGATCGCGGCTTCGAGTGCCTGCTCCTGGAGGATTGCTGCGCGGCGACCGACCGGGCGAACCACGAGCATGCGATCCGCATGATCAAGATGCAGGGCGGCGTTTTCGGCGCGGTCGCGTCTTCCGAAACCCTCCTCTCCGCCCTCTCATGAGCGCAAACGTTGATGCCCCCGGCCTCGAAGTGCTCGGCATGGGCAAACGCTTCGGCACGCTCGCGGCACTCGACAATGTCTCGCTTCGTGTCGCCGGCGGCTCGGTGCACGCGCTCCTCGGCGAGAACGGCGCGGGCAAGTCCACCCTCGTCAAATGCATCATGGGCTTCTACCACGCCGATGCGGGCAAGGTCCTTCTGAACGACAAGGAAATCGCCGTCCGCAGCCCACGCGATGCGCAGGCGCGTGGCATCGGCATGGTCTATCAGCACTTCACCCTCGTGCCCTCGATGACGGTGCTCGAGAACCTCACCATGGGAAAGGGGTTTCGCCTCGGCCGAATCGATTGGGCGGCGGAGCGGCGGGCGCTGGAAGCCTTCCTCGCCACGATGCCGTTCCGCGTGCCGATCGATCGGCCGGTCTCCACGCTCGCGGCGGGGGAGAAGCAGAAGGCCGAGATCCTCAAGCAATTGTGGTTCGAGACGCGCTTCCTCATCCTCGACGAGCCGACCTCGGTGCTGACCCCGCAGGAGGCCGACGAGATGCTCGCGCATCTGCGCGGGATGGTGGCCGAGGGGCGGCTCACCGTGCTCATCATCACCCACAAGTTCCGCGAAGTGCAGTCCTTCGCCGACGAGGTTTCCGTGCTGCGGCGCGGGCGTTTCGCGGGCGGCGGGCGCGTCGCCGATCTCTCGGTCGATGACATGGCGCGGATGATGGTGGGCGAGAGCGAGCTCGCCGCGGCGACCGAGCGTGCGCTCGGCGAGACAGGCGAGAAGCTGCTCGAGCTCGAGGAGGTTTCGGCGCGCGACGATACCGGCGCGCTCGCGCTCCGCTCCGTCTCGCTTGCGGTGCGCGGGGGCGAGATCGTCGGCATCGCCGGCGTTTCCGGCAACGGCCAGACGACGCTTGTCGAGGTGCTCGCGGGCCAGCGGCGCCATGAGGGCGTGGTGCGGGTGCAGGGCACGGAATATGGGGCCACGCGGCGCGAAATGCTGGGCCTGAAGCTTGCCCTTCTGCCCGAGGAGCCGCTGCGCAATGCCTGCGTCGCGCGCATGAGCGTTGCCGAGAACATCGCCTTCCGCAGTTTCGACCAGCGCCCGATCTGCGCCGGCCTTCGCGTACGTAAAGGCGTGCTCCGCCGCCAGGCCGAGGAGCTGATGGCGCGCTACAAGGTGCGCGGCGCGGGGCCGGAGGCGCCGATCTCGGCGCTTTCCGGCGGCAACGTCCAGCGCGCCGTCCTCGCCCGCGAGCTTTCGTCGCCCACGGACGTCCTCGTCGTCGCCAACCCGGTCTTCGGGCTTGATTTCGCGGCGGTCGCCGACATCCACGCGCAGATTCTGGCCGCGCGCAACCGCGGCACCGCGGTCTTGATGGTGAGCGAGGACCTCGACGAATTGCTCGAGCTCGCGGACCGGATTTTGGTGATGTCAGGCGGGGCGGTGGTGCACGAGACGGCGCGCGAGGGCGCGGACCGGACGCTGATCGGGCGGTACATGGCGGGTCACCAAGGGGGCTCTGCCCCCTTGGAACCCCTGCCAGGGCCTGAGGCCCTGGACCCCGTTACTTTTAAGTAATGGATTGCAAAGGCTCCGCCTTTGCCGGGGTCCAGGGGCAGAGCCCCTGGGAACTACGCGCGAAGCGCTGGAATCACCGCCTCCGAATCGGCGAGCCACCCGAAAATTCCCCCTTGCGCGGCGATCATGGCCAGCGCTGCCTCGTGCAGCTTCGGGAGGTAGGAGGCGACGCAATCGGTGACGACGAGGCATTCGTAGCCGCGGTCGTTGGCCTCGCGGACGGTGGTGTGCACGCAGACCTCGGTCGTTACGCCGGCGACGAGCAGGCTTTCGATGCCGCGGTGCTTGAGGATCGCGTCGAGGTCGGTGGCGAAGAAGGCGCCCTTGCCCGGCTTGTCGATCACCGGCTCGCCCGGCGCGGGTGCCAGCTCGGCGATGATCTCGTGGCCGGGTTCGCCGCGCACGAGGATCCTTCCCATCGGCCCGGGATCGCCGATGCCGTGCGCGAGATTGCCGCGCCTGCGCTTCGCCGGCGGCAGATCGGCGAGGTCCGGCCGGTGGCCTTCGCGCGTGTGCATGACGAAGAGGCCGGTTTCGCGCGCGGCGGCGAGCAGGGCGCGCGTCGGTGCGATCGCGCGGCGGAGCAGCGCCACGTCATTGCCGAGGGCGGCGCCGAACCCACCCGGCTCGAGGAAGTCGCGCTGCATGTCGATGACGAGCAGCGATGTGCGCTCGGGATGGAATCGGAAAGCGTAAGGATCGGCTGAGATTTCCCGCATGAATTCCTCCGGCGCCGCTGCGCAATTCCATGCAAGCGCCGTGCCGGATCCGCGCGACGCGATCGAGGCCGCGATCCAGGCCGACCGGCGCAACGCCGACCCCGCCGTGTGGATCAGCCTCAGGGCCGATGCGAGCTTGCGTGCCGAGGCGGCGCGGCTTGCCGCGGAGGGGCCGCGCGGGAGGCCGCTCTGGGGCCGGGTGTTCGCGGTCAAGGACAATATCGATGTGGCGGGGCTGCCGACGACGGCGGGCTGCCCGGCCTATGCGTATCGTCCGGAGAGGAGTGCGTCGTGCGTGGCGCGCCTGGTCGCGGCGGGCGCGATCCTCATGGGCAAGACCAATCTCGACCAGTTCGCGACGGGGCTCGTCGGCACGCGGAGCCCTTATGGCGTGCCGCGCAATGTCTTCTCGGCCGCGCATGTGCCGGGCGGCTCCTCTTCGGGCTCGGCGGTCGCGGTTGCAGCCGGGATCGTGAGCTTCGCGCTCGGCACCGACACCGCGGGCTCGGGGCGCGTGCCGGCGGCGTTCGGCCAGGTCGTCGGGCTCAAGCCGACGCTCGGCGCCATTCCGACGGCGGGCGTGGTGCCGGCCTGCCGCTCGCTCGATGCGGTCTCGGTCTTTGCGCCGAGCGTGGACGAGGCGCTTGCGGTCGCGCGCATTGCGGCGGGTGGAGGCTTCGGGCGCGCGGCGCTGCCGCCGGTGTGGCGGCTCGGCGTTGCGGATATTGGCGCGTTGTGCGTGCCCGAGGTTGCTGCGGCGTACGAGCGCGCGTGCGCGCTCGCGCCGGGGACGGTGCGCATGGATATCGCACCGCTGCTCGAAATCGGCAGGCTGCTCTATGAGGGGCCGTGGGTCGCGGAGCGCACCGAAGCCTTTCACGCGCTCCTGGAGTCCGATCCCGATGCGATCCACCCGACGACGCGGGCAATCCTCCGCGAGGGATTGGCGCGCACGGCGGTCGATGCGTTTCGCGCGTTCCATCGGCTTGCCGAGGTGCGCGCGCATCTCGCCGCCGTTTTCGCCGACGTCGATGCGCTGCTGCTGCCGACGGCGCCGTTCTGCCCGAGCCTTGCGGAGGACGAGGCCGACCCGTTCGGGCCGAACGCGCGGCTCGGCGCCTTCACGAATTTCGTCAATCTCTGCGAGCTTGCCGCGATTGCGGTTCCTGCCGGAATCGGGGCCGACGGTTTGCCGATGGGGGTGACGGTGATCGGGCCGGCGCGCTCGGAGCCGCGTCTCGCGCCGATCGCGGATCGTCTGCATCGGGGCCTTTGCGGGAATTTCGGCGCGGCGCGGACGAAGCTTCCTCAGCCGGCGGCGCCGGACGCGCTCGGGCCGGACGAGGTCGCGCTCTTCTGCGTCGGCGCGCACATGGCCGGGCTGCCGGGCAACCGCGAGCTTTGCGGGCTCGGCGCGCGCTTGCTGGCCGAAGCCTGGACGAAGCCCTCCTACCAACTCTTCGATCTCGGCGCCCGGCCGGGACTGCTGCGCGACGAGCGCGGGACCTGCATCACGGGCGAGGTCTGGGCGGTGCCGAAGGCGGCGCTCGGCACGCTGCTCGCAGCCCTCGCGCCGCCGCTCGGGCTCGGCACGGTCTGGCTCGAGACCGGCCCTGCCATCGGGTTTCTGGTCGAGGGCGCCGCAATCGCCAAGGCGCCCGAGATCACCCGCTTCGGCGGCTGGCGCGCCTATCTCGCGAGCAAGGGATCGGCGTAGCCCGGCAGCGTGAAGGCTCGGGTCGTTCCCGCGCGGCCCCTCCACAGGACGCGAGAAAAGGATGACCGTCCGTGCTAAGCTTGCGGCCATGAACGTCCCGCTCCGCACGTCGTGGACCCGGCAGGAGTTCTTCGACTGGGCTGCCGCACAGGAAGGCCGCTTCGAGTTCGACGGCTTTCAGCCCGTCGCCATGACCGGCGGTACCGCCGGACATTCCATCATCACACAGAACCTTCTCGTTGCCCTGCGCAACAGGCTCCGCGGCGGCTCGTGCCGGCCCCTCGGCCCCGATGCGGGCGTCGCGACCGTGGGGGAGGCGGTCCGCTACCCCGATGCCCTGGTGACCTGCTCGCCCTTCGATCGCGAGGCCATGATCATCCCCGGTGTCGTCGCTGTGTTCGAGGTGGTCAGCCCCAGCACCAGCCGCACCGATCGCATCCTCAAGCTCCGCGAATACGCCGCCGTTCCGTCCATCCTCCGCTACGTCATCCTTGAATCGACTACCGTCGGCCTCACCGTCATGGAGCGAGAACAGCTGGGCGAGACCTGGAGGGTGACCACCCTCACTTCCGGCGACATCCTCCGCATGCCCGAGATCGGCCCAGGGGTCGGTATCACGATCCCGGTGTCTGATTTCTACGAAGACATCGACTTCCAAAACGAAGCCGCTGCTCGCTGAGCAGTTCTTCCTCGCCCGAAGCGCCGGAGGGCCGGACCCGCCGGCGAGGATTCAGCTCAGGCGCGAAGGCGCGCCGGGCAGCGTGACGCCGATCATGTCGGTCTCGCGCACGAGCGCGGCCAGCGCCGGCTCGGAGAAATCGGCGGTGCCTGCGGGGCGGAGCGGCAGCACCATCCAGCGATAATCGGCGGTGGAATCGACGACGCGGATCTTGGTGCCGGGAGCAAGCACGGTGCCCCATTCGGCGAGGAGGCCGCGCGGATCGCGCACGGCGCGGGCGCGATAGCCCGCCGATTTGTACCAGAACGGCGGATAGCCCAGCACCGCGCGCGGATAGCATGAGCAGAGCGTGCAGCAGACGAGGTGATGGAGCGCGGGCGTATCCTCGAGGACGCCGAGCGGCGGGGCGCCGCGCATCGGGATGCCGAGCGACTCGGCGGCCTTGGTGCCGTCGGCGAGCATCGAGGCGCGGTAATCGGGGTCGGTCCAGGCCTTCGCCACCATGCGTGCGCCCTGCGCGGGCGAGGCTGCGTCGGTGGCGGCGATGCGCTCGGCGATCTCGGCCGGGCTCGCCAGCCCTTTCGCGGCGAGGAGGGCGCGCACGGCGCCGAGCAGGCGCTCGGGCGGAAGCGAGGGGAGGTTCATGCTGGGCTCAGCCCGGGGCTCAGCCATGGCTCGTAAATCTCCGCGAGAACCTCGTCGCCGGCGCTTCCTTCCTGCCAGATCGGAGGCTGGTCGAAGAGGACGTGATAGAGGGGAAGAACCCGGGCCGGGCGGGCGAAGGCGAGGTCCTCCGGGTTCGGGAAGTCGCCGAGATGACGGACCACGCGCCCGGCGCGGCCGCGCAGATAATGCGGCGTGCGGATATGGACTTTTCCGCGCGTCTCCGGCCAGTCGTCGCGCACGCGCACCGTCGTGCCGGGGGCGAGGCGCGCGGTCATGGCTCGGACGCAAGCGCGGCGGCGAGCTCGGCCTCGCTGATCACGCCGCGGGCGAGGAGATTGTCGGCGATCGAGCAAAGCCAGCGCTGGTAGTAGGAAAGGCGGTGGTAGTCCGCCTCGGGCAGCGCCTCGATCCCGCGCCTGAGCTCGTCCACCGTCATGATCTTCCTGGCGGCGAGCGCCTGGCGGATCGCGTCCACCTCCTTGTCGAAATCGGTGAGCGCGTGCGCTTCCTTGTCGATGCCCTGGCAGAGATATTTCGGCGCGCCGCCGAGGTCGTGGTGCGCGCGGGGCGTCTCGAGGTCCATGGCGTTACGATATCAGGGCACGGCCTCGTCGGGGAAGGTGCCCCAGAAATCGGCGCGGCGGAGGAAGCCGGTGCGCCCGTCCACGCTCACCTCGCACCAGGGATCGCCCGCCTTGCAGCGGCGGATGGTGCCGATCACGCCCATCCGGAGCACGGCGAGCGCCGAGGCCTTGTCGTCCGGCTGGCGGCGGAGGATGCGCTCGCCGCCGGTGACGATGAAGCTGCGCGTGCCCGAGACGGTGAACTCATGGACCCATCCGCGCCCGCCGTCGGGGGCGAGGACGAGGCGCCAGACATCGAACTCGCGCTCGACTTCCACCGGCAGGCCGCGCCGCTTGTAGACCCACTCGATCGGGTACTGGAAACCGGGGCCGACGCGCATGTTCACATCGTCGGTGAGGAGCGAGATGAAGCGCGGGATCGGGAGCCCGGTCGCGGAGCCTTTCTGGGCGTGCGCGGGCTGCCAGGGGGCCGGCGGATCGAGGAGCGGCGAGGGGGGCGGCGTCGCCGCATGGCCGGGCGCCGCCGCGAGCACGCCCAGCAGGAGGACGGCAGCCCAAAAGCGAATCGCCAACTCCGCAACCCGGACGCGCATGCGCAAGCGGTGCCGGCGCGCGGGCGCCGGGTCAAGTTTCCGATTGCTCATCCGACGGATAGAAGCTGTCCCTCGCCCACCGCTTCGAGGAAGGTCGCGATGCCCGCGACCTCGACGCCCGGCAAAAGGGCCGCCCCTTCGAGCGCCTCGGCCCGCAGGCCCGCCTCGCAGGCGATCATGCGCACGGAGAGATCGCCGGCGGCCTCGCGTAAGCTGTCGAGCCCGGCGACGCCGCGGGCGCGGATCACCGCGTCGCGCTCGGCCTCGGCGAGGCCGGACCAGTCGGCGAGCAGCGCGTGGCAGCCGAGATTGGTCGCGAAGAGGACGACCGTGCGCCCGAGCGCGGCCGCGCCGGTTGCGAGCACGAAGGCGTAGTGCGCGCGATCGTGCCGGCCCGAGAGCAGCAGGATGCCGAGCCGGCGCTCAGACGGCACAGGCCGTGGCCGGGGCGTGCGCGTGGGCGGAGAGATCCCGGATTTCGCCCGCTTCGCCGCAGAGAAGGCAGGCGGGGTCGCGCTTGAGGCGCACAGTGCGCATGCGTGCGGCGAGCGCGTCCCAGATCAGGAGCCGGCCCGAGAGGCTCTCGCCGATCCCGAGAATCTCCTTCAACACCTCGGTTGCCTGGAGGGTTCCCATCACGCCGGTGACCGCGCCCATCACGCCCGCCTCGGAGCAGCTCGGGACCATCCCTTCGGGGGGCGGCTCGGGATAGAGGCAGCGATAGCAGGGCGCCTCGGGGCCAGTATGCGGCTTGAAGACCGAGATCTGGCCCTCGAAGCGCAGGACCGCCGCGGAAACGAGCGTGCGGCGGGCGAGGAAGCAGGCATCGGCGAGGAGGAAGCGGGTGGCGAAATTGTCCGACCCGTCGCAGACGATGTCGTAGCCCTCGATCAGCGTCAGCGCGTTTCCGGCATCGATCCGGCATTCATGCGCCTCGACCGTCACGCCCGGGTTGATCGCGCGGGCGGCGGCGGCGGCCGATCGGGCCTTGCCCATGCCGAGCCCGTCGGTCCGGTGCGCGATCTGGCGCTGGAGGTTGGAAAGCTCGACCCGGTCGTCATCGACGATGCCGATCCGCCCGACGCCGGCGGCCGCGAGATAGAGGACGAGCGGCGAGCCGAGCCCGCCGGCGCCGACGACGAGCACGTGCGCTTCCTTGAGCTTCGCCTGGCCGATGCCGCCCACCTCCTCGAGGAGGATGTGGCGGGAGTAGCGCTGGATCTCGTCCTCGGTGAGCTCGGATGCCATGGTCTCTAAGATAGGCGCGGCGTGGCCGCGGACGAAGAGGAGGGACGATGGAGGAGGGGGCGCTGGTGCTGCTTTCGGGCGGGCAGGATTCCGCGACCTGCCTCGCCTGGGCGCTTGCCCGGTTCGCGCGCGTTGAGACGGTGGGGTTCGACTATGGTCAGCGCCATCGGGCCGAGCTCGACTGCCGCGAGGGCTTGCGCGCAGGGATCGAGGCATTGGGCGGCTGGCGCGGCGCGCTCGGCCCGGATCACCTCGTCGACATCAGGGGCGGGATGAGCGCGATCGGCGAGACCGCGCTCACCGGGCCGGTCGAGATCGCGATGACCAATTCCGGGTTGCCCAACACCTTCGTTCCGGGTCGCAACCTCCTGTTTTTCACCTATGCCGCGGCGATCGCCTATCGCCGCGGGCTCAAGCGGCTGGTCGGCGGAATGTGCGAGACGGACTACTCGGGCTACCCGGACTGCCGCGACGACACGCTGAAGGCGATGCAGCTCGCGCTCAATCTCGGCATGGAGCGCCGGTTCGTCGTCGAGACGCCGCTGATGTGGATCGACAAGGCGGCGACCTGGCGGCTCGCCGAGGAACTGGGCGGCGAGCGACTGGTTTCGCTGATCGTCGAGCGGAGCCTGAGCTGTTACCGCGGCGAGCGAACGGTCCGTCACGAATGGGGCTTCGGGTGCGGGAGCTGTCCGGCGTGCCGGCTGCGCGAGGCGGGCTGGCGGCGCTGGCGGGAGAGAATGGAAAAAAATTGATTTATTCTCAAATAGTTATCACGTCATGGTACGGGGACATTGTCGAGCAGGCGGACGGCGCCGAGGCGGGCGGCGGCGATGAGCCGTGCCGGCGGACGGGCGGCCGGGAGGGGGACGAGGGTCTCGGCGTCCACGAGGGCGAGATATTCCGGTGCAAAACCCGCCGCTTCAAGCAGGCCGGCAGCCTCGCCGAGACGCGGCTCGGCGGGCCTGCCGTCCGCCAGCGACGCCCCGAGTTGCGCGAGCGTGCGGTAGAGAAGCGGGGCGCGCGTCCTCTCGGCTTGCGTGAGGTAGCGGTTGCGTGAGGAGAGCGCGATTCCGTCCGGGTCCCGGACCGTCGGCACGGGAACGATGGCGACGCCGAGATGAAGATCGCGGGAGAGGCGGCGGACCACCTGGACCTGCTGCCAGTCCTTCTCGCCGAAACAGGCCGCAGCGGGCCGGACCTGGCCGAAGAGTTTCGCGACGACGGTGGCGACGCCCCGGAAATGGCCGGGCCGGGCGGCGCCCTCCCATCGCTCGGCGGGCCCGGCGATCTCGATCGTGGTCACGGCGTCGGGCGGATACATCGCTTCCAGCGGCGGAAGCCAGGCGAGATCGCAGCCGGCCGCCTCGAGGGCGGCGAGGTCGCCTTCCTCGTCGCGCGGATAGCGGGCGAAATCCTCGGCCGGGCCGAACTGCAAGGGATTGACGAAGATCGAGGCGGCCACCACGGCCGCGGATTTGCGCGCGGCGGCGAGCAGGGCGAGGTGGCCGGCGTGCAGCGCGCCCATGGTCGGAACGAGGGCGAGCGCGCGCCCGTCCCGGGTAAGGCGGGCGCGATGGGCGGCCAGCTCTTCGAGGCTTCGTGCGATCAGCATGGCCGCGAACCTAACCTTCGGCGGGGAAGCGGGCGAGGCGGCGGGCAGGGGAGGCATGTCGCCCTTCGTAACAATTGCGTGGACAGAATATGAAGCGCCCTTAATGTTCCGTTTATATTCCCGTAACGGTCCCGCTTCGGGCCGATCCGCTGCGATGGAGCAACGATCGCCAGCTTGTCCATCCCCGGGCGCTTTGCCGGCGGATCGCCATGCGCGAGAATTCCCGAAGGTTACGGGGCGGGGACGCGATGCGGGTGGGCGTGATCGGGCTGGGGTCGATGGGCATGGGCGTGGCCCTTTCGCTTTGCCGCGCGGGCCACGCCGTCTGCGGCTGCGACATCCGGCAAAAGGCGCGGGCGGAGCTCGTTTCGGCGGGCGGCGATGCGGTCGCCTCGGCGGCGGTGCTTCCCGAGGACCTCGAGGCGGTGGTGCTTCTCGTCGTCAATGCCGCGCAGGTCGATGACGTGCTGTTCGGGCCGGAGGGGTGCGCCGCACGGTTGCCGCGGGGCGCGGTGGTGGTCTCTTCGGTCACCATGGCGCCCGAGGCGGCACGCGCGCTGGCGGCGAGCCTCGAGGCGAGGGGGCTCCTTGCGCTCGACGCGCCGATTTCGGGCGGGGCGGCGCGGGCGCGCGAGGGCGCGCTCTCGGTGATGGCCTCCGGCGCGCCTGCCGCCTTCGCCGCCGCCGCGCCCGTGCTGGACGCGATTGCGCAAAAAGTCTGGCGGCTCGGCGAAGCGCCGGGCGTCGGCAGCACGGTCAAGATGGTGAACCAGCTTCTCGCCGGCGTGCATATCGCCGTCGCGGCCGAGGCGCTGGCGCTCGGCATCCGCGCCGGCGCCGATCCCGAGACGCTCTTCGAGGTGATCAGCGCCTCGGCTGGCAGCTCCTGGATGTGGCAGAACAGGGTGCCGCATATTCTGGCCGGGGACGACACGCCGCAGTCGGCCGTCAATATCTTCGTCAAGGATCTCGGCATCGTGCTCGACCAGGCGCGGGCGCTGACCTTTCCGCTGCCGCTCGCCGCCGCGGCGCACCAGATTTTTCTCGCCGCCGCCGCTTCGGGTCACGGCGCGCGGGACGATGCCTTCGTGATCCGCGTCTGGCAGGCGCTGACCGGGATTGCGCTGCCGCAGGGGGAGTGATGGCGATGTTGCAGGGAGGCTGCTTGTGCGGAGCGATCCGCTACGAGACCGAAGGCGCGCCGTTCCACGAATCCGTTTGCCACTGCTCGATGTGCCGGCGCGCCAGCGGGGCCCCGGTGGTCGCCTGGTTCAGCGTGAAGCGCGGCTCGCTCCGCATCGTCGCGGGCGACCCGGCCTGGTACCGCTCCTCGGCGAAGGCCGAGCGTGGCTTTTGCCCGAGCTGCGGCAGCCCGCTCTTCTACCGCTCGAGCGTGCTCATGGGCGAGATCGACATCGCCACCGCAAGCCTCGACGATCCGGCGCTCGTGCCGCCGCGGGATCAGATCTTCACCGCAACGAAAATTCCCTGGGTCGCCGCGATGGAAAGCCTGCCGGCGTTCGCCGAGGGACGCACGTAGTCAGAGATCCGCGCGCCCGAGGTAATCGAGGCCGATATCGAGCGCCCGGCTGCTGTGCGTAAGCCAGCCGAGCGAGATCAGATTGACCCCGGTCGCTGCGATTTCGGCCGCGGTGTCCGGCGTGATCCGGCCCGATGCCTCGGTGATCGCCCGCCCGCCCACCATCGCGACCGCCTCGCGCAGCATCGCGGGCGGCATGTTGTCGAGCAGCACCGCGTCCGCGCCGGCGGCGAGCGCCGACTCGAGTTGCGCGAGGGTATCGACCTCGACCTCGATCCGAACCAGATGCCCGATCGCGGCGCGGGCGCGGGCGATCGCCGGCGCGATGCCGCCCGCGGCCGCGACGTGGTTGTCCTTGATCAGCACGGCATCGTCGAGGCCGAAGCGGTGGTTGCTGCCCCCGCCCGCGCGCACCGCGTATTTCTGCGCCGCGCGGAGCCCTGGAAGGGTCTTGCGCGTATCCGTCACACGCGTGCCGAAGGGGCGCACAGCCTCGACGACGGCGGCGGTTGCGGTCGCGATCCCGGAGAGATGGCAGAGAAAGTTGAGCGCGGTCCGCTCGGCGGCGAGGATGGCGCGCGCCGGGCCGCTGACGCGGGCGATCGTCTCGCCGGCGCCGACGCGGCTGCCGTCGGGCCGCGCAACGGCGAGCGCGATCGCCGGATCGAGGAGGCGGAAAGCGAGCGAGGAAAAATCGAGGCCGGCGATCACGCCGGGCTGGCGCGCGACGAGCGCGGTCTCGGCGCGCGCCGCGGCGGGGACGATCGCGTTCGAGGTGAGATCGCCGGCGCGGCCGAGATCTTCGGCGAGTGCCGCGCGCACGAGGGGCTCGATCAGCAGGGCGGGGAGGGGGGCCAGCATGCCGGCGACCATGGCTATTTCACCGCAAGCATCTTCTGACTATTTTATCGCGAGCATTCGCTCGACAGCCCGCCGGGCCCGTGCGGCGACGCTTGGCTCGATCGTCACCGCGTGCGTCATCGTCTCGAGCGAGCGGCGGATTTTTCCGAGCGTGATCCGCTTCATGTGCGGGCAGAGGTTGCACGGCCGGATGAACTCGAGATCCGGGTGCTGCACGGCGAGATTATCGCTCATCGAACATTCGGTGATGAGCACGACGCGGCCCGGCCGGTTGCGCTCCACATAGCCCGACATCCCGGCGGTCGAGCCGGCATAGTCGGCCTCGGCGACCACCTCGGGCGGGCACTCTGGGTGCGCGAGCACCACGAGACCGGGATGGGACGCCCGAAGTTCGCGGATCTCGGCCGCGGTGAACCGCTCGTGCACCTCGCAATGGCCGGCCCAGGCGATGATTTTCACCCCTGTCTCGGCCGCGACGTTCTTCGCCAAATATTCGTCGGGCAGCATGATGACGCGCTCCGCACCGAGCGATTCGACGATCGCCCGCGCATTGCCCGAGGTGCAGCAGATATCCGCTTCCGCCTTCACCGCCGCCGAAGTGTTGACGTACGCAACCACCGGCGCATCCGGATAGCGCGCGCGCATCAGCCGCACGTCTTCCGCGGTGATCGAGGCAGCGAGCGAGCAGCCGGCGCGGAGATCGGGGATCAGCACGACCTTCTCGGGGTTCATGAGCTTCGCCGTCTCGGCCATGAACTGAACCCCGGCGAGGACGATCACGTCCGCATCGACCTCCATCGCCCGGCGCGCAAGGGCGAGGCTGTCGCCGGTGATATCGGCGACGCAGTGGAAGATCTCGGGCGTCTGGTAATTGTGGGCGAGGATCACGGCGTTGCGCTCCTCCTTGAGCGCCAGGATCGCCTCGATATCCGCGGCGAAGGCGCCCCATTCGAGCGGCGGGATCACCGGGCGGACGCGCTCGTAGAGCGCTTCGGTGCGGGCGATCGTGGCGGCGTGCGACATGCTGTCCTCCATAATGCTCATATGGAGCATTTTGCGGCCCCACCAAGGCCGGACCGCGATTATGCTACGCGTGAGCATAAGTCGGTTAGCCGGGTGCGCGGGGCCCTGCCATGCGCTCCGCTGAGGGGTCAGCGCGCCTGGGCGAGCGGCAGCCGGGCGCCGGCGAGCGCCCGCTCGCGCAGCACCGCCCGGCGGAACCGGAACAGCCGGGCCGGGCGGCCGCCGGTCTCCGCGACCATCGCGCCGGTTTCCTCGACCAGCGCCTGGCGGGCGATGAGGCGGCGGAAGTTCTGCTTGTGCAGCCGCACGCCGGCGAGCGCCTCGACGACGCGCTGCAATCCCAGCAGCGTGAAGGCGGGCGGCATCAGCTCGAACACCACCGGCCGGTACTTGATCTTGGCGCGCAGCCGGGCGATCCCGGTGGCGAGGATCCGCCGGTGGTCGTGGAGCATGGCGACGCCAAGGAAGGACCCGCCCGCCTCCGCGACCAGCCCGGCCTCGTAGAGAAGCTCGTAGCGCTGGAGCGAGAACTCCTCGTTCCATGCCTGCCCGCCGAGCCCGAAGGCCAGTGCCGCGCGCTCGCTGCGCTCCCTGCGGAGCGAAGGCGTGGGGGCCGTTTTCGCCCAGGATTTCAGGGCCGCCGCGATCGGCGCCGCGATCCCTTGGGGCGGACCCTCCCGCCGGTCCTCCCAGGGGAAATAGCGGTACCAGTCCTGGAAACTCGCCCCGGCGACGGCGGATGTCGGCGCTTCGCGGGTGAGGCCGAGATAGCTGATCGAGATCGTCCGCCGCATCCCTTCGCCCGCCGTGCGGTCGCGGTCGGCGAAGGTGTAGAGCTGCTCGACATAGCCGAGCGGATGGCCGGTCTGCTCCTCGACCCAGGCGCGCAGGCCCGATTGCAGCGAGCGGTGGCTCGATTCGAAGGGCCCGGAAGGCAGCGCCTTGCCGTCCTCGACGGTCAGGATGCGCGGGGCGCCTTCGTTCGCCGCCACCACCACCGCGATGAGCTCGGCGGCGAGCGCGGCCCCCGCCTCCGGCCGCGCCGCGCTCAGGCGAGCTGGCCCACCGATTTCTCGAGCAGACCCCAGGCCTCGGCGCCGTATTTGGTGCGCCACTCGGCGTAGAATCCGGCCTGGCGCAAGGTGGCGCGGAAGGCGTCCGGGTCGGGCTGGTTGAACTTCAGCCCCTTCGCCTCGAGCTCGCCCTCAAGCGTCGCGTTGAGCTTCGCCACGTCCCCCCGCTCTTCCACCGCGGCATCGTTCCAGGCGGAAGCGACGACGATCTGGTCGGCCGGCGAGATGCGCGCCCAGGCGGCAGGATTGGCGAGCATCCAGAACCCGTCCCACATGTGGTTGGTGAGCGAGCAGTATTTCTGGACCTCGTAGAGCTTCGCCGTGGCGATGATGGCGAGCGGATTCTCCTGCCCATCCACGATGTGGCTCTGGAGCGCGGAATAGACCTCGTTGAAGTTGATCGCCGTCGGAGCGGCGCCGAAGGCGCGGAACATCGAGGTCCAGAGCGGGCTCACCGGCACGCGGATCTTGAAGCCGCGAAGGTCCGCGGGCACCGCGATCGGATGGGTGCTGGAGGTGATCTGCCGGTAGCCGTTGTCCCACATCCTGTCCATGGCGAGGAGCCCGGATTTGGCGATCGCGCTCCGCACATAGGCGCCGAGCGGGCCGTCCATCGCTGCCCAGACCTGGTCGTAGTCCTTGAAGGCGAAGCCGATCCCGTTGATCGAGGCGACGGGGACGAGGGTGGCGAGGATGAGCCCGGAAAGGGTGAAGAACTGGATCGCCCCCGAGCGCACCTGGCTCAGCATGTCGGTGTCGCCGCCGAGCACGTTGTTGGGGAAGATCCGGATGGTGACGCGGCCGTCGGTCCCGCTCGCGATCCGCGCCGCCGCCGCCTTGGCGCGGACGTTCATCGGGTGGGCGAGCGGGAGGTTGTTCGCGTATTTGAAGATGAGGCCCGCGGCCTCGGCGCGGCGGACGAAAACGAGCGGCAGGCTCGCGGCTGCCGCGAGCGCCGTGCGGCGCGCGATCGGGTTCTTTCGCATGCTTCCTCCCGTGGCGGCCGGGGCCGGGCGGCCCCGCCGCGGCGCTACTTGATCTTGGATTCCTTGAACGCGACGTGCTTGCGGAGCTTCGGATCGTATTTGCGGAGCTCGAGCTTGCCGGTCTGGGTGCGCGTGTTCTTCTTCGTCACGTAGAAGACGCCGGTATCGGCGGACGAGACGAGCTTGATCTGGACAGTGTTGCTCTTGGCCATGTGAGGGTCCCTAGAGCGTGATCGCTGGAGGCGCAATCGCCGGAAGCGTGAATCACGCGAGAAAACAATAGGCGAGACGCGGGGTGGGTGAGCGTAAGCGATCCCGTCCCGCTCGAGCGAGGGCGGAAATTGCGCATCCGCACGCCTAAGGTCAAGGCGGGCAAGGTCAAGGCGGGCAAGGTCAAGGCAGCAGGAGCGGCCGGCCGGCGGGCGGCAGCAGGGCAGCCGCGTAGGCGGCCGGATCGTCGATCAGCTCCCGCGCCGCGACCATGTCCCCCTCGGTTCCCACCGCGGCCGGGCAGGAGGCGCGGATGGCCAGGATCTGGGCGAGCGGCAGCGGCGCGCGCATCGTCTCGTGCTCGTAGAGCGCGCGCGCCATTGGCTGGACCCCTTGGGCGAGCAGCGCGAGCTGCCGGTCGAGCGCCACCGCGCCGAAGCTCGTGCACACCTCGGGCAACACGCCGAGCCCCTGGAGCGGCCAGCCGCGCGGCGCCAGCACGCGGCTCCAGGTGACGAAGAGCTCGCCGCCGTCCGCCAGCTCGTCGATCGTCTGCACGAGGCCCTTGCCGAGCGTCGCACTCCCGACCACCACCGCCCGTCCGTTGTCGGTCAGCGCCGCGGTGAGGATCTCGGCCGCCGACGCGGTGAGCCCGTTCACCACCACCACCACGGGCAGGCTGCCGGCCACGTCCTCTCCCGCTGCCGACCAGAGATGGCGCGCCGCCGGGTCCCGCCCGTCGGTGGTCGCGATGATGCCGCGATGGAGCAGGACGTCCGCCGCATAGACGGCCTGGTCGAGCAGGCCGCCGCGATTGCCGCGTAGATCGAGGACGATGCCGGCGGGCGGATCGCGCACCGACAGCCCGGCGGCGATCTCGTTGGCGAGGTGCGGGCCGGTGGTGCTGTCGAAGGAGCTGATCCTGAGCACGAGCATATCGTGCTCGCGGCGGGCGAAGACCGTTTCGGGCGCGGGCTCGTGGCGGGCGAGCGTCAGCGTGCGCTGGCGCCCGGCGCGGTCGGCGAGCGTCAGCACCACCGGCGTGCCGGCCGGGCCGGCCATCTCCTGCTGGACGGACGCGGCGCTCTGGCCGCTCGTCGGCGCGCCGTCGACGACCATGAGCCGCTCTTCGGCGACGATCCCGGCCGCTTCCGCCGGGCTGCCGGGGGCGACGCTGGTCACGACCATCGCACCATCCTGCAGCGCGACGGCGATGCCCGTGCCGGCTTCCCCGGAGCGGCGCTCGCGGTCGCGCGCCGCCTGGTCGGGCGGCACGTAGCGCGAATAGGGATCGAAATGGTCGAAGAGCTCGTCGAAGAAGGCCTCGGTCACGCCCGTGGGGCCGACCGCGCGCACCGCTTGCGATTGCCGCCAGGCGGCGGCCGAAAGTGCGGCGATCGCGGCACCCCAGCCGGCGGCGTCGGTCGCGGCCGGCTCGCGGCGCGCCGCCAGCACGCGGTCAGGCGAAGAGAGGCGGAGCGTGCCGGCGGAAAGATCCGTCGCGAGCGCGGGATCGAGCGCGGTGAGCCCGTGCAGGCCCCAGACCGCAAGGGTGGGCAGCGAATAGGGCTCGAGCGTGCGCGGCTGGATGAAGGCGAGCGCCTGGCCGAAGACCTCGGCGCTGAGCGCCTCGGGATAGGGCGGGATCGTCCCGGGCGGCGGCTGCGCTTCGGCAGGGACGATCAGGAGCAGCAGCAGAAGGACGCGCGCCGGGCTCACCGCAAGCGGTTGCGTCCTCCGCTCCGAGCCGGCTGCGCGATCGCTCCCGGATTGCCTTCGCCCACCGAGATCACGCGGAAGACGATGCGGCCGCTGATCGGATCGGCTTCGGCGATCCGCACGCGAAGGCGCTGCCCGACCGCGAGGCGCCATCCGCTCCGTGCGCCGGTGAAACTCGTGCTCGCCTCCTCGAAGCGCCAGGAATCCGCTGGCAGCGTGGATACGGGAACGATTCCCTCGGCGCCATCCGCCATCATGGTGACGAAAAGCAACGAGCGCGTCACGCCGGAAATTCGCGCTTCTCCTATGCTGCCGATCAGTTCGGCGAGCAGCGTGGCCTGCGCGCGCGCGAGCACCGCGCGCTCGGCCTCGACGGCGCGGCGCTCGGCGATGCCGAGATGGAGGGCGAGGCTTGCGAGCGAAGGTGCGGCGCCCGCTTCGGTGCCGCTGCCGCTGCCGATGCTACTGCCCCTGGGCCCGAGACCGAGGCCGGCGATCAGCGCGCGGTGCACGATGAGGTCCGCATAGCGGCGGATCGGGCTTGTGAAATGGGCGTAAGCCGCGAGTGCCAGACCGAAATGGCCGATATTGGCGGGAGAATAGCCCGCCTGCGGCAGGCTCTGGAGCGTGCGCTCGGCGGCGATGGAAGCGGCCGCGGTGCCGGCGAGCGGGGTGAGGGCGGCGGTGAGATCGGCGGGCGCGATCCGTCCGCCGGCCCGCAATCGGACGCCCAATTCGCGGAGAAAGGCGGCAAGGCTTGCGATCTTCTCGGGCGCGGGCTCGGCGTGCGCGCGGAAGAGGCCGGGCAGGTCGCGGCTCAGTATCTCCTCGGCCGCCGCGACATTGGCGAGGATCATGAACTCCTCGATCAGGCGGTGGCTGTCGAGGCGCGGCGTGGCGCGGATCGCGGCGACGCGCCCCGCCGCGTCGAGCACCACCTTGCGCTCGGGCAGCTCGAGGTCGAGCGGGCCGCGCGCGCGGCGCGCTGCGGCGAGCGCCCGCCAGGCGGCATAGAGGTTGGCGACGGCGATGCCGCTTCCCTCGGCGCTCCCCTCGCCCCCATCGGCGGCTTTCTGCGCCGCTTCGTAGGTGAGGCGGGCGGCGCTCCGCATCAGGCCGCGGCCGAAGCGGTGCCGGCGCTTTTGCCCGGCAGCGTCAATGAAGATCTCGGCGAAGAGCGCGCCGCGCTCGGCGCCCGGGGCGAGGCTGCACCAATGCTCGGAGAGAGCCGGCGGCAGCATCGGCACCACGCGGTCGGGGAAATAGACGCTGTTGCCGCGCTCGCGCGCCGCGTCGTCGAGTGCGGTTCCCGGCCGCACATAGTGCGCGACGTCGGCGATCGCGACGACGATCCGGAATCCATCGCCCGCCGGCTCGGCGAAGACGGCGTCGTCGAAATCGCGCGCGTCCGCACCATCGATCGTCACCAGCGGGAGCGCGCGGAGATCTTGGCGCCCCGCGTGGCCGACCGGGCCGGCGGAGGCCGCCTCGGCGAGCGCGTCCTCGGGGAAGGCTTCAGGAATGCGGAGGCTATCGATGGCGATTTGCGAGAGCGAGGCCGCGCCGTCGAAACGGCCGAGGCACGCCGTCACGCGCGCCCGCCGCGGCCCGCGAATAGGACCCGGCAGCAGCTCCGCGCGCACGATCTCGCCGGCCTCGGCGCCGCCGGCCGCGCCGGCCGGAACCCGCCACGGCTCGCGCACCCGGCGATCGGCGGGGAGGATTTTTCCCGTATCGCCCTTGCCCTGCCGCAGCTCGGCCGGGCGATAGACGCCGAGCACGGTCTCGGACTCGCCCGCGGATGGGCGGTTCGGCGGAAAACGCTTGCGGAACGGCCTCTGAGGCCGGCGGTTAGCCAACGGCGAAGCGGGCAGGGACGCCGCGCAAGCTTAGAGCGTGATCGCCGAAGGTGGAGTAACCGAAGGCGTGAATCACGCGAGAAAACAAAACGCTAGAGTGGGATGGGTGAGCGCGAGCGATCCCATCCCGCTCTAGCCCGCCGCTTTCTTCCGCCGCTTCTCGGCGGGCGGCGCGGCCTTGGCGGTGCGGCCCGCGCCCTTGGGGCTGCCCTTGCGCACGCCGAGCGGCTTTCCTTTCTCGGCGAGCAGGGCGACGGCCTCGTCGAGCGTCACGGATTCCGCCGCCATGCCCTTGGGAAGCGTGGCGATGGTCCGGCCATGCTGGACATAGGGGCCGAAGCGGCCGCGCCGCACCGCGACGCTCTCGCCGTCCTTCGGGTGGGGCCCGAGCGTGCGGATGCCGGCGAGCTTCTTGGCCAGCACGTCGACCGCGCGGTTGATGCCGACCGAGAGCACGTCGTCGTCGGCGTCGAGCGAGGCATAGACATTGCCCATGCGGACGAAGGGACCGAAGCGGCCGAGCCCGGCGGTGATCGGCTCGCCGGTCTCCGGATGGGCCCCGACGGCGCGCGGCAGGTCGAGCAGCCCGACCGCCTGCTCGAGCGTGAGCGATTCGCCGGTCAGCCCGCGCGGCAGCGTCACGCGCTTTGGCTTCTTCTCCTTCTCAGCACTTTCCCCGCGCTGCACGTAGAGCCCGTAGGGGCCGCGGCGCACGGTGATCGGCTCGGCGGTCGCGGGATCGTTGCCGAGGACCCGGATGCCGTCCTTGAGCGTCTCGCCGTCCCCCTCCTCCTCGCTCGCGATCGCGAGCCGCCGCGTGTACGGGCACTCGGGGTAGTTGGAGCAGCCGATGAAGGCGCCGAACCGCCCGAGCTTGAGCCCGAGCCGGCCGTTGCCGCAGGCGGGGCAGAGCCGCGGGTCGGTGCCGTCGGCGCGCGCAGGGAAGAAGTGCGGGCCGAGATCGCGGTCGAGGGCCGCGATGACGTCCGAGATCTTCAGGTCCTTGGTCTGGTCGACGGCGCGCGAAAATTCTTCCCAGAAGGCGCGCATCACCGCCCGCCAGTCCGCCCTTCCGCCCGAGATGTCGTCGAGTTGCTCCTCGAGCGTGGCGGTGAACCCGGTATCGACATAGCGGTTGAAGAAGCTGACCAGGAAGGCGGTGACCAGCCTTCCGCGATCCTCCGGCACGAAGCGCCGCTTCTCGAGTTGGACATAGCTCCGCTCCTGGAGAACGGAGAGGATCGCGGCATAGGTCGAGGGCCGGCCGATGCCCAGCTCCTCGAGCTTCTTGACCAGCGAGGCCTCGGAATAGCGCGGCGGCGGCTCGGTGAAGTGCTGGAGGGCGGCAACCGCGCCGCGGTCGAGCTTGTCCCGCTCCGCCATCGCCGGCAGGGCGCGGGTCTCGTCGTCCTCGGCGGCCTCGTCGCGGTCCTCGTGATAGAGGCGGAAGAACCCGTCGAAGGCGACGGTCGAGCCGGTGGCCCGCAGCCGCGTCTTCCCCGTCGCCTCGGCGATATCGACCGCGACCTGGTCAAGCTCGGCGGAGGCCATCTGCGAGGCGACCGCGCGCTTCCAAACGAGTTCGTAGAGCGCGCGCTGCTCGGGCGAGAGGTGCTTGGCGACGGCGGCCGGGGTGCGGGCGACGTCGGTCGGGCGGATCGCCTCGTGCGCCTCCTGCGCGTTCTTCGCCTTGGCGGTGTATTCGCGCGGCGCCGGCGGCAGGTAGTCGGCGCCGAACGCGCCCCGCACATGGTCGCGAATGGCGAATATCGCCTCGCGCGCCATCTGCACGCCGTCGGTCCGCATATAGGTGATGAGGCCGACCGTCTCGCCGTCGAGATCGACGCCTTCGTAGAGCTGCTGGGCAACCCGCATCGTCGCCTGGGCGCGGAAGCCGAGCTTGCGGCTCGCCTCCTGCTGGAGCGTCGAGGTGGTGAAGGGCGGCGGCGGGTTGCGCTTGGTGCGCTTGCGCTCGATCGTGGCGACGCGGAAGGCGCCGGCCTCGACGGCCTCCTTCGCTCGCGCCGCGTCGGCGGCGTTGGCGAGCGAGAATTGCTCGAGCTTCTTCCCCTCCAGCTGGCTGAGCCGGGCGGTGAAGCGCTCGCCCGCCGGGGTCGCGAACTCGGCCTCGACCGTCCAGTATTCGCGGGTGCGGAAGGCCTCGATCTCGGCCTCGCGCTCGCAGACGAGGCGGAGCGCCACCGACTGCACCCGCCCGGCGCTGCGGCTGCCCGGCAGCTTCCGCCACAGCACCGGGGAGAGCGTGAAGCCCACCAGGTAGTCGAGCGCGCGGCGGGCGAGATAGGCCTCGATCAGGAGCTGGTCGAGGTCGCGCGGGGCGGCCATCGCGGTGCGCACGGCGCTGCGGGTGATCTCGTTGAAGGTGACGCGCCGCACCGCGACGCCCTTGAGCGCGTGCTTCTCCTCCAGCATCCCCCGCACGTGCCAGGCGATCGCCTCGCCCTCGCGGTCCGGGTCGGTCGCCAGGAAGAGCGTATCGGCGCCCTTCAGCGCCTTGACGATCGCCGCGACCTGCGCCGCGCCCCGCGCGTCCGCCTGCCAGTCCATGGCGAAGTCCTGCTCGGGCCGGACGCTGCCGTCCTTGGGGGGCAAGTCGCGCACGTGCCCGAGGCTCGCGAGCACGGTGTACCCCTTGCCGAGGTACTTGTTGATCGTGCGGGCCTTGGCGGGAGATTCGACAACGACGACGTCGGGCATGGGATCCTGAAGCTGCTGCGCTGAGGGGGAACGGGCTCAGCCCAAGCTGCCGGTGCGCATCACCCGGTCTCCGGGCAGCAGGGCCACCCGTCCGGCGATCTCGAGCTCCAGCAGGACCGCGTTCACGGCGGCGGGGGAGAACTGGCAGCGGCGTACGAGATCGTCAACCGTCGTCGGAGAAGAATCAAGCAGCTCAAGCACTTGTTTGCGCGCCTCGGGGAGGTCCCCGGGCTCTTCCGGGCCGGCTTGGGCCGGTTCGGGCACGATCGGGCGGCTTTCCGGCCGCGCCGGAGAGGGTGCGCCCGGGGTAAGATAGGGCGGAAGATGCTCCAGCACGTCGGCGGCGGTCTCGACGAGATGGGCGCCCTGGCGGAGCAGGTCGTTCGAGCCGCGCGTGCGCGGGTCGAGCGGCGAGCCCGGCACGGCGTAGAGTTCCCGGCCCGCCTCGAGTGCCAACCGCGCGGTGATCAGGCTGCCCGAGCGCAGCGCCGCCTCGACCACCACCACCCCGAGGGCGAGGCCCGCGATGATCCGGTTGCGGCGGGGGAAATGGCGGGCCTGCGGCGCGGTGCCGAGCGGGGCCTCGGCGAGCACTGCGCCGCGCTCGGCGATGCGCGCCTGAAGGCCGCGATGCTGCGGCGGGTACGGCATGTCGAGCCCGCCCGCCACCGCGGCGATCGTCCGGCCGGTCGCGAGCGCGCCTTCATGGGCGGCGCCGTCCACCCCGCGCGCCATCCCCGAGACGACCGGCAGGCCGGCACCGGCGAGCGCCGAGGCCAGCTCCTCGGCGATCCGCTGGCCGTTGGCCGAGGCGTTGCGTCCGCCAACGATCGCCACCGCCCGCTCCCGCAGCACGTCCGGCGCCCCGAGCACGGCGAGCGCGGGCGGTGGATCGGCGAGCTCGGCGAGGAGCGCCGGGTAGTCCGGCCCGCCCAGCACGAGCATCCGCCCGCCGATCTTTTCGAGCCGCTCGATCTCCGCCTCCGCCCGCGCCCGTGACGGCACGGCGGGCGGGTGGCTCCGCCCGCCAGCCCGCGCCAGCCCCGGCAGGGCGGCAATCGCCGCCGCCGCCGACCCGTACCGGCCAATCAGCCGGCGCCAGGCGATCGGGCCGATGCCGTCCGCGCGCGCGAGGCGGAGCCGGTCGAGCGCCTCCTCGGGGCTCACTTGCCGGCGCCGATCCTGGGCTCGGTCCCGGCAAGGAGCCGGCGGATATTCTCGCGGTGGCGGAAGAACACGATCGCGGCGAGCAGAAGGGAAAGGAGGGCGATCCGGGTCTCGCCGAGCACGGCGGCAAACACGGGCGCGGCGGCGAAGGAGGCGAGCCCGGCAAGCGAAGAAAAGCGGCCCACGGCGGCGACCGCGATCCAGACAAGGAGGGAAAAAAGCCCGACCGGCCAGGCGGTGGCGAGCAGCACGCCGAAGCCCGTGGCGACCCCCTTGCCGCCGCGAAATCGGAGCCAGACCGGCGCCACATGACCGACGATCGCGCCGAAGCCGGCCGCGAGCGCCGGCAAGGGCCCGAGCAGGCGGGCCGCAAGCAGGACGGGGACGGCGCCCTTGGCGGCATCCAGAAGAAGCGTCGCCGCCGCCAGCTCCTTCCGGCCCGTGCGGAGGACGTTGGTGGTGCCGATGCTGCCCGAGCCGATCGCGCGGATGTCGCCGAGGCCGGCGGCGCGGGTGATGAGGAGGCCGAAGGGGACCGAGCCGATCAGGTAGCCGACAATAAGGGCGAGGACGAGGCCGGCGATCACCCGAACACGCGCCTTCCCGCCTTCCAGGTGCCGAGCACGCGGCCTTCGAGGGCGCGGCCGTCGAAGGGCGTGTTCTGCGCCTTGCCGGGCAGCCTTCCCGCTTCCACCTGCCAGGCCCGCTCGGGGTGGAAGAGGCAGAGATCGGCGGGCGCGCCGGGCGCGAGCCGCCCGCATTCTCGCCCGAGCAGCCGCGCCGGCCGCTCGGTCATGAGCCCGATCGCGCTTGCGAGCGGGAGGGTCCCGTTGTGCACGAGCACGAGCGTAACGGCGAGCAGCGTCGCGAGCCCGGCGCCGCCGGGCGAGGCCTGGGCGAAGGGTTGGCGCTTGTCGTCGGCGTCGCGTGGCTGGTGGTCGGAGGCGATGGCGTCGATCGTGCCGTCGGCGAGCGCGGCGCACACCGCCTGCCGGTCCGCCTCCGGGCGGAGCGGCGGGGAGAGCTTGGCGTAGGTCCGGAAATCGCCGATCGCCGTCTCGTTGAGGTCGAAATAGGGGGGGGCGGTGTCGCAGGTGACCGGGAGCCCCTCGTCCTTGGCCGCGCGTATCAGCGCCAGCGCCTCGGCGGTGGAGACATGCGCGAAATGCACCGCCCCGCCGGTGAGGCGGGCGAGGCGGATGTCGCGCGCGACCTGGATCGCCTCGGCCGCCGCCGGGATCGCGGGGAGGCCGAGGCGCGTCGCGAGCGCGCCCTCGGTGGCGGCCCCTCCGGCGGCGAGCGTCGGCTCCTCCGGATGCTGCACGATCCTCGCGCCGAAGCCGCGCGCGTAGGAGAGCGCAAGCCGCATCAGCCGCGCCGGGCCGATCGTGCGCGCGCCGTCGGTGAAGGCGACCGCGCCGGCTTCGCGCAACAGGCCGAGCTCGGCCAGCGCCTCGCCCCGGCAGCCGCGGGTGACGGCGGCGTAGGGCAGGATGGTGAGGCTGCCGGTCTCGTCCCCGCGGGTGGAGAGCAGGTGCACCAGGGCCGGATCGTCGATCGCGGGGAGGGTGTCGGGCAGCGCGGCGAGGGTGGTGATGCCGCCGGCGGCGGCGGCCTCGGCGGCGGAGGCGATGGTCTCGCGGTATTCGTAGCCCGGCTCGCCGAGGCGGCGCGCATATCGACCAGGCCGGGGCAGAGCACCGCGCCGGCGCCGTGGACGACGGCAGCGCCGTCCGGGCGGCCGAGGCCGGGGCCGAAATCGGCGATCCGCCGTCGCGCACCAGCAGGTCGCCCAGCTGTCGAGCCCCTGGCGGGATCGAGCAAGCGGACGTTGAGGAAGAGCAGGTCGGTCGGCGCTCAGTCATTGCGCCGCGGCCCGGCGCGAGCGTGTCCAGCACCGCCATCCGCACCGCGACCCCCATCTCCACTTGCTCGCGGATCACGCTGCGGGCCGGGTCGTCGGCGACCGCGCTGTCGATCTCCACGCCGCGGTTCATCGGGCCGGGATGCATCACCAGCGCGTCCGGCCTCGCATAGGCGAGCTTCTCGGCGTCCAGCCCGTAGAAGCGGAAGAACTCGCGGGCGCTGGGGACCAGGCCGCCCTGCATGCGCTCCTTCTGCAGCCGCAGCATCATGACGATGTCGGCGCCCGCCAGCCCCGCCCGCATGTCGTGGAACACCTCGACGCCGAGCTCCTCGACCGCGGCGGGGATCAGCGTCGGCGGGCCGATCACGCGCACGCGGCTGCCCATCGTGGTCAGCAGATGGATGTTGGACCGCGCCACGCGGGAGTGCAGCACGTCGCCGCAGATGGCGACCGTCAGCCCCTCCAGCCGGCCCTTGCGCCGGCGGATGGTCAGCGCATCGAGCAGCGCCTGGGTCGGGTGCTCGTGCGTGCCGTCGCCGGCGTTGATCACCGCGGCATCCACTTTCTGCGCCAGCAGGTTCGGCGCGCCGGACTGGTCGTGCCGCACCACCAGCAGGTCGCAATGCATGGCGTTCAGCGTGGCCGCGGTGTCGAGCAGGGTCTCGCCCTTGTTCACCGCTGGAGGTGGAGACCGACATGTTGATCACGTCGGCGCCGAGCCGTTTGCCGGCCAGTTCGAAGCTGGTGCGGGTGCGGGTGGAGTCCTCGAAGAACAGGTTGATCAGGGTCTGCCCGCGCAGCACGTCGCGCTGCGTCTTGCCGGAGCGGTTAAGCAATACGTAGCTCTCGGCCAGATCGAGCAAGTGCCCGATCTCCGGCGGGTACAGGCCTTCGATCGCGAGCAGATGGCGGTGGGCGTAGGCCACTTCGGTGCTCCGGAGGTGGCGGGGGACCTTCCCTGGCGGGGGGCCGTCCCCTGGCGGGGGACGTTACATTCGCCCGTGCCCCCCCGCCAGGGGATGGTCCCCCGCCGAGGCGGGCGCAGGAGCACAACTCAAAGTTGTGGGATTGTATTCACATCTGTCACAAATTTCGCATCGAATGAATTCTCCGCGAAGGCCGGCACGCCGAG
>CAVUZJ010000015.1:0-26979 GCA_963745975.1 uncultured Pseudomonadota bacterium
CCAGAACGAGCGGCAACAGCAGCGCGTTCATCACCTCGACCGCGATATTGAGGAACACGAGGTTGGGCACGATCGCGACCAGGCTCGCCCCGGTCAGCAGGCAGAGCGCGTAAGTCGCGTAGAACCAGCGCGCCTTCAGCGGATGGTCCTCGAGCGAGCGCCGGTACCCCGCGACCTCGCCCAATCCCCACGCGAGCGCGAGCGACGCCACGATCGCCGCCACCAGCCCCGCGCCCAGCACGCCGATCCCGAACACGAGCTTGCCGATCGTCGGCCCGAGATAGGGGATCAGCGCGTCGGCGATATCGCCCACCGAGTTGAGGCTCGCCCCCGGATTGTGCCGCCCGATCGTCGCCGCCGCCGCCACCAGCACCGCCGCCATTACGAGCTGGGTCACCACCGCCCCGATCGCGGTGTCCAGCCTCGCATAGTGGAAATCCTGCGGCTTGAGCCGCTTATCCGCAATCGCGGACTGCTGGTAGAAGATCATCCAGGGCATGATCACCGCCCCGATATTCGCCGCGACCAGGTAGAGATAGGCCGGGTCGCGGAACGCCGGGCGGAACGCGTCCGCGGCGATCTGCGCCGGGTCCGGGCGGGCGAGGAAGGCGATCGCGAAGAACACCAGCTCGAAGAGCCCGAGCGCGATCGCGATCCGCTCGACCCGGCGATAGGAGCCCGTGAGTGCCACCAGCATGAGAAACACCGCCGCGAACGCAACCGTGAAAATCCGCGGCAGCCCGTAGAGCTCGCCCACGCCCGCCACACCCGAGAACTCGGAGAGCAGCGCCCCCACCGTCGCGATCGCGAGCCCGCCCGCCGAAACCCACGCCCAGGCCGGCCCGAACGTCGTGCGGATCAGCTCGCCGTGCCCCTTCCCGGTGAAGATGCCGAGCCGGACCGTCAGCTCCTGCACCACATAAAGGATCGGGATCAGCACGAACTGCAGCAGCAGCAGCCGGTAGCCCCAGGCAACGCCCGACTGAGCGGCGGTGACGATGCTGCCGACATCGGTGTCGGCCAGCATCACGACGATGCCGGGTCCGAGGACGGCGAGGAATTCAGCAGGCGCGCGCGCGACGCCTGGCCGCGTACCATCTCCGACAAGGCGGTCCTTCGGCGCTGGAAGGCGAGGTGCGAGCGATTTGCACCTGCGCATCCGGGCCTAATCGAAGCCCGCCCGTGCTGTCAACGCCGCGTCAACGCCGCCGGGCCCGGTTCCCAAACGCACCGGCCTGGCGGATGATCGTCGCGTGTATTTCGATCTCCGTCTCTGGGCGCTCACGCGCGGCGTGCGTCCGCGCATCGCCTTCGCCGTCGCACTCGGGCTCCTGGCCCTCGCGGCCGGCATCGCCCGGTTCGCCTTCCTCGGCCTGCTTCTCGCCCTCGTCTTCCGCGGCGGCAGCTTGCGGTCGGCGCTTCTTCTCGCACTCGCCACCGCCGCGATGATCCTGATCCGCGCCGTCCTCGAGGAGGCCCGCGCCCGCATCGCCCACGGCACCGCGACCCGCGTGCAGGAGCAACTGCGGGGACAACTCTTCGACCGCATCGTGGCCCTCGGCCCGGCCTGGTTCTCGGGCAGCCGCACCGGCGGGGTGATGCTCTCGGTGGTGGACGGGGTCGAGCAGCTCCAAACCTGGTTCGGCCAGTATCTGCCCCAGCTCGTCATTGCCATGGCCGCGCCCTTCGCGATCTTCGCCTTCGCCGCGATCTGGGACCTCCCGGTGGCCGTGGTCCTGCTCCTGGGCGCGCTCCTCTCGCTCATCGGCCCGATTTCGGTCCACATGCGCGAGCGCCGCGCCAGCCTCGCGCGCTCGGCTGCCCTCAAATCCTTCGGCGAGGAATTCCTCGACGCCGTCCAGGGCTTGCCGACCCTCAAAGCCTTCGGCCAGGCCCGCGCCTTTGCCGCTCGCCTCGCCCAGCACGCCCATGCGCTGGCCAAGAACACCTTCTGGGTTCTCGGCGCGAGCCTGCTCACCCGCGCGATCACGGATCTCGGCACCGCCCTCGGTGCCGCCGCGGCACTCGCGCTCGGCGCCTGGCGGGTCACGCACGGAGAGATGAGCCTCGCTGCCCTGCTGATCGTGCTGATGGCGGGGACCGAGATTTTCCGCCCGCTCCGCGATCTCCGCACCGTCCTGCACAACGGGCTGCTCGGCCAGTCCGCGGCGGCCGGAATCTTTTCCCTCCTCGAAGCGCGTCCCTCGCTCCCGCCCGCCGGCGTCGCCGGCGTCGCCGGTCTCGCGCCGAGCGTCGCCTTCGATTGCGTGCGATTTGCCTATCCCGGCGGTCGCGCCGCCGCGCATGACGGGCTTTCCTTCCGCGTTGCCGCCGGCGAGCGCGTCGGAATCGTCGGGCCGAGCGGGGCCGGCAAATCCTCGATCGTCCGGCTGCTGCTCCGCGAATACGACCCCCAGGCGGGAAAAATCCTGTTCGGCGGGGCGGACCTCCGCGCGCTCGACCCCGAGTTCCTCCGCGCCTCCATCGCGGTCGTCGCCCAGGACGCCGTGCTGTTCGAAGGAACGCTTGCCGAGAATCTGCGCCTCGGCCGCCCCAACGCGAGCCAAGCGGAGATCGAGGCCGCCGCGCGCGCGGCCAACGCGCATGATTTCATCCTCGCCCTGCCCGAAGGCTACGAAACGCGCATCGGCGAGCGCGGGGCGCGCCTCTCGGGCGGCCAGCGCCAGCGCATCGCGATCGCGCGCGCGCTGCTCCTCGACGCCCCGATCCTCGTCCTCGACGAGGCGCTCTCCTCGGTCGATGCGGAGAACGAGGCGGCGATCCAGCAGGCGCTGGAGCGGCTGATGCAAGGCCGCACGACGCTGATCCTCGCGCATCGGCTCTCGAGCGTGATCGGCGCGGACCGGATCCTGGTGCTGGCGGGCGGCCGCGTCGTCGAGGAGGGCACGCACGGTGCGCTGATGAGCGAGGACGGGCTCTATCGCCGGCTGATGGGGGCCCAGGCGGAGGAGAGTTCGGTGCTCGCTCATCCGGCGCTGCCCGCTTCCGCGGCCGTGCCGACCGAGCCATCCGAAACCGGCGGCGCCGGGCAGCCGCGGCCGCTCGACGAGGACGCAGCCTCGATCGGCTGGCCCGAGACGGCGCGGACCCTGCTCGGCTTCATCCGGCCCTGGCGGGGGACATTGGCGGCAACCGTCCTGCTCGGGATCGGGCGCGTCGCCTCCTTCATCGGCGTGAGCGCGCTCGGCGCCCTAGTCATCGCGGCCGTCCGCGTCCATGCGCCGATCTTCTGGCTGGTCGTCGCGCTGCTGGCGGCCGCACCCATCACCGCGCTCTGCCACTGGCTCGAATCCACGCTCGCCCACGACATGGCCTACCGGCTGCTCGCGGAGATGCGGATCGACCTCTTCGCCGTGCTGGAGCGGCTGGCGCCCGCCTATCTGTTGCGCCGCCGCTCGGGCGATCTGGTTTCGCTCGCCACGCAGGACGTCGAGACCATCGAGTATTTCTACGCCCACACCGTCGCCCCCGCGGTCGTCGCGATCCTCGTGCCGCTCTCCGTGCTCGGCGTCCTCGCCGCTTTCGGCTGGCCGCTCGCGCTCGTCCTGCTGCCCTTCCTCGGCTACGCGATGCTCTCGCCGGTGGCAGGCCGGGCCCGGATCGATCGACTGGGGCAGGAGGCGCGCGACGCGCTCGGGCTGCTCGGCGCCCACGTGACCGAGACCATCCAGGGTCTCGCCGATTTGCTCGCGTTCCGCGCGGCGGGAAGGCGGCGCGATGCGTTCCTCGCCGCCGCGCGCGCCTATGGCGCGATCCGGCTCCGCCTCCTCGCCGATCTCTCCCGCCAGGCGGCTTGGCTCGAGGCGGCCACCAGCCTCGGCGGGCTCGCGGTCGCAGTTCTCGGGGCCGGGCTCGTCGCCGCCCACCGTCTGCCGGCCGGGATGCTGCCGCTCTTGGTGCTCGTCGCCATCGCCGCCTTCCTCCCCGTCTCGGAGATCGCCCAGGTCGGCCGCCAGCTCGCCGACACGTTTTCCTCGAGCCGGCGGCTCGCTTCGGTGGCGAAGGAGCCCGTGACCATCCTCGACGGCCCGCTCGATCCGCCGCTCGCGGCGCTTGGCTCGGAGATCCGCTTCGAGGGCGTGGGATTCACCTATCCCGGCCGCGCCCAGCCGGCGCTCGCTGATGTCTCCTTCAGCGTGCCTGCCGGCGCGACGGTCGCCCTGGTCGGCGCGTCGGGCGCGGGCAAGAGCACGATCGCCAGCCTGCTGCTGCGCTTCTGGGACCCCGACCGCGGCGCGGTGCGGCTCGACGGGCACGACCTTCGCGAATTCCGCCTCGACGCGCTCAGGCGCCGCATCGCCCTCGTCGCCCAGGACACCTATCTCTTCAACGACACGCTCGCCGCCAATATCCGGCTCGCCCGGCCGGACGCGCCGGACGACGCCGTCCGGCGCGCGCTCGCCCAGGCAGCGCTCGGTCCGTTCGTGGCCGCACTTCCCGAAGGTCTCGCGACACGGGTCGGCGAGCGCGGTGTGCAGCTCTCGGGCGGCCAGCGCCAGCGGATTGCGATCGCGCGCGCCTTTCTCAAGGACGCGCCGGTGCTCGTGCTCGACGAGGCGACCTCGCATCTCGATGCGATCAGCGAGGCGGAGGTGCGCTCAGCACTTTCGGACCTGATGCACGGGCGCACGACGCTCGTCATCGCGCACCGGCTCTCGACCATCCGCGCCGCCGACCGCATCCTCGTGCTCGACCACGGACGGGTGCTCGAGGGTGGCACGCATGCCGAGCTGCTGACCCGCCGCGGCGCCTATGCCCGCCTCGTCGAGCAGCAGGTGGCGACGACGCAGCTCAGCGCCGGATAGCGCACTTTCTACGCAACGCGGGAAGATCCTCATGGCGGATTTGCATGCTTTGATCGTCGGTGCCTCGCGCGGCCTCGGTCTCGGCCTTGCGCGCGAGTTCCTCGAGCGCGAATGGCACGTGATCGCGACCGTCCGCGGAGAAAACCCGCCGCCTGCGGTCGAGGAATTGTCCGCCGCCTATCCCGGGCGGCTGATGGTCGAGCCGCTCGATGTCGTCGTCGATGACGAGATCCTAGAGCTGCGCGAGCGCCTCTCGGACCGCCGGCTCGATCTTCTATTCGTCAATGCCGGCATCGCCCACGGTCCGGGCGAGACGCTCGCCGCGACCAGCGCGCGGGAATTCGCCCATATGATGCTGACCAATGCCTACGGCCCGATGCGGACGATCGAAGCCTTGCAGGGCCTCGTCCGCGACGACGGCGTGATCGCGGTCATGTCGTCGGGCCTTGGGAGTGTGGCGAACAACAATACCGGCACGTGGGAGGTCTATCGCGCGAGCAAGGCGGCGCTGAACATGCTGATGCGCAATTTCGCCGCCCACGAAACATCCCGCACGCCTCTCGTGATCACGCCGGGATGGGTGCGCACCGATATGGGCGGTCCGAACGCGACGCTCGATGTCGCAACGAGCGCGCGCGGCATGGCCGATATCATCGCCGCGCGGCGCGGCACGAAGGAGCTCGCCTTCCTCAACTACAAGGGCGAAACCGTGCCCTGGTGAGCGGTAGGGGGCGAAGGGCAAACCCACCCGAACCCCGCCTACGCCGCTCCGAGCACCTGCGCGACCACCGCCCCCAAGATCACGACCAGCCAAGGCGGCACCCGCCAGAAGACGAGGAGCAGGAAGGCCAGGATGCCGATCCCGAAATCGGCCGGCGTTCGGATCGCGCTCGTCCAGACCGGGTTGTAGAGCGCGGAGAGAAGCAGCCCCACCACGCTGGCGTTGACGCCGCGCAAGGCCGCCTGCACGGGCTGTGCCCGCCGGACTCGGTCCCAATACGGCAGCACGCCGATCAGCAGCAGGAACGAGGGGAGGTAGATCGAGACGAGGCAGATCAGCCCGCCGAGCCAGCCGTTCGGCCGCGGTCCCATCGCCGCCCCGAGATAGGCCGCGAAGGTGAAGAGCGGACCCGGCACCGCCTGCGCCGCGCCGTAGCCGGCGAGGAAGCCGTTATTCCCGATCCAGCCCGGCGGCACCACCGCGCGCTGAAGCAGCGGCAGGACCACGTGGCCGCCGCCGAAAACGAGTGCGCCGGCGCGATAGAACCGGGAGACGAGCATGACCGCATGGCTGCCGCTCGCCCCCGCCGCAAGCGGCAAGCCGGCGAGCAGGGCGGCGAACGCGGCGAGTGCTGCGAGCGCGAGCGGGCGGGGGAGGGAGACGGTCAGCGCACCGACGGCCGCCTTCGGTGGCTCCCTGATCCATCGCCAGCCGATCGCGCCGCCGAGCGCGATCGCGCCCACCTGGCCGAGCGAAGAGGGGAGCGCCAGCGTCAGCAGCGCCATGCCGATCGCGATGGTCACGCGCTGCCGATCGGGGCAGAGCGTGCGCGCCATCGCCCAGAGCGCCTGGGCCACGACGGCAACCGCGACGATTTTCAGCCCGTGCAGCCAGGGTGCGGCCGCGACATTCCCGATGCGGCCGGTGCCGTACGCGAACAGGATCAGCGCCGCCGCCGAGGGGAGCGTGAAGCCCGCCCAGGCGGCGAGCATTCCCGGTAGGCCCGCCCCCATCAGGCCGATGCTCGCCGCGACCTGGCTGCTCGCCGGGCCGGGCAGGGACTGGCAGAGGGCCACCACATCGGCGTACTCCTCGTCGGCGAGCCAGCGGCGGCGCTCGACGAATTCGGCACGGAAGAAGCCGAGGTGCGCGATCGGCCCCCCGAAGCTGGTGCAGCCGAGCCGGAGGAAGATGCGGAGGATCTCGGCCGCGGAGCCGTGGCGCCCGGCCGGCGGAACCGGGTTCACGGCGTGGGGCTCACCGCGTCGGGCGGCATCGGTGCCTTGCATCCTCGGACAGGAGGCGCCAGAGGCTCTCGGGCCGGCGCAACCAGGCGCCAGGAATGTCCGGAACCACGATGCAGCATCGGAACGCTCCCATGGGATCGTCGGATGTCGGACCGCGAGGGCCTGCCCGGCGCGACCGGGCCGCGAAGGGCCCGCTCGGTTCGATAGCTGAACGGCCGGCGCCTCGCTACCTTCCCCCGGCATTGCAGGCAAAAGCGGCCATCAAACGGCCGGCATGGCGACAGTAGCTGCGCCCACCATGCACGCCTTCCTCAACCATGCCATCGCCTTCGCCTCGGATCACGCCCTGCTCGCTTACGCGCTCGCCCTCGTCCTTGCGGCCGCCGAGGCGCTCCCGGTGATCGGCGCTCTGGTGCCGGGCACCGCCGCCATCGTCGCCCTGGGCGCCCTGATCGCCGCGGGCGCGCTCGAATTCTGGCCCCTGGCCGCTGCGGTGGTGCTCGGCGCCCTGCTCGGCGACGGCTTCGGCTATTGGCTCGGTCGGCGCTACAAGGATGCGGCCTTTCGCCTCTGGCCGCTCAGCAACCATCCCGAGTTCGCCGAGCGCGGTGCGACCCTCTTCCGCCGGCGCGGCGGGACGAGCGTTTTCATCGGCCGCTTCACGCCCGGCGTGCGGGCCGTCATCCCGATGCTCGCCGGCATTCTCGCGATGCCGCGCGCCCGGTTCCTTTCCGTCGACATCGCTGCGGCCATCTTGTGGGCGGTCTCGCACATCCTCTTCGGGATCCTCCTCGGCGCGTCGCTCGAGCTGCTCGGCGCGGTGGCCGGCCGGCTCGCCGTGCTCGCGGCGTTCCTCTTCGTCCTCGGCTACGCGGTCATCGCGGTCTCGCGCCGCGTCATGCGCCGTCTGCCCCAGGCGCTCGCCCGCCTCGCCGATCCCCTCGCGGCCTGGGCCGCGCGCAACCCGGGCCGGCCGCAGCGCGCGCTCCTCCGATTGCTCTCCACCGATCGCGCCGAGGCATTCGGCCTTGCGCTGACGGCCGCCCTGATCGTCGGCGGGGGCTGGCTGCTGCTCGGCGCGCTCGAGGGGCTGGCGGCACAAGAGCCGATCGCCCGCCTCGACGCGGTGGTTCTCAACGGGCTCGGCGCGCTCCGCGCGGACTGGGCGGACGCCGCGATGCGCGTCTTTGCCGCCACCGGGAGCACGCCGGCGCTCGGCCTGCTCGCGATCGGCATCCTTCTCCTCTTAGCACTCGACCGCCAAGGGCTGCTGGCGCTGGCCTGGGTCGTTGGCCTCGCCGCGTCGTTCGCTCTCGCGTTCCTGCTCAGCCTGCTGCCGCACGCCATCGTTCCCCCCACGGCGGGCCATCCCGGCAATTTCGACGCCATGCTCGCCGCCACCGCCTACGGGCTGGTCGGCCTCTTCGTCTCCCGCGCGGTCGCGCCCGGCCTCAGGCCCGCCATCGCAAGCGTGCTCAGCCTCGTCGTCGTGTTCGGCGCCGCGGCGCGCCTCTATCTCGGACTGTCCCTCTTCTCGACCGAGGTGATCGCCATCGCCTTCGCGCTGGCCTGGCTCGGCCTCGTCGGATTCGCGGCCCAACTGCGCCGGCTGCCTCCCGGCCGCGCCCTGCCCATCGCGCTCCTCGCCGCGACCGTCATGATCGCCGCCGTCGCGGCCCAGGCCGGCGGCTACGGCCTCATTCCGGCCCCCGTTTCACCGCCGCCGGCGCCGCAGCGCGAGATCGCGCTCGCCGACTGGCGCGCGGGCGGCTGGGCGAGCCTGCCCGGGAGCCGCGTCGGCCTGCTCGGCAACTTCGCGCAGCACTTCACTCTCCAGTGGGCCGGCCCCCTCTCCGAGCTTTCCGGCGCGCTCGCGGCTCGGGGCTGGCAGGCGCCGCCGCCCTGGGGCGCGGGCAGCGTGCTGGCCTGGCTCGCTCCCACCATCGATCCCGCTTCGCTTCCGGTCCTGCCGCGCTTCGCGAACGGAATGCCGGAAGCGCTCGTGCTGTGCCGCACACTGCCCCCGGACGGAGCGTCGCCCCGGCGTCAGGCGGTCCGCATCGTGCTCCGCTTCTGGCCGAGCGACACCGTCGTCCTCGCCGGCGATCGGAGGCTTCCCCTCTGGCTCGGCGTGGTGGTCGAGGAGCGGTTCGTCCGCATCGCCGGAACGCTCACGATCGTTCGCTCGAGGCGGGCCTCGCAGGGGCCTTTCGCCAGCCTTGCCGCTTCCTTGCCGCACGCCGAGGACGTGCGGGAGAACATGGTCGCGCCCGCGCCGGGCCGGCCGGAGATCGGCGCCCAGGTGCTGTTGGGATGGGCCGGCGCGGGCTCCGCGAGATCGCCCTGACCCGTCGTCGCCACCCACGGCCTATATCGGCACGTGGAAGATTGCTGGCGGAATCAATGCCCAAATTAAGAGGAGCTTCCCGGTAAGGGGCAATCGGCAAGAGAGGCGCGTGGTGACGTTGCCCCCGACTTTTCATCCAGCGAGAGCTGGAGTCTGACCCGTGATTTTGTCCATCTGCTCCGACCTAGTACCTGGAATCATACTTGAGTGATACGGCGGTTCTTAAATCGTCGCTGATAGACCCTCTTCTTGGTCCAGGCGAATGGCTCTGCTGTCGCGTTGTAGGCTGCAATGAAAGCATCGATGTGCTGCTGCAGCTCGGCGACGGCGGCGAACGAAGCGCCGGTCAGCGACTGGCTCTGGAGAATCGAAAACCAGGTCTCGACCTGGTTGAGCCAAGACGACCGCGTCGGGGTGAAATGGAATTGCACGTTCGGATGCCGCTTGAGCCAGCGGTCGTTCTTCTTATGAGTGTTGAGATTGTCGAGGACGACGTGAAGCTCGCGATCCGGGTAGGCCGCGGCAACGCCGTTCATGAAGCCGAGGAACTCAACCCGCCGCCGCCGCTTGGAATGCGCTGCGATCACTCTCCCGGTCGCGACCTCGAGGGCGGCAAACAGGGTCGTCGTGCCGTGCCGCTTGTAGTCGTGGCTCTGCCCGGTCAAGGCCCGCCCGTTCGGCAGCTTCAGATAGCCTTGCGCCCGCTCCAAAGCCTGGATCGATGGCTTTTCGTCGACACAGAGAACAATCGCCTTGGCCGGCGGATCCACATATAAGCCGACCACGTCGGCGGCTTTCGCCACGAAGGCGGGGTCGTTGCTCTCGCACCAGGATTTGCGGGCGGCCAGGTCGATCTTGTGCTCACGCAGAAACCGCCAGACATACTGAACGTCAACGTCGCCCAGCGCCTGCGCCACCAGCGGGCCCGTCCACCGCGCTTGGCCCGGCGGTGGTGGCCGATCGAGCACCGCCAGGATGCGCTTATTCGTCGCCGGACCGTAGAGCGGCTCCCTGCTTCCACGCGACCGGTCCTTCAGCCCTGCCAGGCCCTCCTCGTCAAAGCGTCGTCGCCAGTTGCTGACGATGCGCGGCTGAACACCCACCTCCTCAGCGATCGACCGCGTGCTGCGGCCCTGAGCCGCCAGCAACACTATCCGCGCCCGCTTCGCCTCGCCCTGCGCCGTCGTCGGCGCCCGGCAGCGCGCCTCAAGCAGCTTGCGTACCTTCGCCGTCAGCCGAACTTCTCTTGCCTCGGGAATCATCCCGATCTTAAATCACGACTCACCTAAGAAGGAAAGCGGGTACTAGTGTCCTGCCCCCGAAGTTCGTCGCATTTCGCGACGAACGGAGGGGATAAGCAGGCCACTGAAAATAAAGAATCAGTGTCCCGATACCGCCCGCATTTCAATGCGGCGAACTTCGGAATCGGGACACTAGTGCCAGCTTTCACGGAAAGCTGACACATAGGTCGTTGTCCAAGTGCCCGATTCACGCGGAGTTTCGTGATCGCTACGCGAGTCACGAAACTCTGCGATCGGGCACTAGCAACGGGCCATGGCGCGGAGCCATCAATACGGAGCGTCATGGCCCACTGCGGTGAGAACTTGAACTCGTCGAGACTTCTGCTTCGCCGTTGCATTCTGGCGCACACAGGGGAGCACTCCGGTTCCGCCTTGCGGGCTCAACACCTCTTTGCTATCATTATGGTTTCAGATCGACAGGACAGTGCAGCAGCCGATGCCATCAAAGAAATTTCTTTGCTTAACCGTTGGGCTCGCCGCCCTGATCTGTCTGTTGAGTTCGTCTCTTACTGAGGCTGGGCAAGGCGCCGACATCGTAGGCCCGCTGCCGAACACGCGGCCAGTGAACTCGACCGACCATAATCCGTCGGCACGGGCGCTCATCGAGACTTGGCTCGCCCTTTACGATTGGCCGGCGAACAAACGCTTCGACCAGGAGCGCTACGAGATCCTGAATTATGGAGTGAGCTGGAAGAATATCGGACGTGCCATTCTCGTGCTTCGGCTGCTGCCCCTTGAGGGCGACGCCCTTAGCCTTGCCAGGGAGCGCTGCCCCGGGCGCACCATGCCCATCGATATCCAGATCTATTTCATTTGGAGCACCTACGTGAACCACTGGGTCGCAATTGACAGCCGCGGCGATCCGGGCTTCGAGTCCTGCCCGCAACCGACAATGCCCTGGACAAAGGAACACCTCGCCGAGCTCCTCAATCCTCCCCCCTTGCCGGTTCCGCCAAAGGTCGCCCGAAGCGATGTCGAGACGCCGAAGCCGGGGTCGCCTGATCGCCTTGCTCTGCTCAATGCTGTACGCCCGATCTATGAGAAGCTGTTCGGCAAAGCAATCGTGTTTCACGTCGACACCATGCGGGTTGCGGCCGGCTACGCGTTCATTGCGGTCCATCCGGAGCGGCCGAATGGCGCGCCGATCGAAAAGCAGATTTGGGAAGCAGCGATCGGAACATGCATACTGACGCCCACTTCGGTAGAGCAGGAATATTGGATGAAAAAGGTGAACGGCACCTGGACGATTGCGCTGAGAAACCAGTTTTGTGCCGACGATTCGATTGCTGGTGACGGGGATATCATTGGCGCGCCGCCTGAGCTCGTGGGCCAATCGCATTGGGGTCTGCGGCCCGAATATCCGGTGCAGACGATCGCTACCGGAGTCGCTGAGCCTTACTAATCGAGCTCGAGAAGGCGCGCAGCGTGCCCGATCGAAGGAGGCTGTGACGTTGCCCCCGCCGTTTAATCCGGGCTGAACTGGAGTCTGGCCCTTTTGGGAAGGACCAGACGATGAAGCGTTCGCGGTTTACGGAAGAGCAGATCATTGGGGTGCTGAAGGAGCACGAGCTGGGTGCGAAGACGGCGGACCTCTGCCGGAAGCACGGGATCAGCGAGGCGACGTTCTACAATTGGAAGAGCAAGTACGGGGGCATGGAGGTCTCCGAAGCCAGGCGGCTGAGCGCCCTGGAGACGGAAAATGCCAAGCTGAAGAAGCTGTTGGCGGACGCCATGCTCGACAACGCCGCCTTGAAGGATCTGCTGGGAAAAAAATGGTGACGCCCGCCGTGAAGCGGGAGGCTGTCGCCCATCTCAGGACGACGCACGAGATGAGCGAGCGGCGGGCGTGCCAAGTGATCGGCTGCGCGCGTATGACGGTCCGTTACCGGTCTCGGCGGCCCGACGATCCCAAGCTGCGTGAGCGGCTTGTCGCGCTCGCCCGGGAACGCCGCCGCTTTGGCTACCGTCGCCTGCTCATCTTCCTGCACCGGGAGGGCTTTGTTGTGAACCACAAGCGGCTATTTCGCATCTATCGCGAAGAACGTCTCGTGGTGCGCAAACGAGGCGGCCGCAAAAGGGCTGTGGGCACAAGGACGCCCATGCCGGTTCCGGCGCTGCCACACGATTTGTGGGTGCTGGACTTCGTGTCCGACCAGCTCGACTCTGGGCGCCGCTTCCGCATCCTGGCGATCTCCGACGTCTGCACTCGGCAATGCTTGGCCACGATCGCCGACTTCTCTCTGTCGGGCAGAAGAGTCGCCCGTGAGCTTGATCTTCTCATCGCACGCCACGGCAAGCCCAAGACAGTCGGCAGCGACAACGGCACGGAACTGACCAGCAACGCGATCCTGTCATGGACGGCAGAGACCGGCGTCGGCTGGCACTACATCGATCCCGGTAAGCCCGTGCAGAACGCCTTCATCGAGAGCTTCAACGGCCGGCTGCGCGACGAGCTCTTGAACGAAACCTTGTTCACTTCGCTCGCCCAGGCGCGCGCAGCCCTCGAGGAATGGCGTCGCGACTACAACACCGTGCGGCCCCATTCTCGCATCGCCTGGCTAACGCCGGCCGCCTATGCCGCCAAATTCTCACCGCAACGGGCCATGACGCTCCGTATCGACGGCTCCGCGCCGTGGCCCGTTGCTACGTCGGAGCAGATGGGCAAAATCACCGGTCAGACTCCAGCCCTCGCTGGATAAAAGTCGGGGGCAACGTCAGCTGCCGTAAGGCATCGTCAACTGAGATTATCCAGAACCTGGGCGTGATCAAGCAGCCAGTCTAGACGGACGCGCGGCTCACCATTCGCAAGCATCCGGCGCAGGCCGTGGATGGCGCGTCACTGACACGCCCGGGGATCGAGCCCCTACTATCCACCAATTCATGCCACACGAAAAAGGGGCCGCTCCGAAGGGACGGCCGTTGATTTCCGCTCGTTCGAAAAATTGCCAACTCCTTGAAAACCACGTAAAGTTACCGCCGACGCTCGCAGCTTGCCGAACACATTGCATTGGCTACGATGCGGTTATGATTGGATTCTGACCAACATGGCCATCATCGAAGTTCTTGCCCGTGTCTTCCTCGTCTACCGTGGTACCAAGGCGCTGATGAAGATCATCGCCGTAAAGATACGCCAGCGCCGCGCAAGGCAGCCTCCAACCGAGGCGCCTACGTCCTCACCCTAGCCCGGATTTCTCGCGGTCTGCGCCCGCCCTCGCCAATACGTAGTGCACTGGCTGCGGGCCTCGAAATCCCTGGCGAACCGGATCCGGGACCCCATCGCGCAAGCGCGATGGGAACCCGACCTGCGCGCTCATCGGGCGATTCTGTGAGAAATCCGGGCCAGCGCTGCTTTGGTGGACGATAGTCGCGGGTGGTGTTTTTTAAAGATTCCCGGATCGGCTTTTGAGTGAATTCCGACGTTGCCCCCGACTTTTATCCAGCGAGGGCTGGAGTCTCACCGGTGATTTTGCCCATCTGCTCCGACGTAGCAACGGACCATGGCGCGGAGCCGCCGGTACGAATTGGACAGCTTACCGGCCCGGCTTCCATCCGGAGTAACGGGGCACGTCCTCTGGATCGAGAAGCCAGCCCACGTCGTGTGACGTCCATATGTGCATGGCAGGCTTGGCGCCAGGATCATCGTCCAGCGTCGGCACACGCAGAATGACGTGTGCCTGGGCAGGCCGCTCGGCCATGAGATGCGTGCCACATACCGAGCAGAACCAACGCAGCTTGCCCGGCGAGGACTCGAACGCGCGAAGGTGGTCCTCGCCCGTGGTCCAGCGCAAGTGCTTCCGCATGACACCAGCCGTGGTCGCGAACGCGCTCGCGTGCGCCTTACGGCACGTCACGCAATGACAATGCGCGATTGGCATATCGAGCTGGTGCACTTCGTAGCGCACTGCTCGACACAGGCAGCTTCCCCTCAGCGCCATTCGGCCGATCACCCTTCAGCCTGGACTGGCTTGCTCATGTAAACGGTGATCCCGAGCCTGGACTTTTCCTCCCGGTCCACGCCGTAACCCAGCTTGCCGTAAAGCTGCACGTTCGCGGCAAAAAGCTTGTTGGTGAAAAGCCTAACGACGGGATGACCCTGCGCCGCAGCCACCTGCTCGGCATGAGCCAACAGCCTTCGACCCAGGCCCCTGTTCTGAAATGCGGGAGATACTGCGACATTCTCAATGAGAAGATGGTCATCACCCGGGATCATCTCGATAAGAGCCGCCAGCTTGCCATCCATATGCAGGAGATCGATGCGGTGTTTCCGCACGGCTTCACCATAGTCGGTGGTCATAGGCAAAGGCTCCCGCCCGATGACCGGAACCCATTTGGAATAGGCTTCGCGTGTCAGAGAACGGATGGCTCCAGCATCTTCCGCGGTCGCCAGCCGCAGCGAGTAGGCTGCGGTGGAGTGAAGCCTGGGTGGCCCCATCTTGAACCATGCCTTTGCGATTCTGCCATCCTCAATCTGGTAGATGGCAACCACGTCCACCTCGCCGGGACCGTCTGGGAAGCTGCGCGTGACCGTCTCCTGATCGACCACCACGTTGGCGACGGCGATGCGCTTGATGAGTTGCCCGCGCAAGTTCGGTTCCTTGAACCGGGTCAGGTGGCGCTCGCGAATCTCTGCCGCTCCACGCGCAAAAAGGCGGTCGGGGAACTCGTAGTAGTGGCAGTCTTCGGACCACCAAGGCATCAAGGCGTCGATATCGCGGGCATTGTAGGCGTCGAGCTGTTTCTGCACAGGTAGCTCGATGTCGAGGGTGCTACTGGCGTCCATTGTGGAGTCTCTCCAAATGCAAAAACCCCCGCGACGGTTGTGGCGGGGGTTGAAGCGTGTCCTCGAAAGGGCCTTGGCTCAGGCGATGGTGTTATCCTTTACAAGCCTGGCCAAATTTCGGCGCAGACGACAAACCCGCCGCGGTTGAGACGGCGTCGGCGTCGGTCAGCAGCGCTCTGGGTCTGCCACATCTTGACAGGAGCCTGCCGTTTCTTGGCTCGTTGCGTCAAGCACCTTCGAAGGTCCACTCCCCGCCCAAAGCCGCCCGCCCGTTCAAGGGGACCCGAAGCCTCCGGCATTAGGGCTGGGCAACCAGGATGACCATCTCCGGCAACCCGTCAAAACCCCGTGCCGAGGGACCAGTACCCTGGAATTATACTTGAGTGATACGGCGGTTCTTAAATCGTCGCTGATAGACCCTCTTCTTGGTCCAGGCGAATGGCTCTGCTGTCGCGTTGTAGGCTGCAATGAAAGCATCGATGTGCTGCTGCAGCTCGGCGACGGCGGCGAACGAAGCGCCGGTCAGCGACTGGCTCTGGAGAATCGAAAACCAGGTCTCGACCTGGTTGAGCCAAGACGACCGCGTCGGGGTGAAATGGAATTGCACGTTCGGATGCCGCTTGAGCCAGCGGTCGTTCTTCTTATGAGTGTTGAGATTGTCGAGGACGACGTGAAGCTCGCGATCCGGGTAGGCCGCGGCAACGCCGTTCATGAAGCCGAGGAACTCAACCCGCCGCCGCCGCTTGGAATGCGCTGCGATCACTCTCCCGGTCGCGACCTCGAGGGCGGCAAACAGGGTCGTCGTGCCGTGCCGCTTGTAGTCGTGGCTCTGCCCGGTCAAGGCCCGCCCGTTCGGCAGCTTCAGATAGCCTTGCGCCCGCTCCAAAGCCTGGATCGATGGCTTTTCGTCGACACAGAGAACAATCGCCTTGGCCGGCGGATCCACATATAAGCCGACCACGTCGGCGGCTTTCGCCACGAAGGCGGGGTCGTTGCTCTCGCACCAGGATTTGCGGGCGGCCAGGTCGATCTTGTGCTCACGCAGAAACCGCCAGACATACTGAACGTCAACGTCGCCCAGCGCCTGCGCCACCAGCGGGCCCGTCCACCGCGCTTGGCCCGGCGGTGGTGGCCGATCGAGCACCGCCAGGATGCGCTTATTCGTCGCCGGACCGTAGAGCGGCTCCCTGCTTCCACGCGACCGGTCCTTCAGCCCTGCCAGGCCCTCCTCGTCAAAGCGTCGTCGCCAGTTGCTGACGATGCGCGGCTGAACACCCACCTCCTCAGCGATCGACCGCGTGCTGCGGCCCTGAGCCGCCAGCAACACTATCCGCGCCCGCTTCGCCTCGCCCTGCGCCGTCGTCGGCGCCCGGCAGCGCGCCTCAAGCAGCTTGCGTACCTTCGCCGTCAGCCGAACTTCTCTTGCCTCGGGAATCATCCCGATCTTGAATCACGACTACCAAGAAGGAAAGCGGGTACTAGCCCGCCTTCGTGGCGACTGAATTGGCCGTTCATCGGGGGAATCTCGGCCACGGCAAGCGGCCGGGAAAGCCCATCCGGGACGAACGGTTCCTTCTCTTCCCACCGGCACGAACGAAGTCCGGCTTCCGCTAGGACCCTGGAATCATACTTGAGTGATACGGCGGTTCTTAAATCGTCGCTGATAGACCCTCTTCTTGGTCCAGGCGAATGGCTCTGCTGTCGCGTTGTAGGCTGCAATGAAAGCATCGATGTGCTGCTGCAGCTCGGCGACGGCGGCGAACGAAGCGCCGGTCAGCGACTGGCTCTGGAGAATCGAAAACCAGGTCTCGACCTGGTTGAGCCAAGACGACCGCGTCGGGGTGAAATGGAATTGCACGTTCGGATGCCGCTTGAGCCAGCGGTCGTTCTTCTTATGAGTGTTGAGATTGTCGAGGACGACGTGAAGCTCGCGATCCGGGTAGGCCGCGGCAACGCCGTTCATGAAGCCGAGGAACTCAACCCGCCGCCGCCGCTTGGAATGCGCTGCGATCACTCTCCCGGTCGCGACCTCGAGGGCGGCAAACAGGGTCGTCGTGCCGTGCCGCTTGTAGTCGTGGCTCTGCCCGGTCAAGGCCCGCCCGTTCGGCAGCTTCAGATAGCCTTGCGCCCGCTCCAAAGCCTGGATCGATGGCTTTTCGTCGACACAGAGAACAATCGCCTTGGCCGGCGGATCCACATATAAGCCGACCACGTCGGCGGCTTTCGCCACGAAGGCGGGGTCGTTGCTCTCGCACCAGGATTTGCGGGCGGCCAGGTCGATCTTGTGCTCACGCAGAAACCGCCAGACATACTGAACGTCAACGTCGCCCAGCGCCTGCGCCACCAGCGGGCCCGTCCACCGCGCTTGGCCCGGCGGTGGTGGCCGATCGAGCACCGCCAGGATGCGCTTATTCGTCGCCGGACCGTAGAGCGGCTCCCTGCTTCCACGCGACCGGTCCTTCAGCCCTGCCAGGCCCTCCTCGTCAAAGCGTCGTCGCCAGTTGCTGACGATGCGCGGCTGAACACCCACCTCCTCAGCGATCGACCGCGTGCTGCGGCCCTGAGCCGCCAGCAACACTATCCGCGCCCGCTTCGCCTCGCCCTGCGCCGTCGTCGGCGCCCGGCAGCGCGCCTCAAGCAGCTTGCGTACCTTCGCCGTCAGCCGAACTTCTCTTGCCTCGGGAATCATCCCGATCTTAAATCACAACTCACTAAGAAGGAAAGCGGGTACTAGTCGCGAAATGTTGAAGAGCAGGAATGGGCCCGATTTTCGCACCCCCTCCGCGAACGCCTGCGCCCGAATCTCCGTTTTCCTTGCTCCGCGCGAGGGAAAATGCCCAGGGGAGAGCCCCGGCGCCTTCGTCTCGTCGCCGGTTCGTCTCCCGCTTGCAGGAAGCGCGCGCGCAAGGCTAGCATTTTGTCGGTTAAGCCGGTCCTGATTTGCAAGCGAGGCATCTCCGGTCCGCGACCGGGATACCGCGCCCGCATGACAGAAGGCGCCATGCAGCCGGGGGGTACCAGTTCATGAAGAAGGCGATAGGCATCGCGGCAACCGTGCTCGCCGGCTGGATCGCTGCCGGCGCGGCCGCGCATGCCTGCGGGACCGGCCAGCTCCTCTACCAGGATAAGTTTCAAACTCTCGATCCCGCCTGGAACGCGGGTCCGAACGTCACCGCCTCCGGCGGCGCGATGGGCATCACGATCGCCAAGGGCGCCGCCGCAACACTGATCAGTCAGGCGAATCTCTACAATCAGCCCGCAATCGAAATCTGCGCAACTGTCAAGATGGTCTCCGGCCCCGGCAGCAGCGGCGATTCCGCGGTCGCCGGCCTCCTCTTCTGGAGCGACACGCCGGACGACTACACCATTTCGGAGATCGCGCCCGCGTCGGGCAGCAGCGCGGTGTGGTTGCACACCGTCAAGGGGTTTGAGCAGCGCGTCGCCTGGCGTACCATCCCCGGGCTGAACGCCGCGGTCGGCGGCACCAACGACCTCGACGTGGTCGTGAAGGGCCCCCATGCCGTGTTCAGCGCCAACGGCAAGCCGGCGGCGGTCACGATCGGCATGCCGCCGGCTTCGGGCTGGCTGGCCGGGATGCATCTCGAGGCGCCCGGCTCCGGGCCCACCGAGTGGCAGGTCACGGATTTCGAGGTGCGGGTGGCGCAGTAGCCACGTGCGGGAACCCTCGCTCACCGGCATGCTCGCCCTGATCGAAATCGACCACCCCATCAACCCGCACCCGCTCTCGACCTAGTACCCGCTTTCCTTCTTAGGTGAGTCGTGATTCAAGATCGGGATGATTCCCGAGGCAAGAGAAGTTCGGCTGACGGCGAAGGTACGCAAGCTGCTTGAGGCGCGCTGCCGGGCGCCGACGACGGCGCAGGGCGAGGCGAAGCGGGCGCGGATAGTGTTGCTGGCGGCTCAGGGCCGCAGCACGCGGTCGATCGCTGAGGAGGTGGGTGTTCAGCCGCGCATCGTCAGCAACTGGCGACGACGCTTTGACGAGGAGGGCCTGGCAGGGCTGAAGGACCGGTCGCGTGGAAGCAGGGAGCCGCTCTACGGTCCGGCGACGAATAAGCGCATCCTGGCGGTGCTCGATCGGCCACCACCGCCGGGCCAAGCGCGGTGGACGGGCCCGCTGGTGGCGCAGGCGCTGGGCGACGTTGACGTTCAGTATGTCTGGCGGTTTCTGCGTGAGCACAAGATCGACCTGGCCGCCCGCAAATCCTGGTGCGAGAGCAACGACCCCGCCTTCGTGGCGAAAGCCGCCGACGTGGTCGGCTTATATGTGGATCCGCCGGCCAAGGCGATTGTTCTCTGTGTCGACGAAAAGCCATCGATCCAGGCTTTGGAGCGGGCGCAAGGCTATCTGAAGCTGCCGAACGGGCGGGCCTTGACCGGGCAGAGCCACGACTACAAGCGGCACGGCACGACGACCCTGTTTGCCGCCCTCGAGGTCGCGACCGGGAGAGTGATCGCAGCGCATTCCAAGCGGCGGCGGCGGGTTGAGTTCCTCGGCTTCATGAACGGCGTTGCCGCGGCCTACCCGGATCGCGAGCTTCACGTCGTCCTCGACAATCTCAACACTCATAAGAAGAACGACCGCTGGCTCAAGCGGCATCCGAACGTGCAATTCCATTTCACCCCGACGCGGTCGTCTTGGCTCAACCAGGTCGAGACCTGGTTTTCGATTCTCCAGAGCCAGTCGCTGACCGGCGCTTCGTTCGCCGCCGTCGCCGAGCTGCAGCAGCACATCGATGCTTTCATTGCAGCCTACAACGCGACAGCAGAGCCATTCGCCTGGACCAAGAAGAGGGTCTATCAGCGACGATTTAAGAACCGCCGTATCACTCAAGTATAAGTCTAGCCTGGGTCGAAGACCTGAACGCCTGGCGCGTCAGCCGGGCTCGCTCGTGCGCGGCACCGCCGCCCATGAGCTCGTCACGGTCAGCCCCTAGATCGTCCGCTATCGCATCGCCGGCGACGTCGTGGTGATCCTGCGTGTTCGTCACAGTGCCTGCCGCCCGACACGGCGCTGAAGGCAAATCTGGTCCGAAGCTTGCAATTTCCTTGTTCAAATCTTCCTTTTGACCGCGGTCAACGGTTTTGGGCACGGCTTTCCCGCGGCTCTGTCTCGCGAGCCGGGACCGTGGCGCGCGCGATGGCCGCTCCGCCAAGCTGAACGAACCCGCCCGCGAGCATCGCGGCGCGGAATCCCGCGGCCCCGCCGCCTATCGCGGCGAAGATCGTGCCGAGCACGGCCACGCCCAGCACCGCCCCGCTCATGCGCGCGAGATTGAAGAGTGCGGCGGCAGTGCCCGCACGCGGGGCAGCGACGGCGGCCACCGCAACCGAAAGCAGCGGACCCGTGTTCAACCCCATCCCGAGTCCGGCGATGACGAGTGCCGCTTCCGCGAGCCAGAGCGGGGCGCCCGCGCGCGTTGCGGCAAGAACGATGAGGCCTGCGCCTATGGTCGCAGTTCCGCCCGCGGTCATCGTGCGCATCCCGAGGCGCTCGGCGAGCCGGCCCGAGCGCGTCGAGACCAGGAAGAAGACGAGCGAGATCGGCATCAGGGCGAGGCCCGCGCCCGCGGCGCCAAGATGGGCGACAAGATGGGCGGCAGCTTGCCCGGAGGACTGCCACAGCAACGGGAGGAGGAAGATCATGCCGTAGACGCCGAAGGTCATCGCCGCGGTCGCCGCGATCGCACCGCGAAAGGCGGGCTTGCCGAAGAGGTCGAGCGGCACCAGCGCCGCCGCCCCGGCGCGTCGCTCGACGCTGAGGAAGAGGGGCGCGGCCAGCGCGGCGCAAGCGAGCGCCGCGAGGCGGGGGCGGGCGCCCGCGTCTCCCGCGATCGCCGCGAAGGCAAGCGAGCCGAGCACGATCGCGCCGAGAATCTGCCCCGGCGCATCGAAGCGGCGGTTCTCCGGGTTCGCCGATTCCGGAACCGAAATGGCGGCGAGCAGCAGCGCCGCCGCGCCGAGCGGCACGACGAGGAGGAAGACGCTCGGCCAGCCGAACCGCTGGATGAGCAATCCGCCGATGCTCGGCCCGATCGCGAAGGCAAGCCCGTTGCAGCTCGCCCAGATCCCGAGCGCGCGGCCGCGCGCCTGCGCGTCCTGCCAGACGACGCGCACGATCGCGAGCGAGGCGGGAAGCAGCAGCGCCGCGCCGATGCCGGCTGCCGCTCGGCCACCGATCAGCACCGCCATGCTTGGGGCCCCCGCGCACGCGAGCGAGGCTACGATCATCACCACAGCACCGAGAAGGAACGTGAGCCGCCGCCCATAGAGATCGGCGATCAGCCCGCCCGTGAGCAGCAGCACCGCATAGACGAGGTTGTAGGCATCGAGCATCCATTGCAGCGCGCCCAGGCGCGCGTGGAACGCGGCGCCGATCGGCTGTGCCGCGAGATTGACCACCGAGGTATCGACCTGCGCGATCAGCACGCCGAGGCACATCGCGAGCAGCACGAGCGGCCGGCTGGTTCTTTCCTCGCCCGCCACAATGATCGCCGTCGCGCCGGCGCCGTTCTCGTCGCTTCGCATGAGTATCGTCCGCTCCGGGGATATCCTGCCGAAGGGAAGGGTAGGGAGGAGATGCTGACAGCGTGCTGTCAGGACGCTATCTCTGGCGCGCGCGTTGGGAGGAGGGCTGCCATGCGGCGCTCGGATCGCCTCTTCGACATCATCCAACGTCTGAGGACGGCGAAAGGCCCGCTCACGGCCGGACGGCTCGCCGCGGACCTCGAAGTCGCGGCGCGGACCATCTACCGGGACGTCGCGACGCTGCAGGCCCGCCGCGTGCCCATCGAGGGCGCGCCCGGCATCGGCTATGTGCTGCGGCGCGGGTTCGATCTGCCCCCGCTCATGTTCACCGCCGAGGAGATCGAGGCGATCGCCGTGGGTGCGCGGCTCCTCCGCCGCACCGGCGATCCGGGGCTCGCAAAGGCGGCGGAGGGCGTGCTCTCCAAGCTCACCGTCGCCTTGCCGGAGAGCCTCCGCGAGTCTCTCGCCACGCCGCCCTTCTATGTATCACCCGAGGGCGCGCCGGCGCCGCCGGCGGCCGATCTCTCGGCGATCCGCGTGGCGATCCGCGACGAGCGCAAGCTCGCCATTGCGTACGCGGATGCGCAAGGCAACCGGACGGAGCGCACCGTCTGGCCAATCGCGGTCGCCTACTACGTTCAATCGACTCTCCTCGGCGCCTGGTGCGAGCTGCGCGGCGACTTCCGCCATTTCCGCGCCGACCGCATCCTCTCGATCGATGTGCGCGAGGAGCATTTTCCTCGCAGCGGCCGGAGCCTCGCGGCGGAGTGGTTCGCGCGGTTCGTCGCACCTTTGGACGAGGAGAGACCGGTGCTCGCCGGTTGAGCCTTCAGCTCGTTTCCGGCGTCTTCGTCCGGAACAGCAGTGACCAGCCCTGCACGTCCTGCAACATCGCGAGCGCCAACCCGTGCAGCACCGCGCCGAGCGATTGCGAGGCGAGCGGCGGCGCCATATCGACCGCCTCGAGCTCCTGTCCTGCATCGTCGAGCACGCGCAGCATCCGTTCCGACTGAAGGTGCAGGAGATCGAACTCCGCATAGGCGCGCAGGCTGACGAACCCGGCGGAAAACGCGGCGAACGTCGTGCAGGCGACACCGACCCAACGCCCCGTGACGTTGCCTTCGGTGAGTGCCAGGTGGCTGTTCCAAAGCGCGCTCAGCAGGAACCAGAGTTTCAGCCCGACGAGGAGCACGGTCGCGCCGAAGAGCAGCTCGCCCAGCCAGACCAGCCGGCGCGCCGCAGTCCCGCTGCGTTCGGCGCGCCGGCGGTGATAGTCGGTCTGGGTTGCGATCGTCGCCTCGCCGAGGAAACGGGCGCGTGGCACGTGATCGGCGATCTTGCCGTGCGGCAGGGCGGCTCCGCGCACGATCGCCGCGACGTACCATGCGAGCCACGCATCGCGCGGCGGCGCTTCGGCTTCAGGATCGCGCGTCAGTTCCGCCACCTGCGCCAAAGGCAGGGGCCATCCGAGTCGGGCGAGCATCCTCTGCTTGCGGCAGACCTCTGCAAGCAACCGGTAGGCGATCCAGCGCTCGTGCCACGATCCGAGCTCGCTTGCCGCGACGATGCTGAGGATGCAGAGCAGCGCAAGGAACTCGACGCAGGTCGCAGGAAGTCCCAGCAGCCGCGGCAGGGCGAGTGCCAGCCCCATGGCCGAGAGCGTGAAGGCGGCAAGCCCGATGATCAGCACGTAGGAGGAACGGTAGCGGTCCGCATATTTGCCCCCGTGGCGGTCCGCCGTCTCGTAAACCCCCGCCCAGACTGACTCGACCGCGTCCGCAGGCTCGGCCGGCCCGACCGGCAGCACCGCCGAGGGTGCGCCGCGCGGTGGAGCGATGCGATCGAGCGCCCAGGAATAGACCCGCCAGCGTCTGGGCCGAACCTCCTCGTCGGCTTCGGCGAAATAGGTGGAGAGTGGCTCGCGGCGGCGGCCGAACCACGAGGCGAGAAGATGCACGCACGCACCGACCGAGGTGTGGTGGTGGGGCTGGCCCGCGGCCGGAGGCACGATCGCGCCGCGCACCAGCGCTTGCAGCGCCGCCTCCGCCGCCTTCCCGCTGGGGGCAGAGGCGCGGCGCTCGAAGGCAGCGACGCCGTTCAGGAGCCGCGGCGGCTCCTTGCCGCCGGCATCGATCCACCAGATCGGCACATGGCTGCGTGCCGCGTAGTGGACGATCTCGGCGGTGCCGCCGGGCAAGCCCGGCTTGCCGTCCCAGATCGCGAGCAGAAGATCGCAATTCCGCACGACGAAGCGGCCGACCGCGCGATAGGCCGCCTCCGGGTCCGCATCGAGGCGGCCGTCGAGCGCGAGCGCCGCGGGCGAGCCTTGTTCGGTTCGCGCCGCGGCGAGCAGCGCCTCGAATCCTTTGGTCCAAGCCGGGCCATCGACCGCGAAGGTCTTCTCGTATTCCTCGGGGGCGAACGGCATCGGCACCTCGAGCCGGGCGCCCTCGGCGAGCGCCGCTTCCGCCGCGATCCGGTCGGACCCTTCGGCGAGCGGCGAAATCAGGCGGATGAGCGGCGGGTCGGGCGCGTACGCAGTCCGCACCTTCTCCTCTCCCGCCATCTCCTCGATCTTCGCACGCACCAGGCGGATCGCCGCGGCAGCCTCCGCCCGCAGCGTCGGGATCGCCTTCTCGTCGAGCTTGTTCGGCCGCGCGCCGGTGATGCCGATGCGGAACGCAAGCCGAGGGCCGAGGGGGGAGGCGGACACCATGCGTTTATGAAGCGGGCCGCAGGGTCGTGGGGTCAATCTTCCGTGCTCCGCCGATTTTCCCTCCCTGTATCTTCCCTGCGTAACAGCCAATCTCCCGCGGCGAGGCGGGGGTGGAAATGACCCCCCGCCTGTGGTCCCGTCGGATCGGGCAGGGAAGCGGAGGATCGAATGGGCCAGGCGATGGGACGGATCGAAATTCTCGAGAATCCCGAGGCCCTCGCGCTCCGCGTCGCCGAGTGGATGACGGCGGCGGCGGAAGCGGCCGCAGGAAATTTCCGCATCTGCCTCTCCGGAGGTTCGACGCCGCGGCTCCTTTACGAAACCTTGGCCTCGGGGCAATTCGCCCGGCAATTTCCCTGGCGCCGGGTCTTCTGGTACTGGGGGGACGAGCGCTTCGTTCCCTACGACCACCCGGAGAGCAACTACCGAATGGCCCGCGAGGCGATGCTCGCGCGGGCACCGGTGCCGGAGGGAAACATCCATCCGATGCCCGTGGACGGCACGCCCGAGGACGCGGCGCGGCGTTACGAGCGCCGCCTGCAGGAGGATTACGGCGCGGCGACCCTCGATCCCGCACGGCCGCTGTTCGACATCATGCTGCTCGGACTCGGCCCCGATGGGCATACCGCGTCGCTGATACCGGGCGAGCCGGTGCTGGACGAGCGTGAGCGCTGGGTCGCCGCCGTGTCGCACGGCAGGCCGGAGATCCGGATCACGCTCACCTATCCCCCGATCGAGAGCAGCCGCCAGGTCGCGTTTCTCGTCGCGGGAACGGAAAAGGCGGATATCCTCGCTGCGATCCACGCGGGCGGGAGCGGCGTTCCGGCGGCGCGGGTCAGGCCCGTGGGCGAGCTCGTCTGGTTCGTCGATCGCTCGGCGGCGGCCCGCTTGCCCAAAACCGCGCCCGATAGGGGCTGAGCGTGCGTCTCGCGGCGAACGCCCGCGCCCGCTCGACATCCATCCCCGCCCGGCGCTATGTTTAGTCATACATATCGAACTTGGTCGAAGGAGAAATTCCATGACCGCAGAAATCCTCCTCACCCGGCACCCGTTCCTCGACAACAAGCCCAAGCGCATGCTGATCGACGGCAAGTGGCTCGAGGCCGCCTCGGGCAAGACGTTCGAGACCATCAACCCCTCGACCGGCGAAGTCCTCGCCACGGTGGCCGAGGGCGACGCCGAGGACATCGATCGCGCGGTGGACGCGGCGCGGCGCGCCTTCCGCGGCCCCTGGAGCAAGTTCAAGCCGTTCGAGCGGCAGAACCTGCTGCTCAAGCTCGCCGACCTCGTCGAGCATCATTTCGACGAGCTGGCGGCGCTCGATACGCTCGACATGGGCGCGCCGATCGCCCGCACCCGCGGCAGCCGCCAGCGCGCGCTCGGCATGCTCCGCTACTATGCGGGCCAGGCGGTCTCGATCCATGGCGAGACGATCGAGAACTCCCTTCCGGGCGAGTACGTTTCCTTCACGCTGAAGGAACCCGTGGGCGTCGTCGGCGCGATCATTCCGTGGAATGGCCCGCTCAGCGCAACGATCTGGAAGATCGGGCCCGTGCTCGCCACCGGCTGCACGGTCGTTCTGAAGCCGGCCGAGGAAGCGCCGCTCACCCCGCTCCGCCTTGCCGAGCTCTGCCAGGAGGCGGGCATTCCGACGGGCGTGGTGAACGTCGTGCCCGGCTTCGGCGAGACCGCGGGGGCGGCGCTCGCAGCGCACCCGGACGTCGATAAGGTCGCCTTCACCGGCTCGCACCTCACGGGCCAGAAGATCATCGCGGCCTCGGCCGGCAATCTGAAGCGCGTCTCACTCGAGCTCGGCGGCAAGTCGCCCGACGTGGTGTTCGCGGACGCCGATCTCGACGCCGCGGTGCCGGGGGCAGGGATGGCCGTCTTCGCCAATTCGGGCCAGATCTGCAGCGCCGGGACGCGCCTCTTCGTTGAGCGCAAGATCTATGACGAGTTCACCGCCCGGGTCGCCGCCTTCGGAAAGTCGCTGCGCGTCGGCGACAGCCGCGATCCGGAAACCCAGGTCGGTCCTCTGGTCTCGGCCGAACAGCTCGATCGCGTCACCGGCTACCTCGCCATCGGCCGCCAGGAAGGCGCCCGTCCTCTCGCCGGCGGCGAGCGGCTGACGGAAGGCGAGATGGCCAAGGGCTTTTTCGTTCCGCCGACCGTCTTCGCCGACGTTAAGGACGATATGCGCATCGCGCAGGAGGAGATTTTCGGCCCCGTCATCTCGGCCATTCCCTTCACCGACGTCGAGGAGGTCATCGAGCGGGCCAACCGGACCAGCTTCGGGCTTGGCAGCGGGCTCTGGACCCGGGACGTGAGCAAGGCCCACAAGCTCGCCCGCGGCATTCGCGCGGGATCGGTGTGGATCAATTGCTACCAGGCGATGGACCCGGCGGTGCCGTTCGGCGGCTACAAGATGAGCGGGTATGGCCGCGAGAGCGGCAAGCAGCACGTCGAAGAATATCTCAACGTGAAGGCGGTCT
>CAVUZJ010000016.1:0-47124 GCA_963745975.1 uncultured Pseudomonadota bacterium
TTCGGCGCGTCGATATCGACCTCGACGAACGTCGCGTCGGGAATCTGGCGCGCGCATGGGCAAGCGCCTTCGCCGAGCGATCGGCGCCGATATAGGTGATGTGCGGCAGGCCCCGGCTTCGGATATGCGCCAGAAGATCGCCGGTGCCGCAGGCAAAATCGCAGAGCACGACGGGCGATTCCCGCGGACGATCGATCACGTCAGCATCGCGTCGAAGCGGGCGCGCCGGTCGGCATCGTTCGGCGGCCGCGCGCTCCCCGCCGTGTCGCCGCGATCGAGGAGACTACGGTCGTACGCCTCCAGGAGCACATCGCCGGGCGTGGTGGACATCGCGTGACATCATCATGACGCATCCCGCCGCGCGCAAGCGGCTTCATGCACTTCGTCCTCTTGATTTGTCCGGCTTCCGCTCAGGGAATTTCTCGATGTGACGTTACGTCGCCTTTACATATGCGACATATCTTGCCGCCGCGCAAATGGCTGCATCCATCGCCGTCGCGAGGCATTTCTTATCGCATAAATGCGCCTGGCCGGGGCCGGGGCGCGAGGAGCGACAAATGATACTTGACAATTACACTAATGTAACGTATGATAGTTACAGATGACGCACAGAGAGTGGGCATGTGCCCCGTGGAGCCTCCCGCATGCTGCAACCCAGACCCGCGCTTGGCGAATGAGAGCTCGGGCGCCTCACACCCTCGAAGCTGGCCGGCAAGCCGCCGGCTCCCCACCCCCGCGAGATGGGCCAGATCGTGGGTACCCCCCGCTCCCCGGCCAGGGCTATCCCCCTCTTTTCCTTGCCTCTTCCGCCGCTCTCGGGCACCCTCCCCTGCTACGCCGCCATCGCCAGGCGGAGGAGGAAGCACCCTTCCATGACCGCGCCGCCGCCGCTGCGAGCCGTGCTGCGAGCACTCGGCCCGATCGACTGCGACATCCATCCGCCCACGCCCTCGATGGCCGAGCTCCTCCCCTATCTCGACGATCACTGGCGCGAGGTCATGGTCTCCCGCGGCATCGACGGGCTCGGCCTCGCAAGCTATCCGCCCGGCGCGGCCCTCTCGGCGCGCCCCGAGTGGCGCGGGCCGGACGGCAGGCCGGGCGGCGACCTCGCCCTCATGCAACGCGAGGCGCTCGATCCCTGGGGCACCCGGCTCGCGATCTGCCACCCCCTGCACGGCGCCGCGGCGATGCTCAGCGAGGACATGGGCGCGGCCCTCGCCGCCGCGGTCAATGACTGGATCGCCGCCGAATGGCTCGACCGCGACGCGCGGCTCCGCGCCTCGATCCTGGTCACGGGACGAAGTGCCGAGCTCGCGGTCGCCGAGATCGAGCGCCGCGCCGCCGACCCCCGCTTCGTCCAGGTGCTGCTGCTGGCCGGCGGCGAAACCCTCCTCGGCCGGCGCACCCACTGGCCGATCTACGCGGCCGCCGAGCGCCTCGGCCTGCCGGTCGGCATCCACGCCGGCAGCGCCTACCACCACCCGATCACCAGCGTCGGCTGGCCGAGCTTCGTCGTCGAGGACTATGTGGACCAGGCGACGCTCTTCCAGCACCAGCTCCTGAGCCTGATCGGCGAGGGCGTCTTCACCCGGTTCCCCAATCTGCGCGTCGTGCTGATCGAATCCGGCTTCACCTGGCTCCCCGCCTTCCTCTGGCGCGCGACCAAGGAGTGGCGGGCGCTCCGCTCCGAGGTGCCGTGGGTCGATCGCTCGCCCGCCGAGATCGTCCGCGAGCATGTGCGGATCACCCTCCAGCCCGCCGACGCCCCACCCGCGCCGGGCGCGCTCGCCCGGGTGATCGAGCAGATCGCCGCGCCCAACCTCCTGCTCTTCTCGACCGATTTCCCGCATTGGCAGTGGGACGGCGCGGACGTGCTGCCCTCCGGCCTGCCGGGCGATCTCCTCGCCCGCATCGCCCTCGACAATCCCTTCGAGACTTACCCGAGGCTCAAGCTGCCGATCCGATCGACCGCATGGAACGAGGCAAGCACATCATGAGCGAAGACGTCCTGGAACGCGCCCAAGAGAGCGAAGTCCGGCTCGGCATCGTCGATTGCGACATCCACCCGATGCTGCGCTCGCAGGACGCCCTCCTTCCCCATCTCTCGCGCCGCTGGCAGGAGGAGCTGCAGACGAACGGGCTGCGCACGAAAAATCCCTTCGTCGCGAGCTATGCCGTGCCGAAGGCGACGCCGGCGCTCTCGCGGCGCGATTCCTGGCCGCCCGCCGGCGGGCCGCCCGGCTCGGACCTCGATTTCATGCGCGCCCAGCACCTCGACGCCTACGGGATCGAAACCGGCATCCTCCAGGTGCTGATCCCGAGCGGGAAGGACCAGCGCAATCCGGCCTTCGGTGCCGCCCTCTGCGCCGCGCTCAATGACTGGCAGGTCGCAGCCTGGACCGAGCCCGAGCCGCGCCTCAAAGCCTCGATCACCATTCCGGCCGAAGACGCGGAGGCCTCGGTCGCCGAGATCGAGCGCTGCGCGGCAAAGCCCGACTTCGTCTCGATCTTCATCTCCACGCGCACCACCGAGCCGCTGGGGCGCAAGCGCTACTGGCCGATCTTCGCCGCCGCCGTCCGCCACGGGCTGCCGCTCGGCATCCACACCGGCGGCAGCAATGGCGTTGCGAAAACCCCCGCGGGCTGGCCCTCCTTCTATTTCGAGGACCATTTCGCCGACGCGCTCGCCATGCAGCCGCTGCTCGCGAGCCTCGTTCTCGAGGGCGTGTTCGAGGCGTTCCCGGAGCTGAAAGTGGTGATGATCGAGGGCGGCTTCGGCTGGGCGCCGGCGCTCGGCTGGCGGCTTGACCAGCACTGGGCGCGCATGCGGAGCGAGGTGCCGCACGTGCCGCATCCGCCGTCGCACTACATCCGCCGCAACGTGTGGTTCGCCACGCAGCCGGTCGAGGAGCCCCCGGAGCCGGACGATCTCCGCTCGCTCATCGACTGGATCGGCTGGGACCGGATGGTCTTCGCGAGCGACTATCCCCACTGGGACATGGACGATCCGCGCCGCGCTCTCAAGCTGGCGCTCGACGCGGCGGAGACGCGGGCGCTGTTCCGCGACAACGCCCGCGCCGCCTACGGTCTCGGCTAACTTGCCGAATGCGCAGCGCCCGCACGGTCGAGGGCGGCGAACTCCTCGTCACTGAGCCGGATCGCGCCGGCGGCGACGTTCTCCTCGAGGTGCGCGCGCTTGCCGGTGCCCGGGATCGGCAGCATGACCGGGCTCCGCCGCAGCACCCAGGCAAGCGCGATCGCGGCGGGGTGGACGCTGTGGCGGCGGGCCGCCGCGTCCAGCTCCGGACCCGGACGCGCGAGGTCGCCGGCGGCGAGCGGGTACCAGGGGATGAAGCCGATCTTGTGGCGGGCGCAATGATCGAGCACCGCCTCGTGGGCGCGATCGGCGAGGTTGTAGCGGTTCTGCACGGTGACGACGGGGAAGAAGCGCTCGGCGGCCTCGATCTCGGCCACGTTCACCTCGCTCAAGCCCACATGGCGGATCAGTCCCTCGGCGCGCATGGCGCGGATCGCGTCGAACTGCTCGTCCCGCGGGACCTTCGGGTCGATGCGGTGGAGCTGCCAGAGGTCGATCCGCTCGAGGCCGAGGCGGCGGAGGCTCATCTGCACCTCCTGGCGCAGATATTCGGGCCGGCCGACGGGCGCCCATTGGTCGGGCCCGGTGCGCACGAGGCCGCCCTTGGTCGCGATCAGCATCCCGCGATAGGGGTGGAGCGCCTCGCGGATGAGGTCCTCGCTGACATAGGGCCCGTAGCTGTCTGCCGTATCGACGAAATTGACGCCGAGGCCCGGGAGGGCGCGAAGCGTGGCGAGCGCGGCGGCGCGGTCCTCGGGCTCGCCCCAGATGCCGGGACCGGTGATGCGCATCGCCCCGAACCCGAGCCGGTTGACGATGATCTCGCCGGCGACCGCGAACTGGCCGGCCGCCGCCGCATTGGCCTTGACCGCATCCTGCACGGACATCGCTCTTCTCCTCTCCTCTTCTGCCCCTGGAAATAGGCCAAGGGAGCGGAATGGGAAGGTTGCGCCGACCGGCGGGACCGCAATGGCGGGGGTGGTGCGGGCGGCGGCGCGGGATTAGATAGCGGGCAACGGGCCGCAAGGCCGAATTCGCGGAAGGGACGGACGATGGCGGCATCGGAGGCAACCACGGCACATGGCGCGGGGAGCCACGCGGGGGACGGCACACCGCGGCGCGATTTCCTGACCCTCGTCACTCTCGCCACCGCCGCGGTCGGCGTCGCCGCCGTCGCCTGGCCGTTCCTCGATTCGATGGATCCGGCGGCGGACACGATCGCGGCCGGCTCGCCGGTCGATATTGACATTTCCCAGATGCAGCCCGGCCAGCAGATCGTCGTGCTATGGCGCGAAAAGCCGATCCTGGTCGTCAACCGCCCGGCAGCTGCGCTCACGGCGCTGCAGAGCGCCTCGATGATCGCGCGCCTCAGCGATCCCGATTCGAAAGTGCTCCAGCAGCCGCCCTACGCCGACAACTGGCACCGCTCGGTCAAGCCGGAATATGCGGTTCTCGTTGGCATCTGCACCCATCTCGGCTGCCTTCCGGGATACTGGCCCAACCCCAGCCAGACGACCCCGGTGGCGGACTGGCCGGGCGGCTATCTCTGCCCCTGCCACGGCTCGAAATACGACCTCTCCGGGCGCGTCTGGAAATTCGTCCCTGCGCCCTACAACCTTCCGGTCCCGCCCTACGTCTTCGTCAACGACAAGACGGTGCGGATCGGCGAGAACCCGCCGAACGAGACCTGGACGCTCAACGACGTGGTTCAGATCTAAGCGGGGCAGATCCGGGCGCGGGGCGGTCGCGCGGGATTAGGCCGCCGCCTCTTGCTTGCCCACCGCGGCGGCGAGACGCGGCAGCACCTGCTCGGCCATCAGCGCAAGCGAGCGGCGCTCGCGGGCAGCGTTCGCGCCCGACCAGTCGAGGGCGGCGAGCAGCAGCGTGCCGAAGGGGCCGATGCGCTCGCGCAAGGCGAGAAGCTTCTCGGTCACAGTCGCCGGGCTGCCGTGGATAACCATCTCCTCGATCAGCATCGAGGGCGTCACCTCATCGTCCGGGACCGCCGGATCGGGCTTCATCCCGGCGCCGAGGCCGCGGCGATGCAGGAGCTGCCAGAGATATTCGAAATAGTACCAGCTCGCCCCTTCGGGATCGAAGGCGTGCGCGCGCGCTTCCGCGTCCGTGTCCGCGACGATCACGTTGCGCGCGACGCGCCAGAAAGAAGGGTCCGGCGCGCGGCCCGCCTCGGCGCAGCCGGCGAGGTAGGTCGGCCAGTGCGTGACGAGGCTCCAGGCCGGGATGAAATTGGCGCTGACGGCGATCCAGCGCCGGAGTGCCGCCACCTTCATCGCCACCGAGTTGGCGCTCACCACCGAAAGCGCGATCGGCGGATGCGGCTTCTGATAGGGCTTCTGCATGAAGCCCACGCCGTATTCCGCCATCACCGCCTCCTCGAGGCGGATCTGCCAGTGCTTGCCCTCCAGACGGTACGGCGGATCCGAGGACCAAAGGGCGAGGATCATGTCGATCGCCTCGCGCATCCGCTCGCCGCGCAGCTTCACGTCGGTCTGGCCGAAAAGCTCGGCGTCGCTCGCGAGCCCGCCGGCGCCGATCCCGAGAATGAGGCGGCCGCCGCTCATATGGTCGAACTGCGCGACCTCGGCCGCGACCATCGCCGGATGATGATAGCCGAGCCCGATCACGCCGGTGCCGAAGCGGATCCGCCGCGTGCGCGGGAGCACCGAGGCGAGGAACATCAGCGGCGAGGCGAGCGGCTCGGAGCCGGCGGAGAAATGCTCGCCGACCCAGGCCTCGTCCATGCCGAGCTGCTCGGCAAGCACGATCTTGTCTGCGTCCTCGGCCGCCGTCTCGGCGAGCGGCCGATGCGGCGGATGCAGCGGCATCATGAACAATCCCGAGCGCATCGCCGCCCCCTTCCCTCTTGGTACCGATCGTATGGCCGGAAGCGGGGCGGCAACAAGCGTGGGCGAGTCGGAGCTCAGTCCTCGATCACCACAAGGGTCCGCACCTCGATGCTTTCGCGCGGCGCCGCGTCCGCCTTCGTGTCCGGCAGATCGAAGGCGCCGTGCGGGGTGAAGCGGGCGCGGCCGTCGGCGAGGCTGTCCCAGCCCTTGATCAGGAGCACCTCGTCGGCTTCCATCTCGGGCGCATAATACCAGCGCTGCGCGGGATTGTAGGCGAGGTGATAGATCTCGCCGACCCGGTCCGGGAAGACCTGGTCGGTCGCGATCAGGTCCTCAGGGCGAATGCTGGCCGCATCGGCGAGAGCAAGCGGCGAGCGCCGCACGGGGCCGCGGATCGGCCGCCAGACATTGATCTGCAGGATCCGCGCGCCGGAGGCGACGAGACGTTCGGCTTCGGCCGCGCCGAAGAAATCGCGCACGCGCTGCGGGCCGCTCTTCTCCGTGTAGTCCACATGGACGCGGCTCGCCGGGCCGCGCGTGCCTTCGCGGTTCTGAGCACCCGAGCCGTCGTCGGAGCGGCGGGTCGCATCGAAGATGACGACGCGGCTTGCGCCCATCACGTCGCGGAGCAGCGCCTCGATCTCCTGGTAGTAGCACGTCTCGACTTCCGTGTCGTCGTAGAGGTCGGTGACCGCGGTCTTCGAGCGGTGGAGCTCGAAGCCCTGGCGATCGAGCGACAGCGTGCCGGCGAGCGGGCGCATGTCCGCGATCTCGACCGTGTGGCGTTCGGTCTCGAAGTAGAGGCGCGGCGCGCCGCCGGTATAGGCGGAGCTCTCGAAGACCGGCTTCTTCACCGACGGCGCGATGAAGGTGAGGGCGGCGCGAACGCCGGCGGACGTGCGGGCGTTTTCAAGGATGGCCTGATTCACGGATTGCCTCCTCAGAATGGCTGGCGTTGGGCCAAATGTGGGAACCGCCGGAGGCCGGCGCCAGCGAGTTCGCTTCAGGTGGGGTTGAGCATCCTTCAAGGCGATCCGGCGCCCAGCTTGCGCAGCCACGCCTCCAACCGCCGCGCGACGGCGCTCGGCGGAGTGTCGGCCGGCCGGCAGAGATAGTAGGCCGCGCCGGTCGGATCGCCACCACCGAAGGGCGCGACCAGGGTGCCTCGCGCGAGCCGGTCATCGACCATCGGCCGGCGGCCGATGGCCAGCCCATGACCGTTCTCCGCCACCCTGAGCCCCTCCTCCGACCCTTCGAGCGCGATCGCGCCGGCGAGCGTGGGCGGCGGGAGGCCGCGCGCGCGTGCCCATTCCTCCCACTCGTTGGGAAAGCGGGCGTTGACGATCAGCCGGGCGTGCCGCAGGGCGGCGAGCGGGGCTTCGTCGGGACGGGACCGCAGATAGCCGGGTGCGGCGACCGGAAGCGCCCTTTCCTCGAGGAGGAAGGTCGCCTCGATGCCGGGCCAGGAGCCCTTGCCGTGGCGGATCGCGAGGTCGACCTGGTTGCGCTTGAGGTCGAGGACGCGCGTGGTCGGCACGAGCTGCAGCTCTATCCCTGGGCATTCGCGCTCGAAGGCCGCGAGCGCCGGGATCAGCCAGGTGGCGGCCAGGGAGGGCGGAAGGGTCAGCCGCACGGCGTTGCGGCCGGCCGGGCGGACCATCGCCTCGGTCGCCGCCTGGAGCTGGCGGATCGCCGGGTCGATCTGCTCGAGATAGCGCCGGCCCGCGTCGGTGAGCCGTGCGCCCGACCCGGAGCGGTCGAACAGCGCGGTGCGGAGGAAATCCTCGAGGCGGCGCACCTGATGGCTGATCGCCGACTCCGTCACGCCGAGGCTCGCCGCGGCGTCGCGGAACCGCTCATGCACGGCCGCGGCATGGAAGGCGCGGAGTGCCGCGAACGGCGGCAGCGGGACTTTCGGCTCGACCATGCTGCAAGCCTGCCGGGAGCGTGAACGGAATTCAACCAGATGCCCGGACGCTCCACAGCGGGGCCTTTGTTCCAGCACGCGATTCCGCTATCCGCTCGACCAAGCGGCGGGCCAGACGCCGTGGTCGGACGTCTTGACCGGACGAATGAAATGACGCGACGAACCTTCCTTCGCGCCGCGGCGGGGCTTGCCGCGGCCTGTGCGGGCGCGAGCGTGCTGCGGCCGGCCCGCGCCGGGCGGCCCGGCATCGTGACCCGGCTCGCCGGGCGGCCCGGCGGCGGCCTCCCCATCACGATCCTCCCGCCCGCCGGCGGCGCCGCGCCGCACCCGGCCCTCATCTTCTCGCCCGGCTATGGCGGCCGGCCGGCGGGGTTCGTCCGCCTCGTGGCACCCTGGGTCGCGGCCGGCTTCGTTCTCCTCCTGCCCGAACATCTCAATTCTTTCGGCCGCGACGCGCCGCACCGCCCCTCCTTCGCCAATCTCGAGCGCTACGCCGCGCTGCGCCTCGCGGACATCGATGCGATCCTGACCGCGCTCCCCGACCTCGCCGGGCGGGCCGGCGCGCGCATCGCGCCCGGCCGCGTCGGCCTCGGCGGGCATTCCTTCGGCGCCTGGACGGCGGCGGTGATCGCCGGCGCCACGGTCTTCCTTCCCGGCGGGCAGGAAAGAAGCTTCGCCGATCCGAGGCCGGCCGCGTTCTTCCTCCTCGCCGCCCCGCCCGTGCCCCCCGGGGCCGATGCGCGCCATTCGTTTCAGGGCCTCGCGCCCGCCTCGTTCCGCTCGCTCACGCGCCCGCTGCTGCTGATCGACGGGACGCACGACAATGGGCCAGGGGGCTATCGCGACCGCCTCGCCGCCTACGAGCTCTCGCCACCCGGCCACAAATATCTGGGCGTCGTGCGCGAGGCCACGCACATGACGCTGGCCGGCATCGCGCCTTCGGGGGACGGGCCGCTCGATGCGCTCGCCGCCCGCTCGCTCGCGGGCGTGCACGCGCTCACGCTGCCGTTCTGGCAAGGCTTCGTCGCGGGGCTGCGGGACAGCGTCGCCTGGCTCGACGGTCCGGCGCCCTACGCGATCGATCCCGGCAGCTTCACCTTCGCCCGGCGGCTCGGCTAGAGCCGGGCTTCACCCCGCACGCGGCCAGCGCCAGTCATGAACCTCGGGCATATCCGCACCGTGCGCGCGGATGTAACGCTGATGCTCGATGAGCTTGTCGCGGATGGCCTGTTTGGCATAGGCGGCCCGGGCGCGGAGCTTCGGCACGAGCTCGATCGCGTCCGCGGCCAGATGAAAGCGATCGAGGCGATTGCGCACCGTCATGTCGAAAGGCGTCGTCGTCGAGCCCTCCTCCTGATAGCCGCGCACATGCATGTTGTCGTGATTGTGCCGCTTGTAGACGAGCCGGTGGATGAGCCACGGATAGCCGTGATAGGCGAAGATGACCGGCTTGTCGGTGGTGAAGAGGGCGTCGAAATCCTCATCCGTCAGGCCGTGCGGGTGCTGGGCCTTCGGCTGCAGCGTCATCAGATCGACGACGTTCACCACCCTCACCTTCAGCTCCGGCACGTGCTGGCGCATCAGATCGACCGCCGCCATCGTCTCGAGCGTCGGCACGTCGCCGGCGGAGGCCATCACCACGTCGGGCTCGCCGTCGCGATCGTTGCTTGCCCATTCCCAGATGCCGATGCCCTGCGTGCAGTGCTTGATGGCCGCGTCCATCGAGAGCCATTGCGGCTCCGGCTGCTTGCCCGCGACGATGACGTTGATGCGGTCCCAGCTCTTGAGGCAGTGATCGGCGACAAACAGCAGCGTATTGGCATCGGGCGGAAAATAAACCCGCACGATGTCGGCCTTCTTGTTGACGACGTGATCGACGAAGCCCGGATCCTGGTGGCTGAATCCGTTATGGTCCTGGCGCCAGACATGCGAGGTGAGAAGATAGTTGAGCGAGGCGATCGGCCGCCGCCACGCGACTTCGCGCGAAGTCTTCAGCCACTTCGCATGCTGGTTGAACATCGAATCGATGATGTGGATGAAGGCTTCGTAGCAGGAGAAAAAGCCGTGGCGACCGGTGAGGAGATAGCCCTCGAGCCAGCCCTGGCAGGTGTGCTCGCTTAGGATTTCCATCACCCGCCCGCTGGGCGCCAGGTGATCGTCCTCAGGGATGGTCGCCGCGTCCCAGGCCCGGTCGGTCACCTCGAAGAGCGCCTGCAGCCGGTTCGAGGCGGTCTCGTCCGGCCCGAAGACGCGGAAGTTCCGGTTGGCCGCGTTCTCGCGCATCACGTCGCGGAGGAACGTCCCCAGAATGTGCGTGGCCGCTGCGTCCATCTGTCCGGGATGGACGACGGGAACTTCGTAGGCGGTGAAGTCGGGCAGCCGGAGCGGGCGTTTCAGCGCACCGCCGTTGGCGTGCGGATTGGCGCTCATCCGGCGTCCGCCGTCCGGGGCGAGTGCCGCGATCTCGGGGCGCAGCCGGCCGGCCGCGTCGAAAAGCTCCTCGGGACGGTAGCTCCGCATCCACTCCTCGAGAAGCCCGAGATGCCCGGGCTTTTTCATGTCGCTGAAGGGCACCTGATGCGAGCGCCAGGAGCCCTCCGTCTTCAGCCCATCGACCGTTTTTGGCCCGGTCCATCCCTTCGGGCTGCGGAGCACGATCATCGGCCAGATGGGCCGTTCCACGTGCTTGGCCCCGCGCGCCTCCCCTTGGATCTCGCGGATGCGGCCGAACGCCTCGTCGAGCGCCGCCGCCATCTTCTGGTGCATGGCGCGCGGCTCATCGCCCTCGACGAAGATCGGCGCGTAGCCATAGCCCTGGAGCAGATCCGCGAGCTCCTTGGCGCTGATGCGGGCGAGCACCGTCGGATTGGCGATCTTGTAGCCGTTGAGATGCAGGATCGGCAGCACCGCGCCGTCGGTCGCCGGATTGAGGAACTTGTTTCCGTGCCAGGATGTCGCGAGTGGCCCGGTCTCGGCCTCGCCGTCGCCGACGACGCAGGCAACGATCAGCCCCGGATTGTCGAACACCGCGCCGAAAGCGTGCGAGAGGGAATAGCCGAGCTCGCCGCCCTCGTGGATGGAGCCCGGCGTCTCGGGGGCCGCGTGGCTCGGAATGCCGCCCGGGAAGGAGAACTGGCGGAAGAGGCGGCACACGCCCTCCTCGTCCTGCGACACCTCGGGGTAGAGCTCGCTGTAGGTGCCTTCGAGCCATGCGTTCGCGACGACGCCCGGCGCCCCATGGCCCGGCCCCGCGATGAAGAGCAGATCGAGGTCCCGCGCCTTGATGAGCCGATTGAGATGCACGTAGACGAAGTTGAGCCCGGGTGTGGTGCCCCAATGGCCGAGGAGCCGCGGCTTCACGTGCTCGATCTTGAGCGGCTCGCGAAGCAGCGGGTTGGCAAGGAGATAGATCTCCCCTACCGAGAGGAAATTCGCCGCACGCCACCAAGCGTGCATCAAACGCTCCTCCTCGGGCGAGAGGGGACCGCCAAAAGAGACCGGCTGTTGTTCATTCATCGGCCTCGCTCCTCCGATTTGCGCGCGGCGACCACACGCCGCGCCGCTCGACCCGCGGCTAAATGCGCTCGCTGAGCGCGATCGCGACCCGGCAGCCGGCCTTGATCGCCGACGAAAGCAGCCGGTACGCCGGCGCCTTCTCGGCCTCGTTGGCGAGCCCGATATCGCGATGCTCGAGCTCTTCCGCGCGGGCTTGGGCGATCAGTGCCGAAAGCCCGGCCTCCTCGTCGGAAAGTGCGGCCTCCTGCGCGGCGTAGTGCGCGTCGATCGCTTCCTCGACCGCGACCGTGCAGGCCATTGCCGCCCGCTCGCCGAGCGCGGCCGTGGCCGCGCCAAGCGCGAAGCCCGCGAGATGCCAGAGCGGGAGGAGCGCGGTCGGGCGCACCCGCCGGCGCGCCATCACTTCGGAGAAAGAGGCGAGATGCTGGCGCTCCTGCTCTTCCATGTGGCGCAGCAGCTCCGCCTTCGCTCCGCGCCCGAGCACGGCGCGCTGGCCGGCATAGATGCGCACCGCGCCATATTCGCCCGCGTGATCGACGCGAATCATCCGTGCCACATCCTCGTCGGCCGGCAATTGGGGCCCGCTCATCGTCCCAGCCCCCGGCTCCGCACCAGATAGGCGACGAGGACGCCAAGAACGACGAGCGAATAAAGGAGATTCATCACCGCCATCGAGAGGGGGAAGCCCGGGATCAGGAAGCTCGGCGCATCGCAGGGCTTGCTCGGCCGCGCCGGCATCGAGGCAAGGAGCTGGGCCAGGTTCGTCCCGTGAATCTCCGGCGCGGCGCATTCCGGCAGCGGGCTCGGCCACAACCCCTGCTCGACGCCGACATGGACGAACCCGAGCCCGGCCGAGACGAGCAGGCACAGTGCCAGCAGCGCGAGAAGCCCCCTCCCCGCCAGCCGCGGGCGGACGAACGCGGCAAGAAGGCCGAGCACCACCGCCACCCGCCACGGCCAGCGCTCGAGTAGGCAAAGCGCGCAGGGGACGAGCCCGAACCAGTGCTCCGAGCCCTCGGCGACAGCGAGCGCCAGCGCGGCCGCGAGCGCCGCGGCGAGGCCCGCCGCGCGGTGATCGATGCGCTGCATGGGGGGCCATATGAACGCTTCTCCGCGACGCGGCAAGGCGGCCCGATTGCCGAGTGGACGCCCGCGTTCTAGCCTCGCGCCGAAAGGAAGGGAGGCAGCGATGCGGCGCGTATGGGGCCGGGCAACTTCGAGCAATGTGATGAAAGTGGTGTGGCTGCTCGAGGAGCTGGGCCTGCCCTATGAGCGGCTCGATGTCGGGGGCAGCTTCGGCAAGACCGACACCCCCGAATACCGAGCGATGAACCCGAACGGCCTCGTGCCGACGCTCGAGGAGGACGGGTTCGTCCTTTGGGAAAGCAACGCGATCTGCCGCTATCTTTCCGCCGGCAACGCACCGCTCTGGCCCACGGAGCCGCGCGCGCGGGCCAATATCGACCGCTGGATGGACTGGCAGCAAACGACGCTCAACCGGCCGATCTCGGTGATCTTCTGGGGGCTCGTGCGAACGCCGCCGGAGAAGCGCGACCAGGCGGCAATCGCCGCCGCGGTCAAGGACTGCACGCGCGTCTGGGGCATGCTGGAATTGGAGCTCGCCCGCCACCCCTATGTCGGCGGCACAACCTTCACCCTTGCGGACATCCCGCTCGGCGTGCACGTGCACCGCTGGTTCACGATGGAATTCGAACGCCCCACCCTACCCCACCTCCGGGCCTGGTACGACCGGCTGCTCGAACGCCCGCCCTACCGGACGCACGTGGCCCGGCCCCTGGCCTGAAAAGGTAGTCCAGGGGGACCGCGTCTCCCTGGTCTTACTTCTCAAGCTGCGGCGGCACCGCCGAGGTAGGCGGCGCGCACGCGCGGGTCGGCGGCGAGTGTGGAGGCCGGTCCGGAGAGGGCGATATGTCCGCTTTCGAGCACGTAGGCGCGGTCGGCGATGCGGAGCGCCTGGCGTGCGTTCTGCTCGACGAGCAGGACCGATGTGCCTTGGGTGCGGATGCGTTGGATGATCGCGAAGATCGCCCGCACGAGCTTGGGGGCGAGGCCCATCGACGGCTCGTCGAGCACGAGGATGCGGGGCCCGAGCATCAGCGCGCGGGCGATCGCGAGCATTTGTTGCTCGCCGCCGCTGAGCGTGCCGCCGAACTGGTTTCGCCGTTCGGCGAGGCGGGGGAAGAGCGCGTAGCTCGCTTCGATGCGTCGTTCGACCTCGGAGGGGTCGCGGCGGAGCAGGTAGCCGCCGAGGCGGAGGTTTTCCTCGACGGAGAGTGGGCCGAAGATGCGTCGTCCCTCGGGGACGTGGCCGAGCCCGCGGGCGACGATCTCGTGGGCGCGGAGCCGGGTGATATCGGCGCCGGCGAGGAGGATGCGTCCCCGGCGGCCGCGCACCAGGCCGGAGATGGTCCGCAGGGACGTCGTCTTGCCCGCGCCGTTGGCGCCGAGCAGGGCGACGATCTCCCCTGCCCCGACCTCGAGGCTGACGCCGCGCAGGACTTCCACCTTGCCGTAGGCGACGTGCAGGTCCTCGACGTCTAGGAGTCCCAAAGGGCGGCCTCCTCCGGCGTATCGGCCGTTTCGTCCGTGTCCGACTCGCTGCCGAGATAGGCGTCGATGACGCGCGGGTCGCGCTGGATTTCGGCGGGCTCACCGGCGGCGATGAGCGTGCCGTGGTCCATCACCAGCACGCGGTCGGAGACGCCCATCACCAGCATCATATCATGCTCGATCAGCACCACCGTCACGCCGAGGTCGCGGATGCGGCGGATGAGGCTCATCAGCTCGGCTTTTTCCGTCGGATTCATGCCCGCAGCCGGCTCGTCGAGCAGCAGGATCTCGGGCTTGGCGCCGAGTGCGCGCGCAATCTCGAGCCGCCGCTGGTCGCCGTAGGCGAGATCGCCCGCGCGATGGCCCGCAGCTTCTTCGAGGCCGACGAACCGGAGCAGGCGGCGGCAAGTGGCGAGATGCTCGGCCGTGTCGCGGCGGGCTGAGGGTAGGCCGAAAATCTCGCCCAGGAGCGAGACGCGGTGGTGTGGATCCATTCCCACGAGCACGTTCTCGTACGCCGTCATGTGGGGAAAGAGGCGGATGCCCTGAAAGGTGCGGGAGAGGCCGCGGGCCACGATGCGGTGCGGCGAGAGGCGTCCGAGGGGCGCGCCGCGAAAGCGGATTTCCCCGCCGCTCGGCCGCGTGACACCGGTGAGGCAGTTGAAGACGGTCGTCTTGCCCGCGCCGTTGGGGCCGATGATGCTGAGGATCTCGCCGCGATGGACGGTGAAGCTCAACCCGCTCACCGCGCGCACGCCGCCGAAATCGCGGCTCAGGTCCCTGATCTCGAGCAGCGTCTCGCGGCGCGGCGCGTCTTTGCCCGCGAAGACGGGATCGCCGCCTTCGTCCTCGGGAAGCTCGACGCGCCGCGCGACACGCGCGGGCCAGAGCCCCTGCGGCCGGACGAGCATGAGGATGATGAGGCCGATCGCGAAGCCGAACTCGCGCCAGAGGGCGAGGAAGCGGAGCGCCTCGGGCAGGCCGGCGACGATCGCCGCGCCGAGCAGCACGCCCGGCGTGCTGCCCATGCCGCCGAGCACGACGACGATCAGAAAGTTGATCGACTGGAGATAGGTGAAGCCGGTCGGGTCGATCGCGCCGAAGCGGGCGGCGAAGAGGCTGCCGCCGAGCCCGCCGACCAGCGCGCCCATCACGTAGGCGAGCAGCTTCACCCGGAGCGTCGGCACGCCGATGGCCTCGGCGGCGGTTTCGTCCTCGCGGATGCTGATCCAGGCGCGGCCGAGCCGCGAAGCCGAGAGGCGGCGCGTGAAGAGGATGACGATCAGGAGAAAAGCCCAGGCGAGGCCGTAGATCGCCTTGGGCGAGCTGATCTCGAACCCGAATAGGACGGGAGGGTTGATCCCGTAGATGCCGTTGGGCCCGCCGGTGATGTCGAGATTGTTGGCGATGATGCGGACGATCTCGCCGAAGCCGAGCGTCACGATCGCGAGATAGTCGCTGCGCAGCCGCAGCGTCGGGTAGCCGATGACGACGCCGGAGGCGGCGGCGAAGAGGAGGCTCGCCGGCACCGTCTCCCAGAAGGAGAAGTGGAGCAGCGTCTCCAGGAGTGCCGTGGTATAGGCGCCGATCGCGAAGAAGGCGGCATAGCCAAGATCGAGCAGGCCGGCGTAGCCGACGACGATGTTGAGCCCCAGGCCCAGGATGCCGAAGGTGAGGATGCTAATCGCGACGTCCACCACGTAGTCGTCCGAGACGAGCGGCAGGACGACGGCACCGGCGGCGACCGCGACGATGAGCATTCTGGCCGTGGCGGCCCGCATGGCCGGATCGGTACGATCGGCCATCGCCGCTACATCCGTTCCACGACGCGCTCGCCGAAGAGGCCCGTCGGCTTGACGACCAGCACACCGATCAGCACGAGGAAGACGTACACGTCGGTCCAGCGCGAGGAGAGGTAGCCGGCGCCGTAGGATTCCAGCAGCCCGATCAGGAGGCCGCCCGCCATCGCGCCGGGGATATTGCCGATGCCGCCGAGCACGGCCGCGGTGAAGGCGCGCAGGCCCACCAGGAAGCCCATGTAGAACGAGATCTGCGTGTAGTAGAGGCCCTCCATGACGCCTGCCGCCGCCGCCAGGAAGGAGCCGACGAAGAAGGTGAGCTGAATCGTCCGCTCGACATCGATCCCCATCAGCCGCGCGGCGTCCTGATCGACCGCGAGCGCCCGCATCGCGGTGCCGATGAAGGTGCGGTGGACGAAGAGGTAGAGCGCCGACATCAGAACCAGGCTGATGGCGAACATGGCGGTCTGCGCGTAGGTGATCTGCACGCCGCCGATCGCAAAGCCTGCGGTGCTCAGGAGATGAGGGTAGGTGAGGAAGCCTGGGCCATAGATGAGCAGGACCCCGTTTTCGAGCGCGAGCGAGACGCCGAGCGCGGTGATCAGGATCGAGAGTCGCGGAGCGGCGAGCAGGGGCTGATAGGCGACCCGGTCGATCACCACGCCGAGCACACCGCTGAAGACGAGCGAAATTCCGAGTGCGGCGACGAGGGCGGCGGCCATCGGCAAGTGCATGCCGGCGAGCGTGACCAGCGCGGTCCAGCCGAGGAAGGCGCCGACCATGAAGACATCGCCATGGGCGAAGTTGATCAGCCGGATGATGCCGTAGACCATGGTGTAGCCGAGGGCGACGAGGGCGTAGAAGGCGCCGATCGTCAGCCCCTCGACGGTGTACTGAAAGAAGGCCTGCACCGCCGGCCTTTCAGGGAAGGAGCATCACGGCTGGAGCGGGCGCCGGGCCGCCGCCGGCTGCGTGCCGGCGGCGGATGCGCGGGATTCGGGCAAGAGCGCTACTGCATCGCGACCCAGTTGCCGGCGGGATTGAGCCGCATATAGGGCGTGAATTCGTCGTTCTTGACGGTAATGACGATATAGACGGCGACCGTCCGGTCGCCCTTCGAGTTGAAGCTGATATTGCCGGTGATGCCGGGATAGTTCTTGGTCTCCGCAAGAGCCGCGTTCAGCGCGGCGGGCGTCGTCGCCTTCGCCCGATCGATCGCCTGCGCGAGCACGCCGATCGCGTCGTACTCGTACGCCGAATAGGGTCCGGGCGGATGGCCGAACTGCTTAGTATAGTCATCGACGAAGCCCTTGGCGCCCGAGAGGAACTGCGGCAGCGGCGCGCAGGTGACGAACATTCCGTCGGCGGCGGATCCGGCGGTTTTGAGAAGAGTCGGGTCGTTGTTGCCGTCACCGCCGATGAACGCGAACTTCAGGTGGAGCTCGTGCGCTTCCTTCACCATCAGCCCGCCTTCGGCGAAATAGCCGGTGAAATAGAGGGCGTCCGGCTTGAGCGCGGCAACGCGCGTCAGCACCGGCGAATAATCCATCTGGCCGGGCGTGATGGCGTTGTTATAGACGACGTCGACGCCGAGCTTTTTGAGCGCGGCCACGGTGGCGTCGGCAAGGCCCTTCGCGTAGGTCGTGTTGTCGTTGATCACCGCGACACGCTTCGCGTGCAGCGCGTTGACCATGAAGCTGGCAGCGAACGGTCCCTGCTCGTCATCCCGCCCGATCGTGCGGAAGACGTCGTTGTATCCCATCTCGGTAAGGCGCGGGTTGGTCGAGGCGTCGAGGATGTAGGGCATGTCCTCACGATGCAGCGTCGAGAGCTCGGGCAGCGCGGCGCCCGAGCAATAGCCGCCGGCGACCGCGACGACGCCGCTGTCGATCATCTTCTGCGCCGCCTGGACGGCGGTCGTCGGATCGCAGGCGTCGTCCTCCGGCACGATCTCGAGCGGGCGGCCGAGAACGCCGCCCTTGCCGTTGATCTGATCGGCGGCGAGCTTGGCCGCGTTCACGATGTCGATCCCGGCGTTGGCGTACGGGCCGGAGAGCGGGCCCGGCACGCCGACCTTGATCGGTTCCGCGGCGCGGGCGGCAACCGGCCCGCCGGCCAGGGCAACGGCGAGAGCAAGCGCCGCAAGGCCCCCCGCTCCCCGCATTCCGTTCAGACGCATTGCAAGCCCCCTTGGTTGCTATTCAGAACGTGCTTGGCAGGTATGCTACGGCAACCAGGGTAGGTGTCAAACGAGGCGCCCGGGCGGCCCGGGGGGCGGTGCCGTGGGTCGCTCTACCGGCGGAGGAGTGCGAGTGGCGCCTGCGAGAGCGGCTCCGGCGCGCCTGCGGTCACGATGTAGGTCCGGCCGAGCGTCATCGCCGCGCCTCCGGAACTGTCCATCAGGATCATGTGCAGGAACATCACCATCCCCGGCACCAGAGCCTCGCGGTTGCCGCGGTAGAACATCGGCGGGTCCATCCAGCTCGGCGTGAACTTCGCGCCGAGGCTGTACCCGCAGGCATTGAGGCGGGACGCCGCCATTCCGCGCGCGTCCATCACGCGCGCGTGAGCATCGAACACCTCGCCCGCCACGTGCCCCGGACGCAGCACCGCCTCGCACGCTTCGAGCGCCTCGGCGCAGGCTTCGTGCATCCGCTCGTGCGCATCGCGCGGCCGCCCGATCACGACGGTGCGCATCAGCGCAGCGTGGTAGTGGCCGAAGACGCCGGCGAATTCGAGCGTGAGCTGATCGTCCGCGGAGAGGCTTCTGCGGCCGGAATGGTAGCGGCAGAGCAGCGCATCTTCGCCCGAGCCAATGATGAACTCGTTGGCCGGATAATCGCCGCCGCCGGCGAAGATCGCGCCCTGCATCGCGGCCAGGATGCGCCCTTCGTCGGCGCCCGGCTTTGTTTCAGCGAGCCCGGCATCGAGGGCGGCGTCGGCGAGCCCGCCGGCGCGCCGCACATAGTGAAGTTCCGCCGCCGATTTGACCGCGCGGAGCCGATCGATGAGCCCGTCCGCCGGCTCGAGGGTGCAAAAGCCGGCGAGCGCGGCCTCGACCTTGCGCCCGTTGGCGTAAGTGAGGCCGTAGCTTGCCGTTTCGATGCCGAGCCGACGTCCGCGCGCGCCGAGATCTTCGAGCATGGCGCGAAGCTGCACGGCGGGATCCGCGCCCTCCTCGTCGGTCCAGATCCGGATGTCGTCGATGATCGAGGTATGCCGGGCCTGGCGGAGATCGGCCGAGCGGGTGATCAGCGCGAGCCGCCCGTCCAGCCCGAGATAGAGGCACTGGAAGAAGCAAAAGCCGAAGCTGTCATAGCCGGTGAGGTAGTACATGCTCTCCTGCTGGAAGATCAGCAGACCGGCGAGCCGGCGTGCCTCCAGCGCCGCTTCCGCCTGCCTGCGGCGCTGGGCGAATTCGCCGATGGTGAAATGGAGCGCCATTTGTTCTAGCTCTCGCCGAGGCGCATCAGCGTGCGGGCGAGGAACTCGATGCCCCAGGGGATGTCCGCCTCGTCGATATCGAACCGCGGCGTGTGGTGCCCCGAAGCGAGATCCGAGCCGATGACCGTATAGGCGGCCTTCCCTCCCCGCTCCTGCACGCGGCGCATGAAATAGGTCGCATCCTCGCTCCCGCCGGCGCTGTGCGGTCCTGCCGAGATCGAGATCCCCGGCATCCGTGCTGCGGCTTCGGCGATCAGGCGGGCAAGCTCGGGATCGGAATTCGCGGTCGTCGTCCGCCCCACGGCGCTGATCTCGACCTCGACCTCCTGCATCGAAGCCGCGCCGCGCAGCACCTTCTCGGCGCGGCGCAGCATGTAATCGGCAATATCCTCGCTCTCGCCGCGCACTTCGATCTGCATGAAGGCCCGATCGGCGATCACGTTGCGGCCGGAGCCGGCGTTCAGCGTCCCGACGTTGACGCGCGAGCGGCCAGCGTGATGGCGCGAGATCCCGTAGAGCGCCTGGACCGCCTCGGCCGCTGCGAGCAGCGCGTTGCGGCCTTCGTCGGGCTGGCCGCCCGCATGCGCGGCTCGGCCGCGATAGGTGACGTCGAGCTTGACCGAGGCGAGATGCCCGTCCACGGCCGCGCAGGCGCTGCGGCTTGCAACGCCGGTGCCGACATGGATCGCGACGAAACGATCGACGTCATCGACCACGCCCGCTTTGACCATCGGGGCGGCGCCGCGCCCGCCTTCCTCGGCCGGTTGGAAGACGAATTTCACGGTGCCCTTCAGCTCACCGCGCATGCCGCTCAGAACTTCCGCCGCCGCGAGGCCGAGGGCCGTGTGAACGTCGTGCGCGCAGGCATGCATGATGCCGGAATGGGCGGAGACGAATCCCTCGCGCGCGGGCAGATGCGCCTGGGTCGTGTCCTCGTGGATCGGCAGCGCATCCATGTCCACGCGGAGCGCGACGACGGGCCCGGGCTTGGCGCCGCTGAGCGTGCCGACGACTGCGGTATGGCCGCCGGCGAGCTTGGGCAGGAAGGCGGCGGGCGCCCCTTCGGAGGCGGCGCGGCGATAGCAGCGCTCGAGCTCTTCCTCGCCGGGAAGCCCGAGGCGGCTTGCCGAATCCATGACCTCCCGCCCGAGCTTCACCGTGAGTCCAAGCGCCGCGAGCCGCTCCGCTACCAGGCTGGCGGTGCGGAACTCGGTGAGGCCGAGCTCGGGATGGCGATGCAGGTCACGCCGCAGCGCGACGGCGCGCCGTGCCGCTTTTGCAAGAAGATCTGCCGGGGGCGAGAAGCTCATGCTCTGCCGTCCTTCGCCAGGTTCAACCGCATCATGCCTGCCCGGTGCGCACGACGCGCGAACGATATTGCGGGTCGAGCGCGTCACGGAGCCAATCGCCGATCAGGTTCTCGGCCAGAACCAAGAGAACGAGAGCCAGCCCCGGGATCACCGACGGCCACCAGGCCCCGCCGAAGAGATATTGGTAGCCTTGCGCGACCCGGAGGCCAAGCGAGGGGGTGGTGACCGCCACGCCGAGCCCGAGAAAGGAGAGCGAGGCCTCGAGCTCCACCGCGCGCGGCACGTCGACGGATGCCTGGACGAGCAAGGGGCTGAGAACGTTCGGCAGCAGATGGCGAAAGAGAACGCGCGCCTCGGAGGCGCCGATCAGTCGCGCAGCGGTGACGTAATCGCGCTCGCGCTCGGCGAGGACGCTGGCGCGCATGAGGCGCGCATAGGGCGCCCAGCCAACGAGGCCGATGACGAGGATCAGCTTGCCGAGGCCACGGCCGGTCATCGCCATGACCGCGAGCGCGATCAACACCGCGGGGATGGAGAGCTGGAGATCGACGAGCGGCATCACCACCCGATCGAGCCAGCCGCCGGCCCGATAGCCTGCGACCAGCCCGGCGGTGGCGCCGAGCGCGATGGCGATGGCCACCGAAACGAAGCCCACCAGGAGCGAGACCCGAAGCCCGTAGAGGACGTTCGCGGCGATATCCCGTCCGAGCCCGTCGGTGCCGAGGGGATACTGCCAGGTGCCGCCGGCGAGCCACACCGGCGGCGTGAGTTGCGCGAAGAGGTCCTGCCGCTCGGGGTCGTGGGGCGCGAGCCAGGGCGCGAAGAGGGCGCCGCAGAGGAGAAGGGTGAAGACCGCAAGCGGAAGTTTCGGGACGGAGCCGAGACTAGCGCGCATGGCGCACGCGCGGATCGATCAGGCCGTAGAGCAGGTCGGTTGCGAAATTGAGCGCCACGAACATCGAAGCGGCGACCAGCACGTACGAGAGGATGATCGGGTAGTCGAGGCGGAAGAGCGCCTCGAGCGCCATCCGGTTCATCCCAGGCAGGGCGAAGATCGTCTCCGTGATCACGGTGCCGGCGAAGAGCTGCCCGAACTGCAGGCCGAAGACCGTGACGAGAGGCAGCGAGGCAGGCCGGAGCGCGTGCTTCAGCACGACGACCGCCTCGGAGAGGCCCTTCGCGCGCGCCGTTCGCACGTAGGGCTGCCCGAGCTGCTCGAGGAGCGCGCTCCGCACCAGCCGGGTGAAGAAGGCGATACGGAAGAAGGCGAGCGTGAAGGCCGGCATGATGAAATGCCGAATTCCGCCGGCGCCCGAGGCCGGCAGGAGGTTGGTCTTCACGCTGAAGAAGAAGATCAGCACGATGCCGAGGAAGAAGGTCGGCACCGAGGCGCCGAGCACGGAGAGGCCGCGCAGCGCGCGATCGGCGAGGCTCTCGGGCGAGAGCGCGGCGGCGATGCCGAACGGCACGCCGATCACAACCGAGATGAGGATCGCGAGCGCGACGAGCTCGAGCGTCACCGGGACGCGACCGAGGAGGAGCGGTAGGGCAGGCACGTCGCTGTAATAGGAGATGCCGAGATTGCCGCCCAGCACGCCCGAGAAGAAGCGGAAATACTGAACGGGAAGCGGCTGATCGAGCCCGAGGGAAGCGGCCAGCGCCGCCCGCTCGGCCGCGTTCATCTGTTGCGGTGCCAGCACCGCGATCGGATCGCCGGTCGCATGGATCAGCACGAAAACCAGCGTCAGCACGGCCCAGATCGTGAGGAGCGCGCGGGCAAACCTGCCGAGCAGGAATGCCGTCATCGGGATCTCACGCTATTTCTATTTTCGTGTCATCTGCCAGACCAGCACCAGCCCGTCCGGCCGCTCCTGCCAGGCAACCGTGTTCGCGATGCCCGCGACCTCGTCCTGGTAATAGAGGGGGATATAGGCGCAATCCTTCTCGGCCATCGCGTAGGCTTGCCGCTCGAGCGCGATCCGCCCGGCGTCGTCGAACGTGGCACTCGCCTTGGCGATCAGCGCGTCCGCCGCCGGATTGCAGTAATGCGCGCGATTGACATGGCCGAGCCCGGCCTTGGGATCGCGGCAATGGAAGATCGAGTTCCAGGTCGAGATCGGGTCGGTGCCGCTCCACCCGGCCATGTACATGCTGAAATCGCCCTTGTCGGTTTGCGGGAAGAAGATCGCCTTCGGGATCGCGTTCACGTCCACCTTGATCCCGACCTCGCCGAGCAGGCCGCCGATCGCCTGCGCGACCAGGCTATCCTCGAGGTAGCGGTCGTTCGTCGCATCCAGCCTCACGGAGAACCCGTTCGGATAGCCGGCCTCGGCGAGCAGGCTCCGCGCATGCTTGGGGTCGTAGGGCACGGGCTTGAGCGCGGCGTCGTAGGCCTCGAGCCCCGGCGAGGTGAATTGCGCGGCGACTTCCGCCGCGCCGTCGAATATCTTGTCGCGGATCAGCTCCACATTGATCGCCTGCGCGACCGCCTCGCGCACGCGGAGATCCATGAACGGGTTCTTCGTGCCACGCGCCATGCCGGCGGAATTCTCCGCCCGCCAGACATCGAGCGCCAGATACATCGTCCGCAAGCCCGGAACGAGGCTGAGATAGGCCCGCCCGCTGCTCCGGACGCGCGCGAAATCGGTGGGGTCGAGCTTCTCGGCGTACTGCACCTGGCCCGAAAGAAGTGCGGCAAGCCGCGTCGCGCCCTCGGGAATGCTCTCGAGGCGCGCATGGCGGAAGGCAGGTGCTGCGCCCCAGAAGCCGCTCCAGGCCTCGATCACAAGATGGTCCTCCTCGAGCCAGGAGACGAACCGGTAGGGTCCGGTGCCGATCGGGTGGCGCACAAACGCGTCCCGCCCGATCTTCGCGATCAGCGCCTCCGGCATGACGGGGATCTGCGAGAGATAGATCGGAAAGAGCGGGTTCGGCGCCTTGAAGGAGACGGTGATCGTCTCTGCGTCGATCGCCTTGTAGCCGCTCACGTCGGCGGCATATTCGCGGAACTGCGATTTCGGGTTGTCGCGCGTATCGAGGATCGAGCGCCCGACATCGTTCGGCGTCATCACCGAGCCGTCGTGGAAGCGCACGCCCGTGCGCAGCGTAAGCTGCCATTCGGTCAGCGAGAGGACCTTCCATGCCGTCGCGATCCGGGGCTCCGGCGTGCCGTCGGGGGCGAGCATGGTGATGCCGTCGAAGATCTGGCGCTGCCACGTGATCGTCGTCGTCTCGCTCCGCATGATCGGATCGAGCGTCGTTGCCCCACCGTCGAAGGCAAGGACGAGCGCCGTCGTGGCCTCATCGCCCGTTGCCGCCGCGGCGCGCGCGCCGGTGCCGAGCAGGAGCGCCGCCCCGGCGAGCCCGCGCGAAAGATCCCTCCGACCAAGCGCCATCCGCACCTCCCGCGACCGCTCCCGCCCGGCACCGAACAGGACTGTGGCGGGCCTGTCAATTCGCGAAGATGTCGGTGCGGATGCAGGCGCTCCAGTGTCCGGGCGCCACTTCGCGGAGCGCCGGCGCCGCCACGGCGCATTCCGCCAGCGCGTGGCGGCAGCGCGTGCGGAACGCGCAACCGGAGGGCGGATCGAGCGGGCTCGGCGGTTCGCCCGTGAGGGTGATGCGCGCGCGCCGGGCGGCCGGATCCGCCACCGGCACCGCGGAGAGAAGAGCCACAGTGTACGGATGGCGCGGACGGCGGCAGAGCGCGCGGCTCTCGGCAAGCTCGACGATGCGGCCGAGATACATCACCGCGATGCGCTCGGCGAGGTGCTCGACCACCGCGACGTCATGGCCGATGACGAGCATGGCGAGGCCGAGGCGCGTGCGTATGTCGAGCAGCAGGTTGACCACCTGCGCCTGGATCGAGACGTCGAGCGCGGAGACCGGCTCGTCGGCGAGCAGGAACTCGGGCCCGGAAGCGAGCGCGCGGGCGATGCCGAGGCGCTGGCGCTGGCCGCCGGAGAACTCGTGTGGGTAGCGTCCCATCGCCTCCGCCGGCAGCCCGACCATTGCGAGCAGTGCGGCGACGCGCTCGTGCCGCTCCGCCGCGTTCGCCGCGAGGCCGTGGATCAGCAGCGGCTCGCCGATCGCCTCGCCGATCCTGAGGCGCGGATTGAGCGAGGAGGTCGGGTCCTGGAAGACGAGCTGCATGCGCCGGCGCAACGGGGCGAGCGCCCCCGGCTTAAGGTGGGTGATGTCGGTGCCGTCGAAGAGGATTTTTCCCCCGCTCGGCTCGAGCGCGCGGAGCAGGCTGCGCCCGAGCGTCGTCTTGCCCGAGCCCGATTCGCCGACCAGGCCGAGGATCTCGCCCCGCCGGACCGAGAAGCTCACCCCGTCCACCGCGCGCACCGGACGCGCCGGGCGACGAAAGCCCCGCCTTGCTGCGGGAAACCACACACGGAGATCCTCGACCGCGACGAGCGGTGCTGCGCTCATGCGCCAAGCCTCGCGATCTCGTCGAGACGGAGGCAGCGCGCCCACTGGCCTTCTCCGCACGGAGAGAGCGGCGGCGGCTCCGCGTCGCAGCGCCCGGGCAGCGCGTGCGGGCAGCGCGGATGGAAGGCGCAGCCGGCGGGATGTGATAGCGGGCTCGGCGGCTCGCCCGGGATCGCGGCGAGCCGCAGGGGGGAATCGTCGGTCACCAGCTTCGGCACCGATGCCAGGAGCCCCACGGTGTAGGGCATCCGCGGGGCGGCGAAGATTTTCGCCGTCGGCCCCTCCTCGACCAGCCTTCCCGCGTACATCACCGCGACCCGGTCGGCGATCTCGGCAACGACGCCGAGATTGTGCGTGATGAAGAGCACGGCCATCCCGATCTCGCGCTTCATCCGCCCGATCAGATCGAGGATCTCCGCCTGGATCGTGACGTCGAGCGCGGTCGTCGGCTCGTCGGCGATCAGGAGACGCGGCTTGCAGGCGAGCGCCATCGCGATCATCGCCCGCTGCGCCATGCCCCCCGAAATCTGGTGCGGGTAGCTCTTCGCGCGCAGTTCGGGCTCGGCCATGCCGAGCGAGCCGAGCAGGCGGACCGCGATGCGCATCGCCTCGGCCCGGCCCTTGCGCTGGTGCAGCCGGACGCTTTCGGCGATCTGCTCGCCGATGCTGAAGACCGGGCTCAGGGAGGCGAGCGGCTCCTGGAAGATCATCGCGATCTCGTTGCCGCGGATCTGCCTCAGACGTCCCGGCCGCGCCGTGAGCAGGTCCTCCGCGCCGCCGTCGGGCCGGCGGAAGAGGATGCGGCCCGAAGTGACCGTGCCGGAGGGGCGCGGCACGAGGCCCATGACGGCGAGCGCCGAGACCGACTTCCCCGAGCCCGATTCGCCGACGAGGGCGAGCGTCTCGCCTTCGTCGATCGCGAAGGAGAGCCCCGCGACGGCCGCGGCCGCGCCGGCTACGGTCGCGAAGCTCACATGGAGATCGGCGACGCGGAGCAGCTTCTCGATCGGCTCAGTCCCGCGTCCCGTCGGTGGGCGGCGCTTCGCCCGCGGCTTCCCCGGGGCGTGCGACCGGCCACATCGCCTGCATCACCTGCCAGTATGTGCGCATGGCATCGCCAATGCTGTGGCGCTGTCCGCTCGAGCCGATCACGCCGGCCGCGACGGCCGCCGCGCCGAAGCGGTTGATCGCCGAGAGCAGCTTGGTGACCGGCTCCTCCTGCGCCAGTTCGGTCACCGCGGGCATCGAGGGATCGCGGTAAGCGAGGCTCGTGAAGGCGGCGTAGATCTCGCCCTGGATCCTGAGCGTCGATTCCACGCTCTGAGGCTTGCCGGTGGAAACGGCGATCCCCGAGGCAAGGGACGCGGCGGCCGCACGACCGAGCGCCTGCAGGACCTTTCGGGTCCCCTCGGCGTCGAAAAGCGGTTGGGAAGCCGGTGGAGCAGCCTCGGCAGCGAGCGTCTCGTCCATGCTTGATCCCTATCCTGGCGCCTCTTATTCGGCCTTGTGCCTATAAAGCGGGCAAACAATTCGTCATGTTTTATCCAGCTAGCCTGGGGATATCTCAAAATCAAGACATCGGATACGCCTTCCGGCCCCTCTCTCCATCGGCCCGCGGCGCAACCCCTGGTCGCGGGGAGTTTTGGCACGCCACTTGCAGTCCCGATATTTCGGGTTTGCGCCGAATTCCGTCGGAGGGAAACACATGCTGGTACCTAGTCCAAAATGGCTCGATAGTGGTGACAATGCCTGGCAGCTCGCGGCGGCCACCTTCGTCGCGCTGCAAAGCGTCCCGGGACTGGTCATCCTCTATGGAGGCATCGTCAAGAAGAAATGGGCCATCAATTCGGCCTTCATGGCGATCTACGCCTTCGCCGCCGTGATGGTCGTCTGGGTGCTCTGGGCGTACAAGATGGCCTTCGGGCCGCAGCTGTTCCCCTTCCTCGGGATGCCGGGGCCGGCCATGGCGGCCCTGACCGAGACCGGCCAGGCAACCATCCCGGCGGCCGCCTCGGGCATGCCGGCGATGGCCTTCCCGATGGCGACGCTCGTCTACTTCCAGTTCGTGTTCGCCGCGATCACGGTCATCATCCTCGCGGGCGCCGTCGTCGGGCGCATGCGGTTCTCCGCCTGGATGATCTTCGTGCCGCTGTGGATGACCTTCATGTACACCGTCGGCGCCTTCAGCCTCTGGGGCGGCGGCTGGCTCGCCAGCATGGGAGTGGTCGATTTCTCGGGCGGCTACGTCATCCATCTCGCGGCCGCCAGCTCGGGCTTCGTCGCCGCCTGGCTCGTCGGACCGCGGCTCAAGTCCGACCGCGAGAACTTCCAGCCGAACAGCCTGCTCGTGACCCTCGCCGGCGCCGGCATCCTCTGGCTCGGCTGGAACGGCTTCAACGGCGGCGACCCCTACTTCGCCAATGCCGACGCCGGAGCGGCCGTGCTCAACACCAACATCGCGGCCTGCACGGCGGTCCTCTGCTGGACGATCATGGACGCGTCCAACTTTGGCAAGCCCTCGGTGCTCGGCGCGGTCAACGGCATGATCGCCGGCCTCGTCGGCATCACGCCGGCGGCCGGTTTCGTCAACGGCTACGGCGCCCTGATTATCGGCATCTGTGCCGGGATCATCCCCTGGCTCAGCATGAACAAGCTCGGCAAGACCGCGTTCATGAGCAAGGTCGATGATGCCCTCGGCGTGATCCACACGCACGGCTGCGCCGCGATCGTGGGCGGCCTGCTGACCGGCATCCTCGCCGACCCGAAGATGCTCGTCTATGTCGGGACCGAAAAAGACGCGCCGGGCGTCAACACCACGGGCTGGCTCTACGGCAACTTCCACCAGTTCGTCCTGCAGATCTACGGCGCGCTCTTCATCATCGTCATCAACGTGATCGGCACCTTCATCCTGCTCAAGATCGTGAGCATCTTCGTCCCGCTCAGGATGGACGACCGGATGCTCGCCATCGGCGACGATGCGGTGCACGGCGAGGAGGCGTACGCGATCTTCGCCGACCACGCCTTCGACGACCACGAGCAGATCGGCGCGAAGGCCGCCGGCGACTGACGGGCCTAGCCCGAACCGGATTCCCTCCCTTGCCGCCGTGCGGATGCTACGCGCCGCACGGCGGTTTTCTTTGTCCGGCCCGCGCCGCGGTGGGCCAATCTGGCCATCACAGGTCAAATGGGCTAGAGCATCGCCGCTTGCCGGAGGAGCGAGGGAAGAAACCGCCATGAACTACCGATCCCAATTCAAGTCGGTCCGCGACGAGGTCGCCCCGGAAGAGTGGCAGGCGCGGCTCGATCTTGCCGCCTGCTATCGACTGGTCGACTGGTACGGCATGACCGATCTGATCTACAATCACATCACGCTCGCCGTACCCGGCGAGGAAGGGCATCTGCTGATCAATCTCTACGGGCTCCTTTACAAGGAGATCACCGCCTCGAGCCTGGTCAAGATCGACCTTGACGGCAACATTGTCTGGAAGCCGGACACTGACTATGGAATCAACAAGGCCGGCTACGTGATCCATGGCGCGATCCATCGCGCCCGTAAGGACGTGACCAGCGTCATCCACACCCACACGCGTGCCGGCATGGCGGTCTCCTCGATGAAGTGCGGCCTGCTGCCGCTCAACCAGACCGCCATCCGCTTCCACGACCATATCGCCTATCACGACTACGAGGGCCCGGCGATCGACACCGCCGAGCGCGAGCGCCTGGTCGGCGATCTCGGTCCGCACGACGCGATGATCCTCCGCTCGCACGGGCTGCTCTCCTGTGGCGCGACCGTGCAGCAGGCGTTCAACACGATGTACCACCTCGAGCTCTCCTGCCGCACGCAGGTGGACGCGATGGCCTCGCGCATTGAGCTCGAGCTGCCTTCCGAAGGGGTGCTGGAGAAGACCGCCTACCTCTACCAGCCCGGCGCGCGCCGTCCGTACGGCGTGCTCGAATGGCCGGCGATGCTGCGGCTCCTCGAATACGAGGGCAACCAGTCCCCCTGGCCGCCCTACTGGCACTGAGCGACGGTTCCTCCATGCCGAAAGGTGCTGAGCTGCTAGTGGCAGCACTCGAGAACGAGGGCGTCGAGCAAATCTTCGGAGTTCCGGGCGAGGAGAACCTCGACGTGGTCGAGGCGCTCCGCCGCTCGTCCATTCGTCTCATCGTCACGCGCCACGAGCAGCCTGCCGCGTTCATGGCAGCCACCTACGGCCGGCTCACCGGAAGGCCCGGCGTCTGCCTGAGCACGCTCGGGCCCGGTGCGCTCAATCTCGCGACCGGCGTCGCCTATGCCCACCTCGGCGCCATGCCGATGGTCGCCATCACCGGCCAGAAGGCGATCAGGTCGAGCCGTCAGGCCGGCTTTCAGATCGTCGACGTGGTCGCAACGATGCGCCCGCTCGCCAAGTCGGCCCGGCAGATCGTGAGCGCGGCGATGGTCCCGACGATCGTCCGCGAGGCTTTCCGGCTTGCCGCCGAGGAGCGGCCCGGCCCGGTTCACCTCGAGCTGCCCGAGGATATCGCGGCCGAGGAGGTCGCCTCGGTCCCGCTCGTAGAGCCGCATCCCGTGGACCGGCCGGTGGCGCGTACCGAGGCACTCGATCGCGCGGCCGCGATGATCCTCGCCGCCGAGTGTCCGCTCATCATGCTCGGCGCGGCGGCCAGCCGGCCGCATCTCGCCGACGCGCTCTCGGCGTTCGTCCGGCGGATGCAGATCCCCTTCTTCAACACGCAGATGGGCAAGGGCTCCGTCGCCGGGGGCTCGAACCTCTATATGGGCACCGCCGCGCTCTCCGAGCGCGATTACGTGCACATGGCGATCGATCGCGCCGACCTGATCCTTGCGATCGGCCACGATACGGTGGAGAAGCCGCCCTTCCTCATGGGTCCCGGCGGGCCGCGCGTGATCCATGTGGGCTTCGTTCCGGCGAGCGTCGAGCAGGTCTTCTTCCCGCACGCGGAAATCGTGGGCGATGTTGGCGCCGGCCTCGCTCTTCTCGCCGACCGGCTGGAGGGTCGCCTCGCCAATGCGCAGGCATTGCTGCCCTTGCGGATGGAAATCCTGGCCCATCTCGAGGACCGTGCCGGCGACGACCGCTTCCCGCCGACGCCGCAGCGGATCGTGCACGATGTGCGCCAGGTGATGCCGGAGGACGGCGTCGTCGCGCTGGACAACGGCATGTACAAGATCTGGTTCGCGCGGAATTACCGCACGCGCATGGCCAACACGCTCCTGCTCGACAATGCGCTGGCGACGATGGGGGCCGGCCTGCCCTCCGCCATGATGGCGGCGATGCTCTATCCCGGCCGGCGCGCGCTCGCGGTGTGCGGCGACGGCGGCTTCATGATGAACAGCCAGGAGATCGAGACGGCGGTACGCCTCGGGCTCAACCTCGTGGTCTTGATCCTCGAGGATCACGCTTACGGGATGATCCGTTGGAAGCAGGCGGTGGACAAGTTCCCGGACTGGGGTCTCACTTTCGGCAATCCCGACTTCGTTCGCCATGCCGAATCCTACGGCGCGCGGGGGGCGCGCGTCGTCCGCACCGAGGATCTCGCGCCCACGCTCGATGCGGCCTTCCGCGCGGGCGGCGTGCACTTCGTGGTGACGCCGGTCGACTATTCCGAGAACATCCGCGTGCTGGTCGAAGAGCTGAACCACCGGCTTCCCGCCGCGGCCGCGCCATAGGCCGGCCGCGCAAGCTGGCAGGCGGACGGCGCGGCTGCTAGAATCGCCCGGCCCGGACAAATCTCCGGAAGACGGGAGAGAAACCCATGACCGCAATCGGCGGATTCCAGGCGCCGAGCCACGAGCGCGGCGGGCTCGGCGTGCACTCGATAGGCGAATTCGTTCTCGCGGTGCCGGCGCCCGAGAAAGCCGCCGATTTCTATGGCTCTTTCGGCCTCGAGGTGACCGGTGCCGGAGACCAGCTCGCGCTTGCCACGACGGACGGCTACCGGTGGGGCCGCGTGGTGGGCGGCGCGCGCAAGGCGCTGCACCACATCGCCTTCCACTGCTTCGAGGAGGACCTTCCCCGCTTCAAGACCCACCTCGAGGGACAGGGCATCCGGCTGCTCGCGCCGCCATCCGGCTTCGACAGCAACGGCGTCTGGCTCGCCGACCCGGATGGCCTCAAGATCGAGATCCGTGTCGGGCCGAAAACCTCGCCCGACTTCAAGGCCGCGCCCGCGCCCTTCGAGGCCGATGAAGCAGCGCGCTGCGCACCCTACCGGCGCCTGGCCGGGCGCGTCCACCCGCGCCGTCTGAGCCACATCCTGCGCTTCACCCCCGACGTCGAGCGCATGATCGGTTTTTATTCCCGGGCCCTCGGCCTCCGGCTCTCCGACCGCTCCGGCAGCAACATCGCCTTCCTGCACGCGATCCACGGCAGCGATCATCATGTGTTGGCCTTCGCGAAGTCCGACGCGCCCGGCCTGCACCATCTGAGCTGGGACATGCCTTCGCTCGATTCGGTGGGCGTGGGCGCGATGGCGATGGCGGACCGGGGCTACAAGATGGGCTGGGGCCTCGGACGGCACGTTCTGGGGTCCAACTATTTCCACTACGTCCGCGACCCCTGGGGCAGTTTTTCCGAGTTTTCCTTCAACATCGACTACATCCCCGCCCGCACCGACTGGGAGCCACTCAATCATCCGGGTGAGGATAGCTTCTACCTCTGGGGACCGGACATGCCGCCCGAGTTCGTTTTCAACGCCGAGGCGGCGCAGGATTGAGCATCTCCAGCCGGCGCCCGCGGCGCCCGAGATAGGCACGCCCGGCGTTGCCGCCGAGCACCGCCTGCCGCTCCGCCTCGGGAAGCGGTGCGAGGAGATCGGCCGTCGCCACGCGCCACGCATCGTAGCCGCCGGCAAGCTCGACCACCGGCCAGTCGCTGCCCCAGAGCAGCCGCTCGGGGCCGAAGACGGCGAGGAGATGCGCCGCACTCGGCCTCAGATCGCCGAGCGTCCAGCCCGCGCCGGCCTCGGTCGCCAGGCCCGAGAGCTTGCACCACGTGGCGGGCCGCGCCGCCACCGCCGCGATGTCCGCCCGCCAGGGATCGAGCCGGGCCTCACGAAGCTGCGGCTTGGCGCCGTGATCGAGCACCACGCGGAGCTCCGGATAGCGTTCGAGGAACGCGAGCAGCCGGGGCAGATGGCGCGGCAGCACCAGCGCGTCGAAGACGAGCCCATGATCCGCCATGGCCGCAATCGCAGGCTGGAGGCAAGGAAGCAGCAGCCACTCGTTATCGGCGATGTCCTGGACCATCGGCCGGAGGCCGACGAGCAGCGGATCCGCGGCCAGCCGCGCGATCTCCAGGGCGGCATCGGGCGCCGCGAGATCGACCCAGCCCACCACGCCCGCCACGAAGGGCGTGGAAGCGGCGAGAGAGAGGAGAAACTCCGTTTCCGCGACGGTGGGCGCCGCCTGCACGAGGATCGTCGCGCCGATGGAGTGGCGCGCGAGGAGAGGCTCGAGGTCGCGGGGCAGGAAGTCGCGGAAGATTGGCCCGGCTTCGGGTGTGAGCCAGCTGTAATCGCCCCGGTCGAGCCGCCAGAAATGTTGATGCGCGTCGATCTGCACGGGATCGCATTCCCTCGCCGATAGCGTGCCCTCTCGCTCGCCTCAGCGCCATCGCCGATCCGAGCGATCGGCGCCGCCGCGAGCGCCCAGGGGCACTGGCGTGGCGGGGCGAATGCGAGTGAGCATGGGCGATGCCCAGCCAATATTTCCTCGCCGCTCCGGTGCTCGGGATTGTCTGGCCCTCCATGGCGGTCGCGCTCTGGTGGGGCGCCGCGTACGGGGTCCTGTTGCGTTCGCCGTGAGCGGCACCACGCCGGCCGCCGGTAGGGAGCGCCATGCCTTCCGATCCCATCCCCTTCGATCCGCATCGCTTCCGCACGGCCGCACAGCATTACCGGGCCGGACGGGCGCCCTATCCGCCGGCGCTGATCCGCCGCGTTGCCCAAGCCATGCCGCTCGGCGAGGAGCATCGCGTGCTCGATCTTGGCTGCGGCCCGGGCCAGCTCGCGATCGGCTTCGGCTACTTCGCCGGCGAGGTCCTCGGGCTCGACCCCGAGCCGCGGATGCTCGCCGCGGCGGCCGAGGCGGCGCAGGGGCTGGCGCCGAACGTGAGCTTCCGCCCGGGCAGCTCCTATGACCTCGGTCCGCATCTCGGCCGGTTCCATCTCGTGACGATGGGCCGGAGCTTCCACTGGATGGACCGCGCCGACACGCTCTGCCGCCTCGAGCGGATGATCGAGGCGGGCGGCGCGATCGCGCTTTTCCGCGACGCCCATATCGACGTTCCGCAGAACGCTTGGCGCAAGCAGTGGCGCGAGATCACGGACCGCTACGCCGGCGAGGACTCGGTTCGGGAGCGCCGGAGGGCCGGCACTTGGCTGCCCCACGAAACCTTCCTGCTGGCGTCAGCGTTCAGCCGGCTGGAGAGCCTCTCGGTGGTCGCCGAGCGGCTCAGCACGAGCGAGAGCCTGATCGACCGCGCGCTTTCGATGTCCAGCGTTTCCCGCGCGCGCATCGGCGAGCGGGCCGATCGGCTGGTGGAGGAGCTCAGCGCTCTGCTGGCGGAGGTGGCGCCCGAGGGCGCGGCGAGCGAGGTCATCGAATGGTCGGCGCTGATCGCCCGGCGCAGGTAGTTCTCTGTTAGGCAGGGAAGATACAGGGGATATTCGTGTTTGGTCGGCCGGCCCGGAGAGTCCGAGGACGAATCGCCGCGTGCGTTCAATGGGTTGGACGGGAAGTTCCCTAGCAAACCGAACAGGGAGGGTTTTTTGTCCAAACAGGGAATTAAATCGGCGCAGCAGGGACTGTTGCCTCCCGGGATCCTAGCGGCGCACGCCGAAGCGGAAGATCGTCGTGCTGCGGAACACCTGCCCGGGCCTCAGTTCGGTCGCGGGAAAATCCGGATCGTTCGGGCTGTTCGGGAAATGTTGCGTCTCCAGCGTCACGGCGTCGGTCTGGCGGTAGAGGCCGCCATAGCCGGCGAACTGGCCCGCGAGCGCATTGCCCGTATAGACCTGGATCCCGGGCTGGGTGGTCAGGCACTCCAGGGTCCGACCGCTCGCGGGGTCGTAGACGGTCGCCGCTTTTGTTCAGCATCCAGTTATTGTCATAGCCGTGCGCCCAGAGAAGCTGCTGGTCGTCGTCGCGGATGCGCGAGCCGATCATATGCGGGGTGCGGAAGTCGAACGGCGTGCCGGCGACGGGCGCGAGCGGCCCTGACGGGATGCCGGTCGGGAGCGCCGCCTCGTACTGTGCGAGCGTGGGGTAGCCGAGCACGATGTCGGCGAGATGGCCCTGCCGGTCCGGTGCCAGGATCTGCGTGATGCGGCCGCCATAGCCGATGAACCGCACGGTCAGCCCGTCGCGCGCGGCCATGGTCGTGATCGTCACCGCTTTTCCGTCCCGCGTGGTGCCGAACGGCGCGGTGGTGAGGCTCGCGGCCATGGCGGGTGCGCAGCAGGCGGCAAGTGCAAAGCACACCACCGGGACGAGGCTTTTCATGGAGCGTTTCCCGTTGCTGGGGCCGGGTTTCCCCGCTCCGCCACGGAGCAGAGCGCGCCGCCGCCACCATGGCAAGCCCGGGCTCCCTCTCGTGGCGGGCGCCGATCGGCCGGGCTGACGCTGGCCCGGAGGGATCAGACGACGAAGCGGCACCGCTCCTGCGGCGTGCGTGTGTCCATGTTACGGCCGCGGTTCAGATGATCGTCGATCTCGGCGGCGGCGCCGATCATCCGGCCGTAGAGAAAGACGTTGAAGGCCGCGGTCTCGAGATCTTTTTCGGTGAGGCGGCCGGCGCGGTAGTCCTTCCAGAGCAGCGCGAGGAGAAGCGCGGCGATGACCGCATCCACATTGACGCAAAAGACATAGGGCGAGGCGCCCGCCTCGTGAAGCGCCTGCACAAGCTCGCGGTAAAAGGCGTGGAAGATGTTGTAATCCCCGCGGCGGGTCATGAACTCGGCGATGAAGCGCTCACGTGGATCGTAGTTCACGGGCTTGCCGCGGAAGACCGGGTGGTGAACGCCCGGCAGGGCCCGCAGCTCGAGCGTACCGGACTCGCGCGATTGCGTCTTCTGCTCGCGGTAGGATTCGGCAAAGTCGCGAGCCATGGCCTTGAGGTCGATGCCGTGGCCGGGATCGGTAGGATTGACGAGGTCGATGCCGCGGAAGCGCTCGAGCAGGAAGGCCATGCCTTCGTAGCCGTTGCCGCCGTGGCTGTAGCCGCTGTGCGAAAGGAAGCCGATCATCGCCTTGTTGATCTGCACGCGGCCCGGCGTTTGCGGGCCGTCGGCGGAGACGGCGCCCTTGGCGCCGATGGCGGTGATGGAGCCGGGCCCGTTCGAGATCAGCAGGCCGATCAGGATCTGCAGCGGACGGGCCTCGGCCTCGGTGGGCTTCTTGCCGATCAGGGCGAGGCAGAGAAAATCCGCCATCGTCCAGCGGCCGAAACGCTCTTCGCGCCCAACGCCGCACAGGCTGCCGTGCTGATGATGCTCGCCCGGAATAGAGGCGCCGATCATGACGCCGTAGAGGCGGAGGTACCAGGGCAGCGTCTCGGCGGTCAGGCGTGAGATGCGTTTGCGCATCAAGGCACCCCAGGCGATGGTGGTGGCGATGGCCGCGAGGATCGCATCACGCGAGAGCGGGCCGCCGAGCCGGACGAGGAAGTCGAGGAAGACGGACCGGCCGCCGCGGGCGGCGACGGCGGCGAGCATGGCGGCGGGCCGGGGATCGGCGAGTTCGGAAGCGTCCGCGAGGAACAGGGCTTTTGTTTCCTCATCGATCGGGATGGAGGAGAGCGGGAACGAATCATCGTGCGCGTCGGCGAGGCCGGAGCCCGCGAAAAGCTCGATCAGCGCGCGTGTGCAGGCGAGCGTGCGGCCAACGCGCTTGGGGCCGATGATGGCTGCGGCAGCCGCCATGATGGTGTTGGGGGAATTGCCGGCCTCGCGTGCGGCATCGGCGGCGGCGAGCGCGGGATCGCCGACGAGATTGATCTCGGCCGCGACCGCGATGTCGAGCATCGCGCGGTCGTTCTCGGCGGCGATGTCGTGCACGAGGGGCAGCGCGAAGTTGGCCTCGAGCGGCAGGAGTGCGAGATCGAGCACGGAATGGCCGTGTACGGAGGTGACCTGGGTCGCCGGATCCATGACCGAGGCACCGGAAGCGTCCTTCATGTTCTGGCGCGGAATAACCGCGCCGATCTGCCGGCCGAGGGCGGTGATCTGCTCGTCGTAGGGGGCGGGCGCGGTGACCGGGGCGAGGGCGAGCGCCGCGGGGAGTGCGAGGCCCTGGTCGTTGGCAAGCCACGGCTTGAGGGCAAGCGTGCCGCGTGGTGGAAAATCCGGGCGGATGTGGTTGAGGCGCATCACCGCGGTGAGCGCGGCAGGGATGTGGGCGATGTTGGTGACGACCGCGCCCTGGGCGGAAACCACTGGGCGCTCGGGCGTGAAAATGCCGTCCACGCCCAAGGATTCCATGAACCAGCTTTCCTTCTCCTCGGCCGTGTCGCCCGAGCCCGCCATGGCGCCGGCGTGACCGACGGCGCGGGTAAGGCGCGACTTCCATCGGCCGACGACGCAGGCGACGGCGGGCTTGGCGAGATCGAGGCCGCGTTCGTAGTAGCCGCCCGGCTCGCAATAGAGTACGGCGGCCCGCGAGCGTGGATCGTTGCGCAGGCCATAGGCGAAATCCGGCGCGGCGTAATGGATGTAGACGTCCTTGCCGGAAGAGACGAGCGTCGTCGTTCCCCAGCCTGCCGTGGCGAGATACTGGGCGATCGTGGTGGTGAAGTTGCCGGAGTTCGAGAAGAGGGCGATCGAGCCCTTGATCAGCGATTCGTCGGGCGCGTCGCCGCCGAGCGCGCCTCCGAGGCGCACGCGGCTCCACGAATCGGCGACGCCGAGCGAGTTGGCGCCGAAGATGTCGATGCCGAAGGACTGCCCGATGGCCCGGATCTCGCGCGCGTCATGGACGGCGATCTTTTCCGTGATGATGATGATCTTTTCGAGGTCCGGGTTGACGCGGGCGAGCTCGGCTACGCCGTCGCGCACGCCGGAGGGCGGCAGATAGACGACACCGGTGTTGAAACTGTGGCCGGCATCGATGCCTTCGCGGACGCTGTTGTAGACCGGAACGTCGCCGGCGGGTGTGGCGAGGACCTGGCCGCGGCGGCCCGGCGAGGTTCCGAAGACGACGTTCCCACCGGAGAAGGCGTGGCTGACCGGCGTGACCTGGCGGGATTCGCTGCCGAGGATGTTGAGGACCGCGACGCGGTCGGCGCGCGTGGCGATATCGCCGAGCGAGGCGACCCCGAGATAGTAAGGAAAGCCGACGATTCCCTTCTGCGGCATTTTCCCCTTCCCGTCCCTTCATCTTTCAGGCGGCTTCCTTGAGGCCGAGGCGGGCCGCGAGCGCGGCGCGGCCGCCCGAACGCATCCACTGATCGACCGATTTGGCATAGTTGACGACTTCGGAGATCGCGCTGTCGAAGCCGAAGAAGCGGTAGGGAAGGCCGAGATTGTCGCACGCCTCGGCGAGTGCACCCATGCCGCGGACGAGATTCGGGCCGCCGCGGCCGACGACGACGTAAACCGGCGTCGTGCCGTGCGCGCTGCAATGCTCGCGCAGCGCATCGGCCATGGCGCGGAACGTTTCGTAGATGTCGGTGTTGTTGGATTTTCCGCCGATGATGAAAAGCACGTTCGCCTGAGAGAACCAGTGCTTGAAGCAGATGCGGGCAACCTCCTTCATTTTTTCGTAAGGCGGATTGCCGCCGAAGTCCGAGGAGATGATCGCCGCCTCGCCCAGCACCTCGGTCACGAGAGAATTGGCGCCGCCGCCGAAGGTGGGGGCGAGGATGGTTCCGCGATCGTTGACGACGAATACATCGGATTGTCCCTGGTGGGTGCGGAGCTGATTGACCTCGAGCTCGAAGGCGGAGGTGTCGGCGGTGAAGAGGTCGGGCGGCAGGTCGAGGCGTTGCCAGCGCGGATCGTCGCGGTCGAAGCCGCCCTTGAAGTCGCAGGCAACCGGGGTGAGGCGCCCCTCGCGCCCCTCGGCCATGCGAATCGGGTTCAGCTCGAGCGCGGTCATGCCGTAATGGTGGAAGAGCTCCCAGAGCTTGGGCAGGTTCTGGACAAGGGGAGAAATGATCTCCTTGGGCGCGCCGATATCGGAGAGAGCGTTGGCGACGACGAAGGCCTTGAGCCCGGTGAGCGCGTCGAACGGCACGTTGGCGACGAGCTTCCTGTCGAGCTCCTCGATATCGACGCCGCCCTGATGCGTGAGGGTCATTGCGGGTGCGCGGTAGACCGTCGAATTGCTGATCGCGAAATAGACTTCGTGGCGGGCCGGGACGCCGGCCTCGAAAGTGACGCCGTTCGCCTTGGCGGTCGAATTGCCGTGGCGGTGCTCGACGAAGAACAATCTCTCCCTCTCGGCGAGCGCGGTCTCAAGGTCGGTTGCCTTACCGATCAGGCCGGCCTTGCCTTTCTTGCCGAGGCCGCCCTTGAACACCGGCTTGATGAAGATCATTCGATGCCGGCGGATGAGGTCCTGGATCTCGGCTTCGCTTGCGCCGGGGCCGAGCACCTCGGTGACCGGGAACTCGACATGGCGGAGAAGTCTGGCGCTGTGGAGGAGTCCGCTGAGCTGCATGGCGGCAAGTCCTTCCCGGGTCGCGGGAGATAGCCGCGGCGAAGCGAACCACTTCGTCCGGCCAACGTTTCCCCTTTGAGACCGTCTAGCGGCTTTCTCGTGGACGGGAGCATAGCGTGCGCCACCGGTTCCTGGAAGCGAAAGCCGGCCATTTCCGGGCGGGTCTGCGGGGCTGGCGGCGGCGGGCGCCGGCTGCGCCCCCATCGCGTGGGATTTTGCCCTTGCGGCATCTCGATCCGGCATGGATGCAAGCGCGGTTGCTGATGCGGTATGACTTCCGTACAGTGGCCCGGCGGCCGGAGGATCGGCAGGCGGTCGCCAGAGGCGCCGCCAGGAAAAGATGGGGAGGAGATCATGGACCGGACCATGTCCGATGCCGATCCTGTCGAGACGCGGGAGTGGCTCGACAGCCTGGCGGGCGTTGTCGAGGTCGAGGGCCCGGACCGGGCCGGCTTTTTGCTCGACGAGCTGGTGGGATGGGCGCGGCGCTCCGGCACGCCCGTCCCCTATTCGCCGAATACGCCCTACATCAATACGATCCCGCCGGAGCGCCAGGCACGGCACCCGGGCGAGCGCGCGATCGAGCATCGGATCCGCTCCTACATCCGCTGGAACGCGCTCGCGATCATCCTCCGTGCCAACAAGGAGAGTTCCGAACTCGGCGGCCATATTGCGAGCTTCCAGTCGATGGCTACGCTCTTCGACACCGGTGCGATGCACTTCTGGCATGCCGCGACCGATGAGCACGGCGGAGATCTGGTCTATCTCCAGGGGCACAGCTCGCCCGGAATCTATGCGCGGAGCTTTGTCGAGGGCCGGCTCACCGAGGAGCAGCTGCTGAACTTTCGCCAGGAGGTGAACGGCAACGGCCTCTCTTCGTACCCGCACCCGTGGCTGATGCCGGAGTACCTGGCAGTACCCCACCGTCTCGATGGGTCTCGGCCCGATCATGGCGATCTACCAGGCGCGCTTCCTGAAATATCTGCAGGGGCGCGGCTTGGCAGAGACGGAAGGACGCAAGGTCTGGGCGTTCCTCGGCGACGGCGAGACCGACGAGCCGGAGAGCCTGGGGGCGATTTCGCTCGCGGGGCGCGAGCGTCTCGACAACCTGATCTTCGTCGTCAACTGCAACCTCCAGCGTCTCGACGGACCGGTGCGCGGGAACGGGAAGATCATCCAGGAGCTCGAGGCGATCTTTCGTGGTGCGCGCTGGAACACCATCAAGGTCATCTGGGGCACCGGCTGGGACCGGCTGCTGGCACGGGATACGAACGGCATCCTGCTCAGGCGGATGGAAGAGTGTGTCGACGGCGAGTACCAGGACTTCAAGTCCAAGGACGGCGCCTATGTGCGCGAGCACTTCTTCGGAAAATATCCCGAGCTCAGGGCGCTGGTCGCCGACATGTCGGACGAGGAGATCTGGGGGCTCGTGCGCGGCGGCCACGACCCGCTGAAGGTGTACGCTGCGTACCACGAGGCAGTGAACACGCGGGGTCTGCCGACGGTCATCCTCGCCAAGACGGTGAAGGGCTACGGCATGGGCGAGGCCGGCGAGGGCCAGAACATCACCCATCAGCAGAAAAAGATGGGCGAGACCCATCTCAAGGAGTTCCGCGACCGCTTCTCCCTTCCGCTCGCCGACGAAGAGCTGAAGGCAGTGCCGTTCCTTCGTTTCGTGGAAGGCTCACCCGAACTCGAGTATCTGCGCGAGCGGCGGCGCGCCCTTGGCGGCTATCTGCCGGCGCGCCGGCGGCGGTCGGAATCGCTCGAAGTGCCGCCGCTCAGCGCCTTCGAGGCGCACCTCAAGGGCAGCGAAGGGCGGACGATCTCGACCACGATGGCCTTCGTGCGCATCCTCAACGCGCTGCTCCGGGACAAGAAAATCGGCAAGCGGGTGGTGCCGATCGTGCCCGACGAATCGCGCACCTTCGGCATGGAGGGCATGTTCCGCCAGTTCGGAATCTTCAGCCAGGTCGGCCAGCTCTACCGGCCAGAGGACGCCGATCAGCTCATGTTCTACAAGGAGGACAAGAGCGGGCAGATCCTCCAGGAAGGACTGAACGAGGCCGGCGCGATGTCGTCCTGGATCGCGGCAGCGACCTCCTACAGCTCATCGAACATGCCGATGATCGCGTTCTACATCTATTACTCGATGTTCGGCTTCCAGCGCGTGGGCGACCTCGCCTGGGCGGCGGGCGACATGCGCGCGCGCGGTTTCCTGCTCGGCGCCACGGCCGGGCGGACGACGCTCAACGGAGAGGGGCTGCAGCACGAGGACGGGCAGAGCCACGTCTACGCGACAACCATCCCGAACTGCGTCGCATACGATCCGACCTTCTCGTACGAGGTTGCAGTGATCGTCCAGGACGGCCTGAGACGGATGTTCGCCGAGCAGGAGGACGTCTTCTATTACATCACCCTGATGAACGAGAACTACGAACACCCGGCGCTGCCGGAGGGCGCCGCCGAGGGCATCACCAGAGGGATGTACTTGTTCCGCAAAGGAAAGGAAATGGGAACGAAGGCGCCGCGGGTGCAACTGCTCGGCTCGGGCACGATTCTGCGCGAAGTGATTGCCGGGGCGGACCTCCTGGAAGAGGACTGGGGTGTCGGCGCGGACGTGTGGAGCTGCCCGAGCTTCACCGAAGTCCGGCGAGAGGCGATGGAAGTCGAGCGGTGGAACCTGCTGCATCCGACGGCGGAGCCGCGGCAGAGCTGGATCGAACGCTGCCTTGAGAACCGCGAGGGACCGGCCGTCGCGGCCAGCGACTACATCCGGCTGTTTGCCGACCAGATCCGTCCCTATGTCGGCCGGCGTTACTCGGTGCTCGGGACGGATGGTTTCGGCCGCTCCGACTATCGGCGGAGGCTGCGCGACTTCTTCGAGGTCGATCGGCGATGGGTGGCGCTGGCGGGCTTGCAAAGCCTGGCTCTGGAGGGAGCGATCCCGCGGGCGCGGGTGCAGGAGGCGATCCGCAAGTACGGCATAGAGAGCGAAAAGCCCGCGCCATGGACCCTCTGAGGGCCGATCGCCCGCAAGGCTGATTGCTGCGACACGCCGGCGGCCCGTCCGCCGGGATCAAGGGGAGATGCCAAGGGTGGAAGCGAGCAACGAAATCCTCGTCCCTGACATCGGGGACTTCAGGAACGTCCCGATCATCGAGGTCCATGTCAGTCCGGGCGCGGCGGTGAAAACCGACGATCCGCTGATCACGCTCGAAAGCGACAAGGCGACCATGGACGTGCCGGCGCCGCGGGACGGCACGGTGGACCGGCTCCTGGTCAAGGTCGGTGACAAGGTAAGCGAGGGCTCGCCGATCCTGCGGCTCAAGGTGGGAACGGCCGAGCCACCGGTGACCGCGCCGCCTCCGGTGATTGCCTTGCAAGAACCGGTCCCTGAGCCGCGCCCGCAACCGCCTCCGGCCGCCGCGCCGACGACGGCAGGCGGCGCAGACTTTGCCGGCGTGCACGCCAGCCCGGGGGTGCGGCGTCTCGCCCGCGAACTCGGCATCGATCTCGCGGGGCTCACGGGCACGGGAGAAAAGGGGCGGATTACGAAGGAGGATGTGAAGGCCTTCCTGAGAGGGCCGGTCGCACCGGGCCCACCGGCCGGGATGGGCATTCCCGAGATCCCGCCCGTCGATTTTGCGAAGTTCGGACCGGTCGAGACCAGGCCGCTCGCGCGGATCCGGCGGATTTCGGGCCCGTTCCTGCATCGCGCCTGGCTCAACGTGCCGCACGTCACGCACGGCGACGAAGCGGACATCACCGGGCTCGAGGAATACCGCAAAGAGCTCGACGCCGATGCCAAGGCAGACAAGAACAAGCCCTACCGGGTCTCGCTGCTGCCCTTCCTGATGAAGGCAAGCGTCTCGGCGCTCAAGATGTTCCCGGACTTCAACAGCTCTCTCAGCCCGGAGAAGGACGCGCTTGTCCTCAAGAAATATTACCATCTCGGAATCGCGGTCGATACGCCCGAGGGCCTCGTCGTGCCGGTGATCCGGGACGTGGACCGCAAGGGCGTCGTCGAGCTCAGCCGGGAGCTCGCCGACGCTTCGGCCAAGGCACGTGAGGGCAAGCTCGCTCCGGCCGAGATGCAGGGCGGCACCTTTACCATCTCGTCGCTCGGTGGGATCGGCGGGATCGATTTCACCCCGATCGTGAATGCGCCGGAAGTCGCGATCCTGGGTGTCGTGCGATCGAAGATGGCGCCGGCCTGGGACGGCGAATCGTTCCGCCCGCGGCTGATGCTGCCGCTTTACGTGTCCTACGATCATCGCGTGATCGACGGGGCGCTCGCGGCGCGCTTTGCGCGACAGCTCTGCACGTTGCTCGAGGACGTGCGCCGGCTGATGCTGTGAGCGGGGGTGAACGATGAGCATCGAGATCACGGTCCCGGATATCGGCGACTTCAAGGACGTGCCGATCATCGAGGTGCATGTCGGGCCGGAGCAGAAGATCGCCGTCGACGATCCGCTGATCACGCTCGAGAGCGACAAGGCGACGATGGACATTCCCTCGCCGGCCGCGGGCAAGGTGGGCGAGGTGAAGGTGCGGAAGGGGGATCGGGTCTCCGAGGGCGACCTGATCCTCACGCTCTTAACCGGAGCGAAGGAGCAGGCGGCGCCGCCTGCCGGGGCCATCGCGGCCGCAGCAGGCGCAAAGCCGCGCGCCGCCGGCCTCGGGGACTACCAAGCCGAGGTGCTGGTGCTGGGCGCCGGCCCGGGCGGCTACACGGCGGCGTTCCGCGCCGCGGACCTCGGGAAGAAGGTGGTGCTGGTGGAGCGCTGGGCGACGCTCGGCGGCGTCTGTCTCAATGTCGGGTGCATCCCTTCGAAAGCCCTGTTGCACGCGGCCAAGGTGATCGACGAGGTGGTCGAGGTGAGCCACTTCGGTGTCACCTTCAACGGCGGGGGCGCACCCGCGGTCGATCTCGACCGGCTGCGCGGCTGGAAGGACGGGGTCGTCAAGCGGCTGACCGGCGGGCTCGCGGGGCTCGCCCGGCAGCGCAAGGTGACGGTGGTCGCCGGTAGCGGCCAGTTCGCCGCCCCGAACCAACTGGTGGTCGAGCAAGCAAACGGCGACGGAACGAAGACGGTGACCTTCGAGCAGGCGATCATCGCCGCGGGCTCAGAGGCGCTGACACTGCCGTTCATTCCGCATGCCGATCCGCGGGTCATCGATTCGACCGGAGCGCTCGAGCTCGCTGGCATCCCAAAGCGCCTTCTCGTGATCGGCGGTGGCATCATCGGGCTCGAAATGGCGACAGTGTACCACGCGCTCGGGGCGAAGGTGACGATCGTCGAGCTGATGGACCAGATCATTCCCGGCGCGGACAAGGATATCGTGGCGCCGCTGCACAAGCGGATCGAGACGCGCTACGAGGCGATTCACCTCAAGACCAAAGTCACGGGCGCCGCCGCGGGACCGGACGGCGTCACCATTTCCTTCGAAGGGCCTAAGGCGCCGGCCCGGGACATCTTCGATCGAATCCTGGTTGCGGTGGGGCGGCGGCCGAACGGCCGGCTGATCGGGGCGGAGAATGCGGGCGTGCGCGTCGACGAGCGCGGCTTCATTCCGGTCGACAAGCAGATGCGCACCAGTGCCGGCCACATCTTCGCTATCGGCGACATCGTCGGCCAGCCGATGCTGGCGCATAAGGCGACGCATGAGGGCAAGGTGGCGGCCGAGGTTGCGGCCGGCCACAACAGTGCTTTCGACGCCAGGGTGATCCCCTCGGTCGCGTATACCGATCCGGAGATTGCCTGGGCGGGCCTTACGGAGAACGAGGCGAAGGCGCAGGGCCTGAAGTACGGCAAGGGCGTCTTCCCCTGGGCCGCCTCGGGGCGATCGCTTTCGCTCGGCCGAGATGAAGGGATGACCAAGCTTCTTTTCGACGAGGCCACGCGCCGGATCATCGGTTGCGGCATTGTCGGACCGAACGCCGGCGATCTTATCGCCGAGGCGGGACTGGCGATCGAAATGGGGGCGGACGCCGAGGATATCGGGCTGACCATCCACCCGCACCCGACGCTCTCCGAGACCATCGCCATGGCCGCTGAAATGTTCACGGGCGACATAACGGACCTGATGCCGGCCCGGCGGCGCTAGAGCGGGATACGTGAGCGCAAGCGAACGCATCCTGCATCGGAGAGGAGGGCGTCGGGGGCTGGCACCCGCATTTCGGCGCCAGCATCCCCGCTTCGCGAGCGCTTAGGTTTCGAGGTTCGCTTCCTTGGTCTCCGGCGTTAGCAGAATCGCGTAGATCGCGAGCACGGCATAGATCATCACCATCAGGCCGATATAGATGTAAGCCTCGTGGATGCCGTAGGCGCGGAGCAGCAGCCCGGCTAGGATTGGGATCAGCCCACCGCCATAAACTTGCGAGATCTGGTAGCCGGCGCTAGCGCCCGAGGCGCGGTAGCGCGTCGGAAAATTCTCCGTGTAGAATGCGGGAATCGCCCCATAACCGAAGCCGAACACGAAGCCGAAACCGATCACCTCGGCGATCGTCGCGAAAAGAAAGCTCTTGGTGTTGATGAGGTAGAAATAAGGGATCGCAAAGACGAGGAACACGATCGCGGCGATCAGGAGAATAGTGCGGCGGTTGATCGCATCCGCGAGCAGGGAGCCGATGATCATGAAGAGCAGCATGAAGGCGGCGGCGATGAGGCCGATCGATTCTGCCTCCTGGGCGCTGAAGCCGACAGCCTTCATGTAGCCGGTGCCGAACACGAAGCAGAGGAAGAAGGCGCCGCCGAACATCGCGTTCACGAGCGAGGTGCGAAGGATGCGGAGCGGCATCTCCCGCCAGACCTGGCTCGCCGGGAAATTCAGCACGGCGGTCTTCGCCTTGTGCGCCGAGAAGACGAAGCTGTCTTCGGTGCGGGTGCGGATAGCGATCCCGACGATCGCGACCAGGAAGCCGAGGAAGAAGAAGATGCGCCAGCCCCAGGCCAGGAAGGCGGCGTGCGACATCAGGGATTGCACCAGGATCACCGAGCCGAAGCCAAGCAGAAGCCCGATCGGGATAGCGAATCCGACCCAGGCACCCCAAAATGCACGGTACTTCGAGCGCGCCGCCTGCTCGACCACCCAGGTAGCAGCAGTGCCGAACTCCGCGCCGAAGCTGATGCCCTGGGCGAGGCGGAAGATGATCAGCAGCGCGGGTGCGATCGGGCCGATGCTGTCGTAGCTCGGGGTAAGTCCGATCAGGAGCGTGCTGACGCCCATCAGCACGAGGGCATACACCATCGCGTCGCGGCGGCCGTTCCGGTCGGCGATGTTGCCGAAGATGTAGGCGCCGACGGGGCGGATGATGATGCCGATGCCGTAGACGCCGATCGCGGCGGCGACGGCGGCCAGCCCCGGCAGCTTGAAGAAGACGCCGCCCCAGACGGTGGCGGCGATGACGCCGGTGACCAGGAAGTCGTACTGCTCGATGACTGACCCGATGATGCTGGCGAACGCAACCTTGAAGATCTGCTGGTTGGTCGGCGTGGCAACGGTGCTGCTCATCGTCGATTCCTCCATTTGCTTCCGGTTGTGCGTTGGAGCGGGCGGGCAACCCGCTCGCTCGCGGGAACGATAGCCGTTCCGCCGATGTGCGGAAAGCGCGCCTAGAGCGGGATGGGCGTGATGAGGCATTGGGCGGGAGAGCACGAGGGTCCTAGGGGTGCTCACGCTGCAGCCCAGTTGGCTTGAAGTGCGTTGTCGTCAGCCGAGCTTGGACACCATCGCTCGAAGAGGGGTCCAAAGGCGCCGTGGAGGGCACGGTTTCGGATCTGCCGCAGCAGGTGGGCACGGCACCACGTCCACTGCATCGGCTGGCGCTTGCGACGATGCAAGACTGTGGGGAGTTCACGCTGCGAGAGAGATCGCACTCAGGTCATTCGCGATCCGGATGTCCGGATAGATAACGCCTCCGGAATAACCTCCGCAAAGTGCCGTCGATATCCCAGCGGTCACCCACAGGAGTCTCCGCGTGGCGCGAGCCTATAGAACCGTCAGTCTCCCGGCGCCAGGGTTCGCGGAGAGACTCCCGAGCGGACGAGATCCACGATGAAACGGGTCCAAACGGAAGCGCGACAACGTGAGCGCGGCCGGGCCGTCCGGTGTCACAGGTCGAGCCTGCCCGATGGGCTGGCCGTGTCGAGTTTGGCACGGCGGACTTAGCGCCGCAGGGTGGTCAGGCTCCGGTGCCTGGTATGGCTCATGATCTCCTCGTCCGGCACGCCGTTTCGGTAGGCCGTGGTGACGAAGCCCGCCCGCATGCCGTGCGGGGTCACCGGCTCGAAGATGCGCAAAGCGAACCGACAAACCGGGCGAGAGAGAAAACCGCCCCGCCGGCTCGCTGGCGGCGGCGAAATCCGGCGGGCAGAGAACCGCCCCTTGGCAAGTCCGCGCATTTGCGCGGGACTTTGCCGGGATGCGAGAAAGGTGGGGAAAAAGAAAGACGGGCTGGCGGAGGGAGGG
>CAVUZJ010000017.1:0-27756 GCA_963745975.1 uncultured Pseudomonadota bacterium
TCGCCGGCTTCGCACAGGGTGCACCGTGCCCGGAGACCACCGTGATGGGTGAGCGGCGGGACGGACCGGTAGCGTGCGACGCCCCCGAGGTCAGCCCAAGATAACGGGGCTATGGTACCCGCCCGAGACCGCCCTCAACCTTGGCCGGTTCGTGGCGGGCTCGAGCGCGCGGGCCAAAGCCAGGCGCCTCGGGATCGTCGAGGAGACGGAGGACGCGACGGAGCGCCGGGAGAGGGCACGGGAGCTGCGAGAGCGGCGGCACACGGTCCGACTGCTCGGCCGGGAGATCCCGGTCCTGCCTGCGGCGGATGGAACGCTGCGCGCCGAGGACGACGGAAAGCCCTCATCGCCGAAGAGCGTCGCGGCCTACGTCGCGCGCGCGTTCGGCGATCGGTTGGCCGAGGCTCGTGCCGCGATGGAGCACTTGGCGGCCTCGCTGCCGGCAGACGAGCTGAACCGCGTGGGATTCCAGCTCTACGAGCACTTCCGCCCTGACGTGCCTGAGGGAGTGAAAGGGTGGCGTGCGAAGGGCGAGCTGAAGCTCGACGAGATCGAAAAGCTTGCCGGCACGCGCTAACCCGGGCTTCCGGAGGCGAGGCGAGGCGAGGCGAGGGGAGGAGAGGGGAGGAGAGGGGAGGGGAGGAGCGGGTCAAGATCGTCACGTAGGGGCCACCCCACCCTGGGGAATCCCGACTGCGCACCGTTGCTCCTGGTCCCAGCCGTTCCGAACAAAATGCGAAACTCGTTGAGTGGCGATCCACCCACCCACTGCCGAACCTTTAGGGCAGTTCCTCCCGCTGGTACACAACCGCGATTTGCGCACCATTCCGTCGCACGAAATCGACACCATTGAGTGGGGGGCCGGGGCAGAATGCCACGATGCACGCTGATCCTCGCCTGCCGCAGAGCGCGGACGTCATTGCCGCGGAACTCCTGCGTCTCTCGCCGGCTTATGCGCCCACCCCCTTGCTCAGTCTCCGACGGATCGCCGCGCGGCTGGACATCCGGCAGGTCCTGGCCAAGAACGAGGGGCAACGCATGCTGGGCAGCTTCAAGTCCCTGGGCGGCACCTACGCCGGGCTGCGGGCGCTCGCGCGCGCGACTGGCAAGGAAATCGCCGAGTTGCTCGCGGACCGCCCGGGCAACCTGCCGGCCCTGATCTGCGCTAGCGACGGCAATCACGGCCTCGCCGTCGCGACCGCGGCGCGCTTCGCAGGGGCGCCGGCCCGCATCTTCCTGCACAGCACCGTGCCGGCAGCACGCGCCCGGCGGATCGCGGCCCAAGGCGCGGAGATAATTTGGGCAAAGGGCACCTACGACGATGCCGTCGACGCCGCGGCCGAGGCGGCCCGACGGGGCACCGGCATCCTGGTAGCTGACACGACGGACGATCCCGACGATCCGATCGTCGCCGATGTTATGGCGGGCTACGGCCTCATAGCGGCCGAGATCCGACAGCAGGTCGAGTCGGCGGCTCACCAGCGGCCGACACATCTCTTCGTGCAGGCCGGGGTAGGGGGCCTCGCCGCCGCCGTCGCCGGCGGCCTGCACACCTGGATGGCGCCGCCAGCCAGGATCGCTGTGGTGGAGCCTGCCGAGGCGCCCTGCGTCGCCGCGGCACTCGCCGCCGGTCGGCCCGTGCGGGTTACTGGCGGGCTTAAGACGGCCGCCGAGATGCTCTCATGCGGCGAGGCCAGCACGCCAGCCTTGGCAGTGCTGCTCCGGCGCGACGTCCGTGTCGTTACTGTCCCCGAGGCAACGCTGATCGCAGCACCGCGCCTGCTGCGCGACGAAGCTGGCCCGTCGACCACGCCCTCGGGTGCCGCGGGCCTTGCCGGCCTGATCGCCGTCTCGGCTGATCCCACAACGGCCGCGGAGCTCAGCCTCGAGGCCGAGAGCCGCGTGCTGATTCTCATCACCGAAGCCGAGCTCGGGGAGTGATCCTCTCAATCAGCATGGACGTAGGATCCCACCTCGATAGTCCACCTCCCCAATTCGCTGCGGTCGGCGGCCGCCAGGGGAACTCCGCCGCCGTGCTCTGACCGCACAGGGAGATTGCCATGCACATCACGGCCAAGGCGCCGGCATCGCCCTCGGCGCCGAGCGCGAATGGCTGGTCGGAGGCGCCTCGAACGGCTCCGGTGCGAATAGCCCGAAGAGCAAGAAGTCGCTACCGGCCGCCGCTGTTCTCGGCCTTACGGAGCTGCGAGGACTGCCTCCCAGACAGCAGCCCAGGCGATCGACCAAAGCGCCGCCCGGCGTATTGCAGATGAGGCCGGCGATGCCGCCCGCCGTCATGACGAAGCCGATACGCTCGGGCTGCCAGTGCAGGGCGGTCGCGAGCCAGGCGGGCAGGAAGGGGCCGAGCCCGCCGGCGACATCGGCAAGAAAGAAGTTGACCGCGTTGAAAGCCGGTGGCGCTCGTCGCGGGGTTAACGGCGGATTGGACCGAATGGATGCTTCTGATCCAATGGGGTCACCGGACGACTTGTCCAAAATTCCGCTCCGCGATGTTCGTGCCAAGGTCCTGGCCCTGGCAACCTAGCGTGCGGTTTTGAGCAAGTCGTCCGGTAACCCCATAGACGAGTGGCGATTCTGCCAGCCGTCCTGATGCGCGGCTCGATCAGGCCGAAGCGGCCTTTGACGGCGGCCAGGGCCGCACCAGAGGCGGCACTCTGACCTCCGGCGCGAGCGCAGTGGCGCCGATCTGGCCGCTCTTTTGCATTGCAGCGGGACGTGGATATCTTGATCGCCGACACCGATCCGGAGCGCGCCTCGGTGCTGGCGGCGCGGATCGCCGAAGACGTCGCTGGCGCGCGCGTCCGGATTGCGCCGCTTGGCCGAAATCTCGGCGAGCTCGTCCAGTCCGAACGGCCGGACGCCGTGATCGTGGACATGGCGCGGCCGGACCGGGACAGTCTCGAGCAGGTGCGCGGCGCGGCCGAGCAGGGGGCGGCGGTGATGCTCTTCCTTGACGAGGACGATCCGGACTTCATGGAGGCTGCGGTCTCGGCCGGGGTCGCCTCCTATCACGTCAACGCCGCCTCGATCCGCGACATCAAGCCGATCCTGCGCAGCGCGATCGCGCTTTTCCGTCGTTCGCGCGAGCGCGAGGTGCGGCTGGCGGCACTGGAGCTGGAGGTCGAGGAGCGGCGACGGATCGAGGCGGCGAAGCGGCTTCTCATGCGGCGTGACGGAATGAGCGAGCCTGCTGCGCACCGCTTCCTCCAGCGCCGTGCGATGGAGCGGCAGATGCGGCTGGCCGACCTCGCCAGCGCGGTACTTGGTGAGACAGGAATGGGCGAGGCGGGAAAGGAGCTGACATGAGCGAGGACGCGATCCGGCTCGGCATCCTGCGGCTGCTCGACAGCGCGGCCCCGATCGTCGCGCATGAGCGCGGCCTCTTCACTGCTGCCGGGCTCGATGTCACGGTCGCAACCGAGCCGTCTTGGGCGAACATCGCTGACAAGCTCGCCTATGGCCATCTCGATGCGGCGGTGATCCTCGGCCCGCTCGCGCTCGCCATGATGCTGGGCCTGCGCGGACGCCCCGCAGACCTGCGTGCCGCAGCCCTGGTCAGTCGTGAGGGCAATGCGGTAGTGCTCGCGCCCGACCTTGCCGCCGAAGCCGATCTCGCGCCTTCCCTCGCCCGCCGAGGGCGGGTGCCGCGCTTCGCCGCGGTCCACGCCTATTCGAGCCACGACCTGCTCCTCCGCGCCTTTCTCGCCCGGCAAGGCGTGCGCCCCGACCGGGATGCCGTCATCATCGTGCTGCCGCCGGCGGAGATGCCGGCCGCGCTTGCTTGCCAAGCGATCGACGGGTTCTGCGTCGGCGCCCCCTGGGGCGCGGTCGCCGAGGAGGCGGGCGCCGGCCTGATCGTCGCCACCTCGGGCACGCTCGCGCCGGGGCATCCGGAAAAATTCCTGGTCCTCCGCGGTGGCCTTGCCGATCACGCGCCGCGCCTCGCCGCTGGCCTGCGCGCCGCGCTCGGCGAGGCGAACGCGCTTCTCGCGGCCGGGCCGGAGCAGGAAGGCCTCGCCCGCATGCTCTCCGTCCCCGGCCGGCTCGACATCGTCCCGAAGATCCTGCTCCGCGCGCTCAGGCGCGAGAGCCCCGGCCCGCATTTCATGACGGGAGAGGCCCTCTTGCCGCTCGCGGGGGACGCGGCCTGGCCTCTCGCGCTGATGCGCCGGCATGGGCTGCTCGAAGGAGTGGAGGAGGCGGACATCGAGGCCGTGATCGGCCGGTTCATGGGCGCGCTTGAACGCGCGGACTGAAAGCGAATGCCTAAAGTCCTTGCAGATCCTGCGCAGTGAATAGACAGAAGTACATCGCAGTTGACGATGATGGCTTGAAAACAGGCCGTATTCGATCTGGCATCATTCTTGCTGCGTAGCAGCACGCACGGGTGCTTCACGCACGACCGTGCCTCGCCCGGCCAAGGACGGCCGGTGTGGGTGCCAGAAACCGATGGCGCGCCAAGGACGGCCGTCGCGCGGATCGAAAGATTCGCCGGAGTTGGCCATGTCCAAGGCGCGCCCAGTTGCGTCCTCATCCCGATCCTTCTTCGAATGCGGCGATCTGCCGACCCTTTTCGCCGCCTTCCTCTATTTCGACGCGAGCTTCATGGTCTGGGTGCTGCTCGGGCCGCTCGGGGTGCAGATCGGCGAGGCGCTGCATCTCAACGCCGCCGAGAAGGGGTTGATGGTGGCCACGCCGGTGCTGGCCGGCGCGCTGCTCCGCATCAGCAACGGGCTCGCGGTGGACCGTTTCGGTGCGAAGCGCACCGCGATCGCGACTCAGCTGGTTGTCATCGCCGGACTCGTCGTTGCCTGGCGGCTCGGCCTGCCGAGCTTCCATGCGGCGCTCGCACTCGGCCTCGTGCTCGGCTTGGCCGGGGCCTCCTTCGCGATCGCGCTACCGCTCGCCTCGCGCTGGTATCCGAAGGAACACCAAGGAACCGCGCTCGGCATCGCCGGGGCCGGCAACTCGGGCACGGTGCTCGCGGCTCTCTTCGCCCCCGGGCTCGGCCTCGCCTACGGCTATACGAGCGTGTTCGGCCTCGCTGCGCTCATTCTCGGGCTGGTCTTCGTTGCGTTCACGATTCTCGCCAAGGACAGCCCGGACCACCCGCCGCCGCAGACAATCGGCGCCTATCTCCGCGTGCTCGGCATCCGCGACACCTGGTGGTTCATGCTTTTCTATAGTGTGACCTTCGGCGGGTTCGTCGGGCTCGCCGCCTCGCTCACCATCTATTTCCACACGCAGTACGGCCTCGCACCGGTCGCCGCCGGTTATGCGACTGCGGCGTGTGTCTTCGTCGGCTCCACGGTGCGGCCGATCGGCGGCTTCGTTGCCGATAGGCTGGGCGGCATCCGTGCGCTCTCGGTCTTCTATCTCGTCGCCGCCGCGATGCTCGCGTTGGTGAGCCTCGGCCTGCCCTCGCTCGCGTTCGGGCTCGCTGCGTTCGTTGTCGCGATGCTGGCACTCGGCATGGGCAACGGCGCGGTCTTCCAGCTCGTGCCCTTGCGCTTCAGCCGCGAGATCGGAGTGATGACCGGGCTGGTCGGCATGGCGGGCGGGATTGGCGGCTTCTATCTCGCCTCCAGCCTTGGCTTTTCGAAGCAGCTCACCGGCTCCTACCAGTTCGGTTTTCTCATCTTCGCTGCCCTTGCGCTGGTCGCTTTCGCCGGGCTGTTGGCCGTCCGGCGCGAATGGCGTGCGAACTTTTCCGCATCCGCTGCCGACGGCGCGACGGTCCGCATCTGAAGGAGGGCGAAAATGGACGGCTCCACTCCGACGCGGCCGCGTCTCGTCGTCATCGGCAACGGGATGGCGGGGATGCGCACGGTCGAGGAGCTCCTGGCGCTCGCCCCCGGCCGGTTCGAGATCACCGTGTTCGGCGCCGAGCCCCACCCGAACTACGACCGGATCATGCTCTCGCCGCTGCTCGCCGGGACCAAGCGTTTCGCGGACATCATCATCAACGATCATGCCTGGTACAAGGAGAACGGCATCCGGCTTATCGCCGGCGAGCACGCGGACTGGATCGACCGCAAGGAGCGGATCGTACGCGGCGCCGCGGGCAGCGCCGTTCCTTACGATCTCGTTCTGCTCGCGACCGGCTCGAACCCGATCGCACTGCCGATTCCCGGCAGCGAGCTCGACAACGTACTCACCTTCCGCAACGTTGCCGATGTCGAGGAGATGCTGGCAACCGCTGGGCCTGGCTGCCGCGCGGTGGTGATCGGGGGCGGGCTGCTGGGGCTCGAAGCGGCGCACGGGCTCGAATTGCGCGGCGCCCAGGTGACGGTGATTCATCTGTTGCCGACGCTGATGGAACGCCAGTTGGACGCCTCGGCCGCGCATCTGCTGGAGACGGCGCTCGCCGCGCGCGGGATGACGATCCTGACGGCAACCGAAACGGACTCCTTCCTCGGCGAGGAGCGCGTGCGCGCGGTGCGGCTCAAGGACGGGCGCGAGATCGCGGCCGACCTCGTGGTGATGGCGGTCGGGATAAGGCCGAATGCCGGGCTTGCGCGGGCGGTCGGGCTCGCCTGCGGGCGCGGCGTCATCGTTGATGAGACGATGGGTACATCGGATCCCGCGATCTTCGCGATCGGCGAATGCGTCGAGCATCGGGGGGAAGTCTTTGGGCTGGTCGCGCCGATCTGGGAGATGGCGAAGGTCGCGGCGAAGGCGATCGCGGGGGTAGAGACGGGCGGGTTCAGCCACGCCGCCTCGATCACGCGCCTCAAGGTCTCCGGGATCGACCTCGCTTCGGCAGGCGCCTTCCTTGGCGATGCGTCGACCGAGGATATCGTGCTGCGCGATGCGACGCGCGGCGTCTATCGCCGGCTCGTGCTGCGCGAGGACCGCATAGTCGGCCTGGTCGCAATCGGCGACGCGCGCGACGCTGCCTGGCATTTCCAGCTGATGAAAGATGGGACGAATATCGGCCCGATCCGCGATGCCGTGATCTTCGGCCCTGCCGTCGCACTTGGGGCGGAGGCCCCCGCCGATCTTGCTGCACGGGTCGCAGCACTCGCCGCGGAGGCCGAGATCTGCGGCTGCAACGGCGTCTGCAAGGGAAAGATCGAGAGCGCCATCGCGGAACTCGGCCTCAAGAGCGTCGACGAGGTGCGGGCGAGGACAAAAGCCTCCTCCTCCTGCGGCTCCTGTACGCCCCTCGTCGAGGCGCTGCTCAAGGCGGCACTCGGCGACGCGTATGCGCCCGCCGCAGTGAAGCCGATGTGCAGATGCACGGATTTGCCGCACGACGAGGTCCGGCGGCGCATCACTGGCGGCACGCTTAAATCGATCCCGGCGGTGATGCAGGTGCTGGAGTGGAGGACGCCGGACGGCTGCGCCTCCTGCCGGCCGGCGCTCAATTTCTATCTCCTCTGCGCCTGGCCCGGCGAGTACGTGGACGACGCGCAGTCGCGCTTCGTCAATGAGCGGATGCATGCGAACATCCAGAAGGACGGCACCTTCTCGGTGGTGCCGCGGATGTGGGGCGGCATCACCAGCGCGCGGGAGCTGCGCGCGATCGCCGACGTGGTCGAAAAATTCGCCATCCCCGAGGTCAAGATCACCGGCGGCCAGCGGATCGACATGCTGGGCGTGAAGCGCGAGGACCTGCCGGCCGTGTGGCGCGATCTCAACGCGGCTGGGCTGGTTTCGGGCCATGCCTACGGCAAGGCGTTGCGCACGGTGAAGACGTGCGTCGGCTCGGAATGGTGCCGATTCGGCACTCAGAATTCGACGCGGATGGGTGTGGCGCTCGAGAAGATGGCCTGGGGCTCGTGGCATCCGCACAAGGTGAAGATGGCGGTCTCGGGCTGCCCGCGGAACTGCGCCGAGGCGAGCATCAAGGATTTCGGCGTGATCGCGACCGAGGCGGGATGGGACCTCCTGGTCGGCGGGAACGGTGGGGTCAAGCTGCGGGGCACCGACCTGCTCTGCAAGGTGAAAACCGAAGCGGAGGTGCTCGAATATTGTGCGGCCTTCCTCCAGCTCTACCGCGAGGAGGCGCGCTATCTCGAGCGCACGGCGCCCTGGATCGAGCGGGTCGGGATCGAGTATGTGCGCGGGCGCATCGTCGCCGATGACGCCGGGCGCGCTGCGCTCGCCGCGCGGTTCCGCCACGCCCAGGGCTTCGCCCAGAGCGACCCGTGGGCGGAGCAGTCCGGGCAGGACCACGCGGCGAAATTCCGCTCCGTCGCGGAGATCCTCTGATGGACGGAACGCTCATCGCCGCCGGCTTCGTCGATGTCGCCGCCCTTGAGGAAATCCCCCGCCGCGGGGCGCGCACGGTGACGACGGCGTCAGGCGCGATCGCCCTCTTCCGCACCGGCCGGGACGACGTATTCGCGCTCCGCGACCGCTGCCCCCATCGCGGCGGGCCGCTCAGCCACGGCATCGTGCACGGCGAGCACGTGACCTGCCCGCTGCATGGCTGGGTCATCGCGCTCGCGAGCGGCGCGGCCGAAGGGGAGGACGCACCCTGCGTCGCGCGTTTCCGCGTGCGCGTCGAGCAGGGGCGCGTCCTGCTCGCGACGAACTGGCCGTGAGGACGACCTGCCCCTATTGCGGCGTGGGCTGCGGGGTGGCCGCGACGGCGGAGGGGATCGCGGGCGACCCGGACCATCCGGCGAACCGTGGAAAGCTTTGCGTGAAGGGAAAAACGCTCGGCCTCACCCTCGACGACCGCGAGCGGCTGACCGGGCCCCTGATCAATGGCCGCGAGGCGGGCTGGGACGAGGCGCTCGATCTCGCCGCTTCCCGCTTTCGCGCCGCGATCGCGGCGCACGGGCGAAACGCGGTCGGCTTCTACGTCTCCGGCCAGTTCCTCACCGAGGATTATTACGTCGCCAACAAGCTGATCAAAGGATTCATCGGCAGTGCCAACATCGACACCAACTCGCGCCTTTGCATGGCCTCGCCGGTGGCGGCGCAGATCCGCGCTTTCGGCGAGGACGTCGTGCCCGGCCAGTACGCGGATTTCGAGGAGGCGGACCTCCTCCTCTTCGCCGGCTCCAACGCCGCCTGGTGCCATCCGGTGCTGTTCCAGCGCGCCCTCGCCGCGCGCGAGCGGCGCGGCAGCCGGATCGTCGTCATCGATCCCCGGCGAAGCGCCACCGCCGAGCTCGCCGATCTCCATATCCCCATTCGCCCCGGCGGGGACGGCGCGCTGTTCGCCGCCCTGCTCGCCGAATCTGCGCGGCGTGGCGCGCTCGACCGCGACTATATCGCCTGCCACACCACAGGTTTTCCGGAGACGCTCGCGGCGGCGGCGGGCGTGCCCCATGGCATAGACCCTGCCCTCTTCGCCGCACTCGCGGAGCACGTCGTCGCCACGCCCCGGATGGTCACCGCCTTCTCGCAAGGCATCAACCAGTCGGCGCACGGCACCGAGACGGTGCATGCCATCCTCAACCTGCATCTGGCCACCGGGCGGATCGGCAAGCCGGGTGCCGCGCCCTTCTCGCTCACCGGCCAGCCGAACGCGATGGGCGGGCGCGAGGTGGGCGGGCTCGCGACGCAGCTCGCAGCCCATCTCGGCTTCGATGACCAAGCCGGGCGCGCCCGGCTCGCGCGCTTCTGGGGCGCGCCGAACCTCGCCCGCGCTTCCGGGCTCAAGGCGGTCGATCTCTTCGAGGCGGTGCATGACGGGCGGATCAAGGCGCTCTGGATCGCCGGCACCAACCCGGCCGAGAGCATGCCCGAGAGCGCGCGCGTGCGCGCCGCACTTGCGCGCTGCCCCTTCGTCGTCGCCGCCGATTGCTGGCCGACCGCGACCACGGCGCGCGCCCATGTCGTGCTGCCGGCTTCTTCCTGGTCGGAGAAGGACGGCACGGTCAGCAATTCGGAGCGCATGATCTCGCGCCAGCGCGCCTTCCGCGCCGCACCGGGCGAAGCGAAGCCGGACTGGTGGATGTTCGCCGAACTCGCGCGCCGGCTCGGCTTTGCCCGCGCCTTCGATTTTCCCAATCCGGCCGCGATCTTCCGCGAGCACGCCGCACTCACCGCCCGCGTCAATCGCGGCACGCGGCTCCTCGATCTCGGTGCCCTCGCCCACATCACGGATGCGGAGTACGCGGCGCTCGCACCGCTGCGCTGGCCGCTCGGATGCACGGACGGGCGGCTCTTCGCGGACGGCGGATTCCCGACCGCGGATGGCCGCGCCCGCTTCGTCCCGGCCGCGCCGCCATCGGCGCCCGCCGAGCCCGATCACCCGTTCACGCTGGACATGTTTACGTTGAACACCGGCCGGCTGCGCGATCAGTGGCACACGATGACGCGCACGGGACGGGTTGCGGCGCTGATGGCGCATCGCGAGGCCGCGCGCCTCGAGATCGCGCCCGCGGATGCCGCGCGGCTCGGCATCGCGCCCGGCGATCCCGTCGCGGTCGCGAGCGGCGAAGGGCGCGTCGTGCTGCCGGCGGCGATCGCTCCGGAACAGCAAGCGGGCCATCTCTTCGCGGCGATCCACTGGACGGAGGAAGCGGGCAGCGCGGGCACCATCAATGGCCTGCTCGGCGGATCGCGGGATCCGATTTCGGGCCAGCCGGCCTTCAAACACGGGCGGGTCCGCCTCGCGCACATCGCACCCAGCTGGCACGGCGTCGCCCTCGCGCGCGAGCCGCTCGCGGTCCGGCCTGCAATGGCACGCCAGGCGATCTGGTCGCGCACGAGGCGCGCCGACGATCTCGCCCTGCTGCGCTTCACCGGGCTCGCCCCGTTGCCCGAAGCCGCGACCGGCCGGGCGGTCGCCGATGCGCTGCTCGCCCTGCCCGACGGCGCCGCCTCCCTCGATTACGCCGACGCGCGGCGCGGGGTCTTCCGCCTCGCACTCCTGGAAGGAAGGAGGCTTCTCCTCCTGCTCCACATCGCCCGGGATCGTCCGCCGGATCTCGCCGAAGCGCTGTTCGCGCGCGCGTGGGACGACCCCGACCCCGCCCTGCTTTTCGCCGGGCGCGGGGAGCGGACAGCGAACAAGGCGGACGGCGGGCGGATCGTCTGCGTCTGCCACCAGGTGAGCGAACGCACCATTCGCGGCGCGATCCGGCACGAGGGGATCGCCGACCCCGCCGCGATCGGCCGCGCGACCGGGGCCGGCACCGGCTGCGGCTCCTGCCTCTCCGAGCTGAAAGGACTTCTCCGTGAAGCGCGAATTCCCGAGCTCGTCTGAGTGGCGGGCACGGACGGTCATCCTCGCCGGCGCGGGGCCAGGTGAGCCGGACCTGCTGACTCTCAAGGCTGCGCGCGCGATCGAAGCCGCCGAGATCATCCTGCACGACGCGCTGGTGGATCGGCGGATCCTCACACGCGCGCGTGGGGCGAAGCTCATGGACGTGGGCAAGCGCTGCGGGCGGCATGCGATGAGCCAGGCGGAAATCAATCGCGCGCTGGTCGCGGCGGCGCTCGGCGGAGCACGGGTGCTGCGGCTCAAGGGCGGCGATCCGATGGTGTTCGGCCGCGCCGGCGAGGAGATCGCGGCGCTGCGCGCGGCGGACCTTGGCGTGCTCGTCGTTCCCGGCGTCACCGCCGCAACCGCCGCGGCTGCATCGCTGCAAGCGTCCCTCACCGTGCGCGGACGGACCCGAAGCGTCACCTTCCTCACCGGCCATGGCAGCGACGGCGGGCTTCCCGAGCAGGACTGGGCGGCGCTCGCGCGGCTCCGCACCACGCTTGCCTTCTACATGGGCGCGCGGCACGCGCGGCTGATCGCCGAACGGCTGATCGATGCCGGGTTCGATCCGGCAACGCCGGGCGCGGTGGTCTGGAACGCGAGCCGCCCGGACGAGCGGCGCTGGCGCGGGTGGCTGGTCGATCTCGCTGACTCGCTCGCCCGCTCGCCCGCGGACGCCTTGGGCCGGACATCGTGCGACGGCGATCCCGCCGCGCCGGCGCTGGTTCTCATCGGCGCCGCGATGGACGCCGCCGAAGGCCGGGGCGCCTTCAAACAGGTGGCGGCTTTGAGTGTTTTCTCTTTGCCGGAAGCCAGCTGCGATCTTGGCGAACAAGTGCCGAAGTACGGAGAGACTATATGACTCCCGAGCAAAAAGACCTTGTCCAGGCGAGTTTCGCAAAAGTGGCGCCGATCGCTGATGCGGCCGCCACGATCTTCTATGATCGCCTGTTCGCGCTCGATCCGCGTCTGCGGTCGCTGTTCGCCGAGGACCTGACCGAGCAGCGTCGCAAGCTGATGGCAATGCTGGGCGTCGCGGTGGCCAATCTGCATCGGTGTGAGATGGTGGCGCCCCAGGTCCGTGAGCTCGGGCAGCGGCATCGCGACTACGGCGTGAGCCCGGCGGATTACGACACCGTCGGCACCGCACTCATCGCGACGCTCGAGATCGGCCTCGGCGCGGAATTCACGCCTCAAATCCGTGACGCCTGGATCGCCTGCTACGCGGTCGTTACGGCCGAGATGAACGACGCAGCCGACCAGCCTGCGCACGTTGCCGACTGACGGTCCCCAAAACCCGTCAACATCACGAGGCGTATCGCCAAAGCCATCGACTTCGCCCCGAGCGCAGGCCAGCTGCGAAATATCCTCGGCGTTGAGCAACGCGAGCCAACTCCATGAAAAACGCTAGCACGGGCGGCTCGGCGATCTCACTTACGCCCTCGGCGAGGAGGAGCTTGCCGCGCGGGTCGCGGTTCTCATCGGCGCCGTCCCTGCCCAGGAGTCGAAGGCAGGCCGGAAGAGCAAATCGCATTCCGGTCAGGAGCTCTGCCCTTGCAATCCCGTTACGGCCTTGGCGCACCAGACCTTCCCCCTCACCCGCCTCCATCGATTAGCGGATCGGCGCGGCAGCGCCCGAGCAGTGTCGCGCGGTCCCGGATTCTGACCTCCGCCCCCTGCACGTCGATCGCGTCTTTCTCGAGGCTCGCAAACGCCCGGGAAAGACTCTCCCGCGCCATCCCGAGCTCGGCGGCAATCGCCCCCTTGTCGTAAGGAAGCTGGACCACCTTGCCGCCCTGGGCTTTCGCGAGCGCGAGGAGATAGCTCGCAAGCCGCTCGGTCGTCGTGCGCAGCTTGAGGCTCTTCACCTGCCGCGTCATGCGCCGGAATTGCCGCGCAAGGCAGGAAAGAAACCCGAGCGCCACAGCGGGTTCGGCCGCAATGGTCGCGCGCAGCGACGGAGCCGGCAGAAGAAGCAGCCGACACTCCTGCACGGCCCGCGCCCGCAGCAGGTAAGGCTCGTCCTCCAGCACCGCCGCCGGCAGGAGAGGATCGGGCGGCAGCACCGCCTCGATCAGCATCTCCGGCCCTTCGCCGATGCGTCCGAGCAGGTGGACGGTGCCCTCGATCAGGATCACTTGGGCGCTCGGAATATCGCCTTGCTCGAAGATCACAGTTCCGCGCGCCACACGCATCATCATCGCCTGCGCCGCGAGTTCCCGCATCCGTGTGCCCTTGAGGCCCGCGAACGGCGCCAGCGAGGAGAGCGCTTTGGCCGCACCAGTCCGGTTCACGCCGCGGCTACCCTCCGGTCCCTTCGGGTGAAGCCGATTGCGAGCGCAATCGCCGCCACGCTCAGCACGACATAGGCGGTGAAGCCGCCGGCATAGCCGCGCGGGCCGAGCGCATCGGCGAAGAGGCCGAGGACGGGCGGGAGGATGAAGCCTCCGAGGGCACCGAGGCCGCCGACCCAGCCCGAGGCGCCGCCGACCGCGTGCGGGACATATTTCGGCACCAGCTTGAAGACGGCCGCATTTCCAAAGCCCATCCCGATCGCGATTGCGAGTTCGCCCACAAGATCGAGAGTGAATCCCAAGAATGCGGTGAGCACCAGAGCGCCGGCAAGCACGATCGCGAATCCGACGACGGCGAACGCCTCGCCCCCCGTGCGCTCGGAAAGGGCGCCGCCAGCTACGCGCGCGAGTGCGGCAACGATCGAGAATCCGAGGCCGCCGAGGAGGCCGGCCTCGCGCACCCCGACATGATGGAGATTGATCCAGTACGTCGGGAACCAGGTGGTGAGCGCCAGGAAGCCGCCGAAGGAGACGAAATAGAGAAAGACGAGGCCCCAGGTGCGCTGCTCCTCCGCCGCAGCGAGGAGCGCGCCCCAGACCGACTGGGTGGGGAAGAGCTCCTGTCCCTGGGTCGAGGCGATAGTCTGCGCCTCTGCGTCGGCAAGCCCCTGTCGGCGGAGCTGGAAGAACCAGGCGTCCCGCGTGAACACGGCATAAATGACGGTGCCAGTGATCAGGAACACGAGCCAGGCGAGATAGGAGCCGGCGAGGCCGAAGGCGCCGATCGCGAGCGGCAGGAAGAGAGTAAAGATGCCGGGGGCCAGGTTCCCGACCCCGCCATAAATTCCGAGTGCGGTGCCCTGCAACCGGCGTGGATACCAGTAGGAGACCTGCGGAATGCCGACGGAGAAGGAAGCCACGCCACAGCCGCTCATGAACCCGAAAAGCAGGACGACGGGATAGAGGCGGAAGGTCACGTGGGGGACCGTGAAGAGGATGAAGACGAGGCCCCACATGCCGACGATTGAGATGAGAAAGAGGGTGATCATCGGCAGCTTTCCGCCGCCCTTGTCCACCCAGGCGCCGAAGGGGATACGGAGCAGCGAGCCGGTGAGCTGCGGTGCGGCAACGAGCAGACCGAGCAGGAAGCCCGAGATCCCCATTGAGGTCTGGAAGTTGTGCGCGGCCGGCCCGTAGAGGGCGACGGCGGCGAAGCCGATGAAGAAGCCCCAGGTCCCCATCACGAGCCCGCCACGCGGGGTGCCCGCGAGGTGGGGACGGGCCGCCGCTTCGTGCGGGGCTCCGTCTGGTTGCAGATCCGGCATGGCTCGCTCCTCGGGCTGACGTCGGCACCGAGGGTGTGGATGAAGGTCACACTGGTCTTTGATGTAGATCAAAGCCGGTGTGGTTGCGCGGCGACAGAGTCGCCCCGATCCGCAAGCGCCGGATCCTGGGGGCCCGACCGGCATGAGCCATTTCCTGGACCGCCTGACCTTCTTCCGCCGTCGCCCGCAGGCCTTCGCCGGCGGCCACGGGATCACCACGACCGAGGATCGCTCCTGGGAGGACGCGTACCGGGGCCGCTGGCAGCACGACAAGATCGTCCGCTCCACGCACGGCGTGAACTGCACCGGCGGCTGCTCGTGGAAGATCTACGTCAAGGGCGGAATCGTGACGTGGGAGACGCAGCAGACCGACTATCCGCGCACGCGGCCCGAGATGCCCAACCATGAGCCGCGCGGCTGCTCCCGCGGCGCGAGCTATTCCTGGTACCTCTATAGCGGCAACCGGCTGAAGCACCCGATGGTCCGCGGCCGCCTGCTCCGCCACTGGCGCGCGGCCCGCGCCGAGCTCTCCCCCGTCGCCGCCTGGGCCGTCGATCGTTTCCGATCCCGAAAAGCGCCGTGATTTCCATTGCGTGCGCGGCCTCGGCGGGTTCGTGCGCGTCTCGTGGGCAGAGGCGAACGAGATCATCGCCGCGGCCAATGCGTACACCGTGAAGACCTACGGGCCGGACCGCATCGCCGGCTTCTCGCCCATCCCCGCGATGTCGATGGTCTCCTATGCCGCGGGCAGCCGCTACGTCTCGCTCCTCGGCGGGGTCAATCTCAGCTTTTATGACTGGTACTGCGATCTTCCGCCTTCATCGCCGCAGACCTGGGGCGAGCAGACGGACGTGCCGGAGAGCGCGGACTGGTTCCACGCCGGCTTTCTCATGCTCTGGGGCTCGAACGTTCCTCAGACGCGCACGCCGGACGCGCATTTCTACACTGAGGCGCGCTATCGCGGCACGAAGAGCGTGGTCGTCTCGCCCGATTACAGCGAAGCGTCGAAATTCGCCGATCTCTGGCTCGCGCCGAAGCAGGGCACGGACGCCGCGCTCGCGCTTGCTCTCGGCCATGTCATCCTCCGCGAATTCCATCTCGACAAGCCGGATCCGTACTTCACCGAATACTGCCGCCAATTCTCCGATCTTCCCTTCCTCGTCCGGCTCGAAGAAAGCGCGGCCGGCCTTGCTCCTGGGCGGCTGCTCCGCGCTTCGGACATTCCCGGTGCTCTCGGGGAGACGAACAATCCGGACTGGAAGCCGGTCGCCTTCGACGAGCTTTCGGAAAGCGTCGTCGCGCCCCAGGGCTCAATTGGGTTCCGCTGGGGCGAGAAGGGGCGTTGGAACCTCGAGCCGAGAGCGCAGGGAAACGAGGCGCGGCTTGCGCTGACATTCGCGGGCCACGTCCGGGAAACCGCGGAGGTTGCCTTTCCCTATTTCGGCGGGCGCGCGCATCCGCACTTCGCACGCACGGACCATGCGGAGGTGCTGCGCCGGCGCCTCCCGGTCCGCCGCATCGCGACGACCGAGGGCGAAATCCTGGTCGCGACCGGGTTCGATCTTCTCTGTGCCAATTACGGGCTCGACCGCGGCTTCGGTGGGACGAATGTCGCGTCGAACTATGACGCGGACGCGCCCTTCACGCCCGCCTGGCAGGAAAAGATCACGGGCATTCCTCGCGAAAAGGTGATCGCGGTCGCTCGCGCCTTCGCCCGCAACGCGGCCGAGACCAGGGGCCGCTCGATGGTGATCCTCGGCGCCGGCCTGAACCACTGGTACCACATGGACATGGCCTATCGCGGCATCATCAACATGCTGGTGCTCTGCGGCTGCGTCGGCCAGTCGGGCGGCGGCTGGTCGCATTACGTGGGCCAGGAAAAACTCAGGCCGCAGACCGGCTGGCTGCCGCTCGCCTTCGCGCTCGACTGGGCGCGGCCGCCCCGGCAGATGAACAGCACCTCGTTCTTCTATGCCCATACCGACCAGTGGCGCTACGAGACGCTCGAAGTTCCTTCGCTCCTTTCCCCCACCGCGCCTGCGGGCGACTGGGACGGCACGCTGATCGACTACAATGTGCGCGCCGAACGGATGGGCTGGCTTCCCTCCGCGCCGCAGCTTTCCTGCAACCCGCTCGGGCTCGCGGCGGCAGCGAAGAAGGCTGGGCAGGATATCAAAGCCTTCGTCGCCTCGGGGCTCGCGCAGGGAAAAATCCGCTTCGCCTGCACCGATCCAGACGATCCGGCCAACTGGCCGCGCAACCTCTTCGTTTGGCGTTCCAACCTGCTCGGCTCCTCGGGCAAGGGGCACGAGTATTTCCTCAAGCACCTGCTCGGCGCCCCGCACGGCGTGCAGGGCAAGGATCTCGGCGAAACCGGCCGGCAGAAGCCGCGTCATGTCACCTGGTACGACCGGGCGCCGGAAGGAAAACTCGATCTCCTCGTCACGCTCGATTTCCGCATGTCCACCACCGGGCTCTATTCGGACATCGTGCTGCCGACCGCGACCTGGTACGAGAAGAACGACCTCAACACGACCGACATGCATCCGTTCATCCACCCGCTTTCGGCGGCAGTGGATCCGGCCTGGGAGGCACGGAGCGACTTCGAGATCTACAAGGGACTCGCCGAGGCGTTCTCGCGCATTGCACCCGAGGTGCTGGGCCACGAGACCGACGTGGTGCTGACGCCGATTCTGCACGACACGCCGGGCGAGCTTGCGCAGGCCACCGGTGCCTCCGAGTGGGCGGTGGGCCAGGCCGCGCCCGAGCCCGGCCGCACGATGCCGGCGATCACCGTCGTCGAGCGCGACTATCCGAACCTCTATGCCGCCTTCACCGCGCTCGGGCCGCTGATGAGCACGCTCGGCAATGGCGGCAAGGGCATTGGCTGGAAGACCGGAGAGGAGATCGCCGAGCTCGCAGAGCTGAACGGCGCCGTGGCGGAACCGGGCCCCGCGCAGGGCCGCCCGCGCATCGCAACCGACATCGACGCGGCCGAGACGATCATGATGCTCGCCCCCGAAACCAACGGCGCCGTCGCCGTGCGCGCCTGGGAAGCGCTCGGGGCCGCCACCGGGCGCGCGCACACCCATCTCGCGGCCGCGCGCGCGGGAGAGAAAATCCGCTTCCGCGACATCCTCGCGCAGCCACGCAAGATCATCTCTTCGCCCACCTGGTCCGGTCTCGAAAGCGACGAGGTGAGCTACAACGCCGGCTACACCAACGTGCACGAGCTTATTCCCTGGCGCACGCTCACCGGCCGCCAGCAGCTCTACCAGGACCATCCCTGGATGCGGGCCTTCGGCGAGGCGTTCGCCACCTGGCGCCCGCCGATCGACACCCGCTCGACGGAAGCCTGGCGTGGCGCAGGGGGAGGGGAGAGGGAGCTCGTCCTCAACTTCATCACCCCGCACCAGAAATGGGGCATCCACTCCACGTACACCGACAATCTCCTGATGCTCACGCTCAACCGCGGCGGTCCCGTCATTTGGATTTCCGAGACGGACGCGAAGAAGGTCGGCATCGTCGATAACGACTGGATCGAGGCGTACAACAGCAACGGCGCGCTGGTCGCCCGCGCCGTCGTCTCGCAGCGAGTGCCGGAAGGCATGACGATGATGTACCATGCCCAGGAAAAGACCGTGAACACACCGGGCTCGCAGCTTACCGGCAAGCGGGGCGGCATCCACAACTCGGTGACGCGCGCGGTGCTCAAGCCTACCCACATGATCGGCGGCTATGCCCAGCTCTCCTGGGGGTTCAACTATTACGGCACGGTCGGCTCGAACCGGGACGAGTTCGTCATCGTCCGGCGGATGGACAAGGTCGATTGGCTCGAACGGCCGCTCGCGGAGAAGGAAGCCGTCGCATGAAGATCCGCGCCCAGGTGGCGATGGTGCTCAACCTCGACAAGTGCATCGGGTGCCACACCTGCTCCGTCACCTGCAAGAATGTCTGGACCTCGCGAGAGGGCGTCGAATACGCCTGGTTCAACAATGTCGAGACCAAGCCAGGCGTCGGCTATCCGCGCGAGTGGGAGAACCAGAAAATCTGGAACGGCGGCTGGATACGCCTCGCGGATGGGCGGATCCGGCCGCGCATCGGGCCCAAATGGCGGGTGCTCGCGCGCATCTTCGCCAACCCCGATCTCCCCGAGATCGACGACTACTACGAGCCCTTCACCTTCGACTATGAGCATCTCGCCGCCGCGCCCGAGAGCGAAGCCACGCCCACGGCCCGCCCGCGCTCGCTCATCAGCGGGCAACGGATGGAAAAGATCGAGACGGGACCGAACTGGGAAGAGATCCTGGGCGGCGAGTTCGCCAAGCGCTCCAGGGACGTGAACTTCGAAGGCATTGAGAAGGAGATCTACGGCCACTTCGAAAACACCTTCATGATGTACCTGCCGCGCCTCTGCGAGCACTGCCTCAATCCCGCCTGCGTCGCCGCCTGTCCCTCGGGCGCGATCTACAAGCGGGAAGAGGACGGGATCGTTCTCATTGATCAGGACAAGTGCCGCGGCTGGCGGATGTGCGTCTCCGGCTGCCCGTACAAGAAGATTTACTACAACTGGAAGTCCGGGAAATCGGAGAAATGCATCTTCTGCTATCCGCGGATCGAGGCGGGCGAGCCCACCGTCTGCTCGGAGACCTGCGTCGGCCGCATCCGCTATCTCGGCGTCGTTCTCTACGACGCCGATCGCATCGAAGAAGCCGCCTCGGTTGCGGACGAAAAGGACCTCTACGAAGCCCAGCTCGGAATCTTCCTCGACCCCGAGGACCCGGCGGTCATCGAGAAGGCGCGTGAGGACGGCCTGCCGGAGGCCTGGCTCGCGGCCGCGAAGCGCTCACCGGTGTGGAAGATGGCGATGCAATGGCGCATCGCCTTCCCGCTCCACCCGGAGTACCGCACTCTGCCGATGGTCTGGTACGTCCCGCCGCTCTCGCCGATCCAGGCGGCGGCGGGCGCCGGCACGATCGCCGAGACGGATGGCATTGCCGATGTGCGGAGCCTCCGCATCCCCATCCGCTATCTTGCCAACCTGCTCACCGCGGGCGCCGAGGCGCCGGTCGCGCAGGCGCTCGAGCGGATGCTCGCGATGCGCGCCTATATGCGCAAGCGCACCGTCGGCGGCGTGATCGACGAGACGATCGCCGCCCGCGTCGGCATGACCGGAACGGCGATCGAGCAGATGTACCACCTGATGGCGATCGCCAATTACGAGGACCGGTTCGTCATCCCGACCACGCACCGCGAGGCGGGCGAAGATGCCTACAGCTTACGCGGCGGTTGCGGGTTCACCTTCGGCAACGGCTGCTCGGGCGGCGAGACGGGCACGGGCCTGTTCGGCTCCCCCTCCCTCCGGCCCGTGCGCATCCCCGCGGAGCCAGGCTGATGCACATGCGGATATTGAAGGTTCTTTCGGTTCTCCTCTCCTATCCCGATGCCGAAACATCGGCTGTGCTGCCCGAGGTCGAGGAGGAGATCGCGGCGTGCGTGGCGCTGCCCTCCTGCGTCCGCGACCGCCTCGGCGCGCTCGCGCGAGAGATCGGCTCGGGCGATCTCATCACACTCCAGGAACGCTATGTTGCGCTCTTCGATCAGTCCCGCTCGCTCTCGCTTCATCTCTTCGAGCATGTGCACGGAGAATCACACGACCGCGGCCAGGCGATGGTCGATCTCCGCCGCCATTACGAACGCCACGGCATGATGATCGCGGCGAACGAGCTGCCTGATTTTCTCCCCCTCCTCCTGGAATTCACCTCCACTCTGGAGGAGCCCGAGGCCGCGGGGCTCCTCGCCGAGGTGCGGGGAATCGTTGCCTCGCTCGCCGCCCGGTTCGAGAAGCGCCGCTCGCCCTATGCGGCGGCGCTGGCGGCCGTGGCGGCGCTGGCAGGAAGAGAAGCAGCCTTGCAACCCCTCGTAACCCCGGATGCCGAGCCGCCGGCCGGCCCGACGCTCGATCGCGCCTGGGAGGAAAAGCCCGTCACCTTCCGCGAGGCAGTGGAGCCGGTCGAATGCGCCTCGCCGCCCTGCTATCTGGATGAGGGGATGCTCAAATGAGCGGCTGGCTCAACCTCGCCCTCTTCGCGGTCTATCCCTATGTCGCGCTCTCGGTGCTGCTGCTCGGCAGCTTGCTGCGCTTCGACCGCGACCCCTACACCTGGAAGAGCGATTCCTCGCAGCTTTTGCGCCGGCGGCACCTCAAGCTTGGATCCAATCTCTTCCATTACGGCATTCTCGTCGTCGTGCTCGGGCATTTCGCGGGCTTCCTCATGCCCGACCGGGCGATCTCCTGGCTGATCAGCCCCGAGCAGCACGCGCTGCTCGCAATGACAGTGGGCGGGCTCGCCGGCGCGATCGCAATCGTCGGGCTCTCCATCCTCATCCATCGCCGCCTCGCCGATCCGCGCATCCGGGCCAATAGCCGCGCCTCGGACATCGCCGTTGTCTTCCTGCTCTGGGCGCAGTTGGCTCTCGGCCTGCTCACGGTCCCGTTCTCGGCATCCGATATGAGCGGCGGGCTCTTCCAGACCTTCGTCGCCTACGTGCAGGGAATTGTCACGCTGCATCCCGCTGTGGCCGGGCTCATGCCCGCCGTGCCGCTCGTCTACAAGCTGCATATCCTTCTTGGCTTCACGATCTTCCTCATCTCGCCCTTCACGCGGATGATCCATATCTGGAGCGCGCCGATCTGGTATCTCGGCCGCGAAGGCTACCAGATCGTGCGTGCGCGTCGGCAATGAGCGCGTCCATTCCTGAGCGCGCCGTCGCCGCGGAAATGCAGTTTCATCCCGCGCCCTCGCGGGAGGCGGCCTGGCGCGCGGCGGAGCGGGCCCTCGCGGTACGACGCGCGCTGCTTGCCGAGGCGGTGCGGCGCGGGACCGCGGCGGAGAGCGAAGCCGGCGCAGTCCGCGAGACGGTAGAGGAATTGCAGATCCGCTGCCTGATCGAAGAGTCGGTCTCGGTGCCGGACATCACGGACGGGGAGTGCCGAGCGGAATATGCCCGCCGCCCGGAGCGCTATCGCAGCCCCGATCTCTACGAGGCCGCGCATATCCTGATCGCTGCGGACATGACGAGTGCAGCCGGACGCGAGGCGGCGCGGGAGGAGGCGGCCAGGGTGATCGCGATATTAGCCGGCGCCCCGAAGCGGTTCGCGGCGCTCGCACGCGAGCTATGCGCCTGCCCCTCGAAAAGCGCGGGCGGCGCGCTCGGGCAGGTCACGGCGCGCGAGATCGTCCCCGAGCTCGCGAGCATGCTTGCGGCAATGGCGGCCGGAACGTTATGCCCCGTCCCGGTACCGAGCCGACACGGCTACCACGTGCTGCGTCTTGACCATAAATCCAAGGGACGAGTCTTGCCCTATGCGGCGGCCGAGGCACGCATCCGTGAGGCCTTGCGCGCCCGGGCCTGGGCAGCGGCGGCGCGCGCATTCATCGCCCGGCTGATGGAGACCGAGCGCGCTTCCTGACGGGCGCGGTCCGGCCAAGCAGCCGTGCAAGAACGACCGCGTTGTTGCGCTCGGGATCGTGTGCGGCGAAGAGCAGGCTGACCGTGCCGCGCGCGAGGAGTTCCCGCAGAGGCTCAAGCGTGGCTTCGTTTGCGGCGAGCTCGGCCTCATAGCGGCGCGCAAACGCTTCCCACCGCTCCGGCCGATGGCCGAACCAGGCGCGGAGCTCCGTGCTCGGGGCGGCCTCCTTAAGCCAGAGGTCGATCCCGGCCTTCGCGCGAGAGAGGCCGCGCGGCCAGAGCCGGTCGACGAGCACGCGCGCGCCGTCCGCCTCCGTCGGCGGATCGTAAACACGCTTCAGGAGGATCGCGCTCATCCAGCGGCGGCGAAACGCGGGAACAGAACATTGTTCTCGAGATGCACGTGCTCTGTGAGGTCGTCGCGGAACTTCGCCAGCCCGACATAGAGGGCCCGCCAGGTTGGGCAGGCATCGGCGGGCGGCGTCATGTCGCCGGTTATGGAGACGATGCGGGCGAGCTCTCCGCCGGTTTCGTCGTGCTCGGCTCGCATGCGCGCGATGGGCCCGGCGATGGCGTCGGTCCTCTCCGTGAGCATCATCGGGAAAAGAAGAAACTCCTCTTTCTTTTGATGCGCCTCGAGCTCCCCCGCCACGCTTTCGAGCAGAGCTGCAAGCCCTGCAGGTACCGCGGCGTGATCGCGATGCGCCGCTTCGACACGCCTCGCCAGCCGCACGAGCTCGGGCAACTCGCGCCGGTGCGTCTGATGGTACCGCGCGACGATATGGACGATGAGTTGCGGGGTTTCGGCGCCGGTAATCGTGTCCGGCTCACTCGGGCTGAGGGTGCCAAGCTCGGCGACCAGCGGCTCGAGTGCCGTGCCCCGGCGGGCGGCTGCCTCCGCTAGCGTCGCACCTCCGCGGCAGCAGAAATCGAGCTTCTCACGACGAAAGAGTACCGTGGCACCGGGCAGGGTGGCGGCAATCTCCCCGATGGGACGAGAAGGGAAGTCACTGTGGCCGGTTGTTGGCGTCATGGAAGGGCTCGTTGGGTGCGGGCGGCGAGACGTTCCGGCTCCCAGATGCTAGGGCGCGGGAGAGGCTCGCCGCGATGCGTTCGGCAAGAAACGCGAAGCGCGCCGCGGCCGGAGGTGGGCAGGTCGCGGCGGCGGTCTCGCGCCAGAGCGCGAGCCAACGGGCAAAATGCCCCGCGTCGATCGGCAGCTTGCGGTGTGCCGTGAGCGGATTGCCGTGGTACCGCCCGGTCATCAGCGCAACCGACGACCAGAACTCCGTGATGCGGGCGAGATGGGCTTCCCAGTCCGTCACCCGCGCAAAGACGGGGCCGAGAAGAGGATCGTGCCGGGCGGCTGCATAGAAGCGCCGCACCTGAAGAGCAATCAGCGTCTCGTCGATGCCGGTCTCGTCGGCGACGGCAGCGGCATAACCTGTCCGCCGGACAGAGCATGCCGACGGCGCGGCCGAGCCCTCTTGGATCTTCGCCTCGCGCATTGCGGCCCGCATCCTACGCAGCTATTGTGGTATTCACAATACCAATTACGGTTGGGTGCCATGCGCCTGATGAGCTTCACCGATTTCGGCCTGCGCGCATTGATGCTTCTCAGCGTCGCTCCAAATCGGGCGCGCACCAGCGAGGATCTCGCCCGCGCGCTCGGGGTATCCCGCCATCACCTCGTCAAGGTGCTCCAGCACCTCGCCGCGGCGGGCTATGTTCGCACGGCGCGCGGCGCCGGGGGCGGCGTGCGGCTCGCCCGCCCGGCGGCCGCGATTCGGCTCGGCGAGGTGGTGGCGCACCTGGAAAGCGGCCAGCCGCTCGTTGAGTGCTTCCGCGCCGACGGCGGGGCGTGTCCTCTAACCCCCGCCTGCCGGTTGCGCGGGGCGCTGATCCGTGCCCGCGCAGCGTTCCTCGACAGCCTGAACGGCGAGACACTCGCGGATTGCACGCTGCCCGGCGTGTTTTGATGCACGAACCGGGGCGTCGAACCCCCGCAGGGCAGAATGCCGAGCCTTACCCCTTCCTCGCTGTTGGAGTGCCCCTTACGCAACCGTAAGGCGTAGAAAGCCACTTAGCTTCTGAGACGTCGCCCAGCTTGGCTCGGGTTCTTGATCCGGTTTTCATGACCAGAGTAGCGCGAACGCTCGGCGATGGCACGCAGGACAGTATGGCAGTTCGGCCTCAACGTGCCGATGAGCGAGCCCGCTCCTCATCCCTGTCGTTTGACGACGGAGCGCTGCGGCTTTTCCGCTAGCAGGTCGAGGATTTCCATGAGCGCCGGCCGCAGTCGCCGCAATTCGTCGAGGTGCGTCGTCGAGAGGTCGGCGAGTCGCCGCTCCGCTGCGACTGTCAGGTCCAGAAGCACGTGCCGGCGGTCCGCTGGATCGTGCCGGCGGACCACGAGGCCTGATTCCACCAACCGGTCGACCAGCTCCACCGCACTGTGATGACGGATGCAGAGCTGCGCAGCGAGGTCGTGGATCGTCACCTCCGCACCCCCTGGAAACCCCTTGATGGCGAGCAGCGCCTGGTGCTGCTGCGGCTTCAACCCGGCACTCCGCGCCGCGGCCTCGCTGAATCCCAGGAAGCGCCGCAGCAGGAAGCGAAATCCGGCGAGCGTCTGGTAGTCACGCTGGTTCGGCCGGGACGGCCTGTCGCCGGGTAAGTCCCGTCGCGTCGGGCTCCGGGTCGGCATTGCTCATTGTCCTCCCTTGCCTAATGATATCGCAATACGATATGTAGTGGCGCCTCTTGCTCGGATCATCACAGGGAAGAAAAGGGCGCACGTGAACAAGGCTGTCATCCTGGATGCGGCGGGTGACTCGATCACCGATCGGCCGGGTGCGGCCGGGCCGGCCGGCGGTACCGCCACCGATCGGGAGACCGGAGGCATCCGGCATCTAGGGGATTTCACGACCAGGCCGCGCGTCCTGCTGATCTCTGCCATCGCCGTCGTGGTCGGCACCGCGGGAGTATTCTCCGGCGTGGTCCTGTTGGGCCTGATCCGGCTCTTCACCAATCTCTCCTATTTTGGCTCATTTTCGACCGTAGTTCGGCCGTTCGCCCAGTCCCCGCTCGGACTTCTGCGGGTGTTCATTCCGGTCCTCGGCGCCCTGATCGTCGGGTTGATGGCGCGGTACGGCACCGACAAGATCCGTGGCCACGGCATTCCGGAAGCGATTGAGGCGATCCTTCTTGGGCGAAGCCGTCTCGACTTGAAGGTTACCATTCTCAAGCCGCTCTCCTCGGCGATCGCGATCGGCACCGGCGGGCCGTTCGGTGCGGAGGGCCCGATCATCATGACCGGTGGGGCGGTTGGTTCGCTCATCGCGCAGATGCTGCCCGTGAGCGACACCGAGCGAAAGACGCTCCTGGTGGCGGGCGCGGCGGCGGGAATGACGACAGTGTTCGGCACGCCCATCGCCGCCATCCTGCTTGCCGTTGAACTGCTGCTGTTCGAGTGGTCGCCCCGCAGCTTCATCCCGGTCGCCACGGCGGCGATCATCGCCGAAGTGGAGCGCACATGGCTCGGTCTACCCTCGCCGCTCTTTCCCTTTCATGGCGGCATGGCGATTTCGTTCCTCGGACTCGGGTCGTGGATATTCGTGGGCCTGCTCGCCGGCCTTCTCTCGGGTGTGCTCACCCAGCTCGTTTACGCTTGCGAGGACGGGTTCCTGAAGCTCCCGATCCATTGGATGTGGTGGCCGTTGCTGGGCGGCCTTGTCGTCGGCATCGGTGGCCTCGCTGATCCGCGTGCCCTCGGTGTCGGCTACGACAACATCGCGCACATGCTCGCGGGCAACGTACTGCCCGCTTCTGCCATTCTGCTTCTCGTGGTCAAGGCCGTCATCTGGGCGGTGGCGCTCGGCTCGGGCACCTCGGGCGGCGTGCTGGCGCCGTTGCTCATCATCGGCGGCGCGCTCGGCGCGGTACTCGCGGAACTCCTGCCCCACGCCTCCCCGGGATTCTGGGCGCTCACCGCCATGTGCGCGACCATGGGCGGAACGATGCGCGCGCCGCTCACGGCGACCTTCTTTGCCGTCGAGGTCACCGGCAACACCCACGTGCTTCTCCCACTCATCGCCGCCTGCGTCACCGCGCATGCCGTGACGGTTCTCCTGATGCGCCGCTCGATCCTCACCGAGAAGGTCGCGCGCCGCGGCCATCACCTGACGCGCGAGTATCGCGTTGATCCCTTCGCCCTGATGCAGGTCAAGGACGTGATGGTGACCGATGTCCAGTCGCTGCCCGGGACAACGACGCTTCATGAGGCCGTCAAGCTCTTCACGCACCCCGACACCATGCACCCGAGCTTTCCGGTCGTCGATCTGGATGGGCGCGTGCTCGGGATCGTAGATCCACCCGCTGTGATCGGGTGGCGGCGCGCGGGCAAAGGACGCGAGGTCACGTTGGCAGAACTTCTGGTCGGGCAAAAGCCCGTCCTCGCTGATCCGGAGGAGTACCTCGAAGGGCCGATCGATCGCATGACTCGGACCAACGTTGCCCATATGGCGGTGGTCTCGAGCCCTAATGGTCGGCTGGTCGGTTACCTCGGCTGGCGCGATCTTCTTCGCGCCCGCAGCCGGATGAAAGAGGAAGAGACGGAACGCGTGGTGTTTTATCGCGTACGTTAAGCCGCCCACGCCGGCCCCGAAGGCGATGTTACAGAAGGCGACCTGAGCTGATGATCTCGGCTCAACGCCTTACAAATCACCAAGATCTTGCGGGATGGAAATGCCATGACCATCAGGGATATCCTTATCCACCTTAACTCGACGCCGCGGTCTGCCGTCCGACTCGGTTTGGCATCAGACTTGGCTATGAGGCTCAGGGCACGCCTGGTCGGGTTATATGTCACTCCCGGGCGCGCGTCGGGTTCGGATGAACTCCGCGGCGCGGCTCTCCTGGAGGAGGAGTTCCGCGGATGGCTCGGTCAGCAGGGGATCGACGGGGAGTGGCGACTTGCCCAAGGCTCGACCACTGACGTCCTGTGTCGGATCGGACGCTGTGCGGATTTGACCATTATAGGTCAGCCAGGGGATCGGGAACAAAAAGGAGGGATGTCCGAACGAGAATTCCTTAAGATCCTTCGTCGCGTTGGCGGGCCGGTGCTGGCAGTTCCTTACGCTGGGTCCTTCGCCAGTGTCGGAGAGCGTGCCTTGGTCCTGTGGGATAGCAGTCCGCAAACGGCGCGGGCGGTAAATGAAGCGTTACCGCTGCTTTGCGGAGGGCAGGCAGTTCAGGTCCTTATCAGTGAGTCCAGATCCCAGTGCGACTTCGATGTGAGCAGCGCAGATAGAGAAATTCTCTGCCACCTCAAGCGGCACGGGATATCGGCGAAGGCAGGGCGCCTATTTATGCGCAAGGCAAGCGAAATGGGGGAGGAATTGCTTTCCTGCGCTGCGGACTTTCAGGCCGACTTAGTGGTTGTCGGTGCATCCTCCGGTTCTCGTTGGCG
>CAVUZJ010000018.1:0-330129 GCA_963745975.1 uncultured Pseudomonadota bacterium
TGGCGTCCCGTACCGGATTCGAACCGGTGTTGCCGCCGTGAGAGGGCGATGTCCTGGGCCTCTAGACGAACGGGACCTGAGGGCGGCTTCTAATCGAGGGGGTGGGGCGCCGCAAGCGGAAGTCAGGGATGGAGGAGGATGCGACGGAGGACGTGGCCGGTCGCGGGATCGATGACGACGAGCCGGTCCGGCTCGCCGCCGCCGGTGAGCGCGAGGGCGAGGCCATCGGCGACGGGGACCATGGAGATGATGCGCGTGCCGGCGGGCTCGTCGAGCGGCGCGGAGGGGTGGGAGGGAGGAAGCGTGGCGAGGCGGTGGAAGACGACGACGACCAGGGTCGTCGTGCCGGCGACGATCAGGATGCCCATGACGACGACGGCGATCTTCAAAAACCGCATGCCCGCTCCGATGTTGGGTGCCTGACGCGTGTCCCTCATCCCATCGCCCCCATGAGCCCGCCGTTCCGGATCGTCGCCCCGCCCGAGGCGGCCGGCGAGCGGGCGGACAAGTTCCTCGCCGGCGCCATCGGCGGCCTCTCGCGCACGCGGGTCAAGGCGCTGATCCTCGCCGGCCACGCAAGCCGGGACGCGGAGACGATGTCCGACCCGGCGGAGGCGGTGCGGGCGGCCGCCTGCTACGCGCTCGAGCTGCCGCCGCCGGAGCCGGCACGGCCGGAGCCGCAGGCGATCCCGCTTAGCATCCTCCACGAGGACCGGGAGATCATCGTGCTCGACAAGCCGGCCGGGCTCGTCGTGCATCCGGCGCCGGGGAACCGGGACGGGACGCTGGTCAACGCGCTCTTGGCCCATGCCGGGGGATCGCTCGGCGGGATCGGCGGGGTGTTGCGGCCGGGGATCGTGCATCGGCTCGACAAGGACACCTCGGGGGTGATGGTAATCGCCAAGACCGAGGCGGCGGAGTCCGCACTCGCGGGGGAGTTCCAGGCGCGGACGATCGAGCGGGCATACCTGGCGGTGTGCTGGGGCGTGCCGGGGACGATGGAGGGGGAGTTCGCGGGGGCGATCGGGCGCGACCCGCGCGAGCGGAAGCGCATGGCGGTGCGGGTGGGGGGCAAGCCGGCGCTGACGCGATACCGGGTGCTGAAGGCGTGGGGTGGGGCGGTGGCGCTGCTCGAGTGCCGGCTCGGCACGGGGCGGACGCACCAGATCCGCGTGCACCTCGCGCATGCCGGCCATCCGCTGGTGGGCGACCCGGTCTATCTCCGGCGGGTGCCGGCGGCGGCGAAGAGCCTGCCGGAGGGGTTGAGGCGGCGCTGCCTCGATTTCCCGCGCCAAGCCTTGCACGCGGCTCGGCTCGGCTTCCGCCATCCGGCGAGCGGGCGGGCGCTTGCCTTCGAGACGGCGCCGCCTGCGGACCTCGCAGCGCTGATCGCGGCGCTGGAGAAAGGCGGCGGATAGGTCAATAACCTTGACAGGACTAATTGGGTACTGTATAAAGCGCGCCATCCGGTCAGACAGGGCGCGTGGGCCGGATGGCCGGGCGGTTGCCGCCTTTTAAGGGGCCCGCCCGGGTCTGCCGAGTTAACGTGCCTCATGTTTTGAATGTCGAAGGTCGGACCCGCGTGCCATCGGGGGAGCGGGAGCCGGAGCTTCGGCCGAAAGGAGCAGCCTATGGCCGCTGCCGTTATGAACCTCGCCCCGGAGGGCAACCTCTCCCGCTACCTCCAGGACATCCGCAAGTTCCCCATGCTGACCGCGGAGGAGGAGCTGGCGCTCTCGCGCGCCTGGCGGGAGAAGGGCGACGTCGATGCCGCGCACAAGCTCGTCACCTCGCATCTCCGGCTCGTCGCCAAGATCGCGATGGGCTACCGCGGCTACGGACTGCCGCTCGGCGAGCTGATCAGCGAGGGCAATGTCGGGATGATGCAGGCGGTGAAGCGGTTCGATCCGGACCGCGGGTTCCGCCTGGCGACCTATGCGATGTGGTGGATCCGCGCCGCGATCCAAGAATACATCCTGCACTCCTGGTCGCTCGTGAAGATGGGCACCACGGCGGCGCAGAAGAAGCTGTTCTTCAACCTGCGCCGGCTCAAGGGCCAGATGCAGGCGATCGACGACGGCGACCTCCAGCCCGAGCAGGTGACGAAGATCGCCGAGATGCTCGACGTGCCCGAGCAGGACGTCGTGAACATGAACCGCCGGCTGGCGGCGCCGGACCACAGCCTCAACGCGCCGCTTCGGGTCGATAGCGAAGGCGAATGGCAGGACTGGCTGGTCGATGAGACCGAGAGCCAGGAAACCGCGATCGCCGAGCGCGAGGAGCTGGACGGGCGCAAGGCGCTGCTCGCCAGCGCGCTCACGACGCTCAACGAGCGCGAGCGGCACATCCTTCGCGAGCGGCGGCTCAAGGACAACCCGACGACGCTCGAGGAGCTTTCGCAGCACTACGGCATCTCGCGCGAGCGCGTGCGCCAGATCGAGGTCCGCGCGTTCGAGAAGCTGCAGAAGGCGATGAAGGCGAAGGTCGCGGAACGGCGGCTCGCGGCGGCGGAGGTCAGCGCGGCCGCCTAAAGCGTGATCGCCGAAGGCGCGAATCACGCGGGAAAAACAAAAGCTTAGAGCGGGACGGGTGAGCGCAAGCGAGCCCCTCCCGTTCTAGGACTCGACTCCGAGGTCCCATTCCGAGACGAGGCGCGCGCGCTCGGCCTTGAGCCGGGCGGCGCGGGCCGCGGAGGCGGCGTCCAGGCCGAGGCGCAGGAGCAGGGGCGCCAATTCGTTGAGGAGCCAGCCGCCGGCGCCGGCGAGCCAGCTCGTGCCGAGAATCGCGGGATTGCCGACCAGGCCGATCGCGGCCGAGACCCCTCCCCCGCCTTGCCAGAGCGCGGCGAGCGGGGGGATCGCGGCCGCCGTGCCTGAAAGGAGGACCGCGCGGGCCATCGGCTTACCCGGCACCTGATCGAGCAGCAGCGAAACGAGGCCCGGGGCGAGGAGGAAGCCCAAGAGCAGCGCCGGGCCGGGGACGAGCGTGGCCGCGACGCCGCAGAGAAGACCCTGGACCCAGGCGTAGGAGCGCTCGGGCGGGGACTTGGCCGCGGTGGCCTGGGGGCGGCGGGCCATATCAGCCGAGGGCGAGGACGGAGAGGGTCGCGGCGACCGCGACCAGGCCGATGCCGGCGGCGATCTCCTGGCCGAGGCGGCGGGCGGTCCCGGCACGGGCGGGCGCGCCGGCGGCGATCGCCGCGAGCTCGGCATCGATGCGGCGGACCGCGGCTTCGGCCTGCTTGAGGCCCTGGGCGTCGAGGGCGCGGGCGGAAGGATCCTCGAGCAGGCGGAGCATCGCGGCGAGATCCCCCTCGGCGGCGAGGGCGGCGAGGCGCTCCTCGAGCGCGGCGCGGCGGCGGCGCTCCTTCCAGGCGGCGAGCGAAGGCGCGAGGCAGGCGTTGAGCCAGCCCGCGAGGCCCGGGAGCGGGCCGGCGCGCAGCGGCTCCTGAAGGCGGGCGAAGACGCGGAGCACGGCGAGGGCGGCAGCGGAGGGCGGGGCCGGGAGGGCGGCGAGCTCGGGCTCGAGCGCGGTGCCGGCATGAGCGAGGATGAAGGCCGCGATCTCGGCGTCGAGCGGGAGGCGGGTTTCCTCCCTCTCGGCCGCGTCGAGGGCGGGGAGCAGGCGCCGGAGATCGGCGACCAGGCGGCCGCCGAGGAGCGGGCTGCGGCAGGGGAGCATGGGAGCCAGCGCGTGGGCGAGGCGCGCGGTGCCGCCGGCCCAGCCGCGGGTGCGGAGCAGCATCCGGTTCTGGCGCGCCTGGCGGAGCACGAGGGCCTGGTCGATGCGGCCGGGACGGCAGGCGGCCCAGGCGGCGGTCGCCTCCGAATCGACGAGATCGGCCAGCGCGGGGAGGGATTTGCCCTCGGCGAGGAGCGGGCCGAGCCCGTCCGGCCAGAGCCAGATGCCGCGCCAGCAGAGCGGTGCGAGGGGATCGAGGATGGCGGCGGCGCGCATGACGAGGAAGGCGTCGGCGCGGGCTTCGTCCTCGAGGACCTCGCGGCCGTGCTGCTGGACCGCGTCCTCGATGCGGTGGGCGAGCGCGGTGTCGCCGAAGGAGCGGCGGAGCCATTTGTCCACCGCGCCCAAGCGAAGCAGGCGGACGCCGTGCTGGGGCGAGGCGCCGATGGCGGCGGCGAGCGCGCGCGGCTCGAGCGCCTCCTCGGCGCCGAGGATGAGCGGCTCGGCGGCGCGGCGCGGCGTGCGCCCGACGCCGATGCCGATGCGGCCGGCGCCGGCCTCGGCGAGGGCGGCGGGCGAAGGCCGGTGGGCGGGGTCCTCGGCGAGCATGGCGCGGGCGAGATCGCCGATGCCGGGAGGCAGGCGGTCGTCGCCGAGGATCGCGGCGAGGCTGCCGAAGGCGAGCTTGCGGCGGACGATCTCGATGGCGTCGAGGTCCGACATCGGCTCCTGGCCGAGGGCGAGGACCAGGAGGGTGACGCCGAGGGCATAGACGTCGTCGGCGACGGCGCCATCGCCGCGGGCGGTGGGCGGGCAGATCGCGACATAGGGGGGCTCGTAGAGCGGCGGCTGGCGGCTGGCCGGCGGGCCGGCCCAGGCGGGGCCGAGGACGGCAGGCTCGCCGGGGCCGGCGCGGAAGAGGTTCGTCGGGCGGATCGCGCGATGGGTGAGGCCGCGGGCGGCGAGGCGCGCGAGCACGGCGGCGGCGGGGCGGAGAACGTCCGTGATGAGCTCGCGGGCGGGCCAGAGGGGGCGCTCGGCGGCGAGGGAGGGTCCCGGGAGGGACGGGCAGATCACGTAGAGGGCGGGCTTGCGGCCGGGGAGGGTCGCGGGGCCGTGGGCGAGCGGGGAGATGAGGCTCGGGAGCGGCGAGTCGAGGAGCGCGCGGAGCGCGGCGGAGCGCGGGGCCATGAAGGGCGGCACTTCGAGCGCGATGAAGGCGCTAGGCTGGCCCGGGCGGCTCGCCGCGAAGGCGGCCGCGCCGTCCGCCACGGGTACGGGGCGGGCGGGATCGACGGCGTAGAGCCCGCCGACCAGGGCTTCGTCGGGCGATGCGTCGGCGCTCGCGCTCACCCAGCGATTCGGCGCGGATCTGGTTGAGGAAGCGATAACGGGCGGGGGCGGCGATTAGCCCTCGAAGGGATCGCGCATCAGGATGGTGTCGTCGCGCTCCGGGCTGGTGGAGAGGAGGGTCACCGGTGCCTCGACCAGCTCCTCGATGCGGCGGACATATTTCACCGCCGGCGCGGGGAGCTCGGCCCAGGAGCGGGCGCCGCGGGTCGAGGCTTGCCACCCCTCGAGCGTCTCGTAGAGCGGCTGGGCGGCGGCCTGCGCGCCCGGCGCGGCGGGCAGATGATCGAAGCGCTCGCCGCGGATCTCGTAGCCGACACAGATTTTGAGCTCCGAGAGGCCGTCGAGCACGTCGAGCTTGGTCAGCGCCAGGCCATGGATCCCGGCGATCGTCACCGCCTGGCGAACCAGCACCGCATCGAACCAGCCGCAGCGGCGCGGGCGGCCGGTGACGGTGCCGATCTCGCCGCCGCGCTCGCCAAGCATCCGGCCGGTCGCGTCCGCGAGCTCGCTCGGAAAGGGGCCGGCGCCGACCCGGGTGGAATAGGCCTTGGCGATGCCGAGCACGGTACCGATGGCCGCGGGGCCGATGCCGGCGCCGGTGGCGGCCTGGGCGGCAACGGTGTTGCTGCTGGTGACGAAGGGATAGGTGCCGTGATCGGCGTCGAGCATCACCGCCTGGGCGCCCTCGAAGAGGATGCGCCGGCCGGCGCGGCGCGCCTCGTCGAGGCGGCGCCAGACCGGCTCGGCATAGGGCAGGATGCGGGGCGCCAGCGCTATGAGGCCGGCAAGCACGGCCTCTTTCTCGAATTGGGGCGCGCCGAGGCCGGCGAGGAGCGTGTTGTGATGGCGGAGCAGCTCGTCGAGTTTTTGCGCGAGCGTGGCGGGCTCGGCGAGGTCGGCGACACGGATCGCCCGGCGCGCCACCTTGTCCTCGTACGCCGGGCCGATGCCGCGGCCGGTGGTGCCGATGCGCGCCTCGCCGCGGGCCGCCTCGCGGGCACGATCCAGCGCCGGATGCATGGGCAGGATCAGCGCCGCGTTCTCGGCGATGCGGAGGCTCTCGGGGGTGACGCGCACGCCCTGGCTCTCGACCCGGGCGATCTCGGCGAGGAGGGCCTCGGGGTCGATCACCACGCCGTTGCCGATGATGCCGAGCTTGCCGCGCACGACGCCGCTGGGCAGGAGGGAGAGCTTGTAGGTCTCGTTGCCGACGACGAGCGTGTGGCCGGCATTGTGGCCGCCCTGGAAGCGGACGACGATGTCGGCGCGGCTGGCCAGCCAGTCGACGACCTTCCCCTTTCCCTCATCGCCCCACTGGGCGCCGATCACCGCAACGTTTGCCATGCTCAGGCGCCGCCGAGGCGGACGGCGGCCGAGCCGTGCAGCACGTGCGTGCAGCCGAGGCGGGAGGCCGCTTCCTCGCCCTCGCCGAGCGCGGCGAGCGTCGCGAACCCCTCGGCACGGAGCCGCGCGGCCGCCGTGGGATCGGCGCCCGGAGGGAGGAAGACGAGCGGCGCCGGCGCCGGACGCGGGGCGGCGCGCAGCAGGGCGTCCGAATAAAGCGTGAGGCCGGTCGCCGGCTCCTGATCGGCGGTGAGATAGCGGCCGCCGCGGCCGAGCTCCTCGGATCGGCCGGCCGAATAGACGGTGACGCAGACGCCCGTGTGGTAACGAAATCCTCTAAATTCAATTGGATCCACTGTTATCATCAAGTCCTGCGCGAGGTCGCGGATGGCGGCGACGGTGGCGACGAGCTGCTCGGCCAGCGATGCCGCCTTCTCCGGCAGCCGGGTCCCCGCGAGCGCGGCGAGCGCCCCTTCCGCCGGGCCGGCCGCGAGCAGCAGATCGGTTAAAATCCCCGCCATCGCCCCGCCGTGACGCGCGACGGCGGCGGCGTCCTTGCGGTCGAGCGCATGGGCGAGCGCCTCGCGTTCTCCGCCGGTGATGCCGGCCGCATCGATCAGCGCCGGAGCGAGCGGCGGCAGGGTGAGATCATAGCTCGCGCGGGCGATGCCGAGGCGCGCCAGGGCCTCGGCCGCGACGACCACGATCTCGGCGTCCGCGGCCGGGCTCAGGCTGCCGATGAGCTCGATGCCGGCCTGGCCAATCTGGCGGTCCGGCGCGATCTGGCTGCCGCGCACACGCAGGCACTGGCCGGCATAACAGAGACGGAGCGGACGCGGGCTGCCCGCGAGCCGGGTCGCGGCAATGCGGGCGATCTGCGGCGTGATGTCGGCGCGCAGGCCGAGCATGCGCTGGCTCGCCGGATCGGCAAGACGAAAGGTCTGCTCGGCAACCGCCGCACCCGAGCCCGCAAGCAAGCTATCCGCGAACTCCAGGAGCGGCGGCTTGGCACGCTGATAGCCGTGCGCGGCGAACACGCCCATGACCTCGGCGACGGCACGCGCCTCCCACTCCGCCTCGGGCGGCAGCAGATCACAGAGGCCGGCAGGAAGCAGCGCCGGATGCGGCGGCGGATCGTCGGTCATTGCAAGGGATCGAACCTGAAGCCGGGCGCCTATAGCACCCACCCCCCGGCACAGAAACCCCGGCAAGGAAGGCCAAGGGGCTCTGCCCCTTGGAACCCCGCCAAGGGCTGAGCCCTTGGAACCCTTTCGTTTTGGCGGGGGCTGAGGGCGGTTTGGGCGTTTGCGCATCGCGCAAACGCCCAAACCGCTCTCAGCGCCTGCCAAGCGAATGGATTGCAAAGGCTCCGCCTTTGCCAGGGGGTCCAGGGGGACAGCGTCCCCCTGGTCTTGCTCAGTCGTCGCGGTGCCAAGAGGCGCGGAGGAAGTAGCCGTTCTCGTCGTATTGGAGCGAGAGCGTGCCGTCGAAGGCGCGTTTCAGTGCCTCGGCGATTCGGCGCGGCAGGTGGATGTCCGTGGTCGTCACGGTGATTTGGGCGAGCTCGTCCGCGATGGCGATGATGCGGTTGAGCGGGTGCTCCGGCTTCTCGGCCGCCTCCTGGCGGCGGACGATGTGGAGGATCTCGTCCTTGTGGAGGACGGCGAAGTCGCCGTCGATGGTGACGATGCCGGCAGGGTACTCGTCGTTGATCCGATGGCAGGCCTGGCAAATTGTCTCGTGCGCGCCGGCGGGCCGTTCGGACCACTGCCAGCGCCCGTGGTGATAGACGGCGCCGCATTGCGAGCAGACGGTCGGCTCGTGCAGCTTCCCGGACCGCTTGTAGGGATCGGTGATCGTACGGTCCTCGGCCCGGCCCCAGCGGCGCGGGCCTTCGGTGGAGCCGGAGAGGCTGGGTGGCGATGTCATGACGCACCGTTGTTGTTGGCATCCCGGCGCAACCGCCGGGCGGCGGGACCATCGCCGGGATCGGGCGGCGCTTCGTTGATCTCTGTCAAGCGGTGAAGCCGAAGAGCGCAGCGGGGTTCTCGACGAGGATTTGGCGGCGGAGGGCGGGCGACGGGGCCCAATCGCCGAGGAGGTTGAAGAGGGCGACGGAGCCCACTTTGTCCGCGAAGGAGAGGTGGGGGAAGTCGCTGCCCCAGATCAGGCGGTCGGGCGCGGCCTCGATCAGCGCGCGGGCGAGCGGGGCTGCGTCGGCGAAGTCGGGGGGGGAGGAGATGCGGTAGACGCCGGTGAGCTTGACGAAGCAATGGCGCGCGCCGGAGCGGAGAAGGGCGAGGAGCTCGCGGAAGCCGGGTTGATCGGCGCCGTCGCGGGCAGGGAAAAGGCCGAGATGGGCGAGGGTGAAGTCGATCTCGAGGGCGTGGAGGTCGGGGAGCAGCTCGCGGACGAGCCAGCCGGGGATAAGGAAGTCGAGATGCCAGCCGAGATCGGCGGCAAGTGCGGCGAAGCGGCGGATGCGCGGGCGGAGCGCCTCGGCGAGGCCGGGTTCGGGCTTGCGGACCGGCGAGACGTTGACGCGGATGCCGCGCACACCGAGCGCGTGCCATGCGGCGAGGGTTTCGGGGTCGGTTCGGGATTCGTCGAGATCGACGATGCCGCGGCAGCGATGGGTGCCGACCTGGCGCATGGCGTCGAGCATGCAGCGATTGTCGGTGCCGTAGGCGCTCGGCTGGACGAAGACGAAGCGCGTGAGGCCGAGATGGCGGGCGAGTGCCATGTATTCGTCGAGCGGGGCGAAGGGCGGGGCGTAGCGTAGATCGGTGCCGTAGGGATAGTGCTCGGGCGGGCCGAAGACGTGGAAATGCGCGTCGCACGCGCCGGGGGGTGCGGCGAAGGACGGCGCGGCGTCGAGCATCACGCGCGCGGGTTCTTCGCGAGGGCGCGGATCTTTTCGGCGTCCCGCCGCGCCGCTTCGGCGAGGTAGCCGACATCGCTGCCGGCGATCATGAAGCGGGCGCCGAGCGCGAGGAGCTCGGCGGTGAGATCGGCATCGCCGCGCACGCCGCCGATGCCGAGGATCTTGGCGTGCGCGGCGCAAGCCTGCGCGGTCACCGCGTAGGCGGCCTTGAGCTTCGAGTGATGCAATTCGCCGGGGATGCCGAGCTCGGTGCAGAGATCGTTCGAGCCGATCAGCAGCATGTCGATGCCGGGGACGGCGGCGATCGCGTCGGCATGGGCGATGCCCTCCTCGGTTTCCAGCATGGCGATTGAGAGCGTGAACGCGTTGCCGGTGCGGTTGACCTCGGCGAGCGGCATCGGGCGGTAGAGCTGCGCAGGGCCGCTGCCGGCCACCGAGCGGTGGCCGAGCGGGGGAAATTTGCAGGCGGCAACGAAGCTTTCCGCTTCCTCGCGGGTGGAGACGTGGGGATAGATGATCCCGAGCGCGCCGCCGTCGAGCAGGCGCGAGGCGTCGTGCGCGGCGTGGCCGGCCACGCGGACGATCGGGGTGATGCCGATGGCAAGCGCGGCGGTGCAGATCGCGCCCGCGGTGTCGAGCGTGATCGTGCTGTGCTCCATATCGATGTAGAAGGAATCGAAGCCCGCGGCGTCGGCGATCATCGCGATGTCAGGCGTGCGGGCCTGGCGGGTCGCCATGCAGAGCACGAGCTCTCCGGCCGCGAGCTTTTCCTTGGCGCGGTTGGCGACGCTGGGTGCGCTCATGCGCGAGGGCCTTCGGTCATGGCTTGTCCTTTGGTTGGGGGAGCTGGCGGGTCAGGAGATTCGCGCGGCGCGGGCTCAGAAGGAATAGCGCCGGAGGCCGCCGTCCACCGGGATCACCGCGCCGGTGATATAGCCCGCGCGCGGCGAGGCGAGGAAGACGGCGAGCACCGCGAGCTCCTCGGGCTCGCCGTAGCGGCCGAGCGGGATCTCGGCGGCGGAGAAGCGCGCGCGCTCCTCCTCGGGGTAGTTGCGGCGGATCTGCTCGCTCATGATCCGGCCGGGCGGGATCGAGTTCACCGTGATGCCGTATTGGCCGACCTCGCGCGAGAGCCCCTTGGCCCAGGCGTGCATGGCCGCCTTGGCGGAGAAGGCGGCGTTGAGACGATCCGGCTCGGATTTTCCCGTGATGTTGATGATGCGGCCCCATTTCGCTGCGATCATCTGCGGCAGGAGCGCATGCGTGAGCTGGCGCTGGCGGATGAAGTTGAGCGTGAGCGCCTCGTCCCAGGCCGAATCGGGCGCGTCGATCGGGAGCGGGCGGCTGCCGCCGGCGCAATTGACGAGGATCTCGACGTGGCCGAGGGCGGCGAGCGCCGCGGCGGCGATCTTGGCTCCCGCGTCCGGCGCGGCGAGGTCGTGGACGATCGGGATGGGGCGGGTTCCGCCGGCGGCCGCGATTTCTTGGGCGAGGGTCTCGAGCAGCTCGGCGCGGCGGGCGAGGATGGCGAGGCGCACGCCCTCGGCCGCGAGGCCGCACGCGATGGCGCGGCCGATTCCCATGCTCGCCCCGGTGACGAGCGCCGTGCGGCCGGCGAGCGCGAGATCCATGCTTGCTCCAGTTCCTTTTTTGCTAGTCGGCGGCCTCCGCGTAGGAAGCGAGCGGCGCGCAGGTGCAGAAAAGGTGCCGGTCCCCGTAGACATTGTCCACCCGCTTGACCGGCGGCCAGTATTTCGCCGCGGCGACGAAGGGCAGCGGATGGGCCGCCTCGCTCCGCGAATAGGCGTGCTGCCAGGTGGCGGAGAGAAGCTCGGCGGCGGTGTGCGGCGCGTTCTTGAGCGGGTTGTCGCGCTTATCGAGCCGGCCGGCGGCGATCGCCGCGATCTCCTCGCGGATCGCGATCATTGCTGAACAGAAACGATCGAGCTCGGGCTTGCTCTCGCTCTCGGTCGGCTCGACCATCAGCGTGCCGGCGACGGGAAAGGACATGGTGGGCGCATGGAAGCCGAAATCCTGCAGCCGCTTGGCGATGTCCTCGACGAGGATGCCGGCCTCGCGCTCGAAGGCGCGGCAATCGAGGATGCATTCGTGCGCGACCATCCCCTGCGCGCCGGCGTAGAGCACGGGAAAATGCGGGCCGAGGCGGGCGGCGATGTAGTTCGCATTGAGGATCGCGACCGCGCTCGCGCGCGCGAGGCCGGCGGGGCCCATCATGCGGATATAGGCGTAGGAGATCGGCAGGATCATCGCGCTGCCGAAGGGTGCCGCGGTGACCGGGCCGTAGCCGCTGGCCGGGCCGGCGGCGGGAGAGAGCGGATGGTTCGGCAGATGCGGGGCGAGGTGGGCGGCGACGCCGATCGGCCCGACGCCAGGACCGCCGCCGCCGTGGGGGATGCAGAAGGTCTTGTGCAGGTTGAGATGGCAGACGTCGGCACCGATCGCGGCGGGGCTGGTCAGGCCGACCTGCGCGTTCATGTTGGCGCCATCCATGTAAACCTGCCCGCCGCTTGCGTGGACGATGGCGCAGATCTCGCGGATGCTCTCCTCGAACACGCCGTGGGTGCTCGGGTAGGTGATCATCAGCGCGGCGAGATGGGAAGCGTGCTCGGCTGCCTTGGCGCGGAGATCGGCGAGATCGACGTTGCCGCGCGCATCGCAGGCGACGACGACGACGCGGCAGCCGGCCATCGCGGCACTTGCGGGATTCGTGCCGTGGGCGCTCGCGGGGATCAGGCAGACATCGCGTGCCGCCTCGCCGCGCGCTTCGTGGAAGGCGCGGATCGCGAGCAGACCGGCGAGCTCGCCCTGGGCGCCGGAATTGGGCGCGAGCGAGATCGCGGGGAAGCCGGTGATCGCCGAAAGCTGAGCCGAGAGTTTTCCGAAGAGCTCGGCATAGCCTTCCCATTGGTTGGAAGGGGCGAAGGGATGAATATCGGAGAAACCCGGCAGGCCGATCGGGATCATCTCCGCGGCCGCGTTCAGCTTCATCGTGCAGGAGCCGAGCGGGATCATGCTGCGGGTGAGCGAGATGTCCTTCTCCTCGAGCCGCTTGAGATAGCGCAGCATCGCGTGCTCGGAGCGATGGAGATGGAAGACCTCGTGGGCGAGGATGGGCGTCGTGCGGACGAGGGCATCGGGAATGCCGCCGAAAGGCGCGCCCAAGGGGGCGCCGAGCACGAGCGGCGAGGCGTTCGAGCTCGGCCGGCGTCACGGTCTCGTCGAGCGCGATCGCGACCGCGTTCCGATCGACGCGGCGAAGATTGAAGCCGGCGTCTAGGGCCTTTGCGAGCAGCGAGTCGGCATCCGGTCTCGATCGCGCCGGTCTCGATCACAATCGTGTCGAAGAATTCGGCGTGGCGGAGAGTAAGCCCGGCGCGGACGGCCGCGCCGGCGAGCAGCCGCGCCCCGAGATGAACGCGGGCGGCGATGCGCGCGAGCCCCTCGGGCCCGTGCCAGACGGCGTAGAAGCCCGCGATCACCGCGAGCAGGACCTCGGCGGTGCAGATGTTCGAGGTCGCCTTCTCGCGGCGGATATGCTGCTCGCGGGTCTGGAGCGCGAGGCGCATCGCCGGCCCGCCGGCCGCATCCACGCTCACGCCGACGAGCCGGCCCGGCATCTGGCGCTTGAAGCTTTCGCGGGTTGCGAGAAAAGCCGCGTGCGGGCCGCCGAACCCCATCGGCACGCCGAAGCGCTGCGCCGATCCGACGACGATGTCCGCGCCCATGGCACCTGGCGGCTTGAGTGCCACGAGTGCGAGCGGATCGGCGGCGACGATCGCGAGCCCGCCTGCCCCATGCACGGCGGCGATCTCGGGCGCGAGATCGCGCAGCGCGCCGTCCGTGGCGGGATATTGCAGCAGCACCGCGAAGGGGCGGGCGGCGGCGATCGCTTCCGTATCGCCCGGAGCGAAATCGGCGAGCCGCCATCCGTGCGGGCGTGCGCGGGTCGCCGCCACCGCGCGCGTCTGCGGATGGACATCGGTTGCGACAAGGAAGACATCGTTCGCACCGCGGGCGAGCGCGTGGGCCATCGCCATCGCCTCGGACGCGGCGGTGGCCTCGTCGAGCAGCGAGGCGTTGGCGATCTCCATGCCCGTGAGATCGACGATCATGGTCTGGAAGGTGAGCAGCGCCTCGAGCCTGCCTTGCGCGATCTCCGGCTGGTAGGGCGTATAGGCGGTGTACCAGCCCGGATTCTCGAAGACGTTGCGGCGGATCACCGCCGGCATGTGAGTGCCGTGATAGCCTTGCCCGATCAGCGATTTCTTCACGACGTTGCGGGCCGCGAGCGCGGCGAGCTCCGCCATCGCCTCCGCCTCGCCGAGAGGGGCGGGAAGATCGAGCTTCTCCGCGCTGCGGCGGATCGCGGCGGGCAGCGTGCGCGCGACGAGGTCCTCGAGATTCTTGCAGCCGATGGCGGCGAGCATCGCAGCGACCTCGGCTTCGTCCGGGCCGATATGGCGGGACGCGAAGGCGCCGCCATCGCCGAGGGCGGCGAACCCAGCGAGCGTTTCCATCAGAGCGTCTCCAGAAAAGCCTTGTATGCGGCTTCGTCCATCAGATCGGCCCCGGGGGCGGCGACATCGGCGGCGACATTCTCGAGGCGGAAGAACCAGCCTTCGCCAGCGGGGTCGCGATTGACGAGCGAGGGATCATCGACGATCGCGGCATTGACCTCGGCGACGCGGCCGGCGACCGGGGCATAGATGTCCGAGGCGGCCTTGACGCTCTCGACCACCGCGCAGGTATCGCCGACGGCGACCTTGCGGCCGAGCTCGGGAAGATCGACGAAGACGAGATCGCCGAGGGCGGCTTGCGCGTAATCGGTGATGCCGATGGTGGCGGTTGTGCCGTCCAGGCGCAGCCACTCATGTTCCTTGGTGTAGCGAATTTCGGGCATGCGAATATCCTTCAGCGAAGATAGCGGTGTGGAACGAAGGGCATCGGCGCGACGGCGGCGGGCAGCGCTTTGCCGCGCACGAGGGCGGCGAGCTTCGTGCCGTCGGCGGCGAAGGCGGAGGCGACGTAGCCCATGGCGATGGGCGCATCGAGCGAGGGCGCGAAGCAGCCGGAGGTGACGCGGCCGATCTCGGCGCCCGATTGGTCGAGCAGCGGCGTGCCGGCGCGGGCGGGCGCCCTGCCCTCGGGGCGGATGCCGACGCGGAGGCGCGCGGCACCGTTGTCGTTCTGGGAACGGATCGTTTCGCCGCCGGGAAAGTCCCAGGCCGCGCGCCGGCGTTTGCCGATGGTCCAGCCGAGGCCGGCCTCGATCGGCGTCGTTGTCGTGTCGATGTCGGCGCCGTAGAGGCAGAGGCCGGCCTCGAGGCGAAGCGAATCGCGGGCGCCGAGCCCGGCCGGACGGCCCTCGGGCGCGGCGAGCAGCGCCTCGGCGAGGCGTTCCGCCGCCTCCGCCGGCAGCGAGATCTCGAAGCCGTCCTCGCCGGTGTAGCCGGAGCGGGTGACCACCGCAGGCGCGCCCAGCAATCGCCGCTCGGCCACGCCGAGGAATGGAAGCGCCTCGACGCCGGGATCGAGCCGGGCAAGCACCTTCGCCGCCGCCGGCCCTTGCAGGGCGAGCAGCGCACGATCCGGATGCGGAACGAGCCGCACAGCGGGCGGAAGGGTTGCCGCAATATGCGCGAAATCGAACTGCTTGCGGCTCGCATTGACGATCAGCAGCAGACGGGCGCCGAGATGGGCGATCATCAGATCATCGAGGATGCCGCCCGCATGGTCGGTGAAGAGCGTGTAGCGCTGGCGCCCCGGCTTGAGGCCGACGATGTCGCCGGGGACGAGGCGCTCCAGCGCGGCCGCCGCACCTTCGCCCTCGAGGCTCGCCTGGCCCATGTGCGAAACGTCGAAGAGGGCGGCTTGGGCGCGGCAATGAAGATGCTCGGCCATGATGCCGGCGGCGTATTGCAGCGGCATCGCATAGCCGGCGAAGGGGACCATGCGCGCGCCGAGCCGGCGGTGCAGGCCATCGAGCGGGGTTCTCGCCAGTTCGGTCTCTTGATCGGTCACCGCACGCTCCAGAGTGGCCCCTCCGCCGGCCCCTTGCCGGTGGAAAAGACCCCCCTCTGTCGCGGGACCTGAGAGATTCGGAGCCCGAAAGCTCCTTACTCCGTCGGTGCGGCGGCAAGGTATCGGCTGCCGCCGGCTTTCCAGAGACCCGTTCGCGCGCGGTCCTCTCTGCCTGAGCGTTTCCGGGGGCCGGTTGCGCCTTCGGCGGCGGGACGTATCATCCGCCCCGCTCTCTCCTGCGCGCGTATCGTGCAGGCGCACCACCATGCCCGATCCCAGCCGCCGCTTCAACTGCTTCCCCGCGCCGCGGCGCGGAAGAGTAAGGATTTCCGCGCGATGGCCGTCTACACGGAGGTCTCGGACGAGGCGGTGGCCGAGTTCCTGGCCGAATACGAGATCGGGCGGATCGTTGCCTTCCGCGGGATCGCCGAGGGCGTGGAGAACAGCAACTACGCGCTGCGCACGAGCGAGGGCGACTTCATCCTCACCCTCTATGAGCGGCGCGTGGCGCCCGAGGATTTGCCCTGGTTCCTCGGGCTGATGGAGCATCTCGCCGGGCGCGGCATCCCCTGCCCGCGCCCGGTGCCGGGACGCGACGGCGCAGCGCTCCGCCACCTCGCCGGGCGGCACGCCGCCATCACCACCTTCCTGCCCGGCGTATGGCCGCGGCGCATCCGGCTCGCCCATTGCGCGCCGCTCGGCGAAGCGCTCGCGAGACTCCACCTCGCCGGAAGCGGCTACGTGCCCGAGCGGGCCAACGCGCTCGGGCCTGAGGCCTGGCCGAAACTGCTCGCGGCGAGCGCCCCCGGCAGCGATACAATCCGCCCGGGCCTCGAAGCCGACCTGCAAAATTCCCTCGCCCGCATCCTCGCCGCCTGGCCCGCCGACCTCCCGCGCGGACATATCCACGCCGACCTCTTCCCCGACAACGTCTTCTTCCTCGAGGGAAAAATCTCCGGTCTGATCGACTTCTACTTCGCCGCGACCGACCTCTTCGCCTACGACGTCGCCGTCTGCCTCAATTCCTGGTGCTTCGAGACCGACTTCTCCTGCAACGTCACCAAGGCGCGCGCGCTCTTGCGCGCCTACGACGCGGTGCGCCCGCTCGCGCCGACCGAGCGCGCGGCCCTCCCCACCCTCTGCCAGGGCGCGGCCATGCGCTTCCTGCTCACCCGCCTCTACGACTGGCTCAACACGCCCGCCGGCGCGCTGGTGACACGCAAGGACCCGATCGAGTACCTCCGCCGCCTCTACTTCCACCTCGAGGCGCGGGACGAACATGCCTACGGACTCTGAGAACCTTCCGCTCGTCGAGATCTGGACCGACGGCGGCTGCCGGCCCAACCCCGGACCAGGCGGATGGGGCGCGATCCTGCGGACAGGCAAGAACGAACGCACCCTCTCCGGCGCCGAACCCGCCACCACGAACAACCGAATGGAACTCACCGCCGCGTCCGCCGCACTGGAGGCGCTGACGAAGCCCTGCCGCGTGCTCCTGCACACCGACAGCCAGTATGTTCAGCAGGGAATCACAAAGTGGCAGTCGAATTGGGTTCGGCGGAACTGGCGCACGGCTGACGGCAAGCCCGTGCTCAACAAGGACCTCTGGCAACGCCTGCTGGCCGCCTCGGCCCGCCACCAAGTCGAATGGCGCTGGGTGCGCGGACACGCAACCGACCCGATGAACCACCGCGCCGACGCGCTCGCCACGGCGGCCCGCGAGGCGCTGGAAGGAAGGCCAAGGGGCTCTGCCCCTTGGAACCCCGCCAAGGGCTGAGCCCTTGGAACCCTTTCGTTTTGGCGGGCGCTGAGGGCGGTTTGGGCGTTTGCGCAATGCGCAAACGCCCAAACCGCCCTCAGCGCCCGCCAAGCGAATGGGGTCCAGGGGACAGCGTCCCCTGGTCTTGCTTGCTCAAGCGGCGAGAGCGGTGCGGATGGCCTGGAGGGCCGCTTCGGCTTGGGAGGCGTCCGGGCCGCCGGCCTGGGCGAGGTCGGGGCGGCCGCCGCCGCCTTTGCCGCCGACCGCGGCGGAGGCGGCGCGGGCGAGGGTGACGGCGTCGAACCGGCCGGTGAGGTCGGGCGATATGCCGACGACGATGCTGGCCTTGCCTTCGGCGGTGGAGACGAGGGCGACGACGCCACTGCCGAGCTTGCGTTGGATGGCGTCGGCGAGATTCTTGAGTTCGCGGGCCGGGACTTCGCCGAGGTTGCGTGCGGCGAGGCGGATGCCGTTGACCTCCTCGACCGCGGCGGCGTCGCCGCCGGTGGCGAGGCGGCGCTGGAGCTCGGTGATCTGGCGTTCGAGCCGGCGGCGTTCCTCGATCAGCGCTTCGAGGCGGGCGGGCAGCTCCAGGGGTGGGGTTTTCAGCGTGGCGGCGGCTTCGGCGAGCGCGCGATCGGTTTCGGCGATGCGCTGGAGGGCGGCTTCGCCGGTGGTGGCCTCGATGCGGCGGAGGCCGGCGCCGATTGCGGTTTCGGCGACGATGCGGAAGAGGCCGATATCGCCGGTGCGGCGGACGTGGGTGCCGCCGCAGAGCTCGATCGAGTAGGCGGGTTTCTTCTCGTCGCCGCCGCCCATCGAGACGACGCGCACCTCCTCGCCGTATTTCTCGCCGAAGAGGGCCATGGCACCTTCGGCGACGGCGGCTTCGGGGCTCATCAGGCGGGTGGTGACCTCGCTGTTCTCGCGCACGCGCGCGTTGACCTCCGATTCGACCCAGGCGAGGTCGCCATGGGCGATCGGGTGCGGGTGGCTGATGTCGAAGCGGAGGCGGTCGGGGGCGTTGAGGCTGCCTTTCTGGGTGACGTGCTTGCCGAGCCGGCGGCGCAGCGCCTCGTGCAGGAGATGGGTGGCGGAGTGGTGGGCGCGGATGGCGGTGCGGCGGGCGTGATCGACTTCGGCGACGACGGGGGCGCCGGCGCGGGCGGTACCGGAGGCGACGCGGCCGATATGAACGATGAGGTCGCCCGCCTTGCGCTGCGTGTCGGAGATTTCGATCACGAGGCCATCGGCGCCGGTGATGCGGCCGGAATCGCCGACCTGGCCGCCGGATTCGGCGTAGAAGGGGGTCTGGTTAAGCACCACGGCGACCGCGCTGCCGGCGGGCGCGGATACGGCCGGCTTTCCCTCGACGATCAGCGCGGCGATCGTGCCTTCCGCGGTTTCGGTGGAATAGCCGAGGAACTCGGAGGCGCCGGCGGTGTCGCGGACCTCGAACCAGACGCGCTCGGTCGCGGCGTCGCCCGATCCGGACCAGGCGGCGCGGGCGCGGCGGCGCTGTTCCGCCATTGCCGCGGCGAAGCCGGCGGCGTCCACTGTGCGGCCCTCTTCGCGGAGCGCGTCCTCGGTGAGGTCGAGCGGGAAGCCGAAGGTGTCGTAGAGGCGGAAGGCGACCGGACCGGGGAGCGGTTCGTCGGAGCCGAGCTTCTCGGTTTCCTCGGCGAGCAGGGCGAGGCCGCGCTCGAGCAGGGCCTGGAAGCGGCCCTCTTCGAGCTTGAGCGTGTCCGAGATCAGGGTTTCGGCGCGGATGAGCTCGGGGTAGGCGCTGCCCATCTGCCGGATCAGCGCCGGGAGGAGGCGGTACATCAGTGGCTCGCGCGCGCCCATGCGGTAGGCGTGGCGCATGGCGCGGCGCATGATCCGGCGGAGCACGTAGCCGCGGCCCTCGTTGGCGGGCAGCACGCCGTCGGCGATGAGGAAGGCCGAGCTGCGGAGGTGGTCGGCGATGACGCGGTGGTCGATGCGGTAGAGGCCGTCGGGCTCCTGGCCGCTAGCTTCGGCGGAGGCGAGGATGAGCGCGCGGAGCGTGTCGGTGTCGTAGTTGTCGTGCTTGCCCTGGAGGATTGCGGCGACCCGCTCGAGGCCCATGCCGGTGTCGATCGAGGGGCGCGGGAGGGGCACGCGGACGCCCGGCGGGCCCTCCTCGAACTGCATGAAGACGAGGTTCCAGATCTCGACGAAGCGGTCGCCCTCGGCCTCGGGGCTGCCGGGCGGACCGCCGGGGATTTCCGGGCCGTGGTCGTAGAAGATTTCCGAGCAGGGGCCGCAGGGGCCGGTATCGCCCATGCGCCAGAAATTGTCGGACGAGGCGATGCGGACGATGCGCTCCTCGGGCAGGCCCGCGATCTTGTGCCAGAGGCGGGCGGCGTCCTCGTCCTCGGCGTAGACGGTGACGGAGAGGCGCTCGCGCGGGAGGGCGAAGTCGCGGGTGACGAGCTCCCAGGCGAAGGCGATCGCGGCTTCCTTGAAGTAGTCCCCGAAGCTGAAATTGCCGAGCATTTCGAAGAAGGTGTGGTGGCGGGCGGTGTAGCCGACATTGTCGAGGTCGTTGTGCTTGCCCCCCGCGCGGACGCATTTCTGCGCCGTGGCGGCGCGGCTGTAGGGGCGCTTCTCCTGGCCGGTGAAGACGTTCTTGAACTGCACCATGCCGGCGTTGGTGAAGAGGAGCGTGGGGTCGTTGCGGGGGACGAGCGGCGAGCTTGCGACCACCTGGTGGCCGTTTCTCGCGAAGTAGTCGAGGAAGCTGGCGCGGATCTCGTTGCTGCTGGTCATCGGCCGATCGGAGTTGTGGGCGGTTCTCGCTCGGACTCGATTAGCGCAAGGGGCGGGCAGTGTCACCGAGGAGGGGCTGGGGGCGGCAGCCCCCTCCCCTGCCCGCGGCCGGCGCGGGCGGCATCTGGCGCCGGCCGGCGGGGGCGGGCTATATAAAACGAGACGTTCAATTCTGGGGAAGGAAACGGGAAATGCCGGTGGGAATCTGGAGGCGTCGTCGCCTCGTCTGGGTCATGGGCCTCGGTCTGGCGGCAGCCGGCCTAGGCGGTCCGGCGCGGGCGGCCGAAAAGCCGATCACCATCGGGTTCGGCATGGCGCTCACCGGCGGTCTCGCGGCGAACGGGAAGGCCGCTTTGCTCGCGATGCAGCTCTGGGCGAAGGACACCAACGCGCATGGCGGGCTGCTCGGGCGGCCGGTGAAGCTCATCTATTACGACGACCAGAGCAATCCGGCGACCGTGCCCGGGATCTACACCAAGCTGCTCGACGTCGATCACGCCGATCTCGTGGTGAGCGGCTACGCCACCAACATGATCGCCCCGGCGATGCCGATCGTCATGGCGCACCAGATGGTGTTCATCGGCCTGTTCGGGCTGGCGGTGAACAGCCAGTTCAACTACCCGGACTATTTCTCCATGATCCCGACCGGCGGGATGGATCCCAAGGCGAGCATCTCGCACGGTTTCTTCGCGGTGGCAGCTTCGCTGACGCCGAAGCCGCAGACGATCGCGCTGGTCGGCGCCGACGCCGATTTCGCCATCCATGCGCTGCAGGGCGCGCGCGAGCTTGCCAAGCAGTACGGGTTCCGGATCGTCTATGACCGCACCTATCCGCCGAGCACGGTGGACTACACGCCGATCGTGCGCGCGGTTCAGGCGATGCACCCCGATATCGTCTTCGTCGCCTCCTACCCGCCGGACTCGGTCGGGATGGTCCACGCGGCGCGCGAGATCGGCCTCAATGCGACGCTGTTCGGCGGCGCGATGGTGGGATTGCAGGCGACCTCGATCAAGACGGACCTCGGGCCGCTGCTGAACGGCATCGTCAACTTCGATTTCTGGCTGCCGGTGGGCGGTCTCGTGACGCCCGAGGCCACGGACCTCATCAAGGAGTACCAGCTGGCGGCCAAGGGCAAGGGAGTGGACCAGCTCGGCTATTACATGACGCCCTTCGCCTATGCGGACTTGCAGGTGCTGGGCCAGGCGGTCGAGGGGACGAACGGCCTCGATCAGCAGAAGATCGCGGAGTACATGCGGACCCACACGTTCAAGACGGTGGCGGGCGAGATCAAGTTCGGGCCGAACGGCGAGTGGGTGGCACCGCGGGTGCTGGAAGTGCAGTTCCAGGGCGTGAACGGGCACGGCATGGAGCAGTTCACCGACCCGAAGACGGAGGTGATTCTCTGGCCCGACGAATACAAGGACGGGACGCTGCGCTACCCCTACGTGGAGGCGCAGCACTAGCCGGGTTTTCCCCTACTCTGCCGCCATCGCCCGCGGGTGCCGCTTGGCCGCGTGCACGTAGAGCGCGGAGCGGGTGAGGTCGGCCGCGACGGGTGGCGGCGGTAGCTCGTAGGCGACCGGCCGGTAGTGGTCGGCGAGCAGCGCCTTGGGGTCGTAGACGCTGTTGAACTGGAACATGCTGCGGATGAAGTTGGTCTGTCCGCGCAAGGCGAGGCCGGCGAACACGCCGGCAGCGTCCTTGAGCACACGCCAGCCGAGATGCTTGCGGTGGAGCACCTGCTGGGTGGTCGCGAGCTCGCGATAGAATTCGGCGAGCGGAAGCCGGGTCGGCAGGACGCAGTGCTGGATGTCGAAGAGGCGGTAGTCGCGCGAGACGAGTTTTCGCGACTCGGTCAGCCACGTCTCGGTGCCGGGATAGGGCGTGTTGACGCTGATGTTCACGACGTCGGGGATCTCGAGGCACCACTGGCGGACGGTGGCGAAGCGGGCATGGTCCCAGTCCGGGTCGGCGATGATGTTGATGGCGACGTTGATGCCGAGCGAGCGGGCGTATTCGAGCGCCTCGAAATTGCTTGAGAGGGGCACGCGCTTGCGGAACTTCTTGAGGCCATCCTCGTCGATCGCCTCGAGCCCGAGGAACATCATCTTGAGGCCGAGCTTCCGCCATTCGCGGAAGACCTCCTTGTGGCGGAGCAATACGTCGCCGCGGGTTTCGAGGTAGTACCGCTTGCGGATCCCCCGCCGGGCGACGGCCTCGGCGATTGCCATGCCGTGCTCGGCGCGCACGAAGGCGACATCGTCGACGATGAAGACGCCGGGCTCGGCGATCGCGGCGAGCTCGGCGGCGATCCGCTCCGGGGATTTGAGCCGGTAGCTGCGGTTGTAGAAGGTCCAGGCGCTGCAGAAGGCGCAGTCCCAGGGACAGCCGCGGGAGAACTCGATCGAGGCCGCCGGGTCGAGCGTGCCGATGAAATAGCGGCGGCGATGGCGAAGCAGGTGCCGCGCCGGAAGGAGCGCGTCGAGATCGTCGATGAAGACCGGCCGCGGCCCCTCGCCCTCCGCCGTGACCGCGCCCGGCACGGTGGCGAGCGGGCGCCCGGCCTGGAGGGCCGAGAGGAGGGCCGGAAGCGCCGCCTCGCCCTCGCCCTTGAGCACGCAGTCGATCGCGCCGTCCGCGTGGGCGAGGAGCGAGGCGGAGACGAACGTGGCGCTGTGGCCGCCGACCACGATCGTCGAGGCGGGGAGGTGCTGCTTCGTGGCCTTGGCCAGATCGACGATCTCGGGGACGTTGGCGAGGTAGTTGCAGGAGAAGACGATCACGTCCGGGCGCCAGCTTTCGACCAGCCGATGGTAATGGCGGTGGGTCTCCACCTGCAGATCGAGCAGGCGGACATCGTGCCCCGCTTGCAGGGCAGCGGCGGCGACCAGCTCCAGCCCCAGCGGCTCGAGCCGGAGGAAGACCCGCGTGTACATCAGCGGGCCAGGGTGGACACCAAGCACCCGAATGCAGCGATCCGTCATCGCGTGACCCTCCTTTGAGAAGCCTCGTCGGTCGCGTCCTCGCGGGCCATATTGTGCGGAACCGAGCGTTTTGCGCGAGTGCCTTGACGGCGGCGGCGGGAGGCGCGAGCCTTCCTTTCAATGGAACGTTTCGCCTGGGTCCCGATCGCGGCCGGCCTCGCGGGGTTGCCTGCGATTTTCCCCCGGGCGGGGCTCGCGCAAGGGGAAGGGATCCGGCTTGTTGCGAGCGGCGATTGGGTGGCGACGGAAGAGCGGGATTCTTCGGCCGGCCCACCCGACATCTGCTCGGCCTTCACCACGGCGGTCGGCTCCGGGAACGCAGGTCAGACGTTCGGTCTCCAGGCGAACATCATCGACACCGAGGCGCGTTTTTCGGATGTGCGCTGGTCGCTTCCCGCCAGTGTAACCGGAACGCTGGAACTCGCGGTCGGGGATTATCGTGCGACGCTGAAGATCAGCGACAACACGAACGACATGGCGATCGCTGCCATCACGGCCGCTTCGCTCCGGGCGATGATCGGCGCCATGGAGAAGGCCAACGCGATGACCGTCACCATCGGAGCCGACGCCCCGCTCACCGTGTCGCTCAAGGGAAGCAACCAGGCGACCGATGCGTTCCGGGCCTGCGCGGGCCGCATCGGCGGGGCGGGACGTCCGCGTCAGGAAGGGCCCAAGTAGTCGGCGGCGGCGGCTTGCTTGAGCAGGACGCGGAGCGCCAGGGCCCGTTCGGTGCCGAGCGCGTGCTGAACCCGGCCTTGCGCCTGGCGCCAATAGGTCTTCGCCTCGGCGAGGCGGCGGCGGCCGGACGCGGTCAAGGTGATGGCGCGGCTGCGCCGATCGGTGGCGGCGACCTTTAGGGCGACCAGCCGATCGCGCTCGAGCGGACGCAGATTGTGTCCGAGAGCGGAGCGGTCCATCACCATGGCGCGCGCGAGCCTGCCCAGGGTGACGGGCCCCTCCTCGCGGGCGAGCTCGGCCAGGATGCTGTACTGGTTGGCGCCGAGGCCGCTCGGCGCCAGCGCGCGATCATAGAGAAGCGTCACCCGGCGGGCGGCCTTGCGCAAAGCGGCGCAATTGCAATCCTCGGGGATGTCGTCGGACGGGCGAAGGGCTGGCATCGTGGGCTCCTCGGGGGATCGGCGCGGCACTATGAGGGGCATATGCCCATTGTCAATCGGAGGCCTGAATCACGCGAGAAAACAAGAAGCTAGAGCGAGATACGTGAGCGAAAGCGAACGCATCCCGTTCTAGACGAGGGCGCGGCGGCCGCCCTGGTCGATGATCTCGGCGAGGACGGCGAGGCCGCTTCCGAGCGCTTCATCGCTCTCGGGCGCGCCGAGGCAGAGGCGGAGGCCGTTCGGCATCGGGGCGCCGGCGGCTTCGGTCGGCGGGGCGAGGATGACGCCGCGCATCGCGGCCTCGGCCACGATCTCGGCGGGCGGGACCGCGAGCGGAAGCCAGAGGTGGAAGGCGGGGAGCGACGGGAGGGACGCGCGCGGGCCGAGCGCCTCCCGCGCAAGCGCCCAGCGGCGGGCGGCGATCACGCGCTTGCGCTCGGCCTGCTCGGCAACGGCGCCGGAGGAAAGGAGCGAGGCGGCGACCGCGGTGAGCAGCGGCGAGGCCATCCAGCCGGTGGCGCGGAGGGCAGCGTTGACGCCGCCGCGCAGCGTCTCCGGCATCATGAGGGCGCCGACGCGGAGGCCTGGGGCGACGCATTTCGCGAGGCTCGCGACGTAGCAGACTCGCTCCGGGACGAGGGCGGCAAGCGGGGGGCCGGCGTCCGGGGCGAGGAAAGCATAGACATCGTCCTCGATCGCCCAGGCACCGTGGCGGCGGAGAATGGCGGCGATCGCCTCGCGCCGGGCTAGCGACATCACAGCCCCGGTCGGGGTTTGCAGCGTCGGCATGCAATAGAGGGCGCGGGCGCCGGTGGCGGCGAAGGCGGCGTCGAGCGCGTCCGGGACCAGCCCCTCGGCATCGAGCGCGACGCCGTGAAGGCGATGGCCGAGGCGCGCGGCAATACCGGTGATGCCTGGATAGGTGACGGATTCGGCGAGCAGCGCGTCGCCCGGGGTAAGGGCTGCCATCAGCGCGAGCGCGATGCCGTGCTGCGCGCCGTTGCAGAGCACGAGACGCTCGAGCGGCGGCGGCGCGCCGAGGTCCCGGGCCAGCCAGGCGGCCATCGGCGCGCGATGGCGGGCGAGCCCGGCGTGCGGCAGGTAATCGAGCAGGCCGGCGATCTCGCCGCTGCGCGCCACTTCGGCCAGGGCCTGGCCGATCAGCGGGGCCGCTCCCGTGTCCGGCGGGGCGTTGAGGCTCATATCGACGGGCCAAGGGCCGGCGGCGCGGGCATCGCGCGGGACGGCGTTGACGAAGGTGCCGCGGCCGACCTCGCCCGAGATCAGGCCGCGGCGGGAGGCTTCCGCATAGGCCTTGGCAATGGTGCCGACCGAAAGGCCGAGGCGCCCGGCCATCTCCCGGTGCGGGAGAAGCCGCGTGCCGCGGGGGACCGCGCCGGCGGCGAGGTCGGCGGCGAGCGCCTCGACGATCGCGCGATAGGCGGGGCCTGAGGTTGCCGAGAGGCGCGGGAGCCAGATCGTGCTCATCGGCGCGGCTGGCTCGCCGGCGTCGATTGCACCATGCCAATCACGCGGTCTGCGCGCATTTGCTCCGCTCCCTTGGGTGGCCGGCCCAGATTCAGCCTATTGCCATATATCAATTTGTGCAATTGAGCTAGTTTCATGCTTGACGGAGGGCGCGTCTTCCAACAGCCTCAACCGCAAACGCGCCGGAGGAAGCGGCTTATGCGCCACGAGTTTCGCAGCGACGCGCCGCATCGGGGCGGGGCGATGCCGCGCCGGGCCGCGTGAAGCCGGTTGCCTTCGACTATCGGCGGGCCGGCTCCGTGGAGGAAGCCTGCGCTCTTAAGGCCGAGGATCCGAACGCGCTCTTCATCGCCGGCGGGCAGAGCCTGATGCCGATGCTGGCGATGCGGCTGGCGCGACCGAGCCGCGTGATCGACATAATGCGCGTGCCGGGTCTGGACGCGATCCGGGTCGGCGAGACGCATGTCGAGCTCGGCGCGACGGCGCGCCAGGCGACGGTGGAGAAGAGCCGGACGATTGCGGAGACGGTGCCGCTCTTGTTCCGGGCCATGCCGTGGGTCGGCCATCCGCCGACGCGGCGGCGCGGGACGGTGGGCGGCTCGCTCGCCAACGCCGACCCGACCGCGGAGATCGGGCTCGTCGGCGTCGCACTCGGGGCGGAAGTGGTGCTGGCCGAGGCGGACGGGGCCAGGCTGCTCGTTCCGGTCGAGGAATTTTTGGTGGCACCGATGGTCACGTCCCTGCCGGCGGGGGCGATAGTCGCGGGGGTTCGGTTTCCGCGCCGCGGCGCGGGACGCCGCGCCGGCGTCGGGTTTGCGGAAGTGGCGGAGCGGCACGGCGATTACGCGATCGCCGCGGCGGCGGCGGAACTGGTGCTGGACGCGGACGGAGGTTGCGCGGAGATCCGCGCCGCGGTGGGCGGGGCGACCGCGGTGCCGATGCGGCTTGCGCTCGCGGGGCTGATCGGCACGAGGCTCGAGGATGCGGCGGTGAGATCGGCGGTTTCGGCGGCGCTGGAGGGCGCCGAGATGATGGAGGATCCGAAGGCGTCCGCCGCCTATCGCCGGCGCGCGGCGATCGTGCTTGCGGCGAAGGCGATCGGGCAGGCACGGGAGGAAGCGATGGGGGCGGCCGATGGCTGAGGTCCTCCTCACGGTCAACGGGAGCCTGCGGCGCGTCGATGTCGAGGCGCGCATGTCGCTGCTCGACTGCTTGCGCGAGCAGCTCGGCCTCGCCGGGACGCGCGCGGGCTGCGAGCACGGCGTGTGCGGGACCTGCACGGTACTGCTGGACGGCGAGCCCGTGCGCTCCTGCCTGATGCTCGCGGTGCAGGCGGACGGCTACGCCATCACCACGATCGAGGGCGTGGCCCCGGCGCCGGGCGAGCTCTCCGTGGTGCAGCAGGCGTTCTGCGAGATGCACGGCATGCAGTGCGGTTATTGCACTGGCGGAATGGTGCTGACGGCCGAGGCGCTGCTCGCCGCCAACCCTTCGCCCACCCGGGCGGAGATTGTGGAGGCGATCTCGGGCAATCTCTGCCGCTGCACCGGATATGGGCAGATCATCGAGGCGATCATGCTGGCGGCTGAGCGGCTCCGCCAATCGAACACCGGGCGCGCGGCTGCGGCGGCGAGGGCGCCGTGACGGTGCGGCTGACCGGCCCGTTCCGCTATGTCGGAAAGAAGCGGCGCGTGCGGGAGGACCGGCGCTTCGTCGCCGGCGCCGGACGCTATGCGGCGGACCTCGCGGTTCCCGGCACGCTGCACGTGGTGCCCGTGCAATCCGAGCACGCCGCGGCGCGCATCGTCGGCATCGACGCCGCGGCGGCGCGCGCGGTGCCGGGCGTGCACGCGGTGCTGACCGGGGCGGAGCTGGCAGCCGCGACCGCGCCGCTGATGAACGGCGTGCATGCGCCCGAAGTGCACCGCTATCCGCTCGCCGTGGGGCGCGCGCGCTATGTCGGCGAATGGGTGGCGGCGGTGGTCGCGGAGAGAAGGGCGATCGGCGAAGATGCGCGCGAGCTTGTGCGGGTCGAATACGAGCCCCTGCCCTTCATTCTCGACGGCGCGGCGGCGCTCGCGCCGGAGGCGCCCGCGGTGCATCCGGAGCACGGCTCCAACGTGCTGCTGGAGAGGCACTTCGTGTGGGGCCCGGTCGAGGAGCGGTTCGCCGCGGCGGCACATCATCTCGCCTATCGCGTCTCGTGGGGGCGGAGCTCGACCGTGCCGCTCGAAACCTTCGCCGTCACGGCGCAATGGGATCATGCGAGCGAGACGCTCGATGTCTGGGCTTCGATCCAGATGCCGAAATTTGCCGACCAGATCGCCCGCGGGCTCCGCCTGCCGGGCAATGCGGTGCGGGTTCATTACGATGTCGATGTCGGCGGCAGCTACGGCGTCAAGCGCGGGATCAAGCATGCGGTGCTGGCGGGCCATCTCGCGCGCATGCTGAGCGCGCCGGTGCGGCTGGTCGAGGACCGGCTCGAGAACATGACCGGCGGGGACATGCACGGGCCGGAGCGGGTCTTCGACGTGGAGCTCGCGTTCGACGACGATGCGCGGATCCATGCGATGCGCATGCGCGCAGTGGACAATGTCGGCGCCTATGCCGGCCGCTCGCCGTTCCAGCTCGGCAAGCCGATCGGCGCCATCGTCGGGCCCTATCGGATCGAGGCGGTGGAGTACCACGCGATCGCGGTGACGACGAACAAGACCCCGGAAGAGGCAGTGCGTGGCTTCGGCCAGGCGCCCACAAATTACGCGATCGAAACGGGAATCGACCGCGCCGCGGCGGCACTCGGCCTCGAGAGGTTGGAGGTGCGGCGTCGCAATTTCATCCGCTCCGAGGAGTTTCCGTACCTCATTCCCTCCGGCACCACCTACGACAGCGGCGACTACCTGGCCCTCGCGGCGAAGACGCTGGCCGCAGCGGAGGAAGCGGGGATGTTCGCGGAAAAGGAGCGGCTGCGCGCGGCGGGGATGCTCGCCGGCATCGGCATCGCCGCCTGCCTCGAGCCCTCCGGCGGCAATGCCTCCTTCGAGCCGCTGCTCAACGAGCGAAACCGCACCACGACCTGGATGGAGAGCTGCCGCGTCACGGTCGATGCGCTGGGCGCGGTGACCGCGAGCCTGCACACCACGAGCGCGGGCCAGGCGCACGAATCGCTGGTGGCGGTCGCGGTGGGCGAAGTACTGGAGATCGAGCCCGAGCGCATCCGCGTCGTCCGCCCCGACAGCCTCGCTTCGCTGCCGAGCAACAGCCCGGTCGGCAGCCGGATGGCGATCATGCTGGGGGGCGCCGCGGTGAATGCCGCAAGCAAGCTCAAGGCGCAACTGCTCGCGATCGCCGCGCACGATCTCGGCGTCGCCGAGTCAGCACTCCGCTACGATGCGGGGCGCATCGCGGCACCCGATGGACGGGCGCTGGAATGGCTCGATCTCGTTACGATCTCGCACCGCGAATCGTTCCGCCTGCCGCCCGGATGCGAACCCGGCCTGGCGGCGAGCGCGATCTACCAGGTGCCGGGCGGCGGAGCGCTGCCTAAGGACGGGCGCGTGCAGATGTATCCCTGCCATTCCTTCGAGTTCCATTTGGTGCTGGTGGCGATGGATCCCGTGCTCGCACGGCCGGAGCTGCGGCGCTACTTCATCGGGCATGATTGCGGCCAGGTGATCAGCCCCGACGTGGTGAAGGGCATGACGCTGGGCGGCATCGCGCATGGCATCGGCGCGGCACTCCTGGAGGAGTTCACCTACGATCAAGCGACCGGCCAGCCCACTTCGGTGAGCTTCATGGACTATCTCCTGCCCTCGGCGAGCGAAGTGCCGGCGGTGGAGATCGTGCATCAGACGACGCCCTCGCCGCTCACCGTCTTCGGCCAGAAGGGGAGCGGCGAGAGCGGCTATCTCGGCAGCCCCGCGGCGCTCGCCTCGGCGGTGAACGATGCGCTGGCCCCGCTCGGCCTCCGCATCGACCGGCTGCCGATGCGCCCTTCCGCCTTGTCCGACCTCATTGCCGCGGCGAACGAACGGCCCAACTCGAATGCGGAGCCCGCATGATCATCGACTGCCACAGCCACCTCGTGCCAAACGCCCTGCTTGCGGAGATCGCCGGCCGTGCAACGGACTTTCCCGCGATCCGCCTGATCGATCAGGGCGCGGGGTTCGGCTTCTCCTTCGCCGGCGGCAAGCCGACGCGCCCGGTTGCGAAGCCGCTGCAGGATCTGGAGAAGCGGGGAGCATGGATGGCGGCGAACGCGATCGAGAGGCAGGTGGTCGGCGGCTGGCTCGACATGTTCGGCTACGAGATTCCGGCGCGCGAAGGGGCGGCCTGGTCGCGCCTGATCAATCGGCATTTCCGCGCCCTCGCGGGCGCGGATCCGCGCTTCGTCCCGCTCGCCACGGTGCCGTTGCAGGATGGCGGCGCGGCTGCCGAGGTGCTGGAGGAGGCGATGGATGCGGGGTTTCCGGGCGTCATGATCGGGACCCAGCCCAAGGGTGTCGGCGGCGTGCTGGACGATCCATCGCTTGCGTCGTTCTGGGAGGCGGCGGACAGGCGCGGCGCGGTGATATTCATCCATCCGGTCTTCGAGAGCGGCGACAACCGCGTTCATGAGTACGGCATGGCCAATGCCGTCGGGCGCGTCACCGACACGATGATCGCCGTCGCGCGGCTGCTCTACGCCGGCCACCCGCTCCGCTATGCGCGGGCGAAGATCGTCTGCGGCATCGGGGGCTCGGGGCTGCCGGCCATTCTCGGCCGCCTCAAGACCAATGCAGCGCTCGACCGATCGCTCGCGGACCCGGAAGCGAATCTGAAGGCGATGTGGTTCGACACCATCCTGCAGGATGCGCGAGCGCTTGCTTTCGTGGCAACCCAAGTGGGCGCGGAGCGGCTGATGCTCGGATCCGACTACCCGTTCCCGATCGGCGACTTGCAGCCGCGGGCGGCGATCGGGGCCGCAGGCTTCGACGCGGCGGCATCCTGCGCGATCGAGGGGACGACAGCGCAACGAATTTTCGGACTCTGATCGAAGGGCGCCAAGAAAATGGAGGCCAAGAAAATGGAAGAAGGCAGCATGATGATGGCGAAGAGAACCAGCACGCGCCGCGCCGTTCTTGCGGGCGGCGCGGCCCTCGCCGGAGCGGCGCTGGCGCGACCGGCGCTTGCGGCGGCACCAGCGCGGCTCCGCATGGCGATCTTCGCCGCGCCCTCGCTCGGCGCCTTCCTGCCACCGATCATCAAGGCGCAAGGGTTCGACGGGAAGAACGGGCTGGAGATCGATTTCGCGCCGCGCACGCCCGACGCGTACACGACGGAATTCAATACCGGCGAGTTCCAGCTCGGCGGCTCGGCGGCGCCGCTCACCATCGGCATCGCCGATGCGCGCGGCGTCAAGGTGACGTATCTCTTCAACCTTTTCGATTACTGGGGCGCGGTCGTCACCTCGCGGCCCGAGATCAGGACCGTGAAGGATCTCGAGGGCAAGGAGCTTGCGGCGGCGAGCGGGACGACGAATTTCGCGATGTTCCTCTGGTTCGCCCGGCGCATGGGCGCCGATCCCAGCAAATTTGCGGTCGTCAACACGACGCCGCCGGGGCTCATCACCTATGCGATCGCCGATCGCGCCGCGGCCGTGGAGCTCTGGGAGCCGGCCTACACCATCCTCAAGGCGCGCAAGCCCGACATAAGGAGGCTCGATCTGGAGCTCGATGCGCATTGGAAGGAATTCACCGGTAGCAGCCAAATTCCCTATCTCGGCGTTGCCGCGCAGCAGAGCTGGGTGGCGAAAAACGCCGCGCTGGTTCCAAACCTCGTTGCGACATACCGCGATGCGGCCGCCTGGCTCACCGCCCATCCCGAGCCGGGCGCAAAGCTGATCTCGCCGCGTGGCAGTGCCGTGGAGCAGCGGGCGATCATCTCCCTGGTGCGCGCCAACGAGCGGCTGCGGATGAATGTTCGCGCGGCCGGCGCGCTGCGCGGCGAGATCGACGCCGTCTATCGCGCCGGGCTGGAGATCGCCTACCTGCCGAAAATGCCCTCGCCGGCGACGATCTATGGAGGGACGGCCGGATGACGGAGGCGGTGGCCGGGTCCGGCGCCGAGGCGCGCCCGCTCTTCGGACGCCGGTACCTCCCGGTGGTCCTGCCGCTCCTGGTGCTGGTCGGGCTCTGGGAACTCGCCTCGTTCTTCGTTCCGCCCTATATCGCGCCCCCCGTTCCGGCGGTGGCCTCCCGCGTTTTCACGATCATCACGAGCTGGAACCTGCTGGCCGAGGTGCTGGCGACCGTCGCGCGCACGCTGGCCGGGCTCGCCGGCGCCTTCGTGCTGAGCGGCGTGCTCGCGGCTTGGATGGGCCGCTCCGCCATGATGGCGCGCGCGATCTCGCCCATGCTCACCCTGCTGCAAGGCGTGCCGGCGCTTTCGTGGGTGGTGTTCGCGGTCATTTGGTTCAAGGGCACGGAATTCCGCATCTTCTTCATCATGGTGATCACCACCCTCCCCGCCTTCACCTTCCAGCTGCTCGACGCCTATCGCGGCATCTCACGCGACCTCGCGGAGATGGTCGTCTCCTTCCGGCCCCGGCGGACGCAAATGCTGCGCGTCCTGATCTTTCCCTCCGTGCTGCCGGACATACTGACCGCGTGGAAGATCAATCTCGGCAATGCCTCGCGCGTCGTCGTGGTGGCGGAGCTCGTCGGCGCGACCGGCGGTGTCGGCTACGAGCTGATGCAGCAGCAGCAGCTCTTCGACATGACGGGAGCGATCGCCTGGACATTGCAGCTCGTGCTCTTCGTGCTGCTGATGCAGTGGCTGCTGAGCGCCATCGAGGCGGCGACGCTCGGCTACCGCGCCGTGTCCGAGCGGGCGCTGTGAATTTCGCCGGCGGCACGCCCCTGCCTGCGACATCCGTGGGCGAGCCGCCGATCGAGATCCGCTTCGCTGGCGTATCCAAGCGGTTTCGCCGCCCGGATGGCGCGGAATTCGTCGCGGTCGAGCACATCGACCTCGCCGTCCACCAAAGCGAGCTGGTCGCGCTGCTCGGCCAGACCGGCTGCGGCAAATCGACGCTTTTCAACATGATCGCCGGGCTCTCCCAGCCCAGCAGCGGCCGCGTGGAAGTGCAGGGGCGCGACCCGTTCCGCGAGTTCGCCGCGCTGCGCGGCCGCATCGCGATCATGTTCCAGAACGACCGGCTGCTGCCCTGGCGCAACACTCTCGACAACGCCGCCCTCGGGCTCGAGCTGATGGACGTTCCCTTGGCAGAACGACGCGAACGGGCGCGGCACTGGCTCCTCCGGCTCGGGCTCGACGGCCACGAGCACAGCTACCCGCACGCGCTCTCGGGCGGCATGCGCCAGCGCGTCTCGATCGCACGTGCCTGCGCGACCGACGCACCGATCCTGCTCTGCGACGAACCCTTCTCCGCGCTCGACGAGGCAACGGGACAACGGCTCAGAACGGAATTCGCGGCGCTGGTGCGCGAGACCGGCCGCACGGCAGTGTTCATCACCCACTCGATCGCCGAGGCGCTGGATATCGGCAGCCGCATCGTCGTGCTGCAACGCCCGGCACGCATCGCCTACGACGCAACGCTCGCGGGCCTGAACATAACGGAACGCGAAACGGTGCGCGAACGCATCCGCGCCGTACTCGCACGCTGAAGGCCAGGGGGACGCTGTTCCCCTGGACCGGCACCCCGTCACGCAGGCGTGACGGGGACCCCGCCGCCTGGCAAAGGCGGAGCCTTTGCAATCCATTCGCTTGCGGCGGCTGGAGGCCGGTTCGACTTCGCGCGGCCGCGCGAAGTCGAACCGGCCTCCAACCGCCGCAAAGAACGGGATCCAAGGGCTCAGCCCTTGGCGGGGGTTCCAAGGGGGCAGAGCCCCCTTGGTCTTTCAGGCGGGAGGGCGGCGTGGAGGCGGTGCCAGGCGGATTTGGTGGGGGGCAGGCCGAAGCGGAGCCAGGTGGGGTGGTCGGGGAAGCGGCGGACGAAGAGGCCGGCGCGGCCGAGGCTCGTGAAGATTGCGAGGGCGTCGTCCGAGCAGGCGAGGCGGAAGAGGCAGGTGCCGCCGAGGAGTGTGAGGCCGGCTTGGGTGAGCGCGGCGTCGAGGCGCGAGGTTGCGGCGGCGAGGCGTTGGGCTGTTGCGGCGAGCCATGCGTCGTCGGCGAGGGCCGTGCGGCCGATGGCGATGGCGGCGCCGGAGACGGGCCAGGGGCCGAGGGCGGCGCGGATGGCGCTCGCGCGCGCGGGTGCGGCGAGGGCGAACCCGAGGCGGAGGCCGGGGAGGCCGTAGGTCTTGCCGAAGGAGCGGAGAACGATCAGCGCTGGGTGCGGCAGTGCGCCCGCGAGGCTCGGCGCATCGGGTTCGAGGTCGGCGAAGGCTTCGTCCACCACCAGGAGGCCGCCGTGGACGGCCATTTGATCGGCGAGGGCGAGGAGGGGCTCGCGCGGGATGCGGCTTCCGTCGGGGTTGTTCGGGTTGCAGAGCACGGCGCCCTCGGCTGCGGCGAGGGCGGAGAGGGTGGTTGCGTGGGCGATGTGGGCGCCGGCGTGGGCCCAGGCGGGGGCGTGTTCGGCGTAGGTCGGGCCGAGCACCGCGACCGAGCGGAGGGGGAAGAGGCGCGGGATGAGGCCGATGAGGATCTGGGTACCGGGCGCGGCGGCGACCATGGCGGGGTCGGCCAGGTTGTAGGCGTGGGCGGCGGCGGATTGGAGGGCGGCGAGGTCGGCGGGCTCGGGCAGGCGGGTGAGCCATTCGGGCGCGGCAGGCGGGAGTGGGTAGGGATGGGGGTTGATGCCGGTCGAGAGGTCGAGGAACGGCTCCGGCGCGCCGGGGAACAGGCGCCGCGCCTCGGCGAGGGAGCCGCCGTGGGCGATGCCCTCTGCCGGGGCGGTGGGGTGCATGCTACCGACGCGGGTCAAAGCCATCTCATGTCGCCATAGCGTGACGTTCGCCGCAAATCTTTCGGTTCTGGCCGGCGCTTTGCTGCTCGAGGCGGGTTTTGGCTATCCCGAGTGGCTCTATCGCGCCATCCGCCATCCGGTGGTGTGGATGGGGGCGCTGCTGGCGTGGCTGGAGCGGCGGCTGAGCCGCGAGGCGGCGCCGGCGTGGCGGCGGCGGGCGGGCGGGGTGCTGGCGGTTCTGGTTCTGGTATGCGCGGCGGCGCTGCCGGCGGCCGCGGCGGAAGTGGGATCCGGGCGGGTTCTGGTGGTGCCGATGGTGGCGGCGGCGGCGCTGCTCGCCCAGCGGAGCCTTTGGGCACATGTGCGCGCGGTGGGCGAGGCGCTCGGGCGCGAGGGGCTGGCGGGAGGGCGTGTGGCGGTTGGGCGGATTGTCGGGCGCGATGTCGCGGGGCTCGACGAGGCGGGGGTGGTGCGCGCGGCGATCGAGAGCCTGGCCGAGAATTTCTCCGATGCGGTGGTGGCGCCCGGGCTCTGGTGCGCGCTGGCCGGCCTGCCGGGGATCGCGGCGTACAAAGCGATCAACACCGCGGACAGCATGATCGGGCATCGCACGGCGCGGCATGCCGCGTTCGGGTGGGCGGCGGCGCGGCTCGACGATCTGGTCAATCTGCCGGCCTCGCGGCTGGCGGCGGGGTGGCTGGTGGTTGCGGCGCTGGTGCATCCGCGCGCGCGGGGCGGGGCGGCGCTCGGGGCGGTGTGGCGCGACGCGGGCCGGCATCGCTCGCCGAACGCGGGTTGGCCGGAGGCGGCGATGGCGGGCGCGCTCGGGCTCAGCCTGGCGGGACCCCGCGTCTATGGGGCGACGCGGGTCGAGGATTCCTGGATGGGCGACGGGCGGCGGGCGGCGACGGTGGACGATCTCGGGTTGGCGCTTTCGCTCTATCGGCTGGCGTGCGGGATCGAGATCGCGGTGGTGGTTCTGGGCGCGATCATCGTGCGAGTTTGAGCAGGCGCGCGACATCGACATGCGTCTCGATGTGCGCGGCGAGCGCGTCGAGCGTGGCCTCGATCGCCGCGGCGTGGGGGGTTGCGGCGGGGCTCGCGCCGTGGGCGGCGAGGAAGGCGGCGCGGGCGGCCTCGGCGGCGAAGAGGCCGTGGAGGTAAGTGCCGGCGACGCGGCCGTCGGGCGAGAGCGCGCCGTCGGTTCGCCCGTCGTCGAGGAGCGCCATCGGCCGGGCGGTGGCGGGGCCGGCGGTGAGGCCGACATGCATCTCGTAGCCCTCGAGGCGGGCGTTGGTGGCGGCCAGGCGGCCACGGACATGGGCGAGGGATTTGGCGGCGGTCAGAACGGTTTCGACCTCGAGGAGGCCGAGCCCGGCGACGGTTTGCGGCGGACCCTCGACGCCGTCGGGATCGGCGATGCGGCGGCCGAGCATCTGGTAGCCGCCGCAGATGCCGAGCACGCGGCCGCCGGCGCGGACGTGGGCGGCGATATCGATGTCCCATCCTTCCGCGCGCAAGGCGGCGAGGTCGGCGATGGTCGCCTTCGAGCCGGGCAGGATCACGAGATCGGCGGCGCGGGGGAGCGGCGTGCCGGGCTGGACGAAGCGGAGATCGACATCGGGCTCGGCCGAGAGCGGGTCGAGATCGTCGAAATTGGCGATCCACGGGAGCAGCGGGACGGCGATGCGGAGCGCGGCGCCCGGGCGGGGCGCGCCGGCGAATTCGGCCGGCTCCGCCGCGTCCTCGGCGGGAAGTGCTGCGAGCGCGGGAAGATAGGGGACGAGGCCGAGCGCGGGCCATCCGGTGTGGCGGGCGATCGCCTGCATGCCCGCATCGAAGAGGCTCGGATCGCCCCGCATGCGGTTGATGATGAAGCCCTGCACGAGGCGCGCGTCTGCCGGGTCGAGCACGGATTGCGTGCCGACGAGGGCGGCGATGACGCCGCCGCGGTCGATATCGCCGATCAGCACGACGGGGAGATCGGCGGCACGGGCGAAGCCCATGTTGGCAATGTCGTGCTGGCGGAGGTTGATCTCGGCGGCGCTGCCGGCGCCCTCGACCAGCACGATGTCCGCGGCGGCGCGAAGGCGGGCGAAGCTTTCGAGCACGCGGTTCAGCAGGGCGGGCTTCATCTCCTGGAAGGCGCGGGCGCGGGCGCTGCCGACCACCCTCCCCTGCACGACGATTTGCGCGCCGGTCTCGCTTTGCGGCTTGAGGAGCACCGGGTTCATATCGACGGAGGGGGCGACCCGGCAGGCCTCGGCCTGGAGCGCCTGGGCGCGGCCGATTTCGCCGCCGTCCGCCGTCACGGCGGCGTTGTTGGACATGTTCTGCGGCTTGAAGGGACGGACCGAGAGGCCGCGGCGGACCAGGGCGCGCGCGAGCCCGGCGACCAGGACGGACTTGCCGACGCCCGAGCCGGTGCCCTGGAACATGAGCGCGCGGGCGGGCATTCCCTAAAATTCGATGCCCGGCTGGGCTTTCACGCCGGCGGCGAAATGATGCTTCACCGCGACCATCTCGGTCACCAGGTCGGCGGCCGCGATCAGCTCCGGCTTGGCGTTGCGCCCGGTGATGACGACGTGGAGCGCGGGCGGGCGGGCACGCAGCGCCGCCAGGACGGCGTCGAGCGGGAGATATCCGTAACGGAGCGCGATATTGAGCTCGTCGAGCACGAGGAGGGCGAGATCGGGCTCGGCCATCAGCGCGAGCGCGCGGTCCCAGGCGCGGCGGCAGGCGGCGATGTCGCGCGCCTTGTCCTGGGTTTCCCAGGTGAAGCCCTCGCCGAGGCTGTACCAGCGCACGCGCTCGCCGAAGCCTTCGAGCATGGTGCGCTCGCCGGTGGACCAGGCGCCCTTGACGAACTGAACCACGGCCGAGCGGCGGCCATGCCCGGCCATGCGGAGGACGAGGCCGAAGGCGGCCGTGGACTTGCCCTTGCCGGGGCCGGTGTGGACGATGAGCAGACCCTTCTCGATCGTCTTGCCGGCGACCTCTTCGTCCTGCACCGCCTTGCGGCGCGCCATCTTCTCGCGATGGCGCGTGGCCTCGTCGTCGGGTCCGGTGTTGGCCTCGTCGGTCATTTCACGTGCACGGGGAGCCCCGCCACCAGGAACCATACCGCATCGGCGCGCGCCGCGAGCCGCTGGTTGAGGCAGCCGGCTGCGTCACGGAAGGAACGCGCGAGCGCGTTCTCCGGGACGATGCCGAGGCCGACCTCGTTGGCGACCAGGACGGTGGGCGCGGCGCGGGCGCCGAGGGCGGCTTCGAGCGCAGAGGTCGCGCGGTAGAGGTCGTGGCCCGCGAGCATGACGTTGGTCAGCCAGAGCGTCAGGCAATCGACCAGCGCGGGGCAAGGCCCGGCCTCGGCGAGCGCGGCGGCGAGGTCGAGCGGGGCTTCGGCGGTCGTCCAACCCGCGCCGCGGCGGGCGCGGTGCTCGGCGATGCGCCGGCGCATCTCGTCATCGCGCGGCTCGGCGGTCGCGATGTAGCGCCAGGGGCCGGGCAGGGCAGTCACGATGGCCTCGGCATGGCGGCTCTTGCCCGAGCGGGCGCCGCCGAGCACCAGCGTGAGAAGCGCGAAAGGCTCCGGCACCGATCCTCCTTTGACGCGCGTCGGCGCGGCCGGGTATTAGGCCACAACCGATGGTCCTTCCATGCGGAAGGTGAAGAGGGAATGCGGTGCGGGAGCGATCCCAAAGCCGCAGCTGCTCCCGCAACTGTCAGCGGAAAGCGGCCCGTCGCACGGCCACTGGGTGATGCCCACTGGGTGTTCCCGGGAAGGCCGACGGGCCGCGCCCGATCCGCGAGCCAGGAGACCTGCCAGCGGTGAGGCGGCGCGAGGCCGGGCGGGATGCCCCGGGCGCGCCGGAGCGCCTTGCGTAGCGCGCGGCCATCCGGCTCGCGCGGGCATCCCTCGATGGTTGCGGCGGCGCCGCGGATTCGGCGCCTTTTCCGGGGGGCCTGCGCGTGAAGAGCGAAGGGAGGATTCCGGCCACCATCGTCACCGGCTTCCTGGGGGCCGGGAAGACGACGCTGGTGCGCCATATCCTTGCGCATGCGGGCGGGCGGCGCATCGCCGTCATCGTCAACGAGTTCGGCGCGGTCGGCATCGACGGGGAGACGCTGCGGAGCTGCGGGATCGCGGGCTGCGCGGAGGAGGATATCGTCGAGCTGGCGAACGGCTGCCTCTGCTGCACCGTCGCCGAGGATTTCATCCCCACGATGCAGGCGCTGCTGCAGCGGGCGCGGCCGCCGGAGCAGATCCTGATCGAGACCTCGGGGCTCGCCTTGCCCAAGCCGCTTCTGAAGGCCTTCGGCTGGCCGTCGATCCGCTCACGCGTGACGGTGGACGGGGTGATCGCGGTGGTGGACGGGCCGGCGGTGGCGGCGGGACGGTTCGCCGACGACCCGGACGAGATGGCGCGGCGGCGGGCGGCGGACCGGGCGCTGGCGCATGAGAACCCGCTTTCGGAGGTGTACGAGGACCAGCTCCGGGCGGCGGACCTCGTGGTGCTGAACAAGGCCGACCTCATGGACGAGGCGGGGCTCGCGCGGCTCAGGCGCGAGATAGCGGCGGTACTGCCGCGCGCGGTGAAGCTGGTGGCGGCGTGCGAGGGGCGGCTCGACCCGGCCGTGCTGCTCGGGCTCTCGGCGGCGGCGGAGGACGATCTGGCAGAGCGCCCTTCGCACCATGACGGCGAGGACGGGGCGCACGACCACGACGATTTCGAGAGCTTCGTCGTGGCGCTGCCCGAGATCGCGGAGCCCGAGAGGCTGCTCGCGCGGCTGCGGGAGCTGGCCGAGGCGCACGACATTCTCAGGATCAAGGGGTTTGCGGCGGTGCGGGGGCGGCCGATGCGGCTCGCGGTGCAGGGGGTGGGCGGACGTTTCCGCCAGGAGTTCGACCTTCCGTGGGGCGAGGGCGTGGCGCGCGAGGGGCAGATGGTGGTGATCGGGCGGGCGGGGCTCGACCGCGCGGCGATCGCGGCGGCAATGGACGGGGTCTGACCGTTGCATCTGCTGGCCCGCGAGACGCGGACGCTGGAGGACGAGGAGGAAGCGGTCGATCTCGGCCAGGATCCCGCCGAGATCGTCTTCCTCTCCTTCGCCGACAGCGATCTCGGTGCGGCGGCGACGGCGTGGCTGGCGATGGGCGCGGAGCGGCCGAGCTTGCGGCTGGCCGGGCTTGCCAGCCTCCGCCATCCGATGTCGGTCGATCTCTATGCCGAGCGGGTGATCGCGCATGCGCGCGCGGTGGTGGTGCGGCTGCTGGGCGGGCTCGATTACTGGCGCTACGGCGCCGAGGAGCTGGCCGCGATGTGCCGCACGCGCGGCGTGAGCCTCGCGCTGCTGCCCGGCGATGCGCGCGAGGATCCGCGGCTGGCCGCGCTCTCGACCGTGCCGGCCGAGGCGCTCGAGGCGCTCGATTCCTATCTGCGGGAGGGCGGGTCGAGAAATTTTGGGCAGGCGCTGAGGCTGGCCGCGAAGCTCGGCGGCATCGGCGTGGGCGCGACCCGGCCGCCCGAGGTGCTGGCGGGCGTGGGCGAGCATGCGCTGGCGGTGCCGGCCGAGGGCGGGGCGGGGCGGGCGGCCATCGTTTTTTATCGCGCGCATCTGCTGGCGGGCGACGTCGCGCCGATCGAGGCGCTGGCGGAGGCGCTCGCCGCGCGCGGGCTCGGCGTGCGGGCATTCTATGCCGGGAGCCTGAAGGACGAGGCGGCTTCGGCGTTCGTCGCGGAGCGGCTCAGCGACTGGCGGCCGGCGGTGGTGCTGAACGCGACCGGGTTCTCGGCGCGACGGGGCGAGGCGGGCTCGCCGCTCGAGGCAGCTGGCGCGCCGGTCTTGCAGCTCGTGCTGAGCGGGGCGGCGCGCGAGGCGTGGCAGGCTTCGAGCCGGGGGCTCTCCCAGACCGATCTTGCGATGCAGGTCGTGCTGCCGGAGCTGGACGGGCGGCTGCTCACGGCAGCGATCGGCTTCAAGAGCGAGGCCGAGCCGGTCCCTGGGCTCGATTTCGCGCGCAAGATGTTTCGCCCCGATGCGGAGGGGCTGGGGCTGGCGGCGGACCGGGCGGCGGGGTGGGCGCGGCTGGCGGCGACGCCGCGCGCGGGGCGGCGCGTGGCGCTCCTGCTCTCGGATTATCCGGGCGCGGGCGGCGGGCAGGTTGGCCACGCGGTGGGGCTCGACAGCCTGGCGAGCGTGGACGAGATCGCCCGGCTGCTGGAGGGGGCCGGGTACCAGGTGGCCGGGTACGAGGCGAAGGGTGCGGCGGCGCTGGCCGGGCGGCTGGTGAGCGCCCGGCCGAGCGCGATCCTCGGGCTTGCGGAGTACCGGGAATTGTTCGCCGGGCTGGCGGAGGCGGCGCGGACGCGGATGCTCGCCGCGTGGGGAGATCCGGCGGAGGACCCCGCGCTGGAGGGGGGCTCGTTCGTGCTCGCCCATGTCACGGCGGGGAACCTTTTCGTCGCGGTGCAGCCGGACCGCGGGGGAAGGCTCGACCGCAAGGCGTCCTACCACGATCCCGACCTGCCGCCGCGCCACTCCTATCTCGCCTGCTACCTCTGGCTTCGCGAGCGGCTTGGCGTGCATGCGCTGATCCATCTCGGGACGCACGGCACGCTGGAATGGCTGCCGGGCAAGGCGGCGGCGCTTTCGCCTGCCTGCTTTCCGGCCGCACTCGCGGGCGGGCTGCCGGTGATCTATCCGTTCATCGTCAACAACCCCGGCGAGGCGGCGTGCGCGAAGCGCCGGCTCGGGGCGGTGACGATCGGCCATCTGACGCCGCCGCTGAAGCCCGCCGGCACGCACGGCGAGGAAGCCGCGCTCGAACGGATGATCGACGAGTTCGCGGCGGCCGACGGGCTGGACCGGCGACGCACGTCGCTGCTCCGGCGCGAGATCCTCGATCGCGCCGGCGCGTGCGGCCTGCTCGCCGAGAGCGGGAGTGGGGCGGAGGCGCCGGAGGACGAGGCGCTCGCCCGGCTCGACGCCTATCTCTGCGATGTCAAGGAATTGCAGGTCAGGGACGGGCTGCACGTGTTCGGCCGCGCGCCGGAGCCGGCGCGGCGGGCCGGGATCGTGCGGGCGATGCGGGAGACCTGCCCCGGGCTGGCGGCCGAGGCGTTGGACGCGCTGCTCGACCGCTCGGCGGTGGCGGAGCGGGAGGCGCTGCTCGCGGCGCTGGACGGGCGCTTCGTCGCGCCGGGACCGGCGGGGGCGCCGAGCCGCGGGCGGGCGGACGTGTTGCCGACCGGGCGCAACCTGTTCGCCGTCGATCCGCGGGCGATTCCGGCGCGCTCGGCGCTGGCGCTCGCCGAGCGGGCGGCGGAGGAGCTGCTGCGCCGGCACCGGCAGGATCATGGCGACTGGCCGCGGCGGCTGGTGATCGACCTTTGGGGCAGCACCACGATGCGGACCGGGGGCGAAGATCTGGCCCTGGCGCTGGTGCTGATCGGCGCGCGGCCGGTGTGGGACGCGGGGTCGGCGCGGGTCGCCGGCATCGAGATTCTGCCGCTGGCGAGCCTCGACCGGCCGCGAGTGGACGTGACGCTCCGCATCTCCGGGCTGTTCCGCGACGCCTTCGAGGCGCAGGTGCTGCTGTTCGATGCGGCGGTGCGCGCGATCGCGGCGCGGGACGAGGACGCGGCGTGGAATCCGCTGGCGGGGGCGGCGCGGGGATTGGAGGGCGCGGAATGGCGGCGGGCGACGGCGCGGGTGTTCGGGGCGGCGCCGGGCGGCTACGGGACGGGCGTTGACGCGCTGCTGGAGCGTGGGGCGTGGGGGACCCGGGCGGAGCTGGGCGCGGCCTATATCGCGGGCTCGGGCTGCGCCTATGGCAAGGGGCTCGACGGGGCGGCGGACGCGGCGGGATTCGCCGCGCGCGTCGCGGCCGCGGACGGGTTCGTGCACGCGCAGGACCATGCCGAGACGGACCTGCTCGAAGGCGCCGAGCCGGTCGCGCACGAGGGAGGCTTCGCGGCGGCGGCGGGTGGAGGGGTGGCGCTCTACCATCTCGACACCTCGCGGCCGGAGGCGCCGCGGGCCCGCACGGTCGCCGAGGAGGTGCGCCGGGTGGTGCGCGGGCGCGCGGCGAACCCGGCCTGGATCGCCGGGATGATGCGGCACGGCTACCGGGGGGCGGCGGAGATCGCGCGGGCGCTCGAGGCGCTCCACGGATTTGCCGCGACACTCCCGGAACGGCTGGACCGCCAGTTCGACCTCGTGTTCGAGGCGACGCTCGGCGATCCGGCCGTGGACGCGTTCTTGCGCGCCGCCAACCCGGCCGCGCGGGCGGCGATGGCGGCGCGGTTCGCCGACGCGGTCCGGCGCGGCCTCTGGCACGCGCGGCGCAACCGGGTGGCGGGCATCCTGGACGGCGGCGAGGGATGAGCGGGCCGGCGGCGAAGGGATGGTGCCCGAGCCTCTTCGCGCCGATGCGGGCGGCCGACGGGTGGCTGGTGCGGGTGAAGCCGCCGGGCGGGGTGCTCCGCGTTGCCGGCGCAGGATGCGTCGCCGAGGCGGCAGAACGGTTCGGAAACGAAACGATCGAGTTGACGAGCCGGGCCAATTTGCAGGTGCGCGGGCTTGCCGACGAGGGGATCGCGCCCTTTGCCGCCGCGATCGTCGGCGCCGGGCTCGCGGATCCGGACCCGGCGCGGGAGGCGCGAAGGAGGGTGATCCATCCGCCGTTGGCCGGGGCCGATCCGGCGGCCTGCCGCGATGCGGGGAGGCTCGCGGCGGCGATCGAGGCGGCGCTGGCCGGGGATCCGGGGCTCGCGGACCTGCCCGCGAAATTCGCGGTGGCGGTGGATGGCGGGGGAGTTCTGCCGCTCGGCGGGACCGGGGCGGATGTGGTCATGGCGTGGGTCGATGGGCGGTGGCTGGTCGCGCCGGCCGGCGCGGATGGGGCGGCCGAGGTAACGGATGGGGAGGCGGTGGCGCGGCTGGCGCGGGCCTTCCTGGAGCTGGCGGGGCGGTGCGCGGCGCGGCCGCGGCCGCGGCGGATGCGGGCGCTGGTCGGCGCGATTGGGAGTGCCGGCTTGTTCGCCGCGGCGGGGCTCGATCCGGTTGTGGAAATGGAGCCGCGGGCGAAGCCGCCGGCGATCGGCTGGCTGGCTTACGGCGATGGGAGGCGCGGGGCGTTCGGGCTCGGCCTGCCGTTCGGGACGATGAGCGCGGCGACGCTCGCGGAGCTTGCCGGGATCGCCGGGGAATGGGGCGACGGGAGCCTGCGGCTCACGCCATGGCGCGCTATCGCGCTGCCCGGCATTGAAGCGGCCGAGGCCCCTGCCCTCGCCGCGCGAGCTGCCCGGCTCGGCCTGATCGCCGATCCCGGCGATCCGCGGCGAGCCGTCACCGCCTGCATCGGGCGGACGGGCTGCGCGGCCGCCGCGGTCGATGCGCGCGCGGAGGCGGCGATGCTAGTGAAGCGCGGGTTGAAGATCGCGGTGCACGTCTCGGGTTGCTCGAAAGGTTGCGGGCAGGCGGAGGCGGCGCCGGTGACGCTGGTGGGCGAGGACGGGCGCTACGGCCTCGTCCGCGACGGACGGGCGGGCGATGCGCCGGTGGCGCGCGGACTGACGATGGCGGAGGCGATCGGGCTCCTGGAGGCAGGTGCGTGAGCGGGCCCTATCGCTACGTCCGCGACGGGGCCGCGATCTATGCGCAGTCCTTTGCCGCCATTCGCGCCGAGGCCGATCTCGAAGGTTTGACGCCGGGGCAGGCGCGCGTCGCAGTGCGCGTCATCCATGCCTGCGGCATGGTGGGGATCGCGCGGGAGATTCGCTTCGCACCGGGGTTCACCGAAGCCGCGCAGGCGGCGCTCGCGGCGGGAAAGCCGATCCTCTGCGATTCGAAGATGGTCGCGCACGGCATCACGCGAAGCCGCCTGCCGGCGGCGAACGAGATCGTCTGTACGCTGGAGGCGCCGGGAGTGGCCGAGCAGGCAGCGCGGCTCGGCATGACGCGCTCGGCGGCTGCGGTCGATCTCTGGGGCGAGCGGATGGGCGGGGCGCTGGTGGCGATCGGCAATGCGCCGACCGCGCTCTATCGCCTGCTGGAGCTGCTCGATGCCGGGGCGGCCGCGCCGGCGGCGGTGATCGGGATGCCGGTGGGGTTCGTGGGTGCGGCCGAGGCGAAGGAGGCGCTGGCGGCGGACGGGCGGGTGCCGTTCGCGATCGTCCGCGGCCGCCTGGGCGGCAGCGCGATGGCAGTGGCCGCCGTCAACGCGCTGGCGAGCGAGACGGAATGAGCGCGCTGCAAGTTCACCCAGGCACGCTGCACGTCATCGGCCTCGGGCCGGGGGATCCCGAGCTGATGACGCTGAAGGCGGCGCGAGCGCTCGGCAGCGCCAAGGTGATCGCCTACTTCGCCAAGTGCGGCCGGGAGGGGCACGCGCGGCGGATCGCCGGGGACCACATTGCTTCCGGCGCGGAGGAGCTTCGCCTCGAATATCCGCTGACCACCGAGCTTGATGCCAATGACGAGCGATATGTCCTTAGAATTGCGGAATTTTATTCCGAGTGCGCAGCACTTGTCGGGGCAAGGCTGGCGGCCGGGACGGATGTCGGGCTGCTGTGCGAGGGCGATCCGTTCTTCTATGGCTCGTCGATGGCGCTACTCGACCGTCTCGGGCCCGCCTGCCGGAGCGTGGTGATCCCCGGCGTCACCGGGATGAGCGGCTGCTGGACGCGGGCCGGGGCGAAGATGGTTCATGGCGATGACGTGCTGGCGGTGCTGCCCGGCACGCTCGACGAGGAAAGCCTGGCGGCGCGGCTCGCCGGCAGCGATGCCGCGGTGATCATCAAGGTGGGCCGCAATCTGGGAAAGATCCGCGCGGCGTTGCGGCGTGCCGGCCGGGCGGAGCGGGCGGTCTATGTCGAGCGCGGGACGATGCCGGGCGAGCGCATCCTGCGCTTCGAAGAGGTGGAGGGGACGACGGCGCCCTATTTCGCGCTGGTCCTGGTGCCGGGACGGCAAGGACGGCGATGAGGGGACGGCGATGAGGGGGCGGCTTGCCGTCGTCGGGCTGGGCCCGGGCGATCAGCGGCAGCTCACGCCGGAGGCGGGTGCGGCGCTCGCCGATGCCTCCGACCTCGTCGGCTACGGCCCGTATCTGGCGCGGGTGCCGGCCGCCCCGAACCAGGTCCGCCACGCCTCCGGGAACCGTGCCGAACTCCCCCGCGCGCGTCAGGCTGCCGCCCTGGCGGCGGCGGGGCGGCGGGTCGCGGTCGTCTCGTCGGGCGATGCCGGAATCTTCGCGATGGCGAGCGCGGTGTTCGAGGCGATCGAGACCGGCGAGCCCGCCTGGCGCGAGCTGGATGTCGAGATCGTGCCGGGGATCTCGGCGATGCTCGCGGCGGCGGCCAGGATCGGCGCGCCGCTCGGGCACGATTTCTGCGCGATCTCGCTTTCGGACAACCTGAAGCCCTGGGAAGTGGTGCGGGCGCGGCTCGCAGCCGCCGCCGCCGCCGGCTTCGTCATCGTGCTCTACAATCCGCGCTCGCGCGCCCGCCCCTGGCAGCTCGGCGCCGCGTTCGAGCTTCTGGGATCGATCCTGCCGGCGGCGACGCCGGTGGCGTTCGCGACCGCGGTCACGAGGCCGGAGGAACGGATCGAGATCACCGCGCTCGGGGAGGCTGATCCGGAGCGCGCCGATATGAGGACGCTCGTCCTGATCGGGTCGGCCGCGACGCGACGGATCGACCGTCCGGGCGCGCGGCCTTGGCTCTATGCGCCGCGCGGGAGCGACGCGGCGTGACGCGCGGTGAGCCAGGCCAGCGCCTCGGCGACCGTGGCGCGCGTCTCGGACGCCGGCTTGGGCGGGCGCGCGACCATGACGACCGGGATTGCGAGGGCGCGGGCGGCGTGCAGCTTCCCGACCGTCGCACTGCCGCCCGAGTTCTTGGTGACCAGGACCTCGATGGCGTGCTCGGCGAGCAGCCGGTGCTCGTCGGCGGCGAGGAAGGGGCCGCGCATGGCGATGATTTCGGCGTTCGGCGGGAGCGATTCGGGTGGCGGCGGATCGACCGAGCGGACGAGGTAGTGGTGCCAGGGCGCGGCGGCGAAGGGGGCGAGGTCCTGCCGGCCGATGGTCAGCAGCACGCGGCGGGGCGCATTGCCGAGTGCGGCGGCGGCTTCGGGCATGCCGGGGACCGGGAGCCAATGGTCGCCGGGCGCTGGTTCCCATTCCGGGCGCAGGACCGTGAGCATGGGCGTGGCGGTGGCGCGGGCCGCTTCGACGGCGTTGCGGCTGATCTCGACCGCGAAGGGATGGGTCGCGTCGATCAGCGCCTCGATCCGCTCGGCCGCGAGATAGCGCGCCAATCCCGCGGCACCGCCGAAGCCGCCGCGGCGGGTGGGGATCGGCTGCGGCGTGGGATGGCGGGTCCGCCCGGCGAGCGAGAGCATCGCCCCGAAGCGGGAATCGCCGGCGAGCGCGCGGGCGAGCGCCGAGGCCTCGCCGGTGCCGCCAAGGATCAGAAGTTTCATCACCGGTCGGGTTCCGTTCCGCGATGAGCGCCGCCACGGCAGAGCGAAGATGGCTCGCCATCGTGGGAATCGGCGAGGACGGTGTCGAGGGCCTTACGCAGGCGGCGCGCGCGGCGATCGAACGGGCGGAGCTGGTGGTGGGCGGGGCGCGACATCTGGCCCTCGCCGCTCCGCTGGTCCGCGGCGCAAGGCTGGCCTGGCCGAGCCCGCTTTCCGATGGGTTTCCCGCGATCCTCGCCCATCGCGGACGCGACGTAGCGGTGCTGGCCTCCGGCGATCCCTATTGCTACGGCGTCGCCGGCGCGCTGGCGGCGGTGGTGTCGGTGGCCGAGACGGTGTGCCTCCCCGCACCCTCCGCCTTCACGCTAGGCTGCGCACGGCTGGGCTGGGCTGGGCAGGATGTGGCAAGGCTTTCGGCCTGCAGCCGGCCGCTCGAGGCGGTCCTGCCGCTCTTGCAGCCGGGGCGGCTTGTGCTGGTGCTGTCGGAGGACGAAGGGACGCCGGGGGCGCTTGGGCGGATGCTCTCGCGGTACGGGTTCGGCGGCTCGGTGCTGCACATCCTGGAGGCGCTCGGCGGGCCCAAGGAGCGGGTTCGCACGGCGATCGCGGAGGGTCCGCTGCCGGGGGATATCGCCCCCCTGAACCTGGTGGGGATCGAGGTCGTGGCAGGGCCGGAGGCGCGAATCATCCCGCGCGCGGCGGGCTTGCCGGAAGCGCTCTTCGAGCACGACGGCCAGATCACGAAGCGCGAGATCCGCGCGGCAACGCTGGCGGCGCTGGCGCCGCGGACCGGCGAGCTTCTGTGGGACATCGGCTGCGGCTCGGGATCGGTCGCGATCGAATGGTCGCTGGCACATCCCGCCAACCGGGCGATCGGGATCGAGCGGCGGGCGGAGCGCGCCGAGCGGGCGAAGCGCAATGCGCTGGCGCTCGGCGTCCCTTCGCTCCGCGTCGTGACCGGAGCGGCGCCGGAGGCGCTCGCCGGGCTGGCGGTGCCGGATGCGGTGTTCGTAGGCGGCGGCGGCGAGGACGAAGCGCTGCTCGATGCCGCCTGGGCGGCGCTGAAGACGGGCGGGCGGATGGTCGTCAATGCCGTGACGATCGAAACCGAGGCGCTTCTCTTCGTGGAGCAGCGGGCACGGGGCGGCACGCTCACGCGCCTCGCGGTCGAGCGGCTCGAGGCGCTCGGCGGCCGCCACGGCTTTCGCCCAGCCATGCGGGTGACCCAATGGGCGGCGGTGAAGCGATGAGCGGGAGGGTAATCGCCGGGATCGGCTGCCGGCGCGGCTGCCCCGCCGAGGCGATCGTTGCGGTGCTGCGCCGCGCCTGCGCGGAGGCCGGGTGCGAGGCCGCGGCGCTGGCGGCACCCGCGTTCAAGGCCGATGAGCCGGGCTTGCGGGAGGCGACGCGGCGGCTCGGGCTCGCGCTCATCGCGGTCGAGGCGGCGGGGCTGGCGGCGGCGCAGGGGCGCTGCGTCACGCGGTCCGCCCATGCCGCGCGGGCGACCGGCTTCGCCTCGGTTGCCGAGGGCAGCGCGCTGGCGGCCGCCGGCGCGGGCGGTCGGCTGATCCTGCCGCGCATCGCCGACGGTTGGGCAACCTGCGCGCTCGCCGAGGCGGCGCCCGCATGACCGTGCATTTCATCGGCGCCGGCCCGGGCGCGGCGGACCTCATCACGCTCCGCGGGCGCGAGATTCTGGCGCGGTGCCCGGTCTGCCTCTATGCCGGCTCGCTCGTCCCGCGCGAGCTCCTGGCCCATTGCCCGCCGGGGGCGCGCATCGTCGACACCGCGGCCCTGACGCTCGACACGATCGAGGCGGAATATCGCGCGGCGCATGCGGAGGGGCTGGACGTCGCGCGGCTGCATTCGGGCGATCTCGCGATCTACAGCGCGGTCGCCGAGCAGATCCGACGGCTCGAGCGCCACGGGATTCCCTACACCCTGACCCCGGGCGTGCCTGCCTTCGCCGCCGCGGCCGCCGCGCTCGGGCGCGAGCTGACGGTGCCGGAGATGGCGCAGAGCCTAGTGCTGACGCGGGTTTCCGGGCGCGCCTCGGCGATGCCGGCGGGCGAGACGCTGGCCGCGTTCGGGGCGACCGGGGCGACGCTGGCGCTCCATCTCGCCGGGCACGCGCTCGGGCGGATCGTGGCCGAGCTGACGCCCCTCTACGGCGCGGACTGCCCGGCGGCGATCGTCGTGCGCGCGAGCTGGCCGGACCAGCGCATCGTCCGTGGGACGCTGGCGACGATCGTTGCAGTGGTCGCGGACACGCCGGTCGAGCGGACGGCGCTCGTCCTGGTCGGGCGTGCGCTGGGGGCGGCGGATTTTCGCGAGAGCGCGCTCTACGACCCGGGCTACCGCCGCCGCTTCCGCCCGGGTGGCGCGCCATGATCGGGGGCGCCGACCGGGGCGAAGCCGGCGTGGCCGGCGAGCGCGCCGGTGCGGTCGAAGAGCGCGATCTCGAGCGCGATGGGGGCCGGGCGGAGGACGGCGGCGGCGGTCTGCCAGGCCGCGCGGGCCACCGCATCGCCGAGCGGCAGACCGGCGGCGTGGGCGAAGGCCTCGGCCACATTGTTGGCGGCCGCGATGCGCGCCTGCGTGGCCTCGGGTGCGCCCTCTTCTCCCGCGAGGCGCGCAAGGGCGGCGAGATCCGCCTCGCCTCGCTTCGAATGGAGATCGAGCCGGCCTTGGGCGAGCTTCGTCATCTTGGCGAGGCCGCCGGCGACGGTGACACGCGGGAGCGGATGACGGCGGAGATATTTGAGCATGCCGCCGGCGAAATCGCCCATCTCGATGAGCGCGATCTCGGGCAGCGCATGGAGCGCCCGGACGGCTTCTTCGGAGGTGCGGCCGGTCGCGCCCGCGACATGGGCGAGGCCGGCGGCGCGCGCGACATCGATGCCGCGATGGATGCTCGCGATCCAGGCGGCGCAGGAATAGGGCACGACGACGCCGGTGGTGCCGAGGACGGAGAGGCCACCCACGATGCCGAGGCGCGCGTTCAAGGTGCGGCGTGCCAGCTCCTCCCCGCCCGGGATCGCGATCTCGATGATCAGGTCCGCGCTAGCGCCGTGCGCGGCGGCGGCCTCGGCGACGGCTGCGCGGATCATCTGCCGCGGCACCGGATTGATCGCCGGCTCGCCGGGCGGCAGCGCGAGGCCGGGGCGCGTGACGGTGCCGACGCCGGGGCCGGCGCGGAATGCGACGCCCGAGCCGGGAGGGCCGGCCGTGACGGTGGCGCGGATCAGGGCACCGTGCGTCACGTCCGGATCGTCGCCGGCGTCCTTCACTACGCCGGCGGTGGCGCTGCCGGCGCCGCGCGCCGTCTCGGCGAGCGCGAAGGAGACGCGGCGGCCATCGGGCAGGGCGATTTCGACCGGGTCGGGGAAGGCATCGCCGAGAAGCGCCGCGGTCGCGGCCTTGGCGGCCGCGGCGGCGCAGGTGCCGGTGGTCCAGCCCCGGCGCAAAGGCCGCTTGCGATGCACCTAGCGGCGTATATCGGGCCGCCGCCCGCCTGTCATTGCGGCGAGCGGCTTGCATGATCCCGCGCGAGGCGCTCGCGGCGGCGCTCTCCGGCATGCCCGAGCTCCGGCCGGGCGAGGTGTGGCTCGCGGGCGCCGGGCCGGGCGAGCCTTCGCTGCTCACGCTGCAAGCCCTGGCAGGCCTCGCGCAGGCGGAGGTCGTCGTGCATGACGCGCTGGTCGACGCGCGCGTGCTCGGGCTGGCGCGGGCAGGCGCGACGCGTGTGTTTGCCGGCAAGCGCGGCGGGCACCCCTCCGCGCATCAGGGAGACATCACCGCGGAATTGGTGCGGCTGGCGCGCGAGGGCGCGCGCGTGCTGCGGCTGAAGGGCGGCGACCCATACGTGTTCGGGCGGGGCGCGGAGGAGGTGCTCGGCCTGGCGGAGCAGGGGATCCCGTTCCGCGTGATCCCGGGGATCACCGCGGGTCTCGCCGGGCTGACCATGGCGCTGGTGCCTGCGACGCAGCGCGGGGTGAACCGGGCCATCCTGCTTGCGACCGGCCATGGCGCGGAGGACGAGGCAGCGGACAGGCTCGACTGGGCGGCGATCGCCCGGCTCGGCCAGCCGATCGTGCTCTACATGACACTCTCGCGCATCGAGGCGATCGCCCGGGCCCTGCGGGCGGGCGGGCTGGCTTCGGGCACCGCGGCGGCGGTGATCGCCTCGGCGACGCTGCCGGGGCAGCGCGTCGTGATTTCCACGCTCGGCGGCCTGGGCGAGGACATCGCGCGCCACCGCATCGCCGCGCCGGCGGTCGTCGTGATCGGCGAAATCGTGCGGGCGCGCGCCCGGCTGCTCGCCCTGCTGCCCGAGCTTGGCGAGGAGGTGCCGGCATGGGCGCGGGGCTGATTGTCGGGGCGCCCTGCTCGGGCGCGGGGAAGACGACGGTGACGCTGGCCATCCTCGCCGCGCTCCGCCGTCGCGGCATCGCCGTGCGGGCCGGCAAATCCGGGCCGGACTATATCGATCCGGCCTTTCACGCCGCGGCGAGCGGCTTTCCGTGCCCCAACCTCGACAGCTGGGCGATGGCGCCGGAGCAGCTCGACGCGGTGACGCGGGGCCTCGCGGAAGCGGCGGCGCTGGTGGTGATCGAATCCGCGATGGGCCTGTTCGACGGAGTGGCCGGGCCGGCCGGCCGCACGGGGGCAGCTTCGGATCTGGCCGCCCGCTACCGGCTGCCGGTGCTGCTAGTGCTCGACGTGTCCGGCCAAGCGCAGAGTGCCGCGGCGGTGGCGCGCGGGTTCATGCGGCACGATCGGGCGGTGCGGGTCGCCGGGGCCGTGTTGAACCGCGTCGGGAGCGATCGCCATCGCGAGAGCGTGACGGAGGCGCTCGCCCGGCTGCCGCTCAAGGTGCTGGGCAGTATCCGGCGCGACGCCGCGATCGCGCTGCCGGAGCGGGATCTGGGACTGGTTCAGGCGGGCGAGCAGGGCGACCTCGGCGAAACCCTCCGCCGGCTGGCCGATCTGGCGGACGGCGCGCTCGACCTCGAGGGGCTTCTCGCGGCCGCGGCGCCGCTTTCGGTCGCCGGCGCGGCGGCGGCGACGCTGGCGCCGCCGGGTCGGCGCATCGCGCTCGCCGAGGATGCCGCGTTCAGCTTCGTCTATCCGCACGTGGTCGCGGGCTGGCGGGCGGCCGGCGCCGAGATCGTCCGCTTCTCGCCGCTCGCCGACGAAGCGCCACCGGAGGAGTGTGATTGCTGCTGGCTGCCCGGCGGCTATCCGGAGCTGCACGCCGCGCGCCTGGCCGGGGCCAAACAGTTCCGCGCCGGCATGCACCGCTTCGCGGCGACTAGGACCGTGCACGGCGAATGCGGCGGCCACATGGTGCTCGGGCGGGTGCTGGAGGATGACGCCGGCACGGCGCACGAGATGCTGGGGCTGCTCGACCACGCCACGAGCTTTGCCCGGCGGCGGCTGCATCTCGGCTACCGCGAGGCCCGGCTGCTGGAGGATGCGGCGATCGGCAAGGCGGGCAGCGTGCTGCGCGGCCACGAATTCCACTATGCGTGCACGAGCGATCCCGGCGCCGACCCGCCCCTGGCGTTGCTGTCCGACGCGCTCGGGCGAGAGCTTGGCCCAGCCGGCGGGCGGCGGGGCCGCGTCAGCGGCTCGTTCTTCCACGCGATCGCCCCGGTTCCAACAAGAGGTTGATGGGGGATGACCGAGTTCACGAGCATCGAGGATCTCCGCGAGATCTGCCGCACCTTGCCGCCGGGCGACGAGGAGGCGGCGGAGGCGGCGCGCGCCCGCCAGGGAGTACTGACGAAGCCGCCCGGGAGCCTCGGACGGCTGGAGGAGCTGGCGGCGTGGCTCGCCTGCTGGCAGGGGCGGGAGATGCCTCGGCTCGAACGCGTCGCGGTGCTGGTGTTCGCCGGCAACCACGGCGTTGTGGCGCAGGGCGTCTCGCCCTACCCGCCCGAGGTCACGGCGCAGATGGTGGCGAACTTCGCCGCCGGCGGCGCCGCCATCAACCAATTGGCGGAGGCGGCCGGCGCGACGCTCCGGGTGATCCCGCTCGGCCTCGAGACGCCGACGCGCGACCTGACCGACGCGCCGGCGCTCGCGGAGGGCGAGTTCCTGGATTCGGTTCGCGCCGGGTTCGCCGCCGTGTTGCCGGGCACCGACCTGCTTGCGCTCGGGGAAATGGGGATCGGCAATACCACCGCGGCCGCTTCGCTGGCGGCGGCTTTGTTCGGCGGCGGCGGAGAGCGCTGGGCGGGACGCGGCACGGGGCTCGACGATGGGGGGTTGCTGCGCAAGCGGGCGGCGATCGATCGGGCGCTCGCACGCCACGCGGGCGCGCTGGACGACCCGCTGCGCGCGGCGATGACGCTCGGCGGGCGGGAGCTGGCGGCGATCCTCGGCGCCGTGCTTGCCGCGCGGCGCCAGCGCACGCCGGTGCTGCTCGACGGCTTCGTCTCGACCGCTGCGGCGGCGCCGCTGGCATGTATCGCGCGGAGAGCGCTCGATCATGTCCGCATCGCCCATCGTTCGGCGGAGGCCGGGCATTCCGCCCTGGCGGCGGAGCTGGGGCAGGTTCCGATCCTCGACCTCGGCATGCGGCTCGGCGAGGCATCGGGGGCCGCGGTGGCGATCCCGGTCCTGCGCGCCGCGGTCGCGTGCCACACCCGCATGGCGACCTTCGCGGAGGCCGGCGTGCAGGATCGGGCCTGAGGTGGCGTTCCTCTCGGAGTTCGTTGCCGCCTTCATCCTGCTGACGCGGCTGCCGCTCGCGCGGTTCACCGCGGACCGGCCCCCCGTGGCGATCGCGCGCAGCGTCTGGGCGTTCCCGCTGGCCGGCGCGGCGGCCGGGGCGCTGGGCGGTGGCGCCTATGCCGGCTGCGCGCTGGCCGGCCTGCCGGCGGCCGTGAGCGCCGTAGGGGCGCTCGCCGTCATGGTGCTCTTCACCGGCGCATTGCACGAGGATGGCCTCGCGGACACCGCCGACGGGTTCGGCGGCGGGCGTACGCGCGAGCGCAAGCTCGAGATCATGCGCGACAGCCGCATCGGCAGCTTCGGCGCCATCGCGCTGATCCTCTCGCTGGCCGCGCGCGGCGCTGCGATCGCCGCGCTGGGACGGCCGCTCCACGTTCTGAGCGGGCTGGTGGTTGCCGCTTCGCTGGGGCGCGCCGGGATGGTCGTGCTGTCGCTTGCGCTCGGGCCCGCGCGCTCGGATGGCCTTGCCGTCGGGCTCCAGTCGCCGGACAAATTCCGTGCGCTGGCCGCCTTCGCGATTGCGATCCTGCTGGCGGTGGTGCTGCTGCCGCCCGGCACCGCGCTTCGCACGATTGCGGGCGCGCTGGCCGCTTCGCTTGCCGTGGCATGGCTCGCGCGGAGCCAGATCGGAGGCTACACCGGCGATGTGCTCGGCGCGGCCTCGGTTGTTACGGAGTGCGTGGCGATCGGGCTCATCGCCGCAGTACCAATCCGCAATTGACCCCGCCGCCACGCCGCGCGGCCCTTGCGGAATGGTGCGTCGCCGTCGGTTGAGGCGATGTTAACTCGCCGCGCAATACCTCAAAGGGCGGTTTCGCATTGAGCTCGGGCGCGCGGGAGCCTTCTCGCGGCGCAGCGAGCGGCGATTGGGCGATCGATCCGATGCCTAGAAAGGATTTCTCATGGCGTTGCCGGCCATCCCCCTGCCGCTCGCGGGCAGCTCCGGCGCCGAAGCCGGAACTGGCGCCGCCTCGTCAGCGGAACAGCAAGGATTTGGAGCGACACTTCAGCAGGCCCTTGCCGACGTGAGCCAATCGCAGGCGGCGGCGAGCACGGCGGAAAACGCAGTCGCGGCCGGCGAGCCCGGAGCATCGACGTCCACGGCGCTGGTGCTCTCGGATCGTGCCGAGATCGGCTGGAATGCGGTGGTCGCCGTGCGCAACGAAGTGGTGTCCGCGTACCAGACGATGATGAACATGCAGATCTAGCGTCACGTGCCGAGCATGACCGTCAACGACGCCAAGGCGATCGGCCTGCGCTGGCTGGAGCTGGTGCGGAACCTGCCGCTCCCGGTTTTCTTCGCCGCAGCCGCCGTTCTTGCCGCATGTCTGCTGCTCGCCCTGGTCGGCATGTCGGGACCGCCCTTCCAGGTGCTGTACGAGGGGCTCAGCCCGCAGCAGGGAGGCGAAGTCATTGCCGAACTGCAAAAGCTCGGAATTCCCTACCGGCTCGACCGGGCGGGCACGGTGATCGCGGTGCCTGTGGCGGACCTCGGCCGGGCGCGGCTGGAGCTCGCGAGCAACGGCGCGCCGCCGGACGACACCTCGAGCGCCTGGAAGAGCCTCGAGAGCGCGCCCATGACGGCCAGCGAGGCGTCGGTCCAGGCGCTGCAGCTCGAGGCCGCGCAGAGCAGCCTGGAGCAATCGATCAAGCAGGTCTCCGGGGCCGGCGATGTCCAGGTGATCATCGCCTTGCCGCGTAATACGCCTTTCCTCGAGACCCAGCCCAGGCCGAAGGCCTCGGTCGTCATGATCGGGGCGCCGGAGGCGGACGAGGCGCTCGGCGAGGCGGTCGCGCGCCTGGTTGCCGGGGCGGTGCCCGGCCTTGCGATGCGCGACGTCGTCGTCGCGACGGCTGGGGGGAATATCCTCTACCCAGTCTCTTCGACGTACGACGCGTCGCGGCAGCTCGCCATCCAGCAGAGCGTCGAGGTCGCGCAGGAGGCGAAGATCCGCGCGCTGCTGACGCCGATCGTGGGCGCCGGGAATTTCCGGACCGCCGTGTCGGCGGACATCGAATTCGGAACCGCAACGATTGAATCCGTGGCCTACGGGCCGCATTCGTATCCCCTTTCCACCGACATCGAGCAGAGCCACCACGTCGGCAACCAGTATCTGCCGATCGGGATTCCGGGCGCGCTCTCCAACCAGCCGCCCGGTCCGACGGCGGCACCGCTGAACCCGCCCGCGGCGCCGGCGCCGGCCAACGGAGCCGCGAACGCGCCGCCGGTGCCGCAGGTGCCGCCGACGCCGAACGCCGCGGCGGCGGCGAGCGCCAAGCCGGCGCAGCCGCTTCCGGTGAGCACGTCGAACCACGAACAGACGCGCTACGCCGTCGACCAGACGACCACCGAAGCCCATCCCGCGAGCTGGCGCGTCAAGGCGATCTCGGTTTCAGTCGTGCTCAACCGCGCGGCGCTGGGCGCGGCCACGCCGGCGGAGATCAAGACGCTCATCGCAGCGAGCACCACCATGACGCTTGCCGCCATCGCCGTGATCCCGGCGAGGTTCGTCGCGAGCGGACCGCCGCCCGAGGGCCTGGCCGGCTCGGGTTTCGCGTACGTCTTGCGCGCGGCGCTCGTCCTGATGGCGGCGATCGCCTTGCTCGCCGGCCTCCTGCTTCCCTTGCGACGCTGGCTTGCGGGCCTCACGGGGTCGTCGCTCGGCGTGCAGCGCGAACCTCCACCGAAGCCTCCGGAGGACGACGCGCATACGCAGGCGCGCGCGCTCCTGGGACACGCGGTCGACAGGGTTCGCCTCACCGTTCAATCCGAACCGCTCACCGTCGCGAGGACGCTGCAGAAATGGCTGGAACAGACCTAGAGGGCGAGACGCTTTCGCCGCCCGAGAAGGTGGCCGCGGCCCTGCTGACGATGGGAGAATCGGCGGCGGCGTCCATCCTGCGGCAAATGGACGAGCGATCCGTCGCCGTGATCTCGGACGCGATGGCGCGGATGCGCATGGTGGACATCCGGACGGCGACGAAGGTGATGGAGGATCTCGTCGCCGACCTCGAGGCGAACGGAGCGGTCACGCCGGGCGGGATCGGCCATCTCCGCCGCCTGCTCGCCTCGGCTTTCGGCGACCAGCGCGCGGGGGAGATCGTCGAGCGGATGATGCGCTCGCGCGACGGCGCGATCGATATCCTCTCGGAAGTGGATCCCAAGACCCTGGCCGAGCAGGTACGCCAGGAGCGCCCGCAGCTCCTCGCGGTGCTGCTCGGCCATATGAACAAGCTCTCGGCGACCGGGTTCCTTGCCAGCCTGCCCGAGGAGACCGTCACCGACGTCGTCTATCGCTACGCGCGCATGGACACGATCCAGCCCGCGGCGCTGTCGGAGATGAGGGCCATGCTGGGCGAGATGCTGGGCGGCCATGTCGAATCGAAGACGACGATCATCGGTGGGATCCGCAACGCGGCGGATCTTCTCAACGGGATGGGGCAAGCGGCGTCGGAGCGGGCGCTCGCCCAGATCCGCGAAACCGACCCCGAGCTCGCCAAGCAGATTCGCGAGAACATGTTCACCTTCGACGATCTCATGCGGCTCTCGGACCAGACGCTGCAGACGATCCTGCGCGCGGTTCCGCCGGACGGCATGGCCCCGGCCCTCCGCTCCGCCTCGCCGGAGATGCGCGAGAGGATCTACGCCAACGTTTCGCGCAAGGCGGCGCAGTTCCTGCGCGACGAGGTCGAGAACGGACCGCTGGTTACGCGCGCGGACGCGCAAGCGGCGCAACGCGTCATCCTCGAAGCGGCGGTGGCGCTGGCGCAGGACGGCAAGCTCTCGCTGCGCGGCGAAGAGGAGATGGTGTGACCATGGGGCGGCGATGAGAACGCAGATACGGCCGACGGTCGCGCCGGCGAAGGCTGCGGATCTGCGCGCGGCGCCGTCGGCGGCCGACGCGCACGCCTGGCAGGAGGCCGCGGCGGCGGCGGGACGGATGAGGCTCGCCGACGCGGAGACGGGCGGACTCCCGGCCGGACCGGAGGGACGTGCCGAGCCGGGCGGTGCGCGCGAGGATGCTGCAAGCACCGATGAGAACGGCGCGCCGGTGAGCCGGGTTGCGCCCCGGTCGCTTGCCGAGCCGACCCATGGCGGCGCCGAAAGACCCTCCGTATCCGGAACGGACATTTCGGCGCACGCGAAGGCGAGCGGGAGCAGCGATGCGCGCCCCTCGGCGACGAAGGAGGCCGCGCCGCGCGGGGCGCCGGTGGCGGAGACAACAGGGACAGAAGCGGCGAAGACTGTCCCGCCGGACCATGATCCGGCCGGTCATGGCGATTCGGCCGGCGCGGAGGCGGACAAGAAGCCGGAGCCCCGGCATCCGGGCAGCCCAAGCGCGCCGGGCGGAACAGCGCCGGACGCGAAGGGTGGCTCGGAGCCGGCCGGCGCGGCAGCGCCGGTGCCCGCAGGCGCCGCGGCGGGCGGGGGTTCGGCCACGCCGTCTCCGGTTTCGCTCGCCGCCGCGAGCGGAGCGCTCGCGAGCGTCGCGCAGGCGGGCGGCGAGCCCGCGCCCGCGGCGGGGCGGGATGCCCGGACGCGGCTCATCTCGGTCCAGGCGGCTGCGGGCCTCGCCGCGCTGCCCCTGCCGCCGGCGCCCCCGTCCGCTGCCGCCGCCCCGGCCGGCGCGGCGCCATCCGGCGCCGAGGCCGCAACCGCGCCGCAAGCGGGCCAGCCCGGCTTGCAGCGTGCGGCTGCCGACCTCGCCGGCATGGGAGGCGGCAGCATCTCGGTCACCCTGCGGCCGCCGACGCTCGGCGCCGTGCAGGTGCAGATGGCCATCGGGGCGACCGGAGCGGCCCATATCCAGCTCACCGCCGCGACCCACGAGGGCTACGCGGTGCTCGCGGCCGCCGGCCCGGCGCTCGTGCAGCACCTTGCCGGGGCGGGCATCGCCGTGGGCTCGCTCAGAACCGCGATGCAGGGTGGTTCGGGACAGGGGCAGCAGGGCCAGGAGCAGCCGCGCGGAAATGGCGCGCCGGCCGAGACGCGCCGCGCCGAGGACGAGGGCGAAGACCGGATTCTCGGCTATGCCTGATCATACGCCCCCCCAGACGCCGCCGCATACGTCCGCGCAGGCGATCGACCTCGTGCACCGCCAGCGACACTTCACGAACACGCTGCCGGACCTTCGCCTTTTTCGCGAGCGGTTCTTCCGCGCGTGCCGCACCCGCCTCTTCCAGACGCTGCGCCGCAACGTCCAGGTCGACGACGACCAGTCGGCGACGCTGCTGCACGACGACTACCTCAACACGCTCCACGACGGACCGTGCCATTACACCATCTACGCGATACCGCCGCTCCGCGGCCTCGCCCTGCTCACCGTCTCACGGTCTCTGCTGGCGGCGATCGTCGACGAGCTGTTCGGCGCCGGCGGCATCCACGCGAAGGTCGGCGGCAACGATCTCGACCTTTCCGGCATGGAGCGCCGCATCGGCGTGAAATTCGGCCTCATCGCCGCGCAATCGCTCAAGGACGCGTTCTCGCCGCAAATCGACTTTGTCGCGAATGTGACCGGAACGGAATCCCATACTGCGCTCGTCTCGGTGGCCAACTCGGCGGAGCCCTTCTGCGTCATGGCGGCGCGGCTCTCGCTGGCGACGGGCGGCGGCCTGGTTTCCGCAGCCATTCCCTATCGCGCGCTCGAGCCCTACCGCACCGCTCTCTCGTCGGTGATCTCGATTGCGGGCAAGCACGACAGCGAGAGGGCCTGGGAAGACCAGATGGATGCCTCGCTGGGCGAGGTGCCGATCGAGCTCGCGGCACAGGCCGGCGTGGCGAGCGTTCCCGTGCGGTTCCTCTCGCGGATGCAGGTGGGCGACGTCATCGCGCTGCAGATGTTCCGTCATGCGCGGGTCGTGCGCGCCGATGGGGCAGTGCTGTGCCTTGCCGACTACGGCGAGCGCAACGGCGAGATCCATTTGCGGGTGCATTCGGACGGAGTGCCATAGATGGGGGTGCGAAGCGTCAAGCAGCCGGGAGATGCCGCCATGCGGACGGAGATGGAGCCGCTTGCGGACGCGGGCGCGCCGGCCGAGGCCGTGGTCATTCCGCCCGCGGTGGTCGAGAACGTCGTCGTCGATCTCGCCGTCGAGCTTGGGCGGATGAGCCTTCGGATCCGCGACATCAAGGCGCTGCGGCAGGGCGAGGTCATCAGCCTCCAGCGCCCGGTCGGCGATCCGCTCGACATCCGGATCAACGGCCGCATCGTCGCCAAAGGCGAGGTCGTCGCGACCGAGGGCCGCCAGTACGGCATCCGCATCACCGAGATCGTCATGCCCGACGCCGAGCCCGGTGGTGCATGACGATCCCTGACTGGTACACCGACGGCGCCATGGCGTCGTTCCTGGCGATGGCCGGGCCGCCGCTTGCCGTCTGCCTGGTGCTCGGGGTGGTAGGCGCGATCCTGCAGACCACCACCCAGATTCGCGAGGCGGCGATCACGTTCGTGCCGAAGGCGATCGGGCTTCTGCTGGTGATCGGATTCGGCGGCGCGCTGATGTTCTCGGTGGATGTACGGTACGCCCGCCACGTCTTCCAGCAACTCGGGCCAATCGTCCATGTCGGCGAGCACGACTGAGGGGCGGGCTGCCGCCCCGGGGGCGGGCCCGGCGGCGAATTTGGCATCGCGGATGGTGGCGCCGATCACCGTCGCGGCCGTGCTCGTGATGTTGATCGTGCCGCTGTCGCCGACCGCCATCTCCATGATGTTCGCGCTGAATATCTCGGCGGGGCTGGTGATCGTCGCGGCGGCAATGTACGTCCACGAGCCGTCCGAATTCCTCGCGTTCCCCTCCGTCCTGCTGGGCACCACGCTGATGCGGCTCGCGCTCAACGTCGCGACCGCACGGGCAATCCTCCTCGACGGCTACACCGGGACGGGTGCCGCGGGCCGCGTGGTGGAGGCTTTCGGCAGCTTCGTGGTCGGCGGCAACTACGTCGTGGGATTCATCATCTTCCTCATCCTCATCGTCATCAACCTGGTGGTGGTGACCAAGGGGTCGAGCCGCGTGGCGGAGGTGAGCGCGAGATTCATGCTCGAACTCGCTGCCCGGCCGGCAGATGGCGATCGACGCCGATGTCAATGCCGGCGCGTTCACGGCGAAGCAGGCCGAAGGGCGGCGCGAGCAGCTGCGGCGCGAGGCCGATTTCTTCGGGGCCATGGACGGCGCCTCCAAGTTCGTCCGCGGCGACGCGATCGCCGCCATCATCATCCTCAGCGTGAACCTGATCGGCGGCCTCTTGATCGGCACGCTTCAGCATGGCCTGCCGATCGGGGTCGCCGCGCACACTTACACGCTGCTCACGGTCGGCGACGGCGTCGCAGCGCAGATTCCCTCGCTCGCCATCTCCGTCGCCGCCGGCCTGATCGTGACGCGCGTGGCGACCGGGGAGGACATCAGCACCCAGGTCATCCAGCAGATCTCGCGCTATCCGCAGGCATTGTGGAGCGCCGGCGGATTGCTCACGATCCTCGGGCTGATGCCGGGAATGGCTCATTTGCCTTTCCTGCTGTTCGGGTCGGGGCTCGTCGGTCTCGGAATTCGAATGTCGGTCGGCGACCGGCGCAAGCGCGCGGAGGAGCGGGCGCCGGACAAGGCGGAGCCGCCCGCGGAGGGGCGCGGGCTGGACGTTGCCTCGGTGCAGAAGGTCGACCCGTTCGGCCTGGAGATCGGTTTCGCCCTCGTCTCCCTGATCCAGCAGGCGAAGGGCGGCGGTCCGACGCTGCTTGGCCGCCTCACCGCCGTGCGCCAGCAATACAGCCGACGCATGGGCTTCGTCGTTCCCAACATCCACGTTCGCGACGCGGCCGGGCTTCGCCCGCAGGAATACGTCTTCACGATCCGGGGCGCGGCGGTCGCCAAGGGCGGCGTCGTCCCCGGCCAAATGCTGGCGATCGAGACGCCCGACATCCTGAGCAAGATCGGCAAGGGGCGGCACGTCAAGGACCCGGTGTACGGCCAGGACGCGGTCTGGATCACGCCGGCAAAGGTGCAGGAAGCGGAAACGCTCGGCTACACGGTCGCCGAGCCCGCCGCGGTGATCGCCACCCATCTCGGGTTCGTCCTCGACCGCCATGGCTGGGAGATGTTGGGACGGCCGGAGGTCGACGAGCTGCTCATCCACCAGGCGAAGCTCCGCCCGAAGGTCGTCGAGGAGCTCCGCAATCGCGTCCAGCCCGGCACCGTTCGCCAGATCCTGCAGACCCTGCTTGCGGAGGGGGTCTCGATCAAGGACTTCGAGCGGATCACAGATGCCATCGTAGATGCTTCCGACGCGGTGGCGAAGGATCCGGAAAGGCTTTTGGCCCATGTCCGGCTCCTGATCGGGCGGCAGATCGTGTCGCGCTTCGCCGACAGCGAGCAGGTGCTCCGAGTACTGGTCCTGGAGCCGCAGCTCGAGGCGCTCGTTCACAAAGCGGTTGCGACCGGGAAGGAGCACGGCTTCGGGCAGATCATCGAGCCCGCAACCGCGCGGCTCTTGCGGGCCGCCGCCACCCAGGGACGGCAGACGGCGGAGCGGCTCAAGCTCAAGCCCGTGCTCGCGGTGCAAAGCGCGATCCGCCGTCCGGTTGCCCGCTGCCTTGGCCATCTCATGGCGGTCATCGCGGCCGAAGAGATCCCGCAATCGATGAACGTCGTGGTCATCGATGCGGTCCGGCCGCCGAATGCCGAGCAGAAAGCGGAAGCCGGCCGTGCCGCATGACGCGCTCCCGCTGGAGATGCCGTCCTCGGAGGCCGTTCTGAAGCAGTGCGGCGGCTGGATCTATCGCGCGGCGCGACGCATCCGGGACAGAATGCCGTGGGCGGACGTCGACGAGCTCGTGCAGCAGGGGATCATGATCGCGCTGGAGCAGCGCGAGCGCTATGCCCCGGAGCGTGGCGTGCCGTTCCTCGCCTTCATCAAACCGCGGGTTTTTGGGGCCATGATCGACCTCATGCGCGCGAGCGGCGTCGCGTCGAAAGCCGGTGCGGCGATGTCGGAGGCCGGCGGCGACGACGAGGAGAGCGCGCTCGATCTCATCATCCGCCAGGAGGACATGGAGGGCCTCACGCAGGCGGTGGGCCGTCTCGACGAAACGGAGCGGACGGCGCTCTCTCTCTTCTATCTGGAGGAGCTGACGAACAAGGAAGTCGCCGTGGCGATGGCGATCGACGAGAGCAAGGCGACGCGTCTGCGCAAGCGGGCGATCCGGCGGCTCACCCTGCTCATCTCCCCCGCGTCCGCCACGCCATTCACGGAAGGGACCTGAGCGGTGTTTGCAATCCTGGGCATCGGGCTTGGCGTCTTCATCGTCTTCCTCGCCAATCATCTCGAAGGCGACCCGATCGTCGCGCTGCTCAAGATGGATGCGGCGCTGATCGTCTTCGGCGGCACCTTTGCCGCGCTCATGATTCATGCCGGGCTCCGCGACCTGCTGTCCGCCATACGCTGCCTCGCCTGGGTCGTCAGGCCGCCGAAAACCGATGCTCCGGCCTTCATCGACGAGGTCGCGGGATGGGCGAGGACGGCGCGGGCCAAGAGCGTTCTCGCGCTCGAGGCGGATGCGGACACCAATAGCGATCACTTCACGAAGGTCGGCCTCAGAGCGCTGGTCGATGGGCGCTCGTACGAGGATATCCGCGAAACGCTGATCCTGGTCAGCGACACGGAGGAGCGACAGAACTCCGTCGCGGGCGAAGTGTGGGAGGCGGCGGGGGGCTATTCCCCGACAATCGGCGTGCTCGGCGCCGTCCTTGGCCTGATCCACGTGATGATGAACATGAACCACCCGGATCTGCTCGGAATCGGAATCGCCACCGCCTTCGTCGCCACGGTCTACGGCGTCGGCGGCGCCAACCTGATCTTCCTGCCGCTGGGGGCGCGAATGCGATCCATCGCCAGGCACCGCATGATGTACCGCGAGCTGGTGATGGAGGGGCTCCTGATGCTGAAGAAGGAGGCGAGCCCGATGCTGATCAAGGACCGGCTCGAGACGCTTCTGGAAAGCCGGTTGCAGGCGCGCAAGGAGATGGGGGAAGCCCGGGCGGACGAACCCCAGCCCATGGAAGCCGATTGATGGAGCGGAGAAGGTCCAGACGCTGGCAGCGGCGAGCGCCCAACCACGAGCGCTGGATGATTTCCTATGCCGACATGCTGACGCTGCTGCTCTCGGTGTTCATCATGCTGTGGGCTTCGGCGTCGACGGACAAGGCCAAGCTCGAGCGGGAGGCGGCCGGCCTGCTCGAGGCGTTCACGGGCAGGCCGCCCTCCCTTGTGCCCCTGCCCTCCTCGCCGCACAGCCCGTTCCACGCGCTGCCCAAGCCGATCCCCGTGCCGCTGGCGTCGATGCACGCCTCGGTTTCGCCGGCCAAGCCCCAGGCCGCCGTGAAAAATCCCACGGTGGAGCGAACCGCTCGCAAGCCTCCATCGCACCCGGTGGTCAGGGAACGGACCGCGCCGTCCGGAGCCATACTGCCGATCGCCGAGCAGAAGCGCCTCCAGCCCATCGTCCTTGCGATGAACGCAATCCGCGAGCAGCTCGAGAGATTGCTGGCGCCGGAAATCGCCAGCCATCAGATTGCGGTCTTGCAGCTGCCGCTCGCGATCCGCATCCGCCTCAACGCACAGATCCTGTTCGACACGGGAGAGGCCGCTCTCACCAAAGAGGCGCTGGCCATCCTCGACCCGATCGGCGACGTGGTCGCGGATGTGCCGCCCGGATACATGATCACCATCCAGGGCTACACCGACGACCGGCCGATCCACACCACCGAGTTCGCGTCGAACTGGGAGCTTTCGACGGCGCGGGCCGTGAGCGTCGTCAAATTGCTTCGATCACGCAACATTCCTGGTGAGGCGTTGAGCGCGCAAGGCTACTCGAAGTTCCAGCCGCTCGCCAGCAACGCCACGGCGGAAGGGCGGACGGAGAACCGGCGGGTCGAGATCGTCATCACCGCGCCGAAGCCGGCCGGGTCGGCCAATGGAGGATGAGTCGAAGCGAGGCGTGCCGCCGCGGCCGATCAGGCCCTTTCTCACCGGACTCGCCGTTGCGGCGGGCTGGGGAGCCGTCAACGTGCCGGGGGATCCCAGCGCCGGTACGCTTGGCGAGCTCATTGCAACCATCGCGGCGATCGCACTCGTCACCGGCGGCGGGCTCGCCATGGCGGTCGAGCTCGTTAAGCTCGCCGTGCGGTTGAGCCGCGAGCGGCTTCGGACGTGACCCGGCGGTTCCGCCCCGTCGTTCCCGAGGTCGCCGCCGCACCGGTGGCGGCGGAGGAGAGCGCCGATGAAGCGGCGCTCCGGCGGAGCGCGCAAGCGGAACGCGCGGCTCTGCTGGCAGCCGAGCTTCGGCGGGCGAAGGAGGATGGCCGGCGGGCCGGCTACGAAGAGGGATGGAACGCAGCGGCTGCCGAGGTCCGGGCGCGCCTCGAAGGACCGCTCCGCGAGCTCGCCGAACAGCTGAAGCAGAGGCTTGCCGAAATCGACGCGCTCCTCGCCGGCGTCGCGCCCGAGGTCGCGCGGATGATCGTGGATCACGCGATCGCGCTCGCGGAGGCGCTGGTCGGGGCACCCTCCGCCTTCGACCGGGTCGGGCTGGCGCGACACCTGATCGCGGAGGCAGCGGCGGAGAATCGCGGGCGGCGAAGGCTGGTCTGCCGCGCGCACCCCGAGACCATCGCCGCGCTGGAGGAGGATCTCCGCCGCGCGGGTTCCGTCCCGGAGCCGTGCCCGGAGATGGTTCCGGGCGGTGTCGTGCTCCGCATCGCCGAGCTCGATCTCGGGCGTGACGTGGCCGAGTGGGACGCCTCCGTCGCGCGGCAGGTCGGGCTTTTGAAGAAGCTCCTTGCCGAGGAGCGGGCCGCCCATGGGAAATGAGCCCGCCGGGCCGCTGATCGCGGGAATAGCCGCCGCCACCGCGACTCTGGCGGGAATCGCCGCGAGCCGCCTCGCGCCGGTCGGCCGGAGCGGGTTCGTCGCGCGCTCTACCGGAGAGATGGTGTGGTCGACGAGCCTCGGCGTGCCGACCGGGGCCAGGTGCGTGATCGAGACCGCGTACAAGCCGCTGGGCGCGGAGGTCGTCGGGTTCGACGACGGCATGACGATGCTGATGGCCGAGCGCGGCAACAAGGGCGTCCGGCTCGGCGACCGGGTGAGGGCGACGCATGGCGTGGTTGCGGCTGCGGTGGGAGAGGCCCTGCTCGGGCGCGTGCTCGACGCTTACGGCGATCCTCTCGACGGCGGCGCACCGGCGGGCGCGGCGGAGCACTGGCCGCTGACCGGCAAGCCCATCAACCCGATGGCACGAGCGCGCATCGCGCGCCCGTTCGACATCGGGATCCGCACCATCAATGGGCTCGCGACGCTTGGCCGCGGCATGCGTCTTGGCCTGTTCGCCGGCTCCGGCGTCGGCAAGTCCACGTTGCTCGGAATGGCCGCGCGCCACGCCGATGCCGATTGCGTGATCGTCGCCATGATCGGGGAGCGCGGCCGCGAGGTGCGGGAATTCGTCGAGGATCATCTCGGAGAGATGCTGGGCCGGAGCGTCGTGGTGGCGAGCGCCGCCAACTCGCCGCCGCTCGCCCGGCTGCATGGCGCGCAAAGAGCGGCGGCGATCGCCGAGTATTTCCGCGCCCGCGGGCGGCACGTTCTGTTCCTCGTCGATTCGCTGACCCGTCTCGCGATGGCCGGGCGCGAGATCGGGCTCGCGATCGGCGAGCCCCCGACGACCAAGGGCTATCCGCCCTCGGTGTTCGGGCAGCTCTCGGCCTATGTCGAGCGCGCCGGCAACGGCGGCGAGGCCGAGGGCTCGATCACCGCCATCTACACGGTGCTGGTCGAAGCCGACGACCATATCGGGGACCCGGTTGCGGACGCCGCGCGCTCCGTGCTCGACGGGCACATCGTACTTTCGCGAAAATCCGGCGAGTCCGGCATCTATCCGCCGATCGATCCGGCGATGTCCCTTTCGCGCCCGATGTCGAGCCTGGTCTCCGAGGCGCACAATGCGGCGGCCACCCGGTTCCGGCTCCTGTGGGCGCGGCTCGAACAGAAGCGCGAGCTGGTCGATATCGGCGCCTACGCGCCGGGCCGGGATCCCGTTCTCGACGATGCGCTCGGGCGGAGCGCGCGAATGGAGGCGTTCCTGCGCCAGGGCAGGCACGACAAGGTTCCGCTGGAGCAGTCGGTGGAAGCGCTGCGGCGGGCCGTCGAGGAGGCGTGAGCATGGATAGCGAGCGATTGATGCGCCTCCTCTCGCGTCTGGCGGCGCGGGACCTTGCCGTGGCGGAAAGACGGGCCGGCGAAGCGGCGACCAATCTCCGATCCGTGGCGCGCAACGTCAGCGTGCTCGACGGATACACCAGCGATCTCTCCGCTGCCTTGGCCGGCGGCGAACAGAGTGGCTACGACTTCGCCGTCGCGATCGGATTCAGGGCGAGCGGCATCAAGGCGGCCTCCGACGCTGCCGCTGCGGCGGAGCGGGGACAAAGAATGCGACAAGCCGCCCTCGATCGCCTGGCCAGGGACCTTGAGCGGCGGGACGCCATTGCCGCCGCAGTCGATGCCATCGACATTCAGGCCGAACGGGAACGGGCGCGGATCGAGGATCGGCGATAGGTCGCGCACGAACTCACGGCCGGATCGCTATGGAAGTTGGCCGAACCGGAGCGCCCGGGCGCGAAGCGGCGCGGCAAAGACGTGACATCCCTCCCGCGACGAAGATTTGAGCGCGATCATGGCGTATCGGCGCCGCCGGCGAGAAGAGCGTCGAGATGCTCGGGGAATTGCGGCTGGCGCGGGCGGACGCCGCCGCCGGCCCGCCACTGGTCGAGCCGCCAGATATAGGCCAGCACCTCGGCGACCGGACGATAGAGGGCGGGCGGGACCGGCCGATCGATTTCGACGGAACGGCTGAGGGCGCGGGCCAACGGCGGCGCCTCGACGAGGGGAATTCCGTACTCGCGGGCCTGCTCGAGGATCGGCGCCGCGTTGAGGTCGACACCCTTGGCGACCACCATCGGAACCGGGTCGATATCCCGGCGGTAGCGCACCGCCACCGCATAGTGGGTGGGGTTGGTGACGACCACCGAGGCGGTGCGGACCGCGCGGACCTGCCGGGACTTTGCATGGCGGCGGAGAATCGCGCGGCGGCGGGCGCGGGTCTGCGGGTCGCCCTCGGATTCGCGGAGCTCCTCCTTGAACTCCTTGTCGGTCATGCGCAATGCGCGGCGATTGAGCCACGCCTGGAGCCCGACATCGGCGCCGGCGAGCAGGACGGCGCCGGCGGCGGCGGCGGCGATGACCACCAGGGCAGGCGTACCGATCGCGGAGAGGGCGAGCGCGTGCGGCGAGGCGAGAGAGAGAAAATTCGGCTGAAGCAGGTCGAATGCGAGCAGGCCGGTGCCGCCGATGACGGCGATCTTGACGATCGATTTCAGGATCTCGACGAGGTTCATCACCGAGAAGACCTGCCCCCAGGACCGGCCGGGAGAGAGGTGCTCCATCTTCGGCGAAAGGAGATCGAAGGTCATCAGCCAGCCGCCGCTGAGCGAGCCGAAGAGGAGGGCGATGAAGGCGGCGGCGAGGAGGAGTGCGGCGAGCGCCGCCGCGTATTCCAGATCGAGGGCCCAGGTGCGGCGAAAATCGCCCTGGCCGGCCAGGCGGAGGCTCGTCATCACCCAGGTGTCGGCGCCATCGGCGGCGAGCCAGCCGAGGGCGGCGATGGCGAGGACGAGCAGCATCGTCAGCGCCGATTTCGGCAGATCGTTGGAGCGGCGGATCTGGCCCCGCTCGCGCGCCTGGCGCAGGCGGCGCTCGGATGCGCCGTGCTTCTTCTCGCCTTCCTGCTCGTCAGCCATGCATCAGGCCTGCCATGACGGCGAGGCCCTGTTGCAGGAGATCGACCGCGACCGGCTCGACGAAGAAGAGCGAGGCGGCGAGGACCCAGATGCCGCCGAGGAAAAGCAGGGGAAAGCCGATCGAGAAGATGTTGAACTGGGGGGCGAGGGTGTTGGCGAGCCCGATGACGGCATTCATCGCGAAGCTCGCGGCGAGCGCGGGAAGGGCGAGGAGGACGGCGACGCGGATGACGGCGCCCCCGTAATCGACGAGGTCGCGGAGATTGGCAGCATCGGGGACGCCGGCGGGCAGGGTGTGGAAGGAGCGGTTGACCGCCTCGAGCACCAGGAACGGCCCGCCGAGGCCGAGATAGACCAGCAGCCCGGCCCATTGGAGGATGTCGTAGAGGACCGGGGCGGCCGCGTTCGTCGTGAGCCCGTTGGCGGTCGCGAAGCTGATGCCGAGCGCGAAGCTCGCGAGCTCGCCCGCGCTCGCGATCGCGGCGACGACGATCTGGCCGATCAGGCCCATGAGCGCGCCGAAGGCGAGCTCGACGAGCCCCGAGAACAGGACGGCGCCGGGGGCGGCGGGGAAGGGCGGCCAGGGCCCTCCCCAGGACGCGAGGCAGGCGGCGAGCAGGGCGGCGAGGAGGACGCGGAACGGCACCGGGAGGATGGCGTTGCCGAGCAGGGGGGCGGTGAGGAAGACGCCGGTGAGCCGCATGAAGGGCCAGAAGGCGTCCCCGAGATACTGCAGCAGCGCCGGCTCGGTGATCAGCATCGGCTCATGACCAGAGGCGATCGATCATGGCCGGGATATTGGTGATCCAGTCATGGGCGAGGCCGGAGAGGGCGCGGAAGACCGTGGCCATGGCGCCCGCGGCGGTGAGCAGGGCTGCCGCCAGCCTTGCGGCCATCATCATGGTGCCGTCCTCGACCTGGAGCGCGCCCTGGACCAGCGCGACGAGCAGGCCGACCAGGAGGAGGCCGAAAATGAAGGGCGTCACCGCCTCCGCCATCACCATTATCGCCCTGGAAAGAAGCTCCAAACTATAGAGCTCATGAGACATGACGAACTCGGGGACGGAGCGAAGGCATGAAGAAGTGGCTCCTGGGCGGCGGGATCGGCGTTCTCGCCCTCGCCATGCTGGCCGGCGACGGGCTTGCGGTGATGCAGTGGATGGAACGCGGGACTTCCCCGCCCGCGAGCGGCGCGGCGGGAGGATCGGCGGGAACCCGGCCGGCTTCCCCGCATGAGGACCCGGCGCCGCTCAAGCCGCTCTACCTCGCCGAGCTGCCGAAATTCGTCGCCGTGCTGACCACCGACGGCAGCGGCGATTCCACATACGCGGAGATCGCCATCACGTTCTCCTCATACGACCAGCGCGCCGTGGAGAAATTCCAGGACGTCCTGCCGATCATCCAGGCCGCGATCGTCGCGGACGTGATGCAGGACGGCTCGGCGCTCGCCACCGGCGATGAGACGGCGCGGACGACGATGACCCATCAGGCTCTCCTCGCGGTCAACCGCATCATCGACAAGACCGCCCCGGCGCTCGGGACGGCGGCCTTCGCCAATGCTTACCTGACGGATTTTCTTATTCAGTAAACAAGTTCGCCCATTGTTGCGTCGGACGGTCCGGCTGCCCGCCGGGCGGGCGGCGCCCGGCTTGGCGATTGGGGAGAGGCGAGCGGGTGGGGCGGCGATGGATCCGACGAACCTCGCCCTGATGACGGCCGCGCCGCACGGCGGCGGGGTCGTCTATTCGCTCGACATCCAGACGCTGCTGATCGTGACCGGGCTCGCCTTCCTGCCTGGGCTCGTGCTGCTGATGACCGGCTTCACCCGGATCATCGTCGTGCTGGCGCTGGCGCGGCAGGCCTTCGGCCTGACCACGACCCCGCCCAACCTGATCCTGATCGCGCTCGCCATGGTGCTGGCGGCCTTCGTTATGCGGCCGACGCTGCAGGCGATCAACCATGATGCATTGCAGCCTTATCTCACGGGGAAGCTCGGGTTTCAGGACGCGGTGAACGAGGGGGAAGCACCGCTCAGGAAATTCATGCTGAGCCAGGTGCGCACGCGCGAGCTTCATCTCTTCGTGGATCTCTCCGGCAAGCGGTCCTATGCCGACGAGGACGCTATCCCGATGCTGGTGCTGGTCCCGGCCTTCGCCACATCGGAGCTCCAAACCGCCTTCGAGATCGGCTTCCTGATCTATATTCCGTTCGCACTGATCGATCTTGCGATCGCCTCGGTTCTCATGGCGCTCGGGATGATCATGGTCAGCCCGACGCTGATCTCGCTGCCGTTCAAGCTTCTCCTCTTCGTTGCAATCGGTGGCTGGGGCCTTCTGATCGGCAGCATCGCCGGCAGCTTCGTCCGCTGATCCCACAACATTGCGGAAAGTTAATCCGATCCGGCTGCAAGAAAAGGGGCTCTCCCACGAATGTATGAGAGGCACCGGCAAGGCTGGCCGGGCGCCGCCGTCCCATCCCTAGGAGGTTCCCCGATGTCCGGTGCAATCGGATCAATTCTCAACAATTTCGGCGCCCTGGAAGCCTTGAACGGAATTGCCTCGGCGCAAGGCTCGAACAACACTTACGAAACCGAGCTTTCGACCGGCCTTTCCATCAACAGCCCGGCCGACAATCCGGCGGGCTTCATCGAGGCGCAGGGCTTCGATGCTCAGATCAACGGCATCACCCAGGCGAGCGCCAACGCGAACGAGGGAGTTTCGCTGCTCCAGACGGCGCAGGGCGCGGTGCAGCAGCAGCTTGATCTCGCCCAGAAGCTCAACAGCATCGCGGTGCAGTCGGCGAACGGCACGCAGACGCCGGAGGAGGCGCAATCCCTGCAGGCGGTCGTGGCGCAGCTCACCGGCCAAGTCACGACCATCGCCCAGCAGACGCAGTTCAACGACATCAGCCTGCTCGACGGCACCTTCACCGGCGTGCAGTTCCAGGTCGGCGCCAACGAGGGCCAGACGATCGACCTCTCGATCGGCAGCACCGAGGCCAACACGCTCGGGCTCAATACCCTCGACGCGTCCACCGGCGCGACGGCGCTCTACAAGGGGTCCGGCTCGGCGGCGGTGACGGCGGCGGGCTCGGCCTTCACCGCCGGGACGCTGACGATCTACGGCTCCGAAGGCTCGGCCAAGGCCACCGTCACGGCGGACGAATCCGCGGCGACCCTGGCCTCCGCGGTGAACGGCCTGACCAACCAGACCAACGTCGCCGCCCAGGCGAGCACGTCGGTGGTGCTGAAGGTCAAGGGCGGCTCCGGCAGCGCCTTCGACTTCACCATCGGCAACGGAACCAAGGCCGCGCCCAGCGACACGGTGACGATTTCCGCGACCGGCATCTCGGGGGTGATCTCCGCGGTCAACAACGCCACCGCGACCACCGGGGTCACCGCGACCGAGAATGCGAGCGGCAACCTCGTGCTGACCCAGAGCCAGGGCCAGAACATCAGCATCACCGGGGTCAAGAACGGCTCCTTCACGACGGAGAACACGCCGACCGCCAAGGCCTATGGCGGCACCACGACCGCGGGCGCGTTCACGGCGGCCTCCGGCGGCAGCACCCTGGTCGCCCAGGGGAAGGTGTCCTTCCAGTCCGACGAGAGCTTCTCGGTCGGCAGCGCCAATCTGGTGGGCCTGCAATCGCAATCCGCGCTCGATGCCTTGTCCAGCATCAATGTGACCACGGTGGGCGGGGCCAACAGCGCCATCAACGTGATCAAATACGCGATCGAGGGGCTGAACAACCTCGACGGCTCGCTTGGCGCCACCCAGCAGCGATTGTCGGCGACGCTGGAAAACCTGACCACGACCAACACCAACCTGCAGAACGGGCTGGGCGTGGTGCAGGACGCCAATATTCCCCAGGTCAGCGAGCAGCTCACCGAGACCCAGATCCAGGCCCAGGCCGGAGTGGCGGCGCTCAAGAGCTCGACGACCCTGCAGCAGGCCTATCTGTCGCTGCTGCCGTAAGGATCGGGGAGCGCGGCTTGAATCCGATCCGCGAACGACGCATCGGGGCGCGGTGGGGGGCAACCCCCGCCGCATCCGCGTGCCCGGAGGTTAAAGGAGTGGAAATCCGCCAGGCGCATAGGATCGGGTTGGGCCGGCCCAGCAAGCCGTAAGGGGTGAGCGATGACCAACAGCGTTTCCAGCCTGTTCAGCTCCTCCGAGATCACTTCCCTGGTCAGCCAGCTCGAAACAAGGCTGGACGCGCCGATCACCGTTGAGCAGGACGAGGTGAAGACGGACCAGGCGCAGATCTCGGCGCTCGGCTCGGTCCAGGGCGCGCTCTCCTCGCTGAGCTCGGCCCTCTCAAAAATCTCGGATCCGTCGACCATCGACTCAGTCCAGGCGACGGTCTCCAACAGCAACGCCACCGCCTCCGCCGCGGCGAGCGCGGTCAACGGCTCCTACGCCCTCTCCAACATCGTGCTCGCCAAGCCGCAGGAGCTGCTGTCGAAACTCTACACGTCGGGCTCGGCCGAGCTAGGCAGCGGCGCCGGCACCCTGACTTTCACCTTCGCCGGCGGGACGACGGCGAGCGTGGACATCGCCTCCGGCAGCGCCAGCGTGAGCGGGATCGCCAAGGCGATCAACGCGGCCGATATCGGGGTGAGCGCGAGCGTCATCCAGACCGGGAGCGGCGCCTATCTCTCGCTCCAGGGCGGGCAGACCGGCACCACCGAGGCCTTCGCCGTGAGCGGGACCGGAAGCCTCGCCGGGCTCGTCTATTCGGCCGGCGGCAGCAGCAACACGCTGAGCCTCTCGCAGGCGGCGCGCGACGCCCAGTTCGACCTCAACGGCGCGCTGGTGGTCGAGCCAAGCAACAGCAACCTCAACGTCGTGCAGGGGCTGACCATCAACCTCACCGCATCAGGCTCGGCGAACATCAAGGTCGCGGCCTCGACCGAGGACCTCTCGTCAGCGCTCTCGAGCTTCGCCACCCAGTTCAACAACGCACTCTCAGTGATCGCCAAGGAGACGGAATACAAGGCGGCGACGAGCTCTTCGGCCAGCACGAACGGGAGCAGCAGCAAGGCCGCGGTCGGGCCGCTCCTCGGCGATGTCACGGTGGAGCAGCTGTCCCAGGCGCTGCTCTCGACCATCGCCAGCGCCGCCGGCGGCGGCGTGAGCGCCGCGTCCATCGGGCTCACCCTAGGCAGCGCCGGCTCGCTCACCTTCAGCAGCGCCGCGCTGGCGTCCGCCTACGCGATGAACCCGACCGCGGTGTACGGCCTCGTGCAGAAGATCGAGCAGGGCCTGAGCGGCGTTCTTGGCGGCACGCTGGGCAGCGACGGAACCACCGCGGCGGGATTGGGGAGCGGCACCGCCGGAAGCGGCGCGATCGGGGCCGCGACCACCGATCTCAAAAGCACCGTCACCTCGCTCGATCAGGCTATCAGCGCCCAGGAGACGCTGGCGGCGCAGCAGGTCGCGAGCCTCGAGCAGGCGTTCAGCACCGCCGAGGCCAACTTCAACTCGGCCAGCACGACGCTCGACTATCTCAGCACCATCCTTGGGACATCGAGCAGCTCGGGAGGCTAGCGGAGATGGGCACGGAGACAGGCGGGGCCGCCCAATACAAGCAGGCGATCATGCTCTCCGAGCCGCCGGGAGCGATGTGGATCGTGCGCGGCTGGCGCGGGCTCAGGACCTATCTGCTGCGCGCGGCGCAGGCGGCGGAGCGCGGAGACATCGCGGGAAAGGTGGCGGCGCTCGGGAAAGCCTCCGCGCTGCTCGCGTTCCTCTACAAGATCACGCCGACGGGACGGAACGCCCGGCTCGGCAGTGCGATCGCTACCATCTATCAGCGGCTGCATTGCCTGCTGGCGCTCGCCAACGCGAGAAGCGATCCCGCGTCGTTTCGTGAGGTAAGCGAGGCGCTCGCTCGTCTCGAGGCGGTTTTCCTCGCGGCGCACGAAGCGTCCAGGGCCACGTGATGACCAACCCGGTCTCCTCGTCGCTCCCCGCGACCGTAACGGACCGGGCCGCAGGTCCGGCCGCTGCCGCCGGCAGTGTGGCCGCGGACGCGGCGCCGGCAGGGACCGGCGCGGGCGGCGACAGCGTCGAGCTAAGCGACCAGGCGGCAGCGGCAGCAACCATGCTCTCCGCGGCCGAGGAGACCGGCTCGGGCGCCACAGACCCCGCTCTCGCCAGGATCGCGCAGGACATCGCGGACGGCATCTACAAGCCCCCGCCGGCGGCGATCGCCGAGGCGCTGGTCCGCTACGAGACCAGGCTGCTCCAGGGCGGCTGAAAAAGATGACCGCCGGCAAGGCGTTTTCGCGCCTGCTCGAGGAGGCTTTGGAGGACGCCGGAAGCCTGCGCGAGAAGGTCGCGTCCCTCTCGACCGAGGTCCTGACCGGCGAACCGCCGCAGATATTCCAGGCAGCCATGCGGCTGGAAGAGGAGACCAACGGCGGCCGCGCAGTCCTCGAGCGGCTGCTCGCCGTCCTCGCGCGCGCACACCTGCACACGCTGGGCTCGGCGTACGCGGCGCTGCGCGGCGCCAAGGGACGGGAGGCGGACGCCGAGCGGATGCAGAAGCTGATCGCCGAGTACCGCGAGGCGAAGGCGATCATGGGCATGGCCGCCGGACATATCGATGCCGCCATCGCAAGCCTCGGCGAGGCCAACCCGGAGGCCATCCCCGCCCCGAGCGGCGAGTGCCAGGACCCGCGGCAGGGTGCGCTGCTCGCGAAGGCATAGATCGGCAAGGCCGAGCGGGTCTACGCCCTCGCCTTGGCTTGATTCAGCAATCGGCAATTTTGTCGGCGTTTGAATAGAGGCGGCGGGCGGAACATCTCGCGCCTGACCCGCCGGGTGCGCCAGCCGGAAGCTTCGCCATCTCGATGATGCCCCAATCGCCCGCGTTCCTCACCTTCGCCCAAACGGTCCTGCATCTGCGGGACCTCAGGGAGAACCTGCTCGCCGCCAACGTCGCCAACGCGGACACGCCTGGCTACAAAGCTGCCGACATCAATTTTCCCGCTTCCCTCTCGGCCGCGCTGAACGGTTCCGCGAGCGACCCCGCGCCCCAGTATTTGCAGGACTTCCCGGTCGGCCTCGACGACAACGACGTGTCCGTGACGGCCGAAAAGATCGAGGCCGTGACGAACAACGACGAGATCGCGGATGAGGTTACGTATCTCCACCAGGCGACCAGCGACCTGATCACTGCGCTTCGTCCCAATCCGAACGGTACGTGATGCCCCAGAACCCCATCTCCGGCGTGACCGGAATCATCGGCAGCGGCCTGCTGGCGCAGGACGAGCGGATGAGTTTCATTGCCTCGAACATGGCCAATGCGGGATCGATCGCTGCCCCGGGAAGCCAGCCCTACGAGGCGGTCGAGCCGGTGTTCGCGGCATTGCCGCTGTCCGACCCGGACGACCCGCCGGATCCCGACGACGCGCCGGGCACGGCGAGCGTCGACGTCGTCGCCACCGCGCAGTCCGATGCCCCGGCCAACCTCGTCTATGACCCGAGCAGCCCCTATGCCAATCAGGCGGGCTATGTCGCGGCCTCCAACGTTTCGGAGGTGCAGCAGATGGTGGACATGATCGACGCCTCGCAGAGCTATGCCGCCCAGGTTGCCGTTCTCGACGAGCACGAGCGAACGGAGACTTTGATCGTCCAGAGCTTCATCACGTGAAGGCGGGAAAGAGAACAAGATGACGACGCTGTCCACGGCCACGTCGACCAGCTCCCCGTCCACCACGACCGGGAGCAGCACCGCCGGATCCTCGAACACCGCGCTCACCGAGCAGGATTTCCTGCAGATGCTGGTCGCCCAGCTCGAGGATCAGAACCCGCTTTCGCCGAGCAGTCCGCAGGACCTCGCCAACGAGTTCGCGGAAATGTCGACGGTGACCGGCATCAACAACCTGGATACCGAAGTCAGCCAGATCCAGACCGGCGGCGCGGCAGCGGAGCTCGCCCAGGCCGCCGGCTTGGTCGGGCAGACCGTGGCCATCCCGGGCAACACGCTGACCCCCTCCTCGTCGGTCAAGGCTCAGGGGGCGTTCAGCCTTTCCGCCGCGGCGAGCAGCGCCACGGTCTCGATCTTCAACGCCAATGGCGCGCTGGTCGGCACGGTGCCGCTGCAGAACCTCTCCGCCGGCCTCAATTCGTTCACGTGGTCGGGGGGAACCGCCAGCCAGAGCTACACGTTCTCGGTGACGGCGAGCGGGACGAGCGGCGCGGCGGTGACGGCGACGACCTATTCGGCGGCGCAGGTCCAGACCGTCGATCTCTCGCAGTCCTCGCCGTCCGTATCGGTCGGCGCCGGCCAGCCGGAGGTTCCGCTCTCGTCCATTGCCGGCATTCTCGGAGGATAATCCACCATGTCCCTCATGACCGCACTTTCCGGCCTGCTCATCGCCCAGGACGGGCTCAGCGTCACCGGCAACGACCTCGCGAACGCGACCACGGTCGGATTCAAGGCCGGCTCCTCGATCTTCAGCGACCTCTACCCGGGGAGCAGCGCCAATGTTCCCGGCGACGGCGTGACGGAGCAGGAGATCCAGCAGGATTTCTCGCAAGGAACCCTGCAGACCACCAACGATCCCTACAACCTCGCGGTGCAAGGCAACGGCCTCTTCGTGGTGCAGAAGGACGGGCAGGACTATTACACCCGCGACGGCGCGTTCCAGCTCAGCGCGAGCGGAGAGCTCGAGACGGCGAGCGGCAACAAGGTGCTGGGCTACGGGGTCAATGCCAACGGTACCTCGAACGGGATCCTGAACCCGATCACCGTGCCACCCACCAGCCAAGCCTCGAAGGCGACCTCCGCGGTTTCCCTTTCGGCGGCACTCAACACCGCCGACCCGGTGATCACGGCCGCTTTCAACGCGGGCAGCAGCACGACCTACGACGAATCGACCTCGGTCGTTGCGTACAACTCGCTCGGCAATGCCAACCATGTCCAGCTCTATTACCTGCAGAATGCGGCGTCCGGCAGCGGCTCGGCGACCAAGCCGGGCACCTGGACGGTCTATGCGCAGCCGCAGAATGCGAACGGCAGCGCCATTGGCACCCCCACCGACCTGACGACGCTGACATTCACCGCGAGCGGCGCGCTCCAGTCCGGCGGCTCCGCCAACCTCAACGTGAACTGGGGCAACGGTGCTGCGCCCTCGACCGTCGCCTTCAACTTCGCCGGCACGACGCTCGCCGCGCAGTCCTTCGCGGTCGATGGGCTCACCAACAACGGCTACGGGCCCGGCCAGTACACGGGGGCGACGATCAGCGATACCGGCCAGGTCCAGGCCGAGTACAGCAACGGCCAGAAGGCGACGGTCGGCAATGTCGCGCTCGCCACCTTCATCAACGATCAGGGCCTGATCCCGCTGTCGCAGAACCTGTACGCGGGCTCGGAGACCTCCGGCCAGCCGGTGATCAACGTGCCGGGCGCGGGGACGAGCGGCACCCTGGTTGCAGGCAGTCTCGAGCAGTCCAACGTCCAGACCTCGAACGAACTGGTGCAGCTGCTTAACTACCAGGAGGCCTACCAGGCCAACACCAGCGTTCTGCAGGGCGACTGGCAGGACACCCAGAAGCTGCTCCAGCTGAGCTGAGCGGAGCGGAGCGGACCGGTGGCCACGTCTTCGCTGTTCACGGCGATGGCCGGTCTCGAGGCCGCCTCGAGCGAGCTCGAGACCGTCTCGGAGAATGTGGGCAACACCAACACCATCGGCTACGCGGCGGCCGAGACGGCGGCGCTAGCCTTGCCGTATTCGGGCGAGGATTCGCTGCCGGGGGCGGACGTGACGCCACTGGACGAGGGGTCGGACCCGACGGAGGGTCCGATGCAGCGAACCGGCGCGCCGCTCGACCTCGCGGTCAGCGGGGGTTGGCTCTTGGTGCAGACCCCCGACGGCGGCGTCGCGCTCACCCGCAACGGCGCGCTGCAGCAGGGCGCGGACGGTTTGCTGGAGACAGGGAACGGCGATCCGGTGCTCGATGTGAACCAGCTTCCGATCAGCCTGCCGGCGCTTAAGGACCTGCAGGTCTCCTCGAACGGGACGATCTCCGGGATTCCGGCGAACGGCGAGTCCCAGCAAACCACGGTCTATGCAACGCTTTATCTCGCCGCGACGCCGCACAACTCCCGGCTCGTACCGCTCGGCGGGACGCTTTACGGCCTGCAGGGCGATGTCCAGCCGACCCAGGCCGCGAACGCCTCGGTGATGCAAGGATACCTCGAAGGCAGCAACGTCAATCCCGTGCAGTCCATGGTCGAGATGATCTCCGGCACGCATTCGTTCCAGCTTCTTTCGCAGCTCGTCGCCGGCTCGAGCAGCGCCGACCAATCGCTCAACCAGGTGCTCGCCACGACCTCGTAACGGAGACCGCGAAGATGCTTGCCGCACTGGAGACCATCGGCACCGGCCTGCAAGCCGTGCAGACCCAGATGGATTCGATAGCGAACAATATCTCGAACGTGAACACCTACGGCTACAAGCAATCCCTGCCGGTGTTCGAGACCCTGCTCTACCAAAACCAGATCCAGCCGGGCGCTTCCTCGAGCGGCGATACGCTTTATCCATCCGGCATGGATCTCGGCACGGGCGTGAAGGTTGCCGCCGAAGTTCCGGTGCTCACACAGGGCAATCTGACCCAGACCAGTAACCCGCTCGATGTCGCGATCCAGGGCAACGGGTATTTCCAGGTGCTCCAGCCGGACGGCGAACTCGCCTACACGCGCGACGGCGCCTTTCAGCTCAACCAGAACGGGCAGATCGTCACCGCGGACGGCTACGAGGTGCTGCCGAACATCACCGTGCCGGCGAACGCGACGAGCGTGACCATCGGTGCCGACGGCACGATTTCGGTCACCACGCCGACCTCGACCAATGCCGTCGTGATCGGCCAGATGCAGCTCGCCAACTTCATCAACGCGCAGGGGCTGCAGCCGGTCGGCCAAAACCTCTACCTCTCCACCACCTCGAGTGGGCCGGCGATCACCGGCGCGCCCGAGCAGAATGGGCTCGGTTCCATCAACCAGGGCTATCTCGAGGATTCGAACACCAACGTCGTGTCCTCGATGGTCGATCTGATCTCCGCCGAGCGCGCCTATCAGCTTGGAACCGACGTGGCGCAATCCGCAGGATCGGAGCTCGGCTACCTGGCGCAGATGGCTTCCAACGCGTGAGCTTCGGCGCACCGGCACGAGATCGAGGCCAGGGCGTGACGATAAGACGTCACCATGCCTTCACTCGCGCACTCGGGTTCGCGGGACTCGTTGTCCTAGCCGGCTGCGCGACCGAGGCGCCCGGAAAGATGTATTTCGTCAAGCCGAGCGCCTTTCCGGTGCAGGCGCCACCGATCCCCGATGCCACTAACGGCACAGTATTTCCCGCCGATTCGAGCGGGTCGCTCTACGGCAACCAGCGCTTCTGGGAGCCCGGCGACATCGTCACGGTCGATGTCACGCTCGCCTCGAATGCGCAAGGGAGCGATGCCGGCTCACTCAACAAGAACGAGTCGCTCAATGCCTCTATCACCCAGTTCATGGGGATCCCGCTGCAGTTCGGCTATGCCAACGGCAGCCGCTTCTCGCCCGCCTTTACGACAAGCAATCAGCAGCAATTCACCGGCACCGGATCGGTCTCGGGCTCGAGCACGGTTTCGACCAACATCGCCGCCGTGGTCACCAGCGTCGAGCCCAACGGAGTCCTTGAGCTCTCCGGGCGGACCAACGTGAACATCGACGGCAATGTCACCGGGATCGTCGTCACGGGATATGCGCGGCCGCAGGATATCGGCGCCAACAACACCATCAGTTCCGACCAACTCGCCCAGGCCAACATCCAGTATGTGGGAGTGGGCGAGCTTAACTCAGCGCATCATGTGCCATGGCTCGAAGGCATCTTCTCGCAATATCTGCCCTTCTGATCGGAAGTCTCGGTTGGGCGACCGCCGCCCGCGCCGAGCCCATCCGCGACCTGGTGACGATCGGCGGCGCGCCGGAGAACCAGCTCGTGGGCTATGGGCTCGTCGTCGGCCTGGCGGGCAGCGGGGACCAGACGACACAGGTGCCGTACACGCAGCAGGCCATCACCAATATGCTGAGCCATGAAGGAATCACCTTGCCCGCGACGGCCTTCATGCTGCCGAACGACGTGGCGAGCGTGATGGTGACGGCGACGGTGCCGCCGTTCTCCGAACCCGGCTCCGCGATCAACGCGACCGTGGCGGCGATCGGCAACGCCACCTCGCTTGCCGGCGGCGTCTTGCTGCCGACCCCGCTCAAGGGTGGCAACGGCCTGATCTACGCACAGGCGCAGGGGCCGCTCCTGGTAAGCGGGTTCGCGGCGCAGGCGGCCGGCAGCTCGGTGACGACGAACACGCCGACGGTCGGGCGCCTGAGTGGAGGTGCCATTCTCTCCCGCTCGATCCCGACCGAGGCGGATCGAGGCGGCCATATCGCGCTTCTCCTGCGCGATCCGAACTTCGCCGACGCCGCGAACATCGCCGCTGCGATCAATGTGCGGATGGGGGCCGGCACCGCACGCGCCGTGTCTCCGGGGCTGGTCGCCGTGACCCACTATTCGCCCGCCGCGGGCGACGTTGCGTTCGTGGCCGAGGTTCTCGCGGTGGACGTCCGGACGGCACCGCAGATCCCGACCGTCGTGGTGGATGCGCAGAGCGGAACGATCGTCATGGGCGGCGGCGTAGAGCTCGGCCCCGCCGTGGTCAGCCATGGCGACCTGACGGTGCAGATCCAGGCCTATAACGCAGTGAGCCAGCCGGCGCCGTTCAGCAACGGACGGACGACGGGTGTCACAAATGCGACGATCAACGCGAGGCCCCCAGTTGCGCATGTGGTGAACCTGCCGAGCACCACGACGCTCGCAGAGGTGGCGGCGGCGCTCAACGCAATCGGCGCGACGCCGCTGGATCTGGTGGCGATCATCGAGGCGCTGAAGGAGGCGGGTGCGCTCAAGGCGGACCTCAAGGTCATCTGATGCTCAATTCGGCCGCCGCGTCCGCTACATCCGCGAACCAGGGCAGCCAGGGCGTTCAGGTCGCCATATCCGCCGAGCGCCTGCTCTCGATGCTCTGGAACATGGCAATCTCCGGCATGCTCAAGGGCGCGGTCGGGGACGACGCGCTGGGCACCGGCTCCGAACTGCTCAACAACCTTGCGAGCGAGGCGGTGTCGGCGACACTGTTCGGCAAGACCGACTCCGCCGCCGCGAGCCAGATCGTCTCGCAGCTCGGCGCGGGCGGATCCGCTGGAGTTTCCGGGGGGCCTTCGGGCCAGGCCGGCAGGAAGCGGACATCGCTGCTCTCGACCATGAACAATGTACTGGGCGCAGGGGCGTCGGCGGATGTCTCGGGAACGGCGGGCGCTCTCGGCGCGACCATCGCCGGGGCGGTGTCCTTCGCGAAATCGATATGGCCGTACATCGCGGAGAGCGCGCAATCGCTCGGCGTCTCCCCGGTGGCGCTGCTCGCGCAATCGGCGCTGGAGACCGGTTGGGGTGCTTCGGCGCCGGGCAACAACATCTTCGGCGTCAAGGCGCATGGCGGCCTGGCGGCGACAACGGATGCGACCACCGAGGACGAAGGGGGGACCACGATGGCCACGACCGCCGATTTCGCGGCCTACTCCTCACTCGCCCAATCGGTTGCCGACTACACCAATCTCATCATGGCGCGGTTCGGCGGCGCCGTCGGCTCCTCCAGCGTCGGCCAGTTTGCGGCCGCTCTGCAGGGCGGCGGATACGCGACCGACAGCGCCTACGCCAGCAAGATCGTCGATATTGCCCGCTCGCCTTTCATGGGAGATGTGCTGCGGGCGCTCGGAGTCGAGGAGACCGCGCCATGAGTGGCCTCACTGCTGCCCTCAACGCCGCGCTCAGCGGGATCGATGTCTTCGAGCAAGCGATCCAAACCGTGAGCACCAACATCAGCAACGAGACGACGCAAGGCTATGCGCTCCGCACCGTGGAGAGCGAGACGAGCGCATACGGATCGAGCGGGGCCGGCAGCGGCGTCATCGACCCGGCTTCGGTGCAGCGGGCGGCGGACGGTTTCGCGGCGAGCCGGCTCAACAGCGCGACCTCGGCAAGCGAGGCCGCCCAGACACTCTCCGCGGCACTTTCGGCGATCGACCAGGCATTGCAGGGCAGCGGCGACGTCAACGGCGCGGCGAACACGTTTTTCGCCGATCTTGCAACGCTGGCCTCGGAGCCGACCAACTCGGCGCAGGCCGACACCACGCTTGCCGATGCGGGAAACCTCGTCGATACGTTCCGGGCGGCCTCCGAAAGCCTCGACGGCCAGTTCTCCGGGATCGACGAGTCGCTCCAACAGTCGGTGGCGAGCGCGAACCAGCTGCTCTCCCAGTTGGCGACGATCAACACCGGCCTGCAGACTGCGCCCAACGACAATTCCCTGCTCGACGAGCAGCAGGCGGCGCTCAACTCGTTGTCCCAGCTGATCGGAATCCAGACGGTGCCGCTGCAGAACGGGGCGGTCGAGGTGACGGTGAACGGGGCGGTGCTGCTCGATCAGAGCGGCGCGCAGACGCTTTCGCTCGCCCAGGCCGCGCCGACCAGCACGCCCGAGCTCACCGCGGGCACTGCCAATGTTGCCGTCAAGCCGGGCAGCACCTCGGGCTCCATCGGCGCCAACCTCGCCGCGTTCGCGAACACGCAAGGCACGCTCGGTTCCCTCAACTGGTTCGCCGCGGCGCTGGCCGGCGGCGTCAACCAGGCGCAGGCGGAGGGGTTGAACAGCGCGGGCTCCCAGGGCAGCGCGCTTTTCGCCGTTCCGCCGCCGCAGGTCGTCGCGGGAACGGCGAACACCGGATCGGCGACGCTCGCAGCGACGGTGACCAACGCAACCGCGCTGCCGAGCAACGGCGCGGGCTACGTGCTCGCTTACGGATCAGCGGGCTGGACCGCAACCGTTCCCGGAACGACACAGACCTATTCGCTGGGCACCGGCCCGACGCTCTCATTGCCCGGCCTCACGGTGACGGTGAGCGGCGCCGCCGCGGCCGGTGACACGTTCCTGATCGACCCGACGCCCGGGGCTGCCGCGTCGATCTCGCTCGCCGCCACGGCCTCGTCCGCCCTGGCCGTGGCCGATCCGTATGTCGCGACCGCCGGAACGGTGTCCGCGAGCGGCGAGATCATCAACACCAATGCCGGGTCGGAGACCGAGCTGTCCGAGACAGTGACCGCCACGCCGGCGAGTAGCGCCGCCATCGTCCCGGCTTCCTATTTCGGCCAGTCCCTGACGCTCACATTCACCAGCGGCAGCGCCTACCAGATCACGAATGCGTCGGGTGCGAGCGTTGCCTCGGGCACCTGGTCGAACGGCACCGCGGTGGCGATCGCCTATCCGTCGTCCAGCCCGGCCGCCGACCAGTATTTCGAGCTCGCGCTGGGCGGGAGCCCGGCTCCCGGAGACGTGGTGAGCCTCACTCCGGGCGGGACGGACAGCGGCTCCAATGCGCAGCGCATGGCCGACCTCTGGCAGGCAACCTCGAGCATTGCCGGCGGCTCCCTGGAAGGCGCCATCCTCTCGATCGTCGGCAACGCCGGTTCGAACGCCTCGACCGCCAGTTCGCTCGCCACCAACACCCAGGACAACCTCACCACTGCGCAAGACAACCTGACCGCGATCGCCGGCGTCGATCCCAACAGTCAGGCAGTGGTCCTGACCCAGTACCAGCAGGCGTTCCAAGCCGCCTCGCAGGTAATCTCGATCGCCCATCAGATGTTCGAGGACCTGGTGACGGCGATCTCATGATCCGGATGGCTGGCCTATCCCGTCGATCGGGTTACTCTCCAGGAGAAAACCGTGCAGACATCGTTCTATACCGACGCGGCACAGAGCTTTACCGCCGGCGAGGCGACGCTGCAGACCCTCGAGCAGGAGCTCGCGACCGGCGGCGCAGTGCCCACCGCGAGCGCCAATCCGGCCGCCTTCATCGGCGCAGCCGCCGATACGGACGACAGCGGTCAGCTCACTGCCGAGAACGGCAACCAGACCAATGTTCAGGACACGCTCGGGCTCGGAACGTCGGCCCTCAACGAGGCCATGACCGTGCTCGACCAGATCCAGCAGATCGCGCTCGAGGCCATCAACGGAACGGTCAGCGGCTCCGAGTACCAGGCGCTCTCCGAACAGGTGCAGCAGAATCTCCAGCAGCTCCTTGCCGTTGCGAACACCGCGGGGAACAACGGAAACTACGTGTTCTCCGGGACCGCCGCGAACACCAAGCCCTTCGTGCAGATCGCCAGCGGGACCGTAGATTATATCGGTGATGACGGGCTTTCGACGGTCGAGGTTTCTCCCGGCGTCACAGTCAACGCGGCGCTGAGCGGGACCCCGTTCCTCAATGGCTACTCGGGGGACGGCTATGCCTCGGTCACGGCGGCGGCGAGCAACGAAGGGGCCGCGACGCTCCTTCCCGTCGGCGTGGTGAACGAGGGAGAAGCCACCAGCTTCCAGCAAGGGTCGACGCCGATCACCATCGCATTTTCCACGACCTCGTCGGGAAAGAGCGAGTACACGGCAACGGAGGGCAGCGCCACCATCGCCAGCGGATCGGCGCAATCCGGCCAGGACATGACGCTTGACGGCGTCCAGTTCGCACTGAGCGGGGCGCCCGCCTCGGGGGACAGCTTCACCGTTTCTCCCGCGCGCCCGCAATCCGTGTTTTCGCTCGTCCAGACAATCCAGAACGCGCTGGCGAGCCCGGGGACGACGGCCACCGAGCGCGCCCAGACGACGCAGGCGCTCGGCAACGCGCTCTCGGGCATCACCCAATATCAGGGTCTCTTCACGGCCGCGAACGCACGGATCGGCGTGGTTCTGCAAACCGTGTCCACCGCCGGCACCGCCAATACGCAGAGGAGCACCGGCGATCAGACCAATGCGGCCAATCTCACCGCCGCCAACACCCCCGAGGTGATGACCGCGATCGACGAGCAGACCACAGCCCTGCAGGCCGCGCTCCAGGCGTTCGGCATGACCGAGGGGCTCAGCGTTTTCAACTACCTCTAATCACGTTCGGAGCGAGCAGACGATGAAGAGCGTCCGGCCGGGACGGGGGGCACGCCGCGGCGTCTTGATCGCCGGATATTACCGCACGGGTACCTCGGCGCTCAGCGGCGCACTCGCCGAGGCCGGCATCACGGTCCTCAACAATACCGAGGCGAACGAGCACAATCCGCGCGGGTTCTTCGAGGACACCGCGCTGATCCAGCTGGAGATGGATGTGCTGGGCGCGCTCGGCTCGATCTGGAGCGATGTGCGGTTCCTGCCCGAGGGCTGGATCGAGCGGCCGGATATGTCCGTCTATCTCGACCGGCTGAGTGAGCTTCTGGAGAAGAAGTTCGGCGCCGCGCCGCTCTTCGCGATCAAGCACCCGCATATCTGCCGCCTGGCGCCACTCTACCGCCGGGCGTTCGAATCCATCGGCGTCGTTCCCGCGGCCATCCGCACCCATCGCAATCCGTACGTCATCGCGGCCAGCCAAAAAAAGAAAACGCGCTACCCCGCGCCCATGCTCTCTTGCTCTGGGCGAGCTACATGCTCGATGCCGAATGGAATACGCGCGGGATCCCGCGGGCGCTCGTGCTCTACGATGCGCTGATCGACAATTCGGTGGGGACCGTTCGCTCTGCCCTTGCCGAGATCGGCATCGTGCGCGCCAATTCCGCACGCGGCTTTGTCACCAGGACGCTGAGCCGCAGCAGCGCCGTGCCGGCCTCAGGCCTCTACGGGCCGCTCGAGCGGCTGGTGGCGGACGTTGAGCAGGCCGTTATTCACGGCGCGGCGCCCGAGGCGTGGGACGAACTCCGCCACCGTGTCTCCGATCTCGGTGATTTTCTTGGCGAAATCGGGGAGACGCGCAATCGGATCGTACCCGGAATCGGCAGCGCGATCACCGCCCAGAATCGCCGGCGGGCCGCACTGCTGACGAGCGGGACCCACGCCGGGCACAAGCTGCGCCCGCCGGAACGGACCGACGAGGCGGCCAGGATGCGGATCCTAGCCCGGCTCGACAAGGCAGTCGCCGCGAGCGTCGCGGTCTTCGTCGTGGTGCCCGAAGGCATGGCGGGACAGCGTGCAGCGACGCTCGAATCCGTGCGCGCCGGCTGGCGCCAGCCCGACAAGCTCACGGTGCTCGAGGTTGGCGGCGAGGCGGGACGACCTGAGAGCGCGGCGCTCATCTGCGCGAGCGATGCCGCCCTCGGCGAGGAGCTGCGCCGGCGCATAAACGCCGAACGGAACGCGGATTATGTCGCGGTGCTGAACGCGGGGGACACGATCGAACCGGACGCGGTCGCGCGGCTGGTGCTCGCCGCGAGCCTCGCCGCCCAACCTCCGGCGATGATCTACTGCGATGAAATCGTGGCGTCCGCCGAGCATCCCTGGATCCGGACCAAACCGGACTGGGATATACACCGGCTTCGCGAGTCCTGCTTCGTGGGCGACTGGGCATGGTACGCGACCGGGACGCTTTGCGAGATCGGCGGGATGCGGGGCGCGCACGCCGGGGCGGAGGAGTACGAGGTGCAGCTTCGCATCGCGGAGAACGGGCTCCCCGTCCTTCGCCTTCCCGAAGCCCTCTTCGTTCGCCGCCCCGGGTCGCGACGCAACTCGGTTCCGCTCGAGACTGCGATCGCCAACGCGATGCGGGCGATCGACGAGCACCTGGTGCGCTCGGGCGTTGCGGGAAAGGCGAGAAATGGGCGCTTCGCCGGAACCTTCACGCTGGATTACGACATCGGGAAGACGAAGATGGTCGTCGGACTTTCCTGCGAGGGCGCAAACGGCACCGCGGTGCACGCGGCCGCGGCGCGGGTGCTCGCCGCGATGCGGGTCGGCGATACGCTGGTGTTCCTCGTGGGCGCGCTTCCTGAGGGAGATCCGCTTGCGAGCTACGTCTCGAGGGTAGCCGAGGAAGTGGTGCCGATTCACGGAAACATCCAGGTGCGGCGCCGCGCATCCAGCCTCGGCGACGTGGTCAGCGATTTGGCGTCACTGGTCGATGAGGGCGAATACATTGCGGTGATCGACGCGCGGGCGAGACCTGACCGCAACGACGAGTTTGACGTCATGAGACGGGTGCTGGACGCGGCAAGGGAGGCGGCGGTTGTGGGCTTGCGCGCATATTATCGCGAAGGCGAGACCACCCGGCTGCTGGGACCTCTGCTGCACGGCGCAGCCGCACGAATCGGCGCCGGCCGGGACGCCGAGAATCCCGGCCCGGGCGCCTGGCTCGCGGCGACGCAGAAGGTATGCGCGGTCGACGGGCCGTGTGTCGTGGTACGCAAGGCCTCCACCGATTTCCTGGTGCGGATCGCTGGGCTTCGGACGTGGAACGAAATTTGCGAAACGGCGGCAAGCCAGGGTCTTGCGACCCTGTGGTGCCCCACGCTGAAATCGGAGGTCCCGGCGCCCGATCCCGCGAGCAAGGACCGCGAGGTCATGGCGGCGGCGCGAAGCGGATATCGGTTCGAATTCCACCATCCGGCGCTCTCGATGATTGGCGATCCCCTCCTTCTTGAATCGCGGCTCGGACTGGTTGAGGAAGGCCCGCCCGATATTGGCAACCTCATCTCCGGCGAACCTGAAAGTCATGTCGTCAGCATCGTCCGCGGGCTCAGGCGTCTGGGCCTCACCACCGCGACCTGGACCCCGGACGGGGTCGATTCCTACAGCATCCGGCGTGCCATCCAGGCGGGGCGCCGGTGGGTCCGGATCAATCCGAGCTATCTCTGGGAGGAGGTTTCCGGGTTTACGGCGGTGTGGACCAGGCCGCCAACGACGGCCGAGCATAAGATCGTCAAGGCAGCCGGTACGAGCGTCGCCACGTCCTCGGCGATCGTGCGCACGCTCGCTGGCATGGGAGCGCGGCGAACCCGGCTTCTGCTGCCCGCCCTGGATCGCTCTCTGTGGGAAAATATGAGAGTTCCGCATCAGGAAAAGCCGGTGGCACTATGGATCGACGAGAAGGTGCGGGTGCCGTGGCTCACCGATATGATCAGCGCCACGCGAGACCGCTTTGCCTGGGCCATCGTCAGCAACGCCGAGCTTGCCCTGCCCGGGGACGTCGCCAAAGTGCGCCGCCCGGTGTTCGAGGATGGTTGGCGCGATCTCTTCGTTTCGCTCCGGCCGGTCCTGCTGGCCCGCCCGACCCCGAACATCGCCTGGCTCGACGATCATGCGCTGCTGATGGGAGCGGCGGCCGCGTGCGCCGTCCTGGCCGGCCGTGAGAGCTTCTCCGAGCGATTGCATAGCAACATGGACGTTACGTGGCTCGCGTCCGATCGGCCCAATATCTGGATCGAGGCCGTCGAGACATTTGCCCTCAAGGCATTTCAAGGCGAAGGCGCGGCAGCCAAAACCGATCTCCTCGAACGGGCCAAGGGGTTCTGGCTGCAACCCGAGCATGCGCTTGGATGGCTGGAGATCGACCCGGCACATGGCTCTCGATCTAACGCGGTCGCCCGGGTCGCGTGATGCATCCGGAGTGGCTTCGTTTGGCAACGATCCTCTGTCTTGCGTTGGGGCACGGGCCAATTCTGGAGGCCGCATCGACCGCGCATGAGGCGGCGGGCAACGTGACTGCCGCGATTCTGGCCGCGCTACACCAGAGCGACGGTCGCCTTGTCGAGATCGCCCCGACAGCGGCCGGCTACATGCAACGCTGCCAAGAGTCTCTTTCAGTGTCTATCATGGGTCACGGCACCTATCGGACTGCCCAGGTCGAATGCCCTTTCCCGCGCTGGACGGTCTACGCCGGGATCTCCCTGGAGCGGACAGAACATGTGCTGGTCACGACGAGGAGCGTTTCCCTCGGCCAGCGACTTGGCAAAAGTGACCTCCAGGTCGTTCCGATGCCGTCGGGCAGCGTCGCCGGTGACCCGATCTCGGCACGCGACGTGATCGGAAAGAAGGCCGCTGTCCCGCTTGCAGCAGGCCAAATCATCACCCGCGACCAGATCATCATACCGCTTGCCATCCGCAACGGAGACAAAGTCGTCATCCATTGGACGGACGCGGGCGTGGTGGTCACTGCAGTCGGGACTGCCCTCGAATCGGGTGGTCCCGCGCAAAGCATCCTGGTCGAGAACGACGAAAGTCATCGACCGGTCATGGCGACCGTAGTCACCCGCGATAGTCCCGCCAAGGTGGGCCAATTGTTCATAGTCGCCCCGAGGTGAGGCACCTAATCCTCAACGCAACGGCGGATCGACACGGAGTGCCTCGACGCCCATTCGTTGCTGAGCCTTGAGGGCGCCCGCGAGAACATGGAGAATGGCGCTGAGACTATAACGAGCAGCGCCCGCACGGCGCGATCGGCAACAACCGCCCGATTGAGCTCATGAGTTGGTCAGCAGAGGTTCAGGCGCCCTGACCCAGATCACAACGACACAGGGGACATCCATCACGCCGCCGCTAGCGGTCGAGCGCTTTCCAAGAGTGTCGACTTTGGGCCGATCGTGCTAGTCGATGGCAAGTCGCGAATCATGTACCCTCGGCCCCAGACTGTTCCGATGAGATGAGTGACGCCGACTTTTGCAAGCTTTTTCCTCAGCTTGCAAATAAATACATCCACAATCTTGATCTCGGGTTCGTCCATTCCTCCGTATAGGTGATTTAAGAAAGCCTCTTTCGTGAGGACAAACCCTCTGCGTAGCGCCAAAAGTTCCAAAATTGAATATTCTTTCCCAGTGAGGTGCAGCGGCACCCCCGCCACTTTGACTTCCTTGCTATCCAAATTGATTTCCACCTCGCCGATGCGCATAAGAGACTGGCTCAAGCCCTTGCTTCGACGAATTACCGCCTGCATTCGCGCAAGCAATTCGGCCTTATCGAATGGCTTCGTAACGAAGTCGTCAGCTCCCATGCCAAGCCCCTTCACCTTGGCTTGGGGGCGCGAAAGCCCGGAAAGAATTAGAATGGGAGTCTCGATCCGTGCTGCGCGCATTCTCCGCACAACCTCGTATCCCTCTATATCTGGCAGCATCAGATCCAATATTAAGACATCGTAATCATAATGGCGCACCAATTCCAGCGCCTCTTCGCCCAAATCCGCTTGGTCCACGACGGCACCAGCCGAACGGAGGGTTAGCGACAAAAATCTCGCTGTATGTACGTCATCCTCGACAAGCAAGACGCGCATTTATGACTCCAATTCGCCGTACAGTTGCAAAATACCACCATTGGCTGTGGCACGCAACAGTGTTAACTAAAAAATTCGTCAATCTCTTGGTACGTATATAAATTGTTATCATTTTTGGTTTTTGATCGCGCTCTGAGGCCCAGGAGGATGAACCAACACGCGGGCCGCGGACCCCGTCGAAAGCGCCTGGCCCACGTGTTGCGTCCGCGATGTACTGACCGTTTCGCCGGTTGGCAGCCTGCAGGGATGGACCGCATCCGATTGCCCGGCGTAAGAGCGGGCCGTCGCGCTTGGTCTTCGGCGTGATTGGCGACAGCGACAGGATGCCACTGCCGTTAGGTTGACGCTGGCGTTGTTGCAACCTTCACGGTCTCCGCCGCTGCGCCGCTCTCGGGCTTGCTGGACAGCACCACCTCGCCAGCGGCGAGGAACGCCTCGCGCCACTGGCTCAGCGTCGGCGCCATGACACCAAGCCTGCGCGACACCGTCTTGAGATCCTCGCCCCCCAGCAACTGTAGCACCGCCGTGCTCTTCCACTGGCCCAACATCCGTCCGCCGCGACCGAGCGCCGCTCCGCCAGTCTCACGAGGCAGTCGCTCCCCACCGCCCGGCCGCTCCTCCGTCGCCACGTTCTTCTTTTCTGCCACCTCACACCTTCAATGCGGACCTGCACCGCTTGTAAGCCGTCTTAGCCATCCGTGCCGCTGGGGACTGGCCGCCCACCCTGTGGCGCGGGCCGAGCCCGGTACGGCGTATCGGTTGGACGCCTCGGCCACCAACCCCCGCAATTGGATCCGGCCGATCGACAGAGGATGCATCGCCGCGACGCTGTGACTGCGCTGCCCGTGTACAATCGCGGCTTTGATGTTCCTTGGCAGCCGCATCCCGGCCTGCTTCCCCGTGCTGGAATGTTCCGTCGCCAGCCCGGCCTTCCACCGCCGCAGCAACTCCCACGCTCAACAGACTTGACTTTTTGGTCACGGAAAGTCGCGCAGTCCCTCCTCCCAACTTCTCGACAGGCGCATTGCCGAAAGGATCAAACCGACCTGGGAGTAGGTTTGGGGAAAATTGCCCCAAAGCGTGCCGGTCAGCGGATCAATGTCCTCGGAAAGAAGGCCGACATGATTGCGGTGCCGGAGCAAGTTCTCGAAAAGGGCCAGCGCTTCCTTCCGTCGACCGGTGGCCGCGAGCGCGTCGATGTACCAGAAGGTGCAGACAAGGAACGCAGTTTCTGGCTCTCCGAAATCGTCCGGCTCGTCGTAGCGCATGACGAAGCCGTTGCGCACCAGCCGCTTCTCTACCTTGTCAAGCGTTGCAAGGAATCGCGGGTCATGGGAGGAGATCAGCCCGATCTCTGGCAAGAGCAGCACCGATGCGTCGAGGACATCGCAGTCGAGCGCCCCGGAGATCGAGCCGCGATCGGCCGCTCGAGCGAGCACGGCCTGGCGGAGCTTTTCGGCGCGATTGAACCATTCCGCCGCATCCTCGGTAATGCCAAGCAGCAAGGCGATCCGTCCGACGCGATGCAGCGCGGCCCAACACATGGCGGCGGAGAAGGTATGGCAGCGGGATCGCCCGCGATATTCCCAGAGCCCGGCATCAGGCTCGAGCGCAATGCGTTCGGCAATGGTAGCGATCGGACGCAGTTCCTCGTAGAGGGCGCGGCCGCCGAGTTGCGGGAGCCGCCGGTCCCAAAACATCTGCGTCGCGGTGAGAACGATCGCGCCGTAAACATCGTTCTGCCTTTGGCTCACAGCCGCATTTCCGATACGCACCGGTTGTTCGCCGCAGAAGCCCGTAAGTCCGCGCGCAACCCGCTCTTGCAGCGAGTATCCCGGCGCGACCGGATAGAGCGGTGCTATCTCGTGGCCTCTCTCGCGCAGCACCGTGTCCAGCAGGTACCGCATGAACCCTTCCATCGTCCGAGTGGCCGAAAGTCGATTGAGGGCAGTGACGGTAAACCAGGAATCGCGCGGCCAACAGAAACGGTAGTCCCAGTTGCGTCGTGATCCAGGCGCCTCAGGTATCGAAGTGGTCAGTGCGGCCACAATTCCCCCGGTGTCGTCGTAGCTGCAGAGTTTGAGCGTGATGGCCGCACGCACCACCTCGTCCTGCCAGTCAAAGGGTACGCTGAGCCCACGTACCCAGTCCTGCCAATACTGCACCGTCTCGTCGCGGAACTCGCGCGCCAGAGCGTCGGGGTTTTCCGGGATTGGTTCATCCGCGGAAAGAAATAGGTTGGCGGGACGGTCGAGCACCATGTCCGTCTCGTGCACGAGGTAGGAAAGCGACATGTCCGTGGTGAGCCGCAGCACTGTGTTCTCGCCGATGAACCGAACATGGTTGCTGCCGACGCTAATCGACGGCACGACGGAGCCGTAATCGAAGCCGGGCCGGATACGAACCGTTGTGCGCGGCCTTCCGGCGAGTGGTTCTATTCGCCGTACGATCATTGGTGGCCGAAAAATTCGCCCGTAGCGCCGAAACCGCGGGCAGAAGTCGAGGATGCGTACCGACCCGCCGGTGGAATCGGTGAGCACGGTCTCCACCAAAGCCGTATTATCAAGATAACGCTGCCGCGTATCGACCTGCTCGCGGAGCGTTATATCCATGAATCCGCGGCAAGGAGTCAGGCCGCCCAGCAACGAATGAAACAAGGGATCGGCGTCGAGCCGTGGGAAGCAGAACCAGACATGCCGCCCGCCTCCCGTCAGGAGCGAGGCAACGGTGCAGTTGCCAATAACTGCGAGATCGAGCCCCGACACGACGATCCCACACCTGTTAAGGCTTACAGCGATATCGCTGCAAGCTGAATCGGGGTTGCCCGCAAACGCGTTCGCGGAGACCCCGGCGGGGCGTCCCGCCGCCTTGTCCGCGAGCAGCCCGTGCGGAACGATTCAACGGAGCGATGGAACCTCTCGGAGAAACGAAAACCGGGGCATATGATTTCAACCCATCACGCTCGAGGGGCCGGGAGCGAATCGCTGCGGCCGCCGAGCATGCCATTCGGCTGACGCACGACCTGGCCTCGCCGGATTTGACCGATACGCCAGGAGGGGCGCCAAGGCCGATGCGGGGTGGCTCGTCTTTTCCAACGACGGGGCACGCCTTCAGAATAGGGGAAAAGTCGCCGGTCGACGCGACGACTCCAACTGTTATCTTGACCATGCATCCACTCGCTCTCGCGTTCCGTCCGACCATTTCCGCTCCCGTAGCACGTCATGCCCCAATCGCGGGCAGCCCCCAATGCCCTGCTGCCATTGCAACAAAATCCGGCGCGGCGACGCCCGACGCGGCGAGTTCGGCGATGAGCGCGCTCTTCAGCCGTTCGAGGCCGACTTCGTCCGTTGCCTCGGCGCGGGCGACAAGAACCGCTTGCGTATTCGACGCCCGGAGCAGCCACCAACCGTCCGGCGTCGTGACGCGGACTCCGTCAATGTCGCTGAAGATTGCGTTGCGGGCACGCAATCGGCCCGCAACCTCGTCAATGACTGCGAATTTCCTTTCCTCAGGACAAAGGAAGCGGAGCTCTGGGGTGTTTACGACCTGTGGCAGTGCCTCGCGCAGCGCCGAGAGTGGGCCGGGATTACGGGCGAGCACACCGAGAAGGCGAACGGCGGCGTATAGCGCATCGTCGAATCCATACCAGCGTTCGGCAAAGAAGATGTGGCCCGACATTTCGCCCGCCAGTGGTGCCCCGGTTTCGGCCATCTTGGCCTTGATCAGAGAATGACCGGTTCGCCACATCAAGGGCTGCCCGCCCAGGCGCGCGATCTCGTCGAAAAGTACCTGGCTGGCCTTCACGTCTGCGATAATCGTCGCACCGGGGACGCGGTTCAGCACGTCGCGCGCAAAAAGCACCATGAGTTGGTCGCCGAACAAGATCGTACCCGTGTCATCCACGATGCCGATGCGGTCGGCATCGCCGTCGAAGGCGATGCCGACATCGGCGCCACGCGCCCGGACCTCGGTGACGAGCTGCTCAAGGTTCTTCGGCACGGTCGGGTCGGGATGATGCGCTGGGAAGTGCCCGTCTATCGTTCCGTTGAGCAGGACGTGCTTGCCGGGAAGTCGCTCAAGCAGCGTCGCGAGGACCGCGCCCGCCGCGCCGTTCCCGTTGTCCCATACGACGAAAGGCCCGCCATTGCCTCCATCCCAGCCCTCAATCAAGCGTGCGACGTAGGTCTCGGTCATCGCAAAAGGCCGCTCGCTTCCCACCGCCATCTCGACAACGTCGCCGGCGGCCGCCATGCGGCCCAGAACGCGGATTGCCTCGCCGTAGAACGGCTTACCTCGAAGCATCATCTTGAAACCGTTGTGGTCCGGCGGATTGTGGCTGCCGGTCACCATCACCGCGCCGTCGGAAGCTTCCCTGACCGACGTGTAATAGAGCATCGGTGTAGGCCCGCAGCCGATACGAAGCACCGTCATGCCGCTCGCCTTGAGTCCCGCGACCAACGCTGGTTCGAGTTTCGGTGACGAAAGGCGACCGTCACACCCCACCGCCACGCGTCGCCCCCCTCCCCGCGCGACCACGCTGCCAAAGCACCGACCGACGGCAAAAGCGTCTGCAAACCCGAGCGTCTCCCCGACAACGCCGCGAATGTCATACTCCCGCAGTACCGAGGGATGAAAAGAATGCGAGAAGGTCATGCCGAGATCCGGTCGACTGTGGTTAGGACGCGATATAGCGAGGGAGGAATGCGCGCACCATTGGCCCCAGATCTGGCCGCTTCAGTGCAAACGCTATCTGCGCTTCAAGGAAGCCTGCCTTGTCACCACAATCGAAGCGACGGCCTTCGAAACGCAAGCCGAAGAAAGGGCTTTCCCCGATCATTCTTGCCATCGCATCGGTGAGCTGGACTTCTCCGCCTGCGCCGCGTTCCAGATTCGCAAGGTGCCGCAGCACCGAAGGCAGCAGCACGTAGCGGCCAATGATCGAGAGGGTTGACGGCGCCTTTGCGGGTTCCGGCTTCTCGACCATACCCGTCACTTCGACCAGACGGCCGTCGTCCGTGCCGACCGCCAGCACCCCGTAGCGCTGAGTTTGCGCGCGCGGCACGTCTTCCACAGCAACGATATTGCCGCCCGTCTCGTAGTAGGCATCTGCAAGCTGCTTGAGGCATGGAGTCCGAGAGAGCACGAGATCGTCAGGGAGGAGAATCGCAAAAGGATCGTCGCCGACGAACGCGCGGGCACACCAAATAGCATGGCCGAGGCCAAGCGGCACCTGCTGGCGCACCGCCACCATGGTGCCCGGCGCCGTCGAGCTGTCGCGCAGCGCTTCCAACGCTTCCCGCTTACCCCGTTCCCGTAGAGTCGTTTCCAGTTCGTAAGCGACGTCGAAGTATTCAACGAGCTCGGTCTTGCCACGGCCGGTAATCATGCAGAAGAGCTCGATGCCGGCAGCACGCGCCTCGTCCACGCAGTACTGGATCAGGGGCCGGTCGACCACAGGCAGCATTTCCTTGGCCATCGCCTTAGTGGCCGGTAGAAAGCGGGTTCCAAGCCCGGCGACCGGTAGTACGGCTTTGCGCAGCGGCTTCATCACGATCTCTCTCCAAATCGTCCAAACGGGCGGCGCGGGCGACCGGCATGGTCCGCAGCTTCGTGCCACGCAATGCGGGCGGCTCGCAAGCGTCCCCTCCCGCCTACGCGGCTGGTCTCGACAGCCGGGGCAAATCAGATGACAAGGCGATCTAACATAAGGTCAAGGTGACGAGATGGCCGATCTCCGGGCAGCGGTCGCGCAGTTCGGCAGCGGGCGGGCGCACCGTCCACTCCCGAGGACGGTGTGTGCCAGCGCCCCCCTCAGCCGGTGGCACTGAGGCGGTCACTATCGAGGACTTCCATTGGCTAGGTCACTAAGCGACATTGCGCTTCCCCGCTTCATGAAGGCACCAGCCGCGGACAACAATCGCCAAACGGGGGCCCTTCTCGGCGGCGGCGAGCCGATCCAAGGGCAGGCATGGCATTTCCCTTGGGGCTCCAGTCCGATTTGCGCATGCTGTCCCATGTGAGTGGCACGCTAGGCGTCTACCTCGACCCTGCGGCGAGGCCTTCCGCCCACCCGCCGGCACCTCCGAGCACTCGATCGTCGGAGAGAATGCGGCAACGTCATGGAGCCGGCCGTCTTCCGGGCAAAAAACAATGCTCCGCGGACATCCCCCGCATCGCGTCGCTCCGCACGAGCGGATTTCGCATTGGCGCCCTCCACTCCTGTATCGCGGCAGGATACCGCCGGACCAGGCATTGCGCCATGAAATATGTCCGGGTGATTGCGGTCCGTTACATCGCCCTCCCTGCGGAGGTCGCCCATCGCCGGCGGAGAGCCGGCGACGACGGCGCTCCCGCACCTTCACCTCTAGCCTGGGCGAGCCGGGTCGCTTGGATCTCCCTTGGGTACCGCTGCCGTCCCCGCGCTTTCGCGCCCGATTCGCCACATTGCCACCAAACTCGCCGCCCACCCGGTCGCGACCAATGTCACCTGCGTGCTCAGTCGGCTATGGAGCTTTCGTTAGGCCCGGCGGCGCGGTACAGCGGCCGTTCGCAGGTCAAACCACACGCTGAAACTGAGTCGCCCATTGCTCGACCTGCAACCGTACCGCCTGGTTGGCGTCCATCAGCCGGGCATGCTGTTCGGCGAGCGCCTCCGCGACCGCGATTGCCGCACGCAGCGCCTTCAGGCGCTCGTCGCTCCGTTCCGTAAAGGAGAGCGCTCCACCCCGATAGGCAATAGGATCGTCAACCCACTCCCTTTGCGGCGGAGGCGAGACCCCGAAATTCCGGGTGATTCCGAGCTTGTGAGGCGCATCTCGCATGGTTTCGTATGCCGAGCGGTAATGGACGCCGCGATTCTGCGCGCGTTCCTGCTGCGCTGAAGCCCGCACCTTGATCTGCCCGATCAACACGCGCGCGAGCCATCGCCAGCGGCTCCGATCGGAGAAGTGCCCCAATACCAGACGTTTGTCTGGTAAGCAGACAGCCTCCCTTCCGTTGAAGGTTGCCTCGTGGTTCCCGGCATCCACGACAACGCCCCAGGACGGAAGAAGACGGCGAAGCAGGATCTTGCTCGCAGCGACCGGCGTCGGATCGCGCAGGCGGATTCGCCGGACGACTGTGAGCTCGTTGGAGTTGTCTGCGGCGGTCGCATGGTAGTTGATCAAAGGTAGCCGTAATCCGGCGGCCTCCGGAGGTAATTCCGCAAGACGCCCACGCAGAGCCAGACCGAGCCGTCGGAGATCGAGGAACTCGTCTGCGTCGAGAAACAAAACTGCGTCCGCATGCTGCTCCTCCAGCGCATAGCGGTAGAGGAACGTATTGAAAGCGGTCTCTGCGAATATCGGGGCCCGGTTCGAGAACACCGTAATCGGCAGGCCCGTCGCCGCTAGTTTCTTCAGGATCACTACGGTTCGATCGATACTGCCGTTGTCGAGAAGCACGTGGTGATCGACGAGCGATGCGTGATGGCGGACAAACGCCTCGATGATGTCGTCCTCGTTCAGGACGCACGAAACTGCCACCAGCCGCATGGACCTCCTCTCCTTCCGGACGAAGACGCTGGAGACCGGGGCAGGGTCGCTTATGCTTACCCATCCGGCTCTAACTCGTTATTGGATCGCCTGATCCACGCCGCCACTGATTCCACCTCCGGGGATCACGCCCTACGCCGCACGCGCCGTCGCCAGCGCCTTCCATACCTGCTCGGGTGTTGCCGGCATGTCGAGGCGACGCACACCACGGCTTCCCAACGCATCTATGAGCGCATTGATCACCGCGGGCGGGCTGCCCACCGCGCCGGCTTCGCCAGCGCCCTTCACGCCGAGCGGATTCGCCAGGCTTGGAACGATGACGAGTTCGACCTGGATTTCCGGGACGTCGTCCGCACGTGGCAGTGCATAGTCCATGAAGCTGCCGGAGAGAAGCTGTCCGGATTGGGGATCGTAAGCCGTGCGCTCGAGGATCGCCTGGCCAATTCCCTGCGCGACGCCGCCTTGGACCTGGCCACGCACGATGAGCGGATTCACGACACTGCCGAAATCGTCGCACACGAGGTAGCGCACGACGTCGACGATGCCCGTATCCGGATCCACTTCGACCTCCGTCGCGTGGCACCCATTGGGAAACGTGTGCTGATCGATGGCGGCGACTTCGGCGGCATCGAGCGCGGCAGCCCTCTCGCCGGCAGCCGCAAGGGCGCGCTGCCGGGCTGCAAGGTCGAGAATGCCGATCGCGCGGTCGGTCCCGACAATCGAGAACGTGCCATCGGCGAAGGCGATATCGGCCACTGCGGCCTCGAGCGCCTCCGATGCCGCATGCTTGCCCTTTTCGATCACGGCGGTGGCCGTCGCCAGGATCGCCTGACCCTCGGAGTATAGGCTCCGCGCGCCGCCGGTACCACCGCCCGTCGGGATTGCGTCACTATCGCCCTGATGGATTCGGACCGTCTCGCCCGGCACGCCGAGGCGATCAGCGATGAGTTGGACATAGGCCGTCTCGTGCCCCTGTCCGGTCGATTGCGTGCCGACGAAGACGTCGACGAAGCCGTCCCGGGCGAAGCGGATCTCGGCCCGCTCGGTCGGCGACCCGCCGGTCGCCTCGAGGTAATAGGCAAGCCCGATGCCGCGCAGGCGGCCGCGTTTCTCCGCGGCCGCTCGGCGGGAGGGAAAGCCGGTCCAATCGATCTTCTCGACCGCGGTGTCGAGCACGCGGCGGAAATCACCTGTATCGTATTTCTGCCCCATCGCCGTCGTGTACGGCATGGCGGCCGCGGAGATCATGTTCCGTCTGCGGATCTCGACCCGGTCTACGCCGAGCTCGCGCGCCGCGGCGTCGATGAGACGCTCGACGAGATAGTTGCTCTCGGGCCGTCCGGCGCCGCGATAGGCATCGACGGGTACCGTATTGGTAAAGAGGCCGATGACGTTCGCATAGATTGCCTGGAAACCGTAGACGCTCGCCAGCACCTTAGTGCCGGCCATCGTCGGAATGAGCGGCGCGAAGGTAGAGAGATACGCGCCCATGTTAGCAAGATTCCGGGTACGGAGCGCAAGGAACCTGCCGCCCTTGTCCAGTGCGAGCTCGCCGTCGGTTACGTTGTCCCGGCCATGCGTGTCGGAGAGAAAGGCCTCGGAACGCTCGGAGGTCCATTTCACGGGTCGGCCGAGTTTGCACGACGCGTAGCAAACGAGTGCGTGCTCGGCATAGAGGAAGAGCTTCATTCCGAAGCCCCCGCCCACGTCGGGCGTGATGACGCGAAACCTCTCCTCGGGTACACGGAATATGGCCTTGCTAAGCAGCTCCTTGAGCAACCATACGCCCTGCGTGTTGGTGGTGAGGGTAAAGCGGCCCGAGGCAGCATCGTACTCGCCGACCGCCGCCCGTGCCTCCATACTCGAGACGACCACGCGGTTGTTCACGACCGTGAGCCGGGTGACGTGCGCGGCTGCGGCAAAGAGCGCCTCCACCCGCGCCCGGTCGCCCACCTCCCAGTCGAAGCAGACGTTGTTCTTTGCACCTGGCCACACCGTGGGCTGGCCGGCACCGATCGCGTGCGCCAGTTCCGTCACGGAGGGCAGCACATCGTACGCGATCTCCACCGCCTCGGCCCCGTCGCGTGCCGCCTGCGCTGTCTTGCCAACCACGAAGGCAACGGGATCCCCTACGTGCCGGACCATGCCATCGGCCAGCACGGGGTGCGCCGGGTCGAATCGCGGCGACCCGTCGCGGCTGCTGATCGGCACGACGCAGGGCAATTCGCCGATTTCGTCTGCCTTGAGATCGGCAGCGGTATAGACGGCCAGAACGCCCGGGGCGCTCTGAGCGGCCGTGGCATCGACCGACACAATGCGCGCCGCCGCGTGCGGGCTGCGTACCAGTACGCCGGCGGCGACACCCGTAGGCATGATGTCGTCCGTATAGCGACCGCGGCCCAGCAGCAGACGCGGATCCTCGACGCGACGGACCGGCTGGGCAAGACCGAATTTGGTCATCAGGGTCTCCGAGGTTGCTCCGAAAGAACTTCAGCATGAACGCTCCCGGCGCCGAAGGCCAGAGCCGCGCTGCAGCGCGTTCTCAAACGGTCTCTTACCCCGCGCCCTTCTTTCTTCTTTCGCGCAAGGTCTGAAATGTCACGTAGAGCATCGGTATCAGGAAGATCCCGATCAGGCTCGCCATCAGCATGCCGGCGAACACCGCGGTGCCTACATCCCGCCGGCTGATCGACGCTGCCCCCTGGGCGGTGACCAAAGGCACCAGCCCCATGCAGAAGGCGAGCGATGTCATCATCACGGCGCGGAACCTGATGCGGGCGCCCAGCGTCGCGGCCTCGCGGACAGGGATCCCGGCCTCGCGCTGCTTCTTCGCGAACTCGACGATCAGGATGCCATTCTTCGCCGCGACCGCGATCAGCACGACGAGCCCGATCTGGGCGTAGAGGTCCATCGTCAGGCCGGCCACCATGACGCCGAGATAGGCGCCGAACACGCCCACCGTCACCGCGAGCAGAACGGGGACAGGAATCACCCAGCTTTCGTAGAGCGCGACCAGGAAGAGGTACGCGAACAGGACGGAAAGGCCAAGGATCACGCCCGTGTTGCCGCTGGCCGCCTTCTCCTGGAACGAGGTGCCGGTCCAGTCGTATCCGAAGCCGGCGGGCAAGGTCTTGGCGGAAATCGCCTCCATCGCCGCCAGCGCCCGGCTCGATGCGACGCCCGGCGCGGGCGAGCCGTTGATCGGGACGGCCTCGGTGTCGTTGTAGCGGGTGATGTAGGCCGGCCCGAGCACGATGTGCGCCGTCGCAAGCGCCCTGAGCGGCACCATCGCACCAGTGTTCGAGCGGACGTAGATGTTCCAGATCGCGCTGATATCGTTGCGGTCCTCAGGCAGGCCCTGGATGTTGACCTGCCAGACCCTGCCGAAGAGATTGAAGTCGTTGACGAAATAGCCACCGAGCGTGGCCTGGAGCGAGGTAAAGATGTCGCTAATCGAGACGCCCAGCGCCTGGGCCTTGGTGCGGTCGATATCAAGATAAACGGCCGGCGTGCTCGCCGAGAAGGTGGTGAACACGCGCGCAAGGTTCGGGTTCTGGTTCGCCCCGACGATCAGCGCATTGGCCACACTCGTCAGATCGGACGTGCTCGCGCCCTCGAGGTTCTGGAGCATGTATTGGAACCCGCCGTTGGTCGAAAGCCCGATGATCGGCGGCAGATTGAAGGGAATGATGGTTGCGGCAAGGACCTGTTGCCCAAGCGCGAACACCTGACGGATCACCGCATCGACGCCGTTTCGCTGGCCCGGCCGGTCGGCGAACGGCCTCAGCCTTGCGACCAGGAAGGCGGCGTTCGATTCCGAGATGCTGTCGAGCAGAGAGTAGCCGACGATGGCGATCACATCCTCCACCTGCGGCAGCGCCTTGAGCTTGGGATAGAACTGATCGACCGCTTGCTGGGTGCGCGCAAGCGAGGCACCCTGCGGAAGCTGCATCTGGACGAAGAAGGCGCCCTGATCCTCGTCCGGCAGGAATCCGCCCGGGACGCGCTGCGAAAGCGCATAGACGCCGCCCGCGAAGAGGGCGATGGCGACGAGGGCGAGCCCGGCCACGCGCACCAGCCGCGTGACGGCGGCGGCGTAGCCCCATCGTGCCGCGTCGATGGCGCGCAGCACCGGTGCCATGAGGCTCCGTCGGCGATCGGCCGGCCTCAAGAAGATGGCGCAGAGTGCCGGAGAGAGGATGAGCGCGTTGCTCGCCGAGATCAGCATGGCAATGCTGACGGTCATCGCGAACTGGCTGAACAGCAGCCCGGAAAGACCGGGGATGAACGCGACGGGCACGAAAACGGAGAGCAGAACCAGCGAGATTGCGATGATTGGGGCGGTGATCTGCTGCATCGCCTTCTTCGTCGCCGCCGCCGGCGGGAGCTCCGGTTCCTCCTCCATCACCCGTTCAACGTTCTCGACCACCACGATTGCGTCGTCGACGACGATGCCCACCGCAACGACAAGTGCGAGAAGATTGATCGTGTTGGCGGATTGGCCGAGTGCGAGCAGTACCGCGAAGGTGCCGATGAGGCTGACCGGCACCACCACGGTCGGCACGATCACGGCACGGAGGTTGCCGAGGAAAAGAAACATGACGAGCACGACAAGCAGAAATGCCTCGCCGAGCGTGATCGCGACCTCGCGGATGGTATCGGACACGAAGCTTGCCGAATCGTAGACGGTCGCGACCTTGAGGCCGGAGGGAAAGCGCTGGCTGAGCTGGGTCAGGGCCTTGTTCACCGCCGCCGAGGTTGCAACCGCGTTCGCGCCGGGCGTGAGGAAGATGCCCATGCCGACGCCTGGATTGCCGTCGAACTCGTCCTGGGTCGTGAGCTGCTGCGCGCCAAGCTCGATTTGGGCGATATTCCTCAGACGCAGCACCGAGCCGTCGGGATTGGCACGGATGACGATGTCGCCGAACTGAGCGGGGGTCACGAGGCGCCCTTCCGTCTGGACGCTCATCTGGTACTGCTGGTCCTTGCCGATCGGGCGTGCCCCGATCGTGCCGACCGGGGCCTGGACGTTCTGCGCGTTGATCGCGTTGATGATGTCCGAGGGCGTGAGGCCGAGCTCGGTCAGTCGGCTCGCGCTGAACCAGATCCGCATGGAGTAGTTCTGCGCCCCGAAGATGAATGCCTGACCGACGCCGGGGACGCGTGCCAGTGTATCGAGATCGTTGATCGTGACGTAGTTGCTGACCTGCAGCGGCGAGAGCTTGCCACCGGGGCTGTAGAAGAAGATGAATGCGAGCACCGAGGAGCTGCGCTTGCGCACCGTGAGCCCTTCCTGCTGCACCTCCTGGGGCAGCTGCGAGAGAGCCGACTGCACGGCGTTGTTGACGTTGACCGTGTCGATATTGGGATCGCTGCCCAGCTTGAAGCTGACGGTCAGACTATAGGTGCCGTCATTCCCGCTGGTCGATTGCATGTAGAGCTCGTTCTCGACGCCGTTGATCTGCTCTTCCAGTGGCTGGGCGACCGTCTGTTCGATCACGGCAGCGGAGGCGCCGGGGTAGGTCGTCGAGACCTGCACCTGGGGGGGAACGATATTCGGAAATTGAGCGACTGGAATGCGGGCGAGCGCCAGCAGGCCGGCAAGCGTGACGATCAGCGCAATGACGACCGCGAAGCGCGGCCGGTCGATGAAGATCCCGGAGATCATCCGGTCAGGATTTGCCCGCGACCGGCATGCCGGGGACCGAGATTTCCTGCGCGTCGACCTTGAGGCCGGGCCGGACGCGCTGGATACCCTCGACGATGACCTGCTCGCCGGCCGCCAGCCCGCTCGCGATCACCGCGGCTGCGGGAGTGGTCTGGCCCAGCGTGACGGGACGCCGCTCGACGGTCGACTTTGCATCGACCACCAGGACGAAGGTACCAAGCTGGTCGTTCAGCACGGCCTGACGCGGCACCACGACCGCCCGCTCCGGTTTGAGGCCCCGGAGGATGACGGTCACGAACTCGCCGTCCGTCAATTCACGGTTGGCGACCCCGCGGTTCGCCGGACCCGGCAGCGGAGGATTCGCGATCGTGCCACGCACCAGGATCGTGTCCGTGCTGCTCGAGACCCGGTTGCTCATGAAATCGACATTGCCGGTATGGCTGTAGGTCTGCCCATCGGGAAGAACGACCCGTACACCGAGTGCCGCGAGGCCACCCTCGGCGCGATAGCGGTCATTCAATCTCAGCGCATCGACCACCGGCATCTCGAACGCCAGGTACATCGGATCCTGGCTCACGATCGTCGCGAGCGTTCCCGACGATGGCCCGACGACATTGCCCTCGGTGAGGTTGGTGATGCCGATGCGACCCGCGATCGGGGCCCGGATCTCGGTATAGCCGAGGTTGATACTCGCGGTCTCGAGCTGCGCCCGGGCCGAGGCGAGCTGGGCCGCGTCGGAGAGCTGCGTCGCGCGGTCGTTGTCGACGGTCGATTGCTGGCCGGCCGGGGTGTGGAGGAGCTGGAGCTGGCGACTGAGCGTCGTGATGGCGTTCGAGAGTTGCGCCTCGGCTTGCGCCACCGCCGCCTGGCTCTGGGCCACCGCCGCTTGGTAGGGCGGCTGCTCGATGACGTAGAGAAGCTGGCCCTTGGCGACATCGCTGCCCTGGCGGAACAGACGCTGCTCCAGGAAGCCGGTCACACGGGCCACGAGATTGACCGTGTTCTCGGCAAGGATTCGCCCGACATACTGGCTCGTCTCGTAAACCGGCTCGATCTTCGCCGTGACGACGCCGACGGCCACCTGCCCGGCCATGGCGGTTTGCGCGACGGCCGGAGACCCGAGGCAGAGCATGGCGGCTGCAAGCAGGCCGATGGCCCGACGCAGGATCATTGTGATGGGTTTCCCCCGGACGCGCGACGCGGACGCCACCCCAGCCCCGGTGCGGCCGCGCCGCCGGGCGAGGGCGCCGGAGCAGTTAAGGGCCGGGCGTCGCGGGGGTCAATCACGGGCGCAACAATCACGGTCTAGACAATCACGGGCACCCCCTTGCCTCCGGCTCCGCCGGGTCGCAGGTTGCCGCCATGGGGATCTCGTCGCCACCGGCCCTTGGAACAGGAATTTTCATGCGGCTGCCGGACCGGTCCGCACGGCGGCCCCCCAGAGCGGCATGGGTTTGCCTATGCTCACCCGTCGCGGCCTAGATCGTTGTTTTCTCGCGTGATCGAACGCCTCCGGTTACCCCGCCGCCGGCGATCACGCTCTAACCGGCTCCATCCATAGAAGCGGAGGGTCCCCCGCCATGAGCACCAAGGAGAAGATCATCGTCTGCGAAGTCGGGCCGCGCGACGGTCTGCAAATCGCCAAGGCCATCATGCCGACCGAGATCAAGGTGCGCTGGATCGCGGCGATCGCGGCCGCCGGCGTGCCCGAGATCGAGGTCGGCAGCTTCGTTCCCCCGAAGCTCGTGCCGCAGATGGCGGATACGGACGCGATCGTCCGGCGCACCGTGACGATCCCCGGACTGACGGTCGTTGCGCTGGCGCCGAACCTGCGGGGGGCGCAGAACGCCTATGCGGCGGGCACGCACCGGGTGAGCGTCCCGGTTTCGGTGAGCGAGGGGCATAGCCGCGCCAATCTCAACCGCACGCCCGCCGAGCAGATCACGGAGGTGGGCCGCATCGTCGCATGGGTGCGGAGCCAACCGCGGCGGATGGAGGTGGAGGCCGGCTGCTCTACGGCCTTCGGGTGCTCGATCGACGGCGTCGTGCCGATCCGCAACGTCGTCGCGGTCGCGACGGGCCTTGCCGAAGCGGGCGTCGATTCGATCGCGCTCGCGGACACCGTGGGCTACGCACACCCCGTGCAGGTTCGTGATACGGTCCGTGCGGTGCGCGCCGCGGTCGGCGAGAAGCTCGAAGGGCTGCACCTCCACGACACGATGGGGCTCGGGCTTGCCAACGCGCTCGCCGGGATCGAGGAGGGCATCCGGAACTTCGACGCAGCCCTTGCCGGCCTCGGCGGCTGCCCCTTTGCTCCGGGTGCGTCGGGCAATATCGTCACCGAGGATCTCGTGTTCATGCTCGAGAGCATGGGTTTTGCGACCGGGATCGACCTCGACAGGCTGATCGCCGCGCGCAAGCTCCTGCATGAGGGGCTGCCGGGCGAGCCGCTGCACGGACAGGTGCCGAGGGCCGGAATCCCGAAAACCTTCCGCGCCGCCGCCTGAGCCATGCCGCCCGCTCCGCTCGCCGGGCTCAAGGTCGTCGAATTCGTCCATATGGTGATGGGCCCGACCGCCGGCCTCGTGCTCGCCGATCTCGGGGCCGATGTCATCAAGGTCGAGCCGCGGCCGGACGGGGACAACACGCGCCGGCTCACCGGCTCGGGCGCCGGCTTCTTCATCATGTTCAACCGCAACAAGCGGAGCCTCGCGGTCGATCTCAAGCGGCCGGAGGGCATGGAGCTGGTGCGGAAGCTGCTCGTGGGCGCGGACGTGCTGATCGAGAACTTCCGCCCGGGGGCGATGGAAAAGCTCGGCCTCGGCCATGAAGCGCTCGCCGCTTCCAATCCGCGCCTGATCTATTGCTCCTGCAAGGGATTCCTGCCCGGACCGTACGACCACCGCACGGCGCTCGACGAGGTGGTGCAGATGATGGGTGGGCTTGCCTACATGACCGGCCTGCCGGGCCGGCCGTTGCGCGCGGGAACATCGGTCAACGACATCATGGGCGGCATGTTCGGGGTGATCGCGATCCTCGCGGCACTCCATGAGCGCGAGGCAACCGGCCGCGGCCGGCATGTCCAGACGGCGCTGTTCGAGAACACGGCACTCCTCATGGGCCAGCACATGGCGCAGATCGCGATCACCGGCCGCGAACCGGCGCCGATGAGCCAGCGCAGCCCGGCCTGGCCGGTTTATGACATCTTCGAAACGGAAGACGGCGGGCAGATTTTCGTGGGCGCCGTCACGGACGGCCAATGGCACGTGCTGTGCAAGGCATTCGCGCTCGATGATCTCGCGGCCGACCCCAGCCTCGCGACACAGGCCGCGAGGGTCGCGGAACGGGCCCGCACGCTGCCGCGCATCGCGGCGGCCTTCCGCCGTTATACCCGTGCGGGCCTGACCAGCCGCTGCGAGGAGCTCGGCCTGCCCTTCGCGCCGATCGGCAAGCCGGCCGACCTCTTCGAGGATCCCCATCTCAACGCCTCGGGCGGACTCCTCGACATAAAGTTGGCGGACGGAACGCAAACCAAGCTGCCCGCCCTGCCGATCGCGATCGACGGCAAGCATTGCGGGCTGAGACGCGATCCGCCCCGGACGGGCGAGCACGACACGGAGATCGCGCGCGAGCTCGGCCTCGAGGAAGCGGAGATCGCGGCACTGCGATTGTCCGGCGTCATCCTCTGAGGCGCGCGCGCGCCCCGGTGAGCGGATCCCGGCGAGGTATTTCCCGGCGGAACGGAGATGCTGTAGACTGACGGCGGGAGGCACGCCGCCGCCGAACGTCCATGGGACCGCGCCCCTGGGACGGTGCCGGGATGGTCGGCAAACGTCACCGCCCGGGAAGAAGGCGATCATGCTGCAGCTTGAGATCTGGCGCGGCGGCGCCACGGGAGGCTTCCGGACCTATCGGATCCCGCTACGCGAAGCCCAGACGGTGCTCGACGCCGTGACCGAGGTGCAGCGTACGCAGGATGCGACGCTCGCCTATCGCTTCTCCTGCCGCGTCGGCATGTGCGGATCCTGCGCGATGATGGTCAACGATCGTCCGCGCTGGACGTGCCGCACACGGATTGCCGCCGTGGCACCACACGGGCGGCTCCGCCTCGCGCCACTCCGCCATCTGCCGGTCGTGAAGGACCTCGTGGTCGATATGGCGCCGTTCTTCGCGAAGTGGCAGCGCGCGCACGGGCGCTTCGATCCGGGCGTGGAACCCGCTTCCGAGTTCGCGCGCGTGCCGCCCGGGGAGCCCGCGCGGCGTGCGGCCGATGCCGGCATCGAGTGCATCGGCTGCGGGATCTGCTACGCCGCCTGCGACGTGGTGGGCTGGACGCCGGACTATCTCGGCCCGGCCGCGCTCAACCGCGCCTGGACGCTGGTCAACGACGTGCGCGACCGGGGCGGCGCCGCGCGGCTGGATGCGGTGGCGCAGTCCGGAGGGTGCCAGAACTGCCACAGCCACATGGCTTGCAGCGAAACCTGCCCGAAAGGGATCGCGCCCACCTACGCGATCGCGGGGCTGAAGCGGCTCGCGATGCGCGCCGCGCTGGGCATGAGACGATGAATCCGGCGCTTCTGCTCGCCAGTCGGTTGAGCGCGCTCGTCCTTGCCGTTGCGGTTGCCGTGCATCTCGCGGTGATCATCCATGCGGTGCGCGAGGGCCTCACGGCCGGCGCGCTGCTCGCGCGCACCGAGGGGAACTGGGCCTTCCTGATCTTCTATTGCATCTTCGTCCTTGCGGCCGCGGTGCATGCGCCCATCGGGCTGCGCCTGGTGCTCGGCGAATGGTTCGGGTGGCAGGGAAGGCTTGCGGACCGGCTGCTCGTCGCGTTCGGCGTCCTGCTCGCCGCGCTCGGCCTGCGCGCGGCGCTCGCGGTGTTCCTGGCATGAGCGGAGCGCTCGTCTCGCGCGCCCGCCGCCATCCCGGGTTGCCGGCTTCCGTGCTGCATCGCGTCTCGGGTATCGCGCTCGCGCTCTTCCTGCCCGCGCACTTCATCGCGCTCGGACTTGCGCTCTCCGGCGCGCCCGCGCTCGAGCGGTTCCTCGAGCTCACCAAGAATCCGCTCATGCGCACCCTCGAGGCGGGGCTGGTCGGCGCGCTGGCGCTCCACCTCGCATGCGGCATTCGCGTGCTCGCGATCGAGCTTCTCGATTTTCGCGAGAGAACGGCGGCGAGCGTCGCCCTCTGCGTCGGTCTCGGGCTCTTCGTCGGCCTGCTCTATGCGCTGAGCGTGCCGTAAGCGGACGTCAGGCGGGAGGATCATATGCTGAAGCTCGACATGGACGAAGTGGAAGGGATCGCCCGCGATCTCTACATCCGGGCGCTCAAGCTTCTCCCCGATGACGTCAAGTCGGGCTTTGCACGCCTCAGGCGGGACGAGACGGACGAGACGGGGCAGGCCATCCTCGAGACGATGGTACGCAATGTCGCCGTTGCCGAATGGACGAAGAATCTTCTCTGCCAGGATACGGGAATTCCGATCTACAACGTGCTGATCGGCCGGGAGGTCGATTTCGCGGGCGTTGCGCTCAAAGAGGCGCTCCGCCGCGGCTGCGAGCGCGCCACGCGCGAGCACCCGTTGCGCTCGTCGATCGTCCACCCGATCACGCGGCGGAACGAGCAGACCTCCTGCGGTCCCGGCGTTCCGGTGATCCATGTCGATTTCATCACTGCCCCGGAGACCGTCGAGATCGAGATGATCCCGAAGGGATCGGGATCGGAGAACGGCTCTTTTCTCCGCATGCTCGTGCCGGCGGACGGCGTTGCCGCGGTGAAGCGCTTCGTCATCGACCGCGTGATCGAGGCGGGCGGAAAAGTCTGCCCGCCGACGATCGTGGGCGTGGGCATCGGCGGCACCTCGGATCTTTGCATGCATCTCGCCAAGCTGGCCGCGACGCGCCCGCTCGGATCGAGATCCGCGGATTCCGAGGGGGCGAAGCTCGAGGCCGAGCTCTCCGCCGCCGTGAACGAGCTCGGGATCGGCCCTCAGGGATTGGGCGGGCGATCGACCGCCTTTGCCGTGCATGTCGAGATCGCGGCGACGCACATCACGATGAACCCGGTGGCGGTGAATATCCAGTGCCACTCGGCACGGCGCGCGCGCGCCGTGCTGACGCCGGGCGGCGTCCGGTTCGGTTTCTGATGCTTCGGGTTGGAGGGAGGCGGCGATGGCCCATCATGTTCTCGAAGCGCCATTCGAGGAGCCCGCGGTCCGGGCGCTCTCGGCCGGCGATACGGTGACGCTCGAGCGCACGCTATTCGGCATCCGCGATGCGACGCTGATCGCGCTGTTCGATCGGGGACGGCGCACCCGCTTCGATCTCCGGGGACATGCGGTGATCCATACCGCCCCCAACGTGCGCAAGGTGCCGGTTTCGCCGGAGCACCCGGCGGGCTATGCGCCGCTCTGCGTCGGCACGACGACCTCGATGCGCATGGAACGGTTTTCCCGGCCCCTGATGGAGCGGGAAGGCGTGCGGCTCATCATCGGCAAGGGCGGGCTCGGAGCGCAGACGCTCGCCGCTTTCCGCGACCTTGGCGGGGCCTACCTTGCGGTCATCGGCGGGGCGGCGGCGCTCGAGACGACCTGGGTCGAGGCGATCGAGGATGTCGATCTCGATGATCTCAATCCCGAGAGCCTCTGGCGCTTCCGCATCCGCGGCTTCGGGCCGCTGCTGGTCGGAATGGATGCGAAAGGAAACTCCCTTTACGATCGGGTCGGCGACGCGGTCTCGCAGCGCCGCCGCGCCGTGCTTGCCTCGATCGGGGCGAGCGAATAGCGGATGAAGGAGGCGATCCGCGAAACCGTTACGGATATTCTGATCCTCGGCGCCGGCGGCGCCGGGCTGTTCGCCGCGCTCCATGCCAAGCGCGCAGCACCGGAGCGCAGTGTGGCCATCGTCGTCAAGGGCCTGCTCGGAAAGTGCGGCTGCACGCGCATGGTGCAGGGCGGCTACAACGTGGCGCTGGCGGCCGGCGATTCCGCCGAGCGCCACTTCATGGACACGGTGGAAGGCGGCAAGTGGCTCAACGACCAGGATCTGGCCTGGCTGCTCGTCACCGGCGCGCAAGCCCGGATCCGCGAGCTCGAGACGAAGATCGGTTGCTTCTTCGACCGCAACCCTGACGGCACCGTGCACCAGAAGGCGTTTGCCGGCCAGACCTTCGACCGCACCGTCCACAAGGGGGACCTCACCGGGATCGAGATCATCAACCGCCTTGCCGAGCAGGTGTACGCGCGCTCCGTCGCGCGCCTAGAGGATCATCGCGCGCTCGATCTCATACCGCGCGCGGACGGCTCGGGCATCGCCGGCGCGCTGCTGCTCGATATGCGCAGCGGCGAGCTCGTTCTCGGCCGGGCGCACGCCGTGCTGCTCGCCACCGGGGGCGGGCCGACGATGTACCGCTATCACACGCCTTCGGGCGACAAGAGCTGCGATGGCCTGGCGATGGCGCTGCGCGCCGGCCTGCCGTTGCGCGACATGGAGATGGTGCAGTTCCACCCGACCGGCCTTCTGGCCGGCGAGGGCACGCGCATGACCGGCACGGTGCTCGAGGAAGGGTTGCGCGGCGCGGGCGGGTTTCTCACGGACGGTACGGGCGAGCGCTTCATGCCGCTTTACGATCCCGCCGCCGAGCGCGCGACGCGCGATATCGTGAGCCGCGCCATCATGGACCGGATCGACAAGGGCTTCGGCGGGCCGCACGGCGGCGTCTTCATCGAGATGGGGCATCTCGGGCCCGACAACGTGCGGCGGATGTTCAAGGGCATGGTGGAGCGGTGCGCCGATTGCGGTTTCGACCTCGCCGCCGCGCGCGTCGAGGTCATCCCGACCGCGCACTACCTGATGGGCGGCGTGGTGTTCGACACCGCCTGCCGCACGCCCTGGCACGGGCTCTACGCGGCCGGGGAGGACACGGGCGGGGTGCACGGCGCCAATCGGCTCGGCGGTAACGGTGTCGCCAATTCCACCGTCTTCGGCGCTCTCGCCGGCGATTCGATGGCGGAAGGGCTGCCGCCGGTCGGGGAGAGGTTGCCGGACCCCGACCGGCACGTGCTCGCGGCCGCGGTCGGGCGCGCGCTCGCGCCGCGTGGACGTAAGCCCGGCGACGGTGCGGCGCTCCGCGCCGAGCTCGCGCGCGTGATGTGGGAGGACGTGGGCGTGCTGCGAAATGCCGCCTCGCTCTCCCGGGCCGCGGCTTCGCTTGCGGCACTCGCCGCCGCGCTCGAGGAGAGCGGCGTTGCCGATACGGATCGCCGTTACGACGTCGCCTGGACCGACCGCCTCAACCTCGGGAACCTGGTGCTGGTCAGCCGGGCGATCGTCACGGCTGCTCTCCTGCGCACCGACAGCCGCGGCGCCCATTTCCGCACCGACCATCCCGAAACCTCCGATCTCGCGAGCTCGCGCTACACGATGGTGCGCTTGATGGGGAGCGACTTCGCGGCCACCACCGAGCCGGTGCGCTTCACCCTTGTCCGGCCGGGGCAGAGCCTGCTCGCGGCGCCCGCTCAGGTGAGATCCGAGGCATAATGGACGTGCGTGGTGAGGCAGTGCGAGACGCGCCATTCCACCTTCCGCCCGTCGATCGCGAGCGCCAGACGATCGATCGCGAGCGCCGGCGTGCCCGGGGCGACGCCGAGCAAGGCGGCGTCCGATGCGCCGAGCGCCATTGCCTTGAGCCGCTCGGAGGCGCGCGCGATGCCGATCCCGTACTTCTCGGCGAAGAGCCCGTAGAGGTTGTTGGGTAGCGGGCGCTCGATGAGGCCGGGGAAGAGCGAAGCGGGCAGCACGATCGATTCGGCGATGCAAGGATGCCCGGCGAGCGCGCGGATCCTCCGGATGCGCACCACGCGGGCCCGCACCGCAAGCGCAAGACGCGCCCGCTCCTCGGCACTCGCCCGCCCCGTGCCGACGCGGAGCACACGGCTTTCCGGGAACTGGCGCTCGCCCGTCTCCGAGACGAGGCGAAAGAACTGAAAGAGGATGCGGCTCTCGTCATGCAGGGCGACGAAGGTGCCGCGACCCTGCCGGCGCACCAGCAGATTTTCCGCCACCAGCGCATCGAGCGCCTTGCGCACGGTGCCCTGGCTTACCCCGAGCTCCGCTGCCAGCACTTGCTCGCTCGGGAGCATGGCGCCGGCCGGCCAGGCGCCTTCGGCGAGCCGGCGGAGCAGCGCTTCCCGCACCTGACGGTAGAGCGGGAAAAAGACGATCTCCGCTGCGTCTCGCCGCGCGCTCCGCTTGGGCCGGGCCATGGGCGCCATGATGGGTTGACACTAGCGGAAGTCATCTGTCTTATACAAGACTGGAGCGCCAGAAGCGGCCGGCGCACGCGGCAAGAGGAGCGTCATGGAAATCCCCCAATTGCTGGTGCACAACCCCAAGGACAATGTCGGGGTCGTCGTGGTCGAGAGCCTGAAGGCGGGCACCGACATGCTCTGCGTGATCACCGAGAACAATTCCTCCTTCCGCCTGACCGCGGCGGTGGACGTGCCGATCGGCCACAAGATCGCTCTCAAGGATCTCAAGGCGGGCGATACCGCCATCAAGTACGGCGAGGATATCGGGCGAATGGTTGCCGGGGCATCGAAGGGCTGGCACGTGCACGTCCATAACCTCAAGACCAAGCGCTGGTAGGGGAAGAAGACCGATGACTGCAACCGGCAATCTTCGATTCTCGGGCTGGCGGCGCGCGAACGGCCGCGTCGGCGTGCGCAACCACGTGGCGATCCTGCCGCTCGACGATCTCTCCAATGCCGCCTGCGAGGCGGTCGCCAACAACATCAAGGGCACGCTTGCCCTGCCCCACGCCTATGGGCGGCTGCAGTTCGGCGCCGATCTCGATCTCTTCTTCCGCACCATCATCGGCACCGGCGCCAACCCCAACGTGGCCTCGGTCATCGTGATCGGCATCGAGCCGGGCTGGACCGGGCGGGTCGTCGATGGGATCGCCAAGACCGGGAAGAAGGTCGAAGGGTTCGCCATCGAGCAGCACGGCGATATCAACACCATCGCCGCCGCCTCGCGGAGGGCCAAGGACCTGATGCAGGAAGCCTCGGAGATGAAGAAGGAGGAGTGCGACATCTCCGAGCTCTGGGTCTCGACCAAATGCGGCGAGAGCGACACGACCACCGGGCTCGGCTCCTGCCCGACCGTGGGTAACATGTACGACAAGCTGCTCCCGCGCGGCATCTACGGCGTCTTCGGCGAGACCTCCGAGATCACCGGGGGCGAGCATGTGTGCAAGGCACGCGCGGCCACGCCCGAGGTCGGGGAAAAGTTCTATGCGGTGTGGAAGGCCTATCAGGACGAGGTGATCGAGCCTTACAAGGTGGACGATCTTTCGGAATCGCAGCCGACCAAGGGCAATATCGAGGGCGGACTGACGACGATCGAGGAGAAGGCCTTCGGCAATCTCGAGAAGATCGGCCGGACGTCCCGCTACATCGACGTGCTCGGGCCTGCCGAGGCGCCAGCGAAGGGACCCGGCCTCTATTACATGGATACCTCCTCGGCCGCGGCCGAGTGCGTGACGCTGATGGCGGCTGCCGGCTACGCGGTCCACACCTTTCCCACGGGCCAGGGCAACATCGTCGGAAATCCGATCGTGCCGGTGATCAAGATCTCCGCCAACCCGCGCACGGTGCGCACGATGTCCGAGCATATCGATCTCGACGTCTCGGGGATTCTCCGCCGGCAGATGACGATCGCCGATGCGGGGGACGCGCTGATCGAGATGACCCTGCGGACCGCGAACGGCAGGCTCACGGCGAACGAGGCGCTCGGCCACCGCGAATTCGTGCTCACCAAGCTTTACCGAAGCTCGTAGGCCGGCTCAGAGCTGGGCGAGCGCCCGCCACTCCTCTTCCCCGATCGTGCGGACGCCGAGGTCCGTGGCCTTGCGCGCCTTCGAGCCGGGGTCGGCGCCGGCGACGAGAAGATCGGTCGCGCGCGTGACGCTGTCGGTCACTTTCGCGCCGAGCGCTTCGGCGCGGGCCTTGGCTTCGGCCCGCGTCATGGTGGCGAGCGAGCCGGTGAAGACGATCGTCTTGCCGGAGAGGGCCGAGGATCCGCTCGCGGCCGGTTCGGCATCCGCGATGGCGACCTCGTGCTCGAGCGCTTCGAGGGCGGCGATGTTGCGCGGCTCGGCGAAGAAGGCGACGATCTCCTCGACGATCGCCGGGCCGATCCCGAGGATCGAATCGAGCGCGCGCCGCTCGGCGGACTCCCGATCGGCGGCTTTGCGCATCGCGCTCGCGAAGTGACGATAGGAGCCGTAATGACGGGCGAGCAGGCGCGCATTCGCCTCCCCGATGCGGCGGATCCCGAGGGCATGGATGAAGCGGGCGAGCGGGATCCTTCGCCGCTCCGCGATGGCGCTGGAGAGATTTCGCGCCGAGGTCTCCCCCCAGCCCTCGCGTTTGGCGATCTCGCCCTCGCGCGCGGGAAGGGCGAAAATGTCCGCCGGGCTGCGCAGGAGGCCATCGGCGTAGAATTCGGCGATCGTCTTCTCGCCGAGCCCCTCGATATCGAAGGCGGCGCGGGAGACGAAGTGGCGCAGCCGCTCGACCGCCTGCGCCGGGCAGGTAAGGCCGCCGGTGCAGCGCCGCACCGCCTCGCCGGTTTCCCGCACCGCGCGGCTGCCGCAGACCGGACAAATGTCCGGGAAGACGAAGGGCTTGGCGCCCTTGGGCCGACGGGAGGCGATCACCCCTAGCACCTGCGGGATGACGTCGCCCGCGCGCTGGATCCGCACCCAGTCGCCGATGCGGACGTCCTTGCGCGCGATCTCGTCCTCGTTGTGCAGGCTGGCGCGCGAGACGAGCACGCCGCCGACATTGACCGGCGTGAGCTGGGCCACGGGCGTGAGCGCGCCGGTGCGCCCGACCTGGATGAGAATGTCCTCGAGCTTCGTTATCGCCTGCTCGGCCGGGAATTTCCATGCAACGGCCCAGCGCGGCGCCCGGCCGACCGAGCCCAGCCGGCGCTGCAACGCGAGATCGTCGATCTTGTAGACGACGCCGTCGATGTCGTAGCCGAGCCCGGCACGCTCGCCGGCCATCGTCTCCTGGAATGCGGCGGCTTCGTTCTCGTCGCGCACGTGGCGCGAAAGTGGATTGACGGCGAAGCCCCAATCACGGAGCCGCTCGAGATAGCGCCAGTGCGTGTCCGCGACCGGTTCGCTCGCCGCACCCATCGCGTAGGCGAAGAGGGAGAGGCGCCGTGAGGCGGTGATCGCGGGGTCGAGCTGGCGGAGACTGCCGGCGGCGGCGTTGCGCGGATTGGCGAAGACCTTTTCACCCGCCTTCTCCTGCAACTCGTTGAGCGCGAGGAAGTCGGCCTTCGTCATGTAGATCTCGCCGCGGATCTCGATGAAGGAGGGAGCCCGGCCGGCGAGGTGCCGGGGCACGGCTTCGATCGTCTTGAGGTTGGCGGTCACGTCCTCGCCCTCGACGCCGTCGCCGCGCGTGGCGCCGACCGCCAATCGTCCCTGTTCGTAGGTGAGGGAGATCGAGAGCCCATCGATCTTCGGCTCCGCGACCATGGGAAGCGGGCGGGCGGGATCGAGGCCGAGGAATCGGCGGGCACGGGCGACGAACTCGGAGAATTCGGCCGGCGTGAGGACGTTGTCGAGCGAGATCATCGGCTCGCGGTGGCGAACCTTGCGGAAGCCTGCGGCAGGCTGGGCGCCGAGCCTGCGGGAGGGGGAATCGGGGCGCACGAGGGCGGGGAAGCGCGCCTCGATCGCTTCGTTGCGGATGCGCAGCTGGTCGTACTCGGCGTCCGTCATCACCGGAGCGTCCGCCGCATAATAGGCCCGGTCGGCGGCGGTGATGCGGGTCGCGAGGCGGGCGAGCTCGGCCTTCGCCTTTCTCCCGTCCAGCGCCTCGACCGGGGCTTCGCCGGGTTTCTTCATACTCCGGCTTGCGCTCTGCGGCGGCGGGGGGCGGCGTGCCCGGGATCGGCGAGCAGGCTGGCGGCGGCGGCGCGGGCCGCGTCGGTCACCGTGGCGCCGGCGAGCATCCTCGCGATCTCCTCCTGGCGCGGCATGCCCTCGAGCGCCGCCACGCGGGTCGCGCTGCGGCCGCCGGCTTCTTCCTTGACGATGCGGAAATGCGCGCTCCCGTGCACGGCGACCTGCGGGCTGTGCGTGACCACCAGGACCTGCATCTGCTCGGCGATGCGGGCCAGACGCGCGCCCACCGCGGCCGCGGCGGCGCCACCGATGCCGGCATCGACCTCGTCGAAGATCAGGGTGCCCGGGTTGCGCGCGCTCACCAGGACCACCTTGAGGGCGAGCATGAGGCGCGCGAGCTCGCCGCCCGAGGCCGCACGGGCGAGCGCCGCCGGTTCCTGGCCGGGGTTGGCGGCGAGCAGAAACGAGACGACCTCGGTCCCCTCCGGCCCCCAATCCGATTCGGCGAGCGGGGCAAGGCGGCAGCAGAAGCGCGCTTTATCGAGCCGGAGCGGCGGCAGCTCGCGCGCAACTTCGGCTTCCAGGCGTCGGGCCGCTTCGGCCCGGCTTGCTGCAAGCCGGCTGGCGGCCTCGATATAGGTAGCGCGAGCCGAAGCGGCCTCTCGGGCGCGGGCGGCGGCGGAAGCGGCACCGTCCTCGATCACCGCGAGCTCTTCGTGCAGGCGTGCGCGCAGATCCGGCAGCTCGCTCACCGCCACGCCGTGTTTGCGGGCGGCGGCGCGCAGGGCGAAGAGGCGCGTTTCGGCCTCTTCAAGGCGGCGAGGATCCCCTGCTGCCGTCTCGGCCAGACGCTCGAGCAGCGACTCGGCCTCGAGGAGCGCCTCCTCGGCGCGATCGAGCGCGGCGAGCGGCTCGGCGGCAGGGGGGGTGAGGCGGGAAAGCGCGCGCACCGCCGCCCGGACCGCGGCGGCTGGAGGGGCGCCGGGGCGGTCGCGCGGGACGAGCTCGGCGAGCGCGAGCGCGAGGGCGGCGGCGCGCCGCTCGCCCTGCTGCAGGGCCTGGCGCTCGGCCACCAGGCGCACTTCCTCGTCCGGCCCGGGCGCAAGCGCGTCGAGCTCCTGAACGGCGTGGGCAAGCCACTCGACGTTCTGCTCCGTCCGCGCGCGCCCCGCTTCTTCCTCCTCGGCGGCGCGCACGCTTGCGCGCCAATCGGCGAAGGCAAGGCTCACCGCCGAAAGGAGATTTGGATCGGCTCCGAAACCATCGAGCAGTGCGCGCTGGATCGATGGCTCCGCCAGCCCGATCTGCGCGTTCTGGGACTGGATTTCGACGAGGGCGGCGCCGGCCCGGCGCAGAAGCCCGACCCCCACGGGCTGGTCGTTGATGAAAGCACGCGAGCGCCCGTCGCGTGAGAGGACACGACGGAGCAGGACCTCATCCCCGGCTTCGATGCCCTGCTCGGCGAGCAGGGCGCGGACCGGATGGTCGGCCGGCGGGGAGAATGAGGCGGCAGCACTTGCCTCCGCCGCCTCCCGGGCCACAAGCGCGGCGTCGCCTCGGGCACCGAGGGCAAGGCCAAGGCCGTCCAGCAGGATGGATTTGCCGGCGCCGGTTTCCCCGGTGAGCACGCCGAGGCCAGGGCCGAAAGTGATATCCAGCCGGTCGATCAGGACGACGTCGCGGAGGGAGAGAGCCGTCAGCATCTCCGTCCGGGCGGGATCAGAAGATCGCGCTCCAGAGGCCGCCGAAGAAACCGGGGCCCCCCGCCGGCTGCGGCGCGCTTGCCGTGACGATGCCGGCCTCGTGCAGGCGTGCGAAGGCGTCGCGATACCAGGTGCTGCCGGGATAGTTGTAGCCGAGCACGGCGCCGGCATGCGCCGCTTCGGTCTTCATGCCGAGCTTGAGATAGCATTCGACCAGACGCTCGAGCGCCTCGGGGACGTGGTTGGTGGTCTGGTAGTCCTGGACGACGGTCTGATAGCGGCCGATCGCGGCGATATAGTCGCCTTGGCGCTCGTAGTAGCGGCCGATCACCATCTCGTGGCCCGCCAGATGATCGCGGCAGAGATCGATCTTGAGGCGCGCGTCATTGGCATAGGCACTGCCGGGAAAGCGGTTGACTACCTCTTGCAGCGCGCTAATCGCCTCGCGCGTGGTCTGCTGATCGCGCAGAATGTCCGAAATCTGCTCATAATAGCAGAGGGCGCGCAGATAGTAGGCATAGGCGATGTCGGGATTGGCGGGATGGAGCTGGATGAAGCGCTCGAGCGCGTCGATCGCGCCCGTGTAGTCCTGCTGCAGATAGGCCGCGTAGCCGTGCATCAGCTGGGCGTTCGTCGCCCAGGGGGAGAAAGGGAAGTCCTCCTCGACCTGATCGAAATCGCTGATCGCCTGCTTGTAGTTCTCGGCGTTCATTTGGGCGACGCCGCTCTGGTAGAGGCCCTCGGCCGTCACCGGCCCCATCTGCTTCTTGACGGTGGGGCCACCGAAGAGCCCGCACCCACCGAGGAGGAGGGGGAGGACCATGAGAACGGAAGTAAGGCGAGGACGCATCTGGGGGATCCTGAGCAGGCGCCGGGCTTATAGCATAACGGATCAGCGGGCTGCGAAGCGGGCGAGGGTGTAGGCGGGATCCGGCGCCTCGCCGTGGCGGATCGCAGCGGCGGCGAGGCGGCCGATGAGGGGCCCGAGCGTGTAGGCGTTGGCAGCGAGGGCGTTGAAGAAGCCCGGGAGGCCGGGGGGCTCGCCGAGGAGGGGAGCCGCGTCGATCTCGGGGGCCATGCCGGTCCAGGCACGGACGGCGGAGAGGCCGGCGAGCGCGGGAAGAGCGCGCGCGGCGACCCAGAGATTGGCCTCGATGTTGCGGCGAAGCGGCCTAGTGGCGCCGGTCGCTTCGTCGTAATCGCCGAACCAGCCGCCGCCGATCAGGAAGCTGCCGTTCGCCTGCTGCTTGAGCGAGAGGTGGCGGCCGGCGAGCAGCACGAGATGGCGCATGAGGGGCGGGACAGGCGCCGTGACGATCACCTGCTGGACGGTGCCGCTCACCGGCACGGCGAGGCCCGCCATGGCGGCGATGCGCCTGCCGTAGGGGCCGGCGGCGTTGACGACGCGGCCGGCGCTTATCGGGCCGCTTCCGGTTTCGACGTGCCAAGCGCTGCCGGCGCGCGCAAGCGCGGTCACCTCGGTCCCGGCGATGAGCCGGGCGCCGCTCTTCTCGGCGAGACGACGAAGGGCAAGACTGCCGCGGAGGGGATCGCCGTAGCCTTCGCCGGGGCAGAAGTCCGCGCCAAGGAGATCCGGCGAAAGGGCGGGCGAGAGCGCGCGCAGCTCATTGGCTCCGATCAGGCGGCTTGGGATGCCGTGGCGGTTCTCCATCGCGACTTTCGCGGCGAGCCATCGCATAGCGCCCTCATCCTCGGCGACCGTGAGCCCGCCTTCGGTGACGATGCCGAGCGATTCGCCCGCAACGGCTGCGATCTCCTTCCAGAGCGCGATCGCTTGCGGACCGAGGGGGAGGGTGGAAGCGGCAGGGCCGCCGTCGGACGGGCCCGATTCCGAAAAATCGTAAGCGAGCAACTGGACGTGCAGGCTGCCGGCATTGGCGGTGCTTGCGGCCATGGCGAAGCTTTCCGCCCGCTCGGCGACGAGCACGTCGGTGCCCTCGCTGGCAAGGTAAAGGGCGGTGGCGAGGCCGACGATGCCGCCGCCGATCACCAGGACGTCGGCAGTCCGAAGTGGGGCGGTCTCGGGGGCGGCGGCCGGCAGGGTGGCGGGGCGGCGCCCCGGGGGCGTGGGGTTGGGGATGTGGGCCGCCATGAACTCCGGGCCTGAGAACATCAACGGCGCCATTGGCACCGGGCGCACGGGCGGGCGCGGAAAGGCGAAGGCAAGGGGCTCCGGCTGCTCGGGGCAGAGGCGGGCAATCGCGGCAGCGCAGAAGCGACCCTGACAGGGTCCCATGCCGGCGCGGGTCGCCTTCTTGAGCGCGGCAAGCGAGGTGGCGCCGGCAGCGATCTCGGCACGCAGGCGGCCGACCGTGATCTCCTCGCAGCGGCAGATGATAGTCGAATCGGCGAGGGCGGCGGGATCAAAGCGGGACGGAGAGTAGATCCGCCAAAGCGCCCGCTGAAATGTCCGGGCGTGGGCAAGGGCGGCGTGGGTGGCGCTGGCAACGGGGGCGCGAAAACCGAGATCGCGGGCGGCGGCGAGCCCGGCGAGCCGGCCGCGTGCGGCGGCGACGCGGGCGCCGCCGAACTCGGCGCCGTCGCCGACCGCGAACAAGGTGGGGAGGCTCGTGCGGCCCTCTTCGTCGGTTACCGTCGCGAGGTGCCCGAGGCCGGTATCGACGAAGTGGTGCGCGGCGCCGAGCGCCCTGGCGAGCGCCGTTTCCGGCTGAAAACCTGCGTTGAGGGCGACAAGGCCGGCAGGGAGACGGCGCTCTCCGGCTGGGGTCGCGATACGGACGGAGGAGGGCCGATCCGCGCCCTCGATCGCGGTGATCCCGCTTTTCCAGAAGACGGGAACGCCTGCACGCCGGAGGCGAAGGACGTAGGAGAAACCGGCGCGGAGAAGATCGGGCGCGGCACGGGCGAGGGCGAGGGTCTGACCGAGTGCGGCGAGGCCGGGGCGCGGCGCCGCCTCGATGATGGCACCGAGGCGAACGCCGGAGGCGAGCAGTTCCGCGGCGAGCTGGAAATTGAGCGGCCCGTTGCCTGCGATGACAACGGGTTCCGCCGGGCAGACGCGCTGAGCGCGGGCAAGGGTTTGGAGAGCGCCCGTGGTCATCACGCCGGGGAGCGTCCAGCCGGGCAACGGGACGGGGCGCTCATGGGCGCCAGGGGCGAGAATGAGGCGGCGCGGGCGGAAGACGACTTCGCGGCCGCGCACGAGGGCGGCGATCTCGTCGATGGCGAAAGCGCCCCAGGCGAGGGCATTGGTCTCGATCGTGACGCCGGCCGCGGCGGCGGCTGCGCGCAGCGCGTCGCCCTCGCGGAACTGGGCATCCGGCGCGGCGTGCACGTGGCTGGCGGCGAGCGGCTTCAGGTACTGCCCGCCGGGCTTCTCCCGTTCGTCGAGCAGCACGACCGAGGCGCCCGCCACCTTGGCGGCGATCGCTGCCGAGAGGCCGGCCGGACCGGCGCCGATGACGAGGATGTCGGGGGCCTCTTCCTCAGGCTCGGGCCGGCTCGATTGGGGGGCGAGCGGAGCGAAAGACGCGGGCGGCGCGCCGGTCACCTCCATGCCGTCGGCGGCCTCGGCGAGGCAGGCACGCTGGCCCGCGCGGCCGTCGATACTGACCAGGCAATCGAAGCAGGCGCCGATCCCGCAATAGAGACCGCGCGGCGCGTCGGACGAAGTCCGGCGAAGCGAAAGGACACCGGCGGCGGAAAGCGCGGCGGCGACGGTCTCCCCCGTGAGGGCGGGGATTTGGGTCCCGTCGAAGCGGATGGTGATCTTCCGTCCGACAGGCCGAATGGCGGCGTGGCGAAGACGCATGGGGCGCGGTGGATGCGTGGCGAGGTGACAAAACTGGCAGAGTTGCGGGCAAGCGCAAGCGGTGGGGCGGAGGCGGACGCCCCGGCGGCGCCGGATCAGCTCAGATACCGCTCCGCGAGGTGCGCTTCGAAGGCGGCGGGGTCAAGTGGCTTGCCCGTCGTCGCCCGGAGCAGCTCGTTGAAGCCGTAAAGGCTAGCATGGGCGTGGACATTGACGGCGAGCCAGCCTCTGAGCGGTGAGAGATCTCCCGCGGTGAGCGCCGCATCGAGCCCTGCCACCGCTTGCCGGGCGGCCGCCATGAGCTGCGCCGCGGCCATCGCGCCGAGGCTGTAGCTCGGGAAATAGCCGAAGACCCCGTCGTACCAATGAATGTCCTGCAAGCACCCCGCCGCATCATCCGGCGGAGTGATGCCGAGGACTGAATTCATCCCCTCGTTCCACGCTCCCGGTAGCTCGGCGGGTCGAAGCGCGCCTTCGATCAGCGCCGCCTCGAGCCGGAACCGCAGCATCACGTGCGCGGGATAGGTGATCTCGTCGGCATCGGCGCGGATGAAGCCGCGGCCAACGCGCCGGCAGAGCCGGGCGAGGTTGTGGCGCTCGTAGGCCGGATCGGGGCCGAAGGCGCGCGCGAGTTCCGGCCCGAGCCAGCCGAGGAAGGCGTCCGAGCGGCAGGCCTGCATCTCGACGATGAGGGATTGGCTTTCATGAACCGCCATCCCGGCCGCGGCCCCGACCGGCTGGCGAGCGAAGGCAGCCGGCAGGTCGCGCTCGTAGAGTGCATGGCCGGTCTCGTGGAGCACCGCGAACACCGATTTGAGCCCGTCCGCGGCGTCGTAACGGGTGGTGATGCGCACGTCGCTCGGCGTGCCGCCGCAGAACGGGTGCTCGGAACGATCGAGCCGCGCATGGTCAAAGGCGAGCCCGGCGCGCTCGGCCATGCGACGGCAGAGCGGCTCCTGGGCCGCGATGGGGAAAGGTCCGGCCGGGTGGCGCGGGGCCGGGCGCGCGGCCGCGACCGCCTCGGCCCGAGGCAGCGCATCGGCCAGGAAGTGCTCATAGGCGGCAAAGACCGGGACGACGTCGGCCGCGCCGATGCCGCGCTGGTAGCCGTCCATCAGCGCATCGTAGGGGGTGAGGCCGAGGGCGGCGCCGAGCGCCTCAGCCTGCTCGCGCGCCAAGCGCACGACCTCGGTGAAGAGGGGCAGGACCGCTGCGTAGTCGCCGGCCCGGCGCGCCTCTCGCCAGATTTTCTCGCACGCCGAGTTGGCCCGTGTCGCCGCCTCGACGAGATCGCCCGGGAGCGCCATGGCCCGCGCATGGGCATGGCGCATTAACCGGAGGTTCGCGGCCCGCCAGGGGTCAGGGTCGGGGGATTCCTCTGCTGCGACGAGGTCCGATACGACCGAAGGGGCGATCAGGAGTTCATGGCCGAGGCCGGCGAGCACGGCGAGCTGGTCGGCGCGGGCGGCCGCTCCGCCGGGCGGCATCATCGAAGCGGCGTCCCAGCCCAGCACCGCCCCCGCCTCGTCGAGCACGGCGATGCGGGCGAAGCGCGCGACCAGCCGCTGATAGGCGGCGTTGGTCCCGGACTCCGTCATGCACGCAGCCTCTGGCGGGCCCAGAAGCCGAATTCGAAGACGACGACCAAGGCGAGCCCGAACCAGGTGAGCGCGTATTCGAGATGGTTGTTCGGCGGGTGCGGCAGGTGCTCGGCCGGCATCGGGTAAACGCCCGGCTCGGCCCTGCCGAGCGCCACCAGCGTGAAGGGCGCGACGCGGGGCAGCCCGAGCGCGGCGCCGATCCGTGCGGGATCGAGAGTGTAGAAGCGGCGTCCGGGAACATCGTCGGGCGCCGAAAGGAGGCCGGGGCGGTCGGGTGGCCGCAGATACCCGGCGACGGAGGTCGGGCCGAGAGGGAGAGCAGCGGGAAGGCGGTCCGACATAGGGACCCAGCCGAGATCGACCAGGACCGGCGGCGCGCCGCCGCGCTCGAGCGGCACGATGAGCTGGCCGCCCTCTTCGAGGCCTTGCGGGGTGGTCTCCACCTGGTCGCCGTAGACCGCAGCGAGGCTTGGCAGCAGCCGGCCGGCGACGGAAACCTTGGCGTAGGGGCCCGGATGATCCGAGAGGGAAATGCCGGGCCGCGCCTCCGCCGCCCGGATCTCGGCGAGGATGGCGAGCTTCCACGTAAGCCGGTGGAGCTGCCAGACGCCGAGCCCGATCACAAGCGCGACCAGCAGGGCGGCGAGCACCCCGGGCAGCGCCAGCCCCTGCCAGCCGCCCGGCTTTCGCCCGGCGGCGTCCTGGCTAGCCGACAGTGACTGCGCTCGCACCCCAGAGATAGACGCAGGTGAAGAGGAAGAGCCAGACGACATCGACGAAGTGCCAGTACCAGGCGGCCGCCTCGAAGCCGAAATGCCGCTCCGGCGAGAACTGTCCCGCCCGCGCCCGGAAGTAGCAGACGGTGAGGAAACAGGTGCCGACGATGACATGGAAGCCGTGGAAGCCGGTGGCGAGGAAGAAGACCGAAGGATAGATCCCGCCGTGGAACGGGAACGGCGAGTGCGTGTACTCGTAGAGCTGGCCACAGGTGAAGGAGATGCCGAGCAGGACCGTGAGGCCGAGCCCGGTGATCAGCCCCTTGCGGTCATTCTCAAGCAGGCAGTGGTGCGCCCAAGTCACCGTCGTGCCCGAAAGCAGCAGGATCATCGTCAGCAAGAACGGAACGCTGAAGGGGTTGTCGGTATGGATCCCGGCCGGCGGCCACTCGGCGATTTTAGCGAAGGAGACGTGGTCCGGAAACAGCGCGAAGTTGAAAAAAGCCCAGAAGAACGCTACGAAGAACATCACCTCGCTGGTGATGAAGAAGAGCATTCCGTAGCGCAGGCCGAGCCGCACGATCGGCGAATGGAGGCCGGGCGTGCCGCTCTCCCGAAGCACATCCCGCCACCACATGAACATCACGAAGGCGACGCCGAGGACCCCGATGATCAGGAGCGTGTAGTTGTCGAAATTGCCGACCATGATGATGCCGACAAGCACCATCGCGCCGAACAGCGCTCCGATGATCGGCCAGGGGCTTGGGGTGACCAGGTGGTACGGCTGTTTGATCCCGGAGCTGGTCACCAGGGGGGTGCCCAAGGGGGCATCATGCGTATCGCTGCTCATGCCTTTTCCGTCCGTTTCCCGGCCCATGAATACTTGTCCTGCGGGCCCTCAGCAATGGCTCGGCAGGATCGCGAGATGGGAGAGCTTCCCATCCATGGTGAAGTCGCCGAAATTCATCGCCAGCCCGTCAGCCACGCCGTTCAGGAAGTAGCGCATGCCGATCTCGAAGTCGGGGAGGACCGTATCGGGCTTGCGGCTGAAGAAGGCGACGTGCACGCGCGTGCTCGGGAGTTTCGCGAGCGCGGGGAACGGCTGTGCGTCTCCCGCCTCGCCGGCTGCGGTCGGCGGGTCCCAGCCGTCAATCGCCACCGAGCTGTCCGAGGCGCCGTCCTCGCCGGTTCCGTCGAAGAGGGGCATAGCAATGAATCTCTTGCCCGCCTGGGCTGCCCGGACGATCGCCTCGGTCTGCCACATCGGGAACATCGTGCCGACCGGCAGCTTCAGGGTCGCGGGCTTCGGCGCCGTGTAGGTCACCTCTCCCGGTCCGCCCGGCCGGTCGAGATGCGCCTCGCCGTCCAACCGGTCGTCGACCTCGCCGTCGGTCGTGTCTACGGTGTGGAAACGAAAGGCCAGCCCGTCCTTCGCCTCCCAGGTCGCGTAATCGGAGACCGTATGAGTCACCTGCCCGTCCCCGTCGATTAGCGTCATCTGCAGCCGCTGGCGCACGGCCCAGCCATTGCAGGCGTCGATCACCTCGTAGCCCATCTGGCCGCTGCCCGCGACCACATCCCCGCCAGCGGGCGCCCCGAGCCGGAGCTGGTAGAGGGCGTCCTGGCCGACGAAGGGCAGTGCCGGCGGCGCGGCGCGTGCGGAGACCACCACGAACAGCCCACCCAGCACGAAAAGCGTCAGAATTCGGCGCATGCGAGCTCCGGGTTGCGTACGATCACGATACAGACAATCGGCCGCTTCTGTCAGCCAGCGTCGGCCTTGGGCAGCAGATCGAGCCGGATCGCAAGTTCCTTGAGCCTCGCCGGCGATACCTCCGCGGGCGCCCCCATCATCAGGTCCTCTCCCCGCTGGTTGAGCGGGAAGAGGATCGCCTCCCGGATGTTCGGCTCCTCCGCGAGCAGCATCACGATCCGGTCGATCCCCGGCGCCGAACCGCCGTGCGGCGGGGCGCCGTAGCGGAACGCGTTCAACATGCCGCCGAAGCGCCGCTCGACCTCCTCGGCCGGATAGCCCGCGATCGCGAAGGCGCGCACCATGATGTCGGGCCGGTGGTTGCGGATCGCGCCCGAGGAGAGCTCCACGCCGTTGCACACGATGTCGTACTGAAAGGCCTTGATCGAGAGCGGGTCGTCTGTCTCGAGCGCTTCCAGCCCACCCTGGGGCATGCTGAAGGGGTTATGGCTGAAGTCGATCTCGCCGGTCTCCTCGTTTCGCTCGTACATGGGGAAGTCGGTGATCCAGCAGAAGCGGAAGGCATTGCGTTCGCAAAGCCCGAGCTCCTCGCCGAGCCGCATGCGCACCGCGCCCGCGAACTTTTCCGCGACCGTCCGCTCGCCCGCCGCGAAGAACACCGCATCGCCGACGCCGATGTCGCAAGCGGCGCGAATCGCCGTGATTCGCTCTGCCTCGAGGTTGCGCGCAAGCGGTCCCTTCGGTCCCTCCTTCTCGAACGCGATGTAGCCAAGGCCGCCCGCGCCTTCCGCCCGCGCCCACTCGTTGAGCCGGTCGAAGAAGCTGCGCGGCCTCGCTGCCCCGCCCGGCGCCGGGATCGCCCGGACGACGCCGCCGGAGGCAGCGATCCGGGCGAAGAGCGCGAAGCCGGAATCCAGAAAATGCTCGGTCACGTCACGGATCTTCACAGGATTGCGCAGGTCCGGCTTGTCGGTGCCGTAGTCGGCGAGCGCCGTTTCGTAGGGAATGCGCGGGAAGGGCGGCGCCGTCACCGCCCGCCCGGCCGCGAACTCGGAGAAGACGCCCGCCATCACCGGCTCGATCGCGGCGAAGACGTCCTCCTGGATCACGAAGCTCATTTCGAAATCGAGCTGGTAGAACTCGCCCGGGCTGCGGTCGGCGCGCGAGGCCTCGTCGCGAAAGCAGGGCGCGATCTGGAAGTAGCGATCGAAGCCGGCCACCATGATGAGCTGCTTGAACTGCTGCGGCGCCTGGGGCAGCGCATAGAACTTCCCGGGATGCAGCCGCGCCGGCACCAGGAAGTCACGCGCGCCCTCGGGCGAGGAAGCGGTCAGGATCGGCGTCGCGAACTCGACGAACCCGGCCCCCTGCATCCGCCGGCGGATCGAGGCGATCACCGCCGCCCGGAGCATGATGTTCCGGTGCATCTTCTCGCGCCTGAGATCAAGGAAGCGGTATTTGAGCCTGAGATCTTCGGGGAATTCCGCGTCGCCGGCGACCTGGATCGGCAGCACCTCCGCCGCGGACTGCACGGCGAGCTCCGAGGCCCGAAGCTCGATCTCCCCGGTGGGAAGCTTGGGGTTGGCCGTACCCGGCGCGCGCCGCACGATCTTGCCCGTCAGCGTCACTACGCTTTCCGCCCGGAGCCGCTCGACCTCGGCGAACACCCCGCTCTCGCGATCGACCACGCATTGCGTGAGGCCGTAATGATCCCGAAGATCGATGAAGAGCAGCCCGCCGTGGTCGCGCTTAGCGTGCACCCAGCCGGAAAGCCGGGCGGTGATCCCGATGTCGGTGGCGCGAAGCGCACCGCAATCATGCGTGCGATATGGATGCATCAGGGAGATCCGCTCGGGGAAAGCACGGCAAAAGCCCCCTTCGACCCAGTTCTGTCAACCGGGTCCTCTGTCAAACCGGTGCCGTGACCCGCCGCCCTTCCCCGCCACGGACGGCGCGTGTAGAAGCGGGGCATGGACCGTCCCGTCCACGCGGAAGCCGCCGCGACGCGCCCGGGAACTCCGCCCGTCGCCCTGATCGACAGCACGGATGCGCTGGCCGGGCTCTGCGCGCGGCTGCGCGGAGAGCGATTCGTCACCGTCGATACCGAATTCATGCGCGAGCGCACGTACTGGCCCAGGCTCTGCGTCGTCCAGCTAGCCGGTGCGGGCGAGACGGCGGTGATCGATGCCGAGGCACCGGGGATCGACCTTGCTCCGCTCGGAGAATTGCTTGCCGATCAGGGAGTGACCAAGGTCTTCCACGCCGCCCGGCAGGACGTTGAGATTTTTCTTTTGGTTTTCGGCCGGGTGCCGGAGCCGCTGTTCGACACGCAGGTGGCGGCGATGGTCGCGGGCTACGGCGATCAAGTCGGGTACGACCAACTCGTCTCGTCGCTGACCGGCGGCGTGATCGACAAGGCCCACCGCTTCAGCGACTGGTCGGCCCGGCCGCTCTCGGCGGCCCAGATCTTCTATGCCGCTTCCGACGTCACCTATCTCCGCACCGTCTATGAGAAGCTGGCCGCCCGCCTCGAGCGCGAGGGCCGGCTCGCATGGGTCGCCGAGGAGATGGCGGTGCTCACCGAGCCTGCGACCTACCGCAACGATCCCGAGACAATGTGGGAACGGCTCAAGCCGCGCACCGCCAACCGTCGCATGCTCGGCATCCTCCGCGCCGTCGCCGCATGGCGCGAGCGCGAAGCGCAACGGGTGGACATTCCCCGCCAGCGGCTGCTCAAGGACGAGACCCTGCTCGAGATCGCGGCGACCGCGCCCGCCACGCCCGACGCCCTCGCCCGGGCGCGTGGCCTCGGCCGCGGCTTCGCCGAGGGGAGGATCGGCGCCTCTCTCCTCGCTGTCATCGCCGCGGCCAAGGCGCTGCCCGAGGAAGCGCTGCCTCAACCGCCGGCGACGCGCCCGGGGAGCCGCCCCGGCCCCGCGCTTGTCGCCCTTCTCAAGGTCCTGCTCGCGGCGAAGTGCGAGGCCCATCATGTCGCCCCGCGGCTGGTTGCCTCCGCCGAGGAGATCGAACGGCTCGCCGCCGAGGACGGAGCGGACATCGCGGCCCTTTCCGGTTGGCGTCGCGAGATTTTCGGCGCCGACGCGCTGGCCCTCAAGGAAGGCGTCATCGCACTCGGCGTCGAAGGCCGCCGCGTCAAGCTCATCCCGCTTTCCGCGTGATCGGTGAGGTTACGCCGCCTCGCAGAGCACGAGCCGCCGTTCTTTCAGCTTGAACGCCGGAACGGCGGCGAAGGAGTCCTTCACCGCCTCCGCGATCGTCAGCCCAGCGAACTGCGGAGCCAGCCCTCTGCCGGCGCGTTCCCAGAACGGAGCGGTCCGGAGCACGAGACCGTGATCGATCGGCGGGAGGTAGAGGGCTGTCTCGCGCCGCTCGATGCGGAACAGCGAGGCCGCGAGAAGGCCGCCGAGCTGGCGGGCGGAGTAGGGCTGGCCGTGGCCGAAGGGCGTCGCCTCGACATAGGCCCAGGGGCTGCGGCGGTTGGGTGCGACGACCATCAGCCGCCCATCGTCCTTGAGGACGCGCCACACCTCGCGCAGCAGCCGCCGCGCGTTCTCCGCGGCCTCAAGCCCGTGGACGAGGAGGATGCGGTCGAAGAGGAGGTCGGGGAAGGGCAGCGCGTCCTCCTCCGCGGTGCAGGAGAGCCCCGGCTTGCCGGCGGGCCAGCGCGCCGCGCCGATCTGGGCCGGGGTGAGCGCGATGCAGCGTTCCGCGCTGTCGCGCCAGAGGCGGAGGTAAGGTGCGGCGTAGCCGAGCCCGAGCAGCGACTTGCCGGAGAGATCGGGCCATAGGGAGGCGAGCCGCTCACGCACCAGGCGCGCCGTCACCGCGCCCTGACGCCCGGCATAGAAGTCGGCGGCCGTCGCGACGTCGATCGCCATGACCGCCCTATAGCACGGCCGCGAGGACGAGCGCGTCCGACCCGTCCGGGTAGTAGCGCCGGCGCCTTCCGACCGCGGCGAACCCGGCGGCTTCATAGAGCGCGCGGGCGGATTTGTTCCCGGCCGAGACCTCGAGCACGATCCGCCGCGCCCCGTGAGCGCGGGCGCGCGCCATCGCCAATGCGAGGAGCGCCCGGCCGAGGCCGCGGCCGCGGGCGGAGGGGACGACGGCAAGGGTCAGGATTTCCGCTTCGTCGGCGGTAACCCGGGCAAGCGCGATGCCACCCGCCGGCTCGATGAGGCCGAACACGCCGGGAAGGGAGAGCTGGGCGGCGAATGCCTCCTCGCCCCAGCGCGCCGTTGGCGGAAAGGCCCCCGCATGGATTGCGGCCATCGCCGGAGCCTGGGCGCGGCCGGCCGTGACGATCGCTTCTCCGCTCATGAGGGCGAGGGGCGAGCGCCCTCTGCCGGCAGGGCCGCCGGCGGATCGACATAGAGGGGTGCCGCCGGGCGCGGCGGCAGGCGGCCGACGAGGCGGAGGGCGGCGGCGCGCGCGACGCCTGCGGCGTTGGGCAGGACGATCTCGGCAAGCCGCACCTCGGGGCCGAAGAACGCGGCCACAGTCGCCGCGGCGTCTCCCGCAAGGACCGCCGGAGAGGTGGGCTTCGGTAGCCCGGCGAGCTCCCATGAGGTGATCTCGCCCGCGCGCTCGAGGAAGATGCGCCCACGCCGCGAGTGGATCGCGACCCAAAGACGATCCGACGATACGTTGGGCAGGAGGGCGGCGATCGTCTCGCCAACGCTCACGCCGACCACCGGGATGCCGGCGGCGAGGGCAAGGCCGGACGCGAGGGCGAGGCCGGCGCGGATGCCGGTGAAGCTGCCGGGGCCGACGGTTGCCGCCACGGCGTCGAGATCCCGCATTCGCAAGCCGGACGCCGCAAGCGCCTGTGCAGCAAGAACGGCGAGGGCGGCACTGCCCTCGCCGGACGCGGCGCCGAGCACATGGTACTCGGAGAGGACGGCGGCGGAGGTACGCCTGAGGGCCGAATCGAGGGCAAGGATCTTCACTGGCCGGTGTAGTCCGGCCGGCGCTTCTCGTTGAAGGCGCGGATGCCCTCGCGCCGGTCTTCGGTCGGCACCAGCCGGTTATAGGCCTCGATCTCCAGCATCAGGGCGGCACCGAGGTCCATCGCGGCCCCCACGTTCACCGACTGCTTGATCTGGCGGAGCGAGAGTGGCGCGTTGACCGCGATCGCGCGGGCCGTGGCACGCACCTCGCCGAGCAGGTCGGGCCCGGGGCAGACGCGGTTGACGACGCCCCACTCCAGCGCTTCGGCCGCCGTGAAGGGACGGCCGGTGAGGAGGATCTCCTTTGCCCGCCGCGTCCCGGCAGCGCGCGGCAGGGTCTGGGTGCCACCCGCGCCGGGCATGATGCCGAGCGTCACCTCGGTGAGCGCGAAGCGGGCATGCTCCGCGGCATAGGCGAAGTCGGCGAGCAGGACGAGCTCGCAGCCGCCGGCATATGCGGCGCCGTTCACCGCCGCGATGATGGGCATGGGCGCGAGCCGGATCGCGCGCACCATGCGCTCGAAGACGAGATGCTGGGCCTGCCACTCCGCGTCCGTCATGCCGAGCCGCTGCTTGAGATCGCCGCCGGCGCAGAAGGCGCGCTCACCCGAACCGGTGATGACGACGACACGCGCATGGTCGGGCTCGGCGTTGAGACGGTCGAAGATATCGAGCAGCTCACGCGCCATCTCGGTGTTGAAGGCGTTGGAGACTTCCGGGCGGTTGAGGGTGATTTCGCAGATCCCGCCCTCCGCGTGGCCGACCCCGATGGTCTTGTAGGTCTCTTCCATGCTCAGGCGGCCGCGGCGAGGGCGGGGGCGGGCAAGGGCGCGGGGACGGGCGCGGCGGCGCGGCGGCCGAGCACGACGAGCGTCTTCCCGATCTCGACGGCGGCCTTGTGGTACTCGCGCCGGAGCAGCCCAAGCTCGCCCTTGGCGCCCTCGAAACGGAAGACCGAGGGGCCGGCCGGCTTGCCGCGGGCCGCCGCGAGCCCCTCCAGTCGCTCGATCAGCACATAGGCCGCGACCACCGAAGCGATCTCTTCCTCGGCGAGGAAGGTGAGCCGGCCCATCGTGCCGCGATAGACGGCGGTCACCGGGCGGCAGGAGAGCACGTAGCCGGCCTCGGTGCGGAGGAGGCGCATGTTCTCCCGCACGAGATCGGCGAGGCTCGCGAGCTCGGCGGCCAGCGCCGCGCGATAGCGGCGCGCGTCCCGGCGCGCCTGGAAGATCGCGAAGCCGCGATTGGTGCCGACATTCACGGTCACCATCATGAGCATCGCGAAGAGGGGGATGAGATGCCAGAGCAGGATCGGGCCAGCCGCAAAGCCGTACATCGTTCGGGTCTCCCGGTGAGCGGGGCGGGATTTTAGCACCCGGTACCCACGATCTGGCCCATCCTAGGGTCTCCTACTTTATACTCCTTTGAATTTACTTGATATTTATGGTGCGGACGGCGGGATTCGAACCCGCACTCCCCACGGGGGAAGCAGATTTTCTTGCCACTTCGGCTTCCGCCGCCGCCGCCGGGAGCCCGGCGGCGTTCGTGGTCTGGACTATCCCTTCGCCCCGGCCCGCCTGGGCCGTGCGGGCGCCGCCCGTCTAGTCTCTACACCTTCCCCGGAACGCCTGCCCGGGGCTTGGCTCGGGATTGGCCCGGCCCGGAGGGGCCGTCGGCGTTCCCCGAATTTGAGCGGTTCTACACCGCGGGTTTCCCCGCGGGCACTCCGAAGCAAAGTCTGCCGCGTCTGCCGTTCCGCCACGTCCGCGCGTAAACCCTCCTTCTATCCGTCTTGAGCCACGAGCCGGCAGGCAATGTCGAGCCCGCGCCTGATCAGCTTCTCGCTCGCCTCGGGCGTGCGGAAGGCGCTGTGCGCCGAAAGTGTCACGTTCTCGAGCGAGGCGAGCTTATGGCCCGAAGGCAGCGGCTCGGCGGCGAAGACGTCGAGCGCGGCATGGGCGAGCCGGCCGGAGGAAAGGGCTTCGATCATCGCCGCCTCGTCGACGAGCGCGGCGCGGGCCGTGTTGACGAGGATCGCGCCCGGCTTGAGCCGTGCCAGGTGCCCGGCGCCGAGGAAGCCGCGCGTCTCGTCGGTGAGCAGGAGGTGGAGCGAGACCACGTCGCTCTCGGCGAGCAGCGTCTCGAGCGGGACGAAGGCAACGCCGGGTATGGATTTCGGCGTGCGGTTCCAGGCCAGGACGCGCATGCCCGAGCCGCCGGCGATGCGCGCCACCTCGGCGCCGATGCCGCCGAAGCCGATCAGCCCGATCGTCTTGCCGGTGAGCTCCAGCCCCTCGGTGCGCGGCCAGCCGCCTTCGCGGATGAGGCGGTCCATGCGCGCCAGGCCGCGCGCGGCCGCCCACATGAGCGCGATCGTGTGCTCGGCGACGGCGGTGTCGCCGTAGCCCTTGATGATGTGGACCTCGATCCCGAGGGAGGCGAGCTCCTCGGGGTGCATGTAGCTGCGCGCCCCGGTGCCGAGGAAGATGACGTGCCGGATCCCCTTGCAGGCGCGCATCGCCTCGGTGGGGAGCTGGCTGTGGTCGACGAACACGAAGTCATGGCCGTCGAGCAGGCGGGGCAGGCTCCCGGCGGGGACGTGATGCTCCTCGTGGAGGGTGACGGGCGGGTCCGTGTCGCGCCGCACCTTCCGATAGACATCGGCGAGCGCATCGCTCGCATCGATGAAGACGCCCTTCATGCCGACCGTTCTCCACCTTGAACGCGGATTGTGGGCAAGCGGGCGGGGCGCAGCAAGGGAGCCGGGCGGTTGACGCTCCCTCCCTCCCCCGCGCATGGTCCGGCCGCCGCGCCGATGCCCCGCGTCAAAGAGACTGCCCGAGCGAACCGGCCCCGAGCGAGCCGCCCCCGAGCAAACCATCAGAGCCCGGCGAAAAGCGCCGCTGCTATGCCGGCCGGGCGGCGGCGGGGCCGCGCCTGGCGGGCGCTCCGGCTCGGCATCATCCTCGCGGTCTGGAGCGCGCTCGCGCTCGGGCTCGTCGTGCTCTGGTTCGCGCGCGACCTGCCGAGGCCTGAGGACGCGCTCCTCGCGGTGCGCCGGCCGAGCCTCGAGCTCGAGGACCATGCGGGGCGCATCTTCGCGACGTACGGCGATGTCGTCGGCCAGCCGCTCCGGCTGGCCGAGATGCCGGCCTACCTGCCGGCGGCAGTGGTGGCGATCGAGGACCGGCGTTTCTGGTCCGAGCCCGGGTTCGACCCGGTGAGCATGCTGCGGGCCGCGCTCGCCGACCTCCTCGCCGGGCGGGTGGTCGAGGGCGGCTCGACGATCACCCAGCAGGTGGCGAAGAACCTCTTCCTCACGGACGCGCGGACGCTGAAGCGCAAGGTGCAGGAGGCGCTGCTCACGATCTGGCTCACGCACGCCTTCACGCGGCGGGAGATTCTCGAGATCTGGCTCAATCGCGTCTATTTCGGCGCCGGCGCCTGGGGGGTGGACGCGGCTTCGCGCATCTATTTCGGCGTCTCGGCGCGCGATGTCTCGCTCTGGCAGGCGGCCGTGCTGGCGGGGCTGCCGCAGGCGCCCTCGGTCTTCAACCCCCTTGCGGATCCGGCGGCGGCGGCGGCGCGAGGGCGGGAGGTGCTGGCGGCGATGGCCGCGAGCGGCGCCATCACCGCGGCGGCAGCGCGGCGGGCGGAAGCCGAGATCCATTTTCCCCCGCCCGTGACGGAAGGCGGCGGCTGGTTCGCCGACTGGGTGGCGGAGGCGGCGCGGCCCGCGCTGCCGCCGGGCCAGGACGCGGTTCTCAGGACGACGCTCGATGGCGGCTTGCAGGCGACGGTGGAGAGAAGGCTCGATGCGCTGCTCGCGGGGCCGGGCGCCGCGGCCGGCGTGCACCAGGGCGCCGTGGTCGTGCTGGACGCGGCGAACGGAGCCGTACTCGCGATGGCGGGCGGGCGGGACTACCGGGAGAACCCGTTCAACCGCGCGGTGCTCGCGATGCGCCAGCCGGGCTCGGCCTTCAAGCCGTTCGTCTGGCTCGCGGCGCTCGAGAAGGGCCTCCTTCCGTCGAGCCCCGTGCTCGATGCGCCGATCGATGTCGCCGGCTACGCGCCGCACGATTTCGAGCCCACCTATCTCGGGCGCGTCACGCTGACCGATGCGCTCGCGTTTTCGCTCAACACCGCCTCGGTGCGGCTCCTGCTCAGGGCCGGAGGGCCGGAGGCGGTGATCCGGGTCGCGCGGCGGCTCGGCATCACGAGCAGGCTGCCGGACAATGCCTCGCTGGCGCTCGGGACGGGCGATGTGAGCCTCATCGAACTCGCCGGCGCCTATTGCAGCTTCTTCAATGGCGGGCTCCTCGTCGTGCCGCACGGGCTGGTTGCGATGAGCACCGGCGGGCGGAGCGTTCCGCTCGGGGTGCCGGAGCCCTTGCCGGCGATCGACCCGAGCTATGCCGCGATGATGGCGAAGATGATGACCGCGGTCGTTTTGCGCGGGACCGGACGCAATGCCGCGATCGCCGGGCGGACGATCGCGGGGAAGACCGGCACGACATCGGACTTCCGCGACGCCTGGTTCGTCGGCTGGACGGACGGCGATGTGATCGGCGTGTGGCTCGGCAACGACAATGCGAGCCCGACGCGCGACGTGGATGGCGGCGGGCTTCCGGCGATCCTCTTCCGCAAGATCGCGCTCGCGATCCCCGGGTGAGCGGGGGGTGAGCGGGGGGTGAGCGGGCGCGGAGCGTCTGCCCGGTACCCTCGACGCTCGGGCGGAAGAAAGATAGACGTGCCGAGCGTAACAGGGACGAACCGGATTTCAGTGGTGTGAATGATCCTTGATCCTTTTCGCCGGCACGGCGTCGGCATCGTGGCGCTCTGCTCCTTCGGGCGAAGCGGCACCTCCTTCTTCATGCAGCTGCTCCGGGCCTCCGGGGTCACGGTGCTCGGCCGCTTTCCCTTCGAGGAGCGGACCGCGCAGGTGAGCCTGCTGCAATGGCTGCGGCGCGCCCTGGCGGCGCCGGCGGAGGCTTCCGCGGGAGCGCGCGCGCTGGCCGGCTCGTACGGCGAGGCCACGTTCAACCATGCGCCCTGCACCTCGACGATGCTCGGCGAGGCGGGGAGCTACGAGGAGGTGCTGGCGGCAGAGGCACGGCTCGCCGAGGGCATCGCGGCCGGCGCGCGGCCGGGGAACCGGTGGCTCGGCGAGAAGTTCATCGGCTTCGACCTCATCCGCATGATCCGCGCCTTCGATGTCGGCAATAACGTGCTGCCGGTGTTTCTTCTGCGCGATCCGCGCGACGTGTTCCTCTCGGTGCGGCGCTTCAACGCGCGGCGCGGCTATGCGAGCTTCAATGATACCGGCGACGATGCGAGGCTTTTCGAGACGATCTGCCGGTTCGAGGAACAGCAGATCAAGGAGCAGGCGCGGCTCGGCGGCGTGCTTTGCCGCTACGAGGCGCTGATCGCGCGGGACGGGCGGGACGAGGCGCTGAGGGCGCTCCTGAGGGCGCTGCGCGGAGACACGACGCAAGAGGCGGTGGAAGCCGCCTGGAGCACGGTTGATGCCGGGCGCGCACAGGTCACCCACCATATCACTAGCGGCCGGCCGGAGACGGATGCGGGCGCGGGCGATCGGGGGGAAGCGGCCGAGGTAGACTATGGCGGCGTGTTCGCCATGCAGAAGGGGAGGCTCGAGCGGCTCGGGTATTCGGCGGCGTAGCCACCCCGCTTTCAGGGCGTGGCCTCGGCATCGATCAGCGCCCGGTAGAGCGCCGCGAGCCGCGCGGTCAGTGGCCCGGGCACCGGGAACGTCTGCCCGTCGATCGCTGCCACCGGCGTCACCCCACCGAAGGTGCCGGTGACGAACGCTTCCTCCGCCCGCGCGAGGTCGAGCCGCCCATGGTCGCCGAGCGCGAGCGGGATCCCTTCGGAGCGGCAGATCTCGAGAATCTTTCCCCGTGTGACGCCATTGAAGCAAAACCGGCCGGAGGAAGTACACACCGTCTCTCTGCGCACGAAGAAGAAGTTGGTCGCGTTGCAGCTGGCGATGAATCCGCTGTCGTCCAACATCAACGCCTCATCGGCCCCGGCGCGGGCCGCCTCGAGCAATGCGAGGATCAAAGGGAGACGGCTGTGCGAGTTGAGCCGCATGTCGAATTGGTCCGGCCGCGTGCAGCGCTGGCTCACAGTCGCGAGCTTCAGCCCCGCAAGCTGCAAGGCCGGGTTCGGCAGTTTCCACTCCGCAACGATAGCCACCGTCGGCCGCCCGATGCTCTGCCTCGGATCCTGGCTTGGCGTCTTCTTCGGCCCGCGCGTCACCATCAGCCGGATATGCACGCCATCCGCCATGAGGTTGGCCCGGCAGGTTTCTTCGAGCGCCGCCGTGATCTCCGCCCGGCTCATCCCGATCTCGAGCGCGACGGCGCGCGCGCCGGCAAAAAGCCGATCGAGATGCTCTTCGAGAAACAGGAATCGCCCCCGATGCAGCCGGAGGCCTTCCCACACGCCGTCCCCGGCGATGAACCCGGCATCGAATACCGAGACCACCGCCTCTTCCCGCTTGCAGAGCTTCCCGTTGAGCCACACGAGCGCCTCAGCGTTCCGCGGATCCTCCGCAATGTCCTGGCTGCCTGCCATGGCCTACTCCAACGGCGCCGCCGGCGGTTCTGTCATTCGTTCGGCACCCCTTGCTCCGCCAAGGCGGTTTGAGCCGGCCAACGCATCGCCGCCAGCGCGAGGCATCGCTCGCCTCCCCCGACATACGGCATGTAAAGAGTGCCCCCCTCCACATACACGGCCGGATCCCGCAGCTCCCGAACCGGGTGATGGCACTCGCCCGGAGTCGAGGCAACGAGCGGCAGCGATCCTCCCTCGTAATGCTCGCTTGGCGTGAGCAAGGTACGCAGGAAGCCCGCCTGCCACTCCGAGTCCCGTTTCGCGAGGTTGATACAGCCGACGAGGATGGATTCCGGCCTCCCGCCGATCATTGAGCAGAACACGAGCGCAGAGGTCCCGATAACCGCTACGGCCGAGTGCCGGGTCTGCCGCGGAAGAACGGATGAAGTCGGCTCGAAGCCCGTCAAGCCGTCTTCGGACCTGAGCAGGGTTCCCGGCATGACGAGCGCGTACCAGCCGTTTGCGTGCCGGAAAACACGCCAGTACGGGATACCGACATCGCGGCGTTCCATCCGAAACGTGAGCCCGTCCTTGCTGAGTGCCACGGACTCGGTTTGCTCGGAAAGCCCGGTGCCGTCACCGCCGTGAAAATACATGCGGACCTGCCGGCTCAGCGGATCGGCGATCACGTCCGGAGAGGCGATATGGTCGCGGTAGTGCGTGTCAGCCAGTGTCAGCACAGGATCGGGATGAACCCGCCACGGCCCGGTGAGCGCGTCGCTCGCAGCCAGCCAGATGGCCCTGCCGCGATGCTGGGAGAAATAGAGGTAATAGGCTCCGAGCCTCCTGTCCGACCACGAGGGCGCGCGGATCAAGGCGGGGCCATTGATATTCGATTTGTGTGGATACTCCGCCGAACCGACGGCGAGCATGGGTCCGAGCCGCCGTGGCGAGAGCGCGTCGACGAGCCTGCAACCCGGTGCGGCGTGGCTCCCTTGCCGCGCAGCGCGCTCATCCAAGGCCGCTCACCTCCCGGCTGAAGCGGCGCAGGAATTCCCGCCCCCGTTCGGTGCTGGGTCCTGCAAAGAACTGCCGGCAGTCCGTCTCCTCGCGGATCTTGCCCTGGTCCATGAGGACAACCCGGTCGGCCACTTCGCGTGCGAAGGCCATCTCGTGAGTGGCGATCAGCATGGTCATGCCATGCTCCGCGATTTCCCTGATGACGGCAAGCACATCTCCCACGGTTTCGGGATCCAGCGCAGAGGTGGGTTCATCGAACAGCATCAGCTCGGGCCTGAGCGCGAGCGCGCGCGCGATGGCCACCCGCTGCTGCTGTCCTCCCGAAAGCTCGCCGGGATATCGGTGCGCGAATTCACCCATGCCCACCGACTCGAGACTCTGTATGGCGATCGTCCTGGCCTCGCTCGCCGACATCCGTTGGACATGCCTGAGGGCAGTTGCCACGTTTCGCAGAGCGTTGATGTGCGGGTAAAGGTTGAAGCTTTGGAAGACCATCCCGACCGGCATCCGCTTGTGCGCGATCGCGGGCTCGCCTTGCGTGGGGAGCCCGGCGATCTCCACCGTTCCGCCGTCCGGAGGCTCCAGGCCGGAGACGCAACGAAGCAAAGTGCTCTTGCCCGATCCGCTGGAGCCGATGAGAGCGACGACCTCGCCTTTGCTGACTTCCAGGGAGACGCCGTCGAGTGCCGGATGATCGGCGAATCGTTTGCGCAGGTCGCGTATCGTGAGCACGCGCTCCATCGGCCCGCTACCAGCTTCCTCGGAACGACAACATTCCGGCCCAGCCACGGTGCGCTCTCTTGGGCCGGGACGCCTGAGTGCCAGGCACCCGCACTGCCCGTTCGATGAGATGCTGCGCCGCCGTCCAGACACCAGTCATTGCCAGGTAGTAGGCCGCGGCAACAGAGTAGATCACCAGGAACTGGAAGGTTGCGTCGGCGGCCTCTTGAGTGACGCGAAACAGCTCGCTCATCGAGATGACGGAAACCAGAGAGGTATATTTGAACATGCCGTTGATCTGGTTGCCGATGGTCGGAATCACGAGACGCATGGCTTGGGGAATGATCAACACGCCCATCGCCTGCCAGTAACCGAAGCCCGTGACCCGTGCGGCCTCCCGCTGCCCGACGGGGATGGATTCAAGACCTGCGCGAATCACCTCCGCCTCATAGGCACCCTCATTGACGCAAAGGGTGATCAGAGCCGCTTCCGCGACGCTCAGCCTGATACCCCATAGCGGCAGGACCGTGTAAACGAAGACCAGTTGAAGGAGCAGCGGCGTCCCGCGGATCAGGGTCGTGTAGGCAGAGTATATCAGGCGAAAAATCGGGTTCCCGGCTTCGTGGAGAACGGCAAACACCAGGCCGATGATGATCGCACCGCCCATGGAGGCAAAGGTAAGCCATACGGTGGTCAGGGCCGCATGGACGAACTCGCGCGATGCGGCATAGTGCCAGAATAGATTCCAGGTCCATGTCATCTTCGGCTTGCCGGCTCAGGGAGCGACGCGATCCCGCGACGCGCGACGCAGCACCTCATCGGCTCTGCGGGCGAGCCCTCCCACGGCGGCCGGGAGGGCTGGCCAACGGCGACTCAGTTCTTCAGTTCTTCCGAGCCCAGGTTCCACTTGGCAAGGATCCTCGCATATGTGCCGTTGGCCTGCAGCTTCTTCAACGCCGCCTGGAGCTTCTGTTGCAGCGCGCTGTCGTCCTTTCGAAGCGCGATGCCCACCTCCTTGGGTTTGATGCCCTGAAACGCCATAGAAGTCTTCGTGGGCTGCTTTTGGACGTAGTAGGCCATGATCGGCGCGTCGCCCACGACCACGTCGGCCCGGCCGTTCAACAGTTGGGCAAAGGCATCTGCGATCGTATTGAAGGTCCTCACATCGACCGGCTTCTTGCCCGCCTTCGTGCATGCGGCACTCTGCTGCTCGACGACCGTCTGATACACGGACCCGAGCAGCTCGGCCGCGTCCAGACCACAAATGTCGCCTGGACCCTTTACTTGCTTCGGGTTTCCGTACTGGACCGCCGCGCCTTCGCTGTCGAGCCGGTACGGGACGAAGTTCACGACGTTCTGCCGCGCGGGCGTGATGTCGACCGAGCTGCAGGCAGCGTCGATCCGCCCGGCGTTCAACGCGGCGATCAGGCTGCCGAAGTCGAGGTTCGACCAGGTCGCTTTCGCGCCCATCGCCTGCGCGAGCGCATTGCACAGCTCGTAGTCGGACCCTGACATCTTTCCATCGATCATGACCTGGCCGGGCGGCTCGGTGAAGTCGGCGCCGAACGCGATCGCCGCATCTCTGGCGGCAGCACTGCTGCGCGCCGTGCTGCCCGCGATCGCCAGCATGACGATCGCCGAGCCCACCACGAAGCGGCGAGACCACGGCGATCTCTCCCCTTTTGGCGACACGGGCTCTTCGTGGCTTCGGCGGATGGCGATCATCCCAGACCTTGCAGCCGCAGTCTCGGGCGCAGTCATGTCCAACCCTCCAGGTCCTTTCGGGACGTTTCGCTTCGGCAATCGGTAGCGTAAGCGAACATGCTATGGTCGTCGGGACTGGTCAACCGGCCCTGGGGGCGCCCGGTGGCCGGTCTGTTCGGGACCAGGGCCTATAGCTCGGCGTGCAGGTCAGGTGACTTCATCCAGCCAAGGCAGCGGCGCGGATGACGGGAACGAAGCTCTACCCCACCTCTCCGAGCCTGAGATTCCAACGTGTCATGCGTACGGTCGAAAGGATGCCGGACCGGGTCCATGGGTCAGCCGCGAGGCGTTCGTCGATTTCGTCCGCGTCGTCGGCCCGGAATACGAGGAGGACCTCGCCGGTCCCCTCGAGCGGTCCGCCCAGGCGGGCGAGGCCTTCGGCCTCCAGTGCGTTCATGAAGAGCCGATGGCCCTCCCAATCGGGCTGCGATTCGAGCGGCTTTCGGGGATCATAGGGTGGGCCATACCGGCGGATCACAACGAAGAGACTTCTTCCACTTTCCATCGTGCCTCCCGCTTTTATGAGCGGCCGTCTTGCCTCTTGTTTCGAAGCCGCGCCGGACGAGCCATGATCATAGATGGTTTATGCGGAGAGTGAGAAGCTGAGCCGGAGCCGTCTGAATGACGCAAGCAGCTTCTACATCCCGGTGACGCTACGGCCTGGAATTTCCGGCACTCCCTCGCGCCGCCCGGGGAGGCGGCGCAGGATGAAGCCATGGACGCGATCGGGATCGATCTCGGCACGTCGGACGTGAAGGCGGTCCTGCTCGGCGAAGAGGGCGCGGTGCGGGCGGAGGCCACGGCGCCGCTTTCGCTCTCGCACCCCGCGCCGCTCCGGAGCGAGCAGGTGCCGAAGGATTGGTGGGCGGCGACCGGCGCGGCGATGGCCGGCCTTCGCGGGCGGGCGGATCTTTCGCGGGTGCGCGCGGTCGGGCTTGCGGGGCAGATGCACGGTGCGGTGCTGCTGGACCGCGCGGAAAGAGTGCTGCGCCCGGCGATTCTCTGGAACGACGGGCGCTCGGGCGCGGAATGCGCTTCACTCGATCCGCTCGCGCGGCGGATCGCGGGCAATCCGGCCATGCCCGGCTTCACCGCGCCGAAGCTACTGTGGGTGCGGCGCCATGAACCGGAGATATTCGCCGCGACCGCGCGCGTGCTGCTGCCGAAGGACTGGCTCCGGCTTCGCATGACGGGCGAAGCGGTCACCGACATGTCGGACGCATCGGGGACGCTGTGGCTGGATGTCGCGGCGCGGCGCTGGTCGGCCGAGCTTCTGGCGGCGTGCGGGCTTTCCGAGCGGGCGATGCCGCTTCTGGCGGAAGGGACCGAGGCTACGGGCGCGGTGCGGGGCGAGGTCGCGCGCGCGTGGGGGATTGCGGAGGGCGCGGTGGTCGCGGCCGGGGGCGGCGACAATGCGCCGGCTTCGGTGGGGCTCGGCTGCATAGCGCCTGGGGCGGGGCGGCCGGGACTCCTGGGGCCGGTGTTCCTTCCGTATCTCGCCGGGGAGCGGACGCCGCATAACGACCCGACCGCGACGGGCGTGTTCTTCGGGCTCGAGACGGCGACGACGCGCGCGGATCTCACCCGCGCGGTGCTCGAGGGCGTTGCCTTCGCGCTCGCCGACGGGCTCGACGCGCTGGAAGAGAAGGGTGGGCGGATCGCAGCATTTTCGGTGACGGGCGGCGGGGCGCGAAGCGCGCTCTGGGGCCGCATTCTCGCAGCCGCGCTCGGGCGGCGGCTCGTCTATCACGAGGGCGGCGATGTCGGGCCCGCCCTCGGCGCGGCACGGCTCGGGCTGATCGCGGCGGGGGCCGGGACGGCGAGCGAGATCTGCGCGGCGCCGAAGGTCACGCACGTGCAGGAGCCGGAGGCCGAGCTCACGGAGGGATTGGCGCGCCGGCGGGCGCTTTTCCGCAGGCTCTAGCCGGAGCTACACGCGGCGTTTGCCGCGCGGCTGTAGCGAGGCTGCCGCCCTTGCGGGAGCTTGAACCGGCGGGCGAAAGCGTCGAAGGTGAGCCAGGCGGGTCGGGCCCTGTTGTCGGGAGCTTGGGCCTGCCGAATTCGGGAAAACGAGACCGGGACGCCGGCCGAAAAAGGGGAAACGCGATGCAGACCGGAAGACTTTCTCGCCGCGCGCTGGTCTCGGGCGCCACCGTTCTCGGGGTCGCGAGCATGGTTCGGCGCGCCGCGGCCGCGCCGCTCGCTATCCGCGTCGGCTGGGCGACCATGCCGGGCCACCTGATCCCGGTTCTGTTCGCGAACCCTCCCCAGCAGGGCCTCCGGCACTACGGCAAATCCTATACGGTGCGGCCGATCCTGTTTCGCGGCTCCTCGCCCCAGCTCACGGCGATGGCAGGCGACGAGCTCGACTTCTTCGCCTCCGCCGCCTCGACGCTTGCACTCGGCGTCACCAACGCGCATCTCGACCTCCAAGTCGTCTCGGACATCATCCAGGACGGCGTGCCCGGCTGGCACTCGGACACCTGGCTCGTGAAAAAAGACGGCCCGATCCGCAAGATCGAGGACCTCAAGGGCAAGCGGATCGCCACCAACGCCATCGGGTCCGCCTCCGACACCGCGATGCGCGCGCTCCTGCTCGAGCACGGGCTGCGTGATAGGCGCAATTACGTAACGATCCAGGCCTCCTTCACCGCCATGCCCTCGCTCCTCGAGAAGGGCGAGGTCGATTGCGCGATCATTCTGATGCCAGAGCTCGCCGAGATGCTGAGGGGCGGGAAGTACCGCGCCCTCTTCGACGCGCGTGACATCTTCGGCGCCTCGGAGACCGTCTTCCTTGCCGCGCGCGCCTCCTATCTCAGGAAGAACAGAGAAGCGGTCGCCGATTTTACGGAGGATTGGGTCCGCTCGCGCCGGTGGTTCATGGCGCCGGCGAACCATGCGGCGGCGATCGGCATCATCGCCCGCTTCATGCATCTTCCGGAATCCGAACTCGAATATGTCTTCACCCACGAGGACTATTACCGCGACCCGTGGAGCCGGCCGAACATTCCGGGCGTGCAAACGCCGATCGACATCGCGCACCGGATCGGCGTGCTCAAGGAGGCCATCACGGTGGCGCCGGCGCACGCGGACCTCAGCTTCCTCGACGAGGCGAAGAAGCGGATCACGGAACCCTCATGAACGACGTGCCGGCGCGGCCCGCCGAGGAAGCGGGGATCGTCATCGAGCACCTCTCGCACACCTATGCACCCGAGGCGGGGACGGGGGTGCTGGCGCTCGACGACGTTTCGCTCACGGTGAAGCGGGGAAGCTTCCACGCTTTGCTCGGGCCAAGCGGTTGCGGCAAGAGCACCCTCCTCTTTTGCATCGGCGGGTTCCTGCCGCTTCAGGCCGGGCGGATCCGCACGGCACGCGGGCCGGTCACCGGGCCGGGGCCGGAGCGCGGCGTGGTCTTTCAGAACTTCGCCCTGTTCCCCTGGAAGACGGTGCGCGAGAACGTGCTCTACGGCATCGGCAAGCGCGGCATCCGCGGGACGGCGGCAAGAGAGATTGCGCAGCACTTCATCGATCTCGTCCATCTCACCGGCTTCGAGGGAAGCTTTCCCTCGCAGCTCTCGGGCGGGATGCAGCAGCGCGCGGCGCTGGCCCGCACGCTCGCCGCCGAGCCGGACGTCCTGCTCATGGACGAGCCGTTCGGCGCGCTCGACGCGCAGACGCGCCGGATCATGCAGGAGGAGCTGCTGGCGATCTGGCGGCAGACGGAGAAGACGGTCGTCTTCGTCACCCACGACGTCGCCGAGGCGGTCTATCTCGCGGACGCGATCTCGGTGATGAGCGCGCGGCCCGGGCGCATCCGCGAGACCGTGGCGGCCGGCTTCAACCGCGACCCCGATCCGGCTGTGGTCAGGCGCCCGGCCTTCACCGACCTGGTCGAGCTTCTCTGGGAGCTGGTCAAGAGCGAGGTGGAGGCGTGCCGTCCGGCTTTGGCGAGCGTCGCGTGAGGGGAATATTCGTCCGCTATGCGCCGCTCTTGATCATTGCCCTGATCTGGGAGGCGGTCACGCGGCTCGGCCTCGTCTCCGGCACGCTGCTGCCGCCCTTCTCCACGGTTCTTGTCTCGTTCGTGACGCTGCTGCGCGACGGCACCCTCGTTCCCAATGCGCTCGCCTCGCTCATGCGCGGCGCGGCGGGGCTCGCGCTCGCGATCGCCGGGGGATCGGCACTCGGCGCGGGAATGGCGCTCAGCCCGCGCGTCGATACCGCGGTGGGCCCGCTCGTGCAGGCCTTCTACCCGCTGCCGAAAACCGCGCTGGTGCCGCTGGTGATGGTCTGGTTCGGCCTCGGCGATACGGCGAAGATCGTGCTGATCTTCCTGGGCTGCCTGCTGCCCGTGATCCTCGGCACCTATTACGGGATCAAGGGCGTTGACCGCGTGCTCGCCTGGTCGGCGCGGAGCCTCGGCGCCTCGCGCCGCGAAGTGGTGCGGGAGGTCCTGTTCCCCGCCGCCATGCCGCAGATCCTGACCGGGCTGCGCACGGCCACGGCCTTCGCGTTCCTGCTGATGGTCGCCTCCGAGCTGATCATCGCCAATAACGGGCTTGGCTATCTGATCGGCTCGCTCGGCGACGATGGTGCTTACCCCGCGATGTTCGCTTCGATCCTCACGGTCACCGCCCTCGGCTTCCTTGCCGACCGTGGGTTCGCCGCACTTTCGCGCCGCCTGCTGCGCTGGCGCGCGTGAGCGGGAGCAGCAAGCTCAAGCGGCTCCGCCGGGCCGCGCTTCGCTCGGTCTCCTTCCTCGTGCTGCTGGCGCTGTGGGAGATCGCGAGCCGGTTCGATTTGATCCGCCCGTTCCTGCTGCCGCCGCTCACCTCGGTTCTCGCCCGGCTCGAGAGCGATCTCGTCTCCGGCGCCTTCGCGCTCAATGCCGGGCTCACGCTCTACCGCACGCTCACGGGCTTCGCGCTCGCCTCGCTGGTCGGCGTCCCGCTCGGCATCCTGATCTCGCGCCACCGCCTCGTGGGCTGGTTCGTCGAGCCGATCGTCTCGGTGGGATTCCCGATGCCGACGATCGCCTTCCTGCCGATCTTCATGCTCTGGTTCGGCGTCTTCGATCTTTCGAAGATCGTGATGACGGCGTTCTCCGCCGTCTTCACCGTGATCGCCGCGGCGGATGGGGGAACGCGCGGCGTCGAGCGGCACCTGGTGTGGTCGGCCGAGAGCCTCGGCGCGCGGCATGGCGATGTGTTCCTCGAGGTGATGCTGCCGGCGGCGATGCCGCAGATCCTGACCGGCTTGCAGGTGGCGCTGCCGCTTGCGCTGATCGTCGAGGTGGCCTCGGAAATGCTGATGGGCGGCGCCGGCCTCGGGGGCATGATGGTGCAGGCGGCGAGCTATGCCGATTCGGCGGGCGTCTATGCGGGCATCGTCGAGACCGCCGCGGTGGGCGCCGTGGCGGTTGCCCTCATGGCGCGGCTGCGCCGGCGTGTGCTGCGCTGGCACCCGGAAGCCGCGCGATGAGCGAACGGCTTTTCTACGCGCTCGACCGGATGCCGCGCGCCGCCGTTGCCGACCGGCTGCCCTCGGTGCCGCTGGGCGCGGCGCCCATTCATTTCGGTACAGAACCGATGCCGCCGGACGCGATGCCCAAAGGCGGCGATCATGCGGCGCGGCTCGAGGCGGCGCGCGCCTGGCTCGTCGGGCAGTGCGGCGCTTACGCGCCGCTCCGCGCGCGCTTCGTCGCTTCCTATTTCGCGTGGATCGCGGCCGAGATCGCGGCGCATCGGGACGCGCTTGCCGCGCGCCTCGGGCGCTTCGGCGGACTGTACGCGCCGGAAGACTGGGCGTGGTCCGCGCTCAGGCCCCTGCCCCGCGCGCTCGTGCCGGAACCGGTGGACTTCGCCTTCTGGGACGGCGCGGCGCTGACCGCCATTCTGCTCGGCGAGACGAAGGCGCCGGAGAACGTGCCCACGATCCGCCTCGCTGCGGGTGATCTCGGCCCCGGCCTCGGCGCGCGATTTCCCGAGGCGTGGGGCGGATTCTGGCGCGGCGAGGTGCTGCCGGTGACGCCGTTCCGCCGGCCGATCCCACCCGCCGAAGCCGATCAGATGTCGATCGTCATCTCGAGCACGTAGAGCCCGCCGGCGAACCGATCGACGGCGTAGACCACGCGGTTCTCGTCCACGTACACGTCGTTGATCTGCACGGAAGGGACGCGCGAGCCGGCGGGCGGCTCCGGGACGTAATGGGCGATCTCGCGCGGCTGGAACGGGTTCGTGATGTCGTGCACGCGAAGCCCGCCGTTGAAATAGGTGCCGAACACCGTGCGGTCCGAGCGGAAGGCGGGCCCCGGCCGGTTCTCGTGCAGATTGTGCGCGCCGTAGCGGCCGCCGCGATGGATGTGCTCCTCGGGCGGCGGCAACGGCAGGGTGGCGATCGGCACGAGGTTGCTCTCGAGCCGCGCATCGAGGACCCAGGCGAGCTTCGGCCAGTCCTTGCCGTCGTCCTGCACGCACTCGTCCGACACGATGAAGAGCTCGCGCGAGAAGAGCGGCAGCACCGTGTGCGTGAAGCCGGGGAAAGGAGGATGGGGATTCCAGTGCCCGACCATGCGCGGCGCGCCGATATCGGAGATATCGAGCACGACGGCGCCGCCGTCGAGATAGCCGACATAGGCGCGGTCCGGCCGCTCGGGGTAAACGTTGGTGTTGTGCGCGCGAAAGCCCGAGTTTAAGCGGGGATGGCGCGGCGGCGGGGGTGCCGCGTCTGCCTCGGCGGTTCCGGGATACCACCAGCGACCGAGCTCGCGCGGCCGCGCCGGGTCGGCGACGTCGAGCGCGCGATAGCATTGGTCGTCGCGCTGGTTGCGCGGGATGAAGTCGGCGGCGCCGCCGGCAAAATGGATCGTCTTGCCGTCGACGAACCAGAGCTGGTGCACGCCGCGCGAATGCGGTCCCGAGCAATCGAAATAGGAGATGCGCTTCGGGCTTTCGGGAGTGGCGATGTCGAAGAGCTCGATTCCGGCGGGCGTCTGGCCGGGCGTTGCGGTCTGATAGGCGACCGCCATCACGTCGCCCACGACCTCGAGGGAGTTGGAGCGCACGGTCCGGTGCGGCAGGTCGGTCTGCACGGCCACCTTCGGCTTGCGCGGGTCGGTGACGTCGACGCCGGTGAAGTTCTTCGGGGCCGATTCGTGCGCGAGCCAGAGGATGCGCCGCCCGTCGCGCGCGAGCTGGAGGCTCATGCCTTCGCCGATGCCGCCGAAGCCGGCGAGCCGGTCCTCGGCCAGGAGCCGCATGTTGAGCGCTTCCGCTTGCGCCATCGGGGCATTCCTCCCACTCTGAGCGTGATCGCGCGGGAGGATGGATGGACCAGCCCACACGGCGACAATCGATTCCCGTCACCATCGTGACCGGGTTCCTCGGCAGCGGCAAGACGACCCTCCTCAACCGGCTGCTCAAGCAGAAGACGCTCGCCGACACGGCCGTCATCGTCAACGAGTTCGGCGAGGTGGGGATCGACCATCTTTTGGTCGAGCAGGCGATCGAGAATGCGGTGCTGCTCAAGAACGGCTGCATCTGCTGCACGGTGCGCGGCGATATCGCCGACACGCTCATCGAGCTTCGGGAGCGGCAAGAGAGGGGCGAGATCCCGGATTTCAGCCGCATAGCGATCGAGACCACCGGGCTCGCCGATCCGGGGCCGGTCGCGCATACGCTGGCCGAGGGCGGGGCCGAGACCGCGTGCCGGCTCGACGGCATCGTGGCGACCCTCGATGCGCTGGCCGGCGCGGGGAGCCTCGCGGCGCACGAGGAAGCGCGCCGGCAGGTCGCGATGGCCGACCGCGTCCTGCTCACCAAGACCGACCTCGCCTCGGCAGCCGAGCGGAGCGCCACGGAGCGCGCCTTACGCGCGGTGAACGCAAGCGTGCCGATGCGGGTTGCCGTCCATGGCGATGCGCCGGCCGCGGAGGTCTTTGGGGTCGGGCCGGGAAGCGGCGTTGCGGCCTGGCTCGGCGCGCCGCATGCGCATGATCATTCCGCGCATGCGCATGGGCCGGAGGTCGCCGCCATCCTGATCACCCATGCGGCGCCGCTCGCCTGGCCGGCGCTGAAGCTCTGGCTCGATTCGGTGCTGTCGACGCGCGGGGCGGAGATTCTCCGCCTCAAAGGAATCGTTCGGCTCGCGGGGCAGGAGCGGCCGCTGGTGCTGCACGGCGTGCACCACGTGCTTCACCCGCCGGCGTGGCTGCCGGCGGCGGCGCCGGCGCCCGAGGAAACTTCGATCGTCGTGATCGCGCGCGGGCTCGACGCGGCGGGTTTGCGCGAGAGCTTCGCCGCGGCACTCGCCTACCGCCGCAGCACAAGAGTGGCCGAGGCGAGCATCAGCCCCATGCCGAGCACCTCGCCCGCATCGATCCCCTCGCCGAAGAGCAGCACTGCGAGCACCACGCCGACGACGGGCGAGACGAAGGCATAGCTGCCGGTGCGGCCCGCGCCCCAGTCACGCACGAGGAGGAAGTAGATGAGCGTCGCCCCGAGCGAGCCCGGCAGCAGCAGATAGAGCCAGGCGGCGAAGGCGGGCCAGCCCCAATGGCCGGCAAGCGCCGCCGCGGACCCGGGCTCGAACGCAAGCGAGGCCCCGAGAAGGAAGAAGCCGCCAATGCAGTTGCTCATTGCCGCCACCTCGCCGGGCGCCAGCGTCCGCATCAGCGGCCGCGCCAAGACCGAGCCCAGCGAATAGGAGAGGCAGCCGACGATCACGCCCGCCGCCCCCAAAAGCTCGGGCCAGCCGAGCCGGCCCTCCAGCGCCTTCTGGCCGAAGAGCATCACCGTGCCGGCCGCGCCGAGCGCAAGCGCCACCGATTGGCGGACGCTGAACCGTTCCTGTCCGGCCATGACGCTGAACCCGATCAGCGAGACCGGCGTGAGCGCCGAGCTGATCACCGTGGCGAGTCCGGCCGGCACGTACCGCAGTCCGTAGAGCTGGGTCACCTGGTTGAGCGCGATCATCAGCACGGAGACCAGGAGGAGCCGCGGCCAGAGCCGCCCCGGCAGCCTGATCCGCTGCCCGTTTGCCCAGCGCCATCCGAGCAGGGCCAATCCCGCCACCGCCCAGCGCGTGCCGGCGAACAAGCCCGGCGGCACGGTCGCGACGCCGACCTTCATGGCGAGCCACGTCGTGCCCCAGACGAAGCAGAGAAATGCGAACATCGCCCGCTGCCGGGCGAACGCCGCATCCGAGGCTGCCTCGCCGCCGGCCGTACCGAGACCGGCCGGGGTGAACCCTGCCGGTGCCTTGCGCAAAAACATTGGGAAGAGGCTCGGGGGAAAGCTTGGACCAAACGCTCCGGGACGGGCGGTCGTTAACCAAGGCTAACAGCCCCCAATGCGGTGGAGAGAACGCAAGAATTCAGCCCTGCAATGCAATTGCAGGGCGAATTGTGGCCCTCGGCGATCGTTTCGGCGGGGCCCGATTCGGCGCCGGCGCGCGCTCCTGCTATAGCTGCGCCCTGTGCAGGTGCGCCATGTGCTGAACCCGCGTCCAGCCAGCGGCGCGCCGGCGCGGCGTAGCTAGCCGCGCGCCAGGGCGCGACGTGACAGGATCCGCATCATGAAAAGAGCCAGCCCCGACCGCGCGGACCAGATCGACTATCCGGCCTCGGCCGCGTTCTTCGCCATCCATCTCGCCTGCTTCGCCGCCCTCTTCACGGGGGTGACGCTGCGGGCGGCCGTGCTCGCGATCGCGCTCTATTTCCTCCGCATCTTCGCGATCGGCGCCGGTTACCACCGTTATTTCGCTCACCGCGCCTTCCGCACCAGCCGCGCTTTCCAGTTCATCCTGGGCTTCCTCGCCCAGACATCGGCGCAGCGCGGCGTGCTCTGGTGGGCGGCCCATCACCGCCGCCACCACAAGCACTCCGACACCGAGCTCGACGTTCATTCGCCGATCCTGCGCAGCGTCTTCTATGCGCATGTCGGCTGGATCCTGGTCCCGCGCAACGAGGCGACCGACCTTGAGACCGTCCGTGACCTCGCGCGGTACAAGGAGCTGCGCTGGCTCGACCGGCATGCCTATCTCCCCGCCGCCACGCTCGCCTTCGCGACCTGGCTGATCGCCGGGCTGCCCGGCCTCGCGGTCGGCTTCTGCTGGAGCACGGTCGCGGTGTGGCACGCGACCTTCAGCATCAACTCGCTCGGCCATCTGCTCGGCCGCCGGCGCTACGTCACCGGCGATCACTCCCGCAACAACTGGCTCCTGGCCCTGATCACGATGGGCGAGGGCTGGCACAACAACCACCACGCCTACCAGGCCTCCGTCCGGCAGGGCTTCCGCTGGTGGGAGTACGACTTCACTTTCTATCTGCTGCGGCTGCTCTCCTGCCTGGGCCTGGTGTGGGACCTGCACGCGCCGCCGAAGGCCGTGGTGAACCGCGAGCAGCGCCTCGGCCGCACCGTCATCGATCGCGCGGCGCGCCAGCTGGCCCTCTCGTTCCCCATCAACGCCATAGCCGGCCAGGCGCTCGATGCGCTTTCCCGCGCGCCGGGCTGGGCGGAGATGAAGTCCCGTGCGCTTTCCGCGCGCCTGCAGGCGGAGGCCTTCTGGAGCGAGTTCGACCTGCCGCAGATTCCCTCCCTGGAAGAGATGCGTGCCTACGCGCGCGCGCGCCTCGCGCAGACGCCCTCGCTCGACGAGATCGCCGTACGCGCCCGCGAGCGCCTGCTCGAGCTCGTCTATTCACGCCTGGTCGAGGCCGCCTGGAGAGAGGGACACACATGAGCGAGGATTGGCGGCGTACGCACGAGTGGGGCGCTCTGACGCGGGCGGAGATCGCGAGGGCGCGGGATGAAGGCGCTCTGCCGGTGCTCAGCGTGGGTTCGGTCGAGCAGCACGGAGACCATTTGCCGGTGGACACGGACAGCGTCTCCGCCTTCCGCGTGGCGCTCGCCGCGGCCGCCGCTTGCCCCGATCCGCACGTGTTGGTGCTGCCGCCGCCGAACTTCGGATTCTCGCCGCACCATCGCGCATTCGCCGGCACCATTACGCTCTCGCTCGAGACCTTCGTCGGCATCGTCACGGATGTCGCCGAAAGCCTCCACCGCACCGGCTTTCGCCGCCTGCTCGTGGTCAACGGCCACGGCGGCAACCAGGGCCCGCTGACAGCGGCCTGCACCGCGCTCGTCAGCCGAGGGATCGGCGTAGGCTTCGTCAATTACTTCTCGCCGGGCGAGAAGGAATGGCTCGAGAAGCTTCCCGGAGAGCAGCGCGGCGTCGGCCATGCCTGCGCGTTCGAAACGGCGTTGCAGCTGGCGCTGCGCGAGCCCGGCGAGGCAGAGCGCATCGCCGGGCGCGTTCGCGGCCTGCCGCCCCGGCTCACGCCCTCCTATCTCGCGGGCCAGGCGCCGGATCCGCTGAAGCCGGCGCGGGCGAGCTGGGCCGCGATCTTTCCCGCCGGCGATGTCGGCTATATCGGCGATCCGGCGGCAGCGACCGCGGAGGCGGGCGCGGCGTTGCTGGAAGCGACCGTGGCGGCGCTGGCGCGCTTCTATGCCGATTTCGCCGCCGCACCGCTGCGCGTCGGCGCGGCCTGAGAGATCGCGGCGCGTTCGCTCGAATTCCGATCCGGCGAGGCGAAACAAAAGAGACCGCGCGCGGCCGCGCCGTGCTCGGCCGCGCCTGGGCCTGCCCTTTCAGACCGAGCGGTTGCCCGATGCGCGGAGCCGTATAGACTGCTAAGGATGGTTGCATCGGGCACCAGCGGGCAACGAACGAGCGAGCCAGGCGCGCGCTCCCGAAGTAGGCTCCCGGGCTGACGGGCCATGGGCGATTCGGCGCACCCCATCCCCGGCCCACTCCCGCAGTTCGCGGTGCGATTGTCCTGCCCCGACCTCGCGCGGTGGCTCGACGGCAATACCGGCGTGCGCGGCTTCATCCGCCGCGATTCCGGAAAGCCGGGACCGCATGTCGGTCTGTTCGCCCTCACGCACGGCAACGAGATCGCCGGTGCGATCGCGCTCGTCCGCCTGCTCGAAGCGGATCTCCGGCCGGAACGCGGGCGGATCACTTTCGGCTTCGTCAATCTTATCGCGTTCGTCCGATTCGATCCGCGTCAGCCTACGGCATCGCGCTTCGTGGACGAGGACATGAACCGGCTCTGGGATCCGGCGGTGCTGGACGGGCCGCGGGAGTCGGGCGAGCTTGTGCGCGCGAGAGATCCGGCCCCTACTCGACGAGATCGACATCTTGCTCGACCTCCATTCGATGCTCTGGCCATCGGAGCCGCTGATCCTGTGCGGCTCAGCCGCGAAAGGACGCGATCTCGCGCGCGGCATCGGGCAACCGCCGCTCATCGTTGCCGATCACGGGCACGCCAGCGGGCGGCGCATCATCGACTACACGCCGTTCGTGGATCCCGGCGATCCACGCGCGGCGAACCTGGTCGAGGCGGGTCAGCACTGGGAGCCGGAGACGGTCGATACGATGCTCGCGGCGATCGCAGGGGTGCTGCGCCACGCCGGCCTGATCGGCGAGCATCCTTGCTTGCCGGCGGGCGCGGAGGCCGCTCCCGAGCCGCGGTTCGCCGAGGTCATCCGCACGATCACGGCGAGCAGCGGCAATTTCAGCTTCGTTCAGCCGTTCCGCGGTGGCGCGATCGTGCCCAAATCCAACACGTTGATCGCGCTCGATGGGGACGAGGAAATCCGCACGCCCTGCGCCAACTGCCTCCTGGTCATGCCGAGCCTGCGCCCGAGCCGGGGGCACACCACCGTGAGGCTGGCACGGATTATTTGAAAGACCAAGGGGGCTCTGCCCCCTTGCGGGTCCCCAACGCGCAAGCGCGTTGGGAGCCCCTCAACCCCCGCCAAGGGATCCGCCTTTGCCAGGGGGTCCGGGGGGACAGCGTCCCCCTGGTCTTCAGGCGAGGCGGGCGGCAAGCCTGCCGCGGCGGTACTGCATCAGCCGCCACGCCAGCTTCGCCGACAGATCTGAAAGCCGGCCCCGCGGCTTCAGGCCAACGGCCTTGAAGATCATGCCCATACCGCGCTCGACATGGCGGAAGCGGTAATAGCCGATCGCCTGGGCAAAATAGGCGGCGATGCAGCGATCGTGCCGGTAGGCACTCGATTCCGGCTCGTTCCCGCAATGAAACGCGAAAGCCAGCTCATCGTCCTCGCTCTCGGTGATGCGGCCGGCGGCGATCTTGAGCCGCCTCAGCATGCCGATCCGCTCGCGGCCGAGATAGCGGCGCATGTGGTCGTAGAATAGCTTGAAATGACGGAACTCGTCGGCGGCGATGAGGCGGCAGATGATCTTGAGCACCGGCTCCTCGGTCGCCTCGCCGAGCGCCGTGTAGTAGGAGGAGGTTCCGGTCTCGACCATGCAGCGCGCGATCAGCTCGCCGGTTCGCGAGCCGCGGACCGAGCTTTCCGCCTCCAGCGGCAGGCTGTAGCCCGCGCGATAGCGAGCGAAGGATGCCCTGTAGTCCCACGCGGGATCGGCGAGCATGGCCCAGCGGCCGAGCGCATCGCCGTGCTGCACCTCCTCGATGGCCCAATAGTCCGCGGCCTGGCGGAAGTCGGGGTCGTCGGCAAAGACGTTGTTGAGATAGCGCGCGTAGTCGGTGCCGTTGCGCTCGACCATCGCCGCCGCTTTGACGAGCGGGACGATCGCCGGATCGATCTTCGCGGCATCGAACCGCTCCCAGGGTACCTCGTCGATGTTCCAATGCTTCATGGCGTGCGCCGGTTCCGTTATCTCTTCTTCGTGGCCTGCCCGTTCTCCTCGCTCGCCCTCGACTGCGGCGAGCCATGGCGCCGGGAGATCGGCATGCGCCGGAGGCCGATGCCTCCGCCTCGGCGAATCGTCGCAGACTGCCACCTGTTCGGGCCGGCAGGAAGGATCTTCCACGGAATCCAATAGCTTGCAAGCCGCACGGCGGCCATGCCCGCGACGCCGGCTTGTCTCGCGGGTCGGCTCAGGGCGCCTCGGCGGCGGCGATCATTGCGCGGGCGATCCTGAGGGCGGCGAGGGCCGCGTCCCGGGCGGCGACGTCCATCTTGTCCACCGCCTCCCAGGCCGCCTCGGCGGCGGCGAGCCGGCGCTCGCCCTCCGCCTTCGAAAGCTCGGCGGGGGGATGCACCTCGTCCGCAAGCACCGTGCAGCGCTCCGGCGTGATCTCGGCGAAGCCGCCGGCGACGAAGAGCTTCGTCGTCACCTGGCCGCCCTCGTAGAGGCTCGCGAAGCCGCCGCGCAGCGTCACGATCATCGGCGCATGGCCGGGAAGCACGCCGATATCGCCCTCCTCGGCGGGAACCACCACCATGTCGACGGGCCGTGAGAGCAGGAGCTTCTCCGGGCTCACGATCTCGAGTGCGACCGGCATGGCTCAGGCGGCGGCCTTGAGGGATTCGGCCTTGGCGACGACGTCCTCGATCGTGCCGACCATGTAGAAGGCCGCCTCCGGGAGATGATCGTATTCGCCGGCGCAGATCGCCTTGAAGCTGCGGATGGTGTCGGCCACCGGGACGAAGACGCCGGGGAAGCCGGTGAACACCTCGGCGACGTGGAAGGGCTGCGAGAGGAAGCGCTGGATCTTCCGCGCCCGGAAGACGACGAGCTTGTCGTCCTCCGAGAGCTCGTCCATCCCGAGGATCGCGATGATGTCCTGCAGCGACTTGTAGGTTTGCAGGATACGCTGCACCTCGCGCGCTATTTCGTAATGCTCCTCGCCGACGACGCGCGGATCGAGCGAGCGCGAGGTGGAATCGAGCGGATCGACGGCGGGGTAGATGCCGAGCTCGGCGATCTGGCGCGAAAGCACGGTGGTCGCGTCGAGATGGGCGAAGGAGGTCGCGGGCGCGGGATCGGTGAGGTCGTCGGCGGGCACGTAGATCGCCTGGACCGAGGTGATCGAGCCCTTCTTGGTGGAGGTGATGCGCTCCTGCAGCGCGCCCATGTCGGTCGCCAACGTCGGTTGATAGCCGACCGCGGAGGGGATGCGGCCGAGCAGCGCCGAGACCTCGGCGCCGGCCTGGGTGAAACGGAAGATGTTGTCTACGAAGAAGAGGACGTCCTGACCCTCCTCGTCGCGGAAATATTCGGCGAGCGTGAGGCCGGAGAGGCCGACGCGGGCGCGCGCGCCCGGCGGCTCGTTCATCTGGCCGTAGCAGAGCGCCACCTTCGAGCCCGGCCCGTCGAGCTTGATGACGCCCGCGTCGATCATCTCGTGATAGAGGTCGTTGCCTTCGCGCGTGCGCTCGCCGACGCCGGCGAACACCGAAACGCCGCCGTGCGCCTTGGCGATGTTGTTGATGAGCTCCTGGATGAGCACGGTCTTGCCGACACCGGCGCCGCCGAAGAGGCCGGTCTTGCCGCCCTTGAGATAGGGGGCGAGCAGATCGACGACCTTGATCCCGGTGACCAGGATCTCCGCCGAGGTGGACTGCTCCTCGAAGGAGGGCGCGTCGCGATGGATCGGCATCCGCTTCGCGGTCTCGATCGGGCCGCGCTCGTCCACCGGGTCGCCGATGACGTTGAGGATGCGCCCGAGCGTCTCCGGCCCGACGGGGACGGTGATCGGTCCGCCGGTGTCCGCCACCTCCTGGCCGCGCACCATGCCGTCGGTGCTGTCCATGGCGATGCAGCGGACGGTCTTCTCGCCGAGCTCCTGCGCCACCTCGAGCACGAGCAGGCGATTGCCGATCTTCGTGTGCAGCGCGTTCTGGATGAACGGCAGGTCGCCCTCGAACTGGACGTCGACCACCGCGCCCGTTACCTGCGTCACCTGCCCGACGATGTTCTTCGCCATTCCCGGCTCCTCGGTTCCAGTCTTTTCGATCTCTCAGACTGCCTCGGCGCCGGAGATGATCTCGATCAGCTCTTTCGTGATGTTCGCTTGGCGCGTGCGGTTGTAGTTGAGCGTCAGGCGGTTGATCATGTCGCCCGCGTTGCGGGTGGCGCTGTCCATCGCCGTCATCCTCGCACCCTGCTCGCCGGCCGCGCTCTCGAGCAGCGAGCGGTAGATCTGGATCGCGAGGTTGCGGGGCAGCAGGCGGGCGAGGATCTCGTCCTCCTCCGGCTCGAACTCGTAGGCCGCGCGCAGGACAGTGCTTTCGGCCCCCTCCTCGCGCGCAGGGGCTGCGGCCGGGATCAGCCGCGTCTCGGTGGTGATCTGCGAGATCACCGAGTGGAATTGGTTGTAGACGAGCGTGCAGACATCGAAGCCGCCCTCGCGCAGCATCGCGTCGATCCGTTTCGCGATCTCCTCGGCGTCCGCGAAGCCGATCCGCTTCTTGGCCGCGAAGCTCACGTCGCCCATGATCCGGTAGGCGAATTCGCGGCGGAGGAAATCGCGGCCCTTGCGCCCGACGGCGAAGATCTGGACCTTGCGCCCCTCGGCCTCGAGCTTGCGGGCAAGCGCGCGGACGGCGCGGCCGACATTGGTGTTGAAGGCGCCGCAGAGGCCGCGATCGGCGGTGACGGCGACGATGAGGTGCGTATCCTCCCGGCCGGTGCCGACGAGGAGCCGGGGGGCTGCCTTGTTGCCGGCGACCGAGGCGGCGAGCTCGGCCAGCATCCGCTCCATCCGCTCGGCATAGGGGCGGGCCGCCTCCGCCTGCACCTGCGCCCGGCGCAGCTTCGAGGCGGCGACCATCTTCATCGCGCTCGTGATCTTCTGCGTCGAGCGGACGCTGTTGATGCGGATGCGGAGCGCCTTCAGGCTGGGCATGCGTGCGGATCCGGGCCGTCTCGCTCAGGCGAAGGTTTTGGAGAAGGACTCGAGGAATTCCGTGAGCTTCTTCTCCGTCTCCGGCTTGATCTCGCGGTCATTGCGGATCGCTTCCAGCACCTCGGGCGCGCGCGCCTTGAGCTCGGAGAGGAACTGGGCCTCGAAGGCGCCGATGCGGCCGATACCGATGGGATCGAGAAAGCCGCGGACGCCGGCGAAGATCGCCGCCACCTGCTCCTCGACCGGGACCGGATGATATTGCGGCTGCTTGAGGAGCTCGGTGAGGCGGGCGCCGCGGGCGAGGAGCTTTTGCGTCGAGGCGTCGAGGTCGGAGGAGAACTGGGCGAAGGCCGCCATCTCGCGATACTGGGCGAGCTCCAGCTTGATGCGGCCGGCGACCTGCTTCATCGCCTTGATCTGGGCGGCCGAGCCGACGCGCGAGACGCTGATCCCGACATTCACCGCCGGGCGGATGCCTTTGAAGAAGAGCTCGGTCTCGAGGAAGATCTGCCCGTCGGTGATCGAGATGACGTTGGTCGGGATATAGGCCGAGACGTCGCCGGCCTGGGTCTCGATCACCGGCAACGCGGTGAGGCTGCCCCCGCCATGCTCGTCGTTCATCTTGGCCGCGCGCTCGAGCAGGCGCGAGTGGAGATAGAAGACGTCTCCCGGATAAGCCTCGCGTCCCGGCGGCCGGCGCAGCAGGAGCGACATCTGGCGATAGGCGACGGCCTGCTTGGAGAGATCGTCGTAGAAGATGACGGCATGCATGCCGTTGTCGCGGAAATACTCGCCCATGGTGCAGCCGGCGTAGGGGGCGAGGAACTGCATCGGCGCCGGGTCCGAGGCCGTCGCGGCGACGACGATCGTATAGTCGAGCGCGCCGTTCTCCTCGAGCGTCTGCACGAGCTGCGCGACGGTCGAGCGCTTCTGACCGACCGCGACGTAGATGCAGTAGAGCTTTTGCTTTTCGTCGCCCGAGGCGTTGATGGATTTCTGATTGATGATGGTGTCGATGATGACCGCGGTCTTGCCGGTCTGGCGATCGCCGATGATGAGCTCGCGCTGGCCGCGGCCGATCGGGATCAGCGCGTCGATCGCCTTGAGGCCGGTCTGCATCGGCTCGTGCACCGAGCGGCGCGGGATGATGCCGGGGGCCTTGACCTCGACGCGGCGGGTCTCGGCGGCCTGGATCGGGCCCTTGTCGTCGATCGGGTTGCCGAGCGCATCGACGACGCGGCCGAGCAGGCCCTTGCCCACCGGCACATCGACGATATCGCCGGTGCGGCTCACCGTGTCGCCTTCACGGATCTGCCGGTCGTCGCCGAAGATCACGATGCCGACATTGTCGATCTCGAGGTTGAGCGCCATGCCCTTGACGCCGGCGCCCGGGAAATCGACGAGCTCGCCCGACATGACGTTGGCGAGCCCGAAGACGCGGGCGATGCCGTCGCCCACGCTCAGCACCTGCCCGGTCTCGGCGACGTTCGCCTCGGTGTCGAAATTGGCGATCTGCTTCTTCAGAATCTCCGAGATCTCGGCGGGGCGGATCTCCATCAGGCGGCTCCCTTCATGGCGTGCTGCAGGCGCTGCAGCCGGGATTTGAGGCTCGAATCATAGAGGCGGGCGCCGATCCGGACCACCAGCCCGCCGAGCAGCGAGGGATCGACCGAACGGGCGATCTCGACATTGCCGTAGCCGGCCTCGATCAGGCGCGCGCGGAGCTGGTTCAACTGGATCTCGTCGAGCGGGTGGGCCGAGACGACCTGCGCGGTGACCACGCCGCGGCGGGCGGCGACGAGGGCGGCGAAGGCGGCGACGATCGCGGGCAGGTTGCGGAGCCGGCGATTGGACGCGACGACGCCCACGAAATCATGCACGGTCTTGCCGAAGCCCTCGGCGGCGAGGACGGCGAGCGCGGCTTGGCGGCCGAGCGCGACGTCGATCACGGGGCTCGCGAGAAAGCGGCGGAAATCGGCGCTCGCCTCGATCAGGCGGCCGAGTGCCTGCATGTCCGCGATGACGGAATCGAGGGCGTGATTCTCATCGGCCAGGGCGTAGAGGGCCGTTGCGTAACGGTCGGCCAAGCCGCCGCCGTGGGAGACTACGGTCGCGTCGGACGGCACAGCATCGGATCCATCGTCAGGCCAGGAGCGCTCAACCGGCCCGGGGCCGGCGGCGCGCGTCTAGCATGCGCCTCCTCGGGCGCGCAATACGGCCGGCCGGCGGGCTCAAAGGAACGAGATCGGATCGATATCGACGCGGACTTCGACCTCGCTTGGGATTTTGACGCGGCCGAGCCAGGCGCGGATGAGCTTCTGGGGGGCGATATCGCGGGCGGTCTTGAGCAGGAGGCGCCTTCGGTGGCGGCCGCGCAGGAGCGAGAGCGGGGCAGGCGCGGGGCCGAGCACGGTGATGAAGGCAGCGGAGGGTGCGGCGCGGCCGAGGGCGGCGGCGACGGCATCGGCGGCCTCGACCGCGCGGGCGCTGACGATGAGGGCGGCGAGCCGGCCGAAGGGCGGCCAGTGGCCGGGGCGGCGGGCGGCGGCCTCGCTCTCCATGAAGGCGTCGAGGTCGCCCGAGACGAGGGCCTGCATGACCGGGTGCTCGGGGGCGAAGGTCTGGATCAGCACGCTTCCGGGCGCCTCGGCGCGGCCGGCGCGGCCGGCCACCTGGTGGAGGAGCTGGAAGGTCCGCTCGCCGGCGCGCAGATCGCCCCCGGTGAGGCCGAGATCGGCATCGACCACGCCGACGAGGGTGAGATGGGGGAAGTGCCAGCCCTTGGCGACGATCTGGGTGCCGATCACGAGATCGACCTCGCGGCCGATGATGGCGGCGGCGGCCGCGGCGGCGGCGTGCGGGCCGGTCAGCGTATCGCTCGCCATCACCAGAAGGCGCGCGTCGGGGAAAGCGCTCGCGGCCTCCTCCGTGACCCGCTCGACGCCGGGGCCGACCGGGGTGAGCGTTCCGGCCGCGCCGCAGGCGGGGCAGAGGGCGGGCGGGGCCAGCGTATGGCCGCAATGGTGGCATTGCAGGAGGTGGGCCCCTCGGGAGTTAGCGCGATGTTCGACCAGCCAGGCCGAGCAGTTCGGGCATTGCAGCCGGTGCCCGCAGGCACGGCAGAGCGTCAGCGGCGCATAGCCGCGGCGATTGAGGAAGAGCATCGCCTGCTCGCCGCGCGCGAATGTTTCGGTGAGCGCGTCGCGGAGCGGGGGCGAGAGGAACTGGCCGCGCTCGGGCGGGGTGCTGCGGAGATCGATTGCGGCGACTGCGGGCAGGCGGGCCCCGCCATGGCGCTCGGGCAGCCGGATGCGGTGGTAGCGGCCGCTCGCGGCGTTGACCAGGGTTTCGAGGCTCGGGGTGGCGGAGACGAGGACGCAGGGAGCGGCGGCGAGGCGGGCGCGGACCACTGCCATGTCGCGGGCGTGGTAGATGACGCCTTCCTCCTGCTTGAAGGCCGATTCGTGCTCTTCGTCGACGACGATCAGGCCGATCTCGGCAAAGGGGAGGAAGAGCGCCGAGCGGGCGCCGACGACGACGCGCGCCGCCCCCTCGGCCACCGCCTGCCAGGTGACGCGGCGCGTGCGCGGGGTGAGGTCCGAGTGCCAGAGGGCGGGGGCGAGCCCGAAGCGGCGCTCGAAGCGCTCGAGCCATTGGGCGGAAAGGGCGATTTCCGGCAGCAGGACCAGCGCCTGGCGGCCACTTCGGAGGGCGGCGGCGATCGCCTCCAGATAGACCTCCGTCTTGCCCGCGCCGGTGACGCCGTCGAGCAGGGTGACGCTGAAGCCGCCGGCCGCCGCCTCGACGAGCGAAGCGGCGGCCTCTGCTTGGGCGGGCGAGAGGACGGAGCCCGGATGGTCGGGATCGGGGAGCGGAAAGGCGGGGGCGGGCGCGCGGGAAGGAGGGCGGCGGTAGCCGCGCAGCGTCATCGCCAGCACCTCGCCGGGCGGGGCCAGGGTGTAGGCGGCGACCCAGTCGATGAAGAGCCGCATCTCGGGGCCGAGCGGCGGCAGATCGACGATCTCGAGCAGGGGGCGGAGCCGCTCCTCGGCGACCCTGCCGGCCAGCGGGCCTTCCCAGACCGCGCCCAGGACCTCGCGCGAGCCGAGCGGGACCCGCACGAGGTCGCCGGGCTTGGGATCCACCCCTACCGGCGCCGCGTACTCGAAGGGCCCGGCGAACGGGTAGGGCAGCAGGACCGGCACCCTTCGCATGCGCTTCCGCTCGCCTCCGGCCGTCTGTATGGTCCCGGTCGGGACGGAAGCCGAGAGGCGCACATGACCCCAGGGGCCAGCAAGGCGTTCGGATGAGCGCCCCCCGCCGCAAGATCGACCTGCCGTCCGCGCCATCGGTGGCGGCGTTCCTCCGCGCCCACCCCTCCTGGCTCGCCGAGAACCCCGACCTCTACCGCATGCTCGCCCCGCCGGTGCGCGTGCACGGCGAGCCGCTCGCGGACCATATGGAGGCGATGCTCGGGGTGGCGCGCGCGCAGGCGAGCACTCTGCTCGCGGTGGGGCGGGCGGCGCAGATCCTGGCGGGGCGGGTGGAGCAGGCGGTGGTGGCGCTGGTGCGGGCGGCGGACCCGGTCGGCGCGCTCGGCCTCGAGCTGCCGGCGCTGCTCGGCGTCGATGCGGTGAACCTCTGCGTCGAGGCGGAGATCGCCGGCGCGCGGGCGATCCCGCCGGGCACGATCGCCCGGCTGCTCGGACGCGAGGACATGTGGCTTTCGGGAACCCCCGGGGACACGCGGGCGGCGGGCCGGCGGACGAGCGAGGCCGAGGCGGCGCTCTTCCACGGCGAAGCGGCGGCGCTGGCGAAGCACGAGGCGCTGGTGGTGGTGCCGGGCACCGCGGTGCCGGCCGTGCTGGCGCTGGCCTCGCGGGACCCGCTGGCGAGCCCGGCGAGTGCCGCGCGGGGGCCGCTGATGCTGCTTGCGCGCGCGACGGCGGCGGCGCTGGAGCGGGCGTGAGCGGGGAAGAGGCTCGGGCGAAGTTCCTCGAGTGGCTCGGGGGCGAGCGGCGGGCGGCGCGGCTCACGGTTGCGGCCTATGGCGCCGACCTCGCGGAGTTCTTGGGGTTCCTGACGCGCCATCTCGGGGGTGAGCCGGCGCTTGCCGATCTCGGGAATCTTAGGGTCGCCGATTTCCGCGCCTGGCTCGCAACGCTTGCCGAGGCCGGGAACGGCGAGGCGAGCCGGGCGCGGCACCTCGCCGCCGTCCGCAGCTTCTTCCGCTACCTCGCGCGGCGGCAGGGCGTCGAGAACCCGGCGCTGGGCTTGCTGCGCACGCCGCGGGCGCGGCGGCGACTGCCGCGGGCGCTTTCGGTTGCGGGCGCGCGGGGCATCGTCGCCGGGATCGGCGAGGAGGCACGGCGGGCGGCGGACGCGGCGCGCGATACCGCGCTGATGGCGCTTCTCTATGGGAGCGGGCTTCGTATCGGCGAGGCGCTCGCGCTCTCCGTCGGCGACGCGCCGCTGCCGGGACGCGACGAGACGCTCCGCGTGCACGGCAAGGGCGGCAAGGAGCGGCTGGTGCCGGTGCTGCCCGCGGTGCGGCGGGCGATCGGCGAATGGCTCGCCCGGCACCCGGAGCGGCGGCCGGATGCGGCGCTCTTCATGGGCGCGCGGGGGAAGCGGCTCGCCGCCGGCGTCGCGCAGCGCACGCTCCGGAATTTCCGGAGGTTGCACGGGCTGCCCGAGCACGCCACACCGCACGCGCTCCGGCACTCGTTCGCGACCCACCTGCTGGCGGAGGGCGCCGATCTGCGCTCGATCCAGGAGCTGCTCGGCCATGCCAGCCTCTCGACCACGCAGCTCTACACGGCGGTGGACGAGGCAAAGCTCATGGCCGTGTGGCAGGCGGCGCATCCGCGGGCGGTGGCCGGCGGCTGATGAAAGGGGCGCCTCACGATCACCGGCATGACCATGGGCACGCGCATTCTTGCGCGCCCGCGTTCGGCCGGGCCTTCCCGATCGGCGTTGCGCTGAATGCCGGGTTCGTCGTCTTCGAGGTGTTCGGCGGGGTGCTCGCGCATTCGACCGCGCTCCTGGCGGACGCGGGGCACAATCTCGGCGACGTCCTCGGGCTGCTCGGCGCCTGGGTGGCCGCCACGCTGGCGCGGCGGCTGCCCTCGGCGCACTTCACCTACGGGCTGCGCAGCGGAACCATCCTCGCAAGCCTCGCAAATGCGGCGATCCTGCTGGTGAGCATCGGCGCGATCCTGGTCGAGGCGCTGCGCCGGCTTCTGCTCCCCGTCCCGGTGGCGGCGGGAACGGTGATCGTGGTGGCGCTGATCGGGATCGCCGTGAACGGGGCGACGGCGCTGATGTTCGCCGCCGGGCGCAAGGGCGAGATCAATGTGCGCGGCGTCTTTCAGCACATGGCGGCGGATACGGCGATCTCGGGCGGCGTGGTGCTGGCGGCGCTCGCAGTTCTGGCGAGCGGCTGGAACCGGATCGACCCGGCCGCCAGCATCCTCGTTGCACTGGCGATCGGCTGGGGGACCTGGCGGCTCTTTCGGGAATCGCTCGGGATGATGCTGGACGCCGTGCCGGCCGGCATCGAGCCCGCGGAGGTGCGGGCCTATCTGCTCCAGCTTCCCGGCGTGGTCGCGATCCACGATCTGCATATCTGGCCGATGAGCACGACCGAGACGGCGCTCACGTGCCATCTCGTGGTTCCCGGCGAGCCGCCCGGGCCTGACTTCCTCGCCGAGGCCGCGCATACGCTCGCGGGGCGCTTCGGGATCGGCCATCCGACGCTGCAGGTCGAGCGGCACGCGGATGTGACCTGCCTGCTCGAGCCGGAAAACGTGGTGTAGGAATTGTGGGAAGGCGGCGTCGTCCCCGCCGCCGCAGGGAAGGACCAGCACCATGCCCATCCTGTCCGGGCGCATGAGCCAGCTCGGCACCGAGTCCGCCTTCGAAGTCCTGGCGCGCGCGACCGCGCTGCAGCGCGAAGGACGGAGCATCATCAATCTCGGGATCGGCCAGCCCGACTTCGCGACCCCCGGCCATATCGTCGAGGCCGGGCGGAAGGCCCTTGCCGACGGGCATCACGGCTACACGCCGGCCAACGGGATCCTGCCGCTGCGCGAGGCGGTGACGGCCGATCTCCATCGCCGCCATGGCGTGACGGTCTCGCCCGATCGCGTGCTGGTCGTGCCCGGGGGCAAGGTGACGATGTTCTTCGCCATCCTCATGCTCGGCGAGCCGGGCGTGGAGATCATCTATCCCAATCCCGGGTTCCCGATCTACGAGAGCGTGATCCGCTTCTCCGGCGCGACGCCGGTCGCGATGCTCCTGCACGAGAGCAAGGGATTCTCGTTCGACGCCGAGGAGGTGCTCTCGCTGATCACGCCGCGGACGCGGCTCATCATCGTCAACAGCCCGGGCAACCCGACCGGCGGCGTGGTGCCGAAGAGCGAGCTCGATCGCCTGGTCGAGGGTCTCGCCCGGCATCCCGACGTCGCGGTCATGTCGGACGAGATCTACGGCGAGATGATCTACGACGGCACGCATGCGAGCCTCACGACCTATCCAGAGCTGGAGGACCGGCTGATCCTGCTCGACGGCTGGAGCAAGACCTATGCGATGACCGGCTGGCGGCTGGGCTACGGCGTATGGCCGAAAGCCCTGCTCCCCTATGCCGAGCGGCTCGCGATCAATTCCCACTCCTGCGTCAACGCCGCGGCGCAATATGCCGGCATCGCCGCGATGACCGGCCCGCGCGAGCCGGTCGCGCGGATGATGGCCGCCTTCGCCGAGCGGCGCGATTACATCATCCCCGCACTCAACGCGCTGCCGGGATTTGCCTGTGCAAATCCCGGAGGCGCCTTCTACGCCTTCCCCAACATCGGCGAGACCGGGCTCGGCTCGCGGACGCTGCAGTCGCGGCTTCTGGACGAGGCCGGCGTGGCGACCGTCTCGGGCACCAGCTTCGGCGCGTTCGGCGACGGTTATCTCCGCTTCTCCTACGCCGCGGGCCTGGAGGCGCTGAAGGAGGCCGTGGACCGCATCGAGGCGTGGCTCGGGAGCCAGGCGGCAGGGACGCGGCTTCGCGCCTGAGGCGCCCGTTCATCGAGAGCGCAATGACCCGGAGTCATTATGCTGTAGCTTGTTGTTTTGTCGCGTGATCGAACGCTTCCGGCGGCGGGGCACCCCAATTCCCTCTTCAGCGATCATGCTCCAACGTGAGGCGGGGACGAGGGGATTCTTGGCCCGAGCCCGGGCGTGCGGTTCTGCAACCGTTGCGAATTCGTCTCTGGCATCGAATCGGGTTTGCCGCTCATTTTGCGCGGCCGGGACGGCAGGGCGCCGGAACGCACGGCGGGAAGGGCGGGGACAATGAGCGGCAACGACGCGCCAGGGCCGAACGCAGGCGGGCAGGCAGCGCTGCAACGCCACGCATTCTATCGGTTTCATCTTCCGTACGCGCATCTGTCGTCGGTGTTCGGTGATGACTGGTTCGCGCTGAAGGCGGAGGCATTCGCGCGCTTCTTCGGCACGCCGGTGTTCCTGATCGGCCAGACGGTGATCGTCGCGATTTGGATCCTGGTCAACATCGTGGGAGTGTGGATTTTCGACAAATATCCCTTCATTCTGTTGAATCTCGCCTTCAGCCTCCAGGCGGCCTATGCCGCGCCGTTGATCCTGCTGGCGCAGACGCGGCAGGCCGATCGCGACAAGTGCACGGCGATCGCCGACGCGCAGCATCGCGAGGATCTGCACAACATCAGCGAGGAGCGCCAGCGCGTCGCCGCCGAGCAGACGGCGCTCCTGGTGCGCATGCTGGAGCAGAACACGCGGCTGACGGAGACGGCCAAGGAGATGGCCGAGCGCATCGAGGGCCTCACCGTCGAGCTGCATAATCACATTCTCGAGTTCAAAGCGGGGGACGCCGTGAGGGCGAAGCGCCCCGGGCAGGGAGATCAGAAGTCGAAGCGGAATTGCCGCGGATCGTGAATGGTGCGGCCGCGGCCACGGCCCGCAGGATCCGTGTCGGTGGGCGGCTCGGGCTCGCCGTTGCGCCGGAGTGCCTCCCGCCAGCGCGCGCGCCGCTCGGCGTAGGTTGCCTGGCGCCGCCGCATCTCCTCGAGCCAGGCGGTCGTGACGGGCACCCGCAAGGGGAGGGTGAGCTCGGGTTCGTCCATGCCCCCTAGTCCTTGCCGCCCACCCATGTGGGGCCGGCTGAGGATTGTTCCAGGCGCTTTGGGTTTGATCGCTACAAGACCGAGGTGGCGCCGCCGTCGATCGCCAGGACCTGGCCGGTGATGTGGCCGCCGGCGTCGGAGGCGAAGAGCAGCGCTGCCCCCTTGAGATCGTGCGGGCCGCCGAGCTTGCCGAGCGGGGTGCGGGCGAGGAGGTCGGCGCCGAAACGCTCGAGCGTGCCGCGCGTCATCTTCGAGGGGAAGAAGCCGGGCGCGATCGCGTTGACGGTGATGCCGCGCGGCCCCCATTCCGCGGCAAGCGAACGGGTGAAGCTGATCATGCCGCCCTTGCTCGTGGCATAGGCGATGGTGCCCGGCATGCCGGGCGGGCGCCCGCGGAAGCCCTCGATCGAAGCGATGTTGAGGATGCGGCCGGCGCCGGCGGGCAGCATCGCCGCGCGCCCGACCGCCTGGGTCAGCAGGAAGGTCCCGGTGAGGTTGAGGTCGATGACCTTGCGCCAGGCATCGAGGGGATGGGATTCGGCCGGCGCGCCCCAGGCGGCGCCGGCATTGTTGACGAGGATGTCGATGCGGCCCGCGAGGGTGAGCGCCCGGGCGGCGATGGTCTCGGCGGCGGCGGGGTCGGCGAGGTCGGCGGCGATCGGGACGGCGCTTATGTTCTGGCCCGCGAGATGCGCGACCGCGGCGGCGAGCTCCTCCTCCCGGCGCGCAACGAGGGCGAGGGTCGCTCCGAACTCGCCGAGGGCCTCGGCTATCTGCAGGCCGAGGCCGCGCGATCCGCCCGAGATCAGCGCGACGCGGCCGGAGAGGTCGAGGAGCGCGCGCAGCATCGGGCGATGATGGCACCGGGCGGCCCGGGCGCGAAGGCGAGCGGGCGGAATTCGCTTTCGTGTTAACCGTGTAACGCATTTGTTTTGGCAGCATTGCGCCGTGGGCTCTCCTCCGGCGGCGCGAGTCCCGCCATGATTGGCGCGAGTCGGCAGGGCAGCCTCCGGCAATTCGTTGGGGGAAGCATGCTCTACCACGCATACGAGATGCAGCGGCTTGCGCTGCTGCCCGCCCGGGTCTTTGCCGGCGGCGCCCGTTCCCTTCTCGAGATGGCGCCGACGATGCTGAGCGGGATGCCGGCGAGCCGGCTCGCGGCGGCGGCCTTGGCGAGCTTCGAGCATCCGCTCCGACGGTTCGACCGCCCGGAATTCGGCCTCGAAAGCACGATCATCGGCGGCGAGCGGATCGCGGTCGAGGAGGAAATCGTCTGGCAGGGGACCTGGTGCACGTTGAGGCACTTCCGCCGCGCGGCGGAGCGGCCGGACGACGCGAAGATGCTGTTCGTTGCGCCGCTCTCGGGCCACCACGCGACTCTGCTGCGCGAGACGGTGGCGGCGTTCCTGCCCGACCACGAGGTTTTCGTCACGGAATGGACCAATGCGCGCGACGTGCCGGTGACGGAGACGGGATTCGGCCTCGACGATTATGTGAGCCACGTGATGGCGGCCCTCAGGCTGCTCGGGCCGGAGACGCACGTGCTCGCGGTCTGCCAGCCGGCCGTGCCGGTGCTCGCCGCCGTGGCGCTGATGAGCGAGGACGGCGACCCACCGCCCAGCATGACGCTGATCGGCGGGCCGATCGACACGCGCCAGGGGCCGACCGCGGTGACGCGGTTTGCCGAGACACGGCCGCTCGAGTGGTTTCGGCACAACCTGATCCACCCTGTGCCGTTCGGCCACCAGGGCTTCATGCGCCAAGTCTATCCCGGATTCCTGCAGCTCTCCGGCTTCATGGCGATGAACCCCGGGCGCCATTTCGATGCGCACTGGCAGATGTTCGTGCACCGGCTTGCCGAGGAGCACGAGCCGCTGGCGGCGAAGCAGCGCTTCTACGAAGAATATTTCGCGGTGATGGATTTGCCGGCGGAGTTCTACCTCGAGACCATCTCCGCTGTGTTCCAAAAGCACCTGCTGCCGCGCGGGAAGCTCGACTGGCGGGAGAGGCGCGTCGATCCCGGGGCGATCGAGCGGACCGCGCTCTTCACCATCGAGGGCGAGCGCGACGACATTTCGGGCCTCGGCCAGACGCGCGCGGCCCACGCTCTCTGCCGGCGGCTCAGCGATGAGATGCGGCTGCACCGCGAGCAGCCCGGGGCGGGGCATTTTGGCCTCTTCAGCGGACGGCGCTTCCGCGAACAGGTCGCACCGGCGATCAAGCGCTTCATCCGCGCGCGGGAGCGGCGGACGGGCGCGGTCGCGTAGCCCGAGGTGCGCTTCAACCGACGAATCGGAGCGTTGCGAAGCGGCGGCGGAAGGAAGTGACGTCGCGCGCGACGTCGCCGGCGCCCGCCGGGTTTTCGAGCGCACGCGCGATGTAGCTCGCGAGTTCCGGCATCTCCGCCGGCCCCATGCCCCAGCGGACGATCTCCGGCGTGCCGAGGCGGAGGCCGTTCACGTCGCTGGCGACGGGCGGGATGGGCAGGCCGATCCCGCAGGCGAGGATGTTGGCCCGGCGGAGGATCTTCGCGGCTTGCTGGCCGCCGCCCCAGCGTGTCGCCTCCAGGGCGAACTGGTGCGAGCTTGTCATTCCCTGCGCGGCGGCGAAGACCGGGAGGCCCTGGGCGGCGAGCGAGGTGGCGAGCGCGTGCGCGGTCTCGGCCATAGCGGCGGCGTACGCGGCGCCGTGGCGTTTCCAGTCGAGCAGCGTGATCGCGAGCGAGGCGGATTTCGAGACGTCGAAATTGGCGGTGAGGCCGGGATAGGCGATCGCATCGATGCGCCGGGCGAGCTCGGGTTCGTTGGTGAGGATCAGACCCGAGGGCGGGCCGCCCAAAGACTTGTAGGTGCTCATCGTCATGATGTGCGCCCCTTCCTCGAGCGGACGCTGCCAGGCGCGGCCGGCGATCATTCCGGAGAGATGCGCGGCATCGAAGAGAACGAAAGCGCCGACTTCGTCGGCGATGGCGCGGATATCACGGATCGGGTGGGGAAAGAGGTTGAGGCTGCCGCCGACCGTGATGAGCTTCGGCTTCGCGCGCAAGGCCACGGCGCGCAAGGCGGCGACATCCACCGTGTAGCGGGCGGGATCGATCGGCGCGGGGACGGTGACGAGGCCGTAGCATCCGGCGGCGCCGGCGCGATGGTGCGTCACATGGCCGCCGATCTCCGGTGGTGGCGCGATGATCGTGTCGCCGGGCTTCGCGGTAGCCATGAAGACGGTGAGGTTGGCGATGGCGCCGGACGGCATGCGGATCTCGGCGAACCGCGCACCGAAGGTCTCGGCGGCGAGCTCGGCCGCGATCACCTCGATCTTCTCGATCGCCTCGAGCCCCATCTCGTATTTATCGCCAGGATAGCCGAGCGAGGCCCGGGTGCCGAGGCCTTGGGCGAGTACTGCCTCGGCCTCGGGGTTCATCACGTTCGTTGCCGGGTTAAGATTGATGCAGTGGTACTCGTGGATGGCGCGGCTCTCGGCGATCAGCGCCGTGATCTCCGCTTCTATCGCGTTGGCGTCCGAGCCGGCGACGCGCGCGGCGATCGCGCGGACGAGTCCCTCGGATGCCGGCGGGACCCAGTCACGTTCGCCGAGCATAGCGGCGCGCACGAATCAGCCGGTGATTTCGGCCGGGGTAAAGAAGAAGGAGATTTCGGCGGAAGCGGTCTCGGGGGAATCCGAGCCGTGCACGGAGTTCGCCTCGATGCTCTCGCCGAAGCGTGCGCGGATGGTCCCCGGGGCCGCCTTCGCGGGATCGGTTGCGCCCATCACGGCGCGGTTACGCGCCACCGCGTCCTCGCCCTCGAGCACCTGCACCACGACCGGACCCGAGATCATGAAGGAGACAAGGTCGGCGAAGAACGGCCGCGCCTTGTGCACCGCGTAGAATTCTTCGGCCTGAGCACGGGTGAGGTGCAGGCGCTTCTGCCCGATGATGCGCAACCCTGCCTCCTCGATCGCGGCGTTGATCGCGCCGGTGAGGTTGCGCCGCGTGGCGTCGGGCTTGATGATCGAAAGAGTACGGCTCGCAGGCATGTTCGGTTCCGTTGAGAGGTCCGGGGATTGTCTCGGATTGCGGGGGTCGGCGCGCGCGTTTAGACGGGTTCCCCGGGAGGGGCAACCCCCAGGGAACGCGAGAGGCGGGGCCGAATCAGGCCTTGCGTTCCCACCCAAGTGCACCCTGCTGCCAGTAGGTGAGGGTGTGGCGGGCTTCCTTGGCGGCGGCCCATCGTTCGCGTGCGGCGGTGACAGCGGACGCGTCGGCACCGTCGAAAAGGTCGAAAACGCGGGTAAAGCGGACGAAGTTGGGGCAAGAGGCGCCGTCAATGAGGAAGAGAAAATGGGCGCCATTCGGGGGATCCGCGGAGTCGCGCATCGCGCTCGTGATCCATATTGGCTGCAGCTCGGCCTCACCCATGCGCGCGGTGCCGTGCGGCAGCCAGACCGGATCCGGGCAGAGCCAGAGTGCGGCATCGATCGCCTCGACGCGCTCGGGTCCGCCGCAGAGCACGAGCGCGCGCTCGCCGGCCGCGAGCGTGCGGCCGAGGAGCTTGGGAAGCGCCCGATCGGGGCCGGTGCGCATAAGGTGATAGAAGCCGATCTCGCTCATCGCCGGCCGGGGCGAGCGGAGTGCACCGCTACGGGCGAGGCAGGGGGGCCCGGCGGAAGGCGGCGACCAGTGCGGCGGCCAAGGCAGCCTTGGTCAGATCGGCGGGGACGAAGGGGAGCAGGCCCAGCTGCACGCTCCGTTGCCAGCCGATGAGGTGAGCGAGCCAGGAGACCCCGCAAAGATAGATGACGGCGACACCGCCGAGCATCGCCCCGAAGAGAAGCAGCGGGTGGGCGCGGAGGCCGCGATCGGCGAGGTGGCCGACGAGGAGGGCCGCCAGGAGGAACCCCACGAGGTAGCCCGCGGTTGGCCCGAGGAAATAGGCGGGGCCGGCGACGGGGCCGGCGAAGACCGGCAGGCCGGCGGCGCCTTCGGCGAGCCACAGCAGAACGGCGCCGCCGCCGAGGGCGGCGCCGAAGAGGCCGGCAAGGCCCACGACGGCGAGGGTCTCGAGCGTCATCGGCACCGGCCAGAACGGCACCTCCGTCTTGGCGGAGAGGGCGAGCGCGGCACTCGCGAGCAGGATTCCAACCGGGAGCGCCCAGCGGGACGCCAAGAAACCCGCCATGGGCCGTCGGACGCCGAGAAGAAGGAAGGCGCCTGGCGGCATCGGATCGGGCGTCGGCATGTTCCTTACCGCGTCGGACGGGGCGGGGTCTGGGAATAATCGTAGAAGCCACGGCCGGTTTTTCGACCAAGCCAACCGGCTTCGACGTATTTCACGAGCAGCGGACAGGGGCGGTACTTCGTGTCCGCGAGACCCTCGTGGAGCACCTGCATGACCGAGAGGCAGGTATCGAGGCCGACCAGGTCGGCGAGCTCGAGCGGGCCCATCGGGTGATTGGCGCCGAGCCGCATCGCGGTGTCGATCGCGGCGACCGAGCCCACCCCTTCGTAGATCGCGTAGACCGCCTCGTTGATCATCGGCACCAGGATGCGGTTGACGATGAAGGCAGGATAATCCTCGGCGACCGCCGTCGTCTTGCCGAGCCGCAAGGCCAGCGCCTGGATCGCCTGGAAGGTCGGCTCGTCGGTCGCGATGCCGCGGATCAGCTCGACGAGCTTCATCACAGGCACCGGATTCATGAAGTGCATGCCGATGAACTTCCCCGGCCGGTCGGTCGAGGCGGCGAGCCGCGTGATCGAGATCGAGGAGGTGTTCGAGGCGATCAGGCAGTCGGGCTTGAGGTGCGGCGTCAGGCTCTTGAAAATGGCGCGCTTGATTTCCTCCTTCTCGGTCGCCGCCTCGATGACGAGGTCGCAATCGGCGAACGCCGCATAATCCGTCGCCGTCCGGATGCGCGCGAGCGCCGCCTCCTTCTCCTCCGCGGTGATGATCTTGCGCGCGACCTGGCGGTCCATGTTGTGGGCGATCGTCGCCATCGCCTTCTCGAGCGCCTTGGGATCGACGTCGAGCATCGTCACCCCGAACCCGGCGAGGGCGGCGACATGGGCGATACCGTTGCCCATCTGGCCGGCGCCAATCACCCCCACCGAAGCGATCGAAGGCGCCTCGAGCCCCATATCGGTGGCGGCCGCGGCGGGCTCGCGTTCGAGGTTCATGGGTTCTTCTCCAACTCGAGAGCGAGTTCGGGCAAGGCGGTAAAGAGGTCGGCGACCAGCCCGTAATCGGCGATCTGGAAGATCGGCGCTTCGCCGTCCTTGTTGATGGCAACAATCACCTTGCTGTCCTTCATGCCGGCGAGATGCTGGATGGCACCGGAAATGCCCACGGCGATGTAGAGATCCGGCGCCACCACCTTCCCGGTCTGGCCGACCTGGAAATCGTTCGGCACAAAGCCCGCATCGACGGCGGCGCGCGACGCACCGATAGCCGCGCCGAGGCGATCGGCGATCGGATCGAGCAGCTTGAAATTGTCCCCGCTCTGCATGCCCCGCCCGCCCGAGATCACGACGCGCGCGGCGGTGAGCTCCGGCCGCTCGTTCTTCGAGAGATCGGCCGAGACGTAGCGCGAGGCGCCATGGGAAGCGGCATCGGAGGCGGGCACGGAGACCGGCTCGATCGGCGCCGCGCCGCCCTCCGCCGGAACCGGATCGAAGCTCGCTGCGCGTACCGTGATCACTTTCTTCGTATCGCTCGAGCGCACCGTGGCGAGCGCGTTGCCGGCGTAGATCGGGCGGATGAACGTGTCCGCGTCGATCACGCCCGCGATGTCGCTGATCGGCTGCACGTCGAGCAACGCGGCGGCGCGCGGCATCACGTTCTTTCCCACCGCGGTCGAGGCGGCAAGGAGGTGCGTGTAGGACGGGGCCAAGGCGACCAGCAGCGCCGCCATTGGCTCCGCCAGCGCATGGGCGAGCGAGGGGTCATCCGCCACCAGCACTTTCGCGACACCGGGCAGCTTCGCCGCCGCGGCGGCAGCCGCCTCGAGCCCGGAGCCGGCAACCAGCCCATGCACCTCCCCGAGCTTCGCGGCCGCCGCGACCGCGCTCCGCGAGGGCTGCTTGATCGCTCCACCCTCGTGCTCCAGCAGGACCAGCACAGCCATCAGATGACCTTCGCTTCGCTTCTGAGCTTCTGGACGAGCTCGGCAACCGAGCCGACCTTCTTGCCCGCCTGGCGCCGCGGCGGCTCCGCCACCTCTACGAGGGTAAGTCGCTGGGACGGATCGACGCCGAGCTCCTCGGGTTTCGTCGTCTCGATCGGTTTGCGCCTGGCCTTCATGATGTTGGGCAGGCTCGCATAGCGCGGCTCGTTCAGCCGGAGGTCGGTGGTGACGACCGCCGGCAGCGAGAGAGCCACCGTCTCGAGGCCGCCATCGACCTCACGGGTCACCATCGCGGTATCGCCCTCGATCACGAGCCGGGAGGCAAAGGTCCCCTGCGGCCAGCCAAGCAGGGCGGCCAGCATTTGGCCGGTGGCGTTCATGTCGTCGTCAATCGCCTGCTTGCCGAGAATGATCAGGCGGGGCCCCTCGCGTTCGGCGATGGCCTTGAGCAGCTTGGCGACGGCCAGCGGCTCGAGTGCCGCGTCGGTCTCAACCAGGATGCCGCGATCGGCGCCCATCGCAAGCGCGGTGCGCAGCGTCTCGGCGCAGGCCGCCGGGCCCAGCGAGACGGCCACGACCTCGCCGGCGAGTCCCTTCTCTTTGAGGCGGAGCGCCTCCTCGACCGCGATCTCGTCGAAGGGGTTCATCGACATCTTGACGCCGACCGTCTCGACCCCCGAGCCGTCCGATTTCACCCTCACCTTGACGTTGTAGTCGACCACCCGCTTGACGGGGACGAGGATCTTGATCGTCATGCCATGCCGTTTCAGAAAACGCGCTGCCGGTGCCCGCCGGCCCAAGGGGCTGCCGTGCTATGGAGGCGCCTGCTCGCACCTGCAACAGAAAGGCGCGGGAACTTAGAGACCCCGCCCTCGCCCTGTCAAACCCGGCGCCTCCGGCGCGGCCGTCTGGTGCTGTTTCGCCCGCTCCGGCTGCATTGTAAAAGTGCTCGCCATGCCGCGCGGTGATCTTTTCCCCGAAATCGGGCCCTTCGAAAGCGGATACCTGCCGCTCACCGGGGGCCATGTGATGTACTGGGAGCAGGTGGGCAGCCCGCGCGGACAGCCCGCCCTCTTCCTCCACGGCGGCCCGGGCGCCGGGGCGGGCGCCGTGCACCGGCGCTTCTTCGATCCCGGCTATTGGCGCACCGTGATCTTCGATCAGCGCGGCGCCGGCCGCTCGCGGCCGCTCGGCAGCCTGGTGCAGAATACGACGCCCGACCTCGTCGAGGATATCGAGCGGCTGCGCCGGCATCTCGGCATCGAACGCTGGCTGCTGTTCGGCGGCTCCTGGGGCTCGACATTAGCGCTCGCCTACGCTCAGGCCTATCCGGAGCGGGTCAAGGCCTGCGTGCTGCGCGGCGTGTTCCTCGGTCGCCCGCAGGAGGTGGACTGGTTCCTGCACGGGCTCGCGCACGTCTTCCCCGACGCGCACGCCAATTTTGCCGGCTTTCTGCCGGAGGTAGAGCGCGCCGACCTGCTCGGTGCCTATCTCACCCGCCTCACCGACGCCGATCCCGCTGTCCATTTGCCGGCGGCCCGGGCATGGTCGATCTACGAAGGCTCATGCAGTACCCTGCTACCGAGCCCCGAGACGGTCGCTTCGTTCTCTCAGGACCGCACCGCGCTCGGCCTGGCACGGATCGAGGCGCATTACTTCGCCCATGGGCTTTTCTTGCCGCCCGGGGGCCTGCTTGGCGGGATGACACGGATCGGCGCGATCCCGGCCGAGATCGTGCAAGGCCGCTACGACATGGTCTGCCCGGCCTGCACCGCCTTCGAACTCGCGGCCGCCTGGCCCGCCGCGCGACTGACAATCATTCCGGACGCCGGCCACTCGGCGCTCGAGCCCGGGATTCGCCGCGCGCTCGTGGCCGCCGTGGAGCGGCTGCGCACGGCGAGGTGAGGCGGGCCGCGGCCAAGCGCCGCTTCCCCTTGGGCCCCGCGCGTCAGCGCTCCTCGTGGTGGCGGCTCCGGGCGATGAGCCAGGCGCCGATCGGAATGAGCGGCACGGAGAGAAGCTGGCCCATTGTCACGGGGAGGGTGTGGTCCGGCGCGAGGAAGAAGAGGTAGCGGAGGAACCAGTCGGGCTGGCGAAAGCATTCGCCGATGATGCGCGCGATGGCGTAGCCGACGAGGAAGCCGCCGGTAAGGAATCCGTCGCGCCTGCGGAGCTTCTCGCGCCGCGAGAGCCGGTACATCACGATGAAGAGGACCACGCCCTCGAGCAGCGCCTCGTAGAGCTCGCTCGGGTAGCGAGGGGTTGGGCCAGCTCGCGGATAGACCATCGCCAACGGCCACCACCTCGGCGCGGGACGGCCCCAGAGCTCGCCATTGATGAAATTGGCAATGCGGCCGAGGAAAAGCCCGATCGGCGCGGTCACCGCGACGCGGTCGGCAAAGCCTAGCGTATCGATCCTGTTGCGGCTGCAGAACCATGCGATCGCGACAGCGACGCCGATCAGCCCGCCATGAAAGCTCATCCCGCCGTCCCACACTGCAGCGATCATCAGGGGATGGGTAAAATAATAGCCAGGCTGGTAGAAGAGCACGTAGCCGAGCCGGCCGCCGAGGACGACGCCGAGCGTCGCCCAGCTCAGGAAATCGTCCACCTGCAGCGGGGAGGCGACCGCGGGGGCCTCGCGTACGAGGCGGTGCAGGAGCCGCCAGGCGAGCAGGAGGGCCGCGATATAGGCGAGCGCGTACCAGCGGATCGAGAACGGGCCGAGATGGACCGCAACCGGATTGAAATTCGGAAAGACCAGCACCGAGATCATCGATAGGGATCGTCCGTGTTGAGATATTCCTGGACATAGCGCCTGACGCCCTCGGCAAGCGGGAGGAACGGCCCCGCATAGCCGGCGGCGCGCAATCGGCGCATCGGCGCTTCGGTGTGGTACTGGTATTGCCCTGCAAGCGCGGCCGGCATGTCGATGAATTCGATTTGCGGCTGCCTGCCCGCGGCGGCCGCGACCGCCCCGGCGAGGGAGAGGTATGTTGCGGACTTTCCAGTCCCGAGATTGAAGAGTCCGCTTATGTCCGGGCGGTCCATCAGCCACATCAGCACGTCGACGACGTCGCCCACCCAGATGAAGTCCCGTCGCTGCGCTCCATCGGGGATATCCGGCCGCCCGGAGCGGAAGAGCCGCATGACTCCGTGCTTCTCGAGCTCGTCGAACTTCACCTTGACGACCGAGATCATCGGGCCCTTGTGATATTCGTTCGGGCCATAAACGTTGAAGAATTTGAGACCGACCCATTGCGGCGGGCGCGCGGCGCCGCCGGCGCAGTTGCGGGCGACCTGGAGATCGAAGGCATGCTTGCTCCAACCGTACGGGTTGAGCGGCCTGAGGCGGGCAAGGGCTGTCGGGTCGGGATCGTCATCGAAGCCGGCCGTGCCGTCCCCGTAGGTCGCGGCCGAGGAGGCGTAGATCAAGCGCACGCCGCGGAGCGCGCACCACTCCCACAGGCTCTGCGAGAGCGCGACGTTGGTCTCCCAGACGAGATCGCCGTCGCGGCTCGTGGTGTCGGTCACGGCGCCGAGGTGGAAAACCATTTCGATCGGCGGGTGGCGAGCGAGGAAGTCGGCGAGATCCGCTGGCGGCAGGATTTGTGCGGGGGGATGGTGCCGGAGATTGCGCCACTTGTCCTCCGCCCGCAGCCGATCGACAATCACCACCTCCAGACCGCGCAGGGCGAGCGCGGCGTGCAGGTTGGAGCCGATACAGCCGGCGCCGCCGGTGAGCAGGATCATGGCCGCGCCTTATAGGGGCGGGGCAGCGCCTCCGGAAGATGCAGGAGGGGAAGCGATGGGGGAGCGACCGGCTCTGTTCGACGATCTCGCTGGCATGGCGGGCGGCGCCTTCTCCGCATTGGTCGGCATCCGGGAGGAGACCGAGGCGGCGCTGCGCTCGCGACTCGACGAGCTGGTCCGCCGCCTGGACCTCGCCACCCGACCCGATCTCGAGGCGGTCAAGGAGCTTGCCGCGAATGCGCGGGTGGCCTCGGAGGATGTTGCGGCGAGCCTCGCCAAGCTGGCGGAGCGTCTGGCCGGGCTCGAAGCGCGGATCGCGGCGCTCGAGAAGCCGCCCTCCCCGGAAGCGTGAGGAGGGCCCGCTTGCGGCGCAGCGCGGCGGCTCGTTATGGTGCGCCGCCACCGGCCCTCGTGAGCCGCCCCGATTCGCTGCCGCGGAGCCCGTCTTCGTCAAGGGAGGTCCCGATGCCCCCCACCGCCTATACCGACCAGAGGGACGCCGTCGCCAACCCACTCGATACCGTCGAGCAGATTGTCGCTTCCAATGACTGGTCGTTCGATCGCCGCGGCGAATGCGAGATTGCGGCCAAAGCTCCCGGTCAGTGGTCGGACTACGTCCTCTATTTCAACTGGTCGGCCGAGATGAGCGCGATGCACTTCACCTGCGCGTTCGATCTCAAGGTGCCGGAACGGCGCCGCGCGGCTCTCTACGAGTTGCTGGCGCTGGCCAACGAGCGGCTCTGGGTCGGGTATTTCGGCATGGACAGCGACGACGGCGCCCCTGCCTTCCACCACTCCGTCCTGCTGCGAGGTGCCGCCGGTGCCTCCTCCGAGAGCCTCGAGGACATGGTCGATATCGCGATCACCGAGTGCGAGCGCTTCTTCCCCGCCTTCCAGCTCACCCTCTGGGGCGGCAAGCCGGCCGCCGAGTCGCTCGCCGCCGCCATGCTGGAATGCGCCGGCGAGGCGTGATCGCGGCGGATTTCCCGGGGACATCGTGAGCGCCCTCCTTCCGCCCGTTCTCCTGGTCGGCTGCGGGCGAATGGGAGGCGCGATGCTCGGGGCTTGGCTCGAGCGCGGGCTTTCGCCCTCCGTGCTCGTCGATCCGGCGCCGCGCCTGCCGGCCGGAGGTGAGGCGATGATCGTCGTCGGCAATGCGGACAAGGTGCCGGCCGGGTTCGCCCCAGCCGCGATCGCGCTGGCGATCAAGCCGCAGCAGGCGGCGGCCGTCCTTCCCCAATTCGCTCGCTTCGCCGGTTCGACGGTCTTTCTTTCGATTATGGCAGGCCGGACGATCCGCAGCTTGCGGGCAATGCTTGGCCCGACCGCATCGGTGGTGCGGGCGATGCCGAACACGCCGGCGGCGATCCGCGCCGGGACCAGCGTGGCCTGCGCGGGGCCTGGCGTGAGCGGAACGGAGCGGCAGCTTTGCGAGACGCTGCTTGGTTCCGTGGGCAAGGTCGCCTGGGTGGCTGACGAAAGCCTTCTGGATGCCGTCACCGCGCTCTCGGGGAGCGGCCCGGCTTATGTCTTCCTTCTGGCCGAGTTGCTGGAGCGCGCGGGCGTAGAGCAGGGGCTGCCGGCCGATCTCGCCCGGCTGCTGGCCCGGCGGACGATCTCGGGCGCCGGTGCCCTGCTCGATGCGAGCCCCGAGGATGCCGCGGAGCTCCGCGTCGCGGTTACCAGCCCAGGCGGCACGACCGAGCGGGCGCTCTCGATCCTGATGGAAGAAAATGCCTGGCCCACGGCAGTCTCGCGCGCCATCGCGGCCGCTACCGCACGCTCGCGCGAGCTAGCGGGATAAGCCGACCAAGGGTGTCCAGCATGTCCGATCCCCTCCCCCCGCCCTCTCCGCCCGACGACCGGGCCTTCGACGAAGCGCTAATCGCGGCTGCCTTCCGTCTTGCGGCGACCGAGGGGTGGCGCAACCTCCGCATCGCGGCGGCCGCCCGCGCGGCCGCCCTGCCGCTCTCCCGCGCCCGGCTACGCTTTCCCACGCGGGGGATTCTTTTGGTCCGGTTCGGCCGAATGGCGGACGCCGCGGCACTGGACGAGGCAGCCGAGGAGGGCACAGCCCGCGATCGGCTGTTCGCGATGCTGATGCGCCGGCTCGACGCCTTCCAGGCCAACCGCGAGGGCGTGCTGGCGCTGCTCGAAGACCTTCCCTTCCGGCCCCGCACCGCCCTCCTCCTGGCCGCGCTCACGGAAGCCAGCATGAGCTGGATTCTCGGTGCCGCCGGCGTCGGCACGTCTGGCCTCGCCGGAAAGCTTCGCGTCAAGGGGCTGACCGCCGTTTGGGTTTGGACGCTGCGCGCGTGGCAGCGCGACCAGACGGCGGATCTGGCGCCGACCATGGCCGTGCTCGATGCCGCGCTCGGCCGCGCCGAGCGCGCCGCAGGATGGCTTGCCTCCCTGCCCTTTTCCGGGCGCACTTCCAGGCCGAACGCCGAAGAGGAGCCAGCGGAGAAGGAAGACGAAAAGAAGGAAGACGGAGAGAAGAAAGGTCCGGAAACAGAGGCGTAGGGCGCAAGAGCGCCCCCCCGGGCGGATTCCTTTTGGACGGCTTCCTTTTGGAGTGAGAGACTCTGTCCGCCGGGCCCAGGGTGCGCTAGATTGGACGGAATGGGTCATGGTTCGTCGCAGACCGGCCGCCACGTCCTGTGAGGGCAAGGCCCAGGCAAAGGAGATGGCGCCATGGCAGCAAGACCCGAGGGCTCGCAAGGCAAGCCGGCGGGAACCGGGTTCCCGGATTTCGCTGGACTGTTCGCCAATCTGAAGTTGCCCTCGGTTGGCGACGTAGAGCCCCTCCTGCGCCAGCATCAGCGCAACATGGAGGCGCTTGCCGCGGCCAATCGCGTGGCGCTCGAAGGGGCACAGGCCTACGCCAAGCGCCATATGGAGATCGTCCAGCAAAGCCTGGCCGAACTTACCCAGTCGCTGCAGGCGCTGGCCCAGCCGGGTTCGCCGCAGACCAAGGTGGCCAAGCAGGTCGAGCTCATCAAGCACGCCTACGAGCACACCGTGTCCAACATGAAGGAGCTTGGCGACCTCATTCAGCGCTCGAACAACGAGGCAATCCAGCTCCTCAACCAGCGCTTCGCCGAAGCGATGGACGATATCAAGACCATGATGGCCAAGGCGGAGCACAAGGGGCCCTGAGCGGAAGGGCCAGCCCGCCCGCCTTCGCGTTCCCTCGTCTCGCAGCCTCCCCGATGCAGCGGCTCGACCGATTCATGGCAACGGCGAACGCGCGCTATTATGCGAGCGGCGATCCGTTCCGCGAGTTCGCGACGGCGCCCGAGATTTCCCAGGCGTTCGGCGAGATCGTCGGGCTCTGGGCGGCGACGGTGTGGGAGGGGCTCGGCCGGCCGGACCCGGTAAGGCTGGTGGAGCTGGGGCCCGGGCGCGGCACGCTAATGGCGGACGCGCTACGGGCCGTGACGAAGGTGGCCGCGCCCTTCCGCTCGGCACTCCGCCTCCATCTCGTCGAGACCTCGCCCACGCTCCGCGCCGCGCAGGCGGCCCTGCTGCCCGACGCCGCCTGGCACGAGCGGTTCGAGGAGGTGCCGCCCGGCCCGATCCTGCTGCTCGCCAACGAGTTCCTCGACGCCCTGCCCATCCGCCAGTTCGTCCGCCACCCGGAGGGGTGGATGGAACGCTTCGTGGGCGCGGGCGGGCGGTTCGTCGAGCGACCGGCGGCTGCACCCGCCAGCGCGGCGACGGATTCCGTCGGTGCGGTCATCGAGGTGTGCGAACCGGCGCTCCGGCTCGCCTCGCTCATCGGCGCGCGGCTCCGGGCGAGCCCGGGTGCGGCGCTCTTCATCGATTACGGGCCGGCGGCGAGTGCGGCGGGCGAGAGCCTCCAGGCGCTGCGCGGCGGCCGGCCGGCCGATCCGCTCGCGGATCCCGGCAGCGCCGACCTCTCCGCGCATGTCGATTTCCAGTCCTTCGCGCTCGCCGCCCAAGCTGCCGGCGCGGTTATCTCCGGGCCCGTCCCGCAGGGGCCCTTCCTCACAAGGCTCGGGCTCTTCCAGCGCCTCGACCGGCTGGCACGTGGGCGAGGGCCAGCCGAGGCGGCCGCCCTGCTCGCCGCCGGGCGGCGGCTCGCCGAGCCGGACGGGATGGGAAGGCTCTTCAAGGGGCTCGGCCTCGCGAGCCCGGACGGGCCGGAGCTCCCGGGATTTTCGCCGTGAGGACCGAGGCGCTGGCGCTTTCCGCCGATCAACTCGGCGTGCCGCACGGATTCTTCACCCGCCTGGGCGGCGTCTCGTCGGGGCCGTACGCGACGCTCAATTGCGGGCTGGCGAGCGGCGATACGCGCGAGGCGGTGATCGAGAACCGGGCGCGCGCCGCGCGGGCGATCGGCGCCGATCCCGCGCTTCTGTTCGTGCTGAAGCAGGTGCACGGGACAAGGGTGATGACGGTCGGCGGCCCGCTATGGGAGCCGGGGGCCGGGCCGGACGCGGACGCCATGGTGACCGACCGGCCCGGCGCGGTGCTTGGGATCGTCACCGCCGATTGCGCCCCGGTGCTGCTCGCCGATCCGGAGGCGGGCATTGTCGGCGCGGCCCATGCCGGGTGGCGCGGCGCCGCAACGGGGGTGCTGGAAGCAACGCTCGCCGCAATGCGCTCGGTCGGCGCCGCCCCTGCGCGGATCCGCGCCGCCATCGGCCCCGCAATCGGCCAGGTTTCCTACGAAGTCGGGCCCGACGTCCGCGACGCTGTGCTCGGGCACAACCCGGGTAACGGGCGGTTCTTCGCCCCCGGCGGGCGCGACGAGCACTGGCTCTTCGACCTGCCGGGCTACTGCGCCGCGCGCCTTGCCGCCGCCGGCCTTACCGCCATCACCACGCTCGAGGCGGACACCGCCGCCGACGAGGAGCGCTTCTTCAGCCACCGCCGCCGCGTGCTCGCCGGCGGCGGACCGATCGGACATCAGATCTCGCTCATCATGCTGCCCGCTTCATGAGGGGTTGGCCATTGCCGGCCGCCGCGCTCGTGCTCGCGCTCGCGGGCTGCGGCGATTTTCCGAGGCCTTTCCAGGGCAATCCCGGAGCCACCGCGCTCCGCCTCGCGGTGCCGCCGCCGCCCCTGCTCGCGGTGCCGGCGCCGCCCGCGGCACTTCTCGCCGACGAAGCGAGCCGGAAGTTCGCCGCCGACATCGCGACCGCGCTCGCCGACCGCACGGTGCCCGCTGTCGCGGCGCCGACGCGGCCCGGCGACTGGCAGCTCGCGATCAGCGCCTCGCTGGAGAAGAGCGAGGTGATCCCGCGCTACACGGTGATCGACCCGATCCGGCGCAAACAGGGCTCGATCGCCGGCACGCCTGTGCCGGCGGAGGAGTGGGCGAACGCCGATCCGGCCGCGCTCGAGAAGACGGCGAACGCCGACGCGCCGGCGATCGCCAATCTGCTCACCGAGATCGATGCGCGGCTCAAGCGAAGCAATCCCGAGAGCCTGATGAACCGGCCCGCGAAGGTCTTCTTCGCCGGCGTGCGGAACGCGCCCTACGACGGCGACATCGTGCTCGCCCGGGCCGTGCGCACGGACCTGCCGGCGCTCGGGGTCCCGCTCCAGGCAAGCCAGACCGGCGCCGACTTCTCGGTGATCGGAGAGGTCAAGGTGACGCCGGCAAAACAGCCCGACCAGGTGCAGGTCGAGCTGCAATGGGTGGTGAGCGACGCGAGAGGACGCGAGCGGGGCCGGGTGATCCAGCTCAACGAGGTGCCGCTCGCCACCATCGACCCGACCTGGGGCGGGGTCGCGCCGACGATCGGCGAGCAGGCCGCCTCGGGCTTGCGCCAGCTCATCGAGAAGGCGCGCCAGGCGCCGTGAGCCCGCCGTGAGCCCTGGGCCGGCCGAGCGAGGGGTCGCATGGACAGTCCGGAAACGCATTGCTAGAAGGCCGGCGGCCGCGCACCCCCTATCCGGGCGCGTTCCCAACCGGATCCCGTGCGCATGAAGATCGTTGCCGCGAACAGCAACCGCCCCCTGGCCGAGGCCGTTGCCGCCAAGCTCAACCTGCCGCTCACCCGCGCCGCGATCCGCCGTTTCGCGGACATGGAGGTGTTCGTCGAGATCCACGAGAACATCCGCGGCGAGGACGTCTTCGTCATCCAGTCCACCTCCTACCCGGCCAACGACAATCTGATGGAGCTCCTGATCACGCTCGATGCGCTGCGCCGCAGCTCGGCGCGGCGCATCACCGCCGTGATCCCCTATTTCGGCTACGCCCGCCAGGACCGCAAATCCGGCCCGCGCACGCCGATCAGCGCCAAGCTGGTCGCCAACCTCATCACCGAGGCGGGCGCCAACCGGGTGCTGACGGTGGACCTGCATGCGGGGCAGATCCAGGGCTTCTTCGACATCCCCGTGGACAATCTCTACGCCGAGCCGCTGTTCAGCCGCGACATCCAGGAACGCTTCGCCGGGCGCAGCATCGTCATCGTCTCGCCGGACGTGGGCGGCGTCGTCCGCGCGCGGCTGATCGCGACCCGGCTCAACGGCGACCTCGCGATCATCGATAAAAGGCGCGAGCGCGCCGGCGTCTCCGAAGTGATGAACGTGATCGGCGACGTTGCCGGGCGCGACTGCATCCTGGTGGACGACATCGTCGATTCCGGCGGAACGCTGGTCAACGCGGCGAGCGCGCTGATCGAGAGCGGGGCAAGCTCGGTCAGCGTCTATGTCACGCACGGCGTGCTCTCGGGCGGGGCGGTCGCGCGCATCGCCGCCTCGCCGATCGAGATGCTGGCGGTCACCGATTCGATCCTGGCGACCGAGGCGGTGCGCCTCGCCAGCAACATCCGCCAGATCACCGTCGCGCCGCTGATGGCCGAGGCGATGCGGCGGATCAGCGAGGAAACCTCGGTGAGCTCTCTTTTCAACTAACCATGGAGGATCGACCACGATGAAGCTCTTCTACGCGCCGGGCGCCTGCTCCTTAGGGATCCACGTGCTGCTCGAGGAGATCGGCAAGCCTTACGAGCTCACCCCACTCGCCATCCGCGAGGGCGCGCAGTTCAAGCCCGAGTTCACCGGGATCAACCCGAAATCGAAGGTGCCCACCCTGGTCCGCGACGACGGCTCGGTGCTGACCGAATTCCCCGCGATCGCCTTCTGGCTCGCCCGCACCAACCCCGAATCCCACCTCCTGCCGCCGGACGCGGAAGGCCAGGCGCGCGCGCTCGAGGCGACGGACTACGCGGTCTCCACCATGCATATGCAGGGCTTCGGACGTATCTTCCGGCCATCGAACTTCACCCCCGAGCCGGCGGGCGAGGAAAAGGTGAAGGCGCGCGGCCGCGAGATTTTCGCGAAGGGCCTCGCCGTCATGGACAAGGCGCTCGCCGGCAAGGAGTACCTCGTCGGCCCCTTCTCGATCGCCGACGCGGCCCTCTTCTACACCGAATTCTGGGCGGCCACCCGCACCGACATCACGCTTCCCGCCCACTGCGCGGCCCACTACGCGCGCATGAAGGCGCGGCCGGCCGTGGCACGGGCCATGGCGCAGGAAGGGATCACCGCCTGAATGCTGCCGACGATCGGATTCTGGTTCCTCCGCCACGGCGAGACCGACTGGAACGCCCAGGGCCTCTCGCAGGGGGCGGCGGACGTGCCGCTCAACGCGAACGGCGAGGCACAGGCGAGACGCGCCGCCGAGCTCCTCAAGGGGACGGGCATCGCCACCATCGTCGCCTCGCCGCTCCAGCGCGCCCGCCGCACCGCGGAGACGGCGGCGGCCGCCCTCGGGCTTTCCGTCCGCTTCGACCCCGAGCTCCGCGAGGTCGCCTTCGCCGGGCGGGAAGGCCAGCCGCTCGGAAGCTGGTTCGAGGACTGGGTCGCCGGGACCGCAACCCCCGAGGGCGCCGAATCCTTCGCCGCGCTGGCTTCTCGGGCCAAGCGCGCGGTGGGCCGCGCCCTCGCCCTCCCCTCCCCCGTCCTGATCGTCTCCCACGGCGCCCTCTTCCGCGCGCTCCGCGCCGTGATGGGGCTGCCCGTCGCTGTCCGCACCCCGAACGCCATCCCGATCTTCTGCGACCCGCCCTCCCCCGCCATGCCCGAAGGCCCCTGGTCGCTCAAGGCCCCCGGCTCCCTCTCCTTGATCGGCGACCCGAAGGTCAGCGGCTGATCGTTGCGCCGCACCGGACGATCGGCTAGATCGTCCGCCGCGCCGGCACCGGAAGGTCCCGGCGCATGAGGTTTTGATGGGGGCTGTCATGGCCAACCTGGTGACGATCGAAGCCGAAGCCCGACACGGCGGCGGCAAGGGGCCCGCCCGCGCGGCACGGCGCGCCGGCAAGGTGCCGGGCGTTGTGTACGGCGCGGACCGCCCGCCGGAACTGATCGCGCTCGACCCGCGCGCCGTGCTGCGCGAGATCCACCGCAGCGGCTGGCGCTCGCGCATCTACGAGCTCTCGCTCGATGGGACGACCACCCGCGCGCTGCTGCGCGACGTCCAGGTCCACCCGGTGACCGACCTCCCGGAACATGTCGACTTCCAGCGCCTTACCGCCGGCAAGCCGATCCGCGTCGCCGTCGACGTGCTCTTCACCAACGAGCCGGCAAGCCCGGGGCTGAAGCGCGGCGGCGTGCTCAACGTCGTGCGCCACAGCGTCGACGTCTACTGCGACCCCGAGAAGGTGCCGGACCATTTCGAAGCCGACCTTGGCGGATTGGACATCAACGATACGGTGCGCTGGTCGAGCCTCAAATTCACCGAGAACGCACGCCCGATCATCGCCGACCGCGACTTCGTCGTCGCCTCCGTAGCACCTCCCACCAAGATGACCGAAGCCGCGGCCGAAACGCCCACGGCAACGCCGATGCCCGCCGCCGCCGCCACGGCCACGCCGGCGAAGAAGGAGTAATGCCCGCCTCGTCGGCATAGCCTCGTGCTGCTTTGGGTCGGGCTCGGGAATCCCGAGCCGGGCATGGTGTTCAATCGGCATAACGTCGGCTTCATGGCGCTCGACGTGATCGTTGCGCGTCATGGTTTTTCCGATTGGCGAAGAAGGTTTCGTGGGCTGGTTGCCGAGGGGGCGATCGGCGGAGAGAAGGTGCTGGCCTTGAAGCCTCTCACGTACATGAACCTGTCCGGAGAGGCGGTGCAGGCGGCGGCGGGCTTTTATAAGCTGCCGGTGGAGAGCATCACGGTTTTTCAGGACGACATCGATCTCGCGCCGGGGAAGGTGCGGGTAAGGCTGGACGGCGGCGCGGCCGGACACAATGGCGTGCGCAGCATCGATCGGTCGCTGGGTGATCGCAATTATTGGCGGGTGCGGCTCGGGGTCGGCCATCCCGGGGAGAAGGAGCGGGTGCTTGGTCACGTGCTTGGCGATTTCTCCCGCCAGGATCGCGAGGACTGGCTCGAGGCGCTGCTCGGGGCGGTGGCGGAGCAGGCGCCGCTCCTGGTCGAGGGGCGGGCGGAGGCGTTCATGTCGAAAGTCGCGGCGGCCGTACAGGAATCTCCCTGATGGGCTTCCGCTGCGGCATCGTCGGTTTGCCCAATGTCGGCAAATCGACGCTCTTCAATGCGCTTTCGGAGACCGCGGCGGCGGAGGCGGCGAACTATCCGTTCTGCACCATCGAGCCGAACATCGGCCGGGTGGCGGTGCCGGATCCGCGGCTCGGCGTCCTGGCGGGCATTGCGAAGTCCGCGCGGATCGTGCCGACGAGCCTGGAGTTCGTCGATATTGCCGGGCTGGTGCGAGGGGCGAGCAAGGGCGAAGGGCTCGGCAATCAGTTCCTCGCGCATATCCGTGAGGTCGATGCGATCGTGCATGTGCTGCGCTGCTTCGAAGATCCGGACGTGACGCATGTCGAGGGCGGGATCGATCCGCTGCGCGATGCCGAGATCGTCGAGACGGAACTGATGCTGGCCGATCTCGAGAGCCTCGAGCGGCGGCTTACGGGGCTCGAGAAGCGGGCGCGCGGCGGTGACCGGGAGAGCCAGGCGCAGCTGGCAGCGATCGGGCCGGTGCTGGAGGCGCTCAAGGAGGGGCGGCCGGCGAGGAGTGTCGACGGGCCGGATGAGGAGGTCGTGCGGCGGCTGCAGCTTCTGACGGCGAAGCCGGTTGTCTATGTCTGCAATGTCGGGGAGGCGTCCGCGGCGAGCGGCAATGCGTTCTCGGAGCGCGTGGCGGGGCGGGCGGAGAAGGAAGGGGCGCGGGCGATCGTCGTTTCCGCGGCGATCGAGGCCGAGATCAGCCGGCTGCCAGCGGAGGAACGGGGCGAGTTCCTGGCGGGGCTTGGGCTCGTGGATGCCGGGCTCGATCGGGTAATCAGGGCCGGGTACGATTTGTTGCGGCTGATCACTTTCTTCACCGCAGGCCCGAAGGAGGCGCGCGCCTGGACGATCGTGCGGGGCATGCAGGCACCGCAGGCGGCCGGGGTCATCCACGGGGATTTCGAGCGCGGATTCATCGCGGCCGAGACGATTTCCTATGCGGATTATGTTGCCTGCGGCGGCGAGGCGGGAGCGCGCGAGAAGGGACGAATGCGTATCGAGGGGCGCGATTACGAGGTGCAGGACGGCGATGTCATGCTGTTCCGGTTCAATGTCTGATTACGCGTAGTCCTCCTCGCACGTCGCGTCCTTGTGGCGGTCCGTGGCGACGGCGTTGAAGAGCGCGGAGAGGACGAACGAGACGACGATGTTGATCACCACCGACCACAGCGCGGCGTAGCCGGGGATGGCCGTGCCGAGGATGTGGATCGCGAAGATCGATCCGGCGAAGTGCAGGCTTGCGGCCATCCAGGTGCCGCTCGCCATGCCGCAGAGCCAGCCGATGAGGAGCGCCCAGCCGTTGAGGAAGCGGGTATAGAGGGCGATGACGACGGCCGGCAGCGTCTGGATGATCCAGATGCCGCCCAGCAGCTGGAGCTGCACGGCGTAGGTCAGCGGCAGGAAGATCACGAAGACGAGGGCGCCGAGCTTGACGACGAGGGAGACGAGCTTTGCCACCTCGGTCTCCTCGCGCGCCGAGCAGCCGGGCTTGATGAACTCCTTGTAGATGTTGCGGGTGAAGAGGTTCGCGGTCGCGATCGACATGATCGCCGCCGGGACCAGCGCGCCGATGCCGATCGCGGCGAAGGCGATGCCTGCGAACCAACCGGGAAAGCTGTCGAGGAAGAGGGCGGGCACCGAGAAGCTCGTCCCGTATTGCTTGAAGCCGCCGGCGAATTCCGGATTCTTCGCGACCCCGGCCGCGACGGCCATGAAGCCGAGCAGCGCGAGCAGTCCGAGGAGGAACGAGTAGGCGGGCAGCATCGCGGCATTGCGGCGGATGACGCCGCCGCTCCGCGCGCTCAGGATTCCCGTGGTGGAATGCGGGTAGAGGAAGAGGGCCAGCGCCGAGCCGAGTGCCAGCGTGGCGTAGGCGCTGTAGAAGCCCATGCTGGCGCCCTTGGGATGGGCGAGGAGGAGCTTGGCGGGGGGGATGGCGGCGAAGATCTTGCCGTAGCCGCCGAGCTCGATCGGCACGACGATCACCGCGGCGATGACGGCGATATAGATCAGCAGATCCTTGACCACCGCGATCATCGCCGGCGCGCGCAGCCCGCTCGTATAGGTAAAGGCGGCAAGGATCACGAAGGCGATGATGAGCGGCAGGTCGTGCAGCAGGCCGTGGCCGCCGATGCCCATCGCGCCGATGACGACCTGGATGCCGACGAGCTGGAGCGCAATATAGGGCATGGTCGCGACGATGCCGGTCAGCGCGATCGCGAGGGCGAGCCAGCCGTTGCCGAAGCGGCCGCGCACGAAGTCCGCGGTGGTGACGTAGCCGTGCCGGTTGCAGACCGCCCAGAGGCGCGGGAACACGACATAGAGCATCGGGTAGATGAGGATGGTGTACGGCACGGCGAAGAAGCCGATCGCGCCGGCGCCATAGACCAGGGCGGGAATGGCGATGAAGGTGTATGCCGTGTAGAGATCGCCGCCGATCAGGAACCAGGCGACGAAGGTGCCGAAGCGGCGGCCGCCGAGGCCCCATTCATGGAGCTGGCTGAGATCGCCGCGGCGCCATTGGCCCGCCATGAACCCCATCACGGTGACGAGGGCGAAGAGCGCCACGCAGACGATGAGGACCGTCCATCTCATGCCCGGGCTCCTACCGCTCGACGAGATAGACGAGGAGGGTGAGCGCCGCGCCGATCACCACCCAGAGGAGCTGGTACCAGTAATAGAAGGGGATGCCGGCGAGCCGGGGGGTGAGGGAATTGTAGCTCGACACCCAGAGCATCGCGACGAACGGCAGCAGAAGAAGAAGGCGCAGCCCGTGCGTGCGCGGCTGCCGTTCGGGCTCTGGAGCAGGCATGGTCGTTACCTCCCTGCAATCTCGATAGCGCAGCCAATTCCGCTTGTAAATGCGCTACTTACGGACGGATCCGGGCGCGTTGGCGGCAGGATCCTCAGGGCAGCGGAACGAGCTCGCGCGGGTGGCGCGAGAGGAGTTCGGCGCCGTAGCACATTGGGAATGAGGTTTGGGTCCGCCGAAGGGCGGCGCGCGCGACCGCACGAGTTTGGCGCGCGGCGCCCGGTTGATCGACCGGGAGTCGGGTTTCCGGATCATTTGCCGGGACCTTGCAAGCCGCCCGCCGTCGCTGGCGAATGAGGCGTTCGTCGAAGCGATCCGCGTACCACTTGTTCGCCAATCCTCCGAGCATCGGGAAGCTCTGGAACCGTCGGAAGCGTTGATCGCGGAGCTTGAAGAGACCGATGGCTTGGTGATCGGCGCGCCGATGCACAGCTTCACAGTGCCGGCAGTCTTGAAGGCATGGATCGAGGGGACGATTTGCCGCTGGCTGGGTGCCCACCTGCCCGTCCTCGGGCGCGGGCTCGCCCTTGGCCTTCCCTAAAGAAAATACGCCGCGAGCGCTGCCGCAACGGCCGCAACGGCCGCGAGAAGGAGCGCGAGCGCCGGACGCGCGAAACGGGGCGCGGCCACGTCCGGCGGCAGGCGCTTCCATCCGGCCAGCATCGGGCGGACGAGATCCTGGCCCTTGAGCACGGCGTAGGCCACGATCGCCAGCAGATGGAGTGCAATCGCGGCGAGCAGCGCGTCCCATAGGATCGAATGCAGGTCCGTGATCGCGTTCGCGACCGGCGCCGGGACGATCTCGGTGAACGGTCCCTCGTTCGCGACGTCGTTGTTCGTGTAGAGCCCGGAGAGGGTTTCGCCGAATAGGAGGGCGAGCAGGAGGAACACCATCCAGGCGCCTGCGGGATTGTGCCCGACCGTCCGGTCGGGCTCGCGGCGGAAGAGATGGAGAAGATGACGGACCGCGCTCTCGGGCGAGGAGGCGAAGCGGCGGAAGCGCGCGGTCTCCGCGCCGCAAAACCCCCAGAGCACGCGGAAGATCAGGAGCGCCAGCAGCACCTCGCCCGCGAGCACGTGATAATCCATCAGGTTGAGGCGTGCGCTGCCGTAAAGCGCGACGACCAGGCCTGCGGTCGCCCAGTGAAAGAGGCGTGTCGGCAGGTCCCAGACCGGCACCTTTCGCCTGGTGGTTCGGTCCTCCGGCGACTGGCGGGGCGAGTACATGACGAGTATCATCCGGCACGGCAGACGGCGGCGTAAAGCGTGCCGCGCCGGCCGTCTCCGTTATCGGCGATCATTGCGGCATCGAAGGGAAGGGGTTAGGTTTCGCCGCATGGCAGAGGCGTGGACCCATCTGGCGCAGCGCGTCGCGCGGCGGCAGCCTTTGCTCCTGGCGGCGGCGGTAATCCTCCTCCTCGCCGCGGCTGCAACGGTGGTGCGATGGGAGGGCGTATTTGCGCCTCCGGCCTCGCCGCCGGCCGCAATCGTCAACCGCCCCACCCCGCCCTTCGCCGCTAAGGTTCCGCCCGCGCCCGCCGCCCCGGCACCGCCGAGCTTCGACGTCGTCCGCGTCGACCGTTCCGGCCACGCCGTGATGGCGGGCCGCGCGCCCCCAGGCTCGGAAGTGACCGTAGCTTCGGACGGAAAGGCGATCGGCAAAGTCGAAAGCGATCCCGAGGGCCAATGGGTCCTGGTGCCCAGCCAGCCTCTGCCCCCGGGGACCGGCGCGCTCACGCTCTCCGCCCGGCTGCCGAACGGGAAGAGCCTGGCGGGCCCGGACCGCGTGGTGGTGGTCCTGCCCAACCATCCGGGGGAGGTCCCCCCGGTTGCCCTGCTGAGCGGGCCGGGGGGCGCGTCGCGGCTAATCGAGGCGCCCCCCGGCGCCAGCGGTTCATCCACGATCGGGCTCGACCTCCTGCAATACGGCCAGCACCAGACGCTGCGACTGTCCGGCCGCGCACCGCCGAATGCCGACGTGCGGATCTATGTCGACAATCGTCCGGTAGGGGACGCGCACGCGGATGCCGCCGGCCACTGGTCGCTCAGCGTCGCGGGCGAGATACCCTCGGGACCGCACCAGATCCGCCTTGATCAGATCTCGCCCGCGGGGACGGTTCTTGCCCGGGTGGCCGTGCCCTTCGATCGTCCTCGGCCGCCGCTGGTGCCGGAGGCGGCCGCCGGCCGGGTGGTGGTTGTCCGGCCGGGCGAGTGCCTTTGGGTGATCGCCGAGCACGCCTATGGGAACGGCGTGCGCTATACGCTGGTCTTCCAGGCCAATCACGCCCAGATCCGCGATCCCAACCTGATCTATCCGGGTCAGGTGTTCACGCTTCCGCCCTCTCCTTCCGCGGCGGGCGGACGCGGCTGAGAGAAACTTGCGGCGCCGGTACCGAGCCCTCATAACCGCGCCACATGGCCATCGCCGACACGCTGCGCTTCGCTCCGCCGCACCCGGCCGCGCGCCCGTTCCTCGTCGCGGGGGCGGTCCTCTTCCTGCTCGGGCTCCTGATCGGCCACTGGCTCGCCTGGCTTGCCTTCGTTTTCATTCTCCTCTGCCTCTTTTTTTTCCGCGACCCCGAACGTGTGCCCCCGCCGCGGCGGGACGCGGTCCTCGCGCCGGCCGACGGGCGGGTTCTCGAGGTCGTTCTGGCGGGGCCGCCAGCCGAGCTCGGCCTCGGCGACACCGCGCGCTGGCGGGTCGCAACCTTTCTCTCAGTCCTCGACGTGCACGTGAACCGGGTTCCCGCGCGCGGCACAGTCACTCGGATCGCGTACCGGCACGGCGGATTCCTCAATGCCGCCAATCCGGAAGCCGGCGAGCGCAACGAGCGCAACGCGATCGCCATCCGCCTCACCGGCGGGCGCGAGATCGCCGTCGTGCAGATCGCGGGAATGATCGCGCGGCGGATCGTCTGCACCGTGCGCGAGGGCGACGCGGTGGGCGCCGGGGAGCGCTTCGGCATCATCCGTTTCGGCAGCCGCACCGATCTCTATCTGCCGGAGGGCGTGGAGCCGCTGGTGACCGAAGGGCAGACGATGATCGGCGGCGAGACCGTCATCGCACTCCTCGAGCCTGCCGCGGCGCAATGAGGCCGTGCCAATGACCGCCCCCGAACCTACGCGGCCCGAGGCCGGCCCCGACACCGGCCCCGAGGCCGGCAAAATCTCTCCCATCCGCCGGCTGTCGGGCCGTCTCCGGCCGCGAACCCGGCCGCGTTTCAAGGGCCCGTCCTTCAACCGCGTGGTGCCGAACATCATGACGATGCTTGGGCTCTGCGCCGGGCTCACGGGGCTCCGCTTCGCGATCGAGCAGCACTACGGGTGGGCGGCGGTGGCGATCGTCGTCGCCGGCGGAATCGACGGCCTGGATGGCAGGCTCGCCCGCCTGTTGAAAGCTACCTCGCGCTTCGGCGCCGAGTTCGACAGCCTCGCCGATTTCCTCTGCTTCGGCGTGGTGCCGGCCTTCACAATCTATCTCTGGTCGCTCTCCGGCTGGCGCGGCTTCGGGTTCGTGCCCCCGCTCCTGTTCGCGATCTGCATGGCGCTTCGCCTCGCACGATTCAACGCCTCGCTGGATGCGGCGCCGGCGCCGGCCTACGCGTACAATTTCTTCACCGGCGTCCCTGCGCCGGCCGGAGCCGGCGTGGCGCTCTTCCCTCTTTTTGTGGGGCTCGAGGGACAGTCGCTCGGCTGGCCGTGGCTGGTCGCTGCGGCGCGCTTCCCGCTTTTCAACGCCTTCGTGCTGATTGGTGCCGCCGCCCTGCTGGTGTCCACCCTGCCGGTATGGAGCTTCAAGAACTTCAAGGTTCCTGCGGAATACGTGCTGCCGCTGATGGTCGGCACCGCGGCCTTCGCCGCGCTCCTGGTCGCCGATGCGTGGGGGGCGCTGGCGATCATGGCGCTCGTCTATCTCGGGATGCTCCCGTTCAGCCGCCGCAGCTTCCACCGCCTGCGGAGCGAGGCGGAGGCAATGCGGGCCCCGGAGGCACCGTCCAGAGAGCGATCGGCGTGACGAGACTGGTTTGGCTGCTCGCGGGGGAGGCTAGCGGCGACGTGCTCGGCGCGCGGCTGATGGCGGCCCTCGCGCGACGCGCGCCGGACACCTCCTTCGCTGGCGTCGGCGGCCCCCTCATGCAGGGGCAGGGGCTCGAGAGCCTCTTCCCGATGGGGGAGCTTTCGCTCATGGGCCTGGTCGAGGTGGTGCCGGCCCTCTTCCGCCTCCGCCGCCTGCTCCGGCAGGCCGCCGCCGACATCGCCGAGCGGCGGCCGGACGCAGTGGTCACGATCGACAGCCCGGGGTTCGCGCTCCGCCTCCTCCGCGCGATCCGCCCGCTCGGGCTGCCGCGCGCCCACTACGTCGCCCCGCAGGTCTGGGCGTGGCGGGAAGGGCGGGCCCGGCATTTCCCCGGACTTTGGGAGCGCCTGCTCTGCCTGCTTCCGTTCGAGCCGGCCTTTTTCGCCCGCCACGGTCTCGCCGCGACCTTCGTCGGCCATCCCGTGCTCGAATCGGGCCTCGCCGGGGGCCATGCCGAGCGATTTCGCGCCGCACACGGGCTTCCTCCCGACGCGACGGTGTTGCTGGTGCTCCCGGGCAGCCGGCCCGGCGAGGTTGCCCGCCATGCCCGCATCTTCGGCGAGACTATCGCCGCCCTCGTTTCCGCCCACCCGGGTCTCCGGCCCGTGGTGCCGGCCGCGCCGGCGGTCCGCGCGATGCTGGGCGGGGCACTGGCGGGCTGGCCGGTGCCGCCGATTCTCCTCGAAACCGAAGCGGCCAAGCCCGACGCGTACGCCGCCGCGTCCGCCGCGCTGTGCAAGTCCGGCACGTCCGCGCTCGAACTCGCGCTTGCCGGCGTGCCAATGGTGGTCGCCTACCGCTTCAATCCGATCACCGGCTTCCTCGCCCGCCGCCTCGCAAAAGTACCCTATGCCTCGCTCGTCAACCTGCTGGCGGGCTGCGAGGTGGTTCCGGAAATCCTCCAGGAGCACTGCACGCCCGAACGGCTCGCGGCCGCGCTCGACGGGCTGCTCAGCGATCCGGGCAAAGCGGCCTCCCAGCGCGCCGCCTTCGGCCCGGTGCTGGCGAGCCTCGCGCCAGGATCGGGGACGCCCTCCGAGGCCGCCGCCGATGCGATCCTCGAAATGATCCGCGTGAGCCCTCCCCGGCATTCCCGATAAGGTCGAGCCGTCGCTTCACGGCCCTATGCGCCCGCGCCTCGGACGTGCGAGCTCCGCTTGGTTCGCGGGCGGCGCGGTGTTCATCAGGCGCAGCATGCTCACGACGCTCGCCACCGCCGAGAAAGCAGCCGCCATCACGATCGCCGTCGTCGTTCCTTGCGCGCCCGCAAGTCCGAAGGCGAGCGCGACCAGCGCCGCACCCATCGTCTGCCCAAGCAGGCGCGACGTGGACATGATTCCGCTCGCCCCGCCGGTGCGTTCGCGCGGCGCGCTCTCGATCAGCGCCTTGCCGTTCGGTGATTGAAAAAATCCGAAGCCGGCCCCGCAAACCGTCATCCGCCAGGCAATGTCGAAATTGGAAGGATGCGCGGGCAGCAGCGCCACCAGCACGAGACCCGCCGCCAGCAACGCGAGCCCGATCCCGCCGAGAATGCCTGCGGGATAGCGATCGGCAAGCCGGCCTGCGATCGGGGCCGCGACCGCGACCGTGAGGGGCCACGGCGTCATGAGAAATCCCGTGGCCACCTGGGAACGGCCGAGCACGTCCTGGAAATAGAACGGCAGACAAACGTAAGCCAGGCTCTGGGCGGTGAACGAGCACACCGCGGTTGCCGAAGAGAGCGCGAAGATCGGACGGCGGAAGAGATCCAGCGGCAGCATCGGCGCGGCTTGGCCAAGCGTGCGGCGGACCAGCATCACGGCGGCGAGCACCGTGCCCGCGAGCGCCGCGACCGGCACAGTCAAATTCTCGCCATGCCCGACGCCGTCGATCGCCACGATCAGGAGACCGAACATGGCAGCACTCAACGCTGCTGCGGCCCAGTCGAAGCGGTAAGGCGAGCGCGGTGTCGCCGGCAGAGAACCGAGCGCGATAAGCTGAGCCACGATCCCGATCGGCACGTTGACCGCGAACAGCCACGGCCACGCCGCCACCGAAAGGATCGCGGATGCGACCGTCGGTCCCACGGCCGAAGCGACCGCCACCACCAGCGCGTTCATGCCGATGCCGCGGCCGAGGAGGTTTCGCGGCATGATGAAACGCACCAGCGCCGCGTTGACACTCATGATCCCGGAGGCGCCGAACCCCTGCACCACGCGCACGGCCGCGAGCATCGGCAGCGAGGTGGAAAGCGCACAGAGAAGGGAGGCGATGGTGAAAAGGAAGAGCCCGCCCTGATAGACGCGCCGATAGCCGTAGATCTCGCCGAGCGAGGCAAAGGGGAGGAGCGAGACCGTGACGGCAAGCTGATAGGCGTTGACCACCCAGATCGACGCGGCCGGGCTTGCGTGCACGTCGCGCGCGATCGTCGGCAAGGCGACGTTGGCAATCGCCCCGTCGAGTACCGCCATCGTGATCGCAATGAAGACGGTCGCCAGCGCAAGCCGGCGCCGCCCCGGAGGAAGCGCCTCCTCCTCGATCATGGAATCCTATCTGCCGGCGAACTGGGGCCGGCGCTTCTCCATGAAGGCAGTGCGCCCCTCGCGATAATCGGCGCTGTCGAAGCAGGCCTGCGAGGCGCGCCGCAATCCCTCGACGTCACGATCGGCAGGATCCTTGAGCACGGCGGCGACCGCGAGCTTCGAGGAGAGGATCGAGAGCGGGGCGTTCTCCGCGAGCTGGCGCGCGAGTCCGGCGACCTCGCCCTCGAGGGCGTCCGGCGCGACCACGCGGTTGACGAGCCCGACGCGCAGCGCCTCCGCGGCATCGATCCGCCCGCCCGTATAGAGGATCATCCGCGCGTTCGCCGGCCCGACCAGGGAGACGAGCGTGCGCACCATCTCGAACCCGTAGGCGATGCCGAGCCGCGCGGCCGGAATGCCGAACTGAGAGTCCGAGGAGGCGATGCGGATATCCGCCTGCATCGCGATGCCGAGGCCGCCGCCCAGGCAGAAGCCGCGGACGCGCGCGATGACCGGCTTGGGGAAGGCGCCGAGCTTCTGCCTTCCTGCGCTCGTTTGCCTGTCGTACTCCGCCTGCGCGTCCGCGTTCGCGCGGTTCTTCTCGAACTGGCTGATGTCGGCGCCGGAGACGAACGCCTTCTCCCCTGCGCCTGCCAGCACCAGCACGCGCACGGCCGGATCCGTAGCGAAGCGATCGAGGATCGCCTCCAGGCCCTGCCACATCTCGACCGACATGGCATTGCGCTTCTCGGGCTGGTTGAAGGTGACGAGCCCGATGCCGTCGCCGACCTCGGCCAGCATTTTCCCGCCGGCGTACTCCATTCAGATCGCTCCTTTCGCACGCATCTCGGCAATCTCGCCGGCGCTGTAGCCGACCTCCCGCAGCACCGCCTCGGTGTGCTCGCCCGCCTCGGGCGTGGGCGTGCGGATGTCCTTCGGATAGCCCGAGAGCGTGATCGCCGAGCCAACGAGCGCGATCTCGCCGAGCCTCGGATGCTTCACGGGACGGGCCATTTTCATGTATTGCACCTGCGGATCGGCGAACACCTTGTCGATCGTGTTGATCGGGCCGCAGGGAATGCCCGCGTCTTCGAATAGCTCAACCCAGTGGGACGCGGGCTTGCCGCGCGTGACCTCGGCGATCGCGGCGTTGATCTCCGCGCGCGCGGCGCTGCGGCCCTTCTGGGTGCGCCACTCCTCCTTCGCCTTCCACTCCGGCCGGCCGATCGCGTCGCAGAAGCGCTCCCAGAGGCGTGCCGACGAGGCGGCGATGTTGATCATCCCGTCCGACGTCGGGAAAACCCCGGTCGGGATGCCCGTCGGATGGTCGTTGCCCGCCTGCTTGGGCACCTCGTGGCGCATCAGCCAGCGCGTCGCCTGGAAGTCGAGCATGAAGACCTGCGCTTCGAGCAGGCTCGTCTGCACCCAGCGCCCGACGCCGGTGCGCTCGCGGTCGTAGAGCGCCATCATCACGCCGAGCGCCAGCAGGTTGCCCGCCGTGAGGTCGGCGATCGGAATGCCGACCCGCACCGGACCCTGGCCCGGCAGGCCGGTGATCGACATCAGCCCGCCGAGCCCCTGGGCGATCTGATCGACGCCGGCGCGCTTCGCATAGGGCCCGTCCTGGCCGAACCCGCTGATGCTCGCATAGACGATCCGCGGGTTGATCGCCCGGACATCGTCGTAGCCGATGTTGAGCCGGTGCTTCACCGCGGCGCGCATGTTCTCGACGATGACGTCGGCGTGCGCGGCGAGCCGCATGAAGGCGTCGTGGCCCTCCGGCGTCTTGAGGTTGAGCTGGACCATCCGCTTGTTGCGGTGGAGATTCTGGAAATCGGGCCCGTCGCGGTCGCCGGCGATGTCCTCCGAGCCGACCGTCGGCGGCTCGATCCGGATCACCTTCGCCCCCCAGTCCGCGAGATGGCGCACGCAGGTCGGCCCGGCACGGGCGAGCGTCAAGTCAAGCACGGTGAGATCGCCGAGCGGCAGATGCGTCTCCGCCGCATGCCTGGGATCGGTCGGACTCTCCGGCATGGATATTCCCCGTTGGTCGCGATGACCCGAGTTTCGGCCGATCACCTGGATTGCTCAAGCCTAGCTGATGCCGGCCGGAAGCGAGGGACCGGCATCAGCTTTTTCTGGCCATCGGATTCACGCTGCGTTCCCGGCTCGCTCCGCTCGCCGTTCAGCTCCGCGATCCGATGGCTGCCTCTTGCCTCCCATCCCTTCCCGGGCCCATGTCTGGGAACCGACCATGGCCCCCAAGGACATCCTGCGCCGCCCACTCTACCGGCTCTACGAGCGGCGCCTCCTGAACGAGATTGCAGCGGGGCCCATGCCGCAGCACGTCGGCATCATCCTCGACGGCAACCGTCGGCACGGACGCGAAAACGGCATCACCGACCCGCGCCAGGTGTACGCGCCGGGAGCCAACAAGCTCGACGACGTGCTCGACTGGTGCAGCGATCTCGCCATCCCGGCCGTAACGCTCTGGGTATGCTCGACCGACAACCTCACACGCTCGCCCGACCAGGTCTCGGGCATCCTGGCCGCCGTGGAAGCCAAGCTCCGCCTGCTCGCGACCGACCCGCGCATCCACGCCCGGCGTGTCCGCGTGGAGGCCATCGGCCGGCTCGACCTGCTGCCGCCGGCCACCCTCGAGGCGATCGCCGAAGCCAAGCACGCAACCCAGGGCTACGGCAATTTGCTGCTCACCATCGCCATCGGCTACGGCGGCCGCGAGGAGATCGTCGATGCGGTGCGCGCGCTTCTCTCCGAGCACGCGAACGATTCCACCCCACAAGAGCTGATCGCCCGCATTACGCCGGAAACGCTCCGCCAGTATCTCTACATGCCCCACGCCCCCGACCCGGACCTCATCATCCGCACCAGCGGCGAGATCCGCCTCTCCGGCTTCCTCCTCTGGCAAAGCGCCTACAGCGAATTCTACTTCGCCGACGTCTTCTGGCCGAACTTCCGCAAGATCGATCTCCTGCGGGCCATCCGCTCTTACCAGGGCCGCCATCGCCGGTTCGGGAGGTAGGCCTTCCTTCCTTCCTTCTCCGCCGCCGGGGGCGCTACATGGGAGGGTCCTGATCGATTTTGCCCAGCCCGTGCTCCACCTGATGAAGCTCTGTGTCGGCGTCACCGACGTCGCCCATCTCCGGCGGCTGCAGGAGGCGCGATTCCGCTCCGATCCTCCCCTTCGACACCGCACCCGGAGCTTCCCCCGCCGCTCGGCCGAGTTGCTTGCCGGCGGCTCGATCTACTGGGTGATCGGGGGCGCGATGCTGGTGCGCCAGCGCCTGCGGGGCATCAGCGAGACCCGCGCCCCGGACGGCAGCCGCGCCACGCTCCTCCTCTTCGAGGCGAAGCTGGTGCCGGTCGAGGCGCGCCTGGTCAAGCCGTTCCAGGGCTGGCGCTATCTCGACGCGGATGCCGCCCCGCGCGATATCGTGCCGAGCCGTGCCCAAGGCGCCGCCCGGCTGCCGGAGCAGCTTCGCCGGGAGCTCGCCGCGCTCTGCCTTCTCTAAAGATAGAGACAATTGCCGGAAATAGGTGCCGGCACGCAAAAGGATCCGGTTGTCGCGCAGAAGGAGTAGTCCGCCCGCTTGCATCGCTGCGGCCGGCGCCGCCGCCTTCTCTCCGTGCTTGCTTTGCGGGGCCCCGACCGGTTAGTGCCATCCTTCATGGAAAGCGGGCGCACGCGTCTTCCACGTCCGACCCCGGCTTTGGGCGATCTCGCGGACGCGGTTCCGCGGCTCGCCCGCGGCAACGTCACCGTGATCGGCGACGTCATGCTCGACCGCTATCTCTACGGCACCGTCCGGCGCATCAGCCCCGAGGCGCCAGTGCCGATCCTCGCGGTCGAGCGCGAGAGCGTGATGCCGGGCGGAGCCGGCAACGTCTTGCGCAACCTCACCGCGCTCGGGGTCGCCACGGCCTTCATTTCAGTCGTCGGCGACGATCCGGCCGGCGCCGAGATCACCGGCCTGATCGGCGGCCAGCGCGGTGTCGAGCCCTGGCTCCTGGTCGAGGGCGGCCGCACCACGACGCTCAAGGTCCGCTACATCGCGAACGGGCAGCAGCTGCTTCGCGCCGACCACGAGAATACCTCTCCGATCGGCCCGCGGCTCGCGGAGCGGCTCCTCCGCATCGCCGCCGACGCGATGGCCGCAACCAGCGTCACCATCCTCTCCGACTACGCGAAGGGCGCCATCGGCGCCGACACCGCAGCCGCGCTGATCCAGACGGCGCGCGAACTGCGCCGCACCGTGATCGTCGATCCCAAGGGCCCGGATTACCGCCGCTATGCCGGCGCCGATATCATAACACCCAACCGCCGCGAGCTTGCGGAAGCCAGTGGAATGCCGGTCGACAGCGAGGCCGCGCTGGTCGCGGCCGCCACGGCGCTCCGCGTGGCGCACGGCTTCGGCGCCGTGCTGGTGACGCGGGCCGAGGACGGGATGACGCTGCTCGACGAGTCCGGCCCACAGCATTTTCCGGCCGAGGCGGCCGAGGTGTTCGATGTCTCCGGCGCCGGCGATACGGTGGTGGCGACGCTGGCCGCCGGGATAGCGGGCGGCCTCGAGCTGCCCGCGGCAGCACGGCTGGCCAACATCGCCGCCGGCATCGTGGTCGGCAAGGTCGGCACTGCTGCCGCGCGGCCCGAGGAGCTGCTCGCCGCGCTCAGCGCCGAGGGGAGCTGTCTGCGCAAGATCCTTTCGCGCGAGGCGGCGATCGAGCAGGTCGAGCGCTGGCGCCGCAGGGGCTGGCGCGTCGGCTTCACCAACGGCTGCTTCGATCTCCTCCATCCCGGCCACGTCCACCTGCTCGAGCAGGCCCGCGCGGCCTGCGACCGGCTCGTCGTCGGCCTCAACAGCGACGCGAGCGTCCGGCGGCTCAAGGGCGCAGGCCGCCCGGTGCAGCCCGAGGCGGCGCGCGCTGCCGTGCTCGCCAGCCTTGCCGCCGTCGATCTCGTTTGCATCTTCGAGGAGGATACGCCCCTCGCGCTGATGTCGGAGCTCCGCCCGGACCTCTTGGTCAAAGGCGCGGACTACACGTTCGACACCGTGGTCGGCGCCGAGGAGATGCAGGCATGGGGCGGGCGCGTCATGCTCGCCGAGCTGCTGCCCGGCCACTCCACCACGGCGACCGTGGCCCGCTTGCGCGGCTGATCGGCGAGGCGGCGTCCTCAGCGCAGTGCCGGCATCACCCGCCCGGCGCAGGCACCGAACCCGATCGAAACGAAACCCTCTCGCATGGCGCGGGCGGAGAGAATCACTTCGTCGCCATCCTCGAGGAAGCGCCGCGTCTCCCCCGAGCCAAGCGCGAGCGGGCGGCGCCCGCCCTCGGTCATCTCGAGCAGGCTGCCGAAACTGCCCGGCTCCGGCCCCGAGACGGTGCCGGAGCCGAACAGATCGCCGGGCCGAAGGCGGCAGCCGCCGCTCGCGTGGTGCGCGACGAGCTGAGCCACGGTCCAGTAGAGATGGCGCGTCGTGCTGAGAGAGATACGCTCCGGGCCCATGCCGCGATCGCGCATCGAAAGTGTCGAGAGCGTGACCTCGAGCGCGATGTCGAGCCCACCCGTGCGCTGGTCCGCGTCATCGGCGAGATACGCAAGCGGCGCCGGATCCTCCTCCCTCGGCCAGGCAACGCAGCGAAAGGGCTGCAGCGCCTCGGGCGTGACCACCCAGGGCGAGACCGTGGTGCAGAAGTTCTTCCCGAGGAAGGGACCGAGCGGCTGGTATTCCCAGCCTTGGATGTCGCGCGCCGACCAGTCGTTGAGGAGGCAGAAGCCGGCGATGTGGCCCTCCGCCGCGGCGATCGGGATGGGCGCGCCGAGCGCATTCCCGGGCCCGATCCAAATGCCGAGCTCCAGCTCGAAATCGAGGTTCCGCGAGGGCTCGTATCGTGGCACCGCCGCGTCGCGCGGCTTGCGCTGCCCCACGGGCCGGCAGAAATCCGTGCCGGAGGCGACGACCGTGGAAGCGCGGCCGTGATAGGCGATGGGGAGATATTTGTAGCTGGGCGGAAGCGGGCTCTCCGGCCGGAGCAGCGCGCCGACGTGGGCCGCGTGGTAAATGCCGGCATAGAAGTCAGTGTAGTCGCCGATCGCGGCGGGAAGATGGAGCGTGCACTGTCGCGCCGGGTGGATGAGGCCGGAGACGGCCTGCGCGCGCCGGCGCTGGGCGTCGTCGGCGTCCAGAAGCTCCGAAACGCGCGCCCTGAGCGCCCGGCGCGGGCCGGCGCCGAGCGCCATCAACTGATTGAGCGAGGGGCCGCGTGCGGCATGCCCGGCATGCGCCGCTTCGCCTGTGAATAGCCCGGCCGCGTCGGCGACCGCGATATCGAATATCTCCTCGCCGATCGCAATTCCGCCGCGCGGCAGGCCGCCCGGCGGGCTGAAAACGCCGAACGGCAGGTTCTGGATCGGGAAATCCGGATGGCCATCGGCCGATTCCACCCAAGTGCTGCGCCGCGGGTCGTGCGTCGCATCGAGGCGCGCGCAGCATCCGGCCCCAGCTTCTTCCTCACCCATGCACGCCTCGCTCAACAGGCCACCGCTTTGAAAAGGGCCGTAGGGCGCACGAACTCCTCCTGCGCCGCGACGATCGCGAGCTCGCGCCCGCCGGACTCCGCGGTCCGCCGGATCAGCCCGAAGAGCGACGAGGAAGCCGCCTCAAGCGCGCGAACCGCCGATCCGCTCGCCAGAAGGTGGAAGAGGAAGAGGGCGGCAAGCACGTCGCCCGCGCCGTTCACCGAGATTGGCACGCGCGGTGTGCGCAGAAGATGGAACGCGCCTCCCTCGCCCACGATGAGGTCGAGCACGTCCGAGGGCGTCGCCTCGGTCCTGAGCCCGCTCACCAGCACCGTGCGCGGGCCCATCGCGTGCAGCCGCGCAAGCGCATGTTTCGTCTCGGCCAGAGTGCCGCACGGAAGGCCGGTGAGCAGGGAAAGCTCGAACGGGTTGGGCAGTGCGATATCCGCGGCGGGCAGCGCCCGCGCCCGGAGGAATTCCGGGATCTCCGCCGCGACATAGATCCCGCGCCCGGAATCGCCGATCACCGGATCGCAGCAATAGAGCGCACGCGGATTGGCAGCCTTCGCGCGCCCGACCGCCGCGAGCACCGCCTCGCCGAGCGGCGCTCCGCCGAGATAGCCCGAAAGCACGGCGTCACAGGCGGGGAACACGCCTCGCCGTGCGATCCCTTCGACCAGTGCGGCGATCGTTGCCGCGCCGAAGACCTCGCCGGTCCAATCGCCATAGCCGGTGTGGTTGGAGAACTGCACCGTGTGCACCGCCCAGACCTCCGCGCCGAGGCGCTGGAGCGGAAAGACCGCGGCGGCGTTGCCGACATGGCCATAAGCCACCCAGGATTGCAGCGAGAGGATGTTCATCGCGGCTCAAGCGCAGCGACCGCCATCGACAGGCAGCAATATTCCCGTGATGAACGATGAGGAATCCTCGGCAAGCCAGAGGCACGCGTTCGCGACGTCCGCGGGCGTGCTCATCCGGCCGAGCGGAATGCCCGCGAGGAATTTTTCGCGATTTTCCGCGGTGTTCTTCATGCCCATGAATTCCTCGACGAGCCCGGTCTCGCCGATCACCGGGCAGACCGAATTGACGCGGATATTGTCGGCCGCAAGCTCGCTTGCCATGCACATGCTGATGACGTTCACCGCGGCCTTGCTGCCGTTGTACCAGACGAGGCCCGGGCGCGGGCGGATGCCGCCGGTGCTGCCGATATTGATGATCGAGCCGCCGCGGTCCTGCGCGCGCAGGACGGGCACCGCGGCGCGTGCCATCCAGTAGAGCGATTTCACGTTGACGGCGTAGACGCGGTCAAAGCTCGCCTCGTCAACCTCCAGCATCGGGCGGTTGCGGTGCGTCGTGCCGGCATTGTTGACGACGATGTCGAGGCCGCCGAAGCGCGCGAGCGCGGCGCCGACGATCGCCTCGACATCCGGCCCTCGGCTCACGTCGGCCGCGACGGCGGCGGCCTGAGCCCCGATCTCGGCGGCGAGCCGCGCCACGCCCGCCGCATTGAGATCGGCGAGCACCAGCCGCGCGCCTTCACGGGCAAAGGCGCGGGCAATGCCCTCGCCGAAGCCGCGCGCCGCGCCCGTGACGATTGCAATCTTGCCGGCGAGCCGCATCTCTCCTCTCCGCAGGTCTTTCGCGGGCGAGACTGGCAGCGCGCGCCCTTTCTTGCCAAGCCGGGCCTTGCCAAGGCGGAGACCCCGCCCTATCCGCGCGCCAAGCCGCTTCTCATCGCAAGGATTTCTTCTCCGATGGCCGCCGCACCGCTCCTCTTCCAGCCCATCACGTTCCGCTCGATCACCGCGCGCAACCGCATCGTCGTTTCGCCCATGTGCCAATACAGCGCGGTCGATGGCCTGGGCGATGACTGGCACGTGCAGCATCTCGGCGCCAAGGCGATGGGCGGGGCCGGCATCGTCTTTACGGAGGCGACCCACGTCTCGGCCCGCGCGCGCATCACCGCGCACTGCCTCGGCTTGTGGAAGGCAGAGCATCGCGAGTTCCTCAAGCGCGTCGTCGCGATCATTCGCCGCGGCGGCGCCGTGCCCGGCATCCAGCTCGCGCATGCCGGGCGCAAGGCGAGCGTCGCCCGCCCGTGGGAGGGCGGAAAGCCCGTGCTGCCCGAGGCGGGCGGCTGGGTGGGCGTGGGCCCGAGCGCGGTGCCGTTCGACCAGGGCTACAGCGTTCCCGAGGCGCTTTCGGTCGCGGGGATCGCCGAGATCGCCGGCCAGTTCGCCGATACCGCGCGGATGGCGCGCGAGGCCGGGTTCGAGGTGATCGAGATCCACGCCGCCCACGGCTATCTGCTGAGCTCGTTCCTCTCGCCGCTCGCCAACCGGCGCAACGATGCCTATGGCGGCGACCTTGCCGGCCGCGCGCGCTTTCTCATGGAGACGATCGACGCCGTGCGCGGCGTCTGGCCGGCGGAGCTGCCGCTCTTCGTGCGCATCTCCTGCTCCGACTGGGCGCCCGGCGGCTTCACCGCCGACGACGCCGTGGGTGTCGCGAAGCTGCTGGCCGCGCGCGGCGATGTCGACCTGATCGATTGCTCCTCGGGCGGCAATTCCCCGGCTCAGGAGGTGCCGACCCATCCCGGCTACCAGGTGCCGTTCGCGGAGCGGGTGCGCAAGGAGGCGAGCATCGCGACCGGCGCGGTCGGGCTGATTCGCACGCCCGACCACGCCGCCGAGATCCTGGCGAACGGCCGAGCCGACCTCGTGCTGCTCGCGCGCGCCCTGCTCGCCGACCCGGCGTGGCCGATGCGCGCCGCCCGGGCCCTCGGCTTTACGCTGCCCTGGCCGCCGCAATACGCCCGCGGCGCGCTCACCTGAGCGTGCCGGCTTGCCCTTGCCGGCAAGCGCGGCTAAAGAGCGCGGCTCTATTCCACGGTCCAGCATCATGAAGCCCGGCATCCATCCCGAATACCATCCGATCACCGTCGTGATGACCGACGGCACCAGCTTCACCACCCGCTCCTGCTGGGGAAGCGCGGGCGACACGCTGCATCTCGATGTCGATCCGAAATCGCACCCCGCCTGGACCGGCCAGCACCGGATCATCGATTCCGGTGGGCAAGTGGCGAAGTTCAACCGCCGCTTCGCCGGGCTCGGCATGACCGGCGCCGGCAAGAGCGAGACGAAGAAATAGCCGTCTCGCGCGGCGCCTTCTTGAACCTCCGATCCGGCATCGCCAGCTTCTTGGGGTGCGCGGCGCCCTGAACGGGGCCGCGCCGAGACCAAAGGGTCGACCCATCCGGGTGGCCCGCATCAAGCCTTGCTGGGATGCAGGAGGTTCACCATGACCAGCTACGATTTTGCCCCGTTGTTCCGTACCGCGATCGGCTTTGACCGGCTGGCTCGCCTGATGGCTGCCGCGCCGTCCGACGTGCCCGGCTATCCGCCCTACAACATCGAGAAGACCGGCGAGGATTCGTACCGCTTGACCATGGCGGTGGCGGGCTTCGCGCCCGGCGATCTCGACGTTGCGGTCCAGGACAATACCCTGACCGTCACCGGCCACGCGCCCAAGGGCGGCGCCGAGCCGAAGGTCCTCTACCGCGGCATCGCCGGACGCGCCTTCGAGCGCCGCTTCGCGCTCGCGGATCACATGGTCGTCGAGAGCGCTGCGCTCGAGAACGGCCTGCTCCATATCGGGCTGAAGCGCCTGGTGCCCGAGCAGCTGAAGCCGCGCCGGATCGAGGTCACCAGCGGCGCCCCCGCGAACGACGCCCGGCAGCCCGCCGTCGCGGCGTAACTGAGGACAAGGGGGGCTCTGCCCCCCTTGCGCGGGTTCCCATCGCGCGAGCGCGATGGGGCCCGGCCCCTCGGCAAAGGCGGAGCCTTTGCAATCCATTACTTAAAACCAATGGGGGTCTGGGGCCTCCAGGCCCCAGCGGGGGTGGGGGTCCCATCGCGCTCGCGCGATGGGGACCCGGCCGTCAGCCTGAGTCCCCGCCCGGCGTAGCGACGGCCAGCTCGTTCACGCAGAGCACACGCCAAGCGTGCGGGTAGCGTTCGAGGCGGGTCAACGAGAGGTTCTGGATCGCGAGCGAAAGTGCGGCCTCGGCGCCCACGCCGAGCGCGTGCGCCACCGCCGCGCGGATGGCGCCGCCGTGCCCGACGACCACCACGTCCGCGTCCGGGTGGCGTGCCGCCAGCCGCTCGAGCGCCGCGCCCACCCGGACGATGACGTCATCCACGCTTTCCCCGCCCGGCGGCCGCTCCGCCGGGCCGAGCGGCCAGAAGGCGTGGGCGGGGCCCGCCAGCCGCTCCGGCAGCTCCGCGTGCGCCAGGCCCTGCCACGCGCCGAGCGACTGCTCGATGACGTCCGGCTCGATGACCGGCACCACTTCCGGATACCCCGCGGCGAAGATCGCCTCCGCGGTCAGCCGCGTGCGTGTCAGCGGCGAGACCACCCACTCCGCCGGGCGCGGCAGCTTTGCTGCAAGCGCGCGGCAGAGCGGAGCTGCCTCCCGAAGGCTCTCCGCGCAAAGCTCGACATCCATCGTCCCGTAGAGGATCGCGCGCGCGGCCGCGTCGACCGGCGCGTGCCGGACCAGCCAGAACCGTGTGGGGCTCATTCGCCGATCGATATCAGCGCGCCGCGCACCCGGGCCGCGCGGAACTGCCGCGCGAACACCACCATCGCGGCGGCCATCCAGATCAAATTGAGCCCGATCGCCCATCCCATCTCACCCCATTGCACGGCGCCGTGCAGCAGCACGGCGCGCATCCCCTCGAATACGTGCGAAGAGGGCAGCGCGAGCGCCGGCACGCGCAACGCCGGCGGCAGCACGGAGACGGGGTAGAACACCGCGGAGAACGGCGTCAGCCCGAAGAGCACCGCCCACGCCATCGTCTCCGCGCCCGCCCCGTGGCGCAGGATCAGCGCCACCACCATCAGCGCGACCCACCAACCCATGACCATCAGATTGGCGAAGAACAGCACCAGGACCGGACCCAGCCGGAACAGGTCGAACGCATAGAGGAACCAGGCGAGCGCGATCGCCGGAATGAGCCCCACCAGCATCCTCAGGAAGGAGACCGCGATCAGCCCGCCCACCAGCTCCGACGGCCGCAAGGGGCTGACGAAGAGGTGCCCGAGATTGCGCGACCAGATCTCCTCGAGGAAGCTCACCGTCACCCCCATCTGGCTCCGGAGCGCGACTTCCCAGAGCAGCACGCCGCCGATCAGCATGCTGCCCGCGAGCGCGAGAGGTGTGGCGAGGCGCGTGGCGATGAAGCGCGCGGTGAACCCCCAGATCAGCATCTGCAGGACCGGGTAGTAGATCAGCTCCACGAACCGCGGCCAGGAGTGCCGGTAGAGCGCCAGGTGCCGGTAGAGCAGCGCCCAGATCCGCCGCGCCCCACCGCTCATGCCGGGACCACTCATGCGGGGATTCGGGCGGTGCGCCGGCCGCGCGCGATGTCGAGGAACACCTCCTCCAAATCCTCCCGCCCGTAGCGCGCGATCAGCGCGGCCGGGCTGCCCATCGTGACGATCCGGCCCGTCTTCAGTACCAGAACCTCCGAGCAGAGGCGCTCGACCTCGGCCATATTGTGCGAGGCGAGCAGGATCGCGCAGCGCCGCTCCGCCCGGTAGCGCTCGAGCCAGCCCCGCACCCAGTCGGCGCTGTCGGGGTCGAGGCTCGCCGTCGGCTCGTCGAGCAGCAGCACTTCCGGTCGGTTGATCAATGCCTTGGCGAGCGCCACGCGCGTCTTCTGCCCGGCCGAGAGCTCGCCCGTCGGGCGGGCGAGGAATTCGCCGAGGTCGAGCTGCTCGGCAAGCTCGCCGATCCGCCGCTCGAGCGCGGCCACGCCGTAGAGATGTCCATACACACGAAGATTCTCGGCCACCGTCAGCCGTTGCGGCAGGGCGACGTAGGGCGAGGAGAAATTCATCCGCGCCAGCGCCGGGAACCGGTCCTTCGCCATGTCGTGGCCGAGCACTTCGATGCGGCCCGCGGTCGGGATCAGCAGGCCGAGCAGGAGGGCGAGCGTCGTCGTCTTGCCCGCGCCGTTGCCGCCGAGCAGCCCGACCGTCGTGCCCTCGGGCACCCGGAAGTCGATGCCGTCGACCGCGAGCGTGCCGCGGCCGTACCGCTTGACCAGCCCCTCGACGACGATTGCATCCCCGGGTGCGTCCATGGCGGCGGGATAGGCCGATCCCCGACACCCGCCAAGAGTGCGGCGGGGTTACATGTCCGGGGCTGCCATGCCGCCCTCGAAGAGGCTCAAGCCCTGGGCTTCGCCCCAGGCAACCAACTCCTCGGTGTCGGCGTGGCACAGCACGATCCGGCCGCGGTCCTCCGACACTTCGCCGAGCCGGCTGGAAGCCAGCCCAAGGAGCGCTTCCGCGAATTCGAGCTCGAGGAAGTCGAGCCCGAGCGCGGCCAGCGAGATCGCCGGAAGGAGGGAAGCGGTGATCCCGCGCACGATCAGGCGGTAGCCGCGCCCGCGCGCGAAATCGCGGGCAAAACGGAACGACACGGCATCGGCGAGGATATCGGCGGGCAGCAGGCCGAGCAGCACCTTCCCGCGCAGGCCCGACGGAAGCACGGCGTCGAAGGCGAGGAACGAAGGCGAGAGGATGCTCTCGACATTGAGATCGATGGCGAACGGGAGAGCCCTTCCGATTTCCCCAGGTGCTGCGAGGAGCGCCAGCATGCGCCGATCGAGCGTGCGGGTGAGGCGCCGGAAGAGCCATGGATCGGCGAGAAGGTCATGCTCCGGGGTGAGGTTCTCGGCGAGCTCGGTCGCGGAAAGAAGCCGCCTTTCCCAGACCCGCCGCCAGTTTCCCTCGGCGTCTTTGCGGCAGACCGGGCGGCGGCGGGCGAAGCGCGCCATATCGGCGGAGGCAAGCGCGCGCTCAATGCGCGCAAGCTCCGCCAGATCGACGGGCGGCCGGCGCGTCGGGGGCGCCGGGGCTTGGCCCGCCCCACCGGCGAGGCACGCAGCGAGCGAGGTGGCATCGTCCGGCAGGACGAAGCGCCGGACCAGCGCGGAGAACGGCGGGAGCATCGTGCGCGCGCCGGCGAAGAGCGTGCGGAGCGCGGCGAGTGCCTCCTGTTCGCCCGCCGCCTCTCCGCGCCAGACGACGGCGAGGTCGTTGCCCGGCAGGCGATAGAGCCGCGCACGGTCCGCGCGCGTGAGCTTCTCGATCGCACTTTCCGCCAGCCTGCCGTGGTGCGGGCGGTAGTAATCGCCCGGCAACAACGAGAGCCGGAGCAGCAGCGCCTGCCGCGCGACCGCGGCGCGGCGGCACTCCGCGGCGAGCGCCCGCAGGGCAGCGGCCTCGGCGTCGGCAGCTCCGGCCGTGGCCACCGTCACGCCGTCAGTTCCCCTCGCGCGCCTTCTCCTCGTGCGCCTTCCCCGGGCGCGCCCGCATCGAGCAGCGCAAGGTTGCGGCAGAACCGCCGGCCCGGCGCCGTGGCCGCGCCGGCGCGCTCCGCGCATTGGCTGAGCGTGCAGCTTGCCGCCGCCGGACAGGCCGCCATGCGCGCCGCGCCCAGCATCGCGTCCACGTACCGGCCCTGGAACCGGTGGATGCCGTGGGCGAGGCCCCAGAGAACGGCTGCCTCGGTTTCTGCCCGCTGCAGTACCACCCGCTCCGGCCCGAGCGCAGTCAAGGAGGCGGCGATGGCCCGCTGCTCCGCACCACCAAGAGCGGGAAGCCGCGGCGACCATTCGAGCTTCAGGAGATCGGGCGCCAGCGCCTGCGGCCGGCAGACCGCCAACGCGAGGTACGACACGTCGTCCAAAACGAGTGCTACTCCCGCCTGCTCGAGGGTGGCGCGCGCGCGCGCGAACAGCTCGGCATCCGCGACGGCCTCGATCAGCGACACCTCCACCCCGACCGGCACGGAAGCGGCGCGACAGCGCGCGGCGAACCGGCCGAAGGCGGAAGCGAGCACGCTGCCGAGCGTCAGGTCGAAATGGAGGGCAAGGGCGGTCGGCCCTCCCCGCATTGCCAATGGGCCGCCGGGCGGGCCGCCGGGCGCGCCTTCGCCCTCCAGGGCCGCCTGCAGGATCGCCAGCATCTGCCGGTCGAGATGGACGGCGAAATGGCGGAATAGGTAAGGATCCGCGCGCGCCTCCGCGGCTTGGGGGAAGCGCGCGGCGAGCGCGGGCAGGCGAAAGCCGATCTCGCGGAACAGCGGGCGGAGCCGAGGGGCTTGGCCGCGCCCGCCACGGATGATCAGCGCAGCGGTCTGGCGCTGCACCAGCTCGGTGAACCCGGGCGAGGCGGCGAGCGCCTTGAGCCCGTCCAACTGCGGCTCCGCGGAGGGTGCGAGCACGGGGTCGTCTTCGCGGCCGCCGGCTTGCCGGGGCGGCGGCCCGGCGGCGTCCAGCCGGCCCGCGGCGTAGGAGAAGAACGCCTCGGCCTCCGTGGTGAGGTGCCAGAGCGAGACGATCCGCTCGGGGTCCGCCGTCTCGGCGCCGAACAGCCGTGCCAGGGCTTGCGGCAGCTGGAGCGGATCATTCGCGCGGCCCGCGCGGGCGGCCATCGCGTCGCCCGCCGATTCCGCTCGCCGGCAGAGCAGCACGAGATCGCCGTTGGCGAGCGGAAAGAGCTGCCCGTGATGCCGCTCCGCCGCCTCGTGCAGGAGGGCGCGGGCGACGCGCCGGTGATGGGGCCGCGGCGCCGGCGGTGCCAGCCGCCCGAGATGGAGCACCACTGCGAGCCAGGCTTCCGGGGCACGCATCGCGCGCCGCGCCGCCTCGAACAGGAGATGCTCGGCTCCGCCGCGGTTCGATGGCAGCGATTCGGGGGCGTTCACGCCCGGTTCAAGCGCCTGCCGGACCCGAAGGGGCCGCGCCGCGGACGCCCCCGTGGGCGGGGCCGAAGGGAGCCTCCATCCTGGAACCGCCCATGGAACCACCGTGTCTCGGAGCGAAGGTCTGGAGCTGCTAGCCTCGCGTTCGATGGTTACCCTCCGGTTAGCACCTGCTTCCCTGCCGGCCGGAAGGCGCGTCTATGCAATCGGCGACGTGCACGGCTGCGACCGCCAGCTGGCAGCCCTGCACCAGGCGATCGCCGCGGACATGGCCGAACGGCCGATCGCCGCGCCTCTGCTCGTCCACATCGGCGACTATCTCGATCGCGGACCGGCGAGTTCCTCGGTGCTGGCAAGGCTCGCCGCCGGCTCGCCCGTTGCCGGGGTGGAGATGGTCAACCTCCGCGGCAACCACGAGGCCATGGCGCTCGCCGTGCTCGCCGGCGGCGATCGCGAGTCCGTCGAGCTATGGCTGCTCAACAGCGCGGCCGCCACCCTCGAGAGCTGGGGCATCGACCCCGGCTCGCCGCCACGATCCTGGGCGGCGCGGGTGCCCGCCGACCAGCTCGCCTTTCTTGGCGCGCTTGCCGCGAGCCATCGCGAGGGCGGCTATTTCTTCGTCCACGCCGGTGTCCGCCCCGGGGTGCCGCTCGGCATGCAGGATCCGGCCGACCTCCTCTGGATCCGTGAGCCGTTCCTATCGTACAAAGGGGACTTCGGCGCCGTCGTCGTGCACGGCCACACGCCGCTCAGGGAGCCGCTGGTGCTCGCCAACCGGATCGGCATCGATACGGGGGTGGTCTATGGAGGGCGGCTCACCGCGGCGGTGCTGGAGGCCGACCGGATGGGATTCCTCCAGGTCTGAGATCGACCGGCTTCAGTAGGCTTTTGGCAATCTCGAACCGGCATGCTGCGGGCCTCAAAGTCCGGAGCTGCCAGCCATGGGCCCCGCTTCCCTCCGAGAATACGATGTCGCCGTCGTCGGCGCCGGGCCCGCCGGCCTCACCGCAGCCTACCTCCTCACCAAGGAGGGGCGGCGCACATTGGTGCTCGAGGCCGATCCGACCTATCTCGGCGGCATCAGCCGCACCGTCACCCACAACGGATTTCGCTTCGATATCGGTGGGCACCGCTTCTTCTCGAAGTCGGCCGAGGTGGTGGCGCTCTGGAAGGAGATTTTGCCCGAGGGGATGCTCGAGCGGCCGCGCCTCTCGCGCGTGCATTATCGCGGGCACCTCTATTCCTACCCGCTCCGCGCCTTCGAGGCGCTCGGCAATCTCGGCGCGCTGGAGAGCGCGCGCTGCGTGCTCTCCTACCTCTATTGGTGCGCCTTTCCCGACCCCGACCCGCTGAGCTTTCGCGCCTGGGTTACCAACCGTTTCGGCGCGCGCCTGTTCGAGATCTTCTTCCGCAGCTACACCGAGAAGGTGTGGGGCCTCGCCTGCGAGGAGATCTCCGCGGACTGGGCGGCGCAGCGCATCAAGGGCCTCGATCTCTGGCGCACGATCCGCGACGCGCTCGCCCGCTCGCTCGGCCTCGCGCGGCAGAACCAGCCGGCGATCAAGACGCTGATCGAGAGCTTCCACTATCCGGTGCGGGGACCGGGCATGATGTGGGAGGCGGCGGCAGCGCGCGTCCTCGCCGAGGGCGGAACGATCCGCCAGGACGCGCGCGTGATCGCCTTGCGCCACGATGCCACGACCGACCGCTGGACGGTGGTCTGCCGCAATTCTGCGGGCTGCGAGACGCTCCATCACGCCCGCAACGTCGTCAGCTCGGCGCCGCTCGCCGAGCTCGTTCCGGCGATCGAGCCCCGTCCCGTTACGGCCGAGCGCGCGCGGCTGCTCCGCTATCGCGACTTCCTCACCGTCGCCCTGATCCTCGACGCCCCGGACCTTTTCCCCGACAATTGGATCTACATCCCCGATCCCTCGGTGAAGGTCGGGCGGATCCAGAACTTCCGCTCCTGGTCGCCGGCGATGGTGCCGGATCCCCGACTCGCCTGCGTCGGTCTCGAATATTTCTGCTTCGCCGGAGACGGGCTCTGGAACATGACCGACGGCGATCTCGCATCGCTCGCCGCCGCCGAGCTCGAGAAGCTCGGCCTCGCCCCGCGCTCGGCGGTGGTGGATGCCGCGGTGGTCCGCCAGGCGAAGGCCTATCCGGTGTACGACGACCGCTATCGCGAGCACGTCGCCGCCATCCGCGACGAGATCGAGCGGCGCTTCCCCACCCTCCATCTCGTCGGCCGCAACGGCATGCACCGCTACAACAACCAGGACCACGCGATGATGACGGCGATGCTCGCGGTGCGGAACATCCTGGCCGGCGAACGCCGCTATGATCTCTGGGCGGTCAACGAGGACGCCGAGTACCATGAAGCGGGCACGTCCGGGCAATTCGCCGCGCTGGCCTCCGAGCGGCTGGTGCCGCTGCGCATCGCCTGACGCGCCGCTGCCTGGGGACCGCGGCAAGCTCGCCATGGATCCTGGCGAAATCGCAGAGCGATGCGCCAGAGCGGTTTGCACGCCGGTGTAGCCCATGTGCGGAATAGCCGCTGCGATCGATTGGCCTGACGCAGACGAAGCGGTACGCCGCCTGATCGAGGGCGTTCGCCACCGCGGCGACATCACCGATCCGCTGCTCGCGCCCTGGCCGGGGAGCGCCATGTGCACGCGCCGGCTGCGGATCGTGGACGGCGCACATGCGATCCAGCCGTTGCTCTCGTTCGACGGCCGCCTTGCCGTTTCGTTCAACGGCGAGATCTACAATCATGGCGAGCTCCGGCGCGAGCTCGAGGCCATGGGCATCCGCTTCCGCACGGCATCCGACACGGAAGTGCTCGCCAACGCGCTCAGGGCCTGGGGGCATCGGTCCCTCGAGCGCGTCGTCGGCATGTACGCCTTCGTCGCGGTCGACGTCGCCCACCGCGAATTCCTGGCCGCCCGCGACCCGTTCGGGGTAAAGCCGCTCTACGTCATTCAGTCGGAAGATCGGTTTCTCTTCTGCTCCGAAATCCAGCCATTGCTCGACGCGACCGAATCGGGCGATGTCATGCTCGTCCCGCCCGGCTATCTTCTCACCCGCAAGGTCTGCGCGCCGTTCCGCTCCCCGATCACCGAAGCGGTTGGGGGCCTCGCTCAGGGTTCGGCCCCGACACTCGACAGGATCCTCGGCGAGGCCGTGTGCAAGCGCCTCCCGCCGGATCTCCCGTTCGCCCTCATGTTCAGCGGCGGCATCGACAGCACCCTCGTCGCCCACTATGCGAGGCAGTTCCGTCCCGGGGCTCCCGGCTACATCCTCGGCGATGAAGAAGCACCGGACCACGCCTACGCACGGGAGTATGCGGACCTCACGGGGTTCGACTTGCGCCCGATCGAGTTCGACGCAGACAGCGACGCGGTCTTCTCGCTTATCGATGATGCCATTCAGGTCAGCGAATCGTTCGACCCGAATTGCATTCGCAGCGCGGTCTGCTCGCTTATGGTGGCTCGGCGCATGCAAGAGGACGGATTCCGTGTGGCTCTCTGCGGCGAAGGAGCCGACGAGCTTTTTTGTGGATACGCGCCGCTGGAGCTCGCCTTTCAGGAGAGCAACGACGAGGGGCGCCCCCTCCGCGACGAGGTCCTGCAGCTGATGCATCGCGTGAGCCTGCAACGGGTCGATCGTTGCTCGATGCGGTTTCAGATAGAGACCCGTGAGCCGTTCCTGGATCCCGCGGTGGTCCGATATGCGCTCGGTCTTGATCGAACCGCTCTGGTCCGTGACATCGGCGGTTGGCCACGGGGCAAGCAAGCGCTTCGCGAGCTTTACGATCTCCATCCCGGACAGTTGCCGGCCCGCATTCGCGATCGCCGGAAAATTCCGTTCGGCGAGGGAAGCGGCCTAGACGTGAGCCCGGCCGGCTCGCCCTGGAAGCGACGGTTCGACGAGCTGGTTTCCGATCGCGATTTGCGGGACGCCCAAAGGGAATTCGACGGGTTCGATATCCCGGGCAAAGAGGAGCTCTATTATTTGCGAAAGCTCTCGCAGAGGATGGACGTTCGCCGCGTCCCGCATTTGCGCGGCCGAGCTCGGATATCGTTCAAGCTGATGCAGCGGCTCGTCGATCTCGAGGAATACGCGCTCTGACCGCCGGAGGGCGGGCCGGGAAACATGCTATCGCCGTTCCGCGGCGGATGAGCGGGCGGCGCGAACGGGCCGCCATGGGTGGCAGCCATGGGCCGGATCGCCGCGCGGAGGGCCTGAACGCCGAGAAAGACGAGGTAGGCCGCGCCCGCGTATTTGACGGCAAGGAAGAGCGGTTCGGAGGCGATCAGCAGGGCGACGATGCCGATGCTCGTCGCCAGCGCCCAGATCGTCTGGCCCGAGGCGATGCCAAGGGCAGTGAAAATTCCGCCGGCGCGGCCGCCGAAGAGCGTGTTGCGGATCGTCATGGCCGTATCCGGCCCGGGTGTCACGATGACGACGATCGAGAGGGCGAGGAACGCGAGGAAGAGGCTCAATCCGCGATTTCTCGAAGACTTGCCGCGGGGGCGAAGCGAGCGGGGCGATCCGAGGCGCTCACGCGCGGGCGGGGGCGAGGTAGGACGCGAGATGGGCGTCGAGCGCGCCGATACCGCTCTCGTCCAGCGCTGCGAGACGATAGCCGATGAACCCGTCCGGACGCACAAGAAGAGCGCCGCCGCGAGGTGCGCCGGATCGGTCGGGGTCGAAGTCGGCGTCTTCCGCGATCGAGACGAGGTCTTGCCAGCGGCGCCGGAACTGATCGGGCGGCGGGGCTGCGCCGAAGAGCAGCAGATGGTGGAGTGTGCCGGTGAGGCGGATGCGGTCCGGGAAGCGCTCGCCGGGCGCGGGCCCCGGCGGCGGGGCGGCGGAACCGAAATGCTCGCCGACGAGCGGGCTTCCCGCATAGGAAACGTCGAGCATCGCGCGCGCGCGAGTGAGTGCGAGGGTGCGCGCGGGATCGGATGGCGGCGGCGGAGAAGCTGGCTGAGGCGCGGCGAGCGCGAGCGCGCCACGGTGCAGCATGTCCGAGACCTCGAGCACGTGTCGGTCGGCGATTTGCCGCTCGGTCGCGTAGGAGTCGAGCAGCGTGTGGGTCGCCGCGCCGCGAATGACGAGCGCGAGCTTCCAGGCGACGTCGGCGGCGTCCATCAAGGCGGAGTTGAGGCCTTCGCCCCCGATCGGGCTAGAGAGGTGCGCGGCGTCGCCCATGAGGAAGCACCGCCCGTCGGCCAGCCGCCGCGTCATGCGTTTTTGCATGACGAAATGCGCGGCCCAGTGGAGGTCGGTGACGCCGGCGTTGAGGCCGGTGCGGTGGTTGACGAGCGCGCTCACCTGGGCGAGCTCGGGCGCGTCGCGCTGGTCGGCGACGGGCGAATCGGGGTCGAGATCGACGAAGGTGAGCCAATGGTCGCCGGGAAGCGGCGCGAGCATGGCGAAGCCCTCCTTGCTCACGAAGACCATCGACTCCTCGGGCTCGTGCGGCAGCCCGATATGGATCTCGGCCGCGATGTACTGGCCCGCGTAGGTATCTCCCTGGAGCGATTCCTGCATCGCCTGGCGCGTTACGTCGTGCGCGCCGCCTGCCCCGAGCACATAGCCGAAGGACGCCGTTTCGACTTCGCCGTCCGGGCCGCGCAGCCGGACCTCGATCGCGTCGGCATCCTCGTCGATCGATAGAACCGTGGTGCCGCGTTCGACGGAGATGCCGAAACCCGCCAAATGCTCGGTGAGGATCGCCTCGGTCTCCCATTGCGGCAGGCTGCACTGATACTCGTGTGCGCAGCCGATGCCGCTGAATGCGGTCGTGGCGAGCGGGACCATTCCGGGCGCGTAGAAGCGCGTGCGGCGCACGTGGACGGATCTTTCGAGGAACGGCGCGAGCACGCCCGCGCGAGAGAGAAGCTCCAGCCCGGCGGGCTGAATGGCGGTCGCGCGGGCCTGGTTGTGCGGCACGAGCCTGCGCTCGACGATGCGCGGCACGACGCCATGGCGCGCCAGCTCGCAGGCGGCGAAGAGCCCGGCAGGGCCGGCGCCGATGATGAGGACGCCGCGCCGATCGGGCGCGGTTCCGGCAGCCGCCGATGCCTCATGGCTCGGCAGGGAAGCGGTGGCCGGCATCTCGCGGACGCCGGGGCCAGTCTCACCCATCTCGGGAGAAGATAGCCGGCATCTGGACGTTCCGGAAGAGGCTTGTCGCGAGCGGCTGCGGAGGGCAAGGGCGATCAGATCGGGCGGCGCCGGCGCCAGCTTCCCGAGGCGATCACGGGCGCGGCCGCCGCGCGCGCCGCTTCGATGACGTAGGCCCAGGCGCGGCGCGGCCGGCCGGACGCGTCCGTGACCGTAACGATCGTGCGGCGATAGAGGGCGCCGGGCGCGCAGAAGGGACGCGCGCCTTCGATGCGGTCGAGCGCGGGGAGCGCCCGGGCGGCGTCGCGGAAGGCGAGCAGCTCGCCTTGCACGTCGCGGCCCGCACCTTCGGCTGCGAGGACCAGGCCGGGATAGGCGCCGAAATCACGGAGGCGGCCGGGCGCGCGGGCCGCGCTCACCGAAACGAGGCCGGCGCGGGCAGCGGGCGCGTGCCGGACCTCGCCCTGCATGAGCGTGCCATAGGCGAAGACGTCCGCAAGCACGTGGCAGCCTTCCTCGCCGCGGACGATGCCGAGATGGTCATCGGCGGGCCGCGCGAAAGCGCGGGTGCGATGCCCGGCGAGCTCGTAGACGATCGCCGTCGCGGCCGCGCCGCCCGGCAGGATGACCGTGCGGGATACGCGCTCATAAAGGTCGGGGAAGCCGTGCTTCCGGTCGAGCGCGCTCCAACCGGAGGAGGCGACCCGCAGCACCACGCCTTCGACATAGCCGCCGACGCGCGCGCGGACATTCAGCGTCCCGCCGCCGCGCACATCGGAGCAGTGCTCGAAGGCGAGGCATCGGTCGGGCAGCAGCGCCGCGCCGGCGGGCGAGAGAGAGCCCGGATCGACCGCGTTCCGCGCGCACCAATCCTGCCACTCCTCCTGGTTGGTGTCCGACCCGTAGGCGAAGCAGAGGCCGGCCGTCATTTCTCTCTCACGGCGAGGGCCATGCCGTCATGATTGGCGACGGTGCGTTGAAGGGTCCGGCAGGGGCCCGGCTATTGCGGGGCGGCGAAGGCCTGCTCGTCCAGCGCGCAGACATTCTGGTCGCCCCGCTCCTCCACCGCGCCACCCGCGTACTGCACCTTGAAGTCGAACTGGCAGGTTTTCCCGATGGCAAGGGAGATCTGCTTGGAGGCGCCGGGCGTGACGGTCGGCGGGTGCGCCGCATCGCCGCCCGTGAGGAGGTTGTCGCCCCAGGTACTGGTCGCTGGTGGGTGCGATGTAAATCTCCGTGATTGCGGTCCGCCCGGCGTTCTTGATCGTCTCCGTCGTCGTCTGCGCGGAGCTCGGAGGTTCGGAGGACGCGACCGAAAGGGCACCGAAGATGCAAAGATTGACGTTGAGCTGCTCGACGCTCTCCTTGTTGGCGAATGTCATCGAAAGATCGAACTGGCAGCCGCGATAGTGCGGCATGGTGATGTTCGCCTTCTGCTTGGGCGCCAGTGCCGCGTGCAACTCGTTGGCGCCGTACTTGTCGTCTCCCGCGACGCGCGTCTCTACCGAAGCCAGTGTCTGAGTACCAAAATTGGTGATGGCGAAGTCCGTGTTGGCGGGCGGCAGGCAGCGCCGGGCGAAGCGGTCCAGGGTGGATTGATCCACCGTCACGGTGGTTTCGAGGAAATGCACGTCCCCATGGGGATTGTAGAAGGCGAAGCCCATGTATCGGCTCGCGGTGATCAACCCGAACTGGTTCAGCGCGAACCCGACCGTGACGCCGATCCGCCCCGTTGCCGAACTGACGAAGGCGTGGCGGGACACCTGCGGATCGTTTGCGGCGAGGACCACCCCGAGCTGGTCCAGCCGGATGTTGTAATGCGTGACCCCGCTCACGAACTGCGCGGGGTCCACCCGTCCGGCAGCGTCGAGGTAGACGTCCATCATCACCACGTGCCCGGCCGCCTTCTGCGCGCTGTCCCCGCAATAGACCAGGGCGTCGTCCTTCTTGCCCCAGACGTCGCTGGTGTTGCCGTCGAGATAGAACGTGCCGGAACCCTGCTGGATGCTCCAGCTTGTTTGCCAGAACGGCGTGGTCACGTGAAGCGCGGCCATCTGCTTCTCGGTCAAATGGGTCGTTTCGCTCGGGCCCTTCTTCGCCATCTCCAGAACGAAGTCGGAATCGACTCCCATCTCCTTCACGTAATGGACAATCTCTGCCATCCCCTGCTCGCCCAACGCGACAGCGGCCGCGCCGGACGGTTGCTGGCCCTCGAAATAGAACCGGTGCACGCCATAGTCGGACGTGAAGCCGACCGTGCGCACGGTGCCGCCGAGGAAGGCGAGCGTGCAGGAGCTGTAGCAATAGCCCGGGAAGGGCGGCGTCGTGCTGCTTTGAAGGTAGGGGAAATACGCAGGATCGAGGTTCGGGGTGGGACCAAGCGCCAAGGGGAGCTCCGTGCCGACCTCGGTCCAAAACCCGTTATTGCGGATGATGCGGCCCATGGCCAGCCCCGCGTCCAGGTCCCCGCCGAGCGAGTTCAGCACGACGATCGTTCCCGGGTGCGCGTGGAATTTGGCGAGTGCCGCGGTGAGCGCCGCAGGCGTGCCGGTGACGATGTCGCCGTTGGCGAATATGTAGTCGCGAATTCCCTGGCCCCAGGCGACGCCCAACTCGTCACGCCAGGAGGTGAAGGTCATGTCCCCTGAGGCGGCCGGCGCTGCCGCGGGCTGGAAGAGGAGGGTGACGAGGGCGAGAACGACCGCCGCGCGCGCGAATCTCCACATAGGAACCATCTGCCCGACCTTTGGTTCGACATCAATCGGGATTCGTTCCGATCCGGGGCGAAGCGCCCTTCACATTCCCGCCAGCCCCTAAGCAAGTGCCAGAAATTCCGCCATTCGCGCGAGCTCGGCATCGAAGGCCCGGCGGAAGGCAGGTCCTTTGGGAGCCGGCATTGCGTACCCCGCCTCGCAGGCAAGGCGTCCGTCGGCGGCGGAGATGTTGACCCAACCGATCACGTCGTTGCCGAAGAGGAGCGGCATCGCATAGTAGCCGAAGCGGCGAAGCGGCGCTTTCGTATAGGCTTCGAAACGATATTCCCAGCCCCACAGATGCTCGAAGCGCCGCCGGTCCCACACCAGCGGGTCGAAGGGCGAGAGGAAGCGCACGACGCGCGGCGTCTCGGCGGGTTTGGCCGCAGGGAGGCCCGCCGGCCAGAGATAGGAGCAGCCCTCAATCTCCTCCCGCTCCAGCTCCCCCGATTTGAGGAGCGCGTGGACCGCGTCGCGGAGGCGCCCGAGGCCGGGCGCGCCCTTGGTGAGGAGGTGAAGGGTGCCGGCGAGGCTCTTCTCCGAAATCGGGCAGAGGATTCGTGCAACGATCATGACGATCCGGCGCATGCGCTCTTCGGGCAAAAACGCTTCGGGATAGGGTGGCGCGACCCCGTAGACCCGCACGCCGTTCCGCCGGCCGGCGACGCGCAGCTTCCCGTAATAGTGCAGGCTCTTGAGCGCGCTGGTGGTGGCCTGCGACAGACCGCCCCAGCCGTTGACAACGCGTTCGGTGCCGAACGCCTCGGCGAGGTCGCGCGGATGCACGGTGCCGCGCTCGCCCACGAAGGCCAGCACGTCGGCGGCGAGGCCGGTCGGCACATGGATCCCGCCCGCGCATGAAGGGTCGCGCCGCGGATGGACCAGTGAAAGCGTCGCGCGCGGCATGAAGCCGTAGGCATAGAGGAAATCCTCCTCGATCCCGAGGCGGACGAAGCGGCGATCGAGGTCGCCGGCGCGGTAGGCGCTCACCCGGTGCCTGAGCGTGAGGTCCTGGGCGCGGGCGGGTGCGCGGATCGGATCCGCCTGGACGAAGCCCAACCTCGCGATGGCGCGCCCGAGCGTGGTGGGCGTGCCGAGCGACGCCTGCACGGCCCTCGCTCTCGTCTTATCGAGCGTCGATGGCATGGCCGATTTTGTCTTTGCGTCGAATCGGCATCAAGCCGCGGCCTCCTCACTCCTCCACGATCTCGCCGGCACGGAACCCTTGCGCGAACAGGACGGCACGAAGGTCGGCAAAATCAATCCGAGCGCGCGCGGCCGCGGCGACCATCGGCTTGGCATGGAAGGCGATGCCGAGGCCGGCGGCCATCAGCATCGGCAAATCGTTCGCGCCGTCGCCGACCGCGAGCACAGCCGAAAGCGGCAGGCCCTGCTCCGCCGCCAGCTCCTCGAGTGCCGCGAGCTTGGCGTTGCGGTCGAGGATCGGCTCCTCCACCTCCCCGCTTAAGCTGCGATCGTCGTGCACGAGGACATTGGCGCGGTGGACATGAAAACCGAGCGCGCTCGCGACGCGGCCGGTGAAGAAGGTAAAACCGCCGGAGACGAGCACCGTCGTGGCGCCCTGGGCGCGCATGGTCGCAACGAGCGCCCGCGCGCCCGGGGTGAAGCCGAGCGTCCGCCAGGTCTCCTCGAGGGCCGCGACGGAGAGGCCCTTGAGCATCGCGACCCGCCGGCGCAGACCCTCGCGGAAATCGATCTCGCCGTTCATGCCGGCGCGGGTGATCGCCGCGACCTCCGCCTTGAGGCCGGCGTGAGCGGCGAGCTCGTCGAGCGTTTCGGCAGTGACGATGGTGCTGTCCATGTCCGCGAGCAGGAGCTTCTTCCGCCGCCCGGCCGCCGGCATCGCGAGCGCGTCGATCGGCGCGCCCTCGAGCGCGCCGCGCGCGGCGGCGAGGTCGGGCGGCGCGGCGCAGGCGATCTCGACGGCCTCGCCCGGCGAAAGAACCGCGAGCGCGCCACCGCCGATCGCCTCGCGCACCCGCGCGACCATTGCCCCGGAAAGGGTGCAAGCGCTTCGGTCGGCGATGAGGGTGAGGACGTGAGACATCCGGAGTCCGTGGCGGGCCCGACCCTGGCAGCGGGGGCGAAACGAAGCAAGGCGCGCGAGGCTCTCATCGTCGCCGGGCCGACCGCCTCGGGCAAATCGGCGCTGGCCGCGGCGCTCGCCGAGCAGCTCGGCGGGATCATCGTCAACGCCGACGCGATGCAGCTCTACCGCGAGCTTCGCGTGCTGACCGCGCGGCCGAGCGAGGCGGAGGAGGCACACGTGCCCCACCGCCTCTACGGCGTGCGCCCGGCCGCCGAGCCCGCCACTGCCGCCTGGTGGCGCACGGCGGCGGTCGCCGTGATGGAGGAGGCGCGCGACGCCGGGCGTCTCCCGATCCTCTGCGGCGGCAGCGGGCTCTATCTCGCGGCACTGATCGACGGAATTTCGGAGATTCCCGCGCCATCGGTGGAGGCGCGCGCCGAGGCCCGCGCGCTGCTCGCTTCACTTGGGCCGGCCGGCCTGCATGCGCGTCTCGCCGAGCTCGATCCCGCGACGGCGGCACGGCTTCGCCCGAGCGATTCCCAGCGCCTCGCACGGGCGTTCGAAGTCCGGCTCTCGACCGGGCGGGGCCTGGCCGAATGGCACGCAGACGGGCGCGGCTTGGCCCACGCCTGGGGCTTCCGCGCGATCGTGCTCGATCCGCCGCGCGCGGCGCTGCGCGCGGCGATCGCCCGGCGGTTCGAGGCGATGCTCGCGGCCGGCGCGCTCGCCGAAGCGAAAGCGCTGCTCGCCCTCGGGCTCGACCCGAGCGTCCCGGCGCTCCGCGCCCACGGCGTCCCCGAGCTATCCGCCCACCTTGCGGGCGAGATCGATCTGAGGGAGGCCGCCCGGCGCGCGGTTCTCGTCACCGGCCAGTACGCGAAGCGCCAGCGCACCTGGTTCCGCCATCACGCGCTGGCGGACACGGCACGAACGCATATGATCCATGCGCAAATCGCAGACGAGGCGCAATTTTCGCAAACAGACTTCCGGGGAATTGTCACTTTCGTTCAAAACGCGGGTTGACGGGCGCTCCGCGGGAGGGCCTAATGAGCCCCGCTCCGGACGTTGGCGTTGCGCGGGGGCCTTGCGCGGGGGCCGCGCGCCGGCGGGGTGGGGCTTTTTGCTTTGCCGCCTCGCGTGCTGGCGCGAGAGCGGGATTTTTTCGGGGAAGCACGGGAATGTCGGCGGCACCGGAGCAATCGGGGGCGGAGGTTCTGCTTCAGGCGCTCAAGGAACAGGGCGTCGAGGTCATCTTCGGCTATCCGGGCGGCGCGGTGCTGCCGATCTACGACGCGCTCTTCCAGCAGAACGCGATCCGCCACGTGCTCGTGCGCCATGAGCAGGGCGCGGTGCACGCGGCCGAAGGCTATGCGCGCTCGACGGGCCGCGTGGGCGTCGTCCTCGTCACCAGCGGCCCCGGCGCGACCAACGCGGTCACCGGCCTCGTCGATGCGCTGATGGATTCGATCCCGGTCATCTGCCTCACCGGCCAGGTGCCGACGCACCTGATCGGCAACGACGCCTTCCAGGAAGCAGACACGACGGGCATCACCCGCCCGGCGACCAAGCACAACTACCTCGTCAAGCGGCCGGAGGACCTCGCCCGCGTCGTGCACGAGGCGTTCCTGGTCGCCCGCACCGGCCGGCCCGGCCCGGTGGTGATCGACCTGCCGAAGGACATCATGATCGGCAAGGCGCCCTACGCGCCCCCGCCCGCGGACGGCCATCCGAGCTACCGCCCGCGGACCGAGCCCGATCCGGCTGCGATCGCCCGCGCCGTCGCCATCCTCAAGGCGGCGAAGCGGCCGATCGTCTATACGGGCGGCGGGGTCATCAACAGCGGCGACGGAGCTGCTGCGCTGCTGACGCGCTTCGTCCGCCTCGCCGGCTTTCCCTGCACCTCGACCTTGATGGGGCTCGGCGCCTTTCCCGCCGCCGATCCGCGCTTCCTCGGCATGCTCGGCATGCACGGCACGTACGAGGCCAATCTCGCCATGCACGGGGCGGACGCGATGCTGGCACTCGGCGCGCGGTTCGACGACCGTGTGACCGGCCGGCTCAATGCCTTCAGCCCCGGCTCGCGAAAGATCCACGCCGATATCGACCCTTCGAGCATCAACAAGAATGTGCCGGTGGAGCTGCCGATCATCGGCGATGCCGGCCGCGTGCTCGCCGCGCTGATCGCGGCGTGGGAGGCCGATTCAACGCCACCGGATCGCGAGGCGCTGGCCACGTGGTGGCGCGAGATCGACGCGTGGCGGGCCAAGGAGTGCCTCGGCTTCGTGCAGGATCCCACCAAGGGCGCGGTGATCAAGCCGCAGCACGCGATCCGCCGCCTCTACGAGATGACGCAGGGGCTCGGGCGCGAGGTCTTCATCACCACCGAGGTCGGCCAGCACCAGATGTGGGCCGCGCAGCATTTCCGCTTCGAGGCGCCGCGGCACTGGATGACCTCGGGCGGCCTCGGCACCATGGGCTACGGACTGCCGGCCGCGATCGGCGTGCAGATCGCGCATCCCGAAGGACTCGTCATCGATATCGCCGGCGAGGCGAGCATCCTGATGAACATCCAGGAGATGGCGACCGCCGCCCAGTACCGTCTTCCGGTGAAGATCTTCATCCTCAACAACCAGTACATGGGCATGGTGCGGCAGTGGCAGGAGCTCCTGCACGGCGGCCGCTACGCCGAGAGCTACATGGAATCACTGCCGGATTTCGTGAAGCTGGCCGAGAGTTTTCACGGCACCGGCTTGCGCGCCGAGAGCGTCGATCAGCTCGACGACGTGATCCGCGCGATGCTCGCCGCAGAGGGGCCGGTGATCGCCGATATCGCGGTCGATCCCAAGGAGAACTGCTTCCCGATGATTCCCTCGGGCGCGGCGCACAACGACATGATCCTTTCCGCCGCGACCGAGGGCCGCGCCGCCGGCATCACCGATCCGGGCCTGGTGCTCGTCTGAGCGCATGGCCGGCAATGAGAACCTGCGCACCGCGACGATCTCCGTCCTCGTCGAGAACGAGCCCGGCATCCTCGCGCGCGTCGTCGGGCTTTTTTCCGGCCGCGGCTACAATATCGACAGCCTCACCGTCGCACCGGTGGACGAGACCAGGCGGCAGAGCCGGATCAACATCGTCACCTCCGGCACCGAGATGGTCATCGAGCAGATCAAGGCGCAGCTCGACCGGCTGGTGCCGGTCTATCGCCTTGCCGATCTCGGCCGGGAGGGTCCGCACATCGCCCGCGAAATGGCGTTGATCAAGGTCGTCGGAACCGGCGAGGCACGCGCGGAGGCACTGCGCATCGCCGAAGCGTTCCGCGCGCGCGTGATCGACGCGACCACCGAGAACTTCATCTTCGAGCTGACCGGCGCCACCGACAAGCTCGACGCCTTCCTCGCCCTGATGCGCCCGCTCGGCCTCGCCGAAGTCTCGCGCACCGGCGTTGCCGCGATCGCCCGCGGCACAAGTACGATCTGACAGTTCCAACCGAAGGGGATCTCTATCATGCGGGTCTATTACGACCGCGACGCCGACGTGAACCTGATCAAGGGGAAGAAGGTCGCCGTGGTCGGCTATGGCAGCCAAGGCCACGCCCACGCCAATAATCTCAAGGATTCGGGCGCGAAGGACGTCGTCGTCGCTTTGCGCAAGGGCTCGGCGGGGGTCGCGAAGGCAGAGGCCGCCGGGCTCAAGGTGCTCGGGGCGGCGGAAGCGGCGAAGTGGGCGGACGTCGTCATGGTGCTGACGCCGGACGAAGGCCAGGGCGATCTCTATCGCGAGCATCTCGGGCCCAACATGCGCGGCGGTGCCGCACTCGCCTTCGCGCACGGGCTCAACATCCATTTCAACCTGATCGAGCCGAGGCCCGATATCGACGTCTTCATGATCGCGCCGAAAGGCCCGGGCCACACGGTGCGGAGCGAATATCAGCGCGGCGGCGGCGTCCCCTGCCTGGTCGCGGTCGCGCAGAATCCGTCGGGTAATGCGCTCGAAGTGGCGCTCTCCTATGCCTCCGCGATCGGCGGCGGGCGCGCGGGGATCATCGAGACGAGCTTCAAGGAAGAATGCGAAACGGATCTCTTCGGCGAGCAGACGGTGCTGTGCGGCGGCCTCGTCGAGCTGATGAAGGCCGGGTACGAGACGCTCGTCGCGGCGGGCTATGCGCCCGAGATGGCCTATTTCGAGTGCGTGCACGAGGTCAAGCTGATCGTCGACCTCATCTACGAGGGCGGCATTGCCAACATGAATTATTCGGTCTCCAACACGGCCGAATACGGCGAGTACGTCTCCGGCCCGCGGGTGATCGATTCCGGGGTGCGCGAGGCGATGCAGGAGGTGCTGGCGGACATCCAGTCCGGCCGCTTCGCGCGCAACTGGATGCTCGAGAACAAGGTCAACCAGACGAGCTTCAAGGCGATGCGCCGGCGGATGGGCGAGCACCCGATCGAGCATGTGGGCGAGAAGCTCCGCGCGATGATGCCCTGGATCGCCAAGAACGCGCTGGTGGACAAGAGCAAGAACTAACCAGCCCGGAGAGACGTTCATGCGGATCGGCGTGCCGAAGGAGATCAAGACGCGCGAGTACCGCGTCGGCATGGTCCCCGCGAGCGTGCGCGAGGCGGTGCGTCACGGGCACGAAGTGCTGGTGCAGGCGGGCGCCGGCGCCGATATCGGCCATCCGGACGCCGCCTATCGCGCGGCGGGCGCGGCGATCGCGCCGGATGCCGCCTCGGTGTTCGAGGGCGCCGAGCTGATCGTGAAAGTGAAGGAGCCGCAGCCCGGGGAGATCCTGATGCTGCGGCCCGGTCAGGTGCTCTTCACCTATCTCCACCTCGCGGCCGACAAGCCGCAGGCCGAGGGGCTGATGCGTTCGGGCGCCACGGCGATCGCCTATGAGACGGTGACCGACCGCGACGGAAGGCTGCCGTTGCTCGCGCCGATGAGCGAAGTCGCGGGACGCATGTCCGTGCATGTCGGCGCGCACTGCCTCGAGAAGGAGCAGGGCGGCGAAGGCGTGCTCTTGGGCGGCGTGCCGGGCGTGCCGGCGGCGAAGGTGGTGGTGCTCGGCGGTGGGGTTTCGGGCGGCAATGCCGCCCGGGTCGCCGCGGGGATGGAAGCCCAGGTCACCGTCATCGACCGTTCGCTGGCCCGCCTGCAAGAGCTCGACCTCGTCTTCGGCGCGCGCATCCGGACGCTGTTCGCGACGGCGGACGCGATCGAGAGCGAGGTCGCCGCCGCCGACCTCGTGATCGGCGCGGTGCTCGTGCCCGGCGCGGCGGCGCCGAAGCTCGTCTCGAAGGCGTTGGTCGGACAGATGCGGCCGGGCGCGGTGATCGTCGATATCGCGATCGACCAGGGCGGCTGCTGCGAGACCTCGCACGCGACGACGCACGACGAGCCCACCTATCTCGCCGAGGGCGTGGTGCATTATTGCGTCGCCAACATGCCGGGCGCGGTCGCGCGCACGGCCGCCGCGGCGCTCAACAACGCGACCCTGCCCGCGATCCTCGCGATCGCCGATCAGGGCTGGCGGGCCGCGCTCCGTGCGGACCCGCACCTCGCCGCCGGCCTCAACGTGCATGGCGGGCAGCTCACGCACGAGGCCGTCGCCCGCGACTTGGGCTTCACGGCGCTGCCTCTTTCGCGCGCACTCGCCGCCTGAGGAGTGCGAAAGGACAGTATCTCTTACCCATGTTTCACGTGAAACATGAAATTAATCAAGAGCATCGTCTCAACCGCCAAGCGCGCCACGGGTATTGACGTAGAGCGCGTAGACCGAGTGGCTCGCCGCCATCATGAGGCGATTGCGGTAGCGGCCGCCGAAGCAGAGATTGGCGCAGCGCTCGGGCAGATGGATATGGCCGATCGGCTTGCCCTCCGGGTTGAAGACGCGCACCCCGTCGAGCGAAGCCGTCATGCCCCAGCCCGCCCAGAGATTGCCGTCCACGTCGCAGCGCATGCCGTCCGGCGTGCCCTCCGGGCCGGCATCGATGAAGAGGCGCTTGTTGGAAAGGCGCGTGCCGTCCGCGCTCACGTCGAAGGCGAGGATGTGGCGCGGCGTCGAGCGCGATTCGACGACATAGAGAAGCTCCTCGTCGGGCGAGAAGCAGAGCCCGTTCGGCCCAAGCACGTCGCCGGCAGCGACCGTTGCCTCGCCCGTCCCGGGATCGAGCCGGTAGAGGTTGGTCGGGAGCTCCTGATCGGCGCGATGGCCCTCGTAATAGCCGAGGATGCCGAAAGGCGGATCGGTGAACCAGACCGAGCCGTCCGACTTGACGACGACATCGTTCGGCGAGTTGAGCTGCTTGCCCTCGAAGCGGTCCATCAGCACGGTGATCGTGCCGTCAGGCTCCGTGCGCGTGACGCGCCGCGCATCGTGCTCGCAGGTGACGAGGCGGCCCTGCCGGTCGCGCGTATTGCCGTTGGAATTGTTTGAGGGCTTGCGGAAGAGGCTGACCGCGCCGGTCTCCTCCTCCCATTTCACGATGCGGTTGTTGGGAATGTCGCTCCAGAGAAGGAAGCGCCCGTCGCCGAACCAGACGGGCCCCTCGGCCCAGCGGCATCCGGTGGCGAGCCGCTCGACCGAGGCGAGCGGCAGGCGGTATTTCGCGAACGAGGCATCGAGCACTTCGACGGCATCGTCGGGATAGCGCAGGTTCGGCTCCCACATGGCATTTCCTCCGGGCGTTTCCCCCGTGCTCGTCAGTGGATCTCGCCGGCGCGGCGCACCGCTTCGCGCAACCTGGCGGGCGTGAAGTCCGAGGAAGCGCAGATATCGAGGATCACCTTCTCGCGCCGCGCGACGAGCGCAATGGCGTCGGGCAGCTTCTTCACCGCCTCGGCGGGGATCACCACCGCGCCGTGGTTGTCGGCATGGATCACGTCGTCGTGCCCTGCCTGCATACCGAAGACATTCACCGGCTTGCCGAAATCGACGAGATGGACATGCGCGTGGCTCGGCCCGATGCGCCCGCCGATGATCTGAAAGCCGGGGGCGAGCATGTCGCAGTCCCGGAAGGAGCCGTTGGTGACGCAGCCGAGCGTGCCGAGCGCCTTGTGCACGTTCGACTGCACCTCGCCCCAAAAGGCGCCGTAGCCCGGGCGGTCGTCGATGTCCTGCAGGACGGCGACAGTGGGAAAATCGGTCGCGGCGACATAGTCGTACCAGTCGAGCCGGTCGGCGACCTTGCCGCGCGGCGGTTCCTTGGCGCGGATGGTGCCGACGCGCGCGAGGCCGACGATCGGCGGCAGCTTGCGTTCCGCCGCCACCATCGGCTCGACGGTGAAGCCGATCGCCCGGCGCTCCGGCACAACGATCTCGAGCCCGTTGCAGATCGTCGGCGTGTCCCATGCCTTGAGCCGCTCGAGATCCTCGCGCGTGAAGACCCTCTCCGCCATGCCGGTTCCCCCCATTCGCTCAAGCGGCTAGCATCGCAGCGGTCAGGGGTTTGGACAACAACGGGGCCTCACGCATGGACACGCATCTGCCGCAACCGAGCCGCGCGATCGCCGCGGGTGGAAAAGCCGTCTACGGGGCGCCGCTCGGCGTCCTGATGCTCGAGACGCGCTTCGCCCGCGTCCCGGGCGATATCGGCAATGCCGCCACCTGGCCGTTCCCTGTCCTCTATCGCGTGGTGCGCGGCGCGACGCCTGAGCGCGTGGTGCTGCACGCGGCCGAGGGCCTGCTGCCGCTCTTCCTCGACGCGGCCAGGGAGCTCGTCGATATCGGCGCGCGGGCGATCACCACGAGCTGCGGCTTTCTCTCGCTCTTCCAGCGCGAGCTTGCCGCGCATGTGGGCGTTCCGGTCGCGGCGAGCTCGCTCATGCAGATTCCCTGGGTGCAGGCGAGCCTGCCGCCGGGCAAGCGCGTCGGCGTCGTCACCGTCTCGGCGGGCTCCCTTTCGCCCGCCCATCTCGCGGCGGTCGGCGCGGCGCCCGACACGCCGCTCGCCGGCACGGAGAACGGGGCGGAGATTTTCCGCGTCCTGGTGCGCGGGGAGAAGGAAGATCTCGACGTCGCCCTCGCCGCCCGCGACATCGTCGAGGCCGGGCGGGAGCTGGTGAGCCGGCATCCGGAGGTGGGCGCGATCGTGCTCGAATGCACGAACATGCCGCCCTATGCCGCGCTGCTCGCCGAGGCGGTCGGGCTGCCCGTCTACGACATCACCACGCTGGTGCGGTTTCTCTGCGCGGGCCTCGCCCCCGTCGCCTACGCCCCGCCCTCGGACCGCGCCACGCTGCTCGGTATCTGAGAGGTCGAGCCGCGCAGCACGAGCGCCACGGGCAGCTCGCGCCGCGCCGGCACCGGAGCGCCGGAAAGGCGGGCGAGCACGTGCTCGGCGGCGAGCGTGCCGAGCTGCGCGGTCGGCAGATGGACGGTCGTGAGCGGCGGGACGAGATGGGCGGCGATATCGAGATTGTCGATGCCCACCACGGAAAGCCGCTCCGGGACCCGGAGCTTGCGGGATGCGGCCTCGAACAGCGCGCCGGCGGCGAGCAGGTCGTTGCCGCAGACGATCGCGGTCGGCGCCTCGGTGAGCGCGAGAAGCTCGGCGAGTGCGGCGCGTCCCCCGGCGAGGCTGAAGGGCTGCTCGACGACGCGCCAGTCCGGCAGCGCGAGGCCGGCATCGGCGAGCGCGCGGGCGACGCCGAGGCGGCGCAGCCGGGCGCGATCGTTCTGTTCGGTGAGGCCGGAGATCATGCCGATGCGAAGGTGCCCGAGTGCCAGCAGATGCTCGGCGGCGATGCGGCCCGCGGCCTCGTTGTCGAAGCCGATCGCGTCGAACTCGGGGTCGAAGGACCAGGTGATCAGGACCGGCACCTCGGCGGCCTTGAGCAGCCCGCGCGTCTCGTTCGCCCGGTCGGCGCCGACCAGCACCAGCGCGTCGACCTGGTGGCCGAGCATCGCCCGCACCGAAGAGGCCTCCGCCGCGAGGGAATAGTCGTGCGCGGCGACCAGTAGCTGGTAGCCGGCCTCGGCCAGCCGCCGCTGGAGGCCCTGGATCGCGCGCGAGAAGATGGCGGCGTCGAGCGTCGGCACGATCACGCCGACGGTCCGGCTCGCGCCGGACACGAGAGCCCGGCCGGCGCCGTTCGGCAGGTAGCCGAGCCGCCGGGCCGCTTCCTCGATGCGGAGCCGGGTTCCGGGCTCGACGAGGTTCGGGCGCGAAAGCGCGCGCGAGACCGTCGCGATGGAGATTCCCACCTCGCGGGCGACGTCGGAGAGCCTCGGGCGGCAAGGGCGCGGCATTGGCTTCCTGGTAGGATGCGGGTTTGCAACCCAGTTTGCAATCACCGCATGCCGGATTTCCCCAAGCGACATACTGCCGTGGAAGATGACCCCTTGACGTGCTCCGGCTGTCTGTGAAAACGTTTGCTGCCAATGTCGAGACCGCGAAGCGGCAAGAAAACGGGGGAGGAACCATCGCCATGCCGGTCCGGCGCGGCCTTATCGCTGGCGCAAGCCTGCTCGGACTGCTGGCACTCTGGGCCTGGGCGACCAGCCCGCTCGGGCCGATCTCTCCCGTCCGCTTCCCCTCCCCTGCCCTGGTCGCCGCCGCCTTCGCGCAGATCGCGACCGTGGGCTTCGCCGGCGCCAGGCTGCCGCGGCAGGTCCTGGCGAGCCTTTTCCTCGTCGTCGAAGGATTCCTGATCGCGGCCTCCACCGGGACCGCGCTCGGGCTCGCCATGGGCGTGAGCCGGCGGTTCGCCGCCTTCGTCAACCCGGTTTTCCAGCTGCTCCGGCCGATCCCGCCACTCGCCTGGATTCCGCTCGCGATCCTCTGGCTCGGCCTCGGCAACGCGGCGAAAGTGCTCGTCATCTGGTTCGCCGCCTTCGTGCCCGCCGTGATCAATGCCGAGACCGGCGTGCGCGAAATCGCGCCCCATCTTCTCGAGGCGGCGCGGATGCTCGGCACGAACCGGCGTCGGATGCTGGCGGAGATCGTCGTGCCGGCGGCGGCGCCGATGATCTTCACCGGACTCCGCCTTTCGCTGCAGGCCTCCTGGACGACCCTGGTCGCGGCCGAGCTGGTGGGCTCGTTCTACGGCCTCGGCCACGTGCTGAACGAGGCCCAGCAGGACATCTACCCGGGCATGATCTTCGTCGGCATGGCCCTGGTGGGTCTCTGCGGCTGGCTCACCACCGCCGTGCTCGCCGCTTCCGAGCGGCGCCTGCTCGGCTGGCATGCGAGCATGCGGAGGACGGCGGATGCCTGATCGGAAGGACTTCGTCCCGCCCGCGCTTGCGCTCGGGCTCGGCCTCGCCGGCCTCGCTCTTTTCTTCGGGATCTGGGAGGGATGCGGCGCGCTCGGCCTGGTTTCGGCAACGTTTCTTCCCGGGCCGGGCGCGGTGTTCGCGGATCTCGCCCGCCTGCTGACGCATCCTTATGCCGGCGCGACCTTGCCCGCGGATCTCGCCGCCAGCCTGCACCGCTACGCCATGGGCGTGCTGCTTGCGGCACTCATCGGCCTGCCGCTCGGCCTGGCGATGGGCTGGTTCCGCCTGCTCGACGCCGTCATCACCCCGATCTTCGACGGGCTCCGCTTCGTGCCGCCGATCGCCTGGGTGCCCTTCGCGGCCCTCTGGTTCGGCACCGGGATCGGCGGGCCGGTGCTCATCATCTTCACGGGCGCCTTTCCCCCGGTGCTGATCGGCACCTACCGCGGCGCGCGCATGATCGACCCTGCGCTGATCGAGGCGGCGCGCATGCTGGGGACACCGCACAGGCGCGTGCTTACCGAAATCCTGCTGCCCGGCGCGGTTCCCTCGATCGTCGCGGGCCTGCGCGTCGCTGCCGGGCTCGGCTGGCAGTCGCTGATCGGGGCCGAGCTGATCGTCGTCTCCTCGGGCGTCGGCTACATGATGGTGCAGGGCGAGGCGGCGGGCGCAACCGAGACCGTGATGGCCGGCATCGTCGCGGTGGGCCTCGTCGGCAGCGCGATCGATGTCGCGCTGCGCGCAGCCGAGCGGGCGGTCCGCCGCCGTTACGGCGCGGGCGGCGGGGGACGATGAGCACCATCGTCTTCGCCGGCGTGCAACGGGTCTTCGCGCTTCCCGCGCGCCGCGTCGTCGCACTCGAGGCCTTCGACCTCGCGGTCGCCGAGAAGGAGTTCGTCGCGATCGTCGGGCCCTCCGGCTGCGGCAAGACCACCTGCCTCCGCCTCGCTGCCGGCTTCGATTTCCCGACCTCCGGCGAGGTGCTCGTGGGCGGGCGGCGGGTGATGGGCCCGGGGCCGGACCGCGCGGTCGTCTTCCAGCATTTCGCGCTCTTCCCGTGGAAGAACGTGCACGACAACATCGCCCTCGGCCTGCGCAACGCGGGCGTCCCGACCACCGAACGCGAGCGGCGCATCGCCGCCGCGCTCAAGCTCATGAACCTTGAAGGCACCGAGCGCGCTTTTCCCCATCAGCTCTCGGGCGGCATGCAGCAGCGCGTGGCGATCGCGCGCGCGACCGTGCTCGAGCCCGCGGTGCTGCTGATGGACGAGCCGTTCGGCGCGCTCGACGCGCAGACCCGGGTCGTCATGCAGGAAGAGCTGGTACGGCTCGCGCGCGTGGCACCACGCACGGTCCTTTTCATCACCCATTCGGTGGAAGAGGCGATCTATCTCGCCGACCGCGTCGTCGTCATGACGCCGAGCCCCGGGCGCATCGACGAGATCATCGCGGTGAAGGCGCTGCGTGAGAAGGAAGGCTGGGACGGGCTCGCAAAGATCGAGGAGGTCATGGACCAACCCTCCTTCATCCGCCTGCGCACACATATCTGGCGCCGCCTGCGCGAAGCGCAGGCGCGATCGGAGTGAAGACGGCAACCGAAGAAAATCCTGGAGGAACGAAATGCGAAAAATCATCCTTGCCGCCGCGGCGGCGCTCGGCCTCGCCTTCCCTGGCCTTGCCCAGGCGCAGACGCCGATCCGCGTCAGCTACCAGCCGACCAACTACTGGGCGCTTCCCTTCTACGTCGCCACCGTGAAGCACTGGTGGAAAGAGGTCGGGCTCGCCCCGAGCTTCGTTCTTTTCCCGGCCGGAGCGCCGCAGATGGCTGCCGCGGCCGCCGGGTCCTGGGATGTCGGCGCGACCGGCTCGGTGCCGGCGGTGCTCGGCGCCGCGCGCTTTGACATCCTCACCATCGGCATCGACAACGATAAATCGTCGACCAACGTGCTGCTGGCGAGCGCGAAAATGTACACGAAGTTCGCCGCCGATCCGAAATCCATCGCCGGCCGGAGGATCCTGCTCACCACCAACTCGACCGGCGACTACGCGGTACGGAGCTGCCTCGCGCATTGGGGCGTGGCTGCCGATCAGGTCTCGCTCGTCAATCTCGGCCAGGCGCCGATCGTGACCGCGCTGATCTCCGGGCATGCCGATCTCGCGGGGCTCTGGGCGCCGTACAGCTACCAGGCGATGCAGAAGGCCGGGGCGAAGGTGCTCTGCTCGGGGGCGAGCGCCGGCGTCGTCATTCCGGGCGTGCTCGTTGTACCCGCTGCCTATGCCAAGGCGCATCCCGACCGCGTCGCCGCCTTCCTCGCGGTCTATGTGCATGCCTGGGGCTGGGCCAAGGCCCACCCGAAGGACGCGGCCGCAATGCTGCAAGCCGCGGACCAGCAGGGGGGAGTTCCGCTGACGCCGTTCGGCCTCACGCAGGAGTTCAAGCGCCCGACCTTCTCGCTCGATCAGGAGCTGGCACTCATGGATGCGAGCCACGGTCCTTCGAAGCTCGAGGGTTGGATGAACGCGATCGGTGCCTTCCTCAAAGGGACGGGCGCGGTCGCGAACCCGCCGCCTGCCTCCGCCTACGTCACCGACGCCTTCATGAAGCGGGTCGCGGCGGATCCGAAGCTCCGCGCCTTCGCCGACGCGACGAACTGATCCGAAGAGAAGACGAACTGAACAGAACGGGCCTCGATGATCTATCTAAAGAAAGCCGCGAAGAGCGCGGAAAGCCAAACCGGCACCGCCCGTGACGTCGCCGAGCGAATGCTCGCCGCGATCGCCACGGGCGGCGAGGCGGCCGTGCGCGACTACGCGCGCACGCTCGATGGTTGGGACGGGCCGATCCTCGTCGAGGCGGAGGAGATCGCGCGGGCGAAGGCTTCGGTGCCGGAAGCGGTGCAGGCGGATATCAGCTTCGCCATCACCAATGTGCGCCGCTTCGCCGAGGCGCAGCGCGCCTCGATCCGCGACTTCACGATCGAGCCCGAGCCCGGATTGCTGCTCGGCCAGAAGCTCGTGCCGTGCAACGTCGCGGGCTGCTACGTGCCGACGGGGCGATACGCGCATATCGCCTCGGCGTACATGTCGATCGCGACCGCCAAGGCAGCCGGCGTCCCGACGGTGATCGCCTGCTCGACGCCCTGGCGCGGGCAGGGCATCCATCCGGCCGTTCTCTACGCCATGCACGCGGCCGGTGCGGATGCCATCCTGACACTCGGCGGCGTGCAGGCGATCGCGGCTCTGGCCTACGGCCTCTTCACCGGCAGAGAGGCCGATATCATCGTCGGCCCCGGCAACAAGTTCGTCGCCGAAGCGAAGCGCATCCTCTTCGGCCGCGTCGGCATCGACGTCTTTGCCGGCCCCTCGGAGATCGCGATTCTCGCCGACGCGACCGCCGATGCCGACCTCGTTGCGGCCGATCTCGTGGGCCAGGCGGAGCATGGCGCAGAAAGCCCCGCCTGGCTCATCACCTCTTCCGAGCGGCTCGCGCGCGCGGCGGAGGCCGGCGTGGCCGGGCGCGTCGCTTCGCTGCCGGCCGAGGCGCGCGAGGCGGCCGCTTCGGCCTGGCGGGACTACGGCGAGATCCAGCTCTGCGCGAGCCGCGAGGAGATGCTCGCCGCGTCCGATGCCTATGCGCCCGAGCATCTCGAGGTGCACTGCGCCGATCCCGACTGGTGGCTCGCTCGGCTCACCAATTACGGCTCGCTCTTTCTCGGGCCGGAGACGACCGTGGCGTTCGGCGACAAGGTCGCGGGTCCGAACCATATCCTGCCCACCAAGTTCGCCGCGCGCTATTCCGCCGGGCTCTCAGTGCACAAGTTCCTGAAACCCCTCACCTGGCAGCGTATGAGCCCGGACGCGGCCGTCGAGATCGCGGCCGTCACCGCGCGCATCTCACGCCTCGAGGGAATGGAGGGGCACGCGCGGACGGCGGATATTCGGCTCGCGCGCTTTCGCCCCGGCCACAATCTCGACCTCGGCCGGCCGATCGGCGAATAGGCTCGCGGAGGCCAGCCCATCGGCGAATGAGATCGCGGAGGAAGAAATGGCAGGCCGGCTCAATTCCCTCTTCTCGCTTGCCGGACGGACCGCGCTCGTCACCGGCGGCAGCTCCGGCGTCGGGCTCGCGATCGCCCGCGCGCTCGGGCTTCAAGGGGCCGAGATCGTGCTTGCCGCGCGCGGGGCGGCGGGGCTTGCGACCGCCGCGGCGTCGCTTCTTGAGGAGAATATTTCCGCGCGCGCGATCCAGGCGGATCTCGCATCGGCGGACGCCGCCGGCTGCCTGGCCGAGGCGCTCGGCGGGAGCGCGATCGACATCCTCGTGCACGCGGCGGGGATGAACCTCCGGAAGCCTTTCGCCTCCGTCTCCGCCGCCGACTTCGATCTCACGGTCGCCGTGCATTTGCGCGCGCCCTTTCTCCTCGCCCAGCGCTTCGCGCCCGCCATGGCGGAGCGCGGGTTCGGGCGCATCGTGCTGATCGGCTCCCTGCAATCCGCCCGCGCCTTTCCCAATTCCGCGCCCTACGGCGCGGCGAAGGGGGGCATCGTGCAGCTCGCGCGGGCGATCGCCGAAGCTTGGTCGCGCCACGGCGTCACCTGCAACGCGATCGCGCCCGGATTCTTCCCGACGAGGCTCACGGCGCCGGTCTTCGCCGATGCTGCGCGCGCGAGCCGGCTCGCCGAGCAGACGGCGGTCGGCCGGAACGGCGCGCTTGCCGACCTCCATGGCGCGGCCATCTTCCTTGCCTCCGACGCTTCCGCCTATATCACCGGCCAGACGCTCTACGTGGATGGTGGGTTCACCGCGAAATAGCGGGGAGGACGAGGCGATGGAGATGCGCCCTTTTGGCCGCACGGGGCTTAGCCTCTCGGTCCTGGGTTTCGGATGCGGCGCGGTGGGCGGGCTCATGGTGCGCGGCTCGCCGGCCGAGCAAGAGCGCGCGATCGCCCGTGCGCTGGAAGCCGGTGTCAACTATTTCGACACGGCGGTGCAGTACGGCGATGGCTTATCGGAAAGAAATCTGGGCCGCATCCTGGCTCGTCTTGCGCCCGCGAATGTCGTGGTCGGCACCAAGGTGAGGATCCGCTCCGCCGATTTCTCCCGGATCGGCGCGACGATCACCACCTCGCTCGAAGCGAGCCTCGCTCGTCTCGGCCGGCCTTCGGTCGATCTCTTCCATCTGCACAATGCGATCACGCTGCAAGGCGGCGGGGAATCCCTGAGCGCCGCACAGGTCCTGGGCGAGGTGGCGCCTGCCTTCGAACGGCTGCGCCGTGAGGGCAAGCTCCGCGTCCTCGGACTGACCGCGGTCGGCGAGACGGCGGCGCTGCACGAGGTGATCGATGCCGGCGTCTTCGCGAGCGCGCAGGTGAGCTATAACATGCTCAACCCGTCCGCGGCCGCGAAGCTGACCCCGGACTATCCGGCGCAGGACTACGGCCGGCTGCTCGCACATACCCAAGCCGCCGGGGTGGGCGTGATCGGCATCCGCGTGCTGGCCGGCGGCGCGCTCTCGGGGAGCGGGGTTCGCCATCCGATCGCGAGCCCGCCGCCCGCACCGATCGGCTCCGGGGCGAGCTATGAGGCCGACCTCGCCCGGGCCCGGCGGCTTCTACCGCTGGCCGCGGAGGGGTTCGCCGGCGACCTTGCCGAAGCGGCGATCCGCTTCGTCATCGCCGAGCCCAGGATCGGCACCATCCTGGTCGGCATGGCGAGCCCCGAGGAGTTCGAATTCGCGCTCGCCGCCGTAACCAAGGGACCGTTGTCGGGGGAGGCACTGGACCGGCTCGCCGCATTGCAACAAGATTTCGTCGGCGAGGCCCGCTGACCCGCTCGACCGGGGATCGGCGGCCTCCCGAAGGAGGAGCGAACGAGCCCATGGATGCACCCGTCAATCCGCTCGACGCGGGCTTCGAGAAATACGCAATCGGCCAGCCGGTCTCGCGCAAGGAGGACCCGACCCTGCTCCGCGGCCGCGGCCGCTATTCCGACGACCTCAACCTGCCCGGCCAAGCCTATGCGGTGATGGTGCGATCGCGCTTGGCGCACGGCGTGATCCGCTCGATCGACACGGCGGCGGCGCGCGCCATGCCGGGCGTGCTCGCCCTCTATACCGGGGCCGACCTGCTCGCTTCCGGGCTCGGCCTCATGCCGTCGGGTGCGGCGTTCAAGAACCGGGACGGCTCGGAGATGGCGAAGCCGAAGCAACCGCCGCTCACCACCGACAAGGTGCGCTTCGTCGGGGATCCGTTCGCCGTGGTGGTCGCCGCGAGCCCGAAGGAGGCAAAGGACGCGGCGGAGGCAGTGAGCGCTGAGATCGATCCGCTGCCCGCAGTCACGACGGGGCGCGCGGCGGACGCGCCCGGGGCGGCGCTCGTGCATGAGGGGACCGCCGGGAACCGCATCCTCGACTTTCATCACGGGGATAGCGAAAAGGTCGCAGACGCCTTCGCGCGTGCCGCGCACGTGACGCGAATGAAGATCCGCAACAGCCGCGTCGTCGTCTGCCCGATGGAGCCGCGCTCGGCGATCGGGGAATACGATCCCGCAAGCGAGCGCTTCACGCTCCGCCTGGGCTGCCAGGGCGTGTTCCCGATGCGCCAGCTCCTGACCGGGCCGCTCAAAACCACCGTGGACAAGATCCGCGTGCTGACGGGCAACGTCGGCGGTAGCTTCGGGATGAAATCGTCGTGCTACCCTGAATATATCGCCATCCTGCACGCGGCGCGGGTGCTCGGGCGGCCGGTGAAATGGACGGACGAGCGCTCGGAGAGCTTTCTCTCCGATAGTCATGGCCGCGATCACGATATGGAGCAGGAGATGGCCTTCGACGCGGAAGGGCGGATCCTGGCGCTTCGCGTGACGGGCTACGGCAATGTCGGCGCGTATCTTTCGAACGGCACGGTGCTGCAGCCCACCGGGAACGTCGTCAAGAACACGATCGGGGTATACGCGACGCCGCTGCAGGAAGTGACGTCGCGGGTGATGTTCACCAACACATCGCCCGTGGGCCCCTATCGCGGCGCCGGCCGGCCCGAGAGCAACTACTATCTCGAGCGGCTGCTCGACACGGCGGCGCGCGAGATGGGGATCGACCGGGCGGAGATCCGCAAGAGGAACCACATCCGCGCGGATGCCTTCCCCTACAAGACCCCAGGCGGCACGGTCTATGACAGCGGCGATTTCACCGCTCTGCTCGAGCAGGCGTTGGCGCTCGCCGATTGGGACGGGTTCGCGGCACGGCACGCGGAGAGCCGGGCGCGCGGGCGCTTGCGCGGGCGCGGGATCGGCCAGTATCTCGAGGTGACGGGGCCGCCTTCGAAGGAGATGGGCGGGATCCGCTTCGAGCCCGACGGCACGGTGACGATCATCACCGGCACGCTCGATTACGGCCAGGGCCACGCAACGCCCTTCGCGCAGGTGCTGGCGAGCCGGCTTGGAATCCCGTTCGAGAAGATTTCACTTCTGCAGGGCGATTCCGACGAGATGCTGGCCGGCGGCGGGACCGGGGGCTCGAAATCGATGATGGCGAGCGGGACCGCGATCGTCGAGGCAAGCGAGATCGTGATCGAGAACGGCAGGAAGATCGCAGCGCAGGTGCTGGAGGCGGCTGTCGCCGATATCGAGTTCGAGACCGGGCCGGCCGGGGGAAACTTCCGCATCGCCGGGACCGACCGCGCGATCGGGATCATGGATCTCGCCGAACGGCTGCGCGCGGGCCTCAAGTTGCCGGCCGATCTACCGCAGACGCTCTCGGTGAGCCATGTCGCCGAGGGCCCGCCCTTTTCCTACCCGAACGGCTGCCATATCGCCGAGGTGGAGATCGAGCCGGAGACCGGCATCGTCTCGCTGGCGCGCTACGCGATGGTCAATGATTTCGGCACCGTGATCAACCCGCTGCTGGTCGAGGGCCAGGCGCACGGTGGGGTCGTGCAGGGGCTCGGACAGACGCTGCTCGAGCACGTGGTCTATGACGATACGGGCCAGCCGCTCGCGGGCTCCTTCATGGATTACGCGCTGCCGCGCGCCGACATGGCACCCTTGTTCACGATCGCGTACCACCCGGTGCCGGCGAAGACGAACGTGCTCGGTGTCAAGGGATGCGGCGAGGCTGGATGCGCCGGCGCGCTGCCTTCGATCATGAACGCGATCGTCGATGCGTTGGCGGAATTCGGCGTGACGCATATCGACATGCCGGCGACGCCCGAGCGCGTCTGGCGTGCGATCCACGGTCAGGAAGCGCGCGCGGGCAGAGGCTGAGGCCGGACCGAAGGGCGCTAAAAGGGGCCGGGTCCGGTCCTCCGCGGCCTGAGCGCCGCCACGCGATCCCGCCGCTCGGGCGGGGGCTCCGGCTCGGCGCCCCAGAGAGCGGCCCGCAACGCTGGATTCGTGATCAGGTCCTCGGCCAGCGACTTGCAGAGCGGCAGGGCGCCGCTTTTCGCGTGGGCAACCGCGAGCGCCTTGGCGTAGAGGCCGGCTCCGGTCTTGGCGCGGAGCTTGCCTGCCTCGCGGAGCAGGGCGTCGAGACGCTGAATCTCCTTGCTGGAGGCGTCGTGAAGCTCGTCGGCGCGCGCGCCGCTGCACCAGGGCGCCCGGCCCCCCTCAGAGAATCGCTGCCAGGCAGCGTCGGCCACCTTCCTCTGATGAGCGATCTCCGCACAGAGGTCGAGCAGCTTCGCGTCCGGATGCGGCGGGCCGTCCTCGAGCAAGCGATGATCACCCGGCGCGGCCGCGATGCGGCGCAACCGGACAATTGCCGGAGACAGTTTGGGCGGCGAACTGCTGCGTGCCGATTTCCACATGGACGACTCCCGTATGCCGGGTCGAGCCCAGCTTCATCGTTTTATCCGCGGGTCGGGACGCGGCCCGCCCGCGGCGGACACCGGAACGTTGCGCCCCCGCGAGAGCGCGCGTCAAGCGGTGAGCGTGGGACGCGGAGGCACCCGGCGAGGGCAATGGCGGACGTTCGAAACGGCCAAAGGCAAAGGATTGCAAAGGCTTCGCCTTTGCTCACCGATGCGCTGGCCGGCTGCGCCTCGGCTTCCATGCCTATTGGAAGCCCCGGCTGCGCGACGAGGCCCCATCGCGGAGCGGGGCGTTGCCGGTCGCGTCCCGGCGGACGGGCGAGCGGGTCCGCCGGCAGCCGCCTCCGGAACGTTTCCTTTCCGGAACCGCGTCCGGCGCAGACCACGATCAGAGGGAATCGGCTGATCGCGCGAAGATGCTCGTAAAACAAATGCTTAGGACGGTTCACGTGAGCCAATGCGAAAGCAAGCCGCCCTGAGCGGGATGCGTTCGCTCCCGCTCACTCATCCCGCTCTAGGTCATTGTTTTATCGCGTGATTCAGACCTACGGCGATTCCGCCTTCGGTCATCACACTCTAGACAAGATCATGACAGATCTGTATGGGTGCGCCGCGTCATAAGGGGCTTTGCCCGCCATGCCACCCGCCGGCAATCTCCTCGCGTGGATCGAGGCAAGCGAAAGGGAGGAATTTGTGGCGGCCTTTGTCGGTGCGGCCGCCGTGCATGTTCGCGCTCCCGCCACACAACCGTTCCCCTCGCGCAGCGAAGCCAGACAGTGGATCGAGGATCAGGCTGCGGCTCTCGGCCTTCCAATCCAATGGGTAACGAAACCACCGACGCAATAGAGCGAGGGCCGGCTCGGCGAGGCGCGGCCCGCCCCCTCCGCTGAGCGCGTGGGGACTCGGCGCCGCACGGCCGCCAGCCTCAGCGCAGGAGCCGCGGCAGCTGGCATGAACGATATCCTGGAGCGCAGAAATTCCGACCAGCCGGAAAATCGCTTGGCAGGCGCTCGATTTCCTGGGCGTCGCCGGAGGATGCCGGGTCGGACGGTGCTTGACTGTGGTAGCGGCGGAGGGATTTGAACCCCCGACCAAGGGATTATGATTCCCCTGCTCTACCGCTGAGCTACGCCGCTATAGGCTTGCGGCCGGATGAGCGGGCCGGCCGTGATCCGCGCCGACCACCATCTCCCGCACCGGAAGGGGCAAGTCAATCGGGCGGCGGATGAAGCCTCCGCCCAGCACGTGGTCCCCTTCATAGAAGACGCAGGCCTGCCCCGGCGCCGGCAAGGCCGGTGCGTCGAGGAGCACTTCGGCCCGGTCCGCGAACAGGGTCGCGGGCTGCGGCGCCTCGCGCGCACGGAGCTTCACCGACACGCGCAGAGGGTGGCCCGGGGGCGCGATCAGCCAGTTGAGCTCGGTGAGCGCCACATTTTGGGTGCCCGTCCGCCGCGGCCCGACGATGACGCGCCGGCGCTCCGCATCGAGCGCCACCACGACCTGCCGCTCGCCCCCGGCGATGCGGGCGCGCCCGAGGCGCTTGCCCTGCCCCACGGTATAGCGGGCGATGCCGTCGTGGCGATCGAGGACGCGGCCGTCGGCGGCGACGATCTCGCCGGGCGCCAGCGCACCGGGGCTGAGCCGCCCGACCACCGAGGCGTAATCGCCGTCCGGGGCGAAGCAAAGATCCTGGCTGTCCGGCTTTTCCGCGACCGGCAGGCCGAGCCGCGCCGCTTCGGCGCGGACGAAAGCCTTATCCGGCATATCGCCGAGCGGGAAGCGGCAGAAGGCGAGCTGGGCGCGGGTGAGCGCGAAGAGGAACCAGCTCTGGTCGCGCGCGAGGTCACGTGCGCGATGGAGCTCGGGCCCCTCGGAACCATCGACGCGGCGCACGTAGTGTCCGGTCGCCAGCGCCTCGGCGCCAAGATCGCGCGCGAGGGAAAAAAGATCGGTGAACTTGACGCTCTGGTTGCAGCGCACGCAGGGGACGGGCGTCTCGCCGCGGGCGTACGCGGCAGCGAAATCCTCGAGCACGGCGGAGCGGAACCGCTTCTCCGCATCGATCACGTAGTGCGGGATGCCGAGATGGTCCGCGACGCGGCGGGCGTCGTGGATGTCTTCGCCGGCGCAGCAGGCACCGCGGTGGCGGCGCGGGCCGCTTTCGTAGAGCTGAAGCGTGACGCCGACGACCTCGTGGCCGGAAGCGGCGAGCAGGCCCGCGGTCGCCGCGCTGTCAACACCGCCCGACATGGCGACGACGATGCGCATCAGATTGATCCCAAGACCGGATCAGCTCTCGTTGAGGAGGTTGCGGCTGCCGGAGGGCAGGCGGACCACCAGCCCATCCAGCGCCTCGGTCATGACGATCTGGCATCCCAGCCGCGAGGTCTCCTCGAGCCCGAAGGCCAGATCCAGCATGTCCTCCTCGTCTTCGGTGGGGGTTTCGAGCTGCCTGAACCAGCCGGGATCGACGATGACATGGCAGGTGGAACAGGCGAGCGAGCCCTCGCACGCCCCCTCGATGTCCACCCCGTGCCGGTGCGCGATCTCGAGCACGGACAGGCCGAGCGGCGCCTCGACCTCGCGGCGCGTGCCGTCGCGCTCGATGAAGACCATACGCGGCATCCTGAATTCCTCAGGCCGCCAATGCGGCCACATGGGCCGCGGCGAGGGCGGCGGCGGCGAAATCGATGTCCGCCGCGGAGGTAAATCGTCCGATCCCGACGCGCAAGGTGCGCGCCGCCTCCGCCGCGCTGAGGCCCATGGCGCGAAGGACATAGGAGGGCTCGATCGCGGCCGAGGAGCAGGCGGAGCCGGTCGAGACGCAGAGATCGGGCGCGGCCTCCATGAGCCCGGCCGCGGTGGCCTCGGGAAAGGTGAGGTTGAGGTTGCCGGCGACCCGCGCGCTGACCGACCCGTTGAGGCGAAGCCCCGGCACGGCGGCCCGGAGCGCAGAAAGGAGGCGGGCTCGGAGGGAGGCGATCCGGGCCTCGTCCTCGGCCCGCTCGGTGAGGGCCAGGCGCACCGCAACGCCGAGGCCGACGATCAGGGGCGCAGGGAGCGTGCCCGAGCGCAGGCCACGCTCCTGCCCGCCGCCGGAGAGGAGGGGGGCGAGGCGGACGCGCGGGCGGCGGCGGACAAAGAGCGCGCCGATGCCCTTCGGGCCGTAGAGCTTGTGCGCGCTGAGCGAAAGGAGATCGACGTCCCAGGCGCGCACGTCGATCGCGATTTTTCCGCCTGCCTGGGCGGCGTCGGTGTGGAAGAGCGCGCCGGCGGCGTGGGCGCGCGCCGCGAGCGCCGGGATGTCCTGGATCACGCCGGTTTCGTTGTTGACCGCCATGACGCTGACCAGGAGGGTCGGCTCGGCCAGCACCGCGTCGAGGGTTGCGGGATCGAGGAGCCCGTCCGGCCGGACCGGCAGGAAGATCGGCTCGAAGCCCTCGGCGCCCAGGTCGGCCACCGATTCGAGGACGCATTTGTGCTCGGTCGCGACGGTCACGACGCGAAGGCGGGGATCGCCCATCGAGCGGGCGAAGCGCGCCGCGCCCTTGATGGCGAGGTTGTTGCTTTCGGTCGCCCCGGAGGTGAAGACGATCTCGGAGGACGAGGCGCCGATCAGCGCGGCCACGGCAGCGCGCGCCTCCTCGACCGCGGCCTCGGCCGCGCGGCCGAGCACGTGTTCGACGCTCGCGGGATTGCCGAACCGCTCGGTGAACCAGGGCAGCATCGCCTCGAGCACCCGCGGATCGCATGGGGTGGTCGCCTGGTTGTCGAGATAGACCGGCCGGTTCGGGCGCTGCATCGAGGGGATCTAGGGTCAGGCGGCGAGCCGGAGAAGGCGGGCGGCCATCTCCGCATAGGCGGATGCAAAATGGCGCACATCGGCGATCGTTGCGTTCCATGGCAGCGAGACGCGGATCGCCTGGCCGGCGAGCGCGCCGGCGCCCATCGCCTTGAGAACATGGCTTTCGGCGACCTTGCCCGAGCTGCAGGCAGCGCCGGCGGAGACCGCAACGCCGGCGAGGTCGAGCGCGATCACCTGCGTCTCGGCCTTGACGGAGGGAAGTGCGAGCGAAGTCGTGTTGTCGAGGCGCGGGGCGCCGGCGCCGAGGACAATCGCCCCGGCAGCGCAGGCGGCCTGCTCGGCTTCGTCGCGCAAAGGCTTGAGCGCCGGCGGGGTGTCGCGCGCGGCCGCGGCGAACCCGGCGATGGCGGCGACCGAAGGCGTGCCGCCGCGCCGGCCCTGTTCCTGCCCGCCCCCTTCGATCAGCGGGCGGAAATGCACCGCCGCTTCGGGAGCGAGGAGGAGCGCGCCGGCGCCGGTCGGGCCGCCGAGCTTATGGGACGAGAGGGCGAGGCTAGCGGCGCCGAGGGCGGAAAGATCGACGGGCACGCGCCCGGCGGCCTGAACCGCGTCGACATGCAGCAAAGCGCCGAAGCGGCGGCAGATCCGGGCGGCCTCGGCGATCGGATGGAGGACGCCGGTCTCATTGTTGGCGAGCATCAGGGCGACCAGGGCCGGCCCGCCCGCTTCCAACATGGATTCGAGGGCGGCGAGGTCCGCCACGCCCGAACGATCGACCGGCAGGATCTCGGCATCGGGGACCGCGGCACGGATTGCGTCGTGCTCGGTCGCGCCGATGATCACCCGCCGGCCAGGGGCGAAGGCGTGGAGCGCGAGCGCGTCCGCCTCGGTGCCCCCGGAGGTGAAGACCACGTCGGCGGGACGGGCACCGAAGCCGGCGGCAAGGCTTTCCCTTGCCTCCTCGAGCAGACGGCGCGCGGCCCGGCCGGGGGCATGAACCGAGGATGGGTTGCCCACCTGCTCGAGGGCCGCAAGCAGCGCCGCCCGGGCGGCCGGGCGGAGCGGCTCGGCGGCATTGGCGTCGAGGTAGGTCATGCCGCCGCCTTCGGCTCGGCCCCCTCGGCGGCAGCGAGGCGCCGGCCGAGCACGTCGGCGAGCGTGACGGACGTGAGGAACCGTTCGATCTCGCGGCCGAGCGCCGCCCAGAGATCGTGGGTTTGGCAGCGCCCGTCGGGCGCGCCGGCGCTCGGCGGCATGCAGGGCTCGCCGCCCGGGCTGCAACGGGTGGTGCGGACGGGCTCGCCGGTGCTCCGAATGATTTCCATGATCGGAATATCGGCGGGCGGGCGGGCCAGCCGATAGCCGCCGCCCGGACCGCGGATTGCGGAGACCAGGCCTGCCTGGCGCAGCCGGCAGAAAATCTGCTCGAGAAAGGAAAGGCTGATCCCCTGCCGTTCGGCTATTTCGGCGAGCGTCACCGAGCGGCAGCAGCCGGCTTCCGGTGCGGCGCAGCCGGCGAGATCGGCCATCGCCATCACGGCATAGCGCCCGCGGGCGGTGATCTGCACCTTCCTACTCGGCCGCCGGCTCGCGACGTGTCGCGAGCCGGGCCACGCGCGCCTCCACCTCGGAGAGCTCGGCGCGTAGGCTCTCGACATCCCTCAGCAGCGGGTCGAGCTCGCCGTTGCACGGCATGCCGTAGGGGGCGAACTCCGGGGCGCGGCGGCCGAGCTTGCGGTCCACCGGGCGTGCCGGAACGCCCACCACCGTGGTGTCCGCCGGCACCTCGTCCACCACCACGGCGTTCGAGCCGATCCGCGCGTTGTCGCCCACCCGGATCGGGCCGAGCACCTTGGCCCCCGCGCCGATGATGACGTTGTTGCCGACGGTCGGGTGGCGCTTGCCCGCCGAGGTGCGGGCGACGCCCAGCGTCACCTGATGGTAGAAATAGCAATCGTCGCCGACTTCGGCGGTCTGGCCGATGACAACGCCCATGCCGTGGTCGATGACGAGGCGCCGGCCGAGCTTCGCGGCGGGATGGATTTCGATTCCCGTGAGCCAGCGAGCGATGTGCGAGGAAAATCGCCCGACCAGCTTGAGGTTATGGTTCCAAAGCCCGTGCGAGAGCTTGTGCCACAGCACGGCATGCAACCCCGGGTAGCAGAGCAGCACTTCGAGATTCGAGCGCGCCGCCGGATCGCGTTCGCGGTACGCGCGGATGGTCTCACGAAGGAACATGAAGGCCATGCGACAATTCCGTTATGAAAGCCTCTGACCTCACCCTATAGTGACCCCGCCCTGGATTTCGAGCCCGACTGGGGCCGCGTACGAAAGGCGGGAGCAAAAGGAGACAAGGCAGACAGCAAGCGGGCTGGCAGCGTCTGTCGCTGCTGTCGCGAAGGGTATTTTTCCCGACCTTAATGGTCAAGAATTCATTTGCCGGGGGATGTCCAGAGCGTTGCCTCTTCCTATCTGCCTTGGGTCCGGCGGCGCTGTTCCGCCGATCCGCACGCGAGATTGACGCTACGGGCCGAATCGGATCGGGGATGTTCGCCCGGGGCCACGGGGGTTTGCCGGTGGTCCGGGACGACACAGGGAACGGAAATCAGAACGCCATGCCTGAGGTGATGTTTGCCGGCCCGGACGGACGGTTGGAAGGTCGCTACCATCATTCGCGCGATCGCGGTGCGCCGCTCGCGCTGGTTCTTCATCCGCATCCGCTGCACGGCGGAACGATGAATAACCGCGTCACCTTCACGCTCTATCAGAGCTTCCAGAAGCTCGGCTTCTCGGTGATGCGCTTCAATTTCCGTGGCGTCGGCCGCAGCCAGGGCCGCTATGACGGCGGCGTGGGCGAGATCAGCGACGCCGCGGCAGCGCTCGACTGGATGCAGATGGTCAACCCCAACTCGGGCGGCCTCTGGATCGCCGGCTATTCGTTCGGGGCCTTCGTCGGCATGCAGCTTCTGATGCGCCGGCCCGAAATTTCCGGCTGGATCAGCATCGCCCCGCCGGCCAACCACTATGATTTCGGCTTCCTCGCCCCCTGCCCCGGCGGCGGGCTGATGCTGCACGGCGACGCCGACGAGCTGGTGCCCGAGCCGGCGGTCGCAAAGCTCGTCGAGAAGCTCAACACCCAGAAGGGCGTGCGGATCGACTACCGCGTGCTGCGCGGCGCCGACCATGTGTTCGCCGACCATGCCGGGCAGATCGCCGCCGCGGCCGAGGACTACGTGGCCAAGGTGCTGGCGCCCAGCCGCATGGCGCTCGCGGCGGACTGATCCGGGAAGCGCCCGAGGCGGTTCCGAGGGCGACGGCGCAGCGCCTCGGCGCAATGGTTCCCGCGATTGTCCGTGGCGGCGCGGCGCGCTATCCGGGCGGCATGGAGCTGGTGCCGAAACGGACCGGACTGACGCCCAGGCTCACTCCCTGGCGGTACGTTGTGCCGGTGTCGCCGCTGCGCGAGCGGCGACACCGCGTGCGACGCTGGATCAGGGTGATCGTCCGCGGGCTTGCGGTGGTGCTCTGGACCTTCGTCTCGGTGCCCGTCCAGGCGGTGCTGAACGCGGTGCCGGGGCGCGGCGGCCGGGTCTGGTTCGCGCGCATCTACTGGCGGAATTTCTGCCGGCTGATCGGCCTCAAGGTGCGCGTTCTGGGGGTCTCGGCGCGCGGCAACGGACGGCGCGTCGTCTACGTCTCCAACCATTCCTCCTGGCTCGACATTCCGGTGCTCGGCGGCACGCTGGAGGCCTGCTTCATCGCCAAAGCCGAGGTCGGCGCCTGGCCGCTCGTCCGCACCATCGCCCGCCTCGGGCGGACCATCTTCGTCAGCCGCCGCAAGAGCCGGACCGGGGTCGAGAACGTGGCGATCCGCGAGCGCCTCGCGGCGGGCGACGACCTCATCCTCTTCCCCGAGGGAACCACCTCCGACGGGGCCCGCGTCCTGCCGTTCCGCTCGAGCTTCTTTGCGCTCGCGGAGGTCGAGGATCCGCCGATCCTGCAGCCGGTTTCGGTCGTCTATGACCGGCTCGACGGCCTGCCGGCGATGCGCAGCACGCGCCCGCTCTTCGCCTGGTACGGCGATATGGAGATCGGCCCCCATTTCTGGCGACTCGCCCAGCACCATGGGCTGCGCGCGAGCGTGGTGCTGCACGCCCCGGTCGACCCGCTCGCCTGGCCGGACCGGAAGCTGCTCTCGCGCGCGCTCTGGCAGGTAGTGGCGGAGGGCGCGGCCAGCTTGCGCCAGAACCGGCCGGCGGCGCCGTTGCCTGCCCCCGAGCGGCCGCCTGCAAGCGGTAACTTGACAGGCACCGCATCCGATCTGCCAAACTCCGCCGGCAAGCCGGAGGTTGCACCGCAGCCCTTGCTTCGGAGCATCGCAGCGTCCCAAGGGGCGCCCCATTCGCCGCCTTTTCCCGCCGGGGCATGCCGGGCGGGGGATGCGGCGTGAGCATGGGGAGTGCCTCGCGGCGCGTGCACGTGCTCACCTGGGGCTGCCAGATGAACGTGTACGACAGCGGCCGGATGACGGACGTGCTCGTCGCGGCCGGGTACCGAACCGTGCCGAGCCCGACCGAGGCCGACCTCGTCATCCTCAACACCTGCCATATCCGCGAGCGCGCCGCCGAAAAGCTCTTTTCCGAGCTCGGCCGGCTGAAGAAGCTGAAGGAGGCGCGGGCCGCCGAGGGCGGGCGCCTCAGGCTGGCGGTGGCCGGCTGCGTCGCCCAGGCGGAAGGGAAAGAAATCCTCGCCCGCGCGCCGTTCGTCGATCTCGTGTTCGGGCCGCAGACCTACCATCGGCTGCCGGCGCTGCTCGCGCGGGCGGACGCGGAGGGCACGGCGGTCGACACCGAGTTCCCGGCCGAGCCGAAATTCGACTTCCTGCCCGAGCAGCGCGGCGGCGAGGCCGAGCCGGTCGCCTTCCTCGCGATCCAGGAAGGCTGCGACAAGTTCTGCAGCTTCTGCGTCGTGCCCTATACGCGCGGGGCCGAGCAGAGCCGGCCTCCGGAGGCGGTGCTGGACGAGGCCAAGCTGCTGGTCGCGGGCGGCGCGAGGGAGATCACGCTGCTCGGCCAGAACGTGAACGCCTGGCGGAGCGGGGACTGGACGCTCGCCCGGCTGCTGAGGGCGCTGGCGGAGATCCCCGGCCTGCTCCGGCTCCGCTACACCACCTCCCACCCGCGCGACATGACGGACGAGTTGATCGCGGCGCACGCCGAGATCCCGGCGCTGATGCCGTTCCTCCATTTGCCCGTTCAGTCCGGCTCCGATCACGTGCTTGCCCGGATGAATCGCCGGCATCGCGCCGCGGACTACCTGCGCATCGTCGAGCGTCTGCGCGCGGCAAGGCCGGATATAGCGCTTTCCTCGGACTTCATCGTGGGCCATCCCGGGGAGAGCGAGAGAGATTTCGGGGCCACGCTCGCGCTGGTGCGCGAGGTGGGGTTCGCGCAGGCGTTCAGCTTCAAATATTCCGCCCGCCCCGGCACGCCGGCGGCCGAAGCCGCCGACCAGGTGCCGGAGGCGGAGAAGAAAGCGCGGTTGGCGGCGCTGCAGGCGCTGCTCCGCGACCAGCAGGGAAGCTTCAACCGGGCGATGGTCGGGCGCGCGCTTCCGGTGCTGTTCACCGGGCCCGGACGGCATCCCGGCCAGCTCGCCGGGCGCTCGGCCTATCTCCAGCCGGTGCATCTTTCCGCCCCAAGCGCGTGGATCGGCAGCGTGCGGGAGGTGCGGATCCTTGCCGCCCACCCCAATTCCCTTGCCGCCACCCTCGAGCCACAGGAGCACGCCGCCGCTTGAGCAACTTTGCCGCCCCTGCCCTGGCACAGCCGATGGGCAAGACCCTGACCCTCCATTTCTCCGACAACGCGCTGCTCGCGCTCCTGCTCGGGGAGCATGACCGGCACCTGGTCCGCCTCGAACAGGCCTTCGGCGTCCGGCTCGCCTGCCGCGGCAACCGGATGGCGATCAGCGGCGAGCCGGAGCGGGTGGCCGCCGCCGAGGCCGCGCTCACCGGGCTCTATCGCCGGCTCGAGCAGGGTGAGACGATGAGCCTCAGCGCCCTGGAGACGGCGATTCGCTTGGCCGACATCGAGTCCGACCCACGGCTCCCGCTCTCCGACCTGCCGGCGATCCGCACGCGGCGGGGGGCGGTCGCGGCGCAGAGCCGCGGCCAGGCGGCCTACATGGAGATGCTGGCGAGCTCGGAGATGGTCTTCGCCGTGGGGCCGGCGGGGACCGGCAAAACCTATCTCGCGGTCGCGCAGGCGGTGGCGATGCTGCAGACCGGGCGGGTCGACCGCATCGTGCTCTCGCGCCCTGCGGTGGAGGCGGGCGAGCGGCTCGGCTTCCTGCCCGGGGACATGAAGGAGAAGGTCGACCCCTATCTCCGCCCGCTCTATGACGCGCTCAACGAGATGATGCCGGCGGATCAGGTGTTGCGGCGGATGGCGAGCGGGGAGATCGAGGTGGCCCCGCTCGCCTTCATGCGCGGGCGGACGCTGGCGCACGCCTTCGCCATCCTCGACGAGGCGCAGAACACCACCGCGGTGCAAATGAAGATGTTCCTCACCCGGATGGGCGAGGGCACGCGGATGGTGGTGACGGGCGATCTCTCCCAGGTGGATTTGCCGACGGGCACGATTTCGGGGCTCGCGGACGCGCTGGCGACCGTGGAAGAGGTGCCGGGAATTGCGGTCGCGCGGCTCGAGCCGCGCGATGGCGTGCGCCACCCGCTGGTCGGGCGGATCGTCGCCGCCTACGAGGCGCGGGCGGCGAACCGGCGGCGGGAGGGCCGGGCGCGGGACAACGGTGGAACCGGGAAGTAGCAGCCCCGCGAAGGCGGGGCATCGTTCACGGCAACCGGCGGTCATCGTGGCGGATCCGGCCTGGCGGCGGCGCGTGCCGCAGGCCGAGCGGATTGCGGCGCGCGCGGCAACGCTCGGCGGGCGGCGGGCCACGATCATCCTCGCCTCGGATCGCGCCGTGCACCGGCTGAACGCCCGCCATCGCGGCCGCAACCGGGCAACCAACGTACTGAGCTTTCCGGGCTCGGGCGAGATCGTGCTCGCACTCGGGGTGGTCTGCCGCGAGGCCGCTTCCGCCGGGCTCCGCCCGGCCGCGCATCTCGCGCACCTCGTCGTCCACGGGACGCTGCATCTGGAGGGCCACGACCACCACCGCGCCGGCGAGGCGAGACGGATGGAGCTCGCGGAGGCGCGGAGGCTGCGGCGCCTCGGCTTCGCCAACCCCTGGAAACGCGGATGAGCGGCCAGGGGCTCCTGCAGCGGATCGGCAAAAGCTTCGGCTGGTGGCACGAGCCCTCGTTGCGCTCGACCATCGCCGAGCTGATGCAGGAGGCGGCCGAGCCGCCGGAGCCGGGAAGGCTCCCGGAGATCGACAGCCACGAGCGGGCGCTGATCGCCAACGTGCTGCGGCTGCGCGGGACGACCGCGGACGACGTGATGGTGCCGCGGGCGGATATCGTGGCGATCGCGGTCGATGCGACGTTCGAGGCGGCGATCGACCTGATCCGCCGCGACGGGCATTCGCGCCTGCCGGTCTATCGCGAGCAGCTCGACGATATCGTCGGCATGGTCCACATCAAGGACGTGTTCGGCTACGTGGGCAAGCCCGAGGCCTTTCGCCTCGAGGACATCCTGCGCAAGCCGCTGATGGTCGCACCGCAGATCCCCGTGCTCGACCTCCTGCTCCAAATGCGCCAGGCGCACACGCACCTCGCGCTGGTGGTGGACGAGTACGGCGGGATCGACGGGCTGGTGACGATCGAGGACCTGCTGGAGACGATCATCGGCGATATCGCCGACGAGCACGACGAGGCGGAGGGCTCGCTGATCGCGGAGCGGCCCGACGGCTCGCTCGACGTGGATGCGCGGCTGCCGATCGAGGCGCTGGAGGCGCGGCTCGGGCCGGTGCTGACGGCGGAGGAACGGGAGGCCGACCTCGACACGGTGGGCGGGCTCGTCGTCACGCTGGCCGGGCGGGTGCCGGCGCGGGGCGAGGTGCTGAGCCACCCTTCGGGGCTCGAGTTCCGGGTGCTCGAGGCGGACGCGCGGAGGCTCAAGCGACTCCGGATCCGGCGGGTCCCGGCGTCGACCCCGGCGTAGGGTTTCTCAAGAACGGGGCGAAAGGGCCAGATCGGGCCTTTCTTGACCCTTTCAGGCGTCCCCTTCGGAAGGCTCGTCGGGGTCGGCGCCGAGCAGCAGCGCCGCCTCCTCGGCGTCCGCGACCTCGACCTCGCGGAGCTTGCTTCTGACCACGCGGGTGCGCCGGCGGGCCATCTCGATCGTGCCCGACATCCGGCCGGCTTGGCCGGCGAGGCGCTCGAGGACCTCGTCCATCTTCAGCATCTCGGTCTTGGTGGCGCCGAGGAGAAGGCGGACCTCGTCCGCCTTCTGCTCGAGTGCCAGGGTGACGAAGCCGAGCTGGATGGTGCGGAGGAGGGCGGGGAAGAGGCTCGGGCCGAGGACGAGGACCTTGTGGACGCGGCCGAGCTCCTCGATCAGGCCGGGGATTCGGGCGACCTCGGTATAGAGGCCGTCGGTGGTGAGGTAGAGGACCGCGAACTCGACGGTGCGTGGAGGGCGGATGTATTTCTCGGCGATCTTGCGCGCCTCGTCGCGCACGCGCCGCTCGATGCCGCGGCGGGCGAGCCGTTCGGTCTCGACGTCGCCCGCCTCGATCGCCTGGAGGAGGCGCTCATAGTCCTCGAGCGGGAATTTCGCGTCCACCGGGAGAAGCGGCTTCTCGGCGCCGCGGGCGGGCATGTGGATGGCGAAATCCACCGCCTCGTCGCTCTCCGGGCCGAGCTTGCAGTTGGCGTCATAGGCGCCGGCGGGGAGGAGGTCGTCGAGCATGACGCGGAGCTGGGTCTCGCCCCAGCCGCCGCGCGTTTTCACGTTGGCGAAGATGCGCTTGATGTCGCCGATCTCGGCGGTGACCGCCTGGACCTCGCCCATCGCCTTCTGGACCGCGGCGAACTGCTCGATGACCCGGGAGAAACTCTCCTCCATGCGCTTCTGGACGTTCGCCTGGAGGTCCTCGCTCACGGTCTTCTGGATCTCGGCGAGCTTGGCCTCGTTGCCGAGGCGGAGCTCGGCGAGCTTCTCCTCGGTCATGGCGCGGAGCCGCTCGAAGCGCTCGGCCTCTGTCCGGCCGACGCGCTCGGCGGCCTCGGCGAGATGGAGGCGGAGGTTGCCCTGCTCCTCGGCGAGTGCCGTGCGCATCTCGCCGAGGCTCTGGGCGAGCTGGGTGCGCAGGCCCTCCTGGCGCTCGACGACGAGGGCGGTGAGCGCGCGCTCGGCGTCGGCGAGGCCGCCGCGGCCGCCTTCGGCGGCGGCGAGGATTTGGCGGGCGAGGCCCTGGAGGGTGGCGAGCGCGCGGCCCTGCCAGGCGAGCAGGAGCAGGCATGCGAGCAGCGCAAGGCCGAGCACGAGGGCAACCGGCAGGGCGGACATCATCTTAGCTCCAGGCGAATCGGCCGCGATTATCGTCTCGCGCGGATGGCGGCGCGAGCGGCGCGGCCAAAGGAGAGGCAATGGACCAGGTTGCGTTCCGGATTGAGCAGGACAGCTTGGGCGAAGTGCCGGTGCCGGCGGAGGCCTATTGGGGCGCGCAGACGGCGCGGGCGATCCGGAACTTTCCGATCTCGGGGGTGAAGCTCTCGCACTACCCGAACCTGCTGGCGGCACTCGCCATGGTGAAGGCGGCGGCGGCGGAGGCCAATGCGGCGCTCGGCAAGCTGCCGGCGGAGAAATGCCGCGTCATCGTCGCGGCGGCGAAGGAGGTCATCGCGGGAAGGCTCGGCGAGCAGTTCCCGATCGACGTGATCCAGGGGGGCGCGGGCACCTCGACCAACATGAACATGAACGAGGTGCTGGCCAATCGCGGGCTCGAGCTGCTCGGGCGGCCGCGCGGGGACTATGCGGCGCTGCACCCGAACGACGATGTCAACATGTCGCAATCGACCAACGACGCCTATCCGACGGCGGTGCGGGTCGCGATCCTGCTCTCGACCGGCGCGCTGCAAGCGGCACTCGACCGGCTGGCCGCGGCGCTGGCGCGGAAGGCGGACGAATTCGCGCATGTGCTGAAGCTCGGGCGGACGCAAATGCAGGATGCGGTACCGATGACGCTCGGCGAGGAGATGGGCGCCTTCGCGGTGACCGTGCGGGAGGACATGCTGCGGCTCGGCGAGGCGGGGCGGCTCTTGCACGAGATCAATCTCGGCGGCACGGCGATCGGCACCGGGATCAACGCCGACCCGGCCTATGCGCCGCGCGCGATCGCCGGGCTTTCCGCGCTTTCGGGCTTTCCGCTGGTGCAGTCCGCCAATCTCGTCGAGGCGAGCTGGGACATGGGCGCCTTCGTGCTCTACTCCGGCGTGCTGAAGCGGGTGGCGACGAAGCTCTCGAAGATCGGGAACGATCTGCGGCTGCTTTCGTCGGGGCCGCGCGGCGGGCTCGGCGAGATCCGGCTGCCTTCCGTGCAGCCCGGCTCGTCGATCATGCCGGGGAAGGTCAATCCGGTGATCGCGGAGGTGCTGACGCAGGTGTGCTTTCAGGTGATCGGCAACGACCTCGCGGTGACGATGGCGGCGGAGGCCGGGCAGCTCCAGCTCAATCCGTTCGAGCCGCTGATCGCCTACAATATCCAGGAATCGCTGATGCTGCTGACGAACGTCGTCAATGTGTTCACGGAGCGATGCGTGGCGGGGATCGAGGCGCGGGAGGAGAATTGCGCGCTGCATGTCGAGGCAAGCGTGGGGATCGTGACCGCGCTCGTGCCGGCGATCGGGTACGAGCGGGCGACGCTTCTGGCGAAAGAGGCGCTCGCCTCGGGGCGGACGGTGAGGGAGCTGGCGCTTGCGCAGAACCTGCTGCCGGCGGCCGAGCTCGACCGGCTGCTCGATGCGCGCCGGCTTGCCGAGGTGCGCCGGTGAAGGCGCCGTTCTTCCATGAGGATTTCGTGACGGGGCAGCGGTTCGTGGGGCCGGTGCGGCATGCGGTGGAGGCGGAGGCGATCAAGGCATTCGGACGGGAATACGATCCGCAGCCGATGCATATCGACGAGGCGGCGGCTGCGGCGGGGCGCTATGGCGGGCTGATCGCGAGCGGCTGGCAGACGGCCGCCGTGACGATGCGGCTTCTGATGAGCGGGGGGCTGCCGCCGATCGCCGGCGGGAGCGTCGGCGCCGGGGTGGAGGGGCTCGCCTGGCCGCGGCCGGTGCGGCCGGGGGATATGCTCTCGGTCGAGACCGAGGTGCTGGAGACGCGCCTCTCGCGCTCGCGGCCGGAGTTCGGGCTGGTGAAGTTCCGCGCGCGGACGCTGAACCAGGCGGGCGAGGTGGTCCAGGAGATGACGAGCACGCTCTTCGTGCCGCGGCGGAAGGCGGGGGTATAGTTCGGATCGTCGGGAAGGAGGGTTTCCATGGAAGCGGGGGTTGAGCCGAAGGAAGTGAGCTTCGATACGCCGCTCCGCGGGCGCATCTACGACAGCATCGCCGAGACGATCGGGAATACGCCGCTGGTGCGCATCCCGCGCATTTGCCGCGAGGAAGGCATCACGGCGGACGTTTGCCTGAAGCTCGAGTTCTTCAATCCGATCGCGAGCGTGAAGGACCGGATCGGGGTCAGCATGATCCTGGCCCTCGAGGAAGCGGGAAAGCTCGGGCCGGGGGGTGTGATTGTTGAGCCCACGTCGGGGAATACTGGGATTGGGCTCGCGTTCGTCGCGGCGGCGCGCGGCTATCGGCTGATCCTGACGATGCCGGAATCGGTCTCGGTGGAGCGGCGCAAGATGGTGCGGATGCTCGGCGCCGAGGTGGTGCTGACGCCCAGGGAGAAGGGCATGCCGGGCGCGATTGCGCGGGCGGAGGAGATTCTCGCGGCGACACCGGGTGCGGTGATGCCGAACCAGTTCGCCAACCCGGCCAATCCCGCGATCCACCGAAGCACGACGGCGGAAGAAATCTGGCACGACACGGGCGGGCGCGTCGATGCGATCGTTTCGGGGATCGGCACGGGCGGGACGCTCACCGGCTGCGGGGAGGTGCTGAAGAGGCGGCTGCCGGGCCTCAAGATGATCGCGGTCGAGCCGGAGGCGAGCCCGGTGCTTTCGGGCGGCGCGCCGGCGCCGCACCCGATCCAGGGGATCGGGGCGGGGTTCGTGCCGGAGGTGCTGGAGAGGAGCCTGATCGACGAGATCATCCAGGTCGGAAACGAGGAGAGCTTTGCGGCGGCGCGGCGGCTCGCGCGGAGCGAGGGGATTCCGGCGGGAATTTCGTCGGGGGCGGCGCTGGCGGCGACGCTGAAGCTCGCGCGCCGGGCGGAGATGGCGGGCAAGCGGATCGTGACGATCATCCCCGACTTCGCCGAACGCTATATGTCGACGGCACTTTTCGAGGGGATGGACGGGTAGCGCTGCGGCGCGGGGGTTGCGGGCGGGGTTGGCCCGCGCGGTTTCCCTGGCTTCTTTGAGCTTCGATGCTGAAGAATTCGGGGCCTCTTCGTGCGAGCGGCCTCGTGTGGGGAATTGGCGTTCGGGGCGCCGGGGCAGCAATGCCAAAACGCTATGAGCCGCCATCTGAGCGTGTGGTCCCAAAGGACCGGATTTGGCCGGGAGCGGAATGGCGGCTTCGGAGGGGCCGGGGTGAAAAGGCGCCATTCCCCAGCAGTGGCCTGGGGTCCGTTTCCGGTCCACCACCGCCGTCGAGACCTTCATCATCGTCGGTCCCGGTTTCCGGGCCGATAATGGACGACAGGCCGACACCCTGTTGCACTATCGCCTTCCAGCCGGCCCCATCAGCGTACGCAGAGGCGAACGAGAAGCTGGACTCTAGTCGCCACGCCTCCGTCCAAATACCATCGCGTCGCGATTTTGCTGCATCAGAAACGTGATGCTCGGGAGTTTTTCGAAGCCAAGGCCACGTGGCGGCTCGTCTTCCGAGCCTTGCGCGACGTGGGCGTAGGCCGCACCACCCACTTTCTCCCATTTGCCGGCGGGTTTGCGCACCTCAAGGTTGACCACCGTCGCCTTCAGCACAAGCCGGACAATGGGATTGTTCGGCGCGCCCGGCTTTGTCAGGCTGGGATGGCCTGCGATGACCCGCCAGCCATTCGCCGACGCCCAAACGGTCAGTTCCTCCCTCGTCAACGCCGATATCCTCTCCGGTTTGAATGAGGCTCAGGAACGCGACGATCGGTTCCCCTTACCCCCCTGCTCTGACCGCGCGCCCTGCCCCGCTTCGGACCACTGCCCAGGCGACGGGTTGTCGAGCGCGGCTTCGCATGGCTGATCAAAAACCGTCGCCTCGTCCGGGATTTCGAGCAACGCACCGACGTCGCCGAGACCCTCATCCGCATCGCCGCAACCGCAACCATGCTCAAGGGGATTGCATAGACCAATGCATGCTTCTCGAACACGCTCTTAGGCAAACACGGTTCAATCGGCCGAATTGCCGCCACGTGTGCGATTGGCTACGGGCGCAGCTTCTTGCCGGTCGAAGTACGCGGCGTCGAACGATCATGGCGTGGCACACGAACCTTGGTGCCATCCTCGCGGACATACCTATACGCCTGAATTTCAATGTATTTCTTGCCCTTGGCCGTTTCGGCCATCACATGATCCTTTCGCCCTGTTTAGAGAGATAGACACACGGTTATCACTTACTTACCTAACTTTGCACGAACCTCTTTGATGGTTGCGTCTTTGACCTTCACTTTGGCTTGAAGAGCCTTGTTCTTCGCCTTCGCTTCGGCGATTTGCGCTAGATGCTTCAAATCGCGCTCAGAATAATTCGTATCACCGGGCTTCCGTGCGATTAGCGTGCGTCTCCAAGTTGCCGAAATCTATCATGAAAGCTATCGATAAACATTCTGTCCGCCAAGGTCGTCGGACGGAACTCCGCCGCGACCCTAGGAAGGTCTCAGAAGGGTCGGAACAGTCCGGACGGCAAAAGCACAACGAAGGGCAGGTTTCCGGCCCAGCCCACTCCAGACCTTCCATTCCGCTCCCGGCCAGCCCCTTCCTTGGACCGAATTTCCGATTTTCAGCCGCCCCCGGCACGTAAGCGGACCGGCAGAAAGCCACCCAAGGTCGCCGTACGACCGGCTGTGGCCCTTTGGCCGCTATCGGGGCGCAAGGGAATGCGGCGCGGCGATCGAGAAGGCCGCAGACCAGTGTTACCTGGAGCCGCCGCGCCCGACGCGGAGCCGGCTGCCGACGAAGGTGGCGGCGGGGCCGGGCCGGACTGCCTGCGCGGGCGGTGCATCCGCTCACGCGCCCGTCGCGGGACATCCAGCGCCTACCTGCTGTTGGCGGCGCTGCATAGGCTCCTCGGGCGGGTGAGGTGGATCGGGGGCGCGGAGGCCCCTTCGCGATGAGGGTTGCAGCCGGCGGCGAGGCCAGCGGAGAGGCCTTGATTTAGGCGCCGTAGGGCATATTATTCATTCAATGGAATGCCCGGTCGATTAGACGGACGAGCTCGGCGACTGGTGGGACACCCTCAGCGACGCCGAGCAGGTCAGCATCGACGCCCATGTCCGCAAGCGGGAGCAGCGCGGCCCCAACCTGCCGTTTCCCTATTCGAGCGGCATTCGCCGATCGCGCCACGCCCCTATGCGAGAGTTGCGCGTGCAGAGCGGCGGCAAGCCCTTGCGGGTGTTCTACGCCTTCGATCCGCGCCGCATGGCCATCCTGCTGATCGGCGGGGACAAGACCGGCGAGAGGCGATTTTACGAACGCATGATCCCGATCGCCGATGCGCTTTACGACGAGCATCTGGCCGAGCTGGAGAAGGAGAAAGACGATGGCCGGTAGGCGTTCATTCGCGGAGTTGCGCGCCCGCATGGCCCCGGAAGCGCGGTCCAGGGCAGAAGCCGACGCACAGCGTCTGGGCGAGGAGATGGACCTCGCCGAGGTGCGCCGCGCCTTGAAGCTGTCGCAGGAGGAAATCGGGCAGACGCTGCAGATCGGACAGGGGTCGGTCGCCAAGATCGAGAAGCGGGCGGATATGTATGTCAGCACGTTGCACCGCTTCATCGAGGCGATGGGCGGTGAGCTGGAGATCGTCGCGCGGTTCGCCGATCACGCGGTCAAGATCAAGAATTTCTCGGATCTCAATGAGAAGGAGCGGGCCTGAAACCGACGGGGAGGCCGCCGATGATGACGGGGAGCCGGCCGCCAAGGAGGGCTGCGGCGAAGCCATGACCGTCTCCTTGCGAGCGGGACGGGTGCTGCCGGGCGACCGTCCCGGGGGCCCCAGCGCCTACGGGCTGTCGGCGGTGCTGCAGAGGCTTCTCGAGCGGGTGAAGCGGCATTCGTTCCGGTTACTTTCGGGCATACCCTATAGGGAGCCCATCCCTTGAAAGCTCGGGGTCAAGCAAATGCCCGAAAGTCTTAGCTTCTGATCCGCTTGAAACGGTGGATCGGGCTGAAGCTCCCCACCGATAAGCCGAATGGCAATTGGGGTTCGGCCTTTATCCCCTAGCCAATCTGCGGCACGATCACGCAAAGCCAATCGATCGAGGATCGGGTAGGCGGCACGACAAGCGTTGCCCTGGGGCAGGCGCCGAAAATGTCCGTCAGGTCGGTGGCTGTGGAGGTCTGCTCGTTGCCCGACCAACATGTATCGAGGGACCCCATGGTGATCAATGGCAAATGTCACTGCGGCAACATCTCCTTTTCACTCGACTGGCCGGGCGAAGCCCCTGGAATCTCAGCACGCGCCTGCGGCTGCACGTTTTGTGTTAAACATGGTGGCGTGTGGACATCCAAGCCGGGGGCGACGTTGAATGTGAGGGTCCGTGATCGGGCCGCTTCATCGAAGTATGCCTTCGGAACGGAAACCGCCACGTTTCACGTTTGCTCGCGATGCGGAGCAGTGCCCTTCGTTTCCAGCGAGATCGCAAATCGTCTCTATGCGGTCGTCAACGTCAACACTTTCGAGGGCGTCGACCCATCTCTCCTTCATAGAGCGGAGTCAAACTTTGAAGGGGAGGACGTTGAATCGCGTCTTTCGCGCAGAACACGCAACTGGATCGACAACGTCCACATCGAGGAAGATCAGGGCGTAGGATAGTCGAAGCATTTTCATTGCGGTCACGCCTTCCGAGAAATCCGGAAGTCATGGTTTTGGTAGGGCAAGCTTGATGTCCGTGGGCGCGGTGGCGGCTTAGCGCGGGAATAGGCCCGGCTTCGAGGTGGTGGTTATTTTTTCGCCGCTCTCGACGCCAAAGCTCAAGGTCACTTTGTGGATCTCCTGGCTTTCGTATTTCGCGCCGGCGCTCGCTGTGATTACCGTGAGGTCGAATCCTCCTTTGCCGCCCGCCGATTTTGTCACGACGAATGAAATCTCGAGCGTCATCTCGTCAATTCGAAAAAGGGCCGGTTCGCCCCGCGCCTCCCGTTCCTTCTGGGATGCAATCAGTTCTTGGCTGACCGCGGTCACCAGCTCCTTGATCGACAAATCCTGTGTCACGCCTGTTCCTTCATCCGGCATGGGAGGCTCCTTTCCAACACCCGTGCGTGGAGCATAGCTCGGAGCGGCTCGCGGGTCGCCTGTAGGCCGGGCGCAGCCCTGAGCGGCTGGAGCGTGATCGCCCGAGGCGTTCGATCGCGCGAGAAATCGACGGGCCAGGGCGGGATGGGGGAGTGAAAGCGAGTCTCTCGGGCTTAAAGCCTGAGCCCGGTCAGGAAAGCATCGATCTGGCGCTCGAAACGGGGCCGATCGTAGTCCACCAGCGGCATGCACCAGATGCCGTGCGCGTAAGTCGCGATGATCGACGCGACCGTCCGCGGATCGTCCAGGCGGTCGAGCACGAGGGCGAAGAACGCGCGAATTCCCTCGCGCCGCTGGACTGCAGAAGGCTACGGGGTCGTCGTCCCAACATACTTGAATTGGGCCAGGTCCGTGTCCGAATACCTGGTATTGCGAGTCACCCGGAACACACTGATGACCGGGTGCTGCAGGTCACCGTTTTCGTCAAAAGAAATTGGACCCTGCAGCGTTTGTACGTTCGTGGCTTGAATGGCGGCCCTTACGTTCGCTCGGTTTATCGGCTGACCGCTTTTTGCGACTTCCGCGATCGCGTCGACCACCACGACCCCCGCATTGTAGGTCGTCAGTGCGTAGTCGCTGGGCTGCTTGTTCCATCGCTGGAGGTATCCGCGCTGCCACGCCTGTCCAGCCGGAGTGTCGAAAATGTGCGGCGCGGCTGAGGTCGCGTACCAGCCTTCCGCGGCCGGGAAACCTGCCGCTTTCAGGAAGTCCCCTTCGTAGATGCCGCTCGCGTCGGATCTGAGCGTTGCGCGTGGAAGAATGTCGTAGGCCTGCTTCGCCAACTTTGCACCGGCTTGCGAAGTCCCGCCATATTCGAGCAGGTCCGGCCTGAGGCCACTAATTTTCGTGAGGACCGTCGTATAGTCGGCTTCCCTGGCATTGAGCGTGTCGCGGCCAAAGACTTTAATGCCCTTTTTCCTCGCTGCTGCCTGGAAGGCATCCGCGATGCCTGCCCCGCCCGCGCTGCCGTCATCGAGGATATACGCGCTCCGAACGTTATGCTTCCCGTAGAAGAAGTTTACCATGCCCGGCTCGACGAACGCCTCGTTTCCACACGTGCGGAAGAACACGAGGGTCACGCCATTCTGTCTCGTCTGGGCGGCGAACTTCGGGCTGGTCAGAGCTGGGCTCGTCGTACTTCCTGCCACCATGGGAAGGCCGGCCGTCGAAAGAATTGGGAGCATGGCCATCGCCGAGCCGCTGTCGATCGGTCCGACAACCGCAACAACGGAAGGATTCTCTGCAAAAATCCTCGCATTGGTTGCAGCTTGCGCCGGGTCGTATCCGCCGGCGGTCGTCGTCGCGTCATTGAGCACGATCGTGCGAAGCTCGTAGCCCGGCACGGTGTGCTTCGCGTTCGCTTCTTCCACTGCCAGCCGCGCGCCGTCGAGTTCGACCGTAGCTTCCTCAGCCTCGGCCCCGGTCAACGCGAAATCCATTCCGATGGTGATGGTCTTCGTGCCCGCCGCACGGCCGATCGCAGGCGCGCCAAGCGCGGCCGGCAGGCTCAGTGCCGCGGCCGCGCCGCGTAGAAGGTTTCTTCGCCCCAATCTACGCATTACACGCCCGGTCTGCCAGTTGCTTGGCGACCTCATCCCGTCCGTCATGGCCCCTCCCTTCGTGCGGTTATGCGTATTGCAACGTCCGTTGCCGTCTTTGCCTCGTGAGGATGTTCCTTATCCGGGATAAACCCGATGAGCGGACTCTTCCGCCATTGGAAGAGTAGCATAAGCCCCGATTCGAGCATCCCGCAACGGCTGGGTCGCCCGTAGGCCCCCGGCGCCCTGGCGACCTGGCCACGAAGGCGGGGTGTCGGGGGTTTTGGAGCGGAGCGCGTGAGCGGAAGCGAGCCTATGCCGCGCTAAAGCCCGAGCCCGGTGAGGAAGGCATCGATCTGCCGCTCGAAACGGGGCCGGTCGTAGTCCACCAGCGCCATGCGCCAGATGCCGTGCGCGTAGGTGGCGATGATCGACGCGACCGTTTGCGGGTCGAACGCCGCGGGCAGCAGGCCTTTCTCTTGATCGTCGCTCAGGCGCCCGGCCAGGCGCGCACGGAAGTCCTCCAGGCCGTCCTCGACGAACATTCGCAGATCAGGATCCGAGAGCACCTCCTCGGAAACCATCGCCGCCATCATGCAAAGGCGAGAGGGCGTCCGCGGATCGTCCAGGCAGTCGAGCACGACGGCGAACATCGCCCTGATCCCCTCGCGCGCCGTGGGCGCGGACATCAGCGCGCGGGCGCGCTTGCGCCCCTCCGTTTCCGCGTAGCGCTTCACGCACTCGAGATAGAGACGCTTCTTGCTCTTGAGCGTGTTGTAGAAGGAGCCCTCGCCGATCCCCATGATCTTCAGAAGGGCGCGGAGCGAGGTCCCGCCGTAGCCGCGCTTCCAGAAGAGGCGCGTCGCCTTGGACAGGGCCCGTTCATAATCGAAAGAAATCGCGCGCGTCATGGCGCCGCTATAGCCTAGTTGTAGCGAGCGTTAAAGAATCTTGTTGACAGAGGCGCGGGACGGAGTCCTATTTGTATCGTACGCTACAAACCGGAGGCCGCGATGACCCTGCAAGACGAGCTGAACGCCTACAAGGCGGCGCCCAAGCCGCATTTCCGCGCGGAGTTCGGGCCGATCATCGGCCGCACGATCAGCGCGCTGGTCGCATCGGGGCAGGCCGAACGGGCGCTCAAGGCGGGCGACCGGGCGCCGGCCTTCGATTTGCCGGACCAGGACGGCACGCGGATCTCTTCGGCGGAGCTGCTGCGGAAGGGACCGCTGGTGCTCAGCTTCTACCGCGGCGTCTGGTGCCCCTTCTGCAACATCGAGCTGAAGGCGCTTGAGGCCGCGCAAGGCGAGATCGAGGCGGGTGGCGCGGCGCTGGTGGCGGTCTCGCAGCAGACGCCGGCGAACAACCGGAAGTCCCGCCGCGAAAACGACCTCCACTTCCCGATCCTGAGCGACAAGGGCGGTGAGGTCGGCGCGGCCTTCGGATTGCGCTGGGTGGTGCCCGAGGAGATGCGCGAGGTGCACCGGCAGCTCGGCGGCCCGCTGCCCACGTTCAACGGCGAGGAGAGCTGGACACTGCCGATGCCGGGCCGGTACGTGATTGGCCCGGACGGGCTCATCGCGTATGCCGCGGTCAGCCCGGACTATACGAAACGGCCGGAGCCGAGCGAGCTCATCCCGATCCTCGATCGGTTGCGGCGATCCGAGGCGGCGTGAGCGGCGCGGGCCGCTTCGCCGCCGGAAAATCGCCGATAAGGTCACGAAACTGCAATGACGGGCCAATTGAGGGGGCGGGTTGCGCCGCGCGCGCGGCGGGGCCACGCTGCCGGCCGAACGTTCGGAGCCAAGGACATGTCCGATAGAGCCGAGTATGTGCCGCCGAAGGTCTGGGTGTGGAACAAGCCGAGCGGTGGGCACTTCGCGAACATCAACCGGCCCGTCTCCGGGCCCACGCATGAGAAGGAGCTGCCGGTCGGCCGGCACCCGTTGCAGCTCTATTCGCAAGGTACGCCGAACGGCGTGAAGGTCACCGTGATGCTGGAGGAGCTGCTGGCCGCGGGGCACAGCGGCGCGGACTACGATGCCTGGCTGATCCGGATCGGCGAAGGCCAGCAGTTCGGCAGCGGCTTCGTTGCGATCAGCCCCAACTCCAAGATCCCGGCGCTGGTGGACCGGAGCGGCCCCAAGCCCATCCGCGTGTTCGAATCGGGCGCGATCCTGCTCTATCTCGCCGAAAAGTTCGGGGCGTTCCTCCCGACCGATGAGCGGCGCGGCGAATGCCTCTCATGGCTCTTCTGGCAGATGGGCAGCGCGCCTTACCTCGGCGGCGGGTTCGGCCATTTCTACGCCTACGCGCCGACGAAGATGGAATACCCGATCGACCGGTTCACCATGGAGACGAAACGGCTGCTCGACGTGCTCGACAAGCGGCTGGCGGACAATGAATTCCTGGCGGGCGATGTCTATACGATTGCCGATATGGCGGCCTGGCCCTGGTACGCCGGGCTGGTGAAGTTCGGGCAGTACGGGGCGGCCGAGTTCCTCTCGGTGCACGAATACAAGAACGTGATCCGCTGGGCCGATGCGATCTACGCAAGGCCGGCGGTCAAGCGCGGGCGGATGGTCAATCGCACGCAAGGCGACCCGTCGGGGCAATTGCTCGAGCGGCATGACGAAAGCGATTTCGAGACGAGGACCGAAGACAAGCGGGCGGCGGCGGAGTGAGCCGGCATGGCGTTCTATGAACGGGGCGATGTCCGCATCCGCTATGAGGAAACCGGCAGCGGCTTTCCGCTGCTGGTGACCCCCGGCGGGGGATTGAATTCCCGCGTCGCCGTTTGGCCGACTTCGGTGTTCAACGCGATGGAGGCGTTCAAGGACGATTTCCGCTGCATCACGATGGATCAGCGCAACGCGAACGGCGGCGAGTCCTCGGGGCCGGTTGACGCCGCGGATCCGTGGGGCGCGTTCGCCGAGGATCAGCTCGGGCTGATGGACCATCTCGGTATCCGGCAATTCCTGTTCATGGGCTACTGCATCGGCGGATGCTTTGCGCTGAAGCTGATGGAGCGGGCGCCGGATCGCGTGGTGGCGGCGGTGCTGTGCCAGACGGTGGGGCACCGGCCGGAGAACCCGGACGTGATGTACAACTCGGGCCGGGATGTGTGGGCGCCGGAATTTCTTGCGCGGCGGCCGGACGTGACGATGGAAGCGATCGAGGCCTATCTGCATGGCCTCTATCGCGCGCGGCCCGATTTTGTCTACAGCGTGTCACGGGAATTCGCCCGCTCGTGCGCGACGCCGATGCTGGTGATGCCGGACGATACGCCCTCGCATCCGTTGCAGGCGTCGCTGGATGTGGCGGCCTTGGCGCCCAAGGCGGAGGCAACGGCGTTTCCCTGGCGGGAGCCGGCCGAGCTGAAGGCGAGGACGATCGAGCAGGTGCGGACGTTTTTGCGGGCGCATGTGCCGGTGGGGGTTGGGGCGCGATAGGGCAGCGCCGTTATCCGGATCCCGACTTCAGTTCAGCGCCTCTATGTCGCCCTTCCCTCGACTCGGCCGCCGCCGTTCGTGGCCACCGTTTGACGGACGATGGTCTTCCGTCGTATTATGACCGTATGGTCATTTTTGGGGCCACCGTGAAGAACGTCACCGTCGTCGAAGCAAAATCCCGCTTCTCGGCCCTGTTGGCCGAGGTCGAGGCAGGCGAGGAAATCGCCGTCACCCGGCATGGGAAGGTCGTGGCGCGGCTGGTGCCGGATCGCCCGCGCGTCGCGGCCGACGCCTTTCGCGACTTCTGGCTCGACGAGAATGTCGACCTCAGAGCACCGGAAGACGCAGAGGCCGAGGACGTGGCCTCGCTCGACGACTAGAGCGGGATGCGTTCCCTTTCGCTCACGTATCCCACTCTAGCTGTTTGTTTTCGCGCGCGATTCACGCCTTCGGCGATCGCGCTCTAGGTGGTGGCTGCGCTCTACCTTCTGGACACCAATATCCTCATCGCCGCGTTGAAAGGGCATCCGGAGGTACGGCAACGGCTGGAATCCCTGCCGCTGAGCGCGCTCCGTCTCTCGGCCGTCGTGTTGGGGGAGTTGGAATTCGGCGCGGAGAAGAGCGCTCATGGCGAACGCAACCGCGCCCGCCTCGCGACCCTGGCCCAGCGGTTGCCGCTGGTCGGTATCGGCTACGACACCGCGCGCCACTATGCAGGGGTGCGGGCGCTGCTGGAACGACAGGGAACGCCGATCGGGGCGAATGACACATGGATCGCCGCGCAGGCGCTCGCGATCAATGCCACGCTGGTGACGGATAATGAACGCGAGTTCTCCCGCGTTCCCGAGTTGCTGCTGGAGAATTGGCTGACGCGCCGAAGCGCTCGGTCGGAAGGGTGAGCCGCGCCGTCGCCGAGGCGGCACGGGGACTGGAGGGGCGGCTCCTGTTCAGCCGCGGTATTGCGCGTCGGTGACCTTTTCCATCCAGTCCACGACCTTGCCGTTCAGCGCTTCCTGAACGGCGATATGGGTCATTGCCGTGGTCGGCGTGGCGCCGTGCCAGTGCTTCTCGCCCGGGGCGAACCAGACGACGTCGCCGGGCCGGATCTCCTCGACCGGTCCGCCCTCGCGCTGGGCCCACCCACAGCCGGACGTGACGATCAAGGCCTGGCCCAGCGGATGCGTGTGCCAGGCGGTCCGGGCGCCGGGCTCGAAGGTGACGCTGGCGCCACGAACGCGTGCCGGATCGGGCGCCTGGACCAGGGGGTCGATACGGACCGAGCCGGTGAAATAGTCCGCCGACCCCTTGCCGGACGGCTGTGAACCGCTTCGCTTTATCTCCATCGTCTCATTGCTCCGTTGTCCTGGGCTCCGTTGTACCGGGAGGTCCTAGCGCGGCTCGAGCCGCAGCGTGGTCGGCAGGATTTCCTCGCGCACCATCTCCTGCGCGTGGGCGTTCGGCTGATACTTCCTCAGATATTCGCCGCTAACGCGGGCGATCGCGGCGGGCTCGCTCGCCGGGATCGCCTGCACGGCCAGGCTGCGGCCGGCAAACTCGAGCGTGGCGGGCCCGCCCGCCGCGAGGTCCTTGTACCAGCGCCCGACGGCGCCGCGCCAGGAACGGATGAAGACCTCGTCATCGACGACCGCAACCCAGATGACGACCGCGCTCTTGGGGTGCTTCTCGGTACGGATCGCGACCTCGTGGATGTCACGCAATGCGCGGAGCATGTCCGCGGCGAAATTCGTCATCGGCGGATCTCCTTGTATCATCGGCGGCCAGTCGTGCCGGTCAGATCCGTCGCCGCTCGCGCGCGAAGACGGCGTGCCAATAGCCGAAGTCTTGCCAGTCACGATTGATGAACGTCTCCTCGCATCGATCGAGGGCGTACTGGCAGAGAGGGTCACTGCGGCCACGGTCGCGCCTGCGATACCACTCCCAGAAAAAGTCGATCACGTCGCTATCGGTCTCGCGCCGTGGCTCGGTAACGGGCGCCGCCCCTGGACTGAGGTCCATTGCCATTGTCTGCCTCCGCGATGAGCGGGACTGATGAACGTCTCCCGGCTGCGGCCCAATATGGGACGTGCCCGCACTGCGCGACTAGGCGCTAAGATGCGCATAGACTTACAAGCAAGGCTTACGAATGCCCTGGGGCGAATATCGCCCGTCCGCTCGCCGGCCTGGCGGCTCGTGTTCAACGCCGGCGAAGGGTTGATCCAGATCAAGGCGCAGCGCCGGCAGGGCGGGCATTGGATGCTCACCGTGCATCCCCCGCACGTGACGTCTCCAACTTGGCCCCGTGAGTTCCGCTCGCGGGGCCAACTTTTGTGGGTCGGGCCGGGCTCGGCTCGAAGCGATAGGGGCTTGCGCTCGTCGTCAGCGGATCGAGGGCGAGGCGGTGCTCGAGCGGGGGAAAGGCGCGGCTGCGGCAGTCCGGCCGTTCGCAGAGGCGGCAGGAGAGCCCGATGCCGACGCGGGCGCGGGCGAGATCGAGGCCGTCCGCGTAGACGATGTCGGCCGCATGGGCGAGCGCGCAGCCGACGGCCACGACGTGAGTCGGGCGCGGATCGCCCCAGTGCGAGGCCGGCGCATCGACGGTGCGGGCAAAGCAGAGGAAGGCGGCGCCGTCGGGCAATTCCGAGATCTGGACATCGATCTCGCCGGGGCGGGCGAAGGCGGTGTGCACCACCCAGCGCGGACAGGACCCACCATAGCGCGGGAAGGGAAAGCCGGCGGCCGAGAAGCGCTTCGAGACATTGCCGGCGGGATCGACGCGGAGGAAGAAGAAGGGAATGCCGCGCGCGCCGGGACGCTGAAGCGAGGAGAGACGCTGGCTGGCTTGTTCGTACGAGACGCCGAAATGGGCGGCGAGGCCGGTGATATCGTGGCGGAGCGCGCGCGCGGCGGCGAGGAACGGCGCGTAGGGCATGAGAAGTGCGGCTGCGACATAGTTGAGGAGGCCGATGCGAATCAGCATCGCGGCCTCGGGCGACGAGGGATGGGCGGCTGCGAGGACTGCGTCCACGGCATCGCGCGCTTCGAGGAGGGCCAACTGGAAGGCCATCTGGAAGCCGCGGCTTTCGCGCGGCAGGGCCTCGGAGAGGGCGAGGAGGCGGGCGGCGGGGTCGTAGCGGCGGAGCGCGCCGGCGAGCGGCTGGACGGTGACGGTGAGGCCATGGACGCGGCGGAGGCGCTCGGCGAGCGCGTGGTTCATCTCGTGTGGCGAGGCGGCGAGGTTGGCGGCGAGCGCTTCGGCGGCTTCTTCGAGCGGGGCGAAATGATTGGCGTGCTCGTCGAAGAAGTCCCGCGCCTCCTCGTTCGGCAGGAGCACGCGCCGGCCGGAGGGGAGGGAAATGCCGCCGGCGTCCTCGCGGGCGACGCGCCAGGCGCGATAGAGGGCGAGGACGGCGCGCGCGGCGTTGGGCGCGGCGGCGGCGAACTCGAGGATCTCCTCGGATGGAACGGCGTCGGCGGCGAGGAGGGGATCGGCGAAGACCTCGGTGAGGCCGGCGGCGAGCTGCCGCTCCGCGGTTCCGGAGAGCGCGGCGAGATCGACCCCGAGCGTTCCCGCGAGCTTGATGAGGAGCGAGGCGGTGACGCCGCGCTGGTCGTGCTCGATCAGGTTGAGGTAGCTCGCCGAGATGCCGAGGCGGGCGGCGAGCGCCGCTTGGGTGAGGTCACGCTCGGCGCGGAGGCGCCGGACCGCGCGGCCGATGAGGGCGCGGCGCATATTTACCGCCTTTACAAATGCGGGAGGGCGATGGTCAAGGCAACGACCTGTTTCTGCCTAGGATTGGAGAATTGGGGATGGCGTTTGGAAATGCAATGTCAATTATTGACCCATCGAGACCCTAGTCAGGAGTTTGTGAGATGCGTCCCTTCCCTCCCCTTTGCCGTGCGCCCGATGGGAGCCCGAGCGGGCTCGTCGAGGGCGAGCGTTTCGCCGGCGTCCGGCGCGATTTTGGCCCGGACGAAGTTGCGCGGCTAGCGGGCTCGTTTCGCATCCGGCATACGCTTGCCGAGATGGGTGCGGCACGGCTTTGGCATCTGCTGCGCACCGAGCCTTATGTGGCCACACTTGGTGCGCTGACGGGCAACCAGGCTTTGCAGCAGGTGAAGGCCGGGCTCAAGGCGATCTATCTTTCGGGCTGGCAGGTGGCGGCCGACGCCAACACGGCGGGGCAGATGTATCCCGACCAGTCGCTCTATCCGGTCGACTCGGTGCCCGCCGTGGTGCGGCGGATCAATGCGGCGCTGAGGCGGGCGGATCAGATCGCGGTGAGCGAGGGTGGCGCGGAGACTGAGTGGATGGCGCCGATCGTCGCCGATGCCGAGGCGGGGTTCGGCGGGCCGCTCAACGCCTATGAGCTGATGCGGGCGATGATCGAGGCGGGCGCGGCGGGCGTGCATTTCGAGGACCAGCTCGCGAGCGAGAAGAAGTGCGGGCATCTCGGCGGCAAGGTGCTGGTGCCGATTGCGCAGCATATCCGGACTTTGAATGCGGCGCGGCTGGCGGCCGACGTGGAGGGGGTGGCGACGGTGCTGCTCTGCCGGACGGACGCGCAGTCCGCACAGCTGCTGACGAGCGACGCCGACGAGCGGGACCGGCCTTTCCTGAGCGGCGAGCGGACGGCGGAGGGGTATTTTCGGATCAGGGCGGGCGCGGGCGTGGAGTATGCGATCGCGCGGGGCCTTGCCTATGCGCCTTATGCGGATCTCTTGTGGTGGGAGACGAGCGAGCCCGATCTGGGCGAGGCGGAGCGTTTTGCCGAGGCAATTCGGCGGCGGTTCCCAGACAAGATGCTCGCCTATAATTGTTCGCCGAGCTTCAACTGGGCGAGGAAGCTGTCGGCGGGGCGGATCGCCTCTTTCCAGCGGGACATCGCGGCGATGGGGTATCGGTTCCAGTTCGTGACGCTGGCCGGGTTCCATGCGCTGAATCATGGGATGTTCAGCCTGGCGCGGGATTATCGCGAGCGTGGGATGGCGGCCTATTCGGAGCTGCAGCAGGCCGAGCTTGCCTCCGAGGCGGCGGGCTATACGGCGAGCCGGCATCAGCGGGAGGTGGGGGTCGGGTATTTCGATGCGGTGGCGATGGCGATTTCGGGCGGGCGCTCATCGACGACGGCGCTTGCGGGGAGCACCGAGGCGGCGCAGTTCCGCGAGGCTGCGGCGGAGCCGGAGCGGTACGACGAGGGCCTCGTGCATGCGCATGCCTGGGCGGTAAGCGGGTGAAAGTTCTTTGGTTCTTTCTTTCAAGAAAGAACCGCTTGCCTTGCATGCCAGCCCCCCGCGCGCCAATGGGCGATTGACGCGCGGGGCGGCCCGCACCGACTTTACGGGGCATGCTGAAATGGGTTGAGGGCCTGCTGGATCCGACGGCGGGGACGCCGCGCGAGCCGCCGAGCGAGGGGCTGGGGCGGTTCTACTGGCATTTCGCGCGTCAGGCGGGCTGGCCGATCGCGGCGCTGTTCGCGGCCGGGCTGGTGGTTGCCATGCTCGACGTCACCATTCCGCTCTTTATCGGGAGGGTGGTGAGCTTGGTGGCGGCGCATCGGCCGGAGCGGTTGTTCGCCGAGGCGGGGCCCGAGCTTCTTGGCATGGCGTTCGTTCTGCTGGTGGCGCGGCCGGCGGCGCTGCTCGCGCAGAACATCGTCACCAACCAGGTGATCAATCCCGGCGTCTCGAACATGATCCGGTGGCAGAATCACTGGCATGTCGTGCGGCAGAGCTGGACGTTCTTTCAGAACGATTTCGCCGGCCGGATCGCCAACCGGGTGATCCAGACCGGTCCGGCGCTGCGCGAGAGCATCGTCAACGGGACGAACGCGGTCTGGTACATTCTGGTGTACGGATCGAGCGCGATTGCGCTCCTTTCGGCGGCGGACTGGCGGCTGACCATTCCGATTCTCTGTTGGTTCGCGGGCTATGCGGTGCTGCTGCGAAGCTTCGTTCCGCGGATGCGCGAGCGCTCGCGCGCGGTTTCGGAGGCGCGCTCGACGCTCACAGGGCGCGTGGTGGACAGCTATACGAACATCCTGACTGTCAAGCTCTTCGCCCGCGCGCGCGAGGAGGACGCGTTCGTGCGCGATGCGGTGGATGGGCACACGGCGGCGTTCCGCCGGCAGACGAGGATGGCAACCGGCTTCACCTTCTCGCTTGCGGTGATGAATGCGGCGATGGTGGTGGGGACCGGGTTTTTCGCCATCCTGCTATTCCGCGAGGGGAAGATCGCGGTGGGCACGGTCGCGACCTCGCTGCCGATGGCCTGGCAGATCTCCAACATGGCCGGATGGGTGGCGCAGAACGTGACCGGCATCTTCGAGAATGTGGGGATCGTGCAGGACGGGATGCGCTCGATCGCGGTGCCGCGGCAGATGCCGGATGCGCCGGGCGCGCGCGAGCTTGTGGTGACGGGCGGGGAGATCCGCTTCGAGAACGTCTATTTCGATTACGGGCGGGACCGGCGGATGAAGGTGCTGCACGGGATCGACTTCACCGTGGCGGCGGGCGAGCGGGTCGGGCTGGTGGGACCGTCTGGGGCGGGCAAGTCCACGCTGGTGAATTTGCTGTTGCATTTCTACGACCCGGCGCGCGGGCGCATCCTGATCGACGGGCAGGATATCGCGTCGGTTTCGCAGGAGAGCTTGCGCGGCGAGATCGCGGTGGTGACGCAGGACACCTCGCTGTTGCATCGCTCGATCCGCGACAACATTCGCTACGGAAGGCCGGGGGCGACCGAGGCGATGATCGAGGATGCGGCGCGGCGGGCCGAGGCGCACGAGTTCATCGCGGGGCTCGAGGACTGGAACGGCAGGACGGGCTATGACGCGCATGTCGGCGAGCGCGGGGTGAAGCTTTCGGGGGGGCAGCGGCAGCGGGTGGCGATCGCGCGGGTGATCTTGAAGGACGCGCCGATCCTGGTGCTGGACGAGGCGACGTCGGCGCTGGATTCGGAGGCCGAGGCGGCGATCCAGGACCGGCTCGACGAGCTGATGGAAGGGCGGACGGTGATCGCGATCGCGCACCGGCTCTCGACGATCGCGCGGATGGACCGGCTGGTGGTGCTCGACGAGGGACGGATCCGCGAGGTCGGCACGCATGCGGAGCTCTTGGCGGCGGGCGGGCTCTATGCGCGGCTGTGGCGGCGCCAGTCGGGCGGGTTCCTCGCCGAGGCGCAGGCGGCGTGAGCGGTTGGGGTCAGACGCTGCTGGCGGGGACCAGGGGGGCGGCGTGGGTGTCGGCGCCCTCGGGCTGGAGGTCGGCTTCGGTGAGCATGCGCCAGGTGCCGCAGGCGAGCACTTCGCTTGGGCGGAAGCTCGCCTTGTAGGCCATCTTGCGGCTCTCGGCGACCCAGTAGCCGAGATAGACGTAAGGGAGGCCGAGCTCGCGCGTGCGCTCGATCAGCCAGAGGATGGCGAAGGTGCCGAGGCTCTGGCGCTTCAGCTCCGGAGCGAAGAAGCTGTAGACGGCGGAGAGGCCGTCGCCGAGCCTGTCCGTGAGGCAGGCGCCGAGCAGGCGGTCGCGCGTGTCGCGGAACTCGACGACGAAGGTCTCGATCGGCGTGTCCTCCACCATCGCGCGATAGTCGTAGAGGCTCATCGTCGCCATGTCGCCTTCGCCGTGGCGGACGCGCTGGTAGCGCTGGAAGAGCTGGAACTGCTCGGGGGTGGCGCGGGCCGGGACCTCGAAGCCGTCCACGGCTTCGTTGGCGCGGAGCACGCGGCGCTGCGAGCGGTCGGGCTGGAAGGTGGCGACGGGGATGCGGATCGGCACGCAGGCGTTGCAGCCGGGGCAAACGGGCGCGTAGGCGATGTTGTGGCTGCGCCGGAAGCCGGCGCGCGAGAGCCGGTCGTGCAGGGATTCGGCGTCCGGGCTGGTGATCTCGGTGACGACCTTGCGCTCGATCCGGCCGGCCACGTAGGGGCATGGCAGAGGGGCGGTGGTGTAGAAGAACTGCGGACGGCGCGGTGGCTTGTAGCTCATGCGATGGACGCTCCGGCGACCATGTTCCCGAACCCCTCGCTCCCGGTCAACGGGCCCGGGCTAGGGGCGGGACAAAAGATCGTGCGGGGCTCAGGGCAGCAGGCGGATCGTCGCGGCAACATGGGCCGGGCTGGGGCCGAGCGTGAAGGTGGTGCCGTCGCGCCAGGGGCGGACGAGGTCGCAGGCGTGGCGCGAGAAGGGATCGCCGGATTGGCCCGGGGCCATCATGAAGCGACTCCGATCGAGGTCCGCGAGGTCGTAGTCCGCGCGGTATTCTGCGCCCTGGACGTTTCTGAAATCCGTACGGGCGGGGGCGTCGCGCCCTGCGGGAGCGCCGCGGTCCACGGTCGTGTCGTCGCCGGGCGTGGCGATGCGGCAGGCGGTGAGCCAGCCGAGGAGCGGCAGGCGGGCGAGGACGGGATCGACGAATATGGCGGGGTGGGCGCGGCCCCAGCGCCAGGCGGAGGGGCCGGGCCCGTAACGGGCGGCGAGCGCGGCGACGGCCTGCGAGAGGGCGGTGGCGAGCAGCGGGGCGCAGTCCCCGTTTCTCGCGACCGCACTGGCGGGATCGGGGCCGCACCAGGTGGAAATCCCGCCATGGGCGAGGACGCCGGCGAGGAACTCGGGCCCGGGCGCGGCGCCGTTGTCGGGCACGCCGAGGCGGGCGAAGACGAGGGCGCGGAAGCGGCGGAGCCAGGCGTCGAAGATGAGCGGCTGGGGGAGATCGCGCGCCATCGAACCGTTCCAGTGGCGGAGCAGGTCGAACGCGCGGGCGGGGGCGCCTTGGGCGGGGGTGACGCCCAGCAGCACGGGTAAGACCTGCTCGGCGAAGGTGCTGAGGGCGTCCGCCTGCATCGCGGCGAAGGCGGCGGGCGTGGCGCGCGGGTCGGCCGCGAGCATCTGGCGGATGCGGCGGGCGCGCCAGGGGCCGAACGAGTCGCGGGCGAGAAAGACCGGGAAGCCGGGGAGGTTGATGCGGTTGTTGGCGTTGACGAGGCGGCCGGAGGGCGGGTCGGTGATGTGGGGCAGCGCGGCGCCGGAGGCGAAGCCGGTCCAGTCATAGGCGCCGGTGGCGCCGGGGACGGGCATCGCACCGTCGCCGGCGCGGCGGGTGGGGACGCGGCCGGTCATGAAATAGGCGATGTGGGCGCGGGAGGCGACGAGGAGGTTGAGGACGGGAGCCGAGATCTCGGCGGCGGCCTGGCCGGCCTCGGCGACGGTTTGCGCGCGGTCGAGCGCGAGGAGGCCCGCGGCGGCGGTATCGTCCGGGGCGAGGCCGGCCATCGAGAGGGCGAGCACGCTCGCACCGCTGCGGTGGGCGAGGTCGCTGATGACCGGTCCGTGGCGCGTGCTGCGGACGGTGAGGATGACGTCGGGGCGGCCACGGACGCGGATGCGCTCCTTGCGCACGGTGAAAGGTTCGGGGCCGTCGGGCGTCGCGTAGCGCCCGTCGGGGAGGACGGTTTCGACGAAGAGGTCCTCGGTGTCGGCGCCGGTGTCGGTGAAGGTCCAGGCGATGTGGCGGTTGTGGCCGAGGACGACGAAGGGGACGCCGGGCGCGCTCGCGCCGGCGAGCGTGGTGTGCGGCGTCTCGATATGGACGAGATACCAGAGCGAGGGAGAATCGAGCCCGAGATGGGGATCGCCGGCCAGCAGTGGCGCGCCGGTGGCGCTCCACTTTCCGGAGACCGCCCATTCGTTCGAGGCGGTCTCGGGTTCGGTGAAGGGCGCGGGAAAGCGCGGCAGGACGCGGAGCAGGGCGGCGGCGAAGCGGGAGGCCGTGGCGAGGGAGTTGGCGAGCGACGCGTCGATCGGGGTGGTCTCGTGCGAGGGCGGCCATAAGGCGAGGATGCGATCGGGCGGGAGGTGGCCGAGGAGCGCGAAACGGGCGAGCTCGGTGTGCCAGTTGCCGGAGAGGGAGAGGCTCATCGTCTCGCCCCAGAGGAGCGAATCGAGCGGCGTCCAGGGGCGCGGGGCGCCGAAGAAGACGAACTGGAGGGCGGCGAAGCGCCCGCGCGCCGCGATCCAGGCGTTCACGCCGCGCGCGTAGGCGGTGAGCATGGCGCGGGTGGAAGTCGGGAGCGTGGCCAGGGTCTCGCGCGCGTGCTGGGCAAGGCCGAGGGTGCGCATCTCCTCGTCGTAGGGGAGTGCTGCGGGGCCCAATAAAGCCGAGAGGCGGCCGGAAACGGCGCGGCGCATCAGGTCCATCTGGAACATGCGGTCGCGCGCGTGGAGGTAGCCGAGCGCGGTCGCGGCGTCCTCGAGGTTCGCGGCGCGGATGAAGGGGATGCCGTGCCGATCGATGCGGATCGTGACCGGGGCCGAGAGGCCCGCGATCTTCAGGGCCTGCGAGCCGGGCGGGAGGGTGAGCCAGACGATCCCGCCCGCTCCCGCGACCAGGAGGACGAGAAGCAGCAGCACGCCGGCCAGCGCGAGGCGGAGAGGGCGCACGAAAGGAGGGGCGTCAGGCGATCGGGGGAAGGTCGACGCGGACGATGTCCGGATGGCCCGGCAGCGCGGGGAAGCGCTTGAGGACGAGCGGGTCATGGCCGGGAATGATGTGGTCCGGGCCGTCGGCGAGGGTTTCGAGGATCCGGAAGCCTTCCATCATGCGCGCGACATCGACGACCAGGGGGAAAGGGTTGCGTTGGTGGATATTGGCCCAGAAATGGGTGGCGTCCGAGGCGAGGACGACCCACCCGCGGGCGGTCGGGACGCGCACCGACTGGAGGCCGCCGGAATGGCCACCGATGAGATGAAGCGTGACGCCGGGCGCGATCTCGTCCGTGCCGTCATGGAAGGCGACGCGGCCGGCGAAGACGGCGCGCACCGCGTCGAGCACGTTCTCGACCTCCATCGCGCGGCGGAAGACGCCGTGGCACATGCAGCGGCCGGTGGAATAGGCCATCTCGGTGTCCTGGAGATGGAAGGTCGCGTTGGGGAAAAGCTGCCAGTTGCCAGCGTGATCCCAATGGAGATGGGAAAGAATGACATCGGGGACGGTGGCGGGCTCGATGCCGAGGACCTTGAGCGCGGCATCGGGGGAATGGAGGAATTGGCGGCCGCGGGCGATGCCCAATTCGGGGCTGAAGCCGGTATCGACGACGATCGTGCGGCCGTTGCCGCGGATCGCCCAGATGAAATAGTCGATCGGCATGGGGGCGGCGTGATCGTCCGGGAAGATGAAGTTCTCGCCTTGCGTGCGGGCGGCGAGCGTGGCGTAGCGGAGCGCGAAGACTTCGTAGGCGGGCGTGGTCATGGCAAGGGCTCCTGCCTCTTCCATTGGCGCGGCCGGCCAACGAGCTTGCGGCGCCGCGCCGATGCAAGTACGTCCTCCGCGATTGGTCCGCAACATCGTGAACGGCTCCATGCGCGTGGCTCTCTACTGGGCTCCGCCCGCCGATGATCCGCCCGCCGGTGACAGGCTGTGGGCGCTCGGCTCCGCCTGGCTCGGCCGCGACGCCGAGACGGGGCTCGCGGTTGCGCAGCCCGACATGCCCGGGCTGGCGGCGCTCACCGCGAGCCCAAGGCGCTACGGATTCCATGCGACGCTGAAGGCGCCGATCGCGCTTGCGGGGACGTTCGAGGAATTTCTCGCCGACGCACGGGCGCTGGCCCGCAAGCTGAACGCCGCGACGCTGCCGCCGCTCGCGGTGCGCAAGCTTGGCGATTTCGCCGCCCTTTGCCCGACCGGGGACATTCCGGAGCTCGCGGCACTCGCCGCCGCGGTCGTGACCGGCCTCGATCATCATCGGCTGGCGGAGGCGCCGGAGATGGCGGCGCGGCGGGCGCGCGGGCTGACGCCGGCGCAGGAAGCGCATCTCGCGCGGTGGGGCTATCCGTACGTGCTCGAGCAATGGCGCTTCCACATGACGCTCAGCGACAACGGTGCGGCAACCCCTGCCCTGCTCGGCGCGGCCGAGCGCTATTTCGGCCCGGCGCTGCATAAGGAGCGGCGCGTCTGCGAACTCGCGGTGTTCGTCCAGTCGGCGGCGGGCGCGCCGTTTCACCTGGCCGAGCGGATTCCGCTCGCACCTTGACGCTCAGGGTTCGAAGACCACCTGCACGCGCGGCGTCGGGTAGCGCGCGATGCCGAACTCGACGATCGTGCCGGCACGATCGACGTTGACGTTCTCGCAATAGAGGAGGGGCCGCGAGCGCGGCGTCTCGAGGAGCGCCGCCTCCGCCGGCGTCGGCATGCGCGCGGTGACGCGCGTCGATTGGCGCAGATAGTCGGCGATGCCGATCCGAGTGAGCGCGCGGGTGACGGCCTGCTCCGCGCGCAGCGCCTCGAGGATGCCGCGCAGGCGGACGGCAGGAAAATAGTGGCTGGCGACGGAAATGGGCCTGCCGTCAGCGAGCCCGAGATATTCGAACAGAACGACCTTGGCCCCCGTTCTGAGGCCGAGCCCGGCCGCCACCCGCCGGTCCGCCTCCTGCTCGCGAAGATCGAGCACGCGGCCGGACGGCTCGCGATTGTGGCGGCGGATCCACTCCGAGAAGCGCGTGCGCGGGCCGACGACGTAATCGAGCACGTCCTCGGCGACGAAGGAGCCGCGCCCCTGCTCGACGCGGATGAGGCCCTGGTGCGACAATTCCTCGAGCGCGCGGCGCACGGTGTGGCGATTGACGCCGAAGCGGGCCGCGAGCAGGGCCTCGGTGGGCAGCCGGCCGCCGGGAGGACGGGCGCCGCCGAGGATCTCGCGCTGGAGGGTCTCGGCGATCTGGCGCCAGAGAGCAACGCCCGTGTGCGCGAGCAGCGCGGCGGCGGGGCCCGCGCCCGGCCGCGCCGAACGCGGTGTCATCGAAAATTCGTTCATCTGCGGGCTCGCTTGGCGATCTTCGGAGTTGACCGGCACGGCGACCTCATCTAGCTGTCTAGACCACTAGATCATTTCCCGGCCGAGGGCAACATGCCGAGGGGAACATGAGCGAGGGCGATCCGAACGCAAGGCGCCGGCGCTGGATGGCGGTGCTGGCGCGGGCGAGTGCCGCCGAGATCGAGGCGCTGCTCGAAGCGGCGGAGCCGCCGCCGCCGCATATCCGCCTGCGCGGGCCCGAAATCGGGCTCGTGATGGTGCGCGGGCGCGCCGGCGGCGGTGGGGCGGCCTTCAATCTCGGCGAGATGACGGTCGCGCGCTGCAGCGTGCGCAACGAGGAAGGCCGGGTCGGCCACGCCTATGTCGCCGGGCGCGACCTCAAGCACGCGGAGCTTGCCGCCGCACTCGACGCGGCGATGCAGGACGAGGCGCGACGCGACGCGCTCGAGGCGGCCATCGTCGCACCGCTCGCGGCGGCACAGGCGCGCGCGCACGCCGCGAACGAAGGCAAGGCTGCCGCGACGCGCGTGCAGTTCTTCACCATGGCGAACATGCGCTAGCCTGATGAGCGTGCTCGATCTTCCCGGTTTCGCCGATCCGGTCGGCGGCGCGCAGGCCTGCTTCCGCGGGCTGCTCGACGCGATGGCGCGGCCCGGCACGCTGCATGAGGTGGCCGAGCTTGCTGCGCCGACGCCGCTCGATGCGGCGACGGGTTCGGTGCTGCTGACCCTGGTCGATGCCGACACCACGCTCTGGCTGGACGAGGCGTGCGGGACGGCGCGGGAGTGGATTCTCTTCCACTGCGGCGCCCCGATCGTCGCCGATCCCGCCGGGGCGGCTTTCGCGCTCGCACTTGCGATGCCGAAGCTCGCGGCACTCGGCGCGGGGAGCGACGCGGCGCCCGAGGACGGCGCCAGCCTCATCCTCCAGGTGGGTGCGCTGGGACGCGGCCTTCCCTACCTCCTCTCGGGGCCCGGCCTGAAGGAGTCGGCGCTCCTCGAAGTCGAAGGGCTGCCGGACGATTTTCCGGCGCAGTGGGCAGCGAACCACGCGCTCTTTCCGCGTGGGATCGACCTCGTGCTCACCGCCGGCCGGCTTTTCTGCTGCCTGCCGCGCAGCGTGCAGATCGGGATGGGCTGAAGGCGATGGCGTATGTCGCGGTGAAGGGCGGAGAGCGGGCGATCGACGCCGCGCATGCTTGGCTCGCCGAGGAAAGGCGCGGGGATCCGCGCCTGCCCGACATCGCGATCGCAGAGATCGCGGCCCAGCTTGGCCGGGCGGTCGATCGGGTGATGGCGGAAGGCTCCTGCCATGACCGCGAGCTTGCGGCGCTCGCGATCAAGCAGGCGCAAGGCGACCTGATCGAGGCCGCGTTCCTGCTGCGTGCCTATCGCACCACCCTGCCCCGCTTCGCCGCCGCGCACCCGATCGACACCGATGCGATGCAAATCCGCCGCCGCATCTCGGCGGCCTACAAGGATCTGCCGGGAGGGCAGGTGCTCGGCCCAACCTATGACTATACGCATCGGCTGCTCGACTTCCGGCTCGCCGGGACGGAAGCCGTAGCCACCCCGCCCTCCGCCGAGCCGATCGCGCCCGCGGAGGAAGCGACCGCGATGCCACGCGTGACGGCGATCCTCGCCGGGGAAGACCTGATCGAGGGGGACGGGGCGGCGGATGGCGCCCCTGGCGATCTGACGCGCGCGCCGCTCGCTTTTCCCGCGGCGCGCGATGTTCGGCTCCAAGCGCTCGCGCGCGGCGACGAAGGCTTTTTGCTCGCACTCGGCTACTCCACGCAGCGCGGCTGGGGTGGGACGCATCCCTTCGTGGGCGAGATCCGCGTCGGCGAGGTCGCGGTGGAGATCGAGCCACCGGAGCTTGGCTTCGCCATCGATATCGGTGAGATCACCGTGACCGAATGCCAGATGGTGAACCAGTTCAAGGGCTCGAAGTCCGTGCCGCCGCAATTCACCCGCGGCTACGGGCTCTGCTTCGGCCACGGCGAGCGCAAGGCGATGGCGATGGCGCTCGTCGATCGCGCGATGCGGGCCGGAGAGTTGGGCGAGGAGTCCACGGCACCGGCGCAGAACGTGGAGTTCGTGCTTTCCCATTGCGACAATATCGAGGCGACCGGCTTCGTCGAGCACCTCAAGCTCCCGCACTATGTGGACTTCCAGAGCGAGCTCGAGACGATTCGCCGGATGCGGCGGGAGGTCGAGGCCGCCTTGCAGGATCGGCGGGAAGCCGCGGAATGAACGGCTACAATTTCGCCTATCTCGACGAGCAGACGAAGCGCATGGTCCGCCGCGCTCTCCTCAAGGCCGTCGCCATCCCCGGGCACCAGGTGCCGTTCGGCGGGCGCGAGATGCCGCTCCCCTACGGCTGGGGCACCGGGGGCATCCAAGTCACGGCGAGCATCCTCGGTAGCGGCGACGTGCTCAAAGTCATCGACCAGGGCGCGGACGACACCACCAACGCCGTCTCCATCCGCCGCTTCTTCGCCCGCACCGCCGGGGTCGCGACGACGACGCGCACCGAAGAGGCGAGCGTGATCCAGACGCGGCACCGCATTCCCGAGACGAAGCTTCGCGAGGGCCAGATCATCGTCTATCAGGTGCCGCTGCCGGAGCCGCTCTCGCGGCTCGAGCCGAGCCGCGCCGAGGCGCGCGAGATGCACGCGCTCGGCGATTACGGGCTGATGCACGTGAAGCTCTACGAGGATATCTCGCGGCTCGGCCAAGTCTCGATCAGCTTCGACTACCCGGTGATGGTGAACGGGCGCTATCTGATGTCGCCCACGCCTATCCCCGCCTTCGACAACCCGAAGCTCGACCGCAGCCCCGCACTGCATCTCTTCGGCGCTGGGCGCGAGAAGCGGATCTACGCCGTGCCGCCCTACACCGAGGTGCGGTCGCTCGACTTCGAGGACCATCCCTTCCGCGCGACGCGCGCACGGCACGAATGCGCGCTCTGCGGGGCACGCACGAGCTATCTCGACGAGATCGTCACCGACGATCGCGGCGGACGCATGTTCGTCTGCTCCGACACCGACTATTGCGCGGGGCGGCGCGAGCGGGAGGCAGCCGAATGACGCCCGACACGCTGCTCTCGGCGCGCGGGCTGTCGCTCTCGTTCGGGAGCATCCCAGCGCTCGATGGCGTCGATCTCGATCTCTGGCCCGGCGAGGCGCTCGCGATCGTGGGCGAAAGCGGATCCGGAAAGACGACGCTCTTGAATACGCTTTTCGGCGCGCAGAGGCCCGATGCCGGGATCGTCCGCTACCGCGATCCCACGGGGCGGGTGCACGACGTGCACGCGATGCCGCGGCCGATGCTGCGCGCGCTCCATCGCTCCGACTGGGGGTTCATCTACCAGGAGCCGCGCCAGGCGCTCCGGATGGCGGTCTCCGCCGGCGGCAATGTCGGCGAACGGCTGATGGCGCAAGGGACGGCGAGCGCGGGCGCGCGGCATTACGGGCGCATCCGGGCGGCGGCGATCGAATGGCTGCGCGAGGTGGAGATCGACCCCGCGCGCATCGACGATCTGCCGCGCACCTTCTCGGGCGGCATGCTGCAGCGGCTGCAGATCGCGCGCACCCTGGTGACGCATCCGCGCCTCGTCTTCATGGACGAGCCGACGGGCGGGCTCGACGTCTCGGTCCAGGCGCGCCTGCTCGACCTCATCCGCACGCTGATCGCGCGGTTCGGGATCGCGGTCGTTCTGGTGACCCACGATGTCGCGGTCGCGCGGCTGCTCGCGGACCGGATCCTCGTCATGCAGGCGGGACGCGTGGTGGAGACGGGGCTCACCGACCAGGTGCTCGACGACCCGCAGGAGCCCTATACGCAGCTCCTCGTGAGCTCGGTGCTTCAGGCATGAGGGGCGCCGTGCCGGGCGAGGTGATGCTGGCGGCGCGCGGGCTCGGGAAGAGCTTCACGCTTCATCTTCAGGGCGGGCTTCGCATACCCGTCCTCGCCGGTGTTGCGTTCGAGCTTCGCGCCGGCGAGTGCGTGATGCTCGCGGGCCCCTCGGGGGTCGGAAAGTCGACGCTCGTGCGGAGCCTTTACGGCAACTACCGGGCCGAGGAAGGCGAGATCCTCGTGCGCCACGAAGGCGCATGGGTGGACCTGGCGTCCGCCGACCCGCGCACCGTGCTCGAAATTCGCCGGCACACGCTCGGCTATGTCAGCCAGTTCCTGCGCGTCGTGCCGCGCGTGCCGACGATCGAGATCGTCGCCGAGGCGCTCGCCTTGCGCGGCACCGCGGCGGACGAGGCGCGCGAACGCGCGCGCGCGCTGCTGCTCCGGCTCAACATCCCGGCGCGCCTGCACATGCTGCCACCCGCCACCTTCTCGGGCGGCGAGCGGCAGCGGGTGAACCTCGCCCGCGGGTTCGCGGGCGACCATCCGATCCTGCTGCTCGACGAGCCCACCGCTTCGCTCGATGCCGAGAACGCTGCCGTCGTCATCGATCTCGTGCGCGAGGCGAAGGCGCGCGGTGCGGCGATTCTCGGGATCATCCACGACGAGGATTCGCGCGCGGCGATCGCCGACCGGCTCTTTCCGCTCACGCCCCTTCAGGATGCCGCATGACGATGAACTTCCAGGCCTCGCCGCCGCGACCGGAGAATTTTCCTGCGGGGGAACTCGTCCTGACCAACGCGCGCATCGTCCTGCCCGATGCGGTGCTGGCGGGCTCTCTCGTCATCGAGAACGGCCGGATCGCGGACGTACAGCCGGGCCGCTCCTTCCTTTCCGCCGCCACCGACCTCGACGGCGACTACCTGATTCCGGGCGTGGTCGATCTGCACACCGACAATCTCGAGCGGCAGGTCCTGCCGCGGCCGAGCGCGCGCTGGCCCTCGCGCTCGGCCCTGCTGGCGCATGACGCCCAATGCGCCGCTTCCGGCGTCACAACAGTGTGCGACGCGCTCTGCCTCGGCGATCTCGGGTTCGACAAGGACCGCATCCGCACCTTCCAGGAGGGGGTCGCGGACCTCGACGATCTCGCCGGCACGGGGCTGCTCAAGGCCGAGCATTTCCTCCACCTCCGCTGCGAGCTGCCGGCGCCGGACATGCTGGCGCTGCTCGATCCGGTCGTGGAGCACGCGCTCGTGCGGATCGTGAGCCTGATGGACCATAGCCCCGGCGTCGGCCAGTACACCGATCTCGATCGCTATCGCGCCATGCGCGTCCGCGAGGGCCTGGTCGGTGCGGCGGTCGAACGCCGCATCCTCGAGCTGCAGGCGCAGCGCGCGCGCTTGCTCGCGCCCAACCGACGCGCGCTGCTCGCGCGGATCGCCGGGCTGCCTTTGGTGCTTGCGAGCCATGACGACGAGTCCGAGGCGGACATCGCCCGGAACCACGCCGACGGCATCGGGATCAGCGAGTTCCCCGTGAGCATGGCAGCCGCCCGCGCGGCGAAGGGGCTGGGGATCGAGGTGATTGCCGGCGCGCCGAACCTGGTGCGCGGCAGATCGCACTCCGGGAACGTCGCCGCGCGCGATCTGGTGCACGAAGGGACCGTCGATGCGCTCGCCTCCGATTACGTGCCGGCGAGCATGATCGAGGCCGCCTTCCTCGCGGCCGACTCCGCCGGGCTCTCGCTCGCGCAGTCAATCGCGCTGATCACCGACAATCCGGCCCGCATAGCGCGGCTCGAGGATCGCGGCCGCATCGCGCCCGGCATGCGGGCGGATCTCGTCCGCATACGCCTGCATGCAGCGACGCCGGTGGTCCGCGAGGTTTGGAGCGCCGGCCGCCGCGTTTCCTGAGCGGGTCCGCGGGTGCTGGTTCTGATCGTCGGCCCCTCGGGCGCGGGGAAAGACACGCTGCTGGGGGCCGCGCGGGTTGCACTTGCCGGAGACCCGCGCGTGCGCTTCGTCCGCCGCGTCGTGACGCGCCGGGCGAGCGCGCCCGGGGCGGACGAGGCGTTCCTGGACGAGGCGAAATTCCGCGCCCGCCGCGATGCAAATGAGTTCGCCCTCTGGTGGCAGGCGCACGGGTTTTTCTACGGCGTGCCGGCGGACATCGAGCGCGATCTTGCAGGTGGGCTGATCGCTGTCGCCAGCGTCTCGCGCGGCGTTCTTGCCGAAGCCGCGACGCGGTTTGCCGTGCGCGTGGTCGAGATCACGGCGCCGCCCGAGATCCTCGCAAGACGGCTCGCCGCGCGCGGGCGCGAGGACGCGGAGGGGGTCGCCGAGCGGCTCTCGCGCATCGTCGCCATTCCGGAGGGGCTTGCCGTCAGCGCGCTCGTCAATGACGGAACGGCGGAGGAAGGGGTGCGGGCGCTGGTGGCACTTCTGCGCGAAATCATGGGCGAAGCGGACCGGAGAGCGGCGCCACAGGAGAGCGAACGGTGATCGAGGTGAATGTCGGCGACGTCCAGAGCCCATGGCACGGCTCGAACATGATGACGGAAGCGCCATGGGTGCATGAGACGGCGCTCGTGCAGAAGAGCCGTCTCGGGCCCTGGACCGTGGTCGGCGAGCGCTGCGAGATTCTGGCGAGCGATCTTTTCGACTATACCTACGCCGTCCGCGACGTAGAGATTTTCAACGCGAACATCGGAAAATTCGGCAACATCGCCTCGCATGTGCGGATCAACCCCACCAACCATCCGATGTGGCGCGCGACGCTGCATCATTTTACCTACCGCTCGCGCTCGCATTTCGACGGCGCCGAGGATGATCCGGAAGTGTTCGAATGGCGGCTCGCCCACCGCGTCACCATCGGTCCGGACGTATGGATCGGCCATGGCGCGATCCTGCTCCCCGGCGTCTCGGTCGGGACGGGTGCCGCGATCGGCGCCGGCGCGGTCGTGACGAAGGACGTGCCGGACTACACGATCGTCGCCGGCAACCCGGCGCGCGTGATCCGCCGGCGGGTCCCCGAGGACGTGGCGGCTTCGCTCAAGCGGATCGCCTGGTGGGACTGGCCCGGTGAACGGCTTGTCGCCGCGCTCGAGGATTTCCGCAAGCTCCCGGCCGCCGAATTCGCGGCCAAGTTCGACCCCGGGCGCTAGTGTCAGCTTTCACGGAAAGCTGACACATAGGTCGTTGTCAAAGTGCCCGATTCACGCGGCGTTTCGTGATCGCTCCGCGAATCACGAAACTCTGCGATCGGGCACTCGAGCAGGATGCCGCGAGCAGCCGGCCGTCGATGAAGGCCAGGCCGACGCCGATCAACACCATTCCTGCGAGCTCTCGGGCCCGCAGTGCCTCGCCCAGCACCACTGAGCCTAGCATGATCGCGCTCACCGGGATCAGGAATGTGACAAGCAGCAGGCTGGTTGCACCCGCCGCGGCAAGAATGCGGAAATAGAGGATGTAGGCAAGCACCGTGCACAATAGCGCAATGCCGATCAGCGCACCCCAGGTCGCCGCGTCCGGCGCCGGCAGCGTCCACGGGCGATCAGCGAGAGCGACCACCGGAATCAGCACGAGCGTGCTGCCGGTCACCTGCCCGGTCGCCACCTTGATGGCCGGGATGCCTTTGAACCGTCGGCCATAGATGCCAGCGAAGGCGTAAATGACCGCCGCCCCCAGGCAGGCGACCTCACCGATCATGCCTTCCCTGCCTATGCCCGTCAGGACACCCGGCCCAACGAGCACGGCAACGCCGGCAAAGCCTGCCATCGCGCCGGCGAATTTTCCCCGGGTCAGTCTCTCGTTCGCGGTCAGCACGTGCGCGACGAGCACCGTGAACATCGGCGTCGTGGCGTTGAGGATAGACGCAAGCCCGCTTGAAATGCGCGTTTCGCCGAATACGATCAGCGAAAAGGGAATAACGTTGTTGAGCACGCCCATGACGATGAAGTCGGCCCAGAGCCGGGGCGAGGCCGGCATGAAGTCGCGTCGGAGCCCGAGCCACAAGTTCAGCATGACCGCGGCCAGGCCCACGCGCCCGAGCACCACCGTGAAGGGCGGCAGCTCGGCGACCAGTACCTTGAAGAAAAAGAATGATCCGCCCCACAGCGCGGCGAGGGCCAGCAGCATGACCCACTCTCGACATCCCATCACCGGCGCCGGCGCGGTCTGACCTGCCATCGAACCCGTCCTCCGCGACTCGACGGCAAAGCTATTGACGCCGGCGCGCCGCGACACTCCGGATCTTGCTCCGGTATTCCGACGTACGTGCTCTCAATGGACGGCTAGGACGGATCGGCGAGGGCCGGACGAACAGCGAAGCGGATCATGCCTGTGATGCCGATGGCGATGGTGACCGCGGCGCAGAGAGCCATGACGCAAGCCGGCGGGAGGGCGGCATAGAGCGGCGGGGCAATGATCATCGCGACGAGGAGACCACCGTTCCTGGAAACGAGAGAGGCACGCATCGAAGCGGGAATATCGGCGTGCCGCAGCTCCGTCTGGCGCAGCACGGCGACCAGGACGTCCTGCATCGGCCCGCCGATGCCCCCGAGCGCCGCGCTGGTCGCGAAAGAAGCGAGCGCCATGGAAGGCGGCAAGTGCGCGGCGGCGGCGAGCGCCAGCAGCATGAGCCCGCTGCCGGTCACGACGGAGCCGGCGAACATCATCCGCCCGGGATTGGCAGGCATTGGCCGGCTGCCGACAACGAGGGTCGAGGCGAGGTTGGTGCAGCCATAGGCCGAGATGACGAGGCCGTAGGCGCCGAGCCCGAGGCTTCCCGGCACGTGCCGGGTGATGGCGAGCGGCAGGCCGAGAAACATCACCGCGTACCACGCGCCATTGGCGATCCCGGTGACCTGGAGGTTCGCGCGCAGAGGCGGATGCGCGGCGACCGCACGAAAACCATGCAGCGCGGAGGCGAGAATGTTCCGGGCAGGCTGATCGCTCCGCGGCCCCGGAGTCCGGCGCATCCGACCGATCAGGAGGAGCGCGGCCGCCGAGAGCCCGAAACTCGCCGCGTCGAGCGAGAGGAAGTGCTTGGCTGGCAGAAAGGCCGCGAAGAGGGCGACGAGGCCGGGCCCGAGCAGCCGCGCGATCCGGTCCGTGCTGTCGAGCAGGGCGTTCGCCGCGGGCAAATGTCCCCCGTCCCGCACCAGCCCCGGCAGCAGGCCTTGGAGTGCGGGGCGAAACACCGCCTGGCCGAGGGCGAGGACGATGGTCGCGAGAACGAGCGCAACCGCGGTGGGCCTGCCGCGAAAACTCCAGTCCAGCACCACCGCAATGAGCACCAGGGCACGCGCGAGGTCGGCGCCGATCATCGCGGCGCGCTCGTGCCACGCATCCGTCCAGCGGCCGGCGATGAGCGCGGTCGCGAGGACGCAGGCGAAGCCGAGTGCCGCGAGATATCCCGCCGCCGCGCCCATCACGCCGACCGCAATCCAGGTCAGCGCGACGGCATAGAGCTGATCCCCAACCGCCGAAAGCGAAAGCCCGCCCCAAAGCAGGGCGAGCGGGGGATCCCTGAGCGGGGCGAGGATGCGCATCATGCCACCCTAATCGCGAGTCACTCGCAACTCAAGGCCGCCGGCCACGCCGGCGCCCCCTACCAAGCGGTGGGTTTGGGGTTCCGCTCCGCGAAGCCGATCTGGTGCCAGTAGGGATAGATCGGCGTCTCGTGGCTCGCCGCGTCGAGTGCTGCGACCTGTTCCGCGGTGAGCGACCAGCCGACGGCGCCGAGATTCTGCTTCAACTGCTCCTCGTTGCGCGCGCCGATGACGATGTTGGCGACGGTCGGGCGTTGCAGGAGCCAGTTGAGCGCAACCTGCGCGACGGTCTTGCCGGTCTCCGCCGCGATCGCCTCGAGCGCGTCGATGACGGTGAAGAGATGCTCGTCCGCGACGGCCGGCCCGCCTTGGCCGCCGGCGGTGGCGATCCGCCCCGCCTTCGGGAGCTCCCCGCGGCGGATCTTGCCGGTGAGACGGCCCCAGCCGAGCGGGCTCCATACCATCAGCGCGACACCCTGATCGAGGCCGAGCGGCATCAGCTCCCACTCATAGTGCCGGCCGATCAGCGAATAATAGCCCTGATAGACGACGTAGCGGGCCAGGCCCTCTCTCTCCGAGGTCGCGAGCGCCTTCATCAGGTGCCAGCCGGAGAAATTCGAAGCCCCGATATAGAGGATCTTGCCGCCGGTCACGAGATCGTCGAGCGCGCGCAGCGTCTCCTCCACCGGCGTGAGGGCATCGAACCCATGCATGAAATAGAGATCGATATGGTCGGTGCCGAGGCGCTTCAGGCTCGCCTCGCAGGCCCGCAGGATATGGAAGCGCGACGAGCCCTTGTCGTTCGGACCCTCGCCGGTCGCGAAAGTCGCCTTCGTCGAGATGAGGGCGTGGTTTCGCCTGCCTGCGAGCGCCTGGCCGAGAATCTCCTCCGATCCGCCCTCTGAATAGACGTCCGCCGTGTCGAAGAGATCGACCCCGGCCTCGAGGCAGAGATCGACCAAGCGCGTCGCCTCCGCGACATCGGTCTCACCCCAGTGGCGGAAAAATTCTCCGCGGCCGCCGAACGTGCCGGTGCCGAGGCTGAGGACAGGAACCTTCAAGCCGGAACGCCCGAGCAGGCGATACTCCATCAGGCAACCTCGCTATGGGTCGATGTGTTGAACTGGAGCATGCACGCATGCTCGGGTTGAACTTGTTCCACGAATTCCGCCTTTCAAGAATCCCCCGGGGGGCGGTCGCGGTTGCCTTCGGATCCAATCGGGGGCGACAATCGAGGAAGGTGGGGTTTGCGAGGTGATGACGGAATGCAACCGGTGGGATTTCCCGTCCCTGGGTGGACGGCGCGCACGAAGCCGCCGCGGACGGCGATGGAAGGGGAATATTGCCGCGTCGAGCCCCTGGAGGCGGAGCGTCATGCGGCCGAGCTCTTCCACGCCTTTGCGGGGGCGGGGGAGAACTGGACCTATCTGCCGCAACCCCCGCCCACGGAATTTTCCGACTATCGGGCGTGGGTCGAGCAGGTCGCCGCCGGGAGCGATCCGCTGTTCCACGCGCTGATCGACAAGAGCAGCGGGCGGGCGGAGGGAGTCGCGGCCCTGATGCGGATCGACACGGCGAACGGGGTGATCGAGGTCGGGAACATCAACTACGGGCTGGCGCTCAAGCGGAGCCGGGTTGCGACCGAGGCGATGTTTCTCTTAGCAAAGCGCGTGTTCGACGAGCTGGGCTACCGGCGGTTCGAGTGGAAGTGCGACAGCTTGAATGCGGCGTCCCGGCGTGCCGCGCTGCGCTACGGGTTCACCTTCGAGGGCATTTTCCGCCAGGCGGTGGTGTACAAGGGCCGCAACCGGGACACCGCTTGGTTCTCCATCGTCGATCGCGAGTGGCCGCTTCTCAAGGAGGGCTACGCGGGCTGGCTCGACCCTGAAAATTTCGACGCGGATGGGCGCCAGCGCCGGAGCCTCGGGGCTTGGCGCGGCAGCGATGGCTGAGGCACCGCTTCTCTCGGTGCGCGGGCTCGCGCGGAGCTTCTATGGCGTTCGCGCCCTGGCAGGGGCGGATTTCGATGTCGCAAGGGGCACCATCACCGCGCTGATCGGGCCGAACGGCGCGGGCAAGACGACGGCCTTCCAGTGCATCAGCGGGGTGGTGCCGCCGGATGGCGGGCAGGTGCTGTTCGCGGGGCGCGATATCACGGGCTGGACCCCGGAGCGGATCAGCCGGGCGGGGCTCGTGCGCACCTTCCAGATCGCGCGCGGGATCCCGCGCCTCTCGGTGATCGAGAACCTGCTGCTCTATGCGAAGGAGCAGCCGGGCGAGGGGATGTGGGCCGCGCTGGTGGGCGGCGGACGGGCGGCGGCAAAACGGGCGCTCGCGCGGGCGCTCGCGATCGCGCGGCGGCTCGACCTGATCGGGGTGGCGAACCAGGCGGCGGGCGCGCTTTCGGGCGGGCAGAAGAAGCTCCTCGAGATCGGGCGCGCGCTGATGGCCGAGCCCAAGCTCGTGCTGCTCGACGAGCCGATCGCCGGCGTCAACCCGACGCTCGCCGAGCGCATCGCCGAGCATCTGAGGAGCCTCAGGGCCGAGGGGATCACCTTCCTCGTCATCGAGCATCATATGGACCTGATCGCAAGGCTCTGCGAGCCGGTGATCGTCATGGCCGAGGGCCGCACGCTGCGGACGGGACGCTTCGCCGAGATCGCGGCGGACGAGGCGGTGCAGCTCGCCTATCTCGGCGCGCGAATTTGATGCTGCTGGAGGCCGCGGACATCGTCTGCGGCTACGGGGCCGCGGACGAGATCCTGCACGGTGCGGCGCTCGCCGTGCGGCCGGGCGAGATGGTCGCCGTCATAGGCCCGAACGGCGCCGGCAAATCGACGCTCTTGAAGGCGATCGCGGGGATGATCCGGCTGAAAAGCGGGTCGATCCGCTTCGCGGGTGCGCCGGTGGAGCGCGCCTCGGCGCGCGAGCGGGCGCGGCTCGGCATCGCCTTCGTCCCGCAGGAGGCGAACGTCTTTCCGACGATGACGGTGGGCGAGAACCTCGAGATGGGCGGGTTCCTGGAGCCGGCCGGCACGCGAAGGAGAATCGCCGCTCTGTTCGAGAGATTCCCCGTGCTCGCTGAAAAGAGGTGGGTGGCCGCGCGCACGCTCTCGGGCGGGCAGCGGCAGGTGCTCGCGATGGCGATGGCGCTGATGGTCGAGCCGCGCCTCCTGCTGCTCGACGAGCCCTCGGCGGGGCTCGCGCCGCTCGCCGCCGAGGCGCTCTTCGCAACGATCGCGGCGATCCATCGCGAGGGCACGGCGATCGCGATGGTGGAGCAGAACGCGCTCGCCGCGCTCGCACTCGCCGATCGCGGCGTCGTGCTGGTGGACGGGCACGCCGTGCGCGAGGGAGAGGCCCAGGCGATGGCCGCGGATCCGGACGTGCGGCGGCTGTTCTTGGGCGGCTGACCCCCGTATCTTCCGGGTCACGAAACCAAAAAGGGGGCTCGCATGGGTTCGATGATACCGCGCCGCGCAGCACTTGGAGGCGCGCTCGCACTGCCGTTCCTCGCCCGCAGCGGCTTGGCTGCCGCACCGATCCCGCTCGGCGCGATCAATCCGCTGACCGGCGCCGGCGGCGCCTACGGCCCCTCGATGGCGAAGGTCGCAAAGGCGCTCACGACGCGGATCAACGGCGCGGGAGGCGTGCTCGGCCGGCCGATCGCGCTCGACGTGGAGGACTCCGAGACCAACCCGACGGTCGCCGTCGAGGCGGCGCACAAGCTGATCGACGTGAACAAGGTCGTGGCGATCGTCGGCACCTGGGCCTCGGCCTGCACGACCGCCGTCGCACCGCTCTGCTGGCAGAGCCACACCATGCTGTTCTGCGTCTCGGGCGCGGATTCGATCACGAAGCTGCCGCACCACGGCTACATCATCCGCACCCAGCCGAACACGCACCTGCAATCGGGGCGGGCTGCTGAGTTCCTGCTGCAGAAGGGTTCCAAGCGCGTGTTCGGGCTTTCGGCACAGACCCCGTTCGCGGTCGATTCCTGGAACCGGCTCAAGGAGGTGCTGGCGGGCGGCGGGGCGAGCGGCCTCGGCGATATCATCTACGACCCAAAGCAGATCTCGTTCCGTTCGGAGATCGGCAAGGCGCTCGCGTCAAGCCCCGACACGCTCTTCCTCAACAGCTATGCCCCGGACCTCGAAATCCTGCTGCGCGAGAGCTATCAGGCGGGGTTCGAGGGCGAGCGATTCACCTTCGCCTATGCCGCGACGGACGCGGTTCTGAAGGCGCTGCCGGCGAGCGTGACCAACGGGCTTTGGAGCTTCGCGCCCTCGCCGAACGTGGGAAGCCCGGCCTACCGGGCGGTGCAGGCGATCCTCGGCATCAACGACCCGGACCCCTATTCGTGCCAGATCTACGACCATGTCTCGCTGGTCGCACTTGCGATCGGCAAGGCAGGCACGGCGAGCGGGCTCGCGATCCATGACAATGTGCGCAAGATCAGCCAGGGCGCGGGAGAGAAGGTGAGCGATCCGGTGGTGGGGCTCAGGCTTCTCGCTTCGGGCAAGGAGATCAACTACGAGGGCGCATCGGGCCCCTGCGACTTCACGCCGTCGGGCGACATCATCAGCTGCAAGTTCCTCTTCCAGGTGGCCGAGAACCAGCGCAACAAGACGCTCTTCATCTCTTGATCGACGCTTTCCTGCAGGCGCTGGTCAACGGGGCGCTCGCCGGCGCCGTGCTCGCGTTGCCTGCGCTCGGCTTCAACACGGTCTATGCGGTGCTCAGGTTTCCGAACTTCGCGATCGCGAGCCTCGCCACGATCGGTGCCTATGCGGGCTGGGTCGCGAACGCGGTGTTCGCGTGGCCCGCGGCTTCTTCGCTTGTCGTCGCGTTCGTCGTCGCGGGTGCCGCGGGTGCGGCGAGCGATGCGCTGGCGCTGAGGAAGCTGCGCCCGCTCGGCGCGATCACGGCCGCGATCGGTTCGGTGGCGCTCGATCTCCTGCTCCAGAACGCCATCCGCTTCGGCTTCGGCAACAACCCGCGCGGCTACGACCTGCCGGTGTTCCGCAACTGGCAGGTGGCGGGGATCGGGATCGGGCCGCAGGAGGCGGAGGATGCCGGGCTCGCGCTCGTCGCGATGGTGGCCCTCTTCCTGCTGCTCCGCTTCACGCGGATCGGCAAGACGATGCGCGCCGTCGCCGACAATGCTCCACTCGCGGAAAGCAAGGGCATCGACCCGGTGACGGTCGCGTCGGTTGCGAACTTCGTGGGCTTCGGGCTCGCCGGGATCGGGGGAATGCTGGTGGCGCTCGACACCTCGCTCGATCCGCTGACCGGTTTTCGCGTGCTGCTCTCGATCTTCGCCGCCGCCGTCGTGGGCGGGCTCGGGAGCGTTCCGGGCGCCCTCGCAGGCGCCTTCGTGGTCGGCATCGGCGAGGAGCTTTCGACGCTCGTGCTCGCGCCGACGTATCGCACCGCGATCGGGTTCCTCGCCATCCTGCTCGTGCTTTCGTTCCGGCCGCGCGGACTGCTCGGCGAGCGCGCGTACTAGAACGATGGTGGACTATCTCGCCTCGCTCGCGGTTTTCGCCGGCCTCTATGCACTGCTCGGGCTTGGCCTCAATCTCGTCTGGGGGCTCGGCGGGATGGTCAATCTCGGGCTCGCCGGGTTCTTCGCGATCGGCGCCTATGCCTCGGCGCTTGCAGCACTCCATCTCGCCTTGCCGCTGCCGGCCGCCGCCCTGTTCGCGCTGGTGCTGGCGGCAGGCGCGGGCGCCCTGCTCGCGGTGGTGACGGCGCGGCTCAGGGGGGATTATCTCGCCATCGTCACGCTCGGCTTCGCCGAGGTGATCCAATTAATCGCGGGGAACGAGATCTGGCTCACCAACGGCGCCGACGGGCTTTCGGCAATTCCGGCGCCGGGCCGTGGCGCGCTCTCGCCGTTCGGCTTCGACCTCGCCTCGGCCGCGATCGTCTGGACGGTGGCCGCCCTGGTGGCCTTGGCACTCGGGCGGCTCGCCGGCGCGCCTTACGGACGCGTGCTGCGGGCGATCCGCGAGGACGAGATGGTCGCGCGAGTCGCGGGCAAGAACGTGCTTGCCTTCAAGATCAGCGCGTTTGCGGCGGGTGCGGCGGTGATGGGGCTCGCGGGGAGCCTCTTTGCCGCGTACGACGGCTACGTGGCGCCGGACAGCTTCGATGTGCTGGTGACGCTGCTGGTTGTCCTGGCATTGACGGCGGGCGGCGTCGGCCGCATGCAGGGTGCGCTGGTGGGCGCCGTCCTGGTCGTCGCGCTGACGGAGGGAACGCGCTTTCTGGGCCTGTTGCTGCCGGGCCTCTCCGCATTGCAGGTGGCGAGCCTGAGGCAGGGCGCGATCGGGCTTTTTCTGCTGCTGCTGCTGCGGCTCCGGCCGCAAGGGTTGCTGCCGGAGCGGTTGCGCGTGCACCCGATCGACGGCGAAGAGGTAAAGACACGATGACGCGCCCCGACCCTGCGCCGCATATCGCCGCCGTGCTCGCCGCCCAGCGGGAGGAAGATCAGCCGGAGGCGCTGTTCCGCGCGTTGGATTCAGCGCTCGCGGCGGCGCTCGGGCATCTCCTGTTCACCATTCTGGTGCAGCATCCGCTCGCTCGCGAGAACGAGCGGTTCTACACGAACCGGCCGGCCGAATATCCGGTCGGCGGGCGCAAGCCCGTGACCGACGCGCCCTGGATGCGCCAGGTGATCGAACGCGGAGAGCCCTATATCGGGCGGACGCGCGCGGACATCGAGAGCGTCTTCTTCGATCACGCGCTCATCGTCTCGCTCGGCTGCGAAAGCGCGCTCAACATGCCCGTGCGCTGGCGCGGACGGACGCTCGGCACGCTCAACCTGCTGCACCGCGCGGGCTACTATGACGAGGCGGACGTTCCCGTGGCACGCCTCTTCGCAGCACTCGCGTTGCCCGGGCTGATGATGATCGCAGACAAATAGAGAGGGGTGAAAGATGGCGTTTCTCGGCACCGCGGTGCGCGAGCACCGGATGAACGCGATGCGTGCGCTGATGGAGCGCGAAGAGCTGGACGCGCTCGCCTTCACGGGCGCGGATTTCTTCCAGTTCGCGACCAACTTCGCGACCGATGTGCAGACCTGGGAACGGCCCGTCCTCGCGCTGGTGCCGCGCACGGGCGAGCCGTTCGTCGTTCTCGCGGAGCTTTCCGAGCATCATTGGCGCTATGCGACCGAGGCGGGAAGGCTTTGGGCGCGCGAGGCGCATTTCTACGCCGAGCATCCGCGCGTCAGCGAGCGCGCAGCGCTGGTGGGCGAGTGGCCCGAGCTGGTGGCGGAGCTTCTGAAGGCGCGCGGGCTCGCGCGCGGAAAGATCGGCGCCGACGCCGCGACCGGGCCGCTTTCGCGCGCGGTCGGCCTGCTGCCGGGGGCTTCGCTCCGCGCTGTGACGGCAGGCGCACGCGCGCTTCGCTGGGTGAAGCACCCGGAGGAGATCCAGCTTATGCGCGAGATCGCCGCGCTGACCGACTGGGCGCAGGAGCGCTACCGGGAGAATATCCGCTCGAAGCGGCTCACGCTCGAGCTCGATATGATGATGGCGGCCGCGATCGCCGAGGAAGGGGCGAAGCGGTTCGCGGGCCAGCATCTCGAGATCATGCGCGCCTGGACGATCAGCGGCCCCTCATCGTCCGCCCCGCACGGGGACGGGCGCTCGGCCGGCGCCCGCATCGAGACCGGCCACGGCATGATCAACATCGTGGTGCTGCGCGTGAATGGGCTTGCGGTCGAGAACGAACGCACCTGGTTCTGCGGGGCGCCCTCTGCCGAGCAGGCGCGGCTCTTCGAGGTCGCGCGCGCGGCGAACGAGGCGGCGATCGAGGCTTCGGTGACCGGCCGGCCGGTCTCGGGCATCGACGCGGCGGCGCAGGCGGTGATCGAGAAGGCCGGATGCGGCGATCTGATCCGCCATCGCACCGGGCACGGCATGGGCACGATCGGGCACGAATTCCCCGAGGACATGGCGTTCAACCATCGCCCCTTGATCGAGAACGAGGTCTATTCGGCCGAGCCCGGCATCTATGTATACGGCTTCGGCGGCTTCCGCCATGACGACACGGTGGTGGTGGGGGCCGTGCCCGAGTCGCTGACGAAGGCGCCCAAGGACCTGAAGAGCCAGACGATTGCGTAACCCCGGCGCCCGACTCGCGCCAGAGAAAGCTTCTGGTCGCCGAGGCACGATCGGCTAGACTTCCCGCGCTGCAATGGCCGGGCGGCGCGCGGCGAAGGCGCGCCGGCACGGCTTCGGGGAGTGGCGATTGGGAGACGAGGCGCGCCCGGGTCGCCGGGCGGAGCGAACAGGGTTGCCGGCGGCGCGTCTCCTCCCGGGATCGTCGCGGACCTGGCTTGGCGCGGCTTCGGTGCTGCTGGCGCTCGCGGTCTGGCAGGGGGTCGTTGCGGTCGGGCTCGCACCGGGGGATCTGGTGCCGCCGCCCACCGCGGTATGGCGCGCTTTCGTCGAGATTCTGCGCCACGGCTATCGCGACACCACGCTCGGCGAGGATATCGGCGCGACGCTCGGCCGCGCCCTCGCGGGGTTCGGGCTCGGCGCACTCCTCGGCGTGCCGCTCGGGCTCTGGATGGGCATGAGCCGGCGCGCGAGCGCCGCGTTCGGCTGGATCGTGCAGTTCATGCGGCCGCTGCCGCCGCTCTCCTTCCTGGTACTTTTGATCCTGTGGCTCGGGCTCGGCGAGGCGTCGAAGATCGCGCTTCTCACAATGACCGCCTTTCCGATCATCACGAGCGCAAGCCAGGCGGCGGTGCGCGGCGTGCCCGTGTTGCAGGTTGCGGTCGCCCGCTCGCTTGGCGCGACCCCGTGGCAGGTGTTCGGCCACGTCGTGCTGCCGGCTTCGCTGCCGATGATCTTCACCGGGCTCAACATCGCGCTCGCGGCGACGTTCTCGACGGTCGTCGCCGCCGAGCTGCTCGCCGCCAACGACGGGCTCGGCTGGATGGTCCTTTCGGCGAGCAAGTTCCTGCGCAACGACGTCATCATGGTGGGCATCGTCCTGCTCGGGCTGCTCGGGATGGCGCTCAGCCGGTTCCTGCTGCTGCTCGACCGGCGCCTGGTGCACTGGCGGGGGCGGGCGTGAAGACGGAGCGTCTCTGGCCCTTCACGGTGGCGACGGCGGCGATCCTGTTCGCGGCCTGGACCGCGGCGAGCGCGCTCAACCTCGTGAACCCGCTCTTCCTGCCCGGGCCCGGCCTCCTTTTCTCGAGCTTCCTCGATCTGCTGCTCAACGGCTACAAGGGCTATTCGCTGCCGGCGCATATCGGCATCAGCCTGATGCGCGTGCTCCTCGGGTTCGGATCGGGCGCGATCGTCGGCACGCTGATCGGGCTCGGCATGGGTGCGGCGCCGCTCTTCGATGCGTTCGCCGCGCCGTTCGTCGAGTTCCTGCGGCCGCTGCCGCAGCTTGCGTACCTGGTGCTGCTGATCGTCTGGTTCGGGATCGGCGAGACGTCGAAGATCGTGCTCCTGTTCCTGACGGCCCTGCCGGTGGCGGCGATCGCCGCGCGCGACGGCGTGCGCAACGTGCCGCTCCAGCGCATCCAGGCGGCGCGGGCGCTCGGCGCGAACCGCGCCCAGATTTTCCGCCACGTGATCTTCCCCTCCGCGCTGCCGGAGATCTTCATCGGCGCGCGGCTCGCGGTGGGCATCGTCTACGCGACGCTGATCGCCGCCGAGATCATCGCCGGCAGCGACGGCATCGGCTGGTTGGTGTTCGATGCGGGGCGGTTCCTTCGTTCCGATTACGTCTTCGTCGGCGTGCTGCTGATCGGGCTCATGGGGCTCGGCCTCGACTTCACCCTGCGCACGATCGAGCGAAAAATCGTCCACTGGGCCGGAAAGTGACGGACCGGCCACAACACAAGAACGGGAGACAGACAATGAGCAAAGGGAAGCATTTCGACCGGCGCACGCTGTTGGCCGCCGGGATCGGGCTCGGCGCGGGCACCGCGCTGGCGCGCGGCGCACGGGCCGCGGCGCCGCCGCAGGCGCGGATCGGCTACTTCGTCGAAACGAAGCCCACGATGATCGCCAAGTCGCTCGGCTGGTTCGCCGATGCGATGAAGACCAAGACCGTGTGGCACGAGATGGGGACCGGCGCGGAGATCAATACCGGGATCGCCGCGGGCGGGCTCGATTTCGGCCTGGCCATCGGCTCCTCGCCGGTCGCCGCGGGCATCGCCGAGGGCCTCGGCTACCAGCTGATCGGGATGGTGGACAATATCGGTCCCGCCGAGGAGATGACGGTACGCGCCGCGGCGAACATCACGAAGCCCGCCGACTTCATCGGCAAGAAGGTGGGGACGCCGTTCGGATCGACCTCGCACTTCCGGCTGATGGGGTTTCTCGCCGTCAATCACCTGAGCCAGAGCCAGGTGACGGTGCTCGACATGAGCCCGGAGCAGATCGTCGCGGCCTGGAAGCGCGGCGATATCGACGCCGCCTATGTGTGGAGCCCAGCGAAAGCCGAGATCCTCGCCGATGGCGGGAAGGTGTACGAGACCTACAAGGAGCTGGACGCGGACGGCTACGTCATCGCCGATCTCATCGTCGTCCGCACGGCGTTCGGGCAGCGCTATCCGGACGCGGTGGCGGGGTTCCTTTCCGCCTACGGCAAGGCGCTCGATCTTTACGTCACCGATCCGGACAAGGCGGCGGGGATCGTCGCCCAGGCCGCCGGCGTGAGCGCGGCCGTCGCCAAAAGCAATCTTGCCGAATACGACTTCGTGAGCCTCAAGGACCAGCTTACCCCCGAGTGGCTTGGCCCGCCCGGCCATCCGGGCAAGTTCGCCTCCGTGCTGCACGGCACCGCCGAGTTCCTGGTGCGGCAAAAGAGCATCCGCACGGCCCCGCCGCTCGCGACATTCGCCGCCGCGATCAATACGAGCTACCTGGCGAAGGTCGTTGGCTGAAACGAGCTTCCAGGCGGCGGAGTTCGTGCGCTTCGCCGAGGTTTCGATGGTGTTCGGGGATGGCGCGGCTGCGGTGCAGGCGCTCGAGGGGATCTCGCTTTCCTTCGCCAGGGGTGACTTCGTCTGCATCGTCGGCCCCTCGGGCTGCGGCAAGACCACGCTGCTGCAGACGCTCGCCGGCTTCCTCCATCCCTCCGCCGGCGAGGTCTCGGTCGACGGCCGCAAGATCACCGGGCCCGGGCCGGATCGCGGCGTGGTGTTCCAGCAGCCCGCGCTCTTTCCCTGGCGCACGGTGGAGGCGAACGCGGGATTCGGCCCGGAGATGCGCGGCGTCGATGCGGCGCGCCGCCGTGCTCGCGTCCAGACCTGGCTCGCCCGCGTCGGGCTCACCGAGTTCCGCCGCCGCTATCCCTACGAGCTTTCGGGCGGCATGCAGCAGCGGCTCGCGATCGTGCGCGCGCTCGTCAACGAGCCGGTGCTGCTGCTGATGGACGAGCCCTTCGGGGCGCTCGATGCGCTGACGCGGGAGAAGATGCAGGAGGAGCTGCACGCGGTGTGGCGCACGAGCGGGATGACCGTGCTCTTCATCACCCACAGCGTCGAGGAAGCCGTCTATCTCGGCACCGAGGTGGTTGTGATGTCGCCGCGGCCGGGGCGGATCATCGAGCGTATTGCGGCCCCGTTCGCCCGGCAGGACGGCGAGCGCGATATCCGCGCGATCAAGTCGAGCGCTGCGTTCGTTGCGATGCGCGAGCGCATCCTCGGCCTCATCTGGGGAATGGCGGAGGGCTGAGGCGGTCGCGCCGCCCGCAGCGGTCGCACCGCCCGCAGCGGTCGCACCGCCCGCAGCGGCGTGCCAGAATGAGCGATGCCTGACGCGCCGCCGCCCGTAACGATGCCCGATCGCAGCGCGATGCGCGCGCTGCACCGCGCGGCCGAGGCCGAGGTGCTGGCCCCACTCCTCGCGGCGGCGACGCCCGCGCCGGAGATCGCGGGGCGGATCGAGGCGCGGGCGAAGAGCCTGGTGCGGGCGGCGCGAGCTTCCTATCGACCCGGCGCGGATGTCAGCGGCTTCCTCCGCGAGTTCGGCCTCGGCACGGCCGAAGGCGTGGCCCTGCTTTGCTTGGCCGAGGCGCTGCTGCGCATTCCCGACGCGGCGACCGCGGACCGGCTGATCGAGGAGCGCATCGGCGGGCCCGACTGGGAGGCGCATCTCGGCCGGGCCGACAGCCTCGCGGTGAACGCCTCCGCCTTCGCCTTCATGCTGAGCGGACGGGTGCTGGCGAACAACGCCGACGGGGCAGGCAAGGCGATGGGGCGGATGGTGCGCCGGCTCGGCGAGCCGGTGATTCGTGCCGCGCTGCGTAGGGGCATGCGCGTGCTGGCGCGCCAGTTCGTGCTCGGCCGGACGATCGGCGAGGCGCTCGGCCGCGCCGACGCCGGGGGGCGCGCCGGTGCCGGGGACGGCAAGCGCTGGCGCTACAGCTTCGACATGCTGGGCGAGGCGGCCAAGACGATGGCGGACGCCGAGCGCTACCAGCGCTCCTACGAGGCGGCGATCGGCGCGATCGGCAGGGCATCCGCCGGCCGCGGGCCGGTCGAAGGGCCGGGGATCTCGGTCAAGCTTTCGGCGCTGCATCCCCGCTACGAGCCCTTGCAGGAGGCGCGCTGCGTGCCGGCGCTGATCGCCTCGCTCGGCCGGCTCGCGCGCGCGGCCAAGGAGGCGGGCATCGGGCTCACCGTGGACGCCGAGGAAGCGGAGCGGCTGGAGATCAGCCTCGACATCTTCGCTGCCGTGCTCGCCGATCCCGCGCTCGAGGGCTGGGACGGGCTCGGGCTCGCCGTGCAGGCGTACCAGAAGCGCGCGCTCGCCGTGATCGACTGGGTGGCCGGGATCGCCGGCGCGCATCGCGTGCCGGTGCGGCTGGTGAAGGGCGCCTATTGGGACACCGAGATCAAGCTCGCCCAGATCCAGGGCCATCCCGACTATCCGGTGTTCACCCGCAAGGCGGCGACCGACGTTTCCTGGCTCGCCGTCGCGCGGCGAATGCTGGCACTTCCTGCGATCCGCCCGGCCTTCGCCACGCATAACGCCCATTCGCTCGCGACCATCCTCGAGCTTGCCGAGCCGGGGCGCTTCGAGATGCAGCGGCTGCACGGGATGGGCGAGCCGCTCTACGAAGGCGTGGTGGGGCCGGACTGCCCCGTGCGCGTCTATGCGCCGGTCGGGACCCACGAGGATCTGCTCGCCTACCTCGTCCGCCGGCTGCTCGAGAACGGGGCCAACACGAGCTTCGTGCATCGGCTGGTCGATCCCGCGGTGCCGGAGGATGCGGTGATCGCAGATCCGGTCGCGCGGCTCCGCACCTCCGGGCTCGCTCCCAATCCGCGCATTCCGCTGCCTGGCGATCTCTATCCCGACCGCCGCAACTCGGCCGGGCTCGATCTCGCCGACCGGGCCATAGCACCTGCCGTGCTGGCGGCGATCCGGGCCGCGGGCGGGACCGAATTCTCGCTCTCCGGCGAGGGGCCGGCGCGCGAGATCCGCGACCCGGCGGACCGGCGGCGGCTGGTTGGGGTCGCGCACGATGCGAGCCCGGGCGAGATCGAGGCGGCGCTCGGCCGGCTTGCGCGCGGCTGGCGCGAATGGGATCGCGCGGGCGGGGCGGCGCGGGCGGCGATTCTCGAGCGCGCGGCGGACCGGATCGAGGCGGACCGCGCCGCCTTTCTCTACCTGCTCGCGCGCGAGGCCGGGCGGACGCTCGCGGACGGGATCGCCGAGTTGCGCGAGGCGGCCGACTTCCTCCGCTATTACGCGCTTCGGGCGCGTGAGGATTTCTCGTCCCCGCGCGAGCTGCCGGGCCCGACGGGGGAGCGGAACACCTGGCAACTGGGCGGGCGTGGGGTGTTTGCGGCGATCTCGCCCTGGAACTTTCCCCTTTCCATCTTCGTGGGCCAGGTGGCGGCGGCGCTCGCTTCCGGCAACGCGGTGGCGGCGAAACCGGCCGAGCAGACGCCCCTGGTGGCGGCGCGCGCGATTGCGCATCTGCGGGAGGCGGGCGTTCCCGAGACGGCACTGGCGCTACTCCCGGGCGATGGGCCCGGCGTCGGCGCGGCGCTGATCCGCGATCCACGCATCGGAGGCGTCGCCTTCACCGGCGGGACCGAGACCGCGCGGGCGATCGCCGTGGCACTTGCCGCGCGCCCGGGCCCGATCGTGCCGCTGATCGCGGAGACGGGCGGGGTGAACGCGATGGTAGTGGATAGCTCCGCCCTTGCCGAGCAGGTGGTGACGGACGTGCTGGCGAGCGCCTTCGGCTCGGCCGGTCAGCGCTGCTCCGCGCTCCGCCTTCTCTGCCTCCAGGAGGAGATCGCCGATCGCGTGCTCACGATGCTTGGCGGCGCGCTCGAGATCCTGGCGATCGGCGATCCGCTCGACCCCGCGACCGATATCGGCCCGGTGATCGACGAGGATGCGCGGCGCGCACTTTCGACCTATGCGGACGGTATGGGAAAACCTCTGTTCTGTACATCCCTTCCTCCAGAGACTGCGCACGGCTCCTTCTTCGCCCCGCGCGCCTGCCTGCTCGGCGACGCCGGGGAACTGCGGACAGAGGTGTTCGGGCCGGTGCTGCACGTGGTGCGCTACGCGGCGGACCGGCTCGAGGGAATGCTCGACGCGATCGCGGGCAACGGGTTCGGCCTCACGCTCGGCGTGCACAGCCGAATCGAGAGCGTGCAGCGGCGGATTCTCGAGCGGCTTCCGGTCGGCAATTCTTACGTGAACCGCAACCAGATCGGCGCGGTGGTCGGCGTGCAGCCGTTCGGCGGGCGCGGGCTTTCCGGCACCGGACCCAAGGCCGGCGGGCCGATCACGCTCTTCCGTTTCGCCGAGGAGCGCTCGGTTGCCGTCAATACCGCGGCGGCCGGCGGCAACGCTGCCCTCTTCGCCGCGGACGAGACGTGAGCGCTGATCGGCGGCCTTCAAATATTCGAGATCGGCTCTCTCAACCGTGGCAGGCCGCTTGCCTTCATTGCTAATTCATCTGTCGAGCGGAACATTCGCCTCGCGAATCCCGTTGCCGGCGTCAGAAAAGCGGCCGATTCGCGTCCCGGCCAAGGGGAGGTGGCGTCCTCAACGGATGGGAGATTCCGTCGTGGTTCACCTCGTTCTGATCTTCTGCCTCGCCACTTCGCCCAACAGTTGCAAGCAGGTCCACGCACCTTTCGGACAGCCCTATGCCTCGATGATGGGCTGCATGATAGAGGCCGAGTTCGTTGCCTCCGACATGCTGCGGGACCGGCTGGATTTGCAAGGCTATCGGCTGGCACGCTGGCGCTGCACCGAAGCCGGCTCCGGCGGCACGCCGCTGTAGAGCGGCCCGCGCCGGGCGCGGCCGCGATTCCCGGCAAGGATTCCAAAACCACCGCTTCCCATCGGCGGTCATTGACCTATTTGAACTAAGGGGAGGGAGCGGCGCGGCCGGCCTGCCGGGGCGTCCTGCCGGTTTGGGCGCGGCGGGAGAAGCGTGCGCCGCCTACCGGAGATTGACCCCATGGTTGAGCTCGTTCTCATCTTCTGCCTCGCCGGTTCCGGAGCAAGCTGCAAGAGCGTGCGCCCGCCGTACGAGCAGCCCTACGCCTCGATGGAGGCGTGCCTGATGCAGGCCGAGCAGGTCGCCTCGCAGCAGCTCAGCGACCGGCTGGACCTCCAGGGCTATCGCCTGGCAGGCTGGCGCTGCATCTCAGGCGGCTCGGCCGGAACCCCGACCTGAGGTTTCGCACTCGCGCGAGACGGTCGAGGCGGGCCGGGCAGGAGGAATTCCCATGGACGGAGCCGAGCTTCGCGCCCTTCAGGCGCCGCTGAAAACCCGCTACCGCGAGGCGCCCGAGACCGCGCGGGTGCCGGCGCGGGCGGAGGCCGTGCTCGATTTCGCGCGCGTCGCGTGCGCGGTCGCCGCGGGCGGGCGGACGGTCACCGCCGGGCTGCATCCCGCCGCGGGCGGCGACGGCGCCCTTGCCTGTTCGGCGGATATGCTGCTCGCCGCACTCGCCGCCTGCGCCGGGGTCACGCTCACGGCGGTGGCGAGCGCCATGGGCCTGGCGGTGCGCGCGGGCCGGATCATTGCCGAAGGGGTGTGGGATGCGCGCGGCACGCTTGGCGTGGACCGGAACGTGCCGGTCGGGCTCACCGAAATCACCCTGACGTTCGAGCTCGACACCGACGCCGAACCGGCGGCGCTCGACCGGCTCGTGGCGAGCACCGAGCGCTACTGCGTCATCCTCCAGACATTGCGAACACCGCCCCGTGTTTCGCTGGTGTCGAAGCGCCCAAATTAACGTTACATTGATAAGTCCCGCCTCATTCTCCTCTTGCGATAGGGGCAGGTCTGTCCGCATGGGAGCGGGCGGCCATTGGAGGAGAATGCCTCGCTTCCTGCATGACGTGCCGGTTGTTTCACGGGCGCCGCGGCGGCCCCGGGGCGGCGGCTGATGCATCGGCTCTATGCGCGCCAGCTCGCCGCCGCGACCGGGGCGGACAAGCATCTCGATCTTGCGGCGCTCGCGGCCGAAGTCAGCGCGACCTATGCGCGGATGGATCGCCGCCGCGCGCGCGCGATCGAGCGCGGCCGGCACCTGGCCAGCGAGCGCCTGGCGCGCGATGCCGAGCTCAAGCGGCTGTTCGCCGAGCTCGAGGCGCAGAACGAGCGCTTCGCGGCCGCGCTCGAGAACATGAGCCAGGGGCTCTGCTTCTTCGACGGGGAGCAGCGCCTGATCATATGCAACCGGCGCTATGCCGAGATGTACGGGCTCCTGCCCGAGCACGTCCGGCCGGGCACAAGCTTGGGCGAGATCGTCGATCGGCGCTTCGAAGTCGGCAGCTGCCCCGCCATGACGCGTGCGGAGTACCTGGCCTGGCGCGACCATGTCGCCTTCCGCAACACGGCGCACACCTCGGTCGTCGAGCTGCGCAACGGCCGCGTCTTCGCCATTCGCCACCAGCCGATGCCGGATGGCGGGTGGGTCTCGACCCACGAGGACATCACCGAGCAGCGGCAGGCGGAGACGCGGATCGCCCACATGGCGCGGCACGACGCGCTCACCGGCCTTGCCAACCGCGTGCTGCTGCGCGAGCGGCTGGACGAGGTGCTGGCCCGCACGCGCGGCACCGATCCCTGCGCCGTGCTCTGGCTCGACCTCGACCAGTTCAAGAGCATCAACGACACGGAGGGCCACACCACCGGCGATGCGCTGCTGCGCGCCGCCGCGGCGCGCATGCGCCGGCTCGTCCGCGAGACCGACACCATCGCCCGCATCGGCGGCGACGAGTTCGCGGTCGTCCAGAGCAATGTCGGCCAGCCGGCAGGCGCCACCGCGCTCGCCGCCCGCCTCGTCCACGAGCTTGGCCTCCCCTTCCAGATCGGCGGCCAGCAGTTCGTCATCGGCGCCAGCATCGGCATCGCGATCGCGCCCGCCGACGGGCTCGACGCCGATCAGCTGCTCAAGAACGCCGATATCGCGCTCTACCGCGCGAAGGCCGAGGGCCGCTCCCGCTACCGCCTCTTCGAGCCCGCGATGGACGCGCTGATGCAGGCGCGCCGGACCCTCGAGCTCGACCTTCGCAAGGCGCTCGCGGAGGAGGAATTCGAGCTTTTCTACCAACCGCTGGTGCGCGTCGAGACCCGCCAGGTGAGCGGGTTCGAGGCGCTGATCCGCTGGCGCCATCCGACGCGGGGACTGGTCTCGCCCGCCGAATTCATCCCCTTCGCCGAAGAGACCGGGCTGGTCACGCAGCTCGACGAATGGGTGCTGCGCGCGGCCTGCCGCGAGGCGGCCGGCTGGCCGGACGAGCTCAGCGTCGCCGTCAATCTCTCGGCCGCGCATTTCCGGAGCGAGGCCGTCATCGCAACCGTCGCGGCCGCGCTCGAGGAATCGGGGCTCCGCCCCGACCGCCTCGAGATCGAGATCACGGAATCGATGATGATCGAGAACAGCGAGCGCGCGCTCGCCAGCCTCCATCAGCTCCGCAATCTCGGCACCCGCATCTCGATGGACGATTTCGGCACCGGCTACTCCTCGCTCGCCTACCTGCGCAACTTCCGCTTCGACAAGATCAAGATCGACCAGTCCTTCGTTCGCGAGCTGGCGACCCGCCCGGACTGCATCGCGATCATCCGCGCCGTCACCAGCCTTTGCCGCAGCCTCGGCATGGCGACCACCGCCGAGGGCGTCGAGACCCATGAACAGCTGGCCGCGCTCGTCGCGGAGAATTGCACCGAGGTGCAGGGCTATCTTTTCAGCCGGCCGCAGCCGGCAAGCGAGATCCCCGACCTGCTCGTGAGCCTCAGCCCGGATCTCGCCGCCGCCGCCTGACCCGTCCGTCTCACGATCCGCGGCCGGCGCGGGCGGCGAACATGCTCCGTGCCGCGCCGAGGACCTCGCCGATCGCCGCGCGCCGATAATCCCAGCGCGGGTCCGCGTCCGGGGTAACCACCGCCATCGCCGCATTCGCCTCGAAGAGCAGCACCTCGCCCGTTTCCGAGAGGGCGAAATCGATCCCGCCATAATCGAGCCCGAGCCGGTCGCGGACGGCACGGAGCGCCGCCATCGCGCGCGCGCCGAGCACGCGCGGCATGTTTGCGAGGAAGCGCGCCTCCTCCGCGCGCAGCGCCGCGTCCGCCGCCATCGCGGCGGTGAAGTAGTGCACCTTCCAGTCGGGCGAGATGGCAAGATGGAGAGGATAGAGATCGCCATCGATCGTCATCACGCGATATTTGCGGAATCTTCCGTCCGGGCCTCGCGCGTCGAGGAATTCGATCGCCAGGACCATGGCACCCGGCAAGGAAGCCAGCGCAGCCTCCAGCGCCTCCGCGTCCGGCACGTGCAGGAAATGCCGCCCGGTATGAAAACCCGGCGCGCGCAGGAGCAGCGGAAATGAAAAGCCCTGCGCCGCCAGCGCCGCCACGTCCAACTCCTCGCGGGCGAACGGCGCCACGCGCGGCGCGGCGAGGCCGGGGATGCCGGCCAGCCGGCGCGGTACTTCGAGCCGGCCGCTCTCGCGCACAAGCGCAGGATGGTTGATCACCTTCCTCCGCGAGCGGCGGAGGACCGACTCCGCAGCCGCCAGCGCCACCCGGCAGCGGTCCGCGTCGGCGATCGCGTTCATCACCAGATCGTGCGGCGGCAGGGACATCGCCGGATCGAAGAACTCCGCCGCCAGCACGTGGGTTTCGAAGATCGTCTCGTCGAGCAGCGGCGCCGTCGGGATATTGCCGCCTTGCGCCGAGATCAGCAGCAGCACGCGGATCGGCGGCCGCTCCCCGCGGCAGGGACGATGCACCAGCGGGCGCCCGCGCCATCCGCGCTCGCGATGGAGCGCCGCCGCGGCGTCCTCCCCGCAATCATCGAGCAGGTTCGCGAGCCCTTGGTGTGCTTCCGCCAGATCCCTATCGATCCGCAGCGCTTGCTCGTAATGGAGCCGCGCGGAGGAAGTCTCGCCATCGAGGTGGAGCAGGTGCGCGAGGTTCACGTGCCCTGCCGCCTCTTCGGGGTGAAGCCGTGCCGCTTCGGCGTAGCAGAGCCGGGCCGCGCTCCGCCTTCCGGTGCGGTTCAGCAGGGCGCCGAGATTGTTCAGCGCGCCCGCGTGCCCGGGCGCGTGCCGGAGCAGGGTGAGATAGGCTTGCTCGGCCGGCGCGGTGCGGCCGAGCGCATCGAGAAGGAGGGCCTGCTCGAATCGGAGCCCTGCCTCCTCGGGAGCGACGGCAAGCCGGCGTGCACTTCTTGCCATCGCCCGATCATCGCGCGCCGCGCTTGCGCTTCCGTAAAGGAAGCCGCTTCAGCGCCGCCGTTCCGTCAACGGCTCAGTCTGCGGCGGCGAGCTCGGGTTCGAGCGCGTCAACGAGTGCGGCGGTGAAGGAAGACGTGCCGAGCTTGCCGCCGAGATCGCGCGTGCGCGTCTCGGGATGCTCGAGCACGGCATCGACGGCGCGCTCGATCGCCGCTGCCGCGCGGGAGAATTTCTCCGCGCGGTGCCGGTCCGCGAGCCAGTCGAGCAGCATCGCAGCGGAAAGGATGAGCGAGACCGGATTGGCCTTGTCCTGGCCGGCGATGTCGGGCGCCGAGCCGTGCTGCGCCTGCGCCATGCAGTGCGTGTCGCCGGCATTGACCGAGGCGCCGAGCCCGAGGCTGCCGGAAAGCTCGGAGGAGAGGTCCGAGAGGATGTCGCCGAACAGGTTCGTGGTCACCACGACGTCGAACCGTGCCGCGTCGCGAACCAGCATCGCCGTCATCGAATCGACGAGCTGCTCGTCGTAGGCGACGGCGGGAAACTCCGCCGCCACCTTGCGCACCTCACTCAGGAAGAGCGCCTCGCTCATCATGAGCACGTTCGCCTTGTGCACGCCGGTGACCTTCTTTCGCCGCCGCGCGGCCAGCGCGAAACCGGCACGGGCGATGCGCCGCGACGCCGCGGCGCTGACCTTGCGGATCGCGAAGGCGAGGTCGGGTGTCGGCATGAACTCGCCATAGCCCAGATACATCGTCCGCACCGCGTAGAACCCTTCGGTGTTCTCGCGCGCGATCACGAGATCCATCGCCGTGCGCCCGTAATGGGGGATGCCGCGGCGGCTGCGGGCCGGCCGAAGATTGGCGTAGAGGTCGAGCTCGCGGCGGAGCGCGGCCGAGACATTGATCCCGCCCTTCTCGACCGCGGGATATTCGAGCGTCGAGACCGGGCCGAGGATGACGCCGTCGGCTTCATGCGCGGCTTTCAGCGCCGTCCCCGGGAGGGTCGTGCCTTCTTTCCCGAGCGTCTTGAAGCCCACCTCGTGGGTCTCGAGCGCGATGCCGAGGTCGAGCCGACGATCGAGCTTCTCGAGCACCCGGACCGTCGCCGCCGTTACCTCCGGCCCGATCCCGTCTCCCGGCATCACCACCAAGCGCATGTTTCACTTCTCCCCGGTCCCATTTGGCCGCCACTCATATTGCATAGCAGCAAACCGTGAAGAAGCACCGCCGGCGCATTGCGGCACCGGGCCTGCCGCATTGGACAGCGTGGCGACCGCCCGCCAGTCTGGCGCCTTGTCCCGATCGCCCGCGCCCGCCCGCACGCCCCAGCACATCGCGCCCGGAAGCGCCACCTTCCTGCGCGTCAACCTCGCTTTGTTCGCCGCCGGTTTTGCAACCTTCGCGCTGCTCTACACGGTGCAGCCGCTGCTGCCGATCTTCACGCGCGAATTCCACGTGAGCCCGGCCGAGAGCAGCCTCTCGCTCTCGCTCACGACGGCCACGCTCTCCGTCCTCATGCTGCTCGCCAGCGCGCTCTCGGAGACGTTCGGGCGCAAGCCCGTGATGGTGGCCTCGCTGTTCGCCTCCGCGCTGCTCCAGCTGGCGTCGGCGGCGCTGCCGCACTGGTGGGAGCTGCTCGCCGTGCGGACGCTGATGGGGTTGAGCCTCAGCGGGCTGCCGGCGGTCGCGATGGCCTATGTGGCCGAGGAGATGGACCCGCGCGCGATCGGCCTGGCGATGGGCCTCTATATCGGCGGCAGCGGCTTCGGCGGCATGGCCGGCCGATTGCTCGCCGGCCTGCTCGCGGATTTCTATGGCTGGCGCCTCGCGACCGCCGCGATCGCCGGGCTCGGCATCGGCTGCGGCGTCATCTTCGCCGCCTGCCTGCCGCCCTCGCGCCATTTCCATCCCCGCGCGCTCGCCCTCGGCCCCTGGCTCGGGGCCTATCGGGCCCATCTCACCGATGCGGGCCTGCCCTGGCTCTTCGCCGAGGCGTTCCTGCTGATGGGCGGCTTCGTCACCATCTACAATTACATCGGCTACCGGCTGCTGGCGCCGCCCTTCTCGTTGAGCCAGGCCGAGGTCGGGCTGATCTTCACGGTCTACCTCGCCGGGATCTTCGGCTCCGCCTGGATGGGCCATCTTGCCGCCCAGGTCGGCCGCGCGCGCGTCTTTCGCGCCGCCCTCCTGATCGATCTCGCGGGCATGGTGCTGACGCTCTCGGAAAACCTCGGCTTCGTCATTCTCGGCGTCGCCGTGCTCACCTTCGGCTTCTTCGCCGCGCACTCGATCGCCAGCTCCTGGATCGGGGTTCGCGCCCGGCATTCGAGGGCGCAGGCCTCCGCGCTCTATCTCTTCCTCTATTATCTCGGCTCCAGCGTCGTCGGCTCCGGAGGCGGCATCTTCTGGGCCAGGTGGGGCTGGCACGGTGTCGTCGGGCTGACCGGCGGGCTCATCGTCCTCGCCCTGCTGGTGGCGCGGCACCTCGCGCGGAGCGAAGCGGCCGACGCGTGAGCTATAGGGGCAGGGATCCCTGCGGCGTGGACGGGCCTTCGGCTTTCGCTCGCACCGTGCCGTCCGCGAGGCGGAGAAGGAGCGCCGCACCGGGCGCTACCTCGCGGGCGCGCGTGAGAAGCCGTCCGGCGGCATCGAACACCAGGGCGTAGCCGCGGCCAAGCACGGCCTCCGGCGAGAGCCCCTCGAGCCGCGCGCCCATACCCTCGAGCCGCGCGCGCGCCTCGCGGAGCATTGCTGCGAGCAGGGCCGGCGAGAGGCGCACGCCGAGCTCCCCGGCCGCGCCGCGCCGTGCCGCGATCACGCGCGCAAGCCCGGCGCCGAGCCGCGCCTGCCCGAGCGCGAGCCGCGCCCGGCCCGCCGCGACCGCGGCGGCGGGATGGAGAAGGCGGCCGGCCGTGCGCGCGAGGAGGGCGCGGCGGGCTTCGAGGAGCGCCGGCGGGGCGAGCGCCAGCCGTTCCGCCCGGTCGTCCAGCCGTTGGCGCGCGGCGCCGACGAGGCCCGGCAGGTCCGGGAGCGCGCGCGCCGCGCGCTCGAGTCGAAGCTGCCGCTCCTGGGCGAGGCGGTGGAGCGCGCCCGCGAGCCGCGCGGCGCGCTGGGCGAGATCGGCCAGCAGCTCCGTCCGCACCGGGATCGCGAGCTCGGCGGCGGCGGTCGGCGTCGGCGCGCGGCGATCCGCGGCGAAATCGATCAGCGTGATGTCCGTCTCGTGGCCGACGGCGGCGATCAGCGGGATCGGGCTCGCGGCGGCGGCGCGCACCACCGCCTCGTCGTTGAACGCCATCAAATCCTCGAGTCCGCCGCCGCCGCGGGCGACGATCAGCACGTCGGGGCGCGGGACCGGCCCATCGGCGGGCAGGAGGCCGAAGCCCGCGATCGCCGCGGCGATTCGCTCGGCCGCCCCCTCGCCCTGCACGGGCACCGGCCAGAGCAGGATCATGCGGGGGAAGCGGCGGGCGATCGTGGTCCGGATGTCCTGGATCACGGCACCTTGCGCGGAGGTGACGACGCCGATCACGCGCGGGAGCAGCGGCAGGCGCCGCTTGCGCGCCTCGTCGAAGAGCCCCTCGGCCGCGAGCCGCTTGCGCAAGGCCTCGATCCGCGCGAGCAGCGCCCCAACGCCTGCATATTCCACCCGTTCGACGATGAGCTGGTAGGTCGAGCGATCGCCATAGGCGGTGACGCGGCCGGTCGCCACCACCTCGACCCCGTTCTCGGGCATCATGCCGAGCCGCGGCACGACCCCCTTCCAGGCCACCGCGGCGAGCTTTCCCCCAGAATCCTTGAGCGAGAAGTAGAGATGGCCGGAGGCATAGCGCTTGAACTCGGTCACTTCGCCGCGGACGCGCACGCGGCCGAAGGCCGCCTCCAGCGTGTGCTTCACCGCGCCCGAGATCTCGGCGACCGTGTATTCGGGGATGTTGGCGACGATCTCGCTCATCGCCGCAGTTTAGCCTAATCGGGCGGCAACTTCGGAGGCGGGGATGCGGGTTCTGGTGGTCGGATCGGGCGCGCGCGAGCACGCGCTTTGCTGGGCGCTCGCCGCGAGCCCGCTGCTCACGAAGCTCTGGTGCGCGCCCGGCAACCCCGGCATCGCCGCGGTTGCCGAGAGGGTAGAAATCGGCGCGCTCGATTTTCGCTCCCTCGTCGCCTTCGCGCAGGCCGTTGACGTCGATCTGGTTGTCCCCGGCCCGGAAGCGCCGCTCGTGGCCGGGCTCACCGACGCGCTCGCCGCGGCCGGCATCACCTGCGCCGGCCCGAGCGCGGCAGCTTCGCGGCTCGAGGGGGAGAAGAGCTTCGCCAAGGAGATCGCCCTGGCCGCCGGCGTGCCGACGGCCCGCTATGCGAGCTTCGACGATGCCACTGCCGCCCGCGCCTATTGCCGCGCCCAGGGCGCGCCGCTGGTCGTCAAGGCGGAGGGGCTCGCGGCCGGCAAGGGCGTGGTGGTGGCGGCGAGCGTGGAGGAGGCGGAAGCGGCGATCACCGCCTTCATGGAGGAGCGCCGCCTCGGCGACGCGGGTCGCCGGGTGCTGATCGAGGAATGCCTCTCGGGTCCGGAGGTCTCCCTCTTCGCGCTCTGCGACGGCGAGCATTTCGTGCCGCTCGGCGCGGCGACCGACCACAAGCGGGCCTATGAGGGCGATCGCGGGCCCAACACGGGGGGCATGGGCGCGGTCGCGCCGGCGCCGGCGCTCACGCCCGCGCTCGCCGGGGAGGCCTACGAGCGCATCGTGCGGCCGACGCTGGCCGAGATGGCGCGGCGCGGCAGCCCGTTCCGGGGCGTCCTCTTCGCCGGCCTGATGCTCACCGAAGCGGGGCCGCAGCTCATCGAGTTCAATGTCCGCTTCGGCGATCCGGAATGCCAGGCGCTGCTGCCGCTCCTTTCCTCGGATCTCCTCGCCGCGCTGCTCGCCGCGTGCGACGGCGAGCTCGGCGATTTCGACCTGCGCTGGCATCCCGGGGCGGCGGTCGCGGTGGTGCTCGCCGCCCGCGGCTACCCCGAGGCACCCGAGGCCGGCAGCGCGATAGAGGGCCTCGCCCGCGCCGGCTTGCTGCCCGGCGTGCAGGTTTTCCATGGCGGCACAAGGCTCGCCGGCGGGCGGCTCGAGGCCGCCGGCGGCAGGGTCCTTACCGTCACCGGGCGCGGCGCCGATCTCGGCGAGGCGCGGGCGCGCGCGTACGAGGCGGTGCGGGCGATCGACTGGCCGGGCGGCTTCTACCGGCGCGACATCGGCGGCCCGCCGCTCTTTTGAGGCTTCGTTAACCGCCGCTTCACCCCGCCGCGCGAGAGAGTCCCGCCCTCGTGCGAGATGAAAGCGACCCGGCCCCTCCGTTCCGCCCGCAGCGTCCGCGCCGACGGCCAAGGCGGCGTGGCGCTCACCGTCGCGATCGCACTCCCGGTGCTGATGGGGGCGGCCGGCCTCGCCGTCGATCTCGGCCAGTGGTACCGCGAGCGGGCGACGCTGCAGGTCGCCGCCGACGCGGCCGCCATGGGCGCGGCGCGGCTGCTCTCGGACAGCTCCGCGACGACCGCCGAATACCAGAGCGTCGCCCTGGCGGAGGCCAAGGGGGCCATCGCCAACGGAACCGTGGGCACCCTCGCGGAGCCGGTGTCGGTCACCGTGAGCAGCGGACAGAGCGTCGCGGTGACGCTGACCAGCACGGCCGATCAATACTTCACCGGCGTGCTCGGCCTCTCCCGGCCGACGCTCACCGCCGCCGCGACCGCCGGCATCGTGGCACCCCCGGGATGCGTGCTCGCGCTCTCCGGCACCGCGGAGAAGGCGATCGACGTCGAGAACGAGGGCTCGATCACCGCCACCGACTGCGGGGTGTTCTCGAACTCGGACGTCGAGGATCCGAACAATGATTCGATCTATGTCCGCAACGGCTCGATCTCGGGATCGAGCGTCGGCGCGGTCGGCGGCGTCGAGGCCAGCACCAACGGAGAATCGATCATCACCCCGAGCCCGACCGAGGGCGATCCGCCGGAAGCGAACCCTTACGCGAACCTCGCCGCGCCCACCGTCGGCTCCTCCTGCACGCCCTATCCGACGCCGCAGAACGGCGGCGCCAGCGTCACGCTCTCGCCCGGGACCTATTGCAGCATCGACGCCGCCAACGACACGACGATCAACTTCAAGCCCGGCGTCTACATCATCGACAACGGGGACTTCATCATCAACAACGGCTCGACCGTCGGCACCGCGGCCGGCGACAACACCGGCGTCACCTTCATCATGGCCGGCAGCTCGCCCGGCTATATCGATTGGGAGAATTATACCCAGACCGCCTGGGAGCTTTCCGCGCCGACCAGCGGCACCTATGCCGGCATCCTGGTCTATCAGAGCGCGTCCACGCCCGCCTCCAACAGCGCCGTCTCCAACGATTGCGGCGCGCTCAACGCTCCGGGCGACATCGTGGTCGGCGGCTCGGGCCTCACCTTGAACGGCGTGCTCTACATGCCCTCGGTCAACCTCCAGATCAGCAACGACGCGACGCTCAAGGCGGCGAGCGGCGGCACGCTCAGCGTCATCGCCAACACCATCACGACCTGCGGCAGCGCCCAGCTGGACGCCGCGGGCAACGGCTCGGGAGGGTCCTCCGGCTCGACGGTCGTGCTGCTGCAATGAAGGGCCGCGGCCTCGCCCCCGACCGAAGCGCCGCGGTCGCGGTGGAGAGCGCGCTCACCTTCAGCCTCATCCTGCTGCCGCTCTTCCTCGGCGCCGCGGACGCCGCGGTGCTGCTGGCCGCGCAGTTCCGTCTCGAGGAAGCGGTGCACAACGCGCTTTTCTATGCCTATGCCAGTGCCGCGAACGCGACGAGCCCGAGCGGCATCGAGAACGCCGCGACCGTCGGCTACGGAAGCGACGGTCCCGCGCTCACGGTCGCGACGCCGAGCTACGCCTATTACTGCATCGAGCCGGACGGAACCGAGGCGACCGGCACCGAGGAAAGCTCCTCCTCGGCGAGCTGCCCGTCCGGTCAGTCGCTCGCGACCTGGCTCACGGTCACGGTCTCCGCCACGGTGAGCCTGCCGGTCTCGATCGCGCCGTTCCCCGACAGCGTGCCCCTCGAGGCCACGGCGACGGTGCGGGTCAATTGAGGATCGCGGGCCGCCTTGGCGGGGATCGAAGCGGCGCGGCGAGCGTCGAGTTCGCCGTCGTGGCACTCGCGCTCTTCCTGATGCTCTTCGCGATCATCGAGCTCGGCCGTATGGCCGCCGCCGAGAATGCGCTGAGCTATGCCGCGAACGTCGCCACCCGCTACGCCGCGGTGCATGGCTCGGCCTCGGCGAGCCCGGCGAGCAGCGAAGCGATCGCCGCCCAGTTCGCCACCGCGGCCGCGCCCGTCCTCGGCAGCGCCGCGCCGACGCCCACGGTGACCTTCTCCCCCAATAACAATCCCGGCAGCACCGTCACCGTCGCGGCGAGCTATGCCTGGTCGCCCGTCAGCATGAAGGGTGATTTCGCGGCCGTGACGCTCTCGGCCTCCTCCACGCTCGTCATCGAGCATTAAGGTCCCGGCCGCCTGGCGGGTTTCCGGCTTGACAGGGTCGGCGGGGCGTTCTCTGTAGCCTCCGGCAGCCCTCGGTGGAGGGGTGTAGCTCAATTGGCTAGAGCGCCGGTCTCCAAAACCGGAGGTTGGGGGTTCGAGACCCTCCACCCCTGCCAGCACCGGGCAGGGATGGGGGTTCGCACCCGTCGGGCCGGCCGGCAGCCGCAAGTATGAGGAGAGAACGAAGTGGCGGTGGATCCTGCCCGGTTCATCCGGGAGGTGCGGAGCGAGATGGCGAAGGTGACGTGGCCTTCGCGAAGGGAGACGCTGGTCTCGACCGGGCTCGTCCTCGCAATGGCGGCTGCCATCGCCATTTTCTTCCTGGTGGTCGACCAGATCATCGGCCTCGGCGTGCGCGCCTTGTTCGGATCGGGATTTTAACAGGATTCTAGGGAACGTCGTCAGATGCCCAAGCGTTGGTACGTGGTGCACGTCTATTCGGGATTCGAGAAGAAGATCGCCCAGCAGATCAAGGAGCAGGCGCAGCAGAAGGGGCTCGCCGACCAGTTCGAGGAGGTGCTCGTCCCCTCCGAGGAGGTGGTCGAGATGCGCCGCGGCCAGAAGGTCAATGCCGCGCGGAAATTCTTCCCGGGCTATGTCCTGGTGAAGATGGACCTCACCGACGACGCCTGGCACCTGGTCAAGAACACGCCCAAGGTCACGGGCTTTCTCGGCAGCCGGACCCGGCCGAGCCCGATCACCGACGCCGAGGCCGAGCGCATCCTGAAGCAGACCCGTGAAGGGGTGGAACGGCCGCGGCCGGCCGTGCTGTTCGAGGTGGGCGAGCAGGTGCGGGTCGCGGACGGGCCCTTCACCAGCTTCAACGGCACCGTCGAGGACGTGGACGAGGAGAAGGGAAGGCTCAAGGTGAGCGTCTCGATCTTCGGCCGCGCGACCCCCGTCGAGCTCGAATACGGCCAGGTCGAGAAGCTGTAGCTCCCCTCACGCCGCGGGCGGGAACTCCCGCTCGAACGCCACCTCCGCCTCCAGGCTCTCGAGGTCGCGAAAAATAGTCGCGACCGCGCTCTTCCTGTGCGCCGTGAAATAGCTCACCCGGCAATCGCGCGCCTCGGGCGAGCCCACGACCTCGATCCTGTCCCAGGACGCGGCGTGGCCGACGTACGAGACCGAGACGTCGAACTGCTGGGTCCAGAAGAAAGGCACGATGTCGCAGCGCTCGGCCAGGCCCAGCATGTTGCGCGCGGCGATGGCGCCCTGCCGCTCGGCGAGCACCCAGTGCTCGATGCGCATCCGCTCGCCGCTCAGCCGGTCAGGCCAGCGCGCGATATCGCCGGCGGCAAAGATCCCCGGCGCGCTCGATGCCAGGAACTCATCGACCAGCACGCCGTTGGCGACCGCAAGCCCGGCCGATTCGGCAAGGGCGGTCTCCGGCCGCACGCCGATCCCGACCAGCACGAGATCCGCCGCCAGCTCTTCGCCATTGGCGAGAGTGACCGAGCGCTCGCCAATCGCCTGCGGCGTGGTGCCGAGATGGAAGCCGACCCCGTGCTCCTCGTGCAGCTTCTTGAGGAAGGCGCCAAGCTCGGGACCGAGCACGCGCGCCATCGGCACGGCCTCCGGCGCCACCACGGCGACGGCGAGCCCGCGCGTTGCGAGCGAGGCGGCCGCCTCCAGCCCGATGAAGCTCGCACCCACGACGACGGCGGTCCGGCTGGCGCCGGCGCGCGCGATGATCGCCCGGCAATCGGCGAACGTGCGCAGCGTGAACACATGCGGCCGGTCCGCGCCCGGAATGGCGAGACGGATCGCCGCGGCGCCGGTCGCCAGGAGCAGCGCGTCCCAAGCGAGCGTCCGCCCGTCGGCGAGCGCGAGCGTCCGCGCGGCCGGGTCGAGGCGGACGGCTTCGGTTCCGAGCTCGAGGACGATGCCGTGCTCGCGGTAGAACTCGGCCGGGCGGAGGAAGACCCACTCCTCGGGCGCGCTTCCGGCGAGGAAATCCTTGGAGAGGTTGGGCCGGTCGCAGGGCAGCGAGGGATCGGCGCCGACCAGCGTGACCTCGCCGCCGTACCCCTCCCTGCGCAAGCCTTCGGCCGCTGCGTTGCCGGCCGCGCCGCCGCCCACGATCACGATCCGGCGCGGGGTGGAGGGGCTGGGCGGGAGGGGAATCGGTGCCGGAAGAGCGCGCTTCTCGCGCACGAAGACCTGGCCTCCCACCCGCTCGACGCGCCATGAGGGGAGCGGATCGAGCGCCGGCGCGCGCAGCGCCGCTCCGGTGCGGAGGCTGAAACAGGCATGGTGCCAGGGGCAGCGCACGGTCTCGCCCACCATCAGCCCCTCGGCGAGCGGCCCGTGATAGTGCGAGCACGCGGCGCCGATCGCGAAGAGCTCCTCGCCCCGCCGTGCCAGCAGCACCGCCTCGCCGCCCACGTGTCCGACGAGCATGGCGCCATCGGCGAGGGCGGCCGCGTCGATGCCGGCGGCAAAGTCCGGCCCCTTCGGCAGATCCGAAGCTTCTTCCGACATTACGCCCTCCCCGTTACAACAGGCCTTGCCGCCACCAGCTCGATCAGAGCCGACATCCCATTATGGCCGTTGCCCTCGCGGATGATCGAATCGTGAGAGCGGAGCGCGATGATGGAGAAATCCCCGAACGCGGCGCGCAGCAATTCCTCCGTGTAAAGGTTCTCGGGCGTTGAGGGTCCGCCGGTGCCGTAGCCGATCTGCTCCGGGCGGTATCCTTCCAGCAACAGCAGGCCGCCCGGCTTCAGCGCCCGCTTCATGCGCGCGAAGACCCGGTCCCGCTCGGGCGGGCCGAACACCTGCATGAAGACGCCCACCACGAGGTCGAATGAAGCTTCCGGCCAGTCCCACGTCATGAGGTCTGCCAGCACGGTTTGGATGGAGACGCCGTGCCGTTCCGCGAGAAGCCGCGCCTTGGCGATACCGTTCGGCGAGAAGTCGACGGTGGTGACATCGAGCCCCTGGCGCGCCAGCCAGACGCCGTTGCGGCCCTCGCCGTCCGCCAGCACGAGCGCCTTCCATCCGCGGCGGAGCCGCGCCCCTTCGGCCGCCAGGAATGCGTTCGGCTCGGTGCCGAACACATAGTCCTCCGCGCCGAAGCGCGCGTCCCAGCGCGCGCGGTGCGGATCCTCGTTCACCCGCCATTCTCCGGCGCCGCGAAGCGGGCGAAGGAACGGGCGAGGGTTTCGTAGATCGCCCGCTTGAACCCGACCGCGAGCGCCGGAAGCTCGGCAAGCGCCACCCAGCGCCAGGCGTCGAACTCCGGATGCGGATCGCGATCGAGCCGGATCTCGGCGTCCGTGCCGAGGAAGCGGAAGGCGAACCAGCGCTGGCGCTGGCCGCGATAGCGCCCGCGGAACGCCACCCCGACCAGCTCCGCCGGCAAATCGTAGCTCAGCCATTCCGGATGCTCGCCGATGATGCGGAAACGCGTGGTGCCGATCTCCTCCGCAAGCTCGCGCAGCACTGCCACGCGCGGCTCCTCCCCATCGTCGATCCCGCCCTGCGGCAGTTGCCAGCCGCCGGCCGCCGCTTCCGCAGGCGGCAGATTGGCGCGCCGTCCCACGAACACCAGCCCGGCGGGGTTGAAGAGCGCCGCCCCGGCATTGCGCCGGTAGGGAAGCGTGGGAGATTCGGGCGAAGAGCTCATGGTTTGCCCGCCTGGGGCTTGCCTGCTTGCGTTGCCGCGGGGGCTGGCGGCGGGCTCGGCGGCCGGACGAGCGCGGTCACCGGGGCGAGCACGAATCCCTTGGACGCCAGGGTTCCGGCCCAGTCCGCCAGCTGCGCAAGCGTGGCCGGCCCCGGCCATCCTACGACGCCGAGCGCGGCCCCGCGCTGGCGCGCGATCGTCTCGAGCTTGTCGAGATTGGCGCTGATGTCGGGCCCCACGGGCGGCGAATCCACCACCACATCGGCCGACCGGCCGGTGGCCCATTTCGGGTTCGGCTGCCCGGCGCGCGGATCGATATAGAGCAGGCCGCGGGCCGCGAGGTGCCGTTCGAGCCCGGCCAGCAGATCCGGCGCAGCGGCGAAGCGCTCGCCGTACATCCCGTCCATCGCGCCCGTCGCGCCGACATAGCCTTCGATCCGCGAGAGCGCCCAGTCGAGCCGGTCGTCATTCTGTGAAGCGGGCGCGCCGACCAGCAGCGCCTCGTCGCCCGCGTTGTTCAGCGGGTATCCCGCGGGCTCGAGCGGCAGCGAGATGAGGATCTCGTGGCCCTTCGCCCGCGCCTCGGAAAGGAGCTTCTCGGGATCGACCGCGTAAGGCGAAAAGGCGAGCGTAACCGGGCCCGGCAGTGCGATCGCCTGCTCGCTCTCGTCGTCCGATTCGCCGATGCCGGCAACGACGAGCCCGATGCGCGGCCTTGGATCGGCGGTGTTGAACCAGGCCGCATAGACCTGCATGGGCGCGGCACCGCCGGGGCCGATGCGCGGAAGCAGCTCCTTTGGGTTCGCCGCCGAGGGCTCGAGCAGCAGCTTGTCCGGCGGGGCGATCGGCCCGGGATGCCCCAAGGGGACAACGGCGGGGACAACGGCGGGAACGGCGGTCGGAACGGCGCCTGCGACCGGCGCCGTCGGCGCGTGCACGGAAGCCCGCACCGGCGCGGGAGCGGGCGGCGGGGGCGGGCCGAGCCATTGCAGCAGGGCGGCACCGCCGCCGACCACGACGATCACGACCGTCCAGAACCGCGCGAGCGCCCGCCCCGGGCCGCCCGCGCGCGCGCGCCGTCCGCGGCGGGCGCCGGCGGCGAGCCGCTCCGCCTCCCGCGGCAAGGCCCGCCGTCCTCTGGGCCGGCCGGTCCTCTGCTACCGCGCCGTCGCGGTGCTCTGCCCGGCGATCGCCTGGACCAGCTTCAAGCCCTGCTGAAGCTGGAAGTCCGTGCTCGGCTTGGCGGGATCGTAAGCGGGCCAGCCGGCCGGCGGCTTGGCCGGAATTTCCTTGGCGATCGGCGGCAGATCGGTGCGCGGCGGCGGGCCCGCCGCCGCCGGGACGCCGCCGGTGTTCGAGAGCGTGTTGTTGAGGTCGCTCTCATGCGCCGGGCCGAACTGCAGCTCCGGCGCCGGCGTCTCCGCCACTGTCACGTCGGGCATGATTCCGAGCCCCTGAATCGAGCGGCCCGAGGGCGTGTAGTAGCGCGCCGTCGTCAGCCGGATCGCGCCGTTGTCCCCCGGCAGCGGGATCACCGTCTGCACCGAGCCTTTCCCGAACGTGCGCGTGCCGAGGATGATGGCGCGGCGGTTGTCCTGGAGCGCGCCGGAGACGATCTCGGCCGCCGAGGCCGTGCCGTCGTTCACGAGCACCACCAGCGGCGCGTTGCCGATGATGTCCTCGCCCGGCGTCGCGTCCCAGCGCTGATCGTCCTCGGCGTGGCGGCCGCGCGTCGAGACGATCTCGCCCTGCGTCATGAAGTCGTTCGCCACCGCGACCGCCTGGTCGAGCAGCCCGCCGGGATTGTTCCTGAGATCGAGGATGTAGCCCTTGATGTTGCCGTGCGCCTGCTGCTTGAGCGCGGCCACTGCCTTGCGGATGCCCGAGCTTGCGTCCTCGTCGAACTCGGCGAGCCGGATGTAGCCGACATCGCCGTAGAGCTGCTGATGAACGATCTGGACGTGGATGACCTCGCGCGTCAGCGTGACGTCGATCGGGTTGTTCACGCCGTCGCGCTTGATGGTCAGGGTGATCGTGCTGCCCGGCGGGCCGCGCATGCGGTTGACCGCGTCGTTGAGCGAGAGCCCCTCGACGGTCTTGCCGTCGAGGGAGACGATGAGGTCTCCCGGCTTGATGCCGGCCTTCGCGGCCGGCGTGCCGTCGATCGGGGTCACCACGCGGATGAACCCCTGGTCCTCGGTGACCTCGAGGCCGAGCCCGCCGAAGGCGCCCCGGGTCTGGACCTGCATGTCGTTGTACTGGCTCGGGTCCATGTAGTCGCTGTGGGGGTCGAGCCCGCTCAGCATCCCGTTGAGCGCGTTGTAGATCAGCTGCTTGGAGGTCACCGGATCGACGTAGTCCGCCTTCACGCGCTCGAACACGTCGCCGAAGAGGCTGAGCAGCCGGTAGGTGTCGGCGTTGCCGCTGTCCGGGGTGGTGGCGGCGTCCTGAGCCAGTGCCGGCAGGATGCCGAAGCTCGGCCCGAGCGTGCGTGTGATCAGCCCCGACGCCGGCAGCGCCGCCACGCCGGCCAGGAAGGCGCCGCCCAAGAGCAGGCCGTTGCGAAACTTCATTCTTATCCTTCCCGGGCGCGGCTGCGCCCCTCGGTCTGTTGCGACATCGTCCCCGCAAGCGGGAGCCCGGCTTTTTCCGTCATGATTCTCACTCTACCCGGAGGGAGCCTTCCCTCCTATCCCCTCGCGTGCAGCTATCCTCTCGCATGGAGCCAGGGCAGCGGGTTCACCGCTTCGCCGCCGTGATGCAGCTCCAGATAAAGGGTGGGCCGCTGGTCTTGCGAGTCCGGATCCCATCCCGCCATCACGCCGACCGCCTCCCCCGCCGCGACGGTGCTCCCGGCGCTCACCAGAAGCGTCTTCATTCCCGCCAGCACGAAGCGGTAGTCGCTGCCGCAATCGAGGATCACCAGCTCGCCGTAGCTGCGGAAGGGTGCCGCGAACTCGACGGTGCCCCCGCACGGCGCGAGCACGTGCGCCCCGGGCGCGGTCTGGTAGCGGATCCCCGTGGCCGGCCCGGCGGGCGTGGGCGCGCCGTAGAAGCCGACGAGCACCCCGGCGACCGGCGCTCCCCCCGGGGCCCCGCCCGCGGCCCCGTTGGGCCGCGCGGCCGCCGGCGGGCTCGGCACCGGCCGCACCAGCGCGACCTGCTCGCGCGACCGCGCCTTCGCCGCCTGCGCCGCCGCCTGTTGGGCCGCCGCCTGCTGCGCCCTTCTCGCCGCGACCTCGACGCTTGCGAGCACGCCGTGCAGGGTCTTCGCCCGGGCCGCCTCCCGCGCCGCCGCTGCGGCTGCCGCCGCTTCCGTCCCCCTCGCTTGTGCTTCGCTCGTGCCGGCGGCCGCGATCTCCCGATCGAGCGCCGCCGCCTCGGCGGCCTGCCCGGCTTCCGCCACCTTGAGGACATCGCTCTGAGCGGCGATCACCGCCGACATCCCCGCGACGCGCGCCTCCTCGCCGCTAAGCTCCGCCGCCTGGCGCTCGATCTCGCCCGCGATTCCCTGCAGGACGAGCACCCCGCGCACGGCGTCCTCGGGCGAGGCCGGCGCAGCGAGCAGCGTCTCGGCGGGATAGAGCGAAAGCCGCTCGATCAGCGGCAGCAGCGGAGCGAAAGCGCGGGCGCGCGCGGCGAGCGCCGCCTCTGCCTTGTCGCGCTGGCGTCCGAGCTGGTCGAGCCGCAGCGCCATCTCCTCGATCGCGGTCTCGGCGAGCCGGAGCCGCTCGGCGGCGGCGACGCGGGCCGCGGTGAGCCGCTCCCGCTCGGCGGCGGCGGCGGTGGCCGCCTGACCGGCCGCCTGCTCGGCGGCGAGCGCCGCCCGCCGGCTCGCCTCGGCCTTCTCGAGCGCCTGCGTCGCCTGGGCGGCCGTCCCTGGCTGGTCGGGCGGGCCTGCGGCAATCAGCAGGAGAAGGAGGCTAAGCGGGAGCCGGCTCCGCATCGCCGACGATCAGGGAGTGGCCGGTCATCTCGGCGGGCTGCGGCAGGCCCATCAGCGCCAGCAGCGTGGGCGCCACGTCGGAGAGCCGCCCCGAGCGGATCCGGCCGACGCCGCCGCCCGCGAGCAGGGCGGGCACCGGGTTGGTGGTGTGCGCGGTGTGCGGGCCGCCGGTCAGCGGGTCGCGCATCAGCTCGCAGTTGCCGTGATCCGCGGTGACCAGAAGCGCCCCGCCGGCGCGCCCGATCGCCTCCACGATCCGCCCAAGCCCTCGATCCACCGTCTCCACCGCCCTGATCGCCGCCTCCAGCCGCCCGGTATGCCCGACCATGTCCGGGTTCGCATAATTGAGCACGATCAGGTCGTATTTCCCCGAACCGATGGCTTCCACGGCCTTTTCCGTCAGTTCCGGCGCCGACATCTCGGGTTTGAGGTCGTAGGTCGCCACTTTCGGCGAGGGCACGAGGATGCGGTCCTCGCCCTCGAACGGCTCCTCCCGCCCGCCGTTCAGGAAATAGGTGACGTGCGCATATTTCTCGGTCTCCGCCATCCGGAGCTGTTTCCGGCCGGCGGCGGCGACGACCTCGCCGAGCAGATGGCGGAGCGGCGCGGGCGGAAAGAGCGTGCCGAGAAAGGGCGCGAGTGCGGCGCTGTAGCCGGTCATCCCGGCCGCGGCGGCGATGGCGAGCGCGCGCGGGCGCGCGAACCCGTCGAATGCGGGATCGAGCAGTGCCGCGAGGAGCTCGCGGACGCGGTCGGCGCGAAAATTGAAGCAGAGCAGGCCGTCGCCCGCGCGGATGCCGTGATAATCCCCGATCACGGCCGGCGGGACGAACTCGTCGCCCGTCCCCGCCCGGTGCGCGGCCACGAGTGCTGCGAGCGGATCGTCCCAGCGCGGCGCTTGCCCCTCGGCGATCGCGAGATAGGCCTTCTCCACCCGGTCCCAGCGGCGGTCCCGGTCCATCGCGAAATAGCGCCCGGAGAGGCTGGCCAGGGATGCGCCGTCGGGGAGGGCTGCCAGGAAGGGGGGCAAAGTCTCGGCCGCCGCCATGGGAGGCGTGTCGCGCCCGTCGAGGAAGGCATGCAGCCGCGTCGGAATCCCTGCCTCCGCCAGCACGCGGGCGAGCGCGAGTGCGTGTCTCTGGTGGGCGTGCACGCCGCCGGGGGAAGCCAGACCCATCAGGTGGCAGGCGCCGCCGGTCTCGTGCAGCCGGGCGATCAGGCTTACGAGCGCGGGCGCCTTGGCGAGGCTGCCGTCGGCGATCGCCGCATCGATCCGCGGCAGCTCCTGCATCACCACCCGGCCCGCGCCGATATTGAGATGCCCGACCTCGGAATTGCCCATCTGCCCCTCGGGCAGGCCGACATCGCCGCCCGAGGTGCGGAGGAAGGCATGCGGCGCGGAGGCCCATAGCCCGTCGAAGGTGGGTTTCTTTGCCTGGCGCACCGCGTTGTCCGCGACCTCCTCCCGCCAGCCCCAGCCATCGAGGATCACGAGCATCACCGGACGCGGCGTTGGCGTCATTCCTTGGGCCCGGGGCGGCGGCGGAAGGCGTCCAGGCTCACCACCTGCGGCGCTGCTTCGGTGCTTTCCGGCGCGGTGTCCGGAGCCGGCTCCGGCGACGCGGCGCCGGCGTCGGCCGCCTTCGGCTGGTCCTTGCTCTCTCCGGGCCTCTCTCCAGGCATGGGCTTGAAGCTCAGCTGGAACTGGACCTCGGGATCGGCGAAGGCCGTGAGGGCGGCGAACGGCACGACGAGCGTGGCGGGCACGCCGCCGAAGGTGAGGCCGACGCGAAACTGCCCGGCCGCCTCGTCCACCGCGAGATCCCAGAACTGGTGCTGCAGCACGATCGTCATTTCCTCGGGGAAGCGCTGCCGGAGATGGCCGGGCAGCTCCACCCCGGGATGGTCGGTGCGGAATGTCAGGTAGAAATGATGCCCGCCTGGCAGGCCCTGGCGGGCGACGTGAGCCAGCGCCTCCATCACCACCCGCCGCAGCGCCTCGGCGATCCAGGCGTCGTACGGCAGCAGGCTTTCCTTTGCGGGCGCTTCCTTCTCGTCCATTCTTGCGACCCCATGACAGAGGCGCCTCAATAGCCCCGTGGGCCCCGGTGGGAAAAGACCAGTGGGAAAAGAAGGGAACGCGAAAAGGAGGGAAGTGGGGGGCTTCTGTTGCCCGGTGCCCCCCGAACCGCGCTTATTGCCGCTTACGCGGCAACAGCGAGCGCCACGTTGTCGTTGGCACTTCTGGATCGGCCCGATGACGGCGGTACCATGCCGGGCGAAAGATGGGTCTTTACCACGCGTGTCGAGCCTGTTTCGCCCCCGTTTCGGCCGCCCCGCCGGCGCAAGCGCCGAAGGGACGGAAACTGGTGGAGGCGCCGGGTACTGCCCCCGGGTCCACGTCGCTTATGCCACGCACCGTTTATCGCCATAGCCGGCAAGCCGGCAGCGGCAATATAGGGTGCCTCCGCCCGTCTTGGAAGGATTGCCATGACCGTGACCCCGGAGCAGCAGGCCGAGATCGCGGCCGAGCGGGAAACCACCAGCGCCACGCTCCGCCGCAGCGTCCCGGCGCTCGAGGCGCTGCTCCACCGGCCGCTTGCCGTCCTCGATCACGGCTTCGTCCGGGTGATCGACTACATGGGGGACGACGCCGCGATCGTGCAGGCGGCGCGGGTTTCCTACGGCCGCGGCACGCGCAAGGTGAGCGAGGATTCGGGCCTCATCCGCTACCTGATGCGCCATCGTCACACCACGCCGTTCGAGATGTGCGCGATCAAGTTCCACGTGAAGCTGCCGATCTTCGTCGCCCGGCAATGGATCCGCCATCGCATGGCGAGCGTGAACGAGTACTCGGCGCGGTACTCCGTTCTCGACCGGGAATTCTACCTCCCCGCGCCCGAGCACCTCGCGGCGCAGTCCGCCGCCAACCGCCAGGGCAGGGGCGACTTGCTGGACGATGCGGAAACGGCCTTCGTTCTCGGCACGCTCCGCGCCGATGCGGAGCACGCTCATGCCGATTATCTCGCCCTCCTGAACGACCCCAAGGAGTCGCCCGCGCACGATCCGCGCCGCCGCGGCCTCGCCCGCGAGCTCGCGCGCATGAACCTTACCCTCAACATGTACACGCAGTGGTACTGGAAGACCGATCTGCACAATCTCTTCCACTTTCTCGAGCTGCGCGCCGATGCGCACGCGCAATACGAGATCCGCGTCTATGCCGAGCGGATGCTCGAAGTGCTCGCCGCCTGGGTTCCGCTCGCCCATCAGGCGTTCCTCGATTATCGGCTCGGGGCGGCGAGCTTCTCCGCGCCGATGCTCCGCGTTCTTCGCCGCATGCTCGCGGGCGAATCGGTGGCGCAGCCGGACAGCGGCCTCAGCAAGCGGGAATTCTCGGAGTTGATGGCAGCACTCGGAAAAGGCGCTTGATGACTATACGCGTATCGCGCATGGTCAGTGTTGCGTGCTCCGCCGCTTCGCCCGGCCGGTAGGGGAAAAATTCGATGTCGACGAACTCCGCATTGAGGGCGCGGCTCGCGCGTCTGGGGCCGGTCCTGGACGTCTCCCGCCACCCCTCATCTTCCGCTGAGCGGTTGGTCCTGCTGCTGCACCGGACCGGCGCGCTCGACCGGCCGATCGATCTTGCGCGCCGGCTGATCGCCTCCGGCCTTTCGCTGCGCGCCGCTCAGGCTGTGCTGAACCGGCTCGCGGAAACGGGGTGGACCGTCTGCGCGGTCGATGCCGGTGGCGACATCGTGGCGCTCGCGCGCGATCTCCGGCGGATGAATGTCGAGGTGCGACGCCGCCGCTCGCCGACCCCGGCGATGGACCGCATTGCCGAGATCAGGACCCGCCATGGTCTTTCGCAGCGCGAGTTCGCCGATCTCCTGGCGCTTGATCTGCGCACGCTGCAGAACTGGGAGCAGGGCCGCAACCGCCCCGATTCCGGCACGGCGAGCCTCGTCCTGCTGTTCGACCAGGCGCCCGAGCAGATCGAGGAGCTGCTCTCCGAGCCGGTGGTATGAACCGATCGCGCCCCGGCGCCAGATTGCGCTTTGGCGGCCGAGGCTCTACCAACCGCCGGCCCGCTTCAGAACCCGAGCGACGGAGGAACCGCGTGACAGAATTCCGCTGCGACCATTTCCATCTCCGCAGCCTCGATCCCGACAAGGCGGCGCGCTTCTACGAGGAGATGTTCGGGGCCAAGCGCGTCGGCACGGTGGACAATGCGGGCAAGCTCCGTGTCATCGTCGAGCTTGGCGGCGTTCGCCTCTTCATCGAGCAGGTTCCGCCCGGCACGCACGCCGCACCGGAGCCGCCTTATCTCGGGCTCGAGCATATCGGCCTCGCCGTGACCGGGTTCGATGCGGTGATCGCCGAGCTCAAGCGCAAGGGCGCGGAATTCGCGATCCCGCCCGCCTCCCCGCGCCCGGGCACATGGACCGCCTTCGTGCGCGGCCCGGAGAACGTGCGGATCGAGCTGCTCGAGCGCACCGCGCCGTAAATCGGGAGAGTGCCTCTCGGGATTTTGGACACCGCGCCGCATTGACGGCCAAGTGTGCACGGAGAAGCTATTGATTCGGGCCATGTTTCACGTGAAACATGGGACAGCACCGCTGCCGCATTAAAATCTTCCTTTGAATTTTGTGCATGCCTGCCCGGATCGGTCAAGGGCGGGCCCCGCGTCGATAGCGCCTCTATCAGCGAACGGAAGAGGCCGATGCCCGTACGCGGTATCATACTGGTCGATGAGCGGAACCTCCCGACTCTTCGAGCTCATGGACGCCCTGCGAGGCCGGCGCAGGCCCGTCACCGCTTCCCATCTCGCCGGCGAGCTCTCCGTCTCGGTACGCACCGTCTATCGGGACGTGCAGACGTTGATCGCGCTCGGCGCGCCGATCGACGGTGGGGCGGGCGTCGGGTATCTGCTGCGCTCGGGCTTCTTTTTGCCGCCGCTCATGTTCGGCGAGGAGGAGATCGAGGCCCTGGTCCTCGGCGCTCGTTGGGTCGAGGGGCAGGGCGACCCGGCGCTGGCGCGGGCGGCCCGCTCGGCGCTGGCCAAGATTGCCACGGCCTCGCCCCGGGACCTCAGGGACAAAATGGCGGAGACCGGCCTGTGGGCGCCTCGCTTCAAGGGGCCGGCCGGGCAGGCGCCGGAGCTGCGCGTCATTCGCGAGGCCGTGCGCCGCGAGCACAAGCTCAGGATCCGCTACACGAACGGTGCGAACGTTGCGACAGAGCGAGTGATCTGGCCGGTTGCGCTCGCTTTCTTCGAAGGCGTTCGGCTGGTTGCCGCCTGGTGCGAGCTGCGCGACGACTTCCGCCACTTCCGCGCCGACCGGATCTCCGGCCTCGAGACGACCGGAACCTCCTATCCCCGTCCGCGGCGGGAGCTGATGAAGCTCTGGCGCCGACAGCTGAAGCTCCCCGAGCGGGAATGAGGCGCGCGCCGGGGCCGCGGGGTTGCTGACAGAAACT
>CAVUZJ010000019.1:0-16854 GCA_963745975.1 uncultured Pseudomonadota bacterium
GGGGAGTGCCGGGCACCGGCGGTGCTCTACCGGATGGATCAGCGCTTCGGGCCGTCACGGAACCACGCTCGCCTTGTCGAGCCGCACCTCCAATCCGATCGACTGAGCGTTGGTTCGGCAGGACCTGAACCGGCTTTCCGCCGCCATCCGCTCGAACGCCTCCTTCGTGTAGGCCCGCCGGATCAGCAATTGACGGAACGCCTGCTTCGTGATCCAGGCATCGAGCACTGTTCGCCCGCTTTCCCGCACATAGGCATCGATCTGATCGATCGCCACGTCCTTGCGCAGATCGAGGATCACGGCCTCCCCGCCATCGCGCAGGACCCGGTGCATCTCGTCGAGAGCCTTGACCGGCTCCGCGAAATTCTTGAACGCCGCCGAGCAGTACACGAAGTCGAACGAAGCATCGCCAAACGGCATCGCCGAGGCATTCCCCACGCGGAAATCCACCGCGGCCCCAACCTTCGCCGCGTTGGCGGCAGCGATCTCAACGAACGTCCGGCTGATGTCGAGGCCGGTGATCCGGAAATCGCCGAGCTTGGCAAGCTCGATCGCGAAGAAGCCCGGCCCCGGCGCCACCTCCAGCACCTCGCCTCGCCCGTCGAGCCGCGCTGCCACCTCGGCCGCCTGCCGCCGAAAATCCGCCATATCGTGGCGCCGGGTGCGGGCGTACCAGCGCGCCACCCAGCCTTCCATCGCGGCATCCTTCCGCCTCGCGGCTTGCATGGCTTGTCGCTCCCGCCCGCATGAAGCAATATCTTAATCCATAAGTATCTTATGAATGCAGATATTCCATGTCAAGCTCCCCCGCGCGACGCCGCGACCGTGAGGCGCTCCTCGCCAGGCTTCGGGATCTCGGCCGGGCGATGAGCACCCAGACCGTCTTCCTGCATCAAGCGATCGCGCAGACCATCGGCCTCAACGCGACCGACACGAAATGCATCGACCTCGTCCTGCGCGCCCCCGGCGCAATCCTCACCGCCGGCCAGCTCTCGGAATTGACCGGCCTGACCAGCGGCGCGATCACTCACATTCTCGACCGCCTCGAGAAGCGAAATTTCGTCGAACGCGAGCGCGACACCGCTGACCGTCGCAAGGTCTTTGTCCGTGTCCGCCCTGAGAGCCTGGCCCCGGTCCTTCCCCGATACGAGGCGATTGGCCAAGCTTATATCGCTCTTGTTGACCAGTATCGCGACGAAGACCTCCGCCTGATCTGCGACTACCTGGAAAAAACCTTCGCTGTCTCCAGGCGCGAGCTCGCCAAGCTGGCAACCGCGCCCCGCGTGCGTACCGGCGCGCCCGCGCCGACCACCGCACCACGGCCGCCGTCGTCAACGCCGCGCAAACGGCGTACATCCTCCGCATAGCCTCGCGACGGGGCAAGCTGAGCCTGAACTTCCCTCTCGCCGGAAGTAGAATGCCGGGGTGCCCTCGGCCGCCGACCGAGGCTTCAACGGCTCCAAGACGGCGTGCGCGAACGCTGTTAACCCGGATTTCCCCGATGAGAGCAGATTTCCTTGTACGGTTTGGACGAATCCGGCATGAATATCGATGCTTATTTCCTAGCGGATCGTCGGAGAACTTTACAGGCTCGTCCCGATCGATTCGAACTGTCATTTTGTCGCCGCATCACGTTCTTCTATGGTGCGACGGAACAAAATCGGGAAAATCAACAGATGCGAGTACGGATCATTTTGGCGCTGGCCGCCGCCGCGCTGTGTCTGGGCACTGCCCGAGTCAGAGCAAATCCAACCCTGGTCTACGATTCCGCGTCTCTCTCGGTGATGGCCGGGAGTACTTTGCAGATCGGTGCAACCCTGACGCTTGGTCCGACCGACCCCGCGATCGTCACCAACGCGTATGGAGAGACCATCGTCCAACTGCCGGGCGGAACGAGCTTTGTCGGCTCTCAATTGCTCGTCGGCCAGGCTCTGGACCCCAATTCCTACATCTACGGGACGCCGGCTTCCTATTTTGCCGCGGACGCGAGCTGGATCCCCCCCGCCCAGGATCCCCTCGGCAACCTCGATGTTGCACCCGGCGGGTCCGTGTATCTCGATCTCGGCAACATCGTTCTCAGTCCGGCGTTGCCGCCCGGTACCTACACGACCGATATCGGGGTGTATTCGGCGTGCGTCACCGACTTCTGCCTCGGTGAGCCGTTCGCTCTCCCCAGTTTTGCCGATGCAGGCCTACTCACCATCACTGTTGACCCCGTGCCGGAACCAGCAACGCTGTTTCTGCTGGGAACCGGCCTGCTCGGAATGGTGGTGGCCGGTAGGTATGGAAGCGGGCGCCGGCAGAGTCGTGCCGCGACATGACGAAGCCTGGCGAGGACGCTAGTTTCCCGATTACGACGGATGAATGAGCCGACCGGGATGTCTGCCCCCTGGAGGATTCGGAGTCAGTCTGACGCCGAATCAGGGGGCGCATGGCCGTGTTGACGTTCGATAACGGCTTCATAATCCGGATCGACCCTGTGAGCGGCGGGGACCATCGCGGCAGCCTTGCCTTGGGCACCCTTATAGGGTAATCTCTCCTTCTTGGAAAAACGCACGCCTCATTACGATCTCGCGCGCATCCAGGCGGATGTTGTGCGGCTCGGGGCAGCGGCCTTTACGAAGACCGCCTTGGATGGCGGGCGGATGATGGGCCTGACGAGCGCGGAGATGCTGGCAGTGATCGCGTCCCTTTCCCGGCGTCAGTTCTACAAGTCGATGACGACCTACGCCGATCATCGGGTTTGGCAGGACGTGTACCACGCCGCGACGCCAATCCGGAAGGAGGCCTACATCAAGATCACCATGCGTGATGCCGCGCCGGTGATCCAGTTCAAGGAGAGGTGAGAGTGGCCCGAAAGTGTATGGTCTGCACGAGTGGGAAGGGCATGACACGCTTCGAGGGCGAGACCTTCACCATCGAGCATGCCGGCATGACCGCGACCGTGGAGGGGCTGTCGGGCTGGCGCTGCCGAGACTGCGGCGAGGTTGAGTTCGACGCCGACAGCGGGCGGCGCTACGCGGCGGCGGGCGACGAGCTGGTGCTGCGGCAGCGCGAGCGGCAAAGCAAGGAAATCCGCCGCATCCGTCGCAAGCTCGGTTTGAGCCAGGTGCAGGCTGCGCGCCTGACGGGAGGCGGCCATAATGCCTTCTCCCGCTACGAACGCGGCGAGGCGGCCCCGCTCCCGGCGGTCGTCAATCTCTTCCGACTGCTGGACAAGCACCCTGAGCTGCTGAAGGATCTGGTTTCAGGCAGCGGATGAGCGGCGCGAAAACCGCTTGGCGGAGTGCGTCCGTGCGGCAATTCGCCGAGCGCGGATCAGGGCGCGTCGGAGGCGAGGGCGGCGGCGACTTTCGCGCTCGCACCGCTCAGCGCGCCGAGCTTTTCCCCCGCCGCCACCTTCGCCTCGGTCGCCTGCCCGCGCTCCTGGCGCGCGAGCGCGGCACGCGCCTCGCTTTCAGCCTCCGCCGCCGAGAGAACGAGCACGCCGCTCTCGTCGGCGAGCACGGCATCGCCGGGCATGACGACGGCGCCGCCGATCGCGACCGGATGGTTGAGCCTTCCGCCGAGATCGTAGATACGCGTGGTGATCGGCGCGATGCCGCGGCACCACAGGGGAAAATCGGAGGCGCGTATCTCGGCTAGGTCCGTGCACGGCCCGTCCACGACGCCGGCCTTCGCCCCGGCGGCCTTTGCCGCGCGCGTGACGCCGCCGCCCCAGCAGGCGTGACGGTCGTCGCCGAGCCTGTCGACCACCAGGATATCGCCCGGCCGCAACAGGCCGAGCGCGTGATGCAGCAGCGTCGAATCGGGGCCGGGGATCGCGAGCGTCACCGCGGTTCCGGCGACGCGGCGGCCGGGCAGCAGGGGCGCGATCCGCCGGTCGCAGAATCCCCAGTGGCGCCAATGGCCGAGCGTTGCCGTCTCGACCCCTTCGAGGAGTGCGACGACTTCAGCGGAAAGAGGCGCCGGCATCGGCGCGATCTCATAACGGGACATCGGTTTTTCCTTCAGGCGCGCGCCGGCGCAGGGTCAACAGGGAGCTCGAGCGGACGCTCGGGGTGGACGAAAATCCAGAGGACAGCGCCGCCCACGCCCGCGAGCGCGATGCCGAAGAGAGCACCCGACCAGGTGCCGGTCCAGCGCACCAGAAAAGCCATGAGCACGGGGCCGGCGACGCCGGCGGCATTGCCCCAGAAATTCGTCCAGCCCGCAACGATCCCGGTCGCGGCGCGGCCGAGATCCTGCGTCGAGGACCAGATCGAGACCTGGGTGAGCCCGATCCCGCCGAGCGAGATGCAGAGCAGGACCATCATCATCGCGATCCCCGGCGTGCGCGAGGCACCGATCAGCGCCGCCGCCGAAACGATGAAGCCCGCGATCGCGAGCGGCACGCGCGCGCGCCAGATCGATCCCGTGGACCGCAGGATACGGTCCGCGATCTGACCCGTGACAAACACCATGACGAAGAGCGCGACCCATGGCAGCGCGGCGAGAATCCCCATCGCCTTGAGCGAGAGATGGCGCGAGATGACGAGATAGGTGGGCAGCCAAGTGGTGTAGAAGCTCTGGATGAGGACGAGGAAGAAATACTCGACGCCGATCGCCCAGAACTGGCCCGAACCCAGGCAGCGGACGAAGGCGCCGGGGGCGGAGCTCGCGGGATCGCCACCCTGCCCGGCCGCGATGTGGGCGGCCTCCGCGGCGCTGACCATGGGATGCCGCTCGGGCCGGTCGCGGAAGCCCCACAGCCAGCCGAGGCCGAGCAGGATGCCGACCGCGCCGAAGGCATAGAAGGCAACCGGCCAGCCGAAGGTGAGCATCACCCAGGTGGTGAGCGGGGCCGCGACGATGGGGCCGAGATAGAGCGCGCCGAGCAGGACCGAGTTGGCCTTCGCGCGCTCATGCGTAGGGAACCACCGCTTGATCGCCAGCACCGAACTCGGCCAGTCGGCGGACTGGCCGATGCCGAGCGCAAAGCGGATGGCACTGAAGGAGAGGAAGCTGAAGCCGAGCGGGGTGGCGGCGGTGAAGACCGACCAGAGCGCGTTGGCGGCGAAGAGCGAGCGGCGCGGCCCGATCCGCTCGGCGAGCCACCCGGCCGGCACCTGGAGCGCCGCATAGGTCCAGGAGAAGGCGGTGAGCAGGAAGGACATCTGCACGAGCGTGAAATGGAACTCGCGCTGGATCACCGGCGCCGCGACCACCATCGCGGTGCGGTCGAGCGACATCACGAAGGTGATCGGCCCGATCAGCAGCAGCACCATCACCCAGCGGAATCGTCCGACCGTCTCGCCCATGCGGAGCCCCCTTTGTTATCGCGGCACATTCCGTGGTTGCGCCGCGGCGATCAAGTGGGCCTTCTCCCGGCGCAACCGCGATGCGAGGACGAAGCCGATGAAGCGCGCGCTCTTCACCCTCCCCCTCTTGCTCGCTCTCCTGGCCCGGCCGGGCGAGGCGGCCGGGCCAACCGGGCGGCTCGTGCTCTACACCTCGCAGCCCGACCGGATCGCGGCACAAACCGTGGCGGCGTTCCACGCCGTCGCACCCGGCGTCACGGTCACGATCTTCCGCTCCGGCACCACGGAGGTGATGAACAAGCTCGACGCGGAGTTCCTCGCCGGCCGGCCGCAACCGGACGTTCTTTTGATCGCTGACGCGGTGAGCATGGAGCGGTTGAAGGAGGAGGGACGGCTGGTGCCGGACCCGGAGGTGGACGTCTCTTCGTTCCCCAAGGCGCTCTATGATCCGGACCGGACCTATTTCGGCACCAAGCTCATCACCACCGGCATCATTTACAACACGAAGGCGCCTTTCATCCCGACGTCCTGGGCCGATCTGCTTCGGCCCGCCGCCAAGGGCGAAGTCGTGCTGCCGAGCCCGCTCTATTCCGGTGCGGCGCTGATCTCCGCCGGCGCCTTCGCGCAATATGCCCCGCTCGGCCCGGACTACCTCGCGCGGCTCGCGGCGGCCGGTGCGACGTCGGTGGCCGGCAACGGGGGCGTGCTGAGCGATGTCGCCGGCGGGGAGAAGATGTTCGGCCTGGTCGTCGATTTCATGGCGCTCAATGCGAGGAAGGAGGGCTCGCCGGTCGGCTTCGTGTTCCCGAAGGAGGGCGTGCCCGCCGTCACCGAGCCGGTGGCGATCCTGAAGACAGCGAGGAATCCCGAAGCGGCGCGCGCGTTCGTAGCCTTCCTGCTCTCGGCCGCCGGCCAGGAGCTTGCGGTGCGGCAGGGCTTCCTTCCCGCGCGACGGGGCATCGCGCCGCCGCCCGGTTATCCGACGATGACCGAGATTCATCTGCTGCCGATGAACGTCGCCGCGATCCTCGCCCATGAGAGAGAGATCGAGGAGAATTTCGCGCAGGCCTTCGGCGGCTAAAGCGTGAGGATCGATCCCGAGCGCGCAACGACCGCGATCGCATCACCGCTTCTGCTTTTTCTTGGGCTCGCCGTGCCGATCGCGCTGCTCGCGGCAAGCGCCGCGTCCCCGCTTCCCTGGCACGCACTGTCTGCCTCGCCGGTCGCGATGCGCGCAATCCGCCACACGCTTTTCGCCGGCGGGGCGAGCGCGCTCTGGGCCGGGCTGCTCGGCGGCTCCTTCGCGCTGCTCGCCGGCCTCACCGACCTGCCGCACCGGCGCACGCTCTCCTTCCTCTTCCTCCTCCTGATGATCATTCCCGCGCAGATCAGCGTCATCGCCTGGATCGCGCTCACCGGCTCCACGAGCCCCGTGCTCGCGCCCCTGGGCCTCGCGCCGCATCCCGGCACGCCGCTCCCTCTCTACGGCCCGGGCGGCATCATCTTCCTGATGGGCGTCGAGCACGCGCCGATCGTCTTCCTCATTCTCGCAAGCCGGCTCCGCGCCATTCCGCCCGAGATTCTCGAAGCGGCGGCGGGCGCCGGCGCCGGCCCGTGGCGCAGCCTCACCCGGATTCTTTTCCCGCTCGCCCTCCCCTCGCTCGCCGCCGGACTTTCCGGCGCCTTCGCCGCGGGTATCGGCAATTTCGCAACGCCCGCGCTGCTCGGGATTCCCGGACGCTACATCATGCTCACCACGCTCATTTTCCAGCTCCTGAGCGGCTTCGGCCCGAACGAGATCGGCGCGGTGACGCTCCTCTCGCTGCTGCTCGGCCTCATCGCACTCGCCGCCGTCGCGGCCGAGAGGACGCTCGCCCCGACCACCCCTACCCTCCCCGCGAGAAACCGCACGGCCCCCTTCACGCTCGGCGCCTGGCGGCTGCCCGCCGCCGCGCTCTGCTGGCTCGTCCTCGCCATCCTCCTCTTCCTCCCGCTCGCTTCCCTCGCGGCGACCGCCGCAACCCGCGCCTACGGCCAGAATTTCGGCCTCGCGACCCTGAGCCTCACGCATTTCCGCGCAGTGCTGCTCGACGAAGCCGCGACGCGGCGCGCCTTCCTCAACTCCACCCTCCTCGCGCTCATCGCGGCAACGCTGCTCGTCCTTCTCGCCACAGCCGCCGCGCACCGCGCCCGGGCCGGCAGCCGCGCCGCAAACCTCTCGCTCGCCGCCGCCGAAATCTCCTACGTGCTGCCCGGCAGCGCGCTCGGGATCGGCTGCATTCTCCTTTTTCTCCGTCCCATCCTCGGCTTTTCCCTCTACGACACGCTCGGGATCCTGCTGATCGCCTACCTCATGCGCTTCTTCGCCCTCGCGCGGCGACCGGTGCAGGCAATGCTGGAGAGCCTCGACCCGGCGCTCGAGGAAACGGCCGCAAGCCTCGGCGCCGGCTACGGCAGGCGGCTTATCCGCGTCGTGATGCCCGCGCTCGCGCCGGCGGCCGCGGCGGCGGCACTGCTCGTCTTCCTCGGCGCCTTCTCGGAGCTTACGATCTCCGTGCTGCTCTGGTCCGAGGGCAACGAAACCGTGGGCGTGATGATCTTCAACCTCGAGCAGGCGGGAGAGTTCAGCAGCGCCGCAGCGCTCTCCGTCGTCACCGTCGCGGTGACGCTGGTTCTGCTCGCCGCCGCCACCCTCGCCGCCCGCGGCCGCGCGATCCTCCCCTGGCAGGAATGAAACGCGCGGCATAGCCCAACCGCCGGAAAGGCCAGGGGGACGCTGTCCCCCTGGACCCCCCGGCAAAGGCGGAGCCTTTGCAATCCATTCGCTTGGCAGGCGCTGAGGGCGGTCTGGCTTTGCGCGTTCCGCGCAAGGCCAGACCGCCTCAGCGCTGCCAAAACGAAAGGTCCAAGGGCTGAGCCCTTGGCGGGGGTTCCAAGGGGGCAGAGCCCCCTTGGTCTTTCGGTGGCGGGGCTACGCCGCGCGTTGCAGCCGGAGCGAGGCCCAGATCGCCGAGAGCGAGGTGGCGAGGTGTTCGATGTCCTGGTTCGAGTGCAGTGGTGTGGGTGTGATGCGCAGCCGTTCCGTGCCGCGCGGCACGGTCGGGTAGTTGATCGGCTGCACGTAGATTCCGTAATCGGTGAGAAGGATATCGCTGATGCGCTTGCAGAGCGTGGCGTCTCCCACCGGCACGGGCACGATGTGGCTCGGGTTGCGCATATGTGGCACGCCTGTCGGCGTCGAGCCTTCGGCGCACGCGCTCGACGCGCTCGCGGTGGCGCGTGCGTTCGGCTTCGCTCGTGGAGAGGTGGCGCACGGCGGCGAGCGCGCCGGCGGCGATTGCGGGCGGCAGTGCGGTCGTGAAGATGAAGCCGGAGGCGAAGCTGCGGACGAAGTCGCAGAGGGCGGCGGAGCCCGCGATGTAGCCGCCGATGACGCCGAATGCCTTGGCGAGCGTGCCTTCGACGACGCCGATGCGATGGGCGATGCCCTCGCGCTCGGCGATGCCGCCGCCGTGCGGCCCGTAGAGCCCGACGGCGTGCACCTCGTCGCAATAGACGAGCGCGCCGGCGGCCTCGGCGACATCGCAAAGGTCGGCGATCGGCGCGATGTCCCCGTCCATCGAGTAGACCGATTCGAACGCCACGAGCTTGGGCCGGCCGGGCTCGATGCCGGCGAGCAAGCGCTGCAGGTCCTCGGGATCGTTGTGGGCGAAGATGCGCCGCTCGGCGCGGCTGTGGCGGATGCCGTCGATCATCGAGGCGTGGTTCGCGGCGTCCGAGAGCACGACCGTGCCCGGCATCCGCGCGGCGAGCGTGCCGAGCGCGGCCCAGTTCGCGACATAGCCGGACGTGAAGAGGAGTGCGGCTTCCTTGCCGTGCAGGCGGGCAAGCTCGGCTTCCAGCAGCACGTGCTCGTGGTTCGTGCCGGAGATGTTGCGCGTGCCACCCGCGCCGGCGCCGGCGCGGTCGAGGGCGGCGTGCATGGCGGCGAGCACGGCGGGATGCTGCCCCATCCCGAGATAGTCGTTCGAGCACCAGACGGTGACCGGCGATTGGCCCGATGCGCGGCGGTGGAGGGCGCGCGGAAACGCGCCTGCGCTGCGTTCGAGGTCGGCGAACACCCGGTAGCGCCCCTCCCCGCGGAGAGCGTCCAGTTCCCTGCGGAAGAAGGCCTCGTAGTCCATTGCCACCTCCGACGCGCCCGGGCGCTCACGCCCTCGGCCCTGCTCGCAGAGATGGGCCGGTGCGCCCGGCCGGCAAGGCAACCGGGCCGGGAAGCCAATAGGCCCCGGGCCGGAGGAGGGCAAGGTGCGGAGGCGGGCGCCGTTCATTCGGGCTTGCTTGACAGGCCTTGGGGGCGATGGTGGTCTTGGACGGCCAAAGCTCGCGTGCGCCGAGCGCCAGGGTTGGGCTTGGGGCGGGAGGGGGAAGCGTCGGAAGAGGGCAGTCCCTGGGGCCAGAGGAAGTGAGATGTCCGAGAGCGCCGCCTTCCAGCCGACCGCGAGCCGTGGGTCGGCGACGCTCATCGGCGGCGCGTTCGGCAACCTGATCGAATGGTACGACTGGACGGTTTACGGCCTGCTCTCGGCCGCCTTCGCCGCGCAGTTCTTCCCCTCCGGCAACCCGACCGTGGCGCTGCTCGCGGTGCTCGCGACCTTCGCACTCGGCTTCCTGATGCGTCCCGTGGGCGCGATCGTCCTTTCGCCCTACGCGGACCGGCGCGGCCGGCGCCGCATGCTCGCCCTCTCGATCACCCTGATGGGGATTGGCAGCCTTATCGTCGCCCTCTGCCCTCCCTTCCGCGCGATCGGGCTTGCGGCACCGCTGGTCCTGCTGCTCGCCCGCCTGCTCCAGGGCTTTTCCGCCGGCGGCGAGTTTCAGGGCTCCTCGGTCTTCCTCGTCGAGCATTCGCCGGCGGACCGGCGCGCCTTCGCCAGCTCCTCGCAGATGATCAGCATTGGTGCCGCGATCCTGATCGCGACCGCCGTCTCCGCGCTGACCACGCATTACATCCCGCGCCCGGCGCTCGAGCTGTGGGGCTGGCGCATTCCCTTTCTCATCGGCGCGCTCGGCGCGGTCTATGGCCTTTGGCTCAGGATGGGCCTGCCGGAGACCCCGCATTTCGCGGCGCTCGAGCGCCGGCACGCGCTTTCGCGCCGGCCGCTGATCGAGGCCGTGCGCGCGTTCCCGAAGGAGAGCCTCTTCGTCTTCGTGCTGCAGATGGGGACGGTGCAATTCTATACCTGGACCGTGTTCCTGCCCGCCTATGCGCATCTTGTGAGCGGCCTGCCGCTCGCCGAAGGGTTTGCGGGCAGCACGATCGCCATGGCGGTCTATTGCCTCGCGGTTCCGGCCTTCGCCGCGCTCTCCGACCGCATCGGCCGCAAGCCGCTGCTCTATGGCGCGGTGGGCGGATTCTTCCTCTTTTCCTTCCCGCTGATCAATGCGCTGCATCATGCGAGCTTCGGCTCGTTCCTGCTCGTCGATATCATCGGCATCCTCTTCATCTCGATGAGCAACGCGGTGCTTGCACCCGTCCTTTGCGAGGTGTTCCCGACGCGCGTGCGCACGTCGGGCATCGGGCTTCCCTATGCGGTGTGCAGCGCGATCTTCGGGGGCACCGCTCCGCTCGTCGCCACCGCGTTCATCAAGGCGGGGATCAATTGGGGCATGCCCGCCTATATCATGGCGATCTGCTTCATCTCGATGCTGGTCTTCGCGATCGTGCCGGAGACGCGCGGCAAGCCGCTCGATTGACCCGCGATTGACAGGCGCCGGCACCGGCCGCGATCCTGGATCGATGCTTAGAATCGGCATCGACATCGGCGGCACCTTCACCGACTTTGCATTGTGGGACGGCGATGCAGCCGGCTACGTTGCGGTGGAGGCGTTCAAGGTTCCCTCGACGCCGCCGCGATTTGCCGAAGGCGTGAAGGCGGGGCTCGAGCGGCTTCTCTCTTCGGGGCGCATCGGGCGCGATGATCCGGCGCTGATCGTCCACGGCACGACGATCAGCACCAACGCGGTGATCGAGCGGAGCGGCCCGCCGCTCGCATTGCTGGTGACCGCCGGCTTCCCGGACATTCTTTCGCTCGCGCGGTTGCGCTTCGACCGGCCGGTCGATCTCTTCAACACGCGGCCCGCGCCGCTCATCCCGCGGCGCCTGGTGTTCGAGGTGCGCGAACGGCTGCGCGCCGACGGCAGCGTGGACACGGAGCTTCGCCCGGAGGACGCGGTGGCCGCGGCGCGTGCGGCGATGGCGGCGGGTGCTGCGGCGATTGCGATCTGCTTCCTCCACGCCTACCGCAACCCGGTGCACGAGCGGGCGGCGGCGGCGGCGATCCGTGAGGCGATTCCGGAGACCGATCTCGTGCTCTCGCACGAGGTGTGGCCGGAGGCGCAGGAATACGAGCGCGCATCGGCCGCGCTGCTCAACGCCTATGCGCGCCGCGCGATGGCGGGCTATCTCGCCGAGCTGGAGCGCTACCTTGCAAAAGCGCTGCCGGCGGCGCGGCTGCTCGTCACCAAGTCGAACGGCGGCGTGATGGGGGCCGCCGAGGCGGCGCGCATGCCGATCCATACACTGCTTTCCGGCCCTGCCGCGGGCATTACCGCCGCGGCCGAGCTGGGCCGGATGCTGGACGAGCCCTCCCTGCTCACCATGGACATGGGTGGCACCAGCACGGACATCTCGCTTCTCCATCACGGGCGCGCAACGGTTTCGCGCGAGGGCCGTGTCGGCGACTTTCCGCTGATGATCCCCGTGACCACGATCGAGGCGATCGGCGCCGGCGGCGGATCGATTGCCTGGCTCGACGGCCCGGTGCTGAAGGTCGGCCCGCGCTCGGCCGGCGCGGTGCCGGGCCCGGCCTGCTACGGCGCGGGCGGGACGCTGCCGACAGTTTCCGATGCCTATCTCCTTTGCGGCTATCTCTCGGAGGACGCACCGCTCGCCGGCGGGCTGCGGCTCAGCGCCGATCTCGCGGCGGAGGCGATGGGCCCGATTGCGGCGGCGCTCGGGCGCGACGTCACGCACGCCGCCGAGAGCGTGATCGAGGTCGCAACCTCGAACATGCTCGCCGGCGCGCTTCCCTTCATCGCTCGCCTCGGCGTCGAGCCGCGCGAGCTCACGCTCATGGTCTATGGCGGGGCGGGCGCGATCCACGGCCCGCTGCTCGCGCGCGAGATCGGCATCGGGCGGATCGTCATCCCGCGCGTCGCCTCGGTGTTCTGCGCGTTCGGCGGCCTCGTCTCCGATCTTCTCTACGACCGCGTGCGGACGGTGCACGGCATGGCGCCGGATGAAGCGCTGGTGCGGGAGAGCTTTGCGGCACTCGTGCGCGAGGGCGGCGCGTGGCTCGCGGCCGAGGCGCCGCAGGTTGCGCCCGAGTTCGAGCATTCGGCGGATGTCCGCTATGTGGGCCAGTCCTTCGAGATCGCGACGCCGGTGGACGAGGACGCAGCGGCGCGAGGGGATCTCGAGGCGATCGCGAAAAACTTCCGCGCGCTTCACCATCGCCTCTACGGGCATGCCGATCCGGAGGGAGCGACGGAGATTCTCGCGCTGCGCGTGCGCGTGCGCGGCCGGCTGCCGCGCCCCGCTTTGCTGCCGGCGGCGGCGGACAGCGAAGCGGAGGGCGCGGCGGGCACGCGTCGCGTGCGCTTCGACGGGCGCTGGCATGAGGCGCCGGTGCTCCGCTGGGCGGATCTTTCTCCGGGGTGGACCGGCGCGGGCCCCGCCATCATCGAGCAGGAGACCGCAACGGTGATCGTGCCGCCCGGATTCACGGCCGCGGCCGGCGTTTTCGGCGATCTCGTTCTGACGCGGAGAGATTGAGATGGACCCGGTCCGTACCGAGGTGATGCGCAACCGCTTCGCCGCCATCGCCGAGGAGGCGAGCACCATCGCCTACCGTTCTGCCTACACGACCTTCGTCAAGCAGACGCAGGACTATCAGGTGGCGCTCGCCAGCAGCGAAGGCGAGTTCTTCGCCTATCCGGTGCATGCCGGCGTGACCTCCGCGGTGTGCCAGAATGTGCGTGGCCTGGTGGACGAGATCGGCATCGAGACGCTGGCGCCGGGCGATGTCATCATCAGCAACGACCCGTTCTCGGGCGATGCGCTCTGCACCCACACGATGGACATCCATCTGATCCGGCCGGTGTTTCGCGACGGACGGCCGATCGCCTTCGCCTGGGCCTTCATCCATGCCTCCGACATCGGCGGCGCCGTGCCGGGCAGCATTTCGCCGACGAGCTACGAAGTGTTCCAGGAGGGCGTGCGCATCCGCCCCGGCTTCCTCTACCGCGGCGGCGAGCCGAACCGCGCGCTCTGGCAGTTCTTTGCCGACAATTCGCGGATCCCCGACCTGATCTGGGGCGACCTCAATGCGATGATGTCGGGGCTCGCGCTGCTCGACCGCCGCACGCAGGAGCTTTGCGATCGTTACGGGACCGAGGAGCTTCTCGCCTCGATCGAGGACGTGCTCGCGCTCTCCGAGGCCAAGGCGCGCGCCGCCATCGCCCGCCTCGCCGATGGCGAGTATGTCTTCAACGAGTACCTGGAAGCCTTCCAGGGCGACGGCTTCATCTTCATGGCGGCGAAGATGACGAAGCGGGGCGAGACGCTGGAGATGGATTTCTCCGGCAGCGATCCGCAGGTGCGCTACGCGCTCAACTTCACGACCGGCAACCGGCCGCATCCCTTCCTCTGCATGCCGGTGGTGAACTGGATCCAGACGGTCGAGCCGACGGTTCCGCTCTCCGGCGGCATCATTCGCCCGATCCGCACCCATGCCCCGCGCGGGAGCTTCATGAACGCCGAATTCCCTGCGGCGATGGGCAATCGCTGGGTCGCGGTGATGCGCGTCCATGACGCGATCCTGGGTTGCCTCGACCAGGCGGTGCCGGGCGGGATCGCCGCCGCCGGTGCCGGGCAGGCGGGCATCATCTCGGTTGCCTCCACGGATCCGCGCACCGGGCGGCGCCATGTGAGCGTGATCGAGCCCTTCATCGGCGGCAGCGGCGGGCGCGTTGCGGGCGATGGCGTGGACGGGATCGACCAGCCGGTGGGCTTCCTCAAGAGCGCGCCGGTGGAAGTGGTGGAGCTCGAGACGCCGCTGATCATCCGCCGCTTCGCGCTGGAGCCCGGCACGCCGGGGCCCGGGCGGTTCCGCGGCGGGCATGCGATGCGCATCGAGATCGAGAATCTCGGCTTCTCCTCCGTCATGACCGTCCGCGGCCTTGAGCGCTTCCGCTTCCAGCCTTGGGGCCTCGCGGGCGGTGGGGCCGGCGCGCATGCGCGGTGCGTGCTGAACCCCGGCCGCAACAGCGAGCGTGATATCGGCCGCATCGACGTGCTCGAGCTCGCGCAAGGCGATTTGTTGCGAATGATCACGCCGAGCGGCGGCGGGTACGGCGAACCCTTCGCGCGGGATCCAGCGCGCGTGCTCGAGGAAGTGCTGGATGGGCTGCTGACGGTCGGCGAGGCGCGCGCGCTCTATGCCGTGGTGATCCGCGACGGGGCGGTGGACGAGCCAGCGACGCGGAGCGCGCGCGCGGTCCCGCGCCCGGAGCGCGGCCTCTTCACCCTCGGCCCGACCCGAGAGGCACTCGAGAAAATCTGGCCGCCCGCGGTGAGCGCGGCACTCGCCACGGCGGTTTCTCCGGCGCCGGCCACCGTGCGCACGCACGTCATCCGCGCCGTGCGCGACGAGCTTGCGCGCGCCGGCGCGCCGGTGAGCGAAGCTGCGGTTCTTGCCACCGCCGCGCGGGTGCTGAGCTTCTGAGCGCGAGGATGGAGGGGCGGCGATGCTGCTGATCGACAACGCGGTGGTGGAACAGGTCTTGCCAATGGACGACTGCATCGCCGCCCAGGGGGCCGCTTTCGCCGGGCTGCTGACAGGCGCGGCCGGCTCCGCCGCGCAAGCGGCGGAGTGACCCGCATGGACCAGCAGACGACGATCGCCAACCCCTTCACAAGGCGCATGGCGGAGTTCATCGCAAACCTCCGCTACGAGGCGATCCCCGCCGAGGTGCTCGCGCGGATCAAGCTTCTGATCCTCGATTCGCTCGGCTGCGCGATCTTCGGCACCGACCTGCCCTGGAGCCGCATCCTCATCGACACGCTCACCGGCCTCGACACCACTACCGCCTGCGGCGTCTGGGGCACCGCCAAGCGCCTCTCCGCGCCGCACGCCGCACTCGCCAACGGCACGCTCGTGCAGAGCTTCGAGCTCGACGACGTGCACCGCGGCGGCGTGCTGCATGTCGGTGCGGTGACGCTTCCGCCGCTCCTCGCGATCATCGAGACAAGGCCCGAACTTTCGGGGCGCGACTTCCTCGCCGCCGCGGTCGCCGGCTACGAGATCGGCCCGCGCGTCGGCCTCTGCATGGGCCCGGAGCATATCGGCCAGGGCTGGCACTCCGGTGCCACCGTCGGCGTCTTCTCCGCCGCCGCCGGCGCCGCCGCCGCCCTCCATCTCGCCCCGGAGCAGATCGTCCACGCGCTCGGCATCGCCGCCACCCAGTCCGCCGGCCTGATGGCCGCGCAATATGGCGCGATGGTCAAGCGCATGCACGCCGGCCGCTCCGCGCAGAGCGGCCTCTACGCCGCCCTCCTCGCCGAAGCGGGCTTCACCGGCATCGTCGATCCGTTCGAGAGCGAATATGGCGGCTTCTGCACTACCTTCTCCCGCTCGACCGACCGCTTCGACCGCGCCGAGCTGACGCGCGATCTCGGCAGCCGTTTCGAGACCATGGGCATTGCGCTGAAATTCTACTCCTGCGTCGGTAGCAACCACACCACGCTCGACGCCATCCGCGCCATGCGCGCTCGCCGCCCCTTCCGCCCGGAGGACGTCGCCCAAATCACGGTCCACGGCTCGCGCGTGACCGTGGACCATGTCGGCTGGCCCTACCGCCCGGAAGGCCTGACCTCGGCCCAGCTCAACCTTCCCTACTGCGTGGCAACCCTGCTGCTCGAAAACGATGTCTTCGTCGATCAATTCTCCGAGGCGATGCTCGCGGACCCCGGGCGCATGGCTCTTGCCGAACGCGTCGCGGTCAAGGAAGACGCGACGATCACCGCGCGCGGCCGCTCCTTCCGCCACATGGTCCGCGTCGAAATCACGCTCCGCGATGGCACGCACCTCGAGGAAGCCTGCGAAGCCCCGCGCGGCAGCGAACAAAGCTTCGCAACCGAGGCGGACGTGATCGAGAAATTCCGCAAACTCACCGCGCGCCGCATCCCGAACGCACAAATCGAGCGCATCGTTACCGCCGTCATGGAAGCCGAAAAGCTCCCCAGCGCCGCCGCCCTGGCCCACACTTTGTGAGGACCAAGGGGGGCTCTGCCCCCCTGGCCCCCCGCCAAGGGCTGAGCCCTTCGAACCCGTTCGTTTTGGCGGCGGCGCCCGGCGCTTTTCCGGCTGCGGGCGACAGCCATGCGTGGCAGAAAGAGCGCATGGATAGGATTGAGCCTTCCGGTCGGGCTGCCGGCCGGCGATGCGCGCCTGCCGCTGCTGCGAATCGGCATGGCCACCCGCTTCGGCGC
>CAVUZJ010000020.1:0-5000 GCA_963745975.1 uncultured Pseudomonadota bacterium
CTCGGCCAGCGCCCGGCCGGCGCAGAGGATGTGATCCCGCAAGAGCGCCGTTGCGCCCTCGATATCTCCGGTTTCGATCGTCGCGACGATGGCGCGATGCTCGGCGTCCGAGCGAGGCTGCCAGTCGAGGTCCTTCCAGGTCGCCAGCAGGAAGCGTGCGCTCGCCTGATGAAGATCGTCGATCGCGAGGAGCAATCGCGGCATCGCGCAGGCGGCGATGATGGCGCGGTGGAAGCGCCGGTTGGCCTCCTCCCATACGATGAGGTCGTCGCTGGCCTCTCCCTCGGCGATCGCGAGCCGGGCCGCTTCGATATCCGCGCGCGCGAGCCTCTTCGCGCCATGGCGTAGGGCCAGCACCTCGAGCGCGGCGCGCATCTCCGTGACCTCCCGGACGGCGGCCGGATCGATCGGGGCGACCCTGACGCCGCGCCGCGGCTCGGCGACCAGCAGGCCGCGTGCTTCCAGCCGGCGGAACGCCTCGCGCACCGGCACGTGGCTGGCGCGGAACTCGGCCGCGACGAGGTCCTGCCCGACCTTCCGGCCGGGCGGCAGCTCGCCGAGCACGATCCTTCTGGCCAGGCCATCGGCGATGATGTCCGCCACGGATTTGTCGGCGCCGGGCTCTTGCGATGATGCAACTCTCATGGTGTCATAGATAATATATTAAACTGGGGATTGCCATGCAGTGGGTCCGTCCCGCGCGTCTGCGCCACGTCGCCGGCATCGGCGTCGACCGCATGGGATCGATCGCCGACGCCTCGGCCGGGGATCTCCTCCGGCTCGAGAATCTCGACGTCGATATCCCGCCCGATCCGGCCGCCGTCGCGCGGACGCGCGAGGCCGCCGCGAGCGATGCCGACAACAGCTATCTTCCTTTCGTCGGACAGATCCGCTTGCGGGAGGCCGCGGCCCGGCACGTCTCGAAAATCTCCGGCGTCGCCTATTCGGGGGAGCGCAACTGCATCATCTCCGCCGGAGGGCTCTCGGGCATCCTCAATGTGCTGCTCGCGACCATCGAGGTCGGAGACGAAGTCATCGTCACCGACCCGACCTACGCCGGCCTGATCAATCGCGTCCGTCTTGCCGGCGGGGTGCCGAAATTCGCGCCCTTCACCTTCGCCACGGGCGGCGAATGGCGGCTGGATCGGGACGCGCTCCGGCGTGCCGTCGGGCCGCGGGCAAGGGCGATGCTGCTGATGTCGCCCTCCATGCCCTCGGGCGGCGTGCTGGACGAGGAGGACTGGCTGCTCGTCGCCGCGCTCTGTCGCGAGCGCAACCTGATCCTCATCCTCGATGCCGCGATGGAGCGGCTGGTGTTCGACGGCCGAACCGTCATTCATCCTGCCGGGCTCGCGGGCATGGCGGAGAGAACCATCACGGTCGGCTCATCGGCCAAGGAGCTTCGCATGATCGGTTGGCGGGTCGGCTGGATCGTCGCCCCCGAGACATTCATGCCCGACTTGGTCGCGGTCTCTCTCGCCAATGTCGTCGTGCCGGTCGGGATCGCACAGGACGCCGTTTCCATCGCGCTCGAACGCTCCGAGACAACGCTCGGTCCCTACATCGCCGAGCTGCAGGCGCGGCGGGACGTGATCGCGGGGGAGCTTGCCGGCCTTCCGTTCGGCATGCCGGGAGGGGGATGGTCGATGCTGCTCCGCGTCTCCGACCATGGCATTGACGGCGCGGCCATGTCGGAACGGTTGCTGGCGGAAGGCGTTTGCGCCACCGCGATGGCCGGCTGGGGCGAGACTCACGGCGGCCAATATATCCGCTTCGTGTTCGCCAACGAGCCGGTGGGCAGATTGAAGGGCCTGGGCGCCCGCGTGCGCGCGGCGCTGCGGGCGGCGTGACGATGGCGGAAGGTTCCGTTCCCGCGTGGCGGGCGGAGCGTCCCCGGCTCGCCGACGCGGTGTTCTGCGATGGTCTTCTGCCCTGGACCGCCGAATTCCTGCCGCCCGGCGCGAGCCTCGCCGAGCAGCTCGGCCGGTTTCACCGCAACGGGTGCGATCACATCTCGCTCTCGGTCGCGGCCGGGCGCGACGGGTCGGAGAGAGCGCTGGCGCGCTACGGGTTCCTGCTGCGGGAGCTCGGCCGCGAAGGCTCGCGCGTGCCGATCGCCTCGGATGCGGCGGCGGTCCGCAAGGCAAAGCATGACGGGCGGCTTTCGGTTTCGTTCCACTTCCAATCGGCCACCCCTTTCGCTCCCAACCTCGATCTCGTGGAGAGCTTTCACCGGATTGGGATAACCAGGGCGATCCTTGCCTACAATGAGGGCAACATCTTCGCCGATGGCTGTCACGAGCCCCGCAATGCGGGCCTTTCGGCGGCCGGGCGCGGCCTCGTCCAACGCATGGGCGAGGTCGGCATGATCGTGGATCTCAGCCATTGCGGAGAGCGGACCAGCTTCGACGTGCTCGAGATGCCGTCGGCCCGTCCGCCGATCTTCTCGCATTCCAACGCGCGGGCCGTTTACGACCATGAACGCAACATCAGCGATGCGCAGATCAGGGCGGTCGCGCGGCGAGGCGGATATATCGGCATCAACGGTGTGGGGATATTCCTTGGCGCGTCTCTGCGCGAGATTCCGGCCGCGATGGCGAGGCATGCCGCCCATATCGCGGAGATCGCCGGGCCGGAGCGTCTCGGCCTGGGCCTCGATTTCATGTTTCTCGAAGGCAGCGACTACGGTTTCTTCTATCGCCAGCGCGTGCGCTGGCCGAAGGGTTATCCCGAGCCGCCTTGGGACTTCCTTCAGCCCGAGCAGTTCGGCGAGCTCGTGAGCGCGCTCGAGAAGGCGGGCTTCCGCCAGGCCGAGCTAACCGGCGTGCTGGGCGCGAACTATCTGCGCCTGGTGACGGAGCCGACGAGGGAAGAGAATCCGCGGGATCAGAAGTGAAGTTGGTTGCGGGGAGAGGATTTGAACCTCTGACCTTCAGGTTATGAGCCTGACGAGCTACCGGGCTGCTCCACCCCGCGCCAAAGGGCAAAAGAAAAGGAAAAAAGGGAGGGTGGGAGGACCTGGCGGCGACCTACTCTCCCGCGTCTTAGGACGCAGTACCATCGGCGCTGGGGCTTTTCACGGCCGAGTTCGGGATGGGATCGGGTGCAGGCACCCCGCCATAGCCACCAGGTCGTCCAACCCTCCCGGGTGAGACGGGTTCTGGTGCTGCGATGTGTGCCGAGGATGTGGATGATTGCTGTGCATGGCAGGCGGATCGCGAGCCTAGCGGGCGATTAGTACCGGTCAGCTCAATGCGTTGCCGCACTTTCACCCCCGGCCTATCGACGTGATGGTCTATCACGGCCCTTAGGGAGACCTCGTTTTGAGGTGGGTTTCCCGCTTAGATGCTTTCAGCGGTTATCCCGTCCGCACATAGCTACCCGGCGATGCCGCTGGCGCGACAACCGGTGCACCAGAGGTGCGTCCATCCCGGTCCTCTCGTACTAGGGACAGCTCCTCTCAAGTCTCCAACACCCACGGCAGATAGGGACCGAACTGTCTCACGACGTTCTAAACCCAGCTCACGTACCACTTTAATCGGCGAACAGCCGAACCCTTGGGACCTGCTCCAGCCCCAGGATGTGATGAGCCGACATCGAGGTGCCAAACCTCCCCGTCGATGTGGACTCTTGGGGGAGATCAGCCTGTTATCCCTAGAGTACCTTTTATCCGTTGAGCGATGGCCCTTCCACGCGGGACCACCGGATCACTATGGCCGACTTTCGTCTCTGCTCGAGCTGTCGCTCTCGCAGTCAGGCGGGCTTATGCCATTGCACTCGACAGCCGATGTCCGACCGGCCTGAGCCCACCATCGCGCGCCTCCGTTACCTTTTGGGAGGCGACCGCCCCAGTCAAACTGCCCACCATGCAGGGTCCCGGATCGGGATGACCGATCGCGGTTAGACATCAGAAGCGCACAGGGCGGTATTTCAAGGTTGGCTCCACCAGAGCTAGCGCCCCGGCTTCAAAGCCTCCCGCCTATCCTACACAGTGCCCCCCTGATGCCACTGCAAAGTTGCAGTAAAGGTTCATAGGGTCTTTCCGTCTGACCGCGGGTACCCCGCATCTTCACGGGGAATTCAATTTCGCTGAGCCGATGCCGGAGACAGTGGGGAAGTCGTTACGCCATTCGTGCAGGTCGGAACTTACCCGACAAGGAATTTCGCTACCTTAGGACCGTTATAGTTACGGCCGCCGTTTACCGGGGCTTCGGTTCGGAGCTTGCACCCCTCCCCTTAACCTTCCGGCACCGGGCAGGCGTCAGACCCTATACGTCGTCTCTCGACTTCGCAGAGCCCTGTGTTTTTACTAAACAGTCGCTACCCCCTCTTCTGTGCCACCCCACCCTGGTTGCCCAAGGCAGGGTCCCGCTTATCCCGAAGTTACGCGGGCAATTTGCCTAGTTCCTTCGACATCGTTCTCTCAAGCGCCTTGGTATGCTCTACCAGTCCACCTGTGTCGGTTTAGGGTACGGTCTCTTCGCTGGAGCTGTTTCCTGGAAGGCTTCGGAGGCCGGGACAATCCGATAAGCCCCGACAACGTTCGACCTTCGTCACTTCCAGCAGGCCGGGGAATATTAACCCCGTTCCCATCGACTACGGCTTTCGCCCTCGCCTTAGGGGCCGGCTCACCCTGCGCGGATTAGCCTTGCGCAGGAACCCTTGGACTTTCGGCGACAGAGTTTCTCACTCTGTTTGTCGCTACTCATGTCAGCATTCGCACTTCCGATACCTCCACCGCCCCTCACAGGTACGGCTTCACGGGCTTACGGAACGCTCCGCTACCGCGCGCATTTGCATGCGCACCCGCAGCTTCGGTACGTGGCTTGAGCCCCGTTACATTTTCGGCGCAGGATTTCTAATAGACCAGTGAGCTATTACGCTTTCTTTAAAGGATGGCTGCTTCTAAGCCAACCTCCTGGTTGTTTTGGAATTCCCACATCCTTTCCCACTTAGCCACGATTTGGGGACCTTAGCTGGCGGTCTGGGCTGTTTCCCTC
>CAVUZJ010000020.1:10000-117887 GCA_963745975.1 uncultured Pseudomonadota bacterium
ATGCCGCGCAGGATCGAGATTGTGTCCTCGACGCTCGGCTCGCCCACGAACACCGGCTGGAAGCGCCGCGCCAGTGCGGCGTCCTTCTCGATGTATTTGCGATACTCGTTGAGCGTCGTCGCCCCCACGCAATGGAGCGTGCCGCGCGCCAGCTCCGGCTTGATGAGGTTGGAGGCGTCCATCGAGCCTTCGGCGCGGCCGGCGCCGACGAGATTGTGCAGCTCGTCGATGAAGAGGATGACCTCCCCGCTCGCCGACTCGATCTCCGAGAGCACGCCCTTCAGCCGCTCCTCGAACTCGCCGCGATATTTCGAGCCCGCAACCATCGAACCGAGATCGAGCGCCAAGAGCCGCTTGCCCTTGAGCGCCTCGGGCACGTCGCCGTTGACGATGCGGAGCGCCAAGCCTTCCACGATCGCGGTCTTGCCGACGCCGGGCTCGCCGATCAGAACGGGATTGTTCTTGGTGCGCCGCGCCAGCACCTGGATGGTGCGGCGGATCTCCTCGTCGCGCCCGATCACCGGGTCGAGCTTGCCCGAGCGCGCGAGCTCGGTCATGTCGCGCGCATATTTCTTGAGCGCATCGAAGCTCGCCTCGGCATTGGCGCTGGTGACGCGCCGGCCTTTGCGGATCTCGCCGACCGTCTTCTCGAGCGCCTGGGCCGAAACCCCGCCCTGGCGGAGCGCCCGCGCCGCCGGACCCTCGCCCGCGGCCAATGCGACCAGCAGCCGGTCCTGGGCGACATAGTCGTCGCCCGCCTTCTCGGCCGCGCGCTCCGCGGCGTCGAGCACGCGCACCAGCTCGGGCGTCGCCTGCGGCTGGCCCGCGCCCGGGCCCTGCACCTTCGGCTGGCGCGCGATCTCCGCCTCGACCGCGCTCTTCACCGCGGCCGCATCCCCGCCGGCGGCGCGGATCAGCCCCGCCGCCGCGCCTTCCTCGTCGTCGAGCAGCGCCTTCAGGAGATGCTCGGGCGTGATGCGCTGGTGGAACTCGCGGATCGCGATGGTTTGCGCAGCCTGGAGGAAGCCGCGCGAGCGCTCGGTAAACTTCTCGATGTTCATCCGATCTGTCCCTTCTCAGAGGCGACGACCATGCCCGGCCCCCGAAGGCGACGCAGGCGACCTTTGGCTCCGCACATGGTAGAGCACGCCGATCGCCTCAAGGGCCTCCTTGCATGCGCATTGAATACCTCTACCGCTACCCGGTGAAAGGGCTCACGGCCGAGGCGCTCGAGGAGGCATCGCTCGAGCCCGGCGGCGCCATCCCGTGGGACCGCGCTTTCGCGCTCGCCCAAGGGGACGCCAGAGGAGACGCCGGCGGCACCGGCGGGTTCGATCCCGCGGCGCCGCGCTGGCTGCCGAAGACGCATTTCATGTGCCTGATGAAGAACGCGGCGATCGCGCGGCTGCGCGCCTCGTTCAACCCGCGCACCGGCGAGCTTCTGCTGCGCGCCCCGGACGGCAAGGTGTGCGTCGCGGACGCGCTCTCGCCGGCCGGGCGCGAGCGGATCGGCGCCTTCCTCACCCACTTCCTCGGCGCCGAGGCGCGCGGAACGCCGCGCTTCCACCACGTGCCGGGCCACGTGTTCGGCGACCAGCGGCGCAAGGTGGTGAGCTTCATCAACCTGGCCAGCCTCGCCGACTACGAGCGGCGCGCGGGGGCGGTGCGCGAGCGGATGCGCTTTCGCGCCAATGTCTATTTCCGCGGCGCGCCGGCCTGGAGCGAGCTCGATTGGGTGGGCGCGGAGGTGCAGGCCGGCGGTGTGCGCCTCTCCGTCCTCAAGCGCATCGCGCGCTGCCCGGCGACCGAGGTCAACCCGGCGAGCGGCGAGCGTGACGCCGATCCGGTCGCCGAGCTGGCCGCGCTCTATGGCCACCGCGATCTCGGCATCCACGCCGAGGTCATCGAGAGCGGCAGGATGGCGGTCGGCGACGCGATCGAGCTGCTCGCCGCCTGATCCGGCCTTCCCAATGACTCCCGACCCGACGCGCGACGGCGCCCTCGCCCTGCTCGCCGCCGTGCTCGACCGCCGCACGGCGCTCGACCGGGCGCTACCCGAGCTCCCCGCGATGGACGCGCGCGACCGCGCCGCCGCGCACCGCCTCGCCGCCGCCGTGCTCCGCCGCCTCGGCACGCTCGACGCAGCACTCGAGCCCTACCTCCGCCGCGCGCCGCCGGCGACGGTGCACCACGCGCTCCGCCTCGGCGCGGCCGGGCTGCTCCTGCTAGCGACCCCCGCCCACGCCGCCGTCGCGACCGCCGTGGCACTCGTGCGCCGCCACGGCTTTTCTCTCTTCGCCGGCCTGGTCAACGCCGTCCTCCGCCGGCTCGCCGCCGCCGGGCCCGCCGCGCTCGAGGGGCTCGACGGGCCGCGGCTCGACACGCCGGCCTGGCTCTGGACGAGCTGGGGCGAGCGGGCGCGCGCGATCGCCGAGGGAAACGCGGCCGAGCCGCCGCTCGACCTCACCCTCCGCCCGGGCGCGCCCGTCCCGCCCGGCGGGACGCTCCTCCCCACCGGCTCGGTCCGGCTGCCGCCCGGCACGCTGGTCACCACGCTCCCCGGCTTCGCCGGCGGCGATTTCTGGGTCCAGGACGCGGCCGCCGCCATGGTCGCCCGCCTCCTTGCCCCGCTTCCGGGCGAGCGTGTCGCCGATCTCTGCGCCGCACCCGGCGGCAAGACCGCCCAACTGATCCTCGCCGGCGCGCGCGTCACCGCCGTCGATCGCGACCCCACCCGCCTCGCCCGCCTCCACGAGAATCTCGCCCGCCTCCACCTGCAAGCCACCACCGTCGGCGCCGACGCCACCACCTGGACGCCAGAGGCGCCCTTCCCCGCCATCCTGCTCGATGCGCCGTGCAGCGCCACCGGCGCGATCCGCCGCCATCCCGATATCCTCCGCCTCCGCCAGCCCCGCGACATTCCCCCGCTCTTGACCCTCCAAGACCAGCTGCTCGACGCCGCCACTGGGCTCCTCGCCCCCGGCGGGCGGCTCGTCTACGCCGTCTGCTCGCTCCAGCCCGAGGAAGGCCCCGCGCGCATCGCAGCCGCGCGCGCCCGCCTCGGCCTCGCGCCCGATCCCTTCAGCCCCGCCGAGCTCGCCTCCCTCCCCGAAGCGCGCACTGCGGAGGGGTATTTCTCGACCGATCCCGGCCTCTGGTCCGCACGCGGCGGCATGGACGGATTCTTCGCCGCCCGCCTCCGCCGCGCCTGAGAGACGGCATCGCCGCTTGTGCGGGGTGGATTCGCCTGTCTAGAAAACAACGATGGCGGAAGCTCCTCCCGCACGGCCGATCGTTGCCCCGAGCCTGCTCGCCGCGGACTTCGCCCGGCTCAAGGAGGAAGTGGCGGAAATCGAGCGCGCCGGCGCCGACTGGCTCCATCTCGACGTGATGGACGGGCACTTCGTGCCCAACATCAGCTTCGGCCCGCTCGTCCTCAAAGCACTCCGGCCCCATTGCCGCCTGCCGTTCGACGTGCACCTGATGATCGCGCCGGCGGACCCCTATCTCCCCTCCTTCGCCGAGGCGGGAGCCAATCACATCAGCGTCCACGCCGAGGCCGGACCGCACCTCCATCGCTCGCTCGCCGCGATCCGCGCGCTCGGGCTGAAGGCCGGCGTCGCGATCAACCCCGCCACACCCGCCGCCATGATCGCGCCAGTGCTCGACCTCATCGACATCGTCCTCGTGATGACCGTCGATCCCGGCTTCGGCGGCCAGTCCTTCCTCGCCTCGCAATTGCCCAAGATCGCGGAATTGCGGGCGATGATCGCCGCCAGCGGCCGGGACATCCGCATCACCGCGGACGGCGGCATCACGCAAGCAACCGCCGGCCCCGCCCGGCAAGCCGGGGCGGACGTGATGGTCGCCGGCACCTCGGTCTTCGGCGCCGCCGACTACGCGGCCGCCATCGCCGGCCTCAGAGCCGCCCCGACGGCCCGATGAGCGGGACCGATCCTCGCCGCTGGATGCGCCACGCCCGACGCGCCCTCCTCCGGCTCAAGCAGTTCCGGCCCCTGCACGTGCCCGACGCGCCGGCGCAGGCCTCGTTCGACCCCTGGCCCGGCGATGTCACGGAGGGCGCGCGGCTCGTGAAAGGCGAGCTCGATGTCGCCGGCACTGTGCGCGCGCTCCGCCCGGGCGGCTGGAACCTGACCAACGACCAGCCCATCTTGCGCGCCGCCGCGCACAGCTTCACCTGGCTCCGCGACCTCCACGCGCTCGGCACCGACGCCGCCCGCTCACGCGCGCGCACCCTGGTCGCCGACTGGATCGCGATCCAGCAGAACGACCCGGTGGCGCACCGGCCGGACATCGTCGGCGCGCGCATCGCCGCCTGGCTCGGCCATTACGATTTCTTCGCCGCCTCGGCGGACGACGGGTTCCGCCAGAAGCTGATGGCGCGGCTGACCGCGGACGCGCAGGTGCTCGCCGCAGCCCTGCCGGCGGAGGAGCTGGACGGCCGCGCGCTCACCGCCCTCAAGGGGCTGGTCGCCGCCGCGGTCGCACTTCCCGAACACACGGCACTCCTCACCCGCGCGCTCCGCTTCCTGCCGCAGGAGCTCTCCCGCCAGGTGCTGCCCGACGGCTGCCACGCCGAGCGCAGCCCGGCCGCGCAGCTCGCCGCCATGCAGGACCTCACCGAGATCCGCGCCCTCCTCCAGAGCGCCGGGGTCGCCCAACCCGCCGCGCTCGCCGCCGTGATCGAGCGCATGGCGGTGGCGCTCAGGACGCTCCGGCACGGCGACGGCGGGCTCGCGCTCTTCAACGGCAGCAAGGAAGAGAGCCCCGAGCTGATCGACCTCGTCCTCACCCACGCCGGCCGCAGCGGCCGCGCCGTGCCGGCGCTCGCGGACGCCGGCTTCTATCGCCTCGCCGCCGGGCGCAGCGTGCTGATCGTCGATGCCGGGGCGCCGGCGCCGCACGGGCTCGACCGGATGGCGCACGCGGGCACGCTCTCGATCGAGCTTTCGATCGGCCGCGAGCGGCTGATCGTCAATTGCGGCGCCGCGCCGGCCGCCTCGGAAGCCTGGCGCGAGGCGATGCGCGCGACCGCCGCGCACTCCACCCTCGTCATCGCCGACGTCAATTCCTCCGAGCTCGCGCCCGAGGGCCTGCGCCGGCGGCCCGAGAAGGTCGAGGTCGCGCGCCAGGAGGCGAGCGGGGCCCACTGGCTCGAAACCAGCCACGACGGCTGGCTGAAGCCGTTCGGCGCGATCCATCGCCGCCGGCTCTACATGGCCGAAAGCGGGGAAGACGTGCGCGGGGAGGACGCGATCGAGGCGCCCACCCCACAGCCCTTCGTCATCCGCTTCCACCTCCACCCGGGCGTGACCGCGAGCCTCCAGCAGGACGGCGAGGCGGCCCTGCTCCGCCTGCCCTCCGGCGCCGGCTGGCGGCTGCGCGCCGAAGGGGCGCGCATGACGCTCGAGGAGAGCATCTATCTCGGCGGCAACGAGGCACGGCGGGCCGAACAGGTTGTGCTGAGCGGCTACGCCGACGGCCCGCAGCAGGTGAAATGGGCCGTGAGCAAAGTCGGATAGCTCAACGGGTGTGAAGGTCGTCGAGGTCACCAACACCGACTTCGCGCTCCGGCACTTCCTGCTGCCGCTGATGCGCGCCGGCCGCGCGCGCGGCCACGAGATGATCGGCATCGCCCCACAAGGCCCGCTCCTCGAAACCGTCCGCGCCGAAGGCTTCCGCGTCGTCGCGATCCCCTTCGCCCGCTCTCTCTCCCCCCGCGCCCATCTCGCCGCATACCGCACCCTCATCCACCTGCTCCGGACCGAAAAACCCGACCTCGTGCATGCGCACATGCTGACCAGCGGCTTCCTCGCCCGCCTCGCCGCCCGCCGCACCTTCGTGCCGCGCATCGCCTACACCAGCCACGGCTTTCACTTCCGCCAGCCCGGGCCCTGGCCGCTTCGCGCCGCAGCCTTCGCCGCCGAATGGCTCGGCGGCCGGTTCACCGACATCATGCTCACCGTCTCGGCCGACGACGCCGCCGCCGCGCGCCGCCTCCTCATCGCCCGCAACCCCCACGCCATCGGCAACGGACGCGACCCCATCCGCTTCCGCCCCGACCCGGCCGCCCGCGCGCACCTCCGCGCCGCGCTCGGCACGCCCCCCGATCGGCTCGTCATCATCATCGTCTCGCGGCTCGCCCGCGTGAAAGGCTACCCCGAGCTCCTCGAGGCCATGCGCGCCCTGCCCCAGGCCGAGCTATGGGTCGTCGGCGAACGGCTCCCCTCCGACCACGGCACCGACCTCGCCCCCCTCTTCGCCGCCTCCGGCCTCGGCACGCGCCTCAAAATGCTCGGCTACCGCGAGGACATCCCGGCCCTCCTCGCGGCCGCGGACATCTTCGTCCTCCCAAGCCACTTCGAGGGCCTGCCCATGGTGGTGATCGAGGCCATGCTCACCGGACTCCCCGTCATCGCCACCGACATCCCAGGCCCGCGCGAACAAATCGTCCCAAACGTCACCGGCCTCCTCGTGCCACGCGGCCAATCAGCCCCCCTCGCCGCCGCGCTCGCCACGCTCGCCGCCAACCCCGCGCAACGCACCGCCATGGGCGAGGCCGGCCGCGCCCGCGCGCTCGCCCGCTACGACGAGGCGAAGGTGCTCGCGCGGACGCTGGCGCTGTTGGGGCTTTAGGCAAGGGGCTCTGCCCCTTGCATCCCCGCTGGGGCCTTGAGGCCCCAGACCCCCGGAAGCGCTGCGCGGCACAACAAGGCGCCGCCCGTGCCGCGGCCGACATCAAAACGAATGGGTTCCAGGGGCAGAGCCCCTGGCCTTACGAAACCCGCTCGGGGTCATGCCAAAGACATCGCGAAAGCACCTGTTGAATGTCGAAAGGTCGCCGAACCCTGCCTCGAAGGCGATGGCGGCGACTTGCGTATCGGTCGTGCAGAGTCGGACCGCGGCGCGGCGCATCCGGAGGCTCAGCACGAACTGGTAAGGCGTGAGGCCGAGGGCGCGGCGGAAGGTGCGGAGGAAATGGTAGCCGCTCATCCGCGCCACGCGGGCAAGCGCCGCGAGATCGAGCTTTTGCTCGAAATTCTCCTCGATATGGCGGAGCGTATCGCTGATCCGCCGCCGGTCCCGCGCAGATGGCTCGGCAATGCCGCGCACGCCACCCGCAAGCGTGGCGAGGACGGTCTCGGCGAGACGGATCGCCCATTCCTCCATTGCGATGAGGCTGGCGCTCCGGGCGCGTGTGGTGCCTTCGATGAGCGGCAGGGCGAGGCGGGGGCTGGCCGGGAGCATCGCGGCGGGAAAGCGGAACCGGGAGGAGCCTGCAGCGCTCGCCGCGATCTCGGCGAACAAGTCTGGGGCGAAGCGGAACGCAAGGCAGCGGTCGCCGGCGCCGTGCTCGTGCCCGCAGACGAAGCAGGCGCCGGCGTCGCCGAGGAGGAACGCGCCGGGGTAGAGCAGGGCGTCCCCGGATTGGGTTCGATATTGGAACGATCCGGCAAGAACGAGGGCGATGCTCACATCGCCGTGGCGTTCCTCGAACGGTCGGTCCTGCGGGCCGAGGCGGCAGACGACCTCGCTCACGCCCCAGCCGGCGCCGGCGGCGATGCTGTGCGCGACCGGCGCTCCGGGCGGCCGGGCCGAGGCTCCGTCCTCCATGCGCTGAGCCTAGCAATTTTCCCCAAGCGGGAAAGCGGGTGGCGGGCGACGATGAGCGGACGGTTTGGGGAAGGAGGATCCGATGTTCGACCATGTCTCGATCGGGGTGCGCGATATCGCACGGACCAAGCGCTTCTACGACGCGGCACTTGGGCCGCTCGGCTACAGGTGCCTGAGCGAAGGGGCCGATTCGCTCGGTTACGGCGCGGATGGGGTGCATTTCTGGATCAGCGTCACTGAAAAGCCGGTGCCGGCCGATCCCAAATCTGGCCTGCATGTCTGCTTCACCGCGCCCAGCCGCAAGAGCGTCGACGCCTTCCATGCGGGCGCGCTCGGGGCGGGCGGGAAGGACAACGGCAAGCCGGGGCTGCGGAAAGACTACGGGCCCGGGTACTACGCGGCCTTTGCCGTCGATCCGGACGGCTATCGCCTGGAGGCCCACTGCGCAGGGGCTTGATCGGGGGAAAGAACGACCCCTGATTCCGGCGATGTCGCACATCCGGAGCCGGATGTGCGACAGTCCCGGAACCGATGAACGCAATCTCCCAGAGCCTCTTCCATCCCGCTGTTGCGGCCTGGTTCGCCGGGCGGTTCGCCGCGCCGACGCCGGCGCAGGCCGCGGCGTGGCCGGCGATCCAGGCGGGCCGGGACACGCTGATCGCGGCACCGACCGGCTCGGGCAAGACGCTGGCAGCCTTCCTCGCCGCGATCGATGCGCTGCTCCGCCAGGGGCTCGAGGGTCCGCTGCCGGACGCGACGCAGATCGTCTATGTCTCGCCGCTCAAGGCGCTCTCCAACGACGTGCAGCGCAATCTCGAAGCGCCGCTCGCCGGCATCAGGGAGTGTTTGCGCAAGCGGGGGCTCTCCGACGTCGAGATCCGCACCTGGGTGCGGACGGGCGATACGCCCTCCGGCGAGCGCGAGCGGATGCGCCGGCGCCCGCCGCACATCGTCGTCACCACGCCCGAATCGCTTTATGTCCTGCTCGGCTCGGAGTCCGGCCGGGCGATGCTCGCGAGCACGCGCTGGGTCATCGTGGACGAGATCCACGCGATCGCGGCGAGCAAGCGCGGCGCGCATCTCGCCCTTTCGCTCGAGCGGCTGGCCGCGCTCTGCGAGGGCCCGCTGCTGCGGATCGGCCTTTCGGCGACGCAGAACCCGATCGAAGCGATCGGGCGGCTTCTGGTGGGCGTGGACCGCGAACCGCCGGTTATCGTCGATACCGGCCATCACCGCCCGCGCGATCTTGCCCTCGAGATGCCCCCCTCGCCGCTCGAGGCGGTGATGTCGGCGGATGTCTGGCAGCAGGTCTATGACCGGCTGGCCGAGCTGATCGCGGCGCATCGCACCACGCTCGTCTTCGTCAACACGCGGCGGATGGCCGAGCGCGTTTCTCGCGAGCTCTCCGAACGGCTGGGTGAGGAGGCGGTCACCGCCCATCACGGGAGCCTCGCCAAGGAGTGGCGCCTCAAGGCGGAGCAGAGGCTGAAGCGGGGGGAGCTGAAGGCGCTGGTGGCGACCGCCTCGCTCGAGCTCGGCATCGATATCGGCGATGTCGATCTCGTCTGCCAGCTCGGCTCGCCGCGCGCGATCGCGAGCTTCCTGCAACGGGTCGGGCGTTCGGGGCATGCGGTCGGTGCGACGCCGAAAGGACGACTTTTCCCACTCTCGCGCGATGATCTGGTGGAGTGCGCGGCGTTGCTCGATTCCGTGCGGCGCGGCGAGCTCGACCGGCTTGCGATTCCGCATCAGCCGCTCGACGTGCTGGCGCAGCAGATTGTCGCCGAGGTCGCGGCGCGGGATTGGCCGGAAGCCGCGCTCTATGAGAGCATGCGCCGCGCCTTTCCCTATCGCGGGCTGGCGCGCGAGGATTTTTCCGCAATCGTGCGCATGCTGGGCGAGGGTTTTTCCACCCGCCGCGGGCGGCGCGGGGCGCTGATCCATCATGATGCGGTTCATCATGTGCTGCGCGGGCGGCGCGGCGCGCGCCTCACCGCGCTCACCTCCGGCGGCACGATCCCCGATACCGCGGACTATCAGGTCCTGCTCGAGCCCGAGAACACGATCGTCGGCAGCGTCAACGAGGATTTCGCCGTCGAGAGCATGGCGGGCGACGTGTTCCAGCTTGGCAACACGGCCTATCGCATCTTGCGCGTCGAGCGCGGAACGGTGCGGGTCGAAGATGCGCACGGCCAGCCGCCGAACATTCCCTTCTGGCTCGGCGAGGCGCCGGGCCGCACGGACGAGCTTTCGGCCGCGGTCTCGCGGTTGCGCGCCGGGATCGCCGAAAGGCTCGCGAATGGCGCGGATGTGCGGAAGTGGCTCGACGAGGAGGTGGGGCTCGCCGAGCCGGCTTCCGAGCAGCTCCTCGACTATCTCGCCGCCGCCTTCGCAGCCCTCGGCGTGCTGCCGACCATGGAGCGGCTCGTCTTCGAGCGCTTCTTCGACGAGGCGGGCGGCATGCAGCTCGTCATCCATTCGCCCTACGGCAGCCGGATCAACCGCGCCTGGGGGCTTGCTCTTCGCAAGCGCTTCTGCCGCAAGTTCAACTTCGAGCTGCAGGCGGCGGCGACCGAGGACAATATCGTCCTCTCGCTCACCACGTCGCACAGCTTCGAGCTGGCCGAGGTGGCGCGCTATCTTCATTCCACGAGCGTGCGCGCGCTTTTGATCCAGGCGCTGCTCGATGCGCCGATGTTCGCCACACGCTTTCGCTGGGTCGCCGGCGTCGCGCTTGCGCTGCCGCGCTTCGTGGGCGGGAAGAAGGTGCCGCCGCAGATCGCGCGGATGCAGGCCGAAGACCTGATCGCCGCGGTCTTCCCCGACCAGATCGCGTGCGCCGAGAATCTTGTGGGCGAACGGGAAATTCCCGACCATCCGCTCAACAACCAGACGATCGCCGATTGCCTCGGCGAGGCGATGGACATCGCGGGGCTCGAGCGCCTGTTGCGGCGGATGGAGGCCGGCGAGATCGCCGTCGTCGCGCGCGACCTGACGGAGCCTTCGCCGCTCGCGCAGGAGGTGCTCTCGGCCCGTCCCTACGCCCTCCTCGACGGCGCGCCGCTCGAGGAGCGGCGGACGCAGGCGGTGATGGGCCGGCGCTGGCTCGCGCCGGAGAGCGCGGCCGAACTCGGAAAGCTCGATGAAGAGGCGATCGCGCGCGTGCGGCTGGAGGCTTGGCCGGATCCGGCCAACGCCGAGGAGCTGCACGACGCGCTGCTCTGGCTCGGCTGCCTCTCCGAAGAGGAGGCCGCCGCGGTCGCGGAATGGCGCGGCTGGCTCGCCGACCTTGCGCGCGCGGGCCGGGTGACGCGGCTCGAAACCCGGAACGCCACGTTCTGGGTCGCCGCCGAGCGGCTCGCGCAGTTTCGGGCCGTGTGGCCCGACGCGCGGTCCGCGCCCGATCTGGCGACCCCTGCCGAGCGCGCTTGGTCGGCGGAGGAGGCGCTCGCCGAAATCCTGCGCGGGCGGCTGGAGGGTCTCGGCCCGGTCAGTCCGAGCGCGCTCGGCGGACCAATTGGCTTGGGCGCGGCGGCGATCGGCGCGGCGCTTGCGGCCCTCGAGGTCGAGGGCTTCGCGCTCCGCGGCCAATTCACGCCCGGCGGCAACGAGGAGGAATGGTGCGACCGGCGCCTGCTCGCCCGCGTCCACCACTACACGGTCCGGCGGCTGCGCGCCGAAATCGAACCCGTCGCCGCGGTGGACTTCCTCCGTTTCCTCTTCGCCTGGCAGCGCCTCACGGAGGAGACGCGCCTCGCCGGCCCGGACTCGGTCGGCCCCGCCGTGGCCCAGCTCGAAGGCTTCGAAGCACCGGCCGGCGCCTGGGAGACGGAGATCCTGCCGGCACGCATCGACGCCTACGAGACGGCCTGGCTGGACGATCAGTGCCTCGCCGGACGCATCGCCTGGGCGCGGCTCGGGCCGTGCGCGGGGGCGGGCCGCGACCGCGCCGCAGCACCCGTCCGCACGACGCCGATCGCTCTCGTTTCGCGCCGGCACCGCGCTTTCTGGACGCTCCTCGGGGCCACGCCCGATCAAGCACGGCCAAGCCCGCGAGCAGAGGCAGTGCGCAAGGTGCTCACCGCGCAGGGCGCCTCGTTCTTCGACGAGCTGGTCGAAGCGAGCGGCCTCCTCCGCCCGCAGCTCGAGGAGGCGCTGGGCGAGCTCGTTTCACTCGGCCTCGTCGCTTCGGACAGCTTCGGCGGGCTGCGCGCGCTCCTGGTGCCCGAGGATCGCCGCCGGCCGCTCGGCGGGGGAACGCGGCGGCGGCGCGTTTCCGCCTTCGGGATGGAGGCGGCCGGCCGCTGGGCGCTGACGCGGCGCGCGCAGCCGGGCGCGGTCGAGCCGGAGGCGAGGGCCGCCGCCGCCGAGCACGTGGCACGCACGCTTCTCTCCCGCTACGGCGTCGTCTTCTGGCGGCTGCTCGCGCGCGAGGCCGAATGGCTTCCGCCCTGGCGGGACCTCATTCGCGTCTTGCGGCGGCTGGAGGCGCGCGGGGAGATCAGGGGCGGGCGCTTCGTCGCCGGATTCTCGGGCGAGCAGTACGCGCTGCCCGAGGCGATCGGGCTCTTGCGCGAGATGCGGCGGCGGCCGCCCTCCGGCGAATGGATCTCGGTCTCCGGCGCGGACCCGCTCAATCTCGCCGGCATCCTCACCCCTGGGCCGCGGCTCGCGGCGCTGACCGGCAACCGGCTCCTTTTCCGCGACGGACTGCCGATCGCCTCGCTCGCCGGCGGCGAGGTGCAGTTCTTGGCCGCACTCGATGCCGCGACGCAATGGCAGGCGCGGAAGCGCCTGCTGCGCTCGCCCGCGCCGAGCCTGCTCGCCGATCTCGCCTGATCCGCGCGCAGGATTTCTACTCCTTTCGGATAGGGCGTACGACGCCAAGGCGACGTTGCAGCGCGGCGCCGCGGCTGCGACGTTTCGGATGAAGGTCTCGTCACGTTGCAGGGGCTTCATCATGCGGCCACGCTTCGTCGTCACCAATCTCGTCGTTCTGGCGCTGCTCTATGCCGGCTGGCGGCTCGGCCTCTTCGCCGGCCTGCCGCGTTTCGGGCCGCTCGAATGCCTGATGCTCGGCTTCCTGGCACTCTATGCCGCGTTCGGCGCCGGCGCGGCCTTGCTCGGCGATTGGCGCGCCTGCGCGCATATCGCCAACAGCCTGCCGATGTGGGCGCTGGCTTTCACCGGGCTTGGCCTCATCCTCGCCGTCTCCGGCCTCCACACCCTGACGCCACAGGCGATGGCGGTCGTGTTCCGCAACCTCGCCTTCGCGATCGTGCCGAACATCGTCGGCGTCGCATTGATGGCGTGGCTGCGGGAGGTCGCGTGGTGGTGCGACCGTGCAGAAGTCTAGAGGCTTCGAGTGGTCTTATCGCGACCTCTTGACCGCGCTCGTCGTCGTCTACATGGCCATGGCCGCGCTCGCGCTGATCGCCGCGACCAAGGCGAGTTCAGCGATCGCCGCTCCGGGGAACGTGATGTTCCAACTGACGTGGGACATGCGGCGCGAAGCGGATGTCGATCTCTGGGTTCACGCGCCGGGGGACCAGCCGGTCGGCTACTCGCATCCGGCCGGCCGGCACTGCAACCTCCTGCGCGACGATCTCGGCCGGCCCATCGATCCCGAATCGCGCAACACGGAGCTCACGGTCTGTCGCGGCACGCCGAATGGCGAGTGGATCGCGAATGCGGCGCTCTATGCCGACCGCGATGGCAAGCTGCCGCTCTCCGCGACGATCACCGCCTTCATCGGCAACGGTTCGGGCACCCGCGAGATCGCGCGGCGCACCGTCATGCTCGCCCATGAGGGCGACGAGCAGACCGCGTTCCGCTTCACCCTCGACAACGGCAAGCTGGTGGCGGGGAGCGTGAACCATCTGCCGATGCTGCTCTGGGGAGGCGGATCGTGAGCACCGCGCTGCCCGTCCTGTTCGCCCTGTTCGCAGTCACGGTTGGCGCCTGCGCGATTTCCGCCCGCGGTCCGTGGATCCGGGCCAGCGCCTTTGCCGTCTCGCTCGGGCTCTCGGGGGCCCTTTGGCAGCTCAGCCTCGGCCTGCCGCGGCCGGTGCTGCTCGCGGCGCCGACCGGCACCGTGCTGAGCTATCGTCTCGATGAGCCGCGGGCGATCTATCTCTGGGTGACGCCGCCGCGCGGCACCGTTCCCGCCTCGCTCAAGCTGCCGTGGTCGGAGCGCCAGGCGGTCCAGCTTCAGGAAGCGGCGGAGCAGGCGAAGAAGCACGGCCAGCCTTTGCAGGTCGGCGCGGTCCCGGGCCGCGCGGGGCTCGCGAGCCCGGTGCGCGGCGAGGTGCGATTCTACGCCCGCCAGCCTCCGCCGTTGCCGCCGAAGACGATCCCCAGCAGCTGAGCGCCCGCTTCACGGGTCCTCCCCGCGCACGCCGGGATGTTTTTGAACGGGAACGTTCCCGGTGCTAGCGTCCCGCGCGGTTGAGACCGGGAAGCCGATGCCCCAGGACATCATCGACGGCACGAGCCGCCCGTGACCGCGCCCGCCGCCGCGGCCGCCAGCGCGCCGTCGCCCGTCTCCCTGTTCAGCCTCTCGTGGGGACCCGGAAGCTGGTCGCTCTCGCTTCAGCTCAGCCCCTGGCTGGTGGCCGCCTTCGCCGCCGCGATCGTGCTCCTCATCCTCCTGCGATGGCGGGTCTGGGGCCTTTCGCTGAAGACGTTCGAGATCGACCAGGCCGAGATCGGCATCGGCAACCAGAAGCTCACCTTCAAGCCGAACCTCGCCGACCGGCAGATCGCCTACGCGATCTGGGTCGAGCTGAGCACGCGCAAGATCGGCCTGCCGGTCGATTTCGACAACGACGTGATCTCCGAGATCTACAATTCGTGGTACAGTTACTTCTCCGTGACCCGCGACCTCATCAAGGGAATTCCGGTCTCCCAGATCCGGCGCGCGAGCACCCAGGCGATCATAACGCTCTCGATCGAGGTTCTGAACCAAGGGATGCGGCCGCATCTCACGCGCTGGCAGGCACGCTTCCGCCATTGGTACGAGCGGCAGACGAAGCGCTACGACAGCGATCCGGCCGGCGCGAAAGTGCCCGATCCGCAGCAGATACAGTCCGAGTTCCCGCACTATGCGGAGCTGAAGTCCGATATGGAGCGGGTGAACCAGGGGCTCATCCGATATCGGCAGAAGATGTACGAGCTCGTCATGGCGGGCTAGCTCCATGCGGCGAGCCGGCCGCTGCTATTCCCGGCTTGCCGGAGGCCGCTGTGAACGGCTCAAGGCAGATTGGACGCAGGCAAGGAGGTCTTCGGCCGGCACCGGCTTGCCGAGGTAGCAGACGACGCCCTCGCGCACCGCGGTGGTGCGCGCCTCTTCGTCGGGAGTCCCGGTGATCAGGATTGTCGGGACAGGACGGCCCGAATTCACGAGCTGCCGGTGCAGCTCCGAGCCGGACATCCCGGGCATATTGACATCGAGGATGAGGCAGGCAGCGCGTTCATGATGACGCGATTCCAGGAATTCTTCGGCCGACGCGAACGCCCGGGCGCCGAACCCGACCGACCGCACGAGGCTCCCCAATGCGGTGCGCACGGATTCGTCGTCGTCGACGATGACAATGAGCGGTCGGTTCGGCACGCGGTACTCCAGGGCCTCGGACTTGCGAAGCCATGCGGTTGGCAAAGCCGGGCGATAACCCGGTGGATTCTCCACTAATATTCCACACTGGGGCGATCCGGGCGCGCCGGCTACCTTATACCTTGGTTTAGCCGCCTTGGCCTTTGGTAGGCTGGCCTCCTCTCCGCGGCGAGGCGCTATTGTCGGGTGGACCGCTGATGGCGTGTTGCGCTAATCTAGCGCGCAGACGCCCTGCGGAATTCGGTACGTCATGGTGTCGGATGCATACGGCTGTTGGATCTTCCCCTCCACCCGGTGTACTCGGTATGGACGGGCTTGAGCGGCGCATGCCTGCGATGAGCGAAGAGGAGCCGACGATCGTCGTCATCGACGACGATGCGGACATTCTGGAGGCTCTCGGCGGCCTGCTCCGCTCTGTCGGCTGGCAGGTGAGACTGCTCTCTTCCATTCCCGAATTCATCGCCTCCGGACGCCCCAAGGGGCCCACCTGCCTGGTGCTCGACGTGCGGCTACGCGGGCGCAGCGGCCTCGACTTCCAGCGCGAGCTTTCTTCCGCGAACATCCACCTTCCGATCGTCTTCGTGACCGGGCACGGCGACATCCCGATGTCGGTCCAGGCGATGAAGGGCGGAGCGGTCGAATTCCTGACCAAGCCGTTCCGCGACCAGGACCTGCTCGACGCGATCCGCGTCGGCCTCGCGCGCGACCGCGCCTGGCTCGCGGCGGAGGAAACGCTGGCGGGGCTGCGTGCGCGCTTCGAGACCCTGACCCCGCGCGAACGCAACGTGATGGCGTTGGTGGTGACCGGCCGGCTCAACAAGCAGATCGCCGGCGACCTCGGCATCAGCGAGATCACCGTGAAAGTCCATCGCGGCCAGGTGATGCGGAAGATGCACGCCACGTCCCTGCCCGCGCTGACGCGGATGGCGGACGGGCTGGAGATCAGGCGGGAAAAGTAGCGAGACGCGGCGCGACGATTTCCGATCGTCGCGCGCCGCCCGCTTCCCGATCATCGATTCCGCGGCATCCGCGGAACGCTCACGATCATCGACGAAGGTATTAGCGCCCCCTTCCGTACTGCGGGGCAATTCCGACGCATGTCCAATTGAGCGGCCGCGCGGCGAAACGCTAGTGTCTGCGTCACGCTCTTGCCGTTTTCTCCCCCACGAGCAGGCAACCCGCCGCTCCAATGAAAGCAGCCGATCATGGCCTTCACCGTCCTCAGCGTCCCCACCACCGGCAATCTTTCCGCCTATCTCCGGCAAATTCACAAATTCCCCCTGCTCTCCGCGGAAGAGGAGATCGCACTGGCGCGGCGCTGGCGCGACCGGCAGGACCGCGAGGCGGCGCACAAGCTCGTCACCTCGCATCTGCGGCTGGTGGCCAAGATCGCGCTGAGCTATCGCCGCTACGGACTGCCGGTCGCCGACCTGATCAGCGAGGGCACTCTCGGTATGATGCAGGCGTTGCATCGGTTCGACCCCGATCGCGGATTCCGGCTTGCGACCTACGCGATCTGGCTGATCCGCGCCGCCATCCAGGAATATATCCTGCACAGCTGGTCGCTCGTGAAGATGGGAACCACGGGAGCGCAGAAGAAGCTCTTCTTCAACCTGCGCTGGCTGAAAGGACGGATGCAGGCGATCGATGACGGCGCCCTCGCCCCCGAGCAGGTCACCCGGATCGCCAGGATGCTGGGCGTGTCCGAGCACGACGTGATCAACATGGACCATCGCCTGGCCGCGCCCGACCACAGCCTGAACGCGCCGCCCGGCGGGGACAGCGCGGAGGAATGGCAGGATCGGCTGGTCGACGAGGCCGAGAGCCAGGAAACGGCGATGGCCGAGCGCGAGGAGATGGATGGGCGCAAGGCGCTCCTCGCCGGTGCGCTGACGACCCTCAAGGCCCGCGAGCGGGACATTCTCCATGAGCGCTGGTTCAGGGAAAGCCCGCCCACGCTCGACGACCTGGCGCATCGCTACGGGATCTCGCGCGAACGGGTGCGCCAGATCGAGGTCCAGGCTTTCGGCAAGCTGCAGCAGGCAATGACGGGGCAGAAGGCCGGCTGCCACCGCATGCGCGAGGCGCAGCGCGAGGGCGTCTTCGTGCCGCCGGCCGGCGCGCGGCCGGCGCCATCGGCGGGCTTCCCCGCCTGGGCGCACCGCGGATCGACTTCGCGAGCCGGCAGCCTCGCCGCTGCCGGGCCCGGCGCGGCAGCGGGAACGTGCTCGTAGAGCGTGATAGCGGGAGCTTCGAATGGATTTCTACGATCTGTCGCAGATCCGCGACTGCTCGTGCGGCTGCGGGAAGCGGGTGAACATCCTCTGCGACATCGCCCGCGTCGAGACAGTGCTGACGCGTCGCGGCGTGCGCAAGCGCGTTCGTCTCTTTCACTCGCCCGAATGCGTCGCGCGATGGGAGCGGGTGGAGGAGCGCGCCGAAGCGAGCTGACGCGGAGGCCTGTGCCGCCCGCCGACAGCCGACAGCCGAGAAGCGGAATTTGATGCGCCCCTTGAAGTGCACGGTGTGATGCCGTACATTCGTTACAAAGAGGGGTGCCATGCCAGTCGCGTCAAATCGTAGGCGGCCTGCCCGCGAACTCAAGAGGGATCGGCTGGAATTGCGCGTGGCCCCCTCGGCCAAGGCGTTTATTCAGCGGGCCATGGCGGTGACCGGACTGACGGCGGGCGATCTCGCGTACGAGGGCGCTCGCCGGGTGTTGGACGAGCACGAGCGCATGGTGCTGACGGGCGCGAACCGGGATGCCTTCCTGGATGCCGTCCTGAACCCGCCGGAGCCCACGGCGGAGCTGATCGCCGCGCTGCGCCGCCATCGCGATCTGGTGCGCTGACGGTTTGGGCATCGCGATCGAGCCGCTCGGAAAACAGCACGATCGCGCCGGATTCACCTGTGGCCAGTCCGAACTCGACGACTGGTTCCGCCGGCGGGCGAGCCAGGATAAACGGCGGAACATAGCCCGCGTGCTCGTTGCGGTCGACGATGCGTTTGGCGTCGTCGGGTTCTACAGCCTGAGCTCGTTCACCCTCACCCTCGAGAATTTGCCGGAAGAAATCGCCCGCAAGCTCCCGCGGTACGACGTTATTCCGGCGGCGCTGATCGGGTGCTTGGCGCGAGACCAGAGGGCGCGCGGGCGAGGCATCGGCCAACTGCTGCTGGCGGACGCGATCCGTCGCATTTTGGGCGTCGGCAAGACGCTCGCCGTGTTCGCCATCGTCGTCGACGCCAAAGACGAGCATGCAGCGAGATTTTATGAGGGGTTCGGGTTCCGGCCGTTTCCGTTGCAGCCGAATCGGCTGTTCCTTCCTACATCCACTGCGGCCTCGGCGGTCGCGAGGATGTAAGCGCGCCGGGGTCCCGGCGTCTGGTTGGCTCCCGGAGTAGGACTCGAACCTACGACCCAGCGGTTAACAGCCGCTTGCTCTACCAACTGAGCTATCCGGGACCAGTGGGTTCGCGGGGTATAGCCAAGCCCGGGGACCCGGGCAATCGGGCCGGCTCAGAGGTGCCAGGCAAGCCGGGCGGCCAGCAGCACGAGTGCGGCCGCCGCACCGGCGAGAACGTCGTCCGCCATCACCCCGATCGCGCCCGGCAGGCGCTCGGCCCAGCGGATCGGCCCCGGCTTGAAGATGTCGAAGGCGCGAAAAAGGACGAATCCCGCGATCAACAGCAGCGGGCCGCCGCCAATGGCGCCGAGGAGGGCGATCCATTGCCCGGCGATCTCGTCGATCACCACCCAGCCCGGATCGTCCCTCACGCCGAGGCGGCGGATGGCCCAAAGGCCGGCGATCAGCGCGAGAACCGCGAAGAGCGGAAGCAGCACGGGCGCGATCGCGAGCAGCCCGGCCGCGACGAGCGCGGCGGCGGCCGAGGCAACCGTCCCCTGCGCCCGCGGCGCGCGCTCGCAGCCGAAGCCGCCGGCGATGGCGCGGGCGAGCCTCGCCGCGGCCGGCCAGGAACGAACTGAGTCCGCCAAGTCCCACCCCGAAGAAGGTTCGGCCACCCTCTCTTAGCCGGATCGCCCGGCCGGCGGCGAGCGCCGCAACGATTGCAAAACGGCCGCGCTTCGGCTAAGCCTCCGCCCGGGCCACGCCCCCCCACCGGGGCGCTTCTCTTCTGAAAGGGAGGGCCGACATGGCGTTCATCGCCCCGCGGCCGGACGTGCGTCCGGCCAATCCCGATTTCTCCTCCGGTCCCTGCGCCAAGCGTCCCGGCTTCGCCGTGGCCGCACTCGCGGGCGCGCTGCTCGGCCGCAGCCACCGCGCCAAGGAGCCGAAAGCGCGCCTCCTCGAGGTGATCACACGATCGCGCGCGCTGCTCGGCATGCCGGCGGACTGGCGGCTCGCTATCGTGCCCGCCTCCGACACCGGCGCGGTCGAGATGGCGCTCTGGTCGCTGCTCGGCGCCCGCGGCGTGGACGTGCTCTCCTTCGAGAGCTTCGGCGCGGGCTGGGCGACCGACATCGCCAAGCAACTCAAGCTCCCGAACGCGCGCCTTCTCGAAGCGCCCTACGGAAAGCTGCCCGACCTCACCGCGGTCGATTTCTCGCACGACGTCGTGCTGACCTGGAACGGCACCACCTCGGGCGTGCGCATCCCCGACGGCGCCTGGATCCCGGCAGACCGCGAGGGCCTCGTCATCGCGGACGCGACCTCGGCGGCCTTCGCCATGGAACTCCCGTGGGACAAGCTCGATGTCGTCACCTGGTCCTGGCAGAAGGTGCTGGGCGGCGAGGCCGGCCACGGCATGCTTGCCCTCTCCCCGCGCGCCGTCGCCCGCCTCGAATCCTACAAGCCCGCCTGGCCGCTGCCGAAAATCTTCCGCCTCACCAAGGGTGGCAAGCTCATCGAGGGAATCTTCAAGGGCGAAACCATCAACACGCCGAGCATGCTCGCGGTCGAGGATGCGCTCGACGGGCTGCGCTGGGCCGAAGCGATCGGCGGTCTCCCGGCGCTGATCGCGCGCGCGGAGGCGAACCTCGCCGCGATCGCAAGCTGGGTCGCGCGCACGCCCTGGGTCGATTTCCTCGCCGCCCGGCCGGACTGGCGCTCGCCCACTTCGATCTGCCTCACCATCACCGCGCCCTGGTTCACGAGCCTCGCGCCCGACGCCCAAGCCGCCGCCGCCAAGCGCCTCGCCTCACTCCTCGAATCCGAAGCCGTGGCCTACGATATCGCCGCCTACCGCGATGCGCCGCCGGGTCTGCGCATCTGGGGCGGTGCCACAATCGAGACCGCCGACATCGAGACCCTCCTCCCCTGGCTCGACTGGGCGTACGCAACCGTTGCCGCCGAGGCGGCGCCGGCGCGCGCGGCGGAGTGAAGGCAATGCCCAAGGTCCTCATCAGCGACAAGCTCTCTCCCGCCGCCGTCTCGGTTTTCCGCGAGCGCGGCATCGAGGCCGATCTCAAGCCCGGCCTCAAGCCACCCGAGCTCCGCCAAATCATCGACGCCTACGACGGCCTCGCCGTACGCTCCGCAACCAAGGTGACGCGCGAGCTGCTCGAGGCCGCGCCCAATCTCAAGGTGGTCGGCCGCGCCGGCATCGGCGTGGACAACGTGGACGTCACCACCGCCACCCGCCGCGGCGTCGTCGTCATGAACACGCCGCACGGCAACTCGGTCACGACGGCCGAGCACGCGATCGCGATGATGATGGCGCTCGCCCGCCAAATCCCCGAAGCCTCCGCCTCCACCAAATCGGGCAAATGGGAGAAGAACCGCTTCATGGGCATGGAGCTGTTCAACAAAACACTCGGCCTGATCGGCTGTGGGAATATCGGCTCGATCGTCGCCGACCGCGCGGTCGGCCTCAAGATGAAGGTGATCGCCTACGACCCCTACCTCACCGAGGCACGCGCGCTCGCGCTCGGCGTCGAAAAGGTCGAGCTCCCTACGCTCCTCTCCCGCGCCGACGTCATCACCCTCCACACCCCGCTCACCGAGGCAACCCGCAACATCCTTTCCGCTGACGCGCTCGGAGCAACGAAACCCGGCGTTCGCATCGTCAACTGCGCGCGCGGCGGCCTCCTCGACGAGGCCGCCCTCGCCGAAGCCATCCGCTCAGGCCACGTCGCCGGCGCCGCACTCGACGTCTTCGCCACCGAGCCGCCCGGCGAGAACCCGCTCTTCGCGCTCGAGAACGTCGTCTGCACGCCCCATCTCGGCGCCTCCACCGAAGAAGCCCAGGAAAAAGTCGGCATCCAGGTCGCCGAGCAGATGAGCGACTTCCTGCTCACCGGTGCGATCGTCAACGCCGTCAACATGCCCTCGGTCTCGGCCGAGGAGGCGCCGCGGCTTCGCCCCTACATGGATCTCTGCCGCCTGCTGGGCAGCTTCGCCGGCCAGCTCACGCAATCGCGCGAGGGCGTCATCCGGCGCGTCGCCATCGAATACGAAGGCGCGGCCGCTGCGCTCAACCGCAAACCACTCACCGCCGCCGCCCTCGCCGGCCTCCTCTCGCCCATCCTCGAGGGCGTCAACATGGTGAACGCGCTCGCACTCGCGCACGAGCGCGGCATCGAGGTCGCCGAAACCGTCCACGACCGCCCGAGCGAATATCAGACGCTGATCACACTCTCCGTCACCACCGAACACCAGACGCGCGCCGTCGCCGGCACGCTCTTCGCCAACGACCGCCCGCGCCTCGTCGCCATCAAGGGCATCCCGGTGGAGGCGGATTTCTCCCGCCACATGATCTACGTCACCAACCAGGACAAACCCGGCTTCATCGGCCGCTTCGGCGCCGAGCTCGCCCACGCCGGCATCAATATCGCGACCTTCCACCTCGGCCGCGCCGCCCCCGGCGGCGATGCCATCTGCCTGGTCGCGGTGGACGAGCCGGTGCCCGAGACGGTGCTCTCCGCCGTGCGCGCGCTCCCGCTCGTCGTGCAGGCCTCGCCCCTCACCTTCTGAACAAAGACGGCTTTACGAACCCCACACCCCACCGCAACAATGGGCGGCATGACCCGCCCCAAACGCAGCCGCCGCGACCAATACCGGTTCTTCCACCCGATCAGCACACGCTGGAAGGACAACGACGCGTTCGGCCACGTCAACAATGTCGAATACTATTCCTACTTCGACACCGCCGTGACCTACTACCTCCTCCAGCACAACCTCATCGGCGTCTCGGACGGCGATATCATCACCGTCGTGGTCGAAACCGGATGCCGGTACCACGCCTCCGTCGCCTTCCCCGACCAGGTCACCGTGGGCATCCGCGTCGCCCGCATCGGCACCAGCTCAGTGCGCTACGAAACCGCGGTGTTCCGCAACGACGAAGACGAAGCCTCAGCGGAAGGCCACTTCGTGCACGTCTACGTCGAACGCACCAACATGCGCCCGGTGCCCATCCCACCTGAAAGCCGCGCCGCATTGGCGGAGATTTTGGTTGTCGGTTAGGCCGGCAAAGGCCAGGGGCTCTGCCCCTGGACCCCATTCCGGGTTCCCATCGCGCGAGCGCGATGGGTGCCCTGCCTGCCCGGCGGCGAGGCTGACGCCCGGCGTCCCAGCGCTATGCCTAGCGTCTCGGCGTTGCATCCGCTCTGCCCTTGGCGCGTACGCGCCAAGGGCAGAGCGGATGCAACGCCGAACAGGCCCGCCCCCCACCACCCCGAGAGTGTCCACCGCCGGTGGGGCGGCCAACATCCAAAAGAATGGGTCCCAAGGGCCCGCCCTTGGCGGGGTCCAGGGGCAGAGCCCCTGGTCTTAAAGTAGAGGAGACACAGAATGGACCTCGGTATCGCCGGCAAGCGGGCGCTCGTCTGCGCTGCGAGCAAGGGGCTTGGGCGGGGTTGTGCCATGGCGTTGGCGCGCGAGGGCGTGGCCGTCACCATCACCGCGCGGGGTGCTGCGGCGCTGGAGCGCACGGCGGAGGAGATCCGGGTTGCGACGGGTGTTGCGGTGGCGGTTGCGCCGGGCGACATCACGACCGAGGCCGGGCGTGCGGCGGCGCTCGCGGTTTGTCCGGAGCCTGACATTCTGGTCAACAATGCCGGCGGGCCGCCGCCGGGCGATTTCCGGAATTGGTCGCGCGAGGACTGGATCAAGGCGTTGGACGCGAACATGCTGACGCCGATCGCGCTCATTCGTGCCGTGATCGATCCGATGATCGAGCGGCGGTTCGGCCGCATCGTCAACATCACCTCGGCCTCGGTGAAGTCGCCGATCGCGACATTGGGGATGAGCAATGGGGCGCGGGCGGGGTTGACGGGCTTCGTGGCAGGGCTCGCGCGCCAGGTTGCGCGGCACAATGTCGTCATCAACAATCTTTTGCCCGGGCCGTTCCTCACCGACCGGCTGCGCAGCAATGCCGAGGAGGCGGCGCGCGCGGCGGGGCGTGCGGTGGACGAGGTGCTGGCGGAGCGGGCGCGGGCGACGCCGGCGGGGCGCGTCGGAGATCCGGAGGAATTCGGGGTTGCCTGCGCGTTCCTCTGCTCGGTTCATGCCGGCTTCATCGTCGGGCAGAATCTGCTGCTCGATGGCGGCGGGTTCAATTCCTCTATGGGGTGAGCGAGAGCTCCGCCTCGGCGGCGACGCGCCGCGCGGAGTGGTCGGCGGAGAGCAGCATATAGACCGCGGGCACGACGAAGAGCGTGAAGAGTGTGCCGATGGTTAGGCCGGTCGCGATGACCAGGCCGATCGCGAAGCGCGAGGCGGCGCCGGCGCCGGCGGCGGTGAGCAGCGGCACGACGCCGAGCACCATCGCCGCGGTGGTCATGAGGATCGGCCGGAGGCGAATGCCGGCGGCCATCTCGATCGCTTCGCGCTTGCTATGGCCCTGCTTTTGCAGCTCGTTGGCGAATTCGACCAGCAAGATGCCGTGCTTGCTGATCAACCCCATGAGGGTGACGAGCCCGACATCGGTGTAGATGTTGAGGGTGGCGCCGTAGACGCCAAGCGAGACGAAGATAAGGGCGCCGGCGATCGACATCGGGACCGAAACGAGGATGACGAGCGGGTCGCGGAAACTCTCGAAGAGGGCGGCGAGCGAGAGATAGATGATAATCAGCGCAAGCCCGAAAGTTACGAGGAAGCCGCTCAATTCCTGGATATATTGGCGCGAGGGGCCGCCGTAATCGATGGTGTAGCCGGAGGGCAGCGTCTCATTCGCCAGTTTGGTGAGGTAGGAGAGCGCCGTGCCGAGCGCGACGCCCGGCGCAGGCACACCCTGGATGGTTGCCGAATTGAGCTGCTGGAAGTGGTTGATCAATTCGGGAACCGTTTGGTCAGTGATATGAACCACGGTTGAGAGCGGCACCATCGCCCCGCTTGCGGTGCGGATATAGTAGTTGAGCAATTGGTTCGTGTTCAGCCGGAAGCGCTGCTGGACCTGCGGGATCACCTTGTACGAGCGGCCGGAGAGGCTGAAGTAGTTGACATAGTTGCCGCCGAGCATGCTGCTCAAGGCGCTGCCGATATTGTTCATGCTGAGGCCGAGGAGGGCGGCCTTGCTCCGATCGATCACCACGGTTGACTGCGGCTGGTCGATACGGAGGTCCTTCTGGAGGAAGATGAAGAGCCCGCTTTTGAGCGCGGCTTCGAGGAATTGCTGGGCGACGCCGTTGAGCGCGTTGAAGTCCTGAGTTGTGTCGATGACGAATTGGATGGGCAGGCCGTTGGCGCCCGGCAGCGGCGGGATCTGGAAGGCGACGGCCTGGACGCCGGCGATTCCGGCGAGGGCCCGCTGCATCAGCGGCTGGAGCTGGTTCGCCGTGCGTTTCCTCTGGTCCCACGGCTTCAGCACCGCGCCGCCGATGATCTGGCCGGGCATGTCGAGCTGGAAGACGTGCGCCGTTTCCGGGAAGCTCGCGAAGACCTTGTAGACCTGGGCGTCGTAGAGCAGGCGCTGCTGGAGCGTGGCGTTGGGTGGCGCCGTGGTGGCGGCGAGGATGGCGCCTTCGTCCTCCTGCGGGGCGAGCTCGCTGGTGGCGCTGCTATAGAGAAAGAAGATGCTGCCGAGCACGACCGCCGCGAAGACGGCCGTGACCGGGATATAATTGAGGCTCCCGTGCAGCCGCCGCTCGTAGGAGCGGCGGATCCGGCCAAAGACGCGGTCGATGAGCCCGACCAGGCGGCCCTCGAATCCGCTCTCGTGCGGCTTGAGCACGCGCGAGCAGAGCATGGGCGAGAGGGTGAGCGCGACGATCGCCGAGACGGTGACCGCGCCGACCAGGGTGAACGCGAACTCGGTGAAGAGCGCGCCGGTGAGGCCGCCCTGAAAGCCGATCGGCAGATAGACCGCGATGAGCACGACGGTCATGGCGATGATCGGGCCGCCGAGCTGGCGGGCTGCGTTGATCGCGGCGTTGATCGGGCGCATCCCCTCCGCAAGCAGCCGGTTCACGTTCTCGACGACGATGATCGCATCATCGACGACGAGCCCGATCGCGAGGACCAAGGCGAGGAGGGTGAGGAGATTGATCGAGAAGCCGAAGATCAGCATCATCGTGAAGGTGCCGATGAGCGAGAGCGGAATGGCGATCACCGGGATCAGCACCGAGCGCGGCGAGCCCAGGAAGACGAAGATCACCGCCGTCACGATCAGCATCGCCTCGACCAGCGTCCAGACCACTTCGTTGATCGCGCTGTTCACGAACTCGGTCGAATCATAGACGATGCGGCCCTGCATGCCGTGCGGCAGGTCGGCCTGGATGGCGGGGAAGACGTCGCGCACGTGGCGGATCACGCTCAAGAGGTTGGCGCCGGGCGCGATCTGGATGCCGATATAGACCGCCTGCTTGCCGTCGAAGCTTACCTGCGAATCGTAATCGTCGAAGCCGAGCGAGACGTGGCCGACGTCCTTGAGACGGACGATCGCGCCGCCGCTGGTTTTGACCACGAGGTTGCGGAACTCGTCGAGCGTGTGCAGGTTGGTGGAGGCGGCGAGATTGACCTCCACCATCTGACCCTTGGTGTTGCCGAGCCCCGAGATATAGTCGTTATCGGCGAGCGCGGTTGAAATGTCGCTCGCGGTGACGCCGTAAGCCGCCATCTTCACCGGATCGAGCCACGCGCGGAGCGCAAAGTTCTTGGACCCGAGCATCTCGGCGGTCTGCACGCCCGGCACCGCCTGCAGCTTCGGCTGGACGGCGCGCACGAGATAGTCGGTGACCTGGTTCGGCGCCAGCACGGTGCTCGAGAAACCGATATACATGGCATCGATCGTCTGGCCGATGGCGACGGTGAGCTCCGGCTGCTCGGCCTCGGGCGGGAGCTGGTTCAAGACCGAGGTGATCTTGGTCTGGATCTCGGAGAGCGCCTTGTCCGGATCGTAGTTGAGGATGAGGTTGACGGTGATCGTGCTGATGCCGGGCGTGCTCGTCGAGGTCATGTAGTCGATGCCGTTCGCCTGCGCGATCGCGTTCTCGAGCGGGGTGGTGATGAAGCCGGCGATGGTCGCGGGATCGGCACCGGGATAGGGCGTGGTGACGGTGATCACCGCGTTCTCGGTGCGCGGATATTGCAGGATCGGCAGCGAGCCCATCGAGCGCAGCCCGAGCACGAGGATGGCGAGGCTGAGCACGGTGGCGAGCACCGGCCGGCGGACGAAGATATCGGTGAACGACATCGCCTATCCCCTCCTCATGGATCGGTGAGCACGGGGTTGGCTTCGTCGAGCGGCTTGACCGTGTTGTTGATCACCACCGGCGAGCCGTTGTGCAGCTTGATCTGCCCGGAGGTGACGACGGTCTGGCCCGCCGTCACGCCCTTGAGCACGGCGACCTGGTCGCCGCGCGTGGGGCCGACGGTCACGAAGGTCTCCTCGGCGAAGAGGCTCGGTGCGCCCTTCGCCGCCGCCTTGTGGACCACGACGAAGACCGAATCGCCGTAGGAATTGTAGGCGACCGCGGTCTGCGGCAGCGTGATGTGCGGCTCCGGCGCGCCCGATTCGATGTCGAGGGTGGCGAACATGCCCGGGCGCAGCAGATGGTCGGGGTTGGGAAGGTCGGCGCGCACCTGCACGTTGCGGGAGTTGGGATCGACGGCGGGGTTGATCGCCATGATCCGGCCGGGAAACGTCTTGCCCGGATAGGCGTCGATCGTCGCCGTCACGGGCTGGCCGACGCTGATCCGCGAGAGATCCTGCTGCGGGAGGTAGAAGTCGGCGAACATCGGATCGAGCGATTGCAGCCCGACGACCGTGGTGCCGGCCTGGAGATACTCGCCGAGATCGACGGCGCGGATGCCGAGTGTGCCCGAGAACGGCGCGCGGAGGATCTTCTGATCGACGAGGGCCTGCTGCGCCGCGACCTGCGCCTCGTCGTTCTTGAGCGTCGCCGCATCGGTGTCGAGCGTGGCCTGGCTCACCGCCTGGGCGCGGTACTGCTTGAGGTCGCGATCATAGTTGATGCGCGCGAGCTCCGCGGTCGCCTGAAGCGCGTGGAGCTGGGCGATCTGGTCGTCGGCGCGCAGGCGGAGCAGCACTTGGCCCTTCTGCACGTTTTCGCCGGAGCGGAAATCGATCTCGGTCACGATCCCCGGCACCTCGAGCGAGAGGTTGGCGCCCTGCACCGCCGTCAGGCTCCCGACCGCGCCGATCGAGGCCCGCCAGTCCTGCAGGCTTGCCACGGTGGTGGAGACCGTCTGCGGCGGATTGGCGAACGAGGCCATCACGTGCTTGATGATGCGCGCCTTCATCATCTGAAAGCCGAACACGCCGCCCAGCACCAGGCCGACCGCGACGAGCATGATGATCATGCGCTTGGCCATGCTTCGCTCCGTTTAATGTCCCGTGACCGCGGCGGAGAGCCAGAACCGGTCGGGGCTGCCCTTCGTCGCTTCGGTCACGTCGCTGCGGTGCCACCAGCCGCCGCCAAGCGCCTGGAAAAGCCCCGCCGTGTCGGCGAACCTTGTGGCTTCCGCCTGCACGAGGTTGATCCGCGCCTGCTCGTAGCTCGTCTCGGCGTTGAGCAGCGTCGGGTAGCTGATGGCGCCGAGCGCGAACTGCTGGCGCGCGAGGTCGAGGGTCGCGGCCGCGGATTGCTCGGCGGTCACCTCTGCGGCGAGCGCGTCGGCGTCGGATTGCAGGGCGTGCAGCGCGTCGGCGACGTTCTGGAAGGAAGCGAGCACCGTGCTGCGGTACTGCGCCGCCGCCTCCTCGAAAGCGGCGACCGCCGCGCGCTTCTTGTGCAGGAGCACGCCGCCGTCGAAGACCGTGGTGGCGACGCCGCCGGCCATGCTCCAGATCGTCGTCGCCGGCGTGAAGAGCGAGCTGAAGCCGAGCGCCATGCTGCCGAACTCGCCGGTCAGCGTGAATTGCGGGAGCTGGTTGGCGATGGCGACGCCGACATTGGCGCTCGCCGCGTGCAAGGTGGCCTCGGCCGCGCGCACGTCCGGCCGGTCGGCGACCAGCGCCGAGGGAAGGCTCACCGGGAGCTGCTCGGGAAGACGAAGATCGGCGAGGTCGAATTGGGTCTCCGGCGCCTGGCTCGGGAAGCGGCCGACGAGATCGGCCAGCCGGTCGTTCGTCTGGCTCAGCTCTTTGGCGAGCGTCGGCAGCGTCGCCCGGGTCGCGGCGAGTGTGGCCTGTTGCTGCAGGACCTCGGATTTCGCGACCGCGCCAAGCTCGAACTGCTGCTGGAGCACGTTGAGCTGGTCGGTCTCGATGCGGATGATGTCCTCGGTCGCGGCGATCTGGCCGCGATAGGAAGCCTCCTCGATCGCGGCGACGACGACGTTCGAGGCGAGCGTGAGATAGGCGGCCTCCAGCTCGAAGCGCTGGTACTCCGCGGTCGCGGCATAGGATTCCACCTCGCGGCGGACGCCGCCGAAGACGTCGAGCGGGTAGCTCACCGCGAGCGTCGGGGTGACGAGGTTGAAGGTCGAGCTCTTGCCGGTCGATTGCCCGAACTCGGCGGCGGAGAAGGCCTGGCGCTCGGCCTGGAAGCTTGCCGTCACGTCCGGGAAGAACCCGCCCTCGGCGGCATAGACATTCTCGTTGGCCTGCCGGAGCGCCGCTTCGGCGGAAGCGATGTCGGGGTTGGCCTTGAACGCCTCGGCGATCAGCGCATCGAGGGCGGGAGAATGGAACAGCTCCCACCATTCGCCCGGGATATCGAGGCCGGTCACGAAGTGCTGCGCCGCGCCGCCGGGCGCGTCCGCCGAGATCGTCTCCACCGGCAGCGGCGTGCGGGTATAGCCGGTCACGTCAGGGGCTGCGGGCGAGTGGAAATTTGGCCCGACGGCGCAGCCGGCCAGCAGCGCCGCCGAAAGCGTCGTTGCGACGCGAGCCGGGGCCAGTGCGCTCATTCTCGCCCGCCCCCGGATTTGCAAAAGATCGCCGCCGTGTGCTCGCGCACGACCGCCTGGATCGCCGGGATCATGGTCGTGCCGGTGCCCGGCAGCGGCCCGAGCACGCGCTGGCTCTTGCGGTTGCAGAAAATCGAGACCTGGCCGAGGACCGCAATCGCGTGGAGCAGCGTCTTCGGATCGTCCGCCGGAAGGCCGAGCAGCTCGCCGACAAGCCCGGCACAGGGCTCGACGATCCGGCGCATCACGCGCTGGTAGAGCGGCTCCAGCGCCGCGGCCGATTCGACCTCGGCGCGGGCGAAGAAGAGCGCGCGGCTCTCCCAGTCCGGGCTGTCGCAGTCCATGATGAGCTCGACGAAGGTATCGAGCATGCGGAGCAGCAGCGAGAGCAGCTCCTGCGGCGAGGCCGGGCCCTCGGCCAGCGCGGCGCGGATCTCGCCCGTCACCGGGGCCATGCGCGCCTCCATCTTCTCGGCGATCTGGTCGATCACCGCCTCGTAGAGGCCCTGCTTGCTGCCGAAATAATACTGGATTGCCGGGAGGTTCACGCCGGCCTGGCGGGCGAGCATCCGCGTGCTCGCACCCTCGTAGCCCTTGGTCGCGAAGACCTCGAGCGCCGCGCGGAGGATGCGCAGGCGCGTGTCCTCGCCGCGGGGGTGGGCCCGAAGCGCGGCGGGCAGGGCGGGATCGGGACCCGGAAGGTCTGTGGCGGTCGCCATGCGGTGCACCATATATCGATCGAACGATAATATCAATCGATCGATATTCTTGCGGCCGCACCCCCCAGCTCGGCCGTCCCCTCGCTAGCCGCTCACTTCGGAACGGGCGGCACCTCGTTCAACCCCGGTGGCATGTCCGGCGCCGGCTCCGGCCGCCCCGGCACCAGCGAGACCGGCAGCACCCCGGCCCACACGGGCCAGGAAATATCCTCCGGCTCGTCGATCGGCGGGCCCGTCCGCACCTTGGCCGAGGCCTCGTCGATCGGCATCGTGAGCACGACCGTCGCCTTCAGCTCCTGGCGCGTCGGCGGCCTGAGCCGCGCCCAGCGGCCCGGAAACCGCCCCTCGACGAAGCCGGCCAGCGCCGCCTCCTTCTCCGCCGCATCGGTGATCGCGCGCGCCACGCCGAAGCACATCACCGAGCGGTAATTGGCCGAATGATGGAAGCCCGAGCGCGCCATCACCCAGCCATCGAAGAGGCTCGCCGTCAGGCAGACCTCGCCGCCGGCGGCGTTCGCCTCGAGCATCCGGCTCGCGGCGTTGCCGTGCCAATAGACATGCTCGCCCTCGCGCCAGTGCAGCGTCGGGATCACCACCGGCCGGCCGCCGATCACGTGCCCGACATGGCAGAACGGGGCGGCGTCGAGGATCCCATAGATCGTCTCGCGCCCATAAGATCCCCGCTTCGGCATCCGCCGCACGCGGGTGAAGGCGCTCGGTGCCTGCTCTTTCTGTTCCATGGCGGGAAGGATGGCAGAGGACCGAAATCTAGTCGACCAGCACGCCCCGCTCCCGGAGGAAGCCGAGCAGCGGCAGAAGCGGCAGCCCGAGGATCGTGAAATGATCGCCCTCGATCCGCTCGCAAAGCAGCACCCCCGGCCCTTCCAGCCGATAGCCGCCGACCGAGCTGCCCACCGAAGCCGCGTCCGCCTCCAGCACGCCCTCGAGCGCCGCATCGGAGAACCGGCGAAACGTGAGCCGCGCCTCGGCAAACGCCCGCCAGACCACCTCGCCCCCGATCGCGCAGGCAATCGCGGTCGCCAGCACGTGTGTCCGGCCGCGCAGCATCCGAAGCTGCTCGGCGGCTTCCTTCTTCCCCGCCGGCTTCTCGAACCACCGCCCCTCGCAGGCGAGGATCTGATCAGCCCCGATCGCCAGCGCCTCCGGGGCCGCCCCGCTCCCTTTCAGCGCCTTCCCCGCCGCCAGCATCATTGCCGCCCCGCCCGCATCCTCCCCGGCGCGCCGCGCCGCGTCCCGTATCGCGCCCTCGTCGAGCGCAGCCGGCGCCACGCGGAACCGGAGCCCAGCCGAGCGAAGCAGCATCGCCCGCGCTGGCGAGCCGCTCGCCAGCACAAGCTCCGGCCGCTCACGCTGCAGGGCCATCCTTCGCCCGGGCCTGCTCGGCCGCCTTGGCCGCCCGCCGCGCGTGCCACGCCTCGATATGCTTCACCACGGCCGCGGCCGTCTCCTCGATCGAGCGGCGGGTGACGTCGATCGTCGGCCAGCCATGCCGGCTACACATCCGCCGCGCCCACAGCAGCTCCGCCGCCACCGCCTCGCGATCGACATAGGCGGGCGTCTCGGCATACGCCGCCGTGCCCGGCGCCTGCGCCCCGATCGCGCTCAGCCGATGCCGCCGGATCTCGATCAGCCGATCCGGCTCGATGGTGAGCCCGATCACCGGGCAGGGCGGATTCTCAAGCACTTCCGGCACCGGCAGGCTCGGCACCAGCGGCACGTTCGCCGCCTTCACGCCACGGTTGGCAAGATAGAACGAGGTCGGCGTCTTGGAGCTGCGCGAGACGCCCACCAGCACCACATCCGCCTCAGCGATCCCCGCACTTGCCTGGCCGTCGTCATGGGCGAGCACGTAATGCATCGCATCGATCCGGCGGAAATAATCGTCGTCCAGCCGATACTGCCGGCCTGGCCGCGCGCCGGCCTGCTCCCCCACCTGCTCGGCCAGCAGCGCCAGCACCGGATCGAGCACATTCACCACCGGTAGGCCAAGCCGCTGACAGGCGGTCTCTAGCTCGATCCGCAGGGCACGATCGACCACCGTCGAAAGCACGGGACCGGGCTCGGCCTCGATGCCCTCCAGCACACGATGCATCTGAAACCGCGTCCGGATGAGGCTCCAACGATGATAGACGATGTGCGCGTGCTCGAATTGCACGACCGTCGCCCGCGCGATCGCGTTCAACGTATCGCCGGTCGCATCCGAAATGAGATGCAGATTGAGCCGCACTTCCGCCATTACGCCGGCATAGCCCGCCCCGCCCCGCCAAGGCCAGGGGCTCTGCCCCTTGGAACCCCGGCAAGGGGCTCTGCCCCTTGCATCCCCGCTGGGGCCTTGAGGCCCCAGACCCCCATCCCCTTAAGGTAACGGATTGCAAAGGCTCCGCCTTTGCCGGGGAGTCCGAGGGGCAGAGCCCCTCGGTCGGGTCCAGGGCAGAGCCCTGGCCTTAAAAGGGGGCAAGCGTGAGTCCTGGGGAGAACTTCGTGCGCAGAACGGGGCAAAGCTCAGAGCGGGGATAACCACTTCTCGGAATTCGCCTGGGGAGAAAATCGGGAGTTGCTTCGCCGCTTGTGCATAACCTGCGGAGGCCGGCGCGCTTTCAAGGCTTGCGAAGAGCAGCCCTTGTGGATGAATGGGGGCGGGCGCGCGGGTGAGCGGGGTACCCCAGGTTGCACAGGGTTCAACAGAAGCACCAAGAAGAAGAAAGAGATTCTTCTTTGGAAGCCGGCAAGACGCTGCTTCGCGTCCTCCGCGGCAACGCCGTCTGGCCGCCGCCGCTTTGGCTCATGCGCCAGGCCGGGCGGTATCTGCCGGAGTATCGTGCGCTTCGGGAGCGGGCGGGGGATTTCCTCACCCTTTGCACGACGCCCGAGCTTGCCGCGGAGGCGACCCTCCAGCCGGTGCGGCGTTTCGGGCTCGATGCGGCGATCCTCTTCAGCGACATTCCGCTGCTCCCGTGGGCGCTGGGCCGCCCGCTCACTTATGAGGAGGGCAAGGGGCCGGTCTTTCCGCCGCTCCGGTCCATGGGAGAAGTGGCGGCGCTCGATGCTGCGCGGCTGCCTGGGGCGATGGCTCCGGTGCTCGAGACGATCCGTGCGGTGCGGCGGGAGCTGCCGGCATCGGCGGCGCTGATCGGGTTCGGCGGCGGGCCTTTCACGCTGGCTTGCTATTTGGTGGATGGCGGGGCCGGCGAGTTCCTCGCGACCAGGACGATGGCGCGGGAGGAGCCGGCGTTGTTGGGCGCGCTGGTCGATCTTCTGGCCGAGACGAGCGTGGAGTGGCTGGCGGCCCAGGCGGAGGCCGGTGCCGAGGCCCTGATGCTCTTCGATAGTTGGGCCGGCTTGCTGCCGCCTGCCCTCTTCCGCCGGTTCGTGATCGCGCCCACGGCGCGCATCGTGGCGGCGCTGAAGGAGCGGGTGCCGGGCGTTCCGCTGATCGGCTTTCCCCGCCTCGCCGGGCTGATGCTCGGGCCCTATGCGAGCCTCACCGGGCTCGATGCGGTGGGGCTCGATACTGTCGCCGAGCCTGGGCTTGCGGCTGCGGTCGTGCCGGAGAGGGTGGCGCTGCAGGGCAATCTGGACCCGCTGGCCTTGCTCGCCGGCGGGGCCGCGCTTGCCGAGGAGGCCCGCGCGATCGCGCTGGCGCTCCGCGGGCGGCCACACATCTTCAATCTTGGCCACGGTGTCTTGCCGGAAACCCCGCCCGAGCACGTGGGGGAGCTTGCTCGCTTGGTGCGCAGCCTCTGACATGCCGGCGGCGCCGAAGGTCGCTATCGTTCTCTTCAACCTCGGCGGGCCGGATCGGCCGGAGGCGATCCGCCCGTTCCTGCTTAACCTGTTCCGCGATCCCGCGATCATCACGGCGCCATGGCCGATCAGGGCGCTGATCGCCCGTCGCATCGTCCGCGCGCGCCTTAGCCCGGCGACGGCAGCCTATGAGAAGATCGGCGGCCGCTCGCCGCTGCTTGCCCAAACCGAGCGACAGGGGAAGCTTCTGGAGGCTGCGCTGCCCGATATTTCCGCCCGTGCGTTTATCGCCATGCGCTACTGGCATCCGCTGAGTCGTGAGGCGGCCCGCGCGGTCGCCGCCTGGGAGCCGGACGAGATCGTGCTTCTGCCGCTCTATCCGCACTTCTCGACGACGACGACGGGAAGCTCGCTTGCCGACTGGCGGGAGGCGGCCGCCGCCGCCGGGCTCGCCAAGCCGACCCGGATGGTCTGCTGCTGGTATGCGGACCGGGCCTTCGTCGGCTCCCTCGCCGCCATCGCGGGGCGCGAGATCGTGGCGGCCCGCGCCGAGCTTCCGGCCGGCACGAAGCTGCGTCTGCTCTTCTCGGCCCACGGGCTGCCCGAGCGGGTGGTGCGGGCGGGGGATCCCTATCGGATGCAGATCGAGGCGACGGCGGCTGCGGTGCTCGCCGCACTCGGCCCGGATGCGCCCGAATCCCGCGTCTGCTTTCAGTCCCGCGCGACGCCCGAGCCCTGGCTCGCCCCGAGCACGGACGAGGAGGTGCGCGCCGCCGGCGCCGATCGGACCGCGCTGCTGGTGGTGCCGATCGCCTTCGTCTCGGAGCATTCGGAAACCCTGGTCGAGCTCGACATCGACTATCGCGAGCTTGCCGTCCGGTCCGGCGTTCCCGCCTATTTCCGCGCGCCCACGCCCGCCCTCGAGCCGCTCTTCATCGCCGCCCTGGCCGGGCTCGTCCGCGCGGCGCGTGCGCTGCCGCCCGGGCTTTGCGTCCTTTCCGGCCGCGGCGCCTGCGGCCCGGCCCATCCGGCCTGCCCCAAGGAGATCGCCCCCGCATGAGCATCCCCTGGCTCGCTCCCGCGCTTTCGTGGCTGCTGGCCCTGCACGTGATCGCGGTCATTTCTTGGATGGCAGCGCTCCTCTATTTGCCGCGCCTCTACGTCTATCATTGCGAGGTCGCGCCCGGCTCGGCCGAGAGCGAGCGGTTCAAGGTGATGGAGCGGCGGCTCTATCGCGCGATCGCGACACCTTCGATGATGGCCGCCTGGATCTTCGGAATTCTGCTGGTCCTGACCCCCGGCACGGTCAACTGGCATGCCGGGTGGTGGCACACGAAGCTGCTGGCCGTGATCCTGCTGAGCGGCTTCCACGGCATGCTCTCGCGCTGGCGGAAGGACTTCCTGGCGGACGCCAATCGCCGCCCGCAGCGCTTCTATCGGATCGCCAACGAGGTGCCGAGCCTCCTCATGGTGATCATCGTCGTCATGGTCATCGTCCGGCCGTTCTGAGAGCATGGCCCCTTGACGCTCGCCCGCCCCGCCCCATTTCCGTGACTTGACGGGACGCCGGGGCCTTCCCTACATTTCGGCATACCCGTTGGCGGCCGGCCGCCGCCCGTCTCCCTGTTCTTTCGGGATAGTGCTCGCCATCAGGCATGGCGGGCGGCATGAAGAGTGCCCATCGAACTCCTTCGCTGGGACCGCCTGCCGGATCATCTTTCGCTGTCCCGCCCGGCATTCCCTTTCTCCCCGAGGCAATCCGTGCACCTCGCCGAACTCAAAGCGAAATCACCCGCAGACCTCCTGAGCTACGCCGAATCGCTGCAGATCGAGAACGCGTCGTCCTTGCGCAAGCAGGACATGATGTTCGCGATCCTGAAGAACCTGGCCGACAACGACCAGGCGATCAGCGGCGAAGGCACGCTCGAGATCCTCTCCGACGGCTTCGGCTTCCTCCGCAGCCCCGAGGCGAACTACCTCCCCGGCCCGGACGACATCTATGTGAGCCCGGCCCAGGTCCGCCGGTTCGGGCTGCGCACCGGCGACACCGTCGAGGGCCAGATCCGCGCGCCCAAGGAGGGCGAGCGCTATTTCGCCCTGCTCAAGCTCAACACGATCAACTTCGAGCAGCCGGACGCCGTCCGCCACCGCATCAATTTCGACAATCTGACGCCGCTCTACCCGGACCGGCGGCTCAAGATGGAGGTCGAGAACTTCCAGTCGGTGGCGAAAGGTCCCGGCAAGGACTTCACGCCCCGCGTCATCGATCTCATCGCGCCGATCGGCAAAGGCCAGCGCGCCCTGATCGTCGCCCCGCCGCGCACCGGCAAGACGGTGATGCTGCAGAACATCGCGACCGCGGTGGCCGCCAACCATCCCGAGGTCTTCCTCATCGTGCTGCTGATCGACGAGCGGCCCGAGGAAGTCACCGACATGGCGCGTAGCGTCAAGGGCGAGGTCGTGAGCTCGACGTTCGACGAACCGGCGACGCGCCACGTCCAGGTGACCGAGATGGTGCTCGAGAAGGCCAAGCGCTTGGTCGAGCACAAGCGCGACGTGGTGATCCTGCTCGATTCCATCACCCGCCTCGCCCGGGCCTACAACACCGTCGTTCCCTCCTCGGGCAAGGTGCTGACCGGCGGCGTGGACGCCAACGCGCTGCAGCGGCCGAAGCGCTTCTTCGGCGCCGCGCGGAACATCGAGGAAGGCGGCTCGCTCACCATCATCGCGACCGCGCTGATCGACACCGGCAGCCGCATGGACGAGGTGATCTTCGAGGAGTTCAAGGGCACCGGCAACTCCGAGATCATTCTCGACCGCAAGCTCTCCGACAAGCGGAGCTTCCCCGCGATCGACATCACGAAGTCGGGCACGCGCAAGGAGGAGCTGCTGGTCGAGAAGGGCACGCTCTCCAAGATGTGGGTCCTGCGCCGCATCCTCAACCCGATGGGCACCGTGGACGCCATGGAGTTCTTGCTCGACAAGCTGAAATACAGCAAGACCAATCAGGACTTCTTCGACGCCATGAACACCTGATTCCTCTCTTCGCAAGGACCCGCCCATGCCCGACGGATCGACCGCCAGCGACTGCAAGGTAAAGGACCTCTCGCTCGCCGCCTGGGGCCGGCAGGAAATCTCGATGGCCGAGGACGAGATGCCCGGCCTGATGGCGCTCAGGGCCGAGTACGGGGAGGCAAGGCCGCTCGCCGGCGCGCGCATCGCCGGCTGCCTGCACATGACGATCCAGACCGCGGTGCTGATCGAGACGCTGCTCGCGCTCGGCGCCACCGTCCGCTGGTCCTCCTGCAACATCTTCTCGACCCAGGACCACGCCGCCGCGGCCGTCGCCGCGGCCGGCATCCCCGTCTTCGCCTGGAAGGGCATGAGCGAGGAGGAGTTCTGGTGGGCGATCGACCAGACGATCGAGGGCCCGGACGGCTGGACGCCGAACATGATTCTCGATGACGGCGGCGATCTCACCAAGGTGATGCACGAGCGCCATCCCAAGCGGATGACGGCCGTGCGCGGGATCTCCGAGGAGACGACCACCGGCGTGCACCGCCTCTACGAGATGGCGGCGAGCCACACGCTCCTGGTCCCCGCCATCAACGTCAACGACAGCGTCACCAAGTCGAAGTTCGATAATCTCTACGGCTGCCGCGAATCGCTGGTGGACGGCATCCGCCGCGCGACCGACGTGATGATGGCGGGCAAAGTCGCGGTGGTCGCCGGCTTCGGCAATGTCGGCAAGGGCTCGGCCGCGAGCCTCCGCCAAGCCGGCTGCCGCGTCCTCGTCACCGAGGTCGATCCGATCTGCGCGCTCCAGGCGGCGATGGAGAGCTACGAGGTCGTGACGATGGAGGACGCTGCCCCGCGCGGCGACATCTTCGTCACCGCCACGGGGAACATTGACGTCATCACGATCGACCACATGCGGGCAATGAAGCACCGCGCCATCGTCTGCAACATCGGCCACTTCGATTCCGAGATCCAGATCGCCGCCTTGCGCAACTATGTCTGGGAGAACGTCAAGCCGCAGGTGGACGAGGTCGTCTTCCCCGACGGCAAGCGCCTGATCGTTCTTTCCGAAGGCAGGCTCGTCAATCTCGGCAACGCGACCGGCCATCCGAGCTTCGTGATGAGTGCGAGCTTCACCAACCAGGTGCTCGCCCAGATCGAGCTCTTCACCGCCCCGCCCGGCCGCTACGAGCGGAAGGTCTATACGCTGCCCAAGGCGCTCGACGAGAAGGTCGCCTCGCTCCATCTCGCGAAGGTCGGCGCCACGCTCACCAAGCTTACGACCGAGCAGGCGCACTATCTCGGCCTCGAGCGCGAGGGGCCGTTCAAGCCCGACCTCTACCGCTACTGAGCTCTTGCCCATGCAGCAGGGCGCGGCGGTTGTCGGGCTGATCGCGCTCGCCGCCCTCGCCGGCGGCATGGGCTTCTTCGGCGCCGTCGTCGCCCCGCTCGTCTTCCGCACGTTGGAGCCGCCGGCCTCGGGCCGCTTCATCCGCGCGGTCTTTCCCCACTATTACCGCTTCACCTTCGTCGCCTCGGCGATCGCCGCGATCGGCCTCTATCCCATCGTCCCCTGGTGCGCCGCGGTCCTGGCGCTCATCGCCCTCACCACGCTCTGGCTCTGGCTTTCGCTGATGCCGCGGATCAACCTCCTTCGCGAGTCCGGCCAGGAAGCGGCGTTCTCCCGCGCCCATCGCCTCTCCGTCATCGTCAACCAGCTCGAGCTTCTCATCGCCGTCGCGATCCTCGTCCGCGTGGGTCTCCTGCTCTAGCCGAGAACGACGCTCGCTCCGGTCGCCAGCGCCGCGATCCCCCAAAGCCAGCCGGGCTGCCACCCGGGCTCCCGGTCCGGCACGATCCGCTGATCCGGCCTCACCTCCGCCCGCAGAAGAATATCGCGGAGATAGGCGAGGAACGCCTCCTGCCGCGCCACACCGCCACCCGCGAAGATCGCCAGCGGCGCCGCGAGCGGGCGGCGCACGAAGCCGACCGCCGCCCCGCGACGCGCGGCCGCAACTTCCCCCTTCGCGACCCGGAACCGCGCCGCGCTTGGCTCGCAGGCCCATACCGCGCCCACCGCGTTCGCGCCGAGGAAGGAAGCGACCGACTCCGGATCGTCCGGCGCCCATCCGCCCACCGCGTCCCCCGCCCCAATTCCGGCGGCGCGGTACGCAGCCGCGAACGCTGCCGTTTCCTCGGACAGCCTCTCGCGCGAGAAAACGCACCCTCGCGGCCCGACCAACGTCTCCCTCGCGCCCCCGTAGCGCAGCACGTTCTCGGCCACGCAAAGCGCCTTCCCGCGCTCGCCGATCACGCGCGCGAAATCCCAGAACGCGTCGGCGAACCCGCCCGGGTCCTCTTCTTCCCACCGCCCGAGCGCCGCCTGATCCGCAAGCCACCGCCCCCGTGCCAGCCTGAGCCACAGCAGGAAGGCGAAGAGATTGCTGGCCGCGAAGCACTCCGCCTCCTCCCGCGCCGCCGGCCACTGCCTTGATCGGCCGTTCATGCGCGGGCTATAGGGGTCGGCTTCGGCCGGGGCCATAGCTCAGTTGGGAGAGCGCCTGAATGGCATTCAGGAGGTCAGGGGTTCGACTCCCCTTGGCTCCACCACCCCGCCCCTACGCCTTCCCCGCGACATGCGCCGCCCAGAAGGCGGGCATCCACGACGCATCCCGATCGCCCCAGCCCGCCTTCACCATCTGCTCGCAGACCTCGAGCGTGCGCCGGACCAGCGGCAGGTCGAACCCCCTCGCCTCCGCCTCCTCGACCATCAGCCGCAGGTCCTTGCCGATCAGCCCGATCGTGAAGGTGACCTCAGTGGGTCCCGTCCCCGCCAGCGCCGCCGCGACCGCGGGCCCGCGCACGCGGAGCACGTTCGCCCCGCCCGAGCTCTCGGCGAACAGCCCGACGATGAATTGCGGATCGCAGCCGAGGTCGCCGATCAGCGCATTGGCCTCGCCGAACGCCTGCCAGAACACCAAGAGCGGCAGATTGATCGCGAGCTTCATCGCCGCACCCGCGCCCACCTTCCCCACCAGGTCGACGCGCCGGCAAAGCTCCTCGAGCACCGGCTTGGCGCGCGCGAAATCCTCGGGCTCCCCGCCCGCGAAGCCGAGCAGCTGGCCGTTGCGCGCCGGCCCAATCGTCCCGCCCACCGGGCACTCGACGAAGGCCGCCCCGGCCTCGCCGACCGCCTCGGCCGTCGCCTTCACCTCGCTCGGCCGCACCGTGCTCATATCGATCAGGAGCTTGCCCCGCACATTGCCGGCGAGCAGCCCCGCCGGTCCGCCATAGACGGCATCCGCCGCCTTCTGGTCGAAGAGCATGGTGACGACGATCTCGGCCTGATCCGCAAGCGCGGCCGCGCTCCCGGCTTCTTTCGCTCCTGCCGCGACGAGCGGCGCGGCCCGCTCCGAAGTGCGGTTCCAAACGATGACCTCATGCCCGCGATCGATCAGGCGCGCCGCCATCGCCGCACCCATCCGCCCCAAGCCCGCAACGCCGATGCGCATGGACATCCCTTTCGCTCCGCTCAATCCTTGCCGCCTGCGCCGCGCCGCGGCGATCCCGCCATCGCCTCCAGCACCGCGCACACGGCAGCCGTGTCGTCGTCGGCGTGCCCGTTCGCCATCGCCGCCGCATAGATCGGCGCGCTCGCGGCAAAGAGCGGCACCGGGCATTCGAGCGCGGCTGCGAAGGCGCCGATCACCGCCATGTCCTTCTGCCAGATGCCCACCTTCATCGTCGCCGGCCGGTAGCGCTCCTCCGCCATCATCGGCGCGCGCAGCTCGAACACGCGCGAGGTGCCGGCACCCGCGGCAACCAGCTCGAACACTTGCCGCGGATCGAGCCCTGCCTTCATCCCGAGCACCATCGCCTCGGCGCTCGCCACGTTGTGGATCGCGACCAGCAGGTTGGCCACGAACTTCATCCGGCTGCCGTTGCCGAACGGGCCCACATCGTGCACCGCGCGCGAGAAATCCTCGAGCAGAGATCGCACTTCCGCGATCGCCGCGCTCTCGCCGCTCGCGTACAGAACCAGATCCTTCTTCTCCGCCTGCGCGCCGGTGCCGCTGATCGGGCAGTCGATCGCGCGATGCCCCGCGCGCTCGACGATCTCCTTCACGCGCGTCTTGTCCGCGAGCGCCAGCGTCGAGAGCTCGACAAGCACGCGGTGTCCCGCGCCGCTTGCCGCGAGCGCCTCCGCCGTCGCTTCCGCCGCCTTCGCACTCGGCAGGCTCGTCAGCACGACCGGCGCTTCCGCGATCAGCGCCGCGGCATCTTCCGCGATCGCGACGCCATTCGCCGCCGCCCGCGCGCTCTGCGCCGGATCGGGATCGAAGCCGTGCACCTCCCAGCCCGCTTGCACGAGGTTGCGGCTGATCGCGCCGCCCATGATGCCGAGCCCGACGACGCCCACGCGTCCTTTCATGGTCGCTCCATCCTCGATTGATTCCGTGCATGCGGCGGCACGCGCAAGCCTGTCCCCAAGCGCAAGCCTGTCTCTTGACACCGCCGCCGCCGCCTTTAGCATTTTCCAGCCATCGGAAAATTGCAATCCGCCGATCGGAACCGTGCCGCGCGCGCGTCTGCGCCGGCCGAAAGAAGGGGGAAACGTGCCGGAGAAAAGAGGCGCCGCGCGCAAGTCCAAGCTCCGCGACAACTTCGCCACGCTCGCCCGAAATCCAGCGCGATCATCTTATCTTCTTCCCCCCATCATTCCGTCTGCACGAACAGTCCCGCCGAGAGGAAACGCACGATGAAGCTCACCCGCAGAAAAGCGCTCGCCACCGCGGCGGCCGCCACCGTCGCCGCTTCGCCCATCCGCCACGCCGCCGCCGCCGGCGCCGAGCCCATCCGCCTCGGCTTCCTCACGGTGAAGACCGGCCCACTCGCCTCCGGAGGCCTGCAGATGGCGCAGGGCCTCGACCTCTTCCTCAAGGAGCAGGGCAACATGCTGGGCGGCCGCCCGGTGCAGCTCTTCACCGAGGACACCGGCGGCATCCCGGCCAACGCGCTGACCAAGACCCAAGAGCTGGTCGAGCGCGACAAGGTGCAGGCGATCATCGGCCCGCTCGCGGCGTTCGAACTCCTCGCCCTCGTCTCCTACACCGAGGCGCAGAAGATCCCGGTGCTCTCGGTCGCGGCGGCCGAGAACATCAGCCAGCGCACGCCCGATCCCTGGTTCCTCCGCTGCACCTCCTCCTCCGCCCAAGCGAGCCAGCCGATGGGCTATTACGCGGCGAAAACGCTCGGCTACAAGAAGATGACGGTGATCGCCGACGACCTCACCTACGGCTACGAGCAGAACGCCGGCTTTATGCGCGTCTTCGAGGACAATGGCGGCAAGGTCGTCCAGCAGCTCTGGCCGCCGCTCAACGCGCCCGACTACGGCACCTACATCGCCGAGATCCGCCCCGACGCCGACGCCGTCTTCATGGCCTTCGCCGGCACCAACGGATTCCGCTTCACCCAGCAATATTTCCAGTACGGCCTCGGCGGCCGCAAGCCGATGATCTGCGGCATGACCGGGATCGACAATTCGATCCTGCCGCAAATCGGCAACATCGCGCTCGGTCTCGTCTCCTGCTGCTTCTATTCCCCCGCGCTCGACTATCCCTCGAACCGTGCCTTCGTCGCCGCCATGAGAAAAACTTATCACGCCGATCCGGGTTACTACTCCGCCGGCACCTACGTCACCGGCCAGGTGCTCGCCGCCGCGCTCGACAAGATCGGCGGGCGCATCGAGGACCGCGCCCTCCTCATGCACACGCTGCGCACCGGCGTCGTCCCCGAAACCGCGCGCGGGCCGGTGAAATTCGACGAATTCGGCAACGTCATCGGCAACGTCTATATCCGCAAGGTGGAGCGGGTGGACGGCTGGCTCGTCAACGTGCCGATCTACACCTTCCACGACGTGAGTCAGTTCTGGACGTACAGACCAAGCCGCCTTCCTCAAGGAGCCGGTCTATTCGAAGACCTGGCCGCCCGCGCGCTACATCGAGAAGTGACCGCGCGCCCGATTGCCCCGCTTGACAGGCCACCCTCCTTCACTGGCATTTTCCCGTTGCCGGAAAAGCAAGAAACGGCGCCGGGGCACCCCAGCGCGCTTGCCGCGCTGGGGACCCCGTCGGCGGACCGCATCCGCGGAACCGCTTGCATGAGGGAGGGGCCGCGAACGATCCTGCCGGCGGCACGACGCTCGTGCCGGCCGGTCCTCGTTCCGCCACGTGCGGGACGGGGTGACGCACTGCTTCCATGGTCGATCCTCCCCATTTGCGTGCCAATCGCCCGCCGCCATGAAGGCGTGGGCAATCGGGGGAGGAAACCGATGCGACTGAACCGCAGGAACGCACTCAAGCTCTCGCTTTCGGCCTTGGGAGCCGGCGCCGGCCTTGCCGCACTGCCGCGCCGCCGCGCCAAAGCAGCTACCGCCGCGCCCATCCGTCTCGGCCTGCTCTGCGTGAAAACCGGCCCGCTCGCCGCCGGCGGCATCCAGATGGAGCAGGGCCTCACCATCTTCCTCGACCAGCAGAAGCAGACGCTCGCCGGCCGCCCGGTCGAGCTCTTCGTCGAGGACACGCAAGGCGTGCCCGCCGTCACGCTGGCCAAGGCGCAGGCGCTGGTCGAGCGCGACAACGTGAACGTCATCATCGGCCCGCTCGCCGCCTTCGAGCTCTACGCGATCATCGGCTACACCACCAAGCAGCAGATGCCGCTGGTCGGCATCGCCGCGGCCGACAACATCACCCAGCGCACGCCCTCGCCGTGGTTCATCCGCCCCGCCTGCACCTCGTCCCAAACCACCCAGCCTTTCGGCCAATACGCCGCGAAGACGCTGGGCTATAAGAAAATGGCAATGCTCGCCGACGATTTCGCCTTCGGCTACGAGCAGTGCTCCGGCTTCATGCGGGTCTTCGAGGACAATGGCGGCGAGATCATCCAGCGCCTTTGGCCGCCGCTCAACGCGCCCGACTACGGCACCTACATCGCCGAGATCCGCCCCGACGCCGATGCCGTCTTCATCGGTTTCGCCGGCGCCAACGGCTTCCGCTTCACCCAGCAATATTTCCAGTACGGCCTCGGCGGCCGCAAGCCGCTGATCGGCGGCATCACCGCTTTCGACGATGCGATCCTGCCGCAGATGGGCAAGATCGCCGAGGGCCTCCTCTCCTGCTGCTACTACGCCCCCGCCCTCACCTACCCCTCGAACCAGGCGTTCGTCGCCGAAATGCGCCGCCGCTACCATCGCGATCCCGGCCTGCTCGGCGCCGGCCCCTATATCTGCGGCGAGGTCATCAAGGCGGCGCTCGAAAAGATCGACGGCAACATCGAAAACCGCGAGCTCTTCATGCACGCGATGCGGAGCGAGCAGATCGCCGCCAGCGCCTGCGGCCCGCTCCGCTTCGATGAGTTCGGCCAGGCCATCGAGAACGCGTATATCCGCAGGGTGGAGCGGGTGGACGGCTGGCTCGTCAACGTGCCCATCCATACCTACGACGACGTCAGCCAGTTCTGGACCTACGATCAGACCGCCTTCCTCAAGGAGCCGGTCTATTCGAAGAACTGGCCGCCCGGGCGCTACATCGAGAAATAGTCGAGACATAACGGGCAAAGCGGGGGAGCATCCTTGTCGCCGCAGTTCTGGCTGATCCAGGCACTCAACTCGGTCGCCATGGGCGGGTTCCTCTTCCTGCTCGCGGTGGGCTTTTCGCTGATCTTCGGCTTGCTCCGCGTGCCGAACCTCGCCCATGGCGGCTTCTTCATGCTCGGCGCCTATCTCGGCGCGACCGTGCTCGACGAGAATCTTCCCTTCTGGCTCGCCGCCTTGGCCGGCGCCGTCGGCGTCGGCCTCCTCGGCGCCGTGCTCGAGCGCCTGCTGCTCCGCCGCCTCGCCGGCAACGAGCAGGCCCAGGTCCTCACCACGCTCGGCATCGCCTTCATCATCGCCGATCTCTGCCTGATGACCTGGGGCGGCGATCCGATCTCGCTCGCCCCGCCCGATTTTCTCTCCCGCGCCATCGCCTTCGGCGGCTTCTTCTTTCCCGCCTACCGCCTCGCGGTCCTCGCACTCGCCGTCATCGTCGCCATCCTGGTCGTGCTCCTGATGGAGCGCACGCGGCTCGGCGCGATGATCCGCGCCGGCGTCGATGACCGCGAGATGGCGTGCGGCGTCGGCATCCCGGTCTCGCGCCTCTTCACCGCCGTCTTCTTCCTGGGCGCCGCCCTCGCCGGCCTCGGCGGCGTCATCGGCGGCCCGATCCTCTCCGCCTATCCCGGCCTCGATTCCGACATGCTGCCGCTCGCCCTCATCGTCGTCATCCTGGGCGGCATCGGCAGCATCGCCGGCGCCTTCGCGGGCAGCATGATCGTGGGCTTCATCTACAATTTCGGGATCGCGCTCTTTCCGAGCTTCGCCTACGTCATCCTCTTCCTGCCGATGATCATCGCCCTCATCGTCAAGCCCGAAGGCCTCTTCGGCCGCGTGGCCCAATGAGCCTCGCCCGCGCGCTCGGCCCCGCGCTCCTCGTCGCGGCCTTCCTCGCCGTCCTGCCCTGGCTCCTCCCCGGAGTCTTCTACATCGCGATCGCTCGCCAGATCCTCGTCTTCTCCCTCCTCGCACTCAGCCTTGACGTGCTGCTCGGCCACGGCGGCATGATCTCGCTCGCCCAGGCCTCCTTCCTCGGCGTGCCGGCCTACGTCTATGCCTGGTTGGTCGGAACCGCCCATCTCGCGGCCCTTCCCGCCGCCCTCGGCGCGCTGGCCGCCGGCACCGTGCTCGCCGGCGTCATCGGCGCGCTCTCGCTCCGCGCCCGGGGCTTGGGCTTTCTGATGATCACGCTCGCCATCGGCCAGGTCGTCTGGGGCCTCGCCTATCGCTGGGTCGGCCTCACCGGCGGCGACAACGGCATGCGCATCGCCGCCCGCCCGCGCCCCTTCGGGATCGATCTCTCCGGCGCCATTCCGTTCTATTATTTCGTCGCGATCATCTTCCTCGCCGCCCTCTTCTGCTTTCACCGCTTCGCCCATTCCGCCTTCGGCGCGAGCCTGCGTGGCACCCGCGACCAGCCGCGGCGGATGCGCATGCTCGGTCACCATGTCTGGCGCATCCGCTGGCTCGCCTTCATCTATTCCGGCTTCTGGGGCTCGCTCGCCGGCCTCCTCTTCGCCTTCGACTTCCTCTTCATCAGCCCGCAGACGATGACGCTCCAGCAGGCGGCCGAGGTGCTGCTGATGGTCATCCTGGGCGGCCCCGGCACGCTCGCCGGTCCCGTCGTCGGCGCCGTCATCATCACGCTCGTGAAGACCGTCGTCAGCAGCTACGTCGCCCGCTGGTACACCGTGCTCGGGTTGATCTTCATCGGCTGCGAGCTCTTCCTCCCCGAAGGCCTCGTGCCCGGCTGCGCCCGCCTCTGGCGCCATTTCGGCCGAAGCCGCCTCGCTCGTCGCCGCGCCCGGGGCCGCACCGCATGAGCGGCGCCCCCGCCCTCGAGCTCGCCGGGCTCTCGAAGAACTTCGGCGGCGTCGTCGCGACGCGCGACGTCTCGCTCTCCGTCGGCGCCGGCGAACGCCACCTGCTGATCGGCCCGAACGGCGCCGGCAAGACCACCCTCTTCAACCTCGTCACCGGCGATCTTTCCCCCTCCGCCGGCCGCATCCGCCTCTTCGGCACCGACGCCACGCGCTTTCCCACCCGCGCGCGCGTCGCCCTCGGCCTCGCCCGCACCTACCAGGTGCTCACCCTCTTCCCGCGCGAGACGCTGCTCCACAACGTCGTCCTCGCCCTCCTCGGCATCGAGCGCCGCGTCTTCTCCGCCTGGCGCCCGCTCGCCCGCCGCACCGATCTTGCGGAGCGCGCGGAGCAGGCGCTCGCCACCGTCGGGCTTGCCGGCGCCGCCCACCGTATCGTCGCCGAAACCGCCTACGGCGAGCGCCGCCGCCTCGAGCTCGCGATGGCGCTCGCCCAGGAGCCGCGCCTCCTGCTGCTCGACGAGCCGCTCGCCGGTCTTTCGCGCGAGGAGCGCGAAACCATCCAGGCGCTCCTCGAAAAAATCCCCCGGTCCATCACGGTCGTGATGATCGAGCACGACATGGACGCCGCCCTCGCCTTCGCCGAGCGCATCACGCTCCTCGACCGCGGCGCCGTCGTCCTCGCCGGCACCCGCGCCGAGGTCGCCGCCGATCCCCGCACGCGCGAGGTCTATCTTGGCGTCTGACGCGGTTCCGGCGCTCGCCCTCGAGGCGATCGACGTCTTCTACGGCGAGAGCCACGTGCTCCAGCAGATGAGCCTCGCACTCCGCCCGCGCTCGCTCCTGGCCCTCCTCGGCCGCAACGGCGCCGGCAAGACCACCTCGCTCGGCACCATCATGGGCTTCCTCGCCCCGCGCCGCGGCCGCATCCTGCTCGAGGGCGAGCCGATCTCCGGCCTCGCACCCGAGATCATCTCCGGGCGCGGCATCGGCCTCGTCCCGCAAGGCCGCCGCATCTTCCCGAGCCTCACGGTCGCCGAGAACCTCGCCGTCGCCGCACGCCGCACCAAGGCCTGGACCGTCGATCGCGTCTTCACCGCCTTCCCCCGCCTCGCCGAGCGCCGCACCCAGCACGCGGGCCTCCTCTCGGGCGGCGAGCAGCAGATGCTGGCGATCGGCCGCGCGCTCGTCGGCAACCCGCGCGTCCTCCTCCTCGACGAGCCCTCCGAAGGCCTCGCCCCGCAGATCGTGGCCGAGGTCGGGCGCGCCATCGCCGCGATGAAGTCCGAGGGCCTCTCGATCATCCTCGTCGAGCAGAACGTCCGCCTCGCCCTCTCGCTCGCCGACGACGTGGCCCTCCTCAACGCCGGCCGCATCGCCGTCTCCGGCCCCGCCGCCGAGATCGCCGCCGACCCGGCATTGATCGACCGCCATCTCGGCGTCTTCTGAATCCCTCCCCGAACAAGGAAATCCCGATGAGCGCAACGACCAGCAATTATGGCCCGACCGCGGCCCGTACCCACGGCAGGCCCGGCCGCGAGATCAGGCCCGCTTCGATCACCGTGGACATGCACAGCCATCTTCTCATTCCCGAGGCCGCCGCCATCGCCGAGCCGCATCTCGACCCGATGACCGTCTCGCCGCACCGCTTCTCCACACCGGAAACCCGCAGCGTCAACGCCGATCAGAACCGCGACCGCAAGCGCCACATCACCGAGCTCGAGATCAGGCTCGCCGAAATGGCGGCGATGGGCCTCGACCGCCAGGTGATCGCGCCCGCCCCGCAGCAATCCTACTACACCATCGAAGCCGGGATCGCCCGCCGCACGACCCGCGTCGTCAACGAAGGTATCGCCGCGTTCGCGGCCCGCCGCCCCGACCTTTTCGCCGGCCTCGGCACCGTGCCGATGCAGGATCCGCCCGCCGTCGCGTCCGAGCTCACCCACGCCGTCGAGACCCTCGGCCTCAAGGGCGTGCAGCTCCTCACCTCGCTCCCCGGCCGCGAGCTCTCCGATCCCGCCTACGAACCCTTCTGGAGCCGCGCCGAAGAGCTCGGCGCCGTCGTCATGCTCCACCCCAACGGCTACCCCGAGGGCGAGCGGCTGAAACGCTTCTACTTCAGCAACGTCATCGGCAACCCGCTCGATACCACCGTCGCGGTGCACTACCTGATCTTCGACGGCGTGCTCGCCCGCCATCCCGGCCTCAAGATCATCGCCGTCCACGGCGGCGGCTATCTCGGCGCCTATTCCGGCCGCATCGACCACGCCTGGGGCGCCCGCCCCGACTGCCGCGGCGATCTCAAGGAGCCGCCCGGCACCTATCTCCGGCGCATGTATGTCGACACGATCGTATTCACTCCCCACCAGCTCTCGGCGCTCATTTCCGTCTTCGGCCCGGACCACGTGCTGCTCGGCACCGACTACCCGTTCGACATGGGGGAATACGACCCGGTCGGCCACGTGCTCGAAACGCCCGGCCTCGACGCCACGACCCAGGCCAAGATCATCGGCGGCAACGCCGCCCGGCTTTTCGGATTGAGGTAACATGCGGGGGCTCTGCCCCCGCCCCCCGCTGGGGCCTGAGGCCCCAGACCCCCATCCCTCTAGATTACAACCCGCTTCCCGGCACGCGGGATCGGAACATAGCCGGTGAATTTCGCGAGCTTGGCGAAATCCGGGATGACGAGGTCGCCGCCCTCGAGGTCGAGCAGCAACTCGCTCCGCAGCTCCTTGAGCGCGCGCATGACATGCACCCGGGAAAGCCCCACCGCGTCCGCGATGTCGATCCCCCGGAGCGGAAACGGAGAGGTTCCGTTGCGCGCCATGCCGCGCCGGCGCAACCGGTCATACGTTTCGATCAGGAAATAGCCGACGCGCTCGGCGGCGCTCAGCCGCCCCAGCATGGTGAGCCTGAGGTCGGACCGGCGCGCCTCGGCAAGCCAGGTCCTGAGCAGCTCCAGCGCCAGCTCCGGGTTCGCCTTGAGAGCGCCGGGCAACGCACGCCCATCCAGCACGCAAAAAGTGGACGGCGTCAGGGTCTGTACGGAATGGGCGCTCCGGCCAAGAAGAACGGGCGTGAAGCCGACCTGGTCCCCCGGCAGAATCACATCGAGGATCTGCCGCGAGTCGTCCGCCAACCGGTGGTAGCGGACCGCCCATCCCTCGTAGAGCGTATAGAACTTCTGGCCGCGCTCGCCCTCGCGGATAACATCCGTGCCCGCCGGAACGATCAGGTCGTCTTTCCTCATCCGCGCGATCGCGCCGACCTCGTGCCCGTTCATCGGGCGGAACAATTGCTTCCGCCGGAGCGTGCAGTCCTTGCAACGGATCATGCCGCGCCTCCGGCCGCCCGCGCGCCACCCAACTCCGCGCGACCCAATTCCGTGCGACCGCGCGCCACCGCACGGCGTTCCCCGAGGTGTCTCCAGCCCGCCATTCTCACCTTCCGGGCTTTCGCCACGTTAACTCAGCCTTGGTTCGTAATCTTGACAGCACAAAGGACAGAAATTAGCGTCAACTGAAAGAGAAAGTGACGCAAGGAGGGCACGCGGCGTCACGTTTCACGAAAGATTGACGGAAAATCCGTCCGCGCTCCCGGGGAATCGCGAAGCGATCTCAGGACTCCTGAAGGATTCCCCGGCGGGCATCGCTCGAAGGCGCCCCCATCCGAGCCATGGAGCAAATGAGCCGAAGATCCTCGCGTTCGATGCACTCGCTCCCCTTTCCCGCCTGATGGCCCGGCCCAGAACAAATAATGCGAAGCAATGGCCGCCAGGCGATAAATTCCCGCCTCTCACGAAGGCAGGGCCCCGTGCCGGGCCCGGCCCCCTTCGGCCAGAGGGATCGGCAATAGCGATAGGAATACCATGGAACTCGGTTTCTTTACGATGCCGATCCATCCGCTCGGCAAGGACTGGCGGGCCTCGCTCCGCGAGGATCGCGAGGCATTCATCCTCGCCGACCAGTTGGGCTTCCGCGAGGGCTATGTCGGCGAGCACGCGACCGACCAAGCCGAGAACATCACCTCCTGCACGCTCTTCATCGCGACCCTCGTCGAAGCCACGGTGCGCATGCGTCTCGGCACCGGCACCGTCAACCTGCCGAACAACCATCCCGCCGCCGTCGCCGCCGAGATCGCGATGCTGGATCATTTGCTCGACGGAAGGCTGATCTTCGGCATCAGCCCGGGCGGCCTCCCTTCGGATGCCGAGGTGTTCGGCAATCTCGACGCCAATCGCAGCGAGATGTTCGTCGAGGCGATCGACCAGGTGCTCGCCATCTGGCGCGGCGAGCCGCCCTACGACCTCAAGGGCAAATACTGGACCATCTCGACCGCCCGCACCCTCATCCCCGACATCGGCCAGGGCATCCTCCCGCGCCCCTGGCAGCGGCCCCATCCCCCCATCGTCGTCACCGCGGTCGCGCCCTTCTCCAAGGGCGTGGTCGAGGCGGCGGCACGCGGCTGGGACATGATCTCCGCCAACTTCCTGATGCCGGTCTGGGTCGCCACTCACTGGCCCAAATACGCCGAGGGCTGCCGCCGCGGCGGCCGCCCGGCGCTTCCCGCCAACTGGCGCGTGGCGAAGAGCGTCTTCGTCGCCGATGACGCCGCGACCGCCCGCGCCTACGCGACCGGCCCCGACAGCCCCTACCGCTATTACTACCGCCAGCTCCTCACCAAGATGACCAAGGCCGGCCGCATCAACCTCTTCAAGACGAGCGAGGACATACCGGACGACGCCGTCACGCTCGACGATGTCTGCGACAAGCTCATCATCCACGGCACGCCCGAGAGCGTGACCGAGCAGCTCCTCGCCTTCCGCGAGACCATCGGCGATTTCGGCACCCTTCTCTATGCCGGCCACGACTGGGCGGATCCCGCGCTCGCCCGCCGCTCGATGGTGCTGATGGCCGAGAAGGTCCTGCCCGCCGTCAACCGGGCGATCGGGCTGCGCTCCGCCGCGGAATAGCAGCCGCGGGCTCGCCGCTCACGGTCTCGAGCAGCGTCATCCAGGGCCGGTTCACCCGCTCCGTCGCCTCCTCGAGTGCCGCCAGCAACGAAGAAGCCGCCGGCGCGAGCGCCCGCCCGGCCGACTGAATCGCCACCAGCTCGAGAAAAAGCGGCGGCCCGACCAGCGGATTGACGCAGAAATCTCCCATCTGGAACGCGTTCGCCATCATCACCCCGGGCAGGATTCCCGCCCACGCGCTCTCGGCGATCAGCCCGAGCGTGCCGAGCATCGTGTCGATCTCGAGCGTCCGCCCGAGCCCTCCGCCATGGCTGATCACGTAGCTCTCGAGCGTCCCACGCCGCGTGTTCGAGGGCCCGGGCAGCACGAGGTCGAGCGGCGGCAGCTCGGCCACGCGGACCGGCACGAGATGCCCCGGCGCCGCGCCGGCCCGCCGCACCAGCACCTCGGGCGTGAGCGCGAAGCTCCGGCAGGCGAGACCGGTGGTGACCGGGAACGCCGGAACGATCGCGAACTGAAGCTCGCCCGCCCGCACCATCTGCGTCAGCACCGCGCTGTACGCCTCGATCAGCCGCACCCGCACGTTCGGATGCGCAGCCAAGAACCCGCTCAGCGCCGGGGCCAGCGCGCAGCGCGTCATCGTCGGCATCAGCCCGACCGCGATCTCGCCCTCGAGCCCGCTCGCGAAACGCTTCACCCCCTGCGCGGCCTCGTCCTGCGCGCGCAGCACGGAAAGGCATTGGCGGTAATAATAGTCCCCGGCGGGCGTCGGCTCGATCCGGCCGCCCTGGCGCAGGAAAAGCTTGAGCGCGAACCGGTCCTCGAGCTTGCGGATATGCTGCGACACGCCCGACTGCGTCGCCTGCTCGCGGCTCGCCGCGGCGGTAAAAGAGCGCTCCTCGTAGGCGGCGACGAAAATGCGGATGTCGCGCAGCGTCTCCGACATGCCGATCAGCCTAAATGATGCCAATCAGCAAATCAAATCATTTCAACCTATGGCTCTCCGACCCTACGTTTCGCTGACCCGCACCGGGAGACCGTCGCACCATGCCCGCGTCCGCAGCGATTGCGATTGCCGCCTCCCCGGTGCGCGACCCGGCCCCCGACCGCTTCCTCGAGGGCGCGGACCTGCGCCGCGCCCTCGGCCGCTTCGCCACCGGCGTGACAATCGTCACCACGCGCGGCCCGGCCGGCCGCATCGAAGGCCTAACGGTCAACTCCTTCAGCTCCGTCTCGCTCGACCCGCCGTTGGTGCTCTGGTGCCTGCAAAGCACCGCCCCCTCGGCTCCGAGCTTCCTCGCGGCCGAGTGGTTCGCCATCAATGTGCTCGGCGCCGACCAGCACCACCTCTCGCGCCACTTCGCAACCCCGCACCCGGACAAATTCGCGGCCATCGCCACCACCTCCGGCCTCGGCGACTGCCCCCTGCTCCCGAGCGCGCTCGCCCGCTTCGAATGCCGGACCGAACGCCACATCGAAGCCGGCGACCATACGATCTTCCTCGGCCGCATCATCCGCGCCGAACACCGCGAGGGCGAACCCCTCGTCTTCAGCGCCGGCCGCTTCTGCGTCGCCTCGCCTCTGAGCTGAGAAAGGCCAGGGGCTTTGCCCCTGGACCCCACCAGGGCCTGGGGCCCTGGACCCCATCCGCTTGGCAGGCGCTGAGGGCGGTTTGGGCGTTTGCGCGCCGCACAAACGCCCAAACCGCCCTCAGCGCCTGCCAAAACGAAAGGGTTCCAAGGGCTCAGCCCTTGGCGGGGTTCCAAGGGGCAGAGCCCCTGGCCTTCCTCAGCTCAGATCGCGATCCTGACGCCGAGCTCGACCACGCGGTCGGCCGGGATATGGAAGAATTCCGTGGCCGGCACGGCGTTGCGTGCCATCACGAGGAAGATCCAGAGGCGCCAGAACGGCATTTTCGGGATCGTCGCCGGCACCAGCAATTCGCGTCCGACGAAGTAGCTCACCTGCATCGGGTCGAAGCCGATCCCTTCCGCCCGGAGTGCTTCGAGGGCGCGGGGGATGTTGGGGCTTTCCATGAACCCGTAGCGGAAGCTGACGCGGTGGATGCCGGGTGCCAGCTCCTCCACCACCGCCCGTTCCGCGGCCTCGACCTCCGGCACGTCGAGCGTGTTCACCGTGACGAACAGCACCTTCTCGTGCAGCACCTTGTTGTGCTTGAGGTTGTGCAGCAGCGCCGAGGGCACGAAGTCCGGGTTGCCGGTGAGGAACACGGCGATCCCCGGCACGCGCACGATCCTTGAGGCCGGCAGCCGCGCCAGGAACGGGGCGAGCGGCAGGCTGTCCTGGCGCCAGCGTGCGAAGAGCAGGTCCCGCCCGCGTTTCCAGGTGCTCATCAGGCCCATCAGCGCCGCCGCCAGCACGAGCGGCACCCAGCCCCCCTCGGGGAACTTGAGCATGTTCGAGGCGAAGAAGACGGTGTCCACGACGAGGAAGAGCCCGAACGTGGCACCCGCCGCCGCGCGCGACCAGCCGAAGGCGCGCCGGAAGACCACCATCGCCAGGATCGCCGTGCAGATGAAGGTGCCGGTGACGGCGATCCCGTAGGCCGCCGCCAGGCTGTCGCTCGTCTTGAAGGAGAGGACGAGCAGCAGCACGCCGATAGCGAGTGCCGAGTTCACCTGCGGCAGGTAGATCTGCCCCTCCTCGGACGAGCTCGTGTGTTTCACCGTCATGCGCGGCAGGAAGCCGAGCTGGAGGCATTGCCTTGTCAGCGAGAAGGCGCCCGAGATCAGCGCCTGGCTCGCGATCACGGTCGCGAACGTCGCCAGCACGACCATCGGCAGGCGCAGCGTGTGCGGCACCAGGATGTAGAACGGGTTGCGCAAGGCCTGCGGGTCGTGCAGCAGCAGCGCGCCCTGCCCGAAATAGCTGAGCACCAGCGCCGGCAGCACGAAGCAGAGCCAGGCGCGGCGGATCGGCCTTCGTCCGAAATGCCCGAGGTCCGCGTAGAGCGCCTCCGCCCCGGTCACCGCCAGCACCACTGCGCCGAGCGAGACGAAGGCGATCCAGCCGTGGGCGAGGCAGAACTGCGCGCTATAGGAGGGCGAGATCGCGAGCATGACGGCGGGATGGCGCACGATCTCGGCCCCGCCGAGCAGCCCGATCGCGAGGAACCAGACCACCATCACCGGTCCGAACATCCGCCCGACCCGGCCGGTGCCGCGCGACTGGATCGCGAACAGCACGATGATCACCACCACCGAGATCGGCAGGATGTATTCGCGCAAGCCGGGTGCCGAGACCTCGAGCCCCTCCACCGCCGAGAGCACCGAGATCGCCGGCGTGATCAGCCCGTCGCCGAACAGCAGGCAGGCGCCGGCGATGCCGATCACCGCCAGGATCGTTCGCGTCCGCGCCTTCTGCGAGACCCGCTGGGCGAGCGCCATCAGGGCGAGGATGCCGCCCTCGCCGTGATTGTCCGCGCGCATCACGAGCAGCACGTATTTCACGGTGACGATCAGCACGAGCGACCAGAAGATGAGCGAGAGCACGCCCAGCACTTCGACCGGGCCGGCTCGTCCGCCGCCAAAGAGGGCGAGGCTCGCGTGGATCGTATAGAGCGGGCTGGTGCCGATATCGCCATACACCACCCCGAGCGCGGCGACGATCTGGCCGAGCCTGAGTGCGTTCGCGGGTCGGGCGGGAACGCCCGTCTCGGAGGTGGCGGCGAGATCTCTCATGGCCCGGGCGAAGGCGGCGCGATCCGATACGCCTGTTGCACCGCGGCAGGCAAGCCTCGCCTCCGGGGGGCTCTTCCCTCACGCCGGCGGGCGCGCCCCGAAGATCGCCGTGCCGACCCGCACGTGCGTGGCGCCCTGCGCGATCGCGACCTCGAAATCCGCCGACATGCCCATCGAGAGTACCGGCAAGCCCGTGCCTTGCCGCGCAGGCCGCGAGCCAGGCGAAATGCGGCGCCGGGTCTTGCCCCGCCGGGGGCACGCACATCAGCCCGGCCAGCACCGCGCCGAACCGTTCGCGGCAGGCGGCGATGAAGCGGTCGGCCTCGCCCCGCGGAACGCCGGATTTCTGCGGCTCGTCGCCGACGTTCACCTCGACGAGAAGAAGCGGCGTCCGTCCCTCCCGCGCCATCGCCTCCGCGAGCGCCTCGGCGAGCCTCGGCCGGTCGAGGCTCTCGATCGCGTCGGCGAGCCGCACCGCGAGCCGCGCCTTGTTCGTCTGCAAGCCGCCGATCAGGTGCAGCCTGAGCTCGGGGTGAGCGGCGCGGAGAGCGGCGAATTTCTCCGCCGCCTCCTGCACCCGGTTCTCGCCGAAATGGACCTGGCCGGCCGCGAGTGCCGCGAGCACCGCCGCCTGCTTCTGGGTCTTCGAGACCGCAACCAGTGTGATGTCCTCCGCCCGGCGGCCCGCGGCGAGCGCGGCGGCGCGGATGCGCACGCGCACCAAGGCGAGGTTCGCAGCGATGCTCGTCTCGGCGGTCGTTTGCGTCATCGCGCCTTCATCGCCTCGATTGCCACGCGAGCCTCCATCCGACCCTTCAATCTTTCATCGCGGGCAAACTTCAAGGGTTGAGCCCGGCCTGCCTGCCGGCGGCAATTCGCATGCCCGCTCGGCGCCGCCAAGTAGTATCGAATGATTATAAGAGGTAACGCCTATGAAATAAATAACAGAGCGTATCGATTGCCCCGCTTCCCGGTGGACGGCCGTCCGGCCGTCCGCCGGAAAGCGAAGTGAGGAGGCGCGTCCGCAATCTTGCCGCGAGCAAGGAGCATGTGATGCGCAAAGTCCTGTTGACGACGACGGCCGCGCTGGCCGCCCTCGGGCTCACCCCGCTGGCCGCGCCCGCCTTGGCCCAGACTGCCGCACCGGCCCCCTCCCCTGGGCCCAACGCGCTCTACGGCGTCGGCGGCATGGCGGCGCCGCCGAGCTCGGCCTCCAACACCATCGTCTCGGCGGCGTCCGGCCCGGGCAGCTTCGCCGTCCGCCTCAACGGCCGGGTCAACTGGTACGCCGGCGTCGTCGGCACCTCGGCCGACAATGTCGATGGAGCCAAGCTCGATAATCTGGAGTTCCAGGGCTATCTCCGGCTCTATCCGGGCTTCGACGCGGAGACCTCGAACGGCCTGCAGTACGGCGTCGTCTCGGAGATCCGGAACCCGGGCTCGAACGACACGGCCACGGGCGTCAGCGCCTCGGCCAACGCCGCCGAGAACACTCTCTACTGGCGCCGCGCCTATGCCTATATCGGCACCTCCGCGTTCGGGCAGGTGCATTTCGGCCAGGGCGACGGCGCCTTCGACCTCCTGATGGTCGGCACCTTCGAGAACTTCAACGACGGCGGCTGGAACGGGGACGTGTACGAGTTCGCCCCGGGGGCGACCGACCTCAACGAGGCCTGGGCCTGGCCGGATGTGAGCAACTATTACACGATCAATCGGATCGTCTATCTCTCGCCCGACTGGTCCGGCTTCCGCTTCGGCGCGTCCTTCGCGCCCAACGACAATGCGCTGATCAACACCGAGAACTGCACCGTCGCCGGCCCCGGCTGCAACCGCCTGTCCGCGGCCCCGCTCGCCACCACGGGCAGCGTCACCGGCGCGCCGCGCTATCGCAACGAGGTGGACGTGGCGGCCGAGTACATCCACGCCTTCGGCCCGGTCGGCGTCGCGGCGAGCCTCGGCTATCTCAACGCGACCCCGGTCGCCAACACGCTGCCCGGCGCGCTCGGCTATCGCAACCTGAGCCTCGGCATGGCCGGCCTCACCGTCAGCTACGCGGGCTTCACCGTGGGCGGCAACATCCTCGGCGGCCAGATGAACGGGCAGTACTATCTCCAGCCGGACGGCGGCGCCGACGCGCTCGCCTTCATCGCCGGCGCCGAATACAGCGCCGGGCCGTTCGTCGTCGGCGCGAGCTATTTCAAGTACAAGGACCAGGGCGATTTCCAGTCGCCCGCGACCGAGGGCGTGGAAACCAGCCAGGGCATCGCCGCCGGCGCCACCTACGCGATCGCGCCCGGCCTCGGGCTCTATCTCTCCTACCTCTACGGCCAGCGCCACCAGCTCGGCTACAACTACATCACCGGCCTGCCGGGCACCGCGTTCAACAATGTGAAGAGCCAGATTTTCGCGATCGGCACGGTCGTGAAATGGTGAGCGCCGAACCGCCAGCCTGCCCGCCCCGGCCCGGCGGCCGGCTGCTATTCTCGAGGGGGCCAACGGAGCAGGGAGTGCCAAGCGGGGCATGGTCGATGGCGCGCTCATCGCCTGGGGGCGCGGGGTCAAGGCGCGCCGCCGCGACTCCCTTCCCCCGCTCTGGCTCTTCACCGATGAAGTCCGCCTCGTGGATCCCCGTTCGGCGGTGGCGCGCCTGCCGAAGGGCCTCGCCGGCGTCGTTCTGCGCCATGACGGGGCGCCGGGAAGGCGCGCGCTTGGGCGCGACCTCGCCCGCCTCTGCCGCGCCCGGCGCCTCGCGCTCGTGGTCGCGGGCGATCCGCGCCTCGCCGCCGCGCTCGGCGCCGGCCTTCATGTCCGTCGCGGCCGCCTTCCGCTTCCGCGCCTGACGCGGGGCCTGCTCACCTCTTCCGCGCATAACCGCGCCGAGCTCGCGCGCGCGGCCCGCATCGGAGCCGACCTCGTCTTTCTCGGCCCGGCCTTCGCGACCGCGAGCCATCCGGGCGCGCGCCCCTTCGGCGCGGCCGGCTGGAACCGGCTCGCCCGGTCGGTGCCCGTTGCGGTCGCCGCCCTCGGCGGCATCACCGGGCGGCGCGTTCGCGCCTTGCCTGCCGCGGCCGCGGCAGGCGCCATCGGGGCGCTCGCCTGACCTGTGCGGTGCTCCATGTCTCTATAGTCTTGGCGGTACGGGCCACCGGATCGGTTACGACTTCGCAACCGACATGCCGAGCCCCGCCGGTTCGTTGTGGCAATCAGGCCACACTGTTTCGGAAATGCCATGGAGGACCCATAGGCCCAGTTGCGACCAATCCTTCGGAGTGTCCATAGTCCGTCCACTTCAGATGCCCGGGCGGCCGGGGGTTTTGCCCTCCGGGTGAGTGCCGGCGGCAGCGGCAAGGGACGATGCCGGGAAACCGGCGGACAGAGGAGGACTGGATGCGCAAAATTCTGCTCACCACGGTGGCCGTGTTCGGTGCCGCCGCGGGGCTGGCCGGCGGGGCCTACGCCCAAACCGCCGCGCCTCCGCCTGCCCCGAACCAGATGTGGGGCGTCGGCGGCGCCGGTGCGCCCCCGACCGTCGCGTCGAGCGTACCCACTCCCGGCATGGCCGCGCCCGGCAGCTTCGTCGTCCACCTCAACGGCCGACTGAACTACTACGTGGGCGTCGAGGGCGACACGACCAACAACATTACGGCCGGCGGCGCGACCAACAAGAACGGCAACTTCGAGCTCCAGGGCTATATCCGGCTCTATCCGGGCTTCGACGCCGTCGCCGCCAACGGCCTGCAATACGGCGCCGTCGGCGAAATCCGGAACCCCGGCTCGAACGACACGGCCACCGGCGCCAGCGCCTCGGGCAACTCCACCGCGAACACGCTCTACTGGCGTATCGCTTACGGCTATTTGGGCCTGCCGGAGTTCGGCCGGCTGAGCTTCGGCCAGCAGCAAACCGCCTTCGGCCTCCTCGACACCGGCGCCTTCGTGGGCTTCAACGACGGTGGGTGGGACGGCGACGTGCCGAGCTTCATCGGCGGCGGTCTCGGCTCCTCCTACGGCGCGGCTCCGACCTATCCGTTCACCGGCGTCGGCGCGATGTACACGGTCAACCGGCTGCTGTACATGTCGCCGAACTTCTCGGGCTTCCAGTTCGGCGTCGGCTACGCCCCGAACAACAACGCCCTGATCAACTCCGAGAACTGCACCGTCGCCGGTTCCGGCTGTAACCGCTTCGAGTCGGGTCCCCAGTCGGCGAGCTCGTTCTCCGGCATCCGCTACAACAACGTGACGGACGTGGCGGCGAGCTACAACGGAACGTTCGGGCCGATGGGCCTCGGCCTCTACGGCGGCTTCTACGGCGCAACGCCGACCGTGAACACCACAGCGGGCGCGGTCAAGTATGAGCCGATGGCCGTCGGCGCCTTCGGCGCGACCGCCACCTTCGCCGGCTTCACGGTGGGCGGCCAGTTCAAGTGGGGCGACGAGACCGGTCTCTGGTCTGTGATGCCGCAAGGCGGCCGTCCGATGACCGCCTGGCTCGTCGGCGGCCAGTACGCGACCGGCCCGATCGTCGTCGGCGCGAGCTACTTTGCCTACCAGTACACCGGCAACTTCTACGGAACCGCGACCACGAAGAACACCACAGGATTGGAGACCGACACCGGTCTGGCCGCCGGCGGAACCTTCTCCGTCGCGCCGGGCCTCTCCTTCTACCTCTCCTACCTCTACGGCCAGCGCCACCAGCTTGGCTTCAACTTCAACACCGACGAGCCCGGCCCGGCCAACAACAACGTGAACGGCCAGGTCTTCGCCCTCGGCACCGTGCTCAAGTGGTAGTCACGCGATAGCATCCGGCTTTCCGCCAAGGGCGGCAGGGGAAACCCTGCCGCCCTTCTCCTTTCAGGCAGCCCTTGGCGCTGGGGCCCGAAGCCGCTACAGAACCCCGCCGCCCGACCACCGTTCCGCAACCCGCAGGCACATCATGGCTCTCCGTCTCCGCGCCGTCCTCGGCCTGCTGCTCCTGCCGGCGCTCGCCTCCTGCGGGATCTTCGGCAGCCCGACGCCCGTCCCGCCCGAGACCTACAGCCCGCAGAACCAGGGTCCGGGCTCGAACGTCCCCGGCACCATCCTGGGCTCCCAGGGCCTGTCGATGAACTTCGGCAACGGCCAGGGCAACGGCCGCCCGACCGGCGCCAACGCCGGCGCCGCCCTCGGCGTCAACGCCTATCTCTGGCGCGGCGCGCTCGACACGCTCTCCTTCATGCCGCTCGCCTCCGCCGATCCGTTCGGCGGCGTCATCATCACCGACTGGTGGCAGCCGCCGCAGGCGCCGGACGAGCGTTTCAAGGCGACCGCCTATATCCTCGGCCGCGAGCTCACCGCCGGAGCGCTCCGCGTGGCGGTCTACCGCCAGGTGCTCAAGAACGGCTCGTGGGTGGACGCCGACGTGAGCCCGCAGACGGTCTCCGACATCGAGAACCGCGTGCTCGACCGTGCCCGGATCCTGCGCGCGGAGAGCGGCAGCCCTTGAGCCGCGATGGCCGATACCGCGCCGCCCGTCCCCATCGTTCGAATGAGGTATGACTTCGCCGAGGCCGAGCCGCGCTGGCAGCGCGCCTGGGCCGAGCGGAACTGCTTCCGGGTCGCCGACCTGCCGACCGAAGCCAAGCCGAAATACTACGTCCTCGAAATGTTTCCCTACCCCAGCGGCAAGATCCATATGGGGCACGTGCGGAACTACACGCTGGGCGACGTCATCGCCCGCTACAAGCGCGCCCGCGGCTTCTCGGTGCTCCACCCGATGGGCTGGGACGCGTTCGGCCTGCCGGCCGAGAACGCCGCCCGCGAGCGCGGCATCCATCCCGCAAGCTGGACCTACGACAATATCGCGGCGATGCGCGCCGAGCTCCGCCGCATGGGCCTCTCGCTCGACTGGGAGCGCGAATTCGCCACCTGCGACCCCGCCTATTACGGCCGGCAGCAATTTCTTTTCCTGGCCCTCCTCCGCGCCGGGCTCGCCTACCGCAAGGAGAGCTTCGTCAACTGGGATCCGGTGGACGGGACGGTCCTCGCCAACGAGCAGGTGATCGACGGGCGCGGCTGGCGCTCGGGCGCGCCGGTCGAGAAGCGCCGCTTAGCCCAATGGTTCTTCCGCATCACCGCCTTCGCGCCCGAGCTCCTCGCCGCTCTCGATGATCTCGACCGCTGGCCCGAGCGCGTGCGCACGATGCAGGCGCACTGGATCGGCCGCAGCGAAGGAGCTCGCATCTCCTTTCCTCTCGTGGCACCGCTCGCCGGGATCGAGACCATCGAGGTCTATACCACCCGCCCCGACACGCTCTTCGGCATGTCCTTCGTGGCCCTCGCCCCGGAGCATCCGCTCGCCGCCGCGGTCGCCGCGCGCGATCCGGGCGCTTCGAGCTTCATCGCCGAATGCCGCCGCCTCGGCACCAGCGAGGCGGCGATCGAGGCCGCCGAGAAGCAGGGCTACGACACGGGGCTCACCGTCGCCCATCCCTTCCTGAAAGGCGAGAAAATACCGGTCTGGATCGCCAATTTCGTGCTGATGGAGTACGGCACCGGGGCCATCTTCGGCTGCCCGGCGCACGATCAGCGCGACCTCGAGTTCGCCCGCAAATACGGGCTTCCCGTGCTTCCCGTGGTGCTGCCGCCGGGCGAGCGGGCGGAGGATTTCGCGATCGGCGCCACCGCCTGGACCGGTCCCGGAACGATCATCCGCTCTGATTTTCTCGACGGGCTCGATCCGGCGGGTGCGAAGCGGCGTGTCATTGCTGAACTGGAACGGATAGGCGTCGGGCGCGGCGAGGTCAACTGGCGGCTGCGCGATTGGGGCGTGAGCCGCCAGCGCTACTGGGGCTGCCCGATCCCGGTCATCCATTGCGCTTCCTGCGGTATCGTTCCTGTTCCGGAACGTGATCTGCCGGTGCTCCTGGCCGAGGACGTGCGCTTCGATCGTCCCGGCAATCCGCTCGCCGATCACCCGAGCTGGAAGCACGTTCCCTGCCCGTCCTGCGGCGGGCCGGCCGAGCGCGAGACCGACACGCTCGATACGTTCGTTGACAGCGCCTGGTATTTTTCCCGCTTCTGCAGCCCGCACGCGGCCGGCCCGGTCGATCGCGCCGCGGTCGATCACTGGCTACCGGTCGATCAGTATATCGGCGGCATCGAGCACGCGATCCTGCATCTCCTCTATGCGCGCTTCTTCACCCGCGCGATGCGGCAGACGGGCTTCGTTTCGATTGACGAACCCTTCGCCGGGCTCTTCACGCAGGGCATGGTGACGCACGAGAGCTATCGTGCGGCGGACGGGACCTGGCTCTATCCCGAGGAGGTCGAGCGGCGGGCGGACGGCACCGCGGTCGCGCGGACGAGCGGGGCGCCGGTGGTCGTCGGGCGGATCGAGGCGATGTCCAAGTCGCGGCGCAACACGGTCGATCCCGGCACCATCATCGCCCGTTACGGCGCCGATACGGCGCGCTGGTTCATCCTCTCGGACAATCCGCCCGACCGCGACATGGAATGGACCGAGGCGGGCGTCGCCGGCGCCCATCGCTTCCTCCAGCGCGTCCAGCGGCTCGCCGACCAGGTCGTCGGGAGCAACGCAGATGTTCCTGATTTGTTCTCTGAGGATGCGCGGGCCCTGCGGCGGCGCACGCACCAGACGATCCTCGCCGTGACCTCGGCGCTCGAGGATTTCGCGTTCAACAGCGCGGTCGCCCGGCTCTACGAGCTTGCCGGCGCGATCGGCGATGCCGAGGGCGATGGGATTGCGGAGGCGCGGCGCGAGGCGATCGAGGTCCTGGTGCGGCTGGCCGCGCCGATGATCCCGCATCTCGCCGAGGAGCTCTATGCGCGACTTCACCCCGGCTCGCAGCACCTCGTTGCGGAGCTGCCCTGGCCGGAGGCGGATCCGGCGCTCGCCGCGTCCGAGACGGTGACGATTGCGGTGCAGGTGAGCGGCAAGCTCCGCGGCACCCTCGTCATGGCGCCCGACGCGCCCGAGCCCGAAGTGGTCGCGGCGGCGGAGGCCGAGCCGAACGTTGCCCGCGCGCTCGCCGGGCGGCGCGTCGTGCGGCGGATCCACGTGCCGAACCGGATCGTCAATTTCGTCGTCGCGGGTTAGGCCATGCGTTGGCGCTGCCTCCTGAGCGCCCTGCCTCTCACCGCCTTGGCTGGATGCGGCTTCGCGCCGGTCTATGCGCCGCTCGCCGGCGGCAAGGGCTCGCCCGCCGCGCAGCTCGGCCAGGTCTATGTGGCGGTGATCCCGGACCGGACCGGCCAGGAATTGCGCCAGGATCTGCAAGTGCGGCTCGAGGGCGCCGGTGCCACGGGCACGAAGCTCTACACGCTCAGCGTCTCCTACGCGCTGTCGAGCGAGGGCATCGGCATCGATCCCGACACCGACATCACCTACATCCGCCTCCACGGGAGTGCGACCTGGCAGCTCCTCGGCATCACGCCGGGAACGCCGGCGCTCGCCGGCGGCTACGCGACCGTCGCGGACGGCTACAGCATCGTCGTCAACCAGTATTTCTTCGAGAGCCTCGAGAACGACGAGGTCGAGCGGCGGATGGCCGAGACGCTCGCCGACCAGATCGTGGTGCGGCTTGCCGCCTATTTCCGCAACCACGACAAGGTCGCGCGGAAGTGAAGCTCGACGCGCGGCGGGTCGCTGCCTTTCTGCGCGATCCCGGCCCGGCGCGGGTGGTCCTGTTCTACGGCGAGGACACGGGACTGATCCGCGAGCGCGCGGCCACGCTGGTCCGCGCGGTGCTGGGCGCGGCGGACGACCCGTTCCGGCTCGCGACCCTTGAGCACGCGTCGGACCTGCCGGTCGAGGCGGCGAGCGGAAGCCTCGGCGGCGGGCGGCGGGTGATCCGGATCTTCGATGTCGGCGAGGAAGCGCGCGAGCCGGTGGCCAAGGTGCTGGCCGGGCAGGGCGATGCGCTGGTTCTGCTCGAGGCGCCGGGCCTCGCGCCGAGCCGCTCGCGGCTCGTCAAATCGGTCGAGGCGCATCGGGACGGGGTGACGATCGCCTGCTACGCCGAGGAGGGCGAACGGCTCGCCGAGAGCGTGCGCGGCTGGCTCGCGGCGGAGAAGGTGAGCGTCGATCGCGACGCGCTGGCCTGGCTCACCGCGCAGCTTGGGGCGGATCACGCGCTCAACCGGCGCGAGATCGAGAAGCTCGCCCTCTATGTCGGCCCCGGCGGGCGGGTGGACCTCGAAGCGGCCGAGGCGGCGGTGGGCGATGTCGCCGGGCTTTCGCTCGACGATGCGCTTTTTGCCGCGACTTCGGGCGATGTCGCGACGGCGGACCGGGCGCTCGAGCGGGCGCTGGCGGCGGGTGCCACGCCGGTTGCCGTGATCCGCGCGGCGCTGGGCCATCTCGCGCGGCTCGAGCGGGCGGCGCTGGCTGTGCCGGGCGGGCCGAAGCTCTTCTTCCGCCGCGAGCAGGCGTTCAACCGGGCGCTTTCGCTCTGGTCCTCGGCAACGCTCGCCGCGGCGGAGGAAGCCTTCTTCCGGGCGGAGCGGGATGCGAAGCGGACGGGCGTGCCGGCCGAGGATCTCTGCCGGCACATGGTGCTGGCGCTGGCGCGCCGGGCGGCGGTGGCGGCTAATCGCGCGTAAGGAGCTGGATCAGGGCGTCGAGCTGGTCGAGCGTGCGGTAGTGGATCGCCAGCACGCCGGCCTTGCCGTCGAAGCGGAGGCTCACCTTGAGGCCGAGCCGTTCGGCGAGGAGCCGCTCGGTGGCCTCGGTCTCCGGGTCGCGCTCGAGCGGTAGCGGGGCGGCGGCGGCGCGGCGCTGCATCAGCGCCTCGGTCTGGCGGACATTGAGGCCGCGGGCGATGACGGCCAGCGCGATCGCCTCGGGATCCGGATGATTGATGAGCAGGCGGGCGTGGCCGGGGGATAGCGCGCCGCTGCGCACGTCCCCCTGGAGGGATTTGGGAAGGTTGAGCAGGCGGAGCGTGTTGGTGATGTGGCTCCGGGACTTGCCGACCGCCTCGGCGAGCGCGTCCTGCTGGAGACCGAACTCGTCGAGCAGACGCTGATAGCCCTCGGCCTCCTCGATCGGGTTGAGGTCCTGGCGCTGGAGGTTCTCGACGAGGGCGGCGGCGAGCGCGTCGGCGTCGCCGAGCGGGCGGACGAGGCTCGGCACCTCGGCGAGGCCGGCCGCCTGGGCGGCGCGCCAGCGGCGCTCGCCGGCGATGATCTGGAAGCGGGCGGGATCGGCGGGATGCGGGCGCACCAGGATGGGCTGGAGGATGCCGCGGGTGCGGACCGATTCCGTGAGCTCGGCTTGGGCCGCCTGGTTCATTCCGCTGCGCGGCTGGAAGGGTCCGGGCTCGAGGGCGGCGATCGGCAGCGCCTGGACGCCGGACGAAGTGCCGGAGGGCGCGGGGATGGGATCGGCGGCGGCGCCCATCAGGGCGGCGAGGCCGCGGCCGAGGCGGGGGGTTGGCTTGGCGCTCATGCCGGGACGCTCCCTGGTGCTCTCTGGGCTGCCCCTTGGAGATCGCGCTCGCGCTTGAGCAGCTCGCCCGCGAGCTTGATGTAGGCCTGCGCGCCGGGGGAACGGAAATCGTAGAGCAGGACGGGCTTGCCGTGGCTCGGGGCCTCGGAGACGCGGATGTTGCGGGGGATGACGGTCTCGTAGACCTGGGTGCCGAAGAAGCCGCGGGCGTCGGCAGCGACCAGCTCGGAGAGGTTGTTGCGGCGGTCGAACATGGTGAGCACGATGCCCTGCAGGCGGAGCGACGGGTTGAAGCCGCGCCGGACCATGTCGATCGTGCGCATCATCTGGCTGATCCCCTCGAGGGCGAGGAACTCGCATTGCAGCGGCACGAGCACGGCGTCGGCGGCGGCGAGTGCGTTGAGGGTGAGGAGGCCGAGGCCGGGCGGGCAGTCGATCAGCGCGGTGTGGGGCGGGGTGGTGCCGTTGCCGCGGTCGAGCGCGTCGCGGAGGCGGAATTCGCGGCGGTCAAGCGGGACGAGCTCGATCTCGGCGCCGGCGAGGTCGGGCTCGGCGGGGATGAGGGTGAGATCGGGGATGTCGGTCGGCCGGGCGAGGCTCGCGGCCGATTCCTCGCCGAGGAGGAGGAGGTAGCTGCCGCGGTCGCGGGTGTGGCGGTCGAGGCCGAGGCCGGTCGAGGCGTTTCCCTGGGGGTCGAGGTCGATGAGGAGGACTTTTTCGCCCGTGGCGGCGAGCGCGGTCGCGAGGTTGACGGCGGTGGTGGTCTTGCCGACGCCGCCCTTCTGATTGGCGATGGCGATGACGCGCGAGGGGCGGCCGGGCGGCGGGATCGGATCAGTCGCTTGCTCGGACACGCCGGATCTCGCTGATCCTGAGGATGCTTGCGCTCGGGTCGGTGCGGCTCGCGAACCGCTCGCATCGCATGTGCCATTGCGCGGCGGCTGCCGTCAATTCGTTTCCGGCATTTTCGCCCTTGGGGAAGAGGGCGACGCCGTCCGGGGCGAGCAAGGGCGCGGCGAGGGCGAGAAGGGCCGGGAGCGGGGCGAGCGCGCGGGCGGTGACGAGGCGCGCGGGGGGAAGGCTTATCTCCTCGATGCGGGCGGCGTGGATTCGGACGGGGGCGGCGATGACGCGTGCGGCCTCGATCAGGAAGGCCGCCTTGCGGCGATCGGATTCGACGAGGTCGAACGGGATGTCCGTCGCGATGGCGAGGACGAGGCCGGGGAAGCCGGCGCCGGAGCCGAGATCGGTCGCGCCGCTCACATTGCACGGGATGGCGGGGATAAGCTGCAATGAGTCCGCGATATGGCGCGGCCAGAGTTTTTCGAGGTCGCCGCGGGAGACGAGATTGATGCGGCGGTTCCAGGCGGCGAGGAGATCGGCGAAAGTTTTGAGACGGGCGATGACCTCCGGAGGGGGGTCAAAAAAAGCAAGCGATTGAAAAGCCTCATGTTTCACGTGAAACATGAGGCCGATTCGGCCCTATCTCGGCTGTTGCGCGACAGATGGGCGGCGAGCGCGGCGAGTGCGGCCGGCGTCATGCCGGGAATTCGGGAGGCCGCGCCGAGCGAAAGCGGACGGATCTGCTCGAGCTTGCCGGTGAGTTCCGCCGAGAGGCCGCCGATCCTGCGGTAATCGAGCCCGTCCGGCAGACGCACCTTCTCCTGGCGGCGGAAGGCCGAGATCTCGGCCTCCTGGCGCTTGAGATAGCCGGCATAGAGCGCGTCGGCGGCGAGCGTGGCGCGGGCGCGGGGCGGGAGCGCGGGCGCCGCCGCGCCGGCCGCGAGGGCCTGCTCGTGGGCGCGGAAGGCGGCGATCCGCTCGGAACCGACGACGCCCCATGCGATGCCGCGCGGGGTCAGGCGGAGATCGGCGTTGTCGGCGCGCAAGGAGAGGCGATATTCGGCGCGCGAGGTGAACATCCGATAGGGCTCGCTCACGCCCTGGGTGACGAGATCGTCCACGAGCACGCCGATATAGGAGCCGGCGCGGTCGAGCGTGACCGGGGCGGCCGCGCCGGCACGGCGGGCGGCGTTGACGCCGGCGAGGAGGCCCTGGGCGGCCGCCTCCTCGTAGCCGGTCGTGCCGTTGATCTGGCCGGCGAGGAAGAGCCCCGGGAGCGATTTCAATTCGAGCGACGGGAAGAGCGCGCGCGGATCGACATAGTCGTACTCCACCGCATAGCCCGGACGCAGCATGCGGACATGGGCGAGGCCGGGGAGCGTGCGGAGCAATTCCTCCTGCAGCGCGGCGGGGAGGCTGGTCGAGAGACCGTTCGGATAGACCGTGGGATCGTCGAGGCCTTCGGGCTCGAGGAAGATCTGGTGGTGCGCGCGGTCGGCGAAGCGGACCACCTTGTCCTCGATCGAGGGGCAATAGCGCGGGCCGGGCCCGCTGATGCGCCCGCCATAGACCGCCGAAAGCGAAAGATTGGCGCGGATGAGCGCGTGGGTCGCCTCGGTGGTCGCGGTGATGCGGCATTCGATCTGCGGATTGGCGATGCGCTCGGTGAGCGCGCTGAAGGGCTCGGGCGGGTTTTCACCGGGATCGGGCGCGAGGCCGTCCCAGTCGATGCTGGCGCGGGCGAGGCGGGGCGGCGTGCCGGTTTTGAGCCGGCCGAGCGGGAGGCCGAGCCGGTCGAGCGCCGCGGCGAGGCCCAAGGATGGCTTCTCGCCGATGCGGCCCGCGGGCGTCGATTCGAGACCGATATGAATGACGCCGCGGAGGAAGGTGCCGGTGGTGAGCACGGCGGCGGCGCAGGCGATGCGGGTGCCGTCGGCGAGGATCACGGCCGAGAGATTTCCGCCGGCGTCCGGCTCGAGATTTTCGACGGATCCGGCGAGGAGGGAAAGATTGGGCGTGGTACGAAGGAAATCCTGCATGGCGCTTCGGTAGAGCGCGCGATCCGCCTGCGCGCGCGGGCCGCGCACGGCCGGGCCCTTGCTGCGGTTGAGCAGCTTGAAATGGATCCCCGCGGCGTCCGCGACGCGGCCCATCAGGCCATCGAGCGCGTCGATCTCGCGCACGAGATGGCCCTTGCCGATGCCGCCGATCGAAGGATTGCAGGACATCTCTCCGATTTTGGCGAGGTCCTGGGTGACGAGCAAAGTGCGCGCGCCGATGCGCGCGGCGGCGGCGGCCGCTTCGCAGCCGGCGTGGCCGCCGCCGATGACGACGACATCGAACCGTTGCAGAAGAGCAACCATTGTTATTTGCCGATGCAGAAGCTTGAAAAGATCGTGGCCAGGATATCCTCGACGCCGACGCTTCCGGTGATGCGGCCGAGGGAAGCGAGGGCCGCGCGGAGCTCCTCGGCACGAAGCTCCGCCGCGGGTGCGGCGGCAGCGGCCTGCAAGGCTGCCTCGGCGTCGCGGAGTGCTGCGCGGTGGCGGGCGCGGGTCAGCGGTGGCGGGCCGGCGCGTGCGGCGATCGCGCCCACCATCTCGGCGAGCCGGGCGCGCAACTCGGGAAGGCCGGCGCCGGTGAGCGCGCTCACCGGGAGAAGCCCCGCGGGCGGGGCGGCGAGATCGGTCTTGTTGGCGATGGCGAGGACCGGGGCCGTGGCGTCGAGCGGGAAGGGAACCGGAGCCGACGCATCGGTGACGGCGACGACGAGATCGGCCGAGGCGGCGCGGGCGCGGGCGCGGCGGACGCCCTCGGCCTCGATCGGCTCGGGGCTCTCGCGGAGGCCCGCGGTATCGATCAGCGTGACGGGGAGGGAGCCGAGGACGATGCGGGCCTCGATCGGATCGCGCGTGGTGCCGGGCGTGGGTGCGACGATGGCGACGTCGCGGCCGGCGAGTGCATTGATGAGGCTCGACTTGCCGGCGTTCGGCGGGCCGGCGACGACGATGGTGAGCCCCTCGCGGACGCGCTCGCCGCTGCGGTCGTCGGCGAGGTGCCCGGCGAGGGCAGCGGCGAGGCGCGCGAGCGCCGGCGCGTCCTCGATCTCGGGGAGGTCCTGGTCGGAGAAATCGATCGCGGCTTCGGCGTTCGCGAGCAGGCGGCGAAGCTCCTCGGCCCAGCCGCGATAGAGCGCGCCCAGCTCGCCCTCGAGCTGGCGCAGGGCCTGGCGGCGCTGGGCTTCGGTTTCGGCATCGACGAGATCGGCAATGGCTTCGGCCTCGAGGAGGTCCATGCGGCCGTTGAGAAAGGCGCGGCGGGTGAACTCGCCGGGCTCGGCCGGGCGGGCGCCGAGGGCGACGAGGGCTTCGGAGACCTTCTCGATGACGGCGTGGCCGCCGTGGAGGAAAAGCTCCGCGCAATCCTCGCCGGTATAGCTCGCGGGCGCGGGAAGCCAGAGGACGAGGGCGTGGTCGAGCGTTTCGCCGCCTGGGCCGCGGAGGCGGCGGAGGCTTGCGCGGCGCGGCGGCGGGAGGCCGCAGAGAGCGGCGAGGATTCTTCCCGCCGCCGGGCCTGAGAGGCGCAGGACCGCGATCGCGGCGCGGCCGGCGCCCGAGGCGAGGGCGAAGATCGTGTTCGGCGCTCTGATCTCGCGGCCGACCAGTGCGGCGCATCCACGGTCAGCGGCGAGGCCGGCGCCGAACGGTACGTCGCCGTTCATCGCTTGAGCGAGGCCAGCATTTCCCGCCGCAGGATGGCGTTTATGCGGGACTGGTAGCCCTTGCCCTGCGACTTGAGCCAGGCCAGCACATCGGTGTCGATGCGCACGGTGGTTGAAGTCTTGGTCGGCTTGTAGAACCGGCCGCGGACCGCGTTCTTCCAGAACTCTTCGGTCAGCGGGGGGATGTCGCTGTGGTCGATCTCGCTGTCCGGCCTCGCGGCCAGGGCGGCCAGCTCAGCCTTCTGCTCCTCGGTCAGGGGCGGCAGAGCGGCAAGGTCGACGTCATGCCTAACGGATTTCTTGCTCATAGCGCCGCCGCTCCTTCCTATCGGCCGCTCGTGCCGAGATGATGCGGATCATCTCGACTTGCTGCCCGTCCTCGTCTTCGTCCCGGATGGTGTGGACCACCGGCAGGAGACGATAGCCCTCCACCACACCAAGGGTCTGCCACCGCTGCTCGCCGCCCTCGGTGCGTTCCTGGTGCGTGAGGGCAAAGGGATCGGCAAAGACGCGGATGGCGGTTTCGAAGCTCACGCGATGCTTGCGCAGATTACCGGCCGCTTTGACGGGATCCCACTCGAACCGGGTTTTCGCCCAAAATTGTTACTACAAACTCGTATTTCAAGGCAATCCGGGGCCAAGCGGCTCCGCCCCGGGAGCACCCGTAAGGGGCGACGGATCCGCCCCCCGCGGATTTTATAGTTGACTAGGAAATCACGAGGTGATAGTTTCCTAGTCAACCAAGGGATCGCCATGACATCGACCGCGCCCGTTTCGGATTTGACCGCGCATCTCGGATTCTGGCTGCGCACCGTGTCCAATCACGTGTCCTATGCCTTTGCCGGCAAGCTCGCCGCCAAGGGCGTGACGGTTGCGGAATGGGTCACGATGCGCTCGCTCTATGGCCAGGCGCCGATGCCGCCGAGTCGCCTCGCCGACGAGATGGGCATGACGCGAGGGGCGATCACGAAGCTTGCGGACCGGCTGATCGGCAAATCGTTGATCGTCCGGAAGGCCAGCCGCGACGATGGAAGGGCGCAGACCCTCGCCCTGACGCGGGCGGGTGCGGAGCTGGTGCCGGAGCTGGCGGCGCTCGCCGACCGGAACGATGCGGAATTCTTCGACCACCTCTCTGCGGCAGAACGGAGGACGTTGGAGCGGCTCCTGAAGCGGATGGTCGAGCGCTCGCACATCGCCGCCGTGCCGATCGAGTGATCCCAAGCCCACTCACCCGATGGAGAATGAACATGGACGAGCGGAAGAAATCCGTCGCCAGAGCCTGTCTCGAAGGCGCGGAGAGCGGCACGATGACCTTTCCGGAGATTGTCGGAACATTGATGCGGGAAGGCTTCGAAAGCTACGCGATCGACTTCCGCCGCGCGGTTGCGACGTATTATCTGCCCGATGGCGACAGCGTCGAGCTGGCGGCGCACAAGATCGATGTTGGCGTCGCGCCGGCTTTTGATGCCGCTTCCGTTCAAGCGGCGATCAAGGAAGCGCAGCAGCTCGTGCCCGGCTATACGTACAAGGGCTTCTGCAAGAAGGTCGCGTCCGCTGGCTGCGCGGGCTACATCGTTTCGTTCTCCGGCCGGCGCGCGCTTTATATCGGCCGAACCGCCGAGACCCACGTGGAGCATTTTCCAAACTAGCCGGTCTCGGCCCGCCGCGATCCCGGAGTCGCCATCCTGGTGGCGTGCTGCGCCGACAAGCTGGTGGGTGGCATGAGCCTGACCCATGGTTGCATTGCCGGGCGGCCGGGCCCCGCACGGCCTTCCCGTCTCGACCCTAGCCGGCCATAGGCCAGCCTGTCAGGCGATCCGGGAACTGGACGTTCGGCGGAGACTTCAGCCGGCGGCTTCGCGCCGATCCTGGTCATCCGGCCGGCTCGGCCAGCGCTCCCGAAGCCGCCCTTCCGAGACAAGCCCCGGCAGGTGGGAGTGGGTGATTTTGCGACGGTCCGCCTGCGCGTCGCGCCGCCCGGATATCAGTCATTCGGCTCGACAGTGCCCTTCGAAACCGGCAGCGCAGCGCATCGAGGCAATCAGGGGGCAGGCTATTGCGGTGACCGCCGGGGAGCCTGCTGCCCCGCCAGCCGCGCCGCCCTCGAGGCCGGTGCCCGCGCCGGGCGCCGGCCCGATCCCAGCAGGCGCTGCGGGGCCGGGGAAGGCCGAGAAGCCGACCCCGGGGGGCGCTCGCAGGGTTGTGATCCTGAAGACCGAGTGTCCCCATCAGGCCGGCTCAAGTCGCGCCAAGAGACGGAGGTTGCTGAAGGCGGCAAAGACGGTGGACGACTTCTTTGCCGCGGTTACGAAGGCGGGCGAGAGCGCCGCCCGGCACCCCCGGGCGGCGCACGTTTCTCCAGGCAGGGCGACTCGGGAGCGGTGTGCTAAACTCACGAAATCCCGAGTCGCGCTCCCAGGAGTTGGCCTTCGGGAAAGTCAGCCGATTGAAGACGGGATGTTAATTTCTCTTCGTATTGCTCGGGCCAAATCAGAATATGGGCCACGTCGTTCTCCCCACTGATCAGGCGGGAAATCCGATCTCGACGCTGCTAACCGGTCTCTCGAAGCGGAAAGTTCCTTTAACTTACGCCTCCGGCGATCCGAACCCGGTGGCGGCGCTCGGTGTGGCGTTCCGACAGCTTGCGGGGAGCCTGGCGGCGTTCCTCGACGCGCTCAATTCCGTGCTCGCCACTTCGAAAGTGGCGGACCTCTCTGCCGACCGGAGCAACGCTCTCGCGGAGCATTTCCGGCAGGTTGTTTACCGCATGACCGAGGCCTTAGATTTCTATGCGTTCGCATTGCCCGGCGCATTTGGAGACAAACGACGCCGCTCGCTGAGGGCGGCCGGACGAGACTACCGGGCAGCCATTAAGCGACATCGCGACCATTGGGCGCTGATCTGTAACAAGCTCAAGCACAACGGCAATGTGCTCGTTCCGGTCGCGATAAACTACGTGCCCTTTGGTCCCAACGTGTTGGGTGTTGGTGTCTGCTCATACCAGAGCGACATCCTTGCTCCCAATCCTATGGTCCATCCTAATCAGAAGGCATTGGGCTACGCTGCTGAGCTTCATCGGCTTGCCGCGGATATCCTCAAATGCGACGTTGCTGCGGGCCTTCTGGCGTCCTCGGCCGAGGAAGACGCGGGAGCACCCGTTCTCCCCGACCTTTCGGGTGGAACGCTTCCTCTTGGAATGCTGTTGGCGAGGATCGCCCTCTTGACGCCTGTCGGCATGGGCGAAAAACGGACACAGGAGGTAATCGCTCTTGCGCCTGGAAAAATCCGCATCGCAAGGCAATTCCTTCCGTTACCGTCGTTTGCCGGACGAGCTCAGATGCATTTCTTTGGTGACGGATTCACACGCGGCTTCGGTCTTTTCCGTTGACACTGACTACGAAGCATTGCCGGCATCTCCACCTTAAGCAGAGTGGCCCGAATCCCGGCGGGTTGGCTTGAAAACGGATCGTCTCAAATCTTCACCCGCAACAGGCGTGCAGACTTGGCAATAAGCGTCAGATCACGGCTGCTAGGTGCCGAGGGCGGATGGCTGCGCGGCGAGGGTCGGGATCTGCCGGGCGTCGGGGTCCGCGGCCAAACTGGTGCACCAGCCGAGCAGCGCGCCGGCGCTGGTGCTCGGCCAGCCGGGCGGCCAGCGACCCTGGCGCGGGCCCACCCAGCGGCCGGCCCAGTCGCCGAGCCGCTCGACGTAGGCATCGGGGGCCCGCTTGTCCGGCGCCGGCGCGGCGAACTCCGCGAGGATGGTCCTGGAAGGCCTGGATCGTGCCGCTGAGCAGGGCCGTCCAGGCCTCCTCCTCGTCCACGCCACCACCGCTGGCGCGGAACGTGCTGTACGAGACGACGAGCTGCGTCCCGTGGGATCAGGTGGACAGAGGCGCGCTGGAACCCGCGCTCGGCCGCCACCTGGGCGGGCTCCCGCCGGGCGCGGGCGGCGGCGGGTAATCCCGGCTCACGTACCAGCGCATCACCGGACCGCCCCCGTCGGCGGGGACGAAGTGCGTGGGATCGCTCGGCGCCGGAGCCGGCCCGGCGGCGAGCAGGGCCGCCAGCGCGGCGGCGGCGATGCGGTGGGTTCTCACGATCGGCTCCTCCTGGCACGTTGCGACAGCGCAACGGTTCAGGGTAGGCCCGGCCGGATTCACGGCGAAAGAGGGCTGTTCGGGGTGTGTGCTACCGGCGAGTCTGTCGGCGGGGCGGGTTTGCCGGCACCACTTCGGTGATGTCGAGCTCGATGCCGTCTGGGATTCTCCAGTGGACGTTCTTCGTGAATTTGTAGAGCCGAACCCTATGGCCACCGGCAAACGTAAATTTTGGGTCGAGGCACTTCACCTGCTCTCCGCAGAACTGATGGGTGTACCCCATTGAATTTAAGTCGCCCCACTTTTGGCTACCGACCAACTTTACTGGCACGGATACCCTTCCGCTCATCGCTTCTCTTTTACGCCCCTGCCCTGGAGGGCGGGCAGAACTGCGTCTACTTCTGCGACAGTGAGGCCGAGCGCTTCGGCGATCTCACGCGTGTTCACTCGGTTTCTCCCAAGCGCACGAACCGCTTGCATGTACGAGTATACCGCCGCCTCCACCTTCGCCTTTTCATCGGCGCGAGGAGTCGAGGTTGTGACTTTCGGATTGCCGACTGGCACCTGGATATCTGTACTAAACAGGGACGGGGTCGGCGCTGAGACAAATGTGCTCTGGCCGCTGGCAGTCGTCGTTCCAGAAAAGTGAACGCGGTCACTCATTGGGCGCTCCTTGTGAAGAGTCGATGAGCGTGATTTTGTGCTGCTTCTCGTACATATCCCTTTGAATCGAGAGAGCCCTTATCAAACCCACGACAAGCGTCGGCGGAATTATCACTTGCAGGTCGGCCGAGAAGGAGACAACCCCGGTGGTCTTGGCCTTCTCGATCATCTCCCGCGAGAGCCTCCCAGGAACCCTCCCCATCGTCAGCACGAAGTCGTGGAGCATCGAGTTCACCTCGATGTTATTGACGTAGTACTGGGGAGTGTCCTCGCCGCTCTCCATCTGCGGGCGAACTACCAAGCTCTGCGATTGCTCGGGGCCGGAAGGGCCGGGAACGCCGGGTCCCTTGCTCTTGCGCGCCATCACTGCGGCTGCTGGTCGAACTTCATGAGGCGGCGCTCCCGAGTCGGCTGTACGGTTCTGGCTTCTGTGTCAAGGCTCTTTATATAGTCATTGTGGCCACAAGGTAAACTGCGGAGTCGCTGGGGGTCAAATGACGCGCCTGAGAGGGGCCCAGCACCTGGAGGCGCAGCGGCTGGGCCGACCCGCGCCGCCGGCTAGCCTATCGGCCCCTGGCCGACCGCCCCGGGTGGGGCCAACCCAAAGTGCTGCCGGCGGCGCGGGAGGGTTGTGGCGCCCACGTAGGAGACCGGGGAGTTCCTCCGCCTGAGGCGTGAACCCCGTCAAATGCCGCCATGCAACTCCACGTAGAGGCTGAGAATCTCCCGGGCAATCCTGACGCCCTCCTCATCGCTCAAGCGGCTAGCAGAGGCATGGATAGAGCCTTCGTCTTCTCTCTCGGCTGGATGCTTGGTGAGCTCATGAACGACAGCGCGCAGTCTATGCCGCAGCTCCACGGGCAAGCGGCCAATTTCATCAGGGGCAATATGGACCAGAAAAAGAGCGGCATCGGCCAGCCGGTTTTGGATTGATTCGGCGCCGAGGAGGCTCCTGATGGCCTCCCAGAGCTTCTGTCTGGCGTGATCGTGCAGGTCTAGGGGCTCATTCATGGTTGGACCTCCTCCCCTCATCGTACTCGGTGTTGCGTGGAGTCGTGGAAACGCGCCTGGATGAACCGTTCCAGCTCCCCGCTGCCTGCGACGCTGCCGCGGGCCGCCCCAGGACCCAGCATCGCCCCGCAACTCCCCGCACCTATGGCATCTTTCCGACCGGGCCTTGAGGCCCCAGACCCCCGAACTTTTTTTCGATGTTGGCCGCCCCACCGGCGGTCTCGGCTCGTGAGATGACCGGGGGCGGGCCTGTTCGGCGCGGCATTTGCCCTGCCCGTGCCCTTGGCGCGTACGCGCCAAGGGCACGGGCAGGGCAAATGCCGCGCCGAGACGCTAGGCATAGCGCTGGGACGCCGGGCGTCAGCCTCGCTGCCGGGTCGGGCAAACGGTCGGGGTCCAGGGCCTCACGGCCCTGGCGGGGTCCAGGGGCAGAGCCCCTGGCCTGGCGGCGGCGCGGCGGGTGAGCTCCATCTTGGCTACCGGCGGACGGGTCCTTCAGAGCCAAGGCCACGGGGCTTCATTCGTGATGGCACCCGGTCCGGTTACGGGAGCGGAATTCTACACGGTTCCGTGAAGGGGCTCCCTGGCATTGCGGAGCCGGGGCGCTGACGCCTTATAGTGCGGCGATTTCCGCGGGGGGCGGCGCGTGACGTACGTTCCGGGATACGAATTCGATATCTTCATCAGCTATCCGAGGGAGGCGAATTTCGAGGCGTGGGTGGAGAAGTTCCACACCAAGCTTAAGGGGCGGTTCGACATCATTCTCCCCGGCGTTCGGATCTATTTCGACAAGCGCGATTATCGGGCGCCGAACCACAAGGACTCGATGCTCCGTGCCGCCGGCGCCTCGGCACTTTTCCTGCCGATCCTCTCGCCCGCCTTCGTCAACAAGGGCAAGTTCACGCTGCTGGAGCTCGAGGCGTTCCAGAAAAGCCGCGGCGAGCCGGACCGCATCGTCATCGCCGAGCTTTATCCGTTCGAGAAGGATCGGCCGGCGGCGCTCGACGGCCCCAACCGGAACAAGTTCTACCAGGACGCGGAGCCGTACACGCCTCTCGAGCCGGGGAGCAAATCGTTCGAGACCCGGGTCGCTATGCTGGCGGGCCATATTCGCGAGCGTCTCGAAGAGCTGGCGACACTTCGGCGGAAGACGGTGCTGCTCGCCCGGTGCGCGAGCGAGGTGAGGGACTACGCGAAGCTGATCGCCGAGGATCTTCGCGCCTCCGGGTTCGAAGTGCTGCCCGAGGAGGATTATCCGGACGAGCGGCGGCGATTCGAGGAGCGGTTCAAGGCCGACCTCACCCGGGCGGACTTCTTCGTCCAGCTGCTCGGCCCCTTGACGGCGGGCGAGAGCGGGCCGGCGGCGGAGGAGCTGGCGCTGAGCGCCTTCCAGTACGACGAGGCGAAGCGGGTGGGCGTTCCGGCGTTGCAATGGGCGGCGCGGGACACCGACCCCGCGAAGGTTGCGAACGGTCCCGGCAAGCGGCTGCTCGAGGGGCCGGATGTCCGGGTGATGTCGTTCAACGAGTTCAAGAAGGCGATCAAGGAGGCGCTTGGACGCCTGATCGAGGGCGGCGGCGCGGACGGAGGCGAGCGCGATTCGGGCGTCTATATCGCGGCCGATCGGGCGGACGGGGAGTATGTGGACCGGCTGAAGCAGGTGCTGATCGATCTCGGCTTCCGCGATTACGAGCTGCTGCGCCCGGAGGACAGTCTCGCGAACTTGAAGGACGTGATCGAGACCGCCTATGCGTTCGTGCTGCTCGAGGGCAACGCCGATCGGGAGTTCGTCAACAACTGGCTTCGGAATTACCGGCGGCTGAGATCCACGTGCAAGAAGCATCCCCCGGTCGAGGCGCTGGTGTACGCGCCGCCGCCGCGGCAGGACAAGGCGAGCCCACCGGATGTGCATTTCGATGGGCTGCACCGGTTCATGCCGCCCGAGGAGTTCCCGCAGAAGGGCCTCGAAGAGAAGCTGCGCGGACGTCCGGCGTGACGTGATGCTTGCGGAGCGGAATCCCTATCCCGGACTGCGCTCGTTCGAGCGGGACGACATCGATGTCTTCTTCGGGCGGGACGAGTGCATCGACGGGATGCTCGCGCGGCTGAGGGACACGCAGTTCCTGGCCGTGCTCGGGGCTTCGGGAACCGGGAAGTCCTCGCTGGTCAAGACGGGGTTGCTTTCGGCGCTCGGGATGGGGCTGATCGGGGGCGCGGGATCGCGCTGGCGGGTGGTTGTCGTGCGGCCCGGGGACGAGCCGCTGCGCAACCTCGCGCGTGTTCTGGTGGCGAGCGGGGAGACGGGGCCCGAGCCCTGCAAGTCCGCAACCGCGGTCGAGGCGCTGCGCGGCCAGCTCGCGGGGCGCGGGGCCGAGGCGGTGGTCGCGTGGTGCCGCGCGGAGCTGGCGGAGGAGGAAAATCTCCTCATCGTCGCCGATCAGTTCGAGCAGCTCTTCAAGTCGCGCGGCTCGCGCGCGCAGGACGAGGCGGAGTTCTTCGCGACGCTGCTGCTCGAGAGCGCGCGGGCGGTCGAGGGCGGGATCTTCGTCACCATCACCATGCGCTCGGAGTATCTCGGGCCGTGCGCGCTGATCGAGGGGCTGGCGGAGGCGATCGCCGCGGGGATGTACCTGGTCCCGCGGATGAGCCGCGAGCAGTGCCGCCAGGCGATCGAGGGGCCGGCGAAGGTGTTCGGCGGGAGCGTTGCCGAGCCGCTCGTCAATGCGCTGCTCAACGACCTCGCGCGGCTGGCGCCGTGGGACGAGGGCGGCGACGAGGACCAGCTCGACCGGCTGGCGCGGCGCGCCGATCAGCTCCCGCTCTTGCAGTTCGCGCTCAACCGGATGTGGGTTGCGGCGGCGGCACGGGCGGGCGAGGGGCCGGTCGTGATCGAGCTTGCCGACTACGAGGCGCTCGGCGGCTTGAAGGGCGCGCTCAACAACAGCGCGGAGAAAATCCTCAAAGATCTGGGCGAGCGGCGGCGGAAGCTGGTGCAGGCGGTCTTCACCGCGCTCACCGCGGGCACGGCGATCGCCGATGCCACCTCGAATCCGCTCCACTACCAGGAGCTGGTTGCGATCTGCGGCGCCGAGGAGCGCGAGGTGCGCGCGGTGGTCAACGCGTTTCGCGCGCGTGGCTGCGATTTCCTGCTTCCGGGCCTCGGCGCCGATGATGCCGGAGAAGAGACGCCGATCGAGCCGGACACGCGCATCGAGATCACGCACGAGAGCCTGATCCGGCAATGGCGGGGTCTCTCGTCGTGGCTCGAGAGGGAAGGGCGCGCGGGGCAGAGATGGCGGCGGCTGAAGGAGGACGCCGATCAGCGGTTCGAGACCGGGCTGCTCGGCGGGCAGAGGCTGGCGGCGATCAAGGAGTGGCGCCGGCGCGAATGGCCCAACGCGGCCTGGGCGAAGCGCTATGGGGACGATTACGAGAAGGTGACGAAGTTCGTCGATGCGAGCCTCGACGCCGAGAGCACGCAAAAGCTTCGGCGCAACGCGCTTGTCGCAGTGGCCGCGGCGGTGATCGTCGTGGCAGGCTTCTGGGGCTGGCGCCAGCGTGTCCATGCCGTGGCGGTCGCGACCGCGGACAAGGTGGATAGCGGCTACCGCCGGGCGGCGGAAACCTTCGCCTACGGATTGCCGGGGAAGATGGAGCCGCTGATCAACGGGGATTCCGACATGTCCGGGCGGGCCTCGCCCCAGGCGATCCAGCAGCTTGCGATTGCGCAGGCGCAGCTGCTCGATGCGATGTGGAACATCAACCAGCACGACAATGTTTTCCTCACCGCCGAGATCCAGACGCTCCGCTTCTCGCTGCCGCTGATCGCCGAGAAGGACAACAAGGCCTCGGCGGGCCGGCTCGCTACGCTCGCGACCGTCGTCTTCAAGGAAAAGCCGCTGAAGGACCAGGATCTGGACATCGCCTTCTTCGCTCTCGACGCGATCGCCCAGAACTACGACCAGTATTCCGACGAGCGGACGGACGCGCTCGCGGCGGCGAGCGAAGAGATCAAGGACGCGGCGGCGATCAATCCCGCGGGCGCGGGGTCGCACGAGCCGCTCTACCTCACGAGCTACGGGTATTGGCGGAAGGGTCAGATCCTCTGGGATATGGACCTGCTGGGCGAGCACGAGGACCGGTTGGGCGAGGCGGCTGCGGCCTTCCGGCAAGGGATCCAGATCAGCGACACGTGGCAGCACGACAGCGGGGATGTTTGCCAGGCGCTCTCCGCGGACCTTCACAACGACCTTGCCCAGGTGCTGACGCAAGCCGGCCAGCGGAAGGGATATCCGCAAGCGAGCGACGCCGGCGGCGGCGCGATCGCGGAATACCAGAGCGCGCTCGAGTGCGATGCGGCGAAGCAGAAGGTGGACGATTCCGAGCTCAACCGCCAATGGGTCGCGAACCGCGCGACCTGGCTTGCGCAGGCCGAGCAGGACGCGGGGTTGTTCGCTCAGGCGAAGAAGGATTTCGAGCAGGCGCTCAATGTGCGGATGCAGGTGGCGACGATGGACGCGAGCGACCCGCAGGCGACGCGCGATGTTGCGTCTTCGCTGAGGAGCCTTGGAGATCTCGTGATGGTCGAGGGCGACCCGGCGGGCGCGGTTTTGTACTTCAACGAGTGCAAGCAGCAGATCGAGACGCTCGGCGCGAGGAGCCCGGACAGCGAGTACGCCAACAACATCGAGGCGCTCGGGCTCTGCGAGCGTGGATTGGGCTTTGCGCTCAGGCGCGTGGGGCGGGACAAGAATGGAAACTCGACGCTGCCCGATGCGGCGGCCGCGTTCCGGGCCGCGATCGACGACTTGAATGCGGCCGCGCGGAGGGGCAACGACGAGACCGGCTCGCTCGAGGTGGCGTGGGGCGCGCTCACCGGGACGCTCATCCTGGGCGGGGAAGCGGGCGGCGCATCGGCGGCTTCGGTGAAAGAGGCCGCGACCGAGACGATGCGGCTCGACGCGCAGATCCTCGCCGGGGACCGCAGCGCGTACCAGCAGACACCGACCGTCAACGCCGCGGTGAGCCTGGCGAACGATCTGGGCTACGCCGCCTACAACGCGCTGATGGCCGGGAAGCCGGATGTCGCGCTCGGCTATGCGACGGAGGCGGCGGCGCTGCCGGTCAATCCGTCGAACGACACGCGGATCAACATGGCGCATGCGTATCTGCTGAATGGCCAGGCGAGCGAGGCGGAGGCGCTGTATGCGGCGAGCAAGGGTCAGTCGGACCAGCTCGCGGACATCAAGGAGGATTTCGCGATCTTCACCAATGTCGGGATCGCCGTGCCGGCGATGGACCAGGTGAGGAAAGAGCTCGGGATCTGAGCGGGCCTTTGGGCGCGCGTTTGGGCGGGCGTTTGGCGCCCCCTGGCCTTTCCGGCGATCGGTGGGAAGATGGCGGATGGGCGAGGACGGCGAGGACGGCGCGTGGCGGTCGGACCGGCGGGGCAGCCTGCTCGTGCTCGGGCTGGTGGCGCCGCTCGGAGGGCTGGGCGCAGGGCTGATCGGGGCGCTGTTCCGGCTGGTGCTCGATGAGGCGGACCGGGCGCGCGGGGCGCTGATCGGCTGGGCGCAGGGAAGCGGGGTCGGCGGGTTCGCGCTGGTTGTCGCGGCGGTTGCGGCGGGGGCCGCGATTGCCGCCTGGATGGTGCGGCGGTTCGCGCCGCCGGCGTCGGGGAGCGGCATCCCGCAGGTCGAGGCGGTGCTGAACGGAGAGATGAAGCCCTCGCCGCCGCGCCTGATCGCGGTGAAGTTCGTGGGTGGCGCGCTGGCGATCGGGTCGGGTCTCGCGCTCGGTCGGGAGGGGCCGAGCGTGCAGATGGGGGCGAGCATCGCCTACCAGGCGGGGAAGCTGTTCCGGCGGAACTGGACGGATTGCCGGGTGCTGCTGGCGGCCGGGGCGGGGGCGGGGCTCGCGACCGCGTTCAATGCGCCGATCGCGGGCGCGGTGTTCGTGCTCGAGGAGCTGGTCAAGCGGTTCGAGGCGCGGATCGCGATTGCGGCACTCGGGGCGTCGGCGGCCGCGATCTGGGTTTCGCGCGAGGTGCTGGGCAACGCGGCGGATTTGCCGGTGGGCCCGCTCGTTCATGCCGGGTTTTTGAGCGGGCCGCTCTTCGTCCTGCTCGGGCTCGGCGCGGGCCTGCTCGGGATTCTCTACAACCGGACGCTGATGAGGGTGCTGGGGACGGTGGACCGGTTCGGCGGGCTGCCGGTGGAGTTGAGGGCCGCGATGATCGGCGGCGCGGTGGGGGCGCTCGCGTGGTTCGCGCCGGAGCTCGTGGGCGGGGGCGATCCGCTGACGGCGCGCGCGCTGGCCGGGGTGGGCGCGATCGCGGTGCTGCCGTTGCTGTTCCTGCTGCGGCTCGGGCTGGGCGCGGTCTCCTATTCGGCGGGGACGCCGGGTGGGGTGTTCGCACCGCTGCTCGTTCTGGGGGCCGAGATGGGGCTCTGGTTCGGCAAGGTCGCGGCGCTGGCGCTGCCGGGGTTCGCGATCCAGCCGGAGGGATTTGCCGTGGTTGGGATGGCGGCGCTCTTCACCGGGATCGTGCGCGCGCCGCTGACCGGGATCGTGCTGGTCACCGAGATGACGGCGAACGTGACGATGCTGCTGCCGATGATCGCGGCATGCTGTGTGGCGATGCTGGTGCCGACGGTGCTTGGCGATGCGCCGATCTATGATCGGCTCAGGGCGCGGCTCTTGGTGCACCGCGAGCGGGCGGCGGCGGAGGGGTGAGGCGGGTTCAGAGCGTGTTCACCCTGACTGAACACGCTCTAAGTTGTTTTCCCGAGCGGATTCACGCGCCTCTGGATCGCTTCGCGCCGGGGTCCCCGCGAACGAGTTCGCGGGGTGCCCCGATTCCAGTGAGGCGCGATCCGCTCTAGTGGGCGAGGGCCGCGGGCTCGGGCGGGGGCTCGTTGGCGGCGGAGGTGCGGAGCGGCAGATCGCGCATGCCGCGCATGACGACGAGGCCGGCGGCCATCGCCAGCGCGCAGGCGATGAAGGCGAGGTGGAAGGCGCCGGCGAGCGCGGCCTGGACGTGGGGGAGCATGGCGGGTGCTATGCCGGGGAGCGCGCCGGCGCCTTGGCGAATCTGGCCGAGGTTGATGTGGGTGGCGATGCCGATGGCGGCGAGGCGGGAAGCGAAGCTGCTCGCGAGCAGCGTGCCGACGAGCGTGATGCCGAAGGCGCCGCCCATCGAGCGGAGGAAGAGGATGCAGCCGGTGGCGGCGCCGACATCGCGGCGCTCGGCGGCGTTCTGCACGCAGACGAGGCTGCTCGGCATGACCATGCCGATGCCGAAGCCGAGCACGAGCTGGGAGGCGATCAGCGGAAGGCGCGGCGTGGCCGGGCCGGTGAGGGCGAGGAGGACGAAGCCCGCCATCGAGGCGGCGACGCCGGCGACCATGATCGCCTTCATCTTGCCGCGCCGGCGGGCGAGCGAGCCGGCGAACCAGGCGCCGGCACAGTTGGAGCCCAGGAAGGGCACGACGAGGAGGCCGGAGGCGGCGGCGTTGACGCCGCGGACGAGCTGAAAGAAGAGCGGCAGGAGGAAGGTGCCGGCGAAGAGGGCGAAGGCGCCGCAGAAGGCGATGGCGACGCCGCGGACGAAGACGGCGTTGGCGAAGAGGCGCGGCGGGAGGAGCGGATCGGCCACGCGCCGCTCCTGGCGCGCGAGCAGCGCCATGAGGAGGAGGCCGAGGGCCGCGATGCCGAGGAGAGGCGGCGCCGTCCATGGCATCTCGACCCCGCCCCAGCTCAGCACGAGGAGCCAGGCGCTGACCGCGGCGGTGAGCAGCACCGCGCCCATCCAGTCGATCCGCGCCTTGCCGCCGCGCGCCTGGATGAGGCGGAGCGCGCGGTGGCAGAGCACCATGGCGACGAGCGCGACCGGGAGATTGAGCCAGAAGATCCAGCGCCAGGTGAGCGTGTCGGTGATCCAGCCGCCGATGATTGGGCCGGCGATCGAGGCGACGCCCCAGGTGGAGGCCATGTAGCCCTGGTAGCGGCCGCGCTCGCGCGGGCTCACGACGTTGGCGATCGAGGCCTGCGCCATGGCCATGAGGCCGGCGCCGCCGATCCCCTGCAAGGCGCGCGCGGCGACGAGCTGCCAGAGATTGGCGGAGACGGCGCAGAGCGCCGAGGCGAGGCCGAAGACGGCGAGTGCCACGAGCAGCGGCCGGCGCGGGCCATAGATGTCGGAGAGCTTGCCGTAGACCGGCGTCATCGCCGTCGAGGTGAGGAGATAGGCGGAGACGATCCAGGCGAGATGGTTGAAGCCGTGGAGGTCCGCGGCCATGGCCGGAACCGCGGGAATGACCACGGTCTGGTCGATCGCGGCCAGGAAGATGCAGAGCAGGATCCCGCTCAGCACCTTCAGGATCTGCTGATGGGTGAAGGATGGCGGCGCTTCGGCCTGGGCCTCCGCAACCGAGATTTGCATGCGTGCCGTGTTCCAGCTCCATCGGCGCTGCGCCGCGCGGAAGACGAAAAACCCCGCAATTGCTAGCTGGGGAGAATCATACCGCAGTGCAACATGGAAGAAAGGGCCGGCGCGCTCAACCCTGGTCCGCGCGCGAAGCGCGGAGCCTCAGGTTGCGGGGAGCATGAGCTCGGGGACGCGGGCGCCGTCGCGGACATGGCGCTCGAGCACGGCGTCCACGTCGGCGGTGGAGGAGACGCGGTACCAGACGCCTTCGGGATAGATGACGACGCAGGGGCCGAGCTCGCAGCGGTCGAGGCAGAGGGAGGTGTTGATGCGTGTCGCGGGCAGGCCGAGCTCCTTGGCGCGCGCCTTCATGTAGTCGCGGAGCTTCTCCGAGCCCTTGGCCGCGCAAGAGCCGCGGGGATGGCCGTCGGGGCGGCGGTTGGCACAGACGAAGACGTGGGAGCGATAGTAAAGAGGCGGATCGGCGGCATCACGGCTGCCCATTCTCGTGCGGTCCTCAAACGGTGCGGTACTCCCTATGTGGCAGGGAGACCGCGAAAGGGCACCCCCCGATGGATACTGCCGGGAACCGGCTCGGCCTCGCCTCCTCGCCCTACCTGCTCCAGCATGCGGGGAACCCGGTGCATTGGCGGGAGTGGGGAGCGGAGGCGCTCGCGGAGGCGCGGGCCGAGGGCAAGCCGATGCTGCTCTCGATCGGCTATGCCGCCTGCCACTGGTGCCACGTGATGGCGCACGAATCCTTCGAGGACCCGGGTGTCGCGGCGCTGATGAACCGATGGTTTGTCAACGTGAAGATCGATCGGGAGGAGCGGCCGGAGATCGACCATTTCTATATGAGCGCGCTCCAGGCGATGGGCGAGCATGGCGGCTGGCCGCTGACGATGTTCACGACGGCGGAGGGCGTGCCGTTCTGGGGCGGGACCTACTTCCCGCCCGCGCCGCGCTGGGGGAAGCCCTCGTTCCGCCAGGTGCTGGAGGGGATCGCGGAGGCGTGGGAGCGGGATGCGGCGAAGGTCGCCGAGAATGCGCGGAGCCTCGCGCGGCATCTGGGCTCGCTCGGGCGCTCGGCGCCGGGCGCGCTGCCAGACGGCGAGACGCTGGGGCGGATGGCGGCCTCGGTGCTGGCGGGGACCGATCCGGAGTGGGGCGGATTCCGCGGCGCGCCGAAATTCCCGAACGCGCCGATGTTCCGGTTCCTCTGGCAGGATTCGTTCCGATCGGGCGAGGCGGCGGGGCGCGATGCGGTGCGGCTGATGCTGGCGCGGATGAGCCTGGGCGGCATCTACGACCATCTGGGCGGCGGCTATTCGCGCTATGCGACCGACGCCCATTGGCTGGTGCCGCATTTCGAGAAGATGCTTTACGACAACGCGCAGATTCTCGAGCTGCTGGCGCTCGCGCAGGCCGATGAGGCCGAGGCGCTGTTCAAGGCAAGGGCGGGCGAGACGGTGGGCTGGCTCACCCGCGAGATGCGGGCGGGCGAGGCGTTCGCTTCGTCCCAGGACGCCGACAGCGAGGGCGAAGAGGGAAAATTCTACGTCTGGGACGAGGCGGAGATCGATGCCGTGCTGGGCGCGGCGGCGGCCGCATTCAAGCGGGCCTACGGGGTGAGCGCGGAGGGCAATTGGGAGGGGCGGACGATCCTCAACCGCGTGCTGCCGTTCGGGGACGCGGAAGCCGAGGGGCGGCTCGCCGAAAGCCGCGCGCTGCTCTTCGCGGTGCGGGCGCGGCGGGTGCCGCCGGCGCGGGACGACAAGGTGCTCGCGGACTGGAACGGGCTCGCAATCGCCGCGCTGGCCAAAGCAAGCATCGTCTTCGGCGAGCCGGAGTGGCTCGGGCTCGCGGAGCGCGTGTTCGACTTCGTGCTCGCGCATCTCGGTCAGGGGGATGGGCGGATCGCGCATGCCTGGCGGGCGGGGAAAATCTCCGCGGCCGGGCTGCTCGAGGATCAGGCGGCGATGGCGCGGGCGGCGCTCGCGCTCTACGAGGCGAGCGGAGAGGAGCGGCGGCTCGGCCAGGCGCTGAAGATCGTTGCGGTAACGGAAGAAAGATTCGCGGGCCCCGACGGCGCCTTCTTCAGCAGCGCGGATGATGCCGCGGACCTGCCGCTCGGCGCCTCCGGACGGGCGCTGATCGCCGAGGACAATGTCGTCCCCTCGGGCAACGGGATGCTCGCGGAGGTGTTCGCCCGGCTCTTCCACCTGACGGGCGAGGATGGCTGGCGGGTGAAGGCGGAACGGGTGATCGGCGCTTTCGCCGGGCGCGCCCAGGCGCTCGTCGCGATGCCGGGGCTCCTCGCTGCCGCCGATCTGCTGGCGAACGGAGCGAGCGTCGTGATCGTGGGCAAGGAACCGGCGCTGGCGGCCACGGCGCTGGCGGCGGCCGATCCCGCGGTGGTCGTCATGCAGGCGGGCGAGCCAGGCCACGTGCCCGCCGGACATCCCGCCCATGGCAAGAGCTTCGGCGCCTATGTGTGCCGCGGCGGCGTGTGCAGCCTGCCGGTCGGCGAGCCCGCTTCGCTGGCAGGCTTGCTGCGGCGCACTTGACAGAGGCGGCGGGCGGGTTTGCCATCCCTTTCCCGTGAAGGTGTTGCAAAAAAGAGATGCCTGAGCTGTCGGCTCCAACTCCGCTCGGCCGGTTGACGCTCGTCGAGGAGGGGGGTGCGATCACCGAGCTTGGCTGGGCGCCCTCCCCGCCTCGCGTGGGCGCGGAGGATCCGCCGAGTCAGGGAGAGGCGATTCTGGCGCGGGCGCTCGCCTGCCTCGAACGATACTTCGCGGGCCAGCTGGAGGCGTTCGACTTCGCGCTCAGGCCGCGCGGGACCGCGTTCGAGCGGCGCGTCTGGGCGGCGCTCCGCACCATCCCATACGGCGAGACGCGGACCTACGGCGAGGTCGCGACGATGGTGGGCGCCACCGGCTGGGAGGCGGCGCGCGCGGTGGGGCGGGCTGTCGGCAGGAACCCGATCCCAATCATCATCCCGTGCCACCGGGTGCTGGCGGCAAACGGGATCGGCGGGTTTTCCGCGCCGGGCGGAATCGCGACCAAGCGGGCGCTGCTGGCGCTCGAGGCGCGCGTCCTCGGGCCCGGCGCTCTTTTCCAAGCCGGCGGCAAGCCGGCCTCCATAACCAGCGGGGCGAGAGCATGACCAAGGCGATTCGAATCCACCAGGCCGGCGGCCCGGACGTGATGCAGTGGGAGGACGTGCCGACACCCGAACCGGGGCCGGGCGAGGTGCTGGTGAAGCAGGCGGCGGTCGGGATGAATTTCGTCGACGTCTATTTCCGCTCCGGCCTCTACAAGGCGCCGAACCTGCCGTTCACGCCGGGCATGGAAGGCGCGGGAACAGTGGCGGCGGTGGGCGCCGGCGTCGAAACGTTCAAGGTGGGCGACCGCGTCACCTACGGCACCGGGGCCATGGGCGCCTACGCGACGGAGCGGGTGATCGCGGCCGACCGGCTGCTGCACCTGCCGGACAACATCGACCTCAAGACCGCGGCGGCAATGATGCTGGCGGGAATGACGGCGCAATACCTGCTCCGCCGGACCTACCCGGTGAAGCGCGGCGATACGATCCTGGTGCACGCGGCGGCCGGCGGCGTCGGGCTCATCATGTGCCAGTGGGCGAAACACCTGGGCGCCACCGTGATCGGCGTCGTCTCCACGCCGGAGAAGGCGGAGCTCGCACGAGCCAACGGCGCGGACCACGCCCTCGTGGGACACGCCACCCTCACGGCCGACGTGAAGCGGATCACCGGCGGCGCCATGGTGCCGGTGGTGTACGACAGCATCGGCAAGGACACCTTCATGGCAAGCCTCGACTGCCTCGCACCGCTCGGCATGATGGTGAGCTTCGGCAACGCCTCGGGGCCGGTGCCGCCGGTGGATATCGCGATCCTCGCGGCAAAAGGGAGCCTGTTCCTCACCCGACCGACCCTCGCCACCTACGCGGCGAAACGCGCCGACCTCGAGAAGACGGCAGGCGAGCTCTTCGAGGTGGTGGGAAGCGGCGCGGTGAAGATCCACGTGAACCAGACGCTCCCGCTCGCCGAGGCGGCGGCGGCACACCGCGCGCTCGAGAGCCGGCAAACGACGGGGAGCACCGTCCTCCTCCCTTAAGGCCAGGGGGCTCTGCCCCCCTGGACCCCCCGCTGGGGCCTTGAGGCCCCAGACCCCCGAACTCTTTAGATGTTGGCCGCCTCACCGGCGGTTGAGGGTCCCGAGGTGACGGGGGGCGGGCCTGTTCGGCGCTGCATCCGCTCTGCCCTTGGCGCGTACGCGCCAAGGGCAGAGCGGATGCAGCGCCGAGACGCTAGGCATAGCGCTGGGACGCCGGGCGGCAGCCTCGCTGCCGGGTCGGGCAAACGAACGGCGTCCAGGGCCCCAGGCCCTGGCGGGGTCCAGGGGCAGAGCCCCTGGCCTGGGCTGTTACAAAACGTCACGATCCGGCGGGGAAACGCAGGGCGGCTTCGCAGTTGCGAGGGGTTTTCGGCCTGCGCCGCAGGGGCGATGATTGGCGAATGCCCAGCGGAGTGCGAATCGCCCGGCCGGGGGGCCCTTCCACCCAGCCGGCGATGTCCCGGCGTGCGCGCACCACGGCCATGATCGTCGCCTGTGCGCTTTTCATGGAGAATCTCAACTCGACCGTGGTCGCGACGGCGTTGCCGACGATGGCGCGCACCTTCCACACCGCGCCGGTGAACATGAGTGTGGCGCTCACCTCGTATCTGCTGAGCCTGACCGTTTTCATCCCGGCGAGCGGCTGGGTCGCGGACCGCTTCGGCAGCCGCACCGTGTTCCGCATGGCGATCGTGGTGTTCACGCTGGGCTCGATTTTGTGCGGGCGGTCGGGGAGCCTTTGGTTCCTGGTGCTTTCGCGCATCCTCCAGGGGATGGGCGGGGCGATGATGGTGCCGGTCGGGCGGCTGGTGCTGCTCCGGACGGTGCCGAAGAGCGAGATTGTCGGTGCGATGGCCTGGCTCACGACGCCGGCGCTGCTCGGGCCGGTGCTCGGCCCGCCGGTCGGCGGGTTCATCGTGACGTATGTTTCGTGGCATTGGATCTTCGACATCAATGTGCCGATCGGCGTGCTCGGGATCGTGCTGGTGAGCCTCTATATCGAGGAGATCGAGGACGCGCCGGCGGGCCGGTTCGATTGGGCGGGGCTCGGCTTGAGCGCGACGACGCTCGTCTGCCTGATGTACGGGATTTCGCTCGCGAGCAAGGGCGTGGTGCCGTGGACGGTGGGAATTGGGATGGCGGCGGTGGGCGCGGCGGCGGGCGTTATCTATTACCTGCACGCGCGCGTGACCGAGCATCCGCTCGTCGATCTCTCGCTGATGCGGATCCCGACCTTCGGGCTTTCGGTGACGGCGGCGAGCCTTTTCCGCATCGGCATCGGCGCGCTGCCGTTCCTGCTGCCGCTGATGCTGCAAGAGGGCTTCGGGATGAGTGCGGCGCAGAGCGGGCTGATCACCTTCGCAAGCTCGGCGGGTGCGCTGGTGATGAAGCCCGGGGCGCAGTACGCGCTGAGACGGTTCGGTTTCCGCAGGACGCTGATCGTCAATGGCGCGCTCTCGGTCGCGACGATCGCGCTTTGCGCGGGGCTCCGGCCGGGCTGGCCGGTGAGCTGCATCTATGCCGTGCTGCTGGCCGGCGGCTTCTTCCGTTCGCTGCAATTCACCGGGTTCAACTCGATCGCGTTCGCGGATATTCCCGCGGGGAGGATGAGCGCTGCGACCAGCTTCTACAGCACCGCGCAGCAGCTTTCGATCACGATGGGCGTGGCGGCAGGGGCGGCGGCGCTGCAGATGTCCGCGACGTTCTTCGGGCATCCGGAGCCGCTGCTGGTCGATTACAGCGCGGCTTTCCTGGTGGTGGCCGTGCTCGCCGCGGCCTCGGTGCCGGTTTCGATGCGGCTCGCCGAGGATGCGGGGGCGGAGCTGAGCGGCCAGCGCGCGGCCGCGGAATGAGGGCGCGTCCCGAGCGAGCGAGCCTTGCCGGATCGGCCATGTCCCGGCGCGCACGGGTCACCGCCACGATCGTTGCCTGCGCGCTTTTTATGCAGAACCTCAATTCGACGGTGGTGGCGACGGCGCTGCCGGCGATGGCACGCGCCTTCCATACCGCGCCGGTGAACATGAGCGTCGCGCTGACGTCGTACCTGCTGAGCGTTGCGGTCTTTATCCCGGCGAGCGGATGGGCGGCGGACCGGTTCGGCAGCCGCACCGTGTTCCGCGTGGCGATCGTGGTGTTCACGCTGGGCTCGATCCTGTGCGGACGGGCGGAGACGCTCTGGTTCCTGGTGGCCGCGCGCATCGTCCAGGGGATGGGCGGGGCGATGATGGTGCCGGTCGGGCGGCTGGTGCTGCTCCGGACGGTGACGAAGAGCGAGCTGGTCGCGGCGATGGCCTGGCTCAGCATGCCGGCGCTGCTCGGGCCGGTGCTCGGGCCGCCGGTCGGCGGCTTCATCGTGACCTATGTCTCGTGGCACTGGATCTTCGACATCAACGTGCCGATCGGCGTGCTCGGCGTCGTGCTGGTGAGCCTCTATATCGAGGAGACGGAGGATACGCGGCCCGGGCGGTTCGATTGGGTGGGACTCTTCTTTACGGCCGTTTGTCTGGTTGGCCTGATGTACGGCCTGGAACTCGCGAGCCGGGGCGTGGTGTCGCCGGCGGTGAGCGCTGCGATGCTGGCGATCGGGGCGGGCGCGGGCGTTGCGTATTACTATCATGCGCGGGCAACGGAGCATCCGCTCGTCGATCTCGCGCTGATGCGGATCCCGACCTTCGGGCTCTCGGTCCTGGCGGGGAGTTTGTTTCGCATCGGCATCGGCGCGGTGCCGTTCCTGCTGCCGCTGATGCTGCAGGTGGGATTCGGCATGAGTGCCGCGAAGAGCGGGCTGATCACCTTCGCGAGCTCGGCGGGGGCGCTGGTGATGAAGCCGGCGACGCAGTACGCGCTCAGGAAGTTCGGCTTTCGCGCCACCTTCGTCGTCAACGGCGTGGTCTCGGTGGCGACCTTGGCGCTCTGCGCCGGGTTCCGGCCGGGCTGGCCGCTGGCCTGCATCTATGCCGTGCTGCTCGCGGGGGGCTTCTTCCGCTCGCTGCAGTTCACCGGCTACAACGCGATCGCGTTCGCCGACATCCCGGCTTCGAAGATGAGCCAGGCGACGAGCTTCTATAGCGCGGCGCAGCGGATTTCGATCACGGTCGGCGTCGCGGCAGGGGCGGCGGCGCTCGAGATATCCTCGAAGGTCATGGGCCATCATGTCGCGCCGCAACTGATGGACTACAGCGCGGCGTTCCTTGCGGTGGCGGTGATCTCGGCGACCTCGATTCCGGTCTCGATGCGGCTTGCGGGCGACGCGGGGGCCGAGCTGACGGGGCGCCGCGCGGCGGCGGAGTGAGGAGGGCCCGGAGTGGCGCTCATTCTCGAGACGCGCGGGTTGACGTGCGAGTTCGGCCGGTTCCGCGCCGTGGACGGGGTCGATCTCAGGGTCGCCGAAGGGACGATCCATGGGCTGATCGGGCCGAACGGCGCAGGCAAGACGACCTGCTTCAACCTGCTGAGCAAGTTCCTCGAGCCGACCGCGGGATCGATCCGTTTTGCAGGAAGGGACATCACGCGGCTCGAGCCGGCCGAGGTGGCGCGGCGGGGGCTCGTGCGGAGCTTCCAGATCTCGGCCGTTTTTCCCCATCTCAGCGTGCTCGACAATTTGCGCATCGCGCTCGAGCGGAGACGGGGACGCGGTTCCTACGCGTTCTGGCGCTCGGAGGCCGCGCTTCGGATCCATGACGAGCAGGCGCGCGCGCTGCTCGCCGATGTCGGGCTCGCGGCCGAGGAGGAGAGAATGGCGGCGACGCTGCCCTACGGGCAGAAGCGCGCGCTCGAGCTGGCGACGACGCTGGCGCTCGAGCCCAGGATGATGCTCCTCGACGAGCCGACCGCGGGGATGGCGTACGAGGAGGTCGAGCGGATCGTCGCACTGATCCGGCGCGTGCAGCGGGGCCGGACGATCCTGATGGTCGAGCACAATCTCTCGGTGGTGGCAGGGCTTTGCAGCACCATCACCGTGCTGACGCGGGGGCGCGTGCTCGCCCAAGGCGACTATGCGACGGTTTCGGCCGACCCGGAGGTGATCGCCGCCTATCTCGGGGCGGACGATGCTTGAGGTGCGGGAGCTTGCGGCGTGGTACGGCGAAAGCCACGTGCTGCACGGGATCGGATTCGAGGTGGCCGAGGGCGAGGTGGTGACGCTGCTCGGCCGCAACGGCGCGGGCAAGACGACGACGCTCAAGGCGATCATCGGGCTCGTGCCGCGGCGCGAGGGGAGCATCCGCTATCGCGGAGAGGAGACGATCGGGCTCAAGCCGGAGGCGATCGCGCGGCGGGGGATCGCGTTCTGCCCGGAGGAGCGGGGATCTTCGCCTCGCTCAGCCTGGCCGAGAACCTCGTGCTGCCGCCGGTGGTGGCGAAGGGCGGGATGGAGGGGGCGGAGATCCAGGCGCTCTTCCCCAATCTCTTCGAGCGCGGCGGGGCCATGCAGGGAACCCGGCTTTCGGGCGGGGAGCAGCAGATGCTGGCGATCGCGCGCATCCTGCGGACGGGCGCGCGGCTTCTGCTGCTCGACGAGCCGACGGAGGGGCTGGCGCCGGTGATCGTCAAGGAAATCGGCCGGACGATCCGGGCGATCAAGGAGCGCGGGCTCACGGTGCTGCTCGTGGAGCAGAATTTCCGCTTCGCCGCAGGCCTCGCCGACCGCCACTATGTCATCGAGAACGGCCGGGTGGTGGACATGATCGCGCAGGCGGCGCTCGCCGCGAGCATGGGGAAGCTCCACCGCTATCTTGGGGTTTGATCAAGCTCCCTTGCGGAAATCCGGGGGCCGGTTGCATGCTCCGGCGCCGGCCGCGCTCGGCGGGCCGACCCGATCAGAAAAAAAGCGCCGAGGGAGGAGGAACGTCATGCCCATCTCGCGACGCAGCCTGCTTGGATCTGCCGCCATCGCCTCCGTGCTGCCGGGCGCGGCGGCGCGAGCGCAGGCAAAGCCCACCCTCAAGCTCGGCGTGCTCACGGATATGTCCGGGACCTACAGCTCGGATACCGGCCGGGGCTCGCTTTCGTGTACGCAGCAGGCGGTGGCCGAATTCAACGCGGCCGGGCATGGATTCTCCGTCGAGGTCGTCTCGGCGGACCATCAGAATAAGCCGGACATCGGCGCCGCGATCGCGCGGCAATGGTTCGACCGCGACGGGGTGGACGTGATCGTCGACGTGCCGACCTCGTCGGTGGCGCTGGCGGTGAACACCGTGGTGCGGCAGGAGAACAAGGTCTTTCTCGCCTCCGGCCCGGCGACGCCGGATCTCACCGGCAAGCAGTGCAGCCCGAACACGCTGCACTGGACCTACGACACCTATATGCTCGGCCGCTCGACCGGCGAGGCGCTGGTGAAATCCGGCGGCGATACGTGGTACTTCATCACCGCCGATTACGTGTTCGGGCACGAGTTGCAGGACGACACGACGCTCTTCGTGAAGGAGGGCGGGGGCAAGGTGCTCGGCGCCTCGGCGTACCCGTTCCCCTCGACCACCGACTTCTCCTCCTTCCTGGTGCGGGCGAAGGCGAGCGGGGCCAAGGTGATCGGGCTGGCGAACGCCGGGCTGGACACGCAGAACTGCGTCAAGCAGGCGCACGAGTTCGACGTGGTGAGCGGGGGAACGCGGCTCGCCGCACTCCTGATGACGCTGACCGACGTGCACGCGCTCGGGCTGGCGACTGCGCATGGGCTGGTGTTGACGGAGAGCTTCTACTGGGACCTCAACGACCGCACGCGCGCCTTCACCCAGCGCGTGCTGCCGCGGATGCCGCGCGGGGCCTATCCGAACATGCTGCAGGCCGGCTGCTATTCCGCGACGCTGCACTATCTCAAGGCGGCGGCCGCCATGGGTGCTGCGGCGGCGAAGGCGAACGGCGCGGCTTCGGTGACGATGATGAAGAAGACACCCGTCGATGACGACGTTTTCGGCGCGACGACGATCCGCGCGGACGGGCGGCACATGGTGCCGGCCTATCTCTTCCAGGTGAAGGCACCGGGCGAGAGCAAGTCGGCCTGGGACTACTACACGCTGGTGGCGACGACGCCGGCCGACGAGGCGGCGCCGCCGCTCGCCGGGGAGCATTGCGCGCTCGTCAAGAGCTGACGGCACGGCAGGCAAGGCGACGCGGGCCATGCTGATGATCTTCGGCCAGCCCGCGCCGCTGCTGCTCGGCCAGCTCCTGCTCGGGCTGATCAACGGCGCCTTCTACGCGATGCTCTCGCTCGGGCTCGCGATCATCTTCGGCATGCTCAACATCATCAACTTCGCGCACGGCGCGCTCTTCATGGCCGGCGCGTTCGTCGCCTGGATGCTGCTCAACTATCTCGGGATCGGGTTCTATCCCGCGCTCGTGCTCGCACCGCTGATCGTAGGTTGCTTCGGCGTTGTGATGGAACGGACGATCATCGCGCCCCTCTATCGGCTCGACCATATCTACGGGCTCTTGCTCACCTTCGGCGTGGCGCTGGTGATCGAGGGGCTGTTCCGCAACGCGTACGGCAGCGCCGGCCTGCCCTATCAGATTCCGCCCTTGCTCGGCGGCGGAATCCAGCTCGGGTTCATGTTCCTGCCGACCTATCGCGCCTTCGTCCTGCTGATCGCCGCCGCGATCTGTTTCGCGACGTGGATCGCGATCGAGAAGACGAGCCTCGGCGCGACGCTTCGCGCGGCGACGGAGAACGCGCCCCTGGTGCGCGCCTTCGGGATCGACGTGCCGCGGATGGTCACGCTCACCTTCGGCGGCGGCGTGGCACTCGCCGCCTTCGCCGGCGTGCTCGCCGCGCCGATCTACTCGGTCAATCCCGACATGGGCGAGAACTTCATCGTCGTCGTCTTCGCGGTGGTGGTGATCGGCGGAATGGGCTCGATCGCGGGCTCGATCGTCGCGGGCTTCGGCTTGGGCGTGATCCAGGGCCTCACCGAGGTCTTCTACCCGCAAGCCTCCTCGATGGTGATCTTCCTCGTCATGGCGATCGTCCTTCTCGTGATGCCGCGCGGGCTTTTCGGCAAGGTGGCGTAGAGTGCGGACCACCCCGGCGCGCTTCTACCCGGTCGGGCTCGCCTGCATGCTCATCCTGCTCGTCGCGGCACCCTGGGTCCTTTACCCGCTCTTTCTCATGCGCGTGCTCTGCTACGCGATCTTCGTCATGGCCTTCAATCTCCTCGCCGGTTACGCCGGGCTCGTCTCCTTCGGCCATGCTGCCTTCTTCGGAATGGGCGCCTACGCCGCGGCCTGGGCCGCCAAGCACTGGGGTGTTTCGGCCGAGGCGGCCGTGGCGATCGGGGGACTGGCGGGAGGCGCGCTCGGCGTGGTGATCGGCTGGCTCGCGATCCGCCGCACCGGCATCTATTTCGCGATGATCACACTCGCACTCGCGCAGCTCGTCTATTTCTTCTGCGTGCAAGCGCCCTTCACCAACGGCGAGAACGGCATCCAGCAGGTGCCGCGCAGCCCGCTCCTTGGCGTGATCCCGCTCAAAAGCGAGATGGCGATGTACTGGTTCGTCGCCGGCGTGTTCGTAATCGCGTTCATTATCGTCCGCCGGATCATCCATTCGCCGTTCGGCAACGTGGTCCGCGCGATCCGCGAGAACGAACCGCGCGCTACCTCGCTCGGCTACCGGACGCGGAACTACAAGCTGATGGTCTTCGTCCTCTCGGCACTGCTCTCGGGCGTCGCGGGCGGATTGAAGGCACTCGTGTTCGGAATCGCCACACTGGAAAACGTGCACTACGCGACATCGAGCGAGGTCGTGCTGATGACGCTCGTGGGCGGGTTCGGGACCATCTTCGGGCCGCTCGCCGGCGCGTTCACGGTCTCGGCCATGGAGAACTACCTCGCCCCGTTCGGCGCCTGGGTGACGGTGGCCCAAGGCGCGATCTTCATCGCCGCCGTGCTGCTCTTCCGCCGCGGCATCGTCGGCGAAGCCCTCGCCGTGATGCCCACGGCTCCCAAGGGCTAACCCTTTAGAAAAGGCCAGGGGGACGCTGTCCCCCTGGACCCCCTGGCAAAGGCGGAGCCTTTGCAATCCATTCGCTTGGCGGCCGCTGAGGGCGGTCTGGCTTGGCGCAAAACGCGCCAAGCCAGACCGCCCTCAGCGGCCGCCAAAACGAACGGGTTCCAAGGGCTCGCCCTTGGCGGGGTTCCAAGGGGCAGAGCCCCTTGGTCTTTCTTAATGGGTTAGCCCTTGGGAGCCGTGGGCATCACGGCGAGGGCCTGGCGGATGGTGGCGAGGGGGGCGGCGCCGGCGCGGGAGGATGTGATTTCGAGGGTGCGGTAGGCGCTGAGGATTGTTTGGCCGAGTGGGGTCAGCGCGGCGCCGCCGCCGCCGGTGCCGCCTTTGGCGGCGTCGACGAGGGGGGCGCGGAACATGCTGTTGAGTGTTTCGACGAGGCTCCAGGCGCGTTTGTAGCTCATGCCGAGCTGGCGGCCGGCGCCGGCGATCGAGCCGGTTTCGTTGATGGCCTGGAGGAGGTCGGCCTTGCCGGGGCCGAGGGCGACAGGGCGGCCCGAGGCATCGCGCAGAACGACCCGGAGGTGGAGGCCGATGCGGTGGGGGTGGCGGACGCGCTGGCTCACGGTTCGGGCCGCGGGAAGCCATCAATCATGGAGCGGATTTCGTCGGGGTCGCCGCGTTCCATGACGCGGTGGGCGAAGCGGGCGCAGTCGTCGGCGCGCAAGGATCGGACGGCCTGCTTCACGCGCGGGACGGCCGAGGCGTTCATGCTGAAGGAGCGCAGCCCGAGGCCGATCAGGAGTGGGGTGAAGCGGGGGTCGGCGGCCATTTCGCCGCAGACGGAGACCGGGCGGCGGGTGCGGAGCGCGGCCTCGGTCGCGAACTGGACGAGGCGGAGGACGGCGGGGTGGATCGGGTCGTAGAGGGCGGCGACGTCGGCGGCGCTGCGGTCGACGGCGAGGGCGTACATGGCGAGGTCGTTGGTGCCGATGGCGAAGAAGTCCGCCTCGAGGGCGAGGGCGTCGGCGGCGAGTGCGGCACCCGGGGTTTCGATCATGATGCCGAGCGGCGGCAGTGGGTCCGGGAGGCGTTCGCCGCGGCGGCGGAGGCGCCGGACGACGCGTTCGAGGACCTCGCGGGCGGCGCGCACCTCGGCGAGGTTCGTGACCATGGGGAGGAGGATGCGCACCGGGCCGGCGGTGGCGGCGCGGAGGATGGCGGCGAGCTGGGCCTCGAAAAGGTCGGGCCGGCGGAGGAGGAGGCGGATGCCGCGCATGCCGAGCGCGGGGTTGGCCTCGGCGGGGCCGGGCTGGATGCTGTCTTCACCTGAGGATTCGAGCTCTTTTTCCCCGCCCCAGTCGAGCACGCGGATGGTGACGGCGTCGCCGGCCATCGCCTCGACGATCATGCGGTAGTGGTCAGCCTGGGCGTCCTCGTCGGGCAGGTCCTCGCGGTTCATGAAGAGGAACTCGCTCCGCAGGAGGCCGATGCCGGCGGCGCCGGACTGGGCGATCAGCGGCAGCTCGCGGGGGAGCTCGAGATTGGCCTGGAGCTCGATCGCCTGGCCGTCGATGGTTTCGGAAGGCAGGCGGCGGAGCCGGCCGAGCCTGGCGCGCTCGCGGGCGAAGGCGGCGACCGAGCGGCGGGCGGCGGCGAGGCTTTCCTCGGAGGGATCGAGGAGGATGGTGCCGGCCGCGCCGTCGATGATCGCGACCGCGCCGGCGGGGAGGGCCTCGGTGATGCCCGCGGCGCCGAGGACGGCCGGCAGGCCGAGGGCGCGGAGCAGGACCGCGGTGTGGCCCTCGCGGCCGCCGACGGCGGCGGCGACGCCGGCGATGCGGGAGGGATCGAGGAGGGCCACGTCCGCGGGGCGCAGCTGCTCGGCGATGAGGATGGCGCCGTCGGGGAGGCCGGCGAAGCTCTGGTAGGGCTGGCGGGTGAGGTTGCGGACCAGGCGGCGGGCGATCTCGTGCACCTCCTCGGCGCGGCGGCGGCGGCCGGTGCCGTCGTCGCCGGGGGTGGCGAGGATGGTCTCGCCGATCGCGTCGGCCTCTTCGGTGATCGCGGTCTCGGCGGCGACGAGGCCCTCGGCGATGCGGCGGCGGGCGCCGCGGACCAGGCGCGAGGGGCCGAGCATGCGCAAGTAGGCCTCGATCAGCGGGGAGATCTCGGCCTGGCTGTCCTCGGGAAGGAGGGTGAGGCGGGAGCGGAGCTTGCCGAGCTGCTTCTTCGATTGGGCGATCGCGGCTTCGAGGCGGGCGCCTTCGGCCTCGATATCGGCGGCGGCGATCTTGTGGTGGGTGACGGTGACGGGGGGCTCGCGGGTGCCGAAGGCGGGGCCGATGGCGATTCCGGGCGAGATCGGGATGCCGTGGAACGGCTGCTCGGGGCGGGTGGCCCGGGAGGTTTCGGCGGCGGGGCGGCGGTGTGGTGTGTCAGTCCTGCTCATCGAAGCCGGCTTCGATGAGCGCGGCAAGCGCGTCAAGCGCTTCCTTCGCGTCCCACCCTTCGGCGCGCAGGATGATTTCGCTGCCGGCGCCGGCGCCGAGCATCATCAGGCCCATGATCGAGCGGGCGGAGACCGCCTGGCCGTCCTTCACCACCTCGACGGAGGCGCCGAAGCGTTCGGCGGCGGTGACGAGGCGCGCGGCGGCGCGGGCGTGCAGGCCGCGGCGGTTCGGGACGATGACCGCGCGGCAGAGCACCGGTGGCTGCCCCGCCTGCGGCTCGGTCATTTGGCGATGCCGGCTCCGTTGGCGGCTCCGTTGCCGCCGCAGCAATTGCCGTTGAGCCGATCGCCGTGCAGGACGTGCGAGGCGGAGGCGATGTATTTGCGGCCGGCCTCCTGGGCGCAGATGACGGCCGAGGCGAGCGGCTCGTTGGAGCGCACCTTGGCGAGCTTGACCAGCATCGGCAGGTTGACGCCGGCCAGGACCTCGACCCCTTTGCGCTCCATCATCGAGATGGCGAGGTTGGAGGGGGTGCCGCCGAACATGTCGGTGAGCAGGACCACCCCATCCCCGGTATCGACGCTCTCGATGCAGTGCTGGATGTCGGACCGGCGCCCCTCGATGTCGTCGCTCGGGCTGATGCAGACGGTGGCGACGTTGCGCTGCTCGCCGACCACATGCTCCATGGCCGCGCGCAGCTCCTCGGCCAGACGGCCATGGGTGACGAGAACCATGCCGATCATGGGTGCTGCCGATCGATCATCACGGGATTGTCGGACCTCCTCGGGTCGCTTGCCGGCGCTTCGTTTTCGGCCGGCAGCCGTGTGGGGAGCTCGCGGTGCGTGGTTGTCACACGCCAGCCCGCCCGTCCCAGTACTTCGCTGATGCGCTCCGCCACATGCACCGAACGATGCCTGCCCCCCGTGCATCCGACGGCAATCGTGACGTAACTCTTGCCCTCCTGGCGGTAGCGCGGCAAGAGCAGGATTAACAGATCGCAAACTCGTGCGAGGAAGCCGGCAAAATCGGGGTCCGCCTCGATATAGGCGCCGACCGGCGGGTCGCGGCCGGTGAGCGGGCGAAGCTCGGGCACGTAGTGCGGGTTGCGGAGGAAGCGGACGTCGAAGACGAGGTCCGCCTCCCGGGGCAGGCCGGCGGCGTAGGAGAAAGAGACGAGGGCGACCGCGAGGCCGGTGTCGGCGGCGGCCGCGAAGTGCCCCTCGATCAGCCGCCGGAGCGCGGCGGGCGTGGTTTCCGAGGTATCGACGAGGAGGTCGGCGGCGGCGCGGAGTAGGGCGGTGGCGGTGCGCTCGGCGGCGATGCCGTCGGCGATCTTGCCGCTCGGCGCGAGCGGATGGCGGCGGCGGCTTTCGGTGTAGCGGCGGAGCAGCACGGGCTCGTCGGCCTCGGCGAAGACGAGGGCGGGGGCGAGGGCAGGGTTGCGGCGGAGCGCTGCGAGCGCTTCGAGGATGGCGGCGGGGTCGAAGCCGCGGGTGCGGGCGTCGATGCCGATGGCGAGCGGGCGGTCGCTGCGGCCGACCAGGGAGTCGAGGAGGGGCAGCGGCGGGTTGTCGACGGCCTCGTAGCCGAGGTCCTCGAGCGCGTGGAGGATGGTCCCCTTGCCGGCGCCCGAGAGGCCGGTGACGAGGACGACGCGTAAGTGCGAGGGCGCGGGCTCGGCGGTCATGCGGCAAAGGCAATCATGCGGCAAAGGCTCCGGCGGCGAGCGGGACCTGGCCGAGGGCGCAGGCGAGCGCGAGTGCGACGCGGGCGGGGGCCGAGGGGGATTTGGGGTCGAGGGCGACGAGCGGCAGGCCGGTCTCGGCATGGCGGGCCGGGCGCGGCAGGCGCTCGGGCGCGGCGGCGAGATCGACGGCAAGCGCGAGGCGCGCGGAGGCGGTGCAGGGCAGGCGGACGAGGCCGAGGCCGCGCACCTCGATGAGGCCGGCAAGCTCGGGCGGGGCCGAGGCAAGCCCGTCCGCGAGCTCGACGCGATCGTCGGCGACGAGAGTGAAGCCGTGATCGAGGAGACGGAGCAAGAGATCGGACTTGCCGGAGCCGGACGGCCCGAGCAGCAAAACGCCTGCGCCGCCGCGGGCGGCACAGCTCGCATGTATCTGCATGGCCGCGCAATGTGGTGCCGATCGGAACGGAAAGGAAGCGGCATGTGGCCAAACGATGACCAAGCCAGCGTACGGCGCATAGGAGAAGGGGGCATGGGAGGGCCGGGCGTGGGCGAGCCTGTCGTGCGGGTGGCGGTCGACGGGCGGGGAGTGGCCGAGGTCACGCTCAACCGGCCGGCGCGCGGCAACGCCTATGACGGGGAGCTGTTGGGCGCGCTTGCCACCGGGCTCGAGGCGCTCGGGCGGCGGGCGGAGGTGCGGGCTCTCGTCATTCGCGGGGCGGGGAAGCACTTCCAGGCGGGCGCGGATCTCGACTGGCTGGCGCGGATGGCCGACGCGCCGGCGGGCGAGGCTTATGCGGCCTCGATGGCGACGACGCGGACCATGGCCATGCTGAACGAGTTTCCCCGGCCGACGCTTGCCGTGATCCACGGCGCCTGCTTCGGCGGCGGGTGCGGCCTGGTCTGCTCGGTGGACGTGGCGCTGGCGAGCCCGGCCGCGATCTTCGGGCTGACGGAGGTGCGGGTGGGCGTGGCGCCGACGCCGATCGCGGCGCAGATGGTCCAGGCGATGGGGCTGCGGCAGGCGCGGCGCTATGCGCTGACCGGCGAGCGGTTCGACGCGGCGGAGGCGCTCCGGATCGGGCTCGTGCACGAGGTGGTGGAGGCGGAGCGGCTCGAGGCGCGGCTTGCGGAAATCCTGGACGCCATCCTGCTTTCGGCTCCCGGCGCGATTACGGCGACCAAGCGCTCGATCCTGATGGCGAACCGCTTCCTGCTCGACGAGGCGACGATGGCGGAGCTGGCGGAGGAGAGCCGCCGGCAGCGGGCGTCGGCGGAAGGGCATGAGGGTTTGGCGGCGTTTCGGGAGAAGCGCCGGCCGGTGTGGTAGCCGGGGAATGAGGAGGCCAGGGGGACGCTGTCCCCCTGGACCCCCTGCCAAGGGCTGAGCCCTTGGAACCCATTCGTTTTGGCAGGCGCTGAGAGCGGTTTGGTCGTTTGCGCATCGCGCAAACGCCCAAACCGCTCTCAGCGCCTGCCAAGCAGGGCACCCATCGCGCTAGCGCGATGGGAACCCGGAACGGGGTCCAGGGCCCCAGGCCCTGGCGGGGTTCCAAGGGGCAGAGCCCCTTGGTCTAAGGGTCGCGGGAGAGGCCGCGGGCGGCAAGGGCGGCGAGGTAGCGTTGCCAGCGGGAGGCTTGTTCGCGGCCAAGCGTCAGGAGGTATTCCCAGGAATAGATGCCGGTGTCGTGCAGATCGTCGAAGGTGAGGCGGACGGCGTAGTTGCCGACCGGCTCGACGCCGATGATGCCGACGTGGCGGCGGCCGGGGACGATTTGCTTCTGGTCGGGGCTGTGGCCCTGGACTTCGGCGCTCGGGCTTTCGACGCGGAGATATTCGGCGGGGAGGGTGAAGTGGCTGCCGTCGTCGAAGGTGACCTCGAGCTGTTTCTCGGCGCGGTGGAGGTGGATGTCGGTGGGGATGGGCACGGCGCTCAGGGGTCGAGCTTGCGGGCTTCGTCCGCCAGCATGATGGGGATTCCGTCGCGGATCGGGTAGGCGAGGCCGGCCTTGCGGCTGATCAGCTCGTTGTGGGCGCGGTCGTACTCGAGCGGGCCCTTGGTGAGCGGGCAGACGAGGATCTCGAGCAGGCGCGGGTCGACGGGGACGGGGCGCGGCGGGTCGGCGGGTTTGTCTGACATGGGGGGACGCTCAGCTCGCGAGGGGGGTTTGCTCGGCGGTGCCGCCGGGCGGGGCGTAGGCGTTGAGCTTGAGGAGGGTGAGGAGTGTTTCGCCGCGGCTGGCTTCGTTGGGCGCCTCGAGCAGGGCCTGTTTCTCGGTGGGGGCGAAGGGGCAGAGCATGCTGAGGGTGCCGACCAGGCGGTCGTCCGGCATGGTGTCGAGGGCCTTCCAATCGGCGCTGAGGCCGCGGGCGGTAAGGTAGGCGCGGAGGGCGGCGAGGAGGGGCTTGCGGGCGGTGGGCGCGGCTGCGGCGGGGCGGAGGTCGGCGGCGAAGGGGGCGAGGTCGGCGTGGACGCGGCGGTAGCCGCGCACCGGCGGGAGCTCGCTTCGGACGCGGAAGCGAGTGAGGCCGGCGAGCGTGATGAGGAAACGGTTGTCGTCGGTTTCGCTGAAGGCGACGAGGCGGCCGAGGCAGCCGATGGCGAAGAGGGCGGGGCCGGTGGGGCCGTCCGGATGGGAGGGGTCGGGCTGGATCATGCCGAAGAGGCGGCCGTGGCCGAGCGCGTCCTCCACGAGTGCCAAGTAGCGCGGCTCGAAGATGTTGAGCGGGAGGCGGGTGCGCGGCAGGAGGAGCGCGCCGGCGAGCGGGAAGACGGGGAATTCCGTTGCGAGATCGGCGAGGCTCGAGGCGGGCGCCGGCATCGGCGGCGGGGCGATTAGCGGAAGAGGAGGGCCGAGAGCTTGCGGCGGGCCGCCATGGTGGCGGGGTCGTCGAAGCCCCAGGCCTCGAAGAATTTGAGGAGCTGGAGGCGGGCGCCGTCCTCACGCCAGGCGCGGTCGCGGCGCATGATCTCGAGCAGGGCGTCCGCGGCCTCCTCGCGGCGGCCCAGCGCGTTGAGGGCGGCGGCGAGGTCGTAGCGGGCCTCGTGGTCGGCCGGGTTGGCGGCGAGGCGGGCTTCGAGGCCGGCGAGGCCGGCGGTGGCCTTGCGGCCCTCCTCGGCGAGCGCGAGGGCGGCGCGGGCGCCGGCGATCTCGGCGTGCTCGGCAAGGCGGGCGGGGACGCGGGCCAGCGCGGCGTGGGCTGTCTTCTCGTCGCCGGCCTGGAGCGCGGCGCGGATCAGGCCGCCCCAGGCTTCGGCGCTTTCGGGGTCGGCCTCGGCGGCCTCGGCGAAGAGGCCGGCGGCCTCGGCGGCGTTGCCGGCCTCGAGCGCGGCTTTCGCCTCGGCGAGGATGTCGGCGCTCGGCATGGCGCCGCCGGCCTGCTTGAGCAGCTCCTCGACGAAGCGCTTGATCTCGGATTCGGGGAGCGCGCCCTGGAAGAGGTCGGCGATCTGGCCCTGCCAGAAGGCGGCGACGGTGGGGACGGACTGGAGCGGCAGGCCGAGGGTGGCGAGTTGCTGGACCAGGGCGCGGTTCCGGTCGATGTCGATCTTGACGAGCTTGACGCGGCCGCCGGCGGCGCGGACCACCTTCTCGAGCGTGGGCGTGAGCTGCTTGCAGGGGCCGCACCAGGTGGCCCAGAAATCGACCAGGACGGGGATGTCGCGGGAGGCTTCGACGACATCCTGCATGAAGGTCTTCTGATCGCCCTCGATGATCATTCCGGGCGGCATGCCAGGGGGCAGGCCAGGGGACACGCCGGGGGCGTCGGGCCTCGCGGCGGCGCCGGCTTGCGCTTGCGGTTTCTGGCCGATGATGAGATCCATGGCGAGGTCCCCGGGGGGTTCGTGGGAGCGATGGCGCATAGATGATGGATTCTGCGCGCCGGACAAGACGGGGAACGTTACGGGGGCTGGCGCGGCCGGGAGCGCGGCGGGTTGCTTGCCAAGGCGTTGCTTGCCAAGGGTGGGGCGGTTGCCTAAAGACGGGGCCGGCTTGCGGGCGCGGGCGTAGCTCAGGGGTAGAGCACAACCTTGCCAAGGTTGGGGTCGAGGGTTCGAATCCCTTCGAGCACAACCTTGCCAAGGTTGGGGTTGAGGGTTCGAATCCCTTCGCCCGCTCCAAATTTTCTCAAATATATCAGCGCGTTACTAGGGGCCACCGAGCTCCTGATCTGCTTCCAAGGTGACCATCGACGCTCAATGGAAGCGGAATGGAAGCGATTGATCGGAAATCGCCGGATACCGTGGCGTAGCGGCGGGCACCCTGGTTCGCTGAGAATTGGACAGGATGTATCGCGCACTGCCGAACGATTGCGGCTAACCTATCGCCCAGCGTGCAGCCAACCGGCGGATCGCTTGCGGCAAGGCTCTCGCGATGAAGCGGTGTGGCTTCGAAAGAAAACGCCGGCGACATGGTCCATGACGTCTGGCCGCGAAGGCGCATGGGCTGCAGCCGAGGGATGAGACGATTTTGCGTCGAAGTGCTCGACGCTGTGAGCGCCCAACTTGGACCGTGGTCTGAGAGCCATCCGCGTCCGGATTTCAGGGGGGAGGAACCGAGGGCAACAGGTGAACTGAGTTCTGAGTGACGCATGCATCGTGTATTCCAAGCGTTTATCGACGGCCTTGCCGCCAGCGGCGACATCGTGCGTCTCCGTACCGTGCTCGGCAATGCGGGCGCAGCGCTCGATCTGAGTTGCTTCGCATATCTTTCCATGCCGTCGCGACGGGGCGATGCGCCCAACTCATCTCGAACTACCCGGCCGAGTGGACCGATCATTATCTGCGGGAGCACTATGAGCGGGTCGATCCGGTCATCGTTGAGGCGCTGACAGCCACAGAGCCGTTCGAGTGGGGACACGAATTCACGGTGAAGCGTCTGTCGAAGCCGCAATGCGCGCTGCTCGACGAGGCGGCGCATTTCGGTATCCGCTGTGGCTTCACGGTGCCCGTGCATGACTCTCGTGGCCCGATCGCGGCGGTCACATTCGCCGCGGACGAGCGCCGCCCGGCGTTCCAGCGCTGCATCGAGCAAAATCGGTCTGTGCTCCAGCTCATGGCGATGTATTTTCATGCTCATGCACGCCGAAGGCTGTCGATCAACCGGGTCATTGATGGTGTCTCGTTGTCGCCGCGAGAACTCGAATGCCTTGAATGGGCCGCGCAGGGTAAATCCGCATGGGAGATCGGATGCCTGCTGAATATTTCTCGCCGCACGGCGGCATTTCATCTCGACAATGCAAAGTCTGAAGTTTGGCGTCAGGACGATCCGCCGAGCCGTCGCCAGGTTGGCTGCCTCTAAAGCAGCCCAGCGAATAGGTTCCATTACTCCACCCCCTGTGCAACTGCACAGGATGTGGGCGCCCCCGTCCATCGCCTCCAATCGCGCAGGACCAATCCTGCCAGGAGGCGAACATGATCCAACTCATCACGCCCGATCGCTATGGCGCCGCACATGGGCGAACTCACCGAGATGCACCGGCTCCGCTACCGGGTCTTCAAGGAACGTCTCGGCTGGGACGTTCGAGGTCAGCGGCGACATGGAGATCGACGAATTCGATGCCCGCCGGCCTGCTTACCTGCTTCAGAAGGAGGGTGAGGATCGCATTCAGCCGCCCCGTCTGGCTCCGTCTTGAGCCGCTTGCCCGGCCGGGAACCGCCGAGCGGGCGAACAGCAATGCCTCAAGCCCTTGCTCAGTCATGACGTCCGAACACTGGCGCATTTGCTTGTCGCAAAGCTTGAGTAGGCTGTCCGGTCAGAGGCTCAGCGCGCAGGCACGAACCGGGCGATCCAGGCCGTGTCATGGGCCGGCGTGTAGTTGGCGTCGTAGCCGCCAACGTAAAACACCCCGGGCTCGTCGTGGAACGGCGACACCACAAACGTCCGCACTGATACGAGATCGTTATCGAGACGTGGGAACCGCGCGGTCACCGATGCAGTTCGTAGCGCCCGCCTTGATGCCGCACCAGAAACCACCCGCCGCCTTCGATGCCATGCACCACGTCAAGCACGTGATGGCCCGGCGGCCGTGGCGACGCAGGGGGAATGAATGCCTCCAGTCCGATCAGCAGATCGTCGCCGTAGCGTGGCATGTCGTTGTAGCCGGCGATCACGAAGCTCACCCGCTTACCCCATGCGGTGTTGAGCATACCGGCAACGTTGAGGTCGGTGGTCTCGGCGCCGGTCACCGGGTCGACGCGGACGATGCGACAACCATAGCCATCGACACCGGCGAGCAGGAAGGTCTTGCCGTGCTCGGTCACAGAGGTCAGTCCGCGCAATCCGGTCTCGGATTGGCGCGGCTTCGGGTTGGTATAAATCAGCCGCCAGTGTGGCGCGGGGCCATCGTCGCGTGTCCAGATTTCCTGGCCGACAGCGGCATGAATTTTCCATCCGCCTCGGCAAAGCTGGATATGCGCAGCCGGTGCTCGAGACCGGGAAACGCATCGGCGCTGATGCCATGCGCGTCGAGTTCCGGTGTGGTGTTCCAGCGAATATGACCGGGTGCGGTCTGATCAAACGCACCGGCGTAAATGCCGTCGGTATCGCCGGCAAACGCCAGATCAGCGCCGGTCTGCTGATCGTGATGCAGGCTGATTAAATTGACCTGCGGCAGGAACTTTCCCGACGGTCGATCCTGGGCAAGCATCGTGCCGAACCACCAGGGCCAGGTCTGTCGGCGACAACAGCCCATCGGGCGGCCGGTCACGTCCCAGGTCGACGCCAGCAGCAGCGACACCGGTGCGGGCAGCGCCTGGCCGCGTGCGTCGGGACCAAACGTCACCACGTTCAGCGTGGAGACCGCGATATGCCGCGGTCGCCCGTTCGGCATGCGGTCATTGAACTGGTGGTCCACCTTGCGACGCGCCACCAGTCCGATCCAGCACCAGGATTTGTGGTCCAGGACTTGCCGCGCCGGCGGTGTCTTCCCAATAGCCGTTGGCCGCGAACAATTTCCCCGTCATACGCAACGAGGTTGCGAATTTCGGTGCCACCCAGCTGGCCAGCTGTACGACACCTGGAACGTGCCCGGCAACCCGGCGGATGCCGGTACTGCGAGCATCACGGCGACCGCAGTGATGGCGGCGACTCTCATGATCGCCCCGATGCGGACGCAAAGTCTCATGCGCAACCCTGGTGTTCGCAGATCACGAAAGCTGGACCGGTACCGGGACGTTCGGGCCAGAGCCCAGCAAGGACTGCATCTCGATCACGGTGGCGCCACACGCGGCGACAAAATCGGTGTCGTGCGCCGAGAATAAAATCGCGCTCTCATGTCCCACGCGCCTGATCATGTGC
>CAVUZJ010000021.1:0-18521 GCA_963745975.1 uncultured Pseudomonadota bacterium
GCCGCGTCCCTTTCCGTGACCATCCCCGACGAATGCTGAGGAGCGGCCGCTTCGACCGGCGCCAAAATCCCGGGCGCGGCGCGGGACGATCCTTCGTGCTTTCGAATTTCATCGAATGGTCATTGTCGCCGGCGGTGCGGCGATGCATATAGTCAGGGTATGACAGCACGAATCGGACGGTTGAAGGCGCCCCAGGCGGTGGCGGCCTTGGGGGCGCTCGCGCACGAAACCAGGCTCGCGGCCTATCGGCTGCTGGTCGAGGCCGGGCCCGCCGGCCTGCCCGCGGGCGTGATCGCCACGCGGCTCAAGGCCGTTCCTTCCTCTCTCACCTTCCATCTTCAGGCGCTTTTGCACGCCCGTCTGGTCACCCAGCGGCGGCTGAGCCGGCAGGTCATCTACGCCGCGGACTTCACCGCCATGAACGGCCTCGTCGCCTTTCTCACCGAGCATTGCTGCGGCGAGGAGCAGGTGTGCGTGCCGCTCTGCGATCCTGCGCCGAAGGCGGCCGAAGGAGCGCGCTCCCGCCGCCGCTCGGCGTGAGGGAAGGAACCTCAATGGACAAGCCTGTGGATCGCGTGATGAACGTGCTCTTCCTCTGCACGGGCAATTCCGCGCGGAGCCTCATGGCCGAGCGGCTGACCGAGCGCTGGGGGAACGGCAAGTTCCGCGGCTTCAGCGCCGGCAGCCACCCCAAGGGCATCGTGCACCCGATGACGCTCGCCGTGCTCGAGCAGGCGGGGCTGCCGACCGCCGGCCTCCGCTCGAAGAGCTGGGACGAGTTCGCCCTGCCCGGCGCGCCGGTGATGGATTTCGTCTTCACCGTCTGCGACGACGCGGCCGGCGAGATGTGCCCGGTCTGGCCCGGCCAGCCCATCACCGCACATTGGGGCGTGCCGGATCCCGCCGCCGCCACCGGCACCGAGGTCGAGCGGATGACGGTCTTCCGCCAGGTCTTCGGAATGCTTCAGCGCCGCATTCAGGTGTTCGCGGCACTTCCCTTCGCCGCACTCGATCGCATCGCGCTCACAAGGCGGGTTCAGGAGATCGGCCAGCTGCGGGAAGGTGTCGCCAAGGAACCGATCTGAGGCGGGGATACCGGCGATCGTGCCATCGGGAAATGCCGGATTGGCGCGCTCCGTCACCCGAGCCCAGTGCAGCATGAGGCCTACGATGGATGTCATCATCTACCACAACCCTGAGTGCGGCACGTCCCGCAACGTGCTGGGCTTGATCCGCAACGCGGGCATCGAGCCGCATGTCATCGAGTATCTGAAGACACCGCCGTCGCGCGCCCTGCTCAAGCAGCTCATCGCACGCATGGGAGTCCCGGTCCGCTCGGTGCTGCGCGAGAAGGGCACGCCCTATGCCCAGCTCGGCCTGGCCGATCCCAGCCTCACCGACGATCAGCTCCTCGACGCCATGATGGCGCACCCCATCCTGATCAACCGGCCAATCGTCGTGACGCCGATCGGCGTCAAGCTGTGCCGTCCCTCCGAGACAGCGCTCGACATCCTGCCCCCGACGCAGCATGGCGAATTCCACAAGGAGGACGGCGAGCTGGTCGTCGATGCTGCCGGTCACCGAGTGGCCTGAAAGAGATCCGTCATGTCCTTATTCGAACGCTGGCTCACGCTCTGGGTGGCGCTCTGCATCGTGGCCGGTGTTGCACTCGGCCATTTGATGCCGAGCCTGTTCCATGCGATCGGCGCGGCCGAAATCGCCAAGGTCAACCTGCCGGTCGCCGTGCTGATCTGGCTGATGATCGTGCCGATGCTGATCAGGATCGACTTCGCGGCACTCGGCCAGGTGAAGGACCATTGGCGCGGGATCGGCGTCACGCTGTTCGTCAACTGGGCCGTGAAGCCGTTCTCGATGGCAGCACTCGGCTGGCTCTTCATCGGCTATCTCTTCCGACCCTTTCTCCCGGCAGACCAAATCAATAGCTACATCGCCGGGCTCATCATCCTGGCCGCCGCTCCTTGCACCGCGATGGTGTTCGTCTGGTCGAATCTTGCCAGGGGCGAGCCGCACTTCACCCTGAGCCAGGTCGCGCTCAACGACACCATCATGGTCTTCGCCTTCGCGCCGATCGTCGGCTTGCTGCTCGGCCTCTCGGCCATCACCGTGCCGTGGGACACCCTCGTCCTCTCGGTCGCGCTCTACATCATCGTGCCCGTGATCGCAGCCCAGGTGCTGCGCCGGCGCCTGCTTGCCGGTGGTGGAGAGGCGAGGCTGAGGGCGTTCCTTGGCCGGCTCCAGCCGGTCTCGCTCCTCGCCCTGCTGGCGACGCTGGTGCTGCTTTTCGGGTTCCAGGGCGACCAGATCCTGGCGCAGCCGCTCGTCATCGCGCTCCTCGCGGTACCGATCCTGATCCAGGTCTACTTCAACTCAGGTCTCGCCTATCTGCTGAACCGGCTCTCCGGCGAGCAGCATTGCGTCGCCGGGCCGTCAGCCCTGATCGGCGCCTCCAACTTCTTCGAGCTGGCGGTGGCCGCCGCCATCAGCCTGTTCGGCTTTCAGTCGGGTGCGGCGCTGGCAACCGTCGTCGGCGTCCTCATCGAAGTGCCGGTCATGCTGTCGGTGGTCTGGATCGTGAACCACTCCAAGGGCTGGTATGAGAGCGGCAAGGCGAGCACGCGCCTCGCCGCGGACCGAGCCGCTCGTTCATAATTTCCACGATTGCCGAAATAGCTGTTGACGGTTGGGGGAGCCGGCAGTAGAGCTATTTCCATGAATATCGAACAAGCGGCAAAGCAGCTCGAAGCCCTCGGCAACCCGACGCGGCTCCAGGTCTACCGCACGCTGGTCCGCGCCGGCGACGGCGGACTGCCGGTCGGCCGCCTGCAGCAGAAGATCGGGATCGCGGCCTCGACGCTGTCCCACCACCTTCACCGGCTGATCCTGACAGGCCTCGTCACGCAGGAGCGCAAGGTGACGACGTTGATCTGCCGGGCGAAGTACCCGGCGATGAACGATCTGGTCGGCTTCCTCGTCGACGAATGTTGCATCGATGCGCGGTGCGCGGCCGATCAGGAAGGAGAGGCGGCCGCCTGAACTCTTCTTTTTTTGCCAAGAATTTCCATGATGCCGGAAGGACCGAATATGAGCACACCTCCGCTCGAATCCCTCCCCGTCGCCGTCATCGGCGGCGGGCCGCTCGGCTTGGCCGCCGCGGCGCATCTCGTCGCACGAAACCTGCCGGTGAAGCTCTACGAGGCCGGGCCGGCCGTCGGCACGAACCTGCGCGACTGGGGCGACGTCCGGGTCTTCACGCCCTGGCGCTACTGCGTGGACGCGACTGCGGTGGCGCTCCTGAAACGTACCGGCTGGCGGGCGCCGCCGGCGGATGTCTTTCCGATCGGCAGCGAGATCGTCGCTCGCTATCTTGAACCACTCGCGGCGACGCCGGAGCTTGCCGCCGCGATCGAAACCGGCGCGCGCGTCACCGCCATCTCGCGGCTGGGCCTGGATAAGGTTGCGAGCCGCGCCCGCGCGCGCCGCCCCTTCGAGCTGGTAATCGAGACATCCGGTGGCAGACGCCGCGATCTCGCGCGGGCGGTGATCGACGCCTCCGGCACCTGGGCAACACCGAACCCGCTCGGCGCCAACGGCTTGTCGGCCGAGGGCGAAACCGCAGAGGGGTCACCGCACATCGGGCCGGTGGACCGCATCATCGTGGCGACCGGCCAGCGGCCCGATCTGTCCCTGACACGCGAGCTGCGCCTCGCTCTCGATCCCTCGCTCGAGAGCGCCAAGGCGCTCGGTCCGCTGATCGATCCGAACGAGCACTCGTGCGGCTCCGTGCCGCCGCACGGCCATCGCGAGCTGGCGCACCCGGAGCCGGGCTTCTACACCGCCGGCATCAAGAGCTATGGCCGGGCGCCGACCTTCCTCCTGCTGACCGGCTACGAGCAGGTCCGCTCCATCGCCGCCGCGCTCGCCGGCGACAGGACAGCTTCCGATAGCGTCCACCTCGTGCTGCCGAAGACCGGGGTCTGCACCACGACATTCCCGGTTGAGGCGGACAGCGCCGCCGGATGCTGCGGCGGCCCTGCGCCTATCGGGGCCGATGCCTGCTGCGTCGCCGATGCCGTGGCCAAGGAGGCTGGCAAGAAAGGGTGCGGCTGCGGGGCTGGGGCGTGAGCAGCACCACAGCCGAGCCCTTTCCGGCGCCCGCGGGCGCGCCCCGTCTCCGGACGATCATCCCGGTCCTCGGCGTCACGCAAATCCTCGCCTGGGGTTCCTCCTATTATCTGCTCGCCGTGCTCGCCAAGCCGATCGCGGCCGAAACGGGATGGTCGCTCGGATGGATCGTCGGCGGTCTATCGCTCGGCCTGCTGGTAGCGGGCATCGTCTCGCCGCGTGTGGGAGACAGCATCCAGCGGTTCGGTGGCCGTCTGGTTCTGGCGACCAGCGCCGTATTTCTGGCGCTCGGACTGATTGGCCTGGCGATCTCGCCCAACCTGCCGATGTACGTCGCCTCGTGGCTCGTGCTTGGCATCGGTATGGGCGCAGGCCTCTACGATGCGGCCTTCGCCACGCTCGGTCGACTCTACGGCCAGCATGCGCGCACCGCGATCACGAGCCTGACGCTGTTCGGCGGTTTTGCCAGCACCGTCTGCTGGCCTCTCTCGGCGCTGCTCGTCTCGTACTTTGGCTGGCGGAACGCCTGCCTGATCTATGCCGCCATCCATCTCACTATCCTCCTGCCGCTCTACATCTTCGCCCTACCCAAGGAGGCAAGGCGCGCGAGCGTCGTTCCGTCGAGAATTCGCAACGAGTCCCGCCGCGCACGCGAGACGATCGTGCGCGCCGGAGAGCGCCCGTTGTTCGTCCTGATCGCGCTCGTCATCACGATCAGCGCCATGATCTCGACGCTGTTCTCGGTCTATCTGCTGACCATTCTTCAGGCTCGCGATATCCCCCTTGCCGCGGCCGTTGCCTTGGGGGCGATCGTCGGGCCGTCGCAGGTCGGCGCTCGACTGATCGAGATGCTCATCAGCCGGTTTCACCATCCGATCTGGACGAAGCTTGCCTCGACCGTTTTCGTCGCAACCGGCGTCGGGCTTCTCTGGATCAGCTTCCCGATCGTCTCGGTGGCGCTCGTCTTCTATGGCGCCGGCATCGGCATCGAGTCGATCGCACGCGGCACGCTGCCGCTCGCCGTGTTCGGCGAGCATCGGTATCCGGCGATCATCGGCCGCATCGCGATGCCGAGCCTGATCATGCAAGCCGTTTCGCCCTCGCTTGGTTCGCTCTTGATCGAGCGATTGGGCACGAATGATGCCCTCGGCGTGTTATTCGCAGTAATTTTCACCAACGTGCTGTTGGCCAGCGGTCTACTCGTCTTCCACGCGAATCGCACCCGGGCGTCTGACCCCGAAAATGGGCTGAACAGCACCAGCGACCTCACTCAAGGAATCGACTGAGGCAAGTCCCAAGATCGGTCTTGCCTCTAAGCACATTCTGCTCATTCGGGCTCGTATCCGGCTCGCGTATCGTGAGCCGCGGCAGCGCGTCGCGGATCCCCCTTTCAGGCGCGCCAAACCTTTGCGCTGCCGTCGCGGCGCGGGTCGGCGCCGGCGCTCGTGCCCCCGGGCCCGATCAGCACCGCCTGCGCCGCGCCGTCGAAACGCTGCACCTTGACCCGGTGCCCGAGCGCCTCGAGCGCCGCGCGATGCCGCGCGAGCGGCGGCTCGATCTCGGTTTCCGCCCGCCAGCGGAGCGCGTGCGGCGCACCCACCATCGCCGCCGCGTCGCGCGCGCCGCCCGCGAGCCGCAGCAGCAGGTTCGCCATCATCCCGACGATCCGGTGGCCGCCGCCGGCGCCGAGGGCCGCGATCGGGCGGTTCGCTTCATCGAGCACGATCGCCGGCGCCATGGTGGTGCGCGGCCGCTTGCCGGGCCCCGGCGCGTTCGGCGCCCGCTCCCCGCGCGCGCGCGCCCTCGCGCTGAAATTGGCCATCGCGTCGTTGAGATAGAAGCCGCCGACCGCGATCCGCGCGCCGAAGAGCTGGTTGATCGTCGTCGTCATCGAAACGAACATGCCTGCCGCGTCGGCGATCGAGAGATGGCTCGTCATGCTGTCCGCTCGCCTCGCTTCCGCAACCGGCGCGCCCAATCCCTGCGGATAGCTGCCCGCCCGCCGTCCGGGATCCAGCAGGCGCGCGCGCGCGTCGAGATAGGCGGGCTCCAGCAGCCGCGCCGCATCGATCGCCATCGCCTCCGGATCGCCCATCAGCGGGCGGTCGGCATAGGCGATGCGCCCGGCCTCCGCGAGCAGATGCATCGCCTCGGGCGTCAGCTCCACGCTGGTCCCCTCTGGGCCGATCCCCTCCAGGCCCAGCCGCCGCACGAGCCCGACAACCTGCCCGACCGTGATGCCGCCGGCCGGCGGCGGCGCCGTGGCGACCGTCCAGGCCCCGAGCGGAAACCGCACCGGCGCGCGCTCGCGCGCCCGGTAGGTCGCGAGATCGGTCGCCGCGAGCGCCCCGGGATGGCGGTCGTGCTGCACCGCCTCCGCGATCCGCTCCGCGAGCTTCCCCTCGTAGAACGCGTCCGCGCCCTGCTCGGCCACCAGCGCGAGGCTCTCCGCAAGCTCCGGATTGCGAAAAATCGTCCCGGCCGCGTGCGGCGCGCCGTCCGCGCCGAACCACAGCGCGCGCGCAAGCGCCTCCTCGCGCATCGCCGGCGCCTCGCGAAGCCGCCGCCGGAGATAGGGCGCGAGCGGCGCTCCCTCCGAAGCGAGCGCGATCGCCGGGGCGAAGAGCGCGCCCCAGGCAAGCCGCCCGCCCGCCGCATGCGCAAGCGCCATCGCCCGCACGGCCCCCGGCACGCTGACGCTGCACCCCCCGAACTCCGGCTGGCCCTCCCGCACCGCGATCGCGGCCGGCGCCGCCGCCAGCCCCTCGAACACCCGCACGCGCCCCTCGGCGGCCATGAGGATGATCGCCCCGCCGCCGATCCCCGAGGCGCTGGGCTCCGCGAGCGTCAGCACCGCCTGCGCCGCGATCGCCGCATCGACGGCCGAGCCCCCCGCGCGCAAGATCGCCATCGCCGCGTCGGTCGCGAGCGGATTGGCGGTCGCCGCCGCTTCCCACGCCCGCGCGTTCTGATCCGGCATCGGCCCGACTGTCCCTTGATGCTCCCGCCCTTCTCCCACGATATGCTCGGCGAGGCACCCCGCTCGGAGCACTCCCATGTTCGTCGCCATGAACCGCTTCCAGGTGATTCCCGGCTCCGAGGACGAGTTCGAACTGGTCTGGACCTCGCGCGACACCCACCTCCGCGCGGTGCCGGGCTTCGTCGAGTTCCACCTCCTCCGCGGCCCGGCGCGCGACGACCACGTCCTCTACGCCTCGCACACGATCTGGCGGAGTCGCGCCGACTTCGAGGCCTGGACGCGCTCGGAGGAATTCCGCCTCGCCCACCAGAGCGCGGGCGGCCGCAAGCCGCTCTATCTCGGCCATCCCCAGTTCGAGGGGTTCGAGGCGATCCAGACCGTCTCGCCGGCTTAAGCGAGATCGATGATCTCGACCCAGTTCGGCGCGGCACCCATCTCATGCTGCGACTGGAGCGAAAGCGTGCCGTCGCGCACGTCGATCGCGTGCACGCTGAGCCCGTTCGAATCGAGCCCCGCCGCGAGCAGGAAGCGCCCGCGCGGATCGATCGCAAAGCCGCGCGGCGTCGTCTCCGTGGGCCAGCGCCCGATGGGAGAAAGAAGCCCGTTCGCGGGATCGATCCGGAATCCGGTGAGCGTGCTCGTCTGCCTCTCGCTCGCGTAGAGGAAGCGCCCGTCCGGTGTGGCGTGAATGTCGGCCGCGTTCGCCTCGCCGAGAAAATGCGGAGGCAGCGTCGCCACCATCTCGATCTCCGCGAGCGTCCCCGAGCCCGCCTCGATCCGGTACGTGCTCACCGTTGCGTCCGTCTGGTTGAGGAGATAGAGGAACCGCCCGTCCGGATGGAACGCGAGATGCCGCGGGCCTGCGTTCTTGCGCGTCGCAATCGACGGCGGCGCGTTGGGCGAGAGCGTTCCCGCCTCCGCATCGAAGACCATCTGCATCACATGGTCCGCGCCGAGCACGGCGGCATAGGCGAAGCGGTTCGCCGCATCGAGCACGATGCAATGCGCGTTCGGCCCGGTCTCCATGATCTGCGTCGCGCGCGGCTCGACCAGCCCGGCGGCGTCGAGCGGGTAGATCGCGAGCTTCGCATCCGTATAGGACGCGCACAGCAGAAACCGGCCGGTGCGATCCGTCACGAGATAGGCCATGGCGCTGACCAGCGGCACCGTGCCGAGATGCGTGAGCTGCCCGCTCGCCGGGTCGATCGCGAAGCTGGAGGCCGGAAAATTCGGGCTGCGCAGCGCGGCATAGAGGAATCGTCGGTCGGGGCTCACCGCCATCGGCAGGCTCGTGGGCGAGGGAACATCGGTGCCGGGAACCGGCACGCGCTCGACCGGCGCGAGCGCGCCGCTCTCCGGATTCATGTCAAGGACGAAAATCTCCTTGCTTTCGGCATTCGAGACATAGACGCGCGTGCCGGCCATTCGTTCCTCCGCCTTTTCGATCGCAGATCGGCTCGAACCCAGCCATAGCAAGCCGGTCCGCCTTTCCATAGTATCCCCTGAAGGACGAACGAACGCATGGTTGCGCACCGCCTCCGCGCCCTGGCCTCCATCGATCGCGGCGGCTGGAGCCTGGCGAGGGGCCTGCGCGCAGGCCTCGGCTGCAGCGTCCCGCTCCTTTTGGCCGAGTGGCTTCGCGAGCCTGCTCTCTCATGGGCGGCGCTCATCGGCTTCTGGGTCGCGCTGGTCGATCCGGGCTGGCCGCCGCGCACGCGCGTGCGTGCCATCCTCTTCTTCATCGCCGGCACCGCTTCCGGATGCTTCCTCGCCGTGCTCGCCCGCCCGCATCTTTTGATGTCTGCAACCTTCGCACTGCTCTGGTGCTTCGCCGCGATCCTCACGCGCGTCTGGGGCGACGCGGCCGGAAGTGCGGGGAATTTGCTGGCCCTCGCGGTGCTGATCGTCCTCGGCCTCGGCGGGCCCTCGTCGCTGCACGCGGCGATCGAGATCGCGGCCTTCACCCTCGCCGGCGGCCTCTGGGGCATGGCGCTCGCATTCGCCATCGGGCGCGGGCCGCCCGACGCACCGCTCCGCGCGGCCTTGGCCGCCGTCTTCCGCGCCGAGGCCGCCTTCGTGCGCGACATGATCGCCCCACCGCCGCGCCTCCGCCCCGGCGCGGTGCGCGAGGCGATCGAGCGGGCGCGCGCGATGCTCGATCGGCCCGCGCAATGGCCGCGATTCGCCCTCATGCTCGGCGACGCCGAGCGCGCGCTGAGCGCGCTGCTGGCACTCCGCGAGCTCCGCGAGAGCCAACCCGCGGACGAGGTGCCGCTTGAATCGCTCGCCGCGATGGCAGGGCGGCTCGATCAAATCGCCGATGCGGTGCAGGGGAGGGGCGTGCCGGCGCCGCGGCCGCTCGCTTTGCCCGAAGCCGGCGCGGCCGCACGCGCGTTCGGCGATGCGCTCGCGTGGATGGATGCGGCTTCAGAACATCTCGCGGGCGCGGGAGGCTTCGCGGGCGCGCCGGCTGCGGACGATCGGTCCCGCTATCTCGATCAGCTCCGCAACAACCTCACGCTTGACTCACTCTCCTTTCGCCACGCCGCGCGCTTCGCGGTGACCGGCGCCGCGCTCACGCTGATCACCAACTTCCTCCATCTCGAGATGGGGTACTGGATCACCCTCACCGCCGTCATCATCCTCCAGGCCTATCCCTCGGCGACCTGGCAGCGGGCAATCCAGCGCGTCGGCGGCAGCATCGCCGGCGGCCTCGTCGCGGTCGGCGCCGCCTTCATCCTCCACGGACCCGCCGCGATGACGCTCGTCATCATCCCGCTCAGCGTCCTCGCGATGGCGTTCCGGAGCGCGAGCTACGCGATCTACATCCTCTGCATCACGCCGCTCTTCATTCTGATCACCGAATTGTTCGACAAGGGCGGCGTCATCGCTCCTTCGCTCGGCGGCTTGCGCGTCCTCGACAATCTCGCGGGCGCAGCGCTCGGTCTGCTCGCCACCTTCGTCCTCTGGCCGAGCTGGGAGAGCCGCTACCTCCGCCGGCGCCTCGCGAACGACATAAGCGCCAACGGCGATTTCCTCATCGCCGCACTCGATGCGAAGATGGGCCGCGCAAGCGATGCGGCGGTCGAAGCGGCGCGGCGGCGCGCGGGGCTCGCGGGAAACAACGCCGAGGCGTCGCTCCGCCGCGCCTTGGAGGAGCCCCGCCGCCATCCGGCCGACGAGATCGCGGCTTCGATGACCATCGCCGCCGCCGCGCGGCGCCTCGCGGGCATCGCCTCCGTCATCAGCCAGGGCGCGGGTCCGGACCTCTCGGAGCGGCGCGAGCGCCTGCGCAGCCGCCTCGATCAGCTCGCATCCTCGATCGCCGAGGCAAGAGAGCCGGCCGCCACCGAGGCTCCGCTGCCGGCGCTCGTCGGGCGGCAGCTCGCGGTCCTCGACGAAGCGGCGCGCGCGCTCGCCACGCCTCAGCCGGGCAGCGGCCTCCTTTCGAGATAGGCAGCGACCGGCCCGGTCACCCGCATCGCGCGCACCTCGGCCGGCCCTGCGAGGCGCGCGCCCACGATCTCGCGGTTGTCGAGCCGGAGCCCGGGGAGCCCATCGAGGCGCGCCTCGAAGATGTGCACCCGGTCGCGCCGCCCCTCCCACAATCCGCAGACGACGCAAGCGGGGCTCAGCGAGGCAACCGCGAGCCCGATCTCCTCGGCGAGCTCGCGCCGCGCCGCGACCTCCGGCGTCTCGCCCTTTCTCACGCTGCCGCCCGGCAAGTTCCATCGCTCCCGATAGGACGAACGCAGCAGCAGCAGCGCCTGCCCGACATGCACCGCGACGAGCGCGCCCTCGTGGCGTGCGCGCGTGAGCCGCCACCACATGCGGGCGAGCGGGAAGCCCGCGCGGTACGCCATCCGCCAGGCGAAATCGACAAGGGCCCGTCCGATGTCCGACATCGGCCGACCTCTACCCGGCTTCGCCGACGCATGGGAGGGGGTTCCGCGCGGTGGCGGCGCGCCGTGCCATCGCCCATACTGTCGGCCGCCCCCTCTCGCGCGTTCGCGGAGCGACCATGGAACTGCCCTTCCGCGCCACTCTCTGCGGCCTCGACGAGCTTGCCGAACACCGGGAGGCGCGCGTGAGCCACGTGCTCTCCATCCTCGATCCGGAGTGGCCCGTGCCCGAGATATTCGGGCACTTCGGCCCGCATGAGAGGCTCGAGCTCCGCTTCCACGACGTGATCCTGGAGGGGCCCGGAACGATACCGCCCGAGCCGGCGGATATCGAGCGGCTGCTCGCCTTCGGCCGCGCCCTCGGCCGCGCACCCGCGACAGAGCGGCATCTGCTCGTGCATTGCCACGCCGGCATCTCGCGCTCGTCCGCCGCGATGGCGCTCCTGATGGCGGAGGCGATGCCGGAGCGGTCCGGCGATGCGATCTTCGCTGAGATTCTTCTCATGCGCCCGCAGATCTGGCCCAATCTCCGCATCGTCGAGCTCGGCGATCGCGCGCTCGCCCGCGACGGCGCGCTCATCGCCGCGGCGCACCGCGTCTACCGCCGGCAGATCGGCGACAAGCCGCACCTCATGGAGCAGTTCCGCTCGGGAGGCCGCGGGCGGGAGATCGAAGCGGCCCTCGCCGCCGCCGGAGAGCGCTGACATCGGCATGGAATTCCCGATCTCGGTCAAGGGCGTGCTGCCGGCGGCCCGCTCGAACCGGGAGAAATGCCCGAAATGTGTCGGGCGCGCGAAATCGCCGAAGAGTCGCCTGAGCGAGGAGCAAAAGCCGCTGAAGCTCTTCCCTATCGACCAAATCGCGGCAATACGGCTTGCCTGCGGAAATCGGCGTGCGATCGATCGCTGGGCCGCCATGCGGCTCCGTGAGCCCTGAAATGGCCGTTCTCCCCGACGCCGCGCCGCCCTACCACCATCGTCGCGTGCCCGCCGCCCTCTCCGGCGCCTATCCCGCGCGGCCCGGCAATTTCGTGCGCCCGCTGATCGACGGCGTGCCCGCGTTCCGCCGCATCGCCGCCGCGATCGCCGTCGCCCGCCACAGCGTCTGGCTCACCGTCACTTTCTACGCGGACGATTTCCGCTTCCCGGACAATGCCGGCACGCTCTTCGACGTGCTCGATCGCGCCGCGGCGCGCGGGCTCGACGTGCGCGCGCTTTTCTGGCGCCCGAACGCCGAGAGCGCCCATTACGGCCGCACTTTCGCGGGCACCGGGGCCGACCTCGCACTCCTCCGCGATCGCGGCGCGCAATTCAGCATCCGCTGGGACCAAGCGCATGCCGCCTTCTGCCAGCACCAGAAGAGCTGGCTTATCGACGCAGGCCAGCCCGGCGAGACCGCCTTCATCGGCGGCATAAACCTGACGGCGATGGCCTTGGGCTCGCCCGGCCACCGCGACGGCGGACGGCACGATCTCTATGTCGAGGTCGCGGGTCCCTCCGCGACCGACGTGCACCACAATTTCGTCCAGCGCTGGAACGAAGCAAGCGAGCGGGAAAAGCCGGACGGCGTCTGGGGTCCGCACGGCACGTCCGCGCTCGCCTTCCCCACCTGCGCCTCCGCGCCCCGCGGCACGAGCCTCGTGCAGATCCAGCGCAGCGTGCATCCCGGCCGCTATACCGACAGCACGGCCGCACCCGACGCCTCCCGCCACGACATTTCCGCGGGCGAAGGATCCTGCCTCGAGCAGTACGAGCGCGCGATCGACGCGGCGCGCTCCTCCATCTATATCGAGAACCAGGCCCTGCCAATTCCATCCATCGCTCGTAAGCTCAACTCCGCGCTTCGCCGCGGCGTGGAGGTCGTGCTGCTCGTTCCGGCCGAGCCGGAGGCGCCAGTCCGCGATCCCCTACGCGCCGCCGTCGAATCGCTCGCCCGCTACGACAACTTCACCCTCGCCGGCCTCATCCATTCAGAAGGGGGAGCGCGCCGCGCCGTCTACGTCCACGCGAAAACCATGCTGGTGGACGATGCCTGGGCGACGATCGGCTCGTGCAACCTGCACGCCAACTCGCTCACCGGGAACACGGAGCTGAACGCCTCGATCTGGGACGCCGAACTCACCCGCGCGCTGCGCTGCGAGCTCCTCGCCGAGCATCTCGGCCAGGATACCTCCGGCCTCGACGATCGTTCTGCTCTTCGGCTCTTCCGCGCCCTCGCCGACGCGAACGGCAAAAACCATTCCGCCGGCCAACCACATTGCCAGGGCAACGCCTTCCGCCTGGCGCCAGGCGATTACGGAAGATAGCGCCTCGGCTCCGCCCCGCCGCACTAAGCTCCTGGCCCCCAGAGAAGGCTCCCCTTTTTCCCTCTCCGCCCCCCAAAGGGGTAAAGAGGGGCGGAGAGGGCAGGGTGAGGTGGGGCGAATGCCCACCCACCTATCGGAGGGCGCGGACGCCCGCCGCCGCCCTCTCCAACGAGCCCCCAATGTTTGCGCTCCAAACGCAACACATTGAGCCGACTGGACTTTTCTGGTACGGACCTCCGGCGTATCATTGTTCTTGGCCGAAAGCCGCCCGGTGGGCCAAGGGAGAAGCCATGGATCGTGAGGACATCATCGCCAGGCTGCGGGAGAACGAGCCAGCGCTGCGCGCGCGCGGTGTGATCCATGCCGCTTTGTTCGGATCGCGCGCACGGGGGGATGCTCGTCCTGAGAGCGACGCTGACATCCTGATTGAGATCGACCCGGAGGCTCACGTCGGGGTGTGGGACTACGCAGGGTTGAAAGAATACATCGCCGGGCTGTTCGACGGCCCGGTCGATGTCGTGGATCGCGAAGCGCTCAAGCCTCATGTGGCCCCGGCGGCGACCGCCGACGCGGTTTATGCCTTTTGACCCTCGGAAGGCCGCGCGCCGGCTTGCCGACATGCAGCATCACATAGCCCTCGCCGAAAACTTCGTGGCGGGCACGACTTACGAGGCGTTCAAGGACGATCTCCTACGGCTCTATGCCGTGACACGCTGCCTCGAGATCATCTCGGAAGCGTCGCGCCACTTGCCGGACGATCTGAAAGCGCGGCATTCCGCCATCGCATGGCGGGACATGGCGGCAGCGGGAAATATCTACCGCCACGAATACGAAGACGTTGCGGCCCGGCGCGTCTGGGACACGGTCAAGCATCACCTGCCGCCCCTGAAAGTTGTAATCCTGGCTGAACTGGCGGCCTTCGACCGCACATCGTGACGTGGGGATACGGTTGCCCTCCGACCCTCAGCAAGCCGCTCCCGCCGCTCCCGCCCAGCCGGGCGAGGGCGGACCCTCGACACGCCCCGGCCCCGACGGGGATGCCGCCGGCCCCACCTTTGACGCTCGTATCGAGCCCGCCATAATCGGCCCCCGGGACCGGATAAAATCCGTCGATCGGGAGGCCGGATGGCCACATCGCGCGCGCTTGACTCGTATCTCGAACGGATCGGGTGGGGCGGCGCCACCTCGCCGACACTGGAGACCCTGGCGGGGCTGCTGCGCGCCCACATGTCAGCCATTCCCTTCGAGAATCTCGACGTTCTGCTCGGCCGGCCCGTGCGGCTCGACCTCGATGCCGTCCGCGACAAGCTCGTCCGCGCGCGCCGCGGCGGCTACTGCTTCGAGCACGCGACCCTCTTTGCCGCCGCGATCGAGGAACTCGGGTTCCATCCCGTCCGCCACTCGGCCCGCGTGCTCCTGTTCTTCCCGCGCACCGAATCGCCCCGCACGCACATGTTCCTCACGGTGAGGCTTCCCGAAGGCAGGTTCGTCGCGGACCCCGGCTTCGGCGGGCCGGGTTCGCAGCATCCGATCCCGCTCGTGGATGCGGGGGACGAACGCCCCGCCCGCGCGACGCACTGGATGGCGCGCGACGGCGCCTATTGGGTGATGCGCACCGAGGCGGGCGATACGGGACGGGATACCTGGGCCTCGACGCTGGAAGAGGACAACGCGATCGATTTCGAGATGGCGAACCACTTCACGTCAACCCACCCGCGCTCGCCTTTCGTCAACCGCATCATGATGGGCATCTTCACGAAAGACGGGCGCGTCACCGTCGCCAATCGCGAGGTCACGATCGCCGAGGGCGGCGTCTCCCGCTCGGCGGAGCTCGCCGACCGCGCCGCGCTTCGTGCGTTCCTGGTCGAGCATTTCGGCTTCGACCTTCCGGAGGTCGAGCGGCTTCGCGTTCCCCTAATTCCGGAATGGCAATGAGTTCGCCGACGCCCCGCCGCCCTCGATCGCGTCGCCCTCGATCGCGTCGCCGGCCTCCTCCCGCGTCTCGCGCTCCTCCCTCTCCTCCCACGGCTTCGGGATCGTGAACGTGAATTGAACCGGCGGCGCGTCCTCCTCCGGCGGCCGCGGCGCCGCACCGCGATCGTTCGCGTTGAGCCGCATCAGGAGCCCGAGCAGGTGATCGCTGTAGCGCCGCACCGTCCCCACCACCTTGTCGCCCCTCACCAGCGGCTCCTCGCGCCCCTCCACGGCCCGGCGAAACGCCTCCTTCTCGATCACGCCGAGCCCGCGCGTCAGCGCCTTGTCCCAGCGCGCCGCAAATGCCGGGTCGCGCTCCGCCCATTGATAGACCGTCCATTTCGACCGGTCCGCCGCCGCCGCGCCGGCGACCACGCTGCCGGTGGCGGCGAGCGTCTCCAGGAAAATCCTCTTGGCCTCCTCGGTCGTGCGCTCCGAGCGCAGCATGTCCCGTCTATTTCCCGGACGAAGCTTTCTCGCGCGGGTTCACAACGGATCACCTTTCGGGACATTCTCTATTGCAGTTTCTACCAGTTTGTATTATTTGTCTATCCTAGATAAACGACGCGACATTTCGAGAGGAGAGCCCGCAATGGCCAAGAGGGCAGCTGATTTGCGTGCTCTGCGCCTGCAGAAGCGCCTAACTCAGCAGGAAGTTGCGGATAAGCTAAGGGTCAGCCAGAGCTACTATTCGTCTATCGAGGCCGGGCGGAGGCCTGGTGAAATCGGTCTGGCTGAACAGATGGTAAGCCGGATGCGGTTGCGGACTGATCGTACCGAGGGAGGGGGACATAAGGCTGGAAGGCAAAAGTAGCGAAGGTTCCGGGTATCTGGCGATGGGGAGTTGTGTGATGGCCACGTCAAAGCGGGTTGGCAGCGAGGCTGGAAAGCTGCTTCGTACGTCGAAGTCGAGGAAGGTGCGCTCGGTAGCCGCGTCAGCGCTGAGACAGGAGCGGAAGGCCAAGCCAAAAAAGAGAAAATAGCTTGCGACACGACCGCAGAGGCCGAGGCCGCTTGGTGATTAGCTCTCGTCCGCGCTGCCGCCTGCGTGATGGTGTCCCGCGTCACGCTTAATCCCGAATCGCGGCGGCGGCCCGCTCGGCCAATGCGCTTCGACGAAATAACGGGCGCTCCCAGGCGGTGGACCGGACGACACGATGAGCGACGACAACGCGGCATCCCACCGGCAGCAGGACCTCTACTTCGACGAGCTTTTCCAGCTCAAAGTCGCTTGCGAGTACCATCGTCGCTACCGGCAGGCACTTGCCCGGCGGGTCAGAGGCTTCGAGGTGCTGCGTGCCGTCGCGTCCAACGGCGCGATAGTGACATGGGCTGTGGTGCAGTCGCACCCCTTTGTATGGGGCGGCATCATCGCGGCGGCTCAGCTTGCTGACGCATTGAAGGACGCGATTCCAATCACGGCGCGCTACAAAGCCGTGAGCGGGTTGGTCATGAGCCTCGACGCCTTATTCATCGAAGCCCTCTATGAATGGGAGGGCGTGTTCGGGGGGCAATTCAGCAATGAGGAAATTACCGAGCGACGGAGGAAACTTATGCAGATCCGCCACGACGCCGAGGTGAAGCACTTTCCGACAGGCGACCTGCCCGAGCGCCAAGACTTACTCGAACTGGCGGAACAGGATGCGATTGCGTATCTTGAACCCATGTTCCGCCCGGGGGGCTAGCCCATGACCAAGACGAGAAACAGCGTGACCCCGCGTTCGCACATCGCCGTCCGGATGCCCCCGGGCGCTGCTACGCCGCGCTCAGGCGTCTACGAGCAGGTCGGACCACGTGGCGGCCGGACTGGCGAGCGGGTGGACTCGACCCGCGGCAACCCGCTCCCGCCGACCCGCGCACCCGGGGAAGCGTGGACGTTGGTAAGGCCAGACTCCCGCAGGATGGGCAAAAAATAAGGCCGCCGCGCCAACCCGGCACATATTGTGGCGCCTGGAGCCGGCGGCCACAACATCCTGCTGGACATGCTCCGAGGCGCCTGATACAAACCATGAACGGAGGCGGCGGGCCGGTCCCCCGCGCGTCGCCGTTAGGCCAACAACTCTTTCGGGATCGACGGCGTCCCATTGATTGTCGGCCTGTCCCGGGACGGCCGCGTCTGAGCAACGGCAGCCTCACCCCCGGCGCTCGTATTCATGCAACAGCCGCCGAGGACAAAAGCAATCATGGCTAAGTCGCCCCCACTTCCGCCCGGCACATCCACGCCGCGTTCGGGCATCTACGAGCAGGTCGGGCCGCGCGGCGGCCGGACCGGCGAGCAAGCCGACTCGACCCGTGGCAAACCGCTCCCGCCGACTCTGCCCGGAAACTCCGGCTGGAGGCTTGAGAAACCCGCCAAGCACAAGGGCGCCAAGTAGCCACCAGAACGGCCGGCCGCTCGTTGCGACCGGCCACCGACTGACCACGGCCCGGGCGGCGACCACCCCCCAGAGTCGGCGCAGAGCCGTCCGGCGAGGCTCGCCCCTGTCAGGGCGTCGTCCTCAGCCGCCCTCCATCTCGCTGCCGACCCGCTCGGGCGGGCCCCCCTCGTCCTCCTCCCACGGCTTCGGGATCGTGAACGTGAATTGAACCGGCGGCGCGTCCTCCTCCGGCGGCCGCGGCGCCGCACCGCGATCGTTCGCGTTGAGCCGCATCAGGAGCCCGAGCAGGTGATCGCTGTAGCGCCGCACCGTCCCCACCACCTTGTCGCCCCTCACCAGCGGCTCCTCGCGCCCCTCCACGGCCCGGCGAAACGCCTCCTTCTCGATCACGCCGAGCCCGCGCGTCAGCGCCTTGTCCCAGCGCGCCGCAAATGCCGGGTCGCGCTCCGCCCATTGATAGACCGTCCATTTCGACCGGTCCGCCGCCGCCGCGCCGGCGACCACGCTGCCGGTGGCGGCGAGCGTCTCCAGGAAAATCCTCTTGGCCTCCTCGGTCGTGCGCGACACCAGCTTCCCCTCTTCGTTGCGCGTCACGTCGCCTCTCGGCATCGCCGGCCGGCGGAACTCCCGCCCCGTTATGTGCCTGCTCATGCCATCATCCCTTGCCCGATCCGCCACGCGCAAACCGTCCGCGCCCGGCGGACCGCTCATGCTCACTTCGCTGTGCGCGAAACCGCCGCGGGATCGATCTCCGGAGGATACGTACGAAGTGCCATTGGATCAAGAACGAAATCGGCGGCACCTCGCCGCACAATTGGAAAGGCCCGAGAAAACCGCGC
>CAVUZJ010000022.1:0-43349 GCA_963745975.1 uncultured Pseudomonadota bacterium
GGGATTCAAACCCCGACGGGACGCATAAAAGTGTACAACGGTTTTCGAGACCGTCCCGATCGACCGCTCCGGCACCTCTCCCGCGGCCCTGTGGCGCGGGGTTATAGGTGGCGCGGCCGGGGCGGGCAACCAAACTCGCCCCCGGCCAAGGGGGGAGAGCCGGAGGTCAGCGGAAGAACGCGAGGAGCCGGGCGGCGACCGCCTCGGGGTCCTCCTCGGCGAGATAGTGCGTCGTATCGACCGGCCCGCCGGAGACCGGGCCGGTCGCGTATTGGCGCCAGAGCGCGAGCGGATCGTCGAACCGCCCGACCTTGCCCTTATCGCCCCAGAGAACGAGGAGCGGGCAGCTCACCTTGCTTCCCGCAGCACGGCTCGCCCGGTCATGCTCGAGGTCGATGCTGACGGCCGCGCGGTAGTCCTCGCACATGCCGCGGATCATGTCGGGGTTGCGCGCCGCGGCGAGATAATCGGCGAGCGCCTCGGGCGCGAACACCTCGTCCGGCGCCTTGCCGCGCGCGGTGTGGGCGCGGAACCAGACATCCGGCGCGGCATTGATCACCATCTCCGGGATCGGGTGGCGCTGGGCGAACCAGAACCAATGATAATAGGCGAGCGCGCGGGCCGTGTCTGTCCGCTCGAAGTTCTCGATCGTGGGGACGATGTCGAGCACGGCGAGCTTCTCGACGCGCTCCGGATGGTCGAGGGCGAGCCGGTGGCCGACGCGCGCGCCGCGATCGTGCCCGGCGATCACGAACCGCGCATGGCCGAAATGAGCCATCACCGCGACCGCGTCGGCTGCCATGGCGCGCTTGGCGTAGGGCGCGTGGTCGGCGGTGGCGGGCGGCTTGAACGAGCCGCCATAGCCGCGCAGGTCCGGGCAGATCACCTCGAAATGCGAAGCCAGAATTGGCGCGACGCGATGCCACGCGGCATGCGTCTCGGGATTTCCGTGCAGAAGCAAGAGCGGCGGTCCCGAGCCGCCATGGCGCAGCCGCACGCTTCCTTCGGGCGTTGCGATCTCGGCGAGCCGGAAACCGGGAAAGAACATGCCGCACTCTCCAACGCTCTGCTCGGCGCGGGGTGCGCTTGCCGAGCGTGCGGCCGCACCCTACGAAGATCGGAAGCTAGGCCCGGCGCCGGGCACGCGCCAATGCCCGGGCCGATGCAAGCGGCAAATTCTGGAGGAAGCGGCATGAGGCTGCACGAGGTCCGGGTCCATCGCTCAGAGGAGCGCCTGCCGCGCGAGGAGCAGCTCGCCTGGAAGATCGCCGCGGTGGCGGTGGACCGTGTCGGGATCGCGCCCGCGGTCGAGGAGATGATCGTCAACCGCGTCATCGACAACGCCGCGGTGGCGATCGCCGCCATCAACCGCCGGCCGCCAACGAGCGCGCGGGCAATGGCGCTCGGCCATCCGCGCAAAGGCGGTGCGAGCCTCTTCGGCGTGCCGGCGTCGCGCACGGTGAGCCCGGAGTGGGCGGCCTGGGCGAATGGCGTGGCCGTGCGCGAGCTCGACATGCACGACACCTTCCTCGCCGCCGAGTATTCCCATCCCGGCGACAACGTCCCGCCCATCCTCGCGGTGGCCCAGGCCACGGGGCGAAGCGGCGCCGACCTCATCCGCGCCATCGCCACCGGCTACGAGATCCAGATCGACCTCGTGCGCGCGATCTCGCTGCACGCGCACAAGATCGACCACATCACCCATCTCTGCCCGGCCCAGGCGGCCGGCATCGGCACCCTGCTCAGGCTCCCTGCCGCCACCATCTACCAGGCGGTGCAGCAGGCGGTGCATGTGAGCGTCACCACCCGCCAGTCGCGCAAGGGCGAGATCAGCTCGTGGAAGGCGTTCGCGCCGGCCCATGCCGGCAAGCTCGCCGTCGAGGCGGTCGATCGCGCGATGCGCGGCGAAGGGAGCCCGAGCCCGATCTACGAGGGCGAGGATTCGCTGATCGCCTGGGTGCTCGACGGGCCGGACGCGCGCTACCAGGTGCCGCTGCCCGCGCCCGGCGAAGCGAAGCGCGCGATCCTGGACAGCTTCACCAAGGAGCACAGCGCCGAATACCAGGCCCAGGCGCTGATCGATCTCGCCTTTCGCATGCGCGAAAGAATCCCCGATCTCGCCGAGATCGAGCGCATCGTCATCCACACCAGCCACCATACCCACGCCGTCATCGGCACCGGCGCCGGCGATCCCGAGAAGATGGACCCGAAGGCGAGCCGCGAGACGCTCGACCACTCGATCATGTACATCTTCGCCGTCGCCCTCGAGGACGGCACCTGGCACCACGTCAAAAGCTACACGCCCCGCCGCGCCGCGCGGCCCTCGACGGTCGCTCTCTGGCACAAGGTCGAGACGCGCGAGGACCCCGAATGGACCCGCCGCTACCACGCCGCCGATCCCAAGGAGAAGGCGTTCGGCGGCCGCGTCGAGGTTTTCCTGCGCGACGGGCGGGTGATCGAGGACGAGATGGCAGTCGCGAACGCGCATCCTTTGGGCGCACGGCCGTTCGGGCGCGAGGACTATATCCGGAAATTCCGCGCGCTGACCGGCGCGATCATCGCGCCGGCCGCGGCGGAGCGCTTCCTCGCGGCGGCAGAGGAGCTGCCGCGCCTCGAGGCCGGCCGGCTGGACCGGCTGAACATCGCCCTGCCGGCGGACAAGCTTGCCGCTGGCAAGCCCGGACTCTTTTGAAAGCGGAGCAAGGACCGATGAACGATCAGATGAGCGAGCAAGAGGTGAAGAAGGGCCTCGTCGGCGTCTATGCCGACACCACCGCGGTCTCCAAGGTGATGCCCGAGACCAACAGCCTCACCTATCGCGGCTATGCGGTGCAGGACCTCGCCGAGAATTGCGGCTTCGAGGAGGTGGTCTATCTCTTATGGAACGGCGAGCTGCCGAATCGCCGCCAGCTCGCCGCTTTCGAGCGCGAGGAGCGCGCCGAGCGGCGGATCACGCCCAGGCTGCGCGCGGTGATCGATGCCTTTCCCCACCGCGCCCATCCGATGGACGCGATCCGCACCGCGGTCTCCTTCATGGGCCTCGAGGACCCCGAGACCGAAGACAACTCGGCCGAGGCGACACGGCGGAAAGCCTTGCGGCTGCTCGCGAAAATCCCGACCGCCATCGCCACCCATTACCGCCTCGGCCACCGCCAGCGGGTGCATGCGCCGCGCCCCGACCTCGGTTTCGCCGAGAATTTCTTCCATATGTGCTTCGGCAAGGTGCCGCCGCCCGAGGTGGTCAAGGCGTTCGACGTCTCCCTCATCCTCTATGCCGAGCACAGCTTCAACGCCTCGACCTTCACCGCCCGCACCGTGACCTCGACCGAGGCGGACATCCACGGCGCCGTCACCGCCGCGATCGCCGCCCTCAAGGGCCCGCTGCACGGCGGCGCCAACGAGGCGGTGATGCACATGCTGGAGGAAATCGGCTCGCCGGAGCAGGCGCACGGCTGGATCAACGACCGCCTCGATCACCGCGCGCTGGTGATGGGCTTCGGCCACCGCGTCTACAAGAGCGGCGATTCGCGGGTGCCGACGATGACCAAATACGCCGAGCGGATGGCCGAGGTGGTCGGCGACGAGCGCTGGATGGAGATCAGCCGGATCCTCGCCGCCGAGATGCTGGAGCGGAAAAACATCCACCCCAACCTCGATTTTCCCGCAGGCCCCGCCTACTACCTGATGGGATTCGAGATCCCGATGTTCACCCCGATCTTCGTCGCCGCGCGGCTCTCGGGGTGGGCCGCGCATATCTTCGAGCAACAGGCCGACAACCGTCTGATCCGCCCGCTCTCGGTCTATACCGGCGCTGCGGAGCGTCCGGTTTCGCCGATGCGGGAGCGCTGATCGGCGCGCGGCGCGCGCTCGCCGCAGCGGAATTTGCAAAAAAATGATCGGAACCGGTCGGCAACGGTTGCTTTTTGTTTGACACGCGATGGTCATAAGCGGAATAGCGGAGTCGCTGTGCCCGCGGCCAATTCGCACACGCGCGAACAAGAATTCGCGGATGCACGCATCGAGGAAGGACGGTCCATGGACCGCAGGCCCGTTCGGACAAGGCAGCGCGACCCGCGTGGCGGAGTCTGAACCATGATCGAAGAACGGTCGGCGCGCACGGGAGGCGAGGCTGCATTTGCTGCGGCTCTTCGCCTCCGCGACGCGCCAGGGCCTCGCCTGCATGGGATCGCCGGACCGGCCGCGGGTCTTCGCCGCATCGTGGCGATTGCCCGCGGTGGCCGGGTCGCCTGCGCCTCTGAAGGCGCGATCCGGCCGTTGTCCAAACCAACGCACAAAGGAGTTTCACCACGTGAGTAGCGAAGAATCAGGCACGAAGCAGCCGCGGGCCCAGCCGATGGCCATGCGCACCACGACGCGCAAGGCTGCCGCCAAGAAGAAGACGACCCGGCGCAAGACCGCGACCCGCAAGGTCGCGACCCGCAAGGTCGCCGCGAAGAAGACGACCCGGCGCAAGGTCGCGACCCGCAAGGTCGCGAAGCGCAAGACGGCGGCCAAGAAGAAAACGGCGAAGCGGAAGACGGCGACCCGGAAGGCCGCCGTTCGCAAGACCACCCGCAAGACGCGCAAGGCGCCGGTGCGCCGCGCGCGCAAGGCGGCCGGAGAGCCCGCCCCAGCGGCGCCCTTCTCCGGCGGCACGGAAGAGATGGACTGAAGAACGCAACTCTTCCGACGATACCTGCGCAATGCGTGAAAAGGGCGCCCCTCGGGGCGCCCTTCCTTTTTCCGCGATGGCGCGCGCGCCCTCGGGCGACGGGCGCTCAGGCCGTCCCGGACAGCATCGCGAAGGCGTCACACCATCGCGAAGGCGTCACAGCATCGCGAAGGCGTCACGGAAGAAGGAGCGGGCGCCGAAATTGCCCGACTTGAGCGCAAGCAGGAGCGGCGCGGCGGCACCTTCCGCCAATGTCCAGGGCACGCCCGGCGCGACCTCCTCGCCGATCCTGAGCCGCCGCACGCCGAGCTTCGCCACCACCGCGCCCGCGGTTTCGCCGCCCGCGACCACGAGCCGGCGCACGCCGCGGGCGACGAGCCCTTCGGCGATGTCCGCGAGCGCCGCCTCGATCAGCGCGCCGGCACGTTCGCGCCCGAGCCTTGCTTGCAGCGCCGCCACGCGCTCGGGCGGCGCCGAGGCAGCGATCAGCAGCGGATGGGCGCCGAGCCTTCCCTCCGCCCAGGCGAGCGCCTCGCGCGCCAGAATGCCCGCATCGGGCGTGGCGAGCGGATCGAGGATGAGGCGGGGCAGCTCCGCCGCCTCGTCGATCTGGCCGAGCGTCGCCGGCGAGCAGGAGCCGGCGAGGATCGCGGCAAACCCCACGACGGGAGGCAGCTGCGCTGCCCGCGCGCCTTCTGCGGGCAAAAGCCCGGCGCGGCGAAAATTCTCGGGCAGGCCCATCGCGACGCCCGAGCCGCCGGTGATCAGCGCGTGCGCGGCGGCGGCTTCGCCGATCGCCAGCAGGTCCCGATCGCTCACCGCATCGACGATCGCGTAGCGCGATCCCCCCGCCCCCAGCGCCGCCATCGCCACTCGGATCGCAGCCGCGCCCTTCGCCACCGTCGCGTAGGGGACGAGCCCGACGCGGCCCGTGGTCTGGCGGCCGAGCACGCGCACCAGGTTGGGATCGCGCATCGGCGTCAGCGGATGGTTCTCCATCCCGCTCTCGCTGAGCAGCGCCGATCCGACGAAGAGATGGCCCTGATAGACGCTGCGCGCATTCGCCGGAAATGCCGGGCAGGCGAGCGCGAAGCAGGCGCCGAGGGCGGCGAGGAGCGCATCCGCGACAGGCCCGATATTGCCCTGATCGGTGCTGTCGAAGGTCGAGCAGTATTTGAAGAAGAACTGCCGGCAGCCGCTCGCGCGGAGCCAGGCGAGTGCGGCGAGGCTCTGCTCGCGCGCGAACGCGGGAGGTGCGGTGCGCGACTTCAGCGAGACCACCACCGCATCCGCGCCCGCGGCGGCCTCGTCGGCGCTTTCGTTCGCCTCCGGCACGCCGATCATCTGCACGGTGCGCATGCCGCCCTTGACCAGCATGGCAGCGAGATCGGTGGCGCCGGTGAAGTCGTCGGCGACGGCCCCGAGGAGCGGGATATTTTTGAGTGCCATCAGCCGAGCGCCTCGGCGAGCCGCTTGGCCGCTTCGCATCCCTTCGGCAGCGCAGCACCGGCCCGCCAGGCGGCCTCGGCCATTTCGCGGCGCAGCGCGCGATCGAAGATCAGCCGCCGGAGCGCCTTGGCGAGCTGCGCGCGATCGCCGGGCGGCGCGATGGCGCCGGCCTCGGGCGGAATCGCGGGCGCGGTCGTCGCGTCGCCGCAGATCGCGACCGGCAGCCCGCGCTTGAGCGCCGCGGCGGTTGCCATGCGGTAGCCGGGCTCGACGGCGGCGAGCGCGAAAAGATCCGCGGCCAGCCATAATTCTTCGCGCGCCGCCGCATCCGGGTTGGGGGCGAAGCGCACCCGCGCGGCCAGGCCGAGCGCGCCGGCAAGCCGCGCGAGCTCGGCTTCGTAGGCCGGATCGGGCGCGCACCCGGCGATGCAGAGAAGCCAGTCGAGATCGGTGAGCCCGGCGAGTGCCGCGAGCAGCACCTCGTGCGCGCTATGCGGCGCGAGCGCGGCTTTTGCGAGAATCGCCGTCTGCGGCCCAAGGGATCCGCGGGCGCGCGAAAATTCCGGCGTCGGCGGCGGCACGACCGTGATCCGTGTGCGCGGCACCGCCGCTTCGCTCACGATCGCGTCGGCGGCGGCCTCGCTGCTCGCGATCAGCGCGGGCGCGAACGCCAGGACCTGGCGCTCGGCCGCGGCGAGCCATTCCCGCTCCGCGTCGGGCAGGCCGGAGTTGAGCGCCAGCGGCTGATGCGCCACGACGACCGCGCGCCGCGCCGCGAGCTCAGGCGCAAAGGGCGCGAAGGCGGGCAGCGCCGAAAGCGCGATCAGCGGGCGCGTGTCCACGGCAAGCGCCTCCCAGGCGGCGCGTGCCGCCGCGTAGGCGGCCTCGTCGGCCAGCGGCGCGCGGCCCGCGAGCGCGATGACGGGCACCTCGAGCGCGGCGGCGAGGCGCCGTGCATAGAGATCCCCGCATGCAGCCTTGCTCGCGTCCGCCTGGCCGCTTTCGGCCGCCGCTACGAAGAGGACGAGCTTCACCGGTCCGGCTCGCCTGCGCTTCTCAGCCGGCTTGCTTCGCCTTGCGCCGGTAGCGGTGCAGGATCCACTCGGTGTACCCGTTCGGCTGCTCGCGGCCCAGGAAGACGAGGTCGCAGGCGGCCTGGAAGGCCGGCCCCTCGAACGAGGGCGCCATCGGCCGATACGCCGGGTCGCCCGCGTTCTGCCGGTCCACGACGCTCGCCATGCGCTTCATCGTCGCCAGCACTTGCGGGCGCGTAACGATCCCCTGGTGCAGCCAGTTGGCGATGTGCTGGCTCGAGATGCGCAGCGTCGCGCGGTCCTCCATCAGCCCGACATCGTGGATGTCGGGCACCTTCGAGCAGCCGATTCCCTGGTCGATCCAGCGCACGACGTAGCCGAGGATCCCTTGGGCGTTGTTGTCGAGCTCCTCCTGCAGCGTCTCGGGCGGCCAGTTGGCCCCGACCGCGGTCGGGATGGCCAGCAGATCGGCGAGCGTCGCGCGCCGCTTGCCGGCGAGCTCGGCCTGGCGCGCCGCCACGTCCACCGCATGGTAGTGCAGCGCATGCAGCGTCGCCGCGGTGGGCGAGGGCACCCAGGCCGTGTTCGCGCCCGCCTCGGGCTGGGCGATCTTCTGGGCAAGCATGTCCGCCATACGGTCGGGCATCGCCCACATGCCCTTGCCGATCTCCGCCTTGCCGGCGAGCCCGCAGGCGAGCCCGATATCGACGTTCCAGTCCTCGTAGGCGAGCATCCAGGGCGCGCGCCGCATCTCGTTCTTGCGGATCATCGCGCCGGCCTCCATCGAGGTGTGGATCTCATCGCCGGTGCGGTCGAGGAAGCCCGTGTTGATGAAGACCACCCGGTCCTTCGCCGCCCGGATGCAGGCCTTGAGGTTGACGGTGGTGCGCCGCTCCTCGTCCATGATGCCCATCTTCACCGTGTTGCGCGCGAGCCCGAGCATGTCCTCGACGCGCGCATGGAGCGCGTCGGCGAAGGCCACCTCGTCGGGTCCGTGCATCTTCGGCTTGACGATATAGACCGCGCCGCGGCGGCTGTTGCGGAAAGGGAAGCTGCCTCTGAGATCGTGCATCGCGATCAGCGTGCTCACCGCGGCGTCGACGATGCCCTCCGGGATTTCGTTGCCCTCGGCGTCGAGCACGGCGTCCGTCATCATGTGGTGGCCGACAGTGCGCACCAGCATGAGGCTCCGTCCCGGCAGGGCGAATCCGCTCCCGTCCGGCGCAGTGTAGGCGCGGTCGGGAGCGAGCGCCCGGTGGGTTTCGCGGCCGCCCTTCTCGAAGCGCGCGGTGAGCGTTCCCTGCATCAGCCCGAGCCAGTTGCGGTAGGCCGCGACCTTGTCCTCGGCATCGACCGCGGCGATCGAATCCTCGAGATCGACGATGGTGGTGAGCGCCGCCTCGAGCAGGATGTCGGCGACGTGGGCAGGGTCGCCCTTGCCGATCGGATGGGCGGGATCGATGCGGAGCTCGATATGCAGATTGTGGTTGCGGAGCAGCACGGCATCCGGGCGGTGCGGCTCGCCGCGATAGCCGGCGAACTGCTCCGGCCGGGCGAGCTTCACCCGCCGCCCGTCCTCGAGCAGGCCCGCGAGCCCCTCGCCCTCGACCTGATAAGCGATCAGGTCCGCGTGGCTGCCGAAGGAGAGCCGTGCGACCTGGTCGAGGATCTCGCGCCCGCGCGCGATCACCCGCGCTCCGCGCACCGGGTTGTAGCCGGCGCCGCGCGCCGCTCCGCCGTCCTCGGGCAGCGCGTCGGTGCCGTAGAGCGCATCGTAGAGGCTGCCCCAGCGCGCATTGGCGGCATTGAGCGCGTAGCGCGCGTTCATCACCGGCACCACGAGCTGCGGTCCGGCCATCTCGGCAATCTCGGGATCGACCTCGGCGGTTCCGATCGCGAAGTCCGGCGGCTCCGGCAGGAGATAGCCGATATCGCGGAGGAACCGCTCGTAGGCGTCGGGCTCGAAGGGGCTGCCGCGCATCGCGCGGTGCCAGTCGTCGATCCGCTTCTGCAACGCGAGGCGCGTCTCGAGCAGCGCGCGGTTCGGTCCGGCGAGATCGCCAACCAACCGGCCGAGCCCTTCCCAGAAGGAGGATGGGTCGATGCCGGTGCCGGGCAGCGCCTCTTCGTTGACGAAGTCGAAGAGGGGGCGGACGATCGCGAGGCCGCCGGCGTTGACCCGTTCCATCGCAATCTCCCCTTCAGCCCTTCGTACGTGCTTGCCGCCACGCCTCGTAGGAAGCGCGCGTTTCCGCGTTCGGCGGATAGGTGCCCGGCAGCTTCGCACCGGCCGCGACGCGGCTCTGGATGAATTCCTCCATCTCCTCCTGCGCGGCGGCATCGAGGGCCACCTCGTCGGCCAGTGCCGCCGGGATCGCCACCACGCCGTCGGCGTCACCCACGATCACGTCTCCGGGGAGCACGGCAACGCCGCCGCAACCGATGCCGACGCCGAATTCGGCCGCGTGATGCGCGATCAGGCCGAGCGGCGCCGAGGGGCCGGCGCAGAAGACCGGAAAGCCGAGGGCCCGGATCGCCGCGGAATCGCGCACGCCGCCGTCCGAGACGAGGCCCGCCGCGCCGCGGACGGAGAGCCTGGTGATCAGGATATGGCCCGCGGCGGCGGCGCGCGCATCGCCGCGGCAATCGATCACCAGGACGTGGCCCGCGGGGATGATTTCGATCGCCTTGCGCTGGGGATGCTCGGGATCGGCGTAGGTTTCGATCGGGTCGAGATCCTCGCGCGCGGGGATATAGCGGAGCGTGAAGGCCGGGCCGACGAGGTTGCGCCCCGCGGTGCCGAGCGGCCGGACGCCCTGCATGAAGAGGTTGCGGAAGCCGCGCTTGAAGAGCTGCGTGGTGAGGGTGGCGGTGCTCGCCTTGCCGAGCGCACGCGCTGTTTCGGGCTTGAGCATCGCGATCGTGCGCCTCCTCTCCCCGGAATTGAAGCGGTGCTGCCGCTTCTAGCCCCCGGTTCACGAAATGGCGAGGGAGGCCGGCGGGAGGCTGCCGCGTCGCGCGCCGACTGCCGCCGCTTAAGTCACAGCGCACAAAAATCAGTCGTTGCCGCGTCTGTCGGGAACATTCGTTCAGGCGCGTCGGAGAGACAACCTCCGCGCGAAGTGGGCGCGGAGCGGGGGCGCGGGCCGCGCCCGACAGCCATGCGCCGCTATGCAAGGACTGCAAAACAGACTAGTGACAGCTTGGCCCCTGGCTTGCTTGAAGAGGGGGCGGGAGTTTCACCAAGGGGGGGTTATCCCATGCTGACACGTCGTGCTGCCGGCAAGCTGATCGCCGGCGCGGCCGCTTCCACCACGCTGGTCGGGGCGGGGTTTCGTCCGGCGTTCGCTGCCGACAAGGTGATCAAGATCGGTATTACGCTACCGCTGACCGGCGCGGATGCCGAGGGCGCGAACCGCATCAAATTCGGCGCGCTGCTCGCCATCCAGCAGGCGAACGATGCCGGAACGGTCAAGGGCTATACGCTCGTCCCGGTCATCATGAACAACGCGACGACGACCGCCGGCCAGTACGACCCCGCGCAGGCGGCGACCAACGCGCGCAAGCTCGTTTCCGATCCCGAGGTGATGGCGGCGATCGGGCCGGAGATGAGCGGCGACGGCAAGGCGATGTCGGCGATTTACAGCGAGGCGAATTTCGCGACGATCACGCCGGCCTCGACCAACCCGGACATCACCAACCCGAAATTCGCCTCCGAATATCGTCCGAACGGCGGTACGGCAGTCTATTTCCGCACGGTGGCGACGGACGCCTACCAGGGTCCGTACATGGCCAACTATTACGCCGACGTGCTGAAGGTGAAGTCGGTCTACATCCTCGACGATTCCGGCGCCTACGGTGTCGGCATCGCCGATTCGTTCGAGGGCCGCGCCAAGGAGAAGGGCATCAAGGTGCTCGGGCGCGACCGCCTCGATCCGACCGAGGCCGACTACACGGTCTCGCTCACCAAGATCAAGGCCCTGAACCCGGACGGCCTCTATTACGGCGGCGTCATGGGCGCCGGCGCGAAGGTCGTGAAGCAGGCCTACGGCATCCTGCCGACGGCGATGGTAAAGGGCGGCGGCGACGGGTTGCAGGCACCGGAGATGCTGACGGCGGTCGGGTTCCCTGCCGCCGAAGGCTGGTACTGCACCATCGCCGCGCCGCACCTGACCGAGAACCCGGCGGTGCAGCCGTTCGTCTCGCTCTACGAATCGACCTACCACACGCAACCCGACGACTACGCGATCACGTCCTACGACGCCGGGCTGGTCATCACCGCCGCGCTCGCCAGCCTGGTCAATGCCGGCAAGCCGATCACCCGGGCCGCCGTGCGCGAGGCGATCCAGACCTCGCATACGAACACCCTGCAAGGGCCGGTCGCGTTCGACGAGAACGGGGACATCGTCAACAAGATCATCAGCGTCTTCCAGGTGGTGGAGAACAAGAGCTATTCGCTCACCGACATGATCCACCAGTTCAAGTACATCGGTACCGCGCCCACCAGCTAGGGACGCGCGCCGCTCGCCGCGTTTGGGAGAATCAAATGAGTCCGACGGCCCTCTTCGTCCAACAGGTGATCAACGGGCTGAGCCTCGGTGGCATGTACGCGCTGCTGGCGCTCGGCTTCACGCTGATCTACGGCATCCTGGAGCTGATCAACTTCGCCCACTTCAGCGTCTTCCTGTGGGGGTCGTTCATCGGCATGTGGACGCTGGAGGCCTTCGGGCTCAACGGCCAGAACGTCATACTGACCGGACTGCCGCTGATCGGCGTGCTGGTGGCGGCCTTCATCGCCAGCATGCTCTTCTGCGGCATCCTCGGCGTCGTGATCGAGCGGTTCTCTCTCCGACCGCTGCGCAACGTCACCGGGCCGATGGCGATGATCACCACCATCGGCGTCTCCTATATCCTCTTCAACGTCATCCTGCTCGGCGCCGGCGCGGACACCAAGAACTTCCCCAATCCGCTGCCGGAGCTGCGCTTCCATGTCCTCGGCGCAACCCTCGACGTGCGCGTCATCCTGATCTGGATCGTCTCCGGCACGCTGATGCTGGGGCTCTGGTTCTTCGTCCAGCGCAGTCGCCTTGGCAAGGCGATGCGGGCGACGGCCCAGGATCCGGACGCGGCGCGGATGATGGGCGTCGATGTCGATCGCGTGATCCTGATCGCCTTCTTCGCCGGCTCCGCGCTCGCCGGCGCCGCCGGCCTTATCTTCGGCCTCTACTACAATTTCACCAGCTACATCATCGGCTACACGGCCGGCCTCCGGGCCTTCACCGCGGCCGTGCTCGGCGGCATCGGCAACGTTCCGGGGGCGATGCTCGGCGGCCTCATCATCGGCCTCATCGAATCGCTCGGCGGGCAGTTCATCGCGGTCAAGTGGACCGACGTCATCATCTTCTCGATCCTGGTGCTGGTGCTCGTCTTCCGCCCGACCGGCCTGCTCGGCACGCTCGCCCCCTCGAAGTCCTGAACCGTCGAAGTCCTGAGAAGGGCCGCTTCCATGGCGTCGGAAACCAGCATCACCACCAGCGCGGCCGAGACCGTCCCCTGGCGCGCGGCGCTGGCCCGCCACCGCACGAAGGCGCTCATCCTGCTCGTCGCCGTCGTGGCACTCGCCTTCCCGGCCATCAACGGCAATGCCGGCGATGTCGATGCCGTGGCCAACGCGCTCGCCTTCGCCGCCCTCGCCCTCGGCCTCAACATCGTCGTCGGCTTCGCCGGCCTGCTCGACCTCGGCTATGCGGCGTTCTTCGCCATCGGCGCCTATACGTACGGCATCCTCTCCTCCTGGCAGCTCACGCCCGCCTGGAGCAGCTTCTGGGCGCCCTTCGCCTGGCTCGACCTGGTGCAGAAGGTGACCCAGGGCGATGCGACGGTGGTGCACTTCACCCTCTCGTTCTGGATCGCCCTGCCGCTCTCCGCCGCGATCGCTGCCCTCTTCGGCATCCTCTTCGGCGCGCCCACGCTCCGCCTCCGCGGCGACTACCTCGCCATCGTCACGCTCGGCTTCGGCGAGATCGTGCCGATCGTGGCGCGCAATTGGTCCGGCCTCACCAATGGTGCTGCCGGGCTCAACGGCGTCGCGCCGCCGCAGCTCTTCGGGAAGAGCTTCGGCGTCGAGATCGTGCCCTATTACTATGTCGCCATCGCGATCGTGGCACTCCTGATATTCGTCAGCGGGCGGCTCAGGGATTCGCGGATCGGCCGGGCCTGGATGGCGCTCCGCGACGATGCCGTCGCCGCCTCCACGGCAGGCGTGGACCTCACGCGCTACAAGCTGCTCGCCTTCGCGATGGGTGCGGCCTTCGCCGGCATGACCGGCTGCTTCTATATCGCCAAGCTGCAGACCGCGACGCCGGACATGTTCATGTTCCCGGTCTCGGTGATGATCCTGGTGATGATCGTGCTGGGCGGCCTCGGCAGCGTCTGGGGCGTGGTGGTCGGCGCCATCTTCCTCCAGCTCCTGCAATCGTGGTTCCTGCCCGCGATCTCGGGCTGGCTCCATATCGTCGGCAACCTGGTCGGTTCGCCCTGGCTGCAGCAGATCCAGCTCGCCGATGCGATCGAGCTGATCTTCGGCATCGTGCTCGTCCTGATGATGCTCTACCGCCGCGACGGCCTGATCCCGGCCTACCGCAAGCAGGGAGCGCTCTCGTTCGAGCAGCAGAACGCGCAGGTGGGCGAGAGCCACGGCTTCCGGATGAGCGGGATCGTCCGCGAGGAATCGTCAGCCGTCCCGGCGCTCGAGATCAAGGGCGTGACCGTACGCTTCGGCGGCCTGGTGGCGCTGAAATCGGTCGACATCACGGTGCCGGCCGGCGGCGTCGTCGCGGTGATCGGCCCGAACGGCTCCGGCAAATCCACCCTCTTCAACGTGATCACCGGCCTCACCTCCGCCGAATCGGGCAGCATCCGGCTCTATGGCGAGGAGATCATCGGTCTCGGTCCGCACAAGATCGCCAAGAAAGGGATCGCACGGACCTTCCAGAACCTGCGGCTCTTCACCAACCTCACGGTGATGGACAATGTCCTGATCGGCCAGCATGCGCGCCTCTCCACCGGCCCGCTCGGCGCCGTATTGCGGCTACCCGGGGTGCGCGCGGAGGAGAGGCGGGCGCGCGATCGGGTGATGGAGATCATCGCCAATTTCGGCAATCGCCTGGCGCCGCGGGCGAACCAGAACGTCGCGGCGCTCTCCTACGCCAACCGCCGCCGGGTCGAGATCTCGCGCGCCCTCGCCTCCGATCCGCGCATCCTCCTTCTCGACGAGCCGACCGCCGGCATGAACCCGGCCGAGACGCTCGAGCTCGCCCAGCAGATCAAGGACCTGCACAAGCTCGGCCTCACCGTCATCGTCATCGAGCACAAGCTCGACGTCGTGGTCCGGCTCGCCGACACGGTCGTCGTGCTCGACCACGGCGAGAAGATCGCCGAGGGCAAGCCCGAGGAGGTGCGCCGCAACGAGGAAGTGCTGCGCGCCTATCTCGGGCGCAACGCGCAGGCCGGGAGCGCCGGCATTGCTGCTTGAGTTCCGCGACGTCGACACCCATTACGGCGACCTGCACGTCCTGAAGCAGGTCAACTACGCGATCGACAACGGCGAGATCGTCTGCCTGCTCGGCGGCAATGCGTCGGGCAAATCGACGACGATGAAGACGATCATGGGCGTGGTCAGGCCAACGCGCGGCAGCGTCGTCTTCGACGGCGAGCCGATCGAGCGGCTCTCCACCTCCGAGCGCGTGCGCCGCGGCATCGCCCCGGTGCTCGAGGCAAGGCGCCTCTTCCCGCGCATGACAGTGTTCGAGAATCTCGAGATGGGCGCCTTCCTGCGCGGCCACGGGCCGGAATTCGACGAGGACCTCGAGCGCGTCTACGCCCTCTTCCCGCGGGTCAAGGAGCGCCGCGGCCAGCTCGCCGGCACGCTCTCGGGCGGCGAGCAGCAGATGGTGGCGATCGGGCGCGCGCTCATGGCCCGCCCGCGGCTGATCTGCATGGACGAGCCCTCGATGGGCCTCGCCCCCATCTTCGTCGAGCAGACCTTCGAGATCATCCAGGAGATCAACCGCCAGGGCACCACGATCTTCATGGTCGAGCAGAACGCCTCGATGGCGCTCGCGGTCGCCAATCGCGCCTACGTGCTGCAGACCGGCCAGGTGGTGCTCTCGGGCACGGCCAAGGAACTGCGCGAGAACCCCTTGATCCGCGAGGCCTATCTCGGGGAAATGCAGGTCGCGAACTAGGCCGCCCTGCCGGGGCGGGCGCCGACCACCACCTCCGAAAGGCCGATCGCATGGATGCCCCTGCCCACGCCGCAACGCGGCCGATTCCGCTTTTCGACCTCAAGTCCGAGCAGGCGAGCTTCGCCCCCGAGCTTCGCCGGCGGCTCGACGCGGTGCTGGCCCACTGCCAGTTCATCCTCGGCCCCGAGGTCGCCGAGCTCGAGCAGCGCCTCGCCGCCTATTGCGAGGCACGCCACTGCATCGGCGTCAGCTCCGGAACCGACGCCCTCGTCATCGCCCTGATGGCCGAGGGGATAGGGCAGGGGGACGCCGTCTTCCTGCCCGCCTTCACCTACACCGCGACCGCCGAGGTGCCCCTCCTTCTCGGGGCCACGCCCGTCTTCGTCGATATCGATCCCCGCACCTTCCAGATCGATCCCGCCGACCTCGCGCGCCGCATCGCGGCCGTTCGCGCCGCGGGGATCCTCCGCCCGCGCGCGCTGATCGGGGTCGACCTCTTCGGCCAGCCGGCCGACTGGGAGGCGCTCGGCGCGATCACCCGCGCCGAGGGGCTCTTTTCGCTCGACGATTGCGCCCAAAGCTTCGGCGCAACCTTCCGCAACCGCCGGCTCGGCGCGCTCGCCGACGCGACGGCGGTGAGCTTCTTCCCGACCAAGCCGCTCGGCGCCTACGGCGACGGCGGAGCGCTCTTCACCGAGAGCGACGAACGCGCCGCGCTCTACCGCAGCCTCCGCTCGCACGGCGAGGGAACCTCGCGCTACGAGGTGCTGCGCATCGGCATCAACGGCCGGCTCGATACGATGCAGGCGGCCGTGCTGCTCGCGCGGCTCACCGTCTTCGACGCCGCCCTCGCCGCGCGCGAACGCATCGCCCGCACCTACGACCGGCACCTCAACGGCCTCGTCGAGACGCCGGCACGCCTGCCCGAGAGCACGAGCGTCTGGGCGATCTACTCCGTCCTGCTGCCCGGCTCCGAACCACGCGCCCGTGCCCAGGCCGCACTCAAAGCCGCGGGCATCGGCAGCAATATCTATTACCCGTGCCCGCTGCACCTCCAACCGGCCTACCAATCGCACCACGACGGCACGCCGCTCCCCGTCTCCGAGGCCGTCAGCGCCCGCATCCTCGCGCTTCCAATGCACCCCGGCCTCGAGGAGACGGACATCGAACGCATCGCCGCGGTGCTCCGCTCAGCACTGTGAGCCGAAGGCCAGGGGCTCTGCCCCTGGACCCCGCCATGGCCTGGGGCCCTGGACGCCGTTCGCTTGCCCGACCCGGCAACGAGGCTTCCGCCCGGCGTCCCAGCGCTATGCCTAGCGTCTCGGCGCAGCATCCGGTCATCTCGGGAGCCGAGACCGCCGGTGGGGCGGCCAACATCGAAAAAAGGGTCGGGGGTCTGGGGCCTCAAGGCCCCAGCGGGGGGTCAAGGGGGGCAGAGCCCCCTTGGCTTGCTTGCTCACGGTGGTTCGGACGGGCCTTCCACCCGGTAATCCTGCCATTCTTCGGTGAACGGGCGTTTGCGGAAGGTCGCCCAGAAGAAGTTGGCGGTGTAGGTCAGGCCGACGCGGACCATGCCTTCGCCGGCGAAGCGGCGGCCGGAGGAGAAGGCGACCAGGCGGAAGGAGAACTTCACCGACCCCACTTTGCTCAGCCTTCGCGCGAGGTCGGTGTCCTCGCCGTAGAAGCGGAATTCCGATTCGAAGCCGCCGGCGCGTTCGAGCGCGTTCCGCCGCACGACGAAGTTGCCGCCCTGCATCATCGATCCGACATGCATCACGAACCGGACCACGAGGTAGGCGACGAACGCGCAGCGGTAGAAGCAGGCGGCGGCGACGCGCACTTTGCGCGGCGAGTCGTAGTAGATGTAGGGGCCGCTGAGGCCGACGAGGTCCGGGTCGGCGGCGAACTCGGCGAGTGTTCGTTCGAGCCAGCCCTCCGGGACGATGGTGTCGGCGTCGATATTCGCGACCAGCGTGCCGCGCGCCGCGCGATAGCCGGCGCGCCGCGCGGGCACGAGTTCGCGCTCCTCCTCCACGACCACGCGCACGCCCGGCGCGGCGAGCGCCAACTCGCGCGTGCGGTCGGTGCTCGCATTGTCGACGACGACGATCTCCGCGGCGCAATCGCTGCGCGCGATTTCCGCGGCGATGGCCTCGAGGCAGCGCGGCAGCAGCGCCTCCTCGTTGTACGCAGGCACAACGAAACTGATATCCGGCTCGCGGGTCACGGGCGCTTCCAGTCGGTTGGCATCGGGCGGCTCGCGTTTCGCATAGGCCGAGGCGGCTGTCACCCGTTGGGTCTCGATCCGCATATTTCAGCACAGCTCGTCGGAGTCGTGGAACGGGGGTTTGTACGGCGGTGTAAATGATGTCAATACGATGACAGGGGCGTGACGATTGGGCGCCGAGCCCATCCGCCCTATATCCCGAGCGAGCGCAAGGAGCCGCCGATGCCCGACGATCACGCGAATGCCGCCCCCGCCACGCTGCGCCAGACGCTCCTCTCCGAATACAGGCCGCCTTCGTTCCTCGTGGACCGCGTCGATCTCACCTTCGAGCTGGACGAGGCGGCGACGCGTGTGCGTTCGCGCTTGGCGCTGCGCCGCAACCAAGCGGCTGGGGTGTCGGCGGCGCTCAGGCTGGACGGCAATGGCCAGCCCGTGCTCGCCATCGCGATCGAGGGCGAGGCGGTCAGCGCGAATCGCTGGCGGCTCGAGGGTGGGGACCTCGTGATCGCCGATCCGCCGGAGGAGTTCGTCCTCGAAATCGAAACGAGGATCGCACCCAAGGACAATACTGAGCTTTCGGGCCTCTACGTCTCGAACGGCAGCCTTTTCACCCAGTGCGAGGCCGAGGGCTTCCGCCGCATCACGTACTTCCCGGACCGGCCGGACGTGATGGCGCGCTTCACCACGACGATCATCGCCGACGAAGCGCGCTATCCCGTCATGCTCTCGAACGGCAACCCCTCTGCGGTCGAGGAAGTCGGCGGCGGGCGCCGGCTTATCACCTGGACCGATCCGCATCCGAAGCCCTGCTATCTCTTCGCGCTGGTCGCCGGCGACCTGGTTGCGGTGAAGGACCGCTTCACAACTCGTTCCGGGCGCGTGGTGGAGCTTGGAATCTGGGTGCGCGCGGGAGACGAGCGGCGCTGCGCGCACGCGATGCGCTCGCTCAAGAAGGCGATGGCCTGGGATGAGGCGGTGTTCGGCCTCGAATACGATCTCGATATCTTCAACATCGCCGCCGTCGCGGATTTCAACATGGGGGCGATGGAGAACAAGGGGCTCAACATCTTCAACACGCGCTACGTCCTCGCCGAGCCCGCGACCGCGACCGACGGCGACTACCAGCGCATCGAAGGGGTGATCGCGCACGAATATTTCCACAACTGGACGGGCGATCGCGTGACCTGCCGCGACTGGTTCCAGCTCTCGCTGAAGGAGGGGCTCACCGTCTACCGTGACCAGGAATTCTCGATGGACCAGGGCAGCCCCGCGGTGAAGCGGATAGCCGACGTGCGTGAGCTGCGCGCCGGCCAGTTCCGCGAGGATGCCGGGCCGCTCGCCCATCCGGTGCAGCCGGACCGCTACATCGCGATCGACAATTTCTACACCGCGACGGTCTACAACAAGGGCGCCGAAGTCATCCGGATGATGGCGACGATCATCGGGCGGGTGGCGTTCCGCCGCGGCATGGACCTCTATTTCGCCCGCCACGACAACCACGCGGTGACGATCGACGATTTCGTCGCCGCCATGCAGGATGCCTCCGGCGTCGATCTCGGCCGCTTCAAGCGGTGGTACCATCAAGCAGGAACGCCGGAGCTCACGATCGCCGACGAGTACGACGCGGAGGCGCGGCGCTATCGCCTGCGCGTGGCGCAGCGCACGCCGCCCACGCCACGCCAGCCGGAGAAGGAACCGCTGGTCGTTCCGCTCGCGATGGGTTTGCTTGCGCCGGACGGGGCGGAGATCCCGACGCGGCTCGAGGGCGAGGCGGCGCCGCGCGAGGGCACGCGCGTGCTGCTCGCCGATCAGGCCGAGAGCGTCTTCACTTTCCTCGATGTGCCGGCGCGGCCGGTGCCCTCGCTGCTGCGCGGCTTTTCCGCACCGGTGAAGCTTGCGGGGCTCGGGCGCGCGCAGCTTCTTCTGCTCGCCGAGCACGATCCGGATCCTTTCACGCGCTGGGACGCGGGCCAGCATCACGCGTGCGCCATCCTGATCGAGATGATTTCCGCGCGCGGGCGCGGCGATCCGGTTTCGGTGCCCGCGGCGCTGATCGACCCGGTTGCCGCCGCGCTCGCCCGCGCGGACGAGGACCCGGCCTTCGCCGCCGAGGCGCTCGCACTCCCTGGCGAGATGTTCCTCGCGGACCAGATGGAGATCGCCGACACGGACGGGATCCACGAGGTGCGCGAGGCGGCGCGCGCCGCGATCGGCCGGGCGTTGGAGGGCGATTTCCGCGCGACGTACGAGCGGCTGAGCGATGCCCGCCCGTACGAGATCGACGGGCTTTCGATCGGGCGGCGCAGCCTGCGCAATGCCGCACTCGCCTATCTCGCCGCCGGCGATGCAAAGCTTGGCGTGGCGCTCGCCAAGGCGCAGTTCGGGGCGCGGCAGAACATGACCGACGTGCTCGCCGCCCTTGCCGTGCTCGCCGCGATCGATGCGCCGGAGCGGGCTGCCGCGCTCGCTGCCTTCCACGATGCCTGGCACGAAGACGCGCTCGTGCTCGACAAATGGTTCGCGATCCAGGCGACGTCACCCTTGGCGGAGACCGTGGCGGCCGTCGAGGCGCTGACGCGCCATCCCGACTTCGATCTCAAGAACCCGAACCGCGTCCGCGCGCTCATTGCGAGCTTTGCGCAAGCGAATCAAGTGCGCTTCCATGACGCCTCGGGCGGCGGCTACCGGCTCCTGGCCGACACGATCATCCGGCTCGATCCGATGAACCCGCAGGTCGCCGCGCGCCTTGTTTCCCCCCTTGGCCAATGGCGCCGCGTCGCGGAAGAGCGGCGGGCCGCGATGCAGACGGAACTCCGCCGCATCCTCGCCGCCCCCGGCCTCAGCAAGAACACGAACGAGATGGCATCGCGCAGCCTCGGCAGTTAGCTACTCGCCGGCTAGCCGCACCGGAGCTTCGGGCGCGCCCTTGCGCGTGAGCGCCGCGACATTGGGAAGCTTCGCGATGCCGAGCGCAGCATCCGCGAGCGCCGCCGTTTGCGCCTCGCCGAGCACCGGCTCGGCGAGGCTCGCGAATTTCCCGCGCAGCTCCGCCTCGCTCAGGAAATTTCCGGGCTCGCCCTTCGGCACGCGCACGATCTTCTCGAACGCCTGCCCGCGCGCGCGGATCGTCACCCGTCCCGACATGTTCGCGGGAAACTCGGCCTCGATCGCCGCGTCGTGGACGCAGGCGATGCGCGGCAGCAGCCGCCGCACGGTCGGGTCCTCGATGAGGCGGTAGCTGTCCCAGTCCATCCCCCCGGTCGCCAGCGCCACCGCGAGCACGAACGGCCCGCTGAACTGCCCGTCCACCACGTTCCGCGGATCGGCCTTCTTCTCCGCGGGCTCGCCGATCAGCAGCATTCCTGCTTTCGAAAGACCGAGCGTGACCGCCTCGATTTCCTCGGGCCGGAGCGCGTGCTCGGCGCGAAGCGCGAGGGCCGCGTCGATCCCGGCATGGCCGAAACGGCAGGAAGGATAGGGCTTCACCGCGGTCGCCATCAGCTCGTAAACCTCGCCGAGCCGCTCCGTCGCGCGCGCCGGCGTGGGCGAGGGGGCATAGGCGCGGAGGAATCCGTGCGGTCCCTCGAACGCCTCCGCCGCGCCCTTGAACCCCTCGCGCGCGAAGCACGCCGCCGCGAGGCCGTTCATCGCCGACCAGCCGACCTGGAAGCGCTTCGTCCAGGCGCCGTTGACGAGGAACTCGAGGCTGCCCGCCGTCTGCGAAAGCGCGATCCCGAACGCGGATTCGACGGTCTCCGCCGGCAGACGGAATGCCCGCGCCGCCGCTGCCGCCGCGCCGAAGGCGCCGCAGGTGGCGCTCGGGTGAAAGCCGCGCGCGTAGTGCTCGCCGGCCGGCAGCGCGAGGGCGAGCCGGCAGGAGACCTCGTACCCCGCGATGATGCCCGCCAGTACGTCCGCGCCCGCCGCCCCATCCATCTCGCCCGCCGCCACCGCCGCCGCGATCGCCGTCACCCCCGGATGGAGGCAGCCCGCGGCGTGCGTGTCGTCGAAATCGAGCGAATGGCCGAGCGCGCCGTTGAGGAGTGCCGCGCCGGCGGGCGCATAGCGCGCCGCATCGCCGAACACGCCGGCATTGCCCGCACCCAGGCCGAGCGCGCGCACGCCGGCGAGCAGCGAAGGCGTGCTCTCGGCCTCGGCCCGCGCGCGGACGATATTGCCGATCAGGTCGAGCACCAGGAACCGCGCCCGCTCGGCCACTTCCGCCGGCAGCCGCCCCAATGTCAGCCCGGCCGTGAACTCCGAAAGCTCGCTGGTGATTCCCATGACCCTCGTTTCCCTATTCCCCTCGTCCCATTCTGGCCCAAGCCTCTGCCCCAACACCACCCCGGACGGATTGCGGCGCGGTCCGGGCCCGTGGCAGAACGCGCGCATGCGCCCGATTCTCCGCCGCCGCACCCTCGGGATGGCGCTCGGCGCCGTTCCCCTGCTCCTCACCCGGCCCAGCCTTGCCGCCGATTACGGCTTTGCGGGCTTCCTCGCCTCCGTCGGCGCGGAGGCCGAACGCTCCGGCGTTCCGGCCGCGACCGTGAGCGCCGCCTTCGCCGGTCTCGCGCCGGACCCCCAGGTTCTCAGCCTCGACCGCCACCAGCCCGAGTTCACCCTGACCTGGGCCCAATACGCGGCCGACACGCTGACCTCGGACCGCATCGCCCAGGGCCGCGCGCTCTACGGCTCCGACCGCGCGCTGCTCGCCCGCGTCACCGCCTCCTATCCGGCCTCGCCCTCCGTCCTGATGGGCATCTGGGGGCTCGAGAGCAACTACGGCGGCAACGAGGGCGGCTTCGAGGTCGTCCGCTCGCTTGCGACGCTCGCCTATGGCGCGGGCCGCGGCGGCTATTTCCGCTCCGAGCTGATCGCGGCCCTCCGCATCCTCGCCCACGGCGACGTCGCCCCCGATGCGATGCTCGGAAGCTGGGCCGGCGCAATGGGCCAGCCGCAATTCATGCCGAGCGCCTACCTCGCCTACGCCGTCGATTTCGACGGCACCGGCCAGCGCAACATCTGGACCGACCCGGCCGACGTCCTCGGCTCGATCGCCAATTACCTCGTCCAGTCCGGTTGGCGCGCGGGCAAATCCTGGGGCCGGCAGGTCCTTCCCCCGCCCTCTCTCTCGCCCCAGCTTGCAAACAGCGGCGTGACCCAGCCGGTCGGCGCCTGGTCGACCCTCGGCTTCCGCACGCTCGACGGCGGGCCCCTGCCGCCGGCGTCTCTCTCGGCGCGCCTGCTCATGCCGGGCGGGCCGAGCGGCCCGGCCTACCTCGCGTTCCCGAACTTCCAGGCGATCCGCCGCTACAACCCTTCGGACTTCTATGCCCTCTCCGTCGGGCTGCTCGGCGATCTCGTGACCTCGTGAATCGCCACCGCCTCCTCGTTCTCCTCGCCCCCTTGCTGCTCCTCGTCGGCTGCCAGCAGAAGCAGGCCCCGCCGAAGCTGCACTACGTCGTGGGCAGTCCCTACGAGGCCGGCGGCGTCTGGCGTTACCCGCAGGCGGGCTTCGACTATGACGCGAGCGGAATCGCCGGCATCGAGACCGGCCCGCACGCGCCCTATACCGCGGACGGCGAGCGCTACAGCGCGGACGCCTTCGCCGCCGCCTCGCCGACCCTCCAGCTCCCCGCAATCGCGCGCATCACCAACCTCGAGAACGGCCAGCAGCTCGTCGTGCGCGTCAATGATCGCGGCCCGGAGAGCCCGGCGCGGCTGATCGCCGTCTCCCCGCGCGTCGCGCGCCTGCTCGGGTTCGACGCGGATGGCACCGCGCGCGTGCGCGTCCAGGTCCTGCCTGGCCCGAGCCAGGAGCTTGCCCTCTCGCTTCCCGGCGGGCCCACGCTCGCCATCGCCCGCGCGCCCATCGGCGCCGTCGCCGTGAGCACGCTGCCCCCGCCCGGCAGCCCTTCCTCCCCTCCCGCCCCCGCGCCGGCCGCCCAGCCCGCCGCCGCGCCGGTGCCCGCCGCCGCTCCCGCCGCGTTCCCGCCTGACGAGCAGCCCGGCGCGCGCTCCGCGGTGCCGCCCAACCCGGGCTCCATCTGGGTCCGCGCCGGCCTCTTCACCGGCCAGCAATACGCGGCCCTCCAGGCCGCCGCACTCGCCCGCTTCGCCCCCGCGATGGTCCCGCGCTACGGCGGAGGCACGTTCCAGGTCGAGGTGCGCATCGGCCCCTTCGCCTCGGTGGCGGCGGCGGACGGCGTGCTAAACGAGGTGCTCGGCGCCGGCTTCAACGGCGCGAGCCTCGTGGTGGAATGAAGGGGGGAACGGCGCGTATGACTTCCCGGGGGACTTCCCGTCGATCGCTCCTGCTCGGGGCCGCCGCCGGCCTCCTGCCCGCGCTCGCGCTCCGCGCGCAGCCCGCCACGCCCGGCACGGGAGCCGGGCCGGAATTCCCCGTGCTCGTCGGCAGGGGCGCCATCAAGCGCAGCTTCACGCCCGCTTCCTCTCCCCTCGGCCCCATCGGCACCGAGGCGCGCTGGGCCTACATCGCCGATTACAACACCGGCGCGGTGCTGCTCGAAAAGAACTCCACCGAGCCGATGCCGCCCTCCTCGATGACCAAGCTGATGACGCTCTACATCGTCTACAGCCTCCTCAAATCCGGCCAGCTCTCCCTCAGCGAGACCTTGCCCGTGAGCCGCGAGGCATGGCGCACCGGCGGGTCGAAGATGTTCGTCCCGCTCGGCGGCAATGTCAGCGTCGCCGACCTGATCCAGGGCATCGAAGTCGATTCCGGCAACGATGCCTGCGTCGTGCTCGCCGAAGGCATCTCGGGCTCGGTCGACGCCTTCGTCGAGCGGATGAACGAGACCGCTTCCAAGCTCGGCCTCGTCAACTCCCACTTCGTCAACCCGACCGGCCTGCCGGCACCCGGCCATTATATGTGCTGCCAGGACATCGCCACGCTTGCACGCCTGATCATCGGCAATTTCCCCCAATATTATCATTACGCATCCGAAAAGGTTTTCACCTTCAGCAAGATCAAGCAGTACAACCGCAACCCGCTGGTCCAGGATGGCCTCGCCGACGGGCTGAAGACCGGCTTCACCGACGCCGGCGGCTACGGACTCTGCGCGAGCGCAATCCGCGAGGACAGACGCGTCATCCTCGTGCTCAACGGCATGCCGAGCGAGAGCGACCGCGCCGAGGAGTCGACCCGCCTGCTCGACTGGTCCTTCACGGAATTCACGGACGTGACCCTCTTCAAGGCGGGAGAAACCGTCGCCACCGCACGGGTCTGGCTCGGCAAAAGCATCACCGTGCCGCTCGCCGGCGCCACCGACCTGATCGCGACGCTTCCGCGCGAATGGCGCCAGACCGCGCACATCAGCGCCCGCTACGCCGCCCCCATCCCCGCCCCAATCGCCGCCGGCCACCCGCTCGGCATGCTCAGCGTCGCCGGCCGGGGCGTACCCGCGGGCCAGCAATTTCCCCTCGTCGCCGGCGCCGCCGTCCCGCGCCTCAGCCTCGTCGAACGCTCGCTCGCGGTCCTCTTCCACATGGTCTTCGGCGGCGTGGGCTAGTGAAAGGCCGCTTCGTCACCATCGAGGGAACGGACTGCGCCGGCAAATCCACCCAGGCCCGCCTCCTCGCCGACGCGCTTGCCGCCCGCGGCCGCCCCGTGCTCCTCACCCGCGAGCCCGGCGGCGCACCCGGCGCCGAAGCCATGCGCAGCTTCCTCCTCGCCAACACCACCAGCCTCGATCCTCTCGCCGAGGCCCTCCTCCACTTCGCCGCCCGCACCGACCACGCCGCCCGCACCCTCCGCCCCGCCCTCGCCGCCGGCCTCACCATCGTCTGCGACCGCTTCTTCAATTCCACCATGGCCTACCAGGGCTACGGCCAGGGCGCCGACCAAACCGCCATCACCACCCTCATCCAAATGCTCGACCTGACACCCGACCTCACCTTGATCCTCGATATCCCGCCCGACGAGGAACAAACCCGCCGCCACGCCCGCAACGCACCCTCTGACCGCTACGAACGCCTTGGCCCCGCATTCCTCGAACGCGTCCGCCAGGGTTTCCATACGATCGCGAAAACCAACCCCAATCGCTGCACCCTGCTCGACGCCTCCCCACCCCCACCCGAAATCCACGCCCGCCTCCTCGCCCTCACCCTGGCGCGCCTGCCGTGACCCCTCCCCCTGAAGGCCAAGGGGGCTCTGCCCCCTTGGAACCCCCGCCAAGGGCTGAGCCCTTGGAACCCATTCGCTTGGCGCCGGCTGAGAGCGGTTTGGGCGTTTGCGCTTGGCGCAAACGCCCAAACCGCTCTCAGCCGCCGCCAAAACGAAAGGGGTCCAGGGTCCCAGACCCTGGCAGGGGGTCCAGGGGGACAGCGTCCCCCTGGTCTTTCGGATGAGCGGGCCGGAGCCGCGGGCCAATCCGGAGTTGGTTGGCCATGGTGTGGCCGAGCGGGTTTTGCTCGAGGCTGTGCGGGGTGGGCGGTTGCATCATGCCTGGCTGATCGTTGGGCCGGTGGGGGTGGGGAAGGCGACGCTGGCTTATCGGTTTGCCAGGCGGTTGTTGGGCGGCGAGGCGCTCGATCCGCGGGATCCCGTGTTCCGTCGGGTCGCGGCCGGCTCGCATGCCGATCTGCACACGATCGGGCGGAGCGTGGATGGGCGGACGGGGCGGCAGCATCGCGAGATTCTGGTCGATGACGTGCGGGCGGGCGCGGAGTTCCTCCGCCTCACCGCGGCCGAGGGCGGTTGGCGGGTGGTGGTGGTCGATCCGGCCGAGCTGTTGAACGCCAATGCGGCCAATGCGCTCCTTAAGGTGCTGGAGGAGCCGCCGCCGCGGGCGGTGCTTCTGCTCGTTTGTTCCGCGCCCGGGCGTCTGCCGGCGACATTGCGCAGCCGCTGCCGGTTGTTGCGGCTGGCCGCACTCGGGGATGCCGAGATGGAGGCGGTGCTGGCGCGCTATCTTCCGGATTTGCCGCCCGAGGAGCGGGCGCGGCTGGCGGCGCTGGCCGAGGGTTCGCCCGGCCGTGCGCTGCGACTGGCTGCGGAGGAGGGGGTGGCGATGGCGGCGCTGGTGGATGAGGTCCTGGCGGCCGTGCCGCGCTATGGCCGGGCGCGGGCCTATGGGCTGGTCGATCGTCTCGGGCGCGGCGAGAGCGGTTTTTCGACGTTCATGGAGCTGCTGCTTGCAGGCATCGCCGCGGCGGTGCGTGCGGGCGCGCGCGGTCGGGCGGACCAGGATCAGCTTCGGCTGCTGGCGGTCCGGCCCCTTGATGCGTGGGGAGAGGTGTGGCACGCGCTCTCCCACCTGGCGGACGAGGTGGAGCGGTTCAATCTGGACCGGCGCCAGGCGGTCGTGTCGGGTCTGGCCCTGCTGGACGAAGCATGAAGTTCTACATCACGACGCCGATCTATTACGTGAACGGGGCGCCGCACATCGGCCATGCCTACACGACCGTCGCCGCGGACGTGCTCGCGCGGTGGAAGCGGCTCGAGGGGCACGAGGTCTTCTTCCTCACCGGAACCGACGAGCACGGCCAGAAAGTCGAGAAGGCCGCCGCCGCCGCAGGCCTCGATCCGCAGAGCTTCACCGATCGCGTGGCCGCGCAGTTCCGCGAGATGACGGCGTGGATGGGCGCCTCGAACGACGATTTCATCCGCACGACCGAGCCGCGCCACAAGCGCGCTTGTGCCGCGCTCTGGCAGCGCCTTGCGGAGAGAGGAGAGATCTATCTCGGCGAGTACCAGGGCTGGTATGCCGTGCGCGACGAGGCGTTCTACGCCGAGTCCGAGCTGGTCAAGGGTTCGGACGGGGCGCTGCTCGCGCCGAGCGGCGCGCCGGTCGAATGGGTGCGCGAGCCCTCCTATTTTTTTCGGCTCTCGGCCTGGCAGGACCGGCTGCTCGCGTTCTATGACGCGCATCCGGACTTCATGGCGCCGGTCTCGCGCCGCAACGAGGTCGTGAGCTTCGTCAAGTCCGGGCTTCAGGATCTTTCGATCAGCCGGACGAGCTTCCGCTGGGGCGTGCCGGTGCCGGGCGATCCCGGCCATGTCATGTATGTCTGGGTCGATGCGCTCACCAACTACATCACCGCCGCCGGCTTCCCCGATGAGGGGGCCGCGCGCTGGGAATTCTGGCCGGCGGATTTGCATCTCGTCGGCAAGGACATCATCCGTTTTCACGCGGTCTATTGGCCGGCCCTGCTGATGGCCGCCGGCATTGCCCCGCCCAAGCGCGTCTTCGCCAACGGCTGGTGGACGGTGGAGGGCGAGAAGATGAGCAAGTCGCTCGGCAATGTCGTCGATCCGCACGAGCTGGTGAGCCGGTACGGGCTCGATGCCGTGCGCTATTTTCTGCTGAGGGAGATCCCTTTCGGGAACGATGGATCGTTGAGCCATCGTGCGCTGGTGACGCGCATGAATGTCGAGCTTGCCAACGATCTCGGCAATCTCGCTCAGCGCTCGCTTTCGCTGCTGGCGCGTCATTGCGCGGCCTCGCTGCCCGCCGTCTCCGCGCCCGCGGTTGAGGATGAGGCGTTCCTCGCGGCCGCTTCAGCGCTGCCCGCGCGCGTTGCCGAGGCGCTCGACCGGGTCGCTTTTTCGGAGGCGCTCGAGGAGGTGTGGAAAATCGTGCGCGCCGCCAACGCGTATATCGACCATCAGGCGCCCTGGGCGCTGCGGCGGACCGATCCGCCGCGCATGGCCGCGGTGCTGCGCGTGCTCGCCGATGGCTTGCGGGTGATCGCAACGGTGCTGCAGCCTTTCATGCCGGGCAGCATGGCGCGCATGCTCGACCAGCTCGGCGTGCCCGCCGGCGCGCGCGATCTCGCTTCGCTCGGCGCGCCGCTGGCGGCGGGCACGGAATTGCCCGCGCCGCAGGCGCTCTTCCCCCGCTTCGTGGAAGACGCCGCGTAGCCGCGCGGCCAGGGGAGTCAGCAAGCGCGATGCAGGAAGCTCTGCGCGCCGGCATCGTTTTTCTGCTCCTGCTTGCCAGCACCGCGCTCGGCATGGTCGTCAGCGGGCGGCTCTCCGAGCGGCACCGCAACCACGAGACGATCGAGCTGGTGGGCCTCGCCATCACCATGCTGGTGACCTTCGCCGCCCTGGTGATGAGCCTGCTCATTTATTCGGTGAAGGGGGCGTTCGACGAGGCCAACACCGATATGGCAGCGCTCGCCGCGCATATCGTCCAGCTCGACCAGTGCCTGCGCAACTACGGCCCGGAGACGGCGGATGTGCGCAACGACCTCCGCACCTATACGGCCACGGTCATCGCCACCACCTGGCCCTCCCAGACGCCGCCGGTGAACGCGGTCGGTCCGCTCAAGGCGCCGCCGATTTCGCCGGGCGCGATGGAGAGCGTGGCTCTCGGGGACGTCATCAACGGGATCGAACTTGCGATCCGCCGTCTCAAACCCACGGACGCGTATCAATCCGGCATCGCCGCCTCGTGCCTGGACGATTTCCACAGTTTCGTGGAGGCACGCTGGAAGGTGAACGAGGAAGCGCGCTCGACGATCTCGATGCCGTTCTTCGTGGTTCTGGTCTTCTGGCTGATGGTGATCTTCGTCTGTTTCGGCCTGAACGCGCCGCGCACGCGCTTCGTCTTCTTAACCATCGCGCTCGGCGCGCTCTCGATCTCCTCGGCCGTTTTCGTCATGCTCGACATGGACACGCCGTTTTCCGGCACCATCATCATCTCGAGCCAGCCGATGCACAACGCGTACAGCGACATCACCCGCCCCTATACGCCGCCGCCCGTGCCGTGAGAAACACGCAAGCATGCTGATCGACTCCCATTGCCATCTCGACGACTTCAGCGACGCCGAGCTGCCCGAGATCCTCGCCCGCGCCGAGGCCGCCGGCGTCGGCGAGCTGGTCACCATCGGCACCACGATGGCCCAGTCGCGCGCCATCCTCGCCACCGCCCGCGAACACGGGAATATCTGGTGCACGGTGGGCGTGCATCCGCACCATGCCGCCGAGGCACCGCTTCCCGCGCCGGAGGAGATCGCCTCGCTCGCCGCCGATCCCAAGGTCATCGGCATCGGCGAGACCGGCCTCGACTGGTTCTACAAGGAGCCGGGCCGCGAGATCCAGGAGCGGAATTTCCGCGCCCATATCCGCGCCGCGCATGCGGCCGGCGTGCCGCTCGTCATCCACGCCCGCAGCGCCGATGCCGACATCGAGCGCGTGCTCGCCGAAGAGATCGAGAGCCTCGGCCCGTTCGCCTTCCTCCTCCATTGCTTCTCGAGCGGCCGCGGCCTCGCCGAATTCGCGATCGCGCGCGGCGCCTATGTCAGCTTCTCCGGCATCCTCACCTTCCCGAAGTCGGAGGAATTGCGGGAGATCGCGCGCGATCTCCCCGCCGATCGCCTGCTCGTCGAGACGGACGCGCCCTATCTCGCGCCCGTGCCGCTGCGCGGCAAGCGCAACGAGCCCGCCTTCGTCGCCCATACCGCCGCCGTCCTCGCCCGCGTCCGCGGCCTTGAGCCCAAAGCGCTCGCGGACCTCACCACGGGAAATTTTCGCCGCCTCTTCTCCAAGGCCGCATGAGGGTCGTCATGCTGGGCTCAGGAGGTTCGGCCGGCGTGCCGCTGATCGGCGGGCCGGACGGGCGCGGCGATTGGGGCGCCTGCGATCCGAACGAGACGCGCAACCGCCGCATGCGCGCCGCCATCGTCATCGAGGGGCCGCGGGGCGAGGCTCTGCTCATCGACACACCGCCCGATCTGCGCACCCAGCTCCTCGCCTGCGCGATCCCGCGCGTGGACGCGATCCTGTTCACCCATGCCCACGCGGACCACATCACCGGCCTCGACGAGGTGCGCATCCTGAACCGCATCGCCGGCCGCCCGCTTCCGGCTTACGCGACCGAAGCCGTGCTCGCCGAGCTGGCCCGCCGCTTCGACTATGTCTTCCGCCCGTGGGACGGGCTCGGGTTTCCGCGCCCGGTGCTGAAGACGGAAGCCGTCGTACCCGGCGAGACCGTCCGCGTCGCCGGCATGGATGTCCGCCTGTTCGACCAGGACCACGGCTTCACCCGCACCCTCGGCCTCAGGATCGGCGGCTTCGCCTATTCCACCGACGTGCGGGACCTCGACGAGGCCGCGTTCGCCGCCCTCGCCGGGATCGATACCTGGATCGTCGGCTGCTTCCAGCGCCCCGGCCCGCACGTGACCCATGCGCATCTGGAGAAGGTGCTCGGCTGGGTCGCCCGCCTCGGCCCGCGGCGGACGATCCTCACGCATATGGGCTCGGACATGGACTGGGCCTGGCTGGTCCGCAACCTGCCCCCCGGCGTCGAGCCGGGGTATGACGGTCTCGTCGTGAGCTGCTGACGGAGGACCATCATGGCCATCAAGACGATTCTCGCCGGCGTGAGCGGCGGCACCGCCAGCAACGGCGCGGTCGAGCTCGCCTGCCGTCTCGCCGTCCAGTTCGGCGCGCACCTCGAGGCGCTGCACGTGCGAGTGGACGTCGAGGACCTGATGCTCTCGGCGGGGGCGACGGGCTTCGCCCTGCCGCTCGACGGGCGGTGGATCGACGAGATCACCGCCAACGCCGCGACGACGGCGGACAAGATCAAGGCGAGCTTCACGGAAGCTGCCGCGCGCCGCGGCCTGCCGTTTGTCGCAGCACCCGAGCCCGGCAAGGCGGGCGCCTCGTGGCACGACGAGGCAGGGGACGCACCGGTTGTCGTTGCCCGCCGCGCCCGCTTCTTCGATCTCGCCGTGCTCGGCCGCTCCGATCGCGTCGTCGACAAGCCGCATTCCGACGCGATCGAGCAGGCACTTCTCCAGTCGGGCCGTCCGGTGCTGGTGAGCCCGGCCGAGCCGCCCGCCGCCATCGGGGAAACCGTGGCCATCGGCTGGAACGGCTCCGTCCAGGCGGTGCGCGCGCTGGTCGCCGCGCTGCCGTTCCTGCGCCGGGCGCGGCAGACCTTCATCATCGAGGTCGGCGAAGCCGACGCGGGGAGCGCCCAATCAATAGGGGACTATCTCGGCATGCACGGCGTCAGCGCGACCGTGCGCAATGTCCTCAAAGTCCCGCCCGTGGGATCGGGCGGCCAGCTCCTCGCGGCCGCCCGCGAGGAAGGGGCGGACCTGCTCGTCATGGGCGCCTACGGCCAAGCGCCGTGGCGCGAGGCGCTCTTCGGCGGCGCCACGCGCACCGTCGTCGGCACGAGCCTGCTACCGCTTCTGATCACGCATTAGAGCGGATCGCGCCTGACTGGAATCGCGAAGCGATCCAGGGGCGCGTGAATCCGCTCGCAAAAACAACTTAGAGCGTGTTCAGTCAGTGTGAACACGCTCTAGGAGAACGCGAGCGCGCCCGCTTGCGCTGAGCGCGCTCGAATCCCCGATCCTCAGCCCGCTTTGACCTCGATCTTCTTTTCCTGCTTCTGCGCCTCGGGCGTCTTCGGCAGCGTGACGGTAAGGACGCCGTTGGCGAAAGTCGCGGCGAGCTTGTCGCGATCGACGCCGCTCGGCAGGCTGAAGCTCCGTTGGAAGGACCCGTAGGAACGCTCGGAGAGATAGCGGTTCTCGTCCTTCTCCTCGTGCTCCTGGCGCTTCTCGCCCTTGATCGTGAGCGTATCCTCGGTGAGCGATACCTCGATATCTTTCTCCGCCATGCCGGGAAGCTCCGCCGTGATCTTGTAGGCGGTTGCGCTCTCGGCGACGTCCACGGCCGGCACGCCGTCCCGGAGCGGCCACTCCGTCCGCCAGGCCGGCTCGAGATCCATCATCCGGCGCAACGAGGGGAACCCGAAGCCGGACGTGAAACGATCGAACAGGCGGTCCATCTCGCCCCGGAGTGCCAGGAAGGGATCGGGCGCGCGCGCCACGGGTGCTTGCTTTTTCTCAACCGGCATCTGAGCCATTTGTATCCTCCATTTGCCACTGCGTTACGGGCGGGGAGCTCTTCGCCTCATCGTCCCCCCGCAACCCAAGGAAATAGGTTGCCCAACCGTTGCTGCGAGAGGTCAGTCCCGCTCTTCACGCGGCTGCCACAACCAGCTCGTCGTACACCTCGGTCACTCCGGGCGCCGCCCACGCGGCCCGAACGATCTCCTCCCGTTCGGTCCAATCGCCGACACGGCCGGTCAGCGTCACCTTGCCTCCGGTCACGCCGACGACGATATTGTTCGCCTCAACCTCCGCATTGCGCTCCAATGCGGCACGGATCTTCGCGTGCACGTCCTCCGCCTGGACCTGCGGTGCGAGCGTGATGTTGTTGATCACCGCCCGCACGCCGCTCAGCTTGCGGATGTCGTGCTCGGCGGCGCTGCGCTGAAATTGCCACTCCACCTCGCCGCCCAGCGAGACCATGCCGTGCTCGACCCGGACACTGATCTTCTCGGCCGGCACCGAGACATCCCAGCCCAGGATGCGCACGGCCCGCTCGGCGATCTCGTCGTCGGCGATTTTGCGGTCCTCGGCCAGCCGCACATCGAGCTCCATCGCCACCGCCTTGACGCCCTTGACCCTGCGCGCGGCGCGCTCGGCCGCATATTTCTCCGTATAGCTGCCGACATGGCCGGTCAGCGTCACCACGCCCTGGCGGACGCTCACGCCGATATGCGCCGCCGCGACGCTCGGCTCGAATTCGAGCTCGTCGAGCACGCGCTGCTGCAATTGCAGATCGTCGTTCATGATCGGGATCTCCTTCGCCCGCTATTTTCCCCTTGCCGGGCGCGGGCGCCTTGATCCTGATCAACTCCCGGGCGGAGGTTCTCCCGGACGGCAGCGCCGCGGCGGAGCGCGCGGGCCGGTCAGCCCGGCTCGCCGCGCCGCGTCGCCTCGAAGAGGAACCAGACGCGCCGTTCCGCCTCGTCGATCCAGTTCTCGATCATGCTCGCGCCCGCCAAGTCCCCGTGCTCGTCGCAGACGCCGTGCGTGGCGCGCAGGTGCTGAACCAGCTGCGCGTTGTCTTCCTTGAGCTCGGCCAGCATGTCCTCGGCCGTCACATACTCCGCGTCATTATCGGGGATGCGCTGCAGCCGCCCGATATGTCCGATCGAGCGCAGCGTCATGCCGCCGATCTTGCGCACCCGCTCGGCAATGTCGTCGGTGGCGGCGAAGATCTGGCTGCCCTGCTCGTCGAGCAACAAATGATAATCGCGGAAATGCGGGCCGGAGACGTGCCAGTGGAAGTTCTTCGTCTTCAGGTAGAGCGCGAACATGTCGGCGAGCAGCGCGTTCATCGCGGCCGAGATGTCCTTGACCGCGTTCGCCCCGAGCCCGCCCGGGGTCGCCAGCGGCGCCGCCCGTCTTGCCTTCAGCTCCTTGGCACTTGCCATATCGGTCTCCTCCCCTCACTTCGGCCGGCCGTAGAGCCCGACCGTCTGCGCCGTCGCGAGCGTGTTGAAGTGAAGCACGAATCCCACCATCCCGCCCGAGGACTCGGCATTGAGCGGAAGCTGCGCGACCTTCACGGCGAACACCGTGATCTCGTAATGGTGCGGCGAGTCGCCGACCGGCGGGCACGGCCCGCCATAATGCGAGAACCCGAAATCGGTCCGCCCCTCGCCCGCGCCCGCCGGCAGCGAGGCTGATCCCGCGTCGCCCGCGCCTGCCGCAAGACTGTGCACGGTGGGGGGGATGTTGAAGACGGTCCAGTGCCACCAGCCGCTTCCGGTCGGCGCATTGGGATCGTACATGGTGATCGCGAAGCTCTTCGTCCCGGCCGGCTCGCCGGACCAGGAGAGCGCGGGGGAAATGCTCTGCCCCGTGCAGCCGCCCTCGTTCAACACCTGGGCCATCGGGATCGTGCTGCCATTGGCGAAGTCCGGGCTGGTCACGGTAAATCCGCCGGCGAACGCCGGCATCGCAACGGCCAATGGCGCCACGCCTAAGAGCAAGGCTCGCATTTTCTCCTCCCCGATTTTCTCGTTGCCCGCGGACGGATGAGAGCATGCCTTCCATCGCCCGGCAAGGAAGGAGCCCTCCTTCGACGCCGCGCGGCCCTTGGCCGTTCGCACCTCCCATGGCAGGAGAGTGGCGAGGTCCGGGAGGGTGCTCGATGAGTGAGGTGCGGCGCGGCGGCTGCCAATGCGGGGCTATCCGCTACGAGATTACCGGCCCGGCGACCGTCGTCTATGCGTGCCACTGCCTTGAGTGCCAGCGCCAATCCGGCAGCGCCTTCGCCATGGCGCTGGTCCTCCCGGCGGAGAGGTTCCGCCTGCTCGATGGGGTGCCCAAATCCTTCGCGCGTGCCGGCGAGAGCGGCCGCATCGTCACCGGCTGGTTCTGTCCGGCGTGCGGGACTCGCCTCTACCATACGCCCGGCCAGCTCTCGGGGAACATCAACGTCAAGCCGGGAACGCTGGACGACACGTCGGATCTGGCGCCCACGGTCCATGTCTGGACGCGGAGCGCGCAAAGGTGGGTGCAGCTTCCGCCCGGCGTTGCCCGCCACGAAACCCAGCCCGCCGACCGGAGCTGGCTCCGCCCCTCCGAAGGACGCTGAGCGGCCGCCATACAAACCGGGCGCCCGAGCGGCGGCTTGCGGCGCGGCCGACGCCGTCGGATGGTGCGGCGCAACAAGGCGGCGGAGCTCCCGTGCAAGATCTCGATCGTCTGCGGCTCGAGCGCCGCATCGACCATCTACTCGCTCCCTGGAGCGCAGCAACCACGCCCGGCTGCACGATCGGCGTGGCGCGCGCCGGCGCGCTTCTCGCGCATCGCAGCGCCGGCCTCGCCAATCTCGATCTCGGCGTTCCCATCGGCGCCGAGACGACCTTCCGCATCGCCTCGGTCACCAAGCAGTTCACCTGCACCGCCGCGCTGCTGCTCGCCGAGGAGGGAAAGCTCGCGCTCGCCGACGAGATCCACGCGCATCTGCCCGAGCTGCCCGATTTCGGCGCCCCGATCACGATCGACCATCTGATGCGCAACACCAGCGGCATCAGGGATTTTCTCGAGCTGATGCGCCTCGGCGGCATGGACCTCCGCGCGCCGTGCGCGCTCGCGGACATCCTCCACGTGATCGGTTTGCAGCGCGGCCTCAACTTCGCGCCCGGAAGCCGGTTCCTCTACAGCAACACCAATTTTCTGCTCCTCGGCCGGGTCGTCGAGAAGCTCGCCGGCGAACCGCTCGGGAGCTACGTCGCGCGCCGGATCCTCGTCCCCCTCGGCATGACGCGCTCGCGCCTCGTCGCCTCGACCGCCGAGACCGTGCCTGGCCTCGCCACCGGCTACTTCCCCGCCGAGGGCGGCGGCTTCGTCAAGGCCGCGCACGGCTTCCCCCTGGGCGGCGAGGGCGGCCTCGTCTCCTCGGTCGAGGATCTCGCGCTCTGGGACCGCAATTTCACGACCGGCCAGGTGGGAGGCAAGGCGCTTCCCGCTTCACTCGCCGAGCAGGCGCCGCTCACCGATGGGAGGTCCAGCGCCTATGCGCGCGGCCTCGCCGTCCAGGAATGGCGCGGCGTTACCACCGTGAGCCATGGCGGGCTCTGGCCCGGCTATCGCACCGAGTTCCTGCGCATCCCCGAGCGCGACCTCACGGTCATCTGCATCGCCAATCTCGGCAGCATCGTCCCCTACCGGCTCGCCCGCGAGGCCGCCGAGGCCGCGCTCGAGGCCGAGCGCCAGCTTCATCCGCTTCCGCCGCCGCCGGCTCCGGAGGTGCTCGAGCGCCTTGCCGGCCGGTATTTCGATCCCACCCTACCAGCCAGCGTGGACATCGAGCCGGGCCCGGCCGGCGCCTTGCAGCTCACCGCGAACGGCGTTCCCTTTCGCCTCATCGCCGAGCCCGACGGCCGGCTCATCGCGGATGCGAGCAGCTTCGAGTTCACCGCGGTTCCCGCCGCCGATGGCCTGCTCGTCGGCGAGCCCGCGCGACTCTTCCGCCGCGCGCCCCCGGCGCCGGTGCTGCCCGCCGACCTTCCCGGCCGCTACGAATGCGACGAGGTCGGCGCGACCTGGACGCTCGCGCCGGACGCCAATGGCGGCCCAAAGGGAAGCATCACCGCGCGCGCCGCCGGCCCCTTCGTCAATGCGGGCCCGTGGGAGGTCCTCGCCGTCGCCGACGACATCGTCCGCATCCTCACGCCCAGCCAGCTCTATCGGAGCTGGTTCGACGTCCGGCTCGACCGCGCTCGGGACGGCGCCGTGCTCTCGCTCACCGTGAGCGGCGGCCGCACCCGCAACCACGTCTTCACGCGCATCGGCTGACGAGCGCTATTCGGCGAGCGCCGCCCGCGCCGCGGCCGCGAGATAGCTCGCCGCCGCGGGGAGGATCGCGTCGTTGAAGTCGTAATGGGGGCTGTGCAGGTCCCGCCCGCCCTCGTTCGGCCCGTTGCCGATCCAGGCGAAGGCGCCCGGCTTCTTTTGCAGGTACCAGGCGAAGTCCTCGCCGGTCATGCTCGGCTCGAGGTCGCGCCGCACTTCAAGCCCTGCCGCCATGGCGGCCCCGGCCGCTAGATCCGCCTCTTCCTTCGTGTTGACGGTGGCGGCGCCGATGAGCGTCATGTTGACCTCCGCCGTCATGGCGAAGGTCGCGGCCACGCCGTCGGCGATGCGCCGGACCGCGGCGCCGATCAATTCGTGCACTTCGCCGCGATAAGTGCGGAACGTGCCGCGCAGCGTCGCGGTTTCCGGAATCTGGTTCGGCGCATTGCCGGCTTCGAGCATCCCCACCGTCAGCACCGCCGGGTCGAGCGGGCTCACGTTGCGCGAGACGATCGATTGCAGGGCCAGCAGCAGATGGCCGGCCGCCACCATCGGGTCCCTCGCCAGATGCGGCAGCGCCGCGTGCCCGGCCTTGCCGTGCAGTGTGATGGCGAAGCGCTGGCCCGCCGCCATCACCGGGCCCGGATGCAGCATCACCGTGCCCGCTTCGAGCCCGGGCCAGTTGTGGAAGGCGAAGATGCGCTCGAAGGGAAAGCGCTCGATCAGCCCGTCGGCGAGCATCGCGCGTGCCCCGCCGCCGCCTTCCTCGGCCGGCTGGAAGATCAACCGGATGGTCCCCCGCCAGGTCGCGTCGCGCGCGAGCAGCCGCGCCGCGCCGAGCAGCGAGGTCGTGTGTCCGTCATGGCCGCAGGCGTGCATCACCCCCGGCCGCGTCGAGGCATAGGCGAGGTTGGTCTCCTCGGGGATCGGCAGCGCGTCCATGTCGGCGCGCAACGCGACCGAGCGCTCCGAGCCGGGCCGGGCGATAGTGGCGACCACCCCGTGCCCGCCGACGCCGGCAACGAACGGGATGCCGAGCTCCGCGAGCCGCGCCGCGACGAAGGCAGCCGTCTCGCGCTCCTCGGTGGAAAGCTCCGGGTGCGCGTGAAGGTGGCGGCGCCATTGGCCGAGCGTTGCGGCGATTTCGTCGTCCATCGTCGGGAATTTCCTTTCCGTCCGGCGCGCTTGCCTTCCAGTCAAGGGAGCGGCCGTCCGCTCGTCAATCCCCGCATCGGCGAAATCGAGCACGCAAGATCCATCCCCGATCCGGGCCGCTCGAAGATGCACATTGCCCGATCAGCAGAATCCTCGGCAACTTTGGAAACAAATTCCGCCCGACAGCGCATAGGATTCGCTCCCTGCCGCCATCACCGGGAGCACCGCCCATGCCGCACCTCTCCTTCACTGACCATCCGCGCTCGGTCGGCGAGACCTACCTCCAGCATCTCCACTCGGCGTCGAGCTTCGCCGCTGCCATGATCGGGGGTGGCCTCGCCTGCTTCGTGCACGGGCTCTTCCCCTTCCTCTGCACGACCACCGGCTCCTCCGCCATCCGAAGGCTGCACGAGCGGATGGTCGTCAACCGCGTGCGCCCGGTTCCCGCCGCGGCCGAGGAGCGCTATCGCACCACCCGCGCATAGCCGAGCGGCAGCTCGGTCGTGGACTTGATCTGCTCCATCGCGAACATCGAGGACACGTCCTCGATATCGACCTGCGCGATCAGGCGTTTGTAGAGTCCGTCATACGCCTCGATGTCCGGGAGCACGGCGCGGATCAGGTAGTCGATCTCGCCGCTCATGCGGAAGAAATCCACCACCTCGGGCATGCTCGCCACGGCATCGTGAAACTGCTTCAGCCAGCGCTCGTTGTGCTGGTTGGTGCGGACGGCGATAAAGACGGTGACGCCGACATTGAGGCTCTTCGCATCGAGCAGTGCGACGCGCCGGCGGATATAGCCTTCCGTCTCGAGCCGCTGGATGCGCCGCCAGCAGGGGGTCGCGGTCAGCCCGACCCGCTCGGCGATCGCGGCCACCGGCAGCGTCGCGTCCTTCTGCACCTCGCCGAGGATCTTCAGATCGATGGCGTCGAGGGCCATGCGCTTGCTCCATCCGGCCTTTGGCCGGGCTCCCATGCTCCCATGGGGCGGCGCCGGAGGAAACGGTTCTCTGCCGGTCAATGAGCAAGAAAGCGGACGAGGCCCACCGAGGCGGCGCAGAGGATCAGCAGCGCGGGATTGAGCCGCGTCGTCATCAGGAGCGCGAAGACGGCGAAGGCCATGCCGCCATTGACCCAGCCGTGCACGGCGCCCCGCGCCATGCTGATCGAGCCGGCGAGCAGGAGCCCGATGGAGACGGGTGCGAGCCCGCGCTGCACCGCCGTCCGCCAGGGCCAATGCTCGAGCCGGCCCCAGGCCCGCCCGACTCCGAAGGTGAGCAGCGCGGTGGGGAGGAAGAAGGCGACGACCACGGTGAGCGCGCCCACGGGGCCCGCGACCCATTCGCCCACCGCGGCGACCATCATCATGTTCGGCCCCGGCGAAAGCTGGCCGACGCTGTAGAAATGAATGAGCTCGGGGAAGGTCAGCCAGTGATGGACATCGACCGTGAGCGTCTTCATCTCGGGGAAGGCGGCCATTCCCCCGCCCACCGTCAGCAGCGAGAGATAGGCGAAGACGGCGGCGAGCGCGGGGAGCTGCTTCATTCGCGGGCCCCCGCTGGCGCCGGCGCCGCGCCGCGCGGCCGGCGCCACCAGATCGCGAGCGCGCCCACCACGAGCAGCGCCACCAGCACGGAAAGATGCAGCACGTTCACCGCGATCGCGGTCAGCGCCACGAAGACGAGGTCGGCCGATCCCTTGAGCGATTTCCGCCCGAGGTCGGCCGCCACGAAGAAGGTGATGCCGACCGCGGCGGCGGCGACGGCGGCGAGCAGCACGGTGACGATCGCGTGGTCGCCGCGGCGGGCGTAGATGAACCCCGTGGCGGTCATGATCAGCCCGCCTGGCAGGCAGATGCCGACGATCGCGGCGAGCGCGCCGCGGGCGCCACGCAGCCGGTCGCCCATCAGGATCGCCATGTTGGTTCCGTTGAGGCCCGGCAGCGCCTGGCACATCGAGAGCATGCGGACGAACTCCGCATCGCCGAGCCATCCTTTCTTGCCGACCAGGCTGCGCCGCAGATAGGCGACGATGCCGCCGCCGATGCTCGTGGTGCCGATCGTGAGGAAGACGAGGAAGATCTCGTGCAGCCCGACGCGCCCCGCCGGCGCGTCCCGCCCCGCCACAGGCTCACTCATCTCGGCTCACTCATGACTTTGGGGCGCGTTGCCGTTGCGCCGATAGACCGCCCCCGTCTTGGTCGTGCCCAGCAGCACCCGATCCTCTCCGAGCGTTTGGAGCAGCGTGAAGAAGTGCTGGCCGCGCGCGATCGCCTTCTCGTGCACCTCGTCCGCGCGCTTGAATTGCGCCTGGAAGGCGAACTCGCCGACCAGCGGCGCGTGGTCCCCGCGCATGCGCCAGAGGGCGACGTTGCATTCGGCGGAGATGCCTTTTCCGAAGCCGAGCACGCCGAGATCGAGCAGCACCTCCTCGACGATCGCCTGGTTGACGACATCGACCCGCTCGCCTTCGGACCCGCGCAAAGGCTCGAGGCAGGGGAAGGCGCGCGCCAGCACCGCCATCGACTGGCGATCGCCCGCCGGCGCCTCGCTCAGCGGGAACTGCGCATTGTGCGAGTAAAGGAGCCGGCCGCCCCCCACCCGCTCGCGCAAGGGCAGCGCCTCGGCCTTGAACTTGATCCGGTGCCTGATGTCGAACTGGGGCCGCACGTCGCACTCCGCCGCCGTCTGCAGGTCGGGGTGGCGGAACTTGAAGACGATCTCCGGCTCGCCCAGCGGAAACCCGTCCTCGTAGCGGACGCGCAGGCGGAGGATGAAGGCGTTGTTGTAGAGGCGGAAGTCGGGCGTGTCGAAGAAGCGGATCTCGCGGATCGCCGGGCGGAGGCTTGCCATCCCCTCGTCGGAGTAGGTCACGCCGGCGCCGGCCGCCGCCTCCCGCACGACCGCGCCGTAATCGCGGAGCGCCTTGACCGAGGTCAGCCCGTCCGGCTTCAGGATGATCTTCGATTCGATGTAGTGCACCCGATCGAGCGGGCTGCCGTCGCTGTAGCTGCCGGGCTTCACATATTGCCGTTCCATCGATCCTCCCCGGCGATCAGGCTCTGCCGCCCAGTCAGGCCGCCTCGGCGCGCAGCACGATGCGCCCCGTCACCTTGCCGTCCCGAAGCCGCATCAGGGCCGCGTTCGCCTCGCGCTGCGGCACCATCGTCACCGGCAGCGGGGCGAGCTTGCCCGCCGATGCCAGCCACACCAGCTCCCTGAGCTCAGCCGGGCTGCCGACATAGCTTCCCTGCACGGTGAGCGCGCGGATCGCCATCAGCGGCAGCGGCAGCATCAGCTCGCCGCCGAACAGCCCGACCTGCACGAGCTTTCCCCCTTTGCGCAGCGCATCGAACGAAAAGCGCGCCGAGGCCGTCCCGTTGACGAGGTCGATGATCGCGCCCACCGGCCCGCCGCACGCCTCCATGATGTCGCGCGCCACCGCCTCGCCGCTGCCGTCCACCACTTTCGCGGCACCCGCCGCGAGCGCCGCCTGCCGTTTCTCCGCGGCCACGTCCACCACGACGATGTTCGCGTGCCCGAGCGCCCTCAGGATCGCGACGGCGTTGAGCCCGAGCCCGCCCGCGCCCACCACCACCACCGGCTCCTCGGGGGGCAGCGGCGTCAGCTTGCGGATCGCGGAATAGACGGTGATCCCCGAGCACGCATAGGTCGCGGCGACCGCCGGATCGAGGCCGCCCGGATCGATGAGATGGCGCGGATGCGGCGCCAGCACGTGAGTTGCGTAGCCGCCGTTCTGATAGACGCCGATGCTGCGCGGCGTGAGGCACATATTGTCCTCCTCCGCCCGGCACTTGGCACAGGTGCCGCAGCCGACCCAAGGATAGACGATGCGGAGATCGCCCACCTTCACCCCCTGCGCATCCGGCCCGAGCCCTGCCACCCGACCGACGATCTCGTGCCCCATCGCCAGCGGCAGCGTCACCCCGCGTTCCTTAAGCGAGATTTTTCGCCCGCCGCCGATGTCGTACGAGCCTTCCCAGATATGCAGATCCGAGTGGCAGACGCCGCAATGCGTCACCGCGAGCAGCACCTCCGTGCCCTTCGGCACCGGCGTCGGCAGCTCGATCTCCTGCAACGGCGCCCCGTTCTCGACCACCGCCCATGCGCGCATCGCACCCGTCCTTTGCTTAGCGAACCGCTTCCGTCCGCGGCTTGAGCGCGTCCGGGTTCATCATCCGGATCGGCGCGCCGTCCAGGAAAGCCTCGATGTTGGCGACGCTCTCGCCGTAGAACTGCGCATAGACCTCGCTCGCGCAGTAGCCGAGATGCGGCGTGAAGACGGTGTTCGGAAGGGCGAGCAGCTTGTGGCCCGCCGGCAGCGGCTCCTCGGGGAAAACGTCGAGGGCGGCTACGATCTTTCGCCCCTCCAGGGCGGCGATCAGGGCCGCTTCGTCGACCAGCGGAAAGCGCGAGGTGTTCACCAGCACCGCGCCCGCTTTCATCCGCTGAAGCTCGGCCGCGCCCAGCAATCCCCGCGTGCGCTCCGAAAGAACCATGTGCAGGCTGACCGCATCGGCCTCTTCCAGGAGTTTTTCCTTCGTTGCGAGCTCCGCACCCGCCGCGGCCGCCCGCTCGGCCGTGAGGTTCGGGCTCCAGCCGAGCACGCGCATGCCGAGCGCATGGCCGTAGCGCGCCATCCGCGCCCCGATCCGCCCGAGGCCGATCACGCCGAGCGTCTTCCCCTCGAGCACCGAGCCCGGCGGCACCACGCTCTGGAATTGTCCCGCCCGCACCGCCCCGTCCGCCGCCGGCAGGTGCCGCATCGCCCCGATCAGCAGCCCGAGCGCGATCTCCGCCGTCGCCGCCGAGGAAAGCTCGCCGCCGGTGTTGCAGACGAGCACGCCGTGCCGCGTGCACGCCTCGAGATCGAGCACAGGCGAGCGCCGCCCGGTGAGCGAGATCATCCGGAGCTTGGGAAGCCCCGCGATCAGCGCGGCGGGGAACGCCATCCGCTCGCGCATCGCGACCAGGATCTCGCATTCGCCGAGCGTCTTCGCCGCCGCCTCGCCGCTGCCGAGCGGCGCCTCGAAGAAGGAGACGGTCATCCCGCGCTGCTCGAGCCGCGCCCACTCGGCACTCGTCCGCGCCACGCGCTGCCAATCGTCCAGCACCGCAACCCGCATCTTTCCCCCCATCACCTGCCGCCCGAGCCTCGCGCGCCCACCGCCCCCGCGCAAGCCGCCGCAAGCCATAATGAGGGGGCGATGAACCGGCCGGCCGCCCAACCACCCTCGGTCACCTGCGGCGTCCTCGTCACCGATGGGGCGCAGCTCCTGCTCGGCCACGCGACGCGCTCCCCGCGCTGGGACATCCCGAAGGGCGTCGCCCAGCCAGGCGAGGGCTTTCCGCCGCCGCCTTGCGCGAGCTTCGCGAGGAGACCGGCCTCGAACCTCCCGC
>CAVUZJ010000023.1:0-48545 GCA_963745975.1 uncultured Pseudomonadota bacterium
GGTCGGAGCAGATGGACAAAATCACGGGTCAAACTCCAGCTCTCGCTGGATGAAAAGTCGGGGGCAACGTCACCACGCGCCTCTCTTGCCGATTGCCCCTTACCGGGAAGCTCCTCTTAATTTGGGCATTGATTCCGCCAGCAATCTTCCACGTGCCGATATAGGCCGTGGGTGGCGACGACGGGTCAGGGCGATCTCGCGGAGCCCGCGCCGGCCCATCCCAACAGCACCTGGGCGCCGATCTCCGGCCGGCCCGGCGCGGGCGCGACCATGTTCTCCCGCACGTCCTCGGCGTGCGGCAAGGAAGCGGCAAGGCTGGCGAAAGGCCCCTGCGAGGCCCGCCTCGAGCGAACGATCGTGAGCGTTCCGGCGATGCGGACGAACCGCTCCTCGACCACCACGCCGAGCCAGAGGGGAAGCCTCCGATCGCCGGCGAGGACGACGGTGTCGCTCGGCCAGAAGCGGAGCACGATGCGGACCGCCTGACGCCGGGGCGACGCTCCGTCCGGGGGCAGTGTGCGGCACAGCACGAGCGCTTCCGGCATTCCGTTCGCGAAGCGCGGCAGGACCGGAAGCGAAGCGGGATCGATGGTGGGAGCGAGCCAGGCCAGCACGCTGCCCGCGCCCCAGGGCGGCGGCGCCTGCCAGCCCCGAGCCGCGAGCGCGCCGGAAAGCTCGGAGAGGGGGCCGGCCCACTGGAGAGTGAAGTGCTGCGCGAAGTTGCCGAGCAGGCCGACGCGGCTCCCGGGCAGGCTCGCCCAGCCGCCCGCGCGCCAGTCGGCGAGCGCGATCTCGCGCTGCGGCGCCGGCGGCGGTGAAACGGGGGCCGGAATGAGGCCGTAGCCGCCGGCCTGGGCCGCGACGGCGGCGATCATGACGGTCGCGGCGAGGAGCGCGATGGGCAGGGCGCGGCCGGGAGGCAGCCGGCGCAGTTGGGCCGCGAATCCGACGAGGCCGAGCCAGGCCAGCGCGAAGGCGATGGCGATCACCTCGGTCGAGAAGAGGGACAGTCCGAGATAGAGGCGCGCCGCGGCGCCGAACACGACGACGAGGCTGAGCACGCTTGCGATGGCGGGCCTGAGGCCGGGCGCGACCGCGCGGGAGACGAAGAGGCCGACCAGCCCGTAGGCGGTGGCGGCGAGCATGGCGTCGAAATTGCCGGGATGGCCCGCCGTGGGGGGAACGATGGCGTGCGGCAGCAGGCTGAGCAGGAACGCGAGAGCGAACGACGCGGCGAGGCCAACGACCCAGGCCAGCGCCAGCAGCCCTTGGCGGTCGAGTGCTAAGAGGAGAAGGATGCCGATCGCGAGCAGGCCGAGCGCCGGCGTGCTCCCGGTGGCGGCAAAGACGCGCATCGCGGCGTCCGCCCAGTCCGCGCGGAGCGCGCCGAGCCCGTTGAGAACCACCGCGTCGAGGCGGGCGATCGGCTCTTGTGCCGCCAGCCCCTCGAGCGCGCCGAGCAGCAGCCAGCCCCCGCCGACGATCAGGGCGGCCGTCAGCGCAAGGCCGAATGCCTCGGCGCGATCGGTGGAGAGCAATCGGAGGAGCGCGCGCTGCGGCCGGCCCGGGTTGCGCGCGGCCCAGGCCGCGAGGGGATCGGCGAGGCGGGCGAGCGCCTGGGGCAGACGGCGCATGACGCGGCGCGAGACCGCGATGACCGCGTAGCCGAGGACGAAGAGGAACGCCGCGAGCACGGCGAGCCGGCCGGCCACCGCGCCGAGCAGCTCGAGCGACGCGCCGAGGAGGATCCCGAAGAGGATGTGCGAGACCGCCCACAAGATGGCCGCAGCGATGTCGACGGAAAGGAACCGGGCGCGCGGCATCGCGAGAATGCCGGCGAGCATCGGGATGACGGCCCGCACGCCGGGCGTGAAGCGGCCGATGAAAACGCTCGTCCCGCCGCGCCGGCGGAAGAGGGTCGCACCGCGCTCGGCGAACTCGGGATGGTTGCTGAGCGGCCAGAGGCGAAAGGCCGCATCCTTGTAGCGCCGACCGAGCCAATAGCCGAAGCCGTCGCCGAGCAGGGCGCCGAGCACCACCGCAGCGGCCAGGGGCCAGAATTCGAGCGCGCCCGCGGCGATCAGGGCGCCCAGGGCGACGATGGCGGCGGTGCCCGGCACCAGAGCGCCGATCACCGGGAGCGCCTCGGCGGCCGCAAGGACGAGGGCGAGCGCGTAAGCGAGCAGGGCGTGATCCGAGGCGAAGGCGATGGCATGGTTGAGGAAGGCGTGCATGGTGGGCGCAGCTACTGTCGCCATGCCGGCCGTTTGATGGCCGCTTTTGCCTGCAATGCCGGGGGAAGGTAGCGAGGCGCCGGCCGTTCAGCTATCGAACCGAGCGGGCCCTTCGCGGCCCGGTCGCGCCGGGCAGGCCCTCGCGGTCCGACATCCGACGATCCCATGGGAGCGTTCCGATGCTGCATCGTGGTTCCGGACATTCCTGGCGCCTGGTTGCGCCGGCCCGAGAGCCTCTGGCGCCTCCTGTCCGAGGATGCAAGGCACCGATGCCGCCCGACGCGGTGAGCCCCACGCCGTGAACCCGGTTCCGCCGGCCGGGCGCCACGGCTCCGCGGCCGAGATCCTCCGCATCTTCCTCCGGCTCGGCTGCACCAGCTTCGGGGGGCCGATCGCGCACCTCGGCTTCTTCCGTGCCGAATTCGTCGAGCGCCGCCGCTGGCTCGCCGACGAGGAGTACGCCGATGTGGTGGCCCTCTGCCAGTCCCTGCCCGGCCCGGCGAGCAGCCAGGTCGCGGCGAGCATCGGCCTGATGGGGGCGGGCCTACCGGGAATGCTCGCCGCCTGGGCGGGCTTCACGCTCCCCTCGGCGGCGGCGCTGATCCTGTTCGCGTACGGCACCGGCCGCATCGGGAATGTCGCGGCCGCACCCTGGCTGCACGGGCTGAAAATCGTCGCGGTTGCCGTCGTGGCCCAGGCGCTCTGGGCGATGGCGCGCACGCTCTGCCCCGATCGGCAGCGCGTGACCATCGCGATCGGCATGGCGCTGCTGACGCTGGCGCTCCCCTCTTCGCTCGGCCAGGTGGGCGCGATCGCGCTCGGCGGCGCGATCGGCTGGCGATGGATCAGGGAGCCACCGAAGGCGGCCGTCGGTGCGCTGACCGTCTCCCTCCCCCGCCCGCTCGCGCTCGCAGCACTCGCCGCGTTCGCCGCCCTGCTCGCCGGCTTGCCGCTTGCGGCGGGGGCGAGCGGCAGCCATGCGGTCATGCTCGTCTCCCGGTTCTATCGCGCCGGCGCACTCGTTTTCGGCGGCGGCCACGTGGTCCTGCCGCTGCTTCAGCGCGCGGTGGTGCCGCCGGGCTGGATCGGGAATAACGGCTTCCTCGCCGGCTACGGCGCGGCGCAGGCGGTGCCGGGTCCGCTCTTCACCTTCGCGGCCTATCTCGGGGCGGCGATGGGACCGCGGCCGAACGGCTGGCTCGGCGGGCTGATCTGCCTCGTCTCGATCTACCTCCCCTCGTTCCTGCTGCTGATCGGCGTGCTGCCGTATTGGGACCGAGTCCGGCGGGCACAGCCCGTGCAGGCGGCCTTGCGCGGCGTCAACGCCAGCGTGGTGGGGCTGCTTCTCTCCGCGCTCTACAACCCGGTCTGGACGAGCGCGATCCGAACGCCGGCCGATTTCGGGATCGGCATCCTGGCCTTCCTGCTCCTCGTCTTCTGGCGGGTGCCGCCTTGGCTGGTCGTGATCTTGGGGGCGGTGGTCGCGCAGGTGCTCGGAGCGGCGTAGGCGGGGTTCGGGTGGGTTTGCCCTTCGCCCCCTACCGCTCACCAGGGCACGGTTTCGCCCTTGTAGTTGAGGAAGGCGAGCTCCTTCGTGCCGCGCCGCGCGGCGATGATATCGGCCATGCCGCGCGCGCTCGTTGCGACATCGAGCGTCGCGTTCGGACCGCCCATATCGGTGCGCACCCATCCCGGCGTGATCACGAGAGGCGTGCGGGATGTTTCGTGGGCGGCGAAATTGCGCATCAGCATGTTCAGCGCCGCCTTGCTCGCGCGATAGACCTCCCACGTGCCGGTATTGTTGTTCGCCACACTCCCAAGGCCCGACGACATGACCGCGATCACGCCGTCGTCGCGGACGAGGCCCTGCAAGGCTTCGATCGTCCGCATCGGGCCGTAGGCATTGGTCAGCATCATATGGGCGAATTCCCGCGCGCTGGTCGCGGCGAGCGTCTCGCCCGGACCGTGGGCGATGCCGGCATTGACGAATAGAAGATCGAGCCGGCGGTCCGAGAGGCGCTCGCGCAGCTCTAGGATCTCGTCATCGACGACGACATCGAGCGGCTCGACCATCAGCCGCCCGGGATAGGCGGCGGACAATTCCTCGACCGCAGGCGGCGGGTTTTCTCCGCGGACGGTCGCGATCACGTGCCATTCGCGCTCGAGGAACTCGCGCGCAAGGCCGAGACCGAGGCCGCGCGAGGCACCGACGATCAAAGCATGCAAATCCGCCATGAGGATCTTCCCGCGTTGCGTAGAAAGTGCGCTATCCGGCGCTGAGCTGCGTCGTCGCCACCTGCTGCTCGACGAGGCGGGCATAGGCGCCGCGGCGGGTCAGCAGCTCGGCATGCGTGCCACCCTCGAGCACCCGTCCGTGGTCGAGCACGAGGATGCGGTCGGCGGCGCGGATGGTCGAGAGCCGGTGCGCGATGACGAGCGTCGTGCGCCCGTGCATCAGGTCCGAAAGTGCTGAGCGCACCTCCGCCTCGCTGATCGCATCGAGATGCGAGGTCGCCTCGTCGAGCACGAGCACCGGCGCGTCCTTGAGAAAGGCGCGCGCGATCGCAATCCGCTGGCGCTGGCCGCCCGAGAGCTGCACACCGCGCTCGCCGACCCGTGTCGCGAGACCTTCGGGAAGTGCGGCCACGAACGGACCGAGCGCTGCCTGGGCGAGCGCGCGCCGGACGGCGTCGTCCGGCGCGTCCGGCCGGGCGAGCCGGATATTGGCGGCGAGCGTGTCGTTGAAGAGATAGGTGTCCTGGGCGACGAGGGCGATGCGGCGCCTGAGCGCGTCGAGGCGGAATTCGCGAAGGTCGTGCCCGTCGAGCCGCACCGCGCCGCGGTCGGGGTCCCAGAAGCGCAGCAGCAGGCTGGCGATCGTGCTCTTGCCCGCGCCCGACGCGCCGACCAGGGCGACCGTCGCGCCGGCAGGCACGCTGAAGGAGACATCAGCGAGCGCCGGCTGGGCGCGGCCGGGATAGGTGAATCCCACGCCCTCGAAGCGGATCTCCGAGCCAAGCGCCGCGAGCGGCGGATCGAGCGGGCCGTCGAGGATGGTCACGGGCTCCTTCGCCACCGAAGCGAGCCGCCGGCTCGAGGAAAACGTGTCGGCGAGCTGGCGGCCGACCTGGGCGATCTCCGAGACGGGGAGGAAGGCGGCGATGGCGACGAGCACCAAGAGCGGCAGCATCCCGGCCGGCAGACGGTGGGCGGCGACGAGCCCGGCCCCGAGAACTGCGACCGCGAGCCCGCCGAGGCTGGTGGCCGCCTCGAGCCAAGCCGCCTGGCGGGAGAGATCGGCGAGGAGGCGGAGCCGGATCGCGCCATAGGCGCGCGCGGCGGCGAGGAACGCATCGCGCCGCCTTCCCGCCGCGCGGAACGCGAGCAAATCGGCGAGACCCTGGATGGTCTCGGTCACGTGGGCGCCGAGCAGCCCGAGCGCGTCGCGCGCCTCCTGCCCCAGTCGATCGATCCGGGCCCGGCCTGCCACCGGCGAGAGCATCGCGTAGCCGAGGAAGGGCAGCAGGACGAGCGCGAGCGGCCAGCCGAAAGCGGCGAGGACGCCGAGCACGGAGAGCGGCACGAGGATCGCGACGACCGCGGGGGCGACGGTGTGGGCGTAGAAATACTCGATGGTCTCGACGTCCTGCGTGGCGAGCGAAACCAGATCGCCCGAGCGGCGGCGCAACAGATAGGCGGGCGCCAGCCGCTCCAGCACGGCGAAGAGGTCGATCCGCATCTCCGCGAGCAGCCGGTAGGCCATGTCGTGGGCGAGCGTGGATTCGAGCCAGTGGCAGAGCGCGGTGATGGGTGCGGCCGCCAGCAGCGCGACGACCAGCCAGAAGATCGGCGCATGGACGCGGACGGCCGCGATGACTAGGGCGCCGAGCGCGCTCACGCCGATGAAGGAGGCGACGCGCCCGATCCCGAGCAGGACGGTTGCCGCCAATGTCCCCCGCCAGGGCCGGATGAAGCCGAGCAGGGTCCGCGCCGTCTCGGGCCAGCCGATCGAGGCTGCGTCCTCGTCGAGCGGCCGCGGCTGCCCGGCGCCGCCGGTTTCGGATGGCTCGGTCGGCACGGCCGCGGAAGCGGGCAGCGCCGGATGAGCGAGCACCGAACTCTCCTCCGCCTGGGCCCCCATCAGCCGGCGATAGAGCCCGTCCTCGCTCATCAGCGCACCGTGCGTGCCCTCCTCGACGACGCGGCCGCCCGCCAGCACCAGGATCCGGTCCGCGCCGATCACGCTCGAGAGCCGATGCGCGAGGATCAGCGTCGTGCGGCCTTGCATCAGCCGCTCCAGCGCCTGCTGGATCGCCGCCTCGTTCTCCGCATCGACCGAGGAGAGCGCCTCGTCGAGGACGAGGATCGGGGCGTCGAGGAGCAGCGCGCGCGCGATCGCGATGCGCTGGCGCTGGCCGCCCGAGAGGCGCGCCCCGCGCTCGCCGATGCGCGTTTCGTAGCCTTCGGGCAGGGCGAGGATGAAATCATGCGCGTTGGCCGCGCGCGCGGCGGCCTCGATCTCCGCTTGGCTCGCGTTGGGGCGGCCGAGGCGCAGATTCTCGGCAAGCGTTCCTTCGAACAGCACGGCGTCCTGGGCGACGACCGCGATGGAGGCGCGGAGGGACTCGGGGTCGAGCGCGCGGAGGTCCGCCCCGCCGAACAGGATTTTTCCCGCCTGGGGGTCGTATTCGCGGAGCAGCAGCCGGACGATCGAGGATTTGCCGGCCCCGCTCGGCCCGACGATTCCGACGCGCTCGCCGGCGGCAACGCGGAAGGAAAGCCCGTCATGCGCGGCGGCGCGACCGCCGGGATAGGCGAATCGCACGCAATCGAAGGCGACGCTCGGCGCGAGACCGGCGACGCCGGCGACGCCGGCGGGCGGGAGCGAGGGACGCGCTTCGAGGAGGGAAAAGATTCCGGCCGCCGCGGACTGGCCGAGCAGCCCGTTGTGCAGGACGGTGCGGAGATCGCGGAGCGGGCGGAAAATCTCGGTCCCCGCCATCAGCACGATCAGCAGGGCAGCGAGGCTCATCTCTCCGTGCGTGACCCGCCAGGCGCCGAGCGCGAGTGCCGCGGCGGCACCGAGGGCGGTGCCGAGATCCGTGATCGCGCGGGTGAGCAGGCTCGCGCCGAGAACCCAGAAGGTGTTCTTGGCCAGCGCATGGGCGTGCTGGGCGAGGCGAGCGGCAAAGGCGCGGGCCTGGCCGAAGGCTTTGAGGGTCGGCAAGCCCTGGACGGCGTCGAGGAATTCCTCGCCGAAGGATTTGAGGGCAGCCGAGCGCGCGAGGCTGGCGCGGCGCTCGCGCATGTGGACCGAAATCGGGCCGATGAGCGAGAGGAGCGCGCCCAGGAGCAGGACCACGGCCACCGGGAGGTCCCAGATCGCGGCGAAGGCGAAGATCGCGAAGGGCGCGGCCATGGCAATGACGAGCTGGGGCAGATACTGGCCGAACCAGGTTTGGAGCTGCTCGACCCCGTCCACCACCGAGAGCATCACCCCGCCGGTGCGGCTGCCCGAGAACCAGGCCGGGCCGAGGGCCACGATGCGGTCGAAGAGTTGTCCCCGCAGTTGCTCCTGCACGCGGGTCGCGGTGCCGTGGGCGATGCGGGCGCGGGCCTCCTCGAGGACGGCGCGGATCAGGATCATCGCGGCGGTGGCGAGTGCGAGAAGAAGCGCCGACCGCAAGCTGCCGCCGCGGAAGACGAGGGCGAGAAGCAGGCCGAGGAAGGCGAACCGGGCGATGCCGGCCGCGAGGGCCAGGAGCCCGAGTGCGACGGCGAAGGCGATGCGCGGACGCACGCCGCGCGTGAGCGCCCAGAGACGGAGATCGAAATACACGCGACGATCATCCGCCAGGCCGGTGCGTTTGGGAACCGGGCCCGGCGGCGTTGACGCGGCGTTGACAGCACGGGCGGGCTTCGATTAGGCCCGGATGCGCAGGTGCAAATCGCTCGCACCTCGCCTTCCAGCGCCGAAGGACCGCCTTGTCGGAGATAGTACGCGGCCAGGCGTCGCGCGCGCGCCTGCTGAGATTCCTCGCCGTCCTCGGACCCGGCATCGTCGTGATGCTGGCCGACACCGATGTCGGCAGCATCGTCACCGCCGCTCAGTCGGGCGTTGCCTGGGGCTACCGGCTGCTGCTGCTGCAGTTCGTGCTGATCCCGATCCTTTATGTGGTGCAGGAGCTGACGGTCCGGCTCGGCATCTTCACCGGGAAGGGGCACGGCGAGCTGATCCGCACGACGTTCGGGCCGGCCTGGGCGTGGGTTTCGGCGGGCGGGCTCGCGATCGCGACGGTGGGGGCGCTGCTCTCCGAGTTCTCGGGTGTGGCGGGCGTGGGCGAGCTCTACGGGCTGCCGCGGATTTTCACGGTTGCGTTCGCGGCGGTGTTTCTCATGCTGGTGGCACTCACGGGCTCCTATCGCCGGGTCGAGCGGATCGCGATCGCGCTCGGGCTCTTCGAGCTGGTGTTCTTCGCGATCGCCTTCCTCGCCCGCCCGGACCCGGCGCAGATCGCCGCGGACGCGTTCCGCCCGGCGTTCCGCGACCCGGCCTATCTCTACCTGGTCGCGGCGAATATCGGGGCGGTGATCATGCCCTGGATGATCTTCTACCAGCAGTCCGCGATTGCGGATAAGCGGCTCAAGCCGCAGGATTTCCACTATGCGAGGCTGGACACCGCGATCGGGGCGGTGGTGACCCAGCTCGTAATGGCGGCGGTGCTGGTGGCGGCGGCGGCGACGATCGGGCGGCACAATCCGGGGGCGAGCCTCAACTCGGTGGGCGATATCGCCGACGCGCTGATCCCCTATCTCGGGCCGACGATCGGCAAGCTCGTGTTCGGGATCGGCGTGCTGGGCGCGGGGCTGGTGGCGGCGATCGTGGCGTCGCTCGCGCTCGCGTGGGGATTGGGCGAGGTCGCGGGGTACCGGCGCTCGCTCGAGGACCATCCGCTGAAGGCGCGCTGGTTCTACGCGACTTACGCGCTCTGCCTGCTGACCGGGGCGAGCCTGGTCGCGATCGTGCCCAACCTCGTGTTCCTCAATATCGCGGTCGAGGTGATGAACGCGCTGCTGTTGCCGCTCGTTCTGGGATTCCTGGTCGCGCTGGGGCTCACGGCGCTGCCGGCGCATCTCAGGCTGCGCGGCTGGTATATGTGGGTCACGCTCGTCTTCGCGGTGGCGACGGCCGGGCTCGGCGTCTATGGCGGGCTCGCCGGCGCCGGACTTTTCTAGAAGTGGACAGCGTCGAGCGGAGATTGAGGGCGGCGGCGCGGCCGGCGCGGGCAAAACTTTACGCGGCGATCGGGCTCGGGCTCGCGGCGGGGATGCTGGTGATCCTCCAGGCGTTCCTGCTGGCGCGGATCGTCGATGGCGCGGTGTTCCGGCATTTGCCGCTCGGCGCGCTGATGCCCGGGATCGAAGTGTTGTTCGGGCTGTTCGCCGTGCGGGCGGGACTGACGTTCCTCTCCGAGATCGCGGCGCACCATGCGGCAGCTTCGGTGAAGCGCGAGCTGATGAGGGAGCTTCTGGGGCGGATCGTCGGGCTGGGGCCGGCGTATCTTGCCGGGGAGCGGAGTGCGGATCTCGCGGCGACCTTGACCGACGGGATCGAAGCGCTGGAGCCCTATCTCGCGCGCTATCTGCCGCAGATGGCGATCGTGGCGCTGGTGCCGCTCGCGATCCTTGCGACGCTGTTCCCGATCGACTGGGTCAGCGCGCTGGTGCTCGCGGTGAGCGGGCCGCTGATCCCGTTCTTCATGGTGCTGGTGGGCTCGCAGGCCGAGGCGATCAACCAGCGGCAATGGAGCCAGCTTCTGGCGATGAGCGCCCATCTGCTCGACGCCATCCAGGGGATCACGACGCTCAAGCTGTTCGGGCGGGCGCGGGACGAGATCGCGCTGATCGGGCGCATCTCCGAGGACTATCGGCGGGCGACGATGGCGAGCCTTCGGGTGGCATTTCTGACTTCCGCGGTGCTCGAATTCTTTTCTTCACTTGCGATTGCGCTGGTTGCGGTGATCTTCGGGGCACGGCTGCTGCATGGGCGGGCCGACTTCTTTCCGGCCTTCCTGGTGCTGTTGCTGGTGCCCGAATTCTTCTTGCCGCTCAGGACCTTGGCAACTCATTACCATGCCAGAATGAGCGCGCTCGCGGCAGCGAAACGAATTTTTGAGATAGAAGATACGGCCCGACATAAGCGCGCGCGCGCGGGCGAGGCCGCGCGGCCGGAAGGCCCGATCGGGATCGTCTGCCGCGGCCTCGCCGCCGGCTACGAGCCCGGACAAAGAATTATACAAGGCATCGGCTGCGAATTCCAGGCCGGACGGACGACGGCGATTGTCGGAAGGTCGGGCGCGGGGAAGTCGAGCCTGGCGGCGGCGATCCTCGGCTTCATCGAGCCGGAGGAGGGAGAGATCCTGGCGGGCGGGGTGCCGCTTGCCGCGATCGGGCGGGAGGCGTGGTGGCGCGGGCTCGCCTATGTGCCGCAGGCGCCACGGATTTTCGCCGGCACGATCGCGGAGAATTTGCGGCTGGGACGGAAGGAGGCGGACGAGGCCGCGATGCGCGAGGCGTGCCGGAAGGCGATGCTGCTCGACGTGGTCGAGGCGCTGCCGGAGAGGTTCGCGACGAGGCTCGGCGAGGGCGGGATCGGGCTTTCGGGGGGCGAAGTGCAGAGGCTGGCGCTGGCGCGCGCGTTCCTCAAGGACGCGCCGCTCCTGATCCTCGACGAGGCGACGGCGCATCTCGACCTCGAGACCGAGGCGCTGATTGCCGAGGCGATCGGCGAGCTGGCGCGGGGGCGGACGGCGATCCTGATCGCGCACCGGCTGGCGACGGTGCGGCGGGCGGAGCGGATTCTGGTGATGGAGGGCGGAACGATCGCCGAGCGCGGCAGCCACGAGGCGCTGGTCGCGCGGGGCGGGGCGTATGCGGAGCTGCTGTGCGCGACCTGATCCGGCTGATGCGGCTCTATGCGCCGTACCGGGTGTGGATCGCGGGTGGGCTGGCGCTCGCCTTGGCGACGATCCTTGCCAATTTCGGGCTGCTGGCGCTGGCGGGGTGGTTTCTGGCGACCGCGGGGCTGGTGGGGCTGGCGGGGTTCGCGGCACAGAACGCGTTCGACTTCTTCACCCCGGCGGCGGGGGTGCGGTTCTTCGCCACGTTGCGGGTGCTGGGGCGGTACGCGGGGCGGATCGTCGATCACGAGGCGGCGCTGAGGCAGATCGCGGGGCTGCGCGTCTTCCTGTTCGAGAGGATCGAGCCGCTGGCGCCGGCGGGGCTCGCGGGCGAGCGGAGCGGGGATCTGCTCTCGCGGCTGGTTTCGGACATCGACCGGCTCGGCGATTTCTATCTGCGCGTGCTGGCGCCGTTCGCGGTCGCGGCGGCGGGCTCGCTCGCGATGGCGGCGACGCTCGCCTTCTTCGCCCCGCTCGCCGGGCCTGCGCTGCTGGCGGGGCTGGCACTCGCGGGGATCAGCCTGCCGGCGGCGAGTGCGGCGATGGGCGCGCGGGCGAGCCGGGAGGCGGTGGCTGAGCAGAACGCGATGCGGGCGGATATCGTCGATGCGCTGCAGGGGATGGCGGAGCTGCTGACCTACGGGGCGGCGCCCGCGATGCTGGCGCGGATCGGGGCGGCGCACGAGCGGTTGATCGGGCGGCAGGCGCGGCTCGCGGCGATCGCGGGATTCGGCACCGGGGCGAGCCTCTTCATCGCCAATGCGACGATGGGGGCGGCGCTGATCATCGGGATTCCGCTGGTCGCGGGGCATCGGCTGGATAGCGCGGACGTGCCGCTGCTCGCCTTGGGCGCGCTTGCGGCGTTCGAGGCGGTCGCACCGTTGCCGGGGGCGTTCCAGCTTCTGGGGGGGATGGCGGAGTCGGCGGGGCGGGTGTTCGGGGTCGCGGACCGGAAGGCGCCGGTGCGGGAGCCGGCGGCGAGCCCCGGGCGGCCGGCGCGGCTCGATATCGTGCTCAGGGGCGTGCGGCTCCGCTACGCGGCGGGAGCGAAATGGGCGCTGGATGGGCTCGATCTCGCGATCAGCGAGGGCGAGCACGTGACGATCGTCGGGCGCTCGGGCGCAGGGAAGACCTCGGTGCTCAATCTGCTGCTCCGCTTCGCCGAGTATCAGGAGGGTTTTGCGACGTTGGGCGGGATAGAGCTGAGGGAGATAAGGGGGGACGATGTCAGGAGCCTCTTCTCGGTGGTGTCGCAGCGGACGCAGCTCTTTGCGGGATCGATCCGAGAGAATCTGCTGATCGCGCGGCCCGACGCGGACGAGACGGCGCTGTGGCGGGCGCTGGAGGCGGCCTCGCTCGCGGAATTCGTCCGCGCGCGGCCGGGCGGGCTGGAGGCGCCGGTGGGGGAGGGCGCGGCGCGGATCTCGGGCGGCGAGGCGCGGCGGCTCGCTGTGGCGCGGGCGGCGCTGAGGGACGCGCCGTTCCTGATGCTCGACGAGCCGACCGAGGGGCTCGACCCGCTGACGGCGGGCACGCTGCGGGCCGACCTCGCGGGCCTGGCCGCCGGGCGGACGATGATCGGCATCACCCATCGGTTGGCGGGGATCGGCGTGGACCAGCGGGTGGTGGTGCTGGAGGCGGGGCGGGTGATCGAGGATGGACGGTTCGCGGCGCTCCGCTCCGGCACGGGAACGATCGCGAGGCTGGCGCAGCTCGAAGCGGATCTGGCACTGATATAAATCAAATCAGGGAGTCGGGCGGGCCTGTAGAGAAGGCAACCGTTTCGGCCGAGCACGGGCCGCAGCCGCCTGTCATCCGATCGTCCGGAGAGCAACGCCATGATCGATCCGACCGTCGTCGACCTCTCCCGACTGCAATTCGCGCTGACCGCGCTCTACCATTTCCAGTTCGTGCCGCTGACGCTCGGCCTCACCTTCATCCTCGCCGCGATGGAGACGGTGTACGTCATCACCGGGAAGCCGATCTACAAGGAGATGACCCAGTTCTGGGGCAAGCTCTTCGCGATCAACTTCGCGATCGGCGTGGCGACCGGGCTCACGATGGAGTTCGAGTTCGGGACCAACTGGTCGATGTATTCGCACTTCGTGGGCGACGTGTTCGGCACGCCGCTCGCGATCGAGGGCCTGATGGCCTTCTTCATGGAATCGACGTTCGTCGGGCTGATGTTCTTCGGCTGGGACCGGATGAGCAAGGAGGCGCATCTCGCGGTCACCTACCTGGTGGCGCTCGGCTCGAACCTCTCCGCGCTCTGGATCCTGATCGCCAACGCCTTCATGCAGAATCCGCAGGGCGCGACCTTCGATCCCCAGACGATGCGGATGCAGTTCGACAGCTTCGGCGCGCTGGTGTTCGGCGAGAAGGCGCAAGCGGAGTTCGTGCACACCTCGATCGCGGGATTCGTGTGCGGGGCGATGTTCGTGATGGGCGTGAGCGGGTACTACCTGCTGACCAAGAGGCATCGCGAGTTCGCGCTGCGCTCGTTCCGGATGGCGGCCTTGTTCGGGCTGATCTCGACGCTCGCGGTGATCACGCTCGGCGACGCGGCGGGACGGGAGGACTATCTCGTGCAGCCGACCAAGCTTGCGGCGATGGAAGGGCTCTGGACGACGACGAAGCCGCCGGAGGAGCCGTGGAAGCTGGTCGCGTTTCCGAACGACGCGAAGGAGAACGATCTCTTCGATTTCTCGATCGGCATTCCCTATGTGCTGACGCCGCTGGTGACGCACACGACGACGATCGCGATCCCCGGCATCGACGAGCTGCAGATGGAGGCGGCAGCCAGGGTGCAGAACGGGATCAGGGCGGTGCTGGCGCTCGAGCAGTACGCGACGACCAGGAACCCGAACGCGCTTTCCGAGTTCCAGTTCTATGAGCCCGATATGGGGTACGGATTTCTCGCCCAGCAATTCGCGCCGGACCAGGATCTGGCGAAGGTCACGGACTCTGATCTGGCGAGCGTGGTGACGAGGACAGCGCGGGCGACGATCCCCAACGTGTTCGTCGAGTTCTGGTCGTTCCGCATCATGATCGCGTTCGGGTTTGCGTTCCTCGCGATCTTCGCTTTCGCGGCCTATTACAGCTTGAGGAACACGATCGAGAAAGCGCGGTGGGTGCTGCATCTGGCGATGTGGTTCATCCCGGCCCCGGTGCTGGTGGCGCTCTATGGCTGGATCACCGCGGAGAACGGGCGCCAGCCCTGGAGCGTGTTCGGCTGGCTGCCGACGTTCCAGGCGGCCTCGACGCATTCGGTGGGCTATATGATCTTCTCGCTGGTCGGCTTTGCGGTTCTCTACACGCTCTTCATCGGCGCCGAGCTTTACCTGATGTTCAAATACGCAAGGATCGGGCCGGGCGGCGCGGAGGAGCGGACGGCGCCGGCGGCGGGGCCGACGCCGGCGATGCTGCGGCCGGGGTTTGCGATGAAGTCCTGGGAATAGGGGGCGGGCGATGGAGCTCTACGCGGTCCTGAAGGTGATCTGGGCGCTGCTGCTCGGCGTGCTGCTGGTGGGGCTCGCCACCATGGTGGGGATGGACATGGGGGTGGGCACGCTGCTCAGGTTCGTGGGGCGGAACGATGCCGAGCGGCGGACGGCGCTCAACATCATCGGGCCGCACTGGGACGGGAACCAGGTTTGGTTCATCCTGGGCGGCGGGGCGATCTTCGCGGCGTTTCCGACGCTCTACGCGACTTCGTTCTCGACGTTCTACGTGGTGATGATCTTGCTGCTGTTCAGCATGATCTTGCGCCCCGTGGCGTTCGAGTACCGCTCGAAGGTGGATGAGAGGCGCTGGCGCGAGACGTGGGACTGGGCGTTCCTGGTCTCGGGCGCGCTGCCGATGGTGATCTACGGGGCGGCGTTCGGCAACGTGCTGCAGGGCGTGGGGTTCCACTTCACCTGGGACGGGCAGTACTACCAGGACGAATCCTTCATCTGGTACCTGCTCAATCCGTTCGCGATCCTCTGCGGGGTGCTCTCGCTCGCGCTCTCGATCCAGCAGGCGGGGGCGATGCTGATGATAAGGGGCGAGGAGCCGATCTACGGGCGCGCGCGGCGCGCGGCGGTCGCGGCGGGGTTCGTCGCGGCGGCGCTGTTCGTGATCGGCGGCGTGTGGATCAACTTCGTCAAGGGGTTTGCCTACACGGGGGCGGTGAACCCGGCGATGCCGGCGACGCCGCTCGGGGGGCCGGCGGTTGCGATGCGGGCGGGCGCCTGGCTCGACAATTTCCATGCGCATCCGGTGCTGTGGGTGGTGCCGGCGCTGGGGCTGATCGGGATGGTGGGCGCCGCGCTCTCGCTCGCGGCGGAGAAGCCGGTGCTCGGCTGGTGGCTCGGCGCGTGCGCGTGGATCGGGACCATTTTCACTGCGGGGGTCGCGATGTTTCCGTTCCTGATGCCCTCGACGACGGCGCCGAGCCAGAGCCTCAGCGTGTGGAACGCCTCGAGCAGCGCGTACACGCTCGGGTGGATGCTGGTGTTCGCGCTGATCTTCGTGCCGGCGGTGCTCGCCTATACTTCCTGGGCGTTCCGGGTCATGGGCGGGAAGGTGAAGACCGAGACGGTTGCCAAGAGCGATCACTCCTACTGAGGGGTTTGCGATGTCCAATGCCGTGAAAATCTTCGCGCTTGCCATGGTGCTGGCACTCGCGCTCTTCCTCGCGGTGCTGTGTGGCGGCTACGCACCCTGGTATTTCGCCTGGCTGGTGGGGACGACGATGATCGTGCTGATCTCGGTGAGCGGGGCGGTGCTGTTCGAGACGCAGGAGGCGGCGGGCGGAGCGAGGTCGCAATCGCAGCGACAGGGGAGCGGACGATGATCGGCGGGCTGGAGGGGATCATCGTCTTCATCCCCCTCGTTTATTTGGCTCTCTACATCATCGCCTGGCGCTATACGCGGAAGCGGTTTCCGTAGCGGCGGCGATCAAAAAGGGCTGCCCCGTAGATAGATTTGGGATCGTCGCCGGCGGGCGCGTTGCCATTTAGTTGCCGGGCGCGTTGGGTATGGGGCAGATGGCTTGGGTTGTGCCGACGCTGTCCGGCGCGGCGGTTTTCGTTGTGCGGCTGGGCGGCACCCGCCGATGGCCGCGCCCTTTCGGCGGGCCAGCCGGCGGCGGGCCAGCCGGCGGCGGGCCAGCTGGCGGCGGGCGACCTGGCAGCGGCGGCCGGCGTCTTACCGCAGAGCGCATCGGCGCATCTGCAACGGCTGGTCGGATGCGGCTTCCTCGTGGTCTGGAAGCAGGGCAAGTTCCGCGACGATCGGCTGGCCGGCGAACCCGCGGCGGAGATAATCGAGGCGCTTGCCAATTTCGCGCAAAGGGCCGCGCCTAGACGGCCGCGCGGCATCACCCGAGTTCCGCTTCGCCCGCTGCTGCCACAACCATCCGGCAGGCACTCGCCGAACCGCCTGCTCTTCAGTGCATCGACCTCGCCGCCCGAACCGGCAACCTCAGCCCGCCGGAGACAGCACCACGCCAATCTCCACCACCTTCGCGCCACGATCCTGTTGCGCAATGGGCCGGATGTGCCATGGGCCGGTTGCGCCATGGGATGGCTCTCCCCATCTGCGCTTCCGGCTGGCATGGGAGTGTCCAATGGCTCAATCGGCAAGGGCGCGTGTCGTCGGCCTCAACCACGTGGCGCTGGAGGTGGGGGACATCGAGGAGGCGTTGGCGTTCTACGGCAGAATTTTCGAGTTCAAGCTGCGCGGCAAGAGCAACACCATGGCCTTCATCGATTTGGGTGATCAATTCATCGCCCTTCAGCAGGGGCGCAAGCAGCCCGAGGACGACGACCGCCATTTTGGCCTCGTGGTCGACGACAAGGAAGCGGCCCGCAGCGCCCTCGAGGCCGCCGGCGTCGTCTTGCTCGATGGCCGCTTCCTTGATTTCCGCGACCCATGGGGCAACCGCATCGAGATCGTCGGCTACGACAACATCCAGTTCACCAAGGCCGCCAACGTGCTCAGCGGAATGGGTCTCACGCACCTGACCAAGAACGAGAGCGCGAAGAAGGAGCTGGCCGGCAAGGGCATGGCGCTCGAGCAGGGCTGATAAATCACGGTTGCGAGGACGGGACCGCCGCGCTGTCGCGCCGCCGCAACGTATCGATGCCGAGGGTGCGACCCGGCGGGTCGATGCAGAAGAGAGCCATGACAAGGATCAGGAGGAAATAGGTCCAGGGCCATTCGCCCGGCGCCGAGTAGAGCCCGAGCCAGAGATTGACCCCCATCGCGAGGCCGAGCAAGGCGCCAAGACCCGAATAGAGCCCGAGAATAAGCGAAACGCCGATGAAGACCTCGATCGCGTAAACCAGCGGACCGAAGACGGCGATATTCGGCAGCACGATCACGCGCACCAGGTGGCTTTGCAGAGGCACCGCGGCATGCGCGACTTCCTGCTTCATCCAGTAGATCAGGCCGCCATAATGGGGCGGAATTTTCCAGAGCGACTGCTGCCACCAGAGCGTGCCCGCCAGCACGCGCAGGATCAGGACGCCGACCGCGCGAGCGGTGCGCTGCGCCGGATTGCGCTGCCAGGCGATAAAGGCGGCTAACAGGGCTCCGGCCAGAAGCAGCCAGTAGAGGACGACGAACAGCCGATGCTGTGCCGCCAGATAATCGCCTCTGGTCAGGAAGACGACAACGTCGGCCAGTGGATTGGGGGGCATGCCTAAAGCTCCTCCGCCCCCCGGTCGGCGCGGGTGCGGCCGATCTTCGCCCACGCCGCCGCGGAGGCCGCGAGGATCTCCAGCACCTGCTGCAATCCCTCGCTCTCGCCCTTTTCGAAATCGCCCGCATTTTGCGCGAGCTCATTGGTCAGGTGAGCGAAGCAGACGACCGGTCGGCGGCAGGCGGCGGCAAAGGCATAAAGCGCCGCGGCCTCCATCTCGACCGCCAGCAGGCCGAGTGCCCGGGCCCGGGCGATCGCCGCCTCGGTTTCGCGGAAGGGCGCGTCCGTGGTCCAGGTTCCGCCGCGCCGCACCGCCGGCCAGACCGTTTCGAGCGCGGCCGAGACGGAAGCCGCGAGCGCCGTGTCCACCGAGGCGAAGGAAGAGGGCGGCAGGTAGTGATAGCTCGTGCCCTCGTCGCGGAGCGCGCGCTCGATCAGCATGAAGGCGGGCGGGGCGACGCCGGGATTCCCCGCGTCCGGGGCAAGCCGCCCGGCCGAGGTGACGCTGACCAGAAGCCCGCAGCCGGAAGCGAAGAGCTGCTCGGCCACAAGAACGGCGAACGATGCGCCGACCGCCCGGCCGACCACGCCCATTCGCGCCCCGGCGTGCGTGAACTCGACGAGATCCGTATGATAACAGGCCCAGGTCCGGCTGCGCATTCCCCGCCCGCTTTCGAGAAGAATACGCACGACATCCCCGTCCGGATCCAAGAGGCAGATCGCCGGCACCGGCGCGGCGGCCAGACCCTTCTGGCGCCGCGCTTCGCGCAGCAGGTTGCGCGCCTCGAAGACGGACGGGGCGGCATAGTCCTTGCCGGCGAGGATCGGCGGGCGCTCCCGGCCCGCGGCTGCGCTCATTCCCTTGGCACTCGGCCGGCTCAGGCTGCTTGCTCGAGCGCCTGATCGAGATCGGCCAGGATGTCGTCGATATGTTCGATGCCGACGGAAAGCCGGACATAGCCGTCCGACACGCCCGTGGCGGCCTGCTCCTCGGCGGAGAGCTGGGAATGCGTGGTCGAGGCGGGATGAATGGCGAGGCTTCGCGAGTCGCCGATGTTGGCGACGTGGTAGAACATCTTCAGGGCGGAAATGAACCGTTTGCCCGCCTCCACGCCGCCCGCCAGCTCGCAGCCGACCAGGCCGCCTTCGCCCCCGTGCAGATAGCGCTCAGCCATTGCCTTGGCCTCCGGACCGTTGAAGCGCGGGTGAATGACCCGCGTCACTCCCTTCCGCCCGGCCAGGAACTCGGCAACCTTCTCCGCGTTCCGGCAATGCCGCTCCATGCGCAGGGTCAAGGTTTCCAGCCCTTGCAGGATGAGGAACGCGTTGAACGGCGAGAGCGCCGCGCCGAGATCCCGCAGCAGCACGACGCGCATGCGTATGATATACGCGATCGGGCCGAGCGGCTTGACCGCCTCGCTCCAAATCGCCCCGTGATAGCTCGGATCGGGCGTATTGAGCAGCGGCTGGCGTTCGGGGTGGGCCGACCAGTCGAAATTGCCGCCGTCGATCACGATCCCGCCGATCGAGTTGCCGTGCCCGCCGATATATTTCGTTGTCGAATACATCACCACCGCGGCACCATGGTCGAGCGGACGGCAGATGATCGGCGCGGCCGTGTTGTCCACGATCAGGGGAATGCCGAGCGGCCGGCCTATCGCGGCAACCTCGGCGATCGGGAAGACCGAAAGCTTGGGATTGGGCAACGTTTCGGCGTAGTAGGCGCGGGTTCTCGCGTCGGTTGCGCGGCGGAAATTCTCAGGGTTGGCCGGATCGACGAACCGCGTCTCGATCCCCTGGTCCTTCAGGGTATTGGCGAACATGTTCCAGGTGCCGCCGTAGAGATCCGTCGACGAGACGATGTTGTCGCCGGCGCGGGCGAGGTTCTGCACGGAAAACGCGGTCGCCGCCTGGCCCGACGCGGTCGCGAGTGCTGCAACCCCACCCTCCATGGCGGCCAGCCGCTCTTCGAGCACCGCCGTCGTCGGATTCATGATCCGCGTATAGATGTTCCCGAATTCCTTGAGCGCGAAGAGATTGGCGGCATGCTCGGGGCTTTGGAATTGATAAGACGTAGTCTGGTAAATTGGCACCGCAACAGATCCCGTCGTCGGGTCGGCGCGCCAACCGGCATGCAGGGCGAGCGTTTCGGGGTGGCGGGGCGGGTTTTTCATCGACGTTCCTTCTCGCTCGCGCCTTCTGCCTCGGGCCTTGTGCCTCGGGGTTCGCCGCGAGGGCGGCCGAACCGGCGCGGGATGGTTCTTCCAGGGCGTCCCTCATTCTCGCGTGCCGGCATGATCCGTTCAAGCCGGCCTAGCCTCCCAGGTTCGTGCGACAGCGCCCGGTAACGCCGGGCGCTATGCGCGGAAGCGGTTTCCTTAAGGGCGGCCTTGTTCTTCGTGGGAGCGTGATCGATATCCTCGGCCGTCAGGGCGTGCGACAGGGATGAAGGTGGAGAGATGGAGATCGGCTTTATCGGGCTCGGCCAGATGGGCGCCGGCATGGCGGCGAGCCTGCTGCGGGCAGGACACGAGGTGGCCGTGTACAACCGAACGGCGGCCCGGGCCGCCCCGCTGGTTGCGGAGGGTGCCAAGGCGGCGGCCAGCATTGCCGAAGCCTCGCGGGGCGAGGCCGTCATCACGATGCTCGCAGATGACGGCGCGGTTGCGAGCGCCGTTCTTGGCGAGGGGGGCATCCTCCAGAGCCTGCGGGCGGGGGCGCTCCACGTTTCGGCGAGCACGATCAGCGTGAGCCTCTCGGAGACGCTCGCCGAGGCGCATGCGAAAGCGGGCCAGCGCTTCGTCGCCGCACCGGTCTTCGGCCGGCCCGACGTTGCGGCCGCGGGGCGGCTCTTCGTCGTCGCGGCCGGCGAGGAGCAGGCGGTCGCGGCGGCGGGACCTCTGCTGGACGCGATCGGGCAGAAGACTTTCGTCGTCTCCGAGACGCCGAAGGTGGCCAATCTCGTCAAGCTCAGCGGGAATTTCCTGATTGCCTCGGTGATCGAATCGCTCGGCGAGGCGATGGCGCTGGTCGCGAAGGGCGGCGTCGATCGGGCCCGGTATGTCGAGATCCTGACTTCGACCTTGTTCACCGCTCCGGTCTACAAGACCTATGGCGGGCTGCTCGCAAGCGGGACGTTCGAGCCGGCCGGTTTCGCCGCGCCGCTCGGGCAGAAGGATATCCGGCTCGTGCTGCAGGCGGCGGAGGCGCTCCGCGTTCCGCTCCCGATCGCGAGCCTCCTGCGCGACCGGTTCCTCGCCCTGCTCGCTCACGGCGGGGAGAAGCTCGATTGGTCGGCGATCGGAGATCTCGCGGCACAGGACGCCGGCCTGGTGAGGGACCGCGAGGGCTGATCTGCGATCGTGTCGGCCTGAGGGCGCGGGCGGCGGGCGCTTCGGTCCCGGATCAGGGCGCTGCCAGGAGCTCGTCGAGCGTGACAGGGCAGGCTTGCGGGACGGGCAGAGGCGGCTGATCGTCCAGCCGTTCGGGCAGGGCGGGGAGCGCGTCAGCGTAGAGGCCGGCGAGGTCGATCTTCTGGCGCATCGAGGGGGCGAAGCGGCGCCGCGCGTCGGCGCGGAACCGGGCCGCCTCGGCGCGCCAGGAGGGCGCGTCGCAAGAGAGAGGCCACGCCTCCGCCTTGAGGAGATGGAGCATCGCCTGGGTGAGCAGGGATGCGACCGCGTGTCGTTGCTCCCGGCCCACGCTCTCGATTTCGTCGGCGATATTCGGCCAGTCGATCGCGGTGTCGTTGGTGCGGCGGCCGGCCGCGTGCTCGCGCAGGAGCCCCGCCCGCTGCTCCGACCAGGCGAGGATGTCGCGATCGTAGAGGTTGCCCATGGGACCGGCCTGCTTCCGTGATCCTGCTTTACATTTTGCCAAGGTTGGGGCGGCGGCGCCAGCGGCGGGAGGCGGGGCTCAGAAGAGGAGCGTGAGCTGCTCGGCGTGCGGCGGCTCGCGCAGCATCGCGACGAGGGTTGCGATGTCGCCGCGTTCCGTGCGCCAGGCCATGTAGGCTTGCTGGCTCTCGATGCGATCCCATTCCTCGTAGAGCGTGATCGTGCCGGTGGCGGGATTCCCGGCGCCGCGGATGAGGCGGGCGCCCGGGCGCGCGGCGGTGTCGGGGAGGATCGCCTTCATCGTCTCGGCGAGCTCGCCATAGCGGCCCTCGGCGGCCTTCAAGGTCAGCATCACGACGACCGGCATTCTCCCCTCCCCTTTGCCAGGGCGGCACCTCGCGCCGGCTGGAGGGCGCGGTCAAGGTTGGGGCGATTAGACCGAGACTTCGCGGCCGAGCTCGACGACCTGCTCGGGCGGGAGGCGGAAGATGTCGGTTGCGTGGGCGGCGTTGCGCTGGAGGAAGGCGTAGATCGCGACGAACCAGTGCGGCAGGCCGTTTCCGTCGGTGCGAGGGACGGCGCGCTCGCGGCCGACGAAATAGGTGACGCCGGCGGGGTCGGCGGTGCAGCCGGCGTCGTGGGCGGCGGCGAGGACCGCGGGGAGGTCGGGCCGTTCCATGAAGCCGAAGCGCGCGGTGAGGCGCCAGAAGCCGGGCGAGCGCTCGGCGATGGCGAGGCGCTCGCGCGCGGCGATGAAGGGAACGAGGGCGGTGGAAAGCGAGATCACCATCACGCGCTCCTGCAAGGCGTGCGCGTGGGCGATGTACCAGGTGACGATGGGCGGGACGTCGGCCTCGGTGCGGGTGAGGAAGACGGCGGTGCCGGGAACGCGGGCGATGCGGTTGCGGGCGAGGTCCGAGAGGAATGTATCGAGCGGCACCGAGGAGGCTTTCCCCGCGGCGGCGGCGGCGCGGGTGCCGATGTGCCAGATCTGCATCAGCGCGTAGACGAAGAGGGCGAGCAGGATCGGGACGTAGCCGCCCTCGGCGATCTTGACGGAATTGGCGGCGAAGAAGGCGGCATCGACGATGACGAAGACCGAGGAGACGGCGCCGGCGCGGAGGGTTCCCCAGCCCCAGATGTCGCGCATGGCGATGAAGAGGAGGACCGAGGTCATCAGCATGGTGGCGGAGACGGCGATGCCGTAGGCCGAGGCGAGATGGGCGGAGGTGCGGAAGGCGAGGACGAGGCCGATCGTTGCGAGGGCGAGGAGCCAGTTCACCACGCCGATGTAGATCTGGCCGTATCCCGTGGCCGAGGTCTGCTTGATGCCGAGGCGCGGCAGCCAGCCGAGCCGGGCGGCCTGGCGTGTCATCGAGAAGGCGCCGGTGATGATCGCCTGGCTGGCGATGATGGTGGCGATGGTGGAGAGCACGACCATCGGCACGAGGAGGAAGGGCGGGCAGAGGCGGAAGAAGATGTTGCCCTCCGAGGGTGGGGCTGAGAGCACGAGCGCGGTCTGGCCCGCGTAGTTGAGCACGAGGCTCGGCAGGACGATCGCCGACCAGGCGAGACGGATGGGGCGGGCGCCGAAATGGCCCATGTCGGCGTAGAGGGCCTCGGCGCCGGTGACGCAGAGGAAGACGCCGCCGAGCACGAGGAAGCCGGCGGCGCCGCTCGAGAGAAGGAAGCGGGCGCCGTAGAGCGGGTCGAGCGCGATCAGGACGGCGGGATCGCGGGCGATGCCGCTGATACCGAGTGCGGCGAGTGCCAGGAACCAGAGCGCCATGACGGGGCCGAAGGCGCCACCGATGCGCGCGGTGCCCTGGCTTTGGACGGCGAAGAGGATGACGAGGATGGCGACCGCGACGGGCACGGTGTCGTGCGCGAAGGAGGGCGAGACGATTTCGAGCCCTTCGAGCGCGGAGAGCACCGAGATGGCGGGCGTGATGGCGCCGTCGCCGTAGATGAGGGCGGCGCCGAAGAGCCCGACCATGACGATCATCGGGCGTTGGGCGCGCTTGATGCCGAGGAGCGAGAGGAGGGCGAGGATGCCGCCTTCGCCGTCATTGTCCACGCGCATGGCGAAGGCGGCGTATTTGATCGTGGTGATGAGGATCAGCGTCCAGACGATGAGCGAGAGCGAGCCGAGCGCCACTTCGGGGCCGGGGTGGCGGCCTGCGAGGTCGATGACGGTTTTGAGCGTGTAGAGCGGGCTGGTGCCGATATCGCCGAAGACGATGCCGAGCGCGCCGAGGGTGAGTGCTGCGAGCACGGGGCTGGCGGGCGTGCCGGGGGCGGCGATTGTCGCGGTTCGTGTTGGCATGGCGCGAGCGTGGGAGGGCGCGCTGCGTTTTGCAACGCAAGGTACGGTTAAGGATGCGAGGCGGGGGCTCGAAAGCGAATGGGGTCCAGGGCCTCAGGCCCTGGTGGGGTCCAGGGGCAAAGCCCCTGGCCTTGGGCGGTCGATGGCGCCGGCGAGCCAATTTCGGAAGCTTGCGGTGTACGAGGATGGGCACGCGATATCGTACGTGGGGGCGTCTGTTCGTTGCCAGATGAGAACGGTTATGTGGGCGATGAGGGTTGAGGCGGCCATGCCGGCGCGCATGGCGCAGGGATGGAGGTCGATCGGGGCGCCTTTTTGCAGGGTGTCGCGCGCGCCGGGGCCGGAGAGGCGCAGGAGCGCGAGGGAATCGGTGAGGTCGATGACGGAGGCGAGGCTCGCGAGCGGGTCGAGGAGGCGGGCGTAGAGATTTTGGCGGAGCGAAACGACGAGCCAGCGGTTGGGTGAGGTGGAGACGAAGGCGAGGTCGGTGGTTTCGGATGAGTGGCCGGGGTTGGGAAGCGTGATTGCGAAGAGGCGCTCGACGGTTTCGGTGAGAGGGAGGTGTCGGCGGGCGGCAAGCGAGACGATCGCGAGGCCCGAGAGCGGGGTGAAGAAGGGTGTCGCTTCAGGCATGGAGGCGCTCTCCCGCGGGATCGTATTGGCAGGGGGCGGTGATCTCGACCTCGAGGGATTCGTTCTGGAGCGGGTTGGCGGCGGTGAGGGTTTCGCCGATGCGGGTGGTGCCGCCGGCGACGAAGCCGAGGCCGATCCAGCGTTCCAAGGTGGGCGAGAAGCAGGATGAGCTGACCCAGCCTTGGTCGCTTGTGGCGGTGGCGAGGAGATGGGCGCCGGCGGGGAGGCGTTGGGAGGCGCGGAGGCCGACGAGGGTGGGGCGATCGGGGGCGAGGAGTGCGGGGCGGTCGGCCATGGTGCGGCCGATATAGTCCTTCGTGGTGGAGCAGATGCGGGCGAGGCCGAGGTCGCGGGCGGTGGTTTGGCCGTTGAGCTCGGGGCCGGCGGGATGGCCTTTTTCGATGCGGAGTGCCGCGAGCGCGTCCATGCCGTAGGGCGTGGCGCCGGCCTCGACGATGCGGGCGATGCAGGTTTCGGCGTAGCGGGCGGGGACGGCGATTTCGTAGGCGAGCTCGCCGGAAAAGGAGATGCGGAAGAGGCGGGCGGTGGCACCGCCGAGGGCGCGCATTTCCGCTGCCTGCATGAAGGGGAAGGCTTCGTTGGAGACGTCCTGGCCGGGATCGACGACGCGCTCGACGATTGCGCGGGCGTGCGGGCCGGCGATGGCGAACTGGGCCCAGCGGTCGGTGACGGAGACGAAGTCGAGATCGAGGTCGGGCCAGAGGATCTGGTGGCAGAACTCGAGGTGGGCGAGGACGCGCTCGGCGTGGGCGGTGGTCGTCGTCATGAGGAAGCGCTCGGGGCCGAGGCGGGCGGTTGTGCCGTCGTCGAAGGCGAAGCCGTCCTCGCGCAGCATCAGGCCGTAGCGCGCGCGGCCGGGGCGGAGGTTGGAGAAGCGATTGACGTAGAGGCGGTCGAGGAAAATGCCGACGTCGGGGCCGGTGAGCTCGATCTTGCCGAGGGTGGAGACGTCTGAGACCCCGGCGGCGGTGCGGACGGCGGTGACCTCGCGCGCGACGGTTGTTTGCCAGTCGGTTTCGGTGGGGAGGGGGAAGCGTTCGGCGCGGAGCCAGGGGCCGGCTTCGGCGAAACGGGCGCCGCGCTCGGCCTCCCAAAGATGGGCGGGCGGGAGGCGCGTGGGGCGGAAGTCGCGGCCGCGATGCTCGGCGGCGAGGGCTGCGATGGCGACGGGGGATTCGGGCGGGCGGGCGATCGGGACCCCGGTTTCGGCAAGGGAGCGGCCGGTGAGCGCGGCCATGAGGGCCATGCCCATGGTGGTGCCGGTGCGGCCCTGCTCGGTCGCCATGCCGAGCGTGGTGTAGCGCTTGAGGTGCTCGGCGGCGCGGAAGCCTTCGCGGTGGGCGAGCGCGATGTCGGAGGCGGTGACGTCGTGCTGGAGGTCGACGAAGGATTTGGCGGGGAGCGGGAGGGAGGGGATCCGGGGGGGGCGGGCGGGGAGTCGTCGGAGGACGCGGTGGGAGGGGGAGTGGGATCGGCGGAGAAGCCGCAATCGCGGGCGGCCTCGGCGCCGGCTGCGGCGCCGGTGGCGAGGGCGGCCGCAAGGGACGGGTGGCCGGCGGCGGCGCCGGCGAGGGTGAGGCCGGGCGGGAGGGCGGCGGCGGTGAAGGCGTGGGCGGTGTCGTTCCAGGCGGGGCGGTTGCCGAGATGGGAGGCGAGGAAGATGGCGGGGTTCCAACCGCCGGCCACGGCGAGAAGGTCGGCGAGGAGACGATGGAGGCGGCCGGCGGAGTCGCGGATGGCGACGGCGCGGAGGCCGAGGGCGCCTTGGGTGCCGGCAACCTGGCCGGCGGGGAAGAGGCGGGCATCGAGGCGGCGGGCGAGCTCGACGTGGCGGGGCGGAAGATCGGCGCGGCGATCGACGATGGCGGCGACGTCGATGCCGAGGCGGGCGCAGTCGGCGGCGGTGCGCCAGCCGTCATCGCCGGCGGTGAGGAGGACGGCGGTGCGGCCGGGGGCGACGGCGAAGCGGTTGAGATAGGTGCGGATGGCGCCGGCGAGCATGACGCCCGGGCGGTCGTTGCCGCCGAAAACGAGGGCGCGCTCGACGGCGCCGGCGGCGAGGACGGCGCGGCGGGCGACGATGGACCAGAGGCGCTGGCGGGGGGTGTCGGGCGGCGGAGAGGCGAGATGGTCCGCAACGCGCTCGAGCGCGGCGTAGGCGCCCTGGTCGTAGGCGCCGAAGACGGTGGTGCGGGAGAGGATGCGGGCGTCGGAGAAGGAGGCGAGCTCGGCGGCGGCGGCGGAGGCCCAGGACGGGCCGGGGCCGTCGTCGATGGTTTCGGACTCGGAAAGAAGGCGGCCGCCGAGGCGCCAATCGCGCTCGCAGAGGACGACGCGGGCGCCGGCGCGGGCGGCGGCGAGCGCGGCGGCGAGGCCGGCGGGGCCAGCGCCGATGACGAGGACGTCGCAGAAGAGATGGGATTTTTCGTAAATGTCGGGGTCGGGTACCGCGGCAGCGCGGCCGAGGCCGGCGGCGCGGCGGATGAGCGGCTCGTAGACGCGCTCCCAGAAACGCGCGGGCCACATGAAGGTTTTGTAGTAGAAGCCGGCGGCGAAGAGCGGGCCGAGGCGGCCGGAGGCGGAAAGAAGATCGAAGCGGAGCGATGGGAAGCGGTTCTGGCTCGCCGCTTCGAGGCCGGAATAGAGTTCCTGGGTGGTGGCTTGGGTGTTGGGCTCGCGGCGGGCGCCGGCGCCGAGCTCGACGAGCGCGCTCGGCTCCTCGGGGCCGGACGAGAAAACCCCGCGGGGGCGATGGTATTTGAAGGAACGGCCGAAGAGGCGGACGCCGGACGCGAGGAGGGCGGAGGCGAGCGTGTCGCCGGCGAAACCACGGTACGCGCGACCGTCGAAGCGGAATTCGAGGGAGGCGACGCGGTCGATCAGGCCGCCCGAGGGAAGGCGATGGGAGATCATGGGGAGAAGTCCGCGGCATCAAGGACGGTGTCGATTATGTGCGTGGCGGTGTCGCGGGTGACAACGAGCCAGCGGCGGCAGCCGGTGACGTGCTGCCAGAATTCGCGGTTGGCGCCTTTGGGATTTTCGCGGAGATAGACGTAGTCGTGCCAGGCAGAGGCGCCGGCGTCGGGCGGGGGACGGCGGAGAGCCGCGCCGAGATAGGCGAACTCCTCGTGGCCGCGTTCGCCGCAATGCGGGCAGTTTATGCGCATAAGATCCTCAGTGACGGTTGGGCTGCGCGCCGCCGCCGTTCTCGTCGATGAGCGCGCCGGTTTCGAAACGATCGAGCCGCATCGCGGCGTTGAATGCGTGCGGCGCATCGTTGGCGATGGTGAAGGCGAGGCACCAGCCCGAGGCGGGCGTCGCCTTGAAGCCGCCATAGCACCAGCCGGCGTTGAGATAGAGGCCGGCTATCGGCGTGCGGTCGATGATCGGGGAGCCGTCCATCGTCATATCCATGATGCCGCCCCAGGAGCGCAAGACGCGAAGGCGGCCGGCGCGGGGCAGGAGCGCCATGCAGCCCTGCATGACGTCCTCGACGACGGGAAGGCCGCCGCGCGCGGCGTAGGAGTTGTAGCCGTCGATATCGCCGCCGAAGACGAGGCCGCCCTTGTCGGACTGGCTAATGTAGAAATGCGCGGCGCCGAAGGTGATCACCGTGTCGAGCATCGGCTTGACGGATTCGGAGACGAAGGCCTGAAGCACGTGGCTCTCGATGGGAAGGCGCAGGCCGGCCAGGGCGGCGACGCGCGAGGAATTGCCGGCGGCGACGAGGGCGATTTTCGCCGCGCCGATGCGCCCGTGCGTGGTGGCGACGCCGGTGACGCGACCATCGGCGATTTCAATGCCGGTGACTTCACAATTCTCGATGATGTCGACGCCGCGACGATCGGCGGCGCGGGCGAATCCCCAGACCACGGCGTCGTGGCGGGCGGTGCCGCCGCGGCGCTGGAGGAGGCCGCCGCGGATCGGGAAGCGGGCGTTGGCGAAATCGAGATCGGGGAGCAGCGCGCGGACAGCGGCTTCGTCGAGCAGCTCGGCATCGACGCCGTGGAGGCGCATGGCGTTGCCGCGGCGGCGGGCGGCGTCGCGCTCGGCGTCCGAATGGAAGAGGTTGATCACGCCACGCTGGCTCACCATGGCGTTGTAGTTGAGGTCCTGCTCGAGTCCCTCCCAGAGCTTCATCGAGTGCTCGTAGAAGGGGAGATTGCCGGGCAGGAGATAGTTGGAGCGGATGATCGTCGTGTTGCGGCCGGCATTGCCGAGGCCGATCACGGATTTCTCGAGCACGGCGACGTTCGTGATGCCGTGCTCGCGGGCGAGATAGTAGGCGGTGGCGAGGCCGTGGCCGCCGCCGCCGACGATGACGACGTCGTAGGCGGGCTTGGGCTCCGGGCTCCGCCAGGCGGGCCGCCAGCCGGTGTTGGCACGGAGCGCCTCCCTCGCAAGCCTCAGGAATGAATACGTCATTCGATCATCCGCCGGTCATCCGCGCCCGGGCCGCGCCGCTTGACGGGCCCGCTTCCTTGTTCCCACAGTGTTGGGAAAGTAGCAAAAGGGCGGCCGCGTGCATGACCGGGGGCGACGCCGGATGGTCCGGCCGCGACGAGGCGGGGCGCAGGCCGCCGCGGACGATCGGGTTCCTGCTGATCCCCGATTTCGGGCTGCTCGCCTATGCCTCGGCGATCGAGCCGTTGCGGGCGGCGAACGCGCTTACGGGGCGTGAACTCTATCGGTGGCGGCACCTCTCGCCGGACGGCGGGGCGGTTGCGGCCTCGAACGGGGTGCGGATCGTTCCCGACGTGCTTCTGGAAGACGCGGGGCGGGAGCTGGATGCGCTTTTGGTGTGCGCCGGGGGCAATCCGGCTTCGTTCCGCGACGCGGCGACGTTCGAGCAGCTCAGGCGGTTCGCGCGGCTGAAGCGGCCGATGGGCGGGGTGGCGGGCGGACCCTACGTGCTCGCGCGGGCGGGGCTGCTGCGTGGCTATCGGTTCACGCTGCACTGGGAATATGCGCTGGCCCTGGCGGAGGAATTTCCTGACCTCGACCTCCGAAGGACGCTGTTCGAAGTGGATCGCGGGCTTCTCACTTCGAGCGGAGGGACGGCGGCGCTCGACATGATGCACGCGTTCCTCGCGCGCGAGCACGGGCCGGAGCTCGCGATGCGCGTGAGCGAGTGGTTCCTGCAGACCGATATCCGCGAGACCGGGCATCCGCAACGGATGGCGCTCGCCGAGCGGCTCGGCGTGAGAAGCGAGCCGACGCTGAAGGCAGTGGGGTGCATGGAGGCGAACATCGAGGCGCCGGTGAGCCGGGCGGCGCTGGCGGCGAGCGCGGGGGTATCGCCCAGGCAACTGGAACGGCTGTTCCGGCTGCATCTCGGCTGCACGCCAGGGGCTTATTACAGCCGGCTCCGGCTCTCGCAGGCGCGGCTCTTGATCCGCCAGAGCGGGCTGCCGGTGGTGGAAGTGGCGTCCGCCTGCGGGTTCGCGAGTGCGAGCCACTTCTCGCGCGCGTACCGCCGGGCGTTCGGCCGCTCGCCGGTCGCGGAGCGGGCGGGACGTGCTACGATGTCGCTTCGGAGTGCTCCGATGTCGCCTGCGGTCATGTCCGGGGGAGCGGGGGCTGTTAGAATTGGGACTTGACAGGGCTCAGTCGCCGCCGCGGGTGCGCCGCGCGCGAAGCGATGGGGGGACGAAATGAAAATCACCGCGATGCTGACCGGACTCGTGCTTGCCGCCGTGCTGGCGATTGCGGGGCCCGCGAAGGCTGCGCCGAACGAGATCCAGATGATCAAAGAGCGCGGGACGCTGGTCGTCGGCGTGAAGGCCGACTATCCGCCGTTCGGGTTCCGCGCGCCGAACGGCGATATCGAGGGGCTGGAGCCCGATCTCGCGGCGGACGTGGCGAAACGGCTCGGAGTGAAGGTGGAGTTCGTGCCGGTGACGGGCTCGAACCGGATGCAGTTCCTCAACCAGGGGAAGATCGATCTCCTGATCGCGACGATGGGCGATACGCCGGAGCGGGCGAAGATCGTCGATATCATCCATCCCGACTATTACGCATCCGGATACAGCGTGCTCGCTTCGGATCAGCTGCACCTGACCGACTGGAACCAGCTCAAGGGAAAGCCGGTGTGCGGGATCCAGGGCGCCTACTACAACAAGTCGGCTTCCCAGAAATTCGGGGTCAATGTCGTTGCCTTCACCGGCGTGGTCGAGGCGCTGACGGCGCTGAAGCAGGGACGGTGCGTGGCATTCCTCTACGACAACACCGAGATCGAGGCGCAGCTCCAAAGCGGGCAATGGCCGGGATACGGGATGCCGCTGCCGGTGCTCGACGCGGTGCCGTGGGCGATCGCGATCAAGCCGGGCGAGCCGGATTTCGCCAAGTTCATGTCGGGCGTCATCGCCGACTGGCACCGGACGGGATTGATCATCCAGCTCGAGACCAAATGGAAGCTTCCGCACAGCGACTACGTGGCGGAGATGCATAAGAAATACGCGGGATAGAAGCGGGGCGGACCGCAGGAGGCAAGGGCTGGCCCGGATTCTGGCCGAAGCGGTCGCGGCGTGGTTCCGCGACCTCTACCAGCGGACGGGCATCAACTTCTCGATCTTCTACGACCCGTTCGATGCGCGGACCTTCGCGCACGGATTGGCGCTCACGATCGAGCTTTCCATCATCTGCGTGGCAGGCTCGCTCGCGGTGGGGATCGCGGGCGCGTGGCTGGAGGGCTCGCATTCCGCGTGGACGCGGCGGGGGGTGCGCGTCTATGTACAGCTCTTCCGTAACACCCCGCCGCTGGTTCAGCTCTATTTCTTCTATTTCGGCCTGAGCGCGCTTCTGCCGCAAGTGAAGGGAGCGTTCGGGGTCCCCTCCCCGCTCCTTTCCGGGCTCGACTGGGCGATCATCTCGCTCACTTTGTTCGCGGGCGCGTTCAATGTCGAGATTTTCCGCGCCGGGATCGAGGCGGTGCCGGGGGTGACGATCGAGGCGGCGCGCTCGCTCGGCTATACGCGGGTGCAGATTTTCCGCTACGTGGTGCTGCCGCTGGCGGCGCGCATCTCGCTGCCGGCGCTCAGCAACAATCTCGTCAATTTGGTGAAGACGACGACGCTTGCGTACGCGATCGCGGTCCCGGAATTGCTCTATGCGTCGAACCAGATCTGGTCGGACGACGCCAACGTGCCCGAGATGATGGTGGTGCTCCTGGTCGTGTACCTGGTGCTGGTGGGCCTGCTGGTGTGGGGCATGAGCGCGCTCGAACGGTCGCTGCGGCGGCCGGGGATCGGGGCGTGAGGAACGCGCGGGTGTTGCCGGTGATGCTGCCGGTGCGGCGCGCCGCGGGCGGCGCGAGCGGCGCGGGGCTGCCGATCGTGCGGTTGCGCGCATGGCATGGGCTCGCGCTGGGTGCGGCGATTCTTCTTTCGGCGGAGGCGTCCGCGGCGGCGGGCGCGGCGCCGGGACGGCCGGGCGTGCTCGCGGTGCTGGTGCGGTGGTCGCCGCTACTGTGGCAGGGATTCGCGTTCGATGTCCTCATCAGCGTGCTGGCGATGGCGATCGGGACGATGCTGGGCTTCGGCCTCGGGCTGCTGCTGATCGCGCGGAGCGGGGTTGCGCGCGGGGCGGGCTGGGCGGCGACGCAGTTCTTCCGCAATTCGCCCTGGCTCGTGCTCCTCTTCTTCATGACGTTCCTGCTTCCGTTCCGGGTGCAGATTGGACCATGGGGCGTGCCGCTGCCGGGATGGTTCAAGGCGGTGGTCGGGCTTTCCCTGCCGGTGATGGCGAACATGGCGGAGATCGTGCGCGGGGGGCTGCTCTCGATCGATCGCGGGCAATGGGAATCCGCCGCGTCGCTCGGACTGCACCGGCGGCAGCTTCTCTTCCTCGTGGTACTGCCGCAGGCGGTGAAGCGGATGCTGCCGCCGTGGATGAACCTCTACGCCATTCTTGCGATGTCCACGACGCTCGCCTCGATCGTCGGCGTCAACGAAGTGCTGACGCTGGCGGGACAAATCCTTGCGGCCGCCGGCGGACGGACCGATCTCATGGCCCCGCTCTACGGATACATCCTGCTGATGTTCTTCCTCTACTGCTACCCGATTGCGCGACTGACGGTGGCGCTGGAGCGGCGATACGCGGTGCGCTCGTGAGCGGGGAGGAATCCGCCGTCGTCATCGAGGACCTGCACAAATCGTACGGCGGGGTGGAGGTGCTGCGGGGCGTGAGCCTGAGCGTGCCGAGGGGCACGGCTTCGTGCATCATCGGCCGGTCGGGGTCGGGGAAATCGACGCTGCTGCGATGCGTGAACGCGCTCACCGACTTCCAGGCGGGGCGGATCCGCGTGATGGGGATCGATGTCGGCGATCCGGCGTGCGACCGCTTGCAGCTTTGCCGGCATGTCAGCATGGTGTTCCAGCAATACAATTTGTTCCCGCACTGGACGGCACTGCAGAACGTGATGATGGCGCCGGTCAAGGTGCTGCGGCGGGAGCGGAAGGAAGCGGAGGCCGAGGCGTACCGGCTGCTCGCCAAGGTGCGGCTTTCGGGTAAGGAACTGCACTATCCGGGGGAGCTTTCGGGCGGGCAGCAGCAGCGGGTGGCGATCGCGCGCTCGCTCGCGATGCATCCGGAGGTGATGCTGTTCGACGAGGTGACGGCCGCGCTCGACCCGGAGATGGTGGGCGAGGTGTTGCAGACGATCGGCGAGCTGGTGGCCGAGGGAATGACCTGTCTGCTGGTGACGCACGAGATGGGGTTCGCACGGGCGGTGGCCGACGAGGTGTATTTCATGGATCAGGGGATTATCGTCGAGCACGGGCCGCCCAAATCGCTGTTCGAAAGCCCGCGCGAGGAGCGGACGCGGGAGTTTCTGGGACAGATCCTGCACTGAGCGGAGTCCAACTTCATCTGGAGGGAAACGCCGGGGTCGGAGCAGCGCCAGGCTACGCTTGCTATAGTTCTTCGCACTCCGAGCCTCGCTGGCTAAGCGTTCGATTTCTGTAGAATATTGTTAACCCGCTTCGTCTCAGAAGATAAGAGAAGTATCAGCTCTTTGGAGCGCGTTCGTACGGGAATCCAGCACGGCTGGCTCATAGCGCGTATATGTTGGTCCTTCGAATTAGCCGCTCTAAATACATTGTCTGGTATGTTAGCGAGATCTGCTAGCAACTGACGGATCGCTTCTCTCTGTTCCTCGGAGAGATTTCTATTGGGATGGTCGAGGATAGCCCGCGCTCCCCGGGATACATCCTCTCTAAGTTCCCATGCCACATTGAAATATCCCATCTTTTTGCACAGAGGTGGCTGGGGAAATTCGAACAGGTCGATAGGTGGAAAATCTGCCTGAGAGCGGCGAGGATGCCGCAGATCAGGAGAGAGCATGACGAGACGAGCGCGGCGGACGCACAGTCCGGCCTTCAAGGCGAAGGTGGCATTGGCGGCCATCAAGGGCGAGAAGACGCTGGCCGAGTTGGCGCAGCAGTATGACGTGCATCCGAACCAGATCACGGCTTGGAAGGCCCAGCTGGCGGAGGGCGCCGCTGGGGTGTTCGGCTCCGGTCCTGCGGGGACCTCGGCGGCGCCGGTGGTGGACCTCAAGGTTCTGCACGCCAAGATCGGCGAACTGACGCTGGAGAACGATTTTTTGTCCGGTGCGCTCAGCAAAGCCGGCCTGCTGAGCGCAAAGCGATGATCGACCGGGGCCACAGACTGTCGCTGGTGCGGCAGGTGGAGCTGCTGAGGCTGAGCCGCAGCAGCCTTTACTATGAGCCTCGAGCGGTGCCGGCGGCCGATCTGGCTACCATGCGACGGATTGACGCACTCCACCTGGACCATCCGTTCGCGGGCAGCCGGATGCTGCGCGATCTGTTGCGCGGCGAGGGTGTCGCGATTGGCCGGGAGCGGGTCGCCACGATGATGCGGCGCATGGGGATCGAGGCGCTGTATCGCCGCCCCAACACGTCCAAGCCGGCGCCGGGGCACAAGATCTACCCCTATCTGCTCCGCGGCATGGCGGTTGAGCGGCCGAATCAGGTCTGGGCGATGGATATTACCTACATCCCCATGGCACGCGGCTTCGTCTATCTGGCCGCCGTGGTGGACTGGTTCAGCCGGCGGGTTCTGGCCTGGCGCGTGTCGATCACGATGGAGGTCGATTTCTGCCTCGCGGCGGTCGAGGAGGCGTTGGCCAGACACGGCCGGCCAGAGATCTTCAACACCGACCAGGGGAGCCAGTTCACCAGCGCCGCATTCACCGGCCTGCTGATGGAAAACGCCATCAAGATCAGCATGGATGGCCGCGGCTCCTGGCGCGACAACGTCTTTGTCGAGCGGCTATGGCGGTCGGTCAAATATGAGGAAGTCTATCTGCGAGCTTACGACAGCGTCGGCGACGCGCGTGCCTCGCTGGGCCGGTATCTGGATTTTTACAACCGCCGGCGCCCACACTCGAGCCTCGACGCGCGGACCCCGGAGCAAGCCTACTTCGCGCACCTGCCGCAGCGCGCGGCAGCCTGAATTTCGCCGCCGTTGTCGGGGCGTCACCGCGCTCGGGCTACGCCCTCCCTGCGTGACGCCCCGACAACGGCACACTACAATGCCCACCGGCAGAGGCTCCACTTATCGAAGGCGAAACACTGTTCCAACGAAGCCGGCCAGCTCTCCTGCGTGGCGTCGGCGGTTTGACCGTTTGTCAAAGTGTACGGCAGGGCGGAACATTGGGCGTGTGCGGTGCCGATCTGGCTCAAAAACAGGCAAACGACTGCCGCAATTGGGAAAACCAGCCCGGCCTTCTTCATTCCGAGCCCACGTCGTCTAGCCTGCCCTCCGGAAGGAGGCAGCGCCAGGATTGGCGCAGCAGGTTCGGCACAGCCGTTCGGCAGACTTGGACGAGCATCCCAGCTCGGCGGAGTGGAATTTGTGTGTAACGTCATCTACTTCAGGTTAAGCGTTCTCGGACCGAGAACGCAGCAGTCAAAATGGAAAGACGCAAATATGTAACTTCATGTTTGTCTCGTTGGAGCCGGTTCGGGCGGATTGGAATCGGGCTTCCGGCGCGGGGAATGGGTGTGATTCATGCACTTCCGGCGGGCGGCGGAGGCGGTGATGGGCTTCGGCCTCGGGCTGCTCCTGATCGCGCGCTCGCTCGCGATGCGCCCGGAGGTGGCGCTGTTCGGCGAGGTGACGGCCGCGCTCGACCCCAAGATGGTGGGCAAGATGGTGGGCGAGGTCTTGCAGACGATCGGCGAGCTGGTGACCGAGGAAATGACCTGCCTGCTGGTGACGCACGAGATGGGCTTCGCGCGGGCGGTCGCCGACGAGGTCTATTTCATGGATCACGGGACGATCGTCGAGCACGGGCCGCCGAAATCGCTGTTCGACAGCCCGCGCGAGGAGCGGACGCGGAAGTTTCTGGGACAGATCCTGCACTGAGCGGACTCCAACTTCGTCCGGAGGGAAACGCCGGGGTCGGAGCATCGTCGATCTACGACCAAACTGCATCGCCCCACGGCCAGGTGGCGGAGCGGGTGGTGGGGCGGCGCCGGCGCGATCCTTCGGCGCGGATGGGCAGGATCGTTACCGGAACGATTGTCATCCGGTGTTGGCGCGCCCACTTTCGGGGGGCGCCGGCGCACCGCCCGTGACGGGGCCGCTTGGCACAGAGGCAGGGCATGAAAGGCCAAGCCATGAAACATTTGTTGCTCGCTGCGGTGTTGCTCCTCGGGATCGCCGGATCCGCGCATGCCGTCGAGTGCGCAAATGGGGTCTACCGCGCCGGATGCGCCGGCCCCAATGGCGCCGCCGTCGTCAACAAACCGGGCGGGCCGGCGCCAGTCTATCGTGCGCCCTACACGGCGCCGGTCTATCGCGCCCCGGCTACGACCGCCACCTGCGTCAACGGCGTCTATCGCGCCGGATGCGCCGGCCCCAATGGCGCCGCGGTGGTCACAAAGCCCTACTGATCGGCCGCGTTGCCGCACGCCGTCGCGAAGGCATCCGGTCCTAGAGCGTGATGACCGAAGGCGGAATCGGGGCACCCCGGCGCCGTAGGTCTGAATCACGCGATCAAACAATGACCTAGAGCGGGATGGGTGAGCGCGAGCGATCCCATCCCGACCTAGGCGGGGACCGGCGGGCGGAAGGATTTCTGGTCGGGGCCGACGAGGCGCTTGATCGTTGCGAGGGCGGATGACGTGTCCCATTGGACCGCCCCTTCGAGGTGGGCGGTGATGCGGCCCGCGCGGTCGATGATGAAGCTCGCAGGGATTCCCTCGACCTTGAAGGCGCGCGCGATGTCGCCGTCGGGGGAGAGAAGGACCGGTAAGGAGTGGATGTCGTGCGTGCGATAGAATTCGCGCACCGCCGGCATTCCTTGCGCGTCGATGGAGACGGGAAGGACGGCGATGCCGAGCGCGGCGGCGCGCGGGGCGAGCGCGTCGAGCGCGGGCATCTCGGAGACACAGGGCCCGCACCAGGTGGCCCAGATGTTGAGAACGACGCCCTTGCCGCGATAGTCGGCGAGGGTCTGGCGTGCGCCGGCTGCGGTGGTGAAGGAGAAGGCGGGCGGGACGGCGGGCGGGCTCACCTCGACGAGCGCGCCCGAGAGGGAGTTGAGCGCGAGGGCGCGGCGGGTGAGCGCGAGCAGGCCGAGACCGGCCAAGGCGGCGCGGCGATGGAACGCGTAGCAAAGGGGCATGGCGGTCTCCGTGGGCGGGGTCAGTGCGCGGCGGCGCGGTTCAGGCTGCTGAGCACGGCGCTTGTCGTGATGAGGTCCGGCAGGACGAGGCCGGCGGGCGCGGCCGGGCCATACACCACGTCGAGCGGCACGCCATATCGGCCGAAGCTTTGCAGGTAGCTTGTGATCGCGGGATCGGAGCGGGTCCAGTCGGCGCGCATGGTGACGACGCGGGGGGAAGCGAGTGCGGCGGCGACCGGATCGCGGTTCAGCACCCGCGCTTCGTTCACCTGGCAGATCAGGCACCAGGCGGCGGTGACGTCGACGAAGACGGTCTTGCCATGGGCAATGTCGCTGGTGATGGCGGCTTGGCTGAAGCTCTGCCAGGAGCCCGCCGCGTCGAGCGGGGGCGCGGGCGGGCTCGCCAGAACTTCGGACGCCACCATCGCGGCGATGGCGAGGCCGGCGGCCAGCGGCTTGAGGGCCGGGAGGCCGGTGCGGAGAAGGCCGAGCAGCAAAAGTGCGAAGAGGGCGACCAAGCCGGCCGCGGGGGCGCCGGCGACGCGGAAGAGGACAGTGAGCAGCCAGACGGCGGTGCCGAGCAGGAGGACGCCGAAGATTCGGGCGAGGACGACCATCCAGCGCCCCGGCCGGGGGAGGAGGCGGACGAGGGCGGGCGCGGCGGCGGTGGCGAGATAGGGGGCGGCGAAGCCCACTCCCATCGCGAGGAAGATGAGGAGGATTTCGGCCGGCCCGCGGGCAAGGGCGAAGCCGACGGCGGTGCCGACGAAGGGCGCGGTGCAGGAGGTTGCGAGCAGCGTGGCGAAAAGGCCGGTGAGGAACGGCCGGCTGCCGGCGGCCGGTGCCAGGGCCCGCGGGAGCGCGATCGCGATCCAGCCCCAGAGGTCGGCGGCGAAGAGGACCATGACCATCGTCATCGCCGCGAGGAACCAGGGCTCCTGGAACTGGATGCCCCAGCCGACGGCGGCGCCGGCCGCCTTGAGGCCGATCAGGCCGAGGGCGAGGGCGGCGAAGCCGGCGAGGATGCCGGCGGCGGTCGTCAGCAGATCGCGGCGGATGGCGCGGCGCTCTGCCCCGGCGAGGAAGGCGAGCGCCATCAGCTTGAGCGTGAGCACCGGCAGCACGCAGGGCATGACGTTGAGGACCAGCCCGCCGAGAAAGGCGGCGAGGAGGATGGCGATGGGGATGAGCGCGGCGCCGGGGAGCGCGCCGGCGGCGACGAGGGTGGGGCGGGCAAGGAAGGTGGCGGCGGGGCCGGGAGTGTCGGTTAGGGTAAAGGCGAGCGGGCGGGCGGCAAGCGCGGAGGGGGTGGCGGCGAGCGGGCCAAGGGTGAGAACGGCACGGCCGGCGCCGGGCGCGAGGCGCGGCGGGCCGGGCGCGGCGCCGTCGGGCAGGCCTTCGACGAAGAGGTCGGGATCGCGGAGCCGGGCCGCACCGGGCCCGGCGAGTGCGAGGACGAGCAGCGCGTGGCCGGCGCCGTCCGGAGCGACCACGGCCCGCGCGAGGGTCAGGCCGAGGCGCGCGAGGCCGGCGGGGATTTGCGCGCGGGCGGCGGCGATGAGCGCGGCTTGCGGGCCGGGCTGGGCGAGGCCGGCGGGCAGACGGAGGGAAAGTGCGGCCTCAAGGGGAACGCAGACGCTGGCGCAGGCGAGATAGCGGACGGAGGCCTGCAGGGCGAGCGGTGCGCCGGGCCGGGAGAGGGTGAGTGCGATCGGGAGGACGACGCGGCCCGCATAGCCGTACGCTTGCAGGCCACCGAGCACGAAGCGGCGCGGGGCCGGCCAGGAGAGCTCGGCGCGTGCGAGATTGCGCGAGCCGTGCCAGGAGATCGCGGGCGGCAGACCGGCCGCCCCGGGATCGCGCCAATAGATATGCCAGCCGGGAGCCAGACGGATCTCGAGGCCGGCATCGACAGTACCGGAGAAGCCGGTCGCCTGCTCGGCCGTGATGAGGCGGGCTTGCGCGGTGGGCCCGCCCACCCATCTGCTCGCCGCGGCGCGCGCCGGACCCGGAAAAAAGGCGAGCGCCAACCCGAGCAAGCCGAGCCCGGCCCAGAGCCCTCGCAATCGCCGCGGCGCGTCTTGGAAAGCTTGCTGCACGGCTTGTATATAGGCGATGCATGCGAGGCGCGCGCCTCCCCGACCCGGGTCGCGGTGTCGCTCCGCCCCGCGCGCCGCGAGGCGCATTTCAGGAGGATCAAAAGCATGCTGGCCTGTTTTCCTGCCAACTCCGGCCGCGCCCGATCGGGGCGGCGCGGACGGCTGAAGGCGCTCGCCCTGCTCGCGGCGGGCGCGATCCCGCTCGCCGCGCACGCGACGGCGCAGGAGCCGCAGATGGCCTGGTCGAGCCAGATCGGCGAGCCGGTCTACAGTTCGCTCCGGGTGAGCGGGGACCGGATCTACCTGACGAGCGTTCAGCCGACGGGAGCGAACGTCTTCGCGCTCGGGACCGGGAACGGCAAGGTCATCTGGCGGTTCGCGACCAACGGCTCGATCGGGATTCCGCCGACGGTGAGCGGGACGCAACTCTTCGTGGCCTCCGACATCGGCGAGACGCACTTCATGCGCGCGATCGACGCGAAGACCGGCGCGCTCGTCTGGGACTATACGCGGAACCAGCCGCCCGAATGCATGTGCAGCTATGCGTCCCATCTCCAGTCGGGCCTGCTGTTCGCGCAGACGGACGGGCACAGCCTCTATGCGTTCGATCCGGCCAGCGGCACCGTGCCGGCGCGCCGGATTTGGGAGTTCAAGGGTGACGGCGCGCTGCTCACCTCGCCGGTCACGGCGGCGGGGGAGGTGATCTTCGGCTCGGCGGATCACCGCATCTACGCGCTCGACGCGAAGACCGGCGCGATCCGCTGGACCGCGACGACGGGCTACAGCTTCGCCGCCCGGCCCGTGATCGTCGGCGAGGCGGTGATCGCGGGGAACCTGGGTGGGACCCTTCATGCCTACGATCTGAAGACCGGCCGGAGCCTGTGGAGCTTCGGGACGAACGGCGCGATCGATACCGCACCGGCCGCGCGTGGCGATACGCTCTTCCTCGCCTCCGAGGACCTCAACGTCTATGCCCTCGACGCGCGCACGGGCAAGCAAGTCTGGAACCGCGGGATGGAGGACTATTCGGCGTTTCGGCCGCTGGTTCAGGGATCGGACGTGATCGTCGCCAATCGCGCCGGCGAACTGGTCGCCTTCGATGCGGCGAACGGCCATACGGTGTGGACCGCGGATTTGGGCGGGACGCCCTTCTCGGCGCCGCTCGCGTGGAAGGGCGACGTCGTGCTCAAGATCGGCGACCACGAGATCGGCGCGTTCTCCGGCGCCTCGGGCGAGCCGGCCTGGCGCTATACGAGCAAGGCGGTGCTGACGCCCCCGGCGGCCGGCGCCTCGGCGGTCTACACGGCATCCAGCGCGGGACGCGTCATCGCGTTCGAGTAAAGCGTAAAAGGTTAGGCGCCGAGGAGGCGGGCGAGGTCGGCCGGTTTTTCCATGTGCGCCATGTGGCCGGCGTCATCGAAGATGCTGACGCGGACGTGGGGCGGGAGGTTGTCGGCGTCGCGCGCGGGGATGATGCGGTCCTGGCGGCCCCAGACGATGCGGGCGGGGCGGGCGGGGTCGGCGAGGACGTGGCGGAGCGAGACGGTCTGGCGGCCACCTGGCATGTTGGCGTCGGCGATGGCGGCAAGCGCGGCGGCGACGCCGTCGAGGCGTTTGTAGCGGAGCACGCCGTCGATCATCTCCCGCGTGATCGGGTTGGTTTCGCCGGCGAAGAGCATGGCCAGGAGGGTGGCGAGCTCGCGGGGGCGGCGGGCGGCGATGAAGCCCGAGATGTAGTCGTCGTTGACCTCGGGGCCGAGGCCGGCGGGCGAGACGAGGGTGAGGGCGGAGACGCGGGCGGGCTCCTGCTCGGCCAGCGCCAGGGCGACGGCGCCGCCGAGGGAATGGCCGAGGAGGTGGGCGGTGGGGATGGCGCGCGCGGTCATCACGGCGGCGACGGCGGCGGCGAGGGAGGAAGGATCGGGGCCGGGGAGTTTCTTGGTTGAGCCGCCGTGGCCGGGGAGGTCGAGTGCGAGCGTGCGGTGGCGCGGGGCGAGGAGCGGCTGGAGGAGGAAGAAGGTCAGGAGGTCGCCGCCGAAGCCGTGGATGAGGACGAGCGGGGGTCCGTCCGAGGGGCCGGTTTCGAGGACCTGGATGAGGCCGAAGGGCGTTTCGACGCGTTCGGGCTCGGGGGCGGGCGGCGCTTCGGAGGCGGATTGGGCGGCGAAGCGGGATTGCCAGTCGGCGACGAAGGCGTCGATTTCGGCATCGGGCGCGGCGGGCTCGGCGAGGACGCCGATAAGCGCGCCGACCGGGACGGTTTCGCCGGGGGCGACGACCTGGCGGCGGAGGGTTCCGGCGGCGGGGCTTTCGTAGCCGGCGGTGATCTTCGGCGTTTCGATGTCGGCGATCTCCTCGCCGGCGGCGATCGGCTCGCCTTCCTGCTTGTGCCAGGAGGCGACTTGGCCCTCGGTCATGGCAAGGCCGAGCTTGGGCATCGTAAGCGGCGAGATTTGCGGCATCTTCTAAACGGCGCGGGCGTGGACGCGCATGACGGAGCGCACGGCGGCGGCGATCTTCTCGGGCGATGGGAGGAATTCGTCCTCGAGAGAGGGCGAGAAGGGGACCGGCACGTGCGGGGGCGAGACCATGCGGATGGGCGCTTTCAGCGATTCGAAGGCCTGCTCGGCGACCTGGGCGGAGATGTCGGTGGCGATGTTGCAGCGGGGGCTCGCCTCGTCGACGACGACGAGGCGGCCGGTCTCGCGGACGCTCTCGAGGATGGAGGCGAGGTCGAGGGGCGAGGTGGTGCGGGGGTCGAGGAGGGTGCAGTCGATCCCTTCTTTTACCAGATCGTCAGAGGCTTGCATGGCGAACTTCACCATGCGCCCGAGGGCAACGATGGTCACGTCCTCGCCTTCGCGGAGGAAGTTCGCCTCGCCGAAGGGGATGACGTAGGGCTCGTCCGGGACCTCCTCCTCGTCGTCGTACATCACCTTGTGCTCGAAGAAGATCACCGGGTCGTCGTCGCGGATGGCCTGGATCATCAGGCCCTTCGCTTCGTAGGGCGAGGACGGGATGGCGACCTTGAGGCCGGGGATGTGGGTGAAGATCGGGTAGAGGCACTGGCTGTGCTGGCTGGCGGCGCGGAAGCCGGCGCCGTACATGGTGCGGATGACCAGGGGCGTTTTCGCCTTGCCGCCGAACATGTAGCGGAACTTGGCGGCCTGGTTGAAAATCTGGTCGAAGCAGACGCCCATGAAATCGACGAACATGAGGTCGGCGACGGGGCGAAGGCCGGTGGCGGCGGCGCCGGCGGCGGCGCCGATGAAGGCGGATTCGGAGATCGGTGTATCGAGCACGCGCTCGCGGCCAAAGCGGGGCATGAGGCCCTTGGTGACGCCGAGCGGGCCGCCCCAGGCGTCGCTCTCGCCGGCCGCACCCATGCCGCCCGATACGTCCTCGCCCATGAGCACGATGGTGGGATCGCGCTCCATCTCCTGGCGCAGCGCCTCGTTGACGGCCTGGCGGAAGGATTTCTTCGACATGGTGGCTCCGTTTCTCAGGTCTAGTAGGCGGCGTAGACGTCGGTGAGGAGCTCGGCGGGCGGAGGGAACGGGGCGGATTTGGCGGCGGCGACCGCGTCGTCGATCAGCGCGTCCGCCTCGCGGTCGAGAGCGTCGAGGGCGGTGGGCTCGAGCAGGCCCGCCTCGGTGACGCGGCGGCGGAAGAGGGAGATGCAATCGCGCTCGGCGCGGAGCTTCGCCACTTCATCCGCGGCGCGGTAGGTCATCGCGTCGCCTTCGAAATGACCGAAGAAGCGCTCCAGCTTGACGTGGAGCAGCGAAGGCCCCTGCCCTGCCCGCGCGCGTGCGATGGCTTCGGAGGCGGCTTCGTGCACGGCGAAGAAATCGTGCCCGTCCACGGCGATGCCGGGCATGCCGTAGCCGGCGGCGCGCTTCACCGGATCGCCGGCGACCGACCAGGCGGAGGCGGTGGCCTCGGCGTAGCCGTTGTCCTCGATGACGAAGATGGCGGGGAGATTCCAGACCGAGGCGAGGTTCATGGATTCGGCGGTGGTGCCCTGATTTGAGCCGCCGTCGCCGCAGAAAGCGACGCCGACGCCGCCGGTTTTGAGGATTTTCGCGGTGAGGGCGGCGCCGCAGACGAGCGGCGGGCCGCCGCCGACGATGCCGTTCGCGCCGAGCATGCCCTTGGCAATGTCGGCGATGTGCATCGAACCGCCCTTGCCGGCGCAGAGCCCCTCTTGGCGGCCGAAGATTTCCTGCATCATGCCCTTCACCTCGCAGCCCTTGGCGATGCAATGGCCGTGGCCGCGATGGGTGGAGGCGATGACGTCGCGCTCCGTGAGATGGAGGCAGACGCCGGCCGCGGAGGCCTCCTCGCCGGCGTAGAGATGGACGAAGCCGGGGATGCCCCCGGCCGCGAACTCCGTGTGCACGCGCTCCTCGAAGGCGCGGATGGTGCGCATCTGGCGGTAGGCGCGGGTGAGCTCGTCGCGGTTGAGCTGCATGGCCGTTTCCTCATTGCTTGCGGTTGCCGCGCGGCCCATGGGGTGTTGCCCAGGGGCGGTTGCGCCGGAGGATAGGACGGCGGCGCAGGCGAGGCCAGCGCGGGGCGCGGGGCGTCGGCCGGGAAGGTTCATGCCGGCGGTGCATGAGCGCATGACGGGTGCCGGCGCGTTCGCGCGGGTTCGGAGCCACCATCTGTCGTGACGCAAGAGGCACGCGCGCGTGCGCGCGGTGCCGCGCAGATTGAAGGACAGGACTGATGAAAAAGAGTGGACGGGTCCGCCGGTACGCGGCGGCCGCCGTCGTCTCGTTCGCGCTGGCGGGCGCGCTCGCGGGTTGCGACGCGGTTTCACCCTACGGCTACGACAGCGGAATTGGAACGGATGTTGGGGTTTACGCGCAGGACTATGTGCCTCCGGACTATTGGTATGGCGCCGACGGCTGGACGGGGATCGTGGCGGGCGGCGGCTGGCATCACGGATGGCACGGACATTTTGCTGACGGGCGCGGCGGTTTTCATGGATACGGCGGCGGGCATTTCGGCGGGCACGGCGGGCATGCTGGGCGCTAGGTCCTGCCATGCGGTCTCATATGATCCAAGGCGATCGCATGCATCTCCTGCATGAGCGGATGCTGCGACGCGGCAATACCCGCAGCGAAGCGCCCTCACCAAGTGTCCGGCTGACGGCGGGACCGCCTATCGGACCCGTCCGGACAGAAAAGGACCTAGTACAATGCAGATTCTTCATGCGGCAGCGTTTGCCGCTCTTCTCCTGGCGGCGCCGGTGGTTGCGACCGCCGCGCCCGTGGAACATACTGTCGGGCATGCGGCAAATCAGCGGCAATTCGGCGCCGATGCGAGCGATCCGCCCGCGGTATCTTTTCTCCACCCGAGCCGCAGCCCGCGTTGGACTTCGTCGCTGGAATACCAGAACGGCGTTCCTCTGAGGCCGCTGGTCGGGTTGAGCAGAAACCCGACCATCGACCCTCTGGACAGCACGATGGCCCTGGTCAACGCGACCGGCAACGGACCCTGAGCGACCCGGCTCTCGTTTCGTTGTAGCATTGTTCAGCAAAGGCCACGCATCCCGGCGCTCTTTTGCGTCGGGATGCGGGGCCTCTTTGTTTGGGCGCTAGCGGACCACGAAGTAGCCGGCCATGTAGCCGTTCCGGCCGGGGCCGGACGGACCCATGGACATGGCCCAGTGTCCGTTCTCGCCGTCGCACGGCATCGTGCAGTGCCAGCGGAAGATTCCGACATGCGCCGGCGTCAACGTCGCGGTCGTCACGGTCGGGCGGATGCCGTTGCCCGCGGCCGGGCCGTCGCTCGCCTCGATCGGCACGTGTTTGCCGGGCATCACCAATACGTCGAGGTTGAGGCCGGGAGCGTACATCGTGTGCGGACCATCGTCGTAGTTGATGATGCGGAGCTCGGTCTTCACGCCCTTCTTCAGCACGAAGCTGCTCGGCACGAAGCTGTCGTGACGGCGCCCGTCCGGCCCGGGCAGGCCGCTTCGGCCGGGCAGGACGAAGATCGTGATCTCGTGCGGTCGCGCGGCCCGGGTCGGGCCGGCGAAGGCCGGCGTTGCGAGCAACGCAAGACCGAGACCGAGCGCGACCGAACGCGATTTTTTCTGCATGAGGCCGTTCCTTTCATCCTTCGGCGTTGTAGAGCGCACGTCGAAGGCGCAAAGGAACGACCGCAGGTTCGGCCACTCGCTCGCGCGCTCTCTCCGGCGCGCCAAGTGGTGCTATGGCGCGCTTTCCGCCAATGTGCTGCGCGCTGCCCTGACATCCACTGAGGTGACGGGCGCGGCATGGTTGCCCCAGGCATTGCGGATGTAGGTGAGCACGTCGGCGATCTCGGCATCCGACAGCTTCCAGCCGAACGGCGGCATGGCAGGAGCGGTGGGAGCGGCGTTGGTGGCGACCGCGCGGGTTCCGTCGAGCACGACATGGATGAGCGAGTCCGGGGAGACCGACTGCACGACGGCGCTGCCCTTCAGCCGCGGGAAGAGACGGGGAATGCCGACGCCGCCGCCGGTGTGACAGGAGGCGCACTCGTCGATATAGATCGCCTGGCCGGCCTGCACGGCGGGATCGTTGGCGGCAAGCGCCTGGCCTTGGGAATTGGCCGGGCCGGGCTGGGTTTTGAGGAAGACGGCGATGGCGCGGAGATCCGCGCGTGTCATGTGAGAGGAGGAATCCTGCACCTCCTCGGCCATCGGGCCCGAGGCGATGGCGTGCGCGTTCACGCCGGTCTTGAGATAGGAGACGATGTCCGCGACCGACCACGCGCCGATGCCGACATGGTCGTTGTCGGTGATGTCCGGCGCGAACCAACCTTGGATCGCGTAGCCGCGGAGGAATTGGCCGCTCCGGTCGCCGCCGAGGAAGTTCTTCGCCGTGTGGCAGGCGGCGCAATGGCCGGGGCCTTCGACGAGATAGGCGCCGCGGTTCCACGCGGCGGATTCGCGCGCATCGGGCTTGAAGGTTCCGGGCGTATAGAAGAGCCAGTTCCAGAATACCATGCCGAAGCGGAGGTCGAACGGGAAGGGAAGCTGGTCGGAGCGGACGCGGTTGTGGACCGGGGTCAGCGTGTTCAGGTAGGCCTTGAGCGCGATCAGGTCGCCCGTCGTCATTCTGGCGTAATAGGGATAGGGCATCGCCGGATAGAGGCGGCGGCCGCCGGGCGCAATGCCGTCGGTCATCGCGCGGATGAATTGCCCGTCCGTCCAGGCGCCGATGCCGGTTGCGCCGTCGGGCGTGATGTTGGAGGCGAGCACATTGCCGAAGGGCGTTGCGATCACGCGGCCTCCGGCATAGGGCGAGCCGCCTTGATTGGTGTGGCAGGCCGCGCAATCGCCGAGCACCGCGACATAGCGCCCATGCGCGATCTGGCTGAAATCCTGGGGGTCCGGCCGGGCGGGCTGGCCGGCGGCGCCGGTTGCGATCGCGAGGACGGAGAGGAGTGCGCCCAGGCGCGCGGCGAGAGGGAACACTCTCATGCCGGCACCAGCGGGCGGGGCTGCTTCAGATATTGCTCGCGGATCGCCTTCGCGGACCAATAGGCGAGCGCGGCGAGCGTGCCAGTCGGGTTGTATCCCGCGTTTTGCGGAAACGCGGTCGCTCCCATCACGAAGAGATTGGGCACGTCCCAGCTCTGCAGATAGCGGTTGAGCGCGCTCGTTTGCGGATCGGTCCCCATGATCGCACCGCCGCAAACATGCGTGGTCTGATAGGGGACGACGCTGTAGGGCGCCTTGCGCGGGTACCTCACCATTTCCCGCGGGCCCGTCTTCTGCATGATCTCCGCCGCGCGGTCGGTCAGGAAGGCGCTCATCTTCACCTCGTTGGGATGAAAATCGAACGTCATGCGCATCAGCGGGCGGCCGAGATGATCCTTGTAGGTCGGGTCGAGGTCGAGATAATTGCCCCGGTAGCTGTAGTTGCTTCCCGAACAGAAGAACGCGATCGAGGAGAGATAGTTCGCCGCCACCGCCTTCTTCCACGCGGCACCCCAGGCCGGCGTTCCCGGCGGTACGGGGGTGGTTTCGATCGGCCTGCCGTTGGTCTGGATCATGCCGATATAGCCGCCGCCCACGAACCCGTAGGGGCCGTGGTCGAAATTGTCGCCGTTGTAGTTGTCGATGATCATCCCGTTCGCGCCCGAGCCGATGAACGGGTTGAAGATCCTGTTGTCGTAGAATCCTTCGACGGTGGAGGTCGTCTGATAGGAGAAATTGCGACCGATCACGCCCTCGCCCGTCACCGGGTCGTAGGGCTTGCCGATGCCGGAGAGGAGAAGGAGCTGGACGTTGAAGAGCTGGAAGGCGCAGAGCAGGACCATCTCCGCGGGCTGCTCCCATTCGTTGCCGGTCGTATCGACGTAGGTGACGCCGGTCGCGCGCGTGCCGGAGGCATCGAGGTTGATGCGGGTCACCTCGCATTGCGTGCGCGCTTCGAAGTTGGGATCGCGGACGAGGATCGGCAGGATCGTCGTCTGTGGGCTCGCCTTCGAATAGTTGCCGCAGCCGAAGCGCTCGCAGAAGCCGCAATAGGTGCACTGGCCGAGCGTGACGCCGAGCGGGTTGGTGTAGGCTTCGGAGAGATTGCCGGATGGCTGCGGGAACGGATGGTAGCCGAGCTCGCGGGCGGCAGCGGCGAACATGGAGGCCGCATAGGGCTGAGCTTGCGCCGGAGTGGGATAGGGCCGCGAGCGCGAACCCTCGAAAGGATTGCCGCCCGCCTGGATCTTGCCCTCGAGATTGCCCGCGGTCCCCGAGGTTCCGCAGAGATATTCGAAGCGATCGAAATGGGGCTCAAGCTCGTCATAGGTGACGCCCCAGTCCTGGATCGTCATGTCGGAGGGCAGGAAGGCGGCGCCGTAGCGCGCCGTGAGATGGCTGCGGACCACGAAGTCGGTAGGCAGGAAGCGCCAGGTCTGGCCGTTCCAGTGCACGCCGGCGCCGCCCACTCCGTTGCCGGGAAGGAACGAGCTCCACTTGCGGATCGGCAGCGCCGTCTGGCTTTGGTTGTTGCGAAAGCTCATCGCCGTCTGCGCCGGCTGGACGAGAAGGCCGTTGCGGATCGCGTAGCGGAGCTCGTCCGGCGCGTAGCT
>CAVUZJ010000024.1:0-13223 GCA_963745975.1 uncultured Pseudomonadota bacterium
GCCGCGGCTCCGCCGCATTTCCCTCCCGCAGCGGGCCGCTGCGGCCGCGTTCAGTAAGTGCGCCTCCCACGGCTCTGGGACGAACCGTCACTCAGCGGTGAAGGCAAGCAGATCCGGTTTCCCGCGTAAATCTCGCGCTTGCCGGTGATAAGCTCGATGGGAGGTAAGGCAAATGGCTGACCGCATGCTGCTCGTCGTTGCTCTAGCCGCCCTCGCACTGCGACCAGCGCCGGCGCTACCGGCTCAGCTCGCGGCGGGTCAGCAGCCGGGCGCTGCTCCGCTTAATGGACCGGCCAACCCAGCTAGTCGGCCCAAGGCCACGTGGGTCGTGCGCGGCGTGGGGTCGGACTCCTGCGGCAAGTTTCTTGCGGCGGTAGAAAATATGCCTCCAGGAAAAGGTGCGACTCTAAACTATGATGGAAACACATGGTTCGACAAAGACGAGGTATATGCGGAGTGGATTCAGGGTTACATCACGGCGGTGAATTTGATGCAGGTTTTCTTTCCGCACCCGACGAAACAGATCGACGTAGATTATCCGGGCACAGAGCTTTGGATTAGGGACTGGTGCGAAGCGAGACCGGCCAACTCTTTGTTGGCTGCCGTATCGGCATTCGTCCGGAGCCAATTTGGCTCCCAATGGCCAAACTGAGAGGCTACCCTCAGAAGCCGCTACGTGAAAGGTCGTTATGGGTCGCTTGGCACGACGATCGCGAAATTAGAAAGTGCCCGACAGGTGCAGTTTCCTTAGTGCTATCGTTTCTATAAGGCTTTCCGTTGAACCGAACAGAGAGAAGGCGTTAAGATTGTAGTCGTCGAGGTCAGTCAGGATCCTCACTCGTTCCGACGCCGGTATCGTAAACCGCTGTATGCTAAAATTCGGGTTAGCGTTGGGACCATCATTATCGCACGCGAGCGCGTTGTCGTGCTCCGCGAAACGCCACTTGTTATCATTACCAAAGATTAGACACATTGTGTAGTCGCTCTGCTGCAGAAAATGCCTCTGATGAGTTTTGACATACGGCCCGAGACGATAAATAGCCGGCACTCCACTTGAATGAATTTCAAACCTCGACTCCGATAGCACGTAAATCGCGACGCTCTCACTGTCAGTCGCATTCCTGAATGCGAAGTAGGCTGCAACGCGGGGCGAACGAGTCCAATCGAGAAGCGGTGATGGGAACCCGTGATGGCGCAGAAAGACCATATAGTCATACGCTGGATGTTGCCCAAAAGTCAGCGCCCGAGAGAAGCTGTCATATTCTTTCATCAACTCCTCCAACTCTGGATATTTTGGCATCGCCCACTGAGTGCCTGTGAATATCTCTATTTCTGATCTGATAACGGAAATGAGTCGATAGTAGTCTGCCAGAAGCATGCTCTGTCGATTCTCCCTTTCTAGCGTCGTTCTGAGACGCCAACTTGACTTGCTTTGACCGCGGAATAGCAATGGGAATTTATGATCGCCATCCGGACTCCGCCGAAGCCCTTTCAGGGCATCTTCGAACGCGCCCCAATTGCCGAGGTCCATGCACTTCATGGCCGTGGAAGCCTTCGCTCCGGTCTCCCCTCGCTCTGTCATCGGATTCCCCTAGCCGGCGGGCCTCGAAATTGTGCTGTGGAATACGCTGTAGCTGCTGCCGACCTCCACCATACGCGATCATGCCCCGAAGCTCCGGCCCCAGCCCATCCCCCGGGTCGGCGCCGGGGGCGACCTATTCCGCCCCGAGGCGCCGCTGCCGCCGCTGCCACGCCTCCGCCAGCCGCCGCCGGGCGGCCCGCTCCTCGGGTGAACCCTCGATGTCGGCCTGCCGCGCGCGCCGCCGGGCCTCGGCCTCCCAGCGGGCAAAATCGCGCGTGGTGATGACGAGATCATCGAACGTCACCGGGCGAACCCAGCCGAACCGGCCGGAAAAGCCGCCTGATCTGGGGTTTCTGTGCATTATCAACACCCTAGCGCCGAAAACCAAAAATCGCGGAAATATGCACGCGCAAAATTTTGACTGCGCGCGCCGGTCCAAGGGCTTCGCTTTCCCCGAACGACCCCCTTGGGGGGATTGCCGGCACGATGACGGCGATCCTCCGGGCGGTCGTCCGGCTTCTGGCGGTGGCACGCTGCAACCGCCTGTCACCGCCCGCGCACCCAGATGAAACGGACCTCGGGCTCGGGCTCGGGCCCATACACCTCGACTTGTAGCTGCAACGGCGGCAGCGGCGTGGCCCCGGGCCGCCGCCGCTTGCGCACCCGGACTGGCATCGTGATAGCCTGCACCCCGAAGCCGGGCGGGCGATAGACCTGCACCAACGACGCCGCGCCGGCTGGTGACAATCCTCGCAGGCTCTCGCTCCGCCGCTTCTGCGCTGGGGCCTTCTGCTTGCACAAGGTGCCACCATGCCAAACCAGGATCCCAGGATGCACACTCGCCGCGCGGATCGCGCCTCCGGGTGACCTTGGCGCCCGACGCATCGGGCGGATGGGGTTGATTACCGGATTGTCCGCGTGTTTCGCTCTGTCGATGGGCGGACCGCGGGCCGAGGCAGGAATGGGCACGAAGTCCGGGGACGCGCTCAGCATCCGCATCGATCTTGCCGATGGCGGCCGGATAGGGCCCGGCAAGATCGCCGTCTTGGAGGAGATCGCCCGCGCCGGCTCGATTTCGGCGGCCGGCCGCGCGCTCGGCATGTCCTATCGCCGCACCTGGAAGCTGGTCGAGGACCTCAACCGGATCCTAGGCGAGCCTCTGGTGGAAACGGCGGCGGGTGGGCCGGGCGGCGGGGGAGCCAGTCTGACCGAAGCCGGCCGGGCCGTCGTCGCCTGCTATCGGGCGATCGAGGCGGACAGCGCAGCGGCCGCGCACAAGCACCTTGCGGCGTTGCATCGGGCTTGCCGGAGGAAATGAACCGGGCGCCCGGAGCGTCCTGCCGTCCGATGAGCGGCTCGTGCTATGCAGGCGTGCGCCGCGCGTTCTCGCGGCTGCGCCGATCCATGCGGGAGGCCGGTCATGACGCGACGTTCCATCCCCGGCCGCCGGCTTGCGATCTTCGCGGTGGGTGCGGCCTTGAGTCTCGGCCAGTTATCCGCGCGGGGAGGAGCCGAGCCGCCGATGGGCGCCCTGCCGGCGCCGGCGCTGGACGTAACGACGAGCGGTCCCGGGCTGCAGACCGCCATCTTCTCCGGCGGGTGCTTCTGGGGCGTCCAAGGCGTCTTCGAGCACGTCAAGGGCGTGACCCAGGCCGTTTCCGGATACACCGGGGGCCACGTCGTCAATCCGAGCTACGAGCAGGTGAGCACGGGCACCACGGGCGATGCGGAATCGGTGCGCGTGACATTCGACCCGCGACAGGTGACGTACGGCAGGCTGCTCCAGATCTTCTTCTCGGTTGCACTCGATCCGACCGAAATCGGTCATCAGGGCCCGGACTGGGGCACGCAGTACCGCTCGGAGCTGTTCGTGGAGGGGCCGGAGCAAGAACGCGTGGCCCGAGCCTACATCGCTGAGCTCGATGCCGCGCACGCGTTCGACGCGCCCATCGCGACGCGCGTCGACCCGGCCGGTCCGTTCTATCCGGCCGAGACCTATCACCAGGACTTCCTCGTCCGTAATCCCGACAACCCGTACATCGTCATCAACGACATGCCGAAACTCGAGCGGCTGAGGCAGCTTTTTCCGGCGAGCTGGCGAACCGACCCGGTCCTCGTCGACAAGGGATCGGGGAGCTGAGAGCGGTGGCGGCGATCACGCTTTAGCGCTCGGCGTCCACCGCCCGCCAGCCATGCGTGATGTCGTCGAGCCTGGTTTTGAGATCGTGCGGCAGCTTCCCTTGGTCGGCAGCGGCGAGGCTTTCGGCGAGCTGCTCGGGCCGGCTGGCGCCGATGATCGGCGCGGTGATCGCGGGGTTCGAGAGGACCCAGCGCAGCGCCATCGTTGTCATGCTCATGCCCGCCTCTCCGGCCACTTCGCGGAGCGCATCGATGGTTTCGAACTCCTGTTCGTGCCAATAGCGCGCCTGATAGCGCGGACCGGCATTGCCGAGCTGGAAGCGCGAGTCTTCCGCGGGCGGAGCCCGCCGGTCGTGCTTGCCCGTGAGCAACCCGCCGGCCAGAGGATTATAGGGGATCACCGCTATCGATTCCTCCGCGCAGAGCTCCAGCAGGTCGCGCTCGAAGCTGCGGAACAGAAGATTGTAGCGCGGCTGGACGGATGAGATGCGGACGATGTTCCTGACTTCGCTGCGGCCGAGGGCGCGCGCGAGCTTGTACGCCGGCCAGTTGGAGACACCCGCGTACCGCGCCTTGCCCGAACGCACGACGTCATCGAGCGCTTCCAGCGCCTCGTCGATCTCCGTGTTCGGATCGTAGCCGTGGAGCTGATAGAGATCGACATACTCCGTTCCGAGCCGCCGCAGCGAGCCGTCGATCGCGTCGAGAATATGCTTGCGCGACATGCCCTGGTCCCAGGGCTTGGGGCCCATCTTGCCCACGCATTTGGTCGCCAGAACAAAGTCGTGGCGCTTGCCCTTGAGCCAGCGGCCTACGATCTCCTCGGTCCGGCCGACCGTGTTCGGCCCGCCGCTCAGCGGATAGACATCGGCCGCATCCAGAAAATCGATCCCGCCGGCCGCGGCGGTATCGAGAATCGCGCGGCTCCGTGCTTCGTCGCATTGCAATCCGAAGGTCATCGTCCCGAGGCAGAGCTTGGAAACGCGGAGGCCCGTGCGGCCGAATTTCGTATACTGCATGATTTGTTTCACACATCTCCACGGGTGGCAGGCAGCGTCGCGTACGGAGCGGCTGCCCCGCTGCACCCTGCCCAAGCGGATAATTCCCCCCTGCGCACGCCTGCAATCCACTCCTTGGCGATGCGGATACGACGCTTGCTATATTTCGCCGGATATAGGCTCCTCCCCTCTGCCTCACAAGCCATCCGCGCGCGGCCGCGGTGCGGCGCGCCGGACATGACCTGGATCATTGCGGAGCTGGACGAATTGGCCGTACTGTGGCCTGAAGACTCGGAGGGAGGATCGTCGTGATAACCGCCAGACGTGTGCTATGGCTCGCATGCGGGCTCGCCCTATGCAGCTGCGCCGCCCCGCAACCGAGCCCGCCCCCGTCCTCGGGCGCGGATATCCTTGCAGCCCGGACGGAGCTGGATGCCGCGCTTCACACATGCACGAGCACTTACGGGTACAATCCGCGCCAGGCGTCGAACATTTCCGAGCACGCGCTGGCGCCACAGGAGCTCGCCTGGAACCAGTGCGCCTACGCTGCCGTCGCCACATACGAGAAGGCCAACCCAAAGCTTGCACCGATGTACGAGCAGCTCGTCACGTCGTACCAGCAGATGACCGACCAGGTGGCGCAGGGCTCCCTCACCCGGAGCGAGCGGCACGCCCGGACCCAGCAGATGCTGCAAGCGATCGAACAGGCAGAGCAGGCTGAGATTTCTGCGGCCAATCTCCAGCAGGCGCAGCAGAACCAGCAACAGCAGAACGTGATCGATACGGTCCGGATGTTCGGCGCCCAAGGCTTCCAAAGATAGCGCGAAGCGGCCTTCAGCCGCCGGGCGGCGCCGTGACCGTGATGCTGGCAATGTCGCGCACGTAGCGGCCACCGAACCGGTCCCCGGGGACGACAATGCGGAGGTGCCCGGCGCCGAGCGGATGCCCGTCTTCCTGTTCGGCGAGTATGACCTGCTTGCCCTCGAACGCGGGCGCGATCTCGCCGAGCGCCAGCGCAGCGGTATAGCCATCGCTTCCCGTGACGAGCACGACCTCGTGGACCAGCGAGCGCGGATTGTTCGCCGCGATCGCGCCGAGATGATCGAGGAGGGTCCAGAGCAGCGGGCCCGCGAAGGTTCCGTGCCGCGGGCCGTGCTCCGTCTGGAAGGAGACCGTCACCTGGACCGGGGGAAGCTTTGCGAGCGCCTCCGGCGAGAGCACCACGGCATGGCCGGCGATGCCGGTCACGGTGATGCCGGCGCTCGCCGCCGGTTGCGGGGCAGCGGCGAAGCCCTGCCCCACGAGGAGACAGAAAAGGATTAGCGCGCTGCCAAACCGCCTCCGCACGGAAAAAAGGCCTATTTCGCCACCATGACGTCGGAGGCCTTGATCACGGCGATCGCGTCCTCGCCCACCTTCAAGGCAAGCTCGTCGATGGCCTCGTTGGTGATCGAGGACGTGATGACCACCCCGTTGCCGATGTCGATGCGCACATGGCCGGTCGTCTGGCCCTTCACGACACCAATGATCTTCCCTTTGATCTGGTTCCGGGCGCTGAGTTTCATTGGGAGCTCCTCTCGCGATCCGCCCAGCATAGCTCAGCTTGTCTTGATCCAGACCGCCTTCACGTTGAGATATTCTTCGACGTGCTGCTTGCCGCTCTCGCGGCCATACCCGCTCATCTTGTAGCCGCCGAACGGCACCGCCGGGTCCATCGCCTGGTAGCAATTGATCCACACCGATCCCGCGCGAATGCCGCGGGCGAGCTTGTGGGCCTTGCTCACGTCCCGGGTCCAGAGCCCGCTGCCAAGCCCGAAGCTGGTCCGGTTGGCCCGCTCGATGACCTCCTCGACGTCGGTGAAGGGAATGGCCGAGATGACGGGGCCGAAAATCTCCTCCTGCGCGATGCGCATATCGTCCTTAACGTCGGCGAAGACGGTCGGCGGAACGAAAAAGCCCTTGGCCATCTCGCCTTCCGTCAGCCGCTCGCCGCCGGCGAGAGGACGGGCGCCTTCCTGGCGGCCGATGGCGAGGTAGCCGGTGACGCGATCGAGCTGTTCGGCCGAGACCAGAGGACCGACCTGGGTTTCCGGATCGCGGCTGTCGCCGACGCGCAGCGACTTTCCGAAGGCGGCGACCCGGGCGGTGAACTCGTCATAGATCTTGCGCTCAACGAAGAGGCGCGTCCCGGCGCTGCAGATCTGGCCCGAATTGGCGAAGACGGCCATCCCTGCCCCCGGCACCGCGGCGTCGAGATCGGCGTCCGCGAACACCACGTCGGGCGACTTGCCGCCGAGCTCGAGTGAGACGCGCTTCAGATTGCCGGCCGAGGCCGCGATGATCTTCTGGCCCGTGAGGTGCGAGCCGGTGAAGGCGACCTTATCGACGTCCGGGTGCGCTGCGAGCGCCGCCCCCGCGGTCTCGCCGAAGCCGGGCACGACGTTCACCACGCCCGTCGGAATGCCCGCCTCCTGGCAGAGCTCGGCAAGGCGGAGCGGGGTGAGCGGCGCTTCCTCGGCCGGCTTCAGAACGACCGTGCAGCCGGTGGCGAGCACGGGCCCGATCTTCCAGATCGTTGCGCTGAGCGGGCCATTCCACGGAATGATCGCGCCGACGACGCCCACGGGTTCCTTCAGCGTGAAGGAAACGTACTCGCCCGGAAGGGAGTTCTCGATCGTCTCGCCATGGATCGAGACCGCCTGGCCCGCATAGTAGCGGAGCATGCCGAGCGCGCGCTGGCGGCTGCCGCGGGTGCGGGCGATCGGCGCGCCCATGTCGAGCGTATCGAGCGCCGCCAGCTCGTCGAAATGATGCTCGACGAGGTCGGCGAGCTTGAGCAGCAGGTTCTGCCGCTCGAACGGCTTGAACTTGCTCCAGGGGCCGCGGAAGGCGCGCCGCGCCGCGTCCACCGCGCGATCGATGTCCTCGGCGTCGCCCTCGGCCACCGTGGCGAGGACTTCGCCGGTCGAGGGGTTGATGGTCTCGAACGTCTTGCCCGAGGCGGCCTCGAGCCACTTGCCGTCGATCAGCATGCGCTTGGGCTTGTTGTCGAGGAACGGGTGCCGGGTGAGGAGGATTTCTGCGGTCATGGAATTTCTCCTTCGACCAAGTTCGATATGTATGACTAAACATAGCGCCGGGCGGGGATGGATGTCGAGCGGGCGCGGGCGTTCGCCGCGAGACGCACGCTCAGCCCCTATCGGGCGCGGTTTTGGGCAAGCGGGCCGCCGCCGAGCGATCGACGAACCAGACGAGCTCGCCCACGGGCCTGACCCGCGCCGCCGGAACGCCGCTCCCGCCCGCGTGGATCGCAGCGAGGATATCCGCCTTTTCCGTTCCCGCGACGAGAAACGCGACCTGGCGGCTGCTCTCGATCGGGGGATAGGTGAGCGTGATCCGGATCTCCGGCCTGCCGTGCGACACGGCGGCGACCCAGCGCTCACGCTCGTCCAGCACCGGCTCGCCCGGTATCAGCGACGCGGTATGCCCATCGGGGCCGAGTCCGAGCAGCATGATGTCGAACAGCGGCCGTGCGGGATCGAGGGTCGCCGCGCCGTAATCCTCCTGCAGGCGGCGCTCGTAACGCCGCGCCGCGTCCTCGGGCGTGCCGTCCACGGGCATCGGATGGATGTTTCCCTCCGGCACCGGTGCCCGCGCGAGCATCGCCTCGCGGGCCATTCGGTAGTTGCTCTCCGGGTGGTCGTAGGGAACGAAGCGCTCGTCCCCCCAGTACCAGAAGACCCGGCGCCAGGGAAATTGCCGGGCGAATTGCCCCGAGGCCAAGGTTTCGTAAAGGAGCCGCGGCGTCGAACCTCCGGAGAGGCAGATGCGGAAATTTCCTGCGGCCGCTTCCGCCGCCGCCGTCATCCACTCGGCGACGCGGAGCGCGAGGGCCTCGGGATTCTCGAGAATTTCGATCCGTCCCATCGCCTGGCCCATTCGATCCTCCGCTTCCCTGCCCGATCCGACGGGACCACAGGCGGGGGGTCATTTCCACCCCCGCCTCGCCGCGGGAGATTGGCTGTTACGCAGGGAAGATACAGGGAGGGAAAATCGGCGGAGCACGGAAGATTGACCCCACGACCCTGCGGCCCGCTTCATAAACGCATGGTGTCCGCCTCCCCCCTCGGCCCTCGGCTTGCGTTCCGCATCGGCATCACCGGCGCGCGGCCGAACAAGCTCGACGAGAAGGCGATCCCGACGCTGCGGGCGGAGGCTGCCGCGGCGATCCGCCTGGTGCGTGCGAAGATCGAGGAGATGGCGGGAGAGGAGAAGGTGCGGACTGCGTACGCGCCCGACCCGCCGCTCATCCGCCTGATTTCGCCGCTCGCCGAAGGGTCCGACCGGATCGCGGCGGAAGCGGCGCTCGCCGAGGGCGCCCGGCTCGAGGTGCCGATGCCGTTCGCCCCCGAGGAATACGAGAAGACCTTCGCGGTCGATGGCCCGGCTTGGACCAAAGGATTCGAGGCGCTGCTCGCCGCGGCGCGAACCGAACAAGGCTCGCCCGCGGCGCTCGCGCTCGACGGCCGCCTCGATGCGGACCCGGAGGCGGCCTATCGCGCGGTCGGCCGCTTCGTCGTGCGGAATTGCGATCTTCTGCTCGCGATCTGGGACGGCAAGCCGGGCTTGCCCGGCGGCACCGCCGAGATCGTCCACTACGCGGCACGCAGCCATGTGCCGATCTGGTGGATCGATGCCGGCGGCAAGGAGCCGCCGCGGCTCCTGAACGGCGTCGCTGCCTTCGAGCGCCGCGCCTCTGCCCCCAGCGGGAAGGCGGCGGAGGCGGCGCTGCAAGCGCTGGTGCGCGGCGCGATCGTGCCTCCGGCCGCGGGCCAGCCCCACCACCACACCTCGGTCGGTGCGTGCGTGCATCTTCTCGCCTCGTGGTTCGGCCGCCGCCGCGAGCCACTCTCCACCTATTTCGCCGAAGCCGACGAGGAGGTTCGGCCCAGACGCTGGCGGGTCTATTCCTGGGCGCTCGATCGCATCGCTCCACCGCGCGGCGCACCCTCGGCGGTGCTGCCGGTCGGGCCGGCCGAGCCTGCGGACGCGGTCGAGTCAGTCTGGGCGGGGGTTTACGAGACGGCGGACCGCCACGGGGGCAAATATGCGGACCGCTACCGTTCCTCCTACGTGCTGATCATCGGGCTTGCCGCCTTCACGCTCTCGGCCATGGGGCTGGCACTCGCCCTGCCGCGGCTGCTGGGACTTCCTGCGACCTGCGTCGAGTTCCTTGCGCTGCTCTGCATCCTCAGCATCGTCGCGGCAAGCGAGCTCGGATCGTGGCACGAGCGCTGGATCGCCTACCGGTTGCTTGCAGAGGTCTGCCGCAAGCAGAGGATGCTCGCCCGACTCGGATGGCCCCTGCCTTTGGCGCAGGTGGCGGAACTGACGCGCGATCCTGAAGCCGAAGCGCCGCCGCGCGATGCGTGGCTCGCATGGTACGTCGCGGCGATCGTGCGCGGAGCCGCCCTGCCGCACGGCAAGATCGCCGATCACGTGCCACGCGCCCGTTTCCTCGGCGAGGCGACGATCGCAACCCAGACCGACTATCACCGCCGGCGCGCCGAACGCAGCGGGACTGCGGCGCGCCGGCTGGTCTGGCTGGGCGAGCTGCTCTTCGGCGCGACCGTGCTCCTCGTCGGGCTGAAACTCTGGTTCCTGCTGAGCGCGCTTTGGAACAGCCACCTGGCACTCACCGAAGGCAACGTCACGGGGCGTTGGGTCGGTGTCGCCTGCACGACGTTCGCCGCGTTTTCCGCCGGGTTCGTCAGCCTGCGCGCCTATGCGGAGTTCGATCTCCTGCACCTTCAGTCGGAACGGATGCTGCGCGTGCTCGACGATGCAGGACAGGAGCTCGAGGCGGTCGATATGGCGCCGCCGCTCGCCTCGCAATCGCTCGGCGCGGTGCTGCACGGGTTGGCGCTCGCGATGTTGCAGGACGTGCAGGGCTGGTCACTGCTGTTCCGGACGAAGACGCCGGAAACGAGCTGAAGGCTCAACCGGCGAGCACCGGTCTCTCCTCGTCCAAAGGTGCGACGAACCGCGCGAACCACTCCGCCGCGAGGCTCCGGCCGCTGCGAGGAAAATGCTCCTCGCGCACATCGATCGAGAGGATGCGGTCGGCGCGGAAATGGCGGAAGTCGCCGCGCAGCTCGCACCAGGCGCCGAGGAGAGTCGATTGAACGTAGTAGGCGACCGCGATTGGCCAGACGGTGCGCTCCGTCCGGTTGCCTTGCGCATCCGCGTACGCAATGGCGAGCTTGCGCTCGTCGCGGATCGCCACGCGGATCGCCGAGAGATCGGCCGCCGGCGGCGCCGGCGCGCCCTCGGGTGATACATAGAAGGGCGGCGTGGCGAGAAACTCGCGGAGGCTCTCCGGCAAGGCGACGGTGAGCTTGGAGAGCACGCCCTCCGCCGCCTTTGCGAGCCCCGGATCGCCGGTGCGGCGGAGGAGCCGCGCACCCACGGCGATCGCCTCGATCTCCTCGGCGGTGAACATGAGCGGGGGCAGATCGAACCCGCGCCGCAGCACATAGCCGATGCCGGGCGCGCCCTCGATGGGCACGCGGCGGGCCTGCAGCGTCGCGACGTCCCGGTAGATGGTCCGCGCCGCGACTTCGAGGTCCGCGGCGAGCCGTCCGGCCGTGAGCGGGCCTTTCGCCGTCCTCAGACGTTGGATGATGTCGAAGAGGCGATCCGAGCGCCGCATGGCAGCCCTCCTCCCAACGCGCGCGCCAGAGATAGCGTCCTGACAGCACGCTGTCAGCATCTCCTCCCTACCCTTCCCTTCGGCAGGATATCCCCGGAGCGGACGATACTCATGCGAAGCGACGAGAACGGCGCCGGCGCGACGGCGATCATTGTGGCGGGCGAGGAAAGAACCAGCCGGCCGCTCGTGCTGCTCGCGATGTGCCTCGGCGTGCTGATCGCGCAGGTCGATACCTCGGTGGTCAATCTCGCGGCACAGCCGATCGGCGCCGCGTTCCACGCGCGCCTGGGCGCGCTGCAATGGATGCTCGATGCCTACAACCTCGTCTATGCGGTGCTGCTGCTCACGGGCGGGCTGATCGCCGATCTCTATGGGCGGCGGCTCACGTTCCTTCTCGGTGCTGTGGTGATGATCGTAGCCTCGCTCGCGTGCGCGGGGGCCCCAAGCATGGCGGTGCTGATCGGTGGCCGAGCGGCAGCCGGCATCGGCGCGGCGCTGCTGCTTCCCGCCTCGCTCGCGATCGTGCGCGTCGTCTGGCAGGACGCGCAGGCGCGCGGCCGCGCGCTCGGGATCTGGGCGAGCTGCAACGGGCTTGCCTTCGCGATCGGGCCGAGCATCGGCGGATTGCTCATCCAGCGGTTCGGCTGGCCGAGCGTCTTCCTCCTCGTCGTGCCGCTCGGCGCGGCGGCGCTGCTGCTCGCCGCCATTTCGGTTCCGGAATCGGCGAACCCGGAGAACCGCCGCTTCGATGCGCCGGGGCAGATTCTCGGCGCGATCGTGCTCGGCTCGCTTGCCTTCGCGGCGATCGCGGGAGACGCGGGCGCCCGCCCCCGCCTCGCGGCGCTCGCTTGCGCCGCGCTGGCCGCGCCCCTCTTCCTCAGCGTCGAGCGACGCGCCGGGGCGGCGGCGCTGGTGCCGCTCGACCTCTTCGGCAAGCCCGCCTTTCGCGGTGCGATCGCGGCGACCGCGGCGATGACCTTCGGCGTCTACGGCATGATCTTCCTCCTCCCGTTGCTGTGGCAGTCCTCCGGGCAAGCTGCCGCCCATCTTGTCGCCCATCTTGGCGCCGCGGGCGCGGGCCTCGCCCTGATGCCGATCTCGCTCGTCTTCTTCCTGGTCTCGACGCGCTCGGGCCGGCTCGCCGAGCGCCTCGGGATGCGCACGATGACCGCGGGCGGAACTGCGACCATAGGCGCAGGCCTCATCGTTCTTGCCGCAACGCGCGCGGGCGCCCCGCTCTGGCTCGCGGAAGCGGCACTCGTCATCGCCGAACTCGGGATGGGGTTGAACACGGGTCCGCTGCTTTCGGTTGCGGTGGCCGCCGTCGCTGCCCCGCGTGCGGGCACTGCCGCCGCACTCTTCAATCTCGCGCGCATGAGCGGGGCGGTGCTGGGCGTGGCCGTGCTCGGCACGATCTTCGCCGCGATAGGCGGCGGGGCCGCGGGATTCCGCGCCGCGATGCTCGCGGGCGGGTTCGTTCAGCTTGGCGGAGCGGCCATCGCGCGCGCCACGGTCCCGGCTCGCGAGACAGAGCCGCGGGAAAGCCGTGCCCAAAACCGTTGACCGCGGTCAAAAGGAAGATTTGAACAAGGAAATTGCAAGCTTCGGACCAGATTCGCCTTCAGCGCCGTGTCGGGCGGCAGGCACTGTGACGAACACGCAGGATCACCACGACGTCGCCGGCGATGCGATAGCGGACGATCTAGGGGCTGACCGTGACGAGCTCATGGGCGGCGGTGCCGCGCACGAGCGAGCCCGGCTGACGCGCCAGGCGTTCAGGTCTTCGACCCAG
>CAVUZJ010000025.1:0-55411 GCA_963745975.1 uncultured Pseudomonadota bacterium
GACGTCACCGGCCAGCTTCTCGGCGGCTTCCTGCGCTCCGACAGCCCCGCGAAGCGCGAGCGCGTGCGCCGCGGCGCCGTCTGGTTCGCCCATCCGGTCGCCGGCCTGCCGCTGCTGCCGGTCCGCATCACCTTCACCAACCGCTGGCTCGGGCCTGCGATGATGTACCTGACGGACGTCACGGCCGGTCCGCAGCCCCTTCCTTCGACTTCGGCCGACCTGGTGCTGCCGCCCCCGGCAGCAGATCCTCCGCCAGCGCGGGCAACGCACTGATCGCGGGCAGGCTGCGTGCCCCGCCCGCCATGTCCGCCGCGCCGTAGCCCCAGAGGGCGAACACCGGGATGATCCCGGCGGCCCGCGCCGCCGCGACGTCGTTGGCATGGTCGCCGAGCATGATCGCGCGTTCCGGGCGACCGCCGATCGCCTCGACTGTCGCGAGCAGGTGGCGCGGATCGGGTTTTCGAACCTGGAACGTGTCGGCGCCCGCGATCGCCCCGAACCAGGCGTCAAGCCCAAGCGCAGCGAGCAGCCGCCGGGCGGCCTCCTCCGGCTTGTTGGTGCAGACCGCCATCCGCCAGCCCTCGGCGGCGAGTTCGGCGAGCGTCTCGGGCACCCCGGGATAGGGGCGGGAGGCGACGGCAACGGCGCCGAAATAATCCCTCCGGAAGCGGACCAGCAGGGCCCGGTCCGGGTTGCGGCCGCGCTCCGCCAGCGCCCGGGCAAGCAGGGCGGCAAGCCCATCGCCCACCATCCCCGTGACCTCCTGCGCCGCGAACGGCGCGAGGTCCTCTTCCGCCAGCACGCGGTTCAGGCTCGCCGCGAGGTCCGGCAGGCTATCGACCAGCGTGCCGTCGAGATCGAAAAGGATCGTCCGTGCCAAATCGTCGCACTCCGCAACGGGAATTGATGTCCGCGGGGGGCAGGGAGCTTTGACACCTCCCGGCTCGGGCCGCTACCCGATGTTTTCGATGGCGAGCGCTGCGATCATTCTGGCTGCCGGCCTCGGCACGAGGATGCGCTCCAGCGCGCCCAAGGCGATGGCGCTCTTGGGCGGCAAGCCGCTGCTCTGGCATCTCCTGCAAACCTGCGGCGAAGTGTTCGACCGCATCGTCGTCGTCGCCGGGCCGGAAATGCCCGAGATCGCCGCACTCGCCGCCCCGCACGAGGTGGTGGTGCAGGAGCGGCGGCTCGGCACCGCGCACGCGGCCCTCGCGGCGGCGGAGCATTTCGGACCGGGCCCCGTCGCCATCCTCTACGCCGACAACCCGCTCGTCCGCCCCGAGACCCTGCGCGCCCTGCTCGCCCGTCTTGAGGCGGGCGCCGGGCTTGCCCTCCTCGCGATGCGCCCGCCCGATCCCGCCGGCTACGGCCAGGTGATCCTGGGCGATAAGCCGCGCATCGTCGAATGGGCGGAGGCGAGTGCCACCGAGCGGGCGGCCGGACTCTGCAACGCCGGCGGTCTCTCGGCCCCCGGCCCGGCGCTCAAAGGCTGGCTCGCGCGCGTCGGCAACGAGAACGCCAAGGGCGAGTACTTCCTTACCGATATCGTGGCACTCGCCGCCTCCGAAGGCGCCGCGGTCGCGGCCGTCGAGGCCCCTTTCGCCGAGCTGCGCGGGATCAACACCCGCGCCGAGCTCGCCGAGGCCGAGGCTGCCCTGCAGGCCCGGCTGCGCGCGGACGCCTTCGCGGCCGGAGCGAGCCTGGTCGGGCCGGAGACCGTGTTCCTCGCCGCCGACACGTGCCTCGCCCCGGATGTAGCGATCGGGCCCTACGTGGTGTTCGGGCCGGGCGTGACGGTTGGCGAGGGCGCGGAGATCCGCGCCTTCACCCACCTGGAGGGGTGCGTCGTGCAGGCCCGCGCGATCGTCGGGCCCTTCGCGCGCCTGCGGCCCGGCACGATCGTGGGCGAGGGCGCGCATGTCGGAAACTTCGTGGAACTGAAGGCCGCCACGCTCGGTGCCGGCGCCAAGGCCAACCACCTCTCCTATCTCGGCGATGCCGCCATCGGCGCGGGTGCCAACATCGGCGCCGGCACGATCACCTGCAACTACGACGGCATCGCCAAGCACCGCACGGAGATTGGCGCGCACGCCTTCATCGGCTCCGATGCCGTCCTCGTCGCCCCGGTTGCGATCGGCGACGGCGCCTTCGTCGCGGCGGGCAGCGTGATTACGGAAGACGTCGCCCCCGGCGCGCTCGCCTTCGGCCGCGCGCGGCAGGCCGTGAAGCAGGGCGGGGCCGCGAAGCTTCGAGCGCGAAAGGGAAAAGGAAAATGTGCGGGATCGTAGGCGTGATCGGCGCCGAGCCGGCAGCGCCGCTGCTGCTCAACGCGCTCGAGCGGATGGCCTATCGCGGCTATGACAGCGCCGGCGTGGCAACGCTCGTGAACGGCCACATCGAGCGGCGGCGCGCCGCGGGCAAGCTCGCGAACCTCGCCTCCGTGCTCGCGCGCGATCCGGTTCCCGGCACCACGGGCATCGGGCACACACGCTGGGCGACGCACGGGGCGCCGACCGAAAGCAACGCCCATCCGCACGGCACCGCGCGCGTCTCCGTCGTGCACAACGGCATCATCGAGAACCACGCCGAGCTCCGCGCCGAGCTCGAGGAAGCGGGCCAGGAGTTCGAGACCGAGACCGACACCGAGACGGTCGCCCGGCTGGTCGATTTCAACCTCGGGCAGGGGATGGACCCGATCGAAGCGGCCGGCGCCGCCTTCCGCCGGCTCGAGGGCGCCTATGCGCTGGCAATGATCTTCGCCGGCCATCCCGAGCTGATGATCGGCGCGCAGCACGGCGCGCCGCTCGCGGTCGGGTTCGGCGAGGGCGGAATGTATTTCGGCTCCGACACGCTCGCACTCGCCCCGCTCACCCGCCGCGTCGCCTTCCTCAAGGACGGGGACTGGGCGGTGCTGACGCGGGACGATGCCCGCTTCTTCGGCGCCGACGGCGCGCCCGTCGCCCGCGAGGTGAAGCAGACCTCGCTCACCGGCGCGCTGATCGGCAAGGGCGCCTTCCGGCACTTCATGGAGAAGGAGCTGCACGAGCATCCCGCGGTGCTTGGTGACGTGCTCGGGCGGATGATCGATCCGCTGGCGCGGACGGTCGCTTTGCCCGCGCTGCCGTTCGATCTCGCCCGCGTCCCGCGCGTCACGATCAGCGCCTGCGGCTCTGCCTTCTATGCCGGCCTCGTCGGGCGCTCCTGGCTGGAGAGCCTAGCGCGGCTCCCCGCGGACGCGGACGTCGCGAGCGAGCTCCGCTACCGCGCCCCGCCGCTGCCCAAGGGCGGGCTTGCGGTGCTGGTGAGCCAGTCGGGCGAGACGGCGGACACGCTCGCCGCGCTCCGCTTCCTCCGCGACGCCGAGCAGCACGTCCTCGCGGTGCTGAACGCGCCGGAGAGCACGATGGCGCGCGAAGCGGACGTGGTGCTGGAGACGGTCGCCGGCCCCGAGATCGGGGTCGCGAGCACGAAGGCCTTCACCGCCCAGCTCGCCGTGCTCGCCTGCCTTGCCATCGCGGCGGCCCGCGCCCGCGGGGCGATCGCGCGCGAAGCCGAGGCTGCCCTCACGGCGGCCCTGCTCGAGGTGCCCGGCCGCGCCGCGCTGGTACTCGAGCGGGAGGCGCCGATCCGCCGCCTCGCCGAGCGGGTCGCCGAGGCGCGCGACGTCCTCTATCTCGGCCGCGGCCTCTGCCATCCCATCGCGCTCGAGGGCGCGCTCAAATTGAAGGAGATCAGCTACATCCACGCCGAGGGCTACGCCGCAGGCGAGATGAAGCACGGCCCGATCGCGCTCATCGATCCTTCCGTCCCGGTGATCGCGATCGCGCCTTCCGGGCCACTGTTCGAGAAGACCGCCTCGAACCTCCAGGAGGCCGCGGCGCGCGGCGGCAAGGTCATCGTCTTCAGCGACGAGGAAGGTGCCAGGAAGCTCTCCCGGATCGCCGCCGAGACGGTGGTGCTGCCGCCGGTCGATCCCTTCGTCGCCCCCATCCTCTACGCGATCCCGGTGCAGCTCCTCGCCTATCACGTGGCGGTGCTGAAGGGCACGGACGTCGATCAGCCGCGCAACCTCGCCAAGTCCGTGACCGTCGAGTAGTGCGCCGCTGACATCGGGGCGCCGGGCACCTATCTTGGCGGAAAGCCGGATCAGGAGGATCGCCATGCTGAACCCCGTCTCGCCCCTGCCGCTCAAGGACCCGACCCTGCTGCGCCAGGCGAACTGCATCGACGGCAAATGGGTCGAGGCGGATAGCGGCCGCACCATCGTGGTGAAGAACCCCGCGACCGGCGAGGCGGTGGGCGAGGTGCCGGCGCTCGGCGCGGCCGAGACCCGGCGTGCGATCGAGGCGGCCGCCCGTGCCTTTCCCGCCTGGCGGGCGATGCTCGCCAAGGACCGGGCGGCGATCTTGCGCAAGCTCTTCGAGCTGATGATCGCCAACACCGAGGATCTGGCGCTCATCATGACGGCCGAGCAGGGCAAGCCGCTCGCCGAGAGCCGCGGCGAGATCGCCTATGCCGCGAGCTTCATCGAATGGTTCGCCGAGGAAGCAAAGCGCGTCTACGGCGATACCATCCCGCAGAACGCCAAGGGGCGGCGGATCGTCGTGCAGAAGGAGCCGATCGGCGTCTTCGCCGCGATCACGCCCTGGAACTTCCCCGCCGCGATGATCACCCGCAAGGCCGGGCCCGGTTGGGCCGCGGGCTGCACCGGGGTGATCCGCCCCGCGAGCCAGACGCCGTTCTCGGCGCTGGCACTCGCCGTGCTCGCCGAGCGGGCGGGCATGCCGGCCGGGGTGTGCAACGTCATCACCGGGCCTTCCGGGGAAACCGGCGCGGAGATCACCTCCAACCCTCTGGTTCGAAAGCTTTCCTTCACCGGCTCGACCGAGGTGGGGGCGAAGCTCATCGCCCAGTGCGCACCGACGATCAAGAAGACGAGCATGGAGCTCGGCGGCAACGCGCCCTTCATTGTCTTCGACGATGCCGATCTCGACGCCGCGGTCGTGGGCGCGATGGCGAGCAAATACCGCAACACCGGGCAGACCTGCGTCTGCGCCAACCGCCTCCTGGTGCAGGACACCGTGTTCGATGCCTTCTCGGCCAAGCTCAAGGCGGAGGTCGAGAAGCTGAAGGTCGGCAACGGCATGGAGCCGGGCGTCACGCAAGGCCCGCTCATCAATGAAGCCGCCGTCGCCAAGGTCGAGGAGCACATCGCCGACGCCGTGCGCCGCGGCGCCAAGGTGATCACCGGCGGCAAGCCCGATAAGCTCGGCGGCAATTTCTTCGAGCCGACGGTGCTCGCCGACGTGCCGCCCGAGGCGCTCATCTTCCGCGAGGAGACCTTCGGGCCGGTGGCGCCGCTCTTCCGCTTCAAGACGGAGGCCGAGGCGATCAAGCTCGCCAACGACACCGAGTTCGGCCTCGCCTCCTATTTCTACGCCCGCGATGTCGGCCGCATCTTCCGCGTGGCGGAGGCGCTGGAGTACGGGATCATCGGCATCAACGAGGGCATCATCTCGACCGAGGTCGCGCCGTTCGGCGGCGTGAAATCCTCGGGGCTCGGCCGCGAGGGCTCGAAATACGGGATCGAGGAATATCTCGAGATCAAGTACCTGGCGATCGGCGGCATCGGCACGTAAAGGTTGCAGCGAATCTTCAATGAGCGGCGCCAAAAATGCCTAAATTTTCGGCGGAATTTTTTAGTGACTTGATCTAATTCATGTTTCACGTGAAACATCAATACAAATGGAGGATGGTGCTTGTCCCCTTTTTCGCGATTCCGAGATTGAGCCTGGATCTTTAGATCGCTCATTCATCCCGGCCGGCTCACGCGCAGGAGCTGCGGGTCGTCGGGATGTTTGCCGATGACGAAGCCGAGCGCGCGGCAGAAGGCGATCATCGGCGCGTTCTCGGCAGCGACGTCGCCGTAAATCTCGCCGATGCCGCGGCGGTGCGCGATCTCGAGGAGATAGGTCATCAGGACCCGGCCGAGGTTGTGGCGCTTGCGGTCGCTCCGCACGGCAACGGCGAATTCCGCCCGCGCATTGTCGGCGTCGGCGGAGAAGCGCGCGACGCCGTCCATGCCGCCTACCTCGTCGAGCGCGATCAGCGCCATCTCGCGATCGTAATCAATCTGCGTGAGCCGCGCGGCGAGCGCATGCGGCATCTCTTTCATTGCCGTCAGGAAACGCAGGCGCACGTCCTCCGCGCTCATGTGCCGGAACATCTCCCGGAGCAGCGGCTCATCCTCGGGGCGGATCGGCCGGATGCGCATCTCCCCCCCATCCTCGAGCGCGAGGGTGGTTTCCAGCTCGGCCGGGTAGGGGAGGATGGCGAGCCGTTGCGTGGCGCGGCGGTCATCGGGCGCGACGGCGATCCGGGCGTCGAGGGCGATGACGCCGTCGGCATCGGCGAGGAGGGGATCGATGAGCAGAGATTGGATCTCGGCATGAGCGCAGGCGATCTCGGCGATGCGGATCAATACCTGGGCGAGCGCGTCCTGGTCGGCGGCGGAGAGCTCGATCGGCGCTCGCGCCATCTGCCAGCGGGCGAGCGCCATGTTGAGCGGCGGCAGCTCGAGGCTCGCATCGCCGGGCCGGCCAGCGCCGGCTCCTCCTTTCCCGAGCGCCACCACAGGGCCGAAGACGCCGCCGTCGATCAGGCCCACGGCGAGCTCGAGCGCGCCAGGCCGGGCGATCATCTCCTGGACGAGAAAACCTTCGATCCGGGCGGCGGGGCGGGCGCGGCGGACGCGCGCGAGCATGGCGGCCGCTTCGGACCGCACGCGGGCGATGCCCTCGAGATGCAGCGCGACGCCGCCGATCTCGCCGCGATGCGCGATATCGGCCGAGCGAATCTTGAGCGCGACCGGCACGCCGATCTCGGCGGCCGCCTTCGCTGCCTCCTCGCCGTCCGCGGCGGTGCGGGTCGGCACGACTGGGATGCCATAGGCCGCGAGCAGCCGGGCCGCCTCGTCGGGCTCGAGAAAGCGCCGGCCCGCGGCAAGCGCGCCGGCGATCGCCGCCGCGGCTTCTTCCCGGTCGGGACGGGCGTCGTCGGGCCCGGCCGGCGGGACCTCCATCAGGAGGTCCTGGTTCGCGCGATAGCGCACTCGGTGCATGAAGCCGGTGACGGCGTCGTCGAGCGAGGGGTAGGTCGGGACGCGCGCTTCAACGAAGCGCGCGCGTCCGGCGGCGGCTTTCTCCTCGCCGAGCCAGGCGGTGAAGACGTTGCGACCGGAGGCCCCGAGCGAGGGGACGGTGGCGAGGGCCGCGATCATCGCATCGGCGACCGCCTCGGGCGCCTCGAGCGCGCTCGGGCTGTGCAGCACGAGCGCGCCGTCCACGCCCGGATCCTCGAGCACGGCGGCAAGCGCTGCCGCGCGCAAAGTTGGCGGGACGTCGGCGGGAATGTCGATCGGGTTGGGTCCCTCCTCTTCATTGAACCGTGTCAGGGCAGCGAGCCGCGCCAGGGTAGCCGGGGAGAAGGCGGCGAGCCGGCCGCCTTCCGCCTCGAGCGCGTCGCGCGCCAGCACGCCCGGACCGGTGCCGTTGGTCAGGATCGCGAGGCGGTCGCCGCGCCGCTCGCGGGTCAGCGCGAGCGTCTCGGCGGCGGCGAAAAGCTCGCGCATGGACCGGACACGGAGCGCCCCGGCGCGGCGGAAGGCGGCGTCGTACACCTCGTCGGGCGCGGTGCGCGCGCCCTCGGCGTAGCGGCGGGCCTTGACGATGACCACCGGCTTGCTGCGCGACGCGGCGCGCGCCGCGGACATGAATTTCCGCGCCTCCGTCACCTCCTCGGTGTAGAGCAGGATTGCGCGCGCCTCGGGCGAAGTCGCCAGATAGTCGAGCATGTCGCCGAAATCGACGTCCGAGACATCGCCGAGTGCGACGATGTGCGAGAACCCGATCCGGCGCGGCTGCGCCCAATCGAGCGCGGCGGCGGCGAGCGCGTTCGAGCGGCTGACCAGGGCGATGGCGCCCGGCGCCGGCCCGAGATGCGCGAAGCTCGCGTGGAGTCCATGCCCGGGGACGATGATGCCGAGGCTGGCCGGCCCGATCACGCGGACCAGGTGAGGCCGCGCGGCCATCAGGATCGCGCGCTGGCAGGCCTTTCCCTCTGCGTCCGTCGCGGTATAGGCCGTGCCGAGGATCAGCACCGCGCGGGTGCCGCGGGCGCCAAGATCGCGGACGAGGGCGGGGATCTCCTCCAGCGGCGCGGCGATCACGGCGAGGTCGGGCGCTTGGGGCAGGCGTGCGATGTCGGGGAAGGAGGGCACGGAGCCAAGCGGGCGGCCGTCCCGTGCCACCACCGCAAGCGGCCCGTCGAAGCGCGCGCCGGCGAGGTTGGCAAGCGCCGCCGCGCCGATGCTGCCCTCCTCGATCGAGGAGGCGATCAGCGCGATGGAGGCCGGATGGAACGCCTTGTCGAGGTTGCGGATGGACATCGAGCCGCGCGGTTGCCGGAGAGAGCAAAACCCGCCAGTCTCCGCCCCCGCAATCGGAAAAACCTGCGAGCGAAAGGGAGCATCGGATGACGGCGGAAGCCGACGAGTTCGACGTACTCATGGCACGGGCGGGCCTGACCATTCCAGAGGACAGGCGAGAAGGGCTGCTGGTCGCCTTCGCCGATCTCCGGCGCGAAATCGCGCTCCTGCACGATCCGCTGTCGCCGAGCCTCGAGCCGGCCGCGGTCTATCGGCCGTGAGATCGATCGCCGAGGCCGGGCGGCAGCTCCGTGCCGGCAAGACCACCGCGGTGGCGCTGGCGGGCGAGGCGCTGGAGCGGATCGCTGCCTGCAACGACCGGGTCCACGCCTTCATCGTCGTGACCAGGGCGCGCGCGCTCGCCGATGCCGCGCGGGCGGACGCCGAGCTCGCCTCCGGGACCGATCGCGGGCCCCTCCACGGCATCCCCTACGGGCTCAAGGACATCTACGACACCGCCGGCATCGCCACGACCTGCCACTCGCGCCTTCGCGTCGGCAATATCCCCGCCAAGGACAGCGTGGTCGCGCAGCGCTTCGCCGCCGCCGGGGGCGTGCTGCTTGGCAAGCTCGCGACCCACGAGTTCGCGATCGGCGGGCCAAGCTTCGACCTTCCTTTTCCGCCGGCGCGCAACCCCTGGAATTTGGAGCATTTCACCGGCGGCTCCTCCTCCGGCTCGGGGGCCGCGATCGCGGCCGGGATGCTGCGCGTCGCCAGCGGGTCGGACACCGGAGGATCGATCCGCGGCCCGGCCGCCTATTGCGGCACCGTCGGGCTCAAGCCGACCTACGGGAGGGTGAGCCGGCGGGGCGTCTTTCCGCTCTCCTACACGCTCGACCATTGCGGGCCGCTCGCGCGCTCGGTCGAGGACACCGCGATCGCCATGCAGGTGATGGCCGGTCACGACCCGGAGGACCCGGGCAGCGCCGACCGGCCGGTCCCGGATTATCGCGCCGCGCTCGAGGCGGGCGTGCGCGGGCTCCGGATCGGGATTCCCCGCGAATTCTTCGCCAAGGCGCCGGCGCTCACCGCGGAGGCCGGGGCGGCCATCGACCGCACCGCCGGCCTGCTGCGCGACGCGGGCGCGGAAGTCACGGACATCACACTTTCCGATCAGGCGCTCTTTGTCGCCGCCAACCGGGTGATCCTGCTGGCCGAGGCCTTCGCCGTGCACGAGCAGGACCTCCGGCACCGGCTCGGCGATTACGGGCGGAAGACGGTCGAGCGCCTCGTCCCGGGCGCGGCCATCACCGCCGCCGACCTCGTTCAGGCCGGGCGCATCCGGCGGCTTCTCGCCGATGAGGTCAACCGGGCGCTCGTGCCGTGCGACGCGCTCTTGACCGCCTGCTCGCTCGCCCCGGCGCCGCGCCTCGATCAGCCCGCCGATCCGCGCGCCGCCTACTCGCCGCTGCAAACCGGCGCCTTCAACCTCACCGGCCACCCCGCGATGAGCGTGCCCGTCGGGCTCACGGCTTCGGGCCTGCCGCTCTCGGTGCAGCTCGTCGGAAGGCCGTTTGACGAGGCGATGCTGCTGCGGATCGGCCGAGCCATCGAGCGTCTCACGGGCTGGGAGGATATCGAGCTGCCGGCGATCTCCGCATAGGATGGGACGATGGATTTCGACCTCTTCGTGATCGGTGGCGGCTCGGCCGGCGTGCGCGCCGGGCGCATCGCCGCGGGCCACGGCGCGCGCGTCGGCGTCGCCGAATCTCGCTTCTGGGGCGGGACATGCGTCAATGTCGGCTGCGTGCCGAAGAAGCTGATGGTGCAGGCCGCCGAATACGGCATGCTTGCCGAGGACTCGCGCGGCTTCGGCTGGAATGCGACGCGGCCGCAGCACGACTGGGCAACCCTGATCGCTGCCAAGGACCGCGAGGTCGGGCGGCTCAGCGGCCTCTATCGCGAGATCCTCCAGGCGGCGGGTGCGACGACGTTCGAGGCGCGCGCGCGGTTCCTCGACGCGCACACGCTCGCGGTGGGCGAGCAGCAGGTCAGCGCCGAGCGGATCATCATCGCGACCGGCGGCCACCCCGTGCCGCCCGCCATTCCCGGCCACGAGCTCGCGATCATCTCCGATGACGCCTTCTATCTTCCCGAGATGCCGCGGCGGGTGGCGATCGTCGGCTCGGGCTATATCGCGGTGGAGTTCGCCGGCATCTTCGCCGGCCTCGGCGCCGAGACCCACCTCGTCTATCGCCGCGAGCTGCCCTTGCGCGGCTTCGACGAGGATCTCCGCGAAGGGCTCGCCGAAGCCCTCGCCTCGGGCGGGATCTCGCTGCATCCGAGCACGCACACGACGCGACTCGAGGCCGCCGGCTCCGCCCGCACGCTCCATCTCAGCGACGGCAGTGAAATCACCGCCGACCTCGTCTTCTTCGCCATCGGCCGCGTGCCGAACACGGCCGGCCTCGCGCTCGAGAAGGCAAGCGTCGCCACCGGCCCGAACGGGGCCGTCATCATCGATTCCCATTGGGCGACCAGCCAGCCGCACATCTACGCGATCGGCGACGTCACGGACCGGCTGCAGCTCACCCCGGTGGCGACGGCCGAGGGCCACGCGCTCGCCGATGCGCTGTTCGGCCCCGGGCCGCGCAACTATAATTTCTCCGCCGTTCCGACCGCGGTGTTCTCCTCGCCTCCAATCGCCACCGTGGGCCTCACCGAGGCCGAGGCTGCCGCGCAGGGGCCGGCCGAGATCTATCTGACCCGCTTCACCCCGATGCGGCATACGCTCACGGGCCGCAAGCGGAGGACTGTGATGAAGCTCGTGGTGGAACCGACGCGGGGGCGGGTGCTCGGGGCGCATATGCTGGGCGAGGACGCGCCGGAGATCATCCAAGGCCTCGCCGTCGCCATGACCACCGGCGCCACCAAGGCGGACTTCGACCGGACGATCGGGATCCACCCAACCGCGGCCGAGGAGTTCGTGACCCTGCGAACGCTCACCCGCACCGTCGGCCTGCCGAAAGCTGCCGAATAGGCAAACCGGCGATTTCCGTCGATAATAGGCCCGGGCAAGGGGCTCTGCCCCTTGCCCGGGTCCCAACGCGCGAGCGCGTTGGGTGCCCTAACCCCGGCAAAGGCGGAGCCTTTGCAATCCATTCCTTTAAGGGAATGGGGGTCTGGGGCCTCTAGGCCCCAGCGGGGTTAAAGGGGCAGAGCCCCTTGGCTTCATTGGGAAGGAAGGCCTTGGCTATGCCGCAACGAGACTGGACGCCCAACTCCTGGAGAGCCCGGCCCATCCGCCAGGCTCCCGTCTATCCGGACGCGGAACGGCTTGCCGCGGTCGAGGCGCGGCTCCGGCGGTTTCCGCCGCTCGTCTTCGCCGGCGAGGCGCGGCGGCTGAAGGCGGCGCTCGCGCTCGCCTCCGAGGGGCGGGCGTTCGTGCTTCAGGGTGGGGATTGCGCGGAGAGTTTTTCCGACTTTACCGCCAACATCATTCGCGACAGCTTCCGCGTGCTGTTGCAAATGGCGGTGGTGCTGACCTACGGGGCGAGCTTGCCGGTCGTGAAGATCGGCCGCATGGCCGGGCAGTTCGCCAAGCCACGGAGCTCCGAGGACGAGACGGTGGGCGGCGAAACGCTGCCGTCCTATCGCGGCGACATCGTCAACGGGGCGGAGTTCTCGGCCGCGGCGCGCGTGCCGGACCCGGCGCGCATGGAGCTCGGCTATTTCCAGTCCGCCTCGACGCTCAACCTGCTGCGCGCCTTCGCCTCGGGCGGCTACGCGGACCTGCACGGGGTGCACCGCTGGAACCTCGATTTCGTCGCCCGCTCGCCCCAGGCGGAGCGCTACCGGGATCTCTGCCAGCGCATCGACGAGACGCTCTCGTTCATGGCCGCCTGCGGGATGGACAGCCAGTCGACGCCGCAGATCCACGAGACCGAGTTCTACACCAGCCACGAGGCGCTGCTGCTGCCCTACGAGGAGGCGCTGACGCGCGTCGATTCGACGAGCGGGGACTGGTACGGCTGCTCGGCGCACTTCCTCTGGATCGGCGACCGCACGCGCCAGCCCGAGGGCGCCCATGTCGAGTTCCTGCGCGGCGTGAAGAACCCAATCGGGATCAAGGTCGGGCCGACCACGCCGGAGGACGAGCTTCTCGCCATGCTGGCGCTGCTCAACCCGGCGAACGAGCCGGGCCGGATCACGCTGATCAGCCGCATGGGGGCGGAGAAGGTGCTGGCGAAGCTGCCGCCGCTCTTGCGCGCGGTGAAGCGAGAAGGGGCCACGGTCGTTTGGCTCTGCGACCCGATGCACGGCAACACCGTGACCACGGCGAGCAAGGTGAAGACCCGGAGCTTCGATGCGATCCTCGCCGAGGTGCAGCGCTTCTTCGATGCGCACGCGGCGGAGGGGACGATCGCCGGCGGTGTGCATGTGGAGATGACGGGCCAGAACGTCACCGAATGCATCGGCGGCGCGCACCGGCTCACCGAGGCCGACCTCGCGACGCGCTACGAAACCTTCCTCGACCCCAGGCTCAATGCCGAGCAGGCGCTGGAGCTTGCCTTCCTGGTCGCACAGGAGCTGAAGGCCCGGCGGCTGGGCCAGGTCGCCGCGCCGGCGGCCGCAGCCGAGTAGGGTCGGGCCCATGGCGGCGGACCGGCCGGAGTCCCATTCCGTGCTCGACGCCGATATCGCCGCGCGCACCGACGCCTATTTCAGCCGCACGCGCGCCATCGTCTCGCGCTATGGGGACAAGCGCGTGACATATGCGGTCTTCCTGCGCGGACCGGCGGTTTCGGCGCCGCGGCTGATGGTGGCGTGGCTCGAGGAGGCCGCCGCCGCGCGCGGAACCGAGTTCGTGATCGATTCGATGTATCCGGAAGGATCCTGGGTCGGCGCGGGCGAGCCGCTCGTTTACATCACCGGCAGCCTGCTCCAGCTCGCCGATCTCGAAACGATCTTCCTCCAGAAGATCGGGCCGCCATGCGTCGCTGCCCACAACGCCTATAGGATGTGCCTCGCTCTGCCGCGCACCGCGTTCCTGGCGATGGAGGCGCGGCACTGCGCAGGGGCGGAGATGCAGGAAATGATGGCCTATGCCGCTTCGGTCGGCAGCCGGGCCGCGGTGCGCGAGGGGGCGCGCGGCTTCGTCGGCAATGCCAACAACGCAACCGCGCACTGGTACGGGCAGGCGCGCGGTCTCGGCACCATGCCGCATGCCCTGATCGGCTATGCCGGATCGACGCTGCGGGCGGCCGAGATGTTTCACGAGACGTTCCCCGAGGAGAACCTCACCGTGCTCGTCGATTATTTCGGGCACGAGATCACCGACGCGATCGTGGTCTGCGAGCGGTTTCCGGATCTCGCCGCGGCCGGGCGGCTCGCCTTCCGGCTGGACACGCATGGCGGGCGGTTCGTCGAGGGGCTCGACCCGGCGGAGAGCTACGCGGTGCTCGACCGCCGCGCGCCGAACGCGATCCGCGGCTATCGCAGCGAGACCGAGCTCCGCTACCTCGTCGGCACGGGTGTGTCGGCGGCCGCGATCTGGCGCTTGCGCGAGGCGCTGGACGATCGGGGCTTTCCTCGAGCGCGCATCGTCGCCTCCTCCGGTTTCTCGGTCGACAAATGCCGCGTGATGGCGGACGCCGCAGCGCCGATCGACGTCGTCGGCACCGGCAGCTTCCTGCCCGAGCGGTGGACCGAGACCTATGCCACCGCCGACATCGTCGAGTACGACGGCGTGCCGATGGTGAAGCTCGGGCGGGAGTTCCTCCTGCGGCGCCGCGCCGGCGAGGGAAGCGGCCGGCCCGTGTGAGACCGCTTTGGCGGGCGCAACAGCCATGATCACGAGCGGGCGCCTCGCTCCCCCCTTCAGGCGGCGCCCGTCGCGGTCGCGCCCCTTGGTCTTTTCGCTGCTGCTGCATCTTCTGGTGCTGGCGCTGCTGGTGTTGAGCGTGAAGCCGAGGCAGCGTCAGGAGGAATTCGTGCCGCCCGCCCAGGTGGCGATGATCTTCGAGCACGGCGGTGCGCCGCATGCGGCCGCGCCGAGGAGCCAGCGACGTGGGCCGCCCGAGCGGCCGCATCCGGCCGCGCCGCTGCAGCCGGTCAACCGGCCGCACCCGCTCGCGCGCGTTTCGCCGCCGCGGCCGGTCCCGCGCCCAGTGCCCGCGCCGCGGCCCGTCCCGGCCCCCACGCATCTCGCGCTCGCCCGCCCGGCGCCCGCCCCGGTTTCGCGGCCGGCGCCGCCGCAACCGTCCCCCGAGCAGCAATACTCGGTCCGGCTGGCGCCCGATTCGGAGATGCAGGCGCTGCTCCAGCCGCCGCCGCTCCCCGCGCCGCGTCCGTTCCTGCTGCCCCCGCCGCTGCCGGTGCCGCCGACACCGCCCCGCCACGCACCGCCCGCTCCGTCGGCGCCGGCGGCGCCGCGCTACGCCGTGATGAACAACATGTCCTATGGCGCGCCGCCCTCAGGGGCGCCAGCAGGAGCGCCGGCGCCCCCATCCGCGCAGGCGGGCGGCCTCAACCTCGCCCTCAACGAGTCGGTGATGCGGAACGCCTTTGCCCGCGAATTCACCATCCAGGGGAATATCGGCCCCGACTGGCGTGCGGAGCTGACCCAATGGGTCAACGAGCGGAAATATTACCCCGAGCAGGCGCTTGAGATGGATCAGCAAGGCGCGGTGTTGATCCAACTCGTCATCGCGCGGGACGGCACTGTGCGCAACGCGACATTGCTGCAGAGCTCCGGCTCGCCGTTCCTCGATCAGGCGTGGCTCGGGCTCTTCCAGGGCGCGCGGCTGCCGCCCTTCCCGCCGGGCACGCCAGCCGACCAGATTACCCTCGAAGCGACCATGCACTACATACTGGTCAATTGACCTCTCCCGTCCTTCGACGAGGCTTTGTTGCATGGCGGAAACGCTGAAGATCGCGCTCGCCCAGCTCAACCCGCATATCGGCGCGGTCGGGGCCAATCTTGCCGCGATCCGCGCGGCGCGCGCGGAAGCGGCGCGGCGCGGTGCCGATCTCGTGGTGACACCGGAGTTCTCTATCGGCGGCTATCCGCCGGAGGACCTCGCGCACCAGCCCGCGTTCGTCGCGGCATGCGAGGCGGCCATCGAGGCGCTCGCGGTGGACACGCGCGACGGCGGGCCGGGCGTGGTGGCGGGCGGGCCGTGGCGAGACGGAGAGAGGCTCCACAACGCCGCCTTCCTGCTCGACGGCGGGCGCATCCTTGCCCGGCGCGCCAAGCACGAGCTTCCGAATTACGGTGTCTTCGACGACAAGCGGGTGTTCGATCCCGGGCCGATCGCGGGTCCCGTTTCCTTTCGCGACTTCCGCCTCGGCTTGATGATCTGCGAGGATTGGTGGCTGCCCGAGCTTGCCGAGACGCTGGCGGAAAGCGGAGCGGAGATTCTCCTCTCCATCAACGGCTCCCCCTTCGAGGCCGGCAAGCAGGCGAAGCGGATCGCGCTTGCCGTCTCGCGCGTGGTGGAGACAGGCCTTGGCTTTGTCTTCTGCGCCGAGGTCGGCGGCCAGGACGAGCTCGTGTTCGACGGCGGATCGTTCGTGCTCAACCCCGATCGCTCGCTCGCCTTGCAGATGCCCTTCTTCGAGGAGGCGCTCGCACTCACCGCGTGGCATCGCGACGGGGACAGTCTCCGGTGTGCGCCGGGTGCGATCGCCCCCGAGCCGCCGCTGCTCGAACAGATCTACTGCGCGATGAGGCTGGGGCTTGCCGACTACGTGCGGAAGAACCGTTTTCCTGGCGTTGTCCTTGGACTTTCCGGCGGCATCGACAGCGCGCTTTCCGCCGCGGTCGCGGTGGACGCGCTGGGGCCGGCGCGGGTGCGCGCGGCAATGCTGCCGAGCCCGTACACAAGCGCCGCCAGCCTCGAGGACGCTGCCGAATGTGCCCGCCTGCTCGGCATCGCGTGCGATACGGTCCCGATCCAGCCTGCGATGGACGCGGTAGGGGAGATGCTCGCGCCGCTCTTCGGGGACAGGCAGGCGGATACCACCGAGGAGAACATCCAGGCGCGGCTGCGCGGGACGACGCTGATGGCGCTTTCGAACAAGTTCGGGGACATGCTCCTCACCACCGGCAACAAGAGCGAGATGTCGGTCGGCTACGCGACCCTCTATGGCGATATGTGCGGTGGCTATTCCGTGCTCAAGGACGTCTACAAGACGACCGTCTTCGCGCTCGCGCGCTGGCGGAATGGAGAACGTCCGCCGCGCGCGCTCGGGCCGGCCGGGCGGGTGATCCCGGAGCGCATCCTCTTGAAGCCCCCCTCGGCCGAGCTCAAGCCGGACCAGAAAGATGACGACACGCTCCCTCCCTACGAAGTTCTCGATCCCATCCTCGAGGGCCTCGTCGAGCGCGAGCAGCCGATCGAGGCGCTGGTGCAGAAAGGATTCGACCGCGCAACCGTGCTCCGCGTGTGGCGGTTGCTCGACCGCGCCGAATACAAGCGCCGCCAGGCGCCGCCCGGGGTGAAGATCACCCCACGCGCTTTCGGCCGCGACCGCCGTTATCCGATCACCGGCGGATTTTCCGGGCTCCTCGCGTGATGCCGCGGCGATGAGCGTTCGCGTTCGCTTCGCGCCGAGTCCAACGGGCCTTCTCCATGTCGGCAACGCGCGGATTGCGGTTCTCAACTACCTTTTCGCCAGGCGCCACGGCGGCGAATTCCTGCTGCGCCTGGACGACACGGATATTCAGCGCTCGCGGCCCGAGCATGCGGAGGCGATTCTGCGGGATCTCGCCTGGCTCGGGCTCGCATGGCAGGGACCGGTCCGGCAGTCCGAGAGGCTCGCGCGGTATGAAGAGGCCGCGGAGGAGCTGAAGCGCAGCGGGCGCCTCTATCCGTGCTACGAGACCGCAGCGGAGCTCGAGGCGAAGCGGGAGATGCTGCGCCGCCGCGGCCGGCCGCCGATCTATGATCGCGCGGCGCTCAGGCTCACCCCGGCCGAGCGCGCGCGTGCGGAGGCGAGCGGAAGGCGGCCCTATTGGCGCTTCCGCCTGTCCGAGCGGACGGTTTCCTGGATCGACCTCGTGCTCGGCGAGCGGCGGGTGCCGCTCGGGAGCGTTTCGGATCCGGTGCTCGTGCGCGAGGACGGATCGCCTCTCTATACCTTCAGCTCGATCGTCGATGATCGGGATTTCTCGATCACCCACGTCATTCGCGGCGAGGACCACGTAACGAACACCGCCGTGCAGATCGATCTCTGGCAGGCGTGCCATTCGACGCCGCCGCCCGCCTTCGGGCATCTGCCGCTGCTCGCCGACCAGGCCGGGGGAAAGCTCTCGAAGCGGCTGGCGAGCCTTTCCATTCGCCGGCTCCGGGAGGATGGCGTGGAGGCGGCGGCGCTCGTAAGCTACCTCGCGCGGCTCGGCACGAGTGGCGACATTGCGCCGGCGCCGCTCGAGCAGCTCGCCGCGAGCTTCGATCTCTCCCGCTTCGGGCACTCGCCGGCGCGGTTCGACATGCAACAGCTTCTGGTACTCAACCGCCAGGTGCTGCAGCATCTTCCCTTCGCGGCGGTTGCCGATCGGCTCCCGGCGGGGGCCGGTGAGGAATTCTGGCTCGCCGTACGGGGAAATCTCGATTTGCTGAGCGAGGCGCGGCATTGGTGGGGCGTGGTCGCGGGTGACATCGCAGCACCTCCGCAGGACGAGGCCGCGCTGGATGGCGATGAGGGTTTCCTTCGCCAGGCGGCGGCGCTGCTGTCGCCCGAGCCGTGGGACGAGGGCACGTTCGCGCGCTACGCGAAGGCGCTCGCCGATGCAACGGGCAGGCGCGGGCGCGCGCTCTTCCATCCGCTCCGGCTTGCGCTCACCGGCGAGGAGAGCGGGCCCGAGCTTGCGCGATTGTTTCCGCTCATGGGCCGTGCGCGTGTGCTCGAACGGCTTCAGCGCGCCGGTGCGGTTCTCTCCCCGCGGAAGACGATGTAGAGCGCCGGGATCACGAGCACGGTGAGAAGTGTCGAGGAAAGCAGCCCGAAGAGGAGCGAGATTGCAAGGCCCTGGAAGATGGGATCGGAGAGGATGGTCGCGGCGCCGATCATCGCCGAGAGCGCGGTGAGCAGTATCGGGCGGAAGCGGATCGCGCCGGCGTCATAGCAGCATTGGCGGAGCGCCTTGCCGGATGCACGCTCGGTGCGGATGAAATCGACGAGTAGTATCGAGTTGCGCACGATGATGCCGGCAAGCGCGATGAAGCCGATCATCGAGGTCGCGGTGAAGGGCGCGTCGAGGAGCCAGTGCCCCGGAACGATGCCGATCAGCGTAAGCGGCACCGGCGTCAGGACCACGAGGGGAAGCTTGAAGCTGTGGAACTGCGCCACCACGAGGATATAGATGCCGAGCAGCGCCACCATGAAGGCAGCACCCATGTCGCGGAAAGTGACGTAGGTAATCTCCCATTCGCCGTCCCAGAGCAGGGACGGTGTGACCTCGTTCGTCGGCTGGCCGCGGAAGCGGATCGCGGGCTTGGGGAGCCTGCCCCAGTCATGCTCCGCGATGAGCTTGTCCACGGCGAGCATGCCGTAGATTGGCGCCTCGAATTTTCCGGCAAGCTCGGCCATCACCATGTCGGCGAAATGCCCGTCACGGCGGAAGATGACGGGCGAGCCCTCTTCCTGCGAGACCCGCACCACCTGGCCGAGCTCGACCACGGCCTTGCTGCCCGGAACCGTGTTGGCGGCCACCGGCGTGGAAGCGAGGCGGGAATCCCAGCTCAGATCGCGCTTGGGCAGGCCGATGGCGATTTCGATCGGCAGGCGCTCGGCGCCGCGATAGGAATATCCGACGGGCACGCCGCCGAAGAGCGCCTCGATCGTGTCGTAGACGTCCGACTGCTGGACGCCGAAATATTCGAGCCGGTCCTCATCGATCGAGATGCGCAGCCGCGGCTGCGGTAACCCCCATGAATTGTGCACATCGACGATGAAGGGGGCCTTTTTGAGAAGCTTCTCTACCTCTTCCGCGACGGCACGGCGGACGGCGTAGGTCGGCCCATAGATCTCGGCGAGGAGCGTGGCGAGCACCGGCGGGCCCGGCGGCACCTCCACGACCTGCAGCGTGGATCCGGCCGGAAGCGGCAATGCGGGAAGCAGTGCACGGCGGAGCGCAATGGCGATCGCATGGCTCTGGCGGGCGCGCTCGGCGCGCGGCGTGAGCTCGATCTGTAGCTGGCCCTGATAGGGTGCGGTGCGCATGTAATAGTGCCGCACCAGGCCGTTGAAGTCGAACGGCGCCGCCGTGCCGGCATAGAGCTGGATCGCCTGTACGTCCGATATCCTTTCGGTGATGCGTGCGGCAGCGAAGAGAGTCTGCTCGGTATTCTCGAGCGTCGCACCCGGCGGGAGGTCGAGCAGCACCGAGAGCTCCGACTTATTGTCAAACGGGAGAAGCTTGACCGTCACCGCCTCGGTGTAGAAGAGCGTGCAGGCGGCGATGGTCGCGGCGGTGACGACGACGAGGAAGATCGCGGCGCGGCGCCGGGTCTTGAGAACCGGCACCGCGACTGCGCGATAGAGTCGCCCGAGCCAGCCTTCGTCGCGCGGATGCTCCTCGGCAGGACCTGCACCGGTTGGGCTGCCGCGGGCAAGCTTCAGCATCAGCCACGGCGCCACCACCATTGCGATGAAGAAGGAGAAGAGCATTGCCGTCGAGGCGTTGACGGGTATGGGCGCCATGTAGGGCCCCATCAGCCCGGAGACGAAGAGCATGGGCAGGAGGGCCGCAATGACGGTCAGTGTGGCGACGATGGTCGGGTTCCCGACCTCGGCCACCGCTTCGACCGCCGTGGCGATCCGCGGCCGTCCTGAGCCCATGGCCCAATGGCGGGAAATATTCTCGACGACCACGATCGCATCGTCGACGAGGATGCCGATCGCGAAGATGAGCGCGAAGAGGCTGACGCGGTTGATCGTGTAGCCCATCTGCCACGAGGCAAAGAGCGTCAGCAGGATCGTTGCCGGGATGGTAACCAGGGTGACCACGCCTTCGCGCCATCCGATCGCGAAGCCGATGAGCACCACGATCGAGACCGTGGCGAGGCCGAGATGGAAGAGAAGCTCGTTCGCCTTCTCGTTGGCCGTGCGGCCGTAGTTGCGTGTGACCTCGACGCGCACGTCCGAGGGGATGAGCTGCGGCTCGAGTGCCTGCACCCGGGCGATGATGTCATCGGCCACCGCGACCCCATTGGCGCCGGGCCGTTTGGCGAGCGCGATGCTGACAGCGGGCGCCTGCTCCCAGGCCGTGCCCCGCTTCGCGATGTTCCAGACTCGGCTCTCGACCGGGCTCGGACCGACGACCACCTTCGCCACGTCCCGCACATAGACCGGCCGGCCGTCGCGCGTCTTAACCAGCAGGAGGCCAATATCGGGCACCCCGAAGAGCGTCTGGCCGGCCGCGACGGTTTCCATCACGCCGGCTTCGCGCACGCTGCCGCCCACGAAGGACCGGTTGGCGCCTTGCACCTTGGCGACGAGGTCCTGCAAGGTGACCCCGAAGAGCGCCATCTTCTCCGGATCGGGCTCGACGCGGATCTCGTTCGGGCTGGTTCCCGATATGTAGGAGAGGCCGATGTCGGGGACCTTGATCAGCTCGGTCTGCAGCTTCTCGGCGAGCTGGTAGAGGTCCATGGCACTCCAGCGCTGCGCAGCATCGGGCTTGGGCGAAAGCGTCAGGACCACCACCGCAACGTCGCTGATGCCGCGGCCGACGATCAGCGGCTTGGGGATGCCGATCGGGATGCGGTCATAGTTGGCGCGCAGCTTCTCGTCCACGCGCTCGACTGCCGTGTCCTCGCTCGTGCCGACGACGAAGCGCGCCGTCACCATGACCTGATCGTCCTGGGTCTGGCTATAGACGTGATCGACGCCCGGAATCGCCTTGACGATGGTTTCGAGCGGCTTGGTGACCAGCTCCACCGCGTCCGGTGCCTTGAGGCCGTTGGCCGAGACCATGATATCGACCATCGGCACGTGGATCTGCGGATCCTCCTCGCGGGGGATGTTAAGAATTGCGACGAGCCCGAGCGCGAGTGCGGCGAGGAGGAAGAGCGGCGTCAGCGGCGAGCGGATGCTCGCCGCCGCGAGCCGGCCCGAGAGGCCGAGCTTCACGGCCGGACCAGCCGATCGCCCGAGTGGAGGCCGGACAGAACCTCGATGCCATCCGGCATCGTGGGTGTCGGGTGCAGCTCGCCGCGCTGGATCGGCACGGCGATGATCGTGCCGTCCGCCTCCTCGAGCCGGACGTAATCGAGCCCGAAGCGCGTTTCGATAAAGCTTTCCGGGATGATGTACGCGAGGCGCGCGCCGGTCGGGACCCAGACGAGGACGCGCAAGCCCACGAAATAGCTGCCGAGGCCGGGGGCGGTGGCGTCGGCCTCGACGCGGCCGTTCCTGATCTCGGGATAGACGAGCGTGATGTGTCCGAACTCGACCGCGGGCTCGCCGATTTCCGCGCCATCGATCCGCACGGCATCGCCGGCGCTGAGGTAGCGTGCGCTCCGCTCCGGCACCTCGAGCCGCAGCACGAAATCATGCTCGGCAATGGTCGCGATGGTCTCGCCGGCGAGCACGACCGTGCCCGCGGTGTCCGGCACCTCGAGCACGCGTCCGTCCGTTGGTGCCAGGACCTGGCCTTCGGCGATCTGCTGCTCGACCACCGCGCGGCTCTGGATACGTGCGTTGAGCGCGCTTTGCGCGATATCGAGCGCGGTGCGCGCGCGATCATATTGCTGGCGCGAAACCGCACCCTGTCCGACCAGCGCCTGGGCGCGGCCGAAATCCCCCTCGGCCTGGGCAAGGCTCGCGCGGAACCCGGCGACGTCGGCATCGAGTGAATCGCGCTGCAGCAGGAGCTTTTCGTCGGCGACGATTGCCAGCACCTGGCCCTTCTTCACCTCGTCCCCATCCCGGACGGTGAGGCTCGCGATCGTGCCGCCGATGCGCGTGCGCGCGGGCACGACGTTGCGGCTTTCCACGGTCGCGAACACGGCTTTCTCGTCGGTGACGTTGGCAAGCCTGACAGTGAAGGTCGCGGGCTCGGCGGCAGGCACGGCGCGTCCGGCCAGAAGAAGGACCGCGACCAGAAAAAACGGCAGGCGCATCGCGAGCCTATTGCCCGCGATCGAGCACCCGGCCGGTGGCGGGCTCGAGCCGCACGGTCGGCAGTCCTGCGGCCTTCCAGGCGCTGATTCCTCCCTGCATGTGCTGGCGGACCGGAACGCCGGCCGCGGCACAGGCGGCAAGTGCCACGGCCGAGCGTTTGCCCGAGCCGCAATGCAGAACGACCGGGCGATCCGCCGGGAGCGGCAGCGCGGCCGGATCGAATGTCGAGAGCGGGAAGAGGAGCGCCCCGTGGATCCGTTCCGCGGCATACTCCTGGGGCTCTCTCACATCGATCAGCACGATCTCGTGGCGCAGCAGGCGGTCGTGAACGGTCTTTGGGCTGAGTTCGCGTTGGGATTGCGGGGTCTGTTCCATGGCAGTCGACATGCTCAGGTGAGAGGTGGGCGGCGATCCTTGATCTGCGTCAAGCCGGCAGCGCGAACCCGTCCATTCCGGTCGCGGGCTGGAGCCGGAGCGCAATAAAGGCGAAAGAGCGTCTCGAGCACGGCGCGGGCAGGCTTGCTCGCGAGCGAGTACCAGATCGTCTGAGCGTCGCGCCGTGCGTGCACCAGCCGTTCGCGGCGCAGCACGGCGAGGTGCTGGGAGACAGTGGAATCGCGGAGATCGAGCGCCGCGGCGAGCTCGCCCACCGAACGCTCTCCCTCGACCAGGCGGCAGACGATCATCAGCCGATGCGGGTTGGCGAGCGTCTTCAAAAGCTCGGCGGCGGCGCCGGCGGCCATCGCCATGCGGGCGGCTTCCACTTTCATAGATGCGTATATACGAACTATTGAAGATATTGTCAAGCACGGTTGCCCAAATAGCATCGATCCGGATCACGCGCGCTCGCGGCCGCGGGCGGCAGAATGAAAGGAAGGCTCAGCGCCCCTAGCGCAGGACCAGCGGATCGAGGCGGCGGGCGGTTTCGAGCAGGCCGGCGCGGGTCGCTGGATGAAGGGGCGCAAGCGGCGCGCGCACCGCGTCCGAGACGATGACGCCGCCCTCCTTCATCAGCGCCTTGCAGCCGGCGAGGCCGCACTGGCGGTTCTCGTAATTGATCAGCGGCAGCCAACGCCCATAGGCTGCGGCGGCTTCCTAGCGCTTGCCGGCGGCATGGGCGTCGGTGATCTGGCGGATACCGTCCGGATAGCCGCCGCCCGTCATCGCCCCGGTGGCACCGGCATCGAGATCGGCGAGCAGGGTGATCGCTTCCTCGCCGTCCCACGGCCCGGAAATCGCCGCGCCGCCCGCCGCGATCAGGTCGCGGAGCTCGGCGGCGGCGCCCGGCATCTCGATCTTGAAATAGGAGACTTGCGGGATCTCGTGCGCCATGCGGGCGAGAAAGGCGGCGGAGAGCGGCGTGCCCGCGACCGGCGCGTCCTGGATCATGATCGGGATGCTAATTGCGTCCGCCACCGCCTGGAAAAATCCATAGATGCCGGGCTCGGCGATGCGAACGGTGGCACCGTGATAGGGCGGCATCGCCATCACCATCGCCGCACCGGCCCGCTCGGCCGCGCGCGAGCGCTCGGCGCAAAGGCGGGTGCTGAAATGGCTGGTGGTCACGATCACCGGTACCCGGCCGGCGACGTGCGCGAGCACCGTCTGCATCACCCGCTCGCGCTCGTCGAAGATGGTGGGAACGACGGGAAAGACGCCGCGATAGGGCAGGGCGGGTTTGGATTCGGTCATGCGGAGCGTTCTCGGGATTGCGTGGTGAGTATTGCCGCCGCGTCGGTGCGGAGGATCATGTCGGCGGCCTTCTCGGCGATCATGATGGTCGCCGCATTGGTGTTGCCTGAAACGACGGTGGGCATCACCGAGGCATCGACGACGCGGAGCGCGCCGACCCCGCGCACGCGAAGCTCCGGATCGACGACGGCCATCGGGTCCGATCCCATTCGGCAGGTCCCGCTTGCGTGGAATCCGGTGCCGGCCTTTTCGCGGATATAAGCGAGCCACTGCTCGTCCGTCTGGATGGCGGGGCCGGGCATCGCCTCGCGCGCGAAGAAGGGGCGCATCGCAGCGGTCTGAAACAGGCGGCGGGCGATGCGCAGCCCCTCGATCAGCGTCGTGCGATCGTTCTCGGTGGCGAGATAATTGGGCTGGATCCGTGGCGGATCGGCGGGATCGGCGGAGCGGATGCGGATCCAGCCGCGGCTCTCCGGCCGGCAAGGCACGCAGGCGATGCTCGCACCCGGGAAATCGTGCATCGGCGCGCCTGGGCGGTCGAGGCTGCCGGCCATGAAATGGTACTGGACGTCGGGGGTGGCGGGGCCCTCGCGCGTGCGCACGAAAAGCCCGAGCGGGCCGGCGCCCATCATCAGCGGGCCGCGTCGGGCAAGAATCCACGAAAGACCCGCAAGAGCCTGGCGCGGCAGGCTTTTCGAGGTCTCGTTCAGCGTGGGGGTACCCACGATCTGGCCCACTACGCGCGCGTTGAGGTGGTCCTGCAGATTCTCCCCCACCCCCGGGAGCTCGGCCGAGATGGGGATGCCGTGCGCGGCGAGCAAGGTGGCCGGGCCGATCCCGGAGAGCTGGAGGAGCTGGGGCGAATTGACGGCGCCACCGGCGAGCAGGACCTCCGCGCGCGCGAGCGCCCGCCGCGCCGCACCGCCCTCGCGCCAGGCGACGCCCACCGCCCGCCCGCCCTCGATCAGGACCCGCTCGGCGAGCGCCCTGGTCCGCACGGTGAGGTTGGGGCGCCGCGCCGCCGGGCGGAGATAGGCCACCGCCGCGCTGCAGCGGCGGCGGCCGCGGATGGTCATCTGGTAGACGCCCACGCCCTCCTGGGCCGCCCCGTTGAAGTCCGGGTTGAAGGGATAGCCCGCCTCCTGCGCGGCCGCGATGAAAGCGGCATGAAGCGGATGGTCCATGCGGAGGTCCGCGATGTCGAGCGGGCCGCCCGCGCCGTGATACGCGTCCGCCCCGCGCTCCTGGTTCTCGGCCTTGCGGAAATAGGGAAGAACGTCCTCGTACGACCAGCCGGGATTGCCCATCTGCCGCCAGAGATCGAAATCCTCCTTCTGGCCGCGGATATAGACGAGGCCGTTGATCGCGCTCGAGCCGCCGAGCACGCGCCCGCGCGGCCAGGGGATCGAGCGGCCGGCGAAGCCCGGCACGGGCTCGGTCTCGAAGCCCCAGTTCAGCCGCGGATTGTAGATGTTGCGGAAGAACCCGGCCGGCACATGGATCCAGAAGTCGCGGTCGGGCCCGCCCGCCTCGAGCAGCAGCACGCGCGTCGCCGGATCGGCGGAGAGGCGGTTGGCGAGGACCGAGCCCGCCGAACCCGCGCCGACGATGATGAAGTCGTATTCCTCGGCCGGGCTCATCGCTCTCCGCCATGGTGGTTGCGGCGCGGCATTGTCATCGAACTGTCTCCCGGTTGTCATGGGCGGGTCATTGTCGAACACTAACAGGCGGGGAGGGGCGATCACGGGGGACCGGGTGGATCAGGGGACGTCGCTTGCGCTGACGGCCCCGGTCCGGATCGGGGCGAGCCGGCGGCGCGGCCGCACGGCGCGCCAGCGGAGCACGCTGGCGGCCTTCGCGCTCCTCGCGCCCTCGGGGCTTTTTCTCGCCGCCTTCACCTATTGGCCCGTGCTCGAAGTTCTGGTCCGATCCTTCATCGACCAGCAATACGGCCAGGTCGCGCGCTTCGGGTTCGGGAACTATGCGCGGCTCGTCGCCGACCCGCATTTCCGCCAGGCGGCGTGGAACAACATCGTCTATGGCGTCGGAACGATCGTCCCGAGCCTCGCGTTCGCCCTTCTGTTCGCGCTCGGCCTTCGTGACAACCGGCACTTCACCGCCTTCCTGCGCACGCTGCTCGTGCTGCCGATGATGATCCCGCTGGTCGCGGCCTCGGCGCTCTTCATCTTCATCTTCCTGCCGGGCGAGGGGCTGATCGACCATTACCTCGCCTTCCTCGGCGCCGGACAGACCAACTGGCTCGGCAATCCCTCGCTCGCGATGCCTTCGATCATCGCCATCACGGTGTGGAAGAACACCGGCTACTATATGCTCTTCTTCCTCGCCGGCCTGGCCGGAATTCCGGACCAGCTCGTCGAGGCGGCGATGCTCGAGGGCGCCGGCCCTTTCCAGCGCTTCCGCCACGTGATCCTCCCCCTGCTCGGCCCGACGCTCGCCTTCGTGCTGGTGATCGCGCTGCTCAACGTGCTGACCCAGGTGGACCATATCGTGGTGATGACCGACGGCGGGCCGTCGGGCTCGACCAACGTCCTTCTCTTCTACATCTACCAGCAAGCGCATCAGAACAACGATATGGGACTCGCGGCCGCGGCGACCGCGGTGAGCGTCGCCGTTCTGTTCGTGCTCTCGGCGGGATCGCTGCGCGCGCTCGAGCGGGGGATTCATTATAAATCCTAAACACGGGCGCGAGCTCCGGCTGCTCGTGATGCTCGCACTCGCGCTAGCCGCCCTCATCTGGGCGATCCCCTTCGCCTGGATGCTGGTCGCGAGCCTTCGCCCCGAGAGTGCGTCTGCCTCCGACATCGCCTCGCTCATTCCCTCAGGGACAGTGGGCCTCGGAAACTTTACCGAGGCGTGGAGCGAGGGGACCTTTCCGCTCTGGTACTTCAACACATTCCTGATGTGCGGCGGCATTCTCGCCGTGCAGTGCGTCACGGTGACCGCCGCGGGCTACGCCTTCGCGCGCCTCTCGTTTCCCGGCCGCACCTGGCTCTTCTACCTCTTCCTCTTGCAGCTGATGCTCGTGCCGCCGATCCTGATCGTGCCGAACCTCACGACGATCGTGGCCCTCGGCCTCTACGACAAGCTGCCCGGCGTGATGGCGCCCTATTTCGCCTCCGCCTTCGGCACCTTCCTCATGCGGCAAACCTTTCGCTCCATCCCGCGCGACTACGAAGACGCGGCGATGCTCGACGGGGCGAGCCTTCCCCAACTGATCTGGCACGTGCTGCTGCCGCTGGCGCGCCCCGGGCTCGCGGCCTTCGCCATCGTCTCGGTGAGCTACCACTGGAACGAGTTCCTCTGGCCGCTGATCGCGCTCTCCTCGCCCGCCAACCAGGTGCTCACGGTCGGGCTCGCCTCCTTCACCTCGGGCGCGGAGAGCGCCACGGAATGGGGGGTGATCGCGGCGGGCACGCTGCTGGTCGCCGCACCGCTGATCCTCATCTTCGTCGTCTTTCAGCGGCGCATCGTCTCGAGCTTCGTCTTCACCGGCATCAAATAAGGAGCCACTCATGCGAAAATCATGGCGCGTCGCCCTCGCGGCGGCGCTCGGCATCTCTATTTCCGCGGGCGCGGCGCGCGCGGCGACCGACATAGACCTCTATTTCCCGGTGCCGGTGCAGGGCAAGCTCGTGATCGAGATCCGCCAGCTGATCGGGGAATTCAACAAGGCACACCCGGATATCCACGTCACCGCCGTCTATACCGGCAGCTATGACGACACCAACCTCAAGACTGCGGCCGCCATCAAGGCGGGAAATCCGCCCGGCGCGGTCATCATGAGCGCCAACTTCGTGCGCTCCTACGAGATCAACCATGAGGCGATCTCGCTCGATCCGCTGATCGAGAAGGACGGGATGACGCCACAGAGCTTCATGGCGGAGTTCTGGCCCGCACTCGCCGACAACGCGGTGATCGACGGCCACGTCTACGGCGTGCCGTTCCAGAACTCGACCCCGCTGCTCTACTACAGCGTCGATGCGTTCAAGGAGGCCGGGCTCGATCCGAACCACCCGCCGGTGACATGGCAGGACTTCGTCACCGACGCGAAGAAGCTCACGGTGCCAAATAAGCGCTACGGCTTCGAAATGCCGGGAACCTACGACTATCTCGGCTGGATCGTGAGCGGGCTCGCGATGTCCGACGGCGGCCAATACTTCAACCACGACTACGGCGGAGAAGTCTATTACGACCAGCCGAGCACGTTGGGCGCGCTCATGCTGCTCAACGAAATGGTCAACAAGCTGCACGTGATGCCGCCCGGCGTGACGGACGCCAACGCGGTGGCGAGCGCCTTTTTCACCGGCCACACGGCGATGATGGAGCTCTCGACCGGCGCACTCACCTTCATCCGCGACAATATGAAGGCGCCGTTCAAGGTCGCCTTCATGCCATACAACATCCAGCCGGCAGCACCCATCGGCGGTGGCAGCCTGATCATCCCGGCGGGCAACTCCCCGGCCCGCGTCGCGGCGGCCTGGACGCTGATCAAATGGCTGGTGAGCCCGGACATCGCCGGACGCTGGAGCCGCTTCACCGGCTACTTCTCGCCACGCATCGCCGCCTACGACCTCCCGGCAATGAAGGCCTATCTCACCAAATACCCGAACGCGAAGGTGGCACTCGATCAATTGAAATACGCCGTGCCCTGGTTCGACACCTTCGAGACCGTCGCGGTGCGCGAGGCCATGGAGAACCAAGTCCAGGCAATCCTCTCCGGCCGCACAACACCGGAAGCCGCCGTGAAGGCCGCACAAGCAACGGCGGATACACTGATGAAACCCTACGTCGACAAAACGGCGCTCAACATCCCGCAGTAAGGCCAAGGGGGCTCTGCCCCCTTGGATCGCCCGCCAAGGGCTGAGCCCTTGGAACCCCTCCGTGTTGGCGGCCGCTGAGGGCGGTTCGGTGGCTGAGCATTCGCTCAGCCACCGAACCGCCCTCAGCGGCCGCCAAATGGATGGGGTCCAGGAGCCCAGCTCCTGGCAGGGGTCCAGGGGACAGCGTCCCCTGGCGCTACTTCGAGAGCGTGAAGATCGCGACGGAGTCGCCGAGGGGGTAGCCGATCTGGAAGTTTCCGCCGGCGGCGACGGCGATGTATTCGTGGCCGTTGACCTGGTAGGCGACGGGTGGGGCGTTGACTCCGGCGCCGAGGCTGAAGCGCCAGAGCAGTTTGCCGGTGGTGGCGTCGAAGGCGTCGAACCAGCCGTTGCCTTCGCCGGAGAAGACGAGGTTGCCGGCGGTGGCGAGTGCGCCGCCCATCATCGGCTGTGGCAGCGTCTGGTTCCAGACGATTTTGCCGGTATTGACGTCGATCGCGGTGAGCGTGCCGTCCTGCACGCCGCCCGGCACGTTGGCGAAGGTGCTGCCGAGGCGGATGAGGCCCGGGATGTTGGGCGTCGTTGTCTCGGTTTTGAAGGTCATGAGCTGGTTCATGCCGAGGACGTAGACGGCGTGGGTGAGCGGCGAGTAGGCGGGCGGCGACCATTCGCTGCCGCCGTTGGCGCCGGGCAGGCTTTGCACGCCCGCAACGGTCGGCTGGGCGAACATGTTCTTCTGCTGATCGAACGGCTCTGACTTGCGGATCAATTGTCCGGTCTCGCGGTTGACGATGTAGAACCAGGCTGTCTTGCCGGCTTCGCCGGCGGCGGGGACCATCGTTCCATTGTCCATGGCGTCGAACAGCACGACGTTGCTGACCGCGTCATAGTCCCACACGTCGTGGGGCACTTCCTGGTAGTACCAGGCGAGCGCGCCGGTCTTGGCGTGGAGGGCGACGATCGAGTCCGAGTAGAGATTGTTTCCGAGGCGGACCGAGCCGTTGAGGTCGGGGTTGGGGTTGCCGACCGAGAAGATCACGAGGTCGCGCGCGGTGTCGATCGCCGGCGTGGTCCAGACGGCCGAGCCGCCGCGCTTCCAGGAATCGCCCGCCCAGGAGTTTGGATCGGTGGTGTCGAAGCGCCAGATCTGCTTGCCGTCGGCGGCGTTGTACGCGGCGACGAAGCCGCGCGTCGCCCATTCGCCGCCGGCGCTGCCGATGATCACCATGCCGGAATAGGCCTGCGGTGCCATGGTCTCGGTATAGCCGACCGGCGCGTCGGCGACGACGTCGGACCACATTTCCTTGCCGGTCCTGGCGTCCAGCGCGATCAGGTGGTCGTCCAGCGTGTCGAAGAACACCTTGCCGTACGCGGCGACGACGCCGCGATTGACTGGGCCGCAGCAGATATGATTGAGCTGGTCGTTATGGACGTAACGCCACATCTCCCGGCCTGTGGCGGCGTCCATCGCGATCACGGCCTGCTTGTCGTTGACCATTGGCGTCGTGATGTACATCACGCCGTTCACCACCACCGGCGTCGTCTCGAAGCTTGCGGTGTAGCCGGTCTGGGCGATCGCGACCGGGACGAGGTTGGTGACGTTGCCGGTATTGATCTCGTTGAGCGGCGAGAAGCGGTCGTTCGTATAGCCGTGGCCGGAGTTCGTCCAGTTGGCGCCGCCGGGATCGTTCAGCATCGCGTCGGTGACGGCGACATCGGCGGTGATCGTGGGCGAGCTGGCGACGGCGACATTGCCGCCGCTTTCGGAGGGCTGCGCCGCCGCAGGCAGAGCGTATCCGGCCAGCCCGAGGGCGAGAGCGAGGCCGAGCGTTTCCGCGCCGGGGACTTTTCTTGAGTGCATGGGACGATTTTTCATCCGTTCCTCCTCTTCTACGATTGTCGGTCTTGCGTTCGGTGACGGCGCCGCCGGCTCAGCCCTGCTTCGGATAGGGGAGCAGTTGGAGGCAGGCGGCCGAATTCGCATCGAGCGGATGCGGGCCGGAAGGATAGTGGTTGAAGGAGAGTATGTAGGCGAGCGCGTCCTGGTATTGAGCGATGGTCAGGCTGCCCGGCGCGTCGTACGGCATCTGGGTCCGGATGAAATCGAAGAGCGCGGGGCCGGTCATTTTCGAGAACTGGAGGAAGGCCGAGAATTGCGAACCGGCGAGGGCGGGCCCCGAGCCTCCGGAGAGGTCGGCGTTGTGGCAGGCGGAGCAATGCGCATCGAAGACCGTCATGCCGGCGCTCGCCTGGGCTTGGGTGTAGAAGCCGCTGCTCGCGGGCGGGCAGGCGGACGCGGCCCGCGCCATGGAAGCCGCCAGGCAGATCGCGCCCAGCATGGCAGCCGCGCGCAACACTGCGGCCGGCTTTCTCGACGGCATTCCTCCTCCCGCGACTTCCCGACGGTTGGTGAGTGTCGGGTTCAAACTGATTTTTGGAACGCTAACCCAATCGGTGCGAGGCTGCAACGCGCATCTCCGGCGCTTTACCCCGGCGTCGGTGGAGTCCGAGCGGAGCGGCGGCGCAGCAATGCCTCGATCGCCATGGCACCGGAGAGGGCGAACGGCGGGATCAGCATCAGATTGTATCGGGTCTGGTTCACGGCGAGGGCGGCGGTGAAAAGGAGCATGAACCAGGCAGGCAGGCTGGCCGCGAGAAAGGGGAAATCGCGGCGGCGGAGGGCGCGCCAGGTGACGCAGAGACAGACGGGCATCAGGATCAGGCCCCAATAGCGGCTGACCCATGCGCCGCGGAGCGCCAGCGAGATCGTCACCATCGCGAATTTGAGCAGATGCGGCAGAATGTAGATGTGCAGCAGGTATGGCAGCATGTGCGGCCATCCGCCCGCTTGCGCGAGCACTTCGGTCATCAGCGGGCCGTTGCCGATCGCGTAGAAATTGTCCGGTTGATCGGCCCACTGGAAGCGGTGGCAGGCGCCTTGATGGAACAGCAGGTTCCCCATGCCGTTTCCGTCGGGCAGCCAGCAGAGGAATGAGAGGCGGTATTCCGCCCAGCTCATCTCGTCGAAGGCGATGCGCTGGACGAGCACTTGCGGCCCGTAACCGGCGGTGAGATGCGGATCGTGCAGAACGACTGCGTTCCGAGCGATCCAAGGAGCGAGGACGAGGCTGCCTGCGAGCGCGAAGGCGGCCGCGCGGCGAAGGAGGGCGACGCGTAAATGGTGCAGCGCCGCGAGCACGAAGCCGGCCAGGGAGCAGACAAGGAAGAGATAGAAGAAGGCGGGGCGTGTGAGGGCGGCGAGGCCAGCGAGGGCACCTGCGAGTGCGAACCACCGTGCGGAGCGCGGCGTGGCCAGCCCGCGCACGGCGGCGGAAGTGGCGGCGGTCGCCAGCGTGAGCGCGGTGATCTCGGTCATCATGTAGTTCACGTAGCCGAGCAGTTCCGGCGCGGTGATCAGGGCGAGGGCGAGCGCGATCCAGCTCGCGCGCCGCGAAGCGGTGACGGTCCGGGCGATCGACCAGACCAGGAGGAAAAAACCGTCGAGCATGAGGAACTGCAGAAGGCGCGGCAGCGGTGCTGCGCGCGGGCAGGCGGGATCCTTCCCGCGTGAGCGCACGAGGCAGTCCATGGATCGCGAGAAGGGCGGGTCGATCGCGGCGAGGCCGGCGAGAAGAGTGGGATAGAGCGGGGTGAACCGCATTCCGGGCTGGCGAGGCGTGCCGGGCGGTTCCGGGGCGAAGAAATAGCCGTTGGTGAAGCGGCCGTGATGGACGAGATCGTAGGCGATGCCGAGATAGAAACCCTGATCGAACGCATTGAAGGGCTGCACCTTCGCGCGCGGCCAGCAGGTGAGCGTGACCGCGAGGATCAGCGCGAGCGCCAGGAGTGGGGCGGGGACTCTCCCGATTCGGGCGAGGGTCAAGAGCGATCGAGATCCTTGGCCATGAAGATGCGGAAGGTGCCGGGCGGCGCGCAGGGGACTCGGCCGAGCTCGCGCCAGCCGTGGCGGGCGTAGAATTCCGGGGCCTGGAAGCTGATCGTCACGAGCGCGGCGGAGCGGCAGAAGCGGCGCCTTGCCTCCTCTTCCGCCATGCGCAGCATCCGGCTGCCGAGGCCCGAGCCGCGGAGAGCTTGCGGGAGGAAGAAGAGATCGAGGAAAAAGAGCCCAAGCGCGGTGCGGCCGAGCAGGCCGCCCTGGATCGCCCCGGTGGCGGGATCGCGCACCAGGACCGCGAGCGGGCGGCGATCGGCGAGGCCGGTCTGCTCGTCGTTGTAGCCGGCGAGCCCCTCCTCGATGACGGCGTGGGCGGCGCCGTCCGGCGCGTCGGTGAGGAAGAGCAAGGGCTCGGTCATGGGCTGGCTTTCGTTCGGAAGCGGGCGGTTATAGGCCGGCGCTGCTGACGGCGCCCCACGATGGGGGCGGTGGCGCAACGAAGCAACAGCATCGGGGGGAGGAGTACGAGGGATGCGCAATTCGCAAACGGATCCGCCTCCAGAGGTTTTCGAGACCGACGTCCCGGCCCGGCTGGATCGCCTGCCCTGGGCCCGCTTCCACTGGCTGGTCGTCACGGCGCTCGGCATCACCTGGATCCTGGACGGGCTCGAGGTGACGCTCGTCGGCTCGCTCTCGGGGGCGATCGCCGAAAGCCCGACGCTCCATCTCGGCCCGGCCGCGATCGGCGCGGCGGCGAGCTTCTATCTCGTGGGCGCGGTCGCCGGTGCGCTCTTCTTTGGCTGGCTGACGGATCGGCTCGGGCGGAAGCGGCTCTTCTCGGTCACGCTCTCGGTCTATCTCGTGGCAACGATCCTGACCGGGCTCTCGTGGAATTTCTGGTCGTTCGCGCTGTTCCGTCTGGCGACCGGGGCGGGGATCGGGGGCGAATATGCGGCGGTCAACTCCGCCATCCAGGAGCTGATCCCCGCGCGCCATCGCGGGTACACCGATCTTGCGATCAACGGCAGCTTCTGGGTGGGGGCGGCGCTCGGTGCGCTGGGTGCGCTGGTCGCGTTGGACCCGCACGTCGTTCCACCCGAGATCGGCTGGCGGGCCGCCTTCATCATCGGGGGCGCGCTCGCCGCGATCATCCTGGCGCTGCGGCGCTATCTGCCGGAAAGCCCGCGCTGGCTGATGACGCACGGAAAAGGGGCGAAGGCCGCCGAGATCGTGGGCGAGATCGAGGAGCGCGTCGCGCGGCACACGGGAACGCTGCCGCCGCTCGCCCATGCGCCGATCCGCCTCGTCGTGCATGACGGCGGATGGTTCGCCGCCACGTTCCGCCTCCTGCTTGGCCAATACCGCAGGCGGAGCCTGCTCGGCTTCGTGCTGATGGCCTCGCAGGCCTTCTGCTACAACGCGATTTTCTTCACCTATGCCCTTATCCTTACGAAATTTTATCATGTTCCCGCTCGGGCGGTGGGGTGGTTCCTGCTGCCCTTCGCGGCCGGCAATTTCTTAGGACCACTCCTGCTCGGCAGGCTCTTCGACACGCTGGGGCGGCGGACGATGATCGCCGGCACCTATGCGCTCTCGGGCATCCTGATGGTGGCAACGGGCTGGCTCTTCCGCGCGGGCGCGCTCGACGCGGTCGGCCAGACGGCGGCCTGGACGGTGATTTTCTTCTTTGCCTCGGCGGCGGCGAGCTCGGCCTATCTGACCGTCGGGGAATATTTTCCGCTCGAGATGCGGGCGATCGCGATCGGAATTTTCTACGCGATCGGGACGGGGATCGGCGGCGTCGGCGCGCCGGCGCTGTTCGGCGCGCTGATCGCCGGCGGGGACCGGGGCGAGATTTTCGCGGGCTACGTGCTCGGCGCGGCGCTGATGGTGCTCGCGGCCGGGTTCATGCTCTGGCTCGGCGTGGCGGCGGAGCGGCGGCCGCTGGAGGAGGTGGCGCTGCCGCTTTCCGCGGCGGCGCGGCGGGAGTGAATGGCTTGCTTTGACTAATGGCATCATATCAAGATATGTTTATGTCATGATTAGTCTGGGTCCCGCGCCCGGGGAGAGGAGAGGTTATGAGCCTTGCCGCCAATCTCGGCTTTCCGAGGATCGGCCGCCGCCGCGAGCTGAAATTCGCGCTCGAGCGCCACTGGCGCGGGGAGATCTCCGAGGAGGCACTTGAGGCCGAGGCGGCGCGGCTGCGCGCCGAGCACTGGCGCCTGCAGGCCGCGTGCGGGATCGCGCATGTGCCGTCGGGCGATTTCTCGCTCTATGACGGGGTGCTGGACACGGCGGCGATGTTCGGCGCGGTTCCGCCCGGTTATGGCTGGAGTGGGGGGAAGGTGGGGCTTGCCACGATGTTCGCGCTCGCCCGCGGTTCGCGCGGCACGAAGGCCGAGCTGGCGGGCGGCATCGCACCCGGGCTGCCCGCGCTCGAGATGACGAAGTGGTTCGACACGAACTACCACTATCTCGTGCCGCTTCTCGCGGCGGGGCAGGAATTCGCGCTGACGGAGAACCGTCCGCTCGCCCTCTACCGGGAGGCGCTGGAGGTGGGAGTGGCGACGCGGCCCGTTTTGCTCGGGCCGGTCTCCTTTCTCGCACTCGGCAAAACCGAAGACGGATCTTCGCCGGTCGAGCGGCTCGATGCGCTGCTGCCGCTCTACGCGGAGGTGCTGCGCGGGCTTGCCGCCGAGGGATGCGAATGGGTGCAGATGGACGAGCCTGTGCTGGCGCTCGATCTTCCCGACGCGGTGCGCCTTGCGTTCGGGCGGGCGTACGGCGCGCTCGCGGCCGGGCGGACGCCGAAGATGATGCTGGCGAGCTATTTCGCGCCGCTGGCGGACAATCTGCCGACCGCGCTTTCCCTGCCGGTGGCGGGGCTGCATCTCGACCTCGTGCGCGGGCGCGCGGATTTCGAGCCGTGCCTCGCGGCGGCGTGGCCGGATCTTTGGCTGTCGCTCGGCGTCGTCGATGGGCGCAATGTGTGGCGGACGGATCTGAGCCGCGCGCTCGCACTTCTCAGGCGCGCGGCCGAGACGCGCGCGGAGCGGCTGATGGTGGCGCCCTCGTGCAGCCTCCTGCACGTGCCGATGGACCTGGCACTCGAGGAGGGCGAGCGGAGCACGATCGGGCTCGAATTGCGCGGCTGGCTCGCCTTTGCCGTCCAGAAGCTCGAGGAGGTCGCCACACTCGTGCGCGGGCTGGAGGGAGGCGATGCGGCGATCGCGCCGCTTCTCGCGCGGAGCGGGGCCGTGGCGCGCTCGCGTGCGGCGAGCCCCGAGGTGCACGACGCCGCGGTGGCCGAGCGGATGAGGGTGGTGACGCCGGAGATGGAACGGCGCGCGAGCGGGGCCGAGGAACGGCAGGCGTTGCAGCGCGCGCAGCTTGCTCTTCCGCCGTTCCCGACGACGACGATCGGCTCGCTCCCGCAGACCGACGATGTGCGCGGCGTGCGCGCAGCACTGGCCCGCGGCGAGATCGATCGGGGGGCGTATGAAGGCGCGATCGAGGAATGGACGCGCGAGGCGATCTCCTGGCAGGAGCGGCTCGGCCTCGATGTGCTCGTGCATGGCGAGTTCGAGCGCAACGACATGGTGAAATATTTCGCCGAGCAGATGCGGGGGTTCGCCTTCACGCGGCACGGCTGGGTGCAGTCCTACGGGAGCCGGTGCGTGGCCCCGCCGATCATCTGGGGCGATGTCTCGCGCCCGGCGCCGATGACGGTGCGCTGGGCGAAATATGCGCAGTCCCTCACGAAGCGGCCGGTCAAGGGCATGCTGACGGGGCCCGTGACGATGCTGCAATGGTCGTTCGTGCGCGACGATGTTCCGCGCGAGCTTGTCTGCCGGCAGATCGCGCTCGCGCTGCGCGGCGAAGTGCTGGACCTCGAGGCAGGCGGCATTGCGGTGGTGCAGGTGGACGAGCCCGCGTTCCGCGAGGGATTGCCGCTCAGGAACGCGGAGCGGGAAGCCTATCTCGGCTGGGCGGTGCGGTGCTTCCGGCTGGCGACTTCGGGGGTGCGCGACGAAACTTCGATCCACACGCACATGTGCTACGCCGAGTTCAACGACATCATGCCCGCGATCGTCGCGATGGACGCGGACGTGATCTCGATCGAGGCGACGCGGAGCCGGATGGAGCTTCTCGGCGCCTTTCGGGAGCAGGACTATCCGAACGGGATCGGGCCTGGCGTGTGGGACGTGCACAGCCCGCGCGTGCCGACGGTGGAGGAGATGAAGGGGCTGCTCGATCTGGCGCGCGCGCGGCTGGCCGAGTCGCAGATCTGGGTCAATCCCGATTGCGGGCTGAAGACGCGCGGATGGGACGAGGTGCGGGCGGGGCTTGCGAACATGGTGGCAGCGGCCCGGGCGCTGCGCTCGGGGGCGGACGCAACCGCCGGCGGATGAGAGCGAGCGCAAGTTCCTTGCCGACGTCCGGGGAGATCCTATTCACCGTCGTCGGCGGCTATCTGGGCTCCGGCAAGACTACCCTGCTCAACCACATCCTCCGCCACGCCGGCGGGCGGCGTCTCGGCATCATCGTCAACGATTTCGGCGGGATCAATGTCGACGCGAGCTTGATCGAAAGCCACGACCAGGAGATGGTGAGCCTCGCCAACGGCTGCGTCTGCTGCAGCATCAGCGCCGGCTTCGCCGAAGCCCTGACGAGGCTCGCCCAACGGACGAACCCGCCCGAGCATGTGATCATCGAGGCCTCCGGCGTCGCCGATCCGGTGCGGGTCGGATATTTCGGGAGCATGCCGCCCTATCGGCTGGACGGCGTGGTGGTCCTCGCCGATGCCGAGACGATCCGCGAGCGCGCGCGGGACAAGTATGTCGGGAGCGCGGTGCTGCGGCAATTGCGGGGCGCCGATCTCGTCGTTCTCAACAAGGTGGATCTGGTGAGCGAGGCGGAACGAACGGCGCTCGGCACGTGGCTCAGCGAGGAGGTGCCGGGCGCGCGGATTTTTCCAACGAGCCAGGGACGGATGCCGCTCGCGGTGCTGCTCGGGTTGCACGAGGCGGGCGCTCCGGCCGCGCAACGGGACGACCACGAGCACGACCACGGCGAGGAATATGCGAGCCGGGAGTATCACAATCGACACACCCCTCGGCGAAGGCGGCATTCCGCGCCTCAGTCGCGACAATGGCCTGGAAGCGTGCTCCGCGCTAAGGGAATCGTTTACCTCGCCGACGATAAGCTGCATCGCTACGTGTTTCAGCTTGTCGGGAGGCGCTGGAGCTTGACACAGGATCGGTTGTGGCGCAGCGATCCGCCGCGAACGGAACTCGTGCTGATCGGCCTGGCCTGCCAGCTCGACGGCGAAACAGTGCTGGCAGGGCTCGAGGCGGCGAAGGCAGGAGCCTGAGGGCCGCGGAGCCGCCAATCGGGGGGTGCGGCCGATGCCGGAAGCGGACATCATCTTCAGCCATGGCGATATCGTCACGATAAGCGGGCAGGAAAGCACGGCCGAGGCGCTCGCGGTGAAGGACGGGAGAATTCTCGCGGTCGGCGGCAGCGCCGAGGTGCTGCGAACTGAGGGCCCCGCCACGCGGATGGTCGATCTCGGCGGCAGGACGCTGCTGCCGGGATTCCTCGACGGGCACAGTCATTTCATCAATGCAATCCGGATGGCGAGCTGGGCCAATGTCTCGGCCCCGCCGGTCGGACCCGTCCGGACGATTCTCGACCTGATCGCCGTGCTGGCCGAGACCAAGACCCGGCGAGGGCTGAAGCGAGGCGAGTGGCTGGTCGGCTACGGCTATGACGGGACGACGCTCGCCGAGGGGCGAGAGCTGACGCGGGACGACCTTGACCCGCATTTTCCGGAGAACCCCGTTCTGGTCATGCATGTTTCACTGCACGGCGCGGTGCTGAACACGGCGGGCTTCGCCGCGGCCGCGTTCGATCTCTTCGCGCCGACGCCGCCCGGGGGGATGACCGCGCGCAAGCCGGGGAGCAACGAGGCCGCCGGGCTGGTGATGGAGCACTCCTTCCTGCCGATCTTCATGCATATGCCGGCGCCGACCGAGCAGCAGCAGCTCGACGCCTTCGCCGCGGCGCAGGCGCTCTATGCAGCCAACGGCTACACGACGGTGCAGGACGCGCCGATGGAGCCGGCGACGCGCCCGCTTTATCACAAGGCGGCGGAGCAGGGGCGGTTCTTTCTCGACTTCGTCGGCTACGTGAACTGGCTCGAGTTTCCCGATCTCGTCAGGACAAGCGGCGAGCCCTTCAAGGAGGGCTATCGCCAGCATATGCGGATCGGCGGCGTGAAGGTGGTGGCCGACGGCTCGCCGCAGGGCAAGACGGCGTTCTGGACGAAACCGCTGCTGACGCCCGGCCCCAACGGGGAGAAGGATTGGCGGGGCGAGCCCAATATCGCCCCCGAGGAGCTGAACAAACTCGTAAAACTCGCTTACGACAACGACATCCAGATCATGGTCCATTGCAACGGCGATGCGACGATCGACATGGTGCTGGACGCGCACAAGGCGGCCGGCGCGCCGGCGGCCAAGCGCACGGTGATCATCCATTCGCAGTTCGTGCGGCCCGACCAGCTCGATCTTTATGTGCGCTACGGGTTCCTCGTTTCCTTCTTCACCAATCATGCGTTCTTCTGGGGCGACGTGCATGTGGAGAATCTCGGCCGCGAGCGGGCATGGTTCCTGAGCCCGACGCGCTCTGCGATCGCGCGGGGAATCCGCTTCTCGAACCACAGCGACTTCGCCGTGACGCCGCTCAACCCGATGTTCATTCTCTGGACATCGGTCGCCCGCACCTCGCGGTCGGGGCAGGTCATCGGCCCCGACGAGCGCATCACGCCGGCGCAGGGGCTGAAGGCGCTCACCATCGACGCTGCGAATCAATATGGCGAGGAAGCGGAGAAGGGCTCGCTCGAGGCCGGCAAGCTTGCCGATCTCGTCGTCCTCGACCGCAATCCGACGAAGGTCCCGATCGACGCGATCAAGGAGATCAAGGTGGAAGAGACGTTCAAGGAAGGACGTTCGGTCTATCGCAGGGCATAGCACGGGGCGGCGGAGGGGGGAGCATGATGCACGCGAAAGCCTTCCTGCTGCCGCCGTTCTTCGACTATTCGGCGACCTTCCTTTGGGCGATCAGCGGCGCGGTGCTCGGCGCGCGGCGCGGCTATGCCATCCTTGGCATCATCACGATCGCGCTGGTTTCCTCGACCGGTGGCGGTCTGCTGCGCGACGGGCTTTTCATCCAGGACGGGCCGCCGGTGCTGGTGCGGACGCAGGTCTATCTCTGGCTGATCGCGGCCGCCGTGCTGATCGTCGTGCTGTTCGGGCGCTGGGTCGAGCGAATGCCGGGTTTTCTCAAGGGGATCGTGCTGATCGACGCGCTGGGGCTCGGCGCCTATGCCGTCGTCGGCATGGATCGCGCGCTGGCTGCGGGGATCAGCCTGCCGGGCGTCGTCGTCGTGGGGATGGTGAATGCGGTCGGCGGGGGCATCCTGCGCGATGTGCTGATGAATGGAGAGCCGGACATGTTCAAGCCGGGAACGCTCGACCAGGCATCGGCGCTGGCCGGCTGCCTGCTGTTCCTTGCGCTCATCGAGACGCTCGGTCTCCCGCAGTTCTGGGCGGCCTGGATCACGATTGCGGCAGTGTTCGGCTTGCGCCTCCTCGCGATCCGCTACCGGATTGAATCCCGCCCGCTTGGGGATTTCCGGGCCTATTGGGGCGGTGCGGCGAACGGGAAAGACGAGGCATGATCACGCCGATCTTCGTGTTCACGATTTTCATGCTGACGCTCGGGCCGATCAAGACGGTGCCGGGATTCTACCTGATGACGAAGGACCTGGACGCGAAGGCCGCGAGGGCGCTGGCGATCCGGGGGACGCTGGTCGCGACCGCGATCTCTCTCCTGGTGGCGCTGGTGATGCGGGGCACGGCGGCGGCGTGGCAGGTCTCGCTCGACGAATTGCGGATCGCGGGCGGCATTCTTGCTGTTCATGGCCTCGCGCACCATGATCGAGCAGTTCAACCGGCCGAGCTCGCTGCCGCCGGGACCAACGCCGCATCCGGCGGTAACCCCGCTCGCAATTCCGATCATCGTGACGCCGTGGGGCGTGGTCGCCATTCTTCTGTTCATGGGCGTCGCTGCCGGCAACCCGGCGCGTATCGCCGCGGTGATCGGGATGCTGCTCGCCATCATGGCGTTGAACCTGGTGGGCATGCTGCTGGCGCGGAAGATCATCGGGCTGGTCGGGATCGTGACGTTCCAGGTGATCGGCTGGGTGTTCGCGGTGCTGCAGGCGGGGCTGGCGGTGGAGGCGGTGGTTGTCTCGCTGCGGCATCTCGGCCTCTTCCGGCTCGGCGCGGGTTGAGGCGAGCTTGACCGGGCGTGCCGCCGGCGCTAGATGGTCCGCCATGGCACCGATGCGATGCGCCGCCGCACGATTTTGGTACCGCTGGTACGAACCGGCGGCCTAGGATCGTGCTTCTCTAAGCAAGACCCCGAAGCCGCCCCACCAAGGCGGCTTTCGTGTTTTTGGGCTAAGGCTCACGAAATTCCCGCCATCGGTGGAACGGCCTCCCGACCCGAAGGAGGTTCGCATGAAGTTTTCTCCCTTTGATTTCGATGTTGTCAGCGGCCCGCCGGAGCCGCGCGAGGAGCGCGGGAAGTGCGAGGACGCGGCGCGGCCGGCCTCTCCCGCGGGGGCCGGCAAAAAGGAGGGGGCGAAGGAGTCGGCTGAGCCGGCGCCGGCGAAGTAGGGGCGGGCGGCGCCATATGGCACTTGACGCCATAGAGCGGATCTGGCGCGTGCCGTCGCCTGTGCCCCCGTCGCGTCATTCGTTCAAATATACGCTGTTCTATGGCCGGCCCGGCGAGCGCGTCGTTCTGTTCGACAACGAGCGGGGTAAGGGAGATCACAAGCATATAAGCGGGGTTCAGAGCGCCTATCGGTTCGAAGGACCAGAGAGATTGATTGAAGATTTCTGGGCTGCAGTGAGAGAGGCAAGGCGGGAAGAGCCATGAAGAAGGAACTGCAGGTGCATATCGGGGATCGCCTCGATGACATGGGCCGACGGTTCGTCGATGCCTGGCATCGGGCTGAGCGTGGCGAGCTTACGAGCGAGAATGCCGAGCGGCATGTTGGGTTTGAGAGTTATGAGCGTTTCGCGCGGATCCTGACTCCTCGCCGGCTGGAGCTGCTTCGCCATGTGCATCGGCAGCCCGCCCGGAGCGTGCGGGCCCTGGCGCAGGCGCTTGGGCGGGATTACCGGCGGGTCCATGAGGACGTGCAGGCGCTGGTGGATGCCGGCCTGCTCGATCGGGACGAGAGCGGTTTGCATGCCGATTACGAGACTGTGCGCATGGAGACGCGGCTTGAGCTTTAAGAGGAGGCGCTGAGAAAACGAATGGGGTCCGGGGCCCGCGGCCCCGGCGGGGGGACGGGGGCGGAGCCCCCGTGCTTAAGCCCGCCTTCGGGAGCGTTTCGGCGCCTCGGCGGGAAGCAGCGGCGCGAGATACTGCCCGGTGTAGCTTTCGGGCGTGGCGGCGATGGTTTCCGGCGTGCCGGCGGCGACGATGCGGCCGCCGCCGTCGCCGCCTTCGGGGCCGAGGTCGAGGATCCAGTCGGCGGTTTTGATGACCTCGAGATTGTGTTCGATGACGACGACGGTGTTGCCCTGATCGACGAGCGCGTGCAGCACCTCGAGGAGTTTTCGAACATCCTCGAAATGGAGCCCGGTGGTTGGCTCGTCGAGGATGTAGAGCGTGCGGCCGGTGGCGCGGCGGCCGAGCTCTTTCGCGAGCTTGATGCGCTGGGCCTCGCCGCCCGAGAGCGTCGTCGCCTGCTGGCCCAAGCTGATATAGCCGAGTCCGACGCGCTGGAGAACGGCGAGCCGCTCGGCGATGCGCGTTTGGGCGGCGAAGAAGGGCAGCGCCTCGTCCACCGTCATTGCCAGGATGTCGGCGATCGATTTGCCGCGGTACTTCACCTCGAGCGTTTCGCGGTTGTAGCGTTTTCCTTTGCAGGTATCGCAGGTGACGAAGATGTCGGGCAGGAAGTGCATCTCGATCTTGAGCACGCCGTCGCCCTGGCAGGCCTCGCAGCGGCCGCCCTTGACGTTGAAGCTGAAGCGGCCGGGCTTGTAGCCGCGGGCGCGGGATTCGGGGAGTTCGGCAAACCAGTCGCGGATCGGGGCGAAGAGGTCGGTGTAGGTGGCGGGGTTGGAGCGCGGGGTGCGGCCGATCGGGGATTGGTCGATGTCGATGATCTTGTCGAGGAGGTCGAGGTTTTCGATGCGCTCGTGCGGCGCGGGCACGGTGCCGGCGCCCATCAGGCGGCGCGCGGCGGCCTTGTAGAGCGTGTCGACGACGAGGGTTGATTTGCCGCCGCCGGAGACGCCGGTGATGCAGGTGAAGGTGCCGATGGGGAAGGCGGCGGTGATGTTCTTGAGATTGTTGCCGCGCGCGCCGACGACTCGCACCATGCGGTCTTTCTGGACCGGGCGGCGCATGGCCGGGACCTCGATGCGGCGGCGGCCGGCGAGATAGTCGCCGGTGAGGGAGTGGGGATCGGCCTCCACTTCCGCGGGCGTGCCCGCCGCGACGACGGTGCCGCCGGCGAGGCCGGCGCCCGGGCCCATGTCGATGAGATGATCGGCGGCGCGCATCGCCTCCTCGTCGTGCTCGACGACGAGGACGGTGTTGCCGAGGCCTTTGAGGCGGCGGAGCGTGCCGAGAAGGCGCGCGTTGTCGCGCTGATGCAGCCCGATCGAGGGCTCGTCGAGCACGTAGAGCACGCCGGTGAGGCCGGAGCCGATCTGGCTCGCGAGCCGGATGCGCTGGCTTTCGCCGCCCGAGAGCGTGGCGGAGCCGCGGGCGAGGGTGAGGTAGTCGAGCCCGACATCGACGAGGAACTGCAAGCGCTCGGCGATCTCGCGGAGGATTCGCCGCGCGATCTCGAGCCGCTGCGGGGTCAGCGTGGCGCCGACGCCCGCGAACCAGTCATGCGCGGCGCGGATGGAAAGATCCGAGGCCTCGGCGATGTTCTTCCCGCCGACCCTGACCGCCAGCGCCTCCGGCTTGAGGCGCGCGCCGTGGCAGACGGCGCAGGGTTTCTCGGCCTGGTAGCGGGAGAGCTCCTCGCGCACCCAGGCGCTGTCGGTCTCGGCGAAGCGGCGCTCGAGATTGCGGATCACGCCTTCGAAGGGCTTGCGCACCGTGTAGGAGCGCACGCCGTCCTTGTAGGCGAAGGAGACTTGCTCGGCGCCGGTGCCGAAGAGGATGGCCTGGCGCGCCCTTTCGGGAAGGTCCTCCCAGGCGGTCCGCGTGCTGATCTTGAGGTGGCGGGCGAGGCTCTGCAGCGTCTGGTCGTAGTAGGGGGATTGCGCGCCGGTCCAGGGCGCGATGGCGCCGCCGGCGAGGCTCTGGCGCTCGTCCGGGACGACCAGCTCGGGGTCGAAGAAGCTCTCGGTGCCAAGCCCGTCGCAGGAAGGGCAGGCGCCGTGCGGGCTGTTGAAGCTGAAGAGGCGGGGCTCGATCTCGGCGATGGTGAAGCCGCTGACGGGGCAGGCGAATCGGCTCGAGAAGATGGTGCGCTCGCCGCTCGACGCGTTCTCGGCGATGACGATGCCGTCGGCGAGGCCGAGCGCGGTTTCGAAGCTGTCGGCGAGGCGGGACTCGATCCCGGGATGGACGACGATGCGGTCCACCACCGCCTCGATGTCGTGGTTCACTTTGCGGTTGAGGGCCGGAACCTCGGCAATCTCGTAGAGCGTGCCGTCCACCTTGGCGCGGGTGAAGCCCTTGCGGGAGAGCTCGGCGAGCTCCTTGCGGTATTCGCCCTTGCGGCCGCGCACGACCGGGGCGAGGAGGAGGAGCCGCGTGCCTTCCGGCATGGCGAGCACGCGATCGACCATCTGGCTCACGGTCTGCGCCTCGATCGGCAGGCCGGTGGCGGGCGAATAGGGAACGCCGGCGCGCGCCCAGAGCAGGCGCATATAGTCGTGGATCTCGGTGACGGTGCCGACCGTGGAGCGCGGGTTGTGGCTGGTCGTCTTCTGCTCGATCGAGATCGCGGGCGAGAGGCCCTCGATCTGATCGACGTCCGGCTTGCCGGCGAGCTCGAGGAACTGGCGGGCGTAGGCGGAGAGGCTCTCGACGTAGCGGCGCTGGCCCTCGGCGTAGATCGTGTCGAAGGCCAGCGAGGATTTCCCCGAGCCCGAGATGCCGGTGATGACGGTGAGCTGATCGCGCGGAATGGCGACATCCACGTTCTTGAGGTTGTGCTCGCGGGCACCGCGAACGTGGATGAAGCCGGCCATCGGGCCCCCCCAAAGGGCGAGTGAAGTTTCGAGCGACGCTGTTCTTGAGTTGTTCGCCTGTCTATGGCAAAGCAAGCCGGTTGGGAAGGGGCCGCCTGAACGCGCCGCCGAGCGGCGGGGCCCGCGCGCCGAACCGCGTCTGGCCCTCGGCCGGGCGCGCTTGTATGTTGGTCAGATTGCCGACGGACGGGTAAGGATCGAAGGGAATGGCGGGGAGTGTCAACAAGGTGATTCTGGTCGGCAACCTCGGCCGGGACCCGGAAATTCGCACCACGCAGGACGGCCAGAAGATCGTGCAATTGTCGCTCGCTACCAGCGAAAGCTGGAACGACAAGGCTTCCGGCGAGCGCAAGGAGCGCACGGAGTGGCATCGGGTGGTCATCTTCAACGACCGGCTGGCGGACGTGGCCGAGCGGTTCCTGCGCAAGGGGCGCAAGGTCTATGTCGAGGGCGCGTTGCAGACGCGCAAATGGACCGACCAGTCGGGCCAGGAGAAATACACGACCGAGGTGGTGATCGGGCGGTTCCGCGGCGACCTCACGCTCCTCAATTCGGCGGGCGGCGGCGAATCGGGCGGCGCGGGTCGGGCGGCGCGCGGTCCCGCCGGGGCGGCCGGTGGTGGCGGCCCTGGGGCGCCTGCGGGCGCGTCGTGGGAAGGCGGCAAGGCCGACGGCGACCTCGACGACGACATCCCGTTCTGATCCTCGCGTTCTGATCCCACCGTTCCGAGGCATTCTTGAGCGATAGTCCGGAAGACGGAGCGACACCTCCGTCCAATCTGCTGCCGGTCACGATCGAGGAGGAGATGCGCCGCTCCTACCTCGACTACGCGATGTCGGTGATCGTCGCGCGCGCGCTGCCCGATGCGCGCGACGGGCTGAAGCCGGTGCACCGGCGCATCCTGTTTGCGATGGAGGAGGGCGGGTACGGGGCGGACAAGCCGTACCGCAAGTCCGCGCGCGTGGTGGGCGACGTGATGGGCAAGTACCATCCGCACGGCGATACCGCGATCTACGACGCCATGGTGCGGATGGCGCAGTCCTTCTCGATGCGCGTGCCGCTGATCGACGGGCAGGGCAATTTCGGCTCGGTGGACGGAGACCCGCCGGCGGCGATGCGCTACACCGAGGTGCGGCTGGCGCGCGCGGCGAGCTTCATGCTCGCCGATATCGACCGCGACACCGTCGATTTCCAGCCGAACTACGACGAGAGCGCGGAGGAGCCGCGGGTGCTGCCCGCGAGCTTTCCCAATCTGCTGATCAACGGCGCGAGCGGCATTGCGGTCGGGATGGCGACCAACATCCCGACGCACAATCCAGGCGAGATCGTCGATGCGGCGCTCGCCCTGCTCGCGGATCCGGAGGCCTCGCTCGAGGCGCTGCTCAAGCTCGTGCCCGGCCCGGATTTTCCGACCGGCGGGCTGATCCTCGGCCGCGGCGGCATCCGCGCGGCGTACGAGACGGGGCGCGGGGCGATCATCATTCGCGCGCGCGCCGAGATCGAGGAGATTCGCCACGACCGCCAGGCGATCGTGGTGAGCGAGATTCCCTACCAGGTGAACAAGGCGAGCCTGCTCGAGCGCATCGCGGAGCTGGTGCGGGCCAAGACCGTCGAGGGTATCTCCGACCTGCGCGACGAGAGCGATCGCGAGGGATTCCGCATCGTGATCGAGCTCAAGCGCGACGCGACGGCGGAGGTGGTGCTGAACCAGCTCTTCCGCTTCACGCAGCTGCAGACCAGCTTCGGCGTGAACATGCTGGCACTCGACCGCGGCCAGCCGCGGCTGATGGGATTGCGCGAGGCGCTCCGCCTCTTCCTCGAGTTCCGCGAGGAGGTGGTGCTGCGCAGGAGCCGCTTCGAGCTGGCGCGCGCGCGGGACCGGGGACATCTTCTGGTCGGGCTTGCGATCGCGATCGGCGATATCGACGCGGTGATCGCGCTGATCCGCGGCGCGCGCGACGCGGCGGGCGCGCGGGAGGCGCTGATGGCGCGCGCATGGCCGGCTTCCGGGCTCGAGGGGCTGCTTTCGCTGATCGAGGATGCCACCAACGCGATCGCGGCGGACGGGACGGTGCGGCTGACGGAGGCGCAAGCGCGTGGCATCCTGGAGCTCCGCCTGCAGCGGCTCACCGGGCTCGAGCGCGAGAAGATCCAGGAGGAGCTTCAGGAAGTTTCGGCGCGCATCACCGAGCTTCTCGGGATCCTTGCCTCGCGGCCGCGGCGGCTCGAGGTGGTGCGCGAGGAGCTGGCCGCGGTGCGCGCCGAGATCGCGACGCCGCGGCTGACCTCGATCGTCGAAGCGGAAGCGGACGCGGACGACGAAAGCCTGATCGAGCCCGGGCTGATGGTGGTGACGATCACGCGCGACGGCTTCATCAAGCGCACGCCGCTCGAAACGTTCCGGGCGCAGAACCGGGGCGGGCGTGGGCGCGCGGCCACGGCGACGCGCGGGGACGATATCGTCACCCGAAGCTTCAACGCGCACACGCACCAGTGGGTGCTGTTCTTCTCGAGCGGGGGCAAGGTTTTCCGCCAGAAGGTCTGGCGGCTGCCGGAGGCGGGGCCGGGTGCGAAGGGGCGCGCGCTCGTCAATTTGCTGCCGGAGCTCGGCGCCGAGGGGGTGACGGCGGTGCTGCCGCTGCCGCAGGAGGAGGCGCTCTGGGACAATCTGCATCTCGTGTTCGCGACCGCGAGCGGCTATGTGCGGCGCAACCGGCTCTCCGATTTCCGCAATGTGCGGGCGAGCGGGCTGATCGCGATGAAGCTCGACGCGGGTGACCGGCTGATCGGCGTCGCGACGTCGGGCGCGGGCACCGACGTGCTGCTGGCAAGCCGGCTCGGGCGCTGCGTGCGCTTCCCGATCACCGAGGAGACGCTGCGCGTCTTCGCCGGACGAGAGAGCGCGGGCGTGCGTGGCATTCGTCTTGCCGAGGGCGACGAGGTGATGAGCCTCTCCGTGCTCCGGCATGTCGCAGTGGAGAACGGGGAGAGGGCTTCCTATCTGCGCATGGCGGCGGCGCGCCGGCACGCCGGCGCGGCGGAGGAGGCCACGGAGGACGAGGAAGCGAGCGAGGCGGAGGAGGGCGTGCGCGAGGTCGCGCTCTCGCCCGAGCGGTTCGCCGAGCTTGCGGGTAGGGAGGAGTTCCTGCTCACGGTGACCGACGGCGGCTTCGGGAAGCGCACGTCGGCCTACGAGTACCGCGCCACCGGGCGGGGCGGGCAGGGGATCGTCAATATTACGCTTTCCCCGCGCAGCGGCCGCGCGGTAGCGGCGAGCTTTCCGGTCAGGGAAGGCGAGGACGTGATGCTGGTGACGGATGCGGGCCGGCTCATCCGCGTGCCGGCGGACCAGGTGCGCATCACCGGGCGGGCGGCGATGGGCGTGCGGTTGTTCCGGCTCGAAAACGGCGAGCGCGTGACGAGCGTTTTTCCGGTGCTCGAAGCCGTGGCGGAAGAGATCGGGGATGGCTGAGATGGATGCGGCAGCGAAGGCCGGCGTCTATCCCGGCACCTTCGATCCGGTGACCAACGGCCACATCGACATCATCGCCCGTGCGGCGCGCATCCTGCCGCGCCTCGTGATTGGTGTTGCGACGAATATCGGCAAGGCGCCCATCTTCCCGCTCGAGGATCGCGCGGAGCTGGTGCGTGGCGAGGCCGACGCGATCGCGCGGCGGACGGGCGTGCGGATCGAGGTGCGCCCGTTCGATGGGCTCCTAGTCTCGTTCGTGCGCGCCGTGCAGGCGAGCGTGATCGTGCGCGGCCTGCGCGTGGTGGCCGATTTCGACTATGAGTTCCAGATGGCTGGCATGAACTACCGCCTCGATCCCGGGATCGAGACGGTGTTCCTGATGGCGAGCGAGCGCCACCAGTTCATCTCCTCGCGCTTTGTCCGTGAAATCGCCGCATTGGGCGGCGACATCTCTTCCTTCGTTCCCCCGCCGGTGCTCGCGCGCATGCTCGAGCGGCTGCGGGGGAGACGGGGATCATCGGAGAACGAGGGACCATGCGGCGACGCGCGTTGATGATTGCGGCGATGATTGCGCCTTTGGGGGGAACCATGCTTGCCAGCTCGGCCGACGCGGCGCAGCCCGACCTCGCGAATACGGTGTACATGGACTTGACGTACGGGCGCGTGGTGATCGTGCTGAGGCCCGACCTTGCGCCGAAGAACGTGGCGCAGGTGGAGAAGCTGGTGCGCGAGCACTTCTATGACGGCACGCCGTTCTGGCGGGTGATCGGCGGCTTCATGGCGCAGGGCGGAGACCCGACGGGAACCGGCACCGGCGGCAGCAGTCTGCCGGACCTGCCGGGAGAATTCACCGACCGCGCCGAGTTCCTTCGCGGCACGATCGGGATGGCGCGCACCAGCGATCCCAACAGCGCGAACAGCCAGTTCTTCATCTGCCTCGCGCCGGCGACATTCCTCGACGGGAAATACACGATCGTCGGCCAGGTGGTGCAGGGCATGCAGTACGTGGACGAGATCAAGAAGGGAACCGGGCCGAATGGCGCAGTGACCGATCCCGACCGCATCATCCACATGACGATGGCCGCCGACGCGAAGGACTGAGAGACCGTTTGGAAATGCTACTGCGATGATCGTCCGACGCGTCTTTCTGCGCTTCCGGTGCTCACGGCCAAGCTTGGTCTTGTCGAGCAAATTCACGCGCTCCTGGATTGCTTCGCAATCCAGTCAAGCGCGATCTGCTCTCAAGGCCGCTCCGCTCCGGTTCTCGAAAGGCGCGCCGGCCGGCGCCTGCGGCGTCTCCAACTCATCGGAAGCCGCATTTTCAATCGGTCTCTGAGCGCGCGCCCCAGCCCGGCCTGCCGGCCCATCCCGATGATTTTATAGTGAAGGCTGCACATTCCTATGCTAGCCGACAGTTCTCGCGGGATTGCGCCGAGCGGACCGTGAGAGGGAGGGGGCCAGGCGTGGCTTGGCTGTCGTCGGGCGGACGCTGGGGGAAGAGGGGTGCCAAGCCGGTCGAAGGCCCGTGCGGCTCCGCCGCCGGACGAGGGATTGGCCGCGGAGCCGGTGCACGCAAGGCGCTTCGGAGCGGCCCGCTCCGCGCGTTCGAGCGCGCTCCTGGAGGACTACACCGAGCTCATCTCCGATCTTCTGGCCGCGCACGGCGAGGCGCGGGCGACCGACATTGCGCGGCATCTCGGGGTCGCGCATCCGACGGCGACCAAGACCATCGGGCGGCTGAAGCGGGAGGGGCTGGCGACCGCGCGGCCCTATCGCGGCGTGTTTCTCACCGAGTTCGGGGCAGGCGATGGCGGCGCGGGCCCGCGCCCGCCACCGGCTGGTGGTGGAGATGCTGCTGGCCATCGGGGTCCCGCCGGAGGCGGCCGAGGCGGATGCCGAGGGGATCGAGCATTATGTGTCGGACACGACGCTCGCGGCGTTCGACCGCTTTCTCCGCCGCGCTCGCGGGTGAGGCGCGCTTGACGCTGGCGCCGCGGCGGCGTTGAAGGCGCATGCGAGCCCGTAGCTCAGCCGGTAGAGCACGAGACTTTTAATCTTGGGGCCGCGGGTTCGAACTCCCGCCGGGCTCACCAATTCTTCCAGTGGCTTACGGGAAGAACGATCCGGACTTAGAACAATGATCTGGCGACGCGGACCCCTCGCGGACCTGCGACGCCAAGAACCGATGAGGAGGGCCGTCCATGCCAGGACTCGAGATCTCGGGCGACAGCCCGGAAGCCGTTGCTTTCGCGCTGATGCAAAATATCCTGCTCGTGCAAGGGAAGGGCACCGGAACCCAAGTTATGGCGCCCAGCGCTATTCAGGGACCCGCGCCGAATGAGGAAGACCTGCTGGCTCTCTATGTGCGCTGCGTTCGCGCAGTGAAGACGGGTAAAGCATAGCAGGGCGCCGACGGTGAGCGGCGCGGACGGGTGGGAGCCCTGGGGTCCGAGCGTGATCGAAGCGCTCGGCAAGGTGCACGCTCTGGTCGGGCTGATGCTCGTTATTGCGCGAGTCCACCCCGATCCGGCGCAGATGCTCCGGGAGCTCGATCGGATGGATCAGAGCATGACGGCACGGACGGAAGCGACGCCGGTACCGGAGGCCTATCTGGACGGTCAGCGCGACGTTGTCCAAAAAATGCGCACAACTTTACAACAGCGTCTGGCACCCCCAGAAGCTCGAAATAGTCCGGGTCAGGAGCCATAGGGCCTTCCTTCCGTGGGCACAGGGTTTCTACCTCCGGCGCGTTGCGGCTGCTGGCCCCGGCGGGGCCGCGGTGCTGGGTAGCGCCGTCCCTGGCGGCGGCGGGTAGGCCAGGACCTCGTTGACGGCCGAGCAGGCTGCCGCCAGCCGCTGCCGTTCCCACGCGCTCCAGGCCACGGCGGCGATACCCACGGCCCCGACGAGCAGGTCGGCCGCCAGGAGGGCCACGATCAGGCGGCCCGCCCGAGGCATACCGCGGCCCAGGCGATCGCCGAGACGCCGGCGGCGCGGCCGATCACTTCGGTTCCTCCTCGGGTCCCAGCACCGCCGCGGGCCCTCCCTGCTGGCGCAGCTTCTCGGCGCGCGCGAGGTTAGCCGCCGCCGCCTGCCCGACCGCCCGCCCGGCCGTAACCATCTCCTTCTGCTCGAGCTGGCGCCACCAGTCTCCGACGAAGGGGAGCGCCATGAAATCGCGGCCCATCTCTCGCACCGCAAGCGGGAACCGTTTCCGGATCAGGTCGTCGAGCGGCGACGTCCCAGTGTGCGTCAGGCCGACCAATCCCCCGGCCGCTCGCGCCCGCGCCGCCGCGGTCCCCTGCGCGGCGATTGCCGCCGCCTGGTCGAAGCGCACCTCAACCGGGCTTCCATCCCTCATGAAGACCGGATAGGGGCCGGCGAGGGTATTCATCATCAAGCGCGCCCCGGTGTCGTCGGGGTTGTTCACCCAGAAGCCACTGCGCGCCGCTCGCAGGACGTCCCTTTGCCGGATCTGCTGTTCCTGCGGGACCGCCCCGGTGACTTGCACGAGGTTGTCGGTCGTCAGGCCCTGGAGCGTCGCGGCCTCAGCGGCCTCAACGTCGGAGACATTGGCGCGCGGGATGCGCTGCGTTCCCTCGAACACATACTTTTCGTCGAGGATGCCGTTGACGGCCTTGCTGATCGCCTCGCGCCCGCTCATGCCCTGGGTCTGCACGTAGTTGGCGGCGAGCGTCTGGACGGCGCTCCGGACCGTCGCAAGCAGCTCTTGGCCCCCAGCTCCGTTGTAGCTGACCGTGCGAGCGAACGGCGCGAGCGCATGGGCGAGCGTCAGGTCATTGGTCCCACCCTTGATCGCGTTCCGGTCGGTCGGCTGAAAGGGTTCCATCAGCTTATCGAGGCCGCCTGCGGCACGGGCCGCGAAAATGGCGTGCTGCAGGTCCTGGCGGGCGACGAACTGCGCCGGCGCGTCCATGCTTCCGAGAACCATGAAGGACCCGGGAAGCTTCCCGAGCCGGACGAGATCGCCGAAGGCCTGCGGGTAGCTGTTGCCGTAGACCTTCGAGAGGCGGTCGAGCTCGGAGCCCATGTCCGCATTGGGGTCCTTCGTCAGGTTCGCTACGATGTCGGCGGCCGTCGCGCGGCTTAGGACGTGCTGTTGGCCCGGCGGCACGCCGAGGCGTCCCTGCAACGCAAGCGTCGCGTTCGCGTACGCCTGAAACGTCTGCGGGTTCTGCGGGTCAACCTTGGAAAGGAGCGCCTGCACGTCGGGGTTGGCCGCGGCGTACAAGAAGCTGGGTCAGCAAGGAGGGCCTTGGTCCGCTCCGCGACCGCGCGCTGCACCTCCCCGATCACCCGCTGATGGAAGACGAATTCGTCGGGCGTCTCCGGCCCGGCGCCTTGCGTGTGAGGGCCTGAAGGCCGGCGGCCACGTCGCCGGGAGCGGACCAGCGCGTCGAGCGGATGAAGCTGCCGGCGTTCTTCGCGATGGTGAGCTCATACATCGCCGGTCCGCCTCGTCGGGCGGAGGCTGTGCGAACTCCCCTCCGGATCGGGGTCTGGCCGGAAATGAGCGCCGTCGCGGCATCCTCAACGAGCTGCCGAACCGCCCGCGCATGCACGGCCCCGCAGCTTGCACTTCGTCAATGTGGCGCTCGACCCGGCCGAGGATGTAATCCTGTTCTTCGGGATCGAGCCCACGCGTGGCGGCAAGCGCCTTCTGCCGCATTGTGTCTGGATCGAGTGGCCCCTGAGGGACGAGGCCGTTGCTCGCCGCGTAGTCGCCGGCGATCGTCGACAGTAATTCCTGGTGTCGTCGATCGGAATGCGGCTCACCCACTCGGCGTCGCTGATGTCGCCTGTGCGGGGATCGCCATACTGCTTCAGCCATCCATCGACGGCCGCTGGCCCGGCGTTGTAGGCGGCGAGCGCGAGGTTCGGGTCTCCATTCGTCATCAGGCTCGCGAGGATGCTGCGCCCGATCAGGTCGTTCTGAACGGGATTGGCGAGCTGCGCGGGGCTAGCCGGGTACTGTTCGCCGTTGCCGGCATCACCTGCCACTTGCCGATCGCCCCTTTCGGGCTCGTGACCACGGAACGTCCGGGTTGAACTGCGCCCCACCGCTCTCGGCGCGCGTGAGCGGCCCGGCGAGCTGTGGCAGCGTCGCCGAGGCCGGCAGCACGGCCGGAGCCTCGCCGACGACCTCATTGAAAATCCGGTCGCCGTCCGCTTCAAAAGGGCGGGCTTGAGCTCTGGCCCAGGCCGCATAGGCCACCGGCGACATCTGGGTGCGGATGCTCTCGAGGAGGGCCTGCGCCTGGTCGGGGTTTGAAGCGGCCACGGCCATGATCGCGGAGCGCGCCCCCTTGTCATAGGCGGCCTGCCCGGCCTGTGCGATCACGCCTTCGTCGGGGGAAAGAAACCGTTCCGCGTTCTGCGCGTGAACCCTTACCTCGTTCAGGTTCCCGGCAAACAGCGTCGGGTTTCCCGGTACCGTCACCGCGTCATTCGTCGCGGCTTCGCCGGCTGCGTTGCTCGCCTGGATCGCGCCGATCCTGCTCTGCTCGGCTGCGTAGTCGGTGGCGCCTTGGCGCGACGAGGCCGAGATGAAACGAGCGGCCTCAGCAAATCGCGAGTGCCATCGGGTTCGGCAGGGTCTGCGCAATGCCGTCCTGGATTTGCTTCATCTGCTGCATGAAGGCCGGGAGCGCGTTCACGGCATCGTTGCCGGTCAGGCTGCGGAACTTGACGGAGGCCGCGGCGAGCTGCGTTCGCAACTCCGTCTCGCCCTGCGACGCCAGCGCCGCGTCGTGCTGCTCCTGGAGCGGCTGCATCCCCTGCACGATGGTCAGCGCCGCCGTCTTGGACGGCCGCGCCGAGGAGCGCGCTCGCGTCGCCTCGGCCTGCTGGGCGCCGAACTGCTCCGGGTTGACGCTGACGCGCAGGTAATCCTCGGCGCCCGCGCCGGGCACCTGCGGCGTCCGGACCGTGGCCGGGGTGGCGAAAGCTCCCGGATTGTAAGGAACCTGCGGCAAGGTCGCCTCCTATTGGTCGAGCGGCAACAGGCCGCCCTCAAAGGCCGCCCTCGGCAGCATCCACAGCCATCCCTCCGGCCCGACGATAAGGCGATCGCCCGGCATCGGCGGCCAGTCCGCGAACAGCGCGCGCGGCGGATCAACCAAGCAAAGGCCGCCCTCCCGGAGGTGCAACACATTGTTGTGCCAACTCCGGACGTGGAAGACCGTTCCGGGCCGCGCGGGCTCTTGTCCCGCCACCGGCTCGGCCCGAGCCGCAAGCCTCGCCTGCCTGCTTGGTTGACGAAGTGGGCGATGCAGCGAGCCACGTCGTCGCCATTCTTCAGCAGGTAACCGGTACGTCCAAAGCTGCGGCTTCCCCGGCAGTCTCGCGGCGAGATCGCCGGCGAGCCCGGCAGTGATCGGCGGGGCCATCCCCAGGGAGCAGCGTGCCGATGCCCCAGTGCGTCGCGAATTCCGCTTCCGCGCTCATTTCTTCCTCCTCCCGATCGCCTCAGCCTCCGCGACGAGCAGGCGGATGAAATTCGGGTCGTTCAACTTTCCGCTGGTCATCAGCGTGTTGTAGGCGGCCGGCACCTTCGCCACGTAGGCCTTAACCAGCATCGAACGCCTTCCGATCTTGGCGTCGGTCTGGTCGCCCCACAGAGTT
>CAVUZJ010000026.1:0-80537 GCA_963745975.1 uncultured Pseudomonadota bacterium
TCTAACCGTCATTGCGAGGAGGGGCGCATCATGGCTTACGAGTTCTTCTACTGGCCGGAAATCCAGGGACGCGGCGAGTTCGTCCGCCTTGCGCTTGAAGATGCAGGGGCCGCCTACATCGACGTGGCGCGCGGCCTGGAGAGCGATGGACGCGGCATTCCGGCGATGCTGGCCGTGATGCGCGGCGAAGGCACGTCGCACATCCCGTTCGCCCCGCCATTCCTACGCGATGGGGACGTGATTGTCAGCCACACTGCGGCGATTCTGCTGTATCTGGGCAGGCGGATCGGACTCGCGCCAACCGGGGAAGATGGTAGGCTATGGACGCATCAGATCCAGCTCACGATTACCGACATCGTCAAAGAGGTATATAATTCGCACCATCCGATCGACGAGGATAAGTGGTTCCACGAACAGAAGGATGAGGCGATCGCGCGTGCAGCGGTCTTCCGCGCGGATCGGATGCCGAAGTTTCTAACCTGGTTCGAGCGGATCCTGGAGGCGAACCCGGCAGGTGCGGATCACTTGGTTGGCAGCTTCGTAACCTACGCCGATCTGTCCCTGTTCCAGTTGGTCGAGGGCTTGCGTTTCGCGTTTCCGCTCGCGTCCGAGCGAGAGTTGGCGAAGCTGCCGCGCGTCATGGCCCTGCACAAGGCGGTGGCGGAACGACCAGGCCTGAAGGCTTATCTGGCGAGCGAACGGCGCGTACCGTTCGGGGAAACCGGCATCTTCCGCCGCTATTCCGAGCTGGATGGTTAGCACGAAAGGTTCCGGTGCAAATCGGTTGACACCGTAATGCGGTTCACACGAGGGGCGTCATTCGTCGAAGCGTACCGCGGTCGCCGCCGCAGACAAGCACGGCAACGCGCCCGCCCGCTGAAGGCCTGTCGCGGGCCGTCGCAACGCCACCCATCCCGGCCACCGGGTTTAGATAACAACGGAACCAGGGTTGGGTTCATAAGATCCCCCAGGCGAGACTCCGATGGTCCGAAATCGTCACGTTGCGGGAGGAAAGGCCGGCAGGCGCTCCCGCCGGCCTTCCGGACGATCTTCTGTTCCCTCGGGCGAGGATTACTGCCCGCCGGTCATGTTGACCAGGAAAGCGGAGCTGTCCTGCGGGTGGATATTCGGGTTCTGGCTCAGCCCGACCAACGGCCGCACAAAAACGCCGTTCTGGTAGTCGAGCGAGGACGTCCATCCCGGATTGTGGGCCACCACAGTGACAGACGCAGTGGGTGGATCACCGGCCACGCGCGTGGCCGCCGGAGAGGCGAGCGCGGCACCGGCCGAAAGCGCGAGAGCGGCAAGGGCGAGAGCAAGAGATTTCGTCATCGTTGTCTTCCTTCTCATCGAACCGGGCCTCTGCCCGATCTCGATGATGGAGACCTCTCGAGGCGCCGTTTTCTTCCATGCATGCGCGCGCGGTCTGCGGGCACGGAATGGCATGGAACGATTCGCCATCTCTTTATGAGACAAAAAAGCGTGTCCGGGATGGCCGGACACGCTCTCGTTTCGGGGCCGAGGCGATCACGCTCTGGGTTCAGATGCGCGCGCCCATATCGCTCCGGATCTGGTTGGCGAGGCCACGCAGCATCTCCATCGGCTCGCTGGTGACGAGGCTGAAGCCGAGGCCGTTCTGCGCCCAGACATAACCTACCGTGTCCGCACCGTGCGTCGGCCGCATCGGGGCGTTCATGTCCCGCTTCTTCATCGCGCGCATGAAGAGCGTGATGCGGACCCCGCGCGGGCCATCATAGAGATACATCCCGGCGGGACCCTGGTCGGTCGCGACGAGCTGGCCGCTGACCAGATGGAAGCCGGACCGGGAAAGATCGGGCGGCGTCGCCGGACGGCCGAGCTGGCGCGAAAGCCAGCTCGTGAGCTCGGCCCTTGCGGCGGGGTCATGCGGGGCGGCGTATTCGCGCTCGGCCGCGAACATGCGATGGACGGAGGCGGCTTCCATGGCGACGGAGGCGACGCCGGTCGGCATGCTCGGGCCGCGGGCCATCCAGCCGGAGCCGGCGCCGACCGCGAGTGCCACCAGGATGCCGGCGGCAACGCGGGCAGGCTGCCAGCGCCGCGCGCGGCGGGCCTCGAGGAGGCGGGTGACGTCGAGCCGGCCCGGCACGGGCTCCCGCGCCTTCCAGGCGGTCGCCTCGCGCAGCGACGCGCCGACCGCCTGCCACGCCGCGACGCGCGCCGCGGCCTCCGGATGCGCCGCGAGATGGCGCTCGACCGCGGGGCGGCGCCCGGCATCGAGGACGCCGTCCACCAAGGCGTGCAGATCGTCGTCCGTGATCGGACGTTCCTGGTCCGTCATTTGACCCTCCGAAGGACCGGCTGAGGCCGCCCTTCCACGAAATCCCTGAGCCTGTCCCGCGCCCGGCTCAGGCGCGACATTACGGTCCCGATCGGAACCCCGAGCATGGCGGCAACCTCCGCGTATTCAAAGCCCTCGACCGCAACCAGCAGAATGACCTGGCGCTGGTCCGGCGGAAGCGCCTCGAGGCCCCGCATGATGTCGCGCATCTCGCTGCTCGCCTGTTGGGCCGGCGGCACGGAGACATCGGCCTCCCCGTCCTCGGCCGAGACCTCGGCCCGGGCCTTCGTGCGCCGCCAGCGGTTGACATAGAGGTTGTGCATGATCGCAAAGAGCCAGGGCCGGACCTGGCCTTCCGAACGCAGGCCGCCGAGCTTGTCGAGCGCGCGCACGAGGCAGTCCTGGACGAGGTCGTCCGCGTCGGCAGCGTTGCGGAGCAGCGACCAGGCATAGCGGCGGAGCGAGGGGATGTTCTCCTCAAGCGTTGCGAGTGCTGACATGCCTGACCGCCCGGCTCCGGTTTCACATGGAGGACAATCTTGGGGCGGGATCTCATCCGTGCACGAATATGGAGGCTGCCATGACGGAAGATCATGGCGCAGCCGGCGGCACGGCGCCGGCGCGGCGTTTGGTCGCGGCGTTTGCTTCAGATTCTCTCCAGCACGTAGCAGGCAGCCAGCGCGGCCGCGATCTCCTCGGCGTGCGCGGGATCCCGCGCCTCCACCATCACCTCGAGGTGGGCGGACTGGACGGAAGGCGAGGCAAAGAGCCGCTGGTGCGAGACCTCGATGACGTTGCCGTCGTGGGCCGCGATCCGCGTCGCGATGTCCGCCAGCACCCCCGGCCGGTCGGGGATTTCGAGCGAGAGCCGCAGCAGCCGCCCGTCGCGCAGCAGGTTGCGCAAAAGCACGTTGGCGAGGATGCGCGGGTCGATGTTGCCACCGCAGACCGGTACGCCGATCGTGCGCCCCCGGAATCGCTCCGGGTAGGCGAGGAGGGCCGCCACGCCGGCCGCGCCCGCGCCTTCGGCGATCACCTTGGCCCCCTCGGCGAGCAGCGCGATCGCCTGCTCGATCGCCTGCTCGGTGAACGACGAGCACGTCGGCCACGCGTTCGCGGATGATGGAGAAGGGCAAATCCCCGATATCGCGCACGGCGATGCCCTCGGCGATGGTGGCGCCGCCGACCGAGACGGGCGCGCCGGCGAGGCGCTGGGCGAGGGCCGCGTAGCTCTCGACCTCGACACCGATGATTTCGATGCCCGGCTTGAGCGCGGCCGCGGCAACCGCGGCGCCCGCGATCATGCCGCCGCCGCCCACCGCGATGACGAGCGTGTCGATTTCGGGCGCGTCCGCGAGCAGCTCGAGCGCCAGCGTGCCCTGCCCGGCGATCACCGCGGGATCGTCGTAGGGATGGACCATGGTGAGCCCCTCGCGCTCGGCCAGTAGTGCTGCGTGCGCGGCGCACTCGGCGAGCGTCTCGCCGTGCAGCGCGACGCGCGCCCCCCATGCGGCGGTGCGCGAGACCTTGGTCGCCGGCGTGAAGCGCGGCATGACGATGGTGGCCGCGATCCCGGCGAGGCGCGCGTGGCGGGCGACGGCCTGCGCGTGGTTGCCGGCCGAGAGGGCGATGACACCGGCCGCGCGCTCGGCCGGCGAAAGCAGTGCCAGCTTGTTCGCCGCCCCGCGCTCCTTGAAGCTGCCGGTTGCCTGGAAAATCTCGAGCTTCAGGAAGACGGTTGCGCCGACCGCGCTTCCCACCGCGTCGGAGGGCAGGGTGGGCGTGCGCAGCACGCGCCCGGCGATGCGCGCCGCCGCCGCCTCGACATCCGCAAGCGTCAAAATGACAGTTGGCCCGGAGGTCTCAGCCCGGAGGATCTCTCAGACGTACTTGACGCCGAGGATCTCATACAACCGATCGCCGCTCGGCGCCGGCACCGAAACGGTATCGCCCACCTTGCGGCCGATCAGCGCCTTGGCGAGCGGCGAGGAGACGGAGATCCGGCCGCTCTTGATGTCCGCCTCGTGCTGGCCGACGATCTGGAACGTCAATTCCTTCTCGGAATCCTCCTCGACCACCCAGACATGGGCGCCGAACTTCACGTTGTCGCCCGAGAGCTGCGAGGGGTCGATCACCTCGGCCGAATTGGTGATCTCCTCGAGCTCGGCGATCCGCCCCTCGATGAAGGACTGGCGCTCGCGCGCGGCATGGTATTCGGCGTTCTCGGAGAGATCGCCGTGGGTGCGCGCCTCCGCGATCGCGCGGATGATGGCAGGCCGCTCCCTACCCTTGAGGTGGCGAAGCTCCTCCTCCAGGCGCTGCAGGCCCCCGGCCGTCATCGGGAATTTCTGCACTATCGAACCCCAAGCTTCAGGCAAAAGGCCAACGAACTCCCCCGCGGCCGGGCGGAACCCGGGCCACGGAGGCTCAAAACGTCGCGTCAAAGTAAGACTGAAGCGGCGTGACTTCAAGCGCGCCTGCACGCAGCGCCGCGATCGCGTGGACCGCCGCCCGGGCGCCGGCCAGCGTCGTGTAATGGGGCACGCCGTGGGTGAGCGCGCTCCGGCGGATGTCGAAGCTGTCGGCGACCGATTGCGGGCCCGAGGCGGTATTGACCACGAGATCGATCTCGCCCGAGCGGATGGCGTCCACGCAATGCGGCCGTCCCTCGAGCACCTTGTTCACCACCCTGACCGCGAGCCCCGCCTCGCGGATGCGCCCCGCGGTGCCGCGGGTCGCGACGACGGAAAAACCCATCTCGATGAGGCGCCGGGCGAGCGGGACCAGGGCGGTCTTGTCGGAATCCTTGACGGAGAGGAAGGCGGTGCCGGCGAGCGGCAGGCGCACGCCGGCGCCGAGCTGGGACTTGGCGAAGGCGCGCTCGAAGCTCGCGTCGATCCCCATCACCTCGCCCGTCGATTTCATTTCGGGCCCGAGGATCGTATCGACATCGGGGAACCGGGCGAAGGGGAACACCGCCTCCTTCACCGCCACGTGCCGCGCCACCGCCTGGCCGTCGAGCCGGAACTCGGCGAGCCGGGCGCCCGCCATCACGCGCGCCGCGATCTTCGCGACCGGAACCCCGGTTGCCTTGGCGACGAAGGGAATGGTGCGCGAGGCGCGCGGATTGACCTCGAGCACGTGCACGACATCGCCCTGGATCGCGTACTGCACGTTCATCAGCCCGACGACGCCGAGCGCTGCCGCGATCGCGCCCGTCTCCGCCTTGAGCTCGGTCACGATCGCGGGCGAGAGCGTATAGGGCGGCAGCGCGCAGGCCGAATCGCCGGAATGAATCCCCGCCTCCTCGATATGCTCCATGACGCCCGCGACATAGACGCTCTCGCCGTCGGCGATGCAGTCCACGTCCACCTCGATCGCATCGGCGAGATAGCGGTCGATCAGCACCGGGTTCTCGCCCGAGACCCGCACCGCCTCGCGCACGTAGCGCGCGAGCCCCGCGCGGTCATGGACGATCTGCATCGCCCGCCCGCCGAGCACGTAGCTCGGCCGGATCACCACCGGGTAGCCGATGCGCTCGGCGATCAGCTCCGCCTCCTCGAGCGAGCGCGCGGTCCCGTTCTCGGGCTGGCGGAGGCCGAGCCGCTGGAGCAGCTTCTGGAAGCGCTCGCGGTCCTCGGCGACGTCGATCGCATCGGCGCTGGTGCCGAGGATCGGCACGCCGGCGCGCGCGAGCGCCTGCGAGAGCTTGAGCGGCGTCTGCCCGCCATACTGCACGATGCAGCCGACGAGCCTTCCCGCGCTCTGCTCGCGCCGGATCAGCGCCAGCACGTCCTCGGCGTCGAGCGGCTCGAAATAGAGCCGGTCCGAGGTGTCGTAGTCGGTCGAGACGGTCTCCGGGTTGCAGTTGACCATGATGGTCTCGAACCCGGCCTCCTTGAGCGCGTAGGCCGCGTGGACGCAGCAATAGTCGAACTCGATGCCCTGGCCGATGCGGTTCGGCCCGCCGCCCAGGATGATTATTTTTTCCCTCTCCGTGGGGTCCGCCTCGCACTGAGGCCCGCCGAAGCCGCCGTCATAGGTCGAGTACATATAGGGCGTGGCGGAGGCGAACTCCCCGGCGCAGGTGTCGATCCGCTTGTACGCCGGGGTCACCCCGAGCCGCGTGCGCAAGGTGCGCACCATCGCCTCCGTCGGGCCGGCCAGCTCGGCGAGCCTTCGGTCGGAGAAGCCGAGCGCCTTGAGCCGCCTGAGCCCCGCCGCGTCCTGCGGCAGTCCCGCGGCGGCAACCTCCCGCTCGGCGGCGACAATGCGCTCAAGCTCGCGCAAAAACCACGGATCGAAGCGCGTCGCCGCCTCTATCTCCGCGACCGTGAGCCCCGCGCGCAGCGCCTCGGCCGCCATGAGCAGCCGGTCCGGGCGCGGGGCGGAGAGGGCGGCGCGGAACGCGTCCGCCCCGCCGTCGCCCGGGCGCTCGACCGGATCGAGCCCCGAAAGCCCCGTCTCCATGCTTCTGAGGCCCTTCTGCAGCGCCTCGCAGAAGCTGCCGCCGATCGCCATCGCCTCGCCCACCGATTTCATGCTGGTGGTGAGAAGGGCAGGCGTGCCGGGGAATTTCTCGAAGGTGAAGCGCGGCAGCTTGACGACGACATAGTCGATCGCGGGCTCGAAGCTCGCCGGCGTCGTCCGCGTGATGTCGTTCGCCAGCTCGTCGAGCGTGTAGCCCACCGCGAGCTTGGCCGCGATCTTCGCAATCGGGAACCCAGTCGCCTTGGAGGCGAGCGCCGAGGAGCGCGAGACGCGCGGGTTCATCTCGATGATGACCATCCGTCCGTCCGCGGGGTCGATCGCGAACTGCACGTTGGAGCCGCCGGTATCGACGCCGATCGCGCGCAGGCACGCGATCGAGGCGTCGCGCATAAGCTGGTATTCCTTGTCGGTGAGCGTGAGCGCCGGCGCCACGGTCACGGAATCGCCGGTGTGAATGCCCATCGGATCGACGTTCTCGATCGAGCAGACGATGATGCAGTTGTCGGCCCGGTCGCGCACGACCTCCATCTCGAACTCTTTCCACCCGACCACGCTTTCCTCGACCAGCACCTCGCCCGCCGGCGAGGCGTCGAGCCCGCCCTGGACGATCGCGTCGAACTCCTCGCGGTTGTAGGCGATGCCGCCGCCGGTGCCGCCCAGCGTGAAGCTCGGGCGGATCACGGCAGGCAGCCCGATCGAAGCGAGTGCTGCGCGCGCCTCCTCGAGCGAGCGGGCGATCGCGCTCCGCGGCGATTCGAGCCCGATCGCGGTCATCGCCTCGCGGAATTTCTGGCGGTCCTCGGCGCGCTCGATCACCTCTGCCCGCGCCCCGATCAATTCGACCCCGTAGCGTTCGAGCGTGCCGTCGCGGGCGAGCGCCATCGCCGCGTTGAGCGCGGTCTGCCCGCCCATCGTCGGCAGGAGCGCGTCCGGCCTCTCCCGCTCGATGATCCTGGTGATGATCTCGGGCGTGATCGGCTCGATATAGGTCGCATCCGCGAGGCCCGGGTCGGTCATGATCGTCGCCGGGTTGGAATTCACCAGAACGACGCGGAAACCCTCCTCGCGGAGCGCCTTGCAGGCCTGCGCGCCGGAATAGTCGAACTCGCAGGCCTGGCCGATGATGATCGGCCCGGCCCCGATGATCAGGATCGTTTCGAGGTCAGCGCGCTTGGGCATCGCCGCTCTCGATCATCAGGATGAACCGGCGGAAGAGGTAGTGCGCGTCCGTCGGCCCGGGGCTCGCCTCGGGATGGTACTGCACCGCGAAGGCAGGCCGGTCGGTGCAGGCGATGCCCTCGTTGGTGCCGTCGAAGAGGCTCACATGGGTCACGCGCACCGTCTCGGGCAGCGAGTCTCGGGATCGACCGCGAAACCATGGTTCTGGCTGGTGATCTCGACCTTGCCCGTCGCGAGATCCTTCACCGGCTGGTTGGCGCCGCGATGGCCGCGCGCGAGCTTGAAGGTGCGCGCGCCAAGCGCCAGCGCCAGAAGCTGGTGCCCGAGGCAGATGCCGAAGAGCGGCACGCCGGCGGCGAGCACGCCTTGGATCGCCGGCACCGCGTATTCCGCGGTCGCCGCCGGGTCGCCCGGACCGTTGGAGAGGAACACCCCATCCGGCCCGAGTCCCAGTATTTCCTCCGCCGTCGCCGTTGCCGGCACCACCGTCACCCGGCAGCCGGCGGAGGCGAGCGAGCGGAGGATGTTGCGCTTGGCTCCGTAATCGACCGCGACGACATGGTGGTAGGGCGCGCCCAGGCGCCCGTAGCCCTCGGGCCAGGCCCAGCGCGTCTCGTCCCACGCGTACATCTGCGTGGTCGAGACCTCGCGGGCGAGATCCATCCCCTCGAGCCCGGGCCAGGAAGCCGCAACCGCCGCAAGGCCCTCGATGTCGAAGCGCCCGTCCTCGGGAAAGGCAAGCACGCCCGAAGGCGCGCCGCCGTCGCGAATACGGATCGTGAGCGCGCGCGTGTCGATCCCGGCGAGCCCCGGCAGCCCGTGCGCGCGGAGCCAGGCGGGAAGCGGCTGGCGGGCCCGCCAGCTCGAGGGCTCGGTCACGTCCTGGCGCACGATCAGCCCCCGCGCGGCGGGGGTCGCCGCCTCGATGTCCTCCGGATTGGTCCCGACATTGCCGATATGGGGGAAGGTGAAGGTGATGATCTGCCCGGCATAGGAGGGGTCGGTCAGCGTCTCCTGGTAGCCGGTCATGCCGGTGTTGAAGCAGATCTCTCCCACCGCCTCGGCCGCGCTGTGCGCGCCGAATCCCCGTCCCCAGAAGACGCTCCCGTCCGCGAGCACGAGCGCGGCCGTCGCCCCCGGCGGCGGCTCGGCGCGGTCGGGCACGCCCGGCCGGGCAGACGCGGCCGCCGGGCCCGGAAGATCGGCGAGCGCGAGGCCCGTGGCGCCGATCAGCCGCGGCCAGTGCCTCGTGGGAATGGCGCGCGCCTGGCGCCATTTGCGCACCGCTTCGGTGCTGACGCCGGTGAGCGAAGCTGCCGCCTCGAGCCCGCCGAGGCGCTGGATGATGTCGTCGACCGAGACGGTCATGGGCGGGACATAGGGGAACTTTTTTCCACCCGCAAGCCCGGGCTCGAAGGTGGGAAATTTTTTCCTGGACGCTCTGCCGGGGCGCGCGCGGGCACGCTATAGGGTAGAGGGGAAAAGAGGGGGATTGGGGATGGGCCTGCGCGAGTCCTTCACCGAGGCACTCAAGACGGCGATGAAGGCGGGCGACGCGGCGCGGACCTCGAGCCTCCGGATGATCCTCGCCAAGCTGAAGGACACCGACATCGCCGCCCGCCCGAACGGGCCCGTGGGCGAGGCGGACATCCAGGCGATGCTGCGGGGGATGATCAAGCCGCGCCAGGACGCGATCGCCCTCTACCGCCAGGGCAAGCGCCCGGAGCTCGCCGCCAAGGAGGAGGCGGAGATCAAGGTCATCGAGGAGTTCCTCCCCGCCGCCCTCGAAGGCGAGGCGCTCGCGGCCGCGATCGATGCCGCCATCGCGGAAACCGAAGCCGCCGGCCTCAAGGACATGGGCAAGGTGATGGCGGCGCTGAAATCCACCCATGGTGCCGCCATCGATCTCGGCCGCGCCGGCCCGCTCGTGAAGGCCCGGCTCGCCCCCTGATGGCCCTTCCCACCGCCTTCCTCGAAGATCTCCGGGCGCGCTCGCCGCTCCCCGAGCTCATCGGCCGGCGCGTCCGCCTCGCCCGCTCGGGCCGTCAGCTCAAGGGCTGCTGCCCCTTCCACGACGAGAAGACGCCGAGTTTTTACGTCTACGACGATCATTTCCACTGCTTCGGCTGCGGCGCCCACGGGGATGCGATCAGCTTCGTGATGCAGAGCCAGGGCCTCGGCTTTATGGAGGCGATCGAACAGCTCGCCGCCGCCGCCGGGCTTTCGGTCCCGCTTCCGAGCCCCGAGGCGGCCGCCGCCGAGGAGGCGCGGCAGGACCTTTTTTCCGTCCTCGAAGCCGCCGCGCGGTCCTTCACCCGCCGCCTTTTCCTGCCCGAGGGCAAGGCCGCACTCGCCTATCTGACGGGCCGCGGCCTCGATCCCGAGACGATCCGCGCCTTCGGATTGGGCTGGTCCGGCGAGGGAAGGGGCCAATTGGCTGCCGAATTGGCCCGCGAAGGCATCGATTCCCCGAGGCTCGCCGCTGCGGGCCTTCTCAAGCAAGTTTCAGAATCAAAGTATTCCGACTTTTTCTTCAACCGGATCACCTTCCCGATTCGTAATAGGATGGGCCAGATCGTGGGTACCGGCGGCCGGGTTCTCGGCGAGGGCCAGCCGAAATATCTCAACGGCCCGGAGACCGAGATTTTCTCCAAGCGCCGCGCGCTTTACGGCATCGACCGCGCCCGCAACCACCTCCGCGCGAGCCCTCCTTTGGTCGTCGAGGGCTACATGGACGTGATCGCGCTCCACCAGGCCGGATTCCCCACCGCCGTCGCCCCGCTCGGCACCGCGCTCACCGAGGAGCAGCTCGACCTCCTTTGGCGCCATGCCCCGGCGCCGGTGATCTGCTTCGACGGTGACGCCGCCGGCGCGCGCGCGGCCGAGCGCGTCATCGAGCTCGCCCTCCCGCTCATCGGGCCGGAGCGCACGCTCGCCTTCGTCGAGCTGCCCGCCGGCGAAGATCCCGACAGCCTCGTCCGCCGCGGCGGCGCGGAGCAGTTCCGCCACGCGATCGCCGAGCCGGAGCCGCTCTTTCGCGCGCTCTATCGCCTCGTCCGCGGCCGCACCGGCGAGACCACACCCGAGCAGCGCGCGCGGCTGCGCGCCGAGCTCGAGGCCGCCGCCGGGCGCATCGGCGACACCCGCCTCGCCCGCGAATATCGCCGCACGCTGCTCGATCTTTCCTTTGCTTCCCGTGCCTTCTCGCCCACGAGGCGGGCGGCGGGGACAACTATGCCCGGCAGCCGCATCGCCGCGCCTCCCGTGCGCCCGGAGCCGCGCGCGGGGCTCGCCGGGCGGCCGCGCGAGCTCGTTGCGGTCCTGATCCGCGAGCCCGCGCTCCTTCCCGAGGTCGAGGAGGAGTTCGCTTCACTCGCCCTGCCGCCCCGGCTCGATCGCCTGCGCACGGCCATTTTGCAATGGTGGGAGGGGCTTCCGCCGCTTGACTCGGCCGGTCTCATCGCCCACCTGCACGCGGTCGGTCTCGCGGCGGAGGCCGCGCAGGCGCTGGCGCCAGGGCGGTGCAGCAGCGCCCGCGACAACTCTCGGGAGGCGGCACGGGCGTTGTGGCGGGAGATTTTCGACAAGCTGGTGATCGAGCCCCGGCTCGAACAGGATCTCGCGGCCGCCGTCCGCTCCTTCCAGGAGAACCCGAGCGCCGAGATGCAGCGGCAGGTGATCGCGCGGAAGGAAGCGCTCGACGCCGTGCGCCGCGGCGGGGCGGAGGAGCCGGCCGAATGACGAAGGGCCGAATGACGAAGAGCGAGTGCGTGCGTGCGGTTGTCTCGCGTACGGTTGTCTCTGGCGCAGGAATTTGACGGAGTGAGCGAAACGATGGCGACCAAGCCGGCCGTGAACACCGAGACCGCGCCCGCCGACCAGGACGCGGACACCACCCTGCTCGACACCCAGTCGGCAGCCGTGAAGCGGCTGATCGCGCGCGGCAAGGAGCGCGGCTACATCACCTTCGACGAGCTCAATGCCGTTCTGCCCCCCGATCAGAACAGCTCCGAGCAGATCGAGGACGTGATGGCGATGCTCAACGAGATGGGCATGCAGGTCGTCGAGAGCGAGGAGAGCGAGGAGACCGAGGCGCCGGCGCCGCCGCCCGAAAAGACCGAGGAGGCGGAGGAGGAGCCGGCCGGCAACCTCGACGAGGAGAGCCTCGGCCGCACCGACGATCCCGTGCGCATGTATCTCCGCGAGATGGGCAGCGTCGAGCTGCTCTCGCGCGAGGGCGAGATCGCGATCGCCAAGCGCATCGAGGCCGGCCGCGAGATGATGATCGGCGGCCTCTGCGAGAGCCCGCTCACCTTCCGCGCGATCATCGCCTGGCACGACGCGCTCAAGGCCGGGCGGATGCTGCTGCGCGACATCGTCGATCTCGAGGCGACGCAGGGCGCCGGCGTCCCCCCGGTCGAGGGCGCCGCCGATGGCGCTGCCGTGAGCGGGCCCGCCCCCATGGGGGTAGGCGTGGGGGTAGGCGTGGGGGTAGGCGTGGGCGCGCCCGCGCCCGTGCCAGCCGCCGCCGCCGAGCCCGCCTTCGAGGCGCCCGACGAGGGCGAGGAGGGCGAGGAGGGCGACGGCTCGGCGATGTCGCTCTCCGCGCTCGAGGAGAAGCTCAAGCCCGAGGTGCTCGCCACCTTCGAGGAGATCGCGGGCCTCTACAAGAAGCTCTCGAAGATGCAGAGCCGGCGGCTGGAAAGCATCACCAGCGGCGAGGAGCTGCGCGTGCGCTCCGAGAAGACCTATGAGCGCAGCCGCGAGGAGCTGGTGCGCAACGTCGAGCAGGTGCGGCTGCACAACAACCGCATCGAGGAGCTCGTCGAGCAGCTCAAGGCGCTCAACCACCGGCTCACCGCGTTCGAAGGAAGGCTGCTTCGGCTCGCCGAATCCTGCAAGGTGAGCCGCGAGGACTTCCTTGCCCAGTACCGCGGCCACGAGCTCGACCCGGGATGGCTGGAGCGGATCGCCACCCTGCCCGGCAAGGGCTGGAAGAGCTTCATCGCCCGGCACGGCGGCGAGATCGCCAAGATCCGCGCCGACATCTCGGTGGTTGCCACCGACGCCGGCCTGCCGATCGGCGAGTTCCGCCGCGTCTACTTCACGGTGAGCCGCGGCGAGCGCAATTCGGCGCGCGCCAAGAAGGAGATGATCGAGGCCAATCTCCGCCTGGTGATCTCGATCGCCAAGAAATACACCAATCGCGGCCTGCAGTTCCTGGATTTGATCCAGGAGGGCAATATCGGGCTGATGAAGGCGGTCGACAAATTCGAATACCGCCGCGGCTACAAGTTCAGCACCTACGCCACCTGGTGGATCCGCCAGGCGATCACCCGCTCGATCGCCGACCAGGCGCGCACCATCCGCATCCCGGTGCACATGATCGAGACGATCAACAAGCTCGTCCGCACCTCGCGCCAGATGCTGCACGAGATCGGCCGCGAGCCGCAGCCCGAGGAGCTCGCGGAGAAGCTCGGCATGCCGCTCGAGAAGGTGCGCAAGGTGCTGAAGATCGCGAAAGAGCCGATCAGCCTCGAAACCCCGATCGGCGACGAGGAGGACAGCCATCTCGGCGACTTCATCGAGGACAAGACGGCGACCATCCCGCTCGATGCCGCGATCCACGCCAATCTGCGCGACGCGACCACCCGCGTGCTCTCGACGCTCACCCCGCGCGAGGAGCGCGTTCTGCGCATGCGCTTCGGCATCGGCATGAACACCGACCACACGCTCGAGGAAGTCGGCCAGCAGTTCAACGTGACGCGCGAGCGCATCCGCCAGATCGAGGCGAAGGCACTGCGCAAGCTCAAGCATCCGAGCCGCAGCCGCAAGCTGCGCAGCTTCCTCGACGACTGATCCGCGATGGAGCCGGTCGTCCGGATCGGGGTGACGGTCACCTTCCTCCGGATGGCCGCGCCGCCCACCGAGCCCGCGCCCGCCCTGCCGGGAGACGCCGCCGTGGTGCCGCTCGCGCGGCCGAGCGTGCCCTTCTACCGCTATCTCTACGACACCGTCGGCGGGGCCTATCTCTGGTGGCTGCGCCGCGCCATCTCATCCTCCGATCTCGCTCTGATCATCCGCCACCCGCTGCTCAAGGTCTCCGTGCTCTACCAGGGCGGCGAACCGGCCGGCTTCTTCGAGCTCGACCGGCGCCCGTCGCCGGACGTCAATATCGGCTATTTCGGGCTGATGCCGCACGCGGTCGGGCGCGGCCTCGGCCATGCCTTCCTGCGCGCGGCCGTGGACGAGGCCTGGCGCGCCCGCCCGCGCCTCGTCACCGTCAACACCTGCACGGCGGATCACCCGCGCGCGCTGCCGCTCTACCGCCGCGTCGGCTTTACGCCCGTCCGCCAGGTCCCCGAGCTCTGGGAGGTGCCGGTCCGCCTCGGCATGCGCATCCCCGACGCCTTGCGGGCCGGATCATAGGTGCTTCGCCCGTTCGCGCAGCAGGTGCTTTTGGATTTTCCCCGTCGCCGTCTTCGGAAGCTCGCCGAAGACGATCCTGCGCGGGGCCTTGAAGTGCGCCATCCGCGCGCGGCAGAAGGCGAGGAGCTCGTCCTCGCCGGCCGTCGTGCCGTCCTTGAGGGTGACGAAGGCGCAAGGGGTCTCGCCCCATTTCTCGTCGGGCCGCGCGACGACGGCGGCGGCGAGCACCGAAGGATGGCGGTAGAGCACTTCCTCGACCTCGATCGAGGCGATGTTCTCCCCGCCCGAGATCACGATGTCCTTCGCACGGTCCTTCACCTCCACATAACCGTCCGGATGCATCACGCCGAGATCGCCGGTGCGGAACCAGCCGCCGGCGAAAGCCTCCTCCGTGGCCTTCGGGTTTTTCAGATAGCCCTTCATCAGCACGTTGCCGCGCGTGGCGATCTCGCCCATGCTCGCCCCGTCGGCGGGAAGCTCTTCGCCGGCGGGGCCGATCACCGCGAGGTCCTCCATCGTGACGGTGCCGACGCCCTGGCGCGCCTGGCGCGCGAGCCGCTCCGTCTCGGCGAGCGCTGACCAGCTCTCCTGGAATTCGCAGACGACCGAGGGGCCGTAGGTCTCGGTAAGGCCGTAGGCGTGGAGGACGCGAAAGCCGAGCGCCTCCATTCCCTTCATCACCGCCGAGGGCGGCGAGGCGCCGCCGGTCACGACGAGCACCGGCGCGGGAAGCGGGCGGCGCACGGTCGCCGGCGCGTTGATGATCATGCCGAGCACGATCGGCGCGCCGCAGAGATGCGTCACGCCATGCTCGGCGATCGCGGCGAAGATCGCGCCGGGCTCCGTTCGCCTGAGGCAGACATGCGTCGCACCCGCCGCGGTCACGGCCCAGGTGCAGGTCCAGCCGTTGCAGTGGAACATCGGGAGCGTCCAGAGATAGACGCTCTCGGGCCTCAAATGGAATCCGATGACGTTGCCGAGCGAGCCGAGATAGGCGCCGCGATGATGGCAGACGACGCCTTTCGGATTGCCGGTCGTTCCGGACGTGTAGTTGACCCCGATCGCCTGCCATTCGTCGGCGGGCAGCGCCCATTGCATCGGCGCGGCGCCGGCGAGGAAGTCCTCGTATTCAACGGCACCAAGCGAGGGCGCGTCGGGCACGGCCGCGTCCGCGATCTCGACCAGCGCGATCGGGCGGGCAAGGAGCACCAGCGCCTCGCGCACCTTCTCCGCCTGCTCGCGATCGAAGATCAGCAGCTTGCATTCGGCGTGCGCGAGGATGAAGGCGATGCTCGCCGCATCGAGCAGCACATTGATCGGCGCCAGCACGCCGCCGGCAAGCGGCACGCCGTAATGCGCCTCGAGCAGCGCCGGGATATTGGGCGCGAGCACGGCCGCGGCCTCGCCGCGTCCGAGGCCGGTGGCGCGGAGCGCGGCGGCAAGGCGGCGGCAGCGCAGCGCGAACTCGCCGTAGGTGAAGCGGCGCTCGCGGTCGATCACCGCGATCTTCCCGGGCCAGACGCGGCTCGCGCGCTTGAGGAAGCTCAAGGGCGAGAGGGAGGCGTGGTTGACCGCGCCCGGCGCGAGATCCCGCTCGAAGAGCCCCGCGCTCGGGGTGATGTCTGCCGGCATGCGCGTCCTCCCGCGAGCTTCCTTTTTTCCGTTGGCCGAGAATCGCAGAATTGGTCTAGCCGCGCCACATCCTGGCGAGCACCTCGCGCCCGAGGAGATGATGGCGGACCGCCGCCGCCGCGTGGCCGCACGCGAGCAGCACGAGCGCCACGGCAAAAGCCCTGTGGAGGTTGAAAACGATCGCAAACCATTCCTGGCTCGGGCCGGTGAGGGCGGGCAGCCTGATCACGCCGAAGAAGAGCGTCGGGATCCTGAGCGGCGCGAGCGAGGCCGTGAGGTAGCCGAGCAGCGGGGTCGCGACCAGGAGCGCGTAGAGCGCGGCCTGGGCGCCCGAGGCGGCCCGGCGTTCTGCCGGCGGCACCGCCTCGTCCGGCGCGGGCCGCCCGCTTCGCCGACGCAGCCAGAGCCGCCCGAGCACCACCAGGAAGGCCAGGATCCCGAGCGTCTTGTGGACCTGGAAGAGAATGAACTTGAGCAGCAGCCTGGAAAGCGGCACGCCCACCATCCACCAGGCGATGGCGAAGGCGGCCACGACGAAGCCGGCGTTCCACCAGTGCAGCATCCGCTGCCCGCGCGTCCAGCCGCGGTTTCCCGCGGGCTCAGCTCCCATGGGCAGGCGGGTCGAGGGCGAGGCGGATGAAGATCGCGAGATCGACCTTGTTGCCGACGAAGTTCTCGTTGGCCGTCATCCCGTAGAGCGAGCGCTCGAGGCTCCCGGTCACCTTGAAGTCGGCGACCTTCGGGCCGGCCGGGGGATCCTGCTCGTGCACGAGGGTGGCGTCGAGCGATTGCGGGTGGGCGATGCCGCGGATCGTGAGCATCCCGTGAATGACGAACTGGTTGGTCCCCGTCTCGGTGATCGAGCTGCTGACGAAATGGATCTCGGGATAGCGCGCGACGTCGAAATAGGCGGGCGAGCGGAGCATGGCGACCGCGTCCGACGACGCCATGGTGGCGGAGCGGGCGTCGATCGTCACGTCGATCCTGGTGTCGATCGGATGCTGCTCGTTGATCGCAAGCCGGCCGGCGAAGCGCACGAAGCGGCCATCGACGCTGAAGAGGCCGAGCTGGCTCACGGAAAACCCGATCGTCCCGAAGTGCTGGCTGATCAGGTAGTCGAGGACGCCAGCGGTTGCCGGCGCCGGACCCAAGGCGAGCATGGTTGCAAGGACGATCGCGAGCGCGCGGGAGGGCACGCGCGTCACTGCCCCTGCTGGCCCGCGATCGGCGCGCAGTTGGTGCGGCCCTGGGCCACGCAATCCTGGATCGCCGCCATGCGCGAGAGCCGGTCCCAGAGGAAGAGGCCGCCGACGACGAGGGCCAGGATCACGATCAGGGCGAGGAGCGCCCCGCGGCGCGAGCCCTGCGGCTCGTTGCCGCCGGGGACCGGCATGTCGGGCTCGCCGCGCGGCATCTTGCTACGCCGCGTCCGCCGGCGCGAGCGACTGCGCCTGCTCCTCGGCCACTTCTTCCTCGAGTGCCGCGAGCAGCCGGGACGGGAAGTGGCGCGGAACCCCCTCGGCGATGAAGACGAGGCGCGTGCGGCGGTCCTCGCCCGGCCAGCAAGCCAGGAACCGCGGCGGCTCGAAAAGATGCTGCACGCCCTGGATCAAGGCCGGACGGCCGGGCATCTCCGCGACATCGACCAATCCCTTCACGCGCAGAAGCCGCGAACCGCAATGCTCGGCGAGCGCCTGGAGCAGGAGCACCAGCGCCAGCGCCGCCACCGGCCGCTCGCGGACCAGGACGAAGCTCGCGAGGGACTCGCCGTGCGCCGGGAGCGGCGGCTCCTCGGGCGGGGCCGAAGGGGGGCTCGGGGCGAACAGGGCCTCGGGGGTGATCTCCGAGCCGGCGATCGCCCCATGGACGGCCGTCAGGATCGGCGCGCCCGGGTTGAGCGCGGCCAGTGCGACGCGGAGCCCGTCGCTCTCCGCCACGAGGTCCGTCTTGGTGATGAGCAGCCGATCGGCGAAAGCCACCTGGCGGCGCGCCTCGCGATGGCCGGCGAGGGTCGCCTCGCCCGCCCGCGCGTCGATCAGCGTGAGCGTACCGGCCAGCGCGTGGCCGGCACGAACCACGGGATCCGTCAGCAGCGCCCGGACGATCGGCCCGGGATCGGCGAGGCCCGAGGTCTCGATCAGCACGCGCTCGTATTTTCCCCCCGCGCGCTCCGCGAGGTCGGCAAAGGTCCGCCCGAGATCGGTGGAAACGCGGCAGCAAAGGCAGCCCGTCGAGAGCTCGAGCAGGGTCTCGTCCGCCGTGCCGATCAGCTCGTGGTCGAGCCCGATCTCGCCCCACTCGTTGACGATCACGGCCGAGCGCGCAAACGCGGGATCGGCCAGGATGCGCCGGATCAGCGTCGTCTTGCCGCTGCCGAGAAAGCCGGTGACAAGGAGCACCGGGATCACGGGCCGGGCTCCCAGGGTGGCTCGACCACGTCGAGGCCGAAGCCCGCGGGCTCGGCGCCCAGCCCATCGCGCAGGCCGCCCAGCAGCCCGGTGATCGAGCTCGCCGCCCGCGGCGGGCGCCCCGCCGCCTCGCGCGCCGCCGTCTGGAGCAGGAAGCGCGCCGGCCGCCGCTCCGCGGGCGCGCGGCGCACCGTGCAGAGCATCCCCTCGGCCGCGACCGCGATCCCGCCCTCTTCGCCCGGCCCGACTCGCCCCCGCACGCCCCAGACGACGAGGCTGTCGGCAATGAGGTTGGCAAGCTCCGCGTCCGTCATAGGGCCCCGGCCAGCACGGAACGTTTCCTCCGCTTCCGCCCGTCACATGGTGACAGCTTTTCGCGCGCGCGTCATGAGGCGGGGTTGCGGGCGGGCGCCGCATCACGGATTGTGCAGTGCATGATGGAAAGCGAGAGCTTCGACGCGATCGTCATCGGTGCGGGGATGGCGGGCGCGACCGCCGCCGCGCACTTGGCCCCCGACCGAAGCGTCGCCCTGGTCGAGGCCGAGGACGCGGCAGGCTACCACAGCACGGGCCGCTCGGCTGCGATGTTCATCCTCAATTACGGCCCGCCCGACGTGCGCGTGCTGAGCGGCCTCTCGCGCGCCTTCTTCGATTCCCCGCCCGCCGGCTTCGCCGAGCATCCCCTGATGCACCGCCGTCCCGTGCTGTTCCTCGCCCCGCCCGACCAAGCGGCGGCGCTGGACAGGATGCTGGGCGAGGTCCCCGGCCTCAAGCCGATCGAGATCGCCGAGGCGAAGGCGCTGGTGCCGGCGCTCAAGCCCGATTACGCGGTCGGCGCGGCGATCGAGGAAGACGATTTCGACATCGATGTCGCGGCGCTCCACCAGGGCTTCCTCGCCGCACTCCGCGCCCATGGCGGCGTGCTGGCACTCAGGAGCCGCGCCGCCCGCATCGAGCGCCGCGCAGGCGGCTGGGAGGTGGACACCATCGGCGGCGCGGTGTTCCGCGCGCCCATCCTGGTCGACGCCGCCGGCGCCTGGGGCGACGAAGTCGCGCGCCTGGCCGGCGTCGCGCCGCTCGGGCTCACGCCCTGCCGGCGCACCGGCGTCATCATCGACCCGGCGCCCTTCGAGACGGAGCGTTGGCCGCTGGTCAACGATGTCGCCCACAGCTGGTACGTGCGGCCGGAGGCGCGCACGCGGCTGATGGTCTCGCCCGCGGACGAGACGCCGATGCCGCCGCAGGACATCCAGCCCGACGAGCTCGACATCGCCGTCGCGATCGACCGGATGCAGCAGGCGCTGGAGATCGACGTGCGCCGGGTCGAACGGAGTTGGGCGGGCCTGCGCACCTTCACCCCCGACCGCAGCCTCGCGATCGGCTGGGACGGCACGGCTGAGGGCTTCTTCTGGTGCGTCGGCCAGGGCGGATACGGGATCCAAACGGCGCCGGCGGCAGGCCGCCTGGTCGCCGACCTGATCGCCGAACGCGACCCCGGCCCGGCGCATCGCACCCTCCCCGCGATCGACCCACGCCGCTTCACCGCCTGACACAAACGGCCCGGAAAAGACCAGGGGGACGCTGTCCCCCTGGACCGGCACCCCATTGCGCAGGCGCAATGGGGGCCCCGCCGCCTGCCAGGGTCTGGGACCCTGGACCCCACTCGCTTGGCAGCGGCAGAGGGCGGTTTTGCTTTGCGCGATACGCGCAAAACAAAACCGCCCTCTGCCGCTGCCAAAACGAAAGGGTTCCAAGGGCTCAGCCCTTGGCGGGGGTTCAAGGGGGCAGAGCCCCCTTGGCCTTTTCCGGGCCGAGAGCTCGGGCGCGGTACCAGTTCGGGAAACGGAGCGTGAAGACGAGGGCGATCACCGAGAACGCGAGCGACGCGTACTGCGCGGCGAGGCCCGTATCGCCCGAAGCGTGGCGGTAGAGCGTGACCAGCAGGGAGAGGAAGAAGTCGAGCCCCCAAGCGGCGGTGATGTATTGGTTGATACGGATGAAGACGGGCGTGTGCCAGAATTCCGGCGCCACCTGCTCGCGCGCGTATTGGATGGTGAAGGGCGTGCCGGCGAGCAGCGAGCCCCAGGCGATCGCCATCAGCGTGATGTTGACGAGGAGCGTCATGTAGGTGGCGAGGATCATCCAGTGCAAGCCGATCACGCCCACCGCGATGAAGACGAAGAAGGCGAGGGTAACGGTGTCGAGAATCTTGAGCGAACGCTTGAGGACTTGCCGACCCGTCGCGACTAGGGCGGCGGCGAGCGCCAGCACCAGCGCGAGGACGAAGGACCGGTTTCCCAGCACGCCGAGGATGATCCAGGGCAGGAAGCCCACCAGCAGGCGCAGCATCGGCGGCGATCTTCTCTCAGCCGCCCCAGGGCTCGTCGGCGTACCAGTTGCCGTGCAGCCCGAGCGGCACGCGCCGCGGCAGTTTCACCACCGCGACCGGAGGGGCCGAGAAATCCTCGGCGTCGACGATGACGAACGTCGATTCCAGCGTCGCGAGATCGGCGACGAAGGTGATGACGTAGCCCGCCTCCTCCTCGGTCCGTCCCGCCTTGGGTGCGAACACCGCCTCGCCGATTTGGGCGCCCGGGAAGCGATGGGTCGCGCTCGTTCCGCGCGCGAGGTCGAAGCGGATGAGCTCGTCGTAGCCGCCGGGCGCCGTCTCGGAGGAGCGATGCGAGAGGGTCGCGTAGCGCGTCGGGCGGCCGAGCCGCCGGTCATCGACGCGCGGGAACTCGGTCGCGCGGTCGTCCAGCACCTCGAGGCGGACGCTGCCCGCAGCCGGATCGATGCGGGCGCGGGCGACGTGGCGCGTCGGGCGCGCCGCGCCCGGCGTGCCGAAGCTGAGGTGGCTCCACCACGGGAAGACGGTGACGATTTCGCCGCCTTCCTGCCAGCCGTTCGCGTAGTGCCAGCACCAGAAGGCGCCGGTCTCGATCCAGCGGATTGGGCCGCCCGAGGCGTGGCGGGGGATGACGGCGATCCGTGTGCCGCGCTCGGGCTCCCAGCCGAGCGGCCCTGCGGCGCGGGAAAAATCGAAGGTGGCGGGGTTGATCACCAGCACGAGGTAGTCCTCGGTGATCAGGAAGTCGTGGATCATGTAGCCGCGATCGATCTCGGCGATGATCTCGGGCGGGCGGGTCACGCTGCCGTCCGCGCCGACGACCGCCCAGTAGAGGTAGGGCTCTTCGACGCCGTAGCGGAAGAGGATCATCTCGCCGGTGACGGGGTCGATCTTGGGATGGGCGCACATGCCGAGCTTCAGGCCGCCGGCGAAGTCGTAGGGGCCGACCGTGGCGAGCCCCGGCGTCACCTCATAGGGGGCGGGACCTTCGGCAAGTGCCAGGAAACGGTGCGCGTGGCGGATGATGTTGATGTCGGGGAGCACCTTGTCGCCCCCTTGGTCCTGGTCCGGGCCGGCGAGGTCGGCGGGCGGCGTGGCGGGCGTCATCAGCCCGCCCCACAGCGCGCGGCCGGCCCGGATCTCGGCCTGGAGGCCCTTCGTCAGGACGTAGCGGTTGCGGTAGCGCGCGCGTCCGTCGGCGAGCCAGAGGCCGTGGATCATCCCGTCGCCGTCCAGCGGATAGGTGTAGCTGCCGAGCGGGGGGAATTTCGGGTTCGGCCCGTTGCGCAGATAGACGCCGCGGAGATCGTCGGGGATCCGCCCGACCACCGGTAGGTCCGCGACGTCAATCTCGTCGTCGATCGGCGCGAAGACGCCGCTGAGATAGGGGTTCGCCCCCGGATCGATCGGCCTGAGCGTCTCTTCCATGCCCGCCAATCTCCTCCCGGTTAGGTCCGCCGGCAACGGCGGAGTGATGGCGGCAGACGCGGGGAGCGGCCGCTGTGACGCCGGTCCTTCCGGCTTAGCGGAATTTTTACGCCCCGGGCGGCAACATTCGGGTTCGCGTCTCAAAGCCATCAATCCGGAGCAGGATATGAAGCTCCCGACAATCGCAGACGCCCCGGTATTGGCCGGTGCCGTGCGGGCATGCGCCCCATGAAGATCCGTTTCCGTGACCTCCCGCTCCGCCTCAAGATGTCGGTCGCCCCCGGGCTGCTGCTGCTGGCGCTGATCGGCGTCACCGCTTCCGCCGTGGTGCTGCTGCAAGGCGATCTCGCCGACTTCAATCGGCTGAACAACCAGGCGTTCGGGCGCGTCGCGGCGGTGACCGGGCTCGATCGAGAGATGAGCGGGATCCACGCGCGCCTCTACCAGCTTACCTCGGTCGGAGCGTCGAATGCGAACGAGCAGAAAGTGGCCGCGCTCGGCAAGGAGCTCAGCACCGACATCGCGGACTTGCCCGGCGCCGTCTCGGCAATGGATGCGGCGCTCGGCGCCGATCCGCGGACCGAGAATCTGGTGAGCGGGATCGGAGCGAGCCTCGGAGACTATGCGGCGTCTGCGCGCAGAGTGATCGAGATGGCCGGATTGAGCAGCTTCGCCGCGCTCGATTACATGAACGGCGCGCAGGCGGCGTACGACCGTTTCGTGAGCGAAGAGGCGGCGCTCGGCAACGTGGTTGTCGCCGAGAAGAACGCGCTCATCGACGGCGTTCGCGCCAAGACGGGCGAGGCGCGGCTGCTTTATGTGCTGGCGGCAGGCTGCGTCGCGGTGCTCGCCGCCGGCGTGACGCTTTTTCTCGGCAGCCTGATTTCGCGCCCGGTGGTGGATCTGGCCGCGTCCCTGCATCGCCTTGCCGCCGGGGAGCTCTCGGTCGAGACGCCCTATTCCGGTCGGCGCGACGAAATCGGCGCGATCGCAGACGCGCTCGACGTCTTCAAGGCGACGGCGAACGAGGCGGCGCGGCTTTTGGCGGAGCGCGAGCGCGATCGCGAGACGGAGGCGCGTCGCGCCCGCGTGCTCACCGATCTCTCGCAAGGATTCGAGCGCGACGTGAGCGGAACGCTCGACACGGTTGCCGTGGCGGCGGACGAGCTCAAGGGAACCGCCGGCACCATGGTGGCGACCGCGGCGCTCACCGACCGGCAATCCGGCGCCGCGGCGGCCGCGTCGCAGCAGGCGGCGACGAACGTGGCGAGTGTGGCGACGGCGGCGGAGCAGTTCTCCGCTTTTCTCACATTCGCAAGCATCCGCCAGCGTCCGTTGAGCCTAGGAAAAGCCTAGCTTCCTGGCCCACCCTTCTCTTCTGCCCCTTCGTATTCGTTCGCTTGCATTCGCGTCCGTTCGGACGTATGTAAGGGGGACAGAAGAGGGAACCCGTGATGCCGAGGATAGCTGTCCGCCTCACCGCCGCCGAGGTCAAAACCCTGCCGGCCCGCACGTCGCCGTATTGGGACGGGGATGGTCTCGGTCTTCGCGTCCGCGGCGCCGAGCGCGCGTTCTGGATCTATCGGTATCAGATTGACCGGGAGAAACGCGAACTTGGCCTCGGCCGCGCACGTGGGCCAAACGCGATCACGCTGGCCGCGGCGCGGGCTAAGCACGCCACGCTCCGGGCGATGGTCGAGAGCGGCACCCATCCGCCGAAGGCGCAAGAGAAGAAGAGAGCTGCGGCGGCGGCGGAAGCCAAGGCCCAAGCCGCCGGGATCACCTTCCGAGGGGTCGCCGACCACTACCTCAAGGCGCATGAGGCGAGCTGGGGCAATCCGAAGCACCGGAAGCAGTGGCGGACCACGCTCGAAACATACGTGATGGTAGCGCTCGGGCCGATGCCGGTTTCGGCGGTCGGAACGGGCGAGATCATGAGCATCCTGGAGCCGATCTGGAGCATGCGGCCCGAGACCGCATCGCGGGTGCGCGGGCGCATCGAGGCCGTCCTCGACTATGCAGCCGCCCGAGGCTGGCGCACCGGCGAGAACCCGGCGCGCTGGCGCGGCCATCTCCAAAAATTGCTCCCGGCCCGGAACAAGAAGCGGACCGTTCGGCACTTCGCGGCGCTCCCCTGGCAGGAGGCCGGGGCCTTCATGGCCCGCCTGAGAGAACAGGATGGTACTGCCGCCCGCGCGGCCGAGTTCGCGATCTTGACGGCCGCTCGATCGGCCGAGGCTCATGGGGCGCGGTGGGACGAAATCTACCTCAACGAGCGCGTGTGGCGCGTCCCGGCGGCCAGGATGAAAGCGGGCGTCCAGCACGCCATTCCTCTATCGGAGCCGGCACTCGTTCTCCTGCGGCGCATGATCGGGGAGCGAACGGCACTCGATTCCCTGATCTTCCCGCATTATGGCGTCGCTCTCGGCGATCGGCGCATCTTGCGGGCCGTCAAGGCGGCGGCAGCCGATCCGAAGGCGACCCTGCACGGGTGGCGCGCGCTCTTCAAAACCTGGGCGACGGAGCGCACTGGATTTCCCCGCGAGGCGATTGAGATGAGTCTCGCCCATGCGGTGGGAGATGCGGTCGAACAGGCGTACCAGCGCGGCGACATGCTGGCTAAGCGGGAAAAATTGATGGAGGCATGGGGCGAATTCCTCGCTAAGCCAATGGTGGTCCGGGGCGACAATATCCGCGCCATTCGTGGGGCCGCATGATGGCGGACCTCACCTTGCGGCAGATCGTGGCGTATGAGCGCTCGAGCATCGTCTACCCCGACGAACTTTCGGATGCGATCCTAAATCGGATCGAGGACGATCCGGGAGGCCGGGCCGAGGCCGCGCTGGTCCGGATGAAGGTGGCGCGCCCTCACGTTCTTATATCTATTCTCGTGGGCACCATCCGCGTCGCCTCGGCGTGGCCCACCGTAATCGGAGAGCGCAAAGAACGGCCGCTCCAATTCGAAGGGGCCGCGGCCAACGCTCGGGCGCTTGCCGAATTCCTCGAAAGCCGATCGGCGAGTCATCTGGCAGCCGCGCAGAGCGATTTTCCCGAGGCGTTGAGAGCCCTGGCCGCGACGCTCGATGGGGAGGTGATCATCACCGGCCGCTCCCGTGGCCCAATGAACCGGAAGGCCAAGGGGGGGCGCGCGATAGAAATGGCGGCTCTTCGGGCCGTGGCGCGGGAAGTGCGGCGGCAAGGCGGCGAACCGCTGGATCACGATGCGATCCGGGAACTGGTGGAAGTCGCCCTCGACCGCGGGATACCGGTTAATCGAATGAGGATAGCGGCTCGGACGATGGATTTACCATTGGGGAATGCAGTTCCTACCTCAATGGTGAAAACCTAGACTATATCAGTCTTTTTCTAAAAATAATTGAGCTTTTCCGAGTTCTCCACGCTCCGTATCTTTCGCTCGTATTCGGGCGATAGCCGCCCAGCATCGGAGTGGAGAGATGGACCTTAAGCCACTAGTCGTGCCGAAGCGCATCGCTCGCGGCCTCCTCGGCGTGGGACCCACGAAATTCTGGGAGATCGAGAAGGCGGGACTGGTCGAGAAAGTCGATGTCGCCGGCATCGAGATGATCCTGTATTCGAGCTTGGAGCATCTGATCGAGGCGGGCCGAGGCCCTGCCGCGCCGATTGTAGAGAGCACTGCCACATAGCAAACCGCCGCCCGGGAACCGGAGCGGCGGCGCTTGGACTTATGAAGGATCATCGGCTCGCACCTTTGATTTAGCAGTTCAGGTTGCAGTTCGCAAGGGCTTCTCTGGTGGCATGGAGATTTCATGTCGCCAAATTTGAGGGACTATCAGAAGAAAGACGTTGAGCGGATACGCGCCGCTTTCGGCAGCGGACGCCGTCGTGTCCTGTACGTCGCGCCGACCGGGAGCGGAAAGACAGTCACGTTTGCCTACGTCGCCGCGAACGCGGTGGCGAAGGGCAAGACCGTCGTCATTCTCGGCCATCGCATCGAGATAACTGAGCAGATCGGCGCCGCCCTGGCCGCCATGGAAGTGCGGCACGGCCGCATCCAGCCCGGCCATCCGATGATGGACGCCATCGTTCAGGTGGCTATGGTGCAGACCGTCGCGCGGAGGCTCGATAAAATCGCCGCGCCGGACCTCGTCGTCATCGATGAAGCGCACCACGCCGTCGCTGGCACCTGGCAGAAGGTTCTCGACGCTTGGCCGAAGGCGAAGATCTTGGGCGTCACGGCGACGCCAGAGCGTCTCGATGGCCGCGGACTTGGCGACGTGTTTGACGAGATGGTGATCGGTCCCGACGTTGCCGATCTGATCGGCCAGGGCTTCATCGCGCCGTTCACCTACATCGCGCCCGACGCGGAGATCGACCTCTCTGGCGTGCGAACGCTTGGTGGTGACTTCATAGCATCCGACCTCGCGGCAGCGGTGGACCGCAATGTCATCACCGGAAACGTCGTCGAGCATTACCGCAAGCACTTATCCGGCCGCACCGCGATTTGTTTTTGCATCACTGTGGCGCACGCCGAGCACGTCGCAGCGGAATTCCGCGCCAACGGCGTAACCGCCGCCTCCATCGACGGCACCATGACATCAGCCGAGCGGACTTCTCTGGTCACCCGTCTGCGCGACGGCGAGCTTCGTGTTCTCACCAGTTGCGAGCTGATCTCTGAGGGCTTCGATGCCCCCGCTGTCGGCGGCGCGATTCTCTTGAGACCGACGCAATCTTTTGCCTTGTTCCGGCAACAAGTAGGGCGTTGCCTGCGGCCGAAGCCGGACGGATCGGCCGCCGTCATATTGGACCACGTTGGTAACGTTTTTCGGCACGGCCTCCCCGACGCGCCGCATGAATGGTCACTCGATAGCGCCAAGCGTCGCAATGGCGAGAAGGTCGCACCGGCAGTCCGGAAATGCCGCGCGTGCAGTATCGTTTTTCCGATCGGTGCGACGCCGGACGGCGACTGCCCGTCTCCCGACGCTCCCGACTGCTTCTTCATGCACGTTGACATTCCGAAGGAGACCAGCGGCACCCTCGCGGAGATCAGTTTCAACCCGCCTTGGGCGGAGGGGATCGACATCCGCACTGCTCGCGGGCGCGACTTCTTCCGCCTGGTGGAACTCGCGGGCGATAGATACGAACGGCTCCGCCTTATCCAGGTCGTGCGCGGATACAAGGCGGCCTGGACGTGGCACCGCCGACGCGAGGCAGCCGAGCAGAGCGAGGTGGTGTCATGAGTTGCCCCCTCGGCCCGTGCATCTGTATGCTCTGCCGTCACAGATACCTGGACGTTTCAACTTGCGCCGACCGCTTATCTGTGACTGCGGGGGAAGACAGCAGGATAAAAGTGAGTGGCCGCTGCACTCGATGTCACCAGCCCCTCGGGGATGCCGCCTTCCTCGTAAACGACACGGTCGCGTGGCGGATCGTGCGGGATATCGCGATGACGCAACGAGAGGCGGTTCTCGTCTGCACGCATTGCGCGACCGACCAGGAAATTTCTCGGCATGCGGCATACGGCCTCATAGACCGCTGCCTGAACTGCCAACGCAAAATCCGAGTTGCCGTCTGCGGGCACAAGGGCGGCTGCCCCAAAAGGCCCTTCTGCGACAATGCCTGCTATCGGCAACACTTTCGCAAAAAGCGCCGAAGCAAAAATATGTTTTGCACCGTCTGCAATATCGGCTTCGCGGCATCCCGAAAAGATGCGCGGTTCTGTTCCGACGCCTGCCGGCAGTGGGCGTACCGGCGGAGGGCAGCATGAACGTCACCGCTCCCGACATCGCCATGCGGCTCGGCTTGAAGCGATACCCGCATTCGTGGCGAGGCCGATGCCCGGTCTGCGATTACAAGGGCGCGACGTTCGCCGTGCGCGCCGGCAGGGGCAACCGCCCCAGCCTTTATTGCGCGAACGGATGCAGCCGCGACGATCTCGACCGCGCATTGCAGGCGGTCTTCGCGGGAAACTGGCAGCCGCCGGAACGGCCGGACGCAGAGAGTGAAGCCGAGGTCCGCGAGCGCAAGCAGGCAGCCGCGTTGCGCATATGGAACGGCGCCGACCCGGTGCGCGTCACGGCCGCCGAACTCTACCTGCGGCATCGTCATCTCGAGCACGTCATCGGATCGGCCGCGCTTCGCTATCGCCGCGATGTTCCGCATCCCGAGGCCGGCCGCACTCCGGCCATGATAGCGCTCGTGCACGCGATAGATGACCGACCGCTCGGAATTCACCGGACATACGTCGCACCAGACGGCCGAAAGGCGAACGTCGAGCCGGCCAAGGCTTCGCTCGGGCCGATTTGGGGCGGCGCCATTCGGCTTGATCCCGTCGCGCGCGAGCTGGTGATCGGCGAAGGGATCGAGACCAGCGCATCGGCCGGTAAGCTGCTCGGCCTGCCGGCATGGGCCGCGATCAGCGCGGGAAATCTGGCGCGCGGGCTCGTGCTCGCGCCCGAAGTTCGCAGCATCATCATCGCTGCCGATACCGATCCGCCAGGCGAACGCGCCGCGAGGGACGCTGCGCTGCGCTGGTCACGCGAGGGGCGAAAGGTCCGTATCGCGAGACCAGATAGAGAAAACTGTGATTTTAACGATATTGTTTTGGAGCATGCCGATGCGTGACGATGGATTCCATGTCCGGCGATGCGACTGGCTCAGCGCCTGCCAAGTCGATAGCAATGCCGAACCGCGGCCGAATCTCTTCAATACCATGCTCGCGTTGCGCGGTGACGACCGGCTCGGCGAGCTCTTCACCTATAATCAGATGGAACGCTCGGCCATCCTGAACCATCCGGTCCCTGGGCAGAAAGGAGCAAACGGGCAGTTCACGCCGCATCCCGTCTCCGACACCGACGTTTCCGCTCTTCAGGAATTCTTGCAGCTAAGCGGCCTCGAGAAAATCGGCCGGGATGTAACCTATCAGGCCGTGGACCTCCACGCCCAAGAGCACGCCTTCCACCCGGTGCGCGATTATCTCGACGGGCTGAAGTGGGACGGGACGCAGCGGCTCGACCGCTTCCTCGCTTACTATTTCGGCGCTGAACAAAACGACTACACCTCGGCTGTCGGCCGGATGTTCCTGATCTCGATGGTCGCCAGGATCTACCAGCCCGGTTGCCAATGTGATTATATGCTCATCCTCGAAGGCAAGCAGGGAATACTCAAGTCCTCCGCCTGCAAAATCCTCGCCGGAGAATGGTACAGCGAGAACTTGCCCGATCTCAAGAGCGATCCCGTGCGCGTTTCCCAGCACCTACGCGGCAAGTGGCTGATCGAAATCAGCGAACTGTCCTCGATATCGAGAGCCGAGGCGGAGGAGCTCAAGGCCTTCATTACGCAGAAGGTGGAGAACTACACCCCAAAATTCGGGCGAAAGGAAGTCATCGAGCCGCGGCAGTGCGTCTTTGTCGGCACCACAAACAAGGAAAACTACTTGCGGGATGAAACCGGCGGACGCCGGAATTGGCCGGTCCACGCGAATATTATTGATCTCACCGCCCTCAAGCATGACCGCGACCAGCTCTTCGCGGAGGCCGTGACGCTCTACCGGCAAGGTGCGCCTTGGTGGCCGGAGGCGGAATTCGAACGCGAGAATATCACGCCCGAGCAAGACGAGCGGTACGAGGGCGACGCGTGGGAAGACGCCATCGGCGACTATCTGAGCACCCAAGGCCGCGTCACCATCCTCCAGGTCGCCCAGGAGGCACTCCATATCGACTTGCCAAAAATCGGGACCATCGATCAGAGACGCATTGCCGCGATCCTTGTGCATATGCACTGGGTTCGCGCTAAGCGGACCAACGGTAAACGTTTCTGGACCCCCCCAACACAAGGAGCATCCCCATGAAACGGACATCAATGGAGGAGAAGAGCGAGACAGCCCTCCGCACAAGTCTCGAACTCGCAACCCTCTACGCAGCCCTCTGCCCGGTGCCGAATATCGTCGGCCCCGCTTACGGCGCAGCACACTGTAAACGCGCATCCAATGTAGTTCGCGCTTTCGAGCGTTTGCTCAAGAGCTTGGAATTCAGCATCCTCCGCAGCACCTACTATGCCAACCAAGCCGAACTCGATGCATGGAGATCCTATCCCTCCCGGGATGCGCGGAATTGGCTGCGCGAGCGCATCGGCGAGCCTCCGTTCACAGAAGAGCAAAAACGGTCCCCCCGCCACGGGTTCGACCCGCCACTATCCGCAGCCGAGCACCTACGCCTCGGAGCCGATCTCAAAAACACCGCCAGCGCGCTCTCTAAGGCGGAGGCAGTCCTTGGCAACGCCTTCGGGAAGGATAGCGACCTCCGCCGCCGAGCCGCCCGGGCTAATCGCCTCCTCCTGACCCTCCGAACCCACCTGGACAACGTCGTGCACCGGGAACAACCCCCCGAGATCCGCGGCCAAAACACCTCGGCCATCTACTTCGGCCCGTTATCGGAGTGACGCAGTGACGCACTGTGACCCATTTCCTATTAAAGCCCTGTCGCGCGCGCGTAGGAGTGGTCTTATAGGGGGGCGTGGCAAGTGCGTCACCGTCACCCCTGGCGCGCTTCGATGGTCTCGGGGGGCCTTCCATACTTCCGACGCGGTCAGCCCCCCGAACCGTTCGGCGCTGGGAAGTTTCCCGTGTTTGCTGAGGAGCCATCGTCCTCCGCTATACGAATGATATTAGGAACTTATTATGCCTCGGTGGCGTCGTCCCCCTTTCCATTCCCATGCGTCAATGCTATATCTCGCCGCATGTCAGAAGACGCCACCCTCCGCTCAACTTCGCCGTCCCGGGACACGGGACGGCTGAGAACGCCGCGCGTGTTCAATCGGCAATCTAAGGAACGGTTCGCCCGTGAACGTCGACTTTCCCTTCTCGCTCATCTCGGGCGTCCAGCTAGCTATCCCGAGCGGCTTATTGTCGCCCGTTTGGTCGCAATCGAATGGGAACTTTTGCGAATGGACGCCCGGATCGATGCGGGCGAGGTTCTATCCGGGCACGCGCTCCGGGCACGGCTCGCGGGCGAGAATTGGCTTCGTCTGGACCTTCAGGCTCTTGGCCTTCGGCCGGCCGCCGACCGCGAGCCGACGGTAGACGAGCTACTCGCCGCTATCCATGGGGGGAAGAACCGATGACCCGACATAAGCCCCCAGAAGCCGCACTGGCGCCCTCTCCGGCCGCCGCCATCACGCCACCCGGTTTCCTGGCCGAGCACTTCCACGGCCCAACCTGGAACCGCTGGCGTGTCATTCTGCGGGCCGCCTGGGGCGAGAAGCTCAATGCCAAAGAGCGCGCCCTGTTCCGCGAGGTTGCGGGCGACCGCGACCCGCCTGCCGGCCGCGTCAAAGAGCTCTGGGCCATCGCTGGGCGCTGGTCTGGCAAGGACAGCATCGCGAGCGCAATCGCCTGTGTGGCGGCCTGCACGGACTGGAGAGGGCACCTTCGGCCCGGTGAGGTTCCTGTAGTGCTCTGCCTCGCGTCCGACCGCGAGCAGGCCCAGATTGTTCGCAAATACACGGTCGGCTACTTCAGCGAGAACCCGCTCCTGCGCGAGATGGTCGCGCGCGAGACCGAGCACGAGCTTGACCTCAAGAGCGGGGTGTCGATCGTGGTGGGCACCGCCAATTACCGCGCAGTCCGAGGCCGCACGGTCGTCTGCGCCGTGCTCGATGAGGTCGGGGTGTGGAAGAGCGAGACGACGATGGCGCCGGACATCGAGACCTATTCGGCATTGACGCCCGCCTGGCGCGCATTCCCGGATCAATGTTGATCGGCATCTCGACCCCTTTCCGCCGCCGCGGCCTGCTTTATGAGCGGTGGCAGAAATACTACCGCAAGAACGACCCGAATGTGCTGGTGGTGGCCGGCGCGTCGCCTCTATTTAACCCTAAGGTGCCACAATCTCTAATCGACGAAGAGCTGGCACGCGACCCCGAGCGGGCCGGCGCGGAGTGGCTTGCCGAATGGCGATCGGATTTGTCGGACTTCTTGGATCGCGGGTTGATTGACGCTGCGGTCGTTTCTGGCGTGGTGGTCAGGCCCCCACAACGAGGCTTCGACTATGTGGCCTTCTGCGATAGCGCCGGCGGCCGAGGGGATTCCTTCACTGCGGCGATCGCGCACGCCGAAGACGGTGGCATTGTGCTCGACGCGCTGTATGAGCGGCGCCCTCCGTTCAACCCGGCTGACGTGGTGGCTGAGGTGGCCGCGCTTCTCCGTTCCTATGGCGTCAACCGAGTGACTGGCGACCGGTATAGCGCTGAATGGGTGATTGGCGCCTTCGCGAAGGATGGCATTAACTATCGGCAGACGGCGAAGGACCGGAGCGCGATCTATGCTGAGGTCCTCCCATTATTCACCAGTGGGCGAGCTCGGCTGCTCGACAACGCGAGGCTTGTCCACCAGTTTGTCAGTCTCGAGCGCGCACTGGCGCGGCCGGCAAGGACCGGATCAATCACCCGGATGGCGGAGCGGACGATCTCGCGAACGCGACTGCGGGCGCCCTGCTTCTAGCTTCGACTGATGCCCAACCTACGCTGATCGCCGCGCGCGACCTCCTAATCAATGATGGGGCCGCGCCGCTGCCGAAAGTCATTCAGGCGTTTCTCGCCGTCCTGGTGGTGGGCGAGGACGGGCGCATGGCCGTGACCTATCTCGCCGTGCCCCCTGATCCCGTCTTCGGGCCGGTGGTGCTGGTCGATTTCGAGGCCGGACAGTTTTCTCCGCGATCTTCGGCATCGTGGCGATGCGACTTGAGACGATGACGCGCGAAGCCTGCGGAAACGGCCGGCGGCCGATCGGGGCTTTCCTTGTGGAAGGTCCACATATCAACCAGGCCCGGGACGCCATGGTGCTCCGCTTCTGCGATCCAGTCCTTGACTGGGGTGGGCGCCGGGATGGCAGGTGGGACCGGTTCGATCTGGCGAAGGTGACGAAGGGCGACGCCATGCGAGCACTTTTGCTCAACGTAGGGGCGCGGGTCGGGGAGGGGCGCGTCAAGCTCGGCGCCGATGCGGTCGAGAAGGCGAAGCGGCATCCGCTCGGGTCTGCTCTTTCGCTGCACCTCGGCGAGGCGGACGCGTCCCCGCTCAGGCTGTCGTTCCTGGTCGCGGTCAATGCGATTTTCCCGCCCGGCTCTTCCTTCCGGCCACCGGACATCCCGGCGACGCGGATCGGTTAGGTGGTCAGCGTTGAGGAATGGCTCGCCGACATTGCCCTGATGGCGGCTCGCGTGCCAACGCCCAAGCCGGCAGACGCGCGAAGAAAGTTCCGCGCAAGCATGCAATGGCGTCGGGTGCGCTACTCGGTGCTTGCCGACAACAAGCGGAAGCATGGCGGCAAGATTATTTGCGAGTTGTGCGGCGTTGAGTGCGGCCCCGATAAACCTGGCGGCGTCGCGCACTGCGATCACATTCGGCCGATCAGCACGCCGGAGGGATGGGCGAAGCGGTTCGATCGAAGTCTGCTTCGCGTCACCTGCGCTGATTGCAACACCGGGCGCCTTGCTTCACCGATCGAGCTGGAGGGATGGAGGCCCGACGAAGACGCGCAGCAGGTCGATACCGTAACGTGAAATCTTCGTTAGGTGCTGCGTTTTCTCACACGAATCGTTGTGTGTAAACGCCGGAATGATTACGTTGAGCATGTGAATCGGAGGGGTCATGAGCGCTGCCGCTGAAATCGTTCGGACGGACATCATTCTGCCTCGCGACTTGCGTGATCGCGCGGCCGAACAAGCTCGCGCTCAGGATCGGAGCTTTGCCAGCTATGTGCGCCTGGCGCTCCAGTCTGCGCTCGAAGCCGACGCGCACGACCGCCGGGTGCCTCGCCGCTACGCCGAGGACAGCGAGCGGCCATGAACAGATTTTCAGACCCCGCTTGGTCGTCATATCCCAGGCGGCAACCTGCGCCTTCGTGGCGCACCCCGCGTTGCGTGCGCGCAAGCGTCTCCCGGTGCTCCTACCGGTGAGCCTGCATCCGGGGCGTTCTATTCCGCGAGCCGGGCAGGCCGGCCGCCATTGCAGTGAAGGAACCGTGAATTGAACAGTGACAATTTGCCAGCCTGCGGGAACCGCGCCCTAGCGGACGAGCAACTCCGCTTCGCCCGCGCGCTCGACGCGGAGGCGCGCCAGCGTGCGATCAGCGACCCGCACCGGCGCCCGACTTCCGGCCCGCTCGATCAGCCGATCGGCAAATCCCTGCATGCCCGCCTCATCGAGCAGCAGAGGGCCGAGGGCAAGGCTCGCGTCGAGGCGATGGTGCGGGGGGCACGCTCATGAGCACCGGCCTCCTGAACGAAAACGCCGCTCTCCGCGCACGCTTGGAAGCCATGGAGGCCCGCATCTCGCGTCCCACGCCGCCGGCCGAGCGCGACGCAATCGAGGCCGCGAAAGTGCGTTTCGACACCGTGATGGCGCCTCTCGGGGTCCGCGCTCCGGACCCTACGCCTGGGCAGACGGCGGAACAGTATCTTCGGAATAGGCTTCGCGATGCTGCCGAGCACTCGCCGCGCTTTTCTGGGGAACAGTTTCACGGAACAAGTCCTGCGGTCCTCGCCGAGATGGAGGGCCGGATTTACGGTGACATTCAGCAGACCGTGAGGCGAAAAGCTGACGGCACTCCGGGCGCGCTGGTCGAGATCAGGGAGCGAGACGTGAGCGGTCGGACCATAACCCGTTACGTTGGCGATCCGCTGACTTGGATGTCGCCATTCATGCATCGTGGTGCGTCTGGTTCGTTCAACCGCAAGCCCGAGCCGGGCCGCTGATGCGCCTGCTCGCCCGCCTCCGCCGCATCCTCCGCGACCGGCAGCGTCGCCGCGATCGTGAGCAGCGCAGACGGGAAATCGTCGAGTTCGGAAGGCGATGCGGTCTTAAAATTACGGTGAAGGGAAACTTTTGATGAGCCATTCTCACGCCCTTGGCCCGGCGAACTATTTTGAACTCGTAACCGTGCCGGGCATGGCCTGGCTCGCGGTCGCCGTGACGGTCCCGCCCAACACGGTGCCGATCGATACATTCGGAACCACGTCCGCGGTGACCGATTGGGCCGCGACGCAGGACACGGCTCCGACGCTAGCGTGGACATCCTCGCCGGGTGGAGAGATCGAGCACGCATTCCGAGAGCGGGTCACTCGCCAGATGAAGGCAGCCGGCATGACCGGCGTGACGGTCACGATCTTCTCGCCGAAAAGTTATTGGGAAATCCAGGCGAATGCCGGGACCGGGAACATTCCTTCCTCGGGCATCCCGAGCTGGGCGAGCGCCTGATGTCCGGCGCGCTCCGCACTCTCGCACAGCTCGCGTTTCAGGTCAGCCCGATCGTCTTGACCGGAGGTATTGCGACGCCCATTCCCGGTGGCGCACTTCCGATCATCTTCCTAACCGAAAGCGTCAGCCTTGTGGGCGGCCTTCTGACTGGCGCCGGCCTGCCATCGTCGTTGGACGATTTCTTTGCGCAGTATCTGCCGGTCTCTGGTGGCACGCTGATCGACCAAGCGATCGGGACTTACCGATTCGCCAATCAGATGGTCGCGGCGAATGCAGTGATCCAAAATCCGCTCAAGATTTCGCTTCAGATGATCGCGCCGTCTCGCCAGTCCGGCGATATGCTGACGAAACTGCCGATCATGACTTTGGTCCAGAGCGCCCTTCAGCAACACAACGCCACAGGCGGCCTCTACACGATCGCGACCCCAGCGCAGATTTATACCAATTGCGTAATGACAGCCTTTACGGATACGACTCCAAGTGCTGAGCTCAAGCAGTGGCAGATCATCTGGAATCTCGACTTCATCCAGCCGCTCGTTACTCAGGCGCAGGCGACGAATGCATGGAATGCGCTGCTGAGTAATATCAGCAACGGGACGCCGGGCGGTGACGGCACTGGCGCCTGGTCGAGCATCGGCACGGCCGTCAACAATTCAGTGCAGGGCGCTCTCAATTATGTGACCGGACTCGGCAGTGGAATTGTCGCCGATATCGAGCAGCAGCTAAGCTCGATCTAGGGGGAATTTGGAATGGACACCTCTGGTACCGCTCCCGCCGCCGATGCCGAACGTGAGGCCGACAGGGAGGCGTTCGCCGTGTTGGTCCGCGCCTGGCTGCGCGCGATGTTCGAGCGAGGAGACTAGCCATCAGATACTATGATCTTTCTATTTCGGAGACGCCGGGCGGCCCCCCGATCAATCTCCAGACAGTCAATTCTCAGACGCCAGCGACAGCGGCGTGGTGGACGAGCTATCCGAACGGCCTTTCTGGCGCCTTCAATCCGGCCGCTCAGGACATCGTAATAAACGCGCCGGTGCTGGCCGGGGATGAATCCGCTGGGGGACACTTCATCCGAATTTGGGGCGTTCCGCTCACGGTACTCAATGCCGCGCAGCAGCTTCAGAACGGCCCCACGCAGCCGCGCTATCTGACCCTCAAGGGCGGCTTAGGGCCAGGACTGCCGCTGAACAATCCGGCTCAAGCCGGAACGTTGATGGTCGGAGTCGTGCAGCAATGCTTCGGCAATTGGCAGGGAACCGACCTCACCCTTGATATGGTCGTGCTGCCGGCCGGCGGGACGTTCAAGGACCCGCTCAACCTCGTGCTCAATTGGCAGCCTGGACAGACGCTTGCCGCGGCTCTCGGCAATTGCTTCGCGGTCGCGCTGCCGGGCTACGCGCAGAATATCAATATCAGTCCAAGCTTGGTCAATTCCTGGCAGCAACAACAGGGCGGCTTCTATCCGACGATCTGCGCCCTTGGACTCTGGCTGCGGCAGAAAACCAAGGGTGCGCTCGGCGTTGCCTATCCGGGCGTGCGCATCTGGGTGAACAACAATACGGTCACCGCAAGCGATGGCGTAAACCAAAAGACGCAACCGACGCAGCTTGTCTTTACGGACTTCGTCGGCCAGCCGACTTGGCTTGATGCCGCGACCTTGAATGCCAAGGTGGCAATGCGCGGCGATCTTGAGGTCGGCCAGCAGGTCCAATTTCCGCAGAATTATCCGAATTTCGCTGGCCTCGTCACACAGTCGCCGCAGCAATATCCGACCGTTCGCAATCGGATCGCCTTCTATGCGCAGCCGTGGAACATCGTCGGGATATGGCACGTCGGCCAATTCCGCGCCACGAGCGGGACGCAGTGGTGTTCGGTCCTCACTCTGACGACATCGGCAACAGGACAAGGAACCGCCGCAACATGACGCAAGAACTCAACCGCATCGATCGGACGATCGCCGATCTTCGCGCAGCCGAGGCGGCGCTGCCGGCTGCGATGTCGCACGCGATAACGGCGGCAGTCGCGGCGCGGGAGAAGATCGCGCGCGCCGAGGTGCTCGATCGCGCGGACATGGACGCGACGTTCAGCGCGCTCGGCGGCTACATTTCGGCCCTGCGGGACGCCTCGAACCAGCTCCTCGAGCTCGGGCATGCGATCGACATGGTGAACGATCTACAGCGCGGAGGTCTGACGACGGCCGCGGTGGTGGCGACATGAGGAGCGTTCGATGATCGCCGACAACCTCGCCGAGATCGACGCGCTGGCGGCGGAACTTGCCGAGTGGAGTCCGGCGCTCACGATGACGCTGAATATGGCCGGGAAGGCGTGGTGTCACTTTCGGACGATGCTCGCGGAGGGCCGGCCGCTGGATGATGGTGAAGCTGACGGTCTCGACAGCGCGACCGGATGCGCGATCCAGGCGCTCGAGAAATTCGCAGAGCTGGCCGGGAAGATGTCTTCGGCGATCGACGCGGCGTCCGCGGCCCTGGAGACGCAGATCGTTCCGCATGGAGAGACCATTCAATGAGCGCGACCACGCCGACCGTTCCCGATGCCGCGGCTATCCCCAACGCTCCCGAGGCCGCGGACAAGGCCGAAGCACCGGAACCGGCGGCACAGGGTGCGGCGCTTGCCCATTTTGTCCGTGGCGCGACGCTGCCACAGAGAGGTGAGGTCAAATGAGTGCGACCGTTCGTGACGCCTTCGACGACGCCCAATCGTGGCGTCCGGAGCCGATGCCTGAGCCCGCGAGCGACACGGAAGAACCGATCACGCTCGCGCTGAGCTTGTTGCGCGACATCGCCGAAAGCCCATTCGTCTCGGGGAGACATCGGGTGCGGGCGCGGACGTACTTCCGGAAGCTGAAGCGAGCCGCTGCAGCGCCGGCCGTTGACGAGCTGATCGGCCAATGATCGGCTTCTCGTCTGTGCTCGATCGGGCGCGCGAGCTGGAGGATGAAGAGGAGCCCGCGCGGAACCGTGAGGCCGGCGTCGTGAAGTGGTGGAATCGCGACAAGGGATTCGGCTTTGTCACAACGGATGGGGGCGGCGACGTGTTTTGCCACGTCTCGGAGCTCAAAACGGTGGGGCGCAGCGAACTCGAGACCGGCGAACGGGTATCGTTCACGCGGCAGCAATCACCACACACGGGCCGCGAACAAGCCGCCGAGGTGCAGCTCATTGAGCCGCCGGAAATCGAGGGGGACGAAGACGCGCCATGGCGGAATTGTCGATCGGCCGCGAGCAATGCGAAGCGGGCCGAATGGATCGAGCAGAGCCGGCCAGTGACCGCTTCACGCCCGCGCCTGCCGACAGACGGTCCGCTCGCATGGGCGGTCCTCGATACGGCCACGCTGCGGGCGCCAGAGCCGGCCGCAGAGGGAGCGTGGCAGGGGTATCTCCGGGCACGGGAGCGCGCCGGGGACAACCATCCCGCCGTCGTCAAACTGGATTTGGCATGGGGCGAAAGATCGCAGGCAGCCGGAACGCCCGAGAAGTGGGCGAAGCTGGCGGAGTGGTTCGATGCCTGGGCGCAGATCGGCGCGGCGGAACGGCGCTCGGCTCCCGAGAAGCGGTAGCCGCTAATTGATGGCGCTTTCCCGGAACATAATATAAGGCTGGCACCATGATCGATTGGATGAAAGCGAAACCCGAGATCGTGGAACGCGTTGTCCGCGAAGGTGAAATTTACCTTGACGGGCAGCTTAAGCTCGCAACATCGGCCGATCAACGGGCCGCTGTGCTAGCGAGCGTATTCACCGCGGCAGCCTCGGCCGTTTTAGCGGGGCTAAGTGCGCTGGCCGTTAGTTCTTCACGGTCCGCGCCAACGCACCATTATCCGATCTTCATTGGTGGCGGCGGCATGGCCGCGTGTTTCTTCTTCGGCGCCGCATTCTGTATTTCCGCGATCTTTCCGGTCAACTTTTGGCTTCCTGGTAGCGAGCCGGAATCCTGGCGTTGTGATGTTCTCGCCGAGAGGGGGTTACAAGACGCCCTCAGAGACGAGGCTAAGCACATACAATCAAAAATATCGGACAATAGAGGCGTGGTAGAAAAAAATGCGCGCCGCTTTAAGTGGGGAGCAATCCTTGGAATTTCCGCTCCAGCGGCCGGGCTGCTGCTGTGGATTGTCACTTCCTCAGTGTACTGGATCGGCGGTTAGAGGATGATTCTTGTTCTAGCTTATCAAGTCTCTCGATCAGTTTCTCGATTGATTTTTCAATTTCCCTTATTTTATCTTCCACGCTTTTGGCCCTTTCAAGATTTGTGACAAATTACACCTTTTCTGTAAGACGCCTAGCGGGAGAAACGGAGTCAGATCTCGTGTGTCCGACCGATCCGCCTTTCGTTTCTGGTCTACCTTTTTCTGGCATTGAACCATCCTCCCCCGGCCCCACCAAACGATAGATACTGCCTTAAGAGCAGCCGGCGTTGAATGCCGGCTCCCTCATTTCCCTTGACGCCGCCTCGCGACCCGGCGCAGCCTTCCCCGGCCTTGCGATGCGAGGCGCCCGGGCGGGGTGGTGGAACACCGCCGCCCGAGCTGACCCTGCTCAGGAGAACGCCATGAGCAAGGCTGACCAAGGGCGTACCACGCCTTCTCTCTCCCTTCCACATGCCGAGTTCTTCGCCCGGCGCCTGTCGAATGCGGCCGGCTCCCTTCGGCAGCGACTTGCGAATGGCTGCATGCCGGGGCGGATCTATCTCGCGATGCTGGCGGAACAGCTCGACCGGATGGCGGCCGAGGCGCTGCATTTGACTGATGATGGGGTGAGCATCCCCCCGCCCCCGCGCGCGGTGGTGCAGCGGCACGCGCCGGAGTAGGATGGCGTCATGGCTGCCCTGGCCCTCTTCCTCGGCCTCGCCCTGCTCCTCATGGCTGGATGGTATGCCGTCCGATTGGCGGGGATGCTGGTGCTCCTCGCCTGCCAGCTCGCCTGGCTGGGCGCGCTGCTCGTGGCGTGGCCTATGCGGGCGCTGGCGCGGCTTAGGCATCATGACGCGCGCTTCCTGGCCCTCCTGCTCGCTGTCGCCCTGCTCGCCCCGCCGGCGCTCGCTCGTGCTCAGCCCGCGCAGGCGCACCAATGGCTCTTTACGGGGCCGGAGGGAAGCTATGCCGGGCAAGCCGTCGAGAGCACGGACGGCAGCCATGTCTTCCTGCTCGGGCCGTCCGGCGGCTATGTGGGCCAGTGGCAGAAGGAACCGGGCGGCCAATGGATCCGGCTCGGGCCTAGCGGCTCATATCAGGGCCGGGCGCAGCAAGGTCCGCCAGCGAGCCAGCAGTAAAGCCATCCGAACTGCCAATTTGCAGGCCGCTCCTTCGGGGGCGGCCTTTTTCGTGTCCGCGTTATGGGGCGGTAGGGCGAGACGGGGACCGATAGGGGGAATAATCTAACAACCAGATGTAACATATTGAAAAGACTTAAATTGCGGCGGAGCAGTTCTCCGCGACCGCAAGCGAAATCGGCCGCCAGGTCGCGCTTTCGACGCGCGTGACCGAGCAGGCGGTGGCGGACGCCGGGCGCGCCGGCCAGGCCGTGCAGGGCATGGCGGAGGCCTCGCAGAAGGTGGGGCAGGTGGTCGAGCTGATCAGCGCGATTGCCGGGCAGACCAGCCTCCTGGCGCTGAACGCCGCGATCGAGGCGGCGCGGGCGGGCGAGGCGGGCAAGGGATTCGCCGTCGTCGCCTCGGAAGTGAAGGTGCTGGCCAATCAGACCGCGAAGGCGACCGAGGAGATCACGGGCCAGATCGCCGGGATGCGGCAGGCGACGGACGAGGCGGTCGGCGCGATCAGGCAGATCGCGACCACGATCGAGGAGACCAACCGGATCGCCACAACCATCGCCTCGGCGGTCGAGCAGCAGAATGCGGCGACCGCCGAGATCGCGCGCAGCATTCAGGATGCGGCGGCGGGCACCGGCGAGGTCTCCGCCAATATCGGCGGCGTGACGACGGCGGCGAACGATACGGGCGTGGCCGCCAACCGGGTGGCCGAAGCGGCGAAGCGGCTGGTGGAGCAATCCGTCTGGCTCCGCCAGCGGATCGGCAGCTTCCTTACCGAGGTGCGGGCGGCTTGACGGGCGGCCCGCTGCCCTTGAGGCGGCGGTCGAGCGAGAGCCTGAGCTGCTCGATCATGCCCTCGGTCTCGGGGTCGAACCCCTCGACCATGCTCAGCAGCGTCTGGCAGGTCTCGTCGAGGGCGAACAGCACCGCGCGCTCGGCGCCGAGCGCAAGCGCGCGGCGCAAACCGTGCGCGTGCTCGGGATGGCCAACTTGCGCGAGCTGCGCGGCCAGCCGCTCCGCCGACTTCGCCGGCTCCTGGCTTTCGGGCGCCTTCGGCTCCGGCTCCGGATCAGGCACGGGCTGTCGCCGCGACGCCGGCCCGGAACCGCTCGCGGCACGATGCCGCGCTCATGTTGCGCTTGAACGAGGGAGGCGGGCCGTCGTTGATGCGGAGCAGCACGAACGCGGTCGCGTTCTGCTCGCGAAGCGCCCGCGCGCCGTCGGCGATGTCGGCCTCGCTATCCACCACCCGGATGACCGGGATCCCGGCGCCCGCCGCCATTTTGTCGAGCTGCACGCCGAGGCTCGTGTGGCTCTTCTGGTTGCCCGTCTCGCCGTAGTGCCCATTGTCGACGCAGAGGATCGAGAGGTTGGGCGGGTTGAGGATGGCGATGGTGGCGAGCGTGCCGACATTCATCAGGAGCTCGCCGTCACCGGTGACGACGAGCACGCGCCGCGTCGGCTGGGCAAGCGCAAGCCCGAGCCCGAGCGCGCAGGCACCGCCCATGGCGCCGGCCATCGTGTAGGTGTGAGCGCCGTCACCGGTGAGCTTGGCGACGTCCCGCGCCGTCCCGGCGAGGCCGGTGACGATCAGGAAGTCATCATGCTTGCCGATCAGCGCCGGCACCGCGGTCCGCCGGTCCAGCACGAACGCCGGAGCGGCCGCTCCGGCAACCCCTTTTGCTTCCATCCCGTATCCTTTCCGGTGCCCCCGATCCCTGACCGGCGGATACGCCCGCCGCCGCGCCCAGGCAAGCCGTGCCCGGGCTGGTGAGGACGGTTCTAGAGTGGAATGCGTTCGCGTTCGCTCACCCATTCCACTCTAGACTTTTGCTTTTGCCGCGTGATTCACGCCTTCGGTGCCGGGGTCCCCGCGAACGAGTTCGCGGGGTGCCCCGATTCCACCTACGGCGATCACGCTTTAGAACTGCTTGGCGCCGATCAGCTTCTGCGTCAGCAGCACCGCGACCGCCGAGCCCGACTGGAAGACCATCGTGAGCGCGGCGCCGACCGTGGGCACCACCTCCGCCGGCTGCTCCGCGCGGAGGCAGATCACGCCCATCGCCTCGAGCACGGGCTGGACCGCCTGGCCCATCGGGAACTGCCACGGATTCCCCTCGCCGAACTCCCCGCGCATGCTGATCAGCGCGAGAAAGGGAAAGCGTCCGCCCTTGATGAGCGAGAGCATGTTGATGCAGTTGCCGACGCCGCTGCTCTGCATGAGGAGAACGCCGCGGGCGCCGCCGAGATCGGCCCCGGCGAGCAGGGCGACCCCTTCCTCCTCGGTGGTGAGCGCCACCGAATGGGCGTCCGGGTCGGCGAGCGAGCGGTCGATCAGCACGCGATGGCCGGCGTCCGGCACGTAGGCGAACTGGCTCACGCCGCGCGCGCGCAGGAGATCGTAGAGCTCGTCCTGCCAGCCGGTTTGCCCGACTTTCTCCTCGGCCAATGCTTCCACGCCGCTTTCTCCGTTTTTTCGCGCCGGCCGCTCTATCACGCGCCGGCAATCGTGACGAGGCGCGGCCGCAGCCCGATTACGCCTTGTTCGCCGCCGCCTCCCGCTCGATCCGATCATCGAGCGGCGCCAGCGGCGGGAAGCCCCGCCGCTCGGCGACCCAGCCCAGGATCACCTCGGCGAGCGCGGGATTGCGCGCAAGCACCGGCCCGTGGACGTAGGTGCCGATCGTGCGGTGCAGGATCACCCCTTCCTGCTCCGTCCCCTCCGGCCCGTTCCCGTTGCCCCAGAGCACCCGCCCGAGCGGCACGCCGCCCGCGGTGAGCGCGCTGTGCCCGCCATGGTTCTCGAAGCCGACGAGGGGCTCGGGGACGAGCGGGCTCGCGACGCCGATCCGTCCGACCAGCCGGGGCTTGCCCCGGCGGGTGACGAAGGGCAGCAGGCCGAGGCCCGCGACGTCCGCTCCCTCGAGCGGCAGCGATTCGCCATAGAGCTGCAATCCGCCGCAGACGAGAAGGCCGGGCACGCCGTCCTCCATCATCGCCTTCAGCTCGGCCCGCATCGGCCACAGAGCCTCGAGCGCGAGGCGCTGGCCGCGGTCCTCGCCGCCGCCGAGCAGGATCACGTCGGCGTCGCGCGGCACCGTCTCGCCGGGATCGACGCGGGTGATCTCGGCCGCGATACCCCGCCATTCGAGGCGGCGCTGAAGGACGACCGCGTTGCCGCTGTCCGCGTAGGTGCCGAGCTGGTCAGGGAACAGGAGCGCGATGCGCGCGGTCCTCGCGGTCGCAACCGCCTTCGGCCGGGGCGGCAGCGATGCCCCGGCAGAGGCTGCCTCGCCGCGCGGAGCGCCGGACCCACGGAGCAGCGCCAGCGCGGCCGGCAGCGCGGTGTAGGTCGCGACCACCAGCAGCCGCCCGCCCTCAGGGGTCGCGGCAAGCGCGGCGCGGAAGGCGTCCGCCTCGCGCGGCCAGCTTGCGGCTTCGGTCACCTGCGGCTCGTAGCGCAGCCGGATCAGCATCTCCGCCGCCCGCTCGCCGGCGACCGCGGCCCAGCGCACCGGGGCGAGCGTGATGTCCCAGAGCCAGGAAATGTCCCGCCCGTCGGCGATGCGGTTGTTGACCAGGAAGAGATGCGCGTCCGCCGGGTGATGAGCGAGGTTCCAGCTCACGCTCGCCGGATTCTTGCCAAGCACGACGGTGACGAGCCGCCCCGCGATCATGGCGCTGGTGCCACGGCCGGCCACCGGCGGCGGCCATTCCGCCGGCTCCGCCTTCAGCCCGAGCGCCCGGACAGCGGCGATGCCGGCGAGCGCGCTATAGGGATGGAGCGATTCCGGGAGCGGCTTCAGCGCCCGCCCATCGACGATGAAGGCGTCCCGGCTCGCCTCGGCCGCGACGTCGGCCTTGGGCGCGGCGAAGCCGCAGGAGGGGCAGCGGTACTCGCCGAGCTGGGCGTAATAGCGCGCGCTGTAGGAGAGCAGCGCGCCGCAGCGCGGGCAGTCCATCCCGTCCGCCGGCACGTCAAGTGGCGGGTGGGAGAGGCGGAAGATCAGCCGCCGCTTCGCCTCCAGGCTCGCCGTGAGAGGGTCGTCCCCGTTCAGCACGAGGGTCGTCTCCGGCATCGCCGCCGCCGCCTCGGCCAGCGCGGCCCGCACCCGCGCCACCTCGCCGTAGCGGTCGAGCTGGTCGCGGAAGAGGCCGGTGACCACCATCACCTGGGGCACGACGGCGGCGGCGACGCGCGGCACGGTGAGCTCGTCCACCTCGAGCACGAGCGCCTCGCCCGGCCCGTCGAGGAGGGTGGTGGCGAGCCCCTGGCGGAGGTTGGCGCCCCGCTCGTTGGTGGCGACGCTCTTCCCCTTCTCACGGAGCAGGGCGGCGATCATCGAGACGGTCGAGGTCTTGCCGTTGGTGCCGGTGACGAGCATCCGGATTGGGTAGGCGCGCGCGCGGGCGAGGAATTCGGGGTCGAGCGCGAGTGCGACGCGCCCGGGCAGGCTAGTGCCGCCGGAGCCGAAGGTCAGGAGGCCGTGGCGGAGGAGGCGGCCGACGGGACGGGCAAAATATTTCGTCATCGAAATGAATGGGCTCCCCGCGCCGTCTTCGCGCTCGCCGCACTTCTACAATCGGAGCGCGTTGTCATGGAAGGGCTCGGGATTTTCGCCCGGCATTGCCAGCGCGGCCGGTGCGGTCGAGAGTCGGCCTGCCGTCCTCGGAGGAAGCCGCCCATGGCGCAGGAACGTGCCTGGATCATGTTCCGGTCCGGAAACCGGCTCAACCTGCTGGCGCCGAGGTGGGATGCCTGGACGGACGAGGACCTCGCCACGGGGCTCGCCCGCACCTATCGCTGGGGCGGCCATTCGGCGTGGGACCTGCCGCTCTCGGTCGCGCAGCACAGCCTTGCGGTGCTGGCGCTCCGCGAGGCGATCGCGGGCAGGGCGCTGCCGCCCAGAGAGGCGCTGCGCGAGCTGCTTCATGATGGGACAGAGGCGCTGATCGGCGGGATCGATCCGATCACGCCGCTGAAGCCGCATCTCGGCGCGGGATATGCCCGGATCGTCGCCGGGCTCGAACGCGCGGTGGACCAGCGCTATCGGCTGCCGGCCTGGCGCGCCGAGGACTACCGCGAGCACAAGCATGCCGACGAGCTCGCCGCGGCGAGCGAGGCGCATCACGTCGTCGGCTGGCACAAGCCGGCGCTCAGGAGGGATCTCGGGATCGTGCTCGAACCTGTCCCATTTGATCCCCTGCCGACGCCGGCCGGGATGAAGCCGTGGGAGCCCTGGCCGCCCTATCTCGCGTTCGAGGAGTTCCTCAAGCGGCTCAAGGGGCTGCAGCACGCGGCGGGGGCCATGGAGGCGCTGGCCGAGGGAACGCTTCTTCAGACCGCGGAGTGAGGGAGAGCGTGCGGGCGATGAACGAAACCGCGGCGCGCGAGGCGATCTGCCGGCTCGGGCAGAGCTTGTTCCGGCGCGGGCTCACTTTCGGTAGCTCGGGCAATATCAGCGTCCGGCTCGCGGATGGCTGGCTGATGACGCCGACGAACGTGAGCCTCGACGATCTCGACCCGGCGCGGCTCGCGCGGCTCGACGCGGCCGGCCGGCTCACGGCCGGCGAGGCGCCGACGAAAGAGAGCTTCCTCCATCGGGTGATGTACGAGGAGCGTGCCGACGCGAGCGCCGTCGTTCATCTCCATTCGACGCATGCGGTTGCCGTCTCGTGCCTCGCCGATATCGATCCCACGGATGTGCTGCCGCCGATCACCGCCTATTACGTCATGCGTGTGGGGCGGCTGCCGCTCGTGCCCTATTTTCCGCCCGGCGATGCGGCGCTTGCGGAGGCGGTGCGGCCGCTCGCGGGACGGCACCATGCGGTGCTGCTCGCCAATCACGGGCCGGTGGTCGCCGGGACCTCGCTCTCGGCCGCCCAAGCTGCGATCGAAGAGCTCGAGGAGACCGCGAAGCTCCATCTGCTGCTGCAAGGCCGCCGGGTTCGCCATCTCGACGCGGGAGAGCTCGCCGAGCTCGGGCGGAGATCAGGGAGCTAGAGCGGGATGGGAGGAAACCGATGAAGAAGACTGCGATTGCATTGCTGGCGCTTGGGCTCTCGAGCGCTGTGTCGTCCGCGGCGTTCGCTCAGAACGACAGTTGCGGAACTCCGACCAAGACCCAGGCGTGGACCGACGCCGTGGCCCAGCATGGGCCCTTCGCGAGCAACGACGACGAGATCAAGTTCACGGTCGCTTTCATCTACAAGCATTGCTCGGGCGGAGACCTTGTCGAACTTCCTCAGACGGTGATCGCACTCTGCAATTTCAACAAGTCCATCGTCAGAATGGATCAAACCGATATCGCCTGCATTCTTGTTCCGCAATCGGATTGAGCGGGCGGGCCACGCTTCGGTCCCAGGCTCGCGCCGGACCGCGGAAGTCCGCCGGGCTCGCGAGCACGAACGGGAGCCGGCGGGCATGCTGAGGGCTCCATGACAGCGCTCGCGGCAAAGCACCGGCGGAGGATTCTTCACGGACCTGGAGGCGCAGGTTCGCATGTCCTCGCCGAGCGGCGTTCGTTCCCCGCTGGGCGACGCGTGGATCAGGGTGAAGGGGATGAAGTTCGGCATTTGCTGCCTGGTGTTCCTGACCGAGGGATACCCCACTCTCCTTGAGGGCTACAGCCTTGGTGCCGAGGACACGTCCATTATCGATTTTGGCTCGGTCGCATTCAGCGTGCGAGATGGCCCACCAGTTGGCGACGATGGCCGCCTTGAAACCGGTGATTTCGCTTAGGCAAGGATGGTCCAGCGGAGGTCAAGATTGTTGTCACTCCGAATCGTACCTTGTGAGGCTGTGCCGGCTTGGAAATTCAGCTTTGCGCCACCATAGTGGCGATGCGGCGTTCCGTTCCATCGCACGCGATGACGCGCGCAACCCAAAGGGGCGTGCGGCGACAAAGGTCTCGGACAGGTCGACCTCGTCGTTTGTGCCGCGCAGCGCGAGCGGGGTCCAGGGCCTCGGGCCCTGGCGGGGTTCCAAGGGGCAGAGCCCCTTGGTTAGCCGAAGGCGCCGACTTCGTGGGTGATGGCGGTGCCGATCTCGCGGACGAGGGCGAAGAGGCGGCCGATCGGGACGAGGATGTCGCGATGGACTTCGGCGTAGTCGGCGGAGCCGGCGGGCGCGGCGGGCTCGGCGTAGTCGAGATCGGCGGCGGCGTCCGGGGCGGCGGGGAAAATCTCGCCCAGCAGCACGAGTGAAGGGGCGATGTCGAGGCGGAGAATCGCCTCCTCGAGCGCGTTCCGCGTGATCCCGTGGCGGGGCGAGAAATCGGGGATCTCGGTCGCGAGCAGCCAGATGCGATGGATCAGCGCGAGCCGAAGCGCGTGCAGCAGGATCTCGCGCGTGCCCATGAAGGGCGCTTCGGGCCAGGCGGCGCGGAGTGCGAGATGATCGGCATGGATGCGGCGGAACATCGCGTGCACGGAGGCCGAGATGTCGAGCCGCTCGAGCGCGCGGGCGACGGCGGCGAGGCCGGCGCGCCGGCCGGGTCGGCGCGTGTGCTGGGCGCGGTCGAGCCAGGATCCGGGATCGAGCGTGGTGACGACGGCGCGCAGGACCTCGATATCGGAATGGCGGAGCGCGTGGGCCGCGAACTCGAGCGCGCGGTGGAAGCGGCGGCTCTTCGCGCGCATCTCGGCGAAGGTTTCCGGGTGCCGCGCGGCGGCGGCGCCCAATCCGTGCAGCGTGTTGGCGCACCAGCCGACCTGCTGGAGGATCGCGTTGTTGGGAATGGCGCGAAGCTCGCGGGGATGGCGAAGCCGCGCGCTGCCCAGCATCCCGTCGATCTGGCGGGCGGCGGGGCGTGAGCCGGTGCGGTCGGTGAGCGCGGGTCCGAAGGCGCCGAGGAGCGCCGCGTAGCCGGGATCCTCGACCAGCTCTTCCATCGCGGCGCGGACGGTTGCGAAGAAGTCCGCGGAGAAATCCGTCTCGGCGTAGATTGGATCCTCGATCGGGCCGGCCGCCGGATGGAAGGTCTGGGCGGCGATGCGCGTGACCGTCGCGGCGGCAAGCTCGGGAGTGCCGAAGAGGAGAAAACCGTCGCCGCCCTGGAAGGCGCTTTCCTCGCGCACCGCGAGGCCGGCGCGGCGGAGCGCCTGGCGCGAGGCGGTGGGCGAGAGATATTTGAGCCGATCGGCGAGCGAACCCGGATGCGCGCCGCGGCCGATGCTCTCGCCGTGCGTGTCGAACAGCACCACCTCGACGCCGGTGACGCCGTGGCGCGCGAGCGTCTCGCCGATCTTGAGGCGGAGCCGCTCGATCAGATAGGAGGCCGCGAGCTGGCCGATATAGCGCCCGGAATCCGAATAGCCGAATTGCAGCGCAAGCCGCCCCGTCGCCTGGAGATAGGCGCGGTAGTGCGGGCTGCGCAGCGCCTCGTCGAGCACCTCGGCGCCGCGCTCGAGCGCCTCGGCGGTTTCGAAGAGCGGGCTGATCTCAATATGGCGGTCGATGCCGAAGAGGCGCGCGAGCCAGAGTGCCGCGAGGAGTGTGTAGCCGGTCTCGGTCTCGGCGATGAGGAAGCGGATCGGGACCGCCTCGTCGATGTGCTTGACGATCTCGGCGATCGTCATCATCAGCTTGGCCGCCGAGGTCTGCTCGGCGAGGAGGCTGCCGAAGCTCACCGGCTGGGAGGTGGTCCTATCGAGGGCTGCGTTGATCGCGGCGAAGAGGGCGCGGCGATGGGCGGGATCCTCGGGCGGATCGGAAATTCCGAGACGCTGACGGACGACGTTGTGGAGCTGCGCCGCGTTGAGCCGGACATGCGTGTGCGCGAGCGCCATGCCGTGCGAGACGAGCCCGGCGCGCGCGACGCAGAGCGCGAGGCGCGTGTGGTCGTCCTCGCTCGCGGCGAGGGCTTTCTCGAACAGCGCCAGCAGCGGCGCCGGCGAGGTCAGCGCCGCCTCGCGATGACCGACGAGGGCGTGCGCGAAGGCGGCGACGCGCGTGGGATCGGGGGCGTCGGGGCAGGCGGCGAGTTGTGCGCCAACGGCTTCGCGGGCGGCCTCGACGCGCGCGGCGATCGGGGCGGCGGGCGGCAGGACGGCGAGCTCGGCGTGCAGCCGCTCAAGCTGGAGGCGCTTCATCTCGAGCCGCAAGCGGATCGTTTCCCACCAGCCGATGTCGGTGCGGCCGTCGGTGTCGTACCCGACCCAGCTCGCGAGCACGATCGGGCGCGGGACGAGGCTGGTCCAGCGGTCGGGCCAGGCGGTGCGGGCGACCGCGAGGAGGGCCGCGTTGAAGCGGTCGATCGCGTCGCGGCCGTTGGAGATCGCCGCGACCGCTTCGGCGAATTCCCGGCCAAGCGTGATCGGCGGCGGGCGATGAGAGCCGAACTCGGCCGCCGGCCGGCCCGAGGCCATCTCGGCGAGCGCGTGGCCGACCTCGGGCGGGAGCGCGAAGGTCGGATGCGCGGTGAAGACGGCGGCGAAGCGCGTGCGCTCGACGAGCGCGCGATATTCCGCGAGCCGGACCGGGCTGTCCTCGGGGTCGGGGCGGAGGAGATGCTGCGCCAGCATGCCGAGCACGCGGTCGTTCTCGGCCGGCTCGGCGCCGCCGACATAGTGGGCGAGGCGGCGCGCCCGATCGGCGAAGCCGGCGTCGCGCAGATGGCGGATCAGGCCGCCGATCGCCTCCTCGGAGAGCGTGCCGTCGTCCATGCGCCGCTCGATCGCGAGGGCGACGAGAAGGACCGGGTTGCCGAACGGGTCTTCCTCGAGGCGTGCGCCGAGCCGCGCGGCGAGAGCGAGCAGCTCGTCCGCGAGCGGAACGGAATCCTCGAGCGCGGGTGCCAAGGTGGTGTCGGGCACGGCGGCATCATGCCGGTCATTGTGCACCCGCAGCAAGAAAAGAGTGGCGCGTCAGGACGGGACCTTTGCCCAATCGACCGGATGGGCGAAGAAGCGGATCCCGCCGGCGCCGTTCGCTTCCCAGGCGCCGCGGTGATCGGCGAAGCCCTCGGCCACGGAAACGCTGAGGGCGTTGTGCAGGCCGGCCTGCGCGTCCTGGGGGCCGTCCGCCGCGAGGGCGGCGAGCGACTTCTCGCTTGGGCGGATGACGGCGATGTGGCCCGGGCGGCGCAGGTTCGGGTTCGCGTAGGCGGCGAGGACGACAAATCCCCGGTTGGCGAGGCTTTGCGCTTCCGCAGCGCCGACCTCGCGCCACCCCTCCGCTTCTCCTTGGCCCGCGAGCCAGCGGAACTGCGCGTTGGCGAGCAGGTCCTGGCCGTGCTCGGGCGGGCGGAGGAGATAGACGCCCATGCGATCGGCCATGGCCGCGGCGTAGGCGCTGCAATGCGTCGCGGTCGGCGACCAGCCGGGGCGGGACGGGTCCGGCGCGCCGGTGAGCCAGTCGATGTGCACATGCGGCAGCCAGAGATGCCCGACCCCCGAGCGATCGAGCAGCCTGGCGAGCCGGGCGCCGTCAGGCCTGATCGGTCCGCAGCATGGGGCGTTCTGCGACGCGGCGCCGAAGGAAGGGGCGAGGAGGAACGAGAGCGCCAGAGCGGCGCGCGCAAGGGGAAGGCGGCCGCGCATCGGCCGCTGCACTAGCACAATCAGGCTCCCGGCGGAATCGGGGAGGAACGCGCTCGTGATCGCGTTGCTCCCCGCGCCGGGCTTGCGAGCCCCCCTGGTCTGGGCGATAGCACCGCCGCGCCCGAAGGGAACGTGACGCAGGTCTCCCGATTTTTCGATCCGCATAGAGGAGCGATGGATGCTGCTTGCCCAATTGACCGACCTGCATGTCTGCCCGGTGGGGGTGGCGGCCAATCGGGTGGTCGAGACCAACACGCTGGTCGAGCGGGCGCTCCGGATGGTGAGCCGGATGCGGCCGGTGCCGGATGCCGTGATCCTCTCGGGCGATCTCGCCGAGAACGGCCTCGTCGCCGAGTACGAGGTCCTGGTGGGGCTGCTCGGCCGGTATCTCGACTGCCCGGTCTACGCGGTTCCCGGCAATCACGACCGGCGGGAGAATTTCCGCGCCGCACTCGGCCATCTGCCGGGGGTCACGTCGGACCCCGAGTTCGTGCAATACGCGATCGAAGCCCATCCGGTGCGCCTGGTGATGCTCGATACGCTGGTTCCGGGCGGCGGCTACGGGCGGCTCGATGCGGGGCAGCTCGCATGGCTCGATCGGACGCTGGCGGCGGAGGGAGCGAAGCCCACGATCATCGTCATGCACCATCCCCCCTTCGATTGCGGCATCGCCCATATGGACCGGATCAAGCTCGCGGATGCCGCCGCCTTCGCCGCGATCATTGCGCGCCATTCCCAGGTGCGGCGCATCCTTTGCGGCCACGTGCACCGGCCGGTGACGACGCATGTCGGCCACGCGATCGCCAGCATCTCGCCCTCGGTCGCACACCAAGTGGTGCTCGACCTCGACCCCGCGGGGCCCTCGGCGTTCGTGATGGAGCCGCCCGCGTTCCAGGTGCACCACGTCAACGGAACCGGCGAGATCGTCTCGCATACCGCGTATGTCGAGACCTATCCGGGACCGTTTCCGTTCGTCCTCTCGGCGGAATATCCGGGCAACCGCAAGTAGGTGAGGCGGGGGGCGGAGCCCCCCAGCCTTCAGACGGACCCGCCTTCAAACGGAATAGTACATCTCGAACTCGACCGGGTGCGGCGTGTGCTCGAAGCGGTAGACCTCGGTCCAGCGGAGCGCGATGTAGCTTTCGACCTGATCGCTGCTGAACACGTCGCCGGCGAGCAGGAAATCGTAGTCGGCCTCGAGCGCGCCGAGCGCTTCGCGCAAGCTGCCGCAGACGGTCGGGATCCCTTTCAGCTCCTCGGGCGGAAGGTCGTAGAGATCTTGTCCATCGGATCGCCGGGATGGATCTTGTTGCGGATCCCGTCGAGCCCGGCCATCAGCATCGCGGCGAAAGCGAGATAGGGGTTCGCCGCGGCGTCCGGGAAGCGCACCTCGACGCGCTTGCCCTTGGGGCTGGTGGCGTAGGGAATGCGGCAGGAGGCGGAGCGGTTGCGGGCAGAGTAGGCCAGCAGCACCGGCGCCTCGAAGCCCGGGATCAGGCGCTTGTAGCTGTTCGTGGTCGGGTTGGTGAAGGCGTTGAGCGCCTTCGCGTGCTTGATGATGCCGCCGATATAGTAGAGCGCCATCTCCGAGAGATCGGCGTAGCCGTTGCCCGCGAAGAGCGGCTTGCCCGACTTCCAGATCGACTGGTGGCAGTGCATGCCCGAGCCGTTGTCGCCGTAGATCGGCTTCGGCATGAAGGTCGCCGTCTTGCCGTAGCTATTGGCGACGTTGTGGATGCAGTATTTGTAGATCTGCATCGCGTCCGCCATCTTGACGAGCGGGCTGAACTTGATGCCGAGCTCGTGCTGGCTCTGCGCGACCTCGTGGTGGTGCTTCTCGATCGCGACACCCATCTCGCCCATGGTCGCGAGCATCTCGGCGCGCAGATCGCTATCCGAATCGACGGGCGGGACGGGGAAATAGCCGCCCTTGATCGCCGGGCGGTGGCCCGTGTTGCCCTCCGGATATTCCTTCGTCGAGGCCTGCGGGCCCTCGGTGCTATCGAGCTGGAACATGCCGTAGTTGCCGCCGGTTCCGTAGCGCGCCGAATCGAAGACGAAGAATTCGGCCTCGGGGCCGAAGAAGGCGGTGTCACCGATGCCGGTGGAGCTGAGATAGGCCTCCGCCTTCTTGGCGGTGGAACGGGGATCGCGGCCGTAGGGCTGGCCGGTGGACGGCTCGAGAATGTCGCAGAAGAGAATGAGCGACGGCTTGGCCGAGAACGGGTCCATGCAGGCGGTGTCCGGATCCGGCATCAGGATCATGTCGCTCTCGTTGATCGCCTTCCACCCGGCGATCGAGGAGCCGTCGAACATGATTCCGTCCTTGAAGGCGTCCTCGTCGATGGTCCAGGCAGCCTGCGCGGTGTGCTGCCATTTGCCGCGCGGGTCGGTGAACCGAAGGTCCACGAACTCGGCCGAGTGCTCCTTCATCATTTCCATGACCTTGCTCACGCCGCCACCGGGCGGGCTGGGCCGCTTCGCCATTCGTCTCTCCATGTTTGCTTTGGCCAATTTGGCATTGGCCACGTTTGCATTCGGTCGTCGGTGGTGTCGGGCCCCGCTCGCCGGGCATCGGCGGAGGGGATCGTTCGGTTCTCAGATCGCGTCCTCTCCCCGTTCACCCGTGCGGATGCGGATGACCTCCTCTATGTTGCTGACGAAGATTTTGCCGTCGCCGATCCGTCCGGTGCGGGCGGCGGTCATGATGGCCTCGATCGCTCGCTCGGCCATCGCGTCGTCGCACACGACCTCGAGTTTCGCTTTCGGCAGGAAATCCACGACGTACTCTGCGCCACGATAGAGCTCGGTGTGGCCTTTCTGGCGCCCGAACCCTTTCGCTTCGACCACGGTTATTCCCTGCAATCCGACTTCGTGCAACGCCTCCTTCACCTCATCGAGCTTGAACGGCTTGATCACGGCCTCGATCTTTTTCATTGGCACGCTCGCGCCCGGCCAGGCCGGAGCACCCTCCTTTTGCATCCGAACCGCCGCGACCCGTCCATGCACCTGACGATGGCCGCTCCAAAGGCTTGCACGCGCCGTGCCAGAATGGCAATGGCGCTCGGGCGATGCACGGATCGTGCCGTGACGAACCAGTTACCGCCTGTTCCTTGGGCGAAGTACTTGGTTCTGCCCGCTTCTGAGGCAGAAGTCGCGGGAAGATGGACCGCTTCCGGGACTGCAAGCAGCCCCATTGCAAGCGCCCGGTTGCAAGCGCCTGGGTTGCAAGCTCGGGACGATTGCGCCATATCGCTGCCGCCGGCCAGGCCTCGCTCGCTTGAGCGTGCCTCCGGTAATTCACACGCGGGGCGCCTTTCCCGGCCATTGATCACTCCCCCTGGCCGGGTCCGGTGCGACAAGCGAGGCCCCGCGGAGGCTCAACCGGACGGAAGGAAAGGCCAAGCCCATGGCGATGCCCGAATTCACCCTGCGCCAGCTCCTCGAAGCGGGCGTCCATTTCGGCCACCACACGCGGCGGTGGAATCCGCGCATGGAGCCGTACCTCTTCGGCGTGCGCAACCAGGTGCACATCATCGATCTCGAGCAGACGATGCCGCTGCTCGCGCGCGCGCTCGCGGCGATCCGCGACGTGACCGCGGCCGGCGGGCGCGTGCTGTTCGTCGGCACCAAGCGCGCGGCCGCCGAATATGTCGCCGAGGCGGCCAAGCGCTGCGGCCAGTACTACGTCAACCATCGCTGGCTCGGCGGCACGCTCACCAACTGGAAGACCATCACCGGCAGCATCAAGCGGCTGCGCCAGATCGAGGAGCTGCTCTCCGGCGACACCCACGGGCTCACCAAGAAAGAGGTGCTGGAGATCACCCGCGACCGCGACAAGCTCGAGCGGGCGCTCGGCGGCATCAAGGAGATGGGCGGGCTTCCCGACATCCTTTTCGTCATCGACACGAACAAGGAAAAGCTCGCGATCGAGGAGGCGGAGAAGCTGCATATCCCGGTGGTCGCGGTGCTCGACAGCAACTCCGACCCGCGCGGCGTCACCTACCCAATTCCGGGCAACGACGACGCGATCCGCGCGATCAACCTCTATTGCGAGCTGGTGGCGGGTGCCGTGCTCGAAGGGATCAGCGCCGAGCTCGCCGCGAGCGGGGGCGACCCGGGCGCCGACGAGGAGCTCCGCTCCGAGCCGGCGCCGGCGGTCGCTTCGGAACCCGCGCCGGCGGCGGGCTGATCGGGAGAAGAGAGATGGCCGAGATCGCCGCGGCGCTGGTCAGGGATCTGCGCGAGAAGACCGGCGCAGGGATGATGGATTGCAAGCGGGCGCTGAGCGAAACCGGGGGCGATATCGAGGCGGCCACCGACTGGCTGCGCAAGAAGGGGCTGGCGGCCGCGGCCAAGCGGGCGGGGCGCGCGGCGAGCGAAGGGCTGGTGGCGATCGCCAGCCGTCCGGGTCGGGCGGCGATGGTGGAGGTCAACGCCGAGACCGACTTCGTCGCGCGCAACCAGACGTTCCAGGACTTCGTGGCCGGCGTCGCCGCCGTGGCGCTCGAGTTCGGTGAGGATGTCGAGGCGATCCTCGCGGCACCCTTGCAAGGCGTCGGCCGCACCGTGTCCGAGGAGCTGACCCGCCTGGTCGCGACGATCGGCGAGAACCTCACGCTCAGGCGCGCGCGCGTCCTCTCCGCCCCGGTGGTGGCGAGCTACATGCACGCCGCCCTTCGCCCGGGCCTCGGCCGCATCGGCGTGCTGGTGGCGCTCGAGGGCGTCGGGACCGAGGCGGAGGCGCTGGTCGAGCTTGGCCGCCAGATGGGCATGCACATTGCCGCGAGCCGGCCCGAGGCGATCGACATCGAAGGCGTCGATCCCGCTTCGCTCGAGCGGGAGCGGGCGGTGCTCGCCGAGCAGGCGCGCACTTCGGGCAAGCCCGAGGAGATCGTCGCCCGCATGGTCGAAGGCCGCATCCGGAAATACTACGAAGAGGTCGTCCTGCTCGAGCAGGTCTGGGTGCATGACGGGGAGAGCCGGGTCGCGGCGATCCTGAAGAAGCAAGGCGCGCACCTCCTCGGCTTCGCCCGCTTCGCGCTTGGCGAGGGAGGGGCGAAGCCGCCGGCGGAAGCTTCCGCCTGAGAGGTCCGGCCTGTCCCTCAGGCTTGTGCCTGAGGCTTGTCCCTGGGGGGGGCCCGGCCTATGAGGGGGCTCGCCGCCACGAGAGATGCCCCTTCGATGCTGCCCAAGCCGGCCTATAGGCGTGTCCTCTTGAAAGTGTCGGGCGAAGCCCTGATGGGCAGGCGCGAGTACGGCCTCGATACCGACACGGTGCAGGCGATCGCCGCCGATATCGAGGACGTGGTGGCGCTCGGCGTACAGGTCTGCATGGTGATCGGCGGGGGGAACATCTTCCGTGGCGTCTCCGCCGCCGCCGAGGGGATGGATCGGGCGCAGGCGGACTATATCGGCATGCTGGCCACCGTGATGAATGCACTCGCCGTGCAAGGCGCGCTGGAAAGCCGCGACGTGCCGACCCGGGTGCAGTCGGCGATCCCGATGGCGAGCGTTTGCGAGCCCTATATCCGCCGCCGCGCGCAGCGGCACATGGAGAAGGGGCGGGTGGTGATCTTCGCCGCCGGCACCGGCAATCCCTTCTTCACCACCGACACCGCCGCGGCGCTGCGCGCGGCCGAGATGGGCTGCGATGCGCTGCTCAAGGGCACGCAGGTCGACGGGGTCTATTCCGCGGACCCGCGCAAGGTGCCGGGGGCCGCGCGCTACGAGGAGCTCTCCTATCTCGACGTGCTCTCGCGCGACCTCAGCGTGATGGACGCGGCGGCGGTGAGCCTCGCCCGCGAGAACGGCCTGCCGATCCTGGTGTTCAACATCCATGCCCCGGGCGCCTTCGCTCAGGTGATGCGCGGGGAGGGGCGGTTCACCCGGATCGTCGAGCCGCAATGAGCCGGAAGGTCGACGGCCGGAACAAGAGCTGGGGAGGCGGGCGGTGGCGGCCAATCTCGGTGCGCTGAAGGAGGATCTGCAGCGGCGGATGGACGGCGCGCTCGAGACGCTGCGGCGCGAGTTCGCCGGGCTGCGCACGGGCCGGGCCAATCCGGGGCTGCTCGAGCCGGTCAAGGTCGCGGCCTATGGCAGCGAGCTGCCGCTCGCGCAGGTCGGCACGGTGAGTGTGCCGGAGCCCCGCATGATCGCGGTTCAGGTGTGGGACCGCGCGCTCGTCGGCGTCGTCGAGAAGGCGATCCGGGACGCCGGGCTCGGGCTCAATCCGGCCGCCGACGGCCAGCTCGTGCGGGTGCCGATCCCGAGCCTCACGGCAGAGCGCCGGGTGGAGCTCGCCAAGGCGGCCGGCCGCTACGGCGAGGGGGCGCGGGTCGCCGTGCGTGCCGTGCGGCGCGACGGCATGGAGCATATCCGGCAGTTCGAGAAGAAGGGCGAGATCAGCCAGGACGAGATGGCGCGCTGGTCGGACGAGGTGCAGAAGCTGACCGATTCCTATATCAAGCGGGTGGACGAGACGCTGGCGGACAAGGAGCGGGAGATCCGGCAGATCTGAACGATGCGACCTGCCCTGGACGAGACCAAGCCGCCGCCTTCCGCCCCACGTGACAAAGAGCTGGGCGAGAACGAACCGAGCGTGCCGGCCCACGTCGCCATCATCATGGATGGCAACGGGCGCTGGGCGCGGGCGCACGGGCTGCCGCGCGTGGCCGGCCACCGGGCCGGGGCCGAGGCGGTGCGGCGGACCATCCGGGCCGCCATCCGCCACGGCGTGCGCTGGCTCACCCTCTATGCCTTCAGCGCCGAGAACTGGCGGCGCTCGGCCGCCGAGGTGCTCGACCTCACCGGCCTGCTCCGCCATTACCTCAAGAGCGAGATCGCCTCGCTTGCCGCCGAGGGCGTGCGGCTCTCGGTGATCGGCGAGCCCGGCCGCTTCCCTGCCGACGTCCAGGCCGAGCTCACGGCGGCCGAGGGACTGACCGCCGGCAACGAGCGGCTCCATCTCACGGTGGCGCTCTCGTACGGCGCACGCGCCGAGATCGTGGCGGCGGCCCGGGCCGCCGCGGCGGCAATCGCGTCGGGCGGGCTCGATCCGCGCGCGCTGGACGAGGAGCGCTTCGGCCGCCTCCTCGCGACCGCGGGCACGCCAGATCCCGATCTCATCGTGCGCACCAGCGGCGAGCAGCGGCTCTCGAACTTCCTGCTCTGGCAGGCGGCCTATTCCGAGCTCGTCTTCCTCGACGTGCTGTGGCCGGATTTCGCCGAGGCGGATTTCGCCGCCGCACTCGCGGAATACACAAGGCGGGAGCGGCGCTTTGGCGCACGCCCCGGCTGAACCCATGGTGCGGCACTTCGCGGACCTGCCGCAGAGGCTGCTCTCGGCGCTGGTCCTCGCACCCATCGCGCTCTTCTGCCTCTGGCTCGGCGGGGGCGCATGGGTGGTGCTGGCGGCTTTCGCCGGGATCGCCATGGGCGTGGAATGGGCCAAGGTTTGCCGCTTCGTCCCGCTGAGCCCTCCGGCGCTGCTGCTGCCGGTCCTGGTGGCGGCCGCATGCCTGGCGAGCGCCGCGGGCTTCGGGCTGGCGGCGCTCTTCGTGCTCTTCCTCGTGGGCGTCGTCCTGGCCGCGGGGCGCGGCGGCGGGGCCGCGGCGCGGCGGTGGCTGGCGGGAGGGCTCCTCTATCTCGGCCTGGCCGCGGTCGCGACGGTCTGGCTCCGGCTCAGCGGCCCCGCCGGACTTGGCAACATGCTCTTCGTGGTGCTGATTGTCTGGGCGAGCGACTCGGGGGCCTATGTGGTTGGCCGCGTGTTCGGAGGGGCGAAGCTGGCACCGCGGATCTCCCCCTCGAAGACCTGGGCCGGCGCGGCGGGGGGCCTTCTCTTCGCGGTCGCGGCCGGAATCCTGGTGGCCGAAGGGTTTGCCGCCGGCCCCTCGGCCGGCGTTCTGCTGGCCTCGGTCACGCTTGGTGTGGCATCACAGGCGGGGATCTTCTGGAGAGCGCCTTCAAGCGTCGATTCGGGGCCAAGCACTCGGGCAACCTGATCCCGGGGCATGGCGGCGTTCTCGATCGTCTGGACGGCGTGCTGGCCGCCGCGCCGGCGGCGGCGGCGCTGGCGCTGGTGCTGGGCCCCGGAGTGGAGCTTTGGCGGTGAAGACGGTGAGCGTCCTCGGCAGCACCGGCAGTGTCGGTCGGCAGACCGTCTCGCTGCTTGCCGCCCATCCCGACCGCTTTCGGGTGCGCGTGCTGGTGGGCGGCCGGAACGCAGCACTGCTCGCCGAGCAGGCGCGCCAGCTCCACGCCGAGCATGTCGTGATCAGCGACCCGGACGGTCGCGCCGCACTCGCCGAGGCGCTCGCCGGCAGCGGGACGAGCGTTGCCGCCGGGGAGGCCGCCGTCGCGGAGGCAGCCTCGATTCCGGCCGACTGGACGATGGCGGCGATCAGCGGCGCGGCCGGCCTGCCGGCGACGCTCGCGGCGATCCGTCGCGGCGGCACGATCGCGCTTGCCAACAAGGAGGCGCTGGTCTGCGCGGGCGAGATCATGCTCCGCGCCGTCGCCGCGGCGGGGGCCAGGCTCCTGCCCGTCGATTCCGAGCACAACGCGGTGTTCCAGTCGCTCGCCTGCGGCAATCTGGACGCCCTCGAGAAAATCGTGCTGACGGCTTCCGGCGGGCCGTTCCGCGCCGCAAGTCCTGCCGAGATGGCGGCGGCAACGCCGGAAGCGGCGCTCAAGCACCCGATCTGGTCGATGGGTGCCAAGATCAGCATCGATTCCGCCACCCTGATGAACAAGGGGCTCGAGCTGATCGAGGCGGCGCGGCTCTTTTCGCTGCCCGAGCAGGCGATCGACGTGCTCGTGCATCCGCAAGCGGTGGTGCACGGGCTCGCCTACTATGCGGACGGCAGCGTCCTCGCCATGCTTGCCGCGCCGGACATGCGCATCCCAATCGCCCATGCGCTGGCCTGGCCGGAGCGGCTGGCTACCTCCGCCCCACGGCTCGACCTCGCTCTTCTCGCGCGGCTCGAGTTCGCCCAGCCCGACGCGCAGCGTTTCCCCGCGATCGGGCTGGCGCGCGCCGCACTGCGCGCCGGCGGTGCGGCGCCGGCGATCCTGAGCGCCGCCAACGAGACCGCGGTGGAAGCCTTCCTCGCCGGGCGGATCGGCTTTCTCGACATCGTGCGGGTGGTCTCATCGGTGCTGGAGGATATGGGCGCGCCCGAGGCGCCGACGCTCGAGAGCGTGCTCGCGCTCGACGCGGAGGCACGCCGGCACGCCGAGCGGCACGCCGCCCGCCTGGCCGCCACAGGCGCGCGCACGCGGATCGGCGCCGGTTTGAATGGCGTCTCCCCAGGGGGCATTGCCGGGGGCATCGCCGGGGGCGTTTCCGGTGGCGTTTCCGGCGGCGTTCCCTCACGGGATGCGCCGTCAGGGTGGCGCCGATGATCGACTTCCTCCGCACGGTCATATCCTTCGTCGTCGTGCTCGGGGTTCTGATCTCGGTGCACGAATTCGGCCACTACCTCGCAGCGAGGCTCTGCGGCGTCCATGTCGAGGCGTACTCGATCGGCTTCGGCCCGGCGCTGGCGGGCTGGCAGGACCGCCACGGCACCGCATGGCGGCTCTCGGCGCTGCCGCTCGGGGGCTACGTCAAGCTGCATGGCCAGGAGCCGCTCGAGACGGTGAGCCCGGAGGAGCGGGCGCGCTGGATCCCGGGCCGCGCCTTCCAGGAAAAGCCGGTCGGCGCGCGCGCGATCATCGTCGCGGCCGGGCCTCTCGCCAATTTCGTGCTCGCCTTCGTGCTCTTCGCCGCCCTCTTCGCAACCGCCGGACGACCGATCGTCATGCCGGTCGTCAATGGCGTCGTGCCCGGAAGTGCGGCGGCGGCCGCCGGGCTTCACGTCGGCGATCGGATCGTCGCGATCGACGCCTCGCCGGTCGCGAGCTTCACCGATATCGAGCGACTCGTCCAAGCGCAGCCCGATCGGGAGCTCTCGGTCCTGGTGGAGCGGGCGCACCGGACGATCAGGCTTGCCGTCCATATCGGCACCACCACGGAGGGGGGACGCGAGGTCGGCCTGCTCGGCATTACCGGCGACACCTCCGCGCTCGAACGGCTCGCGCCCGCCGCCGCGGTCTCGGCCGCATGGGGCGAGAGCCTCGACATCGGCGGAGCCACGCTCGGCGGGGTATGGCAGATCATCACCACCCGGCACGGCGCCGCCGACCTCGGCGGACCGCTCAGGATCGCCGAGCTCTCGGGCCGCGTCGCCGCGCTCGGCATCGCCAGCTTCGTCTCGTTCATCGCTGTGCTGTCGATCAATCTGGGGTTGCTCAACCTGCTGCCGATTCCCGTGCTCGACGGCGGCCACCTGCTCTTCTTCCTCGCCGAGGCGGTGCACGGAAGGCCGCTCTCCGCCCGCGCGCAGGAGATCGGCTTGCGCGCGGGGCTCGCACTCCTCGTCTGCATCTTCGTGTTCGCAACCTGGAACGATTTGACGCAGCTTGGCATGGTCCGCTGGGTCAAGAGCCTGTGAGAGACCTTTTGAGAATGCTACTGCGGCGGTCGTCCGACGTGGCTTTCTGTGCTTCCGGTGCTCACGGCAAGCTTTGTCTTGGCGATCAATTTCATGGCTTTGGCGGATCGCTCCGCTCCCCGCCAGAAGCCATATTGATCTTAAGGCCGCTCCGCTCCGGTTCTCGAAAGCCGCGCCGGACCGGCGCCTTCGGTGTCTCCGACTCGCCGCAGCGCATTCTCAAAAGGTCTCTGAGAAGTCGGCGGTCGTCCGACCGCGGGTTGGCGCGCAGCCGAAGGCCCGGCTATTCTCTCGATTCCCTTCCTCTCGCCCCCGTCGCCGCGCGTCCCCGGCGCGGCTGACCACGCGCCATCGGAGAATCGGCCGCTTGCCTCGCATCGCCACAGCATTTCTTGCGGTTGTGCTCTGCCTGGTCCTGCCACCGCTTGCGGTGAGGGGAGGGGCCCAGGGATGCGCCACTCGCGGAACTGCGGCCGGAACTGCGGCCGGAACTGCGGCCGGAACTGCGGCCGGAACTGCGGCCGGCGCTGCGGCCACGGCCGCCGCTGCCGAGCTGCCCGGCCGGATCGCCGCGATCCGCGTCGAGGGGAACCAGCGGATCGAGGCGAACACCATCCTCTCCTACATGCTGCTCGCGCCCGGGGATCCGTTCGATCCGACCTTGATGGACCGCAGCCTCAAGACCCTTTACGCAACCGGCCTCTTCAGCAACGTCGAGCTCACCCGGCAGGGCGACGTGCTGGTGGTGGAGGTGCAGGAGAATCCGGTCGTCAACGTGGTTGCCTTCGAGGGCAACCATCAGCTCACCGACACGCAGCTCTCCCAGGCGATCACGCTGCGTCCGCGCGCCGTCTTCACGCCCGAGACCGCCGAGACGGATCGTGACAAGATTCTCGGCCTCTACGCGGCAAAGGGCTATTACGCGGCAACCGTGGTGCCGAAGATCATCAAGCTGCCGGAAAACCGGGTCAACGTGGTCTTCGAGATCAATGACGGGAAGGCGACCTTCATCAGCCGGATCGTTTTCGTCGGCAACCATGTCTTCAGCGCCGGAACGCTCTCGGGCGTGATCAGCTCACGCGAGGAGGCGTGGTGGCGCTTCTTCAACAATGCGGACAGCTACAATCCCGAGCGCGTGCAGTACGACGAGGACCTGCTGCGCCGCTTCTATCTCCGCAACGGCTACGTGGACTTTGACGTCACGCATGTGCAGTCCGAGCTTTCCCCGGACCGCCGCTCCTTCATCCTGACCTTCGTGCTGAGCGAGGGGAGCCGCTACCGCGTCAGCTCGGTCAAGGTGGTCTCCCATCTGCCGAAAGTGTCCGGCACATCGCTCACCTCCCTGCTCACGATCGGGCGCGGGGACTGGTACGACGGCGACGCCGTCCAGCGATCGGTCCAGGCGATCTCGGACAAGCTGCAGAACAGCGGCTTCGCCTTTGCCGAGGTCCACTCCGAGATCACGCGCGATCCCCACAACCACACCGTGGCCGTGGTGTTCAATGTCATCGAGGGACCGCACGTCTATATCCAGCGCATCGAGATCAGCGGCAACACCCGCACCGAGGATCAGGTGATCCGGCGCGAGTTCAACCTCGCCGAGGGTGATCCCTTCAATGCGGCCTCGATCCAAAGCACCCAGCAGCGGCTGAAGGACCTCAACTACTTCAGCACTGTCAACATCACCACCTCGCCCGGCTCGTCGCCGGACCGCGTGATCGTGCACACGAACGTGACCGAGAAGGCGACCGGCTCGCTGACGATCGGCGGCGGCTATTCGACCGACATCGGCGCGCTGGTCAATCTCGGGCTGACGGAGAACAACATCGTCGGCAGCGGGATCAATGCCGGCATCAACGGCATCCTGGCGCAGCGGGAGAGCTCGATCGATCTCGGGGTGACCGATCCCTATTTCCTCGGCCGCAACCTGCTCGCCGGAGTCGATATCTTCGACATCACCAACAACAATCAGAGCATCGCCGAATACAACGAGAACCGGGTCGGCTTCACGACCCGGCTCGGCTACAACTTCAACGATCATGTCTCGCAGGTGTGGAGCTACTCGCTGGTCAGCCGCGATATCGTCAATATCGCGAGCACGGCGAGCCCCTATATCTTCGCCAACGCGGGCACCAACGTGCTCTCGCAGGTCGGCTCGACGCTGGTCTTCGACTGGCGAGACAGCACGATCAACCCGACGAAGGGCTTCGTCATCCGGGCGGGCGCCGATTACGCCGGGATCGGGGGGCAAGCCGATTTCGTTCGCCTGCGCACCGACGGGGCCTATTATTTTCCCCTCGTCGGGCTGCTCGGCGATGGCTGGGGGATCTCGAAGTCCGGGAGCTACGGGAACCTCATCCCGATCGCCCACGAGCCGAACATCCTCGACAATTTCTACCTCGGCGGCGCCAACCTGCGCGGCTTCGAGGACGGCGGCGTGGGACCGCACGACATCGCGACCGGCGACAGCCTCGGCGGGCGCTTCCTCTGGACGGAGTCCTCGGAGCTGAACTTTCCCCTTCCCGTCAATCCCGATCTCGGGCTCAGCGGACGCCTCTTCGTCGACATGGGGTCGGACTGGGGCATCAAGGAGAACTACGGTCCGATCGTCGATTATGCGCAACCGCGCGTCGCCTCCGGCTTCGGCATCTCGTGGGACTCGCCGCTCGGCCTGCTCAGCATCGATCTCGCCTGGCCGATCGTGAAAGAGCCCTTCGATCAGACGCAAGTCTTCCGTTTCGGCTTCGGCACGAGGTTCTAGTGCGCATCCTTCCCTTCATCGCGATGGCCGGGCTGGCCTCGGCGCTCTTTCTTCCCCAGGCGGGCATGGCGCAAACGGCGCCGCAGCAGGGGCCGGGCTGGTTCGTTCCGGGCCAGTCTCATCCGGCGCCGGCGCCGGCGCCTGTCCGCGCCGCGCCGCCGCCGCAACCACCGCGGCCGGTGCAGGCGGCCGCCGCGCCGCCGATCCCGCAACTGCCGCCCTTGCCGAAGGAGAAGCCGCCGCCGGCCGCCGTCATGGGCGTCTTGAGCGTGCCGGACGTCTATCGCCAATCGAGCGCGGTCCAGGAGGTCGAGAAGGTCATCAACGCAAGGCGCGAGGCGCTCAACCAGGACGCGGTGAAGGAGCAAGGCGTCTGGCGGCAGATGCAGGCGGCGCTGGCGCACGACCGGCCGAAGCTCACGCCCGAGCAGATCCGCGCCCGCGAAGCGGCACTCCAGGATCGGATCACCAACGCCCAGAAGGAGTTCTCCGGGCGCAATCAGCAGATGCAGGAAGCGGCGCAGGTGGCGATCGGCGAGGTCAATCGCATGCTGATCGCGGTGATCCGCCAGGTCGCGGAGAGCCACGGCATGAATCTCGTGCTGCACCTGGAGCAGGTGGCGCTCAACATGAACGCCTTCGACATCACCGACGAGGTGGCCAAAGAGCTCAACAGGATGCTTCCCTCGGTCACCATTCCGCCGGATAGCGCGATGCCGGTCGGCCCGCCGGGCGCGTCGGGCACCGAGATGCCGGCCCCGGTGATGGGTGCGGCGATCCCGGCGCCGCTGCCGATCCCGCCGGCGCCCGCCGCCGATGCGCCGAAGCGCTGAGCGATGCCGCGAGAGGGCCGCGGCTCCGCCGGCGACCCGCGCTTCTACCCGGGGTCGAGCCCGCATGCGCTCAGCGACGTGGCGCTTGCCGCCGGCGGGGTGACGCAGGCGGCGGAACGGACGCTCTACGGGGTGGCGCCGCTGCAAACCGCCGGGCCCAAGGAGGTGAGCTTCCTCGACAATCGGCGCTATCTCGAGGCGCTGGAGCGAACGGCCGCCGGCGCCGTGCTCGTCCATCCGGAGCTTGCCCCGCGGGTGCCGTCCGGGACCGCGGCGATCGTGACGGCCGAGCCCTATCTGGGCTGGGCGCGGGTCGCCGCGCTCTTCCATCCTCCGCCGCCGCTCAAGCCCGGGATTCACCCGAGCGCCGTGGTGGGCGAGGGGGCGCTGGTCGATCCCACGGCGGAGGTCGGCCCGCTCGTCGTCGTCGGCGCGAAGGCCGAGATCGGCCTGCGCTGCCGGATCGCCCCGGGGGCGGTGATCGGCGAGGGCGTCGTGATCGGGCCGGACTGCCGGATCGGCGCCCTGGCGAGCGTGAGCCACGCCATCGTGGGCGAGCGCGTCACCCTCTACCCCGGGGCGCGCGTCGGCCAGGACGGCTTCGGCTTCGCAATGACCGGCGAGGGATTCCGGAGCGTCCCGCAGCTCGGCCGGGTGATCCTGGAGCACGACGTCGAGGTCGGCGCCAACACGACGATCGACCGCGGCTCGGTGCAGGACACGGTAATCGGCGCCGGGACGCGGCTCGACAACCTCGTCCAGATCGGGCACAACGTCCAGATCGGCCGGCTTTGCGTCATCGTATCGCAGGCCGGCATCTCCGGCTCGACGATCGTCGAAGACTTCGTGATGATCGGCGGGCAAGCGGGCCTCGTCGGGCACCTGCTGATCGGCCGCAAGGCGCGCCTCGGCGCACAGGCCGGGGTAATGGCCGACGTGGCACCCGGAGCGGAAGTGGTGGGCAGTCCCGCCGAACCCGTGCGGACGTTCTTTCGCCAGATCGCCGTCCTCCGGCGCCTGGCGCGGGGGGAACGGACGGCGGGACGGCAGAGCGGCAGGAAAACGGGCTAAGGGCGGATGGACGCAGCGGTCACGCGCAAAAACGGCGCGCTCGAAGAGAACGGCTCCGAAGTCGGATACAGAATCGACATAGAGCGCATCCAGAAGCTGCTCGCCCACCGCTATCCGATGCTGCTGGTCGATCGCATGCTCGATGTGGTTCCGAACCAATCGGCCACGGGCATCAAGAACGTGACGATGAACGAGCCCTACTTCCAGGGCCACTTCCCGGGCCATCCGGTGGTGCCCGGGGTGATGATCGTCGAAAGCATGGCGCAGACTTCGGCGGCCCTGGTGCTCGAGACTTTGGGCGAGCATGCCGAGGGCAAGGTGGTCTATTTCATGTTCATCGACAACGCCAAGTTTCGCCGCCCGGTGACCCCGGGCGATCAGATGCGGATCAGGGTGGCGAAGGTGCGCCAGCGCGGCAATGTGTGGAAGTTCACCGCGGTTGTCGAGGTTGACGGGCACGTCGCGGCCGAGGCGAGCTACGCCGCGATGATCATCAATCCCGCCGACCTGCCGGCGCAGAAGTTCTAAAGTTCTAAACCGGAATCGGTTCGCGGGCCCTCGCCGATCCCGCGTCCCGCCAATCGTTTTCTCGCGCTAGAGCGTGTTCACCCTGACCGAACACGCTCTAAGTTGTTTTCCCGAGCGGATTCACGCGCCCCTGGATCGCTTCGCGATTCCAGTCAGGCGCGATCCGCTCTATCGTCGGCTCGAATGCAACGTTCCGCCCGGTTGCAACAGAGGGCAACAATCATTGACTTGGGAATAGGGCGATTGCCCAGCATCGTTGCCGAACTTTCGCCTTCGTTTGCCGCCTACCCTCTCTCGGAGCCGAGAAAGTCCCGTTGCCGATGGACCGCCTGACCGAAGCGCCCGAGATGCTCGAGCCGAATGTCGAACCGCTCAGGGCGACCAAGCGGCGGCCGGCGGATATTCATCCGACGGCGCTGGTGGCACAGCAAGCGGTGATCGAAGCGGGTGCCAGCATCGGCCCCTGGTGCCAGATCGGGCCCAACGTCGTGATTGAGCGCGGGGCGCGCCTGCACGCCCACGTTGTGGTGGACGGCCACACGCGGATCGGTGCGGAGGCGGAACTTTATCCCTTCTGCACCGTCGGACTGGCGCCGCAGGACCTCAAATATCGCGGCCAGCCCACCTCGTGCGAGATCGGGCCGCGCACGCAGATACGCGAGCACTGCACGATCCATCGCGGGACGGTGACGGGTGTCGGCGTCACCCGCGTCGGGGCCGATTGCCTGGTGATGGCGGTTGCGCATGTGGCGCATGATTGCCAGATCGGCAACAACGTCATCATCGCCAACAATGTCGTCATGGGCGGGCACGTCCAGATCGCCGATCAGGCGGTGATCGGCGGCGTCGCCGCGCTCCATCAGTACGTGCGCATCGGCCGCGGGGCGATCATCGGCGGGGCCACGGGCGTCGGCGGAGACGTGATCCCCTTCGGCGCCGTCATCGGCAATCGCGGGCGGCTGGTCGGGCTGAACGTGGTGGGGCTCAAGCGACGCGGCACCCCGAGCGACGTGGTGCGCAAGCTCAGGGCGGTCTACCTTTCCCTCTTCCGCGACGAGGGAATTTTCGCGACCCGCCTCGCGGAGACGCGGCGCCGCCACGGCGAGGACATGCTGGTGCGCGAGATCATGGAATTCATCGACGCGCCGAGCCATCGCGGTCTGATCCGCGCAACGCTGCGCTGGGAAGGCGACGACTGACGAGCGGCTTCTGCCCTCATTCGGGCATCAAGCCTCAATTCACCGAAGAGGCGATCGGCTGGAGGGGATCGGCCGGCGCGAAGAGCGTCGTCGTCGTGGCGTGAACGGCCTCATGCTCGCAAACCGCGATCGCGACCCAAAGCGCGCGGACGGTGCAGGTGAGACCAAGGGAGCCGGCTTCGTCGGCGAGCATCCTGAGGCACTGGCCGATACCGCCGGCCGTCGGGCGGCAGGCAGTGGCCGAGGCCGCCGCCGGTTCGCCGGCCGGTTCCGGATCCCGCATTGCGATGAATTTCGGCTCGCTCATGGATCCTCGAGGGTTTTTGGATCTATGCCGCAATGGTTGTGATCCCGGCAACATAAAATACGTTCACGAACCGAAGCAATGCATGGCGCCCGGATTCCGCCGCCGGCCTTATTCATCTAGAAAGGGCGGGGGTGCCATCGCGGCGAGGATGGTTGGCAAGTGTTGAGCGACGGGCGAGGGACAAGCCTTGGCATCCTGGCGGGGGGCGGCCCATTGCCGGGGCGGGTGGCCGCCGCGGCCGCGGCCGCGGGGCGGGATGTCTTTCTGGTCGGCCTCGAGGGGTTCGCCGACCCGGGCGTTCTGGCGCCCTATCCCCACGCTTTCGCCCGGGTCGGCGCGGCCGGGCGCATCCGCGAGCTTTTGCGTGCGCACGCCTGCCGCGAGCTCGTCCTGGTGGGGTCGGTGCGCCGGCCCTCCATGCTCGATCTCAGGCCCGACGCCCTCGCCGCGCGCTTGCTCGGCCGGATCGGCCGCCGCGCCTTCGCCGGCGACGACGGGTTGCTGGCGGCGATCGTGCGGGTCCTGAACGATGAGGGGTTCGCGGTGCTCGGCGTCGAGAAGGTGCTGCGCGAGGCGGTCGGGCCGGCGGGGCTGCTCTCTCGGGCCGCGCCCGATGCGGCGGCGATGGCCGACATCGAGCGTGGCATCGCCGTCGCGCGCGCGCTGGGCGGCGTGGACGTGGGGCAGGGGTGCGTGGTGCAGCAGGGCATGGTGCTGGCGGTCGAGGCGGCCGAGGGCACCGACGCGATGCTGGCCCGTGCGGGCGCGCTCGCCCGCCCCGGGCCCGGGGGCGTGCTGGTGAAGCTCGTCAAGCCGGGACAGGACAGGCGGGCCGATCTGCCGACAGTGGGGCCCGAGACGGTGCGCCTCGCCGCGTCCGTGGGGCTTCGCGGGATCGCCTTCGAGGCCGGCGGCACGCTGATCGTCGATCGCGCGCTCGCGGTCGATGCGGCGGACGCGGCCGGTCTGTTCCTTCTCGGGCTCGATCCGGCTACCTTCGGGCCGATGAGCGAAGGAGGGAGTGGATGAGCACCGCCGATCGGCGCCTGCTGCACACCATGATCCGGGTGAAGGATCTGGACGCGAGCGTGGGCTTCTACACGAAGCTGCTCGGGATGAAGGAATTGCGCCGGCGCGAGGTGCCGGACGGGAAATACACCCTCGCCTTCGTGGGCTATGGCGAGGAGGCGGAGCAAAGCGTTCTCGAGCTCACCTACAACTGGGGCAAGGACGACGGCTACGAGCTCGGCACGGGGTTCGGGCATCTCGCGGTGGGCGTCCCGGACGTGGCGGCGACCTGTGCGGCGCTGCGCCAGGCGGGGGCGAAGATCACGCGCGAGCCCGGGCCGGTGAAGTTCGGCACGACGGTGATCGCCTTTGTCGAAGATCCGGACGGCTACAAGATCGAGCTCGTGCAAAGGCCGTAGCCTCGTGTGGCGTCCCCCGGGCGCGTTGACCGCCCCGGCACGGATCCCTAACCTCGGCAGCGCGGGATCGGTGCGGTGGCGGCCCGGATTTGGCTTGGAGGGATGGCCGAGCGGCTGAAGGCGGCGGTTTGCTAAACCGTTATACGGTTGAACGACCGTATCGGGGGTTCGAATCCCCCTCCCTCCGCCAGCCCGTCTTTCTTTTTCCCCACCTTTCTCGCATCCCGGCAAAGTCCCGCGCAAATGCGCGGACTTGCCAAGGGGCGGTTCTCTGCCCGCCGGATTTCGCCGCCGCCAGCGAGCCGGCGGGGCGGTTTTCTCTCTCGCCCGGTTTGTCGGTTCGCTTTGCGCATCTTCGAGCCGGTGACCCCGCACGGCATGCGGGCGGGCTTCGTCACCACGGCCTACCGAAACGGCGTGCCGGACGAGGAGATCATGAGCCATACCAGGCACCGGAGCCTGACCACCCTGCGGCGCTAAGTCCGCCGTGCCAAACTCGACACGGCCAGCCCATCGGGCAGGCTCGACCTGTGACACCGGACGGCCCGGCCGCGCTCACGTTGTCGCGCTTCCGTTTGGACCCGTTTCATCGTGGATCTCGTCCGCTCGGGAGTCTCTCCGCGAACCCTGGCGCCGGGAGACTGACGGTTCTATAGGCTCGCGCCACGCGGAGACTCCTGTGGGTGACCGCTGGGATATCGACGGCACTTTGCGGAGGTTATTCCGGAGGCGTTATCTATCCGGACATCCGGATCGCGAATGACCTGAGTGCGATCTCTCTCGCAGCGTGAACTCCCCACAGTCTTGCATCGTCGCAAGCGCCAGCCGATGCAGTGGACGTGGTGCCGTGCCCACCTGCTGCGGCAGATCCGAAACCGTGCCCTCCACGGCGCCTTTGGACCCCTCTTCGAGCGATGGTGTCCAAGCTCGGCTGACGACAACGCACTTCAAGCCAACTGGGCTGCAGCGTGAGCACCCCTAGGACCCTCGTGCTCTCCCGCCCAATGCCTCATCACGCCCATCCCGCTCTAGGCGCGCTTTCCGCACATCGGCGGAACGGCTATCGTTCCCGCGAGCGAGCGGGTTGCCCGCCCGCTCCAACGCACAACCGGAAGCAAATGGAGGAATCGACGATGAGCAGCACCGTTGCCACGCCGACCAACCAGCAGATCTTCAAGGTTGCGTTCGCCAGCATCATCGGGTCAGTCATCGAGCAGTACGACTTCCTGGTCACCGGCGTCATCGCCGCCACCGTCTGGGGCGGCGTCTTCTTCAAGCTGCCGGGGCTGGCCGCCGTCGCCGCCGCGATCGGCGTCTACGGCATCGGCATCATCATCCGCCCCGTCGGCGCCTACATCTTCGGCAACATCGCCGACCGGAACGGCCGCCGCGACGCGATGGTGTATGCCCTCGTGCTGATGGGCGTCAGCACGCTCCTGATCGGACTTACCCCGAGCTACGACAGCATCGGCCCGATCGCACCCGCGCTGCTGATCATCTTCCGCCTCGCCCAGGGCATCAGCTTCGGCGCGGAGTTCGGCACTGCTGCTACCTGGGTGGTCGAGCAGGCGGCGCGCTCGAAGTACCGTGCATTTTGGGGTGCCTGGGTCGGATTCGCTATCCCGATCGGGCTTCTGCTTGGCTTCGGCTCGGTGATCCTGGTGCAATCCCTGATGTCGCACGCCGCCTTCCTGGCCTGGGGCTGGCGCATCTTCTTCTTCCTCGGCTTCCTGGTCGCGATCGTCGGGATCGCTATCCGCACCCGCACCGAAGACAGCTTCGTCTTCTCGGCGCACAAGGCGAAGACCGCCGTGCTGAATTTCCCGGCGAGCCAGGTCTGGCGGGAGATGCCGCTCCGCATCCTTCGCACCTCGCTCGTGAACGCGATGTTCGGCGGCGCCTTCTTCCTCTGCTTCGTGTTCGGCACCGGCTACATGAAGGCTGTCGGCTTCAGCGCCCAGGAGGCAGAATCGATCGGCCTCATCGCCGCCGCCTTCATGCTGCTCTTCATGATCATCGGCTCCCTGCTCGCGGATGCGATCAACCGCCGCACTATTCTCCTGATCGCCGCGATCGTGTTCCTCGTCTTTGCGATCCCTTATTTCTACCTCATCAACACCAAGAGCTTTCTTTTCGCGACGATCGCCGAGGTGATCGGTTTCGGCTTCGTGTTCGGCTTCGGTTATGGGGCGATTCCCGCATTCTACACGGAGAATTTTCCGACGCGCTACCGCGCCTCGGGCGCTAGCGCCGGCTACCAGATCTCGCAAGTTTATGGCGGTGGGCTGATCCCAATCCTAGCCGGGCTGCTGCTCCGCGCCTACGGCATCCACGAGGCTTACATCTATATCGGCCTGATGGTGATGATCTATGCCGTGCTCGCGATCTACGCAATTCTGCTAACGCCGGAGACCAAGGAAGCGAACCTCGAAACCTAAGCGCTCGCGAAGCGGGGATGCTGGCGCCGAAATGCGGGTGCCAGCCCCCGACGCCCTCCTCTCCGATGCAGGATGCGTTCGCTTGCGCTCACGTATCCCGCTCTAGCGCCGCCGGGCCGGCATCAGGTCCGTTATGTCGCCCGTGAACATTTCAGCGGCCATGGCGATGGTCTCGGAGAGCGTCGGGTGCGGGTGGATGGTCAGCCCGATATCCTCGGCGTCCGCCCCCATTTCGATCGCCAGTCCCGCCTCGGCGATAAGATCGCCGGCGTTCGGTCCGACAATGCCGCAACCGATGATCCGGCGCGTGGCCTCGTCGAAAAGAAGCTTGGTCATCCCTTCATCTCGGCCGAGCGAAAGCGATCGCCCCGAGGCGGCCCAGGGGAAGACGCCCTTGCCGTACTTCAGGCCCTGCGCCTTCGCCTCGTTCTCCGTAAGGCCCGCCCAGGCAATCTCCGGATCGGTATACGCGACCGAGGGGATCACCCTGGCGTCGAAAGCACTGTTGTGGCCGGCCGCAACCTCGGCCGCCACCTTGCCCTCATGCGTCGCCTTATGCGCCAGCATCGGCTGGCCGACGATGTCGCCGATAGCGAAGATGTGGCCGGCACTGGTGCGCATCTGCTTGTCGACCGGAATGAAGCCGCGCTCGTCGACGCGCACGCCCGCATTCTCCGCCCCGATCAGCCGGCCGTTCGGCCGCCGCCCCACCGCAACCAGGATTCGATCGAAGATGTCCCGGGCCGGCGCCTTAGGCCCTTCGAAGGAAATGGTGACGCCGTCCGGTCCCGCGGCGGCGCCCGTGACTTTGGTCTTGAGGTGAATCGCCTCGTAGCGCGTCTCGATCCGCTTGTGCAGCGGCGCCACGATATCCTTGTCCGCGCCGGGAATGATCTGGTCCATCAGCTCGACGATCGTTACCTTCGCCCCGAGCGCGTGGTACACTGTCGCCATTTCGAGCCCGATGATGCCACCGCCGATCACGAGAAGGCGCTTTGGGATGCCAGCGAGCTCGAGCGCTCCGGTCGAATCGATGACCCGCGGATCGGCATGCGGAATGAACGGCAGTGTCAGCGCCTCTGAGCCCGCGGCGATGATCGCCTGCTCGAAGGTCACCGTCTTCGTTCCGTCGCCGTTTGCTTGCTCGACCACCAGTTGGTTCGGGGCGGCGAACTGGCCGCTACCGGCGACCACCGTCACCTTGCGCTGCCGGGCGAGCCCCGCGAGCCCGCCGGTCAGCCGCTTGACGACCCCGTCCTTCCAGCCGCGCAGCCGGTCGAGATCGACCGCGGGTGCGCCCCCGCCGTTGAAGGTGACACCGAAGTGGCTCACCTCGACCACCTCGTCGATCACCTTGGCCGCGTGCAACAGGGCTTTCGAAGGGATGCACCCGACATTGAGACAGACGCCGCCGAGCGTCGCCCAGCGCTCCACCAGCACCACCTTCTTCCCGAGGTCCGCGGCGCGGAACGCCGCCGTGTAGCCGCCCGGGCCGGCGCCCAGCACCAGCACCTCGGCTTGGTAGTCCCCGAGGCCGGCGGCGCGCGGCTTTGCGCCTGCTGCGGCCGCGATGGCCCCGGCAGGCGGCGCCGCCTGCTCCTTCGCTCCGGTTAAGAGCGTGAGGATCAGGTCGCCCTCGGAGACCCGATCCCCCTTCCGCACCTTCACCTCGCCCACCTTGCCCGCGGCCGGCGAGGGAATGTCCATCGTCGCCTTGTCGCTCTCGAGCGTGATCAGCGGATCGTCGACGGCGATCTTCTGCTCCGGCCCGACATGCACCTCGATGATCGGCACGTCCTTGAAGTCGCCGATATCCGGGACCGTGATCTCGATGCTCATCGTTCACCCCCGCTCACAGCATCAGCCGGCGCACGTCCTCGAGCAACGTGCAGAGCTGTCGCGCAAAGCGCGCCGCGAGCGCCCCGTCGATCACGCGATGATCGTAGGACACGTAAAGCGGCAGCATCAGCCGCGGGCGGAACGATTCGCCGTCCCAGACCGGCGCCATCTTCGATCGCACGACACCCAGGATCGCGACTTCTGGCGCATTCACGATCGGGGTGAAATCGATCCCGCCGATCCCACCGAGCGACGAGATGGTAAAGGTGCCGCCCTGCATCTCGGCCGGAGCGAGCTTGCCCTCACGTGCCTTGGCCGAAGCGTCGGCGAGCTCCCGGCTGAGCTCGACGACGCCCTTGCGGTCCACGTCCCGGATCACCGGCACGACGAGGCCCTCGGGCGTATCGACCGCGATTCCGAGATGGTAATATTTCTTGAGGACAAGCGCGTCCTTCTCCGGGCTGAGAGAGCTGTTGAAGTCCGGGAACATCTTGAGCGCCGAGACGCTTGCCTTCATCAGGAAGGGCAGCAGCGAGACCCGGTAGGGCTTGTTCTTGTCTGCCTTGGCATCGGCGTCGAGCTCTTTGCGGTATTCCTCGAGCCCGGTGATGTCCGCTTCGTCGCCGTGCGTGACGTGCGGCACGTTGAGCCAGGCGCGATGCAGGAACGGGCCCGAAATCCGCCGGATCCGCGCGAGCGGCCTGGTCTCGACCGGTCCGAACTTCGCAAAATCGACGGGCGGGATCTCGGGAATGCCCATCCCGGCCGGTGGGCCCGGTGCGACCGGCCCTCTCAGGAAGGCCTTCACGTCCTCCTTCGTAATCCGCCCCTTTTCTCCCGTGCCCGTGAGCCCCGCGAGATCGATGCCGAGTTCGCGGGCGAGACGCCGCACCGCCGGGCTGGCGTGCACGCCGGCAAAGTCTGCGCCACCTGCTCGTCATCGGCGCGGCGGCCGGAGGCGGTTGCGGGCGCGGCTCAGGGACCGGTTCTTGCAAGGCAATCACCGGAGGCGGCGGGGTCACCGGTGGCTCGGCCGTTCCCGCCTTGAGCCGCAGGATCGGCGAGCCCTCGCTTACCTTGTCACCGACCTTGACCAGGAGCCGGTCCACCGTGCCGTCCCGCGGCGCCGGCACGTCCATGGTCGCCTTGTCGCTTTCGAGCGTGATCAGCGGATCGTCGGTTTTCACCGCCTCGCCCGGACTGACATGGACCTCGATGATCGGGACGTTCCTGAAGTCCCCGATGTCAGGGACGAGGATTTCGTTGCTCGCTTCCACCCTTGGCATCTCCCCTTGATCCCGGCGGACGGGCCGCCGGCGTGTCGCAGCAATCAGCCTTGCGGGCGATCGGCCCTCAGAGGGTCCATGGCGCGGGCTTTTCGCTCTCTATGCCGTACTTGCGGATCGCCTCCTGCACCCGCGCCCGCGGGATCGCTCCCTCCAGAGCCAGGCTTTGCAAGCCCGCCAGCGCCACCCATCGCCGATCGACCTCGAAGAAGTCGCGCAGCCTCCGCCGATAGTCGGAGCGGCCGAAACCATCCGTCCCGAGCACCGAGTAACGCCGGCCGACATAGGGACGGATCTGGTCGGCAAACAGCCGGATGTAGTCGCTGGCCGCGACGGCCGGTCCCTCGCGGTTCTCAAGGCAGCGTTCGATCCAGCTCTGCCGCGGCTCCGCCGTCGGATGCAGCAGGTTCCACCGCTCGACTTCCATCGCCTCTCGCCGGACTTCGGTGAAGCTCGGGCAGCTCCACACGTCCGCGCCGACACCCCAGTCCTCTTCCAGCAGGTCCGCCCCGGCAATCACTTCGCGCAGAATCGTGCCCGAGCCGAGCAGTTGCACCCGCGGCGCCTTCGTTCCCATTTCCTTTCCTTTGCGGAACAAGTACATCCCTCTGGTGATGCCCTCGGCGGCGCCCTCCGGCAGCGCCGGGTGTTCGTAGTTCTCGTTCATCAGGGTGATGTAATAGAAGACGTCCTCCTGCTCGGCGAACATCCGTCTCAGGCCGTCCTGGACGATCACTGCAACCTCGTACGAGAAGGTCGGATCGTATGCGACGCAGTTCGGGATGGTTGTCGCGTAGACGTGGCTCTGCCCGTCCTCGTGCTGCAGCCCCTCTCCGTTGAGCGTCGTCCGCCCGGCCGTGGCGCCGAGCAGGAAACCGCGCGCGCGCATGTCGCCCGCCGCCCAGGCGAGGTCGCCCACGCGCTGGAAGCCGAACATCGAGTAATAGATGTAGAACGCGATCATCGGCATGTTCGATGAGCTGTAGGAGGTCGCTGCCGCGATCCAGGACGACATCGCGCCGGCCTCGTTCAGTCCTTCCTGGAGGATCTGCCCGCTCTTGTCCTCCTTGTAGAACATGAGCTGATCGGCGTCCTCTGGCCGGTAGAGCTGGCCGACCTGGCTGAAGATTCCGAACTGGCGGAACATGCCCTCCATGCCGAAGGTGCGCGATTCGTCGGGCACGATCGGCACCACCCGCTTGCCGATTTTCTTGTCCCGGAGCAGCGCGTTGAGGATGCGCACGAAGGCCATCGTGGTCGAGATCGTCCGCCCTTCGCTGCCCTTGAGGTGCGCCTCGAAGGCGCTGAGCGGCGGCACTTCGAGCGATTCCGACCGCCGCCGGCGCGCCGGCAGATAGCCGCCAAGGGCGCGCCGCCGCTCGCGCAGATACTCGAGTTCGGGTGAGCCTTCCACGAAACGAAGGAACGGCACTGCCTTCAGCTCTTCGTCGGCGAGCGGAAGGGAGAAGCGGTCGCGGAACTCCTTGAGATGGGTCTCGCCCATCTTTTTCTGCTGATGGGTGATGTTCTGGCCCTCGCCGGCCTCGCCCATGCCGTAGCCCTTCACCGTCTTGGCGAGGATGACCGTCGGCAGACCCCGCGTGTTCACTGCCTCGTGGTACGCAGCGTACACCTTCAGCGGGTCGTGGCCGCCGCGCACGAGCCCCCAGATCTCCTCGTCCGACATGTCGGCGACCAGCGCCCTGAGCTCGGGATATTTTCCGAAGAAGTGCTCGCGCACATAGGCGCCGTCCTTGGACTTGAAGTCCTGGTACTCGCCGTCGACACACTCTTCCATCCGCCTGAGCAGGATGCCGTTCGTATCCCGTGCCAGCAGCCGGTCCCAGCCGGTGCCCCAGATGACCTTGATGGTGTTCCAGCGCGCACCACGAAAGATCGCCTCGAGCTCCTGGATGATCTTCCCGTTCCCGCGCACCGGTCCGTCGAGACGCTGGAGGTTGCAGTTGACGACGAAGATCAGGTTGTCGAGACGCTCGCGCCCCGCGAGCGAAATCGCCCCCAGGCTCTCCGGCTCGTCGGTCTCGCCGTCGCCGAGGAACGCCCAGACCTTGCGTCCTTCCGTCTCTGCCAAGCCGCGCCCCTGCAGATATTTCAGGAAGCGCGCCTGGTAGATCGCCATGATCGGGCCGAGACCCATCGAGACGGTGGGGTACTGCCAGGTACTCCGGCATCAGCCACGGGTGCGGGTACGAAGAGAGGCCGTTGCCGTTCACCTCCTGGCGAAAGTTCAGCAGCTGCTCCTCGGTGAGCCGGCCCTCGACAAAGCTCCGCGCATAGATTCCGGGCGAGCTGTGCCCCTGGAGATAGACCAGATCTCCGCCGTGCTCATCGGTCGCGGCATGCCAGAAGTGCATCGCACCGGTGTCGAAGAGCGTAGCCATCGACTGGAAGCTCGCAATATGGCCGCCGAGTTCGGAACTCTCCTTGTTGGCACGGAGGATGATCGCGAGCGCGTTCCAGCGGATGTAGGAGCGGATCCGATGCTCGATCGCGCGCTCGCCCGGGTGCCGTGCCTGGCGCTCCGGCGGGATCGTATTGATGTAGGGCGTATTCGGCGAATAGGGGACGGGCGTGCCGGAGCGCCGCGCCCATCCCACCAGCTCGTCGAGCAAAAAGCCGGCCCGGTCCGGGCCCTCGACCTCGACAACGCCCGCCAGGCTGTCGAGCCACTCCCGCGTCTCGACAGGATCGGCATCGGACATGGTCCGGTCCATGATCTCCTCCCCATCTTTTCCTGGCGGCGCCTCTGGCGACCGCCTGCCGATCCTCCGGCCGCCGGGCCACTGTACGGAAGTCATACCGCATCAGCAACCGCGCTTGCATCCATGCCGGATCGAGATGCCGCAAGGGCAAAATCCCACGCGATGGGGGCGCAGCCGGCGCCCGCCGCCGCCAGCCCCGCAGACCCGCCCGGAAATGGCCGGCTTTCGCTTCCAGGAACCGGTGGCGCACGCTATGCTCCCGTCCACGAGAAAGCCGCTAGACGGTCTCAAAGGGGAAACGTTGGCCGGACGAAGTGGTTCGCTTCGCCGCGGCTATCTCCCGCGACCCGGGAAGGACTTGCCGCCATGCAGCTCAGCGGACTCCTCCACAGCGCCAGACTTCTCCGCCATGTCGAGTTCCCGGTCACCGAGGTGCTCGGCCCCGGCGCAAGCGAAGCCGAGATCCAGGACCTCATCCGCCGGCATCGAATGATCTTCATCAAGCCGGTGTTCAAGGGCGGCCTCGGCAAGAAAGGCAAGGCCGGCCTGATCGGTAAGGCAACCGACCTTGAGACCGCGCTCGCCGAGAGGGAGAGATTGTTCTTCGTCGAGCACCGCCACGGCAATTCGACCGCCAAGGCGAACGGCGTCACTTTCGAGGCCGGCGTCCCGGCCCGCCACGAAGTCTATTTCGCGATCAGCGATTCGACGGTCTACCGCGCACCCGCAATGACCCTCACGCATCAGGGCGGCGTCGATATCGAGGAGCTCGACAGGAAGCTCGTCGCCAACGTGCCGTTCGACGCGCTCACCGGGCTCAAGGCCTTCGTCGTCGCCAACGCTCTCTCCGATATCGGCGCGCCCAAGGAGATCATTTCTCCCCTTGTCCAGAACCTGCCCAAGCTCTGGGAGCTCTTCCACCATTACGGCATGACCGCGCTCGAGCTGAACCCGATTCGCATGGCCGAGGGGCGCGAGGGGCGCCTCACCCCGGTTGCCTGCGACTTCAAGGGCGGCTTCGACCGCGACGATCCGCGCTGGCAACGCCTCGACCTGCCGCCCGACCTCTTCACCGCCGACACCTCCGCCTTCGAGCTCGAGGTCAATCAGCTCCGCACCCACCAGGGACAATCCGATGTATTCGTCGTCAACGATCGCGGAACCATCCTCGCCCCCACCTTCGGCGGCGGCGCCAATTCTCTCGTGACCGAGGTGCTGGGCGAGGCGGCGATCATCTCCTCGGACTTCGGCGGCAATCCGCCTTACGAAAAAATGAAGGAGGTTGCCCGCATCTGCTTCAAGCACTGGTTCTCTCAGGCGAACGTGCTTTTCATCATCGGCGGAAAATCCAACAACACCGACATCTACGAAACGTTCCGCGCCATGGCCGATGCGCTGCGCGAGCATTGCAGCGCGCACGGCACGACGCCGGTTTACGTCGTCGTCGGCCGCGGCGGCCCGAATCTCGTCCGCGGCATGGGTGCACTCGCCGAGGCGTGCGACAATCTCGGCCTTCCCTACCGCTTCTTCGGCTTCGACAGCGCGATCTCCGAAGTCGTCAACTATGCCAAATCGGTCGATCAGTGGATGCGTTCGGGCGGCCGCGCCGCGCTCGCGGCCCGCCTCGGCCTCAAGGAAGCCGCCTGAAAGATGAAGGGACGGGAAGGGGAAAATGCCGCAGAAGGGAATTGTCGGCTTTCCTTACTATCTCGGGGTCGCCTCGCTCGGCGATATCGCCACGCGCGCCGACCGCGTCGCGGTCCTCAACATCCTCGGCAGCGAATCCCGCCAGGTCACGCCGGTCAGCCACGCCTTCTCCGGTGGGAACGTCGTCTTCGGAACCTCGCCGGGCCGCCGCGGCCAGGTCCTCGCCACACCCGCCGGCGACGTTCCGGTCTACAACAGCGTCCGCGAAGGCATCGATGCCGGCCACAGTTTCAACACCGGTGTCGTCTATCTGCCGCCCTCCGGCGTGCGCGACGGCGTAGCCGAGCTCGCCCGCGTCAACCCGGACCTCGAAAAGATCATCATCATCACGGAAAAGATCGCCGTCCATGACGCGCGCGAGATCCGGGCCATCGGGCAGTCCTTCGGCATCGACATCTTCGGCGCCAACTCGCTCGGCGTCGCCGATTCGTGGAGCCGCGTGCGCCTCGGAGGCGCGCTCGGCGGCGACGCGCCCGACGAATCGCTGATCAAGGGCTCGATCGCCCTCTTCTCGAACTCCGGCAACTTCACCACCACGATCGCCCAGTATCTCGCCACGGCAGGCTGGGGAACGACGACGCTCGTCTCTTCCGGCAAGGACGTCTACATCCATTACGCCGCGCCG